>NZ_CP081000.1:0-4800000 GCF_019645875.1 Mycolicibacterium senegalense | reverse complement strand
TCCTGCCACTGGCGGTTTCGGCCGAGTTCGTAGGTGAGCATCGACAGCGCGATGGCGGTGGTGTCGTGTGCGGCCATGAGCAGGAAGATCATGTGGTTGACGATGTCGGTCGGGGTGAATCGGGCTCCGTCTTCGTCCTCGCTGCGGCACAACATCGAGAACAGGTCGGTGCCGTCGCCGCGCTGCCGGTCGGGGACCTGCTCGGCGAAGTAGCGTTCGAGTCGTTCTCGGGCGCGTAACCCCTTGGCCCACACGCCGCCCGGTATGTCGGCCCGCACCAGGGCCTGCCCGCCTCGAACCGTGGCGTGGAAATCCGCCGACAATTGATCGGATTCGGGACCGAGGTGGGTGCCGACGAACACCTCCGCGGCTTGTTCGAGTAGTAGGTGCTTGATCGACGGATAGAACGGAAAGCCCTGTGTCGAAGGCCAATTGCGCAGCGTACGGTCGATGCTGGGTCGCATCAGGTCCAGGTAACCGTCCAACGCGCTGCGGGTGAAGGCCTGCTGCATGATGCGACGGTGGTCGCGGTGTTCGTCGAAGTCCAGCAGCATCATTCCGCGGTGGAAGAACGGCCCGATGACCGGTGCCCAGCCGCGGGTGCTGGAGAAAACCTTGTCTCGGTTGACCCATGCGGTTTCCAGGGCGTCGGGGCCCATCAGGCCGACGACGCGGAAGCCGACGCCCCCGGCCCATGACACCGGGCCGTAGCGCTCATAGCGGTCCCGGGCGAATGCGAGGGGATCGGCCAATGTGCTCAGCACGTGGCCGAGGAATGGGAAGCCGTAATTGCCCATCACCGGCTTCAGGTTCGACCCGGGCGGCGGCATGGCCAGCGGCCGCTGGCCGCTCGGGAACCGTGAGGTCACCGCGGCGCCGAAGGCTTGGAGGCGATGTGTGTTCGCGGGTGAACAGAGTTCCATGGGTCCTCCTCGACCATCTGGTACGAAACCGTGCCAGACTGGGGAGGTGGTGTCAACGACCAAACGCGCTTACGGCGGCCAATCGGCGCACGCCCGTCAGGCGCAGCGGCGCGAACGGCTGCTCGACGCGGCACTTGAGGTGATGGCCCGCAACGAGTGGCGCGGTGCGACGGTCGAGAAGCTCTGTGGCGCCGCCAATCTCAACAAGCGCTACTTCTACGAGAGCTTCACCGATCTCGATGCCCTGGCAGCTGCCGTCGTCGACGATCTCGCCGAAAGCCTGCGAAGCGTGACGGTCGCCGCTGCGGATGCCGCCACGGACGAGCCGTTGGAAGCCCAGGCGTTGGTGAGTGTGACGGCCGCCGTCCGGGCACTGGTTGACGATCCCCGTCGCGCACGCGTCCTGCTCGGAGGCGTCGCAGCCTCACCCGAGCTGCATGCCCACCGCGCCACCGTCATGCACCGGCTCACCGACGTGCTCATCGCGCACGGCCGTACTGTGCACGGAGTCGAACTGGAGGCGGATCCGTTGGCGAAGGTGGCGCCGGCCTTCATCGTCGGCGGGACCTCCGACGCCATCTTGGAATACGTCAACGGCGGCGTCGATCTGACCCTCGAGGATTTCATCGCGCAACTGGCAACACTCTGGCTGATCACCGGCAACGGGGCGGCGCAGGTGGCTCGCGCCCGCATTTCGCCGACGACGTAGGGCGCTACTCCGACGCGAAGGTAACCCCGGTGAGCTGCTCGGACACCTTCCACAGCCGTGTTGCGTCCTCGTTGTCGCGCAGCGGTTTCCAGAGTTTCTGGGCACCGGCAGGGCCGCCGAGGTGGCCCGGCCATTGCGGCCCGTAGAACGCGCCGCCCCCGGCCTGGACAGAAGCCGCCATCAGCGCCGGCCATTGCGCGCTGTCCACCGTCCCGACAATCAGGCCACGCGCGGAGAACCAACGGATCAGTCGCACACCGACGGTATCGGTGGCCCGTCCAACTTCCGGCCGGGCCGCCAACAGGTTGGTGGGGGCGACGCCGGGATGAGAAATGTTGCTGGTGATTCCCCAGCCCGCCGCGGCGCTGCGCCGGCTGAGCTCAAGCCCGAACAGTCCGATCGCGATCTTGGACTGTCGGTAGGCGGCCATGCCGTCGTAGTCGCGTTGCCAACTCAAATCGTCCCAGTTGATGGTGCCGCTGCGCGCGGCGATGCTGGTCTGCGACGTGACCCGTGCCCGGCCCGCGCGAAGCAGCGGCAGCAGGTGTGCGGTGAGCGCGAAGTGGCCCAGGTGGTTCGTGCCGAACTGCAACTCGAATCCGTCGGCGGTGGTCTGCCGATCCGGCGGGGTCATCACCCCGGCGTTGTTGATCAGCAGGTGGATCGGCGCTGGATCGCCGCACAGTTTCTGGCCGAGCGCTGACACCGAGGCCAGTGAGGACAGGTCAAGTTCCTCAAGGGTCAGCTTGGCGCGGGGGTGCTCTGCTCGGATCTTGGCGACGGCTGCCTCGCCCTTGTCCGGGTTCCGGACAGGGATGACGACTTCGGCGCCGGCGCCGGCCAGTCTTGTCGCGATGCCGAGGCCGATGCCGTCGCTCGCGCCGGTCACCAGCGCCCGCTTGCCGGACAGGTCGTCGATCGTGATGTCGTCATCGTGTCGCATGTGCTCGACATTGCCCGTCAGCCGCTGCCGTATCCACGGCCTGTCGATCCCTGGCTGAGCGATCCGACCCGGGTCAAAATGTCATGCATGATCGATCGAGCCGGGCTGGCGGAATTTCTGGTCCGCCGTCGCGGGGCCTTACAGCCCGAGGACGTCGGGCTCCCGCGCGGACAACGCCGCCGAACGAGCGGGCTCCGGCGTGAGGAAGTCGCCGCACTGTGCCACATGTCGACGGACTACTACTCGCGCCTGGAACGGGAACGCGGGCCGCAGCCTTCCGAGCAGATGATCGCCTCGATCGCGCTAGGCCTGCATTTGTCGCTCGATGAACGCGATCACCTGTTCCGCCTTGCCGGGCATCAACCACCGGTGCGCGGGTCGAGCAGTGACCACATCAGCCCGGGAATGCTACGCATCTTCGACCGGCTCGCCGACACTCCGGCCGAGATCGTCACCGAGTTGGGGGAGACCCTGCGGCAGACTCCGCTCGGTGTCGCCCTCGTGGGTGACCTGTGCCGGTACACCGGTCCGTCGCGCAGCATCGGGTACCGCTGGTTCACCGACCCAAGGGTGCGCGACCTCTACCCTCGCGAGGACCACGAGTTCTATTCGCGCATGTACGTTTCTGGGCTTCGTGGAGTGCTCGCGTTGCGCGGTCCCGGGTCCAAGGCCGCTCGCTACCTCGAACTGCTCACCGCCGAAAGCGAAGAGTTCCAACTCCTGTGGGGCGAGCACGAGGTCGGCATCAGACCGCGGGACACCAAGCGCTATCAGCATCCTGAGGTCGGGAGCCTGGAGCTCAACTGCCAGATCCTGCTGGACCCTGACCAGTCCCACTCACTGCTGGTCTACACCGCGGTCCCAGGCAGTGAGAGCTACGAGAAGCTGCAGTTGCTGTCGGTGATCGGCGCGGCGTCGTCGGTGTGAAATTGCCGCAGTGCCCGCTGCGAGGGCGGCAATACGATCATTCGCGTGGGCGACTATGCGCAGACCCTGACCGATGTCGACGCGAGCGACGCGGAAGCGCCGGTGTTGAAGCAGCGACTCGAATCGTGGTTGATCGAGCGCGGCGTCGTGGCCGCGGAGGTCACCGACTGCGTTCTGGGTGAACCCGGTGGCCACCCGCCAGGCGATCGCTACGGCTACGCGATCGGCAACGAATCGGTTGCGGCTCCGCACTATTGGACGAACGGCCTGATCGTCGAGTCGGGCCGGCAGGTGTACTGGGGTGCGGATCTGGAGGCGGTGACCTGCCCGAAGTGCGGTCATGTCGAGTCGATGACGCCTCGCGAGCAAGGCCGTTGGGACACCGCGTTCGACGCTGCGATCAGCGAGTGGCTCGCCGGTGGACAGGGGTTTGTGCCGTGCTTGGGTTGTGGTGCCGAAAACGGACTCAATGACTGGGATTGGGGATACCCGTGGGCGTTCGGCGCTCTCGGCCTGACGGTCTGGAACTGGGACGAACTGTCCGAGGGATTCATTGCCGAGATTCGGGAACTGCTCGACGGGCACCGCCTGGTCTACTGCTATTACAAGCTCTGACCTATACGTCCGCACGGCCGAACAGCCGACCGTGCCTGCCGACCAGGCTCTCCGTCTGTTCTACTGATCTCAGGCTTGCGCGGATGGAAAACGGGGCGAACGCTTTTCGCGTAGCGCGGTGTAGCCCTCCACCACATCCGGGCCCAGAAAGGTCAACATTTCGTACGCCGCGGACTGGTCGAAAATCGGGCCGGCATTGCGCAACCAGTTGTTGAGCGCACGCTTGGTCAGCCGGATCGCCTGCTGGGCGCCGGTGGCAAGATGGTCGGCGATTCGCAGTGCCTCGTCCAGAACTTCCTCGCGCGGAAGGGCTTTGGCGACCATTCCGATCCGCTCGGCTTCGCGGCCGTCGATCATCTCGCCGGTCATCAGGTAGTACTTGGCCTTGGCTGTCCCGGCCAGGAGTGGCCAGATGATGGCGGCGTGATCGCCGGCTGCCACGCCCAGTTTGACGTGGCCGTCGCCGATCCGGGCATCCTCGGCGATGATCGCGACATCGGCGAGCAAGGCGGCCACCGCACCCGCGCCCACAGCGACACCGTTGATCGCCGACACGATCGGCTTGTCGCAGTTGATCATGTTGTAGACCAGGTCGCTCATCTCGGAGAGCATGTGTGACACGCGGTCATAGTCACCCGCCATCCGTTCGACCATGGCCAGGTCGCCACCCGCGCTGAAAGCCTTTCCGGCGCCGGTTATCACCGCGACCCGGGTCTGCGGGTCGTCGGCCACGTCCTTCCAGATGTTGGCCAGCTCTGTGTGCATGCCCTCGTCGGCGGCGTTGTACTTCTCCGGCCGGTTCAGCGTGATCAGCAGGACACCGTTGTCCCGGCGCGTCAGAGTCAGCTGCTGGTAGTCGGTGAAATTCATCGTCGGGTCCCTTCGTTCCTGCCCACACGATTCAACCTGAGCTACGGCTTTTCCGACCAGGGTGGTCGAAAATCGACTCAACGGTGGGGCCTGACGTGCCACTGCTCATGTGGTCGACCTGGCCGACCCGGCGGCCGTGAGCACACTGCGCGACGAGGTGATCGACGCGCACGGACCGGCCGGCGTCATGTCACTGCCGCGGGCAGCGACCGCGTCGAGCCGTTCGTGTCCAACGACGACGCCCGCTGGCAGTCCTTGATAGCGGTGAGCTTCCTGGGACCTGTGCGACTTACCCGCGCATTCCTCGAGACGATCCTGGCCGAGGCAAGCACGGCAAAGATCGTCGACATTGCCAGCGATGCGGGGCGAGTGGGAAGTCTGGGAGAGACGGTCTATGTCGGCACAAGGGGTCGGTTGATCGCCTTCACCAAGTCGCTCGCACGCGAGATGGGCCGCCGTCAGATCAACGTCAACTGTGTTTGCCCTGGACCGACCGACACCGCGCTCCTCCATTCGCTTCCGGACCAGGTTCGTCAGGCGCTGGTCAGGGCCGTCCCGTTCCGTCGGATCGCCAAACCTGCGGAGGTCGCCGAAGCTGTGCTCTTCTCGGCCTCTGACGATGCCAGCCTCATAACTGGCCAAGTCCTCAGTGTCAGTGGGGGCTTGACCATGGCCGGCTGATGACTACCCGGTAGACGGACGGCGACAAACCCGCTCTTGGTCGACGCCAGTTGGCAATGGCATACTTGCTCAGCCCCTCGGTTCAACCCAGCCAATACAGTTAGCCTTGGGGCACAGATTGGCCACATGGGGGATTGCTATGGCAAACGATCTGAGAGTGGACCCGGGGGCGCTTCGTGCGGGGGCCACTAGCAGTGAGGTGATCGCTACCGAATTGGGGATACCGCCTGCCCGCCCGGATGCTGGGAGCTATCCGAGCAGCAGCGGCGTCGCGGCGATGGATGACGCGGTGATCATCGCGCGGGCCACTCAGTCGGGTCGGGTCCGGGCGCATGCGGGCTACCTGTCGGCCGCCGCACATCGCTACGGCGCGATCGATGAACAACACGCCGGGGGCCTGGCGGAGTTGATGTGAATGACGTAGCCGCTGCCGGTCCGTTGGGTGGGGCACTGACTCGCTCTCAGTTGGAGAGTTGGGACACAACGTATCTCGCGGACGCTGCCGCGCGCTGGCGGCAGCTGGCGGCCGAGTCCGAGGAACTGTTCGAGTGGCATCGGCAGAATGTCTGCGCGCCCGGTGGGGCGGAGTGGTCGGGAACCGCCAGTGAAGTCGCCAGTGAACAGGTCAGTGCCGACGCCGTGGTGGTTCGCAAGCAAGGCGACATCCAGCGTGAAGCCTCCGAGATCGCCGAGAACGGCTGCCGTGACATCCGGTTGGCCGTGGGGCAGGTGCTGGAGGCCATTGCGGCCGCCGAGGAGGACGGGTTCGCCGTCTCCGAGAACCTCAAGGTGCGCGACACCCGCCGCATCGACGTGAACACGATGGCGGTGCGCTACACGGCGTCTCGGGAGCACGCCGAGGACATCCGGTGGCACTGCGAGCGGCTGATCCAGGCCGAGATCTATCTGGGCCAACGGCTCGAGGGCAAGGCCCTCGAGCTCGCCGCCATCCGCTTCTCGGTGTGACCGGGACGGCGGTTGGTGGTTGGATCGACGTCGCGGTCGTCAAGGCCGCGACCGTGATCGTGTAAACCCCGGAGGGACAACCGTGAACCGAGTCCGCACGCTCGCGTTGGCGCTCAGCGTGGTCGCCGCGACCGCCCTCATCGCCGGTTGCGACTCGGCCGGCAGCACCACCGCCGAGGGCGAGTCCATCACAGTGTTCGCCGCGGCGTCGCTGAAATCGGCGTTCACCGAGATCGGCGAACAGTTCGAGACCAACAACCCCGGCAGCTCGGTGGAGTTCTCGTTCGCGGGATCCTCTGACCTGGTCACCCAGCTCACCCAGGGGGCCGACGCCGACGTCTTCGCCTCGGCCGACGTGCGAAACATGGACAGGGCAGTAGCCGCGGGCCTCGTCGAGGGCGCCCCGGTCGACTTCGCCTCGAATACGCTGACCATCGTCGTCGCGCCGGGAAACCCCAAGGGCATCAAATCTTTTGCCGATTTGACCAAACCGGGCGTCAGCGTCGTGGTGTGCGCACCTCCCGTCCCGTGCGGCGGCGCCACCGAGAAGGTCGAGAAGGCCACCGGAGTGACGCTGGCCCCGGTCAGTGAGGAGACCTCGGTCACCGACGTGCTGGGCAAGGTGACCAGTGGACAGGCCGACGCCGGCCTGGTCTACCTCACCGACGCGGCCGGGGCCAAGGACAAGGTCGCCAGCGTCGCCGTCCCTGAGGCCGCTCAGGCCGTCAACACCTATCCGATCGCCGTACTCAAAGATTCCGGCCATGCACAGTTGGCGCAGCGCTTCGTCGAGTTGGTGACCGGCGAGGCCGGCCAAAAAGCGCTCGCCAAGGCCGGATTCGCCAAGCCCTGACCACGCCCGCGACAGCGCCGTAGCCTGGGACCGTGGCCGATCTGACCGAGATCAGCGCCGACGACCTGGCGGCGCTGGAATTCTTCGCCGGATGTCGACCGTCCGTGTTGGCGCCGCTGACCGCCCTGCTGCGGCCGATGTCGGCAGTGCCCGGTCAGGTGCTGATCAGGCAGGGCGATCCGGCGCTGACCTTCATGTTGATCGCCTCGGGGCGCACCCGGGTGGTCCACGCCGGGCCCGACGGGCAGGCCGTCGTCGCGGACTTAGAACCCGGTCTGATCGTCGGTGAGATCGCGCTGCTGCGCGACGCGGCGCGCACCGCGACGGTGACAGCGCTGGAGCCGGTGTCCGGCTGGGTCGGTGACCGTGACGCGTTCGAGGTCATCCTGCACCTGCCCGGCATGTTCGACCGGCTGGTGCGCATCGCCCGGCAGCGGCTGGCCGGGTTCATCACGCCCATCCCGGTGCAATTGCGCAACGGCGACTGGCTCTATCTACGGCCCGTCCTGCCCGGCGACGTCGAGCGCACTCTGAACGGGCCGGTCGAGTTCTCCAGCGAGACGCTCTACCGGCGGTTCCAATCGGTGCGTAAGCCGACCAAGGCCCTGTTGGAGTATCTGTTCGAGGTCGACTACGCGGACCACTTCGTCTGGGTGATTACCGAGGGGGCGCTGGGGCCGGTCGTGGCCGATGCCCGCGTGGTCCGTGAGGGTCACGATGCGACGACGGCCGAGGTGGCGTTCACCGTTGGCGACGACTATCAAGGCCGCGGGATCGGCACCTTCCTGATGGACGCGCTGGTGGTTTCGGCGAATTACCTTGGTATCGAACGCTTCACCGCTCGGGTGCTCAGTGACAACTACGCCATGCGGCGCATCCTGGACCGGCTGGGGGCAGTGTGGGAGCGTGAGGACCTGGGCGTGGTTCTCACCGACGTCGCGGTACCCGCTGTCGACACGCTGAGCCTGCAACCCGAATTGGCGGCGAAGATCCGAGACGTGACGCGTCAGGTGATCCGGGCGGTGAGTCAGTGACACCGCCACTGACGGCCCGCAGTCGCAGGCCGCAATTGAACAAAGACACCCGGGTGTGTATCTCGCTGGCGGCGCGGCCCAGCAACATCGGCACCCGATTCCACAACTATCTGTACGACGAACTGGGCTTGGACTACCTCTACAAGGCCTTCACCACAACCGATATCGCCGCGGCGATCGGTGGGGTGCGGGCGCTGGGTATCCGGGGCTGCTCGGTGTCCATGCCCTTCAAAAAGGACGTCATGGCCCTCGTCGACGAGATCGAACCGTCGGCGCTGGCGATCGACGCGGTCAACACCATCGTCAACGATCTGTCGGTTCCCGGCGGCCATCTCGTGGCCTCCAACACCGACTACCTGGCGGTGCAACAACTCGTCGAACGGCTGGACCCCAGCGGTGCGGTGCTGATCCGGGGCAGCGGCGGTATGGCCAAAGCGGTCGGGGCAGCATTGCGGGACAAGGGCTTTCACTCGGGGACAGTGGTGGCGCGTAACCCTGAAACCGGGCGGGCCCTGGCGCAGACTCTGGGTTACGACTACGCCCCCGAGGTCGGCGCACTGACGGCGCCCATCCTGGTCAACGTCACCCCGATCGGGATGGCAGATGGGCCGGACGAACACCGCAGCGCCTTTGAACCGGCCACGATCGAGGCCGCGAGTGCAGTGGTCGACGTGGTGGCCATGCCCGCCGAAACCCCGCTGATCATCGCCGCCAGGGCTGTCGGGCTGCCGGTGATCACCGGCGCAGAGGTGATCGCGTTGCAGGCGGCAGAACAATTCGAGCGCTACACCGGTGTGCGCCCCACGCCGGAGCAGGTTGCCGCGGCATCGGCCTACTCCCGGCAGCCGGCTACGGTGTGATCACCGTCCGGTCGTCGATGGCCGCGGTCGCGTCCATCAGGGGCCCCATCTGGTCCTCGGTGCCATCGGCGTTGAACTGCAATACGAACAACCCGTCCTCCGCGGGAATCACTACGGTTTTCTGAGCGACCAACCGGGTCGCGCCGTCTTTCACCCAGGTGCCGCCGATCTGGTACGCCTCGAATCCGCTGATCTCGTCGGCCGACCCATCGCCCTGGTTCTCGTAGCCGGGCATGTTCTTGATCTCGTTCGGGGCGTATTCCAGGATCTTGGCCGCGTCCACGTTGCCGGTCAGTTTGGACATCACCACGATGATCGACGGTGGATCCGCGGCGACCGCCGTATCGGTGGATATTATTGCGCCCCAGGCCCATTCGGGCAGCGCTGATCCCGCATCCGCCCACCCTTCCGGAATCGGTATGTCAACGGAGGGAGTGCCGGGATCACCGCGGTGCACTTGCGTTTCGATGATGCCGTTGTCACGGATGTAGTCGACGATCGTGTACTGGTGTCCGGCCGTCGGCGGGTTCGTCTCAGCGGCACTGGTGGTGGTCGGCGCGAAATCTGTCGGCCCGGCGCCGTTCGCTCCCGTCGCGGTGCCGGGCACCGTCTTGCTGCCGCAGGCGGTCAACATGACCGCGAGCGCGACGGTGGCGACGGCCAGTCGGCCGGCCCTCCTTGACCTGCTCATCGGTCCTCCCATCGGTTCACCGCCTCGTGAGGCGCAACTGGCACGATAAACGCTTTGCCGGTCGACGGCTGCGAGTCGACGGAGTACGGCACCCCGACTTTTGCCCAGTGAAATGTTCCGGGCGCTCGGGCGGGGCGGCCTCGGCCGTTCGCGGACTGTGGTATCAAAACGCCGTGCGCCCTTTCGCCGTCGCGGCGGTCCTGCTGACTTGCACCCTGGTTTGCGGGGTGGGGTGCGGGTCGCGGTCGGCGCCGGAACCGGCGCGGACATCGTCAACCTCGGCGACCGCAGGCGGTTCCGTCACGGTCAACCCGGCCCGCATCGACCGGGTCCGCCACGACCTGCCGCCCGGTTACGAGGTGGTGTCCATCGATCCGCAAGCCACCCCGATATCGCTGTGGGGTTTCGGCCCGGACTGGAAGGCCGACCCGCCGGAGTGCGGGGCCCTGGCAGCGCGCGAAGTCGAGCCAACGCGGGGTTGGTCGGCGTCGGGCCCCGGCGGCATCGTGTATGCGGGAGTGTCGAAGCTGGCTCCGGGCCTGTTCTCCGATCGCCGTGAACCAGAGTGCGGACAGTGGAGTGTTTCGGGTGGGCATTCTGTCGGAACCGTCATCGCTGCCGCGGCTCCACCGATCGAGGGTGCGGAAACGTCGGGGCTGTCCACGGCTGTCACCACGATTGTCGAAGGGGGCACCGAAACCAGGTCCCACGCAGACACGTTCACCGCCGATCTGGGCGATGGTTATCACGTGTTCGTCAGCGTCGTCACCGATCCCGGCTCGCCGAATCCTGCGCTCGACCCCGCGTTCGCTTCCGACCTGCTGGTGAAAACGGTTTCGGCGTTACGCGGCTGAGTCGGCACTGCCGGGAATGGTGACGTGCCCCAGGTATCTTGACAGCGATGTGGAACCGCAACGTGTTACTCGCCTGCGCCGGCGTCCTCGCCAGCGCCTCCGGATTGGTCGCCTGCGGTCAATCGGACCAGTCTGATTCCGCCCACGCGGACATCGCCAACGTCGCCAAGGTGCGCTCCACCTTCGGCCCGGAGTTCAAGGTCACCGATGTGGCCCCCACCGGGATCGACCCGAAAATGCTGGCGCCGCACAAGATGCCGCCCGGCGTCAAGGTCGACCCCGCCGATTGTGCGAAATTCGCCGAAGGGCAGTCGTTGCCGGAAGGGCTCAAAGGCAACATGGCGGCCACCACGGCAGAAGGAGCGGGCAACCGGTTCATCGTGCTGGCCGTCGAGACCTCCGAACCGGTCCCGGTGAACGACCCCGGTGACGCGTGCAAAAAGGTGAAGTTCCTCGGCCCCGGGGTCCGCGGGCAGGTGGACGTGGTCGAGGCCCCTCAGATCGAGGGGGCGCGCACCACCGGGACGCACCGCATCGTGCAGACGATGATGGGCGGGCAGGCCCGCACCGGTGAGTTGTACAACTACGTCGCCAGTTTCGACACCTTCATGGTGATCGTCACCGCCAATCCGTTGGTGGAGCCGGGCAAGCCGGTGGCGCCGGTGGACGACAAGCGGGCTCGTGAGCTGCTCAGCGCCGCGGTCGCCGATGTAAGAGGCTAGCGAGCCTCAGCGCACGTCCTGCGGACGGAACTGAATGCTGATCCGCGGCCCCACCAGGCTGGTGGTCTTCGGTATCGAATGCTCCCAGGTGCGCTGGCACGAGCCGCCCATCACCAGCAGATCGCCGTGGCGGTGCTGCAGCCGCAGGGCATGGCCACCGCCGCGCGGGCGCAAGGCGAAAACCCTTGTCGCCCCAAGGCCGACGATGGCCACCATGGTGTCCTCGGTGCGGCTGCGGCCGATGGTGTCACCGTGCCAGGCCACGCTGTCATTGCCATCGCGGTACAGGCAGAGCCCCGCGGTGGTGAAGGGTTCTCCGAGCTCACCGCCGAACGTGTCGTTGAGCCTGCGTCGGATCTGTTTCAGGCGGGGGTGCGGCACCGGTTCGTTGATCAGGTGGTGGAAGCTGACCAGCCGCGGCACGGCCACCACCCGGTCATACATCTCACGTTCCTCGGATCGCCACGGGATCCCGTCCATCAACTCCTCGAACAGCGAGTCGGCATCGGGCAACCAGCCCGAGCGCAGTTCCACCCAGGCGCCGTTTCCGAGTCGACGACGTTCAGCGTGCTCGAACAGTGAGCCTTGCAACGCCAGCTCCATGCGCGCGAGTGTATCGCACAGACGTTCGACTGCGTTAGAGGCGAGAGGCACCCGGACCGCGCTCGGCGAGAACGTCGCCGGGGTTGGTCAACAGGCACGTCTTGAGGCTCAGGCAGCCGCAGCCGATGCAGCCGGTCAAGTTGTCGCGCAACCGTTGCAGGTGCAGGATCCGGTCGTCGAGGTCCTGACGCCAGCCGGCCGAGAGCTTGGCCCAGTCCTTGCTGGTCGGTACCCGGTCATCGGGCAGGCTGGACAGTGCTTCGCGAATGCGGGCCAGGGGGATCCCGAGGCGCTGAGACATCCGGATGAAGGCCACCCGGCGCAGCGTCTCGCGGGCGTAGCGGCGTTGGTTTCCGGAAGTGCGGCGACTGGCGATCAAGCCCTCGCGCTCGTAGAAGTGCAGGGCGGACACGGCCACGCCGCTGCGCAGCGACATCTCGCCAGGAGTTAACTCGTGCGTCTCCATACACCTCAACCATAGTTGAGTTAACGTCATGAGGTGGAGACTGCGGTGTTCGGTTCCAACTCTGAGGTCGGCACCCTGCGCGCCGTCATCCTGCACCGGCCCGGCCCGGAGTTGCAGCGGCTGACGCCCCGCAACAACGACGCCCTGCTGTTCGACGGCCTGCCCTGGGTGGCCAAGGCGCAGCGCGAACACGACGCCTTCGCCGACGTCTTGCGTTCCCGCGGCGTCGAGGTGCTGCTGCTGGCAGATCTGCTGACCGAGGCGCTGGCGCACAGTGGGGCCGCGCGGATGCACGGCATCTCCGCGGCCGTCGATGCGCGTCGCCTCGGTGTGCCACTGGCCCAGGAACTTTCGGCCTACCTGCGCGGCCTGCCGCCGGTGGAACTGGCCCACATCCTGATGGCCGGCATGACCTTCAACGAAGTGCCGTTCCACGGAGCGGAGCTGTCGCTGGTGCGGCTCATGCACCACGGCGGTGATTTCGTGATCGAGCCGCTGCCCAATCTGCTGTTCACCCGCGATTCGTCGTTCTGGATCGGTCCGCGCGTGGCCATCACCTCCCTGGCGCTGCCGGCACGGGTGCGCGAGACCTCGCTGACCGACCTGATCTACGCCCACCATCCACGGTTCCTCGGCGTCCGGCGGGCCTACGAATCCCGTTCAGCACCCGTCGAAGGCGGAGACGTGCTGCTGCTGGGGCCCGGTGTGGTGGCGGTGGGTGTGGGGGAGCGGACCACGCCGGCCGGCGCCGAGGCGTTGGCGCGAAGCCTGTTCGACGACGACCTGGCCCACACCGTGCTGGCGGTGCCGATCCGGCAGGAGCGCGCCCAGATGCACCTGGACACCGTGTGCACCATGGTCGACGTCGACGCGGTGGTGATGTACCCCAACATTGTGGACTCGTTGTCGGCGTTCACCATTCACCGCACCGAGGCCGGGATCCGGATCGACGACGAAGTGCCGTTCGTGGTGGCGGCGGCCGACGCGATGGGCATCGAGGAACTGCGGGTGATCGACACCGGGCTCGATCCCGTCACCGCCGAACGCGAACAATGGGACGACGGCAACAACACCCTGGCCCTGGCGCCGGGTGTGGTGGTGGCCTACGAGCGCAACTCGGAAACCAATGCCCGGCTGGCTGATTCGGGTATCGAAGTGCTGTCGATCGAGGCGTCCGAGCTGGGCACCGGCCGCGGCGGCCCACGCTGTATGTCGTGCCCGGCAGCGCGGGACCTGCTCTAGCTCTGGGCGTGTGCCGTTGAGATTGCGTCCAGGGCTGTGGACAACTCGGTCGCACGACCCTGTGTGCAATTTCAGCGCCAGGAAGGCAGCCAGATCTCCAAATTCCAGGTCGACTGTGAGATCGGGATACCGGTCAGGATCGGGTAGAGCCACGCGAAGTTGGCGATCACCAGCGCCACATACAAGCACACCACCAGCAGGCCCAGTGTTCGGCGTTCGGGGTTCTGCTTGGGCTGATAGAGGATGTCGCCGAGGATCAGCGCGATCGCCAGCACCAGGAACGGCGCCATCACCGTGGCGTAGAAGAAATACATCTGCCGGTCGATGTCGAAGAACCAGGGCAGGAAACCAGCCGAGTAGCCGACCAGCACCACGCCGTAGCGCCAGTCCCGGCGTACCACGGCCCGCCACAAAGCCCACAGCAGCACGGGCACCGCGACGAACCACATCGCCGGAGTGCCCAACAGCATCACGGCCTTCACACACGATTGCGCGCCGCAGCCGGCCACATCGTGGTTGTCGATCGCGTAGAGCACGGGACGCAACGACATCGGCCACGTCCACGGTTTGGATTCCCACGGATGGTGGTTGCCGTCGGCGTTGGTCAGCCCGGCGTGGAACCGGTATGCGGCATAGGTGTAGTGCCACAGCGACCTCAGGGCGTCCGGCAGCGGGATGATGCTGTTCTCGCCGATGGACTGGCCGACCTCGTGGCGGTCCACACCGGTTTCGGAGGCGAACCACGGCGCGTACGACGCCAGGTACACCGCGAACGGAATGAACCCGAACACGTATGCGGCCGGCCCCAGGTCGCGGCGCAGCATGCCCCGCCACGGCCCGGGCACGTGGTACTGCTTGCGCGCGATCGCATCGAGCACGAGCGTCATGACGCCGAAGAACACCACGAAGTAGAGCCCGGACCACTTGGTGGCGCAGGCCAGGCCCAGCAGCACGCCCGCACCGAAGCGCCACCATCGCACACCCAGCCGGGGACCCCACGGCGTCTCGGCGATGCGGCCCTCCATGAACGCGATGTGCATGCGATGGCGGACGTCGTCGCGATCCACCATCAGACAGGCGAACGCCGCGACCACGAACACCACGAGGAACACGTCCAGCAGCGCCGTGCGGGCCGAGACGAAACTCACCCCGTCGGCGATCAGCAGCAGCCCGGCGATACCGCCGACAAGCGTCGAGCGGCTGATCCGGCGCGCGATTCGCACCACCAGCAGCACGGTCACCACACCGCACAGCGCCCCGGAGAACCGCCAGCCCAGCCCGTTGTAGCCGAACAGCGCCTCGCCGATCGAGATCAGTTGCTTGCCCACCGGAGGGTGCACCACCAGGCCGTAGCCCGGGTTGTCCTCGACGCCGTGGTTGTGCAGCATCTGCCAGGCCTGCGGTGCGTAGTGCTTCTCGTCGAAGACGGGTGTGCCGGCATCGGTCGGCGAACCCAGGTTCAGGAAGCGGCTTATCGCTGCCAGCGCGGTGATGATCGCCGTCATCAGCCAGCCCTGCAGCCGGTCCGTCGGCCCGAAATCGGGGGCCGGGATCAGCGGCGCCGGGCTGATCAACGGGACCGAGCGACCAGCCGTCGTCGATTCGGTGGCGGTGGCGGTCACGCAAGCGATCGTAGGCTGTCGGTCGTGACACCCGGCAAACTACTGATCGGCGCCACGCCGCTGGGCCTGCCCTCCGATGCCTCCGCGCGGCTGGTCGAGGCGCTGCGGACGGCCGACATCGTGGCGGCCGAGGACACCCGGCGGGTGCGTGCCCTGGCCCAGTCGCTCGGTGTCCAGCCGGCGGGCCGGATCCTGAGCTTCTTCGACCAGAACGAGGCGGGTCGCGTGCCCGGGTTGGTCGCCGAGATCGCGGCGGGGGCGACGGTGCTGGTGGTCAGCGATGCCGGCATGCCGTTGATCAACGACCCGGGCTACCGCCTGGTGGCAGCCTGCGCCGAGGCGGATCTACCGGTCTCCTGCCTGCCTGGGCCTTCCGCGGTGACGACGGCACTGGCGGTGTCCGGGCTCGCCTCGGACCGGTTCTGCTTCGAGGGGTTCGCGCCGCGTAAGCACGCCGCGCGACTGGCCTGGCTGCAGACCCTGGCCGCCGAACCGCGCACCACCGTGTTCTTCGAGTCGCCGCGCCGGCTGGCCGAGACGCTGCGCGACGCCGTCGACGTGTTGGGTCCGGAGCGACGCGCCGTGGTGTGCCGCGAGCTGACCAAGACCCACGAGGAGATCCGTCGTGGCAGCCTGGCCGAACTCGCCGAATGGGCCGCCGACGGCGTGCTGGGGGAGATCACCGTGGTGCTGGCCGGGGGCACCCCGACCGTCGAACTGCCCGCCCTGGTCGCCGAGGTCGAGGAACTGGTGGCTGACGGAACCCGGGTCAAAGACGCCTGCGCGCAGGTGATCGCGGCCAACCCGGGGGCGCCGTCGCGGCGTGACCTCTACGACGCGGTGTTGCGCGCGCGGGATTAGGCCCGCCTTCCGCCGCAGATTTGGTGCGTCTGAGGGTGCGAAACGGCGGTTAGGGTGGCGAGATGGGTGTGGATTTCTCGATGGTCGATTCTGCGGAAAAGGCCGAACAGCTTTGTGCGCAGGGGCAATTGGAGCGGGTGTTTCTCACGCCGGCCGAATTCGGCGGGCCGGATCACGTTCAGAACGTGGTGTACTGCCCGGTCGGCTCGGCGGCGGCCAAGCAGGATGTCGATCTCAACATCGTCGCTTCCCTCATCCGGGAGGGGAAGGTTCAGATGTACTCGGCGGTACCCATCTATGAGGGCAACAGCTTCGTGCCCGTCGCCATCGATGTCTCGGCCTGGCACCCCGAGTCGCCGGACACCGGTGCGTTCAACGCGCGGGTCGCGATGTGGGGATCGGCACTCGCGCCCGACTCAGCCTCCTGACGAAAGCGGTTGGGCCCGCCCGGAGAACTCGACGATCGACGCTGACTTGTGCAGGCATTCCTCCCATTCCGCGTCCACGTCGGAATCGGCGGTGATGCCGCCGCCGACGCCGAGAACCGCCGACCCGTCAGGGCCGACCTCTACCGTGCGGATCGCCACATTGAGTTCACAGCCCGCCGCAGGGGAGGCCAAACCGACTGTCCCGCAATAGACTCCGCGTCGTGCCGGCTCCCACTGCTGCAGCAGCTGGCGGGCTCGACGCTTCGGAGTGCCGGTCACCGACGCCGGCGGGAAGGTGGCGTCGAGCAGTGCGCTGGTCGGCACGTGCACCGGCACCTCGGCGGTGACCGTCGACACCAGGTGCCAGACACCCGGCGCCGGATGCACGGCGAGCAGTTCGGGCACCGTCACGCTGCCCGTGGCCGCCACCCGCCCCAGGTCATTGCGCACCAGGTCGACGATCATGACGTTCTCGGCGACATCCTTGATCGAGGCCAGCAGTGCGGCCGGGTCGGCCGAGGAAGGCAGCGTGCCCTTGATCGGGCTGGAGGCGACCGCAGTGCCCGCCCGGCGCAGGAACAACTCCGGTGACAGCGAGGCCACCGCACCCCAATCCCCGGCCACATAGGCGGCCCGCGCCGGTGCGGTCCGTGCCACTGCCTCGGTGAAGAAGTCGATCGGGTCGCCGTCGATCCGGCCGGTGTATCTGGTGCACACACAGGCTTGGTACACCTCTCCCGCTGCGATGGCCTCCAGGCAGGCCAGCACGCCGCGGCGGTGCTCGGCGCGATCGGGCGGGGCCCAGGTGATGTGGTAGCGGGCTGGTTCAATGGGCGCCAGCTTCGCAAGCCATTCGGGAAAGGCTGCGCCGCTGAGGCTTTCGAACCACCAGATCCCGTCGGCGTCCTCGCGCAGCACGCAGTCCGACCAGCCGCCGGCCGCCACCGGGATGCGGGGACCGCGTCCGTCGGCGCCGGGGTCGGGGTAGGACAGGTAACCGAACCAGCCGCCCCCGACGGCGGTGGGGCCGGCGTCGCCGGGTGTCCACGGAAAGGCGGCGTGGGGGCTCACCGGGGTCACGTTGACCGATGGTGCGATGACCGCGCGCGATCCGAACCACTCGCCGATCAGCGCTGCGGGCGGTGGCAGGCCGGCGCGGGCGGCGGCTGCGGCGACACCGCGTAGTACCGCCGGGCCCTCGCCCAGCGCGCCGAGCCGCTCGATCCGCATGGACCTAGCTTGCTTCCTCCCGCGAGCAGACGCAAAACTGCCCATTTCCGCGGGAAAGCGGGCGATTTTCTGTCTGCTCGGCGCGAGAAAGTTACCGGCTGATCACCCGCGGGACGTCGACACCGGTCAGCTTGTCCGGATTGCGCATCGCGTAGAAGTGGGTGATCTTGCCGTCGATGACCTCGACGGTGAAAACCCCTTCCATCCCGGCGTCGCTGCGGATCATCACCGCGGGCTCGCCGTTGCACGAGATGCGCTCGAACGTGAGCCCCGGGACCCTCTCACCCGCACGGAACAAGCCGATGAGCATCGCCGCAACCTTCTGCGCGCCGACGACCGGCCGCCGCGCCGCACTGGCCTTTCCGCCGCTGTCGGCGGTGTAGACCGCATCGGGCGCCAACAAGGCCAGCAGCCCGTCCATGTCGCCGGTCGCCGCCGCGGTCAGGAATTGCTCGGTGACCCGGTTGGACTCTTCGAGGTCGACTGGCTCGAACCGCTTGCGCCGGGACTGCACGTGTTCGCGGGCCCGGTGGGCCATCTGTCGCACAGCCGCAGCGGATTTGCCGATGGCCGAGGCGATCTCGTCGTGGCTGAATCCGAACACCTCACGCAGCACGAACACCGCGCGCTCGTCGGGGGTCAGCGTCTCGAGCACCACCAGCATGGCCATCGAAACTGACTCGGCCAGAAGCACATCCGCTGACGGATCACCGGCATCGCCCTCGGTCAGCACCAATGGTTCCGGCAGCCACGGGCCGATGTATTCCTCCCGGCGCCTCGAGGAGGCCCGAAGTGCATTGAGGGCCTGGCGGGTGACGAGCTGGGCCAGAAACGCCTTGGTGTCACGGACCGTGTCCAGATCCACCTCGGCCCAGCGCAGGTAACTCTCCTGCAGCACGTCATCGGATTCAGTTGCCGTCCCGAGGATCTCGTAGGCGATGGTGAACAGCAACGGCCGCAGCAGGGTGAACCGTTCGGCATGCTCGTTCGAGTTACCTGCACTGGTTTCCGACATCAGACGATGCTCTCCTCACGGGCCTCGGCCAGCTGGCGGGCCCGGTTGTCACCCTTGAACCAGAAGTACGAACCCGGCTTCTGACCTTCTTTACGCAGGAACGTCAGCGTCGCCCGGCACACCTGTTCCTTGACGAAGGCGCCGGTGCGCCCGCCGATGAAGATACGGCGCGGGCTGTCATCCGAGTGGCAGAGCTGCACGGTCCCGGCGTTCCGGCCGACGCTGACGCACTGCCCGGCGAACGCCTGGTTGATCACCGCGGGCTCGGTGCCCGCCACACGGGCCAGCACGGTGTTGGCGGCCTGGACACCCAACGGGCCGGCCGATTGGCAGCTCATCCGCAGCGGCACACCCGACGGTGAGGCCGCATCGCCGGCCGCCACAATGCGCGCGTCATCAATGCTGGTCAGCGTCTCGTCGGTGAGCAGACGCCCTAGCTCATCGGTACGCAGGCCGCTCGCGGCGGCCAGGCCGGGAACCCCGAATCCGGTGGTCCACACGGTCACCGCGCTGGGCAGCCGGTTGCCGTCGGCCAGGATGACGGCGTCGGGCTCGACCCCGGAAACCAAGATCTCGGGTCCGTCGATGATCGACACACCGAGTTTGGTCAGGGCCTTCACGATCGAGCGACGGGCGCCTGCGCCCACCGAGGCGCCCACCACATCGGTGACGAGGGTGACCTGGCGACCCGCCTCGGCGAGCTCGGCGGCCGCCTCGATTCCGGTCAGGCCACCACCGACCACGACCACCGGCGCTGACATCGGCACATCCTGCAGCCGGGCGCGCAGCCGCTGAGCCTGCTCGAATTCCGAAAGCGGGTAAGCGAATTCGGCGGCGCCGGGCACCGAGGCCGGCACGCCTGCGGTGCTGCCGACGGCGTATACCAGGTAGTCGTAGTCGAGCACATCCCCGGAGGCCAGCTGGACCTGACGGATGTCGGCGTCGATGTGCTCGGCGCCGTCGACCAGCAGTCGCACCCCGGGGCCGAGCAATGTGTCGTAGGCCGCGGTGGCGTCGTGGTTGCCGGCCGCCAGTTGGTGCAGCCGGATCCGCTCGACGAACTCGGGCCGCGGATTGACCAGCGTGACAGCCACTCCCGGGGTGCCCTGCAGCCGGTTGGCCGCCAGCACCCCGGCGTAACCTCCGCCGATCACGATCACTCGGGCGTTCTGTGCACTCATGGTGTCTCCTCTCAAGGCTTACGCCCTCAAGACACCGCGAAGTCCGATTTTGTGACAGGCATCGGGGTCGAGTGACCTACATCACCGGAAAAGCTGCCTAGACGAGGCCCAATGCCAGCATCGCGTCGGCCACCCGGATGAAGCCGGCGATGTTGGCGCCGGCCACGTAGTTGCCGGGCTGGCCGTACTCGTCGGCGGTGGCCAGGCAGCGGTCGTGGATGCGCCGCATGATCTCGGCCAGCCGCGCCTCGGTGTCGTCGAAGTTCCACGAGTCCCGCGAGGCGTTCTGCTGCATCTCCAGGGCGCTGGTGGCCACGCCGCCGGCGTTGGCGGCCTTGCCCGGGGCGAACTTCAGCCCGGCCTCCTCGAAGAACTTGACCGCCTCGGGGGTGCACGGCATGTTGGCGCCCTCGGCCACGATCTGGCAGCCGTTCTTGATCAGCGCGGTGGCGTCGGCGCCGGAAAGCTCGTTCTGGGTGGCGCAGGGCAGCGCGATGTCACACGGCACCTCCCACACGCTGCGGCCGGTCACCACCTCCGCCGCGCCGCCACGGGCCTCGGCGTAGTCCTCGATGCGTCCCCGGCGCAGTTCCTTGACCTCCTTGAGCAGGTCGAGGTCGATGCCCTTGTCGTCGCGCACGTACCCGCTGGAGTCCGAGCAGGCCACCACGGTCCCGCCCAGAGAGTGCACCTTCTCGATCGCGTAGATCGCCACGTTGCCCGAACCGGACACCACGACCTGCTTGCCGTCGAAGGACTGCCCGTTCGACCGCAGGATCTCGTCGACGAAGAAGACCGTGCCGTAACCGGTGGCCTCGGTGCGGACCTGCGACCCGCCCCAGGTCAGGCCCTTGCCGGTGAGCACCCCCGATTCGTAGCGGTTGGTGATCCGCTTGTATTGGCCGAACAGGTAACCGATCTCGCGCATGCCGACGCCGATGTCGCCGGCCGGGACGTCGGTGTACTCGCCGATGTGACGGTAGAGCTCGGTCATGAAGGACTGACAGAACCGCATGATCTCGGCATCCGAGCGGCCCTTGGGGTCGAAGTCCGAGCCGCCCTTGCCGCCGCCGATCGGCAGGCCGGTCAGCGAGTTCTTGAAGATCTGCTCGAAGCCCAGGAATTTCACGATGCCGAGGTAGACCGACGGGTGGAAACGCAGGCCGCCCTTGAACGGTCCCAGGGCGGAGTTGAACTCCACCCGGAACCCGCGGTTGATCTGGCTGGCGCCGGCATCGTCCTGCCACGGCACCCGGAAGATGATCTGACGCTCTGGCTCACACAACCGGCGGATGATGGCGCCGTCGGCGTACTCGGGATGCTTGGCGACCACCGGCCCGAGGCTGGTCAGCACCTCGTAAACGGCTTGGTGGAATTCCTTTTCGCCGGCGTTGCGCTGCCCCACTTCCTCGTAGATCGCCTGCAGTTTCTCGTGTAGTCCAGCCATGTCAGTCCATCTGGTAGCGGGGGAAAACCCCTGTCGGAGCGGGCAGTTCGGTACCGGGCTTGAGCCGGGCACCGATCGAGCCGAAGTCGCGTGCGTCGGTCGGCTGGCCCAGCAGGTTGAGCAGCTTGGCCGTCGAGTCCGGCATCACGGGCTGCGTCAGCAGCGTTGCGATACGCACGACTTCGAGCGTCGTGTAGAGCACCGTACCGAACCGTTGCTGGTCGGCCGGATCCTCGGACTTGCGCAGCACCCACGGCTCTTGGGCGGAGAAGTAGCGGTTCGCCGCGCCGAGCACCGACCAGATCGCCTCCAGCGCAAGGTGCATGGCCGGCACGTCGTAATGGGCGCGCACCTGCTCCAGCAGGCCGTCGGCCGCACTCAGCAGCGCGGTGTCGTCGTCGGTGAACGTCCCGGGATCGGGCACCACACCGTCGAGGTTCTTGGCCACCATCGACAGGGAGCGTTGCGCCAGGTTGCCCAGCTCGTTGGCCAGGTCGGCGTTGATCCGGCCGATGATGGCTTCCTCGCTGTAGCTGCCGTCCTGGCCGAAGGACACTTCGCGCAGGAAGAAGTAGCGCACCTGATCGAGCCCGAAGGTGTCGACGAGCGCGATCGGGTCGACGACGTTGCCGACCGACTTGCTCATCTTCTCGCCCTTGACGTTGATGAAGCCGTGCGCGAAAACCCGCTCGGGCAGCGCGATCCCGGCCGACATGAGGAAGGCCGGCCAGTACACGCTGTGGAACCGGATGATGTCCTTGCCGATCATGTGCAACTTGGCCGGCCAGTACTTCTGGAAATCCTCGGAGGCGACGTCCGGGAATCCCACCCCGGTCAGGTAGTTGGTCAGCGCGTCCACCCACACGTACATCACGTGGTCGGGATGGTCGGGGACCGGCACGCCCCAGTCGAACGTGGTCCGCGAGATCGACAGATCCTTCAGCCCGCCGGAGACGAAGCTGACGATCTCGTTGCGGCGCACATCGGGTCCGATGAACTCGGGATGGGCCTCGTAGTGGGCCAGCAGGCGCTCGGCGTAGGCCGACAACCGGAAGAAGTACGTCTGCTCCTCGGTCCAGGTGACCGGGGTGCCCGTCTCGATGGCGGTGCGGGTGCCGTCGGGACCCTCGGTGGTCTCGTCCTCGGCGAAGAACCGTTCGTCGCGCACCGAGTACCAGCCGGAGTAGGTGCCCAGGTAGATGTCGCCGGCCTCATTCATCCGGCGCCAGATCTCCTTGGACGCCTCATAGTGGTCGGCGTCGGAGGTGCGGATGAACCGGTCGAAGGAGATGTTGAGCTTCTCCTGCAGGCCCTGGAACACGTCGGAGTTGCGGTTGGCGAGCTCGGCCGCGGAGATGCCCTCGGCGGCGGCCGTCTCGGCCATCTTCTGGCCGTGGACGTCGGTACCCGTCAGGTAGCGCACGTCGAAGCCGTCGAGACGCTTGAACCGGGCGATCGCATCGGTGGCGATGTACTCGTAGGCGTGCCCGATGTGTGGCGCACCGTTGGGATAGGCGATGGCCGTAGTTATGTAGAAAGGCTCACTCATTTGGTCCCACCTTATTGTGTTGCGGTGGGTTCGAAACGCTCAGCCAGGGAGAAGCCGCCAGCTCCGGAGCCGTTGGGTCCGCTGGTCGATGCACACACTCATCTCGACGCCTGCGGTGCGCGGACCGCGCAGGACGTCCGCGCGATCATGGACCGCGCGGCCGCCGTCGGGGTGGGCCAGGCGGTCACCATCGCCGACGATCTCGACTCGGCACGCTGGGTGACCACGGCTGTCGACGCTGATGAACGGGTATTCGGCGCGGTGGCGCTGCACCCGACCAGGGCCAACGTGCTCGACGACGCGGCCAGAGCCGAGTTGGAGCGGCTGGCCGCCCATCCGCGGGTCGTGGCGGTCGGGGAGACCGGGATGGACCTGTACTGGCCGGGCCGGTTGGACGGCTGCGCGACGCCGGACGAGCAGCGCGACGGGTTCGCCTGGCACATCGACCTGGCCAAGCGCACCGGCAAGCCGTTGATGATCCACAACCGGGACGCCGATGCCGAGGTGCTCGATGTGCTGCGCGCCGAAGGGGCGCCCGAGACAGTGATCTTCCACTGTTTTTCGTCGGGACCGGAGATGGCCCACACCTGTGTCGAGGCGGGCTGGGTGCTCAGCCTCTCGGGCACGGTCAGTTTCAAGAACGCCGCTGAGCTGCGCGAAGCCGCCCGCTTGATCCCGCCCGGCCAGCTGTTGGTGGAGACCGACGCACCGTTTCTGACCCCGCACCCGTTCCGCGGAGCGCCGAACGAGCCGTACTGCCTCCCATACACTGTTCGGGCACTCGCGGAGTTGCTGGACCGACCCGCCGAAGAGGTCGCGTCCGAGACCGCAGCCACTGCGGCGCGGGTGTACGGACTTAACGGGAGCGGCCGGTCGTAGTTGCCGGGTGTGGGCCTTTTCGTTACCGTCTTGTGATCAAAGCTCAACCGCCGGCGGTGAACTGTGCCGTCCGAGCCGAAAAGCGGGTATATGGAAGCGCTCAACAAAATTCATGAATCACGGTCACCGCTGCTGAGAGGCGTGGTGGGAGCCCTGCTGGTCACGCTGACCGCAGCCGGCGGCTACGCCGTCGGATCGCACAAGACCGTCACGCTGAGCGTCGACGGTTCGCCGATGACCGTGACGACCATGAAGTCCCGGGTGATCGACGTGGTCCAGGAAAACGGATTTTCCGTCGGCGATCGCGATGATCTTTATCCGGCCGCCGACGAGTCCGTGCACCAGTCCGACACCATCGTCCTGCGCCGCAGCCGGCCGCTGCAATTGTCGTTGGACGGCAATGACAGCAAGCAGGTGTGGACCACCGCCTCGACCGTGGACGAGGCCTTGGCGCAGCTGAAGATGACCGACAAGGCGCCGGCCGCGGCGTCCCGCGGAAGCCGGGTGCCGCTGGGCGGTATGGCGCTGCCTGTGGTGAGTGCGAAGACGGTCCGGATCGACGACGGCGGCAACGTGCAGACGGTGCACCTGGCGGCCCCGAACGTGGCGGGTCTGCTCGCCGCCGCGGGTGTGCCCCTGGAGCAGAACGACACCGTGGTTCCGGCGGCATCGTCCCCGGTCACGGAGGGTATGCAGGTGCAGGTGACCCGTATGCGCATCGAGAAGGTCACCGAGCGGGTGCCGCTGGCTCCCGGTAACAAGCGCATCGAAGACCCCGAGTTGAACATGAGCCGCAAGATCGTCGAGGATCCCGGCGCTCCGGGCACCCAGGACGTGACCTACGCGGTGGCCAAGGTGAACGGTGTGGAGACCGGCAGACTGCCAGTAGCCAATGTCGTGATCGAACCGGCGCGGGATGGCGTGCTGCGGGTCGGAGCAAAGCCCGGCACCGAAGTTCCGCCGATCAGTAACGGAGCCCAGTGGGACTCGCTCGCACAGTGTGAAGCGGGAGGTAACTGGGCCATTAACACCGGTAACGGCTTCTACGGCGGCGTCCAATTCGACCAAAACACCTGGGAGCGACAGGGTGGTCTGCGGTATGCTCCGAGGGCCGATCTGGCGACAAGAGAAGAGCAGATTGCGATTGCTACGGTGACGCAGGCCCGGCAGGGCTGGGGAGCTTGGCCGGTGTGTAGTGGGAGGATTGGGGCGCGCTGACTATTCGACTGCTCGGGCGGACCGAGATACGACGCTTGGCGAAAGAAATCGACTTTCGTCCACGCAAGGCCTTTGGCCAGAACTTTGTGCATGACGCGAACACTGTTCGGCGCATCGTGTCGGCTTCCGGGATTCACCGGGGCGACCATGTGCTGGAGGTCGGACCGGGTCTGGGGTCATTGACCCTGCCCCTGTTGGACCGTGGTGCCCGGGTGACCGCTGTCGAGATCGACCCGGTGCTGGCCAAGCAACTGCCGGCCACCATCGCCGATCACTCGCACAGCGAGATCAACCGGCTGACCGTCATCAACCAGGACATCCTGACGCTGATGCCGTCTGATCTGACCGATCAGCCGACCGCGCTCGTGGCGAACCTGCCGTACAACGTGGCGGTGCCCGCACTGCTGCATCTGTTGGCCGAGTTCCCGTCGATCCGGACGGTGATGGTCATGGTGCAGGCCGAGGTGGCCGAGCGGCTGGCGGCTGAACCCGGCGGCAAGGACTACGGCGTGCCCAGTGCCAAGGTGCGTTTCTACGGAAACGTGCGCCGGCACGGGATGGTGTCGCCGACGGTGTTCTGGCCGATTCCGCGGGTGTACTCCGGGCTGGTCCGCATCGACCGGTACGAGACGTCGCCGTGGCCCACGGACGAGGCGTTCCGAGATGAGGTGTTCCAGCTCATCGACATCGGGTTCGCGCAGCGCCGCAAGACGTCGCGCAACGCCTTCGCCGACTGGGCGGGGTCCGGTAACGAATCGGCCGAGCGGTTGCTGGCCGCCAGCATCGACCCGTCGCGCCGTGGTGAGACGCTCAGCATCGCCGACTTCGTCCGCTTGCTGCAGCGGGCCAAGGAGGCCGAGGGTGAGGCCGCCGCGCAGATCGAGGCGGCTCGGCGCTAGTTTTCGCCGAACGTGAAGAAGGTCGCGGGATTTTCGAGAATCTCGCGACCTTCTTCACGTTGGGGGTTCGATCGCCTCGCTGACCAGCCTGACGAACTCTGAACATGAGTCGTGGCGCCGGTCCGGCTCCTTGGCCATCGCCTTGGCGATGATCGAGTCTGCGCTGCGTGGAATCCAGTTGCAGCGCTGCGATATTCGGGGTGGACGGCTGTAGAGCTGCTGATCGATCAGGGCGACCGCGGTGTCGGCGGTAAACGGCGGCGTTCCCGTGAGCAGTTCAACCGTGGTGCAGGCCAGCGCGTACTGGTCGGTGGTGGCCACCGGCGCCCGCCCGACGAGCAGTTCGGGTGCCGAATAGGCCAGTGAGGCTTGAATGTTCGGATGCGGCTGGAAGCTCTGGCGGGTGATGCGCCGGGCCGGGTCGAGGCTCATCCGCGCAGAACGATCATTGGCGAGGCGGGCGGCGACATCCTGAGCCATCGAGTGCGCGACGCCGAAGTCGACCAGCACGGCCCGCGAAAATGGCTCATCGACAAGGATATTGGCGGGTTTGACATCGCAGTGCACGATGCCGCGACGGTGGGCGAAGTCGAGTGCTCCGGCGATCTGGGTCAGCGCGGTGAGTCGCTCGGCGATCCCGGGCAGGTTGTTGACGGTGCTGCCGAGCAGTTCCATCGCCAGCCAGCCGGGACCGGCCGCGTACACCGTGACGATGTTGGGGTGGACGAGCTGGCGGGCGAAGTCGAACTCACGCTGGAGCCGGGCCAGTTGGGCCGGTCGGCGATGCCGATCATCGAGAACTTTGAGCGCCACGGTGGCCCCGTCGGGATCGCGGGCCGAGTAGACGGTGGCCGAGCCGCCGGTCCCCACGACTTTCACCGCGGTGTAGTCCGCGATGACCACCTCCGGTGAGGGCACCGTCTCAGCTTAAGTTCACCGACAACTGCGGGGTGGCGGCGATAGTGTCGTGGCCGTGTCAGCATCCGACGGTAGTACCGCCTCCGAGTGGGTCCCCACCGGTTCCGTCACCGTGCGCGTTCCCGGCAAGGTGAACCTCTATCTGGCCGTCGGCGATGTGCGCGATGACGGCTATCACGACCTGACCACCGTCTTCCATGCGGTTTCGCTGCTGGACGAGGTAACGGTGCGCAACGCCGACATGTTGGCGTTGACGGTCGAGGGGGAGGGTGTCGAATCGGTGCCCACCGACGAGCGCAATCTGGCCTGGCGCGCGGCCGAGTTGCTGGCTGAGCACGTGGGCCGGGCGCCGGATGTGGCGATCAGCATCGACAAGTCGATCCCGGTGGCCGGTGGGATGGCCGGCGGCAGCGCCGACGCGGCTGCGGTGCTGGTGGCGATGAATACGCTGTGGGAGCTCGGGCTGCCTCGCCGTGACCTGCACGCGCTGGCGGCGCAGCTGGGCAGCGATGTCCCGTTCGCGTTGCACGGCGGCACGGCGCTGGGCACCGGCCGCGGTGAGGAGCTGGCCACGGTCCTGGCCCGCAATACCTTCCACTGGGTGCTGGCGTTCGCGCACAAGGGCTTGTCCACCCCGAAGGTGTTCGGTGAGCTGGATCGCCTGCGTGCGGACACCTCGACCGGAGGGCCGCCGCGGGCCGAGGAACCCGAGCCCGTATTGGCCGCGCTGGCCTCGGGCGATCCAGCCGAACTCGCCGCCTTGTTGGGCAACGATCTGCAGCCGGCTGCGCTGAGCCTGTATCCGGACCTGCGCCGGACGTTGCGCGCCGGGGTGGAGGCGGGTGCGTTGGCCGGCATCGTGTCCGGATCGGGCCCGACGTGTGCGTTCCTGTGCCCGTCGTCGACGTCGGCGGTGGATGTCGGCGCGGAACTGGCCGGGGCGGGCGTGTGCCGGACGGTGCGGGTGGCCAGTGGGCCGGTGAGCGGCGCCCGGGTGGTCCCGGAGCCGTCGGCGTCCGCCTGAGCGGCGGCCCGGACGTGTGCCTTACGTACGGCTGCGGTGTCGTCGGCCGCGGTTTTCGCCGCCGAGGCTGCCCACTTCGTGCGGGACAACCCCTGGGTGGGAAACGGCGCGGCCGGAGTTGCCGCACCGCCGGAGAATGTGACGCAGACCTCAATTAACACGAGGGTTTGGCAGTTACTTAAGGGTCTCTTAAGATGAGCGGCGGTGAATGCTAGCGATATTGCATCGGATGCGACTTTCACGTCCGCCGCCCACGGCGGTGGACGGTCGCCCCGGCGTACGCGCGGTTCTGAAGCATCACCTTTTCGAGACATAACTGCTCCCCAATCGTGTGCGCGCGCCTACCCAAAAGCGGTGCACAGCGGGCGGAGCATGGATAACCGGGCAACTGCACCTGGCGCACCGTCGCCGGTGTCGGGGCCGCGGAAGCCAAGGAGGTCGTCGTGAGCAGATTCACCGAGAAGATGTTCCGCAACGCTCGTGAGAGCACGCGCGGCATGGTGACCGGCGAGCCGCACGAGCCGGTTCGTCACACCTGGGGTGAGGTTCACGAGCGGGCCCGGCGCATCGCGGGCGGCCTCGCGGCCGCCGGTATCGGCCACGGCGACGCCGTCGGCGTGCTGGCCGGTTTCCCGGTGGAGATCGCGCCGACGGCGCAGGGCGTGTGGATGCGGGGCGCGAGCCTGACCATGCTGCACCAGCCGACGCCGCGCACGGATCTGGCGGTGTGGGCCGAGGACACCATGAACGTGATCGGCATGATCGAGGCCGACGCCGTCATCGTCTCCGAGCCGTTCCTGGTGGCCATCCCCGTTCTGGAGGAAAAGGGCATCAAGGTGCTCAAGATCGCCGACCTGCTGGCCGCCGATCCGATCGACCCGGTCGAGACCGGTGAGGACGATCTCGCGCTGATGCAGCTGACCTCGGGCTCGACCGGGTCGCCCAAGGCCGTCCAGATCACGCACCGCAACATCCACTCCAACGCCGAGGCCATGTTCATCGGCGCGGAGTACGACGTCGACAAGGACGTCATGGTGAGCTGGCTGCCCTGCTTCCACGACATGGGCATGGTCGGCTTCCTGACCATCCCGATGTACTTCGGCGCCGAGCTCGTCAAGGTCACGCCGATGGACTTCCTGCGCGACACCCTGCTGTGGGCCAAGCTGATCACCAAGTACAAGGGCACCATGACCGCGGCGCCCAACTTCGCCTACGCGCTGTTCGCCAAGCGGTTGCGCCGCCAGGCCAAGCCCGGCGAGTACGACCTGTCCACCCTGCGGTTCGCGCTCTCGGGCGCCGAGCCCGTGGAACCGGCCGACGTCGAGGACCTGCTCGATGCGGGTAAGCCGTTCGGTCTTCCGGAGTCGGCGATCCTGCCGGCTTACGGCATGGCCGAGACCTGCCTGGCGGTGTCGTTCTCCCCGTGCAACGCGGGTCTGGTGGTCGACGAGGTCGACGCCGATCTGCTGGCCGCGCTGCGCCGCGCCGTGCCCGCCACCAAGGGCAACACCAAGCGGCTGGCCTCCCTCGGCCCGCTGCTCAAGGACCTTGAGGCTCGCGTCGTCGACGAGCACGGTGACGTGATGCCCGCCCGTGGCGTCGGCGTCATCGAGTTGCGCGGCGAATCGCTGACCCCCGGCTACATCACCATGGGCGGTTTCCTGCCGGCTCAGGACGAGCACGGCTGGTACGACACCGGCGACCTCGGCTACATCACCGAAGAGGGCAACATCGTCGTGTGTGGTCGCGTCAAGGATGTGATCATCATGGCCGGGCGCAACATCTACCCGACCGACATCGAGCGTGCCGCCGGCCGCGTCGAGGGTGTGCGCCCCGGCTGTGCCGTCGCCGTGCGTCTGGACGCCGGGCATTCGCGTGAGACCTTCGCCGTCGCCGTGGAATCCAATGCCTGGCAGGATCCGGCCGAGGTGCGCCGGATCGAGCACCAGGTGGCCCACGAGGTGGTTTCCGAGGTCGACATGCGTCCGCGCAACGTCGTGGTGCTCGGGCCGGGCAGCATCCCGAAGACCCCGTCGGGCAAGCTGCGTCGCGCCAACTCGGTTTCTCTGGTCACCTAGCCGCCCCACGCCCTCCCACCGCGAGCGTGCGCGTCTGCTGCACGACACGCCGATCGGCTGCGGCACTTTGCGCACGCTCGCGCCCATGCGGACCGACCCCGCCGCGACACGCTTGATCCTGGCGGAGTTTTCGGGTCGCACGTCCGCCGGTTACCAATTTTGGTGACCAAATATGATGACAGCACGTCAATTTGCCCATCGTTAACGTGACATTTGCGTATTCTGACGCGGAAACCACTTTGACGAAAGGACCGGCATGGTCAATTCCCGATGGGTTTCGGCGATCCTGGGCGCAGGTGTTATCGCAGCCGGGATTTCCGCGGGCACCGCGTGGGCAGGCGGGCCTGGCGGCTATGTCGAGGACCCCGAAGACATGTTCGTGGCAGTGGGAACGGGCGAATTCATCGACACGATCGGCGGTTTCACGGCGACCGGTGACACCAGCGAAGAGGCTTCTTCGGCGGTGGTGGCGGCCTGCCAGAACGCCGGTGGCGTCGAATGTACGGCTGACGAGGTGACCAACGACAACCTTTGCATCGTGTCGGTCGCCAGCCCCAGTAACCACGCGGTGGCCGGCGGCGCCGGGCCCACTGTGGAGGCTGCGCGCCAGGATGCGTTCAACCGAGCAGCGGCGGCCAATACCCCGCTGGATGCGAATTCCCCCGTTGTCGTATCGGCCTGCCCCTGATGAGCGAGCGGATGCCGGCGCGTTCAGCGCATGACCATTCTGGTATCGCGGTCGTAGCCCGGAAAGGGAAGGACATGATGACAGGTCGCGGCAAGTTTGCTTTCGTGATGGCGGGTTTGGCGGCAGCTTCGGTTATTGCGGCGCCGGTGGCGTCGGCTCGACCGACCTGCCAGGACACCGCTACCAAGACGATTTGTACGACCAACGGCAGCACCTCGATCAAGGCCCGGCCAGGTACCACTGCGCCGCCGGCCAACATCCCGGTGTTCCCGTGGCTGGGTATGCCCGGGGCTCGCCGCTAGCAATCGCCTTCGCAGTAGCCACTATTCGCGAGCGGGCATGCCGTCACCGGCACGCCCGCTCGTGGCGGTTATGGAGCGCGACGATCCTTCGATGCGCTCGGCGGCCTCGGCGAGCCGGTTCTGCCGAATCACATAGCCGCGCAACATCAATAGAACCGCGGCCGGCGCAGCCATCATCGACATCACTTCGGCCAGGTGCGACATCAGCTGGCCTGCTTGGTATTTGCGCCGTGGTCGGCGTCCATCCGGTTGTAGACCTGCCACCAGATCAGCTCATGATTCACGGCGGTGAGCTCTCCGCGATCTCGGCGTTCGTCGGCTTGCAGGAGCGTCGCGGCGAGCGTGACCAGGTGGTCGCGGGCTGCCGCAGCGCCCTGGTCGTCGTAGCCGGCCATCGTCGTCACGCACAGCGTCCGCACCCGGTGGAGCGCGTCACCGGACAGGCGGAGTGTGATGGCGCCGGTAGCCACGAACACCGCGGTGGACGCGCCGAACGCGGGCCACGGTGACATCTGCCCGCCCAGCCACAACTGGCACATCAGCCACACGAGCATTCCCCACAGCGGCCAGCCCCGCGCCAGTCGAACCAGGCGGCACTCGGTGGTGCTCAGGCCCGGGGGATAGACCACCAGCCGGTAGTAGGTGATGCCGAAACGGCCCGGCCGGACCTGCACGCAGCCCCACACCCGGGCGCCGTCGAGCAGTGGGGTCAGTAGTCGCATGCCGTCCATATCTCGGGTGTACCCGCTGTGCCTGGGCTCGCACCCGGGCCTGAACGCTTTCTTTACGGCCGAAGAGGAGATCCTTGCACCCTGGGTATAGTTATCTATACTCAGACGATGAAGCCGAAACTCCCGCCCCGACTGGCCGACCACCCGACGGTGCGCGCGGTGCGTGCCCGTTCGGAGGCGCCGGCCCCGGACCTGATCGACGCCGACTGGCTGCGGCGGGTGTGTCTGGACGCCGGAGCCGACGACGTCGCGTTCGCCACCGTGGACGACCCAGCCCTTGCCTCAGAACGCGAACACGTCGAGGCCGCACTGCCCGGCGTGCGCAGTTACATCTCGCTGGTGGTGAAGATGAACCGCGACAACGTGCGATCGTCCACCCGCAGCGTGGCCAATCAGGAGTTCCACCGCAGCGGCGAGATCATCAACGAAGCCGCCCACCGGATCACCCGGGCACTGGAGGACGCCGGCCATCGTGCGGTCAATCCCTCGGCGACCTTTCCGATGGAGATGGACCGGTATCCCGGACGGATCTGGGTGGTGGCGCACAAGCCTGTCGCAGTGGCCGCGGGCTTGGGGGTGATGGGAATTCACCGCAACGTCATTCATCCCAAATTCGGCAACTTCATCCTGCTGGCCACCATCCTGGTGGGTACGCCCATCAGCAGTTACGGTGAGCCGCTGGACTATTCGCCCTGTCTCGAATGCAAGTTGTGTGTGGCGGCGTGCCCTGTCGGAGCGATCGGCAAGGACGGTGAATTCGACTTCGTCGCCTGCTCGGTGCACAACTACCGCGAATTCATGGGCGGTTTCACCGACTGGGCCCAAACCATCGCCGACAGCGCCGATGCGGACGACTTCCGCTCCCGGGTCAGCGATTCCGAGAACGCGTCGATGTGGCAGAGCTTGTCGTTCAAGGCCAATTACAAGGCGGCGTACTGCCTGGCGGTGTGCCCGGCGGGTGAGGACGTGATCGAGCCCTATCTCGATGACCGCAAGGCGTTCATGGATCGGGTGCTCAAACCCTTGCAGGACAAGCGAGAAACGCTCTATGTGCTGCCGAACTCGCCGGCCAGGGCCCACGCCGAGAAACGGTATCCGCACAAAACCGTCAAGGTGGTCGACAGCGGGATTCGCGGGCGCTGAACGGTCGTTGGAATCATCCAGAGCGCAATGGCCGACCGGGCCGCGCCGCTACGGCTACCGTGACGCGACGATGACGACGGAGCAGGACGACTTTCGGCTGTGGGCGTTCGGAGACGCCCACGTCGGTACCGACAATCAGTTCGGCAGGGAAAGCCTGGCCGAGGCCATCCGGCAATCGGAATTCGGAGGGCCCGACGGCGGTCCGGCATTCGACTGGGACATTGCCATCGACGTCGGCGACATGTCCGGCGCGCATCACAGCCTGCCTGGCGACGCCGAGGGACGCGAGGTCCGCAGGCAGTTCTCCGCGATGCGTAAGCACCGGCGCGAAGATGTGTACTCGGTGTGCGGAAACCATGATCGCAGTGGGCTTTCCGAACCGGATGCCTGGTGGTGGCAGAAGTGGATCGATCCGCTGGGCGCGCACACGGTGCACTCCGGCGTGGACGCCGATGCCCGTCCGTATCCCGTGAGCGGGACCTGGGAACGGTACTCGTTCCGGGTGGGCAACCTGCTGTTCCTGATGCTCAGCGACCGCAACGAGCCTTCGCAGACGGTGGGCCGCGGCACGCTCGGCGGCAACCCCGGTGGCGTGGTCTCCCTGGAGACGTTCCAGTGGTGGGCGAACATGGTTGAACAGAACCGTGATTCGATCATCGTCACGGTGCATCACTACGTCCTCAAGGACACCACGGTGGCGTCGGGGGAGTGGGAAGGAGTGCGCCGCGCCGCGGACGGCACGCTCCACGAGCACTACCATCGCCCCTTCCCGCAGGGAACGCCTCAAGGTGCCTCCTACCTCTACTGGGTCGGGGGAAAGCCGGACTCCGGAGCCTTCGAGCGGTATCTCACCGAACATCCCGGTGCGGTGGCGCTGTGGCTGGCCGGTCACACCCACACCAACCCCGACGATTCGCACGGCGGCAAGACCCACATCGAACAGGCTTGGGGTGAAACCTATTTCATGAACGTGGCGTCATTGAGTCGCCACCATATGCCCATCACGACCCTGCCGATCAGCCGGCTGCTCACATTTCGGCCGGGCAGTTCCGAGGTGCGGGTGCAGTGTTATCTGCACACCGACCAATATGCGCCGCAGGGTTGGTACGACAAGGCTGAGCGCACGATCACCCTGGACCGGCCCTTCAGTTGGTAGCGGGAATCACCAGGCGTGCACGGTGTTCTGCGCGGGCTCCAGGCCCTGAGCGATCAACAGCTCCGTGGCGTCGGCAGCCTGCTCGCAGATGGTCGGCAGCTCGGTGCGTTCGGCGGCGGTGAAGGCCTCCAACACGAATGCCGCCGGATCCTTGCGGCCCGGCGGACGGCCCACGCCGATGCGGACCCGCTGAAAATCCTTGCTACCCAAGGCTGACGCGACCGAACGCAGCCCGTTGTGGCCACCTTCGCCGCCGCCCACTTTGAGCCGGATCCGGCCGAAGTCGATGTCGAGCTCGTCGTGGATCACCACGATCCGGCCTGGCGGCACCGAATAGAACTTGGCCAACGGTCCGACCTGACGGCCGGACTCGTTCATGTAGCACCGAGGTTTGGCCAGGACAACCGGAGCTCCCGCGAGCCGGCCGGTGAGCACTTCGGCGCCGGATTTCTTGTGCACCTTGAAGGCCGAGCCGATACGGGTGGCCAGTACATCGGCCACCATGAACCCGACATTGTGCCGGGTCTTGGCGTAGGCGGGCCCGGGATTTCCCAGGCCCACCACCAGCAGCGGCTCGGCCATCGAAAGGCGTACTTACTCGGAAGCTTCGGCGGCTTCGGCGGCCGGCTCCTCGGCGGCAGCCTCACCGGCCTCGCCGGCACCTTCGGACTCGAGCTCCTCGGCGCTCGGGGCCTCGACGACGTTGACCACGAGCAGCTCAGGGTCGGACACCAGCGAAACACCGGCGGGCAGCTCGATCTGGCTGGCCAGGATCTGGGTGCCGGCCTCGGCGCCTTCGATCGACACGCTCAGGTGCTCGGGGATCGACAGGGCCTCGGCCTCGATCTCGATGGCGTTGGTGTCCTGGGTGACCAGGGTGCCCGGGGCGGCGTCACCCTCGACGGTGACGGTGACCTCGACGGTGACCTTCTCACCACGACGCACGACGAGCAGGTCGGCGTGCTGGATGTTGCGGCGGATCGGGTGGATGTCGAGCGCCTTGGTCAGGGCCAGCTGCTCGTTGCCCTCGATGTCGAGGGTCAGCACGGCGTTGGTGCCCGCGTGGCGCAGCACCGCGGCGAACTCGCGGGCGTTGATCTCCAGGTGCTGGGGCTCGGTGCCGTGGCCGTAGAGCACGGTCGGCACGTTGCCGTCACGGCGGGCCTGGCGCGAGGCGCCCTTGCCGGTGCGGGTGCGCACGGTGGCGGTGAGCTTGTTGGGGACGTTCTTGGCGGCGGCCTTGGCCATGGTGTTGCTCCTCTAATTGCGGTACTGCGGTCAGATCGTCAGCACGGCAAGGGTCGCAACACTTGATAGAAGTTCCCGCCGATAACGGTGGCCCCTAGGGTCCACCCTCGCCGTGACGCCAGGTCAGGGTAGCAAAGACCAGGCCGTCCCCAAAAATCGTGCGTTCGGACCTAGAGCGGATAGGTGGTCTTGGTGAGCTGCTCGGACAGCTCCCAGAGCGCCTTCTGGGTGTCGATCCGCCGGGCCAGCGGGCTGCGCCCGACCGGCTGGCTGGGGCCGAACTGGCCGAAGCGCGGGCCGATGAAGCTGTCGCCGGGGACGTCCTGGGACACCGCGAACAGTGTCTGGCGGGCGCCGAACGACGGGTCGCTGGCGAACGCCCGGTTGGCGACGACCATCATGCGCTCACCGAACTTGTTGCCGGTCTGGCCTTGGAGGTTGGTGGCCGAATAGCCGGGGTGGGCGGCCAGCGCGCGCACATGGGAGCCCGAGGCCGTCAGCCGTCGTTGCAGCTCGGAGGTGAACATCAGATTGGCCAGCTTGGACTGCCCGTACGCCAGCCACGCCGAATAGGGCCGCGACTTCCAATTGAGGTCACGCAGGCTGATCTTGCCGATCCAGTGCATCAACGACGACACCGTGACCACCCGGTCGGCGATCTTGGGCAGCAGCAGATTGGTCAGGGCGAAATGACCGAGGTGGTTGGTGCCGATCTGGCTCTCGAAGCCGTCGACGGTCCGGCTCAGCGGCACGGCCATGATGCCGGCGTTGTTGACCAGCACGTCGACGCTTTCGACGGTGTCGGCGAACTCGTGCACCGAGGCGAGGTCCTGCAGGTCGAGTTTGCGGACCTCGACGATACCGCCCGTCATCGTCTCCGCGGCTGCGGTGCCCTTCTCCAGGTTGCGCACCGCCACGGTGACTTTGGCGCCCACGCGGGCGAGTTCGCGGGCGGTGACGAGGCCCAGTCCACTGTTGGCGCCGGTGACGATCACCCGGCGGCCGGTAAACGAAGGTAGGTCAGCGCTGGTCCATCCACTCATGCTGACCACCCTACGGTCGCGGCGTCACTTCTTCGCGACGTTGAAGCCCGCGATGATCGACTCGATGTCGGGGCCCTGTGCCGCCGCCTCGTCGGCATAGGTCGTCACGGTCAGTTGGACGAGATATCGCTGCGGCGGTTGCAGCCCGTCGTCGGCGATGACGACGCGGTTGTAGCTCTGCATGCGCTTGCCGTTCAGGTCGTAGCTGCCCTCGATCATCGCCGAGGGAAAGCCCTTCCAGTCTGCGGTGGATGCGTTGAGCTGCTTGAAGTTCTCCGACAGTTGGGCATCGGCGAAGCCGTGCTCTTTGAGGGCCTTGGGCGCGTCGAAATCGCCGTGCAACTTGAAGGCGAGCATCATCGCGGTGGGATAGGTGTCGCCCTTGGCGATCATCCGGGTCCCTGGCGCGAGATTTGGATTGTTGTACGGGTGCCACCCCGGCGGGGTCGGCATGGTCACCGTCAGGTGCGGGATCTTCTCTGGTGCGACGGGTTCGCCGACGACGCCGGAGTCCTCCAGGTACTGCCACAGCGGCACCGGTTGCGAGTCCGCAGGCGCGGCCGGTGTCGTCGAGCTCGTAGTCCAGATCGACTTGTAGTCAGGCGTTTCGGCGCCGCATCCGGTGGCCAGGATCCCCGCCGCGGCGGCGATGGCAAGCAGCCGCTTCACAGAATCTCGCGCACCGAATCGATCGGGCGGGCCAACCGGGTGCCGTTGTCGGTGACGACGAACGGGCGCTCGATCAGGATCGGATTCTCTGCCATCGCATCGAGCAGTTCGTCATCGGATGCGTCAGCCAAACCGAGCTCGGTGTAAAGGGATTCGCGCTTGCGCACCGCAGTCCGCACGTCGATGCCGGCATCGGCGATCATCTGCTTCAACTCCGCGCGGCTCGGCGGTGTCTTGAGGTAGAGCACGATCTCCGGCTCAATCCCGTTCTCGCGCAAGAGGTCCAGAGTCTTGCGCGAGGTCGAGCATTTCGGATTGTGAAAAATCTGCGCCATCAGGCGGACCCGTCGAACAGCCCGGTCACCGAGCCGTTCTCGAACACCGCGCGGATGGTGCTGGCCAGCAGCGGCGCGATGGACAGCACGGTCAGTTGCGGGAACTTCTTGTCGTCGGTGATCGGCAGCGTGTTGGTGACGATGACCTCGCGGGCACCGCACTCGGCCAGGCGCTGGGCGGCGGGATCGGACAGCACACCGTGGGTGGCGGCGATGATGACGTCTTTGGCGCCGTCTTCACGCAGCAGCTTGACCGCGCCGGCGATGGTGCCGCCGGTGTCGATCATGTCGTCGGTCAGGATGCAGGTCTTGTCCTTGACGTCGCCGACGACGCGGTTGGCCTTGACCTGGTTGGGCACCAGCGGGTCGCGAGTCTTGTGGATGAAGGCCAGCGGCACGCCGCCCAGGGCGTCGGCCCATTTCTCGGCGACCCGGACCCGGCCCGAGTCGGGGGAGACGACGACCATGTCGGTGTCGGCGTACTTCTCGGCGATGTAGCCGCACAGCAGGGACTGCGCGCGCATGTGGTCCACCGGGCCGTCGAAGAAGCCCTGGATCTGGTCGGTGTGCAGGTCGACCGAGACGATGCGGTCGGCGCCCGCGGTCTTGAGCAGGTCGGCGACCAGGCGGGCCGAGATGGGCTCGCGGCCACGGTGCTTCTTGTCCTGGCGCGCATACGGATAGAACGGCAGGATCGCGGTGATCCGCTTGGCGCTACCCCGCTTGAGCGCGTCGATCATGATGAGCTGTTCCATCAGCCACTGGTTGAGCGGAGCCGGGTGCGATTGCAGTACGAACGCATCGCAACCGCGAACGGATTCATCGAACCGGACGAAGATCTCGCCGTTGGCAAAGTCGCGGGCGGTCTGCGCCGTGACCTCGATGTCGAGTTCCTTGGCGACCTGCTCCGCCAGTTCCGGGTGCGCACGCCCGGAGAACAGCATCAGGTTTTTTCGATTGTCGGTCCAGTCCGTGGCCACTATGGCTGCCTTCGCGGTTGGGGATCGATACGGAGCAATCGTACGTAGCGTTTCTGGTAGTTCGTAGCCGGGTTACCAGATTGCCAACACATAACGTCGGATCAGTCGTCCTTGTTGGCCGCGTCACCGACCGTTTCGGCCCGATTTGCCGCTGCGGCGGCTTCCGCGGCGGCCGAGCCCGGACGCTTGCGCTCCACCCAGCCTTCGATGGTGCGCTGCGCGTTGTCCGAGACCGCCAGCGCGCCGGGCGGCACGTCGTCACGCAGCACGGTGCCCGCGCCGGTGTAGGCGCCGTCTCCGACGCTGACCGGGGCGATGAACATGGTGTCGGACCCGGTGCGCACATGGGAACCGATGGTGGTCCGGTGCTTGTTCTCGCCGTCGTAGTTGACGAAGACGCTGGACGCCCCGATGTTGCTGTGCTCGCCGATATCGGCGTCGCCGACGTAGGTCAGGTGCGGCACCTTGGTGCCCTGGCCGATCGTGGAGTTCTTGGTCTCGACGAACGCACCGAGTTTGGCGTCGGCCCCGAGGATCGTGCCCGGCCGCAGGTAGGTGAACGGGCCGACGGTGGCGCCCGCGCCGATCACGGCGAGCTGGCCGTGCGTGCGTACCACCGATGCGCCGTCACCGACCTCGACATCGGTCAGGGTGGAATCCGGGCCGATCTCGCAGCCGGCCCCGATCTCGGTCGTGCCGAGCAGTTGGGTGCCGGGGCGGACGACGGTGTCGCGGCCGATGGTCACGTCGACGTCGATCCAGGTGGTGGCCGGGTCGATGATCGTGACGCCGGCGCGTTGGTGTCGGGCCACGATGCGGCGGTTGAGTTCGGCGCCGAGGTCGGCGAGCTGTACTCGGTCGTTGATGCCGGCCACCAGGGCGCTGTCGTCGACGTGCATGGCCTGCACGGGCCGGCCGTCCTGGCGCACGATCGCGATGACGTCGGTGAGGTACAGCTCCTGCTGGGCGTTGTCGGAGCGCAACCGGCTCAGGGCGGAGCGCAGGTCGGCGATGTCGAAGGCATAGACGCCCGCGTTGACCTCGCGGATGGCTCGCTGCGACTCGGTGGCGTCGGCCTGCTCGACGATGCCGATGACCTCGTTGTCCTGTGTGCGCAGGATGCGGCCGTAGCCGGTGGGGTCGGGCACGGTGGTGGTCACGATCGTGGCCGCGGCCGTCGCAGCGCTGTGGGTTCGGATCAGGCCGGCCAGGGTGTCGCCGTCGAGCAGCGGCACGTCGCCCGAGGTCACCACGACCGTGCCGGTGAATTCATCGGGCAGGGCGCTCAGGCCGCAGGCCACGGCATGGCCGGTGCCCAGCTGTTGATCTTGGATGGCGACGTCGATGGTGCGGCCGAGTTTGTCGGCGAGCTCGCTGACGGCGGGGGCGATGCGCTCCCGGTCGTGGCCGAGGACGACCACCAGGTGCTGGGCCGCCGCGTTGGCCACGGTGTGCACCGCGTGGCTCAGCATGCTGCGGCCGGCCAGGGTGTGCAGCACCTTTGGGGTGTCCGAGCGCATTCGGGTCCCGGCACCTGCTGCCAGTACGACGACTGCGGCCTCGGTGGTCGACACGGTTCCCCTCTCTGCTGCGTGCTGCCTGGCCGAATGGCACGCCTGAGCTCCGTCGCCAGGACTCGAACCTGAACTATCTGAACCAAAATCAGAGGTGCTGCCGATTACACCACGACGGAATGTCCGGGAGAGACTCTAGTCGAACGGTCTAGCCTGAGATGCGTGGCAGCACCCGAGAAGGAAGTGCGGGCCCCTCGAGCCCGGATGACCGGCACCGAACGGCGGCAACAACTCATCGAGATCGCCAAGTCCCTGTTCGCCGAGCGGGGCTACGAGGGAACCTCGATCGAGGAGATCGCCCTGCGTGCCAACGTCTCGAAACCCGTGGTCTACGAGCATTTCGGCGGGAAAGAAGGCCTGTACGCCGTCGTCGTCGACCGGGAGATGTCGGCGCTGCTGGATGGGATCACGTCCTCGCTGACCAACAACCGGTCCCGGGTGCGCGTCGAGAGGGTGGCGCTGGCGCTGCTGACCTACGTCGAGGAACACACCGACGGCTTCCGCATCCTGATCCGGGACTCGCCGGCGGCGATCACCTCGGGCACCTATGCCACGTTGCTCAACGATGCGGTCAACCAGGTGTCCTCGATCCTGGCCGGGGACTTCTCCCGCCGCGGGCTCGACCCGGATCTGGCGCCGCTGTACGCCCAGGCGCTGGTCGGGTCGGTGTCGATGACCGCGCAGTGGTGGCTCGACGTCCGTGAGCCAAAGAAAGAAGTGGTGGCCGCGCACGTGGTCAACCTGGCCTGGAACGGGCTGACCCACCTGGAGTCGGACCCGATCCTGCACGAGGAATAGGCCCGGGTCCTCAACCCAGATCCCGCGACAGCAGGTCCGTTGTCGTCTCCCGACGCACCAGCACTCGCGTCGCACCGTCACGCACCGACACCACCGGCGGCCGGCCCACCATGTTGTAGGTCGAGGCCATGCTGTGCTGGTAGGCCCCGGTGCAGGCCACAGCCAGCAGATCACCGGCATGCACATCGGCGGGCAGTTCGACGTCGTGCACGATCTCGTCTCCGGCCTCGCAGTGTCGTCCCACCACGGTGGCCACCATGGTCGGCCCCAACGGGTGTCGATTCGCCAGTGCCACCGTGTATTTCGCGCCGTACAGAGCTACCCGCGGGTTGTCGCTCATGCCGCCGTCGACGGCGACGAAGGTGCGCCCGCCGGGCTGGGACTTCACCCCGCACACCCGGTACAGCGTCACCCCGGCTCGCGCGCTGATGGCGCGGCCGGGTTCGACGACCAGGCGCGGCCGCGGGAACCGTTCGGCGGCGCACGCGGCGGTCAGCTCGTCGTCGATGACGGCGGCGAGCGCACCGATGTCCAGGGCGGCGTCTCCGCGGACGTACGGAACGCCGTGTCCGCCACCGATATTGAGCTCGGTCAGCACCAGGCCGTGTTCGGCGCGGATGTCGGCCATCGCGCCGATCAACCGCCGCACGGCCACTCCGTACGGCGCGGGATCGGTGATCTGGGAGCCGAGGTGGCAGTGCAGCCCGACCAGGTCGAGGTTCGGGGTGGCCAGAATGCGGGCCGCGGCCCGCGCAGCCCGGTGATCGGCCAGCGCGAAACCGAACTTCTGGTCCGTCACCCCCGTGGTGACCGCACGGTGACCGTGGATGTCGATGTCGGGGGTGACCCGGATCAGCACCGGCTGGGGCCGGCGCGCCAGCCCGGCCAGGTAGGTGATCTCCATCGGGGAGTCGATCACTATGCGGCCCACCCCGACGTCGATCGCGTCGCGTAACTCGTCGCACGATTTGGCGTTGCCGTGCATCACGATGCGCGCTGGGTCGACCCCGCCGGCCAACGCGGTCGCCAACTCGGCCGCTGAGCAGACGTCCAGGCCGAGCCCTTCTTCGGCAGTCCAGCGGGCGACGGCGGTGGTCAACAGCGATTTGCCCGCGTAGACCACTTCGGTCCGGCCGAGGGCAGCCCGGTAGCGCTGGGCGCGGGTCCGGAAATCGGTCTCGTCCAGCACATAGGCGGGAGTGCGGTACTCGTCGGCGATGTCGGTGAGCGGCACTCGGCCGACGGTGATGCGGCCCTGCCCGTCGACGCCCGTGGTGAGTGGCCAGATGTTCGGGTCGAGCCGTGGCCGGGTGGTGTTGCGCAGAGAGGGCAGGATGTCCAGCAGGGTCATTTCTTCACCGTCGCGCTCCCTGGTGCCTGCGTCATCGGCCTTGACGGTTCCTTGACGCTGCCGGGCGGGATCCTGACGGGATCAGGTCCGCCCGAAGGAGGTCGTCTTCGTGCTGGTGGCGACGAATCCGTTACCTCTCCGCGGATCGGCCATGCGGCAAGCGAGCAGGATGTCGTCGGTGTGCACGCAGGTGGCGTTGCCCGCCTCGAAGCGCCGGCCGGCGGGCAACGTCGGCGCCTCGTCCTCGGTGAGACCGTCGACGGGGCTCAGCGGCTCTTCGGTCCGCGAGAAAGTCATCGGTATCGCACCGTTGGTGGTGCCATAGCTGAACAGGTGCGCCAGGTTGGCATCGTCGGGGGCGCCGACGAACGGCCCACGGCAGTCCAGTGCGTACATCGCCCGGTGCTGGGTGGTCATGCAGACGAAGCCGTCGGGGGTGCGAAAGCCCTGCACCGGAAACCCTTCGCCCTCGCGCAGGGTGTACTGCGCCGGGTCCACCGCGGGGTAGGCGGCGAAATCGGGGACCCCGTCCGGTCCGAGGTGCGTCGGTACCGATTCGGGTACGGGCTGCTCAGCCTTCCGGTTGGTCAGCCAGATGATGGCCAGTGCCACCGTCAGCACCACAACGAGCGCTGCCGCCCATCGCTTCATCGCTCCATGATCGCCCCGCAAGGATCACAGCGGAGGCAAATCCTCGCCCCGTAGGATGGTGGTCATCATGACCGCACCGGGGCACAACCATGTCCAGACCCCGATTGCGGGTCTCGTCGAGCTGGCATTGACCGATCCGTCCTTGCAGGACGTCCTTCGCCGTGCCGCCGACCGGCCCGCCGATCTGGCACTCGTGGGGCCGGCCAGCGCGCGCGTCCTCGTCGCTGCCGGGCTGGCCCAGCAAGGCCCGCTGCTGGTGGTCGCCGCCACCGGTCGCGAGGCCGACGATCTGACCGCTGAGCTGCGCGGCGTGATCGGCGACGCGGTCGCGCTGTTCCCGTCCTGGGAGACGTTGCCGCACGAGCGGTTGTCCCCAGGCGTGGAGACGGTCGCGGCCCGGTTGTTGCTGCTGCGCCGGCTGGCCCACCCCGAGGACGAGACGCTGGGCCCGCCGCTGCGCGTGGTGGTGACCACCACGCGTTCGCTGCTGCAACCGATGGCGCCCGACGTCGTGAGCACGGAGCCGGTCGCCCTGACGGTCGGCGACGAGGCCGAGTTCGAAGCGGTCATCGCCCGGTTGGTCGACCTGGCCTACACCCGCGTCGACATGGTGGGCAAACGCGGCGAGTTCGCTGTGCGCGGCGGCATACTCGACGTGTTCCCGCCCACCGCCGAGCACCCGGTGCGCGTCGAGTTCTGGGGTGACGAGATCTCCGAGATGCGGATGTTCTCCATCGCCGACCAGCGCTCGATACCTGAGATCCCGGTCCAGAACGTGGTCGCCATGCCCTGCCGCGAACTGCTGATGACCGCTGAGGTGCGCGAGCGTGCGGCGGCCCTCGCGGCCGATCACCCCACCCACGAGAACAGCGTCCCCGGCAGTGTGCCCGACATGCTGGCCAAACTCGCCGAGGGCATCCCCGTCGACGGCATGGAGGCGTTGCTGCCGCTGCTGCACCCGGTGCAGCCGACGACGCTGACGCACCACCTGCCCGAAGGCGCCCCGGTGCTGCTGTGCGACCCGGAGAAGGTGCGCACCCGCGCAGCCGATCTGATCAAGACCGGCCAGGAGTTCCTGGAGGCCTCGTGGTCGACGGCCGCGGTCGGCGGCGACGCCCCCATCGACATCGAAGCGCTGGGTGCCTCCGGGTTCGTGCCGTTCGAGCAGGCGCGTGAGGACGCCGTCGCCGGCGGGCACCCGTGGTGGACGCTGAGTCAGCTACCCGACGGCAAAGCCACGGAACTCGACCTGCGGCCTTCTCCGTCGGCGCGCAGTCAGCAGAGCCTCGAAGAGATCTTCGCGATGCTGCGCGCCCATGTGGCCACCGGCGGGTACGCCGCGGTGGTCACTCCGGGTACCGGCACGGCCCACCGGGTGGTGGAACAGCTCGGCGATTCCGATACGCCCGCAGCGATGTTGGAACCCGGCGCGACGCCCAAGGCCGGTGTGGTCGGAGTGCTAAAGGGGCCGCTGCATGACGGCCTGATCCTGCCCGGAGCCAATCTCGTCATCATCACCGAGACCGATCTGACCGGTAACCGGGTCACCGCCTCGGAAGGCAAAAAGCTTGCCGCCAAACGACGCAACGTCGTCGACCCCCTCGCGCTGACCGCCGGCGATCTTGTGGTGCACGACCAGCACGGCATCGGCAAGTTCGTGGAGATGACCGAGCGGGTGGTCGGTGGTGCTCGCCGCGAGTACCTGGTGCTGGAGTACGCCTCGTCCAAGCGGGGCGGCGGCTCGGACCGGCTCTACGTGCCGATGGATTCGCTGGACCAGCTGTCGCGGTACGTCGGCGGCGAGGCGCCGTCGCTGTCGAAGCTCGGCGGCAGCGATTGGGCCAACACGAAAACCAAGGCCCGCAAGGCGGTCCGTGAAATCGCCAGTGAGCTCGTCGCGTTGTACGCCAAGCGGCAGTCGGCGCCCGGGCATGCGTTCGGTCCGGACACTCCGTGGCAGAACGAGATGGAGGACGCGTTCGGCTTCACCGAGACCATGGACCAGCTGACCGCCATCACCGAGGTCAAATCCGATATGGAGAAACCGGTTCCGATGGACCGGGTGATCTGTGGCGACGTGGGTTACGGCAAGACCGAGATCGCGGTGCGGGCGGCATTCAAGGCCGTGCAGGACGGCAAGCAGGTCGCGGTGCTGGTGCCCACGACGCTGTTGGCCGATCAACATCTGCAGACCTTCACCAACCGGATGGCGGGTTTCCCGGTGACGGTCAAGGGGCTGTCGCGGTTCACCGACCCGGCCGAGTCCCGGGCCACGATGGAGGGCATGGCCGACGGCTCGGTCGACGTGGTGATCGGCACGCACCGGCTGTTGCAGACCGGGGTGACGTGGAAAGACTTGGGCCTCATCATCGTTGACGAGGAGCAGCGCTTCGGCGTCGAGCACAAAGAGCACATCAAGTCGATGCGCACCCACGTCGACGTGCTCACCATGAGCGCCACCCCGATCCCGCGCACCCTGGAGATGAGCCTGGCCGGAATCCGCGAGATGTCGACGATCCTCACCCCGCCCGAGGAGCGCTACCCGGTGCTGACCTACGTCGGTCCGCACGACGACAAGCAGGTGGCCGCGGCCTTGCGCCGTGAGCTGCTGCGCGACGGACAGGCGTTCTACATCCACAACCGGGTCCGCACCATCGATCAGGCCGCCGCCCGGATCCGTCAGCTGGTGCCCGAGGCCCGGGTCGTCGTCGCGCACGGCCAGATGAACGAGGAGACGCTGGAGAAGACCGTCGAGGGCTTCTGGAACCGCGAATACGACATCCTGGTCTGCACCACGATCGTCGAGACCGGCCTGGACATCTCCAACGCCAACACGCTGATCGTCGAGCGGGCCGACACCTTCGGCCTGTCGCAGCTGCATCAGCTGCGAGGCCGCGTGGGCCGCAGCCGCGAGCGTGGCTACGCCTACTTCCTGTACCCGCCCAACTCTCCGCTGACCGAGACGGCCTACGACCGCCTGGCCACGATCGCGCAGAACAACGAGCTGGGTGCCGGCATGGCCGTAGCCATGAAAGACCTGGAAATTCGCGGCGCGGGCAACGTGCTGGGCGTCGAGCAGTCCGGTCACGTCGCGGGCGTGGGCTTCGACCTCTACGTGCGGCTGGTCGGTGAGGCCGTCGAGGCGTACCGGGCCGCAGCCGACGGGAAAACCGTTGCCACAGCGGAGGAACCGAAAGAGGTGCGGGTCGATCTGCCGGTCGACGCGCACCTGCCGCCGGAGTACATCGGCAGTGACCGGCTGCGACTGGAGGGTTACCGGCGGTTGGCGGCGGCCGCGGACGAGGACGCGGTGCGGGCCGTCGTGGACGAACTCGTCGACCGCTACGGTCCGCTTCCGGTCGAGGCGCAGCGGCTGGTCGCGGTCGCCCGGCTGCGGTTGCTGTGTCGCAAGTACGGCATCACCGAGATCGGCGCGGTGTCGGCGTCGACGATCAAACTCTCACCGGTGGTGCTGCCGGATTCGGCGCAGCTGCGGCTCAAGCGCATGTACCCGGGTGCGCACTACCGGGCCACCACCTCGGTGGTCCAGGTGCCGATCCCGCGGGAGACCGACGGCATCGGCTCGCCGCGCATCCGTGACCTCGACATTGTCCGGATGGTGGCCGGTCTGATTCTCGTGCTCAACGGGCAGACGGAGAGCAGCCTCGACATCACCGCGGGTCTGTAATTTTTTTCGGCCTCCTATTGCCTGGTGAGAGCCTGTTTTCGAAGGCATTGGCGCGTCGAATCTCGGATTCGCTGATAACGCGTCGGCATCGGGGCCCGACATACCTGCGGGGGGTCGAAGGTATTGCGCTGTCGTCAACAGAAAAGGCGGCAGGACGTCGGACAGATGGCGGTCATGCAATTTCCTAAACCGAACATCACGCGATATCGCCACCATTCGGTGGGGTCGTCGCGGTGATCGCAAGGCGAAGGAGTGATCATGGACTTCAAGAAGTTCGCAGTAACCACGTCAATGGCGGGAGCCCTGGGTCTCGGAGCGTTCGGCCTGGGTACAGGCCTCGCACACGCCGTCCCGGACGTGCCGCAGCCGCCTCCGGTCCCCGGGCCGGCGGTGCCGGGGGTGAATGTTCCTGATGTGAACGTGCCGAGTGTGAACGTTCCTGATGTGAACGTGCCGAGTGTCAACGTTCCCGATGTGAATGTGCCGAGTGTGAATGTTCCTGACGTGAATGTCCCGAGTGTGAATGTTCCCGATGTAAATGTCCCGAGCGTCAACGTTCCGGACGTCAACGTTCCCACGGTGCAATTTCCGGAGCTGAACGATTTCTTCCGGATGCCTAACGCGCACATCACACCGGGTCAATTGATGAATACGCCGGTTGTCAACGGTGTAGCCAATCCGTTCTACGGAATCCCGCCCGGTCAGCTGAAGAAGTTGCCGAACGTGAACGGCATCGTCAACCCGTTCTTCGATGAGACACCGGGTCACTGGGTGGTCCCGGAGGGCCAGTTCCCGCCGGAGTCGTAAGCAACGGTCTGTGACATGATGGCCGCCTTGCCTTCGGGCAGGGCGGCCATCCCGCGCGGAGGCCGCTCGCTGTCGACGAAACCCGGCATCGGCCGCGTTTACCAGGCACGTCGGGTCCGGGCACAGTGTTGGTATAACCGAGATCAGCAAATCTCGTCGAAATGGTGAGGGGGTGGAGCCCGATGACCGTGGTACTGGTTGACCCGCGCCGCCCGTCACTGATTCCTGTCGACGCCATCGATCTGCTCACCGGTGACGTGCAGTACACCGAGGAAATGCCGGTCAAGGTGCCGTGGTCGTTGCCGTCGGCCCGGCCCGCCTACGACGGCGAGGACGCCCCGGTGCTGCTGTCCTCGGATCCGGAGCACCCGGCGGTCCAGGCCCGTCTGGCGGCGGGAGACCGGTTGATCGCGGCCCCGCAGGCCCAAGCCGGGGAGCGGCTCGTGGACGCTGTCGCGATGATGGACAAGCTGCGCACCGACGGGCCGTGGGAGAGCGAGCAGACCCACGATTCGTTGCGTCGCTATCTCCTGGAGGAGACCTACGAACTGTTCGACGCGGTGCGGGGCGGTAACGCCGACGAGCTTCGCGAAGAACTCGGCGACGTGCTGCTACAGGTGCTTTTCCACGCCCGTATCGCCGAGGACGCGCCGGTTCACCCGTTCAACATCGATGATGTCGCCGATTCGCTCGTCCGCAAACTCGGTAACCGCGTGCCGGCAGTGCTTGCCGGAGAATCGATTTCACTCGACGAGCAGCTGGCTCAATGGGAGCAGCGCAAGGCTCAGGAGCAGAAGGTGAAGGCCCGTGGGTCGTCGATGGACGACGTACCCACCGGGCAGCCGGCTCTGGCTCTGGCCCAGAAGGTGCTGGCTCGGGTCGCTCAGGCCGGGCTGCCGGCCGACCTGGTGCCCGCGACGTTGACCTCGGTGGTCGTCTCGCCGGACACCGATGCCGAGAATGAATTGCGCAGCGCGGTTTTGGAGTTCATGGACACCGTGCGAATGGTCGAGGCCGATGTGGCTGCGGGCCGGCGGGGCGAGGACGTTCCCGAAGAGCTCGACGTGAACCCGCTGGGCTCGATCACCGAAGACGAATGGCGGACTTATTGGCCGGCTGCGGTCGTCGAGCCCGAGGTGGCCGACGAGTCCGAGCCAGAGCCAGAGGAATCCGACGACGAGGATTCGCGCGCGTAGCGCTACGGCGATTTCGACCGCAGTTTTCCGCCACAGCGCTTCATACGTGGCTGGTGCCGCCAACAAATGTGCCCCTCCGCTCGGAAGGGCACATTCGTTGGAGCCTCAAAATATTCGACGGCTTACGCCTCGCTGTTGGTCTTGTCCTTCTTGCCCTTCAGCTTGTCCACACCGTTGTTGATGTCCTTCTTCAACCGGTCCGTGCGGTTCTTGATGTTCTCGCCCACCTGCTTGGCAGCGCCCTTGAGGTCACCCTGCTTGAGCTTGTCCGCCACCTTGGCAGCACGTTCCTGTGCGTGGGTGAGGCTCTTCTGGGTCTTGGTGACTCGCTTGGCGACGTCAGCCTCAACCTTCTCGCCGGCATTCGCCGCTGCCTCACCGGCGGTCTCCACATCGTCCTTGACCGCCCGTGCCACCTTGCCGACCTCACTCTGACCGGCCGCGAGTTGCTGCTGGGTCGGGGCGGCCGGAGCTTCGGGCAATTTGGCTTCGATGCCGCCGAGTACCTTGCTGACGTCGTCGCCGATCTGACGGCTGACCCTCTGGATGGCCTTGCCCGGCTCGGTGGCCAGCTTGGCGGCGGCCTCCTTGATCTCCGTCGGGACCTGAATATCGTTGTCCTCCAGGAACTTGACCACCCTGGCCGTCACGCGCTGGACCACGTCGGTGTATTCCGCTCCCACGCCCTTGCCCAGTTCGGCGATGATGTCGCCGGCCAGCAGAGCAGATTGTTCGCGTGTGAGCGTCTGGGTGCCGAACAAGGTCGGGACATGCATCTGATCGAGCGTGCGGGTCCAGGTGCCATCGGCGTTGCGTACGACATCGGTGTAGCTGGTGTTGACCAGCAGCTTGAGCACTGGCTCCAAGGCGTCGGCCACCGGTGTGTTGACGTCCTCACCCGTTGCGGTGCCGAGCAATCCGGCGACCAGACGGATCGGTGCCAGCAGTGGCAGGCTGTCGGTGGTGAGAGTGGCGTAGAAACTGCCGGCGTCGTACTCGCCGGTCGGGACGGTGTAGGCCACCATGCCGACGCCTGAGCCCGTCTCGCCCGTTGCCATTCCGAGCAGTTCGTTGCCGTAGGTCAGCACCAGCATGGACGACATCACAGAGTTGGCCCACGCCAACGGATTCGCGTTCACCGGAGCGTCGGAGAGCAGGTCGTACTCCCATGTCGCGTCGGCCTTGATGGTGATCACCATCGGCTTGCCGTCGGCGTCGTTGAGGACGACCAGCAAGTCGCCGAGGTCACCCAGCTCCACGCCTGACACATCACCGTTGACCAGCTTGGTGATCGTGTCCGGTGGCAGGCCGTACAGCACGTCGGTGCGCTCCGGGCTCACCGGGTTGATTCCGGTGAGCTCCTGGTAGATCGGCGCGAACCGCGCGTACAGCCCACCGTTGGGCCGCCCCGGGTTACGGAGCAGTGCCATGGTCATGAGGGTGACGTCGATGACGCCGCCGGGAACCTCGGTGTAGGACGGGTAGAGCGGTTGTCCGGTCACCGGGTCGACCGGCATGTTGGGAAACTCAAGATCGTCGGGCAGCGGGTAGGACGTGATGATCTCGTCGATGCCCCCGTCGCCGGTGGTGTGGTTCACCACCTTCACCACCGGATTGCCGTCCTCGTCTGTGGTGATGACGAGGTAGCGGCCATCGGTCTGCGGCTCGCCGGCCTTGATCTCGCCGTTCTTGATCGCCTCGAGGTAGCGGCGATAGGCCTCGCCGGTGGCGATGGCACCGTCGCCGTAGGCGATCAGGTTGATGTTCTGCAGATATGTGGTCCAGTTCAGCACCGGGGCAAGGAATCCCAGGTCGCCAGACAGGTAGTAGGCCAGATCCCGGGTGGTCAGTCCGGACAGCGCACCCAGATCGAAGTTGCCGTTGAGCAGGGCGCCGAGATCCAGATCTTGCAGGCCGGTGATGTCGTTGGTGGGCGAGACCCATTGCCCGAACGTGTTGGTGGTCCAGCCGCCCGGGATCCAGCCGAACACGGGCTGGGTCTGGGGCACCTGCTTCGGGATGGTCGGATCGACGATGTCTTCGGCGCGTTCGTCCCAGCTCGCTCCGGGCAAGCCGAATTTTGTGCGGTCGAAGCTGTAGTCGACGTCGCCGATGTTGATCGGCTTGAACCACGAGTTCCACGTGCTGGCCGGGATGAAGGACGGCCGATTCAGGCCCAGCGCTTGAGCCGGGTCGACGACCACGGGATAGGAGCCTTCGTACTCACCGGTTTCGAGGAACTGGTCGAGCTTGGCGGGATCGCCCTTGAACGGATTGTCGATGGTGACGGTGGTCGAGATGGGCTGGCCCAGCGACTGACCGCCGATCTTCTGGCTGGCCCACGACCCGAAGATGCCCTCAAGGCTGTACTCGACGAACAGGATCTTCTTCTTCTCGGTCCACCAACTCGGTTGGGGCACTGTGTAAGACAGGGTGATGTCGATCTTGTCCGCTGCCAGGATCGCGTCGCGGTCCTCCTGCATCACCTGGGCAAGAGCTGCTTCGAAAGCCTCTTGGTATGCCGGATTGTCGACCAGTACATCCTTGGTGCCGGTTTGTCCCCACTGCCGGGGCGTGTAGTACTGATCGTTGTTCGGATTCGTCGCCTCACCAAGATCGATGTGGCTCACCAGCTCAGCGAGTTCGGCGGGGGACAGGTCGCCGAGATTGATGTCACCGAGGCTCAATCCGCCCAGGTTCGGGTTGTACCACTGCACCCAGACCGGATTGAGATCGACGCCTCCCGTGCCCCAGCCGACCAGCGGGTCTTTGTCTTTCGCATCGAGAATCGCTTGGTAGACGGTGTTCGGATTCGAGTCGAGCGTGTTGCCGTCACCGATGGGCAGCCAGTCCGGGAAACCGATGAAGTAAGTGTTGCTGGATACCGCGTTGGCGATCGTCGGGGTGAACCCCATGCCGACGGCCGCTGCGATCGCGGTGCCGGCGACGGCTGCCTTGGTGACCTTGCTATGTCGATGCTTCCCCATGGTCCCTGCCCTCTCAGGAAAAACTCAGATTTCGTAGAGGGACTCTAGGGCGGCAAATAGCGGTGCGCCGCCTGCCGAAGCGCGACAGCGGCCAGGTAGTTGCAAAGTCAAAGAAATCTCTTCGCTCGATCTGCAGTTCGGCGACAAGTTGATCATGATTAGCTGGATACGCGTGGTGAGACTTGAACTGAGGAAAAATTACTCCTTAACAGGCGATTTCGCTCGGTTTGTCGCAGGTCGCCTGACCAATATGGTTAGCTGAACGGGCGGTCCTCGGCGGTGACGGGCCGGATGAGTACCGGGTGTCAAGCGAATTTTGCTGAACGATCGGCCGATCGGCTGTGGCTGACGGGCAAAATTTGCTGGCAACTAGAATTTTATTGACGCGTACGACACCTGTTTCGCTGGGTCACAACCTGACAACGGCGCCATTTCAGCTCGGCCGACGCGAAGCGGCGCGAACGTCGGACTGGCCGCCTCGCACTACCGTCAGCACATGCGGGTACTGCGGGTGGCTGCCGTCGTCCTGGCTCTCGGTCTGGGAATGCTGGCACCGCAAGCTAAGGCGGACTGTGCGGCCACGGGATGCGACCTCCGTTCGCGGATCGCGGCGGCCGACGCTTACCTGACGTCGCGACCGGGCACCGTCGGCTACGTGCTGCGCGATCGCGTCACCGGCACGCGCTATGCCAATCCCAATGCGAATCAGATGATCTGGACCGCCTCCACCATCAAGCTGGCGATGGTGGTTGATCTGCTGACCAGGGAACGGGCCGGAGCATTGCGGCTGTCGGGCGGCGACCGCCAACTCATGGTGGACATGCTGCGGAACTCTGACAATGATGCCGCCGATGCGCTGTGGACGCGCTACGGCGGGCCGGACCACAAGGCGTTCAACGCCGGCTTTCCGCGGTACGGCATGACCGATCTGCGGCCGCAACCGGGATTCGGTGACGTCTTCCCGTACTGGGGTTTCCAGAAATCGACAACCAACGATCTCGACCGGCTGATGAACTACACACTTACCCAACTGAATCCGGCCGACGCGGCTGCCGTGGTCTCCGAAATGCAGCGAGTCAGCGGAGAGCAGCAGTGGGGGGTGTGGGGCGCCGGACCGTCGATGAGCCCTGGCAACAAGAACGGATGGTCGCAGGAACAAGGCGGCTGGGTCGTCAACTCCGTGGGCTTCGCCGGGCCCAACCAGCGTTACACGCTGGCCATCATGAACGGGCTCAACGCGCAGGGCGGCTACGACGACGGCGTCGCCACCACCACCCGGCTCAGTCAGATCCTGCTCGGCCCCTGAGTGCGTCGAACGTGACGCAAACGTCGTCGTCGGCTGCTGGCAGCAACGTTTGCGTCGCTCTCGGCGCAAAAGCCCTGAGCCTCACTCGAAGAGCGTCGAACCCCAGTACCCGGAGGTATCACCATCACGGAGCCCCGGTGGGCAGGCGAAGATAGCCGTCCCGGTGTGGGTGATGTATTCGTTGAGGGCATCTTTGCGAGCCAGCTCCCGTTGCATCGGAATGAACTGCTTTTCGGGGCTGCGCACGAAAGCGATGAAGAACAAGCCCGCGTCCAGGTGCCCGAAGCCATCCGACCCGTCGGTGAAGTTGTATCCGCGGCGCAGGATCTCGATGCCGCCCAGGTGCTCGGCCGAGGCCAGCCGCACATGCGCGTCGACGTCGATCTTGGGATTGCCCTTGCCGTCGGTGATCTCGAAATTGAGTTCGTCGAATTCCTGCTGCAGTCCGTTGGGCGCGCCGCTGCCCTTCTGACGTCCGATCACCCGCTCCTGCTCCAGCAGTGTGGTGCGGTCCCAGTTCTCGATGCGCATCCGGATACGCCGAGTGATGAGGTAGCTGCCGCCGGTGAGCCAGGCCGGCCCGTCGCCCTCGGCCACCCAGACGTTCTTGTCGAGCAGGTCGGTCTGATCGGCCTTGAGGTTGTTCGTTCCGTCCTTGAACCCGAACAGGTTTCGGGGCGTGGCCTGATCGCGGGTGGTCGAGGAGGTCCGGCCGAAGCCCAGCTGTGAGTACCGCACCGCAACGGTGCCGAACCCGACACGGGCCAGGTTGCGAATCGCGTGCACCGCAACCTGCGGGTCGTTGGCGCACGCCTGCACACAGATGTCACCGCCGCAGCGAGCCGGGTCCATGGTCTCGTTGGGGAACTTCGGCAAATCCTTGAGTTCGGCCGGTTGCTTGTCGGCGATACCGAAGCGGTCCTTACCGTCCTTGACGAAGAACGACGGCCCGAACCCGATGGTCAGGGTGAGTTGTGAGGCCGGCAGGCCCAGCGCCTCACCGGTATCCGACGGGGGCGCATACGGATTGCCGTCCACGGCACCGCCGTCTTCGGTCTCTTCGCCACGCGTCATCCGCTCGGCCATCTGGGTCCACTGCTTGAGCAGTGCGATGACGTCGTCGCGGTTGTCGGTGGTGACGTCGAAGGAGCAGAAGTGCATGCGGTCCTGCGCCTCGGTGATGATGCCTGCTTGCCGGTCACCTCGAAAAGGAACCGGACCCTGCAGGAGTCCGTGCGGGGTGCTGGCCGCCGACGCCCGGCCCGCCAGTGCGCCTGCACCGGCGGCACCGACTACCGCAGCTGTGACCCCGGCGGCGCCGAACAGCTTGCGCCGGGAGAACCCGGTCGACTGCTCGGTGCCCGTGGTACCCGAATCCTCCGAGCTATTGGTGAGCGACGACACCTTGCACCTGGCTCACTTCTTTGCTCAGCGCGTCGATGGCGCGCGACAATTCCTGGCGTTGCGGCTCGGTCACCTTGTCGTAGGAGACGAAGCCGTCGCCTTCACGATACTTCTCCAGCAACTTCTCGACATCGGCGAAGCGCTGGTCCACCCGCTTGCCCAGCTCGGCGTCGCGCTCATCGAGAATCGGCCGCACGGACGCCACCGCGGTCTGCGAACCCTCAACGTTGGCCTTGAAATCCCACAGGTCGGTGTGGCTGAAGATGTCCTCCTCGCCACTGATCTTGCTCATCGCGACCTCGTCGAGCAGGCCTTGCGCGCCGCCGGCGATCTGGGTGGAGTCGATGGTCCAGTCCGGCTTCTTCACCCCGGCCTCGAGCTCTTTGACGTCGGCCAGCAGCTGGTCGGCGAGCGCGTTGGCGTCGGGCTGGAGGCCAGTCACCCACAGTTGCTTCTCCAGGGCGTGGAACCCGGTCCACTTCTGGCCTTCTTCCAGGTCGGCCTCGCGCAGGTCGATGCGCGGGTCCAGGTCATCGGGGAAGGACTCGGCGACGGGTTCGATGCGCTCGTAGTAGGTGCGCGTGGTCGGGTACAGCGACTTGGCTTTCGCGACGTCCTTGGCCTTGACGGCCGCGACGAATGCCTCGGTGGACGGGACGAGCGCGTCGACCTGGCTGAGCACGTACCGCTTGTAGCTGTCGGCGGCTTCCTTGAACTTGCCCTGGGTGTCGACCTGGACGGCCTCGCCGGTCACCACGAAATCGCCGCGGATGCCCTCGCCGACCATGCCGGGACGGCAGGAGGTCTGGTAGGTGCCCGGCTGGGTCAGCTGAACGATGAGCTGGCGCTTGAGCCCGGGGGAGATGTTCTCCACCTCGCCCATGACCCGTTCGCCCTCGCCGTAGACGTAGAACTCGGTGACCTTGTTGCCGGTGTTGGTGACCTCGAACGTGCTGGCCCCCGTCGTCGCGGTGGTGCCGGACAGCTTGCACTCGGTGTCGGAGGCATCGACGGTGATCGCGGCAGCCTTGGACCCGTCGCCGCTTGCGCTGCCGTCGGCGGCCTCCTTGGCCTGGCACGCGCTCATCGAGAGGCCGGCCAGCACCGCCGCGGAGGCGGCGAATCCGGTCTTGACGGCAGGAGTCAGCTTCACTTGGTCGACCTTTCGGATGTGGTGGAGGACTCCGGCTCGGCGGTCGGCTCGGAGGAAGTCTCGGGGGAAGTCGCAGCGCTGGCCGCCCCCGCGGTCCGGATCGGTTTCAGGAACAGCGCCAACACCACGACGATGTAGGCCAGCCACGCACTGAACTGCAGCACCGTCGGCGTCGGGTCGATGTTGAAGACGCCCTGGACGATCTCGCCGTACCAGGCTGACCAGTCGAATGCGCCGCTCATGTCGAAGGCTTTGGCGTTCAACCCCGGGATCCAGCCCACCGTCTGCAGCGCCTTGATGCCGTAGGCGAGGATGCCGGCCGCCACCACGACCAGGAAGATGCCGGTGTATTTGAAGAACTTGGCCAGGTTGATCCGCACCGCGCCGGCGTACATGCCATAGGCGATCGCCGCGGCGATCAGGACCCCGATGATCAGGCCGGTCAGCGGCCACAGGGTTTCAGCCTCGGCGTAGCCGACCATGAACAGCGCGGTCTCCACACCTTCGCGGCCCACCGCAAGGAAAGCCAGCAGCGCCACGGCCAGGCCGCCGGTCTCCAGCGCCTGCGACATCTCGCCCCGCAGTTGGCCGGACATCGACGCGGACGCCCGTTTCATCCACAGCACCATGGTGGTGACGATGACGACGGCGATCAGTGAGGCGATACCGGCGATGGCTTCGGCGCCCAGCCCGCTGATCGTCTTCTCGCCGAACTGGATGACCAGGAAGACGGTGACCGTCATGGCGATGGCGGCGCCCACGCCCAGCCACACCCATTTGAGCGCGTCGCGGCGTTCGGATTTGACCAGAAAAGCGACCAGGATCGACACGACGATGGCGGCTTCGAGGCCTTCCCGCAAACCGATCAGGCCACTGCCGAACACCTGCGAGGTGACGTTGGACGCGGCCAGTGTGCTGGTCGGAACGTCCGAGATGACAGTCATCAAAGCGTCCTCGTTCGGCCGGGGTGAAATCACCATAAAAGACGTAGCCTTGCCTTGCCATAGCAAGGCGTGGCTCACCTTAGCAGGGGGGCCTGTGGGTGCTGCCGACTTCACCTGCCGTTCTTGCGGCACGCCCCCGTCGCCCGACGCGTCCGCACCTACGCATGCGACGATGGCCAATCAGACCGAGCGGGTTGAGGGAGTCCGGTGTCGCCAGTGCGTTGGCTGCGGGCTGTCGCCGTAATTGCTGCGACAGCGCTGCTGTTGGCATCCAGCTGTTCGTGGCATCTGGGGACGCCAATTCCCGAGGGTGTGCCACCGCCGGCCGGTGACCCGGTACCGGCGATCGACACTTACGCCAAAGGCCGCCCCGCCGACCAGCTGCACGACTGGGCCGCGCAGCGAGCGCCTGCGCTGGGCATGCCCGTCAACGCCCTCGAGGCCTACGCGTACGCGGCACGCGTCGCCCAGGTGGAAAACCCCAACTGCCAGGTCGCCTGGACCACGTTGGCCGGCATCGGCATGGTCGAGAGCCACCACGGCACCTACCGCGGCGCGATGATCGCGCGCAACGGCGACGTCACTCCGCCGATCCGCGGAGTGCAATTGGACGGCACCTCCGGCAACCTCCACATTCCCGACACCGACAAGGGCAAGCTGGACGGGGATCCGCTGATGGACCGCGCCATGGGGCCGATGCAGTTCATCCCCGAGACGTGGGGGCATTTCGGGGTCGATGCCAACAACGACGGTGTGGTCAGCCCGGACAACTTCGACGATGCGGCGCTCTCGGCCGCCGGACTGCTCTGCTGGTACGGCAAGGACCTGTCCACCCCGCGGGGCTGGATGAAGGCGCTCAAGGCCTACAACAACTCGGACCAGTACGCCCGGATGGTGCGGGACTGGGCGACGGCATATGCGGCCGGCCACGGTCTGTGACACCACGGGTGGCCCCAGTGACACGCCCAAACACGCCGTCGCGCGGACCACGCTCTAGTCTCATCCATACACGCAGGACTCAATAAGGAGAAGCCAGTGCCCATCATCGAGCAGGTTGGAGCCCGCGAGATCCTCGACTCCCGTGGCAACCCGACGGTCGAGGTCGAGGTGGCCCTGACCGACGGCACGTTCGCCCGGGCTGCGGTGCCGTCGGGTGCGTCGACCGGCGAGCACGAAGCGGTGGAGCTGCGTGACGGCGGCTCCCGCTACGGCGGCAAGGGCGTCGAAAAGGCCGTGGAGGCTGTGCTCGACGAGATCGCCCCGGCGATCATCGGCCTGGCCGCTGACGATCAGCGCCTCGTCGACCAGGCACTGCTGGATCTCGACGGCACGCCGGACAAGTCCCGGCTGGGCGCCAACGCGATCCTCGGTGTCTCGCTGGCGGTGGCCAAGGCGGCTGCGGACAGCGCCGCTCTGCCGCTGTTCCGCTACCTCGGCGGACCGAATGCGCACATCCTGCCCGTGCCGATGATGAACATCCTCAACGGTGGCGCTCATGCCGACACCGGCGTGGATGTCCAGGAGTTCATGGTCGCCCCGATCGGCGCTCCGTCGTTCAAGGAATCGCTGCGCTGGGGCGCCGAGGTGTACCACTCGCTCAAGTCGGTGCTCAAGAAGCAGGGCCTGTCCACCGGGCTCGGCGACGAGGGCGGCTTCGCCCCCGACGTCGCGGGCACCAAGGCCGCCCTGGACTTGATCGCGACGGCCATCGAGGCCACCGGTTTCAAGCTCGGCAGCGATGTCGCGCTGGCGCTGGACGTCGCCGCCACCGAGTTCTACACCGACGGCACGGGTTACGCCTTCGAGAAGGAGACCCGCACCGCTGAGCAGATGGCCGAGTTCTACGCCGGCCTGATCGACTCCTACCCGCTGGTGTCGATCGAAGACCCGCTGTCCGAGGACGACTGGGATGGTTGGGTCGCGCTGACCTCGGCCATCGGTGACCGCGTCCAGCTGGTCGGCGACGACCTGTTCGTCACCAACCCGGAACGGCTGGAGGACGGCATCGAACGCGGCGCCGCCAACGCGCTGCTGGTGAAGGTCAACCAGATCGGCACCCTCACCGAGACCCTGGATGCCGTTGCGCTGGCACACAACAGCGGCTACCGGACCATGATGAGCCACCGCTCCGGCGAGACCGAGGACACCACCATCGCCGATCTCGCCGTCGCGGTGGGCAGCGGTCAGATCAAGACCGGCGCCCCGGCCCGCAGCGAGCGCGTGGCCAAGTACAACCAGCTGCTGCGCATCGAGGAGGCGCTCGGCGACGCCGCACGCTACGCCGGCGACCTCGCGTTCCCGCGGTTCGAGGCCAAGTAACGCAGGCGTCTGCGCACCAAAACGTCGATGCCCGAAGCGAAGCGGCCCGATCCGAAGCGACGCTCACCGGCCTCCCGGCCCGGGAAGCCGGGCAAGGCCGGGGAGTCGAATCGGCCGCGCGCATCGCAGGCCCGCCGCCGGGCGGCTGAATCTCGCCCGGCGCAGGCTGAGCCGGTGGCCGAGGAAAAGGTCACCAAAGCCATTGCGGTGCAAGCTCAGCAGCAGGCCGAGCTGCAGTCCGAACAGCGCTTCGGGTCGACAGCCCGCCGGGCGGCGATCCTGGCCGCGGTGGTGTGTGTGCTGACCCTGACCATCGCCGGACCGGTTCGCACCTACTTCGCCCAGCGCACCGAGATGAAACAGCTCAAAGCCAGCGAGCAGCAGTTGCGGGCACAGATCGCCGACCTGGAGCAGCAGAAGGTCAAATTGGCCGACCCGGTGTACATCGCGGCGCAGGCCCGCGAGCGGCTCGGCTTCGTGATGCCCGGCGACACCCCGTACCAAGTGCAGTTGCCGCCCGGTGCTCTGGTGTCGGATGACGCGGGAGCGCCCGTGCCTCCCGGCTCGACGGTGCCCGCGGGCCAGCCCTGGTACACCTCGTTGTGGCACACCATCGCCGATGAGCCGCACGGGGTTTCCCCGACGATCGGCGGACCGCCGGCCCCTGGCGGTCCGGCGCCGGGTGGCCCGCCGACACCGCCTCCGCCCGCCGAACCCCGAGGTCCCAATGGTTGATCCCGCTGACATCGACGCCGTGACACGGCAATTGGGCCGTGAACCGCGTGGCGTCCTGGAGATCGCCTACCGGTGCCCCAACGGCGAGCCCGGGGTGGTCAAGACAGCGCCCAGGCTTCCTGACGGCACGCCGTTTCCGACGTTGTACTACCTGACGCACCCGGCGCTCACCGCCGCCGCGAGCCGGCTGGAGTCCTCGGGTCTGATGCGTGAGATGTCCGAGCGCCTGCAACAAGACGAGGATTTGGCCGCGGCGTACCTGCGGGCGCACGAGTCGTATCTGGCCGAGCGCGACGCGATCGAACCGCTGGGCACCACGTTCACCGGTGGCGGCATGCCCGACCGGGTCAAGTGCCTGCACGTGGTGATGGCGCATTCGTTGGCCAAAGGCCGCGGGGTCAATCCGTTTGGTGATGAGGCGCTGGCATTGCTGGCGGTCGAGCCGGCGATGGCCGGAATCCTGGATCGTGAGGTGTGGGTTTGAGTCGGGTCGGAGCAATCGACTGTGGCACCAACTCGATTCGTCTGCTGATCGCCGACGTGGTGGACGGCAAGCTGCGCGACGTGCACCGCGAGATGCGAGTGGTCCGGCTGGGCCAGGGCGTCGACGCCACGGGGCAGTTCGCTCCGGAAGCGTTGGCGCGCACCGAATCCGCACTGGCCGACTATGTCGCACTGATGAGCGAGCACTCGGTCACCGCGGTGCGTATGGTGGCCACTTCGGCGGCACGCGACGCCGGCAACCGCGACGACTTCTTCACGATGACGGCCCGACTGCTGGGCAAGGTGGTGCCTGCAGCGGTGGCCGAGGTGATCACCGGCACCGAAGAGGCCGAGTTGTCGTTCCGCGGTGCGGTCGGTGAACTCGACCCTGCCGCAGGCCCTTTCGTCGTGGTCGACCTCGGCGGCGGCTCGACCGAGGTGGTGCTCGGCGGCACGGCGGTGCAGGCCAGCTACTCCGCCGACATCGGGTGTGTCCGGCTGACCGAGCGTTGCCTGCGCTCCGACCCGCCCACCGAGGCCGAGGTGGATCAGGCACGAGCGGTGGCTCGTGACGGCCTGGCCCAGGCGCTGCGGGTGGTGCCGGTCGAAGGAGCGCACACCTGGGTCGGTGTGGCCGGAACGATGACCACGCTCTCGGCGCTGGCGCAGCGCATGACCGAATACGATCCTGAGGCAATTCACCTGTCTCGCATCGGGTTCGACGCACTTCTCGGAGTGTGCGAGCAGCTGATCGGCATGACGAAGGCCGAACGTCTGGCGCTCGGCCCGATGCACGCCGGCCGGGCCGACGTGATCGGTGGCGGCGCGATCATCGTCGAGGAGTTGGCGGCCGTGCTCGGTGAGCGGGCCGGCATCGGCGAACTGGTGGTCAGCGAGCACGACATTCTCGACGGCATCGCGCTGTCGATCGCCTGACTTTGGAAATCGGTGAGCGGCCGGCGATCGAGAAGACCCGCAACCACGTCCACACATAAAACAACGGCCGAACGCGGTTGCCCGCGTCCGGCCGTTGCCGCGACTACCTAGTTCAGGACGCAGTCCCGTGGTTGCTCGCCGGGGCGACCGCGGGGGCCGGGGCGGGCGTGGTGACGACCGGCTGGGTGCCGGCGGGAACCAGCGCCGGCTCGGTGGCCGGAGCAGCCGGAGCGCCCGGAGCCGGAGCGGCCGGGGCAGCCGGAGCGCCCGGAACCGCGGCGGGAGCACCCTCAGCGGGCACGCCCTCGGCCGGGGTAACCGCGGTGGCGGCGTTGCCCGCACCCGCGGCGGCCGGTGCCGGGGCACCCTCGGAGACCGGCGTGCCGTGAGCGACCGGGGTCGACTCGGGGGCCGGAGCGCCCGGTGCGGGAGCGGCCGGAACGGCTTCGGTGCCGGCCGGGGTCGCGGCCGGGGCACCCGGGGCCGGGGTGGCGGCGGGCAGGTCCGACGCACGGCTGCCCGCACCTGCGGCGGCGGGAGCGCCTGCGGCGGCCGGGGCACCCGGCGTGGCGGCGGGCGCGGGGGCCGGGCTGACGGCAGCCGGAGCAGCCGGGGTGGCACCCGACGGGGCGGCGGCCGGAGCGGCAGGGGTGGCGGCCGGGGCTTGACGCTTCGGCGCGTTGGCCGCAGCCGGAGCCGAGGCGGGCGCCGCGGTCTTGTTCCACACCAGGACGTCGTTACCGCCGGCGTTGTAGACGACGGAGGTCGGCTGGTCACCGGTCACGTCGAAGTAGATCTTGCCGCTGGTCTTCTGACCCTCGGCCAGGGTGGCCGGGTTCACGCCCTGCTGGCTGGGCACCTGGAACAGCGCGCGGTAGTTCTGGCCGTCGGCGGCGCGGACGTTGAAGTTGGAGACGATCGGCGTCACCGAACCCCGGAGGGCCTCGTTGGTCGCCGTGACCTCCCACAGGGTGCCGCGGGGCGCGTAGTTGATGGTGTCGGTGCTGGGCTTGAGATCGGTCACCGTCCAGACCTGGGTGCCGCCGTCCAGCTTGCCCTGGCCGCCGAGCGCAGCGGTGGTGACGGCACCCGCGTCGGCGTCGGCGAGCGCCATCGGAGCGCTGGCGACGATCGCCGCGGCGGCGATGGCCGCTCCGGCAAAGGCCGTACTGATATTCGTCATCTTCAAGGCATTCACTCCTGACTGGTCCAAAAAGAGTTGGCAGGCCCCCGGCAGTGGGACACCCACTTCATTGGAAGTTAGCAGCTTAAGAGGACGGTTAGGAACAGTAGTTCGCAGTTTCTGCCATCGGCGCTTGGCAGAAAACCGTGTTGACCTGGGATCCGAGCTCTGTGGTCAGGTTGATAACACAGGTGACCAGGATGTTCGGCGTCTCATCGAATCTCGATGAGCGGTAATGCTTGTCCCCCCGACAGGGACAACCGTTGGCGCCCGAGCGCGGGCCAGGCCTGCACGGCGCAGAACGGGGCGCACTGGTGTTGGGCCGAGTCCGGTTGCGGCGAGCGGGTGCCGACGTGCACGCAGCACTGAATCAGCCGTTCCTCGATCATCGTCGACATGTCCATGAACGGCTTGACGGTCAGCCGTACCACCCGCTCGCCCAGCAACGCACGGATCTTGCGGCGACGTCCCGGCAGGGCTGAGGAAGCCAGTGTCAGCAGTGTTCCCATGCCCAGATCACAGCTCTCACAGATCGCGCGCCATACGTCGCCGATCTGCGGGTGCGACAGCGACGACTGCTCCGAGAGCAGTCCCAGCAGTGATTCCTGCACCGCCATGCGCAGTTGGCGCGGGATCTCGGTGTCGGCGATGCGATTGGAGACCAGGCCCAGCTTGTCTTTGAGGCTCTCGGTACCGATCACCGAAACCAGCGAGCGCCACTGGCCGCCGTCGTCGCGGATCAGGTAGCCGACCGAACAACAGTGCGGGTGCGAGCAGGGCAGCGCGGTCAGGTCCCGCCAGGTGACCGCGCCGTCGGTCTGCGGACCCAGCCGTTTGAGCACGCCGGTGTGGGTGAGCCGGTTGATCGGATCGATGGCACCGGAGCGGCCCGAGCCGAACTGCGGTTGGACGGTCAGCCCGCCGACATACGGTGTGTCCAGGGCGAGTCGGACCATGTCGCCGATCTCGTCGTCGTTGATTCCCAGCGCGCAGGTCATCACCAAGGTGGTGAAGATCTCCCGCTCGGACAGCCGCTGGAGGGCCTGGCTCTTGGTCCTGCGCAAGTCACCGCCGCGGTGGTGGCGGTGCGCCTGTTCGGACAATCCGTCGTATTGCAGGTAGACCTCGACGCGTTCGCGGTGCCGGGTGAGCAGGTCGAGCAGCGCGTCGTCGTTGGCGATGCGGAGACCGTTGCTGTTGACCAGGATTCGGGTGATCGGCCGGGCGACCAACTGATCGAGCAGTTCGGACAGGTCCGGGTGCAGGGTTGGTTCGCCGCCGCTGAGCATCAGCACGTCGAGGCGCCCGTTCTCGCGGGCCAATCGCTGGTCGACGTTGGCCAGCACGTCGGCGGCCGGCACCACGTGGCGCAGGTCGGGCGAGCTGTCGGTGAAGCAGGTCGGGCAGCGCAGGTTGCAGGTCTCGGCGATGTCGGTCAACAGGATGCAGGTGTGCTGCGTCTGCAGTTCGGGCAGGCCGCGCAGGTAGGCCGACGGGATGGGGTCGAAGTTGCCGGCCACGTCGGGCGTGTGAGCTTTCGTCGGGGCGGTCCACTCTTCCAGATAAGACAGGATCTCGGGATCCTCGTCGTAGAGGGTGCGGACCAATCCGTGTGTGCGGCAGCCGCGTTCGAGCCAGATACGCCCGTCGCGTTCGATGAGCATGCCGGCCAGACGCGCGACGTCGGCCAGCGGACGCTCGGGAGCCTCGTCGTGACAGTGCGGGCAGAAGGCAGTGACATACCGGTGCAGCCGGTCGCCACGCAACGCCATTCCCGCGCTCATAGATACATCGTGGGGTTGACGCCGGTGCAGATGCCGGCGGTGACGAGCGAGGTCAGTGCCCAGCCGATCATCAGACCCAGGCCAAGACCCCGGGTGTCCGCGTTGGTGGACCGCAGCATCATGGCGCCCCCGCCGAAAGCAAGGAGTGCCAGCAGCGCTGCGCCCAGGCCCAGGACCACGTCGGAACTTATGCCGGCGCTGTCGGCCCATCCGGTCATCATGACCGTGCTGAATCCGACGATCACATTGAGCACGACAAAGATCAACGGCCCGAGCAGGACCGTGACCGTGGAGATCCGCCGCTGGCGCGGCTGTTGCGGCGGTGGGCCGGCCGGGTAGTCGAGTGGATACGGGTAGACCGGGTAGCTGGATAGCGGTGGCCCGTGGTAGCCGGGTGGAATGCCTTGCGGCTCAAAGCTGTCAGGGCCGTCACCGTGCGGAGGCGGGTCGTCAGGTGGGCCGGGCGGCGGTGTCGTCATGCGGGCACCTCCTGAGGGTGGGCTGGTTTGCGATAGTACCCGCGGCGGTAGCCGTACCACAGCCGAAATCCGAGGATCAGCAATGACGGCAGCAGGAACCATTGCGGGCGGGTCAGGTCCAGCCACACCGTCTCGTTGGCGCGGACGAACTCGACGAGGAAACGGAATACCGCGTAACCGGCGACGTAGAGCACGAACAACTCCCCGGGCTTGCCGATGCGTGGCCGCAGCCACAGCAACACGGCGAATGCGGTGAGCTGGAAGGCGATCTCGTAGAGAAACGAGGGGTGCATGGCGGCGCCGGTGACGCATCCCGGACATTCCGGGGTGTCGGCCGGGGCGTGGATGCCCCACGGCAATGTGGTGGGTCGGCCCGGGGCTTCGGTGAGATGGCAGCCGATTCGCCCGATGGCCATGCCGAGCGCCACGGCGGGGGCGAACAGGTCGCCGGTCTTTCCGCGATAACCGCCGAGTCGCTTGGCGATGAGCACGCCGAGATAGGCGCCGAGCAGGCCGCCGAGAATGCTGCGCGAGCCGAACTGCCAGGCCTGCGCCAGGCTCGGGTTGGCGCTCAAGTCGAGGTGCCGTGCCCACCCGGTCATCCTCATCCCGATCGCGCCACCGATCAGCGCTCCGGCCGCGGCCACGACGGACTGTTCGTTGACCGCACCGCGGCGGCGGGCCTCGAAGATGAAGACCAGCAGTGCGGCCGACACCCCGAGGGCGACGAACAGGTTGTGCACCCCGACGCTGAGCGGCCCCAGGTGCCACTGGTCAGTCACCCGCCGAACCTAACCCGGCAGTGGTTCATCCGGCCAGCGACAGCCCGGCCGCAACCGCAAATCCCAGCACGGCCGCCAGGCCGGCATTCTCGCCGGCCTTCTCGGTGGCCTCCGGGATCATCGAGCCCACCAGCATGACCAGCAGCGCACCGGCGGCGAAACCGTTGATCCCGCCCTGCAATTGGGCGCCGGCGATGTTCTGCAGCTGGTAGCCGCCGACGGTGGCCAGGGCGCACAGTGCGGCGATCGCGGCCCATCCGCCCACGATCCGGCGGGCGGAATCTCCCGCGGACCGCATGTCGCTGGCCGACCCGATGGATTCGGGGAGGTTTGACACGAAAATGGAGACCACCAGCGCCAGGCTGACGCCGGCTCCGGTCGCGATGCCGATGCCGAGTGCGGCTTGTTCGGGAATGCCGTCGAGTAGCGCACCGAGCAGCAGGGGTAGACCGGCGGTTTGGGTTCCGTTGCGGCCCATTCGATCTACGGCTTTGTCCGCGAGGTAGAACACCACGGCTCCGACGGCCAGGCCGAGTGCCACGGCCCAGGCGCCGCTGGCGCGGAAGCCTTCTTCGGCGAGTTCGAAGGAGATGCTGGAGATGAGCGCCCCGGCGCCGAAGCCGAGGACGAGACCGACGAGGCGTTGGTTCCAGTCCCGAACCACACCGGCGACTGCGCCGATGAGTAGTGAGGATGCGGCCACCAGGCCCCAGGTCAGTGCGGAGAGCACAGGCGCAGCATAAGCCAGCGCAGGCTCAGAACCGGGGAAGCGGGGGCGGGGAGAAACGTGACGAAGCGCGAGATCGCACGACCGATCGGTGCGATCGATGAGAGTTCGGGGAGGGCATCAGGCGGCGGAGGGATCGCGGGTGGTGGCCTGTCGCGGACTGCCCGGGCGACAGGCCACCGACGGCGTCAGCGCCGCGCGTTGCAGTTCGGGGGGTTACCGCAGTGGTGTCCACCGTCGCAGGCATTGCAGCGGCAGGTGCAGGATCCCTTGGTTGCGATGCGCATCGTTGTTCAACTCCTCACTGTTCGGGTGCCGCCGGTGGCCGACAGCAAACTCCCGAGTATGGGCGGATATCAACATATAACGAATTCACAATAGTTCGGCCCACCCTGAAAATAAAGGATTCGGGCACGTGCGCGCGTTTTTGCCGTCCCGCTCGCGCCGGTGCGGCGAGCGAAGATGAACACTGCGTGAAACTCTTTGGCTGCAGCTGTTTTAGAGTCAGGCGGAGTTTTCGCGGGCGCCGAGCCGCAGGTGCTCGATGTGGTAGATGGCTTCGTCGAGCAATTGCGCCACATGGCTGTCGTAGAGCCGGTAGACGATGTTGCGGCCGGACCTGTCGCCGGTCACCAGACCGAGCGCCCGCAATAGTCGGAGTTGGTTGGAGACGGCGGGCTGTTCCATGCCGACCGCGGCGGACAGCTCGGTGACCGAGCACGGTGATTCTCGCAGCCGGGTCAGGATCAGTAGCCGGTTGGGCGAGGCGAGGGCCTGCAGGGTCTCGGCGACTTTGGCTGCCGAGGCGGCGTCGAGGGACGCTGCCGGCGTCGCTCGCCCCTCAACTCCGTGACCCATGACATTCATTCAAGCACGCGGGTCAAGACATTGGTGATACATTTCAATCTCTACATGTATAAATGTTCGCAAGCTATGTGAGACGAAGAACCGGAGGTGCAGGCCATGACCGCTGTGTCGGGCGACCGATTGTCGGTGCGCGACAGCCGAGACAGCGCCGCCAGGCCCGCCGGTGCTCGCGGGATCGGCACGTGGATCTGGTCGCTGAGTTCGGTGCGCTGGGCCGTCCTGGCCCTGGGATTGATGCTGAGCGGCGTGATCGCGCAGGTGGCCGATGCTCCACCACCGGTGTGGTGGACGCTGTATTTGGCCTGCTATGCCGCCGGCGGCTGGCAATCGGCGCTGTCCGGTGTGCAAGCGCTGCGCGACCGCACGCTCGATGTCGACCTGTTGATGATCCTGGCGGCGATCGGTGCGGCGGCCATCGGGCAGGTGTTCGACGGCGCACTGCTCATCGTCATCTTCGCGACGTCCGGAGCGTTGGAGGACGTGGCCACCACGCGCACCGAACGGTCGGTGCGTGGTCTGCTCGAATTGGCGCCGCCCGATGCGACTTTGGTCGACGGTGACGGCGCGCAGCGGGTCGTCGCCGCCGAGGCATTGCGGCCCGGTGACCAGATCCTCATCCGGCCGGGGGAACGGATCTCGGCTGACGGCACCGTGATCGGGGGCTCCTCGGACGTCGACCAGTCCTCGATCACGGGTGAACCGCTTCCGGTGGCCAAACAACGCGGTGACGAGGTGTTCGCCGGCACGCTCAACGCCTCTGGGGCACTGCGGGTCACGGTGACCCAGGACCCGTCGAGCACGGTGATGGCCCGCATCGTCGAGGCGGTTGCCGCGGCCTCGGCGACCAAGGCCACCACACAGCTGTTCATCGAGAAGGTCGAGCAGCGCTATTCGGTGCTCGTGGTGGCGGCGACCCTGGCGTTGTTCGCGGTGCCGCTGATACTGGGCAGCGATCTACGCTCAACTCTGTTGCGCGCCATGACGTTCATGATCGTGGCCTCACCGTGCGCGGTCGTGCTCGCCACCATGCCACCGCTGCTGTGCGCGATCGCGAACGCCAGCCGCCGCGGGGTGTTGGTGAAATCGGCGGTGGCCATGGAACGGCTGGCCGACACCGATGTCGTGGTGCTGGACAAGACCGGAACCCTCACCACCGGCTCGCCCCGGATATCGCACGTGTTGACTCTTGCCGGCGCCTCGCCCGACCAGGTACTCGCAACCGCCGCTGCCGCAGAGCAATTCAGCGAACACCCGATCGGTCGGGCCATCGTCGCCGAGGCGGTGTCGCGCTTGCTCACGGTGCCCGCGGCCACGGGGTTCACTGCCCGAGCGGGCCGCGGGGCGCAGGCGATCGTCGACGGTTGCAAGGTCGAGGTACTCAGCCCCGCGGCATATGCGGGTCCGCCGATCCCCGCGGTGACCGAGATCGAGAACACCGGGGCGACCGCCGTCGTCGTGGCCGTCGACGGTGATGCGATCGGGGTGCTGGGGCTCCATGACCAGGCCCGTCCCGGCGCGGCCGCTGCTGTGCGGGCGCTGCGCGCGATGACCGGATGCTCACCGGTGCTGCTCACCGGTGACAACGAATCCGCCGCAACACAACTGGCTGCCCAGTTGGGCATCGAGGATGTGCGGGCCGGGCTGTTGCCCGAGGGCAAGGCGGCCGCGGTCCGGGAGTTCGAAACCGCTGGGCGTCGCGTGCTCATGGTCGGTGACGGCGTCAACGACGCACCGGCCATGGCGTCGGCGCATTCGTCCATGGCAATGGGCCGCGCCGGTGCCGACCTCACCGTCGACACCGCCGACATCGTCACCGTCGGCGACGACCTCTCGGCGATCGCGTCAGTGGTGGCGTTGTCGAAGCGGGCCCGGCGCCTGGTCATCGCCAACCTGGTGATCGCAGCCGGCGTCATCACTGTGCTGGTGACGTGGGACCTGGTGGGGCACTTGCCGTTGCCGTTGGGAGTGGCCGGCCACGAGGGTTCCACCATCCTGGTTGCGCTCAACGGCCTGCGACTGTTGAGTAACCGCGCCTGGCCCCGACTTTCCTAGCGCGAGCAGACGCAAATGTACGCGACACGCCGACGATTTCAGTACATTTGCGTCTGCTCGGCGGAGAAATCAGGGACGCAGGACGTCCTTGAGGGCATCGAGCACCGCGGGATCCTCGATGGTTGAGGGCACCGGCTCGTCCCGGCCGTCGGCGATCCCGCGCATGGTCTTGCGCAGAATCTTGCCGGACCGGGTTTTCGGCAACGCCGTCACCACGTCGACCTTCTTGAAAACCGCTACCGCCCCGATGCTTTCGCGCACCCGGTCCACGAGCTCCTGCGTGATCCCCTCGGTGGACGCGCCGCTCTTGAGCACGACGAAGCCGCGCGGCACCTGCCCCTTGAGCTCGTCGGCGACACCGATCACCGCGCATTCGGCCACCGAAGGATGGTCGGCCAACACGGCTTCGATCGAACCGGTCGAGAGCCGGTGTCCGGCAACGTTGATCACGTCATCGGTGCGGCCCATCACGAACAGGTAGCCGTCAGAGTCCAGGTAACCGCCGTCACCGGTCAGGTAGTAACCGGTGAACGCCGACAGGTAGGACGCGACATAGCGGTGATCGTCACCCCACAGCGTGGGCAGCGTGCCCGGAGGCAGCGGCAGCTTGATGCAGATCGCCCCTTCCTCGCCGGCCTCGCATGCGGTGCCGTCCGAACGCAGGATCTGCACGTCGTAGCCGGGCATCGGCACCGTCGCCGAGCCGGGTTTGATCGGCAGCGGTTCGACGCCCATGGGGTCGGCCGCGATGGCCCACCCGGTCTCGGTCTGCCACCAATGGTCGACGACCGGGATGCCGAGTTTGTCTGCGGCCCAGTGGTAGGTGTCGGGGTCCAGCCGCTCGCCGGCCTGGAACAGATACTTGAGCCCGGACAAGTCGTAATCGGCCAGCCGGGTGGCGTCGGGATCTTCCTTCTTGATCGCGCGGATCGCGGTGGGGGCGGTGAACAAGGCCTTGACGCCGTATTCGGCGGCCACTCGCCAGAACGCCCCGGCGTCGGGGGTGCCGATCGGTTTGCCTTCGTAGAGCACGGTTGTCGCGCCCAGTAGCAGGGGCGCATACACGATGTAGGAGTGGCCGACCACCCAGCCGACGTCGGAGGCCGCCCAGAACACGTCGCCGGGTGCGATGTCGTAGATGTGGCGCATGCTCCACAGCAGGGCGACGGCATGCCCGCCGTTGTCGCGGACGATGCCCTTGGGTTTACCGGTGGTGCCCGACGTGTACAGGACGTACAGCGGATCGGTGGCGGCCACCGGCACGGGATCCGCCGGTTCGGCGCCGGCGATCAGCTGCTTCCAGTCGTGATCGCGTCCGTCGACCAGCTCGCAGGGGCACTGCTTGCGCTGCAGGATGACGCAGGCCCTCGGTTTGTGTTCGGCGATCTCCAGCGCCGCGTCGAGCATGGGCTTGTATTCGACGGTGCGGGTGGGCTCGATGCCGCACGATGCGCTCACCACGACCACCGGTCGGGCATCGTCGATGCGGGTCGCCAATTCGTGCGCCGCGAACCCGCCGAACACCACCGAGTGCACCGCACCGAGCCGGGCGCAGGCCAGCATCGCGATGACGGCCTCGGGCACCATCGGCATGTAGATCACGACCAGATCGCCCTTGCCGACCCCGAGGCCGCGCAGGGCGCCGGCGAACCGGGCCGTGGCATCGCGCAACTCGAGGTAGGTGTAGCCGGCCTTGGCGCCGGTGACCGGGGAGTCGTAGATCAGTGCGGTCTGATCGCCGCGCTCGGCGACGTGGCGGTCCAGGGCGTTGGCGCAGGTGTTCAGCTCGCCGTCAGGGAACCAGCGGTAGAACGGCGGGTTGGTGTCGTCGAGTATGCGCTGCGGCTCCGACGTCCAGGTCACCGCCTTGGCGGCGTCGGCCCAGAACGAGGCCGGGTCGTTGAGGCTGGTGTCGAACAAGGCGCGGTAACCGGACATAGCGCAAACCGTAATCTGCGTCACTTGCAACGGGCGTGCAACCCGGCAAATGAGCGACAAGCGGTGGTCTTTTGTCTGCGGACGGCTGGCACGTTTGACTCCGGCAGCGTCGGGTAGCCCAGCGACCATGGTTGATACACGGCCGCTGGCCATGGTGACGGGGGCGTCGAGTGGTATCGGGTGGGAGCTGGCCAAGCTGCTCGCCGCTGACGGGTATGACCTGGTTCTCGTCGCCGACGAGGACTCTGTTCACACCCGCGCCGAGGAACTCGAATCGAGCGGGACCAGTGCCCGGGCGATCCAGGTGGATCTGCGGGTCCCCGACGACGTCGACCAGCTCTATTACGCGGTGACCAAAGGTGCTACCGACGGCACTGCGCGCCTCGATGTCGCCGTGCTCAACGCCGGTGCGGGCCGCGCCGGCCCGTTCGTCGAGGGTGATCTGCAGACCGACCTCGGGATCATCGACCTCAACGTGCGTTCCACCACCCAACTGGCCAAGCTGGTCCTGCGCGACATGGCCGCACACGGCGCGGGCAAGGTGCTGTTCACCTCATCGGTGGCCGCGGCGATGCCCGGTTCACTGCAAAGCGTCTATAACGCCTCGAAGGCGTTCGTCCTGTCCCTGTCCGAGGCTCTGCACGACGAGTTCCGCGCCACGAACATCACCGTCACGGCGCTCATGCCGGGGCCCACCGACACCAACTTCTTCCGGCGCAGCGGCATGTCGGACACGGTGGTCGGCCAGATGTCCAAAGACGATCCGGCCGACGTCGCGAAGCAGGGGTATGAAGCGCTGATGAGCGGGCGGCGCAAGGTGGTCGCCGAGTCGGTTTCGTCCAAAGCCCTGGGCTTGGCCAACCGGGTGCTGCCGGACTCCGTCAAGGCCGCGGCGAGCCGGCTCATCTCCAGCCCGACGGGGCGACACTGACACCGAAAGGACCGTGCGCCATGGAATCTTCTCCGGCTGCGGTGGACAGCCCGCTGACCGTCAAACGCGACACGACGGCGACTCGACAACAGGTGTGGGATGTCATCGCCGACGGGTGGACGTACTCGCAGTGGGTGGTGGGAAACACGCGCATGCGTGCGGTAGAACCGAACTGGCCGGCTCCGGGCAGCCGCATCCACCACACCATCGGCATCTGGCCGCTCGTGGTGAACGATGAAACCGAAGTCGAATCCTGTACGCCTACCAAGGAACTGGTGCTCTTGGCCAAGACCCGCCCGTTCGGGATGGCCCGCATCGTCTTGCGGCTCGCTGATACGCCCACGGGAACACGGGTCGAGATGGCCGAAGTCCCGGTCGGTGGGCCGCTGAACTGGATCCCGCGGCGGCTGGCGCTGTTGGCCGTCTATCCACGCAACCGCGAATGCACCGAGCGATTGGTGGCCCTGGCAGAGCGGCGGGTCGAGCCCGAATGAGTCATGACACCGCGGATGCGGTGGTGATCGGCGCGGGGCACAACGGGGTGGTCGCCGCGTCCATGCTGGCCGACGCCGGCTGGGACGTGGTGGTGCTGGAAGAGCAGGCCGAGCCCGGCGGCGCGGTGAAGAGCGCCGAACTGTTCCCGGGCTACGTCAGTGATCTCTATAGCGCCTTCTACCCGTTGTCGGTGGCCTCGCCGGCCCTGCGCGCCCTGCACCTGGAAGACCATGGGCTGCGGTGGACGCACGCCCCCGCGGTAGTGGGCCATCCACGTTCGCCCGACGACGACGATGCAGCGGTGATCTATCGCGAAATCGAGCGCACGGCAACCGAGTTGGAACGCCGTCACCCGGGCGACGGAGATCGGTGGTGTGCGCTGTTCGACCAGTGGCAGCACATTCGGGATGCGCTCATCTCGGCCCTGTTCGCCCCGTTCCCCCCGGTACGTGGACTGGTTGGGCTGCTGCGGAAGCTCGGGACCGCGGAGGCGCTGAGCTTTGCGCATTCGTTGCTGCTGCCGGCGGGGGTGCTGGCCGAGCAGCTGTTCGAGGGGGAGGCGGCTCGACTGTTGCTGCTGGGCAACGCGATGCACGCCGATGTACCGATCGACGCCCCGGGCAGTGGAGTGATGGGTTATCTGCTGTTGATGATGGCTCAGGACGGCGGGTGGCCGGTGCCGGTCGGCGGCGCAGGACAACTGACGGCGGCCCTGGTCAACCGGGCCCGCTCGGCCGGAGCCCGAATCGACTGCGGGAAAGCGGTTTCGGCCATCGAGGTACGCGGTGGGCGGGCGGTCACCGTGCACACGGCCGACGGGGCCGCGGTGCGGGTGCGCCGGGCGGTGATCGCCGACACCTCGGCCCCTCGGCTCTATCAGGACCTGTTACCCGAGGATTCGGTTCCGGCTGCGGTGGCCGACAGCATGCGTCACTTCGTCTGGGACACACCGGTGCTGAAGGTGAACTATGCGCTGGATGCACCGGTGCCGTGGCGGTCCAAGAGTCTGAACGACGTGGGAACCGTGCATCTGGGGGCCGATCGTGACGGCCTGATCCGGTGGATGGCTGACCTGAACACCGCGACGCTGCCCCAGCAGCCGTTCATGTTGTTCGGGCAGATGACCACCGCCGATGCCAGCCGTTCGCCCGCCGGCACCGAAAGCGCATGGGCCTACACGCATCTGCCGCGCGGGATGGCTGACGACGCCGCTGCCGACCAGCTCGCCGAGCGGGTGGCCCAGGTGATCGAGGAGCATGCGCCAGGCTTTACCGACCGCGTGGTGGGCACCGTCGTCCAGCGCCCCTCCGATCTACAGGCCGGCGATGCCAACCTGCACACCGGCGCGGTGAACGGCGGTACCTCCCAGCTGTTCCAGCAGTTGATCTTTAGGCCCGCTCCCGGCTTCGGCCGGGCTGAAACACCGGTGGCCAACGTCTACCTCGGCAGTGCCGGGGCCACGCCGGGCGGCGGGGTGCACGGTATCTGTGGACGCACCGCCGCCCGCGCGGCGTTGGCCGGCGACGGTGTTCGGGGCTGGCCCCGACGCCTGCTCAACCGCGCTGTCCTGGCGCTCACCGCCGGCTCCCGGTAGCCGTCACTCCTGGAAGCGGTAACCCATCCCCGCTTCGGTGAGCAGGTGTACCGGGTGTGACGGATCGTCCTCGAGTTTGCGGCGCAACTGCGCCAGGTACACCCGCAGATAGTGGGTCTCCTTGGCGTAGGCCGGTCCCCACACCTCACGCAACAGTTCTTCGCGGCCGACCAACTTGCCCCGATTGCGTACCAGCATCTCCAGCATGCCCCACTCGGTGGGGGTCAGGTGCACCTCATGGTTGTTCTTGGTCACCTTCTTGGCCGCGAGATCCACGGTGAACGATGAGGTTTCGATGACGGGCTCATCGGTCTCGGACGCCGCGGCGCCCCGGCGCACGGCCGCGCGCAGCCGGGCCAGGAATTCGTCCATACCAAAGGGTTTGGTGACGTAATCGTCGGCACCGGCGTCGAGGGCCTCGACCTTGTCGGACGAGTCGGTGCGGGCCGAGAGCACGATCACCGGTGCCGACAGCCAACCGCGCAGGCCGGCCAGTACCTCGATGCCCGACATGTCGGGAAGCCCGAGGTCGAGCACGATCACGTCAGGGCGGTGATCGGCCGCGGCACGCAACCCCTGCCCGCCGTCGGTGGCAGTGACGACTTCGTAGCCGCGCACCGACAGGTTGATTCGCAGCGCACGCAGGATCTGAGGTTCGTCGTCGATCACCAGGACGCGGGTTTTGGCGGGGTTGGCAGGTGTCATGCTGATTCGTCCTTCGGCGGTGCAGCAAGGTCGATCTCGACGGTAAGGCCACCGCCGGGCGTGTCGGTCGCAGAGATGGTGCCGCCCATGGCTTCGACGAACCCGCGGGCAACAGACAGGCCCAGCCCGACACCGATGCTGGTGTTGTGATCGCCGAGCCGCTGGAACGGCGCGAACAGTTGTTCCTCGGCCCCGCGCGGCATTCCGGGCCCCTCGTCGATCACCGCGATCAATACCCGGTCGGCCACCCGCCCGGCGCTGACTCGGATTGGTCCGTCGGGCGCATACCGCAGGGCATTGTCGATCAGGTTGGCCAGCACCCGCTCGAGCAGCCCGGCATCGGCCATCGCGACGGCGTCGCCGACCTCGACCTTCACCCGGTCCAGCCCTTCGCGAGTGAATCCCGTGGCTCCCTTGCTGATTCCGAGCAGTGCGCGTTGCACGGTCTCCTCGAGATACACGCGGCGCACCTCGGGCCGGACCACCCCGGCCGACAGCCGGGAGGAGTCCAGCAGGTTGCCGACCAGCGCGGTGAGCGCGTCGACGGATTCCTCGATGGTGGCCAGCAGCTCGGCGGTGTCCTCGGCGGAGAAGTCGATGTCATCGCTGCGCAGGCTCGAGGCCGCTGCTTTGGCCGCGGCCAGCGGGGTCCGCAGGTCGTGGCTGACCGCCGAGAGCAATGAGCGGCGCAGTTCGTCGGCCTGCGCGATGGCGGCGGCCTTGCCGGCCTCCTCGGTGAGCTCGCGTTGTTTGACCAGTCCGGCAGCTTGTTTGGCGACGGCGCTGAGCACGCGCCGGTCTCGCGCGGCGAGTTTGCGCCCGGACATCAGCAGCCAGAACTCGTCGTCACCGACTTCGATCGCGGTGTCGGCAGTGTCCACGTCGGCGCACGGTTTGGTGCCGACGCAGGCGACGATCTCCGCGGTTCCGTTCTGTTCGCGCAGCAGGCTGACGGCGCGTTGCGAGTAGGTCTCGCGCAGCCGTTCCAGCAGGGTGGTCAGGTCCGCGCCGCGCAGTACAGACCCCGCGAACAGAGTCAGCAGTTCGGCCTCCTGCGAGGCTTTTCGGGCTTCACGGGCCCGGCTGGCGGCACCGTCGACCAGCGCCGCGACTGCCACCGCGACCAGCAGCATCACCACGACGGTGACGGCACTGTCCGGTTCGGAGATGGTGAACGTGTGGCGCGGCGCCACCAGGAAGTAGTTGAGCAGCAGCCCCGACAGCAGGGCCGACAGGCCGGCGGGCGCGACACCACCGAGCAGGGCGACGATCAGTACCCCGATGAAGAACAACGCGCTTTCGCCGCTCACCCCGAGGATCGGATCGAGCACCGCGACGATCAGCAGGCAGATCGCGGATGGAACCACCAGAGCCGCAAGCCAGGACGCGATGTGGCGCTGCCGGGGTGTGGCCGTGGACCAGCCGAAGCTGCGGCGAGCTTGCTCATGGGTCACCATGTGCACGTCGATCTTGCCGGACTGCTGCACCACGGCGGCGCCGATGCCCTCGTCGAACATCCGGGCCCACCGGGACCGCCTCGACGTACCCAGCACGAGTTGGGTGGCATTGCGTTCGCGCGCGAAATCCAGCAGTGCGGCGGGCACGTCGTCGCCGACGACGGTGTGCAGGGTGGCGCCCAAGCTGATGGCCAGCTCGCGCACCTTGCCCATCTGCGGCGCCGAGACGCCCGAGAGGCCGTCCCCGCGAACGACGTGCACCACCATGAGTTCGGCACTGGATTTCGAGGCGATCCGGGATGCCCTGCGCACCAGGGTTTCCGACTCGGGGCCGCCGGTGACGGCGACCACCACGCGTTCGCGGGCCTCCCAGGTGTCGGTGATCTTGTTGTCGGCCCGGTACTTGGCCAGGGCGGCATCGACCTGGTCGGCCAACCACAGCAGCGCCAGTTCCCTCAGCGCCGTGAGATTTCCCCGGCGGAAGTAGTTGGACAGTGCGGCGTCGACACGCTCGGGTGCGTACACGTTGCCGTGGGACAGCCTGCGGCGCAGCGCCTCCGGGGTGATGTCGACCAGCTCGATCTGGTCGGCCGCCCGGACGATTCCGTCGGGAACCTTTTCCTGCTGCTCGATTCCGGTGATCTGGGTAACCACGTCGTTGAGGCTTTCCAGGTGCTGGACATTGACCGTCGAGATCACGGTGATGCCGGCGTCGAGCAGCTCTTCGACGTCCTGCCAACGCTTCGGGTTCTTGCTGCCCGGGGTGTTGGTGTGGGCGAGCTCGTCGACCAACACCACCTGCGGGTTGCGGGCCAGCACCGCGGCTACGTCGAGTTCGGGGAAGCGGCCGCCCCGGTACTCGACGTAGCGCGGCGGGATGACCTCGATGCCGTCGAGCAGGCCGGCGGTTTTCTTGCGCCCGTGCGTCTCGACCACCGCGGCCACCACGTCGGTGCCGCGCTCGAGCCGGCGGTGCGCTTCACCGAGCATCGCGTAGGTCTTCCCCACGCCGGGCGCCGCACCCAGGTAGATGCGCAGCTCACCGCGTTTGGTGGGGTTGGCCGGCGGCGTGTTCACAAGACCATCATCCTCGCGCCTACAGCGCGTCGAGAGCGATGTTGAGTTCGAGCACGTTGACCCGCGGTTCGCCCAAGAAGCCCAGGGTGCGTCCGTCGGTGTGCTGGGCCACCATCGCGCGTACCAGGTCCGGGTTCAGTCCGCGGGCCTCGGCCACCCGGTTGACCTGCAGATCGGCGTAGGCCACCGAGATGTTGGGGTCCAGGCCGCTGCCACTGGCGGTGACGGCATCGGCCGGCACCTGTGGGTTGGCAGGGGCGTTGCCGCGGATCGGCACGATCAGGCCGATCCTGTAGTCCTCACCGGCCTTCGCGCATTCCACCCGGACACCTTCGTAGGTGTTCAGGAAGGGGGTCTTCGTCGTGTCGCAGGGCTCGTTGACGCTAACCACCTTCGTCGGGTGGACGACGTTTCCGCGGGCATCGCGCGGTCCGATCACCGACAGCACCGCCCCGACACCACCTCCGGTGCAGAACGGGCGGGCGCCGTCGACGCCGTCGAGCTTGCCGATGGCCGCGCTGCGGGAGCACACCTGGGTGAGCAGGCTGGGCTTGTCGGGCTGGTCGACAACGCTTTCCGGGCCGAGGTTGCTCGCGCCGCTGGCCATCGGGTCGTACCCGTCACCGGCCGTCGACGGCCGGCTCTGGAAGTACCGGGGCAGCGGGTTGCCGTCGGGGTCGGCGAACGATTGGCCGATCAGGCTGCTGCCCAAAGGTTTTCCGTTCGCTTCGATCAGCGATCCGTCGGCCTTGTCGCGCAGGCCGGGAAGCTGGGCCACCAGCCAGATGAAGACCGGATAGCCGACGCCCAGGATGACGGTGAGTACCAGAAGCGCTCGCAGGGCCGCCGCATGCTGGCGGAGCAGGTTGGAAAATAACATGTCACATTCCCGGGAAGAGTTGGACGACGAGGTCGATCAGCTTGATGCCGATGAACGGCGCGACGATGCCGCCGAGGCCGTACACATACAGGTTGCGGCTCAACAGTTTCGATGCGCTGCTCGGGGTGTAGCGGACACCCTTGAGTGCCAACGGGATCAGCACCACGATGATGATCGCGTTGAAGATCACCGCGGACAGGATCGCCGATTGTGGGCTGTGCAGCCGCATGATGTTGAGCAGATCCAGGCCGGGGAACAGGGCCACGAACAACGCCGGGATGATCGCGAAGTACTTGGCGATGTCGTTGGCGATCGAGAACGTGGTCAGTGCCCCGCGGGTGATCAGCAGCTGCTTGCCGATCTCGACGATCTCGATGAGCTTGGTCGGGTCGGAGTCGAGATCCACCATGTTGCCGGCCTCTTTGGCCGCCGAGGTGCCGCTGTTCATCGCGACGCCGACATCGGCCTGCGCCAGGGCGGGCGCGTCGTTGGTGCCGTCACCGGTCATCGCGACGAGCTTGCCGCCGGCCTGCTCTTTCTTGATCAGGGCCATCTTGTCCTCGGGCGTGGCCTCGGCGAGAAAGTCGTCCACACCGGCCTCGTCGGCAATTGCTTTGGCGGTCAACGGATTGTCGCCGGTGATCATCACGGTGCGGATGCCCATGCGGCGCATCTCGTCGAAGCGTTCCCGCATGCCCTGCTTGACGACGTCCTTGAGGTGGATGACGCCGAGCACCTCGGCCTTGCCGTCGACCACGTGGCCGACCACCAGCGGAGTGCCACCGGCTGCAGAGATGCCGTCGACGATGTCACCGAGCTCGGTCGGAACTCGACCACCTTCGGATCTGACCCACTCGGCGACCGCGCCCGCCGCGCCCTTGCGCAGCCGGTGATCGCGCGACAGGTCGACTCCGGACATCCGGGTATTGGCACTGAACTCCACCCAGTATGCGTGGTCGAGTTCGCCCGGGGTGCGGCCGCGTAATCCATACTCCTGCTTGGCGAACACAACGATGGAGCGACCCTCGGGGGTTTCGTCGGCCAGGCTGGACAGCTGTGCCGCGTCGGCGAGTTGTTCGGGTGTGACGCCCGACAGCGGCACGAAGGCGGCGGCCTGCCGGTTACCGAGCGTGATGGTGCCGGTCTTGTCGAGCAGCAGGGTGTTGACGTCACCGGCGGCCTCTACCGCGCGGCCCGACATCGCGAGCACGTTGCGCTGAACCAGCCGGTCCATGCCGGCGATGCCGATCGCCGACAGCAGCGCGCCGATGGTGGTGGGGATCAGGCACACCAGCAGCGACACCATCACGATGCCCGAAATGCCGTTTCCGTTGAGCGCCAAGGTGTCCGGCACGCCGGGGTTGTTGGCCTTGGAGAAGACGGCCAGCGGCTGCAGGGTGGCGACGGCGAAGACGAAGATGATCGTCAACGACGCCAGCAGGATGTTGAGCGCGATCTCGTTGGGGGTCTTCTGCCGGTTGGCGCCCTCGACGAGGTTGATCATCCGGTCGATGAAGCTCTCGCCGGGTTTCTGGGTGATCCGCACGACGATGCGGTCGGACAGCACCGTGGTGCCACCGGTGACGGCGCTCCGGTCGCCTCCGGACTCCCGGATGACGGGTGCGGATTCACCGGTGATCGCCGATTCGTCCACCGAGGCAATGCCTTCCACGACATCACCGTCGCCGGGGATCACCTGGCCGGCCTCGACCACCACGACGTCACCCTGTTGCAGTAACGGTGCGGCGACCTCTTCTTCGGCGCCGGAATCGGTCAGGCGCCGCGCCATCGTGGAGGTCTTGGTTTTCCGCAGCGATTCGGCCTGGGCCTTGCCGCGGCCCTCGGCGACGGCCTCGGCCAGGTTGGCGAAGATCACCGTCAGCCACAGCCAGATGACTATCAGCCCGGCGAACCAGGACGGATTCAGAATCGTGCACAGTGTTGCCGCTACAGCGCCGATCTCGACGATGAACATCACCGGGTTGCGCCACAGCGTGCGCGGGTCGAGCTTGCGCAGTGCGTCGGGCGTCGACTTCCACAGCATCTTCGGGTCTAGCAGACCGCCGTGAAATCGCGCGCTCTTTGTCACGCTGGAGTGGCCCTCGGGCGCGGGCGCCACTCTGGCGTGACGGTCGGCGACAGGGGTGGAGGGAACGGATGGCATTTCAGTGGATTCCTTCGGCAAGGGGCCCGAGCGCGAGCATGGGCAAGAAGGTGAGGGCGACCAGGATCAGCGTGACGCCGGCGACCATCCCGACGAACTGCGGTCGATGGGTGGGCAGGGTGCCGACCGAATCAGGGGTCTTGCCCTGGCGTGCCAGTGAGCCGGCGAGTGCCAGCACGAAGATGATCGGCAGGAACCGGCCGAACACCATCGCCAGACCGAGGGCGGTGTTGTACCACTCGGTGTTGACGCTGATGCCGGCGAACGCCGAGCCGTTGTTGTTGGCGGCCGAGGTGAACGCGTAGAGCACCTCGGACAGGCCGTGCGGACCGGTGTTGAGCATGCCCGCCCGTTGGCCGGGCATGGCCATGGCCACCGCGGTGCCGGTCAGCACGATCAACGGTGTGACGAGGAAATACGTTGCGGCCAGCTTGATCTCGCGCGGGGTGATCTTCTTGCCCAGGTACTCCGGGGTGCGCCCGACCATCAGGCCCGCGACGAACACCGTGATGATCGCCAGGACCAACATGCCGTACAGGCCCGAGCCGACGCCGCCGGGCGCCACTTCGCCGAGCTGCATGTTGAACATCGCGATCAAGCCGCCGAGGCTGGTGTAGGAGTCGTGGAAGGAGTTCACCGCACCCGTCGACGTCAGCGTCGTCGCGTCCGCGAACACCGCGGAGTTGGCGACGCCGAACCGCTGTTCGACACCTTCCATCGCGGCGCCGGTAGCGGTGGGCACGGTGCCGTGAGCCTGCAGTTGGAACAGCATCATCAGGCTGACGCTGATGGTCGCGATCACGCCCATCACCGCCACGATCGCGTAGCCCTGCTTCGGATTGCCGACCATGCGGCCGAAGGTGCGCGGCAGCGAGAACGGGATCATCAGGATCAGGAAGATCTCCACCCAGTTGGTCCAGGTGGTGGGGTTCTCGAACGGGTGTGAGGAGTTGGCGTTGAAGAAGCCGCCGCCGTTGGTGCCGAGCTCCTTGATCACTTCCTGACTGGCCACCGGGCCGCCCGGGATGGTCTGCGTGCCGCCGGCCAGCGTGTTGACCACCTGGTTGTGCAGATCGAAGTTCTGGATGGCGCCGCCGCCCACCAGAATCAGCGCGCCGACAATCGAAATCGGCAGCAGGATACGGAGATTGCCGCGCACCAGATCCACCCAGAAGTTGCCGAGTTCACCGGTGTTGCGCCGCACCAGGCCGCGTACCAACGTCACTGCCACCGCCATACCGACTGACGCGGAGACGAAGTTCTGCACCGCAAGCCCGGCCATCTGCACCAGGTGGCCTTGGGTGGATTCACCCGAGTAGGCCTGCCAGTTCGTGTTGGTGACGAAACTTACGGCGGTGTTCCAGGCCAGCGCCGGTGTCATCTGGGTGGCCGGATCGTTCAGGTGCAGCGGCAGCTTTCCCTGCACCAGCTGCAAGGTGAACAGGAACAGGATGCTGATAGCGGAGAACGCCAGCACACTGCGGGCATAGGCGCTCCAGGTCTGCTCGGCATTCGGGTCGGCGCCGATCAGGCGGTAGATGACGCGTTCGGCACGGGAATGCTTGCCGGTCGTGTAGACGCGGTACATGTAATCCCCGAGCGGCACGTGAACCGCCGCTACCGCGGCGATGAGGACGACGAGGAAAACGATCCCCGCGGTTGTCGTAGTCACTAGAACCTTTCCGGAAACAGCAGCGCCGCGAAGAGAAACAGCGCGATGAGGATTGCCAAGCCCAGGCCGACGACGTTTTCGTAACTCACAGTCCCTCGACCAACTTCTGCACCAGGCCCAGCAACGCGAAGACCGCCACTGTCAACCCGACGAACACCACTACGGACATGGGTTCTCCCAGACGTTTACGGTCGCCGGCTCTCGGCGACTGATCGAGGGTGCGCCCGCGGTAGGCCGCTGGTCGCGATCTTGACGCCATCTTTACGCCCGGCTGTCGGTCCTTTACGGAATCTTTTCCGGGACATAAATTGAGCCGTGGGCTCTAAACGGCCCCAGAGCCGGCACCACGTCCAGCCAGCGCCGCAACGGCCGCTGAGGGTTCTCGTTGTCGGTGCCGGGGTCGGTGGCCTCTCCGTCGCCCGCGGGTTGTTACGGGACGGCCATGACGTCACGGTGTTCGAGCAACGGCCCGAGGTACGGGCCGGCGGCGGCGCCGTCACGATCTGGTCCAACGGCGAAACCGTGCTGCGCCAGCTCGGCGTCGACATGGAAGGCGCCGGCCAGGAGTTGTCCACCGTGCGGGTGATGACGTCGACGGGCCGCCCGATGACCACCCTCGACCTGGCCGCGATCGTGAGCCGGATGGGTGCGCCGGTCCGGATGGTGCCGCGACGCGTCGTGCTCGCGCGACTGTTGGAAGGCTTTCCAACCGAACGCATTCGGTGCGGCACACCGGTGGTCGGGGTGACCGACGGCAGCCGCGGCGTCCGCCTCGATTTCGCCGACGGCAGTTGTGCGGACGGCGATCTGGTGATCGGCGCCGACGGTCTGCACTCCAAGGTCCGCGACATCGTCGGCGCGCAGCACGCCGAACCGACGGGGTGGTGCAGCTGGCAAGGGCTGGCCACGCTTCCGGATGGTGCCGATCGTCGGGTTGCCTTCGTCATCGTCGGCCAGCACGGAAACCTCGGCCTGTGGCCCGCCGGGGGCAGTGAGGTGCAGTGGTGGTTCGATCTGCCGTGGTCGCCCGGCTTCGTTCGGCCGGAGCGCCCGATCGAGGTGATCCGCGCCAATTTCACCGGATGGTCCGAGCTGGTCGATGAAGTGCTGGCGACATTGACCGATGAGCACCTGGCCCGTTCGCCCTATCCGCACTTCCGCCATCCCGTCCCGGGGCCGGGCCGCGGTGCGGTGACGTTGTTGGGCGACGCTGCCCATACGATGCCGCCGACGCTCGCCCAGGGCACCAACCAGGCCCTGCTGGACACGATGGTGTTGTGTAAGGCGATTTCAGGTATTCGCGACGGCGCCGACGTGTCCGGGGCCCTGCGCTGGTACGAAAAGACCCGCCGGCACCGGGTCGCGGCGGTGTCCCGGGTGGCCTCACTGCGGGTGTCGCACGGCGAGGCGGTGCTGGCGCCGGCGGCCCTGGTCCCGGATCGGGCGATGACGTGGTTGCTGGCAACGTTTCTGCGGGCGGTGAGCCACCGTCGGATGGCTGCGGGGATCAGCCGCGAGCTCGCCGAGAGGGCCCTGGGCAGGGGCGAACATGCCCGCTGAGATAGTCCGGGTGCGGGGTGCGATCGACGCGCCGTCGAACAGGTTGTGGCTGGTCAAATGGTGCGTGCTGGCAGTGCCGCACTATCCGATACTGATCGGGCTGTACCTGGTGTATCCGCTGGTGGTGTTGGCCGCGGGGGTGGCGATCCTGTTCACCGCCCGGTATCCGCGGCCGCTGTTCGATTTCAACGTCGGGGTGCTGCGCTGGTCGTGGCGCGTGATGAATTACCGGTTCCCGATGAACACCACCGACCGGTACCCGCCGTTCACGCTCAGACCCCGGGCTGACTATCCGGGCGATCTCGAGATCGACTATCCCGAACAGTTGTCCAGAGCAGCGGTGCTGGTGAAGTGGCTGTTGGCGCTGCCGCAGATCATCATGTGCTGGGCGATGGAGGCGCCGCTGCAAGTGCTTTGCGTCATCTCCGCGGTGCGGTTGCTGGCCCGGGGCACCGTCTCGCCAGACATGTTCGACCTCTTGATGGGAATCGTGCGATGGCGCTACCGGGTGGCCGTGTATGTCTCGCTGATGAGCGATGAATATCCACCTTTTCGAATGGATCTTGGACAGTACGCTTGAAGCACCGTAACCCGTTGTTCCCGTACGTATATCGGCTGGGCATGCCGGTATTCGACAGGCTGTTCTATCGCCGGTACCGCCGGTCGGCGATGAGTCATGCGATCGGCAGGCTGCTGTTGGTGGGGCTCGGCCCGGGCACAGATCTGCTGTTCCTGCCGACGGCGGTCACCTCCGTCGCGGCAGTGGAACCGGATCCGACGATGCGGCGCATGGCACGCGCGCTGGCCCGCCGGCGTGGTATCGACGTGGAAGTCGCCGAGGGAGCGGGTGAATCGATTCCCTTCCCGGACAGCAGTTTCGATTCGGTCCACGTCGGTCTCGTGTTGTGTTCGGTCGACGATGTACCGGCCACGCTGGCCGAAATCCGACGCGTCCTGACGCCCAACGGCCGGTTGGTGGTGCTCGAGCACGTCCGCGGTGAGGGCCTGATGGGGCGCTACCAGGATCTGGTCGCGCGGCCCTGGGCGTGGCTGTCCTCAGGCTGCGAACCGAACCGCCGCACCGTCGACGCCATCGCCGCAGCGGGATTCGACACCAGTTGCCTGCACAGCACCCGGCGGACGCTGGTGCCGCCGCAGTGCACGCCACATCTGCAGGGAGTCGCGACTATTCGACGCTGACGGCCTCGATGATGTTCAGCCGTGCGGCGCGTCGGGCCGGCGGTAGTGAACCCAGCAGGCTGATCGCCAGGGCGCCAAGGGTGAATACGAGTGCCATCGGACTCGGCCGAAACGTCACCTCGAAATTCATGACGTCCCCGCTGACCAGGCTGAACAGCCACTGGTCCACCAACCCGATCACCAAACCAAGGACACCGCCCACGATGCCGATGGCCGCTGCCTCGGCCAGCACCATCGCCAACGTGTAGCGCCGGCTGGACCCCATCGCGCGCAGCACCCCGATCTCGCGGCGCCGCTCCAGCACTGACAGGGTCAGCGTGTTCAGCAGGGCGACAGCGGCGACGAACACCACGATGATCCACACCGCGTTGGCGATCAGCATGCTCTGGTGCAGTGGCGCCTCCAGGCCGGCCAGCGCGGTGCGGCCGTCGTAGACGTGGTTCGGTGCCGGGACGGCCTGGCGGATGTTGGCCAGTAGGCGAGCAGGGTCGGTTCCCTTGGCAGCGGTGACCTGCAGTGTCGTCGACCCCGGTCGGTCGAACCAGGCGCGCAACTGATCGAGGCTCATCCCGACCGTGCCGATCACCGTCGAGAAGTAGGGGACCAGCGCCAGCACCTTGGCGTTTCGCGGGCCGTGCGGTGTTTGCAGTTGCAGTTCGTCGCCCGCCCGGACGTTGAGCGTTTTCCCCAGGTTCTGCGAGAGCACCACGCCGCCGCCGGCGAGCACCTCGTTGCGGGTCTGATCGTCGAGGGCGCGGAAGAGGGCGTCGTGGCTGCCGGGGGCGAAGCCGTCGAGCATGACGCGGGTGCCGCCGACGACGGCGAAGCCCAGGGCGCCTTCGGTGACCTTCGCGACCCCGGGCACCTCGGTGACGTTCTGGGTAAGTCCTTGGGGCAGAAGGCCGGTGGGGTACTGGTCGGGTGAGTTGGCGCTCACCCAGACGTCGGCCGCAGCGACCGGGGCGAAGATGTCGCGTGCCGATCGGATCATGTCGTTGTTGGTCCCGGTGATCACGACGGTGGTGACGACGGCGATCAGCACGGTCATCACGGTGGCCCACACCCGCCGGGGTGCGCGTTGCACGGTCGCCGCTGCCAAAGATCCGGGCGAACCGAACAGCCGCGCCACGGCGGCGGTGGCCTGGACCATGGGCCCGGCGAGCGCGAAACCGAGCGCGATCTGGGCGGTGAACAGGGCTGCGATCGCCACGAACGCGATGGAGCCCGGCACAGAGAACACCACCAGGACCGACGCTGCGAGCACCGCCACCGCCGCGATGCCGGTGACGATGCGCAGCCAGCGCGGGACGTTGTCCGCAGCTGATACGCCGACGGGGGCCAGCGCCTCGATCGGTGAGACCCGGTACACCTGCCGGGCCGCCATCGCCGAGGCTGCCACACTGGTCAATGCCGTCGCCGCGATGGCGACCGGGATGGCGTAGCCGGGCAGCCAGTATTCGATGCGGGCCTCCAGGCCCTGCGTCATCGTCGGTGGTAGCCGACCGATCGCCAAGCGGCCCAACACGATTCCGAACAACGACCCGAGGGTGCCGCCGATCAGTCCGAGGATCGCGGCTTCGGCGAGCATGTCGCGCACGATGGTGGCGCGCCGGCCGCCGATGGCGCGCAGCATCGAGATGACGGGGCGGCGTTGCGCGATCGCCATGGTCATCGTGGTGTAGATCAGGAACGCGCCGACCACCAGCGCGACCGCCGCACCCATCAGCGCCATGTAGTTCATCAGCTTGACGCCGTCACCGGCCCGGGCGGCCCGCAAGCTCGGCGCGGCGACGATGGCCCGGCCGTTCACGGCCTTCGTGACCTCGTCTCTCACGGTGGCGAGGCTCGCCCCGGGTGACGTGGTGAGCAGGATCGAGTCGAGCTGGCCCGTCCTGCCGGTAACCCTCTGCGCCAACGGAAGTGGGGCCAGAACATAGTGGCCTCCGTTGAGATCGGAGAGCTGCTTGCCCTCGAGGACCTCGGCGACGGTCACCGAGCCCGAGCCGAGCTGAAACGTCTCGCCTTTCGCGTGACCGACGGCGGGCCCGACACGGACTCCCTCGGCTGCCGTGGGGGTTTGAACCTCCACTCCGACCGCATCTTTCAGCGCGCCTTCCAAGGCGCGGCTTCGGTCGTCGGCACCGAACAGCAGCACCGGTTCGGTGGCGGTGGGTGCGGACATCCGGATCATGGGGGCGGCGTTCGCGACACCGGGCACTTTGGCGACGTCGGCCAGCACGGATTCGGGGAAGCCCGCATCGGTGACGCCGGAGACCTCGAGCGCCGCCACGCCGGCGACGCCGTCGGCGAGCCGGTTGACCGATCCGGTGATCGACCCGAAGATGCCGAGGATCGCGACGAGATACATTGCCGACACGGCCATTACGGCAATCGAGGCGACGGTGCGCCGCCGGTGCACAGTGAGCTCGCGCAGGCTGAACACTCGGAGCCGACTCGCCGCGGCCGCGAGTTTCACCCGGGCACCACCGACATCTCGTCCGAGCCCAGGCGCCCGTCCTGCAGGGTGATGACCCGGTCGGTGGCCGCGGCGGCGTCGGCGTTGTGGGTCACCATCACCACCAGCCGGCCCAGGCCCTCCTCGTGGGCGACCTCGCCGAGCAGGGTCAAGATCGCCGCGCCCGTCGTCGAGTCGAGGTTGCCCGTCGGCTCGTCGGCGAGGATCAGCGGCGGGTCCATCATCATGGCCCGGGCCACCGCGACGCGTTGCATCTGGCCGCCGGACAGTTCGGACGGCCGGTGCTCGGTGCGGTTGCCCAGGCCGACGCGGTCCAGCAACTCAACGGCCTGCGGTTTGACCTTGCCCAGCCGGACGCCGTCGAGCAGCTTCGGGACGGCCACGTTCTCCCACGCCGACAGCGTCGGCAGGAGGTTGAAGAACTGGAAGACGAAGCCCACTCGATGGTGGCGGAACGCCGACTGCTGTTCGTCGCCGAGGCGCCCGATCTCCTGGCCGTCGAAGGTGATCGAGCCCGAGTCGGGGGAGTCCAGCGCGCCCAGCAGGTGCAGCAGCGTGCTCTTACCCGCGCCGGAGGGGCCGATGATCGAAACGAACTGCCCGCCGTTGAGCTGGAGGCTGATCTCGTCGAGGGCGCGCACTGTCTGACCGCCGACCTTGTACTCGCGCACCACGTCGCGCAGTTCGATGGCCAGTTCGGGCATCGCAGCCTCCCGGGAGTCGGGATATCCGCAGCCTACGCCGGGTGGTCCCCTCATCTGCGCGAACGTGCGTGTTTGCTGGCCAACACGCCGCACTTCGCCAGCAGTTTGCGCACGCTCGATGGAAGCGAGCGGTCAGAGCGTGCTTCCGCGATGTCTCTAGCGCCGCTTTCGACGCCGGGGTCGCGCCGCCGCGCTTCGATTCAAGGGGCGGTTACCGGCGCCAACGAGGCGACGAACCGGGCCTTCTGGTCGGTAGCCGGGATGATGCGCGGGCTGGTCAGCTGGTACCGCTTGCCTCGGTGAACCACTTCGGCGTGGCCGGCAGCGCGGATGTTGCGCACCCAATCCGAATGCTCGCCGTAATTCAGAACAACCCTGACCGACTTGTCGTCGATGAACGCCATCACCGGGGTCCGGTACGGCTTGCCCGACTTCCGGCCGGTGTGCTCGATGACGGCCATGTACGGCAGCCACGGCGCCCACAGCCGCTGCAGCGGATTGGTGACGTATTTATTGACGCGGGCGATCACCCGCATCGCGCGTGGTCCCAGTGTTGCCGCCACCCGTTCGGCAACTACGGCAATCGAATTGGCGATACTGCTCGGCATGTGCGGCCCCCGTCGCTGTGCACCTTGGGGCTAATTCAACCAAACTGCGCAACCCCGCCTGCGCGGGCCGTGGGCGAGGCGCTTGGCTTGGCATTACGCGGGAATATGCGGGTGTTTGCCTCGGTTGCAGCGGCTCATGGCCGACATCATGCGCCGGTGGCAGATGGATGGGATTGGTCTCGTCGGGGGCGCTCATCTCGGCAAGGCCGCCGAGGTCATCGGGGTCGGTGGCCACATCCATCTCATCTGGGCGCTCGAGGGGTTCGAGGTATCCACGCCCGTCATGCCAATACTGATGAAAGACATCACAATTCACGGGATCGGCACTGGGCATCGGCGTGCACTCACCGAGCTCGTCAGCGCCATCGACAGCACGGGGACCAAACCCGTGATCGGGGCGCGCTATCCATTCGGCGACCTGCCGGTGGCGCTGGACCATCTCGATCGTGGCTCGTTCGGCAAGATCGTCGTCGAGGTTGGGTGATCGGCAACTGGGTTTGTGCCGAGGGCGGTCTGATGAGGGCGAACCCTCCTGAAATATGCTCTCGTGCGACGCCCCCATAGCCCAATTGGCAGAGGCAGCGGACTTAAAATCCGCCAAGTGTCGGTTCGAGTCCGACTGGGGGCACGGGTGTCGTCGCTGGTAGCGGTCATTTTCGACCGTTGCCGGGCGACGGCCGTCGTCCGCTGTCGGAGTTTCGTGACAGCAGCGCGACAGCGACACGGCAGCGTCCGGGAGTATCGCCCAGGTGGTCCAAATTTTCAGGACAGTCAAAACATGTCGGTGCGGCGTCGTACGGTCTCTGAATGACCGAACAGCAGCAGATTGCCTCCACGGTGTTCTTCTCGCCTGCGGTCAACATGCAGATACAGACGTTTGTCTTCTCCACCCTGCCCGGCAGCGCCGTCCCGCGAGTTATGGCGGCGAAGGGAGTGACGACTGGGGACGACCAGACCGCTGAGCCTGCGCTAATCGTCGCGTTCGACCTTCCACAGCAGAGCGCCGACGCCGTCACCAAACAGGTGCAAGAAACCCGAGATGTTGATGCCTTCCTAGGGGACCTGCTGCCCGCTGAACGAATCACCAGTGCCTCCACTGTCAATCCAAATGATCCACCTGACGTTCTCGCGCACATCGATGGCAAAAAAGTCGGTATCGAAGCAGCGCAGCTTGTGCCACCGGATTCGGAACTGGACAAGTCGAATTCGATTGCTGGGCGATGGATGTCATTCGAGCAGTTCAGGAACAAACTGCTGGAACAGGCACCCAACACCCTGGCTCAGCATCGAGGATTGCTCGTAGTCATGCACTTTGGCGGCCAAAGCGATGCGCCTGCAGCGAAGCGCCTGCCACCCAGACGGGCCAACCTAGGCAGCGCGATTGCTGCGATTCGGGCGGCGGTACCGATAGTGCAAGAGGGCACAGCGGCTGCTGCACCACTAGGGAATGTGACGAACGTTGCTCAATGGTCTTCGGACAGATCGGTGTACTTCACGTGGACACCGCTGCCGCAGTGGTACACAAGCCGTTTTCACGGCCAAATGGGATTCGAGCTCGCGCTGGGATACCACGCCACAGTTACGCAGACCGATCTGCGGAATGAGCTACGCAGAATCATCGAAGGCCACAACAGTGCGAAGACCGAGACACTCGTGGTTACGGTCAACGCACCCATGAGGTCAGGCCTCGAATTCCCAACCAATGCCCTGGTCGCGCGAATGCTGTTTGAAGACGACCAACCGCTGGACGGTTGGACGCCGTCACGCATCAAACACATAGCGCTACATGACCAAGGCGAGCACCAGATCAAGTGGATTTTGGGCTCCAATCCTTGGGCCTAGGCTGTGCCGGTCTTCCTTTCTTTGAGGTGTACGACGTTGGACACGTCCGCGATGCCCCGGCCAACCTTCGGCGCAGCCAGCTCGTCCTCGTTGATGTAGTCCGAGTAGGTGGTGAGTGTCAGCACGAACGTGCTGTGTCCCAGCCACTTACTGTCCAGCATGTAGTGCTCACCAGCGCTCAAGTTCATGTTGGCGAAGGTGTGGCCAGATCGTGGAAACGGACAGCTCCCGGCCCCAGGGCCGTGGTCGCGGGCTGCAGGTAGTGCTCGTACAGGCTTCCGGCGTGCACGGGCTTAGCCTGCCTGCATCCGGCCTCCGGCTGTGGTGAGGTCCACGCCCAGGTCCAGGATCACCAGCGACCGACCTTGCGCCTGCGCCGACTCGATGATGTTGGCAGCGTTGACGATTGATCGGCTCAAGCGGTCTAGCTTCGCGACCACCAGGCCGTCTGCTTGACCAGAAGTCAATAGCTGCAACACTTCCTGCAGCTTCGGGCCATGGACTTTCCGCTCACGCCTTCGTTTGCGAAGTGCTCCACAGTCCAGCTGCGACCGCTTACGGCGCTGTCGATGGCATCGCGTTGTGCGTCTAGTCCGTATCCGTTGACCTGGTCGTCGGTGCTCACTCGCGAGTAGCCAAACATCAACGGCTGCATTGCCTCTCGCGCATCTGCCTCGGCATCTCTTGCCTCTCTTGTCTGTGTCGGGCGTAACGGGGCGGTTGCGCCTTACGCCCTAGTTTTTAGCCGACGGGTACAACGGTCGCTACAATGACTGACCTGGGCAAACAGATCGGTAGACCGACCGTTTGCGCCTGTGTGCCGTGTACCTGCGGTGTGGACTCTCCAGCTCGCGTTGAGAGGGCAATGAGCCAGCTCGTTCGTTCATGCGTCGCGCTGTCCACAGCACCATCTCGTCGGCGGTCATCGGCTCGCCGCTTTCGACGTCGGTGTACACGGTGTCGGGGTCTGGCTGCCAAGGGTTTCGGTACTCCGTTTGGCCCCCGCCAGCTCCAGCGCCGTCTTGTCCCGTAGAGCCTTTAGGGAATTGTTGGTTTGGGCCTCGAGGCGGCCGGTGTGTTGGCAGCCTCATTCCGGCCGACTGACGTCGGCCTAGGCTGGTCCGCGGTCCTGCTTTGCGTAGGTGGGGTCCAAGATTGGTCGTCTGGTTCAAGGTCCGGCTGAATCCTGCACACCTAGGTACACATCGCGACTGGTGCCCTGCGAGGTCTGCCTGCTCTTCTCACCCTCTTGCAAGGGCTCGATGCCTTGTTCCGCCGGAGACCGGCGAAAGAATCACAAGACAACAGGCCAAGATTTAACGACCGGCCGAAGCCGCCTTCGTGTGTGAGGTGCCTCACAGTCAATGTGTCTGTCGTGGATATTTGCTGGACGTCATGCGATCCTGTCGAGCTGCCCACTCGGAGGGCTGCGCGGTGAGCGGGCCGCATGGTCTGAAGAAAGGTGCTGGCGTGGAACACGAAGGGCAGGAAGATTTAGAACGCATTCGTTTCTGGGTCGAACGGCTGAGTGAATTCAACACAGGCTTAGGCGAGCTGGACGGTGAGACACCGATTGACTTCTGCGAGAGTGCCGGCGAGGCGTGGCAGGGCATTGGGCTGACGAGCCCTCCGCCGCCGACCAGTCCTGCAATTCTGATTGTTGTCGAGGCACTGCGTGCTGTGGCGCAGGTAATGACTGCAGCGATGATGGATTACGTAAGTACGCCCGATGCCAGGGATCGTATGACGCGCAATGTCGCTCTGGAATCGTTGAAGGAAGCGTTGGACGGCGTCCGGCGTGACGGCGAGCGGTGGTTGACGGAGGGAGCGCCGTCGGCCGACGAGATCAAGGAACGTCTTGCCGCAGTAAAAGCGAGCTTGCAGGCAGCACTGGACGCGGGCGCGAAGCAGTTGGCGAAGGACGACGCAGACGACGCAGCGGCAACTGCCGACCAGTACGGAGCGATTCTGGGTTACCACGACCCCTCGCTTGATGTGAGCATCATCTTTACGAAGGTGTGTTCGTTTAGCGAGGCCGAGAACAAGCGTTACCTGGACGCGTACAAGGGCCTTGCGAAGCGGTTGGAAAGTGAACTGTACCTACATATCTCTGACGAGCACGATGCGCTGTGCGATGTACTGATCGGGATTCTCAGCGACCTTCAGAACCGCCGATTGTCTCTAGGTAATTGGGATGCGCTGGACGAATGTAAGCGAAAAGTGCGCTCTGCGTTGATCTCGTTCACGAGCGCGCTGCAGATACACCAAGATCAAACGATCCGTCTGGCTCGCAAAACCTTTGGTCGGAAGACTCCGGAGGCAACAGCGGTTGAGGGCTTGTTCAACGACTTGAAGGCGACGTCGTTCGACTACCGCTGGCTAGAAGAGCTGCGCGATGTACTCCAGCATGGTGACATCAACGCGTTCAAGTATCAGTTCACCGCCAGCCTTGACGGTGAACCTGAGGTACGGATCGATATCGACCGTGAGTACATGCTGGAATTCACTAGGGAGGCAAGAAATAAGCCGTGGCTGAAGCGCGCCGAGTTGGAAGGGATGACTTCTGATCCAAGCGTGCTCAACATGATCAAAGCCATCCAGCCACTGATGGTTGAGCTGCAAGAGAAGCTCGACACGATCATGTTCCCGAACGTCGCCGAAGACGCTGCCGTGGTCAAAGAACTGATCGGCCGATTCAACGGCAGGCGGGGCCTGTACGCCTTACAAACCGGTCCGGGGTTCACTCGGCGGCTGTGGGTGCCTCCTTACATGCCGCTCGCGCCTCGCGTGCTGTCCTTCGCGGACGGCTACGAGGCTACGGCAAGCAGCTGACCGTGTGCCGGTGTCCGTGGCGCGTCCGTGTACTTTCCGCAACCTGCGGAAGTGGGCAAACTTTCGGTACGCCGCGTGATGGGCGGTCTCGACTCAATTTTACCTAATAAGACAAGGGGTTTAGACGTAGTCATGGATCTCTCGGATGCGTTGCAGCTACCCCAGTAACGCAGAGGCAGCGGACTTAAAGTCCGCCAAGTGTCGGTTCGAGTCCGGCTGGGGGCACCGACTTCCTTACACGTAGAGGCCGGTGTTCACACCGAACGCGCGGTCAGTTGGTGGGCCTTGTACCTAGACTTCGAGAATGCGCGTGCCTCGCCGAATCGCAAAGTTCAACAAGCGAGTCACCAATCCGGCGGCTCGCACGGTCACACCGTGGCTTCCGAACCTCGGGACCCTCGAGCATGTCGGGCGGAAGTCGGGTAAGCGATATCGGACGCCCCTTCTCGTATTCGAGACCCATGATGGCTACGCGATCCTCATCGGCTACGGGCCACAGACGGACTGGTTGAAGAACGTACTGGCCGGCGGACCGACGGTGCTGCGCAAGCGTGGACGGGCTGTCGCGCTCGTCAACCCACGGGTGGTGAGCAAGGCTGAGGCCGCGGACCTCGTCATACCGCGTTCTCGGCTGTTCTACCGAGCCTTTCCCTACAACGAGGGAGCCGTCCTGCTGACGAAAGTGGGCTCTGCGGGTTGATCTCGTTACCGCGCCGGACTTGAAGGCGACGAAGCAGCCCAAAAATCGTTTCTGTCCGCCGACACTCCCAGGACCTACTACCGGGGCGACTCGGACACCCCAAAGCGGGCCGGTCCGAGGACTTCCCCGCTGTGTACGAGCCGGCCGACCTTCTGAGCTGGCGCTTGCTCGGTGCACACAACGAAATCTGTTCTTTACCGGACAGATCTGATTCCGCAATCTGAAAATTATTCACTTTGGTCGGCGAGGTACCGCCACACGAATTCTGGCTGGCACCAAGCAAGTTGGTTGCTGTCGGAACTGATCCACCTCTATGCGCGCAGTGCGGCGTGCGATCCGGACTGCCCTTGAGAGTCCACAGACCACTGTGTCTCTACATCCAGGAGGTACTTATGACGATTTCGTCGGAAACCAGCGACGCTCCGGTGGATGCCGGTGACGGCGGACAGGGGCTCGCCAAGGGCAGCATTTCGCTGGCGGGCATCCTGTTCGTGTCGATCGCGACGATGGCTCCCGGCGCCGGCCTGGCCTACGCGATCATGACCGGATCGTTGTTCTCCGGCGGGGCGCTGCCGCTATCAGTGGTCGGCGCGACAATCGGCTGTGTGCTGGTTGCGGTGGGAATCGCTCAGATGGCCAAGCACATATCCACAGCAGGTGGCCTCGGCTCGTTCGTGGGCCGTGCTTTCCATCCCGCTCTGGGCTTTGTCGTCGCATTTTGCGCACCAATGTTCTACCTGGCGGCGATCCCGTATCTCGGGCTGGTGTTCGGGAATCTGGTTGCCGCTTCGGTATTCCCTGACGGCGGAACGGGATACAAGACCACCTGGATCATCGCGACGCTCGGATGTCTGCTGGTCTCGGGTGCCTTCAACTACTTTGGCGCCGCTTTCAGCACCAAGGCGGGCGTGATCCTCGGCACCGTGGAAATCCTCGTACTACTCGGACTGAGTGTCCACATGATCATCTCCGCGGGCGACGCGAATTCGTTATCCGTCTTCACCACCGAGCACGCCAATGCCGAAGGCTTCGTGGGCATGTCAGGGGTCATCGCGGGTTCGGTCTACGGTTTTCTGGCTTTCATCGGCTTTGAGGCCGGCGCACCGTTGGCGGCCGAGACCAAGGATCCCAAGCGCAATGTGCCTCGCGCCATCGTGTGGTCGGCGGTCATCGTTGGCGTGTTCTACGTCTTCGGTAGCTACGCGGCCTCAACGTACTTCGGTGCTGACAAGCTGTTCGACTTCATGAACTTCAATGCCGGCGACGGCTGGATCGGCATCGCCAAGAATCTGTGGGGCGCAGGATGGATCGTGCTTTTGATTGCGCTGCTGAACAGCTCGATCGCCTGCGCCAACGGAGCATCCATGGGCGGGACCCGGCATATTTGGGCTATGGCGCACGCTGGCGCTATCCCGAAGATCTTCGCCGCGACCCATCACCGGTACAGGTCTCCGGTGGGCGCCATATATGTCATGTTCGGTGTTGGTTCGGTCGCGGCGATCCTCGGCGGCCTGTACTGGGGCCCGGTGGCGTCCTTGGGTCTGTTCGGGACGCTCATCGCAGTCATCGCGTTGCCAGTGCACATGCTGGCGGCGCTGGCCTGCCCGGTGTACTACTGGCGATACCGACGCAGCGAGTTCAAGGTTGTTGTGCACCTGATCATTCCGACGCTTGGTGTGCTGTTCCTGATCCCAGGTTTCTTCGTCGGTGCCGGTATCACGGTCTTCAGTTTCGTCGCACCGTTGAGTTGGCCGATCAACCTGGCCGCGCCGATCTCGCTGGCGGTCTATCTCGTCGCGTTCGGGATCATGGCGTATCTCGTGGTCAAAAAACCCGAAGCGCTCACTGCGCTTTCTGATCATGGCCACACCGGAGAAGACGCGATCGCCGTCGAGGACCTCATACCTGCGCGGGCCCACACGCACTCGATCGGGAGCGTGCGCGGGGAAGTTGTGGTGGAGGCCGGTTAGATAGGACGGATCAGGCCTTCGACGAGAGGGCGAGTCGGGTCATCACCGTATCCATGGTGATGACCCGACGCGTGCTATCGCTCACGTCAGAAAAGTCTCCAGATATGCCACTGCGGCGCGGCGAGTTTCGGAAAAAGCCGTCTTGTCACCGTTGGGGTCGGTCCGGAATGCGATGTCGAATCCCTTGTCGAGCATCCCGATGAACGTCTGTGCCACCAGGTAGAACGGGATGTCGGGTGCATCTGGACGCAGCGCGGTGACACCCCGGCACAGATAGGCCGCGAGCGCGTCGTCATGTGACCGGTTTACCTGGACCATCCGGCCGGAGAATTCGGTAGAGAACCACAGCAGGCGGAACCCGGCGATCCCGGCCCCGTTGAACATGAAGTCGAACAGTGCGTCGATACCCGCGGTCGCAGTTGTCCGCCAATCCGGCCCGGCCAGGCTGAACCCTGCCGCCTCGAAGCGTTCATCGAGATCGACAAGCCCTCGGATGAGGACTTCTTCGAGGAGGGCTTCACGGTCGTTGAAGAAGTTGTACATCCAGCCGACCGAAACGCCGGCGCGAGCTGCGACGGATGTGGTGGTGACTCCACTAGGACCGGCGCTGACCAGTAAGTCGTTGGTGGCCGTGAGGACTTTGTCGACCTTGTCCTGGCTGCGAGCCTGGATCGCTTTGCGGGATGCACCGGCATGCCGTGCTATGGGCTGCATCAGGTCACGCAGTCTGGTCGGCGCGTCGGGATATGCGAGGAGCGTGGGACCGCTTTCGGTGTTCGGGTGGCGGACGGCTGCGGCCATGGTTTCTCCCGACGCTCCCTTGCACGTGAGATTTCGTCTGACGCTCTTCTACGCAGAAGGCGAACTTTACCGATTGGCGGTCTGGCCTGCAGTGCAGACAGACCGACGGGCCCGGACGTTCGTCACGGGCCCGTCGGTGAAACAGAGTTTGGTCGGCGCTCAGCCCCTGACTGCGATCGCGGTTATCTCGATCCGCTGTTCGGGGTGCGCCAGTTCGGACACGCCGACAAGGGTTTGCGTCGGGGCGCGGTCTCCGAAGGCCTCGACCAGCAGCGGTGCGACCCCAAAGAACTCCTCGGAGCTCGTGACATACACCGTCAGCGCCACGAGATTCGAATAGGTCAAACCCTCGGCCTCGAGCAGCTTCAGGAGGATGTCGAGGATGAAGGCCGCCTGCTCCTTCATCGAGCCGATGCCCTCGACGACGAACTCCGGGTCACCACCGGTGAACGGGGCGATGCCTGAGAGATACAGCGTGTCGCCGGCCCATACGTTCTGGGTGAAACCCAGCTTCTTGAAGGCGGTCTGGTCGAGATATCCGACCTCAGGGCTGCTGTAGGAGATGGTCATTACACGGACTCCGTTACAGGGGAAGGGGTATCTGCGTTGAGCATGGCGTTGTGGAATTCGTCCTGCCCGTCCTTGTCGACATGGCCGGTGGTTTGGGTAAGCGCGGCAAAGTCGTATTGCTGCTTACCGAGTTCCGGCCTGACGGCGGCGAGTGGGTCGAGGAAATCGCTGAGGTAACCCATTGCGACACCGCCCATTTGGTATCCCATGAGTTTGAGCATGTCGTCATCAAGTGTCTTGGCGATCTCCAGGGGCGTGGACAGATATTGGTTCTCCTCTTGACGGACCCAGCCGACCGCGTAGGTGATGTTGATGCCCTGGCGCACCATCTCGGAGACGTTGGCCGCCGCGGAGTGGTAAACCTTGCCGGTGTAGAAGAACACGGAGCCTTTGGACATGACCGCGCGTGCTTCGTCGGCTTCCGTGTAATCCGAGCCCTGTTTGTCGAAGACCTTGTGCGAGCCGGGCACTACTCGGGTGGCGCCGTTTTCGACGGTGAAGTCCGTCATGGCCCAGATGGTGTTGCACTGGACGTCGTAGTCCTCCGGGAACGGGAAGAAATCCCATGCCAACTCGTCGCGGTGCAGTGGCTGAGCTGTCTCTCCGGGATACACGCTGATGACCTGGGTCAGATGCAGCTGGTAGGCGGTGGCCTTCTTGAGCATTTCGGCGGCAACGGCGCGTGCCAGCGGATGCATCACCAGTTTGCGCGACGCGGGCGATCGAGCGATGAGTGCGCCGGTGCGACGAGTGCGCCGTCCGACGAAGTTGTCGCGACCGTTGGGGGTGTCGTCGATGTAGTCCGTCAATTCGCCGGCAATCTGGTCCATCAGCTCTGGCGGCACCAGGTTGTCGACAATGACGAATCCGTCCTTGCGCAACGCCGCGGTGATCTCCTCCATCGTCGCGGTATTGGGCAGGTGATACATCTCGCTCATCTGGCTTTCCTCCCTATTGGGACGCATCAGCGTCGGACAACAAAAGTGAATAATTTTCAGATTTCCGCCGTGTGTACTGATGTTTCAGACGGAAAAATCTTGTCCCGCAAGCGGAAAGCGGCCGGTTTGAGTCTTGGCGATCCACAACCTGATCTCCGAGAGCGCGATGAGTTTCGGCCTTCGGTGTAGTCAGATGTGTATGGGCAAGCTCATCTATGGCTTCAACGTGTCGGTGGACGGGTACATCGCCGACGCGCAAGGCAACATCGACTGGTCTGAACCGAGCGAAGAACTGCATCAGTACTGGAACGACTTCGAGCGGGAGACCGCGTGCGCGTTCTACGGGCGCCGGCTCTACGAACTGATGGCCGCGTACTGGCCGACCGCTGACCAGACTCCGGACGCCACCCCGCTGATCGTCGACTTCGCCCACATCTGGCGCGACATGCCCAAGGTCGTGTTCTCCCGCACCCTGGAGGCCGTCGGCTGGAACTCCCGACTGGAACGCGGCGACCCGGTCGAGGTGGTGCGGAAGCTCAAAGCCGACACCGACGGCCAGTTGGAGGTGGCCGGTGCGACGCTGGCCGCGCCGATCGTGCAGGCCGGACTGGTAGACGAGTACCGGATTGTGGTCGCGCCCACCGCAGTGGGCGGCGGCATCCCGTTCCTTCCGGCGTTGCCGTCATGGATTTCGCTGCGACTGTTGGAGAACCGCACCTTTCCGGGCGGGACGGTACTGCTGCGCTACCAGGCGACTGCGTAACTGGAGTTCAACACCAACGGCCACCCGAGCACGGGTGGCCGTTGGGCTTTCTGTCAGGCTTAGCCCTTGTCGAGCAATCGCTCAATGTTGTTGACGCCGAACGGGGTCAGGCCGGATTTCTCGTCACTGGCAAGCACGATGTACCCGGGGCCTTGGTGGTTCTTGGTGATCAGCAGAGTCTCGTTGTTCATGCCGACATCGGCGCCCGCCTTCTTCAGCGGCGCCACGATCTGGGTGTTGAGCGCGGCGAAGAAGTTCTGGTCGATGTTGTCGGTGTTCCAGGCCCGGTAGCCGCGCGGGCTCTTCTCGATCGGTCCCGCCTCGGTGTGGCCGCGCACCCCGATCACCGAGGCCTTCCAGGCCTTCTCATCTTTGGTGACCTTGTGGTCCTTGACGGCCTGGTCGATGTCGCCGCGGGCGGTGGGGTCCAGCAGCGTGACGTGGATGTGCAGCTGGTCCTGGCCGCGGTTGTCGGCGGAGTTGATGCCCAACGCCCAATCCGGCGCCTGGCCTTGGTTGCCCGGCGGCAGAATGCTGGCCGCTTCGAAGGCGTCCTTGAAGTAGTGGGGAGCATCGCCGTCGCGCAGGTTGTCGCATTCGATACCGGTCTCGCGGGCCGTCGGGATCACCAGGAGGTCGGTCAGTTGAGCCGGCTTGTGGCCTTGGCGCACGGCGTAGCCGCGGGACTTGTCGCCGCCGGGGAACACGACGTCGATGGCGCCGTCCATGTGCTTCGGTGTGGCGTACTTGACGTCCTTCCAGAGGTCGACGTTGTCGTTCACGTGGCCGCACGGACCGAACTCGGTGGCCTGCGCCCCGGCGGTCGGTGCGACAGCGACTCCGATGGCCGGCACGGCGACGGCTGCGGCGATGAGAGCGAAACGGCGGGCGAACCCGATGCGGTTGGTGGTGGTCATGTGGCGTCCCCTCGTGGGTGGTTGGTGTGTTGGAACCACCATCCCGTTTGGGAGCTCCCGTGTATGTCCGCCGGTCAGGCCATGAATCGCCGGAATCGCCTGTCCCCCGATCGGAGGACAGGGCCAGCCGCAAGGCATCGGCCCTCTGCCGAAAGGCAAAGGGCCGATGGGTGATTGATGCGGACGGGCGCGGTCAGTCGGCGTCGGAACCGCCGGCGCTGGCTTTGGCGTTGCCGCCGCTTTCGCGCGACGGCTTGCCGGCGGCCTTCGACTTGTTCTTGGCTTCGGAGATCCGGCTCTTGCCCGACTTCGGTGTCGCCTTCAGTGCTGATGATCCTGCCTCGACAGCCTTGGCTTCTGGGCCGGTGTTGCGGCTCGTTCGGACCAGGTTGCGATTGACGGCGGCCTTGACTCGCTCGCTGATCGACTTTCGCGGTGCCAGCTGTGGGGTCGACTTGGCTGCGATGCTGGTCTCGGCCGCGTCGGGCTCATCCGGGATGGGCGGCGCCGGATTGATCGGGGTGTTGATCCGGATGCCCGGTCCGATCTGTTGGACGATGCGATTGACCAGTCCCACTGCTCCCGCGACGGAGAGATAGCCGTTGTTGACGGTCACCACGTTGCCGCACTGCCCCGTGTTGCACGGCTCCGTGATGAACGGGGGCTGGAGATTGAACGCCAGGGCCAGTCTGCCGCCGGGCGTGCCCTCGAGGAAGTCGCCCACCTTCACGATGCTGTCGCTGCCGTTGGGAAATGAGAAGGGGTTGCCCACGGCGATCGCCGCAACGCCTGAGCCGAACGCCTGAACATCGTTGCGGTTGCCGAAAAAGTTGAGCGCGGCCGCCCCGAAGCTTTGATTGTCTTCCAAGCCGCCGGCCCACACTCGCATGTCCTTCGTCGTTCCTTCGACAGAATTGGCATTGCCACCGAGGTTTGCCGCAAGGTTGAAGCTGCCGAAACTCGACTCGACATTGCTGGTTCCCAACTCCTCATTTTCTCCGGCAAGCCACGGCTCCAACGCATTTCCGAAGTTGAATGCGAAGTTGGCAAAATCACCGTTCTGTCGGCCGGCCACGGCGGAAGGGTTGGTGCCTTGTGCAACGGCCCAACTGACGAGGCCATCGGTGTATGCCTCCGAACCGGTACCGCCTGCCCAGGCGGCGGTCAGAATGCCCGCCGAGCTTGCGAATGCGTCTCCGAAGGCGATCGCGCCGGTGACAAATCCGCTGGAGACCGCTACCGCATTCGGCCCGAGGCCGAGTGCGAAGTTGCCCAGGGTGCTCGAGCAGCCCCCGCCGATGTTTATCCCGCTGATTCCCACGCACCACGCATGTGCCGGCGCGGGCGTGCTCATGGCTGCGACCGCCATCCCGGAGGCCACCGCACCGACCAGTCCTGCCATGGCGAGTTCCCGACGCTTACCCATCTGTGAACCTTCCTCCCCAAAAATTGACACGAACGTAGCGACGTTATGTCGCCAGAATGGTGCGCCGGAGGACATTGCTCAATTTCCCACCTGATCGAGGTGTCGATCTTTTCTAAGGGAAATATCTGTCGGTGAGAGAAATCCTCCCGTGCCCGCAGCGTTCGCCAGGTGTTCACGACTTTGCAGTACGTACTTTTGGTCCCATTCAGCGGTGAGTGCCGTCGTGAGCCGATGGTTCCGCTATTTGCTGGAGGCCTGATATGCCACCGCTTCGAGGCCGGTCCAGGGCGGCTGTCGGTACGGTCCGCCTACGATCGGGCGGTATGACCCGCAAGCCTGTATTGATCGTGGTGTTGGCGGCATTCGCCGGAGCCGCTCTGGTGGTCACGCCGGCACCGGCCACCGCGGCACCCTGTCCCGATGTCGAGGTGGTCTTCGCACGCGGTACCAATGAGCCGCCGGGCCTGGGCAGTGTCGGCGGTCCGTTCGCCGACGACTTACGGTCGCGGCTGGCGCCCCGCACCGTCGATGCGGTTGCGGTCGACTACCCGGCCACCAACGACTTCAACATGAGCACGCCGGCCGGTACCGATGCCGCGCGCTCCCTCATCGAGTCCATCGCGACCAGCTGTCCCAACACCAAGATGGTTCTCGGCGGCTACTCGCAGGGCGCGGCGGTCATCGAAAAGGCCACCAACGAGGCCGCCCCGCAGGTCGCCGATCATGTCGCGGCCACCGCGCTGTTCGGGACACCGGTCACCAGCTTCTCGGGTCTTCTGGCCGCCGGGCAGACGCTGCCGATGCTGGCGCCGCAGTACACGGCCAACTCCATCGCCCAGTGCAACGAGGGCGACCCGATCTGTTGGGAAGGTGGTTGGGACATGGGTGCCCACGTGTCCTACGTGCAGTCCGGAAAGGTCGCGCAGGCAGCCGATTTCGCCGCAGGCAAGCTGTAGACAACCTCAGCTTCGCGGCCGGCAAGGACTCAGAGCGTCTTCCATGTGAGCGCGCGCTTGTTCGCCCGCGCCGTGGTGCCGGGGCGGGTGCCCGCGCCTTGCCGGTGTAGTTCGGCCGGATCGGTGCCACTGCGCAGCCGCTCAAGCAGATAGTCCGGGTCGAAATTCACCCCGATGGGGTTCTCCGCGAACGAGCCGCTGAGGAAGTAGTCCGCGGTCTCCTTCGCAGTGGCGAAGTTCTCGGCCTGGAATTCCAGCCGCACGCCGTCCGGGTCCTCGTAGTACAACGACGTGGTCGGACCGTGGTTGATCGACCACACCGGGGTGATGCCGACGCTCTTGAGCCGCTCATAGGTCGACAACAACTGTTCCAACGATCCGACGGTGAATCCGAGATGGTCGATGCCGTAGAACTTTCGGCGCAGCCGGGCGAGGGGGAACAGGTAGCGCAGCACGCGCGGTACCTTGACCAGTGCGAGGCGGTGGCTCTCCTCGTCCCAGGTCAAGAATGCGATCTTGGAGTCTTGGTGCACGACGCGGGCGCCGAAGACCGTGCCATACCAAGCGATTATCTCGTCACTGCGCGCGGTTTTGACCACCCAGTGAGCCAGGTAGTCCGGTGCCAGATTCTTCCCGTCCGATACGGTCACCGGCCAAGTGTCCCGCCGAGCACATGGGTTGCGTAGCGTAGTCGCCTACCTAATTTCGCCCGTACCCAGACAAGCCGCGGCATCTTGCCGAATTCTGCCCGCTCCGTCCGGACGCCGGTTACCGTGACACAAGTCGAGTTCGATGTAACGGGGGGCGAATGATGACGCGTGTCGCAGCGTGGGTGGGTGCTGGAGTTTTCACGGCCGGGCTATCGGCGGCGGTACTCGCCGGGGCCGGCACCGCTCACGCCGACGAGGACGGCGGGTCGAAGCACGACGCGAAGCCGGCGGCTACGCACAACGACTCCACGCAGAAAACGCAGAAGCCGAAAACGCGCGTGATGAAAAAGCGGCCGACATCGGCGGTAACGAAGGTAACGAAGCCGGCCACCGACACAGAGCCCGAGACCAAACAACGCAGCGCGGAGACGCAGCGGCCCAGCCGCCAACTCGCCGATACAGTTCGGGCCAAGGCGCGCAGCGAGATTCGGGAAGCCGCCCGCGACGAGCAGAACCCAGTGGACGACGTCGATGTCCGGGTTCGGCCGCCGATCAGCATCAGGTCCGCGCTAGCTGCGCAACGTGAGCGCCTGCATCCGCAGGCGGAGGTTGCGACACCGGCAACCGAGCAGCGCGATATTCAGGTGCCGAGAACGCTGCGCGACACTCTGCAGCAGGCTGTTCCGAAGCGGTCCGAAACAGAAGGCGCCGTCGATCTCGCCGCAGCCGCCGCGGTCCCGAACGATCCCATCGAGGCGATCCACGATGTGATCCGCAGCCTCGGTGCCTTGGCGCTCAACCCCGAGCCGCAGAACTATCCCAAGCCGGTATCGGTGATCACCGGTGTCGTGTTCGACACCTTGGCCGCCCTGGAGCGCGCCGTTGGCGGCGACCCGGTGGTCCCGCCCACCTTGCGCGACTCGGTCGAGGTCAGCACCTCCACCTTGGTGATCTCAGAAGGCCATGAAGTCGAATCGAATTGGTATTTCCCCAAATCCGACAATGGTGAGCCGCCGACCCGGATGATCTACCTGCAGCACGGCTTCCTGGCGAATGGTCCGCTCTACAGCTACACCGCGTCGTATCTGGCGCAGTCGACCAACAGCATCGTGGTCACCACGACGTTCTCCTCGAACCCGTTCGAAGAGGACGGCATGTGGCTGGGTGGTGACAACCTGCACGAGGCCGTCGCGCAGCTGTTCCTCGATCCTGACCGCACCGCTCTCAATGCCAGCATGGACACGGCCGAGTTGAAGGCCGGCCGGACCGAGGATCTCGACGTGCCGATGCAGTTCGTCCTGGTCGGGCATTCCCTGGGCGGCGGGTTCGGCCCGGGAGTCGCCGGGTACTACGCCGAGGGGCTGACGCGTCGGCGCGATCAGGGGCTGGATGCGCCGAACGACCTTGCCGGAGTGGTGATCTACGACGCGGTGCCGATGGGTTCGATCATTCCCGACGCGATGGAACGGCTCGACGAGCTCGAGACGAACGGGACGGCCGACCCGAGTGACGACGACCCCGACGACTACATTCCGATCTACGAAATCGGTGCCCCGCTGAACTTCCTGAACGTCTTCAGCGACGTCAACGACCAGCTCACCGAAGCGAGGCCGGGGCAGTTCACCGGTGTCGTCCTCGAAGACGGCGTACACATGGACCCGATGCAGGGCGGTAATCCGTTGATCCAGGCCGCGGCGTACCTCATCGCCGGGTTCCCGCAGCCGCAGAACCCATTGGCCGTCCGCGAGTTGTCGGCCGGGTGGATCAACGACATGTTCGACGAGAAAATCGATCCCACGACCGGGATGTGCCTCACCGACTGCGCGGGCCAGTACGGCGACGGCGACGACTCGTTCACCATCTCCACCGACAAAGGTGACGCCGTGGCTGTCCTGATCGGAACGCAGAAGGCCACCGATCTCACGTCGTTGCGCGCCATCAGCGTCACCGACTTCATCTCCGCGATCCCGGCCGGCGTGCTCAATGGCCTGCAGACCACCTGCGATCTGTTTACCGGGGACAAATGCACGGTGTAGCGACGTAGTGTTCAGTCATGACTGAGGCGCTACCCAAGACTGCCCTGGAACTCCGGTCGCTGGTGACCGAGGACGGCACGCTCGAGTTGTCGCTGCACGAGGTTGCGGTGGCCACCCCGGCGCAGGACGAAGTGGTGGTCCGGGTCGAAGCCTCGCCGATCAACCCGTCGGATCTGGGCCTGCTGATTCCCAGCGCCGCCGACATGTCGGCGGCCACTGTCACGGGGACGCCCGACCGACCTGTCGTCACCGCGCCACTGCGCGACGGGGCACTGGCCGGGCTGGCGGCCCGTGTCGGCATCTCGCTTCCGGTAGGCAACGAAGGCGCGGGCACGGTGGTGGCCGCGGGAGAGTCGGCGCAGGCGCAAGCGCTACTCGGCAAGACCGTCGGTATCGCCGGCGGCGCGATGTACTCGCAATACCGGGTGGTCAAGGCCGAGGCGTGCCTGGTGCTGCCCGAGGGGGCCAGCGCCAAAGAGGGCGCTTCGTCCTTCGTCAACCCGCTGACGGCCCTTGGCATGCTGGAAACCATGCGCCGCGAAGGACATTCGGCTCTTGTGCACACCGCCGCGGCATCGAATCTCGGCCAGATGCTGGTCAAGGCGTGCCTCGCGGACGGGGTGCCGCTGGTCAACATCGTCCGCAAGGCCGAGCAGGAAGAAATCCTCCGTGCTCTCGGGGCCACGCATGTCTGCAACTCGTCATCACCGTCGTTCGAGAAGGATCTCGTCGAAGCGCTCAAGGCGACGTCGGCGACGCTGGCGTTCGACGCCACCGGCGGCGGCACGTTGGCCAGCCAGATCCTCAACGGAATGGAGCGGGCCGCCAACGCGACTGCCGCACAGTACTCCCGCTACGGGTCGAGCGTTCACAAGCAGGTGTACATCTATGGCAGCCTCGACACCGGCCCCACTGTGCTGACCCGAAACTTCGGGATGGCCTGGGGTGTCGGCGGTTGGCTGCTCACCCCGTTTCTCGCCGGTGCCGGTCCGGAGACCATCGCCCGGTTGCGCGCCCGCGTCGCCGCGGAACTCACCACGACGTTCGCGAGCACCTACACCCAAGAGGTCTCACTGGCCGGCATGCTCCAGCCCGGGGCGTTCAACAGTTACCTGCAGAAGGCCACCGGTGAGAAGTATTTGGTGACGCCTCAAGCCTGAGTGTCCAACTGCTCGTCGAGCCAGTCGAACATGACCTGGTTGGCTCGCGATGCGGCACCCATGTGGCAGTGCTCCCCGGCGCCGTCCGCTTCGTAGAGCGTCACCAGGGTGGTCTTCGCATTGACCATCGCCTCGGCCGCCCGCGCCGGCTCACCCTTGAAGAACTGGTCGTTCTCGGCGTCGAGCACCAGCACCGGGGCGGTGACCTGGTCGGCGACATCGGCGATCGTGTAGGCCTTGAACGCACGGGCCAGGTCGGCCGGCGAGTCGAATCCCAAGGCCCACAGCCCGTTTCGCACTGCCCAGCGGGTCTGGGTGTTTACCGTCATCAGCAGTCCGAGCACCGCCTCGGCGGCCTCGTCGTTGCCCTCGTCGACCCACTTGGACAGGAACGGCGGCATCATGTTGGCCAGCGCCGCGTAGAAGTCATACACACCGTCGTTGAGGATCACCGCGGCGAGCCGCTTCTCGAATGCGACGGCGCGGCCCACCAGGTAGCCGCCGAGGCTGTAGCCGAACACCGCGATGGCGTTGGGTGCGATCTCGCGTCGCGTGAGGGCGAAGTCGACCACCGGGGTCAGCACGGCCTCCCAGTCCGATCGGAATGTCAGGCCCTGCTCACGCAACGTGGCGCCCTGGCCGGGTCCGTCGAACGCCAGCACGTTGTACCCGCGCAGCAGGGCTCCGGCGGCGAGCGCGACGTAGGACTCCTCGAGTGTCGAGTCGTAGCCACCGTTGAAGATGACGGTGGGGCGGGGGATTCCGGAGTCGTCGACGAGGTAGAGGTAGCCGGGCAGCGTGGTGTCCTGGTAGGGGATGGCGATGCGTTCGAAGCCGAAGTCGAACAACGCCATTGATTCCAGGAACGTCTCTCGAGAGCGGTTGAACAGATCCTTGGCTTCTGAGTCGTCGGCGGGGTTCTCGCGGAGGTAGAACTCGGCGGTGCGGTAGTAGTTCGACGCTCGCAGCAGTGCTTCACGTGCGCTGACGGTGTGACCGGCGGCCAGCGACTGGCGGCCGAGGGCCTCGACCCGCTGCGCGGTGGCCTTCCATTCCCGATGCCAGGCCGCCTCGTCGCCTTCGGGAATGGCTCGGGCGGTCACCAGGATCTCGCCCAGATCGGCGCCGCCGGCGTTGGCGTAGCCCGCTGCGCGAAGTGTTTCGAACGAGAACGACTCGTCGTCGAACAGAAATTTCATCACTACTCCTAACGAAACGGAACTGCATCGTCTCGTTTAAGATAGAGCCAGAATAAACGGAACGCAACCGTTCCGTCTCGTAGAATCGGCTCGTGGCCTCAACTCCGCGCCGGACCTCGGGCGGCCCCGTCCTCCTCGATGACGTGACCGCTGCGATCGAGTCCGCGTTCTTCGAGGAGTTGGCCGCCGTCGGGTACGGCAGGCTCTCTGTCGACGCCGTCGCCAAACGTGCCGGCGTCGGCAAGGCCGCCATCTACCGCCGCTGGAAATCCAAGCAGGACTTGGCCGTCGACCTGGTGACCAAGGTGGCCGTCGCCGCGATCGACGTCCCCGATACCGGCACGCTTCGGGGGGATGTCCGGGCCTACCTGCAGAACGGACGCGAGGCGCTCACCCACCGGTTGGCCCGCACCATCATCCCGGACTTGCTGGCTGAGGCCGCCCGCGATCCCGACTATTCAGCCACGATCGCCGGCAAGATCCGAGAACCACGGCGTCTCAAGGCTTCTCAGCTTTTCGAGCGGGCTCGGCAGCGCGGCGAGATCGACGACGACGCCGACATCGATGTCGCACTCGACATGATCGGCGGAGCGCTGTACTGGCGCCAGTCGGTCATGCAGATCGACGCCGACGACGACTATCTCGATCGGCTGACCGACGCCATCCTCGCCCTCGTCGCAGCCGACTCACGGTCTGCGAAGCGCTGAAGCCGCATCCTCACCGGTCGGTGATATCGGCGTACTCCGGATGTTTGTCGATGTACTCGGCCACCATCCAGCAGGTCGGCACGATGCGAAGCCCGGCCGCGCGGGTGGAACGCAAGGCTTCGGCGATGAGGATGGTCGCCAGACCGCGGCCGCGATACTGCGGCTGAACTTCGGTGTGCGGGAAGATCCGACGCCCGTCGCGGTCGTGGAAATCAGCGAGCCCTACTGTCCGCCCGTCGACATCGATCGTGAACCGGTCAGGGAGTTCGGTCACGCTGGTCGCAGCACCGGTGCGGTCGAGTTGGGTCCCCGAGCTCATCTGGCCTCCATTCGCCGTTACCCCCACGATAACCGCGCCAGCCGATGTCGAAGGATCCCGGCATTTGCTGATGAGGCTCCCCACACCGGTGTTACGTTCGAAAAATGGATCAAAAGCTGATGAAACGCGCAGGTGCGCTGGCTGCAGCTTTCGCCATCACCGGGGCGGCTGCCATCGCATGCTCAGAGGAATCAAAAGACCAGACCAGGGACGCCTTGTCCAGCGCGACGAGTGCCGCGTCGTCGGCCGTCGATGCCGGCACGAGCAAGGCCAAGGAAGGAGCCAGCTCGGCTTCGAGCGCGGTCTCGTCCGCCATCGAAGGCGCGCCCAGCACGGTGAACGCTCCGGGTGTCGGCGAGGTGGTGCTCGACCCTCCCATTGCTGAGGAGTACTCCGATGCCGGTGGTGAAGCCAAGCTGGGCCCGCCGATCGCGCAACCGGAGAAGGTCGGGGATGGGACCGTGCAGGCATTCGCCAACGGCACCATCTTCTCTTCGCCGTCGACCGGCGCGCACGTCGTGCAGGGCGAGATCCTGCGCGTCTACACCGCCAACGGCGGTCCCGCGGGCAAGCTGGGCTTCCCCACCGAAGATGAGGATGAGACGGGCGGCGGTCCCGATGCCGCCAACGGCGGGTGGATCTCCGAATTCCAGCACGGCACCATCACCTGGCTGAACAAGGGTGACGGCACGTTCGCCGAGACCGTTACGCCGAAGTAGCCGAGCTACCAGACGCGCACGTAGTCGACGAGCATGTCGGCCGGGTAGGTACCCCCGCTGGGGTCCTCACCACCCGACCCCGCGACCGCGAGGTTCAACACCACAAACATCGTGTAGCCCGGCTGGTTGAACGGCCAGTCGGGCAACTGGCTCGCCGAAACCTCGAAGTAGGGCTTCGCGCCTTCGGTGTAGTCCTGCCAGAACCGGGCACCGTTGGCATCCCATTGGGTGCGCCAGGTGTGCCACGCGGTGTCGACGGCGATGTTGTGGGTCTCCCATTCACCGCCGTTGGACTTGGCGTGCACCGTCGTGGCCGAGGGCCATTTGCCGTTGCCGTACCACTCGACGATGTCGAGCTCGCCTTCGCCCAGCGTGCCCAGCCAGAACGCCGGCCAGGCTCCCGCGGTAAGGCAGTTGAACTTGATCCGAGCTTCCCAGGTATGCCCGGCGCCGCCCTCCCACACGCTGGCCAGCTTGGCCCCGTAGTAGGTGTCGCCCTCCTTGGTGGCCCGGATGACGAGGTTGCCCTTGCCGTCGAGGAAAGCGTTCTTGCGGTCGTCGCGGTACTGACCGATACGGCCGGGTACCTCCCAGTACGTGGGGTCCTTGATGGTCTCCCGGGCCTTGGCGATGGTCCACTTCGAGGTGTTCGGCGACGACCCCGCGGGGCCGTCGAATTCGTCGGCGAACACGTAGTTCACCGCCGCCTGGGGCGCTGAGGGCGCCGGGACGCGCGGTGCCTGAGGCTTGGCCGGGAGGGCCTGAGCTTGTGGAGCGGGAAGTGCCGCCGCCATCACGCCCAGACCTGACAGCATCATCATTTTTCGGCGATCCAAGTTGGCCATGTTGGACCACGATAGCCGTGCGGCGTGCGCGAGTCGGGATTGAACGGTTTTGCCAGCCGATGCGCACAGTTCAGAGCGTTCCCATAACGAACGCTTCAGCTCTCCTCAGCTACCGCCGGGACAGTGGGTTACATGACCACGCCGATCGAATCTTCGCGCCGAGCCATCCGGCGGCCCGGTGCGCTGACCGCTGCCTTGGTGGTCGGCGGGGCAACTGTCGCCATCTTGCTCGGGATATCCACCGCTGGGCAGTGGGTGACCGTGCTGGCCTCGCTGGCCGGCTTCGCCACGGCCATCACGATGATCGCGGCCGTGGTGATCAGCTGGGAACACGTCGTCCTCAACGCCCGCAGCGCCGGGTTGGTGGAGACCGAGGTCGAATCCCGCTGATCTCAACGCGTCGACCGTGAAAACCGCCCTAGCTCTGCCATAGTCATGGATCGTGGGCGGTGACAGCATGCACTACTTGCGACGGTCGTTCTGGGCGTTGGTGGGTGTCGCTGTCCTGGGTTTCGGATCGGCCGTGTTGCGCGTGGCGCAGGTGGGTGTGGATCCCTACACCGCCGCCAACATCGGCATCAGCAACACGATCGGCCTGGATCTCGGTACCTACCAACTGATCAGCAATGCAGTGCTGCTGATCCCGGTCCTCTTCCTGGGCCGCATGTACATCGGGATCGGCTCGGTCATCAACATGGTGATGACCGGGTATTTCGTCCAGTGGTTCTCGGCCCTGCTGAGCCCGCTGATTCCCGACGAGCCGACTCGGTTGGTGCAGACCGTGATGTTCCTGATCGGGATCACGCTGTTCGCAGCCGGGGCGTCGATGTACATGACCGCGGCGCTGGGCAACGCGCCGTACGACGCCATCGCGCCGATCATCGTCGACCACACCCGCTTGCCGTACCGGGTGGTGCGTGTGGCCCAGGATCTCGCGTTCGTCGCGCTGGCGCTGGCCTTCCACGGACAGGTGGGCATCGGAACCGTGATGACCGCGTTCTTCGCGGGCCCGCTGATCGACTTCTTCACCGAAAAGGTCAACAAGCCGCTGATGAAGAAGGACCTGGCGGCGCTCGAGGCGTTCCAGCGGCGGGTCAAGACCACCCGCTGGCATTTCTGAGCCCGACCCCTAGCGACCCGTCGAAGCCAGCCGCTCCACTTCGACGAAGACGATCGGGTCATGGTCGCCGCGGTTCTCCACGGTATGCTCGGAGCCGGCAGAACGTGAATAGCTCTGGCCGGTTACGAGTTCCGCGACGATCTCCGTGCCGTCGGCGGTGACGACGTGCATGGTTCCGGTGACCAGCGGGACCACCACATACTCGTGGTCGTGCCGGTGCATCGGGATCGCCCCGCCCGGATCGATCGTCCACTTGGTGACTCGGAACCAGTCGTTTTCGAGCTGGACCTCACCATGAGATCCGGTGGTTTCAGCCATCAGAAGTCCGGTGTGCTGACGTCTTCGAGTTCCGCCTCGGGACCGGTCGGCGCGATCGGTGCGGTAGGCGTTGCCTCGCCTTCTGCCGAACCGCACTCGGTGCCGCTGACCCCGGGTGGGCACAGGGTGTTGCCGGACGGTGAGTTCGGCACCAGGTACGGGACGCAATTGCCGGTGTAGGTGTCGTGGTCCTCTCCGGTGGGGCAGGCCGCCTGCGTGGTCGACGGCGCGGGCAATGCGGTGATCGGCGCGGCGATCGCGATGGCGACCGCGGCGCCGAGAAGCAGTTGTCGAACCGTGTGCTGTTCAGCCCTCATGTCCTCATACTCTCAGTCGATGACCGCGGTTGCCTTGTGCACCGTGATCGGCGCGGCCAACTGTTGCTCATCGCAGATCCGTTGCAGATTCTCCAGAGTCTCGGCCAGGCCCGGACCGATTCGGCGGCCGGGGGTAAAGGTCGCGGGCAGGTGCTGCATGCCCTGGATGACGCCGATCGTCTCGTAATGCACGGCACCGGCAGGATCGCATCGGTAGTCCGGCATCCGGTCGAGCACGCCGGTCAGCATCGACTTGAACACCGTGCGTGCCACGTTGGACCCGATACAGCGGTGCACGCCCAGCCCGAAACTGAAGTGGCGGTTACCTGTTCGATCCATCATCAGTTCGTTGGGCTTGTCGAAGACGCGGGGATCGCGGTTGGCCATCGCCCAGGACAACCAGAGCCGCTCACCCTCCTTCAGCGGTACCCCGTCCACCTCGATGTCCTCGGCGACGGTGCGGCCATCCCCGGGTGCCGGCGTGAAGAACCGCAGGAACTCCTCGGTCGCCGAGTCGAGCAGGGAATCGCGGTCACGGCGCAACCGCTCGCGCTGATCGGGATGCTGGGAGAGCCATTCGAGCGAGTGTGCGGTCAAGGCTGTGGTGGTGTCGAAACCGCCGCCGATCAGGAGCATCAGCATGCCGAGGATCTCCGAATCGGGTGCCGGCTCACCATCGATGCGCATCTGCACCATGGCATCGATCAAACCCGGCCGCGGATTCTCGCGAATTACCGCAACGTGGCCCATCATGTGTACCGCCGAGGCCACCGACAGGTCGAAGACGCGTTTGGCGTCGGGGGAGTCGGCGCGGGTGTACACCGAGGCGTGCGCGGGCTCGCAGTAGATCTCCCATTCGGCCAGGGGAACACCGAGCAGGCCCAGCGTCAGCACCGCTGGGACGATGTTCGCCAGATCGTCGACGAAATCGATGCTGCCTTCCTCGATCTTCTCGTCCAGACACGCCCGCACCAGCTCGTCGACCACCGGCTTCCACCGCGCGACCGCGGCCGGTGAGAGATACCCGTTGAGCGGTGTCCGGTACGCCCGGTGTTCTGGATCATCCATTTCCAACATGCCGCCGCGGAACTGTGTGCTCACCTCACCGCGCGGAATGTTGATGCCCCGGTAGCCTTTTCGTTCACCCACGACGTCGTTGTCGTTCGAGATGTGCGGGCATCGGGCCAGTTCGAATACCTGGCTGCTGCCGGCGGCCACCCAGTGCCCGCCGTAGGTGTCGGTCCAAGCCAGCGGGCAGGAGTCCAACATTTCGGCAGTGATCGGCTCGAACTGGTCGCGGTATTGCGGGGTGTGCCGGTCGAAATGGTAGCTGTGTTCGGAGTGTCGGGCTTCAGCCGTGGCACTGTCAGACATCTGCGCCCCCAACGTCGTTGTCGGTCTGCAGGTCTGAGGATAGGAACTAGAAGCGACGGTGGGGGCGATTCCGGCGGATCACGGCGTGAGACTGAGAACTGCCTTGCCGTACTCCAGGTCCGCGGGCGCCGAGACGTGGTCGTGGAATATCAACCAGACGCCGGACTGAGCCCCAGCTCAGCGAGCAGAACGCGAACCCGCCGTTCGATGTCGTCGCGGATCGGACGTACCGCATCGACCCCGAGACCGGCCGGATCGGCCAGGTCCCAGTTCTCGTAACGCTTGCCGGGGAAGTACGGGCACGTGTCGCCGCACCCCATGGAGACGACGACGTCCGCTGCCTCGACGATGGCGTCGGTCCACCGCCGGGGCCGTGCATGGGCGATGTCGATGCCGACTTCGGCCATCGCCGCGACGGCGGCGGGATTCACCTGTGCGGCCGGCTCCGAACCTCCCGAGAACACTGACGCCCGGTCCCCGGCGAGGTGGGCGAAGTAGCCCATCGCCATTTGGGATCGGCCCGCGTTATGGGTGCACAGGAACAACACACGGGGGCGGACGCGCTCGGCCATCAGCTGCTCCTCACCGGACGGTCATCTGCTGTGGCGCTGAACCGCTTCCGTAGACCCAGGGACACGTAGACCAGGGCCACCAGGACGGGGACTTCGATCAGTGGGCCCACTACGCCTGCGAGGGCTTGGCCGGAGGCCGCGCCGTACGTCGCGATGGCCACCGCGATGGCCAGCTCGAAGTTGTTGCCCGCGGCCGTGAATGCGAGGGTCGTGGTGCGCTCATACCCCAGGCCCAGGACCGCTCCCAATACGTATCCGCCGCCCCACATGATGGCGAAGTAGGCCAACAGCGGCAGTGCAATACGCGCGACATCCCATGGGCGGTCGGTGATTTGTCGGCCCTGGAGTGCGAACAGCACCACGATGGTGAACAGCAGGCCGTACAGCGCCCATGGCCCGACCCGCGGCAAGAAACTCGACTCGTACCAGGCTCTACCGTTCGTGGATTCGCCGATACGGCGCGACAAGTAGCCGGCCAGCAGTGGAATGCCCAGGAAGATCAGCACCGACTTGGCGATCTGCCACGGTGACGTGTCGATGCGGGCCTGCTCCAGGCCGAGCCAGGCTGGGAGCACCGACAGGTAGAACCAGCCGAGGACGGCGAACATGAGCACTTGAAAGATCGAATTGAGGGCAACGAGCACTGCGGCGGCTTCGCGATCACCGCGCGCCAAGTCGTTCCAGATGATCACCATGGCGATGCACCGGGCCAGCCCGACGATGATGAGACCCGTTCGATATTCCGGCAGATCGGGTAGAAAAAGCCAGGCCAGCGCGAACATCAGGGCGGGGCCCAGCACCCAGTTGAGGATCAGCGAGCTGATGAGCAGCTTGCGATCACCGGTTACGCGATCGAGCCGGTCATAGCGCACCTTGGCCAGGACCGGGTACATCATGACCAGTAGGCCCAATGCGATCGGAAGGGAAATGCCGTCGACCTGAATGTGATTCAGTGCGTTGTCGATACCCGGAACGAGCCTGCCGAGCAGTAGGCCGGCGGCCATCGCCGCCGCGATCCAGGCGGGCAGCAGCCGATCCAGGGTGGAAAGTCTGGTTGTGGCGGGCTGGTTCACGAGGTGCAGCACGGGCCGCCGGTGTCGGCGCCGTCGAGTGTGGACGAGTTGGTGCCGAAGGACTCCGAATCCGCGAGAACTGTGTAGACCTCCCATTTTTCGCCTGCGGGTCCCGTTACCCAGACCTTGTCCTGCGTCGCGAAACAACAGGTGGTGCCGATCTCCTCCTCGGTGAACATGCCCTCTCCGGTCAGGCGGGCGATCTCGTCGTGCACCTGGTCGCTGGACTCGACTTCGATGCCGAGGTGGTTCAGTGTGCCGCCGTGGCCGGGGTTTTCGATGAGTACCAACTTCAGTGGGGGAGCGGCGAGCGCGAAGTTGGCGTAGCCGGGCCTGACCTTTGCCGGTGCCGTGTTGAACAGCTTCGAGTAGAACGTGATGGCCTCGTCGAGGTCGTCGACGTTCAAGGCGAGTTGTGCGCGGGACATGACCGTCTCCCAGCCTTTGTGACTTACATCGAACTATCAGGCAGCATCATGATGCACCTCTTCGACATATGTCAATATTCTCTGGCAGACTGGGGTGCATGCCCAAGGCGTTGCCGGTGGTCGACACCACTGAACCGGTCTGCTGCTCACCTGTCGCGGCAGGCCCGATAGATGACGACGCGGCGCTGGAAATCGCGTTGCGGCTCAAAGCGCTGGCAGACCCGGTGCGGGTCAAACTGGTGTCGCTGCTGTTCAGCGCAGAGGCGGGAGAAGTCTGCGGGTGTGACCTGGCGGCCGCGGTCGGCCTGGCCGAATCAACGATCAGCCACCATCTGTCACAGTTGCGACGTGCGGGGATGGTGGAGTCCGAACGGCGCGGCATGAACGTCTACCACCGCCCGCGCCGGGACTCACTCGTCGCGTTGTGCACTGTGCTCGACCCCAACTGCTGCCGTTAGCAGGCGGCGGGGCCGCGACGCGTCGATGGCGTCGGTCAGACGCAATCGACGCAGAGCTGCTGGTCGCCCTTCTGCAGGGCCATCCGGTTGCGGTGCTGCACCAGGAAACAGCTCGAACAGGTGAACTCGTCAGCCTGCTTGGGAATGACGCGCACGCTCAGCTCTTCGCCGGAGATGTCGGCGTCGGGCAGATCGAACGAATCGACCACCTCGTCCTCGTCGATGACCGCGGTGTTCGCCGAGGTGCGCCGCTGGGCGGCCAGTTCCTCGAGAGACTCGTCAGTGGCCTCGTCGGTGTCCTTGACGCGAGGAGCGTCGTAATCGGTTGCCATAGATGATCCTCCTAATAACCAGACCAATGCTTGGCCAACGCCGCAGCGGGACTCGTTGTTCCCCGGGCGAACAGCCTGTAAACGTCGGATGCACGTTAGCGGTTCAACGCCCGGGGGTCTTCATCGGAAAACGTGATCCTGGGTACAGTCTTCGGCGTGCATGACGATGTCAGGGGTTCGGACGCCGAGATCTTCGATGACGCTGAGCTTGATGAGTACCTCGATGACGACGATGCGGACTTGGAGGACCTGGACTCCAACGGCCAGCTGATCTCGATCCGTCGCGCCAATGGCGAGGAGATCCTCACCATCGTCGCGCAGGACGACGAGTGGAACGTCGACCTGCAGCCCGGAGGTTCGGTGCAGAGCGCGTTCCTCGGCTCACGTCGCGACACCCCGGTGTGGATCAACGCCCTCGACGGGCAGATCGAGCGCGACGACGACGGCACCTACGTCATCCGGATCGACTGACCTTCTGAGGTCGTTGCGCTCGTGCTGAGCGCAACCGTGGTGTTTCGTGGCCCTGCCGCCGATGGTGTCAGGGTGTCCTCCCTACGTGTAGTGAAGCTCGGCGCCCACATCGGGGCCCGCATCGATGGCATCGACGTCAGCGGCCGCCTGGAGCCGGCCGCCGTGTCGGCGATCAACGACGCCCTTCTCGAGCACAAGGTCATCTTCTTCCGCGGCCAACGCCACCTCGATGACGACGGCCAGCTGGCATTCGCCCGGTTACTGGGTACGCCGACCAAAGCGCACCCGACAGTCACCTCGAGAGGCGACCGGATTCTGCCCATCGACTCGCGGTATGACAAAGCGAACAGTTGGCACACCGATGTGACGTTCGTCGACCGCATCCCGAAAGCCTCACTGCTGCGGGCGGTCACGTTGCCGAGCTACGGCGGCACCACGACATGGGCATCGACGGAGGCGGCCTACGACCGGCTGCCCGAGCCGCTGCGCGCCCTGGTCGAGAACCTGTGGGCCGTGCACACCAATCAGTACGACTATGCGGCCGATTACGACGGGCGCCACGAGGAATTGGCCGACGGCCACCGCCAATACCGCGAAGAATTCGAGTCCGAGTACTACGAGACCGAACATCCGGTGGTACGGGTCCATCCCGAAACCGGTAAGAAAGTGCTGTTGCTCGGGCACTTCATCAAGCAGTTCGTCGGCGTCAGCGCCGCGGAGTCGGCCACCCTGTTCCAGCTGCTCCAGAACCGGGTCATCAAGCTGGAGAACACCATTCGATGGAACTGGGAGCCAGGCGACCTGGCGATCTGGGACAACCGGGCCACCCAGCACTATGCCGTGGACGATTACGGCGACCAGTTCCGCCGGCTGAGCCGTATCACCTTGGCCGGAGACGTGCCGGTCGACGTGCACGGACGTCGCAGCCGGACTGTCGCCGGCGATGCGTCTCGATACTCCGAGGTGGTGGCGCTGGCGGGCTGACCGGGTGTGCGGTCAGAGTCGATCCATCTCCCGCGCCATCAGGCTGTTCTCGAGATAGCTGCACCGCGGCGGGTAGTACGTGGCGCGCCGCCGGGCCGCAAGCGCGTGCCAGTGTTCGGCGACCGACGACACCGCGTTCGACATCATCGCGATGGCGTGGTGGCGCGCGGGCGCGCCTGCGGCGGCAGCGGTACTGAACAGGACCTCCTGCTCGGTGATGAGCACCGGTTCGTGGGGGTGCGGGTCCGATGCGGAACGTGGTGAGGTCTCGCGTTTGACCGCGGAAACCGGGTGGAAAACGCTCATGTCGAAACTTCCTCTGAACCAAGCGCCGTACTTGCGAGCGCTCTGATGCAAAGAACGTACGGTTGGTTGTGGTCATTCCTCACGCGTAGTGCACTACCTCTTTATGCGACGTATCGGACCCAACGTCCTTTTACAGCCCAGCTTCATGAGGTCGCGAGATAGACACCCGGATAGATTTGTAAAGTCGCACACGCGCTTTGCCATCGACTGATGGCGCGGCCCTGCGACGTTGCCTGTGCAAGGAAATCCTTCCCGCGCAGGGCAATTGGTGGGCTCCCAGGTGGCGCGACCCGCATGCGGCGTTTGGGCCAACGAGCTCGTGACCGGTCAGACTCACGGCGGCACAAGCAGTTCGGGTGTGGCCGCGCAGGAGTTGAACGTCCACCCCCTCATCGCGGTCAACCCAACGAGAGCGGCCTTGACCCGAGCCCGCCTGGCGAACACGCCCCGGCACGTCTGAGTCGGCCGTCAGTTGATGCTCGGCTGGTGCGGCCTGCCAGACACCGGAAATCCCGCCCTAATCGTCGTCGCGACGATAGCGTGAGGACTCGTCGTTTCATACCGGATAGGAGACTGGACGATGAGAGTCGAATCCACGTCGGGTGAGGGCATCGCGGGAGTGATCCGGTCCCCTCAACGGCTGATGGCCGCCGTCGTGGCGCTGCTGGTCGGGTTGTTCGGGGCCGCGATGCTGGCACCCGCCCGCGCCGCGGCCGAGGGGGAGACCTACGTCGTCGCCACCGACATCACCTTCGCACCGTTCGAATTCCAGGATGTGGACGGGAAATTCGTCGGCATCGACATCGACCTGATCAACGAGATCGCGGCGAATCAGAAGTTCAACATCACCATCAAGCCGCTTGGCTTCGACGCCGCTCTGCAGGCGGTGCAGGCCAATCAGGCCGACGGCGTGATCGCCGGCATGTCGATCACCGACGAGCGCAAGAAGGTCTTCGACTTCTCCGACCCGTACTTCGAATCGGGCGTGCAGATGGCCGTGCTGGCCAACAACGAGGACATCAAGTCCTACGCCGACCTCATGGGCAAACGCGTCGCGGTCAAGAACGGCACCGAGGGCGCCGAGTTCGCCGAGTCGATCAAAGACAAGTACGGCTTCCAGATCGTCTCGTTCGCCGATTCCGCGTCGATGTTCGAGGAGGTCAAGACGGGCAACTCCGTGGCGATCTTCGAGGACTACCCGGTGCTGAACTACGGCATCCAGCAGGGCAACGGGTTCAAGACCGTGACACCGAAGGAGAAGGGCTCCAGCTACGGGTTCGCGGTCAACAAGGGGCGCAACGCCGAGTTGTTGGCGAAGTTCAATGCGGGCCTCAAGGAACTCAAGGACTCGGGCCGTTACGACCAGATCATCGAGAAGTACCTCGGCGAGGGCGCCTCGGAGGCGGACAACTCGTTCTTCGGCCTGCTCAAGAGCACCTTCCCGTTCTTGATGGCCGGCCTGAAGATGACCGTCATCCTGACAGTGGTGTCGATCGCCATCGCGCTGGTGCTCGGTATCGTCTTCGGGCTCTTCCGGGTATCGCGGTCGATCATCCTGCGGGGCATCGGCACCACCTACGTCGACATCTTCCGCGGCACACCGCTGCTGGTGCAGGCCTTCTTCATCTACTTCGGCATCCCGACCGCACTCGGATTCCAGATGACGGCGCTGACCGCGGGCATCATCACTCTGTCCCTCAATGCCGGCGCCTATATGACCGAGATCGTCCGAGGCGGAATCCAATCGGTGGACAAGGGACAGATGGAGGCGGCCCGCAGTCTCGGTATCGGATATCTGCCGACGATGCGCAAAGTCATTCTGCCGCAGGCGGTCCGCACCATGATTCCGTCCTACGTCAACCAATTCGTCATCACCCTCAAGGACACCTCGATCCTGTCGGTGATCGGCATCGCCGAACTCACCCAGACCGGACGGCTGATCATCGCCCGCAACTATCAGTCGTTCACCATGTGGCTGATCATCGGCATCATCTACTTCATCGTCATCATGGCGCTGACCAAGCTCTCCGACCGGCTCGAGAAACGGATGGTGAAATGACCCAGTTGGTACCGGAAGCCGCGGCCGCCGAGCCCGAGGGCACCGTCAAGATCCGCATCGAGGGCCTGAAGAAATCCTTCGGCGATCTGGTGGTGCTCGACGGCATCGACACCACGGTCAGCAAGGGCGAGGTGGTCTGTGTCATCGGACCGTCAGGCTCGGGGAAGTCGACGTTCCTGCGGTGCCTCAACAAGCTCGAGGACATCACGGCGGGCAAGGTCACCGTCGACGGATTCGACCTCACCGACCGAAAAGTGGACCTGGACAAGGTGCGTCAGCACATCGGCATGGTGTTCCAGCATTTCAACCTCTTTCCGCACATGACAGTGATCGACAACGTGACCCTGGCGCCGTTGCTGACCAAGAAGATGGACAAGGCCGCTGCCGAGAAACGGGCCATGGAATTGCTGTCCCAGGTGGGCCTGGCCGAGAAAGCGAAGGTCAAGCCGGCCACGTTGTCCGGTGGCCAGAAACAACGTGTCGCGATCGCCAGGGCCTTGGCGATGAATCCGTCGATCATGTTGTTCGACGAGGCCACCAGCGCCCTGGACCCGGAGATGGTCGGCGACGTGCTGCAGGTGCTGCGCGATCTGGCCGAGGGTGGCATGACGATGGTGGTGGTGACTCACGAGATGGGGTTTGCCCGCGAGGTGGCTTCGCGGGTGATCTTCATGGCCGACGGCAACATCGTCGAGGACGACACTCCGGCCGAGGTGTTCGACAATCCGAAACACCCTCGGCTACAAGAGTTTCTGTCGAAGGTGCTCTAGCTCAACCTGCGAAGAGTCCGGCCACCATGGCCTGCGCTACCCGTCCCGCGTCGCGCCGGGCTTCTTTCGGGTCGTCGGCGGTCGCGATCAGCAGGGCCGCCTCGTCCAGCGCCCCGATGATCATCGACGCCAGGGTGTCGACCGGAAGGTCGGGCAGTTCACCGGCGTCGACCGCGCCGCGGATGCCGTCGCGTAGGGCGCCGAGGTAATTGCGGTTGTCGATCTCGCGCATCTGGGCGAAACCGAGCGCGGCCGGCGCCTGCAGCACGCTGATCCGGGCCACCGTGGGATCCAGGCACCCGTCCAAGAATTCCTCGATGCCGGCTTCGAGTTGGGCGCGGCTGGTGTCATGGGCGAGTGCTGCGGGCAGGACGCGCTCGGCCAGCTCGCCTTCCACGTTCTCGTAGACCGCGCGGAACACGGCCTCCTTGGTGGGGAAGTGGTAGTACAGCGCGTTGCGCGTGACGGCTGCGACGCGCGCGATGTCGCCGGTGGAGACCGCCGTGTAGCCGCGTTCGACGAACAGGGCACGGGCCGCGGCGACCAGCGCCGACCGGGTGGCTTCACTGCGCTGCTCTCGGCCGTCGCGGGTGTCTTCACTCACGCGGAAATTTTAACAAGCTGTATGTATTGATGTTCGGCCCGCGATGTGTTTGCATACAGTCTGTATTGATTGTGTCCCCATGCTCGCGGCGAGAGGGCTCCGAAATGCACACGCTCGACACCCGGAGGCTGGTTCAGCTGCCCTGTGGCCAGGTAGGCGTCCGCGAACACGGCCACGGCAGGCCCGTCCTGCTACTGCACGGCCTGGTCGCCAACGGCCTGGTTTGGCGCCATGTCGTGGACGGTCTCGGCGACCGGATCCGTTGTATCGCCCCAGATCTTGCGCTCGGATCACACAGCCCGGCGGTTCCCGGCGCCGATCTGACCCTGCCCGGCCTGGCCCGGACCGTCATCGATCTGCTCGACGCGCTCGACATCGAGCGGGCCGTACTGGTCGGCAACGGCTACGGTGGCGACATCGCCCAGGTGGTCGCCGCGTGCTATCCGCAGCGCGTCGAGGCACTGGTTCTCGTCGCGACCAACGCATTCGACTCCGACCCGTGGCCGGTCAAGGTGCTCGCCCGGCTCACCGCGCTACCGGGAGCCGGGCTGATTCAGTCGAAAGCCATCGGATTCACGCCGGTCCAACGGCTGCGGATCACCTACGGCGGCGCGACCAAACGTCCCATCCCGGCCGACATCATGGCGGAGTACCTCCGCCCACTGCGCAGCGATCCGTTGGTGCGCAGCGATTTCAGACGTTTTCTGGGCGGGTTGTCGCCGTCGTACCTGGCGGAGTACTCGCCCCGGCTGGCCGACTACGACCGGCCCGCCATGGTGGTCTGGCCGCGCGAGGAGCGGTACTTTCCGGCGGACGGGGCACGGCGGCTGGCCGAGACGCTGCCGCGGGCCACGCTGAAGCACATTGACGACTCCTATGCCTGGGTGCCCGAAGACAATCCGGCACCGCTGGTCGCGATGCTGAGCGAATTCCTCGGCCGACCGCAGCCCGCGGCGGACTCTGGTCAGCCCTGCTCGACCACGTTGGACTGACCCGACTTGCTCACTTCGGGCTCTCCGGTGCGGTAGGTCACCCGGTTGTCGAACCCGGATACCCCGATGGTGTCCGCGGCCTCCACCCTGATGACGTTCTCGACGCCCGACACCGTTACAGCAGTGCAGTGGCCCGTGATCTCCAACTCGTTCTGAATGCCGCTGACGATCACCGTGTTGTCCTGGCATTCGATGGTCCGGTGCTCGTTGATCCCGGAGACGATCACGGTCTGCCCCGCCGGAACCTGGGTCGGTGCAACGGATCCCGGGAGCGGTACGCCGTTGATCGTGGTCTGCCGGATGGTCGTCGATTGGCTGTCGGTAACCGTGTCGGCGGCGGAGTCGCCGGAGTCGGGCTTGCTGAACGTCAGGTACGCCGTAACCAGGCCACCGACCACCAGGGCCAGTGCGAATCCGCCGAACAACAGGAACAGGCGCGTGCTGCCGGCGTTGTGAGCCGGCTGCGGCGGTGCCGGATACGGCTCATAGCCCGGCCAGGGCGCCGGCGGTCCCGGGGGCGGCGGCGGGAAGGAGTTCGCCGATGGCCAGGGCTGCGTGGGGGGCGGGGCGGGGCGGGCCCCAGTCCCGAGTTCCGAGGAGCGAGCGACGTCGGCGAGTGGGCGCTCGAGCTCCCGGATGCGGGCCTCGGGGTCGTCCTTCGGGTCCATGCGCAGATGCTCGCACATCCGACCGTCGATGTGGGCGGAAAGCGTCCTTGCCGATGCGCCGGATACTTTGCTGACTTTGCCCGGCGCGAACCGCGGCCGTAACCCGGGCGCAGTTGAGCCGGCCCTGGGCAAAGCTATTGATGCATAACCAGTCTCGCTGCTCTGTGGCAGGCGGTGCGATGTCGGTGGTCGCGCGTAGCCTTGTCTTCGCAGGTAGTTGCTGTGCGGGAAGATGAAGGAGCGGGATCTCAGTGCCTCAGACAGGACGATGGACCGGTGATCCGGTCTGGCTGGCCGATGTACTTCGGGCCGAAGGTATCGACCTCGTCGAGTATCCGGGCTGGCGCACCCGGGGGCATGGGGATTTCAAGGACATCCGCGGGGTGATGGTGCACCACACCGGGCCGGATGCCGCGACGGCTGCCTCGATCGCCAATGGCCGCCCGGACCTGTCGGGTCCGTTGTCGCAATTGCACATTGCGCGTGACGGCACGGTGACGGTGGTGGCGCTCGGCGTGGCGTGGCATGCCGGCGTGGGTATGTACCCGTGGTTGCCGACGAACATGGGCAACTGGCACATGATCGGTATCGAATGCGCGAACAGCGGCACCAGCCCCACCGCGCCGCACCGCAAGAATTGGCCTGACGCACAGTATTTCGCGCTGGTGCGGTGTTGCGCCGCGATCAATCGGCGGCTGGCTCAGACTTCTGAACGCACCATCGGGCACAAGGAATACGCGGGCCGCGCCCAAGGCAAATGGGATCCGGGCGCCATCGACATGGACATCCTGCGCGCTGACATTCAGGCGCAGATCGGCGACGTCGCGCATCCGGCACCGACGCCGAGACCGCCGGCTCCGGTAGGGCAGTACGCGGACGTTCTGATGTTCCGGCCCATGGAAGGGCCCGAGGTCGCCCACCTGCAGCGCCGGCTCAAGACCGCCTACGCCGCGTATGCGGGGGATCTCGAGGTCGACGGTGTGTTCGGTCCGAAGACCGAGGCCGCCGTCAGGGAATTCCAGCGCCGTACCCGCGGGCTCAAAGTGGACGGCATCGTCGGTCCGGCAACCGCGGCCGCGCTGCGGCTGTGAGGCGCAGGCGGCGAACGTTTTCAGTCAGCGAACCAGACGGCCGGGACGGCTCAATTTTCACAGCGGTAACACTTTTTGCGTATGGCCGCCAGTCGACCGGGGTTGACGTGGAAGAAAGTTTGCTGGCGTGTCCAGGTGTGATCTACCGCTCACTTTTGCCGGCGTTGGTAAGAATTGCTATTGACGGCCGTGCTGACCGTGAAATGCGACACGTCCAGTTTGAGCTGGGAAGTCCCTGGTAACAGGCATTTAATCAAATGCGACCAAAAGGTAACGAGTCGATAACGAAGAATTTCTTAAGCGCATTCTGAGAGAGTGTCCGCGGGGGCCGGTTATTCGCTGCGAACACGTCCAGAGCTTGTCGTTTTCGTCGCTAGACTCAATGCAACCGCGCCACTCCCGGCGCAGATAGACCTGGAATCTAGAGCCGGTATAAGTCTTGCCGGCGGAGGTGCCGATGACGATGGCAAACAACTTCCTGCGCGCGCTGAGTGAAGCGCTGCGCCCCGGGCGCGATGAGCGCGCCATCGACGATACGTCCGCCCGCGGCGTCGCATTCGACGGCGCCCTCGACGACATCGACGTGGCCGGTCTGGCCGAGGTCGGGCGCGGGCCGATCGGCGACATCGCCGTCGACCGCGACCGCGACACCGTCGTCGTCACCAACACCGCCGCTCAGAGCCTGACGGTGATCAACCCGCACACCATGGGTCTGGTGGGTTCCGTGCGCCTCGACGGAGACCCGTTCGCCGTCGTGGTCGCCGATGACCGCGCCTACGTCAGCGTCGCCACCGCCGGGCACGACTCGATCGTCACGGTCGACACCATCACCGGTGCGGTGCTCAACGAATACCCTCTGGCCTTCAGCGTCACCGCCCTGGCCATCAGCCCGGACGGCAAGCGCGTGTTCGCCGGCCGCGCCGGTCACGAGCGCATCGACATCGCCGTCATCGACACCACCGCCGAGCGCGTCGGCACGATCGACATCGCCACCGGCGCGGGCGTCAACCTGGACGCACTCGAGATCGACTCGACCGGCAAGCGCCTGTACGTCGCCACCTCCGACTTCCGCGGCAGCCGGCTGGTCGTCGTCAACACCGAGACCGCGCAGGCGCAGGCCACGGTGTGGATCGGCGCCCCGATCCGCGACATCGCCGTCGGCGACGGCGTCGCCTACGTGCTGACCTCCGATCTGGAACACCGCGGGGTGATCCACACCGTCGATCTGTCCGCCGGGGCGGTCGTCGACGCCGTCGAGGTCGGCGCTGCGCCGACGCAACTGGTGCTCAGCCGCGACGCCACCCGCGCCTACCTGGTCGATTACGACCGTGTCATCGTGTGGTGCACGCTGACCAGCCAGATCCACGGCAGCGTGGACGTCCACGCCCAGCCCGCCGCAGTCGCCCTGCGCGACAACGGCACCCGCCTCTACATCGCCGACTACGACGGCCAGGTCAACGTCTTCGACGTCGCGGAGTCGCTCTACTCGCAGCTGGCCGCGGTGGACGAGATCGAAATGCAGCGGCTGCCCGCGCTCCAGGCGGCAGGCGCCTGATTCAGCGCCACCGGTAGCGGGTGCGTGGCCGTCCGGCCTTCCCGTACTCCGTGCTGCGCATGACGACGCCGTCGTCGGCGAGACGTTCGAGATAGCGCCACGCCGTCACCCGCGATACCCCGACCTGCCTGGCTGCCTCGTCGGCGGTCAACCCGCCGGGATCATCGCGCACCGCGGCGGCGATCTCCTCGGTGGTCTGCGGTGCCGCACCTTTGGGTGTGGTCGATCGGTCAGTCGTTATCCGCAATTCGGCCAAGGCCCGGTCGACTTCGGCCTGGCTGGCCGCATCGGTTCCCGACGGCAACGCCTCGCGATAGCGGCGATAACGTTCCAGGCGATCGCGGAAAGCCGCGAACGTGAACGGCTTGAGCAGATACGCCAGGGCGCCGTGGGACACCGCGGCCCGCACCATCTCCAGGTCGCGTTCAGAGGTGATCGCGATGATGTCGGGGGCCGGCTGCAACCCGGAAAGGCCCGACGCCAATGAGATTCCGTTGGCATCGGGCAATCCGATGTCCAACAGCACCAGGTCGACGGGATGCTCGGACGCCGCCGCGGCGGCTGCCGACCGCATCGCGTCTCGTGCGGTATGCGCCACCGCCGCCACCGAAAACCCCTCTAGGCGACCGAGATACACCTGATGAGCCTCGGCGATCAATGGGTCGTCTTCGACGATGAGAACGTGGATCATCGGCTCGGCCCTCTGCTCATCGCGGCACCGTTGCCGTGACCACCGAACCGTACGTCACGTCGGTGTGCAGCGTCCCGCCGTGCCGTTTGACCGTCTGCGCCACCAGGGCCAGCCCCAGTCCGTGGCCGGACGAATCGGATTTGGTCGAATATCCACGCTGCATGGCCTTTTCGAAGGTGGAGGCGTCCATGCCGGGACCGCTGTCAGCCACCCGGATCAACAACTTGTGATCGTCTTGGCTCACCGTGACCTCGATCCACGGATCCTCGCGGTCACAGGCATCCATCGCATTGTCGATCAGATTACCCAGAACGGTCACCATCTCCTGTCCGGTGAGGACGGCGCCGGCGGACAGCTGGGTGTCCTCGGTGACCGTGAGGGCGATCCCCCGTTCGTTCGCCTGGGCGGTCTTGCCGAGCAGCAGGGCCACCAGGGCGGGCTCGCCGACCGCCGGCGACAGCCGGTCCACCAGCTGTTGCGACAGCTCCAACTCGCTGGTGGCGAATCGGACGGCGTCCTGGGGCCGGCCCATCTCGACCATGGTGACCACCGTGTGCAGCTTGTTCGCCGACTCATGAGCCTGCGCCCGCAGCGAGTCGGCCAGCACCTGCAGTGAGCTGAGTTCGCCCAAGGCGCCCTGTAATTCGGTGCGATCACGAATCGTGACCACCTCGGACCCGGCTCTACCGGCGACGCGGGCGCGGTTGACCACCAACACTCGGTCTCCGGTGACGTGAAGCTCGTCGCGCACCCCGGGATCCGCGCTGCGCAGAAACTCCGGCAGGTCGTGCAGACGGACCGGACCGGCCGCCAGGCCGAGCAGTCGGCGCGCCTCATCGTTGACCAGTGCCACCCCGGCACGATCGAGCACGACGAGCCCCTCGGACACCGAATGCAGGATCGCATCGTGGTGGTCGTACATGACCCGCAGTTCGTCCGGGCGCAGCCCCCGGGTCTGGCGGAGCAGCCGCCGCCGGATGGCCCATACCCCGATGAGCGAAACTGCAAGTGCCCCAGCCGTTACCGCGGCGATCGTCGGAATCTGCGCGCGCCAGCGCTGCCCCAGGGTCTGCTGGGTGATCCCGGCCGAGATCAGGCCTACGACGCGTCCGTCGCGGCCACGCACCGGGGCGACCGCGCGCACCGACGGGCCGAGCGTCCCGGTGTATACCTCGCTGAACGTCTCACCGCGTAAGGCCGGCTCAACGGTGCCAAGGTAGTGGCCGCCGATCTGGCTGGGGTCGGTGTGAGTGAACCGGATTCCGTCCGGCGCCATGATCGTGATGAACGCGATGTCGGTGCTGGTGCGAACCGCCTCGGTGACCGGCTGCAAAACCTGTGTCGCAGTGCCGGATTCGATGGCCTGCGCGGTCGACGGGGAGTCCGCCAGGGCCGTCGCGATACCGATCACCTGCTGGCGGGCGGCATCCTCGCCGTCCCGACGGGCATCGAGCAGGGCCAGCGCCGTTCCGGTCAGCACCACCACCGCGACCACCAGGACCTGCAGCGCGATGGCCTGCCCGGCCAGCGAGCGCGGCCAGGCCCGACCCAACCACCGTCGCCACCAGTGCGTCACAGCACCTCCGATTGAGAAGGCAATGATCTCCCAAAATAGTGGCTCGGATATCCGCTGGTAGCAGGTTCGCGACGAGCACTCGTCACCGCCGATCGAGGGCTGTGGCAGGCGGGCATGCCGACGTAGAATCTGACGATAAGCAGGGTCGAGGGTAGATCCAAGGGAGACCTGCGATGAGCTGGATGAATCATCGCTTGACGACCATTGTCATGGCCGCGGTTGCCACACTGGCAGTAGTGACGGCGGTTTCCCCGGCGCGCGGCGCAGCGGCCGAATGCGGACCCGGCACGGTCTTCGACCCGCCCACCAACTCGTGCGTGGCGGCCCCGTTGCCACCGCCCCCGCCGCCCCCTCCGCCGGCCTGGAACGGCGACATCACGCCCTACTTCTCGGTGGGCATCTGCGCGCCGATCCCATTCGTCGCACTCTGCACCGGTATCTGAGCAGCGGCGACTCTCTGCGAGCGGCGACTCGCGGCGTGAACAGAATGAACTAAAGCGTGACCTGGCTCACCCTAAGGTCGACAGTGCTTGTAGAGCGCATTCATGCGGACCCGGACCGAGCTGGAGGTTGTACCGATGAGCGTCACCGCTGAGCCGCAACCGGAGCCGGCGTCTACGCGTCGCGACCGCACGCACTGGCTCTACATCGCGGTCATCGCGGCCGTCGTCGTCGGCGTGGTGGTCGGGCTCGTGGCCCCCGAGGTCGGCAAGAGCGTCGGCGTGCTCGGCACCATGTTCGTGAACCTGATCAAGATGATGATCTCGCCGATCATCTTCTGCACCATCGTGTTGGGAATCGGCTCGGTGCGTAAGGCTGCCACCGTCGGCAAGGTCGGTGGCCTGGCCTTCGGGTACTTCCTGGCGATGTCGACGATCGCGCTGGCCATCGGTCTCGTGGTCGGCAACCTGATCCACCCGGGCAGCGGCATGCACCTCTCGGAGAGCTCGGCGGGCAAGGGTGCCGAGCTCGCGGAGAAGGCACACGAGGCCGGTGGCCTCATGGACTTCGTCCAGGGCATCATCCCCGAGACGCTGTTCTCGGCGCTGACTGCCGGAAGTGTGCTGCAAGCCTTGTTCGTGGCGTTGTTGGTGGGGTTCGCGCTGCAAGGCATGGGCAGCTCCGGTGAACCGATCCTGCGCGGCATCGAGCACCTGCAGAAGCTGGTGTTCAAGGTGCTGATCATGATCCTGTGGCTGGCGCCCATCGGTGCCTTCGGCGCGATCGCCAACGTCGTCGGACAGACCGGCTGGACCGCTGTCACCCAGCTGTTGACCCTCATGCTCGGGTTCTATGTGACTTGCGTGCTGTTCGTGTTCGGCGTCCTCGGCATTCTGCTTCGCGCCGTGTCGGGAGTGTCCATTTTCAAACTGGTGCGGTACCTCGCCCGCGAGTACCTGCTGATCTTCTCGACGTCCTCGTCGGAGTCGGCGCTGCCACGGCTGATCGCCAAGATGGAGCACCTGGGCGTCGAGCGCAGCACCGTGGGTGTCGTTGTGCCGACCGGATATTCGTTCAACCTCGACGGCACCGCGATCTACTTGACCATGGCAGCGCTGTTCATCGCCGACGCGCTGCACGCACCGATGTCCGTAGGGCAGCAGATCGGCCTGCTGGTGTTCATGATCGTCGCCTCGAAGGGAGCCGCCGGCGTGACCGGTGCCGGATTGGCCACGCTGGCCGGCGGGCTGCAGGCCCACCGCCCTGACCTGCTCGACGGGGTCGGGCTGATCGTCGGGATCGACCGGTTCATGTCTGAAGCCCGCGCGGTGACCAACTTCTCCGGCAATGCGGTGGCCACCCTGCTCGTCGGCTCGTGGACGCACACCGTGGACAAGGCCAAGGTCGATGCGGTGCTGCGCGGCGACGACCCGTTCGACGAGCTCACCATGGTCGACCAACAGGCCACAGTGGCAGAACCCGCTCACGCCTAGCCTTCGTCGTTGAACCCGCAGCCGCTCACGCCCGTAACAAGGGGCAGGGCATCACCGAAAGAGTGAATGCGGGAAGCACGAAAGAAGACACGGCCATGTACACATCGATCATCATGATGGCCGCGTCGGGGGCGGCACTGGGAACCATTTTGGCGCCCGCCGGATCGGCCTCTGCCGACTCGGCGGTCGAGACCATCGGGTTACTGGAAGCCGAGGGCTACTACGTCAACATCGACCGGGTGGGCAGCGCCCCACTCGATCAGTGCATCGTCACCAGCGTCCGCAACCCACAGTCCCAGACCAAGCTGATCCGGGTCGAACGGTTCGGCAAGAACGGCGCGAAGGAATTCGACCTGGTACCCGTGGTGGTGCGACGCACCATCACGGTGTCACTGGACTGCTCGAAGTAAGTTTCAGCGCTGGCAGTTCAGCGACACCGACACGGTGCGGCTGGTGACCGACGGCACCAGGATCCGGTCGCCACCGAGACCGGGCCCGACATACGGCACCAATTGGCTGACCTGCTGGGGATTGCGCACGCTGGTCACAGTGCAGTGGTCCAGCGGTGCGGTGCCGATCTTGTCGATGGTGACGGTGTACCCCTCGGACTGCAGGCGGTCGATGGTCTCCTGCGCCGTCTCGGCCGACGCCACGGCAGACGACGCGCCGATTGCCCCGAACACAGCCACCGTGACTGCCAGCAGGGACCATTTCACGCGCATCGGCACGTCCTTCCGTCGTTACCTGTCCATCTTCCCCTACGTACATCGTTCGGGGAATTCGAATCGTTCCCGCCGGCGCCGGTCGGCGAGCGCATACCATCGCGCCCGTGAAGAGCACGATGCAGAACTGGCCGTTGACGATCACCGCGATCCTGCGACACGCCTGCGGTGTCAACGGGGACCGGACCGTGACCACCGCCTGCGGCCAGGGCCGCTACCGCACGATCAGCTACCGGGAGCTGGGTGGGCAGGCGGCCCAGCTGGCGCACGCCCTGCGTCGGCTCGGCATCGACGGCGACCAGCGCGTCGGCACGTTCATGTGGAACAACACCGAACACCTCGCCGCCTATCTCGCCGTGCCCGCGATGGGCGCGGTACTGCACACCCTGAACATCCGGCTCTCGCCCGAGCAGATCGCCTACATCGCCAACGAGGCCGCCGACAACGTGGTGATCGCCGACGCCTCCCTGGTGCCGCTGCTGGCCCCCGTGCTGCCGCTGCTGGAAACCGTGCACACCGTGATCGTGGTCGGCGAAGGCGACGTGAGCGCGTTGAAAGGCGTGACCGTCGAGCACTGGGACGAGCTGCTGGCCGGGCACCCAGAAGAGTTCGACTGGCCGGAGGTCGACGAAAACTCCGCGGCGGCAATGTGTTACACCAGCGGCACCACGGGAAACCCGAAAGGTGTGGTGTACAGCCACCGCTCGAGTTATCTGCACGCGTTGAACACCTGCACGGGCAATGCGCTCGACGTCAGCTGCAGCGACTCGGTGCTGCCGATCGTGCCGATGTTCCACGCCAATGCCTGGGGGCTGCCCTACGCGGCGCTGATGGCCGGCGCCAACCTGGTGATGCCCGACCGGTTCATGGACGGTGCCTCGTTGATCGACCTGATCGAATCGCAGCGCCCGACGCTGGCCGGTGCCGTGCCGACCATCTGGAACGACGTCGTGCACCGCTTGGAAAAGGAACCGGGACATGACGTTTCGTCGCTGCGACTGGTCGCGTGCGGCGGTTCGGCGGTGCCGTTGTCCTTGATGCAGGAGTTCCAGGAACGGTACGGCGTGTACATCCAGCAGGCCTGGGGGATGACCGAGACCTCGCCGCTGGCCACCGTCGCCAAGCCGTTGCCCGGAGTTACCGAGGAACGTGGCTGGCAGATGCGGGTCAGCCAGGGCCGCCCGATGTGCGGCGTGGAGGTGCGCATCGTCGACGACGAAGGAGCCCCGCTGCCCGGCGACGGCGACGCCGTCGGTGAGTTGGAGGTGCGCGGGCCGTGGATCACCGGGTCCTACTACCTGGACCGCGACTCGGAGAAGTTCGACAGCGGTTGGCTGCGCACCGGGGACGTCGGCGTGATCGATCCGCAGGGCTATGTGACCCTGACCGACCGGGCCAAGGACGTCATCAAATCCGGCGGCGAGTGGATCTCCTCGGTGGAACTGGAGAACCACCTCATCGCCCACCCGGCGGTGCTGGAGGCCGCCGTGGTGGGGGTGCCCGACGAACGCTGGCAGGAACGTCCGCTGGCAGTGGTGGTGCTGAACGAGGGGGCGTCAGCGGAGCCGGCCGAACTACGGGAGTTCCTGGCGGACAAGGTGGTCCGCTGGTGGCTGCCCGAGCGGTGGACGTTCATCGAGCAGGTACCGCGCACCAGCGTGGGCAAGTACGACAAGAAGACCATCCGGGCCCGTCACGCCGACGGCGCCTATGAGGTGATCACGCTCTAGTACGCCGGCCGACGCGATGTTGACGGGCTGAGTCCTCCCGTGAGCAGACACATATGTACCCGACACGCCGGGAGTTTGGGTACATATGCGTCTGCTCGGCGGAAGAACGGTTACCGCTCGGCGCGCTGGTAGGCCGTCACGACGGCGGCGCCGCCGAGGCCGATGTTGTGCTGCAGGGCGGCGGTGACTCCGTCGACCTGGCGCTTGTCGGCGGTGCCGCGCAACTGCCAGGTCAGCTCGGAGCACTGGGCCAGGCCCGTCGCGCCCAGCGGGTGGCCCTTGGAGATCAGCCCGCCGGACGGGTTGACCACCCAGCGACCGCCGTAGGTGGTGTCGTTGTCGTCGATCAGCCGCGGAGCCTCACCCTCGCCGCACAGGCCGAGGGCTTCGTACAGCAGCAGCTCGTTGGCGGAGAAGCAGTCGTGCAACTCGATGACCTGGAAGTCCTCGGGACCCAGGCCGGACTGTGCGTAGACCTGCTGTGCGGCTTGGACATTCATGTCGTAGCCGATGATGTTGGCGGCGCTGCCGTCGAAGGTCGAGGCGAAGTCGGTGGTCATCGCCTGCCCGACGATCTCGACCGCCTGGCCGGCCAGGCCGTGCTTGTCGACGAACGCCTCGCTGGCCACGATCGCCGCACCCGACCCGTCCGAGGTGGGGGAGCACTGCAGCTTGGTCAGCGGATCGGAGATCATCTTGGCGGCCAGGATGTCGTCGAGGGTGTACTCGTCCTGGAACTGCGCATACGGGTTGTTCACCGAGTGCTTGTGGTTTTTGTAGCCGATCTTCGCGAAATGCTCGGCGGTGGTGCCGTACTTCTTCATGTGCTCGCGGCCGGCGGCGCCGAACATCCACGGCGCGACGGGGAAGGCGAACTCGTCGATCTCGGCCAGGGCCTTGACGTGTTTGCCCAGCGGGGATTCGCGGTCCTGCGCACCCGCCTGAAGCGAGCCGGGCTGCATCTTCTCGAAGCCCAGCGCGATGGTGCAATCGGCCAGGCCGCCGCGAATCGCTTGCGCGGCAAGGTAAAGCGCGGTCGAACCGGTGGAACAGTTGTTGTTGACGTTGACGATCGGGATGCCGGTCATGCCCAGCTCGTAGAGCGCCCGCTGACCCGAAGTGGAATCACCCGAGCAGTACCCGACGTAGCCCTGCTGCACCTGGTCGTAGGAGATACCGGCGTCCTCGAGTGCCTTGGTGCCCGACTCGCGCGCCATGTCCGGGTAGTCCCAACCCTCGCGACGTCCCGGTTTCTCGAACTTCGTCATCCCCACACCGACGACGAACACTTTGTTAGCCATGCAACGGAACATACTTCATGGCGAAATCGCGTCAACCGTCTTCAGCTGGAGTTGTGTGCGCACGTACTTCCGCTGACGAGGTCGGTGGTGTAGACCAGTAGAACGTGTTCTAGTTTCGCCGAGGAGGGGTCTTGACGCTCAAAGTGGTGCAGTGGGCAACCGGCGGAGTCGGCGTCGCCGCCATCAAGGGCGTCCTCGAGCACCCTGACCTCGAACTCGCCGGCTGCCGGGTGTACTCCGACGTCAAGAACGGCAAGGACGTCGGCGAGATCATCGGCACCGAACCCATCGGCGTCACCGCCACCAGCAGCACCGAGGAGATCCTGGCGCTCGACGCCGACGCGGTGATCTACTCGCCGCTGATCCCCAACCCCGACGAGGTCGCGGCGCTGCTGCGCTCGGGCAAGAACGTCATCACCCCCGTCGGCTGGCTGTACCCCAGCGAGAAGCAGGCCGCGCCGATGCGGGAAGCCGCACTGGAGGGCAATGCGACGCTGCACGGCACCGGCATCGCCCCCGGCGGGATCAGCGAGAAGTTCCCGCTGGTGTTCTCGGCGATGGCCACCGGAGTGACATTCGTTCGCGCCGAGGAGTTTTCCGACCTGCGCACCTACGACGCACCGGACGTGGTGCGCCACGTGATGGGTTTCGGCGGAACACCCGACACCGCACTGAGCGGGCCGATGCAGAAGATGCTCGACGGTGGCTTCATCCAGGCCGTCAAGATGGTCGTCGACCACGTCGGCTTCAAGATCGACCCGCGGATCCGCGCCACACAGGAGATCGCCGTCGCCACCGCGCCCATCGACTCGCCGATCGGCGTGATCGAACCCGGCCAGGTCGCCGGCCGAAAGTTTCACTGGGAGGCGCTCGTCGACGGCGAACCTGTCGTCCGGGTCACGGTGAACTGGCTGATGGGTGAGGAAAACCTTGACCCCGCATGGACTTTCGGCCCGGCCGGGCAGCGGTACGAGATGGAGGTCCGCGGCAACCCGGACTTCACCGTCATCATCAAAGGATTCCAGTCCGAGGCCGGCGAGGACGGTCCCGAGTCGGGCGTCGTCGCCACCGCCGCGCACTGCGTCAACTCGGTGCCCGCCGTATGTGCCGCCGCGCCCGGCGTGGTCACCTACCCGGATCTCCCACTCATCAGCGGGAAGGCCGCGCCCAAACTCGCCGGCGCATAAGCCTCAGGGGCGCACCAGGATCCGTATCGGGTTGCCCTCCTGGCGCTCCAGCTTGTCGATCCCGAGGGCGATATCCTCCAGCGAGACGATCTCGCTGATCGAGCGGGACAGGTCGAGCCTGCCCAATGAGACCAGCGTCGCCAGCGTGGAGATGTCGACGTTCTGATAACCCAGGTGGCCGAGCACCTGCTTCTGGGTCAGGCCGAACATCGACGTCGGGCCGATGGTCGGCTCCTGAGCGCTCATCCCGACCGCGACCAACCGGCCGCCTACCGTCAGCTGGCCCAGGGCCTGCTCGAACGTCGACTTGAGCCCCACCGCGTCGAACGCCACATCCAGCCCGCGACCCCCGGTGACCTCGGCGATCTTTTCGCCCAATTGCGCGTCACCGGCGTCGAACGCGTAATCGGCGCCGAGCTCCAATGCCCGCTCCAGCACCTCGGGTTTGATGTCGACGGCGACCACCGGCACGGCGCCGACCAGGCGGGCGAGTTGCACGATGTGCGTGCCGACGCCACCGAGACCCCACACCCCGACCGACTCACCGATGCCGACCTTGCCGGTGCGCACTACCGCGCCGTACGGCGTCGACACCGCATCGGCGAGGATCGCGGCCTGCTCCAGCGGGACGTTGTCGGGAACCCGGGTCAGCCCGACCGCCTGGGCCAGGGTGTACTCCGCCCACGCGCCGTCGTAGGCGAAGGCCATCAACCGGATTCGCATGCAGTTGGCGATGTCGCCGCGCCGGCAGTTGGGGCACTCCAGACACGGCCGACCCGCCGCGACGATGACGCGGTCGCCCTCGGCCCAGCCGGTTACGCCCGGGCCGAGCTCGGCGATGGTGCCCGAGGCCTCATGGCCCTGCGTCACCACCGGTGCCTGCGCCGGGAACGTCCCGTTGATCAGGCTCAGGTCGGAATGACAGATGCCGCAGAACGCGACCTTGACCAGCACCTCACCCGGACCCGGCTCGGGGATCGGAACATCTTCCACCACAACTCTTTTGGTGTCGGTGTAGAAGCGTTGTGCCCGCATGGTGCCCGTCATCGCATTCTCCTCGTCTCACCGGTTACTATCCGCATCATGGCACTTCATCGGGTGCGTTGAGGTCATGTGCCGATTGTTCGGCCTACACGCCGGCCGCCAACTGGTGCCGGCGACCTTCTGGCTGCTCGATGCGCCCGACAACCTGGCCGAGCAGAGCCGGCGTAACCCCGACGGCACCGGCCTCGGCGTATTCGGGCCCGACGGTCTGCCGGTGATACACAAAGAGCCCGTAGCGGCCTGGCAGGATTCCGAATTCGCCACGGAAGCACACGATGTCACCGCGACGACGTTCATCGCACACGTCCGCTACGCGTCGACGGGATCGCTGGACCCGGTGAACACCCATCCTTTTCTCCAGGACGGCCGGATCTTCGCGCACAACGGTGTGGTCGAGGGGCTCGATGTCCTCGACGACCGGATCCGTGAACTGGCAGTGGCAGACCTGGTGAAGGGACAGACCGACTCCGAGCGAGTGTTCGCGCTCATCACCGCATCCGCGCGGGCGCGCGGCGGCGACATCGGTGCGGGCATCGTCGAAGCCGTGGGCTGGCTGGCCGACAACGTAGCGATCTATGCCGTCAACCTGCTGCTCAGCACCGCCACCGACATGTGGGCCCTGCGCTACCCCGACACTCATGACCTCTACATGCTCGACCGCCGACGCCCGTCGCAGCGGCGCCTGCGGCTGCGCAGCCCGCGAATCCGTGCCGAGTCGGACCAGCTGACCACGCAGCCGTCGGTGGTGTTCGCCAGCGAGCCCATGGACGATGAGGATTGGCGACCCATCGCACCCGGCGAGTTGGTGCACGTCGACCCGGACCTGCGGATCGACACCCGGGTCGCATTCCCGAAGCCACCGCGCCACCTGCTGCACCGAGAGGATCTGAGCGCCAAGGCTGCGGCGTCGCAGCACGGGTAGCCCTGGCACACTCGACCTTCGTGACATCCAAACGTGCACTGGTGCTCGCCGGGGGAGGTATCGCAGGCATCGCCTGGGAGACCGGGATCCTGCAAGGCATCGCCGACGAATCTCTTGAGACTGCCGACGCGCTGCTCGGTTCCGACGTGCTGGTGGGTACGTCGGCGGGATCGACAGTGTCCGCGCAGCTCGGCAGTGGCCTGCGGTTGGCGGAACTGTTCGAGCGCCAAGTCGGCGCCGTATCTGCCGAACTCGAGCCGGGTGTCAGCATCGACAACGTCACCGACCTGTTCGTCAAAGCCATGCTGAAGCCCAACACCACCAAAGCCCAGAAGCTGCAAGGCATCGGCGCGGTGGCCGCGAGCACCGCCACCGTCGACCCCTCGGTGCGGCGCAAGGTGATCGAGGCGCGGCTGCCGTCGCACGACTGGCCCGACCGGGAGCTGCGGATCTCGGCAATCGACATCGACACGGGCGAGCTGGTGACGCTGGACCGCGATTCCGGGGTGTCGCTGGTCGATGCCGTCGCCGCCAGCTGCGCGGTGCCCGCGGTATGGCCGGTCGTGAATATCGGTGGTCGACGGTTCATGGACGGCGGTATCGGCAGCGCGGTCAACATGGCGCTGGCCGCCGACTGCGACACCGCCGTCGCCCTGGTGCCACAGGGCCGCTCGACACCGTCGCCGTTCGGCACCGGCGCGGCCGAGGAGGTCGACGGCTTCGACGGACGCTCGTTCGGGATCTTCGCCGACGACGACGCTCTCGTCGCGTTCGGCAAGAATCCGCTCGACCCGGCGTGCCGGGTGCCCTCGGCGCTGGCCGGGCGGGCTCAAGGTCGTCGGGTGGCGGCCGAGGTCGCCGCGTTCCTGTTGGGCTGAAACGTGGGCTGAAACTCAGCCGTCGAGCGCGCGGGCAGTCAGCTCTCGGCCGATGTCGATGACCTCGGCGGCGCGGTGAAATTCCAGGCTCCGGCACACCGTGCGCGGCACCTCGATCAGCAGGTCGGGCGGATACGCCGCCAAGGTGTGCCGGGCCAGTGCGGCCTGGGCGATGTCGATGGTGCGATTCATCACCTCGAAGCTGCCCAGCTTGGGCACATCGGCCGGCTCCGGCACTTCGGGATCCGCCCCACCCGCGGCGTCGGCGGGCACGTCGACCTGATCGGCCTGCCCGGCCTCGTCGAGTTCGGAACTGTCCTCGGGCGGGAGCGCCGCCCCGAACCGGCTCAACACCGCGCGGGCGGTCGGACGGTCCAGCACGGCCCGCACCGACGCCGTGTCCAGCACCGCCGAGGTGCTGCGCATCATGCGGTTGAGCCATTCGCTGGTCGGCCGCCGCTCCGGGTCGCCCGGGGCGGCCGCAGTCCCCGGATCACCGCCGGCCAAGCTGACCGCGATGGTGAGATCGGCGTTGACCGCGGCGATCGGCGCCATGGGCAGCGGGTCGAGGATGCCGCCGTCGCCGAGTAACCGGCCGTTGAGCACGTGGGGAGCGATCACGCCGGGAATGGCGATCGACGCCCGGATCGCCGCGTCGAGCGGGCCGCGTTGCAACCACACCGATTTCCCGGTGATCAGATCTGTCGCCACCGCGGTGTAGGGGATCGGCAGCTCTTCGATCGTGGCTTCTCCGATGATGTCGCGGACCGCATCGAGAATCTTCTCGGCACGCAGGATCCCGGCCGCGGTGATCGACGGGTCCAACAGCCGCAACACCGCCCGCTGAGTCAAAGTCCGTGCCCAATCGGCGAACTCGTCGAGCTTGCCGGCCGCATGCAACCCGCCGACCAGCGCGCCCATCGATGACCCGGAAACCCCGACGACCTCGTAACCGCGGTCATGCAGCTCGTCGATCACCCCGATGTGCGCGTAGCCGCGAGCCCCACCACTGCCGAGGGCCAGAGCGACACGCATACCTCCATTCTGAATCACACCGGGTCGACGTACCGGCCCTGGCGTTCCACCTCCTGCCACCACGGCCATCGTCGTGCCATCTGATGCAGGTCGTCACGCAGACCGGTGTAACGCACCTCGATGCCGCCGAGTTGGATTTCCAGATCCCGCAGGCCGTCCAGGATCGTCGAGGTCAGCCAGGGCAGCCGGGACAGGTCGAGGATCACCAGGTCCGGCCGGGGCTCGCAAGCGGCGACCTTCGTGAGCACCGCGTCGACGTTGGCCCGCAGGTTCGCGGTGTACAGGCCGAGTTCGAAGCGAAGCGTCAACGGTTGGGTGCCGACCTGCACGACATGGGCGCGGTTGGCTTCTCGCAGCACGAAATACAGCGTGAGCAGCACCCCGGCCGCCACCGCGGGAAGCAGGCCGACCGTCAGACCGAAGACGCCGACGATGGCGGCCAGGCTGAACTCCAGCTTGTCGAACCGGTACAAACGCTGCAGCGCGCCGATGTCGATGAGTCCCAGAACGGCAACCAATACCATGGCGCCGAGCGTGGCCTGCGGCAGTTCGGAGAGCACCGGCGCCAGGAACATCGCGACCAGCACCGCCAGTGCCGCGGTGACCAGGCCGCAGACCTGCGAGCGGGCCCCGGTACGCAGGTTCATCCCGGTCTGCGAGAACCCACCGGCCGGCGGCAGCGCGTGGAAGAACGAACTCACCAATGCGGCAATGCCGTTGGCGGACAGCTCGCGGTCGGCGTCGATCTGAGGCTCCTCGGGCCTGCGCACCCCACGGGCGACAGCGACGGTCTCCAGAAACGCCATCATCGCGATGGCCAGCGCGCCGGGAACGAGGTGCCCGACATGGTCGAGCGCAGGCAACGCGGGCAGCGGAATGCCCTGCGGGACCTCGGGGATCAACGCGACACCCATCGACGGCAACCCGCCGAAGGCCGCCAGCCCGATTCCCAGCGCCACCACGACCAGCGGGCCCGGAACCAACGGGGCGAACTTGCCGATCAGCAGGAGCAGGGTGATGGTGACGACGGACAGCAGCACGGTGGCGATGTTCGCCTGGCCGAGTTGACGCAGCGCCGACCACAGAATGTGGAAGAACCCGGTGGCGTGCGGATTATCCTCCACGCCAAAGAGTTTGGGTATCTGCGCTGCGGCGACCGTCAGCCCGACACCGGCCTTGAGCCCGAGCAGCGTCGCCTCGTTGATGTTCTCGATGATCGCGCCGAGTCGCAGCAGCCGCGCCGCCAGCAGGAAGGCGCCGACCAGCAGCGTCAAGGTGACCAGATGTGCCTGCGCATCGCGTGATCCCGCCGCGATCCCCGCCCCGACCATGGTCGAAGCGCTCAGTGTCGCGATGGTGGACGTGGTGGTGACGCTGGTGGTGCGCGAGCCGCCGATGAACGCGTAGACCACCAACGGCAGCATGCAGGTGTACAGGCCGAACTGGACCGGCATGTGAGCCACGGTCGCGTACGCCATGGCCTGCGGGATGATCACGGCACCGGCGGCCAGGCCGGCGACTACGTCGGCGCGTAGCCACTCCCGCTGATACGGAAGAATTCCCGGCGCGCGCACATTCGCAGTATCGCCCACGGCGGTCACATTCGTGCGAGGGTTGATTCCGTGGGTACGCCAACATTCGCTCGGAAACTGGGCCGGCCCAAGCCTCGTGACGTCATCTCCGGACTGGTCACGGGCCTGTTCTCCATCCCCGAAGGTATGGCCTACGCCAGTATCGGCGGCTTCAATCCCGTCACCGGCATCTATGCCGGCATCGTGCCGGGCATCATCGGGTCGCTGTTCGCCCGCACCGTGCTCATGGTGACCACACTGACCAGCGCCATCGCCCTGACGTCGCGCAGCGTGCTCAAGGAGGCCGGGCTCGATCCGGCCGACCCCGCCAACGTCGCGGCCCTCGCCGTCGTGGTCGGTGCGGTCATGCTGCTCTTCGGCCTGCTGCGGTTCGGCTCGATCATGAACTTCGTCTCCAACGCGGTGATGACCGGCTTTTCCACCGGCATCGCCCTGCAGATCGTGGCCGGTGTGCTCGGTGACGCCACCGGCTACAAACCGCAGAGCGGCAACACCATTGGCAAATTCATCGACTCGCTGGCGCACATCGGTCTATGGCACACGCCTGCCGTCGCCGTAGCGCTGGGCACCGTCGCGGTTTGGGCGGTGTTTCACTTCATCAAGCCGCTCGAATCGTTCGCGACGCTGCTGGCCCTCGTCGTGGTCACCGCTGTGGTGGCCGTGGCCCACATCGACGTCGAAACCGTGGGCGACATCGCGTCTATCGCGAATGCGCTTCCCCCGGTTACGGTTCCGAACTTCGCCGCGATGCCCGAGCTGCTCGTCGGCGGCGTGGCGGTGGCACTCGTCGCGCTGGCCCAGGCCGCGGGTATCTCTGCCGCCGTGCCCAACCCTGACGGCAGCCGCACCAATATGAACGGAGATTTCCTGGCCCAGGGTGCGGCGAACGTGGCGGGTGGCATGTTCGGCGCGCTGCCGGCCGGCGGCTCGCTGTCCCGCACCGGGGTGGCCACCTCGGCCGGCGCCCAGACCAGGTGGGCCGGCATCTTCGCCGGGCTGTGGCTGGCCGTGCTGGTATTGGTCGCCGGCTCGGCCGCCGAGATCATCCCGATGCCGGTGATCGGCGGGCTGATCCTGGTGATCGGTGCCGAGCTCGTTGTCGGCCGGCTGCCCGACATCAAACTGGTGCTGCGGGTCGCGCCGCTGTCGGCGGTGGCGATGCTGGTCACCTTCGCCGCCACCACGCAGCTGCCACTGCACACCGCGATCCTCATCGGCGTGATCACCTCACTGGTGCTCTACTGCGCCAAGGCCGCCGAGGCCGCGCAACTTATGGCGCTGACCCCGGCGCCCGGTGGGGGCTGGCAGCAGGCGCCCGTCCCGGAACGGTGTGCCAGCAACGACGTCACCGTGTTGCACTACGCCGGAGTCGGCCTGTTCGCCGAGGTGGCCCGAATCGACGAGACCTGGCCGCGAGCCGAAGGCACCACGAACGCCGTCGTGGTGCTCAGCCTGCGATCACTGCCTGACGTGCCGTCATCGGTGACCATCAAGGCGCTGCGCCGATGGGCCGGCCAACTGACCGCCAACAACGGGCGGCTGATCATCGCCGGGGTCAACCCCGGCACCGCAGAGGTGCTGCGGCGCGGTGGCCTCGACGACCTACTCGGCGACGACAGCGTCGTGGCGGCGTCCGACCGGGTCTTCGGCGCGCTCGACGTCGCCGTCGAGCGGGGCCGCGCCTGGGTGGCCGCCCAAGACGGCCAACCGGGGGATTCGCCGCAGCGTGATTCGAACTAGCTGCAGAGGTCGTCGGCGGCGGCCCGCGCAGCCACGATGACGGCGGCCTGACGGCCCGGCTCCAGCTGCGCCCACGGCACGTTATAGGTGCCCGGTCCGGGAGCCGCGTCGGGCGCCTGCACACTCGCCAGGTACGGCTCGATCTGCGCCTTGAGGTCACCGCCCTTGGCCTGCATCCACAGCTTGGCGGCATGACAGGCCTGGAAATACTCCTCTTCGGTGGACTGTGCATCGGCGCCGACGGCGGTCGTGACCCCGCCGGGCGACGTCGCGACCTCACCGGGCTTGGCCGTCGGGGTCGGCGCCTCCGTGGTCGTCGTCGCCTGCGGGGACGGTGACGTGGATGCCCCGGACTGGTCCTTGCCGGCGTCTGTCGAGCATCCGATCAGCAGGCTCAAGCCGGCGGCGGTGAGAGCTCCGGCGGTCAGGCGTGTGGTCCACGTGTAACAGCGCATGCCGCCAATCTATGCAACACTGGCGGCCGTGACGGAACGAACCGGATTCCAGGAGTGTTGTCGGGCTCGCTAGCGCGCCCGTCTGCCCTGATCCGCCGTCATTCCTGGAGCTTCACTCATGTTGTCCACGCTTGCACCCGTTCCTGCCGTCTCCGCGCCCACCCGGCTCCGCCTTCCCGACTTGCTGCACACCACCGACCGCGCCGCCGACGACGTGCTGTCCGGCCGCTACGACCGGCTGCTGAGAGGGCTGCCGGAAGACGATCGGTGGTACACCCGGTTGTCCGGGGACGACGAGGTCGAGGTCTGGCTGATCAGCTGGGTGCCCGACAAGTCGACCGAACTGCACGACCACGGCGGATCCCTGGGTGCCCTCACCGTGGTATCCGGAGCTTTGCGTGAAACCCGTTGGGACGGTGCGCTGTTGCGGCAGCGCCGGCTCACCGCAGGCGACCAGGCGGCGTTTCCCCTCGGCTGGGTACACGACGTTGTGCATGCGCCCGCTCCGGTCACGGTGACCGGCCCGACGCTGAGCGTGCACGCCTATTCGCCGCCGCTGACCGCGATGTCCTACTACGAGGTGACGCCGCAGAACACCTTGCGCCGCAATCGAACCGAACTCACCGACGCGCCGGAGGGATAACCATGAGCCGCATCGACACCGTGCTGGAACAGGCCCGCGCCCGGCTGCACCGGCTGCCCGCCTCAGACCTGCCCGCCGCCCTGGACGACGGCGCCGTGCTGGTCGACATCCGGCCGGCCGCCCAACGTGCCGCCGAGGGCTCGGTACCCGGGGCGCTGGTCATCGAGCGCAACGTGCTGGAGTGGCGCTGCGATCCGACCAGCGACGCGCGAATCCCGCAGGCCGTCGACGACGACGTCTACTGGGTGATCTTGTGCTCGGAGGGCTACACCTCGAGCCTGGCTGCCGCCTCGCTGATCGACCTCGGTCTGCACCGGTCCACCGACGTCGTCGGCGGCTACCACGCATTGGTGGCCGCCGGCCACGTGTGACCCCTGCGCTCAGGCGTTCTCGTTGCTACTCAGCAGCGGCCGCAGCTTCTCGGTCTTCTCCGGCGTCCAGCCCGGCGGCTGCATCACCGCCGCCCAGGCATCGGCGACGTCCTTGACGTAGACATGGCCGTGCCCGTCGGGCACGTCGACCGCCACCGCCATGTCCGCCGACACCTGCAGGAACGTCACGATCGGGATCCACTGCATCCGCCCGGATACGTCGTAGCCACGCGGCTCTTTGAGCCAATCAGGTTCGGCGAACAGCAGATCCGTGTTCCACCAGGCGATCGGATCGGAGGCGTGCTGTAGGTACACCGCGCGCGGATGGCCCCATGGATCGGCGGGCCGCTCCAAGTTGCGGGCCTCGGCGGCGAACCGCACGTTCTCGCCCTTGTCGTAGATCGGCAGCCACTCCGGCGAACCGGCGTCGCGCTCCCGGGTGAGCGTCGTCCAGATGGTGTTCTGGAACGTCGGCCCGGAGAACAACGCGCCGTCGGTGCGGGCGACGAGGTTGTTGAGCGCCAGGAACGGGGCCTCGCCGCCGAACGATCCCAGGCTCTCACCGAAAACCACCAGCTTGGGCCGCTTGCCCTCCGGCCGTTGCTTCACCAGCGCGTCGACGGCCTCGAACAAGGCCTGCCCGGCCTGACGCGCGTTCTCCTTGTCCACCAGGAACGACAGCCAGCTCGGCAGGAACGAGTACTGCATGCTCACGATCGCGGTGTTGCCGTTGTACATGTACTCCAGCGCCGAGGCCTCCGCCTCGTTGATCCACCCGGTCCCGGTGGTGGTGGCCACCGCGACCACGGCCCGGTCCAGGCCGCCGGTGCGCTCCAGCTCCCTGGCGGCCACGGCCGCAGTGGCCTTGATGCCGTCAGCCGAATGCAGGCCCGCATAGGCGCGGATCGGCTCGACCGCCGGCTTGCCGTTGAACTGTGAAAGTTGTTGCACGGTAGGGCCGGCCGACACGAACACCCGGCCCTGATGCCCCAGGGACTCCCAGCTGTCCAAAGACTCCGGGCCCCCCGATCGCAACCGGGAGGTGGGAGCGGCGAAGTCAGGGCTGGTCTCGTCGTTGACCGCGGAGAACGTGCGGTTGATCTTGTCCATCGCGACCCGGGCCACCACGCCGTTGAGCAGTGCGATGGTCAATGCCAACAGCAGGATCACCACGACAACCGCCGAAACCCGCGGCGGCGCAAACCGATTGAGCTGGCGCACCAGGAACCGGACCAGCTTGCCCACCAACTGCCCGATCTCGACGAACACGAACAGCACCACGATGGACAGCACCGCGGTCAGCGGGTGATCCCAGAACGTCAGCCGCGGCACGCCCATGAAGTCGCGGACCTCGTCCTGCCAGACATGGAAGTAGATGATCATCAGGACCTGGCCGATGATCCCGACGACGACCAGCGTCACCCAGGCCCACTTCGGGGCCTTCGGGCTGGTCTGAGCGGAACGCATGTAGCGCACCAGCCACACCCCGAAAACGCCGATCCCATAACCGATCGCGCCGGCCCCGCCGCTGACCAGCCCCTGGAACAACGGGCCGCGTGGTAGCAGCGACGGGGTCAGCGAGAACCAGATGAACACCAGGCCCACCGCAGTCCCGAAGAACGTGTAGTGCCGGACCCACCAGTCGGGTCTGGCCGCCGGGGCGACCGGCGGTGGTGCGGTTTCGTCGGCTATGGCGGCGTCGGTCACCCGTCGACTTTAGCGATGGGTGAAGTTGGCGGCGCGCTTCTCCGAGAACGCCGCCATGCCTTCCTTCTGGTCGGCCGTGGCGAACGCCGAGTGGAACAGCCTGCGCTCGTAGAGCAGTCCCTCGGCCAGGCTGGACTCGAAAGCGCGGTTGACCGCTTCCTTGGCCATCCGCGAGGCCGACAGCGACATCCCGGCGATGGTCTCGGCCACTGCCAGGGCCTCGTCGATCAGCGAATCCGCAGGCACCAAGCGGGAAACCAGGCCGGCGCGCTCGGCCTCGACCGCATCGATGGTCCGACCGGTCAGGATCAGGTCCATCGCCTTGGCCTTGCCGATCGCCCGCGTCAGCCGCTGGCTGCCACCCATGCCGGGCAGCACGCCCAGCTTGATCTCGGGCTGACCGAACTTCGCCGAATCCGCGGCGATCAGGATGTCGCACATCATCGCGAGCTCGCAGCCGCCGCCCAGGGCATATCCGGCGACCGCGGCGATGGTCGGGGTGCGGGTGGCCGCGAACTTCGACCACAGCTCGAAGAAGTCGGCCTCGTACACGTCGGCGAAGGAGAGCTCGGCCATCTCCTTGATGTCGGCACCGGCCGCGAACGCCTTCTCGTTACCGGTGACGATGATGGCGCCCACGCCGGAATCACGGTCGAGTTCTGCTGCGGCCGTGGTCACTTCGGTCATCACCTGGCTGTTGAGCGCGTTGAGCGCCTTGGGCCGGTTCAGTGTGATGGTGGCGACCCGGCCGGTGCGGGTCACCAGGATCGTTTCGAACTCACTCATTTGTTGTCCTCCTGGAAGGTCAGGTCGGGGTCTGCCGGAACGAAGTAGGCCTCGATGTCGGCGGCGGTGACCGCTTCGATCGAGGTGGGCGACCACTGTGGGTTGCGGTCCTTGTCGACGAGCTGGGCCCGGATGCCCTCGACGAAATCGTGGGATTTCACCGACGTGCACGAGGTCCGGTATTCCTGGCGCAGCACGTCTTCCAGTGTCTCCAGCTTGGCTGCCCGGCGCACCGCTTCCAACGTCACCGACAGGGCGATGGGGGAGCGGGTGGCGATGAGCTTCGCGGCATCTTGGGCGGCGGCGGCGTCGTGGCCGGCGAGCGCGGCGAGGATGTCGGCCACGGTGTCGCCGGAGTAGCACTCGTCGATCCAGGCGCGCTGCTCCAGCAGCGGGCTGGCAGGCGGCTCGACGGCGTAGGTCGCCAAGGCGTTCTGGACACCGGCGACGATGACGGACTCCGTGAAGTCGGCCAACTTGTCGTGCGGCACGTAGTGATCGGCGAAGCCCATCGCGATCGCGTCGGCTCCCGAGAACGGCGCACCGGTGAGCGCGGCATGCAGGCCGAGCGCTCCCGGGGCACGCGACAGCAGATAGGTGCCGCCGACGTCGGGAATGAAGCCGATACCGACCTCGGGCATGGCCATCTTGGTCGTGTCGGTGGCGATGCGGATGTTGCCGTGGGCCGCGACGCCGACGCCGCCGCCCATCACGATGCCGTCCATCAACGCCACATACGGCTTCGGGTAGCTGCCGATATAGGCGTTGAGCAGGTACTCGTCGTACCAGAACCGGCGCGCGTCGGCACCGCCCGCACGGGCGCTGTGATAGAGCGCCACGACGTCACCGCCTGCGCACAGGCCGCGTTCGCCAGAACCGGTCAGGAGCACGGTGTGGACGGAGGCGTCGTTCTCCCAAGCGTGAAGCGCCTCGGAGATGCCCGCGACCATCGCCTCGTTGAGCGAATTGATCGCCTTGGGCCGGTTCAGCGTGAGGATTCCGACGCCGTTGCGGACACTTACTAGGACGTCCTCGTTTTCTGTCACGACTTGCAATCTAGTTCGGGCCCCCAGGGAGCGTGCGCTACGGGTAGGGTTTGCCTCAAGATCGAACCTGTCAGTTTCCTGGGAGTTACTTCGCCTCCACGGGAACCTGCCCGGAACATCGATCGTTGAGCCAGTAGTTCGTTACCGAACATCTCATAGGAGAGGAACCCGACGGTGCGCGAAACCAGCAACCCGGTATTCCGCAGCCTGCCCAAGACGCAGGGCGGATACGCACAATTCGGTACCGGAGCCGCCGGCTTCGGTGCACAGCAGGTGCATGCGCAGCCCTACGCGCCGGAGTACCTCCAGCAGCCGCAGACCGGCGTTTCCCGGCCGCTGACCATCGACGACGTCGTCACCAAGACGGGCGTCTCGCTGGCCATCGTGTCGTTGGTCGGCATCGTCTCGTACTTCCTGGTCTCGGCCAACACCGCGCTGATGATGCCGACGTTCTTCATCGGCTCCATCGGTGGTCTGGTGCTCGTCCTGATCGCCACCTTCGGCCGTAAGCAGGACAACCCGGCCATCGTGCTGTCCTATGCGGCGTTCGAGGGCCTGTTCGTCGGCTCGGCATCGTTCCTGTTCGCCAACCTCGTCTCCACCGGCGGACCGGCGATGATCTTCCAGGCCGTGGTGGCCACGTTCGGTGTCTTCTTCGGCATGCTCGTGGTGTACAAGACCGGCGCCATCCGCGTGACGCCCAAGCTGACCCGCATGATCGTCGCCGGCATCTTCGGTGTCGTCGCGCTGGCCATCGTGAACATCCTGTTCGCGATCTTCACCGGCAATGCCCCGCTGACCGATGGTGGCCCGCTGGCCATCGGCTTCTCGCTGCTGTGCATCGCCCTGGCCGCGTTCAGCTTCCTGATCGACTTCGACGCCGCCGACCAGATGATCCGCGCCGGTGCGCCGGAGAAGGCCGCATGGGGCATCGCCCTGGGCCTGACCGTCACCCTGGTCTGGCTGTACATCGAGATCCTGCGGTTGCTGTCGTACTTCAACAACGACTAGCAACCCTGCCCCGAGAAAGGCGTCTGTGATTGCGGGCGCCTTTTTCTTTTGCGTCGACTGTGCACTCAGATCGTGAAATCGCGCGAAAACGCGATCTGAATGCACGCTCGACGGCGAAGGGTTGTCCACAGCGCGCGTTTCATCCCCAATTGGTCAACCGGTCGACCCACAGTGGGTTTCGGTGGGCAAGGGTGAGGCATGCACACCCCGTTCCTCGGTAGTGAGGCCGTCGCGGCAGGGACGGTGCGCAAGCATGAGTTGCGAAATCCCCGTGGACCTTTCGTGGCGGTGTTCCCCGACGTGTACACCGACCGTGGCCGAGAGATGACGATGCACGAGCGGGCGACGGCGGCCTGGTTGTGGTCGCATCGCCAGGGCGTGATCGCGGGACTTTCCGCATCCGCGCTGCACGGTGCGCAATATGTCGATGACGCGCACCCCGTCGAATTGATCTGGTCCAACCGTCGGCCACCACGCGGCATCGTCACGTTGAAAGGAACGGTCGACGACGATGACGTGATCGTATGGCGGGGGCTGCCTTTCACCTCGTTGCTGCGAACGGCATTCGACCTCGGCCGGCGTGGCCCACTCGACGAAGCGGTCGCGCGGCTGGACGCACTCGGCAACGCCACACGCCTCCGTGCCGATGACGCCGCGGCCTTCGCGTCAAGGCACCGGGGCGCTCGCGGCATGCGTCAACTCATCACGGCATTGGGCCTCTACGACTCCGGTGCCCAGTCGCCGAAGGAAACCTGGTTGCGGTTGTTGCTGATTCGCGCAGGGTATCCAAGGCCGACCACCCAGATTCCGGTGACGAGCGCCGACGGGCGTCGGCAGTACTACCTGGACATGGGGTGGGAGGACCACAAACTGGCCGTGGAATACGACGGCGACCATCATCGGAAAGACCCCGTGCAGTTCGCCAACGACATCATTCGCTCAGAGCATCTCGATGAGCTCGGGTGGACTCGGGTCAGAGTCGCCAAACGGCATTCGGCCGACGATGTCCTGGCACGGGTGGCCCGGGTATGGGCCGCGACGGTGCACTCAGATCGCGAAATCGCCTGAAATCGCGATCTGAGTGCACGCCGGGCGCAAAAACTACGAGAGGCGCTCCACAACCATCGCCATACCCTGGCCGCCACCGACACACATGGTCTCGATGCCGAAGGTCTTGTCATGGGTCTGCAGGTTGTTCAGCAGCGTGGCGGTGATGCGGGCGCCGGTCATGCCGAACGGGTGACCCAGGGCGATGGCACCACCGGAAACGTTCAGCTTGTCCTCGTCCATGCCGAGCGCGCGGGCCGAGCCGAGCACCTGCACCGCGAACGCCTCGTTGATCTCGTAGAGATCGATGTCGTCAATCGTCATCTTGGCGTTGGCCAGAGCCTTCTTGACGGCCTCGATCGGGCCCAGGCCCATGATCTCGGGCGACAGGCCGGACACGCCGGTGGACACCACGCGGGCCAGCGGGGTCAGGCCCAGCTCCTTGGCCCGCACATCGCTCATCACGACCAGTGCGGCTGCGCCGTCGTTCAGCGGGCAGGCGTTGCCGGCGGTCACGGTGCCGTTGGGACGGAAGACCGGCTTGAGCTGGCTGATCTTCTCGTAGGTGGTGCCGGCGCGGGGGCCGTCATCGGTGGAGACGACGGTGCCGTCGGCCAGCGTCACCGGGGTGATCTCACGGGCGAAGAAGCCGTTGTTGATGGCCTCCTCGGCGCGGTTTTGCGAACGCACCGCCCAGTGGTCCTGGTCCTCGCGGCTGACACCGGTGTGCAGCGCGACGTTCTCGGCGGTCTGGCCCATGGCGAGGTAGACGTCGGGCAGCAGGCCGTCCTCGCGCGGGTCGTGCCATTCCTCGGCGCCGGTGGCGGCCTGCTCGCTGCGGGCCATGGCATCGGCGTACAGCGGGTTCTTGGTGTCCGGCCAGCCGTCGGCGTTGCCGCTGGCGAACTGCGACACGGTCTCCACGCCGGCGGAGATGAACGCGTGGCCCTCGCCGGCCTTGATGGCGTGGAAGGCCATGCGGGTGCTCTGCAGCGAAGACGAGCAGTAGCGGTTGACGGTGGTGCCGGGCAGGAAGTCGTAGCCCAACTGGACTGCGACGGTGCGGCCGATGTTGAAGCCGGACTTTCCGCCCGGCTGGCCACAGCCCATGATCAGGTCGTCGATCTCGCGCGGATCCAGCGCAGGCACCTTGTCCAGGACGGCCTTGACCATCTGCGCGGCGAGATCGTCGGGGCGCATGGTGACGAGGGAACCCTTGCCGGCGCGGCCGATCGGCGAACGGGCAGTGGCAACGATGACGGCTTCAGGCATGACGGCTCCTGGGAGATCGAATGGCTTAGAAAACTCAGTTGAAACTAGCCCGCGGTCACCACAACGGGAGCGGGGACCCCGGTAGAGCGATGCCACAGCCTGCTCACGCCGCCCAACCGGCTCAGCAACGAGCTGTCGTCCGCAGACCCGGTTTCGAGGGCCTCGTCGCCGTCCCATTCGCCGAGCACCCCGCACAACGCGGGTAACAGCTGCTTGGCCGCGAGTGCATAGCCGGCCGCCGACGGATGGAACATGTCTTCGGAGAACAGCAGCTCAGGGGCCTTGTAGAACTCCGGGGCCAGCAGGTCTGAGAACGGCACCGGTACCCCGCCTGCCGCGCGCACGGCAGTGGCCTGGGCGCGGGCCAGCCGCAGGCCGCGAGCGCGGGTGAAGGCGCGCAACGGTTGCGGGATGGCGGTGACCACCCCGAAGTCCGGGCAGGTGCCGACCACCACGACGGCCCCGGCCGCGCGCAGGCGACGCACCGCGTCGCCGAGCCGGCGTGCCGACGGCCCGATGCCGTTGGGTTTGGTGATGTCATTGGCGCCGATCATGATCACAGCGGCGTCCGGCGGCGGCCCTGCCACGAACATGGCGTCGATCTGGCCGGACAGACCTTTGGAGGTCGCGCCGACAATCGCCTTGGTGCTCAAGCGGATTCGCTGGTCGAACTGCTCGGCCACCCCGCGCGCGATCAATACACCGGGTACCTCGTCGGCCACCCGGCAGCCGTAGCCGGTCGCCGTCGAATCGCCGAAGATCATCAGGTGCAGATCGAACGGGACGCCGCGCTCCCACTTCTGCACCGGACCGCCACCCGGGTGGTAGACACCGTCGGCCCGCGGCGGGATGTCCCACGATTTGGGGATGACCTGCCGGGCCTTGGTGGCCTGCCCGGTCAGCAGGTTGCGTGCTCCGATATAGGCCGACCCCGTGGAGGCCAATGTTGCCGCAGCGGCGAGGGCGATGGTCGCCCGACGCGATGTGCCCACATGATCAGTCTAGGGGGAGCCGGCGGGTTGTCCGCGTGGCGGCGCAGCGTGGCGATCACAGTGCTGTATCAAGTCCGGTATCAATTCAGTTTATTTGACTGTTGAACTGTTTACGGATGTCAAGCTAAGTTACCCGGGTTGTCTGAGTGACGAAGCTCACCTAGCACTACAAAGACGTAGGAAGTGGTGACGATGACCGCACCGAGCAAGGTATCCAGGTCGCATCACGCTGGCATAAGCCCAGCTAGGGCCTATCGCGGGCGTAGGTTTCCGGTCAGCGACGGCGCACCCGTCGAGGTGGTCGAGGACGGGCCGAGCCTCGCGGGCCGATTGGCTTCGCTGGCGGCGACGCTGACAATCAAGCCCACCTTGGCAATTGGTAGCCACGTACCGCATCTGCCGTGGCCGTTCGGGCTCGTCAATTTCGCCGCCCGGCTGATCCGGCCGGTGCCCGGAACCATCAAGGCCACCATCGCGCTGCCGAACTGCACCGCACAGCTGGTGCGGGCCGACGGCGTCCTGCCCGCCGATGGGAAACGCAGCGTCATCCTCTATCTGCACGGCGGAGCGTTTTTGGCCTGCGGCGCCAACACGCACTCGGGGATCGTCACGGCGCTGTCGGGATATGCCGACAGCCCGGTCCTGGTCGTCGACTACCGCATGGTGCCCAAGCACTCGGTGGGCACCGCGATCGACGACTGTTACGACGCCTACCGCTGGCTGCGGCTGACCGGCTACCAGCCGGACCAGATCGTGCTGGCCGGCGACTCGGCGGGCGGCTACCTGTCGTTGGCACTGGCCGAGCGCCTGGTCGACGAGGGAGAGATGCCTGCGGCGCTGGTGACGATGTCGCCGCTGTTCGAGATCGACAACGAGTCGCGGGCGAACCACCCCAACATCCACACCGACGCGATGTTCCCGGCCAAGGCCTTCGATGCCCTCGTCGAGCTCATCGAGCGTGCGGCCGCCCGCAAGGGTGAGCAGGTCTACGAGCCCCTCGACCACATCGAGCCCGGCCTGCCGCGCACGTTGATCCACGCATCGGGCTCGGAGGCTCTGCTCAGCGATGCACGGAAAGCCGCGCACATGCTGGCCGCGGCGGGAGTTCCCGTCGAACTCCGCATCTGGCCCGGTCAAATGCATGTTTTCCAGCTCGCCTCGCCGCTGGTGTCCGAAGCGAAGCGCTCTTTGCGTCAGATCGGCGAGTACATTCGCGAGGCCACCTGGTAAGCGATTCGCGGGCCTGAGACCATTGACGTATGCGCATCGCCAGGCACATCAGTGAGCTCATCGGCAACACCCCACTGGTTCAGCTGAACTCGGTTGTCCCCGAAGGCTCGGGCAAGGTCCTGGCCAAGATCGAGTACCTGAACCCCGGCGGCAGCTCCAAGGACCGCATCGCGGCCAAGATGATCGAGGCCGCCGAAGCCAGCGGGGAGCTCAAGCCCGGCGGCACCATCGTCGAACCCACCTCCGGCAACACCGGCGTCGGCCTGGCCCTGGTGGCCCAGACCCGCGGCTACAAGTGCATCTTCGTCTGCCCCGACAAGGTCAGCGAGGACAAGCAGAATGTGTTGCGCGCCTACGGCGCTGAAGTAGTGGTGTGCCCGACGGCCGTACCGCCGGACCACCCGGACAGCTACTACAGCGTCTCCAACCGCCTCGTCGAGGAGATCGACGGCGCCTGGAAGCCTGACCAGTACTCCAACCCGATGGGGCCGGAGAGCCACTACGAGACGACCGGTCCGGAGATCTGGGCCGACACCGACGGCACCGTCACGCACTTCGTCGCCGGCGTGGGCACCGGCGGCACCATCACCGGTACCGGCCGCTACCTCAAAGAGGTGTCGGACGGGAAGGTGAAGATCATCGGCGCCGATCCAGAGGGCTCGGTGTACTCCGGCGGAACCGGCCGTCCATACCTGGTGGAAGGCGTCGGTGAGGACTTCTGGCCGTCGGCCTACGATCCCGAGGTTCCCGACGAGATCATCGCCGTCTCCGACGCCGATTCGTTCGACATGACCCGGCGGTTGGCTCGCGAAGAAGCGTTGCTGGTCGGTGGATCCTGCGGCATGGCGGTGGTGGCCGCGCTCGAGGTGGCCCGCAAGGCCGGCCCGGACTCGGTGGTCGTGGTGCTGCTCCCCGACGGCGGACGCGGTTATCTCTCAAAGATTTTCAACGACGCATGGATGTCGTCCTACGGGTTCCTCCGTAACCGGCTCGACGGGTCGATCGAGCAGTCGACCGTCGGCGACGTCCTGCGCGGCAAGTCCGGCGCATTGCCCGACCTGGTGCACACCCACCCGTCGGAGACCGTGCGCGACGCGATCGGCATCCTGCGCGAATACGGCGTCTCGCAGATGCCGGTGGTCGGCGCCGAGCCTCCGGTGATGGCGGGCGAGGTGGCAGGCAGCGTGTCCGAGCGGGAATTGCTGTCCGCGGTGTTCGAGGGCCGGGCAAAGCTGGCCGACGCGGTAGCCGAACACATGAGCCCGCCGTTGCCGCTGATCGGCGCGGGGGAGTTGGTTTCCACGGCGGCGAAATCTCTGCGGGACTGCGACGCGGTCATGGTCGTCGAGGAGGGCAAGCCCGTCGGCGTGCTCACCCGCCACGACCTGCTCGGGTTCCTGTCCGAGGGCGGCTCGCGGCACTAGACACGTCGGAGGCGCCGCACGCGTGGAATACCTTGCCTCCAGCAACTTCTCAGTTAGGGTGAGCTGGCCTCGGGCTGGCAAACTCCGCCACCACCCACGCCCGCGACGCCGAACGTCCTTCTGTCCGCAGCGAATGCGCTCGTGTTGACCTGTCAAACCGGGTTGACGGTGCGTAATCTGCCTGTGGAGCAGTCTGTACATCTAGGTGCTGGCAGAAAGTAGCGTCCGTCCGCGGAGCGCTATCGGCAGATGAGGAGAGCTTTCGACGTGACTGATCAACCGCCCCCGCCCGGGAATTACCCGCCGCCGCCAGAGGGTGGATATCCGCCGCCGCCTGCGCCGCAGCAGGGCGGCTACCCGCCGCCACCGCCCGGTGGTGGCGGCTATCCTCCACCGCCTCCCGGCAGTTACCCCCCGCCGCAGCCGGGTGGCTTTCCTCCGCCTCCACCGCCGCAGCAGGGCGGTTATCCGCCCCCGCCCCCGCCTCAAGGTGGCGGCTATCCGCCTCCGCCGCCTCCCGGTGACGCCGGTGGTTACCCGCCGTCCGGTGGCTATCCGCCCCCGGGGGGTTACGCACCGCCCGGGTACCCGGCCCCGGGCTACCCGCCCGCCGGTGGCCAGGGCTTCGGCGGCGCGCCGTACAGCGTCGGCGACGCCTTCTCCTGGGCCTGGAACAAGTTCACCAAGCATCCGCTCGAGCTGATCGTGCCCACGCTGGTGTACGGCCTCGTCTACGTTGTGCTGCAGTTCGTCTTCCAGTTCATCCAGGGCGAGTTCACCACGGTGGACACCTCCGAGCCGGGCAGCTTCAGCTTCTCGATGGGTGGCGCCGGCATTCTCGTCTCCGCGCTCGTCGCGCTCGTGGGCGTGGTGATCGGTGCGGTGATCCAGTCGGCCTACATCGGCGGCATGCTCGACGTCGCCAACGGTGCCCCGGTGACGATCGGATCGTTCTTCCGGCCGCGCCTGGTCGGCAACGTCATCATCGCCTCGGTGGTGTCGTCGATCATCATCGGTATCGGCACGATCCTGTGCATCATCCCGGGCATCATCGCGGCGATCATGTTGATGTTCACCACGGTTGCCGTGCTGGATCGCAACCTGTCGGGCATCGACGGCGTCACGACCAGCTTCGAGCTCGCCAAGGCCAACTTCGGCCCGGTGGCATTGACCTGGCTGGTGACCGTCGTCCTGGCGTTCGCGGGCGCCCTGGTGTGTGGCGTCGGCCTGCTGGTGGCCTACCCGTTGCTCTCGCTGATCACCGTCTACGCCTGGCGTCGCCTCAACGGCGCCCCGGTGGCACCGCTGTCGCAGTAGCAGAACCGAACTCAACGCCCGCGGCGTCGGAGCAGAAATGCCCGCGCCGCGGGCGTTGTGGTCCGTGCCATCATTTGCCCATGACATTTCAGCCGCCGCCCGGCCCCGGTTACATCGCCGGCCCCAACAGCCCCGCGATGAATCCGTATCCCAGCCCTTATCCCCCTGTGGGGCAGGGCAGTCCGTACGGTCCCGGGCCCACCGGATACCCGGCACCCGGGCCGTCGCCCTACCCGGCGCCGGGACCGTCGACGCAGTGGAACTACGGCTTGCCGGCGCCGAACCCGCACGCCTACACCCCGTGGCTGACCCGGGTGCTGGCCTCGGTGATCGACCAGATTCCGATGTTCGTGATCTTCTTCGTCGGCTACGGCGTCATCGCGGGTATCACGATTGCCGCCACGTCGGGAAGCTCGAGCGGCGACGAACCGTCCGGCGGTGCCGTCGCGGTTATCGTCCTGGCTTTCTTGGTGCTCATGGCGGTGACGTTCGCCTTCCCGGTGTGGAACTTCGGATACCGCCAGGGCAAGACCGGGCAGAGCATCGGCAAGCAAGTGATGAAGTTCAAGGTGATCAGCGAGAAGACCGGCCAGCCAATCGGTTTCGGCCTGTCGCTGTTACGCCAGATCGTCCATATCGTCGACGGCTTCTTCTACATCGGATATCTGATGCCGCTGTGGGACGGCAAACGTCAGACGATCGCCGACAAGATAATGACCACGGTCTGCGTTCCCGCCCCCGCGGCCACACCCGCGCCGCCCGCCTACGCGGGTTATCCGGGCCCGCAGGGCGGTCTCAACCCGTACCCGGGCCCGCCCCGATAGGCTCGACCCGTTATGAGTGAACAGCGCAGGTGGCACGGTCTGGCCACAAAAGCCATCCACGCCGGTTACCGGCCCGATCCGGGCACCGGAGCCGTCAACACCCCGATCTATGCCAGTTCGACCTTCGCCCAGGACGGCGTCGGCGGGTTGCGCGGCGGATTCGAGTACGCCCGCACCGGCAACCCGACGCGGCAGGCGCTGGAAGCGGCGCTGGCTGCCGTCGAGGAAGCCACGTACGGGCGGGCTTTCGCATCGGGCATGGCCGCAACGGACTGCGCCCTGCGCGCGGTGTTGCGGCCCGGCGATCACGTGGTGATCCCCGATGACGCCTACGGCGGCACCTTCCGGCTGATCGACAAGGTGTTCTCGCAATGGAACATCACCCACACCCCGGTTCCGTTGAGCGATCTGGACGCGGTGCGGGCGGCGCTGACCCCGCGCACGCGGATGATCTGGGTGGAAACTCCGACCAACCCGCTGCTGAGCGTGGCGGACATCGCCGCGATCGTGCAGATCGCGTCGTCCTCGGGCGTCAAGGTGTTGGTGGACAACACCTTTGCGTCGCCGGCGCTGCAGCAGCCGCTGCTGCTCGGTGCCGACATCGTGTTGCATTCGACCACCAAGTACATCGGCGGGCACTCGGATGTGGTGGGCGGTGCGTTGCTGACCAACGACGAGGAACTCGACGCGGCATTCGCCTTCCTGCAGAACGGTGCCGGCGCGGTGCCGGGCCCCTTCGACGCGTACCTGACGATGCGCGGTCTCAAGACCCTGGTGCTACGGATGCGTCAGCACAGCGAGAACGCCGCGTTGATCGCCGAATTCCTCGATGGGCACCCCGCAGTGGAGACGGTGCTGTATCCGGGCCTGGCCAGCCACCCCAATCATGATGTCGCAGCGCGGCAGATGTCCGGTTTCGGCGGCATGGTGAGCGTGCGACTGCGTGGTGGCCCCCGGGCGGCACGTGAATTGTGCTCGCGTACGGAGCTTTTCATTCTCGCCGAGTCGCTCGGTGGGGTGGAGTCGTTGATCGAGTACCCGGGAGCGATGACGCACGCGTCGACCGCGGGTTCGCAACTGGAGGTGCCCGACGACCTGGTGCGCTTGTCGGTGGGCATCGAGCATGCCGCCGACCTGCTGGCCGATCTGGAGCAGGCCCTCACCACCTGACGTCCAGCAGACATAGAACTGCCCCTTTTCCCGACGAAAAGGGGCAGTTCTGCGTCTGGTCGCGGAGGGGAAGTCAGCCCATGAGCGCCGGGCGTAGCGCCGATGTCGTCACTGCCAGGTTCATGTCCGGCAGCGCCGCCGCGGACTCGTCCACCCAAATGCCCGTGGCGATTTCGGTGGACCGGGCGTGCACCCAGCGCCAGCCGCGGTCGTTGAGACTCAGCACCGCGCCGAGTCCGTCGATGGCGTGCAGCAGGCAGATGATCGCCGCGATGGCCGGTACGGGGTTGTGGCCGTCGAACAAGGTGGCCAGCAGAGCCGCCCGAACCTGGCTGACCCGCTCGCGATTGGTCAGCGGCCAGCAGTAGACCGTCCTGCCCGGGAAGCCTTTGCCGGGCATCCGCACCCGACGGATCTGCCCGAGACGTTCGAGGTGGGTCTCCAAGGTGGGCTGGACGTGTTTGCTCAGCTTGGCCACCGCGGTGCCGGCCCGAAGCGGGCGGCGTTGCAGTAGTTCGAACGCGGGGTCGCCGACCGGATCGGCGGGCCAACTGCCGGCCAGCGCGATCAGCCGACCGGCCTCGATCGGTTCGCCCGCCATGGCCGGGCGGATCCGGCAGGCGTATGCCAGATCCAGTAGTACCGCGGCGCTGAGCACCTTTTCCCTGCGATGGCGGTCGAGCCCGGGCTGCGCGGCTGCGTTGTCCAGCAACAGCAGGAACAGTTCTTCGGCGATTTGCGCCATTTCCCCGACTGTAGTGCTTTGCCCCGGGTTGACGCGTCAGGCGTGGTAAGGCTCAGCGCTGACCAGCGTGACTTTCACGGTGTTGCCGTTGGGCACGGTGTAGGTGCGGGACTCGCCGACCTTGGCGTCGATGAGGGCGCTGCCCAGCGGTGAGTTGGGGGAGTACACCTCGAGCTTGCCGTCGCTGATGCCCTCCTGGCGGGTGGCGATCAGGAACGTCTCGGTGTCCTTCTTGTCGTCGTCGTAGTACACCTTGACGACCGAGCCGGGCAGCGCGACACCGGACTGCTTGGGTGCTTCGCCGACCTTGGCGTTGTTGAGCAGCTCCTGCAGCTGGCGGATGCGGGCTTCCTGCTGGCCCTGCTCCTCGCGGGCGGCGTGATAGCCACCGTTCTCGCGTAGATCGCCCTCTTCGCGGCGGTCGTTGATCTCGGCGGCGATCACCGGCCGGTTGGCGATCAGCTGATCCAGCTCCGCCTTCAACCGGTCGAATGCTTCCTGAGTGAGCCAGGTGACCTGTGTGTCGGTCATGTTCTCGCGCTCCTGTCTATTTGCTTACGGCGCTGTCGCGCCGCCCCCTCGTGCGAAGTTCGTGGTTCCGGCCGGGGGCAGGCGCGTGTATTGCCGCAAGCGTCAGCACCTAATTGCGTGCTAATGCAGCAATACACGGCCCCAGCGCGGAACCGTGTATCGCACAATCGTACCACCGAGCGGCGGGCGAATCTTCATTTAATCGCTGGCCGAAGGCGGTTGCGCTCGTCAGAATCAGGGTGCTACCAGGTACGACGGAACATCGGTCCCGCACCCGTAAACGTCGCCGATCACGGGGGGTCGGCTGGATTTAACTTCCGCGGTCACCTGCACCACGTTCTGATCGGACGGGGCGACCAGGATCTCCCGCCGGCCCGTCTCGCTGCCGTCGATCGAGCGGGCCCGGACGATGCACACCACGGGCTTGGACGGGTCGGGGCGGGTCACCCCGATAGTCACCGAGACGGTCTGGCTGTCGATCAGTTCGTAGGCCGACAGCTCGCCCTTCACCTCGCCGGTGCCCAACCGCTGGAACGCCACGATGGCGAGGGCCACACCGGCCGCCACCACCAAGCCGACCAGCGCAAACGTGATCCATCGCCGGGTCCGGCGGGACATTTGGCGGGATCCGTAGCGGGCGGCGGGGCGTTCGATCATCAGAACTGGAACTATAGGGCCAGACAGATGTGTCACCGCAGCCCAGGCAGTGAGCTGTCGGGTTGGGTATAGGGATTAGGTAAGAGGACGCCGTAGTTAGATGAAAGCGACATGAGTGAACTGCGGTTGATGGCGGTGCATGCCCACCCGGACGACGAGTCCAGCAAGGGTGCGGCCACCACCGCGCGCTATGCGGCCGAAGGTGTCCGCGTCATGGTGGTGACGCTGACCGGTGGCGAGCGCGGCGACATTCTGAATCCGGCGATGGATCTCCCCGAGGTCCACGGACGGATCAGTGAGGTGCGCCGCGACGAGATGGCCAAGGCAGCCGAGATCCTGGGCGTCGAGCATCACTGGCTGGGATTCGTCGACTCAGGTCTGCCCGAGGGCGATCCGCTGCCCCCGCTGCCCGAAGGCTGTTTCGCGCTGGTGCCGCTCGCCGAGCCGGTCAGCCGCCTGGTCCGGGTAATCCGGGAGTTCCAGCCGCATGTGCTGACCACCTACGACGAGAACGGCGGCTATCCGCATCCCGACCACATCCGCTGCCACGAGGTGTCTGTGGCGGCGTACGAAGCGGCCGCCGACTACCGGCTGTACCCGGAGGCGGGAACTCCGTGGGCCGTGTCGAAGCTGTATTACAACCACGGCTTCCTGCGGCAGCGGATGCAGCTGCTCCAGGACGAGTTCGCCAAAAATGGCCGTACCGGTCCTTTCCAGAAATGGCTCGAGCACTGGGATCCCGACCACGACATATTCGCCAAGCGGGTCACCACCCGTGTTGAATGCTCGAAGTACTTCAGTCAGCGCGACGATGCGCTGCGCGCTCACGCGACCCAGATCGATCCGAAAGGCGATTTCTTCCATGCGCCGATCGAGTGGCAGCAGCGGCTGTGGCCGACTGAGGAGTTCGAGTTGGCGCGGTCGCGCGTGCCGGTGAATCTGCCGGAAGACGACCTGTTCACCGGGATTGAGAAATGATCGACACATTGACCGCAGTGGTCACACTGCTCGCAGACGAGCCGCGCAATACCGGACCCGAGTTCGGTAAGGCGACCCCGCTCGGTTTGCTCGTCACGGTGGCTCTGCTGGTCGGAACCTTCGCGTTGGTCTGGTCGATGAACCGCCACCTGCGCAAGCTGCCCGAGTCCTTCGACCGAGAGCACCCCGAGCCTGATCAGGCGGCTGACGAGGGTACCGCCGAAGGTGACGAGAACGCGGTGAACAGCGCTCCTGATGACCAGGGCCAGTCACGTGAGCCGGGTGGCGGATAACACGCTCGGCGGGTCCACCAGCCCGTATCTCCGCCAGCACGCCGACAACCCGGTGCACTGGCGAGAGTGGACGCCCGAGGCGCTCGCTGAGGCCGCCTCGCGGGACGTCCCGATCCTGCTGTCCATCGGCTACGCGGCATGTCACTGGTGCCATGTGATGGCGCACGAGTCGTTCGAGGATGCCGACGTCGCCGCCGTGCTCAACGACGGCTTCGTCTGCATCAAGGTCGACCGCGAGGAGCGGCCGGACCTGGATGCGGTCTACATGAACGCCACCGTGGCGTTGACGGGGCAGGGCGGTTGGCCCATGACCTGCTTCCTGACCCCCGACGGCCGGCCGTTCTTCTGTGGGACGTACTACCCGAAGCTCGGTTTCCTGCAACTGCTGGACGCGGTCGCCGAAACCTGGCGGGACCGGCGCGACGAGGTCGAGCGCGCCTCGGATCAGATCGCCACCGAGCTGCGGTCTATGTCGGCGGGGCTGCCGGGCGGTGGGGCACCGGTGGGCCCGGAGCTGTGCGACCACGCAGTGGCCGCGGTACTGCATGACGAGGACGAGACCTACGGCGGGTTTGGTGGTGCACCCAAGTTCCCGCCCTCGGCGTTGTTGGAAGGCCTGCTGCGCCACCACGAGCGCACCGGGTCGGTGCCGGCGTTGACGGCCGTGCAGCGCACGTGCGCGGCAATGGCCCGGGGTGGCATCTACGACCAGCTGGCCGGTGGTTTCGCCCGGTACAGCGTCGACCCGCACTGGGTGGTACCGCACTTCGAGAAGATGCTGTACGACAACGCCCTGCTGCTGCGGGCTTACGCGCATTTGGCGCGTCGCACCGGGGATCCGTTGGCGCGCAGGGTAACTGCCGAGACAGCCGCGTTCATCCGGTCAGATCTGGGCGCCGATTCCATGTTCACCTCGTCGCTGGACGCCGATGCCGGCGGGCACGAAGGCCTGACCTACGTGTGGACGCCGGCTGAACTTCGCTCCGTTCTGGGGGATGACGACGGCGCCTGGGCGACCTCACTTTTCGGGGTAACCGCCGGTGGGACGTTCGAACACGGCGCCTCGGTGCTGCAACTGCACCGTGATCCCGACGACGGCGCCCGCTTCGAAGCGGTACGTGCGGCGTTGTCGGCGGCACGTGCGTCGCGTCCCCAGCCGGCCCGCGACGACAAGGTGGTGACCGCCTGGAACGGGCTGGCCATCACCGCGCTCGCGGAAGCCTCGGTGGCACTCGAGGATCCCGAATTGCTTTCTGCGGCAGCCCATTGCGCGCAGCGGCTGCTCGATCTGCACCTGGTCGGCGGCCGCTTGCGCCGGGCCAGTCTCGGTGGCCGGGTCGGGGAGAGTGCGGCGATCCTGGAGGATCACGCGGCGCTGGCTACCGGGCTACTGACGCTGCACCAGCTCATCGGGTTCGGGCTGGACGAGGCGACCGCATTGTTGGATGTCGCGCTGGAACATTTCGCCGATCCCGAGCAGCCGGGCCGCTGGTTCGACACCGCCGACGATGCCGAGCAGCTCATGGTGCGGCCGGCCGATCCGATCGACGGCGCGACGCCCTCAGGTGCCGCCTTGATCGCCGAGGCACTGCAGGCCGCGGGCTATCTGACGGGTGACGAGCGTTATGTGGATGCGGCACAGGCGACTTTGTCGTCGGCGACTCCCATCCTGGCTCGTGCGGCACGGTCCGGCGGGCACTGGCTGGCGGTGGCCGAAGCCCAGGTCGGTGGACCGATCCAAATTGCGGTGGCCGGCGACTCGTCGTCTCCGCTGTTGGCGGCCGCGCGCCGGCTGGCACCCGGTGGGGCGCTGGTGATCGGCGGTCTCCCTGGTGCCGCGGACTCGTCGCCCTTGCTGCGGGGACGCGACCGGGTGGATGGCTCCGACGCGGCTTACGTGTGCCGCGGCACGGTGTGCGATCTGCCTGTCACCGCGGTCGAGGAGCTTGCCGTCTCGCTGGGCGGTCAACCGCCGGACGGCGGAAGTGGGGCCGTGTAGCCTCGCGGCCATGAGCCACGATGCCGCAGCCCTGGAGTCATTCGTCAAGCGCTATCTCGACACCGTGGCGGGGGGTTCCGCCGCCGAGGTCGCCGCCCTGTACGCCGACGATGCGACGCTGGAAGATCCGGTGGGCAGCGGTGAGGTCCACATCGGCAGGCAGGCGATCGAAGGCTTCTACAAGAACCTCACCGCCGCAGGCGCCGAGATCACGACCGAGCTCCTCAAGTTCCGCCCCGGCGGGCACGAGGCGGCGTTCCTGTTCGCCATCGTGGTCGGCGGCGCAATGCGCATCGAGCCGATGGAGGTCATGACCTTCGACGCCGACGGCAAGATCACCTCGATGAAGGCCTACTGGTCGGCGGCCGACATCACGCAACTCTAGGTTCCGGTTCTTCCCAAGGCCCTCGCCGTTGCTCGGCGGGGGCCTTGTTCTTTCGCTTCCGAATTGGCTGGGTTAGCATCTTGCGGAAAACGCAGCGCGCTGCGCGGTTTTGCCGAAGTGTTCGTCTTGTCTTGTAACCCGCCGTGTTTACGACGTGAAGGTGTGCCGATGAGTTTGCCTGGTGACGCGGCCGGAGATGACGACGCTGCAGAGGGTGCTTTGCCGGATCGGCAGCGCTGGTTGACCTGGGTCCTCGGCGCCACCTCGGTGATCCTGGCGGCCGCCTTGGTCGTGGTGGCGAGCATTCTGGCCGGCCGGTCGGGCGACGCCGCGGCCGGCGACCCAGTCCAGGAGGCCTCGTCGGCCGGCACCGGCGCCCGGCCCGCCAGTGCCGGGGACGTCGGCCCGGCGTCCATCGTCGTCGAGGATCCGACGTGTCCGGAATGGACCCGTGTCAGTGCCGCCCTGACGGAGGTGCAGCACCGAGTGATGTGGTTCGACCGCGACGGGGCGATACCCGCCGTCGAGTGGACGCCGGAACAGGCCAAGATGTACAGCACGGTCGCCACGGCTCTCGGCAGCGTTGCGGTACAGGCGAGAAGCCTTTCGCGTGCCACGCCGCATCGCGTCATGCGCGAGGCATACGAGCAGGTGATCGCCTATGCGCAGGAGCAGATCAACCGCATCCCGCACTATCAGGCCGCCGACATCTCGGTGGCCAGGGCCACCGACTCCCTGGTCGGTGCGGTGACCAGCATGTGCGCGGCGGCCATGTCGGGTTCGGCGCAGGCTCGGGCGTCGCTGACACCGGCCGTCTCGCCGCCGACCTCGATCAAGGATGCCGACGAGATCAGCCGCCGGATCCTGATGGCCGACAACTCCTCGATCTGTGCCGAGTGGGTGCCGATGTCGGCGAATTACCAGTCCGGCGTCGCCGCTTTCAACGCTGCGGACTGGCAGTCGCCGGCCGCCGAGTGGACTTACGACCAGCACTACCTCACCGAGACCGCGGTGCCACTGATCAGCCAATTCGCCGACGAGTCAGAACAGTTGAGCCGGCGCAGCAACAATCCGGCCGCCGAGGATCTCGCTGTGCTGTCGGCGCAATATCTGCGGGCATATGTTCAGGCCCTGCCCACTTACGTGCCGGCGGACCGGGCGCTCGCCGACACGGCGGCCTACCTCACGAAGGCCGTCGACAACGCGTGCGCCGCCGTGGTGTGAGGTAGGAAGCTCAGAAGACGGCGAACCACATGGCGATGTAGTGGCAGATCGCCGCGACCGCCGTGCAGGCGTGGAAGAACTCGTGATGACCGAAGGTGGTGGGCCACGGGTTGGGCCACTTGAGCGCGTACAGCACGCCGCCGATGCTGTAGAGCGCGCCACCGACGATCAGCAGCACCACCGCGGCCACCCCGGCGCCGTGCATGATCGGACCGATGAACCAGGCCGCCACCCAGCCCAGCAGGATGTAGAGCGGCACACCGAGCCAGCGTGGTGCCGACGGCCAGAACATCTTGAGCAGCACACCCGCGATCGCCCCGCCCCAGACGATCCAGAACAGCACCATGCCTTTGGATTCGGGTAGGGCCAGTAGCGCGAACGGGGTGTAACTGCCGGCGATGAAGATGAAGATCATCGAGTGATCGAGGCGCTTCATCCATTTGCGGGCGTTGGCGGATTTCCAGTTCACCCGGTGATAGGTGCCGCTGACGGTGAACATCGCCACGATCGTGAAGGTGTAGAGCAGCGTCGCCAGCCCGGCCCGGGTGGACTCCACCGACCACGACACCGACACCAGTGCTGCCCCGGCGATGAATGCCACGACGGCCGAGTACACGTGGATCCAGCCCCGCGCCCGCGGCTTTCCGAGGAACTGGGCGACGCCGTCGGCGACGGCCTCGGGCAGGTCTTCGGCGGGCCGGCCAAGTGCGGCCGCCGAACGGTAGGGCTTGGTGCTACCGGTCGGCGCGGTCATGTCACCTCCATTGAGAACCACGGGGTACTCCGACGTTCACAGTAGTCTGGACTCTCGTGGACATCATTCCCCCGCGGCTCAAGGAACCGGCCTATCGGCTCTACGAGATGCGGTTGCGTCAGGAACTGGCGCAGTCCAGATCCGAACTGCCCCGGCACATCGCGGTGCTGTGTGACGGAAATCGCCGCTGGGCGCGTGACGCAGGTTACGACGACGTCAGCATCGGCTACCGGATGGGCGCGGCCAAGATCGCCGAGATGCTGCGATGGTGTCAGGCCGCAGGCATCGAGATGACCACGGTCTACCTGCTCTCCACCGAGAACCTGCAACGCGATCCCGAAGAACTGTCCGCGCTGATCGAAATCATCACCGACGTGGTCGAGGAGATCTGCGCCCCGTCGAACACGTGGAGCGTGCGCACCGTCGGTGACCTGGAGCTGTTGGGGGAGGAGCCGGCCCGGCGCCTGCGCGAGGCCGTAGAGCGCACAGCATCGACCCCGCCCGGGTCGTTTCATGTGAACGTCGCGGTGGCCTACGGCGGCCGTCAGGAGATCGTCGACGCGGTCCGGTCACTGCTGTCCAAGGAACTGGCCAACGGTGCCACCGCCGAGCAACTCGTCGAAGCGGTCACCGTCGACGGGATCTCGGAGAACCTCTACACCTCAGGGCAACCCGACCCGGACCTCGTCATCCGCACCTCGGGCGAGCAGCGGCTGTCCGGATTCCTGTTGTGGCAGAGCGCATATTCGGAGATGTGGTTCACCGAGGCGTACTGGCCCGCCTTCCGTCGCGTCGACTTCCTGCGCGCGCTGCGCGATTACACCGCCCGGCATCGTCGCTACGGCAAGTAGGGACATGCCAAACTTGAACCATGGCTGCGCTGTCGGCAGTGGTCTTCACACTCAGCTGGTGGCTGGGTCTCTACCTGCTTGCCCGCGACCCGCGTAAGCCCGTCCTCGTCCTCGCCGCGATCGGGCTGACCAGCTTCGCGGCCGTCGTCGCGCTCGACGCGGTCCGGCTGGTCTCCGGCTCCGAAGTGCTCAGCCGCATCGAGATCTACCTGGTGGCGCTACCCGGCATCGCCTGGTTCGCGGTCTTGGTCGAACTCGCCCGCCCGGCCGACACCTTCCGGTCCCGAGCCGGTGAGGTCGCCGCGATCTTGTCTGTCGCGGTGGGGGCGTTCGCCGGCGCGGGGCTCGCGGGCAGCGTCGACGGACCGCTGCGGACCGGTCACTGGTTGATGTTCGCCGTGATCTCACTGTCCTCACTGGGCGCCATGATCAAGGCTGTGGTCGGCGGCGCGAAACCCGGTTCAGTCGTCGGATTCATCATCGTCGCGACCCTTTTCTTCGCACTGGGCAACGCGATCCTGGTGATCCCGCTCGGGCTGGTGCCCAGCTGGCTGGCTTTGGCGTCCACCGGATTCGACGTGGCGCTGCTCGGTGTGGCGGTGGCGATCTGGGACGCCTTCGACGAGGGACAGGCGTTGCGCGCCGACATGCGCCGCTCGATCATCGGGACACTGGTGATCGCGGTTCCGTTCGCGGCCCAGGCACTGATCGGCATGGTCGTGCTCGACGCCGGCACCGGCCGCACCGTCATGACGATCCTGTTGTTCACCAGTTTGGCGGTCGCGGTCGCGGTGGAGGTGCTCGCCGATCCGCTGGCCGGGCTGTTGGACCGGCTGGCCTTCTCCCGATCACCGGTCCTGCGCGCCGACCGCGAGGCACTACGTCAGACCGAGGCCGCCCTGCCGCTGCGATCGGACCATCCGCTGGGCGGCATCGACGACGAAGCCTTCGCCCGGCTCACCCGGCGCGCGCTCGGCCACTACGGTGACCTGTCGAAACTGGTCGCCAGTCCGCTCACCGCGCTGCCCGCCATCGACACCCGGTTAGCGCAGCGCGGGGCACCGGACCAGCCGCTGGAACGCGCCAACGAACTCAAAGCCCTGCTGGCCGACCGGATCGCCGCGCTCAAACCGCGCGATGGCGGCGACTTCGGCACGACCGAGCAATGGCGCCACTACAACTCGCTGTATTTCCCCTACGTCGTCGGGGTCCGTGCCTACGCGCAGAACGCCACCGCGGCCGGCCTCGACCCGATCGCCCGGCAGGCCTGGCAGTGGTTCGTCACCGAGGTGCCGCAACGCTCGTTGCACAACTGGCAGAATGCCGCCGCGCGGGTGATCGCCGCGGATCTGCGCGGCTCCCTGGTGACTGCCAACGACTGACGCCTGCAGCTCGCTGACCTGGGGTTGGCAGTGCTTGGCAGTGTTTGGCGTCGATCTGGCAGCTCGTGATGAGCAGGGTCGGAGGTGTTCCACCGATCGACCCCCTCATCGCCGAGGAGCCCGACATGACCGCGACACTGCACCACCCATCCACCGACTCCACGACCCGGGCATCCGCCCACGGTTGCCTGCTCCGGTTCGCGCTGCGCGCCGATGCCACCGTCTGTGCCGGCGTCGGCTTGCTGGTGGCCATGACCGCCGACCAGCTGGCGCGTATCGCGGGGCTGTCGGCCACCACCGGCTGGATCGTCGGCGCTGCCCTGGTCGGGTACGGCGTCCTGCTGTACGCCCTGGCCGCAGTGCCGCGGGTGCGGCGCGTCGGCATCGCCGTCCTCGCCGGCAACGTGGTCTTCGCGATCATCGCGGTCGTCGTGATCACAGCCGGCTGGTCGGCGCTGACCTGGACCGGAAACGAGTTGGTACTCGGATTCGCCAGTGCCACCGCAGTACTGGCCTGGCTGCAATACCGCGGAGTGCGCCGTCTGGCGTGACTCCTTTCCGAGCCGGTGCGGGGTGCCGCCGGAAGAGGTTACGGCGCGTATCCCCGCACCGTGCTCCACCGCACGAAGTCGAAGTACGACAGGTAATCACCAACCGAGAGAAGGAGAATCATGACCGCCATCACCGCCACCGCGGGCACCAGGAAGTCAACCGATTCGCTGCTGCGCCTGGCCATGCGACTGGACGCCGTTCTCGTCGGCATCAGCGGCGTCGCGCTGCTGGCCGCCGCCGGGTGGTTCGCCGACCTGACCGGCCTACCGAAATCCGTCGAGTACGGCGTCGGCGTCTTCTCGGTCGTCTACGGCCTCGTGGTGTTCGCCCTGGCCGGGATCGAACGGGTACGCCCGGCGGGCATCGGCACCGTGATCGCCAATGCGGCCTGCACGGTGATTGCCCTGGTCGCCGTGTTCACCATGGCACTGACCACCGCGGGAGTGGTAGCCGTAATCGGCACCGGCATCTACACCCTGGCGATGGCCGAACTGCAGTATGTGGCGGTTCGGCGGATTTCGGCCTGATCGACAGGCCCCTCCGGCGCCCAGAGCCCACGGCTCTGGGCGCCTGGAGAGGCGATAATGGCCGGGTGGAATTGCAGTGGGCGCCAGAGCACAGCGAGCGGCTGCGGACGGTACGGGTCGGTTGGGATGGAACGGAAGTGGGCGCTCCGTGTTTCCCACCGGACTGGGAGACCGAGCCAGGCGATCTCGACTTGCTGCGCATCGCCACCCGGTTCGGTGTCTGTGCGGCAGGCGAATACCGGTATCGGCGTCCACCTGCCGACCACGAATACTCGTTCTTCGTCGAAGACCTGCCTGAATCCAGTACGTTCGGTTTCAGCAGTCAGCACCGAACCCTGCTGGCCCAGATGAGTTGGGAACTGTCCGATCCTTACTTCGATGACGAGGTGCCGGGCTGCGACCCCAAGCGGCCGTACGGCGACTTCACGTTCTACCAACTGGAGATGGCATTGCACCTGGGGCTGATCCCGCCGAAGAAGCCGGAGGGGGAGGACCCGATGACGCCTGAGCTGGTCACCGCGATGACAGACCTGCACCAGCGGATGCAGCCCGCACTCCAGGTGTTCCTGCACCACTTCGTGATTCCCGACGGGCGACGATTCGTGGGCAATGAGTGGGGCGGTTGGGAACGCGCCTGAGCGGCGTGGCTGTCGAAATTCGGGTAGCGCACTACTCATGGCGGGACGACCGCACGCGCCCACACTGAGCTCAAACGGCGCTACCCGGGAGATTCGCGATGTCAGAAGACTGTGACGTTTGCATTGTCGGTGCCGGCCTGTGCGGCATGAACGCGCTGTTCGTGGCCGCCACCTACCTCAGACCCGATCAGAAGATCATCTTGGTCGACCGTCGCGCTCGAGTCGGTGGCATGTGGGTCGACACGTATCCGTATGTGCGGCTGCATCAGCCCCACCCCATGTTCACCGCAGGCAACATCAAGTGGACCCTTGGCCGTGAGCCCTCGTATCTGGCCACCAAATCCGAGGTGCTCGATCATTTCGGCTACTGCCTGCAGCAGATCAAGCAGCGGGTGCGGGTCGAGGAACGCTACGGCTGGGATTTCCGGTCCGCCGATGCCGACGGCGGTGCGGTACACGTCATCTGTCATGACGCGGATGGGCAACCGCACACCATCCGGGCCGGCAAATTGATCAAGGCATACGGGGTACGGGTGACGCCCAACGACGCGCTCGAGCTGTCCAGCGATCGGGTGCGGTCGGTGTCACCGGACTCGTGTGACGTCCGCTTCGGGGAGATCCACGACAGCGACGCCCCGGTATGGGTGATCGGCAGCGGCAAGACCGCCATGGACACTGCGCATGCGCTGATCACGTCGCGCCCGGGGCGCGAGGTGAACATGGTGGCCGGCTCGGGCACCTTCTTCACCAGCCGGGATCGGTTTTTCCCCGCCGGCGCCTGGCGCTGGGCGGGCGGTACCTCGCTGACCAAATTGTCCATCGAGATGACCCGGCTCTTCGACGGCACCAACGAGGACGAGGTTGCTCGGTGGTTTCGGTCGGCCTATGGCACCTGCCCGACGCAACAGGCCGAGCACTACGTCGCCGGCGTCCTGTCGGAAGCCGAGAACGCCGCCATCGTGGCGGGTCTGAACGATGTGGTGATGGACCACCTCGTCGACGTCGTCGACAGCAACGGCTCAGCCGATCTGGTGCTGCGCAGCGGTGCCAGAAAAGCCGTCACGCCGGGCAGCTGGATCGTGAACTGCACCGGGTACCTCACCAAAAGCGACTATCCCTACGAGCCGTATGTTTCCGGCGACGGGTCCATTCTCTCGGTTCAAATGCGTTCGGCCACTTTGCATCTGACATCATTTGCAGCCTACTTCGCGGCGCACCTGATGTTTTCGGGCAAACTGAACACGGTCCCACTCTATGAACTCGACCTGCAGGACCTGGCGCACAAGTCCAAGAAGGCGCTGGTGTATGCGATGTTCTCCCTGGCTCAGTACAACCTCAGCCTCATCTCGGATGCGTTGCCGGTCAAGGTGTTCCGTGACTGTGGCCTGGACTTCAATCGCTGGTACCCCATGCCGCGCCAACTGGCGGCCACCGCCCGGTTCATGGCGACCCATCACCGCGACCGCGAACATCTGCGGCGCACCCTCGACACCGTGGGAGAGCGCTTCGATGTGCGCTGCGGTCCGCTGGTCACCGCGGCAGCGGGAGCGGGCTAGAGCTTGCGCAGACGCAGCCGGTTGATCGAATGGTCGGAATCCTTGCGGAGCACCAGAGTGGCGCGCGGCCGCGTCGGCAGAATGTTCTCGATCAGGTTGGGCCGGTTGATCGAATGCCAGATGTCGCGCGCGGCGAACACTGCCTGCTCATCGGTCAGCGTCGAGTAGTGGTGGAAGTGCGAGGCCGGATCGGCGAAGGCCGTCGAGCGCATCGTCAGGAAGCGCGAGATGTACCACTGCTCGATGTCCTCGATGCGCGCATCGACGTAGACCGAGAAGTCGAACAGGTCCGAGACCATCAGTGCGGGCCCGGTTTGCAGGACGTTGAGCCCTTCCAGGATCAGGATGTCGGGATGCCGCACCACCTGCTTCTCGCCCGGCACGATGTCGTAGAGCAGGTGTGAGTACACCGGTGCACAGACTTCGTCAGCACCGGATTTGACCGCGGTGACGAACCGCATCAGCGCCCGCCGGTCGTAGCTCTCCGGGAACCCCTTGCGGTGCATGAGGTTCCGGCGGTGCAGCTCCTTGTTGGGGTACAGAAAACCGTCGGTCGTGACGAGATCGACCCGGGGATGGTGACCCCAGCGGGCCAATAGCGCCTGCAGCACACGGGCGGTGGTGGACTTACCGACCGCCACGCTGCCCGCGACGCCGATGACGAACGGCACCGGCCGGTCCGGATTCTGCTGCGGCTCACCGAGGAACTCGGCCGTCGCGGCGAACAGCCGCTGCCGCGCGGCCACCTGAAGGTGGATCAACCGGGCCAGCGGCAGATAGACCTCTTCGACTTCGAGGATGTCGAGTTTTTCGCCCATACCCCGCAGGCGCAGCAGCTCGTCCTCGGTGAGTTTCAGCGGTGTCGACATGCGCAGTGCACGCCATTGACTTCGGTCGAACTCCACATAGGGGCTCGGCTCGCTCGGCCGCGGCATTCGGCCAGTCTTGCACTTACGGTTGTGGGCATGACTAACGGGATGGACATACGGGCGGGCTCAGGGGCTGGTTCGGACACCTTCGTCCGCGAGTATCTGCTACTCGGCCTGCGCTTCGACCGCGTCGAGGACGGCTACGTCGACTCCTTCACCGGCGACCCACAACTGCGTCGCACGGTCGACAACGAGCCCGCGCCGGACCCGGCCGAGCTGGCCCGGCAGGCTGACCGGTTGCTCACCCAGATTCCCGATGACCTCGACCGCGACCGCGCCGAATACATCGCCGCGCACCTGCGCGCGCTCAATTGCGCGGGCCGCAAGTTCGCCGGTGAGCAGGTCGGTTTCGTCGACGAGGTGCAGGCCTATTTCGACGTGCGGATCGGCAAGGGCGACCCCGAGAAATACCGTCAGGCATACGCCAAGCTCGACGAGGCGCTCGGCGGCACCGGCTCGCTGGCCGAGCGAATCCAGGCACACCGCAGCGCAGACGAGATCCCGCCGGCCCGGCTTGAGGAGTGCATCCACGCGTTCTCGTCGGCACTGCGCGACAAAGTGCGGGCGGCCTATCCGCTGCCGGAGACCGAGACCATCACCTACGAGGTGGTCACCGACAAGCCGTGGTCCGGGTTCAACTACTACCTGGGTGACTACAAGTCCACCGTCGCGGTCAACGCCGACCTCAAGCAACAGATGGCCAATCTGCCCCGGCTGGTGGCCCACGAGTCCTACCCGGGCCATCACACCGAGCATTGCCGGAAGGAGGCCGGTCTGGTGGCCCGCGACGGCGAATTGGAGCAGACGATCTTCCTGGTCAACACCCCGCAGTGCCTGATGGCCGAGGGCCTGGCCGACCTGGCGCTCCACGCCATCATCGGGCCGGGTTGGGGCACCTGGGCCGCCGACATCTACGCCGATCTGGGGCTGCGGTTCGACGGGGAGCGGGCCGAAGCGATCTCCGAGGCGATGGCCGGGTTGGCCGACGTGCGTCAGGACGCGGCGCTGATGCTGCACGACGAGCATCGCGACGTCGACGAGGTCGTGGACTTCCTCAAACGCTGGTTGCTGGTCGCCGACGATCGGGCCCGCCAGACCCTGCGCTTTCTGTCCTCGCCGCTGTGGCGGGCCTACACCAGCACCTACGTCGAGGGATACCGGTTGCTGCGGGCCTGGTTGGACGAGCGGCCCGAGGGTGTGACGCTGACCCAGCGGTTCGGCCGGCTGCTCGATGAGCCGCTGATCCCGTCGACGTTGCGCTGAAGCGTTCGCCAGCAAATCACTTGTCCCGGCTTTGGCGGTGCTTCCCCGGCGGGTAACGCACTTGCCACGCGGCGTTCACTTCTGCTTTACCTGCCACTATGACCTCGGTCTCAAGCGCTTGAGGCAATTAGCTACCAGTCAGTAACATTATTGCGTAAGCCTCGGTGTCCGTACCGGGTCGAGCAAAGGAAATGACCATGGCGGTATCAAGGGAAAGTCTGAACCAGGTCAAGCGCATGGCTGCCGCTTTCGTAGCTGCGGGCGCCATGGCGGCCGTCGGAGTCCTCGGCTCTGCCGCGGCGGCCAACGCCGAGCCCGTCACCAAAGTCGGGAGTGATCCGGTGGCACCGGCCAGTCCCGGGGGCAACAAGGCCGGCGCCAACACGGCCGGTGCCAATACTGCCGGTGGCAACAAGGCCGGCGGCGGCAAGGCGCCGTTCACCAAGGTCGGTAGCGATCCAATCTCGTCCGCCGTCTCGGGCATCGTCGATGCTGCCACCTCCGCTGGCACTGGTGTCGAGATCCCGCCGCTGGTCAGCCCGTGGCCCGGCGGCGCGTGGGCCGGCCATGACTGGAGCAAGGGATACCCCGGCGGCGGATTCGCCAACGGCAAGGGCGGCGGTGCTGCCATCCACGGCAAGGCCGGCGGCGCGTGGGCGCACCGCGACTGATCTGAGCGCACGAGAAAACGGGCGGACCCGATGGGCCGCCCGTTTTTGTTTGCTGCGGGCGCTGGAATTCATCGTGGCTACCAATTGGGTGCATGTCTGGCTCGCCAACTAATTCGCGAAAATAGCAGTTGATAGTGCAACTACTGACCTTGATCGGCGCCGCGGATCCAAGGGCCGCCCGGCTCGGCATGCTTGATCAGCGCCTTTGCTGGAGCGTAAAGTGTTGGCTGAACATCACGGTGGTGGAATCGGATGCCCAGCAAGGAGCCGATATGGCTACAACAGGGACGAAATCGAACCGAACCAAGTTGATGGCCGGCGTCGTCATTGCGGCGGGCTCGCTCGGGCTGGCCGCACTCGTCGGCCCCGCGGCGGTGGCCACTGCCGACCCCGTCGTCATTTTGAACGGCGAAGAGGTCGATCCGCCGAGTCTGGTCAGCCCGTGGCCCGGTGGGGCATGGGCGGACTGGGACTGGAGCAAGGGCTGGCCCGGCGGTGCCTGGGCCGGTCACGATTGGAGCAAAGGGTGGCCCGGCGGCGGCTATGCCAACGGGAAGGCCGGGGGTGCTTGGAACCACACGGCGGACGACTGATTCGGCGCTGATTGCCTCGACACGGCGGGCTTAGGCTCGCAGGGTGTCTGAGCTTCGGCAAGCCATCCCGGACCTGGCCACCCCGGTCAACATTGGGTTGCTGCTGTGGATGGCGATCGGGCGGGGGCTATTCGTGCCGCTCGGCTGGATGACGGTGTTCGTTGTGCTCGTCTCGCCCCTGCTCGTCATCTGCCTGGTGATCACGACCAGACAGATGCACCGGCTGCCTGATCGGGAGCTCACCTCCGGAGCGGCCCGGGCGCACGTCGTGCTGTGGTCGGCGATGTTCCTGTTCGGGCTGACCTGCGTTGACGGCGGCGACTCGGGCCCCACCTATTCGGTGTTGATGAAGGTGCTCGGCCGGGCGCCCGGTGCCGAAACGGCCAACAGTGTGCTGTGGACTTGCTCGATCATCGCCGGACCGGTCGCATGGTTCGTGCTGCAGTCACGGCTGTCCCGCAGCCTGGCCACCACGCCGCCACCGCACGCGCCGGGCTATCCAGGGCCGGGTCCGGTCATTGACCAGAACAGGCCCGACTAGGCTAAAAGCCATGGCAGCAGACTCGTCATCCACTTTGCCCGCGGCTTCCGGCGCTGATTACGCCGAGACCTCAAGCGCCGCCTATCAGGCCGCATTGCAGGTCATCGAATCCGTCGAGCCCCGGGTCGCGGCAGCCACCCGCAAAGAGCTTGCCGATCAACGTGATTCACTCAAGCTGATCGCCAGCGAGAATTACGCCTCGCCCGCCGTGCTGCTCACCATGGGCACCTGGTTCTCCGACAAGTACGCCGAGGGCACCGTCGGGCACCGCTTCTACGCGGGCTGCCAGAACGTCGACACCGTCGAGGCCCTGGCTGCCGAGCATGCGCGCGAACTGTTCGGCGCGCCCTACGCCTACGTGCAGCCGCACTCGGGTATCGACGCCAATCTCGTTGCCTTCTGGGCCATCCTGGCCACCAAGGTGGAGGCGCCCGAGCTGGCCAACTTCGGCGCCAAGCACGTCAATGACCTGTCAGAGGCCGATTGGGAGACGCTGCGCAACAAGCTCGGCAACCAGCGACTGCTCGGTATGTCCCTGGACGCCGGCGGTCACCTGACCCACGGCTTCCGGCCCAACATCTCCGGCAAGATGTTCCACCAGCGCAGCTACGGCACCAATCCCGAGACGGGCTTTTTGGACTACGACGCCGTCGCCGCGGCGGCCCGCGAATTCAAGCCGCTGATCCTCGTCGCCGGCTACTCCGCGTACCCGCGCCGGGTCAACTTCGCCAAGATGCGCGAGATCGCCGACGAGGTCGGCGCCACCCTGATGGTCGACATGGCGCACTTCGCCGGCCTGGTCGCGGGCAAGGTGTTCACCGGCGACGAAGACCCGGTGCCCCACGCGCACGTCACCACGACCACCACGCACAAGTCCCTGCGCGGCCCGCGCGGCGGCATGGTGCTGGCCACCGAGGAATTCGCCCCGGCCGTCGACAAGGGCTGCCCGATGGTGCTCGGCGGGCCCTTGAGCCACGTGATGGCGGCCAAGGCCGTCGCGCTGGCCGAGGCCCGTCAGCCCGCGTTCCAGACCTACGCCCAGCAGGTCGCCGACAACGCCCAGGCCCTGGCCGACGGTTTCGTCAAGCGGGACGCCGGCCTGGTCACCGGCGGCACCGACAACCACATCGTGCTGCTCGACGTGCGCTCGTTCGGCCTGACCGGCCGCCAGGCCGAGTCGGCCCTGCTCGACGCCGGCGTCGTGACCAACCGGAACGCCATCCCGGCCGACCCCAACGGGGCCTGGTACACCAGCGGTATCCGGCTGGGCACTCCGGCGCTGACCAGCCGCGGATTCGGCGCCGACGACTTCGACCGGGTCGCCGAGCTGATCGTCGACGTGCTGTCCAACACAACACCAGCGGAAGGAACAGCTGGGTCTGCTTCAAAGGCCAAGTACAAGCTGGCCGACGGCACCGCCGAGCGCGTGCACGCAGCCTCGGCCGAGCTGCTCGAGGCCAACCCGCTGTACCCGGGCCTCACCCTCTGAAAATGTGGGCCGCAACACATGGCGGTCCGACTTTCAGAAACATGTAAACCCGGGTTACAGTTACCGCATGGCACAGAAACCTGTCGCTAACGCGCTGACCCTTGAGCTCGAGCCCGTAGTCGAGGCCGAGCTGCGTCGACACCTGGACACCGAGGTCCTCTGGTACGCGCACGATTATGTGCCGTTCGACCAGGGCGAGAACTTCGCCTTCCTCGGTGGCCGGGACTGGGATCCCTCGCAGGTGACCCTGCCCAAGACGGTCACCGACGCCTTGGAGATCCTGCTGATCACCAAGGACAACCTGTCCGGCTACCACCGCGAGCTCGTCGAGCACTTCATCCTCGAGGACAAGTGGGGCCGCTTCCTGGGCCGCTGGACCGCCGAGGAGCACCTGCACGCCGTGGCGCTGCGCAATTACCTCGTCGTCACCCGCGAGATCGACCCGACGGCCAACGAGGACGTCCGCGTCGAGCACGTGATGAAGGGCTACCGCGCCGACAGCTACAGCCAGATCGAGACGCTGGTGTTCATGGCGTTCTTCGAGCGCGCGCACGCGGTCTACACCCGTAACCTGCGGGCACAGATCACCGAGCCGGTGCTGGGCTCGATGATGGACCGCATCGTCCTCGACGAGGAGCGGCACGAGCTGTTCTTCGCCAACCTGGTGTCGCACCTGCTGAACACCCACCGCGACGAGACCGTGGCGGCCATCGCGGCCCGGGCCCGCGAACTTGACGTGATCGGCGCTGACATCGACGCCTACCAGGACAAGGTCGCCGTGGTGGCCGAGGCCGGCATCTTCGACAGGGCGGCATTGGCGCAGGTCATCTCCGACCGGATCGCCGCCTGGGGACTCGCCGACGAGCCTCGGCTCCAGGAGTTCATCAACACGTAACGCGCCGGGCGTCATACGCGCGGCGCGCCGGACAGCAACCCCGCCACCGCGGGAGTAGCGTCGAATCCGATGGCTAGCGACATGCTCTGCTGTCCGGACGGTACCGATCGGTTGAATCTCGAGAGGACCGGCTCCGGTCCTGGTGCCGCAGTGTCCACCGAGCAACTCGTGTGGGGCCGCGCGGGTTCTAGGAGCGCCACGTGACTGATACTCCTGTCCGTACCTATGTGCTCGACACATCCGTGTTGCTGTCCGATCCATGGGCATGCACCCGGTTCGCCGAGCATGAAGTGGTGGTCCCGCTGGTCGTGATCAGCGAGCTGGAAGCCAAACGGCACCACCACGAGCTGGGCTGGTTCGCCCGGCAGGCGCTACGGATGTTCGACGATCTGCGCCTCGAACATGGTCGGCTCGATCAGCCGATTCCTGTTGGCGCAGAGGGCGGTACGTTGCAGGTCGAGTTGAATCACATCGACCAGTCGGTACTACCCACCGGATTCCGGACCGAGACCAACGACACCCGGATCCTCGCGTGTGCGGCCAACCTGGCGGCCGAGGGCAAGCACGTGACGCTGGTGAGCAAGGACATCCCGCTGCGCGTCAAAGCCGGCGCGGTGGGCCTGGCCGCCGACGAGTACCACGCGCAGGATGTCGTCGTGTCCGGCTGGACCGGCATGACGGAGTTCGACGTGGCGACAGAAGACATCGACACCCTGTTCGCCGACGGTGAGATCGATCTGGCCGAGGCTCGGGATCTGCCCTGCCACACCGGGATCCGGCTGCTCGGAGGGAGTTCGTCAGCGCTCGGGCGGGTCAACGCCGAGAAGCGGGTGCAGTTGGTCCGTGGTGATCGCGAAGTGTTCGGCCTCCGGGGAAGGTCAGCCGAACAGCGCGTCGCCCTCGACCTGCTGCTCGACGAATCCGTCGGCATCGTCTCGCTCGGCGGCAAGGCCGGCACCGGCAAATCCGCGCTGGCGCTGTGCGCCGGTCTGGAAGCGGTGCTGGAACGCCGGACTCAGCGCAAGGTCGTGGTGTTCCGTCCGCTCTATGCGGTCGGCGGACAGGATCTCGGCTACCTGCCGGGCAGCGAGAGCGAGAAGATGGGCCCGTGGGCGCAGGCCGTCTTCGACACCCTCGAAGGGTTGGCCAGCCCGGCGGTGCTCGAAGAGGTGCTCTCCCGCGGCATGCTGGAAGTGCTTCCGCTGACCCATATTCGGGGCCGGTCGCTGCACGACTCGTTCGTCATCGTCGACGAGGCGCAATCGTTGGAGCGCAACGTGCTGCTGACGGTGCTGTCGCGGCTGGGTGCGGGCTCGCGGGTAGTGCTCACCCACGACGTGGCCCAGCGGGACAACCTGCGGGTGGGCCGCCATGACGGCGTCGCGGCGGTGATCGAGAAGCTCAAGGGTCACCCGCTGTTCGCCCACATCACGCTGCAGCGCAGCGAGCGGTCGCCGATCGCGGCGCTGGTCACCGAGATGCTGGAGGAGTTCAGTCCCGGCGCCCTGCCCTGATTCAGAGTGATTTGGGTGCGTTCAGTAACGCCAGGCGTTACCGAACGCACCCAAATCACAGGGCCGGTAGGCTGCCGGGGTGGCGAGGCTCCCCAACAATCAGGCGTGGCGGTGGACGGTAGTCGGCGTGACGGCGGCGGTCGTGGTCGTCGTAGTCGGGGCGTTCACCGGACACATCTACCGCGACGGCCCCGATGAGGTGGACTGTTCGAAGGAGAAGTGCATCGCGCTGACCTTCGACGACGGCCCCGGCCCCTACACCGATCGGCTGCTCAAGATCCTGCAGGACAACGACGCCAAGGCCACGTTCTTCGAGATCGGCAACAAGGTCGCCGCCAACCCAGAGGGCGCCAAGCGGGTGGTCGAGGCCGGGATGGAACTGGGCAGCCATACCTGGGAACACCCCAACATGACCACCATCCCGCCGGAGGAGATCCCGGCGCAGTTCAGCAAGGCCAGTGACGCCATCGAGGCCGCGACGGGCCAGCGCCCGAAGCTGGTGCGCACGGCCGGTGGGCTGATCAACGACCAGGTGCTGGCCGAGGCCCGCAAACAGGGGCTGGCCGACATCAACTGGGACGTCATCCCCTTCGACTGGGCCAACGACGCCAACACCGCGGCGACCCGCTACATGCTGATGACGCAGATCAAGCCGAACTCGGTGGTGTTGTTCCACGACACCTATTCGTCCACCGTGGACCTGGTGTACCAATTCATCCCGGTGCTCAAGGCCAACGGCTACCACCTGGTGACCGTCAGCCACATGCTCGGCGAGCGCGAGCCGGGCACCAGCTACGGCAGCCGGGAGAACGGGCCGCCCGTGCCACCGGCCGAGGCGCTCAAGGACATCCCACCGGAACAGATTCCCTCGCTGCCCGCCACACCGTCGCCCGCGCCGATGCCGAACTTCCCGATCACCGACATCCCCGGCGCCAATTCGGGGGGCCCCAACAACGGGGCATGAGACGAACATCGCGTCGGGTTGAGGACCAAAGACCCTAACCGACGGGCCCGGGCCGGACCAGGCTTGAAGCATGCCCGACACGATGTTCGATACCGCGACCCTCACCCGTGCGGTGCAGTTGGCATCGCGTGCGCCCTCTCTGCACAACACCCAGCCGTGGCGGCTGGTGGTTGAACACGATGGTGTGCATCTGCACCTGGACCCCAACCGGGTGGTGACGGCGACCGACCGGTCCGCGCGCGAGGCGGTCATCAGCTGCGGTGTGCTGCTGGACCACCTGCGGGTCGCCATGGCCGCGGCGGGCTGGGCCACCACCGTCGACCGTTTTCCCAATCCCAACGACTTGAATCATCTGGCGACGCTCCAGTTCACGCCGATGACCTTCGTCACCGACGCCCACCGCCGCCGCGCGGACGCCATCCTGGCCCGGCGCACCGACCGCCTGCCGATGACCCGGTATGCGGATTGGGACGCCTTCGAGGTACTGCTGCGGGCGAGGTTGGCCGAGGGCCCGGTCCATCTGGATGTGCTGGCCGAGGACCAGCGCTGCAGAGTGGCCGAAGCCGCCGAGCTCACCGAGTCGCTGCGCCTCTACGATTCCGGTTACCACGCCGAACTTGCCTGGTGGACAACACCGTTCGCGACCGAAGACGGTGTCCCACAGAGCTCTCTGGTATCGGCCGCCGAAAGCGAGCGCGTCGCGGTGGCGCGCACCTTCCCGGTCACCTCGCACAGTGACCGGCGTCCGACCGTCGGTGACGACTCGGCGACGCTGGTGGTGTTGTCCACCGACGGATACAGCCGCGCCGACGCACTCGACGCCGGCGAGGCCCTGTCGGCGCTGCTGCTGGAGTGCACTCTCGCGGGCCTGAACACCTGTCCCGTCAGCCACGTGACCGAGCTGCACGCCAGCCGCGACATCATCGGCGCGCTGATCGGTCGCGACGCCTGTCCGCAACTGCTGGTCCGCATCGGTATCGCACCGACCATCACCGATGCGCCACCACCCACGCCGCGCCGCGACGTCGACGCCTTCTTGACCTTCGAATCCTGATCGTCGAATAGGAGATGAGCATGACCGACACCCTGATGGCCCCCGTCGCGGCCACCGCACCCGCTGGCGCCGGTGCGGCCGTCGTTGTCGAAGCCGACGGCCGCACCGCCAGCAACGATGCACTGCACACCGCGATCGACGAGGCCGTGCGGCGCGGCGCACCGCTGCGGGTGCTGACCACCTGGGGTTCGCGGCACCGGGCAATGTACGACGCTAGTGCGGTCGCCGAGCGCGACCGGTTGTCCCAGGCGCAACTCGAGCGCCGCTTGGCTCGAGCGCTGAAACGTTCCCCGGATCTGGACGTGCAATGCATCGACGGCTACGACAGTGCCGCGGAATACCTGGCGGCACACCCGGATTCGGCACAGGTGGTGGTCCTGGCGGCCGACAATCCGGAATCGGCCGGGTTGCAGACGGTGCTGGCGGCCTCGGGGTGCGCGGTGCTCACTTGCGATCGGCGCCATCGGTTGTGAGACTCGGGGGATGATCAGAGTTTTTCTGGTCGACGACCATGAAGTGGTTCGGCGCGGGCTGATCGACTTGCTCAGCGCCGACCCGGAGTTGGACGTCATCGGCGAGGCTGACTCGGTGGCGCAGGCGCTGGCCCGGGTTCCCGCCCTGGCGCCCGACGTCGCGGTGCTCGACGTCCGACTGCCCGACGGCAACGGTATCGAGCTGTGCCGAGAACTGTTGTCGCGCATGCCCGATCTGCGCTGCCTGATGCTGACCTCGTTCACCTCCGACGAAGCCATGCTGGACGCCATTTTGGCCGGCGCCAGCGGCTACGTGGTCAAGGACATCAAGGGCATGGAACTGGCCCAGGCGATCAAGGACGTCGGGGCCGGGAAGTCGCTGCTGGACAATCGCGCCGCCACCGCGCTGATGGCCAAACTGCGCGGCGATGCCGAGCGTGCGGATCCACTGGCCGGGTTGACCCAGCAGGAGCGGGTACTGCTGGACCTACTGGGGGAAGGGCTGACCAACCGGCAGATCGCGGCCCGGATGTTCCTCGCCGAGAAGACCGTCAAGAACTACGTGTCGCGGTTGCTGGCCAAGCTGGGAATGGAACGCCGCACGCAGGCCGCGGTATTCGCCTCCACGCTGGATCGTCGTAATCATGAATGATGCCAGGGTATTTGGTCCCTGATCGGCAGGGCTTTCGCCCATGGCGCCACGATGCGCGTGGCAATAGCGTCATCGGCATGGGAATCGGATTGTCAACGCGAAGTGAGCCGGTCGAGATTCTTTCGGAGCAGGAAAGCTGGGAACTGCTGGGTGGCGCGTCGCTCGGCCGGCTCGTGACCGCGGTGGACGACGAGGCGCACATCTTCCCGGTCAATTTCGTGGTGCAGAACCGCACCATCCTGTTCCGGACGGCGGCGGGGACGAAACTGATCAGCGCGGCCATCAACAACCAGGTGCTGTTCGAGGCCGACGATCACAGCGCGGCGGAGGGCTGGAGCGTGATCGTGCGAGGCATCGCCCGCACCCTGCGCACCGACGAGGACATGGAACAAGCGGAGCAGGCGCAGTTGCTGCCATGGACCGCCACGTCGAAGACGCACTATGTCCGGGTGTCACCCGTCCGGGTCACGGGACGCAGATTTCGGTTCGGTCCTGAGCCGGATGCGAGTTGACGACGAGCTTGGTGTGCTGCAGCCGGTAGTGCCAGCATGGTGGACATGAATCGGCACGGGGCGCGGCCGAACGACGAACAGCGGACTCCGCAGTTGCGCGACACTCTGTCGCAATTGCGACTGCGTGAACTGCTCACCGAGGTCCAGGACCGGGTCGAGGAGATCATCACCGGTCGCGACCGGATCGACGGCCTGGTCGAGGCCATGCTTGCGGTGACCTCGGGCCTGGACCTCGAGGTAACCCTGAGCACCATCGTGCGTACCGCGATCGAGCTGGTCGACGCCGGCTACGGTGCGTTGGGTGTCCGCGGCGACGACCACGAGCTGACCGAGTTCGTCTACCAGGGCATCGACGACGAAACCCGGGCTCTCATCGGGCATTTGCCAGAGGGACGCGGTGTGCTCGGCGTGCTGATCGACGATCCGAAACCGATCCGGCTCGACGACATCCACCAGCACCCGGCGTCGGTCGGGTTCCCGCCGAACCACCCGCCGATGCGGACTTTTCTCGGTGTCCCGGTGCGGATTCGCGACGAGGTGTTCGGCAACCTCTACCTCACCGACAAGATGAACGGACAGCCGTTCAGCGAGGATGACGAGGTGCTGGTGGAGGCGCTGGCAGCGGCCGCCGGTGTGGCCGTGGAGAACGCCCGGCTCTACCAGCTGTCCCGCGACCGTCAGGCCTGGATCGCGGCCACCCGCGATATCGGCACCGAATTACTGGGCGGCACCGATCCGGCCACGGTGTTCCGGATGGTCGCCGATGAAGTCCTCACACTGACCGGTGCTGACCGCATCGTGGTCGCGGTGCCGGACAGCGACGTGCCCGTCGGCGAGGCCGAAGCTCTGGTAGTGGCTGCCACCGCGGGCAGCCCGACCCGGATCGACTCGATTCCACTGGGACGAGGTACCACCGAGGACGCGGTGGGGGCGGCGTTCCGCGACGGCACGCCGCACCGGCTGGACCGCCTCGAGCTGGACGGTTCGGGTGGTCCGGCGCTGGTGTTGCCGCTGCGTGCCGTCGACACCGTCGCCGGGGTACTGGTGGCCGTCCGCGCCGACGGCGCGCGCAATTTCACCGCCGAACAGCTCGACATGGCTGCGGCGTTCGCCGACCAGGCCGCGGTGGCCTGGCAGTTGGCCAGCTCCCAGCGCACTGTGCGGGAACTGGAGATCTTGGCCGATCGCGATCGCATCGCCCGGGATCTGCACGATCACGTGATCCAGCGGCTGTTCGCGCTGGGCTTGTCGCTGCAGGGCACGATCCCGCGTACGCAGTCCCCGGAGATCCGGCAACGGCTCACCAGCACGGTCGATGACCTGCAGGCGGTGATCCAGGAGATCCGCACGGCCATCTTCGATCTGCACGGCGGGCAGGCGGGTACGACGCGGCTACGGCAGCGGCTCGATGAGGTGATTGCCCAGTTCGCCGACGCGCCGCTCCACATCAGCACCCGGTTCGTCGGTCCCTTGTCGGTGGTCGATGTGCCCCTGGCCGATCATGCCGAGGCGGTGTTGCGGGAGGCGATCAGCAACGCGGTACGGCATTCGGGCGCAACCGAACTCAGCGTTGTCGTCGACGTCGCCGACGACTTGTCCATCGAAGTGTCCGACAACGGCTGCGGGATCGCCGCCGAGGTGACCGAGAGCGGCTTGGGCAACCTACGGGCCCGCGCGGTGGATGCCGGGGGCCGGTTCACCATCACGGATCGCCCTGGTGGCGGCACCGTGTTGCGTTGGGCCGCACCACTTCCCGACTAACGCCTTCCTGCCGAGCAGACGCAAATGTCCCCGACACGCCGGGCGTGCGGGGACATTTACGTCTGCTCGCGGGGAGATTATTCCCCGTCTTTGACCTTCGCCATGGCGAGCACATCGAGGCGCTTGTCCAGTTCGGCCTCGCTCAGCTTGTCGCCGATCAGGCCGCGGTCGATCACGGTCTGGCGGATGGTCTTCTTCTCCTTCAACGCCTGCTTGGCGACCTTGGCGGCCTCCTCGTACCCGATCGCCGAGTTCAGCGGCGTCACGATCGACGGCGAGGACTCGGCCAGGGTGCGCAGGTGCTCCTCGTTGGCCACTAAGCCGTCGATGCACTTCTCGGCGAACAACCGGGAGACGTTGGACAGCAGGGTGAACGATTCCAGCACGTTGCGCGCCATCATCGGGATGTACACGTTGAGCTCGAACGCGCCGGACAGGCCACCGACGGTGACGGCGGCGTCGTTGCCGATGACTTGCGCGGCCACCTGGGTAACCGCCTCGGGCAGAACGGGATTGACCTTGCCCGGCATGATCGAGCTGCCCGGCTGCAGATCCGGCAGCTGGATCTCGCCCAGGCCGGTCAGCGGGCCCGAGCCCATCCAGCGCACGTCGTTGGCGATCTTGGTCAGCGACGCCGCGATGGTCTTGAGCGCACCGGACGCCTCGACCAGCCCATCGCGGGCCGCCTGAGCCTCGAACGAGTCTGCGGCGGTGCGCAATTCGGCCAGGCCGGTTTGGTTCACCAACACCTCGACCACCTTGGCGCCGAAGCCGTCGGGCGCGTTGAGCCCGGTGCCCACCGCGGTCCCGCCGATGGCCAGCTCACCGAGGCGGGGCAGCGTTGCCTTCACTCGCTCGATGCCGGCCTCGATCTGGCGGGCGTAACCGCCGAACTCCTGGCCCAGCGTCACCGGCACCGCGTCCATCAGGTGGGTGCGGCCGGACTTCACCACGGTCTTCCACTGCTTGGCCTTGGCGGCCAGCGACTCGTGCAGCACCTCGAGCGCCGGGATCAGGTGGCGCACAGCGGCTTCGGTGGCCGCGATGTGGGTGGCCGTCGGGAACGTGTCGTTGGAGCTCTGCGACATGTTCACGTCGTCGTTCGGGTGCACGGTCACACCGCCCGCAGCGGCGATCGAGGCGATCACCTCGTTGGCGTTCATGTTGGAACTGGTGCCCGAACCGGTCTGGAACACGTCGATCGGGAACTGGTCGTCGTGCAGGCCGTCGGCGATCTCGCCGGCCGCCGCGATGATGGCATCGGCCTTCTCGGCGGCCAGCAGGCCCAGGTCCTTGTTGACCTGTGCACAGGCCGCCTTCAGCAGGCCCAGCGCCCGGATCTGGGTGCGTTCCAGGCCGCGGAAGGAGATCGGGAAGTTCTCCACGGCCCGCTGGGTCTGTGCCCGCCACAAGGCGTTGACCGGCACCCGGACCTCGCCCATGGTGTCGTGCTCGATGCGGTATTCGACAGCGTTGTCGGTGCTCATGCGTGCCTTTCTCGGTTTACGGGAGCGGGTAGGCGGCGGTCTTGTCGCCGGTGAAGTCGATGGCGGAGTACTCGTTGAGCTTGGCCAGCCGGTGGTAGGCCTCGATCATCCGGACGGTGCCGGACTTGGACCGCATCACGATGGACTGCGTGGTGCAGCCGCCGGGGTAGTACTGCACGCCCTTGAGCAGGTCGCCGTCGGTGACGCCCGTCGCGCAGAAGAAGACGTTCTCGCCCGAGACCAGGTCCTCGGTGGACAGCACCTGGTCGAGGTCGTAGCCGGCGTCGATGGCCTTCTGGCGCTCGGCGTCGTCGGTCGGGGCCAGCTGGGCCTGGATCGCGCCGCCCATGCAGCGGATCGCCGCGGCGGCGATGATGCCCTCGGGCGTACCGCCGATACCGGCCAGGATGTCGGTGCCCGAGTTGGGGCGGCAGGCCGAGATCGCGCCGGCGACGTCGCCGTCGGTGATCAGCCGGATACGGGCGCCCGCGGCGCGGGTGTCCTCGATCAGCTGGGCGTGCCGTGGCCGGTCCAGGATGCACACGGTCAGATCGCTCACCGAGGCGCCGCGCACCTTGGCGACCCGCCGGATGTTCTCGCCGATCGGGGCGGTGATGTCGATGGCGTCGGCGCTGTCGGGGCCGACGGCGATCTTGTTCATGTAGAACACGGCCGACGGGTCGAACATGGCACCGCGTTCGGCGACGGCCAGGACGGAGATGGCGTTGGGCATGCCTTTGCTCATCAGGGTGGTGCCGTCGATGGGGTCGACGGCGAAGTCGCAATCCGGCCCGTCGCCGTTGCCGACCTCTTCACCGTTGTAGAGCATCGGGGCTTCGTCTTTTTCGCCCTCGCCGATCACCACGACGCCGCGCATCGACACCGAGTTGACCAGCTCGCGCATGGCGTCGACGGCTGCCCCGTCGCCGCCCTCCTTGTCGCCGCGGCCGACCCAGCGGCCTGCTGCCATGGCGCCGGCCTCGGTCACCCGGACGAGTTCGAGGGCAAGGTTGCGATCCGGGGCTTCCCCCCGCGTGGGACTCATGGCCCAGATTGTCCCAGAACGTGGTCAGGGTTTGGGAGCTGGGATACTGACGAGCATGTCCTCCGAGCCGACTCCTCAGCCAACTCCGGTCCCGAAGCCGGAGAAGTCGCGGTTGCTGCAGGACGGCCGGGATATGTTCTGGTCGATGGCCCCGCTGGTGGTGGCCTGCATCGTACTGGCCGGATTGCTGGGCATGTGTTCGTTTCAAGCGGGTGGGCCCGGGGTGGGTCCGCCGCCGGAATTCGATGCCCCGGCCGCTCTGCAGGCCGACGCGGAAGCGTTGAAGATTCCCATCCGGCTGCCGCAGCTGCCCGAGGGCTGGCAGCCCAATTCCGGGAGTCGCCACGGTATCGACGGCGGGCTGACCCTGCCCGATGGCCAGCACGGCCGCGCGGTGTCCTCGCGCATCGGCTACCTGGCACCCAGCGGCAAGTACCTGAGCCTGACCCAGAGCAATGCCGATGAGGCGGCGCTGGTGGCCTCGATCAAGCCGGATTCGTATGCGTCGGGCATCCAGGACGTCGACGGGGTGACCTGGGTGGTCTACGAGAGCAGCGACCCGGAGCCGGTGTGGACGACCAAGCTGAGCGGACCGGCGCAGGTGGCCATCACGGGCGCCGGTGGTACCGATGAGTACCGTACCCTGGCGAGTGCGACGCAGAAGCAGTCGCCGCTGCCGATCAAGAGGCCGTGACGCACCAACGGATGGAGCCCGTGTTGTCGTCGCCAGTTGCAGATCTCTCCGGGTGGACCGCCGCCCCGTTCACCGCTGCCGATCAGACCTACGACGTGTACCGCAAGGGCGAAGGCCCCGGCGTGGTCTTGATTCCCGAGATCCCCGGCCTGCACCCCGGTGTGCTCGCGTTGGGCAACCATCTGGTGGACAACGGTTTCACGGTGGCCGCGCCGTCGCTGTTCGGCACCCCGGGCGCGGCAGCAGTGCGCCCCGGCGCCATCCCGGTCATCCTGAAGGCCTGTGTGACAAAGGAATTCGCGGCCTTCGCGACGAACGCCGACCGTCCCGTCGCGCACTACCTGCGGGCGCTGGCTCGCGACCTCAACGCCAACACTCCGGGTAAGGGCGTCGGCGTCATCGGGCAGTGCTTCACGGGCGGGTTCGCGCTGGCGGCGGCGGTGGACGACAGCGTGCTGGCGCCGGTGCTGAGTCAGCCGTCGGTGCCGGTACCGCTGACCGCGGCCCAGAAACGCGATCCGGGCCTGTCGGAGGCCGAGCTCAAGATCGTCGAACAGCGCGCCGCCAACGACGGACTGTGCGCGTTGGCCCTGCGGTTCAGCGAGGACAAGATGGCCCCGGGGGAGCGGTTCGCCACCCTCAAGGCCCGGCTCGGTGACGCGTTCGAGGTCATCGAGATCAACTCGAAGAAGGGCAACATCGACGGCATCCCGGCGTCGGCCCACTCCGTACTGACCGATCAGGTCCGCGAGGTCGACGGGCACCCCGCCTACGAGGCACGTAAGCGCGTGGTGGCGTTCCTCACTGAGCGGTTGACGGCTTAGCTTCGGCTTCGGGTTCGGCTCGGGGCCCGGCCTTCCCGCCCCCGAGCCGTTTCTGGAACCAGTCCCACACCCGTCGCCACGGCCGCTGACCGGGTTCGTCGGGTTCTGTCGTCTCGAGCTCGACGCCCTTGAAGACCGCCAGGTACACGCTGACCGTGGTAACGATGATGATCATCAGCACCGGCCCGATCACCAGACCGAAGAAGCCGAACATCGAGATGCCGGCGAACACCGCGAGCAGCATGAGCGCTGGGTCCAGTCGGGCGGCTTTGGGCACCAGCCACGGGCGCAGCAGGTTGTCGATGTTGGTGACCACCAGCAGGTGGAAGGCGACCACGAAGATGCCGCCGATGATGTTGCCGAAGAACATCATTCCGATGCCGAACGGAATGGTGACGATCCCGCCGCCGAGCGGGATCACCGACAGCGCGGTCAGCAGGATCGCGAAGACGAAGAACCCGTTGTGGAAGCCGGCGATGTAGATGGAGACGGCCCCGGCCACGCCCTGACAGAACGCGATCACGAACTGGCCCTTGACCGTTCCCTTCACCATGGCGCCGGTCTTGGCCAGGTACAGGTCGGTGATCTCCTCGCCGAGCGGGTTCAGCCGCCGGATCAGTGTGGCCATCTCGGCGTTGTTGACCAGCATCGAGATGAACACGTACAGGAAGATGATCGACGCGGTGATCGCGCCGACCATGCCGCCCACCGCGCCCTGCAGAATGCCCAGCAACCATTCGCCGAGGTGCTGCGAGAGCTTGACCACGGTGTCGCGCAACGAATCCGCGGTGAGGTGGATGTCGAGGAACGGCACCCGGCCCAGCAGTGAGTTGACCAATTGCAGGGTTCGGTCGCCCAGCGTGCTGATATCGGTCTCGGCGATCCAGGTGCTGACCGTGTTGACCAGCTGAGTCACCTGGACGATGGCCATGAACACCACCAGCGCGACCGGGATGATCACCATGAGGATGGCGACCAGGACGGTCAGCGTGGCCGAGAGTCCGGTGCCCATGCGGCGCTGAAACCGTTGGTAGAGCGGGGTGAACAGATAGGCGCCGACCGCGGCCATCACGATCAGGACGAAGAAGCCGCGCAGGAAGTAGGCGCCGAGCAGCACCGCCAGCACCGTGACGACCGCGAGCGCCCGCTTCTGGGTGAGGGTGAACTCGTCTTTCATCGGGTCCCTTCCCGCCATTGGGCTGACCCTATCGTCACGCTGGCGTGACGGTCGGCATTGAGCGTCACTCCAGCGTGACGCTGGGGCCCGCGGGCGTGCGGTGCGCGGCCTGACCGGCCCGCTGGGAGGCGACGAACTTCGTGGACATGCGCTGCATCAGCCCGGGTGCCAGGCGGGCGAACAGCCAGGAGGCGTGGGCGCGACGGGGTTTGACCAGGATGGCCTTGTTGCGTTCGATGGCGCGCAGCGTGTCGGCAGCCAGTCGGTCGGCGTCGTAGGCGGTTTTGACGCCCTGGCCCTGCAGGAAGTAGTCGCGGCCGACGAAGCCGCCGACCGCGCCCTTGTCCAGGATCGGGGTTTCGACCGCGGCCGGGCAGACCGCCAGCACGCCCACGCCGTGGGCGGCGGCCTCCGAACGCAGCGCCAGGGACAACCCGACGACGGCGTGCTTGGTCATCACATAGCTGGTGAGCTGGCCCGCGGCGGCCAGTCCGGCCATCGAAGCGGTGTTGATGATGTGGCCGTGGCCCTGCCGGATCATCTGCGGGTACGCCGCGGCGACACCGTGGACGACGCCGCGCACGTTGATGTCGATGATCGCGTTCCACTGGTCCAGCGAGAGAAGTTCGGTGTCCCCGCCCCACACGATGCCGGCGTTGTTGAACATCAGGTCGAGGCGCCCGGAGCGCTCCACCACGGAGTCGACGGCGGCTTGCACGGCGGCGGCGTCAGTGACGTCGAGGCGAGCCGATCGAGCTGGCAGCGCCGCTGCGGTATGTGCCGCCGCGGCCTCGTCGATATCGGTGCAGAGCACCTCTGCGCCGGCGCCCGACAACGCGCGGCACAGGGCCGCGCCGATGCCGGATCCGGCGCCGGTGACGATCGCCTGCTTGCCGGCCAGAGATGTCACGCCTGAGCCAGCTTCATCACGTGGCCCAGAACGTCCGGATAGCGCTTGAGGTGCGCGCCGCCGTTGAGGTCGAGCACCTCGCCCGTCAGCCACGACGCCTGCGGTGAACACAGGAAGACCACGGCCGCAGCGATGTCTTCAGGTGTCCCGCTGCGACCGAGCGCGGTGTTCTCGACGTACTCCTCGACCACGCCGGGGATCATCGCTGCGGGATCGGTCAGCGGGGTCTTCACGAACCCCGGAGCGATCGCGTTCACCCGGATGCCGCGCGGTCCCATCTCCAGCGCGGCCACCTGTGTCAGCATCGACAACCCGGCCTTGGCCGCGCAGTAGGCGCTCATACCGGCTGCGGGCTGGCGTCCGTTGAGCGACGAAATCGACACCAGGACACCGCCTTCGGGCAGGTTGCGGCCCGCGTGTTTGGCGACGATGAAACCGCCGTTGAGGCAGACGTCGACGACGGCGCGGAAGTCCTGGACCTCCAGGTCGGTGATCAGGCCGACATTGCTGAAGCCTGCGCAGTTGACCACGATGTCGACCGGGCCGACGGATTCGAACAACTTCTGCACCGCGTCCTCGTCGGTGACCTCGACATAGGAGCTGGTGTGCGGTGCACCGAGCTGCGCGGCCCGGGCGGCTGCTCCGTCGGCGTCACGGTCGGCCACCACGATGCGGCAGCCTTCGGCGGCCAAGGCCTGCGCGCTGGCCCAACCGATGCCCGAGGCCCCGCCGATGATGATCGCGACGCGTTCCGTGGTCATGCCTGGCTCCCGTCCGGTTGATGATCGCCCCACTTCTTGTCGATCGCGTTCCACGGGTCGGCCACCTGCCCGGGGTAGTCCTTGTATGCCGACTTCGATCGCAGGAATGCCCGGATGAGGGGTGCTGCCAGGCCGATCGGGAAGCGCTTCCACCCGGCGTTGGCCCTGGTGTCGGCCAGCAGTTGGGGCCACGAGTGGTGCTGGAAGCCGAGGACCTCCTGCGCGCGGCTGGTGTCCATCCAGTCGGTGGCGAACCAGGCGGCGTCATCGTCGGGGTTGCCCGGCCGCCCGGTCGGGAGGCCGCCCTTGATTCCCATCGCCGCGGCCGCCTGCGAGCCGACCGCGGACTGGATGTGCCGGTGCGTTGCGGCGTCCCCGCCGATCAACAGCACTTCAGCGGTCGTGTCGACCGTGGTGGCGGCGACGAAAGCCGCTGCGACGTCACGCACGTCGACGGTCTGGAGCCGCCCGTCGGCGGGCAGCACGCTCTCGAACGAGATGAGGTCGACGTCCATGTCGAGGCTGAACTCCGAACTCATCACCCCGCCGAGCCGCAGGATCAGCCACTCCAGCTTCGATGCCCGGACCAGTGCCTCGGCCTCGACCTTGTGCGCGCCGTAGATGTCGGACGGGTTGACCGGGGTATCGGGGGTCAGGACGTCGTCTATGTGGTGCGGATTGCGGGCGCCGTAGACGGCGATGCTGGAGGCCTGCACGAACCGCGGCGGAGCCGGCTGAGCCTCGGCTGCGCGCAGCAGCGATGCGGTGGCCTCGACGTTCACCTTGCGGGCCAGGCCGCGGCGCATGTAGCAGAACGGCGGGATGATCGCGGCGAGGTGGACGATTGCGGCCGGTGCGACGGCCGCCACCAAGGCGTCGACAGCGGCGGCATCGGTCAGATCGGCCCAGCGCACCTGCACCGAGGCCGGTAGTGCGGCCGCGGCTTTGCGGTTGGCGGGCACGTCGAGATCGGTCGCGACCACCGTGCGTCCGTTGGCGGCCAGGGTCTTGACGACGGCCGAACCCACCAGACCGAACGCGCCGGTAACCAAAACAGCGTCGGACATAGACCTCCTCGCTAGAACGTGTTGCAACACTAGCGAACGCCGGTGTGGTGTGTGTCACCTCGATCGGGTCCCGATTCGGAAGCGCGTCGCGGGCCGTTCGCCCGAGGTGCCTCAGCAACCCATGCTTGCGCGTCGTACTGGGGCGACCCGCAGGTCGGGCGAATGTTGCTGCGGTTGCCTCAAAACCATTGAACGATGGCATCGTTAATTGTTATGTGTGACCGGTCTCACGCAGTGGCTCTGGCTGTGATGCATTTGCGAGAACGGCCGTCGTTGGCGGATTTGGAAATTTGCCCGAGACATATGCAAGGTGTGGCTGTAGGTATCGGCGAAAGTGAGCCAATCGCAGGCGTGTGTGATGTACTCGGTTGCACGCGTCAGCAATTGGGGAGGTGTGGGATGTCCGAAGATGTCGCGACGGGGGTTAACGACAGTGACTCCGGCGAAATTGCCGAGGAAGTTGCTGTGGGGTCCTCGGTGATTGTGTATCCGGGGACTGACGAAGAATTGCACGGCACTGTCGTGGAAGATTTTGCCGACTTGGCCGGCACTGCGGTCGAGGTCGCCGGCGAGCGAATCGTCGGACCGGCACGGCGGTGGGCCGTCAACCTCGACGACGGTGGCCTGGTGTTCGTCGACGACGACAGCATCGCGCTCGCTGCCTGAACTCCGGGTAGTTCACTCCACGCTCAGCGGAAGCTGACGTAGCCGGCGCACCAGCAGGCTGGGCTGCCATTCGGCATCGCCCGCTGGACGGATCGTGCGTCCGGTCGAAAGCAGCGCCGCGATCACGATGCGGGCTTCGAGACGGGCCAGGGCCGCGCCGAGGCAGAAGTGGCCGCCCTTGCCAAAAGCCACGTGATTCTTGATGTTCGGCCGTTCGAGCCGAAATTCGTTCGGAGCTTCGAACAGCGCCTCATCGCGGTTGGCCGCGCCCCATAACAGCAGCAGATGGCTGTCGGCGGGCACCGCCACGCCCGCCAGTTCGGTATCGGCCGACACATGCCGGTAGTGGCCCCGAAACGGGGACTCGAACCGCAACACCTCTTCCAGAAACGGCCCGATCAAGGCGGGCTCGCACCGCAGCCGCTCGGCCAGATCGGGTCGGCGACTCAAGATCAAGACGGCGCTGCCGATCAACGAGGCAGTCGATTCGGCTCCCGCGCCGACCAGTTGGATCAGCATGAACACCGCCGCATCCCGGGAGACCCGTTCGGCCTCGCTGTACGCCGCGAGATCGCCCAGTAGATCCGGCCCGGGGTTTGCCAATGCTGCGCCGAACCGTTCGGTCAGATACCCGCCGAGTTCGACGGCCGCGATACCCGACGCCGTGAGCTGGTCGGCATCGACCAGTCCGTCGAGCAGTTGAGTGCTGGCGTAGGCCCAGTTCACCAGCTGGTCCACATCGGCGGCCGGCAATCCCAGCAGCCGGGCGACGACCAGCATGGGCAACCGATCAGCCACGGTCGACATCCACTCGAGCTCCCCGCGCGCGCCGGCCAGCAGGTCGTCGGCCAGGGTGGCGATGAAGGGTTCGAGTTCGGCGATCCGCTTGGCCGCCATCCGCGGGAGCACCAACTTGCGATGAGCGGCGTGGACCGGGTCGTCGGCGGTGGCCAGCACGTGGATGTCGGCACCCGGCTCGCCCATGCCGAACGCGGAGACGGTGCCGTCGGGTTGGGACCACATGGTGGCGGTCAGGTTGGACGAGAAGTCGTCGGGTCGTGCGGTGGCCTCGATGACGGCGTCGAAGGCTGTCACCACGAAGAATGGCGAGTCGCCGACTTGTGCCACGGGGGCCTGCGTCCGCAGCCGGTCGTAGAGCGGATACGGATCCTGCAGGCAGGCGGGCTCGAACAGTTCGTGTGCCAGAAGCATTTGCCCAGGTTGGCGGGCATTTCAGTGGCAGTCAACGAGGTCGGCTGAAGTTGATACCGCTCGATCGCGCCGCCGCGGCGAGGGTGTCTCAGGGCGTGTCGTTGACCTGCGGATCGGGTGAGAAATATTCGGCGTTATGTCTCAAGGTGCGATAGGTTCGCTCTTATGTCTCCCGCGCGGACGGACTGGCTGGTCGGTGCCGACCGGCGCGTCGAAGCGGCCGAGCGCATCTACAGCGCGGCTGCGGAGATGGCCGCCCGCGACGGGTTCGACGCACTGGACATCGATGCGCTGGCGGCTCGGGTGCATTGCTCCCGTGCGACGATCTACCGGCACGCGGGCGGTAAGGCCCAGATCCGTGACGCCGTGCTCGCGCGGTTGGCGGCTTCGATCGTGGAGGAAGTTCGTCGCGCGGTCGCCGGACTGACCGGATCCGAACGGGTGCTGACGGCGATTACCGTTGCGCTGCAGCGTATTCGCGCGGATCCGATGTTCGCGCTGCTGCTCGGCGCGTTGCGCAGCGGGGCTGCGATGGCGGATCTGACGCAATCGCCGGTGCCTGCCGCGTTCGCCACCGAGCTCACCGGACTGGCCGAGGACGATCCCGCGGCATCGGCGTGGATCGTGCGTCTTGTGTTGTCGCTGCTGGTCTGGCCCGGGCCCGACGAGGCCACCGAGCAGCAGATGCTGCGGCGCTTCGTCGCGCCCGCGTTCGGCGGGGCGCAGTCGTATTAATGGTCGTAGTTCGCAGGGGCAAGATACGAATGTCATTCATGCGGCTGGAACGAGTATTGACGGGATAGTTAGCAAAAGAGATCTAATTATCCCTGTTCAACGTGGTGATTAGTCCCGACTAATAGTTGCGGTCGCAGCGATTGATGGCATCAAGATCACGAACTGACACACGTTCTCACTTTGGGGTGAGTACTTTTCTCTTCGGCCGGCGGCCCCGTCGGCGTCAGGTGAAAACCGCTGCGCGGGAAGGTCTCCCGTGCACAGAAACGTTAGGCGAGGAAAGGGTTCAGACTGTGGCCAAGCACAGGAAAACCACGTCGCGCTCCGCAGCGCGTCCGATCGTCACAACCGGCGTCGCCGGTGTGGCAATGGCGGGAGCAAGCATCTTGCTGTTCTCGACCCCGAATGCACCGCTGGCGGCGCCGGCACCGACCAAGGTGAACGCCGAGGTCAAACTGGTCAGCTTCGATTCCGTGACGATCCCGTTGGCCCCCGGCGCGGACGACGCCTGGTGGCTTGAACACGACGGTGGCGCGGCCGCCGCCGGTTCGCCGACCCCGAACGCGCTGGCGGCGGCCAACCTGGACCCCGCGGTGGGCGACGGCGGTTGGCTGATCGGTAACGGCATTGACGCGGCGGCCGACTGCGCCGGTGCCGCCTGCAACGGCGGGAACGGCGGGATGCTGTGGGGCAACGGCGGTGCCGGGGCCAATGGCGGCAACGGTGGCAACGCCGGCGCGTTCGGCGGCAACGGTGGTCGCGGCGGTGACGGCGTCAATGGCGGCAACGGTGGCAACGGCGGCAACGCCGGCATGTTCTCGCTCTTCGGAAGCGGCGGCGCCGGCGGAAACGGCGGCGAGGGCACTGTCGGAACGAACGGCTCGACGGGTGCCAAGGGGGCTAACGGGGCGAACGGCGCGGACGGTGCTGACGGTGAGAACGGCGCCGACGGAATCGACGGTGACGATGGTGCCGACGGCGCTGACGGGGTGAATCCGACCGGAACTGCCGGTACCACCGGCAAGAACGGCACCGGAGGCATCGGGCCCGGGGCGTCCCGAAGCGGTGAGGATGGGGGTGCCGGCGCACCGGGCGGCAACGGCGGAAACGGCAACGGCAACATCAGCCCCGGCAATGTCGGCGGCGCAGGAGGTAACGGCGGCGACGGGAACATTCCCGGAGCCAGCGGCGGCAACGGCGGCACCGGCGGGGTAGGAGCCTGGGGCGCCGACGGTGGCAAGGGCGGTAACGGCGGTAACGGTGCGCAGGGCGCGGCCGGTCAAGCCGGGCAGAACGGTGGGGACGGCACGGCCGGTGGCGCAGGCACCAACGGGCAGGCCGGCGCCAATGGCGGCAACGGTGCCCAGGGTGCAACCGGTACCGCGGGCGGTACGGGCAGCGCCGGCGGTAAAGGTGGAAATGGCGGCAGCGCAGGCTTGTTCGGCATCTTCGGATCCGGCGGGGCGGCCGGTAACGGCGGTCAGGGCGGGACCGGCGGTACAGGCGGTGCCGGTGGTCAGGGCGGCGATGCCGGTAACGGCGGCAACGGTGGCTCGGGTGGCGCCGGTGGTCAGGGCGGTGACGCCGGTAACGGTGGCAACGGCGGTGCCGGAGCCGACGGTGGTAGGGGCGGTGACGGCGGCAAGGGCGGTCTGACCGCCGGCAGCATCGCTGCCCCTCCCGGCACCGCCGGGCTGGGAGGCCTCGGAGGCGCCGGTGGGGCCGGCGGTGCCGGCGGTGCGGCTGGCTCGGCAGGTGGTGCCGGAGCGGGCGGTGCAGGTGGCTCCGGTGGTGCGGCGGGTAGCGCGGGTACTGCAGGTGCAGGGGGCGCCGGTGGCGCTGGTGGCGCTGGTGGTCAGGGTGGTTCCGCTGGCGCCGCGGGCTCGGGAGGCATGTTCGGATCGGGCGGCAAGGCCGGCACCTCGGGCAAGACCGGGACCAAGGGCAGCACCGGGGCGACGGGTGCGTCCGGGGCTTCCGGAACTGCGGGCACGAGCGGCCAGGCCGGCGCATCGGGTGCCAGCGGCAGCGCCGGCAGCGCCGGTCAGAAGGGTGCCACCGGAAAAGCCGGCGCCAACGGTGCGAACGGGCAGAACGGCAAACGCACCACGCCCACGGCGTAGCGGCAGGCGGTGGGCCTCTCGGTCACGGGAGGCCCACTTCCTTCCCAGTCAGTCGGCGTGCCGCACACACCGAAAACCGATGTGGCTCATGCCGGTATCGACCATCTGCGGTCGCCGGGCAGCAGGGCGGTAGCGCATGCAGTAGCTGTCGGCACACAGGAACGAGCCGCCCTTGATCACCTTGCGGGCGATCTGGAACTGCGGCTGGTTCGGGTCGTACGTGTCGGCGGCGCAGCACGGCGTGGCAGCGCGGTCCTCGCCGTACCAGTCCGTGGTCCACTCCCAGACGTTGCCGGCCATGTCGAACAGGCCGTAGCCGTTGGGCTCGAAGCTTCCTACCGGTTTCGTTGTGCCATAACCGGTGTCGGGAAGGTAGGGGAACTCGCCGTGCCAGTAGTTCGCCAGGCGCTGACCAGGCTGCTCCGGCTCGTCGCCCCAGGTGTAGGTCGCGTTCGAGAGGCCGCCGCGCGCGGCCGTCTCCCACTCGGCCTCGCTCGGCAGTTCCAGGCCGGCCCACGCGGCATAGGCGGCGGCGTCGTCAAAGGCGATGTGCACGACGGGATGCCGTTCGCGGCCCTTCAGCGTCGAGCGCGGTCCGCGCGGGTGGTTCCAGCATGCGCCCGGCGTCCATGCCCACCATTGGTTGAGGTGGCGTAGATCCACCGGGCCGCTGGTTCGCTGGAACACCATCGAGCCGGGTACCAGGTTTTCCGGTGGGGCGCCGGGGAAGTCCTGCGGGTCGACCGGGCGTTCGGCGACGGTGACATAGCCGGTGGCGTCGACGAATTCGGCGTACTGGGCGTTGGTCACCTGATGGCGCTGGATCCAGAAACCCGCGGTGGCCACCTCACGCGCCGGGGCCTCCTCGGGGTAATGCGCGTCAGAGCCGAGGGTCGTCGTCTGCGCCGGAATCCAGACCAGATCGGTCTGAGCGGGCTCAGTCAAAGACCGTCGTCCAATCGTCGCGCATGCTCGCCACTGTCCAGCCACGTCCGGCAGCGAGCTCTAGCACCTTCTCCGCGCCTGCGGTGTAATCGAATTCGCGCGCGGCGTCGTCGTGACGCACCAGCAGGCTCAACGACGGGCCGCGACCGGCCGCGGTGTATTCCAGCATCTGGATGTCGCCGTTGGAGTTGCCTGCGGAGAAGATCGGACGACGCCCGATCCGGCCCCAGATACGCACCGCCTTGGCTGGGCCGTCGTTGAGGAACTCCGGCGTGGCCGTGGTCTTGAGTTGGCCGTCGACGAAGTCCAACCCGACCGAGCTGCCGATCACCCGCTCCGGTGGGACCCCGTACATCGACGCTGTCACCGGGCGCATGAAGTCACGCCCGCCACCGGAAACGATGTAGTTGGTGAAACCGTTGGCCTCCAGGTACCGCAGCAACTCGATCATCGGCAGATAGCCGCACGTGGTGTACGGACGTCCGAGCGTCGGGTGCTGCGCTTCGGCGAAGAACGCCTTGATGCGGTCCGCATGATCCTCGACAGTCATCCCGGCGTACGCCGAAAGTATGCCGCCAGCAAGGGTTTTGAGTGCCGAATCATCACCGTTGTAGTGCTTGGTGACGGCGTCGCCGAACCAGCCGAGGTCGCCTGCGGCAGCCGCGGTGTATGGCTGGGTGGCGGCCAGCGCGGGGTCGGCGGCGGCTTGTTCGGCCAGTCGGCGCACCAGGAAATCCAGCTGGATGTAGGCGGGCTTCTCACACCACAGGGTGCCGTCGTTGTCGAAGACCGCGACGCGTTCCTCGCGCGGCACGTCGGTGGAGGCGCGCTCCACGAAGTCGATGATCGCCGACTTCGTGGAGCCGTCGTTCCAGGAAGGTAGTACGCCCAACTCAGCCGCCGATCGATTCGAGGTACTTGTTCAGTTGGTCTACGGCGTTCTTGATCGTGAACGATGCCGGTTCGCGCCGGGGCGGGAATTCCTTGAAGGTTTCCAAGAATTGGGTGACCAGGGCGTTGGCCATGAACACCAGGAAATCGTGGTCGAAGTACCAGTCCCAGTAGGTGTTGGAGGTGATATCGGCGCGTTCATACGGATCGGTGCGCAGGTTGAACAGCTTGGGCGCCCGCAGGACGGTGAACGGCTCGAACCAGATCTGCAGTGTGCCCTGGCAGCGCTGCTCCATGAACACGATCTTCCAATTGTCGATCCGGACACCGAGCACGTCGCAGTCGTCGGAGAAATACACCATGCCCCGGCGCGGGCTCTTCTCGACTTCGCCGGTCAGATAGGGCAATAGGTTGTATCCGTCGATGTGGACCTTGTATGTCCGGTCGCCGGCCTGGTGCCCCTTCTTGAGCTTCTCGACGATTTCAGCGTCCCCGGCTGCCGCCAGGAAGGTCGGCAGCCAGTCGTGGTGCTGGATGATCTCGTTGGAGATGGAACCGGCCTTGATCTTTCCGGGCCAGCGGATCATCTCCGGTACTCGGAAAGCGCCTTCCCAGTTGGTGTTCTTCTCGCTGCGGAATGGTGTGGTGGCCCCGTCGGGCCAGGTGTTGGCGTGCGGGCCGTTGTCGGTGGAGTAGATGACGATGGTGTCCTCGGCGATACCCAACTCGTCGAGCGCGTCCAGCAACTGGCCGACATTGCGGTCGTGATCGACCATCGTGTCGTGGTATTCGGACTGCCACCGGCCCGCCTGCCCGCGGCTTTCGGGCTTCGTGTGTGTCCGGAAGTGCATGTGGGTGGTGTTCATCCAGGCGAAGAACGGCTTGCCCGCTTCTTTCTGGCGTGTGATGAAGTCGATGCAGGCCTCGGTGGTTTCGTCGTCGATGGTCTCCATGCGCTTCTTGGTGAGCGGTCCGGTGTCCTCGACTCGTTGCTTGCCCAATGGGCCGAAGCGCGGGTCGACCTCGTCGGATTCCTCCTCGGTGGCCCAGGAATGCACCACACCGCGAGGCAGCATCTTCGCGCGGAGCTGCGGAGCCTCCTCTTCGGTTGGGTAGTCAGGGTTTTCGGGCTCTTCCTCGGCGTTGAGGTGGTACAAATTGCCGAAGAACTCGTCGAAACCGTGTGCGGTGGGCAGGTACTTGTTGAGATCACCGAGGTGGTTCTTGCCGAATTGGCCGGTGGCATAACCGACGGACTTGAGCAGTGTCGCGATCGTCGGATCTTCCGGTGACATACCCATGTCCACGCCGGGCATGCCGACTTTGGACAGTCCGGTGCGGTACACACTCTGGCCGGTGATGAAAGAGGACCGTCCGGCGGTGCAACTCTGCTCACCGTAGGAGTCGGTGAAGATCATGCCCTCGTGGGCGATCCGGTCGATGTTCGGCGTCCGATAACCCATCAAACCCATGCTGTAGCAAGACAGATTGCTGATCCCGATGTCGTCACCCCAGATGACCAGGATGTTGGGTTGATTGTTCGGCATGTGCAGGCCTCACTTTCTTATCGGATCTTGTTGACGCGCGCACCTCAGGGTCCCGACCTACCCCGACGCTAGGCGTCGGGGGTCGGGTTCATGACGATCTCGCGCGTCTCTCAGGGAAAACTCAAGCCGCGCGCGGTCAGTCCTTGGCCAGGAACTTTTCCAGCTTCTCCACCGCTTGGTCGATGGTGAAGCTCGCCGGCGCGTGCCGCGGCGGAAAATCCTTGAAGGTGTCGAGGAACTTCGTGGCCATCGCAATGGCGTAGAACACGAAATAGTCGTGGTGCAGGAACCAGTCGTAGTACGTATTCGACGTGAGGTCGGCGTATTCGAACGGGTCGGTGCGCAGATTGAACAGTTTGGGCAGCCGCAAGTGCGTGAACGGCTCGGCCCAGATGCGCATGGTGCCCTGGCAGCGCTGTTCCATGAACACCACTTTCCAGTTCTCGAACCGCAGCGCCACCAGGTCACCGTCGTCGGAGAAGTAGAAGAATCCGCGCCGGGGGCTGGTCTCGACCTCGCCGGTCAGGTACGGCAACAGGTTGAACCCGTCGATGTGCACCTTGTACTCGGTCTGCCCATCGGCTCCTGCCTTGTGCCCCTTCTTGAGCTTCTCGGCGATGTCCGGCTCACCGGCGGCAGCCAGCAGAGTGGGCAGCCAGTCGTGGTGCTGGATGATCTCGTTGGAGACGCTGCCCGCCTTGATCTTTCCGGGCCAGCGGATCATCTCCGGTACCCGGAAAGCGCCTTCCCAGTTGGTGTCCTTCTCGCTGCGGAAGGGAGTGGTGCCCGCGTCGGGCCAGGAGTTGCGGTGAGGGCCGTTGTCGGTCGAGTAGATGACGATGGTGTCCTCCGCGATCCCGAGTTCGTCCAGGACGTCCAGGACGGTGCCCACATTTCGGTCGTGGTCGATCATCGTGTCGTGGTACGGGGACTGCCACAGCCCGGCTTGCCCGCGGCTCTCGGGCTTGGTGTGGGTGTAGAGGTGCATGTGAGTGAAGTTGCACCACACGAAGAACGGATTGCCGGCCTCGTGCTGACGTTTGATGTAGTCGACGGTGCGGTCGGCGATGTCCTCGTCGACGGTCTCCATGCGCTTGGAGTCCAGCGGACCGGTGTCGACGATGGTCTGTTTTCCGACCGGGCCGAACTTCGGGTCGTCGGGCTCACTGGAGACCTCGGTGGTGGCCTTGCAGTCGAGCACGCCCCGCGGCCTGGCGAGTTGGCTCAGTACCGGGAACTGGTCGGCGTGCGGATAGTCGAATTGTTCGGGTTCTTCCTCGGCGTTGAGGTGGTAGAGGTTGCCGTAGAACTCGTCGAAACCGTGCACGGTCGGCAGGTACTTGTTGAGGTCACCGAAGTGGTTCTTGCCGAACTGTCCCGTCGCGTACCCGAGCGGTTTGAGCAGTTCGGCGATGGTGGGATCTTCAGCCGCCCAACCGATGTCGAAACCGGGCGCACCTACTTTGCTCATGCCGGTGCGGTAAACGCTTTGTCCACTGATGAAGGCGGCCCGTCCCGCGGTGCAGCTTTGCTCTCCGTACGAGTCGGTGAACCGCATGCCCTCGTTGGCCAGGCGGTCGATGTTCGGTGTGCGGTAGCCCATCAGCCCGTCGCTGTAGCAACTGAGATTGCTGATGCCGATGTCGTCGCCCCAGATCACCAAAATGTTCGGTTTGCCGTTTGGCATGTTGGCTCCTCGCCTCGACAGATCCACCCCGTCCCGCTTCCGACCCTAGGCGCTCGGTTGCGTGCTCTGCATGGCTTCGCCCGCCTGTCGCCGGATATTTACGCATTCGCCTGTCGGTGCGGTGGTAAGACCGAGCCATGAGTGAGCCGATGATCCGCGATGCGGTGCGCACCCTGCATCCCGGTTACTTCGCGCTCGTCATGGCCACCGGGATCATGTCGCTGGCCATGACTTATCACCGCGTGCATGCGCTTTCGGTGGTGTTGCTGTGGGTGGCGGTGAGCGCGTACGTACTGCTGGTTGCGCTGACGGTCGCCCGCATCGTCACCGCGCGTCGGGAGTTCGTGGCCGACTTGACCGATCCGAGTCGCGGTTTCGCCATGTTCACGTTCGTGGCGGCGACCTGTGTATTGGGCGCCCGGCTGGCTACCGACGGCCACTACGGGTTGGCGTTCACCCTTCTGGCGATCGGCTGGGTGGCGTGGATGGTGCTCGGTTACGTGGTGCCGTGGACGGCGGTGCTCGGTCAGGCCGTGCGGCCCGTGCTCCAGCGCGCCAACGGCACCTGGTTCATCTGGGTGGTGGCCTCGCAGTCCGTCGCGGTGCTGGCCGCGGCGCTGCAGCCTCAGATCGCCGCCGGCCGTTCCGAATTGGCGTTGTTGGCGGTGTTCTCGTGGTCGGTGGGGATATTTCTGTACGGTGCAGCGGGCATCTTCGTTGCCGTCCGGCTGCTGGTGTACCCACTGTTGCCGGCTGATCTCACACCGTCGTACTGGGTGGCGATGGGGGCCACCGCCATCACCGTGGTGGCCGGAGCGCGGATCGTGGAGATGGCCGACGCGCCGATGGTCGCGGCCACTCGTGGCCTGATCGCGGGAGCGTCGGTGTTCTTCTGGGCCTTCGGCACCTGGCTCATCCCGCCGTTGATCGCGGCCGGCATCTGGCGGCACTGGGTCCATCACATCCCGTTGCGCTATGACGCCACGCTGTGGAGTGTGGTCTTCCCTCTCGGCATGTACGGCGTCGGCGGCCATTACCTCGGCCAGGCCGACCAGCTGCCGATCGTGGAACGTATCGGCTACATCGAGAGTTGGATCGCCCTAGCGGTGTGGGCGCTGACCTTCCTGGCCATGCTGCACCACCTTTTCGTCACGCTGTGGCCTGGTGCCCGCGAAGTATCGAGCGCACCCTTGAAGGTGGAGGGTGATTGACATGTACGACAAGGATCTGACCAACAAATGGCTCGTCGAGATCGAGTTCTCCGAAGACGAGATCCACACTCACGCTTCGGCCCGGGCCCAGGTGCGTGACGACACGATGTCCACCACTGGAGACGCGTACCGGAACCCGAAAGATCCCGGCGCGCCGATGATCGGTGAGGAGATCGCGGCGGCTCGTGCGCTCATCGCGCTGGGCAGCGATCTACTGCATGCCGCCTCGGCACGTATCGAGCAGTCGACGCACCACCCGGTGCACCTGTACCGCTGACCGCTATGCGGGGACGGACTGTTTGGTCCCGGACTCCATCTGGCGGAACAGGTCGACGTAGTAGGGCATGCACTCGGCCATGGCTTGCTCAGTGGTGAACAACGGTTCGTAGCCCAGGTCGCGCCGGGCCTTGGCGAGCGCGAAGTAGTTGTTGAGGTAAAGCCGTTCCACCGCAAGGGGTTCGATCAGCGGCTCGGGCAGGCCGAACTTGAAGTGCAGCCACTGCCAGGCCATCATCGCCTTGTGCACCAGGCGTCCTGACACCCGGAAGTTGGGCAGCGGGCGGCCGCAGGCGGCGAGGACGGGACGGGCGAACTCGAACATGTTGATGGGCTCGCCGTCGTTGATGAAGTAGGCCTGGCCGGGCGCGGTGCCGCCGGGGACCAGGTGCTCGCCGGCCAGGATGAACCCGTGGATCAGGTTGTGCACGTAGGAGTTGTCCAGCTTGATGTTCTTGTTGCCGACGAGCACCTTGACGTGCCCGGCCAGTACGTTCTCGAACACCTTGCGGAACATGGTCTGATCGCCGCGGCCCCAGATTCCGCTGGGCCGGATCGAACACGTCAACATGCCCTGCTCACCGTTCTGGGAGAGCACGAACTTCTCCGCCACGACCTTGGTCTCGGTGTACAGGTCGTTGAACCGGTTGGTGTACGGCATGGTCTCGTCGCCGTTGACGATGTCCTGTCCACCCATCACCACGCTGTTGGAGGCGGTGTAGACGAAGCGTTGGACGCCGGCCTCCTGGGAGGCGTGCACCAGGTTCTTGGTGCCTTCTACGTTGACGGCGAAGCTGCGCTGCCGGTACTCCTCGGTGACCGAGGCGCCGCCCATGAGGTCGATGATGGCCGCGGTGTGGATGACGGTGTCGATGTCCTGGACCGCCGCGGCCACGGTCTGCTTGTCGCAGATGTCGCCCTCGACGACCTCAAGGCCCGCGTGGTCGCCCAGCGGTGATGGTGCGCGGTCGAACGAGCGCACCGTATGTCCGCGGTCGAGCAGCTCGGTCACCAGGTTGGCGCCGACGAAGCCGGAGCCGCCGGTGACCAGGACGCGGCCGAGTTCAGTGGTCAGAGATGCGTCACCCATGCCGGCAGCTTAACTGAAACAGGTTCCAGTTTCGACTGTGAACCGCGAGACTGGTTGCTGAATCAATCTTCGTCCGACTCTCTGGCGGCTAGTGCCTGCTCGACGCGCTGCCTCGCTCCGGCTAAGTGCTCTTCACAACGTTGTGCCAGCTTCTCGCCACGTTCCCACAGGTTGAGCGAAGCATCGAGGTCCAGCCCGCCCTGCTCCAGCTGCTGCACGACAGCGATCAGCTCGTCACGGGCCTCTTCGTAGCCCAGTTCACTAATAGGCTTCATGCTCATCCCTCTGTTCGGTACCGTCGCTGACCGCTGAGATCACTCCGTCGGACACCCGCACCCGTAATCGGGTGCCTTCTGGTGCGTCGGCCACGCAGCGCAGAACCGTCGGCGTCCCGGCCGGCGGGACCGCCTGGACCACCGCATACCCGCGGGCCAGTGTCGCGGCCGGGCCGAGCGCGGTCAGTCGTGCCGACAGATGGCCGACGGTGTCGGCCTGCCTGTCGATCAGTCGTGTGATGTCGCGCTGGGCCGTGGCTCGCGCGCGGGTGATCTCGTCGACGCGTGCGTCGATCGCGGCCAGAGGCTGGGCAAGCACCGGCCGGCTGCGCAACTGCTGAAGATGGTGCTGTTCGCGATGTACCCAGTTGCGCAGTGCGCGTGCGCTGCGCCGGTGCAGATCGGCGACCAGCGCCTGCTCGGCGGCCGCGTCGGGCACGATCCGCTTGGCCGCGTCGGTCGGGGTGGCCGCGCGCACGTCGGCAACCAGATCGGACAGGGGAGTGTCGGGTTCGTGGCCGATGGCGCTGACCACCGGAGTGCGGCAGGCCACGATGGCTCGGCACAGCGTCTCGTCGGAGAACGGCAGCAGGTCCTCGACGCTGCCGCCGCCGCGGGCCAGCACGATCACCTCGACGTCGGGGTCGGCATCCAGGGCCGACAGCGCTTCGACGATCTGCGGCACCGCGTTGGGGCCCTGCACGATGGTGTTGCGGATCGCGAAGCGCACGGCCGGCCAGCGGGTCGTGGCCACGGTCGTCACATCGCGCTCAGCGGCCGAAGCTCGGCCGGTGATCAAGCCGATGGTGTTGGGCAGGAACGGAATTGGTCGTTTGAGTCGGGGGTCGAACAGCCCTTCGGCCTCCAGCAACCGGCGCAGCCGTTCGATCCGGGCCAACAACTCACCGATACCGACCGCGCGAATCTCGTTGACCCGCAACGAGAATGTGCCGCGGCCGGTGTAGAAGTTGGGCTTGCCGCAGATGATCACCTGGGTGCCCTCGGTGAGCTTGACCGGGGCGTTGCGCACCAGGTCGCGCGGGCACGTCAAGGTCAGTGACATGTCTGCTGCCGGATCCCGCAGCACCATGAAGACAGTCTTGGAATCGGGTCGGACCTTGAGTTCGGTCAGCTGGCCCTCGACCCACACCGTGCCGAGCCGGTCGATCCATTTGGCGACGCGGGTCGCAACGGCGCGAACCGGCCAGGGATTCTCCGGTGACTGGCCCGGTTCGGTCACTTCGCGGTCGCGCGGGTGATCCTGTTGGCGAGCAACGTGACGAACGGTGCGCGGGCCCGGCCCGCCTCTTCATAGGCCAGCAGCGCCTCGAGGTCGGCCACCCGCAGAGAGGTCAACCGCGCACGCAGCTGCGCCAGCGTCAGCGTGTCGTACCCGAGCTCACCGACGATGGCCGGGGCCGTGCCTGCCGCGGGGGCGCCGCCGGCCTTGCCGTTGGTCGAACCGGCCGATTCCGGTTCCCCGGTGCTGTAGAGGGCGAATCGGCCCTCGGTGCGGCGTTCGGCGTCGTCGGCAGTGGGCGCGTCAGAGTCATCCTCGCCGTCAGCCTCGAGGTCCTCGTCGAAAGTGGCCCACTCGGGCTGCTCGTCTTTGGGCGGAAAAAGCTGCTCGAGCGTCTCGTCACCCTTGACCACCAGCTCAGCGAGGTTCTGCTGGACGTGCATGACGAGGTTGGCCGCCTGACTGGCCACCGTCATGGGATAAGTCAGGATCGTCTGAGGCAGCTTGCGGGTTTCTTCCAGGGCGGTCGCTGCCGCACCCACCAGCAGCCGGACCCCGTACGGTGCAGTTCCCATGCGCACAGCCTACGGCTGGCTCGGCGCTGCGGTGGCCCCGTACCCTGGAGACATGCCGCCGACAATCAACATGGGTATCCCGGGTGCCACCAGCTCGGTGAGGTCAGGCGGCGGTTCGCAAGCCTCCGGCAAGCGGGTCCTGCTGGCTGAGCCACGCGGATACTGCGCCGGTGTGGATCGTGCCGTCGAGACCGTCGAACGCGCCCTGGAGAAGCACGGCGCCCCGGTGTACGTGCGCCACGAGATCGTCCACAACAAGCACGTGGTGGAGACGCTGGCCAAGGCCGGCGCGGTGTTCGTCGACGAGACCGACGAAGTGCCCGAAGGCGCGATTGTGGTGTTCTCGGCCCACGGCGTCGCTCCGACCGTGCACGAGACTGCCGCGGCGCGCAGCCTGCAGGTGATCGATGCGACCTGCCCGCTGGTCACCAAGGTGCACAACGAGGCCAAGCGGTTCGCCCGCGACGACTTCGACATATTGCTGATCGGCCACGAGGGTCACGAAGAGGTGGTCGGCACCGCCGGTGAGGCGCCCGACCATGTCCAGGTCGTCGACAACCCCGACGCGGTCGACAAGGTCACGGTGCGTGACCCGGAGAAGGTCATCTGGCTGTCGCAGACCACGTTGAGCGTCGACGAGACCATGGAGACCGTGCGCCGGCTCCGCGAGAAGTTCCCGACGCTGCAGGATCCGCCGAGCGACGACATCTGCTACGCGACTCAGAACCGTCAGGTGGCCGTCAAGGCGATGGCGCCCGAGTGCGAGCTGGTGATCGTGGTGGGTTCACGCAACTCGTCGAACTCGGTGCGCCTGGTCGAGGTGGCTCTCGGTGCCGGCTCGCGGGCCGCGCATCTGGTGGACTACGCCGAGGACATCGACCCGGCCTGGTTGGAGGGCGTCACGACAGTGGGCGTCACGTCCGGGGCATCGGTGCCTGAGGTGCTGGTGCGCGGTGTGCTCGAACGGCTGGCCGAGTACGGCTACGGCACCGTCCAGCCCGTCACCACCGCCAACGAGACGTTGGTGTTCGCCCTGCCGCGCGAGATTCGTCCGCCGCGCGCCTGAGCGCGTTAGTCGTCGTACTCCCAGGAGTGGCGGCCCCTGGTGGCTGCACGCTTTGACGGGCGTGGCCGCGTGCGGTGCTCCACCCGGTGGTCCTCGTCGTCGGATCCGCGGTAACGCACGCGTGACACCGGATGATGCGTTGAGCGCCCGGACCCGGTCGGCGGGTCGAACGAATCCTCGAACGGCTGGTAGTCGTCGAATCGACGGCGGGGCCGCTGCGGGCGCTCACGCCCGGCGTCGAACGCGCCACTCTCGCGCCGCTCGGGCGGCGGCTGCTTGCGCGGTTCGCGCGGCTGGGTCCGTACCCGCCTACGGGGTTCACCGGTTCCAGGCTCGGTCGCTCGTGGAGGCCTGGGCCGCCGAGGCCGCTCGGGCATCGCGCCGTCGAATTCGCTGCCGAGTTCGTCGTCGACACGGCGGGTCGGGCGCGGGCGTGGCGCCGCAGTCCTCTTGGTGGGCCTGCGTTCGCCGCGGGGACGTCCGGAAGCCGTCGCGGCTGCACCCGCGGCGCCTGCGCCGGGCTCGGTGCCTGTCGGACGCCGGCGTGGAGGCCGTTCGGACGGGCGGCGCCGTGGCGGGGCATCTCCCGCCGCTTCCGACTGGGCAGCCCGGTCACGGCGAGCCGACGTGGTGGCGGGTTTGCGGAGAACCAGCCCGGAAAGTTTCTCTGTGACAGATGACACAATTCCCGAAACGGGCGTTGCCTTGGCCGATTTCGCCGCCGCGGAGTCGGTTGCTGCGGTCTGGTCGGCCCCGCGACGTGTGGTCAGGCCGACGTACCACCGGCCCAGCCCGATCAGCAGAACGGCAGCCGAGAGGAACAACATCAGCGGGAAGCGTTCTATCAGCGGATATCCGCAGTTGATCGCGAGGTCTTTCAAACCGCCCAGCTGGCCGCCGTGGAACAGGAAGTAGGACCCGGGAACGGCGACGAAAAGTATGAGTGGGGGCTGGATCACGGCGGTGAACAGACCGGCCTGCTGCACCGCGAGAACAGCCAAAATGCAACCGAGCGAATAGCAGACGGCGAACACCGCGCTGAGCTCGCGATCGCCGGAACCGGCATCGAAAGCAAAGCCGATGGCGGTAGCCGTGACCGCGACCAGCACAGCTCCCCACCACGGCACACCGGCGAAACGCGGGTGTACAGAGCGATGGTCAGCCGGCACTGCCGACTGTGCGCGCTGTCCTGACACACGTAGACCGTACCGGCTCAGTCTGGTCGCGTGCTGCCAGCTCGCGCTGGCGTGCCTGTCACACCGGCATAGACTGTGGTCCCTGTGAGCCTGAACCTGGGAATCGTCGGTTTGCCGAACGTCGGAAAGTCGACTCTGTTCAATGCCCTGACACGTAACGACGTGTTGGCGGCCAACTACCCGTTTGCGACCATCGAGCCCAACGAGGGCGTGGTTCCGCTGCCCGATCCCCGGCTCGACAAGCTCGCCGAGATCTTCGGCTCGGAGAAGATCGTGCCGGCGCCGGTGACGTTCGTGGACATCGCGGGGATCGTCAAAGGCGCCTCAGAGGGTGCGGGCCTCGGCAACAAGTTCCTGGCCAACATCCGCGAGTGCGACGCCATCTGCCAGGTGGTGCGGGTGTTCGCCGATGACGACGTGGTGCACGTCGACGGGCGGGTGGATCCCCGGTCGGACATCGAGGTGATCGAGACCGAGCTGATCCTGGCCGACATGCAGACGCTGGAGAAGGCGGTGCCGCGGCTGGAGAAGGAGGCCCGCAACAACAAGGAGCGCAAGCCGGTCCTCGATGCGGCGGTCGCTGCGCAGGCGGTGTTCGACGACGGAAAGACGCTTTTCTCGACCGGCAAGGACTGGTCGATCCTGCGCGAGCTCAACCTGATGACCACCAAGCCGTTCCTCTATGTGTTCAACGCCGACGAGTCGGTGCTGACCGACCCCGCCAAGCAGGCCGAGCTGCGCGAGCTGGTGGCCCCGGCCGACGCGGTATTCCTCGACGCCAAGATCGAGTCGGAGCTGATCGAGCTCGATGACGAGTCGGCGCAAGAGCTGCTGGAGTCGATCGGGCAGACCGAGCGCGGTCTCGACGCGCTGGCCCGCGCCGGCTTCCACACCCTGCGGCTGCAGACCTATCTGACCGCCGGTCCCAAAGAAGCGCGCGCCTGGACCATCCACCAGGGCGACACCGCCCCCAAGGCGGCCGGCGTGATCCACACCGACTTCGAGAAGGGCTTCATCAAGGCCGAGATCGTGTCGTTCTCCGATTTGGTCGAGGCCGGGTCGATGGCCGCCGCCAAGGCCGCGGGCAAGGTCCGGATGGAAGGCAAGGACTACGTGATGGCCGACGGCGACGTGGTGGAGTTCCGCTTCGGATCAACATCTACGAGTAAGGGGTAGCTCGGTATCGTCAGTTGCTACGCCTACCGTCTGTGACATGAGTGAGTGGGAAGCATTCGTCTGCTGCACCTGCTATCGCGACGGCCGAGCGACGAAGCCGCCATGCTCCCCTGATGAATTGATGATCAACCACCACGGCATCGTGACGCTGAAGCGAAGTAAGAATCCGGGTCAAGACCCAGATGACCTGTGGAACTGGCGCGTCGGCGACCGCGACGATCTCGCGGGACGCGCCTGTGCTCACCCTTGGATGCATCTCGTCGATGAGATCTTCTATTGGCCCGGCAGCTTCTCTCATTCCGCTAGCTATCCCACCGTCGAGCGCTTGGTAAGCGGCTCCGACTACCGCAACCTCAATGAGGCGATTCACTCACCACCTCAGTACGAATACGCGTCCGGTGGTATCTGGCTCACCGCAACTCAAGCCGCCGAAATACTCGCGGAGTTGACGAGCCTCCGAGCGAAGTCGTCGGACGATCTCGATGTTGCGGACGTGCATTTCCTGGAGGTTTTGGCGAGGCTGTTGACCGCGTCGACGCGCACCGGCAATCCCATCATCAACCACTACAACGGCGTCGGTGATGACTCGGGTTGGTGAACTGCAGTGCTGAGCATGAACCGGCGACGTGGTGGAGTTCCGCTTCAACGTGTAGCTCCCAACACCGCCACCGCCTGGTTGTCGGTGGTTCCGCATACGGTGAGGTTGGTCTCGTTCACCGAAAAGGGAGGGCACAATGGGTGCCATGCCGAGTCCCGTCAGCCGTCTGGATCGCATCACGGTCGATCCTGCGATGTTGCACGGTAAGCCCGCGATCCGCGGGTTGAGGATCTCGGTGCAGTCTGTCCTGGAATTGTTGGCCAGCGGAATGACCTTCGATGAAGTGTTAGCCGATTATCCAGACCTGCAGCGCGACGACCTGCTAGCAGCGCTGGAATACGGTGCGCTGGCTTCTGGTGGTCAGCAGCTCCATCCCTTCGGCTCGTGAAGTTTCTCGTTGATGCGCAGCTGCCAATCCGACTGTGCGACTTTCTTAATCGTCACGGGCATGATGCTGTGCATGTTTCGGCGCTGCCCGACGGCAATGGGTCATCCGATGCGGTCGTTGCCGAGGTCGCTGATGCGGAGGACCGCGTAGTCGTCACCAAGGATTCGGACTTTCGCCACTCGCATCTGACGGTTCGCTCGCCACGGCGGTTGCTGATTGTCGCAACCGGGAACATCTCCAACACTGCGCTGCTCGACCTCGTCGAACTTCGTCTCGATGATCTGGCAAATGCATTTGCTGGTGCTGACCTGGTGGAACTGCGATCAGATCTGCTGGTGGTACATCAGGGTCGATGATGTTGTTCGGCGACGGCACTTGGTGGAGTTCCGCTTCAACGTTTGAGGCTGTGTTGACTCTGCGGCTACGGCGAGGTGCTCTCGCACTTCTGCGCCCTGGTCGCAGAGTCAACGGCTGATCCCGCCTGGCTTAGTTGATGATCTCTCCGCGGCTGTCGGCGTGGATTGCGGCGAGCCGGTCCCGCCACATCTGCAGGGCTTCGGGCGTCAGTCGGGTCCAGTCGGTGACCTCGCCGACCACGCGGAGCGGCTCCCGGCTGCGGTAAGACCGGGTGGGATTGCCCGGGAACTTCTTGTCGGTGACGTTGGGATCGTTCTCGAACTCGCCGGTCGGCTCCACGATGTAGACCCGCGGTGCGCCGCCTCCGGCGGCGAGTTCGGCAGCAAGTCCTGCGCCGTCGCGCAAGGCGGTGAAGTAGATGTGGTTCATCACGACGTCGGGCCGGTAGTTGGAACGGAAGCCTGCGGTGAGGAGTTCTCCCACCCGCAGGTCCGCCTTGGTGCCGTGGAAGAACGGTCCCTCGTCCAGCGCCTCGCCCATCACGACAGGTTACAAACCAGCCCGTTCGGACGAAGTTCGTCATCCTCTTCACATCCGGGGTTTTTCCCTGATCTCCTCATGGTCGCTTCGATCGTGTCGATTCGCTTGTCGGAGGGTGTGTCTAACATCCTGCCGAGCGCGTCAGCGCAATGACGGTAAACCCACAGGAGTTGTTGGCATGAAGTTTCTTTCGACCCGCCTCATCACAGCCGATGTCGAGCGGCTCGTTTCGTTCTACGAGAAGGTCACCGGTGTCAGCGCTGTCTGGGGTAATGAACTCTTCGCCGAGATCCCGACGCCGGTCGGCACACTGGCGATCGGCAGTGACAAGACGGTTCCACTGTTCGGTGAGGGATCTGCGGAACCGGCAGCGAACCGAAGCGCGATCATCGAGTTCATCGTCGACGACGTGGATGCTGAGTACGAGCGGTTGGCCGGACACCTGGACGACGTCGTCACCGAGCCCACGACGATGCCGTGGGGTAACCGTGCGCTGATGTTCCGCGATCCCGACGGCAACCTCGTCAACCTGTTCACTCCGGTCACCGACGAGGCCCGCGCCAAATTTGGGGTCTAGCGCGGCACTCGCCCGTCGAGGGTGAAGAAGATATCGAGATTTTCGCGAAAGTTCGTTGTCTTCTTCACATTCGGCATCCTCGCTGGCCTCAACCGGTCAGAACAGCTGGGCGCGCTAAAGCCCACCGCAGCGCGACGGGGCCAGGATCGGGGACCAGGGCGGGCAATCGGGCGGCAGCGGTTGCGGGGGAGCGGGCGGTGGCGGAGGGCCGAGAACCGGAGGTGGCGGGGCCTCGTGCGGAGAACCGTGCCAGGGATAGATGGTGTTGGAACCGATGTCCACCACGCCTTCTGAGTTCCAGTACCAATCGTGGCAAATGGCGGCGTCCCAGGTGATGACTTGGCTGCCCGGTATCGGTGGATCGCCCGGACACCAGTGGGTGCACGTGAGACCATCCGGACAGTTGCCGCCTTGATAGCTCGGGCCAAAGGCCGGATCGGCCCCCGCAACGCCCAACCCCAGTCCAGCCAGGCCGAGCCCGCCAGATACCGCTACGGCCGCCAATCGTGCGATGGGATCCATGGTGGCTCCCCTCCTATGAGGTGCTGCTCACCAGGCAATTGTGCATCGACAGGGGCGCGTGGGCCGGGTTTCGGCGCAACGCCGCGATTACTGCTCGGTCCCGGTGGGTCAGTCGACGATCACTGAGATCTCATCGCCCAGTCCGTAGCCGGCGCTCAAGGGCAACTCGTCACCGCTCCAGAACGAGCCGGGATCGAACCAGTTGTAGTGCTTCTCTGTGGTCAGCAGTCCCATCTCCTCATAGGTGATGGCCACCGTCTCGGCGCAGTAGGCGGTTTCCAGCCCGACCTGCCGGCTGCGGGCCTTCTTTCGTTCGGCTGACTCGCGAACCCGCTTGTGTACGAAGGGAATTCCGCGGGTGAAGTCGCTGACGATCGGCACCCGTCCGCGCAGCCAGCGGCCGGTCAGGCGCGCGGTGGTGGGGAAGGCGGTGCCGTTCATCCGGGCGATCACCTTGAGCAGCTGGTCTTCCTGCTCCCGAGAGGCGAACGGGGTGAGCTGACGCAACCAGCAGCGCTGCCCATAGCTGTGCGCCCAGCGTTCGACGACAAGGCGGGCGTCATTGAGCTGCACCCCGCGATGAAAGGTGCCGGTCCACATGTCGAGCAGCTTGTCGCCGAGTTCGGCGTGCCAGATCAGCGGCGGAAGGTCGTCGATCGCGACCGTCATACCGACATGGTTGACCGGGCTGTTGGTCAGCGTCTGGATCGCCCGGTCCGGTCCCGAGCCGCCGCGGAACAGCCAGATGTCACCGGTACGGGTCTCTTCCAGTGCCTTGGTCAACGACACCGTGTTCGCTTTCACAAGCGCAGCTTAGGCACACTGAGTGCATGCGGAGTATCTGGAAGTGGGTCGGGCTGGCGGGTGTCGCCGGTGTCGTCGCGGGCGGCGTCATGGTCGCGCGGGACCAACGCCGCCGCAACGCCTATACCCCGGACGATATCCGGGCGCGGCTCCATCAGCGGCTGGCCGAGGCGGAACGGACTGAACCGACGACGTAGGTCCCGAGCCTGTTACCAGCCTTCGGTCAGCACCCGGTCCAGGGCATCGGCGTAGAAGTCGGCCGCGTCGACGTCAATGCACAACGGCGGCTTGGTTTTCAGGATGTTCTGATGGTCGCCGGTCGGTTGGATGATCACGCCGAGTTCGAGCATCCGATCGCAGATCCGTGCTGTTTCCTCGGTGGCCGGCTCCAAGGTGTGGGGGTCCCGGACCATCTCGACCCCCAGGTACAGGCCGACGCCGTGAACGGTGCCGATGATCGGGTGCCGGGTGGCGAGCTCTATCAATCGCGACTTCAGATGCGCACCTACCCGGACCGCGTTGGCTTGCAGCCCTTCGTCGGCCAGCACGTCGAGGACTGTCATCCCGATCGCACACGACAGCGGGCTGCCGCCGGTGGAGGAGAAGAAATAGCCCTGGCTGCGGAAGGCCTCGGCGACCTCGCGGCTGGTGACCACCGCGCCCAGCGGGTAGCCGTTGCCCACCGATTTCGCCATCGACACGATGTCGGGGACGACGCCCTGCTGCTCGAAACCCCAAAACCATTCGCCCAGACGGCCGTATCCGACCTGCACCTCGTCGGCGACGGCGTAGCCGCCGGCGCCGCGGACAGCCGCATAGACCTGCTGCAGGTAGCCGTCCGGGAGCGCCATGCCACCGGCGTTGCCGTAGACCGTCTCGCAGATGAACGCCGCCGGGGCCCGTCCCTCTTCGATCAATCCGTCGATCTGGGCCACCGCATCGGCGGCGTAGCGGCTCACCTCGCTGCCGCGGTACTTCCCGCGGAAGCTGTTGGGCGACTCCACCGTGTGCACCCAACTCGGCCGCGTGGTAAGCGCATTCGGGTTGTCGGCGGTAGACGTCGACACCGCGTCGGTGCCGTAGGTCCAGCCGTGATACGCCTCGCGCATCGCCACCACGTCGGGGCGCCCGGCGGCCGCCGTCGCCAACCGCAGCGCGAGATCGCTGGCCTCAGAACCCGAATTGACCAGGAACACCGTGTCGAGAGGTTCGGGTAGCAATCCGGCGAGGCGCTCGCTGAACTCCACGACGGAGGCGTAGTTGAAGCGTGAGTTGGTGTTGAGCTTGCGCAGCTGCCGGGCTGCGACTGCCGCAACCCGCGGGTGCGCGTGCCCCAGCACTGTGACGTTGTTGACCATGTCCAGATAGCAGCGCCCGCTGGTCGACATCAGGAAGTGCCGCCAGCCCCGTTCGATCCGCGGCGGCCGACGGTAGTAGTGCTCCTGCACCGGCGCGAATGCCCGGTCCCGCCGAGCCATGAGATCGGAGTCCGCACACGCCGTCTCGAGCGGCGCCAGCCCCAACAGCGGCCGCGGATCACGCACGCATGCCAACCAGCCGGGCGCCAGTGCGGGTGTGGCCAGCTCGGGGGCGCGGGGTGCGCCGGTCGGGCGCAGCGCCACATGGGTCCATCGGCTGGGTTCGACGGTGCCCAGGACGTTGCCCTGATCACCGGTCTCAGACCCGATTCCGGTGACGGTCAGCTCGTACTCGGCGCCCCTGAACGTCACCGAATCCGCCGAACGTTCGATGACCTCACCGTCGAACGGCGCGGCGAGCACCAACCGTTCTGCCGGCCAGAAGCTGATCCCGGTCGGGACGACCGCGGGCTCCTCTTGACTCAACGGCGGAGCCTGTGCGATCTGTGGTTGGCCGAATCGGGTTAGCACCAGCTGCGCGCCGTCATCGATTGCAGCCCTGGCCAATTCGTCCTGAATGTCCGGACTGAACCAGCCCCCGGGGACGAATGCGTCGTCCAGATCGTCGGATGTCGTGCTCAGGTCCAGGGTCACCACCGACGCCGGCATGGCGATCATCGGGCGGGCGACGCGCACGGGGGGAGCCGGTGACGCGAGGCCGAGGTCGGACTTGATCAGCGCGGTCATCACGTCGATCGGCACCGAGGTGGCGCGCTCGAACATCTGCCATTCACCGTCGGACTGTTCGGTGAGGTAATCGTTGTCCGGATCGAAACCGGCCTGGTGGGCGCCGCTCACGATGAGTACGGCGGTGCGCAGAACCAGCAACGGCCACAACGCTTCTGCCTCGGCGACACTGAGCGGCCGGAGGGCATGGAAGGCGCGGATCCCGGGCAGGATGGCGGTCGGATCTCCGCCGGGGTGCTGCAGGACGCAGGACAGTGTGATGGCCAGTTCGCTCACGGCCCAGCTGTCGGCCAGATCGCCGAAGTCGATGATCCCGTCGGGCTGTAGGACGCCGCCGGCGCCGCGGGACACCACCACGTTGGCGTCGGTGAGGTCCATGTGCACTGCCTGCCGGGGCAGGGCGTCGGCCAGAGGTTCGATGCGGGCCCACGCCTCGTCGGCGGCCGATTGCAGCCGCGCGCGGGCGGTGTCGTCGTCCACGTGGGAGGCCAGGCCCCGCACCACTTCGGCCCCGTAGCGCAGATCCCACTGCAACACGCGGTCCAAGCCGGGATGGCTGAAGCCGGCCAACGCTCGGCTGACCCTGGCGGCCAGCGCGCCGAGCTCGGCGACCGTGGCCGGTGACAGGTATCCGGACTCGAGGAGCGTTCCGCCGGGCAGATGCCGGAGCAGGCGGACATGGGCCACGTCACCTGAGCCCAGACCGGTGACCGCGGTGAGCTTTTCGCCGCGCAGGTTGGGCAATGACTGGGCCACCCGTAGATCCGGCTCCGCCGTCGCGATCAGATCGGCCGCCAATTCCTGTGCGGCCAGCTCGATTTCGTTGAAGGCAGGGTTGGCGATCTTGAGCACGCCGGCGGCTACGGCACCGGAGCTGACCAGAAAGTTCTTGTCCTGCTGGCTGCCCAGCGATTTCACGTCCGCAAGCAGGCCGAAGTGAGTGGCCAGGATGTCGCGGGCCTGCTGGTCGCTGACGTGAGGGGCAGGAAGTTCCGGTTCGCGCAGAAAGTTGAAACCGACGGTGTCTCGTTCGGCGTTCACCGTCCGACGAACTCCACGACGACCTCCGAGAACGCGTCATTGTCGTCGCCCGCGGCAGTGTGCCCCGCGTCGGGCAACTCGACGAACTCGGCGGCGGGCACCTTCTCCAGGAAGTCCTGCACCCCTTGGGGACTGACCACGTCGGACAGCTTGCCGCGGATCAGCAGAATCGGAATGCTCAAGGCCATCGCCGCGTGTTCGAGCTTCTCCACCCGCACGAACGGGTCGTCCTCGGGTTTGGTGAGGAAGGCCGGATCCCAGTGCCAGTACCAGCGCCCGTCGCGCAGCCGCAAGTTCTTCTTCAGCCCCTCAGGGCTGCGCGGCTTGGTGCGGTAAGGCAGGTAGGCCGCGACGGCCTCGGCCGCCTCCTCAAGCGAATCGAAGCCGTCCACGTTGGTGAACATGAAATCGCGGATCCGGGCGCTGCCGCTCTTCTCGAACCGCGGCACCACATCGACCAGGATCAGTTTGGTGACCAGTTCGGGGCCCGCTTCGTGGGCGGCCAGAATGCTGGTCAGCCCGCCCATGCTGGCGCCGATCAGCACCACCGGGCGTCCGATCTGGTACAGCACCTGCTGCACGTCGGCGGAGAGCGCCTCCACCGAATAGTTCGCGCTCGGCGAGCGGTCGCTGTCGCCGTGACCTCGTGCGTCGAGGGCGACCACGTGCAAACCACGATCGGCGAGAATCTGTCCCGTGTTCTTCCAGGAGAACCGGTTCTGCCCGCCGCCGTGCAACAGCAGGACTGTGGGCCGGTCGGCAGCGGATGCGGCGTCCCGGTTCCATTCGTCGCCGACGAGGTTCAGGTCGTCGACTCCGCGGAACGTGACGGTGCGCGACTCGCTGTGCTCGGTGTTCCCGGTGCTCACGGACATTCCTCTCGCCAGCCCCCGGGTGGTCACGTTACCCAGGTGGGTTTTCGTCGCATCTGCGACCCGCGCGGCGCGCCATTCCTAGAATCAGCAATCGTGCAGAACGAGCCAGGTGCCGAGGCCGAGGACGCGGTGGCGGCGGAACGCCACGCGATCATCAAAGCCGCCTTCACCTGCCTGTCCGAGCCCCACGACGGTGCGGTACCGATTGCGGCGGTGCTCGCTCGGGCCGGGTTGTCCACCCGGGCGTTCTATCGGCATTTCGAATCCAAGGACGCGTTGTTCCTGGCCATGCAGGCGAGTTCGGGCAAGTCGCTGGGCCGTCGGCTCGATCAGATCGCCGCCGACCCACAGGGCTCTGCCGCAGAGCTGCTGGCCGAGTGGATCAAAGTGTCGTTCGACGTGATGCGCGATGCACGGTTGCGTGGGCGCGCGCTGGTCCTGGATTCGGAGGAGGTCCGTGCGGCCAGGGGGTACCAGTCCGTGCAAGAGCAGTGGCGCCTCGACCGCGAACGGGCGTTGGCGGATCTGCTGCGCCGCGGCCGCGAAGACGGATCGCTTCCGCTGGCCAGGCCGGAGCGCGACGCGGCAGCCATCCGCGCCGTGGTCAGCCACGAGTTGTCACGTCTGACTCCTGATGGTGACTGGGAGTCTGCCTGTGCCGCGGCGTTGGACTTTGCCCTGCGTGCGGTCGGCGCGCGCAGCGCCTGCCGGGAGTTCGGTAACTCGTAGCAGCACAGAAGGGCGGCGTATCCGGGACTGCCGGTACCGCTGATGACGGTGTGACCGGTGCCACGTACTTTGGACCGCACGCGTGCCGATGCGCGCCACCACGTAGTGCCACGAGGAGCAGATGTATGGCAGACGACAGCGCCGACGCCGAGCCGGTCGAGCCGACCGGCACCGAGGAGTCGAGCCAGTCCGCCCCCGACGCCGCAGTTGCCGAATCTGAGGCAGAGAACGAGTCGACCGAAGCCGACGACTCGGTACCCAAGCCGGGTGGTTCCCGGCGTTCCGCTTTTGCGGGGATCGTCGGAGGCGTGCTCGTCGTCGCGCTGCTGGCGTTGACCGGTTGGCTGGGCTACGGCTACTACCAGGTCCATCACGAACAGCAGCGACGGGCGATGTTCGTGGACACCGCGCGGGCGGGCGCGACGAACCTCACCAGCATCGACTGGGAGCACGCCGAAGACGACGTCCAGCGAGTGCTCGACATCTCGACCGGGAAGTTCTACGACGACTTCGAGCGGCGTTCGAAGTCGTTCCTTGAGGTGGTCAAGCAGATCAAGTCGAAATCCGTGGGCACGGTGACCTCCTCGGGGCTGGAGTCCTACTCGAACGACAAGGCGAATGTCCTGGTGTCGGTAACCGTGCGGTCGACGAATGCGGGTGTGCCCGAACAGAAGCCCCAGGTGTGGCGAATGGTGGTGACGGTGCAGGACATCGAAGGTAAGTCAAAGGTTTCGAACGTGGAGTTCATCCAGTGAGCGGCCGGCACACGATGCCGCCGGCCGGGCGTCGCAAGGCGGCAGCAGCACCAGCCCAACCCGAGCAGGCCAGCCCTGAGCCGGAGGTCGTCGAAGAAACGAGTCCCGCCGATCCGGTCGAAACCGTGGCGGTAACCGAGGCCGAGCCGGTGACCGACGCGCCGGTGGACGTCACCGAGGATGACGCCGCCGAGGATGACGCCGCCGAGGTGGCCGGTTCCGACTCCGACTCCGACACAGAGGAACCGAGCGCCGAACCCGCCGAACCCGAAGCTGAAGTCCCACGCGCCCGGTCACGGGGCAGCGCACCGGTGGTGCTGGCCGCCGTTGCGCTGGTGCTGGCCGTGGCCTGCGCGGTCTTGCGGTGGATGATCGTCGCGCAGGATCAAAGCGACACGGCCCGTGACGAATCGGTTCAGGCGGCAAAGGAGATCACCGCCCAGATGCTGTCGTATGAGACCGAGACGGTGGACCAGCAGCTGACTGCGGCCCGGGACCGGATGACCGGGGAGTTCCTCGGCAAATATTCCGCGATGATCAACGAGGTGATCCCGGCGGCGCATGCTCAGCAGATCGCCGCGGTCGCCGACGTCTTGCGCGCCGGGGTGGTGAGCGCGAAGCCTGACAGCGCCGAATTGGTGTTGTTCGTCAACCAGAGCGTCCAGGTCGGAAACAACATGCCGCAGAAGACCGCGTCGGTTGCGCGGGCCACCATGGTCAAGGTCGATGATCGCTGGATGATGTCCAAGTACGACCCGGTGCCGATGTGACCGAGCCACGCTGGATCGATGTCGCCACCCCCGCGGTGCAACTGCGGGCGCTGGTGTGGGGGCCCGACGACGGCCCGGTTGCGTTGTGCCTGCACGGCTTTCCCGACACCGCCTACGGCTGGCGCAAGGTGGCGCCAGTCCTGGCCGGGGCCGGCTGGAGGGTGGTGGCGCCGTTCATGCGCGGCTACGTGCCCTCCTCGATACCGACCGACGGCAGTTATCACGTGGGCGCGCTGATGGACGATGCGCTGCGCCTGCTGCAGGCCGTGGGCCCGACCGGTGACGATGTCCTCATCGGGCACGACTGGGGCGCCATCGCGGCGGCGGGTCTGGCCGCGATGCCGGACAACGCCTTCGCCAAGACGGTGATCATGTCCGTGCCTCCGCCCGCGTCGTTCCAGCCGTTGGGCCGGGTGCCCGAGGCCGGCAGACTCATGGCCAAGCTGCCGCGCCAGATGCTGCGCAGCTGGTACATGATGTACTTCCAATTACCTTGGCTGCCTGACCGTTCGGCGTCCTGGGTGGTGCCCCGGCTGTGGAAGCTGTGGTCACCGGGATACAACGCGGCCGAGGACGTGCGTCACGTCGACGCCGCGATCGGTGCGCCGGACCGGTGGCGCGCCGCGCTCGGCTACTACCGGGCCACGATCCGGCTCAGCAAACCGCCACCGCAGTACGCCGAGTTGCACGAGCATTGGTTGTCTGCTCCGGTGGTGCCGACGCTGTACCTGCACGGCGCCGACGATGGCTGCGCGACAGCCGATTACGCCCATTGGGTGCAGAGGGTGCTGCCGCCGGACAGTGCGGTGAACATCGTCGAGCGTGCCGGCCACTTCCTGCAGCTCGAGCAGCCGGACGTGGTCGCGAAGCACATCGTCGATTTCATCGGTAGCCCCGGGAGGACCTGACCGGTGCGTCGGCTGGCCGCAATCGACGCCCAGAACTGGTGGATGTCGGCCAAACTTCCCAACGATCAGTTCCTGCTGTACGGGTTCGGCGGCGTGGCCGACGACGTCGACGCCGTGCTGGCCGAGATCCGTGGCCGCGCGCAACGCTGCCCGGACCTGAGAGTACAGGTCCGCGACGATTGCCGGCTGACCTACCCGGCCTGGGTGGAGCGGGAGGTGGGTGACGATCAGTTCGCCCGGTATGACGGCGAACTCGGCTGGAACGAGTGCCTCGACGCCGTCGCCGGCCTGGCCGATCACCAGCTCGACGCCACCGTCGCGCCGTGGCGCCTGCATGTGTTCACCCGGGTCCGTGGGATTCCCGGAGTTCAAACCGGTCCCGGCACCGTAGCGGTACTCCAGATTTCCCACGCCCTCGCCGACGGCACCCGGGCCTCGGCGCTGGCCGCCTGGCTGTTCGGCCGGCCGCAAGAGGTCGTCCCGGTGCCGTCGCAACGGTTTGCCCCCGCGCGGCTGCCATGGCGTGCGGTGCGGGCCGCCCGCACCCACCGCGAGCTGGTACGTGACACCGAAGCCGGTGCGGTGCCGACGCAGGCCCCGTCGCGCCCTGTGCTGCACAGCAATTCGGCGCCGACAGGTCGACGCTGGGTCCGCACCGTTGTCCGGCGCCGCGCCCAGATTCCCGGCCCGACGGTGACCATCGGGGTGCTTGCGGCCATCTCCTCGGCGCTGGCCGCGCACCTACGTGAATTCGGCGACGACACCGCCGAGCTCGGCGCCGAAGTGCCGATGGCCAAGCCGGAGGAGCGGCGTGCCCACAACCATTTCGGCAACGTCGGCATCGGGCTGTACCCCGAACTGGCCGGCGCCGAACGTTTCACTCGCATCGCCGCCGACTTCGCCGACCGTCGCCGTCGGGCAGCGCATCCGGGCATGGCCGCGGCCGGCCGCGCGTACGCCGCGACCCCTGCGCCGTTGTTGCGTTGGGGGGTCGCGCAATTCGATCCGACCATGCGGGCGCCGGCGGTGACCGGCAATACCGTGGTGTCCAGCGTCAACCGGGGAGCCGCCGACCTGCGGTTCGGCAGCGCCGGGGTGGTGGTGACGGCCGGTTACCCATCGCTGTCGCTCATGATGGGGCTGACGCATGGGGTGCACGGCATCGGCGAGACTGTGGCCGTCAGTGTCCACGCCGCGGAGTCGGCGGTCGGCGACATCGACGCGTACGTGGCCCGGCTGGATGCCGCGCTGGGCGGTTAACCGCGGCGCAGCATGGCGATCCCGACGTCCAGTGCGGATTCGAGATAGCTCAGGTCGCCCGAGGCCAGCATCACGCTGACGCCGCCCTGGATGCCGGCCAGTAGGGCGGCACCCACCTGGTCGGCGTCCAGATCGGTGGCCATCTTGCCCTGCGACTGCATATGGCGGATGCCGTCGGCGATCTCGTCGTGCCATTGCCGCAGCAGGGCTTTCGTGACTGCCTGAGCGCCGGGGGTGGTGCGCCCGATCTCCGACATCAGCAGGCTCAGCGGGCAGCTCTGCCCTTGGCGGCGGTACCGATCCACCACGGCGTCGCGCCAGCGTTGCCAGGCTGCCCACGAGGTCAGCTCGCCCAGGTAGGGCTGCTGGTCTTCCAGCACCATCTGGGCTTCGCGTTCGGCGACCGCCAGCAGCAGTTGATCCTTGCCGTCGGGGAAGTAGTGGAACAGCTGGCTCTTGGAGGTCTGGGTGTGGGCGCGGATATCGTCGAGCGTGGTGGCTGCCACGCCGTTGGTGCGGATCACCGCTGCGGCGCCCTCGATGATGCGGCGCCGGGTGGCCTCGCCTTTCGCGGTCAGTTTCTGGACTTGCAGGTCCATTTTCAGCGGCCTATACCTGGACTCATGAGTCCAAACACTACGCGCCTGCAAGGTCGCACAGCACTTGTCACTGGTTCCACCGGCGGCCTCGGCGTCGCCATCGCCAAGGCCCTGGCATCCCAGGGCGCCCTCGTCGTCGTCAGCGGTCGCAACAAGGAACGCGGAGACGCCGTCGTCGCCGAGATCCGCGCCGCCGGAGGGCGGGCCGAATTCGTCGCCGCCGATCTGGCGGCCGGAGGCGACGAAGTCCACCGACTCGCACGCGAAGCCACGGCAGCAGCCGGCGGGCAGATCGACATCCTGGTCAACAACGCGGCGGTCTGGGGGATGCCGCAACCCACAGAGGAGATTTCTGAAGAAACACTGCTGGAGTCCTATCAGGCCAACGTCATCGCGCCGTTCCTGCTGACCGGTGCTCTGGTGCCGGCCATGGCCGAGCGCGGCCACGGAGCCGTGGTCAACGTCGGATCGATCAACGGGCTGATCGGCGGAGACCGGTCGGCGCTGTACTCGTCGACCAAGGCGGCCGCACACTCGCTGACGAAATCGTGGGCGGTCGAATACGGTCCGCGCGGGGTGCGGGTGAATGCGGTGGCACCGGGTCCGATCGCCACCGAACGGGTCGCGGATATCGCAGATGAGCTCGCGCCGGTGCTGGCCCGCGTCCCCTCCCGGCGGATGAGCACCCCGGAGGAGGTCGCCGCGGCGGTGGCCTTCCTGGCCGGTGAAGACTCCGGAAACATCCACGGAGTGGTTCTCAGTGTGGATGGGGGCTGGGCGGCGGCTTAACAGATGTCCTACATTCTGTTACATGGCTTCCTCTGCTTACGACACTGCGATCCTGCTCCTGCGCGTGGTGCTCGGCCTGACCATGGCCGCTCACGGCTACAACAAGTTCTTCGGTGGGGGCCGGATCCCCGGCACCGCGGGATGGTTCGACAGCATCGGCATGAAGCCGGGCATGTTCCACGCCCGGGTCGCGGCAAGCACCGAACTGGCGGCCGGGCTGGGCTTGGCTCTGGGCCTGCTCACTCCGGTGCCCGCCGCCGGGTTCGTGGCGCTGATGCTGGTGGCGGCCTGGACCGTGCACCGGGCCAACGGCTTCTTCATCGTCAAGGAGGGCTGGGAGTACAACCTCATCCTGGCGGTGGCCGCGGTGGCGATCGCCGGGCTGGGGGCCGGGCGCTACAGCCTTGATCACCTGCTGTTCTCCAACTGCAGCTTCTATCACCTGCTGCACGGCTGGTGCGGGCTGGCCATCGCGGTGGTGCTCGGGCTGGCCGGCGGCATCGGCCAGCTGGTGATCTTCTACCGCCCGCCGGTGAAGTCCTAGTGTTCGCGTGAGAGCGGAATAGAACACGTTCTAATCTGAGCGGCATGGGTTTTCTCAAACAGGAATCGCCGCAGATCGACTACGAGCAGTGGAGCAAGGGCAGCCGCGCCGAGAAGATCCAGCCGATGGCGCGGCACTGGGCGGAGGTGGGGTTCGGAACCCCGGTTGCGCTGCACCTGTTCTACGTCGTCAAGATCCTGGCCTACATTCTCGGTGCCTGGTTGATCGCGCTGACGACCACCGGAGTCGACGGTTTCACCAACGTCGCCTCCTGGTACGCCGAGCCGATCGTCTACCAGAAGGTCGTGTTCTACACGATGCTGTTCGAGGTCGTCGGCCTCGGCTGCGGCTTCGGCCCGCTCAACAACAGGTTCTTCCCGCCGATGGGCTCGATCCTCTACTGGTTGCGGCCCAAGACGATTCGGCTGCCACCGTGGCCCAACCGGGTGCCGCTGACCAAGGGCGATGACCGGACCCTCGTCGACGTAGCGCTGTACGGGGCGCTGCTGGTGATGCTGGTGGTGGCGCTGGCCTCGCAGGGCACCGGGCCCATCCCGGCCCTCGGCACCGAAATCGGCGTGCTGCCGGTGTGGCAGACCGCGGCGATCGTCGGCCTGCTCGCCGTGGCCGGCCTGCGCGACAAGGTGATCTTCTTGGCCGCCCGCGGCGAGGTGTACGGCTCACTGGCCGTGTGCTTCCTGTTCGCCGGCGCCGACATCGTCATCGCCGCCAAGCTGATCTGCCTGACCATCTGGATCGGTGCGGCGTCCTCGAAGCTCACCAAACACTTCCCGTTCGTCATCTCGACGATGATGAGCAACAACCCGGTGTTCAGGCCGCGCTGGATCAAGCGGAAGTTCTTCGAACACTTCCCCGACGACCTCCGGCCCGGTTGGCCTTCGCGTTTCCTGGCGCACTTCTCCACTGCCATCGAGGGTTTGGTGCCACTGGTGCTGTTCTTCTCACACGGCGGCTGGGCGACGGCCATCGCGGCCTTCGTCATGTTGGTCTTCCACTTCGGCATTCTGAGCTCCATCCCGATGGGCGTGCCGCTGGAGTGGAACGTCTTCATGATGTTCTCGGTGCTGGCACTGTTCGTCGGGCACCCGGGGATCGGCCTGGGGGATCTCACCAGCCCGTGGCCGATCGTGTTGTTCGCCGTCGTCGCCGGCACCGTGGTGCTCGGAAACCTGTTTCCGCGCAAGATCTCGTTCCTGCCGGGGATGCGCTATTACGCGGGCAACTGGGACACCTCGCTGTGGTGCGTCAAGCCCTCGGCGGCCGAGAAGATCGAGAAGGACATCGTTGCGATCGCCAGCATGCCGGCCGCCCAGATGGAGCGGTACTACGGCAGCCCGGAGGTCGCCCAGATGTACCTGTACATGGGATATGCGTTCCGCGGCTTCAACTCTCACGGCCGGGCGTTGTTCACGCTGGCGCATCGGGCGATGGCCGGCCAGAACGAGGACGACTATGTGCTCACCGATGGCGAGCGCATCGTGTCCACGGCCATCGGCTGGAATTTCGGCGACGGGCACATGAGCAACGAGCAGCTCGTGGCGGCCCTGCAGAAGCGGTGCCACTTCGAGCCGGGGGAGGTGCGGGTGGTGATGCTCGACGCTCAGCCGATCCAGCGCCAGACCCAGCAGTACCGGCTGGTCGACGCTGCCACGGGCGAGTTCGAGCGGGGGTACGTCAACGTTGCCGACATGGTGACGCGCCAGCCCTGGGACGACGAACTGCCCGTCCATGTCGAATCGGGGTCGACTGTGCGTTCAGATCGCGATTCGGCCTGATTTTGCGATCTGAGTGCACGCTCGCCGAAATCGCGTCAGCGCATGACGTCGCGGACCTTGACGCTCTCGATGTCTTGGAGCATCAGCACCCGTGCGGTGTCCAGGTGCTTGCGCCAGTGCGCCTCGGCGGCGTCACCGTCGCCGGAGCGGATGATCGTGATGAGCTTGCGGTAGGACCGCATCAGCTTGTCGTAATCGGTCTTGGAAACCGGCCTGCGCTCTTTGAACAGGAAGGCGTGGTGGCGCACGGTGATCTCGTGCAGCATGCCGGCGATGATGCCCAAGGTAGCGTTGCCGGACAGCTCGACGACCCGGCGATGAAAGTCGCCGGTGGTCTCGGCCAGCCGGTCCGACTGATGGTCGGTCGGGATGTGCTCGTCGAGCATGCGTTCCAGTTCGGCGAACGCCGCCTCGTCGCCTTTCTCGGCCAGTAGGCGTGCGGCCATCGGCTCGATCGCAGCCCGGCCCACCAGGAGGTCGGCGATATCGGCGCCGGACAGTTCGAGCAGCAGGCCGGCCGGGCGGGCGACGATCTCGGGGCCGGGCACCCGGACCCGGGCTCCGGTGCGGGAGCCGCGCCGCACCTCGACCAGCCGTTCGGATTCCAGCACCCGCACCGCCTCGCGCAGCGTGGGCCTGCTGACACCGAAGTGCTCCATGAGCTCGGCCTCGTTGGGCAGGAAGTCGCCCTCTTTGAGCTGGCCGTCGACGACCATGCGCCGTAGCGTGCCTGCGACGAGCTCGGCCGTCTTGGGGGAACGGACCGGTGCCTGCGGTGCTATCGCGTCAGGGCCGATCATCGGCGCCAGTGGTGTGGTTCGAGCCACCAGACACTCCCAGGTAGGACGACTTTTATGCTGACCGGACGGCCAGCTGTACAACTCAGTAAACCATCTGTTCACCGCAGGAACGGAACATCGACCTCTACCAACCAGTAGGTTGACCTAGTAAACCTACTGGTCTATTTTCACCTCGAGCGCCCCTTTTGAGCTCGACCGGGGTTGCACCATCCACCCTTCAAAGGAGAAGTCATGGCTGAAGCCGTCATTGTCGAGGCTGTCCGGTCACCCGTCGGGAAGCGCAACGGCGCCCTCTCAGGTGTGCATCCGTCGGAGCTGTCGGCCCAGGTGCTCAACGGTCTCGTGGAGCGCGCCGGGATCGACCCCGCCCTCGTCGACGACGTCATCTGGGGTTGCGTCATGCAGGCCGGTGAGCAGGCGCTCGACATCGCCCGCACCGCGGTGCTGACCGCCGGCTGGCCCGAGACCGTGCCCGGTGTCACCGTGGATCGGCAGTGCGGTTCCAGCCAGCAGTCCCTGCACTTCGCCGTCGCGGGCGTGATCGCAGGCCACTACGACGTCGTGGTCGCCGGTGGCGTGGAGTCGATGTCGCGGACCCCGATGGGTTCGTCGCTGGCCAATGGCGGGCATCCCTACCCGGAGGCCTTCCGTGAGCGCTACGACCACAAGACCCCGAACCAGGGTGTGGGCGCCGAGATGATCGCCGAGCAGTGGGGCTTCTCGCGCACCCAGCTCGACGAGTTCTCCCTGCGGTCGCACGAAAAGGCCGCTGCGGCACAGGATGCGGGTGCGTTCAAGGACCAGATCGTCGGAATCAAGGTAAAGGACGAGCACGGCAACGAAAGCGCAGTTTTGGAGGACGGCGGCATCCGCCGCGGCGGCACGGTGGAGTCCATGGCCGCCATCAAGCCGGCCTTCAAGGAGGACGGCGTGATCCACGCCGGTAACTCCAGCCAGATCTCCGACGGGTCGGCGGCGCTGCTGATCATGTCGGCCGACAAGGCAAAAGACCTGGGGCTCAAGCCGCTTGCCAAGGTGCACACCGCGGTGCTCGCCGGCGCCGACCCGGTCATCATGCTGACCGCGCCGATCCCGGCCACCCAGAAGGCGCTGGCCAAGTCCGGCCTGAGTGTCGACCAGATCGGCGTGTTCGAGGTCAACGAGGCCTTCGCCCCGGTTCCGATGGCCTGGCTCAAGGACATCGGCGCCGACGAGGAACGCCTCAACCCCAACGGCGGCGCCATCGCGCTGGGCCACCCGCTCGGCGGCTCCGGCGCCCGCATCCTTACCACGTTGCTGTACCACATGCGCGACAACAACATTCAGTACGGCCTGCAGACCATGTGCGAGGGCGGCGGCCAGGCCAACGCGACCATCCTGGAGCTCCTGTGACCGACACCCAGCCCGGCGCCCTCGTAGAGCGCAAAGGCAACGTACTGCTCATCACCATCAACCGGCCCGAGGCGCGCAATGCGATCAATGCCTCGGTCAGCATCGCCGTCGGCGACGCGCTGGAGCAGGCCCAGAACGATCCCGAGATCCGCGCCGTCGTGCTCACTGGATCGGGCGACAAGTCGTTCTGCGCCGGCGCCGACCTGAAGGCGATCTCACGGGGCGAGAACCTGTTTCACCCCGAGCATCCGGAATACGGATTCGCCGGCTATGTCAGCCATTTCATCGACAAGCCGACGATCGCCGCGGTCAACGGCACCGCCCTGGGCGGCGGCACCGAACTGGCCCTGGCCAGCGACCTCATCGTCGCCGAGGAGAACGCGAAGTTCGGTCTGCCCGAGGTGAAGCGGGGCCTGATCGCCGGTGCCGGCGGTGTGTTCCGTATCGCCGAGCAGCTGCCCCGCAAGGTGGCCAATGAGCTGCTGTTCACCGGTGAGCCGATGTCGTCCGCCGATGCGCTGCGCTGGGGCCTGATCAACCAGGTCGTGCCCGACGGCACCGTCGTCGACGCCGCGCTCAAGCTGGCCGAGCGGATCACCGGCAACGCGCCGCTGGCTGTGCAGGCCTCCAAGCGTGTCGCCTACGGGGTCGACGAGGGCGTCGTCGTCGGCGACAAGGACGGCTGGAAGCGCACCAACCGCGAGTTCAGCACTCTGCTGCAGACCGAGGACGCCAAGGAAGGGCCGCTGGCCTTCGCTCAGAAGCGCGAACCTGTTTGGAAGGCAAGGTAAGTCATGAAGCGACAGATCTACACCGCGGAGCACGAGGCGTTCCGGCAGACGGTCAAGGAGTACATCGAGCGCGAGCTCGTGCCCAACGCCGAGAAGTGGGAGACCGAGCGCATCGTCGACCGGTCGGCATACACGGCCGCCGGCAAGTACGGCCTCATCGGGTTCAACATGCCCGAGGAGTACGGCGGCGGCGGCTCGGACGACTTCCGGTTCAACGCCATCATCGACGAGGAGATCGCCAAAGCCGGTGTGCACGGCCCGGCGCTGAGCCTGCACAACGACGTCGTCGGCCCGTACTTCAAGGAACTGGCCAACGACGAGCAGAAGAAGCGCTGGCTGCCCGGGATCGCCAGTGGCGAACTGATCATCGCGATCGCTATGACCGAGCCGGGTGCGGGCAGTGACCTGGCCGGCATCCGCACGTCCGCGGTGCGTGACGGCGACGACTGGATCATCAACGGCTCCAAGACCTTCATCTCGTCAGGCATCAACTGCGACCTGTGTGTCGTGGTGGCCCGCACCGACCCCGAGGCCGGCCACAAGGGCTTCACACTGTTCGTCGTGGAGCGCGGTATGGAGGGCTTCACACGCGGACGCAAGCTCGACAAGATGGGCCTGCACAGCCAGGACACCTCCGAGCTGAATTTCGAGAACGTCCGGGTGCCCAACGCCAACCTGTTGGGCAAGGAGGGTCGTGGTTTCTACCACCTGATGACCAACCTGCCCTCGGAGCGGCTCGGGATCGCGATCTCGGCGATCTACGGTGCCCGCGCCGTCTTCTCCGAGACGCTGCAATACGCCAAGGACCGCAAGGCTTTTGGCCAGCCGATCGGCAGTTTCCAGCACAACCGGTTCCTGCTCGCCGAGATGGAGACCGAGCTGGAGGTCACCGAGAACTACCTCGACCGCTGCCTGCAGGGCGTGGTCGACGGTGAGCTGACCGCGGTCGAGGCGGCCAAGGCCAAGTGGTGGGCCACCGAGGTCGCCAAGAAGGTCGTCGACCAGTGCGTGCAGCTGCACGGCGGCTACGGCTACATGATGGAATACCGCGTCGCACGGGCCTACGTGGACGGGCGGATCCAGACGATCTTCGGTGGCACCACCGAGATCATGAAGGAGATCATCGGCCGCGAGCTCGGCGTGTAGTTCTTTCGCCGATCAGACGCAAATGTCCCCGACACGCCGGCGTGTCGGGGACATTTGCGTCTGCTGGCGCAGTGCCGCGGGTTGAAGCTCAGCCGATCGGGGCGTCGGCAGCCGGGGTCTCCGGAGCCTTCGTCGTGGTCGTGGTGCTGGTGCCCGTGATGGTCGGGACCAGCTCCTCGGGCGGGCTGTTGGGATCGAGCACGGTGTCGATCAGGTAGATGCGGGCGTTCTGCGCCTGGATGGGTCCGCAGACCAGCTTGGCGGTGTCGTTGACCTTGATGTCGCCGCCCTTGCCGGTCACCTTGACCTCGGCGCCCTGCTGGGTGGGCCGCTGGCCCTTGACGTCATCGGGGCCGAGCAGGCCCAGGAACGCGTGGTAGTAGTCGAAGCTGGTGAGCGCGGCCGAATCGGCCTTGAGCGCGTCGAGCTTGCCGGGCTCCATGGCCGCGAACGCGTCATTGGTGGGCGCGAAGATGACGTACGGGCCGTTGTCGAGCACCGGGATGATGTTGACGTCCGGGTTCATCCCGCCGGACAGCGCCGCGTTGAACGTGCTGATGTCGGGGATGCTGGCCAGCACCTTGCCCGCCGGCAGTTCCGCGAGGTTCTTCCACTCCGGTATGGCCTTCTTGAAGTTGTCGCAACCCGAGCCCTGGGGATCGGGGATCTCCACCACCGGGGCGGTGGTCGTCGTCGGCGCCGGGTCGGCCGAGGCGGTGGCCGCCAACGGCAACGACGCAGTGATGGCGGCGACGGCCGCAGCAACGCCCAGTGTCTTGGTGCGAGTCTTCATTTGGTGGGTTTTCCTCCCGCTCATGCCTAGCCTGGTATTCGTCGGCTGTCGGTGACGCGTTACGCGGTTGTCCGCGCGACTATGGCGAGCGACCACGAGCATGACAGCCTCAGCGTTCCCCGCGGCGCCGCATCGGATGGTAAGGGTTACGAAGCGGTTACGGCAAAGCCGAAGTGTCTACCCGCGCCGAATCAATGCTTTTGACCTGCGCTTTTCGGATGCTGAGGCAGAGCACCGCGGCGACGAAACACAGCCCGCCCGCAAGCTGGAAGGCCGCGTCGTAATCACCGTTGAGATCCCGCAACCAACCGGCGCCCGCCGCGGCGATGGCCGCACCGATCTGGTGGGAGGCGAACACCCAGCCGAACACCACTGGCGAACGATCGCCGAAGTGCTCCCGGCACAGCACGATGGTCGGCGGCACGGTGGCCACCCAGTCCAGCCCGTAGAAGATGACGAATACCCAGGTGCTCGGTTGGGCGTGTGGGGACAGCAGTGACGGCAACAGCAACAGGGACAGGCCGCGTCCCGCGTAGTAGACGAGCAGCAGCAGCCGCGGGTCCAGCCGGTCGGTGAGCCAGCCGGAGAACACTGTGCCGGCGACATCGAGAATGCCGATGGTGGCCAGCAGGCCGGCGGCGACCGTGGTGGGCATGCCGTGGTCGTTGGCGGCCGGGATGAAGTGGGTGCCGATGAGGCCGTTGGTGGTCATCCCACAGATCGCGAAGCTACCGGCCAGCAGCCAGAACACCCGGGTGCGGGCGCCGACGAGTAGACCGTCGACGGCTGCGGTGAATCCCCCCGCGGGTGCGGGGGCGGGCACGACCGGCTCAGTGGCTCCGTAGGGCGTCAATCCGAGGTCTTCGGGACGGTTGCGCATGAACAGCGCGACGAGCGGGACGACGGTCAGCGAGGCGGCCGCGACGATCAACGATGCCCAGCGCCAGCCGTGTTGTGTCGTGACCGCCGCGACGACCGGAAGGAACAGCAGTTGACCGGTGGCACTGGCGGCGGTGAGCACACCGGTGACCAGTCCGCGGCGGTGTTCGAACCAACGGGTGGCGATGGTCGCCACGAACCCCATCGAGATCGACCCGGTGCCGATGCCGACCAGCACGCCCCACAGCAGCACCAGCTGCCAACTGGCTGTCATCGCGATGCTGCACGCCGAACCGGTGGCGATCAGCAGCAGTGCCACGGTCAGCACGGGCCGAACTCCGAAGCGATCCATCAACGCGGCGGCGAACGGCGCGGTGAGGCCGTACAACATCATGTTGACTGACATCGCCAGCCCGACCGTGCCGTGCGACCAGCCGAACTCGTGGTGCAGCGGATTCATCATCACGCCGGGGATGGACCGGAACCCGGCCGCGCCGAGGATCGCCACGAAGCTCACCGCGGCCACGACCCAGGCCCAGTGAATACGGACGGTGGACAGGTTCGGGTCGGGCGTGGTCACCCGATCACTGTTCACGAGGACAGCGGCGTGAGCCAGCGGCATTACAGACAGCCATCGTCAAGAACGTGCCACCCGGGTGCGTCGGCGGAGTGGCTGTTTACCATGACCGGCATGCCTGAGCCACTGATCGTTTCCGTTGCCGGTCACACCCCGCAGATCGACCCGGACGCCTGGGTTGCCCCCAATGCCAGTGTGATCGGCCAGGTTTCGCTGGCCGCCGGTGCCAGCGTCTGGTACGGCGCGACGCTGCGTGCCGAGGTCGAGCCCATCGAGGTCGGTGAGGGCAGCAACATCCAGGACGGGGTGACCGTCCACGTCGACCCGGGTTTCCCGTGCCGCATCGCCACCGGCGTGACGGTGGGACACAACGTGGTGCTGCACGGCTGCACCGTCGAGCAGGACAGCCTGGTCGGCATGGGTGCGGTGGTGCTCAACGGTGCGGTGATCGGCGCCGGCTCGCTGGTGGCCGCCGGCGCGGTGGTGCCGCAGGGCATGGTGGTGCCGCCGCGCTCGCTGGTGGCCGGTGTGCCCGCCAAGGTGCGCCGCGAACTCAGCGATGACGAGGTCGGCCACAACCAGCTCAACGCCGCGGCCTACACACACCTGACGGGGTTGCACCGCGACGCGGAGTGACGCGGCCGACGATTGCCGCCCCGTCAAGGCGGGTACTAACCGCCGCGTGACTGATACGGCGAGTAAACGGATTCTGGTGATCGGTGCGAGCGGCTACGTCGGTTCGCGTCTGGTGAGCGTGCTGTTGACCGGCGGGCACCGCGTGGTCGTGGCCGGGCGTAGTCTCGACAAGCTCGCCGAGTACGGCTGGTTCCACGACGTCACCGCGGTGCAACTCGATGCCGACGACCCGCTGTCCACCAAGGCCGCGTTCGAGCAGCTCGGACCGGTCGACCTGGTCTATTACCTGGCCCACGGGATCGGGCAGTCCGGCTTCCGGGAGGCCGACAGCCGAGCCGCTGCCAACGTCGCGGCCGCAGCCGAGGCAGCCGGAGTCCAGCGGATCGTGTATCTCGGCGGTTTCGTGCCGGAGTCCGAGAGCCTGTCGGACCATCTCGCAGGCCGGGCCGAGGTGGCTCAGGCGCTGCGCGTCGACGGCGGGCCCGAGGTGGTGTGGCTGGGCGCTGCGTTGATCATCGGTTCGGGCTCAACGTCTTTCGAGATTCTGCGCTACGTGGCAGACCGGTTCCCGGTCCTGCCCGCACCCGCCTGGATGGCCAACCGGATCGACCCGATCTCGATCCGCGACGTGCTGCATTACCTGGTGGCGGCCGGTGAATCGGATCAGGTGCCTGCCGGCGACTACGACATCTGCGGGCCGGACACCACGACTTATCAGGGACTGGTGGCGACCTATGCCCGGCTGGCCGGCACGCGCCGGCTGACCGTGCCGATCGGTGGGCCCGGGGCCGGGGTGGCGGCCCGTGTGTCGGCGGCGGCCTTGCCGATTCCCGCCGGTCTGGCAACGGATTTGATCACCTCGCTCGATCACCCGATGAGTGCTGCGCGGGAGGGCATCCGCACCGTGGTGCCGGATCCGCCGGGCGGCCTGCTGACCGTGGACGAGGCGATCCGGCGGGCCTTGGGTCCCGACGGGTCGCCGGCCGAGCGCCGGCCGGTCACCGCGTTGGCCGATCCACACCACCTGGCCGACACCGACCCGGCCTGGGCCGGCGGCGACGCTGCCCGGATCCGGGAGCTCACACCCGGCTTCGTGCGCTCTGCGCTCGGGCTGCTGCCCCCGATGCCCGGACCGGTTGCCGCAGTGGTGCGCTCCGGCCTCGACGTGGCGGCCCGGCTGGTTCCCAGCGGGGCCTGAGGCGTGCCGGGGGTGACGACGGGCCAGCCGGCCGGGCTGTTGCGCCGACGGCTCGTCGTCGCCGTGGTGCTGGTCATCGGGGCCGTTCTGCTGGCGGTGTCGCTGGGTGCTGCACCAGGTGAGAGTTCTTTCTACTGGCTGACTTTGGCCCTGGCCGGAGTGTGGTCGGTGGGTGCGCTGATATCCGGCCCGTTGCGCCTGGGGACCGATCGCTTGCCGGTGGTGCTCGGCACGGCGGTGGGTCTGGCCCTCGGTCTGGTGTTCGTCCTCGGTGGGCTGGTGGCCCGGCTGATCCCCGGCCTGCGCGAATATGTCGCTGCGGTACTGGAATTCGCGAATCACGGCAGCCTGGTGGTGGTCGTGCTGATCACGCTGATCAACGGGTTGGCCGAGGAACTCTTCTTCCGCGGGGCGCTGTACACCGCATTGGGCGACCACCGCCCGGCGACGATTTCCACGCTGATCTACGTCGCCGCCGTGATGGCGTCGGGCAATCCGATGCTCGGATTCGCCGCGATTCTGCTCGGCGCGGTCTGCGCAGTGGAGCGCCGTATGACCGATGGTGTGCTGGCTCCCATGCTGACCCACTTCTTCTGGGGACTGGTCATGGTGCTGGCCCTGCCACCGATCTTCGGCGTCTAACGCAACGGGTGCGTCAACTCGTCGCGCGGCATCCTGGCGGCCGTCACGGCCACGGCCGCCAACGCCGCGGGCAACAGTCCGGACACCAGGAAGATGGACTCCATCGAGACCACCTTCGACAGCGGGCCGACGATCGCGAACGACAGCGGCATGAATGCCAGCGATACGAAGAAGTCCAGGCTCGACACCCGGCCCAGCATTTCCGTCGGCACTCGGCGCTGCAGCAGCGTTCCCCAGATCACCATCCCGGCGCCGTCGGTGACGCCGATGCAGAACGTGGCCAACGCCATCAACGGGAACGACGACGTGACGCCGACGATGACCAGCGGCACCGAGCCCAGCCCCCACATCGCCATCATCGTGGTCAGGTAGCGCCGCGGCATCCGACGCGACGACACCGTCAACGCGCCCAGGGCGCTGCCGAATCCGAAGAACGCCAGGATGAATCCGTAGGCGCGGGCGCCGTCGGCGAACCGGTCCTGGGCGATGAACGGCAGCAGCACCTCGATCGGCCCGAGGACGACGAGCACGAATATGCTCGCGAACAACAGCGTCCACAGCAGCCACGGCGTGCGCACCATGAACGCGAAGCCCTCACGCAGATCGCGCAGTACGTGGGGACGCTCGTTGTCCTCCTGCGCCGCAATCGAATCCACGGTCGGCCGGGTGGCGACGAGCAGGACCAGGCCCGCGCCGAACAGCGCCGCCACCACGACCGCGCCCAGCGAGGGGAAGGTCGCGGCGATCACCATGCCCGCCACCGCGGGCCCGACAGAACGTTGGAACACCGGGCGGACCACGCCCTCAACGCCGTTGGCCGCCAACAGTTGTTCGGCCGGCAGGATGCGTGGCAGCAGCGCGCTGTAGGCGGGGAAGAAGAACGCCGCGGCGATGCCGAGGATGCCCGCGGCGACGGCCAGGTGCCAGATCTTGAGCAAGTCGAGCAGGCCCAGCACCGCGATGGTGGAGACCGTCACCAGATTGATCGTCTCCACCGCGATGATGATGGTGCGCTGGTTGATCCGGTCGGAGGTGATGCCGCCGACCAGTACGAATGCCACCAAGCCCACACCCATGCAGGTGGCCACCAGTGACAGTGAGGCCGGGTCGTTGTCGATCGCGATGACCTGCAACGCCATCACCACCGACCACATGCCCTCGGCGAAGATCGACAGTGTGACCGCGGCGATGAGCAGCCGGTACTCGCGGATGCGGAAGGGCGCGAGCACACGCCAGCCACCGGTCTGGCCGACCGGTGGCTGGGTGTCGTGCTGCATGCTCACAACATTCGATGGTGCCCACCCGGAGTGGGTTGCGTCCAACGATTTTCGCCGTGTGAGCCAGGCGTGCGATTACCGGTCGGTGAACTCCGGGCGCCGGTTCTGCTGGAAGGCCTGGGTGCCCTCGCGGAAGTCGCTGGACACCAGCAGCTGCAGCTGGCCCTTGCGCTCGCGGGCGAACGCCCCTTCGAGCTCGGTGAGGGTGGCGGCGTTGACGGCCTGCTTGGTCTCTCGCAGGGCGACTGCCGGGCCGGATCGCAGCTTGGCGATGATCTTGTCCACCGCGGCGTCGAACTCGTCGGCCGGGTACACGGCGCTGATCAGGCCCCAGTCGTAGGCGTCGGCGGCGGTGAGCCGGTCGGCCAGCAGTGCCAGGCGCATGGCCCGGATCCGGCCGATGTTCGCGGCGACGAGCGCCGAGGCGCCACCGTCGGGCATCAGCCCGATCTTGGTGAAGGCCAGTAGGAAGAAGGCCGCCTCGGACGCCAGCACCACGTCGCACGCCAGGGCCAGGGACACCCCGACGCCGGCGGCCGGTCCCTGCACGACGGCCACGACGGGCTTGGGCAGCGCCACGATCGAGGCGACGGCCCGGTTGGCGGCGTCGAGCACGCCTTCGGCGTCGTGGCTGTCGGCGTTCTGGTCTTCCTCGCTGATGCCGGCACCCGAGCTGAATCCGCGGCCCGCGCCGCCCAAGCGGACCACCCGGACCTCGGGATCGGAGGCGGCCAGATCCATGGCGTCGGCGATCGCGACGAGCATGCCCTGGGTCAGGGAGTTGAGGCTGTCGGGCCGGTTCAGCGTCACCGACAGCACACCGCCCTCGAGGGTCACGGATACGTCTTTGACGTCGGGGTATTCGCGGGTCACGGTCATCTATGCACCTTAAGTCTGGCGGGCCCGTGGCCCGCTGCGGGCGGGGCCGGCTATGGCCATACCGGTCGAGAAGGTTATACAAGTAAGCTATGTCACCGGTCAACCAAGGCCTAACACGCGAAGGGCGGAAGAGCATGGCAGGACCACTGCAAGGGTTGCGCGTTGTCGAGTTGGCCGGCATCGGCCCGGGCCCGCACGCGGCGATGATTCTGGGCGATCTCGGCGCCGACGTCGTGCGGATCGAGCGGCCGGGCCGCGGCGGGGGAGTGCCGGCCGGTGATCGCGATTCGATGTTGCGCAACCGGCGTTCGGTGGCAGCGGACCTCAAGAGTGACGAGGGCCGCGAGCTGGTGCTCAAGCTGATCGCCAAGGCCGACGTGCTGATCGAGGGCTACCGGCCCGGGGTCACCGAGCGTCTGGGATTGGGTCCCGATGACTGCGCCAAGATCAACGACCGGTTGATCTACGCCCGGATGACGGGCTGGGGCCAGGACGGTCCGCGGGCCCTGCAGGCCGGCCACGACATCAACTACATCTCGCTCAACGGTCTGCTGCATGCCGTCGGCCGCAAGGGTGAGCGGCCGGTTCCGCCGCTGAACCTGGCCGGTGATTTCGGTGGCGGGTCGATGTTCCTGCTCGTCGGCATTCTCTCGGCTTTGTTCGAGCGGCAGACCTCCGGCAAGGGCCAGGTGATCGACGCGGCCATGGTCGACGGATCGTCGGTGCTGATGCAGATGATGTGGGGCTTCCGCGCCAACGGCATGTGGTCGGACGAGCGTGGCACCAACATGCTCGACACCGGTGCGCCCTACTACGACACCTACGAGACCGCCGACGGCAAGTACATGGCCATCGGGGCGATCGAGCCGCAGTTCTACGCCGAGCTGCTCAAGGGGCTCGAATTGGACGGCGTTGACCTGCCGGCGCAGAACGACATGGCCCGCTGGCCCGAGCTGCGTGAGGCCTTCACCAAGGCGTTCGCGGCGCACGACCGCGATCACTGGGCCAAGGTGTTCGCCGGTACCGATGCGTGTGCGACGCCGGTGCTCTCGTTCGCCGAGGTGCTCACCGAGCCGCACATCGCCGAGCGTGACACGTTCTTCGACGACGAGGGCAACCTGCAGCCGATGCCGGCACCGCGATTCTCGCGCAGCGCCCTGTCCGTGCCCACCCCGCCGCGCGAGCGCGGCGCCGACACGGAAGCCGTTCTGCGGGACTGGGTTTAGTTCAACCACTGTTCGGTTCGACCAAAGGGGCCGGCGCGAAGCCGGCCGGAAAGGAATGCGGTACATGGAGATCAAGGACGCGGTAGCCGTCGTCACCGGCGGAGCCTCGGGCCTCGGCCTGGCCACCACCAAGCGGCTGCTGGATGCGGGTGCCCAGGTGGTCGTCATCGACCTCAAGGGTGAAGAGGTCGTGGCCGAATTGGGCGACCGGGCCAAGTTCGTCGCCACCGACGTCACCGACGAGGCGGGGGTGACCGAGGCGCTCGACGTCGCGGAATCGCTTGGGCCGGTGCGCATCAACGTCAACTGCGCGGGTATCGGCAATGCGATCAAGACCCTGAGCAAGAACGGTGCGTTCCCGCTCGACGGGTTCCGCAAGGTGGTCGAGGTCAACCTGATCGGCACGTTCAACGTGATCCGGCTGTCGGCCGAGCGCATCGCCAAGACGGAGCCTCTCAAGAATGAAGAGCGCGGCGTCATCATCAACACCGCCTCGGTGGCGGCGTTCGACGGGCAGATCGGTCAGGCCGCCTACTCGGCGTCCAAGGGCGGTGTGGTCGGCATGACCCTGCCGATCGCGCGCGATCTGTCGCGTGAGCTGATCCGCGTGTGCACCATCGCGCCGGGTCTGTTCAAGACCCCGCTGCTGGGCTCGCTGCCCGAAGAGGCGCAGAAGTCGCTGGGCCAGCAGGTGCCGCACCCGGCTCGGCTCGGCCATCCCGATGAGTACGGCGCACTGGCCGTGCACATCATCGAGAACCCGATGCTCAACGGCGAGGTGATCCGCCTCGACGGCGCGATCCGCATGGCCCCGCGATGAGCGCTTGCGCGAAGAGCAGACCAACACAGGTAAATAAGGACTGATATGGCATTGAAGACGAAGTTCACCGAGACGTTCGGGGTCGAGCACCCCATCGTGCAGGGTGGCATGCAGTGGGTCGGTCGCGCCGAACTCGTTGCGGCCGTGGCGAATGCGGGTGCGCTGGGTTTCATCACCGCGCTCACCCAGCCCACCCCGGCCGATCTGGCCAAGGAGATCGAGCGGTGTCGTGAGCTCACCGACAAGCCGTTCGGGGTGAACCTGACCATCCTGCCGACGATCAACCCGCCGCCATACGACGAGTACCGCCAGGTGATCGTCGATTCCGGCATCAAGATCGTCGAGACCGCGGGCTCCAACCCGGCGCCGCACCTGCCGATGTTCCACGACAACGGCATCAAGGTGCTGCACAAGTGCACCTCGGTGCGCCACGCGGTCAAGGCCCAGAGCCTCGGTGTGGACGGCATCAGCATCGATGGCTTCGAGTGCGCCGGGCACCCCGGCGAGGACGACATCCCGGGCCTGGTGCTGATCCCGGCGGCGTCGGCCAAGATCGAGATCCCGATGATCGCCTCGGGCGGTTTCGCCGACGCGCGGGGCCTGGTGGCCGCGCTCGCGCTGGGTGCCGACGGCATCAACATGGGCTCGCGGTTCATGTGCACCGTGGAATCGGCGATTCATCAGAAGGTCAAGGAAGCGATCGTGGCGGGCACCGAGCTCGACACCGAGCTGATCTTCCGCAGCCTGGGTAACACCGCGCGGGTGGCGAGCAACGCGGTCTCGCGTGAGGTGGTGCAGATCCTCAAGGACGGCGGCCAGTTCGAGGACGTCAAGGATCTGGTGGCCGGCAAACGCGGCGTGAAGGTCTATGAGATCGGCGATCTCGACGCAGGGATCTGGTCGGTCGGAACCTCGATGGGCCTGATCAACGACATCCCCACCTGCGGTGAGCTCGTCTCGCGGATGGTCGCCGAGGCCGAGGAGCTGATCAGCGGGCGCCTGGCGAACATGATCGGCGCGGGCGAAGCCGAGTCGGAGAAAGAAGCAGTCCTCGCCTGAGACGAGGACTGTGGCCCCCGGGAGGGGCTAGCTACGGCAAACTCAAGATGGGAAACGCGCGCCGCGAGGCGCGCGTTTTCTCATACTGCGGTGGGCAGTTCTTGGAAGTCGTCAAACTGCTCGGAGGTTTCACCCTCGACGAGGACATCGCCGTGGTAGAGAGCCTCGAAGTCAACCTTGATGACATCGGCACTGGTGTCGTCGATCCACATGACACTGAGCGTATGGATCACCATTAAGGAATCTTTGAGTCACGGTTCGGAAAATGGTGGCAATCCTACTTTTGGGTAGGTTTCTGGCGAGTAGCCCGGCCGGTGCCTAGTGGTTGCGCGGCGTGCGGCCGGTTTCGACCGCAGGGCCGCTCGCCACGCTGGGCGCAGCCGTGGTGTGGAAATCGGCGAGGTCCTGCGCGCTGGGGGTCTCAAGCAGCGGGTTTTGTCACGTGAATGGGGTTGGTCCCGTTGAGCGCGATCCAGGTCACCACGGCGACGGCGACGCCGATCACCACGAGAACCACGGATGAGCGTGCGGGCACCCGGGAGCGGCCGAACACCCGGTGATCGACCGAGTACGCGCCGGCCCCGGTGAACAGCAGCGCCGCGGCGGCGAATGCGGCCAGAAAGGGCACGTTGAACGGTTGCGACCAGAAGGCGTCGGCTGACACGTTCACCGCCCAGGCGTCGACCATCGCACCGATCACCGCGCAGGCCGCCAGCGGCGTCAGGATGCCCAGCAGCAGGCCGATGCCGCCCAGCGTCTCGGCCGTGGTGACCATGAAGGCCCCGAATGCCGGCAACCGCCAGCCGCTGGACTCCATGAATCCGACGGCGGTGCCGAAGTCGAAAGCCTTGATCAGGCCGGCTTGCAGCATGGTTGCGCCGATGGCGATGCGCAGAATCAGTAACCCGGTATCGGTCATGTGTGTGGTCGCGGTTTCGGCGACGGTGGTGTTGGCCATGCCCAATTAGACGTAGCGAAACGTCCGAATTCATCGCAGCGCGCCCATCGGGTGAACTGTTCGGTGCCGCCGTCCGTATCCAGAGCGAGGTCGACGTTGACGCCGGAAACTTACCGCTGTTAACTTAACGGCGATATTCTTCGGGGGAAGGACGCGCATTGCTCCACCGCATCGCACATCTGGCCATCGCCGCACCGCGACGGGTGCTCCTCGTGGCCGCGTTGGTGATGGTCGCCGCAGGCATCTTCGGCATTCCGGTGGCCAATAGTTTGTCGGCCGGCGGCTTCCAGGACCCGACGTCGGAATCCGCGCAGGCCACCCAGCTGCTGTCGGACAAGTTCGCCCGCGGCGACATGCAATTGGTGATCAGCGTGACCGATGACGGCGCCGGGGCTGACGGTCCTGCGGCCCGGGCGGTGGGCACCGACATCGCCGGCCGGCTCAAGGCGTCGCCGTACGTGACCGAGGTCAGCTCGACCTGGACCGTGCCCCCGCCGCCGGCGGCCACGCTGATCAGCAAGGACGGCAAGACGGGCCTCATCCTGGCCGGGATCAACGGCGGGGAGAGCGGCGCGCAGAAGCACGCCAAGGAACTCACCGATCAACTCGTGCACGATCGCGATGGCGTCACCGTGCGGGCCGGCGGTGAGGCGATGACCTACGTCCAGATCAACGGGCAGAGCGAAAAAGACCTCTTGATGATGGAATCCATCGCGATTCCGCTGAGCTTCGTCGTATTGGTCTGGGTGTTCGGCGGACTGCTGGCCGCAGCATTGCCGCTCGCGGTCGGCGGCTTCGCGATTCTGGGTTCGCTGGCGGTGCTGCGCGGGTTCACGATGGTCACCGACGTCTCGATCTTCGCGCTCAACCTCACGGTCGCGATGGGGCTGGCGCTGGCCATCGATTACACCCTGTTGATCGTCAGCCGTTACCGCGACGAATTGGCCGACGGCGTCGACCCGGACCGGGCCCTGGTGCGCACCATGGTCACCGCCGGACGCACCGTGCTGTTCTCGGCGATGACGGTGGCGCTGTCGATGGTCGCGATGGTGCTGTTCCCGATGTACTTCCTCAAGTCGTTCGCCTACGCGGGCATCGCGGTGGTGGCGCTGGCGGCGTTCGCGGCCATCGTGGTGGCCCCCGCCGCCATTGCGTTGCTCGGTGACCGCCTGGACGCCTATGACGTTCGCCGGTTCATCCGCCGAATCCTGGGACGGCCCGACCCGGTGAACAAGCCTGTCGAGCAGACCTTCTGGTACCGCATGACCAAGCGGGTGATGCGGCGCGCGCTCCCGGTCGGACTCGCGGTGATCGCGCTGCTGTTGGTGCTGGGCGCGCCGTTCCTGGGGATCAAGTGGGGTTTCCCCGACGACCGCGTGCTGCCGTCGTCGGCATCGGCCCGCCAACTCGGCGACGAGCTGCGCACGGATTTCGCCGTCGACTCCTCGACCGCGGTCACGGTGGTGCTACCGGACGTGGCCGGGCTGCCGCCCGCGGAAATCGACCGCTACGCCGGTGAGCTGTCGCGAGCCGCGGACGGGGCCTCGGTGTCCGCGCCCGGCGGCACGTTCGTCGACGGGCGCCGGGTCGGCCCGCCGACGTCGGGGACCGGAATCGCCGACGGCAGCGCATATCTGACGATCGGCAGCAATGTGCCGTTGTTCAGCGACGCCTCCGAGGCGCAACTCGACGCACTGCACGGGGTGCCCGCGCCTACCGAGACGAAGTTCACCGGCATCGCCCAGGTCAACCGGGACAGCTCACAGGCGATCACCTCACGGCTACCGATGGTGCTCGGCATCATCGCCGCGATCACGTTCGTGCTGCTGTTCCTGCTCACCGGCAGCGTGATACTTCCGCTGAAAGCGTTGGTGCTCAACGTGTTGTCGCTCTCGGCGGCGTTCGGTGCGCTGGTGTGGATATTTCAGGACGGCCACCTCGGTGCGCTGGGCACCACGTCGACGGGCACCTTGGTGGCGAACCTGCCGGTGTTGTTGTTCTGCATCGCCTTCGGGTTGTCGATGGACTACGAGGTGTTCCTGGTGTCGCGAATTCGCGAGTACTGGCTCGAATCCGGCCGGACCCGCGACGACGGTACCGATCTTGCTCCTCGCGTCCGCTCCGGCGATCTTGCTCCTCGCGTCCGCAATGACGAGAGTGTGGCGCTCGGCCTGGCCCGCACCGGCCGGGTGGTGACAGCGGCCGCGCTGCTGATGTCGATCTCGTTCGCGGCGCTGATCGCCGCGCAGGTGGCCTTCATGCGGATGTTCGGCCTCGGTTTGACCATCGCGGTGCTGGTCGACGCCACGTTGGTGCGCATGCTGCTGGTGCCGGCATTCATGCATCTGATGGGGCAGTGGAACTGGTGGGCGCCGGCACCGCTGGCCCGTCTGCACAAGCGATTCGGCATCAGTGAGTCAGGCCCGGCCGCACGGGATCCTCGCGGGCCCGGCGACATTCCACCGGGCGACAAGCGGGAATGCGCCGGTGCCGGAGTGACGGACGGCTAGCGTGGTGATTCAACCTCGCAAACGACGCCGCGCGCCGCGGGGTTCCGGTGAGCTGCTTCGCGATCAGATCCTCGATGCCACAACCGATCTGCTGCTGGAGACCGGCCACGCCAAAGCGGTGTCGATCCGGTCGGTGGCTCAGCGGGTCGGGGTCACCCCGCCGTCGATCTACCTGCATTTCGCCGACAAGGACGCGCTGCTGGACGCCGTGTGCTCGCGCTACTTCGAAAAGCTCGACGAGGAGATGCAGCGCGCGGCCGCAGACCATTCCTCGACCATCGAGGTGTTGCGGGCCCAGGGCCACGCTTATGTGAGCTTCGCCAGGCGCACGCCGGAGTTGTACCGGCTGGCGACGATGGGCGAGGGCAGACCCGGCAGCGACGTCGACGTGACCCTCAACAGCTCGGCGTTTCAGCACATGCGCGCGGCGATGGAAACGCTGATCGCCGAGGGGGTGTACCCGTCCGGCGACGCCACGATGTTGGCGCTGGAACTGTGGACCGCCGCGCACGGCGTGGCCGCCATTCTGATCTCCAAACCGTATCTGCCGTGGGGAGATGTCGAGAAGTTCACCGACCGTGTGCTGCGGGCGGTGTGTACGGGCCAGATCGTCTCGGGAATCATCGGAACAGATCTGGAGCCCGACGAAACCATCGCTCGGTTGAAGGGATTCGCCGGCGAGTACGCGGATGGAGGACAAGCGTGACCGACAAGACCGTCGACAATCCGTTTTTCGCCCGAGTGTGGAAGACGTTGTCGAGTTCGGAGCCGAAGGCCCTGCGGCGGCTGCGCAGTGAGAACCTCGCCGGGCTCAGCGGCCGGGTCCTGGAGATCGGCGCGGGCACCGGGACCAACTTCACCTTCTATCCCTCGACGGTGACCGAGGTGGTCGCCATCGAACCCGAGCGTCACCTTGCGCAGGTGGCCCATACCGCCGCGGCCGAAGCCCCGGTGCCGGTGACGGTGACCAGTGACACTGCCGAACAGTTCGACAGCACCGAACCGTTCGACGCGGTGGTCTGCTCGCTGGTGCTGTGCTCCATCGAGCAGCCGGATGCTGTTCTGCAGCAGTTGTTCTCGCTGCTCCGGCCGGGTGGTGAACTGCGGTATCTCGAGCATGTGGCCGGCCGCGGCTGGCGGGGCGGGATGCAGCGCGTGGCCGATGCCACGGTGTGGCCGCGGCTGTTCGGCAACTGCCATACCCATCGGCACACCGAGCAGGCGATCGCGGGCAGCGGGTTCGAGGTCGCCTCTGCGCACCGTGAGCTGGCGATGCCGGCCTGGGTGCCGCTGCCGGTGACCGAGTTCGCCATCGGTCGCGCGGTCAGGCCTGCCTAGAACCGAGCAGTGTGGGCAGCCGCTCCAGGAGGTTCGGCAGGGAGGCGCCGGCGGTCTCGCGCAGCGAGATCGTCGCGCTGTCGGACAGCGGCGTGCGCTCGGGGTTGACCTCCACCACTACGGTGCCCGCGGCCACGGCGGCTTCGGCCAGCCCTGCCGCGGGATACACCACCGAGCTGGTGCCCACCACGATCACCACGTCGGCATCGGCGACCGCTTTGACCGACCGTTGCCAGGCGTCGTCGGGCAAGGGTTCACCGAACCACACGACACTGGGCCGGATCAGACCGCCGCACGGGCACACGGGGGGTTCGATCGTCTCGACGGGTTCGGGCATCGGGGGAAGATCGCCCTCGAACCTCGAACCGCAAGCGTCGCAACGGAACTCGAACAAGTTTCCGTGCAGGTGGTACACGTTGGTGCTGCCGGCGCGCTCGTGCAGGTTGTCGACGTTCTGGGTGATGACGTGGACGTCGGCGAAGTCCTGCCAGGCGGCCACGGCCCGATGCCCGTCGTTGGGCTGCACGTGGGCCATCATGTAGTGGCGCCACAGGTACCAGGCCCAGACCTTTTCCGGACGTTGCTGCCAGCCTTCGACGCTGGAAATTTCGTATGGGTCCACCTGTGCCCACAGCCCCGTCTCGACGTCACGGAACGTCGGCACACCGCTTTCGGCCGAGATCCCGGCACCCGACAGGACAGTCACTTGCACATCACCAACGTAGTCGGTTTGAGTGATACTGAGCACGTGGGTCAGTTGGGGGATTGGGTTCGGGTGGATCCGAGCGCGGACAAACCGCTGTTCGATCAGCTCAGGATCCAGATTATCGACGGAATAAGGCAGGGCCGGCTGGCTCCGGGTACCCGGCTGCCGACGGTGCGGGAGTTGGCGGGCCAGGTCGGCCTGGCGGTCAACACCGTGGCCAGGGCATATCGCGAGCTGGAGTCGGCGGGTGTGTTGGAGACCCGCGGGCGGTACGGGACGTTCGTAGCGCGGGCGGATCCGGCCGATGCGGCGATGGCCGCGGCTGCGCACTCGTTCGCCGAGGCCGCCCGCGCGCTCGGTATCGGCAAGAGTGATGCACTCCGCTATCTGGACGCGGCCTTCGATTGATCGGCTCTCAGCCTGTCGCGGTGCCGCGCCACCGCAGCACGTCCAGCGCGACGGCAACCGCGACACTGTTCTCGGTCAACGGGCGGGGCAGCAGTTCCTCTGCGCGGGCCAGCCGGCGCAGCAGCGTATTGCGGTGCAGGTACAGCCGTGCCGCGGCCCGGGAAGCGTTGCACTGTTCCGTGACGAATATCCGTACGGTTTCCCGTAATTCGGCGTCAGCGGTCTCGAGCGCGCCGAGGTTGTGGCTGACGAACTCGGCGGCCCGATCGGGTTCGGCGGTGATGAGTGCGACGAGTTCGACGTCGCCGAATTGCGCGATCTGTTGCGTGGAATGCAGCCGGGCCATCATCTGCTGAGTGGTGATCGCGTCGAAATGGCTGCGCCGGAAGCCATCCAGACCCTCGGCGACCGGCCCGACGGCGATGCGGACGGCGTCCAGCTCTGCTGCGGCGCGGGCCAGGGCCGGGAACCCGTGCTCGATGTCGGCGCTGCCCGCCGCCCACACCCAGCGGGTGGCGGTGCTCGCCAACACGCTCAGCGGCCGTGGATCACCGCAGTCCTGACCGAAAGCCTCGGCGGCGCGATCCAGCCCGGACATGTCGCCGGCGGGGTCCTCGCTCCAGATCACCGCCGCGGTGTGGGGTCCGGTCAGCGGGTGGCCCAGGCGGGCTTCGGCACGCTGCCTGGGGATCGGGGCGCCTTCGAGCAGCAGCGCGACGGTCTCGCGTCGCTCGGCGTGGGTGCCTCGGGTCAGGTCTTCGCGTTCGAGCTCGATCTGCGCGGCGATCCCGGCCAGTGTGGCGTCGACGAACGCGCTGATGGACTGCGAGCAGACATCGAGCATCTCGTGTAGCTCGGCGGGGTCGGACGTCAGCTCGAACGCGATCTCCATGAGCCGGCGCCAGGCCACCCCCTCACCGACCCGGTACGCGTCGAGGGGAAATTCGTTGACGCCGCGGCGGACCAGCTCTCGGGCAATGCTCAGCGGCTCCGGCCCGGTGTTCGGCGGCACCGGGGCGCCTGGGTCGCGCACATTCGCCGAACCCCAGAAATACAGGTTGGCATGGTTGCTGCGGACGACGGCGGCGGCGAGTTCGGGGTCAGATGCGATCTCCCGGCTGGCGGCCAGCACAGCGGCGTCGAACTCGTCGAGCCATTCCTCGCGCGGGTTGAGCACAATCTGTGCGCACTGCCGGATCAGGTCTTTCACCCGCTGTGACGGTGGCTGCCAACCCATCAGCCCAGCATAGATCGGTGGTGCAAAGTGCACCATTGAATGGGTCATTCTTGGCATTTCTGCCCTTGGGCGGCGACGGGTGGGCCGCCACCATTGAGACATGAACCACACCGAACACGTCGACGTACTCATCATCGGCGCCGGCATCTCCGGCATCGGTGCTGCCTACTACCTCCAGCGTGAACACCCGGGTCGCAGTTACGCCGTCCTGGAAGCCCGCGGTGCCACCGGCGGCACCTGGGATCTGTTCCGCTACCCGGGAATTCGGTCCGACTCCGACCTGCACACCTTCGGGTACGAGTTCAAGCCGTGGCGCGACGAGCACGCCATCGCCACCGCGGACAAGATCCTGGCCTATCTGCGTGAGACGGCCGCCGAGAACGGCATCGACCACCACATCCGGCTGCGCCACAAGGTGCTGGCGGCCGCCTGGGACTCGGCCCGGGCCGCCTGGACCGTGGACGTCGAGCGGACCGACGCCGACGGGTCGGACCCCGAACTCGTCCAGATATCGGCGAACTGGCTGTTCTGCGGCGGCGGGTACTACCGCTACGACCAGGGTTACGCCCCGCAGTTCGAGGGCGCCGACCGGTTCACCGGGCGCATCGTGCATCCCCAGCACTGGCCGGAAGACCTCGATTACACGGGGAAGAACGTCGTCGTGATCGGTAGTGGCGCCACCGCCGTCACGCTGGTGCCGGCGATGGCGGGAACGGCCGCCCACGTCACCATGTTGCAGCGCTCACCGACCTACGTGATGCCGGTGCCGGCCAAGGACTCCTTCGCCAACACCGCCAAGCGCCTGCTCGGCGATGAGCGTGGCTACGCACTGACCCGGCGCAAGAACATCCTCAAGCAGCGCGGGGTCTACACGTTCTGCCAGAAGTACCCCAGGGCGGCCCGGGCGTTGATCCGGCGGATCAACGCCGCCAAGCTGCCCGCCGGTTACCCGGTGGACGAGCACTTCAGCCCCCGCTACAACCCGTGGGATCAGCGGCTGTGCGCGGTTCCCGACGGCGATCTGTTCACCGCGCTCGGCGACGGCGGCGCCTCGGTGGTCACCGACCGCATCGCGACCTTCACCGAGAACGGCATCCTGCTGGAGTCCGGCCGCGAATTGGACGCCGACATCATCGTCACCGCAACGGGGCTCAACATCCAGCTGTTCGGAGGGATGACGCTGACCGTCGACGGTCAGGCGGTGAATCTCTCGGAAGCCGTGGCCTACAAGGGCATCATGCTATCGGGTGTGCCCAACTTCGCCTTCGCCTTCGGCTACACCAACTCGTCGTGGACGCTCAAGGTCGGTCTGCTCTGCGAACACTTCTGCCGTTTGCTCAAACACATGGACGACAACGGTTTTGACTCCGTGCGGCCGGAGTTCGCCGGTGGTCAGACCCGCCCACTGTTGGACTTCGCCGCCGGTTACGTGCAGCGCTCGATCGACGAGATTCCCCGCCAGGGCGTCGACGGGCCATGGCAGATGACCATGAACTACACGCTCGACGCCCAGACGCTGCGCAACGGTCCGGTGACCGACCCGAGCCTGCGGTTCGAAACAGCCCGGGCGGAACTGGCCGGGTCGAGCGCCTGATCCGGCGGGCAGCTACCCGAACTCCAGCAGCCCCACCACCGGGCGGACCGAGTCGAAGACCGGCAGATGCTGTGCGCGCAGCAGGGCGTTGAAGATCCTGCCGCGACCCGGTCCGGCTTGGGCAGCAGCTTGTTGCGGAACTCGATCATCGGCTCCAGATCTACCGAGAGCCAACGGAACTCATGCCCCAGCCCGGCCGCGTCCAGCCGGTAGAAGCTGGTCTGCAAACCTTCGGCCAACGCCACTACCGTGGCCTTCGGATGGCTGCGCAGATAGTCGGAGGTCATTCGGTCGAACAACAGCGCCCGCAAGGCCATGTCCTGGCGCCGGGTGTAGCCGAACTTGGCGAAGTCGAAGTCGATCGAGTCGACCAGGTGCACTGCCATCGGATCGTCGATCAGGCCGTCCGGGCGGCGTGCCTCGTGCGCGCGTACCTGCAGGGTCATCAGCGCGGTCTCGGAGACACCGGTGAGCGCGTCGCCGCTGACTTTGACTGGGCTATCCGTCATTGCCGCGAATGTACCTGTGTTCGGCCGGGGGCGTCCGGCCGCCGCCGTCCGGCCACACGCAAAGATGGCGTCAACCGCTGATCGGATGGAAGGAGCCAGCCCGTGCCACGCTTTGCGGCCAACCTCTCCATGATGTACGTCGAGCATGCCTTTCCGGATCGGTTCGCCGCCGCGGCAGCCGACGGGTTCACGGCGGTGGAGTACCTGTTCCCATACGCCTACCCGGCCGAGCACCTGCGCGGACTGCTCGACGCCAACGGCCTGCGCCAGGTTTTGTTCAACGCGCCGCCGGGAGATTTCGAGTCCGGCGAACGTGGCGTCGCCTCGCTTCCCGGACGTGAGGCCGAGTTCCGGGACGGGTTCCGGCATGCGCTGACCTATGCCGAAACTCTGAAGTGCCCACGGGTACATGTCATGGCGGGCCTTGCCCCGGCCGCGGCCGAGCGTGTCGAGCGGCTCGAGGTGTACCGCGGCAACCTCACCTGGGCCGCCGCGCAGGCCGCCGACCGCGGCGTCGAGGTGATGATCGAACCGATCAACCAGCGCGACATGCCCGGCTACCTGTTGAGCTTTCAGGACGAAGCGCACCGGATCGTCGACGAGGTCGGTGCGCCGAATCTCAAGGTCCAACTGGATCTGTACCACTGCCAGATCACCGAAGGCGACGTGACGGTCCGGCTGCGGTCCGATATCCCGACCGGCCGGGTGGGGCACCTGCAGATCGCCGGCGTCCCGGACCGGCACGAGCCGGACAGCGGTGAGTTGGCGATCGACTACCTGCTGGCGGTCATCGATGAGACCGGGTTCGACGGCTGGGTGGGCTGTGAATACCGCCCCGCCGCCGGCACCAGCGAGGGGTTGGGATGGATGCGCGGGGCCCGCGGCTGACGCGTCAGCGCAACACCTTCTCCAGCGTGCGCAGATTGCGTGTCGTCGTCGACGATTTGTAGCGTTTCTTGCCCATGGTTTTGCCGATCGCACTGTCCAGCGTGGCGGCCCGGGGCACCTGCCAGTAGAGGACGCCGTCGCCGCGCCGCACCTTTTCGTCGCGGCCCGGGGTCAGCGCAGCCAGCTCGTCGAGCAACTCGTCGTCGCTGACGAACGTGACGTAGGAGTGGTGGTCGGGAACCTCACGTTCGAACGGGTAGCCGTCCGAGATCTTCTTCAGGGTGGCGAGGTCGTACACCAACACCCATGCCTCGTAGCCGAAGGTATCCCGTAGTGCCTTCTCGGCCGTGCTGCGAACTTCAGGGGCCTTGGAAGTGCTGTCCAGCAAGACATTTCCGCTTGCCAGGATGGTCTTGACGTCGGTGAACCCGGCGGCGTCCATGGCTTTGGCCACCTCGGCCATCTTGAGGTTGACGCCTCCCACGTTGACGCCGCGCAAGAATGCGATGTACCGGGTCACGGTTCCAGACTAAACACCCACTCACTTCATCGGCAGCTGGTCCGGTTGGGCTTTCGAGGTGGTGGTGATGAGGCGCAGTACCTCTCGGAATCCGGGCGAGCGGCTGGACATGATCGACGTGTGGTTCTCGCCGGGCAGCAACACCAGGCCGGCCCGCCCGCCGAGCTTGTCGAGTGCTGCGACGTAGCGCCGTGAATTGGCCGGTGCCACAACGGTGTCGAGTGTGCCGTGGACCGCGATCACCGGCACTCGCGGGTCCAGATTCTGGATCGGATCCACCGAGGCGTACCGCTTGGGCACCTCGGACGGGCGTCCGCCGAGCACCGCCGCGATGTGCTTGTCGCCGTGAGTGGCGGCGTAGACCATGTCGAGCGGGCCGGCCAGTGAGATGACCCGAGTCGGCCGGAAGACCGGCCGGGATCCGACCTCGTCACCGTGCAGGTCGTGACGGGTGCTGGCCCACACCGCCAGCTGAGCTCCCGCACTGTGGCCCACGACCAGCGCGTCGTCGATGGCCAGCTGCGGGTATCGCAGATTCACCTGGGCGACATAGTCCATCGCCCGAGCCACGTCGGTGAACGTGGTCGGCCACCCGCCGCCCGATCCGACCCGCCGGTACTCGATGTTGTAGACGGCCATGCCGCGGCTGGTGAGTTCGCGGGCCAATCCGTCGAACACCCCGGCGCCCATCGTGCTCTTCCACCCGCCGCCGTGGATGAGCACCACGAGCGGGATCGAATTGAACGCGTGGGTGCCGCCGGGCAGGTACAAATCGACCCAGTTCTGGTCGGGATATCTTCCGCCCGCGCGTACCTCGGGCAGGTAGTGGAACCGGGTGACGCTGAACTTGGGCTGGGTGAGTGCCTCGGGCACCACTTCGATCCGGGCGGTCCTTGTTTGCGTGGCGGTGTGCGTCGCGCAGGAGGTGACTCCGGCGACCAGCAGCGCGGCGCACACCATAAGCAGGCGTCTGTTGAACAATGCCATGTCGTAGCGAGCCGGCCCGTCAGAAGTCCAGCGCGGTGATGGACGGGCGGATGCGGTGGATCAGGCCGATCCGGTCCAGCCACGGCGCGGCGGCCAACTTGAACAAGCCGCGGCCCGGCTGTAGCGGCACGTCGCGCGCCGAGCGCACGCCGGCGATGGCGCCCGGCCCTGTGCCGGCCATGGCCAGGCCCTCGTCGGCGGTCAGCGCGAACGGCATCGGTGGCGCGATGTACCGGTTGGACAGCCGCAGGCCCTTGAGGGTGCGTCGGCTCACCCAATGCGGAATCGAGTCGAACACCATCCGGCCGCCGGGAAACCGTGCCGCGCAGTCGGCGATCAAGCTGCGCACATCGTCCGGCTCCAGGTACATCAGCAGTCCCTCGGCGGTGATGAACACGCCGTTGCGGTCGTCGACCCGGTCCATCCAGCTGCGGTCGAGCGCAGATTGAGCGATGTTGACTATGCGGTCATCGGAGGGCAGCAGGCGTTCCCGGAGGGCGATTACCGGCGGTAGATCGACCGAATACCAGGTCAATTCGTCGGCCACACCGGCTTGATCGAGCCGCCAGAAACTGGTCTGCAAACCCTCGGCGAGCGCCACCACCGCGGCCTTCGGGTGCGTCGCGAGGTAGTCGCGGGTCTCGATGTCGAATGAGCGGTCCCGCAGGGCATGGGCCTGGGTCGGTCTGCCGAACTTGCCGTAGTCGAACTCGATCGAGTCGAGCAGTGCCACCGCCCACGGATCGCGGATCACCCCGTCGGAACGTTTGGCCTCGCGGCCGCGGTTGCTCAGGGTCCACAACGTCGTCGCCGAGACGCCCTCGAGGGTGTTGCCGTCAATCACGCTCATCGAACCGATGGTAAAGACGTACGCTCGTCACATGGGGCGCCAGGTTTTCGACGACAAGCTTTTGGCCTTGATCGGCGGCAACTCGCTGGGAGTTCTTGCGACGATCAAACAGGACGGTCGACCGCAGCTGTCCAATGTCTCCTACTACTTCGACCCGCGGGCAGTGCAGATCCAGGTGTCGATCACCGAACCGCGGGCCAAGACCCGCAATCTGCGGCGGGATCCGCGTGCGTCCATTCATGTCAGCTCCGACGACGGTTGGTCCTATGCGGTGGCCGAAGGCGATGCGATCCTCACTCCGCCGGCCGCCGCGCCCGACGACGAAACGGTCGAGGGGCTGATTGCGTTGTACCGCAACATCGCCGGGGAACATCCGGATTGGGACGATTACCGGCGCGCCATGGTCGACGACCGGCGCGTGTTGCTGACGTTGCCGATCACGCACGTGTACGGGATGCCGCCGGGCCGGCGCTAAACCGCATGACGTTTGCAGTGCTGTCACGCTACGCTGCGGCGTATGGCTGACGACAAACCGGAAGACGACAACAAGCGCAAATTCCGGGAGGCCCTGGAGCGCAAGAAGGCGCAGTCGTCGGGAGGCGCCGCGCACAAGGACGGCGGCCGCAACCAACCCCGTGCGCACGGCCCGGTGGAGAACCGGCGCGAGTTCCGCCGCAAGAGCGGATAAGCCCCGGTCCACCAACGCCGAGTGTGCGCACAGATCGCGATTCTGCGGGAATTCGCGATCTGTACGCACGCTCGATGCAGTCAGTCGTCCGCCAGCGCACGGGCAGCGACGAGCGCGGCCACCATGACGACCACGCAGTACACGCCCTGATCCTTCAGGCCCCAGGCCACCGAGGTCAGTGTCGCCGCGCCGGCCACACACAGCAGCAGACCGATCGCCGCACTGCGGGGTCCGGTGCGGGTGACGACGCCCCCGTCCCACAGCGGCAACGGGTTGTTCTCCAGCGGCCGCAGCACGGTGAACGCGATCGCGACCATGCCGGCCATCAGAGCCAACTGCAGCAGCGAGAGCGCGACGAAGCCGGGGGCGGAGGGGTCGTAGCGGTCGGCGCCCAGATAGTCGAACACCAGGTGCAGGCCCAGCAGCAGCGGCATGTGCCACAGGTACAGCGTCATCGCCCCGGAGTTGCCGATCGCGGTCAGCCACCACACCCGGGGCCGCTGCGCCCAGCGGTTGATGGCAGGCGCGGCGGCAATCGCGAACGCGCACATCATGATCGCGTGCCCGGCCAGCAGCAGCGACGGCGGTGTCATGTTCTTCAGCTGCTGGGTCTCGATGCCGACCAGGCTCAGCTCGTAGGGGCCGAAGTACAGCAGCGCCAGGTTCACGCCCAGCATGCCGACACCGATCTTGAGGGCGGCGACGCTGGCCAGCAGGTGGCGGCGGTAGGCCACACCGAACACGCCGGGGATCAACCACACCACCGTGTTGAGGTAGCCCAGCGAGGCGTAACCGTCGATGTTGATCCGAATCGCGTCGATGACGGCGATGAACGCGTAGGTGCCGACGACGGCGCCGACGACCAGCGCGGTGGTGGTGAGGCGGGCCAGCAGCGGCACCGCGGCGAGCACCAGGACGTAGGCGCCGAGGAACCACAGCAGTTGGATGGAGATGCCGGCGATCGGCTCGTAGACATGTTCCGGCAGCACGAACCTCAGCACCGCCAGCGCGACGGTCCAGAACGCCAGGTAGTAGAACACCGGCCGGTACAGCCGGGTGCAGCGCTTCAGCAGCCAACCGCCCCACGAGGAGCCGGGCCGCCACGATTGCACCGAGGCGGCGACCCCGGCGAAGAAGAACAGCGGCATGATCTGGAACACCCACGTCAGCGCCTGGAACACGGTGGATTCGGTGAGCAGGTTGCTCCAGATGAACACGTCGTCGCGGATCGTGCTGGTGGCCATGATGGTGTGGCCGAACACCACACCCACCAGCGAGACGATGCGGATGACGTCGATGGCCCGGTCCCGGCCGGCCGGCGTCTGGGCCTCGACCTCGGCGGGGGACGGGAACAGCCCCGTCGCGGGGGCTTTCTTGGCAGCTGTGTCAGCAGCAACGGTCATGGCTAGAACGCTATGGCCCCGCGGCTGCGTAGTCCCTAGGTAGAACTACGGGATTTGCCCCGCGCCTCGGCGACCAGGATCGCGGTCAGGCAGATCGAGGCCAGCACGGCGACCGCGATCGCGAAGGTGATTCCCGCGGTACGCAGGCCCAGCGATTGCGCGGCCAGGCCTTCACCGATCACCGGAAGCGAGATGGCGACGTAGGCGACGACGAAGTAGGTGGAGCTGACCTCGGCCCGACGCTGGGCCGGAGCACGCTCGACGACAGCGGCCAGGCCCCGGCTGAAGCTCATGCCCTGGCCGATGCCGGACACCACGGCCGCCGCGATCAGGCCGGGCAGCGAGGAAAAATACAGTGCTGCAGTCAGAATCATCATGCCCGCGATCAGCAGCCCGCACCCGACCGCCACTGCTCGCTCGGCGGCCATTCGATTCGCGAAGACCTGCGTCAGCGCCGAGGCCGCGAAGATCGCGCAGGCGATCGCGCCGGCCACCGCATGGTTTCCGATGCCGATCACCGTCGACAGGAACGACGGTGCCACCGCGGTGAACAGGCCCGTCACCGCGAAACCGGCGAAGGCGGCCAGGGCGGCGATCACGAAGACGGTCCGCACCTCGGTGGGTACCGACAGGCGCTGCAATCCGATTCGGCCGGTGCGTGCCGAGGTCTCCGGGACGACGAGCACCGCGAACCCCGCCACAAGCGCGAGTCCGATGTGCACCAGGAACGGCAGGTGAAGGGGTTGCGGTGCGTACTGCACCAGCAGACCGGCCAGCAGCGGGCCCGCGCCCAAACCGCCGATGTTGGCCACCGTGGCCACCGCCGCGGCCCGGTTCTTCCAGGCCTGCGGGGCGGCCTCGATGACGGCCGCCGTGGCAGTTCCGGTGAAGAGGCCGGCCGACAGACCGGACAGCACCCGGCCGATCAGCAGTAGCGGCACCGAGTCGGCGAGCAGGAACACCACCGCACTGGCCAGTGCCGACGCCACTCCGGCGAGCAGCATCGGCCGCCTGCCCACCGCGTCGGACCAGCGGCCGAACACCAGCAGTGCGAACAGCACGCCCCCGGCATAGGTGGCGTAGATGACCGTCGTGGTCAGCACCGCGAAATGCATGTGCTCGGCGTAGAGCGCATACATCGGTGTGGGCAGGGTGGTGCCGACCATGATCGCCGCGAACGCGTATGCGAGAAGGGGAAACGACACGCGGCTGAGCACAATTCAGGGTAGCGATTGCCGCACTACCCGCCAGCGTCACGCTGGAGTGGCGGCCGGGCTGTGGCGCCACTCCAGCGTGACAGTGGGGGTGTGACAGTGGGTAGGGAAGCGGGATGGGGAAATGCTCGTTGCTAGTGCGCGACCGCCTTCTCGGCACCTACCCCGGTCAGCGACCGCACCTCCATCTCGGCGTTGCGCTCGGCGTCGCCGGTGTCGGGCGAGGTGAGCGTGCCGATGATGCCGAGAGCGAAGGCCAGCGGGATGGACACGATCCCCGGGTTGGCCAGCGGGAAGAAATCGAAGTCGGCACCGGGGATCATCGCGGTCTTCGAACCGGACACGGCGGGGGAGAACACGATCAGCACGATGGTCGAGATCAGACCGCCGTACATGCTCCACAGCGCACCTCGGGTGTTGAACCGCCTCCAGTACAGCGAGTACAGGATGGTCGGCAGGTTGGCCGCGGCCGCCACGGCGAACGCCAGCGCCACCAGGAACGCCACGTTCTGGCCGTTGGCCAGGATGCCCAGCCCGATCGCGAACACGCCCAGCACGACCGCGGTGATCCGCGAGACCCGCACCTGCTCGTCCTCGGTCACCTTGTGCGACTTGAGGACCGACGCATAGATGTCATGCGCGAACGACGCCGACGCGGTGATGGTCAGGCCGGCCACCACGGCGAGGATGGTCGCGAACGCGACCGCCGAGATGACGCCGAGCAGGATCACCCCGCCGAGTTCGAACGCCAGCAGCGGGGCCGCGGAGTTGACGCCGCCTGCGGCACCGAGGATCCGGTCCGGGCCGACCAGCGCGGCGGCGCCGTAGCCCAGCACCAGGGTGAACAGGTAGAAGGCGCCGATCAGCGCGATCGCCCAAACCACCGACCGCCGAGCCTCTTTCGCGGTCGGCACGGTGTAGAAGCGCATCAGCACATGCGGCAGGCCCGCGGTGCCGAGCACCAGCGCCAATGCCAGCGAGATGAAGTTGATCTGCGAGGTGAGCGATCCGCCGTACTGTGCGCCCGGGGCCAGCACGTCGCGGCTGGAGACACCCTTGGTGGTGGCTTCCGAGATCGCCGACTGCGCCGAACCGAGGATCTCGGAGAAGTTCAGCCCGAACTTGCTCAGCACCATCACGGTCATCAGGGCAGCACCGGCGATCAGCAGCACGGCCTTGATGATCTGCACCCAGGTGGTGCCCTTCATTCCGCCGACCAGCACGTAGACGATCATCAGAATGCCGACGACGGCGATCACGATCGACTGCCCGGCCCGGCTGTTGACGTCGAGCAGCAGCGCCACCAGGCCGCCGGCGCCGGCCATCTGGGCCAGCAGGTAGAACAGCGAGACGGTCAGCGTCGAAATGGCCGCGGCCAGCCGGACCGGGCGCTGCTTGAGCCGGAAGCTCAGTACGTCGGCCATGGTGAATTTGCCGGTGTTGCGCAGCAATTCGGCCACCAGCAGCAGGGCCACCAGCCAGGCCACCAGGAAGCCGATGGAGTAGAGGAAGCCGTCGTAGCCGTACACGGCGATGGCGCCGGCGATGCCGAGGAAGCTGGCCGCCGACAGGTAGTCACCGGCGATGGCGATACCGTTCTGCGGGCCGGAGAAGCCGCGACCGCCCGTGAAGAACTCGTCGGCGGTGGCGTTGCGCTTGCTGGCCTTGATCACCACGATCATCGTGACGACGACGAAGAGGCTGAAGATGCCGATGTTGGCGGCCGGGTTGCCGACGGTCTCGGCGGCAAGAGTGGTGACGGTCATCGGGTGCCCTCCAGCTCTTCGCGGATGGCGGTGGCCCGCGGGTCGAGCTCACGATTGGCGAAGCGCACGTAGAGCCCGGTGATCAGGAACGTCGTGAGGAACTGGCCCAAACCGATCAGCAGTCCGACGTTGATGTTGCCGAACACCTGGATGGCCATGAAGTCGTGGGCGAACGCGCCGAGGGCGACGTAGAGGCCGTACCAGATCAGGAAGAAGGCGGTCATCGGAAAAACGAAGCGGCGCAACCTGGTACGCAGCTCCTGGAATTCGGGACTGGCCTGCATGGCGAGGAACTGCTCCCCGGTGGGGGCAACCCTCTCGGGAAGGTCGATTTCGGGCACCGAGGGCTCCTGACAGTTGGCTGTGGGTCGGTTGACAACTGAACCTAATTGAGAGGTGGGTCACACAGCAGGGGTATCGCCGGCGATACGCCGAATTCGGCCATCGCTGCGCTGAGCGGTCGGTCGCAGAGGCTGAGCGGCAGGCGGTCAGCCTGCGGGCACCCGCTCGACACCCAGGCCCAGGCGCTCGGGCACATGCATGCGCGCGAAGATCTGTGCGACGCCAGGGGTCGGTTTCGTGAACAGGCTGACGACGATCATCGTGAGGAAGGCGATCGGCACGCTGACCGCCGCCGGGTAGCCCACCATCACCGCGGGCCAGCCGCCGAGCACCGCGTCGTCGACTCCGCCGGTGATCGCCACCAGCACCGCGCCGCCACACACGCATCCGCCCACCACGAGGCCGCACGCCGCGCCGGCGACCGTCAGGCCGCGCCACCAGACCCCGAGCACCAGTAGCGGGCACAGCGTGGACGCCGCGACAGCAAAGGCCAATCCGACGCTGCGCGACAACTCAAGCCCGGACACCAACAGCGACAAGGGGATCGGGACCAGCCCGCCGACCACTGCGGCGATCCGGAAGTCGCGCACCCGACCGCGCAGCACATCGGTGGCCAGGGCGCCGGCGACACTGATCAACAGGCCCGAGGAGGTGGCCAGGAACGCTGCGATGGCGCCCGCGGCCACCAGGGCGGCCAGGAGTTGGCCGCCGATCCCGCCGACCGCCGCGCCGGGCGCCAAGAGCACTGCGGCGTCGGCAGTTCCGGTGATCAGCAGCTGCGGGACATACAGCCGGGAGAACACCCCCAGCAGGATCGGGAAGAAATAGAACACCGATAGCAGCGCCACCACGGCGAGCGCGGTACGCCGGGCGGCCCGGCCGTCGGGGTTGGTGTAGAAGCGGACCAGCACGTGCGGCAAGCCCATGGTGCCGAGGAACGTCGCGACGATGATGGACAGCACCTGGTAGAGCGGGTGGCCGCCGCCCAGGCCGCCACCGGAGGCGATCCACTCGTCACCGGTGCCCGGCGTGCCGGCCACCACGGGTGTGGCCGCGCCGGCGGCCAGCGTCAACGTGGTGCCCGCGGAGAGGGTGTGTTGCCCGGGCGCGGCGATCGTGGCGGAGGCGACGGGGCGGCCGTCGAGATCGCCGGACACGGTGATCCCTGCCGGTTCGATGACCTGGACGATGACATCGGTTTCGACTTTCACGGTGGTCTGCTGCTGCACGGTCGGCGGCAGTGGGCCGCCCAATTCGCCACGGTCGCCGATGAACAGGCCGAGCAACGCCAGGGCCGGGACCGCCACGGCGGTGAGCTTGAGCCAGTACTGGAACGCCTGCACGAACGTGATCGACCGCATGCCGCCGGCGACCACGTTGGTGATGACGATGCCGGCGACGAGCAGCGGCCCGACCCAGACCGGAACGCCCAGAAGCGTTTTGAGGGCCAGTCCGGCACCCTGATACTGAGGGGCCAGATAGAACAGGCAGATCACCACGACGACGAGCATGGCCACCTTGCGCAGCCGCGCCGAGCCGAGCCGGAACTCGGCGAAGTCGGGGACGGTGTAGGCACCCGAGCGTCGCAGCGGGGCGGCCACGAACAGCAGCACGCCGAGATAGCCGGCGGTGAATCCGACCGGGTACCACAGGGCGTCGGCACCGTATTTGGCGATCAGCCCGGCCACGCCGAGAAACGATGCAGCGGAGAGGTATTCCCCCGAGATCGCGGCGGCGTTCCATTGTGGGCCGACGCTGCGAGAGGCGACGAGGAAGTCGGAGGTGGTGCGCGACAACCGGACTCCGTAGGCGCCGATGGCGATGGTGGCCACCACGGCGGCCAGCAGGGCGGCGGCGGTCAGTGGTGCGCCGGTCATGGTTCGCTGTCGACGACCCGGACAAAGTCCCGTTCGCCCTGTTCGGCCAGACGCACATACAGCCGTCCCACCCCGTACAGCAGCGGGTAGAGCAGCCCGGCGAGGATCAGCCAGTTGAGCCGGATCCCGAATACGGTGAGCGCGGCCAGTTCCGGCACAGCGGCGTTGAGCAGTACCAGCGCCACCACTACGGACACGACGACCAGCGCCAGCCGCAGCGCGAGACCCAGTTGGGTCCGCACCAGGCCGCGCACCAGCGCGTCGCCCACCTGGGTCTGTTCGGCCACCTCGACTCGGGTCCGCACCATGCGGGTACCGCGGCGGTGGGCGAGCACGACGCGCTGCCGTTGCGGAGTGGGCCGGTCACTCATCTGTGCCCGCCGGCTTGAGATTGCGCATCGGCTCGCGGACCAACCGGTCACGCAGTTCACGAGCCTGACGGCGGCTCACCGGAAGTTCCACGGCGGGGGAGGTCCCGTTGGCGCGCAGCCGCACCAGCACCGCGCCGTCGGCTGTGCGCAGCCCGGTGACCTGTCGCAGGGACACCAGATAGGACCGATGGATGCGCTGGAAGCCGTGGTCGCGCCAGCGGGTTTCCAAGGTGCTCAAAGGGATTCGTACCAGGTGGGCACCGGTAGTCGAGTGCAGCCGGGCATAGTCGCCCTCGGCTTCGACCCAGCCGATGCTGTCGCGGGGCACCAGGTGGGTGATGCCGCCCAGTTCGGCGGGGACCACGTCCCAGTCCTGGTCTTCGTGCTGGGAAGGCGATTCAGTTGTGGACCGGGTTGCCGCTGAGGCGACGCGGCGTACGGCTTCGTCGAGGCGGTTCTGCCGGATCGGTTTGAGCAGATAGTCGACGGCGCCGACGTCGAAGGCGGCCACCGCTTTGTCCTCGTGGGCCGTCACGAACACCACCGCGGGCGGATTGGCGTAATTGGCCAGCACACCGGCCAATTCGATTCCTGACAGCCCGGGCATGTTGATGTCGAGGAACACGGCGTCGATCGTGTGCTGGGTGAGTTCGCGCAGCGCCGAGGTGGCGTCGGAGGCGGTGTGTACCTCGCCGATGTCGGGGTGTCGGCCCAGCAGGTAGGCGAGCTCGTCCAGCGCGGGCGCCTCGTCGTCGACGGCGAGCACGGTCAGGTTTGTGCTCACCTGAAACCACCTCCGCCGGCTCGGACCCCTGAGCGGAATTTCGGCACGCGCATCACCACTTTCGTGCCCGCGCCAACCGCTGTCTCGACCACAAGACCGTAGTCGTTGCCGAACGCCGCGCGCAGCCGATGATCGACATTGGTCAACCCGACATGGGCGGACTCGCCGGAGCGGTCGGCCAACGCGTCACCCGGTCCGGCGCGCAGGGAGTCCGGATCCATGCCGGCCCCGTCGTCCTCGACGGTGATCACGCATTCGGTACCGGCGTCGCGCGCGAAGATCTCCACGGACCCGCCACCGTTGCCGGCCAGCCCGTGCCGCACCGCGTTCTCCACCAGCGGTTGCAGCGCCAGAAATGGCACCACGACGTTGAGCACCTCGGGGGCCACCTGCAGTCGCACCTTCAGATTGGTGCCGAACCGCGCCCGCTCCAGGGTGAGGTAGCGGTCGATGTTGCGCAGCTCGTCGGCCAGCGTGGTGTACTGGCCGGCCGCGCGGAACGAGTACCGGGTGAAGTCGGCGAATTCGAGGATCAGCTCCCGGGCCCGGTCGGGGTCGGTGCGCACGAAGGACGCAATCGTGTTGAGCGCGTTGTAGATGAAGTGCGGGCTGATCTGAGCCCGCAGTGCGAGCACCTCGGCCCGGTCCAGCCGGGCGCGCGACGCGTCGAGCTCGGCCAGCTCGATCTGGCTGGCCGCGTACCGGGCAACCTCACCGACCGCGCCGAGCATGCCCGGACCAGGGCTCGCAGGCGCCAGCACCACGAGGGCACCGAGCACCTCGCCGCCCTCGGTCAGTAGCGGCTGCGCCACGACAGCCGTCGACCGCGCGGTGCGCAGGACCCGGCGCCCGGCACTGATCGACTCGCGGGCGGTGTCGGCACAGACGTCGACGGTGCCGGACTGCCAGATCGCCTCGTCGTCGTAGTCGCGGGCCAGCAGTGCGGCGTCGTCGTCGAACAGGGCCAGCCCCGCGGTGCCGGTCAGCTCGCGCAGATACGGCGCCGCGGTCTGGGCGGATTCGGTGTCCAGGCCTTGACGTAACGCGCGGGCGGCCTGCGCGGCGGTGTGCAGTGCGGCATGCACCGCGCGTTCGGTGGGGGTGGCCACCACCCGCCGGGTGCGCACCACGACGACGGCGGCGACCGCCGCCAGGATCAGCGCCAGGGCAAGCGCGACTGCAACCTCGCCGGACATCGTGCGCCAACCTTAGATGGCTGTGCGGCGAAACCGCAGCTAGCTCACCTATTGCACGGGGCAGGCGTACTTTCGGGCGACCTCGAATACCCGATCCTGGGATCCGGGGCCGATGACACCTTGGGCTGCCAGCTCCAAACCGATGTATCCAGGGATGCCGCCCATGCACGCCTGGTGGGCGACGCGCCAAGCCGTGTCGGGGTTCAGGTGGAAGCCGTTGCGGTCCAGGCCCTGCATGTAGTTGTCGAAATCCGGCGTGCCCTGATCGGGGATCGCATTGGCGGTGGCGGCCAAGGCAATCGCGGTGACCACCGCCGCGAAAAGGGGTGCAACGACGCGTCTCATGTCATCTCCTATGGGCACATCACCGGTTATCGCGTACACATTCGCACATCGCACCGACACAGACGTCAAAAACGGGTCTGGTCCTAGACTGGCGACGTGGGAAAACTGCAGCTGGTCCAAGATCCCGAGGCCGACGCTCTGCTGGAATCCATCCCGTTCGCGCTTTTGGTGGGCATGTTGTTGGACCAGCAGATTCCGATGGAGGTCGCATTCGGCGGGCCCAAGAAGATCGCCGACCGTCTCGGTGGCGTCGACGCCAGAGAGATCGCCGATTACAACCCCGACGCGTTCATCGAGCTGGTGTCGCAAACCCCTGCCATCCACCGGTTTCCGGGGTCGATGGGCAAGCGGGTGCAGGACCTCGCGCGAGCCATCGTCGACGAGTACGACGGCGACGTGACGGCACTGTGGACCGCTGGTGACCCCGACGGTAAAGAGGTGCTGCGCCGGCTCAAGCGGTTGCCGGGGTTCGGTGACCAGAAAGCCCGGATCTTCTTGGCGCTGTTGGGCAAGCAGTACGGGGTGACGCCGGCGGGCTGGCGGGAGGCCGCAGGGGATTACGGCGCCGCGGGCAGCTTCATGTCGGTGGCCGACGTGGTGGACCCGGGATCGTTGCAGAAGGTCCGCACCTACAAGAAGCAGATGAAGGCCGCCGCGAAAGAAGCCAAGTCCAATAGCTGATTTCCGCGTCGAGCGTGCGCTGAGATCGCGTTTCGCGGCGAAATCGCGATCTGTGTGCACACTCGGGGTTGAAAGCTGGGCTACCTATGCGATGGTGAACATATGGCGAAGACACATCTGAACTGCCCGTGTGGAGAAGCGATCAGCGGCACCGATGAAGACGACCTGGTCGAGAAGGCTCAGGCGCATCTGGCGCAGCAGCACCCCGGGCGCGAGTACGACCGCGAGATGATCCTCTTCATGGCCTACTAGGCCCACACAAAATTCCCGGTCGCCGGCCAACAAGAGGGCCAGCGACCGGGAATTTCGTTTCCCCATTTATTCGGTGTGGTCAGGGCACCACCGTGGAACCGATGGTGGGCATGAACTGGCACTGCTTCTCGGTGGTCGTGACCTGTCCGAAGATCGTCGACATGATGCTGCCGGAGCCGGTGTCGGCGATCGCGGTCAGCGTGGTCGGTCCTTCAGGGTTGATGTCCGAGCGCGGTTGAAGCGTCGCACTGCCGGACTTTCCGGTGGTCAGGTTGACCCAGGTGACGTTGAGCGGCAGCTTCTGCTCGGCGGCCGGGCCCGGTGTGCCGATCGCGGTGAACACATAGGCGGTCTGGCCGGCTTTCGGGCCGGGCAGGGGGATCGTGGCCGGGCCGGCGACCGAAATCGCGGTCGCCAGAACGTTTCCGCCGTCCTTGAGGCAGCCGTTGCTGATCGACGGGTACATGAAGTCCTGCGTCGTCGGGGCATCGGGCCCGAAACCGGGAGCCGGGGCGGGCGCCCCAGCCGGTGCCGGCGCAGGTGCCGGAGCAGGCGCGGGTGCGGCTTCAGGGGCGGGCGGGGCCGGGATGGTCACCGCCGCCGGAACAGCCCCGGGAGCGGGCGCGGGTGCGGGCTCGGGGGCAGGAGGCGGTGCGGGGACAGCCGCGGCGGGCGCCGGAGCCGGAGCTGGAGCCGGAAGTGCTTCTGGGGCCGGCCCGGCCGCGTGGGCCGGGTCGACACCCATCGGCAGGTGAGCGTCGGCGCCGGCACCCAGAGCGGGAACATGCTCGGGTGCGGCGACCGGTTGGGCCGCGAACTGGTTGACCGCCGTCGCGACGTTGCGGGATTCCGCCGTCTCCGACTTGTTGGCAGCGAAGGCTTGCGCGGCTGCCATCAACAGCTGCACCGCGCCACCAGGGTCGGCCGCAGCCTGCTGGATGATCGGGCTCAGGTTCTCCATCGCCGGCAGGCCGGGCGCCTGCAGGTTGTCGATCGGCAGCGGTGCCGGGTCGGCGTTGGCGACGGCGCTTCCGAAGAACAACAGGGCGGTGGACCCGATTGCAGCGGCGGTGCCGAACATCGTTTTCAGGGACTTACGCGGTGACATGGCTTTCCCAATCGTTTCGGGCGGTCAGACCAGTTCGGGGATCAGGGCAGGCCGGCGGTCAGCAGCGGGGCCAGCGCCGCAACCCCGGTGTTCGAGACGCCGGGCGCCGCAGCAGCGGGAGCCGCCACCGCCGCCGGAGCCGCTGCCGCGGCCGGGGCCAGTGACGTGGCAGGCAGAGCCGTTTGCGCCGCGACCGGGGCCAACGAGGCCAGATCGCCAGGGATGTTCACCTTCTGGGGCAGCGGGATCGGCATCCCGGGCACCTGCGGGATCGTCACCTCGGCCGAGGGGATCAGCGATGCCGGGCCGCTGGCCGGAGCCGGAGCGGTTGCCGCCGGGGCGGCAGCGGGCGCGGCCGGCAGGCCCGACACCAGCGATCCCAGCGGTGCATTCGCGGCTGCGGGGGCGGCCGTCGCGGGCATCTGCGGCAGCGTCACCGATGCGGTGGCGCCGGGGGCAGGTGCCGGTGCGGCGGCGGGGGCGCCGGTCAACGCGGAGCTCACACCCTGCAGCAGTTGCGGCGCGGCGGCCGGCACGCCGGCGAGCTGGTTGACGATCGGCAGGTTCGGCGCGCCGGGGATGGCCGGGGCCGGGGGGACCGGCTCGGCGTTCGCTGTGGCGCTGAGGGCCAACGCGACCGGGACTGCGCCGGCAGCCGCGATCATGCTGGTGGAAAGTGCTTTCCAGGTGAAGATCATGGTTCTCCCAATCGGTTGCTTGAACGACTGAGCACGAAACTATCCAGTTACTGGTGTTACTCAAGTGACACGTGTGGCGGTTATTCAACCGTTACTGCAGCGGTCGATTTCGTTATCCGGCAGTGCCTCGGGCGTGATGCGCCGGCCGCTGCCGAGGCCCCGGTGTTGCCGTCGCCGTCGCTGTCGCCGCCGCCGTCGCCGTCGCCGCGAATGTCACGCTGGAGTGGCGCTCGCCGACGAGAGCCACTCCAGCGTGACGACGTGGACGAGGGTGGCCGCGGATCGCCACGCCAGCGTGACGCTCGCCGTCGAGGGCCACGCTGGCGTGACAAACGGTGCGCGAGCCAGCGTGACGAAGCGGGCGAGCCAAGCCGGCCCGTCAAACCCCCGGCAAGACACGTGGGCCGGGTCGCTAAAGTCGTGTCCGTTAACACCGAACCGGCTACCCGACCCTCAGCAACCGCCTGGCTCTATCGCCTGGCGCCCGTGTTGCTGGTCCTCAGCATTGCGGCGCGCCTGGCCTGGACGTACCTCGTCCCCAACGGCGCGAACTTCGTCGACCTGCACGTCTATGTCGGTGGCGCCGCCACGCTCGACGGTCATGCCGGCGCGCTGTACGACTACGTCTACGCGGACCAGACACCGGATTTCCCACTGCCTTTCACCTATCCACCGTTTGCCGCGGTGGTGTTCTACCCGCTGCATCTGCTGCCGTTCGGGCTGGTGGCGTTCTGCTGGCAGGTCGGCATCATCGCGGCGCTGTACGGCGTGGTGCGGATCAGTCAGCTGCTGCTCGGTGGGCCGGCGCCCCGGCGTCTTGCGATGTTGTGGACCGCCGTCGGCATCTGGACCGAACCGCTGCGCAGCACGTTCGACTACGGCCAGGTCAATGTGGTCCTGGTGCTGGCGGTGCTCTACGCGGTGTACAGCAATCGATGGTGGTTGTCGGGTTTGTTGGTGGGCCTGGCTGCCGGCGTGAAGCTGACGCCCGCGGTGTCGGGACTGTATTTCGTCGGTGCGCGGCGTTGGGGCACCGCGGTGTTCTCGGCGGTGGTGTTCTTCGCAACGGTCGCGCTGTCGGTCCTCGTGATCGGGGATGAGGCCCGCCGGTATTTCACCGAATTGCTCGGCGACGCAGACCGGATCGGGCCGATCGGGACCTCGTTCAACCAGTCGTGGCGCGGTGGGATCTCGCGCATCCTCGGCCATGACGCCGGCTACGGTCCGGCGGTGCTGCTCGGTATCGCGGTCACCGCGGTGCTCGCCATGCTGGCGTGGCGGGCCATCGGCGGCAGCGCCGACCGGCTCGGCGCCATTGTGATCGTGAGCCTGTTCGGGTTGCTGCTTTCGCCGATTTCGTGGACGCACCACTGGGTCTGGCTGATTCCGCTGATGATCTGGTTGCTGCACGGGCCACTGGCCGACCGGCTGGGGGCGCGCATCCTGGGTTGGGGATGGCTGGCGCTGACGCTGATCGGCGTGCCGTGGTTGCTCAGCTTCGCCCAGCCGACGATCTGGGTGATCAGCCGGCCCTGGTATCTGGCCTGGGCCGGGCTGGTCTACATCGTCGCGACGCTGGCGACGCTGGCGTGGATCGCGACTAGCCGGGCTGGTCGGACAGAATCCGGTTGATCTCCTCGGCCATCTGAACGTCCTTGTCGGTGATCCCGCCGGCGGAATGTGTCACCAAGGCGAATGTGACGGTGCGCCAACGGATATCGATATCCGGATGGTGGTCCTTTTCCTCGGCGAACTCAGCCACGCGGCGCACGGCTTCGATGCCGTCGAGGAACGTCGGGAATTTTGTGGATCTGCGCAGGGCGCCCGCCGCGCGTTCCCAGCCCGGCAGATCGGGCAGTGCGGCGTCGACCTGATCGTTCGATAACACGGCCATACCCGACGGTATACCGTCGGGCGCGATGGATGAACAGATCGTCGTGGCCGGTGCCCTGTTCTCGGCGGCCGGGCTGTTGGTCGCGCAACGCAAGCGGCCCCCGGAGCTGGCGGGGTTGTGGGAGCTGCCGGGCGGCAAGGTGACCCCCGGTGAGAGTGACGCCGACGCGCTGACCCGCGAACTGTGGGAGGAACTCGGTGTCGAGGTGAGCGTCGGTGCCCGTCTGGATGCGGAGGTCGCGCTGAACGAGGGGATGACGTTGCGCGCCTACCATGTCACGCTCACGTCTGGCAGTCCGCGGCCACATGATCACCGGGCGCTGCGCTGGGTGACGGTCGACGAACTCGACCAGCTGCCGTGGGTGCCCGCGGACCGCGTCTGGCTCCCGGAGCTGGCCGCCACGCTTTCCCCTTCTTCGCCGAGAAGACGTGAAAGTACCTAGAATGACGCGACTTCGGGCAGCTTTATGTCTGCTCGCGCAATAGGGCGACCGCGCAACAGGATTAATTTCGACATATCGATGTTGCGGATTACATTTCCGTGAAACTACCTGCAACGTTTCCGGGAAAATGACGCGACCGTGGCGAATATGATGTTTTGCTGTTGTGGTGACCACGGCAAGTACGCCGTACCTGGGCCAAGGGCAGAGTATGAATCTCTTGCTGGCCACCTGGGTCTCGGCCATCAATTTCTGGGCCTGGAACATGATCGGCCCGCTGTCCACCACCTACGCCGGCGACATGAAGTTGAGCAGCACCCAGGCTTCGATGCTGGTCGCGACTCCGATATTGGTCGGCTCGCTCGGCCGGATCGCAGTGGGCGCGCTGACCGACAGGTACGGCGGCCGCACCATGTTCCTCGCGGTGACGCTGGCCTCGATCGTGCCGGTGTTGGCCGTCGGGGCGGCCGGCGAGGCCAGGTCGTACCCGATGTTGTTGGTGTGCGGGTTCTTCCTGGGCATCGCGGGCACAATTTTCGCCGTCGGAATCCCGTTCGCCAATAACTGGTATGAGCCGTCCCGGCGCGGTTACGCCACCGGTGTATTCGGCATGGGCATGGTCGGAACGGCGCTGTCGGCATTCTTTACGCCGCGATTCGTGCGCTGGTTCGGGTTGTTTCCCACCCATCTCATCATCGCGGCCGCCCTGGCGCTGACCGCGGCGCTGTGTTTGGTGGTGATGCGCAATGCCCCCGCGTTCGAGCCGAATACCGATCCGGTGCTACCCAAGCTCAAGTCGGCGCTGAAGCTTCCCGTGACATGGGAGATGTCGTTCCTGTACGCGGTGGTCTTCGGCGGATTCGTGGCGTTCAGCAACTACCTGCCCACCTACATCAAGAACGTGTACGAGTTCTCCTCGGTCCAAGCCGGAAGTCGCACAGCGGGGTTCGCGTTGGCCGCGGTGCTGGCCCGCCCGATCGGCGGTGCGCTCTCGGACCGCATCCCACCCAAGTATGTGGTGCTCACGTCCTTCGCCGGGACCGCGGTACTCGCCTTCGTCGCGATGTTCCAGCCACCACCCGATGTGTGGTCTGCGGCGACGTTCATCGCTCTGGCGATCTTCCTCGGTATCGGCACCGGCGGCGTGTTCGCCTGGGTGGCACGGCGGTCACCGCACAAGGAGGTCGGCTCGGTCACCGGGATCGTGGCCGCCGCAGGCGGTTTGGGCGGCTACTTCCCACCCTTGGTGATGGGGGCGACGTACGACGCTGTCGATCATGACTATTCGGTCGGGTTGCTGCTTCTCGTGGCGACGGCACTGGTGGCATTCGGCTACACGGCCCTGCGACTACATGCCCACGAACCCCAGCCCAAGGAGGCGCGTCAATGACCAAGCCCCACATCGGCGGATCGATCGAAGAGTTGCTGGAACGCAGTGGCAGGTTCTTCACCGCCGGTGAGTTCTCCGGTGATCTGCGAACGGTCACGCGGCAGGGGGGCCGTCAGCGCGACGTGTTCTACCGCGACCGGTGGAGCCACGACAAGGTGGTCCGCTCCACCCATGGGGTCAACTGCACCGGATCGTGTTCCTGGAAGATCTACGTCAAGGACGGGATCATCACCTGGGAAACCCAGGAGACCGACTACCCGTCCGTCGGTCCGGACCGCCCCGAATACGAGCCGCGCGGGTGCCCCCGCGGTGCGGCGTTCTCGTGGTACACCTACTCGCCGACGCGAGTGCGGTACCCGTACGCACGCGGGGTGCTGGTGGAGATGTACCGGGAAGCCAAGGGCCGCTTGAAGGATCCGGTGTTGGCGTGGGCCGACATCCAAGGGGATCCTGCGCGCCGCAAGCGGTATCACCAGGCCCGCGGCAAAGGTGGTCTGGTCCGGGTCAGCTGGGCTGAGGCCACCGAGATGATCGCCGCCGCGCATGTGCACACGATCAAGACCTACGGGCCGGACCGGGTCGCCGGATTCTCGCCTATCCCCGCGATGTCGATGGTGTCGTTCGCCGCGGGCTCGCGGTTCGTCGAACTCCTCGGCGGGGTGATGACGTCGTTCTACGACTGGTACGCCGACCTTCCGGTGGCCTCTCCGCAGGTGTTCGGAGACCAGACCGACGTGCCGGAGTCCGGGGACTGGTGGGACGCGTCGTATCTGATGATGTGGGGTTCCAACGTCCCGGTCACCCGCACCCCCGACGCGCATTGGATGGCCGAAGTCCGCTATCGGGGTACCAAAGTGGTGACGGTCAGCCCGGATTACGCCGACAACACCAAGTTCGCAGACGAATGGATGCCGTGCGCGGCGGGCACCGACGGTGCGCTGGCAATGGCGATGGGTCACGTCATCCTCGACGAATGTTTTGTGCGGGACCGGATTCCGTACTTCGTCGACTACGTCCGCAGATTCACCGATCTGCCGTTCCTGGTCAAGCTCGAAGAACGCGACGGCATGGTGGTTCCCGGTAAGAATCTCACCGCCGCTGATCTGGGCGGCCCGGTGGCCGAACAGGAGAACGCGGCGTTCAAGCCGGTGCTGCTCGACGGTGCCAGCAACAGTATCGCGGTGCCGCAGGGCTCGTTGGGATTCCGGTATGGCGCTGACGGTGTCGGCAAGTGGAATCTGGATCTGGAGAATCTCTCACCCGCCCTGACGGTGTTGGACGACATATTCGAGACCGCCGAGATCACGCTGCCCCGTTTCGACACCGTCGACGGCAGCGGCACGACCATGCGGCGCGGGGTGCCGGTGCGACGGGTCGGCGAGCACCTGGTGTGCACGGTGTTCGACCTGATGCTGGCCCAGTACGGCGTGCACCGGCTGGGCCTGCCCGGCGACTGGCCCACCGGATACGACGACGCCAGCCAGCCGTACACCCCGGCCTGGCAGGAGCAGATCACCGGGGTGTCGGCCGGTCAGGCGATCCGAATCGCGCGCGAATTCGCCCGCAACGCCGAGGAATCCGGTGGCAGGTCGATGATCATCATGGGCGCGGGGATATGCCAGTGGTTTCATGGTGACGCCACCTACCGGGCTGTCCTGGCGCTGCTGCTGCTCACCGGTTCGATGGGCCGCAACGGTGGCGGCTGGGCGCATTACGTGGGTCAGGAGAAGTGCCGGCCGGTGACCGGGTGGGCGGCGATGGCGATGGGCACCGACTGGTCGCGCCCGCCCCGGCAGATGGCGGGAACCTCCTACTGGTATGCCCATACCGATCAGTGGCGCTACGACGGCTACCGCGCCGACGCCCTGTCCAGCCCGGTCGGCCGAGGCCGCTTCCGCGACAAGCACACCATGGATGTGATGGCTTCGGCGGTGGCGATGGGGTGGACGCCGTTCTACCCGCAGTTCGACCGGTCCAGCCTGGATGTGGTCGACGAGGCCAAGGCCGCCGGCCAGGAAGTGCCGGAGTACGTCGCCGGTCAATTGGCCAGTGGCGGGCTGAAACTCGCGGTCACCGACCCGGACAATCCGGCGAACTGGCCGCGGGTGCTCAACGTCTGGCGGGCCAACCTGCTGGGCTCGTCCAGCAAGGGCAACGAGTACTTCCTGCGCCACCTGCTGGGTACGACGTCGAACGTGCAGGCGGAGCCCACCGCCGAGGGGCTGCGGCCCAACGATGTGGCCTGGACCGACGACATCCCCGAAGGCAAGCTCGATCTGCTGATGTCGATCGACTTCCGGATGACGTCGACGACGCTGCTCTCTGACGTGGTGCTGCCCGCGGCGACGTGGTACGAGAAGGCTGACCTGTCCAGTACCGACATGCATCCCTATATCCATGCCTTCAGCCCGGCGGTCGACCCGCCGTGGGAAACCCGGTCGGACTTCGAAGCTTTCGGTGCGATCGCCCGAACCTTCAGCACGCTGGCCGCCCGGCATCTGGGTACCCGCACCGACGTGGTGATGGGCACGCTGCAGCACGACACCCCCGGTGCGATGGCCTATCCAGGTGGCACCGAACATGATTGGCGGGTCACCGGTGAGACGCCGGTGCCGGGCAAGACAATGGGACCGCTGGTGGTGGTCGAGCGCGACTACACGGCGATCGCAGAAAAGTGGGCAACTCTCGGCCCGCTGGTCGAGAGTCTGGGGCTGACCACCAAGGGCATCACCACCCACCCCGACCAGGAGGTCGCCGAGCTCGCCGCCAAATTCGGGGTGATGGATTCGGGTGCCGGCCAGGGCCGCCCGGCGATCACCACGGCCGAGCGGATGGCCGATGTGATCCTGGCGCTGTCGGGCACCTCCAACGGCCGGCTGGCCGTGGAAGGATTCCGCGAGCTCGAACGGCGCACCGGCCGTAAGCTGATCCACCTGGCCATCGGCAACGAGGAACGCCGGATCACCTACGCCGACACCCAGGCCCGCCCGGTACCGGTGATCACCAGCCCGGAGTGGTCGGGCAGTGAGACCGGTGGGCGCCGCTACGCGCCGTTCACGGTGAACATCGAGGAGCTCAAGCCGTTTCACACCCTCACCGGACGCATGCACTTCTACGTCGACCATGACTGGCTGGAGGAACTCGGCGAGCAACTGCCGATCTACCGGCCACCGCTGGACATGGCGCGGTTGTTCGGCGAATCCAAACTGGGCCGCGACGGTATCGGCCTGACGGTGCGGTACCTGACCCCGCATTCCAAGTGGTCGATCCACTCGGAGTATCAGGACAACTTGTTCATGCTGTCGTTGTCGCGGGGCGGCCCGACCATGTGGATGAGCCCGGCGGACGCCGCGAAGATCGACGTGTCAGACAACGACTGGATCGAGGCGGTCAACCGTAACGGTGTGCTGGTGTGCCGGGCAGTGGTCAGCCACCGGATGCCCGAGGGTGTGGTGTACGTCTACCACGCCCAGGAACGGACCATTGACGTGCCGCTGAGTGAAACCACGGGAACCCGTGGTGGCATTCACAATTCCCTGACCCGGCTGTTGGTCAAGCCCAGCCATCTCGCCGGCGGGTATGCCCAGCATTCGTTCGCCTTCAACTATCTCGGCCCGACCGGAAATCAGCGTGACGAGGTGACGGTGGTCCGCCGCCGTTCGCAGGAGGTGAAGTACCAGTGAAGGTCATGGCCCAGATGGCGATGGTGATGAACCTCGACAAGTGCATCGGGTGTCAAACCTGTTCGGTCACCTGCAAACAAGCCTGGACCAACCGGGCCGGCACCGAATACGTCTGGTTCAACAACGTGGAAACCCGTCCGGGACAGGGCTATCCACGCACGTACCAGGACCAGGACAAATGGCGCGGCGGGTGGAAGCTGGACCGGCGTGGCCGGCTGCGCCTGCGTGACGGTGGTCGGCTGGCCAAGCTGGCCAGGATCTTCGCGAACCCGAAGCTGCCGTCCATCGAGGACTACTACGAGCCGTGGACGTATGACTACGAGAACTTGACCTCGGCACCACTCGGCGAACACATCCCCACTGCGCCGCCGCGCAGCTTGATCACCGGCAAGCCCATGAAGGTGTCATGGTCGGCGAACTGGGATGACGACCTGGCCGGTTCACCGGAGATCGTGCCGGGGGACCCGGTGCTCAAACAGGTAAGCGAGCAGATCAAGCTCGAACTCGAGCAGACCTTCATGTTCTACCTGCCGCGCATCTGCGAGCACTGCCTCAACCCGGCGTGCGTGGCGTCCTGTCCCTCTGGCGCGATGTACAAGCGTTCCGAGGACGGCATCGTGCTGGTCGATCAGGACCGTTGCCGCGGATGGCGGATGTGTGTGTCCGGATGCCCTTACAAGAAGGTCTATTTCAACCACAAGACGGGCAAGGCCGAGAAGTGCACCCTGTGTTACCCGCGCATCGAGGTCGGACTGCCCACGGTGTGCTCGGAGACCTGCGTGGGGCGGTTGCGCTACCTCGGTCTGGTGCTCTACGACGTGGACCGGGTGCTGGAGGCGGCGTCGGTGCCCGACGACAAGGACCTCTACGAGGCGCAGCGGCAGATCCTGCTGGACCCGACCGACCCCGAGGTGATCGCCGGGGCCCGGGCCGAGGGCATCTCCGACGAGTGGATCGAAGCGGCCCAACGTTCCCCGATATACAAGCTCATTCACACCTATGGTGTTGCGCTGCCACTGCATCCGGAGTTCCGCACCGTGCCGATGGTGTGGTACATCCCGCCGCTGTCTCCGGTGGTCGACGCGGTGAGCCGCGACGGGCACGACGGCGAGGACATCGGCAATCTGTTCGGCGCGCTGGAGGCCCTGCGTATCCCGATCGAGTATCTGGCGGGGTTGTTCACCGCGGGGGACACCGCCGTCGTCGAGGGGGTGCTGCGTCGTCTCGCGGCGATGCGGTCCTACATGCGTGACATCAACCTCGGTCGCGACACCCAACCGCACATCCCGGCCGCGGTAGGGATGACCGAGGAACAGATGTACGAGATGTACCGACTGCTGGCGCTCGCGAAATACGAGGAGCGCTACGTCATTCCGACTGCGTACAGCTCCGAGGGCATACCGGGGGCGGAGGAGCCCGGCTGCTCCCTGTCCTTCGAAGGTGGGCCCGGCATGTACGACTCGGGCCCGTTCGGTGAGGCCAGCGGCGGACCGGTACCGGTGGCGGTGGAGACCTTCCACGCACTGCAGCACCGGCAGACCACCGGCGGCATGGCCGCCAACGCCGAGCGGCCGTCGCGGGTGAACCTGCTCAACTGGGACGGCAGGGGAGTGCCCTCGGGCATGTTCCCGGGGGATCGATGAGCATGCGAAGACGCCGTAATCGCGAAAACGCGATGCAGGACCGCCTGGTGTGGCAGGCGGCGTCACTGCTGCTTTCCTACCCGGACGACGGCCACGCCGACCGGCTGCAGACCGCCGCGCGCCTGCTGGACCATGTCACCGGCGAGCCCAGGGCGCTGCTCGACGAAACCGTTGCCGGGCTGAGCCTGCGCCCGGCCATGGAGCTGGCCCAGGAGTATGTCGAGACCTTCGACCTGCAGAAGCGGTGCACCATGCTGCTGACCTACTGGACGTCGGGAGACACCCGGAACCGGGGAGCGGACATGGTGGAATTCACTCAGACCTACCGTGCTGCCGGTGTCGAGATGCCGAAAGGTGAGGCCCCCGACCACCTTCCGGTGGTCCTGGAGTTCGCCGCCACAGTCGATCCGGCTGCAGGGTGGCGGCTGCTCGCCAAGTACCGAGTGCCGATCGGCGTGGTGGCCGAAGCCTTGGCCGAGCGCAAGTCGCCCTACGCGCCCGCCGTCGCAGCGGTCGACGCGACCCTGCCGCCTCTGGCTTTCCTCGACGATGTGTCGCGGTTGATGATGTCCGGGCCGCCGGCTGAATCTGTTGGCCTACAACCCTTTCAACTGACAGTGCCGCCCCGAAGGGCATGAGGAGGCCGGGATGATGGACTGGGAGATCTTCTGGGACGTGGTGCCGTATGTGACACTGGCGATGGTCGCCGTCGGCACCTGGTGGCGCTACCGCTACGACAAGTTCGGCTGGACCACGCGCTCGTCGCAGCTCTACGAGTCGCGACTGCTGCGCATCGCCAGCCCGATGTTCCACTTCGGCATGCTCGTGGTGTTCATCGGGCATGTCGTCGGCCTGTTCATCCCGGAATCGTGGATGGACCTGGTGATGAGTGATCACGTCTATCACCTGCAGGCGGTGATCCTCGGCGGCATCGCCGGCATCGCGGCCCTGGTCGGCATCGCACTGCTGATCTACCGTCGCCGGGCCACCGGCCCCGTCTTCATGGCGACCACCGTCAACGACAAGACGATGTACGTGGTGCTGGTGGCCGCGATGGTGGCCGGATTCGCCTGTACGGCCATCGGCGCCACGCCGGAGGGTGCCGAGCACGACTACCGCGAGACAGTGTCACCGTGGTTCCGCTCGATATGGATCCTGCAGCCACGTGGCGACCTGATGGCTCAGGCGCCGTTGTACTTCCACATCCACGTGATGATCGCGCTCGTCCTGTTTTGCCTCTGGCCGTTCACCCGGCTGGTGCACGTGTTCAGCGCGCCGATCGGCTACCTCTTCCGGCCTTACGTCGTGTACCGCAGCCGCGATGTCGCCGAGCGCAGCGAACTGGTCGGATCACGGCCGCAGCGCCGGGGCTGGTGAGCGTCGCAATGAGGGGACCTTCGGCTCTGCCAGGGAGTGGGCAGCAGGTGCAGGATGGAGATATGGAGCAGTTGGCCGCCCCGGACGCGGGGCGGGGACTCTTCAACGTACAGAGAGGTTGACCGATGAAGGGACAAGAACTCGGCGTGCTCACCCGCAGGCAATGCCTGGATCTGCTGGAGCGGGTGCGTGTCGGACGATTGGTGTTCACCGAGGACGCCCTTCCGGCCGTGCAGCCGGTCAACTTCCGGTTGTTGCACGACGATGTGGTGATCCGGGTGGCCGGCGGGCCCAAGCTGACCGCGGCCATCGAGCATCAGGTGGTGGCGTTTCAGGCCGACGAGCTCGACGCCGACCTACGGAGGGGCTGGAGCGTGACCGTTGTCGGCCATGCCGAGCCGATCACCGATGTCGACGAACAGGTGGAGATCGCCGGAACTTTCGTGCAGCCGTGGGCCGAAGGGCGGCGCGATCACTTCGTACGGATCCGCACCGAGAAGGTCACCGGCCGCGAGCTCCGCGACCATGCGATGCCCCATTACCAGGGCGGAAACTCGGCCGGCGAGTTCCAGGATTCCCACTCCAAATTCACAGGAAAGCCATAGAGTCTGGGCACGATCGTCCCGCTCCATTCCTCGAGAACGGGAGATGGATTCGTGGGGGCCCATGTTCAGTCAGCCTGTCGGCGCCGGAGTCAAGCACGCCGCCCGCGTCGGCGCGGTGGCAGTCGCCCTAGGGCTCGGCGCTGCCGTCGCCTCTCCTGCCGGGGTGGCATCGGCTGACGAGACCGCCTCTACGTCGACTTCGGAATCGCCGTCGTCGGAAGCGAACAGCCAGCCCGCGACGGATCCGCAACCGCCGGCTGCATCCCCTCAGCCCACGGCGACAGCGGCCACCGGGTCTTCCGAGCGGCGCGCCAGGTCACGCTCGAAAGTACTGATCCCGAAGAGATCCACGGCCGAGCAATCCGTTGTCACCCTCGACCGCGGTGTGATCATTCGTAGCTCGGGCGGGGCGCACACGAGGGGCGCCGTCAAGGACGCACCGGACGTACCGCCGAACCTCCCCGATCAACCGGCGGTTGTCGTCGAGCTGGAGTCAGAGCCGGTGACATCGGACGAGCCGCAAGTCGCAGAAGACACCCATGCGCTGAGTTCGTCGAATCATCTTGCCGGTGAGCTCAATTCGAAGGCGCGCAAAACGGAGCCGCAGTTGAAGCGGGCGGAGGACACCGAGCGCGCGACATTTCTGGGTGTCATGAAAGCCAAGATCGAAGCGCTCGACACGGTGCCGAAACCGACGGCGACGCTGCAGACCCAGACGCAGGCAAAAGCGATCACCATCCCGCCGCTGCCGCTTCCGGGGCCGAATTCACCCGAGCCGATCCAGAAGGCCTGGGGTTGCTTCTGCAACGTCTTCACGACGGTGGCTCCCATCGCCCAGAAGCTCGGCGGCGTGATCAACGAGTACATCATGCCCCTGCTGGCAGGGCCCGCCCCCGGGGAGACGCCGGATTCGCCGGCGTTGTGGGCCGTGCTCGGCTGGGTGCGCCGACAGGCTGACCAGATCCTCTCCGCTCCACCGATTTCCGACTTCACCGAAGCGGTGACGGCCTGGGGTACGTTGACGCTTCAGCAGGTGACGCAGTCGTGCGGAGAGCCCACCGAGGGGCTGCCGGCGGAGCTCGAACGCACCGTGATCGTGTCGGGGCTGTCCGAACCGGTGGATTTCCGGTTCCTGCCGGACGACGGTGGAATCCTGATCGCCGAAAAGGGCGGGGCGATCAAGCTTTACCAGGAGGGACAGGGGACGACCACCGTGGTGGTCCTGCCGACCAAGACCGACTTCGAGAGCGGTATCGGTGGCATCGAGGTCGACCCGAACTTCGCGGAAAACCACTACGTCTACGTGTCATACACCAACGGCAACGACACCGATGTGCTGTCGCGCTTCACGCTCTCCGGTGATCAAGCCGCCATCCTGGCCTCCGAGAAGGTGCTGATCGCGTCGGACGAGGTGGCCGGGCCCATCCACCACGGCGGGGAAATCTACTACGAGGACAATCCCGGCGACGCCGCCGATTACATCTACTGGGCCAAGGGCGACAACTCGGTCAGCACCAACGCGCAAGATCTGACCAACATCCACGGCAAGATCATGCGGATCCACCCTGACGGAACGATCCCGACGGACAATCCCTTCTACAACACACCGGGTGCCCGCAAGGAAATCTGGGCCTACGGACTGCGTAACCCGTTCCGGTTCGACGTCGCGCCCAACGGCCAGCTGCTGGTAGGCGATGTGGGCGACACGTCGTGGGAAGAGCTCAACGTCGTGACGAAGGGCGCCAACTACGGGTGGCCCGGTGCTGAAGGCGTATGTGTCGGCTGCGGTTACGTCAATCCGATCTACTCCTACGACCACAACACGCCCGCCGGAACCGCCTCGATCACCTCTGTCCTGGTGTACACCGGCGACACCTTCCCCGAGGAGTACCAGGGCAAGGTCTTCGTCGCCGACTACACGCTCGGCTGGATCAAGGTGCTGACCCTCGACGAGAACTACGCCAGCTACGTCGGCGAGCAGCCCTTCGACGGCCGGGCGGGGACGCCGGTACGGCTGATCCAGGGGCCCGACGGCAACATCTATCAACTCAACATCTATCCCGGTGAGCTGTCGGTGATCGCACCGTCGGGCGGAAATCGGGCTCCGACAGCTGTTCTCACGGCGACGCCGAGTAACGGGTATTCGCCTCTGGTCGTCGACTTCTCGTCGCAGGGCTCCGGTGACCCCGACCCGGACACCACGCTCACGTATCACTGGGACTTCGGTGACGGCACCACCTCGACACAGGCCAATCCGACCAAGACCTACGACACCAACGGCACCTACCACGTGACGTTGACCGTGAGCGACGGGGAGAAGACGGGGCAGGACACGCAGTCGATCACCGTCGGCAGCACCGCGCCGCACGACCTGACCATCACCACGCCGCTGGGCGACCCCCTCGACAACACGAAATACAATGCCGGCGATACCATTTCGTTCACCGGTTCGGCGTTGGATCAAGATGAAACACTGCCCGACAGCGCCTACAACTGGACCGTGGTGTTCCACCACGCCGACCACATCCATCCGGTCACCAGCAATGTCGTCGGCAAGACGGGCAGCATCACCGTTCCGACCGACCCGCACAACTCGGCGGACACTTGGTACGAGGTCAGGCTGACGGTCACCGACAGCACCGGCCTGTCCACGACTTCCTCGGCCATGGTCTACCCGAACACCGTCACGCAGACGTTCACCGCGAGTGACCCGGACGCAGTCTTCACCATCGACGGCAAGCCCTACACCGGTTCTCACACCGAGACGTCGGTGGTGGGTGTCGAGCGGGTCCTCGGCGTCCCGTCACCGCAATACGTCGAGGACGGTCAGCTGGTGTTCGTCAGCTGGTCCGACGGCGGAACGCAGACCCACACCATCGTCACACCCGGCACGAACACCGACTACGTGGTGACCTTCGACAAGGTTCCGTCGGTGCTGTGAGTGCCCTCAGTACCGCAACCGGTCGTTGACCACCCGCACGGCGTGGCCCGGGTGCTGCGTCGCATACAGCGGGTGCAGCAGCATCGGGTGGCGGCAGTGCGCGCAGGAGGCCTGCGGCTGGTTCGCCGACGCGAAGGTGAGGTGGTGGCATTCGCTGCAGCGGACCATGTAACAGGCCCCGATCCAGTTGGCCATGCCCACGTAGATCGCGACCGTGGTCCCCGCGGCCAGCACCATGATCAAAGCGACCGTGAGCGCTTCATAAACCGTCATCCTGGCACCTCCAAGCACGCCCATCGCACACGTGACGGATACCTGAAACGGTACTCGCGAACCTTAGGATTTCCTGGCCCGTTTGAAGACCTTGTCCAGCTCTTTGCCGCTCGCTCCGTGGTGTTCGGCCTTGCGGACCTGGTGCAGCACCAGGGGGCACCGTTTGCAGCGCGGCTTGCTCCTGCAGCACTTTTTCTTGGGCTTCAGGCGGGCGATCTTTGCGGACTTCAACGTGACGGGGCTCTCTCGTTTTCGTGATCGACCGGCGTGCCTGCGAGAATGTCGGGGTGGATTCACGCCCGAGCTTTCGCAATGTCGCCATCGTCGCCCACGTCGACCACGGCAAGACGACCCTAGTCGATGCGATGCTGCGACAGTCCGGTGCCTTGACGCACCGTGGCGACGACGCGGTCGAGCGCTTGATGGACTCCGGTGACCTTGAGAAGGAAAAGGGCATCACCATCCTGGCCAAGAACACCGCGGTGCACCGGCACCATGCGGACGGTTCGATGACGGTGATCAACGTCATCGACACCCCAGGTCACGCCGATTTCGGCGGCGAGGTGGAGCGCGGCCTGTCCATGGTCGACGGTGTGGTGCTGCTCGTCGACGCCTCCGAAGGCCCGCTCCCGCAGACGCGGTTCGTGCTGCGCAAGGCCCTGGCCGCGCACCTTCCGGTGATCCTGGTGGTCAACAAGACCGACCGGCCCGACGCCCGCATCGCCGAGGTGGTCGAGGAAAGCCACGACCTGCTGCTCGACGTCGCCTCCGACCTCGACGAGGAAGCCCAGGCGGCTGCCGAGAAGGCGCTGGACCTGCCCACGTTGTACGCCTCGGGCCGGGCCGGTATCGCGTCGACCACGCAACCCGCCAACGGCGAGAACCCCGACGGCGAGAACCTGGACCCGCTGTTCGACGTGCTGATGGAACACATCCCGGCCCCGTCCGGTGACCCGGAGGCCCCGCTGCAGGCGCTGGTCACCAACCTCGACGCGTCGGCCTTCCTCGGCCGCCTCGCCCTGATCCGTATCTACAACGGCCGGCTCAAAAAGGGCCAGCAGGTCGCCTGGATGCGTGAGGTCGACGGCGCGCCGGTGATCACCAACGCCAAGATCACCGAGCTGCTGGCCACCGAAGGCGTCGACCGCAATCCGACCGAGGAAGCCGTAGCCGGAGACATCGTCGCCGTCGCCGGCATCCCCGAGATCATGATCGGCGACACCCTGGCCGACCCCGAGCACGCGCACGCCCTGCCGCGCATCACCGTCGACGAGCCCGCCATCTCGGTGACCATCGGCACCAACACCTCGCCACTGGCCGGTCGGGTGTCCGGGCACAAGCTGACCGCCCGCATGGTCAAGAACCGCCTCGACTCCGAGTTGATCGGCAACGTGTCGATCCGGGTCGTCGACATCGGCCGCCCCGACGCCTGGGAGGTGCAGGGCCGCGGTGAGCTGGCGCTGGCCATCTTGGTCGAGCAGATGCGCCGCGAGGGCTTCGAGCTGACCGTCGGCAAGCCGCAGGTGGTCACCAAGAACATCGACGGCAAGCTGCACGAGCCGTTCGAAGAGCTCACCATCGACTGCCCCGAGGAGTTCGTCGGCGCCATCACCCAGCTGATGGCCAACCGCAAGGGCCGCATGGAGCAGATGACCAACCACGCCGCCGGGTGGGTGCGGATGGACTTCGTGGTGCCCAGCCGTGGGCTGATCGGGTTCCGCACCGACTTCCTCACCGAGACCCGTGGCACCGGTATCGCCAACGCGGTGTTCGAGGGCTACCGGCCGTGGGCCGGGGAGATCCGCGCCCGCCACACCGGCTCGCTGGTGAGCGACCGGTCCGGTTCGATCACCCCGTTCGCGATGATCCAGCTGGCCGACCGCGGACAGTTCTTCGTCGAGCCCGGTCAGGACACCTACGAGGGCCAGGTTGTCGGGATCAACCCGCGCGCCGAGGATCTCGACATCAACATCACCCGCGAGAAGAAGCTGACGAACATGCGGTCGTCGACCGCCGACGTCATGGAAACCCTGGCCCGGCCGCTGGAATTGGGCCTGGAGCAGGCCATGGAATTCTGCGCCGAGGACGAGTGCGTGGAGGTGACCCCTGAGGTCGTCCGCGTGCGCAAGGTGGAGCTGACGGCCTCGCTGCGGGCGCGGGCGAAGGCCCGGGCCAAGGCGCGGGGCTAGTTTCACTCTCAGCTGCCGAATGGCCAGTTATTGCACGGCTTTTCGGGCCTGACGTGCGATAACTGGCCGCTCGTGGTTCGGGTTACCGGCCGGCGGTCGAAGCCGTCTTGTCCGGTTTGGTGAGTGCTTTCTTCACGTTGGATCCCAGCTTGTCGACGGTGGCCGTGACGCGGTCGCTGATCGTCTTCGCCAACTTGGGTGCCGCCGCATGACGTTTACCGGTCAGGCCGGCCTTTCCTGGCACTGCCTTGGGGCTGGTTCGGACGACGGACTTCGCTTCGGGCTCCGTCGCTTTGGGTTCTGTCGTGTTTGGTTCCGTCGTGGCCGGTTCGGCGGTGAGTGTGACGGTTTCGGCTTTGACACCGATGGGTTCTGCCGCAGCTGCCCTGGCTGCGGGGGCGGCCTCGGGTATCTCCCGTGGCGGCGCGCCGAGGGCTTCGGCGATGGTCTCCCGGGCCAGCACCAGATGTTTGGCAAGGCCGTTGATCAAGCCCGGGTTGTGTCCTCCTTCGGCGATGTCGCCGATGAGGAGTCCGCTGGCGATGTTGGCGGGTGCGACCAGGATCGCGTTCGCGACGGCTGTCGGGTCACCGGATCCGGCCGCTTCGACAATGCTGCGGAGCGACGCCGCCGTCGCCTCCACGGTGTTGTTGGCGATCCCGAGTACGTCAAAACCCAGTTCCATCACCATGGTTGGCGTGGCGGCGATGACATTGGCGATGTTCTGACTGATCGCGACAGGGATCTCAAGCGCCGGGATGAGCGGTATCGCGACCGCCATCAACGAATCCACCACCACGCTGTTCCACACCGTCGAGATCGCTGCGGCGGGATCACCCGCCATCAGCTGTGCGGCCGCCGTGCTCAGGTGCTCGGGCACCTCCTGCAGCGTCCCGAGGAGATTCGTCGCGCCAGTGACGGTCCCCATCGTCAGGATGTTCGCGTACCAGAACTGGTTGGCCAGGACCTGGCTGAGGATCGGCGTCGGGTTACTGACGATCGGGGCGATGGCATCCATCACGTACGCCGCGGTCAGCATCGCGACGTACTGGTAGGCCTCGGCGGGGCTCAGCTCCGGCGGGATCGCGTTGGCGCCGGTGTCGGCGGCGGGGGCGTCGAACGCCTGTACCGACCCCGACAGTTGGACCGACGAATATTCGATCGTGCGCTCCGCCTGCGGTGGGGGAGCCGATATGGGGGTGACGGCGATGACGCTGGCGCCTGCGATCGCCATTCCGGCCGTTACGTAAGGCCGCAGTGCTTGTGGCAACGGGGTCTCCTCTCGTGATGCGTGGTGCCGGTCACTCCGGCTGACGGCGAACGCTATCTGAGAATCGCCTGAGATAGATGCAAAAATCGTGAAGTTGGAGTAGTTCGCTGGCGCCGGTCCGTTGTCGTGCCGCCATCTGCGCATGTCAGGGGTAATCTCACTGGCAGTGCCGTCTTGGTTGCACCTTGAAAGACTTGGATCGATTCTGGTGATACGAGTAGCTGTGGAGCCGGTGAACTGTGAGTGCCGGTGCGCGGCAGTGACGGCCGCAGGGGCTCGTTACCCTGAGTAGCGTGCCGACACCCATCCGCCGCGCCCATCTGATGATCGGGGCGCTCGTTTCGGTGCCGGCGCTTCTGTTCAGCGGCTGTACGGTCAGCCCGCCGCCGGCGCCGCAGAGCACCGAGACCACAGAGACGACGCCGCCGCCTCCGATGAAGGCGACACAGATCATCATGGCCATCGACTCGATCGGCCCGGGCTTCAACCCGCACCTGCTGTCGGACCAGTCCCCGGTGAATGCCGCGGTCGCCTCGATGGTGCTGCCGAGCTCGTTCCGCCCGGTGCCCGACCCGAAGTCGCCGACGGGGTCGCGCTGGGAGCTCGATCCGACCTTGCTCGAATCGGCCGAGGTCACCAGTGAGAACCCATTCACGGTCACCTACAAGATCCGCCCGGAAGCGCAGTGGACCGACAATGCGCCCATCGCCGCCGACGACTACTGGTATCTGTGGCGCCAAATGGTCAGCCAGCCAGGCGTTGTGGACCCGGCCGGCTACGACCTGATCACCGGTGTGCAGTCGGTGGAGGGCGGCAAGCAGGCGGTGGTGACGTTCTCGCAGCCCTACCCGGCGTGGCGGGAGCTGTTCAACGACATCCTGCCGGCTCACATCGTCAAGGACATCCCGGGTGGCTTCGGGGCCGGTCTGGCCCGTGCGATGCCGGTGACCGGCGGGCAGTTCCGGGTGGAAAGCATTGACCCGCAACGCGATGAGATCCTGCTGGCCCGCAACGACCGGTACTGGAGTGCGCCGGCAAAACCCGATCTGGTGCTGTTCCGGCGCGGTGGTGCGCCCGCCGCACTCGCCGACTCGATTCGCAACGGCGACACCCAGGTGGCCCAGGTGCACGGCGGCGCAGCCACTTTCGCGCAGTTGAGTGCGATCCCCGATGTTCGCACCGCCCGGATCGTGACGCCCCGTGTCATGCAGCTGACCCTGCGGGGGCAGCAGCCCACCTTGGAGCAAGCTCAGGTGCGCAAGGCGATCCTGGGTCTCATCGATGTCGATCTGCTGGCGTCGGTGGGTGCGGGTGACGACAACACGGTGACGCTGGCCCAGGCCCAGGTGCGCTCTCCGTCAGATCCCGGCTATGTGCCGACGGCTCCTCCGGCGATGTCGAGGGAGGCCGCACTGGATCTGTTGCGCGGCGCCGGATACGAGATCGAACCCGCCGAGCCTCCCGCGCCCGGTGCGCCGCCGGCCCCCGGCAACGGCAGGCAGCGCATCACCAAGGACGGCGACCCGCTGTCGTTGGTTCTGGGCGTGGCATCCAATGATCCGACTTCGGTGGCAGTGGCCAACACCGCGGCCGATCAACTGCGGAATGTCGGTATCGACGCCTCGGTGCTGGCTTTGGATCCCGTTGCGCTCTACGGCGATGCGCTGACCAACAACCGTGTCGACGCCGTCGTCGGCTGGCATCAGGCCGGGGGAGACCTGGCCACCAGCCTCGCCTCGCGCTACGGCTGCCGCGCGCTGGAAGCGACCGCTGTCTCCACCGCGGTCCCCGGTGTCGCGCCGTCGCCGTCACCGAAGCCGACCACCAGTACCGCCCCCGCACCGGTCACCACTCCGACATCGACCCAGCCCATCCCGGCTCCCGACTCGGGCGCGTTGGTGCAGGCGCCCAGCAACATCACCGGCATCTGTGACCACAGCATCCAGCAGAAGATCGATGCGGCACTGGATGGTTCGCAGAACATCGCCGAGGTGATCCAGGCGGTCGAGCCCAAGCTGTGGAACATGTCCACGGTGTTGCCGATCCTGCAGGACACCACGATCGTCGCGGCCGGGCCGAGCGTGCAGAATGTCAGCTTGACCGGCGCCGTGCCCGTCGGCATCGTCGGCGACGCGGGCAGCTGGACCAAGGGCCGGTAAACCAGCAGTGGGCCCCCTCGCGCGCGAGGAGGCCCACTGGGTGGCGGTGAATCAGGCTGCGCCGCTTGAGCTTGCGCTGCTCGATCCTGACGATGACGAGCCGCCGCTGGACTTGGCGTGCTTGCCGGCCTTGGTGCTCTTGCCGCCGAGCCCCTCGGTGGCCTTCTTGATTCCGTCCGTCAGATTCTTGACGGCTCCCTGAACACCCTCGCGGACCTGCTTGACCGGGGTGGGCCGCTTGGTGGACAGCGTCTTGCCGGGCTCGGCCTTGATGCTCTCCTTGACCACCGGGGTGCCGGCACCGGGTGCAGCGTCAGCGGCATCCTCTGCGGCAGTGACAGTTTCGTCGGCAACGGCCGGCGCGGCGGCAGCGGGCGCAACTGGGGTGGCGGCCGCAGCCTTCGGGGTCACGTCCAGCGTCACAACCTTCGACGCCGAGGCCAGGGTGGCGTTCGCCGCCGCCGGTGCTTCCTCTTCGGCGGGCGGCGGTGGAGTGATCGCCGCAGCGATCAATTCGCGAGCCTGCCGGAGCGTGCTCAACAGGCCGAGGCCAGGCCCGAGGATGCCGCCACCGGTCTCGTCGCCGTTGAGGATGGCGTTCGCGATGACGGCGGGGCTGCTGACCAGGGCGCTCGCCACACCGAGCGGATCGCCGTCCCTGATCGAGTCGACGATCGCCTGACCGACATTGCCCGCCGCGGTGACCGTGCCGTAACCGACGTTGATCAGCCCTAGTACCGGGAAAATAATCGCCGTTTGAGTGTCGACCACGTTGAGCAGGTTCTGGATCGGTTGTCTGATGGCGGCGGTGATCGGCGTCAACAGCGGCAGGCCGGCGTACAGCACAGGGCTGAGAAGCGCGCCCCAGGTATTCGCTACCGCTCCGTTGATGTCACCGGCCAACAAGTTCTCGAATGCCAGCTGCAACGTCGCCGGAATGCCGTAAGGGTTGTTCGGGTCGAGGATCTCGGCCATGCCCGCACCGGCACCTTGAAGACCCGCCACAAGCCCCTGGACGCTGCTGATCTGGTTGGCAATCACCTGCTGCAGGACCGGTGCCGGATTGGCGAGTTCGGCGTCGATGAGGGTCTGCAGGTTGGTGAAGGTGTTGGTGAACAGCGCGGTGTAGGCCTCGATTGGATCGACCGCCGCCGAGAGGCTTACCTCAGCCGACGAGATCGCCGGCACGGTGATGTCCGGCATCGGCGGTGCGACCGGACTCATCGCGATGGCGCCGGCGCCGATCAACGCGACGCCGGCGGCGAGATAGGGATGGGCTACGTCTTGCATTGCTTCTCCTCTGAATCAATCCAATCCCCCGACGAGCCAGAAGCTACCTGAGAGTAGCTTTACAAAATCGAGAATTTGAAAAGTCGAGTTTGGGGCGCGCGGCCTGGCTAACGAACTCGTAAGCGAAGCGAACTAGCTGGTAGAGACAATGGTGAGCAATGTTAATTACTTTTGCTCATGAGCCTCGGCATTTCCCGTCACAAACACATCGTGGTGAATGCAAGCCTGCTCCCCGCCGCGGCGCGACGGGGAGCAGCATGCCTACCGGCGGGGTGGTTCAGGCTGCGTCGTGTGAGCTCGCGTGCGAACCCGATGACGATGACGCCGCGCCGCCGGACTTCTTGCCGGCGCTCTTGCCGCTGAGGCCGCCGACCGCCTTCTTCAGGCCGTCCGTCGCGTTCTTGACGGCTCCCTGAAGGCTCTCGCGAACCTGGCTGGCAGGGGTGGATCGCTTGGTGGACAGGGCTTTGCCGGGCTCAGCCTTGAGGCTGTCCTTCACCACGGGCGTACTGGCCTTGGTCGATGCGTCTTCCGCAGCGGAATCCTCTGCGGTGGGCGCATTTTCGGCCGGCGCTACTTCTGCTGGGGCCGCCTCGGCCGGGGCCTCGGCCGCAATCGATGCCTGCGGAGCGACGTTCAGGGTCACGGTGGTCGCCTTGGCCTGCGGTGCTGCTGTCACGGCCGAAGTTTCGGTGGCGGGTGGGGCGATGAGAGTCGCGACGTACTCGCGGGTGTTACGCAACAACGAAACCAATCCCGAATCCCCCAGCAGCCCTTCATTGATCACGGCATTGCCGATGACGGCAGGGGCAGAGATCATCGTGCTGAGGACGCCCAGCGGGTCGCCGTCCATCGCGGCGTCGACGATGTCCTGCGCCACGCTCGCGCTGGTGCTGACGGTGGCATAGACCGGGACGAGCAGTCCGATGACCGGCGCCAGGATGACTTGGGTGTCCGAGAGCACCTTGCCGAGGTTCACCACGGGCTGTGCGATTGCTTGCTGAGCGGCAGGCAATATCTCGGCGAGGCCCAGAGCGGTGATGAGCACGCCTTGCCACACCGTACTTACCGCGCCTTCGACATTGCCCGCCAACAACTCCTGGAACGCCTTCTGGAATTGCGCGGGAAGGCCGAACGGGTTCGACGGGTCCAGGGAATTGGCCAGTGATTCCCCGGCCTTCTGCAGCGCTGTGGCGATGTTGGTGGCGCTGTCGATCTGGTTGGCCACGACCTGTTGCAGGATCGGTGCCGGGTCGGCCAATTCGTCGCCGATGCGGGCCTGCACGTTGGCGAAGGTGTTCGAGAACAGATCGATGTACGCCTGGATCGGGTCGGTTGCCGCCGAGAGGTTCACCGCTGCGGACGAAATCGCCGGCACGGTGATGTCCGGCATCGGCGGCGCGACCGGACTTATGGCGATGGCGCTGGCTCCAAACAACGCGATGCCAGCGGCGAAATAGGGACGGGCTGCGACCTGCATGGCTACTCCTCTGGATGGATCCAATCCCCCGGCGAGGCTGAAGCTACCTGAGAGTAACTTGACAAATTTGCGTTTCGGAAAATGTGAATTCAAAGCCGATCGGGCGGCTAAATGGATCGTGAACAAGATGAACTAGCTGATAGACGTCCTGATTAGGTGAGCTCGATAATCGATCGGCACATTGTGCCGGGTGGGCCCGCAAACAATTGTCATTGAATGTAAAGTCTTCGCCGTGCTCGATCGGTATTCGAAAAGTGCGCGTAAAGGGGTCGGGGAGGGCAGCCTCACCTGTTTGCGTGCTCAACGTTCGGCACTACGAGGTGGTGACTGCCCCGCGGTAGCTGGATCGAGCGGCCACAACGGCGGAACGGCTGGGGAGCAGGCCGCGTGGGCGCGTTCGCTCCTTCATCGCGCAAGCAATCAAATGTCGGAGCCCGCCACTTTGCGCCGGCGGTGCGCGCAGTGTGCCTTCTCGCGTCGATAACTGAGCTGGAGCTGAGAGCTTCCTCAGAAGCGCAGGCCCCCTTCTCGTTGAAGAAGGGGGCCTGCGGGCAGAGCGGCGGGGTTAGTTGTTGTCGGCGCCCTTGGTGGAGTCCGCCTTCTTGGCGGCAGCCTTCTGGGTGCTGGGCTTGTCCTTCTTGAGCCCGTCGGTGAGCTTCTTGACGGTGGACTTGACCTGTTCGCGAACCGTCTTGGCGGCGTTCACCTTTGCCTGTCCCTTGGCGGCCTTGGGTGACGCCTTCGTCGACAGCTTGGTGACGGCCTTGGTGCCGGCGTCCGCATCCGAAGCATCGGTATCCGCAGCATCGGCTGCTGGAGCTTCGGCCTCGGCGCCCGCAGCCTCGGCGGCTGGGGCTGCGTCGGAGTCCGCCGTGGCGGAATCCGCTGCGGCGCCAGAAGCATTGCCCGCGTTGGTGACTGGAGCCGATTCAGGCTTTTCGGCCTGCAGCGTCGAGACTGTGATCGCGGCGGGGGCCGGGGCAGCCAGTGCCTTGGCGGTCGGCAGCGTGATGTCCGGCGGAGTGAACGGCTTGGGGGCGATCTGCTTGAGCGCGTCGACGAAACCGTCGACGGCGTAGTTGATCGAATCCTGCATCTGGCCGGCCTGGCCGATGACGTCGAGGGCGAACTTCGCGACTCCGTGTTGGATGGAGTTCACGAAGGTGGCCGGATCGCCGGACGCTGCACCGTCGAGAACCGTCTGCACCCCGGCGATGAATCCCTTGACCACCGGCTGCGGATCTCCGAGGTCGAAGCCGATGCCGACCGTCGAGGCGATCGCTCCGAGTGCGACGCCGATGACGGCATTGGTCACGGCATCGGTGATGGGCTGCGGAACCCGAAGCAACTGACCGATCGCATTCATCTCGGGCGTCAGCACCTTCATCAGCAGGTCGACGCCCGGCTGCAGACCCGCGAGCATGATCGCGTCGATCGCGCCATTGGGGTTACCCGCGGCGAGCTGAGCACCCGCCGCCTCCAGCATTGCCGGCAATCCCTCGCCCATATCGCCCAGGATGGTGGCGAGTGCGGTCAACGACTCCAACGTGACCGTCCCGAAGTTGTTCAGGTTGGGGCCGAACTCCTGGGCGCCGACGACGACGTCGGTGAGGGCGTATGCGAGGAGGTACGCCGGGGGTGTGGACATGAAGGATTGGTAGCCGGCGACCGCGTTGGCGCCGAGTTGCCGAAGGATCGGGGCCGGATTGCTGGTCTGCCGCTCGATGACGCTCGAGATCAGTTCCTGCGTTGCGGTGGCCACCGGCGCAAAAACGGTCACCGGATTGTCGATGGCCGCCGTCAGTGCTACGGGCGCGTGCACCTCGGGGAGGGTCGGGGCTACGGGGGTGACGGCGATGGCGCTGGCACCCACGAGCGCCACTCCTGCGGCCAGATATGACCGCGCAGCGAGTTGCATTGGAATCTCCTTACGGGAGCGTAACTAAGGTCGGCGCAGAAGTTACCCCAAAGTAAGTTCAGCTGTCTGCAAATTTTCTTATCGGCTTTTCAGGTCTGCGGAAGCCGCGGAGTGCTTGGCAAATGAACTCTGGGTATCTGCGATATAGCTGGTAATGGGCATTTTGGTGGGTTGACGCCTGTGGTTGCGAGACCCGCGGTAGCGATATTTGACCCTGTGCTAGTCCATCGGAGGCAAACGTTTGTCTGGGACTGACAATTGATTGCCAGCGAAGGGCCTGGCGATAAGTGGGGTTAGGTTACCCAGCGGTAATCTCGTTACAGGGGTCGTGGTTGAGTTAGCGCGCCCACACTGGACACGCGAGTGTGATCTGTAAAACAGAAGGTGGTCCGGTGCGGCTCCGGACACTAATGGGACCGCTGGTCTCGGTATTCGCGCACCGTTTGCCATGGCAACTAAGTGGCAGCCTCGGTCAGTTTCGAAAAACACGGATTTCGTTGTCCGCGGTTTGCCGTGGCCCGCTCAGTCGACCCTCACTTCGTCGCGTCGTTCGGCCAGGGATTGCAGACCGTGAGCGGCCAGGGCGGCGGCAAGAAACGGCAGCAACACCCACAGCGGAGGCCGTGCCAGTTCCCAGACGAACAACGCGGCCCATATCGGCGCGCGCTGCGTCACCGCAAGCACTCCGGCGGCACACGTCAGCGACACCGCGGCCACGCTGACCGCCCGGATATCCAAGGCGTTGATGGACAGCGCGATCAGCGATCCGAGAGCTGCCCCGGTCGCCAGCGCGGGCGTGAGCATGCCGCCGACCGCGCCGGCGCGCACGAAGATCGCCGTGAGCACGGGCTTCAGGAGCAGGATCACTGCGGCAGAACCGAGCGTCATACCGCTGGCGAGGCTGACCGTCAGGATGCTCTTTCCGTTGCCAGGAAGCTCCGGCCACCACACCGAACCGATGCCGACGAGCAGGCCGGCCGCGGCGATGCCGGGGATGATCAGCCACGACGTGGGCGTCGCCGCAGGCTTGGCCCGCGCCATGATCCGATTGAAGGCCGTGCCCACCGCGAACGCCAGCGGCGCCAGGATCACCGCGAAACCGGTGAGGAAGTACGACAGGCTCGGGTCCGGCCAAACCAGCGGAGCCCGAACATGTGTCACCGGTGCCGCGACCGCGACCGCCAACGCCGAGGTGATCAGCGCGGCACCGACAGCCCGCGGATGCCAGGTGTGCAGCATGATCCGGATCGCGAACAAGGCCCCGCCCACCGGCACGCTGTACACCGCGCCGAGACCGGCCCCCGCGGCGCAGGCGAGCAGAATTTCGCGGTCATGGGGTGTGAGCGCCCATCGCGAGGTGCCGGCGTCACCGAGCACCACGGCAACCTGGCGGGGTGCGCCCTCGCGCCCCAGGGATGCGCCGGAACCCACCACCAGAATCTGCAGCGCCGCGTCGAGCGTCATCGAAACCCGGGGAACAGCACGGTGATTGGTAATGGTCGACGCCAGTGCGGGCACCTCATAGTGCCGACGCAGTACCCACCAGCCGAACCCGGCCAGCGCCCCACCGATCATCGGGCCGACCGCGCGCCGGACCGGGCTGCTCCCGGTGACCCCGTCGAGTAGCGAGCCGAACGTGAAGGCGTAAGTGAGGTGTTCGACGAAATGCAGGAGAACCGTTGTCGCCATGCCGGCCAGGCCGGCCAACAACCCGACGACGATGATGCTGCAGCCGAACTCAAGCTCACGGCGGGTCACTTGAGTGAATGTATGCGCGATACCCGGATTCGTCAGGGCAGCGAGCGAGTTCCGACGACGTGGGTGTTCCTGCGCCGCCGTCGGCCCCCGGCTATCGTCGGTCTCGATGCCCAGCGAAACGCCCCGCCTGCTATTCGTCCACGCCCATCCGGACGACGAAACGCTCACCACTGGCGCCACGATCGCGCATTACGCCGCACTCGGTGCCGATGTGCGCGTGGTGACCTGCACTCTCGGTGAGGAGGGCGAGGTCATCGGGGACCGCTACGCGCGGTTGGCGGTGGACCACGCCGATCAACTCGGCGGATATCGGATCAGCGAGCTCACCAAGGCGCTGAGCGCGCTCGGCATCGGTGCGCCGCAGTTCCTCGGCGGCCCCGGCCGCTGGCGTGACTCGGGCATGGAAGGTTCACCGGAGCGCAAGCAACAACGATTCATCGATGCCGATTTCGATGAGGCGGTCGGCGAACTGGTGCAGATCATCGAGGAGCTGCGGCCGCACGTCGTCGTCACCTACGACCCCGATGGCGGGTACGGGCACCCCGACCACAAACAGGCTCACCGGGTCACCACCGCAGCCGTGGCGGCGGCCGGCTGGAAAGTCCCCAAGTTCTATTGGACGGTCATGGCGAGTACCGCGATGCGGGCCGGCCTCCAGAGCCTGGGCGACATTCCCGAAGACTGGATCCGGATCGACGTCGGCGACGTCCCGTTCGGGTACCCGGACGACAAGATCGATGCCGTCGTCGACGCCACCGCACAGCTGCCGGCCAAGGTCGCCGCGATGCGCGCGCATGCCACCCAGGTCACCGTCGCCGCGGACGGCAACGCATTCGCGCTGTCGAACAATCTCGCCCTGCCGCTGCTCGGTGAAGAGCACTACGTGCTCGTCTCCGGCGAAGCGGGGGAGCGGGGCCAGCGCGGGTGGGAAACCGACCTGCTGCACGGACTGAATCTGCAATAGCCAAAACTGGACGCGGTAAGCTCCGGTGAATCAGAGGCGTCGAAGGGACATTCATGGACCCCGATCTGGATCCGAACCTGCAGCACTGGCAGGACCGTGCGGACAACTTCCAGTGGGTGGTGGGTTCGCTTGTCGGTCTGCTCGACAGCATCCCGACCTGACCCCGCCCTCGGACCTGGTGCTGGGTCGCATCGTCCTGGCACTGCTCGCGGTTGACGGCGTCATCTCGGCCGTCGTAGGTGCACTGCTACTGCCGTCATATATCGGATCGATCCCATTTCCGGTGAGCGCACTGGCTGCCGGAGCACTCAACACCGCGCTCGTATGGGCGGCCACGTACTGGACTGACTCCATGCGGATAGCGGCGCTGCCGTTATGGACCTGGTTGGCCACCGTGGTGGTGATGACCTTCGGCGGACCGGGCAGCGACCTCATCTTCGCCGGCCCCGGCCTGATGGCCTACGGCTCGCTGATATTCATCGCCGCCGGCGCGTTACCACCGGCGGCGATGCTACGACGGCACTACCGCCGCTGAGCTACTTCTTGTCCTTCTTGGCGCTGGCCGACTTGCCCTTGTCCGCCGACTGGCTCCCGGATGCCGTCGATGCCTTCTCGTGGACCTTCGGCGTGGCCTTGGGCTTGGGCTTGGGGGTCAGATTGCGCACGGTGTTCCTGACCGCGTCACGCGCGTCATCGCCGGCCTTCTTCACCGTGGTGAGCGCGTCCTTGGCCGCTGGCTGCACCCGCGAACGCACCTGAGGCGTGCGGTCTTTCGTGCGGTCTTGCAGGGTGCCCGCGACGGTGTCGGTGTCGGTCTCGGAGTCGGTGGCGACATCGTCTTTGGCCGGCGTCTCGGCCGGCGCAGGCGCCGACAGCAACGAAGCACGAGCCGACGGCGGAACGCTCGTCACTTCCTTGGTGTCTGTGGCCAGCTGGCCCGGGGTGAAGTAGTTGATCTGAGCATCGACATAGTCACCGACCGCGTCGAGCGCACTGCTGCCGTGGCTCACGAAGCTGTTGACGACATTGCGGGCCTCGGTGCCGAGCGCCCGGATCGGACCCTCGCCGTTTACCAGGACATTGTGCAGATAGCTGTCCGGGACCTTGATCAGGTCGGTGGTCAGATCCACACCCTGCTGGGACAGCGCGCTGATCAACGCGTAGTTGATGTCGATCTGCCTGCTGATGAAGCCCAGGCGCAGCGCGTCGAACGCATTCTCTGCCCCGTCGACGACGAAGTTGGCGGCGTTGTGCACGAGGCCGTACGCGCCGTCGATGGTGTTCACCGCGGCATTGGTGACGAAGTCCGCCGGCGGCAGCACGACATCGGCGGCCAGTTCGCGCAGGCCGGGGAACAGCGCGCCCGGCGCGGCGGCGGCCAACGTCTGGGTGGTGGCCACGGTGGGGAATGGCGGCGGCAGCGGCGGGAAGATCCAGCCGAAGAAGTAATTGAATTCGTCGACACCGAAGTTGATTGCGGCTTGGATCGATTGGGTGATCGCCGCGCCTCCCGCGTTGATCCAGACCCCGAGATTCAGCGGATCATTGACCACCGGGACGAGGAAGGTCAGGAAGAATGCATTTGCGATTGGTCTAATCAATGAGGTGTAGAAGATGTCGACCTGGTCGGTGATGGGGCTGACGAAGGGAACCCACTGACCGACCCAGTAGGCCAGGTCAATGCCGTAATAGACAGCCCAGTCGACCCATTCCATGACGAAGTTGTAGGTGTTGGCCAGCCAATCACTGGCCGCGTTCTGCACGGCGACGTCGCCGGTAACTGCTGCCGCGGGCGCGAATCCCAGCGCAGGTGCGGCGCCGGAGTCGGAGGAAATCTTGGGTGCCACTGCCGCGGTCATCCGGCTGGCCGCGGCGAGCAGGTCGATCATGGCCTGGGTCAGCTCGGGCTGCGCGGAGGTCGGGTGGGCGGGGACGGCGATATCGGCGGGAGCTGCTTGAACGGGGGTGAGGGCGATGGCCGTGGCGGTGGCGGCAGCAGCGCCTGCCACCAGGTACGTACGAACGCTTGTGGACATCACGGCTCCTTCGGTATCCCCTTCCCGACGGAATCAACTTACGCGGTCGGCAAGGCGTTCGTCGCACCTTTAAGTTGTGTGTCCACTAAGGGCGCCGCGCTGCCGAAACCTGCTGGGGTTACTGTGGCCGGTATGCCGGGCGCATTGGTTTCAGAATGTGAGACGCGTGGATGATCGCGCACACCGACGGGGTTACAGGAAAGTGGCTCTAAACCCCCAGCACGGCGCTGATCTGCCCACCCCGGCTGTCCCACCGAAGGCCGCAGCGCCATCTTCTACGGCCCTACGGCGGGTACTGCGCCGGGCCCGCGACGGCGTGACCCTCAATGTCGACGAGGCCGCCATTGCGATGACGGCCCGCGGTGAGGATCTGGCTGATCTGTGTGCCAGCGCGGCGCGGGTGCGTGATGCCGGCCTGGAATCGGCGGGACGCCGCGGTGCCACCGGCCGGTTGCCGGTCAGCTACTCGCGCAAGGTGTTCATCCCAGTCACGCATCTGTGCCGCGACACCTGCCATTACTGCACATTTGTCACCGTGCCGGGCAAGCTGCGCGCGCAGGGCATGGGTATGTACATGGAGCCCGACGAGATTCTCGAGGTGGCCCGTCAGGGCGCCGAATTGGGCTGCAAGGAAGCGTTGTTCACCCTCGGGGACCGCCCTGAGGACCGCTGGGACGAGGCCCGGCAATGGCTCGATGAGCGGGGATACGACTCGACGCTGGACTACGTGCGCGCGATGGCGATCCGGGTGCTCGAGGAGACCGGGTTGCTGCCGCACCTGAACCCCGGAGTGATGAGCTGGTCGGAGCTGTCGCGGCTCAAGCCCGTCGCACCGTCGATGGGCATGATGCTGGAGACCACGTCTCGGCGCCTGTTCGAGACCAAGGGCGAGGCCCATTACGGCAGCCCGGACAAGGATCCGGCGGTGCGGCTGCGCGCGCTCGACGACGCCGGCCGGCTGTCCATTCCGTTCACCACGGGTCTGTTGGTGGGTATCGGCGAGACGCTGACCGAGCGTGCCGAGACCATGCACGCGATCCGTAAGTCCCACAAGGAGTTCGGCCACGTTCAGGAAGTGATCGTGCAGAACTTCCGGGCCAAGGATCACACCGCCATGGCCTCGACGCCCGATGCCGGGATCGATGACTTCATCGCCACCATCGCGGTGACGCGCCTGGTGCTGGGCCCGAAGATGCGCATCCAGGCCCCGCCCAACCTGGTGTCGCGTGAGGAGTGCCTGGCCCTGATCGGCGCCGGTGTCGATGACTGGGGTGGGGTGTCGCCGCTGACGCCGGATCACGTCAACCCGGAGCGGCCGTGGCCGGCGCTGGACGATCTGGCCGAGGTGACCACCCAAGCCGGTTACGACCTGGTGCAGCGGCTCACCGCCCAACCGCAGTACGTGCAGGCGGGCGCGGCGTGGATCGACCCGCGGGTGCGCGGGCATGTCGATGCGCTGGCCGATCCCGACACCGGGTACGCCCTCGACGTGAACCCGGTGGGCCGGCCCTGGCAGGAGCCCGACGAGGCCTCGGAATCGCTGGGCCGCATCGACCTGCATTCCGCGATCGACTCCGAGGGCCGGCTCACCGAGACCCGCAGCGACCTCGACAGTGCGTTCGGTGACTGGGAGTCGATCCGCGCCAAGGTGCACGAGCTGGCCGCCCGCGCGCCCGAACGCATCGACACCGATGTGCTGGCCGCACTGCGCTCGGCCGAACGCGACCCGGGTGGCTGCAGCGACGACGAGTACCTGGCGCTGGCCACCGCCGACGGACCGGCGCTGGAAGCCGTTACGGCGCTGGCTGATTCGTTGCGCCGCGACGTGGTCGGCGACGACGTCACGTTCGTCGTCAACCGCAACATCAACTTCACCAACATCTGCTACACCGGCTGCCGGTTCTGCGCGTTCGCCCAACGCAAAGGTGACGCCGACGCGTACTCGCTGTCCACCGAGGAGGTTGCCGACCGGGCCTGGGAGGCCCACGTCGCCGGCGCCACCGAGGTCTGCATGCAGGGCGGCATCGACCCGGAATTGCCCGTCACCGGCTATGCCGACCTGGTGCGCGCGGTCAAGGCGCGGGTGCCGTCGATGCACGTGCACGCCTTCTCGCCCATGGAGATCGCCAACGGGGTGACCCGCAGCGGGCTGTCGGTGCGGGAATGGCTGACCTCGTTGCGCGAGGCCGGGCTCGACACCATCCCGGGTACAGCCGCCGAGATCCTCGACGACGAGGTGCGCTGGGTGCTGACCAAGGGCAAGCTGCCGACCTCGGAGTGGATCAACGTCGTCACCACCGCCCACGAGGTGGGGCTGCGGTCGTCCTCGACGATGATGTACGGGCACGTCGACACCCCGAAGCATTGGGTCGGGCACCTCAACGTGCTGCGCTCGATCCAGGACCGCACCGGCGGGTTCACCGAGTTCGTGCCGCTGCCGTTCGTGCACCAGTCCTCGCCGTTGTATCTGGCCGGCGGAGCCCGTCCCGGGCCGACCCACCGCGACAACCGGGCGGTCCATGCGCTGGCCCGGATCATGTTGCACGGCCGGATCCCGTCGATTCAGACCAGTTGGGTCAAGCTCGGTGTCGAACGCACCCAGGTGATGCTGCGCGGCGGCGCCAACGACCTCGGCGGCACGTTGATGGAGGAGACCATCTCCCGGATGGCCGGCTCGGAAAACGGCTCAGCCAAGACCGTGGCCGAACTCGTCGCGATCGCCGAAGGCATCGGCCGCCCGGCCCGTCAGCGCACCACGGATTACTCACCGCTGGCCGCGTAACACCTGCACCGCGAGCGTGCGCGTCTGCTGCCCGACGCGCCGCCACACGTCAGCATTTTGCGCACGCCCGCGAGCTACGGGAGTGCGCTCGCGCGCGTCAGACAGTTCACGTCGTGCCCGTCGCCGGCCACGCCCGAGTCCGTCAACCGGCCGCTGAGAATCTCACACGACAGGCTTGCGGCGTCGCCGATGACCGGATCGGCTCCGACCATCGTGTCTCCCACCCCGGAACTGAACAACGTGGCCTGGCCACCGCAGTGCGAGCCGGTTTGCAGAGTGCCGGCCGAACCGGACGGCGCGGTGATGTCGATGCAGTTGGTGCCGGTCCAGCGGACGACGGTGGTGTAGCCGCCACCCGTGGCCGGAGCGATCGGGGCTGGGCCGGCCGGGCCCGTCGAGACCGGCGCGCCGCCGTACAGGGGGAGGCTGCCGCTACTCGACACGGACCCGCCACCGCCGCCACCGGTCTCGCAGGCCACCCCGTCGCCGTCGCGGTCCAGTTTCGAGCTGTATCCGGGTTGGCCCGCGTAGAGCGGAGCGGCGCCTGCGGCGCGGGCCGCGGCGCAGTTCGGGTAGGCGCCGGCGAGGGGAGCGACGATCAGGGCGGTCGTTGCTGCAGCACATGCCGTGACGGCGGCGAGGATACGCATGCCTGTGGATCCGATCTTTAAATTGACAAGGATGCAAATTTCTGACCAGAGCATGATGCGTCATGGATTCAAGATCAGAAGAAGAATCGCGAAAATCGGGAATTGAATCGGACCGTGGTCCGGTTAGTTCTGGGTGAAGGCGCCGGACCGCCCGGCGCTCGAACCAAGGAGACACCATGACCGTCGCAGTAGCCACCGACCTGACCGCCGGCACCTGGGCCATCGACCCCGTGCATTCCTCGATCAACTTTTCGGTCCGCCACCTGATGGTGAGCAAGGTCCGCGGCAGCTTCGAGACGTTCAGCGGCGATGTCGTCGTTGCCGAGGACGGAACCCCATCGGTCAGCGCCACCATCGACGTCACCTCGATCGACACCCGCAACGAGCAGCGCGACGCCCACGTGCGCTCCGCAGACTTCTTCGACGCCGAGAATTACCCGACCGCCACGTTCGTCTCGACCGGCGTGCGTCCCGACGGCGACGACTACATCGTCGATGGCGATTTCACCCTCAAGGGCGTGACCAAGCCGGTTTCGCTCAAGCTCGAGTTCAACGGCGTCAACCCGGGTATGGGCCAGGGCCCGGTGGCCGGCTTCGAAGCCTCGGTTGTGCTGAACCGCAAGGATTTTGGCATCGACATCGACATGCCGCTGGAGACCGGTGGCACCGTCGTCGGCGACAAGGTCACCATCACCCTGGAGATCGAGGCCGTCAAGCAAGCCTGACCCGCCGTGTCACGCTGGAGTGGCGCCCGGCCGCCAGTGCCACTCCAGCGTGACGGTGGCGCCCCCGGGCCCGCCGGGTTGCCGTGAAACAGGCGGCCCCGTCGGCTCCAGGTCTGAACCGGCGAGACCTCGGCGAAGGCCATGGTCGACCATGGCGATCCGCCTGCTACAGCAGATTGCCCTGCCGAATCAGCCATAAACGTCCAGTTCGAAAACGAAGTGTGTGTAACGGCGCGCTTGAGGGAACCCTGACGATCATGGTGGAGTTGTCGCGTCATGAGCTGGCTGTGCGCATGGCCGAGCTAGCGCGCGCACTCGCCGCTCCACGCAGTCTCGACGACATTTTGATCGACGTCACCGAGGCGGCCACCGAACTCATTCCCGGCGTGGACACCGCCGGGATACTGCTGGTCGGTGACGGTGGCAAATGGGACTCTCTCGCGGGCACCAGCGATCTGCCGTCGCAGCTCGACGAGTTGCAGATGACGTACCAGGAAGGCCCGTGCATGGAGGCCGCGCTCGGTGACATCGTGGTCCGCACCGACGATTTCCGTGAGGAAACGCGATGGCCGAGATATTCGAAGGTCGCCGTCGAAATCGGGGTGTTGAGCGGGCTGTCGTTGAAGCTGTACACCGCTGACCGGACGGCGGGTGCGCTGAATCTGTTCGGGTTCCAGCCGAGGGTTTGGGACAGCGAAGCCGAGACCATCGGCACGGTGCTGGCAGCGCACGCCGCCGCGGCGCTGCTGGCCAGCAGGCACACCGACCAACTGACCTCGGCGCTCAACTCACGCGACCGCATCGGCCAGGCCAAGGGCATCATCATGGAGCGCTACCGGGTCGGCGACGTGCAAGCGTTCGAGATGCTCAGGAGGCTGTCCCAGGACAGCAACACCAAGCTCGTCGACATCGCCCAACAGGTGATCGACTCTCGCGAATAGCGCGTCCTACAACCGCGCGGCCAGTTCGGTGCCCTGCTTGATCGCGCGCTTGGCGTCCAGTTCGGCCGCTACGGCGGCACCCCCGATGATGTGCGGCTCAATCCCCGCCCCGCGCAAGGCATCCTCGAGATCGCGCACTGATTCCTGGCCGGCACAGATCACCACGTTGTCGACGGGAAGCACCTGTCGATCACGGCGCTCGGAGCCGAAGGTGATATGCAGCCCGTCATCGTCGATGAGTTCGTAGTTCACCCCGGAAAGCTGATGTACCCCTTTGGCTTTCAGGGAGGCCCGGTGCACCCAGCCGGTGGTCTTGCCGAGCTTGCGGCCCTGCGGACCCTTGGTGCGCTGCAGCAGATACACCTCGCGCACTGCCGGGGCGGGCAGGGGAGTGGTGAGCGCACCACGCGCCTCCTGAGGGTCGGCCGCGCCCCATTCGGCCTTCCACTCCTTGAGGTTCAGTGTCGGCGATTGATCGGTGGTCAGGAATTCGCTGACATCGAAACCGATTCCGCCGGCGCCGATCACCGCCACCGACTTACCGACGGGAGCACCGGTGATGGCCTGCGCGTAAGTGAGCACCTTCGGATGGTCGATGCCGGGGATGGCGGGCAGCCGCGGCGTGACGCCGCTGGCCAGCACCACGTCGTCGAAACCGGACAGGTCGTCGACCCCGGCCCGGACACCGAGTCGCACGTCGACCTGCAGCTTGTCGAGCATGGTGGTGTAGTACCGGATGGTCTGGTTGAACTCTTCCTTGCCGGGAATCCGTCTGGCCAAGTCGAATTGGCCTCCAATGGTCGAGCCCGCCTCGAACAGCGTGACCCGGTGACCACGCTGGGCGGCGCTGACGGCGGCGGACAGCCCGGCCGGCCCGGCGCCGACGACGGCGACCGCCCGGGCGCGGCGCGTGGGGCTCAGCACCAGCGATGTCTCGCGTCCCGCGCGCGGGTTGAGCAGACACGACACCTTCTTGTGCACGAAAGCATGGTCGAGACAGGCCTGATTGCAGGCGATGCACGTGTTGATCTCGTCGACACGCTCCTCGGCGGCCTTGAGTACCCAATCCGGATCACTGAGGAAGGGCCGCGCCATCGAGATCAACTGCACGTGCGTGTCGGCCAAGGTCTGTTCGGCGGTCTGCGGCATGTTGATCCGGTTGGATGCCACCACCGGGACCGAGACATGCTCGGCCACCGCGCTGCTGATATCGACGAACGCACTGTTGGGCACAGAGGTGACGATCGTGGGCACCCGGGCCTCGTGCCAGCCGAAACCGGAGTTGATGATCGTCGCCCCGGCGGCCTCGACTTCGGTTGCCAGCGCGACGATTTCGTCCCAGCTCTGGCCGTCGGAGACGTAGTCGGCCATCGACATCCGGTAGCAGACGATGAAGTCGGAGCCCACCGCCTCGCGCACCCGGCGCACGATCTCGACCGGGAAGCGGCGGCGCTTCTCGGGGGTGCCGCCCCACCCGTCGGTGCGCTTGTTGGTGCGCGGCGCCAGGAACTGGTTGAGAAGATAGCCCTCGCTGCCCATGATCTCGACACCGTCATAGCCCGCCTCGCGAGCCAGCAGGGCGCAGCGGACGAAATCGTCGATGGTGCCCTTGACATCGCGGAGCGCTCGGGGCCGGAATGGGTTGATAGGAGCCTTGATCGCGGACGCGCTGACCGAAAACGGGTGGTAGGCATAGCGTCCGGCATGCAGGATCTGCAGCAGGATCTTGCCGTCGGCGTCGTGCACGGCGCCGGTGATGCGGCGATGGCGGCGCGCCTCGGACGAGGACACCAGTTGGGATGCGAACGGCAACAGCCAGCCGGTCTTGTTCGGTGCATAGCCGCCGGTGATGATCAGGCCGACGCCGCCGCGGGCCCGCTCGGCGAAGTACTCGGCCAGCTTCGCGGTGTCGCCGGCGCGATCCTCCAGGCCGGTATGCATCGAGCCCATCACCACGCGGTTGCGCAATGTGGTGAACCCGAGGTCCAACGGTGACAGCAGGTTCGGATAGGCCAACCCCATGTCGGCAGAGTAGGTGGGACCGACGGTCCTAGGCAACTAGTTGACTGGCGTCGAAAGGGTGCAACTTTGGGGGCAAGTAATAGGCCGAGGCGACTAGGCGAGGTGTATCTGCAACGGCTAGTATCACTTACTGCGCGCCACCCTGAACGGATGGCGCGTGAAGTTAGGGCACACTGAGACGAGCGTCCAAGTATGGGCAACGCATACTGTGACGTCGAACTCATCAGAGTCCCGACCACCGAGCCCAGCAGCCCACTGGACAGGAGAGACATCAGTGACGTACGTCATTGCCGAACCCTGCGTCGACGTCAAAGACAAGGCATGTATCGAGGAGTGCCCGGTCGATTGCATCTACGAGGGTGCTCGCATGCTGTACATCCACCCCGACGAGTGTGTGGATTGCGGCGCGTGCGAACCGGTCTGCCCGGTCGAGGCCATCTACTACGAAGACGATGTGCCGGACCAGTGGAGCAGCTACGCGCAGGCAAACGCTGATTTCTTCTCCGAGCTGGGTTCGCCCGGCGGTGCCTCGAAGGTCGGCCAGACCGACAACGATCCGCAGGTGATCAAGGACCTGCCGGCCAAGGCCGAGGACTGAGCACGGTAGACACCGGCTTCGAGACTGACGTGGTGCGACAGCGTCGTTCAGCGGTACTGCCAGAGTTCCCATGGGACACCCTGGCCGACGTCACGGCGCTGGCCCGGTCGCACCCCGACGGAATCGTCGACCTATCGGTAGGCACTCCGGTTGATCCGGTGGCGCCGGTGATCCGGGACGCGCTGGCCGCCGCCAGCTCGGCTCCGGGCTATCCGACGACCGCCGGAACCCCGGCCCTTCGTGCCTCCGCCGAAGCCGCGCTGCGACGCCGGTACGGCATCACCGCCCTGGCGCCGGACGCAGTGCTGCCCGTGGTCGGCACCAAGGAACTGATCGCCTGGCTGCCGACCCTGCTGGCGATCGGCGCCGGCGATACCGTCGTCGTCCCCGAACTGGCCTACCCCACCTACGAGGTGGGCGCCCTGCTGGCCGGCGCCCAGGTGCTGCGGGCCGATTCGCTGACCCAGCTCGGGCCGCAGCGTCCCGCACTGATCTACCTGAACTCACCCAGCAACCCCACCGGCCGCGTGCTCGGCGTGGATCACCTGCGCAAGGTGGTGTCCTGGGCCCGGGACCGGGGCGTACTGATTGCCTCCGACGAGTGCTATCTGGGCCTGAGCTGGGAAGCTGAGCCGCTCAGCGTGCTGCATCCGGCGGTGTGCGACGGTGACCACACCGGGCTGCTGGCCGTGCACTCGCTGTCCAAGACATCTTCGCTCGCGGGCTACCGCGCCGGATTCGTCGCCGGTGACCCTGCCGTGGTGGCTGAGCTGCTGGCGGTGCGCAAGCACGCCGGGATGATGGTGCCGACGCCGGTGCAGGCCGCGATGGTCGCCGCCCTCGACGACGACGAGCACGAGGCCGTCCAACGCGAGCGGTACGCGAAGCGCCGCGCACTGTTGCTGCCCGCCATGCAGGCAGCGGGATTCACCGTGGAGCACTCCGAGGCGGGGCTATACCTGTGGGTGACCCGCGGCGAACCCTGCCGCGACACCGTCAAGTGGTTGGCCGAGCGGGGGATCCTCGCGGCGCCCGGCGAGTTCTACGGGCCGGCCGGGGCGCAGTACGTCCGGGTCGCACTGACCGCGACCGACGAGCGCATCGCCGCTGCGGTCGCACGCCTCTCCTAACCGCCGAGCAGACCCAGCGACATGGCCTTGGTGACCGCCGCGGTGCGGTCGGACACCCCGAGTTTGTGGAATGCGCGCAGCAGGTGCGTCTTCACCGTCGCCTCGCTGATGTGCAGGGCGCGGCCGATGTCGGCATTGGTGGCGCCCGTGCCCACCAAGGCCAGCACCTCGGCCTCACGCGCCGACAGCGTCACCGACGGTGAGCGCACCGCGTTCACCAATCGATCCGCGACGCCGGGGGCCAGCACGGTCTTGCCGCGCGCCGCGTCGCGCACAGCCCGGGCCAACTCAGCGCGCGTCGCATCCTTGAGCAGATAACCCGTCGCCCCGGCCTCGACCGCGCGCAGGATGTCGCTGTCGCTTTCGTAGGTGGTGACGACGACGATGTGCGTCGACGGATTGTCGGCCAGGATGCGGGCGGTGGCGGCGACACCGTCGATGCCCGGCATCCGCAGATCCATCAGAATCACATCCGGGCGCAGCGAGTGGGCCAGCCCGATCGCCTCGGCCCCGGATCCGGCCTCACCGATCACGGTCAAGTCGTCCTCGGCGTCGATCATGCCGCGCAGCCCCTCGCGGACCACCGGGTGATCGTCGACCAACAGAACAGTGGTCATGCCGGCACCGCCACGACCACCTGTACCCCGCCGCCCTGCGGCGTGGACAGCGTCAACGTACCGCCGACCTGATCCAAACGCGCCCGCATCCCGCGGAGGCCGAACCCGTCGACATGATCGGCCGGCAGTCCGATACCGTTGTCGGACAAGCAAAGTCGAACGCCGTCCGGGGTGGCCTGCAGCCGGACGTGAAGCTCGGTGGCGCGGGCATGGCGACGCACATTGGCCATCGCTTCCTGCGCGCTGCGCAACAGCACCACATCGGTGGCCATCCCCAGCTGCGGCAGGTCATCGTCGATGCGGACGTCGACGGCGATGCCGGTCTCGGCGGCCAGCCCGTCGGCCTGACGACGCAACGCGGCCGGCAGCGAACCCTCCTCCAGCGCGGCGGGGGTCAGCCGGGTCACCATCGTGCGGGCCTCGGCCAGGTTGTCCCGTGCGGTGGTGCGGATCAGTTCGACGTGGCGGGCGGCCGCGGCCGGATCGCTTTCGCTCTCGGCCTGCACGGCCTGGGCCAGTGCCACGATGCTGGTGAACCCCTGAGCCAGGGTGTCGTGGATTTCCCGGGCCAGCCGTTCCCGCTCGGCGGCCACCCCGGCCTCGCGTGACAGCTGAGCGGTCTGCGCCCGGCTGGCTGCCAGTTCTGCGACGGTCTCGGTCAGCTGCTGCCGCTGCCGCAGGGTCGTCATGATCGTCGTACCGATGATCGGTGCCGCCACCGCACCCACCAAGGTCACCGCCGCCACCGCGGGCAGACTCGGCCATCCCGGCCCGTGGGCGGCCACGGCCACGCCCAGCGGCGCCAGGGTCACCAGGAACGTCAGCGTCAGAGCGGCCGCCAGCGGCAGGGTGGCGAAGATCAAGGGGTAGAGCGCCGGAACCGCGGCGACGGCCGGCGGTGCTGCCAGCAGCGCGACCAGCCACAGCCCGATCATCACCGCCACGAACACCGCCGCGCGTACCTGCACCGGGCCCGCGATCGGATCAGCAGCGCGAATGACGTTGCGTCCGAATGTCAGAACGATCACCACCATGAGGGTGAGCGAGCCGCAGGACACCGGTAGGTTGCCGCCGAACGTATGACGCAGCAGCACGACCGCGAGGATCGCCGCAATACATAACCCGCAGACGTAGCTCTCCCACATCCAGTGCCAGTCCGACGGTTCACCTCTGACGCGGCGCGATGTCGTAGATGAACCGGTTTCGGTCATCTGCCGATGCTAACGGTCCGACGCCACCCAGTTGCCGTGGAAGCCGTGCGGAACCCGGACCGGAATGTGCACGGTGGCAACGGGTGCCAGAGTCTGCCCGTCGAGCAGTACCAGATCGCTGCGGTTCTCGGCCCGGTCGTAGACGAATCCCATGACCACCCCGTCATTCTCGTCGGCGTCGGGTCCGGACGGGACGAAGACGAACTCGCCCGGTTCGCGCCCGGCTCCGAAGTCGACCCGGTCAGCGGTGCGCTCGCGCAAGTCGTGGCGCACGATGGCAGCCGGTGCCGCGTCCGGATCCGACGGCAGGGCGACGGTGTAGCCGTACCGGTGCCGCCGCCCGGTGAGCCGATCATCGATGCGGGGAAACTCCTGAACCTCGTCGTCGAGTCGGTGCTCGTGCACCTTGCCGGTGCGAAGGTCAATGGTCCAGCGGTCCAAGGTGATCGATTCGGTGAACAGCCGGTCGCCGGTAGTGAACACCTCAGGGTGGCGGACCACGTCGAGCACGATCTGCTCACCGTCGGGCCCGGTCTGGTCGTAGCCGTTGAGGGCGTGGAAGACGTAGCACGGCGGGATATCGAACCACCGGATGTCGCCGGCTGCGCCTTCGCGGGGCAGCACCCCGAGACGCGCGCCGTGGTCGGGCGCCCACCGGTAGGGCATGGACGTCGTCGGCAGGGCGGCACGTTCGGATCCACGCATCGCCGCCCGCAGAACGAAGTCCGGTGCCGCGTGCCGCGCCGCGAACCGGGTCAACCGTCGCGCCGCGGCCCGGGCGGGGGTGCTCTTGACCATGGTGGTCAGGTCCAGCAATACCGGCAGGTCGTAGATCACCACATAGTTCTCGGTCAAGCTGAAGTCGTGCATCATCGTGTTCGCACGCACGGCGATGTCGACGGTGCGCCGGACCCTGCCGTCCACCCCGGTGACGGTGTAGCTGACCAGATTCCCGCGCAGTGGGTTGTAGGAGACAGCATGCAGCTCACCAGTTTTCGGGTCGTGCTTGGGGTGGGCGGTGAACCCTCCGAACAGTGTCCCGCAGAAATCGGACGGCCCCACCGTCTCGAGTTCGTCGGTGAGTTCGTAGGGGCGCGCGCCGGCCTCGGTGAGCACCAGAGTCTTGCCGGCGTGGCCGATGATGTTGGTATTGGCGGGAAAATCGAAGCCGCCCGTATGGGCTCCGCCGGCCCATGTTTCGCCTAGCTGACGCGACACCGAGGACGAGCGCACCCAGCGGTTGCGGTACCAGGTGGCCGCCCCGTCGCGCAGCCGGATCCCGTGGGCCATGCCGTCGCCCAGGAACCAATGGTGGTGTCGCGGGTCGGGCGCCCGCAGCGGGTTGGGTCCGGTGCGCAGATACCGGCCGTCGAGATAGTCCGGAATCGTCCCGGTGACGCTGAGGTCGGTGACGGTGACCTCGTCGTGCACCGGTGCGAAGTTTCCGCTCAGAAACGGATGTTCGGACTCCTGCTGAACCGCTTCGGTGGTCATGGCTCTACGGTGCCGCGCCGGATCTTGCTGCGCGACGGCTTCACGGCTGATTCGTATGTCAACCGAACGATGGACAGCATTCAGGCCGTGGCGCGCAGACTCAACGCCAGCAACAGCCGCACGTCGGCATCGCCCAGCGAGGCTCCCAGCAGTTGTTCGACCCGGCGGATCCGGTAGCGCACCGTGTTGGGATGCACATGCAGATGCTGCGCCGCCGCGGCCACATCACCGAAGCAATCCAGGTACACGCCGAGGGTCTCGGCCAGCCCCGGTTCGTCAGCGCGCAACGTCCGCACCCGCGGGTCGATCAAGCGCTCGTCGGCGGCGATCGCGGTGACGATCTCGTCGAGCAGCACCGTGGTGCGAGCCTCGGCCAGGGAGGTGACCACCGCCAGGGTTCCGGGATGGCGCTCGGCGGTGTCGAGTACGCGATCCACGTCGGCGCGCGCAGTCGCAGCGCCGGCCAACCCGGCAACTGGACTTGCGATCACGGCGTGCAGCTGCAACCCCAGCTCGGCACGCAGCGCCGCCACGGTGCCCCGCGCCCACGACGTCACCGCTTTACCGGTGCTGGGGAACAACACGTAGACCCGCGAACCCACCGAAGCCATCTGCGCGTCATGGCGAAAAGCGCTGGCACTCAACGCCAATACATCGGCCAGCCGACCGGACGAGGAAGCGCTGTCGAAGCCGATCACCGCGGCCCGACCGTCGGCCGGCACGCCGAGCTCCCGGGCGATCAGCTCCACCTCTACCGGGGCGTCGGTGTCGCCCAATCCCAGTAGTTCCTGCACCCGCACCGCATGCGTGGACGGAGCGGCAGCCAACCGCGCCATGATGCGGGCGGCCAGCACGGCGGCCCCGCGCAAGATGTCTTCGGCATCGTCGGCGAACGGGCGGCTGCCCTGCTGCACCCAGATGGTGCCGACGAACGCGGGGGCCCGGCGCTCATCGACGGCCGGAGCGAAGATGCCGATCGCCAGCCGGGGCCGCAGCCCGAGCTCGGGACGCTCGGCCACCCGCACCGCCTCCGGTCGGGAACGCAGCGCGTCGAAGATGCCCCACTGGGCGATCCAGGCCAGATGCTCCGGCGGCCCGGCCCGGCCGAGAATCGACAGGCGCCGCAACTCGTCGGCCTCGTCGCTGGACGCCGAGTAGGCCAGCACGTGCGACTGGGCGTCCTCGATGCTGACCATGCCGTGCGTCCGTTCGGCCACCGATTGGGCCAGACCGAACAAGTCCGTGCCCGAATCGTGCAGCGCGCCGTCACGGTGGTGCTCGAAGACGTGGTTGACCAGCCGGTAGAGCCGCTCCCAGCGGGCCCGCGGGTCGACGGCAACCAGCGCGGTACCCGCGGCGACCGCCCGTTCGATGACGGCGTCCGACGGTTTCTTGATGAAGATCGCCGTCGGGGCCCGACGTGCACTCTGCTGTTCGACCCAGCGCAGGGCATCGGTTTCGGAGACCCCGAGCAGGAAGAACACATCGGCCGCACCCGCGGACGGGGCCAGACCCAGGCGCACGTCGTCCGAATCGATCAGGGCCGCCGAGGCCACCGGCAGGTCGAGCCCGCGGGGTGCCTGCACCAACCGGACCAGCGTGGCATCCAGGGCCAACAGCAATTGACCCAGGCTCACGCCTATTGTCCGCATGTTGTCTGATTCTACTGAGCAAGGTGCCAAGCCTTGTCGATTCGGACAAGTGTTGCGCGGGTCACGTCAGGGATTCTTGAGACATGGACGCCATCACCAACGTGCCGCTACCGGCCAACGAGCCGGTCCACGACTACGCACCGGGCTCGGGCGAACGCACCCGCCTCACCACCTGGCTCTCTGAACTCGCCGGGGCTCCGATCGACCTGCCGCACGTCATCGGCGGCAAACACACCATGGGCAACGGCACACGCATCGACGTGGTGCAGCCGCACTGCCACAGCGCCCGGCTGGGCACCCTGACCAACGCCGAACACACCGACGCCACCGCGGCCATCGACGCCGCACTGGCCGCCAAACACGACTGGGCCGCGATGCCGTTCGACGAACGCGCCGCGGTGTTCCTGCGGGCAGCCGACCTGCTGTCCGGGCCGTGGCGGGAGAAGATCGCCGCGGCCACCATGCTCGGCCAGTCCAAGACCGCCTACCAGGCCGAAATCGACGCGCCCTGCGAGCTGATCGACTTCTGGCGGTTCAACGTCGCATTCGCCCGCCAGATCCTGGCGCAGCAGCCGATCAGCAGCCCCGGTGTGTGGAACCGCACCGACCACCGGCCGCTGGAAGGCTTCGTCTACGCCATCACGCCGTTCAATTTCACCGCGATCGCGGGCAATCTGCCCACCGCGCCCGCCCTGATGGGCAACACCGTGGTGTGGAAGCCCTCACCCACCCAGACTTTCGCGGCATATGCGACCATGCAGCTGCTCGAGGCCGCCGGGTTGCCACCCGGGGTGATCAACCTGGTGACCGGCGACGGAATCGCGGTTTCTGATGTGGCACTGGCCGATCCGCGACTGGCCGGCATCCACTTCACCGGGTCGACCGCCACGTTCCAGCACCTGTGGCGCGAGGTGAGTGCGAACATCGACCGCTACCACACCTATCCGCGGCTGGTCGGCGAGACCGGTGGCAAGGACTTCATCGTCGCACACGCCTCGGCCCGCCCCGACGTGTTGCGCACGGCCCTGATTCGCGGCGCCTTCGACTACCAGGGCCAGAAGTGCTCAGCGGCCTCCCGGGCCTTCATCCCGCGCTCGGTCTGGAACCAGATGGGCGACGACTTCCTCTCCGCCACCTCGGAGCTTCAGTACGGCGACGTCACCGACCTGACCAACTACGGCGGAGCCGTGATCGACGACCGCGCCTTCGCCAAGAACGTCGCGGCGATCGAACGGGCCAAGGGCGCCGCAGGCGTCACCATCGCGGCCGGCGGCGAATACGACGACAGCGAAGGCTATTTCGTGCGGCCCACCGTGCTGCTCTCCGACGACCCGACCGACGAGGCGTTCTCCACCGAATACTTCGGACCGATCCTGGCCGTGCACGTCTACCCCGACGCGGACTACGAGCGGATCCTCGACGTCGTCGACACCGGTGCCCGCTACGCACTGACCGGCGCGGTGATCGCCGACGATCGCTCCGCGGTGCTCACCGCGGCCGATCGGTTGCGCAACGCGGCAGGCAACTTCTACGTCAACGACAAACCGACCGGGGCCGTGGTCGGCCAGCAGCCATTCGGCGGGTCGCGGGCCTCGGGCACCAACGACAAGGCCGGATCTGCGCTGAACCTGCTGCGCTGGACCTCGGCCCGCTCCATCAAGGAAACCTTCGTGCCGCCCACCAACCACACCTACCCGCACATGGAGGCCTGAGATGGGCGTTTTTCAGCGGGTGGCGCGCCCCACGATCCTGGCCGCCTCGCGCTCATCGCGGCTACGCCACACCGCCGAACGGCTCCCGATCACCCGCAAGGTGGTCGACCGGTTCGTCGCAGGCGAGACCGTGCCTGATGCGCTCGACACCGTTGGGGCGCTGCGAGATTCAGGCCGGTTCGTGTCGGTCGACTATCTCGGTGAGGACACCACGAGCAACGAGGACGCCGACCGCACCGTGCGGGCCTATCTAACCCTGCTCGACGGGCTGTCGCGCCTCGGCGATGCTCACGCGCCAGTGCGGCCGCTGGAAGTGTCGCTCAAACTCTCGGCGCTCGGGCAAGCGTTGCCCCGGGACGGCGAGAAGATCGCCTACGAGAATGCGCACACCATCTGCGTCAAGGCCCGCGAAGTAGGTGCCTGGGTGACGGTGGACGCCGAGGACCACACCACCACCGACTCGACCCTGTCGATCGTGCGGGACTTACGCACCGAATTCGACTGGCTGGGCACGGTTCTGCAGGCTTACCTACATCGGACCGAAGCCGACTGTCGTGAGTTTGCGGCGGCGGGAGCCCGGATCAGGCTGTGCAAAGGCGCCTATGACGAGCCTGCCTCGGTGGCCTACCGGGACGCGACCGACGTCACCGACTCCTATCTGCGCTGCCTGCGGATCCTGATGGCCGGATCGGGCTATCCGATGGTGGCGTCACATGACCCGGTGATCATCGAGGCGGTGCCGAACCTGGCCGGCGAATTCGGCCGCGGCGTGGACGATTTCGAGTACCAGATGCTCTACAACATCCGCGATGCCGAACAGCGCCGGCTGGCCGAGGCGGGCAACCATGTGCGCGTGTACGTTCCGTTCGGCAACGAGTGGTACGGCTACTTCGTGCGGCGGTTGGCCGAGCGCCCGGCCAATCTGATGTTCTTCCTGCGGGCCTTGGCCGAGCGGCATTGAGGTCTCGGCCTCAGTCGGCACTCAGGTCATAGGCGATCTTGAACTTGTTGAGCAGGTACGGCCCGGACACCACCGGGTCATAACGCGGTGGATCGTCCGCTGAAGCGCAGGTAGGGATGCACTCGATCACCGCGTCGAAGTTGGGTTGGTGAAAGAACGGGAGACTGAACCGTTCGGCGGTGGGTGCTCCGGTGCTCACCACGCGGTGCACCGTGCTGACCCATCGATCGTTGGTCCACCGGGCCAACAGGTCACCGATGTTGATGACGAACGATCCCGGCACCACGGGCACGTCGAGCCACTCGCCCTGATCGCCCCGAACCTGTAGCCCGCTTTGAGTTTCGTCCTGCAGCAGGATGGTCAGGTTGCCCCAGTCACTGTGCTGGCTCAGCCGGATGTGGCCCTCCGGTTGATCGTCAGCGGGATAGTGGTTGGCCATCAGATTGGAGTTGTGTCGGTCTATGAACCCATCGAACCAGTCTTCGCGCAGCCCGAGGGCCAAGGCGAACAGTCGGGACAACTCGGTGGCCAGGGCCGCCATCTCGTCGTAATAGCGTTCGTAGGCTGCACGGAACCCCGGCACCTCGGGCCATCCGGGGCCATCGAACCCCTCCGGGCTGCCGAGCGGGAAGTACACGAATTTCTCGACCTGGTCCGGTGTTTGGTGCTCGGTCGCGGTATCGGCACCGTCATTCGTGGCGGCTAGGTTGCCCGCGCTGCTGTATCCGCGGGCCAGTGGATCGGCAGGGTCCGCGCCGACGCGCTCCTTTCCGGCTTGTGGCAGCGAGAAGAATTCGCGTAGCGCCCGATTGACGTCTTCGATGACGTCGTCGGTTACCCCGTGACCGGCGAGCAGCAGAAACCCACTGGTTTCACAACACCGGCCGATGGCCTCGGCCACGGCCTGGCGTTGGCGTTGGTCTCCATTGCCTGCGCTGCTGATATCGATCAGCGGAACGAAGCCGTCCCGAAGAACGACCTGGTCGACAATTACCTCTGATTGGGTCACGTGCTCGACCGTAGAACCTCAACCTAAGTTGATGTCAACGGCGAAAGTCGCTGGTGCGCAACATGAGAAAGGTCCACGCGGCAATGGTCTGCGCATCGGTGATCTCACCGTCGCGGATCATCCGCTCAACTTCAGCGCGGGTGAACCACGCGCTGTGCATGTCCTGTTCCTCGTGCTCGCGTTCGTGCTCGCCCTCGCTGAGCCCGGTCGCCAGGAACACCCACCCGCGCTGGCTGCTCATCCCGGCCGCCACGTCGAGCTGACCGAGGCGCTCCATGTTCTCGGCCCGCAGCCCGGTCTCCTCACGTAACTCGCGGTGGGCCAAGGCTTCCGGTGCGAGATGTTGTTGTTCGGGAGCGGTGCCCTGCGGGAACTCCCAGCGCCGCAGGCCCAGCGGATAGCGGAACTGCTCGACGAGGTGAAACCGGTCTGGCTCAGGGGCATACGGGATCACCAGGGCATAGGTCGGCTTGTCCACCACGGCGTAGATGCCGGGGCTGCCGTCGGGTCGGACGATCTCGTCCTCGCGCAGCGTCAACCAGTCGTTCCGATACACCTCGCGGGTTGCGGTGCGCCGGATAGCCGCTGTCAGGCGGGTGCCTAACCGCTGGACTTCGACCTCGCCCCGATCGACGTCCTCGGCCAGAGCGTCGGCGTACGCGATCAGATGCGCCACGTCGACGTCGTAAGGCGCCGGCGTTTCGACCAGCGACAACCGCGCCGACGCGCGTCGTAACAGGGCGGCCGCACCGGTCCGATTGCCGCGCTGCACATGGGTGATGCCCACGGCCAGCTGCGCCAGCCCCTGCCAGAGCGCACGCTCGTGCTCGGGGCCGCTCTTCCACGCCGCCTCGAGCACTTCGTGGGCGCCGAACGCCTGACCCCGGTCGAGCAGATCCTGCGCGTAGGCGAGCGTTTCGGCCGGCGAGAGCTCCAGGTCATCGGGGATCCGTTCGACGCCTTCACTGCCGTAGGGCAACGGCCGGCCGAGCGCGTCGCGCGGGCGGGTGCTGCGCGGCCGGCCCGAGTCGTCACGGTCGCGTCCAGCTGCTGTGCCCATAGCCCCCGACGGTAGCCTCACAAGGGTGTTGCTGGCCTCCTTGAACCCCGCAGCCGTCGCCGCGGGCGCCGAACTCGCCGACGCCGTCACCATCGACGGGACCGTACTGAGCCGCAGTGACCTCGTCGGCGCCGCCACCTCGGTGGCTGAGCGTGTCGCTGTCGCCCGCCGGGTCGCCGTCCTGGCGACACCCACCCCGACCACGGTCCTCGCCATCATCGGTTGCCTGATCGCCGGCGTACCCGTCGTCCCCGTCCCCGCCGACGTCGGCACCGCGGAACGCCGGCACATCCTCACCGACTCGGGCGCCCAGGCCTGGCTGGGGGAGCGGCCCGACGAGACCGAGGGGCTGCCGCACATCCCGGTGCGGCTGCACGCCCGGAGCTGGCACCGCTATCCCGAGCCCTCGCCGGCTTCGACGGCGATCATCATGTACACCTCCGGAACCACCGGGGCGCCCAAGGGTGTGCCGATCAGCCGCCAGGCCATCGCCGACGACATCGACGCACTGGCACAAGCCTGGCAGTGGACCGCCGAGGACACCTTGGTGCACGGTCTGCCGCTGTTCCATGTGCATGGCCTGGTGCTGGGTCTGCTCGGCTCGCTGCGGATCGGAAACCGCTTCGTCCACACCGGGAAACCGACACCGGCCGCGTACGCGCAGGCCCAGGGCACGCTGTACTTCGGGGTTCCCACGGTGTGGTCCCGGGTGGTCAAGGATCTCGACTCCGCGCTGGCTTTGTCCTCCGCGCGGCTCCTGGTCTCCGGCAGCGCGCCGCTCCCCGTGCCGGTGTTCGACGAGCTGGTGCGGCTGACGGGCCACGCGCCGGTGGAGCGTTACGGCAGCACCGAATCGCTGATCACCCTGAGCACGCGGGTCGACGGGGAACGAAGGCCCGGCTGGGTCGGGCTGCCGTTGACCGGGGTACAGACCCGGCTCGTCGACGACGACGGCGCCCCGGTGCCGCACGACGGGGAAACCATCGGCCGGCTACAGATCAAGGGCCCCATGGTGTTCGACGGTTACCTGAACCGGCCGGAGGCCACCGCCGAGGCGTTCGACGCCGACGGCTGGTACCGCACCGGAGACGTCGCGGTCATCGACGCCGACGGCATGCACCGCATAGTCGGGCGAGAATCGGTGGACCTGATCAAATCGGGCGGCTACCGGATCGGTGCCGGTGAGATCGAGACCGTGCTGCTGGGCCACGACGAGGTGGACGAGGTGGCGGTCGTCGGCGTGCCCGACGAGGACCTCGGGCAACGCATCGTCGCGTTCGTCGTCGGCACTGCCACGCCCGAAGTGCTGATCGATTTTGTCGCTCAACAACTTTCGGCACACAAACGGCCCCGCGAAGTTCGGTTGGTCGACAGCCTGCCCCGCAACGCCATGGGCAAGGTGATGAAAAAGGAATTGGCCCGACAGGGCTGACAGTTCCTGGCCGGCTCCGTCGGCGTGGTAACAAAAGGCGTAGCTTGGGCGATAGAGGGGTTAGAAAGCGCACGTCAACCTGCCGATGTTTGGAGGTCACACGTGAATCTCAAGAAGATCGTGGGAACAGCAATGATCGCCGGTGCCCTGGGCGCCGGGTCCCTCGGGTTGGGCGCGGCTTCAGCGCAAGCTGACCCCGGCCCCCGTATTCCGTGGGTTCCCGGTCCGGGCTGGGTCGACTGGAATCCGGTCCCGAACGTCCCACCAGGGCAGATCAAGAAGTGGTGCCCCTGGCAGTCACCGCCTGGTCACTGGATCGGTGGCCCGCACGGGATTCCCTGCACCTAGAGCGGCCTGAAGCCCGAACATTGGCTTGTGTGTCAGATCTTGACGAATTTTGATACACAAGCCGACGTTCGGCGGCCGATAGAAGCTAGTTGGCGTGTAGCGCCTCATTGAGCGTGATGCCGGTGCCGTCACGCTTTACGACCTCGACCGCGCCGGACAGTGAGTTGCGCCGGAACAGCAGGTTGTTGGCCCCGGACAGCTCGACGGCCTTGGTGGTCTGCCCGTCAGCAGTGATCACCTTGGTGCCACCGGTGACATAGAGCCCGGCTTCCACCACGCAGTCATCGCCCAGCGAGATGCCCAGGCCGGAGTTGGCGCCCAGCAGGCAACGCTTGCCCACCTTGATCACCTCTTTGCCGCCACCGGACAGCGTGCCCATGATCGATGCGCCACCGCCGACATCGGAGCCGTCGTCGACGACCACACCGGCCGAGATCCGGCCCTCGACCATCGAGGTGCCCAGCGTGCCGGCGTTGAAGTTCACGAAACCCTCGTGCATGACCGTGGTGCCCGAGGCCAGGTGAGCGCCCAGCCGGACCCGGTCGGCGTCGGCGATACGCACGCCCGACGGGGTCACGTAGTCGACCATGCGGGGGAACTTGTCGATGCCGTACACGGCTACTGCGCCGCGCCGCCGCAGCTTGGCCCGCACGGTCTCGAATCCCTCCACCGCGCACGGGCCGAAGTTGGTCCACACCACATTGGCCAGCAGACCGAAGATGCCGTCCAAGTTGGCGCCGTGCGGGGCCACCAACCGGTGGGAGAGCAGGTGCAGTCGCAGCCAGACGTCATGCGTATCGACCGGCTTGTCCTCGAGTGAGGCGATGGTGGTCCGCACCGCCACCACCTCGACGCCGCGGTCTGCGTCGGGACCGGTCAGGCCCGCGAACTCGGCGGGGACATCGTCACCCGTGAGCTTCACCGTGCCGGCCTCGCCGGAGCCGCTCAGCTCAGGGGCGGGAAACCAGGTGTCCAGGACGGTCCCGTCGGCGGTGATGGTGGCCAGGCCGACGCCAGATGCTGCAGTCACGTTGGCCTAGGTTACTGGACTACCGTGGACGGCCATGGGGCTAGACCTGCGTGCCGATCCGATCGCGCTGACCGCTGCGCTGGTGGACATCCCCAGCGAATCCCGCCATGAGCGCCGCATCGCCGACGAGATCGAAGCCGCCCTGCGGGTGCAGGCGCCGTGGTTCGAGGTGATCCGCAACGGCGACGCCGTGCTGGCCCGCACCCACCTGGGCCGTTCCTCGCGGGTGATGCTGGCCGGACACATCGACACCGTGCCCATCGCCGACAACGTTCCCAGCCACATGGCCAACGGTGAGCTGTGGGGCTGCGGCACCTCGGACATGAAATCCGGTGACGCGGTGTTCCTGCACCTGGCGGCCACCATCGCCGAGCCGAGCCACGACATCACCCTGATGATGTACGACTGCGAGGAGATCGAGTCCAGCGCCAACGGGCTGGGCCGCATCGAGCGTGAGCTGCCCGACTGGCTGCAGGCCGACGTCGCGATCCTCGGCGAACCGTCCGGCGGCTTCATCGAAGCCGGCTGCCAGGGCACCATCCGCGTCGTCGTCAGTGCCACCGGCACCCGCGCGCACTCAGCGCGATCCTGGCTGGGCGACAACGCGATTCACAAACTGGGCGCCGTGCTGGACCGGTTGACGGCATACCAGCCCCGCAGCGTCGACATCGACGGCTGCGTCTACCGGGAAGGGCTGTCGGCGGTGCGCATCGACGGCGGCATCGCCGGCAACGTCATCCCCGACGCAGCCTCGGTGACCGTCAACTTCCGGTTCGCCCCCGACCGAAGCGTCGAGCAGGCCGTCGCCCACGTACACGAGGTGTTCGACGGGCTCGACGTCACCATCGACTTGACCGACGCCGCAGCCGGCGCCCTGCCCGGGCTGGCCAAACCGGCTGCTGCCGCCCTGGTGGCCGCGGCCGGGGGCCAGGTACGCGCCAAATACGGCTGGACCGACGTTTCTCGCTTCGCGGCGCTCGGCATCCCGGCCGTGAACTACGGCCCAGGTGATCCCAACCTGGCCCACAAGGTCGACGAACGGGTGGAGGTCGCCCAGATCACCGCCGTCACCGACATGCTGAGGCGCTATCTGACATGAGCTCCGTTCGTGTCGACAGCTGGATCTGGGCCGTGCGCATCACCAAGACCCGGTCCGCTGCGGCGGCTGCCTGCCGCGGCGGCCACGTCCGGGTCAACAACGTGCCCGCCAAACCGGCGCAGCACGTGAGCCCCGGCGACGAGGTGCGGGTCCGGTTGGACGGCCGAGAACGGATCGTCGAGGTGATCCGGCCCATCGCGAAAAGGGTAGGGCCGTCCGTGGCTTCGGAATGCCTGATCGACCGCAGCCCGCCACCGCCACCCAAAGAGATGATGGCGTCAGTGCCGGTCCGTGACCGAGGAGCCGGGCGGCCCACGAAACGTGAACGGCGACAACTGGATCGGCTGCGCGGAAGTTACTGAACATAAATCGCCTTGCCTGAATGCGTACTATGGAACACGCATCTGCTGTCAACCGAGGTGGGCCGAAAACATGCTGGGAGACGACGACATCTCCGGGTGATCCCGCGAGTTGATTCGTTCCTGTCCCTCAATGCGGGGTCTGCTGCCCGCATCACCTTGGAGTACCAGCATGTCTATTGTCTGTTCCCATTTGTCTTTTGCCTGGCCCGATGACGTCGAGCTGTTCTCGGACCTGTCGTTTTCCGTCGGGCCCGGCCGTACCGGGCTGGTCGCGCCCAACGGCGCCGGCAAGAGCACGCTGCTCAAGCTGATCGCCGGCGAATACCGCCCGTCGGCGGGGTCCGTCGTCGCAGACGGGTTGGTCGGCTACCTGCCCCAAAGCCTGCCGTTCACTGCCGATCTCACCGTGGCCGCGGTGCTGGGGATCGCTCCGGTGCTCGACGCGCTCGCGGCGCTGGCCGACGGTGACGCCAGCGACGAGGTGTTCACCACCATCGGCGATGACTGGGATATCGAGGAGCGCTCCCGCGCCCAGCTCGACCGGCTCGGTCTGGACGGCTTGGCGCTGGACCGCCGGTTGGGCACGTTGTCCGGCGGGGAAGTGGTCTCGCTGGGGCTCGCGGCCCAACTGCTCAAGCGGCCCGGTGTGCTGCTGCTCGACGAGCCAACCAACAACCTGGACAGTGCAGCCCGGCACCGCCTGTACGACGCCCTCGACAGCTACACCGGGTGCCTGCTGGTGGTCAGCCACGACCGGGTACTGCTGGATCGGATGGATCAGATCGCCGAGCTGTACCGCGGTGAAATGATCTTCTACGGAGGCAATTTCACCGCATACCAGGAGACGGTGGAGGCCGCGCAGGCGGTGGCCGAGGGCAACATCCGCAACGCCGAACAACAGCTCAGGCGCGAGAAGCGGCAGATGCAGGAAGCGCGGGAACGGGCCGCCCGCCGCTCATCGAACGCGGCGCGCAACCTCAAGGACGCCGGGCTGCCGAAGATCGTGGCGGGCAAGCTCAAACGTGATGCGCAGGAATCGGCGGCCCGCGCCGACGATGTGCACGCCAAGCGGGTCGACGATGCCCGCGCCCGGCTGGACGAAGCCGAACGGGCTTTGCGTGACGCCTTGGTGATAGTGCTCGATCTACCCGACACCGTGGTGCCTGCCGGCCGGACGGTCTTCGCCGGAGAAGGGTTACAGATCAGCCGCGGCGGCCGGAAGCTGTTCGCCGACAACGGTATCGATCTGTCCATCCGCGGTCCGGAGCGGATTGCGCTGACCGGTCCCAACGGCGCGGGCAAGTCGACTCTGCTGCGGATCATCGACGGCGAACTCGAACCTGACTCGGGGACGGTGCAACGAGCCGTCGGGCGGATCGCCACCCTGTCGCAACGGCTGGACCTGCTGGACGAGGACCGGACCGTGGCCGAGAGCTTGGCGGCCGCCGCACCGAGTCTGTCGCACACCCGGCGCATGCATCTGTTGGCGCAGTTCCTGTTTCGGGGTGATCGCATCCACTTGCCGGTGGGCGCGTTGTCGGGCGGGGAGCGGTTGCGGGCGACGCTGGCGTGCGTGCTCTACGCCGAGCCGGCGCCCCAACTGTTGCTGTTGGACGAGCCGACCAACAATCTGGATCTGGTCAGCGTCGGGCAGCTGGAATCGGCGCTGAACGCCTACCGGGGCGCGTTCGTGGTGGTCAGCCACGACGAACGATTCCTGGAAGCGATCGGTATCGAGCGGTGGCTGCGGCTGGACGCCGGCGAGTTGGGTGCTACTGACGTCTCGGGTTGATGTTGTGCACCTGAGTGGGCACCGGGCCGACGCCGAAGCCGTCCTCAGCTGTCGCCCCGGCCCAGGCACGGCCGGCGAGTTGCTCATAACTGCGCTCCGCGGCGGTACCGGCCTCGGCCACCGGGGCGCGCTCACCTTCGTGCTTGCGATGGTCGGCGTCGTCCTTCTTCTCGCCGTCTTGGGCGTCGTCTCTGCCGTCGCCGGCACCCTGATGGTCGGCGGCTTTGACAGCCTCCTCGGCGCCCGTGCCACCGGCGGCCAAGGCAGCCTCGCCGCCGCCACCCCCGGCCTGCATGGCAGCTTCGACGATGCCCTGCACACCCTGCATCGCCTGCTGCGGCACCTGTGTCACCGCCTGGGCCAGCCCCTGCAGCGGCTGGGTGACCGACTGCATCATCTGGCCGGCCATCTGGCTGAACTGACCCATCACCTGGCCGGCCCCGCCCGCTCCTGAGCTCGCGGCTTCGGAGCCGCCCGCGCCGCCACCCGCCGCGGACTTTCCTCCGCCGAGCGCATCGGCCTGGGCTTTGAGCCGCTCGGCGGCATCCAGGTCACCGCGGGCGTACGCCTGAGAAGCCTTTCCGAGCAATTCGGACATTCTGCTTGCGGCCACCTGCGTCGCACCCAGCGCGCCGTTACGCGCAGACGACGCCCCGTCGAGGGCGTTCTGCATGGGGAAACCGATGGTGCCGTGACTGGACGCGAGGTCTGACGGGCCGGAGAACGAGCTCTTGAAGCTGTTGATGTCTTCACTGACGCCGCCGACGATGTTTTGCAGGCCGGTAATCGCGTCTGTGTGCGCGACGAGCTGGTTCATCTAGCCCCCTGAAGATCGTGCGGTTCAACTGCGCATTCTAATGTCGGCGTGGCCAGCTGCCGAGCGGGAAATGTCAGGCGCACGCCTGCTGCGCGGCGTCCTCGGCGGCCGCGAGCATCCCGGCGTCGCGGTACCGCGCCGACACGTCGCGCAACGCTGCGCTGTCCCCGGCGCTCAGTGCCTGCGCGTGCGCCAGCGTCAGTTGCCCGAACACGCAATCCAGATCCACGCGCGCCAGCGCATCGACCGCTCGGGTGTCGCCGAGTCGCACGCTGTCGTGCAACACCCGCAGCATCACCGCGAATTGACCGCCACGCTCAGCGGCCTTGGCGGCTTCGCGAGCGGCGGTGACCGCACCCACCGAATCCTTGCGGGCACTGCAGGTCCAGGCTCGGGCCAGCGCCAACTCCGGTGCGAACAACATCGACTTGAGCCCGTGCCGGGATTCCGCCCGGGACAGCGCCTTTCCGGCCTCGACGGGCATGCCTCGCTGACCGAGCGCCTGGGCCAACAACATCCAGGCCAGCGGTCCCCAGGAATATCCGGTCGGCGCCAGTGCGGCGGCTGCCTTGCGCAGCAACACAATTGCCTCGTCGTGATTTCCGCGGACCAGAAACACGTCAGCCATCAACACCTCGCCGATGGAGCGTCCGGGCTGCAGCAGCTGGGTGAAATCGGTGATCGCCTTGGCCGTGTCCGTGGCCTGGTCCAGCCGTCCGGACATCAGTAGCGCCGTGGTCTGGCCGAAGCCGCTGGTGAACCGCAACAGGCCGGGGTGTCCAGCTGCCAGCGCACGCGCTGCCATCGCATCCACCCGCTCGAACTGGCCGATCCGCGCGCAACTGAGCGCTGCCGTCGAGCTCGCCCAACCGATGGCGGTGTCATCTGCGGCGGGGGAGTCCAGCACTTCCAATGCGAGACCCAGGGCTCGTTGGGGCGTACCGGCATTCATGGCGAAAGTGGCCGCCAGGGCGTCGAGTGTGGACTGGGCCTGCGGAGTGGACACCCGGCGGCGGGTGGAACGCAAGAACGCGGTGGCACGTTCGGGTTCCGAGAGCATCCAGAACTGATTGGCAGCTTGTGGCAGCGCCCACGCCATCAGCTGATGTTCGGACAGGCCGGCCGGGTCGATCTGGCCCAGAACGGCATCGGCCTCACGGCCGCGGCCCTGCCAGGCGAGTGCGTAGGCCAGGGTGAGCAGGCCCGTGAAATCGGGGTGCGTGGCTGTCGCGGCTCGCGCCAGTCGCTCACTCAGTTCCAGGTCGCCCAACCGAAGCGCCTCGGTCGCGGCGCTCACGAGTTCGTCCGTCGGCAGGTGCACGTCACTGTCGAGCGCGAGCACCGCCACCCGCAACCGGTCCACCACGGTCGGCTGGGACGTCGTCGACAGGCGCTCGACCAGGGTGGTGCGTAACCGTCGCAGCCCGGGCCCGCCGATGGTGGCGCGCATCGCGCTGAGAAACAGCGGGTGCACGCAGTGGGCCCTGGCGTCCTCCACCCGCACTATGCCGCACTCTTGTGCCTGCTGCACGGCCTCGGCGCTGGTCAGCGCCGTCAAATCGGCCAGTGACAGCGGATCGTGCACCGACAACTGCCGGAGCACGGCGACGGCTCCGTCAGGCAGATCGGACAGAAACGCGGTCACCTGATCGGCCAGTCGGGCGTCGTCGTGGCCCGGCGGTGTCATCTCGACCCGGTTCACCACGCCGTCGTCCCACAATGCCGCGACGTCGTCGGGTGCGTCTTCCGCGGATGCGGTGACGATGAGTTTCGCCGCCCCACTGACCGCGAGTTGATACACCAGGGCCGCGGACAAGCGATCCAGCAGATGTGCGTCGTCGACGACGACCAGCAGCCCGGTCCCGAGCGTCTCACGTGCGGACCGAAGCACGTCGGCGGTTCGTCCCGCCGAAGGAATGTCGATCAGGTGCGCCACCGCCGCGAACGGAACCGCCGCGGCCGATTCGGTGCCGGTAACCCACACCACCCGACGGAAATCGCTTGCGAGATGTTCGGCGGCGGAGCGAATCAGCGAGGTCTTGCCGACGCCGGACGGTCCGAGGAGAGCGGCGCCGCAGCGCTCCTGCAGGCCGGCCTCGAGGCCATCGAATACGCGGTCACGTGGTGCGATCACCCAGTCGACAGCCATCCATCGGATCCTATGGCGGATGGTGGCCGTTCAGCGCCGAATTGACGTCCGGGTGCGCCGACACCGCGTCGTCCATGCCGCACTTGGAGATGACTCGCAGGACACTCGGCTGACGGAGGACGACCCGCACAGTGACTCCCTGTGCGCGGCAGTCGGCGGTCTTCTTGGCCAGCGCGAGCAGCGCCCCGCAGCCCATGAAGTCCAGTGATCCGGCGTCGACGACGAGGGTCGAGGATTCGGGCGTCGCGGCAGCGGCCTCGTCGAGCATGCGTTGCCAGTCGGATTCGTTGTGGGCATCGGCCTGTCCGAAGACCTGCACGATGAGGCCTCCGGGAACGGTGTGAACTGTCCAGTGCAGTTCGTGATCTTGCTGGTTCGATTCCACGATGAAACCGAGCATAACCGCCTGTGTTTACGATGTAAACACGAGTGATCATGGTCCTGATCAGGGATGAGGCAACCAGGTCTCGATCCGATCGAGCATGGCTTCCATCGCTTCCTCGAACTCGTCGGAACTGTGGTCCTCGGCCAGCATCGGTTGCAGCCGGCGCAGGTTGGGGTAGTCGGCCAGCGACGTGTCGGGGCGCGGTTCGTCGTCGAGAACGGCCTCGTCGGGACTCAGCGCGACCCCGCGCGCGGAAACCTCGAGCAGCAGCTGCCCCACCAGGAACGTGGTGTACGTCCGGTATGCGGCCACCGCGGCGTTGTCACTGAACCCGTAGGAGAGCAGTGTCTCCAGAAACGTCTCCATCCAGCGCAGGCTGCGCAATGGTGGTCGCACCCAGGGCGCCTCGGGAGCCTCCGTCGCCACCAGCGGGAACACCTCGGGATGGTCGATGGCGATCTGGCGTACGCCGTGGCCGAGTCGGAGCAAGAAGTCCTGCCAGCCGTCCTCCTGTCGCCGCGCGGCGAGCTGATCGGCATAGAGGCGGTCGACGATGTGGTTGACGACTCCGGTCAGCAGATCGCCCCGGCTGTGTACGTAGCGGTAGAGCGCCATCGCCTCGACACCGCAGGCCGCACCCAGCCGGCGCATGGTCAGTTTCGTCAGGCCATCACGATCGATCAGCTCGATCGCGGTATCCAAGATGAACTCGCGGCTCAGCCGTGCCGGCTGATCGACATCGTCACTCACCAGGATCGTCCCTCCGCGTTCAGTTCAGTCTCCCTCGCCAGGCGCGGCTGAGTCCATTGCCCCGGCGAACATCGCCCACCCGTCATCGAAGGTCACCAGCACCCTTTAGTTTGGGTACGTGTCCGGTGAATCTGACCGCGAGTTTGCGGTGTGTGTCTATTGCGCTTCGGGGCCCACCCATCCCGAGCTGCTGGCGCTGGCCAGTGAGGTCGGCGTGGCCATCGCCAAGCGCGGGTGGACGTTGGTCTCCGGCGGCGGCAACGTCTCGGCGATGGGCGCGGTCGCCCGGGCCGCACGTTCGTCCAACGGCCGCACCGTCGGAGTGATCCCCAAGGCGCTCGTACACCGTGAACTCGCCGATGTCGACGCCGCAGAGCTCGTGGTCACCGACACCATGCGGGAACGCAAGAAGGTGATGGAGGACCGCTCCGACGCCTTCATCGCCCTGCCCGGCGGCATCGGCACATTGGAAGAGTTCTTCGAAGCATGGACCGCCGGTTATCTCGGCATGCACGATAAACCCGTCGTGCTGCTCGATCCGTTCGGTCACTACGACGGATTGTTGACTTGGCTGCGTGGGCTCCTCGACTCGGGCTACGTGAGCAGCCAGGCCCTGGACAGGTTGATCGTCGTCGACGAGGTCGCCGCTGCGCTCGACGTGTGCGAAGCGCTTACCTAGAACCGGCGGTAACGGCGGTTACCAGCGCGGTTATGGTGTTGGCCACACGAGAGCCATCTCGAGACCCATAACAACATGCAGGGGGAGACCGCATGACCGACCAGAAATCGGGCACCAGGAGCAGTGTCGGCCTACTCGACCTCGCCAGCCAGGTACCCGGTCTGCTGATGGATGCGCCGGTCATCGCACGAGGCGTGCTCACCGGAATGATGGCCCGGCCGACGGCCAAGACCTCGATCGGCAAGGTGTTCCAGGAACGTGCGGCCCAGTACGCCGACCGGGTTTTCCTCAAGTTCGACGACGAGCGGATCACCTACCGTGAGGCCAACGAGACGGTCAACCGCTACGCGGCCGTGCTGGCGGCCAAGGGTGTCGGCCATGGTGACGTGGTCGGAGTGATGCTGCGCAATTCGCCCGACGCGGTTCTGCTGATGCTGGCCATCGTCAAGTGCGGTGCCGTCGCAGGCATGCTCAACTACCACCAGCGCGGCAAGGTGCTCGCCCACAGCATCGGTCTGCTCAACGCGGCCGCCGTGGTCGCGGAGACCGACCTGATCGAGCACATCACCGAATGCGGAGCCGAGGCCAACGGCCTCATCACCGTCGAGGAGCTGCGCCGGCTGGCGTCCACCGCACCGACCACCAACCCGGCCAGCACGTCGGCGGTCCTGGCCAAGGACAAGGCCTTCTACATCTTCACCTCGGGCACCACCGGAATGCCCAAGGCCAGCGTCATGACGCACTACCGCTGGCTGCGTGCCCTGGCCGGCTTCGGCGGCTTGGGCCTGCGGCTGCACAGCGACGACACGCTGTACTGCTGCCTGCCGCTCTATCACAACAACGCCTTGACCGTCTCGGTCGGATCGGCGCTCAACTCGGGTGCCGCGCTGGCCCTGGGCAAGTCGTTCTCGGCTTCGAGATTCTGGGACGAGGTCATCGCTTACGGCGCGACGGCGTTCGTCTACATCGGCGAGATCTGCGGCTACCTGCTCAACCAGCCGCCCAAACCGACCGACCGCGCGCACAAGGTCCGCGTCATCGTCGGCAACGGGCTGCGCCCCGCCATCTGGGACGAGTTCACCCAACGGTTCGGCATCCCGCGCGTCTGCGAGTTCTATGCGGCCAGCGAGGGCAACACCGCGTTCGTCAACGTCTTCAACGTCTCCAAGTCCACCGGCATCTGCCCCAGCCCGGTCGCGTTCGTCGAATACGACGCCGACAGCGGAGAGCCGGCCCGCGGCGCCGACGGCCGCCTGCGCAAGGTCAAGCGCGGCGAGCCGGGTCTGATGCTGTCCAAGGTCAATGCCCTGCAGCCGTTCGACGGCTACACCGACAAGGCGGCCAGCGAGAAGAAGCTGGTGCGCAACGCCTTCAAAGAGGGTGACGTCTGGTTCAACACCGGCGACCTGATGCGGTCGCAGGGGCTCGGTCACGCGGCATTCGCCGACCGCCTCGGCGACACCTTCCGGTGGAAGGGTGAAAACGTGGCCACCACCGAGGTCGAGGCCGCGGTCGCCAGCAATCCGCTGATCGAGGAATGCACCGTGTTCGGTGTCGAGGTCCCCGGTGCCGGCGGCCGAGCTGGCATGGCCGCGGTGCAGCTCAAGGGCGGCAAGGAGTTCGACGGCAAGGCCCTGGCCGACGCGTTCTACGGGCACCTGCCGGCCTACGCAGTGCCGCTGTTCGTCCGCGTCGTCCCTGAGCTGGCACACACGTCGACCTTCAAGAGCCAGAAAGTCGACCTGCGTAAGCAGGGCTACGGCTCCGACATCGAGGACCCGCTGTACGTGCTGGCCGGCCGGGACGAGGGCTATGTGCCGTTCTACCCCGAATATCCCGACGAGGTGACGGCGGGCAAGCGGCCCAAGTAGGCGGAGCGCTCGGGGCGGCGCCGCGCAGGTGGAAACCGGCGCGGAAGCCGCACCAGGCACTATGGAGGCGTGTTGTCGACGTGCAATGGCCAGTTCTGCGGGCGCCCGGTCGCGGCTGACCGTGCGTTGATCATGGCGATCGTCAACCGGACGCCGGACTCGTTCTACGACCGCGGTGCGACGTTCACCGACGACGCCGCCAAGGCTGCGGCGGCACGGGTGATCGACGAGGGCGCCGACGTGATCGACGTGGGCGGGGTCAAAGCCGGGCCCGGCAGCAGCGTCGACGCCGACGAGGAGATCGCCCGCGTCGTGCCGTTCATCGAATGGCTGCGCGCCACCTATCCCGATCAGCTGATCAGCGTCGACACCTGGCGCGCGGCGGTGGCCAAACAGGCCTGCGCGGCCGGGGCCGACCTGATCAACGACACCTGGGCGGGCGCCGATCCTGGGCTGCCGGAAGTGGCGGCCGAGTTCGGCGCGGGCCTGGTGTGCTCACACACCGGTGGCGCGGTGCCGCGCACCCGGCCGTTCCGGGTGAACTACGGGATCACCGAGCGCGGTGTCGTCGACGACGTCATCGCCGAGGTGACCGCCGCGGCCGAGCGGGCGGTAGCAACGGGTGTGCCGCGGGACCGAATCCTGATCGACCCGACCCATGATTTCGGTAAAAACACTCATCACGGTCTTAGTTTGTTGCGCCACGTAAAAGATCTTGTTAATACCGGATGGCCGGTCCTGATGGCGCTGAGCAACAAGGATTTTGTCGGGGAGACTCTGGGTGTGGATCTGACCGAACGCCTGGAGGGCACCCTGGCCGCAACGGCATTGGCCGCTGCGGATGGAGCCGCCATGTTTCGGGTACACGAAGTCGGACCCACTCGGCGCGTGCTGGAAATGGTCGCGTCGATCCAGGGAGTGCGGGCACCCGCACGAACAGTGAGGGGACTGGCATGACCGCTCTACCTGATCTGTCCGTCGCCGACGGCGTCGTCGGCCACCGTTGGCTGACCGACCACAGCTGGAACCGGCCGAGCTGGACCATCGCGGAGTTGGAGGCCGCCAAGGCCGGCCGCACGGTTTCGGTGGTGCTGCCCGCGCTCAACGAGGAAGAGACCGTCGCCTCCGTCGTCGAGACCATCACCCCGCTGCTGGGCGGCCTGGTCGATGAGCTGATCGTGCTCGATTCGGGCTCCACCGACGACACCGAGATCCGCGCGCTCGCCGCCGGGGCTCGCGTGATCAGCCGGGAGGTCGCGCTGCCCGAGATCCCGCCGCAGCCGGGCAAGGGTGAGGTGCTGTGGCGTTCTCTGGCCGCCACGACGGGCGACATCATCGCCTTCGTCGACTCCGACCTGATCGACCCGGACCCGATGTTCGTCCCCAAGCTGCTGGGCCCGCTGCTGACCACCGACGGCGTGCACCTGGTCAAGGGCTTCTACCGGCGGCCGCTCAAGGTCAGCGGCAGCGAGGACGCCAACGGTGGCGGCCGGGTCACCGAGCTGGTGGCGCGCCCGCTGCTGGCCTCGCTGCGGCCCGAGCTGAACTGCGTGTTGCAGCCGCTGGGCGGCGAGTACGCGGGCACCCGCGAGTTGCTGACCTCAGTGCCGTTCGCACCCGGCTACGGCGTCGAGATCGGCCTGCTGGTCGACACCTACGACCGGCTCGGCCTCGACGCCATCGCCCAGGTGAACCTCGGGGTGCGGGCGCACCGCAACCGGCCGTTGACCGAGCTGGCGTCGATGAGCCGGCAGGTCATCGCGACCCTGTTGTCACGCTGTGGGATCGCCGATTCGGGCATGGGGCTGACGCAGTTCTACGCCGACGGTGACGATTTCACCCCACGGGTGTCGTCGGTGTCACTGGCCGACCGCCCGCCCATGGTGACCCTGCGCCCGCGCTAGATGTCGCATGCGTGAGGCAGTATCGAGGGCGTGACACTGATACTGCTGTACCTGGTGGTGCTGGTCCTGGTGGCCACGGTGCTGTTCGGGCTGGGCAGCGTGATCTTCGGCCGGGGTGAGACGCTGCCGCCGTTGCCCCGAGGGACGACCGCGACGGTCCTTCCCGCTTCAGGGGTCACCGGCGCCGACGTGGATGCCGTCAAGTTCGCCCAAGTGGTCCGCGGATACAAAACCAGTGAGGTGGACTGGGTCCTGGATCGGCTGGGTCGCGAACTGGACGCAGTGCGTGGGGAGTTGGCCGCCGTCCGCGCGGCCTACGGGGTGCCCGAGGACTTCGAGGCGGCTGACGACGAGGACGAGGACGACGAAGAAGAGGTCTCCGTCACGGCCGGGGAGCTGCGTACCGCGGAGGAGCCGTGACCGTCGAGGGCCGGATTGCCGGCACCGCCGACGACGGGCGCGTCCGGTGCGGTTGGGCCGTGCAATCGGGCGACCCCCTCTACCGCGACTACCACGACAGCGAGTGGGGCCGGCCGCTGCGGGATTCCGCGGCCCTGTTCGAGCGGATCAGCCTGGAGGCGTTCCAGAGCGGGCTCAGCTGGCTGGTCATCCTGCGCAAGCGGGAGAACTTCCGGGCCGCGTTCGACGGATTCGACGCCGGCCTGGTCGCCGAGTACACCGACGACGACATCGAACGGCTGATGGCCGATTCGGGCATCGTGCGCAACCGGGCCAAGATCGTCGCGACCATCGCCAATGCCCGGGCGGTGGCCGACCTCGACGTCGATTTGAGCGAGCTGCTGTGGTCATTCGCCCCGGAGGCCCGGCCGCGGCCCGCTGACCTGGGACAAGTCCCCGCGGTGACTCCGGAATCGACCGCCATGGCCAAGGAGCTCAAGCGCCGCGGCTTCAAATTCGTCGGCCCCACCACGGCGTATGCGTTGATGCAGGCCACCGGGATGGTCGACGATCACGTCGCGGCCTGCTGGGTGCCGGCGGCGGCTCGAAAGTGAGATCGGCCGGTATCCGAAGGGTCTTTGCACAACCATTGCGGCGGATAAGGAACAATAGGGGTAGTTCAGTAGCAGTTCAATGCCGGGTGCCGTCAACGAGTGGGCGGCTTCGGCCCCAACCTGGCCCGCTGACGCGGGGTCGGCACTGTTGGAGGGAGCACTCGATGGCGGCGATGAAGCCCCGGACCGGTGACGGTCCACTGGAAGCAACCAAAGAGGGGCGAGGAATCGTTATGCGAGTACCGCTGGAAGGCGGTGGGCGCCTCGTTGTCGAACTGACTCCCGACGAGGCCGCTGCGCTGGGCGACGAACTCAAGGCCGTCACCAGCTGATCGACTTCGCAAGGTGTCCGCTCAGGCGGACACCTTGCGGTATATCTCCAGGGTCTGCTCAGCGATGTGCGCCCAGGAGAACTCTGCGATGCACCGCTGGCGTCCGGCCTCGCCGTACCTGCGGGCGGTGTCCGGCTCGGCGACCAGTGCGTTGACCGCGTCGGCCAGACGCATCTCGAAGAAGCGCGGGTCGGTGGCGTCGTAGTGCACGAGTAGGCCGGTCTGATGGTCGGCGACGACCTCGGGGATACCGCCGACGTCGGAGGCAACCACCGGCGTCGAACAAGCCATCGCTTCCAGATTCACGATGCCCAACGGCTCGTAAACCGACGGGCATACGAAAACTGTGGCAGCGGAAAGTATTTCGCGGATCTTGTTGATCGGTAGCATCTCGCGTACCCAGAACACCCCGGTGCGGGCCCGGGCCAGCTCCGCCACCGCCGAGGACACCTCGGCGGCGATCTCGGGGGTATCGGGGGCGCCGGCACACAGCACCAGCTGCACCTCCGGGCTGAACCGGTGGGCCGCGGCCACCAGATGCGCGACGCCCTTCTGTCGGGTGATCCGCCCGACGAAGGCCACGATCGGGCGGCTCAGGTCGACACCGAGTTCGGCGAGCACCGAGTCCTGGCCGGACGGCGCAGCCGGATACCAGACGTCGGTGTCGATGCCGTTGCGTACCACGTGAACCCGGTTGGGATCGAGCGCCGGATACGTGTGCAGCACATCGTCACGCATCCCGGAGCTCACCGCGATCACCGCGTCGGCGGCCTCGATCGCGGTGCGTTCCACCCACGACGACACCCGGTAACCCCCACCGAGCTGCTCGGCCTTCCACGGGCGCAACGGCTCGAGCGAGTGGGCGGTCAGCACGTGGGGGATGTCGTAGAGCAGCCCGGTCAGGTGCCCGGCCATCCCGGCGTACCAGGTGTGTGAGTGCACCACCGTGGCGGCTGCCGCCGAGTTGACCATGTTGAGGTCCGCGGACAGCGTCGACAGTGCCGCGTTGGCGCCGCGCAACGCCGGGTCGGGCTGCGCCACGAAGGCGCCTTCCCGCGGGGCGCCCATGCAATGGACGTCGACGTCGCACAGTTGACGCAACTGCGCGACCAGTTCGGTCACGTGCACTCCGGCACCGCCGTACACCTCGGGTGGATATTCCCGAGTCATCATGGCCACCCGCATATCCGAGACGGTAGTAGGTCGGCGTGGGTCCAGCTACACGCCGACCACTTGAAGTTGCCATTGGCTGGCCGCGTTACTGGTTGGCGGATAGGTTTGGAGCCATGAGGGAGTTGCCACATGTGCTGGGCATCGTTCTGGCCGGGGGAGAGGGCAAACGGCTATATCCGTTGACGGCCGATCGTGCCAAGCCGGCAGTTCCCTTCGGCGGGGCCTACCGACTGATCGACTTCGTGCTGTCCAACCTGGTGAACGCCCGATACCTACGGATCTGCGTTCTGACGCAATACAAGTCGCATTCACTGGACCGTCACATCAGCCAGAACTGGCGGCTATCGGGCCTGGCCGGTGAGTACATCACCCCCGTACCGGCTCAGCAGCGGCTCGGGCCGCGCTGGTACACGGGATCGGCGGATGCGATCTATCAGTCGCTCAACCTGATCTACGACGAAGATCCCGACTACATCATCATCTTCGGCGCCGACCACGTGTACCGCATGGATCCCGAACAGATGCTGCGGTTCCACATCGACAGCGGGGCCGGCGCCACCGTGGCCGGAATCCGGGTGCCGCGCGCCGAGGCGAGCGCATTCGGCTGCATCGACGCCGACGATTCCGGGCGCATCCGGGAGTTCGTGGAAAAGCCCGCGGACCCGCCTGGCACGCCCGACGATCCCGAGCAGACCTTCGTGTCGATGGGCAACTACATCTTCACCACCAAGGTGCTCATCGACGCGATCCGCGCCGACGCCGACGATGACCACTCCGACCACGACATGGGCGGCGACATCATTCCCCGGTTGGTGTCCGACGGGATGGCCGCGGTCTACGACTTCAACAACAACGAGGTGCCGGGGGCCACCGAACGCGATCACGGTTACTGGCGCGACGTTGGAACGTTGGACGCGTTCTACGACGCGCACATGGATCTGGTGTCGGTGCACCCGGTGTTCAACCTGTACAACAAGCGCTGGCCGATCCGCGGTGAGTCGGAGAACCTGGCGCCGGCCAAGTTCGTCAACGGCGGATCGGCGCAGGAGTCGGTGGTCGGCGCCGGCAGCATCATTTCGGCTGCCTCGGTACGCAATTCGGTGTTGTCCTCCAACGTGGTGATCGACGACGGCGCCATCGTGGAGGGCAGTGTGCTGATGCCGGGTGTGCGGATCGGCCGGGGCGCGGTGGTGCGCCACGCCATCCTGGACAAGAACGTGGTGGTGGGCCCGGGCGAGATGGTGGGCGTGGACCTCGACAAAGACCGCGAGCGGTTCGCGATCAGCGCCGGCGGTGTGGTCGCCGTCGGCAAGGGGGTGTGGATCTGAGCCGCCGGTTCACTCCCAGGGATCCACGGCAGCGGGCCGCGGCGCCACGCTGCCGCGTGCGTTGACGCCGACCTTGACCTCGGTGCGTCGCCGGCGCCAGCGCCACAACCGGAACACGCCCCAGATCAACGCCAGCAGCGCGACCAGCACCAGGATCGGTAGCAGAATCGCCACGAAAACCAGACCGACACTGGTGACGTCCTCGACGGTGGACAGCACGGGTGCCGCGACCCCGGCGGTGGCGACGTTGGCTGCCGGTCGCACCGTCGATTTGGTCAACGACACCACGAGCGCGGTGACGGCACCGATCACCACCGGAATCCATTGGCCGGATTGGGCGAAAGCGCCCGGGTCGGTGACGGCCGCGGTCTGTGACGCGGTTCCCGACCCGAACACGATGCCGCCCGCGGTCGGGCGGACGAAGGTCTGGATGGTGTCGTTGACCGAGTCGAGGGCGGGGATCTTGTCGGCGACCACTTCGACGATCAGCAGCACCGCGACGATCGCCATCACCCAGCCGTTCTCCAGCCAGGACCAGCCCGCCGGCAACGACACCAGATGGGTGAAGCGTGACAGCAGCCCCAGCGCCAGCAACGGGATATAGGCGTTGAGCCCCGCCGCGGTAGCCAGGCCGAAGCCGGTCAACAGTTCCATTACTGCAGTATGCGGCGAACTGCTCTCAGGGTAAGGAGGATCGCCGTTATCCGTGCCGGGTCGCGGTGCGCCAGGCCAGGGGATTCAGCTCACGGTATGGGTCGTCGCGCCGCAGTTCCAGCAGTTCGTCCAGGCTCTGCTCGAGTGCCTCCTGGGTGCGTTGCTTGACGGTGTCGACCCACTCGTCGTCGGACGTCCGGGTCGGTTTCCCGGTGTCGATGGGCTCGGCGAAGCGCAGGTACATCCGTTGGGGGCGCGGGATCATCGTGGGGCCGATGCCGCGCACCGGCGGCAACACCATGTCGCCTCGACCGGTCAACTTCTCGGATACGGCTTCGCTGAGCCGTCCGATCCAGTGGTCGCGCGTCGTGAGGCTCACGTACACGTCGTCGCCGCCGACGAGGGCGACGGGAACGATGGGGTAGTCGTGCTCGGCGGCGATCCGGGCGAAGCCGGCGCGGCCCTGCCATCGCAACGTGTACTGCTCGCCATTGAACTTGGGGATCTCGCGGCCACCGCCGGGGAACACCAGGATCGGTTCGTTGTGCCGCATCAATTCACTCGCACTGTCGGGCGCGCCGACGACGGCGCCGCACGCGGCCAGCAGATCCCCTGCCGGCCCGGGCAGGCCGCCGAATCGCCGATCGGTCAGTGGCCGTACCCGCATCCCGATCTCGCGGCGCACCACGTACGGGATCAGTAGTCCTTCGGTGCCGAACTGGGTGTGGTTGCCCACCAAGAGGAATCGGCCGTCGCGCGGGAGATTCTCCAACCCGGCCACATAGGGCTGGTAAATCTTGACCAGCGGATTGATTCCGTCGGCGACGCTCTCCACGACACGCCGCATCTTCTCGACGCGGCCGGGCGGGTTCATGATCGCGTGGATCTCGGTGACGGCCACGGCGGAACTCCTTCAGTTGGCGGAATGGTTCGGTGGCATCGCTGCCGATGTACCCAGAATACCGAACGAACTAGTTCGTCTGGTTATGATTCTGCTGTGAGAAGTACTACGGAGCTGCGGGACGAGATTCTGGCCGCGGCGCGGGCCGAGTTCGCCCGATACGGCTTGGCGGGGGCTCGAATCGACCGGATCGCCAAGTCCGCACACGCCAGCAAGGAGCGCCTCTACGCCCACTTCGGCGACAAGGAGACCCTGTTCCGTGAGGTGTTCGCCGCCGACGGAGCCGAGTTCTTCCGGTCGGTCTCCCTGCGGCCGGAGGCCGTGCCCGAGTTCGTCGGCGACATCTTCGATCTCGCCTGCCGCCGGCCCGAGCATCTCCGCATGATCAGCTGGGCCCAGCTGGAGGGATTCAGCCTCGACGAACCCCAGACCGACGGCCCGTCGCCACACGCCCAAGCGGTCACCGCAATCGAAGCCGCGCAGGCCGCGGGCCTCGTCGACCCGGGCTGGAACTCGACGGAGCTGATAGTGCTGCTGTTCGGTATCGGACTGGCCTGGGCGCATCTACCGAGCCGCGAAGCGGTCACCGACGATCCGGCCATCCTGGCATCACGGCGGGCGGCCGCGGTCGAAGCCGCCGCCAGAGTCGTGGCTCACCAGACGAAGGGCAACAACCGGTAGCGGACCTCGCGGGTGTACGCGTCGTAGCCCTCGAGTTCGGCGCGCAGCATCTTCTCCTCGTCGAGGATGCGCACACCCAGCAGGGCCAGGGCCGGGATCACCAGCAACAGCGCCCAGTACGAACCCAGGGCCGGCGGTATGCCGATCATCATGATCACGTTGCCGACGTACATCGGATGGCGCACCAGCCCGTACAGCCCGGTGGATACCACCGCCTGGCCGGCCTCCACCTTGACATTGGCCGCCGCATAGCTGTTCTGGATGACCACGAGCATCGCGATGCCGAGCCCGATCGCCACCAAGACGTCGCCGAGCACCGATAGCCCACCGGGCACGCTGGACCAACCCAACCGGTAATCCAGTGCGGCGACGGCGATGATGGCCGCGAGCAAGACGAAGGCCGTCGTGCTCGCGAACTTCTGGACCGGCCTGGTCTCGGCCGTCGGCCCGGCCTGCATCCGGCGCCGCAACGCCGCCGGGTCGTTCACCGCGAGATAGATGCTCGGCAGCGTCGTGACGACGGCGAACACGGCGATGAATGCCCACCCCTGCCAGTAGTCCAACGTGCCGGCGGGCGCGAACACGAGGACAGCGAAGACTGCGAGTCCGACGACGGCGGCGACCGCCGCTTGCAGGCCGATCAGCATGGTGCCCCCGTCACCACACGTAGGGCAGCAGGCGGTAGCGGACCTTCTCGCTGTACGCGTCGTAGCCGGCGAGCTCGGCGCGCAGCATCTTCTCCTCGTCGACGATGCGGGCCCCGAAAATCGGTATCGCCGCGGCGGACACCAGCAGTCCCCAGTACGAGCCGAGCGCCAAGGGAGTGCCGAACATCATCATCACCGCACCGAAGTACATCGGGTGACGTACCAGGCCGTAGAGCCCTGTGGAGACCAGCGGTTGTTCGTCCTCCACCCGGATGCTGGCGCCGGCGAAGCTGTTCTGGAAGACCACCGCCTGCGCCAGGACCAGCCCGACCGCCACCACGACGTTGCCACCGATGACGACCGCTGTCGGCACACTCGACCAGCCGAACCGGTGGTCGAGGGCACTGAGGATGAACGCGGCGAAGGCCGCACCGCTGATCGCCCAGATGAGGATCTTCTGCACGATCCGCGTTTCCGCGGTCGGTCCGCCGTTCAGGCGTCGTTGCAGGGCGGCTGGGTCTCTCACCGCGAGATAGATGCTCGGGCCCATGGTGGTGGCCATGAACACGGCGATGAAAACCCAAGCCTGCCAATAATGAAACGTGCCGGCGGGCCAGAACAGCGCCACGACGAAGAGCGCCAGACCGAAAACGCCCGATGCGATTGTCTGCAGAGCGAGTTTCATCAGCTTCCTCCTGTTTCAGTTCAGACCGCGTCTCGATTTCGGTAGATCCACCCCGCGATGACAGCCAAAGCCGTTGCCACCACGAGCATCACGATCAGCGCCACGGCCGGGAAGTCGCTGGGCACAGTCGTCTGCCCCACGGGCGACAACTCGATCAGCCAGCGCGGTAGCCGCAGCAGCGCTCCGAGATACAGCGCGGTGATCACGAATGTGACCGTGAGCCAGGCGATCCAGGGTGCGCGTAGAGCCACGGCCAGTGCCGCGATCGCGGCCACCACGGCCAGCGCGGGCAGATACGCCAGCGCGGACAGGGTGAGGCGGACGATGGTTCCCGGCTCGCCCAATGTCAGCCCGGCACCCAGACCGTTGCCCAGCCCGGCGCAGAACATCAGCACCGCCGCCCCCGCCAAGGCGCAGCACACCGCGCCCAACAGCCAGCGCCGGCGCGACACCGAACCGGCCAGCACCGGCTCGCCCAGACCGTTCTGCTCGTCGGCGTAGACCCGTAGCACCGCGGCGGCGACATAGGCGCAGGCCGCCGCGGCCAGGAACTGCGTCATGGTGGTATAGATGCCCTCATTGCCGGTCGTGGAGAGCAACCGGGCGATCAAGTCGTTGGTTTTGGCCGCGTCCAGCAGCGCCTTCGTCATCGAACCGAACACCAGGCCGGCCGCGAACAGGCCGACGGCCCAGCCGATCGTTTGACCGCGCTGCAGCGTCAGCTGCAGCCGCAGCGGGCCGGTAATCGTTGTCGCATCGGGCTTTTCGCCTGCCGACGCGATGGTGCCCGCGTCGTATTGGCGACGCCGCTCCAGCACCGCCGCGATCGCCATCAGCGCGACAGCCAGGATGACCAACAAGCCGAAGGGCCACCAGCGCAGGCTGACGAACGGCCGCATCTGTTGTGCCCAGGCGATCGGGGAGAACCAGCTCAGCGCGCTGCCCGAGTTGTCGATGACATCACCGGCCCCGCGCACCAGCGCGGCCAGCGCGAGCGACGCCAGCGCCGCGCCCGATGCGGTGCGCGCCTGCCGCCACAGTTGTGCGGTTACGGCGGCGACCGCACCGAACACCATGGCCACTCCCGTGATACCCAGGCACATGGCGGCGGTGTCGAGTACCGCGAAGCCGGTGGCCGCCATGGCCAGGGTCATGGTGAGTGCGAGAACGGCATTGAGCCCACCGACCAGCACGAGCGCAGCGGCGGTCCGTGCGTAGCGGCCCACCACCGAGGAGAGCACCAGCTCGGCGCTGCCGTTCTCCTCTTCGGCGCGGGTGTGGCGAATCACGGTGAGGACCGCCAGGATCGAGGTCGCGACGGTCAGAGTGAGGGTCAGCTCGTTGGCCATCATCACGCCGAGGTCGGTCTCGTTGACGCCGAACATGGGCCCGCCGAGCATCATGCCGGCCGGAGTCTTGAGCAGGTTGACCCGGGCCAGTCGCTGCTCTTCGCCCGGGTAAGCCAAGCGAATCGCGTTGGGCGCGTAGGCCATCATCAGGGTCAGCGACGCGATCCACACGCCGAGCCGTACCCGGTCCCGGCGCAGCGCCAGGCGCAACAGGATGGCGGTACCGGTAAAGGCCGCGGTCGGCGCAGTGGTGGCTGTCATCGCCCGGCCCGCTGATACTCGCGGAGGAACATGTCCTCAAGGGATGCCGGTGTGACGGTGAGGTCTTCGATCCCGAGGTCGGTGAGGTGTTCCAAAGCGAACTCGATGTCGTTGCGGTCCACCGAGAAGCTCACGGCGCCGTCACGGGTGGTGAAGTCGTGAACGTAGGGCGTGTGCTGCAGTTCCTGACCATCGGAGCGGGTGCGCGCGACGACCTTGGTGCGCATCAGATGCCGCAATTCGGCCAGCGTCCCGGAACGTACCGTGCGTCCGGAGCGGATGATCGTCACGTTGTCGCACAGCTTTTCCACCTCGGCCAGGATGTGGCTGGACAGCAGGACTGCGGCACCCTGGGCGGCGACCTCTGCCACGCACTGCTGGAACGCCTTCTCCATCAACGGGTCCAGCCCTGAGGTCGGCTCGTCGAGAATGTAGAGCTCGGCGTGGCAGCTGAACGCCGCGACGATGGCTACCTTCTGCCGGTTGCCCTTGGAGTAGGTGCGGGCTTTCTTGTCGGGGTCCAGCTCGAACCGGTCTATGAGGTCGTCGCGGCGTCGAGTGTCGACACCGTTGCCGCGCAGTCGGCACAGGAAGTCGATCGCCTGCATGCCGGTCAGGTTGGGCCACAACGTGACATCGCCGGGGACATAGGCGATTCGTCGGTGCAGGGCGACCGCGTCGCGCCACGGGTCGCCACCCAGCAGGCGCACGCTGCCCCCGTCTGCCCGCAGTAGCCCCAGCAGCACCCGGATCGTGGTCGACTTGCCCGAGCCGTTGGGTCCGAGGAACCCGGTGACGTCGCCAGGGGATACGGTGAGGTTGAGTCCGTCGAGAGCTTTGGTGTGCCCGAAAGACTTTGTCAATCCGCGGATTTCGACGGTCTTGTTCACGCCGGCTCCTTGCTCTCGGTGGCTGAACTGAACGGGATGCCTTGTTCGCGTTGCTGCAGGAACGTCTCGTACATGGTCGAGTCGGCCATGAGGCCCTCGGTGTAGAGCTCGAGGGCGGGCAGCATCATGTCGTCGCCGTAATCGCGTAACACGCGACGCAGATCGGTCGGGTCGTCGTGCATCTGCAGGTACAGCAGGAAGCCGCCGCCGCTGCAGATCGCCATGAACCTGGCCCGGGCCCGTGGGTCGCGGCTGGGTTTGAGCATCCCGGTGCGAACACCCTCCTGCAGGTACTCCTCGGCGTTGTCGACCATGGTGCGCCAGAACGTCTTGGCCAGCTCGCTGCCGGACTGCATGCTGCGGACCAGATAGGCCATCAGTGGCGCGTAGGACTCGATCTCGGCCATCTGAGCCATCCAGGTCGCGGGGTCGCTGCTCTGCATCGACTCGGTCTTGGCTTCGCGCACCACCTCGGCCACGTGGGCGTCACACGCTTTGCGCAGGCCTTCCTTGGAGCCGAAGTGGTGGATCACCAAGGCGGCGCTGACACCGGCGGCCTCGGCGATGCTCCGCAGCCCCACGCTGAATCCGTGCTGCCCGTACTGCGCGATCGCGGCGTCGCGAATCCGGGCCATCGCTGTTCGATCATCGACTGAACGCATGTTTAATACGCTAAACAGCCGTTCAGTCGGCGGTCAAGGGGTTACCCCGTCAGGAATCCGTCAAAATTTGGGTCGCGCGAGGGAAGCGCGGGGGAAGTCAGTCGCGGGCGGCGGCGAGCAGGCCGTCACCCAACGGGATCAGCACCGGGGTGAGCCGGTCGTCCTCGGCGATCAACCGGGCCGCCTCGCGCACGGCGCTGACCTCGGCATCGTTGGCCGAGGCGTCACCGGCCCGGCCACCCAGCGCGGCCCGGTGCAACACGATCGCACCGCCGGGACGCAGAAGACGTACCCCCTCGGCCACGAACTGCGGTTGGTCGATCGGCTCGGCGTCGATGAACACCAGGTCGTAGGACTCGTCGGCCAGCCGGGTCAGCACCTCCTGGGCGCGTCCGCTGATCAGGCGCGTACGTCCGGGGCCGACGCCGGCCTCGTTGAAGCCCTGTTTGGCGATGCGCTGGTGCTCGGGTTCGACGTCGATGGTGGTCAGCACGCCGTCGTCGCTCATTCCGGACAACAGCCACAGCCCGCTGACACCGGCGCCGGTGCCGACTTCGACGACCGCCCGGCCGCCGGTGAGGCGCGCGAGCACACTGAGCAACGCGCCCACCGCCGGGGTGACCGCACCCGCGCCGAGTTCCTCGGCCCGCTCGCGCGCAGCCGCGACGATCTCGTCCTCGGAGATCGACCGTTCGGCGTGCGTGACGATCGCCTCGGTGCGACCGGGGTTGGAGCTGACCATGCCCGCAGCGTAAGCCAGACCCCCGAGGCGCCGAGGCGACACGCCCGTGGGTGGCGGGTATCACGGCTCGAAATTCGCTGGTTCTTGCAGGTAACCCGACGTATCGTCGGCTTTCTCAGGGAAAGTTCAGATTGCTCATATGCCTGCCACACCGGGATCGGGAACGGTACTGGCATGGAACACGGCGCCCGCTGGCGCACCGCCCAGCACAACCAGGACAGCAATCGGAATAACGAAGTCATCAGTCGTGTTGAGCTGAGTGAAATCTGTGATCAGGAGGATCCGACGAGCACCACCGCTGTTACCGCCAACCCCGCGCCCCAGGCCGCCCCGGTGACCATGGCCCATCTGGAGCAGTTCACCACCGGCGAATGGGTGGAGCCTTCCGACGAGTTGACCGGTACGGCGGTTTTCGACGCCACCGGCGATCAGGCCGCGATGCCGTCCTGGGACGAGCTGGTGCGCCAACACGCCGACCGGGTCTACCGGCTGGCCTATCGGCTCTCGGGTAACCAGCACGACGCCGAGGACCTGACTCAGGAGACCTTCATCCGGGTGTTCCGCTCGGTGCAGAACTACCAGCCCGGAACCTTCGAGGGGTGGTTGCACCGCATCACCACCAACCTGTTCTTGGACATGGTCCGTCGTCGTGGCCGCATCCGCATGGAAGCGCTGCCCGAGGACTACGACCGGGTGCCGGCCGACGATCCGAACCCCGAGCAGATCTACCACGACTCGCGGCTGGGGGCCGATCTTCAGGCGGCTCTGGACTCACTGGCGCCGGAGTTCCGCGCCGCGGTGGTCCTGTGTGACATCGAGGGTCTGTCCTATGAGGAAATCGGCGCCACGCTGGGTGTGAAGCTCGGCACCGTGCGCAGCCGCATTCACCGCGGTCGGCAGGCCTTGCGTGACTATCTGGCGAAGAACTCGCCGGAAACCGCCAAATCCGCCTAGCGGTGGTTGGTGTTCGGCGCGCCCGGTCGCGCTACATTCGGGGCAGGACATTTGGGCGCGGTGAGAGGAGCTGGGTGATGGTCGACCCGGGACATGTGTTCCGTCGGGCATTTTCCTGGTTGCCTGCGCAGTTCGCCTCGCAGAGCGACGCCCCCATCGGCGCACCGCGCCAGTTCGGTTCCACCGAGCACCTGTCGATCGAGGCCATCGCGGCCTTCGTCGACGGTGAGCTGCGGATGAGCGCCCATCTGCGGGCCGCACACCATTTGTCTCTGTGCCCGGATTGCGCAGCCGAGGTCGACGCCCAGAGTCAGGCCCGGGCCGCATTGCGGGACTCCTGTCCGATAGCCATTCCGAATTCCCTGCTGGGCCTGTTGTCGCAGATACCGCACCACAGCCCACAGCCTTCGGCCGACGTCGATGAGCAGCCCCCGTTCGCTGATGACCCGACGCGGAGCCGGCGTAAGCGCCGGTAGGCTGCATACAAGGCGATCAGTGACCGGCGTCGGCCTATCCGGCTGGGGCGGGGCGCTCCGATAGAGAGTGAAACACCGGTGACCAATCAGGACCAGTCCGACGAGAGCGGTCGTCTGGAACCGCGCCCTGTCGAGCGCCCACCCGTCGACCAGTTGTCACAACGCACGTTCGGGCGCCCCGACGGCGTCGAAGGCTCGTTCCAGGGTGCTGAGAAGTACCAGGATCAGGGCGAGTACGCGCCCAAGGACCAACCGCCCGATCCCGTGCTGGCCGAGGCGTTCGGCCGGCCCGGCGGAGCTACGGACTCCCTGCAACGCCACCCGACCGACGCCGGCGCGATGGAGGCCGAGAAGAACGTCGGGGACGACGATTTCGACGACCCCTGGCGCGACCCGGGGGCCATCCCCGCATTGGGTACCCCCGCGCAGGCGCCGGCCGCGCCGGTGGTGGCGGCGGCCCCGATCGGCAAGCTGGGCGCGCGCGAGGTGCTGTTCGGCGGCCGGGTGTCCTGGCCGTCGATCTTCATCCTCTTGATCGTCGCCGGGCTCATCGCGTTCGTCGGCGGCTGGGTCGGGCAGAAGACCGCGGGCACCGTGCAGGCCTTCACCACCTCCAAGGTGACGCTGGAGACGGGCGACCTTCCGTCCCCCGACGCCGGTCGGTTCGCCACGGTCGCCTCGGCAGTCGAGGACTCGGTGGTGACGATCGAGGCCAAGAGCAAGACCGAGGGCTCGCAGGGTTCCGGTGTGGTCGTCGACGGCAAGGGCTACGTCGTCACCAACAACCACGTGATCTCCGACGCGGCGAGCAAGCCCGCGGACTACCAGATCACCGTCGTGTTCAACGACGGCAAGGAGGTGCCGGCCAACCTCGTCGGCCGCGACCCCAAGACCGACCTGGCGGTGCTCAAGGTCGACAACGTCGACAACCTCGTCGTGGCGCGGATGGGTGACTCCGAGAAGGTGCGGGTCGGTGAGGAAGTGATCGCCGCCGGCGCCCCGCTGGGGCTGCGCAGCACGGTCACCCACGGCATCATCAGCGCGCTGCACCGGCCGGTGCCGCTGTCGGGTGAAGGCTCCGACACCGACACCGTGATCGACGGGCTGCAGACCGACGCCTCGATCAACCACGGCAACTCGGGTGGCCCGCTGATCAACATGTCGTCCGAGGTGATCGGGATCAACACGGCAGGAAAGTCCTTGTCGGACAGCGCCAGTGGTCTCGGCTTCGCGATCCCGGTCAACGAGGTCAAGCAGGTTGTCGAGAACCTGATCAAGGACGGCAAGGTCGCGCATCCGACGCTGCTGCTCAGCGCCGTCACGGTCAGCAACAGCGTCGCCTCCGGCGCCCAGGTTCGTAACGTCAACGCCGGTGGGCCGGCCGAGAAGGCCGGGATCCTGGAGAACGACGTGGTGGTCAAGGTCGGGGACCGCAAGGTCGCCGACGCCGATGAGATGGTGGTCGCGGTGCGTCAACTCAAGATCGGGCAGGAAGCCCCGATCGAGGTGCTCCGCGACGGGCGGCCCATGACATTCATGGTCACGCCCATCGGCGACGATCAAAAAGCGCAGTAGCGATGTTCGGCAACATCGGGTGGGGAGAGATGCTGGTCCTGGTGATCGCCGGGCTGGTGATCCTGGGGCCCGAGCGCCTGCCCGGTGCCATCCGCTGGACCTCCGGTGCGCTGCGGCAGGCACGTGACTACGTCAGCGGCGCCACCAACCAACTGCGTCAGGACCTCGGGCCGGAGTTCGACGATCTCCGGCAGCCGCTGGCCGACTTGCAGAAGCTGCGCGGCATGACGCCGCGCGCGGCGATCACCAAGCACTTACTCGACGGTGACGATTCATTCCTGACCGGCGCTTTCGACGACCGCCAGAATCAGCAGCCCTCGGTGCCCGGCGACAAGCCCGCCGGTGACATCGCCGCCAAGCCGGCGGACAAGCCCACCGGCACGACGTTCGATCCCGACGCGACTTAGCGGCGGGCGGTATCCAGGCCCAGCGACATCCCGGCCAGGCCGCGCTTGCGGGCCGACAATCCTTCGGCGATCTTGCGCAGCTCGGCGCCGGCCGGTGAGTCGGGAGCCGACAGCACCAGCGGAACCCCGGAGTCGCCCGCTGCCACCAGATCCGGATCCAGCGGCACCTGGCCCAGCAGTGGCACCTCGGCGCCCACCGAGCGGGTCAGGGAGTCGGCGACCTGGCGGCCGCCACCCTCGCCGAACAGCTGCATGACGGAGCCGTCGGGCATCGTCAGGCCGGACATGTTCTCGACTACGCCTGCGATGCGCTGACGGGTCTGCAGGGCGATCGCACCGGCCCGCTCGGCGACTTCGGCCGCGGCCAGCTGGGGAGTGGTCACCACCAGGATCTCGGCGCCCGGGATCAGCTGGGCCACCGAGATCGCGATATCGCCGGTGCCCGGCGGCAGGTCCAGCAGCAGTACGTCCAGATCGCCCCAGTACACGTCGGCGAGGAACTGCTGCAACGCCCGGTGCAGCATCGGCCCGCGCCACACCACCGGGGTGTTGCCCTGGGTGAACATCGCGATCGAGATGACCTTCACGTCATGGGCGATCGGCGGCAGGATCATCGAGTCGACCTGGGTGGGCCGATCGGTCACGCCCATCATCCGCGGCACCGAGTGCCCGTAGATGTCTGCGTCCAAGAGCCCGACGGTCAGCCCGCGGGCGGCCATCGCGGCGGCCAGGTTGACCGTCACGCTGGACTTGCCGACCCCGCCCTTCCCGGAGGCCACCGCGTAGACGCGGGTCAAGGAGTTGGACTGGGCGAACGGGATCACCGGCTCGCGGGAATCGCCGCGCAGCATCTTGCGCAACTCGGCACGCTGCTCGTCGTTCATCACGTCGAGGCTCACCTTGACGGCCCCGGTGCCGGGGACGTCGGTGACGGCAGCCTTCACCAGGTCGGCGATCTCGTTCTTCTTCGGGCACGCCGCAGTGGTCAGGTAGATCTCGACGTGCACGCCGTGATCGGCCTCGATCGAGATGTTCTTGACCATGCCGAGGTCGGTGATCGGCTTCCGCAATTCGGGGTCGATCACCTTGGCAAGCGCAGCGCGAACTGCGGATTGCAGCTCAGTGGCAGATTCGGACATCACCGCCGAGTCTACGGCGGCGGCGCCGAGGGCTGGATTCAGGCCGGTGTCAGGCCGGGCCCGGTGCCGGTCCGGGGGCGGGCCCCAGTGCCGGCCCAAGCCCGGGAGGAGCCGGCGCGGCCTCGACCGGCGGGGAGGCCGGGGCCGGGGCGGGAGCCAGGGGAGAGATCTGGGCCGGTGCCGGGCCGAGCGGCGGCGCCTGCGGTGCCGGTCCGGGTCCGGGTCCAGGCGGGAGTTGCTCCGGGCCGGGAGCGGGTGGCGGAGCCTGCTCACCCAGGCAGAACACCACACACGTCGGTTGGCGCGGCTGCTCCCACGGCGGCACCCAGGGCGGTGGCGCGGCCGGGGTTTGCGACGGGATGGCCTGGGCCGGACCGGGCAACGGACCGAGCACCTGCCCGGGCGCGAAGCCAGGAACGTTCTGCGTGCCGGTCTCGTTGCGGTTCAGCAGCGGAATCAGGGCCAGCGGATCGCCGGCGGGCAGTCCGGTGGCATCGGCGGGCAGGCCCGGCCCGAGGCCCTCCGGGTTGTCCAGGTGCGAATCGCCGATCGGGGGGATCGACCCGGTGATCTCGGGCAGGTCGACCGGCACGACACCCGTGGCGTACGCCGCGGCCCAGCCCAACACGTTGCGGGCGTAGGCCACCGAGTTGTTGTAGCGCAGGATCGCCGTCATCACCTGGGACTGGTCGCGTAGGTTGAGCCCGCCGCTGCACAGGTAGCGGGCTGCGGCCAGTGCCGAGTCGAAGACGTTCTGTACGTCGGCCTTGCCGTCGCCGTCGCCGTCGGAGGCGTACCGGGCCCAGGTTCCGGGCAGGAACTGCATCGGGCCCATGGCGCGGACGTACGAGACCCGCCCGGCCTGAACGCTCTGGACGATGATCTCGTTGCCCGGCAGGGTGCCGTCGAGCGCGGGACCGTAGATGGGGCGCACCGCGGTGCCCCGGGCGTCCGTCGCGCCGCCGTTGGCGTGGCCCGACTCGATGCGGCCGATGCCGGCCAGCAGATTCCAGCTGATACCGCAGCCGGGGTAGGCGGCCGCCATCATCCGTTCGGCGTTGCGGTACGCCTTCAGTGAGGTTCCCGGAATGCCAAGGGCGCCAGGGGTATTGACGACGAACGCCGGCGGGGGAGCCGAGAGCGAGGTCATCGGCTTGATGCGGAAGTTCGTCGGGGGCCTGGCGGCGGCGACCACGGCGGGACCCGAGCGGTCGACCTGGGGCGCGACGGCGGCCAGCGGGGTGACCGCGGTGTCGGAGACCTCGGTGCCCGGGGTCGATCCGGCCCCGGCGACCAACACGATGGGGGCCAACACGGCGACGCCGAGCGCGGGCGAGCGCACCAGGCGGTTCACATGGCGCCGAGCGGTTGCGATCACCGCTCCTCCCCCTACGCGCACGTACCCGTCCTTAAGTCAGCTTCGGTCATGTTGTGAACCAAGTCACCATACATAGTCGAGGTTTGCGTTGTTACGACAATGGTCGACAGCGAGATCAACCACTGCGTTTGGACCTGCGCTCGCCGGCGTCGGCTTTGCTCGAACTGCTCCGGTCGGGATCGGTCTGCGGGCCGAGCTCGATGATCAGTTCGCGCAGTTCCTCCAGCTCGCGGCGCAGGTAATCGCGCGTGGCGACCTCGCCCACCGCCAGCCGCAGCGACGCCAGCTCGCGGGCCAGATACTCGGTGTCGGCCTTGGTCTGCTCGGCTCGGCGCCGGTCCTCTTCGAGTGCGACCCGGTCGCGGTTCTCCTGGCGGTTCTGCGCCAGCAGGATCAGCGGGGCGGCGTAGGCGGCCTGGGTCGAAAAGGCCAGGTTGAGCAGGATGAACGGGTACGGGTCCCACTGGAAGGTGAAGACGCCGATGTTGAGGGCGATCCAGACCACCACGACGATCGTCTGGATGGCCAGGTATCGCCCGGTGCCGAGGAAGCGGGCGATCGACTCGCTGAACGCGCCCACCGCTTCCACGTCGACGTGCAGCCCGAAGCCACGGGTCGCGCGCGGGGTGTCCAGCCGCTGGCGCGCAGAGGTTTCGCTCATGAGCCCGCCGCCGGGATTTCGGGCTCGTCACGTTCGCGCCAGTCGTCGGGCAGCATGTGGTCGAGCACGTCGTCGACCGACACCGCTCCCAGCAGGTGGTTCTCCTCGTCGACCACCGGACCGCAGACCAGGTTGTAGGCGGCGAAGTAGCGGGTCACCGCGGCCAGCGAGTCGGCCGGGCTCAGGCTGGGCAGGTCGGTGTCGACGATGCCGCTGACCAGTGCCGCGGGCGGTTCACGCAGCAACCGCTGCAGATGAACACAGCCCAGATACTGCCCGGTCGGGGTGGCGCTGGGCGGCCGCGTGACGAAGACCAGTGAGGCCAACGCCGGCGTCAGATCGGGGTCGCGGATCCGCGCCAACGCCTCGGCCACGGTGGTGTCGGGAGCCAACACCACCGGCTCACTGGTCATCAGCCCGCCCGCGGTGTCGGGGGAGTGGGCCAGCAAGCGGCGCACGTCCTCGGAATCCTCGGGATCCATCTCCAGCAGCAGGGCCTCGGCGTCGGCCGGGGTCATCGAGCCCAGAACGTCGGCGGCGTCGTCGGGATCCATCGCCTCCAGCACGTCGGCGGCGCGTTCGGTTTTGAGCTGGCGCAGTACGGCGGCCTGCTCGTCCTCGGGAAGTTCCTGTAGCACGTCGGCCAGGCGCTCGTCGTCGAAGGCCCGGTACAACTCGTAGCGCCGTTTGACCGGAAGCTCACGCAAGGCCTCGGCCACCTCGACCGGGCGTTGACCCTCGAACTGCTCGAGCAGTGAGGCCACTCCCTGGTCGGGCATCGCCAGCCCCGACGGTGTCAGCCCGTGCACGTTCTGCCAATCGACGACGTGGATGTTGCTGCGCCGCCCCAGACGTCGCTGCGGGCGCACGGCCACCCGCGTCACCATCCAGTCGCGCGTCCGGGTCTGCTCGATACCCAGATCGACTACCACGACGTCGATTCCGGCCAGCTGCTCCAGATCGGGATCGTCGACCCGGACCCTCGTCTCCAGCACCTGACCCAAGACCAGCACCTCTCCGGGGCGTTGCGCGAAACGGCGCAGCGACACACTGCCGGTGGCCAGGGTCACCGAACCCGGCTCGATCGCGGTCACCCTCAGGATGGGAACGAAAATCCTTCGCCGGGTGAGCAATTCGACCACCAGGCCGAGAACGCGCGGCTGCTGGCGGACGATGCTGATACTGATCACCACGTCGCGGACACGGCCGATGGATTCCCCGTCGGGGCCCAGCACCACCATCCCCGCGAGCCGGGCTGCGTAGACCCTGTTCACCGCCGCCATGAAACAAAGGGTAGAGACTGTGGTCGTGGAGAACACGTATCGACCCCGTAGAACGTGCCTCTCGGTTCCGGGAAGCAGCCTGAAGATGATCGAGAAGGCCAAGCGTCTGCCCGCTGACGAGGTGTTCCTCGATCTGGAAGACGCGGTCGCCCCCGGCGCCAAGGAATCGGCCCGCGCCCAGGTCGCCGCGGCGCTCGCCGAGGACGGTTGGGCCGGACAGCTGCGCGGGGTACGGGTCAACGACTGGACCACGCCGTGGACCTACGCCGACGTGATCGAGGTGGTTTCGGGGGTCGCGGCCGCGGGCGCCACCTTGGACCTGATCGTGCTGCCCAAGGTCACCGAGGCATCTCACGTTCAGGCCCTTGATCTCTTGCTGTCCCAGCTGGAGGCCACTCACGGCCTGGAGCCGGGGGCCATCGGCATCGAGGCACAGATCGAGAACGCGCAGGGGCTGACGAACATCGATGCGATCGCAGCGGCCCCGCGGGTGCAGGCGCTGGTGCTCGGCCCCGGAGACATGGCGGCCAGCCTCAACATGCGCACCCTCGAAGTCGGTGGGCAGCCCGACGGCTACGACATCGGCGATGCGCATCACCACGTGCTGATGCGCATCCTGATCGCCGCGCGCAGTCGCGGCATCAACGCCATCGACGGGCCGTATGTGAAAGTGCGCGACGTGGACGGGTTCCGCCGGGTGGCCGGACGTTCGGCCGCACTGGGCTATGACGGCAAGTGGGTGCTGCACCCCGACCAGATCGACGCGGGCAACGAGATCTTCAGTCCACGCCAGGCCGACTACGACCACGCCGAGCTGATCCTGGACGCTTACGAATGGCATACCTCGCATGCCGGCGGGGCCAGGGGAGCGGTGATGCTGGGCGACGAGATGATCGACGAGGCCAGCCGCAAGATGGCACTGGTGATCGCCGGCAAAGGGCGGGCAGCGGGGATGACTCGACTCGCCGAACCGTTCCGGCCACCGAGCTGATCGGGTCGTGCGGCGCCGCAGCGTAATTCGGCCGCTACACGGCCAACATGACGGCCACGAAGTACAGGACCCAGCCCAAGCCGATGAGGGCGCCGATGGCGCCCAGGATGATGCCGGCGATCGCCAGACCGCGCCCTGACTGTCCACTCCGGTCGATCTGCTTGAGCGCGGTGATGCCGAGCCCGATTCCGACGATGGCGGCCAGCAGTCCGAGGCCGCACATGCCGAACATGAACAGCGAGACGAGCGAGGCCGCCAGCGACCCGATGGCGACGTTGCTGGTCGTTGCCGGCGGCATTCCGTATCCGGCGGGATATGCCGGGTAACCCGGTGGCCCGTAGCCCGGCGGCGGCGGATAACCGGGCACCGGCGGCGGATAGGGAGGCGGATAAGGCGGAGGGTAGGACTGCGGATAGTCGGGCGGGATGTCCGCCGGATAGTCGATGGCAGGCGGATACGGCGCGGTGACCTCATAGCCCTGCGGTCCGAATTCGTATGACGGTTGCGCCCCGGCGTTTTGCGGCAGATCCTGGGAATGCTCGATGGAAGGTGCTTCGTAGCCGCCGGACAACGGTTCCGACGGCTGGGGGCCGGGGTCGGATGGCGGCGTTTCGCCCGCGTTGCCGTCCGGGTTTGTCATGCTGATCAACCTAGCGTACGGACCGTGAGGCCCCGGGGGCGTGACGCCGGCACCAAAAGCGGTGTGAGGGCGTTGCTGTAACAAGAGCAGCCGCTGTGCCGGCGGTGGACAGGAGAGTGAAGTTCGATATGACGAGCCCATTTCAGTCCGGTCAGACACCGGGTGCAGCGTCCGCCGCACGCGGCGCGTTGCCGACGCCGCCCAAAGGCTGGCCCATCGGTTCCTACCCGACCTATGCGGAGGCCCAGCGGGCCGTCGATTACCTGTCCGACCAGCAGTTCCCGGTGCAGCAGGTGACGATCGTCGGTGTGGACCTCATGCAGGTAGAGCGCGTCACAGGGCGGCTGAGCTGGCCCAAGGTGCTCGGCGGCGGTGTGCTGTCGGGTGCCTGGCTGGGCCTGTTCATCGGCCTGATCCTGGGCTTCTTCAGCCCCAACCCGTGGAGCGCGTTGCTCACCGGCCTGGTCGCCGGTGTCTTCTTCGGCCTGATCACCTCGGCCATCCCGTATGCGATGGCTCGCGGCACAAGAGATTTCAGTTCGACGATGCAGTTGGTCGCGGGCCGCTACGACGTCCTGTGCGATCCGCAGAGTGCCGAGCAGGGGCGGGATCTGCTGGCGCGCTTGACGATCTGAGCTGACCCGCGGCCCTGTGCCGGCCGCGGTGGCAAATGTCCGCAGGTCACGATTGTGACGCGGCACGCCCAAACGGTTGCACATGAGCTCCGCATAGCTCTACGGTTTGCGCGCGGGAGCCGCTTCCAGCGGCGACATCGAAGGCGAACGGGAGGCAGGGCGTGCGCGCTCGGCGGCTATGTGCTGCGGCAGTGGCCGCGTTGACGACGGCCTCGGTCCTGTCGGCGTGTGGTAAGGCCGACAGCGGGATCGTCATCAATTACTACACGCCGGCCAACGAGATGGCGACCTTCACGGCCGTCGCCAAACGGTGCAACGCCGAACTCGGCGACCGCTTCACCATCAAGCAGATCAGTTTGCCGAAAGGTGCTGACGACCAACGGTTGCAGCTGGCCCGCCGGCTGACCGGCAACGACAAGACGCTCGACATCATGGCGCTCGACGTGGTGTGGACCGCCGAGTTCGCCGAGGCCGGCTGGGCCGTGCCGCTGTCGGAGGACCCGGCGGGAGAAGCGGAGTCCGACGCCGAGTCCAACACCCTGCCCGGACCGTTGGAGACGGCCCGATGGCAGGGCAAGTTGTATGCCTCGCCCATCACCACCAACACCCAATTGCTTTGGTACCGAGCAGATTTGATGGACCCGGCGCCGTCCACCTGGGACGGGATGGTCTCGGAGGCCAACCGGTTACATGCGGCGGGCAAGCCCAGTTGGATTGCGGTGCAGGCCAAGCAGTACGAAGGGCTGGTGGTGTGGTTCAACACCCTGCTCGCCAGTGCGGGCGGTCAGGTGCTCTCCGACGACGGCAAGACGGTCACGCTGACCGACACCCCGGAGCACCGCGCGGCCACGGTCAAGGCGCTGCAGATCATCAAATCGGTTGCCACCGCACCCGGTGCCGATCCGTCGGTCACCCAGACCGACGAAGCGACGGCCCGACTGGCGCTCGAGCAGGGCAAGGCCGCGCTCGAGGTCAACTGGCCGTTCGTACTGCCCTCACTGCTGGAGAACGCCGTCAAGGGCGGGGTGAACTTCCTGCCGCTCGACAAACGGCCCGATCTGACCGGGGCGATCAACGATCTGGGCACCTTCTCGCCGACCGACGAGCAGTTCGAGGCGGCCTATGAGGCGAGCAAGGACGTGTTCGGCTTCGCCAATTATCCGAGCGTGCGTGAGGGCGAGCCGGCCAAGGTGACCATCGGCGGGCTGAATCTCGCGGTGGCCAAGACCAGTCAGCACAAGGCCGAGGCCTTCGAGGCCATCCGATGCCTGCGCAACGTCGAGAACCAGCGCTACACCTCCGTCGAGGGCGGATTGCCCGCGGTGCGCGAGTCGTTGTACGACGATCCCGCATTCCAGGCCAAGTACCCGCAGTACGCGATCATCCGCGAGCAGTTGACGAATGCCGCCGTGCGGCCTGCCACACCCGTGTATCAGGCTGTGTCCACCCGTATTTCGGCCACCCTGGCTCCGATCACCGACATCGATCCGGAGCGCACCGCCGATGAGCTGACGGAACAGGTGCAGAAGGCGATCGACGGCAAGGGGCTGATCCCGTGACGCGCACCGACAACCGCGCCTCCGAACGAAAATTGGCGTTCGCGCTGATCGCTCCCGCGGTGGTCCTGATGATCGCGGTGACCGCGTACCCGATCGGATATGCGGTGTGGCTGAGCCTGCAGCGCTACAACCTGGCCGCCCCCGACGACACCGCCTTCGTGGGGTTCGCCAACTACCAGACCATCCTCACCGACCGCTACTGGTGGACGGCTTTCGCGGTCACTCTGGCGATCACCGTGGTGTCGGTGGCCATCGAGTTCGTGCTCGGTATGGCGCTGGCGCTGGTCATGCACCGCACCATCTTCGGTAAGGGCGTGGTCCGGACCGCGGTACTGATCCCCTACGGGATCGTGACGGTGGCGGCCTCTTACAGCTGGTACTACGCGTGGACACCGGGCACCGGTTACCTGGCCAACCTGCTGCCCGACGGCAGCGCTCCGCTGACCGAACAGTTGCCGTCTCTGGCCATCATCGTGCTCGCCGAGGTGTGGAAAACCACCCCGTTCATGGCGCTTCTGCTGCTGGCCGGCCTCGCGCTGGTGCCGCAGGATCTGCTCAACGCGGCCCAGGTCGACGGGGCCGGGGCCTGGACGCGGCTGGTGAAAGTGATTCTGCCGCTGATCAAACCGGCCATCCTTGTCGCGCTGTTGTTCCGCACCCTCGACGCGTTCCGGATCTTCGACAACATCTATGTGCTGACCGGGGGAGCCAACAGCACCGGGTCGGTCTCGATCCTGGGGTACGACAACCTGTTCAAGGCTTTCAACCTCGGTCTGGGTTCGGCCATCAGCGTATTGATCTTTGTGTCGGTGGCGGTGATCGCGTTCGTCTTCATCAAGTTGTTCGGTGCGTCGGCGCCCGGCGCAGAGACGGAGGGGCACCGATGAGCGCTTGCGCGAAGAGCGAGGGGCACCGATGAGCGCTTGCGCGAAGAGCGAGGGGCACCGATGAGCGCTTGCGCGAAGAGCGAGGGGCACCGATGAGCGAGCGGGTGGGCGCGCGCCGCGCGACCGGGTGGACGGTCGTGAACATCTTGGTGGTGCTGTATGCGTTGATCCCCGTGTTGTGGATCCTGTCGTTGTCGTTGAAGCCGACGTCGAGCGTCAAGGACGGCAAGCTGATTCCGGCCGAGATCACGTTCGACAACTACAAGGGCATCTTCAGCGGAAACATCTTCACCTCGGCGCTGGTCAACTCGATCGGCATCGGCCTGATCACCACGGTGATCGCCGTGGTGATCGGCGGTATGGCTGCCTACGCGGTGGCCCGCCTGGATTTCCCGGGCAAGAAACTGTTGGTGGGCGTGGCGCTGCTGATCGCGATGTTCCCGCAGATCTCGCTGGTGACCCCGATCTTCAACCTGTGGCGCAGCATCGGGCTGTTCGACACGTGGCCCGGGCTGATCATCCCCTACATCACCTTCGCCCTGCCGTTGGCGATCTATACGCTGTCGGCGTTCTTCCGGGAAATCCCGTGGGACCTGGAGAAGGCCGCCAAGATGGACGGCGCCACGCCGGCCCAGGCTTTCCGCAAGGTGATCGCTCCGCTGGCGGCTCCGGGCATCGTCACCGCGGCCATCCTGGTCTTCATCTTCGCGTGGAACGACCTGCTGCTGGCGCTGTCGCTGACCGCCACTGAGCGGGCGATCACGGCCCCGGTGGCGATCGCGAACTTCACCGGCAGTTCGCAATTCGAGGAGCCCACGGGGTCGATCGCGGCAGGGGCGATGGTCATCACCATCCCGATCATTATCTTTGTTCTCATCTTCCAGCGGCGCATCGTCGCTGGCCTGACATCCGGTGCGGTAAAGGGGTAATTGGATGGCCGAAATCGTGTTGGACCGGGTCACCAAGAGTTACCCCGACGGTGCGGGCGGCACCAGGGCTGCCGTCAAAGAGTTCTCGATGACCATCGCCGACGGCGAGTTCATCATTCTGGTGGGACCGTCGGGATGCGGTAAGTCGACGACGCTGAACATGATTGCCGGACTTGAGGACATCTCGTCAGGCGAGCTGCGCATCGGCGGGGAGCGGGTCAACGAGAAGGCGCCCAAGGACCGCGATATCGCGATGGTGTTCCAGTCCTACGCGCTCTACCCGCACATGACGGTGCGCCAGAACATCGCGTTCCCGCTCACCCTGGCCAAGCTCAAGAAAGACGAGATCGCGGCGAAAGTCGAGGAGACGGCCAAGATCCTCGACCTGACCGAACTGCTCGACCGCAAACCGGCCCAACTGTCGGGCGGCCAGCGTCAGCGGGTGGCGATGGGCCGGGCAATCGTGCGGCGCCCCAAGGCATTCCTGATGGATGAGCCGCTCTCCAACTTGGACGCCAAGCTGCGCGTGCAGATGCGCGCCGAGATCGCGCGGTTGCAGAGCCGGCTGGGCACCACCACGGTCTACGTGACACATGATCAGACCGAGGCGATGACGCTGGGCGATCGGGTTGTGGTGTTGCTGGCGGGCGAGATCCAGCAGATCGGCACGCCCGACGAGCTGTACAACAACCCGGCGAACCTGTTCGTGGCCGGCTTCATCGGCTCACCGGCGATGAACTTCTTCCCGGCGACGTTCACCGATGTCGGGGTGCGGTTGCCGTTCGGCGATGTCACGCTGACCCAGCAGGTGCATGATCTGTTGGCGCGTCAACCCAAGCCGGACAACATCATCGTCGGTATCCGGCCCGAGCAACTGGAAGATGCCGCACTGCTCGACGGGTATGCCCGCATCCGGGCGTTGAGCTTTCCGGTACGCGCCGACATCGTCGAGTCGCTGGGTGCGGACAAGTACGTGCATTTCACCATCGAGGGTGCCGGCGCCGAAGCGGCGCAGCTCGCCGAGTTGGCCGCCGATTCCGGTACCGGTGTCAACGAATTCGTGGCCCGGGTGTCGGCGGAATCCACGGTGACGGCCGGCCAGCAGATCCAACTGGCGTTCGACACGTCGAAACTGGTGATCTTCGACGCGGAGACGGGGGCGAATCTGACCCGCACCGAACCTGCCGCCGAGGAGCCCGCCGCGGCCGAAGAGGCCGCCGAGCCCGAAACCGAAGAGACCGATTCAGCCGAAGAACCGACAGCAGAGTGATCGACGTCCTGGCTGCCGTTCGCGCCCACGTGGGCGAGCATTTCGGCGCGGCCGGCATCACCGCGGAACCGGTCAGCGCCAGCGTCACCTTTCTGGGCACCGAGCGCATCGATGTGCTCCGGTTCGGTCCGGACCTGGCTGCCGGTGGTGCCGGACAGGAGCTGTATCACTATGTGACGCTGGGCTGTTCGCGTCACCCGATGTTCGATCCGACCGAGCTGGTATCCGACCCGATCCACGGCCCCCGGGCCGAGGTGGTGCTCTCGCTGCGGGGGCCGACCCCGACTGGGCTGGCCCGGTCGCTGGCCGTGCTGGCCGCCGCGCCGGCGGTGGAGGGCCTGGTGCTGGAGGCCGACGCGCTCATCGATCTGGAGACGCCGCTGTTCGATTCCGCACCGTTCAGCGCATTCCTGTTGGGTCCCAGCGACATTGGTCAGATCGAGCTGCCCGATCCGTTGTCCGCGGTGTCGGTGCTGTCGGCCACTGCGATCACCGCCACCGAGGCGGCCTGGGTGCGGCTCAAGGGGGCCGACGCGATGCGTGAGGCGTGGCAGACCGACGGGGTGGACGTGATGGATCCACGGCGGCGAGCCGCCAATCCAAGATGAGAAAGGGCTAGAGCCAGTCGTTGTGCCGGAAGGTGCGGTGCAGCACCAGGCAGATGGTGGCCATCAGCAACAGCACGGCGGGATAGCCCCAGGTCCACTGCAATTCGGGCATGTGCTCGAAGTTCATCCCGTAGATGCCGGCCATCGCGGTCGGCACGGCGGCGATGGCCACCCACGCCGAGATCTTGCGCATGTCCACGTTCTGCTGCATGGCGACTTTGCCCAGCGCGGCCTGCACCAGCGAGCTGAGCATTTCGTCGTAGCTGGCGATCCGGTCTGAGGCTTGCACGTTGTGGTCGTGCACGTCGCGCATGTAGCGGCGTACCTCGACCGAGATCAGGTCGTTGTGGTCGGTCAGCAACCGGGCCAGGGCGAGTGTCAACGGCGCCACCGCCCGCCGCATTTCGACGACCTCGCGCTTGAGCAGGTAGATGCTTTCGATGTTGGTGCGCGTGCGGGGGGAGAAGATGTCCTCCTCCATCGTGTCGATGTCGGTTTCCATCAGATCGGTGACGTCGAGGTAGCTGTCCACGACATGGTCGGCGATCGCGTGCATCACGGCGAACGGTCCGAGTTTGAGGATGGCAGGCGAGGATTCGAGGCGTTTCCGTACCCCGGCCAGGCCGCCGTGCTCGCCGTGGCGGACGGTGACCACGAAGTCCGGTCCGACGAAGATCATGATCTCGCCGGTCTCGACGATCTCGCGAGCCAGCGCCACGGACTCGTGCTCGACGTAGGTGACCGTCTTGAGCACCAGGAACAGGGTCTTGTCGTAGCGCTCCAGTTTGGGGCGCTGGTGGGCATGCACGGCATCCTCGACTGCCAGCTCGTGTAGGCCGAAAACATCTGCCACCGACTGCATTTGGAACTCGTCGGGCTCGTGCAGGCCGATCCAGACGAATGCCTTCTCACCGGCGGCCTGAAGTTCGCGGACTTTGTTCAGCGCCGCGGCGTGGGTGTATTTGCCGGGCAAGCGGTCGCCACCGCTGTAGACGCCGCAATCGACCATGGCCCGAGCCACCGGAACGTGGATCGACTTGGCGTCGGGCTCTGCGGAACGAGCCTTCGCGGTGGCCCGCAGGGCCGGTGGCAGGGCGCGGAACGAGGGCATGACTGCGACCTTCCTGCGCGGTGTGTTCCCAACCAGATCAGCACAACGAATGCTACGCGTAGTTACTATTAAGTAAGGCTCACCAGCGGGGATCCGGACCCTGTGAGAATTGGCATTGAAGTACCCTTGCGCCGTGTCGGAAAGTACAGTCGCCTCCTCGTCCGAGCGCTCGTCAGCGGAGCGCACCCCGCAAGTTGTGATCGAAGATGCCGAGATCTTCGATGCGCATGAGGGTGGAAAGCTCTCGGTGGAGTTGAAGGAGCCGCTGGATACTCAGCGTGCGCTGTCGATTGCGTATACGCCGGGGGTGGCTCAGGTCAGTCGGGCGATTGCCACGGATCACACGTTGGCGGCCAAGTACACGTGGGCCAATCGGTTGGTGGCGGTGGTCAGTGACGGTACTGCGGTGCTGGGTCTCGGCGATATCGGGCCGGCGGCGTCGTTGCCGGTGATGGAGGGCAAGAGCGCGCTGTTCAAGTCTTTCGGCGGGCTCAATTCGATTCCGATCGTGCTCGACACCAAGGATCCTGATGAGATCGTGGAGACGTTGATCCGGTTGCGTCCGACGTTCGGGGCGGTGAATCTGGAGGACATTTCGGCGCCGCGGTGTTTTGAGATCGAGCGTCGGGTGATCGAGGCGTTGGATTGCCCGGTCATGCATGACGATCAGCACGGTACGGCGATTGTGGTGCTGGCCGCGCTGCTGGGCGCGACCAAGGTCCTCGACCGTGACATTCATTCGTTGAAGGTGGTCATCTCGGGTGCCGGTGCGGCCGGGGTGGCCTGTGCCAACATCTTGCTGAACAAGGGCATCACCGATGTGGTGGTGCTCGATTCCCAGGGCATCGTGCACGCGGGCCGCGACAACCTCAATTCGTTCAAGGCCGAGCTGGCCGGGCGGACCAACCCGCGCAAGCTCACCGGTGGGGTGGCCGAGGCGCTGCAGGGCGCTGATGTGTTCCTCGGGGTGTCCGCCGGTGTGGTGCCCGAGGAGTTGATCGCGACGATGGCGCCCAACTCCATCGTCTTCGCGCTGTCCAACCCGGATCCCGAGATCCACCCGGACGCGGCCCGCAAGTACGCCGCGGTGGTGGCGACCGGGCGCAGCGATTTCCCCAACCAGATCAACAACGTGCTGGCCTTCCCCGGGGTGTTCCGCGGGGCGCTGGACGCCGGTGCGCGCCGGATCACCGAGAAGATGAAGGTCGCCGCAGCCGAGGCGATCTTCTCGGTCGTCGGCGACGACCTGGCCGTCGACCACATCGTGCCCAGCGCGCTGGACCCGCGCGTCGGCCCCGCGGTGGCGGCCGCCGTCGCAGCAGCGGTAGACCCCGCAGAATCCTGAGTTCACGAATGCGCCGCATCCTGGCGTTGGCACTGCTGGTGCTGGTCGCACTGGTATCGGCCGGCTGCGGCGGCCGGTCGGGCCCGCCCGCACTCGCGGTCGGAGCCGGACCGGCGCCCGAGTCGGTGCTGCTCGGCCATCTATATGCAGCGGCGCTGCGCTATTACGGCACCCCGGCTGTGGTCACCGAGACCGACGGCGTCCCGGGCGTGCTGGATTCTGGATCGGTGACGGTGCAGCCCGGGTTCACCGGCCGGTTCCTGACAGCGTTGGATCCGGGCGCCACGGCACGAGCTGACGAGCAGGTGTACCGGGATCTGGTCTCGGCGCTGCCGGAAGGCGTCGCCGCCGGTGACTACACCATGTCCGCGCAGGACAAGCCCGCCCTCGTCGTCACCGAGCCCACGGCCAGCGCCTGGGGCGGGACCGATCTGAGCGCGCTGCGCCGCAACTGCGCGAAGGCCCGTCCGGGTGCGGTGGCCGGCGCCAGGATCGCCACGGTGGTGGGTTCCTGCACGCTGCCGAAGGCGCTGGTGTTCCCGGATGACGAGAGCCTGTTCGCGGCACTGCGCGCGGGCAAGATCAATGCGGCCTGGTCGACGACGGCGGATCCGGCCATCCCGTCGGATCTGACCGTGCTGGCCGACAAGACGTCGCTGATCCGGGGCGAGAACGTGGTGCCGCTGTACCGCCGCAACACGCTCAACGAGCGGCAGATCCTGGCGCTCAACGAGATCGCGGGCGTCCTCGACACGGGGTCGCTGGCCGATATGCGCAGGCAGGTCGCCGAGGGTAAAGATCCCGGTGCGGTGGCCGACGCGTTCCTTGCGGCCAATCCGCTGGGGCACTAGACCCTCGGCGCGCCGGCGTCAGCGTGGGATCATGCGTCCCATCGCGGAGGCGAACAGCTTCTGGTAGCCCGAGCCGGTGATGCGGACGATGACGTCCAGGATCTTGGCGTCGGGGCCGACCAGCACGCGGGCCCTGTCCTTCCGCACGGCCTCGAGGATGATCTTGGCGGCGCGCCGCGGGGTGGTGTTGGCGAGCTTGCGGTCGAAGGTCTCGGCGAGCGCCTTCTGGTCCAGGCCCTCGGCGGCGGTGGCATTGCGCGCGATGGCGGTCTTGATGCCGCCCGGGTGCACACACGTCACCTTGACCGGGTGCTTGGCCAGGGCCATCTCCTGGCGCAGGGCCTCGGTGAAGCCGCGGACGGCGAACTTGGCCGAGTTGTAGGCGGCCTGGCCGGGCACCGAGAAGATGCCGAAGAGGCTGGAGACGTTGACGATGTGCCCGTCGCCGGATTCGATCAGGTGCGGCAGGAATGCCTTGGTGCCGTTGACGACTCCCCAGAAGTCGACATCCATCACCCGTTCGATGTCCTTGAACTGGCTGACTTCCACGTCACCGGTGTACGCGATGCCGGCATTGTTGTAGATCTGGTTGACCTTGCCGAAGTGTTCCTTGACCGCGTCGGCGTAGAGCAGGAACGCCTCGCGCTCGGTGACGTCGAGCCGGTCGGTTTTGACCTCGGCGCCGATCGCCTTGAGGCGTTCTTCGGTGACCGCCAGGCCTTCGGTGTCGACGTCGCAGATCGCCAGTTTGGCGCCCGAACGTCCCAGCTCGATGGCCAGTGCCTGCCCGATGCCCGATCCGGCGCCGGTGACAACGGCGACCTTTCCGGCGAAGCCCTCCATGGAACACTCCCTCGTGTAGTCCGACACGTGTTGAGTTACGAGGTTACGCGGTACCGGCGGTCTCGCGTATGGCGGCCTCTGCTGCGGCGGCGTCCCGCCACACGTCGGCCAGCGTCTGCAGGGGGATGTCCAGGGCGGTGCTCAGCCCGACGACTGTGCCGAACGCCGGGGACGGCAACCGACCGGTCTCTATCTTGCGCAGCGTCTCTGGAGAGATGCCGGCGCGTGCGGCCACCTCGTCGAGCGAACGGTCCCCCCGGGCGACGCGCAGGGTCTCGCCGAGCCGACGGCCGGCGGCGATCTGGGCGGGGGTGAGCGGGGTGCGGACCACGACACCACGGTAGCGCCGGTATTTATATACCGCTAGTGTTGGTATTTAAATACCGAAGAGGAGGCACATGATCGAGTTGAAGAGCGCCGCTGAGATCGAGAAGATGCGGGTCACCGGGCAGTTCGTGGCCGAGGTGCTCAGCACGTTGAGCGGTCTCGCCAAGGTCGGCGTCAACCTTCTCGACCTCGAACACCACGCTCGCGACATGGTCGAGCGCCGCGGGGCGCAGTCCTGCTACTGGGACTACGCGCCGTCGTTCGGCAAGGGCCCGTTCCGCAACGTGATCTGCCTTTCGGTCAATGACGCTGTGCTGCATGGTCTTCCGCACGACTACCGATTGCGCGACGGCGATGTGCTCAGCATGGACTTCGCGGTGTCCATCGATGGCTGGGTCGCCGACGCGGCCCGCACGGTCATCGTCGGCACGCCTGCGGCCGCCGACGAACGCCTGATCCGGGCCACCGTGGAGGCGCTGGAGGCGGGCACCGCCGCCGCGCGGCCGGGCAACCGGCTGGGCGACATCTCGGCCGCAATCGGCGCCGTCGCCGCCGATTACGGCTATCCCGTCAACCTCGAGTTCGGCGGCCACGGGCTGGGCCGGACCATGCACGAGGACCCGCACGTTGCCAACGGGGGCAAGCCCGGTCGCGGCATGAAGTTGCGGGCCGGAATGACCCTGGCGCTGGAGCCGTGGCTCTGCGCGGGCACCAACCGCGTCGTCTATGACCGCGACGGCTGGACCATCCGCTCGGCCGACGGCTCCCGCACCGCCCACACCGAGAACACGGTCGCGATCACCGAATCGGGTCCCGTGGTGCTGACCCGCTGACGGCGCTAGTGCTCCGGCCGCAGCAGCAGTGTGGCGATCACGCTGACCACCGCGGTGGCCACCAGGTATCCGCACGCCAGCCAAGGGGTTCCGCCGCCCGCGGCGATAAGCGCCGTCAGGATCAGCGGGGTCAGGCCTGAGGCGTAGACGCCGGAGAGCTGATAGACCGTCGACAATCCGGTGTAGCGGGTGCGGGTGGGGAACAGGGATGCGTACAGCGTGCCCTGGGCGCCGTAGAACCAGGCGTGAATGACGCCGAACGCCAACAGCATTCCCACCGCATAGGCCACGATGCTCCCGGTGCCGAAGAGCGCGAACGCCGGGAAGACCACGACCGCGTAGGCGGCGATGCCCGAGGCGTAGACGGCCTTCGGGCTGAAGCGGTCGGCCAACAGGCCCGACACCGGCAGCAGGACCGCCATAAGCAGAGCCGCCGCGGTCACCACGACCAGCACCGGCACCTTGCCCAGATGCAACGTCGTCGTCGCGTACGCGATGGTGAACACGCCCCAGGTGTTGAACGCGGCGCCCTCGCCCCAGCGTGACAGCAGGCCCAGCACCGTGGAGCGCAGTGCCGGGGGACGGAAGATCTCCTTGACCGGGATCGTCGCCCGCTCGTCATCGCGGCGCAGTTTCTCGAACGCCGGGGTCTCGGCCACCCGGAAGCGCACCACGACGCCGAAGATCACCAGCACGATGCTGAACAGGAACGCGATGCGCCACCCGTAGGTCTGGAACGCCTCGGGCGACAGCCACAGCTGCAACAGCACGAACACCCCGGTGCCCAGCGCCAGGCCCAGCGCCAGCCCGACCTGCGGGATGCTGCCGAACAGTCCGCGGCGGTGCCGGGGGCTGTGCTCGACGGCCAGCAGCACCGCGCCGGCCCACTCACCGCCGAGAGCGAAGCCCTGGACCACGCGCAACAGCAGTAGCAGGATCGGCGCCAGCACACCGATCTGGGCCGCCGTGGGAAGCAGTCCCATCAACGCGGTGGCCGCACCCATCAGCAGCATGGTCAGCGCCAGCGTCTTCTTGCGGCCGATCCGGTCACCGATGTGGCCGAAGACGAATCCGCCGATGGGCCGGACGACGAACCCGACGGCGAAGGTGGCGAACGCCAGCATCGTGCCGACGAACGAGCTCTGGTCCGGGAAGAAGGTGTGGTTGAACACCAGGCTCGCGGCCGTGGCGTAGAGGAAGAAGTCGTACCACTCGATCGTGGTCCCGAGCACGCTGGCCAGCACCGCGGTGCGCACGGGGTTTTCCGAGGCGGGCGTCGCCGCGGGGGCGGTGGGCGGGGCGGCTGCGATGGTCACCCTAGTTGTCTAGTGACCGCCTCTGGCCGGCAACAGCATTGTGCGCGAGCTGATTCAAACCCGAGCCGCGAGCGTGCGCAGAATGCTGATGTACACCGGCGTGTCTACCGGCAGACGCGCACGCTCGCGCGGCTGGGGTTACCCGAAGGCCAGGTCGATGATCTCCTGCTGCTCGACAGCATGCACCTTCGACGAGCCCGAGGACGGGGCCGACATCGCGCGCCGCGAGATCCGCTTGATCGGGGTGAAGTAGTCCGGCAAGACCTCGGGCAGGGTCAGGCCGAGCGACGGCCAGGCACCTTGGTTGGCCGGCTCCTCCTGCACCCAGAACTTCTCGGTGACGTTCGGGTAGCGGTCGAGTGTCTCGGCCAGCCGGCGCCGCGGCAGCGGAGCGAGCTGTTCGAGCCGCACGATCGCGACGTCCTCACGATTGTCCTTGTTCTTGCGCGCGACCAGGTCGTAGTAGATCTTGCCGCTGCACAACAGCACCCGGGTGACCTTGCCGCGGTCACCTTCGCCATCGGTGTAGACGGGCTCCTCCAGCACCGAGCGGAACTTGTTCTCGGTGAAGTCGCGGATGTCGCTGACGGCGGCCTTGTTGCGCAGCATCGACTTCGGGGTGAAGACGATCAGCGGGCGCTGGATGCCGTCGAGGCCGTGGCGGCGCAACAGGTGGAAGTAGTTCGCCGGGGTGGACGGCACCGCGATGGTCATCGAACCCTCGGCCCACAGCTGCAGGAAGCGCTCGATGCGGCCCGAGGTGTGGTCGGGCCCCTGGCCCTCGTGGCCGTGCGGCAGCAGCAGCACGACGTCGGAGAGCTGGCCCCACTTGGCCTCGCCGGAGGAGATGAACTCGTCGATGATCGACTGGGCGCCGTTGACGAAGTCGCCGAACTGGGCCTCCCACAACACCATTGCGTCCGGATTGCCCACCGAATAGCCGTACTCGAAGCCCACCGCGGCGTACTCGGACAGTGCCGAGTTGTAGACCAGGAACTTGCCGCCGGTCGGGGTGCCGTCGGTGTTGGTGGCCAGCAGCTGCAGCGGGGTGAACTCCTCGCCGGTCTTGCGGTCGACGATCACGGCGTGGCGCTGGGTGAAGGTGCCGCGCTGCGTGTCCTGGCCGCTCAATCGGACCAGCTTGCCCTCCGAGATGAGCGAGCCCAGGGCCAGCAGCTCGGCGAATGCCCAGTCGACCTTGCCCTCGTAGGCCATCTCGCGGCGCTTCTCCAGCACCGGCTTGACGCGGGGGTGCACGGTGAAACCGTCCGGCAGGGCCAGGTGGGCGTCGCCGATCCGGGCCAGCAGGGACTTGTCCACCGCGGTCGCCAGGCGCTGCGGGATCTGCTGGTCGGCCTCGACCGATTCGCTGGGCTCGGCCGCGTGCTTCTCCAGCTCGCGAACCTCGTTGAACACCCGCTCCAGCTGACCCTGGTAGTCGCGCAGCGCGTCCTCGGCCTCTTTCATCGAGATGTCACCGCGGCCGATCAGGGCTTCGGTGTAGGCCTTGCGGGAGCCGCGCTTGGTGTCGATGACGTCGTACATGTACGGCTGGGTCATCGACGGGTCGTCGCCTTCGTTGTGTCCGCGGCGGCGGTAGCACAGCATGTCGATGACGACGTCCTTCTTGAACGCCTGGCGGAAGTCCACCGCCAGCCGCGCCACCCAGGCGCAGGCTTCCGGGTCGTCGCCGTTGACGTGGAAGATCGGTGCGCCGATCATCTTGGCCACATCGGTGCAGTACTCGCTGGAACGGGAATCCGTTGGCGCCGTGGTGAACCCGATCTGGTTGTTGACCACGATGTGGATCGTGCCGCCGGTGGTGTAGCCGTCGAGCAGGGCCAGGTTCAGCGTCTCGGCGACCACGCCCTGGCCGGCGAACGCGGCATCGCCGTGCAGCATCAGCGGGACGACGGGGTACTCGCCGGAGACGTCGGCGTCGCGGCCGCTGTCCAGCAGGTCCTGCTTGGCGCGCACCAGGCCCTCGAGCACCGGGTCGACCGCTTCCAGATGCGACGGGTTGGCGGTCAGCGACACCTGGATGTCGTTGTCGCCGAACATCTGGATGTAGTTGCCGGACGCGCCGAGGTGGTACTTCACGTCGCCGGAGCCGTGGGCCTGCGACGGGTTGAGGTTGCCCTCGAACTCGGTGAAGATCTGGCTGTAGGGCTTGCCGACGATGTTGGCCAGCACGTTGAGCCGGCCGCGGTGCGGCATGCCGATCACGACCTCGGCGAGTGCGTGCTCTGCGCACTGGTCGATCGCGGCGTCCATCATCGGGATGACGGTCTCCGCGCCTTCGAGTGAGAAGCGTTTCTGCCCAACGTATTTGGTCTGCAGGAAGGTCTCGAAGGCCTCGGCCGCGTTGAGCTTGCTCAGGATGTACTTCTGCTCGGCGACGGTCGGCTTGTCGTGCTTGATCTCGACGCGGTCCTGGATCCAGCGCTGCTGCTCGGGCTCGAGGATGTGGGTGTACTCGACACCGATGTGGCGGCAGTAGGCGTCGCGCAGCACCGAGAGCACATCGCGCAGCTTCATGTACTGCTTGCCGGCGAAGCCGTCGACCTTGAACTCGCGGTCGAGGTCCCACAGCGTCAGGCCGTGGCTGTTGACGTCCAGGTCAGGGTGGCTGCGGAAGCGGGTGTTGTCCAGCCGCAGCGGGTCGATGTCGGCCATCAGATGGCCGCGGTTGCGGTAAGCCGCGATCAGCTCGATGACGCGGGCGTTCTTGTCGGCGATGGAGTCGGGGTTGTCGGTGCGCCAGCGCACCGGCTCATACGGGATGCCGAGCTCGCGGAAGATCTCGTCGAAGAACTCGTCGTCCAGCAGCAGCTGATGGATGGTGCGCAGGAAGTCACCCGACTCCGCGCCCTGGATGATGCGGTGATCGTAGGTCGAGGTCAGGGTGATCAGCTTGCCGATACCCAGGTCGGCGATGCGTTCCTCGCTGGCGCCCTGGAACTCGGCCGGGTACTCCATGGCACCGGCGCCGATGATCGCGCCCTGGCCCTGCATGAGCCGCGGCACCGAGTGCACGGTGCCGATGGTGCCGGGGTTGGTCAGCGAGATCGTCACGCCGGAGAAGTCCTCGGCGGTCAGCTTGCCGTCGCGGGCCCGCCGCACGATGTCCTCGTAGGCCGCGATGAACTGGCCGAAATGCATGGTCTCGCAACGCTTGATCGCGGCCACCACCAGCGAACGCTGGCCGTCCTTGCCGGGCAGGTCTATGGCCAGGCCCAGGTTGGTGTGGGCCGGGGTGACCGCCGTCGGCTTGCCGTTGACCTCGGCGAAGTAGCGGTTCATGTTCGGGAACTTCTTGACCGCCTGCACGATGGCGTAGCCGAGCAGGTGGGTGAAGCTGACCTTGCCGCCCCGGGTGCGCTTGAGGTGGTTGTTGATGACGACGCGGTTGTCGATCATCAGTTTGGCCGGGATGGCCCGCACGCTCGTCGCGGTGGGCACCTCCAGCGAGGCGTTCATGTTCTTGACGACGGCGGCCGCGGCACCGCGCAGCACCTGGGACTCGTCACCCTCGCTCGGGGTCGGGCCGGCGGGCTTGGCCGCTGCCTGCTTGGCCGGGGCCGCTTTCGCCGGGGCGGCCTTGGCCGGAGCCGCAGGCGCGGGAGTTGCCGGGGCGGCCGCTGCCGGCGCGGCGGGCGTTGCTGCCGGCGGGGCAGCCGGTGCCGCCTGGCCGTTGGCGGCGGTGGTGTCGGTAGTCGGTTCAGGGGAGTAGTCGACCAGAAATTCGTGCCAACTCGGATCCACCGAAGAGGGATCCTCGCGGAACTTGCGATACATCTCCTCGACCAACCACTCGTTCTGCCCGAATGGTGAAGGTGAACTGCTCACGGCAGACACTCGCCTCGATTCTTGTGTCCGGCCAGCCGTCACATGCAGGCTCGCCGCTTGTGTTCTTCTGTGGGCGGTTGACCCCGCTCGACCGCCGCCTAAAGGCTATCGCCTTTCGGCGCTACCGGAGGTCGGCATGGACCTCATGACTCGGCGGGCGGCAGCACATGCAACGTTGCAGGCCACCGCGGCGGGGGCGCACCGAACGCCTGGCGGGCGTTCGCGACGATCTTCTTACCCATCAGCCGGTTGCCGACACCGCCGATGACAGCGCCGATACCCACCGGCAGCATCTTGCCGAAAGCCATCGCGCCGCGCTTGAGCGTATACCGCTTGACGAAGTACTTGACCAGCCGGGAGTTGAGCTGCGAGACGGCGGGAAGCGGAAGCGTCGCCGCACCGTCGGACAGCCACGCGCCGCTGGTTCGCCCGGTACCGAGCAGGTCGGCGATCGCGCGCTTGCTGTCGTCGCCCACCAGGACCGAAAGCACCAGGGCACGGCGCCGTTCGCGGTGGTCGGCAGGTATGCCGTGCACTTCGGCGACGGCCAGCACGAACACCGACGTGGCTTCCAGGAAGACGACCGTCTCACCGGCCACGGCCGAAAGTGCGACCAGGGTCCCGATGCCGGGGAACGCCGCCGCCGAGCCGACGGCGGCACCGCTGGCCACCACGGCGGCCAGGTAGTGCTTCTCGAGCCGGGCCACGATCTCGGCCGGGGTGGCGTCCGGCTGATGGCTGCGCAACCGGTCGACGTATGCCCTGACCGCGGGGGCCTGCACGCGTGAGCTGCGCTCGATGATGGCCGAGAGCACCTTGGCCGCGGCACTGGGATCTTCGGTCTCCTCGACCTTCGCCGGTAGTTGGGCTTTGGACCGCGCTCGCACTTCGGGGCCTCCCAGGTGTGAACCCATCGTTGACTGCCAGGCTAACGAACGACGACCTCCCGCGGGTGCCCGAGGGTGACCGCGGTCACTGCGCACAGCAAACGGGAAGAAAAAACTCGAATGCGGGGCTGTTCAACTCCATGGCATCATCGCCCGACGTGGATCAGACGACAGTCCTGGCCCCGGTAGCACCGCCGGGCCGGCTCCGGATGATTCTGGTGCTGGGCGCACTGGTGGCGCTCGGTCCGTTGACCATCGACATGTACCTGCCGGCGCTGCCCCGGATCGCCGACGAGCTGTCGGTGTCCTCCTCGATGTCTCAGTTGACGCTCACCGGAACCCTGGCCGGGCTGGCCCTGGGGCAACTCATCGTCGGGCCGATGTCGGACTCCTTGGGGCGCAGGCGCCCGTTGATGGTGGGCATCGTGCTGCACATGGTGGCCTCGGTGCTGTGTGTGCTGGCGCCGAACATCGCGGTCCTCGGTTTGGCACGCGCACTGCAGGGCATGGGTGCGGCGGCCGCCTCGGTGGTGGCCATCGCCGTGGTCGGTGACTTGTTCAGCGGCACCGTGGCGGCCACGGTGATGTCCCGGCTGATGCTGGTCCTCGGGGTGGCCCCGGTGCTGGCCCCGTCGCTGGGGGCGGCGGTGCTGTTGCACGGCTCCTGGCATTGGGTTTTCGTCGCGCTCGTGGTGGCGGCCGGTGGTCTGTTGGCGATGGCCGCGCTCGCGCTGCCCGAGACGCTGCCGGTGTCGCACCGGCGCCCGCTGGCGGTGCGCGGCATCGTCGGCACCTACGTCGAGTTGGTGCGTGATTCGCGTTTCGTGATCCTGGTGCTGGTGGCCGCGCTGGGCATGTCCGGCCTGTTCGCCTACATCTCGGCGGCGCCTTTCGTCCTGCAGGGCCACTACGGCTTGAACCAGCAGGCGTTCGCGCTGGTGTTCGCCGCGGGCGCGATCGCGCTGATCGGGTCCACCCAGTTCAACGTGGTGTTGTTGGGCCGGTTCTCACCGCAGGCCATCACGGTGGCGGCGCTGGCCTGGTCGACGCTGGCCGGGGTGGTGTTCGTGGTGCTGACCGTCGCGCACGTGGGCGGGCTGCCCGCGTTTGTCGCGCCGGTGCTGGCGATCCTGGCCGGGATGGGACTGGTGCTCCCCAACGCGCCGGCGGTCGCGCTGTCGCGTCATCCCGACGCTGCCGGGACGGCGGCCGCGCTGCTGGGGGCCGCGCAGTTCGGGCTCGGGGCCGCGGTGGCGCCCGCGATCGGGGCGCTGGGCAACGGCGCGCCGGCGTTGTCGTGGGTCATGACGGCGGGCATGGCCATCGCCTTGGCGGCGCTGCTGCTGGTCGGCCGGCGTAACGGCGGTGACGAGCCGAGCGAATACTCAGGCGACGCGCTCGACATCGTTTCCGATGCGGTTGTCGAGCCAGCCTGACCTGGTCCCGGGTAGCGTCGGCTGGGCCCGCCAACAACCCAACTAGGTCGGACCCGAGGCCCAACACTCCACATCGCCATGTCCCCAGCGCCGAACGCCCATACCCCCAGCCCGTGGAACGCGCTGTGGGCCATGATGGTCGGCTTCTTCATGATCCTGGTCGACGCGACGATCGTCGCGGTCGCCAACCCGACGATCATGGAGGAGCTCGGTGCCGATTACGACGGCGTGATCTGGGTGACGAGCGCATACCTGCTCGCGTATGCGGTGCCGCTGCTCGTCGCGGGCCGGCTCGGCGATGTGTACGGGCCCAAGAATCTGTATCTGGCCGGGCTGGCCGTTTTCACCGGGGCCTCGCTGTGGTGCGGCCTGGCCGGAAGCATCGAGATGCTCATCGCGGCCCGCGTGGTGCAGGGCATCGGTGCCGCCTTGTTGACGCCGCAAACCTTGTCGACGATCACCCGGATCTTCCCGCCGGAGCGGCGCGGGGTGGCGATGAGCGTGTGGGGTGCGACCGCGGGGGTGGCGACGCTGGTGGGACCGCTGGCCGGGGGCGTACTGGTCGGGGGACTGGGCTGGCAGTGGATCTTCTTCGTCAACGTGCCGATCGGGATCCTGGGCCTGGCGCTGGCCGTGTGGCTGGTCCCGGTGCTGCCGACTCAGCCGCACCGGTTCGACGTGCTCGGCGTGGTGTTGTCGGGCATCGGCATGTTCCTGATCGTGTTCGCGCTGCAGGAGGGGCAGTCGCGGCACTGGGCGCCGTGGGTGTGGGCCACCGGCGCGGTCGGCATCGCGGTGATGGTGGGTTTCGTCTGCTGGCAGGCGGTCAATACCGCCGAGCCGTTGATCCCGCTGCGGATCTTCAAAGACCGCGACTTCGGTCTGGCGAACCTGGGTGTCGCGACGATCGGCTTCGCGGTGACGGCGATGATCCTGCCGCTGATGTTCTACGCCCAGACGGTGTGCGGGCTGTCGCCGATCCGCTCGGCCCTGTTGACGGCGCCGACGGCGATCGCCAGCGGCGTGCTGGCTCCGGTGGTGGGCCGCATCGTCGACCGCGCCCATCCGACGCCGGTGATCGGCTTCGGCTTCTCGGCCATGGCGATCGGCTTGACCTGGCTGGCCTTCGAGATGACGCCGACCACGCCGATCTGGCGGCTGCTGCTGCCGCAGCTGGTGATGGGCGTCGGGATGGCCTTTATCTGGTCCCCGCTGGCGGCGACCGCGACCCGCAACCTCCCGCCCGATCTGGCCGGGGCCGGCTCTGGTGTGTACAACGCCACCCGCCAGGTCGGGTCGGTGCTCGGCAGTGCCGGGATCGCGGCGTACATGACGTCGCGGATCGGTGCGGAGATGCCGGGCGCGGCAAGCGCGGCGCCCCGCGGTGAGGGGGCGGTGGCCCAACTGCCCGCGTTCCTGCACGCGCCTTTCGCCGCGGCGATGTCGCAGGCGATGCTGCTGCCGGCGTTCGTCGCTCTGTTCGGGGTGGTGGCCGCGCTGTTCCTGCTCGGTTTCGACGCCGAGCCCGCCTTCGCGCCGAACCCGGAGCCGTATCTGGACCCCCGGGACGACGATGACGACGACTACGTCGAGTTCACGGTGAGCCATCACGGCAGCGACGATGAACCGGACGACGAGGCGGCCACGGACGTGTTCCGCGCTCCGGCGTGGGAGAACCTCTACGCCGAGTTCATGGCCGAGAGCGATGGAACAGCACCGCGCGATTGAGGTAGCCGTCCGGATCGAACGCGGCCTTGACCGCCCGCATGGCCGCGATGTCGGCCTCGGTGCGTGACATCGCGACGTAGTCGCGTTTGCGTGAGCCGACGCCGTGTTCGGAGCTGACGTTGCCCCCGTGTGCTGCGACCAGGCCCATCATCGCGGTGTACAACTCGGCTTCGGCGTCGGTGGAGCAGCGCAGCACGTTCAGATGCAGATTGCCCTCGCCGAGGTGGCCGAACAGCACCGGGATCGCTTCTGGCGCATGGCCGGCGATCAGCTCAGCGGCCGCGTCGGAGAACCCCCGGATCGCCGACAGCGGCAGTGAGACGTCGAATTTCAGTGGCGGGCCGAACAATCCGAGCACCTCGGCAACCGATTCACGGACCTGCCACAACCGTTGCTGGGCGCCTGTGTCGACTCCGACGGCGGGTTCGCCGCACAGCTCGGCGCCCTCCAGCGCGTCGGCCAGGCGTTCGGTCTGGTCGCTGTCGGCGGCCAATTCGATCAGCAGCTGCCAGGCGCCTTCGACGGGGGCGGCCACGCCGAGGTGCTCGGCGGTGAGCGCGCTGGCCCGGGCGTCGATCAACTCCAGGGCGGCGATGCCGTCGAGGTCACGGAAGATCCGGCCGGCTCCGACGAGTGCGTCGAGATCGGCGAAGCCGCAGATCGCGGTGATCCGATGCGTGGGTGTGGGATGCAGGCGCAGGTCCAGCGCGGTGATCACTCCCAGCGTGCCCTCTGCGCCGACGAACAGGGCGGCCAGGTCGTAGCCGGTGTTGTCGCGACGTACCCGGCTGTGCCGGTGCACCACGGATCCGTCGGGAAGCGCGATGTCCAGGCCCAGCACCTGCTCGCCCATGTTTCCGTAGCGCACGGTGCGTAGCCCGCCGGCGTTGGTGGAGGCCATGCCGCCGACCGTGGCCGATTCCCGGGCCGCCAGGTCCACGCCGAACACCAGGCCCGCTGCCGTGGCGGCCCGCTGGACGGCAGCCAGGGGAGTTCCGGCGCCGACGCTGATCCGCCGTTCCACGGTGTCAACTGCGCCGACCTGGGTGAGTCGCTCGGTGGACAGCAGGATGTCGTCGTTCTCCGGAACCGTGCCGGCCACCAGCGAGGTGCGGCCGCCCTGCACCGTCACGCACGCTCCCGCGTCGCGGCAGGCCCGCAGCACCGCAGCGACTTCGTCGGCGGTGCCGGGGCGCACCAGCGCCGTCGCCCGCCCGCGGTAACGCCCGGTGTGGTCGACGCACCGGCCGTCCAACACGTCGGGATCGGTGGTGACGTACCCGGCGCCGACGATCCCGGCAAGCGTTTCGGTAAGCGTTTCAGTCACCGCTTGGGTGTATCACAGGGTTGGTCAGGGCCAGGAAGGCGCCGAGGGCGATCAGGCTGTCGGGCTGGGCCGGCAGATAGTCGGTGAGCTGTGGTGAGCGCACGATGTAGGCGACGTACTTGGCCCGGCTGATCGCCACGTTGAGCCGGTTGCGGTTCAGCAGGAACCCGATGCCGCGGGGCACGTCGGCGGCCGAGGAGGCCGTCATCGACACGAACACCACCGGGGCCTGCCTGCCCTGGAATTTGTCCACGGTGCCGGCCTGTACCTCTGTCAGGCCCGCCGCGTCGAGTGCTCGGCGCACCGTGGTCACCTGGGCGTTGTAGGGCGTCACCACCAGGAAGTGCTCCTGGTCCAGCGGTGTGCTGCCGTGCTCGTCGGTCCAGATGGTGCCGAGCAGGCCGGTGATGGCCGCGACGATGGCGGCGGCCTCCTCGGGGCTGTCGGTCGAATTTCCCAGGTGCGCGACTTCGAGTGTCCGGACGCCGGGTTCGATGCCGTCGAGTTTGCGTGCGGCACTGACCTTTTCGTGTGATTGCAGGCGGCCGTCGTAGGACAGCCGTGACACCGGGGCGCACACGGCGGGGTGCATGCGGAAGGAGCAGTCCAGGAAATAGCCACGGTCGGCCGGCAGTGTGTGGGCGCCCTCGACCAGCCAGCCCAGTGCGGAGTCGTCGACCGGTGCGGGGTGGGTGCCCTGGCAGACCTGGGGCAACTGCTGGGGATCGCCCAGCAGCAGCAGATTACGCGCAGCCGGGGCGACGGCGATGGTGTTGGCCAGGTTGAACTGGCCGGCCTCTTCGATCACCAGAAGATCGAGGCATTGTCGTGGTACCCGGCCCTCGTTCGCGAAATCCCATGCGGTACCACCGATCACGCAGCCGGGATGGTCCGCGATGAATGCGGCGTAGGCGTTCTCGCTGATCGGGGTCCACCGCGGGTCGGCGCCCTTGCGTTTCTTGGCCACGTGTTCGGCGGGCACGCCGGCGTCGAGCACCTGCTCGAGCAGATGCTCGATCACCGCGTGCGACTGTGCGACGATGCCGATGCGCCAACGGTGTTCGTTGGCCAGGCCGGCGATGATCTTCGCCGAGGTGTAGGTCTTGCCGGTGCCGGGCGGCCCGTGCACCGCGATATACGAGCCATCCAGATCCAGCAGTGCCGCGGTGATGTCAGCCGCGGTGTCACCGTTGCGGGGCAGTGGCCGGCCGCTGACCGTGCGCGGCGGGCGCCTCAGCAGCACGTCGGTGACCGCGTCGGCGGGCAGTTTGGGCAACGCGGCGGACACGGTGGCCGCCGTGCTGTCGATGGACATCTGCAGGGGCCGGGTGTTGATGGGCGGGCCGGGCGTCAGCGCGAACGGCACCTGCGTGAACGTGTCACCGTCTTTGGGCCGGCGTTCGGTGATGAGCACCTCGGTGGGTGCCTCCGGGTTGTCGCAGCCGACGACGGTGGCGCTGCCGAAGCCGCGACGGTCCGGGTCGTCGGACAGGCCTGCCGGCGCCGGTGGGGTGTAGAGCGCGTATACCTCGGCACCCAGCTCTCCGGAGTCGATGGCGCCGGTCAACCGGACCTGCCGCTGTGGCTTGCGGGCCCGCGGCGGGGTGTGCCAGTCGGTGACCACCTCTGCCTTTTCCGCGACGAAAACCCCTGTGCTGTCCGCCCATTCGTCGACAGGGTTGTTGAGCCGGTCGAAGTGCCCCCACCAGAACGGTTTGTCTTCACGTTTGTGGAAGCCGCGGGCCGCGGCGATCATGGCCACGGCCTGCTGCTCGTCGGTTCGCGGTTCCACACCGTCCCCGGCGAATTTGAGCAGCTTGCGGTCGACGGCGTCGGCCTTCTCGATCGGTCCTCCGTCGCGCACCGGTTGCGGGCCGCGCGGTGGCACCGCGGCTTCGAACGCGCGGTTGATCAGCCAGTCCCGCAACCGGTGGGTGGACCGGCAGTCGTAGCGGTTGTAGTCCTCGATCTCCTTGAGGACGGTGGCGGCCTCGTCGTGGTGACCGGCTTCGCGCAGCGCGCAGTAACGGGCGTACTCGGTGATCGAATCGGTGGCCTTTGTGACCTCACCGTCGCGCAGTTCGTTGCCCATGTAGAGCGGTTCCAGCGATTTGATGCTGTAGTTCTCGGTGCCGACGCGAATACTCTTGCGTACCAACGGAAGAAGGTCGACCAGAATGCCGTTGCGCAGCAGGTCGTCGACATCGTTCTCGCCCACGCCGTAGCGGCCGGCCAGACGCAGCAGGGTGCTGCGCTCATAGGGCGCGTAGTGGTAGATGTGCATTTTGGGGAAACGTTTGCGGCGCTTGCGAACCAGGTCCAGGAAGTCGATGAGGACCTGGCGTTCGCTGGCCCGGTCGTGCGCCCACAACGCCTGAAAATTGCCCTCGGCACCCAGCACGCCCCACAGGTATTCCAGGCCCCAGTCCTGGCCGTTGGCCGTCCACAACGGGTCGCCCTCGTAGTCGAAGAACAGGTCGCCCTTGTCCGGATCCGGCAGCAGCATCAGCGGTTGCGCATCGACGACCTCGTACGGTGGCCTGCCATCTGGTTGCGGTGCGACCTGCAGGCGGGCCTGCCCCCGCAGCGCGGTCAGCGCGCGCTGGGCCAATCCGGGCACCGGGTCGGCGCGGTCGGCCAGTTGGCGCCTGGTGCTGACGCCGGCCTCGATGAGCCTGGCGCGCTGGCTGGCCCGCATCCCGGCGACCAGGAACAGATCGTCGGTGGCGCGGACCTGCTGTTCGCACTCACCGCAGCCGAAACACGCCCGCACCGTGTCGTCGGACCATTGCACCGCGGTGCCGCCGAGAAGATGGCCGTCGAGCAAGGACTGGAGTGCGGCGCGCCGTGGCCGGTACACCGCCAACAGTTCGTCGACGCGGTAGCTCGACATCGCACCGTCGCCCAGGACCAGGTCGACCTCGTCGGCAACCGGAACCCCGGCGGCCGACAGCACGTCGGCGTAGGCGGCCAGCTGCAGCAGCGCCTCGACCTTCACCGAGCGGGACAGTTTGGTGTCGCGCAGGCGGTAGCGCTCACCGTCCCAGATGAGGAAATCGGCGAAGCCGGCGAAGCGCCCGTCGAACATCGCGGCCTGATAGATCACCGGGTCGCGGCGTCGCACCGCGTCGAGCGTGGCGTGGGCCGCCGCCGTCAGCCCGGCCACGGTGTAGGTGGGCCGGCCGATCACCGTCGCCTCAGAGTCAGCGCGCAGCTCTTCGAGGTGGCGTTGCTCATGATCGCCGCCGAGTTGTGCCGTGCGAGCCAGCAATTCGTCGTCGGAGGACACCGCCGGGCCACGCCCGAGTTGCGCGTCGAACGAGCGCAGCAGGGCATACTCACAGCGGGCGGCCGCGGCCAGATCCGACGCGCTGTAGATGACCGTCGGACCCGACGCGCCCTCGTCGGTGACGAACACGCTGCCACTGTAGGCGAGCGCCCCGACAGGTCAGGCCACTTGCGCGGTGAGGTGCTCGCGAGCTGTCCGGAGAAACTCGGCCACCAGCGGATTCGGCTCGCCGACCCGGCTGGCGATGACCACCGTGCTGACGGGGAAACCCACCACCGGCACGGTGACCAGGTCGGTGCGTAACGAGATGCGCCGATCGCCGACGGGCAGCACGGCGATCGCCTGCCCGCTCGCGATGAGCTCGAGCCGGTCCTCGAAGCTCTCGTCGAGGGGACCGGCGGAGACCGGCCCGGGGTCACTTTCCCGGTAGGAGCCGGTCGGGTAGATCGACCGGGCCCCGCCGTGGGGGCAGATGAATTCCTCGCCGGCGAAATCGTCCGGTGACACCGCGGTTCGGTCGGCCAGGTGGTGGTCGGTCGGCACCACCAGCATGCGCGGCTCCTCGTAGAGCACGGTGATCCGGGCCCCGGCGGTCGGGATGAACAACGGGTCCCTGGCAACCAGGACATCCACCTGCCCCTCAGTGAAGGCCCGCTGCTCGTGGCACTCCAGGTGGTGGGTGCTGATCTCGGCCCCCGGGTGCAGGCGGCGCAGTTCCCGGACGGCTGGGGTGATGATCAGGTCCTCGACATAGCCGACGATGACCTTGCCGGCCGGGGCGTAGGCGCGTGCGGTCAGTGCGGCCTGTCGTGCGGCCTGCAGGAGGGCCTGGGCCTGGGGTAGGAACGCCTTACCGGCCTCGGTGAGCAGGGCGCCCTGCGGTGTGCGATCCAGCAGGCGTACCCCGAGACGCTTTTCCAGGCGCTGAATCTGGCGACTCAGCGACGGCTGCGCCAAGCGCAGCTCGGCCGCCGCCCGGCTGAAGTTCAGCTGCTCTGCCACCACCGTGAAATACCGCACCAGCCGCAGCTCGAGGTCGACCCCGGAATCGTTCACCGTGCTGTCTCCATGAGAGATCTCAACCCCGGCGTGACCCAGGGGTATTCCGTTTCGGTATGCCCGGGTGCCGAACAGGTCTTGGACGCCCGTCGGCGGCTGCCGAAGACTCGAACGCATGGGCAGATACGACGGCAAGAATGTGGTGATCACCGGGGGCAGCAGTGGTCTGGGATTGGCGGCCGCACAGTTCCTGGTGGACAACGGCGCTCGGGTCATGGTGACCGGCCGAGGGCAGGACACCCTCGACGATGCGGGCCGCCGCCTCGGCGACAACGGAATCGCGGTCCGCAGCGATTCGAGCTCGCTGGCGGATATCGACGCGCTGGCCGATCGTGCCAGAGGCGAGTTCGGCATGATCGACGCGCTGGTACTGAACGCCGGCATCGGCAGCTTCGACCCCTTCGACGTGGTGACCGAGCAGACCTTCGACAAGGTCTTCGCGATCAACGTCAAGGGGCCGTTCTTCACCGCCCAGCGGCTGGCGCCGCTGCTGTCCGAGGGCAGTGGCGTGGTGTTGACGACGTCGATCGCCAACCAGACCGGGTGGGATGCACTGAGCGTGTACTCGGCCAGCAAGGCGGCGCTGCGATCGATGGCTCGCACTCTCAGCCGGGAGTTGTTGCCCAGGGGAATTCGGGTCAACGCGATCAGCCCCGGCTCGATCGACACCGGCAAGTTGGAGAAGGAAGTGCCGGAGAAAGCCGCCCAACTCAAGGCCGAGTTCACTGCGAGCAGCCCGATGAAGCGATGGGGCCGCGCACAAGAATTCGCGCCTGCGGTCGCGTTCCTGGCGTTCGACGCGACATATGTCGCCGGGATCGAGCTGGTGGTCGACGGCGGCGAATCGCAGCTGTGAGAGGGGATCTGAAAGTGACGGCATACCAAGGAAAAAGAGTGGTCATCACCGGCGGGACGAGCGGTATCGGGCTGGCCACCGCGAGGGTGCTGCTTGACGGTGGCGCTCGCGTCCTGGTCACTGGGCGGACCCCGGCGTCGCTGGACAATGCGCGTGCCGTGCTGGGGCCGCGAGCGATCGTGGAGACCAGTGATGCGGTGTCCGACATCGACGCGCTCGTCACTCGGGTGGCCGCCGAGTTCGGCGGCGTCGACCTTCTGGTGCTCAATGCCGGTGGGACCGAGACCGCGACGATCGAGGACACCACTGAGGCCATGTACGACACGCTCTTTGCGCTCAACGCCAAAGCACCGTTCTTCACGTTGCAGAAGTTCCTGCCGCTACTGCCCACCGGCAGCGCCGTAGTGCTCACCACTTCGGTCAGCAACACCAAAGGCATCGCGACGACGGGTGTCTACTCGGCGACGAAAGCGGCGCTGCGGTCCATGACACGGACGTTCGCCCGGGAACTGATCGATCGGGGAATCCGGGTCAACGCGGTCTCCCCAGGGCCGATCGACACCGGGATTCTCGAACGCACCATGTCCGCCGAAGCGGCCCGGGAGTTCCTCGATCAGATCAAGGCCACCAACCCGATGCGGCGATTCGGCAACCCCGAGGAAGCGGCGAAGGCGATCATCTTTCTCGGGTTCGACGCCACCTACACCACCGGCACCGAACTACTCGTCGACGGCGGCGCTTCCGATCTGTGAACTCAGCCGAGGTTGCCCATCAATTCCACACCGCCGCCGTTCCAGCGGAACTTCACCGTGCTGGCCAGTCCGTGGAGTCCGCCGGAGTACTGCAGTGCCACGGTGTCGCCAGTGCTGGCCGTCTTGTCGATGGCGTTGAAGCCGTAGGTGTCGGGCACTCCGGTCGGGATGAACTTGCCGAGGTGGAACAACACGGCGCGGGTGTTGGGGTGTTCGGAGTTGGTGTTGGCTTTGACGATCACCGCCGACAGCTGTGCGCATTCGTTGTAGTTTCCGGCCAGCGGCTCCGGGCTCCAGGCTTGGTTGCTGCGCGGATCGCGGGGCAGCTCCGAGACGGCCTTGGCGATCTCGGGGGCGGCGAGGTTCACCGCGCACGGGTCGGCCTGGGGCGGTGCCGAGGTCGGCGCTGCCTTCGCCGCCGGCGTGGACGTCGAGGTGGGGGCCGGTCCCGGCCCGGCGTCGGGCGTTTTGGAGACGGTGGAGTCGCCCGATCCGCACCCCGCGAGCGTGAGCGCAGTCGCCAGGACGACCCCGGGGGCCATGGTGAACATCGCGACCCGTTTCACAGTTGGGCAACCTACCGCGCTCCCGTGGCGGGTTTGTGCAGGCGCGCGGCCGGGATCGCCGTCGATTGGCACTAGACTGCTGAAGCGATGACCTCGCCAGACCCGGATTCGGGGGAGACCGCCCCAACGTTTGCCGACCTGCAGATTCACCCTGCGGTGCTGAAGGCAGTCACTGATGTCGGCTACGAGTCGCCGTCGGCGATCCAAGCCGCGACCATCCCGGCCATGCTGGCGGGCTCCGACGTGGTCGGGCTGGCCCAGACCGGTACCGGCAAGACCGCGGCTTTCGCCATTCCGATCCTGTCCAAGATCGACACCTCCAGCCGCAAGACCCAGGCCTTGGTGCTGGCACCCACCCGTGAGCTGGCGTTGCAGGTCGCCGAGGCCTTCGGCCGCTACGGCGCGCACCTGCCCGAGATCAACGTGCTGCCGATCTACGGCGGCGCCTCCTACACGGTGCAGTTGTCGGGTCTGCGGCGCGGTGCGCAGGTGGTGGTGGGCACTCCCGGCCGTGTGATCGATCACCTCGAGCGCGGCACGCTGGACCTGTCGAACCTGGACTACCTGGTGCTCGACGAGGCCGACGAGATGCTCACCATGGGCTTCGCCGAAGAGGTGGAGCGGATCCTCGCCGACACCCCGGAGTACAAGCAGGTGGCGTTGTTCTCTGCCACCATGCCGCCGGCCATCCGCAAGATCACCTCGAAGTACCTGCACGATCCGGTGGAGGTGACGGTCAAGGCCAAGACGGCCACCGCTGAGAACATCACCCAGCGGTTCATCCAGGTGGCCGGTGCCCGCAAGTTGGATGCGCTGACGCGGGTGCTCGAGGTCGAGGAGGGCGACGCGATGATCGTGTTCGTCCGCACCAAGCAGGCCACCGAGGAGGTCGCCGAGCGGCTCAAGTCCCGTGGTTTCGCGGCCGCCGCGATCAACGGTGACATCAATCAGGCTCAGCGCGAGCGCACCATCACCGCGCTCAAGGACGGCACGATCGACATCCTGATCGCCACCGACGTCGCGGCCCGCGGCCTCGACGTCGAGCGCATCAGCCATGTCGTCAATTACGACATCCCGCACGACACCGAGTCGTACGTGCACCGCATCGGCCGCACCGGCCGGGCCGGCCGCTCCGGGCATGCGCTGTTGTTCGTCACCCCGCGCGAACGCCACCTGCTCAAGGCCATCGAGAAGCACACCCGCTCCAAGGTCATCGAGGCCGAGCTGCCGAGCGTCGACGATGTCAATGCGCAACGCGTGGCCAAGTTCCGTGACTCGATCACCGATTCGCTCAACGCCGACGGGCTGGAGTTGTTCCGCAGGCTGATCGAGGACTACGAGCGCGAGAACGACGTCCCGATGGCCGATATCGCCGCGGCGCTCGCACTGCAGTCGCGTAACGGCGAAGAGTTCCTGATGACCGAGCCGCCACCGGAGAAGCGCCGGGAGCGTGACGACCGGGGCGAGCGGCCGCCGCGCAAGGAGCGCCCTCCGCGCGAAGGCCTGGCGACGTACCGGATCTCGGTGGGCAAGCGGCACAAGGTGGGGCCCGGCCACATCGTCGGCGCCATCGCCAACGAGGGCGGTCTGCACCGCAACGAGTTCGGCCACATCACCATTCGCGGGGACTACTCGTTGGTTGAGCTGCCCGAGAAGCTGTCCGGCAAGACACTCAAGGCGTTGGAGAACACCCGGATCTCGGGGATGCTGATCAATCTGACGCCCGATCGTGGCGAGCGTGACGATCGCGGACCGCGTCGTGAGTACAAGGGTCGTTCCGACAACAAGGGCCGTTCCGAGAGCAAGGACCGTTCGGGTTACCGCGACCGCTCGGGGAAGCCGCACCGGAAGACCAAGTGACGGTCTCCAGAAGTGTGACGGGCACGTCGGATCAGGGAGGCCTTGAGTCGGTAGACGCGGTGCCCTCCGGGTCGACGCGCGTCGCCGCACTGACCGGGATCCGAGCGGTGGCCGCCATTCTGGTAGTGCTGACGCACGCGGCCTACACCACGGGGAAATATCCGCAGGGCTACCTGGGGCTGGTGTATTCGCGTGCCGAGATCGGTGTGCCGATCTTCTTCGTACTCAGTGGTTTTCTGCTGTTCCGGCCATGGGTGAAGGCTGCTGCGTCCGAAAACAGGGCACCGTCGGTGCGCCGCTACGCGTGGCATCGGGTGCGACGGATCATGCCCGCGTACGTGGTGACGGTGGTGATCGCCTACCTGCTCTACCACTTTCGGACCGGGGGCCCGAACCCCGGCCACACCTGGGTCGGCCTGTTCCGCAACCTGACTTTGACCCAGATCTACACCGACAACTATCTGTTCTCCTATCTGCATCAGGGGTTGACCCAGATGTGGAGCCTGGCGGTGGAGGCGGCGTTCTACGTCGTGCTGCCGTTGCTCGCCTACCTGCTGCTGGTGGTGCTGTGCCGGCGGCGCTGGCGGCCGGGCTTGTTGTTCTTCGGGTTGGTGTTGCTGGCCGCGGTGTCGCCGGTGTGGCTGTGGATCGTGCACGATTCTGCGAATCTGCCTGACGGCGCCCGGCTTTGGCTGCCCACCTATATGGCGTGGTTTGTGGCGGGGATGGCGCTGACCGTGCTGAGCCAGCTCAAGGTGCGCGGCTATGCCGTCGTGTGCGTGCCGTTGGCCGTGGTGTGTTATTTCATCGCGTCGACGCCGATCGCGGGGGAGCCGACGACGTCGCCGGCCAAGTTGAGTGAGGCGTTGTTCAAGACGTTCTTCTACGCGGTGATCGCGGCGTTGCTGGTGGCCCCACCCGCACTCGGTGACCGCGGTTGGTACAACCGCTTTTTGGCTTCCCGGCCGATGGTCTTCCTCGGTGAGATCTCCTATGAGATCTTCCTGATCCACCTGATGATCATGGAATTGGTGATGGTCGAGGTGATGCGGGATCCGGTCTACACGGGGTCGATGTTCAACCTGTTCGTGCTCACCATGGTGTTCACCATTCCGGCTGCTTGGCTGCTGCACCGGTTCACGCGCGTCCGCTCCTGATCTTGTAGTTAGGGTACGCTTACCTAACAAAGATCTGGAGGGTGCGCATGGCTGAGGAAAAGGCGTCGCGCGGGCTGGAAGGGGCCCTGGTCAAACTCTGGCGCGGCGGTGACTACGAGCTGACGGTGACCGGTAGTACCGAGCTCACGCCGAACTATCTGAGGCTGCACTTCCGCGCCGAGAGGCTGCTCGCCGAGCACCGGGTGCATCCGACGATGTGGGTGCGCGGCTGGTTCCCCGACGGCGGCAAGGCCCATCAGCGGGGTTACACGTTGGTCAACCCCGATCCGCGGGCCGGCACCCTCGACATCGATTTCGCCATGCACGACGGCATCGCCACCCGCTGGGCGCGGGCGGCGATGCCCGGAGATGTTCTGGACGTGACGGTCCTCGGCAGCAACTTCGCGTTGCCCGAACCCGCGCCGGCCGGATACCTGATCGTCGGGGACACCGCGTCGCTGCCTGCCATCAACTCGCTGCTGGACGCGATCGGCGACGTCCCCGCGTGGGTCTTTCTCGAAGCCGGATACGACGACGACCGTGAGCTACCGGTCAACGGGAGCGCGGAGATCGTCTGGGTGGACCGATGCACTGAGGATCTGCTGGAGACCCTCAGCGCATCGGCGTTCGATGCGTCCGACCACTTCGGCTGGGTCGCGTGCAACAACCGCACCACCCGCGCGGTCGCGCGGGTCTTCCGCGAGGAGTACGGCATCCCGCGCAAATCCATCAAGGCGCAGGCCTACTGGGTGGCCTGACGGACCGGTCTACAGCGCGGTCTGGATCGGCGCCGGTGTCGAGGCGATCTCGTCGAGCACGCGAACGTTGTAGGCGACATCCCGGCTCTCCCGCGCGGCGATCTGTCCGATCGCCAGGTCGAATGCGCCGACCAGGCTCGGTGGGTCGAACACGGCCTGCGCCTGGCGGCTCACCTGTAGGTCTCGCGCCCAGATTGTGGCCGGCCGAGCGAATCCGGGTTCCAGCGCCAGTACCGTCGCGAACCGCCAGGCGCTGTCGCGCAGGGAGCGGATCGCCTCGTTGAGGACGAAGATCTGATGCTGCCGGAGAACGGCATAGATGTCGGCCAGCGCCGGTGAGAGTTCGTTGATGTCGTCGACCACCCCGCCGATCTGGCCGGCCAGCACCGCGTTGATGGTGTTGAAATCCTTGTGCAGCGACGGGAGCCGGCCGGGGCCGGCCAGGCCCTGCACCGCGATGCCGAGGTCCAGCACGATATGGGCGGTTATTCCGGCGAGCATGTGTTGCACCAGGATTGGTCCGGGTTTGCCGGCCCACTCGAAGGTGGCTCGCCACGACCGGGTGGGTTTCGGGTACCGGTCTGGATGGAAGTATCCGTTGAGTGCATCGAAGTAGCGGGACGCGAACGCGGCGTCGAGGCGGTCCATCCGCGGGCCGTCTTCGAATGCCCCTTCGGTGACCGCAGTGCCGACCGCGATGGTGATCCGCTTGTACAGGGCAGCGAAATAGCCGAGCCGGCTGGCGTTTTCCGCGGCCCAATCGGTGATGGTGTCGATGACCGATACCACCTCGGCGATGCCGGCGACCGCCGGTAGCGGTGGCAGGGGCGTCGGATGGCTGGCCATAGTCGAAAGTATGGGCCAGCTCAGCCTGTTCCGCCCGGCAATCGCCTACTCGACGGGTAGTTGTCCCGGGACGACGAGTGGGGCGACGAACTCGGCCAACATGGTGCGCTCGTCCGCCTCGTCGACGCCGGGGAAGACCAGTAGCGACACCATGACCCGCACCAACCACCGGGCCCGGCGGCCCACCTCCTCGTCGGCTTGCCTCGATTCACCTGCCAGTGACCGGACGAACCCCTCCACGAGCGCCCGGATCACCTCGGAGTGCTCGGCCATCTCACCGCCGATCGGGCGCTGTGCGGTGGCGAACCACGAGGCCAGTGCCGGGCTGTCGCGCACCGCATTCAGCGCGGTGATCACACCTTCGATCAGCCGTTGCGCCGGATCGGTGACGGCGACGACCTGTTCGCTGACCTCTTCGTACAGTCGGCGCGCCTCACGGTGCACGTAGGCGGTGTAGAGCGCATCGCGATTCTCGAAGTACCGGTACAGCGTGGCACGTGAACACCCGGCGGCAGCGGCGATCTCGTGCATCCCGACGGTCGCCGCATCCTGTTGGGTGAAGAGGGCGTCGGCGGCGTCGAGGATGTGGTCGGCGGCCACCTCGGACCGCCGGGACGACAACCAGTCGCGGGGCATCAGGTCCCCGCTCGGAACGGCACCGACAGCGGCCGCCGCACATAGCTGCCGCCGGCCCACACCACCGAGTCCAGGTCGACCTCGAAATCGGGGTAGCGCGAGAGCAATTCGGTCAGCGCCACCCGGGACTGCATCCGGGCGGCCGCGGCACCGAGGCAGAAATGCGCACCGTGGCTGAACGTGAGGATGTTGCGCGGGGATCTCCGCACATCGAGTTCGGCTGCGTTGTCGCCGAATTCACGTTCGTCCCGGTTGCCCGAGCCGTACAGCAGCAGTGTCTTGCGCCCGGCCGGGATGGTGGTGTCTCCGATGGTGACGTCACGGGTCGTGGTGCGGGCCAGGCCCTGCACCGGCGACGTCAGGCGCAGGAACTCGTCGATCGACTCCGGGATCAGCTCGGGGTCGTCCACCAGGAGCTTGCGCTGATCGGGCCGCTGCTGCAGCAGTTGTACTGCGCCGCCGAGCATTCCGGTAGTCGTGTCGTTGCCGCCGGTGACCATGGTGAAGGTGAAGGCCAGGATCGACAGCACGCCGGCGATGTCCCCGTCGGCCCCCACTCCGGCCGCCACCAGGTGCGAGATGGTGTCATCGCCGGGCTCGCGGCGGCGGCGCTCGATGAGCTCCGAGAAGTAGCCCATCATCGAGGCGACGGCAGCACCTGCGGTACCCATGGCCGCGGTGATGCCGCCGGCCGAGCTGTTGGCGGCGACGATCGCGTCGGTCCAGCCGTCGAACTGGTCCCTGTCCTCCTCGGGCACCCCGAGGTAGTGCGCGACGACCATCGACGGCAGCGGCTTGAACAGCTCGGCCGCAATGTCACCGCCGCCGTTCGAGCGCAACCCCTCGAGGCGCTCGACGACGAACTCCCGCACCTTCGGCTCGACGGCTTCCACCTGGCGTGGGGTGAAGCCGCGGGACACCAGCTTGCGGAACTCGGTGTGTACCGGCGGGTCTTGCATGACGAACGGCGGATTGTCGGCCAGCCCGATCATGTCCAGCTCGCCGTAGGTGATGGTCAAGCCCTGCGCTGAGGAGAAGGTGCTGTGGTCCCGGGCCGCGGCCCAGATGTCAGCGTGTCGGGACAGTACGTAGTAGTCGTGCTCGGGCGATTCCTCGGGCACCACGTGATGGACCGGGTCGTGGTCGCGCAATGCGGCGTACATGGGCCACGGGTTGGGCCAGGTGTCGGCGTCGGCGGGGACGAACCTGGCGGGGCTGTGAGACAAAATCGCTGCCATGTCTTATTCGTACGACACTTCTCGCGAACGTGTCAATAGTGGGTTTGCCATTAGGCTCGGGCGTGATGAGCACCCCTGACGCGCCGCAGCCTGTCCAGGCGCCGATGTGTTACCGGCATCCGGACCGCCCCACGTATGTGCGCTGCACGCGGTGCCAGCGTCCGGTCTGCCCGGAGTGCATGCGCTCGGCGGCCGTCGGCCACCAGTGCGTGGACTGCGTGAACCAAGGCGCCAGGACGGTGCCGGCGGCGCGGACCCAGTTCGGCGGCGTGGCCCGCACGGGTGCGCCGATCCTGACCTATGCGCTCATCGCGGTGAACGTGCTGATGTTCGTGCTGCAGATGGCCTCGAACCAGCAGCTGACCACCGATCTGACGCTGTGGCCCCGCGCGATCGCCCTGGGCGACCAGTACTACCGCTTGGTGACCTCGGCGTTCCTCCACTACGGCTTGATGCACCTGCTGTTCAACATGTGGGCGCTCTACGTGGTGGGCCCGCCGCTGGAACAGTGGCTGGGCCGGCTGCGATTCGGGACGTTGTACGCGCTGAGCGGGCTGGGTGGCTCGGTGCTGGTGTATCTGCTCACGCCGCTGGACACCCCGACTGCCGGCGCGTCGGGCGCGATATTCGGGTTGTTCGGCGCGATCTTCGTGGTCGCCCGCAAGCTCAATCTGGACGTCCGCATGATCGGCGCGGTGGTGGTGATCAACCTGGTGTTCACGTTCGCCGGACCGGCGCTGGGAACCGGAGCGATCAGCTGGCAGGGTCACATCGGCGGCCTGGTGACCGGTGCGGCGATTGCGGCAGCCTTCGTGTATGCCCCGAGCGCCCGTCGAAATGCGATTCAGGCCGGGGTCTCGGTGGCCGCGCTGGTGCTGTTCGTGGGCCTGATCCTGTTGCGCACCAACAGCGTGCTGGCGGCGATGGGCATGGCGTGAGCCGCGGCTAGATCGCCGCGCCGGGGTTGAGGATGTTCTGCGGGTCCAGCGCCCGCTTGATCCGGTGATTGAGTTCCACTGCGTCCGGGCCGATCTGGCCGGCCAGCCACGGCTGCTTGAGCCGGCCCACGCCATGCTCGCCGGTGATGGTGCCGCCCAGTCCCACGGCGAGATCCATGATTTCGCCGAAGGCCAATTGGGCCCGCGCGGCCATGTCGGCGTCGGCCGGATCGAAGACGATCAGCGGGTGGGTGTTGCCGTCACCGGCATGGGCGATCACCGAGATCAGCAGGTCTCGGTCGGCCGCGATCGCCGCCACCCCGCTGACCAGTTCGGCCAGGGCGGGCAATGGCACCCCGACATCCTCCAGCAGCAGGGATCCCTTGGCCTCGACGGCGGGGATGGCGAACCGGCGGGCCGCCACGAAGGCTTCGCCCTCATCGGGGTCGGAGGTGGAGAACACCTCGGTGGCACCGCATTCGGTGAACACCCGAGCCATGAATTCGGCGTCGTCGGCGCCCGCGGCACCGCGATCGTCAGACGCGGCCACCATCATCGCCGCGGCGTTGCGGTCCAGACCCATCTTGAGCTTGTCCTCGACGGCGTTGATCGCCACGGCGTCCATGAATTCCAGCATCGACGGCCGGATCTTGCCGGTGATCTTCACGACCGAGTTCGATGCGGCTGCCACGGAATCGAACGTGGCCACCACGGTGCAGGGGGAGTGCTGAGGAGGAAGCAGTCGCAGCGTTGCCTCGGTGACCACGCCCAAAGTGCCCTCGCTCCCGACGAACAGCTTGGTCAGGCTCAGGCCCGCAACGTCTTTGAGGCGCGGGCCGCCCAGGCGCACCGCGGTGCCGTCGGCCAGCACCACCTGCAGGCCCAGGATGTAGTCGGTGGTGACGCCGTACTTGACGCAACACAGCCCGCCCGCGTTGGTGGCGACATTGCCCCCGATGCTGCAGATCTCGAAAGACGACGGGTCCGGCGGATACCAGAGCCCATGCGCGGCAACCGCTTTCTTCACCTCGGCATTGAGCAGGCCGGGTTGTACGACGGCGGTGCGGGTGACCGGGTCGACGGTGATGTCGCGCATCTTCTCGGTGGACAACACAATTCCGCCGTCGAGCGCTGTCGCCCCGCCGGACAACCCGGTGCCCGCGCCACGAGGCACCACGGCCACCTGGTGTTGGCTGGCCCAGCGGAGCACGGTCTGCACCTCCTCGGTGCGGGTGGGCCGGACCACCGCCAGCGGCGTCCCCGCCGCCGGATCGGCAGCCCGATCCTGACGATAGGACGCCAGGATGTCGGGGTCGGTGACGACGACACCTTCGGGCAGCTCCGCGATCAGCTCTGACAGCACACCGCGATCCTACGAGCGGGGGTCAGACGACGGCGAACACCCGGTAGTGCACTTCGCGCAGCGATACCTGGTTGATGGCAACGGTGTGGATAAGCGCGCACTTCGAGGCCGTGCAACCCGGATCAGGGGTTAGGTCGGTCGAGCTCAGCCCACGGTCCCTCGGCCTGCTCTTTGGGGATCCATAACAGCGGCTGGCTCGAACGGCAGTATTCGTGCACCTGGTCGTCCCAGGGAAATCGGCCTTCGGCGTCGGGCCAGAACAGTTGCAGAACGGCAAGTTCGCGGGTCCGGTAGAAGTCGATGCCCGCGCCGAAGAAGTCCTGGAACCAACTGGGATGCACTGGACGGATCGCCACCGGGTAGTCGTTGAGGATGTCGTCTCGCAGCTGTGCGGGTTCCATTGGATTGCCATCCCGGACTGCCTGCCCTGCGACGTTGACGATCGTCATCATCGTCTCGATCCGCAGGCCGAACAGGCAGATCTCCGGGCTACCCAGGGTGTGTCCCAGGCCGATCGAGTACGCCCAATCTGCCGGGGTTTCGTCGTTGCCGCCCACTCCCACCACATGCCAGCCGTATTCGGTTACGTCCGCGGCGATGCGGCTGTCGCGTTCCTGCTGGGCATCACTCACTCGAAGAGGCTACGTCCGAACCAGGCTCCGCTCCCGTAGGCCGGTCCAACGCACGCAGAGCCGACAGGAACACCGCGACGAGGCCGAGTGCCAGCATCGGCAAGGACAGGGCCAGGAACGTCGCGTGCAACCCTGCCGCGTCGGCCAGTGGTCCGGCCACGATCAGCCCGAGCGGGCCGGCGGCATACGCCAATGACCCCATCACGCCGACCACGCGACCGCGCAAGTGTGGCGGCGCGGTGGTCTGCATGACGTAGTTGTAGATCGGCGCGATCGGGCCGTAGACGAACCCGATGAGCGCGCACAGCACCAGGATCAACGGAAGCGGCGGCAGGAACGCGATGATCGTCATCGCCACCCCGAGCGTGATCACCGCGGTCAGCATGGTGGCCCGGCGGCTGAGGTACCTGCTCAGCACCGCATACCCCAGCGCACCCAACAGGCCGCCGATGCTCAGCGCCATCAACACCCAGCCCAGTTCGGTGGGCTCGTCACGGTCGGTGAAGTATTTCGGGAAAAGAACGGATTCCATCGGCATGTAGAGGCCGGTGGCCACCAGGTCGACGATCGCCAACGTGCGCAACACCGGAGTGCGCCACACGAATCGCAGCCCTTCGACGATGCCCGCCAGCACGCCCTCGGTCAGCATCGAGCGGTCCGGGGCGCCCGCGCCCTCCAGTCGTAGCACCGAGATGGCCAGGATCGAGCAGCAGAACGCCCCGGCGGTCACCCACATGGTGTTGATGCCGCCGACCGTGGCGATCAACAGACCGCCGATGCCGGGCCCGACGATGTAGGCCAGGTTGAACACCGCCTCGTACACGCTGTTCGCGTGGTCCAGCGTCCAGCCGGCCCGGGAGGCGGCCTCGGGCAACATGGTTTCCCGCGCGGTCATCCCGGCCGGATCGAAGAATGCACCGAGCGCGGCCAGTACCGCCAGCACCGCGACATTGACCGCGTCGACCCCGAATAACAGGGCCAGTACGGGGACCGCGACGACCGACAGCGCCGAGAGCAGGTCGGAGATCATCGATACCCGCCGCCGCCCCAGATAGTCGACGGCGGCCCCGGCGATCAGGGTGGCGACCAGCAGCGGCAGCGTTCCGGCCATCGCCACGATCGACGCGTCGAGCGCGGATCCGTTGCGCTGCAACACCAGCCACGGGAACGCGACGATGGTGATTCCGTTGCCCGCGCCCGCCGCCAACGCGGCGAACAGGATCAGCAGCAGTGGGCCGCGTTTGGTGTTGGTCATGGGGTATCGCGGCCGAATCTAACAGCGCGCCCGCACCCGTCGCGATCGAATTTCCGGCACAGTGAGGTGGTGCTATTGCCTCACCCTGCGACGGGCAGCCTCTTCCCGTCGCCGGTGCCGCCCGGCTCGGGCTGGCCCGGCGATCCCGCGGATGCGTCGACCCCGGTGGCCAAGACGGCCGCGCAGGTCCGGCGACTGGCATCCCGAGCGGGTTCGATGGCCGAACTCGACGCGCCTATCTCGGTGTGCCGGGCCTGCCCCCGGTTGGTCGAGTGGCGTGAGGAGGTTGCCGTGGCCAAGCGGAAATCGTTTGCCGATCAACCTTATTGGGGTCGGCCGGCCACCGGCCTCGGCCCGGAGAACCCCGGCATCTTCATCGTCGGGCTGGCCCCGGCCGCCCAAGGGGCCAACCGCACCGGCCGGGTGTTCACCGGTGACCGATCGGGAGATTTCCTGTTCGCGGCACTGCACCGGGTGGGCCTGGCCAACCAAGCCGAGAGTGTCGATGCGGCCGACGGCCTTCGGCTGATCGACACCCGCATGGCGGCAGCGGTGCGCTGCGCTCCGCCGGCGAACGCGCCCACCCCGGCCGAGCGGGCCACCTGTGCGCCGTGGCTGCAGGCGGAATGGCGCTTGGTCGGGCCGTCGGTACGGGTGGTCATCGCGTTGGGCGGGTTCGCGTGGCGGGCGGCGCTGGAGCTGATCGGGGCACCCCGACCCGCGCCGAAGTTCGGCCATGGCGCCACGGCGCAGCTGCGCTCGGCATTCGGTCCGGTCACATTGCTCGGCTGCTTTCATCCCAGCCAGCAGAACACCTTCACGGGCCGGCTCACCCCGGCCATGCTCGACGACATCTTCATCGCCGCGAAGCGGATGGTGGCAGAGGCGGGCGGGAACGAACCGGACCGCTCGTGACGTTGACGCTGTCATGCGGCTTTCTGTCCTCGACCTCGTCCCGGTGCGTACCGACCAGACCACCGCCGATGCCCTGACGGCAACGACTCACCTCGCACAGACCGCTGACCGGCTGGGATACACCCGTTACTGGCTGGCCGAGCATCACAACATGCCCGCGGTCGCGGCCACCAGCCCGCCGGTCCTGATTGCGCATCTGGCCGCACACACCACCCAGCTGCGGCTGGGTTCGGGCGGGGTGATGCTGCCCAACCACGCCCCGCTGGCGGTGGCCGAGCAGTTCGCGCTGCTCGAAGCCGCCCACCCCGGCCGCATTGATCTCGGCATCGGCCGCGCCCCGGGCTCGGACCCGGTCACCTCGTTGGCGCTGCGCGGCGCCGCCGGCCGCGACGACCGTGATATCGAGGCGTTCCCGCAGTACCTGGACGACGTGGTCGCCCTGATGAGTGCATGCGGGGTCCGGGTGCCGCTGCCGCGTGATCTGATGCGCGAGAACTATGTGCTGAAGGCGACGCCGGCGGCGGTTACCGAGCCGCGGATGTGGCTGCTGGGCTCGTCGATGTACTCGGCGCATCTGGCCGCGGCGAAGGGTTTGCCCTACGTGTTCGCTCACCACTTCTCCGGGCAGGGCACCGCTGAGGCGCTGGCCGTCTACCGCGACGAGTTCCAGCCCAGCGATCTGGCGGCCGAGCCGGTGACCTTCCTGACCGTCAACGCCTCGGTGGCCGAGACCACCGAGGAGGCCGAGGCACTGCTGCTGCCGCAGCTGCAGATGATGGGCCGGCTGCGCACGGGCCAGCCGCTCGGGGCGCTGGATCTGGTCGAGGATGCCGAGGCGACGACGCTCAGCCCGCAAGCTCAGGCCATCGTGGCGGCCGGGCTTCGGCGCGCAGTGGTCGGTTCGCCCACCGAAGCGGCCGAGCAGGTCCGGGCCCTGGCTGCAGAATTCGACGTCGACGAGGTCATGGTCAACCCGGTGGGCTCGGCCCGTCGCGGCGCCGATCCGGCCACCGCGACGGCGCGCGACACGACGCTGGAACTGCTCGCCAAGGAGTTGTTCTAGGGCGTGAGCACCACGATCGGGATCGGCCGGGTGGTCTTTTTCTGGTACGCCTCGTAGCGGTGAGAGTTGTTGTCGTTGACGATCTTCCACAACCGCTGATAGTCAGGGTCGTCGGGTAGGACGGGCCTGGCGGTGACGGCAAGTCGTTTGGTGCCGACGTTGATCTCGATACGGGGATGGGCCTTGAGGTTGTGATACCAGCCGGGTGAGCGCGGTGCACCGCCCATCGACGCGACCACCAGATAATCCTTGCCGTCCCTGGCATAACTCAGCGTATTGATCCTGGGCTGGCCGGTCTTGGCGCCGGTGGTGCGCAGGAGCAGGCTCGGCGGCAGGCCGGGGAACCGATGCCCGATCAGGCCGTTGGACTTCTGATAGATCAAGTCGTGAACGTGCAGCAACCGCAAGCCCACCTGCTCGATGCGGGACAGATCGCTCATGCGCTCAATCCTGCGCGGATTCGTCGAGTTGCGCCAACGCCGCACGTAGCAGGCGCCCAGATTCCTCACGGTCCGGGTCGCGGCGCAGAAACATGCCTTTGGCGAACGACAATTTGTCGCCGCCCTGGCGCGGCACCACGTGCAGGTGGATGTGGAACACGCTCTGGAACGCGGCCTTGCCGTCGTTGATCACGATGTTGTTGCCGTCGGCGTGCAGCCCTGATCGCCGGGCTGCACGCGCGATGCGCTGGCCGATCCGGGCCATCGCCGCGACGGTCTCTGCGGGGGTGTCGGTCAGGTCGACGCTGTGTCGTTTCGGGATCACCAGGGTGTGCCCGCGGGTGAACGGCCTGATATCGAGAATGCCCAGGTAGTCGTCGTCTTCGTAGATACGGATGGCGGGGGCTTCCCCGGCGACGATGGCGCAGAACACGCAAGACATCCCGCCACGTTAGCCTCCGGCGCCGGCCGCCCATTCCGCGACGCGGCGTTCGCGTTCGGCCGGCGTCAAGTCCTCGACACGCGTCATCACGGTCCAGCGCTGGCCGAACGGGTCGAGGACGGACGCAAACCGGTCGCCCGTGACGAAGGTCTGTGCGGGTTCGCGGATCGTCGCACCCGCCTTCTCGGCTCGGGCCACCACGTCATCCACATCGGGGCAGTAGAACCCGATCGAATGAGTCGCGGCGGCGCCCGGCGCCGGGGCGGCGATCTGATAGGCCTCTTGGGGGTCGCCGAGTTGCAGCCGGCCGGTGCCGAAGTCCAGTTCGGCATGTGCGACGGTGCCGTCGGGTCCGTCCATCCGCTCGACGACTTCGGCGCCGAACACGTTCTGGTAGAACGTGATCGCCTCGGCGGCGCCGTCCACGCAGATGAACGGAGTGAGGCTGGTGTAGCCCTGCGGAATCGGTGTGACACTCATACCGACCAGTTTCGTAGGCTGGGGGGCGTGGGGGCTTGGAAAAACGCGCCAGAGCGGGGCGTGGTCGGCCGTGCGGGCAATGTCTCTGCTTTCGACCTTCACCGCTGGGCGCCGTCGGAGGATGCGGCGAGGTTCGTCGAGCATTTCTGGTCGGTGTCCTGGGACCGGCACGAGGCGGGTCCGTTCGAGAGCACCGTGATCACCTTCCCGGCCATGCACCTGACCCGTGAGTGGGGCGATGATGTTGTGCGCCATGGCCATCGGTTACCCAGCACGTTGATACACGGGGTGGTACCCAAGGTCTTCCGCATCACCATCAGTGGGCGCGGGTCTGTCGTGGGGGCCCGATTTCGGCCCGGTGCTTTCACCGCCCGGTTCGGCGGGGACGCCGCGGTGATGACCGGACGAGTTGAACAGGCGGACGACGAATTGCTCGGCACCCCACTTGTTCTGGGTGAGGACGTGACAGCGGTGCGGCTGGGGATGGATTCGGCGATCGGTGCGATGGCCGGCGAGGTGGATCCGACGTACCGGGCGTTGACGCCATTGGTCGATCGGATGCGTGACGACGCGTCATTGCACCGGGTCGAGCAGGTGATGGAGCTTTCGCCATGGAGCACGCGAACCACGCAGCGGGTGTTCCGGCGCTATGTGGGGGTAACGGTCAAGTGGGTGCTGTGCAGATACCGTTTACAGCAGGCGGCGTTGGAGATCGAGAGCGCGCCGGATATCGATTTCGCTGATCTCGCAGTGCGACTCGGCTGGTATGACCAAGCCCATTTCATCAACGACTTCCGGTCCATGCTGGGCAGTACGCCGGGGGAGTACGCGGCGGTGCATGGTGTCGATCAGTCGTCGATATGAGTCGGTGGATCGGCGAAGGTGAAATCGAACGGATAGTCGTGGCCGGGCCCCATCGGGTCGCAGCGCTTGACGGGCACCAGGTGGGAGCTCCAACCGCTGGGCACATAGCCCCACGTTCCGATGCAACGTTGCCAGCTGCCGTCGGGTTGGATGGGTCCATCGCACTTGCTGATGACGTTGCCGCCATACAGGCAGCCGGCACTGGCCGGTGGGGCCGAGGTGATCAGACCGGACACCGTGAGCACGGTGGCCAGGCCTCCGATGATGAAGAGCTTCATGGCTTCTCCCATCTGCAGCTACCCAAGGACGCTACCGCTCATGTCACTTGGTGGTGGCACGTTTGTACCTTAGTCAGAAGGGTGGGGGTGGTTCGTATTGTTCGGCGAGCCAGGCTTGGTATTGGCGTTCTGTTTCGAGGTCGTTGTTGAGTTCGGCGCGTAGGCGTCGTTCTTCGTTGATGCGGTCTTGGCGGTCTTGTTCGCGGGTTTGTGAGCGTTTGGGCATCTTGGCGGCCCGGTTGGGGCTGGTGTTCGGCGCCGGCGGCGCCGGGAGGTCCAGGTCCCCGGTCGGGTGGGCCAGGTCGGGAAACATTGCCGCACCGTGGGGTTCGGTGAGGTAGGTGTGGCCGGTGGGTGTGGTGATTTCGACGGTGCCATCAGGAAATTGGCGGTCTGACCAGCCGGGGCAGAACGTTTTGATCAAGTGATGTGCTCGGCAGTAGAGCTTGGTGTTGGACGGGTGCGTCGGACCTATCGGCCAGGGCGCGGTGTGGTCGATGTCGCAGCGCGCCACCGGGGCGTCGCAGCCGGGGAATCGGCAGGTCAGGTCGCGCCAGCGGATGAACTCCGACAACGCCACCGATGGGCGGTACCCGGGCTCGGCACCCTCGGCGGGCTCGGGCGCGGCAGGCTCGTCGCTGGGCGGGGCTGGTACCCGCAGGGGTTTGATCGTGGCGTGGGCGGCCAGGTTGCGTACTGATTCGGCGGGCAGGATCCCGTACCCGGGCAGATACCCCGGGGCATCGGAGGTGCCGTCGACGGTGGCGCGTTGGGCCAACACATGCAGTACTGCGGCATTGGCCGCCGCCCGTTTCTGGGCGGCCGGGCACTCGTCGCGGCCGCAGCGGCAGACCAGTTGAGCTTCCAACCTGGCGAGCGGGCCGATCGCCTCAGCGCGGCGCCGTTCCCGGGTGCGTGGATCATGCTCACAGACGGTGTCGGCGATCGCATCCAATCGTTGATCCAATGCCACAGCGTCTTCGGCGTCCACATTCGCCCAGATCGTGGCCGCACCGGGGCGGCCCGGATCAACCTGCACGAACCGGTCTTGGGCCAAATCCGGGGGCACCCGCACCCCGTTGGGGTCGTGTTGGGCGATCCAGTGATCGATCCGATCGCGTAGTTGTCGTTCGGAGAATCGCATCCACCGATGCGCGCGGCCGGCCAGTTCGGCATCCAGCGCGGCCCAGACTGTTTCATCGACGATGCCGGTGCGGGCGATGATCATTCGCACCACCCGGTAGTCGATGTCGCCGACGGCGAACCGGGCTGCGACCTGGGGCAGTTTGTCGCGTAGTACTCGGGCATGGTGAACCTGGGTGCCGGCCCGGCCGCGGGCGATCCGCATCGCCGCCGACACCTCAGCACACACCTCTTCATACGGATCGGTGCGCCACAAAATCGAGTCGATCAGCTCCTGTTCCCGCAGCGTGTCCAAAGCTGCGATCGCGGCCAGCCGAGCAGCGATCGCCACCGACTCCGCCCGCGCGGCAGCGCTGATCTGATCGATCAACGCCACATCAGACTCGAACATGTGTTCTAGTATGGCACCGCGGGCTGACAAGTTTTGCAGATCGCTGCTCGTCCGTAGGCGCTGATCTGCAACAGGATTATGTTTGGCAAGACGGGCACCAGTACGTCACCCGCTCGCCGCCTTTGTCGGTCTCGATCAGCGTCCCGCACCGGCGGCAGGGCTCGCCCGCGCGGCCGTACACCCACAGCTGCCGTCCGTTCCGGGTGTCACCGGTGGTGGTGCGGTTCCAGCGGGAACGATTGAGCCACAGCATGTCCCGTGCTCGCTGCACGACACGCAAGGGATCGGTCAGTGAGCTGACTGGTGACGTCGGCAGCCGGCCGAAGACGAAACACAGTTCGTTGCAATAGACATTGCCGACACCGGCCATCACCCGCTGATCCAGCAGGGCCTGCGCCAGCGGGCGATCCGGATCGGCAGTCAGGTTGGCTGCCGCGGTGCGCGGCTCCCAGTCGGGGCCGAGTAGGTCCGGTCCGAGGTGTTCGACCGTCGCCATGTCGGCGTCTCGGTCCAGAACTTCCAGGACGCCGAGGTCGATCCCGGTGGCCCGGCTGTCGGCTGTCTCCAGCACGGCACGGATGCGATGCACCGCGACTTTGGACCAGCCGATACGCCAACTGCCCTCCATCTTGAGATGAGAGTGAATGCTGGCCGGCCCCACCCGGATGAACAAGTGCTTGCCACGACTGAGCACCTCGTCGACCACCTGGCCGGTCAGATCGACCGTCGCGTAGCGGGGAACCCTGATGTCGCAGCGGGTCAAGGTCTTTCCCGCCAGCGCGTCACGCAGCGCTGTGGCGGTGTGGAAGACGGTGTCGCCTTCGGGCATGCCCTATTCAACCAGCCGCAGAGAGTGCTCCCACAGTCGTTCCGCGTTGGACGGATCCAGGGCATATGGCGCGACACCGGATATGCCGAACTCATCGCGACGTTCGACGACTCTCGCTTCGTTGCAATCGTCGAAGTACCGTCCGCTGACGCCTTCCAACAGGGGCGAAGCCGCCAGCAGCACCGAGGTAGCGGCCCCCTGCTCGACGGTCTTGAGCCGGCTGCCCGCCTCCTCGAATCGTTGGGCCGCCTCCGCTCCGTAGGCGGGGTCAAGATGGCGCTGCAATGCTGTGAGTATGCCTCCGGGCATCAGAGCGTTCGCGGTGATGCCGTCGTCGGCCCAGCGGCGGGCAGCCTCGACGGCGAAGAGCACGTTGGCGGTCTTGGACTGGCCGTACGCCCCGAACGGGTCATAGTCGCGGAACGCATAGTCGATGTCGTCGAATACGACGGGGGAACGCAGGTGCCCGGACGAGCTGACCGAGACCACGCGGGCACCCCCGGCCGCGGAGAGGGCGCGGTGCAGGCCGGTGGCGAGGGCGAAGTGGCCGAGATGATTGGTCGCGAACTGTAGTTCGTGGCCGGTGGAAGACAACGTCAGGTCCTGCACGGCCATGACCCCCGCGTTGTTGACCAGGATGTGCAACGGCCCGGACCAGGCGCGCGCGAACGACCTCACGCTGCCGAGATCGGTCAGATCGAGGCCGCCGACCCGGATGTCGTTGTTTCCGGTCGACGCCCGCAGTTGGGCGGCGACGCGGTCGCCGGCAGCGGTGTCACGGACGGCCAACGTCACGGCCGCTCCGGCTGCTGCGAGGGCTCGTGCTGTTTCGATACCGATGCCCGAGGCGGCGCCGGTGACGACGGCAGAGCGCCCGGACAGGTCGACTCCGGCGATCACATCAGATGCTGTCGATGCGAAGCCGAACGGCGTGGTGATGGGAGCGGTCATGCGTGTGAAGAACAACGCATGCCCAGGCACTGTTCCCGGTTTACCGAAGCCTTAGACCGCGCGGGGTGCGGGAGAACCCGGCGCCGGTCAGCGCGTCTTGCACCGCGGCACGTTCCGCATCGACCCCGGGGTCGAGGACGGCGACCCCGTTGATCCGCTCGACCAGTAGCGAGGGCATGCGGCCCGAACTGACCAGATCGGCCAGAGCGGCTGCGGCGGCGCGTTGGGTTTCGGCGTCGGAGGTGAAGCTCAGCAGGGTCCGGCCGCCGCGTTCCAGGAACCACACCAACTGCCCATCGACCAGCGCGACCAGTGCTCCGGCTTTGCGGCCTGGTCGGTGGGTGTCGTCACCGCCGCGTTCGGGCCAAGCCAGGGCCGCTCCGTAGGGGTTGGCCGGATCGGTCGCCGCGAGAACGACTGCGTGATATTCGGGCCGCTGAGGGTCGACGCCGTCGAGATACGAGCGCAACCGGTCCACGGTCGACGCGGCCGCGAATTGTGCGCCACCGAGCGATTCCACGAAGTAGCCCCGTTGGCAGCGGCCGGCATCCTCGAATGCGCTCAACACCTTGTACAACGTGGCGAACCCGCCCGGCACGCCCTCGGCCGCGGCCGCCCCTTTGGTCAGCACCCCGTGCCGGTTGAGCAGCAGCTCGGCCTGGAAATGGGCGCGTACGGTCGAATCCGGTTCTGCGGCAGGCAATGCCGACCAGCGACCGGACACCATCGGATCGGCCGCGCGGCTGTGGGGGCGTGCCACGCTGTAACGGCTCAGCCGCGGCGGGCGTTGACGCTGCCGGTGCGCGGGTGTCCCGGACCGCCGCGGACCCGACAACATCGCCCGCACCGGGGCGAAGGTGTCCCCGGTGACCCAACCGGCCCAGATCAATTCCCACAGAGCGGCTTTCAACTCGGACTCGGTACCGTCGTCGGCGAGCTGGCGGAAGAAATACGCGCCGCCGTGGCCGAGCGTCTCCATGATCGCCCGGTGGGTGTCGGTGAACTCGATCTCGGTGGGCGCGGGCAGCGTCAGCGGCGCGGTGTCGGCCAGATGGAACGCGACCCACCCGTCGCTGCCGCCGATCTGCCCGGCGCCCGACCACATGACCTCGCCCGAGGCCAGGAGCTCATCGAGCATGGCCGGCTGATAGTCGCGAACTCGCTGTCCGAAGACCAGGGACTCGACCGCCGATGCGGGGAGCGGGACCCCGGCCAGCTGCTCGATCACGGCGGCCAGCCCGTCGATTCCCGCGCTGTGGGCCGAGCCGACGTGCTGCCAGGACGGCAGGAACCGGCCATAGGCCGCGGTGCTGACGGGTTCGACCTGTGCCCGCAGTGCCGCCAGGGAACGACGCCGCAGGATCCGCAGCACCTCGGCGTCGCACCATTCCTCGGAAGTCGCGCGACCCAATGTCGCCGCCGGGGCGGCTCCGGTGAACTCGCCGCGCACCAGCCGGCCGTCGACGGCCATGCGCCCCAAGACATCTGCGGTCACCCGCAGGCCCAGGCCGAACCGGGCGGCGACCTCGGTGGTGGTGAACGGCCCGTGGGTGCGGGCGTAGCGGCCGATCAGGTCCCCGAGCGGATCGTCGACGGACTCGGTGAACGCCGCCGGTACGCCGACGGGCACCGGCGCCCCGACCCCGTCGCGCAGCAAGCCGATGTCTTCCACTGCCGCCCACCAGGTCTGCCCCGCGTAGGTCACCGGTAGCGCCCGTTTGGCGGCGTGCAGCCCGTCGAGCCAGCCGCCGACCGCATCGGTGGTGGCGCGGGCGGCGATCTCGGCCTCGGTCAGCGGGCCCAGCATCCGCAGTAGATCGGCCACGGCTTCGGCGTCACGTGCCGCGCGCTCCTCGGTGAGGTGCTGCAGCTGGGCTGACGTCGAGGCGACGACCGCAGGGTCCAGTAGTTCGCGCAGCTCCACCCGGCCGAGCAGTTCGGACAGCAGCACGGTGTCCAGCGCGAGTGCGGCGGCGCGCCGCTCGGCCAGCGGGCTGTCGCCCTCGTACATGAAGGCGCCGACGTAGCCGAACAGCAGTGAGGCCGCGAACGGTGAGGGGGTGGCGGTTTCGACCTCGACCACGCGCAACCGGCGTTGCGCTACGCGCCGCATCAGCTCGGTGAGCGCGGGTACGTCGTAGACGTCCTGCAGGCATTCGCGCACCGTTTCCAGCACGATCGGGAAGTCCGGATACTTGCGGGCGATGTCGAGCAGTTGCGCGGCGCGTTGCCGTTGATGCCACAACGGGGAACGCTTGCCGGGGTGCCTGCGCGGCAGTAGCAAGGCTCGGGCGGCGCATTCCCGGAACCGGGAGGCGAACAACGCCGAGCCACCCACTTCGGCGGTGACGACGGGTTCCACCTCGTCGGCGTCGAACACGAAAAGATCTGCACCCGGCGGTGTTTCGCCGCTGTCGGGGAGTCGCACGATGATGCCGTCGTCGGAGGCGGTGGGCTTCTCGTCGATGCCGTAGCGCTCGCGCAGCCGTCGCCCCACCGCCAGGGCCAGCGGGCCGTGGACCCGCAAGCCGTACGGGGAGTGCAGGATCACTCGCCAGTCGCCCAGCTCGTCCCGGAAACGCTCGACCACGAAGGTGCTGTCGCTGGGAACCACGCCGGTGGCTTCCCGCTGATCGCGCAACAGCTGATAGAGGTTGTCGGTGGCGAAGCCGGCGAAACCCATCGACTGGCAGCGCTCGTCGAATTCGGTGCGGCCGAGCGCCGCGAGTTCACCGGTGAACGCGCCGACCGCCGCACCCAGCTCGGCGGGCCGGCCTACGCTGTCGCCACGCCAGAACGGCAGCCTGGCGGGCTGACCCGGTGCCGGGATGACCAGTACGCGGTCATGGGTGATCTCAGTGATCCGCCAGCTGGTGGCGCCCAGGGAGATGACGTCGCCGGGGCGTGACTCATACACCATCTCCTCATCGAGTTCGCCTACCCGCGAGGGCTTTTCGGAATCGGTGGCCAGGTAAACGGTGAACAGCCCCCGGTCGGGGATGGCGCCACCGGACGTGACGGCCAGGCGCTGGGCACCTGGGCGGCCGGTGAGCGTTCCGTGGTCGCGGTCATACACCAGCCGTGGCCGCAGCTCGGCGAATTCGGTGGACGGATACTTCCCGGACAACAGGTCGAGGGTCGCTTCGAAGGCACTGCGCGGCAACGTGGCGAACGGGGCGCTGCGCCGGACGGCGTCGAACCACGCGTCGGCATCGACGGGCTCCAGCGCCGCGACCGCCACCGTGTGCTGGGCCAGCACGTCGAGCGGATTGGCCGGAACGTGCATGGTCTCGATGTCGCCGGTGCGCATGCGCTGCACCGTGACCGCGCAACCGATCAGGTCGGTGCGATGTTTGGGGAACAGCACACCCTGGGAGATCTCGCCGACTTGATGCCCGGCCCGCCCGATGCGTTGCAGCCCACTGGCCACCGACGGCGGCGACTCGACCTGGATCACCAGGTCGACCGCACCCATGTCGATGCCCAGCTCCAAGCTGGAGGTGGCGACGACGGCGCGCAGTCGGCCGCTTTTGAGGTCGTCTTCGACCTGTGCCCGCTGCTCCTTGCTAACCGAGCCGTGGTGGGCGCGGGCCAGTAGCGTCGGCGCACCGTTGGCTTGGCCGCTGGCCATGAGTTGGGCCGGGGCGCCGCCACCCACTTGGGGGTTGTGGTCGAGGGTGAGCTCGATTCCGGCGCGTTCGGCGTGGATCTCGTTGAGCCGCGAGGTCAGCCGCTCGGCCAGCCGCCGGGAATTGGCGAACACGATCGAGGACTGATGCGCCTCGATCAGGTCCACGATGCGTTCCTCGACGTCGGGCCAGATGCTGTTGTTGTCGAGGTTGGCCATGTCCGGTACCGGAACTTGGACGGAGAGGTCGAACGTCTTGGCGGCAGGCGGGGCGACGATGGTGGTGGGTGCCTGCCCGGACAGGAACCGGGCCACCTCCTCGGGAGGGCGCACCGTCGCCGACAACCCGATGCGCTGGGCCGGTTTGTCGAGCAGCTGATCGAGGCGTTCGAGTGAGAGGGCCAGGTGCGCACCGCGTTTGGTGGCGGCGACGGCGTGTACCTCGTCGACGATCACGGTGCGCACGGAAGCCAGCGTCTCGCGAGCGGCCGAGGTGAGCATCAAAAACAGCGACTCGGGCGTGGTGATCAGGATGTCGGGCGGCTTGCTCAGCATCGCCCGCCGCTGGCTGGGCGTGGTATCCCCGGACCGGACGCCGACGCTGATCGAAGGGGCCGGCACCCCGTGCCGCTCGGCAACGCGGGTGATCCCGGTCAGCGGGGTGCGCAGGTTGCGCTCCACGTCGACGGCCAGCGCTTTGAGCGGGGACACGTAGAGCACCGTCGTGCCCGAGCGCGGTTCGGCCGATCGTGCCAGCTCATCGATGGCCCACAGGAACGCGGCCAGGGTCTTGCCGGACCCGGTGGGGGCGATGACCAGGGTGTTGTGCCCTTCAGCGATCGCGCCCCAAGCCTGCGCCTGGGCAGCCGTGGGAGCGGGGAAGGCAGCGTTGAACCACTCCCGGGTCAGGGCACTGAACCGGGCCAGCGAATCGACCGGCGTGGTGGCCACCCAGCCATACTGCCGCGCACCACCGACAAACGGGCGTCAGCGCTGGTCAGCAGCGGCCGCGCCCACCAGTTCGGCGGGCAGTCCGGGTACCCGGCCGATGGCGTCGAGCAGGGCGTGCGCGCAGGTGTCGGCGACGAAGCCGGCGTCGATCGACGGGTCCTTGAGGCGCTGCCGGCACATCTCGAAGGTTAAGGCCAGCCAGCCGTACACGGTGGCCCGCAGGTCGCGCTCCACCTTGGCGTCCAGGGGTTCGGAGACCGCATCGGCGATGCGGCCCATGATCCGGTCGGCCTGGCGGTCGTTGTCGATGTCATCGACGCCGCGCAGTACCGGATCGGTGCGGCCCAGGCCCATATAGGCCGCCCAGGCGCCGTGCGGGTGTTCCTCGTCGTAACGGAGGTAGGCCAGTACCCCGGCGCGCAGCTGGCCGAACAGGCTCTGGCCGGGCTCGGGCGGCGTGCTGGTGGCCTCGAACAAGCGCTCGCCCTCAGCCTGCACCACGGCGGCGAAGAAGGCCCGTTTGTCGGGGAAGTAGTGGTACATCAGGGCCCGCGACACCCCGGCGCGCTCGGCGATCTCGTCGATGCGGACCTCGTCGTAGGGGCGTTGGCCGAATACCTCGGCTCCCAGCGCCAGCAGCTCGTTGCGTCTGTCGGCGGGGGACAGCCGGCGTCTGGATTCGGCACCCACACCTGCAGCCTAACGCCAGCGCAGTTCAGCACCGGGGAAGCGGATCGCAGGCGTTACTTGACACATGTACAACAAGGACGGAATCCTGGTGGCATGACCACGGCGGGCGCCCGGACCCCACCCCACGAAGGGACCAAGTATCCGAAACTGCCCCATCCGCCGCGGCGGGTGCCGTTGCTCGGCGACGTGTTCGGGATGCAGCCCGACTCGTCGATGCAGAACGCGATGGGCATGGCCGAGCTCGGGCCGGTCTGCGAGTTCCGGTTCCTGGGAGCCCGGTACGTGGTCGCCTCGGGCGCCGACGCGGTCGCCGACCTCAACGACGAAGCCCGGTTCTGCAAGCATGTCGGCCCCGACATCGACGCGCTGCGGATCGTCGGCGGTGACGGGCTGTTCACGGCCTACAACGACGAACCGAACTGGCACAAGGCCCACACGTTGCTGTTGCCGGCATTCAGCCAGGCCGCGATGCGCCGCTACCACGGGGTGATGTTCGACGTCGCCGACGAGCTGACCGACCGTTGGGACCGGCGGGCTGAGCTGGGCGCCACGGTTGATGTCTCGGCCGACACGACCAGGGTGACCTTGGAGACGATCGGACGGTGCGCGGCCGGGTACTCGTTCCGGTGCTTCCAGGACGAGACGATGCACCCGTTCGTCGCGCGCATGGTGTCCGCGCTGCTGGGTGCCGATCGCCTCGGGGTGCTGCGCGAAACGTTCCTTCCCGCGTTCGTCTACCGGCGTTACGAGCGCCGGATCCGCGGCGACGCGCAGTATCTGCACGATCTGGCCGACGACATCGTCGCCGGCCGGCGAGCAGGGCCGCCGGGCCATCACGACGATCTGCTGCAGATCATGTTGGAATCCGACCTCGATGCCGCCAATATCCGTTATCAGCTGATCAACTTTCTGATCGCCGGTCACGAAACCACCTCAGGTGCATTGTCGTTCGCGCTGTACTTTCTGTCGCAACACCCCGAGGTGCTGGCGCGGGCCCGCGACGAGGTCGAGCAGGTGTGGGGCGACGAACAGCGGCCCGAGTTCGAGAAGATCGCCAAACTGCGGTACGTGCGCCGGGTTCTCGACGAATCGCTGCGGCTGCAGCCGACCGTGCCGGCCTACTATCGGGCAGCACGCCAGGACACCGTGCTCGCCGGAATCCACCCGATGCGCAAGGGAGACTGGGCGCTGGCGCTGACTTCCACGTTGCACCGCGACCCGCGCTGGGGCCCCGAACCGGACGCCTTCGATCCCGACCGATTTGCCCCGGAACAGATGCGCACTAGGCCAGGTGGTCTGTACAAGCCGTTCGGAACGGGCGAAAGATCTTGCATCGGGCGGCAATTCGCGCTTCACGAGGCGGTTCTGATGCTCGGGGTGCTGATCCGGCGCTATGACATGGTCGCCGAGCCGGAATACTCACTGCGAGTCCAGGAGCGCCTGACCATGATGCCGTCGGAATTCCGGCTCGAGCTGCACCGAAGGTAGTCGTTCGTATAGGCATGAAACGCCCCGATTCGGGGTACCGTCATCGTGGATTACACCCGCAACGTCGGCAGGTCCGCGTATGGAATGGTTCATCGCAGACGAATATTGGTTGGCCAGACAGGTGTTGCAGCGGGGCACCGCCGCGATCTATCTGGTCGCGTTCGTCGTGGCGGCCCGCCAGTTCCGCGGGCTGCTCGGCGAGCGGGGGCTGCTCCCGATACCTCGCTTCCTGGCCGCCAACTCGTTCCGGCGCGCCCCGAGTCTGTTCCAGTTCCACTATTCGGACCGCTTTTTCGCCGCAGTGTGTATCGCCGGGGCTCTGATCTCCGCTGCACTGATGGCCGGATTCGGCGACCTGGTGCCGCTGTGGGCCGCGATGTTGACCTGGTTGCTGGTCTGGGTGCTGTACCTGTCGATCGTCAACGTCGGCCAGACGTGGTACTCCTTCGGCTGGGAGTCGCTACTGCTCGAAGCCGGATTCCTGGTGACGTTCCTGGGTAACGACGACGTCGGGCCGCCGCTACTGGTGCTGTGGCTGGCCCGCTGGCTGGTGTTCCGCGTGGAGTTCGGCGCCGGGTTGATCAAGCTGCGCGGCGATCCGTGCTGGCGCAAACTGACTTGCCTGTACTACCACCACGAAACCCAGCCCATGCCCGGGCCCCTGAGTTGGTTCTTCCATCATCTTCCCAAGCCTCTGCACCGAATCGAGGTGGCCGGCAACCACTTCGCCCAAATCGTCGTGCCCTTCCTGCTGTTCGCCCCGCAGCCGGTCGCGAGTTGGGCGGCGATCGTCGTCATCGTCACGCAACTGTGGCTGGTGGCGTCGGGCAACTTCGCGTGGCTCAACTGGATCACCATCGTGCTGGGGTTCAGCGCGCTCTCGGATTCGACCGCTGCGGGACTGATCCCCATACCGCACCGCGAGTTCGGCCAGGCCCCGGCGTGGTTCACCGTCGTGGTGATCGGGTTCGCGATCGCGGTGGCCTGCTTGAGTTTCTGGCCGGCCCGCAACCTCTTCTCCAAGCGCCAGCGGATGAACGCGTCCTACAACCGCTATCACCTGGTCAATTCGTACGGGGCCTTCGGAACCGTCGGCCGCACCCGCGATGAGGTGGTGTTGGAGGGCACCTCGGATGCGCACCTGGGTGATCACACGGTCTGGAAGGAATACGAATTCAAGGGCAAGCCGGGCGATGTCCATCGCCGGCCGCGCCAATTCGCGCCCTACCACCTGCGGCTCGACTGGTTGATGTGGTTCGCCGCGATTTCGCCCGCGTACGCTCAGGGCTGGCTGCGCAAGCTACTGATCAGGCTCCTGGAAAACGACCGGGATACGTTGAAGCTGTTGCGGCACAATCCGTTCCCCGACGAACCGCCGCGCTATGTTCGCGCCATGCTGTACCGCTACGAGTTCAGCACCTGGACCGAGCTGCGTCGAGATCACGTTTGGTGGCGCCGCATTGCACTTGGCGTGTACGTCCCGCCGCAAACCCTGCCGTCCGGGCGCTCATCTGCCGGCGCGCAATGACCGCTGGTAGCGGCGCATCCCCGCGATCCATCGGCCGTAGTCGGAGCCCTTGTGACGGTACATGTCGAGCACCTGCGGGTGGGGGAGTACCAGGAACTGGTCCGCCCTGACCGCGTCGACGGTCGCGGCCGCGACATCGGAGGCACTGATCACCTCGCCGGACTGCACGATCGACGCCGCACCCGCCGCGGCATCCGGATTCGCCGACGTGCGCACCGCATCGAGCAGCGGGGTGTCCACCCCCAACGGGCACACGCAGCTGACCCCGACACCGTCGTCTCCGTAGGTGATGGCCAGCCATTCGGCGAATCCGACCGCCGCGTGTTTGGTGACGGCGTATCCGGCCGCGCCGATCTGGGAGAGCAGGCCCGCCGCCGACGCGACCGACACGAAATACCCTGTACCGCGCGATTGCCATTGCGGGACAAGCAGTTGGGCCGCACGGATGTGAGACCGCAGATTGACATCCAGGATGGAGTCCCACTCCTGATCGGTGCCGAGACCCGGTGCGCCGATGATCCCGGCGTTGGCGACGTAGATGTCGACCGGGCCGAACTCGGTGGTGGTCAGCGCCTCGATGTCGGCCGTGACACCGGCGTCGGCCCGGATTCCCAGCGCCTGCCCGCCGGTGGAACGGATCGCCGCGGCGGTCTGCTCGGCTGCCTCACCGTTGAGGTCGGCGGCCACCACGCGGGCCCCTTCCGCGGCGAACGATTCCGCCAGTGCCCGGCCGATGCCTGATCCGGCGCCGGTGACGACCGCGACCGAGTTCTCAATCTGCATGCTTCCTGCTTATCCGAAATGCACACCCTGGGCCAGCGGCAGTTCCGAGGAGTAGTTGACCGTGTTGGTCGCGCGACGCATGTATGCCTTCCATGCGTCCGACCCGGATTCGCGGCCGCCACCGGTGTGCTTCTCGCCGCCGAACGCGCCGCCGATCTCGGCGCCGGAGGTTCCGATGTTGACGTTGGCGATGCCGCAGTCTGATCCGTTGGCGGCCAGGAACCGCTCGGCCTCGCGCACGTCAGTGGTGAAGATGGCTGACGAAAGGCCTTGTGGCACCGCGTTGTTCAGCGCGATTGCATCGTCGATATCGTCGTAGGTCAACACGTAGAGGATCGGGGCGAAGGTCTCGGTGTGCACGATCTCGGTCTGTGCCGGCATCCGCACCACGGCGGGGGCGACGTAGAACGCACTTCTGCCTGAATCCTCCTCGCGTCCGGAGAAATCACCCAGGTCGTGCCGTTCACCGCCGAACACCTCGCCGCCGTCGGCCTCGGCCTGCTCCAGCGCACCGACCATGTCGCGATACGCCCGGGTGTGAATGAGCGGGCCGACCAACGTGCCGTCGACACTCGGGTCACCGATGGGCAGGCTCTGATACGCCGAGACGATCCGCGACACCAGATCGTCGGCGATAGAGGAGTGCACGATCAACCGGCGCAGCGTGGTGCAGCGTTGCCCGGCAGTGCCTGCGGCGGAGAACACGATGGCCCGCACCGCGAGGTCGAGATCGGCCGAGGGAGTCACGATCGCCGCGTTGTTCCCGCCCAGCTCGAGCAGTACCTTGCCGAACCGCGCCGCTACCCGCGGCCCGACCTGTCGGCCCATCCGCACCGACCCGGTCGCGCTCAGCAGCGCGACCCGGGAATCGTCGACCAGTCGCTCACCCAACTCGCGGCCGCCGAGGATGAGCCGGGCCACCGATTTCGGCGCACCCACGTCCGCTGCGGCTCGCTCGATCAGAGCCTGGCAGGCGATCGCGGTCAGCGGGGTGAGCTCCGACGGCTTCCACACCACGGTGTCACCGCAGACCAGGGCGACCGCGGTGTTCCACGCCCACACCGCCACCGGGAAGTTGAATGCGGTGATGACGCCGACGACGCCCAGCGGGTGCCAGGTCTCCATCAACCGGTGTCCGGGGCGTTCGGAAGCGATTGTGCGCCCGTACAACTGGCGCGAGAGCCCGACGGCGAACTGGCAGATGTCGATCATCTCCTGCACCTCACCCAGTGCTTCGGAGGTGATCTTGCCCGCCTCCACCGTCACCAAGGTCGCCAGATCGGCCTTGTGCTCGACAAGCAGCTCGCCCAGCCGTGCCACCAGCGCGCCCCGCACCGGGGCCGGAGTGGTACGCCAGGACGAGAACGCCTGCGCGGCATCGGTAATCACCGCATCGACATGTTCGAGACTGTCTTCGGGGAGGGTGAAAAGCACGTCGCCGCTGATCGGGGTGCTGGCGTGCAATCCGGGTCCCGGAGCGGACGGTTCCGCCAGTGCCGGCGTCGCGCCGACGGCGGTCAATGCCTGCCGCACCCGCCGACGCAGCTCCTCCGCGGTGGGCAGATCAGTCCGTTCAGTGGTGGTCATCGTGTGCCTTTCTGGTTGGCTGCGGCGCTACAGTGCGGGCCATGGGCGAAGCCGACGAATACGTGCTGGACGACACCGACCGGACCCTCGTCCGGGCGCTTGCCGCTGACGGCAGATCCACGTTGGCGCAGCTGGCGGCCGCGGCTGGGTTGTCGGTATCGGCGGTGCAGGCACGGGTGCGGCGGTTGGAGTCGCGGGGCGTAGTGACCGGATACTCCGCACGGCTCAACCCCGAGGCGCTGGGCAACATGCTCTCGGCGTTCGTCGCCATCACTCCTCTCGATCCCTCTCAACCCGATGATGCACCTGCGCGGTTGCAGCACATCCCCGAAATCGAATCGTGCCACTCGGTGGCGGGCGACGAGAGCTACATCCTGCTGGTTCGGGTCGCCTCCGCCCGGGCGTTGGAGGACCTGCTCCAGCGGATCAGGACGGCGGCCAACGTCCGCACGCGCAGCACCATCATTCTGCAGACATTTTACAGCGGACGCGACTACATTCCGTAACAAGTACGGCGTCGGCCGCTATATGCCGTAAAGATTCCGTTAGTATGGTGTCATGACCGCAGTGCTGACCAACACGCCGCCCATCACGCCCGAGCGGGTGCGCGCGGTCCTGGCGCGCAGCATCCTGACCGACGGCTTCGACTTCGTCCTCGATCTGGATCGTTCGCGGGGCTCGTATCTGGTAGACGCGCGCACCGGTGAACGCTTCCTTGACATGTTCACCTTCTTCGCCTCGTCGGCGCTCGGAATGAACCATCCGGCGCTGGCCGGTGAAGATTTCCGTGCCGAACTGGCCCAGGCCGCAGTCAACAAGCCGAGCAATTCCGACATCTACAGCGTGCCGATGGCCCGGTTCGTCGACACCTTTCGTCGGGTGCTCGGCGACCCGGACCTGCCGCACCTGTTCTTCGTAGACGGCGGTGCGTTGGCGGTCGAGAACGCGCTCAAGGTGGCGTTCGACTGGAAGAGCCGGCACAACGAGGCGCGGGGTATCGATCCGTCGCTGGGAACCAAGGTGCTGCACCTGCGCGGAGCCTTCCACGGCCGTAGCGGATACACCATGTCGCTGACCAACACTGACCCCGTCAAAGTAGCTCGCTTCCCGAAGTTCGACTGGCCGCGCATCGACGCCCCCTACCTCCGTTCGGGCGCGGATATCGCTGCACTCGAAGCTGATTCGCTACGCGCGGCCCGAGTCGCGTTCGAGACCAATCCACACGACATCGCCTGCTTCATCGCCGAGCCGATTCAGGGTGAGGGCGGTGATCGCCATCTGCGTCCTGAGTTCTTCGCGGCGATGCGCGCGCTCTGCGATGAGTTCGATGCCCTGCTCATGTTCGACGAGGTGCAGACCGGATGCGGCATCACCGGAACTGCCTGGGCCTACCAGCAACTGGGCGTCAGCCCGGACGTGGTCGCCTTCGGGAAAAAAACTCAGGTTTGTGGGGTGATGGCCGGCCGCAGGGTCGACGACGTCGCCGACAACGTGTTCACGGTGAGCTCGCGAATCAACTCCACCTGGGGCGGCAACCTGGTGGACATGGTTCGCTCACGGCGCGTCCTGGAAGTGGTCGAGGCCGAGGACCTGTTCGGCAATGCTGCGATGACGGGCGACTACCTGCTTGGTCAGCTGCGCCTGCTGGCACACGATTTCCCCGGGACGGTCATCGACGCGCGGGGTCGCGGGCTCATGTGCGCGTTCAGCTTGCCGAGTTCCTCTGCTCGCGACCAACTGGTCCGACGGCTGTGGGACCGCCACGTCATCATGCTGCCGAGCGGGACCGACTCGGTGCGGTTCCGGCCGGCCCTGACGGTGACACGCGAGCAGATCGACGAATGCATGGCCGCGCTGCGGGATGCGCTGCGCGTGCCGTTGCCGGTTTAAGGCGCTCGTTCCGCCGCTGCGGCCCGCCGCAGGATCGACTTGAGCCGGGGCAACTCGGCTCCGCCCACCAACTCACAACCGTGGAGCTCGGCGAGTTTACGTGCCGCCGGGGTGAATTCGTTGTTGGTCACCACCATCGTCCTGGTGCAATCCTGCATCGGCGCGCCGGCCACAACCTCCTGCACGGCGCTCGCGCCGACCGGCCGTGACAGCCGCTTGCATTGCACCGCAATCCGGTTCGGCCGGTGCCCGACGATCAGATCCACCCCCCAATCCCCGGTGAGCGGCGTCATGATCACAGGCAACCCACAGGTTCGGGCCACCCGGGCCACATGGTCTTCGAACTCCAGCCCGGACATCTCAACCGCGGCCAGCTCGCGCGCGCTCGGGGTGCTGGCGCCACGAAATGCGCCCGCCAGGAAGCGCGGAGTGGCCGCCAACACCAAGGGCAACAGGACACCGAAGGCCAGGCACCATGCGATGTCCACACCGGCGGTGCGACTCGTGATCGCGGCCGCTGCCCCAGCGGTGATGAAAATCTTGATCCGAAGCCGCCCCACGGCGCCGAATGTAGATGGCCCCTGTGACAAATCGGCTGACCTGCTGCCAGCTCGGCGCGCTAATCTCAACCTGTGACGAGTGACGCCGCCGCGGGAAACCCCGAGTCGCCGATCGAGCATGCCTTTGCCGGTGGCGAGCCGCAGCGTGTCGGGTGGTTCCGGTTCTATTTCGCCGATGAGCGCTGGGAGTGGTCGCCACAGGTGGAGCGGATGCACGGCTACGAGCCGGGCACCGCGAACCCGACCACCGAGCTGGTGCTCTCCCACAAGCACCCCGAGGACTACGGACAGGTTGCCGCCACCCTGCTGGAGATCCGGCGGACCTCCGGCGCGTTCAGCACCCGGCACCGCATCGTCGACACCGCCGGCGATGTCCACCACGTCGTCGTGGTCGGCGACCAGCTTTTCGACGACACCGGTGCGGTGATCGGAACACACGGCTTCTACGTCGACGTCTCACCCTCGATCTCCCGGGCAAGGGAAGAAGCCGTCACCGAGGCGGTGGCGGAGATCGCCGAGGCGCGTGGTGCCATCGAGCAGGCCAAAGGGATGTTGATGCTGATCTACCGGATCAGTGCCGATGCCGCGTTCGATTTGCTGAAGTGGCGATCCCAGGAAACCAACACCAAGCTGCGAGTGCTGGCCGAACAGCTGGCCAGAGATTTCCTGAGCCTCGATTACGCCGAGACACTCCCGAACCGAGCGATCCTGGACCGGTTGTTGCTGACGGCCCATCTGCGGGCCCGGCCGGAGGTTTAGCCCGCCCCCGTCCAGGGAAGACTTCCGGCGCTGACGCAGAGCGACAGGGAGTTGAGCAATGGCGACATGTGCCACGTGTGGCAACGACTATGACAAAGCGTTCACGGTGAGCTGGGACGGCCACGCCGAGACGTTCGACAGCATCGAGTGTGCGGCGGTTCGCGTTGCCCCAGAGTGCGCGCACTGCGGTTGCCGAATCCTCGGCCACGGCGTTCAGGCCGCGCAGACGATGTACTGCTGCGCTCACTGCGCACGCGAGTCCGGACATTCTGAACTGGTCGACCGCCAGCGTGCCGGCTGAGGGGAGCTGAGCCCATGACAGCTCCGAACTTGTCCGCACTGGCCCTGGTGTGCAGCCTCAAGCGCCGCCCGGCGCAGTCGAGTAGCGAGTTGATCGCCGATCAGGTGTGCGAGAACCTCAAGGTGCTGGGGGTGGGAACCGAGTCGTTGCGATGCGCGGACTACACCATCGAGCCCGGCGTCGAAGCCGATATGGGCGGCGGCGACCAGTGGCCTCAGATCCGCGAAAAGGTGCTCGCCGCCGACATCCTGCTGCTGTCGACCCCGGTGTGGCTCGGTCATCCGTCGAGCATCGCCCAACGGGTCCTGGAACGGCTCGATGCCGAGCTGTCCAATACCGACGACGCGGGCCGCCCGGTAATGGCGGGCAAGGTGGCCCTGGTGTCAGTCGTCGGCAATGAGGACGGTGCCCACAAGACCGTGGCCGACCTCTTCCAAGGGCTCAACGACATCGGCTACACCATCCCGGCCCAGGGCTGCACGTACTGGAACGGCGAGGCCATGCACGGCACCGACTACCTGGATCTCGACGAAGTGCCCGAGCCCGTCGCTGATGCCACCGCCGCGGCAGCCCGCAACGCGGCACACCTGGCCGGGCTGCTCAAGGTCGGCCAATACCCGCGTTACGAGTGAGAGGGAGAAATGATGAAAGGTCCCGACGACCCTGTCGACCACACCAGGACGACCCGGCCGCATGCCGGTGAGGCGATGAAGGACAACCGCAACATGCCCGCACTGGTCCTGATCGGACTGGGAGTGGTGATGTTCGTCGCGTGCCTGTTCGGCTTCGCGACCGGCAACACCGGGGTAGGGGTGGTGCTGGCAGTCCTGGCGGCAGTGGGTCTGCTGGCCGGCGGGCTGTGGCTGGCGATCGCTCACCTCCGGGTGCGGCGCATCGAAGAACGTTGGTATGCAGAGCATCCCGAGGTGACCAGGCAGGCGCCGAACAGTTGATCTGCTGAGGAGCAAAACGCGAGATGGCCCAGCCGACGTTGGCTGGGCCATCTCTTCAATCAGGTCCGGGTCAGGGCCGCTGGCTCGCCTGCTCTCGCTGCTCGGCAGCCTTTGCCCCCGCTCGGGCCGATTCCGCTTCGGCCTCCTTCTTGGCGGCGTCCTGTTGGGCGTCCGCCTTGTCCTGCTGGGCTTTGCCCTCACGGACAAGATCCTCGCGGCCGGTCACGGTGCCGACAGCTTCCTTGGCCTTGCCCTTGACGTCCTCGACGACGCCCTTGATGCCTTCTTCAGGTCCTGAGTTCTTCTCGGTCATGCTTACCTTTCCGCTACTTGGAGTGGATTGGTCATCCCACGCGGCTTCTCCACGCACCCCCTGAATTTCCAGGACGCGGCCGGGCTAAACGTCCCGTGATGAATCGCGTCCGTCGGCCAAGACGTTTGCGGAACGCGCGGTTGGGTATCGAATAGAGGTGCTTTCCGGAACAAATGAATTGGCCAGCGATGTGGCCGTAGAGGCCGCTGCAGAGACCATTGCCGTTGGCGCCGAGAGCGTTTACCGGCCGCAGCATGATTCCTGGCTGCTCATAGCGGCACTCGAACGCGATCGCGTGGCGGCCGGCCGACGGGTGGTGGACCTGTGTGCCGGAAGCGGTGTCGTGGCCATCGCCGCGGCCGAAATGGGCGCCAGTGCGGTTACCGCCCTGGATATTTCGCCCGACGCGGTCCGCTGCACCCAGGCCAACGCCTTGGCCGCGAAGGTGGACGTCGACGCCAGGCTCGGGTCGTGGACGCAGGCGCTGGAGCACGAACCTTACGACGTCGTGGTGTGTAACCCGCCCTATGTGCCGGTGGCGCCGGGGACCTCGGCGGAGGCACTCGTCTCGACCGGACCGATGACCTCGTGGAACGGCGGACCTGACGGCCGGCTGGTGCTCGACCCGCTGTGCCGATCGGCCGATGCCGTCCTGGCCGACGGGGGGTCGTTGTTTCTCGTCCAGTCGGAGTTCTCCGATGTCGAGCAGTCGTTGAGGCTGTTGCGCGCCAGTGGCCTGGACGCAGAGATCTATGGCACCCACCGGATTCCGTTCGGACCGGTATTGCGGATGCAGGCGCGGTGGCTCCGGGACACCGGGCGGTGGACCGACGCCAGGGCGGAAGAGGAATTGGTCGTCATCCGGGCGGACAAACCATGACCGAGCCCCGGGCAGTGCGGGTGATCCAGGGCGGGCCGATCCTCGTCGAGGGCCCGGTACGCATCGAGATGCCCGACGGAAGCGTGGTGGAATCAGACCGATTCATGGTGGCCATCTGTACCTGCCGCCGCTCCAAGACCTATCCGTTGTGCGATACCAGCCACCGCAAGGTAAAGCGCTCAGGCAAGCGGCCGGCATAGCGAACTGCGTTCGGCCAACCAACATTTCATCAGATGATCGGCCAGTCGGTCTTCCATGGCGCCGAACGCCCTGATCCCGAACACCACGTCGGTGTCGAGCTCCGGTTCACGGCGGACCAACTCGCCCACCACATCGTGGCGAACCACCTGCTCGTGTACGGCGTCGGCTTCGACGTGCTCACGGTAGAAGCGGATACACGCCTCCGGCGCGTCGAGCCGCTCCAAAGCGGCGACCATACGTTGCGAACCTGGCGACGAGGTGATCTCGGTGGCCGCGAAATGTCCGGCCGCGGCGCCGCGCAAGCGGCGGTGCAGGCCGAACAGCGACATGAGGTTGACCAATGCCAGGCTCTCGGCGGGCACCGTGTCGAGGTAGCCGAGGTAGCTGTCGTCCAGCTCGGCTTCCCTGAGCAAGTCGGCGAACAGGTTCTGGTGAAGGCGATCGGCTGAACCGGCGCCGTATTCGTCGTATTCGACGGCCACAAAAGCGGCCTTGGCCTGGCCGCCGAGGCGGGGGATCAGCCAGGCGTGCGGGTCGCCCTCTTTGAGGTGGTACACCGAGCGGTGCACGAAGTACTCGCGCATCTGTTCCCAGCTGCCTTCGTCGCGGAGGTGATACGAAGGGCCGGTTCCGTCGACGGGCTCGACCGACAGTCGCGCCATCTCCTGTTCGGCGGTGTCGTCCGGGTCGATCGTGCCGACCTCGCGCCGGACCGCGGCCAGGAAAATCCGCTCGAACTGGGAACGCAGGTGCAAGAGCCCGGCGTTCCATTCCCAGTCCTGGTCGACTCCGGCAAAGCCCCGGTAGTGCAGTTCGTAACAGATGTACAGCGCCAGTTGCACGTCCAACCCCAATGGGTCGGCATCGCGAAGCGGAATCCAGACCGGTTCGAGGTGGTTGTGCGGTGCGCGGTCGCCGAGCCGCTCGATCAGGGCGGCGGAGATGGGTCCCTTGGGAGAGGGAAGCCCAGGCTGCGAAAGAGTCGGAAGCGTCGTCATGGCGGATGAGGTATGCCCGCCGCCGGTCGCTGGTAAACCCGTCTGGCGCAGTAGGTTTGCGATGTGGCCGGTCTATCCGATGGTACCGGGAGCTCCCGTGCCGATCCCGTGGGCCGTGGTGACAGACCGGCCGAAAACCAACCCGAGCACGATCATCACCAGTGCCAGACCGAAGTGAAGCCAATTGTCTGCCGTGTTCACCGGAATGAAGTTGGCCGCACTGTCCCGGTCGATGAACAGGCCGTAGAGCCACAGAACGGCGTAGATCAGGCCGCCGCCGATCAGAAAGGCGCGCGCGGCACCCACGTGGCGCGCCATCAGCACGCCGGCCACGCCGAAAGCGAGGTGCACGAGGTTGTGTAGCACCGAGACGCTGAACAGACCCAGCAACATGGCTCCAGAGTGATGTCCGGCCCAGTGCAGATCGCCGTAGTCGCTGGTCACGCCCGGGATGAACCCGAGCACCCCGACGATGAGGAAGAGGATCCCGACAATCAGGGCGCTGGCTTGCAGCGGGGTCCACTGCACGGGCCTGCCCGAGCTTCTTGGATTTGGAGTTCCCACGGGACGGCCCTTTCTATGGAAGCCGCGCCGGCGGGCGCGGCGGTGTGCGGTGGGTACCCGCTCGGGCCCGTTCCAACCACGTCAAGGGTTTGTTCGGGTGCCCGGCGGGGTATGTACCGTTTGTCGGAGTCGAGGTGAGCAAGATGACCAGCCCAGCCCTGTTCGAGCGGGTAGCCGAGGCAATCGAGGCGCAGCACCGCCGGGCCCTCCGCGAGTACGCGATCGCCGAGTTCGTGTGGTTCTGGCGTGGTGATGCGGTCATTGACTCCGCAGCGTCGCCGGTCGCCGGGTATAGCCAGCACGCAGCGTGACGTGATCCGCACCGATCCGGGCGACATCACCCCATTCCGCCAGGAACGTGCCGCGATGGCGCCAGCCGGCGATCGTGGCGATGAGCCATGGCGCGTCGATATCCGTGCGCTCGTAACCCAGGTAGGACGAGCGGGTGCGCGGGCTGATCACCAGGCCTGTCAGTCGGGGGTTCTTCGGGTGACCGTTGCCGTCCTCGGCGAGCTTGAGTCGGACGTCGATGACGGTGCCGACGGGATGGTGACCCGCGTCCAGGACACGGAGCCCGAGCAGATTACTCAGCTGCATGGCGTCCTCCCGGAATGCGAGCGACGATGTGGTCGCGCAACCAGCGCTCAACCCAATCTGCGTCGGCCGGTAGTTCGGAGTCCGTCAGCTGTACCGTGACGCCGACGGAGGCCACCTGCTGCCAGGGAATCTCGTGCAGCATCGACCGCGGCGGTGCGCCGCCCAAGATGCGGGTCATCACCACTTGGCCCGAAAGGATCGCGGTGACACGCGGAGCCGGGCTGCCGGGTTCGATGTCGGTGTCGGCCTCGATGCCGTCGAGCTCCAGGTCGTCGACGATGCCGACCGGGGCGCCGTCGTCGAGCAGCTGTCGATCCAGCAGGTGAAGACGCGCGTCGATGATGCTCATTGACCCGCCCCTGTCACTATCATCAACGGTATGGCTGCCAGCGAGGCAGCCACGATTATCACCAGATACACCGAGCCGAACACGTTCAGCAGCCTTCCGTTCGTCTTGTCGCCCATGTACTCCGAATCGTTGGCAACGATCAGGATGGGCAGGTAGGTCAGGGGAAGAGCGATGGCCGAGAACACGACCGAGTATTCGGTGACCATCACCGGGTCGACACCGGTGAACAGGACGGCGGCGCCGACGACGATGCTGACGAACATCACCACGTGGAAGCGGGACGCCGCGGCCGGACGGCGGAACTTGCCCCACGGCCAGCCGAAGAACTGTGCCAGGGTGTAACCGCTGGAAAGGGTGGTCTCCAGGGCCGCGCCGAACGTGGCGGCCACGATACCGACGATCGCGAACGCCAAGGCCAGCTTTCCGCCGGCCTCGACAACCGGCATGACCACCTGGGACAGCGAGGTCACCTCGATCTGGCGCGGCAACAGCACCAGCGTCGCGCAGGCCGCGATGGCCACCGACAGGAGACCGCCCAGCGGGAAGCCGACCAGCACGTTGAGCCGTGATACGCCGAGATCCTTTGTCTTCCAATGCTCCTCCACCGCGCCCGAGGAGAAGAAGAACACCTCGTACGGAGTCATCGCGGCGCCGAACAGGGCGATCGCGTAGTACCAGTAGGTGGCCGAGGACTCGGATTCCGGAATCACCGGCTGGATCGCCTGATGCGCCAGATCGCCCCAATGTGGTTGCAGCGCAAAGACTGCGACGGCGAACACGATGAGACACAGTCCTGCCACGCCGGCGGTGTTCTCCATCACCGAGAACTTGACCCGCCAGATCACCAGCCACACGGCGAACGCCGCTACCGGGATCCACAGCATGCGTCCCACGTCGGTGGCCAGCTGCAATGCCAGGGCTACACCGCCGATCTCGGCCGTCAGGGTCATCAGGTTGATCAGAAACGAAGCGGTGAGATTGGCCGCAGCGGTGCGTGGGCCCAGGCGTTCCCGGATGATCTCGAACGTGGCGCGCCCGCTGACCGCCGCCACTCGACCCGCCATCTGGGCGAACAAGCAGATCCCGATGACGCCGACGACCACCACCCAGACCAGTGCCAGACCGAACCGAGAACCGACGACGGCGTTGGTCACCAGGTCGCCGATGTCGAGAAAGCCGCCGATCGCGGTCAGGATTCCCAGCGCTACCGCGAAGAACTTCTTCATCAGCGGTACCCGGTTTCCAGTGCGTCCGCCGATTGCAGCAGCTGGGTTCGCAGTGCGGACAGTTCAGGTTCGGCGGCTACTTCCCGGACGCGGGCCGAGGCGGTGTTGAGCTGGCCGATCATCGTCGTCATGGCTTCGGTGAGCATCCGCTGCCGTTCCAGATCGGCCGGATCGTCCGCCTGTCGGTCGGCGATGCCCTTGAAAGCCTTGGCGACCTCGTCACGCGCATCCGAGATCTGGACACTGACCAGTTGCGGTGTGGACCGGTCCCGGATCCGGAGGTCCAGCGCGTAGGCACCGCTGCGGGCGGCGGCCACTGTCTCCTCCATGGCCTGGGCGAGTTGTCCGGACATGCCGTCCCGGTTGGCCGGGCACCGGGTCAACAGCAGTCCGAGCCCGACGACCAGCAGGGCGACGATGACCGCCGCCCGGATTCGTCGCGATCTGTCTTCTCTGTCCGCCTGCTCCGCCATGACGTCTCCCGCCACCCGGGCAGGCCTAGTCCTCGCGGTCTTGTCGGTCGAATTCGTCGAGGCCGAGGTCGTCGGTGACCGCCTCGCGCTGCTCCTGCCAGTCCTGGTCGGCGGCCTCCAGGGGTGGGCCGTCCAGGTCCGTCACAGCAACCTCGGAGTCGGGAACCGGTTCGCTGGGTTCACGGTCCTGCTCGAGCGCATCGGCGATGGGCACATCGTCGGGCACGTCTTCGCGGGTCATACCGGCGGGATAACCGAATGCCTTCTCGATCAAACTCTTCGCGTGTTTAAGTGAGGATTGCCCGGGTACTTCCGCGGCATGAACCAAGACCCCTCGCGATCAGTCCTCGCGTGGCACGTACACGGCTCGTGGATGGAGTCGTTCGTCGCCGGCCGGCACCGGTATCTGATCCCGGTCAACGAAGCCGGGGACGTCGACGGCCGCGGTCTTTGCGGACGCGATTGGCCGGGGGCACAGGAGATTCCGGCCGGAGAACTTCGCGATCAGGATGTTGACCTGGTGGTGCTCCAGCGACCCGAGGAGATCGCCCTCACCGAGGAGTGGCTCGGCCGCAGACCCGGCGTCGACGTTCCCGCCATCTATGTGGAACACAATGCGCCGCGGCCCCACGCCGCCGACAGCGTGCATCCGCTCGCGGACCGCGGCGACATCCTGTTGGTCCACGTCACCGACTTCAACCGGCTGATGTGGGACAACGGGGCGGCGCCCACCCGGGTGATCCAGCACGGAATCGCCGACCCCGGCGAGCTGTACACCGGCGATGTTGCTGCGGCAGCCACCATGATCAACGAACCGCTGCGGCGCTGGCGAACCGTCGGCACCGACCTTCTCGCGGAATTGAGCAGGTCGGTACCGATCGATGTCTGGGGCATCGACACCCTGGAGCTCAACGAGCGTGACCTTCGAGGCACCGTGCGCGGCAAGGGTGACGTCGGGCATGCACGCCTGATGCATCAGATCGCCCGGCGCCGGGTGTACCTGCACACCGCACGGTGGACGTCACTGGGGTTGTCGCTCATCGAGGCCATGTTCTTGGGTATGCCGATCGTCGCCGTCGGATCGACCGCTGCGCCACTGGTGGTCCGCGCGGACGCGGGCGTGGTGAGTGCGGATGTCAAGACCCTGGCATTCGCACTGCAGGGATTCGTCACCGATCTGGCGGCCGCTTCCGTGGCGGGAAAGGCCGCCCGCGAGTACGCGCTCGCGCACTTCGGCCTCGAGCGGTTCCAGCATGACTGGGATCAGGCCATCGCCGACTGGTGCGCATGAGCGGGCAGAAGGAGGACTGTATGAAGGTCGCAATGGTGTCGGAGCACGCCAGCCCACTGGCCGCGCTCGGAGGTGTCGACGCAGGTGGGCAGAACGTGCACGTGGCGGCGTTGTCAGCCGCCCTGGCCCGGCAGGGGCATCACGTCACCGTCTACACGCGCCGCGACGATCCAGCGCTGCCGCCGCGGGTGAGGACCGCCGACGGTTACACGGTGGCGCACGTCCCGGCCGGGCCAGCCGAGCACATCCCGAAAGATGAACTGCTGCAGTACATGGGTGAATTCGCGAGGTTCCTCGACGCCACCTGGGCCGAGGACCGCCCCGATATCGTGCATGCCCATTTCTGGATGTCCGGGGTGGCCAGTCAACTGGCCACACGTCATCTCAACTTGCCTGCCGTGCAGACCTTCCACGCATTGGGTGTGGTCAAACGGCGGCATCAGGGTGCCGATGACACCAGCCCACCCGAGCGGCTCAAGCTGGAGGCGATGGTGGCCCGCGGCGCCACCTGGGTCGCGGCCACTTGCACGGACGAAGTCTTCGAGCTGATGCGGCTCGGCAGGTCACGATCGCGCACCTCGGTCGTGCCCTGCGGCGTGGATGTCGACCTGTTCACGCCCGACGGTCCTCGCAACCGCCGCGGGGCACCGCACCGCATCGTCAGTGTCGGACGGTTCGTGCCGCGAAAGGGCTTCGATCTCGCCATCAGGGCTCTGACAACGGTTCCCGACACCGAGTTGGTGATCGTGGGCGGACCACCTCGAGGCCAGCTGGCGCGGGATCCCGAGGCGTGCCGCCTGCGGCACCTGGCTGAAGAGCTCGGCGTGGCAAACCGGGTCCGGCTCTGCGGCGCGGTCGACCGCGCGCAGATGCCCGCGGTCCTGCGTTCAGCGGATGTGGTGGCGTGCACGCCCTGGTACGAGCCGTTCGGCATCGTGCCGCTGGAGGCGATGGCCTGCGGTATTCCGGTGGTCGCCTCGGCTGTGGGCGGGATGCTGGACACAGTGGTGGACGACATCACCGGCCGGCTGGTGCCACCGAAACGGCCGGACCTGCTGGCTGACGCCCTCAACGCGTTGCTGCGGGACGACTTTCATCGGCAGAGCCTCGGGGCCGCCGGACGTGACCGCGCCAAATCTCGCTATTCGTGGGACCGGATCGCGGCGGATACGCTGCGGGTCTACGAACGAGTGGAACCCGCGGCCTACCTGCCGCCGCAGCCCGCGGCCGTGTCGTCGGGATCACGGATTCAGTGATGGTCGCGATCCCCGCGCTCCAGTACCGCCAGTGCCTGCTCCACCGTGGCCGGCAGGCGCCGGCGATGCATCAGCACGTCGGGCAGCCGGACGACTGCTTCCGTCGCCGCCCGGGCGTGCTCGACATCGCGGGTGGCCGCACCCAGCAGCCGGACCGAGGCACGAACGCAGTGGGGCAGTGGCCGGCGCAGCCAGGTGGTCAGTACGTCGTTGCGGACACTGCGGGCATCTTGGGCGGCGCTGGTCGGACGGTTCACCGACGGGTGGTGGACAGCGGTCAGCTCCGGGCAGTAGCAGAGCTCCCATCCCGATGCGGCCAGGTCGAGTGCGAGCAGTTGTTCCTCCCCGCGGAAATGGAGGATGTGACTGAAACCGCCCGCGGCCTGGAACGCGGACTTCCGGACCATCGCGGAGCAGGCCAGAAAGCCCAGGATCGATGGGCCGGGCAGGTCTGTGCGGTGGCCGAGCGGGCTGGCGGCCAACTGCTGTACCAGGGGATCCTCCCGGCCGTGGGGCCAGATCTCGGTCCGTGCCGCCAGCACCGCGGTCTGCGGGAACCGATCGAAGATCTCAGCGCCGAGCGCGGGCGCGGCGGGGTCCCACCAGGAGTCGTCGTCGCAGAACGCCACGTACGGCGTGCGGCAGGCGGCCACGCCGACATTGCGGGCCACCGCACCCAGATTCGATCCGAGTTCGAGCAGGGTGACCCGTTCTGGCGACTGGGCGGCGATGCGCCGCATGATGGGGACCGATCCATCCGCGGAACCGTTGTCCGCCACGATGATCGGGCAGTCAGTGGTGTCGAGCAGCCGGGTGACGACAGAGGCCAGCTCTTCGGACCGGTTTCGGCTGGCGATCACGAACGAGACCTTGTCGGATACGCCGTCGGGGTTCAGATCAGTCATAACACGGCCGACTACCCGCTACGGCGTTGGGAAAACGCCCATGCGTGAACTCAAACGGGTGCTGGTCACCGGGGGCGGAGGCTTTCTCGGGGGCCATCTCTGTCAGCGATTGCTCGATGACGGCGTCGAGGTGCTCGCCGTCGACGACCTGTCCACGAGTGCGCCCAGTGCCCAGTCACTGCTGGCTGACCGCCGTGGTTACCAGTTCATGCACCACGACATCACCGTGCCGCTGGTCGACATTCCGTTGGTGGACACTATTTTCCATTTGGCATCCCCGGCATCTCCGGTGGACTACCAGAGTATGCCGGTGCACACCCTGCGTACCGGTGCGGTGGGGACAGGCAACGTGCTCGACATCGCCGACCGGTGCGGGGCCCGGATGGTGCTGGCATCCACCAGCGAGGTCTATGGAGATCCCCTCGAGCACCCCCAGCGCGAGACCTATTGGGGCAACGTGAATCCGGTCGGCCCACGCAGCATGTACGACGAGTCCAAGCGATTCGCCGAGGCGTTGGCCTTCGCCTACCGCAGCGAGCGCTCGACCGATATCGGGGTGGCCCGGCTGTTCAACACCTATGGGCCGCGGATGCGAGACGACGACGGTCGCATCGTGCCGACGTTCTGTCGACAGGCACTGGCCGGAGAGCCCATCACGGTCCACGGAACCGGACATCAGACCCGATCGCTGTGTTACGTCGACGACACCGTCGACGCCTTGCTGGCAATGGCCCGTGCCGATTGCACCGGCCCGATCAACATCGGAAACCCGCGGGAGCTGTCGGTACTGGAGATCGCCGAAACGATCAGGGATCTGGCCGGCAGTGATTCGCCCATCCGATTCCTGCCCGCAGCGCTCGACGACCCGCAACGACGCTGTCCCGACATCACCGAGGCGCACCACAAGCTCGGCTGGCAGCCGGCCGTCGACTGCCGGAAGGGACTGGTCGCCACCCTTGAATGGTTTGCCCAGCAGAGTTTTTAGGAGAGAACACGTGCGGATACTCGGAATCAATGCGGTCTTTCACGACCCGGCTGCCGCACTCGTCGTCGACGGGCAGGTGGTCGCGGCGGCCGAGGAGGAGCGCTTCTCCCGCCGTAAGCACGGCAAGGAGGCGGTGGCCTTTTCCACCTGGGAACTGCCGGTGCAGTCGGCGCGATGGTGCCTGCAACAGGCGGGCCTGACGCCGTCGGATGTCGATGCGGTCGGCTACTCCTACGACCCGCGGCTGATGGACGGTCTCGACAGCGCCGATACCGCAGGCCTGGACCGGGACTGGGAGTACCTGCGGACCCTCTATGCCGAACGGGCACCGCGGTTCCTGCAATCGGCCCTGCCCGGGCTGGACCCTGCTGCGGTGCGGTTCGTCCGGCACCATGTGGCGCACGCCGCGTCGAGTGCTTTGGCGTCTCCGTACCCGGACTGCGCGGTGCTGGTCGTCGACGGCCGCGGGGAGCGTACGTCGATGCTGGCCGGCGAGTACACCGACGGCAAGCTCGACGTGCTGGCCACCCAGTCGCTCCCGCACTCACTGGGTCTGCTGTACGAGGACCTCACTCAACAGCTGGGCTTCAAGCGGTCCAGCGACGAGTACAAGGTGATGGCCATGGCGTCCTATGGGACTCCGCGGTTCGCCGATCAATTCCGCGACCTCGTCTATGCCACCGGTGACGGCGGCTTTCGCACCAAACCTGTGGCGTGGTCGTCGTTCGGCTCCGACTGGGACGACCGGGTGGACCTGGCGTGCAGCGTGCAGCTGGTGCTGGAGGAAGTGCTGCTCGAGCTGGTGCGTTGGTTGCGCGCCCATACCGATCACGAGAACCTTTGTCTGGCGGGGGGAGTGGCGCTCAACTGCGTGGCCAACTCGGTACTGCATCGCAGCGGCCTTTTCGAGGACATCTGGGTCCAGCCCGCGGCCGGTGACTCCGGGACGGCGCTGGGGGCGGCGCTCTCCCTGGCCGCCGAGGCCGGTGAACCGATCGCACCGATGCCTTCGGCGGCGCTCGGGCGCAGCTGGTCCGACGAAGAGATCGAGACGGTGCTGAGCGAGGCTGCCGTACCCCATGAGCGGCCCGACGACCTGGCCGCGGTCGTCGGCCAGGCATTGGCCGACGACCAGGTGATCGGTTGGTTCCAGGGCCGCTCGGAGTTCGGGCCTCGTGCCCTGGGCCGGCGCTCGCTGCTGGCAGATCCCCGCAAGAAGCAGAATCTGGACCGCCTCAACGCGGTGAAAGGCCGTGAGGAGTTCCGTCCCGTGGCCCCGATGGTGCTGGCCGAATGGGCCGGCGAAATCTTCTCCGGAGGACCGATTCCCAGCCCCTACATGCTCTTCGTCCACGACGTCGCACCCGACTGGCAGGCGCGTATCCCGGCCGTCACCCATGTCGACGGCACCGCGCGGATCCAGACCGTCGATCGCACGGATGCGCTCATGCACGCCACGATCGGCCACTTCGCCCAGCGCACCGGTGTTCCGGTGATCGTCAACACCAGCTTCAACACTGCCGGCCGCCCGATGGTCGACAGCCCCCGAGATGCATTGGAGTGCTTCGGGTCCGCGCCGATCGACATGCTGGCCATCGGTCCGTATGTGGTGAGGAGGCAGCGATGAGTTTCGCGATCGTCGTACCCACGATCGGCCGGGATTCGTTGCAGCGGCTGCTGGCCGGGCTGGAACGCTCCGATGGCCCGGCACCGGAGGCGGTCATCGTGGTCGACGACCGTGCTGATCCCGAACCACCTCTGCGAGTGGTCACCGGCCTGCCCGTGACCGTGTTGCACAGCGGCGGCCGAGGACCGGCCGCGGCGCGCAACCTCGGCTGGCGGCACACGACGGCGCGCTGGGTCTGCTTTCTCGACGACGATGTGCAGCCGCAGCCAGATTGGCTGACCGCGCTCGCCGACGACTTACGCGAGGCCGATGGGCGCGGTGCGGCCGGGTCGCAGGCGGTGATCGACGTGCCGGTCTCTGAAGGCCGGCGCAGCACCGATGATGAGCGGCGCACCCAACGGCTGGCCGATGCGCAATGGATCACCGCCGATATGGCCTACCGGCGGTCGGCGCTGGTGGAAGTCGGTGGGTTCGACGAGCGATTTCCCCGCGCCTATCGAGAGGATTCGGATCTGGGATTGCGCATCACGCTGGCCGGCCACGAGATCGTCTCGGGGTCGAGGCAGTCGCTGCATCCGGTCGCACCGGCCACGTGGATGAGCAGTGTGCGCGCACAGATCGGGAACCGCGACGACGCGTTGCTGCGCCGCAAATATGGTCGCGGCTGGCGGACGGCCATCGGCGAGGGGCGGGGCCGGATGCCGGCGCACGTGCTGACCACCCTGGCTGCGCTGGCCGCTGTCACGCTGCGGAGGCCGACCGCGTCCCGCTGGGCCCGCGCCGCTTGGTTGGTGCTGACCGCGGAGTTCGCCGGGCGTCGGTTCCTGGCCGGGCGGCGCACCGTCACCGAGGCGCTACGGATGCTGATCACCAGTGTGCTCATCCCGCCGGTCGCCGTCACCCACCGGCTGAGGGGCGAATGGAAATACCGTGCCGCACACCGTGATCCGCCGCTTGCCGTGCTGCTGGACCGAGACGACACGATCATCGTCGACAGCCCCTACCTCAACGATCCCGCCGGCGTGCGCCCGATGATCGGCGCGGCTGAGGCGCTCGACCAATTGCGCGAACGGGGCTTGCTGTTGGCTGTGGTGTCGAACCAGTCCGGAGTCGCCAAAGGGCTCATCAGCAAGAGCCAACTCGCAGCGGTCAACGCGCAGGTGAACGCGTTGTTGGGGCCGTTCGACTCCTGGCAGGTCTGTGTGCACGACGCCGATGCGGGCTGCGCCTGCCGCAAGCCCGAACCCGGCATGGTGCGGGCGGCTGCAGAGGAACTCGGAGTCACCCCCTCCCGATGCGTACTGATCGGGGACACCGGCGGCGACGTGGCAGCAGCGCTGGCCGCGACGGCCGACGCCGTGCTGGTGCCCACGGAACGGACCCTGCCTCACGAGATTTCGCATGCGCGCGGCTACGCGAGGGTGGCACCGACCCTGCAAGCCGCAGTGGCGCTGGTACTGCGGGACGCCCGATGAAGGGGCGGCGATGACGCGGGCGTTGGTGGCCAGGCTGGACAGCGCCGGTGACGTACTCATCACCGGGCCGGCCGTTCGCGCGGTGGCGGCCGCCCACGATTCGGTGACCTTCCTGGCGGGTCCGCGGGGGCGCGCGGCAGCCGAGCTGCTGCCCGGCGTGGACGACATCATCGAATGGCAGGCTCCCTGGGTCGATTTCGACTCTCCCGAACTGACCCCGGACCATGTTCACGCGCTGATCAAGCAACTCCGCGACATCGCTCCCGATCGCGCGTTCGTGTTCACTTCGTACCACCAGTCGCCACTGCCGCTGGCGCTGATCTGTCGGATGGCCGAGATCAGGTGGGTGGGCGCCATCAGCGAGGACTACCCGGGCACGCTTCTCGATCTGCGGCATCACGTCGAGGCCGGGATACCTGAGCCCGAGCGGGCGCTGTCGCTGGCCCGCGCCGCCGGGTTCGGGCTGCCGCCCGGCGATGACGGGTCGCTGACGGTCGAGGGCGTGCCGCCGTTGCCGGCCGAACTCGACGAATTGATCGGCCCGGCACCGTATGTGGTGTTTCATCCCGGGGCGGCGGTGGCGGCGCGGCAGCCGAGTGTGGCCCGCAGCGCGGCGATGGTGCGCGCGCTGACGGCAGCGGGGCGCCGGGTCGTGGTGACCGGCGGTGAGGACGAGCGCGAGCTGACCGCACACGTGGCCGACGGTATCGCGATAGACCTGGGCGGCAGGACGAGCCTGGCGACGTTGGCTGCCGTCTACACGGGGGCAGCCGTGGTGGTCGCACCCAACACCGGGCCGGCGCACCTGGCCGCCGCGGTGGGAGCTCCGGTGGTGTCGCTGTTCGCCCCGGTCGTCCCGGCAGCTCAGTGGAGTCCGTACGCGCCCAGGGTGGTGGTGCTCGGCGATCAGGAGGCACCCTGCCGCGCTACCCGGGCACGCACCTGCCCGGTGCCGGGACATCCGTGTCTGGATGGGATCACCGACGCCGAATTGATCACTGCGGTCGAAAGTTTGGGAGGTAGGAAATGATGATCGGAGAACACATCGCGTCGCTTGCCGAGGCGGTGGGCCGGGTCAGTGCCGAAACTTCCCGGCTCACGGGTTGGGGGCACCATCTGGCTGACGTGCTGACCGCCGACGGCCGCTTGCTGGCGTGTGGAAACGGAGGCAGTGCCGCCGAGGCACAACACTTGACCGCTGAGCTGGTGGGCCGGTTCAAGGATGAGCGGATGCCCTTGTCGGCCATCGCGCTGCACGCCGACACCTCGGCACTGACCGCGGTGGTCAACGACTACGGGTCCGAGGAGATGTTCGCCCGGGGCGTGCGCGCCCATGGCCGCACCGGCGATGTGTTGGTCGCCCTGTCCACGAGTGGCACCAGCCCCAACGTGCTGGCCGCCGTCAAGGCAGCACACGAGGCCGGGCTGACCGCGTGGGCGATGACCGGGCCCGCGCCCAATCCGCTTGCGGCGATGTGCGATGACGCCGTGTGCGTCGAGGCGCCGACCACCGCGACCGTCCAGGAGATCCATCTCCTGCTCGTGCACTCCCTGTGCATCGCGCTCGACGATGCGTTGCGCGACAAAGGCCGCATGCCTGCTGCGGGAGGAGGTCCGGATGAGTAAGCCATTGGTGATCGTCGGGGACAGCATGCTCGATGTGGACATCGAGGGCAGCGCCACCCGGCTCAGCCCGGAAGCCCCGGTGCCGGTCGTCGATGCCGACCGATTGTGGCAACGGCCCGGCGGAGCGGGTCTGGCTGCAGTGCTGGCTGCCCGCATCGAATCGGGCGTGGTCTTGGTGACGGCCATCGCCGAGGACGATGACGGCCGGCGACTGACCGAGCTGCTGACCGCGGCGGGCATCACCGTGGTCGCCCTGCCGATGGCCGGGAGCACGGTGTGTAAGACCAGGATTCGAGCCTCCGGCCAGTCGATGCTGCGCCTGGATCACGGCGACGGAATCGTCGTCGGGCAGGATCTGCCCGCTTCCGTTTCCGAGGTTCTCGGTCAAGCCAGGGCGATCTGCGTCGCGGATTACGGCCGCGGGGTGAGCGCGCACCCCGGGCTGCGGCAATTGCTCGAAGACACCGCCACCCGAGTTCCACTGGTGTGGGATCCGCACCCGCGGGGTGCGCCGCCGGTACCCGGATGCTGGCTGGCGACCCCTAACCAGTCCGAGGCCCAAGGTGTTTCGGCGGAAACGCTGCGCCGGCAGTGGCGCGCGCGAGCAGTCAGCGTAACGCTCGGTGATCGGGGCGCCACGGTTTCCACCGACGACGGCGGCCTCACCGACATCACCGTCCCCGTGTCTCTGGCCGCCGGCTCTGCCAGGTCGGACACCTGCGGTGCGGGTGACCGGTTCGCGGTGGCGGCGACGCTCGCCCTGGCCGAAGGCAACACCACCATCCCGGCCGTCACCGAGGCGGTATGTGCGGCAAGCCGGTTCGTCGCCACAGGGGGAGCGGTCGGCGTGTCCACGCCCGGCGCGATCGGAGCCAATGGCGGAACACCGGAATTCACTGCCATCCTCGGCGAGGCCGCCGAGGTGCGCGACCGTCTTCGGCGCCGTGGCGGCAGGCTCATCGCCACCGGCGGCTGCTTCGATCTGCTGCACACCGGGCACATCCGGTTGTTGCACCGAGCGCGGCAGTTGGGTGATGCATTGGTGGTGCTACTCAATTCGGACGACTCGGTCCGGGCGCTGAAAGGACCGAGCCGGCCGGTGATGGCGCAAGCCGACCGTGCCCGGGTGCTGTGCGCGCTTGCCTGTGTCGACGCCGTGGTGATCTTCGACGAAACGTCGCCCGAGCAGCAGTTGGAAGTGTTGCGGCCCGATGTGTGGGTCAAAGGTGGCGACTACGCGGAGACCGACCTGCCGGAGGCATCAGTGGTGCGAAGCCATGGGGGAGACGTGGTTTTACTGCCGACGATCGCCGGTTACTCCTCATCCAAGTTGATCGCCGCGATGCGGTCATGACCGAAAGGGCAACTCGTGAATCTTGGCAATATCCTCATCACCGGCGGCGCCTCGGGTCTGGGTGCGGCCACAGTGGAAGCTGTTGTGCGCCATGGTGGTAGGCCTCTGGTGATCGACCGGCAGACCCCCGCCGCCGAGGTTGAGTTCCACCGCGCGGATCTGGCGGACACCGAAGCCGTGGACTCCGCGGTACGTAGCCTGGCCGATCGGGCCGGCGGCGTCATCGACGGCGTGTTCACCGCGGCGGGCGTCGACTCGTGCGGCAAGCTGACCGATGTGCCCGCCAAGGACTGGGAGCGGGTGATCCATGTCAACCTGCTCGGGACCGTCGCGGTGATCCGTTCGGCGCTGCCTTTCCTGAAATCCAGCCACGGGCGCATCGTCACATGTGCGTCGACGCTGGGCATCAAAGCCGTCAGCGACGCCACGGCTTACTGCGCCTCGAAGTTCGGTGTCGTGGGTTTCAGCCGCGCCTTGGCCGCCGAGCTGGCGGGGGAGGTCGGGGTGACCACCCTGATTCCTGGCGGCATGTACACCTCGTTCTTCGACGGGCGTGACGAGCAGTACCTGCCGCCGCCGGACGCCAAGCTCAACGAGCCCGCCAATGTCGCGGAGACGGTGGTCTTCGCCCTTTCTCAACCCGCAGGATGTGAGGTACGGGAGCTCGTGGTGTGTTCCTCCACGGAGTCGTCGTGGCCATGAACGACATAGTCGTCCTGCGCGCTCTGGGACTGGGCGACATGATGACTGGGTTCCCGGCACTGCGCGGCCTGCGGAGAGCTTTCCCCGACGCACGTATCGTGCTGGCTGCACCAGAGCGGTTTCGCGACCTGGCGATGCTGTCCGGTGCGGTCACCGAGGTGGACCCAACGCCAGGGCTGGGCAGGCTGAAGCCGCAGGGGCGCGCGCCGGACCTGGCAGTGAACCTTCACGGCAGCGGCCCGGAGAGCATCGCGGATCTGCTCACCCTGCGACCGAAATCAATGCTCAGCCATCGGCATGCCCGATACCCGGAGCTGAGCGGGCCGCCGTGGCGCAGCGATCTGCACGAAGTCGACCGCTGGTGTCATCTGCTGGAATGGCACGGGATCGATTGTGATCGGCGGGATCTGGCGATCGAGCGGCCGGCGGATTATCCGGAGCGCTCCGGCGTGGTGGTGATCCACCCGGGTGCGGCGTTTCCATCCCGTCGGTGGCCGGCCGAACGCTACGCGGCGGTCGCGGCAGCGTTGCGCGAAGCCGGATGCGATGTCGTGGTGACCGGCGATACCAATGAAACGGATCTGGCCCGTGGAATCGTGGAACAGGCCGGCCTCCCCGAAACCGCCATGCTGGCAGGCACCCTCGACCTCCTCGAGTTGGTGGCGCTGATCAACGACTGCCGGTTGCTCATCTGCGGTGACACCGGCGTCGGACATATCGCTACGGCAACCGGTACACCATCGGTGCTGCTGTTCGGCCCCACGCCGCCGAGCCGGTGGGGTCCGCCGGGCGACGGGCCGCACGTGGCGCTGTGGGCTGGTGATTGTGGAGATCCGCATGGAGCCGAACCCGACAGCGGCCTGCTGTTGCTCACGGTGTCAAGGGTTCTCGACGCGGTGCGCGGGGTACTGGAGGTGTCGACGTGAAGGTGGGTGTGGTCGGAGCCGGCTATGTGGGCCTGACCACCGCCGTGTGCCTGGCCGAGCGCAAGCATGACACCGTGTGCGTGGATGTGGACAGCGGCCGGGTGGCGCGGTTGGCGACGGGCGTCGCACCCGTCGATGAACCGGGGCTGGCCGAACTACTGGTTTCTGGTCTGCGCTCGGGCGCGCTCAGGTTCAGCGAGGACTACGACGAATTGGCCGACCGCGATGTGGTGTTCGTCTGTGTGCCGACCCCGAGTGGCGTCGACGGCTCGGCCGATCTGAGCGCGGTCGAGGCCGCCGTGGACAACCTTGCCGCAGTACTCGAGCCCGGTGCGGTGGTGGCCATGAAATCGACGGTCCCGGTCGGCACCACCCGGCGGGTGTCCGCGCGGCTGGGCGCGCGACAGGTCCACGCAGTGTCCAACCCGGAGTTCCTCCGGGAAAGCCATGCCGTGTACGACTTCCGCCATCCGGATCGCATCCTGATCGGGGCGGACGACAACGCCGTGGCCGACACCATGGAAAAGCTCTACGGTGCCGCCAAAGGTGAGGCGCTGCGCATGACCCCGGAAAGTGCCGAGCTCGCCAAGTACGCCAGCAATGCCTTTCTGGCCGTCAAGATCTCGTACGCCAACTCGTTGGCCCTGCTGTGCGCCCGAGTCGGGGCGGACGTCGGCGATGTCACCCGCTGCATGGGGGCTGACATCCGGATCGGACCACACTTTCTTGCACCCGGTCCGGGCTGGGGCGGTTCCTGTCTGCCCAAGGACACCGCCGAACTTGTGCACACCGGCCGCAGCCACGGTGTCGAACTCGCCGAGGTCTCCGCGGCTCGCGGGACCAACCGGGCGCAGTCCGGTCGCATCGTCGACGCTCTGCGGGGGATCGTGCCGGTGGATCTCGCCGACGCCAGGATCACCGCACTGGGCCTGAGTTTCAAAGCCGGAACCTGCGATGTCAGAGATTCTCCGGCGCTGGCGATCTGTGCGGACCTCAGCGGAACCGGGGCCCAAATCGCCGGCTACGACCCGGGTTTGGACATGATGGATCACGACGTGCTCCGTAGGGCGGGTGTCGCGGCCGCCGATGACCCATACCTGGCCACCAAGGAAGCCGACGCCATCGTGGTCTTCACCGAATGGCCCGAGTTCCGGGAGTTGAACTGGACACGGGTCGCCGAGCGGGCGCCGGCCGCGGTGGTGGTCGACACCCGCAACGTCCTCGACCCGAATTCTGTTGCCGCCGCGGGCTTGCGGTATCTGGGCAACGGAAAGCCCGGCGGATTCTGAAGCTACTGCTCAATCGTCGTGGTGCAGTTCGTCGTGCAATTGCTCTTGGGCCGAAACCTCCTGGTCCTCGAGATCGACGAACTCCTCCTTGGCATCAGTGGTCGCCTGGATCAGTTCGTCGAGCTTGATCAGGATGGCAGAGGTCTCGCGGTTTGTGGTGTGCTGCAAAACGAACAACATCGGCAGGGTGACCACCGCGGCCGCGGAATGGGCGAACACCTGCCACCAGTGGTCGAACCCGACCACGGCGCCCGCGATCAGGAACACGAGTGCGCCGGCCATCACGGCCATCGCGGTCCACCGGGCCCCGGCCCAGCGGCTCAACACGTCCAGCACACCAGTGGCGGCATCAGAAAGGTTTCCGGTCTTGCCGGCGTTGTTCGCTTCCCCGGTCATGTCTGCCTGGCCACCTTCCGGATCAACCGTGCGGTCCCGCGCTCCAGGATTCCCTGACGCTGGTCGCTGTTCCTGACGCGAGCGGCGCGACGTACCGCGGCACCGATGGTCAAACCGTCGCGATAGGCCTCGACCACCCGAGGATCGACGTAGGCGCTGCGGGCGACTGCCGGAGTGTTGCCGAGAGCCTCGGCGACCTCGCGCATCACGGCGGATTCGACGCGTTTGACCACCTTGTCGTCGACCGGCGGGTCCGCATCGACGAAGGCCTCGGCCGCCAGCACCGTGCCGTGCCACGTGCGCAGATCTTTGACGGTATAACTTTCGCCGACCATCTCTTTGAACCGGATGTTGAGATCTTCGGCATGAACCTCGGCCCATTCGGACGAATTGCGGAAGGCCAGCAATCGATCACCGTTGCCTCGGCTGCGTTGCAGGGAGCGCACCGCGCGCACCACCGCCGGGTCCTCGACCATCAGTGTGCGGCGCACGCCGCTCTTGGCCGGATAGTCGAACTCGACCGCATCTGACCGCAGCGTGATGTGTTCGCGCAGCAGCGTGGCTATGCCGAAGGAGTTGTTCTCCTCGGCGTACTGGTCTCCACCGGCCCGGAAGTAGCCGAGGTCCAGCAGCCGAAGGCCAAGTGCCAGCACGCGATCGCGTCGGAGGCCGCGACGCCGCAGATCACGTGCGATGTCGGTGCGCCAGTCGGGCAACCCGGTCGACAACTCCAGCACGCGGTCGAACTTCTCCTCGCTACGTTCCGCCTGCCATTGGGGGTGATAGAGGTATTGGCGCCGGCCCGCGACGTCAGTCCCCACTGCCTGGATGTGTCCGTTGGGGTGCGGACAAATCCATACTTTTTTCCAGGCGGGCGGAATCACCAGAGCCTCGATGCGCCTCAGTGTCGCCGCGTCGGTGACCACGTTGCCGTCGTCCTGCCGATAACTGAATCCGCGGCCGCGGCGCACCCGGTGTATGCCCGGCCCGCCGACCACGCTGCGGCGCAGCCTCATTGGGGACGCCACCCGGGTTTGGCGACCACACCACTGTGGGTAAGCGTCAGATATGTCACCGTCTGACTGGGCACCGGGGCCTCGGCTCACTGTGTTGCACGGTCAGCGAATACCCCACGGGAGATCTGGCCACACCAACGGCGGGCGCGCCGTGGAGTTTCGGGTGCCCGCGCGAACAGAGGCACTGGCGGTGGTGAGAGCGATGACCTGTTGCCTGGCCGGCTACGAGGGGCTGGACGCGGAAACGACCGCCAATTTGGCTTTGGCCGTGGATGAAGCATGCACCGTTCTGATCGGTATGTCGTCGCCGGGGGCCATGCTGGTGCTGGATGAAGACCCCCACGCCCGCGAACTGACCGTGCGGGTGTCGGCTGCATGCGACAGCGTCCACAGGGATCCCGGCAGTACCGTCTTGAACGGGTTCAGTCGCCGGGTACTGGAGGCGCTCACCGAGAAAGCCGAAACTTTCGTCGACGACACTGCGCTGGGTATCGCGCTGACCGTTCGTCGACGGTGGGCCAGGGCTTAGTGCTCGGTATTCACCAGCTGCAGCGGGCGTGGTTGCTCGTGCAGCATCGACAGGGCGGCCGGAAGCTCGGTGGAGACCGGCAGTGCGCGGGCCGGATCGCATATTCGCAGCACCCGGGACACCGCACGGCTCGGAATCAGCACCCACTCGACGTCGTCGCCGGCGTACCTGACGTTGAGTGTGTGCAGGCAGGCAAAGCAACCGGCGCCGAAGAACTCGACCGTGCTGAGGTCAAGGACGAGCTGGGCGCCCGCCCTGCTGTGCCGCATTCCGCATTCGACCAGGTCGGCGGCGTTGGACGCATCCAACTCACCATGGACACTGATCACTGCTGTCGCGGGCGATAGCCACTGGGCGCTGAATTCAGCGCGGGGGCGGTGGCTGGACGTCGGCGCCGGTTTGGCGGCATTCATTGTTGACATCGGTGACTCCATCAGTAGAAATACTGTGGTCACGTCACGCTCAGGCTCTGTGGGCTCAAAACCCCTGGGTACAGGGGGTGTCACGCTCCTGCACCCGATGACGATTCCGGGGCGGCTGTGAACTCAACCTGCACCGAACTCTACGCTGCGGCATGGTCTTGAACAAACGGTCTCCGAGATTCTTAGTATCCTCAGGTCGCGTCTGACCCGAGGTCACTCCAGTCCCACGCGCCACATTGGCTACAGGTTTCGGAGGCGTTGGCAGGCAAAGGAATTCGCGCCGGCTCAGAGCCGGCCGAGCAGAATCGCCGCTCCGCTTCCTGCGAGTTCCTCGGCGGCTTGTCGACGGCCCGTCATGGCCAGCAGCAATGCCTCGCCGGTACCGGTGACTTCCGGGCCGCTGCCGTGCTCCCAGTCGATGTCGTTGGCGCGCAGTCGAAGTCCCTTGATGCGGCGGCCCGCCCCGAGCCGCGGGTTGCCGGGTACCAGCGGCAGGATTCGCTGTAGCCGCTGCGGCGGCACGGTGCGAGGAAGCCCGAGTGCGCGGCGGATGTCTTGGTGGTGGACGGTGCCGTCGACCAGTCCGATCATGCCGCCGAATCCTGCCGTCAGTCCCTGCGGACGAAGGTGGTGGCTGAGGAACTCGAGCAGTTCCTCGATCGACATGGTCGAGTATTCGTCGACCCCGACCTCATTGGCGTGCACGATCCGCCCCTTGGCGAACCGCTTGAGTAGCCCGGCCCACCCTAGCTCTTCATAGCTGATGACGTGGGCCACAACGTCTTTCACGGTCCATCCGGCACATAGTGACTCGGTCTGCCATTGCGCAGGGGTCAGCGTGGCCAGAAACTCCGCGAGGTCGGCTCGCTCGTCGCGAGCGAGGTCCATCAGCGACGGTTCGGTGTTCATTGCGGCCCGTCCGGTATTTCCGCGGTGAGCACGGCCAGGTAACGGTGCAGGTAGAGGGGCCATCCGGCGTCACCGCCGACGCCGCCGGCCACCGAACGCCACCCCTCGCCGTGGCGCTCGAGGTGCCGGTGTTCCAGCTCGACGCGGGTACGCGCAGGTCCCAGGGGCACGAACCGGACTTCCACCTCACTCGTGCGATCCGGATCGGATTCGATCTGCCAGGCGGGTCCGATGTCCCACGAGAAGACGACGCGGGTCGGCGGCTCATAGACCAGGACGCGTGACCACTCACATCGGCTGCCGTCGATCCCGACGTCGTAGATGTGGCCACCGACGCGAGGTTCGAAAACGGTTTGCGCCACCGGTACTGCGAGCAGATTGTGTTCGCGCGGCTTGATTGCGTCGAACCGGTCGACGAACAAGGTGAATGCCCGGTCCACGGGAGCATCGACTACGACGCTCTTGCGGATCGGTTCGACTTCCACGGGTGTCATGTCGGCTGCGCCTCCTGTTCGACGATCTCCTGGTACGCGTGCAGCGCCCGGCCCCAAAAGCTGTCCAGCTCTGCGCGAAGCGCTGCGATGCCGTCGGGATCGACGTGGTAGACACGGCGGGTTCCGGCGGCTCGATCACAGACCAGCCCGGCAGACTTCAGCACCTTGAGGTGTTGTGAAACCGCCGGCCGACTGATCGGGAGCTCACGGGCCAACTCGCCCACAGCCAACGGGCCCGCGGCAAGTCTGCGGACGATGGCCCGGCGACTGCCGTCGGCCAGGGCGGCCCACGGATCACTCGATGGGTAAGTCACCACGAACCGTAAGTCTACGCTTACCAAACGCCCCGGGTCGAGCCCCCGAATGTTTGACCTGCGCGTAAGCGGGTATCTGGCATGCCATGAGACTCGGTGGATTGTTCGGGACGCTCGTGCTGATCTGGCTGATCATCGGTGTGGTGGCAGCGTGGCAGCGCGACTATTTCCATGGTGGATCGACCAACTGCGCGACTGCCGGTGCTGTCGCGCTGACGGTCCTTGCAGGTCCGCTCAACTACGCGGGCGTCAACCCCAAGGTGGACGAGTGCCGTCTGCCGCAACCCAGTGCGATGGCATCCATCGCGGCCGGCGAATAGAGGTCGTCATGATTGTTCTCGGCGCAATTCTGCTCATTCTCGGTTTGATCCTCGATATGTACCTGCTCTGGGTGATCGGCGTTGTCCTGCTGGTCATCGGCGGGGTGTTCTGGCTGCTCGGAGCGATCGGGCGGCCGGTCGCAGGGCGGCGAAGCTGGTATTGACGCGTACGGCGACAAAGCCGTCACCGGCAGTCATCAACAACAAGGAGGTGCTTGATGCCGAATCCGTCGATCAAGGACGAAAAGCTCTACGAGGAGCTGCGAGAAGAAGGAAACTCGAAGGAGAAAGCCGCGCGGATCTCCAATGCCGCTGCCGCCAGGGGGCGTTCGAGCGTCGGACGTTCGGGCGGCGAGTCCGGCTCCTATGATGACTGGAAAGTCGACGATCTGCGTCACCGGGCGAAAGAGCTTGGGATCAAAGGATATTCCGACAAGAACAAGCGCGAGCTGATCGGAATGCTGCGAAACCACTGATCACGACCGCGGCCGGAAGGCCTGCCCACGGCCCCGCTGTATCAGCGGGGCCGTGGTGTCATGTTGGAGCTGTGTCAGCGTGGGTCGGCAGCGACGGCAAACAATCTGACGTTTTTCTCGCCAGCGGAGCCCCGGAGTTCTACCGTGGAAGACAGCCCATGCAGCAGGTGGCGCGAGTAATGGCGGAAGGAGCAGCCATGCACGGCCCAAAGGACCCCGTTGACCACGCCAGGACGACCCGGCCGCATGCCGGCGAGTCGATGAAGGACAACGTCATCATGCCCGCGCTGATACTCATCCTCGTCGGGTTGGTGCTGTTCGTCGGCACGCTGGCGGCATTCGCCACCGGCCACTCCGACGTGGGTCTGACCGTAGGCACCCTGTCCGCGGCCGGATTCATCATCGGCTCGATGTGGCTGGCGCTCGAGCACATGAGAGTCCGCCGTATCGAGGACCGCTGGTACACAGACCATCCCGGGGTGATGCGCCAGCGGCCGAGCAGCTGAGGCCGGCGCAGCTGCTCCGCCCCTCAGAATGTGGCGGCCAGTATCGCGAAATCGATTGCCAACAGCACCAACCCGATGATCGGCACCAGGATTCCGTACCGCATGCGCGCCGTGAAGATCGACACGGCGATGGTGACGATCGGCACCACCGGCGCGCCGTAGAACAGGATCCCGAACCAGAATTCGCCCGGCCCCTTATCCGCGCACACGTCGCCGGTGCATCCGGCCATGCTCATCACCGCGCCCATGCCATACAGAAACACTGCGACCGCTGCCGGGATGGTCAACACAACCAGCACCCACGTCACCGGAATCCGCATCCGTCGTCCGCCGTTGTCCTGTGTCTGCAGAGTCTCTGATTCGGTCATTGGGTTCGCATACCCAGTTTCGCGGGGTTCTGCACGGGCTATCCCTGCGCCATGGCCAGATTCGGATACACCCTGATGACCGAGCAGAGCGGCCCACGAGAGCTGGTCGACTACGCGGTGTCGGCAGAGCGGGCCGGCTTCGACTTCGAGGTGAGCAGCGACCACTTCAGCCCCTGGCTGGCCAGTCAGGGACATGCACCCAACGCATGGGCTGTCCTGGGCGCGGTCGCCCACGCCACCCACGACGTGGACCTCTACTCCTACGTGACCTGCCCCACGATCAGGTATCACCCCGCGATCGTCGCCCAGCAGGCAGCCACGGTGCAGATCCTGTCCGGTGGCCGGTTCACCCTCGGGCTGGGAAGCGGCGAGAACCTCAACGAGCACGTCGTGGGCCAAGGCTGGCCCACCGTCGAGCGGCGGCTGGACATGTTGGCCGAGGCCATCAAATTGATCCGCGAACTGCTCAGTGGGGACCTGATCGATTTCAGGGGCGAGTTCTTCGAGGCGAACTCGGCCCGCATCTGGGATGTACCGGACATTCCGGTGACCATTGCCGTCTCGATGACCGGCGAGAAGGCCGTCGAAAAACTTGCGGTCTCCGCCGACCATCTGATCAACGTCGCACCCGACCGGGCGATCGTCGAGGGCTGGCAACACCGCCGGCAGGCGACCGGTGTCCTGCCCGAGGGACGTGTCATCGGTCAGATCCCGGTGTGCTGGGATCCCGATCGAGACGCAGCGGTGCGACGGGCCCATGACCAGTTCCGATGGTTCGCCGGTGGCTGGGCCGTCAACGCCGAGCTTCCCACCCCGGCCGGGTTCGCCGCGGCGACGCAGTTCGTGCGCCCTGAGGATGTGGCCGAGTCCATTCCGTGCGGACCGGACCTGGACGCGATCGTCGCGGCCGTGGCCCCCTATCTCGAAGCGGGATTCACCGACGTCGCCCTGGTCCAGATCGGCGACGAGGGCCAGCAGCGATTCCTCGACGAAGCGGCAAAGCCGCTACTGGCCGCGCTGCACGCCGAGTTCGACTGACGGCCCCGCCGACATCGGGTCACCCAGTCGCATCGCCAACGGCAGCAGCAGCCAGATGCCCACGAACGTCAACAAGGCCACCACCCCTGCGATCACCCCGGCCTCGCGCCCGGCGACCGTATCGAAGATCAATTCGGTCACCCCGGTCATCGCGAGGCCGAGCAACACCAGCCCGAAGAATGCGCAGCGGTGGGAGGCGGAGACGAGCAGGTTCAACCGATGCCTACGGAACAGCAGGCGATGCATGCCGACGGGTGCGACCAACAGCGCGGTGGCAGCGGCCGAACACGCGACTGTCACCAGGTACAGGATCCGCATCGGCTCGTCGAGCATCGAGAACCGTTCCTGGAAAGGCAGAGTCAACAGCAGTCCGGTGAGCAGTTGAACGCCGGTCTGCACGACCCTCAGCTCCTGCAGGAGACTGCTCCAGTTGCGGTCCAGCCGCTCGGCTTCCGTTTCGTGGCGAGCGGTCTGGTCCCATGGCTGATCCAGCTCGGGACGGTCCGGATCCATACCGTCGATGATCCCACGCCGGTCGCAGGTTTCGAGGTGCGTCCGGGTGGGCATCCCTGGCCCGGGCGTCGCAGGCGGGACCTCGTCTGCGCGCAGAAGGGAACGGCAGTGTCAATGACGAGACGGCATCGACGATCGGCAGAGCGGCCTCGCGAGGCCAGGTTCGCGCCTGGGATACTGTCGGTCCGAGATGCCAGGAGGTGAGATGGCCGACGAACATGGCCAGTCCAAGCCGTCGAACCGCGTCGAGCGGTCGGTGGAGATTCGGGTCGCGGCCAGGTTGGAGAACCTGGCCGTAGTGCGCACGCTTGTCGCGGCCGTCGCCGCTTTCGAAGACCTCGATTTCGACGTCGTCGCCGACCTGCGCTTGGCCGTGGACGAGGCCTGCACAGCGTTGATTCGGGCAGCGGTCCCGGATGCGGCTCTGCGTTTGATCGTCGACCCGGGCGACGACGCGGTGGTGATCACCGCCTCGACGTCCTGCACCGGCTCCGCGGTGGTCGAGCCGGGCAGCTTCAGCTGGCACGTCTTGAGCTCTCTGACCGACGAAGTCAAGACTTTCACCGACGGCGACGGGCCGGAAGCCGGTCAGGTATGCGGCATCACCCTGACGACGAGGCGAGCGAGCCTGCTGCGGTGACGTCCGAATATGCGGACGTTCGCGATATGTTTCGCGAACTCAGCGGAATGCCCGAGGACTCGTCGGCTTACGAGCGTCAACGTGAGCGGATTGTCCAGCGGTGTCTGCCGCTGGCCGACCACATCGCGCGGCGCTTCGACGGCCGCGGGGAATCACGCGAAGACCTGACGCAGGTCGCGCGGGTCGGGCTGGTCAATGCGGTCAACCGGTTCGATGTCGAGGCCGGGTCAGACTTCGTGTCCTTCGCGGTGCCGACGATCATGGGGGAGGTCAGGCGCCACTTCCGGGACAACAGCTGGTCGGTGAAGGTGCCGCGCCGGCTCAAGGAGCTGCACCTGCGGCTGGGCGCGGCGACCGCGGACCTGTCCCAACGGCTGGGGCGTGCCCCGACCGCATCCGAGCTCGCCGCAGAACTCGACATGGACCGCGAAGAGGTGATCGAAGGACTGGTTGCCGGGAGCTCATACAACACGCTGTCCATCGACAGCGGCGGTGGGGGAGACGAGGAAGCGCCGGCGATTGTGGACACGCTCGGCGATGAGGACACCGGTCTGGATCAGATAGACAACAGAGAAACGCTGCGGCCGTTGCTCGCTCAACTACCGGAGCGGGAACGCACCGTGCTGTTGCTCCGGTTCTTCGAGTCGATGACGCAGACGCAGATCGCCGAGCGTGTCGGTGTCTCGCAGATGCACGTATCGAGGCTGCTGGCCAAATCGCTAGCGCGACTTCGTGACCAACTGCAGTAGCGGAGTCTTGCCGTTGAGGGTGGACAGCGCAGCGGCCACGCTGTAGCACGTGCGCAGCGCCGAATCCGGGTCGCACACCCGCAGCAGCCGGTTCACTGCTTTGCTGGGCACCATCACCCAGTCGACATCGGCGGCCGAGCAGTGCGCCTCGATGTCGGTGAGGGCGTAAAACCCCGCGGTGCCGAAGAAGTCGATTTCGCTGAGGTCGATCGCGACCCGTTCCGCCTTCGGAATGTGACGTGCTGCGTAGTCGGCGAAATCGGCTGCGTTGACGGCGTCGATGTCGCCGCGGGCGCTGATCACCGCCGTTGACGGCGGCAGCCACCGGGTGGCGAAGGCGGCCGGCGAATCGTCGGTGTGGTCGATCGGTACGCTCGTCGAGATAGCGGTCATCGGTAGCTCCATCAGTCGTAATACACGTATTCGTACTGTTGGTGCGGCGTCGATCGGCAAGGGTGGGAGTCCCCCGCGCGTATGTCGATGACGCCCGCAGCGGCTGTGAACTCAACCTGTTACGGACCCTACCGCGATCAATGTCATCCGACAATCGTCTGAGCGGATTCTTATGGTTGCAGGTAACACTATTGCCATGTCGAAGGCCGATGCGGTCGCCGGGGTGGTGCTGGCCGCCGGCGCGGGCAGTCGGTACGGGATGCCGAAAGTCCTTGCCGCGGAAGGGCAATGGCTGGATCGGGCGGTCGCCGCGCTCGATGGCGGCGGCTGCGACGACGTGATCGTGGTGCTCGGCGCGGCCGTGGTCGATGTGCCTGCGCCCGCGCGCTCCGTGGTGGCCACCGGCTGGGCCGACGGCATGAGCGCGTCGGTGCGCGACGGGCTGAACGCCGCGGGCGACGCCGAATGGATAGTCCTACACACAGTCGATACGCCTGATGTCGGCGCCGATGCGGTGGCGCGGGTCCTCTTTGCGGCACGCGGTTCCCGTTCGGGCCTGGCCCGCGCCGTCTACGACGGCCGGCCCGGACATCCCGTGGTCGTGGCCCGCAGACACCTGGCCGCGCTGGCCGCCTCGTTGCACGGCGATCAGGGGGCCAGGTCGTTCCTCGCGGGGCGCGACGACGTCAGCGCCGTGGAATGCGGTGACCTGGCCACCGGCGTCGATATCGACGAGCGCTGACCCCTACAGCAGACCCAACCGCTCCACGGCGTGGCGTTCCTCGAGCAATTCGGCCACCGACGCGTCGATCCGGGCCCTGGAGAAGTCGTTGACCTCCAGGCCCTCCACGATCTCCCACGCACCGTCGACCGCGCGTACCGGCAGCGAGGCGACCACACCCTCAGGCACGCCGTAGACGCCGGGGGAGGGCAGCGCCACCGAGGTCCAGTCGTCGGGATCGGTGCCGTCGACCCAGTCCCGCACGTGGTCGATGGCGGCGTTGGCGGCCGACGCGGCCGACGAGGTGCCCCGGGCCTCGATGATCGCGGTACCGCGGGTGGCCACGGTGGGGATGAAGTCGTTGGTCAGCCAGTCGGTGTCGGCGGCGTACTCGGAACCCGAGCGCCCGTCGACCACCGCATGGAAGATGTCGGGGTACATGGTCGGGGAGTGATTGCCCCACACGGTCACCCGGGACACGTCCGTGACGTGAACACCCGCGTGGGCGGCAAGCGCGGCGACTGCCCGGTTGTGGTCCAACCGGGTCAGCGCGGTGAACCGCTCAGCCGGGATGTCGGGTGCATGGGCCGCGGCCACCAGCGCATTGGTGTTCGCCGGGTTGCCCACCACGACGACGCGCACATCCGTGGCCGCGCCGGCGTTCAGGGCTTTACCCGACTCGGCGAATATCGCGGCGTTGGCCGCCAACAGATCGGCCCGCTCCATTCCCTTGCTGCGTGGCCGAGCCCCGACCAGCAGCGCGACATCGACCCCGTCGAACGCGCGCACCGGGTCGTCGTGGATCTCGATGTCGACCAGCAGATCGAAGGCGCTGTCGACCAGCTCCATGACCACGCCTTCGGCGGCACGGACCGCCGAGGGCAGTTCCAGCAGCCGCAGCTTCACGGGCTGGCCGCGGCCCAGCAGGGCGCCCGCGCCGATGCGGAACAGCGCGGCATAACCGATCTGGCCGGCCGCGCCGGTGACCGTGACGACCTTGGGAGCGGTCACGTGTGCACCTCCAGTCCGAGCACCTGCGCGGCGTAGCGGCGAACGGTGTCCTCCGAGATGGCAGCGGCGTCCTCGAAGCCGGGGCGGCCGCGACTGCTCAGGTATCCGCTGACGGGATCGAGGATCACCTCGGCGAGCAGCTCGCCGGTGGTCGGTTCGCACACCGCCCAGGTGTAGCGGGTGTCGTCGGCCCAGCCGTCCGCGGCGTCGTGCACGTAGTCCAGGTCGTCCTCGCCCAAGTCGGTGAGTGCGGGCCGGTCGTCAACCCGGTCATCGGCGCGCAGGCCGCGCAGATACCACTGGCCGTTGTTGATCTCTACAGGTTCCACAGCACCTCCCAGAATGCCGAAAGGCCACCCATGACACAGGATTCAGCAGAATCCGTGCCACAAGTGGCCATTCGGCTCGAACGATCTACTTGATCTCGGCGATCACGGTGCCCTGCGTGATGGCGGCACCCGCCTCGACGGCCAGACCGGTGATGACGCCGTCCTTGTGGGCCGTGACGGGGTTCTCCATCTTCATGGCCTCCAGCACCACGACGAGGTCGCCCGCGGCCACTTCCTGGCCCTCTTCGACAGCCACCTTGACCACGGTGCCCTGCATCGGTGCGGTCACCGAGTCACCGGATGCCGCCGCACCGCCGCCGGCGCCGCGCTTGCGGGCCTTGGGCTTCTTGCGGACGACACCGGGCGCAGCGCCGCCGCCACCGCCGATCGCCAGGTCGCCGGGCAGCGACACCTCCAGGCGGCGCCCGCCGACTTCGACGACCACGGTCTGGCGAGGCACGGTGTCCTCTTCCTCGATCGGATCGCCACCGGTGAACGGCTCGACCGTGTTGTTCCACTCGGTCTCGATCCAGCGGGTGTGCACGTCGAACTTCTCGCCGTCGCCGATGAAGGCGGGGTCGGCGGTCACGGCCCGGTGGAACGGGATGACCGTGGCAAGGCCTTCGACGTTGAACTCGGCCAGCGCCCGGCGCGAGCGGGCCAAGGCCTCTTCGCGGGTGGCGCCGGTGACGATCAGCTTGGCCAGCATCGAGTCGAACTGACCGCCGATGACCGAACCGGTCTCCACACCGGAGTCCATCCGGACGCCCGGGCCTGTCGGGGCCTCGAACTTGGTGACCGGGCCGGGGGCGGGCAGGAAGCCACGGCCGGCGTCCTCACCGTTGATGCGGAACTCGAAGGAGTGGCCGCGCGGGGTCGGATCCTCGGTGATGTCCAGAGCCTCGCCGTTGGCGATCTTGAACTGCTGCAGCACCAGGTCGATGCCCGAGGTCTCCTCGGTGACCGGGTGTTCCACCTGCAGACGGGTGTTGACCTCGAGGAAGGAGATCAGGCCATCCTGGCCGACCAGGTACTCGACGGTGCCGGCACCGTAGTAGCCGGCCTCCTTGCAGATGCGCTTGGCGGACTCGTGGATCTCCTTGCGCTGCGCGTCGGTCAGGAACGGGGCCGGAGCCTCCTCGACCAGCTTCTGGAAGCGGCGCTGCAGCGAGCAGTCGCGGGTACCGGCGACGACGACATTGCCGTGCGTATCGGCGATCACCTGAGCCTCGACGTGGCGCGGCTTGTCCAGGTAGCGCTCGACGAAGCACTCGCCGCGGCCGAACGCGGCGACGGCCTCACGGGTCGCCGACTCGAACAGCTCGGGGATCTCCTCGATGGTGCGGGCCACCTTCATGCCGCGACCGCCACCGCCGAAGGCGGCCTTGATCGCGACCGGCACGCCGAACTCCTTGGCGAACGCGACGACCTCGTCGGCGTCCTTCACCGGGTCCGGGGTGCCGGGAACCAGCGGTGCCTGGGCGCGTGCGGCGATGTGGCGGGCGGTGACCTTGTCACCCAGATCGCGGATCGACTGCGGGCTCGGCCCGATCCAGATCAGCCCGGCGTCGAGCACGGCCTGGGCGAAGTCGGCGTTCTCCGACAGGAAGCCGTAGCCCGGGTGGATGGCATTGGCGCCGGACTTCGCGGCGGCGTCCAGGAGCTTCTCGAAGACCAGGTAGGACTCGGCTGAGGTCTGGCCCCCCAGGGCGAAGGCTTCATCGGCGAGCCGCACGTGCGGTGCATCGGCGTCAGGCTCGGCATACACGGCCACGCTGGCAAGTCCAGCGTCTTTGGCGGCGCGGATCACCCGGACCGCGATCTCCCCGCGATTGGCGACCAGCACCTTGGAGATCTTTGAGCTGGCGTGGTTGGCCACGGTGCCTCCTCGGCAGTTCTCTAAGAAACGTCTTTAAGAATCTATCGCGGGCAGTTTATGCGGCGCACCTTGGCGCTTGCCAAACCGGTATCGGTTACCGGCGAGTAGGTTTTGACCGATATCCGTCCGAGGCCGCATCGCTGCTGTTGACGTGCGAAATTCGCGTCTCGATGCACAGTCCGACGCCATTACTGTGAGCTCGTGGGTGCGGCGATATTGGTCATTGTCGTGGGCGTGTTGGTGGGCGGGGCGATGGCCGCCGTACCGCAGCGCATCTGGTGGCTCACGGAGTCCTGGAAGTTCAAGAACCCGGAGGCCAACGAACCGAGCGACGCGGCCTACGGGATGACCCGGGCCGGCGGGGTTTTCGTGATCCTGCTGGCGCTGTTCGTGGGCTGGTCGATCATCGACAGTGACTTCCAGCGGAAGGACCGCCGCGAGGCCGAACAACAGCGGAAGGCGGCGGAGGCCGCGTTCGTCGCGCCGCCGCCGCAGAAGCGCGGACCGCTGCCGGTGATCGGTTACTTCACCCACGAGTTCCCCAAGGGCATCGAGATCACCGTGTACTACCTGGCGCCCCGTGAATCGGTGCGGGTGGCGGTGCGCGACTCGGCAAGCCACGGGCCATTCAAGTCCAGCTACCCGTGCTACACGTCCGCCGCGTGGGGCCCGGCCACGGACGCACCACGGCTCGTGAACCCGGAATTGTTCTGGGCGCCTGAGGAACTCGGTGCGGTGGCCAAATCCGAACGCTGCCATCCGGGCGTCGGTAGCAAGGTTCACGAAACGTCACGATTCGTCGACGGCTCGGTGCCACCGCCGGTCGTCACCGACTCGGCCATCGTGGATCGGTACGGAACCGAGATCCTGCCGGCGGCGGCGGGCAACGTCGTCCCGAAACTCCCCGAGAAGATGTATCCGGACCCGTAACAGGTCCTCTGGCGCTCAGGCCCCGCGCAACCGTCGCTTGATCCGCGTCAGCATCGCCGACATGCCGCGCAGGCGCAGCGGGCTGATCAACGCGGCCAGGCCCAGCGCGGTGTAGAAGTCGTCGGGTACCGCGAGGATGTCATCGGCGGGCTGGCCGTCCAAACCGGCAGCCAGGATCGCGGCGAACCCTCGTGTCGTCGGCGCTTCCGGGGGAGCACTGAAGTACAGCCGCACGTTGTCCCGGTCGGACGCGTCGACGTCCAGGAACAGCGGTGACTGGCACTCGGGAACCGGCTCCATGGCCGCTTCCTCGAGATGGCTCGGCAAGGCCGGCAACTCGTTGGCGAACTCCAACAGCAGCTGCAGCTTGTCCTGGCCGGCCACCTCCTGGAAGTCGGAGACGACCTCCTCCAGAGCGGCCGGCATCGTCACGGCGCGGTACCGGGGTCGGGGCCGACGGCGACGGGCACCCGCACGGCGTTGCCCCACTCGGTCCACGAGCCGTCGTAGTTGCGCACTCCGGGCAGGCCGAGCAGGTAGGTCAGCACGAACCAGGTGTGGCTGGAGCGCTCGCCGATGCGGCAGTACACCACCGTCTCGTCCTCGGGCTTGAGGAAACCGTAGAGCTCCGCGAGTTCGGCGCGGCTACGGAACTGCCCGCTGTCCCTGGCGGCCTTGGCCCACGGGATCGACTTGGCGGTGGGGATGTGCCCGCCGCGCAGCGCGCCCTCTTCCGGGTAGTCGGGCATGTGGGTGCGTTCGCCCGTGTACTCCTGGGGCGAGCGGACGTCGATCAACGGCTGTTTGCCGAGGATGGCGAGTACGTCGTCGCGGTAGGCGCGGATCGGGGCGTCGTTGCGCTCCACCACCGGATAGCCGCTGGACTGGCGGGTCGGCACCTCAAGGGTGGTGTCGCGGCCGTGGGAGACCCACAGGTCGCGTCCGCCGTCGAGCAGGCGCACGTCGGGGTGGCCGAACAGGGTGAACACCCACAGTGCGTAGGCAGCCCACCAGTTGCTCTTGTCGCCGTAGATGACGACGGTGTCGTCGCGGCTGATGCCCTTACGGTCCATCAACTCGGCGAACTGTTCGCCGTTGATGTAGTCACGCACGTTGGGGTCGTTGAGGTCGAGATGCCAGTCGATCTTGACCGCGCCCGGGATGTGGCCGGTGTCGTAGAGCAGGACATCCTCGTCGGACTCGACGATGGCCAAACCGGGCCGACCCAGGTTGCTGGCCAGCCAATCGGCGGTGACCAGACGCTCCGGATGGGCGTACTCGGCGAGGGTGGGGCTGGGATCAGCAGGCAGCGGCACACCAAGAGCGTACCGTCGGACCGGGTATTGGCGTCTACGCGGTGAACGCGACCTCGTAGGCCACCGCGAAGCGGCGGGCGCCATTGTTGGCGCGGAAGAGAGAGCCGCCGTTCTGAGACCAGGTCACCACGCGCAGCAACCGCTTACCCGGCGACAGGCGCTTGGCGATGATGTCGGCGAATGCGGCGCGCAGCCGCTCCAGGTCGCATGTCTCGAAGTCGCGTGCCACGCGAACATCCCACATTGTTTCTTCGACTGGCATCGGCCCAGTGTCAACCCGTGGTTGAGACTTTCCGGGACATGGGCACGGCGTGGCGCCGGCCAAATAGGTTGCAATTTGGTCACTGCACCCGGCAGCGGTCTGACCACCGGCACTAGAGGATCGGGCGACCACCCGTGACCGCCACTCTGGCCCCCGAAATGTAGCTGCCGTCGTCTGAAGCGAGCAGCACATAAGCCGGCGCCAGTTCAGCGGGCTGGCCGGCGCGGCCCAGCGGTGTGTCGTCTCCGAATGAGCGGACCTTCTCCGACGGCATCGTCGATGGGATCAGGGGAGTCCAGATGGGACCCGGAGCGACGCTGTTCACTCGAATCCCTTTGTCGCCCAACAATTGCGCCAAGCTTGCCGAGAAGTTGGCAATCGCGGCCTTGGTGGCGGCGTAGGGAGCCAGCGTCGGCGACGGCATGTCGGAATTGACCGATGAGCTACCGATGACGGACGAACCGGGCGCCATGTGCGGCACGGCCGCCTTGACCAAGTGGAAGTAAGCGCCGACGTTCAGCTTGAAGGTGTAATCCCATTCCTCGTCGTCGATCTCCTCCAAGGTGTCATGCGTCATCTGATACGCGGCATTGCTGACCAGGATGTCGATACCGCCCAACTCCGTCACGGTGCGGTCGACCACCGAACGGCAGTGACCCGGATCCGAGAGATCACCGGGGATCAGTACACATTTACGTCCGGCCTGCCGCACCAATTCCGCAACCGACTCGGCGTCTTCGTCTTCGTTGAGGTAGGCGATCGCAACGTCAGCGCCCTCGCGGGCGAAGGCAATGGCCACGGCGCGGCCGATACCGCTGTCACCGCCGGTGATGAGCGCTCTCTTACCGACCAGCTTCTCTGACCCCCGGTAGCTGCTCTCACCGCAATCGGGTACCGGGTCCATCTGTTTCTGCACGCCCGGCACCGGCTGATGTTGATCGGGAAAACCCATGACGCTGCTCCTTCCATCGACTCTGGCGCGGGTACCCGCGGATCGGCTACCAAAACGCGCGGCGACTCTGCTCGGCGCCCGGGTCCGTTTACAAACGCCCCCTCGGGGTACACCCGTTACACAAAAGAAGGAGCCGGGATGAACGCGGTGGCAACCGATCTCGCAGGCCGTAGAGCATGGTTCGAGCATCATGTGCTCGACCTCGAGGACGGGCTTCAGGTCGGAGTGTCGATCGGTGGCCGCGGGGTACCGATGGTGTTCCTACACGGTCTCGGGCTGAACCGGCGTCACTACCTGCGGCTGTTGAACCGCATCGCCGGACTCGGATTCCTCGTCATCGCGATCGACGTCGCCGGGCACGGCGATACCGCCGATTTACCTTGCGAGGCAGCCGAATTGAATGACAGAACCGATTTGGTGCTGCGCACGCTCGATGTGCTCGGGGTTCGGCGCGCCGTTTTCTCCGGCCATTCGATGGGCGGCCGGATAGTCATCCAGCTCGCCGCGAACGCACCTGATCGAGTACTCGCGGCTCTTCTCATCGACGCCGCGGCAGGGGCTTCGTTCGATGCCGCCCTCGAGACCACCATGCGCTCGCCGCGGTTGTGGATGCGCACGGTGGCCGGGGCCGTCACCGACCTGTACCGCGACCCGATCGCGGTGAAACTCGCGGCCGTCACCCGGTACCTGCGAATGCTGACCGCGGTGTCGATGGGCAAGATGCTGCCGCACACCGGGTTCGTCGGCGCCGCCCGCGCGATGATGCGATCCGGTAAATGTGCCGTGCTGCTGCGAACGCTGCGCGATCGGGAAATCCCGACCATGGTGCTGCACGGGGAAAGTGACGGCATCGTGCCGTTCGACTGCGCCGTGGAACTGGCCGACGAAGCCGACGCGACGCTCTACCGGATACCCGGCGCCTACCATTCCTGGCTCATCAACGATCCGTGGCGGGGCGCCGATGCGGTACGGCAACTGCTGGACCGGGAACTCGGTGCCGCGCTGAGGTGCGAGGCCACGGCGGCCGGCATGGACGACTGGCGCGACGCGCAGGCCTGGGAACAAACGCTGATCGAACCTGATGCCTGGATACGCCGGCTCAGCAACGGGACCAAGACCATCGGCGCCGGCCGCCGGCATCTCGCGCCTGTCGAGATGGAACTGATCCGGCGCGCGTCGAAGGAGGTTGCCCGCATCGCCACGGCCCGTTCGGCCCGAAGGCGAGTTGCCCGGACAGCCTAAGGAGTTCCGGCGTTCCAGAGCTGCGCCACCGACAGCCCGGCGCCGGCCAGCATTCGGCGCAGTAGCGGCAGGCTCAACCCGATCACGTTCGACGGATCTCCGTCGATGCCGTCGATGAACCACCCGCCCAACCCGTCGAGCGTGAAACCGCCTGCGACACCGAGCGGTTCGCCACTGCGGAGATAAGCCTCGAGGTCCGCGTCGGTCGGCGAACCGAAATGCACTGCGGTAATACCGGTATCGGCCGCGCGATGGACGACCGACCCGTCCCGGACGACGAGCACGGCATGCCCGGAATACAGCTGAGCCGTCCGGCCTGCCATCGTCTGCCACTGTCGGCGCGCGGTGTCGACATCTCCGGGCTTGCCGCACAACTGCCCGTCGAGCAGCAGCATCGAATCACAACCGATGAGCACACAGTCGTCGGCGACCGCCGCAGGCAGGTGGGTGAACACCGCGTCGGCTTTGGCCGCGGCCAGCCCACTGACCACCTGTTCCGGCGCAGCGCCGGCCAACGACGCCATCACGGCGTCCTCGTCGACCCCGGAAACCACCACCAACGGATCGAGGCCGGACTGGCGCAGAACGCCAAGCCGGCCTGTCGATGCCGAACCCAGGACGACCCGGGTCATTCAGTGCTGCCTCTTCTTCGCGCAAGCGCTCATCAGCGGCTCTCTCTTCTTCGCGCAAGCGCTCATCAGCGGCTCACTAGCGCCGCATGTGGGTGCGCTCCAACAGCGTCACCCGCTGCCAGCTGAAGATCGAGTAGCGCAGCTTGTCCACCGGGTGGCCCCACAGGTTGCGGTCACGCACAGCCGGCTCGGCCGCGCCGCCGCCGGCGGTGCTGAGCACGGCCATCAGCGCGGCCATCTCCTCGTCGCTGGGCTCGCCACGCAGCACCTTGATGTGTGCCTCGTGGTCGGCCTTCTGCTCGGTCTGTGCCTCGTCGGTGACGACGTCGGCCTGTGCTTCGGCGCTCACAGTCGCTGAATCGTTCGCCCCGCTCACAGTGGAATGTTCCCGTGCTTCTTCGGCGGCATCTGAATGATCTTGCGCTCCAGCAACCGCAGCGCGTTGGCCACGTAGCCGCGGGTGTGCGACGGCGGGATGACCGCGTCGACGTATCCGCGCTCGGCCGCGATGTACGGGTTGACCAGAGTGTCCTCGTAGGTCTGCTGCAGCTCCAGGCGCAGCGCGTCGACATCTTGGCCGTCAGCGGCGGCCTTCTTGAGCTCGGAGCGGTACACGAAGCCCACCGCGCCCGAGGCGCCCATCACGGCGATCTGGGCGGTCGGCCAGGCCACCACCACGTCGGCGCCCATGTCCTTGGAGCCCATCACGCAGTACGCGCCGCCGTAGGACTTGCGGGTGATGACGGTGACCTTGGCGACGGTGGCCTCGCCGTAGGCGTAGAGCAGCTTGGCGCCGCGCCGGATGATGCCGTTGTACTCCTGGTCGGTACCGGGCAGGAAGCCGGGCACGTCGACCAGCAGCACGATCGGGATGTTGAAGCAGTCGCAGGTCCGGATGAACCGGGCGGCCTTCTCCGAGGCGTTGATGTCGAGGCAGCCGGCGAACTGGGTGGGCTGGTTGGCCACGATGCCCACCGGGCGACCGTCGACACGGCCGAAGCCGACCACGATGTTGCCGGCGTAGCCGGCCTGCACCTCGAGGAACTCGTCGTCATCGAGGATGCGGGTGATGACCTCGTGCATGTCGTACGGCTGATTCGGCGAATCCGGGATCAGCGTGTCGAGCTCGAGGTCCTCGTCGGTCAGGGTCTCCTCGATCGAGCCCTCGACCGGGGCCACCGGGTAGTGCGGCGGCTCGGCGTAGTTGTTCGGGGGCAGGTAGCTCAGCAGGTCGCGGACGTACTCGAAGGCGTCCTGCTCACCGGAGGCGACGTAGTGCGCGGTGCCGGACTTGGCCATGTGGGTGTGGGCGCCGCCCAGCTCCTCCATGGTGACGTCCTCGCCGGTGACGGTCTTGATGACGTCCGGGCCGGTGATGAACATCTGGCTGGTCTGGTCGACCATGATGACGAAGTCGGTCAGCGCAGGGGAGTAGACGTGCCCGCCGGCCGCCGCACCCATGATCAGCGAGATCTGCGGGATCACGCCCGAGGCCTTGATGTTGTTGTGGAAGATCCGGCTGTACAGGCCGAGGGAGACCACACCCTCTTGGATGCGGGCGCCGGCGCCGTCGTTGATACCGATCAGCGGGCGGCCGGTCTTGATGGCCAGTTCCTGGACCTTGACGATCTTCTCGCCGTACACCTCACCGAGGCTGCCGCCGAACACGGTGGCGTCCTGGCTGAAGATGCAGACGTCGCGGCCGTCGATGGTGCCGTAGCCGGTGATCACACCGTCACCCAGCGGCCGGTTGTTCTCCAGGCCGAAGTTGGTGCTGCGGTGCTTGGCCAGCGCGTCGAGTTCGACGAACGACCCCTCGTCGAGCAGGGCGAGGATGCGCTCGCGGGCCGTCAGCTTGCCCTTGGCGTGCACCTTCTCCACGGCGGCTTCGCCGACGGGATGCAGCGTCTCTTCGGCGCGCCTCTTCAGATCGGCCAGCTTGCCTGCAGTGGTGTGGATGTCCACCTGATGCTCGGCGGACGGCTCGGTAACGCTCGTCATGGGTCCCGATGTTATCGGTAACCCTAAGACAGGTCTAAGAGAGGTGGGCGTGGCGCGCGTCACTCCGGTGGGCGCAGTGTGCTGTGGCCTGACGCCGCAGCGGGCCGTGGGCCTACGCTCTCGAACATGACCACGGCGCCGGTTCTGCTCTCTGAACTGGGCACTGATCCCGCCTCGGTGCTGCGGCTCGTCGCGCAATTCGACGCGCTGGAGGAGCAAGAGGTCAATGCAGACGCGGCCGTGCGGTTTGCCGCGCTGATCGCGGGATGCCCGGCCGGTGTCCGTTGGCCGGGTGGCACCGCTGTCCGCTACGACGCGTCGGGACGCCTCGATCCGATCGAATCCGGGGCCGCGCCGGTGCCAGAGGGCGACGAGATCGTGGTCTGGGTGGAGCGTGAGGGCTCCGGGCATCCGTTGGACGGTGTCCTGCTCGATCGGCTGCGGCGAGTGGTGGGGCGCGTCGCCGCGCGGACCGGGGTGAGCGGCACGCCGCATTTGGGCGACCCCGCTTTGCTCGAGGTCGTTGTTTCGGCCAAAGAGCATCGCGAAGACCGCGCCCGGGCCATCCGGTTGTTGGGGCTCGACGAGACCAGGCCGACGTGCGTGCTGGCGACATCGGGGCATTCGCCCCGGGAGACGGTGCGCCTCGTCACCGGTGAGCTGGCGGCGCCGACGGTGCGATCGGCGGTTATCGGCAATGCCACGGCCATTGTGTGCCAGGGATCGTTCGACATGCGGGAGCTCTCGGACCGGCTGGAGCGCGTCATCGTCGAACAGTTCCCGGCGGTGGTGAACACCGGAACCGCATCGGGCCCGTGGATCGGCATCGGATCGGTGGGCAGTGCCTTCGGCGCGTCGACCTCGTGGCATGAAGCCGTGCGCGCGCTGCGCTTCGCATCGTCCACCGGATTCGGCAGGCGCGTGGTGGCATATGAGCGGCTCAGCTCGCTGGAACTGCTCGCCGACCTCCCGATCGAGCGGGTGCGACGCAATCGAGATGTGGCTCGTATCAACGAGATTGCGGCGACGCCGGCCGGAGATCTCGACGTGCGGACCACCGAGGCGTTTTTCGTCTATGGCTCGCTGCGGCGCACGGCCGCCGAACTGCACGTGCATCACAGCACCGTCGCGGCACGGTTGGCGCGCGTGCAGGCCGCGATGGGGTGGGATTTCGAGGATCCGGTGGACCGCTTCCTGGGCACGCTGGTGCTGATGGTGCGGCGGATTTCGATGTCGTCGGCGGAACTGGCGGACGCGGACCTGCTGTAGGGCATCCGACAGCCGTCGGGTGGATCCCGGCAATAGTCCGACGCGCGGCGGGTGACGGGCATCACCCCGTTGGCCAGGATTGCGGTGCAGCCCGCAACAGACAAGGAGGCCGGCATGGCCATCATCGACCCGACCAAGACCTGGGTTCCCCTGGAAGAACGCCTGGCCGTCACCACCAACGAGCGACACCGGCAAGCGCTCAGCATCGTCCTCGAGCACATGAAGGCCGAGGCCGAGCCCGACCTGGAACGGCTCATGGCGACTCTGAGTCCCAACCCGGACTACCACTTCTGGTACGCCAATGCCGATATGGGACCCAAGACCACCGAGGGGGTGCGCGCCTACTACGAGGCATTCGTGGCCAGCGGTGCGAACCACCTCGTTCTCGAGATCGATCGCCTTGCGGTCGACGATGATCTGGTGATGACAGAAGGCTGGATGAAGATGATCTATCCGGGAGCGGCCGCCCAGGCGATCGGCGTCGAGGTCGACGACCCCGACGGCGACTACCTGCTGGTGTTCCGACAGCTGATCAACTGGCCGATCGATGCCGACGGCCTGATCCTCGGTGAGGACGCCTACCAGACCGGTCCGGTCAGCGTGACCAAGCTGAGTTCCGAAGACCTGCCGCAGGCCTACATCGACCAGAAGCGCGCCGCCGCCCAAGCCAATGCCTGAGGCCCGGACCGATATCGCGTCGCTGCTGCTTGATCGGGTCGGCGACCAACACCTCGGCCTGCGCACCCGTGAGGCGGACTGGACATGGGACGAGGTGGTCGCCGAGTCCGCCGCACGCGGTGCGCTGGCACAGGAGATGCGGGTAGCCGGCCCGTTTCACGTCGGCGTGCTGCTGGACAACGTGCCGGACTTCGTGTTCTGGCTGGGCGGCGCCGCCCTGGCCGGGGCGAGCATCGTCGGCATCAACCCGACCCGTGGCGCCGCGGAGATGGCAGCCGAAATCCGGCTTGCCGATTGCCAATTGATCGTCACCGACGCCGCAGGGGCCGAGCGGTTGCGGAGCCTGGACCTGGGCCTGGAACCCGACCGGATCCTGGTGGTCGACGACCCGGCCTACCAAGACGCGATTTGTGCACGAAAACCCGCGGCAGGCGCGGAGAATCGTGCACAAATCGCGGCGGCGCCCGGGGTGGGCGAGGACTCGCTCATGCTGCTGCTGTTCACCTCGGGAACGACGGGAGCCTCCAAGGCGGTCATCTGCAGCCAAGGCCGACTGACCCGCATCGCGTACGCGGCCGCCGAGAAGTTCGGCCACGTGCGCCAGGACGTCGAGTACTGCTGCATGCCGCTGTTCCACGGCAACGCCATCATGGCGCTGTGGGCACCGGCGTTGTCTGTGGGGGCGACGGTCTGTCTGACGCCATCGTTCTCGGCGTCCGGGTTCCTGCCCGACGTGCGCTACTTCGGTGCCACGTTCTTCACCTACGTGGGCAAGGCCCTCGGTTACCTGATGGCCACGGCGGAACAGCCCGACGATGCCGACAATCCGCTGGTCCGAGGCTTCGGCACCGAGGCCTCGCCTGACGACCAGAACGAGTTCCGGCGCCGCTTCGGCGCCGAACTGTTCGAAGGTTACGGCTCCAGCGAAGGCGGTGGGGCTGTGGTGCTCGCCCCCGACATGCCGCCGGGCGCGCTCGGCCGGCCGGCGCACCAAGGCGTCGCGATCGTCGACCCCGAGTCGCTGAAGGACTGTGTGCCAGCGGTTTTCGATGAGCACGGCCGCGTTCTCAACCCCGACGACGCGGTGGGGGAGATCGTCGACAAGTTCGGCACCCGCACGTTCGAGGGCTACTACCGCAATGACGAGGCCAACGCCGAACGCATCCGCAACGGCTGGTACTGGACGGGTGATCTGGGCTATCTCGACGAGCAGGGGTTCATCTACTTCGCCGGGCGGCGCGGCGACTGGATCCGGGTGGACGGCGAGAACACCTCGGCACTCAACATCGAGCGGGTGCTGCGCCGGCACCCCGAGGTGGTGGCCGCCGGTGTGTACGCGGTGCCCGATCCGCGATCGGGTGATCAGGTGATGGCCGCCATCGAGGTGGCCGATCCCGACGGGTTCGACGCCGCGGCGTTCGTGGCCTACCTGGTCGACCAGGAAGACCTGGGTACCAAGGGAATTCCGCGGTTCCTCCGGGTGTCGAAGAACCTGCCCGTCACCGGCTCCAACAAGGTGCTCAAACGCGAACTACAGACGCAGCGGTGGCACACCGACGAGGTGGTGTACCGGTGGGCGGGACGCGGAACGCCCGTGTATCGGGCCATGGGTGACGATGACAAGCAGTCGTTGGACGCCGAGTTCGCGCAGTATGGGAGGCAGCGTTACCTATGAAGTGGGATGACCAGTGTGACGTACTGATCGCCGGGTCGGGTGGTGGCGGCGTGGCCGGTGCCTACACCGCGGCCCGCGAGGGTCTGTCGGTGATCCTGGTCGAGGCCAGCGACAAATTCGGCGGCACCACGGCGTATTCCGGTGGTGGCGGGGTGTGGTTCCCGTGCAACCCGGTGCTCACCCGCGCCGGCACCGACGACACCATCGAGGATGCCCTGGAGTACTACCACGCCGTCGTCGGCGACCGCACTCCGCGGGACCTGCAAGAGACCTATGTCCGCGGCGGCGCCGGGCTGATCGAGTATCTGGAAGCCGATGACAATCTGAAGTTCGCGCCGATGCCGTGGCCCGACTATTTCGGCAAGGCGCCCAAGGCCCGCATTGACGGTCAGCGTCACATCGCCGCCCGGCCACTCAAGGTGGAGAAGGCCCCGCACCTGCGCGAGCTGGTGCGCGGTCCGCTGGATGCAGACCGGCTCGGCGCCGAACAGCCCGACGACTACTTCATCGGCGGCCGGGCCTTGATCGCCCGCTTCCTGAAAGCCATTGAGCAGTACCCGAATACGTCACTTCGGCTGAACACTGCGCTGGTGGAGTTGGTGGTCGAGGGCGGCGCGGTGACCGGCGCGATCGTCGAATCCGACGGTGAGCGCCGGGCCATCCGGGCCCGCCGCGGCGTCCTGCTGGCCGCGGGCGGCTTCGAGGGCAACGACGAGCTGCGCCGCGAATACGGCGTGCCCGGGGTCGCCCGCGACACCATGGGGCCGCCGGCCAACCTCGGGCACGCCCATCAGGCCGCGATGGCCGTCGGTGCCGACGTCGACCTGATGGACCAGGCCTGGTGGTCGCCGGGCCTGACCCATCCCGACGGGCGCTCGGCGTTCGCCCTGTGGTTCACCGGCGGCATCTTCGTCGACCAGAACGGGCAGCGGTTCGTCAACGAGTCGGCGGCCTATGACCGCATCGGCCGCGCGATCCTGCCGCGGCTGGCCGACGGTTCGATGACGTTGCCGTACTGGATGATCTACGACGACCGGGAAGGTGAGATCCCGCCCGTCAAGGCCACCAACGTCTCGATGGTCGACACCCAGCAGTACATCGACGCGGGGCTCTGGCACACCGCTGACACGCTGGAAGAGCTGGCCGCCAAGATCGGCGTCCCCGCCGAGAACCTGACAGCCACCGTCGAACGCTTCAACGGGTTCGTCGCCTCGGGCACCGACGAGGATTTCGGTCGCGGTGACGAGGCATACGACCGGGCCTTCTCCGGCGGCGCGTCGCCACTCGTCGCGATCGAGAAAGGCCCGTTCCACGCCGCGGCTTTCGGCATCTCCGACCTCGGCACCAAGGGCGGGCTGCGTACCGACACCGCGGCCCGGGTACTCGACACCGACGGTCGGGTGATCGCCGGACTGTACGCCGCGGGCAACACGATGGCCGCCCCGAGCGGCACCGCCTACCCGGGCGGCGGAAATCCGATCGGAACCAGCATGCTGTTCAGCCACCTGGCGGTGAAAGACATGTTAGGCAGGAACCCATGAGTGACATCCGGGAAATCGACGCCGGCACGGAGATGACGCGGTTCGCCCGCGGCTGGCACTGCGTCGGCCTCGCTGACACGTTCCGGGACGGGCAGCCGCACGGCATCAACGCCTTCGGCGGCAAGCTCGTCGTCTATGCCGACTCCGCCGGCGAACTGCACGTCCTCGACTCGTACTGCAGGCACATGGGCGGTGACCTGTCGATGGGTACGGTCAAGGACGACAACCTGGCCTGCCCGTTCCACGACTGGCGATGGGGCGGCGACGGCAAGTGCAAGCTGGTGCCGTACGCCAAGCGCACCCCGCGGCTGGCGCGCACCCGCAAATGGCACACCTGTGAGGTGAACGGTCAGCTGCTGGTCTGGCACGACCCGGAAGGCTCCACCCCGACCGACGAGCTGATCCCGCCCACCATCGAGGGCTACGAGGACGGTATCTGGTCGCCGTGGCAATGGAATTCGATCCTCATCGAGGGTTCGCACTGCCGGGAGATCGTCGACAACAACGTCGACATGGCGCACTTCTTCTACATTCACCACGCTTACCCGACGTACTTCAAGAACGTCATCGAAGGCCATACCGCCAGCCAGTTCATGGAGTCCAAGCCGCGCCCCGACTACGCCACCCGCGAACTTTGGGACGGCACCTATCTGCGTTCGGAGGCAACGTATTTCGGCCCCGCATACATGATCAACTGGCTGCACAACGACCTCGCCCCGGGCTTCACCGTCGAGGTCGCCCTGATCAACTGCCACTACCCGGTGACGCACAACTCGTTCGTGTTGCAGTGGGGAGTCGCGGTCCAACGGAATCCCGGCCTGCCTGGGGAAAAGGCCGCGAAGCTCGCCGCTGCGATGAGCCGGTCTTTCGGCGACGGCTTCATGGAAGACGTCGAGATCTGGAAGAACAAGACGCGCATCGACAATCCGCTGCTGACCGAGGAGGACGGCCCGGTCTACCACCATCGCCGGTGGTACGAGCAGTTCTACGTCGATGTCGCCGACGTCGCGCCGGACATGACGGCGCGTTTCGAGCAAGAGGTCGACACCACGCACGCCAACGAACTGTGGCATGAGGAGGTCGCGGCCAACCTGGCGAAGCGGTAACCGGCCACAGGTGTGAATAAGCTGACGCCCCATGGATGATCCCCGGCCGAACCGCCCACCGCTCGATGTCGTCGCCCTACGCGCCGGGTTGAGCGAGCCCTGGCGCCGTCTCGACGTCGTCGAGGAAACCGGCTCCACCAACGCCGACCTGCTGGCCCGGGCGGCCGGCGGCGAGGCGATCGGGGGCGCGGTGTTGCTGGCCGAGTACCAGAACGCCGGCCGCGGCAGACACGGCAGGCAGTGGTCGGCGCCGCCCCGGTCGCAGTTGGCGTTGTCGGTCGGGGTTGACGCGTCGGGGGTGCCCGCGGACAGTTGGGGTTGGCTGCCGCTGGCCACCGGCGTCGCTGTCGTCGACGCCGTCGCCGAGGTCACCGGCGTGCGGGTCGGGTTGAAATGGCCGAACGACGTTCTGGTGGGCCGGGCCGGCGGGAAGCTGGCGGGAATTCTGGCCGAGGTGGCGTCGCCGGCGCCGGTCGTCGTGGTCGGGCTCGGCCTCAACGTGTCGATGACCGCCGAGGAGGCCCCAGATGCGCGGGCCACCTCGCTGTCGCAGCTCGGCGCGGGCACGGTGGACCGCAACCCGCTGGCGCGGGCGTTGCTCCGGCATCTGGCGGTGCGGTTCGAGGGCTGGCGCGCTTCGGACCCGAAGCTGGCCGCCGACTACCGCGCCCGCAGCGTCACCATCGGCAGCGGGGTCCGCGCGATCCTTCCCGGGGACAACGAGCTGGTGGGCACGGCCGTTGACGTCGATGCGGTCGGGCGGCTGATCATCGACACCGGCACGGAACGGGTCACGGTGTCGGCCGGTGACATCACCCACCTGCGGCCAGATGCGCCGTAGAGTGCTGCCGTGGGATACCCGGAGAATGTGCTGGCCGCCGACGAGCAGGTGGTCCTGCATCGGCATCCGCATTGGAAACGCCTGATCGGTGCGGTTCTCGTCCTTCTTCTGATCACCGCGGCATCGGCGTTCGTCGCTGCCGTGGTCAACGCCATGGACTGGCAGGGGACCGCCAAGAACGTACTTTTCATCGTGATCGGCGCGATCTGGCTCATCGTGGTCGGCTGGCTGACGGTGTGGCCGTTCCTGAACTGGTGGACGACGCACTTCGTCATCACCGATCGACGCGTGATGTTCCGGCACGGCCTGCTGACCCGCTCGGGCATCGATATCCCGCTCGCACGGATCAACAGCGTGGAATTCCGCCATGGGCTGACCGACCGGATGCTGCGCACCGGTACGCTGATCATCGAATCGGCGTCGCAGGATCCCTTGGAATTCCACAACATTCCGCGCGTGGAGCAGGTGCACTCACTGCTGTATCACGAAGTCTTCGACACCCTGGGGTCCGAGGAGTCGCCGAGCTGACGCGCCTTTGCGCGGCGCCCCGGCCGCCGCAGCGGGGTGACCGTGGCGGACTTGCGCTCGGAGTGTTGCTCGAGGGCTTCGACGAAGCCGCCGCCGGTGAGCGTCGACTCCAGCGCCAGATCGGGCTTGTCGACGAACTCGTCGGGAAACACCCAGCGGCGAAATGCCCAGAACCGGAACGCCATCTGCAGCAGGTTGCCCAGGATGTAGGCCGAGATGAAGTCGGCGATGTTCTCGACGGTGAGCGAGACCTCGGGGACCCGCAGACCCAGCACGTAACTGGAGAAGTACAACGGCAGCATCGACAGCAGCACGCCGACGCCGCTGAACGCGAAGAACAGCAGGGCCTCGTGGTGGCGCTCCCGACCGCCGCGGTTCTGGAAGCTCCATTCCCGGTTGAGGATGTAGGAGGCGATGACCGCGACGATGCCGGCGATGATCTTGGCGGTGACGGGCTTGGGCTCGAGCACCGTGAGCTTGAGGGTGTAGAAGATCGCCGAATCGATGACAAACGTCGTCGCCCCGACGATCGCGAACTTGATCAGTTCGTGATGCCGCTCGGCGTAGGGACGGACGAATCGCGGCAATCGAGCGATTGTCGCATCGGCGAAGGACACAGCTAGGCAGTGTACGTAAATGCCGGTGCCGATGCCGCATCCCTGCGGACTCGGGAGCTTAACCGCAGGTCAATGCGCCGGTCATGACGAGGACACGAATCGGCGCATGACACCATAGAGGGCGTGCCGACAACTCCGAAGAAGCCGCCTTCGCCCGTGAGCGGGCGTAATCCCACAGTGGCCATGATCGGCGGAGGCCAGCTCGCGAGGATGACGCATCAGGCGGCCATCGCGCTCGGGCAGACCCTGCGGGTGCTGTCCGCCGGGCCGGACGAATCCGCCGCGCAGGTCACTCCCGACGTGGTCATCGGTTCCCACACCGACCTGGACGCACTGCGCCAGGCGGCGGCCGGCGCAGCAGTGCTGACGTTCGACCACGAGCACGTACCCACTGAGCACCTGGAGACCCTGGTGGCCGAAGGGGTGACGGTCAACCCGCCGCCGCAGGCCCTGGTGCATGCCCAGGACAAGCTGCTGATGCGCCGCAAGCTGCACAGCCTGGGTGCGCCGGTGCCGCGCTTCGCCGAGATCACCTCGGTCGCCGACGTCGAGGAGTTCGTGGCCGAGATCGACGGCCCGGTGGTGATCAAGACCGTTCGCGGCGGCTACGACGGCAAGGGCGTGGTGATGGCCGACGACCTGGCGGCCGCGCGTGAGGTGGTGGCCGGTTACCTGGCCGACGGGGTCCCGGTGATGGCGGAGGAACGTGTCGCGATGCGCCGTGAACTCGCCGCGCTGGTGGCCCGCTCGCCGTTCGGGCAGGGCGCGGCCTGGCCCGTGGTCGAAACCGTCCAGCGCGACGGCATCTGCGTCGAGGTGTACGCCCCGGCGCCCGGGCTGTCCGACGAACTCGGTTCTGCCGCACAGGAACTCGGCCTGCGAGTGGCCAATGAGCTGGGTGTGGTCGGGGTACTTGCCGTGGAGTTGTTCGAGACGGTCGACGGAACACTGCTGGTCAACGAGTTGGCCATGCGCCCGCACAACTCTGGGCACTGGACCATGAACGGCGCGGTCACCAGCCAGTTCGAACAGCATCTGCGGGCGGTCCTGGATTACCCGCTCGGCGACACCTCGGCCATCGCGCCCGCTGCGGTGATGGCCAATGTGCTCGGCGCGCCCCAGGCCCCGGCGATGTCGATGGACGAGCGGCTGCATCACCTGTTCGCGCGGATCCCCGACGCGAAGGTGCACCTGTACGGCAAGGGCGAGCGGCCCGGACGAAAACTCGGGCACGTCAACATCATCGGCACGGATATGGACGAACTCCGCGAGCGTGCGGTGCGGGCCGCACACTGGTTGTCGCACGGCGAGTGGACCGACGGATGGGATGAACACGGTGACTGACGAGGCGACTTCGGGTCCCAGGGTCGGACTCATCATGGGCAGCGACAGCGACTGGTCGGTGATGTCCGACGCAGCCGACGCGCTCGCCGAGTTCGAGGTGCCGTTCGAGGTCGGTGTGGTCTCGGCGCACCGCACTCCGCAACGCATGCTCGACTACGCCAAGACCGCCGCGGGCCGGGGTGTCGAGGTGATCATCGCCGGAGCGGGAGGGGCCGCACACCTGCCCGGCATGGTCGCGTCTGCCACCCCGCTTCCGGTGATCGGGGTTCCGGTGCCGCTGGCCCGCCTCGACGGCCTGGACTCCTTGCTGTCCATCGTGCAGATGCCGGCCGGAGTTCCGGTGGCCACGGTTTCGATCGGTGGCGCACGTAATGCGGGCCTGCTGGCCGTGCGGATCCTGGGTTCGGCCGATGCCGCGCTGCAGGCTCGGATGGCGAAGTTCCAGGCGGACCTGGAAACCATGGTGTTGGCCAAGGACGCTGCCTTGCGTGATCGCCTGTTGGGCGCCGACTAGCGGCGGCCTGAGTCAGTCGCCGATCAGCTCGCGAATCCGAGGCGTCAGGGATTCGATCGGTTCATCGGTGGACATCACCACGACCGCGGTGCGGCTGCTGCCGCCCCGGTAGATCGGCCAGGTCACGGCCAGCGCTTCGGCGAGGTCCGACCGTGGGTTGGCCGAATCGCCGCGCAGCCATCGCCGCAGCACGTGGTTGTGGGCCGCGACCACGGCGTTGGCGAAGAGTTCGGCGCGCAGATCCGCCGTCCAATCTCCGGTCTGCGCGGCCCGCAGGTGCCGGGTGAACAGCCGGACATACCGTGACACCACGGCCGTTTCGAAGTCGCGCAGCGCGGGCACCGAACGGGTGAGCCGGTACCGCGTCCGCGCGCGCTCGCCCTCGGCGAGGTAGTTCTCGAACACCGACGTGGTTGCCACGGCGATGACTTCGGCGGGCAGCGCTTCGGCCGGTGCGTTCGACAGTCTCTCGTCGGCGCGGCGCAGCAACGCCTCGTGATCCGGGAAGATCAACGCCTCTTTCGACCCGAACTGACGAAATGCGGTGGTGCGTCCGACCCCCGCCCGCGCCGCGATGTCATCGACGCTGGCGGCCTCGTAGCCACGTTCTTCGAACAGATCGAATGCCGCGCTCACCAGACGCTCCCGGGTACTGGGCAGGTCGGTCATCGGGCGCACCTCCTCGGGTACTGAGTTCCGATGGTATGGTACTGAGTACCAAAAGTAGCAGGGCGATGTACTCGAAGTGCAGTCCGGGCACGATTGAACCAAGAGAGCTAAGGAGAAGATCATGGCTGGCTGGGGCGGTAACCCATCTTTCGATCTATTTCAGCTGCCGGAGGAGCACCAGGAGCTTCGGGCGGCGATTCGCGCGCTTGCGGAGAAGGAGATCGCTCCGCACGCCGCCGACGTCGACGAGAACGCACGCTTCCCGGAGGAAGCCCTGCAGGCCCTGAACGCCTCGGGCTTCAACGCGATCCACGTGCCGGAGGAGTACGGCGGCCAGGGCGCGGACTCGGTCGCGGCCTGCATCGTGATCGAGGAAGTGGCCCGGGTGGACTGCTCGGCCTCGCTGATCCCGGCGGTCAACAAGCTCGGCACCATGGGCCTGATCCTGCGCGGCTCCGACGAGCTCAAGAAGCAGGTGCTGCCGTCGCTGGCCTCCGGCGAGGCGATGGCCTCCTACGCGCTGTCCGAGCGTGAGGCGGGCAGCGACGCGGCCGGCATGCGCACCCGCGCGAAGGCCGACGGCGACGACTGGATCCTCAACGGCACCAAGTGCTGGATCACCAACGGCGGCAAGTCGACCTGGTACACCGTGATGGCGGTAACCGATCCCGACAAGGGCGCCAACGGCATCTCGGCGTTCGTCGTGCACAAGGACGACGAAGGCTTCAGCGTCGGCCCCAAGGAGCGCAAGCTCGGGATCAAGGGCAGCCCGACCACCGAGCTCTACTTCGAGAACTGCCGCATCCCGGGCGACCGGATCATCGGTGAGCCGGGAACCGGCTTCAAGACCGCCCTGGCGACCTTGGACCACACCCGCCCGACCATCGGCGCGCAGGCCGTCGGTATCGCCCAGGGTGCGCTGGACGCGGCGATCGCCTACACCAAGGACCGCAAGCAGTTCGGTACCGCCATCGCCGATTTCCAGGCCGTGCAGTTCATGCTGGCAGACATGGCGATGAAGCTGGAGGCCGCACGCCTGATGGTCTACCACGCCGCGGCACGTGCCGAGCGGGGCGAGACCAACCTCGGGTTCATCTCGGCGGCGAGCAAGTGCTTTGCCTCCGATGTGGCCATGGAGGTCACCACCGATGCCGTGCAGCTGTTCGGCGGCGCCGGCTACACCGTGGACTTCCCGGTCGAGCGGATGATGCGCGATGCCAAGATCACCCAGATCTACGAGGGCACCAACCAGATCCAGCGCGTGGTGATGAGCCGCGCCCTGCTCAAGTAGCCTGCGCGAGAAAGTCCCCCGCAAGCGGGCGGTACCCCAGTGAAAACCCCCTTTTTCCTTGGAAATCGGGGGTTTTCACGTCTTCTGGGCAAAAGAACTCAGCCGCGGGTGACCTTCTCGGTAGTGCGACGCCGATCCTGAGTATCGGGATCGGGATTGGTCACCTGAACCAGTGACGCGCCGGCGGCGAACACCGCCAGCAGGTTCTGCACGAGCTCATCGGGGGTGTTCCAGGATGCGGTGCTCAGCACCCGGTCGGAACCGGTGAAACCCTGTGCCGCAGCGGCATTGTGGGCCGCTTCGAGCACCTCGGCGACCGATTGCCCGGCCAGCGCCGGACCCGGAACGCGTTCGGGCACAATCTGATCGCCGTGCACGCGCACCGCGGTCGCGTAGTCGGTGACGCCGATGGGCAGGTCGGCGGCCGGCTTGCCGAACGGATCCAGCGACAGCACCGCGACCTCGCCCCCGGCGACCGCGTCGTCGGCTTCGTCGAGCCGGTCGCGCGTGCACAGGGCGATGTCGGCGGGATTGTCGGAACCACCGCCCAACACCACCTCGGCGCCGATCCACCAGACCCCGAACAACACCGCGGCGGTCTGCCAATGCGCGGGCAGCAGCACCGCCACCCGGGTGCCCGGACCCGCGCCCATCTCGTCGCGCAACAGGTTGGCGGTCTTGGCGGCCCAATTGGCCATGGTCACCGTCGACAGCTCGATCCGCTCACCGGTCGCGTCGTCGTAATAGGTGATCCGTGGGCCGGCCGGGTCCGCTGCCAACAACGGATCCAGCACCGCGGCGCTGACTGTGCTCATAGCCTCGGTTCTACTCGAAGAGGATCAGTTCACACACTTGGGATCGTCCGACCCGGCGTTGAGGATCGGCGACGGCGGTGGGGGCGGACTCTGTTCGCCGGTGTCGCTGTAGGTGTCGCCGGCCGCAGCCGGATCGACGATGCCCGCGGACGGATCCATCCCGTCAGAGCCGGGACCGGTGTAGTCGGCGGCCAGCACCACCCGCACCGCACCCGCCGGCAGCGTCGCATCCTCGTTGACCGGCAGCCCGCCGAGATCCTTCGACACGGCCTGTGCGCCGAGGTCGTCGCTCTTGGCCGCCAGCACCTGGCTGGTCGCCGGCGGGGCACCTTCGTGGTTGCCGGTGGCGCCGGGCACGAAGCCCTTGTTGGTCAGCACCTGGGAGACCGCGGCCGCCAGGCCGTTGATGTCGGTGCCGTTGACCACCTCGACGGTGGTGTTCTCCGGGGAGTAGCTGAGCTGCTCGGTCTTGCCTTCGTCCTGGTCCTGAAGCAGGCTCGAAACCCACTGGTGCACTTCGTCGGGATCCACCCGGACCACGCTCTGCATGCCGTCGTCGCTCCAGCCGTCCTCACGCAGGATCGGGATGGTCGCGAACGCCACGCTGCCGGCGGCCAGCTTCTGCAGCTGCTCGACGAAGTTCATGATGTCCCAGCCGTCGGAGATCACCACCGAGCGCTGCACGGCATCCTGCAGCCGCCCCAGCGTTCCCGGGCTGGACAGCGTCTTGCTGGAGATCACCTCGTGGGCCAGCGAGGCCATCACCGACTGCTGGCGGGTCACCCGGTCCAGGTCACCGCGCGGCAGGTCATGACGCTGCCGAACGAAACTCAGCGCCTGCGGACCACTGAGCTTCTGCCAGCCGGCCGGGAAATCGGCACCCGAAAGCGGTTCGTACACAGCGTCTTTGAGGCACACGTTGACGCCGCCCAGGGCATCGGTGATCAGTGCGAAGCCGAGCAGCCCGATTTCGGCGTAGTGGTCGACGGTGACACCGGTGAGCCCGGCGACGGTCTGGATCAGTTCCTCACGGGCCGCCTCGGTGGCCTTGGGCTCGGCGACGGCCGGGTCTTCGCCCTCGACCTCCACGAGCTGCTTCATCCGGTCCAGCTTGACGTCGCCGAACACGCCGTTGATCTTCATCTTTCCCCAACCCGGCGCTTCGACATACGAATCACGGGGGATGGAGATGGCGGTGGCCGACTTCCCGTTGTTCGGGATACGGATCAGGATGATGGTGTCGGTGTTGGTCGAGACGTCGTCACCGGCGCGCAGCGTCTCCAACTCCTCGGCCGACAGCGGGTTGCCGTGCGCATCGGTACGGCTGTCCATACCGACCAGCAGGATGTCGATGGCGCCGTCCTCGCCGCCACCGCCCAGAGCGGCGGAACTGATGTGGTTGATGCCGGATTCAAAGGAGCGGATCTGAGTCCAGGCCACCCCAGTTCCGAGCACCACGACCGACGCCGTGGCGACAGCGAGGGAGCGAAGGAGGGGGAAAGGCACCTGCCCAGGCTACTTGCGCCCCGGACGTGAGCCGGGTAACGCGGACCGGCGTGCCAGACTCGGCTCATGGCGCAACGGATTGTGATCACCGGGGCCGGAGGCATGGTCGGGCAGGTATTAGCTGATCAGGCGCGCTCCGAAGGCCGGAACGTGCTGGCCCTGACCTCTGCCGAATGTGATGTCACCAACGTCGACACGGTGCGGGGGTTCGTCGAACCCGGCGACGTGGTGATCAACTGCGCGGCATACACGCAGGTGGATGCCGCCGAGTCCGACCCAGACAGGGCCTTGGCCGTCAACGCCTCGGGTCCCGGCAACCTCGCGAGCGTGTGCGCGCGTGCCGGCGCCGAGCTGGTGCACATCTCCACCGACTACGTCTTCGGCGCATCCGCGCAACGTCGCACCCCGTATGAGATCGACGACGAAACGGGGCCGGTCAACGTCTATGGCCAGACCAAGCTGGCCGGGGAGCGGGCCGTGCTGGCCGCCAAACCCGATGCTTATGTCGTCCGCACCGCCTGGGTGTATCGCGGCGGCGACGGGAAAGACTTCGTGGCGACCATGCGCAGGTTGGCGGCCGGGGACGGTCCGGTCGACGTGGTCGCCGACCAGATCGGGTCGCCGACCTACACCGGCGACCTGGTGTCGGCGTTGCTGCAGATCGCCGACGGCGGCGTGCGGCCCGGCGTGCTGCACGCCGCCAACACCGGCCAGGCCAGCCGGTTCGACCAGGCACGCGAGACTTTCGCTGCGGTAGGTGCCGATCCCGAGCGGGTCCGGCCGGTCGGCAGTGACCGCCACCCACGGCCCGCGCCCCGCCCGGCATACACCGTCCTTTCCTCACTTCGGTCCGCCGAGGCAGGCCTGACCCCGTTGCCAGATTGGCGGGAAGCCCTGGTGGCAGCGGTGGAAAAAGAGCGCCCGGCCGGCCCGCTACCCTCTACGCCGTGACTGAGGATGCGGCCCGCCCGCTCGTTGTGGTGACGGTGACGTATTCGCCGGGCGCACACCTGGACCGTTTCCTGGCCTCTCTGTCCCTGGCCACCGATCGGCCGGTGAAAGTCATCATGGCCGACAACGGCTCGACCGACGGCGCACCCGAACAGGCCGAAAAGCGCTACCCCAACGCGCATCTGCTGCCCACCGGCAGCAACCTGGGTTACGGCAGCGCGGTCAACCGCGGCGCCCGGCAGATATCGGATGCGGAGTGCTCGGAGTTTTTCATCGTCGCCAACCCGGATGTGCAGTGGGGACCCCACTCCATCGACCTGTTGCTCGACGCGGCCCAGCGGTGGCCGCGGGCCGGGGCACTCGGGCCGCTGGTGCGCGACCCCGACGGGTCGGTCTACCCGTCGGCGCGCCATCAGCCCAGCCTGGTCCGCGGCGGCATGCACGCCGTCGTCGGACCGTTCTGGAAGTCGAATCCGTGGACGGCGGCCTACCGCCAGGATCGCCAAGAACCCAGTGAGCGCGAGGTCGGCTGGCTGTCCGGATCGTGCCTGCTGGTGCGCCGCGCCGCCTTCGACGCCGTCGGTGGGTTCGACGAGCGCTACTTCATGTACATGGAGGATGTCGACCTCGGCGACCGGATCGCCCGGGCCGGGTGGCAGAACGTGTATGTGCCGTCGGCGGAGGTACTGCACCACAAGGGGCACTCCACCGGCCGCGACCCGGCACGCAACTTGGCCGCTCATCACCGCAGTACCTACACTTTCTTGGCTGATCGATACCCGGCGGTCTGGCAGGCGCCGTTACGGTGGACGATCCGAGGCGCGCTGGCGGCGCGTGCGGGCCTGGTGGTCGGTAGTTCTCGACGTAAACAGGGGAAAGGGCACTGACGTGATCAATCCCGCGGAGGTGGACGCTGTCGTCCTCGTCGGTGGCCGAGGAACCCGGCTGCGGCCGTTGACACTGTCGGCGCCCAAGCCGATGCTGCCGACGGCGGGCGTCCCGTTTCTGACCCATCTGCTGGCTCGCATCGCCGAGGCCGGCCTCAAGCATGTGGTGATGGGAACCTCGTACAAGGCAGAGGTTTTCGAGGAGGCGTTCGGTGACGGCTCCGACCTCGGGCTCGAAATCGAATACGTCACCGAGACCGAGGCGCTCGGCACCGGTGGTGCCATCGCCAATGTGGCGGACAAGCTGCGCTACGACACCGCCATGGTGTTCAACGGTGACGTGCTGTCGGCGGCAGACCTCAGCGCGCTGCTGGAGTCGCATGACGCTCATGGGGCCGATCTGACACTGCATCTGGTACGGGTCAGCGATCCGCGTGCGTTCGGCTGCGTGCCCACCGATGCCGACGGCCGCGTGACGGCGTTCCTGGAGAAGACCCAGGATCCGCCCACCGACCAGATCAATGCCGGCTGCTATGTGTTCAAAAAGCATGTCATCGACCAGATTCCGAAAGGCCGGCCGGTGTCGGTCGAACGCGAGGTGTTCCCCGGCCTGCTCACCGACGGGCTGAAGGTGTGCGGATACGTCGACGCTTCCTACTGGCGCGACATGGGTACGCCAGAGGATTTCGTCCGCGGTTCGGCCGATCTGGTTCGTGGCATCGCACCGTCACCGGCACTGGGCGGCCAGCGCGGTGAATCCCTGGTCCACGAAGGCGCGGCGGTCGCTCCCGGCGCCTTGTTGATCGGCGGCACCGTGGTGGGCCGCGGCGCGGAGATCGGCGCCGGCGCACGCCTTGACGGGGCGGTGATCTTCGACGGCGTACGCGTGGACGCCGGTGCGGTGATCGAACGTTCGATCGTCGGCTTCGGCGCACGGATCGGCCCACGGGCGCTGATCCGCGATGGCGTGATCGGTGACGGCGCCGACATCGGTGCCCGATGCGAACTGCTGCGCGGCGCCCGGGTGTGGCCGGGGGTCAACATTCCCGACGGCGGTATCCGCTACTCCACTGACGTCTGAGCCGGCGCGCGTACGTCTCGTCATCGACAAAAGTGTGTTTGCCGGGCCTCGCCGCGCCTTAGGATCTTCATCGGGCGAAAGGGGAGGCCATGTCCGACTTCACGTGCAAGGGTCTACGACGCAAGGCGGTGACGCCGGTCGCGGCGTTGTTGGTGCTCGGAGGGGCTCTGGGGGTCACGGCCCCGGAGGCGGCGGCCTGGCCCGTCCCGCTGACCTGGGAGGACAACGCCTACCTCAAGGCCACGCGTGGTGTCTTTCCCGGCGATGACGACCAGTTGTTGCTGGTGGGCCGGGAGATGTGTCGCCTGCTCTACAGCGGCACACCCGCACAGGCCGTGATCGACCAGATGGCGGGCCAGTACGGCGCGACCCCGGATCAGGCCGCGGTGGCGTTGCGCGCGGCTCGCCGCACCTACTGCACGCAGGCGCCTGGTTAGGCCCTTCGCCTCGCCGCGTCGGCGAGCTGCTGAAGGCCGAAGTCGGTGCCTTCGGGCAACGCATCAAGTGGCCACCAGCGGAGGTCCAAAGACTCGTCGCTGCAGGCGATCTCGGCGTCCGCCGGGGCCCGTACCACGAACTGCATGTCGAGGTGGCGGGTCGGCACACCCAGTGAGCAGGTCACCGGATGCACGTGCAGGGCGGCCAGGTGCGGGTCGATGGTCAACCCGGAGATGCCGGACTCCTCGGTGGCCTCGCGCAGCGCGGCAGCGCCGATGTCGAGATCCGTTTCCTCGCAGTGCCCGCCGAGTTGCAGCCAGCGTCCGAAACGGGGATGCAGGGTGAGCAATGTCTGTGTGCCGGTGTGATCGACGACGAGTGCCGAGCCGGTGATGTGGCCGGGTACGCACGCGCGCAGGCAGGCGTCGGGACGGGCGGCCAGAAACGATAGCACGGCATGACGCAGCGTGTCCTGACCGGGATCAGTTGTATCCCAATGGGTCAGCAGTTCCACGGCCGAGGTGTGCAGACTCTCGGCGCTCACTTCACCACCAGCAGGCCGTCGGTCGAGACCGGGTCGCGAGGAGGTTGCGGGTCGGCGGGGTGACCGATCGCGATGGCCCCCAAGGGTTCCCAGTCGGCAGGCAAGTCGAGTTCCGCACGCACCAGATCGCCGGCGAAGATGGTCGAGCCGATCCAGCAGCTGCCCACCTCGCGCACCGCCAACGCCACCAGCAGAGCCTGCACGGCAGCGCCGACGGCGACGGTGAACATGGTGTGCTCGGCCTCGGTGCGGGCCGCGTCGGGATAGCTGTGAGCGCCGTCGGGGACCAGGAACGGAATCACCAATTCCGGCGCGTCGTAGAGGATCTGGCCGCGCATGAGGCGTCGTTCGACGGACTCCGGGTCGCGGCCGTCGCCGGTGAGGTCGGCGCGCCACTTGTCTTTCATCCGGTCCAGCAGGCGCATGCGGGTGGCGCCGTCCTGCACCCAGACGAAACGCACCGGCCGGGTGTGGTGTGGCGCGGGCGCGGTGAGGGCCTCGCCGACGGCGGCTTCGATGAGTGCGTGATCGACCGGTTCGTCGGAAAAGGTTCGCACCGAGCGACGCAGGAGCTGGGCTTGGTTGCGTCCCAGCTGGATTGCCTCGGCGGTGCCGAGCCAGAACAGGTCTTCCTCGCCCGCCCGTAGCAACGTGCCCGCGTTGGACCCGTCGTCGGTCAGCTCCAGCCCGCGCACCACCGCGACCGGGATCGCCGTCAGCTTGCCCTTGACCAGATCGGCCGCGGCCGCGATCTCGTCGGCCACAGCCACCTCGGTGACCAGTAATTCGTTACCGTGCCGATCGCGGGCGCCCGCGTAACCGTGCAACACGGTGAGCCCGGAGGCGCCGATGGCGAAATCGGCCTGGCCGTTGCGCCACGCGCGGCCCATCGTGTCGGTGATCACCACACCGACGGTGACGCCGAGTAGCTCACGCAGGCCTTCGCGCAGCGCCCGGGCACTGCCGTCGGGATCCACCGGAAGCAGGGCCAATTCGTTCGAGTCGACGTTCGAACCGTCCACCCCGGCGGCGGCCTGGACCAGCCCGATGGCGTTCTCGGTGATCAGGGTTCGGCCCTTACGGGCCAGCACCCGGACGGCTTCGGCGTCGATGAGCTTGCGCCGCAAGGTGTCCCGCTCCTCCGGATCGGATGGAGCGGTGACGATGCGGCCTTCGCACTTGGAGACGATCTTACTGGTGACCACCAGCACATCGCCGTCTTTCAGCCACGGTGTCGCCGCGGCGAGCGCGGCGGCCAGGTCATCACCGGGGCGGAACTCCGGAAGCCCTGGTACCGGCAGGATCTCGACGCGGTCGGCAGATCCGTGTTCGGTGCTCACAGCGCGACGCCAGCCAGGTCCAGGCCGGACCGCACCATCTCGGCGGTGGTGGCCGGGTCCGTCATCAGCAGCGGCACCGCGCGTACCTGAACGCCCTCGATATCAGCGTGATCGCCTTCGTGCACCAGCCAGCCGTCCAGGATTCCGGTGCCCGAACGGGCGCCGAAGTGCTGTCCGACGCCTTGTGAGGTGGACTCCACACCGATGATGGACAGGCACTCATCGGCCATGCCGCGCAACGGTTTTCCGTTGATGATGGGGGAGTAGCCGATCACCGGCGCTTTGGTCGAACGCAGTGCGCCACGGATCCCGGGGATCTGCAGGATCGGTCCGATGCTCACGACGGGGTTCGACGGTGCCAGCAACACCACGTCGGCGTCCGCGATCGCCTCGGTGACACCCGGGGCGGCCGTTGCCTGTTCTGCGCCCACGAACGCGAAACTGTGCGAGGGCACCTGCGCGCGGTAGCGCACCCACCATTCCTGAAAGTGGATGGCCCGCCGTTCGCCGTCGGTGGGGTCGGTGACCACCACGTGGGTCTCACTGCGGTCATCGGTGACGGGCAACAACTGTGCCCCCGGTGACCAGCGCTTGCACAATGCCTCGGTGACCTGTGACAAAGGGTAGCCGGCGCGCAGCATCTGGGTGCGGACCAGGTGGGTGGCCAGGTCCCGGTCACCCAGGCCGAACCAGTCCGGTTGCACGCCGTAGGCGGCCAGCTCTTCCTTGGCGTGCCAGGTCTCGTTCCGGTGGCCCCAGCCGCGTTCGGGATCGATGCCGCCGCCCAGGGTGTACATGCAGGTGTCGAGGTCGGGGCAGATCCGGACGCCGTGCATCCAGGCGTCGTCGCCGACGTTCACGATCGCGGTGAGTTCATGCTTGCTGTCGCCGCCGGCAAACTGGCCCAGGCCCAACAGGTGCTGTACCCCCAGCAAAAACCGGGCGCCTCCGACGCCGCCGACCAGAACGGTGATCTTCACAACGTCCGACCCTAAGCGCTGAGGGCGCGCGGATGGAAACGACGTCGTCACGGGCAGGACACGCCGATGTCGCGACGCGCCGATTTGACATTACGGGATGGTATGAATTCGCGTCCTGGCGCTTGACCCCGGCAGCTAACACGTGTGTAATCACAGATGTGTCATTTCCCGGTTGGTGACCGATTCCGGTGTCGCGGACCGAGATTCGATCAACTGTTCGAATGGGGTGACCGCACATCGCAATAGTGGGGCTCCACTTAGGATCTACGAGACCGAGTGAGGAGGCGGGGGATAATGTCTTATGAGAGCGGCGATTTCGATCGTGTGGTCCGGTTCGACAACCGGCTACTCGGCTCGGTAGACAACGCACCGCACATCAACGCCGGGCCGACACCGCTGGGAATTCCAGGACGTCCACAGCTGAGTTTGGTACCCGAGCACATCGATGTTGATCCGGAAACCGAAGACGACCAATGGCAGGAACGTGCGCTGTGCGCACAGACCGACCCGGAGGCGTTCTTCCCGGAGAAGGGCGGGTCTACCCGCGAGGCCAAGCGCATCTGCCAGGGCTGCGAAGTGAAGGACGCATGCCTGGAATACGCGCTCGCGCACGACGAGCGCTTCGGTATTTGGGGAGGGCTGTCCGAACGGGAGCGTCGCCGGCTCAAACGCGGCATCATCTGACGCTCCTGACGTCAGTCGTCGTCGATCGTTGGGTCGATGACTGACGGTTCAACTCCCAGATAGGTGGCCACCTGGGCCACCAGGATTTCATGCAGCAGATCAGCAAGCTCATCGGATCCTTTGACCCGGCGCTCGATGGGCTTGCGGAACAAGACAATTCGAGCCCGGGTCGCATTTCCTCTGACGTCGACCCCCGCCGGTATCAACCGAGCCAGGGCGATCGGTCCGTCGGCGATGACCTCAGGCGGCCATTGCACACTGTCCGGATCTTTCGGGGACATCCGCGGGATCTCATCGACGGCGACGTCGAGTTCTCTCAGCCGCGACGCCCACCGCCGTTCGATGGGTTCGTAGGCCTCCAATACCGCCATGTCGAACCTCTCGGCCCGACTGCGCCAGCCGGGAACCGAGCGTGGAAGCAGCGGCCCGCGCATATCGCGGCCGCGACGCGATCGCCATGGGTTGCGCTGGGCCACGCCGATGATCGTAACGGTTCGGGATCGGGGCCCCGCCGGCTGCGCGTGTCCGGCACCGCACAGCGACCGTCCAAAGTAATCTCTGGAGCGTGAATGTTCCCCGTCGCTGCTGCCGGCCCGGGTGCCCGCACTATGCCGTGGCGACGCTGACTTTTGTCTACTCCGACTCCACGGCGGTAGTCGGACCATTGGCCACGGTTTCTGAGCCCCACTCCTGGGATTTGTGCGTCGGCCACGCCGGCCGTATCACCGCTCCGCGCGGCTGGGAGCTGGTCCGCCACGCGGGGCCGCTGCCCACCCATCCCGATGAAGACGATCTGGTGGCGCTGGCCGATGCGGTCCGCGAAGGCCAGCCCGGCGCCGTTCCCCGCGGCGGTGTGGTAGCCGGATTCTCCGATCCCACCACGGGCCTGGCCACCAGTGCGGTGACAGCGCCACCGGCGCGTCCCGCCGAAACCAACGGACGCCGTCGCGGCCACCTGCGGGTGTTGCCGGACCCCAGCGACTAGGCCTGGTTAAGACCTGATTAGACGACGGCCGGGCCACGAGTAGTGAACGTGTCGAGGCTTCCCGACGGCTAGGCTGGCGCCAACGAATCCGTTTCACAAGGAGCAATATGTCTAGGCCAGCGGCGGCTGTTCACGATGTCATCAAGGCCTATGACGTCCGGGGGCTGGTCGGGAGTCAGATCGACGAGGCGTTCGTGTCCGAAGTCGGCAGTGCCTTCGCTCGTCTGGTCCGCGCCGAGGGCGCCGCGCAGGTGGTGATCGGCTACGACATGCGGGCGAGTTCGCCGGCGCTGGCCGCCGCATTCGCAGACGGAGTCACCGCCCAGGGCCTCGACGTGGTCCGGATCGGCCTTGCTTCCACCGACCAGCTGTACTTCGCATCGGGCCTGCTGGATTGTCCGGGCGCGATGTTCACCGCGAGCCACAACCCCGCCGCCTACAACGGGATCAAGCTGTGTCGGGCCGGGGCCAAGCCGGTCGGCAAGGACACCGGGCTGGCCACCATCTCAGATGAGGTGATCGCCGGCGTGCCGGCGTTCGGCGGGCCCGCCGGTTCGGTGTCCGACCGCGACGTGTTGTCGGACTACGGCAGCTTCCTTCGCTCACTGGTCGACCTCAGCTCGCTGCGGCCGCTTCGCATCGCTGTCGACGCGGGCAACGGCATGGCCGGACACACCACTCCCGCGGTGCTCGGGCCGATCCCCGGTGCCACGGTGCTCCCGCTGTTTTTCGAACTCGACGGCAGCTTCCCCAATCACGAGGCCAATCCACTGGACCCGGCCAACCTCGTCGACCTGCAGGCCCACGTGTTGGCCACCGGCGCCGACATCGGGTTGGCGTTCGACGGGGATGCCGACCGCTGCTTCGTGGTCGACGAACTCGGCCGTCCGGTGTCACCGTCGGCAGTGACCGCGCTGGTGGCAGCCCGTGAGCTCAAGCGTGAAATCGGAGCCACGGTGATTCACAATCTGATCACCTCGCGCGCCGTTCCCGAACTGGTGGTCGAGCGCGGCGGCACCCCGGTGCGCTCCCGGGTCGGACACTCCTACATCAAGGCGCTGATGGCCGAAACCGGTGCCATCTTCGGCGGGGAGCACTCGGCCCACTACTACTTCCGTGACTTCTGGGGCGCCGATTCCGGAATGCTCGCGGCCCTGCACGTGCTGGCCGCACTGGGCGAGCAGGATCGGCCGCTGTCGGAGTTCATGGCCGACTACCAGAGATACGAGGCGTCCGGGGAGATCAACTTCACCGTCGCCGACGCCCCGGCCTGTGTCGACACCGTGCTCAAGTCGTTCGCCGGCTCGATCCAGTCCATCGATCACCTCGACGGCGTGACGGTCGACCTCGGTGACGGCCGCTGGTTCAACCTGCGCACGTCGAACACCGAACCGCTGCTGCGGCTGAACGTGGAGGCACGCACCGCCGAGGACGTCGCCGCGCTCGTCGACAGAGTCTCGGCAGAGATCCGTGGGGTGAGCGAGCCGGTGCCGTGAACGCCGTGGACGCTGCGGTCGACCTGGACGACGGCGACGGACTGCTCGCCGCCGACCGCAACGGTCTGCTGCGGGCCTCGGCCATGGCCGGCGCACAGGTGCGGGCCACCGCTGCGGCCCTGGCCGAAGGCGTGCTGGATTCGTTGCGGGCGAATCATCCACCGCGCACGGTGATTTGGGTTGCCGGTCGCGGCACCGCGGAGAACGCCGGCGCGATGCTCGCCGCCGCGCTCGGCGCGTCGGTCTCGGCGCCCATCGTGGTGGCAGCTCAGGCCCCGCCGTGGCTCGGGGCGCTGGACGTACTGATCGTGGCAGGCGACGATCCGGGCGACCCGGCTCTGGTGAATGCGGCGGCCACCGGCGTGCGCCGGGGAGCCCGGGTGCTGATCGTGGCGCCGCACGAGGGGCCGCTGCGCGACGTGGCGGCCGGCCGGGCGGTGGTGCTCGCACCCCGGCTGTGGGTGCCCGACGATTTCGGGCTGACGCGGTATCTGGCCGCCGGCCTGGCGGCACTGCATGTGGTGGATTCGGGTATGCGCGTGGATCTGGCCGCGCTTGCCGATGAACTGGACGCCGAGGCGTTGCGTAACAGCGCGGCACGAGACCTTTTCACCAACCCGGCCAAGACATTGGCCGAGCGGATGTCGGACAGCGCCGTGGTGCTCGCCGGCGACAATCCGGCCACGTTGGCACTCGCCCGGCACGGTGCGGCGGCGATGCTGCGACTGGCCGGAGAAGTGGTGGCCGCGGCCGGGCTCGGTGATGTGCTCGCCGCGATGGGCAGCGGGGCGGCCGGGACGCCCGGGAAGCGATCGCTGTTCCATGACGAACAGATCGACGGGCCGCTCCCGCGACGGATGCGCACCTTCGCCTTGATCACCGACACCGAACGACAAGCGGTGAGCGCACGGGTGAGCGGCTTCGACGACGTCGCGGTGATCGGCGCCGAGGACGTGCCGGAGCCGGCCGGGGCGACCCTGCCGGTCGGGCGCCCCGAACAACAACTGGCGATCCTGGCTGTCCGAATGGAGATGACGGCCGTGTATTTGAAACTGGTTCGAGGATAAGAAGTGCATCTGCTACGGGGAGCGGTGCGGACCTATGCCTGGGGTTCGCGCACGGCAATCGCTGAATTCACCGGAAGGCCCAGCCCGACAATCCATCCGGAGGCCGAACTCTGGCTCGGAGCGCATCCGGGCGACCCGGCGTGGCTGCAGACCGAGCACGGTGAAGAATCGCTGCTGCAGGCAGTGCACGACGACCCCGAGGGCCAATTGGGGACCGTGGCGATCGCCCGATTCGGTGATGCGTTGCCTTTCCTGGTCAAGGTGCTGGCTGCCGACGAACCGTTGTCGTTGCAGGCGCACCCCAGTGCCGTCCAGGCCCGAGAGGGTTTCGACCGCGAGGACCGACTTGAGATTCCGGTGTCCTCGCCGATCCGCAACTACCGCGACCGAAGCCACAAACCCGAATTGTTGGTCGCCTTAGGGCAATTCGATGCACTGGCCGGTTTCCGGCCGGTGGATCACACCGTCGAGTTGATGCGCGCACTGGCGGTCTCGGACCTGGACCCGTTCATCAACCTGCTCTCCGATCAATCCGACGCCGACGGGTTGCGGGCGTTGTTCACCACCTGGATCACCGCGCCCCAGCCTGATCTCGACGTTTTGGTTCCAGCTGTTCTCGACGGAGCGGTGCACTACATCCGTTCCGGGGAAAAGAAATTCGCCGCCGAGGTCAAAACGGTGCTGGAGCTGGGGGAGCGCTACCCGGGAGATGCCGGCGTGCTGGCGTCCTTGTTGCTCAACCGCATCAGCCTGCAGCCCGGGGAAGGCATCTATCTTCCCGCGGGCAACCTGCACGCGTATCTGCACGGGGTCGGCGTCGAGGTGATGGCCAACTCCGACAACGTGCTGCGCGGAGGGTTGACCCCGAAGCACGTCGATGTCCCCGAACTCCTGCGGGTGCTGGACTTCACGCCCACCCCCGATGAGCGGCTGAGGCCGGAAACCGTCACGGACGGACCGGAAACCATTTACCAGACACCGGCGCAGGAATTCGCGGTTTCGGTGCTGTCGGTCGAGGGTGACCGTCTCGGTGACGAGATCGACGTGCGCTCCCACCACGACGGGCCGCAGCTGTTGTTGTGCACCGAAGGTGCGGCGGTGATCTACGCCGACGACGACAAGCTGACCGTGGAGCGCGGCGCGGCGGCGTGGGTGGCGGCGCAGGACGGCCCAATCCGGCTGACGGCCGCCGAGCCGACGAAGTTGTTCCGCGTCACCATCGGGATCTGACGGCTCAGTCGCGGGCGGCGAGGGCTGCCTCGGAGCGGTCGGGGCGACGGCGTTCGGCCAGCCAGGCCTTGATGTTGTGGCGGATCGCACGTCCGACGATGCGGGGCGGTGGTGTCAGCCAGAGGCTGTCGAGCATGCTCGTGCGCCGCAGAAACCACTCGGCCAGTACGGGATCCGTCTCAGCCGCGCCCAGGAATTGGTCGAAGAGACCGAACAGCGGGCTGAACCAGAACGCGCGGTCGCCCTCGGCCCCGTGCTTGACCTGGTCGGCGACCGAGTTCATGGTCCACACCGGGTAAGTGGTTCTCGCGGTTCGCCTCGCCAGCCGGGGAATCAGGTCCTGGGTTCCTTCGGCGAGCACCTGGCGCAGGTTGGCGGCCTGCACGGTCGACATGGTCACGCCCTGGCCGTACGTCGGGTTCAGGCTGACCACCGCGTCGCCGAAGGGGAAGATTCCGTCCGGGAACCGGCTGAGTTTGTCGTACCGGCGCCACTTACTGACCGGGTAGCGGTGAAAGTTCATCCCGCCCACTGCCTCGCCGGCGCGTAGCGCAGTCGCGAGGTGCGGTGGCAGGGCGGTCTCACCCAGCCGTTTGATCCCGGCGAAATCATTCGGCGGCTCGGCCTTGGCGACGCCGAACGCCGTCACCGTCCAGATACCGTCCTCGTGGAACAACATGCCCATGCCCAGACCGCTGTCGTGCGCCGCGCTGACGACGACCATCTTCTCGGTGATGAGCTCGGCCGGGATTCTGACGCGTTGTGACGCATAGGTAACGCCGACTTTGATCGATTCCTCGGGCGGTCGCTCGAAGCCCCACTGCTCCATCCACACCGGCAGCCGACTGCCGCGCCCGGACGCGTCGACCACCATGTCGGTCTCGACCTTTTCACCATCGTCGAGCACCAGCCCGGTCACTCGTGCGGCACCCGGGTCGTATTGCGGCTCGCTCACCCCGCGGCGCAGGACCTGCACGTTCGGCAAATCCGACACCCGTCGGCGTATCTGCCATTCGAGCTGCCCGCGGCTGGGCACGTAGGCGGTGAAGTTGGACTCAAGCGTCTGACCGGTGCCGAGCAGATGGCCGCCGGCTTCGAAGTGAATAGAGCGCGGTCGGTTCTCGACCACCGGAACGTTCGCAGCCACCATGTCGCCGAGCAATCCGGGAAACAGCGCCTCCAACTCGTCGGCCCCTCGGGCCATCAGCAGGTGGACGTGCTGCCCCTGCGGGATGGCGCTGCGGTTCACCGGCTCGTCAGGCAGTTCGTCACGTTCGTAGACGGTGACGCGATCGTAGTGATCGGCGAGTACCCGCGCGGCGCACAGGCCGGCGATGCTCCCCCCGACGACGACTGCATGGTTTCGCGAAGTGTGGTGATCGGTGCTCATTAGACGGCTACGGTACTGCGAACCTGGCGTGAACCGAGCCGGAATGAGCGGCAACGTCATTTGCCATGCCTCTGCTATGGGGCCTGCAACAACTCATGGCACAATGCCGTGGCTAAGAGTGTGATGCAGCTCTCAGGTTGCTACCCTCTTCGGGAAACTCACATGTCAACGGATGGGGAAATGACGACGGTCGGCGACGCGGATGACACGGCAGAGCACTTGCACCCTCCCGTGGTGGAGGCCCTCTCCTTCGCGACGACCCGACTACGGTTCGATCCATTCATCGATATCGATTGGGACGCAACCGAGAATGCCCTCGATGCCGATGATCCTCGCTGGGAGCTCCGCGTTGATGCCAGCCCGCTGGCGGCGACCGCGTGGTACGCCGAGCAACCGCTTCAAAAGCGTGTGGACATGGGAAGATGGATTACCGCCAATACCTTCAAGGTCGGGATCCAGTTCGAGATGATCCTGATTCGCGGCGTGGTGCATTACGCGGGGAAACTGCCCAATTCCGATCCGGTTTTTCGGTATCTGATGCATGAGGTAACAGACGAATGTAACCACATTCAGATGTTTCAGGAATTCATCAATCGCAACGGTCAAGACGTTCCTGGCATGCGGCGGATGTCTCGAATCTTGGGCCCTCTCGTGGGTTTCATCAGCGGATATCTGAGTGTCCTGCTTTTCATCGGTGTGCTCGGCGGTGAACAGCCGGTGCACTTTCAGCAGACGCTTCTCTTGCGCGGGAACCGACGAATGCCGCCGCTGTTGAACCGGATCATCTATATCCACCTGGCGGAGGAAGCCCGTCATATTTCGTTTGCCGACGACCATTTGGCTGAGCGTGTTCAGTACTCGGGGCGGTGGAAGCGGGCTGTGTACGCGGTGATGTTCCCGCTCTTTCTCCGATGGCTGATGGGTGAGATATTCACCCCGCCAAGGGCGTTCGCACGCGAGTTCCAGGTGCCACGCCGAACCTTCAAGTCCGCCTACTGGCGGAGTGAATACTCGCGGCAGATGATGGCCGAGTCGGCCGCGGATGCTCGGCGAGTAGCCGATCGTCTCGGACTTCGGTCGGTCTGGTCGCGTTGGATCTGGCGGGCGCTGGGTATCGACGGTCGATTACCGCGCTACCGTGGTGAGCCGAATCGATTGTTCGAAAGTGCGACCGTCTCGCAACTTGCCGAGATTCGGACGACGGTTTGGGCTCGACTTGCCGCCACCGCGATCATGGCGGCCGTTGCCGTGGTGATCACTCCCGACGGAGCGCGGATCATCGCGGCCGCTGCTGCCGGAGCAGGGGTATGGGCGACCTACCACATACTGCGGGAGCGCCGTGGTGGCGTGGTCGGCAACCAGCCGTTCGAATGGCCGCGACTTTTGGTGTGGGTGGTGGTGTGCATGGCCATGATTCCCGTCGGCGGCCTCATCGGGCTGGCGCTGGTGGTGCTCATGATCCTGGCGCTCGCCGAATTCCTGCCGACCCTCTGACGTGTGTCCGCTTTCAGACCGGTTTGTGGAAGGTGTAAACCCGGTACTGAATGAAGCCGAGCTTGGACAGCCACTTCATCCAGCGGGTACCCACCGATAGAACCTTCTGCGCATCCGCTGATCCCTGCTCGCGGCAGAACTTCAATATGAAGGGGTAGGTGGGCAACGTGTTCTTCCGAATGTTGCGGTTCGCCTCGAGGGCAAGGCCCGCACGCTTGCCCATGGATTTATAGCCCCGCAACGGAACGCTGCCGAGCGTGCCGTAGGACTTCGCGATCCGGGTCCGGATGACCATCCAGAACGGTGTCTTGCCGAAGAACGACAGGGTGGGCACGAAGTCCGACACCGCCAGGTAGCCGCCGGGCTTGAGCACCCGCGCCGCTTCGGCGAGGAACTTCTCGCGGGACGGGAAGTGAAAGATGCACTCGACGGCCAGGACCCGGTCGAACGAGTTGTCTTCGAACGGCAGCCGGCAGGCATCGGCTTCCACCCAGCCGATCTTGTTGCCGTCGACCGGAACAGCCTGGGCCTCGGCGGCCTGGAGTTGGCGCGGGTCGATGTTCAGGCCGGTGAGGTCCATACCGGAGAAGGTGCGGTTGATCTGCTGGATCGTCCCGCCGAAACCGCAGCCGGCGTCGAGCAGCTTCTGTCCATCGGAAACCTTTGCGGCCTCGAGCAATACGACATTCATCTGCTCCATGGCGGCGACATAGTCACCCGGTGTGCCATCCGCAGTGCTGGGGTCCTCCCAATAGCCCCAGTGCACCTGGTCCTTCCACAGTTGGCCGCTTTCACCGCCGTCCTGCCGTTCATCAATCAGCAGGTCGAAGTACGGAAGGTCGGCCACGCGCGAACCGTATCACGATCAAGGCCAAGTGTGACGTAGGTCCCATTCCTGCCCAAGGGCACAGTTGGGCGGCAGTTTGCGGGTCCTACCCGTCTCGACGCCACCGCGATGGGAACATGGCGTGACCCGGCCACGACGAGAGGCGTCACTACCTATGTCTGCCCTTCGGCGAACGAAGTCTGTCGAGCAGTCCATTGCCGACACCGACGAGCCCTCGACCCGGCTCCGCAAGAACCTCACCTGGTGGGACCTGACGGTTTTCGGGGTGTCGGTGGTGATCGGTGCCGGCATCTTCACCATCACCGCCTCCACCGCGGGGAACTTGACGGGGCCCGCGATCTCGATCGCGTTCGTGATCGCGGCTGTGGCATGCGGTTTGGCCGCCTTGTGCTACGCGGAGTTCGCCTCGACAGTGCCCGTGGCCGGCAGCGCCTACACATTCTCGTATGCCACGTTCGGTGAGTTCGCGGCATGGATCATCGGGTGGGATCTGATCCTGGAGTTCGCCGTCGCGTCAGCGGTGGTGGCCAAGGGGTGGTCGAGCTACCTCGGGACGGTGTTCGGATTCGGCGGCGGCATAGCCGATTTCGCAGGTGTGGAGGTCGACTGGGGCGCACTGCTGATCATCGTGTTCGTGACGATCCTGCTCGCGATCGGCACCAAGGTCTCGGCGCTGTTCAGTCTGCTGATCACGGCCATCAAGGTCGGGGTGGTGTTGTTGGTGGTGGTGGTCGGCGCGTTCTACATCGACGTCGCCAACTACACCCCGTTCATCCCGCCGAACCAGGCCGGTGAGAGTGCCAGCGGGGCCGACCAGTCGTTGTTCTCATTGTTGACCGGGGCCGAGGGGAGCCACTATGGCTGGTACGGCGTGCTGGCCGGCGCCTCGATCGTGTTCTTCGCCTTCATCGGGTTCGACGTCGTCGCCACGACGGCCGAGGAGACACGCGATCCGCAACGCGACGTGCCGCGCGGCATCCTGGCCTCGCTCGGCATCGTCACGGTGCTCTATGTCGCGGTGTCGGTGGTGCTCTCCGGCATGGTGTCCTACACCGTGTTGCGGGATGCGCCGGACGGCCACGCCAACCTGGCCACGGCATTCGATGCCAACGGGGTGCACTGGGCGGCGAAGGTGATCTCGGTCGGAGCACTGGCCGGCCTCACCACGGTGGTGATCGTGCTGATGCTCGGACAGACCCGGGTGTTGTTCGCGATGTCGCGCGACGGCCTGCTGCCCCGCAAGTTGGCCGTCACCGGTAGCCACGGGACGCCGGTCCGGATCACCGTGATCGTCGGTGCGCTGGTGGCGATCGCCGCGTCGGTGTTTCCGATGGGGCGCCTCGAAGAGATGGTCAACATCGGCACGTTGTTCGCCTTCGTATTGGTCTCGGCGGGCGTCATCGTGCTCCGCCGGACCCGGCCCGACCTGCCGCGCGGATTCCGCGTGCCAGGGGTGCCGATCCTGCCGATCGCCGCGATCCTGGCGTGCTTGTGGCTGATGCTCAACCTGACCGGGTTGACCTGGATCCGGTTCCTGCTGTGGATGGCGATCGGCGTCCTGGTGTACTTCGCATACGGCCGGCGCCACTCTGCGCTCGCCAACCGGGGCGTCACCACCGTTTGAGCCCCGCCTCTGCGGACCCGTTCCTTCCCGACTGTCCTTCCCGACTGTGACCTGCTGCACTCATTGTGGTTTACAAATACTGCCTTGATGTCTAGACACACGACAACGAGGCGCATATAGTCAAGTCATCGCAGTGACAGCACTCACACAAGGAGGCTCATCGTGGTGGCCGAACTCTCGAACGGACCGGACGTCTCAGACGTCGGACAGTGGCGAGACAAGAAGCGGCATCTGTGGCTGATGGGGCTGATCGCCCCGACGGCGATCTTCGTGATGCTTCCGCTGGTGTGGGCGCTCAATCAGGCCGGTTGGCACGTCGCAGCACAGGTACCGCTGTGGATCGGACCGATCCTGCTCTACGTCCTGCTGCCGCTGCTGGATCTGCGTTTCGGCCCCGATGGGCAGAACCCGCCCGATGAGGTGATGGAGCGGCTGGAGAACGACAAGTACTACCGGTACTGCACGTACGTCTACATCCCGTTCCAGTACGCGAGCGTGATCATGGGTGCCTATCTGTTCACGGCGTCCGATCTCAGCTGGCTCGGGTTCGACGGCGGGCTGGGCTGGCCGGCCAAGATCGGCATCGCCCTGTCGGTGGGGGTGCTCGGAGGGGTGGGCATCAACACCGCACACGAGATGGGGCACAAGCGCGACTCGCTGGAACGCTGGCTGTCCAAGATCACGCTGGCCCAGACCTGGTACGGCCACTTCTACATCGAGCACAACCGTGGCCATCACGTGCGGGTGGCCACGCCCGAGGACCCCGCGTCGGCGCGCTTCGGTGAGACCTTCTGGGAGTTCTTGCCGCGCAGCGTGTTCGGCAGCCTGCACTCCTCGTGGGAGCTGGAGGCCCAGCGACTGCGCCGGCAGGACCGCTCGCCGTGGCACTGGTCGAACGACGTGCTCAACGCCTGGGCGATGTCGGTGGTGTTCTGGGGGGCGCTGATCGCGATCTTCGGTCTCGGCGTCATCCCGTTCATGCTGATTCAGGCCATCTACGGTTTCAGCCTGCTGGAGTCGGTGAACTACCTGGAGCACTACGGACTATTGCGGCAGAAGACCGCGAGCGGCCGGTATGAGCGCTGCGCCCCGGTCCACAGCTGGAACTCCGACCACATCGTGACCAACCTGTTCCTGTACCACCTGCAGCGTCACAGCGATCACCACGCCAATCCGACACGCCGGTACCAGACTTTGCGCAGCATCGACGGCGCACCCAACCTGCCGAGCGGCTACGCGTCGCTGATCGGGCTCACGTACCTGCCGCCGTTGTGGCGCAAGGTGATGGACCATCGGGTGCTGGAGCACTACGAGGGTGACATCACCAAGGTGAACATCGCCCCGCGGCTGCGGGAGAAGGTGTTGGCCCGGTACGGCGCCGGTGAGGGGGCCGCCGACGAGCGCTTGAGCGAGGAGCCGAGGGCTGGAGCATGAGCGCCTACGAGTGCCCCGGGTGCGGCTACGTCTACGACGAAGCGAAAGGCGCTCCGCGAGAAGGCTTCCCGGCTGGAACCGCATGGGATCGGGTGCCCGATGACTGGTGCTGCCCGGACTGCGCGGTGCGGGAGAAGATCGATTTCGAACCGATGGAGGTGAAGAAATGAGCCAGGGTTACAAGCTGTTCGTCTGTGTTCAGTGCGGATTCGAGTACGACGAGGCCAAGGGATGGCCCGAGGACGGCATCGCTCCGGGCACCCGCTGGGACGAGATCCCTGATGACTGGAGCTGCCCAGACTGCGGTGCGGCGAAGGCCGATTTCGACATGGTCGAGGTTGTGCGGCCTTGACCATGTCGAGCGACGTGCTCGAAACCGGACGGGAAAGCGATATTGTCGCCCGTGTGAGTCGACCGCGAGAAAAGCAGCGCATCCCGTACGCGGAAGCGTCGCGCGTGCTGCTGCGGGATTCGATCCTCGACGGTATGCGCGAATTGCTCCTGACCCGGGACTGGTCGGCCATCACGCTGTCGCATGTGGCGCAGGTCGCCGGAATCAGTCGCCAGACGATCTACAACGAGTTCGGGTCGCGCCAGGGCTTGGCCGAGGGATATGCCATGCGCCTGGCAGACCGGCTCGTCGACGCCGTCGACGACGCGATCAACAACAACGTCGGGGAGGTGCACGCGGCGTTCCTGGAAGGCTTCCGGGCCTTCTTTCTCGAATCCGCCGCCGATCCGCTGGTGATCTCGCTGTTGACCGGCGCTTCCAAACCCGACCTGCTGCAGATCATCACCACCGGCAGCGGGCCGATCATCAGCCGGTGCTCGGCCCGGCTGACCGGAACCTTCCAGAACAGTTGGATGAAGGCCAGCGACGAGGACGCCGGGGTACTGGCCCGGGCGATCGTGCGGCTGGCGATGAGCTACGTCTCCATGCCCCCCGAGGCCGATCATGATGTGGCCGGTGACCTGGCCCGACTCATGACGCCATTCGCAGAGCGCTACGGTGTCATAGATACCCCATAGCTGTCAGTGCGCCGCCGCTTGAATCGCATGAGCGCCTGTCCCGCGAGCCCGCAGGCTAGAGGTATCGGCACGTGGCGTGGCCGCTTGGCGCCCGCGTGCGCTGGCAAGCAATCACGAATGAAAGAGGGCTCTACATGACCGAGTTGAAGGCCGACAGCCGAAACGGCATCGACTTCAAGGTGGCCGACCTGTCTCTGGCCGATTTCGGCCGCAAGGAGATCCGCCTGGCCGAACACGAGATGCCAGGCCTGATGGCTCTGCGTCGCGAGTACCACGACGTACAGCCGCTCAAGGGTGCACGCATCTCCGGCTCATTGCACATGACCGTGCAGACCGCGGTGCTGATCGAGACGCTGGTGGCTCTCGGCGCCGAGGTTCGCTGGGCTTCCTGCAACATCTTCTCCACCCAGGATCACGCCGCGGCGGCCGTCGTCGTCGGCCCGCACGGCACTCCTGAAGAGCCCAAGGGCACCCCGGTCTTCGCCTGGAAGGGCGAAACGCTGGAGGAGTACTGGTGGGCGGCCGAGCAGATGCTCACCTGGGAGGGTGAGCCGGCGAACATGATCCTCGACGACGGCGGTGACGCCACCATGATGGTGCTGCGCGGCGCGCAGTACGAGAAGGCCGGCGTGGTGCCGCCCGCCGAGGACGACGACTCCGCGGAGTGGAAGGTCTTCCTCGGGGTGCTGCGCCAGCGCTTCGAGACCGACAAGGACAAGTGGACCAAGATCGCCGAGTCGGTCAAGGGTGTCACCGAGGAGACCACGACCGGAGTGCTGCGGCTGTATCAGTTCGCCGCCTCGGGCGAGCTCTCGTTCCCGGCAATCAACGTCAACGACTCGGTCACCAAGAGCAAGTTCGACAACAAATACGGCACCCGCCACTCCCTGATCGACGGCATCAACCGCGGCACCGACGTGCTGATCGGCGGCAAGAAGGTGCTGATCTGCGGTTACGGCGACGTCGGCAAGGGCTGTGCCGAGTCGATGGCCGGGCAGGGCGCCCGCGTGCAGGTCACCGAGATCGATCCGATCAACGCGCTGCAGGCGCTGATGGACGGCTTCGACGTCGTGACCGTGGAGGACGCGATCTCCCAGGCCGACATCGTCGTGACCTCGACGGGCAACAAGGACATCATCCTGCTCGAGCACATGAAGGCGATGAAGGACCAGGCGATCCTGGGCAACATCGGCCACTTCGACAACGAGATCGACATGGCGGCACTCGAGCGGTCCGGCGCCAAGCGGCTCAACATCAAGCCGCAGGTCGATCAGTGGACCTTCGAGGACGGCAAGTCGATCATCGTGCTGAGCGAGGGCCGCCTGCTCAACCTCGGAAATGCCACGGGCCACCCGTCATTCGTGATGAGCAACAGCTTCTCGAACCAGGTGATCGCCCAGATCGAGCTGTGGACCAAGAACGACGAGTACGACAACGAGGTCTACCGCCTGGCCAAGCATCTCGATGAGAAGGTCGCGCGCATCCACGTCGAGGCGCTCGGCGGCACGCTGACCAAGCTCACCAAGGAGCAGGCCGAGTACATCGGCGTCGACGTCGAAGGTCCGTACAAGCCGGAGCACTACCGCTACTGAGTTCCTGAAGTAGCGCGACCAGAACCAAAACTGCCCCAAATCGGTTGATTTGGGGCAGTTTTGGCTCTGCTCGGCGAGGTTGGTGACCTCGGCTGGGTCTACTCCTTGTTGCTCTTGTCCTTGGTGGCCTTGGCTTTCACCTTGGCCTTGGCCTTGGCCTTGGCAGGGCTGTGCGAGCTGCCCTTGTCCGAGCTCGAGGCACTGGAGCTATTGGTTCCTGTGCTCGAATCTGCGGAGCTGGAGGTGGATTCGCCCGATTCCCGAGACGTGCCGGTTGCGGATCCGGTGAATCCGTTGCGGGCGTTCTTGACTGCATCCTTGATGCCTTGGGCCAACGTACGCTGGCTCTTGCCGAACGAAGTGTCGGGCCGGGTGGTCGGCGACTTCGGCAGCACATCGAGCTTCTGCGGTGTTGTGGTACCGGCGTTTTCGGCCGCATCGTCGGCGGGGGCCTTGGCGACGACCTCGGTCGTGGCTACAGCGTCGGCGGTCGGCAGGCTCACCGACACCATCTTGTTCGCCGTCGTGTGGGTCAACTCGGTTGCCGCGGCCGCCTCGTCAGACGGCGTGGTGGCAGCAGTCGCGCCGTCGGCGGCCTTGTCTGCGACAGCCTCAGCACCGGTGTCTGTGCCCTGCAGCTTCTTGACGATGTCGTTGACGGCGAGGGCCTTGAGCGCTTCGCGAAGCTTGGTGACGCCGACGCTTTCGGCGGTATCGCTGAGGATGTCGCCTGTTGCCAGCGGGTGGAGCCCGAACAGCGGGGGCTTGGGGGCGGGGGCATTTCCCTTGCCGTCCCAGTCATCCCAGCCGCTGCCGAGCAGCACGCCGACTGTCTGCGACAGGCCCTGCAGCGCGCCGATCGGGCCGACCGCCTCGCCCTTGACCGAGATGGGCAGCGCACCGAACTTGATGCCCATCCCGATGCTGTTGAAGATCGAGCCGCCGACCGACGGGATGGTGACCTTGTTGCCGTCTTCGTCGGTGTACTCGTAGGTGCTGCGATCGGTGGAGCCCGGGGTGAGCAGACCACCGAAGGCGATGTTGAGCCCGCTGACGGTGACGGTGTCCTTGATCAGGCCGGCATCGTTGATCATCGGCGCGAGGGCGTCGAGGTTGAGGGTGGCGCCGTTGAGGAACGCGTTGACCATGCCTGCCGGTACACCCAGCAGGCTGGACAGTGCGGCCGTTGAGTCGCTGGCCTGCAGTGCGTTCGAAATCGCCATGGCGCTGTTGAACAGGGCGACCGCAGGGCTGACCACAGGGCCGGCGAATCCGATCAGGACGCCACTGAGCGGTGAGGCCAACACACTCATGACCGCCGAGAAGGTCTCGACGTCGACGCCTTCTTCCAAGAAGCTGGGGAACATGTCGAGCGCCATGCCGTGCATGCCGCCGAGCGTGTGCTTGAGCACCGCGTCCTTGGTGGCCTCGTCCGCGCCGATCAGGGTGAGGCCGGTGGCCACCTTCATCACGTTCGCGGTGAACTGCTGCGACACGGCCTCGAAGCTGGACGGATCATTGAACAGCTGCTTGGCGTAACCGATCTGGTTGGCAATCGCCTGTTGAAGGCCGACGCCCGGGGCCAACAGGAAGTTGTCGCCCAGAGTCTTGCCGTTGGCTTTGGCGGTGTCGAGCGCCGCCTGCAGGGGAGCGAAGGGATCCCAGCCGGCCGTGAGTCGCACTGCGTCGGCCTGGATTTCGTGCTGGGCGCCGACAGCGATCGGGGAGATCCCCGGGGCCGCGGCAATCATCCCGGCGGCCGCGACGACAACGCCGGTTGCGGTCAGCCAGTGACGGGTTACTTCTTGCTTTGCACCCACAGCGGTGTGGGGCTGAGCAACGAGATGCACGGCATCTCCTTTCGCATCTGTAAATAATCGGACAGACCATAGCCCAACCAAGTAGTTGCGTCTGCAAATTCTTGGCAATCTACCTAGGCGGCATAAGAGTTGCCTCGGTCGAGCAATGCTGTGCTGCCGGAGAAGCGCCTGCTCGCCCGGCTCGAGCCCGTTTTGGGCTAATAATTAGACATTTTCTTATATCGACGCGGCGGTTGTGCTCAGCCGGGATGAGTGGGTGCACCCGGAGCCGAGAACCGTCTTCCAGCGGAGGTCGCGAGATGCCTACGTGCGATTGGACAGACGTTCACGAAACATCAGGTTGTCTGTCAAAAAATTTGTCAGACAACATAACTCATGCGACTCAATCAAGTGCTGTGCCGGCTGCCCGTTGCTCTCCGAACCGATCGGAGGACTAGGGGTTACGACAGCCGAGTGTGGTGAGTGGGCCCGCGTTGCCCGGTGCGCGATGCCTGCCGGCGACCATCATGTGTCGGGGCATCTCCGATGGCGGTACCGTCCGCACATCGACGAGGAATGAGGATTGCCCGTCGGATTACGACGTCGCGGGGCCGTGGGAGCCCGGCGGGCAACCACGGTCAGCAAACAAATAGTGCGAGTGTTTCCAGCTTTAGTTCGCGGCCGCGGCCTGCTGCTGGCGGGCGGCCTCGGCCTTGATCAGCTCAGCGATCTGGATCGCAGCCTCAAGCTCGCGGGCCTTGTCCAGATCGTCGAGCGCCGAGGGCACACGCCAGTGCGCCACCGGGTCGATCTGGTCATCGAGCAACAGTTGGCGGCACTGACTGCGTTGGATCTTGCCGCTCGAGGTCGTCGGGATCGACAGATGCTCCACGAGCAGTACCGAATTCGGCTGGATCCCGTAGCGCTCGGTCACCGCGGCGCGGACTGACTCGGCCACCAGGGCGAGGTCGGTCGAGTGGTCTCGATTGCGTGCGACCTCTTGCACGATCACCAGCTGTTCGACAGCCCCCAGGCCCGGGGTGATCGAGAAGACCGCACCGCGGCCGGACACGAGCGTCGGATGGCAGCCTTGCACTGTGCGCTCGATGTCGTTGGGATAGTAGTTGCCGCCGCGGATGACGACGAGATCCTTGCAGCGTCCGGTGATGAACAACTCGCCCGAACGCAGGAACCCCAGATCCCCGGTGCGCAGGAACGGGCCGCCCGATGACTCGGGCAGGACCGCCGCGAATGTGTGCGCGGTTTCATCCGGCCGCGCCCAATAGCCCCATCCGACGCTGGGGCCGGCGATCCAGATCTCACCGACTTCGTCTGCGCCGCAAGGCAGGTGGGTCACCGGATCGACGATGATCACCTCTTGGCCGCCGCGGGGCCGGCCGCACCCCACCAGCGAGACCGCAGACCGATGTCCGGGGTCGACCTCGATGACGCGGTCGGTTTGTAGTCCGGTGCGATCGACGTGCGCGACGACCGGCAGTGCGGAGTCCGACCCGCCGGACACCAGCAGGGTGGCCTCGGCGAGTCCGTACACCGGGCGCAGCGCTTCTGGCCGCAACCCTGCCGGTGCGAACGCCTCGGTGAACTTCTCCAATGTGGCGGCCTGCACTGGCTCGGCGCCGTTCATCGCCACGGCCAGGTTCGACAGATCCAGCGCCGCGCGCTGCTCGGCGGTGCTCTCTTCGACGCACCGGTCATAGGCGAAGTTCGGTGCGGCGGTGAAAGTCGCGCGATGCCGCGACAGCGCTTCGAGCCAGCCCATCGGGCGTTTGACGAAGGAGGACGGTGACATCAGATGTGTGGTGCATCCGACGTAGAGCATCGACAGGATCCCGCCGATCAATCCCATGTCGTGATGCGAGGGCAGCCAGAACACGCTGATCGCGGTGTCGTCGCCGTCCCACACCTGGCTGGACGTCGCGATGTTGTGCAGCAGGTTGCGGTGGGTGAGTGCGACGCCCTTCGGGGTGGTGGTGGACCCAGATGTGTACTGCACCATGGCGATTGCGTCTGGATCCAGATCGGGTGCCACCCAGTCCTGCACCGGCCCCACGCCGTCGCCGTCCTCGTCGGTGCGGACCCACTGCAGGTCTCGCCCTTCGGCCAGTTCGTCGATCGCGGCCTTGACCTTCGACTGCGTCTCGGCGGTGGCCAAAGCGAAGCGGGCATGCGCGTCGGGCACCACCGCCGACAGCCGCGGCGCCAACCGTTCGTGCACCGGCACCGCGACAGCTCCGGCATAGATGCAACCGAAGAAACCAGCGATGGCATCCAGGCCCGGCCGGCACAACACCAGTACGCGCTCACCGGCAGCGCCCAGTTTCTGCAGCGTGGACGCGATCGCCCGCGCCCGGCGATCCAGGTCGCGATAGGTCAGCTGAGTGAGGTTCTCGTCGTCGCCGTGGTAGGAGAAGCTGAACGCGACCTTGCCTTGATACGTCGCGGCCCTCTGCTGCAGCAGGTCCAGCAAGGTGGCTGCGTCCACCTGCGCAGTGGACCCTGTGTGGTGGTGCATCCGCTTCCTCATCCATCGGCGATTCCTGGGATCAGCAGACCGTACCGGACCCAAAAATAAGCATGGCTAGCTTGTCGGGATCCAGAGGCCGGATTACCCGCGAAGGGCGGCGTCACCCTCCGGATAGGATTTGCACGAACGGTCGATCGGGGGTGCCAATGGCTGAGGAAGCCGTCATCGAAGAGTTAGCTGCCGCTGTGGAGCGCAGCCCCGAGCTGGCGGAGTTGCGGCTGCATCTGGCCACTTTGTTGATCGAACGCCAGCGCTTTGCCGAAGCGTTGACACATTGCAGTGCCGTGCTGGCCCGCGACGCCTCGAACACCAGGGCGGTGACCTTGCTGCAACAGTGCAGCGCCGGCCTGGCGGGTGCAGCCGCCCCAGCGCCGCCGGCGCCCGCCGAGCCGGCCCGCGGGTTCGACTGGACGGCCGCCGAGAAGCAGGTCGCCGACATCGTCAAGCCTGCGTTCGTCGAGGAGCCCGCCGAGGCTGTCAGCGAGAACGACTTCGACGTGGTGCAGCGCACCTCGGTCCGGCTCGCCGACATCGCCGGGATGGCCGACGTCAAGAAGCAGCTCGAGCTCTCGTTGCTCGGCCCCATCCGCAATCCCGAGCTGATGAAGGCGTTCAAGGTGTCCGCGCGTGGCGGGCTGCTGCTGTACGGCCCGCCCGGTTGCGGCAAGACCTACGTCGCCAAAGCGGTATCGGGCGAGCTCGGCGCAAATTTCTATCAGGTCGGGATCGCCGACGTGTTGTCCCGCTGGCTCGGCGAGAGCGAACACAGCGTCCGGTCGATCTTCGACAACGCGCGGCGTAATGCTCCGTGCGTGCTGTTCTTCGACGAGGTGGATGCTCTCGGCCATCGCCGTTCCGCGCTGAGCGGGTCGGCCGGGCTACGCACCGTCGTGAACGCCCTTCTGGAAGAACTGGATTCGGCCACATCGGCCAACGACGGCGTCTACGTGCTGGGTGCGACCAACGCGCCATGGGACGTCGATGCCGCGCTGCGCAGGCCCGGCCGCTTCGACCGGATGATCTTCGTGTCTCTGCCCGACGCGGAGGCCCGCGCGGCGATCATGAAGCTGCACCTGCAGGATCGGCCGGTGGAGGGAATCAACCTCGCGTCGGTGGCCAAACGGACCGACGGCTTCTCCGGAGCCGACCTGGCCCACGTATGCGATACCGCAACGCAATTGGCGATGGCCGAGTCTCTGCGCAGCGGACAGGTCAGGCCGGTTCAGATGTCCGACATCGAGACTGCGCTCGGCCAGATCCGCCCCTCGACGGGCCCCTGGTTCGAGACTGCCCGCAACGTCGTCGAGTTCAGCAACCGTGACGGCACCTACGACGACCTGGCGAAGTACATGCGGCGGAACAAGCTTCGGTGACGGCGGGCGCAGGGCCCGGTGGTGTCGCAGAGGCGTATCTGAGCACCAGGAATTACCAGCGTGCCGCCGAGGTGCTGGAGTCGGCGTTGGCCGAGGACCCCAACCATGTCGGCCTTCTGGCCCAGTACGCCCGCGCGCGCCTGGGATTGAAGGACTACCACGGTGCGGCACAGGCCGCCTATGCGGCGTTGGCCATCGTCCCGGGCGACGAACACGTCATGCGCGTGTACGCCCTCGCATTGAACGGGCAGGGCCGGCGGCAGGAAGCGTTGCAGATGGCGTGGCGGGCGGCCACGGAGAATCCGCACATCCATTCCGCGCATTACACCTACGCGAGCTTGTTGCTCGAAGCCGGGCGTCCACGCGACGCGCTGGATGTCATCGACGAAGCGCTGCGGCTACAACCGGAGTCGGCGGACGCTCTGGTGCTGCGCGGTGACATCCACCGCGCAATGCGGAGTTTCACCGCTGCCGAGGACAACTACGAGGCGGCCCTGCGGTTGGAACCCGACCACGCCTCAGCGGTCCACAATCTGGCGGTCAACCGGCTGAAATGGGGCAAGCTGACAACGTCGATCAACGGATTTCTCGGGGCGGGACGGCTGGATCCGGCGCTGGGCGAATTGGCCCGGCGCAACATCGGGGTAGCGCTGATCCGAGTGCTGCGGGTTTCCACCGCCTCCGTCATTCTCCTGGGCATCGTGTTGATCGCTGTGACGGCGACGCACGAGAAGTCCCAATCGACGCTGGTTCCAAGGATATTCATCGCCGTACTGGAGCTCGGACTGGTCGGGGTGATCGTCTGGCTGGTGCGCAGCGTGCCGCGCCCGATATTGCGGGCGGTGCTACGTGAGCGAAGCTTTCTGGCAGTGCGGCTGGGGTTCCTGGTTTTCGCGATCGTCGCCGGACTGGTCACCGCCGTGGTGGGAGCGACTCCGCTGACGGAGGTTTTCGGTCCGGTGCTGTTGTTCGGGGCGGTGTGCCTGCGCGTGTACGGGTGGTTGAGCGGTGAATAGGGCCACATCCACGCACTGCTGATCACCCGGGCGCAGGCACGTGGATCCAGACCGGATTGCGTCCCGCCGGGGCAATGGCCGGGCTGGCGCTCGGCTGGCACTCCAGCGTGACGATCGAGGGCTGGCGCCACTCTGGCGTGACATTGGGGGCGACAGCCGCCGTAGAACTACGCTGCTGCTGTGCTCATCGCGATCGAAGGTGTCGACGGCGCAGGCAAACGCACTTTGACGGGCGGCCTGCGGGCGGCGTTCGAGGGCGCTCACTTGTCGGTGGGCAGCCTGGCGTTCCCGCGGTACCACCGCTCCGTTCCTGCGGACCTGGCGGCCGAAGCCCTGCACGGAGCGCACGGCGACCTGGCCCACTCGGTCTATGCGATGGCCACGTTGTTCGCGCTCGACCGGGCCGGGGCCCGCGAGGAGATCGAGCACCTGCTGGCGGCCTACGACGTCGTCATCCTGGACCGCTACGTCGCCTCGAACGCGGCCTACAGCGCGGCCCGGCTGCACCAGCACGCCGACGGCGCGGCGGTGGACTGGGTGCGTGAGCTGGAATTCGAGCGCCTGAAGATGCCCGCTCCGGATTGGCAGGTGCTGCTGGACGTCCCGACCGAGCTGGCCGCGCAGCGGGCCGAACATCGGGCCAACACCGAGGCCGATCGCGCCAAGGACGCCTATGAGCGTGACGGGGGGCTGCAGCTGCGCACCGGTCAGGTCTATGCCGCGCTGGCGGCCGCCGACTGGTGCGGCCGGTGGGCCGTCGCGGGACCGGAGGTAGATCCGGCCGCCCTCGCGATTCGGCTAAGCAGCAGATAAAGCGGAGAAACCCGCGTGTGGTACCCGGGTTTTGTCGCGATCTGGTGACACCATGGACACCATGAGGCAAAGGATCCTTGTCGTCGATGACGACCCCATCGCTGGCCGAGATGCTCACCATCGTCTTGCGTGGTGAAGGATTCGACACCGCGGTCATCGGCGACGGCAGCCAGGCGCTCACCGCGGTACGTGAACTGCGACCGGATCTGGTGCTGCTGGACCTGATGCTGCCCGGCATGAACGGGATCGACGTGTGCCGCGTGCTGCGCGCCGATTCCGGCGTGCCGATCGTCATGCTGACCGCCAAGACCGACACCGTCGACGTGGTGCTGGGCCTGGAATCCGGCGCCGACGACTACGTGATGAAGCCGTTCAAGCCGAAGGAACTGGTCGCACGCGTGCGCGCGCGGCTGCGCCGCAACGAGGACGAGCCTGCCGAGCTGCTGTCGATCAACGATGTCGAGATCGATGTGCCGGCCCACAAGGTCACCCGTCAGGGTGAGCAGATTTCGCTGACACCGCTGGAGTTCGACCTGCTCGTGGCGCTGGCACGCAAACCGCGCCAGGTGTTTACTCGTGATGTGCTGCTCGAACAGGTGTGGGGATATCGCCACCCCGCTGACACCCGTTTGGTGAACGTGCATGTCCAGCGGTTGCGGGCCAAAGTTGAGAAAGACCCGGAGAACCCGCAGGTGGTGTTGACCGTTCGAGGAGTGGGATACAAGGCCGGACCCCCGTGATCTTCAGCTCCAGACGGCGCATCCGTGGGCGCTGGGGAGGTTCCGGCCCACTGTTGCGCGGATTGGGGACACTCGGCAGGGCGCTGAGCTTGGTGTGGCGTCGTTCGCTGCAACTACGAGTGGTCACGTTGACCTTGGGACTCTCGCTCGCCGTGATCCTGGTGCTCGGCTTCGTGCTGACCAGCCAGATCACCGACCGGATCCTCGAGGTCAAGGTCAAGGCTGCCACCGAGGAGGTCGAGCGCGCCCGCGTCACGGTCGGCGGCATCGTCGGCGGGGAGGAGAGCCGCTCGCTGGACAGCAGCCTGCAGCTGGCCCGCAACACGTTGATCGACCGCAAGGCCGACGCTCGTGCCGACGTGGCGGGTGCGTTCGATGCGGTGCTCATCGTTCCCGGAGACGGCCCACGCGAAGCCGCTGCGGCGGGGCCGGTGCAGCAGGTGCCGAAAGCCTTGCGCGACTTCGTCAAAGCCGGGCAGGTGAGCTACCAGTACGCCACGGTGGCCACCGACGGGTTTTCCGGGCCGGCGTTGATCGTCGGGAGCCCGGCATCCTCGTCGGTGCCCAATCTCGAGCTGTACCTGATCTTTCCGCTGAACAACGAGGAGAGCACCATCTCGTTGGTGCGCGGCACCATGGCGACCGGCGGCGTGGTGTTGTTGGGCCTACTGGCAGCCATCGCCCTCGTGGTGGCCCGCCAGATCGTGCAGCCGGTGCGCTCGGCCTCGCGGATCGCCGAGCGGTTCGCCGAAGGACATCTCACCGAGCGGATGCCGGTGCGCGGCGAGGACGACATGGCCCGGCTCGCGGTGTCGTTCAACGACATGGCCGAGAGCCTTTCTCGCCAGATCCAGCAGCTCGAAGAATTCGGTAACCTGCAGCGCCGCTTCACTTCTGACGTCAGCCACGAACTGCGTACCCCGCTGACCACGGTGCGCATGGCAGCCGACTTGATTCATGACCACAGTGAGGATCTCGACCCCGCGTTGCGGCGGTCCACCGAACTGATGGTCAACGAGCTGGACCGCTTCGAGACGCTGCTGGCCGACCTGCTCGAGATCTCCCGCCACGACGCCGGCGTCGCCGAGCTGTCGGTGGAATCGGTCGATCTGCGCTCGACCGTGCAGAGCGCGCTGGACAACGTCGGGCACCTTGCTGCCGACGCCGAGGTTGAGCTGGACGTCAACATGCCCGCCGACGAGGTGATCGCCGAGGTGGATCCGCGCCGGGTGGAACGGATCCTGCGCAACCTCATCGCCAACGCCATCGACCACGCCGAACGCAAACCTGTGCGTATCCGGATGGCCGCCGATGAGGACACCGTGGCCGTCACCGTCCGCGACTACGGCGTCGGCTTGCGCCCCGGTGAGGAGAAGCTGGTGTTCAGCCGGTTCTGGCGGTCGGACCCGTCGCGGGTACGCCGCTCCGGCGGCACCGGCCTGGGCCTGGCCATCAGCATCGAGGATGCCCGCCTGCACCAGGGCCGACTGGAGGCGTGGGGCGAGCCGGGCAAGGGTGCCTGCTTCCGTCTGACGCTGCCGCTGGTACGTGGGCACAAGGTCACCACCAGCCCGTTGCCGCTCAAACCTGTTGCGCCGCAGCAGAAACAGCGACAGCGCTCCAACCGAGACCGGGAGCATGCGGAGGAAAGCGCGTGAAGCGCCTGCTGACGGTGGTGATCGTCGGTCTGGTAGTGCTGGTGTCCGGCTGTGCGGGGATCCCGAATTCGTCCTCCCCGCAGGCCATCGGCACGGTCGACAAACCGGCCCCACCGAACCTGCCCAAGCCGGCGCCGGGAATGGAACCCGACGTGTTGCTGCGCGAATTCCTCAAGGCCACTGCCGATCCCGCCAACCGGCATCTGGCGGCCCGGCAGTTTCTCACCGAGTCCGCTTCCAGTGCCTGGGACGACGCCGGCAGCGCGCTGTTGCTCGACCGCGTGGTGTTCACCGAAACCCGTGCCTCGGACCGGGTTTCGGTGAACATGCGGGCGGACATCCTGGGGTCGCTGTCCGACATGGGTGTGTTCGAGACAGGGGAGGGGGCATTGCCCGACCCCGGTCCCATCGAACTCGTCCAAACCCCTGGCGGCTGGCGCATCGACCGGTTGCCGAACGGGGTTTTTCTCGACTGGCAACAGTTTCAGTCGACCTACAAGCGCAACACCCTCTATTTCGTCGACCCGACCGGAACCACGGTCGTGCCCGATCCGCGCTACGTCGCGGTCTCCGATCCTGACCAACTGGCGACCGAACTGATCTCCAAACTGGTGGCAGGGCCTCGTCCGGAGATGGCCCGATCGGTGCGTAACCTGCTCGACGCACCGCTGCGGATGCGTGGTCCGGTCACCCGCGCCGACGGTGGCAAGACCGGAGTGGGCCGCGGCTACGGTGGCGCCCGCATCGACCTCGACAACCTGTCGACCACCGATCCGCACAGCCGTCAACTGCTTGCCGCACAGATCATTTGGACTCTGTCGCGGGCCGGGATCAGCGGACCCTACGTGATCAACGCCGACGGCGCCCCGCTGGATGACCGGTTCGCCGACGGCTGGGAAACCTCCGACGTCGCGGCGGCCGATCCGGGGGCGGTCCCCGGCGCGGCAGCCGGTTTGCATGCGCTCGTAGGGGGCTCGCTGGTGGCCGTCGACGGGCAGCACACCACCCCGGTGCCCGGTGCATTCGGCTCGGCGCCCAACCAGAAGTCGGCTTCGGTCTCGCGCAACGGCCAGGACGCTGCCTCGGTGGTGGTGTTGCCCGACGCGCCGGAAGCCACTGCCGCCTCGCTGTGGATGGGGCCGCTGGGCGGACCAACCGCCAAGGCCATCGAGGGGCGCACCCTCACCCGGCCCAGCTGGTCGCTCGACGAGGCGGTGTGGGTGGTGGTCGACGACGCCAACGTGGTGCGGGCCATCCGCGACGCTTCCGGTGTACCGGCCCGTATCCCGGTCGACGCTGCGGCGGTGGTCACCCGATTCCCGGGCCCGATCACGGAGCTGCAGCTCTCACGCGACGGCACCCGGGCGGCGATGGTGATCGGGGGCCAGGTGATCTTGGCCGGGATTGAGCGCACTCCCGAGGGCCAGTTCCTGCTCACCTATCCGCGGCGCCTGGGTTATGGCCTGGGCAATACCGCGGTGTCGCTGTCCTGGCGGACCGGTGACGACATCGTCGTCAGCCGGACCGATCCGGCCCACCCCGTCTCGTATGTGAATCTCGACGGCGTCAACTCCGACGGGCCGAGCCGCAATCTGGTGGTCCCGGTGGGCACCGTGGCCGCCAATCCGTCGACGGTGTACGTAGCCGACCAACGTGGCGTGTCGCAGCTGTCGGCGTCGGCCAGTGAGGACAACCCGGGGTGGGTCGATGTGCGCCCGTTGATGGTCCCGGGCGCGATGCCGGTGCTGCCCGGCTGAGCCTCGGCCCGCGCATCGCTTTCTGCACCTGGGCTGTGCCACGACGCTTGAAGCGACCGAGCGGTAGAAACCGGCGGCCATGTCACCGGGCCCGCGCAGACTGTCGGCATGCTCGACCTCGTTCTGCCGCTGGAGTGCGGCGGCTGCGGCGCGCCGTCGACGCGGTGGTGCGCGTCGTGTGCAGCCGCACTCGGCGTCGGTGACGACGAGCCCCACCTGTTCACGCCGCGGGCCGATCCTGGGGTCCCGGTGTTCGCGCTGGGACGCCACGCCGGTATCCGCCGGCGCGCGATCGTCGCGGTCAAAGAGCACGGCCGCGCCGACCTGATCGGGCCGTTGGCCGCCGCTCTCAACGGCGGGCTGCAGCATCTGCTGACCTGGGGCATCGTCGGCACTCCGGTGACCGTGGTGCCGGCGCCGACCCGCCGGGCCGCGGCTCGTCGCCGCGGCGGTGATCCGATCACCAGGATCGCCACGTCGGCCTCAGCCGGTCTGCCGGGCGTGCGCGTCGTGCCGGCGTTGCGGCTGCGCCCCTGGGTCCGCGACTCGGTGGGCCTGTCGGGCGCCGCACGGCAGCGCAACATCGCCGGTCGGGTCCGTCTGATCAGGCCCGTGGCCGGCGAGGTGGTGCTGGTCGACGACATCGTCACGACCGGAGCCACAGCGGCCGAATCCGTGCGGATGCTCGCTCAGGCCGGTGCACAGGTGTCGGCTGTGCTGGCGATTTCGCACGCGTGACGTCCGGATCGTTTCGCTGTGATCAAACCCGCATGAAGAACTGAGAACACGTATTTGAAATTGGTGGCACGAGTGGGTGAACACGGACTACCGTCGGCAGCAACGACCCGTGAACGACTCACGGCGGCGCTCCCGAAACGCAGCGCCACTTCACTGCCAGACGGTAGGAGGTGAGTACCCGACACCTTTCGCCGCTGGGTGGAGCAAACTTTCACTGCCCATCGGCACATTCCGATTCGTTGAGAAGTAGGGCACGCGTGAAGCGTGTGACAACTGAGAGAAACGAGTTGCCGAGTATGTCAACCCATTCCCCGGACACAAGCGCCACCATGGTGGTTGAACCCGACGAGCAGGTCGGCGACGCCACCCCGGAGCCGAACGCAGAGGTTGTGGTCAAGGGTCGAAACGTCGAAGTTCCAGACCATTTCCGGATCTACGTGTCGGAGAAGTTGTCGCGCCTGGAGCGGTTTGACCGCACCATCTACCTGTTCGATGTCGAACTCGACCACGAACGCAACCGCCGTCAGCGCAAGAACTGCCAGCACGTCGAGATCACTGCCCGCGGCCGTGGCCCGGTGGTCCGTGGCGAGGCCTGCGCGGACAGTTTCTACGCTGCCCTGGAGTCCGCGGCTGGCAAACTTGAGAGCAGGCTCCGCAAGAGCAAGGACCGCCGCAAGATCCACTACGGCGACAAAACACCGGTCTCGCTGGCCGAAGCCACGGCCCACGAGGCGCTGTCGGACACGCAAACCGTGCCAGACGAGCCAACCTCGGCCGTCGAAGCTCTCGACGACCACGAACCGGGGCGGATCGTGCGGGTCAAAGAACACCCGGCGAAGCCGATGACCGTCGACGACGCCCTCTACGAGATGGAGCTGGTCGGCCACGATTTCTTCCTGTTCCACGACAAAGAGAGTGACCGCCCGTCGGTGGTGTACCGCCGCCATGCCTACGACTACGGGCTGATCCGCCTGGCCTGACACGTCGCGGCCAGGGCCGGAGAAACAAAAGCGCACCTCGGAGCTTTCCGGGGTGCGTTTTTGTTTCTTCGCGCCAGCAGAACCAGCGACTTCGACCGGTCACCTACGATGGAGGCCAACAAGCCCGGCCGATCCCGACCAGGGGATCCCATCGAACCCACAGGGGAAATAGCGTGCTGTCGAAGTTGCTCCGTCTCGGTGAAGGCCGCATGGTCAAGCGCCTCAAGAAGGTGGCCGACTATGTCGACACCTTGGCCTCCGACATGGAGAAGCTCTCGGACGCCGAGCTGCGTGCCAAGACCGACGAGTTCAAGAAGCGGATCGCCGACGGGGAGGACCTCGACGACCTGCTGCCCGAGGCGTTCGCGGTCGCCCGCGAAGCCGCCTGGCGGGTGCTGTCCCAGAAGCACTTCGAGGTCCAGATCATGGGCGGCGCCGCCCTGCACTTCGGGAACGTCGCCGAGATGAAAACCGGTGAGGGCAAGACCCTGACCGCGGTGCTGCCCGCCTACCTCAACGCGCTGAGCGGTAAAGGTGTCCACGTCGTCACCGTCAACGACTACCTGGCCAAACGCGACAGCGAGTGGATGGGTCGCGTGCACCGCTTCCTCGGCCTGGATGTGGGCGTCATCCTGTCGGGCCTGACTCCCGAAGAGCGCCGCGCTGCCTACGCCGCCGACATCACCTACGGCACCAACAACGAGTTCGGCTTCGACTACCTGCGCGACAACATGGCGCACTCGGTCGACGAGATGGTCCAGCGCGGCCACAACTTCGCCATCGTCGACGAGGTCGACTCGATCCTGATCGACGAGGCCCGGACCCCGCTGATCATCTCCGGTCCGGCCGACGGCGCCTCCAACTGGTACAGCGAGTTCGCCCGGTTGGCCCCGCTGATGGAGAAAGACGTCCACTACGAGGTCGACATCCGCAAGCGCACCATCGGTGTACACGAGCTGGGTGTGGAGTTCGTCGAGGATCAGCTGGGCATCGAGAACCTCTACGAGGCCGCCAACTCGCCGCTGGTCAGCTACCTCAACAACGCCATCAAGGCCAAGGAACTGTTCCAGCGCGACAAGGACTACATCGTCCGCGACGGCGAGGTGCTGATCGTCGACGAGTTCACCGGTCGTGTGTTGCTGGGTCGCCGCTACAACGAGGGCATGCACCAGGCCATCGAGGCCAAAGAGCACGTCGAGATCAAGGCCGAGAACCAGACCCTGGCCACCATCACGCTGCAGAACTACTTCCGCCTCTACAACAAGCTGTCCGGCATGACCGGTACGGCCGAGACCGAGGCCGCCGAGCTGCACGAGATCTACAAGCTGGGCGTGGTGCCGATCCCGACCAACCGGCCGATGGTCCGTCAGGATCAGTCCGATCTGATCTACAAGACCGAGGAAGCCAAGTACATCGCGGTCGTCGACGACGTGGCCGAGCGGTACGAGAAGGGTCAGCCCGTCCTGATCGGTACCACCAGCGTCGAGCGCTCCGAGTACCTGTCGCGGCAGTTCACCAAGCGCAAGATTCCGCACAACGTGCTCAACGCGAAGTACCACGAGCAGGAGGCGAACATCATCGCCGAGGCCGGCCGGCTCGGCGCCGTCACCGTCGCCACCAACATGGCCGGTCGCGGTACCGACATCGTGCTGGGCGGCAACGCCGACTTCCTGGCCGACAAGCGGCTGCGCGAAAAGGGCCTCGACCCGGTGGAGACGCCCGAGGAGTATGAGGCGGCTTGGGACGAAACCCTCACGGCCATCAAGGAAGAGGCCAGCAAGGAGGCCGAGAAGGTCGTCGAGGCCGGTGGTCTCTATGTGCTGGGCACCGAGCGTCACGAGTCGCGGCGTATCGACAACCAGCTGCGCGGCCGCTCCGGCCGCCAGGGCGACCCGGGGGAGTCCCGGTTCTACCTGTCGTTGGGTGACGAGTTGATGCGGCGGTTCAACGGCGCGACGCTGGAATCGCTGCTGACCAGGCTGAACCTGCCCGACGATGTGCCGATCGAGGCCAAGATGGTCACCCGCGCCATCAAGAGTGCGCAGACCCAGGTCGAGCAGCAGAACTTCGAGGTCCGCAAGAACGTCCTCAAGTACGACGAGGTGATGAACCAGCAGCGCAAGGTCATCTACAAGGAACGGCGGATGCTGCTGGAGGGGGAGAACCTCCAGGAACAGGCCCACGACATGCTCGTCGACGTCATCACCGCCTACGTCGACGGCGCCACCGCCGAGGGCTACGCCGAGGACTGGGATCTGGCCAAGCTGTGGGAGGCGCTCAAGACGCTGTACCCGGTCGGCATCGACCACCACGACCTGATCGACTCCGACGCGGTCGGTGAGCCCGGTGAGCTGACGCGTGACGAGTTGCTCGAGGCACTGATCAAGGATGCCGACCGCGCCTATGCCGAGCGTGAGAAGCAGCTCGAGGAGCTGGCCGGCGAGGGCGCGATGCGGCAGTTGGAGCGCAATGTGCTGCTCAACGTGATCGACCGCAAGTGGCGCGAACACCTCTACGAGATGGACTACCTCAAGGAGGGCATCGGCTTGCGGGCGATGGCCCAGCGCGACCCGCTGGTCGAGTACCAGCGCGAGGGCTACGACATGTTCGTCGGCATGCTCGACGCCCTCAAGGAGGAGTCGGTCGGGTTCCTGTTCAACGTTCAGGTCGAGGCCGCGCCGGCACCGCCCAGCGCGCAGGTCGCGCCGGTGGCGGCGCCCAGTGGGCTGGCCGAGTTTGCGGCGGCGGCCGCGGCAAAGGCCGGCGAGGCCAGCTCGGCCGACGCGGAGTCGGGTGCGGTGGCCACCAAGGAGCGTCCCGCACCGGCGTTGCGCGCGAAGGGAATCGAGACCGAAGCCCCTCCGCTGACCTACACGGGGCCGGCGGAAGACGGGACGGCGGAGGTGCAGCGCTCCGGCGGCGGGCGGCATTCCGCGCCGTCCGGCGGCACCCGGCGGGAGCGCCGCGAAGCGGCCCGCAAACAGGCCAAGACCGGCCGGCCGTCCAAGTCGCACCGCAAGGGCTAGCCCAACTGCAGCGCAGTGACTTGCCAACGGCCACTGCGTAATTCGATACGCCCGGCGATAGCGCGCACCCGGGCACCGCGGGTGTAGGTGGCGAACAGCTCGGCGGCCTCGGACGAGGCTGCCGGGCGCAGCCCCACCCGGCGCAGGCTGGCCGTGGTGGGGTGCCGCGGGGTGGCGGCGGCGACGACCGCGTCGAGCAGTAGCTGGCTCATCAACGACCTCAGCTGGGCCGGAGGCCTGCGCCGGTCGACGACCTCAAGGACCCGGCGCAATGCCATATCGGCGAATTGTGCCGCGCCGGGCTGCAATTGCCGTTCCGGCTCGGGGGAGACCAGCCGCAACCGGCGCGCGGTGTGCCCGTGCAGCACGGTCGGCGCCGGGCACGTCGGCGCCCCGAGTGGCAGCGCGGGCGGCTCGCAGTCGATAACCGGAGCAACCAACGGCGAGCGCGCAGGACGCGAACGGGCGGATGGCGCGGTGAGTTTCGGGACGGGCACAGGCAGCCTCCAGCGGTCGGTATGACGGGCGACATCTGCTGGAGAGGTGCAGACCACCCCATGATCGCACGGGTTCGACGTGCCGCACTGCGGATAATCCGGTGCCTGCCGGGTATGGGTCGGTACGGGAACGGTTACCCGATTGCGTGACCGCGAGGGTGTAATTGACGCATGGCACTACCCGTGATGCGGGGTGGCCGAATCGCCGGTTAACGTGACGGGGTCCAAGGGGAGCAGAAGGGGAGGTTGGCGCCGAATGGTGAGCAGGCTGTCGGCGTCCGACGCAGCGTTCTACCACCTGGAGAACACCGCTACGCCCATGTACGTCGGCTCCTTGTCGATCCTGCGCAAGCCGCGGACCGGCTTGAGCTATGAGACATTGCTCGAGACCGTCGAGCGCCGGTTGCCACAGATCCCGCGGTACCGGCAGAAGGTGCGCGAGGTGACGCTCGGCCTGGCCCGGCCCGTGTGGGTGGACGACGCGGATTTCGACATCACCTACCACATCAGGCGCTCGGCGCTGCCGTCTCCGGGCAGCGATGCACAACTGCACGACCTGATCGCCCGGTTGGGCTCGAGGCCGTTGGACCGGACGCGGCCGCTGTGGGAGATGTACCTGGTCGAAGGGCTGACCAAGAACCGCATCGCGATCTACACCAAAACGCATCAGGCGCTGGTCAACGGCATGCCAGCGCTGGAAATCGGGCACGTCATCGTGGACCGGACACAGAAGCCGCCCGAGTTCGGCGAGGACATCTGGATTCCCGCCCGCGAACCCAGCGACAGGCAGTTGGTGCTCGGTGCGATCGGGGAGTGGATCGCCCGGCCGACCAGCCAGCTGGCCGCCCTGCGAGACACCGTGACCGAGGTGGCCACGAGTGCCAGCGAGCTGGCCGCGGTGGGTCGTCGGGTCGCTGAGGTGGCCCGCACGGTGGCGCGTGGCACCGCGCCCAGCAGCCCGCTGAACACGCGCGTCTCGCGCAACCGCCGGTTCTCGGTGGACCAGCATCGGTTGGAGGACTACCGGCTGGTGCGCGCCCGCTACAACTGCGACATCAACGACGTCGTGCTGGCGGTCGTCGCCGGCGCGCTGCGCAACTGGCTGCTGTCGCGCGGGGAACCGGTGACCCCGACCACCACGGTGCGGGCCATGGCACCGATGTCGGTGTATCCGGACGCCGAACTGGACTCCTCGGGCCCGGGGCAGGCGATCAGCGAGGTCTCGCCGTTCCTGGTCGATCTTCCGGTCGGTGAGGGCAACGCGGTGGTGCGGCTGTCGCAGATCGCCCACGCCACCGAATCGCATCCCACCGCGGCCAGCCTGGTCGACGCGCGCACGATCGTGACCCTGTCCGGGTTTGCGCCACCGACCTTGCACGCCATGGGCATCCGTGTGGCGACCGGGTTCTCGGCGCGGTTGTTCAACCTACTGATCACCAACGTGCCCGGCGCGCAGAAGCAGATGTACATCGCTGGGACGAAGCTGCTGGAGACCTATGCGGTGCCGCCGCTGCTGCAGAACCAAGTCCTGGCGATCGGGGTCACTTCGTACGACGGCCAGTTGTATTTCGGTATCAATGCCGACCGCGACGCGATGAGCGACGTCGACGTCCTGCCGAGCCTCTTGCGGGAATCTCTCGAAGAGTTATTGGAGGCGGCTAAGTAGGTTCTGGGCAGGCTCTGGCAAATACTCGAAGTATTTGACCTCGCGCTCGGTTCGCGGTCTGATGAATTCACCATGGCCACTGAGATGCGAAAAAGTAGACCCGACAAGCACACGCAAGAAGCCAAGGAAGCCACCAAGAAGGCGCTGAAGTCCCCGACGGGCGACGTGGTGCCGCACCCTGTGCTCGACGTGCCGGTCGAGCAGAAGGCGTACACCCGGCGGGCCGGTATGGACTGGGTCGTCTTCGGTGTGACCGCCGCGATCGCTGTCGCCTTCTTGATCTGGGGTTTCGTCAACACTGATTCCCTCGCTACCGCCTCGACCGCCGCTCTCGGCTGGGTGATGGCCGACGTCGGCTGGCTGTTCGTCCTCACCGCCTCCGGCTTCGTGGTGTTCGTGATCTGGCTGGCGTTGAGCCGGTACGGCAACATCCCGCTGGGACGCGACGACGATGAGCCCGAGTTCCGTACCACCTCATGGGTGGCGATGATGTTCAGCGCCGGCATGGGTATCGGCCTGATGTTCTTCGGGGTGTCGGAGCCGTTGTCGCACTTCGCGTCGCCGCCGCCGGGCACCGGAGGCCCGGGCAATCCCCGGGCGGCCGAGACCGCGATGGCCACCACGATGTTCCACTGGACGCTGCATCCGTGGGCGATCTACGCCGTGGTCGGTCTGACCATTGCCTACGGCGTCTACCGCAAAGGCCGGCTGCAATTGGTCTCGGCGGCATTCGAGCCACTGCTGGGCAAACGCGCCAACGGGCCGTGGGGCAAGGTGATCGACATGCTGGCGATCTTCGCCACGCTCTTCGGTTCGGCCGCCTCGCTGGGCCTCGGCGCGCTGCAGATCCGTAGCGGCCTGCACATCGTCGCGGGCATCGGTCAGACCGGCAACGCCATCCTGATCGGCATCATCACGATCCTGACCGTGGCGTTCGTGTTGTCGGCGGTGTCGGGTGTGGCCCGCGGTATCCAGTGGCTGTCGAACATCAACATGGTGCTGGCGCTGGCCATGGCACTGTTCATCTTCCTGGTCGGCCCGACGATATTCATGCTGAACATGATTCCGACCTCCATCGGCAGTTACGTCGGGGATCTTGCGCAGATGGCGGCGCGGACCGGCGCCGAAGGCGAGGCGGTCAGCACCTGGTTGAAGAGCTGGACCATCTTCTATTGGGCGTGGTGGATCTCGTGGACCCCGTTCGTCGGGATGTTCATCGCCCGGATCTCCCGCGGCCGCACCATCCGGCAGTTCGTGACGGGCGTGCTGCTGGTGCCCAGTGTGGTGTCGGTGGTCTGGTTCTGTGTCTTCGGCGGCGCGGCCATCTTCGAGCAACAGAAGGGTGTCGACCTGGCCGGCATGGGCAGCCAGGAGCGGCAGCTGTTCAGCTTGCTCGGCGAGTATCCGATCGCGACGGTCACCAGCGTGGTGGTGATGGTGCTGGTCGCCATCTTCTTCGTGTCGGGTGCCGACGCCGCGTCGATCGTGATGGGTTCGCTGTCCGAGCGCGGAACGATCAAGCCGACCCGGCCCACGGTGATCTTCTGGGGTGTCGCCACCGGTGCGGTGGCGGCGGTGATGCTCTTGGTCGGCGGAGCCGACGCACTCAACGGCTTGCAGTCGATCACCATCATCGTGGCGGTGCCGTTCGTGTTGGTGATGATCGGGCTCGCGGTGGCGTTGGTCCGAGACCTGCGAAACGATCCGTTGGTGGTGCGCCGCCAGTACGCGGTGGAGGCCGTCAACGACGCCGTGGTCGCCGGTGTCACCCAGCACGGCGACGACTTCGTGATCGCCGTGGAGAAGGACCCGCAAGCCGACGAGGGAAAAGACGCCGAAGACCGCTAGTGTCGCGGTGTGCGCGTGTACATCCCGACGACCCTGGTCGCCTTGCAGCAGCTTGTCGCCGACGGCCACCTGCTGGTCGTGAACGGCACCGCCTTCGCGGTCACGCCGACATTGCGGGAGGCCTACGCCGAGGGTGACGACGACGAACTCGCCGAAGTGGCGTTGCGGGAGGCCGCCTTGGCCTCACTGCGGTTGCTGGCGGGCACGGACTCAGTGTCGCAGCCGGGTCTGCCGCCGCGCCGGGCCGTGGTGGTTGCCGACGCGGATCAGGTAACCGTGCGTCCGGACCTCGACGACGCCGTGGTGCGGTTGTCCGGGCCGCTGCCGATCGACGCCGTCATCGCGGTCTACGTCGACAACGCCGACGCGGAGCCTGCGGTGCTGGCCGCCGTCGACGTCATCGACGACGCGGATCTCGGGGACGAGGACGCCGAGCTCACGGTCGGAGACGCCCAGGATCACGACCTCGCCTGGTACGCCCCGCAGGAGTTGCCGTTCCTGCTCGAGTTGCTCTGACCGACAAGGATTTTGATGCGCGCATTTGGCTTGCTGGCGTCGATGGCCGTCGTCCTGGCGAGTGTGGCGTGTTCGACCGGTGACGGCGACACGTCCTCGACGGAATCGACAGAGCCGGGCCACCCGGCGGAGTCCACACAGGCCGCACCTCCGGCGCCTCCTGCTCCGGCCACGGCCGTCACCGACTTTCGCAACGTGAAGATCTTCGACGGCCACAGTGATCGGCTTTCGGCGCCGTCGAATGTGCGCGTCAAGGGCAACCGGATCCAGCGGATCTCCACCGAGGCGCTGCCCGATGAGCCGGGGGCCACGGTGATCGACGGGGGCGGTCGCACGCTGATGCCGGGCTTGATCGACAACCACTGGCACACGATGCTGGTGCGGCCGCCGGTGACCCAGTTGACGACCTTGGATCCGGGGTACCTCAACCTGTTGGCCGGCGCCGAGGCGACCGACACCTTGATGCGTGGGTTCACCACGGTCCGCGATCTCGGCGGCCCGAGCTTCGGTCTCAAAAAGGCCATCGACGAAGGGGTGATCAACGGTCCGCGCATCTACCCGTCGGGCGCGATCATCACCGTCACCAGCGGCCACGGTGACTTCCGTACCGCAGCGGAACTTCCGCGCAATCCGGGCGGCGTCGAGTCGCGCCAAGAGGAGCTCGGCGCCGCCATGGTCGCCGACAGTCCCGACGAGGTGCGGATGCGCACCCGCGAGCAGTTGTTCCAGGGCGCGTCGCAGATCAAACTGACCGCCGGCGGCGGGGTGTCCTCGCCGCACAGCCCGCTCGACGTCACCACTTTCACCGAACCCGAACTGCGGGCAGCCACCGAGGCGGCAGGCAACTGGGGCACTTATGTGGCCGTGCATGCCTACACTCCGCAGACCATCCAACAGGCGATCCGCGCCGGGGTCACGTGCATCGAGCACGCTCACCTGATGGACGAGGCGACGGCGAAAGAGATGGCGGACAAGAACATCTGGCTGAGTACGCAACCCATCCCGGCCGAGATGATCGGCGCCTTCCCGCCGGGTTCCGACGAGGCGGCCAAGGCCAAGGAGATCGTCGACGGCGTCGGCAACGTCTATCAGTTGGCGCGAAAGTACAAGCTCAAGACGGCCTTCGGTACCGACATCCTGTTCTCGCCTCAGCTGGCGCCCAAACAGGGGGCCCTGCTGGCGGGCTTGGGTAAGTGGTTCTCGCCGGCCGAGACGTTGACGATGGCCACCGCAACCAACGCCGAACTGCTGGCGATGTCCGGCAAGCGCAACCCGTACGCCGGAAAGTTGGGCGTGGTCGAAGAGGGCGCGCTGGCGGATCTGTTGCTGGTCGACGGCGACCCGTTGGGCAATCTGCAGTTGGTCGCCGATCCGGAACGCAACTTCAAAGTGATCATGAAGGACGGGAAAACGTACAAGAACACCTTGGTGTCCTGACCTGCGAAGCCGGGGGTACGACTGGCTACGGGCAGGTAACCTACGGTACCGTAGGTTCATGGCCAAGAACTACATCAAGGTCTCGGCCAATGTGGCCGATACCGTCAGGCCCACCATTGCCGGCGCCGATCGGCGCCCCGCGTGGAACGTCGTGCGCCGCATCGTAGGTCAGGTGACCACTCCGCTGCTGCCCGACGACTATCTCAAGCTGGCCAACCCGTTGTGGTCGGCGCGGGAGCTGCGCGGCCGGGTCGTCGAAGTTCGGCGAGAAACGTCCGACTCCGCGACCTTGGTGATCAAGCCGGGCTGGGGCTTTTCCTTCGACTATGAGCCGGGTCAGTACGTCGGCATCGGTGTGCTGATGGACGGCCGGTGGCGCTGGCGGTCGTATTCGCTGACCTCGTCACCGGAGAAGGCGCCCTCGTCGGGCTCGCGCACCATCGCGATCACGGTCAAGGCGATGCCCGAGGGCTTCCTGTCCACCCACCTGGTCGACGGCCTGCAGCCGGGCACGGTGGTGCGGCTGGCGGCGCCGCAGGGCAATTTCGTCATGCCGAATCCGGCGCCGGCCTCGGTGTTGTTCCTGACCGCGGGCTCGGGCATCACCCCGGTGATGTCGATGTTGCGCACGCTGGTGCGCCGCGATCAGATCACCGACATCGTGCATGTGCATTCGGCGCCAACGAAATCCGACGTGATGTTCGGCCCGGAGCTGGCGGCGCTGCACGATGCGCATCCGGGTTACCGGCTGTTGGTGCGCAGCACGCGGACCGAGGGCCGGCTGGATCTGTCCAGCCTGGGCGACGTGGTCGCGGATTGGCGGGAGCGTCAGGCGTGGGCGTGCGGGCCCGAAGGCATGCTGAACGATGCCGAGCGGGTGTGGGCGTCGGCCGGTGTCGCCGACAATCTGCACCTGGAACGGTTCGCCGTCACTCGGGCCGCCACCCATGGCGCCGGAGGCACGGTTACCTTCGAGCGCAGCGGCAAGGAGGTCGCGGTCGACGGCGCGACACCGTTGATGGACGCCGGCGAGCAGGTCGGCATCCAGATGCCATTCGGCTGCCGGATGGGCATCTGCCAGTCCTGCGTGGTGGGCTTGGTCGACGGGCATGTGCGCGACTTGCGTACCGGCGTCGAACACGAGCCCGGCACCCGGATCCAGACATGCGTTTCGGCTGCGTCCGGCGACTGTGTTCTGGACGTCTAAGCTTTACTGGCTAGTAACCTACGGAGTCGTAGGTTACGCTACCGTAGGTAATTGAGAGGAGGCTGACGATGGCAATCACCGACGTTCCCGCATTCGCGCATCTCACCGATGCCGACATCGAGAACCTGGGCATCGAGCTGGACGCGATCCGGCAGGACATCGAAGACTCCCGTGGTGAGCGCGATGCGCGCTACATCCGCCGCACCATCGCGGCGCAGCGGGCGCTCGACGTCGCCGGCCGCGTAATGCTCGCGGCGAGCTCGAAGCGTTCCGCGTGGTGGGCGGGCACCATCACCCTGGGCGTGGCCAAGATCATCGAGAACATGGAGATCGGCCACAACGTCATGCACGGCCAGTGGGACTGGATGAACGATCCCGAGATTCACTCCTCGTCGTGGGAGTGGGACATGAGCGGGGCGTCCAAGCACTGGCGGTTCACCCACAACTTCATGCATCACAAGTACACCAACATCCTGGGCATGGACGACGACGTGGGCTACGGCGTCATCCGGGTCACGCGCGATGCGAAGTGGAAGCCGTTCAACCTGTACGGCAACTTGCTGTTCAACACGCTGCTCGCGATCGGCTTCGAGTGGGGCGTCGCGTTGCAGCACCTGGAGCTCGGCAAGATCTTCAAGGGCCGCGACAACCGCAATGCCACGCTGGTCCGCGTGCGCGAATTCGGGGTCAAGGCAAGCCAGCAGCTGACCAAGGACTACGTGGTGTGGCCGGCGCTGACCTCGCTGTCGCCGGGTGCCACCTTCAAGTCCACGCTCAAGGCCAATGCGGTGGCAAACGTCATCCGCAACGTGTGGGCCAACGCGGTGATCTTCTGCGGCCATTTCCCCGATGGCGCAGAGAAGTTCACCAAAACCGACATGGTCGGTGAGAGCCGCGGCCAGTGGTACCTGCGGCAGATGCTGGGCAGCGCCAACTTCGACAACGGACCGGTGCTGGCTTTCATGAGCGGCAACCTGTGCCACCAGATCGAGCACCATCTGTTCCCGGACCTGCCGAGCAACCGGTACGCCGAGATCGCGGTCCGCGTGCGGGCACTGTGCGACAAGTACGACCTGCCCTACACCACGGGTCCGTTCCTGGTGCAGTACGGCAAGACCTGGCGCACCATCGCCAAGCTGTCGCTGCCGGACCGATTCCTGAAGGACACGGCCGACAACGCGCCGGAAACCCGCAGCGAGCGGATGTTCACCGAGCTCGAAGGCTACGGCGTCACCGATCCCGACACCGGGCGTCGCCGCGGCCTGAAGACGGCCATCGAGACCGTCCGGGGCTGGCGCCGCCGCTGAGCGCGTCGGGCAAATGCTCGGATTCCAAGCATTTGCCCGACGTACTTCCAGGTTCCTGGCAGGCGTCGTTCGTACTCTGACGCCCGTGAAGAAGATGCTTGTGGCCGCTGTGGTGTTCGGGGCCTCGACGATGCCCATGGGCGCGCTGGCCACCGGCGTCGCCGCGGCTGACGACTACACGGGCCAGAAGTACTCCGATGTGCAATCGTCACTGGCCGACGCGGGAATGAAGGGCGTCGTCGCCACCCGCGACGGCGATTCGCTGTCCGACGACGACTGCGTGGTGACGCACTCGGAGAATGCGCACTGGCACAAGGGCGACGACTTCGCCCCGGTCACCGACACCGTGCTGCTGAGCCTGAACTGCAACGCCGGCGTGGCCACGGCCAAGACGCCGGGCAATTCGGCCGCCAGCCCGGAGGGCCGCGCCGCGATCGCCGCGGCCAAACAGCAGGCCGCCGAAGAGCAGCAGCAGGCCGAGGCCGACCAGGCCAAGGCCAAGCACTGAGCTCACATGTTGAGTTCCCAGGCCTTCGGCCAGTCCTTGCCGCGCAGCGCGGCGTCGATGCCGCCGTCGACGAAGACGACCGACCCGACGAAGTAACCCGCCTCGGGGCTCAACAGGAACGCCACCAGCGCGGCCACCTCCTCGGGGCGCCCGCCCCGCCCGGCCGGGATGGTGTTGAGGAACTGCTCCATCCCCTCACCGGTCAGCGGGTCCTTGCGCCCCTCCTGGGTCATGGGAGTGTCGATGAGCCCCGGTGCGATCGCGTTGAGCCGGATGCCCTCGGCGATGTACTCCGCGGACTTGGTGCGCGCGTAATACGCCAGTGCCGCCTTGGTGGCGGGATAGGCCTGCAGCGCCGCGAAATCGCCATAGGTGGAGGCAACGGTGTTGGCGCCCACCTCGTCCCCGGCCAGGCAGGCTTCGGCCAGCTCGAGGGGCCAATTAGGTTGAGTGGTGGTCGAATTCGAGCTGATCAGCACTGCCGATGCGTTCTCGCGATCGGCCAGCAGCGGACGCAGGCCTTCCAAGAGCTCGATCGCGCCGAAGTAGTTGACGGCGATGAGCAGGTGTGCGGGACGACCGGTCGCCGCGGCCAGGCCGGCGAACGGGACGAAGCCGTCGATGCCGCCGTCGGCAAGCTCGGTCACCTTGGCGATCGCCTCCGATCGCCCGTCGCGGGTGCTGAGGTCCACGTTGACATCCGCGTCGCGCAGGTCGACGCCGATTACCCGATGTCCGTCGGACTCAAGCCTTTTCTTGGTCGCAGCGCCAATTCCGGAGGCGCTGCCGGTCAGAACGTAAGTAGCCACGCCAGCGACCATAGTGCGGCGCGGGCGTCAGTCGAGGGGATATGCCGCCCAGCGGTACACGGGACGCGGTCAGGCTTCCTTGAGGACCGCCAGCAGACGCCGCGCTGCCGCCACGCGACCGGCGGCCGGGCCGGACAATGCATCCAGGGCGCATTCCGGATCGGCGGGCGGGCCCATGTGGCCGCATCCGCGCGGGCAGTCGTCGATGGTCTCCGCCAGATCCGAGAACGCCAGGATCACGTCGTCGGGTTGGATATGGGCCAAGCCGAACGAGCGGATCCCCGGGGTGTCGATCACCCAACCGTTGCCGTCGAGCGGCAGCGCCACCGACTGGGTGGAGGTGTGCTTGCCCTTGCCCACCCCGGACACCTCGCCCGTGGCCCGATCTGCCTCCGGGACAAGGCGATTCACCAGAGTGGACTTGCCGACCCCGGAATGACCGAGGAACACCGTGACCTGATCGGTCAGCATGGGGGAGACCACGTCGAGCGGGTCTTCGCGGCCCGCGGTGACGATGGTGAGATCCAGATCGGCGAACTGCGCGGCGAACGGTTCCGGCGGGGCCAGATCGGATTTCGTCAGGCACAGAATTGGTGTCAGCCCACCGGCATAGGCGGCGATCAGGGTGCGTTCGACGAATCCGGTGCGTGGCGGCGGATCGGCCAGTGCCACCACGATCAACAGTTGGTCGGCGTTGGCGACCACCACGCGTTCGGTCGGATCGTCGTCATCGGCGGTGCGGCGCAGCACTGTTCGGCGTTCTCCGCGCCGCACGATGCGGGCCAGGGTGTCGGGCCGCCCGGACAGGTCGCCGACGATGTCGACGTCGTCACCGACCACGATCGGGGTGCGGCCCAGTTCGCGGGCCCGCATGGCGACCACGCGATGATGCGGGTCGCGGTCCAGCGCACAGCCCCAGCGGCCGCGGTCGACTGTCACCACCATGGCCGACTGGGCGTCGGCGTGGTCCGGCCGGATCTTGGTGCGCGGACGGGTACCGCGGCCCGGCCTGATCCGGACGTCGGATTCGTCGTAATCCCGCGCTCCCAAGGTGGTTTACTTCCCCCTGGTCGGCGCGTCGCCCGCCAGCATCTGGACCCACATGAGCGGGAAGTCGGGCAAGGTCTTGGCGGTGGTCGCGATGTTCTCCACCTCAACGCCCGCAACTCGCAGACCTATGATCGCGCCTGCGGTGGCCATCCGGTGGTCGGCATACGAGCGCCAGGTGCCGCCGTGCAGCGGCCGCGCGGTGATGAGCAGGCCGTCCTCGGTCTCGCGACAGTCGCCGCCGAGCCCGTTGATCTCGGCGGTCAGCGCCGCCAGCCGGTCGGTCTCGTGGCCCCGCAGATGTGCGATACCTCGCAGCCGTGAGCTGGCGCCGTCGCGGGCCAGCGCGGCCAATGCGGCGACGGTGGGGGCCAGTTCACCGACATCATGGAGGTCCGCATCAAACCCGTCGTAGCCTTCGGCGCCGCTGACTTCCAGATACGAGTCACGTTGGCGGACCGTGGCGTTCACCTTGGCGAGCAGGTCGAGGATGGTGTCGGCGGGCTGGATGCTCACCGACGGCCAGTCGGCGATGCGCACCGTCCCGCCGGTGACGATCGCGGCGGCCAAGAACGGCGTGGAGTTGGACAGATCCGGCTCGATGTGCCAGTCCCGAGCGGCGACCGGGCCGGGTGACACCCGCCAGCGATTGGGGACGGAATCGTCGACCCGCACACCGGCGTCGCGCAACATGGCCACCGTCATCGCCACGTGCGGGGCCGAGGGCACCGACGTCCCCGTGTGCACGATGGTCAGCCCGTCGGTGAACGTCGCGCCCGACAGCAACAAACCGGAGACGAACTGCGAGGAGCCCGAGGCGTCGATCTCGACGGTTCCGCCGGCCACCGAACCATGACCGCGCACCGCGAACGGCAACGCATCTCCGTCCACATCCACGCCCAGGCCGCGCAGCGCGTCGAGCAGCGGGGCGATGGGCCGGGACCGGGCCTGTTCATCCCCGTCGAAGGTCACCGTGGTGGCGCTCAGCGCGGCAACGGGCGGGAGAAATCGCAGCACCGTGCCGGCCAGGCCGCAGTCGATCCGGGCGTCGGCGGCCGGTGCGATGGCACCGCTGACCGTCAACTCGGTGTGGTCGTCTGCTGCCTCGGAGACGGTGACACCCAGGGTGCGGATGGCGTCGATCATCAGATCGGTGTCGCGGCTGCGTAACGCGCCGCGGACCGTCGAGGGCCCCTGCGCACCGGACAGGGCGGCCAGTACAAGCGCACGGTTGGTCAGAGACTTCGAACCGGGCACCGTCACCGTGGCATCGACCGGGGTTGTCGCCGACGGAGCCGGCCAGTGCTCCGATTGCTCCTGACGTCCGCTCACGCTCTACATCCTGCCTTGTCCGCCGACTCTGCAACCATGGGCATATGTGTGGACGTTTTGCGGTGACCACCGATCCGGCGCTGCTGGCGCAAAAAATCCAGGCGATCGACGAAAGCGCGGCGAGCACGTCGGGCTCAGGTGACAAGGATGTCGCCGGCGCCAACTACAACGTGGCCCCCACCACAACCATCAGCAGCGTGGTCAAACGGCACACCGAACCTGAGGACGAGTCCACCCGCCGGGTCCGCTCGATGCGCTGGGGCCTGATCCCGCCATGGGTGAAAACCGCGGAGGACGGCGGTCCGGACACCAAGGGCCCGCTGCTGATCAATGCCCGGGCCGACAAGGTCACCAGCTCACCGGCGTTCCGCAACTCCGCCAAGAACAAGCGCTGCCTGATCCCGATGGACGGCTGGTACGAGTGGAAGCCCAATACGGGCAAGAAAGCCAAGACGCCGTTCTACATGTACGCCGACGACGGCGAGCTGCTGTTCATGGCCGGGCTGTGGACCACCTGGCGTCCCCAGGGCGCACCGAAAGACGCGCCGCCGCTGCTCAGTTGCACGATCATCACCACTGACGCGGCCGGGCCGCTGGCCGAGATCCACGACCGGATGCCGCTGACCATCAGCGCACCGGATTGGGACCGCTGGATGGATCCCGATGCCCCGATCGACGAAGGGCTGCTGCGGGGCCACGGCGACCTGGACCGGATCGCGGTTCGCGAGGTGTCCCGGTTGGTCAACAGTGTCCGCAACAACGGTCCGGAGCTGATCGAGCCGGCCGAACCCGAAGAGATGGGGCTGTTTTGAGCGGGACGGGCCGTGGCGTCGACCCCCGTGTGGTGGACGCGATCGGTGTCGACCTGCGGTCAGCCGGATTCACCACCTCTCGCGTGGCCGATCTCCTGGGCGATGCGAACGCCGCGCTGAGCCGTGGCGTGTGGTGGCCGGTGCTGCGGGTGACGCATGCCGCCCCGGCAGACCGGCAGCGCCTGGGCGTGCTGGTGCGGCTGCTGCTGCTCGGCACCGAGGAACCACCCGAGCTGGTCGAGGCGGCGTTCCCCTCGGTCAGCCTGCAGACCCTGGCCGCCAACGGCGTACTGGAATTCAGCGGCGACAAGGTTCGTGCCGCCCTGGACATTCGCCCGCACAGCGACGGCGAACGGGATTTCTATGTGGTGTCCGATCAGGACGCAGCGGTGCGGCGCGGCCCGTTGCGGCATGATCATGTGCTCGGCATCGGCGGAGCATCGGTGTCGCTGGCCCGGGCGGTCACCCGGAACCCGGTCGGTCGTGCGCTCGACCTCGGTACCGGGTGCGGTATCCAGGCGCTGCACCTGAACGCGCATTGCGACGAGATCGTCGCGACCGACACCAACGAGCGCGCGCTGGTCCTGGCGGCCATGACGGCGCGGCTCGGTGGCATGTCATGGGATCTGCGGGGTGGCAGCCTTTTCGAACCGGTGGCCGGGGAGCGTTTCGACCTGATCGTGTCCAATCCTCCCTTCGTGGTCGGCTCGGGTGCCCGCGACTACATCTACCGTGACTCCGGTTTGGCCGGGGATACGTTGTGCCAGAGCCTGATCGAGCAGATCGGTGATCACCTGCTGCCGGGCGGCACCGCGCACATCATGGCCAACTGGATCGTGCGCGCCGGATCAGATTGGCGGGAGCGGGTTTCCGGCTGGCTGGCCGGCACCGGTCTGCACGCCTGGGTGGTGCAGCGTGAGCTGGCCGACCCGGTGAGCTATGTGTCGCTGTGGCTGGCCGACGCCGGCGAAGACCTCGAGCGGCAGGCACAGCGCGGCGGGCAGTGGCTCGACTGGTTCGTCGACCAGGGCATCGCCGGCGTCGGCATGGGCATGATCTCGCTACGGGTTCCGCGCGACGGCGAAGCCCCCGAGCAGATCCTCGAGGAGATCACCGGTGCCGACGAGGCGCTCACCGGAACCGAAGTGGACGCGTTCTTCGCCCGGCGTGCCTACCTGCGCGACACCTCCGACGACGCGCTGCTGGCGGCCCGGCTCTCGACCGCGCCGGTGTTCCTCGAAGAGCAGTTCCTGCCCGGGCCCGACGGCTGGCAGCAGGTCGGCGCCGCGGTGCGCCGACCCGGTGGTCCCGCCGCGGTGATCGGGGTCGACGAGGTGCTGCGCGCGCTACTGGCCGGGTGCCGTGGCGAAGTGCCGCTGGGCACCCTGATCCAGTTGCTCGCCGCCCACCACGGCGTGGATCCCGACGCCCTGGCCCAGGCGGCACTGCCGGAGGTGCGGGAGGCGATCGGCCGCGGAATCCTCTACCAGGCTCAGTGACTGCGCTTTGCGGTAGCCACCAGATACGGGCTGGTGAACGACACCCGCCCGGTGTCATCGGCTTTCGCCTGCAGCGCGGTCCGAAACGCCGCCAGTAGCTGGTCGCGCAGGGTGGCTTCCAATCCTCCCAGCAGGTTCACGTGCATCGGTGATTCGTGTTCGAGGAAGTGCACCGCGACGTCGACGGAATCGAATTCCCATACGTGTTGGGCGGTTTCGATGCGCACATCGGTGAAGTCGGTGGCCAGCCGGGACTTCACCGTGTCGAGGTTGCCCCACTGGTCCGGGGAATAGGCGGCGGGTGCGGGCGGACCGAGGGTTTCGATGATCGGGGTGGAGAACGGGCTACCCGCGCCGTCGCGCACCCACGCAGAGAAGCCGAAGACCCCACCGGGTTTCAGCAGCCGGGCCACCTCGGCCACCAGGCTGACGGGCTCGACGAAGATGATGCCCATGTTGGACACCACCGTGTCGAATCCGGCGCCGGGCAGACCGGTCTTCGCGGCGTCGGCGACAACCCACCGCACCGCGTCGGCACCGGGCCGTTCGGCGGCGATGGCGATCAACTCGGCGGTGAGATCCACGCCGGTGACCTCGGCGCCGGCCGCGGCGGCAGCCAGCGCAGCGCTTCCGGTGCCACACGCCAGATCGACCAGCGCGGTCCCACGGACGGGTTGGAGCGTGTCGACCGCGGTGACGACCTCACCGGCGATGACGGCGATGTGATCGGCGACGGCTTGATAGCGGCCGACAGCCCAGTTGGTGGCCAAGGATCAACCCTGGACGTATCCGGGCGGGTTCGGGGTATCCACCCACAGGTCCACCCCGAGGTCTGAACCGGGCACGCAGTCGTACACCGACAGATCGGTGACGCCGTTCGCGAGCAACACGTCCTCACACAGCAGGCTCTGGCCGGTGAACTCCCGGGCGGGCTTGTTGAAGATGGTGTAGGCGGCGTCGGCATACACGTCGGGCTTGCGGGCGCGGCCCATCGCCTCGTCCCCGCCCAGCAGGTTCTGCACCGCGGCGGTGGCCACCAGCGTGCGCGGCCAGAGCGTGTTCGAGGCGATGCCGGCCTCCCGCATCTCTTCGGCGATGCCCAGGGCGCACAACGTCATTCCGAACTTGGCCATCATGTATGCGGTCGGCTTGAGCCACTCGGACTCCAGCCGGATCGGCGGCGAAAGGGTGAGGATGTGCGGGTTTTCCCGGCCTTTCATGTGGGGGATACAGGCCTGTGACACCGCGTAGGTGCCGCGGATCTGAATGCCGTTCATCAGGTCGAAGCGCTTGAGCGGAACTTCCTCGATCGAGCCGAGGTTGATCGCCGAGGCGTTGTTGACGCACAGGTCGATACCGCCGAACTGCTCGACGGCCTTGGCCACCGCAGAGGCCACCGAATTGCCGTCACGCACGTCGCCGACGATCGGCAGGGCCTGCCCGCCGGCCTCCTCGATCTCTTTGGCCGCGGTGTAGATCGTGCCCTCGAGCTTGGGATGCGGTTCGGCGGTCTTGGCGACCAGTGCGATGTTGGCGCCGTCAGCAGCGGCCTTCTTGGCGATCGCCAGGCCGATACCGCGGCTGGCGCCGGAGATGAACATGGTCTTTCCGGACAAAGTCATGAGGACACGATAGGCGGGCCGAGTTGTATTGATACCGCTGGTTCGGGGGAATCACAGGGGGACGATGGAAACAGCGGGCCGGCCCGCAGGATGACGTCGGCCGCCGACACAGTGGAGGAGACATGAGTGTTGTCCCGGCAGGAACCGTCCTGACCTGTGCTCACGAGGGCTGTGGGTGCCGGGTCCGAGTCGAGTCCGAATGCCATTGCAAAGGCCCGGAAACCAACTACAAGTGCACGTGCGGCGCCGATATGGTGCCGGTCACCGAATAACTGCCGAGCGGCTCAGCCCGCGGCGTCGGGCTGCAGCGGGGGACAGTTGCCCGCCGGGTCGGCCACCAGTTCGAAATGCCACAGCTCGTTGGCGTAGATCTGGCACAAGCCGAAGCGCGCTCCGTTGGCGATCAGCCAGTGATCGGCCTGTGGCCCCCCGACATCGACCGCCTCACCGGTCACATGCCGCGATGCGGCCGGCGTCTGCACGTACCGGCGGGCGGCCGCGAGGCTGCCGTAGGTCTGCACCGCCTGATCGAGCAGCGACTGCTGGAATTCGGCCGAACGCCAGCCTGAGTTGATCGTCATGGTCACGCCGTCGGCCGCCGCGGCATCGGCGGCGTTCTGAATGGCGGCCAACAGGCGCGGATCCAACCGGCCGATCGCCGGATTCTGCACGTCGAACGGCGTCAAGACCTGCCCGTCGGCCAGCGAACCGTCCCCCTGGGTCATCGGGACGGTGTCGTCGACGAGACGAACCTGGGGAGCGGGTGCGGACATGCCGAGCAGCGCCGCCACAGCGGCGACACTCGACGCAACGGTTGCGCCCACCGTCATCGGCATCACTGTGCCCACCCTACTGCGCGCGTCCGCGGGCCAGTGTCTGTGTCAACTCGGCCACCAGTGCCTCGATCTCCGCCGGGTTCTTCTGACGGTCGGGCACCCAGGCCAACGCGATCCGCGCCGGCGCCCAGGTGCTCTCGTCGATGGGCACCAACGTGAACTCCGGCGGGGAGAAGATCTTGCCGATCAGTGATTCGGGCGCATACGGCACCACCGCGACGAGACGGCGGTTGAACACCTGGGCGGCCATCTCCAGTTCGCCGCCGAATTGATTGGTGGTGCGCACGATGCGGGTCACCCCACGCGCGTTGAGCGCACGGGTGAGGCCGGCCAGCATGACGGGATTGGGCCGGGCGAAGTCGATGACCACGTCCCGATCGCGGAGCTCTTCGATAGCCACCAGTTCCTGCGCGGCCAGCGGGTCGTCGAACCGCACCGCGACCGCACCCTGAAAGGTGGCCACCACTCGGTACTGCAGCCGCTTGTCGGAGGTGGGCAGATGGATCAGTCCGAGGTCGAGGTGACCGGACACCAGCTTGGCCGTCACCTCGGCGGCCGACCCGGGAACGCTGAATTCGGTCGGCACGGTCAGGTCGGCTACCGCGGTCTGGACTTGCGCCACGAAATCCGACGGCGCATAAGCGGTTGCTCCGACCCGCACCGTCGCGGCCCCCTCGGTGAACCGGACCGCGGTGGCCAACAGGTCATCGACCTGGCGCAGGATCTCCCGCGCCGGCCCGAGCATCTTGGCGCCCAGCGGCGTCAGCCGGACCTCGTGATAGTTGCGCTCGAACAGCTGCCCGCCGAGTTCCTTCTCCAGCAGCTTGATCTGCTTGCTCAGCGGCGGCGGCGTGATCCTCAGCCGGTCGGCGGCCCGCTTGAAGTGCAGTTCCTCGGCGACCGCGACGAAGTACCGGAGTCTGGTGAAGTCCATGCGGTCGTTTCCAGGCGATTCGAGGGTCAGGTGACCCACGAATGGTACGAGACCGGCGGTCAGCGCCCCGCAAGTTGCGTGACCTGCGGCACCTCGAGCACTCCGGCGGCGATCAGCTCGTCGATCTCCGCGGCGCCCAGCCCCAACAGCTCCGCGGCGATCTCCCGGGTCTGCTCGCCGAGCAGCGGCGCCTGCCGCAGGGGCGGATCAGCGATGCGAGTCGAATGGACCTGCACGTTTTCCATCGTGAACGGCTCGGTGGCGTGCGGGTGCAGTTCCTCGCGGAACGCGCGGCGCTGCACGTAGTAGTCCCAGTCGGCGACCTCGGCGGCACGCAGTACCGCGCCGGCGGGTACCCCGGCCGTCTGCAACCGTTGCATCGCCTCGGTAACCGGGCGCGCCGACGTCCAGGCCCGCACGGCCTCGTCGATGCGATCGCGGTGGGCGTCGCGCCCGGCGCGGGTCGCCAGCCGGACGTCATCGGCCAGTTCCGGGCGGTCGATCGCCTGGCACAGTGCGCGCCAATCGGCATCGTCGCGCACGGTCACCGCGAGCCAGCGGTCGTCGCCGGCGGCGGGAAACGAACCCCACGGGGCGTCGTGGACCGGTTCGGCCGCGGCATACCCGCGACGGGTCAGGGCATCGGCGGCGATCTCCGCGGCCAGATGGCTCAACATCACCTCGGACTGGGCGATGCTGACCGACCCGCCGGTGCCGGTCCGTTCGCGGCGCAGCAGCAGGCTCAGCGCGCCGAGCGCGCCGATGCGGGCCGCGACGTGGTCCGGGTAGACGGTGACGGTGTCGCAGAACGATTCCGGTTCGCCGGGATACACCCACAGGTCGGTGAACCCCGCGGCCGCACGCACCAGCGGGCCGTAGCCCATTCGCTCGGCCCAGGGTCCGGTAGGCCCGAACGCCGAGCTGTCCACCACCACGATCTGCGGGTTCAGTTCCCGCAGACTTCGGTAATCCATTCCCAGTGTCTCGGCCACACCCGGTTTGAAGTTCGTGAGCACCACGTCGGACTGCGCGACCAGCTGGTGCGCCAACTCAAGCCCCCGCGGTGTCCGCAGGTCGACGCCGATCGAGCGCTTGTTGCGGTGGCCCGCGCCGTAGGTCTGCGACATGGCGGTGAGGTTGCCGCGCAAACCGTCGGGGAACGCCGAGTTCTCGATCTTGATGACGTCGGCGCCGAGATCCCCGAAGAGTCGTCCGGTGTCGGACCCGACGACGATCACGCCGAGATCCAGCACCCGGATCCCCTCCAGCGGCAGGCCCTCATTGCGGCGGGCACGGCCGCCGAGCAGTGGGGCCACGCCGGTGTGAGGGCGGCCGTCCGTCAGCGGTCGGGCCCGGTTCGCGGCGTGCGCCCGGTGGCCGTCGATCTCGACGACTCCCGCCGGGGCCGGTGCCGACAGGCCTGGGGCCAGCTCGATTTCGTGGAACGAGCCGCGACTGTGCACCTGCTCGGTGCCGAGGGTCTCGGCCAAGGTCAACACCGCCGCCGTCGGCACCCCGTGGCGCTGGCCCGCCACTTCCAGTTCGGCCCGGGTCTGCCCGGCGCAGAACCGCCCGATCGCGGCCATCAATTCCGGTGAGCTGAGTCGCACCCGGAGCCGGTCGAACGACGGATCGGCGAACTCGGCGGGCCGGCCCATCCACTCGAACATGCCGTGCCACTGGCGTTTTGCCAGCAGGCAGATCCGCACATGCCCGTCCTTACAGGCGATGATCGGGTAGCGCAGACGTTCGGCATTCCAATCGCGTTGCTGCGCGCTCAAGGCCACCCCGGCCGAGGCGGTGCCCGCAGTCCCGTACGGAGGATCGAGGGTCTGCATCGCGCCGTCGAGGATCGAGAAATCGATGAGATCGCCTTCGCCGGTGCGCAATCGGTCCAGATACACGCTGACGGTCATCACCGCCGCCTGCGCTGACGCCACGTGATAGGGCAACTGTGCCGCCGGCGGTACCACGGGCTCGCGTCCCGGGATGCCGGAGCGCGACAGCTCGCTGGTGAGCGCGTGCAGCACCGGGGCGGTGGCCTGCCAGCCGCGGTAGCCGGTGTCGCGGCCGAAATCGCTGATGGACAGGATGACCAGGCCGGGGTGTTCGACGTGAATGTCACGCACGGACAGGGCTGTTTCGGCATCCGACCCAGGGCGCGTGTCCTCGATCAGAATGTCGGTGTCGGCCAGCAGGCGCACCCAGCGACGTCGTTCGCCGGGGAGCGCGGGGTCGATGACCACGGTGTTCAGGCCGTGGCGGTTGATCGCGAACCCCACCGAGTCAGGATCGATTGCGGCGCCGTCGACGAAGGGGGCCGGGTCCTCCGTTACGCCGGACAGGAGCACCTGGGTCACCGTCGCGCCGAGGTCGGCCAGCAGCCGGCCGACCGCAGTCATCGGGCCACGGGACAGGTCGAGAACGCGAACGCCGGTCAGCGGCGGGTCATAGTCGTTCGGGTTGGCCATCTTTCAGCTCCGGCGGGCCTGCCGGAACGGGATGTCACGATCGACTTCCGGCTCCTTGGCCAGGCCCAGGACACGTTCGCCGATGATGTTGCGCTGGATCTGGTCGGTGCCGCCGCCGATCGAGGTGAAGAACGCATTGAGGGTGAGGAAGTTGACGTCGTCGGCCTCTGGATTCTCGGGTCCGGCGAAAAGAGCTTCGGCACCGATGATCTCGGTCTTCAGCCGGGCTTCGGCGTGCAGGATGCTCGACATGGCCAGCTTGCCCAGCGACATGACGGAGCTGGATGTGCCTTGCGCCGCAGCGGCTTTGGCCCGGGCATTGTTCAGAGAGTTCAGTTCGCGCAAGGCCAGCACATTCGCCAGGTCCTTGCGCACCGCCGGATCCTCCAGGCGGCCGTGATCGCGGGCCAGGCCGATGAGATCGTCGGCCCGGGTCCGGTTGCGTGAGCCGCGACCGGCGTCACCCATGATCGAGCGCTCGTATGCCAGGGCGGTCTGCAGCACCTTCCAGCCGTTGCCCTCGCCGCCCAGGAGGTAGGCGTCAGACACCCTCGCGTCGGTGATGAAGACCTCGTTGAAGTGTGATTCGCCGGTGATTTGGACCAGTGGACGGACCTCGATGCCGGGCTGGCGCATCGGGATCATGAAGAAGCTCAAGCCTTTGTGCTTGGGCACGTCCCAGTCGGTGCGGGCGATCAGCAGCGCGTACTCGGCGGTGGTAGCGCCCGATGTCCACACCTTCTGGCCGTTGACCACCCACTCGTCGCCGTCTCGGACCGCGGTGGTGCGCACCGCGGCGAGATCGGATCCGGCGCCGGGCTCGCTGTAGAGCAGGCAGGTGCGGATGCGTTCGGTGAGGAAGTCACGCACCAGGTCGTTCTTGAGCTGCTCGGTGCCGAACTTGAGTGCGGTGTTGGCCGGGATGCTGTATTTGTCCTGCCGTGCCCCCGGAGCCTTGGCCGCGCGGAATTCCTGCTCGATGACTGCGGCGAGCTTGTTCGGGTAGCCCCGTCCGAACCATTCGGTGGGGAAGGTGGGTACGGCGTACCCCTCCTCGAGCACCTTCTCCAGCCAGGCCACCTTCTCCGGCGAACTGACCCACGGATTGGTGGATTTCGGCAGGCCGGACCAATTCTGGGCCAGCCAGGCACGCACCTCGGTGCGCAGTTGGTCGGCGTCGGGCAGATCATCGACCGTCATCTTCAGGCGCCTTTCGAGGTGAGGTAGCGCTCGCGGTGCAGCCCCGAGCCGCCGAGCAGTTGCAGGCCGGTGCGGGCCCGGCGCAGGAACAGGTGTGCCGGATGCTCCCAGGTGAAAGCGATACCGCCGTGCATCTGGATCGCCGACATGGCGGTCGTGTGGTACGCCTCAGCGCAGGTAAACCCGGCCAGAGCGATGGCCCCGGGGGATTTTTCGCTACCGGATGCCAGCTCGGCAGCGGCGTGCTGGGCGGCCGAGGTGGCCGATTCGACCTGCAGCAGTAGATCGGCCGCCATGTGTTTGAGGGCCTGGAAGCTGCCGATCGGGCGGCCGAACTGGATCCGGGTCTTGAGGTAGTCCACGGTGATGTCGAAGATGCGCCGTGCTCCGCCGACCTGTTCGCCGGCCAGCGCGATCACGGCGAGGTCGAGTGCCTGCTGTACCGCGTCCCATCCAGCGGTACCGATGCGGCGCGCCGGCGTGGCGTCGAAGGCGTAGGTCGAAAGGGGGACGGTCGGATCGAAAACCGTTGCGGCCGTGCGTTCGAAGCCGTCGGCGTCAGGTTCGATCCGGAAAACGCCGAAGTCTCCGTCGACGCGGGCCACGACCAGGATCACGTCGGCCACCTGGCCGTGGATGACGTAGTGGGCGTTGCCGGTCAGGGTGTGAACGCCCTGCGAATCCGTTCCCGCGGTGGCGCGTACCGCGACGCCCTCCGGCGCCCAGGTTCCGCGGGAGCCGGTCAGTGCGACGGTTCCGATGGACGTCCCGTCGACCAGCCCCGGCAGCAGCGCTCGCTTGTCGTCGTCGGCGCCTGCGGATTCGATCAGGGCCGACGCCAGCACGGCGCTGGCCAAAAACGGCGCGGGCAGCAGCGCAGCCCCGGCCGCCTCGGCGACGGCCTCGAGCTCCAGCGCGCCCAGGCCGACGCCGCCGTACTCGGTTCCGACGAGCAGGCCGGTCACGCCTTGGGCGGCCAGCCGGCGCCACAGCCCGCGATCGAATCCGTCCTCGGTGCTCATCACCCGGCGCACGTCCTGCTCGGTGCATTCGTCGTGCAACAAGTCCGAGACCGCGGCGGCAAGCTCCGCCCGTTCGGCCACGCTGATCGTCATGTGCACCCGCCTTCCTCGTCGGGTCCATCGAATCCGGCCTGAGCCGTGGTGTAAATCACGGATTCGCACACCGACACGTTTCCGATTGCGACACGCCAAAGGTGTTTCTCCCCGGCGCGCGAACGAATCAGCCGGTGATGGCGATGTCGGCCGTCACCGCAGAGGTCGCGCGGATCAGGTCTTCGGGGGACAGCGCGACGTCCAATCCACGCTTGCCGGCACTGCACAGCACCTTGTCGAAGGCCAGCGCCGAGGTGTCGACGACGGTGGGCAGGCGCTTGCGCTGGCCGAGCGGCGAGATGCCACCGACCACGTAGCCGCTGGACCGCTGAGCAGCCGCGGGGTCCGCCATTTCCGCTTTGGGGACGCCCAGCGCGGCCGCGGCGGCCTTCAGTGACAGCTTCCGCGGTACGGGTATGACGGCCACCGCCAGCCCTTTGGGCGTGGCGATCACGAGCGTCTTGAACACCTGCTCGGCGACGATGCCATCGGCGGCGAGCTGGGCCACGGCCTCGTCGCCGAACGATTCGTTGCGAGGATCGTGCTGGTAGGCCACGATTTCGTGGTGAATGCCTGCCGAGACCAGAGCCGCGATCGCGGGTGTTGCTGCACGGGCCACGGCGCTCAAGGGTAGCCGGGCACGCCGGGAACACAGCGGCCCCTACATGCTGTTATTGCTCTCGACACCTGCTCAGCGCTACTTGTCGGTAGCACGCTCTAGGATCTGAAGGAGGATTCTGGTGCCAACCGTATGCCTGGAACGGCCGACGAATACCCAGTGGTATTCCGGAGCTCTTGGTGGCGCCGTGACAGAAGGGAAGGTGTTTCCCACGATGACTGACGTCGAGCAGGCTGAGCCTGACGCGCCGCAGCCGACGACCGAAACAGATGCCGAGCTCACCGCACGGTTCGAACGTGACGCCATTCCGCTGCTGGACCAGCTCTACGGCGGCGCCCTGCGGATGACCCGCAATCCCGCCGACGCCGAGGACCTGCTGCAGGAAACCATGGTCAAGGCCTACGCCGGGTTCCGGTCATTCCGTGAGGGGACCAATCTCAAGGCGTGGCTCTACCGCATCCTGACCAACACCTACATCAACAGCTACCGCAAGAAGCAGCGCCAGCCCGCCGAATATCCGACGGACGAGATCACTGACTGGCAGCTGGCATCGAATGCCGAGCATTCGTCGACCGGTCTGCGATCTGCAGAGGTCGAGGCCCTGGAGGCACTGCCCGACACCGAGATCAAGGCGGCGTTGCAGGCGTTGCCCGAGGAGTTCCGGATGGCGGTGTACTACGCCGACGTCGAGGGCTTCCCCTACAAGGAGATCGCCGAAATCATGGATACACCCATCGGGACGGTGATGTCGCGACTGCACCGCGGCCGCAAGCAGCTGCGCGATCTGCTGTCCGATGTGGCCAGGGATCGCGGGTTCATCCGAGGTCAGCAGCTTGGTGCGCCGGAGGAGGTGTCGTCATGAGCGACAAGCACGATGAGGACGAGCGCTGGACCCCGCCGATCGGTCCCGTCGACCCCGAGCATCCCGACTGCGCTGCGGTGATCGCCGAGGTGTGGACGCTGCTCGACGGTGAATGCACACCCGAGAGTCGCGACAAGCTCAAGCACCACCTCGAAGAGTGCCCGGCCTGCCTACGCCACTACGGGGTCGAGGAGCGCGTCAAGCGGCTCATCGCGGCCAAGTGCAGCGGTGAGAAGGCCCCGGAGGGCCTGCGGGAACGGCTGCGCATCCAGATCAGCCAGACCACGATCATCAGGGGCTGACCAGGCGTTCGGCCCTGGTGGCCCGACGACAAACCGCCCGATCTCCGAAGGGAGTCGGGCGGTCACAGTCAGCCGAAACGGCTTAGCGCACTGACTTCGAACCGGCGTTGGGGCGCTTGCCGTGGTTCGCCTTCGAGTGCTTGCGGTCCCGCTTCTTGCGGCCACGCTTCGCCATGATGATCCTCCAGATGGTGTAAGAACTTGCTCCCTAGTGTCTCATGACCCGGGGGCGGCGCTGACCACCCGGTGTTGTGGTTCGATATAGGCCGCAGAAGTAGTCGGGTAGCAGCCGGAGTGAAGTGGGGTGAAGATGGCCGAGGACGTTCGCGCCGAAATCGTGGCCAGTGTGCTCGAGGTCGTGGTTCACGAGGGCGATCAGATCGGTGCGGGGGACACCCTGGTGCTGCTGGAATCGATGAAGATGGAGATCCCGGTTCTCGCCGAGGTCGCCGGCACCGTGACCAAGGTCAATGTGGCCGAGGGCGACGTGATCCAGGCCGGCGATCTCATCGCGGTGATCGACTGACACCGGAGTTGGCTGATGTCCACCCTCGGTGACCTGCTCGCCGAGCACACCGTGCTGCCCGGCAGCGCGGTGGATCATCTGCATGCGGTGGTCGGGGAGTGGCAGCTGCTGGCCGACCTGTCGTTCGCCGATTACCTGATGTGGGTGCGTCGCGACGACGGGGTGCTGGTGTGCGTCGCTCAGGTGCGTCCGAACACCGCCCCGACGGTACTGCTGGCCGATTCGGTCGGCACGCTGGCCGCAGCCGCGGATCAAGACGTCATCACCACGGCTTTCGAGTCCGGTGCGATCGGGCGGGGAAGTGGTGGAGCCCAACGACATTCGCCGGACCTGCCGGGCCTGAACGTGGAAGCGGTGCCGGTGCGGCACCGCGATCACGTGGTCGCGGTGCTCACGCACCAGACCGCGTTGGCGGCCCGCCCGATGGCCAGTCCCTTGGAGGGCGCCTACCTGGATTGTGCGAGCGATCTGCTGCACATGCTGTCCGAGGGCACCTTCCCGAATGTCGGTGATCTGGCCATGTCGCGTTCCAGCCCGCGAGTGGGTGACGGGTTCATCCGGCTCGACGAGGTCGGCGATGTGGTGTTCGCCAGTCCCAACGCCATCTCGGCCTATCACCGCATGGGCCTGGCCTCCGAACTCGACGGGCACAACCTGGTCGCCATCACCCGGCCGTTGATCTCCGACCCGTTCGAGGCGCAGGAACTGGCCAACCACGTGCGGGACTCGCTGGCCGGCGGCTCCAGCATGCGCATGGAAGTCGACGCCGGCGGTGCGGCGGTGCTCTTGCGGACCCTGCCGCTGGTCGTGCATGGGGCGGCGGTCGGGGCGGCCGTCCTGATCCGGGACGTCACCGAGGTCAAGCGACGGGACCGGGCGCTGCTGAGTAAAGACGCCACCATCCGCGAGATCCACCACCGGGTCAAGAACAACCTGCAGACCGTGGCGGCCCTGTTGCGGCTGCAGGCGCGCCGGACCAACAACCTGGAGGCCCGCGAGGCGCTGATCGAATCGGTGCGACGGGTGTCCTCGATCGCTCTGGTGCACGACGCGCTGTCCATGTCGGTCGACGAAGAGGTCAACCTCGACGAGGTGATCGACCGGATCCTGCCGATCATGAACGACGTTGCCTCGGTGGACACTCCGATTCGGATCAACCGCGACGGCGCGCTCGGTGTGTTGGACGCCGACCGCGCGACGGCGTTGATCATGGTGATCACCGAGCTGGTGCAGAACGCCATCGAGCATGCCTTCGACGCGAATACACCCCAGGGTTGCGTGACGATCAAGGCTGAGCGGTCGGCCCGCTGGCTCGACGTCGTCGTGCACGACGACGGCCGCGGGGTGCCCGACGGCTTCAGCCTGGAGAAGTCCGACCGGCTGGGTCTTCAGATCGTCCGAACGCTGGTCACCGCGGAGTTGGACGGTTCCCTGGGCATGCACGAGGGTGCCTCGGGGGGAACCGATGTGGTGCTGCGGGTGCCGATCGGCCGCCGCAGTCGCGGTATTCAGTAGCCGGCCCGCCCAGCGGGTTCCCAGGGTGCGCACAGCGGCACGCCAGCACCGATGAAGTAATTGCCCAGCCGTACCAATACGAAATGTGACGACAATTACGCAATTTGCTACGGAAATTGTCGCCGAAATAAGCTACGGCCCCGACATTCGTCGGGGCCGTAGCTTGCGTCGGGTTTGGACCGAGGGTCAGACCCCGGTGCGAGCCTTGGTACGGGCGTTGCGACGCTTGAGCGCGCGACGCTCGTCCTCGCTCATCCCGCCCCACACGCCGGCGTCCTGGCCGGAGTCCAAGGCCCAGGTGAGGCACTCAGTGGTCACGGGGCAACGGTTGCAGACCAGCTTCGCGTCGGCGATCTGAGCAAGCGCCGGGCCGCTGTTTCCCACGGGGAAGAACAGCTCCGGATCTTCGTCGCGACAGACGGCCTTGTGGCGCCAATCCATAAGATCAAACTCCTCGTTAGACATGTCAAGCGTGCGCGGCGAAGCGCACTAGATTTTCTTCGGCTGTTAACGCGTGCACACGAATGTTTCTGCACTGTTGCATTGATGCTTTCACAGGCTGAACAGATGTCAATAGCATTGAGTTAACACGTGGGCAATGTCACTGGGTGGGGCGGTGACCGTACCGCTCACTCCGGTGCACTACACTCACAAATCAGCTGCGCCCTAATTCCACCTTAGCGGGTGTGTTTGCGCAGGTCAATCACTTTTCTGCGGCGGTGCGACGACGCACAGAGCCTCTGGGACCGACGTGAACGTCATGGTTTCGCGCTCGCCGACGTAATCTCCGTCAATCTGGCAGGCGACAGGCGTGTTGCTCGTCACGGTGACCGATGACACGTTGTCGTCGCGGATCAAATGCTTGGCGGCCAGGCGCGGGTTGCGGGCCACCATCTGCCGCACGAGTCGCAGATTCGCCCAGACATTCATGCTCGTGGTGGCGAACACGCCCAACCCGCTGTCGAACGTGGTGTCGGGGTTGGTCCACACCGGTCGGCTGTTGGCATAGGTCCACGGACTGGAGTTCGACACGAACGCGAAGTGCACTCCGCTGACCGGATCGCTGCCCGGCAGGTGCAGCGTCAGCGCCGGCTCCTTGCGGGCACTGGCCAGCACCTCACGCACCGCCACCCGGATGTAGCGCGAGGCGGTGACCTTGCGGCCCTTGGCGCGCTGGGCCTCTACGGCCGCCACCACGTCGCCGTCCACGCCCATCCCGGCGGTGAACACGCCCCAGCGCTCGCCGCAGTCCATCAGGCCGATGCGCCGCCACGGCCGGCCCAGCCGATACCCGCCCAGCAGGTCGACGAGCTGGTTGGTGGCCTCGATGGGGTCGGGGCTGATGCCCAGCGCCCGGGCGAAGACGTTGGCCGACCCGCCCGGGACGACCGCGACCGCGGGTGCCCGGCCGGCGTCCGGACGCGTCCCGCATTCGCCCAGCACGCCGTTGACCACCTCGTTGACCGTGCCGTCGCCGCCGTGCACGATCAGCACGTCCACCCCGTCGCGGGCGGCGTCTCGGGCGATCTCGATGGCGTGACCACGGTGGTTGGTGTGTTCGACGGTCAGCGTGACCCGGCTCTCCAGCGCATGGGCGAGCAGGTCACGCCCCGCGGGGGTGGTCGAGGTGGCGTTCGGGTTGACGATCAGCACGGCACGCACGGGGCATGAGCCTAACCGGGCATCGTCCACTGCCGTTACTCGTAGAGTTGCCCGTCGAGGTAACGCCATTGGCCATTCACCCGCTCGAAACGGCTGCGTTCATGAAGGATGTGCCGGCTGCCGTGGTGGACGTACTGGGCCCGGAACTCGACCACGCCTTCGGTGTCGTGCTCACCGCCGGACTCGGTGTCGACGATCTGCAGCCGCCGCCAGGTGATGCTCTCATCGAGGGACAGCTCGGCGGGCCGGGTGTCGGGATGCCACGAGGCCAGCAGGTAGTCGGCGGCACCGACGGCGAAGGCGCTGAACCGCGACCGCATCAGTGCGACGGCCGTGGCGGCCGGGGTGCCGGCGTGCAGCGGCCCGCAACAGTCGGCGTAGGCATGTCCGGTGCCGCAGGGGCAGTGCTCGTCGCTCGACACGCGGTCAATTATCGCCACCGGTCGCCTGCGCCGAAATCGACGTCTGGGCTGCGAATGTTGCCCGACCACAACCCTCGCGTCGATCTCGACGCCGTGAAACCAGCCGGTACCGTACTGAAGGTGACCGCACGCCCGGGAAAGCCCTGTCTACTGCTCGTCAACGGACCGAACCTCAACATGCTCGGTACCCGGCAGCCCGAGATCTATGGGTCCACCACGTTGGCGCAGATCGAGCAGCGGGTGGCCGAGGTGGCCGCCGGATTCGGTTTCGAGCTGCGCGCCGTGCAGAGCAATCACGAGGGCGTGCTGGTCGATGCCATCCAGGCCGCGCGCGGCGACTGCACCGGCATCATCATCAACCCGGCTGCCTACAGCCACACCTCGGTGGCGATCCGCGACGCGCTCAGCGCCGCCGAGCTGCCGGTGGTGGAGGTTCACCTGAGCAACATCCACACCCGCGAGACCTTTCGGCACCACTCATATGTGTCGGCTGTCGCCGAGGTGGTGATCGCCGGAGCGGGTCCGGCCGGATACGAGTACGCGGTGCGTTATCTCGCGGAGCGGCAGTCGTGATCCAGCCGCCCTCGATCCGGTACGCAGGTTTCCTCACCGCCGCCGAAGGGGTCGCCGCGTTGGTCATGGCGGTCGTGCTGCTGGTGCGGGCGCTCGCCGGTGCCGATCAGCACATCGTCAGTGGTTACGGCACCGCGATCTGGTTCGTGCTGATCGGTGGCGGGGTGCTCGCCGGCGGTTGGGCACTGATCACCGCCCGGCGCTGGGGTCGGGGGATCGCTGTGTTGACCAACCTCCTGCTGCTGCCGGTGGCCTGGTATGTGATCACCTCGCACCACGTCGTGTACGGCGCGCTGGTCGGATTGCTCGCGCTGGTGACCCTCGGCCTGCTGTTCAGCCCGTCCTCGGTGGACTGGATCACCCGGCGCGGTTAGTCGGGGCGCTCGGCGGCCAGGGCGGAAAGCTCGTGGCCCGATACCCGGTAGGTGGTCCACTCGGTCTGCGGCTTGCCGCCCACGGCGTCGTACAGCGCGATGGCGTTGACGTTCCAGTTCAGCACCGCCCACGTCAGCCGGGTGTACCCGTGTTCGACGCATTCGGCGGCCAAGGTGGACAACAGCTTCCGAGCCAGGCCGCGACGCCGGAACTGTGGTCGTACGTACAGATCTTCCAGATAGAGCCCCGCGACTCCGTCCCAGGTGGAGAAGTTCAGGAACCACACCGCGGTCGCCGCGACGTGTCCGTCGACCTCCACCATGTGGGCGTAGGCCACTGGTTGGTCGCCGAAAAGCGCTGTATGCATCTGCTTTTCGGTCACAGTGCACTCGTCGATGGCTCGCTCGAACTCAGCCAGCTCGCGGATCATCGCGGTGATCTCGACCTCGTCTCCGGGCCGCGCCCGGCGGATCAGCTCGCTCATGTCGCCCCTAGTCCCGTCAGGATGGTCCTGAACTTGGTGGTGGTCTCGTCGACTTCGTCATCTGGATCGGATTCGGCGACGATACCGCCGCCGGCGCTGGCCAGTGCCGTGTATCGATCCGCGGACAACACGGCGCAGCGGATCGAGACCACCCAGCGCCCGTCGCCGCGGCTGTCGCACCAGCCGACGGCGCCCGCGTAGAAGCCGCGATCACCTTCCAGTTCGGAGATGAGCTCGGTGGCGCGGTCGGTCGGCACTCCGCCGACCGCCGGGGTGGGATGCAGCGCGAGCGCCAGATCGATTGCAGTGGTGTGCTTTTCGCGCAGCCGGCCGATGACGGGCGTGCTCAGGTGCCAGAGCGCGTCGGTACCGTGCAGCTCGGGCTCGTCGGCGATCTGTAGCTCTACACACAGCGGCTCCAGAGCCCGGCGCATCATGTCCACCACCAGCTGATGCTCGTGGCGGTTCTTCGCCGATGCGGCCAGTGCGGCCGCGTTGGCCGCATCGGTCCGCGGGTCTGCCGAGCGGGGTGCCGACCCGGCGAACGGCTGGCAGATCACCCGCTCGCCCTCGCGTGCCACCAGCAATTCGGGGCTCGCGCCCACCAGCGCGGTGCCGGTGTGAGCAGCTCCTGCCGCGGACAGGTCCGCCAGGTAGACCGTGGCCGCGGGATCGGCCTCGGCCAGGCGGCGCAGCACACCGCGCACATCCCACGGGGAGTCGGCGGTCAGGCGCAGCGCTCGAGCCAGGACCACCTTGTCGATCGGGTCGTGCGGGTCGCGCAGTCGGCTGATCGCTTCGGCTACCCGCTCGCGATGCACCGGTCCTGGCGGCAGCGTTTCGCGCTGCAGCACCGACGGGAGGGGCGACGGATTCCAGAGCGGCAGTGCGTCGGCGACCTGAACCGTCTCGGGCTCGAAGAGGGCGACCGGAGCTCTCAAGTCGAAAGGTAAGGCGCCCAGTACAATTGGCGTTCCGTGCCGCAGTGCGGCCTGGGCATCGGCGATGTCGGCGAAGCCGGTGCGCATGCCCTCGCCCAGAACGGTGCCGGTCGGGCCGGCCAGCACGAACGACGGGTTCACAGCGACAGGCACGGGTTGGGGTGACCGGTCAGGCCGAGCGCGGTGATCTGGCGGATGCCGTGCTCGAAACCGCACACCGCCAGGGACGCGGGCACCATCGATACCCGAATGCCTTCGGACACCGGCAGTTCCGTCCAGCGGGTCAACATCGCGCGCGAAAAGTGACCGTGTCCGACGAACACCACATCTCGGGTGGGCACATGCTCCAGCGCCAACGCCACGGCCCGATCGGCCCGGGCGCTGACCTCCGCCACGCTCTCGCCGCCGGGACAGCCGTGCGTCCACACCAGCCAATCGGGCACACTCTGGCGGATCTGCGGGGTGGTCAGCCCTTCGTAGTCGCCGTAATCCCACTCGGACAGCACAGGGTTGACCTCGTCCACGTCCAGGCCGGCCAATTCGGCGGTGTCCAGCGCGCGGCGCCGCGGACTGCTGATCACCAGCGGGTCGGACAACTGCAATTCGGCGAGCGCGGGCCGGGCCAGGATGGCTTGTTCGCGTCCGGTCTCGGTCAGGTCCTGTTCGGTGCGGCCGGTGTGCCTGCCGGTCGCCGACCACTCGGTCTCGCCGTGGCGGAGCAGGATCAGGCGGTGCAGGCGGTCGCTCACACCGGCGATTCTGCCGCACGTTCCGGCAATGCCGCCGAGAGCGTGCTTGGATGAAGGTGTGACGCGAGTATTAGCGGTCGCCAATCAAAAGGGTGGGGTAGCCAAGACGACGACGGTGGCGTCGCTGGGTGCGGCGATGTCCGAGCAGGGGCGGCGGGTACTGCTGGTCGACCTGGATCCGCAAGGTTGTCTGACGTTTTCGCTGGGTCATGACCCGGACAAGCTGCCGGTCTCGGTACATGAGGTGTTGCTCGGCGATGTCGAGCCGGGGGCGGCGCTGGTGGAGACGGCCGAGGGGATGACGCTGCTGCCGGCCAACATCGACCTCGCGGGCTCCGAGGCCATGCTGTTGATGCGGGCCGGGCGGGAGTACGCGCTCAAGCGGGCGCTGGCCAAGGTCTCCGACGACTTCGATGTGGTGATCATCGATTGTCCGCCGTCGCTGGGTGTGTTGACACTCAACGGCCTGACCGCCGCGAACGAGGTGATCGTGCCGCTGCAGTGCGAGACTCTCGCGCACCGCGGCGTGGGCCAGTTCCTCCGCACGATCTCCGACGTGCAACAGATCACCAACCCCGATCTGACGCTGCTGGGCGCGCTGCCCACGCTCTACGATTCGCGTACCACCCACAGCCGCGACGTGCTGTTGGATGTCGCCGACCGGTACGAGCTGCCCGTGTTGGCGCCGCCGATCCCGCGCACCGTCCGGTTCGCCGAGGCCAGCGCATCGGGATCGTCGGTGCTGGCCGGCCGTAAGAGCAAGGGCGGCCTGGCCTATCGCGAGCTGGCCCAGGCGCTGCTCAAACACTGGAAGTCCGGCAAGAAGTTGCCGACGTTCACGCCAGAGGTGGTGTAGGTAGCGACTTGATCCTGTCCGTGCCCGCCCGCCTGAGCGTGTCTGACCGACGTAGCAGGTTGCCGAGGCGCGGAGCGACGAGAGGACGATCCGGATGGTTTCGGTGTTGAGGGCTGCGACGGCCACCGATCAGGGCCCGGTCCGTGCGACGAACCAGGACTCATTGCTCGCCGACGGCATCCTGTTCGCGGTGGCCGACGGTTTCGGGCCAGAGGGGGACCACGCCAGCCGGATCGCGGTGGAGACACTGGCCGACGGATTTTCCGCCGCGCCCGATCGCGATGGGCTCGTCGGTGCGGTGCAGCGCGCTAACGAGCAGGTGTTCGCGCACGTCAGCGCGTCGGGGACGAGTTCAGGTGCCACGCTGACGGTGGTGGCGATGTTCGGCGACGAGCAGGGCGGCCCGATGGCCATCAACATCGGGGATTCGCCGTTGAACAGGATTCGCGACGGGGTCATGTGTCAGCTCACCGACGATCACAGTGTTTCGGGCGAACTCGTGCGCGCCGGTGAGATCAGCCGGGAGGAGGCCCGTTTCCACCCGCACCGCCACCTGCTGACCAGGGCGTTGGGCATCGGCCTCGTCATCCGTCCCGATTTGTTCGATCTCGACTGCCGCCCCGGTGACCGATTGTTGATCAGCAGCGACGGGTTGTTCGCCGGCGCCGAAGCAGCCGACATCGCCGTCGCCGCCACCGCTGACGAGCCGGAGGTCGCGGCGCAGCGGCTCGTTCACGTGGCCAACGATGCCGGCGGCAGCGACAACACCACGGTGATCGTGATCGACGTCGGCTGAGTCGGCGTCATGCCGCGCCGAGGGCCACCAATTCTGTGCCACGCTGCTCGAGGAGGGTGTCTCCGGCCGCCACCGGCACCACCGGGGACACGCTGGGTGCGCGTGGCAGCGCGATGTGGCGCTGCCCGGTACCGGTCTTCGGGTCGAAGATGTCGTAGCCGTCGTTGACCGGAACCAGCAGGTGTCCGGCCATCACCGTGGCCGGGCCGACCGGCAGATGCTGTCCGGACTCGTCCGCCGTGGGCGTCACGGTGAACTTGTACTGCAGGCCCGCGGTGCCGGTGGTGCTGAAGACCAGCACCGAGTCCCCGGTCCACCAGCTGATCAGGTCTCCGGTGCGGGTGGTGGTCGACTGCGGCGCGGCCGGTTTGGCCAGCGGCAGGCTGGCCAGGGTCTTGCCGGTCTCGTCGATGACGTTCACCATCGGGCGCGGGGTGGGTAGATACACCGCGGTCGTGGTGCCCGACACCGCGACCACTTTGGCGCCGGACTCGTCGGTGATGTCCTGCAGTTCGACGTAGCGCACGTCGGGGGTGTCTTCTTCGTCGGCCGGGCGTAGCAGCGTCAGCCGGATGAACTTGCTCTTCGGACACGACTCGAGCACCGACACGGCAGAGGAACTCGCCGCGGCCGACAGCTGGCGGCACACCGGTGAGGCCGGTACGTCGGGCTTGATGCGGGCGTCCAGGGCGCCGTAGGACAGCATCCGCACCATGTCCGAGCGCCACAGCTCCAGGCGACTGTCTCCGGCCGAGAGCACGGTCGAGCCGTCGGTCGACAGCCGGACTTCGGGGTCGGCGTAGGCGGTGCGGGCCGGCCCGCGCTTACCGGTCTTGCCGTCGACGGTGCTGACCTGCCCGCAGCCGCGAACGTCTGGATACACCGCGACGGCGTACTGGTACACCGAGGTCACGCCGCACAGCTCGAGGTCGCGGGCATAACTCCACAGCACTGCGCCGCTGACGGGGTCTCGTCCCTCCACAGTGGAGTCATGACCGGTCACCACCGACCCGCCGGCGAGCACGGGTTCGGTGGTCTTGGGGCTTTCGGTGGCCCACAGCTGTTGCAGACCGGTCGGCACCTCGCGGGCCGGGGTCAGATACGGAACCGGTGCGGCGGCGGGCCTGCTCATGGTGGCCCGGGCATCGCTGGTCCACCAGATCAGGCCGGCCGCCACCGCGACGATCACGACGATTGCCGCGGCGGCCGCCATATCGCCGCGGGTGCGGCGTTCGGGTTTGACCATGGACTTGGTGCCGTCAGGTCTTCCGGCGTCAGCCCGCCGTGGCGGTCTCGGTCTTGCGCGGACGGCGCCGCCTGCGGCGACGACCCGAACTCGACGCGTCGCCCGCCGTGTCCTCCGACTCGGTCACCGGTGCCGCATCGGCACTGTCTTGCGCCGGCGCTGTGCTGCCCTCGGGGTGACCGGTGGCCGACTGGCCGCCGCGGGTACGCCGGCGGGTGCGGGTCTTGGCCCTGGCCGGACGATCACCGTCCGCCGAGGAGATGCGCTTCTCGTCGGGGCTGCGTTTGGCCGCGGACTTGCGCGGTTCACCGATCCGGCCGGTGGCGTCGCTCGGGATCCCCAGCTCTTCATAGATGTGCGGCGAGCTCGAATAGGTTTCGGCGGGCTCGGGGCAACCCAGGTTGAGCGCCTTGTCGATCATCTCCCAGCGGCTCAGTTCGTCCCAGTCGACCAGGGTGATCGCGACACCGGTCTTACCGGCACGGCCGGTGCGGCCGATTCGGTGCACGTAGGCCTGCTCGTCCTCGGGGCACTGGTAGTTGATCACGTGCGTGACGTCGTCGATGTCAATTCCGCGTGCCGCGACATCCGTCGCGACCAGCACGTCGACCGCTCCGGTGCGGAACGACTTGAGAGCCTTCTCTCGAGCGCCCTGGCCCAGGTCGCCGTGCACCGCGTCGACCTTGAACCCGCGCTCGGCGAGTTCGTCGGACACCTTCTGCGCGGTGCGCTTGGTGCGGGTGAAGATCATCGTGGCGCCGCGGCCCTCGGCCTGCAGGATCCGGCTGACCAGCTCGGACTTGTCCAGGGCATGGGCCCGGTAGGCGAACTGTTCGGTGGTGTCGTGGGTGGCCGCCGAGTGCGGGGCCTCGGCCCGGATGTGGGTCGGCTGGTTCATGAACGTGCGGGCCAGCGTGATGATCGGGTCGGGCATGGTGGCCGAGAACAGCATCGACTGCCGGTCGTCAGGGGTCAGCCGCAGGATGCGCTCGATATCGGGCAGGAAGCCCAGGTCGAGCATCTCGTCGGCTTCGTCGAGCACCAGCACGGACAGGCCGCCCAGCTGCAGGTGCCCCTGCTGGGCCAGGTCGAGCAGCCGGCCCGGGGTGCCGACGACGACATCGACGCCCTTGCGCAGCGCTTCGATCTGGGGCTCGTAGGGACGTCCGCCGTAGATCGAGGTGACGGAGAACTTGCGGTGGGCGGCGGGGTCGGCGTCCACCGTCAGGTACTTGGACGCTCCGGCGAGATCGCCGTAGACCTGAATACAGAGCTCGCGGGTAGGCACCACGATCAGGGCGCGGGGAGTGCCGTTGAGCGGGCGGGTCTCGTCGCTGGAGATGCGGTGCAGCAGCGGGATACCGAAGGCGTAGGTCTTGCCCATACCGGTACGGGCCTGACCGATCAGGTCGTCACCGGCCAGGGCCAGCGGCAGGGTCAGTTCTTGGATCGCAAAGGGGTGTTGAATACCGTTCTCGCTGAGTGCGCGGACGATTTCCTCGCGGACGCCGAGTTCGGCGAAGGTTTTGTTTACGTGCGTCATGGTTGGTAGGGGTGGCCTTTCACTGTCAAACCTCATGGGCATCCAGCGCACACGGAGTCTGACGGTGAAACGGTCGGGTTCGCCCGGGACAAGGTTCGTATCCTCGACGCTGCCGATCCGTTGGGCCCAGCTCCACAAGGGCGGGCCAACTGCGTGCACGCACATTTCCTGGTAGCGGTTCGGGTGCTCGAATTGTCGGCTCGAAGCCGTTACCACAACCCATTGTAGCTGGTCGCGGTGTCTGGACCGATTTGCCAGCCGATCAACCCCGTCTGACGGCGTCTAGAGTTGGCGTCATGAATTCGCCTCAGCCTGCTGCGGAACAGATCGCCAAACCGGTCGATTCGGGTGTGCCGGCGGATCACCCCGGTGTCAACGAATTGTTCGCGGTGCTGGCCTACGGCGAGGTCGCCGCGTTCTACCGGCTCACCGAAGAAGCGCGCATGGCACCGAATCTGCGGGGCCGGATCAACATGGCGAGCATGGCCGCCGCCGAGATGGGGCATTACGAGGTGCTGCGGGATGCCTTGGAGCGCAGGGGAGTTGACGTTGTCTCGGCGATGACGAAGTATGCGTCGGCCTTGGAGAACTACCACCGGATGACCACCCCCAGCACGTGGCTGGAGGCGTTGGTCAAGACCTACATCGGTGACGCGCTCGCCGCGGATTTCTACCTCGAGATCGCCGACGCCTTGCCCGAGGAGGTGGCCGGTGTGGTGCGTGCGGTGCTGTCCGAAACGGGGCATTCACAGTTCGTGGTCGCCGAGGTGCGGGCCGCGGTGACGGCCAGCGACCGTCAGCGTCACCGGCTGGCGTTGTGGGCGCGCCGACTGCTGGGCGAGGCCGTCACCCAAGCCCAGTTCGTGCTGGCCGATCATGACGAACTCGTCGATCTCGTGATGTCCAGCGGCGAGGGTCTGACCCAGTTGGCCGAGTTCTTCGGCCGGCTGCAGAACACCCACCAGTCCCGAATGCAGGAACTGGGCCTGGCGTAAGCCCGCCAGACCCAGTCCGCACTTTTCCGATTCGGTCGCTACTGCGTGCAGGTGGTGATCATCGTGTTGTTCGACTGGGCGATGAGCACGTTGCCCGACGCATCGGTGATCGAGCAGTTGAGCTGACCCGCGACGCTGGTCGCGGTAACGGACTTGAGCGTGACCCCCGGGTTGAGCACCACGGTTTTGGCCCACGGCAGTGCCACGTTGATGTCGGTCTGCAGGGCGCCCTGCGCGTCGGTGTAGACGATCGTCACCAGATCGATCAGCTGCCGGTTGCCGGTCACCCGGTAAGTGATCGCGTTCGGGGTGGCGACGGCCGCGGGCGGTGGCGCGGCTTCCGGTGGCGCGGCCGGTGCGGGTGCCGCGGTGGCGCTGGGTGCCGGTGTCAGCGTGGTCACGGTCTCGGGTGACAACGGCGCGGTCGGTGCCGCGCGTGGCGGAACCGGTTTGGACGTGGCGTCCTGCGTCGGCTGCGCGGTCTGGGTCGGCTGAGCCGACGGTGAGGTGAGGGTGGCCGACACCGAGCCGCTGTCTCCGCCGCCGAGAATCACCACGGTGCAGATGACCGCGATCAGCAGGATGGCGCCGGCCACGCCGGCCACCCAGATCCAGCGCCGGTCGATGGGGTCTTCGTAGAACGTGACCTCGTCGTCGTAGTCGGCGTCGTAGCCGTAGTCCGCCTCGGCATCGGTGTCATAGCCGTAGTGACCGGTGTGGCCGGAGTACCCGCTCGGCTCATACGGGCGGTCCCCGAAGCGCTCGGTCGGGGTGGTGTCGTACGGCGAATAATGCCTGGTCATGCGGCTGCCCCAGTCGTCTCGTCCAATATCGGTCCTGATGCTATCGAGGCAGAAGTGACAGATGAGGTTGAGCTTCAGGCGTGTCGGTCACGGTCCGGACTCGGTTCGGTATCTGCGTTTCGCGCACGGCGTAGCCCCCCGGGCACCGGCTGGCGGCGGCGGGCTCCGGCCGTCCACTAGCCTGCTCAGGGAAGTCGACACACGACGCGAGAAAGAAAGAAGGGTGCAGCGTGGAGGTCAAAATCGGTGTCACGGACAGCCCGCGCGAGCTGACCTTCAACAGCGCGCAGACGCCCACCGAGGTGGAGCAGCAGGTCACCGATGCGCTCGGCAAGGATTCGGGTGTGCTGGCGCTAACTGATGAGAAGGGGCGGCGCTTCCTGGTGCAGACCAGCCGGATCGCCTATGTGGAGATCGGGGCCGCCGATGTGCGCCGGGTCGGTTTCGGCGTGGGAACCGAAACCGCCTGAGATCTACGACCGGGTGAGTGGCACGTGTGACAGTCCGCCCCAGGCGAACTGCACCGTGCCATCCACGGCGGTATTCCGGTCGATCGGCCGGTCGTTGGTCAGCCAGTACCGCGCCGAGTCGACGCTGATCGCCACCAATCCGACCGCGATCATCCTGGCGCGGTGTGCCTCGAGTCCAGAATCGCGGCTGATCAGATCGAACACCGCGTCGGTGCACGCCTCGGTGGCCACTTTCACCTGCGCCGCCACCTGCGGCTCGCTGACGTAGTCGTTCTCGAAGATCAGCCGGTAGCCCTGGCTGTCGTGCTCGATGAAATCGAAGAACGCCTCGACGGCCGCGCGCAGCCGTTGCCGGTTGTCGGTTGTGGTGCGCAGCGCCTGACGCACGCCGGACACCAGGTTGTCGACGTGGCGTTGGAGCACCGCCAGGTACAGCTCGAGCTTCGACGAGAAGTGTTGATAGAGAACAGGCTTGCTCACGCCTGCGCGTTCGGCGATCTCGTCCATACCCGCCGCGTGGTAGCCACGCTCGACGAATACCTCGCTGGCGGCCGCCAACAGCTGCCCGCGCCGCTCGTCACGAGGCAGGCGGTTGCCGCGTCGACCAGCGGCCGTCGGCTTGTCACCTCTCCTCTCGGCGGTGTTGGCGAGATCGCTCATCAGGTCCTCAATCTGTATTGCTCTGGCGCACTTGGACATGATCATCCGAGCCGCTGATCGCACCGACACTACTACCGTGGCGCGCCGAATTCGTCGCGCGGTCACCGCACAAACCGGCGTGGGTTTCGAAATGACACCGGCGTGGTCACGGCATAGCTGCGCTGAGAACCGATCCACAGGAGTCTGTGCCATTCTGGTTCCCGTGACCTACGACCCGGGACGTCGCGGGGGTGGCCGTGTCCCGGCGCTGCGCAACGAGTGGCGGGAGCCGCTACGCGCTCAGCGAGATCCGATCGCCGCTGACTCAGGACGAGCGCGATCGAATCGGGACGACCACCAGCAGTGGCGTAAGCAGACATGGATCGGCCGCTTCGTGTCCACCTACGGCTGGCGCGCGTATGCGCTGCCGGTGCTCATCGTGCTGACAGTGGTGGTGATTTACCAGACCATCACCGGCACCAGCGCGCCGCACTCCGCCGAGGAGGACGAGGGTCCGGTGCAGGGACCGCCCACGATCGACGTGGCCAGCACCTCGATCATCGGCGCGCCGCCCAAGGGGCTGACCCAGTTCGACGCGAATCTGCCGACCGGCATCCTGCCCGCGGGCGGCCAGTTCACCGAGGCCGGGGCGCGGACGTGGCGGATCGTGCCGGGGACCACACCCAAGATCGGTGAGGGCACCACGAAGTCCTTCACCTACACCGTCGAGGTGGAAGACGGGGTGGACACCACTTCCTTCGGCGGTGACGAAGGTTTCGCCCAGATGGTCAGCTCGACCTTGGCCAACCCGAAGAGCTGGACCCACAACGGGTTGTTCGCGTTCACCCGGGTGGACGCGAGCAGCGGCGTCGAACCCGACTTCCGGGTGTCACTGACCTCGCCCATGACCGTGCGCGAGGGCTGCGGCTATGACATCGAGCTGGAGTCGTCGTGCTACAACCCGTCGTTCGACGGGAATCAGCCCAGAGTTTTCGTCAACGAGGCCCGCTGGGTGCGCGGCGCGGTGCCGTTCCAAGGTGACATCGGCTCGTATCGGCAGTACCTGATCAACCATGAGGTTGGTCACGCCATCGGCTACCAGCGGCACGAAGCCTGCGAGGCCAACGGCAAGCTGGCGCCCATCATGATGCAGCAGACGTTCTCCACCTCGAACGACGACGCCGCGAAGTTCGACCCCGGAACCGTCAAGGCCGACGGCCTGACCTGCCGATTCAATCCCTGGCCGTATCCGATCGCCTGACGGAGCCGCCGCTGGTGCCCCAGCCGGCGACTCCCGTAGCGCCGTCTGGGTGACCGGGGCGCGGGAAGCATCAGCACCCGATTACCGTTGTGGGTACGAGCAGCTGGGACGATGAACTGACCAGAAAAACTGAGGAGACATACGGTGTCCGCGAATTTGGACGTGTCGTTACCGCCGTTGGTTGAGCCGGCCGCCGAGCTGACCCGCGAAGAAGTGACGCGCTACAGCCGGCACCTGATCATTCCGGATGTCGGCGTGATCGGGCAGAAGCGGCTGAAGAACGCCAAGGTCCTGGTGATCGGGGCCGGCGGACTGGGTTCACCGACCCTGCTCTACCTGGCCGCGGCCGGGGTGGGCACCATCGGCATCGTCGAGTTCGACGTGGTCGACGAGTCCAATCTGCAGCGCCAGATCATCCACGGCCAGTCCGACATCGGGAAGTCCAAAGCGCAGAGCGCCAAGGAGTCGGTGCAGGAGATCAATCCTTTGGTCACGGTGAACCTGCACGAGTTCCGGCTGGAGCCCGACAACGCCGTTGAGCTGTTCAGCCAGTACGACCTGATCCTGGACGGCACCGACAACTTCGCGACGCGTTACCTGGTCAACGACGCGGCGGTGCTGGCGGGCAAACCCTACGTGTGGGGCTCGATCTACCGGTTCGAAGGCCAGGTGTCGGTGTTCTGGGAGGACGCGCCCGACGGCCTCGGTCTCAATTACCGCGACCTGTATCCCGAGCCGCCGCCACCGGGCATGGTGCCCTCGTGCGCCGAAGGCGGGGTGCTGGGCATCCTGTGCGCCTCCATCGCATCAGTGATGGGAACCGAGGCCATCAAGCTCATCACCGGCATCGGCGAGCCGCTGCTGGGCCGGCTCATGGTGTACGACGCGCTGGAGATGTCGTACCGGACCATCCGGATCCGCAAGGATCCGGCCACCCCGAAGATCACCGAGCTGATCGACTACGAGGCGTTCTGCGGTGTGGTTTCCGACGCTGCCGCCGATGCGGCGGTCGGTTCTACGATCACCCCGCTGGAGCTCAAGGAACTCATCGATTCCGGGAAGCCGTTGGCGCTGATCGACGTCCGCGAACCCGTCGAGTGGGATATCAATCACATCGAGGGCGCCGAGCTCATCCCCAAGCCGTCTTTCGAGTCGGGCGATGCGTTGGCGAAGCTCGCTGTGGACCGGACCCCGGTGCTGTACTGCAAGACCGGAATTCGCTCGGCCGAGGTGCTCGCCATCGTCAAGAAGGCCGGATTTTCCGACGCGATGCATTTGCAGGGCGGAATTGTGGCCTGGGCCAAGCAACTCGAGCCCGACATGGTGATGTACTGACGGCTGGTTTGCCGGTCAACAGCTTAGGCTGAGGCTGTGAGTGTGGAACGGCCGCCGGAACATGTGCTGGCGGCGTTCGGCCTGTCCGGGGTGCGCCCGGTACCGCTCGGCTCAAGCTGGGAGGGTGGCTGGCGCTGCGGCGAAGTCGTGATGTCGATGGTGCCCGAGCACGCCCGTGCGGCGTGGTCGGCGAAGGTGCGCGAATCACTGTTCGTCGACGGGGTGCGGCTGGCCCGCCCGGTCCGTTCGACGGACGGTCGATACGTGGTGGCCGGGTGGCGGGCCGATACTTTCGTCGCCGGCACGCCCGAACCCCGTCACGACGAGGTGGTGTCGGCGGCAGTGCGATTGCACGAGGCGACGGCGAATCTGGAACGGCCGCGCTTCCTCACCCAGCCTCCGGTGGCGCCGTGGGCCGACGTCGACGTGTTCATCGCCGCTGACCGGGCCGCGTGGGAGGACCGGCCGCTGCACTCGTTGCCGCCCGGCGCCCGCGTGTCGCCGGGCTCATCGGACGGCCAGCGCTCGGTCGAGCTGATCAATCAGTTGGCCGGTCTGCGCAGGCCGACCCGCAGTGCCAGCCAACTGGTACACGGCGATCTCTACGGCACAGTGCTTTTCGCGGGCACGGCGGCGCCGGGGATCACCGACATCACCCCGTACTGGCGTCCGGCGCCGTGGGCCGCGGGCGTGGTGGTGGTCGACGCGTTGTCCTGGGGCGACGCCGACGACGGCCTGATCGAGCGTTGGCAGTCTCTGCCCGAATGGCCGCAGATGCTGTTGCGGGCGTTGATGTTCCGCCTGGCAGTGCACGCCCTGCATCCACGGTCCACCGCGGCCGCCTTCCCGGGCCTGGCGCGCACCGCCTCTCTGGTCCGCCTGATCCTCTAGCTCCGTTTTCTTCGGTCAGAACCGGTGCCGGTACTCGGCCAGGCGTACCCGCCCGTCCACGGCCAGCACCCCCTCGGCCCGCAGCCGTTCCAACTGCCGGCCGGCCAGGTGCGGGGCCGGCCGTCCAGACGCCGTGATCACCCGATGCCAGGGCAGGTCCGAGGAATCGGTCCGCATGATCCAACCGACGATCCGCGGGCTGGAAAGCCCTGCGGCATCGGCAATGTCGCCATAGGTGCAGACCCGCCCGGCGGGGACCGCGGCGACCAGCGACCTTACGGTCTCGACCTGTTCCTCGGTGACGGCAGGCATGGCTAGCCCAGCTGCTCGAGGATCAACTTCGCGGTCTCGGCGGGTTTGGCCTGGCCGACCATGTGGTCGCAATCCCAGTCCAGCAGCGTGAAATTCGCACCGAGGTGCTCTCCCAACGCATCGATGAGGCCGTCACGCGCATACGGCGGGTTGGTGCGGGTGGCACGCACCAGGACCGTGGGAGTGCCCTTGCGCGGCAGTGCAACCGGGCGGGCCAGCTCGCTCCAATACGACAACATGGCCGGAATGCTGATCCGCCACCCGTAACGGCCGCCGGGCAACTCGACCAGGTGCTCGTCGAGGTCACGGTCCAACTCGGCCGGATCCACCTCGCCCCACGAACCGTCGGCCTTCTCGGCGCGCGCCTCGGCACGATCGGGATAGTCAGGTGAGGCCAACATGCTGTCGGCGATCTCTCGCATCCACTCGCCGTCGAGCTCCACGGCAGGGTCCAGCAACACCAGCCCGCTGACCAGATCCGGATGTGCGGCAGCGAGATTGAGCGCCACCGCGCCGCCGAACGAATGCCCGACCACCAGGGTCGGGCCGTCCAGCAGTGATGCCAGCGCCTCGACGTTCGCGTCGAGCGTCCACGGGGCGGCCCACGACGAGCGGCCGTGCCCGAGCAGATCCGGGGCGAGCACACTCACCCCCGGCAGGTGCTGCTCGGCCAGCGTCTTCCAGCGCTGACCATGCCCGGTCAAGCCGTGGATGAGCAGGAGTTGGGGCGCCTGGTCGGGGCCATAGCGGTAGACGTGCAACTTGTCGGCAGACATACGACGATGTTGCCAGAGCTCAGGCTCCGCTACTTGTCGGGCCATTCGCTCCAATCCGCTCCGCTACTTGTCGGGCCATTCGCTCCGCTATTTGTCGGTCCCCTCTGGTGTCATGCATCCCATGACCGCACAACACCTCCAGCCCACCCTGGCTGGCACCGAGCTGCTGGCACCCGGCCGCGACGGGACGGTGCGGGTGCTGGGCGGTCCGGGCACCGGCAAGAGCACGTTGTTGATCAACACCGCGGTCGATCACATCGCGGCCGGCACTGATCCCGAGTCGGTGCTGTTGCTGACCGGTTCGGCTCGAATGGGGGCGGACGCCAGGGCCGCCATCACAGCGCGGCTGCTCGGGGCGGGAACACACGGCGTGGTGCGGGAACCCCTGGTGCGCACCGTGCACTCCTATGCCTTCGCGGTGTTGCGGTTGGCGGCCCAGCGCAACGGTGACCCGCCGCCGCGGCTGATCACCACCGCCGAGCAGGACGGCATCATCCGTGAGCTGCTGGCCGGCGATCTGGAGGACGGTGTCAATTCACCCGTGGGGTGGCCCGAGCAGTTGTGGCCGGCGCTGAGCACCGCGGGTTTCGCCACCGAACTGCGCGATCTGCTGGCCCGCTGCACCGAGCGCGGGGTGGATCCGCGTGCCCTGCAACGCCTCGGCCGCTCGGCAGGGCGCCCGGAATGGCTGGCGGCCGGCCGTTTTGCGCAGGCCTATGAGCAGATCATGCTGCTGCGGTCGGCAGTCGGTATGGCCGCGCCGCAGGCCACCGTGCCAGCACTGGGGGCAGCCGAGCTCGTCGGTGCGGCGTTGGACGCACTGGGGACCGACGCCGACCTGCTGGCTGCCGAACGCGCGCGGATCAGCCTGCTGTTGGTCGACGATGCACAGCACCTCGATCCGCAGGCCGCCCTGCTGGTCCGGGTCTTGGCCGCCCGGGTGGGGCTGACGGTCATCGCGGGCGATCCGGACCAGTCGGTGTTCGGCTACCGCGGCGCCGATCCGGCGTTGTTGCGCGACCACAGCGACGCCACCCCGGCGATCACCTTGAGCCAGTCGTACCGCTGTGCCCCTGCCGTGGCCGCGGCGATCTCGGGCATCGCCCGCCGCCTGCCCGGTGTGGGTCCGGCCCGGGTGTTGGAGGGCAATCCTGAGCGCAGTCAGGGCGAAGTGACCTTGCGGATGGCGGCCACGCCGCATGCCGAGAACGCGTTCATCGCCGATGCCCTGCGGCGCGCCCATTTGGTGGACGGGGTGCCGTGGTCGCAGATGGCTGTCGTCGTGCGCTCGATTCCACGGGTGGGAGCTGCGCTGGCGCGAGCGCTCAGCAGCGCCGGAGTGCCCGTGCAGGCCACGGGCCCCGATCTGGGGCTCGCGCAGCAGCCCGCGGTCGCGGCTCTGCTGACAGTGTTGGAGGCGACGGCTTCCGGGCGGTTGGACGGCGACAGTGCGATCAGCCTGCTCACCGGTCCGATCGGCCGCGTCGACCCGGTGACCCTGCGGCAGCTTCGGCGGGCGTTGCGCCGCGTCGACGGTTCCGCGCCGCCAAGGGATTTCACCGATCTGCTGGTGGCCGCGATCGACAGCGAGCCGGCTGGTTTGTCGGCTGAGCACGCCAAGCCGCTACGCCGGCTGCGGTCCGTGTTGGCCGCGGCCCGCCGCAGTCAGCGTGACGGTGCCGACCCGCGCTACACCCTGTGGCAGGCCTGGAACGCCTGCCGGTTGCAGCCACGCTGGCTGGCCGCCAGCGAGCGGGGCGGCACCATCGGCGCGCAGGCCGACCGCGATCTGGACGCGGTGACAGCGTTGTTCGATGTGGCCGACCAGTACGTGAGCCGTACGGCGGGAGCGACGCTGCGCGGGCTGGTGGACCACGTGGTGACGTTGGGAACGTCTATGTCGGCTTCGGAAGCGGGCCGGCAGACCGAGGCGGTCGCGGTGCTCAGCGCCCATGCCGCACTCGGCCGGGAATGGGACTTCGTGGTGATCGCGGGCGTACAGGAAGGCTTGTGGCCCAACACCGTTCCACGGGGCGGCATCCTGGGCACGCAGCGCCTTGTCGATGTGCTCGACGGGGTGGCCGCGCCGGATGATCGTGCGGTGTCGACACGTGCGCCACTGCTCGCCGAGGAGCGGCGGCTGTTGATGGCCGCCATGGGCCGGTCCCGCGCCCGGCTGCTGGTGACCGCGGTCGACAGCGACGGCGGCGACGAATCGCTGCTGCCCTCGCTCTTCTGCGCCGAACTGGCCGAAGTGGCCACCGAACACGTGCCGCTGCCGCCGTTGGCCGCGCCGCGGGTACTGCTGCCGTCGGCAGTGGTGGGCCGGCTTCGGGCCGTGGTGTGCGCGCCGGAAGGGGCGGTCGATGACGAGTCACGGTCCTGCGCGGCAACGCAGTTGGCCCGCTTGGCCGCAGCCGGGGTGCCCGGGGCCGACCCGTCGCAATGGCACACCATGACCGCGCTGTCCACGGAAGAGCCGCTGTGGTCGGATCCCGAACATGTGGTCACGCTGTCGCCGTCGACGCTGCAGATGCTCACCGACTGCCCGCTGCGCTGGTTGCTGGAGCGGCACGGTGGCAGCGACGGACGCGATGTGCGCTCCACCGTCGGATCGTTGCTGCACGCATTGGTCTCCGATTCCGGCAAGACCGAGGGCCAGCTGATCAACGATCTGGAAAAAGTCTGGGAGGAGCTGCCTTTCGAGGCGAAGTGGTATTCCGACAATGAATTGTCGCGGCACCGGGAGATGCTCGAGACCTTCACCCGGTGGCGCACCGACTCGCGGATTCAGCTGACCGAGATCGCCACGGAGATCGATGTCGACGGCGTGATCGTCGAGCCGGGGCCGGACGGGCCAGGTGTGCAGGTGCGGGGTCGGCTGGACCGGCTCGAGCGGGACCAGGCCGGCCGGCTCGTCGTAGTCGATCTCAAGACCGGCAAGAGCCCCGTCACCAAGGACGATGCGCAGAAGCACGCCCAGCTCGCCACCTACCAGCTCGCGGTCGCCGCAGGGCTGTTGCCGCACGGTGACGAACCCGGCGGGGGCCGGTTGGTATACCTGGGCAAGGCGGGGGCGGCCGGCGCCACCGAACGTGAACAGGATCCGATGACACCCGATACCCGGACCGACTGGTTGGGCACCGTCGCCGCCGCGGCGGCAGCCACCGCCGGGCCGCAGTTCGCGGCCCGGGTCAACGACGGCTGCGCAAACTGCCCGGTGCGGTCGTCGTGCCCGGCCCAGGCTGTGGGGGAGCGGCCATGACGGAAACCGCGGCGGCCGGCGTGCGCTACAGCCCGGCCGAATTGTCCACTGCGCTCGGTCTTTTCCCGCCGACTGATGAGCAGGCCGCGGTGATCGCCGCGCCGCCCGGGCCGGTCGTGGTCATTGCCGGTGCGGGCGCCGGTAAGACCGAGACCATGGCCGCGCGGGTGGTCTGGTTGGTGGCCAACGGCTATGCCACGCCATCGCAGGTGCTGGGGCTGACGTTCACCCGCAAGGCCGCGGGCCAGTTGTTACGGCGGGTGCGGACCAGGCTGGCCCGCTTGGCCGGTGCCGGGCTCGCGCCTCCGGCCGGGGGTGCTGACGAGACCGCGACGGTCAGCACCTATCACGCGTTCGCCGGCACGCTGCTGCGCGAGCACGGGCTGCTGCTGCCGGTCGAACCGGACGCTCGTCTGCTCAGCGAAACGGAGCGTTGGCAGTTGGCGTTCGAGGTGGTGTGTGCGCACCCCGGGCAGCTGGCCATCCAGAAGACGCCGGCCGCCGTCACCGACATGGTGCTGCGGCTGGCCGGCGCGCTCGCCGAGCATCTGGTCGACACCGATCAGCTGCGCGATACCCACGTGGAACTCGAGCGGCTGGTGCACACCCTGCCGGCCGGGCCGTACCAGCGGGATCGCGGACCCAGCCAATGGCTGCTGAAGATGTTGGCCACCCAGACCGAACGTACCGAGCTGGTGCCGTTGATCGATGCGCTGCACCAGCGGATGCGTGCCGACAAGGTGATGGACTTCGGGATGCAGATGTCGGCCGCGGCGCGTCTCGCGTCGAGGTTCCCCCAGGTCGGCGAACAACTGCGGCAACGCTTCCGGGTGGTGCTGCTCGACGAGTACCAGGACACCGGGCACGCTCAGCGGGTGGCGTTGTCCTCATTGTTCGGCGGCGGTGTCGACGACGGTCTGGCGCTGACCGCGGTGGGGGACCCGATCCAGTCCATCTACGGCTGGCGGGGCGCGTCGGCGACGAACCTGCCCCGGTTCACCACCGACTTTCCGATGGCCGACGGAACCCCCGCGCCCACGTTGGAGTTGCGCACCAGCTGGCGCAATCCGCCCAGCGCTCTGCATCTGGCCAACGCGGTGTCGGCCGAGGCGCGCCGGCGTTCGGTGACCGTGCACGAGTTACGGCCGCGACCGGACGCCGAGCCCGGCACCATCCGGTGTGCACTGCTCAATGATGTCGAGGCCGAACGTGACTGGGTGGCAGACCATCTGGCTCGCATCTACCACGGCGCGGTGGCTCAGGGGGCGGACACGCCCACCGCTGCGGTACTGGTCCGCCGCAACGCCGATGCCGCGCCGATGGCCGAGGCACTGAGCGTCCGCGGTGTACCGGTCGAGGTGGTCGGAGTGGCCGGGTTGTTGGCGGTGCCCGAGGTGGCCGATCTGGTCGCCATGCTGCGGCTGGTCGCCGATCCCGCCGCGGGTTCGGCCGTGATGCGGGTATTGACCGGGCCGCGGTGGCGGTTCGGTGCCCGTGACATCGCCGCGTTGTGGCGGCGGGCCAGAGAATTGGATGACCGGACGGTGCGGGAGCCCAGCCCCGCCGAGATCGTGGCACAGGCCGCCCCGGACGCCGACTCTGCGTGCCTGGCCGATGCGCTCTGCGATCCGGGCGCCGCCGAGCACTATTCACCGGCGGGCTATCAGCGGATCGAGGCACTCGGGCGTGAGTTGACCATGTTGCGCGCGCATTTGAGCCATCCGCTACCCGAGTTGGTGGCCGAGGTGCGGCGGGTCACCGGCCTAGACGCTGAGGCGCGCGCCGCCCGTCCGGTCGCCTCGGGCTGGACGGGGACCGAGAACCTCGACACCTTCTGCGACCTCGTGGCCGATTTCGCCGGTCGGCCCGGCGCGTCGGTGCTCGCCTTGCTGGCCTATCTGGATGTGGCCACCGAGGTGGAAAACGGCTTGGCCCCAGCCGAACTGACGGTGTCGCAGGACCGGGTCCAGATCCTGACCGTGCACGCCGCCAAGGGGCTGGAGTGGCAGGTGGTGGCGGTGCCGCATCTGAGTGGCCGGGTGTTCCCGTCGACGGCGTCGGCGCGTACCTGGCTGACGGATCCGTCGGATCTGCCCCCGCTGCTGCGCGGCGACCGTGCCACCGAATCCGAGCTCGGTGTGCCGGTGCTCGACACATCAGACATCAACGACCGGAAGATCCTGTCCGACAAGATCTCCGATCACAAGCGCAGTCTCGAACAGCGGCGCATCGACGAGGAGCGCCGGCTGCTCTACGTCGCGATCACCCGCTCCGAGGACACCTTGCTGATCTCGGGGCACCATTGGGGCGCCACCGAAAGCAAGCCGCGTGGCCCGTCGGACTTCCTGTGTGAGATCAAATCCATCGTGGAGGACGCCGCTGCGCAGGGCCGACCCTGCGGCGAGATCGAACAGTGGGCTCCTGACCCGCCGCCCGGTGAGGTAAACCCGTTGCGAGACAAGACGGTCGAATCCATCTGGCCCGCGGCGCCGGCTCGGGTTTCCGATGTCGACCGGGGTGCACGGTTGGTCGCGCAGGCGCTGACCGGCGGTGAGCAGCACGAGGGCGCAGATCGGGAAGGCTGGGCCGCCGACGTCGATGCCCTGCTGGCCGAGCGCGATCGTGCACCGCAGGCCGCGCAGGTCGAGCTTCCCGGTCAGCTGTCGGTCAGCACACTGGTCGAGCTCAGCCGTGATCGACGGGCCGCGTTGCAGCGGCTGCGCCGCAGGTTGCCGCAGCGGCCGGATCCGCATGCCCTGTTGGGCACTGCTTTTCACGAATGGGTGCAGCGGTTCTTCCATTCTGAGCGGTTGTTCGACCTCGATGACCTGCCCGGTGCAGTCGACAGTGACAGTGGGCGGGCCCACGCAGCTGAGTTGTCCGAGTTGCAGGACGCCTTCGTCATGTCGCCGTGGGCAGCGCGTACTCCGATCGAGGTGGAGGTGCCGTTCGACATGGCGATCGGGCAGGACCGCACCATCGTGGTGCGTGGCCGCATCGACGCGGTGTTCGCGCAGGAGGACGGCACCACCACCGTGGTGGACTGGAAGACCGGTGAGCCCCCGGCCACACCGGAAGGCATGGCGCAGGCGGCGATTCAGCTCGCGGTGTATCGCCTGGCGTGGGCGTCGCTGAGGGGTTGCCCACCGGAGTCGGTGCGGGCGGCGTTCCATTACGTGCGCTCGGGGCAGACGGTGAGTCCGGAGGCGCTTCCCGGCGAGGACGAACTCGTCGCGTTGCTGACAGACCAGGAGGCCGCTGCCCCAGGTGCTGTCCGGGAGCCGTAGCGCCGCAGGCCGGCGTCAGGTGACGGCGGTCCCCACCAGCAGGCCGATCAGATACGTGATCGCCAGCGCCAGGCCGCCACCGATCACGTTGCGCAACACGGCGCGTCCCTTCGGTGCCCCGCCCAGCCCCGCCGATACCGCCCCGGTGAGCATCAGCGCCAGCAGCACGGCCACCACGGTCACCGGAATCCGCCACGTCGTCGGCGGTACCAGGATCGCGATGAGCGGCAACAGCGCACCGATGGTGAACGACAGGGCCGAGGACGCAGCGGCCTGCCACGGATTCGTCAGTTCCGCGGGATCGATGCCCAATTCGACCTCCGCGTGCGCGGCGAAGGCATCATGATCGGTCAGCTCCTCGGCCACCGTGCGCGCGGTGGCCGTCGACAGTCCCTTCGCCTCGTACAGAGCCGCCAGTTCGTCCAGTTCGGCAGCCGGGTCGTCGCGCAACTCGCGGCGCTCCTTGCGCAGCAACGCGCGCTCGGTGTCCCGTTGCGTGCTCACCGAGACGTACTCACCCAACGCCATCGACACCGCACCCGCGGCCAGGCCGGCGACGCCCGCGGTGAAAATCGGCGCCTTCTCCGCTGTGGCGGCCGCTACACCCACGACGATGCCGGCCGTGGAGACGATGCCGTCGTTCGCGCCCAACACCCCGGCGCGAAGCCAGTTCAGTTTCGACGAGAGGGAACCGACGTGTGGCTCGGCTGGATGGTTGGGGATCGTCACAGTCCGACGATATCGGCGAAAACTGCACGCCACCAGCAACGTTAGCCTTGCCAAACTCGGCGGCAGGCGGAAGGAGCTAGGAGTTGCGGTACACCCGCAACGCCGAGGTGATCATCGGAATCTGCAGCGGGAGCCGCGCGATTGCCACGATCCGCATGGGCCACGGCTTGTCCCACCACAGCCGGACCATGTTCAGGTTGCCGGGGAACACCGCGAGGAACAGTGCGACGGCCGCCAGGGCGCCCAGGCGCCGGGTGCGGGGCACGGCCAGGAGCGCGCCGGTCGCCAATTCACCGACCCCCGAGGCATACGTGTAGAAGCGCGCGCTGCCGGGCAACTCGGCCGGAATGATCGTGTCGAAGGGTTTGGGCGCGACGAAGTGCAGGGTGCCCATGCCCAGCAGCAGGGCGGCCATACGTTGGGCGGCGGGTGCGGCGGAGATCCGCTGAGCCTCGGGTGCGGTCATGGTTACATTGTGGCGTGCGTCTGATCGGAACGATCCCGGCACGCCCCGGGGTGCTTTGCTCGATGATGGGGTCGCGTGGCTAAAGGCAGGCTGCGGCGCCGCCTCGCCGCAATCGACTCGAACCTGACTTCGCGCCCGGACGCCGCGCTCGTCGATGTGTTGCGCATCCCGGAGCCGTTCGTCAGCCCGGCCCGCAAGATCTTCATGCGGGTGCTGTACGCGATGGGCGCCCTGTTCGCCGCGGTGCTCATCGTCTACGCGGATCGTTACGGCTATCGCGACAACGACAGCGTGCCCGACGCGAACAATCCGCTGTCGTTTTTGGACTGCCTGTACTACGCCACGGTGTCCTTGTCGACGACCGGCTACGGCGACATCACGCCGTATACCGACTCGGCGCGGTTGGTGAACGTCATCATCATCACGCCGCTGCGGGTGGCCTTCCTGATCGTCCTCATCGGTACCACCGTGGAAACCCTGACCACCCAATCCCGGCAGGCGCTGAAGATTCAGCGATGGAGGAACAAAGTGCGTAACCACACCGTCGTCGTCGGATACGGCACCAAGGGCCGGACGGCGGTCGCCGCAATGGTCGGTGACGAGGTGTCGCCGGCCGACATCGTCGTCGTTGACGAGAACGCGGCCGCGCTGGAACGGGCCAAAGGCGCAGGGCTGGTGACCGTGCACGGCGATGCCACGAATTCCAGTGTGCTGCGGCTGGCCGGTGCCCAGCACGCGAAGTCGATCATCGTCGCGGCCGACAACGACGCCAGCGCGGTCCTGGTCACGTTGACCGCCCGCGAGTTGGCGCCCAAGGCCAAGATCATCGCCGCGGTGCGGGAGTCGGACAACCTGCATCTGCTCAAGCAGTCCGGTGCTGATTCCACGGTGGTGTCGTCGGAGACCGCGGGTCGCCTACTCGGCATCGCGACGCAGACGCCCAGCGTGGTGGAGATGATGGAGGATCTGCTGACACCGGATGCCGGATTCGCCATCGCCGAGCGTGAGGTCACGCCCAAGGAGGAGGGCGGCTCTCCGCGCCATCTGCACGACATCGTGCTGGGTGTGGTGCGTGAGGGCCGGTTGGTGCGGGTCGACGCGCCGGAGGTCGACGCGCTGGAGGCCGGCGACCGGCTGCTGTACATCCGCAGCGCGGACGCCGAGCGATGACCGTCGGCGGGCAGGAGCGCAGCGACCGGGGGATGACGCAACGCCTCACCTTCGGCCTGCGCAACGTGCCTCTGCTCTCGCGGGTCGGCGCCGACCGGGCCGACGCCCTGCGTACCGACATCGATGCCGCGACCGAGGGGTGGCAGGACGCGTTGCTGCTGCGGGTCGACCGGCGCAACCAGGTACTGATCTCCGGTGGCCAGGTGGTGCTGGGCAAGGCGTCCAGCCTGGGTGGCGACAAGCCGCCTGAGCACGCGGTGTTCCTGGGCCGGTTGGCCGACGGCCGGCATGTCTGGGGTATCCGCAGTGCCCTGGAGGGGCCGGACGACCCGGACCAGCCGGTCGAGGTGCTCGATCTACGCCGGGCCGGTGAGGTGTTCGACGATGTCAGTGCGCAGTTGGTGGCTACCGCCACGGCGTTGCTGAACTGGCATGACCGAGCCCGGTTCAGCGCGGTCGACGGTGCGGTGACGCGGTCGGCGAAAGGCGGCTGGTCGCGGGTCGATCCGGTTACCGGTCACGAGGAGTTCCCCCGGATCGACCCGGCGGTGATCTGTCTGGTTCATGACGGCCATGACCGCGCGGTGCTGGCCCGGCAGACGGCATGGCCAGAGCGGTTGTTCTCGATCCTGGCCGGCTTCGTCGAGGCCGGTGAGTCGTTCGAGACCTGTGTGGCGCGAGAGATTGCCGAGGAGGTCGGCCTCACGGTCACCGATGTGCAGTATCTGGGCAGCCAGCCCTGGCCGTTTCCCCGGTCGCTGATGGTGGGCTTCCACGCGGTCGCCGATCCCGAGCAGCCGTTCTCGTTCAACGACGGCGAGATCGCCGAGGCCGACTGGTTCACCCGGACCGAGATCCGTGAGGCACTGGATCAGGGCGACTGGAGTGCGGCGGACGGTTCCAGGTCGCGCTTGCTGCTGCCCGGGTCGATCTCGATCGCCCGCGAAATCATTGAATCCTGGGCGGCCCTGGACTGACGGTCCTCAGCCCAGCTTGGCCTTGACCTGCTTGATGGTGGGGTTGGTCAGCGTGGACCCGTCGGCGAACTTCACCGTCGGCACCACATGGTTGCCGTTGTTGACCGAGCCGACGAACTCCGCGGCGGCCGGATCCTGCTCGATGTCGACCTCGGTCCAGGTGATGCCTTCTGACTTCAGGGCCATCTTGAGTCGCGAGCAGTAGCCGCACCACGTCGTGGTGTACATGGTCAGTGCCGGAGTAGCAGTCATAGTGCACATAACGTAGCCGAAACGTCGTCTGATGCCCGCGGTGACGCAGGTCTCCCGCGGCCAGCGGTAAGTTGCTAATCCGCAGTGGACGGAGCTGAACATGACCAGGTTGGTGCCGCCGGTGGCCGGCGACCCGAATGCGCTCGACGAGTTGCGGCTGCAGGTGCGACAGTTCATCGCCGAGCAGCAGCGGGCCGGAACGATCGGCCGGTATGCCGACAGCTGGCTGACGGGTTGGGACGAGGACTTCAGCCGGGCGTTGGCCGCCCGCGGCTGGCTGGGTATGACGGTGCCCGTCGAATACGGCGGGCACGGGCGCAGTCACCAGGAACGGTTCGTGGTCACCGAGGAGCTCCTTGCGGCGGGCGCGCCGGTGGGTGCGCACTGGATCGCCGACCGGCAGATCGTTCCGTCGTTGCTGAAGTACGGCACCGAGGAGCAGCGGCGAAAGTTCTTGCCCGCCATTGCCAATGGCGAGTGCTATTTCGGTATCGGGATGAGTGAGCCGGACTCCGGTTCGGACCTGGCCAGCGTGCGCACCAAGGCGGTTCAGGTGGACGGTGGCTGGGCGATCACCGGAGCCAAGGTGTGGACGTCGGGGGCGCACCTGGCCCACGCCTTCATCTGCCTGGCCCGCAGTGCGCCGGTGGATCCGGCGCACCGCCACGACGGCCTGAGCCAGTTCATCGTCGACCTGCGCGCACCGGGTGTCGACATTCGGCCCATCATTTCGATGAACGGCAAGCACCATTTCAACGAGGTGATCCTCGACGAGGTGTTCGTGCCCGACGCCATGGTGTTCGGCACCATCGGCAACGGTTGGCAGCAGGTGACTTCGGAGCTGAGCTTCGAACGCAGCGGGCCCGAGCGTTTCCTGTCGACGTTCCCGCTGCTGGCCGACATGGCCACGCACATGCGTGACGGGTCCTTGCCGCGCCACACCGACCTGGGGCGCTACCTGGCTCGCATCACCGGCCTGCACCAGATGTCGATGGCGGTCGCCGGAGCGCTGGAGCGTCACGAACCGGCCGACACCGCCGCGGCCGTGGTCAAGGTGCTGGGCACCGCCACCGAAGGTGACATCGCTGATTTCGCCGACGTGCTCGGTGAGACCGGAGACGACGGGTACGACGCGATGCTGGCCGATGCGGTGGTCCAGCGTCCGGGATTCACCCTGCGGGGCGGCACCAACGAGGTGTTGCGCGGGGTCATCGCGCGGGGACTGGGGATGAGATGAGTGTCGACGCCGAACTGGTGGAGATGATGTCGGCGGTATTCGCCGCGCATCGCGAACAGCATGCACCCGGTGAGGCCATCGCCGAATTGTGGGGCCGGCTGGGCGAACTCGGTCTGGTGCGGTTGACCGGGTCCGAGGAGACCGGCGGCAGTGGGGCCGGTTGGGCCGAGGCGGTCGAGTTGCTGCGGGCGGCCGCCTGGCACGGGGTGCAGATCCCGCTGGCCGAACACGATCTGCTGGCCTGCTGGTTGTTGGAGACCGCGGGGAGCGAGGTCGACGACGCCCGGCGCACGGCATGCCTGCTCGACGCTGACGGTTCCGCGCGGGCCGTGCCGTGGGCGTCCTACTCCGAAAAGGTGGTGCTGCTCTTCAGCGACGGCACGGACTACCGCGTGGCCGACGTGGACACCGCGTCGCTGTCGATGACCGCCGGACACAACAACGCCGGGGAGCCGCGCGACGACGTCCGCGTGGACCTCGCGACATTGACCGGAAACCCGGTGCACGCCCACGTGGCCGAACAGTTCGCACAACGCGCTGCCCTGGTGCGCGCGGTTCAGGTGTGTGCGGTGCTGGACCGGATTCTGGAGCTGTCGGTGGCGCACACCCGCGAACGCACGCAATTCGGCCGGCCGCTGGCCAAGTTTCAGGCCGTGCAGAATCTGGTGGCCGACATCGCGGCCGAATCGGCCCTGGCTCGCGCGGCTACCGAGGGTGCGCTGGCCGCGGCGCTGCGATCGGACTGGTCGTCGTCACACCTGGATTTCCTTGTCGCCGTCGCACGTTCGTGTGTCGGGCATGCCACTTCGGTGGTGGTGCGCAACGCTCACCAGGTGCACGGGGCGATCGGCACCACGCTCGAGCACAGATTGCACGAGTTCACCATGCCCGCCCTGTCCTGGCGTTCGGAGTACGGCTCGGTGGCTCATTGGGACCAGGTCCTGAGTGACTATGCCACCCAGGCGGGCGCCGACAAGTTGTGGGCGTTGGTCACCGCCACCGACGGCTAGCGTCGGAATGTCGACCATATGACACCGGCTGTCATATGGGACTATGTGGTCATGTCGTTCGTTTGCCTGCTGCGGGAGGTGTCATGAGTGCCCTGTTGCGCGCTGTACGTCGACAGCGCGGTATGACACTCGAACAGCTCGCCGAGGCAACCGGATTGACCAAGAGCTACCTGTCGAAGGTCGAACGACAGCGTTCCACTCCGTCGATCGCGGTCGCGATGAAGCTGGCCCGCGCGCTCGAGGTCGATGTCGCACAGTTGTTCTCCGAGGATCCGGCGGTCACGACGTTGGCTGTCGACCGCGCCGGTGAGCGGGGGACCAACCGGTATCAGGCGGTGGCCGCCGGGATGCTGGGAAAGTCGATGTCGCCGTTCGTCGTCCGGCCGACGCTCAAGTTCGCCGACCACCCCCACCCCGAACACGCCGGCCAGGAATTGGTGTTCGTTCATGCCGGTACCGTGGAGCTGCGGTACCAGGACGAGTTGGTGGTCCTTCAGGCCGGTGACTGCGCCTATTTCGACGCGTCCCTGCCGCACCAGATTCGGCAGCGGGGGAGCGCACCCAGCGAGGTTCTGGTGATCACCCACACCGAGTACGGCCGTAACCGCTGACGTCGCGTGCTCCGGGGCCGGCGGACCGTCAGCATGTGAGGTTCACGTGCACCGTGGGGATCGGTTCGAAATCCGGTAGGCCGTGGATGGTGACGGTCTTGGCCTGAGGCCGGACCACGACTGTGCGGACGTTGGTCACGGTGCACGCACTGAGCGGGCCGCTGCCCACCTTGTTGACGATCACCCGCTTGCCGTCGGCCTGTAAGCGCGCGATCGTTTCGGCTGCCGACGGGCCGGTGGGGGCGGCGGCGCTTACAGCGGCTCCCACCGTGAGCCAGCTCGCGATCGCGCCGATGGATAACGCCGCGGTTGTTGCGATGTGCGTCATGGCTTTTCACTCCTTCGATGTTTCGGGCTACGCTTTCAATCGTAGGACACAAAGTGTCCTACGGGAAACGCGATATTTCGCGCCTGACATTTCGGCCAGTTCGCAGCGGTTGACCGAAGGACACAATGTGTCCTACAGTTCGTGTTGTGTCTCCGCAACCTCAACACGGAAAGGAATGCCGAGATGACCACCACGCTTGGTGATTCGAAACAAGTACTGATGCAGCGTGCGCTCGATGGGTTGTCCATCCATATCGAGGAGTCGACGCTGACGACGCGGCAGAAGCTGGCCTTGACCTGCCGGGCCTTGTTCGACGCGGGTCACGACTCCGGACTGGCCGGCCAGATCACCGCGCGAGCCGAGGAGCCGGGCACCTACTACACCCAACGCCTCGGGCTGGGCTTCGACGAGATCACCGAAGACAACCTGTTGCTGGTCGACGAGGATCTCAACGTTCTCGAAGGCGGAGGAATGGCGAACCCCGCCAATCGATTCCACAGCTGGATCTATCGTGCGCGGCCCGACGTGCAGTGCATCGTGCACACCCACCCGTTCCATGTCGCCGCACTGTCGATGCTGGAAATTCCGTTGCAGGTATCACAGATGGACATTGCCCCGCTGTATGACGATTGCGCCTTCCTGGCTGACTGGCCCGGCGTTCCGGTGGGCAACGAGGAAGGTGAGATCATCAGTGCCGCACTGGGGGACAAGAAGGCCATCCTGCTGGCCCACCACGGTCACGTGATCGCCGGAGCCAGCATCGAGGAATCGTGCTCGCTGGCGATGCTGATCGAGCGCGGCGCCAAACTGCAACTGGCTGCCATGGCGGCCGGCACGATCGCCGACCTGCCACCCCGGTTGGCGCGCGAGGCCCACGATTGGACGTTGCGGCCCAAGCGCAGCCAGGCCAATTTCGCCTACTACGCCCGACGGGCGCTCCGCAACCATCCCGACGCGCTGACCAGTTGATCCGTCCGGCCCACAACGACACGAAAAGGACACCACGATGCCCACTCACACCGAGATCCACGGAATTCTCGCCTATCCGGTGACGCCGTTCACCGAGGATCACCAGATCGACACCGGCAAGCTCGCGACACTGGTCGACCGCCTGGTCACCGGTGGCGCACACGGGATCGTCCCCCTCGGCAGCACCGGTGAGTCGGCCTACCTCACCGAAGCCGAGTTCGACGCCGTCATCGACACCACGATCGGCGTGGTCGACCGCCGGGTGCCCGTCATCATCGGCGCGTCAGATCTGACCACGGCCAACACCATTCGCCGGGCGCAGTATGCCGAGCGGGCCGGTGCCGACGCGGTGATGGTGCTGCCGATCTCGTATTGGAAACTGTCCGAACGGGAGATCGCCCAGCACTACGCGGCGATCGGGGCCGCGATCGGCATTCCGATCATGGTCTACAACAACCCGGCGACCAGTGGCATCGACATGCGACCGGAACTGCTGGTGCAGCTGTTCACCGACATCGACAACGTCACCATGGTCAAGGAATCCACCGGTGACATCACCCGCATGGACCGCCTGTCCGAGCTCACCGATGGCCAGCTGCCGTTCTACAACGGCAGCAACCCGATGATTCTCAAGGCTTTCAAGGCCGGAGCCAGGGGCTGGTGTACTGCGGCGCCGAACCTGCTGCCGCAGCCGTGCCTGGATCTCTACGCAGCGGCACAGGCTGGGGACTGGGCGAAGGCCGAGGCTGTCTACGCCGAAGTCAAGCCCTTCCTGGAGTTCATCGTCGCCGGTGGTCTGCCCACGACGATCAAGGGTGGACTGGAGCTGCTGGGCCAGGGCGTCGGTGTGCCGCGGCTGCCGTTGCTCCCGCTCGACGGCGATGGTCGTGAGGAACTGCGCCGGCTCCTCGCCGTGTCGTGACCCTCACCTGCCCAACAACTTTCGGGTACGTGCCGGTGCCGCGGCCGGGATGTCGGCGAGGATGTCGGCGAGAGTGACGCCGTCGAGGCTGGCCCGCCAGGCTTGATGCGCGTCGGCCATCTTCACCGCGAGGATGCACTCGTGGCGGCACCAGGCGGCGGGAAGGGCGCCGCGGCCCTGCCGGCGGATCTCGCGGCACTCGTACGGCGGGGCGGCGCCGTCGACGGCTTCGACGATGTGCAGCAGCGTGATGTCGGCCGGTGCGCGTCCCAGCCGGAACCCGCCCCGCGGACCCGTCGTCGCGGCCAGCACGCCCGCACGGGTGAGCGCCTGCAACTGCTTGGCGAGGTAAGCCGCGGGCAGGTCGAAGTGCTCGGCGAGGTCGCCGGCCGATGCCGTGGTTCCAGGTTCCAGTTGGGCCAGCGACGTCGCGCAGTGCAGCGCCCACTCGGTGGCCACAGGAAGTTTCACGCCCGTTATCGTATTACAGATATTGCGGACCTATATAGTCCGTAATAGTCGGCGAACGGGACGGGAGACATCATGCGAATCGCAGTGGCAGGAGCGACGGGAAACATCGGGGCGCGCGTCGTCGCCGCCCTGCAGGCCGCAGGACACGACGTGGTGGCGATCAGTCGCTCGTCCGGCGTGGACCTGTCCACCGGGGAGGGCCTCGACGCCGCGTTGACCGGGGTGCAGGCGGTGGTCGACGCGATCAGCGCCCCGCCCACCGATCGCGACAGCACCGTGGACTATCTGGGCACCGCGACCCGCAACCTGCTGGCCGCCGAGCAACGCGCCGGGGTGGCTCACCACGTGCTGCTGTCGATCGTGGGGATCCATGGCATCGACGGAAATCCGCATTACGCCGGAAAACGTGAGCAGGAGAGGCAGATCGAGGCCGGGCCAGTGCCGTGGACGATCGTGCCGGCCACCCAGTTCCACGATTTCGCCGAGATGGTGGTGGGCTGGACCGAGCAGGACGGGCGTGCCGAGATCGCGCCCCTGCTGGTTCAGCCGATCGATCCCGACGACATCGCCGCCGTGCTCGCCGAAGTCGTTGTGGGTGGTCCGCGTGGGCGCCACGTCGACGTGGCCGGGCCGCAGACCCAGGATCTGGTCGACATGGCCCGTCGGACTCTGGCCGCCAGGGGCCGGGAGGTGACGTTCGTGCCGACCTGGTCGTCGGTGTTCAGTGTCGAGATGGCGGGCAACGTCCTGCTGCCCGGCGCGGACGCGCGCATCGCGCCCACCACCTTCGACCAGTGGCTGAGCCGGCAGTCCTAGCCCCGGACCACGCCGGGCCGGGAACTGTCACCGGTCTCTGACACCATGGACGCCATGCCGTTGGAGGCTCCCTCGCCCGCACTGGGCGATCTGGACGATGAGCAGCGGGAGGCAGTGCTGGCCGCCCGCGGTCCGGTGTGCGTGCTGGCCGGCGCCGGCACCGGCAAGACCCGCACCATCACCCGCCGGATCGCACATCTGGTGGCCGCCGGTCACGTCGCCCCCAGCCAGGTGCTCGCGGTGACGTTCACCGCGCGGGCCGCGGGCGAGATGCGGGGCCGGTTGCGGGCACTGGGCCAGCAGTCCGGGGTCAACACCGCCGCGGTGCAGGCGGTGACGTTCCACGCCGCCGCCCGTCGGCAGCTGCAGTATTTCTGGCCGCGCCTGGTCGGAGACACCGGTTGGGAACTTCTCGACAGCAAGTTCGCCGTGGTCGCGCAAGCCGCGAACCGGGCCGGCATGCAGACCAGCACCGACGACGTCCGGGACCTGGCCGGCGAAATCGAGTGGGCCAAGGCATCTTTGATCACCCCGGAGGGCTACGGCACCGCGGTGGCCAAGGTCGGCCGGGACATTCCGTTCGATGCCGCAAAGGTTGCCGCGGTCTATTCGAACTACGAGAAGCTCAAGGCCCGCCGGGACGGCTCGGCACTGCTGGATTTTGACGACCTGTTGCTGCACACCGCCGCGGCCATCGAGAACGATGCCGCCGTCGCGCAGGAATTCCGCGATCGCTACCGCTGCTTCGTCGTCGACGAGTACCAGGACGTCACGCCCCTGCAGCAGCGGGTGCTCGATGCCTGGCTGGGGGAGCGCGACGACCTCACCGTGGTCGGTGATGCCAACCAGACGATCTATTCGTTCACCGGCGCCACCCCTCGCTTCCTGTTGGACTTTTCGCGGCGCTTCCCCGACGCCGCGGTGGTCCGGCTCGAGCGGGACTACCGCTCGACACCGCAGGTGGTGTCGTTGGCCAACCGGGTGATCGCGGCCGCCCGCGGCCGGATGGCGGGCAGCAAGCTGCATCTGGTGGGTCAGCGTGACCCCGGCCCCGAGCCGAGGTTCTCCGAATATCCCGACGAGGTGGCCGAGGCCAACGCGGTTGCCCGCGCCATCAAGAAGCTGATCGAAAACGGAACGGAGCCCGCCGAAATCGCGGTGCTCTACCGCATCAACGCCCAATCCGAGGTCTATGAGGAGGCGCTCACCGAGGCCGGGGTCGCCTTCCAGGTGCGCGGCGGGGAGGGTTTCTTCAGCCGTCAGGAGATCCGTCAGGCGCTGGTGGCCATGCAGCGCTTCGCCGAACGTGACATCCCCGGAGACGACCTGCCCGCGCTGGTACGTGAACTGCTCGAACCGCTTGGGCTGACCGCCGAACCGCCGGCCGGCACCAAGGCCCGGGAACGCTGGGAGGCGTTGACGGCGTTGGCCGAATTGGTCGACGAGGAAGTGGCGCTGCGCCCGGAGCTGGATCTGCGGGCACTGGTCGCCGAGCTGCGTCAGCGGGCCGACGCGCGGCATCCACCGGTGGTGCAGGGCGTGACGCTGGCCTCGTTGCACGCGGCCAAGGGCCTGGAGTGGGATGCGGTGTTCCTGGTCGGCCTGGCCGACAACACGCTGCCCATCTCGCATGCGCTCGCACACGGGCCGGACAGCGAGCCCGTCGAGGAGGAGCGCCGCCTGCTCTACGTCGGGGTCACCCGGGCCCGGGTGCATCTGGGGCTGAGCTGGGCGCTGGCCCGCACCCCTGGCGGACGGCAGAGCCGTCGGCCGTCGCGGTTTCTCAACGGCATCGCACCGCAGCTGCAGAACAGCACCGGCTCGGGCCCGGACCGTACGCGCCGTCAACGTGGCCCGGCCCCGCGCTGCCGGGTGTGCAATGCCGCGTTGACGACGCCGCCGGCGATCATGTTGCGCCGCTGCGAAACCTGTCCGTCGGACCTCGACGAAGAGCTGCTCGCCGAGCTCAAGGAATGGCGGCTGCGCGTCGCCAAGGAGATGAAGGTGCCGGCCTATGTGGTGTTCACCGACAACACCCTGATCGCCATCGCCGAGTCGCGGCCGGCCGACGAAGCCGCACTGGTGGCTCTTCCCGGAATCGGCGCGCGCAAGCTCGAGCAGTACGGTCCGGACGTGCTCGAGTTGGTCAAAGGCCGCCAGAATTCGTAAAGATCACGCCAAAACCGCAGGTAGAAAATATGTTGTGCGATTTGGCTGTTAGGCTTTAGCCTCGTAACACAGCTCTGGTGACGAGACGGAAGGAGGGTGCCCGCAATGGATAACAACATCGAATTCAGCGGTGTAGCGGTTGCTGGCATGCCGTTGTCCGTGCTCGCCGTCGGCGTTTCCCCGGTTGCCCCGGTGGTGCGTCGGCATGCCGCATCCGCTGCCCCCGCCGCCGCTGGATGGCCGGTCGCTGCCGCCGCTGCTATTGCACCGCAGCGCAAGCGCCGCCCCGCCGCCGCGACAGGCGCGTCCGTGGATCGGAGATTCTTCTAGGAAGAGCTCCCTTCACAGCCAACAGGCCACGGACCCGCAGTCAACCGGATCCGTGGCCAAATTTTTTGGGAGTTCCACCCCGAGAAACCTGGTCACAGATCCCTCGAAGAGACAGATCGCCGACAACTACGACCAGGAAGCAGGGGGACAAACACATGTCCATTGCGATGACCGCTCCGCAGATGAGCGTCGCGCCGGTGACATGCGAACAGCGGCTACCGGCGGTGCCGTGCCACATCGGGAATCCCGATCTGTGGTTCGCCGAGAGCCCAGTCGATCTGGAGCAGGCCAAGGCGCTGTGCGCGGATTGCCCGATCCGCAACGAGTGCCTGGCCGCCGCGCTGGAACGGCAAGAGCCGTGGGGCGTTTGGGGCGGCGAAATCCTCGACCGCGGCACCATCGTGGCTCGCAAGCGGCCGCGTGGGCGTCCGCGGAAGAACGTGGCCGCGGCCTGACACCGGGCGCCGCATGAGTGGCCGGGTCGCCGCATGAGTGGCCGGGTCGCCGCAACCGCTCACCGCCCTTTTGTCACGCTGGAGTGACGCCCGAAGCCGGGCGTCACTCCAGCGTGACTTTCGCGAACAGCGAGCGCCGTCCAGGCCGCCGATTGATGGCCGAGGCTAGGCAGCTTCCTCGGTGAAGCCTGGAACAAATTGCGTGGCAATGGCTTTCACCGGCACGTGGGCGTCGAGCTGGCAGCAGATGGCCGTGATCGAGGCGATCACCCGCGCCGGGATCGCCAAATTCGCCGGGAGGTCTAGCTGGCGGGCCATCTTGATCTGCGCCACCGAATTGTCCATCTGCCCGGCAGCCATCTTCTGCAGCCACCGGCGGGTGTAGTGGAAGACGTCGACCTCGATGGGCTCGACGTACTGGCGCAGCATGTCGTTGACCTCCTCGATGGAGACCTGTTCGCCCTTCTGGATGAACCCCGCCGCTTCCATGACCGGCAGTAGCTCGTCGTAGTTCTTGTCGCGGGCCAACCGGATCATCTCGCCGAGCGCGTAAGGCAGGCCGCCGGGCAGTGGTGCCACCGCTCCGAAGTCGATCACACCCATCCGCCCGTCGGGCAACAGCATGAAGTTCCCCGGATGCGCGTCGCCGTGCATCATCTCCAGCCGATCAGGTGATCCGAAGGTCAGCTCGGTCAGCCGGGTGCCCATCAGGTCGCGCTGCTCAGGCGTTCCGTTACGGATGATCTCCGACATCGGGATGCCTTCCATCCATTCGGCGATCACCACCTTGGGGGCGCTGGCCACGATGTGGGGGATCGCGAAATGGGGGTCGTCGGCGTAGGCCTTGGCGAAGGCCCGCTGATTGTCGGCCTCCAACCGGTAGTCGAGCTCCATCTCGGTGCGTTCGATCAGCTCGTCGACCACGCCCTGGATGTCAGCGCCCGGGGCCAACTGCTTGAACACGCCGACCAGGCGCTGGATGGTCTTGAGGTCAGCCCGCAGGGCCTCGTCGGCGCCGGGGTACTGGATCTTGACGGCCACCTCGCGCCCGTCCGACCAGACCGCCTTGTGCACCTGGCCGATGCTCGCCGAGGCCACCGGGGTGTCATCGAATGAGGTGAAGCGCTCGCGCCACTTGGTCCCCAGCTGGGCGTCGAGCATCCGATGCACCTTGGCGGCAGGCATCGGCGGGGCCTCGCGCTGCAGTTTGGTCAGCGCCTCGCGGTACGGCTTGCCGTACTGCTCCGGGATGGCTGCTTCCATCACCGACAGGGCCTGGCCCACCTTCATCGCGCCGCCCTTGAGCTCACCCAATACGGTGAACAGCTGTTGGGCGGCTTTGTCCATCAACTCGGCAGTGACTTCGTCCTTGGACTTGCCGGTCAGACGCTTGCCGAAGCCCAGTGCGGCCCGACCCGCCATCCCGCCGGCCAAGCCGGCGAGCTTCGCATTCCGTGCCACGCTTCCACGTTTGATGTCAGACACCAGACCATCATCCATGACTCGGCTGAATGGCCCGCAACCAACTGGCAACAAACGTTTTCAACACAGACAGTCGGGGTGCCGCGACCAGCGGCGCGCGACGATCGAATACCCCTCGGAGCCGAGTTCCAGGGTGGTGTTCAGCGTCGGCGGGACTTCGGGTGCAGGCTGGTCTTCCTGGATGTGTCCGACCGCCCGGATCACCAGGTCCACCTGGTGCATGGCCACCGCTGCGGTGGCCAGGACGGTCGCCCGGCTGGCACTGCCCACGGCGCCGCGCAGCTGGGCGGCCAGGGCCGGCCAAGCCGCATCGCGATCGGTGCGGTGCAGGTCGGTGCAATGCAGGCAGCACGTCACCCCGGGAATCACCAGCGGACCTACCAGTCCGGCTCCGTCGCGGACGCATACGGACAGATGGGCGATGCCGTCGCGGTGCAGATCCTGCAGGAGCCGGGGGTCGTTGACCTGATCGTCGGCCAGCACCACCAGGTCGGTCGTGGCCGCCACGTTCCTCGTGTGCGGGTTGGTACTGCGTCTGACTTTCGCGCCGGAGCAGCGTAGGCCGTTGGCCAACAGTTCGGACAATGGGCCGCGGCCGTGCACGCGCACGGAAGCCGAGCGGGCCCGGCGGGCTCGCCGCGTGGCCGGCGCCGTCAGCATGCCCGTGTCGGTGAGCGCGTCGATCAGTGCATCGATCGCCTCCACGTCGCCGAATGAGTCTGCCGCCGTGACCAATTCGTCACGGGTAGCGCCGATCTGCAGCGTGCGCAGCAGGCCCGCCAGCTGATTTTGGGTCATCCCGCCAGGGGGCCGGACCAGCACGGCGCGCCGCGGATCCCAGCCGAGCTGAACCGACCCGTCGGGACGCAGCAGGATCTGCCTGCCGGCAGCGAGCACATGGCGCGTCATGCGAAGACTCTGCCACGCCGGCAACAAGCGCCGTTTCAGTTATCCACAGGGCCCGCGAGGGTCAGTTGCCGTCCTCGTCGTTGTCGCGGCGCTCGTCCTGCTCCTTCTCCAGATCGGCCAACGCCTGCTCGAAGGCGCTGTCGATCCCGGTGGTGTCGCCGCCGATCATCCGGTCGATGAAACCGGCCGGCTCGTCGAGATCGGCCGCGCTCGGCAGCAGGTCGGGGTGCTGCCACACGCCGTCGCGCGCGTCGGTGCCGACGGCCTCGGTCAGCCGTTCCCACAGGACCGCGGCCTCGCGCATCTTGCGTGGACGCAGTTCCAGGCCGACCAGGGTGGCGAAGGTCTGCTCGGCCGGCCCGCCGGTGGCGCGACGCCGGCGCAGCGTCTCGGCCAGGGCCGACGTACCGGGGATGCGGTCACCCAGTGCTGCGGTGACGACGGTCTGCACCCAGCCCTCGATGAGCGCGAGCAGGGTCTCCAGCCGCTCCAGGGCGGCTTCCTGTTCGGGCGTGGCCTTCGGCTCGAAGATGCCCTGGTTGAGCAGCTGCTCCATCTCCGACGGGTCGCCGAGGGAGGCCGGATTGAAGCCGCGGGCGAAGTCCTCGATGCCCGTCATGTCGACCTTCATGCCCTTGGCGAAGGCCTCGACCGTGCCGAGCAACTGGCTGGACAGCCACGGCACATGGCTGAACAGCCGGTGGTGGGCCGCCTCACGGGCGGCCAGGAAGGTCAGGATCTCGCTGCGCGGGCGCTCCAGCCCCTCGGCCAGCGATTCGATGGCCTCCGGCATGAGCGCTGCCACACCCTTGGGGCCAAGCGGCAGGCCGACATCGGTGGAGGTCAGCACCTCGCGCGACAGCTTGCCCAGCGCCTGGCCCAGCTGTGAGCCGAATGCCATGCCGCCCATCTGCGACATCATCGCCAGCAGCGGGCCGGCCATGCTCTTGGCTTCTTCCGGCAGCGCCGAGGCCCACACCGAGGAGATCTGTTCTGCCACCGGGTCGCAGAGTCGCTTCCAGGTGTCCAGGGTGTTGTCCAGCCAGTCGCTGGGAGTCCAGGCCACCGTCCGGGTGGTGCCCGCGGGCAGCGGCGTGACTCCGTCGAGCCACGTCTCGGCCAGTCGCACCGCGTCGGCGACGGCGCCGGTGGTCTTCTCCGGAACCGGCGCGACGAAGCCGATCGAGTTGGACGCCAACTGGCGGGCCAGGTCGTAGTTCACCGGGCCGGATTGTTTGCCGCCGGCCATCGCGCTGCCCGCGCCGCTGAACATCTCGCCGAGCTTGGTGAAGATCTGCCCCAGGTCGCCCATGTCGAAGTTGGCTCCGCCCATGCCGAAACCGAACGGATCCGATCCCGGACCTGGTCCGGAGTTGCCGGAACCGGACCCCGAACCGGGGTCCTTCTTGTCTTTGTCTCGGTCGGGGTCGTTCCCGGCGGAGAAGCCGAAAGGCAGGTCAGCCATACCCACAACGGTACTCATGACGGGGTGTCCGGGTGTGGCTGCGGGTCACGCTGTGGGTGAACACGCTCGCGCAGGCTTTACTGTGGGCGGCGTGAACAGGCGGATTTTGACACTGCTGGTCGCACTGGTGCCGATTGTGGCGTTCGGTGTGATGCTGTCAGTGGTGACGGTGCCCTTCGTCTCGTTGGGGCCGGGTCCGACCTTCAACACGCTCGGCGAGGTCGAGGGCAAGCAGGTCGTCGACATCGAGGGGCCGGACGCGCATGTCCATCCCACCTCGGGGCACCTGAACATGACCACGGTGTCCCAGCGTGACGGCCTGACCCTGGGCCAGGCGATGGCGCTGTGGATGTCGGGCCGTGAGCAGCTGGTGCCGCGCGACCTCGTGTACCCGCCGGACAAGTCCAAGAACGAGATCGACGAGGCCAACAACTCCGACTTCAAGAAGTCCGAGGACAGCGCCGAGTACGCAGCACTGTCGTTCCTGAAGTACCCGGTGGCGGTCACCGTGCAGAGCGTCACCGACCCCGGGCCGTCGGCGGGCAAGCTGCGCGACGGTGACGCGATCGACGGCGTGAACGGCACCCCGGTGGCCAACCTCGACGAGTTCCAGGCCATCTTGAAGAAGACCAAGCCGGGCGATCAGCTGGTGGTCGACTTCCGCCGCAAGAATGCGCCCCCCGGAGTCACCACCATCACGCTCGGCGACAACCCGGACCGGGATTACGGGTTTCTCGGCGTCGGTGTGCTCGATGCCCCGTGGGCTCCGTTCAGCATCGACTTCCACCTGGCCAACATCGGCGGCCCGTCGGCGGGCCTGATGTTCAGCCTGGCCGTCGTCGACAAGCTGACCACCGGCGACCTCAATGACGGCAAATTCATCGCCGGCACCGGAACCATCACCGGCGAGGGCAAAGTCGGGTCCATCGGCGGCATCACGCACAAGATGCTGGCCGCCAAGGAGGCCGGGGCAACCGTGTTCCTGGTACCGGCGGACAACTGCACCGAGGCGCGCTCGGCACCCCAGGACGGCATGGATTTGGTCAGGGTCGAGACGCTGACCCAGGCGGTCGACGCGTTGCACACGATTTCTGCCGGTGGCGAACCGCCTCGCTGCTAGACCGCACCCCGCCGGTGGATGGCTAGAGTTGTAGAAAATCGGGCGGCCCCGTCGGGCATGTCACGAGTCCACCGAGGGTGAAACGGGAGTTCGCGAGTGGGGATGCGGCCGACGGCGAGGATGCCGAAGCTGACACGACGTAGCCGGGTGCTGATCGGGCTGGCACTGGTGGCGGTGCTGGCGTTGTTGATCGGACCCCGTGTGGTCGACGGTTATGTCGACTGGTTGTGGTTCGGAGAGCTCGGGTACCGCTCCGTGTTCACCACCGTGCTGGTGACCCGGCTCATCGTGTTCCTCGTGGTGGGGCTGTTCATCGGGGCAGTGGTGTTCGCAGGTCTGGCGTTGGCCTATCGCAGCCGTCCGGTGTTCGTCCCGGCCGCCGGCCCGAACGATCCGGTGGCGCGTTACCGCACCACCGTGCTGGCCCGGCTGCGGCTGTTCGGGATCGGGGTGCCGGTCTTCATCGGCCTGTTGGCCGGGGTGATCGCGCAGAGCTACTGGGTGCGCGTGCAGTTGTTCCTCCACGGCAGCGAATTCGGCATCACCGATCCGCAGTTCGGCCGCGATCTCGGCTTCTACGCGTTCGATCTGCCGTTCTACCGCCTGGTGCTGACCTACCTGTTCGTCGCGACGTTCCTGGCGTTCGTGGCGAATCTGCTGGGGCACTACGTATTCGGCGGGATCAGGCTGACGGGGCGCAGCGGGGCGCTGAGCCGTGCCGCGCGTATCCAGCTGATCAGCCTGGTCGGCTTCCTGATCCTGCTCAAGGCATGCGCGTACTGGCTGGATCGCTACGAACTGCTGAGCAACACCCGCGCCGCCAAACCGTTCACCGGCGCCGGCTACACCGACATCAACGCCGTGCTGCCGGCCAAGCTGATCCTGCTGGCCATCGCTTTGATCTGCGCGGTCGCGGTGTTCTCGGCGATCGTGCTGCGTGACTTGCGGATTCCGGCCATCGGCGTGGTGCTGTTGCTGCTGAGCTCGCTGGTGGTGGGGGCGGGATGGCCGCTGATCGTCGAGCAGTTCAGCGTCAAGCCCAACGCTGCCCAGAAGGAAAGCGAATACATCAGCCGCAGTATCGCCGCGACTCGGCAGGCCTATGGGCTCACCAGTGACACGGTGACGTATCGCAACTACGAGAGCAGCGGGCAGACCACGGCCGCGCAGGTCGCCGCGGACCGGGCGACGACGTCGAACATCCGGCTGCTCGATCCGACGATCGTCAGCCCGGCGTTCACCCAGTTCCAGCAGGGTAAGAACTTCTACTTCTTCCCGGATCAGCTCGCCATCGACCGCTACGCCGGTCCTGACGGCAGCCTGCGCGACTACGTCGTCGCCGCCCGCGAGCTCAACCCGGACCGGTTGATCGAGAACCAGCGCGACTGGATCAACCGGCACACCGTCTACACCCACGGCAACGGCTTCATCGCCTCACCGGCCAACACCGTGCGCGGAATCGCCAACGACCCCAACCAGAACGGCGGCTATCCCGAGTTCCTGGCCAGCGTCGTCGGGGCCAACGGCAAGGTGGTCTCACCGGGTCCGGCGCCGCTGGATCAGCCGCGGGTCTACTTCGGCCCGGTGATCGCCGACACCGCGGCCGACTACGCGATCGTCGGCAAGAACGGTGATGTCGATCGCGAGTACGACTACGAGACCAACACCGACACCAAGAACTACACCTACTCGGGCACCGGCGGTGTGCCGATCGGCAACTGGCTGGCCCGTACGGTGTTCGCCGCCAAGTTCGCCGAGCGAAACTTCCTGCTGTCCAACGTGATCGGTGAGAACAGCAAGATCCTGTTCAACCGGGACCCGGCCGAACGCGTGGAGGCGGTGGCGCCGTGGCTGACCACCGACACCAGCGTGTACCCGGCCATCGTCAACAAGCGCATGGTCTGGATCGTCGACGGTTACACCACGCTGGACAACTACCCATATTCGGAATTGACCACGCTGTCGAGCGCGACGGCCGATTCCAACGAGGTCGCGGTCAACCGACTGGCGCCGGACAAGCAGGTGTCCTACATCCGCAACTCGGTCAAGGCCACCGTCGACGCCTACGACGGCACTGTGACGCTGTACGCCCAGGACGAAACGGATCCGGTACTCAAGGCCTGGATGAGTGTGTTCCCGGGCACCGTCAAACCCAAGTCGGACATCTCCCCGGAGTTGCAGGCGCACCTACGTTACCCGGAGGACCTGTTCAAGGTGCAGCGGTCCCTGTTGACCAAGTACCACGTCGACGATCCGGTGAAGTTCTTCACCAACGCCGACTTCTGGAACGTGCCGCTGGATCCGAACCCGACGGCCAGCAGTTATCAGCCGCCGTTCTACATCGTCGCCAAAGACCTGGTGAACAACGATGGTTCGCCGTCGTTCCAGTTGACGAGCGCGCTGAACTGGTTGCAGCGCGAGTTCCTGGCCGCCTATGTCAGTGCCAGCTCGGATCCGTCGACTTACGGCAAGATCACCGTGCTGACCATCCCGGGTGAGGTCAAGGGCCCGAAGCAGGCCTTCAACGCGATCAGTACCGATACCGCGGTAACCCAGGACCTCGGTGTGATCGGACGCGACAACCTGAACCGGATCCGGTGGGGCAACCTGTTGACCCTGCCGGTGGCCGACGGCGGATTGCTGTATGTGGCACCGGTTTACGCGTCGCCGGGAACCAGTGATGCGGCCTCGTCGTACCCGCGCCTGATCCGCGTGGCGATGCTGTACGGCGACAAGGTCGGTTACGGCCCGACCGTCAGTGACGCCCTGACCGAACTGTTCGGCCCCGGTGCGGGCGCCACCGCCACCAACGTGGCGCCTACCGACGGCAAGCCGCAGGCGGCGCCCGGCACGCCCGAAGCCCCGCCGGCGGCGCAGCCGCCGGCCAATGCCGACGGCCAGGCGCCCCAGGTCGTCGCCCCGCCGGCTGCCGTGCCGCCAGGTGAGCCGGTGCAGCTGTCGCCGGCCAAGTCCGCTGCGCTCAAAGAGGTCGAGTCGGCCCTGTCAGCAGCGCAGGATGCGCAACGCAGCGGTGACTTCGGCAAGTACGGACAGGCGTTGCAGCGGTTGAACGATGCGATGAACAAGTTCAACACCGCCAAGTAACTCCTCCCGCGAGCAGACGCAAAATCCCCCATTTCGGCGCAGAAATGGGGGATTTTGCGTCTGCTCGCCGTGGCTTGCCGGGCACCAAGTCAACACCAAGAGGGCCCCGGCATGCTGTGCGCCGACCTTGCCCCGGCTGCTGAGCAGCATTCCTGAGAGGACCCCGATGACCCTGACCGACCTAGCCCACGACGGCCTGGACGACGCGTTGGAGGGGCTACGCGCCCATGTCGCCGCGCCGGTCGCGCTGCCGGGGGAGGCCGGCTACGAGCGGGCCACCCCGTGGAACCTGGCGGCCACCGTGCAGCCGGCCGCGGTGGTGTTGGCGTCGACCGCCTATGACATCGCCAACACGGTGGGATACGCGGCCGCCCGGGGATACCGGGTGGCTGTCCAGGCCACCGGCCACGGTGCCCTGTCGGTCGCTTCCGACACCATTCTGGTGGTGACTTCGGGCATGACCGACGTCACGGTGGACCCGGTGGCCCGCACGGCGCGGGTGGCGGCCGGGGCGACGTGGCAGCACGTGCTCGACGCGGCGGCGCCGCACGGTTTGGCCGGATTGGGCGGCTCCGCACCGGGTGTCGGTGTGGTGGGCTTCCTGACCGGCGCAGGCATCGGGCCGCTGGTCCGCAGCGTCGGGTTGTCGTCGGACTACGTGCGGTCCTTCGAGTTGGTCACCGGCGCGGGAGAGTTGCTGCGCGCCACGCCCGAAGAGAATGCGGAGCTGTTCTGGGGACTGCGGGGCGGGAAGTCGACGTTGGGCATCATCACCGCTGTCGAGATCGAACTGCTGCCGATTCCGGAGTTCTACGGCGGCGCGGTGTATTTCGACGGTGCGGACGCCGCGGTGGTGCTGCGCGAGTGGAGCCGCTGGTGTGCCGGCCTACCCGAGTCCATATCGACTTCGATCGCGTTGCAACAGCTTCCGCCCCTGCCCGGGATTCCAGAGCCGTTGGCCGGGAAGTTCACCGTTGCAGTGCGCTATGCCGCCCTTGGAGACTTCGGTGAGGCCGAGCGGTTACTGGCGCCGATGCGCGCAGTCGCGACCCCGGTGCTCGATACCGTCGCGGTGATGCCCTATGCCGCTATCGGCGCCGTGCACGCCGATCCGGTGGATCCGATGCCGATCTACGAACACCACACGCTGCTGCGGGAATTGACCGCGGAGACGGTCGAGGTGCTGCTGGCCGCGGCCGGGCCTGATTCGGGCTCGGTGCAGACGATCGTCGAAGTCCGCATGCTGGGTGGGGCGCTGGCACGTGAGGCACAACACCGTAGTGCGTTCTGTCACCGCGACGCTGCTTTTGCGGTCGCCGTCATCGGTGTCCTGGTGCCGCCGGTCGCCGAGCTGGTGGTGCCACAGGCCGGAGCGCTCATCGTGGCCCTGTCGCAGTGGTCCAGCGGCGGCCAGCTCGCCAATTTCGCGCCTTCAGAGGACGCGGGCAGGGCCGTCCGGGTCTACGACGACGAGACTCGGCACTGGCTGGCGGCGCTGGCGGATCGGCACGACCCGGCGGGCGTCTTCCGATGCGGCCAGGTGGTGCGTTTCGTGGGCTGATTTTCCGGCCATTTCGGCTCAGAAACCCCTCTGAGCACCCGATTTGGAGCTCTACGTAAGACCCCGGTAACCTTGTATTCGCAACGCGGGGTGGAGCAGCTCGGTAGCTCGCTGGGCTCATAACCCAGAGGTCGCAGGTTCGAATCCTGTCCCCGCTACCAAGAGGAAATGGCCCTCGGAGATCCTCTCCGGGGGCCATTTTCGTGCCGTGATCCAGCCCTCAGGCCGCGTCGTGCACCGCGTGGTCGCTGCGTGCGCAGGACGAGCACTCGGGGGAGTCGATGTCGAGCTTGCCGCAACTCGGGCAGATAAAGGGAATCACAGCACCGGCCTCTCTTGTTCTGTGGCGCCACTGTGGCGCCGCGCTGCCTGCTGGTACCCCGTGCAGCGCGCATTCCAAACCTGCGTTCCTCCGTGCATCCTCACCATCAGAACCGGGTATCAGGGCGGCATGGATGCTGTGGAAGCCCTGACCTGGCCCGGCCGCGAGCTCGTCGCGCTGTATCGCCGCACGGGTGCCGACGTGCCGTTCGGGGATCCGCTGCCCTCCCATGGCAAGGAGATGGAGGGTTGGTTCTGGCGGCTGACCGACGCAGCGTCAGGCCGAGTGGTGGTCGCGCTGTGCAGCAGCAATCAGCATCCGGACGGGGACTGGTCGACGTCGGCGATCGCCCTGGAGCCGGGCGCGACGGTGCGTTCTGCAGCCATCAACGGAGTGAAAGCCGATCAGCGCGATTTCGTGGTCCGTGCCGATGACGGTGGCGATGTGCTGGATGCCGACCGGTCGGGGCTGCGATTGACCGTCGACGACCTGACCGTCAACCTCACTGTGGACAATACCCAGCCGTGGCCCAAGGCTTTTGGCGGTGGCGGGGTCTTCTCCTCAGTCCCGTTCCTCAACCAGTATTGGCAGCCGTATTGCCTTGGCGGGCTGGCGTCCGGCACTGTGAAAGGTCCGGATGTCGACTGGCAATTCGATGAGGCGCGGTTGTACTGCGAACGTAACTGGGGAGCCGGCTTCCCGCAGCGCTGGTGGTGGGGCCAAGCGCACGACTTCGGCACCGACGATGTGTGCGTGGCCTTTTCCGGCGGATTGCTCGAATTGGGCCCGTTGGCACAGGAAGTCACCGGGGTGGTGGTTCGGCTCGGCCCGCGTGTGCTGCGGATAACCCCGCCGGCACCGATGGACTATCACTTCGACCGGGACAACTGGCATTGGCGGATCAGGGCTCGCACACCACAATTCGCGGTGGAACTCGACGGGCATGGCGCGGCGGGCGCGCCGCACGTGCTTCCCGTGCCGCTTCCCGCGCAACGCCGCAACATCGACTCGGACTATGAGTTCCTGGCTGGTGCGCTGCGTTGCACCGTGCGCCAGTGGGGCAAGGTCATCTTTGACGGCACCTCGCCGCTCGCCGGCCTGGAGATAGGCGACCGGCCCGCATAACCGATCACTGCTCGTAACCGGAGTAGCTCAGCACGACGACGCCGAGACGCGATCTCATCAGCCCGATCTCCGGGCCGGCTCGCGGCAAGCAAGGACGCTGTTCACGAAAACTGGTTTTCCAGACGTCGTATGTCGCACCTACTCTGGGTGGCTGCGCAAACGAAGTCTCGGGGGAGACAGGGGAGAGGTAATGACGGCGGGCCCGAGCACAGGGGAGACCGCGGCGCAGCCGCGCGCCCAGTCCAGCGCCAATGTCATCATCGCGTTGCTGGTGGGTTCGGCGTTCGTGATGATCCTCAACGAGACGATCATGAGCGTGGCGCTGCCCGCCCTGATCGTGGACCTGGACATCTCCGCGAGCACGGCGCAATGGCTGACCAGCGGGTTCCTGTTGACGATGGCGGTAGTCATCCCGATGTCGGGTTCGCTGCTGCAGCGCTACCCGGTCCGCAGCATCTATCTGGCCTCGATGACGTTGTTCTGCACCGGCACCCTGATCGCCGCGCTGGCGCCTGGATTCGCCGTGCTGTTGGCCGGCCGGATCGTGCAGGCGTGCGGGACGGCGGTGATGATGCCGCTGCTGATGACGACGGTCATGACGCTGATCCCGGCCAACCGGCGCGGGCAGATGATGGGCACCATCTCGATCGTCATCGCCGTCGCACCGGCGATCGGTCCCACTCTCTCGGGGTTCATCTTGGGCTCGCTCGACTGGCGGTGGATGTTCTGGATCGTGCTGCCCATCGCGCTGGTCGCGCTCAGCGCCGGCATGGCCTGGCTGCGGGTCGATGACGAGCGGGAGGAACCGACCCCGATCGACCCCGTCTCGGTACCTCTGTCGGCAGTCGCCTTCGCGGGTCTGGTGTTCGGGCTGTCGCTGATGGGTGAGTCGGCTCACGGTCAGCAGTCGCTGCCGGCGTGGGTGCCGACGTCGATCGGCGCGTTGGCGATGGTGGCATTCGGTGCGCGGCAGATCCAGCTGCAGCGGGCCGACCGCGCGTTTCTCGACCTGCGCCCGTTCACCTATCGCCGGTTCTCCGTATCGCTGGGCCTGGTGATCCTCGGGTTCATGGGATTGTTCGGCGCCATCATCATGGTGCCCCTGTACGTCCAGGACGTGTTGAAGCAAAGTGCGTTGGTCGCCGGATTGGCGACCCTGCCGGGTGGGCTGCTGATGGGCTTGGCCGGCCCGCTGGTCGGGCGGGCTTATGACCGGCACGGTGCCCGGGTGCTGGTCGTGCCGGGATCGGGGCTGCTGTGCGCGTCACTGTGGGGATTCACCCTGCTGTCGGCGGCGTCTCCGGTGTGGGAACTGGTTGTGCTGCAGACGATCATGATGGTGGGCCTGTCGATGATGTTCACCCCGCTGATGACTGACGCACTCGGTGTCTTGCCCGACCGGTTCTACTCACACGGCAGTGCCATCCTGACGACGCTGCAACAGGTTGCGGGTGCGGCGGGCACTGCCTTGTTCGTCACGGTCATGACCAAGGCGTCCCACTCGGGTGGGGCCCCGGATCTTCCCGGCGTGCATGCGGCGTTCACGGTCGCGGCGATGATCAGTGTGGTCGCCGTGATCACCGCGTTCTTCACCGCGCCTCGCCCGAGCCCGGCAGGCGGTACCCCGACGCACTAGAGCGAATCGGGCACAATCGCACGCATGGGCAAAGTCGTGGTCATCACGGGCGCGGGTAGCGGCATCGGACGCGCGACGGCCCGGGTCCTGTTGGACGCCGGCCACCGCGTGGTGCTGGCGGGACGCCGTGCCGACGCGCTGGCGGCCGTCGCCGACGGGAACGCGAACGCTCGCGTGGTCCCGACGGATGTCACGGAGTCGGCTTCGGTGCGGGCCCTGTTCGCCGATACGGTGTCGGCATTCGGGCGGGTCGACGTGTTGTTCAACAACGCAGGCATTTTCGGGCCGTCGGCGTCGATCGCCGAGATCGACGACCAACAGTGGCACGCCACGTGGCGGACCAACGTCGACGGTGCGGTGTTCTGCGCCAGGGAAGCCGCGCGCGTCATGGCCGGGCAGTTGCCCCGCGGCGGGCGAATCATCAACAACGGTTCGATCTCCGCGCATCGCCCCCGCCCGAAAAGCCTGGCCTATACCGTCACCAAACACGCGATGAGCGGGTTGACCGCGTCAATGTTGTTGGATCTGCGCGATATCGACATCTGCATCACCCAGATCGACATCGGCAACGCCGCCACCGACATGACCGCCGGATTCAGCCACCAGACTCTCCAGGCGGACGGAAGTCTGGCCGCCGAGCCGACTTTCGACGTCGAGCACGTGGCCCGTGCCGTGGCGCACCTGGTCGATCTGCCGCTGGAGGTGGCGGTGCCGTCACTGACCGTGATGGCGCGGGCCATGCCGTACTTCGGCCGGGGATGACGCTGAAAGCAACAGAGCCGGAGGCCTTCGGGCCACCGGCTCTGTGATAACGGGATCGCCGCTTCAGTGTTGGGCATCCTGAAGCTCGTACCGCTGGACGACTGCGATCAGTTCTTCACGAACTGACGAGTTCGGCAGTTCGTTGATCCGCGCATAGAGGCGGCGCCGCATGTTGGCGCGCTTCTGATTTGCCCGGAATTGTGCGAACGACATACTTCTCACTCCTCCAAAGTGCCCCGGATCGCGGGTACTCGTTTTGGTTGTCGGTATCCACACTTCGGGGATCGCCCGAAGAAAAGGACACCTCCATGGTCTCCCGGTGCGAACCTTAAAAGCAATTCTTAGAGTGTGAATTTCGCTACAGCTCAGGCGGATTGGCCTGGTACCCGCGGTCACATTCGCGCCTCCAGGGTGATCCCGGCCGCGCTGAGGTCGCCCCACGCCGGCCCATTCGCGGTGTGGCCTATGCTCTGTGCGGCGAACGGAGCGGCCCCAGGTGTTCTCGTCGTCACCGACCGGCGAAGGCGGCCCAGGGAAAGTTGACTGTGCAGGCGATTGTTGGCGATCCGGTTCTCGTCCCGGGCGTCGAGCGGCGGGTCCGTGATGACCTGATCGGGCTGGGCGGCGTTGCCGTCGTCATGGTGGTTGTCTGTCATCTCTGGTTCGGACGAGCGCCTGGCGGCCTGGACGTCCTGCTGGTCTTGTCCGGCTTCTTCATCGGTGGTCGGGTACTTCGGGTGGTCGGCACGGCGGGCCCGAGGGCGCTGGCGACCGAGGCCGGACGGGTGGCGCGCCGGCTGGTACCGCCGCTGGTTCTCGTGGTGGCCGTCAGTGCGGTGCTCACGGTCCTCGTCCAGCCGCAGACCCGATGGGAGGCTTTCGCCGATCAGACCTTGGCCGGCCTGGGCTTCTATCAGAATTGGCAACTGCTCGGCTCGGCGGACGACTACGTGCAGGCCGGTGAGGCAGTGACCCCGCTGCATCACCTGTGGGCGGTCGCGGTGCTGGGACAGTTCGCGCTCGCGTTCTTCCTGCTCGCCGGTGCCGTCACCGCGGTGACGGCACGTCGGGGTGCCGGCGCACGGCGCATCAGCTTGATCGCGGCGTCCGGTGTCGCGGCGGCGGCATCGCTGTACTACGCGGTCACCACGCAGCCGGTCAACCCGATGCTCGCCTACTACAGCACCGCCGCCCGCGCCTGGGAGCTGTTGGCCGGAGTGCTGGCCGCGGCACTCGTGGCCGGCCCGATGGGGCGAACCCGGTGGCCCGGATGGTTGCGTGCGGGTGCGGCTGCTGTCGGCCTGCTGGCGATCCTGGTGTGCGGCGTGCTCACCGGCCGGGCCGCGCAGTCCCCGGGCATCTGGACGTTGATCCCGGTGGTGGCGACAGTGCTGGTGATCGTGAGCGGCGCCCAGGGGATGGTGCCGAGGACGATCGAATTCCTGCGCAGCCCTCCACTGGTCGCCATCGGCGCCGCGGCTTATCCGCTGTATCTGTGGCACTGGCCCCTGTTGATCTTCTGGCTGGCGACCATCAACGACGATGCTGTGGGTTTGACCGATGGCGTCGCGATTTTGCTCGGGCTGGGTGTGCTGGCGCTGCTCACCGTGCGGTGGGCTCAGCTGCCTTGGCGTCGGTGGCCGGGCGCGGGCGTGGTGTCGAGTGCGGTGGTCGTCTTGGTGGCCGCGGTGCTTGTGGCCACCTCCCTGATGTGGCAGGGCCATGTTGCGCGCGCCCGGGCCAGCGGAGCCGAACTCGGCATGCTCTCGCTCCGCGACTATCCCGGTGCGCAGGCGCTCATCGAGAATCGACCGGTCGCCAAGCTGCCGATGCGCCCGAGTGTGCTCGAGGCCGACGACGACCTTCCGCCCTCCTCGATCGACCATTGCGTCACCGGCTTCACCGGGGCCGAGGTCGTCACGTGTGTGTACGGCGATCCCAAGGGTGCCCGCACGATCGCGCTGGCCGGCGGATCGCATTCGGAGCATTGGCTGACTGCGCTGCACGAGATCGGCAGGCACCACGGCTTCAAGGTGACCACCTACCTGAAGTTCGGCTGCCCGCTGACCACCAAGGCGCTGCCGATCATCGCCGGATCCTTCGAGCCATACCCGTCCTGCCGGACGTGGTCGGACAACGCGCTGGCGCAGATCATCGCCGACCGGCCGGATTACGTGTTCTTCACCTCGACGCGCCCGATCCTCAACAGTCCGGGCGATTACGTGCCCGACTACTACCTGGGAATCTGGGATGAGTTGTCCGACAACGGGATTCCGATGCTCGGTATCCGCGACACGCCGTGGATGATCCGCGACGGCTGGTTCTTCTCACCGGTGGACTGCCTGGCCAAGGGCGGCGACGCCGACGCTTGTGGCCTGCCCCGCGACGAGGCCCTGGCCGAGCGCAATCCCACCCTGGACCATGTGGCCGACTATCCACTGATGAAGGTCCTCGACCTCAGTGACGCGGTGTGCCGGCCGAATATCTGCCGAGCCGTGGAGGGCAACGTGCTGGTGTACCACGATGCCCACCACCTGTCGGCAGCCTACGTTCGCACCCTCACCTCCGAGTTGGCGCGGCAGATGTCGGCCGCACTCGGTTGGTGGTAACCGTTACTCGACGACGAAGACCGGAATCTGGCGGGTGGTCTTGGTCTGGTATTCGGCGTACGGCGGGTAGGCCTCGACGGCCAGCTTCCACCAGTGTTCGCGCTCGTCGCCGGACAGCTCGCGGGCGGTCAGCGACGCGGTCTTGTCGCCGTCTTGCACCGTCACCGCCGGGTTGGCCTTGACGTTGAAGTACCACGACGGGTGCTCCGGGTCGCCGCCCTTGGAGGCGACCATCGCGTAGCGGCCGTTCTCCTCGACGCGCATCAGGGGCACGTAGCGCTTCTTGCCCGACTTGGCGCCCGTGGTCGTGAACAGCACGATGGGGCGGTCCAGTACCTCGACGCCGTCGGTGGTGCCTTGTTCGAGGATGCGTTCGGTCTGTGCGCGTACCCAGTCGGTCGGGCTCAATTCGGCATGTTCAGTCACGCACCCGGCAACACCGAGCGGCGCGCAGCTATTCCGCCGGCCGCGGTTCAGGTCGGACACGGCACGACGGGTAGCGGCTGTGCGTCGGCACGCTGACCCCGCGCCAGGGCGACGTCTATGGCGAACAGTGCCAGAGCGCCGACGGCGAGCCCGGCGCCGATCCACGGCACGACCGGGTAGCCCGCCCCGGCCGTGAGGGCCAGCCCGGCCAGCCACGGCCCGAGGGCGATCCCGACGTTGAACGCGGAGGTGGTTCCGGCGGCGGTCAGTGTCGGCGCGGACGCGCCCAGCGCGAAGACCCGCGAGTTCAGCGCCGGGTTTGTACCGAACCCGGTCAGCCCGAGCAGCACACTCAGCGCGCCGACCGCCAACGCATGGTGGCTGACGATGCCGATTCCGGCCAGAACGACGCACAACCCGCCGAATCCGACCACCAGCACTCCGTGCGGCCAGCGATCTGCCGCGTAGCCGCCCACCGCCATCCCGGCCAGCGCGCCCACGCCGTAGCCGAACAGCACCACCGGCACCCATTCGGACTTCAGGCCGCTGGTGGTGATCAGCATCGCGCCGAGATAGGTGAAGGTACCGAGCAATGCCGCGGTGCTGACCGCGGTCATGGCGTAGGACAGCCACAGCCGCGGCACCGCGAGCCCGCGCAACTCGTCGGCCATCCGCGGCGCGGTGTCGGGGCGTCCCGTCGGAACAGCCGCCAGCACCGCGCCCGCGGCCAGGGCAGACATCGCTGCGACGGCCCAGAACGCGCCGCGCCAGCCCAGGTTCTGGCCGATCCAGGTGCCTGTGGGCAGCCCGATCACGGTGGCCACGGTGAGTCCGCCTGCCACGATGCTCATCGCGCGGCCGCGCCGGTCGGGGGAGACCAGTGACATCGCGGTACCCGCGCCGACGGCCCAGAACCCGGCGTAGACGAATGCCGCGACGAACCTGAGCGCCACCAGGACGGGGTAGGAATCGGTGAGTGCACCGGCGACATGTGCCAGGACGAAGATCGTCAGAAATGCCAGCAAGGCCCGCCGGCGTGGCCAACGCAGTGTGGTGACGGCGAGAACGGGTGCGCCGATCAGCATGCCGAGGGCGAACACCGATACCAGCAGGCCGGCTTGTGGAATCGTCACACCGAGATCGGCCGACAACTCGGGAAGCAGGCCGGCGAGCATGAGTTCACTTGTGCCCTGGGCGAATATCGCGGCACCGATGATCCAGATCGCGACCGGCATCAGAGCATCGACCCTCCGCTGGCGTCGACCCATTGGCCGGTCACCCACCGGGAATCCTCGGAGGCCAGGAACGCGACGATGTCGGCGACATCGGCCGGGGTGGCGACGCGGTTGAACGGTGACTGTGCCGCTACGGCAGCCCGTCCCTCCGCGGAGGCCAATCGGGCCGCATTCATGTCGGTATCGGTGCTTCCCGGCCCCACGGCGTTCACCGTGATGCCCCGTGGCGCAACGTGTTTGGCCAGAGTTGCGGTGAACGAATCGAGGGCGGCCTTGGACATCGCGTAGGCGAGCAGCTCGGGTATCCGGGAGCCGTGGGTGAACCGCGTCGAGATGTTGACGATGCGGCCGTTGTCGCGGATCCGGGACAAGCCCTGCTGGGTGATGAAGACCGGCGCGCGAGTGTTCACTGCGAAGATCTCGTCGTACGTCGATTCGGTCAGCTCGTCGAAAGCGATTCGCCCGCCGAGTATCCCGGCATTGTTCACCAGGATGTCGAGGCCGTCGGCGTGGCCGTCGAAGGCCTGCCAGAGCTGTGATGCGTCGCCGGTGACGCCGAGCGTCGCCGAAACCGCGAACGCCTCGCCGCCGGCCTCGGCGATCTGCCGCACGGTCTGTTCGGCGGCGTCGGCCCGGCTGCCGTAGTGCACGCCGACGCGGGCGCCGTCGCGGGCCAGCCGAAGGGCGATGGCCCGGCCGATTCCCCGGCTGGCGCCGGTCACCAGGGCGGTCTTGCCGATCAGGGGGAGCATGTTGGTGCCAACCTTTCTTTAGCGGTCGATACAGAATTCGACGCTAGCACATTATCTAGCGGTCGCTATAGAATGGCTGGATGACCCCGGTACGCGGACGGCCCCGCTCATTCGACCGCGACGCGGCCCTGGACAAGGCGATCCTGTTGTTCTGGGAGCGCGGATACGAGGCCACATCCACGCGCGATCTGAGCAGCGCGCTGGGTATCGGAATCCCGAGTATCTACGCCGCTTTCGGCGACAAGCAATGCCTGTTCAACGAGGCGGTGCAGGTATACGACGAGCGCTACGGCGGGTTCATCAACGCCGCGTTGCGGGAGGAGGCCACCGCCCGCGGGGCCTTCGCCCGGATTCTCCGGCAAGCTCCGGCCCGCTATACCCGCCGCGGCCTGCCCAACGGATGCCTGATCGTCAGCGGCGACGACGGCACCGTCGATCCGGATGTGCGGGCCGCTCTGCAACGCATCCGTCGCCAGAAAACCGATGAGCTCGCCGACAAGGTCAGTGCCGACATCGCAGCCGGAGACGTGCCGGCCGATACCGATGCCCAGGCGCTGGCCCAGTACGTCATGTCCACGCTGAGCGGTATCGCCCAAGCTGCCCGCGACCGCGTTCCGCGGGCCACCCTCGACCGGGTGGCCGAGATCGCCGCCCGGGCACTGCCGTGATCCGGCTACCTGAGTTTCAGCACCACTTTGCCCTTGGCGCTGCGGTTTTCCAGTGACGCGATGGCCTGGGCGGCCTGCTCCAGTGGATACACCTCGGGCTGGGGTGCGGGCACCGCGCCGGAGGCCAGCAGCGGCTGCAATTCGGCCCACTGCTCTTGCAGATAGCCAGGGTGCGAGAAGGTCCAGGCGCCCCAGCCCGCGCCGATCACGTCGACGTTGTTGAGCAGCAGGCGGTTGACCTTGACCGTGGGGATCTCGCCGCCGGTGAACCCGACCACCAACAACCGTCCGCCCACGGCCAGCGAGCGCAGCGAGTCGGTGAAGCGGTCACCGCCGACCGGGTCGAGGACCACATCCACGCCGCGGCCGCCGGTAAGTTCCTTGACCACCTCGCGGAATCCCTCGGCCAGCACCACATCCGATGCGCCTGCGGCCCGGGCGATCTCGGCCTTCTCCTCGGTCGACACCACCGCGATGGCGCGCGCGGCGCCCAGCGCCGGGGCCAGACGCAGCGCCGAGGTGCCGATGCCGCCGGCTGCGCCGTGCACCAGCACGGTTTCACCTTGGGCCAACCGGCCGCGGGTGCGCAGTGCGAACTGCACGGTCAGGTCGTTGAACAGGATCCCGGCGCCGGCTTCGAACGACACCGAATCGGGCAGGGCGAACACCCGCTCGGCGGGCAGCGCCACGACTTCGGCCATGCCGCCCGACAACATGGTCAGGCCGAGCACGCGGTCGCCGGCGGCGACATGGGCATCGGCCGGGGCACTGCGCACCACGCCGGCGATCTCGGCACCCGGGGTGAACGGAAGCTCCGGCTTGTACTGGTAGAGACCGCGGGTCAGCAGGGCGTCGGGGAAGGCGACTCCAGCGGCGTGGACGTCGATCACAACCTCGTCGGCGCTGGAGGGCTCGTCCACCTCGGCCACCTGTACCGCGTCCGGACCGTCGAGTCGGGTGATCTGTGCTGCACGCATCGGTGTCTCCTTCTGGTGGGTCGCCAGCCAATTGTGACAGGTGTCAAGTTGGTGGATAGCATCACCGGATGCTCAACGCCCGCGCCGCGGTACTGCTCGACGTCGGTGCCGATCCGCAGCTCACCGACGTCCAGATTCGGGAGCCGGTCGGCGACGAGGTTCTGGTCCGAATCGAGGCGGTAGGCATCTGCCACACCGACGTAAGTGTGGCAGCACGATTCCGCAAGCTGCCCATGGTGTTCGGCCACGAAGGTGCGGGCACGGTGATCCAGGTCGGACCGGAGGCCACTCCCAGGGTCGGCGACCAGGTGGTTCTCACCTTCGCCAGTTGCGGCACCTGTACCAACTGTCGGGCCGACAGCCCGGCCTACTGCGAGCGCTCCACCGATCTCAACATGCGCGGTAGCCGTCGCGATGAATCCAGTGCCCTGCATCTCGACGGTGCCCCCGTCGGCGGCGGCTTTTTCGGCCAGTCCAGCTTCTGCACCTATGCGATCGCGGGCAGTCGCAACGCGGTGGTGTTGCCCGACCCGATCGACCCGGCGTTGGCCGCCCCGCTGGGATGCAGCGTGCAGACCGGGGTGGGCGCAGTGCTCAACGTGCTCGCGCCGCAACCCGACGATGCGATCGTGGTGTTCGGGGCCGGAGCCGTCGGGCTCTCGGCGGTGATGGGCGCCCGTATCGCGGGCTGCCGCACCGTCGTCGCGGTCGACCCGATCGCGCAGCGGCGCACGCTGGCAACCGAACTGGGGGCTACTGCCACCGTCGACCCCATAGCTTCCGACGTCGCCGCCGCCGTGCTGGAGCTGACCGGGGGAGTGGCCGGCGTAGTGGACACCACCGCCCGTCCCGACGTGCTGGCCGCGGCGGTCGGGGTGCTGCGGGAGCGCGGCACGCTGGCACTGCTGGGTCTCGGCGCACTGACCGCCGAGCTGCCCGTCGCGGCGATCATGGGCAAGGGCCTGACCGTGCGCGGTGTGGTGGAGGGCGACAGCGAGCCGCAGACCTTCATCCCGCGCCTGGTCGATCTGCACCGCCGTGGCGAACTCCCGCTCAACAGAATCGTGACCCGCTACCCGTTTTCCGGCTTCGACCGGGCCTGGGCCGCCGCCAAGGCCGCTGACGTCGTCAAACCGGTGCTGATCACCGACGCGGTAGGCTCATAGAACCTCGGATTCGACCGGCAACGACGCCAATGATCGGAGCAACATGGCCCTTCCCCAGCTACCACCGGGACGCGCTGTCGAGGTGCGTGCCGTCGACGGCGTGCGGTTGCATGCCGAGGTATTCGGGCCGCAGGACGGTTACCCGATCGTGCTGGCCCACGGCATCACCTGCGCCATCGGCGTCTGGGCCCACCAGATCGCCGATTTGGCCACCGACTACCGCGTCATCGCCTACGACCACCGCGGTCACGGCCGCAGCGAGACCCCGCGCGGGCGGCACCGCTACAGCCTCAACCACCTCGCGGCCGACCTGGACGCGGTACTCGACGCCACGCTGAATCCCGGCGAACGGGCAGTCGTCGCCGGACATTCCATGGGCGGCATCGCGATCACCTCGTGGTCGCAGCGCTACCCGGCCCGGGTGGCCGCGCGCGCCGACGCCGTCGCGCTGATCAACACCACCACCGGTGACCTGGTGCGCGACGTGAACCTGCTGCGGGTCCCGGCGCCGTTGGCGGCCACCCGGATTCGCACGGCCGGTACCGCGATCAGGACTTTGGGCGGTGCCTGGATGCCCCGGATCGCCCAGCGCCCCAACAAGCGTCTCGTCGCGCATCTGGCCGTCGGCCACGACGCCGAGCCGTGGGTGGCCGAGTTCGTCTACCGGCTGTTCGCCGAGACCCCGGCCGCCGGTCGCGGCGGGTGGGCCCGAACCCTGGTCAACGGGCTGGGCTCACAACACATCTCGGTCCGTAACCTGTCGGTGCCGACGCTGGTGATCGGCAGCGTCAAAGACCGGTTGCTGCCCATCAACGCGTCGCGCCGGATCGCGGCCGATGTCCCGAACCTCAGCGCCTTCGTCGAGGTGCCCGGAGGGCACTGCGCCATTCTGGAGTGCCCGGCACAGGTGAACGCCCAGTTGCGGGCCCTGGCCGAATCGGTGGCTTTTCCCCGGGCAGTCAGCCAGTAAGCCGGCCGGCGACTTCGGCTGCCGCGCGCTGACCGGACCGGACCGCCCCGTCGAGGAATCCTGTCCATTCATCGGCGGTTTCGGTGCCGGCCCAATGGATGGAATCCACCGGTTCGCGCAGCCACCGGCCGTACTGTGTCCACGATCCAGGCGGCACTGCGGCGGTGGGTCCACCGGGCGCGAACGGTTCTGTGCCCCAACAGTGGTCGACGTAGTCGATCGGCTTGAGCGCCGCGTCGCCGAACAGGGTGGCGAATCCGGACAGGGCCTGCTCGCGCCGTTGGTCGGCAGACAGCCGGTCGAACGTGCGGGCGTCGGTGAACCCCAACAGGATTCCGGGACCTCCGTCGCCGGGGCTGACGTCGAAGGTGATGAACACCGGGCCTTCGTCGGACAAGGCCTCGCCCGAACAGCCGTTGGCCCGCCAGAACGGTCGTTCGTAGGCGGCGTAGGCCTTGCTCAGGTTGCCCTGCGGCCAGTTCTCGGCCAGCTCGGTGTACGGCTTGGGCAGCGGCGGGTTGAACTCGATAGCTCCCCGGTGCGCCGGCGGTATCGCCACGATCACCGCACGAGCCAGTACCTCACCGGCCGGGCAGCTCACCGCCACGGTGCCGTCGGGGCGGCGCTCGATGCTGCCGACGGGGGCGTCGAGCACCACCCGGTCTCCGAGTTCGTCGGACATCTTGGCCGCGATCTGCTGGGTGCCCCCGGGAAACCGGTCCTGCTGGGCTCCGTCGCGCACGTCGAGCATGCGGTCCAGCCCACCGGCGGCTTTGACGTAGCGGGCGGCATGCAGCATCGAAACCTCGTCGGGCTCGGCACCCCAGGTCACTCGCGACATGATCGCCATGAGGTTGCGGGTGGAGGCGCCCGCACCGGCTGAACGCAACCATTTTTCGAGGCTGAGCTCATCGAGTTCGTGGGCGTTCGCGCTCTTCCACGGCTCGCTGACCTGGATGCCTCGGCACAGCCGTTCGAAGCGCCACTGGATCCGGGAGACGTCGAACAGTTCCATCATCGACAGCCGCGGAATGGTGCTGCGGTACGAGCGCACCCGGCCGTGCCACCGGATCAGGTTCTTGCCGCGGTCGTAGGTGCGCACCGTGTCGCACCCGAGTTCGTCGGCCAGCGCCAGCACCGCGTCTTGGGTGGGGCCGACGAATGTGCCGCCCAGGTCGACCGGCACCTCGGCGATCGTGGTGGTCGACGAGCGTCCGCCGACACGGTCCCGCCCCTCCAGCACCACCACCTGGTGTCCGAGCCGGACCAGGGCGCGCGCGGCGGACAGGCCGGCGAAGCCGGCGCCGACCACGACGACGTCGGTGCTCGTTGGGATGCTCACCTGTCTAGGCTCTCACGCGTGAAGGTGATGACAGCGTTGTTCGGGCCGCAGGGCGCCATCGACCGGGCCGCGGCCTTGCGTGAGGCCGGTGCCGACGGGGTGTTCACCTTCGAGGGGCCCCACGATGTGTTCACCCCCTTGACCCTGGCAGCGACGGTGGGCGGGCTGGACCTGATGACCAACGTGGCAATCGCCTTTCCCCGCAACCCGATTCACCTGGCGCACCAGGCGATCGACCACCAGATCCTGTCCGGCGGCCGCTTCACCCTGGGGCTCGGCACGCAGATCCGCACCCAGATCGAGAAGCGCTTCGGCGCGCAGTTCGACCGCCCGGTGGCTCGGATGTCCGAGTTCGTCGCGGCGTTGCGGGCGATCTTCGCCGCCTGGGAGAACCCAGGCGGGCTCGACTCCTTGAATTTTAGAGGCGAGTACTACCGGCACACGCTGATGACGCCGACGTTCACGCCGCGGGACAACCCGTACGGTCCGCCGCCGATCTACGTCGGCGCGTTGGGGCCCCGGCTCACCCGGGCCACCGCGCAGTTCGCCGACGGCCTGCTGGTCATGCCGTTCGGGTCCAAGAGGTTCCTCCATGAGGCGACACTGCCGGCGGTCCGGGAGGGGCTCGCCGCGGCCGACCGCGACGCAGGGGAGCTGGCCATCGTCCCGGAGATCATCGTGTCGGCGGGGGACGATCACGACGCGGCACGGCGGCTACTGGCCTTCTACGGCTCGACCCCGGCGTACCGCCCGGTGCTGGAGGTGCACGGCTGGGGCGATTTGCAGCCCGAGCTCAATGCGCTGTCCAAACAGGGCCGGTGGCAGGAGATGGGTTCGCTGATCGACGACGAGGTGCTGCACACGATCGCCGCCTGCGGCAGCCCCGCCGACATCGCTGCCCATATCCGGGATCGGGTGGGCGGGGTGTCCGACCGGATCTGCCTGTATCAACCGGGTCCCATCGCGCTGGATTCGCTTGCCCAGATCGTTGACGCGCTGCGCGACTGAGCACCTAGGCTGGGTGGTACTCGCCGGGACCAAAGGAGGTTCGCCATGGGTGCGGTGGATCCGGAGTACACGGATGTACTCATCATCGGAGCCGGGATTTCAGGGCTGGGTGCGGCCTACCGGGTGCACGAGAAGAGCCCTGGCCTGACGTACGCCGTGCTGGAACGCCGGGAGCGGATCGGCGGCACCTGGGATCTGTTCCGCTACCCGGGGATCCGCTCGGACAGCGACATCTTCACGTTGAGCTTCCCGTACCAGCCGTGGACCAAGCCGGAGAACGTGGCCGACGGCGACGACATCCGCGCCTATCTCACCGAGATGGCGCGCGAACACGGCATCGACCGGCACATCCGGTTCAACACCCATGTGTTGTCCGCGGATTGGGATTCGGGCACCGACACCTGGACCGTGCAGACCGAGCAGGACGGACAACCGAGGACCTACCGGTGCCGGTACCTGTTCTGCGGCACCGGCTACTACAACTACGACGAGCCCTACACCCCGGAATTCCCCGGTATCGACAGCTTCGCCGGTGAGGTGGTGCACCCGCAGTTCTGGCCCGAGTCCCTGGATTACTCCGGCAAGCGTGTGGTGGTGATCGGCAGCGGTGCCACGGCGATCAGCCTGGTGCCCGCCCTGGCCCAGCAGGCCGCCCACGTGACGATGCTGCAGCGCTCACCGACCTACATGATGTCGATGGCGCGCATCGACCCGATGGTGCAAGCCATCCGGAAGATCCTGCCGCGCAGGCTGTCTCATCAGGTGGTGCGGGCCCGCAACGCGGCGATCCATATGCTGACGTATTTCATGTTCCGCAAGGCACCCAAGTTCGGGCGCTGGCTGGTCCGCAACCGCACCATCGCCGCGCTGCCCGAGGGCTATCCCGTCGACGTGCATTTCAAGCCGCGATACAACCCGTGGGACCAGCGCATGTGCCTGGTGCTCGACGGCGACCTCTACGAACACATCAGTGACGGCCGGGTCGATATCGTCACCGATCACATCGACCACATCGACGCCGCGGGCATCGTGTTGAAGTCGGGTGGGCGGGTCGATGCCGACGTGATCGTCACCGCGACCGGCCTGCAACTGCAAGCCCTCGGCGGGATCCGGCTGGCAGTGGACGGTCACGAGGTCAAGCCGACCGAGCGGTTCGTCTACAAGGAGTTCCTGCTCGAGGACGTGCCGAACCTGGCCTGGTGCATCGGTTACACCAACGCGTCATGGACACTGCGGGCCGACATGACCGCGCGGGCTTTCGCAAACCTCTTGGCCTACCTGGGTGCTCACGGTTACACCCATGCCTATCCGCACAAGGGCGCGGTACCGATGCCCGAAAAGCGGACGTGGGATCTGGAGGCCGGCTACATCCAGCGTTCTGAGCATGCCTTGCCGCGTTCGGGCACGAAGCGGCCGTGGCACGTGCGGCACAACTACGTGCTGGACGCCATCGACCACCGTTTCGACCGCATCGACGAGTCGATGGTCTTCGGTCGTGCCCCCGTCCCTGCTCCCGCCGCCGAGGCTGCTTCCTAATCACCGCGAGCGTGCGTGTCTGTCGCCCGGCACGCCGCATTTCACCGACATTCTGCGCACGCTCGTCACGGCGTCCGGATACGGAGGCCCGTCGTCAGCAGCTGGTTTGTGGAAGCGCCGGCACGCGTTCAGTCTGCGTGCTGGGCGGACAACGCGAAACAGGAGGTAAGACCGTGAGCAACGCCGTCATCGCCGTCGTCGGGATGTTCTTCGTCGGGATGGGTGTGTATGCGCTGGCGGCTCCGCAGACGATCTTGCGTCCGTTCGACTATGACCTCAGAACCGCAGCGGCCCGCGCGGAAGTCCGTGGCGTGTATGGCGGTTTCGGTGTCGCCATGGCCGCGGTGCTGGGTTACGCGGCCGTCGCGCCGGGGGACGTGCGCACCGGGATACTGATCACCGTTGGCGCCGCGCTGGCCGGAATGGCGGTCGGCCGCGCCGTCTCAGCGGTGTTCGACGAACGGACGGCCTTCTATCCCAACTGGTTCTACTGCCTGGTCGAGGCGATCGGTGCGGGCGCGCTGTTCTGGGCCGCCTGAGCCGGTCCTACGTCACGCCAGCTCGTTGTCACGCCAGAGTGGTTCCGACGGTTCGGGCCCTCGTGCTTTGTCACGCCAGAGTGGCCGTCGACGGCGACAGCCACTCTGGCGTGACAAACGATGGGTCTACGGGGCGACGGTGAGCCAGTCGGCGAAGCCGGAGGGGTCGTGCCGGCCGAGTGCGCCGTGCTCGAACAAGCCCCAGCCTTCCACCGGCGCAGCGTTGCCCTCGGTGCAAAGTGCCCGTCCGACATGGTCGATCACGCCGAATGCGGTCCGGCCGACGACTGCCGGGTCGTTCATGTCGTAGGTGCGGCGTTCGGTGAACTTCTCGCCCTTCCACACGCCGTGGATCCAGTCGGCGTCGCCGCCGTAACCGCCGCCGACGTGAATCGGCACGGGCAGTTTGGATTCCACGTCGAACCGGACCGGGGTGCCGTCCGGCGTGGTGGCCTCGATGGTGGCCCCGGTGGGAATTCGGGTGCCGGAACGGTAGTGGATCTTCACCCGTGGCCAGCCGAGCTGCTCGACGCGGCCGTCCTTGAACACCCGGCTGCAGTCGTTGAGCGAGCGGAAGCCGTTGGGCTCCTCCTGGATGATGAAGACGATCGAGAAGTCGTCGAACGCCATCGGAACATACAGCCACCACATGCCTTCGAACGGCGGGTCGGCGGGGCGTCCGGCGGGTTCGGCCTCACCGATCGGCCGGATTCCCCAAGATCGATCGCGCGAGCCGATCCAGGTGTCCGGGTCCACGTCGATGCGCTGACCGTCGATCTCCAGATAGCCGCTCCAGGAACCCAATTGGGCAAATCTCTGGGCATCGAGAGTCACCCGGTTGCCCTGACGCATCAGGTGGGGCTGTTCCTGGACGGCGTCGAAGAGCCCGTTCCAGGTGAGATCCGCGGCGATGCCTTCGGTTTCCTCGAGCACGATGCGGACCTTCTTGAGCGGCTCGGGGACCTCGACCCGGTAGGCGCCGACGTGCTGGTTGAGCCGGTCCTGGTCGATCGCGTCGGACAGGTGGACGGCTGTCTGCTCATCTCCGCGTCGTACCAGGAAATAGGCGTCCTTCACCCCGAGGTTGGGGTAGTAGCCCAGACCGGTGATGACGAAGATGTCTCCGGTGCGGTCATGGGCGTTGAAGTACGAACGGTCGTAGAAGTTCCGGTCCGACGATCCGGGCCAGGCGATCGGTTGGGGGACTTGGTGGACCGGGAATTCGTCCATCGGGCCGAGCATTTACGACTCCTCGATCAGGCGCCGCAGCAACGGCGCGTGGTAGAACATCGTTTCGACATTGTCGGGTTTCTCGGTTTCGCCGAAGTGCACCCGCCGGGCACCGGTGCGCATGAACACGCAACACCAGATGACACCTGAGTAGACGTAGAACCAGCGCAAATCGCCGAGTTCCGCCCCGGTGAGTTCCCGGTAGGTGGCGCGGACGTCCTCCTCGCGCATGACGTCCGGCAGACCCGCCAGCCCGGCCATGCCCGCCAGTTCCTGAAACACCATGTGCGCAAAGATGATCCAGGAGACATCGAGTTCGCGGGGGCCGATGGTGGCCATCTCCCAGTCGAGTACGGCCGCGGGCCGGAAGTTGTCGTAGAGCACGTTGCCGATGCGGGAGTCGCCCCACGTCAGAACGGTTTCCGACGCCGCCACATCCTCGGGGAAGTTGTCCTCCAGCCACGTCAGCGCGCGTTCGACCAACGGGGAACGGCCGATGTCGGGAACCGAGTACTCGTACCAGTCCTTCAGCCAGGCGAAGCGCCGGTGCAGCGGGGTCTCACCGGGCGGATCCACCTCGGACAGGTACGCGAAGCGCTCGGCGGCGTCGGGGATTGCATGCAGTTTCGCCAGTACCTCGACGGTGCGGTCTTGCAGCTCGCGCTGGCGGTCGAGGGGGGCGTCGGCGAACCAGTTGCCGCCGAAGGTGTAGGGCATGACGTCCGGGGGCACCTGTCCGTCGACCCGGTCCATCAGGAAGAACGGGGTGCCGAGCACCTCTCCGGCGGTGTCGATCCAGCGCACGTTGGGCACGGGTACGTCGGTGAGTTCGCCGACCTGGCGCATCACCTCGAACTGGTGGTCAAGACGGTAGGACGAGAACACCGGGACGTCGTCGGCGGTGGGGGCGACGCGGGCCACCCACTTCTGCTCCTTGGACTCGCCGTCTTCTTCCCAGCGGCCGGTCAGCATGATCGTCTCCGAGGACATGCCGTTGGAGTCGACCCCGCTCTCCACGGTGATTTCGGGGGTGAGGCCGCCGGGCATCACGGTGGACAGCCATTTCGACAGCACCGATGGCAGGGTGGTGACGTCACGGCTGGAGCGTTGCAGGTGGTCGACGTTCTCGACAGGAGCGTCCACGGCCTCGTTTGCCATTCAACTGTTCCTTACGGCCACAATTACGATACTGTTAGTAGCGTTATGAAAGCAGAGCCATCACCGCTTGGCAAGACCGCCGGAGCGGGACGTCCCCGAGACCCGCGCATCGACGCTGCCATATTGCAGGCGACTACGGACCTGCTTGTCGAAATCGGTTACGCCAACTTGACCATGGCGGCCGTCGCCGAGCGCGCCCAGACCACCAAAACCGCGTTGTACCGCCGGTGGTCGAGTAAGGCGGAGTTGGTGCACGAAGCAGTGTTTCCGGCTGCCGCGACGGCGTTGGCGACGCCGGCCGGCGACATTGCCGCCGACATCCGGGCGATGATCGGTGCCGCGCGCGACGTGTTCACCAGTCCGGTGATGCGTGCGGCGCTGCCCGGTCTGGTGGCCGACGTCGTGGCCGACACCGACCTCAATGCCCGGGTGATGCAGCGGTTCGCGGGAACCTTCGTCACGGTGCGCGCCCGAATCGTCGACGGGATCATGCGCGGCGAGGTGCAACCGGATGTCGACCCGGACCGTCTGGTGGAGCTGATCGGCGGGTCGACCATGTTGCGGATGCTGCTGTGGCCCGAGCGTGAGCTCGACGACGAGTGGGTGGCGCAGACGGCGGCGATCCTGGTGCACGGGGCCACCGTCGGCAAGTGAGGTCCGACGCCTTTACCTCAGCCTGAGGACAACCCTTCCGAGTGGTCCAGAGGCTGCATAGCCTGCGCTGACGTGACTCTTGCCGAACCCCGTTCAGTGACCACGCCGAGTGCGCGCACCGTCGCGTTGGGCAGTGCGGTCGGCACCACGATCGAGTGGTACGACTTCTACCTCTATGCCACGGCCGCGGCGCTGGTCTTCAAACCGCTGTTCTTCCCGAACATCTCGTCGACTGCCGGCACGTTGGCCTCGTTCGCGACCTATGCCGCGGGGTTCGGTGCCCGGCCGCTGGGTGCCCTGATATCGGGCCACTACGGAGATCGGCTGGGGCGCAAGACCGTTCTGGTCATCGCGCTGGTGGGCATGGGCCTGAGCACGTTCGCGATCGGGCTGCTGCCGACCTACGCCCAGATCGGGCTGCTCGCACCGGTACTGCTGGTGGGTCTGCGGCTGCTCCAGGGCTTGGCGGTGGGTGCCGAATGGGGTGGTGCGGCATTGCTCTCGGTGGAGCACGCACCGCCCGGTCGGCGCGGTTTGTTCGGCAGCTTCACCCAATTGGGTTCACCGGCGGGCATGTTGCTGTCGACGGCGGTCTTCTACCTCACCCGGTCGGCCACCGGACCCGAGGCCTTCCTGGCCTACGGTTGGCGAATACCCTTCTTGCTCAGTGCCGTTCTGGTCGTCGTGGGTCTGGTGATCCGGCTCAGGCTCACCGATGCCGAGATGTTCACCCAGGTTCGGGACCGCGGCGAGGTGGCGCGGCTTCCGGTGCTGGAAGTCCTGCGCACCCAGCCGCGCAATGTGTTGATCACCACCGGACTGCGGTTCTCGCAGATCGCGTTGTTCGTCCTGTTGACCACGTATTCGTTGACCTACCTCCAGGATTCGTCGGCCGCGGGTAGTCAGGTCGGCTTGACTGCCGTACTGATCGCGTCGGCCATCGGCCTGATCAGCACGCCGGCGTGGGCTCTGTTGTCCGACCGGATCGGCAGGCGGCCGCCATACCTGTTCGGAGCGGTGACCGGAGTGTTGGCCCTGACCCTGTTCTTCGTCGCGGCGCAAACCGGATCGCACATCGCGATCGTGTTGTCGATCGTGTTCGGCGTCAACATCGCTCACGACGCCATGTACGGGCCGCAGGCCGCCTGGTTCGGGGAACTGTTCGATACCCGGGTGCGCTACAGCGGTGCCTCGTTGGGGTATCAGATCGGCGCGGTGCTCTCGGGCGGTTTCGCACCGTTGATCGCGGCGGCCCTGCTGGTCGCCGGTGGCGGCAGCCCCTGGCTGATCGTCGGCTACTTCGCGGTGCTGACCGCGATCACCTTCACCGCCGCCTATTTCGCGCGGGAGACACATCTGGACGAGATCGGGGATGTCCGATGACCAGGATCTATCTCAACGCCTTCGACATGGCTTGCGTCGGGCACCAGTCCGCGGGTCTGTGGCGGCATCCAGAAGACCAGGGCTACCGGTACCGAGAACTCGGTTACTGGACGGAATTGGCCCGAACACTGGAGGCCGGTGGCTTCGACGCGTTGTTTCTCGCCGACGTGCTCGGCGTGTACGACGTATACGGCGGTTCGCGCGATGCGGCGGTGGTCGACGCCGCACAGGTACCGGTCAACGACCCGACCTTGGCTGTTTCGGCGATGGCGGCGGTCACCGACACCCTGGGATTCGGTGTCACGGCGTCGCTGACCTATGAGCAGCCCTATGCACTGGCGCGCCGGTTCTCGACCCTGGATCACCTGACCGGTGGTCGGGTGGGGTGGAACATCGTCACCTCCTACCTCGACAGTGCGGCCCGGAATCTCGGTCTGGATGCCCAGATCCCGCATGACGAGCGGTACGAGATCGCCGAGGAGTACCTCGAGGTCTGCTACAAGTTGTGGGAGGCATCCTGGGAACCCGACGCCGTCGTCCGCGACCGCGAACGCGCAGTGTTCACAGATCCGGCGAAGGTCCACGACATCGAACACAAAGGGCGCTACTTCAGCGTCCCGGGGCCGTTCCTGTGCGAACCGTCTCCGCAGCGCACGCCGACGTTGTTTCAGGCGGGCGCTTCACCGCGAGGAGTCCGCTTCGCCGCGGCTCACGCGGAGGCGGTGTTCGTATCGGGCCCGACGCCCGAGATCGTGGCCAGGCCCGTCAAGGCATTGCGCACCGCAGCCGCGGAACGCGGACGAGATCCCCGGTCCATCAAGGTCTTCACGATGCTCACCCCGATCGTCGCCGCAACCCGCGACGAGGCCGTCGCCAAGTTGCACGACTACCGGCGGTTTGTCAGCACCGAAGGCGCACTGGCGTTGTTCGGTGGCTGGACCGGGGTTGACCTGTCCGAACTCGGGGCGGACGAACCCCTGCGGTACGTCCAGACCGAGGCCAATCGCTCTGCGCTGGCATCGTTCACCACCTCCGACCGGAACTGGACGGCGGGCGAGCTGGCTCACGAGGTCGGCCTCGGTGGGCGTGGCCCGGTAGTGGTCGGCTCGCCGGCCGAGGTGGCCGACGAACTCGAACGTTGGGTGGAGGAGGCCGACGTCGACGGGTTCAACCTGGCCTATGTCACGACTCCCGGCACGTTCGTCGACTTCGCTCGCCATGTCGTGCCGGAATTGCGTCGCCGCGGCCGCGTGCCGGACCGGGTCGAGCGAGTCACACTGCGCGAGCGGCTCGGAGGCGGCGGACCGTTGCTGGCCGCTGAGCACCCGGGCGCTGCCTACCGACCGCAGAGTTGGGGTTGACATGAACCATCGTTGAGGTCCGACACTGGTGTGATGAACGCCGAACACGACGGGCGGTGGCTGAGCCGGCCCGCTCACAACACGCGGGCGAGCTAGCCATGGCGGTACAACCCTTCCCCACCGAATGGCAGACCGCGCTGGTACTGGTGCCGCACCCGGACGACCCCGAATACGGGATCGGCGCGGCCGTGGCGAAGTGGACCGCTGCCGGCAAGACCGTGCATTACGCGCTGGCGTCACGCGGCGAGGTAGGTATCGCGGGGATGGCGCCCGAGGAGGCCGGACCGCTGCGGGAAGAGGAGCAGCGCCGGTCGGCGGCCATCGTGGGGGTGGACGACGTGCAGTTCTGGGAGTTTCCGGACAGCAACATCCGCAATACCCCTGAGTTGCGGGCGAAGATCGCCGAGGCCATCGCGGCGTTGCGGCCCGACGTCGTCGTCACCATCTACAGCGGCCCGAGCTGGGCGCCCGACGCTCCGAACCAGCGAGATCACATCGAGTTCGCCCACGCAGTGGCGGCTGCTCATGACTCGCTGGTCGATGCACCGGCCTGGCTCTTCGAGAACGGGCCGGAACCGACGCACTGTGAGGTGGTCGACGGTTACGTCGAGTCTGCTGTGAATTCGCTTGCCGTTCATGAGGTTTACCTGTCGGTGCTGGATCCGGACACGCCGGTGGTCGAGCAGGCGCGCCGGCAGGTGGAGATGTCCACACCGGCATTGCCTGGATTCGGCGAGCGGACCGTCGGCTTCATCCTGAAACGCCATCGCTGAGCCTCGCCGGCGCCGCCTACCATCACCACTGTGCGTGCAGTGGTGTATTCCGAGTTCGGCGTGCTGCCGGCGGTGGTCGAGGTCGCTGATCCCGAGTGCCCCGACGACGGAGTGGTCGTCGATGTCGCGGCCACCGGTCTGTGTCGATCCGACTGGCATGCCTGGCGTGGCCATGATCCCGTGGCGCTGCCGATCATTCCCGGGCACGAATTCGCCGGGGTGATAGCGGCCGTCGGGGCCGGCGTCTGCGGCTGGCAGGTGGGGGATCGCGTGACGGTCCCGTTCGTGCTGGGCTGCGGGCGGTGCGAGTTCTGTGCGGACGGCGACGCCCAGGTGTGCCCCGACCAGGAGCAGCCGGGCTTCACGTTGCCGGGATCGTTCGCTCAGCGGGTGGCGGTACCGCGGGCTCAGACCAATCTCGTCCGCCTGCCCGAAAGTGTCTCGTTGGCTGCGGCTGCCTCGCTGGGGTGCCGGTTCGCGACGTCGTTCCGGGCCGTGGTCACCCATGGCGCAGTAGCGCCCGGCCAATGGGTGGCAGTGTACGGCTGTGGCGGGGTCGGCCTCTCGGCGGTGATGATCGCGAAGGCGTTCGGCGCCAATGTCGTCGCGGTCGACGTGAACGAGGCCGCCTTGGCGGCGGCCGGTGAGCTCGGTGCCGACGAACTCGTCCACAGCAGCGAAACGGCCGGCCTTGCCGCAGAAGTGGTGGAACGCACCTGTGGTGGCGTACACATCGGTGTTGACGCCCTTGGTCATCCGGCGCTCGCGGCAGCGTCGGTCGCGGCATTACGGCGGCGCGGGCGGCACATTCAAGTCGGCCTACTCCTCGGGGACGCGGCGCGGACCGCGTTTCCCATGGACCGGGTGATCGCGCAGGAACTCTCGATTCTCGGGTCGCACGGCATGCCCGCCGTCGACTATCCGGCAATGCTCGACCTCATCGCGTCCGGAGCGTTGGACCCGGAGCGGTTGGTGACCCGTGTGGTGGGTCTCGACGAGGCTGGTGTGGCGATGGCCGCGATGGACGAGTTGGCCGGAGCTGGGATCACGATCATCGAACCCGGGCCGTTGGCCTAGCCGTCGATCTGACGTCGGTTGCGTTGAGCCACCGCTTGATAACGTTCGCCCAGGCCGTCGAAGTCACGGCTCTGTGCCCCGGCGATATCCTGCTCGGCGGCCAGTGCGGGGGCGATCAGCGGCGTCGTACCGCGGGTATAGATCTCCTTGAGCTCGGCCATGGTCGGCCCGGGCACCTCGGCGATCTGAGCCGCGAGCTCCAGCGCGCGGCCCAACAGCGCCTTGTGCGGCACCACTTCGGTGACCAGACCCAGGCGTTCGGCGCGCGCCGCATCGACTACCTCGCCCGTCATCGACAGGCGGCGAGCCATGGCGGCACCCACCACATGCGGAAGCCGTGCGGTCATCCCACCCCCGGGCAGGATGCCGACCCGGGCGTGGGTATCGGCGAAAACCGCACGCTCGGAGGCGATCAGGAAGTCGCAACCCAGCGCCATCTCCAGTCCACCGGTGAACGTCGCTCCGTTGACCGCGCCGATGATCGGGGTACGCAGCTCGCCGGTCTTGGTGATGCAGTTGTGCAATCGGAATTGCTCGAAATACTCCATGCCGAGCGTTTGCGCCTCTTTCAGGTCGACGCCCGCACAGAAGGCCGGGTCGGTGCCGGTGAGCACGATCGCTCGCACGGAGATGTCGGAATCGGCGGCGTCCAGCGCGGCGTAGAGTTCCTCGATCAGCTCGCGGCCCAGGGCATTCCGTGCCTGTGGGCGATTGAGGGTGAGAACCCGGACGGCGCCGTGGTCAGCGGTCAGGACAACATCGCGAGCAGACATAAAATCGCATGCTACGCCGCACATTTGTGCGAGATTGCGTCTGCTCGCAATGAGCGCTCAGCGCAGGAACACCTGGGCGTTGTTTGCCAGATCCAGCAGGGGCTGTGGCAGTGCGCCGAGTGCGAAGGTGACGGCCGCGGTGACGGTGATGACGGCGGTGGACAGTCCACTGGGGACGACGACTTCCGGTGCATCGTCGGGTGGATCGGTGAAGAACATCAGCACGATCACCCGCACGTAGAAGTACGCCGCGACGGCACTGGCGATGACGCCGACGATGACCAGGGGGATCGCGCCGCCTTCACCCGCAGCCTTGAACACCGCAAACTTGCTGACGAATCCACTGGTCAGCGGAATCCCGGCGAATGCCAGCAGGAACAGCGAAAACACCACGCCGACAATCGGATACCGCCGGCCCAGGCCGGCCCACTGGGCCATCCCGGTGGCTTCTTCGCCGGTGCGGTTGCGGACCAGGCCGACGACCGCGAACGCGCCGAGAGTGCTGAATCCGTAGGCGAACAGATAGAACAACGTCGAGGAGACTCCGGCCGGGTTGGCCGCGATCACACCGGTGAGGATGAACCCGGAATGCGCCACCGCCGAGTAGGCCAGCATCCGTTTGACGTCAGTCTGGGTGACTGCGGTGATGGTGCCGACCACCATGGTCAGGATCGCGATCGCCCACAACACCGGCCGCCAATCGTCGCGCAACTGGGGTAGTGCGACGTAGAAGATGCGCAGTGTCGCGCCGAACGCGGCGATCTTGGTGCCCGCGGCCATGAACGCGGTGATCGCGGTGGGGGCGCCCTGGTAGACGTCGGGGATCCACGAATGGAACGGAACGGCACCGACTTTGAACAACAGCCCGACCAGCAACAGGGCCACGCCGATCAGTGCCAGCGGGATGTTGGGCGCTCTGGTGTCCACGGCAGTGGCGATCCCGGCCAGGTCCAGCGTCCCGGCGTAGCCGTACAGCATGGCCGCGCCGTACAGGAAGAACGCCGACGAGAACGCGCCAAGCAGAAAGTACTTGAGCGAGGCCTCTTGCGACAGCAGTCGCCGCCGGCGGGCCAGCCCGCACAGCAGGTAGAGCGGCAGTGAGAGCACTTCCAGGGCGATGAACATGGTCAGCAGATCGTCGGCGGCTCCGAACAACAGCATGCCGCCGATCGCGAACATGGTCAGCGGGAAGACTTCCGTCTGCATCACACCGGTCTTGGTGGCCAGCTGCTCGGCCACACTGCCCGGCACCGCCGATGCCTGTGGGGTGAACCCGTCGAGACCGCGGGGGCCGTCAGAAGTCTCTGCGGCCGACTGGCGTTCGGCGATGAGCAGGATTCCGAGAATGCCGACGAGCGCGATCGTCCCCTGCAGGAACAGCGCCGGGGCGTCGAGTACCACCGAACCCAGCACGGCAGGCCTGCCGGGAGTCCCGTGCAGGTCCCGGGCCAGCAGGACCACCGCCACCACGGCTGCCACCAATCCGCCCAGTGCCAGGGCAACCTGCACGCCGTAACGCGCGGGCCGCGGCAGGAAGGCCTCGACCAGCACGCCGGCCACTCCCACCCCGAAAACGATCAGCATGGGGGAGAGCAAGCCGTACTCGATGCTCGGCGTCACCATGGTCAGCGGCCCCCCTCGGCGATGGTCGGTGGTGCGCTCGGTGCCGGATCGGTCTGTCCGATGGTGGTCAATGTGTGCGCTACGGCCGGATTGATCACGTCCAGAGCGGGTTTGGGGTAGATGCCCAAAACCAGTAGCAGTGCGATCAGCGGCGCTACCACCACCAGTTCGCGTGGCACGAGATCGCGTACTTTGCCCTCGCCCTCCAGCAGACCGTCGCCGATCGGGCCGGTCATCATCCGCTGGTACATCCACAGGATGTACACCGCCGACAACACCAGCGCGGTGGCGGCGAACACCGCCACCACCGGGTAACGCGTGAATGTGCCGATGAGAACCAGGAACTCACTGATGAACGGCGCCAGACCGGGCAGCGACAACGTCGCCAAGCCTGCGACCAGGAAGGTCCCCGCGAGCACCGGGGCCACCTTTTGCACACCGCCGTAAGCGTCGATCAACCGGGAACCGCGCCGCGACACCAGGAAGCCGGCGAGCAGGAACAAAGCGGCCGTGGAGATCCCGTGATTGATCATGTACAGCGTCGAGCCGGCCTGGCCCTGACTGGTCATCACGAAGATGCCCAGAATGATGAAACCGAAGTGCGATATCGAGGTGTAGGCGATCAGCCGCATCACATCGGTCTGGCCGATCGCCAGGACGGCGCCGTAGACGATGCCGATCACCGCGAGCGTGATGATCAGCGGGCGGAAATACGTTGACGAATCGGGAAACAGCGGCAGGCAGTAGCGCAGCATGCCGAAGGTTCCGACCTTGTCCATGATCGCCATCATCAGCACCGCGCTGGCCGGGGTGGCCTGGACCGCGGCATCGGGCAGCCACCGGTGGAACGGCCACAGCGGAGCCTTGACCGCGAACGCGAACATGAAACCGAGGAATAGCGAGTTCGCCACGGCGGGGTCGATCACGAACTCGCCGGACGACACCGCGGCCACGATCGCCCGGAAATCGAAGGTGCCCGAATCGAACGCGTCACTACCCGCGGTCACCACATACAGCCCGATCACCGCGGCCAGCATCACCAGACCGCCGAACAGGTTGTAGAGCAGGAACTTGACTGCCGCCTTGGAACGGTTCTCGCCGCCGAAACCCCCGATGAGGAAGTACATCGGGATCAGCATGGCCTCGAAGAACACGTAGAACAGCAGGATGTCGAGCGCCACCAGGGACATGAAGACCATGCCCTCGACGGCCAGCGTCAGCGCCAGGTAGGCCTGCACGCCCCGGCCGCCGAGCCCGGTCTGGTGTGTCGCGTCGTTCCAGCCCGCGATGATCAGCAGCGGCAGCAGCACGGCGGTGAGAACGATGAGGGCCAGCGCGATTCCGTCGACCCCGAGGATGTATCCGGTACCGAAAGACGGGATCCAGCGGTGCGATTCGACGAACTGATACTGCTCGCCGGCCGGATCGAAGCCGATGGCGATGACGCCCGCCAGACCCAGCGCCGCCAGTGAGATCACCAGTGCCAGCCATTTCGCCAGTGCCCGTTGCCCGGCCGGGAGCAGCATCACCGCTGCGGCGCCCACCGTCGGGAGCGCCCACAGCGCCGTCAGCCACGGAAATGTGCTCACCACAGTCGCACCGCCAGGATCGTCGCCACCACCAGAGCTGCCCCGCCGAGCATGGACAGCGCGTAGGACCGGGCGAAGCCGGTCTGCAGGCCGCGCAACCCGTCCGACGTTCGGCGCACCAGCGCAGCCAGACCGCCTGCGGTACCGTCGACCACTTTGTCGTCGACGGTCACCAGGGCGGCGGTCAGGGTCTGCCCGCCCCGCATGAACACCGCTTCGTTGACTGCGTCGCCGTACAGATCGCGCCGTGCCGCCACGGTCAACGCCGACCCGTCGGGCACTTCCGCCGGTACCGGCCGCTGTCCGTACATCCGGTAGGCCACCGCGATACCCACGGCGACGACCGCCAGCACGATCACGGTGACCACCCAGGCCGGGATCGCGTGGTGCGCCTCGTGCGAACCGACCACCGGCTCGAGCCAGTGCGACAGCGTGCCGCCGATGGCCAGTGCGCCACCGGAGACCACCGAGCCGACCGCGAGCAGGATCATCGGCCAGGTCATCACCGCCGGGGCCTCGTGCGGATGCGCTTCGGGGGCCCAATGCTTTTCGCCGAAGAACGTCATCAGCATCACCCGCGTCATGTAGAACGCGGTGATTCCGGCGCCGAGAATGGCCGCGCCACCGAGGATCACGCCGCGAATGCCTCCGGCGCCCAGCGCCGCCTCGATGATGCTGTCCTTTGAGAAGAAGCCGGCCAGTGGCGGCACTCCGATGATGGCCAGGTAGCCCAGGCCGAAGGTGGCGAAGGTGACCGGCAGGGCCTTTCGTAGCGCACCGTAGCGGCGCATGTTGACCTCGTCGTTCATCGCATGCATCACCGATCCGGCGCCGAGGAACAGGCCGGCCTTGAAGAAGCCGTGGGTGAGCAGGTGCATGATCGCGAACGCGTACCCCGCCGGCCCGAGCCCGGCAGCCAGCACCATGTAGCCGATCTGGCTCATCGTGGAGGCCGCCAGCGCTTTCTTGATGTCGTCCTTGGCGCAGCCGACGATCGCACCGAACAGCAGCGTGACGGCGCCGACGATGACCACTCCGGTCTGGGCGCCCGGGGCCAGGTCGAAGATCGGCCCGGAGCGCACGATCAGATAGACGCCGGCGGTGACCATGGTGGCCGCGTGGATGAGCGCCGAGACCGGCGTCGGGCCCTCCATCGCATCGCCGAGCCACGACTGCAACGGCACCTGGGCTGATTTGCCGCATGCACCCAGCAACAGCAGCAGCCCGATCACGGTGAGCGCGACCTCGCTCAAGGCCGGTGCGGCGCTGAACACCCCGGCGAACGAGATGGACCCGATGGTGGCGAACATGATCATCAACGCGATGGCCAGCCCCATGTCACCGACCCGGTTGACCACGAAGGCCTTCTTGGCCGCCGCGGCGGCCGAGGGCTTGTGTGACCAGAATCCGATCAGTAGATAGGAGGCCAGGCCCACGCCTTCCCACCCGGCGTACAGGCCGAGGTAGTTGTCGGCGAGCACGAGCAGCAGCATGGCGGCCAGGAACAGGTTGAGATACGCGAAGAACCTTCTGCGATCCGGATCTTCGGCCATGTAGCCGATGGAGTAGATGTGGATCAGCGAGCCGACCCCGGTGATCAACAGCACGAAGCACATCGACAGCTGATCCAGCTGCAATCCGAAATCGACCTGCAGGCCCGCCACCGGCACCCAGGAGAAAAGGGATTCCTGGATCACGCGATGCTCAGCGGGGCGGCCGAGCATCTGGGCGAACAGCACGGCGCCGATCGCGAACGAGGCCAGCGCGGCAGCGCAACCCAGCAGGTGCCCCCAACGGTTCGCGCGCCGGCCGGCCAACAGCAGTATCGCCGCACCAGTGGCCGGCAGGTCGATGAGCAACCACACGAGAAGTGACATCGCGCCCTTAATGTTTCAGCAGGCTGGCATCGTCGACCGAGGCCGAACGCCGGGTACGGAAGATGGTCATGATGATCGCCAGCCCCACCACTACCTCGCAGGCAGCGACCACCATGGTGAAGAACGCCACCACCTGACCGTCGAGATGACCGTGCATGCGGGAGAAGGAGACGAACGCCAGGTTGGCGGCGTTGAGCATGAGTTCGACGCACATGAACATCACGATGGCGTTGCGCCGCAACAGCACTCCCGACGCCCCGATTGTGAACAACAGCGCCGACAGGTACAGATAGTTGTCGGGATTCACCGCATCACCCCTCCCCGTTCGACGAGCCACTGATCGTGCGTTGCGGCAGAATCGCGCTGACCGACAACGCCGCATCGGAGCCATCGGGCAGCCGAGCCGGGACGTCGACGGCGTTGTGCCGCGCATAGACACCGGGATTGGGCAGCGGGGTCGGATGCCCGCCGGCCTGGAATCGTTCGACCGCCAATTCGCGCTGGGTCTTGCGGCGCTCGAAGCGTTCCCGGTGCGCGAGCACCATCGCGCCCAGCGCCGCGGTGATCAGCAGCGTGCTGGTCAGTTCGAACGCCCACAGATAGCGGGTGAAGATCAGCGCTGCCAGGCCTTCCACGTTGCCGCCGCTGTTGGCCTGGGCCAGGCCGGTGAAACCGGCAACCGCGACGTTGCCGATCCCGGCTATCAACAGGATGCCGAATCCGGTGCCTGCGGCCAGCGCCGCAACGCGTTGTCCACGTAGTGTCTCGGCGAACGATTCGGACAGGTCGACACCGATGAGCATCAGCACGAACAAGAACAGCATCATCACCGCGCCGGTGTAGACCACCACCTGCACCACCCCGAGGAACAACGCGTCCTGGGCGATGTAGAGCACAGCGAGCGCGATCATGGTGCAGGCCAGGAACACCGCGGAGTACACGGCTTTCGGTGCGGCCACCACCCCGATGGCACCCAGTAGCGCGACCGTCCCCAGGACCCAGAACAGCACCGCTTCCGAGGTTGACGTGCGGGCCGCGCCATCAGCGGCGAGCCGCGAAATGTGTTCAGTAGCCAGCAGGACGACGTCGGGGCTCACTGGGCATCCTGGGCGAGTGGGCGGACCCGGCCGAGGTAGTAGTCGTCGTCGGTGCTACCCGGCGCCATATCGTGAGGCGGCGCCTGCATGCCGGGTTGCAGCGGGGCCAGCAGTTTGTCCTTTCCCCAGATCAGGTCTGCCCGGTTGTCGTCAGCCATTTCGTACTGGTTGGTCATGGTCAGCGCACGGGTGGGGCAGGCTTCGATACAGAGTCCGCAGCCGATGCAGCGCAGGTAGTTGATCTGGTACACCCGGCCGTACCGCTCGCCCGGCGAGAAGCGTTCGACATCGGTGTTGTCGGCGCCTTCGACGAAGATGGCATCGGCCGGGCAGGCCCAGGCGCACAGCTCGCAGCCGATGCACTTTTCCAGGCCGTCGGGGTAGCGGTTGAGCTGATGCCGGCCGTGATAGCGCGGTGCGACGGGACCAGGTTTCTCCGGATACTCTTCGGTGAGCGGCTTTTTGAACATCGAGCCGAAGGTGACCGCAAACCCGGCCAGGGCGTCGAGAAACTTAGGCATCGACAGCCTCCTTTCCAGCATTCGGGAGCGGCGGCACCGGATAGGCTCCGGCGCTCTGCTCCGGGATCGGCGGAACCGCTCTGCCCCGCAGTGTTTTCCACAGGGCGGCGGCCAGCACCGCGACGACGATGACCGCAGTGGTCACCAGGCCGGTGGCCCAGTTGTGGTACCCGTGCTCACGCAGGCTGTGGGTGACGGCGACGACCATGATCCAGACCAGTGACACCGGGATGAGCACCTTCCAGCCCAGCGCCATGAACTGGTCGTAGCGCAACCGGGGCAAGGTGGCGCGGAGCCAGAAGTACAGGAACATGAATGTCCACACCTTCGCGACGAACCACAACAGCGGCCACCAACCGCTGTTGGCACCGTCGATCAGGTTGAACGGGAACGGTGCGTGCCAGCCGCCGAGGAACATCGTGGTGGCCAGCGCCGAGACGGTGGTCATGTTGACGTACTCGGCGAGCATGAACATCGCGAACTTCAGCGACGAGTACTCGGTGTGGAATCCGCCGACCAGCTCACCCTCGGCCTCGGGCAGATCGAAAGGCGCCCGGTTGGTTTCGCCCACCATCGAGGTCACGTACACCACGAACGAGGGCAGCAGCAGAAATACGTACCAGGTGCGGTCTTGGGCCGCCACGATGCCCGAGGTGGACATCGTGCCCGCGTAGAGGAACACCGCGGCGAACGACAACGCCATCGCGATCTCGTAGGAGATCACCTGGGCGCTCGATCGCAGGCCACCCAGCAGCGGATAGGTGGAACCCGATGCCCAGCCGGCCAATACGATGCCGTACACCCCGATCGAGGTGACGGCCAGGATGTACAGCACCGCCACGGGCAGATCAGTCAGTTGCAGTGCGGTGCGGTGACCGAACACCGATACCTCACCGCCCATCGGGATCACCGCGAACGCCATGAACGCGGGGATCACCGAGATGATCGGGGCCAGAAGGTAGATGGGCTTGTCGATGCCGGCGGGAGTCAGGCCTTCCTTGAGGGCGAGTTTGACGCCGTCGGCCAGCGATTGCAGCAGACCCCACGGGCCGACACGGTTGGGGCCGGGTCGCATCTGCATGCGGCCCAGCACCTTACGTTCGATCAGGATGGCCGCGAGCACGGTCAGCAGCAGGAAGACGAACACCCCGAGTGCCTTCGCCAGGATCAGCCACCACGGGTCGTGGCCGAACAGTGTGGGATCGGGGTAGGTCATGAGTCGGCCCGCCCGATCTCCACCAGGGCTCCGGCCGTGACCCCGAGTTGGCGATGGATCGCCGATCCAGGGGAGTTGGTCGGCAGCCACGCCACCCGGTCAGCCATCTCGGTCACGGCCAGCGGCAAGGTGACGGTGCCGCGGTCGGTGCTGACGTCCACCAGATCTCCCGGTGTCGCACCGATTTCGGCGGCGGTCGCCTCAGACATCCGTACCACGGGGCTCACGGCGGTGCCGGCCAGGTATGGCTCGCCGTCCTGCAGACGTCCGGCGTCCAGAAGTAGACGCCAACTGGCCAGAACGGCCTGCCCGGGACCCGCGCTCGGCGGTGCTCCGGGCCCCACCGACGGTTCAGCGGGGCGTGGCCCGGCCCAGGCCCCGAGCCGGCCCAGTTCGATGTCGGCGGCTTCCGGGCCGGTCAAGCCCAGGTCGACGCCGATTTCGTCGGCCAGGTAATGCAGGACCCGTAGATCGGGAATCGCGTTGGTCTGCAACGCCGGTCTGAACGGTCGAACCCGGCCTTCCCAGTTGAGGTATGCGCCTGCCTTCTCCACCACCGGAGCCACCGGGAACACGACGTCGGCCAGTTCGGTGACCTCGCTCTCGCGCAGCTCGAGGCTCACGACGAACGGGGCGGCCCGTAGCGCGGCCAGTGCGGCCGCCGGGTCGGGCAGGTCGGTGATCTCGACGCCGCCGACGACGAGGGCCGAGAGGGTGCCGTCGCCGGCGGCGGCGAGGATGGCGCTGGTGTCGCGGCCGGCGGTAGCCGGCAGGTCGGAGGTGTTCCACACTGCGGCGGTCTGCGCTCGGGCGTCAGCGTCATCGACGGGGCGCCCGCCCGGCAGCAGGTTCGGCAGTGCACCGGCTTCCAGGGCGCCACGCTCACCGGCGCGCCGCGGAATCCAGGCGATCCGGGCACCGGTGGCCGACGAGAGTCGTAGCGCGGCGGACAACGCACCCGGGGAAGTGGCGAGTCGTTCACCGACGAGGATCACTGCGCCGGGGCGTCGCAGCCGCTCGTCGGCTTCCAGTGCATCCAGCGCGGCAGCTTCGGTCCCGGGGACTGTTGGGATGACGGTGCCCGCCATCTTGGTGAGTCCACGGCTGGCGAACGGGGCCACGGCGAGAACCTGTAGGCCGTTCTTGCGGGCGGCCTTGCGAAGCCGCAGGAAGACGATGGGGGATTCTTCTTCGGGCTCCAGCCCGACGAGCAGGACAGTGCGGGCGTTTTCCAGTTCGGCGTAGCGCAGTGTCATGGGCTGCCCGGCAATGCGGGCGGCCAGAAACTCGGCTTCCTCGCCGGAATGCGGACGGGCGCGGAAGTCGATGTCGTTGGTGCCCAGCACCATTCGGGCAAACTTCGAGTAGGCATAGGCATCCTGCACTGTGCAGTGCCCACCCACCAGCACTCCGGTGTTCGCGCCTGCGCCCAGCAGACCGGCCCCGGCGACCGTCAGCGCCTCCGACCACGACGCCGGCCGAAGTGCGCCGTCGTCACGGATCAACGGTGTGGTGATGCGGTCACCGGCTGTCGCATAGGTGAATGCCCACCGGCCCTTGTCGCAGTTCCACTCCTCGTTGACCTCAGGGTCGTCACCGGCCAAGCGGCGCATCACTTTTCCGCGTCGATGGTCGGTACGTTGAGCGCAGCCCGACGCGCAGTGTTCACAGACGCTCGGGCTGGACACCAGGTCGAACGGTCGGGCCCGGAACCGGTAGGCCGTCCCGGTCAGCGCGCCCACCGGGCAGATCTGCACGGTGTTGCCGGAGAAGTACGACTGGAACGGTTCGCCCGCAGCGATGCCGACCTGTTGTAGCGCACCGCGTTCCAGCAGGTCGATGAAGGGGTCGCCGGCGATCTGGGCCGAAAACCGGGTGCAACGCGCGCACAGCACGCAGCGTTCACGGTCCAGTAGCACTTGTGAGGAGATGTTGATCGGTTTCGGGAAGGTGCGCTTGACGTCCTCGAAGCGCGTCTCCGGGCGCCCGTTGGACATGGCCTGGTTCTGGAGCGGGCATTCGCCGCCCTTGTCGCAGATCGGGCAGTCCAGCGGATGGTTGATCAGCAGCAGTTCCATCACGCCGCGCTGCGCTTTGTCGGCCGCCTCGGAGCTGAACTGGGTGCGTACCACCATGTCCGGGCTGACCGTGGTGGTGCAGGAAGCCATCGGTTTGCGCTGGCCCTCGATCTCGACCAGGCACTGTCGGCACGCCCCGACCGGATCGAGCAGCGGGTGATCGCAGAACCGGGGGATCTGGACGCCCATCAGCTCGGCGGCGCGGATCACCAACGTGCCTTTGGGGACACTGATCTGCTCACCGTCGATGGTCAGCGACACCATCTCCACCGGCGGGGTGTCCTTGGCGGGTTCAGCCAGCGTCACGTACGGCCCCCTCTGCTCGCGGTGAGAAACATTTCAGGCACCCGCCCCTTCGGTCGCCATCAACGTCGAGGCATGCGGATCGAACGGACAACCCCCGTCCAGGTGTGCGACGTACTCGTCGCGGAAGTACTTGATGGAAGATGTGATGGGGCTGGCCGCCCCGTCTCCCAACGCGCAGAAGGACTTTCCGAAGATGCCGTCGGCGATGTCGAGCAGCTTGTCGATATCGGCCCGGGTGCCTGCACCGGTTTCCAGCCGGGCGTAGATCTGGGCCAGCCAGTACGTGCCTTCGCGACACGGTGTGCACTTGCCGCACGACTCGTGGGCGTAGAACTGGGTCCACCGGCGCACCGCCCGCACCACGCAGGTGGTCTCGTCGAAGATCTGCAGAGCCTTGGTGCCGAGCATGGAGCCGACAGACGCCATGCCTTCGTAATCCAATGGCACGTCGATGTGTTCGGCTGTCAGCAGGGGCGTCGATGATCCGCCCGGGGTCCATAATTTCAGGGTGTGCCCGTCGCGGACACCGCCGGCGTAGCCGAGCAGTTCGCGCAGGGTGATGCCCAGCGGAGCCTCGTACTGGCCTGGCCGGTTCACGTGGCCCGAGAGCGAATACAAAGTGAAGCCAGGGGATTTCTCCGAGCCCATCGACCGGAACCAGTCCACCCCGTTCACCATGATCGGTGGCACGCTGGCGATGGACTCGACGTTGTTGACCACCGTCGGGCAGGCGTACAGTCCCGCGACGGCGGGAAACGGTGGGCGCAACCGTGGTTGGCCGCGCCGGCCCTCCAGAGAATCCAGTAGCGCGGTCTCCTCTCCACAGATGTAGGCGCCCGCGCCCGCGTGCACGGTCAGTTCGAGATCGAAACCAGAGCCCAGGATGTCGGTGCCCAGATACCCGGCCGCATACGCCTCGGCGACCGCGGCCTGCAGACGCCGCAACACCGGCACTACCTCACCGCGGACATAGATGAACGCATGACGGGCCCGGATCGCGTAGGCCGCGATGATCACGCCCTCGACCAGGAAGTGCGGTGTGGTGAGTAGCAGCGGAATGTCTTTGCAGGTACCGGGTTCGGATTCGTCGGCGTTGACCACGAGGTAGTGCGGCTTGGCTCCGGCACCTTCGTCCCCCTGTGGGATGAAAGACCACTTGGTTCCGGTCGGGAACCCGGCACCGCCGCGTCCGCGCAACCCAGAATCCTTCACCAGCGCGATCACGTCGTCCGGTGCCATCGCCAGGGCTCGCTGCAGCCCGCGGTAACCGTCGTGGCGGCGGTAGGTGTCCAATGTCCACGGTTCCGGTTCGTCCCAGAATCGGCTCAGTACCGGGGTCAGCGGGGTCATGCGACCGGACCTGTCTCGGGCGTCGACATTCCGCGTTCTCTGGCCTCGCGCAGGCCGGCCAGGGTGGCCGCGCCCGGGACACCTCCCGAGGTGTGCGGATTGCTCAGACCGGCCAGCGTGCGTGCCGTTTCCCGGAACGTGCACAGCGGCGCTCCGCGGGTCGGTGCAGGCGGTGTCCCACCACGGAGGCCGTCCACCAGATCCCGTGCCGACGACGGTGTTTGATTGTCGTAGAACTCCCAGTTGACCATGATCACCGGGGCGTAGTCACACGCCGCGTTGCACTCGATGTGTTCCAGGGTGACGCGGCCGTCGGCGGTGGTGTCGCCGGCGCGGATGTCCAGGTGCTCCTGTAGGGCCTCCAGGATCGCGTCGCCGCCCATGATCGCGCACAACGTGTTGGTGCACACCCCGACGAGATACTCGCCCGTGGGGGTGCGCCGGTACATCGAGTAGAACGTGGCGACCGCGGTGACTTCGGCATCGGTGAGTCCCAACCGCGCTGCGCAGAAACCGATTCCGGCGGGTGTCAGGCAACCGTCCTCGGCCTGCACCAGATGCAGCAACGGCAACAGGGCCGAGCGGGCATCGGGGTAACGGGCGGTGATGTGCTCGGCGTCGACGGTGAGCCGCGCCGTCACCTCGTCCGGATACGCCGCGGGCCCGTTGATCGGCGGGCCCGGTTCATCGGGGCGCTGCCCCAGTTGAATGAACACTTCCGTCACCTGTCCACACCCCCCATGACCGGGTCTATCGACGCCACCGCGGCTATCGCGTCGGCGACCATGCCGCCCTCACACATGGCCGCCACCGCCTGCAGATTCGTGAAGGAGGGGTCCCGGTAGTGCACGCGGTAGGGGCGGGTGCCGCCGTCGGAGACCATGTGCACGCCGAGCTCGCCGCGCGGGGACTCAACCGCGACGTACACCTGGCCGGCCGGTACCCGGATTCCCTCGGTGACGAGCTTGAAGTGGTGGATCAGCCCCTCCATCGAATGGCCCATGATCTTGGCGATGTGTTCGGGGGAGTTGCCCAGTCCGTCGGGCCCGACCTTCAGATCTGCCGGCCAGGCCAGCTTCTTGTCGTTGATCATCACGGGACCGTCGCCCATCTTCTCGAGGCGGTCCACACACTGCTCGACGATCTTGAGTGACTCCCGCATCTCCTTGACGCGGATCATGTAGCGCCCGTAGGAATCGCAGCGGTCATCGGTGATCACGTCGAATTCGTAGTTCTCGTAACCGCAGTACGGCTGCGCGCGGCGCAGATCGTGGGGCAGACCGGTGGAGCGCAACACCGGTCCGGTGATTCCCAGTGCCATACACCCGGTCAGTTCGAGGTACCCGACACCCACGGTGCGGGCTTTCCAGATGTAGTTCTCGTTGAGGAGATCCTCCAAGTCGCCCAGGCGGTTCGGCAGCAGATCGAGTAGTGCCCGAACCTGGCCGATGGCACCGTCGGGCAGGTCGGCGGCCAGGCCGCCCGGCCGGATATAGGCGTGGTTCATCCGCAGACCGGTGATCGACTCGAAGACCCGCAGGATCTCCTCGCGTTCCCGGAACCCGTAAAACATGGCCGACATCGCGCCGAGTTCCATGCCGCCGGTGGCCAGGGCCACCAGGTGCGACGAGATCCGGTTGAGTTCCATGAGCATCACCCGCACGATGCTGGCGCGCTCCGGAATGTCGTCGGTGATACCCAGCAGCTTCTCCACGCCGAGGCAATACGCGGTCTCGTTGAAGAACGGCGAGAGGTAGTCCATTCGGGTGACGAACGTGACGCCCTGCGTCCAGTTGCGGTACTCCAGGTTCTTCTCGATCCCGGTGTGCAGATAGCCGATACCGCAACGGGCTTCGGTGATGATCTCGCCCTCGATCTCCAGAACCAGCCGCAGCACACCGTGCGTCGACGGGTGTTGGGGACCCATGTTCACCACGATGCGTTCGCCGGCATGCTCGCGGGCCGCGGCCACCACGTCGTCCCAGTCCTGTCCGCCGACCACGACCACGGGGGATTCGGTACTCATCAGTTGTAGGACCTCCGCTGATCGGGCGGCGGGATCTGCGCGCCGTGGTACTCGACGGGAATTCCGCCCAGTGGATAGTCCTTGCGCTGAGGATGGCCGACCCAGTCGTCGGGCATCTCGATCCGGGTCAACGCCGGATGTCCGTCGAACACGATGCCGAAGAAGTCGTAGGTCTCGCGTTCATGCCAATCGGTGGTCGGATAGACGCGGTACAGCGACGGGATATGCGGATCCGCGTCGGGCGCCGCCACTTCCAGCCGAATCCGCCGGTTGTGGGTGATCGACATCAGCGGGTACACCGCGTGCAGTTCTCGGTCGGTGTCGTCGGGATAGTGCACCCCGCTCACTCCCAGGCACAGCTCGAACCGCAATTGCGGATCATCACGCAGAATGCTCGCCACAGCGGGCAGCTGGACGCGGCTGACCTCCACAGTCAGCTCGTCTCGATGAACCACCACCCGCTCGATCGAGACCGCATAGCGCTCCTCACCGAGGATTTGGGCGAGCCGGTCGACCACCTCGTCGAAATATCCACCATAGGGTCGCGGGGAACTGCCGGGCAATGCCACCGGACGCACCAACCGGCCGTAGCCGGACGTGTCGCCGCTACCCGAGGCGCCGAACATGCCGCGGCGCGTTCCGATCACCTCCGGGCCTTGGCCTGTGCCCGTGCCGTTTCCGTTGGCCGTGCTCACCGCAACAGCCCCTTGAGCTCGATGGTCGGTGTGACGGCCAACGCTGCCTGCTCGGCCTCTCGGATCGCCTCCTCGCGGTTCACCCCGAGCGGCATCTGCTGAATCTTGTCGTGCAACTTCAGAATTGCGTGCAGCAACATCTCGGGTCGCGGCGGGCAGCCGGGCAGATAGATGTCCACCGGCACCACGTGATCGACACCCTGGACCACCGCGTAGTTGTTGAACATCCCGCCGGACGAGGCGCAAACCCCCATGGCCAGCACCCATTTCGGCTCGGCCATCTGGTCGTAGATCTGGCGCAGCACCGGGGCCATCTTCTGGCTCACCCGGCCCGCCACGATCATCAGGTCGGCCTGGCGCGGCGTCGCCGAGAAGCGCTCCATGCCGAATCGCGCGATGTCGAAACGTGGCCCGGCCGTCGACATCATCTCGATGGCGCAGCAGGCCAGACCGAAGGTGGCCGGCCACAACGACCCCTTACGCACGTAACCGGCGACTGCCTCCACGGTCGACAGCAGGATGCCACCGGGAAGACGTTCCTCTAATCCCAATTCAGGCCCCCTCGCCGCCAGACATAGGCGTATGCCACGAACACCGTGAGCATGAACAGCAGCATCTCCACCAGCGCGAACAACCCGAGACTGTCGAATGCCACCGCCCACGGGTAGAGGAAGACGATCTCGATGTCGAACACGATGAACAACATGGCCGTCAGGTAGTACCGGATCGGCATGCGCTGGCCGGTCATGCCGGCCGCCCCGGGCTGCATCGGCTCGATGCCGCATTCGTAGGCTTCGAGTTTGGACCGGTTGTAGCGGCGCGGGCCGATCACGAGCGCGATACCCACGGAAACCACGGCGAACGCGGCCGCGATGGCTCCGAGAACCAAGATGGGCGTATATAAATTCATGCCACTCGTCGCTCCCTCGCCTGCTTGTCGATGTGAGCTAACCCACAGCCTAGCGAGGTTTGCGGCCTGTGCCACACATTTTGGTTAGTATCGTTTCATATCGGGGCAGCGTGTCGCTGCGGCCGCAGCCATGCCGCGAAAGTCAACGGCAACAGGGCAATTCGCGGAAAGTTACTGGACCGGGGTGCGCAACAGCGACACCACCGCATCGCCCAGCCGGATCGGATCGATCGGGTGTGGCACCGCAGCCTCGGCCTGTGACCAGCTAGCCAGCCAGGCGTCGTCGGGCCGCCCGGTCAGCACCAGGATGGGCGGGCAATCGGCGACCTCGTCCTTGAGTTGTTTGGCCACCCCCATCCCCCCGGCCGGGGTGGCTTCACCGTCGAGGATGGCCAGGTCGATGCCCCCGGCGTCCATCCGGGATACCACCATCGGTGCGGTGGCGATCTCGACGTACTCCAGTTCGGGCAGGTCCGGATGCACGCGTTTGCCCAGTGCGAGACGTACCTGCTCGCGGGTGCGCGGGTTGTCGCTGTACACCAGGATGTGCAGCGGCGGGGGGCCGGCCATGACGCCGATGCTACTGCGCATGGCGTCGCCGGCCGGACAACTCAGCGAATTCTCTTGTGTTGCATCAGACTCGAGTGAACACGAGTTCACCCGACAGGACGGTGGTCGGGCCTACCATTCCGAGCAGGTCGCCCGACACGCCGAAGTCGTCACGTTGTACCTCGCACTGTCCCGACAGCTGCAGTGTCCCGCCGTCGAGAACGTCTACGTCGACGGGCAACTCGACCGGCTTGGAGACTCCGCGAACCGTCAGGACGGCCGTCAACCGGATCCTCTCGTCGGACGGCTCCAAACCCGTCACCTCGACGGTGATGTCCGGATGAGTTTCGACGTCGAAGAAATCAGCTGAACGAAGGTGCGCATCACGTTTCGCGATCCCGGTGCGCACTGACGCTGCCGCGACGGTGACGCGGCCGGTGACCCCGGCACCGGCGGAGCCCTCACCGCTCAATTCGGTGAACCGCCCGGTGACGGTGGCCAGGCCCCACAGTGTTTTGTTCCGAAACGTCACCGTGGACCGATCTGGCACGAGAGTCCAGTTTCCGGCGCTGGCGGTCAGGATGTCGCTGGTCGTGGGCATGGCAGCTCCAATGCGTCGGGTCAGACAAACAGGGGTGCGATGTCCCTCGGATCGAAGTATTCGTCGATGCGGTGGATCAACGCGTCACTACCCACTTTGATCACGATGCACACCCGCAATGCGATCAACGTGCCGTCGGGTGCAGCGGTGTGCAGGACATGCTGCTGGACGAATCCGCCGTCGAAGAACTGCCGATCGAGCACCTCATAGCGGCGTTCGCTGGTCCTGTTGATGAACCAGTCGATGACCTTCAGCGCACGGGTCCGGTCATTGTCCTCGGTGTCGCCTGCGTGCCACACCGAGACATCGTCGGCCCACAGTCGGGCCACGGCGGCCTTGTCGCCGCGCTCGATCGCGTCGAACAGTCGGTGCGCGACGTCGTCGACCACTGCGGCTTCGGTTGGGGGCATCATCGGCTCCTCGATAGGACTTGACCTCAACGGCTATTCAGGTTTCAGACTCGAATCATGAACTCCACGCCCGCATACTCCCTGTTCGACGAAGCCTACGAGTCCGGCACCGCGCCGTGGGTCATCGGCGAGCCGCAACCGGCCATCGTCGAGTTGGAACGCACCGGCCGCCTGGGCGGCAAGGTGCTCGACGTCGGCTGTGGTGCCGGCGAACACACCATGCTGCTGACCCGGCTCGGTTACGACGTACTCGGTATCGACTTCTCCGAAAGTGCCGTCGCCCAGGCCCGCGAGAACGCCGCGCGACGAGGCGTCGATGCGCACTTCGCCGTCGCCGACGCGACCCGCCTCGGTGAGACGGAGGGCCCGCGGTACGACACCATCGTCGACAGTGCGCTGTTCCACGTCTTCGACGACGCCGACCGGCCGCGCTACGTGGCCAGCCTGCACCGGGCTGCCCGTCCGGGTGCGACGGTGCACGTGCTTGCCCTGTCCGACGCGGGTCGCGGCTTCGGACCCCAGGTCAGCGAGGAAGTGATTCGTCGGGCCTTCTCTCAGGGCTGGGAACTGGAGGCGCTGGAGACCACGACCTACCGCGGTGTCGTCGGTGCGGCGCACGCCGAGGCAATCGGTGAGCCGGTCGGCGCCCGCGTCGACGAGCCGGCGTGGCTGGCCCGGATCCGACGCCTCTGACAGGCTCATTGTTCGTCGTAGCCCGGATGTGCGGCGGCCAGCCGTTGCCGTACCAGGGCCCGCAGACAGGCCGTGACGTCGGCGGCGCGGTCGTCGAGTTCGCCGGCCCGGATCGCCGCCGCCAGCGCGGCCTCGTCGGCGAAACCGACGCCCGCCAACGCCTCGGCCACCGGGCCGGCAGCCTCGGCCAGCAGTTCGCGTTCGACCATGCGCAGGGCGTTGGCCGCCACCCGGGCCTGAAATCTGACCGGAGCCGCGACCGTGTCGGCGTCACGCACCTTGGTGTCGAGGAAGTCGGCGACCGCGGCGACGAGCTCGGCCGCGGTCGGGCGACCGTACAGGTTGCTCACCAGCTACTCCCGTCCAGTAGACACAGCAGGTCCCACTCGGTCTCACAGACACGACGGCCGATGGTCGCCAGCTCGACCGAAGGGGTCTGTCCGCTGAGGTGCCGCTCGGCCTGGTAACGGCAGATGATGCCCCAGCGCAGCGTGGCGAGCACGAGCCACCAGCGGATGGCCGACCGGTCGAGGTTCTCCCCGCCGGCTTGTTCGTAGGCGGTGAGGAAGCTCTCGATGCTGCCGAGTCCACCGGCTCCGCGGTCGGCCGGGGCCCCGAACCGCCAAGCCCGGATGCAGAACCACGCCAGGTCCTCATACACCTCGCCGAGGTGTACCAACTCCCAGTCCAACACCGCGGCCAGGCCCGAGGTGTCGACGATGACGTTGCCCATCCGGAAGTCGCCGTGCACCAACGTCAGCGGCGATGCGGGGGGACGGTTGGCCTCCAGCCAGCGAAACACCCACTCGAAAGTGGCAGTGGTATCGCCCATTTCGTCGAGTTGTGCGCGCCACTGAGCTATCTGGTCCTGCTCGACGAGCTCGGGCAACGCCGGCGGGTCCGCGCGGTGGATCGCGGCCAGCGCCTGTGCGCACTGCGCGAGCAGCCGTGCCCGGCCCGCATCGTCGAGGTTGCGCTGAATGCGCCGCACAATGGTTTCGCCGCCGATAAAATCGCAGATCAGGAACGGATCACCCAGGGCCCCAACGGAATCGTCGGCGACCAGCACGTGGGGGACCGGGGCCCCGGCCACCGCTGCCGCCCGCTGCGCCTCGGCCTCCAGTTCCATCCCGGCGTGAACGTCATCCGGAGCACCGGTGCGCAGGATCAGCGGGCGCCGAGCGGTGCCCGTGACCGCGTCGAACGCCCAGGTGGTGCGGCTGGCGCCGCCGGTCAGCTCGCGCAGGTTCTCCACGGCAACGCCGTCACCCAGCACCGGGGCGAGAACCTTGGTCAGGCCGGCGCCGAGGGCCGCAGTCACCGCTTGGCCTTGCCGAACCCGAACAGTCGCTGCGCCACCCGGCGCATCTGGATCTCCTCGGCGCCCTCGGTGATCCGGTAGCGGCGATGATGGCGGTAGATGTGCTCGAACGGTTCGTGACGGCTGTAGCCGATGCCGCCGTGAACCTGCATCGCCCGGTCGGCAGCTTCACACACCAGTCGGTTGGCCCGGTAGTTGGCCATCGAGACCTTGTCGGACACCTCCATGTGGTGGTTTTGGTCCAACTGCGTTGCGGCGTAACGGACAAGCAGCCGGACCATCTGCGCCTCGGTCTGCAATTCCACCAGTGGCCATTGCACGGCCTGGTTCACCGCCAGCGGCTTGCCGAACACCTTGCGTTCGTTGGCGTAGCCCACGGCGCGGTCGATACAGAACTGGGCGGCGCCCAAACTGCTGGCAGCCTGGCGAATCCGGTTCTCGTGCAGAAAGGTCTGGCCTACCTCCAGGCCGCGGTCCACCTCACCGAGGACCGCATCACCGGGCACCCGGACGTCGGTCAACTCGACTTCGCCGTGATCGGTTGGCATGTTGAACGTCCACCAATAGAACGGCACGGTGAATCCCGGTGTGTCCGTGGGTACCAGGAACGCCGTGATGCCACGGGCCTGGCCGGGATCACCGGAGGTTCGGGCGAAGATCAGATCGTGCGTGGCCCGGTGCACCCCGGTGTTCCACCGCTTGCGGCCGTTGATGACCCAGCCATCGCCGTCGGGTACCGCTGTGGTCTCCAACCAGGTGGCATCCGAACCGTGGTCAGGCTCGGTCAAGCCGAACGCCATGGAACGCTTGCCGGTGAGCATCGCCTCGACCCATTCCGCCTTCTGGGCCTCGGTGCCGAACCGGTCCATCATGATGACCTGCGGGAAGTTGCCGACGATCGACGATTCGTCCTGCAGATCGTTGTGCAGCCCGAGGCCCTTGTGCGCCAGATGTTCCCGGATCACGGCCATGTCCAGGTTGCTGCCGTCGCGACCGCCGAACTTGGCGGGCAGCCCGTACCGCAGCCAGCCTGCGGCATCGGCGCGGCGGCGCATCTCGTCGAGCAGTTCTTCCCAGGCCCGCGCGGGTATGCCGCCGTTCTCCCAGTCGGTGCGCGCATATTCGCGGCGCTGGTCGAAGTACTGCATGTGCTCGCGCTCGAGCGGCTTGATCTGGGCCTCGATGAACTCGTCCATCTCGGCCAGGACAGTGCAAAGGTGTTCGGGTAAAGCGAAATCCACGCTGATCTCTCTTTCTCGGGTTTCCAGCTCAGGTCAGAATCCGTACAACGTTCGCTTCCAGATGGTGGACAGGGTGGCAATGGCATCGGCATCGCTGACCTCGATGCCGAGCCCGGACTGGCCTACGAAGACCGTGGTGAAGTTCTCGAACAACAAAGCGATGGCGGCGCCGACGTGCTCGGGTTGCAGGCCCTGGGCGTGGCCCTGATCTTGAGCGTGCCGCACCGAGGCGATGACGATGTCGATGCCGAACCGCCGAAACTTGTTCTGCACGTCGGCGAATCGCTGTTGGGTGGCCGCGAGCTGGGCGACCGCGATCATGATGCCGATGTTCTGTTTGAAGATGTTCCAGTAGCCCGTGACCACCGTGGTGAAGAACTCGGAGTCGTCGGGGGAGTCGGGCAGATGCAGGTTCAGTCCGGACGGCTCGACGACGTCGTGCAGGAACGACTCGGCCAGCGCGGCCAGCAGGTCCTCCTTGTCGGTGAAGTACCGGTAGAACACCGCCGGGCTCTTACCCGCGGCCGAGGTGATGTCGGCCAAAGTGGTTCCGTGAAAGCCACGCTCGGCGAACAGTTTTCGGGCGGCCGACTCGATGGCGGACCGGGTCTGGCGGCCCTTTGTGCCCAGCTCGGCGGCGGTCATCGACGCCTCAGCCCAAGATCCGGTCGCCCGCGCGCAGCAGTGCGCTGGGAAGCTCGTGACCGACGGCGTCCTGTGCGAGGCGCGCGGCGTCGATAGCGGCGGACAGGTCCACATCGACGGCGATGTCACTGTCGCGCAGCAGGTAGACCAGATCCTCGGTGGCGATGTTGCCGCTGGCGCCCGGCGCGAACGGGCAACCACCCAGGCCGCCGACCGATGCGTCGAGACGGGTGATGCCGGACTGCACGGCCGCGTATGCGCTGGCCAGGCCGGCTCCACGGGTGTTGTGGAAGTGTGCGCCCAGCGGCAGGTCGCCGATCAACGGCCGGACCTTCTCGATCAGAGTGCTGACCCGTCGCGGGGTGGTGGTGCCGATGGTGTCGGCGATCGCGATCCGGTTGGCGCCGAAACCAACGGCTGCCGAGGCGATGTCGAGCACTCGCTGCGGATCGGTCGGGCCGTCGAAGGGGCAGTCCCACGCGGTGGCGATGATCACCTCCACCGAGGTGTCGCTGGCGCGCGCGATGGCCACGATGTCGGCGATCTGCGCGGTCGCCTCGGCTGAGGTGCGACCGACATTTGCGTGGGAGTGGGTGTCTGAGGCCGACACCACGTACTCGATGGAGCGCAGGCCGGCGGCGATGGCGCGTTTGGCGCCATTGGGGCTGGCCACCAGCGCGGAGAACTCCACGTCAGGAAACCTGTGCAGTTCTTCGGCGAGTTCGGCGGCGTCGGCCAGGGCCGGCACCTTCGAGGGGGATACGAACGCGGTTGCCTCCACCTCCCGCACCCCGGTGGCCACGATGGCTTCGAGGATGGCGACCTTGGCGGACAACGGGATCGGTGTCTCGATCTGCAGACCGTCCCGTAGGCACACCTCGCGGATATCGACCTTGTCGGGCAGATTCATCTCACAGCACCCCCTCGGCGTGCAGGGTTTCCAGTTCCTCAGGGCTGCGGCCGAGCAGGCCGCCGTACACCTCGTCGTTGTGCTGGCCGGGCCGGGCTGACCCGGCGTTGCGGATGGTGCCGGGTGACTCGGAGAGCACCGGGACGACGCCGGGGCCCTTGACGTTGCGCTGCACGCGCTCGTCCCAGTGGTCGGCGATCATTCCGCGGGCCCGCAGCTGCGGGTCCTGCACGACCTCGGCCACGGTGTTGATCGGCCCGCTGATCACGCCGGCCTGCGACAGGGTGTCGATGATCTCGTCGGGCTGGCGAGTGGCGGCCCAATCGCCGATGATCTTGTCCAGCTCGTCCTGATTGCGGCCCCGGGCAACATGGTTGACAAACCGCTCGTCGGTCGCGAGTTCGGGGCTGCCCATGGCGGCGCACAACCGACGGAACACGGTGTCCTGATTGGCTGCGATCACCACCCAGCTGCCGTTGGCACTCTGATAGATGTTCGACGGCGCGATGCCTTCCAGCCGAGTGCCCGACGGGCCGCGCACCACGCCGCCGACGTCGTAGTCGGGGATGGTGGATTCCTGTACCGCCAGGCAACTTTCGGTGAGCGCGGTGTCCACGATCTGGCCTTCACCGGTCACCGTCCGCCGGTACAGCGCAGCCAAGGCGCCCTGGGCGGCGAACATGCCGGCCAGGCTGTCACCGAGCGACAGTGCCAGCCGAGGCGGGGGACCGCCCGGGAATCCGTTCATGTGCCGTAGCCCGCTCGATGCCTCGGCGACCGAGGCATAGCCGGCCTTCCCGGCGTCGGGCCCGGTCTGCCCGTAGCCCGACACCCGCACCAGGATGATGCCCTTGTTCCGTTCGCGCAGGACGTCGTAGCCCAGGTCCCACTTCTCCAGAGTGCCGGGCCGGAAGTTCTCCACGATGATGTCGGACTGGGCCACCAGGTCCAGGAAGAGCGCCCGGCCGGCCTCCTTGCGCAGGTCGAGAGTGACCGCCTTCTTGTTGCGGGCATGCACCGTCCAGAAGAAGTGATGCCCATCGAGTTCGGCCTGGCCCCAGGTGCGCAACGGATCCGGCGAATCGGGCAGCTCGACCTTGATCACCTCGGCACCCATGTCGCCCAGCAGTCGGCCGGCGAACGGTCCGGAGATCAGGGTGCCGAGCTCGATCACCCTGATACCGTCCAGAGCGCCGGTCGTCATAGCGAGAATCCGTGTCGGTGCAGCCAATCCGTGCAGATACCCACAGCTTGCCGCAAGGTGTCGCGCTGGTCCGGGCCCGAGTAGTAGTGGTTGGCGCCGGGGATCTCGTGCATCTCCTTGTCCGGGTGTCCGATCGCCTCGTACAGCCGACGGGTGTGGCTGGGCGTGCACGCGTCGTCGGCCAGGTTGCCGATCACCAGGGCGGGCACCGCGATGTCCGGTCCCGCCTTGACCGCGTCACCGTTGGCGTCGTCGTAGCTCCACTGCGACAGCCAACTGCGCAAGGTGCAGAAGCGGGCCAGGCCCACCGGGCTCATGTTGACCACCTGGGGATCGCCCAGATAACAGGTGCCCGGCGTGCGCTCGTTGGGATCGACCGTCGGGTCCAGCCAGCGCGGGTCGGCCATGGTGCCGTGCACGACGAACGCGAACTCGTCATCCGGCCGGCCGGCGGCCTTCAGTTCCGCGAGCTTTTCCTTGACCCACTTGGTGATCCGACGGTTCCTGGCGATCTGGGCCTCGTGGTAACGCTCCAGGAACTCCTGGCTGTACGGCGGCTGGTTAGGGTTGTCCGGGTTGTACAGATCCAGCTCAGGGTCCCGCTTGGTGGGGTCGTTCTCGTCGAGGATGGAGGCGTCCATCCATTCGGTCATGGTGCCGTGCCGGCTGATGTGGGCGGCCAGCAGCATGATTCCGTCGGCCGGGATCAGCCCCAGCTTGGTCAGGTCGGGTCCGTCGCCGGAGGGACTGGCCGTCACGGTCGGGTGTTGGGCCTGCTGTTGGTAGAACACCGACAGTGAACCGCCGCCGCTCCACCCGGCCAGCACCACCTTGTCGTAGCCCAGCCGGTTCTTGGCGTCTTTGATGCACTCGCCGAGATCTTCGACCACCTTCTCCATCAGCAGGGCCGAGTCGGTGCCGCGGAACCGGCTGTTGCAGTAGATGACATGGTGCCCGGCCCGAGCCAATGCGTTGATCATTGGCAGGTAGGCGCCGCCGCCGATCGGGTGCATGAACACCAGTACGGTGTCCGACGGCTTCTCCTTGGGTTTGAGCAGATAGCTTTCCAGCACCACCAGTTCGGCGACACCGCCGTAGACGTCGCGCACCGCTGAGTTGTTCTGGTAGGCAACCAGATACGGGATGCGGTCGTATGCGTGCTTCACAGGTGTATCGATTGTTGTCATCGCTTTCCTTGGTTCGTCGCGCAAGCGCTCATCACTAGTGCTGCCCCAGGTCGTTGGCCAGAATTTCGGCGGACGGGGTGAGACGGCGGCGCGTGTCGATGGCGATCACCGACCAGTCGACCCGGTCGTAGTCGTCGAACTTGCGGCGGGCGCGTTCCCGCGCCTTTTCGGGCGCCCCGTGGTGAACACCCTGCGGTGCATGGGATACCAGGCCGGGCGGCATCGGGATGCCGTAGAGCGACCCGCCGTGGAAGAACGCGATCTCGTCGTAGTCGACGTTGCGGTGATACCACGGGGTGCGTTCGGTGCCCGGCACGCTCTCGGCGGGCTTGGGCAGGAAGTTCATCACGTACACCCCGGTCGCCTGCATGAAGAGGTGCACGGTCGGTGGCAGGTGCACGCTCTCGGAGGTGATGACGGTGTAGTCCTCGATGTTGAAGGTGAACGGGAAGTTGTCGCCCCGCCAGCCTTCCACGTCCAGCGGATTGTGTTGGTAGAACAGCGAGGTCGGGCCTCCGTCATGAATCAACCGGACCTCGTACTCGTCCCGTCCGTCGTCGTCGATGGGTGCGGGCTCGGGGATGGTCACCTGCGCCGGGTCGAACGGGAAGTGCCGGCCCAGGGTGCCGGCCGGCGGCACCCGGAAATCGTCGGTGGCCTGGATCATCAACCACGTGCTCTCACTCTCGGGCACCTGGCGGAACGTGCAGGCTTTTGGGATGTAGACCCAGTCGCCCTCGCGGTAGCGCAGGGGACCGAACTCGGTTTCCAGCAGGCCTGACCCCTTGTGTACGAACAACAGCAGGTCGCCGTCCACGTAGCGGACGAAGAAGGGCATCGCCTCGCTGCGCCGGCTCAACAGCACCTGGCAGTCGGCGTTGGAGAACATCAGTAGCGGGCCGCCTTGTGCGTCGGTGGCATCGCTGGGCTTGAGCTCACTGGACAACACATCGGTGGGCCGCAGGGGGCCGACGGTGCGGTAGGCGGTGGGATCGTTACGCCGGTACATATTCGCGGTGCGGCCCACGAATCCGCCGCGACCGAGCTCGTCGTCTTTGAGGCCGTCGAGGTCGGCATGAACCCGTTTCGGGGTCTTGCCTTTTCGCAGGTGGACGAAGGATTCCATGCTCGACTCCTGAACGGTGTGGGGCAAAAACTGAAAGTGACTTTACTTTTTACTAAGGCCGGTGACAAGGGGTGTTGTCCCCCGATCTACCGCGTTTCGGGGCGGGCGTGCCGGGGTAGCCCTGCAGCGGGCGCCGAGGCTCGCCGCTGCCCGTCGGTCTCAACGAAAGGACTCGAATGCGAAAGGAATTGGAAGGCCGCAGGGTGGGGATCCTTGCCGCCGACGGTGTGGAGCGCATCGAACTCGAACAACCCCGTGCGGCCGTTGAGAACGAGGGCGGTCACGTCGAACTGCTGTCGCTCAAAGCCGGCGAAATCCAGGCTCGCGATCACGACCTCGAACCCGCAGGCACCTTCCCCGTCGACCGCACGGTCGCCGAGGCGAAAGTCGACCAGTTCGACGCGCTGATCCTGCCCGGAGGCACCGTGAACCCCGACAAGTTGCGGCTCGATGAGACCGCGGTCGCGTTCGTCCGCGACTTCGTCCGCTCGGGCAAACCTGTCGCGGCGATCTGTCACGGCCCCTGGACGCTGGTGGAGGCCGACGTCGTGCGCGGCCGCACGCTGACGAGCTATCCGAGTATCCGCACGGATCTCGGCAACGCCGGCGCCACCGTGGTGGACCGGGAGGTCTGTGTCGACGGGAACCTGATCACCAGCCGTTCGCCCCGCGATCTGCCGGCCTTCTGTGAGGCCATCACCGAGGTACTGGCAAGCAGTCCTGCTCAGACCTGAGCGTCGGCCCGGCGATGACTCCTCCTGCCGCGGCCGTCGCGGCCGGTGCTGAACCTGTCGGTGAGCGGTCGACCGTTCGGCAGCGCAACTTCGTCTTCCTGGCGGTGGTACTGGGCATGTTGCTGGCCGCCCTCGATCAGACGATCGTGGCCACGGCCCTGCCCACCGTCGTCGCCGATCTGGGCGGAGCCGGACACCAGGCCTGGGTGGTCACCAGCTATCTGCTCGCTTCGACGATCGTCACCGCCGTGGTGGGAAAGTTGGGCGACACGTTCGGCCGCAAGAAGGTTTTCCAGGCGGCGATTCTGCTCTTCCTGGCCGGCTCGGTGTTGTGCGGTGCGGCTGGATCGATGGGCATGCTCGTCGCGTCGAGGGCGCTGCAGGGCCTTGGCGGCGGTGCCATCACGGTGACCGCGGTGGCCGTGATCGGCGAGGTCATTCCATTACGCGACCGCGGGCGTTACCAAGGCGCGCTGGGCGCGGTCTTCGGCGTCACCACCGTCATCGGTCCGCTGCTCGGCGGCCTGTTCACCGACCATCTCAGCTGGCGGTGGGCCTTCTGGATCAATGTGCCGGTAGCCGTGGTGGTGATCGCGATCGCCGCAGTGGCCATTCCCGAATTCACCCGTACCGCAAGGCCGGTGCTCGACTACGCCGGCATCGTCCTGGTCGGCCTCGGGGCGGCCGGGCTGACGCTGGCGACGAGTTGGGGCGGCACCACGTATGCGTGGGGTTCGTTGACCATCATCGGACTGTTCGTCGGGTCGGTGGCGGCCCTGGCGGCGTTCGTGTTCGTCGAACGTGTTGCTACCGAGCCGGTTCTGCCGATTCGTCTGTTCACCAATCCGGTGTTCACCGTGTGCTGCGTGCTGTCGTTCGTGGTGGGCTTCGCGATGCTGGGCGCCCTGACGTTCCTGCCGACGTACATGCAGTTCGTCGACGGTGTCTCGGCCACCGCATCCGGGCTGCGCACCCTGCCGATGGTTGCCGGTCTGCTGGTCACCTCATTGGGCAGCGGTGTGCTTGTCGGGCGCACCGGCAAGTACCGGATCTTCCCGATCGCCGGCACGGCGATCATGGCGATCGGATTCGTGCTGCTGTCGCGGATGGATGCTGATACCTCGACGCTGACCCAGTCTGCCTACCTCCTCGTGCTGGGCAGCGGTATCGGGCTCAGCATGCAGGTGCTGATACTCGTGGTGCAGAACACTGTCGACTTCACCGACCTGGGCGTGGCCACATCGGGGGTTACCTTCTTCCGGGCCATCGGGAGTTCTTTCGGCGCAGCGATTTTCGGCTCGCTGTTCGCCAACTTCCTGGGCGACCGGCTGCCGTCGGCGATGGCCGCCGGCGGCGCGCCTCCGGAAGCGGCCACCTCGCCTCGGGTGTTGCACGGCCTCCCGCCCGAGGTCGCTGCCCCGATCGTCGACGCCTATGCCGATTCGCTGACGCGGGTGTTCCTGTTCGCGGCGCCGTTCGCCGTCGTCGGTTTCGTGCTGGCGCTGTTCCTCAAGCAGGTGCCGCTGCGCGATACCGCGGCCACCGGGAGCACCGACTTGGGCGAGGGCTTCGGCATGCCGACCACCGAATCGCCGGAAAAGCTGCTCGAGGTCGCGATAGGCCGGCTGCTGCAACGCAGTCGCGGTATCGACCTCGAGGCCCTGGCCCGGTCCTTGCGAAGCCGGCTGGACACCGCACAACTATGGGCGCTGATCCAGATCTACCGGCACGCCGCTGCGACCGGGGTCGCGAACCTGTACGAGATCGCCGACGAGCGGCGGGTGCCGCGGCAGATTCTCGAGCCCGCATTCGACCGGCTGGTGGCGTTGGGTCTTGCCGCCCGGACCGGGCGAGAGTTCTCGCTCACCCCGGCGGGCGCGGCGGAAATCAGCTCGGCTCGCAACATCATCTCTGGCTGGCTCACCGAATCTCTCGCGCAGTCGTCCGAATTCGAGGGTCGCCCCGACCGCCTGCGGGTACAGGGCGCGCTCGACCGACTCGCTCGTGGCGTCCTGATGGAGCGGGATCCGGAGCAGGACGAGACTCGGCCGATGAAGCTTGGTCCGGCGCGGCCCCCGGCAGCCGAACCACCGACCACCCGGATGCGCGGCCCGGTGGCTCGGCCACCTCGACCACCTCAACCACCTCAACCACGTCAACCACCCCAACCGACTCCGCCGCCGACGGAACCGCCGACCCGCCCGTTCCGCCCCCGTCCGGGGCCCCGCGCGAGGGGGCCCAGGCCGCCACATCGCTAGATCATGGAGGTGCGGGGAATCTTCATCCCCAGTGCCAATGCGCCGGCCAACTCGCGGCTGGTGTCGTAGTCGAACACCACATGGCCCGACAGGACGTCGACATCGCGTTTGAAACGTTGCAGGGGACTGGACAGGAAATGGATGCTCGCCCCGCCCGCTCCCAGCAGATCGGCGATGACGGCCTTGGACTCGGACACGATGTGCGCCGCGGCCAAGCGGGCCTGCGCGCGCACCGGTTTGTCCACCGGGTCGCCGGACGCCACGATCGCTTCGATTTCGCCGACGGTGTCGGCCAACAGGGCACGCAACGCGCGCATCCGCACCTGAGCCCCGGCCAGGTGGGCCTGAGCGATCGGCTTGTCCTTCTGTATGACGCCTTCGTAGGGCAGCACGCGTTCGCCGAGGCGTTGCGCGTAGATCTCGGTGACCCGCTCGGCACTGCCCAGGGCCGGCATCGCGGCCAACAGGGCCAGCGCGGGCACCATCGGCCAGCGGTAGGCGGAGCCGTCGTGTAATCCGGCCCCCGGAGCCGTGCCGGAGTAGATGTCGAGGACCTTGACCAACCGGTGCCCGGGGACGAAGACATCGGTGGCGATGGCGTCGTTGGAGCCGGTGGCCCGCATACCGTCGGTATGCCACACGTCGGCCACCGTCACGTCGCTGATCGGCAACAGCGCCAGCGCCGGGTACAGCGCGTCGTCGGGGCCGCACAAGGCGGCGACGATGATCCAGTTCCCGTGCATGATGCCGGTGGCCCAGGACCACCTACCGGTCAGGCGGATGCCGCCGTCGACCGGCAGCCCGCGCCCCGTCGGCGCCAGCGGGGCCGGAGCCAGGAAAGGTCTGCTCGCGAACGCCTCCTGCTGGGCTTGCTCGCCGAACAGCGACAGCATCCAGTTGTGCAGCGCCAGGAAGCCGATGGTCCAGGCACTGGATGTACAGCCGTGGGCCATCCGGCGTACCGGATCCAGGATCTGTGGGAAATCCGCCTGTCGGCCGCCGTAGCGCGCGGGCACCAGGAGTTCGGTGAAACCGGATTCCACCAGGTCGGTCACCGTCGCATCGGGTAGCCGGCGCAACTCCTCGGCTTCAGCGGCTCGCTCGGCCAGTCGCGCGACGAATTCGGCGGTGATGGAGCACTCGGAGGTGAGGGGCGAGGTCATGCGCCGAAAGTTACCATACTTTTTAGTATGGTCGTGATTCGGCGCTGGTGTGAGGTCGTCCGCCGGACATTTGGAATACCGGTTGGCGACGATCGCATAACCCTCTGGACACCAGTTGTGAACAGATAGGCATCAGTGTTGATCGAGTGCGGCCGGCGCCGTCCGGGGGAGGAAGGCGTTTACGCAGGTAGAGCACTTGTCGGTGGGCGATAGATAACGCCCAATTCACTTTTTTGAATCCGCAGATATGCAGTTCGACGGCGTGCCGCGGGTTTTCCCCCGTCGTGGGCGCGTGATTTACTCATGGCGCAACAACTGAATTCTTCGGTCCGCTCATCAGAGGCACCGGCTCGGGCGAGCGGGCGTGGCAGTGCAGTGACTCGGTCGCTGCGGTGTCGCTTGGCGATGTTGATCGCCGATCGCGCAAATGGCGTAGTTGACCGGAAACGGATGGATTCGCAGTATGACCTTCATTGACAAGATTCGTGGCCATTGGGCACGCCGCATGACGGTGGCGGCTGTGGCAGCGCTGTTGCTGCCTGGCTTGATCGGCGTTGCCGGCGGGTCGGCGACCGCGGGAGCCTTCTCCCGGCCGGGTCTGCCGGTGGAATACCTGATGGTCCCGTCGCCGTCGATGGGCCGCGACATCAAGATTCAGTTCCAGAGCGGTGGGCCGGGTTCGCACGCGGTGTACCTCCTCGACGGCCTGCGCGCTCAGGACGACTACAACGGCTGGGACATCAACACCAACGCGTTCGAGATGTTCCTCGACAGTGGCCTGTCGGTTGTCATGCCCGTCGGCGGTCAGTCGAGCTTCTACAGCGACTGGTACAACCAGGCCTGCGGTAAGGCCGGCTGCACCACGTACAAGTGGGAGACCTTCCTGACCAGCGAGCTTCCGCAGTGGCTGGCCGCCAACCGCGACGTCGCCGCGACCGGTAACGCCGCGATCGGCCTGTCGATGGCCGGTTCCGCCGCGCTGATCCTGGCGACGTACCACCCCGACCGGTTCATCTACGCCGGTTCGATGTCGGGCTTCCTGAACCCCTCCGAGGGCTGGTGGCCGTTCCTGATCAACATCTCCATGGGTGACGCCGGCGGCTACAAGGCCAACGACATGTGGGGCCCGACCGAGGACCCGAACAGCGCCTGGAAGCGCAACGACCCGATGGTGCAGATCCCCACGCTGGTGGCCAACAACACCCGGCTCTGGATCTACTGCGGTAACGGCCAGCCCAACGAGCTCGGCGGCGGCGACCTGCCTGCCACCTTCCTCGAAGGCCTGACCATCCGCACCAACCGGACGTTCCAGGACAACTACATCGCCGCGGGTGGCACCAACGGTGTGTTCAACTTCCCGGATGCCGGTACCCACAACTGGGCCTACTGGGGTCAGCAGTTGCAGGCCATGGTTCCGGACCTGCAGCGGGTGCTCGGCTAAGCAGCCCCCGCGAACAGACACAGAATTGCCCCAAGTCTTCGGACTTGGGGCAATTCTGTGTCTACCGGGCCGCGAGGGTCCTCACCTTAACCGGCCGAGCAGACGCAAATGTCCCCGAAACTGGTGTGTTTCGGGGACATTCGCGTCTGCTCGCGCAGAGGACGCTACTTCAATTCGGCCGAGGACAGGCCCAGCAGACGGCGGGCGACCACCAGCTGCTGGATCTGCTGAGTGCCCTCGAAGATGTCGAGGATCTTGGAGTCGCGGGCCCACTTCTCCAGCAGGGTCTGCTCGGAATAGCCCACGGTTCCGGCCATTTCGACAGCCTTGAGGGTGATGTCGCTGGCCACCCGGGCAGCCTTGGCCTTACCCATGGAGGCTTCCTTGGAGTTGGGGATGCTGTTGTCGGCCTGCCACGCGGAGCGGACGGTCAACAGGTACCCGGCCTCCCAGTCGGCCTCCATCCGCAGGAACTCCGCGGCGGCGGCACTCTGCGCGTGGGCCGGCTTGTCGTAGGAGATCTCGATGCCGGCCTCGGTCAGGATGGCGCGCAGATCCTCCAGGGCGGCGCGGGCGATGCCCACCGCCATGGCCGCCACGATCGGACGGGTGTTGTCGAAGGTCTCCATGACCCCCGCAAAACCCTTCTCCACGTGGATCTCCGGATCGCCCAGCAAGTTGTCCTTGGGAATGCGGGCGTTCTCGAAGCGGATCACCGCGGTGTCGGACGCCTTGATGCCGAGCTTGTGCTCCAGGCGCTCGACGGTCACCCCGGGGTGCTCACGCGGCACGATGAACGACTTGATCGCCGCGCGGCCCAACGATTTGTCCAGCGTCGCCCACACCACGATGTGGGTGGCCCGCGACCCCGCGGTGACGAAGATCTTCTCGCCGTTGATCACGTACTCGTCGCCGTCGAGCACCGCGGTGGTCGACACAGCCGCCGAGTCGGAGCCGAAACCGGGCTCGGTGATGGCCATCGCGGCCCACACGTCCTTGCCGAGGCGTTCGAGCTGCTCGGGGGTGGCCACCGACGAGATGGCGGCGTTGCCAAGGCCCTGACGCGGCACCGAGAGCAGCAGGGCGACATCGCCCCAGCTGATCTCGAGGGCGTTGAGCAGTGCGGACATGTTGGCGCCGTTGACGGTGACCTTCTCGCCCTTGGTGTTGGCGTCGTCGCGGAACGCCTCGGCGCCGGCGAACGAGATCGTCTTGGCTTCCGAGATGCCTTCGAACAGCGTGGCCAGCGTGTCCAGCTCGACCGGGTAGGCGTGCTCGGCGAGGTCGTACTTGCGCGAGATCGGGCGGAGCATCTCGGCGGCGCCCTGGTGGCCCTTCTCGATGACCGCCTGCAACTTGCGGGGCATTTCCAGATTGATTGCCATGATTAGTCTTTCGGTTCGTTAGGGCCCGGGCTAAATGACTACGACACCCTCGGCGACGCCGATGGCCCGCAGATCGCGGTACCAGCGCTCGACCGGGTGTTCCTTGGTGTAACCGTGGCCGCCCAGCAGCTGCACGCCGTCCAGGCCGATCTGCATGCCCTTGTCGGTGCCGAGCTTGCGCGCCAGCGCCGCCTCACGGGCGAACGGCAGGCCCTGCTCGGCGCGCGCGGCGCCGCGCCAGGTGATCAGCCGCAGGCCGTCGAGCTCGATGGCGATGTTGGCCGTCATGAACGCCACCGACTGGCGGTGGGCGATCGGCTCGCCGAAGGCCTGGCGTTCCTTGATGTAGGGGATGACGTAGTCGAGCACCGCGTGTGAGGTGCCGACGGCCAGCGCGGCCCAGCCCAGCCGGGACAGTGCGATGGCCTCGCTGTAATCCTGGTCGGTCGCACCGTCCTCGCCCAGCAGGTTGGTCAGCGGTACCGCCACGTTGTCGAGCTCGACCTGGCCCAGTGCCGCGGCACGGATGCCCATGCTCGGGTCAGCTTTGACCGTGAGGCCCGGTGACGACGCCTCGACGATGAACAACGCCGGCTTGCCGTTCAATTGTGCTGCCACGATGAACAATTCGGCGTCAGCTGCGGCCGGAATCAGCGATTTGACGCCGGACAGCCGGTAACCGCTGGGGGTGCGTACCGCGGTGGTCTTGAGTGCGGTGGGGTCGAACAGGGCGTGCGGTTCGGCGATCGCGACACAAGCCTGCGGCACGTTCTCGCCGGCGAATTCCTTGAGATAGGTGGCCTGCTGATCGGCGCTGCCCCAGTGGGTCAGTGATGCGGCGACACCGCCGGGTGCCAGGATCGGCAGGGCCAGGCCCATGTCGCCATAGGCAAGCGCCTCGGCGACCAGAGCGTTGGTCACGGTACTGCGGTGCTCGGCGATGCCGTCGAAGTCCTCGGGCACGTTCACAGCGGTGATGCCCAGTTCAGCGGCCTTGGCGATGAGATCCGCAGGGTAGGACGCGGCCTCGTCGGCGTCGTGCGCGGCCGGGCGCAGGATTTCCTCCGCGAACTCCCGGACCGTTTCGACGATCATCTGCTGGTCTTCGTCGGGGGTCAGATCGAAGTAGTCGGCCCCGCTGGCCTTGAGCCGGGTGGGCGCCTTGCCCAGCCCTTGGATCCGCTGGAACTGGCGCGTGGCCGCACCCGCGGTCGAAAAGACCTGCTTCACACCGTATTTCAGGCTGCGATTGAGCGGGTCCCGCAGGCCGTAGCGGTCCAGGAACTCCTGGCCGACCAGGGGCGTGATCAGCGCCAACCCGATGTCGGTCGCTGTCCGCTTGTGCTTGTGCAGCCCGACGGCGCTTTGCCGGCCGGAGCTGGAGGGACGGGATGGGGTGCCGTTCTTGGACGGCAGGGTGTTGGTCATGTCAGCTGCCTCTGTTGGTCGTGGCGACGCATCTGACCGTATCTTACTCCGGAGTAAGGTAGGCCATCTGTTACCAACTTCACACCCGCCGGGACCGCATCAGCTCCGGTGTCAACCAACCGCGAGAGGTGCCCTCACCTGCGCAAAGGGGCGCCGGCTTCGCAGCCGGCGCCACCCAGTCGGACCGTCGCCGCTCAGCCGGCGGAAAGCCTGGCCAGCACCGCGTCGTGCAGCAGTCCATTGGTTGCCAGCGCGCTACCCCCGTGTGCCCCGGGAGCCCCGTCGATGCTGGTGAACGTACCGCCGGCCTCGCGGATCAGGATGTCGAGCGGGGCGATGTCCCACAGCTTCACCTCGGGCTCGCAGGCGATGTCGACCGCGCCTTCGGCGACCATGCAGTACGACCAGAAGTCACCGTAGGCGCGCACCCGCCACACCGCGTCGGTGAGTTCGACGAAGCTGTCGCGGCGGTCATCCCAGCCCGTGGTGAGGTCTGAGTACGACAGGCTTGCCGAAGCGAGATCGGTAACCCCTGACACCGAGAGTTTGCGAGTCGCGCCGGCGAACGAGCCGAAGGCCCCCTGTCCCAACCCTGCCCACCAGCGCCGGGCCAGGGCCGGGGCGCTCACCACGCCGACGGTCGGGACGCCGTCTTCCAGCAAGGCGATCAGCGTGCACCACACCGGGACGCCGCGGACGAAGTTCTTGGTGCCGTCGATCGGATCGATCACCCACTGGCGGCCGGTCAAAGTCGTTGTCCCGCCGAACTCTTCGCCGAACACCGTGTCGCCGGGGCGGGCGCTGGCGAGGGCGGCCCGCAACGATTCTTCGGCGCCACGGTCGGCGTCGGTGACGGGGGTCAGGTCGGGCTTGGTCTCGATGCGCAGATCCAGGGCACCGAAGCGGTCCATGGTCAAGGAGTCGGCCTGGTCGGCCAATTCGAGGGCCAGCGTCAAGTCATCTGCGACGGTGCTCATGCCTCGGCTCCCACTCGTTGCGGTCCTCGCTCGTGCCTCGCTGCGATCCTTGCTCGTGTTCGCCTTCGGGTGCTCATGGGTGCAGTCCTACCATGGCCTGGTGTGGGAAATCGGCATACTCCTCTTGCTCGTGGGCGCACTGGTGGTGCTGTTGGCGCCACGGATCATGCAGCGCCGCGGAATTCGCGGTGAGATGGCGCACGGCACGTTGCTGGTCACCGGAGTGAGTCCGCGTCCGGACGCGACGGGGGAGCAGTTCGTCACGATCACCGGTGTCATCACCGGGCCGACGGTCAGCGAGCACGTCGTCTATCGGCGCATGGCCGTCGACGTGAACGAGTGGCCGACCATGGGTGCACTGATGCCGGTGGTCTATTCGCCGGGCAACCCGGACAAGTGGGCCTTCGCGCCGGACGTGCCGCCTCCGGTCTGATCAGGCGTGCCCGATCCGGAGTAGCTCGGCCACGCTGGCCAGCTTCACTCGCGGTCGGCCCAGCGACTCGCCGGCGGCGCGCTCATGCGCGTCGATCAGCTGCCAGTGCTCGCCGGTGACGAGCTTGGGCTGGTGTTCGAGCAGCCATTCGGCCAGTTCGGTGGTGTACTCCGCGCCGCGCTCGTCGACGCCGCGGGCACGTAGGTCGTCGAGCAGGGTGTCGACGGTCTCCTGTGAATCCTTCTTGTTGCTGCCGATCACGCCGGACGGTCCGCGTTTGATCCAGCCCACCACGTACTCGTTGCGGCTGCCCTCGATTCGGCCGTCGGTGTGCGGAATCGTCCCGGAGCGTTCGTCGAACGGCAGGCCCGGTGTCGGCACGCCGCGGTAACCGACTGCCCGTACCACCAACTGGACCGGCAACTCTTCACGCTGCCCGGTGTCCTTGGCCACCACGCGGCCGTTGTCGTCGCGTACAAGTTCGTTGCGGCCCAGCACGATCGACTCGACCCGCTCCTCGCCGCGCAATTCGACGGGGGAGGTGCAGAATCGGAAAACGATGCGCCGCTTGGCTTCTCGGGGTGGCTCGTCGACATACTTGCGCAGCACCTTGATGTTCTGCTTGACGGTCTTGCCCGCCGCTTCCAGGTCGTCGTCGGTGATGCCGGCGAAATCGGCGGGGTCGAGGACGACGTCGACGTCGACCAGCCCTTCCATGTCGCCCAACTCGCGCAGTTCCAGGGTGGTGAACGTCGCCTGCAACGGGCCCCGGCGGCCGATCACGACCACCTCTTCGACCCCGCGGGTGTCCAGTGAGGCCAGTGCGTGGTCGGCGATATCGGTGTTGGCCAGGGCTTGCGGATCGCTGACCAGGATGCGCGCCACGTCCAGTGCGACGTTGCCGTTGCCGACCACCACCGCGCGTCCGCCGGCGAGATTGGGCGCCATGCCGTCGAAATGGGGGTGGGCGTTGTACCAGCCGACAAAATCGACGGCGGCCACACTGCCCGGCAACTCTTCGCCGGGGATATTCAGGGCCCGGTCGGATTGCGCGCCGATGGCATAGACCACCGCGTCGTAGCGCTGCGCCAGCTCGCCCGGCGTGACGTGTTCGCCGACCTTGATGTTGCCGAAGAACCGGAACCGGGCGTCGGCTGCGGTCTTGTCGAACTGCGCGCTGATCGACTTGATCTTCGGATGGTCCGGGGCCACCCCTGAACGCACCAGGCCCCATGGGGTTGGCAGCATCTCGAGCATGTCGACGCGCACATCGCGGTCGGAGTCGGGCGAATCGGCGAACTTCAGCAACGATGCGGCAGCAAAGAATCCCGAGGGGCCGGAGCCGACGATCGCTACGTGATATGGGCGCATACCCTGCCTTCTTACGAGCGGAAAAGCCGTTACAGCCCGGCTCTTGGCGTGCTGGGCCGGGTACCAACCGACTCTAAACACAGATCGTCGGCGCTGCCGCGAGTCGGAGAGAACTGCCCCCGAAATGCCGCCGGGTACCCTGAACATTCGTGGATCCAGACCGCCAAGCCGCCGTAGCCGCACTCGACACCACCCTGACGACCGTGGAGCGGGTGCTCGACATCGATGGCCTGCGCCAGCGGATCGACATGCTCGAGCAGCAGGCCTCCGATCCGAACCTCTGGGACGACCAGGCCCGTGCTCAGAAGGTCACCAGTGAGCTCTCACATGCACAGAGCGAGATGCGCCGGGTGCAGGACCTGCGTCAGCGTGTCGATGATTTGCCGGTGCTGTTCGAACTCGCCGCCGAGGAAGGCGGTGAAGAAGAGGTCGCCGAGGCCGACTCAGAGCTGGCCAAGCTGCGCGAGGAGATCGAGACCCTCGAGGTCCGCACCCTGCTCTCGGGGGAGTACGACGAACGCGAAGCCGTCGTGACCATCCGCTCCGGGGCCGGTGGCGTCGACGCCGCGGACTGGGCCGAGATGCTGATGCGGATGTACATCCGCTGGGCCGAGAAGCACGACTATCCGGTCGAGGTTTTCGACACGTCCTATGCCGAGGAGGCGGGGATCAAGAGCGCGACGTTCGCCGTGCACGCCCCGTTCGCCTACGGCACCCTCTCGGTCGAGCAGGGCACGCACCGGCTGGTGCGCATCAGCCCGTTCGACAATCAGAGCCGCCGGCAGACGTCGTTCGCCGACGTCGAGGTGCTTCCCGTCGTGGAAACCACCGACCACATCGAGATCCCGGAAGGTGACCTGCGCGTCGACGTGTACCGCTCCAGCGGTCCCGGCGGGCAGTCGGTGAACACCACCGACTCGGCGGTCCGGCTCACCCACATCCCGACCGGGATCGTGGTGACCTGTCAGAACGAGAAGTCGCAGCTGCAGAACAAGGTCGCGGCGATGCGCGTTCTGCAGGCCCGGCTCCTGGAACGCAAGCGCTTGGAGGAGCGCGCCGAGATGGACGCACTCAAGGGCGACGGCGGCAGCTCGTGGGGCAACCAGATGCGGTCCTATGTTTTGCACCCCTACCAGATGGTGAAAGACCTGCGCACGGAGTACGAGGTCGGCAACCCTGCCACGGTCCTGGACGGAGACATCGACGGATTCCTGGAAGCGGGGATCAGATGGCGCAACAGAAAAGATGAAGACGACTAACACGCTGATCGCCCTGCCGCTCGCCGACCGCTGGCACGATTTCTGGCACGGCGAGATCGGCGTCTGGATCCTGACCACGGGCCTGCGGATCGCCCTGCTGATCATCGGCGGTCTGCTCGCCGCGCGGTTCATCAACTGGGCCGCGCAACGCGTGGTGCGCCGGATCGACGCCGAATACCAGGAAAGCGATCAGCTGGTGCGCTCGGAGAGCGCCAAACACCGGCAGGCGGTTGCCTCGGTCATCTCCTGGGTGTCGGTGGCGGTGTTGTTCATCATCGTGCTCGTCGAGGTGACCGACGCTCTCGAAGTGCCCGTCGCGTCCCTGGTCGCTCCGGCCGCCGTGCTCGGTGCCGCACTGGGTTTCGGTGCCCAACGCATCGTGCAGGATCTGCTCGCCGGGTTCTTCATCATCACCGAGAAGCAGTACGGCTTCGGTGATCTGGTTCGGTTGACGATCGCGGCGGCCAACGAGGCCGAGGGCACCGTCGAGGACGTCACGCTGCGAGTCACGAAACTGCGCTCCTCAGAGGGGGAGATGTACACCGTGCCCAACGGGCAGATCGTCAAGGCGCTGAACCTGTCGAAGGACTGGGCGCGCGCCGTCGTCGACATCCCGGTGCCGGTCAGTGCTGACCTCAACCTGGTCAACGATGTGCTCAACGATGTGGCGGAGAAGGCCGCCGAAGATGGCGAGCTGTCGAAGCTGCTGCTGGACAAGCCGCAGTTGATGGGCGTGGAGAGCATCGGCCTGGACACGGTGAACCTGCGGATGGTGGCGCGCACCCTGCCGGGCAAACAGTTCGACGTCGGTAGGCGGCTGCGGGTACGGGTGGTGCGAGCGCTTCGCCGCGCCGGCGTGGTGACCTCGTCGGATGCGTCGGTCGCCGCAGCCGGAGACGTCATCCACCCGACCGCTGTCGCGGAAACCCAGGCGACGACGTCGGCGGCGGGCTCGGCACAGGAGCAGAAGAAGTGAAGTTGGACTTCACCCGGGTGGCCGATGCCGCCACCAGGCTGTGGCGCAGCCGTGTCGGCCGGCTTCGTACGTCGACGGTCGTGTTGATCGTGGTGTTCATCGCGCTGTCATGGGTGCAGCAGCAGTACGCGCCCAAACAGTCCGCTCCGCAATCGCCGGACACTCAGGTGGTGCCGCCCGGATTCGTGCCCGATCCCGACTACACCTGGGTGCCTCGCACCAAGGTGCAGCCACCGCGCACCACCACCCCGACCGAGACGCCGGAGACCACCGAAACCACGATCCCGACGACCACGACGCCGACGGAGATCCCGGAGACCACCGAGACCACCACGCCGGGCGTGCCGACGAGTCCGACGACCACGACGGTGCCGGGGGCGCCGAGGACGACGGTGATCGATCCCGACGGTCCGGGACTGATTCCGCCGATCACGTTGCCGGTATTCCCGGGGCCGGCCCCGAGCCCGGCCGTCGAGCAGCCGCAACCCGGACAGGAGTCGGTGGCACCGACATTGCCGCGATAGCCTGACCTGCCGGATGCTTACGCCCCGCTACACTGGCGTGCCGTGATGATCACCCTCGACCACGTGACGAAGCACTACAAGTCTTCGGCGCGTCCAGCGCTCGATGACGTCTCGCTGAGAATTGACAAGGGTGAGTTCGTCTTCCTGATCGGCCCGTCGGGTTCGGGCAAGTCGACGTTCATGCGGCTGCTCCTGGCGGCCGAGACGCCCACCTCCGGCGACATCCGGGTGTCCAAGTTTCACGTCAACAAGCTGGCCGGCAGGCACGTCCCGAGCCTGCGCCAGGTGATCGGCTGCGTTTTCCAGGACTTCCGGCTGCTGCAGCAGAAGACCGTGTTCGAGAACGTGGCCTTCGCCCTGGAGGTGATCGGCAAGCGCGGCGAGGTGATCAACCGCGTCGTCCCGGACGTGCTGGAGATGGTCGGCCTGTCCGGCAAGGCCAACCGGCTGCCGAGCGAACTGTCCGGCGGCGAGCAGCAGCGCGTCGCCATCGCACGGGCCTTCGTCAACCGGCCGCTGGTGCTCATCGCCGACGAGCCGACCGGAAACTTGGATCCGGAGACCAGCAAGGACATCATGGACCTGCTGGAACGGATCAACCGGACCGGCACCACGGTGCTGATGGCCACCCACGACCATCACATCGTCGACTCCATGCGTCAGCGGGTCGTCGAACTCGAACTCGGCCGGCTGATCCGTGATGAGCAGCGCGGCGTCTACGGAATGGATCGCTAAGTGCGCTTCGGCTTTCTTGTCAATGAAGTTCTGACCGGGCTTCGCCGCAACGTCACCATGACGGTGGCGATGATCCTGACCACCGCGATCTCGATCGGGTTGTTCGGTGGCGGTCTGCTGGTGGTGCGTTTGGCCGACCAGTCCCGTGACATCTACCTGGACCGGGTCGAGAGCCAGGTGTTCTTGACCGACGACATCTCGGCCAACGATCCCACCTGCGACGGCGAGGCCTGCAAGGCGCTGTACCGCATGATCGACGACCGCGACGACGTGCGCTCGCTGAGCTTCCTCAACCGCGAGCAGGCCTACGACGATGCGATCAAGAAGTTCCCGCAGTACAAGGATGTGGCGGGCAAGGACGCGTTCCCGGCGTCGTTCATCGTGAAGCTCAACGACCCCGAGCAGCACGAGGCCTTCGACAAGGCGATGGCCGGCCAGCCCGGTGTGCTCAACGTGCTCAACCAGAAGGACCTGATCGACCGCCTGTTCGCGGTGCTCGACGGGCTCAGTAGCGTCGCGTTCGCGGTGGCGCTGGTGCAAGCGATCGGTGCGGTGCTGTTGATCGCGAACATGGTCCAGGTGGCCGCTTACACCCGGCGCACCGAGATCGGCATCATGCGCCTGGTGGGCGCCACCCGCTGGTACACCCAGCTGCCATTCCTGGTGGAGGCGATGATCGCGGCGCTGATCGGTGTGGTGATCGCCATCGTCGGGCTGATCGTGGTCCGGGCGGTGTTCCTGGAGAAAGCGCTCGACCAGTTTTATCAGTCGAATTTGATTGCCAGGGTCGACTACGCTGACGTGCTCTACTTCAGCGCACCGTGGATGCTGTTCCTCGGCCTGGCCATGTCCGGCATAACCGCGTATGTGACGCTGCGGCTCTACATACGAAGGTAGTCGTGAACTAGTGGCGACCAAGAAGTCCAGCCCCGCCGGCAACAAGCAGATCGTGGCCAGCAATCGCAAGGCGCGGCACAACTACATGATTCTCGATACCTACGAGGCCGGCATCGCGCTGATGGGTACCGAGGTCAAGAGTCTGCGCGAAGGCCAGGCGTCGCTGGCCGACGCGTTCGCCACCGTCGACGACGGTGAGATCTGGCTGCGCAATGTGCACATTGCGGAGTATCACCACGGCACCTGGACCAACCATGCGCCGCGGCGCAACCGCAAGCTGCTGCTGCACCGCAGGGAGATCGACAACCTGATCGGCAAGATCCGCGACGGCAACCTGACCTTGGTGCCGCTGTCGATGTATTTCTCCGACGGCAAGGTGAAGGTCGAACTGGCGCTGGCCCGCGGCAAGCAGGCCCACGACAAGCGACAGGACCTGGCCAAGCGGGACGCCGACCGTGAGATCACCCGGGAGTTGGGCCGCCGCGCCAAGGGCATGTGACCTGGCACCGCCAGCGTGCGTGTCTGCCGGCCGACACTCCGTGTCGAGCCGGCATTCCACGCACCCTCGGCGTCCCCGAGCGACACGAAACTGCTCGGAATAATGGCTTGGCGTTGTCCGTTAGATCTGGCGTACCATTGATCGTCCTGCCGAAAGTCGGCGGGGATGCGAGGGGCTGATCGGTTTCGACTTCGCGCATCGAATCAAGGGAAGCGTGCCGGTGCAGGCAAGAGACCACCGTAAGCGTCGTTGCAACCAATTAAGCGCCGATTCCAATCAGCGCGACTACGCCCTCGCTGCCTAAGCGACGGCTGGTCTGTCAGACCGGGAGCGCCCTCGGCCCGGACCCTGGCATCAGCTAGAGGGACCCACCCACGGGTTCGGTCGCGGAATCCGTGGGGACATCAAACAGCGACTGGGATCGTCATCTCAGCTTGTTCGCGTGACTGAGAGATCCGAGTAGAGACACAGCGAACTGCGCACGGAGAAGCCTCGAGGACATGCCGTAGGACCCGGGTTCAATTCCCGGCAGCTCCACCGAGAAGATGCAGGTCAGGGATCTAATCCCTGGCCTGTTTTCTTTTGCTGTCACTCACTCGTCGCGCCGCCACCCTGTGGCCCATCCAGGTACCCCAGCCCATTTGTCCTGGCTACACGCTAGATTGAGGCATGTTTTCTCGCCGCATAGCTAGCCCCCGAACGGGCAGTGCGCGGTCAGGTGGTCGCTGGGTCGGGCTTGGCGCTGCTGCACTTCTCACCTCCGGTTTTCCGCTCCTCGCCGTGACCGCACCGCCGGTGGCGAGCGCGGCTGACTGTGCCGACGTGGAGGTCGTCTTCGCGCGCGGTACCGATGAGCCGCCGGGCATGGGCCGGGTGGGCGATGCCCTCGTCGATTCGCTGCGCAAGCAGGCCCCGGGGCTGACCATCAACACCTACGGGGTCAACTACAAGGCCAGCAAGCTTCAGCTGCATGGTGGCGACGGTGCCAAGGACGCGATTTCCCACATCAAGTCCACGCTGTCGTCCTGCCCTGACACCCAGATCGTGCTCGGCGGCTATTCGCAGGGTGCGAGCGTGATCAACATCGTGGCCGGCAACCCGCTGGGCGGCATCAAGTGGGGTGATTCGCTGCCGCCGGAATACGCGGACAACGTCGCGGCGATTACCACCTTCGGCGACGTAGGGACCCGCACCAAGCAAACGATCCAAACCCAGAGCGCGCTGTTCGGGTCCAAGGCGATCGACTTGTGTAACCCCATGGATCCGATCTGCCACGAGGGCCAGGGCAACGAATGGAGTGGACACACCGAGGGCTATGTCCCGGTGTACACCACCCAGGCGGCGGCTTTCGCGGCATCCAAGTTGCTGGCCGGCTCCGGCCAATCGGTGCCCGGGTACGGCCCGGCGCTACCGGACTACGGCTACGGGCCGGGCTACGGCCCGGACTCGTCGATGTCCGGTCCGACGTCACCCGGTTATGGGCAGTCGCCGGGCTACGTACCGACGCCGGGATATGACCCGGACACCTCCGTGCACGGTCCGTCACCAGCCTACGGCCCGGACGCACCCGGATATGGACAGCAGCCAGGTCCGTCGACTCCCTTGCCCACCACGTCGTCGCCGACGGGATGGGTCTGAGCGGATTCACACCGCTACCTGCGATGGCAGCGAGATCGCGATCTCGGTGCCCCGGGCGTCGTGAACGTCCAGCACGCCACCGAGGGCCAGTACCTTGGCCCGAATCGAGGCGAAGCCGATGTGACCGGTTTCGACGCTCAGTGCAAGGCGCTCGGCTTGAATGCCCACGCCGTCGTCGGCGACGCACAGCGTGGCACGCCCCTCAGACCGTCGCAACGTGAACCTCAGATTGTCGGCTTCGGCGTGCTTGATCGCGTTCGTCGAAAACTCCCGCGCCGCGCTGTACAGCAGGTGATCCGCGTCGGTGCGCAAATCCTCGGGCCAGTTCTGGAAGTCTACGTGGACCACGAGGTCGGTGCGCGCCGCGATGCCGTCGGCCAGTGAAGCGAGGGCGGCCCTGAGCCCGGCTTGGGCGAGCACTTCGGGATGGAGCTCACGGACCACATCGCGCAGCAGTCGGGAGCACTCGCCGAGCGCCGAATCCACCCGGTCCATGGACTCGGTGGAGCCCTCGCGCACCTCTTCCATCTCCCGACGCGAAGCCAGAACATACTGCAGCGCACCGTCGTGCAGTCTTTCGGACAGGGTTTGCCTCTCGCGCTTTTCGAGGGAGACGATCTCTTCGAGCAGGTGGCTGCGTTCCTGCGCCAACCGGGCAATCGTCAGTTCCTTCGACTGCTGGATCCATGACAGAGTGACCGACCCCGCGGCCAGGCCGAACAACACCGCCGTCGTCGTGACGATCGAGCCCCACGGTTCGTCGCCGTTGGCAGCCTGGTTGACCCATAGGACGATGACGTACGCGGCGACGGTGGGGACGGCGATCACCGCACTGACGAACGGATCCAGCTGAGCCGCCGCGATCAGCGGGATCAGAAACAGCCCGTAGTGGAGCACATCGGAGGTCCAGGTATTCGGTGAGCTGATGCCTGACTCCACCGAAAGTATCGACACCACAGCGACATCCGCGCACAGCATGAGCAACGCGATCCACCGCTGGGTTTCGATCCCGGCGTGATTGGACGGCCGTAGCGCCCAGAAACCCCAGCAGACGATGGCCGCTATGTAGCCCATCCAGAGCAGCGCGTACGGCCATCGGTAGGTTTCGGGCGGTTGCAGGAACAACGCGAAGAAGATGAACGCCACCAACAGAATCCGCAGGGCGAACTGCAGCAGCAACCCGCGGAACGCCGCGCCCTGGGCGTACTGCCTCAAAGCCGTTGCTGCCGCGCGCCTGACCATATTCGACTCCCGCACACCGCAAGGTTGGCTGAGTATAGGGCGACTTGATCGTGCCCTGAGGCCGGTTGACGAAGTTTCCCGGCTTCTGGCGCCGATCGAACCTCGCCTGGGATCATGGAAAACCGGTCCCTAGGTGTGATGAGGCAGGGGGTTGATCGAATGTCGTCTGCCCAGCGTGAGTTTGCGGCGTACGGCCCGTCGCATTTGATCGTGCTGGCGGTGTTCGCAACGGGGGCCGTACTTTTGGTGACGGTCGGCCGCCGGCAGACCGACGCACAGGCCCGCATCATGAGCCGTGTCCTGGCGATGATCCTTCTCGGGGCCTTCGCCGTGGCCCTGGCCTACAAGCTGGTGGTACCCGACATCAGCACCTCGGTCCCGCTGCAGTTGTGTGACCTCGCCGAACTCGCCGCGGCGTACGCCCTGTGGTCGCAACGGCATTGGGCCTTCGTCCTCACTTACTACTGGGGTCTGGTGCTGAGCTCGCAGGCATTGCTGACCCCGGATATCGGTACGCCGAAGGAGGGCGCTCCGGACTTCCCGCACCATCTCTTCCTGACCTTCTTCACGCTGCACGTACTCGTCGTGTGGGCAGCCATCTATCTGACGTGGGGGAGAAGGATGCGCCCGCGCTGGCGCGACTATCGCCTCGCGGTCATCATCACCCTGGGATGGGTGGCCTTCACCCTCGCCTTCAACGTGGTGGCGGGAACCAACTACGGCTACCTCAACCGGAAGCCTCCGACCGCGTCCGTGCTCGATGTGTTGGGTCCGTGGCCGGTGTATCTGCTGGCGGAGGTCGCGATAGTGCTCGTCGTGTGGGCGTTGATGACCTGGCCGTGGGAGCGGGCGCGGCAACGTGCGACGACGGGTGCGTCCAAGCTGTGAAATTGCTGTCAGTCGACGGGAAAAGTGATTATTGACACCAACACTTTGACGGGCTAGGTATATTACGCGCGTTCGCGAATGTGTATCGCTTGCGACCTGTCCCACCAGGCGACAGTGGCCTGATCGAAGGGGCGGGTTGTGCACAGCAAGGCATCCCACACCGGCATAGCCCGGGTGATCCGGACGTTGGCGGTGCCCATCCTGCTCGGCTGGATCGCGCTGACCGTCCTGACCAACGTGTTCGTCCCGCCGCTGGAAAAAGTCGGCGAGGAGAACACCGTCGGGCTCAGCGCCAAAGACGCGCCGGCGATGATCGCCATGCGCAAGATCGGCAGCGACTTCCAGGAGTTCGATTCAGACAGCAACGCGATGGTGGTGCTCGAAGGCGAGCAACCCCTTGGCGATGACGCGCACCATTACTACGACGGCATCGTCGACCAGCTCGAGGCCGACACCGCCCACGTGCAGCACGTGGCCGATTTCTGGGGCGACCCGTTGACGGCGTCGGGCGCACAGAGCAACGACGGCAAGTCCGCCTACGTCCAGGTCTATCTGCGCGGCAACCAGGGCGAAACGCTGGCCAACGAGTCGGTGGCCGCGGTCCGCGACATCGTGAACCAGTCGTCGCCCCCGGCCGGCATCAAGGTGTACGTGACCGGCGGCGCGCCGCTGGTGTCCGATCAGCACCATGCCGGTGACAAGAGCGTCGCGCGCGTCACCGCCATCACGCTCGTCGTGATCGCGGTGATGCTGCTGATCGTCTACCGGTCGATCGCGACCATGATCTTGGTGCTGGTCATGGTTTTCCTGGAGCTCGGCGCCGCCCGCGGCATCGTGGCGTTCCTGGCGCACACCGGAGTGATCGGCCTGTCGACCTTTGCGGTGAACCTGCTGACCCTGATGGTCATCGCGGCGGGCACCGACTACGCGATCTTCGCGATCGGTCGCTATCAGGAGGCGCGTGGCGCCGGCGAAGACCGAGAAGCCGCGTACTACACGATGTTCCGCGGCACCGCACACGTGGTCCTCGGATCCGGGATGACGATCGCCGGCGCGATGCTGTGTCTCAGCTTCACCCGTCTGCCGTACTTCCAGACCATGGGGGTGCCGTGCGCGGTAGGCACGTTCGTCGCGGTCATCGCCGCGCTGACGATGGGCCCGGCAGTCATCGTGATTGGCAGTCGGTTCGGCCGTTTCGAGCCCAAGCGCAGCATCCGGTCCCGCGGCTGGCGCCGCGTGGGTATCGCGGTGGTGCGCTGGCCCGGGCCGATCCTGGCCGCAACCTTGGGTCTCGCGCTCATCGGCCTGCTCACGCTGCCTGGGTACAAGACCAACTACGACGCCCGCAAGTACCTGCCCGCCGATCTGCCGGCGAATGTCGGATACGCCGCTGCCGAAAGGCATTTCAGCGCGGCGCGGATGAACCCCGAACTGCTGATGATCGAGACCGACCGCGACTTGCGGAATCCCGCGGACTTTCTGGTCATCGACAAGATCGCCAAGGGGATCGTCCGGGTTCCCGGCGTCTCGCGGGTCCAGGCCATCACGCGGCCCAACGGTCGTCCGATCGAGCACACCAGTATCCCCTTCCTGCTCAGCAGGCAGGGCACGACCAACACGATGAACCGGAAGTATCAGCAGGATCGGATGGCCGACATGCTGGTGCAGGCAGACGAGATGCAGCGCTCCATCGACACGATGGAGCGGATGTCGCAGCTGACCCAGCAGATGGCCGCGATCACCCATTCGATGGTGACCAAGACCAAGGTGATGACCCTGGACATCGCCGAATTACGGGAAAACATCGGAAATTTCGACGATTGGCTCCGCCCGCTACGCAACTACTTCTACTGGGAGCCGCACTGTTTCGACATCCCGGTGTGCTGGTCGCTGCGGTCGATCTTCGACACCCTGGATGGGATCGACGCCCTCACCGATGACGTGCAGGAGCTGGTGCCCGAGCTGGAGCGGCTGGATACGCTGATGCCACAGCTGGTTGCGCTGATGCCCGAGCAGATCGAATCCATGAAGACCATGAAGACGATGATGCTGACGCAGCGGTCCACCCAGGCCGGCCAGCAGGATCAGATGGCCGCCATGCAGGAGAACTCGACGGCCATGGGCAAGGCCTTCGACGAGGCCCGCAACGACGACACCTTCTATTTGCCGCCGGAAGCCTTCGACAACAAGGACTTCAAGCGCGGCATGAAGAACTTCATCTCGCCTGACGGAAAGTCGGTGCGGTTCATCATCAGTCACGAGGGCGACCCTGCGACGCCCGAAGGTGTCAGCCACGTGGACCCGATCAAGCTGGCGGCCAAGGAAGCCCTCAAGGGCACGCCGCTGGAGGGCTCGAAGATCTATCTGGCCGGCACCGCGGCGACCTATAAGGACATGAAAGACGGATCGTTCTACGATCTGCTGATCGCCGGGATCGCCGCCGTATCACTGATTTTCATCATCATGCTGCTCATCACGCGCAGCGTGGTGGCCGCGGCGGTGATCGTGGGCACGGTGCTGCTGTCCCTCGGTGCATCATTCGGGTTGTCCGTTCTGGTCTGGCAGCACCTGCTCGGACTGGAATTGCATTGGATGGTGCTGGCCATGTCGGTCATTCTCTTGCTGGCGGTCGGTTCCGACTACAACCTGCTGCTGGTATCCCGGTTCAAGGAAGAGCTGTCCGGCGGCCTGAAGACGGGCATCATCCGGGCCATGGCGGGAACCGGCTCGGTGGTGACCTCGGCGGGATTGGTCTTCGCCTTCACCATGGCGTCGTTCGCGTTCAGCGATCTCAAGGTGATGGCGCAGGTGGGCACCACGATCGCGCTCGGCTTGCTGTTCGACACTCTCATTGTGCGGTCGTTCATGACCCCGGCGCTCGCGGCGATGCTGGGCCGGTGGTTCTGGTGGCCGCAGGTCGTGCAGTCGGCGGCGTCCAAGCGGCGCCTGGCCGCGCTGCGGCAGGACGGAAACATACAAAGCATCCACACAGCCCAGACTTAATAAGCAGATCTAACATAATTGGTGGAAGTGGAAAACGATCGCTTCCGCTGACTCTGGACCGACGGGGCGATCCACAGTCTTGGGTTCTGTTAGTCAAGGGGTTTCGAAATGTTGAAGTCCATCGCGATCAGCGCCGTAGCGGCCGGAGCATTGGGGCTGGCCGCCCTCGGTATCGGTTCAGGTGTGGCCAACGCTGCTCCGTCGCCGGTGGTCGGCTCGGCAGTGGGCTGGGCCGAGCATCCCCACTGGGGTTACGGCCCGGGCCCGTGGGTTCCGCCGCCGCCACCTCCCGCCTACGGCGCGGGCTGGGGCTATGGCGGATACGGTCCGCCGTCGATATGTGCCACCGGGCCGTTCCGGCTGGTTCAGGTCTGTAGCTGATCTGGATATGAAAACTGCCCATGTGCGAGCTGAAAACGCTCACACATGGGCAGTTTCGTTGACTACTTCTTGTTGCCGCCGGGCCGCGGAGGTGGCGGCGGCTTGGCCTTCGTGGTCGGCTCGAACTTGCCGCCCTTTTTCGGATCGAATGTTCCGGCCATGGTGATCCCTCTCGTTCGGTTCGATAGTTCCACCACCTCCCACCGTAACCACAACACGCCGCACTCGGTTGCGACACGGTCACGGGACGGTACCTTTCGGTGCATCAGCGGTCACATCGGCAACATTGATCACTAACGTCACATCAGCCAACGGTGACGTCATGCCGACGTCCCTGCATTGGGAAGGTGTGACATGTCGCGACATCCTCGAGGTGCTTCGACGATGGCAGCGGCTGCCGCGATCGGACTTGTCGTCGCCGTCGGAGTGGCCCCCGTGGCTTCGGCCGAACCCTGCGAAGGCGCTGCTGCGGCCGCGCAACCCCTTCCGCATCAGGCCTTTCAGATCCCCAAGCCCTCCCGGCTGGCCCCGCTCAACCGTCCGATCGGCCATAAGCCGGTCGGAGCCAACGACCAGGCCCCCTTGCCGCGACTCGGACAGCTGCCGTTGGCCATCCTCAAGGCCCTGATCCCGAACACCGGCCAGGTCAGGCAGAAGGCCGCGGTGGTGCCGGCCCCCAATCCTGGTGGCGCCCAGCCGGTCCCGAATGTGGCACAGCCGGCCCCGGCTCCGGCCGCGGCTCCCGCGCCGGCACCGGCTGCGCAACCGGCGCCGGGTGCGCCCCCGGGCACGTCGATCGTCGGATGGGTCACCGGCCCCGACAGCCCCAACCAGACGATCAAGCGCTTCGCCATCACCGGAACCGACCTCGGAATCATGTGGGACAACGGCGACCCGGTAAACCGCCAGGTGCTGATGGCCTTCGGTGATACGAACGGGTACTGCGGCATCCCCGGCAAGCAGTGGCGATACAACGCGCTGTTCCGCAGCCAGGATGGATCGCTGTCGCGCACCATCGCCGTACCCGACGGGGTGGTGGCCAACAGGTACTCCGGCTCGCCGGTGTGGCGTCAAGGGATTTCGAAGCAGATCATCAACAGCATCGGCCGAGCGCCGGAGGAGACCGGAATCATTCCGACGGCGGGCATCGCGGTCGGGCGCAATCAGTATCTGAACTTCATGTCGATCCGGAACTGGGACAGTCCCGGCGCATGGTCGACCAACTTCTCGGCGATCGCCATGTCCCCGGACAACGGTGAGAACTGGGGTGTCTACCCGGGCACCATCCGCACACCCGGCGGCGGCAACGAGAACTTCCAGATGGGCGCTTTCCTCAAGCCGGGCCCGGGTGATCCGTACATCTACACGTTCGGGACTCCGAACGGGCGCGGCGGCTCGGCGTATATCGCGCGGGTGTCGCCGGCCTTCATCCCGGACCTCACGAAGTACGAATACTTCAACGCCGACAACAACGCCTGGGTGCCGGGCAACCCGGCCGCGGCGACACCGGTCATTCCCGGTCCGGTGAGTGAAATGTCGGCCCAGTACAACACGTATCTCAAGCAGTACCTGGTGCTGTACGGCAACGGCGCCAACGACGTCGTAATGCGGACCGCGCCGGCCCCGCAGGGGCCGTGGGGCCCCGAGCAGCTGATCGCGCCGTCATCGCAGATTCCGGGCGGCATCTATGCGCCGTACCTACATCCGTGGTCGACGGGTAAAGAGCTGTACTACAACCTGTCGCTGTGGTCGGCCTACAACGTCATGCTGATGAAGACCGTGCTGCCCTGACCGTTACATCTGGAGTTGGCCGTTGTTGGCCAACTGTGCCGGGATAACGGTTGCCCGGCCCGATTGCCGTGTTCCTGTCGAGCTGGGGCGGCGGGATGTGGTTCCCCGAGTCCCTGGCTCGTGTCGGCTACCAGTGCTCGCCGTGGGGCTTTTTGGCTCGGTCTGGTTGGTAGCTCTCACCGCACGATCCTCTGGTCGTTGTGGTGTCACACCTTTCCGACGCCGGGCCGAAAAGCCTTGGGCGCGACGCCCGATCACCGTGGCCGCTGCCTGGTGCCGGGTGACGTTGCGGTAGGGGTGCTGCCAGTGTTGGGCGCCCCAGATACTGCTGTAGGCCGGATTGACCCCGTACAGGTCGATACCCGCAGTGGTGGCCATCGCCGTGAGTCGGTTGCGGAACACCGCGGTCGGAATCCCGGCGACAGTTCTGCGGAACCGTTTCCCGCGTGGGCCGCGGCCCATGGTTTCCCGGCCGGTGGCCCGGGCATCGGCGAAGGTGAGGTTTTCGACCGCGATCGTGGTGATGCCATACCGGCGCGTGTAGTGCAACAACCGGGTGATGGCGTGGCGCACCCAGGCGTCACGCCGCGTCGAGGCCCCGGTGAGGTCGATGTCGATGCGATTAGCGGCGCCGACCGGATTGCCGTGCGCATCCAACCGGCGGACCGCGAGGTGTCCGTCGTTGAGATCGACCCCCACCACCGGGCCCTCGGCATACACGTCATCCCCAGCGGCGGTGCCGGCGGTGGTGCCGTCGTCGCGGCCGGCCCAGTACGGCAACGCCGGCAGCGCCGGCAGCGCCCACGACCCCGTCACATACACCCCGGCGCGGCCGGGCCGGCGGGTAAGCGTGTAGGAAATCGAATGGCCGCCGGTGATCCGCTCCGCCCACTGCTCGCCGCGGTGAGAAAACACCGCCACCCCCGACAGCACGAACCGGCCCCGCGGTGCGTTGGCCAAGTGTTCCAACGGTTTCGGCAACCGGATACTGACCTGGCCGGCCGGGGTGATGGTGATGGTCAGGTTGCCGAACGGTTCGTCGGGGGATCCGTTGGCGGTGAGCCGCCACCGCGCCGCATCCCACCGTTGACGCCACTGCTGGATGGTCAACCCGGCCGCATCGAGGTGATGGCGGGTCTTGGCCGGGCGTTTACCGCCCTGCACCACATGCACGACTCCCGCGGCCCGATCGTGTTAGGCCCGGGCCAGCTCGGCCTGTAGATGCTGCAGCCGACGCTGCTTCTGAAACCGTTCCGCCTGGCTCGCATACCCTTTGACCGCCTTGGCTTCACGACGCGCCGTGCGGGCGGCTTGGCGTTCACTGACGCTGAGGGTGTCGACGGTGGGGGCGGCCAGGCGGGTCTCGATGGTGGTGATCGCCGACCGTAACCCGCAGATGTGGCGGTACTAGGCGTCGCGGGCCAGGCGGTACTGGTCATCGTTGCCGGCGATGATCGCACTGGCCCACCGCGATGACGACTCGGTGGTCAACCGCCGCTTGCGGGCATTGAGCCGGGCACGCCGCACCGTCGGCCGCTCATCAGCATCCAACCCCGCATCCACCGGTACCGGCCGCGAGGCCGCGGCCAAATCGGCCCGCCGCAACCTACCCACATGACCGGCCACCGCATCCAACACCCGGTCCTCATCGACCGTGGTACGCAACCGCGTCGTGACCGCCACCCCCGACGGCGCAGCCACCGGCACCACCCCACGCCACTGGCGAAGCCTGCGATGGGTCATAGCGCCAGTGTCGCGGATAGGCCCGACAAACCCCTGTATCCAACGCTGACCAACAACATCACCAACTGCTCACAACCCGTCCCAGCGGAGCCAACATCGCGTCGAGGCCGTACTCGAACACCGCGTCGTAGTCGGTGGGGGACTGCAGGGCTGCGACGAGCGCCTGATCCGGCCAGTCGGCAGTCCACAGCGACGGGTCCTCTTCCTCGTGCGCGGGGCCCCGGACTGCCGAGAACAGCATCACCGCAGAGGCTGTCACGTGCACTTGCACGGCGCGTAACACCAACGCGGCGTGGGCGCCGGTGACGCCCGCTCGGGCCAGTTCGGCGGCGAGTTTCTGCTGGACCGGCAGGAACAAGGTCGGCGTGCGATCGCGTTCGTGGGCGATGGCCAACAGATGCTGGCGGCGGATCAGCAGCCGGCGCTGGTTGCGGGCCAGCGCAGCGATCCGGTTCACGGGAGTGTCGCCTTCCATGGGGAGGCCGGCCATCTCGGCGACCAACCGGTCGACCAGGCTGTCGAACAGCGCATCACGGCCGCCGACATGCCAGTAGATCGAGGTGACGGCTACGCCGATCCGCTCAGCCAGCGCGCGCATCGAGAATGCTTCGACCCCGTCGGATTCGATGAGGGCAGCCGCCGCGTCGAGGATGATGTCGGCGTCGATCGGCTTTGCCTTGGGGCTCATCCGCCGGCTTCCGCCTCGCAAATGCGTTCGGCTTCGGCCAGGTCGAGATAGCGCTCGAGGTTGCGGTGCATGTTGATGATTCTGCGCTCCTCGGCCGACAGCACCAGGTGGGTGAAGCCCGGTTGGTGCAGACCGCGCTGCAGGCCCGTCAACACGGCGATGTCCTGGCTCATCACCACGCCCGGGTGGGCCTCGTCGGCGCTCATCCGGACGTCGGTCGGCGTGACCCGCGGTGCCTGCGCCGGCATGCGGGTCATCAGGGTCATCACCAGCTGGCCGCGGTCGGGATCAGGCCCGGGCAACGAGGTCATCACCGTCAGATGATCGGCACTGGCCAGCAGGGTCAGGTTGGGGAAGACGTTGTATTGGTGCAGGCACATCACCTGGTCGGTACTGGCCCAGCCGATATCGACGCCGCGTCCGGCTGCGAAATCCCTTATCTGGGCCGCGATCACATCGGCCACCGACTGGCCGGGGGTCTGCCGCTCGGACGGGAACGGCGTGCCCTCGGCCATGCCCATCAAGGCGCCCTGGGTGAGTACGTAGGCGTCCCACACCTCTTCGTCGCTCAGTGCCCCGGCCAGTCGTGGGCTCGGAACTCCGTAGCGGGATTCGGATTTGCCCGTGTGGCCCCAGATCGTCTGCGGCGCGTACACATCGTCCATGCACCGGTGCAGTTCCGGGTGCAGCGTCTGGACGTGGTAGGTCTCGCTGTAGCCGTCGGCGATGGTCTTCCAGTTGGCCTCGACGTCGATGGTCATCGTTGCGTAGCAACGGAAGTCGCCGAGCCCGCACCAGGCGATGTCGCCGGGGACCGCCTCCAGGTAGTCGGTCAGGGGCATGGCATCGGGATCGAGGTTGACGAAGACCAATCGCTCCCAGGTGTCGACCTGTACGGGGGCCAGCGGAAATTCGGACATGTGCACCGTGCCGAACCCCTTGCGGTTCGGGATCCGCTTGAGTGCCCCGGCCAGGTCCCAGGTCCAACCGTGATAGCCGCATTTCAGTTCCCGCAGCGATGACCCGGCGCCGGTGCACAGGGCGTTGCCGCGGTGGCGGCACGCGTTCTGGAAAGCACGAAGCTCGCCGTCGTCCCCGCGGACGATGAGCACCGAATAGCGGCCGCAACGGTATTCGAAGTAGTCGCCTGGCTCGGCAACGTGGTCGACGGTGCAGGCCTGCTGCCACACCCGCGGCCACATACGTTCCATCTCGAGCTGCGCGAACGCCGGCGAGATGTAGCGATAGGCGGGGACCATGGTGGGCCGAGTCGGTGGATCGCCGATCGCGTCAGCCCGTCGGTGAATGTCGGTTGAGCTGTGGGTCATGGAACGCCTCCCGCTGAGAAAGACAATCTCGCTACGGTCGCAATGTAACGGTGTTACATTGCGACCGTAGCGGCCTGAACGCCTCAAGGGAGCAGAAACGTGTTCGATCTCAAAATCACCGGCGGCACCGTGGTCGACGGGACCGGTGCCGACCGGTTCACCGCCGACGTCGCGATCAAGGACGGCAAGATCGTCGAAGTGCACCGTCGGGGTCCGAATGACCCGACTCTGGCCGGTGACGCAGCCGAAACCATCGATGCCACAGGCAAGATCGTCGCTCCGGGCTTCGTCGATATCCACACCCACTACGACGGCCAGGTCTCCTGGGATGCCGTGCTCGAACCGTCGAGCAACCACGGTGTCACCACCGTGGTGGCGGGCAACTGCGGGGTCGGCTTCGCGCCCGTGCGTCCCGGCCAGGAGGACTGGCTGATCAAGCTGATGGAGGGTGTCGAGGACATCCCGGGTACGGCCCTGACCGAGGGCATCACCTGGGGCTGGGAGACCTTCGGCGAGTACCTGGACGTGATCGGAAAGCGCGAACTGGCCGTCGACATGGGAACACAGATCGCCCACGGTGCCGTACGTGCATACGCGATGGGCGAACGCGGCGCCCGCAACGAGCCGGCGACACCCGACGACATCAAGGCCATGGCCGAGTTGGTCCAGGAGGCCATCGAGGCAGGCGCGCTCGGCTTTTCGTCGTCACGAACGTTGGCGCACCGGGCCATGGACGGCGAGCCGGTGCCGGGTACCTTCGCCGCCGAGGACGAGTTGTTCGCCCTCGGCCGGGCCACCGCCGCCGGAGGTGCGGCCGTGTTCGAGCTCGCCCCGCAGGGTGCTGCCGGTGAGGACATCGTCGCACCCAAGACGGAACTCGACTGGATGCGCCGGCTCGGCGAGGAGATCGACTGCGCGCTCAGCTTCGCCCTCATCCAGGTCGACGCCGACCCGAATCTGTGGCGGGAACAGCTGGAGCTGTCGGCCGCGGCGCATCAGGCCGGTAGCCGGTTGTTCCCGCAGGTGGCGGCGCGGCCGTTCGGGATGCTGCTGGGCTTCCCCGGCCACCATGCTTTCACTCACCGTCCGACCTACCGGCGCCTGCAGGCCGAATGCACCCGCGAAGAGCTGGCCGAGCGGCTCGCGGATCCGAAGGTTCGGGCGGCGATCCTGGCCGAGGAAGACCTGCCGATCGACCCGAACAAGCTCTTCGACGGAATGTTCATGCTCGCGCAGAATGCGGCAAACCGGCTGTACCACATCGGAGAACCGCCGGACTACGAACCGACCGATGAGCGCACCGTCGCGGCGATCGCCGAGCAACGTGGGCTGGACCCGCTGGCGGCGATGTACGACCTGATGCTCGAGGCCAACGCCGGTGCCATGTTGATGTATCCGATGTTCAACTACTCCGACGGCAACCACGACGCGATCCGCGAGATGCTCACTCATCCGGCCGGAGTGCTCGGCCTGTCCGACGGCGGCGCGCACTGCAGCATGATCTGCGACGCCTCTTATCCGACGTTCCTGCTCACACATTGGGCTCGTGACCGTCATCGCGGCGAGAAGCTGCCGCTGGAGTATGTGATCCGCAAGCAGTCGCACGACACCGCACAGCTCTACGGCATGTCGGACCGCGGCGTGATCAGCGTGGGCAAGAAGGCCGACGTCAACGTCATCGACCTCGACGCGCTGACCTTGCACGCGCCGCGGATGGCGTATGACCTGCCGGCCGGCGGAAAGCGGTTGGTGCAGGGCGCGAGTGGCTACGATGCCACGATCGTCAGCGGCACGGTGACGCGCCGCCACGGTGTGGACACCGGAGCCCGGCCCGGCCGCCTGGTGCGTGGGACCCGTTGATCTGTAGGGTCTTTCGCCATGGCGGATTTCCGTTACGACCCGCGTCAGCGTCCGGTGCAACCTCCGGCACCGGCCGCTGACGCGTTCACCATCCACACTGCCGTTGTCGCCGAAGGGGTTTCGCTGGCCTTCGTGCGGGAGGGCATCGGCGGGGTGCCGCTTCTGCTGGTGCACGGCTATCCCGAGACCAAGCGCATCTGGTGGCGCAACATCGAGGCCCTGGCGGCGGCCGGCTTCGAAGTGATCGTGCCGGACCTGCGCGGCATGGGGGACAGTGCGATCCCGCCCGACGATCAACACGACATCGTCACCTACTCCCGCGACCTGTACGCGCTGGTGCATGACCAGCTGGGCCATGAGTCCTGCCTGATCGCGGCGAGCGACGTCGGCGCGGTGGTGAGCACCGACCTGATCCACCGGTTCCCCGGATTCGTCACGGGCTTCTGTGTTTTCAACACCGTGCCGCCGATGGCCGTCGACTATTCGGGCATCGGGACCCGGCATCCGGGGTTCGTCGCCGGTGCGGCCGACCCGACCGGCGACTATCGCTGGATGCAGGGCGCCTTTCCCGACGAGCTCGCCGCGATGCTGCCCACACCCGAAGCGCGCCGGCAGTGGGTGGCCGCGATGTACACCAATCGGCTGTGGGGCTCGCCCTACGCATTCGCCCAGTCCGACGTGGACTTCATGACCGAGCCCTTCGCCGACGAGGCGCGGCTACGGGCTGGGTGGGCGTCCTACCAGCTCGCCTACGGGCGCGCGATGTCCGAGATCCCGCTGATGGACGCGGTCGAGGTGCCCACCTTGGTGCTCTACGGCCCCGACGATCATGTGGTCGGCGAGGATTTCGTTCCTCGCTGCGAGCGCGCGTTTCTCAACCGCATCGGGCCGCTGGTGGTTCCGGGCGCCGGTCACTTCCTGCAATGGGAGCGCGCCGACATCTTCAATCGGCTGGTACCGGCTGTGTTCGGCGATGTCATCGCCTCCCATCGGCAGGTTGCGCCAGGATCGATCCGCCCAGCCACCGTCTGACGAAGCGGCGCAGCTCTTCTCGGCTTCGGGCGGGATCGTTGGGTGCGACGAAGAACGACAGCATCGTGCGCAGGGTGAATTCCACCAGTTCGCGCAGAGCTGCCTCGTCGTATCCGTACTTCTCCCAGTCGACATCGAAGCGGGTGATCATCCGCATGCCGAACGCCTGGCCTTCGTCGGAGGCGACGTTGACCGAACTGGCTGCGGCCTGTGGCCCGGACAGCATGATGCGCAGGTGCGGTACGCGGGCGACCTCCTCCAGGGTGAACATGACGCCTTCGGTCATCGCCTCGGCCGGGTCGGTGATGCCGCGGACGCTCTCGGCGAGCCGGTCGAGAAAGCCGTCGACGGTGGCGATGGCCGCCGCGTGCATCAGCGATTCGGCGGTGGGGAAGTAGCGGTACACGGTCTGGCGGATCACGCCGAGGGATGCGGCGACGTCGGCGATGCTGATTCCGGTGCCGGTCTCGGCGATCAACCGGACCGCGGCGGCCACGATCCGTTCGGAGGCTTCCTCGTCGCTTTCGGGCGGGCGCCCGTCCCAGCCGCGTCTACGCGCCATGGTCCGGGTTCGTGGCCAGCAGCATCCCTGCAGGATATCGCCCCCCGCCGTTGACGGGCCGCAGCTGCGTGTAGTAATCATACAACCAAGGCGTTCTTTGTATGATTGCTCGGACAAGCGAGGTGGCAGCGATGACGGATCTGATCGTGCGGAAGATGAGGTTCGCGTTCGCGGACCACCGCGTCCCGTACCTGTGGAACGAGGCCAACCCGGCGTTCTCGTCGATGGCCAACGCGGTGTCGTTCCTGGCCATCGCCTTCGAGAAGATGATCGGCCACATGATCACCGAGGCCATGCCGTTCATCACCGATCCCGCGGTGGCCGAGGAGGCCCAGGCGTTCGTCCGGCAGGAGGGGCAGCACGCGATGGCCCACCGGCAGCACGCCAAGGGCCTGATCAAGACCTACCCGGGCCTCAAGGAGACCCTGGACGAAGTGGTCAAGGCGTTCGACGACCTGACCGCCGAGACCCCGCTGAAGTACCGGCTGGCCTACACCGCCGATCTGGAGGCGACGTTCACGCCGGTGTTCAAGCTGATGCTCGACCATGACGACACGCTGTTCGCTCCGGGGGACGACCGCGTGGCGTCACTGTTCCTGTGGCACTTCGTCGAAGAGGTCGAGCACCGCAGCTCAGCGCTGATCATCTACGACGCGGTGGCCGACGATCCGTGGTACCGGATGCGGGTCGCGCCGTCGGTCTTCAAGCATGTGTGGGCCGTGCTCAAGGTGGCCTGCGACGGCTTCAACAAGTATGTGCCACTGGAGGAACGCCAAATCGACGCGATGTCGATGTTCGGTATGCAGGCGCGGAAAAAGGCTCTGCTGCAAAAGCTTCCGTTCACCAAGACCCCGTATGACGGACCGGTGGAGAACGCGTTCGCGCACCTTCCGGTGCGCGAGATGCTGATCGCGCTGGCCGGTGTCGTGCGCAGTCAGATCCCGGGCCACGATCCGGCACACGAAAAACTGCCGGCGTTGGCCGACGAGTGGTTCCAGCGCTACGAGGACGGTTACGAGGTCACGCAGTGGTACACCGCGGGCCAGGTCACGGAGAAGAAAGCGACCACCGCCGATGTCTGATCTGTGTACCCCCACGTTCTCGGGTCTGGCCCAGCGCCTGGGCTTTTCGTGTGACACCGCCGGCGGGCTGATCGAGTTCCGCAACCCGTTCGGGCTGGAGAACTGGACGCTGCCGGTGCTGGAGATCACCGTGATCGCCGGTGCGATCCTCGCGTTGGTGTACGCGATCGTGCGGCTGCGCCGGCACAACGATCCGACCAATCTGGTGCTGTGGTTCGGTGCCATCGCCTATCTGTTGATCATCGAACCGCCGCTGTATTTCCCCGGCGCGTTCGGGATCGCCGAGCATGTCGACACGATGTTCGCCCACAACGTGTTCACCGTCGACTTCCTGTGGGGCCGGTTGCCGCTGTATATCGTCGCGATCTACCCGATGATGGCGACGGTGGCCTACGAGATCGTCCGGATCCTCGGGGTTTTCCGCAGACGCGGTGTCCTGGTCGGCGCGATCTGCGTCGGGTTCGTCCACCACGCGTTCTACGAGATCTTCGACCACCTCGGGCCGCAGCTGCGGTGGTGGGAGTGGACGCTGGACCATCCGATGAACCAGCCGTTCTTCGACTCCGTGCCGCTGCCCAGCGTGGTGGTGTTCGCCGCGCTCTGGCCGATGTCGCTCGCGTTCTGCGTCCAGCTGTTCGTCGGTCGCCACGTCCAGGAGGGCAAGACCTTCACCGGGCTGCAGATCCTCGGCCGCACCATCGTCGTCGGCGTGCTGGCGTCGATCGGCACCGCGGTGCTGCCTCTGCCCGCCACCCTGGCCGCATCGATCTCGGGCAGTACGTCGGTGGGCGGAGTCGTCTACGCCGCCGAGCTCGTCGTGCTCACCGTGGTGGCCATCCCGGTGTTGTTCGGTCAGTGGTCGGCCCTGCGCAAGGATCGCGATCCCGCGACCGCGCGCTATGCGAACCCGCTCATCCTGCGTTATGCCGTGGTGTACCTGGCGGTCATGACGGTGCTGTGGGTGACGGCGTTGCCGGCCTACTTCGGCGCAGCCGACGGGGTGACCGCCGCAGGCGACCCGACCGGAAGCCTGGTCTACACCGTCATTTGTCTGGTGATCGCCGGACTGTCGATCGCTGCCGCGGCCACCGTAAATCCGGCCGGCCTGCAACAACAGTCCGAGGCGCTGCCATCGGTCACGGCAGGCAACCCGGAATGAGGAGCGAATCCACAGGCGCGGCACCCCGCTGACCGGCCCGGCGATGCGGCAGAATTGCCCAGGTGCCGACACCGCCGCAGTACCCCGGCGACCCCGGCCGGCGCGGCCGGGGCCCTGTGCCGCCGCCTGACCCGGTCACCCGGCGGCTGGCCCGTCCACGGCGGGCCGAGGCGCCCACCGAACAGATCCGGGCCCGTCCTCAGCGGGCTGAGCCCGCGACCGAGAAATTCGTTCCCCCGGAGGCCGCGACCGAGAAGATCATGCGGGGCCGTCCACCGGTGCCTCCCCGGCCGGCGGCTCCGCCACCGGCTCAGCCCCCGGCCGCGCCGCGAGCCGCGCAGCCCGAGCCGTCGAAGCCGGCCTCGCGGTGGCGCAGTCCGCAGGCGGTCATTCTTGGCGCGGTGATCGTCGTCGCACTCGTGGTGATCGGCTTGACCGGCGGAGAACTGTATGCCCGGCACAAGGCGGGCTCGGTACTCGTCGCGGTCGCCGAGTGCGTCGTGGAGGACAACGCCTCCGTCTCGTTCGGTGTGAAGCCGCCGTTCCTGTGGCAGCACCTCACCGGTCACTACACCAACATCTCGGTGGAGACGGCCGGTAAGCGGGTGCAGGCCGCCAAGGGCATGACGGCGGATGTGGCGCTGTCCGACATCCGGTTGCAGGGCACCGACGATTCCAAAGGCACCATCGGATCGTTGAGCGCCACGCTGAGTTGGACGTCGGCCGGTATCAAGGACACGGTCGCCGAGAACCTGCCGGGCGTCGGCGCACTTGTCTCCGACGTCAGCACGGACCCGGCCGCGGGCACCATCACGCTGGAGGCAGTAGGTGACACCAGGGTGACGGCGAAGCCGGTGGTGAACAACGGCAACCTCGATCTGCAGATCACCGACGTCAGCGGGCCGTTCGAGAAGGACACCGTGCAGGCCGCCCTCGACGGCCTCACGACCAAGCTGAACGACGCCTACCCGCTGGGCATCCACGCGGACAGCGTGGCGGTGACCGACACCGGGGTGGTGGGCAAGTTCTCCAGCCAGAATGCGTCCATTCCCAACGACGAATCCGACGACGCCTGCTTCGCCAAGCTCTGATGGGTATCCGGTTCATCGTGGCGGCTGTGCTGACGCTGGCGGTGATGCCCGCACCTGTCGCCCGCGCGCAGGATCCCAGTCCGCTGCTGCCACTGGTCGACGCCGCCGCCCAGCGACTGCAGACAGCGGATCCGGTGGCGGCCAACAAGTTCCGCAGCGGCGGTGCGATCGAGGATTCGCGCCGGGAACAACAGGTCATCGACGCCACCGCCGCCCAGGCCGACAACCGGCACATCGATCCGGGCTATGTGCGCGACGTCTTCCGGGATCAGATCGACGCGACGGTCGCGGTGGAGTACGGGCTGTTCTCGCACTGGAAGCTGGACCCGGCCGCTGCTCCGGCGAGTGCCCCCGACCTGGCCGCGTCGAGAACCACCATCGACGGGCTCAACCGCACGATGGTGGACGAGATCGCCGATCATTGGTCGACCTTGCACTCGCCATCATGTCCAGCCGACCTGGCGAGCGCCGTCGACGGGGTGTCCGCAGCGCGCGCGCTGGATCCGCTGTATCGGCGGGCGCTGGAGCGCGCCACCCGGTCCTATTGCCGCTGACCACCGGCCACATCCGAGTATTGACGTTTCTGTAGACCCTGCGCGGGTATCCATCGCCGCAGGAGGTCAGGAAATGCCTACATGGAGTTGGATCGTCATCGTCGTGGTCGCCGTGGTGATCGTGCTGCTCGCGGTAATCGTGGGCGCAGCGATGATGCGTCAGAAGCGCAGTGAACGGCTCAGGGAACAGTTCGGGCCGGAGTACGAGCACGCCGTCGAAGCGGCGGGCGGACAGCGCGCCGCGGAACGAGAACTACTTGCCCGCGAACGCAAACACAACAAGCTGAAGATCAAAGAGTTACCGCCGGAATCCCGGACGCGATACATCGAGGCGTGGAGTCAGACCCAGGCGGGATTTGTCGATGATCCGTCGAAATCGGTCGGCGAGGCGGATCGGCTGGTGACCGAGGTCATGCGCGAACGCGGTTATCCGATAGACGATTTCGAGCAGCGCGCGGCCGACGTCTCGGTCGATCATCCCAAGGTGGTCGAGCACTATCGCGCCGCACACATCCTGCGCCTTGCTCAGGATCAGGGCGAGATCGGCACCGAGGCGCAACGTGAGGCGATCGTGCACTATCGCGCGCTGTTCGAGCAGCTGGTCGGCGCGGTGCCCGAGGCTCGAACCGCGCCGGACACTCAGGCTCAACATGACATCCCGCCCCAGCGTGATGCCGCCGGGCCCGAGGCCGGCACGAACGAAGCCGGTACGGATTCGACGAAGGAGGCGCGGGCATGACCACCCACGAAGAACACGCGACGACCGCCCGGCCGGAGGACATGGGCGAGTCCCGGGAGCCGAACCCCGCAGCGGTGGTCCGGGAGGCGGATCCCGGGCCGGATGAGGCTCAGACGTTGAACGAGGACAACACGTTGTTGTTCGCCGACGAGCATCGCTCGGGACTGCACTCGCGTTGGAATGATGTTCAGGCGGCCTTCGTCGACAATCCCAAAGAGTCGGTGCAGAAAGCGGACAACTTGGTGGCCGAAGTCGTCGAAGAGCTCACGGTGAGCTTCGCCGACACCCGATCTCGGCTCGAGGCGCAATGGTCGCGTGGCGAGGAGGCCTCGACCGAAGACCTTCGGGTAGCTCTCACGCGCTACCGCGATTTCTTCCAGCGCCTGCTGTCGGTCTGAGGCCGGGTCTACAAGTTGTCGGCAATGGCGTTCTTCAGGGCTTCGGAATTGGTGCCGAACACCGCTTGAACGTTGTTGCCGACCTCGATCACGCCTGCGGCTCCCAGGGCTTTGAGTCGATCCTGGTCGACCTTGCTCTTGTCAGCGACCTCCATGCGTAGCCGGGTGATGCAGGCGTCGACATTGACCAGGTTCTCCCGGCCCCCGAATGCGGCGATGATCTGCTCAGCCTGGGTTTCGGCCCGCGTCGGTGCGGTGAGGGTGCCCGTGCCGCCGGCGGCGACGGCGGTCGCGGAATCGGTGCCCTCGTCGAGGTTGGCCTGCTCCTCCGCTTCGAACTCGGTCTCGGGTTCGCGTCCGGGGGTGCGCATGTTCCACTTCGTGATCGCGACGTAGAACAACAAGAAGTAGACGGCGAAGAACACCACGCCCATCGCGATCAGGAGCCAGATGTTGTGCGCCGCGGGCGCACCGCCGTAGAGCAGTAGGTCGAGGAGCCCGGCCGAGAACGAGAAGCCCAGGTGGATGTCGAGCAGGTAGGCGATCGCCAGGGACAGCCCCGTCAAGAGCGCATGGATTACGTAGAGCGGGAATGCCACGAACATGAACGCGAACTCCAGCGGTTCGGTCACGCCGGTCAAAAACGCCGTCAGCGCGGCCGCGGAGAGGATTCCGAACGCAACTTTGCGCTGCTTCCTCTTGGCGGCGAGGATCATCGCCAGGGCCGCGGCGGGCAATCCGAACATCAGGACGGGATAGAAGCCCGAGGTGAGAATGCCCGCGGACGGGTCGCCTGCCGCGAACCGGGTGAGCTCACCGGTCACCACGTCGCCGTCGGCGGTCTGGTAGTCGCCGTAGATGAACCACACGTAGGAATTGGGGATGTGGTGTAGCCCCAAGGGAATCAGCATGCGGTTGGCGAACCCGTATACGAATGCGCCGAGCGCGCCACTGCCGCCGATGAACCGGCCCAGGCCGGTCAGGCCCGCGTCGAAGATCGGATAGAAGTAGCTCATCAGGAAGGCGATGAACAAACTCGCCAGGGACACCACGATCGGAACGAATCGGCGTCCTCCGAAAAAGCCGAGATAGGAAGGTAATTGAATGGTGTGGTAGCGGTCGAACAGCCACGCCGTCACCAGACCCACCACGATGCCGGCGAACACGCTGTAGTTGATCTGGGCCTGATCGCCGGCCTTGTCCACCTCGCCGGCCAGCACGATGGGGGACATGGTCTTGAACACCGCGGACATCACCAGGTAGCCGACCACCGCGGCCAGAGCCGTCGAGCCGTCGGCCTTGCGGGCGAAACCGATCGCGACACCGACGGCGAAGAGCAGGGGCAGATTGGTGAACAGGGCGTCGCCGGCTGCGCTCATCGCCTTGAAGAACGGCCCGATGACGGGGGACTCGATGCGGCCCAGCAGGTCGGGTTGGCCCAGCCGCAGCAGGATGCCTGCGGCCGGCAACACCGCGATGGGCAGCATGAGGCTCTTGCCGAGCCGCTGCAGTTGCGCGAAAGCGGGTATGTTCAGGCCGGACTTCTCCTGTGTACCTTCGGGTTTCGGCGTACCGCTCATCGACCCACTGCCCTCCTGACCACCCGGCGCGAACCGCCGTAAAAGCTGTGCGGAAGCTTAGACGAGAACCCGCGAACTCGCGGCCGTCTTGCGGTCGCACTCGTATTGTGGGGAATCGAGAAAAGGAGCCACCACAGTGAGCTTGACGCGAGTACTCGCACCGGTCGCCGGGCGCGCGGTAGCACTCCACGACGTTCCCGATCCCGTGTTCTCAGCGGGCATGGTGGGGTACGGCGCGGCGGTGGACCCGCCGCGCGGCGTGGTGGAGGCGATCGCCCCGGTCGGGGGCAAGCTGCTGAAGCTGATGCCGCATGCCTACGTCATCATGACCGCCGACAACGTCGGCGTCCTGGTCCACCTAGGGTTGGATACCGTCGCACTGAACGGCGAAGGCTTCACCACCCACGTGAGTCAGGGGGATGAGGTCGCCGTCGGCCAGGTGATCGTCACCTACGACGTCCCTGCCGTCGAGGCGAAGGGCCTTGATCCGATCGTTCCTGTCGTGGTCATGGACGAGCGCGAATCCGGCAACGTGACCGTAGCCGCCGCGGTGCTCGCGGGAGGCGATATCGACTCGGGCGCAGAGCTTTTCACGGCGAGAAAGTAGATGGAAGTCGTCATCCTGCCCGACGCGGCCACCATCGGCGGCGTGGCTGCCGACGCCATCGGCGTGCTGCTCGACCGCAAACCCGACGCGGTCCTCGGCCTCGCCACCGGCTCGTCACCGCTGGCGGTCTACGACGAATTGGCCGCACGGTACGCCGCCGGGCGGATCTCCTTCCGCCATGCCAGGGCGTTCACGCTCGACGAATACGTCGGCCTGCCCGCCGACCATCCGGAGCGCTACCGCAACGTGATCGACACCGTGTTCGTTTCACGCGTCGACTTCGCCCCGGACGCCGTGCGGGGGCCCGACGGCCTGGCGACCGACATTCCGGTGGCGTGTGCGGCATATGAGGACGCCATTCGCGCAGCCGGTGGTGTCGATCTGCAGATCGTCGGCATCGGCACCGACGGGCACATTGCCTTCAACGAGCCGGGGTCCTCGCTCGCCTCACGCACCCGCATCAAGACGTTGACGCGGCAGACGCGCCTCGACAACGCGAGGTTCTTCGGGGACGACCTCGACGCAGTCCCGACGCATTGCCTGACCCAGGGCTTGGCCACCATCATGGCGGCCCGGCACATCGTCCTGGTGGCGCTCGGCCGGGCCAAGGCCGAAGCTGTGCACCATCTCGTCGAGGGGGCGGTGAGCGCCATGTGGCCGGCTACCATCCTGCAGCACCACCCGCATGTCACTGTTTTGCTGGATGCTGCTGCGGCGCAACGGCTTCAGCTTGTCGATTACTACCGCGAGACGTACCGCTCGAAGCCGGATTGGCAGGGGCTCTGAATGCTGCTGACCGCCGACAGGCTGTACACGGGCGCGGATCTGTTGCAGCCCGGGTGGTTCGAGGTGTCGGGTCCCGTGGTGCAGGCGTTGGGTAGGGGCTCCCCGCCCCGGCCCGCCGATCGTGACCTCGGCCCGGTGACGGTGGTGCCGGGTTTCGTCGACACTCATGTGCACGGGGGTGGCGGCGGAAGCTTCTCCGTCGCCTCGGAGTCCGACACGGCGGCTGCGGTGGCACTGCACCGCAGGCACGGTACGACCACGATGATCGCCTCCCTGGTCACCGCCGGCCCGGACGATCTGTTGCGTCAGGTGGGAGTGCTCGCCGAGGCGGTTCGGGCCGGGCAGATCGACGGAATCCACCTCGAGGGCCCGTGGTTGTCAACCGTGCGGTGCGGGGCGCATCAACCTGCCCTGATGCGTGACCCGGATGCTGCCGAGATCGAGCGGCTGCTGGCGGCCGCCGCGGGAACGATCCGGATGGTCACGATCGCGCCAGAACGTGCCGGTGCGCTCGCCGCGATCCGGCAGTTGGTGGACGCCGGCGTGGTGGTCGCCGTCGGGCATACCGAGGCGACCTACGAACAGACTCGCGCCGCGATCGCGGCCGGCGCCACGGTGGGCACCCACCTGTTCAACGCCATGCGCCCGATCGACCGGCGTGAGCCGGGTCCGGTTATCGCGCTACTCGAAGACCCGTCCGTCACCGTTGAACTCATCACCGACGGGGTCCACCTCGATCCGGCCATCTACCGGCACGTCACGCGTTCGGCGGGCCCGGATCGCGTTTCGCTGATCACCGACGCGATGGCGGCCACCGGTATGTCCGACGGCCGTTATCTCCTGGGGCCGGTGCAGGTCGACGTGGTGGACGGGGTCGCGTTCGTCGGGGGCACCGACACCATCGCCGGCAGCACCGCGACCATGGACCGAGTAGTCCGATTCGCCGTGGCCCATTGCGGTTTGCCCCGCGACGAGGCGCTGCAGCTGGCCGTACGTCAGGCCTCGCTCAACCCGGCGCGGGCGCTGGGGCTTCCCTGCGACGGGCTGATCCCCGGTGCCGCAGCCGATCTCGTGGTATTGGATGCCGATCTGAGGGTCGGCGCAGTGATGCGCCGAGGGGTGTGGGAGCCGGAATCGGTGGCTTAGGCTGCTGTGTGCGGAAGCTCATGCTGCCCGAGAAGTCTTTTCTGAGGGAACAATTCGTGTTGCGGCGGGCGTGAATGACCGCTACGAATTCTTGCACCGGCGTACCGTCACCCGGGTAAGCCACAGATATCTGGGGGTGGTCCTTGTCGGACTGGCCGTTCGTCGCACGCGATGTCGAACAGCGCGAAGCCTCGCAAGCGCTGTGGGGCGGTTCGTGCGGCGTGGTGCTGGCCGGCAAGACGGGAGTGGGCAAGTCGGCCCTGGCCCGGGTGCTGGCAGAGAGCCTGGAGGCAGATGGTTGCCCGGTCTTGTTCGTCCTCGGAACCGAGACCGCCCAAGCCGTGGCACTCGGGGCGTTTCGGCACGCCCTGACCCTCACCGAGGCGCATGACCCGACAGTGATGCTCGCCGTGGCGCACGAGATGCTTACCGCGGATCCCGACTTGGTCATCGTGGTGGACGACGCACAGCATCTCGACCCGTTGTCGGCGCTGTTGGTACAGCAATTGGCTGTGCACGGCTCACCGCGATTGATCGTCACCATCGGAAGCGGCGCGATCGCTTCGGATGCGGTGACGGCCCTTTGGAAAGAACAGTTGCTGTTGCGATTGGAGGTCGAACCTTTCACCCGGGAGCAGACTGCCGAGTTGGCTACCGCGGTGCTGGGCGGTGAGGTCGATGATCGCGCGGTCGCAGAATTACACCGATTCTCCTCGGGCAGTCCGCTCTACCTGCGTGGTGCGCTCAACGCGGCCCTCGGCGATGCGGCCCTGGTCTGCGATCAGGGGCGATGGCGACTGCGTGGGCAGCTGCGGGCCAGTGCCGATCTACACGCATTGATCGCCTCCCGGTTCGATACCTTGACCCCGGATGAGCTCGATGTGGTCGAGGTGGTCTCCACCGCGGAGGTACTCGACTGGGACGTGTTGGTGGCGGCCTGTGACCTCGACGCGATCGGCCGGGTCGAGCGCCGGGGCGCGATCCAGGTGCTCAACGATGCCGCCTGCACCGTCGTACAGCCCGGCCATCCCGTCATCGGGCAGGTGGCCCGCAGCCGATGCTCCAAAACCCGTTCTCGCCAGATCAATACGCGGTTGGCGGTGCTGTTGGGCGAGCACCTGGCCTCGCCTGACAACGGTGGACCACCCGACGTGCGGGGGCGAATCCAGCTCGCTCGGTTCATGGCCGGAGGCGATGGCCCGGCGGATGCGGATGCGATCGCCGAGGCGGCGGCCAGTGCGGTCACCATGTCCAATCTGGCGCTGGGTGAGGAGTTGGCGCGATACGCCGTGGATCACGGTGCCGGAGTGCGTGCGGCGATCGTGCTGGCCGATGCGTTGAGCTGGCAGGGTTACGGCGAGCAGGCCGAGGACCTGCTGGCCCGGTCAGTGCCGCCGGACGACGAACCAACGCTCGCACGTTGGGGTTGTCTGCGGGCGGCCAACCTATTTTTCGGGTGCGCTCGCCCCGAAGCCGCGCGTTCGGTACTTGCCATGGTTCGCCGGCAGGTGCACTGCCCGCAGACGTTGAGTCTGGTCGGGGCGATGGAGGCGGTGTTCACGTTCTTCGCCGGCGAGGTGGCCGAGGCAGTCGGGCTGGCCGCCGAGATTCTCGACACCGAGGTGTGGGCGCCGTCGAATAAATCGACGGCGACGGTATGGGCCGCGGTGGCCTCCTCGAACGCGTTGGCCTTGTCCGGGCGCTGGGACGAGGCCAACGCTGCCGCGCAGACGGGCGAATGGGCTGCCGAGGATTGTCAGTCGGGTCCTCAGCGTTTCTGGCTGCCCTTCGCCCAGGTGTCGGTGGCCGCGGCGGCGGGGGAGTTGGCGCGGGCACAGCGGGTGTGTGACCGCTACACCGTGCTGGCGGCCGGCTCGCCGCAGGCCGAGGCCGTCGTCTCCGCGCTGAACGGACGAGTGGCATTGGTCCGCGGTTGTCTGCCTTCGGCGTGTGAAGCGCTGCAGGCAGCGGTGTGGGCGACCTCGCCGGGGCTGCCGCCCGGGTGGCCCATGGTGGTCGCGGCGTGGCTGGCTCAGGCCGAGGGGATGCGGGGCGACGGCCATGCTGCGGGTGCCGCGTTGCTGCGCGCCGAGGGTGCCGCGGTCGGGTCCCTCGAGGTGTTCCGGCCCGAACTGGAGCTGGCCAGGGCCTGGGCGGCGGCCGCCGACGGCGACATCAGAGCGGCCGCCGGTCTTGCTGCTCGGGCCGCACAGTGCGCCAAGGCGCATGAGTTGGACGTGGTCGAGCTCACGGCCCTGCACACCGCGCTGCGGTTCGGGCAAGCCTGCGGTCACCGCAGAATCCGGCAATTGGCGCGGCGGCTCGGTGGCCGGATGGCCGAGGCCATCGCCGCGCACAGCATCGGTGTGGCCCGAAATGATCCCGATCAACTCGTCGTGGCCGCCGACCGGTTCGAGGCGATGGGGGCGCTGGCGTTGGCCGCCGATGCGTCCGCCCACGCCGCCCGCCAATTTGCCCAGACTGGTTGCCTTGGTGGCGAATTGGAGTCCACGGCCCGGGCGCTGTGGTTGGCGGGACGAAGTGGTGCGCTGACTCCGGCCTTGCGCTGCGCCGGCCATCCGCTGCCGCTGACCGAGCGTGAGTGGGAAATCGCGAACCTCGTCAGTCTCGGGATGAGCAACCGCGCGATCGCCGACAAGTTGTGCCTGTCGGTGCGCACCGTTGACGGGCATCTGTACCGCATGTTCGCCAAGCTCGGTGTGGAGGACCGCGACCATCTGGCCCGGTTGGCCCGCTTCGGCCCCGTGATGTGATCAGCCGGGGTGTTGCGGTTCCTCACTGGAGCTACGGGCACCGACGAAATCGAGCAGCCGCGGATCTGTGGAGGTGAACCGGTCCACTTCCTCTCCGCCGTCGCACCGCAGCAGCGCGACCGTGAGACTGTCTGCGGTCCGGGTGAGTACGCGCCAGTGTGCGCCCGAATCTTCCCAGCGCTGCAAATCTGCCACCCGATCCACGCTCATGCCTCCTACCATGGCATGTGATGGCCGAGAAACACCGTGTGCGGTTGGCCCGGGTGTACACCGAACCCGAATCCGGCGAGGGGCAGCGGGTCCTCGCCGACCGATTGTGGCCCAGGGGTTTGAAGAAGACCGACCCGAGGGTGGGGCAGTGGCTGCCCGCCGTCGCCCCGTCCACCGAATTGCGGCACTGGTACGACCACAAACCGGAACGCTATGACGAGTTCGCGGCGCGCTACACCCACGAATTGCAGTCCGGCGACGAGGCTGCGGCCCTCGACGAGTTGAGGTCGTTGGTCAGCGCCGGCCCCGTCACGCTGGTGACCGCCACCCGTGACGTCGAACTCAGCCATCTGACGGTCCTGGCAAAGCTTCTGGGCTGAGGCCGCACACCGACCGGGCTCCGGCAGGAAGGTAAACCTACCCTCACTCGCTACGGTAGGCTCGGCGCTCAAATGAGCGATATCGATACCGACGTGACCGACCTGCCAGGGGCGCCCATACTCAAGCGCGAGCTGACCGACATCACCGACGAGGTGCGCGCCGTCGACGCTCCGCCGACCCCGATCCTGGCTGAGCCGTACGACATCCGGGTGGCCGACGCCGTCGGTGACGCCGAGTTGGTGTCGGAGTGGATGAACCGCCCACATCTGGTGGAGGCCTGGGAGTACGACTGGGAGCCCGAGCGCTGGCGGCGCTACCTGCAGGCCCAGCTCGACGGTGAATACTCACGGCCGTTCATCGCGAGCTTCCGCGGCAAGCCCGTCGGCTACATCGAGCTGTACCGGGCGGCCAAGGATTCCATCGCACCGCGCTACGCCGCCGAACCCCACGACATCGGTATGCATGCGGCGATCGCCGATCTCAGATTCGTCAACCGTGGAATGGGCCCGATCCTGCTGCCGCGCATCGTGGCCAACGTGTTCGAACTCGAACCCGACTGCCGGCGGATCATGTTCGATCCCGACCATCGCAATACGGGGGCTCGTCGGGTCTGCGAGTGGGCGGGATGTGAATTCCTGGGCGAGCACCAGATGTCCAACCGCAAGATGGCGCTCTACGCGCTGCCGCGCACCCCCGGCGACGCATTCGGCGTCGCCGGGTAGCCCCGAGACCGGTTCAGGCTCCGGAGAAGTCAGCCCCAGAGAATTCCGCGTAGCCGTCGTAGTCCGGCTTCATGGCCGCGGCCACCAACTCCCACAACACTTCGTCGGTGCCGCCGCCGACGCGGGCCAGTTTCATGTCGCGCCACCACTTGCCCAGCGGCGTCTCGTCGACGAGATAGCCGGAGCCGCCGAAGATGTGCATGCACTCCGACGCCACTTCTTCGCCCAGTCGCGCGGCGGTCACCTTGAAGGCCGCGGCGGCCCGGAGGTCGAGCTTGCCCTGTGCGGCTGCTCCGGCCAGGGCGTAACGCAGCAAATCGACGCGAGCCTGCAGGTCGGCGATGCGCATCCGCAGCGCCTGGTGCTCATAGAGAGTGTGGCCGAATTGGCGACGTTTCATCATGCGGGCCAATGTGATTCCGAGGATCCGCTGGGACCCGGCGGCCACCTGGCCCGCGATCGACATGCGTTCGTGGGCCAGACCCCAGGAGATCGCGGCCAGCCCGGTGCCGGCCCGGGCCACCAGATGGTCGGCGGGCACCCAGGTGTCGATGTGCACCGCCGCGGTGGCCAGGGGACCGTTACCGACCTTGCGGTAGGGTGTCTGAACCTCGACCTGAGAGGTGGGGACCGCGACGACGACCACGTTGCCGTGCCTGCTGGTCGGATCGTGGTCGACGTTGCGGGCGACCACCATGATGTGGTCGGCGATCGTCGAGAGCGAAACGAACTTCTTGATGCCCTTGATCTCGAATCCGTCGCGGGCCGTGCGGACTTCGGTCTCCACGATCTGCAGGTCCGAACCACCCGATTCCTCGGAGGCCGCGATGCACAGCACCGCTTCGCCACCGATGGCCTGTTCGCAGATGGTGCGCAGATGCTCAGACTTGCCGAAGCGGCGCAGCAGGGCGATTGCCGAGTCGTGCAGGCTGACACCCACGCCGATGCCCGACGAGCCGGTCCGGCCCAGCGCGAAGGCCAGTTCTACCAGCTTGGCCACGTCGGGCTGCTGACCGTCGCCCCACTTTTCGCGGAACACGCCGTTGCGGCCGAGGTGTTCGATCAGTTGACGCGGAAAACTCTCAGTCTCTTCGGCTTCGGCGGTCCAAGCCTTGACCTGGTCGTCGAACACCCGATCCAACAGGTCGCGGTACTCGTCGATCGTGGTGGTGGCCGGTGCCGGGGTGGGCGTGAGCGCAGTCATGACTTCGCTGTCTCCAATTGTCGTTTGACCTCCAGGCGGCGCAGCTTGCCCGAAGAGGTGCGGGGGAGTGACCCGGGAGTCAGGAACACCACGTCGGCGGGCACGATGCCGCACTCGGATGCCACCTGCTGGATCACCTGGCTACGTGCGCCGGCCTCGTCGGGACCACGGAACTCGGCCGCGATCACCAGGCCGGACCGAACCGACTTCTCGCCGGCCCCTACGGCCACCACGGCGCCCTCGCGAACACCCTTGACCTGAGCGGCAACCCGCTCGATCTCGGTGGGGAAGATGTTGCGTCCTGCAACGGTGATCAGTTCCTTGCTGCGCCCGCAGACCACCAACCCACCGTCGACGAAATAGCCGAGATCGCCGGTGGCGAACCAGTCACCTGGGTTCAGCGGGGCCTGGCCGAGGTAGCCCGACATCATCGAGGTGCCGCGGATCTCGACCTCGCCCACCTCGCGGTCGACGATGCCCGCGTTGTCTTCACTGGGCCGCAGACGTACTTCCATGCCGGGGATGGCGTCGCCGAGAACCGCCAGCTGCTGACGGTTGGACCCAGCGTCGGTCGCGACCGTGATCTCGTCGAGAACCACTCCGAGGCCCGGGACCGGAACGGTTACCGCACAAGATGATTCGGCCATCCCGTACGACGGGGAGAGTGCTCCGGGGTGGAAGCCGAAACGGGACAGCTCGGTGCCGAACCGGATGGTCGCCTCGCAGTCGACCGGCTCGCCGCCGTTGAGCGCGAACCGCAGGGCCGACAGGTCCAGGTCGGTGAGGCGCTTGGAGTACTTACCGATCAGCCCGTAGGCCATGTTCGGCGCGGCGGTCAGGGTGGCGCGGCTCTCGGTGAGCCAGCGCACCCAGCTGAACGGGGAGGCGGCGAAGGCCATGGTCGGGGCCTGCCACACCTCGATGCCGCCGAGCGCTCCGGCCAGCAGGAAGGTCAGTCCCATGTCGTGGTACAGGGGCAGCCACGAGCAGCCGATATCGTTGTCCGACAAGCTGATCCGCTCGCTCAGCCCGCGCAGGTTGGCCAGCACCGCCGAAGGTGTCAGCTGTGCGGTGCGGGGTGTGCCGGTCGAGCCCGCGGTGCCCTGCAGCACTGCGAACTGGCCGGTTCCCAAAGGCAGAGTGGTGGAGCGTTGAGCGTGGGCGACGACGCTGTCGTCGTGGATCGTCAGCGGGGTCTCGACCGTGCGCAGCAGATCCAAGTAGCTGCCGTGGCTGAACACCGTGCCGACGCCGATGGCGGCGAACCGGTTCAGTGTGGACTGTGCCCAGGTGTCGGCGTCTGCCCCGCGGATCGGACCGGGGAGCACCGACAGTGCGGTGCCCGCCAGCAGGGCGCCCAGGACCGTCGCGATTGCCTCGACGGTGGGCTCGGCGACCACGCCGACAGCTGTCGAACCGTCATGGCCGATCTGCTCGGCGACGTTCTCGGCGCGCGCGTAGACCTCTCCCCAACAATGGCGTGTCCAGGTGCGCGTCTCGTGGTCGTGCACCACGAGATCGGCGTCGGTGGTGGTCAGTGACGCGGCGAGCGCCGTGGCCAGCACGCTCACTGGCTGCTCTGCGCGGCAGGCACTTTCGCCAGGATGGCCGCCTCGAGATCGCCGACGGTGTCACAGCTGAGCAGGTCTTCCTCGGACAGCGCGACCCCGAGTTTGTCCTCGATCGCCACCATGCCGACGGCGAAGGCCACCGAGTCCAGGCCGACGTCGTCGATCAGTCGGGACTCCCTGGTCACCCGGCGGACATCGACGTTCATGTCGTCACGAAGGATCTCGGTGAGGGCGGCGCTGACCGCTTCGGGTGTAGTCGACTGCATGGGGTCGCACGGTACACGGCTGAGCAAAGATAGGCTAGCCTTACCCAGTCGGCTGTGAGGTCAGTAACTGAACTGCGCCAGATCGGTACCGCCATGCCGCTCTCCGGCGTCGACCACCGTCGCCGAAGGCACCAGCTCGGCGCTGACCACGCCGTGTTCGCGGGTGATCTCGTCGATTACTTCAAAGGCCCCCGCGATCCGCTCGGAGGTGTCCACCACGATGGTGGTCACCGGGACGTGCCTGCCGAGCTGGAACAGCCTGTCCCCGCGCGGACTTTCGGCGCCGCTGTAACCCCAGACCCCGCGCAGCACGGTGGCGCCGCCCGCCGCGCCGGTCTGGATCAGCGTTCGGACGATGGCCCGGTGGATCGGGACTCCTTGGTATTGGGCGGTCTCCGATGTGTGGACCATCAGCTTCTGCCACAGCGGGCGGCCCTGGTCGTCGGCGCCGGGCAGCTCGGCCGGCCGGGTCAGTAGCCGGCCGCCCAGCTTGCACAACTGCGCCCGCTCGACGGTGAGCAGAGGGTTGTTCTCGAGTAGCTCGGTGAGTTCTGCCCGCACGGCTGTCAGCTGGGCCCCGGTTCCGAGCCCGATGATCATCAGCGGTACCTCGCTGTTGCGGCTGAAGAACGCGGCGCGGCGACGCCGGCCGTGCGCGGTGCCGTCCACGCCGAGGAATACCGTCGTCGCTGCGAAGCCATGCCGGTGCAGCAGGTCGCACACCGCGCGATAGGCCGGAACCCCTCCGATGCGCCGATGACGGCCGACGTACACGGTCAGCTTGCCGGTGTCGGCGACTGTCGGTGCGGGGGACTCGCGGCGGATCAGTTGGGCACGTTCCAGGGTGATCAGGCCCCGGGGGATCAGCGCCACCGTCCGCTCGGCGAGCGTGGCGATCTTGTCGGCGGCATCGACGGCGGCGATGGCGATCGGGGGATCCTCCGAGGCACTCAGGGTCTCGTCGGTGCGCAGGTGATGGTGCGGGCCGAAGCTGGCGATTCCGCGCAGCATCACGCTGATCGCGATGTCGCTGTTCCCGTACAGGTCCAGTAGCGCGTCGGCGGCGAAACGGTGCTCGTGGCGCGCGCGTTCGGCGAAGTAGGCCGTCAGCTTGAGGTAGTCGTCGGTACTCACAACCGGGCTCCCAGCGTCAGGCCCAACCACGCCGCGATGAGGCCGAGTACCACGCTGACGACGATGTTGCCCACCGCCGGCCAGATCCGGCGCTCCTCACTGAGGCGTTGCGTCTCCAGCATCCAGGTGGAAAACGTCGTGTACGAGCCGACGAACGCGGTGCCGGCAAGTAGGGCAGCGTGGCGGTCCAAGGCCAGTCCGCCGAGGAAGCCGAGTAGAAACGCGCCGCTCAGGTTGACCGCGAGGGTGCCGAACGGGAAGCCGCGGGTGTGGCGGGCGGACACCGCCCGGTCGAGGAGAAATCGGCAGACCGCCCCTACGCCGCCGAGCAGCATCACGCCGGTCCACACCACGACCGTGGTCATCCGCGCACCATGGCCCGGCGCACCATCGCGGTCGCGACCGCCACTGCCAGGAGCCCGGCGGCGATGCTGGCCACGGTGTAGCCGGCGGCCAACGCCCAGTTGCCGTGTTCGAGCATCGTGACGGTTTCGACCTGCATCGTGGAGAAGGTGGTCAACCCACCGCACAACCCGGTACCCAAGAGCGGACGGCGGTAGCTGGAGACCGGCAACCGTTCCAGTAGTCGCGTGGTGAAGTAGCCCAGCAGGAACGCGCCGAGGACGTTCACGATGAACGTAGGCCAGGGCCAGTGCCCGGGTGCCGGGGCGGCGAGCACCGCCAGCCCGGCGCGCGCCAGCGTGCCCAGGGCGCCGCCGACGAAGACTGCGGCCACTTCTCGGGGGTCATGGCCAAACATGAAGTAAAAGTATGGCGTCTGATGTGCGAGAGCCGGGCACCGACATCCGATCGGGAGCACAATCGGGACCATGGCTGCCAATCCCCGCGCCGGACAACCGGCTCAACCCGAGGATCTGATCGACATCGCCGCGGTGGTGACCGCCTACTACACCCGCCGGCCCGACCCTGAAGACATTGCGCAGCAGGTGGTGTTCGGCACCTCCGGCCATCGCGGCTCCAGTCTGGACACCGCGTTCAACGAGGGCCACATCCTGGCCACCACCCAGGCCATCGTCGAATATCGCGCCGCACAGGGCACCACCGGCCCGTTGTTCCTCGGCCGGGACACCCATGCGCTGTCGGAACCGGCCTGGGCGTCGGCGCTGGAGGTCTTGGCGGCCAACGATGTTGTAGCGATGATCGATTCGGCTGATCGCTACACCCCGACACCCGCGGTCAGCCACGCCATCCTGACCTTCAACAGTGGCCGTGACGCCGACCTCGCCGATGGCATCGTCGTGACACCGTCGCACAACCCGCCCCGCGACGGGGGCTTCAAGTACAACCCGCCCAACGGCGGACCGGCCGACACCGACGCCACCGGCTGGATTGCCAAGCGCGCCAACGACATCCTGCGCGACGGGTTCAAGGACGTGAAACGCATGCCGCTGGCGCGGGCGCTGCAGACGGCTCAGCGTCACGACTACCTGGATGCCTACGTCTCTGACCTGGCCAATGTGGTGGACTTGCATGCGATCCGGGCCGAGGGCATCCGCATCGGTGCTGACCCGCTCGGCGGGGCCAGCGTGGATTATTGGGGTGCCATCGCCGAGCGCTACAACCTCGACCTCACCGTGGTCAATCCGCTGGTCGATGCCACGTGGCGGTTCATGACCCTGGACACCGACGGCAAGATCCGGATGGACTGCAGCTCACCGAATGCCATGGCGTCACTGATCGCCAACCGGGATGAGTACCAAATCGCCACCGGCAACGACGCCGACTCCGACCGGCACGGCATCGTCACCCCGGACGGAGGGTTGATGAATCCCAACCACTATCTCGCTGTGGCGATCGATTACCTCTACACCCACCGGCCGAACTGGCCCGCGGCCACCGCGGTGGGCAAGACCGCGGTGAGCAGTTCGATCATCGACCGGGTGGTGGCCGGCCTGGATCGCAAACTGGTCGAGGTACCGGTGGGCTTCAAGTGGTTCGTCGACGGGCTGATCGGCGGCGGCATCGGATTCGGCGGCGAGGAGAGTGCCGGCGCGTCGTTCCTGCGCACCGACGGGTCGACCTGGACCACCGACAAGGACGGCATCATCCTGGCGCTGCTGGCCTCGGAGATCCTGGCGGTCACCGGGTCGACGCCGTCGCAGCGCTACGCCGAATTGGCCGAACGCTACGGCTCACCTACCTACGCGCGCATCGACGCCCCGGCCGATCGTGAGCAGAAGGCCCGGCTGGCCAAGTTGTCGCCCGAACAGGTCAGTGCCACCGAGCTGGCCGGCGAGCCGATCACCGCCAAGCTCACCTCCGCGCCCGGCAACGGCGCGGCATTGGGCGGGCTGAAGGTCACCACCGAGAACGCCTGGTTCGCCGCTCGGCCGTCGGGCACCGAGGACGTCTACAAGATCTATGCCGAGTCTTTCCTGGGCGCCGATCATCTCGCGGAGGTGCAGGAGGCCGCGAAGGAAGTGGTGAATACAGTCATCGGGTGACCGTCAAGACCACGCAGAGCCTGCCCCGCGAGGTCTGGCTGCTGGTTTGCGCGAATGTGGTGGTCGCGCTCGGCTACGGCGTCGTTGCCCCGGTGCTGCCGAACTATGCCCGGCATTTCGGGGTCAGTATCGCCGCTGCCACGTTCGTGATCACCGCATTCGCGGCGATGCGTCTGGTGGGCGCGCCGCCGGCAGGGGCCCTGGTGCAACGACTGGGCGAGCGGCGGGTCTATATCAGTGGGCTGCTCATCGTCGCGGTGTCCACCGGAGCCTGCGCGTTCGCCCAGACCTACACACAGCTCTTGCTGTTCCGCTCGCTCGGTGGACTGGGTTCGGCGATGTTCACCGTGTCCTCACTGGGCCTGATGATCCGGATTTCGCCGCCGGATGCTCGCGGCCGGGTGGCCGGGTTGTTCGCCTCCGGGTTTCTGGTCGGCTCCGTCGGCGGGCCGGTATTGGGCAGCTTGACCGCCGGCTTCGGACTGTCGGCACCGTTTTTGATCTACGGCGCGGCGCTGTTGGTGGCCGCCGCGGTGGTGTTCGTCAGCCTGCGCCACTCGGAGTTGGCCGTCCCGTCCGTCGACGAGGTGCCGAAGGTCTCGATGCGTGAGGTGCTGCGGCATGGCGCCTATCGCGCGGCGTTGTTCTCCAATTTCGCGTCCGGTTGGTCCTCGGTCGGATTGCGCATCGCCTTGGTGCCGTTGTTCGTGGTGGACGTCCTGGGGCGCAGCGCGGGTGCGGCGGGGCTGGCGCTGGCGACTTTCGCGATCGGCAACGTCTCAGCCGTGGTGCCCAGCGGTTACCTCTCCGACCGGGTCGGGCGTCGGGTGCTGGTGATCGTGGGGCTGTCGGTGTCGGCCGCGGCGACGGTGGCGGTCGGCTTCAGCGACTCCCTGCCGCTGTTTCTGGTGTGTGCCTATGTGACCGGGGCGGCGACGGGGATGTTCGTCTCGCCGCAGCAGGCCGCGGTGGCCGACGTCGTCGGCAACAAGGCGCGGGGCGGGACGGCGGTGGCGACGTTCCAGATGATGTCGGACCTCGGCGCGATTGTCGGCTCGTTCGCCGTGGGCCAGATCGCCCTGCACATCAGCTTCCCGGTGGCGTTCGTCACCACCGGCGTCATCATGCTCGCCGCGGCGGTGGGGTGGGTCTTCGCCCCGGAGACCCGGCCGTCGGCGACAGAGGAGCACACCCCAGCCCGCCCACTGGGCCCCGATTCCGCCGATGAACTGCCCTGAGCTGCCGTTTTGGGTTAGACGGCCCCTGTGGTGTAACTTCGTTGAGCACGACAAACGGGGCTATGGCGCAGCTGGTAGCGCACCACACTGGCAGTGTGGGGGTCAGGGGTTCGAGTCCCCTTAGCTCCACGTTTGAGAACCCGAAGTCACACGACTTCGGGTTCTTTGCTGTGTAGCCCGTCTGAACCTAACCGGAACCCGTCACCACAGGTCGCGTAGGTTCTTGGAGAATCAGATCCAAGAGCCGACCGCAGCACTCAACGAAAGCCATCATGCCCGAGGACCAGAACACAGACGTTCCACCGAATCACCTCTCGGTGGATCCCCGCAGCCCCTTCTATGACGAAGAGGTGCTTCTCCGCGACGTGGGTATTCGCTTCAACGGCGTCGAGAAGACCAACGTTCACGAATATGACGTGGCCGAGGGTTGGGTGCGCGTTGAAGTCCCTACCGCCAAGGATCGTCGCGGAAATCCGATGGTCGTCAAGCTCAGCGGCACGGTTGAACCGTATTTCCGCCAAGCAAAGTAACCCTGCGCCGCCACTGCGGTCGAACCGTCAGAAAATTTGACGATTCGGTCAAATGGATAGTTGAAAAGCCTCAGGGAGGCTCGGCCGGACAGGTACCGTTCGGCTCGTGAAAATCCAAGCGGCCAGCCGTCGCATCAAGTTGTCCATCGCCATAGCAGCAAGTTTCGCGTCGCTGGTGATGGTGGCACCCGGAACCGCTCACGCCGACGAGCAGGGTTACCTCGCGGCGCTGGGGCCCCAACTCTTGCCCGCGACATCCTTGCTGACGCTCGGCCGCACCATCTGCGACAAGCTTCGTTACGGCGGTTCGACGCCGGAAAACGTCCTGATGTCATTTGAGTTGATCGGTTGGGGAAACCCCCAAATGGTGGAAGCCGCCCAGCGTGAGCTGTGTCCTGACACGCTCGCACCCGCACCATAAGGGCAGGCGCCTCACTCCAAGTCAGACAAGACCTTTCGCGCCGCTTCCAGCTCGGCCTCCAATGCGGCGACCTTGGCGGCCTGCTGGGTGCGGGCCTCTTCGATCACCTCGTCGATGGGCGTGGACAGATCTTCGTGCAATTCCTTGGCCGCGCGTGAGACGGCCGCGGCCGCAACCGCGACATTGCGCGCCAGGTAGGTGCTGCCCTGCTTGAGCTCGGCATGCCATTCGCCGTCGGCGGTACCGGTGACGGTGAGGGTCAGTTCGATGGTCTTGGCCTTCTTGCCGGGAGCTTTCTTGGCCGGCGCCTTCTTGGGCTTCTCATCGACAGAGGCTTCGGGGGCGGACGTCGTGCTCTCGGCCGGCGCAACCACGTCACCGGCAGTGTCCGAGTCAGTGGTCAACGTTTCCTGTGCCAGAGCGTCTACAGTCATCGTCACGGCGAACTCCTTTTCGAACATCGCCCGCACTGGGGCGGGATGGGCGGCGAGGAACATTAGAACACACGTTCGACATGTGTGGTCAAGCCGACGCGCCCGTCCCGCTCAGTGCGACGAGTCCCGGAGTCGTGCGCCGATGACGGTGGTCTCCAAATGTCGCAGGAGGTCGAGTGGATCATCGAAAACAGCTTGCGCACCGGCTTTTTCGAGCTCACTGTCGGCGACGCCGCCGCAGCGCAAGCCGATGAACGGAACGCCGAGGCGGGTGGCGGCTTCGCCATCCCACACCGCGTCTCCGACGAACACGGCCTGCTCGGCAGACACGCCGGCCCGCTCCAACGCTATCTGAACGATGCTCGGGTCGGGTTTGGCGGTGTCGACGTCCTTCGAAGACGTGGCTGCCGCGATGGCGTCGTCGCTGTCGAGAACCTTTCGGGTGATGGCGAGTTCGTCTTCCGGTGCGGAACTGGCGAGCACTACTTGCACCTCGTTCTCGGCGAGATGGCGCAGGAGTTCACGCGCGCCGGGCAGGCGCACGATCAACTCTGAACTGTCCTTGTAGAGGCTGCTGTGGCGATCTTTGAGGCGGTGCTGCACTGCGTCACTCGCGTCCCCGGACAAGGTTGCCACCAGGGTGCTGCCATCCATGCCGATGCTGCGGTGGATCCGCCAGGACTCCACGTCGATGTTCTCCTCGCGGAACGCGCGGGCCCAGGCGTGAACGTGCAGATAGTTCGTGTCGACGAGGGTGCCGTCGACGTCGAACAGGACCGCGAAAGGTCTCGGCGTTGGCATCTGCCTGATATACCCGCGCGCCCGCAGGTCAAACGGCTCAGCCGCGGTAGCGCGAAAGCTGCTCGGTCAGTTCCTGTGCGTAGGCCAGCTGCCGGGTCAGCTTGACGCAGGCTTCTTGGGCGCGCGCATGGCACTGGGCCAGGAAAGCGGTGGCCTCGGCGCGATGGGCGGCGGACGCTCCGGGGGAGTCGAGCGTATCGAGGGCGTCGAGCAGCTCACGCATTTCCTCGAGGCTGAAGCCCGACGGTTTCATCCGGCGGATCGCCAGCAGCCGGTTGACGTCGTCGGCGGTGTAAAGCCGGAATCCTCCCGCAGACCGTGCGGACGGGGTGACCAGGCCCACCTCGTCGTAGTGCCGGATTGTCTTGATGGACAACTCGGTTCGGGCGGCGACCTCGCCGATCTGCAGATGATCCTGGTTACTCAACGGTTCCCCCGTGACGGTTCAGTGCGCCGCAGCGAGTTGGCCGCTGAGCCGCGCGTGGCGTTCTGCGCTGTTCTCGTTCATCCCGACAATGGTGACGGTCTTGCCCTTGGCAGCGTATTTGGTGGTGATGGCATCCAGGGTAGACACGGTCGACGCATCCCAGATATGGGCCTGGCTCATATCGATGACCACGTTGGCGGGGTCACCGGCGTAGTCGAATTGGTAGACGAGGTCATTGCTGGAAGCGAAGAACAGCTCGCCCCGAACCGCGTACACGCGAGTGTCTTCGTCCGGGTGATCGATGTCGACGACCTCGGTGAAGTGAGCAACGCGTCGGGCGAAAAGCACCATGGCCGTCAAGGTGCCGACGGCCACTCCGTAGGCCAGGTTGCTGGTCGCCACGGTCACCGCCACGGTGGCCAGCATTACCGCGGTTTCGCTCTTGGGCATGCGCCGCAACGTTTTCGGGTTGATGCTGTGCCAGTCAAGGGTGCCGACGGACACCATGATCATCACGGCGACCAATGCGGCCATGGGGATCTGGGCTACGACGTCGCCGAGTCCGACGACCAGGCCCAGCAGGAACGCGCCGGCCAGGAAGGTCGAGATCCGCGTGCGGGCGCCGCACGATTTCACGTTGATCATGGTCTGGCCGATCATGGCGCAGCCGCCCATACCGCCGAAGAACCCGGTGACGATGTTGGCCACACCCTGGCCCAGCGCCTCGCGGGACTTGTCGGAGTGGGTGTCGGTGATGTCGTCGACGAGCTTGGCCGTCATCAGCGATTCCAGCAGACCCACCACGGCCATCGCGAGCGCGTAGGGCGCGATCACCCCGAGCGTGTGCAAGGTGAAGGGGACGTTCGGGATCAGCAGGGACGGCAGGCTCGACGGCAGCTGTCCTTCGTCGCCCACGTTGGGAATCGACCAGCCGAATCCGACGGTGACGGCGGTGAGTATCACGATGGCCACCAGCGGAGCAGGGATCGCGGTGCTCAGTTTCGGTAGCGCGACGATGACGACGAGGGCGACCGCGACCATCGGGTAGACCAACCACGGCACGCCGATCAGGTGGGGCAGCTGTGCCAGGAAGATCAGGATGGCCAGGGCGTTGACGAAGCCGACCATCACGCTGCGGGGCACGAATCGCATCAGTTTGGCGATCCCGAGGCCGCCCAGGACCAACTGCAGCACTCCGGCCAGGATTACGGTGGCGATGAGATAGTCCAGGCCGTGGCTGCGCACCAGCGGGGCGATCACGAGTGCGACAGCTCCGGTGGCTGCCGAGATCATGGCCGGTCGCCCGCCGACGATCGCGATGGTGACCGCCATCGTGAATGACGCGAACAGGCCGACCCGCGGGTCCACGCCGGCGATGATCGAGAACGAGATTGCTTCGGGGATCAGCGCCAGCGCCACCACCAGGCCGGCGAGCACCTCGGTGCGCAGCCTGCGGGGGGAACGGAGTGCCGCGAGCACCGATTGCTGTTCGTGCGGTGCCACCGCGTCAGTCGTTCGTTCCATCAGAACTCCGTTTCAGCCCGCGCAGTGACTCAGCGCGGCAAATAGGCACAGTTGATCCACGCGCCATTGCGTGAAAAGTATTGGCAGGACGTGTAATCGGAAGCGCCGCTACGATGGGCCCGGCAGGCCGGGACGGCCACGTTCTACATCGATGACAACTCTACCCTTAGGGGAGGGTTGTGTTTCAAATTGGCAAGCACGGATGTGCTCGATGCCACATCGCCGTCAGCTTGGGAGTCGTCAGCTTGGGAGCCGTCAGTCTTCGAGCCCGTATTCGTCGAACCAGTAGGCGAGCTTGCCGCGCCGGCTCACCGCGCGCAGCCGGGCCTCGGCGGCGGTGCGCGTCTTGCTCGTGGTGACGATGAGCAGTTCGTCGCCGACGGCGATGCGGGTTTCGGGCAGTGGCACGAAGGTGCGGCCGTTGCGGATGATCAGCGTGATGACCGCCGGGTCTGGCAGTCGCAGTTCCAGGATCGTGACGTTGTGCAGCCGGGAATGAGGTTGCACGGTCATGGTCAGCAGCTCGGCGTCGAGCACGTCCAAGGGTGCGGCTTCGACCTGGATCTCGCGGGTGATGTCGCGGGTGATCAGCCCCAGTGCGTTGGCCACGAGCTTGATACTGGGTGCCTGCACCAGGGTGAAGATCACCACGAGGACGAACACGATGTTGAGCAACCGGTAGCTGTCGGGCACTCCGGCGACGATCGGAAAGGTGGCCAGCACGATCGGCACTGCGCCGCGCAGCCCGGCCCAGGACAGAAAAAGCTGTTCACGCAACGAGATCCGGAATCCGGCCAAGGACAACACCACCGAAACCGGCCGGGCGATCAACAGCAGCACCAGCCCGATGGCGATCGCCGGAATGATGTCACCGGCCAGATCATGCGGGTTCACCAACAATCCGAGCAGGACGAACAACCCGATCTGGGCCAGCCAGCCCACCCCCTCGGCGAAGGAGCGGGTGGCTGACTTGTGGGGCAGGCCTGAGTTTGCCAGCACCACCGCCGACAGGTAGGCGGCGATGAAGCCGCTCGCGTGCGCACTACCGGCGGCGGCGAATGCGATGAAGCCCAGCCCGAAGGTGGCGATGGGGTACAGCCCTGAGGCGGGCAGCGCGATGCGGCGTAAGGCGAATGCACCGGCGAACCCGACGGCCAGTCCCAGCAGAGCGCCGGTTACCAATTCATAGACCAGGTCGGCGATGGCGCCTTCGGGGTGGAACACGAACGGCACCACGCTGAACGTCAACACAAGAATGACCGCCGGCGCGTCGTTGAAGCCCGATTCTGCCTCCAGCAGGCCGGCCAGCCGGCGCGGCAGCGGCAGGATGCGCAACACCGAGAACACCGCGGCCGCGTCCGTGGAGGCGACGATGGCGCCGAGCAGCAATGCGAGTTGCCAGTCCATGCCCAGCAGGAGGTGCGCGCCGACGGCGGTGATGGCGGTGCTGATCACCACGCCGAGGGTGGCCAGAACGCCCGCGGGTGCCAGCACCCCTCGGATATCGGAGAACCGGGTGGTCAGACCGCCTTCGACCAGCACGATCGCCAGCGCCGTCGTGCACACGTTGCGCGCCAGCTCGACGTTGTGGAAGTCGAGCCCGATTCCGTCGACGCCCAACACCATCCCGACCAGCAGGAAGAACAGCAGGCTCGGGAACCCGATGCGGGTAGCCACGCGCGTGCCGATGATGCTCGCGAGCAGCACGATGCCGCCGGTGAGCAAGGTCAGGTACAGCTGGTTCAGGCTCATCGAGAGTTAGTTAATCAGGGCGAAGGGTCGTGAGTGGGCCATGCGAATAGGCGAAAATGGCTGAGTGGCGGAACGGAACATGCGAGTAGTGGTCGCCGGAGCGGGCAACGTGGGTCGGTCCGTCGCGCGTGAGTTGCTCGACAACGGCCACAAGGTCTTGCTGATCGAACAGTTGCAAAGGCGCTATGAGCCGCACACCGTGCCGGGCGCCGACTGGTTGCTGGCCGACGCGTGCGAACTCTCCGCGATGGAGGACGCCGGAATCGAAACCGCCGACGTGCTGATCGCGGCAACGGGTGATGACAAGTCCAACCTGGTGGTCGGATTGCTGGCCAAGTCGGAATTCGGTGTACCGCGGGTAGTCGCCCGGATCAACGACATCCGCAATCAATGGTTGTTCGGTCAGGACTGGGGCATCGATGTCGCGGTGTCGACACCCGGTTCGTTGGTGGCCGGCATCGAGGGAGCCATCGACGTCGGGCACCTGGTGCGGTTGATGACACTGCGCGGAGGGCGGGTGGAGCTGACCAAACTCACCTTGCCGGAAGACAACCCGGTGGTGGGTCAGCGGGTGGACCGCTTGGACCTGCCGGTCGACACCGCATTGGTCACCGTCGTCCGGGGCAACAAGGTGCGCTTTCCCAAGCCGGACGACGTGCTCGAAGCCGGTGACGAGCTGCTGTTCACCGCGAATCGCACGTCGGAGAATTCACTGCTGGCCGCGATCCATGGCGGAGAGTTCCTGCGGGAAGTGGTTTCCGACGAGCCGTGACGGGCCCTTGGCTAAGCGGCTCTAGGCGGTGGTGGTTTGGGTTGGAACGGTTGGTACCACCACCAGTCAGCGCGCTCACCGGTAGGTCCGGGGCACGGCGGGACATCGGGTGGGGGTGCCGTGGGTGGACGGGCCAGCGACCCGCCCAGCAACCGTTTGCCGGTTTGGTCGGTGACCACGAGCCGGTCGGCGGGGCCAGTGATCGTGATGCCGCCCCGGTGGTGCAACCGGTGGTGAAACGGACACACCAGCACGAGGTTGTCGAGTTCGGTCGGACCGCCGTCTTCCCAGTGCGCGATGTGATGGGCGTGCAATCCACGGGTGGATCCGCAGCCCGGGACCACGCAGCACCGGTCGCGGTGTTCGAGTGCCCGGCGGAGGCGGCGGCTGATGGTGCGGGTGGTGCGGCCTGCGCCGATCACCTGGCCGCGGCGTTCGAACCAGGCCTCACAGGTGGCATCGCACAGTAGGTAGCGTCGTTCGTCCTCGGTGAGCAGCGGCCCCAGATGCATTGCGGCGACTGGTTTGTCACCGTCTTTGTCCAGGTCGACATGTACGGCCACAGCAGTGTGCTGCCCGTGCGGGCGGCGTACCGTCTCGACGTCCAGCCCGCCTCGACCAAGCTCATGAACACATCCACCAGGTTGGGAAACGGCGGTGCCTGATCCGACGCCGGTTCACCGTCGGTGTCGTGGTCGCGTTTCCAGTCGGCGATCACCGCATCGTGGTGCGACTGCAGTGCGGTGTCGAATTTCGCCGCGTCCAACCGCGGCAACCGGATTCGCCAGGTTGTGTACTCGTCCTCCACGTTCTTGGTGATCGAACGCTCCGGTTCGGGCCGGGTTTCGGGTGCGGGGCGTGGTTCCAGCTTGACCGCAGTACGCAACTGGCGGACGGTGGCGACGGCGGCCAACTCGGCGTAGTGCTCATCGGAGCCGTCGGCGGCTTTTTCGGCGATCACCCCGACCTGATCCAGGGACAGCCGGCCTTCGCGCATCCCCTGCGCGCAGCGGGGGAATTCTTCGAGTCGACGTGCGACGGCCACGACGGTTTCGGCGTTGCGTGGAGCGATGCCGGTTTTCCAGGCCACCACCGCTTGGATGGAGCGGGCGCCGGTGGCGCCGCACAGTTCGTCGCGAAGCATCTCGGCGACGATCTCCACGATGCGTGCGTCGATCGCGTTGCGTTGACCGGTCAGCTCGGCGATCTCGTCGAACAACGTTTCCAGCCGCTGCACTGGGCTCACCCCACCCGTGAAAGAAGCTGCGCCCGAAGACATGACACCATCAAAGCAGAGAGGTACGACAAGTTCGGGTTGTGCAACATGGTGGCCTTAGGCTGATGGTCATGGATGCCGAAGACGCCGAGGGCGCTGAAGCGCCGGAACGCCGGCTGGTGATCAGGGTCAATTCGAACGCCAAGATGTCGCGCGGTAAGGCCGCGGCGCACGCGGTACATGCCGCGCTCAAGCTCTACGGCATCGAATACGAGCACCCGGTCATCGTGATCGGCGGCAAGCCCGACGAGATCCTCGCGCAGACCGTGCATGTCCGCGACGCCGGCCGCACCGAGCTGGAACCCGGCACGTTGACCGCAGGGGCGAGCTGGGAGTACAAGGAGCGCGCCGACCCCGACGTGTCCGAATAGTCCTATCCCGTTGCCGCGGTGCGTTCTTCATGCGGCCGAGGCAGAGCCAGACCCAGATGCTCGCGCAGCGTGGTCCCCTCGTAGTCGGTGCGGAACACGCCGCGCTCTTGCAGCAGCGGTACCACGCGATCGACGAATGGGTCGAGCCCGCCCGGGGTGACGTGGGGGACCAGGATGAACCCGTCGCTGGCGTCGGATTGCACGAGATGGATGATGGATTCGGCGATCGTGGCGGCGGAGCCGACGAAGTTCTGCCTCCCGGTGACCTCGATGATGAGTTCCCGGGTGGTCAGGTTCTCCGCCTCGGCCTTGGCGCGCCACTCGTTGGCCACGGCGATCGGGTCTCGGTGGATCCGCACGCTGGCCCGGCCCTTGGCGATGGTGTTCTCCCCGACCAGCGGGTCGACGGTGGGCAACGGCCCGTCCGGATCGTGATCGGTTAGGTCACGATTCCATAGTTGTTCGAGAAACTTGATCGCAGTGGCGGGGGAGACCTGGGCCAGCCGCACCTCGTGGGCCAACTCGGCAGCCTCGTCGTCGGTGTCCCCGAGAACGAAGGTGGCTGCCGGCAGGATCAGCAACTCGTCGTGACGGCGGCCGTATTTGGCCAGGCGGCCTTTGACGTCGGCATAGAACTTCTGGCCGTCCTCCAGCGTCCCGTATCGGGAGAAGATGGCATCGGCAGCTGCGGCGGCGAACTCGCGCCCGCGGTCGGAGTCTCCGGCCTGGAAAATCACCGGGCGGCCCTGGGGGCTGCGCGGGACGTTGAACCGACCGCTGATGTCGAAATGATCGTTGTGGTAGCAGAACTCGCCGGCAGTGGGATCGGACAGGAACACGCCCGCCTTTTTGTCTGCGACGATCTCGTAGCCCCGCCACGAGTCGAACAGGGTGTGGGCGGCGGCCAGGAAGCTCTCGGCCCGCTCGTAGCGCTGGTTCTCCGGCAGGAAGCCGCCGCGGCGGAAGTTCTCTCCGGTGAAGGCGTCCCACGAGGTGACGACGTTCCACGCGGCCCGGCCTTCAGAGAGGTGGTCGAGCGAGGCGAATTGCCGTGCCACCTCATAGGGTTCGTTGAAGGTGGAGTTGATCGTGCCGGTGAGGCCGAGCCGCTCGGTCACCGCGGCCAGCGCTGCGAGCACGGTGAAGGTGTCCGGACGTCCCACCACGTCGAGGTCGTAGATGTGGCCGCCCTGTTCGCGTAACCGCAGTCCCTCGGCCAGAAACATGAAGTCGAACTTGCCGCGCTCAGCAGTCTGTGCGAACCGGACGAACGAGTCGAACTCGATGTGGCTGCCCGATTCGGGGTCGCTCCACACCGTGGTGTTGTTCACCCCGGGGAAGTGCGCGGCCAGATGAATCTGCTTGACGGGCTTGCTCATGGGCGTGTCCTGTCGATTTCAGACGGTCGTGTAACGATTGGCGGGCCGGGCCAGACCCAGCAGGCCGCGCAGGGTGGAGGCCTCGTAGGAATCGCGGAACAGGCCGCGGTGCTGCAAGTCTGGGACCAGCACGTCGGTGATCTGCTGCAGATCGTGCGGTAGGGAAGCCGGCCGCAACCGGAAGCCGGTGGCGCCGGCAGTGTGCCAGGCCTGCAACAGGTCGGCCAACTGTCCTGCGGTGCCGGCGAAAACCTCAGCATCACTGCGGTATTCGGTACCGGCGAGTTCGTCGAGGCGGTCTTTCCGAGCGCGCGCCGCGCCGAGGGTGTCGTCGAGGAACACCACCAGGTCGGCGAAAACGCGTACCGCGGCGGCATCGGTGGGCCGGAGCGCGCCAATCGTGTCGACCAGGGCGGTGACCTCGTCGGGGCTGTGTGGGGTGACGAAGCCGACGTCGGTGCTGCCCGCGATGAGCTGGTAGGCGGGGTCGACGTGGCCGAGTGCGGCCACGATGGGTTGGCCCTGCGGCGGCCGCGGGGTGATCGACGGTCCTTTGACCGAGAACGACGCACCCTCGAAATCGATGTAGTGCAGCTTGTTTCGGTCGATGAACCGTCCGGTGGCCACGTCGCGGATCTCGGCGTCGTCCTCCCAGCTGTCCCACAACCGGCGCAGCACTTCCACGTAATCGGCGGCCTCACCGAACAATTCGGCGGTGAGTGCGGCTCGGTCCTGCGGCAGTTCGCGTCGGCCGAAGTGGGCCGCGGCATCCCGGCGCGAGGACACCTGGACCCGGACCCCGGCCCGGCCGGTGCTCACGTAGTCGAGGGTGGCGATGGCCTTGGAGGTATGGAACGGCTCGGTGTGGGTGGTGATGACGGTGGGAACCAGGCCGATGTGGCGGGTACGGGGTGCGACACGGGAGGCGATCAGCATCGCGTCGAGGCGCCCGCGCAGCCGATCGGTGCGGTCATCGGGACGGAACGGGTGGTCGGACTGCAAGGTCAGCCCGTCTTCGATGGTGACGAAATCCAGCAGGCCGCGTTCGGCTTGGCCGATCAGGTCGGTCCAGTACCGCGGGGAGAGGGTTTCGGCGGGGCGGGCAGACGGCTCGCGCCAGGAAGCCGGGTGCCAGCCGGTGCCATCGAGTGCGACGGCGAGGTGCAGTGGGGTGCCCATCGACGGTTCTCACTTTCAGTCGCGGTCTCTGGCGACAACGCGAGCTCACACCCGGGTAATCCCGGGCGAGAGCCGCTGCGAGTGTCCACCCCAGTCTGACCTGCCTGAAGAGATCCACGCATGGTGATGCGAAAGGCGCCCGGGCGTCAGGTCTCGGCGTACTTGGGAACCCAGGCGGTCCTGCGCGGGATCCACCGTGGCACGTTGCGCCGGAACTCGTCGTACTCGGTGCCGAATCGTCGGCGCAGGTGAGGTTCCTCGAAGACCGGGATCGCGATCAAGGTCAGCGTGCAGAACAGCGCGAACCAGCCGAACAGCCAGGGTGAAGCCATAGCGACCGCGGTCCCGAGCTGGATGCAGAAGACGGCGGTCATCATCGGGTTGCGCACGTGCCGGTAGGGCCCCTCCACCACCAGGTTGACCGGGGAGCCGATGGCCAGTGCGCCCTTGCCGATGCGGTCGAACAGGATCACTGTCCACACGAGGAACCACAGCCCGAACGCGATCAACGCTGCGCCGGCGATGGCGAGCAGCGCACCCGAAACCGTGGTCAGATCGGGGGCTTTCGCGCCGGTAGACCAGATGATCAGCGCCGGAATGAAGATCGTCATCGTTGCCGGTGCGATCAGCACCGAGATGGTGTGTCGCCACCAGAGTCGCCGTTGCGACATGTCGTGCTCCTTTCTTCAACTGCTGTTGAAGAAAACGCTACGCTCCGACTTCCGAAAAGGTCAACAGCTGTTGAACTAAACTTCGGCCCATGTCGGAGACCGGACGTAGTGGTCGGTGGCGCACGGGTCAGCAGAACAAGCAGCGGATCGTCGACGCCGCGCGCGAGCACTTCATGCGTGACGGCTACGAGCGGGCGACCGTGCGAGGTATCGCCGCCGACGCCGGCGTCGACGTTGCGATGGTCTACTACCACTTCGGCAACAAGGAGGGTCTGTTCAACGCTGCGGTGCTCGATACCCCGCAGCATCCCCTGCATCAATTGGCGCTGTTGCTCGACGAGGGCGGCCACGACATCGGCGCCCGGCTGGTCCGCGACGTCATCGCGCGATGGGACCAGGGAGCATCGTTCGATCCACTGCTCACCGTGTTCCGCTCGGCAGCGGTGCAACCGTTGGCGCGCAAGCTGTTACATGATTCGCTTGCCGGCCCGGTCGCCGCCCGCATCGCCACCGAATTCGGTGTTGACGACGCCGAACTGAGGGTCGAGTTGGTGACCGTGCATCTGGTCGGTCTGGCGTTCGCGAGGTATCAGCTCAAGATCGAGCCGATGGCGTCGGCGAGTGTCGATGATCTGGTGGCCTGGATCGGTCCGACGGTGCAGCGGTACCTGACGGATCCGAATCCGTAGGGGCGCATAGCCGTCCGCGCAGCACCGCTACGAACCGGCGCGGATCCGCCCGGCCATCGCGCCGGAATGGCATCGAGTCCCGGGACGCAGTGATCCATTCGGCACGCGACATGCTCTCGAGATGCAATCGTCGCCCGGCGCGGCCGGCGAGCAGGTGCAGCAGCAGGGTTCCGGTGCGTCCGTTGCCTTCGCGAAAGGGATGGATCTGGTTGTAGTCGGCATAGATTCGGGCCAGCCGGTAGGACAGTGTGCCGTCGTCGATCTCGTGACCTTCCTCGGACAGCCGGCCGATCTCGACGTGCAGTGCCTCCAAGGCGTGGGGAACGCGGGCACACGGCCCGAACGCGCTGTCGCCCTTGCGTAGTTCGACGATACGGGGCTCGCCTGCCCACGCGTAGACGTCGCCGAACACGTGCTGATGCAGCGACCGGACGTTCAGATCCGCGTCCCGGTGGCGTAGGTGGACCTGGAGGATTCGGCCTGCGGTCGCCACGAACTCCAGCTGCGCAAGCGTGCCGGCATCCTGCACACCGAAGTTGTTGCGCAGCACCGATGTACCTGGGATGAAATATGGACGACGGCGGGCGAACACCCGGCGCCGCGGTGGTGGGGTGGGAGAGGGAAGATGCGGCCCGAGGTATTCCCCGTACGTCGCTGCGCCGGTGAGCAATGCGGTCAGGGAGTCGATCTGTTCGGCAGTCGGCTGCCAGCCCTCGAGCCGTTCGGCGGCGACGGTCTGGGCCAGGGCATGATGCCCGGCCTCACCGGGGTCGGTCACCATGTGGAGAAGGTCGAGGTTGATGCCAGATAGTCGAGTTTGCGCCGTACGCCGCTGAGTTCACGGCCGATGCTGCGCAGCGCCGTGCGGTCCTGCGGGGAGAGGTTCGACAGTTCGACGTGTTCATCGGCGGGGGCCTCGGAGTTGGCATCCCAGCGGGCGGCTCGCACCCGCCAACGGATGCTGGATCCGATGGCGTGGCATTTCGCGAGCACTCGGGCGTCGTCGGGATCGAGGTAGCGGGTGCCGGCGGCCGCGCCGATCCGCTCTGCGGTGGGCAGCGCGTCGGACCCACAACTGAGCGCGGCCCAGCGGGCGATCCGAACCACCGGGTCGACAGCGGCGTGCTTGATGTCGATGCGGGCATCGCCGGAAGTGAGGGCCCGCAACCGGGAGGGGATGTAGGCGCGCGGGTAGGTCGCGTCCTGCAGTATGGCAACCAATGCCCGCGGCTGGGCCCGCACGGCGATACCGGCCTGGTCGCGCAGGTCGGGCCCGTCACCGAGGGCCCGGGCGTCGGCCAGCAACCCGATCATCACCACACCCCGATCACTCGTGGGGTCCGCCGCCCACCGGCCGATGCCGGCGGCCCATTCTTGGGCCGTCCGGTTGAACCGCACGCGCGAGGCCACCGCGCCGTTGTCATCGGCCCGGAAACCGCAGCAGGCCAGCAGTTCGTGGGCGAGTGCTGCCTGGGCCAGGGCTGACTCCAATGTGATGTCATCGCCGCGCACCGCCACGGTTTCCAGGTCAGATCCCGGTAGCGCGTCGCCTCGGCCGACGCTGCCCGAGGCATACCAGCGGATGCCGGGCGCCACCAGGCGCGCTGCGGTCGACAAAGCGGCGCGGGCGACCGCCGACCATGCTTGCGCCAACGATGCGGCCCCGGGGCGGGAATCGATCACCGTGCGTACCGCGTCGTGGGCGGCGGCGGCCGCGGTCACCAGATCGCTCTCGCCGCCTGCCGATGCAATGCGCCCGCAGGCGGCGTCCAAAGCAGCCACAGCCATGTCGGCGATTGTGACAGCAGATGAGTGTGGTGAGGATTCGGCAACCCAATGCTTACCGCCGGCTACACGAACGAAACATGCGGGTGACAGCTCGGACATGCCGAGAGGCTTATCTATCAAGTGACAGTTAAGGAGCTGGCGGCATCGCCCCGAGCCTGAGAGAAACGCCTATGACCAGCAGCGCTACCGAGAGCCAGCGAGATGTGGCCGACCGTTTCGGCGACCACGACGACCTGGCGGAGTTCGGCTACGACCAGCAGTTGCACCGTCGGCTCGGCAAGTTCGAATCGTTCGCCGCCGGCTTCTCGTTCGTGTCGATTCTGACCACGATCTTCCAGTTGTTCGGCCTTGGGTTCGGCTTCGGTGGCCCCGCCTTCTTCTGGACCTGGCCCGCGGTGTTCCTCGGCCAGTTCTTGGTGGCGCTGTGTTTCGCCGAACTGGCTGCGCGCTACCCGATCTCGGGGGCCATCTATCAATGGTCCCGCCGGATGGGCGGTGAGGTGGTCGGCTGGTTCGGCGGCTGGTTCATGATCTTGGCCCAGATCGTCACCGCCTCGGCCGCGGCGATCGCTCTGCAGGTAGTCCTGCCGTCGATCTGGTCCGGGTTCCAGATCATCGGCGAAGATCCGGCTCTGACCTCACCGAGTGGGGCGGCCAACGCGGTACTGCTCGGCACTGTCCTGCTGGTGCTCACCACCACTATCAATTGCCTTGGCGTCAAATGGATGTCACGGGTCAACAGTGCGGGCGTGATCTGTGAGATCGTCGGTGTCATCGCCGTCATCGGCGTCTTCTTCACCCATGCCCAGCGCGGGCCGCAGGTGGTGTTCGACACCGGCCACGCCGGAGGTCAGCCGGGGTACGTCTGGGCCTGGATCATGTCCGGCCTCATGGCCGCCTATGTCATGGTCGGATTCGGCTCGGCCGGTGAGCTCGCCGAGGAGACCCGCAATCCACGTCGCGTCGCACCCCGCACCATTCGCCTGGCGCTCTCGGTCTCCGCGCTCGGCGGCGGCCTGATGATCCTGGGCGCGCTGATGGCAGCCCCGAGCCTGACCGACGGGCGCCTGGCCACCGAGGGCCTGCCGTACGTGCTCGACACCGTCCTGTCCTCCCCGTGGGGCACGGTGCTGCTGATCGACGTCGCCATCGCGATCACCATCTGCACCTTGGCCATTCAGACCGCCGCGTCCCGGCTGATGTTCTCGATGGCCCGCGACGGGCGGCTGCCGGCCTCGTCGGTCCTGTCCCGGGTCAACAGCCACACCGGCACTCCGATCTGGCCGTCGGTGCTCATCGGCCTGCTGTGCATCGGGGTGCTGCTGGTCAACGTCGGCAACTCGGCCATCTTCGCCACCCTGGCCAGCGTGTGCATCATCCTGATCTATCTGGCCTACCTTCTGGTCACCGCACCGCTGCTGTACCGCCGGCTCAAAGGTTGGCCCACCCAACGCAATCAGGTCGACGCCGAAGGCCTGCCGCTGTTCTCGCTCGGCAAGTTCGGCATCGCGGTGAACATCCTGGCCGTGCTCTACGGCGCGGTGATGATCGTCAACCTTGGCTGGCCGCGGGCCGAAATCTTCAACCCCACTGGGGATATGCCGATCCTGCAATGGGCCGGACCGCTCAGCATCGCGGCTGCGGTGATGCTCGGCGCCCTGTGCTTCCCGCGCGGCAAGACCCACCCCAACCCCGTCACGATCGGAGCGTGAGTATGACTACCGCGACCACCGCCGGCGCCCGCGACCATGCCCGGGCCCAGGCCGGCACCATCACCGACTCGATGCCCGTCGTGCCGGCTTCGAAGTGGCCCACACCCCCGCAGGGCGTGGCATCCGAGCAATTGACCTGGGCCGAAACGGTTCCCGGTGGCCGATACACCAGCAAGGTGCTGGCCCGCGGCACCAGGCTGCGCCTGCGGGACCTGGACGGGACCGCCTGCGCCCACCTGTTGCTGTGGCGCGCTGATGCCCCCTGGGAGCGGCTCAACATCGCCGACACCGTGAAAGTCCCGTGGCAGGCCTATCTTTCGACCGGCCACCCCTTGCTCAGTGACCAGGGCCGGGTGCTGGCCACCCTGGTGTCGGACACCTCCGGTCATCATGACGCCCTGTGTGGTACCACCACACTTGCCGGCAATGCGGCCAAATATGGTGCCGGCGAGGTGGAATCGCCCAGCCCAGCAGGCCGGGAACTGCTTGCGCTCGCCGCCTTGAAGCACGGGCTCAGCCGTCGCGACGTGGCACCGAGCCTGTCGTTCTTCCATGGTGTGCGTGTCGAAGCCGACGGCACCTTGGTGTCCACCGGATCGGCCGGTGCCGGCACCACGATCGAACTGGTCACCCATCTGCCGCTGATCGTGGCGATTGCCAACACCGCCCACCCACTCGACCCGGCACCGCAGTTCACCGTCGGCTCGCTTGAGGTGTTGGCCTGGTCGGCACCCGACGACCTGGCCGAGATCGGCGCCACGCTCGGCGAGCGGGATCCCGAATATCAACGTGCCTACCTGAATTCCGAAGACGTCTGGAGTGCCCGATGACCATCACCGCCACCCACACCGTTGTCGATGAAATCGTGGCGCCCCGCGCCCCGTGGTCGAAGATCGTGCGCGCCGGGGACGTCCTGACCATCGTCGACCTGCACGGAAACCAGGCAGTGGACACCCTGTTCTATGGGGCGCACGACCACACCGTGCGCTACAGCGCGCCGGCGACGATCGCGGCACAGGGCAACATCTTCCTGACCACCGGATCGGTACTGCGCGACAGCGACGGCGCGCCGATGCTGACCATCGTCGACGACGAGGTCGGCAACCACGACACCCTCGGCGGGGCGTGCTCGCAGGAATCGAACACGCTGCGCTACGGCCACCACACCAAACACCAGCACGCCTGCGTGGAGAACTTCATCGGCGAGGGTGCCCGATGGGGGCTGACCAAGGCCGACATCGTCAGCAACATCAACTTTTTCATGAACGTCCCGGTGGACCCCGACGGCTCGCTCGGCATCGTCGACGGCCTGTCCGCTCCGGGCAAGACCGTCTCGCTGCGTGCCGAGATCGACACTCTGGTACTGGTGTCGAACTGCCCGCAGATCAACAATCCCTGCAACGGGTTTGACCCGACCGCCGTGCGCATGATCGTGACCCGCCCATGACCAGCTTGGAAATCGTTCGGCCCGGCATGGCCACCACGATTCAGGACTGGCCGGGACGGACCGGGTACTGGCAGATCGGGGTGCCGCCGTCGGGGCCGATGGACGACGTCTCCTTCCGGCTGGCCAACCTCGCGGTCGGCAATCCGGAGGGCGCGCCCGGGCTTGAGGCCACTATGGGCGGTCCCGCACTGCGGTTCGACACCGACACCTGGGTATGCGTCACCGGTGCGCCCGCGCCGGTGGCCGTCGACGGCACGCGGGTCCCGCAGTGGGTACCGATCCTGGTCGAGGCGGGCCAGCTTCTTGACGTCGGGATGATCGATGGCCCAGGACTTCGGATGTACATCGCGATGGCCGGCGGCCTGCAAGCCGATGAATACCTGGGCAGTGCCTCGACATTCACCCTCGGCCGGTTCGGCGGCCACGAGGGCCGCGCGCTGGCAGTGGGGGACAAGCTGGAAATCTCCGACACGGCAGTGACGGCCCGTCGGCGCATCCTGTTCGAGGAGCAGCCGGCGATCGGAAATCACTGGTATATCGCGGTGACGGTGGGCCCGCACTCCGCGCCGGAGTTCTTTACCCGCAACGACATCGACACGCTGCTCAACCACGACTACGAGGTGCACTTCAACTCCGACCGCACCGGTGTGCGATTGATCGGGCCGAAGCCGGAATGGGCCCGGCCCGACGGCGGCGAAGCCGGCTTGCACCCGTCGAACATCCACGACAACGCTTATTCAGTCGGTTCGCTCGACTTCACCGGCGATACCCCGATCCTGCTCGGCCCGGATGGTCCGAGTCTTGGCGGATTCGTCTGCCCGCTCACTGTTACCGCTGCCGACCGCTGGAAACTGGGGCAGCTTGCTCCCGGTGCCACGATCCGGTTCGTCCCGGTGAAGGCTTCGGCAGCACCCGCCCCGGCCACCGTCGGCCCGGCGCGCCGCGCCGCCATCCCAGCGGTGTTCTCCGCCGGTGGCGACGAGGACGACGGAATCATTGCCGGCACAACCTCTTCGGATGGCACTACCACGGTCACGTACCGCCGGATCGGTGACGACAACGTTCTGGTCGAGTACGGGGACATGCGGTTGGACCTGGCGTTGCGAGCCCGCGCCCACGCACTGCACCATGCCCTGGAACAGCACCGGCCGGACGGGTTGATCGACCTCACGCCGGGGATCCGTTCACTGCAGGTCAAGGTAGACCCGGACCGGCTCCCGCAGTCGAGGCTGGTACCGCTGCTGGCCGAACTCGAAGCCTCGCTGCCCGCCGCTCAGGACCTCGTGGTGCCTAGTCGCACCGTGCGGTTGCCGCTGAGTTGGGACGACCCCTCGACCCGGGAGGCCATCGAACGCTACATGCACGGCGTGCGCGCCGATGCGCCGTGGTGCCCGTGGAACATCGAGTTCATCCGGCGGATGAACGGCCTCACCTCGGTCGAAGACGTACACCGAATCGTCTATGACGCCGAGTATCTGGTGCTCGGTCTCGGCGATGTGTATCTGGGGGCTCCGGTTGCCACACCGCTGGATCCGCGGCACCGTCTCGTTACCACGAAATACAATCCGGCGCGCACCTGGACGCCGGAGAATGCGGTCGGTATCGGCGGGGCGTACCTGTGCATCTACGGTATGGAGGGGCCGGGCGGCTATCAGTTCGTGGGCCGCACCACACAGATCTGGAATCACCGTCACCCTCTGGTGGCCCAGGGATTCGACCCCGAACATCCCTGGCTGTTGCGGTTTTTCGACCGGATCCAGTGGTACCCGGTATCCGCCGATGAGCTGCTGGACCTGCGGGTCGATATGGCCTCAGGGCGTGGCCGCGTCGATATTTCGGACGGAACGTTCTCACTGGCCGAACATGAGCAGTTTCTGGCCGACAACGCCGACGACATCGCAGCGACGCGCGTCGCAATGGAAGCCGCGCGCGCCGAGGAACGCGAGCGTTGGGCTGCGGCAGGGGAATTCGTCAGGAAAGAGTCTGCATGAACAAGATCGCCGAGATCTACCGCAAGATCGCCGAATCCGGACGCGACGAGGTGTTCATCCACCTGCGTTCGCGGGCGGAGGTGGAAGACGACTACCGGACCGCGCTCGCCGGTGACGGTCCGTTGGCCGGGCTGGTGCTGGCGGTCAAGGACAACGTCGACGTCGCCGGGATACCGACCACTGCGGCATGCCCAGAGTTCAGTTATATTCCCGATGCCGACGCACCGGCGGTGTCCGCTCTCAAGGCCGCCGGTGCCGTCGTCATCGGAAAGACCAACCTCGACCAGTTCGCCACCGGCCTGGTGGGAGTGCGCAGTCCCTATGGTGCGGTGCGGGATTCCCGTCGGCCGGACTACATTTCCGGGGGCTCGAGTTCGGGTTCCGCGGTGGCTGTGGCACTCGGCTTCGCCGATATCGCGATCGGCACCGACACCGCCGGGTCGGGACGCGTTCCGGCCGGGTTGCAGGGCATGGTCGGAATCAAACCGACCATCGGCCTGGTCTCCACCGAGGGCGTGGTGCCGGCGTGTGCCAGCTATGACTGTGTGACGATCTTCGCCGCTGACCTGTCCACCGCCCAGTCGGCGATGGCCGTGATGAGTGCCGGTGCACCACAGCGGAACTGGCCGACCGACGTTGCTCTTGCCGCGCCGCCAACACCCAGGATCGCGGTGCCGGACACGTTGCAGGGCCTCGATGACGACTGGCGGGCTGCGTTCGACGTCGCCGTACGCCAGGCGAAAGCCGCCGGATTCGACATGGTCCCCATCGCCATGGACGACTTCTTCGCAGCGGCCGACCTGCTCTACAACGGTGCGCTGGTCGCCGAAAGATGGGATGCGGTAGGCGAGTTCGTCAGCGCAGCCGGACCTGACACCAAACTGGATCCAACTGTGGCGGCCATCGTCGCTGCGGCCGGAGCGTATTCGGCGACCGACCTGCTGCGTGACCGGCGGCGGGTCGAGGAACTCAGCAGAACGGCACTGGCCCAACTGGCCGGGTGTCACGCACTCATGGTGCCGACAGCTCCCGAGCATCCGCGCATCGACGACGTCGCGGCCTCCCCGGTCGCGGTGAACTCCCGGATGGGGCGGTACACCAACTTCTGCAACCTGTTCGACATGTGTGCGATCGCGGTGCCCGCGGGCACCGTATCCGACGGTGCGCAGTTCGGAATCACCTTGCTGGCTCCGGGGTTCCACGACGGAGTCATCGCCGATCTGGCGGCCCGGTTCCTCGACGTCCCGTCCGCTGAAAGCTGGGCTGAGTCAGGTGGTGCGCCGGTGACCGAGCTAGCGGTGTTCGGTGCCCATCTGCGCGGACAACCGTTGGAGCATCAGCTCACCGGCCGGGGTGCCCGGTGGGCCGGGCCGATCACCACCGCACCGCACTATCGCTTGTATGCCCTCGACACGGTTCCGCCCAAGCCGGGCCTGACCCGCGTCGACACGGGTGGGGCACCGATCGTCGGTGAGCGGTGGCTGTTGTCACCGGCGGCGCTGGGAGAGTTCCTGGCCGAGTTACCGGCGCCGATGATGCTCGGGAAAGTCGAACTCGACGATGGCCGCTGGATCACCGGTTTCGGTTGTGACCACACCGCTCCCGCACAAGGTCGGGACATCACCGAGTACGGGGGTTGGTTGGCTGCGATGGCGTGAGCGTAGCCACAGCCTGATTCATCCACCAGGCACGATCAACGACACCATGGTCTCCAATTGCCGTGCCATCTGCCGGTAGCTCATCGCACCGGTTTGTGCCTGCAGTAACGCACCCCAGAACACCGCCTCCAGGGTGGCGAGTACCTCCGGCCAGGCTCCACCGCCCAGCGCCGCAGAAATCCGGCGGTTGACCTCGGCGGCGATCCGTGAACGGACGTCGTCGACCATGTCGTCGTCGGTACTCACCAATGCCTGGGTGCAGGCGCGGGCCAAGCGAGGCTCGTCGGCCATCAACAGCGTGAGTGCGGTGAGCTGCTGGGTTACCCGGCCGGTGGCGGGGGTCGCGGGGTCGATTTCCAGCGGCAGCTGAATCACCCGATCGAGGTACAGCTCGGCGAACACCACCTCGATGGACCGGAAGTGGGCGTAGACCGCGGCCGGCGCCATCTTCGCCCGCGCGGCCAGCGCCGGCACCGAGATGACGTCAGAGGTGTTGAGAAGTTGCGTTGCCGCACCGAAGACCCGCCGCTGTGTGCGGAGCCGCTGACCCTGTGCGTCGTGGAGGCGGGTGACCGTAGCCACCGCTGGCCTGGACATGTGTCCAAGATATAGACCGGCGCCTCGATTGGCAATCGTTTGGTGAAACGGCCGGTATGCGCCCATTTTGGCTGCTTCTACCGGGGCGGTTGGAGTGCCGGTGCGTGCGCGCGGGCATCTATCGAGTCGATAGACCGGACAGGTGTCCAGTAGAATCTGCTCCAGATTCGAAAGGGGAGGTCCGATGGCTTACGTGATCACGCAGAATTGCTGCAAGGACGTCAGCTGTGTTCCGGTGTGCCCGGTGGACTGCATCCGTCCGGCCGAAGGCGGGCTGGATTCCGCGTCGGCCGAGATGCTCTACATCGATCCGGAATCGTGCATCGACTGCGGAGCCTGTTTCGAGGAGTGCCCCGTCGGCGCGATCCACTACGAGGAGGACCTGCCCGGCGAACTGCAGCGGTTCAAGGAGCTCAACGCCGCCTATTTCGAGCGCCATCCGCTGGAGCCGGCGTCGGTGCCGGCGGCCACCTCCCGCGCGCGCGTCGAGGCGGGATCGCTGCGGGTGGCCATCGTCGGATCCGGGCCGGCGGCTTGTTATGCCGCCGCCGAGCTGATCGACGTCGACGGTGTGGAGATCAACCTGTTCGAACGCCTGCCCACGCCGTTCGGATTGATTCGGGCCGGCGTGGCGCCCGATCACCAGCACACCAAGTCGGTGGTCGACATCTTCGAGCGGGCGTTCACCAATCCGCGCTTCGCCAGCCATTTCAACGTCGAGGTCGGCCGCACCATCAACCACGACGAGCTGCTGGCCCATCATCACGCCGTGATCTACGCGGTGGGTGCGGCCACCAGCCGGCGCCTGGGGATCGACGGCGAGGACCTCATGGGACATCACGCCGCAGCCGAGTTCGTCGGGTGGTACAACGGTCACCCCGACTACGCCGCGCACCAGTTCGATCTGTCGGGCGAACGGGCGGTCATCGTCGGCAACGGCAACGTCGCTCTCGATGTCGCCCGGGTGCTGTTGATGGACCGGAACGCGTTGGCCGCCACCGATATCGCCCAGCACACCCTGGATGCGTTGGCCGACAGCGCAATCCGCGAGGTGGTGATCTTGGCCCGTCGAGACCTCGGGCATGCGGCGTTCTCCGCGGGGGAGTTCCTGGCCCTGGGGAACCTCGATGGCATCGACGTGATTGTCGACCCCGCGGATCTTCCCGCTGACGACGAACACGATGACGTCGAGACCTCGTTCAAGCTCGCGATCGCGCGTGAGTACGCCCAGCGCAGTCCTACTCCCGGGAACAAGCGGGTGGTGTTCCGCTTCGGCGCCACCCCGGTCGCGATCCTCGGTACCGGCCGGGCAGAAGGGCTGGAGGTAAGCACCGAGCGTGGCACCGAGGTGATCGAGACGCCACTGATCCTGCGGTCGATCGGCTATCGCGGCCTGCCGGTTGCCGGGTTGCCCTACGACGAGGACTCGGGGACCGTGCCCAACGAATCCGGTCGCGTCGTCGACGGTTCACCGGTGTCGGGCACCTACGTGACCGGGTGGATCAAACGCGGACCTCGCGGAGTCATCGGCACCAACCGGCTGTGCGCCGAGCAGACCGTGGCCCAGCTGTGGGCCGACTTCGACGCGGGTCTGCTGACCCGTGACGTCGAGGGCCGGGAATCGCTCGACGCGCTGCTGGCCAGTCGGGGAGCCGAGCCGGTCGGCTGGCCGGGTTGGCGCGCGATCGACGCCGCCGAACGCGACCGCGGTGCGCAGCAGGACCGGCCCCGGGTGAAATTCGTGTCGATCGAGGAGATGCTCAGCGCGGGCCTGCGCGGCTGACTTCCGTTTCGATCTCCGGATTGGGATCCCGGGGCGGGCGGGTCGCCAGGACCGACCCGGCCAGGATCAGCGCCAGCCCGGCGACGTTGTACACCGTCAGAGGTTCGCCGAGCACGACGACGCCGGCGGCCAGCGCGACGGCCGGGTTGATGTAGGTGAAGATCAGCGCCCGCGCGCCCCCGACTTCGCGGATCAGCGCGAAGAACACCACGAATGCCAGCGCGGTGCAGATCACGGCGAGTGCGGCCAGCGCCATCAGCACCCGCCGCGACGGCATCTGGTCCGGCCAGGTCAACAGCGCCGGGGTGGTGTAGATCAGGGCCGCGAGCGTCAGGCATGCCGCGGTCAGCGGAAGGGTCGGCACCTCACCCAGATACCGTGCCGCGATCAGCGGGGCGATTGCGTAACAGGTTGCCACCAACAGCACTTCGGCGATGGGCCAGCCGTGTCCGCCGGCCAGACCCGGGCCGGCGAGTACGGCCACACCGGCCAGCCCCACCCCAAGGCCGGTGATTCGCTTGGCGCTCAACCGTTCTCCACCGGTGAGCCGGTCGAGAACGGCGGCGATGATCGGGGCGGTCGCGATCAGCAGACCGGTGAGCGAGCTGCTCAGGTGCCGTTCGGCATCGGTGAGCAGGAACCACGCCGCGATGATCTCGAAGAACGCGAACGCCAGCACGGGCCGCCAATGCCGCAGCACTGGCGCCCAGGCGGCGCGTGACATCACCAGCGGCAGCAGCACGGCTGCGCCGACCGCGGTGCGGGCAAGGACCAGCACGGGCACCGAGACGCCTTCGACGGCGATCTTGATCAACAGGTACGGGATGCCCCAGATGAGGCTCATGGCGCCCAACAGCAGCCAACCCCGCACGCTCACCCGCTCCAGCGTACGGGCCCTGATCTCACGGTGCTGCTCGCGTTCGCGAAGCCTGGCTGAATCCAGGGACAAGACCGGTCGGCTGGTCCTGTCCCTGGATTCAGTATCGATGTGGCGGCTGTTTCAGGCCCGGGTCAGCTCCGCGTAGCGGCTGACGTGGTAATCGGTTGAGCCGAACTCGTACTGGACGGCGGTGAGACGTTTGAAGTAGTGACCGATCGCCAGCTCCTCGGTCATACCCATGCCGCCGTGCAGCTGTACGGCGTTCTGCCCGACAAAGCGCGCGGCGCGCCCGATGGTGGCCTTGGCCGCCGACACCGCCCTGGCGCGCTGTGCGGGTTCGGCATCGAGGTTCAGCACGGCGAGATAGACCGCCGCTGAGGCCTGTTCGACCTCCATGTGCATGTCGACCATACGGTGCTGCAATGCCTGGAAGCTGCCGATGGGCAGGCCGAACTGCTGGCGCTGTTTGCAGTACTCGACCGTGTCGGCCAGCACCTTGCGCATGCCGCCCACCGCCTCGGCGCACACCGCCGCCGCTCCCTCGTCGCGGGCCAGTTCCAGCGACGGCCAGGCCTGTCCCTCGGCTCCCAGCAACGCCGAGGCCGGCAGGCGGACATCGGAGAACGTCAGGTCCGAGGCCCGTCGGTCATCTACCGTGCGGTACGGGTGTGCGGTGAATCCCGTTGACAACGAGGCGATATCGACCACGAACAGGGAGATCCCGTCGGTGTCGGCACGTTCCCCCGAGGTACGTGCGGTCACCAGCAGGTGCGTGGCCAGCGGTGCGTTGACGGCCATCACCTTGGTGCCGTTGAGTACCCACTCCTCGCCGTCGCGGTGGGCGGTGGTGGACACATCGCGCCAGTTGTCGCCGGAGGTGGGCTCGGTCGCCGCCAGGGCGGCGATGGACGAGCCCGCCACGATGTCCTCCAACAGGGCCGCGGCGCTCTCGTCGCCCGACCGGTGCAGCAGGCCGCCGGCCACCACCACGGTGTCCACGAACGGTTCGATCACCAGGGCGTGGCCCAAAGCCTCTGCGATGACCATGGTTTCGACCGGGCCGCCACCGATACCGCCGGCCTCCTCGGGCAGGGTGGCGCCGAGGATGCCGAGTTCGTCGGCGAAGCCGCGCCAGATCTCGGGCTGCCAGCCCGGTCCGGTCTTGGCCGCGGCACGGCTGGAGGCCAGGTCGTAGCGACTGGCCAGGAACTTGGTCAGCCCGTCGCGCAGCAGTTCCTGTTCGTTGGTCAGGTTGAAGTCCATCTAGAGCCCCAGTTCTGCCTTGGCGAGGATGTTTCGTTGAATTTCGTTGCTGCCCGCGTAGATCGAGCCGGCCCGGTCGTTGAAGTACCGCAGTGGTGCCACCGCCTGCCACGGAGCGCCGCTGTGATACCCGTCGGCGGGCGGTTCGTAGTCGGCCACCGGACCGCCCGGGAAGGTGGCGTGCGGCTGGTAGGCCCGGGCGAGCGGACCTGCGGCCTCCATCGAGAGTTCGGTGAGTGTTTGGCTCAGTTCGGTGCTCAAGACCTTGAGCATCGATGATGCCGTGCCCGGATGGCCGCCCTCGGCCACGGCGGCCAGCACCTGGTATTCCAGGATCTCCAGGACGTCGGTGCGCAGGCGGGCATCGGCGAGCCTACGGCTGAAGCCGGGGTCATCGATCAGCTTCCCGCCCGACGGTCCTGGCATTTGCGCTGCGGCCGTGGCGATTTCCTCACCCAAGACTTGCAACGCCGGCGCGTTGGCGCCGCCGCCGCGCTCGAATTCCAGCAGGTACTTGGCGACGGTCCAGCCGTCGTCGATCGCGCCGATCACGTTGGATTTCGGGACCCGGACCTCATCGAAGAAGACCTGATTCTGTACCTCTTCACCGGAAGTCATCACCAGCGGGCGGATTTCGATGCCGGGGGAGGTCATGTCGATCAGAACGAACGTGATGCCCTGCTGCTTCTTGGCGCCGCGGGTAGTGCGGACCAGCGCGAACATCCAGTTGGCTTCCTGGGCGTGCGTGGTCCAGATCTTGCTGCCGGTGCAGACGAGGTCGTCTCCGTCGGAGACCGCCGACATCGACAGCGCGGCGAGGTCCGAGCCGGCCTCGGGCTCGGAGTAACCCTGGCAGAAGAACACCTCGCCGGTCAGGATGCCGGGCAGGAAGTAGTCCTTCTGGGCTTGGGTGCCGAATTTGATGATCGCGTGCGCGACCATGCGGATGCCCATCGGCGACAGCGACGGGGCACCGGCCAGCGTCGACTCGCGGCTGAAGATGTAGTGCTGGGTCAGGCTCCAGTCGCAGCCGCCGTGTTCCACCGGCCACGCGGGTGCGGCCCAGCCACGTGCGTGGAGGATCTTCTGCCAGGCCATGCTGGCCTCGTGATCGGCATACACGCTGGTCATCAACTGGCCCGCGCGCCGAAGTTCGGGAGTCAGATTCTTGGCGAGAAACTCGCGCACCTCATCGCGGAATTCCTGGTCGCTCGTCGACCACTTCAGGTCCATGCCCGCCCCTTCTGCTGGTGTCGTTCACAGAGTAAACCTAGTTAGTCAAGTGGCGTAGGCCACCCCCGCGTTGTCAGTCGAACCGACGAAGCGGCGTCGGTGCGGCGCGTTGCTGGACGCTGGTGGCACCCGGTCGGCGCCGCGGGCGATAATCGGACTCGTGGAGCGTCGCCAGGGTGGTCAGGACCCCCAATCTCCGATGACACTGCTGCAGAACATTCCTGCGCTGGTGGTGCTGGAGCGGTTCCCGGTGCCGGTGTTGGCCATCGCCGAGGACGGAACGATCCTCTTCGCCAACACTGCTTTCGGTGAGATGGTCGGCCGCGACACCGAAGCGGTCAAGCGCATGCAGTTTGCTGAGGTCTTCCACTCGCTGCCCACCGATGGATCGGCTGTCTCGGTGATGCGGGCCAATGCCGGCCTGCTGGTCGACCTCGTCCACGACGACGGCTCGATCGTGCGGGCGCGGATGAGCAAGTCGGCACTACTGCGTGGCGACGATCCGGTGGCGCTGGCGACGTTCCAGGACCTCACCGAACGGTTGTGGGCCGAGGAGCTGTAGGGCTAGCCCGCGGCCTGCGCACGGCGCAGCGATTCGCGAGCCAGGAACTCACGGAAGTAGTCCAGTGATTCCCGGCTGACGATGGAGGGAAGCAGCAGATCCCACGTGTGGGCTAACCGTTCGCGCAAGTCGATGCCTGTGGCGTTGGCGCGGGAGAGGGCCTCTGCGCCCAGCATCGACCCCAGGATCACTTCGGCGGCGCCGGCAACGTCGAGATCGTCCCGTAGGTCGCCCTCGTTGGCTGCCTGGTCCAACTGCGTGCGGAGCTCATCGAGCCAGCTCGTATACACCCGGGTGGCGGCGGGATTGATACCGCTGAACGTACGGAGCAAGTGCATGCCGATCTGTGCCACCCGGTCCGAGCGGGCGAAGTCGGCCACGACGAACAATCCGTGGATGGTGTTTTCCAAAGCCGGCGAAGAGGATTCGGCGATGGCGTGGAAGGTGGCCAGCATTGCGGAGCCGCCGTCGCTGATGATCGCTTCGGCCAGAGATTCTTTCGAGTCGAAGTGGTAGTACAGCGCGCCCTTGGTCATCTCGGCCCGCGCGATGATGTCGCCGAGTCCGGTCGCCGGATAGCCCTGCTCACTGAAAAGGTCGACGGCGGCGGTGATGATCTTCTGCCGGGTCAGTTCGGATCGGGCCTGGCGTGCCATGTCAGCCTCGCCCGAGGGTTGCGTTCACCGCATCGGCGGCGGGGTTGGGGTGCAAGGAGACAACCTTCTTGACGCCCACCGCGGTGCGTCGTCGGATGAACTGTTTGAGGTAGGGGAGCCGTTGCGGCTCGACGAATCCGGGCAGCGCCAGCCGCCAGCTGTGCTCGAGGTCGGTGAGGAACCGCGGGGGATCGTCGAGGTCGCTCGTCTGGCGTACCCCCAGGTAGATCGAAACCAGCAACCGGGCGATGGCCTCGGGGTCCGAGTCGGCGGTGAAATCGCCCTCACCGATGGCACGTTTGGCGATGCCGGCGAATCCTTGCACCCATTCGTCGAGCACCCGTGGCCCGAGGTCGTCGGTCCGGCCGATGGATTCGACCAGGTTGAGGCAGGCCCGGGCCATCGGGTCGCCGATGTCCTCGGCGGCCACCAGGCATGAGAGGTCGATCAACGTCTCTGCTCCGGACAGATTGCGGGCCAGGACCTCCTCGACCGACTTGTTGGCGCGGGCGGTGCGGTGCTCGACGAGCGACACCGCGAGCGCGTGCTTGGACCGGAAGTGGAAGTACAACGCACCCTTCGTGACGGTCGCATCGGCGAGGATGTCATCGAGGCTGACCAGGCTGTATGGCGTGTGCGCGAACTGGCGGGCCGCCGCCTGCAGAATCTGGAGACGCGTCAGCTCTGCTCGCCGGTCGAGCTGCTCAGTCACCTCGGGGCCTTTCTGACTCTGATCGGCCGGCGGCCATGTATCTGATCTCGCCGTCGTCACCAGCAGACTCAAAGTCTTCGCCGTACGTGCATAACATTCTAAAGGTATGTATCGTGCTTAGCGTGATAACTCTTGGTTCGTCGCGGGTGACCCACCCGGCGGTGGCGCACGCCACCGCGGCGGGCACAGTGGCGAGCGCCACCATTTGGCGGTCGGCGGTAGCCAAGGGCTATCCTGGAAGCGTTGTCATGGCCTGCACCGGCAATCCCCCTCGAATCCCGGTGCGGGCCATGACGACCCCAATTTTCCATGTCTCTCAATGTGATTCGATCTTGATGACGCATCCCACCGTTCGGTCGGAGTGTCACTAGCCGATGTGGGATGACGAAGTCGACGTCGTTTGCTGTGGCTCCGGCTTCGGGGCGTTGGCCGCGGCTGTTGTGGCGGCAGATGCCGGGCTCGACGTGCGTATCGTCCGCCCCGAGAGCGCGAACACCGGCTCGGTGGCGCCCGAACTCGGGGCACCGTGGCTGGGTGCCGGGATCGACGATCCCGAGACCCGCGAGTACCTCGACGCCTTGTCGGCGGACCTGCCGCCGGCCGCAGACGCCGAATACGACACCGCTGTAACGGTTCGGCCGGTCAGCGACTGGACCCCGGTATCCGGGCGCGGGCGGATCGCACCGTTCTACGGTGCCCGGCTGCAGGACTGGGCGCGGCATTGCCTGACATCGCCCTACGGCGTGCTCTACACCCGGTTGGCGGATCGGGGTACGACCTCGATGAAGACCCGCGCCGGCGAAGAGATCCAGGTCAAGCTGCTCGGGTCCGTGGATGTCGAACGCGGATCCGAGGCTGCGTCAGTTGTCGGTGACTGGCTTTCGGCGCAGATCTTCGACAAGCAGATCGACGACGACACCGGCGTGCTGCAGCGCCTCGTGTTCGAGGAGGGCGAGGTTCTCGGGGCGGTGATCGACACCGCCGATGGTCCGCTGGCGCTGCGCGTCCGTCACGGTGTGGCGTTGTCGACTGATCCCCGCGGTGGCGTCGCGGTCGCGGCATCCGATCCACTCATCGAGCCGGGCAAGCCCCTACAGCTGGCCCTGGTCGGCTACAGCGCCAGCAGGTTCGGTCGCGTCGAGCTCCTGGACCACCAGCCCGCCGACGCCGGGCGATCGGCATACTGCCGGTCCGGGGGAATGCACGACCCGGCCCGCGAGCCGGGTCGTTCACGCGCGCGGCGCGGCTGAGAAATGCACGGGCACCCGCCCTTTGGCCAATAGAGTGGCCATCTCGTGGCCGAGGATCGGCTTGGACAGCAAGAAGCCCTGCGCGCGGTAGCAGCCGTGCCGCAACAGCGTCAGTGCGGCCCGCTCCGTCTCCACGCCTTCGGCCACGAGCTGTAAGCCGAACGCACCGGCCAGCGCGATCACCGCGCGCACGATCGGCAGGTCGCCGGGATCTGATCCGAGCCCGGCGACGAAACTTCGGTCGATCTTGAGGGTGTCCACCGGAAGTGACTTCAACAACGACAGCGCACTGTAGCCGGTGCCGAAGTCGTCGATGGCAACCTGCACGCCGACCTGGTGCAGTCCGGTCAGTGTCGACCGGGTGGTTTCGATGTCCTGTACGACGATGCTCTCGGTGATCTCCAGGCACACCGATCCACGGGGCAGGCGGAACTCCTTCATGATGCCGGCCACCGACGCCACGAATCCGTCGGTCACCAACTGCACCGGCGACACATTGATCCGCAGCACGATATTGCGGCCGACGCCCTCGGACCGCCACCGGGCGAACTCGGCGCACGCGTTCCGCAACACCCAGCGGCCCAACTCGCCTGCCAGGTTGATGGATTCGGCCACTCCGATGAACGAGTCGGGGGAAAGCAGGCCGCGTGTCGGATGTTGCCAGCGCACCAGCGCCTCGGCCGCCAGCACTTCACCGGTCCGCATGTCGATCTCGGGTAGGTAGTGCAGCACCAGCGCGCCGCTCTCGATCACGCTCTGCAGGTGCAACTCGATGTCGTTACGGAAGTCGATCTCCATCGCCATCGCGTCGGAGAACACCGCGACCCGGTTGCCCCCGGAGCTCTTCGCGGTCAGCACGGCGTGATCGGCCCGGTTGAGCAGATCGGAGGTGGAGTCGCGGCCCGGAATGCCTTCGGCCAGACCGATACTGACCGTACGGGTGAGCATCTCGCCATCGATGGTCACCCGTTCGCGCAGTACCGACTGGAGACGGTAGGCCAACGCGGTGGCCGCGTCGGCCGTCATCGCCGCCGCGGGCACGACGACGAACTCGTCACCGCCCAGTCTGGCGATGAGCTTGGGGGAGTCGTCGCCGCGCTGCAACCGGTCGGCCAAGATGCTGATGAAGGCATCACCGGCGGTATGGCCCAGATAGTCGTTGATCGCCTTGAGCCGGTCCAGATCGAAGAACATCACCACAACCGGGCCGGGTTGCCCCGGAGCCAGCCGGGCCTCCAGGTGCGCCATCAGCGCCCTTCGGTTGTGCAGCCCGGTGAGGTGGTCGTGATCGGCCAGGTACCGCAACCTGTCCTCGGCTTCGATGCGGGCCTGCACCTGAGCGAACAAGGAAGCAATCGCCTTGAGTGCGTTGAGCTCTGCGGGTAGCCACTCGCGGTCGCCGAACTTGACGAACCCCAGGACACCGGTGGTGACGTCGCCCGACAGCAGCGGCACACAGGCCATCGACGTGCTCGGCACGTGCCGGCCCGCCTCGATCGTGCGCTGGTAGTCATCGGTGGCCGGCTCCGGACGGAACACCGCCGGCTCCTTGAGGTGCTCGGCCATCGCGAACACTGGATCGGCGTCGGCGAAGTGGATGACCGCGATCGGGTCGGTCGGAGCTTCCGGCGGACGCGGCGGCCACTCGGCAACCAACCGGGTGGCATGGGCCTCGTGGTCGTTGTGCCGCAAGAAGCTCACGTCGACGTCGAAGAACGAAACCAGCTCGGCGAGCACCTGCTGGCTCACCGCGACCGAAGTCGCGGCGTCCACCGCCATCAGTTGCGTGGCAACCGATGTGACGAGCAGCTCGAGACTGCCTGGCACCAGATACCTCCGCCTATCCCTCAGCACGTGCCTCAGCCGTACCGCAGCGTCGACCCGTCCGGGCTCGGCGCCTGCTGCGTACGGTCGGACGCGGCGCGTAGGACAACCTCAGCACCAGCGCTTGTGATTTGTCGCGCTCGGTGCCGGTCGACCTGCGAAAAGCGTACTGCAGTTCGCGCGGCTCGTCGGCACGGCGGGGTGACAGTTCGTTTCGCCCCGGGTGGTAGGCCCAACGCGTCGCTTCGTCGAAGGCGGCTCGAGATCGATCAGGGTCGTTGAGGTCGCTCAACTCCGAATTCATGTCGTCTCTGTGCGGTTGTCGCGGCTCATCGTCCCGCCGCGGCGGACGTAAGGGCGTCCATGTCGGTTGCTCCCGTGCGTGGAGTGATTCGCTGGGCTTCGGTGAAGTAACGTGCCAGCTGCCCAGCATCGGCGTGATTGGCGAATGTGCGGCTATCCCACCACATCATCTTGGTCTGGTATCGCTCATCCGGATATGGAGTTGCCGGGATTTTGGATGCCAGCACTCCGCCCGATGACAGCCAGCGTTTCAGGACGTATGCCGCTGCCGTGGCCATTGCGAACTGAATGTTAAGCATTGTCATGGAATGCAGCGGCATACGCGCCAGCGTATCGGTGAGTGCCCGGCTCTGATCGGGGTCGTCGCACACCCAGGCGGTCTTCATCTCGACCACTCCGAACGGCAGGCGGTCGGCGATCATCTTGCGGACCGAATCCAGCCCTGGCTGCCCGCTCCATTCGACGACGGCGTGGCTTTCGTCGACGCTACGGTAGGGCCCTTTGGCCCGAAGCCCGCCGACAATGCGGCCGGCGGTGTTGATGCCGACGCAAAACAGCGCTGTATCATCGCCCGTCTCTAGGGCTTTCGCGTCCAGCGCCACTTCGACACCGTGTTTGCGGTAATTGGCTTGCGCCCCGCGGACATATTCGTTCCACAGTTCACGCTCCGCGCCGGGTCGGGCCACGACGATCGTGCACTCGCTGTCGGGGTCCCACCAGCTTGGGCTTTCGTCCAGTGCGACGGAGGTGCGGCCTGCGGCTTCGAGTTGGGGAGCGGTCATCTGGAATCCATTTCGTCGGTCAGCCACACCTTCCGACTGGAGTGGCTGAATTGGTGCGCATCACGCGTTGTGCGAATACGTGTGATGAGTATCGCGCCGCTTACCCGTGAAATTCCAGCGAGCGCGGAAAGCTTGTCCAGGCGTCCGGTTAATTCTGTGTGGCGGTCGCCGATTTACTCACGGGTACATGCAATTTTGGCAAATTCAACGTTGGCTGTTTATGCCGTATAAGTGCCGGTTGAACTCGCGTACGGCAAAAACTGTGAATTGACGTCGATGTCGAATGGGAGGTGTCTGCGAGTGGGGGCATCGTTTTGCTGTCGTCACTCCCAGCCAGCCCACCGGAGGTAGCGTGCCGCGCTGAATGGTGGCCGACTTCGCATCCGCCCTCGGCTGTCGGATCGGTGAGGCGTGGGCGGGTTGCGGCTCGGCGCGACGGCCGAGATGAGATTCTGTTGGTGATGACCGAGGAGTATCCGAAAGCCGCCACCCTGCCGGTGCACGATGTCGGCAGGCTGTTGTTGCGGTGCGCGGACCGTCCCGGGTTGGTCGCGGCGATCAGCGGCTTTCTCACCGGCGCCGGGGCCAATATCGTTTCGCTGGATCAACACTCCACCGAGCAGTCCGGCGGCACCTTCATGCAACGCACGATCTTCCACCTCCCCGGGCTGGCCGCGGTGCGTGACGAACTAGAGCGGGACTTCCGGCGGCAGGTGGCCGAGCCGTTCGAGATGGACTTCCGTCTGACAGAGGCGTCGAAGCCGAAGCGGGTGGCGCTGATGGCTTCCCGCGAGGACCACTGTTTGTTGGATCTGTTGTGGCGCAACCGGCGGGGTCAACTCGACATGTCGGTGGTGATGGTCATCTCCAACCATCCCGATCTTGCCGATCAGGTGCGCGCGTTCGGTGTGCCGTTCCTCTACGTGCCGGCGACCCGTGAGAACCGGCCAGAGGCTGAGCAACGGATCCTGGAGTTGTTGCGTGGCAACGTCGATCTGGTGGTGCTGGCCCGGTACATGCAGATCTTGACGCCCGAATTCCTGGAAGCCGTGGGCTGCCCGCTGATCAACATCCACCATTCCTTCCTCCCGGCGTTCATCGGTGCGGCGCCGTATCGCAGAGCCAAGGAGCGCGGGGTCAAGTTGGTCGGCGCGACAGCGCATTACGTCACGGGCGACCTCGACGAGGGGCCCATCATCGAACAGGATGTGGTCCGTGTGGATCACCGCCATTCAGTCGGTGATCTGGTGCGCTTGGGTGCGGACGTGGAGCGGTTGGTGTTGTCCCGTGCAGTGCTGTGGCACTGTGAGGACCGCGTAATCCGGTTCGGGAATCAGACCGTAGTCTTCTGACCACGGTTCGAGAGGAGTGAGCGTGAAAGTCTTCAGCGGTCTTGACGAGTTCGTGGCGGCAAAGGGCAGCGAGCTGGGTCCCACCGAGTGGATGGAGGTCACCCAGGAAAGGGTGAATCTGTTCGCCGATGCGACCGACGACCATCAATGGATCCACGTCGATCCGGAGAAGGCGGCAGGCGGACCGTTCGGCGGGACCATCGCGCACGGGCTGCTGACCCTGTCGCTGCTGCCCCATTTCACTCATCAGCTGTACCGGGTCGACAACGTCAAGTTGGCGGTCAACTACGGATACAACAAGGTTCGCTTCATCACGCCGGTTCGGGTCGGCGCCAAGATTCGTGCCGGTGCGGCGATCACCGATGTCGCACAGCTCGACGGTGCGGTGCAGGCGACCATGACGGTGACCGTCGAGATCGAGGGTTCGGACAAGCCTGCGGCAGTCGCCGAGTCGATCGTCCGTTTCATCGGCTGACCCACCTCCGGCGAGCAGACACAGAACTGCCCAAAATGTGGTGTTTTGGTGCAGTTTTGCGTCTGCTCGCGGACTGTCTGACAGTTGTCAGAATTCATTGACGAGCGTCAAAGCCCGCTGCTAGTGTTCTGGATCACAACGTGAAGGAGCACAGGGTTGCAGCGTTCACTGCCTCGGACCGCGATCATCGGCGCGGGTATCAGCGGGCTCACCGCCGGGAAGATGCTCAAGGATTACCGGGTGCCCTACACGACGTTCGAGACGTCGGACCGCATCGGGGGGAACTGGGCCTTCGGCAATCCGAACGGTCACAGCAGCGCATACCGCTCGCTGCACATCGACACCAGCAAACATCGGTTGTCGTTCAAGGACTTTCCGATCCCGGAGCAGTTCCCATCGTTCCCGCATCACTCCGACATCAAGTCCTATCTGGACTCCTACGCGAACGCGTTCGGACTGTTGGAGAACATCGAGTTCAACAACGGCGTCGTACATGCGGCCCGCATCGACGGGGGCGGCTGGGAGATCGAAGATCAGGCCGGCACGCGGCGCGAGTTCGATCTGCTTGTCGTCGCCAACGGGCATCACTGGGATCCGCGACTGCCGGAGTTTCCCGGGACGTTCACCGGTGAAGAGATTCACTCGCACCACTACATCGACCCGAAGGAACCGCTCGAGCTGACCGGCAAACGAATTCTCGTGGTCGGCATCGGGAACAGCGCGGCCGATATCACCGTGGAGTTGTCGTCCAAGTCGCTGCAGAACAAGGTCACCCTGTCCACCCGTTCCAGTGCCTGGATCGTACCGAAATACATTGCGGGACAACCGGGGGACAAGTACTTCCGTACCAACCCGTACCTGCCGCTGTCGTGGCAGCGCAAGCTGGTCCAGCTGATCGGCCCGATGCTCGGCACCGATCCGACGATGTACGGACTGCCCGCACCCAACCACAAGCTCTTCGAAGCGCACCCGACGCAGTCGGTGGAGTTGCCGCTGCGGTTGGGCTCCGGCGACGTCATTCCGAAGCCGAATGTGTCCCGGTTGGACGGTGCCACCGTGCATTTCGACGACGGAACCAGCGATGACTTCGACGTGATCGTCTACGCGACGGGCTACAACATCACCTTCCCGTTCTTCGACCCGGATCTCATCAGTGCGCCCGACAACCACATCCGGCTCTACAAGCGGATGTTCAAGCCCGGGATGGAAGATCTGGTGTTCATGGGGTTCGCGCAGGCGATCCCGACGCTGTTCCCGTTCGTGGAGTGCCAGTCCCGGTTGTTGGCGGCGTATGCGGTCGGACGCTATGCCCTGCCGCCGGCGGCGGACATGGAGCGGGTGATCGATGCCGATCAGCAACTGCACGCGGGCCATTGCACCGACCGTCCGCGGCATACCCAGCAAGTGGACTACTTCTACTACGAGCACGACATCCGGATGCGCGAATTGCCCGCCGGGGCGAAGAGGGCGGCCGACAGCGCCGGCGCGACCATCGGGGTGTCGGCATGACTTACACCGAGCTGACCTTCTATTCAGGTGGTGACCGGTGCAGCGGTTGGCATTTCGCTGCCGACGGTGACGGGTTCACCGGGCCGACGGGGCGTCCGGTAGTGGTCATGGCCCACGGGTTCGGCGGCACCAAAGACTCCGGCCTGCAGCCCTTCGCAGAGCGGTTCAGCGCGGCGGGCCTGGATGTGCTGGCCTTCGACTACCGCGGCTTCGGAGCCTCCGGAGGGCAACCGCGGCAGAGTGTTTCGGTCGAACGTCAGCTGGCGGATTACGGTGCGGCCATTGCCGCAGCACAACGGCTACCAGGGGTGGACCCTCGGCGAGTGGTGTTGTGGGGTTCGTCATTTTCGGGCAGTCATGTCCTGCGGGTGGCTGCTCAGTGCACCGACGTGGCCGCGGTCATCGGGATGACCCCGCTGACCAGTGGCCTGGCCGCCAGCCGCGCGGCGGTGGCGCACCGTGACGTGGCGTCGGCACTGCGCTGGACCCTGGCAGGAGTGAAGAGTCGTGTGGCGGTGGCCGCCGGTCGAACACCGACGTTGATGCCGCTGGCGGCCGAGCCGGGGGAGCCGGGCGCACTGGCGCTGGACGGCGCGTATGACAGCTACCTCGCGATCGCGGGCCCGACCTGGCGCAACGAAGTCGATTCCGCCATCGGGATGGAGCTGGTGCAGATCCGCACCGGTGCGGCAGCCAAGGCGTTGAAATGCCCTGTGCTGATCCAGATTGCCGACTTCGACCGGTTCGTGCCGGCCAACTCGGTGATGAAGACGGCAGTGCAGGCCAGGGCTCAGGTTCATCACTACCCGTGCGACCACTTCGACGTGTGGCCGGGCCATGACTGGTTCGACACCGCTGCCTCAGACCAGCTGAAGTTCCTCGCCCGCACCTTCGGCACGGCCTGACTCAGTCCGGCGAGCAGACGCGGATGTACCCGACACGCCGAGGATTCCGGTACATGTGCGTCTGCTCGCGAAGACTTCACGGGGTGTACAACGCAGCGACGTCTGCCGGCCGCACCTTGAGGGCGGCGTTGCGGGGGAGCGCATCGACCACCGCCACGGCCACCGGGACGTGATGGCTCGGCAGCTCCGTGCGCACCAAGTCTTTCAGTTCGGCTTCGGTGGGAGTGACGGCGTCGCGTCTGAGCTCGACCGCGGCGAACGGCACCGCCCCCAGGCGGGCGTCCGGGACCCCCACCACACAGGCGTCGAGCACGCTGGGATGCGAGATCAACACCCGCCGTACAGTTTCCGGGAGAATCTTGAAGCCGCCCCGGTTGATCGCGCCGTCGCCGCGGCCGTGCAGCGTGACGAATCCGTCTTCGTCGACCGAAGCCAGGTCGGTGGTGCGCACCCAGTCCGGTCCGATGACGGCGACGGCGGCTTCGAGCACACCGACGGTCCCGGCGGGCACTTCGGTGGCGGTGTCGGGATCGACGATACGGACCCGGACGCCGGGCAGCGGCCGTCCGACACTGTCGGGTTTGTCCGCACCGTATCGGCGGTACAACTCGGGTGTCCAGCTGCACACCGATCCGGCGAATTCGGTTGCCCCATAAGCCCACAGCAGCGGTATCCCGTAGCGACCCTCGAACTCCGCCCGCAGTTCCGGCTCCAGCGGCCCGGAGCCGCCGGACAGTCCCTCCAGCGACGCCAGATCTTCGGGAGGTACGTCGGCCTGCAGCAGCATGCGCAGGATCGCGGGCTGCACACCCGCGCGGGTGATTCGGTAGGTCTTGATCGCCTCGACCCACTCGGCGACGCTGAACTTTTCCAGCAACACCATGCGCTTGCCGGAGCAGGGCGCGGCCAGCAATTGGCAGACGCCGATGCTGCCGAACGGCCAGTACACCAGCGCCGGCGGCGTGTCGGGACCCACTGCTTCGGTGCCCGCACCGATCGTCATGCTCAGGACGGTGTGGGCAAGCACGTTGGTGGCGACCGGGATTCGCTTGGGTGGGCCGGTGGTACCGCTGGTCAGAATGTGCAGACCGGATTGTTCTAGCGCCGGGTCGTGCCTGCTGCCCGGTTGCCGCGATGTGGTCACGCCGACCCGCAGCGGATCGCCGGAAAGCACGAGACCGGCTGCCCCGCAGGAGGTTACCGCGCCGCGCAGCTCGGGTGTCCAGTCGTCGAGATCGGCGATGATCGCCGGCAGCGCCAAGTGTTCGACATCGCGGGCAATCGCGGTGGCGGACTGATAGGAGTAGACCATCACCACCGGGCGGCGGGATGCGATGAACCCGAGGATCGTCGCGGCATGCGCGATGCGGTTGCGCACCACGATGCCGACGGGTTCGTCAGGCTTGACGCCTGCCTCCTGCAACGCAGCCGAGACCTGCTCGATGAACCGCGTGATGTCGTTGCCCGAATACCACTTCCGGGCGAACTCGATGAACGGCCGATCACCGTAGGCCTCCAGCCCGGTGGCCAGGCCGACGGCGAAATCCGTGGCGTTCGACATGCCGGCTAGAACTGCGTGGAACCCAAGTCGACCGCCACCCGGCTGGCGGTGACATATCGTGACTCGTCGCTGGCCAGCCAGATCGCGGCGTCGGCGATGTCCTCGGGTTCGGCGATGTAATCCGGCAGGAACGGCGTCACCATCTGCATCAGGCCGGGGTTGGTGTCATTGGCCCGGTTCAGCGCGGCCAGCATGTCACCGGTTCCCATCGGCGTGTTGACCGCGCCTGGGTGCAGGCTGTTCACCCGGATCTTGTGCTTACCCAACTCCGCTGCGAAAGCCCGGGCCATGCCTGCGACGGCATGCTTGCTGGCGGTGTAATGCACCATGAACGGCTGCATTTTGATTCCGGCAGCCGAGCTGATCAGGATGATCGACCCGCCGCGTCCGCCGTCGATGATGTGTTGGGCACCGGCCATCACGGTGTTCCAGGTGCCGGTGACGTTGATGTCCATGACGTCCCGGAATGATTCAGGGGTGGTTTCGTTCCAGGGTTCGGGCACCGTGATACCGGCGTTGGCGACGATCACGTCGAGACGACCGAACTCGGCGACGCCCTTGCCGACGATGGTCTTCAACGCGTCGTGGTCGCGGGTGTCGGCGGCGGTGGCGATGATGCGCTTGCCGGTGGCCTCGACCAGGCGCACGGTCTCGGCCAGATCTTCGGGGGTGGCCGAGTCGTAGGGCACGCTCGGCGGCAACGGCCCGGCGATGTCGACCGCGATGATGTCAGCGCCCTCTTTGGCCATGCGCACCGCATGGGCACGTCCTTGCCCGCGGGCAGCTCCGGTGATGAACGCGACTTTTCCGGCGAGCCGCTCGGTCATGGATTCTCCTTGATGAGTGCGTGATTCAGTGCTGGCGCTGGGCGGCTTTGACCAACCCGCCGCCGATGATGAGTCGTTGGATCTCGCTGGTGCCCTCGTAGAGGCGCAGCAGCCGGACCTCGCGGTAGATGCGCTCGACCGGGACCTCGCGCATGTAGCCGGTGCCGCCGTGGATCTGCACCGCGAGATCAGCGACGTTACCGGCCATTTCGGTGCAGAACAGCTTGGCCGCTGAGGGCGCTATACGTCGGTCCTCGCCGGACACCCACTTGGCCGCGGCGTCACGCACCAGGGCCCGGCCGGCCATCACCCCGGTCTGCTGATCGGCGATCATCGCCTGCACCAGCTGGAAGCTGCCGATCGGCTGGCCGCCCTGGGTGGCCGCGGCGGCGTAGGCGACGGACTCGTCGAGCGCGCGTTGAGCGGATCCGACCGCGAGTGCCGCGATGTGGACCCGGCCGCGGGCCAGGGAGGTCATCGCGGCACGGTAGCCGACGTCTTCGCTGCCGCCGACGAGTGCGCTGTTCGGCACCCGAACGCCGGTGAAGTTCACGTCGGCGGTCCAGGCGCCTTCCTGACCCATCTTGGCGTCTTTGGCGCCGACTTCGACGCCGGCGGTATCGGCCGGCACGAGAAACACTGCGATGCCCGGGCCGTCGGCATCGGCAGGGCGGGTGCGGGCGAACACGACGAACAGATTGGCAGTGGGCGCGTTGGTGATGAACCGCTTCTGGCCGTCGATCACCCAATCGTCCCCGTCGCGAACGGCCTTGGTACGCAGGCCCGCCGGGTTGGACCCGGCGCCGGGTTCGGTGAGGGCGAACGAGGCGACCACCTCACCGGAGGCGATGCCTTCCAGCCACCGGGACTTCTGTTCATCGGTGCCGAAACCCACCAGGACCTGCCCGGCGATGCCGTTGTTGGTGCCGAACATCGATCGCAAGGCCAGCGACGTGTAGCCGAATTCCATTGCCAGTTCGACGTCTTGGGCCAGGTTGAGGCCGAGGCCACCCCACTGCTGGGGAATCGCGTAACCGAACAAGCCCATGTCCTTGGCCTGGTCGCGCAGATCGTCGGGTACCTGGTCGGTGGCCAGGATCTCGTTCTCGCGGGGCATCACGGCGGAACGGATGAAGCTGCGGGTCTGCGCCAGGATCTCGGCGAAGTCCTCGTCGCTGACTTCTGTAGTGGCCGCGGTCGTGGTCACAGGTGAGCTCCATTTCGTCGCGCGGAATCCGCAGGGGCGATGAATCTCCAATATCGTATATGAAATATGATCTGGGCCAGACAGAGCCCCCGCGATCGAAAGTTAGGTGATCAGGTGTCGTTGCTGACCGGTCAGACTGCAGTGGTGACAGGCGGTGCCCAGGGTCTGGGCCTGGCCATCGCGAAACGCTTCATCGGCGAGGGTGCTCGAGTGGTGCTCGGCGACGTCAACCTGGAAGCCACCGAGGCGGCCGCCCAGGAGCTCGGTGGCCCCGACGTGGCAACCGCGGTTCGTTGCGACGTGACATCGTCCGCCGAGGTGGAGGCGCTCGTGCGGGCCGCCGTCGAGCGATTCGGCGGGCTGGACATCATGGTGAACAACGCGGGCATCACGCGTGACGCGACCTTGCGCAAGATGACCGAGGAGCAGTTCGACCAGGTCATCGCCGTGCACCTGAAGGGCACCTGGAACGGCACCAAGTCGGCCGCGGCGATCATGCGCGAGAACAAGCGCGGCGCGATCGTGAACATGTCCTCGATCTCGGGCAAGGTCGGCTTGGTCGGCCAGACCAACTACTCGGCTGCCAAAGCCGGCATCGTCGGCATGACCAAGGCGTCGGCCAAGGAGCTTGCCCATCTCGGGGTCCGCGTCAACGCGATCCAGCCGGGGCTGATCCGCTCGGCGATGACCGAGGCCATGCCGCAACGGATCTGGGATCAGAAGCTGGCCGAGATTCCGATGGGCCGTGCCGGCGAACCCGACGAGGTGGCCAAGGTGGCACTGTTCTTGGCCAGCGACCTGTCGTCGTACATGACCGGTACCGTGCTCGAGGTGACCGGAGGTCGGCACGTATGACCCGCGACGCGGTTATCTGCGAACCGGTCCGCACCCCGATCGGCCGCTACGGCGGCATGTTCGCGTCTCTCACCGCCGTCGAACTGGGCGTCGCCGCACTCAAGGGTCTGCTGGAGCGCACCGGTGTGGGACCGGAGCAGGTACAGGATGTGATTCTGGGGCACTGCTATCCCAACAGTGAAGCTCCGGCCATCGGCCGCGTGGTGGCGCTCGACGCCGGCCTACCGGTGACGGTTCCCGGCATGCAGGTCGACCGGCGCTGCGGGTCCGGGCTGCAGGCCGTAATCCAGGCCTGCCTGCAGGTACGCAGCGGTGACAACGATCTGGTGGTGGCCGGTGGTGCGGAAAGCATGAGCAACGTCGCGTTCTACTCCACCGACATGCGTTGGGGCGGAGCGCGTACCGGTGTCCAGATTCACGACGGGCTGGCACGCGGACGCACCACCGCCGGTGGGCAGTTCTATCCGGTGCCGGGCGGAATGCTGGAGACGGCCGAGAACCTGCGCCGCGAATACGGCGTCACCCGCACCGAGCAGGACGAGCTCGCGGTGCGCTCGCATCGCAGCGCCGTGGCGGCCCAGGAATCCGGCGTTCTGGCCGAGGAGATCATTCCCGTGACGGTCAGCTCTCGTAAGGGCGACACGGTGATCGACACCGATGAGCACCCGCGGGCGGACACCACGGTGGAGGCCCTGGCCAAGCTCAAACCCGTTCTGCTCAAGCAGGATCCGGAATCAACCGTGACTGCGGGCAACTCCAGCGGTCAGAACGATGCCGCGTCGATGTGCATTGTGACCACCCCGGAGAAGGCGGCCGAGCTCGGTCTGCGGCCACTCGTGCGCATGGTGTCGTGGGGTTCGGCGGGCGTCGCGCCCAATGTCATGGGCATCGGGCCGGTTCCGGCCACCGAGGTGGCCCTGGCCAAGGCCGATCTGCAGTTGAGCGACATCGACCTCATCGAACTCAACGAGGCGTTCGCCGCCCAGGCGCTGGCCGTGATGAAGGAATGGAAGTTCGGCGAGGGCGACCTCGAGCGCACCAACGTCCGGGGATCCGGTATCTCGCTGGGACATCCGGTCGGGGCCACCGGCGGGCGGATGCTCGCCACGCTGGCCCGGGAACTGGATCGGCGTCAGGCCCGGTACGGCCTGGAAACCATGTGCATCGGCGGCGGGCAGGGGCTCGCCGCGGTTTTCGAGAGGGTGTCATGACCAGACTTGCCCAGACCCTGGGGCTCACCGAGTTCCAGACCGAGATCGTCTCGACGGTACGGCAATTCGTCGACAAGGAAGTCATTCCGACGGCCCAGGAACTCGAGCACTCCGACACCTACCCCCAGGCCATCGTCGACCAAATGAAGGACATGGGCCTGTTCGGGCTGATGATTCCCGAGGAGTACGGCGGGCTCGGCGAATCGCTGCTCACCTACGCGCTGTGCGTCGAGGAACTGGCCCGCGGCTGGATGAGCGTGTCCGGGGTGATCAACACCCACTTCATCGTCGCCTACATGATCCGGCAGCACGGAACCGACGCCCAGAAGCGGAAGTTCTTGCCACGCATGGCCACCGGCGAAACTCGGGGCGCGTTCTCGATGTCGGAACCCGAGTTGGGCTCCGACGTGGCGGCCATCCGTACCCGGGCCAAGAAGAACGACGACGGCACGTACACGATCGACGGCCAGAAGATGTGGCTGACCAACGGCGGTAGCTCGACGCTGGTGGCGGCGCTGGTACGCACCGACGAGGGTGCGGACAAGCCGCACCGAAACCTGACCGCGTTCCTCGTCGAAAAGCCCACCGGCTTCGGCGAAGTCGTGCCCGGCCTGACCATCCCGGGCAAGCTCGACAAGCTGGGCTACAAGGGCATCGACACCACAGAGCTGATCTTCGACGGCTACCGGGCCAGTGCCGACGACGTGCTCGGCGCCGTCACCGGCCAGGGCTTCTTCCAGATGATGGACGGGGTCGAGGTCGGGCGCGTCAACGTCTCGGCTCGCGCCTGCGGTGTCGGAATCCGGGCCTTCGAACTGGCGGTCCGCTACGCACAGCAGCGGGAGACCTTCGGCAAACCGATCGCCGAACACCAGGCGGTGGCATTCCAATTGGCCGAGATGGCGACGAAAGTCGAAGCGGCCCACCTGATGATGGTCAACGCCGCCCGGCTCAAGGACTCCGGTGAACGCAACGACGTCGCCGCCGGGATGGCGAAGTACCTGGCCAGCGAGTTCTGCTCCGAAGTCACCCAGCAGAGCTTCCGGATCCACGGCGGCTACGGCTATTCCAAGGAGTACGAGATCGAGCGGCTGATGCGCGATGCTCCCTTCCTGCTGATCGGCGAGGGCACCAGCGAGATCCAGAAGAACATCATCAGCAAGCGACTGTTGTCCGACTATCGGGTCTGAGCCGTGTCCATACCCGATTTCGCCGCGCGGCCGCAGCTGGCCGAGGATGTGGCCCGGCTGATCCGAAGACGGATCTTCGACGGCACCTATCCGGCCGGCAAATACATCCGCCTCGAGCAGCTCGCGGACGAACTGGGCATCAGCGTGACGCCGGTGCGCGAGGCGTTGTTCGGCCTACGCACCGAAGGGCTGCTGACCCAACAACCCCGGCGTGGATTTCTGGTGCTGCCGGTCACCCGCCGTGACATCGACGACGTGGCCGGCGTGCAGGCCCACATCGGTGGGCAGCTGGCTTTGCGGGCCGCGGGCCAGATCAGCGACGGGCAACTCGACGAACTCGACCGGATCCAGCGGGAGCTGGAAGACGCCTACGCCCGCGATGATCACGACGCGGCCGTCCGGCTCAACCACGCCTTCCATCGCGGTGTGAACCGGGCCGCCGAATCGCCGAAGCTGGCCCAGCTGATGTCCCAGATCACCCGCTACGCACTGGAATCGGTGTATCCGACCGTCGAAGGCTGGCCTCAGCAGTCCACGCATGACCACCGCCGGATACTGGCCGCGCTCAGGGCACGTGACGGGGAAGCGGCCCGCGACGCCATGGCCGAGCATCTGTGCGCGGCGTCGAAACCGTTGACCGAACACCTCCACCGCATGGGCGTGCTCGAGTAGAGGCAACTTTGACCCGCGAGCAGACGCGTATGTACCCGATTTCAGCCGGAAATGGGTACATACGCGTCTGCTCGCCGAAGGAAGGCGAGCGAGTATGGCAGGGGTTCTCGACGGGATCCGGGTGCTCGACTACGGTCGGTTCATCGCCGCACCGTGGTGCAGCGCGATCCTGGCCGACATGGGTGCCGACGTGTTGCGCGTGGAGAAACGCGAAGGCGGGGAAGACCGTTGGGTGCAGGCCGTCACCGAGGGCGGGGAGGGTGGCACCTTCCTGCAGTGCAACCGCAACAAGCGCTCACTGACGCTGGACTCCACCACCGCTGAGGGCGCCGAGATCACCCGCCGCCTGGTGGCCCAGGCCGACATCGTGATCGCCAACATGCCGGCAGCCGGGATGCGGGCCAGCGGACTGGACTACGAGACGCTCAAGGCAGTCAAGCCCGACATCATCCTGGCCAGCGCCACCGCCTACGGTGAAGGCGGGCCGTACAGCGACAAGATCGGCTTCGACGGCGCCGGGCAGGTGATGTCGGGGGCGGTCTACCGGCAGGGCCTGCCGGATCAGCCGATCCGAACCGTGGTGCCCTACGCGGATTTCGGCACCGCGCTGACTCTGGCGATCGGCGTGATGATGGCGCTGTATCACCGCGACAAGACCGGTGAGGGCCAGCACGTCGAGGGGGCCCTGTTGCCGACCGCCCTGATGTTGTCGAACGCGTTCCTGATCGAGCGGGAACTGCTGCAGGTCGACAAGCCCAGGATGGGCAACCAGGGCGCGTCGGTGGCGCCGTGCGATCTGTATCGCACCGCCGACGATCAATGGGTTCTGCTTCAGGTGGCGGGTCAGCCCATGTTCAAGCGCTGGTGCCGACTGGTCGGGCGCGAGGAACTGTTCGACGATCCGCGGTTCGCCAACGACGACACCCGTTGGGCCAACGGCGATGTTCTCAACGACATCATGGCCGACTGGTGCGCAGACAAGACCAAGGCCGAAGTACTGGAACTGTTGGAAAAGGCGAAAATGCCGGCCGCACCGTTACATTCCACGCAGGATGTGCTCGACGATCCGCACATTCAGGCCATGGGTTACCTGCAGCGGGTCCCGTATCCGGGAGCCTCACGGGACGTGCCGATCATCGAAACCCCGTTCCGGATGTCGGCGACACCGGGCACGATCCGCCGGCGGGCTCCGCTGTTGGGGGAACACACTGACGAGGTGCTCGCCGAGGTCGGCTATGACGCCGCACAGATCTCCGAGCTGCGGACCAACGCCATCGTGTAATGGTCAACATTGCATGACTACAGATCCTCGCCGATCGCCTGCAGCGCCGCGAGCTGCTCGCAGAAGTGTTCGGCATTGCGGGCCTGCACCGAGCAGTTGGCGATGGTGGCTCCGACGTCGCGCAACCGGCTCAGACGCCCGCGTGCGGCGTCCGGATCGCCCAACGGGTCCAGCGCCGCACCGGGGGACAGGACGACGTCGAAACCCGCGGGCAGGTCATGCGGCGCGAGGAGCTCGGCGATCGTGTCGGCCGAGAGGCCGAAAGGCATCCAGCCGGTGCCCAATTCGACAGCCCGACGCAGCGAGCGTTTGGTGCGCCCGCCCACCCAGACCGACAGGTCGGTGGTCGTGGCGTGCGGTTCGATCGCAAAGCCGTCGACCACCGGCTGACCCCACGCGGCCCGCAGTCGGGCGATATCGCGGTCGGCCGCGGCCCCGCGGTCGTCGAACTGGGCACCGAGCAGTTCGAACTCCTCGGTCAGAGATCCGACGCCGACACCGAGGATCACGCGCCCGCCACTGAGCCGGTCGAGGGTGCCATAGCTCTTCGCTAGCGCCACGGGGTGGTGATAGGGGAGCACCACCACGGCAGTGGCCAGTCGGATCCGGCGGGTGCGGGCCGCCAGGAATGACAAGGTGGCCAGCGGATCCCAGTACACCGTCCCGCGCACCCCGGCGGCCGAGGCGGGGATACCGGTGTGCTCGGCGCACGTGAGGTGGTGAAACCCCAAACGATCGGCGGTCTCGGCGACCAGTGCCAGCTCGTCAGGGCCCGCGCCGGCCTCCCACGGCGAGAACTCACCGGGATGCTGCATGACGATAGGTGTGGACAGTCCGAGCTTCACGACGTTGCCTCCTTGGCTTGGATCTTCGCAAAGCTGACGGTGGCGATGACGGCCAGGTCGTTGTCCGGGACGGTGAAGATGTCGACCTGGATGACGATGGACCGTTTGCCGGTATGCACGATGCGGGCGACGGCGCGGGCCGAGCCGTCGGTAACCGGCCGAAGGTAGCGCAGGTTGAGGTCCGAGGTCACCACGCTGTGCCCCGATGGCAATTGCCGCATGGCAAGCTTGCCGGCCGCGGTGTCGACCAGGGTCGCGAGCAGACCGCCCTGCAGGCCGCCGTTGGTGTTGACCACGTGCGGGGCGACGGGAAGCTCGACCACTGCCTCGTCGGCCGATCCGGGGGCATCCCGATAGCCGATCAGCTCGAACAGTTCGAAGATGTTGGCGGTCAATGGTCAGCACCTCTCCAGCATGGCCCGCAGTGCGGCGTTGTCGACCTTTCCGGTGGCCCCGCGCGGGACGTCGTCCTCATCGAGGACGAGCCAGAGTGTGGGCACTTTGAACGAGCTGATGGCCGAAAGAATGTCGTTACGCAGCGCCTCCACCGACAGCCCGTCGCCCACCACTACCGCACCGACCCGATTGGTCTGGCCGTCGGGAACATTGACCACATAGGCGGCGTGGACGCCGGAAACAGATCGCAGCGCCCGGGTCACTTCACTCGGATAGACCGTCGCGCCACGGACCTTGAACATGTCGTCCGATCGGCCTCGGTAGAACAGAAATCCCTCGGCGTCGAGGTGGCCGAGATCACCGGTGGGGTAGTAACCGTCGGCGGTGAAGACGTCTTCTCGGCTGCGCCGGCAGATGCCCCGCATCACGTGCGGGCCACGGATCTGGATTGCCCCGGTTTGGCCAGGGGTCACCGGTGCGCCGGTTTCGGTGTCGACGATGCGTACGTCCATGCCGTCGAACGGCTTACCGCAGCTGCCCCATGCCGATTCCGGCATGTCGGTGTCTACTCGATATCCGCAGTACGGCCCGAACGATTCCGTCATCCCCAACAACGACGCTCGCGCTCCGGGGCGTGACCGCATCTGGTCCGGCAAGAGGGCTTCGAGGCTTCCCAGCTGTAGCGCGCTGAGGTCCGCGGCTGCGGCGTGGTGGGCCAGCGCCTCGGCCTGTTCGGGCCAGCCACGGAACAGCGTGACCTGTTCGCGTTCGAGGAGTTCGAGCGTGGATTCGGAGCGGGGGACCGGTTCGGTGACCAGGGTGGCCCCGGCGAGCAGCGCCGAGAGGATGCCGGCACCGAAACCGCCGACCCAGAAGAACGGCATCGGAAGATATAGGCGGGTGTCGGCGGTGATACAGCGCGCGTCGAGTCCAGAACGGACGGCTCCCAGGGCATTTCGATGCGAATGGACAGTACCTTTAGGCGCTCCGCTGCTTCCCGAGGTGAACATGATGACCATCGGGTCGCTTTCGCGCACGCAGGACGCCAGCGCATCAGCCCGGGCACGTGGTCCGCTGAACCCCTGTGCTTCCTCGGCGGTCCACACAGTCCGCAGCGCGGGCACTTCATTCCGGTTCACCGGGTAACGATGCCCACGGAACTCGTCAACCGCGATGAGGAACTGCACCGACGCCATGCGTAATTGCGCCGCGAGTTCCCCTGGCCGAAGCAGAGTGCTCAACGGCACCAGGACGGCGCCGATCCGCATCGACGGATCGACCACCGCCGGTTTGGTCGATGACGAATGAGCGCGCACCAGCGCGTCGATGGTGTCAGTCATCGAACAGCCTTGCCAGTGCACTCATGTCGAGCTTGCCGCTGGAGAGCGTCGGCAGGTCGGCGGGGCGGCATACCGTGAATGCCCGCGGCACCTTGTAGGCGGACAGCGTGGTGCGCAGCCGGCTACGCACCACGTCGAGGTCGACGGGGTCATCGGTGACGATCACGGCCGCTACGATCTGCCCGCGCCCGCTGTCTGGCAATCCGAGGACGTGGGCGGTTACACCCAGATCGGCCAGCGCCTTCTCGACTTCGCCGGGGGTGACATTGGCGCCGGCGGTCTTGATCATCGCGCCGGCCCGGCCCAGAAAATAGAAGTATCCGTCGTCGTCGACACGCACCAGATCGCCGGTGTGAAACCAGCCGTCGGCATCGAAGCACTCTTCGCGGTTGCGCCCGTAATAACCTTGCATGAGATACGGTCCCCGCACACATAATTCGCCCGAAGCCAACACCTTCGTCTCGAATCCGGGCGCGGGGCGGCCGTAACTGCCGCGACGATGTTCGGGCTGATCTGAATCATCGGCATCGATCAACACCACACTGCCGGTCTCGGTCATCCCCAGCATGTTGTGCCGCAGTTCCGAGTCGGCGGGGCGGCAGTCGGGCGCCATGATGGGGTAGAGGTTGCCGCGCCTCGCCGAGAAGTGGCGGTCCTGGTAGCTGGGGTGTTTGCTCAGGTGGGCGATGCCGGCGAGGAAACCGTTGGTCGTGGTGGGTTTCTCGGCTTCGATGAGATCGAGGGTGGCACCGGCATCGGTCGCATTCGAACAGATCAGCGTCGACCCGGCCACCATCGTGGCGAGGAGCCCGAAAGCGAAGCCGCCGATCCAGAAGAACGGGGAGTTGCAGAACAGCCGGTCGTCGGCCGTGTGCCCGCGGATGGCGTTGAGGTTGCGCTGATGTCCGATCAGTGAACCGTGCGTGTGGATCACGCCTTTGGGGGAGCCGGTGGATCCCGAGGTGTAGATGATGGCCAGCGGGTCACACGCGTCCACATCGGCTTCGATATCGGCCGGCAACCGCGGGTCAGCGTGCGGGAGGTCGAACAGCACATGTTGTAGACACGGAGTATCGATCGTTGCCAGGCGGTGCTCGTAATCGTGGTGCCGAAAACTGCGGGCCGACAGCAGGATCGCAGTATCGCTGGCGCGTAGCTGGCTGTGCAGCTCGGCCGCGGTGAGAAAGGTGGAATACGGCACCACCACCGCACCGATGCGGGCTACCGCCAACATCGCCACTACGAAATCGACACCGTTCGGATAGAGCAACCCGACGTGTGTGCCCTTGCCGGCGCCGAGGGCTATCAGGCCGCCGGCGACCTCGGCGGAGCGGCGCCGCGCCTCGGCGTAGCTGATCCGCTCTTCGTCGCAGACCAACAGCGGGCGATCGCTGACCGTCCGCAGGAGCTCCGCAACAGTGTCAGACACGTGAGGTGAAGTGGTGCCGTACGGCGCCGAGATCAGCTTTCCCCGAGGGGGTTCGGGGAAGGGTCTCGACGATGGCGATGTCAGTGGGGATCTCGTAGCGGGCCAGGCGGGCACCCAGGTAGTCGAGCAGAGCGTCGACGGTGGTGGTGCCGTGCAGCTCCACCATCGCCACCGGAGTCTCGCCCAGTCGGTCATCGGATATGCCGATCACTGCTGCCCCGCGTACCGCGGGGTGGCTTTCCAAGGCGGTACGGACATCATCGGGCATCACCTTGAACCCGCCGCGGATGATGGCCTGGTCGGCGCGGCCGAGGATCCAGACGAATCCGTCGGCGTCGATGCGGGCCAGGTCGGTGGTGCGCAGCCAGTCCCCGTCGGCGTCGAACTGTGCCGGCTTGACCTCCAGCAAGCCCTGTTCGTCGGGGCCGAGCGGCTTGCCGTCCTCGCCGACCACCCGCAGCTGCGCGCCGGGGTTGGCCCGCCCCACGCTGCCGCGCTTGGCTTTCCAGTACTGCTGGTGATCAGCAAGTGTCCAGCTGGCCACCCCGCCACCGAACTCGGTCGCGGCATAGGAGGTCAGCACCGGGATGCCGAACTTTTCGGTGAAGGCATCGGCATCGTCAGCGGACAGGGGCGCGGTGCCGGAAGTGACCGCCTGGACGCCGGACAGGTCGTCGCGGGTGAGGTCGGAGTGCAGCACCATGCGCAGCCCGGCAGGCACCAGCGACACGGCCCGCGGCCGGTGTTCGCGTACGGCGGCGGCCCAGCGCGCCAGCTCGAACTTGGGCAGCAGCACGAAGGGGCGGGCCTCGGCGATACACAGCAACACTCGGAACACACCACCGACATGCACCAGCGGTGAGTTGACGATGGCCACGCCACGGCGCAATTCTGTAGGTGTCGGGGCATTTTCGGGATCGCGTCCGATCACACTGCGGGCCAGCATGTCGTAGGTCAGGTCCACCCGCTTGGGAGGGCCGGTGGTGCCGCTGGTCAGCATCCACACCGCTACCCCTGGCCGTCCGGCATCCGGCGTCGGATTCTGGGCCCGCCGGATCTCGGGCGGAGTGTCGAGGTCGCGGATCGTTACCGTCGTGGTCGCGGCGGAGGGCGTCGTCAGCGCGGTGATGTCCTCCGCCGAACCGATCAACACCGGAAGGTCGAGTGCCTCGATGTCGGCGCGGGTGCGTTCGTCGCCCCGGGACGGATTGATCACCACGACAGTGCCGTGGGCGGCCAGCACGCCGAGCAGGGCCGCCACGTGGGCGGGTTGGTTACGCAGCAGAATCCCGACCCGGTTGCCGGCCGACACCGCGGCGATGAGCCGTGCCGGCGCCGCGACCTGGCCCCAGGTGTACCACTGGCCGTCGTACTGGATGGCGTTCGCGGCCGGGTCGAGATCGAGGACATCGTCGATGCGTTGGGAGAGCGGATGAGCCATCAGCGGATCCGGGGGGCGGTCTTGGGCAGGGGACGTGCGGCGAGTTCCGCCTTGGCGATCGGATTGCCCAGTCGGGTATAGATGAGGCCCTGATCCATGGCGGCACGGTAGGGCCGGTCCAAGGATTCCCAGATCGCTTTCACGGTGCCTTGCGTGGCTGTCGGCGGTTTCGCGGCGATGGTGGTGGCGATTTCGTTCGCCCGGTCCCACAATTGGTCTCTGGCCACCACCTCGGTCACCAACCCGATGCGCAGGGCAGTCTCGGCGCTGACGCGTTCGTCGTTGCCCATCAACGCCATCCGCAAGGTATCGCCGAGCCCTACCCGGCGCATGAGGCCGATCGGCTCCAACGCCGACACCAACCCGGCGCTCACGTGAGAATCGAAGAACGTGGCCTCCTTCGAGCAGATCACCACATCGGATTCGTTCACGAAGTAGAGCGCCCCGGCCGTGCACATGCCCTGCACGGCACACACCACCGGTTTCCACATCTTCTGCCACTTCGGGCTGAGTAACTCGCCGGGATCCTCGTGGTTCCAGACGATCTCGGGCTGCCCATAACTGGACTTCACATCCAGACCGGCGCTGAACGCCCGGTCGCCTACTGCCCGCAACACCACGGCGTTGATGCCCTCGTCGTCTTTGATGGCGTGCCACGCATCGCGCATCTCCTTGCACATCGCGCGGTTGAACGAGTTCAGCGCTTCGGGCCGGTTCAGTGTGACGGTCGCGACGCGGGAATCGTGGTCGAAGTCGAGAAGGATGGTCATCAGAGCTGTCTCCTCTTCGCGCAAGCGCTCATCGACCATCACCGTGCCTGCCAGTTGGGCTTGCGCTTCTCCACGAACGCCCGGGGCCCTTCGAGCGCATCCTCGGTGCGGACCACGCGCTCACGGAACGTCTCAGCCAGGATCTCGCCGTCGTGCAACGGCAGATCCAGCGTCTTGTGAATGGCCAGGCGGGTGCCCCGCACTGCCAGCGGGGCGTTGAGGCATACGGTGTCGGCGATCTCGTGGGCGCGCTCCAACAGTTTGTCGTGCTCGACGATCTCGGTGATCAGACCGAGTTCGTAAGCGCGCTCGACGGTCATCCGTTCGTGCTTGCCCATCAAGGCCATTCGCAGCGCCACCGAGCGGGGCAGCGCCTTGGCCAGGCGCACCATCTCGCGCGCGGCGACCAGGCCGATGCTGACGTGCGGGTCGAAGAACGTCGCCTTGTCCGAGGCGATCACGATGTCACCGGTGGTGACCCAATCCAAACCGGCCCCGCAACAGATACCGTTGATCGCCACTACGACTGGCTTGGCCATGCTCCGAAAGGGCGGGGTGCCCTCCTGGGGTGCCTCCCATTGTTCGTAGGTGGACAGGTAGGGCCGCTCGTTGACGACCTTTCCGTCGCCGGGGATCTCCTTGACATCGGCGCCGGTGCAGAAGGCGCGGCCGTTGGCGGTGACGATCATCAGCCAGACGTTGTCGTCGTTCTCGGCTTCGGCGTAGGCCGCCCGCAGCTCGGTGATCATATGCGGCGACAGCGCATTGAGCGCATCGGGTCGGTTCAATGTGATGGTGGCCTTGTGTCCGTCCACCTCGTACTTGATGGTGTCGTAGGTCGCAATAGTGGTCATCGTCTTCCTTCGGTTCATCGACCCTGAAAGTCCGGGTCGCGTCGCTCGCGGAACGCGGCCAGGCCTTCTTTGAAATCGGCTGTGCGGCAGGAGAGTTCCAGATTGGACAGCTCCTGATTGAGCGATTGCGACAGCGTGGCGTGTTGGCCGTAGGCGATGGCCTGCTTGGCCAGGCCGATGGCGACGGTGGGTCCGGCGGCCAGTCGTGCCAACAGCCTGTCGACATCGGTGTCCAAGTCGTCGGAGGGCACCGCGCTGTGGATCAACCCCCAGTCGGCGGCTTGTGTGCCACTGACCTTCTCACCGAGCAGCAGCATTCGTTTGGCCCGGGCCACCCCAGCTAGCCGTGGTAACAGCCAGCTGGCCCCGGAGTCAGGGGTGAACCCGCGGTTCATGAACGGCTCCCAGAACGTCGCCCCGGCGTCGGCGATGGTGAAGTCGGCGGCCAGCGCCAGGTTGCATCCCAGCCCGACGGCCCACCCCCGCACGGCGCACACCACCGGGAGTTGGATGGTGGCGACGAGCTCGATGACGCGGTGCGCGGTGTGGGGAATCCGGCGGACCAGATCGCCGGTGCGGGGCCGTTGGCCGGAATCGTTGGTGGCGACCCAATCGGCTCCGGTGCAGAAGTCCTCACCGGCTCCGGTGATCACGACGGCCCGCAGCGCATCGTCGTAGGCGGCCGCGGTCAAAGTGTCGACCAGGTCGTCGATCATGCGGTGGCTCAACGAGTTACGCCGATCTGGCCGGTCGAGGGTGATGCGCAGGGCGGAGTCCACGCGGGATGTGGTCACGGAACCGTCACTCACCTGAGTCAGCCTTCCCAAATCCATACAGTTGCCCATACAGTAGGCGATGCGGTTACTATCTTGTACAAGTTAGCAAGGAAAGGTCGCCGATGGAAGGACGCGCACGGCGCATCCGGCAGCCCCGGGTTGCCGAGATCGTCGCGTCCAAGCTGCGCGAGGACATCCTGTCCGGCCGCCTGCGTGAGGGGGACATCCTGCCCACCCAGGAGAGCCTGTTCCAGGAGTTCGGAGTCAGTCCACCGGCTTTGCGAGAAGCCATTCACCTACTCGAGACCGACGGGTTGATCTCTGTGCGTCGCGGAAACGTCGGCGGAGCAGTGGTGCAGATGCCCTCGGCCGACCGCACCGCCCACATGATCGGCATGGTGCTGCAGACCCGCTCTGCCACTCCGGCCGATGTGAGTGAGGCCTTGCTCCACCTCGAACCGATCTGCGCGGGCATGTGTGCTGCCCGCGCGGACCGTGCTACCGAGGTCGTGCCGTACCTGCAGGATGAGATCGACCGGCAGGCAGCGCAATACGACGACATGTCGCAGTACGTACCCAACGCCCGGCGATTTCACGAGGCGTTGGTTTCGCGCTGCGGCAATGAACCCATGATTCTGCTGATCGGCTCGTTGGAGCTGATCTGGTCGACGCACGAGTCCGGGGTGTGGACAGGCGAGGGTGAGGCGGGCATGTCCGCCTCCACCATGCGGGCCGCGCTGCGGGACCATCAGCGGCTGGTGGATGCGATCGCCGACGGAAATACGGCGCGGGCCGGCAAGCTCGCGGCCGACCATCTCACTGCCGCGCGGCGCACCACGCTGGCCGCCGGCGACGGAAAAACCATTGAAGCGAGGTTGATTTCGCATGACCGATGATCGGGTGCTGTTCGAGGTCGATGCGGACCACCGCGTCGCCACCATCACGCTGAACAATCCCAAGCAGCGCAACTCTTACGACGCGGCGATGCGTGACGAGATCGCCCGCTACCTCGACATCGTGGCCGACGACGATGATTTGACCGTAGTGCTGCTGCGTGGTGCAGAGGGCGTGTTCAGCACCGGTGCCGATATGAACAATGCCTACGGCTGGTACGGCGGTGAGCGTCCGCGCGAGGAGCAGAAGAAGTCACGTCCGAGTCAGCGGCGCCGACTCACCGTGGACCGCAAGTCTTTTGGCTTCTACCACAACTTCATGGGCTTCCCGAAGGTCACCGTGGGGGAGATCAGTGGCTACGCGCTCGGCGGCGGGTTCGAGATGGCGCTGATGACCGATATCTCGGTGATCGCCCGCGATACCAAGATCGGGATGCCGGCCACCCGGTTCCTCGGCCCGGCGCTGGGCAGCCTGCACATGTTCTTCCACCGGCTCGGTCCGGTGCTGGCCCGGCGGATGCTGCTGACGGGCGACATCATCGAGGCCGGCTCGATCGAGCACCTCGGCATCTTCACCGACACGTGTGACGCCGGCCAGGTGAGCGCCCGCGCGCGGTACTGGGCGGCCAAGGCGGCCAAGATGCCGGCCGACGGGGTGGTGATCGCCAAGGAGGCGTTCCGGCTCGTCGAACAGAGCCAGGCCTACCAGGGCGAGGAGGTGGCCAGCTACATGTTCCACGCCTACGGCACCAACCTGCAGTTCTCGCCCGGCGAGTTCAACTTCGTCAAGACCCGCGCGCAGCATGGCACCAAGGAAGCGTTCCGGCTGCGTGACGAACATTTCCACGTCCCCGAACCGCAGTAGAAACCCGTCCTGATACCGTTACACAAACTAGACATAGCGTAAAGGTGGAACCATGCCAACACCCGTCATCGTGGGCGCTGCCCGCACAGCGATCGGCCGTTCCTTCAAGGGGACCCTGGTCAACACCCCGCCGGAAACCCTGATCACCACCGTCCTGCCCGAGGTCGTGCGTCGTGCCGGGATCGCACCGGAAGCCATCGACGATCTGATCTTCGCCGAGTCGAACTACGGCGGCGGTGATATCGCCCGCTACGCGGCCGACGCTCTGGGATGGGAATCGGTGCCCGGTCAGGCCGTCAACCGGCATTGCGCGGGGTCACTCACTGCGATCGGTAATGCCGCGGCGCAGATCGGCTCCGGCATGGAGCGGGTTCTGGTCGCCGGCGGTGTGCAGTCGTTGTCCTCCTCGCCGCTGATGAAGTGGCGAGTGCCCGGGTTCGGGCCGGAAATCGAGTTCATCGAGCCGTGGATGACCCCGACGCACGTCGAGACCCCGGATGCGCCGATGCGCGACATGTCGATCACGGTCGGCTGGAACACCGCGCAGGCAGCCGGCATCACCCGTGAGGACATGGACGCCTGGGCCGCGCGGTCGCATCAGCGGGCCATCGCCGCGATCGATGCGGGCAAGTTCCTCGACGAGATCGTGCCGCTGAAGGTCAACCAGCCCGACGGTTCGGTCATCGAGTTCAGCGTCGATGAGCATCCGCGTCGCGGCACCACCGCCGAGAAGCTGGCCGAACTCAAGGTCCTGCACCCGGAGATCGAAGGATTCTCCATCACCGCGGGCAACAGCAGCGGCACCAACGACGCTGCCGCTGCTGTCGCGTTGGTCGGTGACGACTACGCGGCCGCGGAGAACCTCAACGTGATGGCCAAGGTGCGGGCGTGGGGTGCGGTCGGCGTTGCCGCTCGTGACACAGGTCTCGGCGGCGTCGAGGTGATCGGCAAGGTCCTCGACCGCGCCGGGCTCAAGCCCTCGGATGTGGCGCTGTGGGAGATCAACGAGGCGTTCGCGTCGGTACCGATCGCCGCGGTGCGCAAGTACGGCATCGACGAGGAACTGGTGAACTTCTCCGGCAGCGGTTGCAGCCTCGGCCATCCGATCTCGGCCTCCGGTGCCCGCATGGTGACCACGCTGATCTACGAACTGCAGCGCCGTGGCGGCGGTATCGGGGTGGCCGCGATGTGCGCCGGCGGCGGTCAGGGTGGCGGGCTGGTCATCGAGGTTTAGCGCGTTTGGCGTGAGCCCGGCGGGGGCCATCCGGTGCGACGTCCCCGTCGGGCTCGCCCTTGCCCGCAGTTTGGTACTCGTGCAACTCCGCGCGGACGGCTTCGTCGAACGCGCGATCCAAGCTGGCGTGCGCGAGTCGTCTGGCCGCCCGGCGCATGGTGTCCACCAGATCGGCGGCCCAGGCCAGTTCGGCATCGTTGGTGGGCAACCAGCCCGGCCCCCGCTGGCGGACGACTTCGGTATGACCGCCGCGAGTCAGCTCACGAGCGGCCGCGTCGAGCAACTTGTCGACCGCCGCGCTGGTTTTCAGAAGGATCTCGAGCGGCATGCCCCGGCAGACGAGTGAGCCGAAGTCGTCGATGAGCCGGACATCGGTCACCGCGTAGATGTCCGCATCGGCGGTCGGTGCGATCAGGCCCTGTGTGGTGAGCCGGCTCAGCATCGAGGCGTCCAGCTCGCCGAGCCGTTCTTCGAGCTCGCTCAGGGACATGGTGCGTGGCTCCGCGCGCGACCACGGTGCGGTGACGAGTTCCTCGAGGTCGGACAGGTTCAGCACGTCGACGAGGTTCTGACCGGGCTGCAATCCGGTCAGGAACTTCGTGATGTGTTTGAGCGTGAAGCCCTCGCCGAGCAGCCGCGTGATCGCGCGCAGTTGGCGTAGGTGGCGATCCGTGTAGATCGCGACCCTGCCCCGGCGCTGAGGCCGGGGCAGCAGCCCGTTGTCCTGGTAGACGCGTACGTTCCGGGTTGTCGTCCCCGCTTCCCGAGCGAGGTCGTCAATCCGATACTCGGCCACCACGGAATCCTATCCGGTGGGCACGGTGTCGCCGCTGACCTGAGCCAGGGCGATCTCGTCATCGCGACGCGCGGTGATCTTGTAGTCGTGCAGATTCACGTTCTTGAGTTGATTGACGTACTGGGTGGCGAAGCCGGGATACATGGTGGCGTTGAAACCGTCCTCGGTCAGGTACCAGCTCTGGCAACCGGAATTCCACGTCGTCGACTGCAGGCGGCGTTGGATGTGCTCGTTGTAGCGGTCCTGGGCCTCGTGCCGGACTTCCAGCGATTTCCAGTCGTACCGCAGGGCCGTGGAGATCGCCTCGACGATGTAGTTGATCTGAGCCTCCATGTACACCAGGGCCGAACTGTGGCCGGGTCCGGAGTTGGGGCCGAAGGTGAAGTACAGGTTCGGGTAACCGGCCACGGCAACACTGCGATAGGCGTAGGCGCCGCGACTCCATTCGGCAGCCAGCTCGCGGCCGTCGTTCCCGGTGATCGGGAACGGGGTGCCGGCCTTGCAGACGTCGAACCCGGTGGCGAACACGATGCAGTCGAATTGATGCTCGATGCCTTCGACGGTGCGAATGCCGTTGGGGGACAGGCGGGCGATGGGCCAGGTCACCAACTTGCAGTTGTCGGCCTGCAGGGCGGGGTAGTACTCGCTGGTCATCAGCAGCCGTTTGCATCCGGCGGAGTAATCGGGTGTCAGCTGGCGCCGTAACCACGGATCTTTGACCTGCAGACGGAGATTGGCGCTGCTGACCGCCTCGACGATCCGGGTGAACGGGCTGTCCCAGACCACACCGAGGGCGACCGATTCGTGTCCCCAGTACCAGGCGCTGCGCATCAGGCTCTGGGTCAGCGGGACGTTACGGTAGAGGCGCTTCAGCCAGTTGCCGGTTGCGGTATTGACCCGCGGCAGTACCCATCCGGGGGTCCGCTGAAAGACCTTGACCGACTTCGCGGTCTTCACCAGTTCGGGCACGATCTGTACCCCGCTGGCACCGGTCCCGATGACCGCGACCCGCTTGTCCGCGAAATCGTAGTCGTGGTCCCACCGGGCGCTGTGAATCTTGTGGCCTTCGTATGTGTCGATCCCGGGGATGTCCGGGAAGCTGGCGTTGGCCAGCGGACCGGAAGCGACGATGACGTTGCGTGCCCGTACCGGTTCCCGGCCCTTGAGGTTGAGGGTCCATTCACCGGCGACCGCGTCGTAGGAGGCCGCGACGACGTTGTGATCGAAGCGGATTTTCGGTGCGATACCGGACGATTCGACCATGCCGTCGATGTACTGCAGGATCTCGGCACTGCCCGAGTAGGTGTGCGACCAGTCCGGGTTGGCCGCGAAGCTGTACGAGTACAGCCGCGACGGGATGTCGCAGGCCGCACCGGGATAGGTATTGTCGCGCCAGGTTCCGCCGACCCTGTTATCGCGCTCGAAGATGACGAAGTCGTCGATGCCCTGGGCCTTGAGCCGGATGGCCGCACCGATACCGGCGAATCCGGCGCCGATGATGGCAACGGCCGAGGAAGAAGCAGTCATGTCGGGCATCCTTCAGGCGACGGGTTCGTAGGTCAGTTCCTGCGACCAGGTGGGCGAGTTCTGGACCAGGGACATCGGAATCGCGCCGGTGATCTTGACCAGTGAATCCGCCAGCCAGTGGTACTTGGAAGTCCGGTCGATCACCTTGCGGCTCTGCCACGAGATGATCCGGTACATCGGCAGCCGGCGGGCGAATTCGCTTCGCTCGCCCACACTTTGGAACCTGCGCATCGCCTGGTACAGCCGGTCTTCGTTGACGCCCATGGCGACGATGTTGTCGCGCATCTTGTTCAACAGCGGGAAGTAGCTGAGCACACCGACCAGGAACGTGGGTTTGATCCAGCCGCCGACCAGCTCGATGAGCAGCTTGCGCATGTCGGCATGCCCGAGGATGTCCATCACCTCGAAGTCGACGGCCAGGTGCCGCGACTCATCGGAGTTGATGCGTTTGAACACCTCCTGTGCCACCGGATCCTTGACCTCGTCGGTGATGAACTTGATCAGCGCCCCGTCGAGCGCCACCTCCAGCATCGGGATGACGGTGCCCAGGAAGGTCAGGCCCATCCCGTCGGAGTGCTTGTCCAGCCAGTTGATGACCAGCTGCACGTTGACGTTCGGCGGCGGGATCTCGTCGTCTTCGAGCATGCCCCACCGGCGCATCAAGGCGAGTTCGGCGTTGGCGTGCTTCTGCTCTTCGGCGTGGAAATGTTCATAGATGCTCTTGAGCGTCGGATTCGGTGCCTTCTTGGCCAGGGCGGCGAAACCCCGGGCGCCGACGTTCTCGATCCACATCAGGTCGGTCATGAACGGCTTGAGCTTGGCGTGCAGCTCGGGCTCGATCAGCTCGGCGCCCGGCGCGTCCCAGTCGATATCGACCAGGGCCCACTGGCGGTCCTTGATCATCTGCAGCATGTTGTCGAGATCCATCGCCATGATGCGTCCTTGAGTTCGTAGGTGCGGTTGTCGGGAAGGCTTCAGTCTCTGGGGAGCACCCGGCCGAGTAGTCCGGCGCCGCGGACGTAGAGGCCCGGGAAGTGACGCTTGAGATGCCAGATGACGGTCGCGTCGATCTGTGGCACCACGTACAGCCGGCCACTGTCATGTGCGTCGAGGGTGCGCGCCGCGACGTTGTCCGGAGACAGCCCCGTCCATCGAGCCAGTTGCCGGCTGAGGTTCATCGAGCCGGGGGTGATGCGGCCGTCCTGAAACACGTTGGTTTTCACGAAGGTCGGACACAGCACCGTCACCGCCACGCCCGCGCCGGCGAGCTCGGCGGCGAGCGTCTCCGACAGCGACATCACACCGGCTTTGGAGACGTTGTACGGCCCCATCGAGGGCGCGGCGGCGAAACCGGCGGCCGAGGCGACATTGATGATCCCGCCGCGGCCGGCTTCGCGCAGGATCGGGGTGAAGACCTCACACCCGTACACGACGCCCCAGAGATTGATCCCGAGCGCCCAGTCCCAGTCGTCGAATCCGATGGCGCCGATCTGTTTCCCGCCGACGCCGACGCCGGCGTTGTTGATCACCAGAGTCGGCGGGCCGCCGAAGATGCTGTTGGCGTGCTTGGCCAACTGTTCGATCGCGCTGCGATCGGAGACGTCGCATACCACGGCGTGACCCTTGCCGCTGGACAGTTCGCCGATCAGCTCCACCGTCTCGTCGGCCCGGTCCGGGTCGATATCGGCACAGATCACCTCGCCGCCGCGCCGGGCGAGCTCAAGGGCGAACGACCGCCCGATGCCGCTTCCGGCGCCGGTCACCACTGCTTTCGCGTTGGTGCAGCGCCGCTCTCCGCGAAAAGCATTGAGGAGCAGGTCAAATCCGAACATCAGCAGACCTCCACGTGGTCGAGCCGGTCGTCCGCCAGCGCGGAGGCGATGAACCCCGCCGCCCGGTGCAGTGCGAGTCGTGCTTCCGGTGCCAGCCGCGGCAAGGCCTGGAAAACGTGTACCATGCCGGGCCACACTTCCAGCGTGCTCGCCCCTCCGGCCCTGTTCACCTCGGCGTCGAGGTGACGGGCGTCGGCGCTGAGCATTTCGAACTCGCCGACCTGGACCAGCATGGGCGGCAGGCGATCAGCTTTCGCGAAGTCGAGGCGTAGACGCGGGTGGTCGGGGTCCTGCGCCACGGTGTACAGCCCGAGCAACTGCCGCGCGGCGCCCGCGGACATGGCCGGGTCGCGCCGCATCCTTTCCTGCCGCAGGGCCAGCTCCATGGTGAGGTCGACCAGCGGGGAGAACAGCACGACTGCGGCGGGCTGGAAACCGGGTTCGTCGGCATGCGCGAGTAGGAGGTCGCAGGTCAGGTGGCCACCCGCGGAGTCCGCGCCGATCACGATGTCCGATGCCGCATAACCCTGGGTGAGTAACCAGCGATAGCCGGCTTCGACGTCATCGGCGGCGGCTGGGAATCGGTGTTCGGGAGCCAGGCGGTAGTCGACGGAGAAAAACGGGAGGCCGGTGGCAGCGGACAACTGTGCCACCAGCTTGCGGTGCGTCTGCGCCGAGCAGATCACGTAGGCGCTGCCGTGGACGTAATAGCCGGCGCGCGTACCGAACTTCACCCCCGGCCCGACCACCCATTCACCGCGAAGCCCGGGCTGACGGACCGGGATCACCCTGGTGCCCTCGGGCATCGATCCCAACGTCCCCATGATGGTGGCGATCAGTCCGCGGGAAAACCACACGCCCGCTTGATTCATCGGAATGACACCGGTGAGACAACCCAACGTCGCGCGGGTGGCGGTAGCTGCCACCACGGCGCGTAGCGAACGCCCGCTGGGAACGGCCGGCAGGTCGGGTGGGGCAGCTGCGGTCACGCCATTTACGTCACCACAGACTGTTACATTTGTCAATGTAACAATCGTGGATGACACAACCGGTAGATCGAGTCGGACGTAGCCGGCTTTCGATTTCCGAAGACACGAAATCGCCCGGACAACAACGCAAGTCCGGGCGATGGGGGTGAGGGAACGAGGCCGGAGCGGCCAGGGGCACGACTCCGGCTCAGGCTGGCATTGGGCCTATTTGCGCTTGGCCTTGGCGGCAGGGGTGGGTTGCGCGATCCGCGCGGCCGCGTGGTCCAGGATGCACTCCAGGCCGTACTCGAAGTTCTTCTCGTCGGCTGCGCCGATGCGATGCCCCTCGTTGGTCACCTGCGCCAACAGCGGCGTGACTTCGGGGTCGATGACCATGGTCTCTTCGTAATCTCCGGGGGCGTTGTCGTTGGCCCGGTTTTTCTCGTAGAGGCGGTGTAGCACCACCGACCCGCGGACGTGCACCGAGACGGCCGAGTACGTGTCGAAGGCGTCCTCGACCGACAACCCGGCCTCGACCAGCCCGGAGATCGCGGTCTCCATCTCCTGGACACCCAGGCGGGCGGCACGAGGGCTCAGGGCCGACCGAATGAGAATGAGATCACACAGAATCGGGTTACCCATGAAGGCTTTTCGCATGGTCCTGGCATGGTTGGCCAACGACTCGCGCCAATCCTTGGCCTCGACATAGGGGGTGGCGACGACGAATTCGCGGAGCGCGCGGTCGGTCATCGCGTTGAGCAGATCGTCCTTCTTGCGGAAGTACCAGTAGATGCTCGTGACGCCGACGCCCAGATGTTTGCCCAGTAGCGGCATGCTGAGGTTGTCGATCGATACCTGCTCGGCAAGTTCGAAGGCGCCCTTGATGATGTCCTCGGGATTGATGGACCCGCGTTCGCGCCGTTGACGTTTCTCGGCGGTCGGTTGCTTTGCCACTGCGGGCACCTCCATCAAATTCAAATCTGCTCAAGCCGTCCCTGTGCCGCGGGTCAATCGCAGTGAATTTACCGCCGGCCGCCAGCTGAACTGCGCCTATGTGCGCGTGTCGCGGGGTCTTGTCGCCGTCAACCTTACCGGTCACCTTTCTGTCGGTGCCTCCCGCCGTTGGCTCAGATACGTCGCTCGGGTCAGAACGACGGGGTGTCGCCTTTGTACTGTAATACCTATAGTAGGCTTTTCCGGGTTATTGGCCGCGAGCAAAGGGGCATTGATGTCGGACGCAGTTCTCACGGAACGACGGGGTCGTACGCTCGTCGTCACAATCAACCGCCCAGAGGCGCGCAACGCGTTCAACCTCGCGGTGGTCCAGGGACTAGCCGATGCGATGGACGAACTCGATGACACCCCTGAACTGTCGGTGGCGATCGTGACCGGTGCGGGCGGAAACTTCTGTGCGGGCATGGACCTCAAGGCGTTCGCTGCCGGAGAACTGCCCTACGTTCCCGGTCGCGGCGCGGGTTTCACCGAGCGCCCGCCGCGCAAGCCGCTGATCGCCGCCGTCGAAGGGTTCGCGCTGGCGGGTGGAACCGAGCTGGTCCTCGCGACGGATCTCGTGGTGGCCTCCAAGGTCGCCAAGTTCGGCATCCCCGAGGTCAAGCGCGGCCTGGTGGCCGGCGGTGGCGGACTGCTGCGGCTGCACCAGCGCATTCCCTACCAGAAGGCGATGGAGCTTGCGCTCACCGGCGACAGCTTCACCGCCGAGGAAGCCGCGGCGTGGGGATTCGTCAACAAGCTGACCGAGCCGGGCGAGGCGCTCGACGGTGCGCTCGAACTCGCCGATCGCATCACCGCCAACGGCCCGCTGGCCGTGGCGGTGACCAAGGAGATCATCGCGTCGTCGTCGGAGTGGTCGGCCGACGAGATGTGGAAGAAGCAGGGCGAACTCCTCGGGCCGGTGTTCTCGTCGAACGACGCCAAGGAGGGTGCGATCGCCTTCGCCGAGAAGCGCGCCCCCAATTGGACCGGTTCCTGAGTCCGGCGGGCAGGGGCGAAGCGACCGGGGAGTCATTGCGGCCATGGATCTCGGATTCGAGGGTGCGGCCACCGTCGTCGTGGGCGGTGGCCGCGGGATGGGCTTCGCGACCGCGCAGTGTCTGGCGCAGGACGGTGCGCGGATCGCGATCGTCGGGCGCTCCCGTGATGTACTTGAAGCTGCCGCAACGGAACTGACGCGCCTCGGGTCGCCTGAGGCGGTGGCGATCGTCGCCGATACCTCAGACGGCTCCCAGGTCGAGCAGGCCTTCGCCGCGGTGGGCGAGCGGTGGGGTGAGCTCAACGCACTGATCAACACCGTCGGCCCGGGGGCTGCGGGCAACTTCGAAGAGTTGACCGACGACCAGTGGCAGGAGGCGTTCGATGCCGGTCTGATGGGCATGGTGCGCTGCGTGCGGGCGGCGTTGCCGTGGCTGCGGAAGGCCGAGTGGGCGCGCGTGGTCAACTTCTCGGCGCACTCCACCCAGCGGCAGAGCACCCGGTTACCGGCGTACACCGCGGCCAAGGCGGCCGTGAACAGTGTCTCCAAGAATCTGTCGCTGTTGCTGGCCGAGGACGAGATCATGGTCAATGTGGTTTCGCCGGGCAGTATCTCGTCGGAAGCGCTGCGTGGTTGGGCCGACACGGTGGGCGTTGACGGCAACGATCCGTATGCGTTGATGGCGGCCATCGACGAACATTTCGGGCATCCGGCCCACCTGCCGCGTGCCGGGCTGCCGAGCGAAATCGGGCCTGTGGCAGCGTTTCTGGCCTCCAAGCGCAACTCGTACATGACCGGGGCCAACATCAACGTGGACGGTGGCTCGGACTTCACCTAGGGGGCCGTAATGGCAACAGCAGCCGAAGCGCGGGACTGGGCTCGCTCGGCATTGCGCGGAATCGGTGACTCGCTCTACACCCCGTTTTGTGGAACCGACGGCGACGACATCGACTGGGCCGCCTACCGGTACCTCGTGCGCTACTGTGTCGGCGACCTCGGTCACCAGATGCTGTGGTGTACCAGCGGGTTGGCCGAGTTCTGGGCGCTGACCCTGGCCGAGCGCAAGCAACTGCTCGAAGTGGCGATCGAAGAGGGCCGCCGCATCGATCCGCATGTCGTGATCCAGGCCTGCACCGCGGCGACCTCCGCCAAGGACTGTCTGGAGTTGACGCTGCATGCTCAGCAGGCGGGTGCCGACATCGTCTACATCCAGACGCCCATGATGGAAGCGCATGGAGGAGAGGGCGTCCTGCGCTTCTTCTCCTATATCGCCGATCGCACCGATATCGCCCTGGGGATGTTCAACTCGCCGTCGTCGGGTTATGTGCTGACCCCGGACGAAAGCGCCGCGATCGCCGAGGCGGTCCCGGCCGTGTGTGCCACCAAGGAGGGCGCCTTCCGGCCGGCGGCGAGCCGTCGACTGCATGACCTGGCGCCCTACCTCGCGGTCTGGGAATGCGACACCACGGTGTACCGAGCCGGTTGGCTGCGGGAGGGAATAGTCTGCCCGGCCCAGCTGGGCACGGCCGGGTACCTCTACGAAACCCCGCAACGTCGCATCTTCACCGAATACTGGGACCTCGTATACGCGGACCGGCTGATCGAGGCCATGGACTTCGGTCGCGAGTCCGGGTTGGACCGATTCAGCCTGGACATGGGGTCCTGGTTCACCTGTTATCCGGGCCGAGCCGACTATTTCACCCACTGGGCCGACGCGTTCAAGTACGCGGCCTCGGTGCTTGGGCTGCCGATCGGTGATTACCCGCATTCCCGCCCGCCGCAGGCGTGGCTGCCGGATGCCGCGAAGACCCAGATCGAAACCGCTTATCGCAAGCTCGGTTTGATCGACGCCTGACCACCCTTTGCGCAGGTCGCGGCAGCAAAGCCCGGCTTGCGGAATGTACTACCGATAGGTATACAGTATGTATGTCTGAACGGCGGGTGTGGCATCGGGGAGGTATCGGCACATGACGGTTGCTGACAGTGTCGGAACCGAGGCGGTTCTCTACGAGGTCACGGAAGCCGGCGTCGCCGTCATCACCCTGAACCGCCCGGAGCGGCTGAACTCCTGGGGTGCCGACATCTCCGCCGGCGTCTATGCCGGTTTCGATCGCGCCGAAGCGGATCCGGCGGTCCGGGCAATGGTGTTGACCGGTACCGGGCGTGGCTTCTGCGCCGGCGCGTACATGGGGGCCATGCAGGACCTCGGCGCCAGCATCAGCGAGGACACCGACGTCAGCAAGATCGTCGGCGAACGGCATCCGCATTTCCTCACTGAACTGCGCAAGCCCGTCATCGCTGCCATCAACGGCGCATGCGTCGGCATCGGCCTCACCCACGCCCTGATGTGTGACGTGAGGTTCGCGGCGGCCGGGGCGAAGTTCGCCACCGCCTTCCCGCGCCGGGGACTGATCGGCGAGTACGGCATCACCTGGATCCTGCCCCGGCTGGCCGGCTGGGGCGCCTCTGCGGACCTGTTGCTGTCGGGCCGGACCTTCTTCGCCGAAGAAGCCGAGCAGCTCGGATTGGTGAAAGAGGTTGTCGCGCCTGAGGATCTACTGCCGCGCGCCCTGGCGTACGCCGAGGACCTGGCCCGCAACTGCTCGCCGGCGTCGATGGCGGTGATCAAACGCCAGCTCTACGGCGACGCCAACGACAACGTCGTCGACGTGAGTGACCGGGCCGAGAAGCTGATGCACGAGTCCATGGTTCGCCCGGATCTGGTAGAGGGCATCACCGCATTTTTCGAGAAACGGCCGCCGAATTTCCCGCCCCTGAAAGAAGGTTGATGACATGACCGAAGCTCCCGAACGGCTTCCATACCTGGCCGTGGACGTCGACAACCACTACTACGAGCCCATCGACGCGTTCACCCGGCACCTGCCCAAGGAGTTCCGCAGCCGTGGCGTGCAAATGGTCCAGGACGGCAAGCGCACGCTGGCCGTCATGGGCGGGACGGTCAACCACTTCATCCCCAACCCCACATTCGATCCGATCATCGAACCGGGATGTCTGGACCTGCTGTTCCGCGGCGAGATCCCCGAGGGCGTGGACCCGGCCTCGCTGATGAAGGTGGACAGGCTCTCCGACCATCCCGAGTACCAGAATCGCGATGCCCGGGTGAAAGTGCTGGATCGCCAGCGGCTCGAAACCGTGTTCATGCTGCCGACTTTCGCCTGCGGGGTGGAGGAGGGGCTCAAGCACGACATCGAGGCCACCATGGCCTCGGTGCACGCCTTCAACCTGTGGCTGGACGAGGACTGGGGCTTCGACCGGCCGGACGGGCGTTTCGTTTCCGCACCGATCATCTCGTTGGCCGATCCGGTGAAGGCGGTCGAGGAGGTCGAGTTCGTGATCGGCCGTGGCGCCAAGCTCGTATGTGTGCGGCCTGCTCCGGTGCCCGGCGAGGTCAGGCCGCGGTCCCTGGGGGACCCGTCGCACGATCCGGTGTGGGCCCGCCTGGCCGAGGCCGGTGTCGCCGTGGTCTTCCATCTGTCGGATTCCGGATACATGGCGGTCCCGGCACTGTGGGGCGGCAGCGGCGTCTTCAAGGGATTCGGCAAGCGTGATCCGCTCGACATGGTGATCATGGACGACCGCGCGATTCACGACACCATGGCCTCGATGATCGTGCACCAGGTGTTCACCCGGCATCCCAAGCTCAAGGTGTGCAGCATCGAGAACGGCTCCTACTTCGTCTACCGGCTGATCAAGAGGCTGAAGAAGGCTGCCAACAACGCGCCGTACCACTTCAAGGAGGATCCGGTCGAGCAGCTGCGCAACAACGTGTGGATCGCGCCGTACTACGAGGACGACGTGTTGCTGCTCGCCGAGACCATCGGTGTGGACAAGATCCTGTTCGGCTCGGACTGGCCGCACGGTGAGGGCCTGGCTGATCCGACTACCTTCACCGCCGACATCCCGCAGTTCCCGGAGTTCAGCCTCGAAGACACCCGGAAAGTCATGCGCGACAACGCTCTTGAACTACTCGGTGATCCGACCCGCACCGCGCCCGGCGTCGCCGGTCTGGTGTCGGTCTAGCCGCGCCATGGCCGAATGGACGATCGGCGCCGTCGTCGATGCGATCGCCGAGGCGGTACCCGACCGCGAGATGACGGTGTGCGGCGTCCGCCGCAGCACGTTCGCTCAGGGGGCTGAACAGACCCGCCGCCTGGCGAACTTCCTGGCCTCGCGCGGACTCGGTGCGCGCCGAGAGCGTTCAGAGCTCAACCGCTGGGAATGTGGGCAGGACGTGGTCGCCCTCGTCATGCACAACGACCTGTACCCCGAGATGGTGATCGGCTGCCTCAAGGCACGCACGGTCCCGGTGAACGTGAACTACTACTACTCACCGGGTGAGGTGGCCGATCTGCTGGCTTACCTGAAGCCATGCGCGGTGATCTACCACCGATCGCTGGGGGCCAAGTTCGCCGAAGTGTTGCGAGCCGAGGTTCTGATTTCCGTCGACGACGGCGAGGGTGACGAGCTTCCAGGTTCCGTGAGACTGGAAGATGCTCTGCAGCAGGGGGATAGCGATCACGGCGTGACCCCATCGCCTGACGATCTGCTGATGGTCTGCACGGGTGGCACTACGGGCCGTCCCAAAGGCGTGATGTGGCGCCAGGGCGATATCTACGTGTCGTCGATGAACGGCGCCGACCACGATCGGGTCAGCGAGATTCACGACAAAGTTGCCAACGCCGGCCCGCCGTGGTTCGCGGTGTCGCCGTTGATGCACGCCGCCGGCTTGTGGACCGCATTCTCCGGCCTGCTGTCCGGACAGACCGTGGTGCTGCACGACACCAAACCACGCTTCGACCCGCGCGCAGTGCTGGAAACCGCGCAGCGAGAGCGGATCGGGCTGATGACGATGGTGGGCGACGCCTACGCCGGACCGATCGTCGAGGAGCTCGGCCGGCGAACGTATGACCTCGCGTCGATGTTCGCGATCGGGACGGGTGGTGCGGCCACCAACCCGAAACATCAACGCGCACTGCTCGAGCACTTACCGCAGATCACCATCATCAACGGGTTCGGCTCTTCGGAAACCGGCAATATGGGATTCGGCCACACCCAGCGGGAAACCCCGACCGCCGAGACCTTCCAGCTGCGTGCCGGTGGGTTGGTGCTCGCCGACGACTACTCCCGGTTCCTGGATCCCGGTGACCCAGAGGTGGGTTGGGTGGCCCGCAACGGCCGAATTCCACTCGGCTACTTCAACGACGAGGCGGCGACGGTGAAGACCTTCCCCGAGGTGGCCGGCGAGCGTGTGGTGGTCTCGGGGGACCGCGCCTCGCTCGACGCCGACGGAACGTTGCGCCTGTTCGGCCGGGATTCGTTGGTGGTCAACACCGGTGGGGAGAAGGTGTTCGTCGAGGAGATCGAGGAAGTGCTGCGGGCACACCCGCATGTGGTGGACGCGCTCGCGGTCGGTCGGCCCAGTGAGCGGTGGGGAGAAGAAGTTGTCGCCCTTGTCTCGATCCGCGATGCTGTCGACGCACCCGCGCTCAGGGAGCACTGCGCAACCCGGCTGGCCCGATTCAAACTTCCCAAAGATGTGCTGTTCGTCGAGGAGATCCGCAGACTCGGCAACGGCAAGGCCGACTATCGCTGGGCCAAGAGCCTGGCCACGGAACGGGCGGAGATCAAGGCATGAGTCACAAGGTGATCGACTGTTTGGCCAACGTGCACTTCGGCGAGACCGAGAACCAGCCCACCTTCATGAAGAAGGTGCGTGACGATTACTTCAAGGGCCCGCCGTCGATGTATGACCCCATCGACCTGTCGGAGATGCTCGACGAGATGGACACCCACGGCGTGCAGAAGGCCATCCTGATGGACTCGCTCACCAAACCGTCCGTCACGGCGCGCAAGTTCGTCGAGGCGCATCCGGACCGCTTCGCGCTGGCGATGGGCGGGGTGAACCTGCTGCGGCCCATCCCGTCACTGCGCGAGCTCACCGCCGTCGCGGCCGACCTTCCGGTGGCCTATGCCGTTGTCGGACCGAGCTTCTGGGGCGACGGTCAGTATCCGCCCAGTGATGCGGTGTACTACCCGCTCTACACCAAATGTGCCGAACTCGAACTGCCGTTATGTGTCAACACCGGCCTGCCCGGACCACCGATCCCGGGGGAGGTGCAGAACCCTATCCACCTCGACCGTGTCTGCGTCCGCTTCCCCGAACTGAAGCTGTGCATGATCCACGGCGCGGATCCCTGGTGGGACATCGCGATACGCATGCTGATCAAGTACCAGAACCTGCGGTTGATGACATCAGCCTGGTCGCCGAAGCGGCTGCCGGAGTCGTTGCTGCGCTTCATGCGAACTCGGGGGAAGAACAAGATCATCTTCGCTTCGGACTTCCCCGTGCTGCGGATGCAACGCGTCGTGCCCGAGGCGCTGGCACTGGACCTGCCTGCCGATGTGCTGGACAACTACCTCTACAACAATGCCGCGGAGTTCTTCCTCGGCGAGAATCGGGAGAGCTGATGGACCGCTATGAACTGCGCAGGCTGGACTACAGCCTGACCGAGGACCACGTCGACCTGCAGACCGCGTACCGGCAGTTCTTCAAGACGCACTCCGACATCGAGGCTGTGCGTGCCGCCGAGCCTTCGGGTTTCGACAAGAGTCTGTGGGAACGGTTGTGCGCCATGGGTGCCACGACGATGGCCCTGCCGGAATCCGTCGGTGGCGACGGCGCGACTCTGGTGGACCTGACCTTGGTAGCCGAGGAGCTCGGGCGCTCGCTGGCACCCGTGCCGTGGATCGACCACGTGGTGGCGGCGCGGCTGCTCCAGCGTCTCGGAGCCCTCGAATCGGAGGACGTTCTCAACGGCACCCAATTGGTGGCGATCGATCCTGCGCAGGTCGCACCGACCGGCCCCCGGCTCGTTCCGGCGGGGTCCATCGCCGACCACATCGTCGTCCGAGACGGCCAAGACGTGGTGAAGCTGACGTTCGGTACGCGGCCGGCCAAGGTGGACAACATCGGCAAGCTGCCGATGGCGTGGGTGGATCCGGGCGCCGCAGACTCCCGGACGGTCCTGGCCTCCGGTGCCGAAGCTCTGGCGGAATACCAACGGGCACTAGATGAATGGCGTCTATTGACTGCAGCGGCGCTGGTGGGTCTGGTCGAGGAGACCATGACGATCGCGGCGGAGTTCGCCAAGTCCCGCTACACCCTCGGCGTGCCGATCGGGACGCTGCAGGGGATTTCACATCCGTTGGCCAATATCGCGATCACCGTCCAGAGCGGGCGCGGCTTGGCCCGTCGCGCGGCCTGGTTCCTCGACAACGAGCCCGACGAGCGGCCGGAACTGGCGCCTTCGGCGTTCGTCTTCATGGCCGAGGAAGCGGCAAAGGCGGCCACGATGGCGGTACATGTTCAAGGTGGCCTTGGAGTGTCCGCCGAGGCGGCGGCCACCGCGTACCTGGTGCGGGCCCGCGGGTGGGCACTGGCCGGCGGTGATCCGGGGGCCACCGCCGTGCGTATCGCTCAGATTGTCAGCGCCCGCGAAAGCGCAGAGGTGTAGGGACGGATATGGATTTCTCACGAGTCGAACTGTCGGCGGAGGACGAGGCGTTCCGCACCGAGGTGCGCGAGTTCCTTGGGCGTATCGTGACCGACGACGTCATTCGCCATGACCGGGAAACCGGCGACAACTTTCACGAGGGCGTACACCTTCAGTTGGCCGCGGCGGGTTACCTTGAGAAGGAATGGAAAACCGAGGCCGACGGCGGATTTTCTCGGGTGCGTCGACGCATCTGGGAGCTGGAGAAACGTCGCGCCGAAGTGCCGTGGGTGACATGGGGTACCACGGCGATGGTGGCGCGCTCGGTCGCGAAGTTCGCCTCGCCGGAGATCCGCGACGATGTGCTGCGCGGGGTTTTCGACGGCAGCGTGCGGTTGTGCCTGGGCTACACCGAACCCGAAGGCGGCTCCGACGTCGCCACCTGCAAGACGCGCGCGGTGCGCGACGGCGACCAATGGGTGATCAACGGATCGAAGATGTTCACCACGGGAGCGCACAACTGCCAGTACGTCTTCCTGATCACCAACACCGATCCGGATGCGCCGAAACACAAGAGCCTCACCATGTTCCTGGTGCCGCTGGACTCCGAGGGCATCGAGATCCAGGGCATCCGGACCGTCGACGGTGACCGCACCAACATCGTCTACTACTCCGACGTGCGGGTCGACGACAAATACCGCCTGGGCGACGTCAACGGCGGCTGGACGGTGGTGCGAGAACCGCTCGACGCCGAGCACGGGGCGGTCGCAGCGGCCGACGACGGCCTGGCCGACGTAGCGATCATGATGCACCAGGCCGGATTCATGGCGGAGGCGGCCGACAACGTCGCCGCTCTGGTCGGGCGGTCCGGTGCCGTCGATGACGGCTCGGTCGCATATCGCTTGGGGCGCAGTGTGGCTCGCCTGGAAGCGTCGCTGTCCTCACCCAGCATTTTCGGGCGTGTCGCGTTGGCTCAGACCATGCGTGACATCGCGCCGGACCTGATGGATATCGCGGGTTCGGTAGCCGCACTGCCGATCGGGGCCGACGGGGGAGCCGATGACCGCAGTGAGTACGTCTACCGGTTCGCGCCGTTGGTCGGCATCTACGGCGGCACGCTCGAGGTGTTCCGCAACATGATCGCTCAGCATGTGTTGGGGTTGGGCAAGCCGAACTACTCGGCGCCCAAGGCGAAGGCTTCCTAGCGCGACCAGACGCATATGTACCCAAATCCTGGGCGTGTCGGGTACATATGCGTCTGCTGGCCAGTTACGCGGGGGCGTCGGCCAGCTGTTTGTTCAGCTGGTCACCCTCGATGTCGAGGTTGGGCAGGAAGCGTTCCAGCCGCTTGGGCAGCCACCAGGCCTTCTCGCCGAGCATCGACATCACGGCGGGCACGATGGCCATCCGCACCACGAACGCATCGATGAGAACACCGAACGCCAGCGCGAAACCGATCTGCTTGATCATGGGGTCGCCGTTGAACACGAACCCGGCGAACACCGACATCATGATCACCGCGGCGGCCACCACGACCCGGCTGGCCTGGGTGAACCCGTGGGTCACCGCGTTATCGCCGCGATGCCCGTGCACATGGGCTTCCTTCATCGATGACACCAGGAACACCTGGTAGTCCATCGCGAGCCCGTAGAGCACTCCGATCACGATGATCGGCAGCAGGCTCAGGATCGGTCCCGTAGCGCTCAAGCCGAACAGCTGCTGGAACCAACCCCATTGGAACAAAGCGGTGGTGGCCCCGAACGTGGCCAGCACGCTCAGCAGGAATCCGACGGTGGCCTTGACGGGTATCGCGATCGACCGGAACACCACCAGCAGCACCAGCAGTGACAGGCCGACGACCACGCCGATGTAGAGCGGTACGGCCTCGGCGAGGCGATCGGTGGTGTCGACACCCATCGCGGTGATACCGGTGACTCCGAGGTCGACGTCGTGCAGTTCGGTCAACGGGCCGGCGTGCGCGCGGATGTCGCGGACCAGCTGGGCGGTCGCATCATCGGTCGGCCCGGTGCTGGGCACCACCGAGAAAAGCGCGAATTCCTCGTTGTCGCTGACCTTTTGCAGGCTGACCGATTCGACGCTGCCGAGGCGGCGCAGGTCGTTGTTGGTGTCCACGAGGTCGGCGGTCGTGAGCTTGCCGGTACCTGCCGCCGGTTCGGCCACGACGACCAGAGGTCCGTTGTACCCCTCGCCGTAGTGAGTGGAGACGAGGTCATAGCTTTCGCGCTGCGGGGTGCCCTGGTTGTAGCTGGAACCGGAGGGCAGACCCATCGTCATGTTCAGGGCCGGCAGGGCGAGCAGCGCGGCGACCACCACACCGCCGATCGCGACGGGTACCCGGTGCCGCAGCACCGCACCGACCCACGCGGTCGCGAAACGGTGATTGGTGCCCTTGTCGGTGGACTGCGTGCGCCGGGTCTTGTCCGAGCAGATGCGCTCGCCGACCAGACCGAGCAGAGCGGGCAGCAGCGTGAGCGCGGCGATCACGGCGACGACCACTGTGGCCGCGGCGGCCAACGCCATCGGAGTGAGCAATGAGATGCCGACCACGGTCAGTGCCACCAGCGCGATCACCACGGTCGTGCCGGCGAATATGACTGCACTACCGGCAGTTCCGAGTGCCCGGCCAGCGGCCTCGCCGGCGCTCAGGCCCTGGTCGATGATCAGCCGCCGCTGGCGGTTGACGATGAACATTGCATAGTCGATACCGACGGCGAGGCCCAGCATCAGTGCCAGCACCGCTGTCATCGACTGAATGTTGACCAGGTGCGAGAAGAGGAATGTTCCGCCGACACCGACGGCGACCGAACTCAGTGCGGTTGCCAGCGGCAGGCCGGCGGCGACCAGCGAGCCCAGGGTGACGACCAGGACCAGGGCCGCGACGGCCAGGCCGATGACTTCACCGGCACCGACGATTTCGGGCATCTCGACCATGCTCGCCGAGGGCAGCACGTTGATTCCCGTACCTGCGACCGCGTCGCGCGCAGCAGTCACCGTGTGCTCGACTGTGCCCGAGGGCAGTTCCGCGGTCTGCTTGTCGAATTGGAACTGGTAGAGCGCGGCAACGCCGTCGGCGGAGACCAGCACGCCGGGCACGGGCTGACCGTTGATCACCATCGGGTGCGGGACATTGGGCCCGGCATCGGTCGGCGCCGCCGATCGGGCGATGGCGGCCGAAGCGGTCAGTGTAGGGCTGGCAGGTCCTTTGGCGAGCTCGGCCTGGGCGAGTGCCCGGGGGTCGAGCACGTGCTCGGATCGCGAAACGGCCTCGACCGCGCGCACGACGGCGGCACTGTTGGCGCCGTCGTCGATGCGCTGTCCGGCCGGGACGGCAAAGGCGATGAGGCCCTGCCCGCCCGAGGACTCGGGCATGCGCTGTGCCAGGTCGTCGATGACCTCCTGCGCAGGCGTGCCGTTGATGCGCATCTCGTTGGAGATCTTCGGCGGATTGGTCACGAGAAGTCCCGCCACGACGGCGATCAGGGCAAGCCAGCCGCCGATCACGAGCCATGGACGGCCGAACGCAAAGCGCCCCAGCCGGTACAGATAGGTGGACATATAAGTGAGAGTAGGCTCTCAATATGGGAGTAAGCTATCGTTTGTTGCCAACCCCATCCTCGGTGCACGAGCATGACCTGCGCCACGTCCCCCGGATCGGATATGCCTGCTTGTACCAGCCGCCGTCGCACCGACGCCTATGCCAATGAGAGCCGTATCCTCGCGGCTGCCCGCGAGGTCTTCGCCGAGCACGGCGCGGCCGCGACCCTGACACAGATCGCCGCGCATGCCGGCGTCGGCAATGCGACGCTGTACCGCCACTTCCCGAACCGGCAGGCGCTCGCGGCGGCCGTGTACGAGGATGCGTTCGCCACCGACGTCGAACCAGTGATCCTGGCGCTGATCGACAGCGATGCCCCGCGGGAGGCGTTCATCGACGTGATTGAGCGGCTGGCCGAACTCATGTACCTGCAACGTCCGCTACTGCCGTCGCTGGATCATCTCACCGAGCTGACCTCGAAGCTGTTCAATCGCAAGCGCGAATTGCTCGAGACGCTCGTGACACAGGGCCAGGCGGCCGGGGACCTGCGCGCCGACCTCACCGTCGACGATGTGCCGACGTTCGTCGCGATGGTGACGGCGGCCTCGGTGGCGCTCGACCAGCCGCCGCAATTGCGCCGGCGGTACCTGAGCCTGATGCTCGACGCCCTCAACCCGGCAGACGCGCAGCCGCTCCCGCCGTTACCCGCTCGGTCGGGTTAGGCGCCGGTCAAGGCCGGCGGTTTGACGGCCTCCGGGTCGGGGTTGGCGATCGGCAGGCCCATGAACCGGCGGGCGTTGTCGCCCATGAAGTCATAGGTGCGGCGGATGTCCATGCCTTCGGCGTACTTCCAGAACCCCTTCGGTTCGGCCAGCCCCTCGGGGTGCGGGTAATCCGAGCCGAACAGCACCTTGTCCCAACCGACCGTTTCCACCACATCGGACACGCAGCCCTCCCAGAACGGGCTGACCCAGATGTTGCGCCGGAAGACGTCGTGCGGATGTTCGGGGAAGTTCTGCGGCATCTTCTTGTACAGGTCGGCGAAATCGTGGAACAGCGGGAAGATCCAGCTGCTGCCGTTCTCGACACTGGCGATGCGCAGCCTGGGAAACCGCGTCAGGGTGCCGTGGCAGATCAGCGCGGTCAGCATGTCGGCGATCTCGCGGTGGCCCAGCACCATCCAGCGAAACGCGCTCTGCGCCATGAAGTTCTGGGTATAAGGCGGTTCCCACTTGTTGACGTACTCGTCGAGCGGGGGATAGCTGGCGTGCAACACGATGGGCAGGCCTGCGGCCTCGACGTCACGCCAGAACGGGTCGAACTCGGGCAGGGCGGGGGAGCGCCAGCCGTGCAGGCCGTTGACCGGTCCGGGTTTGACCAGCGCCACCTTGGCGCCGTGATCGAGAATCCATTCCAGTTCACGTTGCGCCGCATCGACTTCGGACAAATTGATGATCGGCGTCGAGAACACGCGGTCGGCGTAGTTGAAGCTCCAGTGCTCCAGAATCCACTCGTTGAGAGCGTGGACGATCGCCAGGGTCAGCTGGGGGTCGTCGGCACTGGAGTGCTCGACGAGGCTACCCAGGGTCGGGTAGTTCAGGGCCTCGACCACGCCCTGGCGATCCAGCTCCTTGACTCGGTCTTCCGGGTTGCGGGTGGCCGCGGGCGCATCGATGGCCTTGCCCTGCATCTCGCGCAGGGTCAGGCCTTCGGTGTTCTCGCCGGCGAAGAACTTCTCGTGCGCGCCAGGGGCGGCGACGCGCTCGAACGTTGGGTTCGGGATGAAGTCGGTGACGCGGTTGTTGATCACCACCCGGGTCTGCCGGCCGATCTGGGCATACTGCACCGCACGGCTGTACTTCTCGGGGAGGAACTTCGTCAGCGCGTCACCTGTCTCGTACATGTGCTGGTCGGCGTCGAAAATCGGTGCATCCCTGAACTGTTCGACGGAATGTTCAGTCACGGTAGTGGTTCCTTTTCTCCCGCGAGCAGTCGCAAATGTCCTGCACGCCCGGCGTGTCGGGTACATATGCGTCTGCTCGGCCATGAAAGTCAGAGCGTCAGGACGGTGGCGCCGGCGGTCCCCGGGGCACCGTAGAGCTGGGCGAAACCGACGCGCGGGTTGCCCGGCACCTGGCGGTCACCGGCCTCTCCACGGAGTTGCCGCACCAATTCGTGGATTTGGCGTAGGCCCGAGGCGCCGATCGGCTCACCGTTGGCGATCAGGCCGCCGTCGGTGTTGATCGGCAGTGACCCGCCGATCTCGGTGGCGCCGTCGGCCAGCAGCTTCTCCTGGTCGCCATCGGCGCAGAACCCGCATTCGGCCATATGGATGATCTCGGCGCCGGCGTCGGTGTCCTGCAGCTGCACGACGTCTACGTCTTCGGGTGCCACCCCGGCCTTTTCGAACGCGGCGCGGGCGGCGTACACCGTCGGGGCCACATCCTCTTCCACCGGCGCGCAGGTGGTGTTGACCTCATAGGCCCCGTACCTACGGGTCCGGACCTCGACGGCCTTCAGGTACACCGGTTTGTCCGTGTATCGGTGGGCGATGTCTGCTCGGCACATCACCACCGCCGCCGCACCCTCGTCCGGGGCGCAGAACATGTACTGGGTCAACGGATAGTTCAGCATGGTCGAGTTGAGGATGTCGTCTTCGCTGATCGGCTTGCGCCGGAAGGCGTTTGGATTCAGCGCGCCGTTGCGGAAGTTCTTGTTGGCCACCTTGGCCAGGGTGCGCTGCGAGATGTTGTGCTCGTGCAGGTAGCGGTTGGCCTTCATCCCGAAGAATTGGGTGGTGAGGTACTGGCCGTTCTCGGCGTACCAGCTGGGCATCCCGACCAGCGACGGGTCTTCGGTGAACGCGCCGCGCGGGTGCTTGTCCAGGCCGATCGCGATGCCGATGTCGTAGTCGCCGAGCCGGATTCCGTCGGCGCAGGCCTTGGTGGCGCTCGCGGCGGTGGCGCACGCGTTGAACACGTTGGTGAACGGGATACCGGTCAGCCCGACCATCCCGACGATCGCGTCGGGGTTGGCCACGGTCCAGCTGCCTCCCGTCGCAGCTTGGATGTCGCGCCACTCTATTCCGGCGTCGGCGACCGCGGCGAAGATTGCGTCCACGCCCATGGCCATCGCGGACTTTCCTTCGAAGCGGCCGAACGGGTGCAGGCCGACGCCGATGATGGCTACATCGTTGGTCATGTTGTTGCCTCTCTACACCGGCTGGAAGGCGAAGGTGACGATTTCGACGGGGTGGTCGGGGTCGTCTTCGTCGGTGGTGAACGGGATCATGGTGAGTTCGACGTCCATGCCGAATTGCAGTTTCGTCGGGTCGTTTTCGGTGAGGCGGCCTTCGACGCGGATCACCGGCCCGTTCTCGTCGCTGAGTTCGACCAGGCCGACGCCGAAGGGGACGAAGTTCTTTCCGGTGGGGCCTTTGTAGGGGGCGCCGGGTGGGAAGCCCTGGGTGGTCCAGGCGACGACGGTGCCGCGGCGGGGCAGGTTCACCTGTTCGGTATTGCCGCCGGAGCACTTGGGGCAGCGGGCCTGGGCCGGGAAGGTGGTGGCCGCGCAGTCGGTGCACCGGCTGCCGATCAACTGGGGTTCGGCGTCGGGCCAGGTCGAGATCTCTGGCGCGAGGGCCTTCTGCATGCGTCCGATTCCTCCGTGTTCGGCCAAAATGTCTAGCAACTGTAACTCTTACAGTAACGTAGTCCAAGTGATCGAGCACGAGGCCGAGTCCAAGGTGACGTTCTGCCGGATCTGCGAGCCGCTGTGCGGCATGGTCGCCACCGTCGAGGACGGAAAGCTCACCGCCCTGCGCCCGGACAAGGACCACCCGCTGTCGGCCGGTTTCGCCTGCCAGAAAGGCATCGCGTTCACCGAGGTGGTCAATGACCCCGATCGCGTCACGACGCCGCTCAAGCGCGTGGGGGACGGATTCGAACCCGTCGGCTGGGATGCGGCGCTCGACGACATTGCGGCCAGGCTCACCGAGATTCACCGCCGCCACGGATCGGGCGCGTTCGCGTGGTACATGGGCAACCCAGCGGCCTTCAGCTATTCGCACCTGTTCGCCGCGATGGCCTTCGCCAAGGGCGTCGGCGGCGAGAGTCATTTCTTCAGCTCATCGACTCAGGACACCAGTAGCCGGCTGCTGGCCAACCAGTTCCTTTACGGCGCTCCGTTCCCCGTGCCCATCCCAGACGTGATGCGTACTGATCTACTCGTCATGTTCGGTGCGAATCCGGTGGTGTCCCATGGCAGCTTCCTGACGGCCCCGCGGATCAAGGACCGCATGCACGACATCGTCAAGCGGGGCGGGCGGGTCATCGTCGTCGACCCGCGACGCAGCGAGACGGCCGCCCAGTTCGAATGGCTCGGGATCGTCCCGGATGCCGATTCATACCTGTTGCTGTCGATCCTGCAGGTGCTCTTCGCGGAAGGGCTCGTCAGTGTCAGGGCCTTAACCCAGGCCGATGGGCTGGATTGGCTTCAAGCCCAGTCCGCTCGGTTCAGCCCGGAGGCCACACAGAGGCACACCGGCATCGAGCCGCAAACGGTCCGGGCGTTGGCCCGTGATCTGGCCGCCACCGAGCGAGCGGCGGTCTACGGGCGGCTGGGTACTTGCGTGGGCCGCAACGGCACATTGACCACCTACCTGCTCGATGCCGTCAACCTCGTCGCGGGCAATCTGGACGTCCCAGGCGGCAGCGTGTTCAGCACGCTCGGCATCCCCGGCCAGAAGTGGGGAGCGCGCGCAATGGGAGCCTCCCTGCGCCGCAGCTACCGAAACAAGCGGACGCGGGTCGGCGATCTCCCGTTGGTGATCGGGGCGGAACCCGCCGCATTCATGGCCAAGGAGATCACGACGCCGGGCCGGCGGCAGGTCAAGGCGATGTTCATCGGTGCCGGTAATCCGGTGCTGTCGGTTCCCAACGGCCTGGAATTGGAAGACGCGATGGAATCGACCGATCTGTCGGTCGGCCTGGACCTCTACGTCAACGAGACCACCGCGCACTGCGACTACGTGTTGCCGGTGACGACGATGTACGAACGCGATGATTTCGCCGTCACCTTCCAGATGTTCCAGGCCACGCCGTTCCGGCAGGTCACCGACGCGGTGGTGGCACCGCAAGGCCAGGCCCGCACCGAGTGGGACATCGTTGTCGATCTGATCGGCCGAATGAAGGTGCGCACACCGGTTTTCGCAGCGCTTCGGCTGGCGGCCAAGCGGGCCGCGCGGCGCGGCAACCGGCTCAGTCCGCGGCCGATGATCGACATGATGATCCGGATGGCCGACGGCGGTGACCGCTTCGGGCTGCGCCGGGGCGGGCTGACGTTCCGTCGGCTGGCCGAGCAGCATCCGCACGGTGTCGTGGTGGCGCCGCACATCCGCACCGGTGTGCTGGGCGAGGTCGTGGTGTATCCGAAGGGGCGGGTTCGGCTGGCGCATGACGACATCGCTTCCGAGATCGCCGCGCTGTCCCGACGCGCCGAGCCAGACGGGTATCCGCTGCGGATGATCGGCATGCGGGAACCGCGCTCAGAGAACTCCTGGCTGCACAATTCACCGTTGCTCATGCGCGGCAAGAGGATTCACCGTGCGCTGATGCATACCGAGGATGCCGCGACGCGTCACCTCGCTGATGGTGACGCTGTGCGCGTACGGTCGCCGTACGGCCAGATCGACATTGCACTGTCGCTCACCGACGACATCATGCGGGGGACGGTTGCGATACCTCATGGGTGGGGGCACAAGGGAAGTGGGCGCTGGCGGATCGCCAATCAGGCGGGCGGGGCCAACGTCAACCAGTTGATGTCGAGTGAGCCCGCCGACGTCGAGGCGCTGGCCGGCATGTCCTGGCTGACCGGAGTGCCGGTACAGGTCGAACCGTGCTGATCTACTTACTGTAAATGTTACAGTTGCCGGCGTGAGCGAAGTCGTGGATGAGTCCGTCACCAGTGTGGACATCGGTCGGCGGGCCGCCGGCCGGGCCGAGAAGCGCATGCTTGTCGACGGTGAATTGGTCACCGCGGCCTCCGGTGCCGAATTCGACAACCTGAGCCCGGCCACCGGCCTCCTCCTCGGTACCACCGCGGCGGCCGGTGCGCAGGACATGGATGCCGCGATCGGCGCTGCCCGACGCGCGTTCGACGAATCCGACTGGAGCACCAACCGGGGATTGCGGCAGCGAGTGCTGGCCCAGTTGCAGGAGGCGATCGAGTCCGAAAAAGACTACTTGCGTGAGGAATTGATCGCCGAGGTGGGTTGCCCGGTGATGACGACGGAGAATGCCCAGCTGGACTGGCCGCTGGCCGATGCGTTGCGGTATCCGGCCAGGCTGATCGACGAATTCGATTGGGAACGGACCCTCGACGGCGGCGGCCTGTTCGGTGAGCGCAACGCCCGCACGGTGGTCAAGGAAGCCGTAGGGGTGGTCGCCGCGATCACCCCGTCGAACTTTCCGATCGAGGTGATCCTCAACAAGCTGGGGCCGGCGTTGGCCGCAGGCAATACCGTTGTGCTCAAACCGGATCCGAACACGCCGTGGAATGCGACTCGCCTGGGACGCTTGATCGCGGAGCGCACCGATATGCCGCCGGGTGTCGTCAACGTCGTGCCGACGCCGTCCAATGAGGTAGCCGGACAGTTGGGCACCGATCCGCGAGTCGACATGGTGTCGTTCACCGGGTCGACGGCCGTCGGTAGGCATCTGATGCGGGTAGGCGCCGACACCATGAAGCGCACCTTCCTCGAACTCGGGGGCAAGTCGGCCATGATCGTGCTCGATGACGCCAAGCCCGGCCACGTCATCCCCGGGGCTGTCGGGGCATGCGTGCACGCCGGGCAGGCCTGTGCCGCCAACACCCGGATGCTGGTGCACCGCAGCCTGTTCGACGAGGCCGTCGCCAATGTGACGATGGCGTTCGGTGCCGTGCCGGTAGGTGATCCCGCGTCGCCCACAACCCTGGTCGGCCCCCTGATCAGCGCGGCGGCCAAGCAACGGGTGCTCGACGCCATCGACGGCGCGCGCCGCGACGGCGCTGACATTGTGGTCGGCGGCAAGGTGCCCGACGGGCTGCCCGCACATCTGGTCGACGGTCACTTCGTCGCGCCGACCGTCATCGTCGGCGCAGACTCCGGATCCGCCATTGCCCAGGACGAGGTGTTCGGGCCGGTGTTGGTGATGCTGCCGTTCGACGACGACGACGAGGCGGTGCGCATCGCCAACGACAGTGCGTTCGGCTTGGCCGGGGCGGTGATATCGGCATCATCCGAGCGTGCGATGGGCATCGCGCGCCGGATCCGCACCGGAGCGATCGGGGTCAACGGCGGCATGTACTACGGCGCCGACGCCCCGTTCGGCGGCTATAAGAGCAGCGGCGTCGGAAGACAGTGCGGCATAGAGGGGTTCGCCCAGTACACCGAGACCAAGACCATCGGCTGGCGCCTGCCGCGGCAATAATCTCCCGCGGAGGAAGGCTACCCGCGGACAGCGGCGAAGGACGCGGCGCGATCGAGGATGCTGTCGAGGATGTGGTCGAAGTTGCCGTCGTCGGCCATGCCGATGCGATAGCCGCGCCCCGGGATCGAGGCGATCAGCGGCATCGCCTCGGCGTCGATCACCTGTTCCCAGTACTCACGGGGGAACTGCCCTTCGATGCTGCGGCCCTGCAAGCGTTGCAGCACAGCGGAACTGCGGACGAGCACCGAGATGGCCGTGTAAGTGTCGAACGCTTGCTTGGCGGTGAGCCCGGCCGCCACCAGTGCGGCGACCGGTTGCTCGATCTTCTCCAGTGCCGTGCGTGACGCCGGTACGCCCCGGGTGCCCCGGATGAGGATGAGATCGCACATGATCGGATTCGAGTTGAACATCGCGCGCATGCGGTGGGCGTGGGCGCGCAGCGATTCGCGCCAGGTCCCGGCGTCGATGGACAGCACACTGAGGTCGTAATCGAGCAGGACGCGCTCGGTCATCGCGTCGAGTAGCTGATCCTTGCGTCGGAAATACCAATAGATGCTGGTGACGCCGACATCGAGATGACGGGCCAGCTGGGGCATGCTGAGGTTGTCGATCGACACCTCGTCAGCGATCTCGAATGCCCCGCGCAGGATTTCGTCGACGCTGATCGACCCGCGTTCGCGGCGCCGGCGACCGTTGGTGTGCGCGGGACTGGCCATGGCTTCGTCCTTCAGCGGATCGGGTCGAACGTGACGGGAATGGCGGTGGGGGAGCGGAACGGTTGACCGAAGATGTGCGGGTCGTCGTCGGTGACCAGCACGAGGTTGCGTACCCGACTGAGCAGGCTCTCCACGGCTACCCGCGTCTCCATCCGGGCCAGGTGCAAGCCCATGCAGGTGTGCTCGCCTGCGGCAAACGTGATGTGCGGTAGCCGCTTCCGGAAGATGTCGAACTCCTCTGCCCGCTCCCAGCGGTTCTCGTCGCGGTTGGCCGAGCCGATGCAGACGTCGATCACCGCACCGGCCCGCAGTGCGACGCCGTCGAGTTCGGTGTCTCGAGTGGCCGAGCGCTGCACGGTGGTGAGCGGTGTTTCGTAACGCAGTCCCTCTTCGATGGCCTGGCCGATGAGTTCATGGTCGGCCTGAACCGCGGCTAACTGTTCGGGGTGGGTGAGTAACAGGTACAGCAGATTGCCCGAGGAGCGATAGGTCGTCTCCAGACCGGCGGGCAAGAGCAACCGCAGGAACGAGTAGATGGCCTCGTCGGTCAGCTTCTCGCCGTCGATCTCCGCGGTGACGAGGTCGCCGATGATGTCGTCGGTCGGCTTGGAGCGGCGCAGATCGATCTGCGTGAGGAAGTAGTCCTTGAGTGCGGCAGACGCTTCGAAGGCGCGCTTGTACTTGACGGTGTAGCTGATCAGCTCTACCGCGCGCTGCCGGAACCAGGGCAGGTCTTCCTCGGGCAGGCCGAGCAGCTTGGAGATCACCCGGGTGGGGAACTCGAACGTGAAGTCGTGCACGAGATCGGCGGTGCCGGCTTCGATGAACTCGTCGACGAGCGCCTCACAGATCGGGCGGACGATCTCGGGTTCCCAGCGCTGCAGCGATCGTGACTTGAAGGCAGCCGAGACCAGATTGCGATGATCGCGGTGGGTTTTGCCTTCCATGGCCAGGATGGTCGGACCAATGAACAGCCCGATCGTGTGGTCATAGATCTTGGAGTTGAAGGCCTTGCCGTCCCGGAACACGGTGTTGACGGCGTCGAACGACACCGCGGCGTATTGGTGTTGCGGCAGTAGCGATTCCGGTGTCTTGGACCAGTCCATCACCGAACCCCGGAAGACACCGTGCTCGGCGCGGTGCCGAGCGAAGATCGGATACGGATCGCGCAGCAGGGTCGCCGTGTCGACAACGGTGTCGTCGACGGGCAGTTCCTGAACTTCACTCGCCACTGCTCACCCCAAGGTCCGGAACGCTGCCAGCTTGCTGATGTTCATTACTGTAAACCATACCGTAATGAGATCGCCGCCTTTCACAGCGGGATCGGGGCTCCACTGCTCATCGATGCGATGAATCCGGCATCGACCTGGATGTCCTGACCGTTGATCCAGCGGGCCTCGGGTGAGGCCAGGAAGGCGATCAGGGGAACCACGTCGTCGACGGTGGCATGCCGACCGACGGTGGCTCGCACCATGTCCAGGATGTCCTTGCCCATGGTTTGTTCGAAGTCGGTGAGGATCGGAGTCTCGACCGGACCCGGACTGACGGTGTTGACCCGGACCCCGTACTTGCTCCACGCCGGCCCGGCGATCCGCTTGACGAACAGGATCGCGGCCTGCTTCGAGGTGGTGTACACCGGGAAATCCGGATCCTGTCCGGTCTGCCACTGCGCCACAGCGGCTGCGTCGGTGAGTTCGAGGAGCCCATCGAGGATGTCGATGCGCTGTTGCCAGCCGAGTGCCGCCGTCGAGGCGACTGTGACGATCGAGCCGCCGTGCCGCAGCAGTGGCAGCATGCCTTCGGCCATCAACCGCATGCCCAGATAGTTGACGTTGAGGACATCGGCGGCCGGCGCCGTGCCGGGGACCCCGGCTACGTGGGCGAGCATGTCCCAGCCGTCGCCGATCTCACCCAACAGTCGCGCGATATCGGCAGCCTCGCGCAGGTCGCAAGTGGCGTGCTGCGATGCGGGGGTGTCATTCGGCCGCACGTCAACCGCGAGCACGTGGTCACCCCGCTCGAAGAAGTGCGCCGCGGTAGCGGCTCCGATTCCGGATCCCGCTCCGACGACGACGATCCTGCGTGCGCTCTCCGACATGCGCCAACCCTTCACTGAATGTACGACAGTAAGGATGACTGTAAACAATTCCATCCGGACGGACAATCGGCTGCGACCTGCGCGGTGGGTGATACCGTTAGCCTTACCGGAGGGTTCTTCGGCAATGTCGTGGCGCGTGCCTGGCGAGGAGACGGATTGGAATGAGCGCGATCGAAGAGCGGGCCGCGGCGCAGTCGCAGTGCGACGGCCTGGGTGAGTTGCTGGCCGCTCAGCGCCGGTCCTTCATCGCCGATGGTCCGCCCGATGTCGCGCTGCGCCGCAACCGCATTGACCGGTTGCTCGCGATGATCCTCGACAACTCAGAGGAATTCGTCGCCGCCACCGCTGCGGACTACGGATCACGATCGCGCTCGGCGGCCTTCTTCGCCGAGATTCTGGGCATGTTGTCGGTCATCGAGCACACCAGGGCGCACATCCCGCAATGGATGCGCGCGACGAGACTGATGCGGGCCGCCCGGTTCGCGGGGCTGCGCGCCGAGGTACTGCCCAGCCCGCTCGGCGTGGTCGGAATCATCGGTCCGTGGAACTTCCCCGTCCAGTTGACAGTGCTGCCCGCGGCAGCGGCCTTCGCGGCCGGCAACCGGGTGATGATCAAGATGTCGGAGGTGACCCCGCGCACCGCCGAGTTGATGGCCGCCACCGCGCCGAAGTACTTCGACGCAACAGAGTTTGGGGTGGTGACCGGTGGCCCGGAGACGGCCGCCGCGTTCGCGGGCCTCCCGTTCGACCACCTGTTCTTCACCGGCTCTCCTTCGATCGGCGCGCTGGTGGCGCGGGCGGCCTCGGCCAACCTGGTGCCGGTCACGCTGGAGTTGGGTGGCAAGAATCCGGTGGTCGTGGCGCCCGGCGCCGACATCGAACGTGCAGCGAGCCGAATTGCCCAGGGGCGCATGGCCAACGGCGGCCAGGTCTGCGTGTGCCCCGACTACGTCTTCGTGCCGGAGGCTCAGGTGGACCGGTTCGTCGCGGTGGCGCGCCAGACTCTCAGCTCCATGTTTCCCAGCATCGTCGAAAACGCCGACTACTGCTCTTCGGTGAATCAGGCCAACTTCGATCGTGTAGTCGGTCTCATCGCCGACGCACGGGCACAGGGTGCGCGCATCGATTCTGTTGTGCCGGAGGGGGAGGTGCTGCCGGATCCGGCGACTCGCAAGATCGCCCCGACCATCGTGCGCGACGTCGACGACCGGATGCAGATTGCGACGGAAGAAGTCTTCGGCCCGGTATTGGCGGTCCGCGGCTACTCACGCCTCACCGAGGCCATCGACCACATCAACGCCAACCCCTCTCCGTTGGTGGCGTACTGGTTCGGCCCCGACAACGGCGATTTCCGGCACTTCGTCAGCCATACGCGCAGCGGTGGGGTGGCCCGAAATGACTTTGCCGCGCACATGATCCCGTCGAGTGCACCGTTCGGCGGAGTGGGCCGCAGCGGGACCGGCGCCTACCACGGCAAGGCGGGCTTCGATGCGTTCAGCCACTACCGCACGGTGGTGGGCAGCGACCTGCCGTTCACCATCACCGGTCAGGCGGCCCGCCCATTCACCAGGTCGATGCGGGTCAGCGCAGACCTCAGTTTGCGACGAGCCCGCAAGCGGACCGCCGCACGGCTCAAGAAGTTTCGCTGACTGCCTGCTCACGAGCCCAGCGGTAATCGGCCTTGCCGGCTGGGCTGCGCTCGATGGCCGGGCGGAACACCACGGCCTTGGGCAGCTTGTACCGAGCGATCGAGGACTCAGCGTGCCGAATTAGCTCGTCCGCCGTCGCGGCGGCGTCCTCGGCGAGCGCTACGACAGCCACCACTTCCTGTCCCCAGCGTTCACTGGGGCGGCCGGTGACCACCACATCCCGCACAGCCGGATGTGACGCGACGGCGGATTCGACCTCTTCGGCGAAGATCTTCTCGCCACCGGAATTGATGGTCACCGAATCGCGGCCGAGCAGTTCGATCGCACCGCTGTCCAGATGGCGGGCACGGTCGCCCGGGGTCGCATACCGCACCCCGTCGATCACCGGGAAGGTCGCCGCCGTCTTGGCGGCGTCGCCCTTGTAGCCCAGCGGAACGAATCCGCGTTGGGCCAACCAGCCCATCCCGTCGTGACCGGGCGGCAGGACCGCGGTGAAATCCTCGGTCACCACGCAGGTGTCGGGCCCGGCGTTGAACGTTCCCGTCGACACCGCGCCCGGGGCCGACATGTGACTCATCTGGGCACCGGTCTCGGATGATCCCACCCCGTCGATCACGATCAGGTTGGTCTTGGCGTCGATGAGTTGTTGTTTGACGTGGGGAGTCAACTGCGCACCGCCGTTGGCCACCACGGAGAGAGACGACACGTCCACAGTGCCGTTCTCGAAGCCGGCCCTGAGCGCGTTGAGCAAGGGCCGGGCCATCGCGTCGCCCACCACGGTGGCCACCAGCACCTGTTCACGCTCGATGGTGCGCACCACGTCGTCGGCATCGAAACGGTCGACCACACTGGGGAACACAACGGTCTGGCCCGTGGTTATCGCCGTCATCGCACCCCATTGGGCCGCACCGTGAATCAGTGGCGGCAAGATCAGCAATTTGGTGCCCGGATTGCCCACCGCACGCTCGACGATCTCTTCGACGGACTGCGCCCTCTCGCCGGTCACCATATTGCGTCCGCCGAACGCGGTCATGAAGATGTCATGCTGGCGCCACAGGACGCCCTTGGGCATGCCGGTCGTGCCGCCGGTGTACAGGACGTAGAGGTCGTCCGGGCTGGGCTGCACCGGAGGTGCCACCGGTGTCGGGGAGTCGACGATCGTGTCGTAATCCACCGCGCCGTCGAGTAGTTCGTTGCCCGAGGCGTCGGCGATCTGGATCAGTACCCGCAGGGCCGGAAGGTCGGGCAGGATCTCGGCCACCCGGGGCGCGAAGGCAGCGTGGTACACCAGTGCGGACGCTCCGGAATCGGCGAGCAGATACTGCAACTCGTTCTTGACGTAGCGATAGTTGACGTTGAACGGGGCGACCCGGGCGCGGAATGAGCCGAGCAGGGACTCGACGAACTCGGGGCCGTTGTAGGCGTAGATCCCTAGTAGGTCTTGCCCCACCTCGTGCCCGGCGAGCTCGTCGCGTTCGGTCTGTGCGCCCAGCCCGCGCGAATGTAGGTATGCCGCGAGCCGATTCGACCGCTCCACCACCTGGCGGTAGGTCAACCGTCGATCGCCTTGGACGATCAGCGGGCGGTCGCCGATGGCAGCTGCGACGGCTTCTGCGACAGCCGGAACGGTGAACTGCACGGTTTCTCCTATCGGGCGGGTCAGCGCTGCCACGCGTGCAGCAGGTGGTCGGTGGTCGTGACGGTGGCGAGTAGGGACAGTGTGTTGTCGATGACGGCATCGGCGTAGGCAGTCGGGATTCCGGCCACCGCATCTCGTGGCAGGACCACCCGGTACCCGGCGTTGACCGCGTCCATCACCAGGTTGGTGATCGCGATGTTCACCGAGACTCCCACGGCCACGATGGTGCGCACCCCGAGGTTGCGCAGGATCGCGTCCAGGTCGGTGCCGCCCATCGGGCCCAGGCCGTGCCAACGGGTCAGCACGAGATCGTCTGGCTCCGGGCCGAACTCGGGTAACAAGGTGGCGCCGGGACTTCCGGGCAGGATCCCGACGTCATTGCGGCCGATCGCGAAGATCTTGGCATTGTGATTGGAACCCAACCCGTCCGGGCGTCGCTGCACCAGGCAGTGCACCACCCGCGCGGAGGCGGCTCGCGCCGCGGGCAGTAGCCGGGCGATGTTGGGTAGTGCCTCTCGGCGGGCCTCGTCGGCCAGTGCGGCGAGGCCCGCATCGGGACCGACCACCGCGCCCTGGCATTCTTGGGTGACGATCGCGGTGTGCTCGGGTAGGACCAGTTCGTGCAGGTCGATCTTCATGCGTGCGCAACACTGTCGACTGGTGGCACCTCGTAGAACTGAGTGGCCCACTTACGCATGGCCATATACGGTTTCGCGTCGATCTTGGCCAGCGGCGGGTGCTCGACGTACTTCTGGTAGCGCCAGATGTCGCAGTCCTCCCATACGGTCTTGAGGAACTGCTTCTCGACCTGTTTGCGAACCTGCTCGGGCGGGATGTCGGAGGTCTCACCGGCTAGCTTGGGCCACCAGATCGAATAGAACATGTCCGACACCTCGTCGTCGACCGGGGTGCAGGCGAAGATCAACCGGTGATTCGACGAACCTTCGAAGGCGCTCATGGCGAATCCGAGGCCGGAGAAGTGGCTGTGAATCCGCAGCGCCATCTTGTCCGGGTCCTCGCTGCGGGCGTCCGGCCAGCCCGTGAGGAACCGCCACTCCTCGTCGACGTGCTCCCAGTGCAGGCACACCGGTGTCACAGTGGCCCCGTGCACATACCGGAAATGGGAACTGTCCGGGCCGTTTTCGGCCACGATCTGCGGATGTACGGGAATCGCATCAGCGCGGCTGGAGAACTCCGGATAGGGCCGGTAGTACGCGTTCGGATCGGTTTCGAACTGCGGGAATTTGTGGAAGATGTCAGGCAACTCCCACTGCGGTGGCTTGCCGTCCGGCTGGTACCAGATGAAGATGCAGCCGTACTGTTCCTCGACCGGATAAGACCGCAGGCGTAGCCCGCGATTGGGCCTGTCCGGCTGGTAGGGGATGTAGGTGTTGTTTCCTTCGGGGCCCCACCGCCAGCCGTGAAACGGGCATTCCACACAGTCGCCGACCACCTTGCCGCCGTGACCGATGTGCGCACCCAGATGCTTGCAGTGGGCCTCCAGTACATGCAGCGCGCCGGACTCGTCGCGGTAGGCGGCGAGATCCTCGCCGAAGTACTTCAGCGCCTTCACATCGCCGACCTCGAATTCGGCCGACCAACCGATCATGAACCAGCCGGTGACCTTCCAGGTGAACGGCACTTTCATGGCGAGCTGCCTCCCTGCATCAATGCTCTCGCAATAAGTACGGAATAGATTACAGTAGTGCTTTCTGCATAGAAAGCGAACGACGGAGTTCGGATGCCTGATGGCGGCGTTGATTCTACCGAATGGCTTACGGTAGCGTTTACAAAAAAGCGGCCCGGCCGACCGCGGCGGGTGAACTGTCAGGCGTTACGTCACGGACCGTGACTCGCTCACGGAGGCGGAGAAGGATTATCGATGACTGCGGCCACGGTGGTGTTCGACCCGTTTTCTCAAGACTTCTTCAACAGTCCTTACGAGATGTACCGGCAGATGCGCGTGCACGCACCCGTGTACTACAGCGAGCAGTACGACTTCTACGCGCTGACCCGTCATGAGGACGTCGCCGCGGCGTTCAAGGACTATGAGACCTACTCCTCGGCCTACGGTGTCGACCTCGCACAAGTGCGCAAAGACGCTGTCACCGAACATGGTTCGATCATCGCGATGGACCCTCCGGCACACCGCCGGATGCGTAGTCTGCTCAACAAGGTCTTCACGCCGCGCGCGATCCAATCCAAGCGCGAACTGGTGACCGAACTGATCGACAAGCATCTGTCGGCGGTGGACCCAGCCGGGTTCGACTTCGTTCAGGACTTCTCCGCCCTCTTCCCCGTCGACGTGATGACCACGCTGCAGGGGGTACCCGAAGGGGACCGTCAGCAGATCCGGCTGTGGATCGACGACCTGCTGCACCGGGACGCCGGTGAGATCGAGATGGGTGAGGCCGGCGTCAAATCCGCCGTCGACATGGCGATCTATTACTTCCGGCTGATCAAGAAGCGCCGCCATGAGCTCGGGGATGACTTGATCAGCCAGCTGATCGAGTCCGAGATCGAGCGCGACAACGGTGAGATGGAACCCCTGACCAACATCGAGATCACCGAATTCGCTACGCTTCTCGGTGGTGCCGGCGCAGAGACGGTCACCAAGCTGCTCGGCAACGCGGCGGTGGTGTTCGCCCAGAATCCCGGCGAATGGCAGAAGCTGCTCGACGACCGCAGCAAGGTGCCGCTGGCCGTGGAGGAACTGCTGCGCTACGAAGCGCCGGCACAGTACAACGTGCGGCGCTCGATGCGCGAGATCGAACTACACGGGGTGACGATTCCGGCCGGCAAACCGGTGTTCCTGGTAGGCGGGTCGGCCAACCGGGACCCGGAGGCGTGGACCGAACCGGACCGGTTCGACATCGACCGCGATCGGTCGCAAGCGCAGAATCTAGGTCTGGGCTACGGAATTCACAGCTGCCTGGGTGCCGCGCTGGCCCGGCTGGAAAGCGTGATCGCCCTCGACAAGATGCTGGACTTCATGCCGCGCTACGAGGTGGACTGGGACGGCTGCAAGCGGGTGAACATGCAGAACGTCGCGGGCTGGAGCAATGTGCCGGTTCGTGTCCTGGACTGAGTACGGGGTGACCCAAGCCGTGGATATAGTGCACCGCAGTCGACCAGGAGGTGGCCCGTTGTCCGATGACATCGAAGCGATCAAGCAGCTCAAAGCCCGGTATTGCCGATTCCTCGACACCAAGGACATCGATGCCTGGCGCGGATTGTTCGTCGACGATGTCGTGGTGAAACTCGACATGGCCGTGTCGACCGGCGGTGCCGACCCGCAGACCGCGCCGCCGCTGAACGGATTCGACGAGTTCTTCCCGGTGGTGTGGGGCGGTGTCGAACACGCCGCGACGGTGCATCACTGCCACACTCCCGAGATCACCCTCACCTCCGACACGACGGCTACCGGCATCTGGGCGATGGAAGACATGCTGTTCTTCACCGATGGCAACGAGCTCCACGGTGCCGGTCACTACCACGAGACTTACGAAAAGCGTGACGGCGCATGGCAGATCACCAGCCTGCACCTCACCCGGACGTTGCTGAAATTCAAGACGGCCTAGCGCTGAGAACGCGAATCCGGGTGTCTCTGCTTAGCGGCGAGGCCCATCGTGTCGCTGAATGCCTTGATGTAGTCGAGTGCGGCTTGGGGGCCGCTGCCGTCGACGTGGATGACGGCCCAGGTGGCGCCATGACCCTCGAGTTCGGCCAGCACCTCGCGCGCATGACCGATCGATGCAGCGTCATCGAGATCGACCGGCGGACACACCACCTGGACATCGACAGCTGACGGGTCCCGGCCGGCCTCGGTGAGCCGGTTGTGCAGGCGCTGCACGGCCGCCCCGAATTGCTCGGTGTTCTCGATGGCCACAGTGCGCATGGTCGAGGCCATGCCTGACGCGGCGATGATCGGCATCCAGCCGTCACCGTGCTCGACCACGCGCCGAATGGCGGCGTTGCCATTTCCGCCGATCCAGATCGGCGGATGTGGCCGCTGGCAGGGCCGTTGCAGCCACACCGGACCCACCGCGGCGAAATCATCACCGGTAACCGGTTTTTCGGGGTCGTTCCAGATGGCCCCCAGCGACGTCAGCGCCTCGTCGAGCAGTTGGGCGCGACGGTCCATGTCGACGCCGACCGCCGAGAACTCGGATCGCAAGTACCCCGCACCGACGCCCGCGATGAGCCGGCCGCCTGACACCAGATCGAGGCTGCCGAGTGCCTTCGCGGACAGGTAGGGGTTGCGGAACGGGAGCACGTACAGATTGGTCATCAGGCGAAGGTGCGAGGTGACTGCTGCCATGAAGCTCAGTGCGGCGATCGGATCCAGCGTGTTGTGACCGCCGTTGTTCCGCCACTTGACCGACGGGGCCGGATGCTCGCTCAATGCGATCGCCGAAAAGCCCGCCGCTTCGGCTTGCACCGCGACGGTGCGGATCACTTCGGGTTGCAGGAAATCGTCAGGTGCGGTGGGCAGTTCGCTGGGATACTCCAGGGTGTACTTCATCGGTCTCCCCGTTTCGGCACGCTACTGAAAGCATTACCGTAACATCCATCGTCGATGGTCTGATGGGATGGAGTAATCGATGGATCGTCGGCGAAAAGTACTCGTCATGGGCGCGAGCGGAAACGTCGGGGCCTGTGTCACCCGCCAACTCGTCGAACGAGGCGACGACGTGCGGGTTCTGGTTCGGCGGACCAGTTCGACCAAGGGCATCGAGGGTGCCGATGTCGAGCGCTGCTATGGCGACATCTTCGACACCGAAGCGGTGGCAGCCGCAATGGCGGACCGCGACGTGGTGTTCTACTGCGTCGTCGACACCCGCGCACACCTGGCCGACCCGGCACCACTGTTCTCCACAAATGTCGAGGGCCTGCGCAATGTCCTCGATGTCGCGGTGAATGCCGACCTGCGGCGCTTCGTCTTCCTCAGCACCATCGGGACCATCGCGGTCGGCGACGACGGGTCGACTGTCGATGAAGAGACGACGTTCAACTGGGCAGGCAAAGGCGGCCCATACATCGAATCGCGGCGGCAGGCAGAAGATCTGGTGCTGTCCTATGCCCGCGAGCGGGGCCTTCCCGCCATCGCGATGTGTGTGTCGAACCCCTACGGTCCGCCGGACTGGCAACCGCGGCAGGGCGCGCTCGTCGCCATGGCGGCGTTCGGCAAGTTGCCTGTCTACGTGCGGGGCGTCGGCTCGGAAGTGGTCGGCATAGATGACGCCGCCGACGCGCTCATCCGGGCCGCCGAGCACGGCCGGATCGGCGAACGCTACATCGTGTCCGAGCGCTACATGTCGCAGAAGGAGATGTTCACCACGGCCGCGGAAGCAGTCGGCGCGCGACCACCGCGATTCGGCATCCCCATGGCCCCGTTGTATCTCTTCGGATGGTTGGCCGGCATGTCGAACCGGTTGTTCGGCACCGACTTTCCGATGAACCTCACCGCCGCGCGGCTGATGTGGCTGACCTCGCCCGCCGACCACAGCAAGGCGACGCGGGACCTGGGCTGGAAACCCGGACCGACCACCGATTCGATCGCCCGGGCGGCTCAGTTCTACGTTGATCGCAAGAACCGGAATGAGAAGGTCATCGATCTGTGAGCACCGTGGATTTCGACGCGATCGTCGTCGGCGCCGGATTCTCCGGCTTGTTCGCGCTGCACCGGCTACGGGAACAAGGACTGCGGGTGTGCGTCCTGGAGAAGGCCGAGGACGTCGGCGGAACCTGGCTGGTCAACCGTTACCCGGGCGCACGGTGTGACATCGAGAGCATCGAATACTCCTACAGCTTCAGCGACGAGATCCAGCAGGAGTGGGTGTGGACCGAGACGATGCCGGCCCAGCCAGAGATCGAGGCGTACTTGAACTTCGTCGCCGATCGATTGGACCTGCGCCGCGACATCGTGTTCGGCACCGAGGTGGTGTCGATGTCCTTCGACGAGCGCACATCACTTTGGGCGGTTCGTACGGCTGACGGGCAGACGCGGTACACCCCTTTCGTCGTGGCGGCCACCGGAATCCTTTCGATTCCACTGGAACCCGACATCCCCGGGATGAATCGGTTCACCGGCACCTCGCTGTTCACCAGCCGGTGGCCGCGGGAGGGCATAGACCTCACCGGCAAGCGGGTCGGCGTGATCGGTACCGGATCCACCGGTGTGCAGCTGATCCCGGTGGTTGCCGCCCAGGCTGCGCAGTTGACGGTGTTTCAGCGCTCGCCGGCCTTCACCCTGCCGTGGCAGGTGCGACCGTTCGAGCCCGGCGAGCTCGACGCGCTCAAAGCTGACTACGCGTCGATCCGCGCGGCGCAACGCGAACATCCGGTCGGTGCGGCGCGGCTCAGCGCCTTCTCCGTTCTGCTGGAGATGTTGGTGCGGCCTCCGGTGAAAACGGCTTCGCCGGAGGAGAAACGGCGAGCCGTCGAGGAACACGGAGTCATGGGCGCGCTCAATTGGGGCGACATCTTCTTCGACATCGAAGCCAACCGGATGGCGACCGAGCTGTACGGCCAAGCAGTGGCCCGCATCGTCACCGACCCCGACACAGCGGCGTCGCTGACGCCCAGCCACCCGTTCGCCTGTAAGCGCCCGATCATCGATCAGGGTTACTACGAGACCTACAACCGGGACAACGTCACCCTCGTCGACCTGCGCAAGGGCGCCATCCGCGAGGTGACCGCGAATGGAATATCCACTGAGCAGGGCGATGTCGACCTTGACGTGATCGTGTATGCCACCGGGTTCGATGCGATGACCGGTGCGTTGAGCCGGATCGATGTGCGGGGCCGCGGTGGCGTGGTGCTGGGGGAGTACTGGGCCAAGGAGGGCGCACTGTCCTACCTCGGCTTGGCTGTCGCGGGGTTTCCCAACCTGTTCACCGTTCAGGGGCCGGGAAGTCCCTCGGCGGCAACGAACTTCGTGGCTGCTCTGGAGCAGCATGTGGAGTGGATCGCGGATTGCATCGCCTACCTGAGAGCCGGCGGCTACTCGAGCATCGAGGCGACGCCGCAGGCGCAGGCCGAATGGGTGGAACACACCACGGCGCTGGTGGCGCCCACCGTCCTGGTGCACCCGAGCTGCAACTCCTGGTACAACGGCGGCAATGTGCCCGGCAAGAAGCGGATGTACCTCGGATACACCGCGGGCATCCCTGAGTACCGTCGCCGGTGTGACGAGATCGCCGCTGACGGCTACACGGGATTCACTGTTGCGTAGGGCTACCCGAATAGCGTGGGAGCTCGGTGGTGTTGTCCCCCGCTCGGTCGGGGCGCTGGCCGGGCAATGGAATCCGTTGTCGGTCGCCGGTCTTCGTCAGCTCGGCGAGGTTGCCCTCGATGAGCTGGTAGTCACGGGAATGACCCTGTCCGGTCCACCACCGCAGCTGCCACGGCCACTGAGCGAGTATCAACGGGCCGCCGACGAACTCGGCACACTCGGTATCGACGGTGCGCATACAGTGCCGGACGCCCTGCGGGTCAAGGGTATCCGGTCGCGCCGATTCGGTGCGTTGACGTTCGAGGAGCTGATCTTCGACCACGACGCCGCGTTGCCGACTTCGGTGCTGGCCGACGGGCACGGTGGCATCGCGACCGCCAGGGTGCGGTTGTATCGCTGTGGTGACGACGCACGTCCCTGGCTGATCTGGATACACGGGGCGGGCCAGGGTGACTCGATGGATCTGCTGGTCGCGCGCGTTCGACGGCTTCGTGAACTCGGAATCAACGTCGCATTGCCGGTGCAGCCCGGGCACGGGCCGCGGCGCGGGTCGTGGCCCGAGTATCCTGCCCGGGATCCGTTGGCCAATATCGCCGGGACGATGCGTGCGGTGTCGGAAGTGCGGACGCTGATCGGCTGGCTCGAGCCGCAGGCATCCTCTATTGCAGTGGCCGGTCTGTCGCTGGGCAGCGCGGTGGCGGCGTTGGTGTCGCATCTGGACGGCCGAGTCGACGCGGTGGCGCTATACACGCCAATCCTGGGACTCAACAACATGATCGGGCTGCACTTGGGGCGCTGGGGGTCAGCCGGACGGCAGTCGGCTCGTGCGTTGCAGTCGACCACGGTGGCGGCGATGACTTCGGTGATCGATCCGCTGCGCACCCGACCGCACACAGATCGGCGTCTCATCGTCGGTGCCTGGCATGACAGGATGGCACTGCGCAGTTCGGCGCTGGCCATGCACGAGCAATGGGGCGGCGACCTCTACTGGCACGATGGTAGCCATGTCGGACATCTGTTCTCCGGTGCGGTCCAGGATGCGACGGAGCGATTCTTAACGACCGTAGGTTGACATGATCCGGGCTCGCACACAGTTGATCTCGTGGTCGAGATCGTGTTCTTCGGGCAAGACCACCCACTGGAACGCGATCCCGAAAATCGACCCGGTGATATCGCGTAGGGCCATGTCGACATCGATATCGGACCGCAGCGAACCGTCCTCGATGCCCGTGCGCAGACCGGTTTCGATCTTGACGGCCGCCCCGGCCAGCTGGGTTCGCACGCCGTCGCGCAGGGGTGATGTGGTCTTCGCAGCCTCGAAGGCCGACACGAACATGGCTCTGGTCACCGCGGCATCCTCGGCGTGGATCTCCTGTACCCGGTCGAAGTGCGCGAGCACCTGCTGCAGGCCCGTCGCGCCCGGTGCGGGATCGGGATTCAGCCGCGCCACGTATACAGCCTGGAAGGCGTCGAGGATGGCGTCCTTGCTGCCGTACCGGGCGTGCACCATGGCCCGGCTGTACCCGGCCCGCCGGCCGATCTCAGCTGCAGTCGTTGCCTCCCAACCTTTCTCGACGATCAACTCGGCAGCAGCCTGCAGTAGCCGCCGACTGGAGATTTCGACACGTTGCGGTTGGGTCAACCCGCGCTCGGGCGAAGGCACCATTGCATATTAGACGCAAGACAATTATGTTGCTTGTTCGGTGTTAAATAACCCACTGGGAGTGCGATGGTGACGCAAGTCCATGACTCTGGGCCCGCCCGGATTCCATCCGAAATCGACGCTGTCACCGTCGAATGGCTGACCGAGGCACTGCGTGCTGACCCGGCGTTGCCCGATACGGCAACGGTGACCGAGATGCGTGCCGAGCAGATCGCGATGGACAGCGGCTTCTCGTCATTGCTCTACCGCTTGTACCTCGCCGGTGCAGACGTGCCGGGCACGGTCATCGTCAAACTCCCGGCCCAGTCTGAGGCACGTGGCGCCATGGACCTGCTCGGTGGGTACCGCCGCGAACTCGCTTTCTACCAGCGCGTTGCGGGGCATGTCCCGATCGCCACCCCCCATGTTCACACCGCCCGAATGGCGGAGGGCTCAGTGGATTTCGTCCTGGTGATGGAGGACCTGCAGCAGTGGGTCAACGCCGACCACCTGGCCGGCCTGTCGCTGGAGCGTGCCAGGGTCGCGATTGATCAACTCGCAGGCCTGCACGCGTGGTCGATCACCGCGGCCGATCCGACGCTGATAAACGAGTTCCCGAGCCTGGACACACCCATGGCGCGTGATTTGTTCCTGCCCGTGTTCGCCTTGGGGTGGCAGGTCTACCGTGAGCACACCTCACAAACCGTGCCGATGCCGGTGGCCCGGTTCGCTGAGCGTTTCGTCGAGTTGGCGCCGCAGGCCCTGACAGCGCTCACAGAACGTGCGATGCTGCTGCACGGCGATATTCGGGCCGACAACATGTTCTTCGACGGTAATCGCCTCAAAGTCGTCGACTTTCAATTCGCCAGCCACGGGGCAGGCGCCGCCGACATCGGCTACCTGGTGAGCCAGGGTCTGCCGAGTGACGTGCGGCGCGGCCGCGACGAGGCGCTGGTGCGGGAGTATCTGGACAGGCTCGGCAGCCATGGATTTGTCGGCTATCGCTTCGATGAGGCGTGGCGGCACTACAGATTCGCAGTCGCCTATCTGATGGTGCTTCCGGTCATCACCCTGGTCGGGTGGCAAACGATGCCGGAACGTTCCCGCCAACTCTGCCTGACCCTGGTGGACCGCGCCGTCGCGGCCATCGACGAGATCGATGCCCTGGAGGTCTTTGCGTGAAGACACGCTCAGCCCGCGAAGTCGTCGAGCTCTACAACCTGGTGGTATGGAACAAACGGGAGTTCGCCCTTGCCGAAGAACTGATGGGCGACAGCGTGATCCGTCACGACGTGGGGGAGGCACAGACTTTGACCCACCGGCAGGCTGTCCAGCGCATCATCGATCACTGGGCGATGTTCGAGACGATCCGGTTCGATCTCAACCTGGTGGTCGCCGGCGACGACGGAGAACACGTGGCAATCGTCTATGAGTCTCCGATGACGTTTACCGACGGCAACGCGATGACCATCAGCAGCATGGAGATCTTCCGCGTGGTAGACGGCCGCATCGTCGAAGTGTGGAATTGTGGTTACAAACAAGGAGTTTGGGCATGAGTCAACCAGTTCTGGACGAACTCGGCTACTACCTGCTGGCCGGTGCCGGCGGTGAGGGGCCGGCCACGCTGATGGACGAGGCGCGCCGTGGCGAAGAACTCGGCTTCGGCACCGCGTTCATCTCCGAACGCTGGAACGTCAAGGAAGCGTCCTCGCTCGTCGGCGCCGCCTGTGCGGTCACCGACCGCATGCAGATCGCCACGGCGGCAACCAATCACAACACCCGGCACCCGCTGATCACCGGATCGTGGGCCACCACCATGCACCGGCTGTCCCGGGGCCGCTTCACCCTGGGCATCGGCCGCGGTATCGCGGCGATGTACAACGCGTTCGGGGTGCCCGCGGTGACCACCGCGCAGATGGAGGACTTCGCGCAGGTCATGCGCAAGCTGTGGCACGGCGAGGTGATCTTCAACCACGACGGGCCGATCGGGAAATATCAGGTCCTTTTCCTCGACCCCGATTTCGACGAGGACATTCGGCTGGCCATCGTCGCGTTCGGCCCGCAGACCCTGGCCTTGGGCGGTCGCGAGTTCGATGACGTCATCTTGCACACCTACTTCACGCCGGAAACGCTGCAGCGCGCGGTGAAGACCGTCAAGGACGCCGCCGAGCAGGCCGGCCGGGACCCGGACAGTGTCCGCGTGTGGTCCTGCTTCGCCACGGTGGGCGATCACTTACCGGAGGAGTTGCGCCTCAAGAAGACCGTGGCCCGGCTCGCCACCTATCTGCAGGGTTACGGCGACCTGATGGTGAGCACCAACAACTGGGATCCGGCAGTACTGCAACGCTTCCGGGAAGATCCCGTGGTCACGTCGATCCCGGGTGGCATCGACCACAAGGCCAGCGCCGAGCAGATCGAACACATCGCGACCCTCATTCCCGACGAGTGGCTGGAACCGTCGGCCACCGGGTCGGCGCGACAGTGTGTGGATCGCATCCGCAAGGAGTTCGACTACGGTGCCGACGCGGTGATCATGCACGGGGCCACCCCCGACGAACTGGAGCCGATCGTCACCGAGTACCGGGCCACGAAAGCGTCGGCGGGATCGGAAAAATAGAAAGCAGGTGGCGCGAGGGTGCGCATACTGTCGGCGGTACGCGGCGTGTCGACCGGCAGACACGCACCCTCGCGGTGCGGGGGTTACGGCATGATCAGGGTGCGGGACACCGGCTCGGCTACCTGCTGGCGGCTGAAGATGCCGTGCTGCAGGGTGACCAGCAGTGCGTTGCGCGTTTCCTCGGGGGAGATGAGTTCATCGAAGCCGAGGTGACCTGCCGACCGGAAGGACGCCTCCAGTTCCATCCGCTTGAGCACCGCGGTGTAATCCTCACCGGCGTGGGTCGCCGCGCTCAGGGCGGCCGCGCCCATCGCACCCATCGTCGCTCCGGGATAGGCGAACGTGGCCACCTGGTCGTCGAAACCCAAGAGCGACATCACCATCGAGCCGAAACCGAACGCCTTGCGCAGCGTCACGTGCAGCTTGAGTGTGGTTGCCGCAGTCTGGGCCGCGAACATCCTTGCACCGCTGCGCAATACACCGCTGCGCTCGGACTGGCTGCCCGGGAGCATGCCTGGGTTGTCGGCGAGGAACACGATGGGCAGATGGAACGAGTCGGCGACTGAGATGAAGTGTGCGGCCTTGTCCGCCGCGTCGGCGTCGATCGACCCGGCCATCACCTGCGGTTGGTTGGCCACCACCGCAACGGGATAGCCGCCCAGATGCGCCAGCGCACAGATGATGGCGCGGCCGAACTTCGGCTGCACCTCGAACCAGTCAGGCCGGTCGAAGACCTCGTCGAGCACGGCGCGCATGTCGTAGATGCGGCGGTTGTCGCGCGAGATGATGTCGAGCAGTTCGGGGGTCGGCCGCGGATCGGCGGTGTCATCGGCAAGGCGGGTCGGTGGATACGACCATGCGCTCGACGGGAAGTAGGACAGGTAGCGGCGGATGTCGTCGATGACCGTTTCGTCGTCTTCGGCGTAGTTGTGAATCACGCCGCTTGCCAGAGCGACATTCGGGCCGCCCAGGTCCTCCTTCGAGATGTCCTCTCCGGTCGACTCTTTCACCACTGGAGGCCCCGCGGTGAAGATGGCTCCCTGCTGGCTCATGATGGTGAAGTCGCATACCGGCGCGACCAGCGCGCCGTGGCCTGCCGACGGGCCGAGAATCGCCGATACGGTGGGCACCTTCCCGGAGCACTTGGCCTGGGCGATGAGGTCGGTGGGGGTACGCCCGTAGTGCTCGCCGCTGGGGCGAAAACCCGCCCCCTCCAACAGCATCACCAACGGGATCTTGTTACGCAGAGCCAGTTCGGCGAGCCGGTAGCGTTTCGCGTTGCCGCCGGGGCCGATGCTGCCGGCCAGAGTGGTGAAATCCTCGGCGCCCACCATCACCGGCGTGCCGTCGACACGGCCCGAACCCGCGACCAGCCCGTCGGAGGCGATGTCACCGCCGACGAGCGTGCCGAATTCCTGGAAGGAGCCCGGATCGAGCAGCCGCGCGATCCGGGCTCGGGCATCGAGTTTGCCCTTGCCGTGGTGCTTGGCCAGCCGTTCGGGACCGCCCATGCCGAATGCGTGCTCGCGCCGGCGGGCGAGGTCCTCGAGCGTTTCCTTCCACTCGGGGTCGTTGGTCATTGCGTCTCCACTTCTCGAACCGGCGGTTGGCTTGTAGCCTAACCTCGTTGACCATACTGAATCGCTTACTGTAGCGTCGATCAGGTGGTCGAATTCCGCGCCCTGGAGCAAGCTGGCAAACGAATGTGCTGTCGATGAGTGAACCGGTGTCCGGCGCCGTCAAGATCGACCGCGGCATTCCCAGCCGGCTCGCCGAGGTCCCGGAGATCGCCCGTGATCTGGAAGCTCACGGCTACGACGGGTGCTGGACCGGCGAGATCAACCATGACCCGTTCCTACCGCTGGCCATCGCCGCCGAGCACACCGAGCGGATGCAGATCGGCACCAGTATCGCGGTCGCCTTCGCGCGCAATCCGATGACCATGGCCCAGTTGGGCTGGGATCTGCAGACCTACTCGGGTGGGCGTTTCGTCCTCGGGCTCGGCACCCAGATCCAGCCGCACATCGAGAAACGTTTCAGCATGCCGTGGAGCCACCCTGCGCGCCGCATGCGTGAGTACATCGAAGCGCTGCATGCGATTTGGGGCTGCTGGCGCGACGGGACCAAACTGCGGTTCGAGGGTGAGTTCTACACCCACAAGATCATGACGCCGATGTTCACCCCCGAGCCGTCGACGCTGCCGCACCCGTTGGTGTTCCTCGCCGCGGTCGGGGAACTGATGACCGAGGTGTGCGGCGAGGTGGCCGACGGTCTGCTCGCCCATGCGTTCACCACCCGGCGCTATCTGGACGAGGTGACCACGGTGGCGTTACAGCGCGGGATGGACCGCAGCGGGCGCGATCGCCGTGACTTCGAGCTGTCCTGCCCGGTGTTCATCGTCACCGGCGCAGACGAAGAGGAGATGGCCGCGGCCTCCGTCGCGACCCGAAAACAGCTCGCCTTCTATGGCTCGACTCCGGCCTACCGCAAAGTCCTGGAGCTGCACGGGTGGGGCGATCTGCACACCGAGTTGCACCGCCTGTCCTTGGCCGGTGAGTGGGATGCGATGGGCGGTCTGATCGACGACGAGGTGCTCGGCACGTTCGCGGTGGTGGCCCCGATCCCGGACGTGGCCGCGGCCTTGCGGCGTCGCTGCGAGGGCGTCATCGACCGCGTGCTGCCCGGTTTTCCCGCCGCGGTGTCCACCGAAACCGTGAACGCGGTGCTGAAGGAGTTCAGAGAATGCCCGCCAGTGAGGAGCAACGCATGACTGTCCGCACCGCCGACGAGGTCGCCAGGCTGTTCGCCGACCCCTCGGCGTATACCGATGAGGCGACACTGCACACGGCGCTGACCCATCTGCGGGCCAACGCCCCGGTGTCCTGGGTCGAGGTGCCCGACTACGCGCCGTTCTGGGCGATCACCAAGCACGCGGACATCATGGAGATCGAGCGCGCCAACGACATTTTCACCAACTCGCCGCGACCGGTACTGGTCACCCGCGAGGGCGACGAGCAGCAGGCCGCGATCGGGATCCGGACGTTGATCCACACCGACGACCCGCTGCACCGTGATCTGAGGGCCATCGGCGCCAACTGGTTTCGGCCAAAGGCCATGCGCGCGCTGAAGGATCGCGCCGACGAACTGGCGAAGCGGTTCGTCGACCGGATGGTCGACGAAGGGCCGGAATGCGACTTCGTGCAGCAGGTCGCCGTGAACTACCCGCTGTACATGATCATGACGCTGCTCGGCGTACCCGAGTCCGACTTCGCGTTCATGCTCAAGCTCACCCAGGAGCTTTTCGGCAGCGACGACGATGAGTACAAGCGCGGCACCAGCATGGAAGAGCAGGGCATGGCGCTGCTCGAGATGTTCCAGTACTTCACCGAACTGACCGCCTCGCGTCGGGCGAATCCCACCGACGACTTGGCTTCGACGATCGCCAACGCCACGCTGGACGGGGAGCCGCTGTCCGATATCGACACGGTCTCCTATTACGCGATCATCGCCGCTGCCGGCCACGACACCAGCAGCGCCAGCATCTCCGGCGGCATGCACGCATTGCTGCAGAACCCCGACCAACTGGCCCGGCTGCAGAACGATATGAGTCTGATGCCGCTGGCGGTCGAGGAGATGGTCCGCTGGACCACCCCGGTCAAGGAGTTCATGCGCACCGCGCAACAGGACTACGAGATTCGCGGTGTACGCATCGCGAAGGGCGAGTCGGTGCTGCTGTCGTATGTCTCGGGCAACCGCGACGAGGACGTCTTCGTCGATCCGTTCCGTTTCGACGTCGGCCGAGATCCCAACAAGCACATAGCGTTCGGCTACGGTGTGCACTTCTGCCTCGGTGCCGCACTGGCCAGGCTGGAGATCAACAGCTTCTTCTCCGAGCTGCTACCGCGGCTGCGCTCGGCAGAACTCGCCGGCGAACCGCAGCACATGGCCACGACGTTCGTGGGCGGGCTCAAGCACCTGCCGGTGCGGTTTGCCCTGCGCTAGATAGCGGCGAGCAGACACAAATGTCCCCGACACGCCGTGCGTTCGGGGACATTTGCGTCTGCTCGCGGTAGAAGGTGACTACTCGGAACCGGAGTTGCCCCGAGCCGCGGCGTGCAGCGCGTCACCGCGGGTGCCCTGCTCGTGGTGGCTCAACGCCTGGATCGAAACATCGTGGCCCTCAGCGGCTTTGCGGAGCGCACCGACGGTGGCCTGCTCCCGTGAGATGTGGGTGAACGGGTCGAATGAGTACCAGCGCATGGCGTTCTCGTACGTCATCTTGTTGATCTCGTCGTCCGGCACGTTGTTCTCGGTCAGTACGTCCCACAGTTCCTCGGGGGCGCCCGGCCACATCGAGTCACTGTGCGGGTAGTCGGCTTCCCAACTGATGTTGTCGATACCGATCTTGTCGCGCAGGGCGACGCCGACCGGGTCGGAGATGAAGCACGTGAGGAAGTGCTCCCGGAACACCTCGCTGGGCAGCTTGCCGCCGAAGTTCTGGTGGGTCCAGGTCGAGTGCATCTCGTACGTCCGGTCGACGCGCTCCAGGAAGTACGGAATCCAGCCCGTGCCGCCCTCGGACAGCCCGATCTTGAGATCCGGGTAATCCTTGATGGGCTTGGACCACAACAGGTCCGCGGCGGCCTGCACGATGTTCATCGGCTGCAGGGTGATCATCACGTCCAGTGGTGCGTCGGGCGCGGTGATGGCCAGCTTGCCCGAGGAGCCGATGTGAACGTTGAGCACGGTATTGGTGTCGCACAACGCCTTCCACAGCGGCGTCCAGTAGTCGTCGTGGAAGCTGGGGTAACCCATGGCGGCCGGGTTCTCGGTGAAGGTCAGCGCATGCACGCCTTTCTTCGAGACGCGGCGCACCTCAGCGGCGCACGCCTCGGCGTCCCAGATCACCGGCAGCGCCATCGGAATGAAGCGGGCCGGGTACGCCCCGCACCATTCGTCGATGTGCCAGTCGTTGTAGGCCTGAACCAGCGCCAGGGAAAACTCCGGGTCCTCGGTGGCGAACAGCCGGCCGGCGAAACCGGGGAAGGACGGGAAGCAGATCGAGCCGAGGATGCCGCCGGCGTTCATGTCCTTGACCCGCTCGTCGACGTTGTAGCAGCCCTTGCGGATCTCATCGAGTCCCTGGGGCTCCAGTCCGTACTCCTCCTTGGGGCGGCCGGCGACTGCGTTCAGTGCGACGTTGGGGATGACGATGTCGCGGAACTGCCAGGTATCGCTGCCGTCAGGGTTGTGCACGAGACGTGGGGCCTCGTCGGCGTACTTCTTCGGAAGATGGTTCTTGAACATGTCAGGTGGTTCGACGATGTGATCGTCCACGCTGATCAGGATCATGTCGTCTTTGTGCACGGACGCGCTCCATTCATGACGGCCTTACCGTAATACTCACAGTATATGCTCAAGTGGGCGGCGTTGACCGCTGGTTGAGCGACCTGTGCCTAGTCGATCCTGGTGGTTTACGCCCGAAGGTCTGGGAGCCGGCGACTATCTCTCCAACGCGTCGGCGCATCGGGCGAGGATCGAGAGGAAGCTCCGGCGAACGAGGCGCGACCCAACCGCATTCATTGCCTTGCCACCGGTACGGAGCGGATACGTGAACGTAGAGACCCAGTCGACATGAGTGCCGTCGGCGAGGTCGGTGAATGTCATCGTGGCGCCCAGATGGTCGACCGAAGGAAAAGCACGAGTGACTAGGTAGGAGTAGCTGCGTGGTCTGTCGTAGGCGGTGATCTCCTCGCGGAACCAGGTGTTCCCAAGCCAGTTCACCTCCCGCACCGCACCTATCTCAGGGCCCGGTCCGCCCACGTAACCTGCTGTGAATCCGATCCAAGACGCCACGGAAGTGGTGAAGTTGGCTGGTTCCGCCAGCCAGTCGAAAACACGGCTCGCCGGTGCGGCGATCGTACGCTCGACGTGAAGTTGGACCATGACGAGTCCGGCCTTCCGGTGGTTGCTTTTCTCGGCATTGGACGGTCAGCAGCAGCGCGCGCCGGGATTGGCCTCGGTATTGCGGTGCCGCATCTTCCAGTAATCGCGCTCGGTCAGCACAGGCTCACCGGGATGGGTGCGTTCCCGGTGCGCGACATAGCGTCGATAGTGGTTGTCACCCATCAATGTTGACCAGTACCACCCGATGTGGCGTGCGGCCTGGCGTGCGCTCCGGGCAAGGCGTCCCACTGCTTCTGCACCTCCTTCTCCACCGAGGTGGCGATCAGCCCTGACGGGGCGAAGATGCGCGACGGCACCTCCTCGTCCACGGCCAGTGGCCGTCCGGCTCCGCGCAGTGCTTGCAGCGCCATCACCACTCCCGCGACGAACACGATCAGCACCAGCACCGCGAACACCACCGACAAGGTGCCCTGGATGAACGTGTTACGGATGACCGCGTCGATCTGATCCGGGTTCTTCGCCGCGCCGAACGTCGACTTGCCGGCCTCCTGGGCCGCGACGTACTGCGAATGCTGCTTCCAGTAGCCGACTTTCGGGTCGGCGGAGAAGATCTTCTGCCACGACGCCGTCATCGTCACCGTCAGATCCCACAGCAGCGGCACCCCCGGAATCCAGGCCCACTTCACCAATCCGCGTTTGATCACCACCACGGTGACCACCGTCAGCGCGATGGCCGCCAGCAGCTGGTTGGCGATGCCGAACAGCGGGAACAGGGTGTTGATGCCGCCCAGCGGGTCGGTCACGCCCATCAGCAGGATCGAACCCCACGCCGCGACCACGATGACGCTGCAGGCCCAGGCGCCCGCCCGCCAGCTCGGGTTGCGCAGTTTCTTCAGCGGCCCACCGAGATTGCCCAGGCCGTCCGACAGCATGAAGCGCGCGACGCGCGTACCGGCGTCGACCGTGGTCAGGATGAACAACGCCTCGAACATGATCGCGAAGTGGTACCAGAACGCCTTGAGGCTCTCGCCGCCGAACACCTGGTGCAGCACCTCGGACATGCCGAAAGCCAGAGTCGGTGCGCCGCCGGTACGCGACACCACCGAATGTTCGCCGACGCCTTCGGCCGCCGCGGTGATCTCCTGCGCGGTGATCGGCTGCCCGGACAGGCCAAGGCCGTTGACGTAGTCGGCGGCGGTCTGTGCGGTGGTGCCGGTGGCCGCCGTCGGCGCGTTGATCGCGAAGTACAGGTGCTGGTTGAGGATGGCCGCGGTGATCAGCGCCATGATGGCGACAAAGGACTCGGTCAGCATGCCGCCGTAGCCGATCAACCGCATCTGGCTTTCCTTCTCCAGAAGCTTGGGTGTGGTGCCCGACGAGATCAATGCGTGAAAGCCCGACAACGCGCCGCAGGCGATGGTGATGAACAGGAACGGGAACAGCGAGCCCGCGAACACCGGGCCGGTGCCGCTGGCGGCGAACTGCGAGATCGCCGGCGCCTGCATCACCGGCCGCGCGATCAGGATGCCGACGGCCAGCAGCGCGATGGTGCCGACCTTCATGAACGTCGACAGATAGTCACGCGGGGCCAGCAGGAACCACACCGGCAGCACCGACGCGGCCAGGCCGTAGATGATGATGCACCACGACAAGGTGACCTTGGAGAGCGTGAACCAGTCCGCGCCCCATGATGTTTCGGCCACCCAACCACCGGAGATCACCGCCAGTAGCAGCAGCGCGACGCCGATCAGGGAGACCTCCGAGACCCGGCCGGGGCGGAAGAAACGCAGGTACAGGCCCATGAAGATGGCGATCGGGATCGTCATCGCGATCGAGAAGACGCCCCAGGGGCTTTCGGCGAGTGCATTGACCACGACCAGGGCCAGCACGGCCAGCAGGATCACCATGATGACCAGCACGCCGACGATCGCCGCGATACCGCCGACCACACCGAGTTCGTCGCGCGCCATCTGGCCCAGCGAGCGGCCGCGCCGGCGTACCGAAATGGACAGCACCAGGTAGTCCTGGACGCAGCCGGCCACCACGGCGCCGATGATGATCCAGATCGTGCCGGGCAGATAGCCCATCTGCATGGCCAGCACCGGACCGACCAGCGGGCCGGCGCCCGCGATCGCGGCGAAGTGATGACCGAACAGCACACGCCGGTCGGTGGGCATGTAGTCGGTGCCGTTGTCGAAAAGTTCTGCCGGCGTGGCATTGTCGTCACGCGGGCGGACGATCTTCATCTCGATGAGCCGGGCGTAGAACCGGAAGCCGATGACGTAGGTGCAGATCGCGGCGATCACGAACCAGACGGCGTTGACGGTCTCCCCGCGGAAGAAAGCGATGACCGCCCAGGCCACCGCGCCCAGCACAGCGATGATCGCGAAGATCGCCTTGTGCTTGGCGGTGATCGGAGAGCGGTCGATGATAGCCACCGGCGGAAGGTCTTTGTCGGTGCGGATATAGGTGACGTCTCCGTCGTGCTCCTCGATGCGGTCCGCCGGTGGGGCGTCCGGTGTTGCCACAGTCTCTCCTCGCTCGCCCAGTGTCATACGCGTCGTGACGATCTTTTCATCGAGCCAAAGCGCGTGGCATCGAATCCCGGTTTCCGAACCGTAGCCGGGAATCCGCGGACCGGTCAGGTGAGGAAGGCGCGCACGGTGTCGATGGTGTCGATTTCCTCGGGTGTCTTGTCATCCCGGTACCGCAGCACCCGGGCGAAACGCAGCGCGACCCCGCCCGGATAACGACTCGACCGCTGGACGCCGTCGAACGCGATCTCCACCACCTGTTCGGGCCGGACCGTGACCAGCCAGCCGTCGTCGCTCACCTGCAGTTCCCTGAACCGGTCCGTCTGCCAGGCCAGCATGGCGTCGGTCATGCCCTTGAACGTCTTACCCAGCATCACGTAGCCGCCGGTGTCCGGATCCCGGGCACCGAGGTGGATGTTGGACAGCTTGCCGGTCCGCCGCCCGGACCCGCGTTCGACGGCCAGTACCACCAGGTCCAAGGTGTGCACGGGCTTGACCTTGAGCCAACCCGCGCCACGGCGTCCGGCCTCATAGGGCGCTGTGGGCGATTTCGCCATCACGCCCTCGTGCCCTGCCGCGAGGGTGCGGTCCAGGAACTCCTGCGCGACCGCACTCTCGGTGGTGACGACGCGATCGACGCGCTGGTCACGCGGCACCAGCGCGTCGAGGGCGCTCAACCGTTGCCCGGTGGGGAGATCGAGCAGATCCTGGCCGTCGATGTGAAGCAGGTCGAAGAAGAACACCGACAACGGTTCGAGATCGTTGGCGGTCTTGCGGCCGAACCGGGCGGCGGTGACCTGAAACGGCTGCGGGCGGTTGTCCGGGCGCAGCGCGATGGCCTCGGCGTCGGCGATCAGGTCCGTGGCCGGTAGGGCCAGTGTCGCCTCGACCACCTCGGGTAGTCGATGGGTCACGTCGTCGAGGCTGCGCGTGAACACCGACACCTCCGATCCCTTGCGGTGGATCTGCACACGGGCACCGTCCAGCTTGGCCTCCAGAACCGCTGTACCACCGAGACGTTCGAGTGCGTCGGCGACATCGGTCGCGGTTTGTGCGAGCATCGGCCCGACCGGGCGGCCGACCTGCAAGGCGAACTCGGTCAGGGCGGCGCGCCCACGGGTCAGCGCCGCGGCGGCCACGGCGGGCAGATTGCCGGCGAGCATGGCCGCCCGCCGGACTTCGGCCGCTGGGATGTCAGATGCCCGCGCGACCGCGTCGGCCATCACCCCGGCCAGCGCGCCCTGACGTAGTTCACCGCCCAACAGCCGCCGTAGGAAGGTCTGTTCGGTGTTCGTGGCCGCACCGAACAGGTTGCGTACCGCCTCGGCGCGCAGCGCCTGCGAACCCTTGCCGGCGATTCCCTTGATCTCGGTGAATGCAGTATCGACGCCGGTGACGGTCAACGTCGGGGCCTGCGCGGGCGCCGGCAGCGAGCGCAACGAGGCCCACCCGACACCGATCTGACGCTGCGGCAACTCGCCGGACAGCCATGACACCGTCACCGCCACCGCGCGTGCGTCGCCGTCTGCCGCAGCCGCGGCCAGCAGGGAGGCGATGCGGTCGATCTTGGCCAGCCGCGCCGAGGCCCCGGCGATATCGGAGGACGCGGCGGCGACGTCGGCGAGCAACACGTCCTCAGCGTGCCACGGGACTCGGACAATCTTTGACGCTCAGCTGAGCACCTGCGCCAAAACGGCGGCCTGAGACCGCAGGTCCGCGGCCCGCTCATGATGTCCGGTCGCGATGTATTCGTCGGCTGCCGTGAGCCGTTCATCGACCTCGGACTGAATGAGGCCACGAACCTCGGCGTCAGTGAGCACCCGGCGGGCGATCTCGGTCGAACCCACCCCGGGCGCCGCCCCCGCGATCGTTCCGCCGATGCGGGTATCGGTCTGATCGGCCTGCGGTGTCTCGGCATTGTCGATGGCGCTCAACGCCGACCGGATCGCGGAGACGCCGACGGTGTCGCGGGACTTACGTGCCGACAGCAGGGACCGGCGCAGCTTCTCGCGCCACAGCTCGGCGGGTGTCATGGCAGGCGAACCTATTCGTTCTCGGTGACGACGTCGAGGGATTTACGCACGCTCGGTAGCGGCGAGGGTGCGCCGAATGCCGGCGATATGCGGAGTGTCGGGGGACAAACACGCACGGTCGCGGTGCTGAGGGGACGCAAGGGGTCAACGCATCGAACCCGAAAGGCTTACGGGAAGGCTCGATGCGATAGGTTGCTTTACGATTTCGGTCACTTTTGGAAAGGGAGCTAGATGGAGATCGAAGGCAAGAAGGCTATCGTCGTCGGCGGCGCGTCGGGCTTCGGCCGCGCCACCGCCGAGGCATTGGCCAAGCGGGGTGCCAGCGTGGCTGTGCTGGACCGGCCGCAATCCAAGGGCCAGGAAGTGGCCGACGCGATCGGCGGCTCGTTCTTCGCCGTCGACGTCACCGACTTCGACGGCACCGAGAAGGTGCTGGAAGAGGCCGTCGCGGCGTTGGGTGGCCTGCACATCATCGTGACCACCGCAGGTGGCGGCATCGGCGAGCGCACCATCAAGAAGGACGGTCCGCACAGCCTGGATTCGTTCCGGTCGACCATCGACCTCAACCTCATCGGCACCTTCAACATCAGCCGCCTGGCGGCCTGGCACATGAGCAAGAACGAGCCGGTCGATGCCGAGGCCGAGGAGCGTGGCGTCATCATCAACACGGCCTCGATCGCGGCGTTCGAGGGCCAGATCGGCCAGGTCGCCTACACCGCGTCCAAGGCGGCGATCGCGGGCATGTGCCTGACCATGGCAAGGGATCTCGGCAGCTTGGGCATTCGGGTACTGGCCATCGCCCCGAGCTTGTTCGCCACCGGCCTGACCGAGGGCATCCCTGACGAGTTCGCCGCCGTGCTGACCAAGGACGCCGCGTTCCCCAAGCGCCTGGGCAAGCCCGAGGAGTACGCCAAGCTCGCCGTGGCGATCGCCGAGAACGCCATGCTCAACGGCCAGTGCCTGCGTTTGGACGCCGGCCAGCGCTTCGCCCCCAAGTAGAGTGATTTCGGGGTGATCAGCGGCGCCGGCCGCCGCCGATCACCCCGAAATCGCAGACCGGGGAGGCGTCGTGGCGACCATTGCAGACCAAGTCATCTCGGCGCTGACGCTGAGCGGGGTGCGAAGGGTCTACGGACTTCCCGGTGACAGCCTCAACGGATTCACCGACGCGATCCGCCGCAGCGGCGAGCTCACCTGGCAGCACGTTCGGCACGAGGAGACCGCCGCCTTCGCCGCGGCCGCCGACGCCGCGTTGACCGGTCAACTGGCCGTGTGCGCGGGCAGTTGCGGCCCGGGCAATCTGCACCTGATCAACGGGCTGTTCGATGCGCAGCGCAGCCGCGTGCCCGTGCTGGCCATCGCTGCCCACATTCCGCGTACCGAGATCGGCTCCGAATACTTCCAAGAAACCCACCCGCAGGATCTGTTCCGCGAGTGCAGTGTCTACTGCGAGCTGGTCAGCACCCCCGAGATGGCGCCGCGCATCCTCGAGATGGCCATGCGGGCAGCGGTCGAGGATAACGGCGTGGCGGTCGTCGTCATCCCCGGCGAGATCTTCCTGCAGCGCGCGGGCGAGACCGGCTGGGCGACCTGCCCGGTCCGGCCCACTCGATCCATCGTGCGCCCCGACGACGAGTCGGTCCGGCGGGCCGCCGACATCCTCAATGCCGCCGAGCGGGTCACCATCCTGGGCGGTGCGGGGGTCGCCGGATCGCACGACGCCTTGATCGAAGTGGCGTCGACCCTGCAGGCGCCGATCGTTCATGCGTTGCGCGGCAAGGAATTCATCGAGTACGACAATCCGTTCGACGTCGGCATGACCGGGCTGCTCGGCTTCGCTTCCGGCTACAAGGCCATCAAGGAGGCCGACACGCTGCTGATGCTGGGCACCGACTTTCCCTATCAGCAGTTCTATCCCGAGGGTGCCACCGTCATCCAGGTCGACATCCGCGGTCGCAACCTCGGTCGCCGGACGCCGATCGATCTGGGCTTGCGCGGCAGCGTCGCCGACACCCTGGCCGCGCTGCAGCCACTCCTGCGGCCCAAGACCGACCGCGACCACCTGGATCGATCGCTGAAGCACTACCGCAAGACTCGAGCACAGCTGGACTCACTGGCCGTCAACGATCGCGACAAGACCCCGATCCGTCCGGAATATGTTGCCGCGCTTGCCAACCGGCTGGCATCCGACGACGCGGTGTTCACCTGTGACGTCGGGTCACCGGTGGTGTGGGCGGCGCGGTATCTGACCATGAACGGCAGACGCAGGCTGATCGGGTCGTTCAACCACGGCACGATGGCCAACGCCCTGCCGCACGCGATCGGTGCGCAGACCGCCTTCCCCGATCGACAGGTGGTCGCGCTGGCCGGTGACGGCGGCCTGACCATGCTCTTCGGTGAGCTGGTGACGCTGATCCAGAACCGATTGCCGGTCAAGGTCATCGTGTTCAACAACTCGTCGCTGAACTTCGTCGAGCTCGAGATGAAGGCCGCGGGCATCGTCACCTTCGGCACCGACCTGGTCAATCCGGATTTCGCCGCGGTCGCCCAGGCCATGGGCGTGTTCGGTCGCCGGGTCACCGAACCGGGTGAGTTGGAACGAGCGATCGGCGATGCCCTCACGTACGACGGCCCCGCCGTGGTCGACGTCCACACCGCGCGCCAAGAACTGTCGATACCGCCGGCGATCACCGTCGAACAGGCAAAAGGCTTCTCGCTCTATGCGATTCGCACCATCCTGGCCGGACGAGCCGACGAACTCCTGGACCTGGTCACCACGAACGTGGCCCGCCGCATCCTGGACTGAGCACTCAGGCCGGTCGCGGAATCGCCGCTGCCGTGCTCTGGCCCAGCCATTTCGGAATGGCCCGGCGCACTTCGGCGGACCCTGACAGCGCGACGCTGCCGTCGAGCACCGCACGGGCCCAGCCGATGTCACCGCGCCAGATCTCGATGAGCGAGCGCAGGTGAGCCTGCACGGTGCCGGCTATCTCGTAGCCGGGGTCGAAATCACACACATCGGCCTGCCCGTCACTCACCGTCAACCACCACCTCGATGCCTTGGGCGCCACCCCGTCAAGGACGAACGCCACGGTGGTGCGCGATCGCGGCCACTCGTCGACGGGAATGGTGCGGCGCATATCCCACATCAGCAGGTGCGGATCGAGATCCTGCTCGCCCAGCTCACCGACCCACCGAACCCCCCACGAGCCGAGCGCATCGACCACTGCGGCGAGCTCCTGGCCGCAGGGGGTGAGGCAATAGGTTGTCCGCCCGTCTGTCTCGGAGCGCTCGATGACCCCGGCGCGGGCCAGCGACTTCAACCGCTTGGACAACAACGCCGGCGACATTTTCGGCACCCCGCGGCGCAGGTCGTTGAAGTGGGCGCTGCCCCGCAGCAGTTCCCGGACCACGAGCAAGGTCCAGCGTTCGTCGAGCAATTCCATGGCCTTGGCCACGGGACAGAACTGGCCATATGTCGACATCGGCGGTGTACCTCCCGGGAGGGTGCGCGGCTTTCTAAGTACACCGCTCTCAGGGCCCGGAAGCCAGTACAGATCCAGAACCTGACCCGCTACAGATCTGGTACTGGATTGCACACACCCCGCGGGTCGACGATGAAGCGAACATCCGAGAGGAGCTCGCCATGAACGTCACGACCACCGACAGGGAGTTGGAGGCCAAACACCGGGCGCTGTGGGCATTGGGGGACTATGCGGCGATCGCCGCCAACATCGTGCGTCCGCTCGGGCCTGTCCTGGTCGAAGCCAGCGACGTCGGGCCCGGTGACCGCGTGCTGGACGTGGCGGCCGGGACCGGCAACGTCGCGATTCCCGCGGCCGCGGCCGGCGCCCGGGTGACCGCCAGTGACCTGTGCCCCGAACTGGTCGAACAGGGACGCCGGCTGACCGCGGAGGCCGGGATGGCCATCGACTGGGCCGAGGCCAACGCCGAGGCGTTGCCGTATGACGACGGCTCCTTCGACACGGTCCTGTCCTGCATCGGCGTGATGTTCGCCCCGCACCACCAGCAGGCCGCGGACGAACTGCTGCGGGTGACGCGCCGGGGCGGACGCATCGGCCTGATCTCCTGGACCCCAGAGGGGTTCATCGGGCAGCTGTTCGCGACGATGAAGCCGTATGTGCCCGCTCCTCCTCCGGGAGTGTCACCGCCGCCGCTGTGGGGAAACGAGGAGCATGTGCGCACCCTGCTCGAGAACGGGGTGCGGTATGTCCACTGTGAGCGAAGGCAGTTGAACGTCACCGCCTACCCCGACGGCGCGGCATTCCGTGACCACTTCAAATCCGCCTACGGCCCCACGATCTCGGCGTACCGGGCCATCGCCGCCGACGCCGATCGCGTCGCGCAACTGGACGCCGAGATCGCCGCGCTCGGCGACAAGTTCCTCACCGGCACCACGATGCCCTGGGAATACCTACTGACAGTGGCGAACCGGTACTGATCGCCCCTGGCAACTGGCACCATGACTGCATGCCCGACGACGTACAGGAATTGCCGACGCTCAGTGCCACCGATCAAGACGCCATCGGCCGCTGGCTGCAAGAGCAGCGGATCGGAACGACCCTGACCGATGTGGCGCCGTTGACCGGCGGCACCCAGAACATCGTGGTGGGCATGAACGTCGACGGGCGCCGAATGGTGTTGCGGCGCCCGCCCTTACATCCCAGGCCGACCAGCGACAAGACCATGCTGCGGGAGATCGCGGTGCTGCGCACGCTGGCGGGCTCGGCCGTGCCGCATCCGGGTTTCATCGCAGCGTGCACCGATCGCGATGTGATCGGTGTGGTGTTTTACCTGATGGAGGAGGTCGACGGGTTCAACCCGGGCACCGAGGTGAGCCAGGCTTATCAGGACGACGCGGACCTGCGTTACCGGGTCGGGTTGTCCTACGCGGGCAGCCTGGCCGAACTCGGCAACGTGTCATGGGAAAACAGTGAGCTCGCCGCCATCCGTCGGCCGGGATCATTTCTGGCCCGCCAGGTTCCGCAGTTTCTCGGGCTGCTCGACAGCTACCGCCACGAGCATTACTCACCCGAGTCCTTGGCGGGTGTGGGGGAGCTGGCCCAGTGGCTGGAGGACAATCGGCCGCCCGACGCCGAACCCGGCATCATGCACGGCGACGCCCACCTCAACAATGTGCTGTTGCGCTGGGACAAGCCGGAACTCGCCGCGTTCATCGACTGGGAGATGTGCACCGTCGGCGATCCGCTGCTCGATCTCGGGTGGATGCTGGTGTGCTGGCCCGACGAACCCAATCCGATCAACGCGGGTTCGGCGCTGGCCGCGCTCGGGGGGCTGGCGCATCGCAGTGAGCTCATCGAGGCCTACCGCGCCGCCGGGGGGCGGCAGACCTACCGGCTGGATTGGTATGTGGCACTGGCCTGCTTCAAGCTGGGCATCGTCATCGAGGGCACCTGGTCGCGATACCTCGCCGGGCGGGCCAGCCGCGAGGCCGGCGAGCAACTGCACGCCTCGGCGGAGAACCTGCTGACGCTCGGGACCCGGGTCGCCAAGGGGGACAGTCCCTTCGAGTAGTCCGACTAACACGGCCAGAAGACGCATATGTACCCGACACGCCGGAGTTCTGGGTACATATATGTCTGCTCGCGCTGGGAAATCAGTACGTGTCGAGGGCGAGTTTGACGGCAAGTGCCACACCGGCCGCGCCGATCAGGAATCGCAGCGGGGCGGCGGGGGCATGCCGGACGATCACCGGGCCCAGGCGTGAGCCGATCAGACACCCGGCACCCAGTGGGATGACGGCCGGCCAATACACCGGTGCCACTACAACGAACGCCACCGCGGCAACTGAATTGGCGACGCCGAGGATGACATTCTTGGCGGCGTTGGCGTGCGCGAGCGTCGCGCCCCCGGTCCGCAGTAACAGCGCCAGCAGTAGCACGCCGGCAGCAGCACCGAAGTAGCCGCCGTAGATGGTGATCAAGAAGATCGCCGCAGCCTCCATGGCCACCTTGATCCGATGCTCCCGGTGATCGGCCACCCGGGTCGGGCGCTGCCGGCCACGTGGCAGCAGGATCGCCACCGACGCGAACGCCAACAGCAGCGGGACCACCTGCTCGAAACCCTCGGCCGGGGTACACAACAGCAGGGCCGCGCCGACCGCACCGCCGGCGATCGCGACGGGGATGATGCGTTTGATCCAGGCGCGTTGCCCGGCGAGTTCGGGTCGCGACCCCCACACCGAACCGATGCCGTTGAACACCAACGCCACGGTGTTGGTCACGTTGGCGGTCACCGGTGGCAACCCGATGAGCAGCAGCGCGGGATAGGTGGCCACGGAGGCCAGACCGGCGATACTGCCGGTGAGTCCGCCACCGATGCCGGCGACGAGGAGCAGGATGACCTCACCGACGCTCATGTGGTTCCCACCCGGCCGAGACTACGGAGTCAAAGTGTTTGCATCACCGGCCGGGCTGGGTCTAGCATCGCCAACGTGCCAAGGCGACTCGTAGTAGCAACCCGCAGCGGGGTCTGATCAGACCGACCCCTCGCTGTGGGTCGTTCGCTACATCGTCGGTCACTTCCTCCTCGAGTCAGGGAAGACCGGCACATGCACACCAGCACACCCGCACCGCAATCGAGCGCAATGTCGTCATTCGCCGCTCATTTCACCAACCCGCTGCCGCGCGGTCTGCGCGCAGCCGGCGAGTCAGCGTCGTGGGAACAGTTCCTCGACGAATACGCACCGTCCGCAGGGCCGCTGCGGCTCGGGCAGTTCAGCTGCGCCGACGAGCGCGCCCCCGGCAGCAGACTCGGGCCACAGGCCCGCAACTACCGCGCCACACTGGCCATCGGCGACACGATCGCCACCTCGACGACAGCCGCCAGCGGACCCGTGGCGGCGCTGACCGCGATGTTGCACGAATGCGGCGTCAGTGTCGAAACGACGTCGTTCCATCAGCTGCCGACCGACGGGCAGACCGCCACCTTCATCGAAGGCTGCGACGGCCTGCATCGCCGTTGGGCCATGGGGCTGTCCGATGACCCGGTGCAGTCGGCGCTGTCGGCGGTGGTCGCCTGTGCCAATCGACTGATGACAGCAGCCTGAGCCGTCAGTCCGCATGACCGGCCAGGTGGTCGATTGACTCAGTGCAGCGGGCGCAGCACGATCGGCATGCCGTCGATCGGCACCGGCATGCCGCCGTAGTCGTAGTGCGGCCGGTAATCGGGGCTGGCGAGTTCCAGCTTGTAGCGGCGCAGCAGGCGATGCATCACGGTCTTGATCTCCAGCTGGCCGAACACCATGCCGATGCACTTGTGTGCGCCTCCGCCGAACGGGGCGAACGCGTAGCGGTGCTTCTTGTGCTCGCTGCGAGGCTCGGCGAAACGCTCCGGGTCGAACTTGTCCGGGTCGGTCCACAGCTCGGGCAGCCGGTGGTTGATCGACGGCCAGGTCACCACGCTGGTACCGGCCGGGATGAAGTAGCCCAGCAGATCGGTGTCACGCACGGCCTGGCGGAAGTTGAACGGCAGCGGGGTCATCATCCGCAGCGACTCGTTGATCACCAGGTCATAGGTTTCCAGCTTGTCCAGCGCCTCGAAGTCCACCGGGCCGTCACCGATACGGGCCGAATCGTCGCGCAGGCGGTCCTGCCACTCGGGGTTGGCCGCCAGGTGGTAGCACATGGTCGTCATCGTCGAGGTCGACGTGTCGTGGGCGGCCATCATCAGGAAGATCATGTGGCTGATGATCTGGTCGTCGGTGAAGCTCTGCCCGTCCTCGTCGGCGGAATGACACAGCACGCTGAACATATCGGTGCTCTCCGAACGCCGCTTCTCGCTGATGCGGCTGGCGAAGTAGTCCTCCAGGGTCTTGCGGGCCTGGATGCCGCGCCACCACTTCAGCGGCGGCACAGAGGTGCGCACGATCGCATTGCCGGCGCGCGTGGTCGTGGTGAACGCGTTGTTGACGGTGGTCACCAGGGCACGGTCGGTGCCTGCCGGAACACCCATGAATACCTCGGAGGCGATGTCGAGGGTGAGCTCCTTCATCGCCGGGTGCAGCAGGAACCGTGGGTCGTTGGCCACCCAGTCGTTGGCGAGCACCGACGAGGCCACCGAGTCGATGTGGGAGATGTAGCCGGACAGCCTGGTGCGGGTGAACGCCTCCTGCATGATGCGGCGATGGAACATGTGCTCGTCGAAGTCGAGCAACATCAGACCGCCCTCGAAGAAGGGGCCGATCACCGGATCCCAGGCGCGCTGCGAGAAGTCCTTGTTGCGGTTGGAGAACACCGCCTGGGTGGCATCGGGGCCCAGGGCCATCACCGACGACAGCGCGGGGGACTGGGCGTAGTAAATCGGGCCGTGCTTGCGGTAGAGCTCCAGGATGAAGTCCGGACCGCCGCGGAAGATCTCGATCATGTGGCCGATGATCGGCAAACCGGAATCACCGCTGATCGGTTTGAGCCCACTGCCGGCCGGCGGTTCCGCGAACACGAACTGGTCCCAGTTCTTGGCCTTGAGCTTCTTTTCCAGCGCGCCCATGCCCGGCAGCGTGTTGGGCGTCGGGGTGAACCGGCGCTTGGCCTGATCGAGCAGGTAATGCGGGGTGCTGATGGTTGCCATGGGCCGCTCCTGACCATAAAAGCCTGACGAAGTGTGGTCGAACTCACCACTTGTGGCCATCCTGACTGCCAGACTTGACGCATGTCAAGTTTTGAGCTGGCGCGTCGCGGGTGCAAAGGTCTAATGCCATGACAGCCGAATCGATACCCACGAGCGGCGATGACTCGACCGGGCGTCCGCAGGCCCGCCGGAGCCGAGGCGACCGGCAACGCGAAGCCATCGTGACGGCTGTGCGGGAGCTGCTCGAAGAGCACTCCTTCGCCGATCTTTCGGTGAGCACCATCAGTGAACGCGCCGGGGTGGCTCGGTCGGGCTTCTACTTCTACTTCGACTCGAAGTACGCGGTGCTGGCCGTGATCCTCGCCGACGCGATGGAGGAACTCGCCGCGCTGACGCACGACTACGCCCCCCGGGAGACCGGCGAGACCCCCGCGGCTTTCGCCGAACGAATGGTGGGCAGCGCGAAAGCCGTCTTCGCCACCAACGACCCGATCATGGCTGCCTGCACCGTGGCCCAGAACACCGATGCGCAGATCCGCGATCTGATGAACGATTTCGAGGATGCCGTGATCGACAAGATCGTCGGCCTCGTCGAACAAGACCAGGGCGCCCATCCCATTTCCGATGATCTTCCCGCCCTGGTCCGAACCCTGGTGGCCACCACGGCGATGACGTTGTCGCACGACTCTGCCTTTGTCGGCCGCAGCGCCGATCCGGCCCGCGCGCTCGACGTCGTCGAGCGCCTGTGGCTCAACGCACTGTGGGGTGGCCAACAGGGCTAGCGCCACAGGTAAGGTCACCGCTATGGGGAGCGATACCGCGGGTAACGGTCGGGCGGACTTTCGCGGCAAGAAATGCTTGATCACGGGCGCTGCCAGCGGCATCGGCCGGGCCACCGCGCTGGCGCTGGCCGCCCGGGGCGCTGAGCTGTACCTGACCGACCGCGACGAAGCCGGTCTTACCCAGACTGTGGCCGACGCCAGAGCGCTGGGTGCCCAGGTGCCCGCGCACCGGGCCCTGGACATCTCCGACTATGACCAAGTGGCGGCCTTCGCCGCCGACGTCCACGCGGCGCACTCGTCGATGGACGTGGTGATGAACATCGCCGGTATCTCGGCCTGGGGGACAGTCGACAAACTCACGCATCAACACTGGCGCTCGATGATCGACGTCAACCTGATGGGCCCGATCCACGTGATCGAGACGTTCCTGCCGCCCATGGTGCAGGCCCGCCGCGGCGGGCACCTGGTGAATGTGTCGTCGGCCGCAGGCATTGTCGCGCTGCCCTGGCACAGTGCTTACAGTGCCAGCAAGTACGGGCTGCGCGGCCTGAGCGAAGTGCTGCGTTTCGATCTGGCCAGGCACCGCATCGGGGTGTCCGTCGTGGTGCCCGGTGCGGTGAAAACCGGCCTGGTGCAGACGGTTCAGATCGCCGGTGTGGACCGGGAGGACCCGAACGTCCAGAAGTGGGTGGACCGGTTCGCCGGCCACGCCATCTCACCAGAGCAGGCCGCCGACAAGATCCTGGCCGGTATGGCGCGCAACCGCTTCCTGATCTACACCTCGCCCGACATCCGCGCCCTGTACGCGTTCAAGCGCGTGGCGTGGTGGCCGTACAGCGTGGCGATGCGTCAGGTCAACGTGCTGTTCAGCCGTGCGTTGCGGCCGAAATCGGTGCGGCGCTAGCGCTTTCCCCAATGCCAGGACGGTGTGTTGAGCATGCCGAACCCGGTCACCTTCGTCTCGCCCCTGTCTTTGTAGAGCTCCACCTCGATCGCGTCGCCCCGGTCCTCGTCAGCAGCCGGGGAGGTGTCGAGGAAATCCAGCAGGGCGTGCGAATGCGTCACCACCACTACCTGCGACTGTTTTGTGGCGGATCTGATCAGAGATGCCAGAGGGCGGACGAGGTCGGGGTGTAACGACGTCTCCGGCTCGTTGAGCACCATCAGTGACGGTGGCCGAGGGCTGGCCAGAGCCGTCGCCCACAGCAGGAAACGCAATGTGCCGTCCGACAATTCGGCTGCCCGCAGCGGACGCAGCATGCCGCGTTGGCGTAGCTGAAGGTCGAACAAGCCGTCGTTGACCGCGACCGTGATCGTGGCGCCGTCAAACGCCTCGGCCACCGCGCGTTCCAGGTCGTCGAAGCCGGCCTCGATGACGGTCTGCACCGCTGCGGCCAGGTCGGCGCCGTCGTCGGAGAGCACCGGCGTGCGGGTGCCGACGTGCGGCTGTCGGGCCGGCGCTGCGGCGTCCACCCGGAACCCGTCGTAGAACCGCCAATCGCGCAGCCGGTCGGAGACCGCGGACAGCTCCGGAAGGGCATGCGGATGGGCGTATTCGGCCAGCACGCTGTGGTAGCTCGGCAGGGAGCGGGTCAATTCGTCGAAGCCGCGGCCCGATTGCGCGGCGACCTCGGCGTACTCACGGGTGCGGCTCACCAGTGTCGAGGCGGGTCGCAACACAGGCCCGGCGAACACCACCTCGCGCTTGATCTCGGGGTCCTGTGCGAACGCCGTCGGGCCGGTGCCCGCCATCTGCGGCAGCCCCAAGTCGACGAGGTAGCCGAAATCGTCTGCGGAGAAACCTAGTTCGAGGGACACCGGACGGGTTCGGACGGTGCCCTGGGTCTGCTCATTGGGCTGTTCAGGGCCCGCCCACAGTACCGACTGCAGGCCGCCCTCGCGGGCCAGTGAGCCGATCACCTGGCCGCGCCCGCAGTCCGCGAGCAGTCGCAAAGCCCGATAGATGGAGGACTTGCCGGTGCCGTTGGCGCCGGTGACCACGGTGAGTTCGGCCAGCGGCAAGATCACCTCCCGCAGCGAGCGGTAGCCCCGGATCGCGATGGTCTGCAGCATGACGTCGAGGCTATTGGTGGGCGGTGACATTCGAGGCGGACGGAACATCGTCCATCGAGAGTTCCAGGCGCACCCCGAGCAGTCGGATCGGCCGGTCGAGTTCGAATTGATCGAACACCGACAGTGCTGTCTCGGTGATGACCCCGGCGTCGGTGCTCGGCGCACCCAGCTTGCGGATCTTCGTGCGGGTGTAGAAGGTGCTGGTGCGTACCGTGACCGCCACCCGCGTGACGATACGTCCCTGTGCCACCACCTCGTCGAGGGTCTTTCGGGTCAGGTCCCGGATCGCGTCGTCCATGTCGGCGCGTTCGGTGAGGTCGCGGGCGAAGGTGATGACGTGACTGCGTGAGCGCGGAATCCACGGTTGCGAGCTCACCTCGGTATCACCGCCGCCCTTGGCCAGCAGCAGGATCCACAGCCCGGTGGTGGGTCCGAACGCTGTGGTGAGCACCGTGGCGTCGGTGGCGGCCAGATCGGCGACCGTGGTGATGCCCAGCGTGGCAAGCTTTTTGGTGGTCTTGGGTCCGATGCCCCACAGCGCATCGGGTGGGCGGTCGCCCATGACCGACATCCAGTTGGCCTCGGTCAGCACGTATACACCCGCCGGTTTGGCCAGCCCGGTCGCCACCTTGGCGCGCTGCTTGTTGTCGCTGATGCCCACTGAGCACGACAGCCCGGTCTCGGCGGCGATCACGGTGCGGATGCGTTCGGCCAACTCGACCGGGTCGCTGACCTCGGCCCCCAGGTACGCCTCGTCCCAGCCCCAGACCTCGAGCGGGTGTCCGAGATCGCGCAGCAGTCCCATCACCTGTTCGGAAGCCTCGTCGTAGGCAGCCGGATCCGACGGCAAGAACGTGGCGTCGGGACACTTGCGCGCCGCGGAGCGCAGCGGCATCCCGGCGTGCACTCCGTATTCACGCGCCTCGTAGGACGCGCAGGTGACCACCTTGCGGGGTTCGGTGGGATCACCGCTGCCGCCGACGATGACCGGCAGGCCCTCAAGTTCGGGGTGGCGCCGCAACTCGACCGAGGCCAGGAACTGGTCGAGGTCGACATGCAGCACCCAGGCGGTCATGGCGTCAGTGACCACACAACTTGCGGGCGGTGTCCTGCCATGCCGCGGTGAGCTGATCGAGACTGCGGCCGGCGGCGATCTGGTGTGCGACGTACTCGGGGTCGAGTAGTGCGATCAGGGCGTCGGCCTGGGTGTCGAGATCACCTGTGGTGCCCGCGGTTTCGAGCAGCATCCGGACGTGGGTGCGGTGCAGGGCGAACGGGCCGGAGTAGCGCAGGCCGGGTTCACGGATGGCGTCGGACATCAACGCCTGATGGCAGTGCACGAAGCGGAGCCGATCCGCACCGTAGGCCAGCAGCCGGTCCAGCGGCGGCGCGCCGGGGCCGAGCGGGGGCGGGCCGAACATGAAAGCGTCCTGTTGTGCGGTCTCGTCCTCGTCGAGCAAGACCATCATCAGCCCGGCCCGGCTGCCGAATCTGCGGAACACCGTGCCCTTCCCGACGCCGGCCGCTACCGCGATATCGTCGGTGCTGACCGCGTCGGGCCCGCGTTCGGCGATGAGCCGGCGCGCGGCATCGAGGATGAGGACGCGGTTTCGAGCGGCATCCCCGCGTTCGGGTGGAGCCGCGTCGATGCCCGCGAGCTGGGTCGGGCGGTCGGAGGCTGCCACAACTGCACTTTAACTCAGCCGGAATTAATCGGACCACAGTCCGGTTGATGGTTGCGAGAATCGATCGAATCGAACAAGGGAGCGTGCAAATGGCCGATAAGAAGGTGCTGGTTCTGGTCGGGAGCCTGCGGGCGGCGTCGGTAAACCGACAGATCGCCGAATTGGCAGTCGAGCAGGCGCCCGACGGCGTGACGCTGGAGATCTTCGACCGACTGGGGGAGCTGCCCTTCTATAACGAGGACATCGACACCGCCGACGTGGCCGAGCCTGTGGCCGCCCTGCGGGCCGCGGCGGCCGAGGCCGACGCCGCGCTCGTCGTCACCCCCGAATACAACGGAAGCATCCCCGGCGTGTTGAAGAACGCCATCGATTGGCTGTCGCGGCCGTTCGGCAACGGCGCGCTCAAGGACAAGCCGCTGGCGGTGGTCGGGGCGGCGCTCGGACAGTACGGCGGCGTGTGGGCGCACGACGAAACCCGTAAGTCGTTCGGCATCGCCGGGCCGCGCGTGGTCGAGGATCTCAAGCTCTCGGTGCCCGCCAAGTCGCTCGACGGCAAGCACCCAAGGGAGAACGCCGAGGTGGCCGAGGCGCTTCGCGGCATTGTGGGCAAGCTCACACTTGAGGTCGGCTGAGGGCTCGTCTTCGCGTTTTGCCGTTCGCGCCGGTTTCCGGCAAAATCTTGCCGCCGGCTGGGTCGTCACGACCCGGCCGGCGGCTTTGCTATCGGGGGGTCTTGCGCTTTGCGGCAGCCGGACTTGTCGGTGCCCGGTGCTACATGTAGTCCTGCGGCGCGACACGGTCTGTCAAGTCGAGCGCGACACGCCGTGGGCGTGGTTGCTGGCAAGCTTACGACCTGGGAATTTCAAAAATGTTATTCAGAACATGTTGTATGGCTTCGAACTGTCGGCCACTAGGTGTAGTGTCTGTGAGACCGACAGGCCACCACAGTTCGGGAGCCGGCCGGAGCGTAGCGAATCCGGCCGAGTCGGTTTCAGGACCAGCCGGAGAGCGGCTTCGACCGGCAGGAATTTTGGCGGCCCGAAGGTCGCTGAACTTAAGCGAAACGTAAGACCCGAGCAGTTGCCAGTCACCTGTCTAGTTTGTTCACTTTCCGCAAGAGGAGCCGTACCGAAGATGACCGTCACCGTGTACACCAAGCCCGCATGCGTGCAGTGCAACGCCACCTACAAGGCGTTGGAGAAGCAGGGCATCGAGTTCGAGAAGGTCGACATCACCCTCGACAGCGAGGCCCGTGACTACGTCATGGCGCTCGGGTACCTGCAGGCCCCGGTCGTGGTGGCCGGTAACGAGCACTGGTCGGGCTTCCGTCCCGACCGGATCAAGGCGCTGAGCTCGGTCGCGGCGACCGCGTAACGGAAGGCATCACACTAGGGGAGAGGAACGGAGGACGCGATGAGTCACCTCGTCTACTTCTCCAGCGTCTCGGAGAACACCCACCGCTTCGTCCAGAAGCTGCAGTGGCCCGAAGACCGCGTCACCCGCATCCCGCTGCACGGTCGCATCGAGGTGAACGAACCCTACGTTCTGATCCTTCCCACCTACGGCGGCGGCCGCGCCACCCCTGACATCAACAACGGCGGGTATGTGCCCAAGCAGGTCATCGCCTTTCTGAACAATGAACACAATCGGTCGTTGATCCGCGGCGTCATCGCCGCGGGCAACAACAACTTCGGTGCGGAGTTCGCGTACGCGGGCAATGTGGTCTCGCGCAAATGCGGTGTGCCGTACCTCTATCGCTTCGAACTCATGGGAACCCCGGACGATGTCGAAGCTGTTCGTGCGGGGTTGAAAGACTTTTGGAAGGACCAGACGTGCCACCAACCGTCACAGCTGCAGAGCCTGTAACCACTCCCGGGCACGCCCTGCCCGGCGAGACCGATTACCACGCGCTCAACGCGATGCTGAATCTGTACGACGCCGACGGCAAGATTCAGTTCGACAAGGATGTGCGGGCCGCGCGGGAGTACTTCCTGCAGCACGTCAACCAGAACACGGTCTTCTTCCACAGTCAGGACGAGAAGCTCGATTACCTGATCGAGAAGGAGTACTACGAGCGCGAGGTGCTCGACCAGTACAGCCGCAACTTCGTCAAGAGCCTGCTGGATCGGGCCTACGCCAAGAAGTTCCGGTTCCCGACCTTCCTCGGCGCGTTCAAGTACTACACCTCCTACACGCTCAAGACCTTCGACGGAAAGCGCTACCTGGAGCGCTTCGAGGATCGTGTCGTGATGGTGGCGCTGACCCTGGCCGCCGGTGACACCGTGCTGGCCGAGAAGCTCGTCGACGAGATCATCGACGGCCGTTTCCAGCCGGCCACGCCCACCTTCCTCAACTCGGGCAAGAAGCAGCGCGGCGAGCCGGTGTCCTGCTTCCTGCTGCGCATCGAGGACAACATGGAGTCCATTGGGCGCTCCATCAACTCAGCCTTGCAACTGTCCAAGCGTGGCGGCGGAGTTGCCTTGCTGCTGACCAACATTCGTGAGCACGGCGCACCGATCAAGAACATCGAGAACCAGAGCTCGGGCGTCATCCCGATCATGAAGCTGCTGGAGGACTCGTTCTCCTACGCCAACCAACTCGGCGCCCGCCAGGGTGCCGGTGCGGTGTACCTGCACGCGCACCACCCCGACATCTACCGGTTCCTCGACACCAAGCGCGAGAACGCCGACGAGAAGATCCGGATCAAGACACTCTCGCTGGGTGTGGTGATCCCGGACATCACCTTCGAGCTGGCCAAGAAGAACGAGGACATGTACCTCTTCTCGCCGTACGACGTCGAGAAGGTCTACGGCGTCCCGTTCGCCGACATCTCGGTGACCGAGAAGTACTACGAGATGGTCGACGACGCGCGGATCCGCAAGACCAAGATCAAGGCCCGCGAGTTCTTCCAGACGCTGGCCGAGTTGCAGTTCGAGTCGGGCTACCCGTACATCATGTACGAGGACACGGTGAACCGGGCGAACCCGATCGCCGGCAAGATCACCCACTCCAACCTGTGCTCGGAGATCCTGCAGGTCTCCACCGCTTCGGAGTTCAACGACGACCTGTCCTACAAGAAGGTTGGCAAGGACATCTCGTGCAACCTGGGGTCTATGAACATCGCCAAGACGATGGACTCACCGGACTTCGCCCAGTCCATCGAAGTGGCCATCCGGGCACTGACCGCGGTGAGCGACCAAACCCACATCTGGTCGGTGCCGTCGATCGAGCAGGGCAACAACAGCTCGCACGCCATCGGCCTGGGACAGATGAACCTGCACGGGTACCTGGCCCGCGAACGGATTCACTACGGCTCCGAAGAGGGCATCGACTTCACCAACATCTACTTCTACACCGTGCTGTTCCACGCCCTGCGCGCGTCGAATCTCATTGCGATCGAACGAGGTACGAAGTTCGGCGGGTTCGAGGATTCGAAGTACGCCTCCGGTGAGTTCTTCGACAAGTACACCGAGCAGGTGTGGGAGCCGGCCACCGACAAGGTGCGGCAGATCTTCGCCGACGCGGAGATCCACATCCCGACGCAGGATGACTGGAAGCAGCTGAAGGAGTCGGTGCAGAAGCACGGCATCTACAACCAGAACCTGCAGGCCGTGCCGCCGACCGGGTCGATCTCCTACATCAACCACTCGACCTCCTCGATCCACCCGGTGGCGAGCAAGATCGAGATCCGCAAGGAAGGCAAGATTGGCCGCGTCTACTACCCGGCGCCGTATCTGACCAACGACAACCTGGAGTACTACCAGGATGCGTATGAGATCGGCTACGAGAAGATCATCGACACCTATGCCGCGGCCACCCAGCACGTGGATCAGGGCTTGAGTTTGACGCTGTTCTTCAAGGACACCGCCAACACCCGCGACGTCAACAAGGCGCAGATCTACGCCTGGCGCAAGGGAATCAAGACGCTGTACTACATCCGGCTGCGTCAGATGGCGCTGCAAGGCACCGAGGTTGAAAATTGCGTCAGCTGCATGTTGTGACAAGTCAATTCTGACAGCGGACCTTCTTTGACCGCCGAACCTCTGACCGGTGGCTTGATTTACGGAATCAGGCTCCGGTCGGAGGTTGTGTATCGCTATGTAGGTCTTACAACGAAAACTGCCCAGGTTCGGCTTCGGCAACACTTCAAAGTCGCCGCCGCTGGGCGGAAGACGCCGTTTTACGACTGGTTACGCAAGCAGGATCGCGACAACGTCATCGCGGTCCCCCTAGACTGGGCGGACGGACTCGATGAACTCGGTGAGGCTGAAATGGCCTGGATAGTCCTTCTCCGACAGGAGGGGCATTCGTTGTTGAACCTTGCGGACGGCGGACTTGGACCGACAGGTGTGGAATGGACAGCCGAGATGCGGGAGGCTGCGAGGATCCGATCGACCGGCCGCAAGATTCCGAGCCGATTTGGTGCGGAGAATCCGTTCTATCAGCGAGAGCACTCCGCCGAGCAGCGGGCGAAGTGGTCCGCGGCGCGTAAGGGCACCAACGTCGGCGCCGACAATCCGAACTACGGGAAGTTCGGTGCCGATCACCCAAGTTTCGGCCACGTGATGTCAGAAGAGGCCAAGGCCAAGCTTTCGGAAATGCGGAAGGGCGCCGGAAATCCGAATTTTGGGCGCACGGCGAGCGATGAAACGCGCGCCAAGATGTCAGCGGTTCGGAAAGGCCGCCCCATGCCGTCGAGTCGCCGCAGTGCTCACACGCGTTACCACACAAACAGGGGTGTGTTCAAAGACACGTGTCTGCACTGCCGCGATGATCAGTCGACTCCGCCGCGGCCATTAGATTAAGTCGCTGATGGCGCCGTAGAACCATGCACGCAGATCGAATGGCCAGTTGTTGCAAGTAATCCCGAACAGATGTGCAATAACTGGCAATTCGGCCTCAGAGGGCGTGGCGGTAGGGCGGACTACTGAACCGGCACGTACACCTTTGTCCGCAGCCTGTCTTCCGGCACGTCGCGCGGGTCATCGAGGTAGATGTTGTAGTGGTGCGTCGTGATGTCGTCCGCGGTACGCGTCAGGGTCAACGCGTGCTCGGTCATGTAGGCGCCGATGAGCTCGTGCGCCCGCGAGATCGCCTCGGCGTACGGGCCCGTGACGCTGGCCACCACGGCCCGTCGAGCTGGCACAACGAGCACGCTCAGCGGATCTCGGGCCGTGGTGTCGACGGGAACCTCGACGAACACCGATTCGTCGACATCCGATTCCCGGAATTCGTCATCGTGTTCGATGCACCCGCCCAACATGCCCGGCGTGATGTTCTGTTCGGCGATGGCGGGCATGAACCGCTGACGCCGCTGTGGTTCCCCGTTGGTCACGACGGGGGCGGCAATATCTATGCCGCCGACCTCGCGCCGGCAGCGCACGGGTATCGGGGCCAAGTTATCTACCTGGACCACGAGTCTCCCGCCGGGGCAATGCACTGCAACGAATCGTTCACCGAAATGCTGGTTCATGGCCGCAAAGGCACCCGCAGTTGGCCCGTCGAGGACGGGGCGACGGCGTCCATTGACGAATGGAATGCCGACACCGAGGTGCTCTGCACCGGAGGGCGCGACCGTCCTGTCGACCTCGGTCCACTGCTCGATCATCCACGGATCCATGCCATCTGCACTGCCGGTCGGCCGCTGGCCGACCCGCGGCAGCTCACGCGCTTTCCCGCGCTGGACTTTCTGTCGATGGGATTGGCCGAGTGGCGCGCCCTGCTCGACGCCGAACTCGTCCCGCCGCAGTTGCTCGCCGCCGAAATCTTTGATGACGACTCCGAGCTGGCGGCGACGGTCACGACGGCGAATGACCTGCTCGGGCTCTTCGGGCGACCGCTCATCGAGATGACACAAATGCGTGGTTGGCGACAGCGGAACTTCATGGATCGGCTACGCGAAATTTGTTGGGATAGCTAGAGCCAAGTTGTGTCGGCAATTGCGGTGGCACTCGCGCTCAACCTCCTGGAGAACACGACGTGTGCTCGATCGGCACCCAGGTCGGTTCCGGTCCAACTGCCGCGTTGAACTTCTCGATCTTGGCCGGGGTTGTGTATGTGATCTGCAGATCGGTGGCGACCCGCGAGACATAGAACTGTTCTGCACTGTCGGGCACGTCGTAAGGGTCTGGGTAGTCGCCGGTCATGTCGCAGCTGATCTGATGCAATGGACCGTCATATCCGCTGATGCGAGCGAATGCACCCACGATCTCGAACACATCGTCGTCGTAGGGCCCTGCCTGGTCGGTAAAGAACGTGAAATGGTCAAGCGGTGGTTCCCGCTCGTCGGCCAGCGATTCCAAAACCATGCTCACGGAGTGGATGTCCATGTCCTCGAACACGTCGGTGTGTTCGGCACACTCGACGACCTCTTCGTCGGTCACCTCGTCAGGGCCGATAATCCCGGCGGCCTTCAACAAGGAGAACATGGACAGCAGTTGTTCTCGCAGCTCCGGCGTGAGCGGGTGCCGCCACTCGGGCTTGTCGTCCGGATCTTGGTCGGAGGACGGGTACAGCAGCTCGGCGTCGCGAACTTCGAGAAACCCTTTGTAGGACTGCCGTAGGCACACCAGACCGATGACCAGAAGTAGCCACGTGAAGAGTTGGTCCGGCATGGGAGTGCTCGGGATCCACCGGATCGCCAGCCAGCACATGTAGATGCCGACGCCCAAGTACACGAATGGGCCAAACCAGTCCAGCCAGTACAGGATCCGGTCTACGAATCTCAGTCGCCGCCAGTTCACGGCGCAATCATGCCCGATCGACGTAAGGCCGTACGAGTATTCGGACGGAGCGGACACGCGGGGGACTGTTGGTTTCCGCCGCGGTGTCAGGGACCATGTTGCGATGTCGACAACCGTTGAGGCCATCCTCATCACCACTTTGGTGCTCGGCATCGTCGCGGTCATATTTGGCCTGATCTATGCATGGGAGAAGTGGGGCAAGGGCACTCGACTGGAACAGCGCATCGATCGCTTCTTCGATCGCGTCAGCGACATGTTCGACCGCTAGGGGACACGAAACTCGCTCGCCCGGTGTCGGGCTTGCCCGCTACCGTCCGCGCGTGGACTTCTTCACCGCCGACCTGCACCTCGCGCACCCGAAGCTGGCCGGCTTGCGCGGGTTCGAGACCGTGGCAGCTCACGACGCGGCGGTGATGGCGCCGCTCGACGAGCTCGACCCGAACCATGACACGTTGTGGGTGCTCGGCGACATCTGTGCCGGTGGCGTGGCCTCGATGGAATCGGCTCTGGCGCAGCTGAGCAAGCTAAGGGTGCCGATGCACCTGGTGACCGGCAATCACGATCCTGTGCATCCGATGTACCGGGGCGCGCAGAAGCGATTCGCCGACTACACCGCGGTATTCGCCAGCGTTCAGCAGGTGGCGCGGACGAAGGTGGGCGGTAAGGGCACGATGCTCAGCCACTTCCCATACGCCGACGTCCCGGACAGGTTGTCGCGCAGGAACTTCGATCAGTACCAGTTGCCGAATCTCGGGATGTGGTTGATCCACGGGCACACACACTCGGATGAGCGACGGTCGGGGAAGCGGTCGATCTGCGTGTCGCTGGAAGCGTGGGATCTGCGGCCGGCCTCGGTCGAGGACATCACCGCGGAGATGCAGCGTTGAGAAAGCGTCAGCCGAGGCCGCCTACTCCGTGGACGTGATCCGTTGCCGCAAGCCGGTGAGTCGGGCGTACTCATCGAATTCTGCGGTCGCAGAGTTGCCGGTCACGGGGTCCGTGAGCTCCGCACGGGTCCAATCGTCCGCCCAGTCGACGGCCCAGCCTGACATCACTGCCAGACCATGCATGGCAGATCGGTGATCCTCGATCGTGCCGGCCCCCAATGCCATCGGCACCCTGGCCGGGAACCGATGGTCGATCCGAGGCCTGGCGAACTCGAGGTCACCGAGCAGGAGCACGGCCAGGGAGCCGCCGCCAACGGACACGACGTAGGTGATACCGCCGCCGGTCACCGCCGCCACTACCGCGCCGATTTCGAGCGCCGCGTATTCCGCTGCGGTATCGGGGTCGTCGCCGGCCGGGAAAGGCACCTCGTCGTTCAGGAGGTTGGGCAGACCGTCAGCATGGCCGCGCTCCAGAATCATCTGTGCGCCCGCGCGCCCGCCGGACGGCAGCGCACGACCCCAGAGGATCGACTGCGGACCGGGCGCGACGCTGGCCATCAACTCGACCGTGGTGGCCAGCGTTTGCCCGGTTTCGCGGCCAGTGAAGACAAAGGAATCCTCAGCCAGGTCCGCGGCGTAGTCGAACTCGCCGCCCAGCCGTTCCTCCACTCCCTCTTGAAGAAGGAGCTGACTCAAGGCTGCATACAGCGCCCCACTGTCGTGCAATACCCGCAAGTCCTCGAATGCGATCGCCACACCCAGACCCTAGCGGCACGTTGGCATTGTGATTTTGGTGTTTCGACCCGGTCTCGAGTCGAAATACGATGGCCTCACGAACAGGCAGCCGCGTGCCGCAGAAAGGCAGGGCAGGTCGGTCCCAACGTCATTGCGCGGCCGACGAACATAGGAGCCCCAGAACGTGAGCTACGACTTCACGGTGCTGATCCCCGAACTCATCGGCACCCACGAACAAGCTTTGGCGCTACACAACGCGATGTGCGAACAACCGGAAGGCCCCGTGCCCGACAACGTGCAGCGATTCATGGACGAACTGCATCAGAAGTACGGCTATGAGAACGACGAGGAGACAGGGTTCCTCAGCGTCGCGCCGATCGACGGGGATGCGCGAGGCGCGGTGGTGCCGACGTGGATCGGTTCGATACCCGAGAACCGTGCCGCGATGTTAGAGCTGGCCCGCGACCACGGTTTGGGACTCTACGACCCGCAGCGCGATCGGCTCTACGATCCGCGCGGCCACATCCAGGGACTCACCGTGACATTGGGCGACGGATGGGACGTGCCATATCTCAGCCCCGCTCTGCTGAGTGATCTCTTCGATCATCCCCACCCCGAATATCCGTGGGTGATCATCGAGCGAGCCGACCAGTGTTACATCCAGTCGAAATTTCCACCGGATGAACACGTGGAGGTCGAGTATCGGCGTGGTGGCCCGGACCGTCACTATCAGGCGGTCACAGCGGATCGCCAACTGGCCCAAAAGGTTTTGTGGGGGTGGGCCATCGAGAGCGCCGACTGGGATTCAATGCTGCAGTGGGAGCCGATGGACTTCACCTAGACCGCGCAGGCCGGTACTCCGGCTTCCGGATCAGCTTTCGCGAGCCTGCTCCGCGCGCAGTGCCTTCAGCCGCCGCTGCTCGGTCAGCACGTTCTGGTAGCTCTCGCGTTCGGCGACCAGCCACTCCGGCTTCTCTTCGAGCAGCTGATCGATCTGCTCGGTGGTGAGTGCATCCCCGACACCGCCGCGCGCGAGACCGGCGATCGAGATGCCGAGCTTGGCTGCCACGAGGTTCTTCGGATGCGGGCCGTTCTTGCGGAGGTCCTTGAGCCACTGCGGCGGGTTCTCCTGCAGCGCGGCAAGTTCAGCGCGGGTGATCGCGTTCTCCTGGAACTCGGCAGGTGTGGCGGGCAAGTACACGTCCAGCTTCTTCGCCGCGGTGGCGGGTTTCATGGACTGTGCGTTTGGCCTGCTCATGGCACCAGCCTATCGGTAACCTGGGGCGGTGACCTCGCCATCCCTCACCCTCGGGTACGTCCCTGGCGGGACGCCCGCGAAGTGGGCGCGGATCTGGACCGACCGCCACCCGAGAGTGCCGCTGCAGTTGTGCGCCATTGACGCGGCCGACGCAGCCGACGCGGTGCGGACCGGCGCCGTCGATGTGGCGTTGCTCCGGCCGCCCGCCGACCCGTCGGGGTTGGCCATCATCCCGCTGTACGACGAGACAACGGTGGTCGTGGTGCCGACTGATCACCTTCTCAGCGCCGGCGACGAGATCACCGCCGCGGACCTCGACGGCGAGCCGAGGTTGTTGCCACTCGACGATGTCGTCGGCTGGCCGGACGGTCCCGGCACTCCGGTCGACCATCGTCCCGAGACCACCAAGGACGCAATAGAACTCGTCGCCGCCGGGATGGGCGCGCTCGTCGTTCCACAATCCCTGGCGCGGCTGCATCACCGCAAGGACCTGACGTATCGCCCGATCACAGACGCCCCCGCATGTCCGGTCGCACTCGCCTTCCCTGAGGGGCCGCAGTCTGACCTGGTCGAGGAGTTCATCGGGATCGTTCGGGGTCGCAAGGCCGGTTCGTCGCGAGGGCAGGCCCAGCCGGCACCGAAACGCACCGCGCGGGAGAAAACACTCGCGAAACAGGCCGCCCGGGCCGCGGCGGGCAAGGTGGCCCGCAAGCCAGGCTCGACCAAGCGCGGGCGACGCTGACGCATTCCGGCAAAGACTGTGGGCGGGCCGGTGAGAGATTGGCAAAGCTGTCGTGCATGTCAAATATGCGGATCGACAATCTCCCAGGAGCAAGATTTTCGTGATTTGCCATTTCTGCAGATATTTGCTTCATCGGCGATTTGTACCGCTCGGTTTTGCCGTCGAAGCGGCCGGTATTCCCGGGTAACGCCCGGTAGGGCCTGATCCGATTGCCGGGTCTGTGCTGGCGTACTCATTGATGTTTCGGAACGCGCACTATTTGCCATAGCGCATGGAGCAATTGAGAGACCGGCAGCCTCGTATTTGCGAATAAATTGGCGAACGTGAGTTTTCGCGAACGATGGATAGGGCACTAACCTCCACATTATCTTTCGTGATACGGGAGTTCGGCGGCGCCATTTTGTGACGGGTTCGGGGACCGTAGTCGTCGATTCTCGGGGGAGGAATCATGAGTGGAGACCCGTCACTTCGATTGCTGTCGATCGACCTGCTCGGCGACGACGAGCACGACAACCTGGATGTCTGGGGCAATCGTGCAGTCCTGACGCAGCCGGCGCCCGCGCCGGCATCGATACCGGAGTTGTTCTCGGCGCAGGTAAATCGGACTCCGACCGCGACAGCATTGACGTTTGGGGAACGCTCGTGGAGCTACCTGGAGCTGGATCGGGCCGCCAATCGGTTGGCGCATGTGTTGGTCGACCATGGAGCCCGCCCGGGTGCGGTGGTCGCGCTGATGTTCTCCCGGTCTGCCGAGGCGATCATCGCGATCCTGGCCCTGCTCAAATCCGGGGCGGCCTATCTGCCGATCGATCCGGCACACCCCGATGCGCGCATAGCGTTCATGGTCACCGATGCCGCGCCGGTCGTCGCGGTCGCGACGGCTGATCTGCGCGCGCGGTTGACAAACTGTGACATCCCGGTGATCGTCGGCGACGGACTTGCCTACGACGGGTCGCCCGACGATCGATTGCCGGAACCGGCAGCGGATGACCTGGCATACCTGACCTACACGTCGGGAACGACCGGAGTGCCCAAAGCCGTTGCCGTGACACATCGTAACGTTACCCAGCTACTCCAGTCGCTACCGGTCGAATTGCCTTCAGGTGGGCAGCAGGTTTGGTCGCAATGGCATTCGCTGGTGTTCGACGTCTCGGTATGGGAGATCTGGGGCGCCCTGTTGCACGGTGGCCGCTTGGTGGTGGTGCCGGAGTCGGTGGGAAGCTCACCGGTGGACCTGCATGACCTGCTGCTCACACAGAAGGTCTCGGTACTGTGCCAAACTCCTTCCGCGGCAGGAATGTTGTCTCCAGACGGCCTGGATTCGACAACATTGGTGGTGGCCGGCGAAGCCTGCCCGTCGGATCTGGTCAGACGCTGGGCGCCGGGACGGGTGATGATCAACGCCTACGGTCCGACTGAGACCACGATCTATGCGGCTGTCAGCGCACCGTTGTCAGGAGAGTCGAACACGGTGCCGATCGGCCGCCCGGTACCGCGGGGCGCCGCCTTCGTGCTGGACGAGTTTCTGCGGCCGGCGCCCGAGGGCACGATGGGTGAGCTGTATGTGGCCGGGGCGGGGGTGGCCGTCGGATACTTGCGACGACCCGGCTTGACGGCATCACGGTTCGCGGCCTGTCCATTCGGTGCGCCGGGACAACGGATGTACCGCACCGGGGATTTGGCGCGATGGGACGACAGCGGGCAGCTGGAGTATCTGGGGCGGGCCGATGAACAGGTCAAGATTCGCGGTTACCGCATCGAACTGGGCGAGATCCAGGCCGTGCTGGCCCAGTCGGACGGTGTGGACCAGGCTGTGGTGATCGCCCGGGAAGACCGCCCTGGCGACAAACGTCTCGTGGGTTACATCACCGGGACTGCCGATCCGGCCGGGATCCGCAGTGCGCTGGCCAAGCGATTGCCCGCGTACATGGTCCCGGCCGCCGTGGTGGTGCTGGAATCTCTGCCCCTGACGATCAACGGAAAGCTCGACAGGCGCGCCCTTCCGGCTCCGGAATACCGCAGCAGCGCAACCGAATATCGGGCTCCGAGTACTGAACTTGAGACGCTGCTGACCGAGATTTACGCCAAGGTGCTGGGCCAGGAGCGGATCGGTGTCGACGACTCGTTCTTCGGCTTGGGCGGAGACAGCATCCTGTCGATGCAAGTGGTCGCGCTGGCCCGGGCGCATGGCGTGCAGTTCCGGCCGCGCGACGTGTTCGTGGAACAGACCGTGGCCCGACTGGCGGCAGTGTGCGGCGAGGTCGGCGCAGAAGGGGTAGTGGACGAAGGGCTCGGGCCGGTGGTGCCCACTCCGATCATGCGGTGGCTGCAATCCGTCAAAGGTCCTGTCGGGCAATTCAATCAGACAGTCGTGCTGCGGGCGCCCGGGAAAGCGACCGAGTCGGACCTGATCGCCGTGCTCCAGGCCCTGCTGGATCGCCACGCGATGTTGCGGCTGCAGGTCCGGGCGCAAGCAGACGGTTGGTCACTGACCGTGCCCGACGCGGGTTCGGTAGCTGCCCGAGACTGCTTGCGAACCGTCGACACCCTCTCAGACGAGGCATTGGCGGCCGCGCGGAACCGACTCGATTTGTCCGCGGGCCAAGTGCTCTCGGCGCTGTGGGCGGCGGATACCGGTCAGCTGGCGCTGCTCATCCATCATCTGGCTGTCGACGGGGTGTCTTGGCGAATCCTCCTGGAGGACTTCAATATCGGCTGGTCTCAACTGCAGCGTTGCGAGCCGGTGCAAATACCGTCCGGTGGCACCTCATTCGCCCGGTGGTCGGTGGCTCTGAAGGATTACGCCTCGAGTGCCGGGGTGGTAGAGCTGGCCGACACCTGGCGGCAGGTGTTGTCGAATCCGCTCGCGCTGCCCGCCATCGACCCCGCCCGGGACACCTACGCCGACGCCGGACAGCTGTCGGTTTCGCTGGATTCCACCACCACCCGTCAGTTGCTCGGCGCGGTACCCGCGGCGTTCCACGCTGGGGTACAAGACATTTTGCTGATCGCATTCGGATTGGCGTGGAACGAATTCCTGGGTACCGGCCCGGCACCGATCGGGATCGATGTGGAGGGCCACGGCCGGCACGAAGAGCTGGCGCCCGATATCGACCTGTCCCGAACCGTGGGCTGGTTCACCACCAGGTATCCGGTCTCGCTGTCGACCGGAAGTCTGCCGTGGGAGCAGGTTGCCTCCGGAGCGGGCGTTCTCGGTCCCATGGTCAAAGCCGTCAAGGAGCAGTTGCGTGGTGCGCCCGACGGACTCACCTATGGACTGCTGCGACATCTGAATCCCGACATTGATCTGGACGGCCCGGAGCCGACCATCGGATTCAACTATTTGGGGCGCCTCGGGGCCAGTGGTGTCCAGGGCTCCGACGATTTGTGGCGCATCGATCAGAAGGCGCTGGCCATCGCCGACGCGGCATCGACGGTGGCCATGCCGTTGATGCATACGGTGGAGCTCAACGCGGGGATCGAGGACAGCGCTTCGGGACCGCGTCTTCGCGCCGCGTGGACCTGGGCTCCGTCGCTGCTGGGCGAGGCGGAACTGCTGCGACTGAGCCGGCTCTGGTTCGAGGCGCTGACCGGAATCTGTGCGCACGTGTCCGCCGGTGGCGGTGGGCTGACCCCGTCGGATATCGTTCCCGCTCGGCTGAGCCAGCCGGAGATCGACGAACTGGAGCAGCAATACCGCATCGCCGACGTGCTGCCGCTGACCTCGGTACAGAAAGGTCTGCTGTTTCACACCGACCTCGGTCATGGGCCCGATGCCGTGGCAGCGGCGGATGTGTACACCGTGCAGCTGGTTCTCACGGCGACCGGAGTACTGGATCGCGATCGGTTGCGCGAGGCGCTGCAGACAGTCGTCGGGCGCCACCCCAACCTGGCGGCCAAGTTCTGCGTCCAGACGGGGGAGCCGGTACAGGTCATTCCCCAGGACCCCGCGATGGCGTACCGCTACCTGGATCTGCGGGAGGACGATCACACGCCCGATGCGGAGATCGACCAGTTGTGTGCGGCCGAACGGGCCGCGGTCTGCGACCTGCGCAGTCGGCCGCCATTCCGGGCGGCGCTGATCCGGACCAGAGGCAATGAGCACCGGATCGCGCTGACCTTTCATCACATCGTCATCGACGGCTGGTCGCTGCCCATCCTGATGCAGGAGATCTGCGCCAGCTACTTCGGGCAGCGGTTGCCGGTGACGGGGAGCTATCGGGACTTCGTGAGCTGGTTGGCCGCCCGGGACCACGACACCGCACGGGCGGCTTGGCGTCAGGCGCTGGACGGATTCGAACATCCAACTTTGGTCGCCGCACCGGCAGATCCCGGAGCACGCGGTGTGCGGACCTACCGGGTGTCGGCTGATGTCACGAAATCCGTCGGGGAACTGGCACGCTCATGTCACACCACCGTCAACACCGTCCTGCAGGCGGCCTGGGCGCAGTTGTTGATGACGATTACCGGCCGGCGCGACGTGGCCTTCGGCACGGCGGTCTCGGGCCGCCCGGCAGAGTTGTCCGGCTCCGAGACCATCGTGGGCTTGCTGATCAACACGGTGCCGGTGCGAGCCCATGCGACGGCGGACGAGACCGTCGCAGATCTGTTGGGCCAGTTGCAGGCCGCCCACAATGACACTGTCGAGCACGAGCATCTGTCATTGAGCGAGATCCATCAGCTCACCGGTCACGATCGGTTGTTCGACACGCTGTTTCTCTACGAGAACTACCCGATGGACACCAGCGTGTTCTCCAGTGCCCACGAATTGGCGTTCACGGACTTCAGCACCCGCGAGTTCAACCATTACCCACTGTCGGTGATCGTGGTTCCCGGCCACGAACTCGGCGTCCGGGTGGAGTTCGATACGGCCGCATTCGATGCGACGAGCATCGACGTGCTGATCGAGCGGTTCCAGCGACTGCTGGGCGCTATGGTCGAGGAGCCGGGTCGGCCGTTGCGCGCCATCAGTGTGCTCGATGCGGCCGATCATGAGCGTCTCGATGAGTGGGCACACCGAAAAGTGTTGTCCGTCTCGGGAAGCGAACCCGCCAGCATTCCGCAGCGGTTTGCCGAACAGGTGGCGCGTACCCCGCAGGCGCCTGCGGTGACGTTCGAGGGACGCGCGTTGAGCTATCGCGAATTGGACCAGGCGGCCGACCGGTTGGCGAATCAGCTGGCGGCACACGGTGCGAAACCCGGCGACTTCGTGGCGCTGATGGTTCCCCGTTGCGCCCAGGCCATCGTGGCGATGCTGGCGGTGCTCAAAACCGGGGCGGCCTATCTGCCGATCGATCCTGCGGTGCCGAGCGCTCGGCTGAGTTTCATGATCGCCGATGCCGCGCCCATCGTCGCGGTGACCACACGCGAATTACGTTCGCGGTTGGACAGCTTGGATCTGCGGGTCATCGATGCCGACGCGTCGGGCGGTATCGCCGACGGCGCGCCCGTGCTGCCTGCGCCCGCACCCGACGACGTCGCGTATGCGATCTACACCTCGGGCACCACCGGAACTCCCAAAGGCGTAGCCGTCACTCATCACAACCTCACCCGGCTGTTCGATTCATTGGATGTCGGTCTTGCGTCAGCGCCGGGGCAGGTCTGGACGCAGTGCCATTCGTACGGTTTCGACTACTCGGTCTGGGAGATCTGGGGCGCCCTGCTGCACGGTGCGCGGCTGGTGGTGGTCCCAGACTCGGTTGCCGCCTCACCACGGGATCTACACGAGCTGGTGGTCGCCGAACAGGTCACCGTCTTGAGCCAGACGCCCGCCGCGCTGGCGGCACTCGAACAAGCGGGTCTGGAGTCGACGTCGCTGATGGTGGCCGGCGAGGAGTGCCCCACTGAGGTAGTGAGCCGATGGGCCGCCGGGCGGGTGATGGTCAACGGCTACGGCCCGACCGAGACCACGATCTACGCCACGATCAGCGCGCCTTTGACGGCGGAGGCAGCCGTCGTCCCGATCGGGTCTCCGGTACCCGGGGCGGCGTTGTTCGTGCTGGACGACTGGCTGCGGCAGGTTCCAGCCGGTGTGGCGGGTGAACTGTACGTGGCCGGCCTCGGTGTGGCGCTCGGCTATGTCCGCAGGTCCGAGCTGACCGCGTCGCGATTTGTAGCCTGCCCGTTCGGCCGTCCCGGCGCACGGATGTATCGGACCGGGGATCTGGTGCGGTGGGGCGATGACGGCCAACTGCAGTACCTGGGCCGCGCCGATGAGCAGGTCAAGATCCGCGGCTACCGCATCGAGCTGGGCGAGATCCAAGCCGCCCTGGCAGATCTCGACGGGGTGGCGCAGGCTGCGGTCCTCGTCCGCGAGGACCGTCCCGGCGACAAGCGCCTGGTCGGCTATGTCACCGAAACAGCTACCGGTAGCGTCGATTCCGCCACGCTACGTCGCTCACTGAGCGAGAAGCTCCCGGCGTACATGGTGCCGGCAGCCATCATGACCGTCGGTGCACTCCCGCTCACGCTCAACGGCAAGCTCGACAAGCGGGCACTGCCCGCCCCGGAGTTCCAGAGCACCGATCCGTACCGCGCACCGGCCACCGAGACCGAGGCGATGGTGGCAGCCATCTACGCCCAGGTTCTCGGAGTCGAGCGCGTCGGGGTAGATGATTCGTTTTTCGAGCTGGGCGGTGACTCGATCTCAGCGATGCGGGTGGTGGCAGCGGTGAACACGGCACTGGAGTCAGACCTCGCGGTGCGCACATTGTTCGAGAGGCCTTCGGTGAGTGGTGTGTGCCGGCAGTTGGACCGCGATGCGGAATCGCGGGCCCGGCCCGGCGGGGGTGATATCACTTTTGAATCCGTGCACGGCGCCGGACGAGACGTACTGCGGGCCGGCGACCTGAAGCTGGAGAAGTTCATCGACGGACCGACGCTGCGGGCTGCCCCAAACCTGCCTCGCCCCACCGACAAGCCACACACCGTCCTGCTGACCGGGGCCACCGGCTTCCTGGGCCGCTATCTGCTGCTGGACTGGCTCAGCCGCCTGCGCCGAGCCGACGACGCGGTGATCTGTCTGGTGCGCGCCGAGTCGGACGATCAGGCGCGACGGAGGCTGGAGGCGACGTTCGACACCGACCCGGTGCTCTACCGCCATTTCCGCGCATTGACCGACGGCCGGCTCAAGGTGATCGCCGGGGACAAGGGCCGGCCCAACCTCGGGTTGGCCGAACCGACCTGGCGACAGTTGGCCGAAACGGTCGACGTCATCGTGGATTCGGCTGCTTTCGTGAATGGAATCCTGCCCTACAACGAGTTTTTCGGACCCAACGTGGTGGGCACCGCCGAACTGATCCGCTTCGCGATCACCGCGAAGCTGAAGCCATATACCTTCGTGTCGACTGCCGACGTGCGCCATCAGATCGAGCCGTCGGCATTCACCGAGCACGCCGACATCCGGATCATCAGCCCGGTTCGTACGCTCGACGGCAGTTTCGCCAACGGCTATGGCAATAGCAAGTGGGCCGGGGAAGTGCTGCTGCGTGAGGCGCACGATCTGTGCGGCCTGCCAGTTGCGGTGTTCCGTTGCGACATGATCTTGGCCGACACCAGCTACGCAGGGCAGCTCAACGTCCCGGACAATTTCACCCGGATGGTACTGAGCGTCGTGGCCACCGGACTCGCGCCGGCATCGTTCTATCAACTCGACGCCGACGGCAACCGCCAACGAGCCCACTACGACGCATTGCCCGTCGGATTCGTCGCCGAGGCGATCACCACGTTGGGCTGGCAGCTGGCCCTTGCCGGCTCGGCCGAGTTCGAGACGTATCACGTGATGAATCCGCACGACGACGGCATCGGCATCGACGAGTACGTCGACTGGCTGATCGAGGCGGGCTACCGGATCGAGCGCATCGCCGATTTCGGGGAGTGGTTGCAGCGCTTCGAGACTGCTCTGCGCGCGCTGCCAGAGCGGCAGCGCAGGCATTCGGTGTTACAGATCTTGGCGCAGTTCACCAGCGATCTGAAAGCCCCGGAGCCCACGCTCGGATCCTACGGACCCACCGACCGATTCCGGGCGGCGGTGCGACAAGCCGGGATCGGCGCGGATATTCCACACATCTCACCGCCGATCATCACCAAATACGTCACCGATCTGGAGCGGTTCGGCCTGCTTCCTCCGCTGGAATCGTCGGCGTAGTGGATTGCGCTTCTGAACTGCGATTCGGTGGCTCGGGAATTGCAAGCGGATGCGCCCGGTTCGTGCAGATATGACAACAAGCGGTGAGGTTGCGTCATTCGGCCCGAACGCGCCCGGGTACGTCTGGAAGTCGACAGCGGATGTCGAGCCGATCGAAGTCTCACCCGGAATCACCGTCCAACCGCTCTGGACGGGTGCGAACGGTGCCAAGGCGGCGGTGACAACCATCGCACCGGGCGCGGTCTGGGTCGGACAAGACCTGCATGCCCCAGGCCCCGAAGAGGTCTACGTGGTGTCCGGTGTGTTCAACGACGGCGTCAACGACTACGCCGCAGGCACATTCCTGCACGCTCCGGCCGGCTCGTGGCACGTACCGCAGTCTGTGGACGGGTGCGTGCTGTTCCTCTTCTACCCAGAAGGCTGACGATCAGGCGGGCAACGCCTTGAGGATCTCCGATGCCGCCCGTTTCCACGCGGCGATGTCAGGTGGCCCGGGGATGTTGCCGGCGACCAGCACCACGTTCGCCAGATACCGGTCGGAGACGACCCGCATGACCGGGAAATTGCTTGGGCCCGTTACGGGTTCAATGACGACGCGTCGGCCGATGCCGGGTACTTCTATGGCCCCCGGTTTGCCGATGCCGGCCAGCAGCTGCTCGGTGATCACTCCGCTGGACGGAGACAGGACCTTTATCGATGCCGTGAACGACAGCACGCCGCCCGCGGAGGCGTAGTACTTGCAGCTACGTCCGATGGTCCCATCGGTGTTCTTGATGTCGGTGTCCAGGCCGTCGTCGATTTCGACGCCTGAAAGGGCTGACATCTGCTCACCGGTGAGCAGACAGTCCGAAGGGAGGACACGCTCACGCCATTCCCCGGTGGACGCGCTTCGGGCATCGCTTCCGGCGACTGGTTGCCCGGTCACCAGGTGCGAACAGGCGGTGGCACATGCGAGTACTCCGAGAGCCACAGCGAATCCGCATTTCCTGCCGAATGGACCTAGCGAAGGCACGCTGCCACGCTATCTGACGAGCGGGTGTGGTGTAGCCGCCAATAATCGATGGCGGTCACCAGGTTGAGCCATCACGCTTGACGCATGCAGGCCCGTCTACCTGCCCACCCGAGACTGCGGTGATGCTTCAGCGACGAGGTCGCGCGCCGCGGCCGTAGGTGATATCGGCGCGCTCGGGGTTCCAGTGATTGCGGAACACGACATCGGACAGCGGACGACGCCGTACCGGCCCGTGCCTGCCTCGTGGCCAGCCGACCACGATGTGGCCGGCGAGGAACCACTCGTCGGGAATGCCGATGGATGCACGCAAGACTTTGTCGCCGTCGTAGGACGCCCAACTGGTGATGCACGCACCTAGTCCCTGGGCACGGGCTGCCAGGTAGAAGTTCTGCATCGCCGGGTATATCGAGCCGCCCTGTAGGAACTCGGACGAGAACTCATTCTTGAAGGCCGCGAACAACACCGAGGTGTATTCGCCGGCACGATCGTGCAATTCGTATGTCGCGCGGTTGTTTCGTGCCGCCCGGCTCTGGTCCTCGTTATCGGGACGGGACATGCCGTAGATCGATTCGATTGACCGCAAAGCGATCTGAGCCGCCTCTGCAACGGCGGCGCGCTGTTTGGGCGCATCGAGCACGATGAAGCGCCACAGTTGAGCGTTGGCCCCGTTGGGTGCCCAGGTTGCCGCCTGCAGGCAACGTTCGAGTGTCGCATCATCGACCGGCTCGTCGGTGAACCGGCGAATCGACCGAGCGGTGGACAGCACTTCCCAGACATCGGTGGTTGGATCCGGCATCCCATTGGTGTACTCGACGCAGCCGTCGATGTCGAGTATCTGCGAACCTCTCGCTCTACCGATAGAACTGCTGTACGGTCGTATTGCATTTGGACGTGTGTACAGCGGTGGAAAGGAGTCGATGCTGTGAGCGACAGGTTCTCGATGGAAGGGAAGGTTGCCGTCATCACCGGTGGCGGAACCGGAATCGGAAGGGCATCGGCACTGGTGCTAGCCCAGCACGGTGCGGATGTGGTGCTGGCCGGGCGTCGCCCGGATCCGCTCAAGGAGACCGCTACCGAGATCGAGGCGCTTGGTCGCCGCGCGATCGCGGTGCCGACCGATGTGACGAACGCCGAGGAATGCAATGTGCTCGTCGAGACGACGCTCGCCGAGTTCGGTCGGCTCGACGTGCTGATGAACAACGCCGGTGGCGGCGAGACCAAGTCCCTGATGAAGTGGACCGACGAGGAGTGGCACCAGGTCCTGGACTTGAACCTGTCCAGCGCCTGGTATCTGTCGCGGGCTGCGGCCAAGCCGATGATCGCCCAGGGTAAGGGTTCGATCGTCAACATCTCATCGGGGGCCAGCCTGCTGGCGATGCCGCAGGCGCCGGTGTATGCCGCCGCCAAGGCCGGTTTGAACAACCTCACCGGGTCGATGGCGGCCGCCTGGACGCGAAAAGGTGTACGGGTCAACTGCATCGCCTGCGGTGCCATCCGTACCCCGGGTCTGGAGGCCGATGCGGCGAGGCAGGGTTTCGACATCGACATGATCGGTCAGACCAACGGGTCGGGACGGATCGCCGAACCCGACGAGATCGGCTACGGCGTATTGTTCTTCGCCTCGGACGCCTCCAGCTACTGCTCCGGTCAGACACTGTACATGCACGGCGGCCCCGGTCCGGCGGGCGTCTGAGATGGGTGTGAGCATCAGTCACGTCGGTCTTCGGGTCCGCGACCTCGACACCGTCAAAAAGTTCTACGAGGCACTGGGATTCACCGAGGTGCAGCGGATGACGGTCCCGGACAAGATGGCAGCAGGTCTGCTCGGGCTGGCGGAGCCCATCGGATTCGAGGCGGTCTATCTGCAGAACGACGGGTTCGTGCTGCAGTTGTTGACCTTCTCCGGCCATCCTGCCCCGGATGAGGCGCAGCGGAACATGGTCGGTGCCGGCCTCACTCACATCTCGATCGCAGTGGATGACATGGCTGAGGCGCAAGCGTCGGTGCAGTCGTCCGGCGGCGCCGTGGTGGCCGACCCGGGCGGTGGATTCGCCTGCATGGTCCGTGATCCCGAGGGGCAGCTGATCGAACTCATCCACACAAAAGTGCGTCCGGTCCCTGCTGGTTGAGTACCCACTCGAGGGGGCTGCGGCGGTGGGGTGTTGTCGACGACACTCCACCGCCGCTTGCGTCTCACCTGAGCTCGTCGACCATGACCGCGTAGTCGTCCAGAAATGCCAGGGTGGTCGACGGGTCGTTGCCCTTCTTGCGGCCACCGCCCAGCACTGCGCGGGTGAATCCCAGATCGCGGTAACCGGCCAGAGTGTCCAGGGTCGGGTTGCCCCAGGCCATGATCGTCAGATCCAGGGTAGCCGGATCGCGACCGGCTTCCTCGGCCGTACGTCGGAATTCGTCGAGGGCCGCACCCACGTCGCGGAACGCGGCATCCCCCGGCAGCCAGCCGTCCGCCCAGGCCAGGCATTCCCGAATCGCCTTGGGCCCGGTGGCCGCGGCAAGCAGCGGTGGTCGCGGGCGTTGACTGGGTTTGGGATACGACCACACCGGGTCGAAGGCGTAGAACTCGCCGTGGTGCGTGGACTCGTCGTCATTCCACAGCGTGGTGAGTGCGGCGACCATATCGGCCAGGGCGCGGTAGCGCTCAGCCCACTGCACCGAGCTCGAGACTTCCAGTTCGGCGCGCGCACCCACGCCGATCCCGAGCACCACCCGACCATTGCTCATGTGGTCAAGCGTCGCGACTTCCTTGGCAAAGGTGAACAATTCGCGTTCCAGTGGCAGTGCCACGGCAGTACCGACGCGGAGCTTCTCGGTTGCCTGCGCGGCGGAGGAAAGCGACAGGAACGGATCCAGAATCTGCTTCTGCGCGGCGAGCAGCGCGGGATGGAACTGGTCCGCGGCGGCCAGGGGGATCTGCGGATGCTCACCTACCCACAATGATTCGAACCCACGAGACTCGAGCTCGGGGCCCAGGGTGGCCGGTGCGAGGTCTCGCGGGGTGTTCAGCGAGACGAATCCCAAATCCATGACTCTCCTTTGGATCACATTCGGATGCTGTACGATCGTACTGCACACGCCACCTCGGCGGCGATGAACGGACCCAGGAGTGCATCCGCATGGTGGACACCAGCCAGCTCTACTACGACCCTTACGACGTCGCGATCGATGCCGACCCGTATCCGGTGTACAAGCATCTCCGTGACGAAGCGCCGTTGTACTGCAACGAGAAACGCGACTTCTGGGCGTTGTCTCGGATGGCCGATGTCGAGCATGCCCTGCGCGACGTCGAGAACCTCAGCTCGGCGAAGGGGGACATCCTGGAGGTGGTCAAAGCCGAGCCGGTGATGCCGCTCGGTGTCTTCATCAACGAGGACCCACCGCTGCACACAGTGCATCGCCTGCTGGTGTCACGAGCCTTTACGCCCAGGAAGATGAAGGCCATCGAGGAGCAGGTCCGCGACTTCTGCGCGAAGTGCCTGGACCCGTTGACGGGTGGGGAGCGCTTCGACTTCGTGGAGGATCTCGGCGCCGAGATGCCGATGCGGGTGATCGGGATGCTGGTCGGGATTCCCGACGAATTGCAGCGCGACGTACGCAAGGTGGCCGGGCGCAGGTTGCGGAACAATCCGGGCGAGCCACTCTCGGTGAGTAAAGAAAACTACTTCAACGGCAACATGTTCCGTGAGTACGTCGCGTGGCGCCAAGACCATCCCTCTGATGATCTGGTAACTGAGCTGCTGAACGTCGAGTTCACCGATGCCGATGGCATCGAGCGCAAGCTGAGCTCCGAGGAGCTGTTGGTGTTTCTCGGGGTGATCGCCAACGCCGGCACCGAGACCGTGGGCCGGCTGTTCGGATGGCTCGGCAAGCTGCTGGGAGAGCATGCCGATCAGCGCCGGGAGTTGGTCGCGGACCCGTCGCTGATCCCCTCTGCGATCGAAGAGGTGCTGCGCTACGAACCGCCGGTGCACGGTATCACTCGCTACGTCGCCAAAGAGGTGACCTACCACGGAACTACGGTCCCGGTGGGGTCGGCACTCCAGCTCATCGCCGGATCGGCCAACCGTGACGAACGCAAATTCGACGATCCCGACCGCTTCGACATCCACCGCAACGCCAACAACCACGTGAGCTTCGGCCGCGGAACGCATTTCTGTCTCGGCGCGTCATTGGCCCGGGTCGAGGGCAGGGTGGCACTCGAGGAGATCCTCAAGCGGTGGTCGGATTGGACCATCGACGCACAGAATGCCGTCCGAGCGCCCGGCGTCACGGTGCGGGGTTGGGACACCATGCCGGCAATCCTGGGCTGAGGGTTCAGCGTTCGCGGGCCAGGGCGCCGAGCAGTGCCCTGGCCCGTCGCACCGAGGCGGACCGCTCGGCCCGATCGGTACCCACGGCAACCGGTTGGGCCCAGACGTCGGTGGCCCCGGCATCGAGTAGGGCCTGGAGTTGGTGATGTACCTGGGATTCAGAGCCCACGATGGCGACATCGGCCGCACTCGTTCCGCCCCCGGCGCGAATGATCTGTTCGTAGTTGCGCATTCCCGCATAGGAGACCGCATTGGCGGCGACCGCGTTGCGGGCTTCGTCGGCGTCGTCGTGCACGGCCACCGGCAGTCCGGCCACGATTCGAGGGCGGGGGCGTCCGAACTCCGCAGTGGCCGTGGCCAGCGCCGGGGTGATCCGGGACTCGAGCGCCTGGCGTGAAGCCATCCACAGCACCACTCCGTCGGCGAATTGCGCTGCGATACGCAGCATCCGGGGTGACAAGGCGGACAGCAGCAGCGGGACCGGCTGGTCTGGGCGCGCGGCACGGCCGGCGGAATGCGCACTCCAGTCGTTACCGTCGACATCGACATCCTCGCCGCGTAGCAGCGGGCTGACGATCCGGACATACTCGGCGGTGTTACGCGCCGGATGGTCGTAGGACAAACCCAGCACGTCCCGCACGATCGGCTCGTGGGACGGGCCGAGCCCCAAACACAGGCCCGGCCTGCCCATGGCGTTGGCGGCCGCGATCACCCGATTGGCCTGCAGTAGGGGATGGCATGGATATGTCTGCAGCACAGCGGTTCCCAGCTCGATCGACTGGGTGGCACGGCCGGCCATCGCCATCGCCACCAACGGATCGCCGGCGACCCCGCTGGCATACCACAGCGACGAGAATCCCTCGGCCTCGGCTTCCTGAGCCTGGCTGATCATCCGGTCAACCGACGCGGCGCCGCCGGACAGTCCGATACGCATCGCCTGACACTCCTGTCGCGGAAACGGTGTTATCGCATGACGTGGGGGTACTGCTGGTGCGGATGCACGTCGAACATCGTCCGGTAGGACGGTGGTTGGCGTCCATCCTCGTCGGTGATGCCGTATTTGCTCGCCAGTTCGGCACCGATGAGGGTCTGACCACTGGACTCCATGATGTCCGGATCGTTGAACAGGGCCCAGATGACGTGGCCGGTGAGCTCCGGCGTTTCAGCCGTATCTAGGATATGGCCGAACTTGTCTGGTTTGGCGGCGATGATTGCGCGGACCCTTTGGGTCAGAAGAGAACCCATCCAGATCGACACCGCCGCGATGTTGAACTCGCGCAAGTCGACCGCCATGTCGGCGGCCATCTTGTCAACCCCCGCCTTCGGAACGCCATAGGCGGGACCGAAGGCGTAATGCACTGCCCCGGAGGATGAGGTGAAGACCACCAGTCCATGGCACTGTGGCAGCATCAGCGGCGCGCACAGCACTGTGGCCACATAGCTGCTGCGCACACCGACATCCAGGGTGTCGAGCACGCTGAGCGGCTCTTCCCAGAACTTGGTGCGGCCCATCATCTCGTCGCGGATGATCGCGGCGTTGTTGACCAGGATGTCCACCTGGCCCTGTTCTTCGGCAACTCGATCGAACAGCGCTTTGACCTGGTCATCGTCGCCGTGGTCGACGCGCGCGGCGATGCCCTGACCGCCGGCCGCGGTGACCATGTCGGCCGTCTGGTGAATGGTGCCGGTGAGCGACGAATCTCCTTGGTTCTCACTGCGTCCGGTGACGTAGACGGTGCAGCCGTGGCTTCCCAGCGCCTGTGCGATGCCCGCGCCTGCCCCTCGGCTGGCTCCGGTGACGACAGCGACGGGTCGGTTCTGCCCCATGTGTTCGGGTCCTCTCTGAGGTTCGCCTCAGCCGTTGATGTCAGCTGCGGTTTTCAATTCGGTGATCGGCCGCGCCAGACCCTGTTCGTCGCAGACGCGCTGTAGTTTGGCCACGGTCTCTTCAACGCCCGGGCCTAGGCGAGGGCCTGGGGTGAAACTGGCGGGCAGATGACGCATACCCTGGATCACACCGATGCTGTCGTAATGCACGGTGCCTTCGGCCAGACACCGGTAGTCGGGCATCCGGTCGAGGACTGCGGTCAGCATGGATTTGAACACCGTCCTGGCCACGTTCGATCCGATGCATCGATGCACTCCGAGGCCGAAGCTGAAGTGCCGGTTGTTCTTTCTGTCCATCACCAAGGAATCCGGATCGTCGAACAGCGCTGGATCCCGGTTGGCCATCGCCCAGGACAACCAGAGCCGCTCACCTTCACGGAGTAGGGTGCCATCCAAATCGATGTCCTCGGAAACGGTGCGGGCATCACCTGGCGCGGGGGTGAAGTAGCGCAGGAACTCCTCGGTGGCGCGGTCGAGAAGAACTGCACGTTCAGTGCTCAGTTGCGTGCGCTTGTCGGGGTTGTGTGACAGCCACTCCAGGGCATGCGCAGTGAGTGCTGTCGTGGTGTCGAACCCGCCGCCGATCAGCAGATTCAGCATGCCGATCAACTCGATGTCGGGCGGTGCCTCGCCATCGATACGCAATTTGGCCAGGGCATCGATGATGCCGGGCCGCGGATTCTCCCGAACCTCAGTCAGATTCGTGAACAGGTCGATACCCATCGCCATGTAGAGCTCGCGCACCCGGGCAGCGTCGGGGGAGTCAGGCGGGGTGTACACCGAGGCGTGTGCAGGCTCGTTGTAGATCGTCCATTTCTCCAGTCGCACACCGAGCATGGCCAGGGTGAGCACCGCCGGCACCACGTTGGCCAGGTCGTCGACGAAATCGATGTGTCCGGTTTCGATGCGGTCGTCGATACAGGCCCGCACGATCTCGTCGACAAACGGAATCCAGCGTTTGACGGCGGCGGGGGACAGGTACGGGTTGAGTGCGGTGCGGTAGAAGCGGTGCTCGGGGTCGTCCATCTCCAACATGCCACCGCGAAAGCCCTCGGCTTCCAACATCGTCGGGATGGAGATGCCCTTGTAGCCGCGGCGCTCGTTGTTCACGTCATGGTCATTGGACACGTGCGGACAGCGGGCCAGTTCGAACACCTGGGGGCCACCCGCGGCGACCCAATGCCCGTCGTAGGTGTCAGTCCAGGCGATGGGGCACCGCCGCTGCATTTCATGGGTGATGTCGAGGAAGTTCTCCCGGTAATCGGAGCCGTGTCGATCGAAGTGGTAGCGCGCGGCTGGGTCGGTGGGAGCGTTCATCGTTCGGTCTCCATGGTGAGGATGTGGATGGCCTGCTCCGGGCATGAGCGCACCGCCTCGTGCACCTGCTCGTGGTATTCGGCCGGCACTACATCGACGGCGACCTGTGCGTGCCCGTCGGTGTCATCGAGTTCGAAGATTTCCGGCGCGATCATCGCGCACAGGGTGTGACCCTGGCAGCGTGACGTATCGACTTCTACTTTCACAGTGGCTCCTGATCGAAACATGGGTGGTCCAAGGGGTTTAGGTCAGGTGACGGCGCCGCCATTGACGCCGATGACCTGGCCGGTGACGTAACCGGCGTCGTCTGCGGCCAGGAACGAACACACCGCGGCCACATCCTCGGGGTTGCCGAGCGCCCCGGCTGGGATCATCTGGTTCAGGTACTTGTCCGGCGGCAGCTTCCCGGCTGCCTGTTGCTCACGCAGCATCGGCGTTTCGATGGCGAACGGCGGCACGGTGTTGGCGGTGATGCCCTTGGCGGCGTAGTCGAGCGCCACGGTCTTGGTCAGTGCGATGACCCCGCCTTTCGCTGCGGAGTAATGGGCCTGGCCTTGTGCGCCTTTCTGGCCGGCGGCCGAGGAGATCGTGATGATTCGGCCCCACTGCGCGGCGACCATGTCCGATAGGGCCGCACGAATGCTCAAGAAGGTTCCAGTCAGGTTGACCGCCAGATACCGGTTCCACTGGTCCAGGCTGATCTTGTCGAGACGGCTGAATCCGGAAATGGCCGCACTGGTCACGAGGATCTCCACCGGGCCCAGTTCGCCGCGCACCCGGTTGAACGTCTCCGCGACGGCATCCTCGTCCGAAACGTCGACGCCGAGAGCTATCGCTCGACCGCCCGCCGCTTGGATCTCGGTCGCGGTCTTTTCGGCCGCTTCGGTGTTGAGATCAAGAACCCCAACGTGTTTACCGTCGGCGGCGAGTCGGATGGCGATCGACCTGCCCAGTCCTGACCCCCCACCGGTCACCACTGCTGTCCGGCTCATCACTTCGTCCTCCTGTGCGCCTGGTCGCATCCGCTATACGAATGTATAGCGGATGCCCGTTGCCGGCACAAGTGAGGGGTGATGCTGTACGAGCGTATGGCACGTGCCTTACACTCGTGCTGACTTTTCGGGAGGAGAACGACTGTGAGCGACCTCTATTACGACCCATGGGATGTGGACATTGATATCGATCCCTATCCGACCTACCGTCGGTTGCGGGACGAGGCCCCGGTGTACTACAACGAGCGCCACAAGTTTTGGGGCATAAGCCGTTACAGTGACGTCGATGCGGCACTGAAAGACACCACCCGTCTCAGCTCGGCGAAGGGCGACATCCTGGAGGTCGTCCTGACCGATCCGGTGATGCCGCCGGGCATCTTCATCAACGAGGATCCGCCGCTGCACACGATTCATCGGGCGATCGTGTCGCGGGCATTCACGCCGAAGAAGATGCGCGCCATCGAAGACAAGATCCGGGCCTTCTGTGTGGCGTGCCTGGATCCGCTCGTCGGAGGCGACCGCTTCGACTTCGTCGCAGACCTCGGTGCGGAGTTGCCGATGCGCACGATCGGCATGCTGGCGGGCATCCCGGACGCCGAGCAGCCCGCGGTGCGTGAACACGCCAACCAGGTGCTGCGCAACGAACCGGGTCAGCCGATGCGGATCGAAAAAGACCGATATTTCACCGGGGAGATGTTCGGTGAGTACGTCGAGTGGCGGGAGAAGAACCCCTCCGACGATCTCATCACCGAACTGCTCAACGTGGAGTTCGAGGACGAGACCGGCACCATCCGCAAATTGGCCAAACAGGAACTCATCGTATTCCTGGCCGTCGTGGCGGGCGCGGGTGTGGAGACCACCGGCCGGCTGTTCGGCTGGATGGGCAAGGTGTTGGCCGAACATCCCGACCAGCGAAAGGAGCTGGCGGAGAACCGCGGCTTGATCCCCATGGCCATCGAGGAATTGCTGCGCTATGAGCCGCCGGGGCCGCATGTCGCACGCTACGTCGCGACCGACGATGTGTTGTTCCAGGACCAGGTTGTTCCTGCGGGTAGCGCATTGCTGCTGATGTTGGCCTCGGCCAACCGGGACGAGCGCCATTTCGACGAGCCGGACCGGTTCGACATCCACCGCAAGCCAGGCGGTCACCTGACCTTCGGCCGCGGTCCGCACTTCTGTGTGGGGTCGCCGCTGGCCCGGCTGGAAGGCCGCGTTGCGCTCGAAGAAGTGCTCAAGCGCTGGCCGACGTGGGAGGTCGACATGTCCGGGGCGCGCCGGTCCCGAACCTCCACTGTGCGTGGCTGGGACACCATGCCGGCCATCGTCGGCTGACCGAAAGGAACGGCAATGACATCACCAGAGCGCCAGGTCGCGGTCATCACCGGGGCTGCCCGCGGGCAGGGCCGCAGCCACGCGGTGGCGCTGGCCGAGGCCGGCGTCGACATCATCGCGATCGACCGGTGCGCCGACATCGACTCGATCCCTTACCCGCTGGCCACCAAGGAGGATCTGGACGAAACCGCCCGCTTGGTCACCGAGGCCGGCGGGCAAATCGAGACGGCCGTCGCCGACGTCCGCAATCTGGCGGAGCTGCGCGCCGCGATCGACACCGGAATCGCCGCGTTCGGCGATGTGAACATCGTGGTGGCCAATGCCGGTGTGGTCGGAATGGGGCTGGACGACCCGCTGGATGAAACGGTGTATTCCGACATCCTCGATACGAACCTGCGGGGGGTGTGGAACACCATCGCGGCCACCGCGCCGTCGATGATCCGTCGGGGTACCGGCGGCTCGATGATCCTGATCTCCTCGATGCAGGGCCTCGTGGGACGCGGAGGTGACGGCAGCGCAGCGACATTCGCCTACGCAGCGTCCAAACACGGTGTGGTGGGGTTGATGCGCTCGGCGGCGTATGCCTATGCGCAGCACAACATCCGGGTGAACTCGGTGCACCCGACCGGGGTGGCCACCCCGATGATCTTCAACGAGCACATGGCCAAGGTGTTCGAGGCCAACCCCGACTCCAGCGCGATGACCGGCAACCTGATGCCGGTGCCGTTCGTCGAGCCGCTCGACGTCACCAATGCCGTCGTCTTCCTGGCGGGGGAGAAGGCCCGGTACATCACCGGTGTGGCGCTACCGGTCGACGCCGGATTCGCCCTCATGTGACGGCAGCCGACCGAATCGGCGCCGGACCCACCCCCATGGGTGGACCGGCGCCGATTCCGTTGTCAAGACAGATCTTCCAGGATGAAGTCGGCAGCGCGCCAGGCCATCGCCATCATCGGTCCGTTGAGGTTGCCGGCCACCATGCTCGGCATCACCGAGCAGTCGACGACACGCAGCCCGTCCACACCGCGCACCCGCAGACGGCTGTCCACAACGGCATCCTCGTGCGGTCCCATCGCGCAGGTGCCGATCGCGTGGTATCCGCTGTAACCGCCGGCGAGGGCGGCATCGACGAGCTCGTCGTCACTTATTGCCGCAGACCCCGGGTAGGTTTCGCCCTCGATCCGGTCGACGATGGGTTCTTGGCCGAAGATCTCCCGCATGGTGCGCAACAGATTGGCCGTCGTCTGCCGATCCTCCTCGGTCCCGAGGTAGTTGGGATCGATGAGCACTGGTGCGTCGGGATCAGATGCGGTGATCTCACAACGTCCCTCGGACGTGGGACGCAGCGCCATACCCAGGCAGGAGGCGCCGGCCGTGCGTTCGATCACGACCGGTTGCCCGGTGTTGTACGGCGGTATGGTCCACGGCCCGAGCATCAACTGGGCATCGACCCGCTCGGTGTCCGGCCGTGACTTGACGAAGGCGATGAGGTCGAATGACGGCGCTGCGAGTGGACCCTTGCGGGTGGCCAGATACTTGACGCCGGTTCTCGCCTGGGCCAGAGTTCCCGCCAGCTGCCGGTTGTACCCCAGATCGGCGTTGAGTCGAAACCGCATGGCCGCACACCGGTGCTCTCGCAGCCCGCGCCCCACGCGATCCCGGTCCAGGTAGACCTGGATACCGGCGGCGGTCAAGACTTCCCTGGGGCCGATTCCGGACAGCTGCAACAGCTTCGGGCTGTTGAGGCTGCCCAACGAGACGATCACCTCGCGGCCTGCCCGGATGTCGGTACTGCCACGGCGGTTTCGGGCCAGGACTCCGACCGCTCGGCCCGCATCGAACAGGATGCGGTCGACCGAGGTATTGGTCAGCACGGTGAGGTTGGGCCGGGACATCGCCGGCTTGAGGAACGCCCGCGATGCGCTGACCCGCCGGCCGTTCTTGATGGTCGAGGTGGCGTAGCCGATCCGTGGTTCGTCGGACTCGTTGATGTCCTGGACTTCGGTCAAGCCTGCCTTCACCCCGGCGGCCAGCATCTCCTGACACAACGGATCGGGATCACGAGGAACCGAGATGTGCAGCCGGCCGCCGGTGCCGCGGGTCGGTGACGGGCCGAATTCGTTGTCCTCGAACGACTTGAAGATCGGCAGGATGTGGTCCCAGCCCCAGCCGGGGTTGCCCAATCGCTCCAGTTCGTCGTAATCAGCCCGGTGCCCGCGGTTGTAGATCATTCCGTTGACCGAGCTCGACCCGCCGAGCAACTTGCCGCGCATCCAGGTCTCGACATGCGAGTTCGGCCCGAACGGAATGGTCTTGTACTGCCAGGTGTACTTCTCGTTCTCGAACACCAATCCCGAGCCCTTCGGGATGCTGAACATCGGGCTGCGGTCGCCGCCGCCGGCCTCGATCAGCAGAACCGACACCGCCGGGTCGGCGGACAGTCGGTTGGCGAGTACACAGCCGGCCGAACCGGCGCCGGCGATAATGTAGTCGTAGCTGGTCATATCTTCATCCTCGGGGTGACCGGTACGTTCAAGCGAAGGTCGGCGCCGGTGACTTCCGGGAAAGTCATTGGCCGGGCTGGCTTCCCGTGCTGGGCGACCCAGCACGACCCAGTCGTCTCCGGTGGTGCCGTGGCCGCGGTGAGTACCGCGTCGGCGATGGCCTCGGGCTCCATCACCGGTACCCCGATGCGTTCGACCAGCGTGCGCCGATCTCCCAACACCCCGGTTGCGGTGATCCCCGGACAGATGGTGTGTGTCGCGATGCCCTCGGGCGCGAGGTTCGGGGCGATGGACCGCATGAACCCGACCACGCCGTGCTTGCCGAGGCTGTACACGGGATCGGGATGCCAGGGGATGAGGCCGGCCAGCGAGGCCGTCGCCAATATGGCCCGCTCGGCGGAGCTTTCGAGTGCTCGCATCGTCTTGACGGCAGCAACCGCGCCGTAGACCACCCCGTCCAGGTTCACACCGACCGATCTGCGGTACTGGCCCAAATCGAGGAATCCGATGTCACCGGACCAGTGAATCGTGATGCCTGCGTTGAGGAGTGCCAGGTCCAACCCGCCGAGTTCCTCGGCGCAGCGCGCGAAGGCCGCCTCCACCTGGGCGGGGTCGGACACGTCGCAGGCGAAACCCAGTCCATCGAACGACTGGGCGACCTCATGAGCCGCCCCGCCGTCGATATCGACCACACAGACCCGCATCCCTTCGGCAGCGAACCGCTGTGCCGACGCCCGGCCGATGCCCGACGCGCCGCCGGTCACCAGCGCGACTCTGCCGTTGAGTTCCATACGAATTACCAGCGATTGACCGGAGCGCCGTCCATGGAAAGTGGCCGGTGATAGGACGCGTCCGTCTTGTCCCAGGTGCCCTTGATGAACCCGGCCACAGCGCCGGAATTCAGCAGTGAGGAGTCGCCGTTCATCATCCATTCGATGGTGCACCGTCGCAGCGCGATCTTCCAGACCCCGTCCCGGCGCTCCAGACGGTCGATGTAGCGGCCACCCATGAGCGACACGACCTTGCCGCCCTTGGCGCGCATGGCGCCGATGACATAGCTCTCGGCATGGGCGACGTCACCGTCGACCTCGCAGGTGTGTGTGGTGATGTTGTGCAGGTGATCCTCGAACACCGCGGTGTGGGCGGCGTTGGCCCATTCACCGTATTCCGGACCGGTCTTGACGGTCGGTCCGTGCTCATCGACGCCGTCTTCGAAGTACACGCTGCCCATCAGTTCGGCATCGTGGCGATCGTGACCACGGGACTGGTTCATCACGCAGTCCAAGATCGCGGTCCGATCCTCTAGGTATTGCACCCGCCGGCGGAGCTGCTCCAGGTCATCGGTATTCGTCATCGGTGATGCGGTCCTTTCGGGGATGTACGGAATCGATGTGTTGTACGAATGTATAGCACACGCGGTCCGTGTCGAACAGAGGTCGAGGAGGTGCTTGTGGCGATGCCCGGGGTGGCGGAAGCGGTGGCCGTCGCGGCGCCCGACGAGCGGTTCGGGGAACGCACGGCCGCAGTGTTGCGAATGAAGCCGGGCGCGTCGCTGCCGACGATGGACGCACTGCGTACGCACTTCGCCGCTCGTGGGCTGGCCAAGCAGAAGTGGCCCGAGGAAGTGCACCAGGTGGACGATTTCCCACGGACACCCAGCGCGAAGATCCAGAAAGCACTGGTGCGCAAGACGGTTGCTGAACGCCGGGAGTGAGGTCGGCCTCGGTCAGCTCCGGGGCAAGCCGAGGATGCGCTGGGCGATGACGTTGCGCTGGATTTCCGATGTGCCACCTGCGATGGTGCCGGCAAAACTGCGCAGATAGCGGTCGAACCAACTGCCGGTGTAGTGATCCTGATGCCAGGGCTGGTAGTTGGTCAGCGCCGGGCTCAGCAAGCCGGAGCCTTCCGCGGAATACAGTGCCGCCTCCCCGATCCGCTGGGCGGCCTCCGAGCCGAGCAGTTTGAGCACCGATATCCGGCCGCCGTCGCCTTCACCGCGGGCGGCTGCCACTAGCGTCTGAGATCCGAGCAATCGCAACGCCTCGTGGTAGCACCTAGTTCCTGGAAATACACGTACTGCTCGACGATGCCGGCATTGCGACCACCGAACTCCGGTGCATTGCCGGGCTGCAGCCAGCCATGGTCGAACATGGTGCGCTGCCACTGCCGTGCCCAGTCGGGAAGATACGCGCTAGAGCTGATCCGCTCGACGGTGCTGGCTTCCGGGGGCAGGTGCTCATCCAGAAATGCGACGAGTTCTGTTCTGAACCCCTCGATTTCATGACCGAATGTGAGTTGCATGTTTCTCCGGCAAGTTCATCGATCGCAGAACATGCCCCGATAGCCGTGCGCTGGATGGCGCTCGTTGACGCCCGCATCCGCGGTATCAAAAAGCTTCTCGCGCAACGTTCCGGGCTGGTATTCCTTCTGCATCAGGCCCTTGTCCTGCAGCACCGGTACCAGATGCTCGAAGAAGTCGTCGTAGCTCTGCGGCATCAGGGCGTTCATCACCTGGACGCCGTCGACGCCGGCGCCCTGGTATTCCATCAGCCGCGTCGCGATGGTTTCCGGTGACCCGACGACCATCTGGGGTAGCGACAACGAGGTGAGGAAATCCTTGACCGTCGGTTTGACGCCCTCGGGCCAGGCGTTGATCACGGCGAGGAAAGCCCCACGGACGCCGGGTAATTCTTCGAGGATGTCTTCCAGCGGTGTGGCCGGGTCGTAGCGGCCCAGGTCGGTCCCACTCAAGCTGGAGAAGTAGGCTGTCTGGGCTTCCTGGCTGCGGAACTCCTCCAGTTCACCCCACTTACGGTAGGCCTCTTCGTCGGTAGACCCGATGACGAACATCATGCCTTGCAGGAACAGGATGTCCCCGTCGCGTCGCCCACGGGCGCGGGCCAGTTCGCGCACACTGTTGATCTGTGCGGCGATGGTCTCCAGCGAAAACGCCGACAAGAACATCAGCTCGGCGTGTTTGCTGGCGAATTCGAGTCCTGCCGGCGACCCACCGGCCTGTGCCAGCAGTGGGGTGCGCTGCGGGGACGGCTCCATCAGGTTGAAACCTTCGACGCTGTACCGCTTGCCCTCGTGCCGGATGTCATGGACTTTCGTCGGGTCGGCGTACACCCCGCGCGCGGGATCGTTGACGATCGCATCGACGTCCCACGATCCTTCCCACAGCTTGTAGGTGACATCGACGTACTCGTCGGCCCAGCCGTAGCGCTCGTCATGCGAAAGGTTGGCCGGCAGACCGAGATTGCGGAAGGCCTTTTCGTTGGCGGAGGTGACGATGTTCCATCCGACCCGGCCGTCGGTCAGGTGATCCAGCGTCGATGCGGCCCGGGCGAACACGAACGGATGATGCGAGATCACCGAACTCGTATAGAGAAAGCCGAGATTGTCCGTCGCGTGGGCCATCGCCGGAATCACCATCGTGCAATCGGCGATGGGGACGTTCATGGCCTGCTCGAAGATGATGTCGCGCGACCCGTTGTACTCGCCTTGCACACCCATGACGTCGGTGAAGAAGAATGCATCGACCTTGGCGCGCTCGGCCTTCCTGGCGAGGTCCACCCATAGGTCGAAGCCTTTGAACTCACGGTTGCGGGCGTCAGGATGGCGCCAGATCCCGTGGAAATTATGGCCGATGGCATCCATCAACAGGAGCGTGAAGATCATACGTTTGGGCATTCCGCGGACTCTTCCTACGCGAGCGGCAGTCAGCTGCTATACCAGCGTATAGCCTATACGGGTGTATAGCACCTGTGATCCGGCGCGGTCAAGGGACCACGTGGGTCGGCGGCTGTCGGTCGCGGCCGGCGGAATGTCGTCAGATTCGCCCGGATGAGTTGGTGTTCAGCTGCCGCTCTTGGTCGTCCGGCGCTTGGTCGAAGCGGCACGCTTGGCCCGTGTCGTGCGCGGTTCGACCGTGTCCAGATAATCTTCGAGAACTTTGGTGAGCTCGGCATGGGCGGTCTGTACGCCGATGCCTTTTTCGAGATTGAGGAATTTGGGCAGGCTCGAGATCAGCAACTGAAGTGCTGGTAGGGATAGGTTGCCGAAGGGGCGGGCATCCTTGCCGAATTTCGCCGTCAATGCGTCCAACTGGATCTTGCGGGCGTGTTGGGTTACCGAGGCGATCTCGGCCTGGATGGTTTTCCGGTGGTTGCCGAGAGCCATGAACTCGATCATGAGCGCCCCGGTGGCCTCGTCCCAGTTGTACTCCCACAGCGCACGAAGCGGATCTTCGGTCCGTTTGGCCAGAATCTTGTTCAGGTACTCGATGTTTCGTTGCGAGTAGCGCGAGATGGCGGCGATGAAGATGTCGTCCAGAACTGGGAAGTAGTACTGAACCAGGCTGGGGGTCACCCCGGCTTTTGTGGCCAACGCACGGTAGGTGACGCTGGCATACCCCTCTTCGAGCATCATCGTTTCGACGCAATCCAACAGCGCGTCCCGTGTTTTCGATGTCTCGGCACCCACGCGTCGGCCAGATGCTGCCATGGTCTCCCTCGCTCGCTCGGTTCTCGACATTCTGGCACTCGACCAAACGAAAGCGTGGGGTCTGTGCGCGGATTTCGGCCAAATCCGCACGACAAACCCCACGCCTGAGCCGATGTCGTGACCTGAGCTACGTGTGTTGCGGGCTCTGCGCCTTCTTGTAGAGCGACTTCAGCAGCAGGTCCCGGAACGTGTGGTTGTCCAAGGCCTTCAGGCCGGCGCCGGCGACGCCGGGGATGCCGGCGAGCTTGTGGAAGAAGCGGCCGCGACGGTACTCCCGTCCCCAGGTCGCCTGCATCCGCTGCTCGTAGTTGGTGAAGTCGTCAGGCCCGCCGTTGTTGAGCGCCGCGATTGCGCATTCGCCTGCGGTCAAACCGGATTCGAGCGCCTTGGAGATACCCGCACCGGACACCGGCTTGCCCGCACCCAGCGAGTCACCGACGAACAGCACGCCGGGACGCCATGGCGGCCAGGCCGTGAAGCCCATCGGCAATCGCCAGGCCCGCACGCTCTTGTTCTTCTTGAGTTCCTCGATCGGGGGCAGCTCCCATTCGCGCGGAAGGGTCCGCAGGAAGTCGCCGAGGAACTGGGTGGCATTGATGGACTGCCAGTTCTTGTAGCTGTTGACGTAGCCCAGGCCGATGTTGAACCGGCCGCCACCCATGGGGAAGACCCAGCCGTAGCCCGGCAGCTGGTCGCCCTGGAACAGCAGCTTGAGGTAGATCTCGAAGCTGTCGGAGTCAGGGCGGTTGGCGTGCATCTCGGATCGGATCGCGATGGCCGAGTAACCGTTGTACTCCGAGTCGATCTTCAGCGCGCGCTTGATGGGGGAGTAGGCGCCGTCGGCCGCGATCACCGCGTCGCCGAACACCTTCTCACCGCTCTTGAGCACCACGCCGACCACGCGACCGTTGGCATCGAACTCGGGGCCGGCAACTTCGGCGCCCTGGCGCACCTCGGCGCCGGCGGACTCGGCATGTTTGAGCAGCAGAGTGTCCAGTTCGGTGCGGCTGACGGTATGGCCGTGGTCGGGCATTCCGGGACGACGCGGAAAAGACAGCTCCCACTCGCTGGGGCTGTACACGATCACCTTGTTGATCCGGTGGAACTTGGAGACCTCGTCGGCCAGTCCCATCTTCTGCAGATAGCTCACCGCGCGGGCGGTGAGCCCGTCACCGCATGGCTTGTCGCGGGGGAACTCCGCCTTGTCCAGGACCAACACCTTGGCGCCGGTCTGAGCGGCCTGCCACGCCGCGGCTGACCCGGAAGGGCCGCCACCTGCTATGACCAGGTCGTATCGCTGCGTCATGAGCCTCGTCTCATCAGTTGACTATCGCTGCGATAGTACCCAAGCAAGGTGTCGGCGGCTCGACGGGCGAACGCCCGGGTCAAACGGCAAAACCGCGTGTTGACGGGCGGTCTGGGCAGGTCAGCGCTATCAGGGCGGGTACAGTGATCCCGTGCGGCGAACGTCGAGATCACATTCCAGCGCAGGCGCGGGTGTCAAGGTTGATGCCCGCAGCGAGCGCTGGCGTGAGCACCGTAAGAAGGTGCGCTCGGAAATCGTCGACGCCTCATTCCGTGCGATCGACAGGTTGGGGCCCGAGGTCAGCCTGCGGGAGATCGCCGAAGAGGCAGGCACGGCCAAACCCAAGATCTACCGGCACTTCGCCGACAAATCCGATCTCTTCCAGGCCATCGGCGAGCGGCTGCGCGACATGCTGTGGTCGGCGATCTACCCGGTCATCAACCTCGGCGCCGACCCGGCCCGGGAAGTCATTCGTCGCAGCGTCGAACAGTACGTGCTGCTGGTCGATGAACATCCCAACGTGTTGCGGTTCCTGATCCAGGGCCGGTTCGCCGAACAGAGCGAATCAACGATGCGGGCACTCAACGAAGGTCGCGGGATCACCCTGGCGATGGCGGACATGTTCTCCAACGAACTGCGCGAGATGGAACTCGACGGCGCCGCGATCGAGTTGGCCGCGTTCGCCACCTTCGGCGCATGTGCGTCGGCCACGGACTGGTGGCTGGGCACCGACGAGGACAGCCCGCGCCGCATGCCGGCCGAGGAATTCGTCAACCACCTGACCACGATCATGGTCGGCTCCATCAACGGCACCTGTGAACTGCTCGGCATCTGGATCGACCCAGACCTGCCGCTGCACGAGGGCGTCCAGCGGCGACAGCACGCCAGCTAACCGACTCGTTGACAGTCGGGTCCCAGGTCCGGAGACTGGGAGTATCCGGTACCGCCGTTCCCAGAAAAGGACCTGAGCTATGACGGCTGCCCAACCCTCACCCCAGGGTCAGCAACCAATCCACACCCGCGCCCTGATCATCGGCAGCGGGTTCTCGGGGATGGGGATGGCGATCGAGCTGCAACGACGCGGCGTCGATTTCCTCATCCTCGAGAAGGCTGACGAGTTCGGCGGCACCTGGCGCGACAACACCTACCCGGGCTGCGCCTGCGACATCCCGTCACACATGTACTCGTTCTCCTTCGAGCCGAAGGCGGACTGGAGCCACATGTGGTCCTTCCAGCCCGAGATCCAGGACTACCTGCTGGGCGTGGCGTCCAAGTACGGGCTGCGCCGCAACACCCGCTTCAACACCCACGTCGATCGCGCGCACTGGGACGACCAGGAGCTGCGCTGGCACGTGTTCAGCGACACGGGCCAAGAGTTCATCGCCCAGTTCCTGGTCTCGGGCGCCGGCGGCCTGCACATCCCGCAGATCCCCGACATCGAGGGGCGCGAAGAATTTGCCGGCGCGGCTTTCCATTCTGCGCAGTGGGACCACAGCGTCGACCTCACCGGCAAACGGGTCGCCGTGATCGGCACCGGTGCCAGCGCTATTCAGATCGTGCCTGAGATCGTCAAGGACGTCGCCGAACTGCACCTCTACCAGCGCACCCCGCCGTGGGTCATGCCGCGGGTGAACAACAAGTTCCCGCAATGGATTCGGCGCGTGTTCAGCTATGTGCCCGGCACCCGCGCGGCGATGCGTGCGGCCATCTACTGGATCCACGAGGGTGTCGGATTCGCCATGACCCAGCAGCCGTGGCTGCTCAAGATCGGCGAGGCGATGGGTCGCTACAACATCAACCGCAGCATCAAGGACCCCGAGCTGCGTCGCAAACTCACCCCGAACTACCGCGCCGGGTGTAAAAGAATCCTCAACTCCGACACCTACTATCGCGGGATCGCCAACCCCAAGACACAGGTGATCACGGAGTCCATCAGCCGCATGACGCCGACCGGCATCGTCACCGCCGACGGCGTCGAGCATCCCGCCGACGTGGTGGTGTTCGCCACCGGCTTCCATGTCACCGACTCCTACACCTATGTCGACATCAAGGGTGCCGGCGGTGAGGATCTGATCGATCGCTGGAACCGCGAGGGGATGGCCGCGCACCGCGGCATCGCCGTGTCGGGTATGCCGAATCTGTTCTTCCTGCTGGGGCCCAACACGGCGCTGGGCCACAACTCGGTGGTGTTCATGATCGAGCAGCAGATCCGCTACGTGGGGCAGGCCATCGCCGCCGTAGACAAGGCCGGTGCCCAGGCTCTGTCGCCCAGCCCGCGAGCTCAGGCGGAGTTCAACAGCGAATTGCAGCACGACCTGGCGCATACGGTGTTCAACACCGGAGGTTGCCGGAGCTGGTACATGGACGCCCACGGCGTCAACCGCACCCTGTGGAGCGGCATGACCTGGCAGTACTGGCTGGCAACGCGCAAGCTGGACCCCGCGGAGTTCGACTTCATCCACGCCGGACGCGACACGAAAACACTAGATGCTGGGGTCCCCGCCGGGGCTTAGCCCCAGGGGTAGTGTCGTGGGTGCTGTCCGGCAAACAAAACAACCTGGTGAAATGGGGTTCTGGTGAGCGAAGGCATGAAGCTGATCGACCGTTTCTCAGCGATCAACTGGAACCGTCTCCAGGATGAGAAGGACGCCGAGGTCTGGGATCGGCTCACCGGCAATTTCTGGTTGCCGGAGAAGGTGCCGGTGTCCAACGACATCCCGTCGTGGGGCACGCTGAGCGCGCACGAGAAGCAGCTCACCATGCGGGTGTTCACCGGCCTGACGCTGCTGGACACCATCCAGGGCACCGTCGGCGCGGTCAGCCTGATCCCCGATGCGCTGACCCCGCACGAGGAAGCTGTCTACACCAACATCGCGTTCATGGAGTCGGTGCACGCCCGCAGCTACTCCAACATCTTCTCGACGCTGTGCTCGACGGCCGAGATCGACGACGCGTTCCGCTGGTCGGAGGAGAACCCCAACCTGCAGCGCAAGGCTGAGATCGTCATGCAGTACTACAAGGGCGACGAGCCGCTCAAGCGCAAGGTGGCCTCCACGCTGCTGGAGAGCTTCCTGTTCTACTCGGGCTTCTACCTGCCGATGTACTGGAGCAGCCGGGCCAAGCTCACCAACACCGCCGACATGATCCGGCTGATCATCCGCGACGAGGCCGTGCACGGCTACTACATCGGCTACAAGTACCAGCGCGGGCTGGCCCTGGTCGACGAGGAAAAGCGCACGGAGCTCAAGGATTACACCTACGAGCTGCTCTTCGAGCTCTACGACAACGAGGTCGAATACACCCAGGATCTCTACGACGAGGTCGGCCTGACCGAGGACGTCAAGAAGTTCCTGCGTTACAACGCCAACAAGGCGCTGATGAATCTCGGCTACGAGGCGCTGTTCCCCAAGGACGAGACCGACGTGAACCCGGCGATCCTGTCTGCGCTCTCGCCGAACGCCGACGAGAACCACGACTTCTTCTCGGGCTCGGGTTCGTCGTACGTGATCGGCAAGGCCGTCGTCACCGAAGACGAAGACTGGGACTTCTGAGGTTCAGCTCTCAGCTGTGCCGACGACGGCGACGCTCAGTACACCGCGTCCATGCTGGACGACAGGCCGTTGTCGCATGTGACGGTGATGTGGAAGGTTGAGCCCGTCGCCGGTCCCTGGGGCGGGCTCATCGTCTCTTCCGAGCCAGTGACGGTCAGATGCACGTCCGGCACGGTGACGATGGTGGCGGCACCTGACGTCGGTACGGACCGATATGTGCAACCCACCGGCGGGTTGTTCGCGTTGTTGGTCATCGACACAACCAGCACACCGCCGTCGGCTCTCAATCGCAGTTGCGGTGGCGGTGGTGGCGGCGGCGGAGGTGGGACGACGACCTCTGGAGGTTCCCACACCTGGGTTGCCGCAGGGCGGGGTGCGGGCGCTGCTGCGACCGGTTGCGGGGGTGGCGGTGCGGCTGCTGGAGGTGGAGGCGGAGGCGGTTCCCACCAATCGGTGGCGATCAGCGAGAAGTTCGCTGACGTGTCCGTGTCGGGCGTTGCGGCGGGCTGGCCGGCCACCGACACGACGATGCCGAACTCGGCAACCAGCGCGGCGCCGGCGAGGATAGTGCCCTCGCGCCGGTGCGCGAATTTCGATAAGTGCGACATGTCGAAAGTATGCGAAGCCCGCGATCACCGGTCACGGGTACTCGACTACTCCAAAACGCAGAACTTCCGACCTGGATCACGGTGTGATCGTCGTCTTCTGCACGATCACACCTGTCGCTGCCTTCAACGCGTCGGTGTCAGCCGCCGCCCCTTCGGCAAGGATCTGCACTACGTACACGCCGTCCTTCTTGTCGGTGACCACGGTGTTCTGGGCGATCATTCGGGTGACGCCGTTCTTGGCGTACGACCCGCCGAGCTGTGACGAGGGGTATCCACCCAGCATGCTCCTCTTGTCCGAGCCGTTGTAGCCCGTCAGGTTCTTCACCTCGCCGGATGCGATGTCCAGGAGCTTGTTCGGATCGACATTGCCAGTCAGCTTCTTGACGGTTGCGGTGATCTTCGGCGGGTCGCCGAGGTCGGCAGGCGTGTTGAAGAAGATGCCGAAATACTGGTCGGGGTCGTTCTCTCGAATGCGCGTCCAACCGTCCGGAACTGGAAAATCGAACGTCGGCGTGCCCGGAGTGCCGGGGGTGATCGTCGTCATGTGGATGTTGTTGTTCTCGACGTAGTCGGCGATCGTCTCGTTGGGCCCCGACCGTTGCACCGATACCGGGGGAGCGGATGTGGTTGCCACGGACGTCGACGTGGTCGGCGTCTGCGACGGCTTCGAGCTTTGGGCCACAGCGATGGTGACCAGGCCGGCTACCAGTGCGACGCCGACCACTGCGCCGACAACAAGCCGGCGGCCGGCCCCTCGAGCCTCAGGACCGACCGGTCCCGGTACCGCCGGACGTGTGGCACCCAGCGGTGATGGAGTTGCCGAGCGATCGACTTCTGTTCTCTCGCGCAGTCTTTGCCGTGCAGCGCCGAGCAGCGGGGCGGCATCCCGATAGCCCGGCTGTTCCCGATCGATCGCGGCCAGCATGTCGGCCGCCTGCTGCCACTGCGCTTGGTCCAGGTGATTGAGTGCCTGCGCATAGCGATCGGCGAGTTCGGCGTCACGGATCTTGGCCCTGGCATCAGAGACGATGCCGTTCGGGTCGGCATCGTGCGGCGCGATGCGCTCCAACTCATGCGCTGCAGCTACCACGGCATGCCATTCACCGGCCTGATGGAGAGCCCCGATCTCATCCACCAACGTCTTGTGGCGCTGGGCAGTGCGTGCGTATTCCAGTCGAGCACCGATGTCGGCGCGGTCCGGATCGATCTTGGTCAGATTCTCCAGTGCGGCCACCTCGGCGTCCCAATCACCGTCGGCGGCGGCGGCATCGGCCGCACCTGCCCAGATGTCGATATCCCATTGCCGGCGGGCTTCTTTCAGGCGTGTTTCGACCCGCCCCTCGTCTGGATAGCGGGCCTGAAGCGCCTCGAATCGTTGTACGGCTTCGGCCCAACGCTTTGCGAAGAAGGCGCTCAGTGCATCGGCCCATTGCGCGTCGGCCAGCAGGTTTCCGCGCGCTGCGCCAGCGGCCTCGGGCGGCGTGGACGCGGGTTCGTCGGTGTCGACGGTGGCGGGCTGTTCGCGTGTTTCGCGGGCGGTCTCGAGCATGTGGCCCACGGTTCGGTCGACGTCGGCGTACAGATCGCCACGCCTACTGAACATCTCCAGCACGTAGCGTCCGCCGCGGCGCTCCTCGGTGTCCGATGAGCGCAGTGCGGGCTCCAGCTGGATCAGAATCTGATGCTGCTGGTGTTGCGTGAGCGGCTCCGTCTGGCTCACTTGATCCACCAGGTCCGACAAGTATGACAAGGGGGCGGCTGGAGGCTCCGGCAGTTGTTCCGGCGGCGGCGGTGCGGGTGGCAGTGTCCAGAGCGCGCCGGCCAACGCCAACGCGGCTTCTCGGCAAGACTGCGAATAGTCGACGATCTGGCGCATCGAGAGAGTGCGGGGAAGCGCGTCTGGCAGCTGCTCCACCGCCAGAGGTAGCACTGGCTTGTTGAGTGCCAATGCCCATTCCAGCTCCCGCTTACACGCCACCGACCGCAAGGTGTTGCCCGAGATGATGGCTACGAACACATCGGAATCGGCGATGCGCTGCAGGATCTCGTGCCACCACGTCTGGCCGCCCCGCAGAGAGGTGTCCAGCCACGTGTCGTAACCCAGTGAGTGCAGGTCGTGGACCAGCGCCTCGACGTCGGGCCGGTTCTCGCGGGCATACGAGATGAAAAGTTGCCGCATGCCACCTCCCGCGACCTCGGTGCTCATCGAGCCCGGGAGTACTGCGTCGCGGGCAGGGGCGCAGGATTCCCGGACATGGGTGAAGTGTGCCTGCCGAACGGGCATCGCGAACGAGTAGTCGACTACTCCTGTCGGCCCTGCGATCGGGCCGACGTCCCCGCGGTGACCGGGCAACACCTTGCGATCAGCGCCACCGAGCCCACACGTAGGGCACCAGTGACCGCAGGAAGTCGAGGTCGGGGCCGGGCTGGGCTGCGGTGAACGCTTGCTCGAAGTACTCCTCGGCCACCATCAGGATGCCCTCGGCGTACTCCTTGGTGAAATCGATACTGCCGTAGTCATCCATCAACGTGCGCACCGACCGCACCAGATCGGGCGTCCGTTCGGATCGGGTCTGTCGCAGGTAATGGTGAACGAGCGCCTTGTCCTTGTCGTCCGCGACGCTCAAGAGGTGCATCAAGGGAAGGGTCCGCTTGCCTTCGTAGATGTCGCCGAGGATCTCTTTGCCGTAGGTGCGTTCCTCCCCGACAAGATTCAGCAGATCGTCCCGAATCTGGAATGCCGCACCGAAATGGAACCCGAACCGTACCAGCGGGCCGAGGTCGACGGTTCCGCCTGAACCGATGATCGCTCCTACCCGAAGCGGGTGAATCGTTGTATACCAACATGTTTTATGCATGATCAGGTGCAGATAGTCGTCTGGACCCAGGTTTTCGACATTGTCGAGCTGCCATCCGACTTCAGTCGCCTGACCTTCGAGGGTGCGCAGGGCCATCGTGTCGAACTCGCTCCACACCAGGTCCGCGAGGTCGCGGTCGAGGCGCCGAGTTGCCCGCCGCAGCACCTGTCCGGCAACGATCGCCAGGCCGTCACCCGCGTTCAGTGCCGCCGCCACCCCGTAGGTCGCCGAGAGGGTCGGCCTGCCCCGGCGCATCTCGCTTCCGTCGGCCACATCGTCGTGAACGAGAAAAGCGTTGTGCAGCAATTCGATTGCCACTGCGATCCCGAGGAGTTCCTCGGAACTGGCCCCGAACGCCCGACCCGCCGACAGGCACAGCGCTGGACGAAGTGCCTTCCCGGGACGGGAGGGGTATTCACGCATAGGACCGTACAACCACTGCACCGGTTCGCCGTCGGGCATCGCGTCGAGCATCGTGCGGCGCACGGCGCGTCCGACCTCGCGAAGCCGGCCTTCGACGTTGGTGACGAGGGCTGCGCGGTCGGTGAGTCCGGTCATCGGTCGACGCGTTGCATGGTCAGCACCAACGGAAGCCACAGGTCCGGGTGGCCGGTGACGAGGATCGTTCCGCGATAGATCCCGGGCCTGACATCAGCATCGAGCTGCACCGTCGCGAGGACACCGCGACTGCTCCGCGCGGGCATCGGCACCGGCTGGGGGTCGAACTGTACGGCGTCGGCGGTGATCACATCGCCGGTGTGAGTCAGCAGATCGCTGCAGCGTAGAACGATGTCACCGTGATCGGTCGGTCCGCCGTTGTGCAGCCAGACCTCTGCGCAGGCGGGACCGGTGCCCTGGATCTCGATTTGGACGGCTGCCGTGGCGCCTGAGGCATTCAGATCCAACGTGCCGGTGCCCGCGGCCACTGGTCCGGCAGCCGTCACTGTAGCGGCCAGTCGTCGCATCAGCGCTTCCCATGTCGCCACCACACGGTCGACATCCGGTGTGGCCGACGGAGACTCGCCCGGGGGGTTCGCCGACGCGGTCCGATCACCGTCGCGGTCCGCACCATTCGAGCCGTCGGCGCCGGCCAACTTCACAAACCGATCGACGAGTTCGGTGGCGGCACGTAGGCCTTGTGACTGCACCGCACCGAGCGCCCGGACATTGGCGGCGGGATCGAACACCGCCGCCCACGGGAGATCAGTGACCGTACTGTCGTCCCCCAGCACCCGCTCAGCACCCGTGGCACCCGGCAATTTTCTCAAGTAATTGACCTGCACGACGGTATGCTAAGGCCGCACATCGCGGAAGGCGGCTGTCATGCCGAATATACGTGGTTATTCGCTGGCCCTGTTCGGCCAGATCGACCAGGAAGCTATTGACGCGGACAAAAATCCTGGCCCGATGAATGACGCCGTGCTGGCCACAATTGAGAATTTTCTGCCGAACAGCACGGGGCTGGGCCAGCGCGGCTGGTATCGCGAGTTGGAAAGCTTCCTGGGCAGTGTTCAGCTTCCCGATCCCAGTAGGGAGCTGTTTCGGTTTCCCACCTTTGACGAAGCGACGGCGGCTCTGGGTGGAATGAAACCAATGCGGACCCGTTCCGCGCGTTCCTTCGAACTCTTCGATGAGGATCGGCATCCCGCACTGGCCAGGGCCGCCTACGCAGTTCTTGTGATCGAAAAGATTCGCTCCGTCAAGAATTCTTTCACTACGCAACAAATTCCGCGCGACGAGCGGTTGATGCAAATCCTGCCGGGAATCCTCGACCCCTGGCCGGTGGAGAAAGAAAGGGGAATTCTCACCCCGGACGACAAAGTCGACGCGTTCGCGATGCGGTTCGACGAGATGGTCGACCGGGACTCTTTCATGCGGGTCACCGGCGAGCAGATCAGCCCCGAGTTCGCCGAACGCTCGAAACCGTGCTTCGGCACCCTCGAAGATTCCGGGGGACAGTACTGCAGCACGCTGTACACCGATTCCGAGGACTTGAACCTGACGGTGGACGACATCAAGAAGATCATCCACCCGCTCAATTGGGATCTGTGCTGTCCCACCTTCTTTCACAAGATGACCGAACAACAGCAACCACTGACAGCCGACGGATGGTTCCGCATCGTCGAGTCGATCTCCGCCGAGCCCGACGAGTATCTGCTGCAGACCGCCTTGTGCTTCTCGTTCGACGAACGCGAGGACGACGAGGGCAACGGCAAGGGCATCATCATCAACTACAAGCTGGACACCAACCGCACCGGCGAGGATCTGTCCGCGGGCATCGTGGAGATCGACAACGGTTACCTGTGGGTCACCCCGACCCGCAAGGGTCCGGACGGGAAAGGCGTCCGGATCCGCACCAGCAAGGAAGAGCGCGTCAACGGACTCAGCCCGACGGCGACGGCGGCGCTGGGCTGCCTTCTCGGCTGGTCGGACAACGGCAAGGAGATGCTCGCCGGGGCTGCCCACAAAGCAATCGACGGCACGTTGCCGATGCCTGCCGGCAGGACACTCAAAGGCTGGCCGAACAAGGCCGCCATGGCCGGGGCGGTGGACCAGGGGCCACCCACGGTCCCGCCGGACGTCCCGCCCACCTTGCCGATCAACTTTCCCGACACCGTCGACGACACCAGGGACCTGGCCAAGAGTCTGGTCGAGAAGGTGACCAGCAACATCGGAGGTGCGGTCAGCCGCTGGATGGACGGCCTGGTCAGGCACGACGTAGAAATCATCACCCACCAGATCGGCGCCGATCTGGCGACGTGGGCGCTCGACGTGTACGACACCGCGGAGCGAAACGTCAAGCCTCCGAAGGAGGGAGCCGGCAATGGATGACCCTGAACTGATCGCCGCCAAGTACGCCAAAGAGATCAACGACACGATTGACGGCGCCGCCCAGGTGGCGAACGAGGCCTACGCGAAGATCAACGCCGAGCCGTCGACCTTCGGAACCCAGGAGGCCATCAAGTCCCTGTCCGACCTCACCAAGATCGCGATCAAGGGTGCCGCCGACATCGCGCGGATTCCACTCCAATCCCCGCCGGACCCCCGGGTGCTGCTGCTGGCCGATCACATCACCACCGTGATCCGGCGCGGCCTGCTGGAAGCGACCGAAGTCGCCACCGAGGCAGCGAATCTGGTCGACAAGAATCCGGCGAAGGTGGACCGGGACGAACTGGTCAAGTCGGCGGTGAAGGTGGTCCGGATCGGCATGCTCCGCACCGCCGAGATCGCGCAGACGATCGCGGCCGGCCCCGGGGCATACAGTGACCCGGTTCTGTACTCCGACGACATCGCGATCGCGCCCAAACCATATGACCGAAAGTTGGCCGTCACCAACATGGCTCGTAAGGCCGTGCCCAAGGAGGACATCCGGAAACACGTCGGGTTCGACCTGGCCAACAGCGTGCTACCCGCCAACGTGACCTCGTTCAGATTGTTCGCGAACTCGGCAGGCCTGTGCAGCGGTGTCTATATCGGCGAGGTGACTGCGCATACGCTGGACACCAACGCGCTCGACGACACGGTAGAGGTCTTGTTCGCGCTGTGAGCCACAGTGACGGGCCCTCCGGCGTCGACCAGCTGCTCGATCGGGCGTTGCTTGCCGCCTCGGAGGGGGACCGGGCGACGGCCAAGCTGCTCGCCGGCCAGGTGCTGGCTGTCGACCGCAACAACACCGACGCCGAGGACCTTCTGGCCGCGCCCGCCGAATACGGTGAGATCCGACGCCTGACAATCCTTTTCGCAGATCTGGTCGACTCCACCGCGTTGTCCAACCGGATCGATCCGGAGACCTATCGAACCATCGTCGGACGTTACCGCGACGACGTGCTCCGAATCGTCGACCGATACGAGGGTCATGTCGGTTCGACCAAGGGTGACGGACTGCTGGCCTCATTCGGCCACCCCCACGCCCACGAGGACGACGTCTACCGGGCCGTGCAGGCCGCGCTCGACATCACCCGGGTCATCGCCGAGTTGAGCACGCGGGTGCGGCGTCGCTTCGGAGTCGAAATCGACGTCAGAGTCGGGATACATCGAGGCATCGTCTATCTCGACACCGCGCAGGACGACGTCTACGGATTCGCGGCGAATCTCGCCGCCCGGATGTGCAGCCTCGCCGACCCCGGCACGGTGGCGATATCCGCGGCCGTCGAACCGCTGGTCCGCGGAGTCTTCGAACTGCGCGCCCAGCTACCCAGGCACGTCAAGGGTGTCGAAGATCCGGTCCGCCACTATCAGGTGATCGCCGAACGCGACATGACCCGCGCGGCGCTCAGCCCGCTGGTCGGACGAGAGCGGGAATACGCGCACCTGCAACGACGGTGGGCCGATGCCACAGCCGGGACGCTGCGTACCCCGGGTGTGGCCATTCAGGGGGAGGCCGGCATCGGTAAGAGCCGGTTGGCATGGTCGGCCGCCGAACTGGCCGCACAGTCGCACGGGACCGTCCTGCAGTTGATCGGATCCCCGTTCCACACCGACGTCGGCCTGCGGCCGATCCGGCGCCTGCTCGAGCGCCGCTGCGGCATCGACCGGACCTCCGAGCCCGCAGAACGCCTGCAACTACTACGGTCCGAGATCGAACAGCGTGCCTTGGACCCGGCGACCGTCCTGCCGTTGCTGGCACCTCTGCTCGGGATCGATCCGCAGGTCGGGTATCAGCCGGCCTCCGCCGAAGGCCGCAAGCTCTCGGGACGGATCTGCGGCGCCGTTCGTGACTACCTGCTGGCATGTGTGCGCGACACCCCCGCACTCGTGGTCGTCGAGGACATGCACTGGTTCGACGAGGACACCACCGAGGTGATCCAATCGCTCCTCGCCGCCGATCTCGACGGCCACGTGCTGATCGTCATGACAAGCCGCGAGCAGGCCGTGCCGGCGAGTGCGCTCACCGAGGTGCTCGACCTGAAGCCGTTGAGCGACAGCGAAACCGACGAATTGATCGTCGCACTTCACCCTGATGCGACGCCCGATCAGCGGCATGTCGTGCGCCGGCGGTGCGACGGCGTGCCGTTGTACATCGAAGAAGTGGTGGCAAAGCTCCGAACACAACCATCGGACACGTCGAGTGTCGGCGGAGTGCCGGACACGCTCTACGAGGCGTTGTATGCGCGACTCAAGTCGAGTAGCAACGCGATCAGGGTGGCCGAGGCCGCCGCCATCATCGGCAGTCGGGTGGAACGCAGCCTGCTGTCGGCCGTAGTGGACCTCGACGAACAGGAAGTGGAACACATCGTCGGCGAGCTGGTGCAGAGCCGCGTGCTTGAGCCGCTCGACCAGAACAGCTGGCGCTTCCACCACGAACTGTTACGTGAGGTGGCCGCCGAACTGTCGCCGCCCAGCCTGCGACGCGAACTTCACAGCCGGATCGCCGACACGCTGGCCGCCGCGGCGGCGGCCGGCAATCCGGACTGGCCGTTGATCGCGCGCCACTACGAGCGGGCCGAGCGCTACACCGAGGCCGCTGCCAGCTACGCCCAGGCCTCAGCCAACGCTCGCCAGCGCGGTGCTCTCCGAGAGGCCTTGAGCTATCTGACCCATGCGGTGACACACGTCGAGAAGTCGCCGCCCGGCCCGGACCGTGACCACCTTGAGGTGAATCTGCGCCTGGGACGCGCCTTTCTCGCCCAGGCGGCCGAAGGTGTGTTCAGCCCCAATGCCGCCGCCGACTTCGAGCGTTGTCTCCACCTGTGCAGCAGTGACCTTCAAGACGACGAACTGCTGTCGACAGTGATGTCGCTCTACCCGTACTACACCATGCGGGCAGATCTCGAACGGGCGCAACGACTGGTCGAATCCATCAGGGGCAGCTTGGTCGGGCCGCGCCGGATATTTCTGCCGGTCAACGATTTCGCTTTCGGCATGCTGGCCTGGTTTCGCGGCGAGTTCGGCTATGCCCGGACCAAGATGGACACCGCGGCACGCACGCTGACCGAGGAAGGAGCACGCGCCCTCGACGCGATGCTGTTCATGCCGAACGATCCGACCGCAGGCTTGTATGCCCACCTCGCGTTGAGCCGCTGCCTGGACGGTGACGTGGCCGGTGTCGAGGCCGAGCTGGGCAATGCCGAACGACGCTGCGCCGAATTATCCTTCCCCAAGGGGGCTTTCAGCCTGGCCTACACCCGCCAGATCGAGGTCCTGATCCGGATAGAGTCCGGTGATCTCGACCGGGCGGCGCAAGCGGCCGTCGAACTCGGCACGATCGGAGAGCAGCACGGCTTCGACTCGTGGGAACTCACCGGGGCGGCGCAGCATGCGACGGTGCATGCGCTCGCCGCACTGGCCGGCAACGCCGCCGACGGCGCCGACCTTGCCCCGCACATCGAGCTGCTGACCGGGTTCGTCGACACCTGGCGTGCGGTCGGTGTCATCGCCCTCATCACGTTCTATGACGCGCTGCTGGCCCGATTGCTCATCGCGGCAAGACGATTCGATGAGGCGCGGGCCAGACTGCAGACCGGATTGGAGCTGGCCCGCCAGACACGGATGAGCTTCTATGACGCCGAGCTGACCAGGCTGGCCGCATTCACCACCGACGGCCGAGGTCCCCGGCGCGCCGCATTGGAGGCGGCCATGGCGCTGGGTCGCAGCCAGGACGCGCGAGTGTTCGAACTACGTTCCGCCACCGACTGTTTCGAACTGTTCGGGGAGCCGGCGCGGCAGGCGGTCACCGAGGCCCTGCACCGCTTCCCGTCCGATTGTTCCTGGCCCGACGTGATTCGAGCCAGGACGATGCTCGGGTGAGGCGCCCGGGCGGGAAAGTCGCCATCCTGGGCGGCGGCATGGCCGGTCTGAGTACGGCCTGGCGGCTGAGCGAGCCCGGCTGGCGCGATCGGTTCGAATCCATCACCGTCTATCAACGGGGCTGGCGATTGGGCGGCAAAGGGGCGTCGAGCCGCGGCGTGAACGATCGCATCGAGGAGCACGGACTGCACGTCTGGCTCGGATCGTACGAAAACGCCTTCGCCTTGCTCCGTGAGTGCTACGCCGAACTGGACAGGCCTGCAACGGATCCGTCGTCACCGATCCGGACCTGGCAGGAGGCCATCGTTCCCGCGGACAATCCGGGCTTGGCCGAACAGTGGGGTACCGGGTGGCTGACCTGGCTGGGCACGCACCCGCGCAACGGGATGACACCGGGTGAACCCGGTGGCACCGGTCAAGAGATCACCGCGGTGGAGTTCGTGCAGCGGGCGGTGCAGTTGGTCGTCGCGTTCGCCGACTCACTCCGGGGCGCGGCTCCGGCGGATCTCCAACTGACGGCCACGGCCGAGCAGGCACCGGCAGCGCCGCCGCCGGTGGTCGGCACGGTGCAGCGGGGAATCCTCGCGGCTCTGCTGGCCATCGCCGACCCGCAGGTACGCGCCGGTCCGCCGGGCAAGGCCATCGAACAGGCGGTGGATGCGGTCCGCGCGGCCATCGACTACGAGGAACGCCCCGACCACCGGCGTAGCTGGCTGCTGATCTCGCTCGTCGTCGCAGCGGTCCGCGGTGTGGTCGCCGACAATCTCATCACCCATCCGAACGGATTCAGAGCCATCAACGACGAGGAGTTCGGTGACTGGGTGCTGCGTCATGGCGGCCACCCCGATGTACTCGAATCTGCTTTCGTGCGTGGTCTTTACGACCTGGTATTCGGGTACGACCATGGTGATCCTCGCCGGCCTGCAGTCGGCGCCGGGGTGATGGTCTTCCTGATCGGATTCGTCCTGTTCGGATACAAGGGGGCGATCTTCTGGAAGATGACGGCCGGGATGGGGGACGTCGTGATGGCGCCGCTCTATCAGGCGCTGCGCAGACGTGGCGTGAAATTCGAGTTCTTCCACCGTCTCGATTCATTGCATGTCGACGACCTAGGCGTGGCGATTGACGCGATCACTCTCGGTCGTCAGGTGCGGCTTGCCGATGGGGTCGGCCACTACGACCCTTTGGTCGACGTCCGGGGCCTGGCGGTGTTCCCCAGCGCGCCGCGCGGCGATCAGATCCAGGCGCGGTCGGGGATGCGCACCCTTGAATCGCATTTCGCCGCCCGTGACGACGTCGAGACAGTGGTTCTGCAGCGCGGCAAGGATTTCGATCACATCGTCCTGGCGGTGTCAGTGGGGATGATCCCGGTCGTCGCCGCAGAGCTCATCGAGGACCGCCCGGAATGGCGTGAGATGACAGCCAACCTCAGTACCGTCGCCACACAGGCGTTTCAGCTGTGGCTGCGCCCGGACGAACACGCGTTGGGCTGGTCGAAGCCCGGCGCCACGATCACCGCATATGCCCGGCCGTTCGAAACGTGGGCCTCGATGCCGCAGACACTGTGGGCCGAGAACTGGCTCCACCCCGACCGACCCGGGACCGTTGCCTATTTCTGCGGCAGCCTGCGCGCGCCGTGGCCCGTCAACGGCGATCACCCCGACTACGTCCGCAGATATCGGGACCTCGTCCACCGTGACGCCGCCGATTACGTCGACCGATACCTCGGGCTCTATTTCCCGAATGCCGTCTCCGAACAGGGCTTCAAATGGGAGCTGTTGTGCGGCAACGATGGTCGACGAGGCGCTGCGGCCATGGCCACCCAGCACGTGAGCGTGAACATCGACCCGTCCGACCGTTACGTGCAATCTGTGCCGGGCAGCGACAAATACCGGCTGCGCCCGGACGAGAGCGGCTACGACAATCTGATCCTGGCCGGGGACTGGACGGACTGCGGCTTGAACGCCGGCTGTATCGAGGCCGCGGTGATGTCGGGCCTCGAGGCAGCCAATGCGTTGCTCGGTCACGGGCGCTATCACCGCATCCGCGGCTTTTACCTGCCATGAGCCGCACTGACTCGAAAATTCAGCTTCCCTCCAGCGGGCTGACAGCCGGCACTGATAACAAGAGAGCCGATGTACCAGCTCATTGCACAGATCTCGCTGATCCACGGCTGGTTCCCGGTTGTCGTTCAGCTGAGCGCTGCGCTGCTGCTGGGAGCCGCGGTGGGCTGGCGCACACGACGCTGGCGGCGCCGGTCGCTGCCCGCGCTGGTGGCTGTGGCGGCCGTGGTGGCTGGTGTGGCGTACTGGTACATCGATTCGATCGGGGTGGCCGGCAACGCCGGGCCACCCGAGTTGTGGTGCTGGATCGCGTTGAGCGTGCTGTCCGTCGGTATCGCGTCGTTGGGCTGGGTGAGCGCGCGGTGGTGGCGGCGCACCGTCTCGGTCGCCGCGATTGGCGTGTGCGGGCTGGCTTGTGCGCTGACCCTCAACACGTGGGTCGGATACTTCCCGACGATGGGCGGCATGTGGAAGCAGCTCACATCGAGCCCGCTGCCCGGGCAGACGGACCGGTTGACGGTGACGAAGATGCAGCTGGCCCACTTCCGGCCGCCCAGCGGTGTCCTGGTCCCGGTGACCGTTGATTCAACAGCTTCAGGTTTCGCACACCGCGGCGAACTCGTCTACCTCCCGCCGGCCTGGTTCGCCAGCACCCCGCCGCCACAGCTTCCGGCCGTGATGATGATCGGCTCGCAATTGAACACCCCGGCCGACTGGCTGCGCGCGGGCAACGTGCTGGGCATCCTCGACGGGTTCGCGGCCGCGCACGGAGGCAATGCCCCGGTGTTCGTGTTCGTCGACGCCACGGGCTCATTCACCAACGACACCGAGTGCGTCAACGGGGTCCGGGGAAACGCCGCAGACCACCTGACGAAAGACATCGTCCCGTATCTGATCTCGGACTTCGGGGTGCGCTCCGACCGGGACGGGTGGGGGATCGCGGGCTGGTCGATGGGCGGCACCTGCGCGGTGGATCTCACCCTGATGCATCCGGAGCTGTTCCACTCCTTCGTCGACATCGCGGGAGATCTGCGACCGAACGCGGGAGACAAGACCCAAACGATCAACCGCCTTTTCGGCGGGGACGCCGACGCGTGGGCCGCCTACGATCCCTTGACGATCATGCGGCACCACCGTTCGTACGCCGACGTCTCGGCGTGGTTCGAGGTTCCCACTGCCCGCGGCGGTAGCACCCGCGACCCGGTGGCCAATCCGGAGGCACAGGACGTCGCGGCGACCACGTTATGCGACGCGGCGCGCACGGTGGCGATCAGATGTTCGGTGACCACCGCACCCGGGCGCCATGATTGGGCGTTCGCCAACAATGCCTTCGCCACGGCATTACCGTGGCTGGCCGGGCAACTCAATACGCCCGGGGTCGACGAGACCGACCTGCCACCGTCGACCGTGGGACAACAACACACGAACGTCCAGGCCGCGCCGCGCTGAGTCTAGCGGCCCCGTGCGGGCTGGGCGGCTGTCGACGCCGATGACGACGGCACGGTCGACGGACGCTCGACGATCGTCGAATTCGGCCCACCCACGCGATAGCTGGCCCCGCGGTGCTCGTCGGCCAGGCGATCGCCGTTGCCCAGCAGCTTGTTGCGCAGACTGCCCGGCGCGTAGGCCGACTGGTAGGCGCCGCGTTCGGTGAGCACCGGCACCACGTGCTCGATGAACTCCTCGAAAGAGCCGGGTGTGATCGCATACGCCAGGTTGAAGCCGTCGACATCGGTCTCTTCGACCCACTCCTGCAGGGTGTCGGCGACGTGCACACCGGACCCGACGATGCGCGGCCCCATGCCGCCGATCTCGCCCCACTCGGCGATGTCGCGGACATTCCACTCGCCGCCGTTGTCCGAGGCGGACTGAAATGCCTTGACCGCGGACAGGATCGCATTGGAATCGACGTTCCCGATCGGTTCGTCGAGGCCGTACCTGGCCAGATCCACACCCATCCACCCGGACATGAACACCAGTGCGCCTTCGGGATCACCGTAGGCCAGGTACTCGGCGTGCCGGGCGTGCGCCTCCTCGTCGGTCTCACCGGTGATGATGGTGGTGAGGTTGAAGATCTTGGCCGAGTACGGATCCCGGCCGGCCAACTCCAGCTCGGCGCGGATGGTCGAGACCGTCTCCCGCAGAAGGGCTTTGGTGGGTGCGGCGGTGAAGATGGCCTCGGCGTTCTCCGCGGCGAAGCGGACTCCGCGCGGCGAGGAGCCGGCCTGGTAGATCACCGGCGTGCGCTGCAGGGAGGGTTCGGCCAGATGTACCCCCGGGACGCTGAAATGCGTTCCGGAATGGCCGATGTGGTGCACCTTGGCGGGATCGGTGAAAACCCCGCGTTCGGCGTCGCGCACCACGGCGTCGTCCTCCCACGAGCCTTCCCACAACTTGTAGAGCACCTCGAGGTACTCGTCGGCATGGTCGTAGCGCGCGTCATGCGCCGGCTGATCGGTCTGGCCCATGTTGCGTGCGGCAGCAGGCAGATATCCGGTGACGACGTTCCAGCCGACCCGGCCGTTGGTCAGGTGGTCCAGCGTCGACATCCGCCGGGCGAAGGGATAAGGATGCTCGAATCCGGTTCCGGTGGTGATCCCGAACCCCAGGTTCTCGGTGACCAGCGCCATCGCCGACACCAGCAGCATCGGGTCGCCCACCGGGATCTGCGCGGCCTGGCGGATGGCCGCTTCGTCGCTGGCCCCGTATACGTCGTAGGTGCCCAACACATCGGCGATGAACAGGCCGTCAAAACGCCCGCGTTCCAACAACTTCGCCAGCTCGGTCCAGTAGGTGATGTCCTTGTAGCGCCACGACTGGTCTTTGGGATGCCGCCACAGACCAGGGGACTGGTGGGCGACGCAGTTCATATCGAAGGCGTTGAAGCGGATCACACGGGTCACTGTGCTGAGGATGCCGGGCTACCCGGGAGAGGTCACCGGTTGCGCTCAGCGGGATTGTTTTTGGCAATGAATCACGAATGAATGGCCACCCAACTGTCGGCGCGTCCAGTGGTGGGTTGACCGGGCAGTCGCGAAACTTACCGGGTGTCAACCAAGTCGCTGCTGATCTCGGTCCTGAACTGGCTGCGTGCCGGTTATCCGGAGGGGGTGCCGGGTACTGACCGGGTGCCCCTGCTCGCGCTGCTGAGGGCCACCCCGCTCACCGAAGAGCAGGTGACCGAGGTGGTGCGTAACATCGCCGAGGCCTCAGCGCCCGCCGACATAGACGATCCCATCGACCGCGATGTGATCGCGGACTTCATCGCCGAAGTCACCGATCACGACGCCGGCCCGGAGAACATCGCACGGGTGGCGGCCAAACTGGCCGCCGCGGGCTGGCCGTTGGCGGGCGTCGACCTGCAGTCAGACGCCGGCCCCGAATGACGGCCGACAACGCGTAACGCCGAGGGTTGCGGTCACTGGGTGACCGCAGCCCTCGGCGTTGACTTGGGTTCCGCGACTACCCGCGCAGCGAGGCGGTGTCGATCACGAAGCGGTACCGCACATCACTGGCCAGCACACGCTCGTAGGCCTCGTTGATGTAGTCGGGTGCGATGACCTCGATCTCGGGGAGCACGTTGTGCTCGGCGCAGAAATCGAGCATCTCCTGGGTCTCGGGGATGCCGCCGATCATCGACCCGGAGAGACTGCGACGCATCCCCGCCAGCGGGAACGGCGGGACCTCCATGGCGTGCTCGGGCATGCCCAACTCCACCAGGGTGCCGTCCACGGCGAGCAGATTCAGGAAAGCGCCGAGGTCGAGGTTGGCCGACACGGTGTTGAGGATCAGGTCGAATCGGCCGCGCAGCTTGCGGAAGGTGTCCGGGTCGCCGGTGGCGTAGTACTCGTCGGCGCCCAGCCGCAGGCCGTCCTCCATCTTCTTCAGCGACTGCGACAGCACGGTGACGTGCGCGCCCATCGCCTTGGCGAGTTTGACCCCGACGTGGCCCAGGCCGCCGAGACCGATGACGGCGACCTTCTTGCCCGGGCCGGCGTTCCAGTGCCGCAGCGGCGAGTAGGTGGTGATACCCGCGCACAGTAGGGGAGCGGCCTGGTCCAGGGGGATGCTGTCGGGGATCCGCAGCACGTAGTTCTCGTCGACGACGATCGCGCCGCTGTAGCCGCCGTAGGTCGGCGTGCCGTCGCGCTCGGTCGAGTTGTAGGTGGCGATCATGCCGCCGCCGGTGCAGTACTGCTGCAACCCGGCCTTGCAGTTGTCGCACTCGCGACACGAGTCGACGAAACACCCGACGCCGACGTGGTCGCCGACCTTGTACTTGGTGACCTCCGAGCCGACCTCCGTGACGACACCGGCGATCTCGTGGCCGGCCACCACGGGGTAGTTCGGGGTGCCCCACTCGCCCTTCACGGTGTGGATGTCGGAGTGGCAGATGCCCGCGAAATGAATGTCGAAGGCCACGTCGTGCGGGCCCACCTCGCGACGGGTGATCGTGGTCTTGGCCAGCGGCTCGGTGGCCGAGTTCGCGGCGTAGGCATAAACAGTGCTCATCAAAAGCCCTCTTTGTTCGTCGTCTGTACGTTTCGGAGGAAAACGTTAATCCGGTTAACTGACTACTGCCTGAAGACGGCAGTCCGAACCGTGCAACGACGCAGGCGATGGGGCTAATCCCGATACCGGTTGTGACATATCTCCCGGATCACTGCCTGGTGCGGGTCACAATCCGGGCGCGCGGAACGCCCCGTTGAACGACGAGCGCTCGCATCGAATGAGCCCGGCCAGGGTGTAGGGATCGGAGGCGATGACATCCTCGACCTCGGCGTCAGTGAGATCCCCGGTGACGAGCACGGCGCCGGTGCCTGACTCCAGCCGGCCGGCCAGCACGATGCGGCCGGCGGCCACCTCCTCCTCGAGCCACGCGATGTGGGCCGGGCGGGTCTGGTCGACGACGTCGAGCGGTTGGGTGTACGTGGTGGTGAGGACGTGGAACACGTGGCTGAGATTAGTTGATGGGCGCGTTGACCCAGCGCAGATCATCGAGGATGCCGCGGGCGGCCACGATGTTCTGCCCGGTCTGCCAGACCTCGTTGTTCACCACGAACACCCGATTGTCCTTGGCGGCCGACAGGTTCCGCCAAGCCGTGCTCTGCAGGATCTTGGGTGCGTTGTCCTTGGCCGCCGCGGAGGCGAACGACACGTAGACGATGTCCGCGTCGGCGATGCGGTAATCGGCGTCGGCGGTACCCAGCTCCACGTACGGTTTGTCGGTAAACCGTTGGGCGGCAGGGCGATCCAATCCCACGGCGGCCAGCACGCTGCTGGGGAAGGTATTGGCGCCGTAGACCCGCACACTGTTCTCGGTCAGCTGCACCACCGAAGCCTGGAAGTGCGCGGCGTCGTTCTGCGCACCGGTGTCGCGGGCGGCGTCGTCGAATTTCGCGATCAGATCGGCGGCGGCGTCCCGGCGGCCCGTCGCCTCACCCACCGTGCGCAACGTGTCGCGCCACGCGGCACCCGGCGCGCCGGTGAACACAGTGGGGGCGACCGCCGACAATGCGCCGAAGGACGCAGGAGTAAGGCTCGCCGAACCCAGGATCAGCTCGGGGTTGGCCGCCTTGATGGCGTCCACATCCGGTGCGGTCCGTGAGCCGGCCGGGGCGACCCCGTGCACCACCGCACCCAGATACGAGGGCTGCTCCGACGAACCGTCGGGAAGAGCGGCCGCGACGATCCGCGACTGCAGGCCCAGCGCGCACAGCGCGTCCAGTTGGTCACCGGACAGCGCGACGATGCGTTGCGGGTCGCCGCGCACCTCGGTGGACTCCGGGATGTCGCCGCCTTCGGCACGCGCGTTGCGCACCTCACGCGCCGAGGGGTCGGCGGGCGCCGGCTCAGCCGCGCACGATTCGTCGGGGCGACGCTGATTACCCAGTACCCCGGCGTCGGCGATCTTGGTGACGCTGGTGGTCATCGACGTCTGCGCCTGCTGCGTCTGTTCGGCAGAGCCGCACCCGGTGGCGAGGGTTGCGGCCGCGGCGATCACCGCGAGCGCGGCGCGAGGTCGGTTGGTCAGCACGGGGCGACCGTAACATTGACGGTCTTACCGCTGGTCAAGCCGTCGCGACGAAAAGATCCGCCGTCGTGGCGCCACGCAGTACGACAGTTTGTAGGACCCACGAACGCGAAGGCCGCCGGGAGCGTTAGGATTCAGTTCGATAAGCGGGATTTCCCGACGAATCTTTGGAGGATCTCTTGGTAGCCGAAGCGCCCCCAATCGGAGAACTCGAGGCACGTCGTCCTTTTCCGGAACGGATGGGCCCCAAGGGCAACCTGATCTACAAGCTCATCACCACGACCGATCACAAGCTGATCGGCATCATGTACTGCGTCGTCTGCTTCGCCTTCTTCTTCATCGGCGGACTGATGGCGCTGTTCATGCGTACCGAACTGGCGATGCCCGGCTTGCAGTTCTTGAGCAACGAGCAGTTCAACCAGCTGTTCACCATGCACGGCACGGTGATGCTGCTGTTCTACGCCACCCCGATCGTGTTCGGGTTCGCCAACCTGGTGCTGCCGCTGCAGATCGGCGCACCCGACGTGGCATTCCCGCGGCTGAACGCGCTGTCGTTCTGGCTGTTCCTGTTCGGCGCGCTGATCGCGCTCGCCGGCTTCATCACTCCCGGCGGTGCCGCGGACTTCGGTTGGACGGCCTACTCGCCGCTGACCGACGCCATTCACTCGCCGGGTGCCGGCGGTGATCTGTGGATCCTCGGTCTGGCCGTCGGTGGTCTGGGCACCATCCTCGGTGGCGTCAACATGGTCACCACCGTGGTCTGCATGCGTGCGCCCGGTATGACGATGTTCCGCATGCCGGTGTTCACCTGGAACATCCTGGTGACCTCGATCCTGGTGCTGATCGCCTTCCCGATCCTGACCGCCGCGCTGTTCGGCCTGGCCGCCGACCGCCACCTGGGCGCTCACATCTACGACCCGGCCAACGGCGGTGTCCTGCTGTGGCAGCACCTGTTCTGGTTCTTCGGCCACCCCGAGGTGTACATCATCGCGCTGCCGTTCTTCGGCATCGTGTCCGAGATCTTCCCGGTGTTCAGCCGCAAGCCGATCTTCGGTTACACCACGCTGATCTACGCCACCATCAGCATCGCGGCCCTGTCCGTGGCCGTGTGGGCACACCACATGTACGCCACCGGCGCCGTCCTGCTGCCGTTCTTCTCCTTCATGACGTTCCTGATCGCCGTCCCGACCGGCATCAAGTTCTTCAACTGGATCGGCACCATGTGGAAGGGCCAGCTGACGTTCGAGACGCCGATGCTGTTCTCGGTCGGCTTCCTGATCACCTTTCTGCTGGGTGGCCTGTCCGGCGTGCTGCTGGCCAGCCCGCCGATCGACTTCCACGTCACCGACAGCTACTTCGTCATCGCGCACTTCCACTACGTGCTCTTCGGCACCATCGTGTTCGCCACCTACGCGGGCATCTACTTCTGGTTCCCGAAGATGACCGGACGTCTGCTCGACGAGCGCCTGGGCAAGTTGCACTTCTGGCTGACCTTCATCGGCTTCCACACCACCTTCCTGGTGCAGCACTGGGTCGGTGACGAGGGCATGCCGCGCCGCTACGCCGACTACCTGCCCACCGACGGCTTCACCACGCTCAACGTGATCTCCACGATCGGTGCCTTCATCCTGGGCATCTCGACGCTGCCGTTCGTGTGGAACGTGTTCAAGAGCTGGCGCTACGGCGAGCCGGTGATGGTCGACGACCCGTGGGGTTACGGCAACTCGCTGGAGTGGGCGACCTCCTGCCCGCCGCCGCGGCACAACTTCACCGAGCTGCCCCGGATCCGTTCGGAGCGCCCGGCGTTCGAGCTGCACTACCCGCACATGGTCGAGCGCATGCGTGCCGAGGCCCACGTGGGCCGTACCCATCACGCGGAGCTCGAGACCGCGGACCGCTCCAGCTGACGGGTGGCAGCATCCGGGGGTGAGCACGTCGAGGAAGTTTCGATGAACGGTGCTCCGCGAGAGCGCTCGTCGGTACTGATCACGGTCACGGGGGTCGATCAGCCCGGTGTGACGTCGGCGCTGTTCGAGGTGCTCGCCCGCCATCAGGTCGAACTACGCAACGTCGAACAGGTCGTGGTCCGCGGCCGGCTCACCCTCGGTGTGCTGGTCGCGGCTCCGGCCGAGACGGTCGACGGCGATGCGCTGCGAAGTGACGTCGAGACGGCGATTCACCAGCTCGGCCTCGACGTGACGGTCGAGCGCAGCGGCGACATGCCGGTCATGCGCGAGCCGTCGACCCACACGATCGTGGTGCTCGGCCGTCCGATCACCGCTGAGTCGTTCAGCGTGGTCGCCCGGGCGGTCGCGGATCTGGGCGTCAACATCGACACCATCCGGGGCGTGTCCGACTACCCGGTGACGGGCCTGGAACTGCGCGTTTCTGTGCCCGCGGGGGCGGCGTACGGCCAGTTGCAGTCAGCCTTGGCGCAGGTGGCGGTCGACGAGGGCGTCGACATCGCGCTCGAGGATTACAGCCTGGCCCGACGGGCCAAGCGGCTCATCGTCTTCGACGTCGACTCCACCCTGATCCAGGGCGAGGTCATCGAGATGCTGGCCGCCCGGGCCGGGATGGAAGCCCAGGTCGCCGCCGTCACCGAAGCCGCCATGCGCGGTGAACTGGATTTCGCCGAATCGCTGCACCGCCGGGTGGCGACCCTGGCCGGCCTGCCCGCCTCGGTGCTCGACGATGTGGCCGAACAGGTCGAGCTGACACCGGGCGCCCGGACCACCATCCGGACCCTGCGCCGGCTCGGTTTCCACTGCGGTGTGGTCTCGGGCGGCTTCCGCCAGGTCATCGAACCGCTGGCGCACGAGCTCATGCTCGACTACGTGGCCGCCAACGAACTTGAGGTCGTCGACGGCAAGCTGACCGGCCGGGTCATCGGTCAGGTCATCGACCGGCCAGGAAAAGCCAAGGCGCTACGCGATTTCGCCCAGCAGGTCGGCGTGCCGATGGAACAGACCGTCGCCGTCGGCGACGGGGCGAACGACATCGACATGCTGGCCGCCGCCGGCCTCGGAGTCGCGTTCAACGCCAAGCCCGCGTTGCGTGAGGTGGCCGACGCGTCGCTGAGCCATCCGTACCTGGACACCGTGCTGTTCATCCTCGGTGTCACGCGCGGTGAGATCGAGGCCGCCGACGCCCTCGACGGTGTGCTGCGCCGCGTCGAGATCCCCGAGGACTGAGAGCGCGTCGACGCACCCCTGAAGTAGGGTGGGGGCATGGCGAACTTGAAGCACACGGTCGTGGTTGGCGCGTTCGCCGTTGCGGCAGTCCTGGGACAGTTGGCGGTCGCGGCTCCGGCCGAGGCCAAACGTTGCCCCTCGGGCACGGTGCAGACGAAGTTCGAAGGTGTATGTGTGGCCGGTTCGTCCGGCGGCGGAATGGGCGCTGTGGCGCCTCCGGTGATGGCGCCCACTGCGGGCGGCACGAATATCACCAACCAGCCTGGCCAATTGCCCACCGTCAACGGGATTCCGTGCACCATCGAGCATTTCAGCACCTGCTATGCCATGGCTCAGCAGCCGTAGCGTCTGCCGCTACACCACCAGCGTTTGAGGTTGTGCGCCGAGCGTGCCGGTGATGCTGTGCCAGGCCCGCACCAGCAGGCGCACCGCCTCTTCGAGTTCGGGCTCCGGCAGCGCGTAGGGGAGCCGGATAAACCGTTCCAGCGTGCCGTCCACCCCGAAGCGCGGACCGGCGGGCACATCAAGGCCCAGTCGCATTGCCGCCGCCGACAACGCCGTGCTCATTGGCGCGGGCAGCTTGACCCACAGCGACATACCGCCGCGGCCGTGCCCCGGCTGCCAGTCCGGAAGTTCACGCGCCAGCAGAGTGGTCAGGAATTGCCGGCGGGTGCGCAGGATCTCACGTCGTTCCGGTAGCACCTCGGCGTGCATGGCAAGCAGCTTCGCCGCGGCGAGTTGTTCGAGGATCGGGGTACCGAGATCCACCGAAGGCCGGATCGCCGCGATGGTGGCCAGCGTGCCGCGCTCGGCACGAATCCAGCCGACCCGCAGACCACCCCAGAACGATTTCGACATCGAGCCGATGGTCAGCACCAGGTCGTTGCGCGACACCGAAGCCGCCAGTGGCTCCGGCGGCGCCTCGTCGATCCACATATCGATGATCGACTCGTCGACGATGGTGCGGGTTCGGGTATCGGAAATGATCTGCCCCAACCGCTTTCGCTCGGCTGCGACCATGGTGAACCCGGTGGGGTTGTGGCTGTCGGGAACCAGGTAGGCCAGGCTCGGCGCGAGTTGTCGCAGTGCGGCCTGCACGGCGTCCAGTTCCCAGCCGTCCTCGGTGAGGGCCACCGGGACAGCCCGTGCGCCCGCGGTCGAGATCGCCGACAGCGCACCGTGATAGGTGGGTTGCTCGACGAGCACCCGGTCGCCTGGCTGGGTGTGGCTGGCCAGGATCAGCCCGATCGCGTGCTGGGCACCGCTGGTCACCATGATCTGGTTCGGATCGGTGGGTAGCCCTCTGGCGCAATATCTTTCGGCTATGGCTGCGCGCAACGGGCCGACGCCCATCAGTTCGTGGCCCGGCTCGCGCAGATACGGCGAGATGTCGCGGGCGGCTTCGGCGAAGGCCTCCAACACCGCGGTGCCCGGCGCGGACAGAGCGGCGGCGGCCAGGCTGACCGTCGGGCTGGTGGCATCGGGCTCGACGTGTCCGGCGGCGGGCAGGGCCGTGATGCTGCGGGCTCCGCGGCGGGCGTGCAGGTACCCGTCCTCGCGCAACTGGGCGAAGGCCGCGGTGACGGTGGTGCGCGACACCCGCAGCGACTCGGCCAGAGCCCGTTCGCTCGGAATGCGCGACCCGACCGGAACGCGGCCGTCGACGATGAGCAGCCGGATGGCGTCCGCCAGGCCCAGGTATGCGGGGCCACTTTGGCTGGAAGTGCGCCAGTTTCCCAACTCCCGGGCCAATAGGTCCACATCGAGCGCTCTCGCGGCCATATCTGGAGACATAATGAGGCCAGTATGGTCCAACTGGCTATTGATAAACAAGCCACATGGCCGAGATTATGGCTGCATGGCACGGAACTGGATTTCCCGATTAGCGGAGAATCTCCGCCGTCTGCACGATCCCGGCAACTACGCCGGCGACCGCGATGTAGACGCCCGGCGAGTGCGTAGCGAACTCGACGCGATCCGCGTCCGATTCCCCGACCACGCATGAGGACGGCATTCACCCGAGGTGCGCTGCTGCTGATCGGCCTGTGCGGGTACGGCGTGTCGATGGCCATGATGGTGCGTGCCGGCCTCGGACTGGACCCGTGGGACGTTTTCCACCAGGGCATCACCCGGCACACGCCGCTGTCGCTCGGCATGGCCTCCGCCGTGGTCGGAATCGTGGTTCTACTGGCCTGGATCCCGCTGCGTAACCGGCCCGGAATCGGGACCGTCGCCAACGTCATCGTCATCGCCGTCACCGTCGACGCCACGCTCGCGGCCCTGCCGGCGCCGTCGGCGCTGCCGGTGCGCATCGCGATGATGATCGGCGCCGTGGTGCTCAACGCCGTCAGCACCGTCCTCTACATCGGCGCGGGCCTGGGCCCAGGACCGCGCGACGGCCTGATGACCGGGCTGGTGGCCCGTACCGGGCGGTCGGTGCGATTGGTGCGCACCGCGATCGAGGCCACCGTGCTGGCGATCGGCTGGCTCATGGGCGGCACCGTCGGAATCGGCACCTTGGTTTACGCCTTCGGGATCGGCCCGCTCGTGCAGCTGTTCCTGCGGCTCATGCCACGGTCACTGCTGTTCCACGATTTCAGCGGCGGACGCACCCGGGCGGAACGCGAACCGATCACTACGATGAGCGAGTGGCCGCAGGGGAATTCACCGACTCGACAACCGGCGACGACGGAAACGGAACCGACCCCGACCTGTTGATCGACTTCGCGAGGGTGAGCCTGCGGCGAGGCGGCAACACGCTCGTCGGGCCGATCACCTGGTCCGTCGAACTCGACGAACGCTGGGTGGTGATCGGCCCCAACGGGGCGGGCAAGACCTCACTGCTGCGGATCGCCGCAGCCACCGAGCATCCTTCCTCGGGCACCGCCTACGTGCTCGGGGAACGGCTGGGCCGCACCGACATGTCCGAACTGCGGGCCCGCGTCGGGCTCAGCAGCTCGGCGCTGTCACAGCGGATCCCCGACAGCGAGGTGGTACGCGACCTGGTGGTGTCGGCCGGCTACGCCGTCCTGGGCCGCTGGCGCGAGGACTACGAGGACGTGGACTACGCCCAGGCCATCGACATGCTCGAAAGCGTCGGTGCCGAGCACCTCGCCGAGCGCACCTACGGGACGCTGTCTGAAGGTGAACGCAAACGCGTCCTGATCGCCCGCTCGCTGATGACCGACCCCGAACTGCTGCTGCTCGACGAGCCCGCGGCCGGCCTGGACCTCGGGGGTCGAGAAGAGCTGGTGGCCCGGCTGACGGATCTGGCCGCCGACCCCGACGCGCCGGCCATGGTGCTCGTCACCCATCATGTCGAGGAGATTCCGGTGGGCTTCAGCCACGCGCTGATCCTGTCGGAAGGCAAGGCGGTTGCATCCGGTCTGCTGACCGAGGTGTTGACTGCGGAGAACCTGTCCAAGGCGTTCGGCCAGTCGATCGCCCTCGACGTGATCGACGGGCGCTACTTCGCCCGGCGAACCCGGAGCCGCGCGGCTCATAGGAGGCGAGAATGAGCACAACGACCGACGAGGGCTTGCCCGAGGAGCCGACCGGCACCAACGAGGGCTTGCCCGAGGAGCCGACCGGCACCGACCCACTGGTGCCGCGTCCGGCGGCCACGGTGATGCTGGTCAGGGACGCCGCCGAATCCATCGAAGTCTTCATGATGCGCAGGCACGCGGCGATGGAGTTCGTGGCCGGGGTGATGGTATTTCCCGGTGGCGGCGTCGACGACCGCGATCGCTTTGCCGACATCTCCTGGTTCGGGCCGAAACCGGACTGGTGGGCCGAGCGTCTCGGCGTCGACACCGGACTGGCCGAGGCACTGGTGTGCGCGGCGGCCCGCGAGACTTTCGAGGAGTCCGGGGTCCTGTTCGCCGGACCCGCCGGTGGATCGGGGGCTCCGGGCATCATTTCCGACGCATCGGTCTACGGCGACGCGCGTGCCGCGCTGGCCAACCACTCGCTGTCCTTCGCGGACTTCCTGCGCGACGAGAAACTCGTGTTGCGCGCCGACCTGCTGCGGCCGTGGGACAACTGGATCACCCCGAAAGAAGAACGAACCCGCCGCTACGACACCTTCTTCTTCGTCGGCGCACTGCCCGAGGGGCAGCGGGCCGACGGTGAGAACACCGAAACCGACCGCGCGTTCTGGAGCACGCCGCAGGCCGGGCTCGAGGACTTCGAGCAGGGCAACTCGTTCCTGTTGCCGCCGACCTGGACCCAGCTCAACAGCCTGGCCGGCCGCTCGGTCGCCGACGTACTGGCCAGCGAGCGCAAGATCGTCCCGATCGAACCGAACCTGTCGCTCGGTGAGGGCAGCTGGCAGATCGAGTTCTTCGACAGCGGCCGCTACAACGCTGCCCGGAACCAGCGGGCGCCCTTGGGCCGGGGCCGGGAAGCCGCACAGTGAGCGAGTTCGTCCGTGCGATCACCGGGGTGACGCCGGAGCAGGACCGGGTCGGCACCCTGATGCTGTCGCGGCCACCGACCAACGCCCTGACCCGGCAGATGTACCGCGAGATCATCGCCGCGGCCCGCGACCTGGGGGAGCGCACCGATATCTCTGCGGTGATCCTGTTCGGCGGCCACGAGATCTTCTGCGCCGGTGATGACGTTCCCGAACTGCGCACACTGAACGCCGGCGAAGCCGCTGCCGCGGATGCGGCACTGCGACAGTGCATCGAGGCCGTGGCCGCCATCCCCAAGCCCACCGTGGCCGCGATCACCGGCTACGCGCTGGGCACCGGGCTGAGCTTGGCGATGGCCGCCGATTGGCGGATCAGCGGTGACAACGTGAAGTTCGGGGCGACCGAGATCTTGGCCGGGCTCGCGCCGCGCGCCGGTGGCGGTGCGCGGCTGGCTGAGGTCATCGGCGCCAGCAAGGCCAAGGAACTGGTGTTCAGCGGCCGCTTCGTCGGCGCAGAGGAAGCTCTGGAACTCGGCCTGATCGACCAGATGGTGGCACCCGATCACGTCTACGACGAGGCATTGGCGTGGGCACAAAGGTTCATCGAACACCCCGTGGACGTTCTGGCCGCAGCGAAGGCCGCCGTCGACAAACTGGTGGACCGGCCCTGACGCTCGCCCCACCCGGGCCGTTAGGCTGCCCTGCATGACTGACATCAAGGATTCCGGCACCGACGCCGATATTGCCGGTATGCCGACTCCTAACCCGCACGCCACGGCCGAGCAGGTCGAAGCCGCGATGCATGACAGCAAGCTGGCGCAGGTGCTCTACCACGACTGGGAAGCCGAGACCTACGACGAGAAGTGGTCGATCTCCTACGACCAGCGGTGCATCGACTACGCCCGCGGACGGTTCGACGCGATCGTCCCCGAATCCGAGCAGCGCGAGCTGCCGTACGACCGCGCCCTCGAGCTGGGCTGCGGTACCGGCTTCTTCTTGCTCAACCTGGTCCAGTCCGGGGTGGCGCGGCGCGGTTCGGTAACCGACCTGTCCCCGGGCATGGTCAAGGTGGCAACCCGCAACGGTCAGTCACTCGGCCTCGACATCGATGGCAAGGTCGCCGACGCCGAAGGCATTCCGTACGAGGACAACACCTTCGACCTCGTCGTCGGTCACGCGGTGCTGCACCACATCCCCGATGTCGAGCTGTCCCTGCGCGAAGTGGTCCGCGTGCTCAAGCCCGGCGGCCGTTTCGTGTTCGCCGGGGAGCCCACCACAGTCGGCAACAAGTACGCCCGCGAACTGTCCACCCTGACCTGGCACGCCACCACCAACCTGACGAAGCTGCCCTGGCTGAGCGGCTGGCGGCGGCCCCAGGCCGAACTCGACGAGTCCTCCCGCGCCGCGGCGCTGGAAGCCGTCGTCGACCTGCACACCTTCGACCCCGCCGATCTGGAGCGCATGGCGACCAATGCCGGTGCGGTCGAAGTGCGCACCGCCAGTGAGGAATTCACCGCGGCGATGCTCGGCTGGCCGGTACGCACCTTCGAGGCCGCGGTGCCTCCCGGGCGTCTGGGCTGGGGCTGGGCCAAGTTCGCGTTCAACAGCTGGACCACGCTGAGCTGGGTCGACTCCAATGTCTGGCGCCGTGTGGTGCCCAAGGGCTGGTTCTACAACGTGATGGTCACGGGAGTTAAGCCCTCCTGAGCGGCGGAGTAGCGTTCGACCTCTCACACGTCGCGTATCTGCGGTCGGCGGCGGGGGAGCAGGCCCTGGCGGAGGTGGCCGAGCGTCGCCTCACCGGGGCCAGTCTGGTCAGCGACATCGCCGCTGTCCGAAAACAATTCGGCGATCACGCCGGAATTCTGGTGGAGACCGTAGCGCTGAGGCGTCGGGCCGCGGCCAAGTTCGACGAGCCGGGGCGCTGGCTGTTCACCGACGAGGCGCTGCAACAGGCCACCGCCGCGCCGGTGGCGGCCCATCGCGCCCGCAGGCTGGCCGGTTCACGAGTGCACGACGCGACCTGTTCGATCGGCAGTGACCTTGTGGCACTGCGTGGTTGCGCGGCGCAGGTGCTCGGCAGCGACCTCGATCCGGTGCGGTTGGCGATGGCGGCCAACAATGCCGAGGGGGTGGACCTCTGCCGGGCCGACGCGCTGGCACCCGTCACCCGCGACACGGTGGTGATCATCGACCCGGCCCGCCGCACCGATGGGCGGCGCCGCTTCGACCCCCGGGCCTACACCCCGGCGCTCGACGCGGTGTTGGACGTCTACCGCGGCCGGGACCTGGTGGTGAAGTGCGCTCCGGGAATCGATTTCGACGCGCTCACCGAGATGGGGTTCGCCGGCGAGATCGAGGTGACGTCTCTCGGCGGCAGTGTGCGAGAAGCCTGCCTGTGGTCACCGGGCCTGGCCGAACCCGGTATCCGGCGCCGGGCCAGCATGCTCGAAACCGGCGAACAGATCACCGACGCCGAACCCGACGACTGCCCGGTCGCCGAGGCCGGGCGCTGGATCGTCGACCCTGACGGTGCGGTGGTGCGAGCCGGGCTGGTGCGGCACTACGCCGCTCGACACGGCCTGTGGCAGCTCGACCCCGATATCGCCTATCTCTCAGGTGACCAGTTGCCCGCCGGGGTGCGCGGTTTCGAGGTCCTCGAACAGCTGCAATTCCAGGAGCGGCGGTTGCGGGCCGCGCTGACGGCGCGATCGGTGGGGGCGCTGGAGATCCTGGTTCGTGGCGTCGATGTGGACCCGGATGCGTTGCGGACGCGGATGCGGCTGCGCGGCACCGAGCACCTTGCGGTCGTGATCGCCCGGTTGGGTGCCGGGTCGGCCAGCCGGGCGTGGGCATTCATTTGTCGCCCTTCGCGATAACGGCCACGTACCCTGAACGAAACGCGCCGGTGGAGCACCGGTGTGAGTTGATCGCCTGCGAGGACGACTGACGATGCGAATTTCCCCTGTGACAGCGATGCTGGCAGCCGGTGCGCTGCTCGGCTGGCTCGGCATGCCGGTTGCGGCTGCGCAGTCGGCCTGCGCCGACCTCGGCGGCACCGTCGACGGTGACCAGGTCTGTCAGGTACACACCGCCAACGCCTCCTACACCCTCGATTACACGTTCCCGGTCGACTTTCCCGACCAACAGGCGGTCGCCGGTTACCTGATCCAGACCCGCGACGGATTCGTCAACGTCTCGGGAATGCCGGGCTCACGCGATCAGCCCTACGTTCTGGACGCCAAGGGCACCGGCTACACCTCCGGGGTGCCGGCGCGCACCCAGAGCCTGGTGTTCGAGGTCTATCAGAACGTGGGCGGTGCCCATCCGCAGACCTGGTACAAGACGTTCAACTACAACGTGGCCACGCGAGCCCCGATCACGTTCGACACCTTGTTCAAACCGGGCACCAGGCCCCTGGACGTGATCTTCCCGATCGTGCAGCGCGAACTGCAGAAACAGTCGGGCGTCGAGCAGGCCATCCCGCCCACCGTCGGCCTCGACCCCGCGCACTACCAGAATTTCGCGATCACCGACGACTCGGTGATCTTCTTCTTCGGGCAGGGCGAACTGCTGCCGGAGGCCGCCGGAGCCAGCCAGGCCAACGTTCCCCGGTCCGCCGTGGCGGCCCTACTGGCCTGAGCCGGGATCAAGCCGGCGCGAACCCGTACACCTGACCGTCGCTGGTCGCGGTGACGATCCGATGGTCATGACCGATCGACACCCCGACCGGCCAGCCGGTGGCCTCCGGAACGGGATAACTGTTGAGGGTGTGCCCGTCGCCCGTGTCGAACACCACCAGCGCCTGGCCGTGCCCGCCCTCGCGGGCCACCGTGTAGCCGACACCGCCGGCCCGGCTCGACGTGGTCAGCGGAACCACATCGTCACGGGTCCAGGCCACCTCACCGTGGTCTCCGGCGTCTCGCACCGCCGTCAGTTTGGCCTCCGGCCCGCCGCCGGCCACGATCAGACCGTCCGGTGACACCGAGGGCGGCGTCTGAGCCAGATAGTTCAGCGGCACCGACCACTTGGGTGTCCCGTCCGCGGAGTTGAGTGCCCACAGCTTCTGGTCGCGGCCGTTGACGTACACCGTCGACCCGTCGGCGGACAACACCGGGCTGGCCAGTGGCCCCCGGTCCACGGCGTTACTGGTCCATTCCTGCGTCAGCGGTGTCTGCTCGCCGGGGTGGTAGCGCAAGCCCATCAGCACCGGTGCCTCGGCCCCGGGCTGCCACACACTGAGCACGACGATGCGCGCCTGATGCGAGAACGCGGGGGCCGCCGCCACCGGGCAGCGCGACCGGGCCGGCTGACAGTCGGCGAGACCCCGCTGCGAATCGGTCGGGTCGACGCCGGCGACCAGATCCAGCGGAGTTCCGTCGACCGTGCCGCGGTGCCCGTCGAACACCAGCACCTGGCCGAGGTGAGTCACCACCAGCAGCTGGCCGTCCTCGAGGATCCGGGGTGTGGTCGGCATGCCGATCACCGGCTGGCGCCAACGGATCCACTGGGTGGGCGGGAAGGACAGGATGGTGCCGGGCTGCCCGATGTAGACGTTGTCGAACCCGTCGAACAGGGGACTGGACCAGCCGCCGCCCAGCACCAGTCGCGTGCACCAGCGCTGGCGGGCGTTGTTGTCGGCCTCCCACACCATCAGCGAACAGCCACCGGCAGTCTGCGCGTTGACCGCCAGGCGGTTGTCCGCGCTCAACGCCACCTGGGCGCCCAGTTCACCCTTGACCGACCGGCTCCACTCCAGGCGCAGCGCCTCGGGGCCGTGGGTCCGGATGTAGCTGCTGTTGGCAGCGTCTCCGTACTGCGCCGACCAGCCTTGTGCGGCGTGCGCATCCACCCAGGAATCGGTGTTCTCGCAACCGGCGAGCAGGCCTGTGAACAGCACCGCGACCGCCAGTGCAAGGTATCGCCGGAACACGATGTCCTTTCGTCGCCGAACACGCGGGGCGCTCGTATTTGTGACCCAGGTGAGGGTAACCGTTCCGGCTGGGAGACCGGCGCACTGTGACCCGCGACGGGTGCGGCATACGGGAGCGCAGCGACCCGAATACCCGTCGAACGCCCTCGCGTAGGCTGTCCGGCCATGACGACGATGTGGGGCGCTCCGATTCACAAGCGCTGGCGTGGCTCCCGGCTGCGTGATCCGCGCCAGGCCGATTTCTTGACCAAGGCGTCGCTGAAATGGGTCATCGACAATCGCGCCTACACCCCGTGGTACCTGGTGCGGTACTGGCGGCTGCTGAAGTTCAAGCTGGCCAACCCGCACATCATCACCCGCGGCATGGTCTTCCTCGGCAAGGGTGTGGAGATCCAGTGCACCCCGGAACTGGCGCAGATGGAGATCGGCCGCTGGGTGCACATCGGCGACAAGAACACCATCCGGTGCCACGAGGGGTCGCTGCGCATCGGCGACAAGGTGGTGCTGGGACGCGACAACGTGATCAACACCTACCTCGACATCGAGCTCGGCGACTCCGCGCTGATGGCCGACTGGTGCTACGTGTGCGACTTCGACCACAAGATGGACAACATCGAAATGCCCATCAAGGACCAGGGCATCATCAAGGGCCCGGTCCGCATCGGCCCGGACACCTGGATCGCCGCCAAGGTCACCATCCTGCGCAACACCTCGATCGGCCGGGGCTGTGTGCTCGGGGCCCACGCCGTGGTCAAGGGCGAGATCCCCGATTTCTCGATTGCCGTCGGGGCACCGGCCAAGGTGGTCAAGAACCGCAAGCTGGATTGGGAGACTTCGGCAGCCGAACGCGCCGAACTCGCCGCGGCGCTGGCCGACATCGAGCGTAAGAAGGCGGCGAACAGCAACTGAGAGGGCCGCTCAGGCCCCGTTACACACCCCGGAGTCGCGGATCGTGTTCCCGTAGACGTTGGCGGTGGCGATGTTCGCGTTGATGACCCCCGCCGGCTGCTGCTTGGCGATCTTGTCGCTGATCTGGGTCAGCTGGTACCACAGGTGATAGATCGAGTCGCCGTTGTACAGCGGTGAATACTGGCTCTGATCCGGGTAATTCGTGATGTACAGGGTGTGGGCGCGGGGATCGAGGAACGCCGCCGACTGATCGACGTTGGCCCGCACGGCGTCGCCGGCGGCCTGTACGCCGGGCGCGGTCCAATAGTCATGCTGGTCGCCCAGGAAATGCTGGAAGCCCACGATCTGGCTCATCAACGTGGCGTACTGCGCGTTGAACCACTGGCAGGACTCGCGCTGCGCGTCGATCTGCTCGGGCGTGACCCGCACCTGCCACAAGTTGTAGGGGAACACCGTGTAGTTCGGCGACCAGTCGGACGGGTGCGGCACGAAAGCGGGCAGCGTGGGCGCGGCGCCGGTGGGTTCGGCGGCCGACGGTGCCGCCAGGCCGAGTGCGAGCGCTGCGCCGGCGATTGCGGCGCAGACGGTGCCTAGATGTCTGCGGAGCTGGACCACGAGTCGATTGTGCTTGGTGGCCACCGCCAGGGAAAGCGAATCGGCGATTATCGAACGCGCCCGTCAACCGGCCCAGTCGATACCGAAGCGGTCGGCCAGTGCGGTTCGCCCGGATCTGGTCACCGTGAGGGCACGATGCCGCGGCGTGCGGCGCAACCATTCGGCCGCCAGGAAACAGTCGAGGATCGCCCGGCCCAACCCGCCGGCGACGTGGTGCCGCTGCTCGGTCCAGTCGACGCAGTAGCGCACCAGAGGCCTTGGGCCGGTGGGCAATTCGACTCCCAGCTGCTGAAGCCGGGCCCGGCCCCCGTCGGTCAGCTGATAGGCCACGTCGTGGCCCGGGCTGCTGAGCCGGTCATTACCTCCGGGGTGAAACCAGCCGTCGCCGCCGGCGAGGACGCCCTGCTCTAGCAGGCTGCCCATGAGCGCGACACCGAGCCGGCCGGCGATGTGGTCGTAGCAGGTCCGGGCGGAGCGCAGCCGTGCGGCCCGGGTGCCCTCGCGCAGCGAGGTGACCGGCCTGACCGGTGCCAGCCGGCCGAGTTGTTCGATCAGCGCACCCACTTCGGGCCCGGCCAGCCGGTAGTAGCGGTGCCGGCCCTGCGTGCGGACCGTGAGCAGGCCGGCCTCGGTCAGCTTGGCCAGGTGGCTGCTTGTCGTGGGGCGGCTGACGCCGGCTTCCTCGGCCAGCACACTGGCCGGCAGGGCGCGGCCGTCGTCGAGGGCCAGCAGGACCTTACAGCGTGCCGGATCTGCCAGCAGGGCGGCCACCGCAGCGATGTCCACCTCGGTCGCCGACGCCAGTTCCTGTGCTTCACGCATGACATGACTCCTTCCCGGCGACATGGTCGCGACGGCACACCGGGGCCGATGCCGGCTGCGTCAGCCACAGGGCGACAGCGGCACCCACCAACTGGCAACCCGCTCCCGCCACCAGCGCGGTCCGCACTCCGTCCGCGCCGCCGACAACCGTCATGGCGCTACCCAACACCGCGACTCCGACAGTGATACCCAGCAGCCGGGCCAGATTCACCACTCCCGCGGCCAGCCCGGTTCGCCCCGGCGGGATCGTTTCCATCGCCAGCGTCACCGCCGGACCGGTGGTCAGGGCCAGCCCGGTGCCGGCGAGCACGAACGACAGCTCCAGCCAGCCGACGTCGGCCAGCGGCCCGGCGCTGGCATAGAGCAGCGATCCCGCCGCCATCATCGCCAGTCCCGCGGTCATCGGCAGCCGCGGTCCGGTGCGGCGGGCGATCAGGTTCGCCGCGGGGATCAACAGCAGGTAGGTGACGGCCATCGGCAGGAACCACACGGCGGTGGCCAACGCGCCTGAGCCCCGGAGTTGTTGGAAGGCAAAGCTGTTCACCAGCAGCAGGCCATAGATGCCGAACGTCATCGCGAAGGTGGCCAGCAGCGCACCCACCAGGCGGCGGCTGCCGAAGAGGTCCGGCGGCAGCATCGGGTGCGGGCTGCGGCGCTGGGTGGTCAGGAATGCGGCGAGCAGGGCCGCGGCGATCGCGCCGATCGCGGCCGTTTGTCGCCAGTGCCAGGCATGCCCCTCGACCAGCACGAGCGTGACGGCGCCGAGCGCCGCAATCGCCAGGCATTGACCCGGCAGATCGACGCGGGCGGCATCCGGATCGCGCGAATCGGGCAGATGCGAGACGCTCAGGACCAGTGCGAGCAGGCCGATCGGCACGTTGACCCAGAAGATCCAGCGCCAGCCGATGCTCTCGGCCAGCACCCCGCCGAGCACGGGGCCCAGCGCGGTGCTGCTCGCCGCGGCCATCGCCCACGCCGCGGTGGCCCGGGCCCGTCCACGCGGGTCCGGATGAACCGCCGCGGCGATGGCCAGTCCCTGCGGCAGCATCATCGCCGCGCCGACACCCTGCACCGCCCGCGACACCAGCAACAACGGCAACGACGGCGCCAGTGCGCAGGCGATCGACGCCGCGACGAAGGTTGCCAATCCGATCCGCAGCATCCGCCGCCGGCTGAACCGGTCGCCAAGGGACCCCGCGGTGAGCAGCAGCGCCGCGAACGTGACGTTGTAGGCGTCGATCGTCCATTGCGCACCGGTCATCCCGCCACCGAGATCTTCGCCTATCGCGGGCAGCGCCAGGTTGACGGCGTTCGCGTCGAGGAGGCCGACGAAAAGCCCGAGGTAGGCGGCGATCAGGGTGACGACGGGGGACCGTTGGAAAGCCATATCCGCACGCTAGGTGCGGATTGATTCGATGCCGGTCGAATCAGCGGTCGGGCAGGGCGTGCTCGATGATCGGCCGGCGCGGGTGTGGTTCGCGTTCGGCACGTTTGGCGGCCAGATACACCTGACTGGTCTCGGCCGCCACGGTGTGCCAGTCGAAGTCGGCGCTGAGCCGCTCGCGGGCCGCGATCGCCCGGCGCTGAGCCGCCTCAGGGTCGTCGAGCACGGCACGGACGGCGGCAGCCAGCCCCGCCACATCACGTGGCGCGAATGACATCCCGGTCTGGCCGTCGATCACGGCCTCGCCCAAACCTCCCACATTCGAGGTCACCAGTGGAGTTCCCGTGGCCGCCGCCTCCAGCGCCACGATGCCGAACGGCTCGTAGTGGCTGGGCAGCACCGCGGCGTCGGCGGACTGCAGCGCGGCCAGCAACTCCTCGTGGCCGAGCCGTCCGACGAATCGGGTTGCCTTGAGCACCTTGTGCTTTCGGGCCTGCTCGATGAGCCACTGGTGCTGGGTGCCGTCGCCGGCGATGGTCAGTGTGGTGCCGGGATGGGCACGTCGGATCCGGGGCAGCGCCGCGATCGCGTCGTGCACGCCTTTTTCGTATTCCAGGCGACCGAGGTAGAGCAGTTCTGGCGGGCCCTGGCGGGGACGGCGTGGGGCGAAGGGCCAGAGATCGGCGTCGATGCCGTTGCGGATCACCCTGATCTCGGACAGGTCGGGACCGAACAGCTGGGTGATCTCGTCGCTCATCGATGCCGAACACGTGATCAGCGAATCGGATTCGCGCACCAGCCACGACTCGACCGCGTGCACCTGGCGGCTGATCGGACCGGAAACCCAACCAGAATGTCGCCCTGCCTCGGTGGCGTGGATGGTGGAAACCAGTGGTACGTCGAAGTATTCGGCCAAGGCGATGGACGGGTGGGCCACCAGCCAGTCGTGGGCGTGGACCAGGTCGGGCACCCAGCGGTCACCTGAATTGTCTTTGATGGCAAGGCCGGTGCGCACCATGGCATGCCCCATGGCCAGCGTCCAGGCCATCATGTCGGTGCCGAACACGAACTCGTGAGGGTCTTGCGCTGCGGCCACCACCCGCACGCCTTCGCTGACCTCGTCGGTCGAGGGGTGAGTGCTCGGGTCGGTATCGGTGGGGCGACGGCTGAGGACCACGATCTCGTGGCCGGCTGCGGCCAGCGCGGTGGCCAGGTGGTGTACGTGTCGGCCCAGTCCGCCGACGACGACGGGCGGGTACTCCCATGACACCATCAGGATCTTCATGACTGCGTGCCTTCATGCCGGTGCGAGTGTGCGGACAAAGCTGAGTTCTGGCGGCGTGTCGAGCGGCAGACGCGCACGCTCGCGCTGGTGGTCATTTTGGCAGACGCCGGGCGTCGAGGGCACCGAACAGTCCGTCGGCCTTGTTCCAGCCGTCGGCGAGCCGTTCGGCGTGATCGCGCCGGCCCGCGGCCAGCGCGTCGGAGATCTCGCGGGTGGCGTGGGCGTGCAGGTGGGCCCGGTAGCGCGCGTAGTCGGCGGCCGAGTCCTTGCTCACCATGAAAGGCCAGTCACTGGAGACGGTCAACAGCGTCTCCCGCAGGATCTGGTCGGCGACCCGGTCGCGCGGGGTCGGTGTGCCCACCGCGGCATGCTGGGCGAGCGCCTTGTCCACCGTGCTCAGCGCGCCGTCGACCACCTCGCTGTTGAGCTGCACCAGATCGGCCACCTTCTCGCCGTTCCAGACCTGCCAGTCCTTGCCCGAACCCCACGAGCTGGGCGGCAATTCGACCGGGGCGCCGACGAATCCGTCGGCCCTGGCGTCGGCCAGGGTGCCTACCCGCACGCCGGCCGCCGGCAGGGCGCGCAGCACCCGGCCCAGCCACTCGGGGCCCTCGTACCACCAGTGTCCGAACAACTCGGTGTCGAATGCCGCCACCACGTGGGCCGGGCGGCCGATCCGCTCGCTCTCGCTGATCAGCCGGCGGCGGACCACCTCGACGAAGTCGGCGACATGCTCGTCGATCGCCCGGTCCGCGCGCTGCGGATCGTAGGGCGCCTTCTCCTCAGACGGGACGTTGCGGCCGGTGACCCGGGCCGGCTTGAGGCCCGTGGTGTGGTCATAGGTGTGGAAATCCCGGTATGCGGCATGGCCGGGATAGCCGGACTTTGGCGACCACACGCGATAGCTGACTTGCAAATCCCGCCCGAACGCCACCACATCGGATGCCCCGACCGGCCGGCCGAGCGCGGTGTCGCCGTGCAGCGACGGGCCGTCCACCATGAAATGCCCGACACCGGCCGCGGCATAACCCGTTTCCATCCCGGGCGCGTACGCGCATTCGGGTGCCCAGATGCCCACGGGTGTATGTGCGAACCGCTGCTGCGCATCGGCCAGGCCCTCGCGCAAGGCGAACTCGCGCAACCGCGGGTTCAGCAGGGGCTGGAACGGATGCGACAGCGGGCCGCCGAGCAGCTCGATCGTCTCGGCGTCGATCAGTTGACGCAGCAGGCCGCTGGCGCCGTGACGCCAGTGGGTGGTGAACTCCTCGATCGCGGTCCCGGCCTCGGCGTATTCGCGAATCCCGAACTGCTGCAGGCCTTTCGGCTCACGCAGCGTCGTGGCCTCCTGGGCCCGCAGCTGCCAGTTGGCCAGCCAGTGGTGCATGCCGGTCAGACAGTAGGGGTCATCGAGCTGTGCGGTGACCACCGGCGTCATCCCGAGGGTGATGAGGTGGCTGCGGTCCTCGGCGGCCAGGCCGCGCAGCACCCGCATCAACGGCAGGTAGGCCGCCGCCCAGGACTGGTAGAGCCACTCCTCGCCGACCGGCCAGCGACCGTGATGGGCCAGCCACGGTAAATGGGTGTGTAGGACGAGGGTGAATAAACCGGGTACCGGTTCGGGCTCGGAGTTCGGGGTCACGGCCGCACCGCGATCGCGACGAGATCGAGGCTGTCGTCAATGTTGCGGTCGTCGGCGGAGGTCAGATCGAAGTCGTCGATGCTGACCGCGGCCACGTCTACGAGCAGCTGTTCGGGCCACGGTGCCTCGGCGACGGCGCGCTGGACCTGCGCTTCGATGATCGAGCCCCCGTGCCGGGCGTCGAGCTCGGCGAGCCCGGCACCGTGAAACACCCCGAGCATCGATTCGACGGTAAATCCGGCGTCGTGCAACAACTCGGTGAGTTCCGCGGCGTTGAGCTCGCGGGTGTGGAAGGGGTTGAGCGGGGTGTCGCGACCGGGGGAGAAGGTGATCCGGTTCGGGGTCGAGACCAGGAACACGCCGCCCGGCCGCAGTACCCGGAAGCACTCGGACACGAACTGTGCCTGATCCCACAGGTGCTCGATGACCTGGAAGTTCACCACGACGTCGACCGATTCGTCGGGCAGCGGCAGCTCGGCCAGGTTGCCGTGCCGAATCTCCACCCGCGGGTAGCGGGCCCGCACGTGCGCGACGGTGGCCTCGTCATAGTCCAGGGCGATCACCCGGCGAGCCACATCGGCGATCAGGTCGGCGCCGTAGCCCTCACCGCAACCGGCCTCCAGGACCTCGCGATCGGCGCACCGGCCGGCCAACCGCTGATACACCACCTCATGGCGGCGAAACCAGTAGTTTTCCTCGGCCAGTCCGGGGATGGTCCGCTCGCCGGTCAGAGGTAGGGCGTGATCCGGGTCGCCAACGAATGCGCTCATTGGAAGGCAGGCTAACCCAGGCTTGCCCAGGTTGAAGGTGTCGGTAGTCAATCAAGCAACGGCTCCCTTACCTCAGGGGTGTGGTAGGGGAGGCCGGAATACAAACTCCGACCAGCTATGGTGTTCCTGCGAACCATCAAAAGTTACCGACCGGTAACATGATGCTAGTTGCCTAGAACGTGATATGAGCCCGGGCCACCGGTCTCATCGAGGAGGACGAACCAGAGTCATGACGAACATCGTGGTCCTGATCAAACAGGTCCCAGACACTTGGTCGGAGCGCAAGCTGTCCGACGGCGATTTCACCCTCGACCGCGAGGCTGCCGACGCCGTGCTCGACGAGATCAACGAGCGCGCCGTGGAAGAGGCGCTGTTGATCAAGGAGCGTGAGGGCGGAGACAGCACCGTCACCGTGCTGACCGCCGGCCCGGAGCGCGCCACCGAGGCGATCCGCAAGGCGCTGTCCATGGGTGCCGACAAGGCCGTACACCTCAAGGATGACGGCATGCACGGCTCCGACGTGATCCAGACCGGTTGGGCGCTGGCCCGCGCGCTGGGCACCATCGAGGGCACCGAGCTGGTCATCGCCGGTAACGAGGCCACCGACGGCGTCGGCGGCGCGGTTCCGGCCGTCATCGCCGAGTACCTGGGCCTGCCGCAGCTCACCCACGTGCGCAAGCTGAACGTCGAGGGCGGCAAGGTCACCGCCGAGCGTGAGACCGACGAGGGTGTGTTCACCCTGGAGGCAACGCTTCCGGCCGTGGTCAGCGTCAACGAGAAGATCAACGAGCCTCGCTTCCCCTCCTTCAAGGGCATCATGGCCGCCAAGAAGAAGGAAGTCACCGTGCTCACCCTCGCCGAGATCGGTGTGGAAGCCGATGAGGTCGGCGTTGCCAATGCCGGTTCCAAGGTGCTGTCTTCGACCCCGAAGCCGCCGAAGACCGCCGGTGAGAAGGTGACCGACGAAGGCGACGGCGGCACGAAGATCGCCGAGTACCTGGTTGCCCAAAAGCTGATCTAGCCCACCCACTTCTGAAAGACGTAACGAGAACTCATGGCTGAAGTACTTGTGCTCGTTGAGCACTCCGAAGGCGCATTGAAGAAGGTCAGCGCCGAGCTGATCACCGCCGCCCGTGCCCTGGGTGAGCCCTCCGCAGTTGTGGTGGGCAAGCCGGGCACCTCCGCCGGTCTGGTCGACGGCCTCAAGGCCGCCGGTGCGGCCAAGATCTACGTCGCCGAGTCCGACGACGCGGAGAACTACCTGCTCACCCCCGTCGTCGACGTGCTGGCCGCGCTGGCCGAGTCGGCCGCCCCCGCCGGGGTCGTCCTGGCCGCCACCGCGGACGGCAAGGAAATCGCCGCCCGCCTGGCCGCGCGCATCGGCTCGGGCCTGCTGGTCGACGTGGTCGAGGTCCGCGAAGGTGCGGTGGGCGTCCACAGCATCTTCGGTGGCGCGTTCACCGTCGAGGCCCAGGTCACCAGTGACACCCCGGTGATCACCGTGCGTCCGGGTTCGGTCGAGGCCGCCCCCGCCGACGGTGCCGGCGAGGTCGTCAACGTCGAGGTCCCGGCCCAGGCCGAGAACGCGACCAAGATCACCAAGCGTGAGCCCGCCGTTGCCGGTGACCGCCCCGAGCTCACCGAGGCCAGCGTCGTGGTCGCCGGTGGTCGTGGCGTCGGCAGTGCCGAGAGCTTCTCGGTGGTCGAGGAGCTGGCCGACTCGCTCGGTGGCGCCGTGGGTGCCTCCCGTGCCGCGGTCGACTCGGGCTACTACCCGGGCCAGTTCCAGGTCGGCCAGACCGGTAAGACCGTGTCGCCGCAGCTGTACATCGCCCTGGGCATCTCCGGCGCGATCCAGCACCGTGCCGGCATGCAGACCTCCAAGACGATCATCGCGGTGAACAAGGACGAGGAAGCTCCGATCTTCGAGATCGCCGACCTCGGCATCGTCGGTGACCTGTTCAAGGTCAGCCCGCAGCTGACCGAGGCGGTCAAGGCCCGCAAGGGATAGATCCCCAACGCGTCAACGCAGAACCCCGGTACACCTGGTGTGCCGGGGTTCTGTGCTATCTGGGGCCGGTTGCGGCGAAACCGGGCCACGACATGCGCCCGAGTGTCACGCTGGAGTGGCACTCGGGTTCGAGAGCCACTCCAGCGTGACAAGGCCGGCCGGTGCGGCCCGACGACCGGGCAGGACGGCCATGTCGACTACGGACTTTCCAGGGTTTGGATCAAGGCCCGCGGTGCCAGTGTTGGTCCTGTCATCTCGTCGAGAAAAGGATTCGCACAATGAAAATCACAGTCATAGGTGCCAGTGGCCAGATCGGCTCGCGGGTGGTGCGGTTGCTCACCGAAGCCGGGCATGACGTGGTGGCTGCTTCGCTGTCGTCGGGGGCGAATGTCCTGACCGGGGAGGGGCTGGTGGACGCGCTCAGCGGCGCCGACGCCCTCGTCGACGTCGTCAACTCTCCCTCGTTCGACGACGGCCCGGTGATGGACTTCTTCACCAAGTCCTCGCACAATCTGGCTGCCGCAGCGAAGGAGACCGGGGTGGGGCACTACGTCGCACTCTCGATCGTGGGCGCCGATGGTTTGCCCGACAGCGGCTACATGCGAGCCAAGGTGGCCCAAGAGAAGAACATCACCGACTCGGGCCTGCCGTATTCGATCGTGCGCGCCACCCAGTTCCAGGAATTCGCCGAAGCCATCACCGCGTCGCTGGTGGTGGGCGACGAGGTGCGGGTGCCCGACGCCCGGATCCAGCTGATCTCCGTCGACGACGTGGCCGCCGAGGTGGCCAAGGTGGCACAGGCCGCGCCGCTGGGCGGCATCGTCAACATCGGTGGGCCGGAAAAGTTCTCGTTCGCCGACATGGCACGCGCGGTGCTGGCTGCCCAAGGCGACGACAAGCCGGTCGTCGTCGATCCGCAGGCGACGTATTTCGGTACCGCGGTCGATGACAACAGCCTGGTGACCGGCGACGACGGAATCCTCGGCCAAACCCCATGGGCCGCCCGGGCCGGGGTTCGCTGACATGCCCGTCTCAGCTGAGCGCGAGCAGGCGCTGCACAACGCGATGACTGTGATCGCCAGTGTCACACCGCCGTTCATCCCGCCGAACGCCGAGGTGATGACGACGATCATCGAGTGGCCCGCCGGATCACCGGGAGCGCCGCCACACCGGCATCCCGCCGGACCCGCCTTCGGTTACGTGCTGGAGGGCGAGATGCTGTTCGAGTTGGAGGGCGAGGCGCCCCGCGTCGTCAAGGCGGGAGAAGCGTTCTGGGAGCCCGGCGGTGACGTCATCCACTACTCGGATGCCAACAACCGCGACGACGTCCCACTGCGGTTCCTCGTCAACATGCTGTGCGTGCCCGGCCAACCGATGCTCGTCATCGTCGAGGATGACGAACTGGAGGCCCGCAAGGACCGGCGAGTGCGCTGATGGCCGAGTTCGGAGACGTCGTCCGGTCGCGGAGGTCATCGCGGATGTTCTTGCCGGACAAGGCTGTCCCGCGAGAACTGCTCGACGAGGCGCTGGCGTTGGCAGTGCGGGCGCCGTCGAACTCCAACACGCAGCCCTGGCACGTCTTCTTCGCCACCGGGCAGCGGCGCGTCCGACTGGTGGACGCGCTGCTCGCCGCGGTGAAGGCAGCCCCGCCGGCCATCGGCTCGGCGGGGCTGCCGCCCCGCTTCGCGCATCTGCGCAGGGAGAGCGGTGCCCTGGTCTACGGGGCCATGGGCATCGCCCGCGACGATGCCGAGGGCCGCTGGGCCGCCCAGCTTCGGAACTGGGAGTTCTTCCACGCACCGGTGGCCGGGGTGGTGTGCATGCACCGGGATTTCACGAACGTCGACGCGCTGGGCGTCGGAATGTTCCTGCAGACCCTGCTGCTGGCGTTGAACGAACGGGGTATCGGCAGTTGCGTGCAGGTGTCGATCTCGTTCTATCCAGATGTGCTGCGGGCACAACTCGACATCCCCGACGACCTGACCGTCCTGTGCGGCCTGTCGATCGGCTACGCCGACCCCGAGTTCCCGGCGAATCACCTGGACACACCGCGTAACCCGATCAGCGAGAACGTGGTGTTCCTCGACGGCTGACACCGGCCCAAAAAGTCACCTGGCGCTCACAGACATGTCACACGGGCGATGCCGTACGGAGACCCGACTGGGCGACCGTGCTGGTTATGAGCACTGCATCTGTACTCATCGCCGCTGATCACACCGACAGCGCGGCGCCCGATGCGCCCCGCTACACCCTCCTGTTGTCCGCCGATCCCGAGCTCATCGAAGCCGCCCAGCGGCTCCGGCACGACGTGTTCACCTCCGAACCCGGATTCGCACTGGCCGGTGCCACAGACGGACGTGACGCCGACCGGTTCGACGAGCACTGCGACCACCTGCTGGTACGCGAGGACCGCACCGGTGAATTGGTGGGCTGCTACCGGATGCTGCCACCGCCCGGCGCCATCGCCGCGGGCGGGCTCTACACCGCCACCGAGTTCGACGTGCGCGGTCTCGACGCACTGCGGCCGTCGCTGGTCGAGATGGGCCGCGCGGTGGTGCGGGCCGACCATCGCAACGGCGCCGTCGTCCTGCTCATGTGGGCAGGCATCCTCGCTTATCTCGACCGCTCCGGCTACGACTACGTGACGGGCTGTGTTTCGGTGCCCGTCGCCGGAAACGCCGACGGCCCGCCGGGAACACAGATCCGCGGAGTCCGCGACTTCGTGCGACGTCGCCACGCGGCGCCCGCCGAACACACGGTGTACCCGTACCGCCCGGTGGTCCTCGACGGCAAGGGGCTCGACGACATCGAACCCCCGTCTCGGACCACGGTGCCGCCGCTGATGCGCGGCTACCTGCGCCTGGGCGCGCAGGTGTGCGGGGAACCGGCCCATGACCCCGACTTCGGGGTCGGTGACTTCCCGGCTCTGCTGGACAAGCGCCGGGCCGACGTGCGCTACCTCAAGCGCCTGCGCTCGGTCTCGGCCGCGGCCGACATGGCCGACGGCATGGGCGGGGGCGCGTCATGACCACCGCGGCCTGTGAGCACTCCTGGCTGCCCAAGGCCTCGTGCGACGGCAGCTGCGTACACGCCGGCGGCGCTGACGCCGGCCGTCGGCTCGTGGTCTGGATCCGCACCACGGTGCGGGTCACCATGGCCGTACTGCTGGCGCCCGGGGTGCCGCTGCTGGCGGTGCCCATGCCGGGCCGCTCACATGTGCAGCGCTTCTACTGCCGGTTGATGTTGCGCTGCTTCGGAGTCCGAATCAGCTTGTCGGGCGGGCCTATTCGAAACCTGAAGGGCGTGCTGGTGGTCAGCGGCCACGTGTCATGGCTGGACATCTTCACCATCGGTGCGGTCCTGCCCGGCTCGTTCGTGGCGCGTGCCGATCTGGTCGAATGGCCGGCGGTGGGCCGGCTGGCCCGCGTGATGAAGGTGATCCCGATCGACCGGGGCAGCCTGCGCCGGCTGCCCGCGGTGGTGCACACCGTGGCCGAACGCCTGCGCGCCGGGCACACCGTGGTGGCCTTCCCGGAGGGCACCACCTGGTGCGGTCTGGCCTACGGGCCGTTCCGGCCGGCGATGTTCCAGGCCGCGATCGACGCGGCCCGGCCGGTGCAGCCCCTGCGGTTGGTCTACCGCCACCGCGACGGCCGCCCCTCGACGATTCCGGCCTTCGTGGGGGAGGACACCCTGCTGCGGTCGGTGCGGCGCGTCATCACGGCACGCCGCACCGTGTGCCACGTCCACGTGGGGTCGCTTCAGCTGCCCGGAGACGACCGGCGGGCACTGGCCGGCCGCTGCGAGGCGGTGGTGCGCGGCCACCAGGAGCTCCCTGGCGCTCCCGCGCACGCCCTGGCGGCCTGAGGCGGCAGGAAGGCGGGTAGTCCGCCAGCGGCTATCCTAGGAGGGTTATGGCCTCCATCCTGACCTCCTCCTCAGGCGGGCCGGTCTATCTCGATCACGCCGCCACCACCCCGATGCACGCCGCTGCCATCGAGGCGATGACCGCTGCGCTGGCCACCGTCGGCAACGCGTCCTCCCTGCATGGTTCCGGTCGCCAGGCGCGCCGGCGCATGGAGGAGGCCCGCGAGACGCTGGCCCGGCTGCTGGGCTGCCGCCCTTCGGAGGTGATCTTCACCGCCGGGGGAACCGAGAGCGACAACCTCGCCGTCAAGGGCATCTACTGGGCCCGCCGCGACGCCGAGCCGGCGCGACGCCGGATCATCACCACCGCAGTCGAGCACCACGCCGTTCTGGACGCGGTGCAGTGGCTGGTGGACCACGAGGATGCGGAGGTCACCTGGCTGCCGGTCGACGCCGACGGCGTCGTGGCCCCCGAGTCGCTGCGCGCGGCCCTGGAAGCCGGGGAGGGACCAGCCGATGTGGCTCTGGTCAGCATCATGTGGGCCAACAACGAAGTCGGCGCCATCATGCCGGTCGCCCAACTGGCCGCCATCGCCGCCGAGTTCGATGTCCCGATGCACAGCGACGCCATCCAGGCCGTAGGCCAGGTCCCGGTCGACTTCGCGGAGACCGGGCTGGCGGCGATGAGCATCGCGGCGCACAAGTTCGGCGGTCCGATGGGCGTCGGCGCACTGGTGCTGCGCCGCGACACCGCATGCGTGCCCCTGCTGCACGGCGGCGGGCAGGAGCGCGACGTGCGTTCCGGGACACCCGACGTGGCCGGTGCCGTGGCGATGGCCACGGCCGCCGAGGTGGCCATCGGCGGGCTGGCCGAGCACAGCTGCAGGCTGCAGTCATTGCGGGACCGGCTGATCGAGGGCGTGCTGTCCATGATCGAGGACTCGTACCTCAACGGCCCGCGCGGAGCCGACCGGCTTCCGGCCAACACCCACTTCACTTTCCGTGGCTGCGAAGGTGATTCGCTGCTGATGCTGCTCGACGCCAAGGGCATCGAATGCTCCACCGGCTCGGCGTGCACCGCCGGCGTGGCGCAGCCGTCGCACGTTCTGATTGCCATGGGCGCCGACCCGGCCACCGCGCGGGGGTCCCTGCGATTCTCGTTGGGCCACACCAGCACCGACGCCGACATCGACGCGGTGTTGCAGGTGCTGCCCGCCGCGGTCGACCGTGCCCGGCAGGCGGCGCTGGCCAGCGCCGGGAGGACGTTGTCATGAGGGTTCTGGTGGCGATGAGCGGCGGCGTGGATTCCTCGGTGGCTGCCGCGCGCATGGTCGATGCCGGCCACGACGTCGTCGGGGTGCACATGGCGCTGTCGTCGGCGCCGGGAACGCTGCGCACCGGGTCGAGGGGGTGCTGCTCCAAGGAGGATGCCGGCGACGCCCGCCGCGTGGCCGACATTCTCGACATCCCGTTCTACGTATGGGATTTCGCCGACCGATTCAAGGACGACGTGATCGACGACTTCGTCGAGTCGTACGCCCGCGGCGAGACCCCGAACCCGTGTGTGCGGTGCAATGAGCGCATCAAGTTCTCCGCGCTGGCCGCACGCGCACTGGCGCTCGGTTTCGATGCCGTGGCCACCGGCCACTACGCCCGGCTGTCCGATGGCCGGTTGCGCCGCGCGGTCGACGCCGACAAGGACCAGTCCTACGTGCTGGGGGTGCTGACGGCCGAACAGCTGGCACATGCGATCTTCCCGATCGGTGACACCCCCAAGCCTCAGATTCGCGCCGAGGCCGCCGAGCGCGGTCTGGCCGTCGCGAAAAAGCCTGACAGCCATGACATCTGCTTCATTCCCTCGGGCGACACCCAGGCCTTCCTGGGTGCCCGGATCGGGGTGCGGCGCGGTTCGGTGATCGACAACGAGGGCACCGTGCTCGCCGAACACGAAGGCGTGCACGGCTTCACCATCGGCCAGCGCAAGGGCCTGGGCATCGCGGGACCGGGCGCCGACGGCCGGCCGCGCTACGTCACCGCGATCGACGCCGAGACGGGCACGGTCCGGGTCGGACCGGTCGAGGACCTCGAGATCTGGGAGTTGTTCGGCGACAAGCCGGTGTTCACCAGCGGGACGCCGCTGCAGGGGCCGGTGGAATGCCAGATCCAGGTGCGCGCCCACGGCGGCATCACCGATGCGGTGGCCGAGCTGCGCGACGGCCGGCTGGCGGTTTCTCTGCGGGCGCCGCTGCGCGGGGTGGCACCCGGCCAGACCATGGTGCTGTACCGTCCCGATGCCGACGGTGACGAGGTCATCGCCAGCGCGACCATCGCACGCGCATGAGTCTTTTCGCATGAGTGTTTTCTCGACGGCCACCGGTATCGGATCCTGGCCCGGTACCGAAGCGCGGCCGGCGGCCGAAATCGTGGTCGGCGAACTGCACACCCTGTCGCATCTGGTGGAATTGCCTGCGCGCGGGATCGGCGCCGACCTGATCGGCCGCGGCGGGGCCCTGCTGGTCGACATCGGTATCGACACGGTGCCGCGCGGTTACCGCATCGCCGGTCGTCGTAGCGCTGCGCTGCGGCGGGCGGTGAGCCTGCTCGGCGAGGACATCGACGCGCTGGAAGAAGCGTGGGAACGTGCCGGGCTGCGGGGCAGTGGACGTGCGGTCAAGGTGCAGGCGCCGGGTCCGATCACGCTGGCCGCGCAGCTGGAACTGCCCAACGGACATCGCGCCATCACCGATCATGGTGCGCTGCGGGACCTTTCGGCCTCACTTGCCGAGGGGCTGGCGATTCACCGGGCCGAGGTGGCCCGGCGGTTGGAGACCCAGGTGGTGGTTCAGCTCGACGAGCCGTCCCTGCCGGCTGCACTGGCCGGCCGGCTTTCGGGGGTCACCAGCTTCACCCCGGTGCATGCGGTGGACGAGGCGGTGGCGATGAATCTGATCGACGCGTGTGTGGGGGCGGCCGGCTCGGATGTGGCACTGCACAGCTGTGCGCCCGAGCTTCCGTGGCAGGCGTTGTTGCGCAGCGCTATTCACGCGGTATCGGTGGACGTCTCGACCCTGACCCCGGCGGATTTGGACGGGGTCGGAGAATTCGTCGACTCCGGGCGGACCGTGCTGCTCGGTGTGGTGCCGTCCGTCGCGCCCGAGGGCAGGCCCTCGGTGGAAGAGGTGGCCAAAGCGGTGGTCGGGTTGACGGACCGGCTCGGGTTCGCCCGGGTGGTGCTGCGTGACCGCGTCGGCGTCACACCCTCGTGTGGGCTGGTCGGCGCCACCGCCCAGTGGGCGCGCACCGCGGTGGGGCTCGCGCAGAAGGCCGCTGACGCCTTCGCGGAAGATCCCGAGGCGATCTGAATAAGGCAACCAAAAGGTTGCGCTTGGTGTCCGATGCTCGTAGGGTGAGAAGCAACTGAAAGGTTGCATATGAGTACCGACCGGATCGAAAAAGAAGTTCTGCTCAAGGCGCCCCTGGACCGGGTGTGGCGGGCCATCAGCAATTCCGAGGAGTTCGGCCGCTGGTTCGGTGTCCGCTTCGACGGGCCGTTCGTCGCCGGGGAATCGGTCAACGGAGTGATGACACCCACCGAGGTGGACGACGAAGTCGCCGCGATGCAGGAGCCGTACGCCGGTGAGGCCGACGCCTGGCACATCGTGGCGGTAGAGCCGCCCCACCGGTTGGCGTTCCGCTGGCACCCCTACGCCGTCGAAGCTGGTTCCCGTGAGCCGGAAGCGCCCACCACCCTCGTCGAGTTCACCTTGGCCGAGGCTGACGGCGGGGTACTGCTACGCATCGTCGAATCGGGGTTCGATGCCATCCCGGCTGCTCGTCGCAAGTCGGCGTTCGAGGCCAACAGCGAGGGCTGGGCCCACCAGACCGAGCTGGTGCGCAAGTACCTGGCCCGCGGAGCAGCGGTGTGACCACGGCCGTCGACAAGCGCGCCCCGCTGTTCGACGCGTTGGGCGATCCCAACCGGCTGCGCATCGTCACCCGGCTCTGCGATGACGGCCCGTGCTCGACAACCCAACTGACGCAGGTGATCTCGGTATCGCGCCAGGCGGTCACCAAACACCTGCTGCTGATGGAGGCGGTGGGCCTGGTGAGCAGCCAACGCCAGGGGCGCGAGCGCATCTGGCGCATCCAGCCGCAACCGCTGGCCGAAGCCAGTGACTACCTGACCGCGCTGTCGCATCGCTGGGACCGCGCCATCGACCGCTTGCGGGCCTACGTCGAGGACTGAGCGCCGCGCAGCTCGCGGCGAAGGATCTTGCCCGCGGACGACTTGGGAATCGCGTCGATGAACTCGACCTGGCGCACCTTCTTGTACGGCGCCACCAGGCCGGCCACGAATGTCATCACTTCCTCGGCGCTGAGTTCCGATGAAGATTGTCTGACCACGAAGGCTTTCGGCACTTCCTCGCCGGATTCGCTGTCCTGCACCCCGATCACCGCGGCGTCGGCAATGCCGGGATGGCCCAGCAGCACGGCCTCCAACTCGGCCGGCGGCACCTGGTAGCCCTTGTATTTGATGAGCTCCTTCAACCGATCGACCACGTACACGCAGCCGTTGGCATCAACCTGGGCCAGGTCTCCGGTGTGCAGGAAGCCGTCGGCGTCGATGGTCTCCTTCGTGGCCGCCTCGTTGTTGAGATAGCCGGCCATCACGTTGGGCCCCTTGAACCACAGCTCGCCGGTTGCGCTCAAACCCTCTGCCGGGATGCCGATTTCATTTCCGCTGTCGGGATCGACCAGCTTGCTGACACCGTTGGGGACGGTCCAGCCGCACGAGTCCAAGGGCGCCACCGTGCCGACTGTGGCCAGTCCGCCGTCGTGCGGGGTGATGTGGCTGACCGGGCTCAACTCGCTCATGCCGTAGCCCTGAGAGACCGTGCAGCTCAACCGGTCTGCTACGGCACGCCCGAGGTCGGCATCGAGCGAGGCGGCGCCGGAGAGGACGGCCCGCAGCGAGGACAGGTCGTAGGAATCGACCAGCGGGTGCTTGGCCAGAGCGACCGCCACCGGCGGGGCGATGTAGACGAAGGTGCACCGGTGGGTCGCGATGTTGTCCAGGAATTCACCGAGGTCGAACGACGGCATGATGACCAGCCGGGCGCGGGCATGCAGCGCGGCGTTGAGCAACACGGTCATGCCGTAGATGTGGAAGAACGGCAGCACGGCCAACAGCCGGTCATCGGAAGTCAGGCCCTGCAGCGGGCGGATCTGTGCCACGTTGGCCGTCAGGTTGGCGTGGGTGAGCATGACGCCCTTGGGATTGGCCGTGGTGCCAGAGCTGTACGGCAGGGCGGCCAGATGCGTGGCCGGATCGAAGCTCACCTCCGGTGCCGGGCCCTCGGCACCGAGGCCGGCGCCGTCGAGCACCACCACCTGGTCCTCCGTGAGGCCGGCCGCCAGCGCTCCCTCAAGGGCCTGGGGCAACAGCGCGCTCACCGTGACCAGCAGGCGGGCCTTCGAATCCTTGAGCTGCTTGGTGATGTCCCGTGCGGTGAACAACGCGTTGACGGTGGTGGCGGTCGCGCCGGCCCGCAGGATGCCGTGGAAGGCGATCGCGAAAGCCGAACTGTTGGGGGACAGCAGGGCGACCACGTCACCCACACCGATCCCGCGGACCGCCAGCCCACCGGCGAACGCGTCGATCCGGCGCACAAGCTCGCCGTAGCTGGTCTCGGCGCCGGACTTCGCGTCGACCAAGGCGATGCGGCCGGCGTCGGCGGGGGACATGTCGGCGAAAAGATAGTCGTAGACGCTGACGGTGGGCAGCTCGACGTCGGGGAAGGGACTGGCGATACTCATGGGCTGGCTCCGATCAGTTCTCGTCGAGTTGTTTGATGAGCCGGCGCGAGGCGACCAGGCGGAACGAGGCGTCGACGAGTTCGCGCACTTCGACCCAATCTACTTTCGCGGCGGTGAAGTCCAGACCCAGCCAGCCGAACGGCCCCATATAGGCCGGGAAGAAGAAACGGCTGTCCTGTTCGAGCGCCCGGCGGTCGCTCTCGTCGACCTTGATCAGTAGCGAATGTGGATACGGCGTCATCTCTCCGCGACCTTCGGGTTTGACGTTGCCGCCGTACATCGCGAACATCTTCGGCGCGCAGAAGACGGGCCTGCCCCAGGAGACCTTTTCGAAGGCCTCGGGAAACCCCAGGGCGATGGTGCGCAGTTCCGTCAGGCCCAAGTCGTCGTCACTGAACATGATCGGGTGCGGCATGCCCCAAGGTTAGTGGGGGCGTCAGAGGGCTCCGATAGCCTGCCAGGGTGAGCGATGAGCCGACCGAAGCTGCCGACGCCGTGCTGCCCGAACAGCCCGATGCCGACGAGCGGCGACGGTGGCAGGAACTCGCCGATGAGGTCCGCGGACACCAGTTCCGCTACTACGTCAAAGACGCGCCGGTCATCTCCGACGCCGAGTTCGACCTGCTCCTGCGGCAGTTACAGGCCCTCGAGGCCGAGTACCCCGAGTTGCGGACCCCGGATTCTCCGACGCAACTGGTCGGCGGTGCCGGGTTCGCCACCGAGTTCGCCCCGGCAGAGCATCTGGAACGGATGCTGTCTCTGGACAACGTGTTCGACACGGACGAGCTCTCGGCCTGGGCGGCGCGGATCAAGGGCGAGATCGGCGACGCGGCGCACTATCTGTGCGAACTGAAGATCGACGGAGTGGCACTGGCGCTGGTCTACCGGCAGGGCCGGCTGGTCCGGGCCGCCACGCGTGGTGACGGGCGTGCCGGCGAAGACGTCACGCTCAACGCCCGCACCATCGACGACATCCCGGAACAACTCGCGCATTCCGACGAGTTTCCGGTGCCCGACGTGTTGGAAGTGCGCGGCGAGGTGTTCTTCCGGGTCGCCGATTTCGAGGAGCTCAACGCCGGTCTGGTCGCCGAGGGCAAGCCGCCGTTCGCCAATCCTCGCAACAGCGCGGCGGGCTCGCTGCGGCAGAAGAACCCGGCGGTCACCGCGCGGCGCAAACTTCGGATGATCTGCCACGGGCTGGGGCATATCGAAAGTGCCGGGGGTTTTCCGTTCACCTCTCTGCACGACGCCTACCGGGCCCTCGGTCAGTGGGGCCTGCCGGTATCCACCCATACCGCAAAGGTTTCCGGGGTGGCCGCCGTTGCCGAGCGGATCGCCTATTGGGGCGAACACCGCCACGACGTCGACCACGAGATCGACGGCCTGGTGGTCAAGGTGGACGAAGTCGCGCTGCAGCGTCGGCTCGGTTCGACCTCGCGCGCGCCCCGGTGGGCCGTCGCCTACAAATATCCGCCGGAAGAGGCCACCACCAAGCTGCTCGACATCCGGGTGAGCGTGGGCCGGACCGGCAGGGTCACGCCGTTCGCTTACATGGAGCCGGTCAAGGTGGCCGGATCGACCGTCGGACTGGCCACGCTGCACAACGCGACAGAGGTTCAGCGCAAAGGGGTGCTGATCGGCGACACCGTGGTGATCCGCAAGGCCGGCGACGTCATTCCCGAGGTGCTCGGCCCAGTGGTCGACCTGCGCGACGGATCCGAGCGTGCCTTCGTCATGCCGACCAACTGCCCCGAATGCGGCACCGTGCTGGCCCCCGCCAAGGAAGGCGACGCCGACATCCGCTGCCCGAACACCCGCAGTTGCCCAGCGCAGTTGCGGGAGAGGGTGTTTCACGTCGCGGGCCGTGGCGCATTCGACATCGAGGGGCTCGGCTACGAAGCGGCCACCGCTCTGCTGCAGGCCGGGGTGATCGCCGACGAGGGCGACCTGTTCACGCTGACCGCTGATCAGTTGCTCCGCACCGACCTGTTCACCACCAAGGCCGGCGAATTGTCGGCCAACGGCAAGCGCTTGCTGGCCAATTTGGACAAGGCCAAGGCCCAGCCGCTGTGGCGGGTGCTGGTCGCCCTGTCGATCCGCCACGTCGGTCCCACCGCGGCGCGGGCCCTGGCCACCGAGTTCGCCAGTCTGGATGCCATCGTCGCCGCCGGAGAAGAGCAGCTGGCCGCGGTGGAAGGGGTGGGCCCCACGATCGCAGCCGCGGTCGTGGACTGGTTCACCGTCGACTGGCACCGCGCGATCGTCGACAAGTGGCGCGCCGCCGGTGTCCGGATGGCCGACGAGCGCGACGCCAGCATCGAGCGCACCCTGGAAGGCCTGTCGATCGTGGTAACCGGCTCGTTGCCCGGATTCTCCCGCGATCAGGCCAAGGAGGCCATCATCAGCCGCGGCGGCAAGGCCGCCAGTTCGGTGTCGAAGAAGACCGCGTACGTGGTGGCCGGGGATGCGCCCGGCTCCAAGTACGACAAGGCCGTCGAACTGGGGATCCCGATCCTCGACGAGGACGGCTTCCGGACGTTGTTGGCCGAAGGCCCGCAACCGACGTCCGACGAGGGGTAGCTCGGCGGCTCAGCGCAGGATCGTCGCGACGATGCCGGCCAGGTAACCCAGCCGCGCCACCTCCGACGGCCGGAAGCCCGGCCCGCCCGGGCGGCCCAGCACGACCGCGGTGTCATGGTCGCCCAACGGCGCGGCGGCCAGGGTGGTGTCCATGTCCCGCCACACCTGCGGCACCCAGTCTCCGCTGCCGTCGAGCGCGACGGCCTGCGCCAGCGGCAACCACGGCGCCGACTCGGCCTGGGTCTCGGGCGCGCCGTGGCTCGCGGCGATGCGTTCCACACCCGTCCCGGCGGAACGGACCACGACGCACCAGCTGACGCGCAGAACCCGGGGTGCCTCCTCGGCGAGCACCCGCAACCGGTCCGCCTTGGAGTGTGCGGCCGCGACGTGGTCGATCAGCTCAAGCTCGCGGTGGGCTTCGAGTAATCCGGTATGCGGGCGGATGCTGTCGACATAGACGCCGGACAGGTTCTCGGCGGCGGTGATCAACGTGTCGGGCATGGAGCCCTGCGGCAGTTCGACGACCAGGTCGTCGATCGCGTAGCCGGTTCCGCGCTCGACGACGTCGAGGGAAAGGATGTCGGCGCCGACCGAGCCGAGCGCCACGGCAAGGGAGCCGAGGCTGCCTGGTCGGTCCTCGAGCTGGACCCGCAGCAGATACGAAGGCACGCGCAACACCTTTGCACAGCGGGGGTGCCGCGGCATGCCGGTAGCCGGCCCGGAGTACCGCCGGGGCGAGCCCGGTTTGGTGCTTTGACTAGGCTGCTTTGTCGTGTCGAAGATCTCCCGAGACGAGGTTGCCCATCTGGCGCGTCTGGCGCGCCTGGCGCTGACCGATGACGAACTGGACAGTTACGCCGGCCAGCTGGATGCCATCCTCGGCCACGTCAGCCAGATTCAGTCCGTCGACGTCACCGGCGTGGAGCCCACAGACAACCCGCTGAAGGACGTCAACGTCAGCCGGCCCGACGTGGTCCAGCCGTGCCTGACGCAGGAGGAGGCGCTGGCCGCCGCGCCGCGCGCCGAAGACGGGCGCTTCGCCGTGCCGCGGATTCTCGGAGAGGGTGAATGACGAGCATGAGTGAGCTGACCCGTCGCGACGCGGCGACCCTGGGCGCCCAGATCGCGGCCAAAGAGGTCTCCTCGACCGAGGTGACCCAGGCCCACCTGGACCAGATCGCCGAGACCGACGACCGCTTCAACGCTTTCCTGCACGTGGCCGCGGATTCCGCGCTGGCCGCCGCGGCCCGGATCGATGCCGCCGTGGCCGCAGGCGAGACGCTGCCCTCACCGCTGGCCGGGGTGCCGCTGGCGCTCAAGGACGTCTTCACCGCCACCGACATGCCGACCACCGCCGGGTCCAAGATCCTCGAGGGCTGGCGTGCGCCGTACGACGCGACCGTCACCGCCAAGTTGCGCGCCGCCGGGATCCCGATCCTGGGCAAGACGAACATGGACGAATTCGCCATGGGTTCGTCGACCGAGAACTCCGCCTACGGCCCGACCCGTAACCCGTGGAACACCGAGCGGGTGCCGGGCGGATCGGGCGGTGGCAGCGCCGCCGCCCTGGCCGCCTACCAGGCCCCGCTGGCCATCGGCACCGACACGGGCGGGTCGATTCGTCAGCCCGCCGCGCTCACCGCGACCGTCGGCGTCAAGCCGACCTACGGCACGGTCTCGCGTTACGGCCTGATCGCCTGCGCGTCCTCCCTGGACCAGGGCGGCCCCTGCGCCCGTACGGTGCTCGACACCGCGCTGCTGCACCAGGTGATCGCCGGTCACGACCCGCGTGACTCGACCTCCGTCGACGCCGCGGTGCCCGATGTGGTCGGTGCCGCCCGGGCCGGTGCGGCGGGCGATCTCAAGGGCGTGCGGGTCGGCGTGGTCAAGCAGCTGCGTGGTGAGGGATACCAGCCCGGCGTGCTGGAGTCCTTCAATGCCGCCGTCGCCCAGCTGAGGGCGCTGGGCGCCGAAGTCAGCGAGGTCGACTGCCCGCACTTCGACCACGCGATGGACGCCTACTACCTGATCCTGCCGTCGGAGGTATCCAGCAACCTGGCCCGCTTCGACGCGATGCGGTTCGGGCTGCGCGTCGGCGATGACGGCACGCACAGCGCCGAAGAGGTCATGGCGCTGACCCGGGCCGCCGGGTTCGGTCCGGAAGTCAAGCGCCGCATCATGATCGGCACCTACGCACTGTCGGCGGGTTACTACGACGCCTACTACAACCAGGCCCAGAAGGTGCGGACGCTGATCGCCCGCGATCTGGAGCAGGCCTACCAGAGCGTGGATGTGCTCGTGACGCCGACGACCCCCACCACGGCCTTCGCCCTGGGGGAGAAGGTCGACGACCCGCTGGCCATGTACCTGTTCGACCTGTGCACGCTGCCCCTGAACCTGGCCGGGCACTGTGGCATGTCGGTGCCGTCGGGCCTGTCACCCGACGACGGCCTGCCCGTCGGCCTGCAGATCATGGCGCCGGCCCTGGCCGACGACCGGCTCTACCGCGTCGGCGCAGCCTACGAGGCTGCCCGCGGCCCGTTGCCCAGCGCGCTGTAACCGATTTATGCCCGGCAGGGCCGGGGCAGGCGGGGCAAGATGGTGCCATGCGCATCGGAGTACTCACCGGCGGCGGTGACTGTCCTGGCCTGAACGCGGTGATCCGGGCGGTGGTGCGTACCTGCGACCAGCGTTACGGGTCGTCGGTGGTCGGATTCCTCGACGGCTGGCGCGGCCTGCTGGAGGATCGCCGTATCCAACTGGCCAACGACGATCGCAACGACCGGTTGCTGGCCAAGGGCGGAACCATGCTGGGCACCGCGCGGGTCAACCCCGACAAGCTGCGCGCCGGCCTGGACCAGATCAAGCAGACCCTCGAAGACAACGGGATCGACGTGCTGATCCCGATCGGTGGCGAAGGCACCTTGACCGCCGCGCACTGGCTGTCCGAGGAGAACGTCCCGGTGGTCGGAGTGCCCAAGACCATCGACAACGACATCGACTGCACGGACGTGACTTTCGGCCACGACACGGCGCTGCAGGTGGCGACCGAGGCGATCGACCGGCTACACAGCACGGCCGAATCGCATCAACGGGTCATGCTCGTCGAGGTCATGGGCCGCCATGCGGGGTGGATCGCGCTGAACGCCGGGCTGGCCTCCGGCGCGCACATGACGCTCATCCCCGAACAGCCTTTCGACGTCGAAGAAGTGTGCCGGCTGGTCAAGAAACGGTTCCAGCATGGGTCGTCACACTTCATCTGCGTCGTGGCCGAGGGAGCCAAACCGGCCGAGGGCACCATGCAGTTGCGTCAGGGCGGGATGGACGAGTTCGGCCATGAGAAATTCACCGGCGTGGCACAGCAATTGGCGCTCGAGGTGGAGAAACGCATCAAGAAGGACGTCCGCGTCACCGTGTTGGGACACGTCCAGCGTGGCGGCACTCCGACGGCGTATGACCGCGTGCTGGCCACCCGGTTCGGCGTGAACGCCGCCGACGCCGCACATGCCGGTGAGTTCGGGATGATGGTGTCGTTGCAGGGGCAGGACATCGGCCGGGTGTCGCTGGCAGATGCGACCCGCCACCTCAAACTGGTGCCGCAGTCCCGCTATGACGACGCCGCGGAGTTCTTCGGCTAGGCCAGTGCCCGGGCCGGGGTCCCCGGCGTCCACCCCGGCCTGGCCCGAAACACCGCCCCACTAGGATCGACACCATGTCTGTCGCTACCGCTGAACTCGTCGACTACGACGACGTCATCGCCGCCTACGAGCCGGTAATGGGCATGGAGGTGCACGTCGAGCTGTCCACGGCCACCAAGATGTTCTGCGGCTGCGCCAATCGGTTCGGTGCCGAGCCCAACACGCTGGTCTGCCCGGTGTGCCTGGGCCTGCCCGGCTCACTGCCGGTGCTCAACGAGGCGGCTGTCGAGGCGGCGATCCGCATCGGCCTGGCGCTCAACTGCGATATCGCGCCCTGGGGCCGGTTCGCCCGGAAGAACTACTTCTATCCGGACCAGCCGAAGAACTACCAGATCTCGCAGTACGACGAGCCCATCGCCGTCAACGGATACCTCGACGTGCCCCTCGACGACGGCACCACGTTCCGGGTCGAGATCGAGCGTGCCCACATGGAGGAGGACACCGGCAAGCTGACCCATCTGGGCAGCGACACCGGCCGCATCGCGGGCGCCACGACTTCACTGGCCGACTTCAATCGGGCCGGCGTTCCACTGATCGAGATCGTCACCAAGCCGATCGAGGGCACCGGGGCGCGTGCGCCGGAAATCGCCCGAGCCTACGTCACGGCCCTGCGGGATCTGCTGCGCGGCTTGGGCGTTTCAGATGTGCGGATGGATCAGGGATCGATGCGGTGTGACTCGAACCTGTCGCTGAAGCCCGTGGGTGCCGCCGAGTTCGGCACTCGCACCGAGACCAAGAATGTGAACTCACTCAAGAGCGTCGAGGTTGCCGTCCGGTACGAAATGCGCCGCCAGGCCGCGGTTCTCAACTCGGGCGGCACCGTCACCCAGGAGACCCGGCACTTCCATGAGGACGGGTACACCTCGCCGGGGCGCAGCAAGGAGACCGCGCAGGACTACCGCTACTTTCCCGAGCCCGACCTCGAGCCGGTGGCGCCCAGTGCAGAGCTGGTCGAGCGGCTGCGGCAGACCATCCCCGAGCTGCCGTGGTTGGCGCGCAAGCGGATTCAGCAGGAGTGGGGCATCTCCGACGAGGTGATGCGCGATCTGGTCAACGCCGGGGCGGTCGAGTTGGTGGCAGCCACCGTCTCCCACGGCGCATCCAGCGAGGCCGCCCGCGCCTGGTGGGGCAACTTCCTGGTGCAGAAGGCCAACGAAACTGAGGTCGAGCTCGAGGCGCTGCCGATCACCCCGGCCCAGGTGGCCGTCGTGGTCAAGCTCGTCGACGAGGGCAAGCTGTCCAACAAGCTGGCCCGCCAGGTGGTCGAGGGCGTGCTGGCCGGTGAGGGCGAACCCGAGCAGGTGATGACCGACCGCGGCCTGGCTCTGGTGCGTGACGACTCGGTGATCCAGGCTGCTGTGGACGAGGCGCTGGCCGCCAACCCGGATGTGGTGGAGAAGATCCGCGGAGGGAAGGTCCAGGCTGCCGGCGCCATCGTCGGCGCGGTGATGAAGGCCACCAAGGGCTCGGCTGACGCCGCCCGGGTGCGGGAGTTGGTCCTGGCCGCGTGCGGGCAGGCCGGATAACCGGCCGCTCAGCTCAACGGCCCGGCGAACATCGTCATCGCCGCGGCGGCGTATTGCTCGAGCCGCTCGCGCGGGTAGTTGTCGGGATCGTGTACGGCCAACCGGCCGAGCATCTCGGCGAACGAGAGCAAGGTGTGGCCGAGTAGCTCGGGATCGAGCGCGGACAACCGGGGATCGACCGCGATACCGGCTTTCGCCATCTGCTCGACCTGCGCGAGGATCTGGTTGCGCGCGTTGCGGACCGCCGCACGGTAGTCCCGCGGGGCACTGTCGGGCACGGTGAGGATCAGCCGCCAGCGCGTCGGATTCTCCAACACACAACGGAGGAATCCGGTGACGGTCGCGGTGTAGGCGTCCGTCGGGCCGGTGGCGGACAGATTCGTGGGCAGCGCGGAGAGCACCTGGCTCAGCCCGTTCTGGTGCTCGCGGATGAGCAAGGCGGTCACGAGTTCGGTGCGGGTCCGGAACGCGGTGTAGAGGACGGGTTTGCCGACTCCGGCGGCTTCGGCGACCGCCTCCATCCTCAGCTCGTGCAAGGGACAGTGGTGGAGCACGGCCATCGCCGCGTCCATGAGTTGCTCGCGCCGTTCTTCACGCGGGAGCCGCGGTGCATATCTGCGGCGCTGGCGGTCAGGCACCCGGACAATGGTACGTGATAGCCGAACCATTTCTGAGGCCACGCTGTCGGCGACGGATCTCTGTCTCGCCGGCCGCGCGTCGATCTCAGGTCAGTGGCGCGGGGTCGGCTGATGCCGAAATGTGTTGCGCGTCAGGTGTTGTCGGCATTGGTGCGCGGGAATCCGCCGCCCTGCGGGAAGAGCGGGAAAACGACGTCGTCGAAGCTCTCGGCATCGCCGGTGGTGCGATTCACCGTCGCGCCCCACACATTGCCGTCGGGGGAGAGCTGCAACGCCCACGCATGCCCGCGCACGTTCTCCCGGACCACCTCCGGGTCACCGGTGACCGCGCCGGTGTCGGGCGCCAGCCGCACCGCCACGGTCTTCTTGGAATCGACCAGGTTCACCAACACCGTGCCCTCCAGGGCCGTGCACCCGGCAACGCCCGGCCGGTCCGGCCACGTCCACACCGTGGACACCTTGGAATCCTTGGTGATCCGCTGCAGCCGATCGGCACTCGGTGTGCGGTCGGTGACGTAGAGCGAGCCGTCAGCCGAGTCGACGCACATGGCACCGGCAGCACCCAGACCGCTCAGCGCCGTGGTGACCGGGGCCTGGTTGACCGTGGTGGGCTGCTCGATGCGCAGCACCTTGCCTGCCAGCGAGTTGGGATCGGCGGCCAGTGCCGGATCGCCGGCATCACCGGTCTGCACCAACAACGTGGTCTTGCTGGTGAAGGTCAGCGAACCCATGTTGCCGCTGGCCCCCTTGGGGATGCCGGTGAGAATCGGTTTCGGCACGTCGCCGTCGGCGATGCGGATGACCCGGTTGTCGCTCGGAGTGCTGACGTAGGCGTACATCAGCCGGTCCTGGCTGTACGTCGGCGACAACACGATGTCCATCAAGCCGCCGTCGCCGGACGGGTCGACCGGGATCGTCACTTTGACCTTCGGTTCGGCCTTCACCGAAACCTGTTTGACCGCACCCGTGAGCCGCTCACCCACCAGGGCGGACTGGCTGTCGGGCAGCATGACCAAACCGCTGGTGCTGTCCAGGCAGCCCTGCATCACGCCCGTCGCCTTGCATTCCTTCGGGAACGGCTTGGCCGGCAGCGGCGGCGGAGGCGGCGGCGTCGTGGTCGGCCCCGGCTCCATCTTCGGTTCAGTGGTGAACGGCTCGGACTGGGCCGCGTCGAACCGGGCGCAGCCCGAACCGACCAGCATCGCGGCACACAGAACGGCGGCCACCCCCGTCATCCGCCGGCGCGATTTCATGCCGCCAGATTACGGATGACCCGGCGGTGCGCGCCACGTCGGGACCGGGCACCGCGACGCCGGCAGCCCGATACCAGGCAGAAGCGCCGGGGTAAATACCCGGATCGAACCGAACTTGCACTTACCCTGGCAGCTGTGACCAGTCACTCGCAGGACCCACAAGCCTGGCAACGACCGGGTTACTCGGACGATTCCGCCAGGCCGGCCGGAGCCAGCCTGGTCGACCCGGAAGACGACCTGCCGTCGGCGACGTACGGCGGGGACTTCGAAACCACCGCGATTCCGCGCTACGACTCCAAGTCAGGTGACCAGTCGGCGTTCAGCCTGGTCGCCGACCCTGAGCCGCTGCCGTACGTGCAAGCCGGCGGCGCCGCCCCGATGGGATCCTTCTCGGCGGAACCCGCCGAGATCGAGCGCGACGAGTTCGTCGATGACCGGATCAAGGCGGCCGGTCGCAGAGGCACCCAGGACCTCGGTCTGCTGATCCTGCGGGTGGCCCTCGGCGGGCTGATGATCATCCACGGCCTGCAGAAGGCATTCGGTTGGTGGGGTGGCCCGGGCCTGGACGGGTTCAACACCTCGCTGACCGAGATGGGCTTCAAGAACGCCGACATCCTGACTTACGCGGCCACCGGGGGCCAGATCGCCGCCGGTGTGCTGCTGGTGCTGGGGCTGTTCACGCCGATCGCTGCGGCCGGTGCGCTGGCCTATCTGATCAACGGGGTGCTGGCCACGGCGATGGCGGCCCACGAGCAGGCCCGGCTTGCCGAAGTCATCACCGACGGCACCGAATACCGGATGATCGTCGTCGTCGCCGCGGCCGCCATCATCCTGACCGGTCCCGGTCGCTACGGATTCGACGCCGGCCGCGGCTGGGCCCGCCGCCCCTTCGTCGGATCCTTCGTCGCCCTGTTGTTGGGGGTGGCCGGCGGCATCGCCATCTGGGTGCTGCTCAACGGCGGCAACCCCCTCGGCTGACCCGACCCTCAGGCGTACGGATTCGGTACCCGTCCGCCGCTCACCTCGGTCAGCAACGGCAGTGTTGCGAACGTCACGGCCGGCAGGCGCAGGTCGGTTCCGTCGGTCAGGTCGGCGATCGCCCACGATGACCGGTCGAACCGCAGTCCCTTGATCTCTTCCCAGGACACCGTGCGGCTGCGCGTCAGAGTCCGCGCGGTCACCGAGTCGGCATCGACGGTGGTGCGGTACCGGAAGATGGCTGCCGACAAGGCCACCGGGATCACCAGCAGCACCGAGAACAGGGTCGGATTGCTCAGCACCAGGGTCAACAGGCCCAGCGTCAGGAAGCCGACTGCCAGGTGCGCCATGGGCGATATCCGGATGACGACGGGGGCGGTTGCCGAACGTGCGCTCACAGCTTCATCCTTGCACCACCTGATCGTCCGGCCCGCCGGCCATCAGCCGGGGGGGACGTCGGAAGCGAAGCAATTTGACCTTTAACCTGTACGGCAGCTACCGTCAGGTGCTATGCAGACCCCCGGATTGCTCGTAGTAATTGGTTGGCGCGTTGATGCCGCGCTGGCCCTCTGCCGGGCATAGCCAACCGCATCGACGCGCCACCCTCGTACAGCTACCGGCTGACGGGGGTTTTTTATTTGCCCGCAAGCGCGCCGGAACCATTGAAAAATTGAAGTTTCCGCCAAGAGGAATGTGACGCAAACCGTGAAGAGGACATCGTGAGCGCACCGACAACACGACCGCCGGCCCGGTCAGCAAGCGCGCCCGCCAACGGCGCGGCCAAGGCCAAATCAGAAGCGGGTCAGCCCAACAGGGTGGCACCGCAGCAGCTCACCGGCGCCCAGGCGGTCGTCCGGTCGCTCGAAGAGCTCGGCGTCGACGTCGTCTTCGGGATCCCGGGCGGCGCAGTGCTGCCGGTCTACGATCCGCTGTTCGACTCGCAGAAGCTGCGCCACGTGCTCGTCCGCCACGAGCAGGGCGCCGGCCACGCGGCCAGCGGCTATGCCCACGCCACCGGCAAGGTCGGCGTGATGATGGCCACCTCGGGTCCGGGTGCCACCAACCTGATCACCCCGCTGGCCGATGCCCAGATGGACTCCATCCCCGTGGTGGCCATCACCGGGCAGGTCGGGCGCAGCCTGATCGGCACCGACGCCTTCCAGGAAGCCGACATCACCGGTATGACCATGCCGATCACCAAGCACAACTTCCTGGTGCGCGACGGTGACGACATCGCGCGGGTGATGGCCGAGGCCTTCCACATCGCCCGCTCGGGCCGGCCGGGCGCGGTGCTGGTCGACGTTCCCAAGGACATCCTGCAGGGGCAGTGCACCTTCTCGTGGCCGCCGCAGATGGACCTGCCCGGCTACAAGCCGAACACCAAACCGCACAGCCGTCAGGTCCGCGAGGCCGCCAAGCTGATCGCGGCGGCGCGCAAGCCGGTGCTCTACGTCGGCGGCGGTGTGATCCGCGGTGAGGCCAGTGCCGAACTGCTCGAGCTGGCCGAGCTGACGGGCATCCCGGTCGTCACCACGCTCATGGCCCGCGGTGCGTTCCCGGACAGTCACACCCAGCACCTGGGAATGCCGGGCATGCACGGCACCGTGGCCGCGGTGGGCGCCTTGCAGAAGAGTGACCTGCTGATCGCCCTGGGCACCCGGTTCGACGACCGCGTCACCGGTCAGCTGGCCTCGTTCGCCCCCGAGGCGAAGGTGATCCACGCCGACATCGACCCGGCTGAGATCGGCAAGAACCGGCACGCCGACGTGCCGATCGTGGGTGACGTCAAGGCGGTCCTCACCGACCTGATCGAGGTGCTGCGCCGCGACGGGACCACAAGCGCCACACTGCAATTGGACAGCTGGTGGGAGTACCTGTCCGGGCTGAAAGCGACCTACCCGCTGAGCTACGGCCCGCAGAGCGACGGCAGCCTCAGCCCCGAGTACGTGATCGAGAAGCTCGGCCAGATCGCCGGACCCGAGGCGGTCTATGTCGCCGGGGTCGGCCAGCACCAGATGTGGGCCGCGCAGTTCGTCAAGTACGAGAACCCGAAGACGTGGCTGAACTCCGGTGGCCTGGGCACCATGGGCTTCGCCGTCCCGGCGGCCATGGGCGCCAAGTTCGCCCGGCCCGAGGCCGAGGTGTGGGCCATCGACGGCGATGGCTGCTTCCAGATGACCAACCAGGAATTGGCCACCTGCGCCATCGAAGGTGCCCCGATCAAGGTGGCGTTGATCAACAACGGCAACCTGGGCATGGTGCGGCAGTGGCAGACGCTGTTCTACGAGCAGCGTTACAGCCAGACCGACCTGGCCACGCACTCCCGCCGGATCCCGGACTTCGTCAAGCTGGCCGAGGCGCTGGGCTGCGTGGGTCTGCGCTGCGAGCGGGCCGAGGACGTCGAGGACGTCATCAACCAGGCGCGGGCCATCAACGACCGCCCGGTGGTCATCGACTTCATCGTCGGTGCCGACGCGCAGGTGTGGCCGATGGTCGCCGCCGGCACCAGCAACGACGAGATCATGGCGGCCCGGGACATCCGGCCGCTGTTCGACGAAAACGACGACGAGGGGCATGCCTGATGAGCAACACCACCCCCACCCACACCCTGTCGGTGCTGGTCGAGGACAAACCCGGTGTGCTCGCCCGGGTGGCCTCGCTGTTCTCCCGTCGCGGCTACAACATCCAGTCCCTGGCTGTCGGCGCCACCGAGCAGAAGCACATGTCGCGGATGACGATCGTGGTCAGCGTCGAGGAATCGCCGCTGGAGCAGATCACCAAGCAGCTCAACAAGCTGATCAACGTGATCAAGATCGTCGAGCAGGAGGACGACAACTCAGTCTCCCGCGAGCTCGCGCTGATCAAGGTGCGTGCCGATGCGTCCAACCGTGGCCAGGTCATCGAAGCGGTGAACCTGTTCCGTGCCAAGGTGGTTGACGTCTCGACTGAGTCCTTGACCGTCGAGGCGACCGGAACTCCGGAGAAGCTGGAGGCCCTGCTGCGGGTCTTGGAGCCCTACGGTATCCGCGAGATCGCACAGTCCGGCATGGTGTCGGTCTCGCGCGGTCCCCGTGGTATCAGCGCAGTGAAGTAAGCACGTCAAGTAGCGTTAAGCGGCTGTAGAGCTAGAAAGAGAAGGAAAATTTCGCATGGCAGTTGAGATGTTTTACGACGCCGACGCGGACCTGTCGATCATCCAGGGTCGCAAGGTCGCCGTCATCGGCTACGGCAGCCAGGGGCACGCGCATTCGCTGTCGCTGCGTGATTCGGGCGTGCAGGTCAAGGTCGGCCTGAAGGAAGGCTCGAAGTCCCGCGTCAAGGTCGAGGAGCAGGGCCTCGAGGTCGACACCCCGGCCGAGGTGGCCAAGTGGGCCGACGTGATCATGGTGCTCGCACCCGACACCGCGCAGGCTGAGATCTTCCGCAACGACATCGAGCCCAACCTCGAAGACGGCAACGCGCTGTTCTTCGGCCACGGCCTCAACATCCACTTCGGCCTGATCAAGGCCCCGGCCAACGTCACCGTCGGCATGGTCGCCCCCAAGGGCCCGGGTCACCTGGTGCGTCGTCAGTTCGTCGACGGCAAGGGCGTGCCCTGCCTGATCGCGATCGACCAGGACCCCAAGGGTGAGGGCCAGGCCCTGGCGCTGTCCTACGCCGCCGCCATCGGCGGTGCCCGCGCCGGCGTCATCAAGACCACCTTCAAGGAAGAGACCGAGACCGACCTGTTCGGTGAGCAGGCTGTGCTCTGCGGTGGCACCGAGGAACTGGTCAAGGCGGGCTTCGAGGTCATGGTCGAGGCGGGCTACGCCCCCGAGATGGCCTACTTCGAGGTGCTGCACGAGCTCAAGCTCATCGTCGACCTGATGTACGAGGGTGGCATCGCCCGCATGAACTACTCGGTGTCCGACACCGCGGAGTTCGGCGGCTACCTGTCGGGCCCGCGGGTCATCGACGCCGACACCAAGAAGCGCATGAAGGACATCCTGACCGACATCCAGGACGGTACCTTCGTCAAGCGCCTGGTCGCCAACGTCGAGGGCGGCAACAAGGAGCTCGAGGCGCTGCGCAAGGCCAACGCCGAGCACCCGATCGAGGTCACCGGCAAGAAGCTGCGCGACCTGATGAGCTGGGTCGACCGGCCGATCACCGAAACGGCCTGATTTTCATCCTGACTGGCCAGTTATTGCACGCGAGCTTTGTAAAAGCGTGCAATAACTGGCCTTTCGGCTTTTCTAGATGATTCGGTAGCCGATCGCGGCCAGCGTGCGGGATACGTTCCTGCCATCGGCGCTGCCGGGCAGCTTCTCGGTGCTGTCGAGCTGCAAGGCTTCACCGACCACGCCGTACAACTCGGTCGACACCGGATCGTCGGGCTCTGGCGGCTCGATGCGGCCGTCCGGGTAGATGCACTGGGCCCGGATGGCCCATGACTGTTGTGAGGCGGCGACGACGTGGTAGCCGTGCAACGGCGGGCTCACGTGATACAGCTCCATATCGCCCACCGCGAACAACTTCATGACCGGATCGGTGTGCGGTACAGAACCCACCAAACGGGCGATGCCAGTGCTCACCGCATAAATCTAAGCGCCGGTGGAGGGGGTGCGGCGCAGCAGTTTTCGAGTCAGCTCAGCTGGCACAGCCGATGGGCGCGGGTTCGCCGGCTTCCGAGGCGGCCTCGCAGGCTTCCCGGAACCAGGCTCCGCCGGCGTCCCCGGTCGCATAGCCGCCACCGGCTTCGCCGCGCGCGTAACCACCGCCGGCACTGCCCGTCGCGTAGCCGCCGCCGGCCTCTCCCGTCGCATACCCGCCACCCGCGCTGTCGTTCGCGTAGCCGCCGCCGCCCGGATCGCCAGGAGCGGCAAATGCGACTCCCGCAGAAAGACACAGCCCGGCGAGGGCCATCGAACCTGCCGCCGCGATTCCACCGAGCACCAGCTTCAGGTGCGTCGTCGTGTGCTCCATCATGGCCGGCCCCCCTGGTCGAACAACGCTTGGCCACGACTCTACGTGATGTGCGTCACACGGGACAACCGCGCGAGCAAACCACGTCGGCGGCGACCCGGCCGGATGCGTCGTGCTACGCGGCCAGCCGCTCGGCGACGCCGACCACACGCCGGGCCAGGTGGTCGAGGGCATCGTTGGTCGAGTCGTCGAATTCGGCGATGTTGTCGCGGTTGGCGATCAGGCCGACGCCATAGGGATTGCCGTCGGCGAACTTCACCTGGTCGGTGTAGCCGGGCGGCACGATGATCCCGCCGAAGTGCATCAGCGACACGTACAGGTTCAGCAGTGTCGACTCCTGCCCGCCGTGCAGAGTCTGCGATGAGGTGAAGGCCGCATATACCTTGTCGGCGAGCTTGCCTTCCGCCCACAGTCCGCCCAGCGAGTCGATGAAGGCACGGAATTGCGCGGTGGGAGAACCGAACCGGGTGGGGGAGCCGAAGATCACCGCATCCGCCCACACGATGTCCTCTCCGGTGGCCGCCGGAAGTTCCTTGGTGGCTTCGTAATTGGCGGTCCAGGCCGGATTGTGGGCGAACGACGCCGGATCCTGCGTCTCGGCGATGTGGCGAAGGCGCACCTCGGCGCCGGCCGATTCCGCGGCGGCGGTAACGCGTTGGGCCATGGTGGTGCCGTGGCCGGTGGCGGAGTAATAGATGACGGCTACCTTGGGCTGGGTCATGGCGCCAGCTTAGGCAGTTCCGTGATGCCGAACTCGCGTTTGAGCACGGTGCGCGCCGCGTACAGACCCGCCATGCCGTGTACCGCGGTGCCCGGTGGGGTCGCCGACGAACACAGGTAGGCCTTGGGGATCGGCGTGGTCCAGGGGTTGGCGCGCAGCGTCGGCCCGACCATCGCGGCGAACAACGTCGCGCCGCCGACGATGATGTCGCCTCGTACGTAGTTGGCGTTGTGCTGCGACATCTGGTCCGCGGGCACCGCCCGTGCCGCCAAGACCAGATCCCGGAAACCCGGGGCGGCTTCTTCGAACATCGCGGTCACGGTCTCGGTCAGGTCTGCCGGTGAGTTCGCCGGCACGTGCGAGTACGTCCACAGCGGGCGTCGGCCCTGGGCATCGACACGGCCGGGATCGACCAGATGCGGCAGCGCCGCGAGCGTCATGGGGCGCCGGGCATGCCGGCCCGCGGCGACTTCCCGTTCGGCCGTGGCCATCTGTGCGCGCGTGCCGCCCAGGTGCACGGTCGGCGAGGTGCTCATCCGCGGATCCCGCCAGGGGATCTCACCGGAGAGTACGAAGTCGATCTTGCACACACCAGGGCCATATCGGTAGCGGCGCAACGCTTTTGCGTACCGTGCCGGCACCGAGTCGCCGTAGATGTCCAGCAGCGCCGTCGGCGCGGTGTCATAGATGACGACGCCGCCGGGTGGGTCTGTCACCGGCGAACTCGTGATCAATTCGCCGCCGTGGGCGCGCAGATCGGCGATCAGTGCGTCGGAGATCCGTTGCGTGCCGCCGACCGGAATGGGCCAGCCGGCAGTGTGTGCGACGGTGCCGAGCATGATGCCGGCGCCGCTGTTGACGGGCGACGGCATGCGGGAGATGGCGTGTGTGCCCACGCCGGTGAACAGGGCGCGCGCGTCGTCGCCACGCAGTACGCCCCAGGCGGGGCTGCCCTGTGCGAGCACCCGCAGGCCCGTCCGCACCGTCGTCGGAAGGTCCGGCGGCAACGAGCGTTTGTCGCCGAGGAAGAACCCCAGCACGCCGTCGGAGTGCTCCACCAGTGGCCCGAACAGCCGCCGCCACGAGGCGCCGCGTTCCAACTCGTCGCACGTCCGGTCCAGCGACCGGTAGGCGATCGCGGCGCGCCCCGACGGCAGCGGGTTGGCATACGAGATCTCCGGCGCCCGCAGTTCGACGCCACGCGCTGCCAGATCGAACTCGGCGAAGAACGGTGACACCACACCCATCGGATGCACCGCCGAGCACACGTCGTGCAGCACATCGGGATACTCGGGGTCCGCGGCACTGCGTGCGCCACCGCCCGCGGTCGGTTGGGCTTCGATCACCCTCACCGACAAACCGGCCCGTGCGCAGATGACAGCGGCGGACAGCCCGTTGGGGCCGCTGCCGACGATCGTGACGTCCACGCCCATCAGTACATCGCACGCGGTTCGGCTGTGGTAGGGCGCACACACTAGGCTGTCCGCGTGAGTCTTCCCGTTGTTTTGATTGCCGACAAGCTCGCGGAATCGACCGTCGCCGCCCTCGGTGACCAGGTAGAGGTCAGGTGGGTCGACGGTCCGGACCGCGAGAAGTTGCTCGCTGCCGTGCCCGACGCCGATGCGCTCCTGGTACGTTCCGCCACCACGGTGGACGCCGAGGTTCTCGCCGCGGCCGCCAAGCTCAAGATCGTGGCCCGCGCCGGCGTCGGCCTGGACAACGTCGACGTCGACGCCGCCACCGCCCGCGGCGTGCTCGTGGTCAACGCGCCGACCTCCAACATCCACAGCGCCGCCGAGCACGCCCTGGCCCTGCTGCTGGCCACCGCCCGCCAGATCCCGGCCGCCGACGCGACGCTGCGGGAACACACGTGGAAGCGGTCGTCGTTCTCGGGCGTCGAAATCTTCGACAAGACCGTCGGCGTGGTGGGTCTGGGCCGCATCGGGCAGCTGGTCGCCCAGCGCCTCGCCGCCTTCGGCGCGCACATCGTGGCCTATGACCCCTACGTGTCGCAGGCCCGCGCGGCTCAGCTCGGTATCGAGTTGCTGCCGCTGGACGAGTTGCTCGGCCGTGCCGACTTCATCTCGGTGCACCTGCCCAAGACCAAGGAGACCGCCGGCCTGCTCGGCAAGGAGAACCTGGCCAAGACCAAGCCGGGCGTCATCATTGTCAACGCCGCTCGCGGCGGCCTGATCGACGAGCAGGCCCTGGCCGACGCGATCACCAGCGGCCACGTACGCGCCGCCGGCCTGGACGTCTTCGCCACCGAACCGTGCACGGACAGCCCGCTGTTCGAGCTGCCGCAGGTCGTCGTCACCCCGCATCTGGGTGCCTCGACCGCCGAGGCCCAGGACCGCGCGGGCACCGACGTGGCCGCCAGCGTGAAGCTGGCGCTGGCCGGCGAGTTCGTACCGGATGCGGTCAACGTCGGCGGCGGCGCCGTCGGCGAAGAGGTGGCGCCGTGGCTGGACCTGGTCCGCAAGCTCGGTCTGCTGGCCGGCGCCCTGTCCGATGCGGCGCCGGTGTCGCTGTCGGTTCAGGCACGCGGCGAGCTGGCCTCCGAAGATGTTGAGATCCTGAAGCTGTCGGCGCTGCGTGGGTTGTTCTCCGCGGTGGTCGACGAGCAGGTGACGTTCGTCAACGCCCCGACGCTGGCTGCCGACCGCGGCGTGACCTCTGAGATCAGCACTGCCACCGAGAGCCCCAACCACCGCAGTGTGGTCGACGTACGTGTCGTGCACGCCGACGGCAGCGCGGTGAACGTCGCGGGCACCTTGAGCGGCCCGCAGCTGGTCGAGAAGATCGTCCAGATCAACGGGCGCAACTTCGACCTGCGCGCCGAGGGCTACAACCTCATCGTCCACTACAACGATCAGCCGGGCGCGCTCGGCAAGATCGGCACCCTGCTGGGTGGGGCCAACGTCAACATCCTGGCCGCGCAGCTGAGCCAGGACGTCGACGGCGACAGCGCCATCGTGATGCTGCGCCTGGACACCGATGTGCCCGAGGATGTGCGCTCCGCGCTCGCATCCGCGGTCGACGCCACCACACTGGAAGTGGTCGACCTGTCATGAAACTCGCAGTCATCGCCGGCGATGGCATCGGCCCCGAGGTCATCGCCGAGGCATTGAAGGTGCTCGACGCCGTCCTGCCGGGCGTGGACCGTACCGAATACGACCTGGGTGCGCGGCGCTACCACGCGACCGGCGAGACCCTGCCCGAGGGATTCGTCGACGAGCTCAAGGGCTATGACGCAATCCTGTTGGGCGCCATCGGTGATCCCTCCGTACCCAGCGGTGTGCTCGAACGCGGCCTGCTGCTCAACATGCGCTTCGCGTTGGACCACCATGTGAACCTGCGGCCGTCGAAGTTGTTCGCCGGGGTCTCCAGCCCGCTGGCGGGCAACCCGGAGATCGACTTCGTGGTGGTGCGCGAAGGAACCGAAGGCCCGTACACCGGCACCGGCGGCGCGATCCGCGTGGACACCCCGCACGAGGTCGCCACCGAGGTGTCGACCAACACCCGGTTCGGTGTCGAGCGCGTGGTGCGTTATGCCTTCGAAAAAGCCCGAGCGCGGCGCAAACACCTCACCCTGGTGCACAAGAACAACGTGCTGGCGTTCGCCGGCTCGCTGTGGAAGCGCACCGTCGACGAGGTCGGTGCTGACTACCCGGACGTCGAGACGGCGTACCAGCACATCGACGCCGCAACCATCCACATGGTCACCGATCCCGGCCGGTTCGACGTGATCGTCACCGACAACCTGTTCGGCGACATCATCACCGACCTGGCGGCCGCGGTCTCCGGCGGCATCGGCTTGGCCGCTTCGGGCAATATCGACGCGACGGGCACCAACCCGTCGATGTTCGAGCCGGTGCACGGCAGCGCCCCCGACATCGCCGGGCAGGGGATCGCCGATCCGACCGCTGCGGTGATGAGCGTGGCGCTGTTGCTGACACACCTCGGTGAGACCGACGCGGCCGCGCGGGTCGACAAGGCCGTTGGTGAGCACCTGGCCACCCGCGGTGACGCGAAGCTCTCGACCAGCGAGGTCGGCGAGCGGATTCTGTCGCTGCTGTAGCGATCCGGCCTGCGCCTGTGTCAGCGGTGACTGCCCGGTTCGCCACCCTGACGCGTCAGTGCTGGCTTTTCGCGATCGGAGCCTCGTTCTTCGCGATCGCCACGGTGCCCGGCTTTCCGGCGCTGGCCGGGTCGGGCATCACGAATGCGCTCTGCTTCGTCGGCTCATGGTTTTTCAGTACGGCGGCGTGGATGCAACTCGTGCTGGCCGGCCAGGGTGTCGAAAGGTGGTCGGCGGCGACTCAATTCGCCGGCACCCTGCTGTTCAACCTGAGCACAGGGGCTGCGGTGTGGGCGCACACGATCATCGGCGAGCGTCGCTACGTGTGGGCCCCCGATGCGACCGGCTCGCTGGCCTTCTTGATCAGCGGAGCGCTGGCGCTCGTGGCGGTCGGCGTGTGGTCACCGAGATCTGTCGACTGGCAGGCCGCGTGGATCAACATGATGGGTTGTGTGGCCTTCGGGGTGTCCGCGCTGGCGGCATTCGTCCGCAAGACCGGCGTGACCGTCGACGAGCGTCTGGCCAACTTCGGCACCTTCATCGGTGCGTTGTGTTTTCTGGCAGCCGCGTTGATGTTGCGTCCCCATGCGGCGTCGGCGCCGGTCACGCGCTGAGGGCGTCGCGATGAATCTGGTGACGCCGACAGGTCTGTATGAGCATGGGACTCATCGAGATCGAACTGTTCGCCACCCTGGACCTCGTCGCGCAGGCGCCGGGCGGACCTGACGAGGACCCCGAGGGCTTCTCATTCGGCGGCTGGCAGGCGCCGCTGATCGACGAGGTTTCGGGTGCCCAGGTCGGCGCTTCGTACCAGGGCGCCGACGCCCTTCTGCTCGGCCGGCGCACCTACGACATCTTCGCCGCCTACTGGCCGCATCAGACCGACGAGTTCGGCACGCTGTTCAACAGCATCCCCAAGTACGTCGCGTCCCGCGGCGCGCCTGACCTGTCGTGGGCCGGTTCCACACAGCTCGGCCCGGATCTGGGTGCTGCCGTGCGTGAGATCCGAGATCGGCATGAACATGTGAAGGTTGTCGGAAGCCTGAACCTGGTCCAGACCCTCTTGCGGGAAAAGCTCTTCGACCGCCTCGACTTGTGGGTGCACCCGATCATGCTGGGAGCGGGGAAGAAGGTTTTCGACGGGGGTTCGGTACCCACCAACGTCACCCTGCTGCAGGCGCCGGTCGCCAGCCCGAGCGGTGTGGTGTTCCTGCGGTACGGACTGGCCGACGGCGTGCCCGCGACGGGTGACATGAGTGATCCGGGCCGCGGATAGCAGCTTTACAACTGCTCGCGCGCTGGGTCGGCCGGCACGAGGGGGACCGCCAACAACGGCAACAACGCACACAGCGCGAACGCGGCCGGATAACCGGCCACCCCGATCAGCGCGCCGACCAACGGTGCGGAGCTCGCGGTCGCCAAGTGCTGGCTGGTGTTCTGCGTGCCCAGTGCGCGCCCGCTCCAGAAGGGGCCCGCGATCTCGGCGATCGCGGTGAACGCCAAACCGTTGTCCGACACCGTGATCACCGACGCGATCACGATCAGCGCGACACTGATCGGTGAGCCCAACCAGTCGGTGAGGGCCAGCAGCCCCATCGTCGCAGCAGCCGCCAACGCGATGGTCCGGATGGGCCGCAGCCGCTGTCCGACGACATCGGACCACCGGCCCGCGGCGATCCGCCCTGCCGCACCCAGCAATTGAGCGATGGTCACCAGTGTGCCGGCCGATGCCGCCGACCAACCTCGGTCGCTCATCAGCCATACCAGCGTGAATGTCCACACCACACCCTGCGGCACCACCAGCAGTACCGAGACCGCATGGATGCGCCACAACACGTTTGAGCCGCGGTACGGGTTGGCCAGGTGCTCGGCCGGAGCCTCATGGCGCGGCGGCCGTGGCGGATCCAGCACTCCCACAGCGCAGATCGCCGCTGCCAGCACACAGACGATCGCGGGGAAGAGCAATGCCGTTGCCACGCCGTGCGATTCGGCCAGGCGCGGAATCACCAACGCGCCCAGGCCGACTCCCAAAGGGGTTGCCGTCTGCCGGATTCCCATCGCCAAGCCGCGCTGTTCCGGTGGAAACCAGCCGACCACGACCCGCCCACTCGCCGAATTGCTGCTGGCCGCGGCCATTCCGCCCAGCAGCAGGAAGATTCCGACGGTTACCAGGGAGTGCGACGCTGCTGCACCGAACGCGGCGGCAGCGGTCAGCGCCGAGCCCACGGTCAGCACGATCCGTTCGCCGACGCGGTCGACGACGTAGCCCCAGGCGATCAACGTCACCACGAGGCCGAAGCTCGGCATCGAGGACAGTAGGCCGGCCTTGGCCAGGTCCAGGCCGCGCTCGGCATGCAGGGTGGGGATGAGGAACGCCGCGCCGTTGATGAAGACGTTGGCACACGTGGTCGCAGTCAGGGCGATCGCCAACATCGACCAACGGCGAAACGTGCTGATCGACGAGTCGGGCATGCGGCCATCGTGTCACGGATGTCCCAAAATATTGAACTTGTATCTCACAATGTGAGACACGAGTGGCGCTGCCATAGGCTGTGGCGGTGAAGTTGTGGTTGACGGCAACCGTTTTGCTGATATGTGGGTTCCTGGCGGCGCCGAGCGCGACGGCGGCCGCGCCGAACTGGTCAGGGCTGGACGCACGGCACTTCGACACACCGATTCCCGTGGCCGGCACCCTGATCGAGACGGTCCCACTGGACCCGGCGTTGTCGGTGCCGGGTGCGGCCAGTGCCTATCGCATCCTCTATTCGACTGTCGATCAACATGATTCGCCGGCGCTCAGTACCGCCGCGGTGTTCCTGCCGCACGGTCAGGCCCCGGAGGGTGGCTGGCCGACCATCGCCTGGGCGCACGGCACGGTCGGACTCGGCGACGACTGCGCACCGTCGGCCCAGCCGCGCAGCGCTCGCGATGTGGAATACCTCACCCACTGGCTCGACCAGGGCTACGCCGTCGTCGGCTCCGATTACGCCGGGCTGGGCACGCCGGGACTCATGAGCTACCTCAACGGCGTTGCCACCGCCCACAGCGTCGTCGACTCCGTCATCGCCATGCACCACATGGACCTGCCGTTGTCGCCGAAGTGGGCTCTCGTCGGCCAGTCGCAGGGCGGTGGCGCCGCAGTCAACAGTGCCCGCTGGGCCACCGAGTTCAGCCGGGGGACCGGTCTGGACTACCGCGGTGTGGTGGCCACCGGCACGCCGTTCAACGTCGAGAGCGTCGTCAAACAGGCCGGGCCCGACATGGCGCTGCCGCCCAACCTGGGGCCGGCCGCCAACAGCTACACCGCCTACATTCTCGCCGGGTTCCGCGAGGCCCGCCCCGACATCGACGTCGACAGTGTCCTCACCCCGGCCGGGCTCGATGCCGTCAACAAGGCCGAGACGCTGTGCAAACCGGAGCTCGACCAGCAGCTCACGGCCATGACGCCGACCGGGTTCTTCCGTGCGCCGCTGGCCACCCTGCCGGGAGTGTCGGAAGCCCTCGATGCCTACCTCGGCACCCCGACGAGCGGTTACGACCGGCCGATCTTCCTCGGCGTCGGGCTGCAGGACCGGGATGTCCCGCCCAACATGTCGCTGCAACTCGACGAGCAGTTGCGGGCAAACGGGCAGGACGTCACCCTCAAGGTCTATCCCGACGAAGACCACTCCGGCACCGTGATGGCCTCGGTCCCGGATTCGACGCCGTTCCTCGCCGCGATGTTCGACGGGAGCTGACACCGATCGTCCACGGCACCGTAACTACGCTTGACCAATGCGCTTAGGTCGAATCGCCAGTCCCGACGGCGTCGCTTTCGTCAGTGTCGAAGGCGACGGTGCCGATGCCGTCTGCAAAGAGATCGCCGAGCATCCGTTCGGCACCCCCAACTTCACCGGGCGGAGCTGGCCGCTGGCCGATGTCCGGCTGCTGGCCCCCATCCTCGCCAGCAAGGTCATCTGTATGGGCAAGAACTATGAAGCCCATGCCGCGGAGATGGGCGGGGCGGCCCCCGAGGATCCGGTGATCTTCCTCAAACCCAACACCGCGATCATCGGACCCAACGTGCCGATCCAGTTGCCGGCCGATGCCCATCCGGTTCACCACGAGGGCGAGCTGGCCATCGTCATCGGGCGACCCTGCAAGGACGTGCCCGCCGCGCGGGCGGCCGAGAACATCTTGGGCTACACCATCGCCAACGACATCTCGGCGCGCGATCAACAGGCCAAGGACGGCCAGTGGATGCGGGCCAAGGGCCATGACACCTTCTGCCCGGTGGGCCCGTGGATCGTCAACGACCTCGACCCCTCCGATCTGGAGATCCGCACCGAGGTCAACGGGGAAGTGCGCCAGCTCAGCCGGACCTCGTTGATGATCCACGACATCGGCGCCATCGTCGAGTGGGTCTCGGCGGTGATGACGCTGCTTCCGGGCGACCTCATCCTCACCGGAACCCCCGAGGGCGTGGGCCCCATAGAAGACGGGGACACCGTGAGCGTCTCCGTCGAGGGCATCGGCACCCTCACCAATCCCGTTGTCCGCAAGAAGAAGTAGAGGAAAGTGATGACATCTCCCGCTGGACCGGTCAGGGTGCGGTTCTGCCCGTCGCCGACCGGAACCCCGCACGTCGGGTTGGTGCGCACCGCGCTGTTCAACTGGGCTTACGCCCGGCATACCGGGGGAGCGTTCGTCTTCCGCATCGAGGACACCGATTCCGCTCGTGACAGCGACGAGAGCTACGCCGCCATTCTCGACGCCCTGCGCTGGTTGGGCCTGGACTGGGACGAGGGCCCCGAGGTGGGCGGCCCCTACGAGCCCTACCGGCAGTCGCAGCGCAGCGAGATCTACCGCGACGTGATCGCGCGCCTGCTCGAGGCCGGCGAGGTCTACGAGGCTTATTCGACACCGGAAGAGGTCGAGGCTCGCCACCACGCCGCGGGCCGGAACCCCAAGCTGGGCTACGACAATTTCGATCGCACGCTCACCGACGAGCAGCGCAAGGCCTTTGCCGACGAGGGTCGTAAGCCCGTGCTGCGTCTGCGCATGCCCGACGAGGATCTGGGCTGGACCGATCTGGTGCGCGGGCCGGTGAGCTTCCCGGCGGGCTCGGTGCCGGATTTCGCGATCACGCGGGCCAACGGAGATCCGTTGTACACCTTGGTGAACCCGGTCGACGACGCGCTGATGAAGATCACCCATGTGCTCCGCGGTGAGGACATCATGCCCTCGACACCACGCCAGATCGCCCTCTACCGAGCGCTGATGCGGATCGGTGTGGCCGAGCGAGTGCCCGAATTCGCGCATTTGCCAAGTGTTCTCGGTGAGGGCAACAAGAAGCTGTCAAAGCGGGACCCGCAGTCGAACCTCTTCCTGCACCGCGACCGCGGTTTCCTGCCGGAGGGCCTGCTGAACTACCTGGCCCTGCTGGGCTGGGGCATCGCCGACGACCACGACGTGTTCAGTCTCGACGAGATGGTGGCCGCCTTCGATGTGGCCGACGTCAACTCCAATCCGGCGCGGTTCGACCAGAAAAAGGCCGACGCGATCAACGCCGAGCACATCCGGCTGCTGACGCCTGAGGATTTCACCGCCCGGCTGCGTGCGTATCTCGACGCCCACGGCCACGACACGGGTTTGGACGACGCCGCATTCGCCGAGGCCGCGGCACTGATCCAGACCCGCATCGTCGTCCTCGGTGACGCGTGGGGGCTGCTGAAGTTCTTCGACGACGGCTCCTACGAGATCGACGAGAAGGCCGCCGCCAAGGAACTGCGGGAGGAGGCCGTACCGGTCCTGGACGCCGCGCTGAGCGCCTTGGAGGGCGTCGGGGAGTGGAACACCGCCAACATCGAGGCGGCGCTCAAGACGGCGCTCCTGGAGGGTCTGGAGCTCAAGCCTCGTAAGGCGTTCGGACCGATCCGCGTCGCCGTCACGGGCGCGACCATCAGCCCGCCCCTGTTCGAGTCGATGGAGCTGCTGGGTGCCGAGCGCAGCCTGAAGCGGTTACGGGCGGCCCGCGCCGCGCTGTGAACACCCGGGCGCGACGGGCCTTGGTAAAGAGAGCCGAAAATCTTTGGTAGTCTGCTCGTCGGCCCGGAAAGCAAAGCGGGGAAGCCCCCGTCGAGCAGATCGGACCAAAAATTGTCCGTGACCTGCAGTGATGGGCAATTAATGGGGTATGGTGTAATTGGCAACACAGCTGATTCTGGTTCAGCCATTCTAGGTTCGAGTCCTGGTACCCCAGCCATCCGGAGCGGTTCAGCCGGATTAGGTGAGCGCGACCGCCTAAGCTATGCTGACCATCCGGAAGTTCTAGCCCCCGTCGTCTAGCGGCCTAGGACGCCGCCCTCTCACGGCGGTAGCGTGGGTTCGAATCCCATCGGGGGTACAGAGGTAAAAGCGCCCAGTTCATACGAACTGGGCGCTTTTGCGTTGGCGGGTGCGGGCCCGCCTTGCCTTTGTCACACCAGAGTGGCTGTGGGTGTCGAACGTCACTCTGGCGTGACGACGGGTGAATCTGGGCCGGGTCGGCGACGGCGGACCGCTCGGTTTGTCACGCTGGAGTGGCGCTGGGGCTCGACGGCCACTCTGGCGTGACAACCAACTGGCGTGACAACCAATTGGCGTGACAACAATTGGCGTGACAACCAATCGCCGGGTGATTGAGATTCGCCTCACAGTCGGCGCGTGAGCGCGTCGGCGGCGGCGAGCAGATCGGCGGCCCAGCGGGCGCCGGGCCGGCGGCCCATGCGGTCGATCGGCCCGGACACCGACACCGCGGCGATCACGGCGCCACGTCCGTCGCGGACGGGGGCTGAGACGCTCGCCACGCCCGGCTCGCGTTCAGCGGCACTCTGCGCCCATCCGCGCTTACGGACCTCGGCCAGTGTGCGGTCGGTGAACTTGGCGGCCGGCAGCACGGCCTGCTGGGTGGCTGCGTCGGCATACGCCAGTAGCACTTTGGCTCCCGATCCGGCCGTCATCGGCAGGTGAGTACCCACCGGCACGGTGTCGCGCAGCCCTGCCGGAGGTTCCAGCGCCACCACGCAGACCCGCGATTGACCCTCTCGCCGGTACAGCTGCACGCTCTCGCCCGTGATCTCGCGCAGGCGGGGCAGTACCGCGGCGCCGGCCGCCAGAAGCGGATCGTTGACGTGGGAGGCCAATTCGGTCAATGCCGGGCCCAGTCGCCAGCGTCCGTCCCCGTCCCGGGCCAGCAGCCGGTGGGTTTCGAGCCCGGCGGCCAGTCGGTGGGCGGTCGCCCGCGGCAGCCCGGTCCGCTCGCACAGTTCGGCCAGCCCGCAAGGTGACTCGGCCACGGTGTGCAGCACACCCACGGCTTTGTCGAGAACGCCGATGCCGCTATCATTTCTCACAGAGAGATACTAACGTCTCGCATTGTGAGATGACAGGCGAGATGACGACAGTACCGCCCAGCCCTGGCGGACTCTTGATGCAAGCCCGCATTGCCGTTAATCGAATCGAGAAGTAGCGATGGACCAATCGACACAGACATCCGTGAAGCCGCGCACCCTGGCCGAAAAGGTTTGGGACGACCACGTCGTGGCGCGCGGTGAGGGAGAGGGCGCGGCCAAAGAGCCCGACCTGATCTACATCGACCTGCATCTCGTGCACGAGGTCACCAGTCCGCAGGCATTCGACGGCCTCCGATTGGCCGGCCGGCCGGTGCGTCGTCCCGACCTGACGATCGCCACCGAGGACCACAACGTGCCCACGGTCGACATCGACAAGCCGATCGCAGACCCGGTTTCGCGTACCCAGGTCGAGACATTGCGGCGCAACTGCGAGGAATTCGGCATCCGGCTGCACCCGATGGGTGACGCCGAACAGGGCATCGTGCACATCATCGGGCCGCAGTTGGGGTTGACGCAGCCGGGCATGACGGTGGTGTGTGGGGACAGCCACACCTCGACCCATGGCGCGTTCGGTGCCATCGCGATGGGCATCGGCACCTCCGAGGTCGAACACGTGATGGCCACACAGACCTTGCCCCTCAAGCCGTTCAAGACCATGGCGGTCAACGTCGACGGCGTATTGCCGGCCGGGGTGAGCGCCAAAGACATCATCTTGGCCGTCATCGCCAAGATCGGTACCGGCGGTGGCCAGGGGCACGTCATCGAATACCGGGGCAGTGCCATCGAGGCGCTCTCCATGGAAGGTCGGATGACGATCTGCAACATGAGCATCGAGGCCGGGGCCCGCGCCGGCATGGTGGCTCCCGACGAGACCACGTTCGAGTTCCTCAAGGGTCGCCCGCACGCGCCCAAGGGCGCGGATTGGGACGCCGCCGTTGCCGCGTGGAGCCAGTTGCGTACCGACGAGGGCGCCGAATTCGACACCGAGGTCTACCTCGACGCCGCGACGTTGAGCCCGTTCGTGACGTGGGGCACCAATCCGGGGCAGGGTGTCCCGCTGTCTGCGTCGGTTCCGGATCCGGAGTTGATCGGCGACGACGGCGACCGTCAGGCGGCGGAGAAGGCTTTGGCCTACATGGACCTTCGGCCCGGGATGGCGATGCGTGACATCGCTGTGGACACCGTTTTCGTCGGGTCCTGCACCAATGGCCGGATCGAGGATCTGCGGGTGGTCGCAGACGTGCTGCGCGATCGGAAGGTCGCCGACGGCGTGCGGATGCTCGTCGTGCCGGGGTCGATGCGGGTCCGGGCCCAGGCCGAATCGGAAGGTCTCGACCGCATATTCACCGCGGCAGGCGCCGAATGGCGTCAGGCCGGCTGCTCGATGTGTCTTGGTATGAACCCCGACCAATTGTCTCCGGGACAGCGCTGCGCTTCGACGTCCAACCGGAATTTCGAAGGCCGTCAGGGCAAGGGCGGCCGTACGCACCTCGTCTCGCCGGCAGTCGCCGCAGCCACCGCCGTGCGCGGAAAGTTGGCATCCCCGGCCGATCTGCCCGCCGCAACCCACTAAGCAAAGCAAAAGGAGAAGCCCGATGGAGGCTTTTAGCACTCACACCGGCATCGGCGTCCCGCTGCGACGCTCCAATGTCGACACCGACCAGATCATCCCCGCCGTCTATTTGAAGCGGGTCACCCGAACGGGTTTCGAGGACGGATTGTTCGCCGCCTGGCGCTCGGATCCGTCGTTCATCCTGAATCTCCCGCCATTCGACAAGGGCTCGGTGTTGGTCGCCGGACCCGATTTCGGTACCGGATCTTCACGCGAACATGCCGTCTGGGCGCTCATGGACTATGGCTTCCGGGTGGTTATCTCATCCCGTTTCGCCGACATTTTCCGCGGCAACGCCGGCAAGGCCGGGCTATTGGCGGCAGAAGTCGCCCAAGACGATGTCGAGCTGTTATGGAAGCTGATCGAGCAGAATCCAGGCCTGGAAATCACTGTGAATCTTCAAGATCGCAATATCGTCGCCGGAACGGTTGTGGTGCCGTTCAGGATTGACGACTACACGGCCTGGCGGCTGCTCGAAGGACTCGACGATATAGGCCTTACGCTGCGGAAACTCTCTTCGATCGAGGATTACGAGAAGCGCAGGCCGGCCTGGAAGCCGCGCACTCTGCCGGCCTGATTCGGGGCCGTGTACGGGTGCTTCGGCACCCGAATTCGCCGCCTGCCAAACCGGTTTTGGACCCAGCCGGGCGGAGACCAAGTGGGGCAAGCGGATTGCCGGAATGTTCGCTAGCTACGCCTGAAATTGCGCGTGGCTCTTGGAAATCAGTGGTCACAGGGTTTACCGTGTCCTCTAGTCGGTCCAAGGAGGACCACTGGTTTCGGAGGTTTTGGATGAACAAAGCGGAGCTCATCGACGTACTCACAACCAAACTGGGCACCGATCGTCGGCAGGCTACCGCCGCGGTGGAGAACGTTGTGGACACCATCGTCCGCGCGGTGCACAAGGGTGACAGTGTCACGATCACCGGCTTCGGTGTCTTCGAGCAGCGCCGCCGCGCTGCCCGGGTGGCGCGTAACCCGCGTACCGGCGAGACCGTGAAGGTCAAGCCCACCTCGGTGCCGGCTTTCCGTCCCGGCGCACAGTTCAAGGCGGTTGTCTCTGGGGCGCAGCGCCTCCCGGCTGACGGTCCCGCGGTCAAGCGTGGCGTGACCGCCGGTCCGGCCAAGCGCACCGCTGCCAAGAAGACCGCCGCCAAGAAGGCCCCGGCCAAGAAGGCCGCGACCAAGGCACCGGCCAAGAAGGCCGCGACCAAGGCGCCCGCCAAGAAGGCCGCGACCAAGGCCCCGGCGAAGAAGGCCGCGACCAAGGCACCGGCCAAGAAGGCCGCGACCAAGGCGCCCGCCAAGAAGGCGGCTGTCAAGAAGGCCCCGGCCAAGAAGGCCGCGACCAAGGCACCGGCCAAGAAGGCCGCGACCAAGGCGCCCGCCAAGAAGGCGGCTGCCAAGAAGGCCCCGGCCAAGAAGGGCCGCAAGTAATTACGGTAAAGGCACGTCGTGAGCGGTGACTGAGCTCACGACGTGCCTTTTCTCGTGTCGGTCTAACGTGCCGCGGACAGCGGGCTGCACATATGGTCGGCGGCCACGAGCCGACCGTCGACCAGTGACAGAACCCAGCTGCTGCCTTTGCGATTTCCTGTGGTGGACGGGCGGACGCCGTCACGTTCGCACCACCAGGAAATCAGCCCCGGGATCACCTTGCCTTGTGAGCAGATCACCGGTGTTCCCGCGCGCGCGGCGATGTCGATCAGTCGATGGCGAGCGGTCTTGTGGTCGTCGGCGTAGGCCTCTTCGGTCAGCGCCGGCTCGTTGTGAATGTCCACGCCGAGTTCCTGGCCCAGGGGCTCCAGGGTCTGGTGGCACCGCAACCGATCAGCCGCGTAAAGCGTTGTGGCACCGAATGCCAGTAGTTGCGCGACCAACGCTTCGGCTTGCGCCCGCCCCAACTTGTCGAGCGGACGCTTACGGTCGTCGCCCTTGAAGCGAGACCTCCGTCCGGCCGTACCATGCCGGACGATGATCACCGTCTTGGTGTCTGGCGGCTGTTTTGCGAAGCGGCGCAATACCTTTCGATCATGCGGGTAGACCAGCTGATCAGCTGCCGCCGGTACCGGCAGCCAGATGAGCTTGTCCACCTCGTCGTTGGGGGCGAAGTCGCCGCCTGTCGCGCGGGCAGCCCAGTACCAGACCCGTTTGGTTCCCTGGGGAATGTCGTACGAGATCGAGCCCAGCCGGCGACCGAGTTGTGCGGTGTAACCCGTCTCCTCGTGAACCTCGCGCACGGCGGCAACAGGTTCGGTCTCGCCGAGGTCGAGCTTGCCCTTGGGTAGGGACCAGTCGTCGTACCGTGGACGGTGGATCACGGCGACCTCGGTGACGGCTGACGCATCCTCGCCACGGCGCCACAACACGGCGCCGGCCGCCGGCACGAGCTTGTTGCCCGTTGTCGCTGCTGGCGTGCTGTCCTTCGACACCTCAACTCCTGCAGGTCATTCACCGGCCGGGGCCGGGCGGGATCAGGGATGTCGGTGACGTTCCATCATCGACACCTGGTGGTCTCGAACCGTCTGCCCCTCCTGGGGCAGTGCCGTCCAGTGACCATCGTGTCGTAGCTCCCAGCATCGGGTGGCCGGATCCATCGCCGATTCGAACACCTCGTTGAGCTGTGCGGTCAGCCTCGGATCCTTGACCTGAGCCATCACTTCGACACGGCGGTCGAGATTACGATGCATCATGTCGGCGCTGCCGATCCAGAACTCGTTGATGGCGCGGAAGTGAATAATCCGCGAGTGCTCGAGGAATCGGCCCAGGATCGAGCGCACCCTGACGTTGTCGGAGTACCCGGGTACGCCCGGGCGCAGCGCGCAGATGCCGCGTACGACGATCTCGACCGGAACCCCGGCCTGCGAGGCCCGGTACAGGGCGTCGATCACCTGTTCGTCGACCAGGGCGTTGGCCTTCAACCGGATTCCGGTTGCCGCACCCTCGTGGTGGGCGGCGATCTCCCGGTCGATGCGCTCGATGATGCCCTTGCGTACACCGCGCGGGGCCACCAGCAGGTTGCGGTAGGCGTCCTTGCGCGAGTAGCCGGTCAGTGAGTTGAACAGGTCCGTCAGGTCGGCGCCGATGTCGGGATCGGCGGTGAGCAAGCCGACGTCTTCATACAGGCGCGCGGTTTTCGGGTTGTAGTTGCCGGTGCCGATGTGGCAGTAGCGCCGGATCGTCGAGCCTTCGCGTCGGACCACAAGGCAGGTCTTGCAGTGGGTCTTGAGCCCGATCAACCCGTAGACCACATGCACCCCGGCTTGCTCGAGCGCCCTGGCCCACTTGATGTTCGCCTGTTCGTCGAAGCGGGCCTTGATCTCGACGAGGGCGACCACCTGCTTGCCGGCCTCGGCCGCGTCGATCAACGCGTTGACGATCGGCGAGTCACCGGATGTGCGGTAGAGCGTCTGTTTGATCGCCAGCACGTTGGGGTCGGCGGCGGCCTGCTCGATGAAGCGCTGCACGGTGGTGGAGAAGGAGTCATATGGGTGATGTACCAGCACATCTCCGTCGCGCAGGGTGGAGAAAATGCTCTTCGGTGTCTCGCGTTCGCCGAAAGCCGGTGGGGTGGCGGGCACGAAAGGCCGGTCCTTGAGCGTGGGCCGGTCCACGTCGTAGATCTGCCAGAGCGCCGACAGATCCAGCAGGCCGGGCACTTCGATGACATCGCCGGGTGCCACATCGAGTTCCCGCAACAACAGCTCGAGCATGCTCTCGGTCATGTCGTCGGAGACTTCGAGCCGCACGGGCGAGCCGAATCTGCGGCGCGCCAGTTCACGTTCGAGCGCCTGCAGCAGATCTTCGTCGCGGTCCTCTTCGACCTCGAAGTCGGCGTTACGGGTGATCCGGAACGCGTGGTGCTCGACGATCTCCAGCCCGGGGAACAACACGGGCAGGAACGCCGCGATCAGTTCCTCCATCGGCAGGAACCGCACCACGGTCGTTCCGTCGGCGGGAGGGCTCAATTCCACGAAGCGGCCGACGTTGTCGGGGACCTTGATCCTGGCGAAGTGCTGGCCGCCGTCCTCAGGATGCTTGACCGTGATCGCCAGGTTCAGGCTCAGCCCGCTGACGAACGGGAACGGGTGAGCCGGGTCGACCGCCAGCGGGGTGAGGACCGGGAACACCTGCTCGTGGAAGTACGTGGAGAGCTTCGCGCGTTCGGACTCGTCGAGTTGAGCCCAGTTGACGATGACGATGCCCTCTTCGGCCAGCGCCGGGCGCACCGAACTGAGGAACACGTTGGCGTGCCGGTTGGCGATCTGCTGAGTGCGTTCGTTGATGCGGCGCAACTGCTCGCGCGGAGACAGGCCGTCGGCAGAGCGCACCGAAAGTCCCATCTCGTCGCGGCGTTTGAGGCCCGCCACCCGGACCATGTAGAACTCGTCGAGATTGGAGGCGAAGATCGCCAGGAACTTCGCGCGCTCCAGCAACGGCAGGGACGGGTCGGCCGCCAGGGCCAGCACCCGGGCATTGAAGTCCAGCCAGCTCAGCTCGCGGTTGAGATACCGATCCTCCGGTAGCGCGTTGTCCACTGCCGGCGAGGTGGCCGCCGGTGGTGCCTCGGGTGTCGCCGACTCGATGGCTGGCACCGACGCGGTTGAGGTGGCGTCCCGTCGGGAGTTGTTCGATCGGGTCCCCGGCTCGGCTTCGGTGGCTTCGCTCATCTGTCCGATCATTCCCTATCCCATGGGTGCACGGCTACCTGCCGACGTGCCTGCCCAGGGTGCGCGCGGTGGCCGCTCCGACGCCGAGGCGCCGGGCCGCCTGCAGATCGTCGGGAGTGTCGATGTCGCAGCGCAGGCCCGGCCAGGCGCCGGTGAGCTCGATCGCACCGGAGTGTCGATGGCGCGCAGCCGAATCGGATCCGAAATGCGGGGCCAGCGAAGTGCCGAACGCGAACAGTGCCGAGGTTCCCGTCCCGTGCCGGTCTCCGACGAAGCTGCGTGGATAGCCTCGCGCCAGGGTCAGGGCCTCAGCCAGCTCCTGGGGCTGCAATGCAGGTAGATCTCCTTGCAGAACAACGATATTCGGGGAGTTGGAGCGCAGTTCGGCCTCGGCTGCGGCGATGGCGTTGTTGAGCGGGTCGCGGTGGCCGGGCGGGGTCGGGTCCACCAGTACTCCGGCACCGAGTTGCCGGGCGGCCTCAGCCGCGGTGTCGTCGGGGGTGACCACGGTCACCGGCGCGATGGCGGACGCGGCAGTGACGGTGTCGACGAGCATCGCCAACACCACCGCCTCGCGGGTGGGTGCGGAGAAGATGGGTGCCAGCCGGGTTTTGGCGGCCGACAGCCGTTTCACCGCGATCACCAGGGAGACGTCAGCGGCCTGCGTTGCTGCTGCGGCGTTGTCGCTTCGGGAGCCGCTCATGGGTTCATCCTGCCAGCCCGGCCGGTCCCGGCGAGCGACGCGGTCGCCGGGATAGGGTGAGCGGGTGGTAAAGGCTGCGGTGATGGGTGCCGGTGCGTGGGGGACGGCGCTGGCCAAGGTGCTGGCGGACGCGGGCAATCCGGTGACGATGTGGGCCCGGCGCCCCGAGGTTGCCGATGAGATCAACACCGATCATCGCAACAGCCGCTACCTCGGCGATGTCGTGTTGCCGCCGTCGATCCGTGCCACCGCAGATCCCGCCGAGGCGTTGGAGGGCGCCTGCACGGTGTTGCTGGGCGTTCCGGCGCAACAACTGCGGGCCAATCTCGAAGGCTGGAAGCACCTGATCGGTGACGACGTCACCCTGGTGAGCCTGGCCAAGGGGATCGAGCTCGGCACGCTCATGCGGATGAGCCAGGTGATCGTCCAGGTGACCGGAGCCGATCCGTCCCGGGTCGCGGTGGTGACGGGGCCGAACCTGGCCAGCGAGATCGCCGACGAGCAGCCCGCGGCCACCGTCGTGGCCTGCAGCGACTCCGGCCGCGCGGTGGCGCTGCAACGCGCACTGGCCACCGGATACTTTCGGCCCTACACCAACGCCGACGTGGTGGGCGCCGAAGTCGGCGGGGCCTGCAAGAACGTCATCGCGCTCGCCTGCGGCATGGCGGTCGGGGTGGGGCTGGGGGAGAACACCGTCGCCGCGATCATCACCCGCGGCCTGGCCGAGGTGATGCGTCTGGGCATCGCGCTGGGCGCCACGCCGGCCACGCTGGCCGGGTTGGCCGGTGTCGGTGACCTCGTGGCCACCTGTACTTCCAGGCATTCCCGTAACCGCACGTTCGGCGAACGGCTCGGCAAGGGCGGGACGATGGAATCGGCGTTGATCGCGGGAGCCGGGCATGTGGCCGAGGGGGTCGCCTCGTGTGAGTCGGTGCTGGCCCTGGCTTCCAGCTACGGTGTCGAGATGCCGTTGACCGATGCCGTTTATCGGGTGTGCCACAAAGGATTGTCGGTTCACGAGGCGGTAGCGGGACTGCTCGGACGCACGACCAAACCGGAGTAACGGCCTCCGGAAGCGAGGAGGTAGCACCAATGGACAGCTTCTACGGGGATTCCACCCGAAGTGTCAAAGCTGTTGGTGTGGAACCGATTCCGGGGCAGCCGGTGGCGCCGACGCCGATCCCGGTGTCGGCGTATCATCTCTCACCCGACGAAGCCGAGCCGCTGGACACCTACGGCCGCAGCTCCAATCCGTCCTGGCGGCAACTGGAATCAGCGCTCGCCGAGCTCGAAGGAGCTGCGCGGGCGCTCACGTTCGGCTCGGGCATGGCCGCCATCACCTCGGCCCTGCGTGTGCTCGCCAAGCCGGGGAGCGCACTTGTGGTTCCCGCGGACGGCTACTATCAGGTGCGCCGATATGCCGCCGAATACCTTGCACCACAAGGCATCACGGTGGTCGAGGCGAATATCGCCGATATCTGCGAGGCGGCTGCTCGTGCCGATGTGGTGCTGGCCGAGACGCCGGCCAACCCCGGGCTCGACGTGGTCGACCTGCACCGGTTGGCGATGACCTGCCGCCGGCGTGGCGCGACCCTGGTCGTCGACAACACCACCGCCACACCGCTGGGCCAGCAGCCGCTTTCACTGGGAGCCGATCTGGTGGTGGCCAGCGCCACCAAATCACTGTCCGGACACAGCGATCTGGTGGCCGGCTACGTCGCGGGCAGCCAGCCCGAGTTGATGGCCGCCCTCGAGCGGGACCGGCTGCTGGCCGGGCCGATACTGGGCGCGTTCGAGGCCTGGTTGGTGCTGCGCAGTCTCGGCAGTGCCGGGCTGCGCTTCGAACGGCAATGCCAGAACGCCTCGGCGCTGGCGCTGATGCTGCGCAAGCATCCGGCGGTGCGCTCGGTGCGTTACCCGGGCCTGCCCACGGACCCGGCACATGAGCCGGCCGCCGCCCAGATGAAGCGGTTCGGGGGACTGGTGTCGATCGAGCTGGCCGACGAGGCCGCCGTCCACGCGTTGGTGGCACGCAGCGCTCTGCTGATCGCCTCGACCAGCTTCGGCGGAATCCACACCTCCGTCGACCGCCGAGCCCGGTGGGGTGATCCGGTTCCTGCGGGATTCGCCCGCATTTCGGCTGGGATCGAGGACACCGAAGACCTGCTGGCGGACGTCGAGCAGGCCCTTGCCGGTTGAAACCCCAGGTCAGGATGCGCCGACAGGCAGGGACCGCCCGGGACGGTAGCCTCTCTAGTTTGTGAGTGCCCGCAATCAGACCGGATCCCGCACCCGCGTCGCCGTCGTCTACGGCGGGCGTAGCTCCGAGCACGCGATCTCATGCGTGTCGGCGGGCAGCATCCTGCGCAATCTCGACCCGCAGCGGTACGAGGTCGTCGCCGTCGGGATCACCCCGGACGGCTCGTGGATGTTGACCGACGGAAGCCCCGAGACCCTCGCGATCAGCGACGGCCGGTTGCCCGAGGTCACCGAGACATCGGGCACCGAGCTCGCGTTGCCCGCCGCTCCGAACCGCAGCGGCCAGCTGCTGGCGCTGAGCCACGGGCCCGGCGAGCTGTTGGCCGCTGTCGACGTGGTCTTCCCGGTGTTGCACGGCCCCTACGGCGAGGACGGCACCATCCAAGGACTGCTGGAACTGGCCGGGATCCCGTACGTGGGCTCCGGTGTGCTGTCCAGCGCCGCGGGAATGGACAAGGAATTCACCAAGAAGCTTCTGGTCGCCGAGAACTTGCCGATCGGCGACTTCGTGGTGTTGCGTCCCAGCGAATCCACCCTCGACCTCGAACACCGCGAACGACTCGGCCTGCCGGTGTTCGTCAAACCGGCCCGGGGTGGATCCTCGATCGGCGTGAGCCGGGTCGCGGCGTGGGATGAACTGCCCGCGGCGATCGAACTCGCGCGCCGCCACGACCCGAAGGTGATCGTCGAGGCCGCCATCCCCGGCCGCGAATTGGAATGCGGCGTACTGGAATTCCCCGACGGCCGGATCGAAGCCAGCACTGTGGGCGAGATCCGGGTGGCCGGTGTGCGCGGACGCGAGGACGGCTTCTACGACTTCGCCACGAAATACCTCGAAGATGCAGCCGAATTGGATGTGCCCGCCAAGGTTGACGACGAGATCTCCGAGGAGATCCGTCGGTTGGCCGTGCGTGCCTTCACCGCGATCGACTGCCAGGGGCTGGCCCGCGTCGACTTCTTCCTCACCGACGACGGGCCGGTGATCAACGAGATCAACACCATGCCGGGATTCACCACCATCTCGATGTTCCCGCGGATGTGGGCCGCCAGCGGCGTCGACTACCCGACCTTGCTGACCGCGATGGTCGAGACCGCGCTCGCGCGCGGAACCGGCTTGCGCTGAACCTTCAGCGCGGCGGTCCCGGTGCCGGCTCCTGGGCGCCCATCGTGCGGGCGATCTGGCCGGAGATCTGCTGAATTGGTGTCGGCCCGGACCCGGCCGGCAGCGTCAACGCGACGTACACCGGGCGGTCCACCGCGTACCACGTGCTGCGGCCCTGATCGTCGGCGGCCGGGCCGGCTTCGCCCACCCGGAACCACTGGACCTCGTCGACCACCTGCAGCGGCGTGCCCACGACGAAATCGGCCGGGCGTTCCAGCCCGCACCTCAGCACCACGGGTTCGGTGTCCGGCTCGGCGCGCCATGCCGCGGTGGCAGGCGGCGTCGGGTCAACGGTCGGTGCCCGGCGGAAATCGCCGAGCTGCTCGGGCAGCGCCGCCAGCAGGTCGTGGCACTGGCTGCTCTCGGCCTGGGGTGCCGGTATCGCCGGGATGGCCACGGGCTGCTGCGAGGGGGACTGTTGCCGGGACGCGGCGATGCCGAGGACGGTGATCAGCACCGAGACCGCGACGACAACCGCCGCGATGAGCAAGGCCCGGGGCGGTCCGTCGGCGGCGTGCGAGTCGGTCACCCCACCAACTCTATGGGTGCCCGGCCGGGGCGATCGGACAGGTCAGGGTCCGCGTGATTCCCGGCACCTGCTGTACGGCGGGGACCACATCGGACCGCAATGCCGTCAATGTCTCGGCGCTCACGCGCAACACCACGTCATAGGGCCCGGTCACGTATTCCGCGGACACCACGCCCGGCAGCCCGGCGAGTTGTTTGGCGACGACTTCGGCGCGGCCCACCTCCGTCTGGATCAGCACGTAAGCCTCCACCACCGGCTGTCTCCTCCATCTCGCTGCATAAACTGCTGGCCGCAGGCACCAAACGTACCGCAGGTCGGGTTTGGGTTCAGGACGCGGCAGCCGACCGGCAGGAGGCCACATGACGGGCGAGACCATCGGGAGCGGTTCCGGTGACGACAACGACGACACGCTGGGGGGAGCCGGGGAATTCGTCGTCATCGACCGCTTGGTGGCAGGCCGCACGCAGGCCGACGCGGTGACGTTGGGCCCCGGCGATGACGCAGCCGTGGTGACGGTGGCCGACGGCCGCGCGGTGGTCTCCACCGACATGCTTATCCAGGACCGCCATTTCCGGCTGGATTGGTCGACGCCGCACGACATCGGGCGCAAGGCGATCGCCCAGAACGCCGCCGACATCGAAGCGATGGGGGGTCGTAGCACCGCCTTCGTGGTGGCGTTCGGGGCACCGTCGGAGACGTCGGTCAGCGCCAGTGCGGAACTGGCCGACGGTCTGTGGGACGAAGCGCGCCGGCTGGGCGCGAGCATCGCCGGGGGAGACTTGGTGAGCGCTCCGCTGTGGGTGATATCGGTCACCGTGCTCGGCGATCTCGGTGGGCGGGAACCGGTGTGCCGCAGCGGTGCCCAGCCCGGCGACACCGTGGCGGTGGTCGGCGAGCTGGGTTGCTCGGCGGCGGGATACGCGCTGCTGCTCGGTGGCGTCGACGGGTTCACCGAACTGCGGCAGCGGCATCTGACCCCGCAGCCGCCCTACGGGCAGGGCGCCCGGGCGGCCGAGGCGGGGGCCACCTCGATGACCGATGTGTCCGACGGATTGCTCGCCGACCTGGGCCACATCGCCGCGGCTTCGGGGGTCGGCATCGACGTGGACCGCGGCCTTCTCGAGGGCGACAGGCAGGTGGTGGCCGAGGCTGCCGCAGCAGTGGATGCCGACCCGTGGGAGTGGGTGCTCGGTGGCGGTGAGGACCACGCACTGGCGGCGACGTTCCCAGGCGCGGTGCCCCCCGGGTGGCGCGCCATCGGCCGAGTGCTCGAAGGCCCGGCTGCGGTGCTCGTGGACGGCGCGCCGTGGGCGGGTCGTGCGGGATGGCAATCGTTTGACTGAGCAGTCAGGCTAAGTTGGCTTTCTGTGACTGCGGATGCGACAACCAATTCAACAGGTGCACGTCCCCTGAATGAACTGGTCGAGGACGGCTGGGCCCGCGCACTCGAGCCGGTAGGCGCGCACGTCGCGAAGATGGGGGAGTTCCTCAGGGCCGAACTGGCGGCCGGCAGACGCTATCTGCCCACCGGTCAGAATGTCCTGCGCGCCTTCACTTTTCCGTTCGACAAGGTGCGCGTGCTGATCGTCGGTCAGGATCCGTATCCGACGCCGGGGCATGCTGTCGGCCTCAGTTTCTCGGTGGGCGCCGATGTCCGACCGCTGCCGCGCAGCCTGACGAACATCTTCACCGAGTACACCGCGGATCTGGGCTACCCGTCGCCGGCCAACGGTGACCTCACGCCGTGGGCCGAACAAGGCGTGATGCTTCTCAACAGGGTGCTGACGGTGGCTCCCGGCGCTCCGGCCTCCCATCGCGGCAAGGGCTGGGAAGCGGTGACAGAGTGTGCCATCCGGGCGCTGGTCGCCCGCGATCAACCGTTGGTGGCGGTGCTCTGGGGCCGTGACGCGTCCACGCTGAAACCACTACTGGCCGAAGGCGACTGCGTGACGATCGAATCGCCGCATCCGTCGCCGCTGTCGGCGTCGCGCGGCTTCTTCGGATCGCGCCCGTTCAGCCGTGCCAACGAGCTGTTGCAGCACAAGGGTGCCGACCCGATCGACTGGCGGCTGCCCTGAGAATCAGGGCATCGGCACTGCCGGCGGGGCGGGGATGGCCGGCGGGGCCGGTACCGGCGGGGGCGAAGGGATGCCCGGTGACGGAATCTGTACGGTCACGTCGCCGTCGCCTTCGGTCGGCGGGCCGGGCATCTCGGCCGGCGGCGATGCAGGCCCGGGCGATACCGGGGTCTCGATCACCGTGGTCTCGGTTTCGGTGGCCGGGTCTTCCGAGGTCACGGGCGCCTCGGTGGTTGTAGGGCTCTCCGACGTGGTCGTATCGTCCTCGGAGGCGGTGCCACCGCACGCGGTCAGTATCGAGCCGACCGCGACGGCAGCAGCAAACGCATAGAGCGGTGTGTGTGATGCACGACATGGGGTCATAACGGCGGGAGATACCCCGCCGTGACCTCAGATAAACGGAATTGTCGCGCAGATGATGAGGTGCGCGACGTCAGCCGCGCGAGACCTTGCCGGCCTTTATGCAGGAGGTGCAGGCATTCACGCGCTGCTTGTTGCCACCCGGACGCGCGACCGCGCGCACCGACTGGATGTTCGGATCCCAGCGTCGGCTGGTCCGCCGATGCGAGTGCGACACCGACTTGCCGAAGCCCGGGGCCTTTCCGCAGATATCGCACACGGCAGCCATATCAACAACTCCTCGAATTCAGTCCTTGGGGGTCTGGGCCCGCTCGCCGGAAACGGCGGGGCTCAGCCCGACAACCTGATCAGAATACCGGGACCTCAGGGGATCGCCAAAACGGCCCGTGAACACGACGCCAGGTTGTCCACAGCTGACGGTGCTCTGATCAAGTGTGTCGCCGCAACTCGATAGGCTGGCGCCCACGGCGGTGGCTGCGGGGGACGGTCGCGCCATTCTGTGGGATCTGATGGGGATTGGGAGGTCCGATGTCGGCTCGACGGCTGGATGGCCCCGCTCTGCGTGCCTGGGCCCACACCGCCGTCGATGACCTGATCAGCCATACCGACGAGATCAACCGGCTCAACGTTTTCCCGGTGGCCGATGCCGACACCGGGACAAACATGCTGTTCACGATGCGTTCGGCATGGGCGCATATCGACGCCGAACCGGTTGACGGGGACATTCCGGCGCTGGCGAGCGCGCTGGCGGCCGGCGCGTTACAGGGGGCCCGCGGCAACTCCGGGGTGATCCTGTCGCAGATTCTGCTCGGTCTGGCCGAGGCGATCACCAACGCCGCGGCCCGGCGTGACGGGGATCTGCCCATGGTGGACGCCGCGCTGCTGGGCGCGGCGCTGCGCCATGCGGCCGCCCTGGCCGGTACGTCGATGGGTGAGCCCGTACCGGGCACCATCGTGTCGGTGCTGGAGGCCGCGGCCCAGGCCGCCGAGCGCTGCGCGGCCGAAGGCGGCGACGTAGCTGACGCGGCCGCGGCAGCGGGTGATGCCGCGGCCACCGCGCTGGACCGCACACCGGAGCAACTCGACGTGCTGGCCAAGGCCGGTGTGGTCGATTCGGGTGGGCGCGGTCTGCTGGTTCTGCTCGACGCGATGACGGCGACGTTGGTGGGGCATGCGCCCCGCCGGCCGGTGTACGCACCGTCCTCACCGCAGGCTCCGCCGGCGCCGGCCGACCTTGCCGTCGGTGACGCCCCACCGCAGTTCGAGGTGATGTATCTGCTGACGGGCTGTGGCGCTCCCGCCGTCGAGGGGTTACGGGCGGCGCTCGAGCAGATGGGTGAGTCGGTCGCGATCGCCGCTTCCGGCAACGACCAGTACTCGGTGCACGTCCACCTCGACGACGCCGGGGCCGCGGTCGAGGCCGGGCTGGCCGTCGGGACGCTGAGCCGCATCCAGATCACCGCCCTGACGGTGGGCCCCGGCCTCACTCCGGCGGGGGGCTGGGCCCGTGAGCGGGCCGTGCTGGCTGTCGTCGACGGGGACGGCGGCGTCGAATTGTTCGCCGGCGAGGGAGCGCACGTGTTGCGGCCCAAGGCGGACGAACCCATCAGCGCACAGCAGTTGTTGCGTGCCTTGATCGACGTGGGGGCGGCCCAGATCATGGTGCTGCCCAACGGCTATGTGGCCGCGGAGGAGCTGGTGGCCGGCTGCACGGCGGCGATCGGGCGCGGTATCGATGTCGTGCCGGTGCCGGCCGGGTCGATGGTGCAGGGTCTGGCCGCGCTGGCGGTCCACGACGAGAGCAGACAAGCCGTCGATGACGGGTACACCATGGCGCGGGCCGCCGCCGGCGCACGGCACGGGACGGTGCGGATCGCCAGCGAAGAGGCGCTGACGTGGGCGGGTGCCTGCAAGCCGGGCGACGGGCTCGGTATCGCGGGCGACGAGGTGCTGATTGTGGGGTCTGATATCACCACGGCCGCAGCCGGATTGATCGACCTGCTGATGGTGGCGGGCGGAGAATTGATCACGGTGCTGACCGGTGATGGTGTGGACGGTGCCGTGGGCGAGGCACTGCAGGCGCACGTTCATCGCGAGCACCTCGGCGCCGAGTTGGTCACCTATCACACGGGCCACCGGGGCGACGCCCTGCTGATTGGGGTGGAGTAGTGGTCAGCCTCAGCGACCGTCTCGATTTCGTGCTCGGCGCCCGCGCCGCCAAGCCTCTCGAAGAACACTTCGGCATCGTCACCGTCAACGATCTGCTGCGGCACTATCCCCGCAAGTACAGCGACGGGATGTCAGTGCGTGGCGAGGGCGAGGCTCTCGACTTTGAAGAGGGCGAGCACGTCACGTTCATCGAGGTGATCACCGAAACCAAAACCGGCGAGATGAAGCCGACCTTCAGCAAGAAGACGGGCCGGCCGAAGAGCCGAACGTGGTTGCGGGTCACCTTGGGCGAGCATCGGCCCACCGTGACGGCGACGTTCTTCAACGCCGGATGGATGGTCGACAAGTTGCCGACCGGTACGCGGCTCATGCTCTCCGGCGAGGTCAAGTACTTCCGCAACAACCTCCAGTTGGACCACCCGGCCTTCCTGGTCCTCAACGCCCCGTCTGGCAAGCAGATCGGGACCAAGTCGCTCAAAACCATCGCCTCGGCATCGGGAGCTACCGGGGAGGAGATGCTGGCCGAGTTCGAGCGAGACTTCTTCCCGATCTATCCGGCATCGGCCAAGGTGCAGAGCTGGGACATCTACGCGTGTGTGCGGCAGACGCTCGACGTCCTCGACCCGGTTCCCGATCCGCTACCGGAATCATTTGTGCGCGAACACAATCTGATGACCGAAGACGAGGCACTGCGGGCGATCCATCTGGCGCAGAACACCCTCGAGCGCGAACGCGCCCAGGAGCGGCTCACATTCGACGAAGCCATCGGACTCCAGTGGGCATTGGTGGGCCGGCGCTACAGCGAGCTGAGCGAATCCGGCCCTGCCGCACCACCCGTCGATCACGGACTGGCCGCTGCGATGCGCGCCCGGATGCCTTTCGAGTTGACTGCCGGGCAATCCGAAGTGCTGGAGGTGATCTCGGGCGAGCTGGCCTCGACCCGCCCGATGAACCGGATGCTGCAGGGTGAGGTGGGTTCGGGTAAGACCATCGTGTCGGTGCTGGCGATGTTGCAGATGGTCGACGCGGGCTATCAATGCGCCTTGTTGGCACCCACCGAAGTCCTTGCGGCCCAACATGCGCGCTCCATCCGTGACGTGCTGGGGCCGCTGGCGATGGCGGGGGAACTCGGCGGTGCCGAGACGGCAACCGGTGTCGCGCTGCTCACCGGGTCGATGACGGCACCGCAGAAGCGCGCGGTGCGCGCCCAGGTGGCGGCGGGGCAGGCCGGCATCGTCGTCGGCACGCACGCACTGCTGCAGGAGGCCGTCGAGTTCCACAACCTGGGCATGGTGGTCGTCGACGAACAGCACCGCTTCGGAGTGGAGCAGCGGGATACGTTGCGCGCCAAGGCACGTGATGGCCTGACTCCGCATCTGCTGGTGATGACGGCCACGCCGATTCCGCGCACGGTGGCGCTCACGGTGTACGGCGACCTGGAGACGTCGACGCTGCGCGAGCTGCCCCGCGGTCGGCAACCCATCGCCACCAACACCATCTTCGTCTCACAGCAGCCGTCCTGGCTGGACCGGGCCTGGGCCCGGATTCGCGAGGAGGTCGACGCCGGCCGGCAGGCCTACGTGGTGGCCTCCCGTATCGACGAATCGGACAAACCCGCCGACAAGAACGACAACCGCGGCGGCCCACCGCCCATCACCGTGATCGACCTGTTCGACCGGTTGAGTACGGGCCCGCTGTCTGGCTTACGGCTCGGGCTCATGCACGGCCGGCTATCCGGTGATGAGAAGGACGCGGTGATGGGGCTGTTTCGAGCCGGCGAGATCGATGTGCTGGTGTGCACCACCGTGATCGAGGTCGGCGTCGACGTGCCCAATGCGACCATGATGGTGGTGATGGACGCCGACCGGTTCGGCGTCAGCCAGCTGCACCAGCTGCGCGGGCGGATCGGTCGCGGGCAGCATCCCAGCTTGTGCCTGCTGGCCACCCGCCTGCCGGAGACCTCCAAGGCAGGTGAGCGGATCAAGGCCGTGGCGGCGACCCTGGACGGTTTTGCACTCGCCGATCTCGACCTCGATGAGCGTCGGGAGGGAGATGTGCTGGGCCTCAACCAGTCCGGGCGCGCCATCAACCTGCGCTTCCTGTCCCTGCGTGATCATCTGGAAGTGATCCAGGAGGCAAGGGAGTTCTGCGAGCGACGGTACGAACAGAGCCCGCACGATCCCGGAATGGATCTGCTGGCAGCGCAGTTCGTGAACACCGACCGGGTCGAGTACCTGGACAAGTCATGACGAACCGACGGGTGTGGTGGCTGGTGGCGGCCGTCGCACTCGCGGTGGTGGTGGCCGTTCAGGTGACCACGTCGACGCACAACGTCGCGCGGTTCGTCGCTCAAGCGCAGCCGCCCACCGTGGCAGCCGGCATCGACCTGCTGGCCGGCGTGCCGCAGATTCCGGTGCGGGTGCGCGGCAACGATTACCGTCGTGCGGCGTTCGGCGAATCCTGGGACGACGACAACAGTGCGCCCGGCGGGCACAACGGCTGCGACACCCGTAACGACATCCTCAACCGCGACCTGGTGGACAAGACCTTCGTCGCGATCAAGCGGTGCCCGACCGCAGTGGCGACGGGCACACTGCACGATCCGTACACGAACGCGGTCGTGTCATTCGTCCGCGGCAATCAGACCGGCGCCTCGGTACAGATCGACCACATCGTGCCGCTGGCGTTGGCGTGGGATCTCGGGGCCCGGGACTGGCCGGACGATATGCGACTCCGTTTCGCCAACGACCCGGCCAATCTGCTCGCGGTTGCCGGTAAACCCAATCAGGACAAGGGAGACCAGGAACCTGCCCACTGGATGCCACCCAACCGCGCGTTCTGGTGCCAATACGCGGTGCAGTTCGCCGAGGTGCTGCGCGGCTACGCGCTTCCGATCGACGCGGCCTCGGCAGGCGTCCTGCGCGAGGCGGCCGCAACCTGCCCGGTGGGTTGACTCTCCGCGCGGATTCGGTCAGCCCGTGAAAGTCGCCGGGTCCGGCCGGAACCGGGTGCCGTCGTCGAGACCGTTGAGGCTGTCCATCTGTTCGCTCGTCAGCTCGAAACCGAACACGTCGAAATTGGACGCGATGCGCTCGGGATCGGTCGATCGGGAGATCACGATGTTGCCCAGCTGGATGCTCCAGCGGATCAGCACCTGCGCCGGCGTCTTGCCGTGCGCCTCGGCGATGGCCGTGACCGCCGGGTTGTCGAGCAGATTGCCGACGCCGAGGGGGCTGTAGGCCTCCGTGACGACGTTGTAGCGGGCGTTGGCTGCCCGCCAGTCGCTCTGATTCAGCAACGGGTGCAGCTCGATCTGATTGACCGCGGGCGCCGTGAACGTCAGGTCGACGATCGTCGAGAGATTCTCGGGGCTGAAATTGGACACGCCGGTGGAGCGCGCCAATCCCTGCTGCTTGAGCGCCATCAGGCCACCCCAGCTGTCGACGTACTTGCCGACATCGTTGCCCGGCCAATGGATCAGGTAGAGGTCGACATAGTCCAGGCCCAGCCGTTCGAGGCTGGCTCGTGCGGCGTTCTGGGAGGACTGGAAGCCGTGATCGGTGATGGCCAGTTTGGTGGTGACCGAGATTTCCTCGCGGGGTATGCCCGACGCCGCGATGGCGCGCCCGACACCGGCTTCGTTGCCGTAGGCCGCCGCGGTGTCGATCAACCGGTGGCCGGCCTCCAGCGCCGCGGACACCACGCGCTCGGCCTCAGAGTCCGAGAGACCGCCGACGCCCAGGCCGACCACGGGGATCGTGCGTTCGTCGTTGAGCGTGACGGTGGGAATCGCAGCCCCGTCCGAGGAGGTCATGTCACCTATCCTGTGAAGTTGAAGGTTCGCGGATCGGGACCCAGGCGGGTGTCTGTCTCCAACGTGGCGATGGCCGCCATGTCCGTTTCGTCCAGATCGAAATCGAACACGTCGAAATTGCTGACAATCCGCTCGGGGTTCACCGACTTCGGGATGACGATATTACCCAGATGGATATGCCACCTAATCAGTACCTGTGCGGGGGTTTTACCGTGCCGTTCGGCGATCTGTGTGATCACCGGATCGGTGAGCAGCGACCCCTGCCCCAACGGACTCCACGCCTCGGTCGCGATGCCGAGCCTGGCGTGCACCTCACGAAGCTCGTGCTGCGGTAGTAGCGGGTGCAACTCGATCTGGTTGACCGCGGGCACGATGCCGGTGGAGTCGATGAGCACGTTGAGATGTTCGGGCTCGAAATTGCTCACCCCGATAGAGCGGACCCGGCCCTGATCGTGCAGGTGCGCGAACGCCCTGAACGTGTCGACATAGGCGTTGTTGGCGGGTACCGGCCAGTGGATCAGATACAGATCGAGATAGTCGACGCCCAGCCGATCCAGGCTCGCGTCGAACGCGGCCAGGGTGGAGTCATATCCCTGGTCGCTGTTCCACAGCTTGGTCACCAGGAACACCTCTTCGCGGGGGACCCCGGAGTTGGCCAGGCCGCGGCCGGTCTCGGCCTCGTTGCGGTAGGCGGCCGCGGTGTCGATGTGCCGATAGCCTGCCTGCAGTGCGGCCGTCACCGCGCGTTCGGTCTCCTCGGCGGGGGTCTGCCATACCCCCAGTCCGACTTGCGGTATCGAATTACCGTCGTTGAGCGTGACACGAGGACTCACAGAAGGAGCAGCCATGACTGAAAGTCTGCCAGGCGGACCAGTCGGAGGCGGACATGATGGTCATGGCCGGGATGTGGTCAAACAGAAGCTGCTGGAGCGGGCCACGGGATTGACCTTGGCCGCGATTCCGCGGATCCCGGATCAGGTCAAGAGGCTGATGCTGGGCGGGCGGTCGGTGACTGTCGACGGCAACACACTGGACACGACGTTGCAGCTGACACTGGCCGCCCAACACGCGGCCGGAGTCGGCGGACTGGTTGCCGACTACAGTCCGGAATCCGGTGTCGCCGTTTCCCGAGCGGCGCTGGCGGTCACAGCGGGAATGATGAAGACCCGAATCCGTGCGGACGTCACCGAGATTTCGATTCCGGGGCCGGCCGGGCCGATGCGGGCGCGACGGTATGTCCCCGACGGCAGCGGTTCCCCGGCGATATCGGCGTTGCTGCTGTACTTCCACGGCGGTGGTTTCGTGATCGGCGACCTCGATACCCACGACAGTCTGTGCCGGTTGATCTGCCGAGACGGCGGGATCCAGGTGATCTCCGTGGACTATCGGCTCGCGCCCGAGCACAAGGCGCCGGCCGCTGTCGACGACGCCTACGCCGCCTACCGCTGGGCGCTCGACCACGCCGCCGGCCTGGGTGCCACGCGCATCATGGTCGGCGGGGACAGTGCGGGCGGCAACCTGGCCGCCGTAGTGACCCAGCAGGCCCGCGATTCCGAACTGCCGCTGCCGGCGCTGCAGTTGCTGCTCTATCCGGTCACCGACATGTCGAGCGACACGCGATCCAAGACGCTGTTCGCCGACGGCTACTTCCTGAAGAAACGTGACATGGACTGGTTCGCCGGGCACTACCTCGACGGCGCTGAGGTGTCGGCCGAGGACCCGATGGTGTCACCGCTGCTCAGCGAGGATCTGTCCGGCTTACCTCCGGCGCTGGTGGTCACCGCGGGCTTCGATCCGTTGCGGGACGAGGGCAACCGATACGCCAGGGCGATGCGCGACGCCGGGGTGGTTGTCGACCTCCGTGAGGAGCGCTCGATGATCCACGCTTTCGCCAGCTTCTTTCCCCTGGGTGGCGGCAGCGCCACCGCCACGGGGGCGATGATCTCCGCGCTGCGCGCACATCTCAGCCACGCCGAAAGTTGACCTGTCGACGCCGGTACGCTTGTCGACGTGGCCAAACCGAAGAAGACCGCGAAGTACGACCTCAAAGCGGCTGACCGCAAGCGCAACCTGTGGGTTCAGATCGGGCTGACAGCCGTGGTGGTGCTGTTCGCCGTCGGCCTGGTGCTCTACATCGTGATGACCGGCCACAAGCGGCCGGCTTCCGGTGAGGCCAGGGCCGTGCACGTCGCAGCGCCCAACGTGATCACCAAAGAGGGCACTTCGGAGCCCAAGGTGACGCTGAGCCTCTTCGAGGACTTCCTGTGCCCCGCCTGCGGTCATCTGGAGCAGCAGTTCGGCCCGACCATCAACAAGCTCATCGACTCCGGTGCAGTGGCCGTCGACTACCACATGGTGGCGATTCTGGATAAAGCCGGCAACGGCTACTCGTCCCGGGCCGGTGGCGCTGCGTACTGCATCGCCGACGAGTCCGTCGAAGCGTTCCGCCGCTTCCACTCCGCGCTTTTCACCCCGGGTATCCAGCCTGAGGAGGGCAGCGGTGTCTACCCGGACAACGGCCGGATCATCGAGCTGGCCCGCCAGGCCGGTGCGGCCGGGGACGTTCCCGACTGCATCACCAAGGGGCGCTACGTGGAGATGGTGCAGGGCATGGCCGCGGCCACCGGTATCAACTCGACTCCGACCGTCAAATTCAACGGCGAGGAATACAACCCGAGCACCCCTGACGCGCTGATCGCGAAGGTGAAAGAGATCGTCGGTGACGTGCCCGCGTTGAACGGCCCGGCGCCCGGCCCCGGCGCACCGGCAGCGCCTGCTCCAGGAGCTCCCGCCGCGCCTGCTCCGGCCACACCCGCCCCGGCTCCGGCCAACCCATGAGCGACACCGCCGCCGAACTGGACGAGGTGGGAACCGAGGAGCCCCGCGGCGTAGCCGTGGTCAAGGCCAGTGCCGTCTGGGTGCTCATCGCAGGTGTCCTCGGTTTGGCGGCGGCGCTGGCACTCACGGTCGAGAAGATCGAGCTGCTGATCGATCCGTCCTATGTCCCGTCCTGCAGCATCAACCCGGTCATCTCCTGCGGTTCGGTGATGACCACCCCGCAGGCGTCGGTCTTCGGATTCCCCAATTCGCTGATCGGGGTGGTCGCGTTCACGCTCACCCTGGTCACCGGCGTGCTGGCAGTCGCAGGTGTCCGCTTGCCCCGCTGGTACTGGGGGGGGTTTGCGGCCGGGACTCTGCTCGGTGCGGTCATGGTGCACTGGCTGATCTTCCAGAGCCTCTACCGCATCGGCGCCCTGTGCCCGTACTGCATGGTGGTGTGGGCGGTGACCATCCCGCTGTTGGTGGTCACCAGTTCCATCGCGCTTCGGCCGTTGCACACCAATGCCGTCGCCCGGGCGGTCTACCAGTGGCGCTGGTCGATCGTGGCGATCTGGTTCACCTCACTTGTGCTGTTGATCTTGGTGCGTTTCTGGGAATACTGGTCAACGCTGCTGTAACACTTCCGAAATAACTTGTCGGTTAGGTCTACCCGTGATTTCCAAACTGCTGGTCGCCAATCGTGGCGAGATCGCGATCCGTGCGTTTCGTGCTGCTTATGAGTTGGGCATCGCGACGGTGGCGGTGTATCCGTATGAGGATCGCAATTCGTTGCATCGGTTGAAGGCTGACGAGTCGTATCAGATCGGTGAGGTCGGCCATCCGGTGCGGGCGTATTTGTCGGTGGACGAGATCATCCGGGTGGCTAAGCATTCCGGGGCCGATGCGGTTTATCCGGGTTACGGGTTTTTGTCGGAGAATCCGGAGTTGGCGTCGGCGTGTGCGCAGGCCGGTATCACCTTTGTGGGGCCTTCGGCTCAGGTGTTGGAGTTGACGGGGAACAAGTCGCGGGCGATCGAGGCGGCGCGGGCAGCGGGCTTGCCGGTGTTGGCGTCCTCGGCGCCGTCGTCGTCGGTGGATGAATTGGTCGCTGCGGCAGCCGATATGGAATTCCCGCTGTTCGTCAAGGCGGTGTCCGGCGGTGGTGGGCGCGGGATGCGCCGGGTCACCGATTCCGAGGCGTTGGCCGAGGCGGTGGAGGCGGCGTCGCGTGAGGCGGAGTCCGCGTTCGGTGACCCTGCGGTGTATCTGGAGCAGGCGGTCATCAATCCGCGTCATATCGAGGTGCAGATTCTGGCCGATACGGCCGGCAATGTGATGCATTTGTTCGAGCGGGATTGCAGTGTGCAGCGCCGGCACCAGAAGGTGATCGAGCTGGCGCCGGCACCGAACCTGGATCCCGGTTTGCGGGAACGGATCTGCGCGGACGCGGTCGCGTTGGCCCGGCACATCGGTTACTCGTGTGCGGGCACCATCGAGTTTCTTCTCGATGAGCGTGGCCATCACGTGTTCATCGAGTGCAATCCGCGGATTCAGGTGGAGCACACGGTGACCGAGGAGATCACCGATGTGGACCTGGTGGGTTCGCAGTTGCGGATCGCGGCCGGTGAGTCGCTGGCGGATCTGGGTTTGAGCCAGGATTCGCTGGTGATTCGTGGGGCGGCGATGCAGTGCCGGATCACGACCGAGGATCCGGCCAACGGATTCCGTCCGGACACCGGGCGGATCACCGCCTACCGCTCACCTGGCGGTGCGGGGGTGCGTCTGGACGGCGGTACCAATGTCGGGGCGGAGGTGTTGGCGCATTTCGACTCGATGCTGGTCAAGCTGACGTGTCGGGGTCGGGATTTCTCCACCGCGGTGGCGCGGGCGCGCCGGGCGTTGGCGGAGTTCCGGATTCGTGGGGTGTCGACGAACATTCCGTTTTTGCAGGCGGTGATCGAGGATCCCGATTTCCGGGCCGGGCGGGTCACCACGTCGTTCATCGATGACCGTCGGCAGCTGTTGACCGCGCACACCCCGGCTGACCGCGGTACCAAGATTTTGAATTACCTGGCTGATGTCACGGTGAACAAGCCCAACGGCGAACGCCCGACGGGGGTGTACCCGCAGGACAAGTTGCCGGTGATCGATTTGGAGGCGCCGCCGGCGGCGGGGTCCAAGCAGCGGCTGGTCGAGTTGGGGCCGCAGGGCTTTGCCCAGTGGCTCAAGGATTCGCCTGCTGTCGGGGTGACGGATACGACGTTCCGTGATGCGCATCAGTCGTTGTTGGCCACCCGGCTGCGGTCGACCGGTTTGTTGAAGGTGGCGCCGTATGTGGCGCGGATGATGCCGCAGCTGCTCTCGATCGAGTGCTGGGGTGGCGCGACCTACGATGTGGCGCTGCGGTTTTTGAAAGAGGACCCGTGGGAGCGGCTGGCCGCCCTGCGCGAGGCGGTGCCCAACATTTGTTTGCAGATGCTGCTGCGCGGGCGCAACACCGTGGGCTACACCCCGTATCCGGAGTTGGTGACCTCGGCGTTCGTGCAAGAGGCCACCGCCACCGGCATCGATATTTTCCGGATCTTCGACGCGCTCAACAACATCGAGTCGATGCGTCCGGCGATCGATGCGGTCCGCGACACCGGCACCGCGGTCGCCGAGGTCGCGATGTCCTACACCGGCGATCTGTCCGATCCGGGCGAGAACCTCTACACCCTGGACTATTACCTGAAGCTGGCCGAGCAGATCGTCGAGGCGGGCGCGCATGTGCTGGCGATCAAGGACATGGCCGGGTTGTTGCGCCCACATTCGGCGCACCTGCTGGTCTCGGCCTTGCGGTCGCGTTTCGACCTGCCGGTGCACGTGCACACCCATGACACCCCCGGTGGGCAGTTGGCGACCTATCTGGCGGCCTGGCAGGCCGGGGCCTCGGCGGTCGATGGTGCGGCCGCACCGTTGGCCGGCACCACCAGCCAGCCGGCGTTGTCCTCGATCGTGGCCGCGGCGGCGCACACCGAGTTCGACACGGGCCTGTCGCTGGATGCGGTCTGTGATCTGGAGCCCTACTGGGAGGCGTTGCGCAAGGTGTACGCCCCGTTCGAATCGGGGCTGCCGGCGCCGACCGGGCGGGTGTACACCCACGAGATTCCCGGCGGGCAGCTGTCTAATCTGCGTCAGCAGGCCATCGCGCTGGGGCTGGGGGACCGGTTCGAGGAGATCGAAACGGCTTACGCCGACGCTGATCGGGTGCTGGGCCGGTTGGTGAAGGTGACCCCGTCGAGCAAGGTGGTCGGGGATCTGGCGTTGGCGCTGGTGGGGGCGGGGGTCAGCGCGGCCGAGTTCGCCGCCGACCCGGCCCGCTACGACATCCCCGACAGTGTGATCGGGTTTCTGCGTGGCGAGCTGGGTGACCCGCCGGGGGGATGGCCGGAGCCGTTGCGCAGCAAGGCTCTTGAGGGGCGGGGGCCGGCCAGACCGGTCCAGGAGCTCTCGGTCACCGATGAGGCGCTGCTGGCCGCGCCCGGGCCCAAACGTCAGGCGGCGTTGAACCGGTTGTTGTTCCCTGGGCCGACCAAGGAATTCGAGGCCCACCGTGAGGAATACGGCGACACCTCGGGTTTGAGTGCCAACCAGTTCTTCTACGGGCTGCGTTACGGCGAGGAACACCGCGTCGAATTGGAACGCGGGGTGCAGTTGCTGATCGGGCTGGAAGCGATCTCCGATGCCGACGAGCGCGGCATGCGCACGGTGATGTGCATCCTCAACGGGCAACTGCGTCCCATCACCGTGCGTGACCGCAGCATCGCCAGCGAGGTCCCGACCGCGGAGAAGGCTGATCGCACCAATCCCGACCACATCGCCGCCCCGTTCGCCGGGGTGGTCACCGTCGGGGTCGCCGCAGGCGACACCGTCGAGGCCGGCGCGACCATCGCCACCATCGAAGCGATGAAAATGGAAGCCGCCATCACCGCCCCCAAAGCCGGCACCGTGCAACGCGTCGCCGTGTCCGCCACCGCACAAGTCGAAGGCGGCGACCTACTGGTAGTGGTGACCGGTTCGGCGGGCAAAAGCGAAGCGGCCGGGGGATCGAGCTGACCCGCATCATCGCGGGGGTGCTCGGTGGCCGTCGGATCGCGGTGCCCCGTAGCGGTACCCGGCCGACTTCAGACCGGGTCCGCGAAGCAGTGTTCAACGCGTTGACCGCGCGGGTGGATTTCACCGGCTTGTCGGTGCTGGATCTGTACGCCGGTTCGGGAGCGCTTGGCCTGGAAGCACTTTCGCGGGGCGCCACCTCGGCGACCTTCGTCGAGGCGGATGCTCGCGCGGCCGCGGTGATCGCCGAGAACATTTCTGCGCTCGGTGTGCGTAACGCGTCGGTACGCCGGGGCAATGTCGACACGGTATTGGCCGGAGGTGCTACGCGGCCGGTCGATCTGGTGTTCGCCGACCCGCCGTACGACCTGGATGACGCCGCGGTCGATGCGATGCTCGCGGCGCTGGCCAGCGCCGGTTGGGTAGCCGCGGGCACCCTCGTTCTGGTGGAGCGGCGGTCATCTAGTGGGCCGGTGAGCTGGCCGGCAGGCTGGGATGAGCTGAGCGTGCGGCGCTACGGCGATACCCGGGTCGAACTCGCCGAAGTGGCCTAGCGGCTCGGCCGCGGGGGTGGGGCCTGTAGCGTCGTCACCCATGAGTGGCGCGGTATGCCCCGGCTCCTTCGACCCGGTAACCCTTGGCCATGTCGACATCTTCGAGCGTGCGGCCGCACAGTTCGACGAGGTCGTGGTGGCGGTTCTGGTGAACCCCAACAAGAAAGGGATGTTCGATCTCGACGAGCGGATGGCGATGATCGAAGAGTCGACGACACACCTGCCGAATCTGCGGGTCGAGTCCGGGCAGGGCCTGGTGGTCGACTTCGTCAAGGCCAGGGGACTGACCGCGATCGTCAAGGGGCTGCGCACCGGCACCGATTTCGAGTACGAGCTGCAGATGGCTCAGATGAACAAACATGTCGCAGGCGTCGACACGTTCTTCGTGGCCACCACGCCGCAGTACTCGTTCGTGTCGTCCTCGTTGGCCAAGGAGGTCGCCTCCCTGGGCGGTGACGTTTCGGCGTTGCTCCCGGAGCCGGTCAATCGTCGGCTGCAGGAGAAACTCGGCGGTTAGCCCAGCCCGCCGACGGGTATCTGGATCGGGTGGCGCTCAGCCCATGCGCCCCGACCTGAAACCCGATCCGCGGAGGTTCCGCTGTGCCCAACACATTCGTTCAATCCACCGACGATGTCGTGAAGTTCCTCAAGGACCAGCACAACCTGATCAAAGACTTGTTCGAGGAGGTGTTCTCGGCCTCCACCGTCGAGGCCCGCGAAAAGGCCTTCGTCGAATTGCGGCAGCTGCTGGCGGTGCACGAGACCGCCGAGGAGATGGTCGTGCATCCGCGGGTGCGCCGCGAGGTGACCGACGGCGACGAGATCGTCGACGCGCGCCTGCACGAAGAGCACGCCGCCAAGGAACAGCTGTCCAAGCTGGAGAGCATGGACTTCGATTCCGCCGAATTCCTCACCGAGCTCGCCAAGTTCCGCGACGCCGTGGTCGACCACGCCGAACACGAGGAACACGAAGAGTTCAACAAGCTGCACCGAAAGCTCGACGCTGATGAACTCCAGCGGCTGGTCAAGGCTGTGCAGGCGGCCGAGGCGATCGCTCCTACCCGTCCGCATCCCGGGGTGGAGTCGGCCGGGCTCAATTTCGCCGTAGGACCGTTCGCCTCGATGCTCGACCGCGCACGGGATCTGATTGCCGCGGCGATGCGATGACTTTGCCGTATCGGCGGGTTCAGGACTGCCCCGGGCGACACACCGATTGTGCTCCCAAGTCACAGGCGTAACACCAGGCACACTAGTCACTGACAACGACGACCTGGAGGGTTTTGCCGTGTACCGAGTTTTTGAAGCGCTCGACGAGCTCGGCGCGATCGTCGAAGAAGCGCGCGGTGTGCCGATGACCGCCGGTTGCGTGGTTCCGCGCGGCGATGTCCTCGAGCTGATCGATGACATCAAAGACGCCATCCCGGGCGAACTCGACGATGCGCAGGACGTGCTCGATGCGCGTGACTCGCTGTTGCGTGAGGCCAAGGAGCATTCGGAGTCGGTGATGGCGAAGGTCAACGCCGATGCGGACGGCATGCTCAACCACGCCAGGAGTGAGGCCGACCGGCTGCTGGCCGATGCCAAGGCCCAGGCGGACCGGATGGTCGCCGAGGCTCGCCAGCACAGTGAGCGCATGGTCGGCGAGGCGCGCGAAGAGGCTGCGCGGCAGGCGGCCGTGGCGAAGCGCGAGTACGACGCGACCACGGGCCGGGCCAAGGCTGAGGCCGACCGCCTGATCGAGAACGGCAACCTGTCTTACGAGAAGGCCGTGCAAGAGGGCATCAAGGAGCAGCAGCGCCTCGTGTCGCAGACCGAGATCGTCTCGACGGCGACGGCCGAGGCCACCCGTCTCATCGACGCGGCGCACGCCGAAGCCGACCGGCTGCGCGGCGAATGCGACATCTACGTCGACAGCAAACTGGCGGAGTTCGAGGACTTCCTCAACGGCACGTTGCGTTCCGTCGGCCGGGGACGTCACCAGCTGCGCACGACTGCGGGCACACACGACTACGCCACCCGCTGACGACGCCGCCGGGCCGGCACGCACTGCGTCATGGTGCGGTCTGACGCCGCCGTAGGATCGATGCATGGCGACGCACGCGAAATCGTCCGGTCGGGAGGGGCCTGAAAAGCGCACCGGTTCCCGGTCACCGCTGGTCATCGATGTCTCCCGACTGGGCCGGCGACCGGGTTCCTTCCTGCCGTACCAGGAGACTGTGCCCAGCCCGGTACGCATCGGTGTCGAGTTGGTCGCCATCGAGAAAGGGGCGCCACTCGAACTCGACCTGCAGTTGCAGTCGGTTTCGGAGGGTGTGCTGGTCAGCGGAACGGTATCGGCACCCACCGTCGGTGAATGCGCGCGCTGCCTGACCGAGCTCACCGGCGACGTCCAGATCGAGCTGACCGAGCTATACGCGTATCCCGACAGCACCACCGACGAGACGACCGAGGCCGACGAAATGGGGCGGGTCGGTGGCTCCGGTCAAGCCGACACCGTCGACCTGGAACAGCCGATCATCGATGCTGTCGGGCTGGCATTGCCGTTCTCTCCGTTGTGCCGTCCGGACTGCCCAGGCTTGTGCCCCGACTGCGGAGTTGCGCTGGCCACCGCCGAGCCGGGACATCACCACGACAAGATCGATCCCCGCTGGGCGAAGCTTGCCGCGATGCTGCCCGACGAAGAGCGCCCCGGGGGCGACAAGTGACCGACCCGCATGCGGATCTGCTGGAGGCGCTCGGCGTCGACCTACCGGCAGAATTGCTCACCATCGCGTTGACTCATCGCAGCTATTCCTACGAGAACGGCGGCGTGCCGACCAACGAGCGGCTGGAGTTTCTCGGCGACGCGGTGCTCGGATTGACGATCACCGAGGAGCTCTACCACCGCCATCCCGAACGCTCGGAAGGCGACCTGGCGAAGCTTCGCGCCAGCATCGTCAACACCCAGGCGCTGGCCGATGTCGGCCGGGGGCTCACCGACGGCGGTCTCGGCAGCCATCTGTTCCTGGGCAAGGGCGAGGAGAACTCCGGCGGTGCCGACAAGTCGAGCATCCTCGCCGATGGTGTCGAATCCCTGCTCGGCGCAATCTATTTGCAGCACGGTCTGACCACTTCCCGTGAGGTGATCCTGCGGTTGTTCGGTGAGCTGCTCGATACGGCGCCGACACTGGGCGCCGGGCTGGATTGGAAGAGCAGCTTGCAGGAGCTGACCGCATCCCGGGGCCTCGGGGCCCCCAGCTATGTGGTGACCTCGACCGGACCCGATCACGACAAGGAGTTCTCGGCGGTCGTGGTGGTGGCCGACGTCGAATACGGCAGAGGTGTCGGGCGCAACAAGAAAGAGGCCGAACTCAAGGCTGCCGCGGCAGCGTGGAATGCACTCGACAATGCGTGAGCACCGATGCCAGAGCTGCCCGAGGTAGAGGTAGTCCGCCGCGGCTTGCAGGAACATGTTGCGGGCAAATCAATTTCGGCGGTACGGGTGCATCATCCCCGTGCCGTACGCCGTCATGAGGCCGGCCCCGCTGACCTGACTGCCCGGTTGCTCGGCGCCCGCATCACCGGAACCGGTCGCCGCGGCAAATACCTGTGGTTGACGCTGGGGGAGGACGAGGGCGACGAGACCGACGCCTTGGTGGTGCACCTGGGGATGAGCGGTCAGATGCTGCTGGGTCCGATCCGCGACGATCGGCACCTTCGGATCGCGGCGCTGCTCGACGACGGTACGGCCTTGAGCTTCGTCGACCAACGTACGTTCGGAGGCTGGCAACTGGCCGAGTTGGTGACGGTCGACGGCACCGCGGTGCCGCAACCGGTGGCGCACGTCGCCCGCGATCCGCTCGACCCGCTGTTCGACCGCGAACACGTGGTCAACGTGTTGCGGCGTAAGCACTCGGAGATCAAACGCCAGCTACTCGATCAGACCGTGGTGTCCGGTATCGGCAACATCTACGCCGATGAGGCGCTGTGGCGGACCAAGATCAACGGCGCCAGAACCGCTGCACTGCTACCACGCCGCAGGCTGGCCGAGTTGCTCGACGCCGCAGCAGAGGTGATGACCGATGCACTGAGCCAGGGCGGGACGTCGTTCGATTCGCTGTATGTCAACGTCAACGGTGAATCCGGTTACTTCGAACGCTCTTTGGATGCCTACGGTCGCGAAGGTCAGCCGTGCCGACGGTGCGGTGCGGTGATGCGCCGCGACAAGTTCATGAACCGGTCGTCGTTCTACTGCCCGAAATGTCAGCCCCGTCCCCGGGGCTGATATCTCGGCTGCATGCCGCCGCTCACGGCATGCTGGGCATGCCCGGCGAGTCGGTCATGCAGATCTTCCACGATCCGTCCTCCTTGCGCAGGTAGAACTTGGCTGCGCCTCTGCTGGTAGACAGATCCACCGTCGCCTTGTCGCCGTTCACCGTGATCTTGTCGATCTGTGCGGTCTCGTCAGCGCTGGTGTTGTCGTGGGGAATGTCGATGGCGTCCAAACCGCCGACCTTTTCGAACAGGTCCTGGTCTGCCTGGCAGAAGTAGGGCAGGGCGTCCTTGAAGTCGCCCTTGTCCGCCATCACCGTCTCGAGGAATTCGCGGACCTCCTGTTCTTCGGAAGTCTCGCTCGACGACGATGATCCCGCGCTGGTGCGGCTGCTCGATTTCGAATCGCCGCCCAACGCGAAGATGAGGACCGCACCGACCACTACCACCACCGCGAGTACCGCAGCGGCGATCGCGATCCACTTGCCGTTGCCACCTTTGGGCGGCTGCGGAGTGGGGTAGCCGTACGGCTGCTGCCCGTAGGGCTGAGCCCCATAGGGAGCTCCGTACGGTTGCTGGGCGGCTCCATACGGTGCGCCGAAGGGGCCTTGAGGCTGTTGCGGTGCGCCGAAGGGCTGTTGTGGCCCCCCGAACGGCGGTTGCGACTGCTGCGACGGCTGAGGTCCCCCGAAAGGTGAGCCGTACGGCTGTTGCGGCTGCTGGGGCGCCCCGAAGGGCTGCGCAGGATTGCCACCGGTGTTCGGATATCCCTGAGGCCCGCCCTGCTGGTACGGCTGCTGCCACGGGTCAGGAGAACCCGACGGCGGGGTGGGCGGATTGCTCGGCGGATAGGTCACGGTGCTCCTCGGCGAAAGTCGGTCCGTCGAGTCTATCGTCGCCGTGTGCTCCGCCGTCGTGTTGAAGCGTGAGCATCGAGGTGAGTCGGCGGTCGTCACCGGCGGAATAACCCTGCCCGGGGACGTGTAGAAATACCGCATGACCGAACTTTGGGTTGACCGCACCGGTGTACGCAGGTATGTCGGGCGTAGTTCACGCGGTGCAGAGGTACTCATCGGCAGCGAGGATGTCGAGGGCGTGTTCACCCCGGGGGAATTGCTGAAGATCGCCCTGGCGGCATGCAGCGGCATGTCCAGCGACCAGCCGCTGCGCCGCCGCCTGGGCGACGATTATCCGGCGACCATCCGGGTGTCCGGGCCGCCGGATCGTGAGCAGGAGCGTTACCCGCTGCTGGAGGAGAAACTCGAGATCGACTTGTCGAACCTCTCCGAAACCGAGGTGGCCCGCTTGCTGACGGTGGTCGAGCGAGCGATCGACCAGGTCTGCACGGTCGGCCGTACCCTCAAATCGGGCACTGAGGTGAAGTTCGAAGTCACCACTCGATGACCGGACCGGAACTCCCCGCGAACGGACCCGATACCGAGGTGCGCCTGAGCGCCTGGGTGCACGGTCATGTGCAGGGCGTGGGATTCCGGTGGTGGACCCGGTCGCGGGCGCTGGAGCTGGGCCTGACCGGGTTTGCTTCGAATCGGCCCGACGGCCGCGTGCACGTGATCGCCCAGGGGCCGCGCGAGAAATGTCAGCGATTGCTTGAGCTGCTGCGCAGCGGGCAGACGCCGGGGTCGGTGGATCACGTCGTCGCAGATTGGACCGACGCCGACGCCACGATGACGGGGTTTCGCGAACGGTAGCCGACTCGGCGGTAGGGTAAATCGCCGTGCACCTCAAGAGTCTGACGCTGAAGGGCTTCAAGTCCTTCGCTTCGCCGACGACTCTGCGCTTCGAACCCGGCATCACCTGCGTCGTCGGCCCGAACGGGTCGGGCAAGTCGAACGTTGTCGACGCCCTGACCTGGGTGATGGGCGAGCAGGGTGCCAAGACCCTGCGTGGCGGCAAGATGGAAGACGTCATCTTCGCCGGCACGTCCTCGCGGGCACCGCTGGGCCGCGCCGAGGTGACGCTGACCATCGACAACTCCGACAACGCGCTGCCCATCGAGTACTCCGAGGTGTCGATCACCCGCCGCGTGTTCCGTGACGGCGCAGGTGAATACGAGATCAACGGCAGCAGCTGCCGGCTGATGGATGTCCAGGAGCTGCTCAGCGACTCCGGTATCGGCCGCGAGATGCACGTCATCGTCGGCCAGGGCAAGCTCGCCGAGATCCTGGAGTCGCGTCCCGAGGACCGCCGCGCCTTCATCGAGGAGGCCGCCGGGGTTCTCAAACACCGCAAACGCAAGGAAAAGGCGGTCCGCAAGCTCGACTCGATGGCGGCGAACCTGGCGCGCCTGACCGATCTGACCACCGAGTTGCGCCGCCAGCTCAAGCCGTTGGGCCGTCAGGCCGAGATGGCGCGTCGCGCGGCGACGATCCAGGCAGATCTTCGCGATGCCCGGCTGCGGCTGGCCGCCGATGATCTGGTGCGGCGCCAGGTCGAGTTCCACAACACCAACCAGGCCGAGACCACGCTGCGTCGCGAGCACGACGAGGCGACCGTCCGGTTGGAAGCCGCAACCGTCGAGCTGCAGGCGCACGAGGCCGCCGTCGCCGAACTGACCCGTCGCGCCGAAGCGGCCCAGCAGACCTGGTTCCGAGCCTCGGCCCTGGCCGAACGGCTGAGCGCGACCGTGCGCATCGCGACCGACCGGGCCCAGTTGTTCGAGGCCGAGACCGAGGTGTCCACCGGGCAGGACCCCGAAGCGCTGGAAGCCGAGGCCGACGAGGTTGCCGAGCTCGAAATGGAGCTGCTCGGTGAGCTCGAGGAATCGCGCATCGTCTTGGAGACCGCCCGTGCCGAGCTGGCCGAGCGTGAGCAACTCGCCGCCGAGGCCGAGCGGGCGCATCTGGCGGCCGCGCGCGCCGAGGCCGATCGGCGTGAAGGTCTGGCGCGGTTGGCCGGGCAGGTCGACACCATGCGCACCCGCGTCGAGTCGATCGACGACGGGGTGATGCGCCTGTCGGTCAACATCGAGGAAGCCGCCGCCAAAGCCCAACAGGCGAAAGCCGAATTCGAGACCGTGCAGAGCCGCGTCGGCGAACTCGACGCCGGTGAGGTGGGCCTGGACGAGCAGCATGACCGTTCGGTGGCAGCGCTGCGGCTCGCCGACGAACGGGTTGCCGAGTTGCAGGCCGCCGAGCGTGCCGCCGAACGGCAGGTGGCATCTCTGCGAGCCCGCATCGAGGCGCTCTCGGTCAGCCTGGACCGGCGTGACGGTGCCGCCTGGCTGCAGAAGAACCACAGTGGCGCAGGTCTTTTCGGCAGTATCGGCGAATACCTGAAGGTCCAGCCGGGGCATGAGGTGGCGGTGGCCACGGTGTTGGGTGCCGCCGCCGACGCACTGGCGGCCGAGGATTTCGGGGTGGCCGCGGCCGCTGTGGCTGCGCTCAAGGAGTCCGACGGTGGCCGGGCGGCCCTGCTGCTGGGGGACTGGAAAGGCAACGGATCGGCACCGTCAGGGGTACTTCCCGACGGAGCGATCTGGGCCAATGACGTGGTGTCCGTACCGGACCGGTTGCGTCCGGCGATCACCGCGATGCTCGCCGGGGTGGCGGTGGTGGGCGACCTGGCAGCCGGGGTGCAGCTGGTATCGGGGCGACCCGACCTGCGTGCGGTGACCGCGGACGGTGACCTGGTCGGCGCGGGCTGGATCAGCGGCGGGTCCGACCGCAAGCCGTCCACGCTCGAGATCAGCGCTGAGATCGACAAGGCCCGTGCGGAACTGGAGATCGCCGAGAGGCAGACCGGTGAGCTGGCCGCGGCATTGTCGGGGGCGTTGACCGAGCAGGCCGCCCGCCAGGAATCGGCCGAAGAGGCGATGGCCGCGCTCAACGAGTCCGACGCCGCGATCTCGGCCATCTACGAGCAACTGGGCCGGCTTGGGCAAGATGCGCGCGGGGCCGATGACGAGTACCAGCGGCTGATCCGCCAACGCGACGAGCTCGAGGCGGGGCGCACCAAGACGGTCGAGGAGCTCACCGAACTCGAGTCGAGGCTGCACAACGCCGAACAGCTGCCGATGTTCGAGGCCGAGCCGGTGGACCGGCAGGCCTCGGTCGCCGCGGCCGAGGCAGCCCGCTCGGTTGAGGTGGAGGCCCGGCTGGCGGTGCGTACCGCCGAGGAGCGCGCGAATGCGGTTCGCGGGCGGGCCGATTCGCTGCGTCGGGCCGCTGCTGCCGAGCGCGAGGCTCGGGTGCGGGCGCAACGGGCCCGGGAAGCGCGCGAACACGCGGCGCGGGTGGCGGCTGCGGTCTCGGAGTCCGGACGCGTGGTTGCCCAGCGCTTGAGCGCTGTGGTGTCGGTGGCTTCGCGGATGCGCGACGAGCTGGCCACCGAACGTCAGATGCGTGCCACCGCCCTGTCGCAGGTGCGCGAGACGGTCACCGAGCTCAACGCGCGGATCACCGCGCTCACCGACTCCCTGCACCGTGACGAGATGGCCAAAGCCCAAGCGGCGCTTCGGATAGAACAACTGGAAGCGCAGGTGCTCGAACAGTTCGGGATGCCCGCAGCCGACCTGATCGCCGAGTACGGGCCCCAGGTCGCGTTGCCGCCGAGCGACCTGGAGATGGCCGAGTACGAGCAGGCGCGTGAGCGCGGCGAACAGGTGATGGCGCCTGCCCCGATGCCGTTCGACCGGCCGACCCAGGAGCGTCGGGCCAAGAAGGCCGAACGTGAGCTCTCCGAGCTCGGCCGGGTGAATCCTCTTGCGCTGGAAGAGTTTGCGGCGCTGGAAGAGCGCTACAACTTCCTGTCGACCCAACTCGAAGACGTCAAGGCCGCGCGCACCGATCTGCTCGATGTCATCGCTGATGTCGATACGCGCATCCTGCAGGTGTTCACCGAGGCCTACGTCGATGTGGAGCGCGAATTCGAGCAGGTGTTTTCCACGCTGTTCCCGGGCGGCGAAGGCCGCCTGCTGCTGACCAACCCGGCCGACATGCTGACCACCGGCATCGAGGTCGAGGCCAGACCGCCGGGCAAGAAGATCAAACGACTTTCGCTGCTGTCCGGTGGCGAGAAGTCGTTGACCGCGGTGGCGATGCTGGTGGCGATCTTCCGTGCCCGCCCTTCTCCGTTCTACGTGATGGACGAGGTCGAGGCCGCGCTCGACGATGTGAACCTGCGCCGGCTGATCAGCCTTTTCGAGCAGCTACGGGAGAAGTCTCAGCTGATCGTGATCACCCACCAGAAGCCCACCATGGAGGTGGCCGACGCGCTTTACGGCGTGACGATGCGCGGCGACGGGATCACCACCGTGATCTCGCAGCGGATGCGGGGGCAGGAGATGGCTGCCAGCTCAGGCTGATTCGGTGCTGAGCTACTCGAATGTCCTTGTCGTCGCAGGGGCGGTGCCGGGAAACTGTGCCGAGCGTGCGACTATGCCGCGTCGGAGCGTGCGGCGCGCGGACTACGGCGCGGCTTATCGTGGGGGCCGGTGTTTTTCGTCGTCGCGGTTGCGGATTTGGTCCGGGCCGAACCGCTTTCGTCTGAGCGGGGGCTCCTCAGGGTCGCACGCCGGTCAGCCCCTGACCGGTCATCATTGACGCCGTTGGACGTCGTAGGCGAGAACGGGTGCCGTAGTGACTGCCGGATTCGCTCGGCCGTCGCTTGCGGCTTCGGCCGCGTCTTGGCCTTCACCTCGGTGTCTACTTCCGGATCCGATTTGACGGTATCGGCGCCGGCGACGGTGCCGTCGATTGTTGCGGCGTCCGTGCTGGTCGCCTCCCGCCGGGTGGGCTCGGACTGAGGTTCCTCCGCGGCCGCGATGCCGGTTGTTGTCTTCGCGGCCGCCGGCTTACCCAGCGCAGTAACGGTTTCCGTGCGGTGATCGAAACCATCGGCGGTATGGACGCCCAAGCCGGCAAGCGCATCGCGCACACCTTCCTCGGCTGCGGCGGCCAAGTCCGACGCCAACTTGTCGAGATCGATGTGGGGTATCAGTCCCGCGCGGGTCGGTACACCCATGTTCTCCGGCGTGCGGTCATAGGCGAGGTCGATCAGTACCCGCAGGGTCGGCTCGGCCAGATCGAGCAGGGGATCGAGAATTCCTGTGCTGCGCAACGGCTGTAGCAGCGGCAGGTGCTCGGTGTGCACCAGGTAGTAGGTGGTGTTGCCGGATGTGTAGGACTGATAGCTGGTCGGGTCGTTCAGGTTGATCACCGATGACCCGTAGTTCGGATGCAGATAGAAGTAGCCCATCAGGGCGTTCAGATCGGCCAGCAGATTGAGTGGGTACTTGGGGAAATCGGCGATCAAGTCGTATTCGCGCGCCACGTCGATCGTCTGGTACTCGTCGTCCGGGGTGGCGCCGTCGAAACTGACTCCGAGCAGTGGGATGTAGAGGCCTTCGAACCGGGCCAGTATTCCTCCGTTGGGGCGGTTGGGGTTGGCCACGAACACGAACGACAGTTCGTCGGCGGCCGGAACGGTGGCGCCCTGTGTCCGGAGTTCGGCCAGATTGCGCTTCTCCCGGGTGGCGATGTTGGCGCTTTGCGAATAGCCGACGACGATCTTCTCTCCCGGGGTGCTCAGGACGGCATTGTTCAGGCTCAGAACTCCGCGGGCCACCGAGGTGTCGAAGCTGACGTCGCTCAGGCCGGTCGCCGGCCAGAAATGCTCCGGTGTCGACACCCAATAAAGGTCGTCCTCGTCGAGGTGCCGGTCGGACAGATAGGTGCCGTTCACCTGGTCCAGGTAGGTACCTGCGCCCCACTGGTGTGGATCTCCCAGTGCTTTCATCCCGGTGCCACCCATGATGAGCGCCGTAGCCGCCAGCTGCACCAGTGTGGTCATGCTCGCGGTCAACGCCAGCCCGACCGTTCCGGCCACCGCGACGAGCGTCGGCGCCAACCCCCGAAACACACGCATGTGCATCTTGTGTCCTCCACTTTTCGCAAAAAATCCCAAGGGAAGGACCGCATGCTGCCCAAACGCTGAAGTCATTCCCGACCCGCTTTGGATCGTGGACCACATTTGCTGCGCATGTCAGCGAATTGAAAAAATTCGGAACTGAATACCGAAAGAGCAGCCCAACGCTCAATTGGAAAGAATCAGAATTTCACACAGCTAAGCCGTAGCGGATAGCTACGGCTGGATTCAGTGCGTTCTGGTTCGTATGTGGTGACGAATAGATGCGACGGTGGTACGAGAGTGTACCGCCCTTGCGCGCCGAACGGTATACCGATCTTTCCCACCGGGATCGGAATGTGCGGAGCTTCACCGGCCGGGCAGGCTCGCGGGGCCGGTCGTGCCCATCTCGCTGCCCTGAGACAATGGCCTCGTGTCAGATGGTGCGTTGTTGGGTCTGTGGATCGCTGTCGCGGTCGTCGCCGTTCTCGTCGTCGTCGCTCTCACGATCGGGTTGGTGCGTTATCGGCGTCGGCGGATCAGCCTGTCGGGGCGCGACGCCACGAAACCGATCGACCGGTCCGGTGGCTATACGGCGTCCTCGGGGATCACCTTCAGCCAATCGGGCACGCCGACGGTTGAACGCATCGACACCAGCGGCCTGCCCGCGGTCGGGGACGACGCGACGATTCCGCGTGATGCGCCGAAACGCACCATCTCCGATGTCCAATTGCCCGAGCCGGTCGAACCGGAAGCACCGGCCGAACCGGAAGCACCGCAGGAGCCGGCCGAAGCGGCCGAACCGGCTGTGGTCGCCGAGCCCGAACCGGTCGCCGAGCCGACCGAGGCGCAAGATGCGGTCGCTGCCGCAGTGCAGGACATCGCCCCGACCGAGGGCCGAATGGACCGGTTGCGGGGCCGGCTGGCCAAGTCGCAGAACGCGTTGGGCCGCAGCATGCTCGGGTTGCTGGGCGGCGGTGATCTCGACGAGGACTCATGGGAGGCCGTCGAGGACACCTTGCTGATCGCCGACCTCGGCCCGGTGGTCACCGAATCCGTCGTCGGGGCCCTGCGCGAAAAGATGGCCAGCAGGAACGTGCGCACCGAAGCTGACGCCCGGGCGGTGCTGCGTGAGGTGCTGATGTCGGAGCTGCGCCCAGACCTGGATCGCTCGATCAAGGCGCTGCCGCATGCGGACAAGCCGTCCGTGTTGTTGGTGGTCGGGGTGAACGGTACCGGCAAGACCACCACGGTGGGCAAACTGGCACGCGTGCTGGTTGCCGATGGCCGCCGTGTGGTGCTCGGTGCCGCCGACACCTTCCGGGCCGCGGCTGCCGACCAGTTGCAGACCTGGGGCTCGCGGGTGGGCGCTGACGTGGTGCGCGGGCCGGAGGGGGCCGACCCGGCCTCGGTGGCCTTCGATGCCGTCGACGACGGGATCAAGACGGGCGCCGATGTCGTCGTGATCGACACTGCCGGTCGCCTGCACACCAAGACCGGCCTGATGGACGAGCTCGGCAAGGTCAAGCGGGTGGTGGAGAAGCGCGCCGCCGTCGACGAGGTGCTCTTGGTGCTCGATGCCACCATCGGCCAGAACAGCCTGCCGCAGGCCAAGGTGTTCGCCGAGGTCGTCGACATCACCGGCGTGGTGCTGACCAAGCTCGACGGCACCGCCAAGGGCGGGATCGTGTTCCGGGTCCAGCAGGAACTGGGCGTGCCCGTCAAACTCGTCGGGCTCGGAGAGGGGCCCGACGACCTCGCGCCGTTCGAGCCGGCGGCCTTCGTCGACGCGCTGCTGGGCTGAAAAACCGGCCGAAAAACCCAGGGAAACGCACGGTGTAACACCGGCGAAACGCAGCCCGGCTATCCGTTCACACGAGCGAAACGCAACGGCGCCGTGGCCGAAACATCCACTCAGCATTGTTCTGGACCAGGTCAATGGTCGTAAATCCTTGCGGCCGTGGCGTGGTGAAGGAGGAAACTGCGAGTGGAGCAATTCCCGATACTGGGTGCGCCGGACACCGGTGACACGGCATGGATGCTGGCCAGTGCCGCACTTGTGCTGTTGATGACGCCGGGTCTGGCCTTCTTCTACGGCGGCATGGTGCGCGCCAAGGGCGTGCTCAACATGATCATGATGAGCATCAGCGCGATGGGCGTCGTGACGGTGTTGTGGGCGCTGTACGGCTATTCGGTCGCGTTCGGTGACAACACCGCCGGCGTGATCGGCAACCCGGCACAGTTCTTCGGACTCAAAGGCCTCATCGGGGCGAACGGATCCGCCGATGCGCCCATCGCACTGGCCGGGACGATCCCGGCGACCGTGTTCGTCGGCTTCCAGTTGATGTTCGCGATCATCACCGTCGCGCTGATCTCCGGCGCCGTCGCCGACCGCATCAAGTTCGGCGGCTGGCTGTTGTTCGTGGCGCTGTGGGCGACGTTCGTCTACTTTCCCGTCGCGCACTGGGTCTTCGATTTCGACGTCTTGGGCTCCGACGGCGAGACGGTGATCCACCACGGGGGATGGATTGCCAACCAGCTCAAGGCAATCGACTTCGCCGGTGGAACTGCGGTGCACATCAACGCCGGTATCGCGGGCTTGGTCCTGGCGATCATCCTCGGCAAGCGGCTCGGCTGGCCCGGTACGCCCATGCGTCCGCACAATCTGCCGTTCGTGATGCTCGGTGCCGGCCTGCTGTGGTTCGGCTGGTACGGCTTCAACGCCGGTTCCGCGGTGTCGGCGAACGGAATTGCCGGGACCACCTTTGTCACCACCACGGTGGCGACCGCGACGGCCATGCTCGCCTGGTTGCTCACCGAGCGTATCCGTGACGGCCATGCCACCTCGCTGGGTGCCGCATCAGGCATCGTCGCCGGCCTGGTGGCCATCACGCCGTCCTGCTCTTCGGTGAACGTGCTGGGTGCGCTGGTGATCGGGGCGTGCGCCGGCGTGTTGTGCGCGTTGGCAGTCGGCCTCAAGTTCAAGTTCGGCTTCGACGATTCGCTCGACGTCGTGGGCGTTCACCTGGTCGGCGGCCTGGTCGGCACGTTGCTGGTCGGCCTGGTGGCGACCGAGGAAGCCCCGGCCGGTGTCGCGGGTCTGTTCTACGGCGGCGGGTTCGATCAGCTGTGGCGACAGGCCGTCGGGGCGGGTGCGGTTCTGCTCTATTCGGCGGTGGGTACCGCTATCTTGGCGTTGATTGTCAAATACACCGTGGGCCTGCGCCTGGACAAAGAAGAGGAAGCATCCGGTATCGACGAGTCCGAGCACGCCGAGAGCGCTTACGACTTCGTCGCTGTCGGAACCGGTTCTGTTCTTGGTCGTCACGGCGGGGAGGAATAAGGGAATATGAAGCTGATCACTGCGATCGTCAAGCCGTTCACGCTGGAAGACGTCAAGACAGGTCTGGAGCAAACCGGCATTCTCGGGATGACGGTCAGCGAGGTCCAGGGGTACGGCCGGCAAAAGGGACACACCGAGGTCTACCGCGGTGCTGAGTATTCGGTCGATTTCGTGCCGAAGGTTCGCGTGGAGGTCGTGGTCGACGATTCCGCGGTCGACAAGGTGGTCGATGTCATCGTGCAGGCCGCACGCACCGGCAAGATCGGCGACGGGAAAGTATGGGTCAGCCCGGTCGACACCGTGGTTCGGGTGCGTACCGGTGAGCGGGGAGCTGACGCGCTGTAAGCGGAGCGTCGATCGAGACGTCTTCTCCCCGGCCAGCTATCGCGTGAGCAATACCCGGTAATCGGCCGGGGAGGAGTCGAGATGACAGAGAACAGCCCAGACGCAGCGCCATCACGGCCGGCCAGCGACCTGGCCGCGGCCACCCAGCAGTTACTCTCCGGCGGCTCGCGGCAGCTGGATGCCGCTGCCCTGCGGGATGCCTTGCTCGATTTGCACGAATTCTGGCTCGCCACAAAGGCTGCCGAAATCGGGATCAGCGCTACCAGCGGATTCTCGATCGTGGCCACCGGCGGGCTCGGGCGCGGCGAGATGTTGCCGTATTCGGACCTCGATCTGACGTTGTTGCATGACAACATGCCGGTAGAACTCGTCTCCGAGGTTGCCGAGAAGCTTTGGTATCCGTTGTGGGACGCCAATATTCGACTCGATCACAGCGTGCGCACGGTACCCGAGGCGCTCAACGTGGCAGGCGAGGACATTGCGGTGGGCCTGGCGATGCTCGACGCCCGCCATATCGCCGGTGATGCCGATCTGTCGGCGCTGCTGGTCGGCGGGGCACGCCGACAGTGGCGGATCGGAATCGCCTCGCGATTCGACGAACTCGTCGCGCACGCGCAGTCGCGGTGGGAGCGCAGCGGCCAGATCGCGCACCGCGCCGAGCCGGACTTGAAGTCGGGGCGGGGCGGTCTGCGCGACGTCCAACTGCTCAACGCGCTCGCCATCGCCCAACTGGCCGATGTCTACCCGAGTCGGGCACTGGCCTCTCCGACCGGAACGCTGGGCGATGCCCATCTGGCGCTGCTCAACGTGCGTACCGAGCTGCACCGCGCCTCCGGACGGGGGCGGGAACTGTTGCTGGCCCAGCATGCCGACGAGATCGGTGCCGCGTTGCGGATCGGAGACCGATTCGATCTCGCCCGCACCCTCTCGGATGCGGCCCGCACCGTCAGCTACTACGTCGACTCCGGGATCCGCACCGCCGCCAACGCCCTGCCGAAACGCGGGTTCGCCGCGTTACGCCGGCCGGTGCGCCGTCCACTCGACGAAGGGGTGATCGAGTATGCGGGCGAGGTGATCCTCGCCCGCGACGCCCGTCCGGAACGCGACCCCGGCCTGATCCTGCGGGTCGCGGCCGCGTCGGCGAGCACCGGGCTGCCGATGGCTGTGTCCACGTTGAGCAGGCTGGCCGAAACGGCGCCGGAACTGCGCACGCCGTGGCCGCGCCAGGCCCGCAAGGACCTGCTGGTCCTGCTCGCCTCCGGGCCCGCCGCGGTGGCCACCATCGAGGCTCTGGACCGCACCGGGCTGTGGGGCCGACTGTTCCCCGAGTGGGGCGCGGTCCGGGACCTGCCGCCGCGGGATGTGGTGCACACCTGGACAGTCGACCGCCACCTGGTTGAAACCGTGTCGCGGGCAAGCGCTTTCACCACCCGGGTGTCACGTCCGGATCTGCTGCTGCTGGGTGCGCTGTGCCACGACATCGGCAAGGGTCGCGGCGGGGACCACAGCGTGATCGGTGCGGAGCTGGCCACGCAGATCGGCACTCGGCTGGGGCTGTGGCCTTCCGACATCGAGGTGTTGTCGAAGATCGTCCGGTATCACCTGCTGTTGCCGGACACCGCGACGCGCCGAGATCTGCAGGATCCCAAGACCATCGATGCGGTCGCCACCGCGCTCGGTGGGGACACGGTGCTGCTGGAACTGCTCCACGTCCTGGCCGAGGCCGATTCGCTGGCCACCGGTCCGGGGGTATGGGGTGATTGGAAGGCATCGCTGATCGGTGACCTGGTCAGACGGTGTCGGCTCGTGATGGCGGGTGAACCGTTGCCGCAGCCCGATCCCATCGAGCCGCGGTTCATGGCGCTGGCCGCCGACGCGGGGGTCCATGTCGAGCTCGCCCCCGGAGACGGCCCGCACATCTACAACGTGACGATGATCGCCGCGGATCGGCGGGGCCTGCTGTCCAAAGCGGCGGGTGTGCTGGCCCTGAATTCCCTGCGGGTCCACTCGGCATCGGTCAACAGTCACGAGGGTTCGGCGATCAACACCTTCGCGGTCTCGCCGCATTTCGGGGCTCCGCCCGCGGCCGAGCTGCTGCGTCAGCAGTTCATCCTGGCGCTGGAGGGCGAACTGGACGTGATCGGTGCGCTGCAACGGCGCGACCAGGAGGCGGCCCAGCATCCGACGACCCGCGCCGGTGAGATCCTCGCGTCGGTCCCGGCAAACCATGTACCGGCCCCACCGCGCATCCTGTGGTCGCCGGGGACCACGCCGTCCGACCTGATCGTCCAAATCCGCACCATCGATCGGGCCGGCCTGTTGGCCAGGCTCACCGCCGTCTTCGAACGGGACGGTGTGGATGTCGCCTGGGCCAAGGTGACCACTCTGGGCGCTTCGGTGGTCGACGTGTTCTGCATTACCGCCCCGGCACTGGGTGCCGACGAGGCCGGCCGGGCGGCGTTCCGCGAGGAGCTGGAGCGGGACATGCTCGCGATCCTGCCCGCGCCGCCGCCGAAACCGGCCAAAGCGATGGAGCAGGCGGGCTGACCCGTCCGCGTGGGCCGGCTGGTGGGCTCACCACCCCGCCCCGGCCCGGCCGCTAGGCTTACCACGTGTTTGAGAGCCTGTCTGACCGGTTGACCGGAGCCCTGCAGGGCCTACGCGGCAAGGGGCGGTTGACCGACGCCGATATCGACGCGACGTCGCGCGAGATCCGGTTGGCCCTGTTGGAGGCCGACGTCTCGCTGCCGGTGGTGCGTGCGTTCGTCGCGCGAATCAAGGATCGCGCCAAGGGCGCCGAGGTCTCGGCCGCGCTGAACCCCGCACAGCAGGTGGTCAAGATCGTCAACGAGGAGCTGATCGGCATCCTCGGTGGCGAGACCCGCCAGCTGGCGTTCGCCAAGAACCCGCCGACGGTGATCATGCTCGCCGGCCTGCAGGGCGCCGGTAAGACCACGCTGGCCGGCAAGCTCGCGAAATGGCTCAAGGGGCTGGGGCACACCCCGCTGCTCGTCGCGTGCGACCTGCAGCGCCCCGGTGCGGTCAACCAGCTGCAGATCGTCGCCGAACGCGCCGGTGTGGCTTCCTTCGCCCCGCATCCGGGCACCTCGCCCGACGGTCTGGAGATCGGCGGCCACGGCGATCCGGTTGCGGTCGCGTCGGCTGGTCTGGCCGAGGCCCGGGCCAAGCACTTCGACGTGGTCATCGTCGACACCGCGGGCCGGCTGGGCATCGACGAGGAGTTGATGGGTCAGGCCGCGGCCATCCGCGACGCCGTGAAGCCCGATGAGACCCTGTTCGTGCTCGACGCGATGATCGGTCAGGACGCCGTGGCCACCGCCGAGGCGTTCCGCGAGGGTGTCGGCTTCACCGGTGTCGTGCTGACCAAGCTCGACGGCGATGCGCGCGGTGGTGCCGCGCTGTCGGTCCGCGAGATCACCGGCGTGCCGATCCTGTTCGCCTCCGCGGGGGAGAAGCTCGAGGACTTCGACGTCTTCCACCCCGACCGGATGGCCAGCCGCATCCTGGGCATGGGTGACGTGCTCACCCTGATCGAGCAGGCCGAGCAGGTCTTCGACCAGCAGAAGGCCGAGGAGGCCGCCGCCAAGATCGGTTCCGGAGAGCTGACGCTGGAGGACTTCCTCGAGCAGATGCTGGCGATCCGCAAGATGGGTCCGATCGGCAACCTGCTCGGTATGTTGCCCGGCGCCGGTCAGATGAAGGACGCGTTGGCCGCCGTAGACGACAAGCAACTGGACCGCGTGCAGGCCATCATCCGCGGCATGACCCCGGCCGAACGTGCCGACCCGAAGATCATCAACGCCTCCCGGCGGCTGCGTATCGCCAACGGCTCCGGTGTCACGGTGTCCGAGGTCAACCAGCTCGTGGACCGGTTCTTCGACGCCCGCAAGATGATGTCGTCGATGGCCGGCCAGATGGGCATGCCGTTCGGCCGGAAGAACTCGCCGCGCAAGGCGGCCAAGGGCAAGAACAAGCAGGCCGGCAAGAAGAAGGGCCGTCAGTCGGGCAAAGGCCCGACCCCGCCGCGCAACCCATTGGGTGCCGGGATGCCGGCCGGCTTCCCCGATCTGTCGAACATGCCCAAGGGCCTGGACGAATTACCGCCCGGTCTGGCCGATTTCGACCTGTCCAAACTGAAGTTCCCCGGCCAGAAGTAGAGGCATGAGCGCACTGCACGTCCGAGGTCGCGGACTTCCCGGCGGCGAAGAAGTGCAGTGGTGGATCGACCGGGGAGTGTTGTCGGCGGAGCCGATTGCCAACGCCGACACCGTCTTTGACGGCGGTTGGATCATCCCCGGTCTGGTCGATGCGCATTGCCACGTCGGTCTGGGGCCGGGCGGTGCGGTCGATATCGACGAGGCTGTCAGCCAGGCCGAGATCGAGCGCGACGCCGGTGCGCTGCTGCTGCGCGACGCCGGATCGCCCGTGGACACCCGCGGTTTCGACGAGCGTGAGGATTTGCCGCGCATCATCCGGGCCGGTCGGCACCTGGCCCGCCCCAAGCGCTACTCGCCAGGGCTGCCGATCGACATCGAGGACGAGTCGCAACTGCCCGCCGCGGTCGCCGAACAGGCGCGGTGGGGCGACGGTTGGGTGAAGCTGGTCGGCGAGTGGATCGACCGCGGCATCGGCGACCTGGCGCCGCTGTGGTCTGACGAGATCCTCACGGCCGCGATCGACGCCGCCCACGCCGAGGGGGCGCGGGTCACCGCGCACGTGTTCGGCGAGGAAGCCTTGCCGGGCCTCATCAATGCCGGCATCGACTGCATCGAGCACGGTACCGGGATCACCGACTCCACCATCGAATTGATGCTCGAACACGGCACGGCGCTGGTGCCGACCCTGATCAACATCGACAACTTTCCCGGCATTGCCGATGCGGCAGGCAAGTACCCGACGTACGCCAGGCACATGCGGGACCTGTACGCCTCGTGCCGCAGCCGGGTCGGGGCGGCCTACGAGGCGGGTGTGCCGATCTTCGCGGGCACCGATGCCGGCGGGATGATCGCCCACGGTCGCATCGCGGACGAGATCGAGGCTCTCAAGGGCATCGGGATGAGCCCCACCGCGGCCCTGGGCGCGGCCAGTTGGGATGCCCGGGCGTGGCTGGGCCGGCCCGCGTTGGAGCACGGGGCATCAGCGGATCTGGTGTGCTACACCGAAGATCCGCGCCGCGGCGGTGTCAGCCACCCGGATCTGGTGATCTTGCGCGGCAGAGCCTGGGGCGGGGCCAACGGCTAGTACACGTCCCGCAGGTACCGGTGGGTCTTGATCAGGTCGTTGACGTAGGCGTGCGCCGCGTCCGCGTCCATACCGCCGGCGTCGGCGACGATCTCGTGCAGCGCGGCGTCTACATCTCTGGCCATCCGCTCGGCGTCCCCGCACACGTAGAGGTACGCACCGTCCTGTAACCAGCTGAACAGCTCTGCCGAGTTCTCCCGCATACGGTGCTGCACATACACTTTCGTGTCCTGATCGCGAGAGAACGCCACATCGAGCCGGGTCAGGGTGCCGGACTCGGCGAACGCGGTCAGTTCCTCCCCGTAGAGGTAGTCGGTCATCCGGCGGCGGTCCCCGAAGAACAGCCACGAGCGACCCGACGCACCGGCCGCTTGCCGTTCCTGCAGGAAGGCGCGGAACGGCGCGATGCCGGTCCCCGGCCCGATCATGATGATGGGCACGTCACCGGCCGGCAGCCGGAAATGGTGGTTGGGGCGAAGGTGAATCCGAACCGCTCGGCTGCGCTCGGCCAGATAGGTGGAGGCCACACCGCCGTATCTGCGGCCGGTGCCGGCATAGCGCACGGTGGCCACGGTCAGGTGCACGCTGTCGGGGTGCACCAGCGGGCTTGAGGCGATCGAGTAATCACGAAACTGCAACGGCCGCAACGTATCGACGACGTCTTCGACGGTGAGTTCGGCGCGCCTGATCAGATCGAGGACGTCCTCGCCGTAGGCCGCCGGTCCCGCCAGATCCTGCAGTGCGCGTGAGGGGGTGCGGATCTCGAAATGCTCGGCCAGCAGTACCCCCAATGCCTCATCCGCCTCGGCGACGCGGTGTTGGGCGCCGACCTTGAGCTCGGTCAGGATCGCTGTCACGAGCTCTGGATCGTTGACGGCATGGACGGCAAGCGAATCGCCGGCCTGGTAGGCGATTCCGGACCCGGTGAGGTCGAGCTCGTAGTGGCGGACCTCCTTGTCGGATTTCGTGGAGGTGAGCAGCCGGTTGACCGTCAAGGTGGCGGTGACGGGTCGATTGCGCTCTGGGCCGCGGAGCGGGGGTTCGGCCGTCGGTGGCGTTTCGACGACGGTGCCGGGCCCGGACTGGGTGGCGGTGAGCTGTTTGACCAGATCGGTGGTCCAAGCGGCGGCGGGCTCTTCGTAGCGCCCGTCGACGTCGACCCGGTCGGTCAGCCGGGTGGCGCCGAGTTCTTCGAGCCGCGCATCGAGGAGTTTGCCCGCGTTGCAGAACAATTCATAGGAGGTGTCGCCGAGGGCGAGCACAGCGAAACTCATGTGCTCCAACCGCGGGGTCGAGGTGCTGATGGCTTCCCAGAACAACGTCGCGGTGTCAGGGAATTCGCCGTCACCGAACGTGGACGTCACCACGATGAAATGTGTTGTGGTACTGAGCTGGTCGAGTTCCACCTGATTGAGCTCGACGGCCTCGGCGGGGATTCCGGCGGCGGTGGCGGCTTCGGCGAACGACATCGCCGCATCTTCGGCGTTGCCCATATCGGTGCCGTAGGCGACCACCAGCGAGAACTCACGGTCGGACACATCGGCTCCCTTCATCGCGCGTTCCACGCTGAATTTAGGGTTACCTTAGTTTGGGATGAGACTCGGTGGGGCCCTACCTTTTACCGCCCCTGCCGGTGGTCAGTGGGAGAAGCCGTAGTCGAACAAGTCGATCGCCTGCCCGTAGAGATCGCCCGTACCGTACATCTGGACCACGATCAAGCGCCGGTTACCGCGTTGGGCCGCACCGACATACGTCTTGCGGGCCAGGTCGGTATATCCGGTCTTGCCCGCGATGTCGCCGGGGTAGCGCGTGAGCAGTTCGTTCTGGTTGGTCAGCGTCTTACCCGGGAATTGCGCCGTGGGCTGCCGCATGATCTGCGCGATCAGCGGGTATCTCAGCGCCGCGCGCAGGATCACTGCGAGGTCGTGCGGGGTGGTGACGGTTTCCCAGCCGGGTCCGTCGAGTCCCGACGGCGACGACGCCCGGGTGTTGCGGGCGCCGACGGCGGCCGCCTTGCGCGTCATAGCCGCCACCGTGGCAGCTTGCCCGCCGAGCATGTCGGCGAGCATGTTCGCCGCGTCGTTGCCCGACACCATGAGCAGTGCTTCGAGCAGTTGGCGGGTGGTATAGGGCTGACCCGGCTTGAGGCCCACACAGGAGCATTCGACCTTGGTGTGCGACTGGTTGGCCCGGGCGAAATTGTCCGGCCGGAGGTGATCGAGCACGACCATCGCCAACAACGGTTTGATGGTGCTGGCCGGGGCGTACGTACCGTTGGGGTCTTTGGCGGCCAGCACCTGGCCGGTGTCCATGTCGGCGACGAGCCAGGCCTTGGCCGGCCCGTCGGGAAGCTGGGCGCCTGCCGGCGCAACGCCCGGCTGCGCGGAGACCGCCGGCGCGCCGAGGGTGGCGGCCGGCATCGTCGTACCGAGGGCGAGCGCGAGCGCCACGAACAGTCTTCGCACGAGCGCCGAGGCTACGGAGCGTTGGACTCTTTCAGCGCGCGGTCAGGTTTCCGTCAGATATCGACTGAAACGCACACCTCAAAGGGATCCGATGCTGGCCGAACGATCCTGGGCGAAACCCCAGTCCAGCAATGTCGCGGCCTGGTCCCAATAGGTCGGACCGCCCTCGTTGACCAGTCCGTACATCATCGAGATCACCAATCGGCGGCCGTCACGCTGGGCTGCGCCGACGAACGTCTTGCGGGCGATGTCGGTGAAACCCGTCTTGCCGCCGATGGCCCCGGGATAGCGATGCAGCAGCTCGTCCTGGTTGACCAGCACCCGATCACCGGTCTTGCTCGGGAAGGTGGTCGACGGCATGGCGGTGATCTGGGCGAAAACGGGGTTGGCCATCGCCGCGCGGAAGATCGTCGCCAGGTCGTGCGGGGTGGACCAGAACGGCATGCCGGGCCCGTCCAAACCGGACGGGCTGGCCACATTGGTGTTGTGCGCCCCGAGCGCTGCCGCCTTGGCATTCATCTTGGACACGGCTGCCTCGGGACCGCCGAGCATGCGGGCCAGGGTGTTGGCGGCGTCGTTGCCGGAGGCCAGCAGTGCCGCCTCCAGCAGCTGGCGTGCGGTGTAGGTCCGGCCCGGAGCGACGCCGGCGCAGTTGCACTCGACCCTGGTGTCGGCTTCGTCGGCCACGATCGTGGAGTCCAGCGGCACTTCGTCGAGCACCACCTGCGCCAGCAGGGTCTTGATCGTGCTCGCCGGCGCGTAGCGGGTGTTCTCGTTGCGGGCGGCCAGAACCTGGCCGGTGTCCAGGTCGGCGATGACCCAGCCCTGTGCGGGACCGTCCGGAATGGGCGCAGAGCCGACCTGCTGGATCTCGATGTCGGCTCTGGCCGCGGGCACGGTGGCGGGCACCGATGAGAGCGGGATCAACGCGATGGCGGCCGCGGCCCCCATGACAGACAACCTGACGAACCTCCCCATGGCGGGCCAGCCTAATCGTGTTGAATCGAGACATGTTGAGCCTGGCCGAGATTTCGGATCGCCTGGAGATCCAGCAGTTGTTGATCGACTACTCCACGGCGATCGACCGTCGACTGTTCGATGACCTGGATGCGGTGTTCACCCCCGACGCCTACATCGACTACCGGGCGATGGGCGGTATCGACGGTAACTACCCGGAGGTCAAGGCCTGGCTGGCCGAGGTGCTGCCGAACTTTCCGGCTTACGCCCACATGCTCGGTAACTTCGATGTCCGGATCGAGGGAGACAAAGCATCCTCCCGCACGATCTGCTTCAACCCGATGGTGCTGCCGGGGCTGGAGCAACAGGTGTTGTTCTGCGGGCTGTGGTACGAGGACGAGTTCGTCCGGACCGCCGAGGGGTGGCGGATGAGCCGCCGGGTGGAAACCAAGTGTTTCGACAAGGTGGTGTGACGCTGCGGGTCGATGCGCTGAGCGGCCAGTTGTGACACGAAACGGGCGGGAAGTTGTGCGATAACTGGCCGTTGGGACCGGATTTGGGCTGGTCGGCATCGTTCTGGCACAATTGTCGGCTGTCTGCCGTGCGACTCGTTCAATGCGCTGCGCGGCGGTCACACACGTAAGGCAAAACCGGATCGGGCAATTCCGCCCGCATCGCCGAATTGCAGCGTGACACTCAAGGAGAAGTGCTTAACCATGGCTGTCAAGATCAAGCTCACCCGGCTTGGCAAGATCCGCAACCCCCAGTACCGCATCGCCGTCGCCGACGCGCGCACCCGCCGCGAAGGCCGCGCCATCGAGGTCATCGGCCGCTACCACCCCAAGGAAGAGCCGAGCCTGATCGAGATCGACTCGGAGCGCGCGCAGTACTGGCTGGGTGTCGGCGCCCAGCCCACCGAGCCGGTGCTGGCCCTGCTGAAGATCACCGGTGACTGGCAGAAGTTCAAGGGCCTGCCGGGCGCCGAGGGCACGCTGAAGGTCAAGGAGCCCAAGCCGTCCAAGCTGGAGCTGTTCAACGCCGCGCTGGCCGAGGCCGAGAGCGGCACCGGTGCCGCGGCCGTGACGCCCAAGAAGAAGAAGGCTCCTGCGAAAAAGGATCAGCAGGACGAGACCTCTGCTGCTGAGGCCCCGGCTGCTGAGGCCGCCGACGAAGCCGCAAGCGAGAGCTGAGCATCGCAGTGAGTTCTGTCGTGGTCGACGCCGTCGAGCACCTGGTCCGCGGCATCGTGGACAATCCCGACGACGTACGCGTCGACATGGTCACCAGCCGCCGTGGCCGGACCGTCGAGGTGCATGTGCACCCCGATGACCTGGGCAAGGTCATCGGCCGCGGCGGCCGCACCGCCACTGCGCTGCGCACCCTGGTCGCAGGCATCGGTGGACGCGGAATCCGCGTCGACGTGGTGGACACCGACCAGTAGCGTCGGATCCATGGACCTGGTTGTCGGGCGGGTTGTCAAAGCTCACGGCATTACCGGTGAGGTCGTCGTCGAGGTTCGTACCGACGACCCCGACGCCCGGTTCGCCCCTGGTGTGGCCCTGCGGGGCCGCGCCAAGGGGGGTGCCGAGCGAGAATTCTCGGTCGAGTCCGTACGCGATCATGCCGGTCGGCTGCTGATCCGGTTGGCCGGTGTCGGCGACCGCAATGCGGCCGACGAGTTGCGTGGCACGGTGTTCGTCGTCGACACCGCCGACCTGCCCACCATCGATGATCCCGACGAGTTCTACGACCACGAACTCGAAGGCCTGCGGGTGGTCACGGTCGACGGCACCGCGGTGGGCGTGGTTCGCGAGGTGCTGCACACCGCGGCCGGCGAGTTGCTGTCGGTAAAAGCCGATCCGGATGGCCGCGAAGTGCTCGTGCCGTTCGTCAGCGCCATCGTCACCTCGGTGTCTCGGGACACCGGCACCGTCGTCATCGATCCTCCAGACGGTCTGCTGAACCTGGACCAGATCTGACGGGCCGCGCAGTGCGAATTGACGTCGTCACGATCTTCCCGGCCTACCTTGACCCGATCCGCCAGTCGTTGCCGGGCAAGGCGATCGACGCCGGAATCCTCTCCGTAGCGGTGCACGACCTGAGGAACTGGACCCATGATGTGCACCGGTCGGTGGACGACTCGCCGTACGGCGGCGGGCCGGGGATGGTCATGAAAGCTCCGGTGTGGGGCGCGGCGCTCGACGAAATCTGTTCTGACGAAACGCTTCTGGTGGTGCCGACGCCGGCGGGGCGTCTCTTCACGCAGGCCGTCGCCGAGCGGTGGAGCACCGAGTCGCACCTGGTGTTCGCCTGCGGGCGGTACGAAGGTATCGACCAGCGGGTGGCCGACGATGCCGCTCGCCGGATGCGGGTCGAAGAGGTCTCGATCGGTGACTACGTGCTCAACGGCGGCGAATCCGCCGCGTTGGTGATGATCGAGGCGGTGGTCCGGTTGATGCCCGATGTGCTGGGCAACCCCGCTTCCCACCAACAAGATTCGCATTCCGACGGCCTTCTCGAGGGGCCCAGCTACACCCGTCCGCAGAGCTGGCGGGGGTTGGATGTGCCCGAGGTGCTGTTGTCGGGCGATCACGCCAAGGTGGCCGCGTGGCGGCACGAACAGGCGCTGCAGCGCACCCGAGAGCGCAGGCCCGATCTGCTCGACGAGTCCTAGATCCGGCCGCCGGGGAACATGGTCTTGACGGCGTCGGTGATGGTGTCGCGCGCGGTGGCCGAGTTCGTGGGCTGCAACGAGCCGATCACCATGATGAACCGACGGTCAGGACCGACCACCCCGGTCGACAGGTGCATCCAATCCGAACCGATGCAGCACATCCAACCCTGTTTGACCGCAACGGGTTCGGCGTAGAGCCCGTCGGGAATGCCGAATCGCTGGGGGTAGATGCCGCCCGGCTGGGTGCCGTCGATGGCGTTCGGAGTGGACTGGGCCAGGTTGGACAGGATGACGTTGGCCTGCTCGGCCGGAAGCCCGCCGCTGCCGTTCATCAACATGTCGTAGTAGCGCACCAGATCGGCTGCGGTACTGATGGTGTTCCACCATCGCCCGTCGTTGGGCCGCCGGGTCGAGCTCAGACCGTAGCGGGCGGCCACCCGGTCCACGATGGCGCTACCGCCGCTGCGGTTCCAGAACACTTCGGCGGCGCTGTCGTCAGACGATCTGAGCATCACGTCGAGGTTCTGGCGATCCTCAGGACTGAGAACGGTCTGCCGCTTCGCCTCCTGCAGAAGCAGATCGTCGGCGATGAACAGCTTGACCACCGATGCGATGGCGATCGTGGTGTCGTTCCCGTTGGAAACCAGCTGACCGGTGTTGCGGTCGAGCACCAGCACGGTGATGTCGGCGCCGGCGTCGGCGGCGTCCTCGGTGGCCTGTTGGGCGCGGTCTTCGAGTCCGGTGAAGCTGGCGGCGGGCTCGCCGGGCGATGCCTCGGGCAGCGGGGCCATGCTGCCCTGGGGCCGCGACGACGGTCAGCTGTGGCGCGCCGAGCGGGGCCGGGGGAGTGCCGTAGACCCGGGCTTCGCAGCCGACGGTCACGACGGCCATCGTGACCAACGCTGTCATGCTGACGGCCTTGCCGATCATCAGCTTCGACGGCCGCCGTCGCATGGTCCTCCCTTGAACCGGCAATGAATCCGATGCGTTCCACACGACCGGCACATCGGTGGATGAAGCCTAACTGTTCGCCGCGTGGCGCGCGTCGTTAGTCGGGCTCGAAGTATGCTGACCGAGTCGATGCGGATGGGTGCTCCCACTCTCCGGATTTCACGGTATGGGGACCCATCTGGCACAATTGAGCAGTTGTCTGCGCACGGCTGGGCCCGGCTGGCCCGCGTTCCGCTGCGAGATACACCCCGATACACCCGAAAATAGCTTCGGCTGCGCGACATGTGCGCGCCCGTCCGGAGCCGCGAACAACAAGGAAGTGTCACCGATGAACACGCTGGACTTCGTCGATCAGGCGTCGCTGCGCGACGACATCCCGACCTTCAGCCCCGGCGACACCGTCAACGTGCACGTGAAGGTGATCGAGGGCTCGAAGGAGCGCATCCAGGTCTTCAAGGGTGTCGTCATCCGTCGTTCCGGCGGCGGTATCCGCGAGACCTTCACCGTGCGGAAGGAGAGCTACGGCGTCGGCGTCGAGCGGACCTTCCCGGTGCATTCGCCCAACATCGATCACATCGATGTCGTGACCCGCGGTGACGTGCGTCGCGCCAAGCTCTACTACCTGCGCGAACTGCGTGGCAAGAAGGCGAAGATCAAGGAAAAGCGCTGAGCGCGCTGCTCCGCCTGACGAAGCTCTCGTCGCGGGACCGGTCACGACGCTCGCTACTGTGGTGCCTGTGACCGGACCCACCGACTCTGCTGACGCGCGCTCGGAGGGCGACCTCGACGCCGACTCGGCCTCAGATTCCGCTTCAGCCCCGCCGGAGTCCGGCGGCGAAACGCCGGACGAGTCGCCGAAGCGCAAGCATTCCACGGCGCGTGAGATCGCGATTCTGGCCAGCATCGCGCTGGTGTTGTACTACGTGACGCTGACGTTCATCGCCAGGCCGTATCTGATCCCGTCGGAGTCCATGGAGCCCACGCTGCACGGCTGCGCCGGCTGTGTGGGTGACCGCATCATGGTCGACAAGGTGACCTACCGGTTCTCGAAGCCCGAGCCCGGTGATGTGGTGGTCTTCAAAGGCCCGCCGTCGTGGAACATCGGTTACAAGTCCATCCGGTCGGACAACACCGCCATCCGTTGGGTACAGAACGCCCTCTCGTTTGTGGGTTTTGTGCCGCCGGATGAGAACGACCTGGTCAAGCGGGTGATTGCGACCGGCGGCCAGACCGTGCAGTGCCGTGCCGACACCGGTCTGACGGTCGACGGCAAACGGCTGAACGAGCCATATCTGGATCCGGCCACCATGATGGCCGACCCGAATGTCTATCCGTGTCTTGGCAATGAGTTCGGTCCGGTCACGGTCCCGCCCGATCGCCTGTGGGTGATGGGCGACAACCGGACCCACTCGGCCGACTCGCGGGTGCACTGCAGCAATCTCCCCGCCGACGCCCGCGAAGGTTTGTTGTGTACCGGTGATCCGATGGCCGGCACAGTTCCGGTGGAGAATGTAATCGGAAAGGCACGGTTCATCGCTTGGCCGCCGTCGCGCTGGGGCGGTATCGCTGGCGGGAACCCGCAGACCGACTCCTAGGAGCTGCCCGGTGCCTCCGGTGGTGAAGACGTCGTGGCCGCCTCGGACCGTGATCCGGCGGTCGTCCGGCCTGCGCACGCTGGAATCCGCGTTGTACCGCAACGGCTTGGGCCCCGTCGCCGGGGTGGACGAGGTGGGGCGCGGGGCCTGCGCGGGGCCGCTGGTGGTGGCCGCCTGTGTGCTCGGCCCCAATCGGATGGACAGCCTGGCCTCCCTCGACGATTCGAAAAAGCTGGGCGAGCGGGAACGGGAGCGGTTGTTTCCGCTGATCCGCCGGTACGCGCTGGCGTACCACGTGGTGTTCATTCCCTCCGACGAGGTGGACCGGCTCGGGGTCCATGTGGCCAACATCGAGGGCATGCGGCGGGCGGTGGCGGGCTTGTCGCTGCGGCCCGGTTACGTGCTGTCCGACGGCTTCCGGGTTCCGGGCCTGGCGGTGCCGTCGCTGCCGGTGATCGGGGGAGACGCCGCGGCTGCGTGTATCGCCGCGGCCAGCGTGCTGGCCAAGGTGAGCCGTGACCGGTTGATGGTCGAGATGGAGCAACACCATCCCGGCTACGGTTTCGCCGAGCACAAGGGATACAGCACCCCCGCACACTCCGCGGCCCTGGCGGAGTTGGGGCCGTGTGTGCAGCACCGCCACTCGTATGTGAACGTGCGGCGGGCCGCAGAGATTACCGGCGTGCGGCGGGCCGCAGAGATACAGACGTACGACGCGAGGCGGCACCAATGGGGCATGCTGAAGTGACGTACGCAAAGATGGTCGACAGGGCATCAGCACAACGAGAAGGACAGCACACCAGATGAGCGCCGAGGATCTCGAGAAGTACGAAACCGAGATGGAGCTCTCGCTGTACCGCGAATACAAGGACATCGTCGGTCAGTTCAGCTACGTCGTCGAGACCGAGCGCCGGTTCTACCTGGCCAACAGCGTTGAGCTGATTCCGCGAAACTCCGACGGTGAGGTCTACTTCGAGTTGAGGCTTGCCGACGCCTGGGTGTGGGACATGTACCGGCCGGCGCGGTTCGTCAAACAGGTGCGGGTCATCACGTTCAAGGACGTGAACATCGAAGAGGTCGAGAAGCCCGAGTTGCGGCTACCGGAGTAGCCGCGAACAGGAGGACGACACGGTGGCGACGGTCAGTACGGGTTCCGACGATATTCGCCGCCGCGCCGATGAAGTCCTGGCCCGCCTGCCCGAGATCCGGTCGTGGCAGGAGCCGCTGTACCGGGATCTGCACCAGCATCCGGAACTCTCGCATCAGGAACGGCGTACGGCCGGCGTGGTCGCCGCGCGTCTGCGGGAGTCCGGGCTGACCGTTCACGAAGGTGTCGGCGGGACGGGCGTGATCGGAGTGCTGCGCAACGGCGAGGGGCCCGCGGTGCTGTTACGGGCGGACATGGACGCCTTACCGGTGACCGAGGCAACCGGTCTGCCGTATGCCAGCTCTCAGGAGCGTGTCATGCACGCGTGTGGCCATGACATGCACGTGACGTGCCTGTTGGGTGCGGCCGATTTGTTCGCTCAGGCCACAGATCACTGGCGGGGCACCGTGATTGCCCTTTTTCAGCCGGCCGAGGAGGTCGGTGACGGCGCCAAGGCGATGGTCGACGACGGTCTGGCCGACCTGATCGGCCCGGTCGATGTGGCGCTGGCTCAACACGTGGGGCCCGCGCCCGCCGGATATGTCGCGATCTGCACCGGTCCGGCGCTGGCAGCCGCGGACAGCATGCGCATCACCGTCTACGGACGGGGCGGGCACGGTTCGATGCCACAGGCGACGGTGGATCCGGTGGTGCTGGCGGCGATGATCGTGATCCGGCTCCAGATGATCGTGTCCCGTGAGGTGGCCGCGACGGAGACGGTGGTGCTGACCGTCGGCAGTATCCACAGCGGTGAGAAGAGCAACGTCATCGGCGATCACGCTGTGCTGCAACTCAATCTGCGGACGTATGACGCGACGGTGCGGACGTCGGTGCTCGATGCGATCAGGCGGGTCGTGGTGGCCGAATGCCAGGCATCCGGTTCCCCGCGCGAACCCGAGTTCGAGTTGTACGACAGTTTTCCGCCGACGGTCAACGACGAGGCGGTGACCGAACGGGTGCGTTCAGGGTTCAGCGAGTTCTTCGGGTCCCGGGCTGCCACCATGGGGCCGCAGGCTGCCAGTGAGGATTTCAGCGACATCCCCAACGCGCTCGGCGTGCCCTATACCTACTGGGGCTTCGGCGGTATCGACGAAAAGGTGTACCGGACCGCCGTCGATGCGGGTCGGGTCGGCGCCGACATCCCGGTCAACCATTCACCGAGTTTCGCCCCGGCGATCCAGCCGACGTTGGACACCGGCACCCAGGCACTCGTGGTGGCCGGGCTCAGTTGGCTGTAGCGGCCAGGTGCTCGTCGAAGAACGCGAACACCCGCGACCAGGCGTCGGCAGTGGCGGCCTCGTTGTAGCCGAATCCGGTGATCCGCAGAAATGCCTGCCCGGGCAGCTGGTTGGCGAAGCTGTGCCCGGCGTCGGGGTAGACCTTGATGTCGGCCGGGATGTTCTTGTCGTCGACGATGCGCTGGAGGCGAGCGGGCGCGCCGATGCCTATCGGGTCGCGCCGGCCGAAGCTGGCCACCACAGGACACGACGCGTCCAGAGTCTGGGCGAGATGCCGCGGCAGCGGAGTGCCGTAGAACGGTGCGGAGGCGCCAAAACCTTTGGGGCCCAGCATGAGCGCGAACTGTCCTCCCATGCAGAAGCCCGCGATGCCGACCGCTCCGGTGCATTTTGCGTGTGAACGCAGGTGATCGCGCGCGGCCAGGATGTCGTCGAGCGCCCGGCCGCGTTGGGTCATCAGTTCCCGCATCACCCGGGTGATACAGCGGGCTCGACCACCGCGCGAATAGAGATTCGGCGTGAGCGCGAGATAGCCCGCAGCAGCGACGCGTTCGGAGATGGCCTCGTTGTCAGGCCCGTATCCGATCGCATCGTGGATGATCACCACCCCGGGCCACGGCCCGTCGCCACCGGGACTGTTGAGCAGAGCGTCGATAGGACCGGCCGGGGTGTCCATCGTGATCGTCGTCACCGGACCTACGGTAGCGGCTGATCGTCAGGTTCCGCAGAACGTGCGGTAGGCGCCGAAGTCGGCGGGTGCCGGTGCGGCAAAACGCTCCAGCCCGGGACGCTCGTCGTAGGGCGCCGCGAGGGCATCCATGAGGTGCCGCAGCGGTTGCGGGTCACCGGCGGTCGCCGCCGCCAATGCTTCCTCGACCAGGTGATTGCGGGGTATGTAGACGGGGTTGACCCGATCCATCGCGGCGGTGTCGGGGTGCAGGTTCTGCCACCGTGCCGACCACTGGTCGAACTCGCCCGGGATCGCGGCTTCTCCGCGTGCTGCCCGACCGAGGTCGCGAAAGAACGATGTGTAATCAGTTCGGTTCTGCTGCAACAGCGCGAGCATGTCGTCGATCAGTGTGCGAGCCGCATGGTCGTCGACATCGGCGGACAAGCCGAGCTTGGCGCGCATGCCCGTCGACCACGCCGCCTCGAACTGGGGCCCGAATTTCTGCAGCGCGCCGGTGGCCAGCTCGACGGCCTGATCGCCCTCGTCGGCGAGCAGGGGAAGCAGAGTCTCGGCGAAGCGGGCCAGGTTCCATGCCGCCACGGTCGGCTGGTTGCCGTAGGCGTAGCGGCCGCCGTGGTCGATCGAGCTGAATACCGTTGCGGGATCAAAACTCTCCATGAATGCGCACGGCCCGTAGTCGATGGTCTCACCGGAGATGGTCATGTTGTCGGTGTTCATCACGCCGTGCACGAATCCGACCAGCATCCAGCGGGCCAGCAGCGAGGCCTGTGCCGAGACGACAGCCTCGTACAGCGCCAGATAGGGGTTGTCGGCACCCGCGGCGTGCGGGTGGTGCCGCTCGATCGCGTGGTCGGCCAGCCGGCGCAGCAGGCCGAGGTCACCGGCAGCCTGGGCATATGCGGAGGCGTACTGGAAGCTTCCGACCCGCAGATGACTGTCGGCGATCCTGGCCAGGACGGCGCCCGGCAGCAAGGTGTCGCGCTGGACGTCCCGTCCGGTGGCCACTACGGCCAGGGCACGCGTGGTGGGAATGCCCATCGCGTGCATTGCTTCGCTGACGATGTACTCACGCAGCATGGGCCCGACGACGGCCAGGCCGTCGCCGCCTCGGGCGAACGGGGTTCGTCCCGAACCTTTCAGATGCAGGTCGCGGGGTCGGCCGTGGGAGTCGACGAGTTCCCCGAGCAGCAGGGCGCGGCCATCGCCCAGGCGCGGGACGTATCCGCCGAACTGGTGCCCGGCATAGGCCTGGGCGACGGGGGTGGCGCCATCGGGCACAACGGTGCCCGTCAGCAGGCCGAGCCCGCCGGGTGTGTGCAACCAGGCCGTGTCGAGGCCGAGTTCGGCTGCCAGCTTCTCGTTCAGTGCGAGCAACCGCGGTGCCGGAGTTTCCTCGGCCCGCCACGCGACGGCCATTTCGGGCAGTGCGCGGGCGAAGCGGTTGTCGAGCACGACGGTCGGTTCGGATGCGACGCTCACCTCTCGAGCCTACGGAGTCTCAGAGGCTGCCCAGGTCGTCCGGCACATCGACGGCGTATTGCGCAAGGATGTCGAGCGGCACCAGCTCAAGCGTGCGTTCATGGGTGGCAGCCAGCACCACCGGGGCCGCCTGGCCGTCATTGTGGGCGCGTAGCCAGTTGACCACGGTGACACACCAGCGGTCTCCTGGCGTCAGGCCGGGAAATCGGTACTGCGGTGCCGGCGTCGACAGGTCGTTTCCGATGGACCGCTGATGTTCGAGGAACTCGGCCGTCACCACGGCGCAGATGGTGTGCCGGCCCGCGTCGGCGTCGCCGGTGGAGCAGCACCCGTCGCGGTAGAAGCCGGTGAGCGGGTCGGTGCCGCATTCCTGCAGCGGGCCGCCCAGCACGTTGCGATCAGCCATGGCATCAGTATGGGTGCCGCTGCCGGTTCAGCGCGCCGGCGGCGATGCCGAACTGCGTTGCGCGTCGAGGACCAGCAGCGCCACGTGCAGTGACGTCATCGATTCACCGTCGTCGAGGTTGACGCCCAGCCGGCGTTCGATGGAGGCCAACCGGCTGTAGAGGGCCGGGCGGCTCATGTGGAGACGTTTGGCCAACGCGGACTTGTTGCCTGCGAGTTCCAGGTAGCCGCGCAGCACTTCGACGTCGTCACTGCCTTGGGCGGCGTCGTGGATCAGCAGGGTCTTGAGCTCGGTTTCGGCGAACATCTGCACCCGCGGATCGTCGAGCAGCAGCGTGATCAGCCCGCGCAGCCGCACATCGGAGGCACGCACGAAGCGGCGTGTCAGATCCGGCATCGACGCCGCGACCTCGGCGACGTGGGCGGCCTCGCGCAAACCGTGCACCGCATCGGCGAATGCTGCGGTGTCACCGCCGATCGCGATGACCACTTTGTCGGTGTCGCCGCCGCGGGCGATGGCCTCTCGCCAGCCTTCGGCCAGACGGCCGAGCGCGGTATCGGTACTCAACCCGCGTCGTGGGTTCAGCGCCAATACCAGGCCGATCTCGCCGTCTCGCCGGATCGAGCAGATCGCGCTGTGCCCTTGGGCTTTCACGCCGTGGGTGACCGCGTCGAGGATGCGGATGTTGCGGCGTTGGGTGGCGACCGGGTCAATCCGGTCCGGCGGCGCACCGACACGGATCGTGGCGGGCACGTAGGGTCCGCCGGCCCGCAGGCCGAGCGCCAGTGCTCGGGCGTCGGCCTCGCGGTCGTCGTCGATCCGCCCGCCCAGCACGTCGTCGATCAACCCGCTCTGGGCCTGATGCTCGAGGCCGGACCGGCCACGTTCGGCCATGCGGTGCAGGGCCAGCGCCTGGGCGGCGCGTTCCAGAACCATCGTGGTCTTGGCTGGTGCGGACGGGGCGTGCGGCACGATCAGCCGGCCCCACTCCTCGGTGCGAGGGCCGACGGCGGTGGTGGCCCACGGTTCGGTCATGGCCCGGGATCGCCGCTGCCAATCGGAGAGCACCGCGGTGGCCGGCTCGTTGCGAGGGAAGATGGCCAGCACCTGGTGCGAGAGGTCCTCGAGGACCACCGATTCGTCGGTCATCTCTGCTGCTGCACGCACGATGTCCGCCATCGTCGGGCGCTTCATGCTCAACTCGGTGAAGGTCTTGTGGGTGCGATGGGCGAACTCGAGTTCCTCGTACTGGTCGGCCACGATCAGCCGGTGCACCGCTTCGGTGACTTCGACGAACTTGGTCTCGCGATGCAGCACGACGAGTGCCAGACCGAGGGTTTGGGCCATATCCCCGACGTTGCGGGGTAGCGAGTCGATGCGGGTGCCCAGCTCGACCACCACGCCGACGACGCCGGCGCGCTGCATCCGGCGGAGGTAGTCGCGGGGTGCGTCGCGCAGGGCGGCGCCCGTGGTGAGCACGAGTTCGCCGCCTTGCAGTAGGCCGGCGAGGTCGGGCATGTCGCTGACGTGTACCCAGCGCACCGGCCGATCGAGTTGTTGCGCGCTGAGCACCTCGGGCTCCCCGGCTTGCACCACCGGCAGCGCGATGATGTCACGCACGGTCGGGATCATTTACAAAGTGTAATGAACGCGCAAATCGGCCTTACAGGTTGATAGCTTCTGCGGTGCCGGCAGTGGCTCAGAGTAGTAGCCGTACCCCAAAGCCACAGGAAGGTTCGGTTCCATGAGCAATGTCATCCAGCACTGGCGCGACGGCAAGGTCTTCGCCGGCACGTCGACAGCTACGGCCCCGGTGACCAACCCGGCGACGGGCGCGGTCACCGGCGAGGTCGCCCTGGCCAGTGTGGATGACGCGCGTGCCGTGATCGACGCCGCCGTGGCGGCGTTCCCGGGCTGGCGTGACACGTCGCTGGCCAAGCGCACCTCGGTGCTGTTCGCATTCCGGGAATTGCTCAACGCCCGCAAGGACGAGCTGGCCGCGCTGATCACCGCCGAGCACGGCAAGGTGCTCTCCGATGCCCTCGGTGAGGTGAGCCGTGGCCTCGAGGTCGTCGAATTCGCTTGCGGCATCCCGAGTCTTCTCAAGGGCGGGTTCACCGAGAACGCCTCGACCAACGTGGACGTGCACTCGGTGCTGCAGCCGCTGGGGCCGGTAGGCATCATCTCGCCGTTCAACTTCCCGGCCATGGTGCCGATGTGGTTCTTCCCGATCGCCATCGCCGCGGGCAACACCGTGGTGCTCAAGCCCTCTGAGAAGGACCCGTCGTCATCGCTGTGGATGGCCCGGCTGTGGGCCGAGGCCGGCCTGCCCGAGGGCGTGTTCAACGTGCTGCAGGGCGACAAGACCGCGGTCGACGAGTTGCTGACCAACCCCAAGATCAAGGCGATCTCGTTCGTCGGGTCCACCCCGATCGCGCAGTACGTCTATGCCACGGCCACTGCGGCCGGCAAGCGGGTGCAGGCCCTCGGCGGCGCCAAGAACCACGCGGTGATCCTGCCCGACGCCGATCTGGACCTGGCTGCCGATGCGATGGTCAACGCCGGTTTCGGTTCGGCCGGGGAGCGCTGCATGGCGATTTCGGCCGCCGTGGCGGTCGGCCCGATCGCCGACGATCTGGTGGCCAAGATCGCCGAGCGGGCCGCGACCATCAAGACCGGCGACGGCACCAAGGACTCGGACATGGGCCCGCTGGTCACCAAGGTCCACCGCGACAAGGTCGCCTCCTACATCGATGCCGGCGAGTCCGACGGCGCCAAGGTCGTGCTCGACGGCCGCACCGTCATCGCCAACGGTGGAGCCGACGGATTCTGGCTCGGCCCGACCCTGCTCGACAACGTCACCCCGCAGATGAGCGTCTACACCGACGAGATCTTCGGCCCGGTGCTGTCGGTGCTGCGGGTCGAGACCTACGACGAAGCGCTTGAGTTGATCAACAACAACCCCTACGGCAACGGCACCGCGATCTTCACCAACGACGGCCGCGCCGCACGGCGGTTCCAGAACGAAGTCGAGGTCGGCATGGTCGGCATCAACGTGCCGATCCCGGTTCCGATGGCCTACTTCAGTTTCGGCGGTTGGAAGGCGTCACTGTTCGGTGACAGCCACGCCCACGGCACCGAGGGCGTGCACTTCTTCACCCGCACCAAGGCCATCACCACCCGCTGGCTGGACCCCAGCCACGGCGGCATCAACCTCGGCTTCCCCGAGAACAAGTGAGAGAATTCCACCCATGACTGTGATTCAATCCTCCGCCGCGCTGCCCAACGGGTTGACCGTCGAGGCGGCGAAGGCCGAGGCCGCGCGGGCCTATGAGCTCGACCGCGCACACGTGTTCCACTCCTGGTCGGCGCAGGAGGAGATCACGCCGATGACGATCACCGCCGCACAGGGTTCCTACGTGTGGGACGGTGACGGCAACCGGCTGCTGGACTTCTCCTCCCAGCTGGTCAACACCAACATCGGTCATCAGCATCCGAAAGTCGTTGCCGCCATTGCCGAACAGGCGGCCAAGCTGTGCACCATCGCTCCGCAGTACGCCAACGCGGCGCGCTCGGAGGCGGCGCGGCTGATCGCCGAGCGCACCCCCGGTGAGCTGAACAAGGTGTTCTTCACCAACGGTGGCGCCGACGCCGTCGAGCATGCGGTCCGGATGGCCCGCCTGCACACCGGCCGCTACAAGGTGCTGTCGCGGTACCGCGCCTACCACGGCGGCACCGACACCGCGATCAACCTCACCGGTGATCCGCGGCGCTGGCCCAATGACCGGGGCAACGCCGGCATCGTGCACTTCAACGGGCCGTTCCTGTACCGCTCGTCGTTCTACGCCGAGACCGAGGAACAGGAATCCCAGCGCGCGCTGGAATACCTCGAGAAGCTGATCCAGATGGAGGGCCCGTCCACCATCGCCGCGATCATCTTGGAGTCGATCCCCGGCACCGCCGGAATCATGGTGCCGCCGCCCGGGTACATGGCCGGGGTGCGGGACATCTGCGACCGCTACGGCATCGTGTTCATCGCCGACGAGGTGATGGCCGGGTTCGGCCGTAGCGGAAAGTGGTTCTCCATCAACCACTTCGATGTCGTTCCCGACCTGATGACATTCGCCAAGGGAGTCAACTCCGGGTACGTGCCGCTGGGCGGCGTCGCGATCAGCCCCGAGATCTATGAGACCTTCGCGCACCGCGCCTACCCCGGTGGGCTGACCTACTCGGGTCATCCGCTGGCGTGTGCCGCGGCCGTCGCGACCATCAATGCGATGGCCGAGGAGCGCATGGTCGAGAACGCCGCCGAGATCGGCACCGAGGTGCTGGCGCCGGGTCTGGCCGAGTTGGCCGCCAAGCACCGCAGCGTCGGCGAAGTGCGCGGTGCCGGTGTGTTCTGGGCCGTCGAACTGGTCGCCGACCAGCAGACCCGAGAGCCGCTGGCGCCTTACGGTGGTTCGAGCCCGGCGATGAACGCCGTGGTCGGCGCGTGCAAGGCGGGTGGCTTGCTGCCGTTCGCCAACTACAACCGCATTCACGTCGTGCCGCCGTGCAACGTGACCGCGGAAGAAGCGCGTGAGGGTCTGGCGATCCTGGACTCGGCACTCGACGTGGCCGATCAGCACACCAACTGATCTCCGTTTCCGATGCCCGGCTACGCGACCAGCGTGGCCGGGCATCGGCGTTCAGCGGCCGTAACGTCGCCATACCCGGTGGAATAACTCCGTTGCCGCTTGATCCGCACGGCGAGTTGAGACACTGGACCGGTGCGTTCACCTGCCCAGTGCTGGCTAACCGACATGGACGGCGTCCTGGTCCGCGAGGAACACGCGCTCCCGGGCGCGGCCGAATTCCTTCAGACCCTGGCCGACAAGCAACGGCCGTTCCTGGTGCTGACCAACAACTCGATCTTCACCCCGCGCGACCTGGCCGCCCGGCTGGCGCGCTCAGGGCTGATCGTGCCCGAGGCGTCGATCTGGACGTCAGCCCTGGCGACGGCGGCATTCCTGGCCGACCAGCAGCCGGGCGGCTCGGCCTATGTGATCGGCGAGGCCGGCCTGACCACCGCATTACACGAGGTCGGTTACACACTGACCGACATCGACCCGGACTACGTCGTGTTGGGGGAGACCCGCACGTATTCGTTCGAGGCGATCACCAAGGCTGTTCGGCTGATCCTCGGTGGGGCTCGGTTCATCGCCACCAATCCCGACGTTTCGGGCCCGTCGGCCGAGGGCCCGCTGCCGGCGACCGGCTCGGTGGCGGCGATGATCACCAAGGCCACCGGCCGCGACCCCTACTTCGTGGGCAAGCCCAATCCGATGATGTTCCGCAGTGCGCTCAACCGGATCGAGGCGCACTCGGAGAACACGGTGATGGTCGGGGACCGGATGGACACCGACGTGGTGGCCGGGATCGAGGCCGGTCTGGAGACCATCCTGGTGCTCACCGGTTCGACGTCGGTCTCCGACATCGAGCGCTTTCCGTTCCGGCCCAGCCGGGTGCTGCCGTCGATCGCCGAGGCGATCGAGCTGATCTGAGATGACCAGCGAGCCCATCGACGCCTACTTCACCACGACGGTAGCGTCCCTCGTCGCGCCGGGCTCAGGGGACGCCCCTGCACTGGTTGTGCCGAATCCCTTGGCGCTCTTCGACGCTCAGCTGGGCAGCAGGCATCTGGACCTTGCCGCCCGGTGGCTGCGTTCGCAGGGGCAGGGCTTCTACACCATCGGATCGTCCGGCCACGAGGGCAATGCCGCCGTCGCCGCCGCCCTGCGACCGACCGATCCGGCGCTTTTGCACTACCGGTCAGGCGGCTTCTACCTGGCCCGCGCCGCGCAGGTCGACGGCTCCGATCCGCTGCGTGACGTGTTGCTGGGGTTGGTGGCGGCCACCGCTGAGCCGATCTCCGGTGGGCGGCACAAGGTATTCGGCCGCCACGACCTGAACATCATTCCGCAGACCTCTACCATCGCCTCGCACCTGCCACGTGCGGTCGGGGTGGCCTTCTCGATCGCGCGCACTCGCAAGCTCGGTGTCGACTGCCCATGGCCGGACGATGCGGTGACGGTCTGCAGTTTCGGTGATGCCTCGGTCAATCACTCGACAACGGTGGGCGCCATCAATGCCGCTTTGCATGCCGCCTATCAGGGGCTGCCGATGCCGCTGCTGTTCGTCTGCGAGGACAACGGCATCGGGATCAGTACGCCGACACCGCGGGGCTGGATCTCCCGCGCCTATGGGGACCGTGCGGGGTTGAGGTACTTCGCCGCCGACGGCTGCGATCTCGTCGACGCGGTCCAAACGGCGCGTGCCGCAGCGGATTGGGTTCGTCGTGAGCGCAAACCCGCGTTCCTGCACCTGCGCACGGTGCGGTTGATGGGGCATGCCGGCACCGACTACGAGCAGGCCTACCGGCCTGGAGCCGACATCGTCGCGGACTACGAGCGTGACCCGGTGCTCAACACCGCGAGAACACTAGTGGCCCACGGTGTTCTGACCGCCGAGCAGGCTCTGCAACGCTACGAGGACAAACGGGCCGAGGTGATGGAGCTGGCTCGCGAGGTCAGCGCCTGCCCGCAGTTGGACAGCGCACCCGCGGTGATGCGCCCGCTGCGCGAAACGCTCGACGATGCCCGGGCGGTGTCGGCCGTGGCGTCGGGTGAGCCCGGTGGCCCGCCCCTGACCCTGGCCCTGGCCATCAACAGGGCGCTGAAGGATGCGCTGAACGTGCACCCGGAGACGATCGTGTTCGGCGAGGACATCGCCCGCAAGGGCGGGGTCTACGGGGTGACCCGTGGCCTGCAGTCCGCCGCAGGGCCCGCGCGGGTGTTCGACACCTTGCTGGACGAACAGACCATCTTGGGACTGGCTCTCGGAGCGGGCGTCTCAGGACTGGTGCCGATCCCGGAGATCCAGTACCTGGCCTATGTGCACAATGCCGCCGACCAGATCCGCGGTGAGGGGGCCACGTTGCAGTTCTTCTCAAGTCGTCAGTACCGGAACCCGATGGTGGTGCGGATCGCGGGCTACGGCTACCAGAAGGGGTTCGGCGGCCACTTCCACAACGACAACTCGATCGCTGCGATCCGCGACATCCCCGGGGTGGTGATCGCCTCGCCGGCCCGGCCCGACGACGCTGCCGCGATGCTGCACACCTGCATTTCCGCCGCGAAAAACGCTGGCGCCGTGTGCATTTACCTCGAACCGATCGCCCTTTATCACACCAAGGACCTGTACGCCGACGGCGATCAGGAGTGGTTGGCGCACTATCCAACCGAGCCGGTGCGCATCGGTTCTGCCCGCACCTACGGTGCCGGCACCGACTTGACCATCCTGACGTTCGGCAACGGATTGTGGATGAGCCTGCGGGTGGCCCGTCGCCTGAAACGGGCCGGGATCGGCGCACGGGTGGTCGACCTGCGGTGGCTGTCGCCGCTGCCGGTCGAGGACCTGCTGCGCGAGGCGGAAGCGACCGGCCGGGTGCTCATCGTCGACGAGACCCGCCGCACCGGGGGCGTGGGGGAAGGCGTGCTCGCCGAACTGGTCGACCACGGCTTCACCGGCAGCCTGCAGCGGGTGGCCAGTGCCGACAGCTTCATCCCGCTGGGCGATGCCGCGCTGCAGGTGCTGCTGTCCGAGGACACCATCGAGGCCGCCGCAGTGAAACTGGTGGGCGCACGATAGCTTGACTGCCATGGCCGAATCTGTAACGCCGGACCCGACGCGCCCGCTCGCCGGGGTGCGGATCGTCGAGATCTCCAGTTTCGTCGCGGTACCGCTGGCCGGTATGACCCTGGCCCAGTTGGGTGCCGAGGTGGTGCGGGTCGACCCCATCGGCGGCGCTGCCGACTATCACCGTTGGCCGCTCACCGATGGCGGCGACAGCATCTACTGGGCCGGGCTGAACAAGGGCAAGCGTTCACTGGCCGCCGACATGCGCTCGCCTGACGGGCAGCAGCTGGTGCAGCGCCTGATCGCCGAAGCCGGGGTTCTCATCACCAATGTAGCTGGACGGCAATGGCATTCGTACGATGTTCTGTCCGCTCTGCGTCCGGACCTCATTCACGTCGAGGTGTCGGGGCGCGCGGACGGCGGCACCGGCGTGGATTACACGGTCAACGCCGGGCTCGGCTTCCCGATGGTCACCGGTCCCGCGCAGTTGGCCACTCCGGTCAACCATGTGCTTCCGGCCTGGGACGTCAGCTGCGGGCTGTACGTGGCACTGGCGGTCAGCGCCGCACTGCGACACCGTGACTCCACCGGTGAAGGGGCGCGGATCAGCATCCCGTTGGAGAACGTCGCGCTGGCCACCGCGGGCAATCTGGGATTCCTGACCGAGGTGATGATCAACGGCACCAGCCGCGAACGGCTCGGGAACACCTTGTACGGCACCTACGGGCAGAACTTCACCAGCAGCGACGGCGTCGGGTTCATGCTCGTGGCGCTGACCGGCAGGCACTTCCGGGACCTCACCGAAGTCACCGGGACCACCAAAGCCGTTGCCGCCCTTGCCGAGGCTTTCGGTGCCGACTTCAGCGACGAAGGCCAGCGCTACACCCACCGCGACGCCCTCACCGGATTGTTCACCCTGTGGTTCAGCGAGCACACCGCCGAGGAGATCAGTGCGGCGCTGTCGGGAACCTCGGTGCTGTGGGAGCGGTACCGCAGCTTCGCCGAGGTCGCGGTCAACGAGCGGGTGGTCGCCAATCCGCTGTTCACACCGCTGGAGCAGCCACGCATCGGCACCTACCTGGCGCCGGGCCTGCCGATGTCGATCGGCGGCATGTACGCGCCGGCAGTCCCCGCGCCCGCCCTCGGTGACGACACCGCAGCGGTGCTGGCCGAGCACCTCGGGCTCGGTGCGGAGGAGATCACGGCGCTGACCGAATCCGGCACCGTCGCAACGGGTACCGATGCGTCGTGACCGGCTTGCTGAACCTTCTTGAGGTGCGGGCCGGCGTTGAGGGTGACGCGTTCATCGGCAACGCCAGCGGTCCGGAGGGCAAGCGGGCCTACGGCGGTCTGCTGGCCGCTCAAAGCTTGGCGGCGGCCTGCCGCACCGTCGGCGACGACCGGGCGCCGACCAACATGCACCTGCAATTCCTGCGTGGTGGAAACGCCGGGGAATCAGCCGAATACCGCGTGCAGCACGTGTACGACGGGCGTACCGCCTCGGCTCGACGCGTCGAATCGTATGAGCACGACCGCATGCTGACGACGGCCACGGTGTCGTTCGCGACGGAACTCGCCGGGCCTGAACACGGTATCGGCGCGATGCCGCACGATCCTGAAGTGCTGCCGTGTACCGGGCCGCCCGGCCCGGCACCCTCATTGCCACTCGACGAGTTCGACATCCGTATCGCCGATGAGGGATCCGGACAGGAATTCGTGCGCCGGATGTGGTGGCGGGTCACCGCCGAACTGCCTGAGGATCCGTTGGTGCACATGCTGATCGCGGTGTACATCACCGATCTGTACGGGATCGATCCGGCGCTGGCCGTGCACGGGCACAGTATGCGGTCACGCAGTCACCGCAGTGGCACCACGGATTCGTCGATCTGGTTTCACCGCCCGGTGCGGGCCGGGGAGTGGAATCTGCTCGAGTCGCGTTCGCCGGCCACCGCGCGGGGGCGCGGTGTCATCACGTCGAGCCTGCTGCGTGCCGACGGCGCGGTGGCTGCCACCCTGGTGCAGGAGGGTCTGGTCGCTGACCGCGTAGCGGACTGATCGACCACCGTCCCCGTCGACGCCTGTGGATGAACTCCACGCTGGGGATAACTCGCCCACACGGAGACGGTTTTGTCGGACCGGCTCCGCACGGTGTGGGCATGAGTTCTTTGACACGGGCCGAGATCGGCGCACTGGGTGAACAATTGGCCGTCGAGCACCTGGCGGCGCAGGGGTTGCGCACCTTGACGCGCAATTGGCGCTGCCGTTACGGCGAACTCGACGTGATCGCCGAAGAGGTCACCACGAACACGGTGGTGTTCGTCGAGGTGAAGACCCGCACCGGCGACGGTTTCGGTGGGCTTGCCGAGGCGGTGACGGCGCAGAAGGTGCGCCGGATCCGACGGTTGGCGGCGTTGTGGCTGGCTGAGCAGGAGGCGCGTTTCTCCGCCCTGCGCATCGACGTGATCGGGGTGCGGATCGGGCGCCGTCGTGAACCTGAGCTGACCCACCTGAAGGGGGTGGGTTGAGATGGGTTTGGGCAGAGCCTATTCGGTGGCCGTTCGCGCGGTGGACGGCGTGATCGTGGAGATCGAGGCGGACATCACCTCGGGTCTGCCCGGGGTACATCTGGTGGGATTGCCCGATACCGCCCTGCAGGAATCGCGGGACCGGGTGCGGGCGGCGATCACCAACTGTGGCAACACCTGGCCGATGTCGCGGCTGACATTGGCGCTGTCACCGGCTACCTTGCGCAAGGTCGGGTCGGTGTACGACCTGGCGTTGGCGGCGGCAGTGCTCTCGGCGCACACCAAGACGGCCTGGGCGCGGCTGGAGAAGTCGGTGCTGCTCGGCGAACTCGCGCTTGACGGCCGGGTCCGGCCGGTGCACGGCGTATTGCCGGCGGTGCTGGCCGCCAAGGCCGAGGGCTGGCCCCTGGTGGTGGTGCCCGTCGACAACCTGGCCGAGGCCAGTTTGGTGGACGGCATCGAGGTGTGCGGTGTGCGCACATTGGGTCACTTGCAGGCCTGGCTGGACGGCAAGGCAGATCTGGTTGCCCGGGTGGCCGCACCGGGGCGTGCGCCGGAGCCCACGTCCGACCTTGCCGACGTGGTTGGCCAGGCCCAAGCGCGCTACGCGCTGGAAGTCGCCGCCGCGGGTGCTCATCACCTGCTCCTCACGGGACCTCCCGGCATCGGAAAAACGATGCTGGCCCAGCGTCTTCCGGGCTTGTTGCCGTCGTTGTCGCAGAGCGAGTCGTTGGAGGTGACCGCGATTCATTCCGTGGCGGGGTTGTTGGCGGGGGACACACCGTTGATAACGCGGCCGCAGTTCGTCGCTCCACATCACACTTCGAGCGTGGCAGCACTGGTCGGGGGCGGTAGTGGGTTCGCCCGTCCCGGGGCGGTCAGCCGGGCGCACCGGGGAGTGTTGTTTCTCGACGAGTTCCCCGAGATGGGGACCAGGGCGCTCGAGGCGCTACGTACTCCGTTGGAGGATGGTGAGATTCGGCTGGCCCGTCGTGACGGGGTGGCGTGTTATCCGGCCCGGTTTCAATTGGTGCTGGCGGCCAACCCGTGCCCGTGCGCACCGCCCAAATCGGAAGATTGTGTGTGTTCGGCTCAGGCCAAGCTGCGGTATCGCGGCAAGTTGTCGGGGCCGTTGGTGGATCGCGTCGACCTGCAGGTGGAGTTGCACCCGGTCACCGTCGGCGCGTTCACCCCACAGGCCGGGGAGTCCAGCGCTGTGGTGGGCGAACGAGTTGCCGTCGCGCGCCTTGCCGCCCAAGAGCGGTGGAAACCCTATGGAATCGGCACCAACGCCGAGGTACGCGGGCCGCTGCTGCGACGCGAATTCCGACTGCCCAAAGCCGCGATGGAGCCGTTGCGGACCGCACTCGACCGCGGGCTGATCAGCATGCGCGGGGCCGACCGCAGCTTGAGGGTGGCTTGGACTCTGGCCGACCTGGCGGGGCGGTCCATACCGGCCCGCGAAGACGTGGCCGCGGCGTTGAGCTTCCGACAGGTTGGGGGTGTGTCATGACCGACGAAGTGCGACGGGCGTGGGCGTATCTGTCTCGGGTCGCCGAGCCGCCATGCGCGGAATTGACAGCCCTGGTCACGCGGGTGGGCCCGGTCGAGGCCGCCGGTCGGGTCAAATCTGGTGACATCGAGCCCGAGTTGTTCAGCCGCATAGAGGCTCGGCGGGAATTAGATTGTGCGGTCAAGGATCTCGATATTCTTGACCGGATCGGTGGCCGGTTGATCACCCCCGCTGACGACGAATGGCCGTGGTTGAGCTTCCGGGCTTTGGGCGTCGACAGGAGCCGCAAGCGGCCCAACGATCATCCGCCGTTGGTGCTGTGGGCCAGCGGGCCGGTGCGCCTCGACGAGGTGAGTGTGCGCGCCGCGGCGATCGTCGGGACCCGGGCGGCCACCGCGTACGGCGAGCACGTTGCCGCCGACCTGGCCGCAGGTCTGGTTGATCGGGACGTCACGGTGGTGTCCGGTGGTGCCTACGGCATCGACGGTGCGGCGCACCGCGCTGCGCTGGCATGTGAGGGCGTGACTGTGGCGATCGTGGCCGGCGGCATCGACAATCCGTACCCGGCGGGGCACAGCGCACTGTTTCACCGCATCCGCCAGGAATGCCTGTTGATCAGCGAGTATCCGCCAGGGGTCGCGCCCGGTCGGCTACGGTTTCTCACCCGCAACCGGTTGGTCGCGGCCCTTTCGGGGGCGACGGTGGTGGTGGAGGCGGGGCTGCGCAGTGGTGCGGCCAATACCGCCTCGTGGGCCAAGCTGCTGGGCCGGTCGGTCTGCGCGGTGCCGGGCCCGGTGACCTCGGCCGCGTCGGCGGGCTGCCATGTGCTGCTCCGAAACGGAGCCAACTTGGTGGGCCGTGCCGAGGAGATCGTCGAACTCGTCGGCCACATAGGCGAACTCGCACCGGACGAGGCGCATCCTGTGGGTCCGCTCGACGGCCTCACCTCGACGGAGAAACAGGTCTACGACGCGCTACCGTCGCGCGGAGCCCACACCGTGGACGAGATCGCGACGCTCGCCGCACTGCCACCGCAGCAGGTCCTGGGACCGTTGACGACATTGGAGCTCAGCGGGTTGGTTACCGGCGCGGACGGGTGCTGGAAGTTGCGCCGACGCCGGTAGGTCCCATCCGCGGTGCCCGTCTCCGTATAGTCGGTGGGGTCGGCTGATCGCGACGACAAGAGCCGGCTGCGAGTTTGTTGGAGGCGGTATGGCAGGGCGGCCCGTGCACACGTTTGAGGTGGTGCATCGCGAGCAACTGACCGACCACATGGTCAGGCTGGTGCTCGGAGCGAATGGTGACAGCGGATTCGGCACGTTCTCGCCGAATGAATTCAGCGACGCCTACGCCAAACTCGTCATCGTTCCCGAGAACGTGGATGTGTCGGTGCTGCCGAAACCCTTGACGCTGGACAGCTTCCAGGAGCTGCCCGTCGAACTACGACCCACGGTGCGCACCTACACGGTGCGGAAAGTCGACCGGGAGCGTGGCGAGATCACCATCGATTTCGTCGTGCACGGTGAGCAGGGTGTGGCCGCCCCATGGGCCGCGGCGGCGGTACCGGGTCAGCCGGCCTACCTGATGGGACCCAGCGGCGCCTACACCCCGGACCCAGCGGCCGACTGGCATCTGCTCGCCGGCGACGAGTCGGCACTGCCGGCCATCGGTGCCGCGCTGGAGGCCTTACCCGACAATGCGATCGGCAAGGTTTTCATCGAGGTGGCCGGCCCTGCCGACGAAATCGAGTTGACCGCTCCGGCCGGGGTCGAGATCACCTGGGTCCATCGCGGCGGGCGCGCCGACCTGGTCGGCGACGACCACGCCGGAGACAATGCACCGCTGATCGCCGCCGTGAAGGAAGCGGCCTGGCTACCCGGCCAGGTTCAGGTGTTCATCCACGGCGAAGCCCAGGCCGTCATGCACAACTTGCGTCCCTACATCCGCAAGGAGCGTGGCGTCGCCGCGAAATGGGCGGCATCCATCTCGGGCTATTGGCGCCGCGGGCGCACCGAGGAGACCTTCCGGCAATGGAAGGCCGAGTTGGCAAAAGCCGAGGCCGACACCGCCGGCTGAACCGAGGCCCCGACCGGCGCTCGCGCCGGGATGGCAAGGTAACCGTCATGGCATATGGCGATTACCAACTCGAGATCTACCTGCAGGGCCTGGCCGGCGTGTTGCCGACGATGCCGATGGACTACGCGAGCCTGGAGGCCAAAGCCCAAGCCGCCATGCCGGCCTCGATCTGGTCCTATGTGGCCGGGGGAGCCGGCGACGAACGAACCCAGCAGGTCAACCGCACCGCATTCGACCGATGGGGTCTGGTACCGCGCATGCTCAACGCGCACCGTGAGCGCGATCTGTCCGTGGACCTGTTCGGGCTGAAACTGCCCTCGCCGTTGTTCATGGCGCCGATCGGCGTGCTGGGCATCTGCGGGCAGGACGGTCACGGCGATCTGGCCGGTGCCCGCGCCGCCGCTCGGACCGGAGTGCCCATGGTGGTGTCCACCCTGACCGAGGATCCGCTGGAGGACGTCGCCGCCGAATTCGGTGATACCCCCGGCTTTTTCCAGTTGTACACGCCGACCGACAAGGACCTTGCGGCCAGCCTGGTGCAGCGCGCCGAGGCGGCCGGATACAAGGGCATCATCGTCACACTCGACACCTGGGTGCCGGGCTGGCGCCCGCGTGACCTGGCCACCTCGAACTTTCCGCAGCTGCGCGGAAAGTGCCTGTCCAACTACACCAGCGACCCGGTGTTCCGGGCCGGCCTGCCCCAACCGCCTGAGGAGAACCCGCAGGCCACTGTGCTGCGCTGGGTGAGCCTGTTCGGCAATCCACTGACCTGGGACGACCTTCCTTGGCTGCGGTCCCTGACGAAGCTGCCGCTGATCCTGAAGGGCATTTGTCATCCCGACGACGTCCGTCGCGCCAAAGACGGCGGCGCCGACGGCATCTACTGTTCCAATCATGGCGGGCGCCAAGCCAATGGCGGTCTGCCGGCGATCGATTGCCTGCCCGGCGTGGTCGAGGCGGCCGACGGGCTTCCGGTGTTGTTCGACTCGGGAATCCGCAACGGCGCCGACATCGTCAAGGCACTCGCGCTGGGTGCCACGGCCGTCGGGGTGGGCCGCCCGTATGCGTACGGGCTCGCCCTGGGCGGGGTCGAGGGCATCGTGCACGTGCTGCGGTCGTTGCTCGCCGAGGCCGACCTGATCATGGGCGTCGACGGGTATCCGACGCTGGCCGATCTCACGCCGGATGCGCTGCGTCGGGTGGACTGACCTTTCTGTCGCGCCTTTCTTTCCTGTCACGCCTTTCTGTCACGCTGGAGTGTCGCTGGGGTCCGAGAGCCACTCCAGCGTGACGAATGACCGCGGGGGCGACGCCGCACGCCGCGATCGGTGGTGACCGCCGTGCGTGAACTGGCCGGGCGCTACGAGATGAACCCGTGATGGTCACGCGACGGTAGCGGCCCGGCGCGTCGGGTGCGTCGATGTCGCGGTTCTGCCACGGTGGCACGGTGGCCGCAGTCCTGGATGTGCTCGATGACTTCGACGAGTACCTCGCGCTGCAATGCGGCAGGTCTGCGCACACCCGCCGGGCGTATCGGGGTGATCTGCGGGCATTGTTCGATTTCACCGGCGGCGGCCTGGACACCGTGACGCTGCCGACGCTGCGGTCATGGCTGGCCGCGCAGGCCGGGGCGGGCACGGCGCGAACCACGCTGGCGCGCCGCACCTCATCGGTGAAGACCTTCTCCACGTGGGCGGCCCGCCGGGGACTGCTGCCCGAGGACGTCGCAGCGCGGCTCCAGGTCCCCAAGGCTCACCGCACCCTGCCGGCGGTGCTGCGGCGCGATCAAGCCATCGACGCCATGGAAGCCATGAATTCTGCTGTGCGAGAAGGTGACCCGCTCGCATTGCGGGACCGGTTGATCGTGGAGATGCTGTACGCCACCGGCATTCGGGTCAGCGAGTTGTGCGGACTGGACATCGACGACATCGACACCGCGCGGCGGGTGCTGCAGGTGCTGGGCAAGGGCAACAAGCAGCGGACGGTTCCGTTCGGTGAGCCCGCCCAGGTGGCACTCACCGCCTGGCTCACCGAAGGCCGGCCCGCGCTGGCCACCGCCGATTCCGGGCCTGCGCTGCTGCTCGGGGCTCGCGGCAAGCGGCTCGACCCCCGTCAGGCCCGCACCGTGGTGCATCAGACCGTTTCCGCGGTCGACGGTGCTCCCGACATCGGACCGCACGGACTGCGTCACAGCGCGGCCACTCACCTGCTGGAAGGCGGTGCCGATCTGCGCATCGTCCAGGAGCTGCTGGGCCACACCTCCCTGGCCACCACGCAGCTCTACACCCACGTCACCGTCGACCGGCTCCGCGCGGTGCACGACCAGGCGCATCCGCGAGCTTGATGCACACCGAGCGGCATTTCGAGCCAACCCGGAGCAGCGTCGAGTTGCCGTGCGGGCCGGTGTCCTATCTCACCTGGGCTCCCGACTTGACGGCGCCCGCCGTCGTGTTGCTGCACGGCGGCGGCGTGGACAACGCCTCGCTGTCGTGGGGCGGTATCGGTCCGCGACTGGCCGAGGCCGGGTACCGCGTCATCGCGCCGGACCACCCCGGCTACGGCCAGAGTCCGCCCGGGCGGCTACCGGTGACACAGGAGCGGCTGGTCGCGTACGTGGGGGAGTTCGTCGCTGCGATGCAGTTGGACCGCTACGTGATCGGCGGATTGTCGCTCGGTGGCGGTATGACCATCGGCCACGTGCTGGACCGGCCCGACCGCGTGCGCGGCGCGATGCTTCTGGGCAGTTACGGCCTGATGCCCCGGCTGTCGGACGGGCCATGGTCGGGGGTGCGGCAACTGGTCACCTGGGCGATGCTGCACACGGGCCTGCTCGGTGCGGTGACCCGTTGGGCCGGCGGCAACCGGACCACGATGACCCGCAGCATGCGTGCTCTGATCAGGGATCCGCGGCAGGTGACCGACGCGTTGATGGACGAGATCACGACCGCGGCAGCACAACCCGGCGGATTCAACGCTTTCGAACAATGGCAACGCGATCAGGTCGGGTGGAACTTGCTGCGCGACGACTACACGTCGCGGCTCATCGAGCTGAGGTGTCCCACCCTCGTCATCCACGGCGACCGCGACCCCGGCGTTCCGGTCGCGCGGGCCCGCGCCGCTGCCGAGCTGATCCCGGACGCCCGCCTGAAAGTGGTTGTAGGTGCTGGACATTGGGTTCAGCGGGACCAGCCCGACGTCGTGCTGGAGGAGATCGTCGAATTCCTGCAGGGCATCAACGCAGCAACTTGATGACCTCGGCCACGTGTGGAAGTGCCGATTCACGGCCCGGCCACTCATCGAACACCGTCCAATAGCTGATGCCGAACCGGCGCTGCCGATCGGCCAATGCCTCAGCCATTTGTTCGTAGGTGCCGAACAGGGCGAACGGGGACTGCAGCAGCAGCTCCGGTGACGCCTTCAATGCCGCGGCCGCCTCCGCCGCCGCGGCCGCGGGATCGTCGGTGTGCACCACGAACTGCAGCAGCCCGTTGAGTTCGATGTTCTCGAACCGCTCACCGGCCGCGTCGGCGACGACTGCGATCCGGTCCAGCAGGCCTGTGGGATCGAAATGGGTCAGTCGGACCTCGGTGGCGTCGTGGTTGTGGCTGAATCCCGCCAACCCCGCGATGTCAGCGACCCGGCCTGCCAGTTGCAGCACGCGCGTGCCGTTGCCGCCGATGAGCAGCGGAACGTCGACCCCTGGCGAGGTGACCAGGGCGCCCGCGTCCGCCCGCACGCAGTAGTGCAGACCGTCGACGTCCACCGGCTCGCCGGCCAGCAGCGGCCGGATCACGTCGACCGACTCGATCAACCGATCCACCCGGGTGGCGCCGTCGTCGAATTTCAATCCGGCCGCGTCGTATTCGGCCTTCATATGCCCGGCGCCCAGGCCCAACTCGAACCGTCCGCCGGACAGCGCGGCCACGCTCACGGTCTCCCGCGCGGTATCGACCGGGTGGCGCAGATCGTTGTTGAGCACCAGCGTGCCGGTGCGCAGATGCGTGGTGGCGGCGCAGGCGGCTGCCGCTCCGCTGAACGGGGCCAGTGTCGGCGCCAGGTGATCGGGAATGGTCAGCACGTCGAAACCGGATTCTTCGACGGTGCGCGCGAACTCGGTGAAGTCGGCACCACGGGGGAGTGCCGTGTGCAGCCCGAACCTCGTGGGCCTGGTGCGGTGGGATTGCGACGCGACGGTCATATTCCGACCCTAGGCCGGACGCGTTGGGGTGCGAGCGTGCGCAAACCGCTGCTGGTGGGCGGCGTGGCGGGCAGCAGACACGCACGTTCGCGGTGCAGGCATCACCCACGCAGCGGCTTGAGCCGGATCGGCGTTTCGGCGAGCAACCCCAACGGGTTGACGTAGTCGGCGTGGGCCGCGGCACCCCACATCGCACCCCAGTGCAGGCACGCCGGCGCCGGACACCCGGGATGGCCGGCGAGCAGCGTGCCCAGCAGCTGGCCGGTGGTGACGGTCTGCCCGGGCCGCACCGCCGCCTGCACCGGCTCATAGCTGGTGCGTAACCCGCCGGGATGGGCCACGGAGATGACCGGCCGCCCGGCCAGTACTCCGGCGAACACCACGGTGCCGCCGCCCGCGGCGTAGACCGGCTGCTCGGGAATGCCCGCCAGGTCGACACCTCGGTGGCCGCGGTTCCAATTAGGGGAGGGCGCGTCGAAACCCCTGGTCACCACTGGTCGCGGGGACACCGGCCAATGCAGCCGAGAGCCCTCGGCGTGTGCGGCGGCCGGCCACAACCACGTCACGGTCAGCAGCAGGGCCACGGCGGCAAACCTCACCACCCCAGTTCACCGCCGACACGGGGTGCTCCGGAAGCCCCGAAACCCGGGTCTGTGGATGGACGGCCACGCGTTTGCCGCGTGGTAAAAGCACGCCTGCGCAGCGTGTAAACTTCTAGCCGCAGCTCGCTTGCGGGCTGACTTCGCGTGTCTGCGCATATCGATCGCCTCAACGGGGTCGTTCACGGATGCCGTCGGTCCTGACCTGGGATTTCCCGGAGCGGGTTCGGCAGCCGGCAGGCACCAGGGCCTGGCATCACCCGACGCCGGGCGACAACCGACAACATAAAGGAATGAGCTCATGGCTGTTGTGACCATGAAGCAGCTGCTGGACAGCGGCGCTCACTTCGGGCATCAGACCCGACGCTGGAACCCCAAGATGAAGCGGTTCATCTTCACCGACCGCAATGGCATCTACATCATCGATCTGCAGCAGACGCTGACCTACATCGACAAGGCCTACGAGTTCGTCAAGGAGACGGTTGCCCACGGCGGCACCATCCTGTTCGTCGGCACCAAGAAGCAGGCGCAGGAGTCCATCGCCGAAGAGGCCACCCGCGTCGGCATGCCCTACGTGAACCAGCGCTGGCTGGGCGGCATGCTCACCAACTTCTCCACCGTGCACAAGCGCCTGCAGCGCCTCAAGGAGCTCGAGGCCATGGAGCAGACCGGTGGCTTCGAGGGTCGCACCAAGAAGGAAATCCTCATGCTCACGCGTGAGAAGAACAAGCTGGAGCGCAGCCTCGGCGGTATCCGCGACATGCAGAAGGTGCCTTCGGCCATCTGGGTCGTCGACACCAACAAGGAGCACCTGGCGGTCAACGAGGCCATCAAGCTGGGTATCCCGGTCATCGCGATCCTGGACACCAACTGCGATCCGGATCAGGTCAACTACCCGATCCCGGGCAACGACGACGCGATCCGTTCGGCCGCTCTGCTGACCAAGGTCGTCGCCTCCGCGGTGGCCGAGGGCCTGCAGGCCCGCGCCGGCCAGGGTGCCGGCGAGAAGCAGGACGCCGAAGGTGCCGAGCCGCTGGCCGAGTGGGAGCAGGAACTGCTGGCCGGAGCCACCGCAGGCACCGCCGAGGGTGACGCCGCCGCTGCGCCCGAAACATCCACTGACGCTTCCTGATTTCTTCAGTTCAAGGAGAGTTTCTTACATGGCTAATTACACCGCTGCCGACGTCAAGCGCCTTCGGGAGCTGACCGGCTCCGGCATGATGGACTGCAAGAACGCGTTGGCCGAATCGGACGGCGATTTCGACAAGGCCGTCGAGTTGCTCCGTATCAAGGGCGCCAAGGACGTCGGCAAGCGCGCTGAGCGCGCCACCGCCGAGGGCCTGGTCGCGGCCAAGGACGGGGCTCTCATCGAGCTGAACTCCGAGACCGACTTCGTCGCCAAGAACGCCGAATTCCAGGAGCTCGCCAACCAGGTCGTGGCGGCTGCGGCTGCCGCCAAGGTCAGCGATGCCGACGCCCTCAAGGCCGCCAAGGTCGGAGACACCACGGTCGAGCAGGCCATCGCCGACCTGTCCGCCAAGATCGGCGAGAAGCTGGAACTGCGTCGCGCCGCCTACTTCGACGGCACGGTGGAGACCTACCTGCACAAGCGTGCCGCGGACCTGCCGCCGGCCGTGGGTGTGCTGGTCGAGTACACCGCCGGCGACGCGGACAAGGGCAAGGAGGCCGCCCACGCGGTCGCCCTGCAGATCGCCGCGCTCAAGGCCCGCTACCTCACCCGTGAGGACGTCCCGGCCGACATCGTCGCCAACGAGCGACGCATCGCCGAGGAGACCGCGAAGGAGGAGGGCAAGCCCGAGCAGGCGCTGCCCAAGATCATCGAAGGTCGCGTCACGGGCTTCTACAAGGACGTCGTGCTGCTGGACCAGCCGTCGGTGTCTGACAACAAGAAGACCGTCAAGGCACTGCTGGACGAGGCAGGCGTCACCGTGACCCGCTTCGTGCGGTTCGAGGTCGGCCAGGCCTGACCCACCAGAAGCTCGGGCGGCACATCACACCCGATTGACGGCTCGGCCGTCGCCGCCCGCCGCAAAACCCCGCGCTCATTCCGGCGATCCCGGAAAGCGCGGGGTTTTGTTCATTCGTGACCCGGTCGGTGCCGGGTAGTTGCGCACGCCGGGGCGATCGGCTTTGCCGATGTGGGAGTGTGGCAGGTACGAATGGTGTTGGAGGTGAGATGCGCATAGGGGTGGTGTTTCCGCAGACGGAACTCGGCGGAGATCCGGGAGCCGTGCGCGCTTACGGCCAGCGTGTCGAGGAGCTGGGCTTCACCCACATCCTGGCCTACGACCACGTCGTCGGTGCTGATCCGGCTGTCCACCGGGACTGGTCGGGGCCCTATGACCTGTACACCACATTCCATGAGCCCATGGTGATGTTCGGTTACCTGGCCGCCGTCACCTCGCTGGAGTTGGTGACGGGGGTGATCATCCTGCCGCAGCGCCAAGCCGTACTGGTGGCCAAGCAGGCGGCCGAGGTCGACCTGCTCACCGGTGGGCGGCTGCGCCTGGGCGTCGGCCTGGGCTGGAATGCGGTCGAGTACGAGGCGCTCGGCGAGGACTTCGGAAACCGTGGCAAGCGGTCCGAGGAGCAGGTCGAGCTGATGCGTCGGCTGTGGACCGAATCGTCGGTCACGTTCGAGGGGCGTTACCACCGGGTGACCGGCGCCGGCCTGGCGCCGTTGCCCGTGCAGCGACCCATCCCGGTGTGGTTCGGAGGGGCGTCTGCCCGGGCGCTGGAGCGGGCCGGGCGGCTGGGCGACGGTTGGTTCCCCATGGTCGGCCCCGGCGCCGAGCTCGAGGACGCCCGGGCCCGGGTCGAGCGGGCCGCGGTCTCCGCCGATCGCGATCCGGCGACCATCGGCATGGAAGGGCGCGTGCACTGGACCGGTGATCCGGACCAGGCCGCCACAGATATCGCGGCATGGGCCAAGGCCGGAGCCACCCATGTCACGGTGAACACCATGGGCGCAGGCCTTCGGACAGTGGACGAGCATCTGGCCGCGCTGCAGAGCGTGGCTCGCACGCAGTGACGGGCTGCTAGCGTCGCAGCGTGACTAGCGGTCCACGCCCCACGCGAAAAGCCTCCACCCGGTGCAGCGCCTTCGGAGACGATGCCCTCGGTGAGCACGATGCCGTCGGCCTGGTCGAGGAGCTGCGGGCCGGCCGGGTATCGGCCGCCGACCTGATCGAGGCCGCCATCGCGCGGGTCGAGGCGGTCAACCCCACCCTCAACGGCCTGGCTTTCGAAGCCTTCGACCGGGCTCACGCCCGGGGCGCCGCACCCAGCAGCTACGGCGGGTTTTTCGACGGCATCCCGACGTTCGTCAAGGACAACGCGGCGGTCGAGGGCATGCCGACCATGCGCGGCACCGACGCCTGGGAACCACGACCCGAACCGGCCAACGGCGACTTCGCGCGGGCCTACCTGGCCACGGGGCTGGTACCGCTGGGCAAGACCCGGCTCTCGGAGTTCGGCTTCAGCGCGTCGTGCGAGCATCCGCGCTTAGGCCCGGTGCGCAACCCGTGGAACCCGCTGTACACCGCGGGGGCCTCCTCGTCAGGCTCCGGGGCGTTCGTCGCGGCGGGGGCGGTTCCCATCGCCCATGCCAACGACGGGGGCGGCTCGATCCGGATCCCCGCCGCGTGCAACGGGCTGGTCGGGCTCAAGCCGACTCGGGGCCGGCTGCCGCAGGACAAGGACTTGCGGACGATGCCGTTGCGGATCGTGTCCGACGGCGTTCTGACCCGATCGGTGCGTGACACCGCCGCGCTGCTGCGCGAGATGGAGCGGGTCTACCGGAATCCCAAGTTGCCACCGATCGGTGACATCAGCCGCCCGGGCAAGCAGCGCCTGCGCATCGCGGTGTGCACGCAGTCCGTCGTGCACGACGCCGGGGTCGAAATGACCGAGCTGACCCACAAGACAGCCGCGCTGCTCGAAGAACTCGGGCACCGGATCACCGTCATCGGTAATCCGGTCCAGGCCCGGTTCAAGGACGATTTCCTGCTGTACTGGGCGTTTTTGGCGTACGCGCTGGTGCGCGGCGGCAAGCGGTCCTTCGGCCCGAGTTTCGACCGCGACAAGCTCGACAACCTCACCCTCGGGTTGGACCGATTCGCCTCGCACAATCTGTATCGGGTCCCGGCGGCGATCGCCCGGCTGGCCCGGTCGCGGCGGATCACCGAGCACCTGTCCAACAGCTATGACGCGGTGCTCATGCCCACGCTGGCCGAGCCCACCCTGGAGATCGGGCAGCTCGACCCGACGGCGGATTACGACCAGATCATCGACCGGCTGCTGAAATGGGTGGCCTTCACCCCCTTGCAGAACGCCACCGGAGACCCGGCGATCTCGCTGCCGCTGGCTCAGACGGCGAACGGTCTGCCGGCGGGGATGATGCTGTCGACGACCCGCGGTCGGGAGGCCGTGCTGCTGGAGCTGGCCTACGAGCTCGAGGAGGCCAGGCCGTGGCCACGCATCCAGGATCCGGCACCAGTACCACGCAAACGCGCGCGAAAGAGCGTGAAATAGCCTGATTTTGAACTCGTCGGCAGGAGCGACGACGAAATCCGTTGTGCCGGCGACATCGTGACGTAACACCAATCGGAGGGTGTTAACTCGCGTGACACCGCGATCTGCTCGCGGTGAAACACGCGGCTCGCAGCATTCCTCACTGTGGACACCGTAGCTTCGATACCGTCGTCTCAAGCCTCCACAGCCCGCCGATCGCCTCAGATCGCGACTACCGCGGCGCGGACCGGAGGCACCTTCGGGTGCTTGATTCGATTCGCACTGGCCAACATTCGTCGCCGGCCCGAACGGTTCGTGTTGTCGGTGCTCGGGATCGCGTTGGCCATCGCCTGCGTCACCGTGGTGCGCACCATCTCGGCGAGTTTTGCGATCACCGGCGCCGACTCGGTCGTCGATGTGCTGGGCGGTGCCCAGTTGTGGGTGGTGCCGGCCGCCGGTGTGCACTACGACGACGAGGCCCGGGCGCTGGTTGCCGACGGGCCACCGCCGGCGCTCGACATCCCCGCGGGCTGGCAGGGCCGGATGACGATCTCCGGTGTGACGGTGATCGACGGTACTGCGGTATCGCTACGCGGCAGTGACGAAGTGCCTTCCGGCCAGGCGGTTTTGGGCTCCGGCCTGGCCGGCCGGTTGGACGTCGGGTCCGGTGAGGTGATCGACGTGGGGGCTCTGCCGCTCACCGCGAAGGTTTCGGGGACGGGGGAGTCGCTGACCGTGGCGCCCGCGTTGGCACGGCTCCTCGTCGGCGACAACGGCTGGTGGACGGTCGCGGCGCCACCGGGCGACGAACATCGCCGCGACCTGGCCCAGACCTTCGGTGCCACAGTCGAGTTGCCGTTCACTGCGGATCCGTCGGTGCAGCCGGAGCCCGGCGGTCAGGGCCTGATCTACGACACGGTCGGTGGATCGGGTCCGCTGAGCTTCGAGCAGAAGTTCTCGGCGCTGTTCTCGGGGCAGGTCACCGGCTCGACCCTGGGCCTGATCTCCACCATCGGGCTGGCTCTGGGATTCGTCATCGCGGTCTCGTCCTTTCTGGCCGCAGTCGCCGAACGCAAACGCGAATTCGGCATCATGAGCAGCATCGGACTGGCCGACGAGGTGCTGTACTTCTTCCTGGTCGAATCGGCGATCGTTTTTCTGGTGGCCTACGCGGTCGGCGTAACCGGCGCGGGTATCGCTGTGGCACTGGTGGTTCCGGAGATCGCGACACTGACCTCATGGGCCCAGGCGGCCGGAATGGTGGCTGCCTTCCTGCCGGCGATGGCCATCGTCGGCGCCCTGGTGCCTGTGCACCGGCTCCTGCAGCAACGTTCGGTCGACCTCCTGGGGGCAAGATGAACAGCAAGGGCCTGGCCTACGGTTGGCTGTCCGCCCGGCGGCGGATCCGCGAGATGGTACTGCCCGTGGTGACCACGGCCACCGGGGCCTTCCTGGTGGTGCTGGTGTTCGGCATGTCGTCGGGGATCCGCGCGCAGTCAGCGGCATTGGGGCACGCCGAGGAGATCAACCGGGCGGTGATCCTCATCGCGGTCACCGTGCTGCTCGTCGGGGTGGTCGAGGTCGCGGTGGCCACCACCCGAACCGTGGCGCACCGTACCCGGGAACTCGGGGTGCTCGGAGCCAACGGGGTTCCCCGCGCCCCCGTGATCGCCGCACTCCTCGTCGAACCGGTGGTGGCTGCGGTCCTGGGCTCGCTGCTCGGTGCGGTCTGCGCAGGTATCACCGGCAGCGTGGTCGCCCTGGCGGGCCTGGCACCCACCGGTGTGTCCTACTCCGGGTTGGCGATAGGCGCGGCAATCGCGGTCGGGGTCAGCGTCGCTGCCGCAGTCGCAACGAGTTTCGTGCCCACCTTCAACGCCGCCTCACGTCCGCCCATCCGATCCCTGACCACGGGAGGTTAACCCGATCATGACCGCACTCGATGACGCCGTAACCGTCGATGACGCCCAGCCGCTCAGCAAGCCCGTCATCGAGGTCAGCAACGTGTGGAAACTGCACAAGCTCGGCGACGAGGTGGTCAAGGCCCTCGTCGCCGCTGAACTCCAGGTGATGCCGGGGGAGTTCGTCTGCCTGATGGGACCGAGCGGCAGCGGAAAGTCGACGCTGCTCAACATCATCGGCGGCCTCGACCGCCCGACGAAAGGCTCGGTCACGCTGAACGGGCAGGACACCGGGCAGCTGACCGAAAGCCAGTTCGCCGCGCTGCGCCACGACACCATCGGCTTCATATTCCAGAGTTACAACTTGATCCCGTTCCTGTCCGCGGTCGAGAACGTCGAACTGCCTTTGATGTTCGAACCTTACGACCGGAAGTCGTTGCGCAAGCGCGCAACCGAACTGTTGGAGCTGGTGGGCCTGGGGCATCGGGTCCATCACCAGCCCACCAAGATGTCGGGCGGCGAACAACAGCGCACCGCTATCGCGCGGTCGCTGATCAGCAGCCCGACCCTGGTACTGGCCGACGAGCCGACGGCCAACCTCGACCACCGCACGGGGGAGACGGTGGTGCGCATGCTGCGCGACCTGTGCTCGACATTGGGCGTCACGGTCGTCGCAAGCACCCACGATCCCACGGTTGCCGACGAAGCGAGCCGTGTCGTCCGGATGCGAGACGGACAAATCGTCAACTGACTCAACCGTATTGGGAGAGGAATCAATGACTCAAGAATTGGCCGCGGACGCGAGGAGCAATCCGACCGAGGCCGCGGCGCCGTCACAGCGTGACAAGCTGATGACGACCGAACTGGTCCCCGAACAGATTCTGCCCAAGGTGATGAGCACCTTCGGCCTGACTGCCGCCTATGTCTTCATCATCTGCTGGATCACCGGTTCCTCGGTGATGGCGACAGGCGGATGGACCGCGATCCCCATGTGGGTGCTGGGCATCCTGACTTTCCTGGTCCCTGCCGGCATGGCCGTGGTGGAACTCGGCAATTTGTGGCCCGGGCAGGGCGGTGTCTACATCTGGGCCACCCGCACGATGGGGGAGACCTGGGGCTTCATCGGCGGTTACCTGTCGTGGGTGCCGGTGATCCTCAACGCCGCGTCGTCGCCCGCAGTGGTCCTCTCATTCCTGTTGTTGGCCTTCCACTCCCAGCTCGGCGTGATGACGAGCGTCATCCTGCAATTGGTGATCCTGTGGACGGTGGTCGGCTTGGCACTGGCCAAGCTCGCCGCCAATCAGCGGATAATGAACGTCGTCTTCGTCGTGTTCGGCATGCTCGCGCTGACGATCTTCATCTCGGGTGTGCTCTTCGCGGTGAAGAACGGTTCGGCGACGCCGTTCAGTTGGTCCGAGGCGACGATTCCCAACTTCGCCGTATCGGGTTTCCTGTACGGCACGGTGCTGCTCTATCTGCTCGGTGTGGAGACGCCGTACAACATGGGCGCTGAGTTCCTGTCGGTCCGCAAGAGTGGCCCGCGCATGATCCTCTGGGGTTCGACGGCACTGGTCGCCATCTACCTGATGACGACACTGGGCACGATGATGGCGTTGCCCACTGCGGAGATCGACGCGGTGACGGGTGTCATCGGGATGCTGGATGTCGCCGGATTCCCCGGGTTGATGGAGATCTGCGCAGTCGTGCTCGCCGTGATCATCGTCGTCGCGTTGATGACGTATCAGGTGGCCTACTCACGATTGATCTTCGTCTCCGGCCTGGAGCGGCACCTGCCGCGAATTTTCACCCATCTCAACCCGCGCACTCGTAATCCGGTGTCCGCCATTCTGATCCAGGGGGTCATCTCGTCGCTGCTCATCGCCGGCCTGTACTCGCAGAGCAGTCTGGTCAACACGACGATCTTCCTCCAGGGTGGCCTGTCGACCGTGTGGCTGCTTTCGGGCTTCTTCTTCCTCATCCCGGTTGTCATCGCCCGTAAGAAGTACGCCGATCGCTATGAGAACGAAACGTTCTGGCGGATCCCGGGGGGCATGGTCGGCGTCTGGATCACCGTCATCGTCGGAACCCTCGGCACCATCGGCGGCGTCTACTACTCGTTCGCGAAATCTTGGCTCGCCAGCGCCGGGGTCGGGGACGCCGAGTGGATGAAGTGGGTCGGCAGCATCAGCGTCGGCATGTTCGCCCTCGGCCTGGTGGTCTACATCTTCGGCCGGCGCTCGGCGCACAAGGTCTCGCAGGAGGACGCCCTGGCCCATCTCGCCGTGTTCGACCTGACCGATGGCTCGACTGCAACGAAGGAGGTTTAGCTCGATGACCATGGACAGCACCCTGGTGCCGGCCGAATCAGCCGAAGGCGCGACCCGCTATCCGCTCGATCCGCTGACCGGCGCCGAGATCGAGGCGGCGGCAGCCGTCATCACCGGATCGGACTACGCCACAGCGACATTGAAGTTCGTGATGATCCAGCTGGCTGAACCCGCCAAGACTGCCGCGCTGTCGTTCGCAGGGGAGGCCGAGGTGCCGCGCCGGGCGTTCGCGACGATGTACGACGGCGCCGCCAAGATGATCTATGAAGCCGTCGTCGATCTCGACGCGAGGATCATAGATTCGTGGACCCCGATTCCCGGTCGCTTTCCCTCCTACCTGGTCGAGCACATGACGGGGGTGGAGGAGAAGGTGCGGGACGACCCGCGATGGCAGGAAGCCATGCGCAGACGGGGTGTCACGGACTTCAGCCTGGCCATGATCGACCCGTGGCCGGCCGGCTACTACGGAGCGCAGGACCACTACGAGAACTCGCCGCTGATCTGCCGGCCGCTGACGTTCATGCGCGCGGCGCCGTCGGAGAACGGCTACGCGCGGCCCGTCGAAGGCCTGATCGTGACGTTCGACCTGGACAACATGGAGGTCATCGACATCGAGGACCACGGCGCGGTCCCGTTACCGTCCAAGGGCGGCAACTACTCCGCGCAGTTCATGTTCACGCCCGACAACCGGCCCGCGTTCACGCAGTTTCGTGACGATGTCAAGACGATCGACATCACCCAGCCGCACGGGCCCAGCTTCACCGTCGACGGATGGAATGTCACCTGGCAGAAATGGTCGTTGCGGGTGGGGTTCAACCCCCGCGAGGGCCTGGTGCTGCATGAGGTTACCTACACCGACCGTGGCGAGGTCCGGCCCATCATGTACCGCGCCGCCTTGTCGGAAATGGTGGTGCCATACGGTGATTCGTCCCCAACCCACTGGAACAAGAACGTCTTCGACATGGGTGAGGTGGGGATGGGCTTCTCGGCCAATCCGTTGACCCTTGGCTGTGACTGTCTCGGTGAGATCTTCTACTTCGACGGAACGGTCAACGACTCCAGCGGTAACGCCGTCACCATCCCCAACGCCATCTGCATGCACGAGGAGGACTACGGGATCTCCTGGAAGCACACTGATTTCCGCACCGGAGAGGTGGAGGTCAGGCGGTCCCGGCGGTTGGTGATCTCGATGATCTGTACCGTCGGCAATTACGAGTACGGCTTCTTCTGGTACTTCTACAACGATGCCTCCATCGAGATGGAGGTCAAACTCACCGGGGTACTGACCACCGGTGCGGTTCCCGACGGCGGGACCCCGCGCTGGGGCAAGATGGTGGCGCCCGGAATGTACGGCCCCAACCATCAGCACTTCTTCAACTTCCGGATGGACATGAGCATTGACGGGCCGGGAAACAGTGTGTACGAGGTGGATTCGATCCCTGAGCCGGACCCGGAACTGAATCCGCACCACAATGCCTGGATAACCCGGGACACTCTGGTGGCCTCGGAGTCCGAGGGAGCCCGGGACTGGGAGTACTCGACGGGCCGGTACTGGAAGGTGGTCAACCCGTCCAAGCTCAACGAGTTCGGCGCACCGGTGGGCTACAAGCTGATGCCCAAGGACATCGTGCCGGTGATGGTGCAGCCAGGGTCGGTGATCTATGACCGGGCCCGGTTCGTCCAGCACAACCTGTGGGTCACCCGCTACGACCCCAGGGAGCTGTTCGCCGCGGGGGACTACATGTATCAGTGCGCCGAGGCCCAGGGGCTGCCGCAGTACGTCGCCGATGACGCGCCGCTGACGGACACCGACGTGGTGCTCTGGTACACCGTGGGTGCCCACCATGTGGTCTGCCCGGAGGACTGGCCGGTGATGCCGTGCCACTACACCGGCTTCAAACTCAAGCCGGTGGGTTTCTTCGACGGCAACCCGGCGCTCGATGTTCCACCGTCGCCGCCGGCGGCATGCCACCACCACTGAGTCGCGGGCCCCTGACTGGCGCGGACGCCCCCGCAGACCGATGAACCGGGGGCGTCCGCGTCTGCTCGTGCGAACATTTCGGCAACTGCCGGGGCAGCAGGTGGCTGCTTGCTCTTATGATGGCCGGCAGGTGTCAGAGTATGCGGGGGTGTGAATGACGTCTGGGCCGGACGAGCAGTGGAAGCAGGACAGTCAGGGAACGATTCGCTGGCAGGATCCGGCTACCGCCACACCGCGGCCGCCGACTGTGGCCGAGGCGCGCCTGCGCGACAAGATGCAGAAGGAGCGCGAGGCTGCCGAGGAGTGGGCCAGGCAGCAGGAGGAGACGCGCGAGCGGCGAGCCGCCACCAACAAGAAGATCTTGATGGGCTCGGTGGCCGTGGTCGGTGTGGTCGGAGTCATCGCGCTGGGTTACCACCTGCTGCACAAAGAGGAGATCGCAGCGTCGTGCGTCAAGGACGGCACCAACGAGGTGGTGCCCGACTCGTACTGTTCCAGCGGCCACAGCAGCTCCGGCGGCACTTTCATCTACCTCGGCTCGCCGTACCGGTACTACTACGGCGGTAACAACGGCGGGGTTGGCACCATCGCCCGTGGCGGGACCCTCGAACAGCCCAAGGGCACCACCGCCAAGACCAAGTCGGGGACGTCGATCTCGCGGGGCGGTTTCGGCTCGTCATCGAGCTACGGCAAGAGTTCGGGTAGCTGAATGCGCCGCCAACGCAGTTCCCCGCGACCGGGCTGGGAACAGATCGTCGCCGACCAGGGGATGTGTTACGGGACACCGGCGCGTGACGCGACCGGAGCCGACCGCCCGTACTGGGACGAATCAGTGCACTACGTGTTCGACATGGACGAAGTGCTGTCGATCGAGGCCTCTGTGGAGGTGCTCCACTCCATGTGCCTCGAGGCTGTCGAGCATGTCGTGCTGACCGGCCGGTACCGCGATTTCGGGCTTCCGGAGTGGAGCTGGGAGCACATCGAGAAGTCTTGGCGGCGTAGCGATCCGCACCTCTACGGCAGGTTCGACTTGCGCTACGACGGTCGTCGTCCGCCGGTGCTGCTGGAATACAACGCCGACACCCCCACCACCCTGCTGGAGGCGGCGATCCTGCAGTGGCACTGGAAGACCGACGTGTACCCGGCCGACGATCAGTGGAACTCGCTGCACGAGAAACTGGTTGCCCGCTGGACGGAGATCCGTGATCGCCTGCCGGGCGCCGAGACCTACTTCACCTGGTCAGGTGCCGAGCACACCGGTGAGGACCACGTGACGGTGGCTTACCTGCAGGAGTGCGCGGCGGAGGCCGGTCTGCACACCGTGGGCCTGGCCATCGAGGACATCGGATTCGACCGCGACCTCGACCGGTTCGTCGACCTGGAGGAAGCTCCGATGTCGTCGATCTTCAAGCTCTACCCGTGGGAGTGGATGCTCGACGACGATTTCGGTCGCCGGGCCGTCGAGCAGCTGCCCGGCACCATGTGGGTGGAGCCGCTGTGGAAGACGTTGTTGAGCAACAAGGCGATCCTGGCTGTGCTGTGGGAGATGTATCCCGGGCATCCGAACCTCTTGCCCGCCTACGTCGATGACCCGCACGAGCTGACCGACTACGTGCGCAAACCGAAGTTGGGCCGCGAGGGTGCCAACATCACCATCGTCGGCGCCGGGTTCGAGACCGAGACCGGCGGTGTGTACGGCGAAGAGGGCTACGTGTACCAGTTGCTGGACCCGCTACCGCAGTTCGACGACATGCGCCCGGCGTTGGGGGCGTGGATCGTCGGCGACGAATCCGCCGGACTCGGCATCCGCGAGACCTCCGGTCTCGTCACCGACAACGGCGCTGCCTTTGTGCCACACCGCATCCCGCAGTGACCCGGAAGGAATAACCTATGACAACCACGCTGGTTGCGCTCGACTCCGATTACTGGTCGGTTCTCGGCCACGGCGTCTCGGCGATCGTGTTGTACACGATCGTCGGTGTGGCACTGATGGTCCTGGGTTTCTACGTGATCGACTGGACCACACCCGGGCCATTGCGGACCCTGGTGCGGGCCGGCCGGCCCAACGCTGCCGCGGTGGCGGCCTCCGGCGTGGCGTCGATGGCTTTCATCATTGTTCTCGCCATCTACTCCTCGTCGGGCGATCTCATCCAGGGTCTCGTCATGACGCTGGTGTTCGGGCTCTTGGGCATTTCGGCCCAGGCGTTTTCCGTCCGGCTCATCGGTGCGATCAAGGGCATCGACATCGGCATGGTGCTGGCCTCCGAGCGGTTCACGCCCCAGGTCCTGGTCGTGACGGCGTCCTACCTGGCGTTCGGGCTGATCGTCGCGGCGGCGATCCTGTAGTCGGCGCTACAGGGACCGGCACACTGCGGCGGCCGCGCGGGTCAGCGCGGCGGGGCCGTCGCGCAGGGCCTGATCCAGCGGGGTGCCCGGCTCCGTGATGGCGACCAGCTTCGCCACTCCGTTGGCCAGCAGTACGTCGGCGTCGGCTGCCACCCGGCCGGCGAAAATCGCCACCCGGGAACCGGTGCGCGCGGCTGCCTGGGCGACACCGAACGGGGTTTTGCCCAACAGAGTCTGGGCATCGACGCTGCCCTCGCCGGTGAACACCCAGTCCGCGCCGGTGAGCGCCTGCTCCAGTCCGACGGTCTGCGCGATCACCTCGACACCAGGATCGCAGTCGGCGGCAAGGAATTCCATCAGGCCGAAGCCCAGGCCGCCGGCGGCGCCTGCCCCCGGTCGGTCGGGCCGTGCGTGGCCGAGCGCAGTGGTGGTCACCTCCACCAACCGGGTCATTGCGGCTTCGAGCATCTCGACATGGTCGGCAGTGGCCCCCTTCTGAGGGCCGAAAACCGCGCTGGCTCCGCCGGTTCCGAGGAGTGGTGCGGTGACGTCGGAGGCGATCTGGATGTGCATGCCGGCCAATCGGCGGTCCAGGCCCGAGGTGTCGATGCGGTGCAACCGGGCGAGCGCGGCCCCGCCGGGTGGCAGGGGAGCGCCGTCGGCGTCGCTGAAGGCCACCCCGAGGGCGGTGAGCATGCCGGCCCCGCCGTCATTGGTCGCCGATCCGCCGATACCGATCAGCAGTTCGGTCGCGCCGTGATCCAGTGCCGAGATGATGAGCTGTCCGACCCCGAATGTGCTGGCCCGCAGGATATCCCGGTCGGATGGAGCGACCAGCTCCAGGCCTGACGCGCTGGCCATCTCGATCACGGCCAGACTGCGCGCGGCGACGTAGCCGTAGGTGGCACGGGCAGGCCGCCCCAGTGGATCGCTGACCTCAACGGTGATTCGCTCGCCGCCGAGCGCGTCGACGACGGCGTCCACCGTGCCTTCGCCGCCGTCGGCCATCGGTACGCCGACGCACTCGGCGTCGGGTAGTACCGACCGGACGCCCTCGCGCATCGCCGCCACCGCTTGCGACGCGGTCATCGACTCCTTGAACGAGTCCGGGGCCAGAACGATCTTCATCCGTCTGGAACTTACCGACTCTGCGGCCGCTCGGCGCGGCGTGTGCGGCGGGCGAATACCGCTCAGATCACCGCGTGGGCCAGGAGTCGCTTGAGTTCGCGTCGCTGCTCGGTGTCGAGGCGGTCGAGTACCTCGTCTTCGGCGGCGAGCACGGCGGCTTCGGCGCGCTTGAGCAATCCGGCTCCCTCTGCGGTCAGCTCGGCCGGCAGTGCCCGGCCCGAATTCACGGTGGCGGGCCTGCGCACCGCGCCGCGGTCTTGTAGGCCGCGCAGCACGTTGTTCATCGCCTGCGGTGAGACGTTCGTGTGCCGGGCGAGCTCCGCATTGGACTGGCCGGGGGCCATGGACAGCACTCGCAGGCAGACGAATTCCGGCAGCGTGAGTCCGAGTGGCTGCAACTGCGCGGCGACCTTGGGCTGCAACACCGCGACCACGCGATACATGAGGTATCCGAGAGGCTGGTCTTCCAGGACGCCCGGCATGTCGGAGTTCATATCAAGCATATTGACACATATCAACCAGGTTGATATACCGGACGCATGACCACACCAAGCGAGATGTCAGACGCAATGTTCGAATCGGCCTACCGCGGTGAGGCTCCCGATTTTGCGGGCGTCCGCCCGCCGTGGAGCATCGGCGAACCGCAGCCCGAGATCGCGGCGCTGATCGCCGAAGGCAAAGTCCACGGCGAGGTGCTCGACGCCGGCTGTGGCGAGGCGGCGACCGCGCTGGACCTGGCGGCACGGGGATTCACCACCGTCGGGCTGGACCAGTCGGCCACCGCCATCGACATGGCCCGCGCCGAGGCTGCCAAACGGGGCCTGACCAACGCCACCTTCGAAGTTGCCGACATCAGCGCGTTCACCGGCTACGACGGCCGCTTCGGGACGATCATCGATTCGACGCTGTTTCACTCGATGCCCGTCGAACTGCGGGAGGGTTACCAGCAATCGATCGTGCGTGCCGCCGCGCCCGGTGCCTCCTACTTCGTGCTGGTGTTCGACAAGAACACGATGGGCGACACCGGACCCGCCAACCCCGTCAGTGAGGACGAATTGCGTGAGGTCGTCGGCAAGTACTGGGTGATCGACGACGTCCGCCCGGCCCGGATCCACGCCCAGGTGCCGCCCGAGTTCGCCAACTTCGCCGATTTCGCCGGGACTGACATCCGGGATGAGGGCAACGGCCGCAAATCGGTCGCGGCCTGGCTGCTTCAGGCGCACCTGGGGTAGTTGCCGGGTAGCTGCGCCCGCCGGCGACACTCGGTCTCGAAGGCTCCCCCCACTAGGTGTGCTGCCCGCCATAAGGCAGGATGGAGAAGGCCGTCCAGGGGTAACCCGGGTGGCTCTCTACATGCGAGGAGTGCCGAGGAGACCCATGGCGGATCCGAATATCACCGGCGAGGGCGCAGCACCCATCCGTCCCTTCTACAAGAGGGTTCTGCTGAAGCTTGGCGGAGAGATGTTCGGCGGTGGCGAGGTCGGCCTCGACCCCGACGTCGTTCATCAGGTAGCCCGTCAGATCGCCGCAGTGGTGCGTAGCGGCGTGCAGGTCGCGGTCGTGATCGGCGGCGGCAACTTCTTCCGCGGCGCGCAACTGCAGCAGCGCGGCATGGAACGCACGCGCAGCGACTACATGGGCATGCTCGGAACCGTGATGAACAGCCTTGCGCTGCAGGACTTCCTGCAGAAAGAGGGCATCGAAACCCGCGTGCAGACCGCCATCACCATGGGCCAGGTCGCCGAGCCTTACATCCCGTTGCGGGCCGTGCGGCACCTCGAGAAGGGGCGCGTCGTCATCTTCGGTGCCGGCATGGGCCTTCCGTACTTCTCCACCGACACCACCGCCGCGCAGCGCGCCCTCGAAATCGGGGCCGACGTGGTGCTGATGGCCAAAGCGGTCGACGGGGTCTACACCGCCGACCCGCGCGAGGTTCCCGACGCCGAGTTGCTCACCGAGGTCAGCCATCGCGAGGTCATCGATCGCGGCCTGCGGGTCGCCGATGCCACCGCCTTCAGTTTGTGCATGGACAACCGGATGCCGATGCTGGTCTTCAACCTGCTCACCGAAGGCAATATCGCCCGCGCGGTGGCGGGTGAGAAGATCGGAACACTGGTCACCACCTGAACTGGAGAAGCCGACGTGATCGACGAAACTCTCTTCGACGCCGAAGAGAAGATGGAAAAAGCCGTAAGTGTGGCGCGTGACGATCTGGCCACCATTCGCACCGGACGGGCCAACCCGGGCATGTTCTCCCGTATCAACATCGACTATTACGGGGCGATGACGCCGATCACCCAGATGGCGAGCATCAACGTTCCGGAGGCGCGCCTCGTCGTCATCAAGCCGTACGAGGCCGCACAGCTCAAACCGATCGAGGATGCGATCCGCAACTCCGACCTCGGGGTCAATCCGACCAACGACGGCAGCATCATCCGGATCTCCATTCCGCAGCTGACCGAAGAACGTCGCCGCGATCTGGTCAAGCAGGCCAAATCCAAGGGCGAGGACGCCAAGGTTTCGGTGCGCAACATTCGCCGCAAGGCGATGGAAGAGCTCAGCCGGATCAAGAAGGACGGCGAAGCCGGCGAGGACGAGGTCGGGCGCGCCGAGAAGGACCTCGACAAGTCCACCCACACCTACACCAGCCAGATCGATGAGCTGGTCAAGCACAAGGAAGGCGAACTGCTGGAGGTCTAGTGGCCGATCAGCAAATACCTTCCGTGACAGACACACCGGTTCCAGAACCGCACAAGAAGCAGTCCCGGGCCGGCCGTAATCTTCCGGCCGCGATCGCTGTCGGCGTCGTCCTCGGCGCCATGGCGATCGGAACCCTCCTGTTCGCGCCGCTGTGGTGGTTGCCGTTGCTCGCGGTCGCCATCGCCATCGCCACCCATGAGGTGATCCGGCGGCTGCGCGAACACGGATATGAGTTGCCGACCGTCCCACTGCTGGTCGGCGGTCAGGCGATGATCTGGCTGACCTGGCCGTACGGAGCCGTCGGTCTCTTGGGTGCCTACGGCGGGACGATCGTGGTGTGCATGGTGTGGCGTCTGGTCGGCCAAGGACTGGACCGCCAGCCCGTCAACTATCTGCGTGATATCGCCGCCACGGTCCTGCTCGCGACGTGGGTACCGCTGTTCGCGGCCTTCACCGCGCTGCTGATCTTCGCCGACCACGGCGGCGCCCGGGTCTTCACCATCATCGTGACCGTCGTCTTCGCCGACATCGGTGGTTACGTCGCCGGCGTCCTGTTCGGCAAGCACCTGCTGGCACCGGCGATCAGCCCCAAGAAATCGTGGGAGGGGCTCGGCGGCTCGCTGGTGTTCGGTATCGCCGCCGCCGTCGTGTCGGTGGCATTCCTGCTGGACAAGCCGGCCTGGGTGGGCGTCCCGCTGGGTTTGCTGCTGGTCATCACCGGCGTCCTCGGCGACCTGGTCGAGTCGCAGATCAAACGCGATCTCGGGATCAAGGACATGGGCACGTTGCTACCCGGCCACGGCGGGATCATGGACCGCATCGACGCGATGCTGCCGTCGGCCGTCGTCGGCTGGATCGTGCTGACGCTGCTGGCGTAAGCCACGGCTGCTGCGCGTGCCCGACGCGTTCAGCCAGCACGCCACTGCGCCGAGCACCAGCCCGGCGGCGATGCCGACGTTCATCCGCTCGCCGAGCATGAACCAGGACAGCACTCCGGCGACCGCCGGAATCACACAGAACAGCATCGCCACCGACGAGGCGCCGTGCAGATTGATGGCCCGCACGTACAGCGACACCCCGAGGATCGCGTTGAGCAGCACCACACCCGCCACGGCCAGCACCGCTTTGGTCGCGTCATGCACCTCGACCGGTGTGGCGAGGGTAAGCGCCAAGGCGGGTACGAACGCGACGGCGTTCTGGACGGACGTCGAGGCGCGGAAGTCGACATCGGAGCAGAACCGCTGCTGGTAGACCCCTCCGGCGGCCAGGCCGAGCAGCGCCACCAGGAGCAGCCCGACCGCGGGGTCGACCCCACCGGAGGCGACCAGTCGCGTCGCGCACGCGGCCAGCACGGCGGCGACCCCGAGCAGCAGTGCGATCACCCGGCGCGGCGTCAACCGGTCCCGCAGAAACGTCGCCGCCAGCAGGGCGGTGGCAACCGGGTTCATCGCAATCACCACCGCGCACAGCACGGCCGGGGCGCCGCGTTGAATCGCCAGATAGAGCGCACAGAACTGCACGGCCTGCATCAGCAGGCCCACGACGGCGACGTGGAACAGCCTGCGGCCGGTGGGAAAACCGACTCGCGCCAGCCCGGCCCAGGTACCCAGAGCCAGGCCGGCCAGCCCGAAGCGCACGGCCAACACCGCCATCGGGGACAGGGCGTGCACCGCCAGGTTCCCGATCGGATAACCAAGGGCGTAGAAGAACGTCACGGTCGCCGCCGTGCGCGCCGGCATCGCAGTGGTCGCCATGGCCCCATCGTGGGCGAGGGCCGCGTGCGCGGTCCAACGAATATCGGCAATCACAACCGATCGTTGGTGCTAATCAATTGAGTGGAGTAACCCCGTAAACGGACGGATTACGGCAGAGTTTTGATCGTATGTGCTGATCGGAGTACGTTGGCCGCATGGGTCAGGTGCTGGATATCGCGCCGCTGCGCAGCCTGGTTGCGGTGGCGGACTGTGGCGGGTTTCACCGCGCCGCCGCGGTGTTACACATGACTCAGTCCGCCGTCAGCCAGCACGTGCGGCGCATCGAGGCCGTGGTCGGCGGTCCCGTCGTCGAACGCTCCGGCCGCGGTGTCGCCTTCACCGAGCTGGGGCATCGCGTGCTCGGCCACGCCCGAGGCATCCTCGCCGCACACGACGCGGCCCTGACCGACCTCGGTGCGGCCGAGGAACGGGTCCTGCTGATCGGTGCCACCGAGCACGGCGCCGACGTGATGTTGCCCGCGCTCACCGCTGCGCTGGGCGAGCGGTTGCCCAACTGGCGGCTGCGCTTTCGTCTCGACCGCAACGTCACGCTCGCCGACGCCCTCGAGCACGGCCTGGTCGATCTCGCCGTGATGCTCGACGGTTCGGGAATGGATCCCGCCCATGCCTCCGGAACCCTTGCGCTGAAATGGGTTTCGGGCCGCGGCTTCGCTGCGCAGCCGAACCAGCCGTTACCGGTGGTGATGTTCTCCGAACCGTGCACACTTCGCGAACCCACGTTCGCCGCACTCGACCGGCGCGGGACCGCGTATCGCATCGCCGCCGAATCCGCGGACCTGTCCGGCCTGTTCGCGGCGGTGCGATCCGGCCTGGGTGTGGCGCTGCTGCCGATGATCGGTCGTTTGCCCGACGGGCTGTGTCTGGCCGAGGGGCTGCCTCCGGCCACCCGCGCGTCGGTGTTCGTCCGTGGCCGCGCCGGGGTCGATACCGATGTCCTCGACACCGTCGAGCGCACTGTGCACGATGTTCTCGCCGGACAAGCCTGATACTGGACATGACATGAAGCAGGAATTGGTTTTCGAAGCACCGCGGCGGGGGATGCCGCCGCGGCACCTTGCCGACCTCGATGAGGACGGCCGGTCCGCGGCCGTCACCGAGCTAGGGTTGCCGAAGTTCCGGGCCAAGCAGCTGGCCAACCAGTACTACGGTCGGCTGATCGCCGACCCGAAACAGATGACTGATCTGCCGGCCGCCGTACGTGACCAGGTGGCCGAGGCGCTGTTCCCGACGCTGATCGATCCGGTCAAGCAGATCCAGTGCGACGCGGGGGAGACCCGCAAGACGCTGTGGCGCGCGGGCGACGGCACGACCTTCGAGTCGGTGCTGATGCGGTACCCGCAGCGCAACACCGTCTGTATCTCCTCGCAGGCCGGCTGCGGGATGGCCTGCCCGTTCTGCGCGACAGGTCAGGGCGGCCTCAAGCGCAACCTGTCCACCGCCGAGATCCTCGAGCAGGTGCGGGCGGCCTCGTCGGCCATGCGCTTGGAGCATGATGGCCGGCTGTCGAACATCGTCTTCATGGGCATGGGCGAGCCGCTGGCCAACTACAACCGGGTCCTCGCCGCCGTCAAGCGGATCATCGCCCCGCCGCCGAACGGTTTCGGCATCAGCGCTCGTTCGGTCACGGTGTCGACCGTGGGGCTGGCCCCGGCCATCCGCAAACTCGCCGACGAGAAACTGGGTGTGACGCTGGCGTTGTCATTGCACACCCCCGACGACGAACTCCGCGACACCCTGGTGCCGGTGAACAACCGGTGGAAGGTCGACGAGGTGCTCGACGCCGCGCGGTATTACGCCGACGTCACCGGACGGCGAGTGTCCGTGGAGTACGCGCTGATCCGCGATGTCAACGACCAGCCTTGGCGCGCAGACCTTTTGGGCAAGAAGCTGCATGCCAAGCTGGGTCAGCTGGTGCACGTCAACCTCATTCCGCTCAACCCCACTCCGGGTAGCAAGTGGGACGCCAGCCCCAAGCCCGTCGAGCGGGAGTTCGTCAAGCGGGTTCAGGCCAAGGGGGTTTCGTGCACCGTGCGTGATACCCGGGGACGTGAGATCGCCGCGGCCTGCGGGCAGTTGGCTGCCGAGGGCTGAGTCTCCCCATTGACTTTGAACTGAGGTTGCAAAAGCACGAGTGCGCGTCTGCCTGGATTCAAAGTCAATGTGGTCGTCGGGGTTCACCCGGGTGGATTGCTGAACCAGACGTTCTCCTCACGCAGGCTCCGGCTGCGCCAGCCGTCGGCCGTGCGTACCAGTTCGTGGTGGTAATAGCCGCCGCATGCACTCATCTCCGGCATACCGGGCAATTGCATCGGGTTGTAGAACATCGCCCGCACGGTTGCGGTTTCGGCGTCGCTTTCCAGGATCTCGATGTTGGTGATGTAGTGCATGCTCCACGGGATCACCCCGAAGTTGGCGGCGAACCACTCGACGACGTCATCGCGCGTGCCCACCACGGCGCCCGCCGACGAGTAGTCGATACGGGCGTCTTCGGTGAACACCGACCGGTACAGCTCCCAGTCCTTGGAGTCGACAGCTCGGGCGTACCGGTACAACAGGGCCGATATTGCGGAATGCGCACTCAGGTCCCTGGTCCGCTCGCAAGCTTCGTTCACTGTTCGGGCATGCCGATGGTCTTGGGCTCGAAGTACTCCTTGAAGCCTTCCTCGCCGTTGCGCCGGCCCAGGCCACTCTGCTTGGAGCCGCCGAAGGGGCTGTTGATGCCGAAGTGGCTGCGGCTGTTGATCGTGACGTTGCCGGTCCGGATGCGTCGCGCGATCGCGAAGGCGCGGTCCACGTCCGCGGACGAAACCTCCCCGGACAGGCCGTAAATGGAGTTGTTGGCGATGGCGACCGCCTCGTCGTCGGAGTCGTACGGGGTGACGGTCAGCACCGGGCCGAAGATCTCTTCCTGGGCCACCTGAGAATTCGGGTCGACGTCGGCGAGCAGGGTGGGTTGGGTGTAGTACCCCGTCGGAAGGTTCTCCGGAACACCACCGCCGGTGACCAGCCGGGCGCCGGAATCGAGACCGGATCGGATGAGCCCGAGCACCTTCTCGCGCTGGGTCGAGCTGATCTGCGGGCCCTGCATGATGCCCGGGGTCCAGGGGTCGCCGACCGGGAAGTTCTCCATCGCGCCTTTGAGCAGTTCGATGCCTTCGTCGTAGCGGCTGCGGGGCAGCAGGATGCGGCTGGGCAGGATGCAGGACTGCCCGCTCATGACACAGGCCATCATCGCCGCGATGGGCAGGGCGGAGTTGAAGTCGGCGTCGTCGAGCACGATGTGGGCCGACTTGCCGCCCAGCTCCAGCAAGGTCTTCTTGACCGTCGCCGCGCCGGCGGCCAGGATCGCGCGCCCCGTGGCGGTGGACCCGGTGAAGGTGATCATGTCGACCCGCGGATCGGCCGACAGCGCGGCACCGACCTCGTTGGCGCCTCCGACCACGACGTTGAACACGCCGGCGGGGATGTCGGTGTGCTCGGCCACGATACGGCCCAGCTCGGTGCCCGACCATGGCGTGAGCTGCGCGGGTTTGAGCACCACGGTGTTGCCGGCCATCAGGGCCGGCACGGTCTCGGCGATGTTGAGGTAGAACGGCACGTTCCACGGAGTGATGGCACCGACCACTCCGATGGGCTCGTAGGCGATCTTGCGGTGTGCCGGCCCCAGCTGGGTTTGGTGTACGCCGTTGTCCACGACGTAGTCGAAGTCGCGTCCGTGCTCGGCCCAGTGCTTGACCTCGCCGATCGGGTCCTCGATCTGCGAGCCCGTGACCGTGACCGGACAGCCGACCTCGGTGACCAGCACCCGGCGCAGCCGCTCCTTCTCGGCCTCCAGGGCGTCGTGCAGTTGCATCAGGCAGTGGTAGCGGAAGTCGACGTCGCGGCTCCAGTCGGTCTCGTCGAACGCGCGCCGCGCCGCGCCGACCGCACGTTCCATGTCAGCGACCGTGCCGTCGGTCGCCTGGCCGGCCACCTGCTCGCTGGCGGGGTGGATGACGTCGAATTTCGCGCCGCTGCCGGTGTATTGGAGTTCACCGTCGATGAGCATCCGCTCGTCACCGGCGAGCACGCCGGTGTCGCTCTGCACCTGAGTCATAGCAGACAGCTTTACAAAAATTGCGTGTCGTGTCACCCCTTTGGAGAAAGGATTGACCGCGCGACAAGTCTCTGCGATCGTAGAGTGCCGATTGTCACGCCAGGGTGGCGGTCAGCACCGAGCGCCACCCCAGCGTGACGGAAGGAGGCGTGCCGAGAAGCTTCGTGCTCGAAAGCGATCAGTTCGCGTCGGGCTGTTTGATGCCGACGGCGTGGCGCAGCTGGGCCAGGAACTGATCGCCGTCATCGCTGCGCACGATGTAGTGCGAGACCGCGACCCGGATCGCGGTGGCGGCCTTGACCGGGGCGTTGGCGCCCGACAGGAGTTTGAGCAGCCGTGCCCGCATCAGCGGTATGACATTGGCCAGCTGGGCGATCACGACCTCGGGCTCGATGTCGACCAGCCGGACCCCTGAATAGGACTGCTGATACTGCACGATGAAACGCAGTGCCGCGTCCAGCTTCTCGGTGCCGCGAAGGCCGACCGTCGCGCGACTGATGCCGTGGTCGAACATCTCGCGTTCGTAGGTGCCGAACGCGTCGAGGAGTTCCTGTTTGTCGGCGAACCAGCGGTACAGCGTGGGCCGGGAGACCCCGGCCTGCAGCGCCACCTCGGACAGGCTGAGCTTGGTCTGACCGCTTCGGGCCAGTACCTCGGCGGTCGCGACCAGGATCCGATGGCGCGTCGAGGTGTCTTCGACTGATGCGTCCCGCTGTGCGGGTACAGGTTCATTCACGTCCAGGCCTTGGTTGATCGTGGTTCACCAAATGGTAGGACCATCACAGCAACTTCTTGAGTATCGCCACAGTCTCCAGGTCGGCCAAAGCTGCCACACCGCGTCGCGCGCCTTCCATCGCGATGCCTTCGTCCTGCATGCCACCCAGCCCGGCGGTGATGACGGGTGCGGCATACGCATAGACCGCGCCGAGACGGTAGCGCTCCCACAACTCGTCATGATCAAGTCGCGGACCGCCGGCCGCGGCCAGCGCGCGACGGTACTCGTCGAGCAGCTCTCGCTCGGCGGCCTGGCGGTCGGTGGTAGTCATGCAGGTGACCAGGGTATACGCCAGTTCGCGGCCCGGATGCCCGCGGCGCACGGCCTGCCAGTCGAGCAGGCCCGCCTCGCCGTTGCGGAAGAACAGGTTGCCCGGATGTGCATCACCGTGCATCACGGTGTGCGGCGGGCGGTCCAGTAGCTGCGCGGCCGCCCGGTAGTTCTCGTCGACGAACCGCCCCTCCGCGACAGGAATGTCGGTGCTCTCGGCGAGTCGCTTGGTGGACAATTTGAGCAGCGAGCCGGTCATCAACGACGTGTGGTCGCCCGATGCCGAGTACAGCCAGCCCAGCGGTCCGTCGCCGCTGTTGGACGGCAGCTTGCCCCAGAACGCCGCATGCACTCGGGCCAGCAGCTCGACCGTCAACGCGGCGCGGTCCTTGTCCAGCGGGTGCAGGGTGTCGGTGAACTCGCACGGGCTCAGGGTGAGATCCTCCAGCACCAGCACGTACCGTCCGGTGAGGGCGTCGAACGCCGCGCCGTAGGCGTGGGGGACGCCGGGCAGGCCGGCGGCCAGCTGTTGGTAGAAGCGAACCTCGGTGTGTCCCAGCCGGCCCAATTCGCCCATCATGCGGGTGGCCGCCGTTTCGGCAGGCATCTTGACGAAGACCGATTCCGGCACCTCGGCGCCGGACAGTGCCAGCCGTGCGCGCGAGGACGTGCCTGCGTCGCCGCCCACGACCGACACCGACTTGACCTCGCGTCCGGTCAGGCCGGACAGGTACGCCGCGTCGAGGTCGGCCACCCGGCGGGGCAGTGAGCGCATGCGGCCGATGACCGCGTCGGTTGCGATACGTTGCACGCCATGCCCGATGTGCGCCGCCAGACCGGCGGCAGGGATGAGGCGGCGGGCCGGTGTGAGCATTGGCCAAGTTTACAAATTTGTGCTTGGTTGTAAAGCGGTTTCGGGAAGGGAGCGACATGGCGGGTCCGCTGGAGGGTTTTCGGGTCGTCGAGTTGGGGGTGTGGGTCGCCGCACCGGCGGCCGGTGCACTCCTGGCCGACTGGGGCGCCGACGTGATCAAGATCGAACCGCCCTCGGGCGATCCGGCGAGAACCTTCGGCCGGATGCTCGGCTTGGAGCCCGACCTCGGGGTGGCGGCCAACCCGCCCTTCGAGATGGACAATCGCTCCAAGCGCAGTATCGTGCTGGACCTCGGTACCACCGACGGGCGCCATACCGCGAGCGAATTGCTTTCCACCGCAGATGTTTTCCTCACCAACGTGCGGCCCGCGGCGCTGCGGCGGCTGGAACTGGATTTCGAGACCGTCGCCGCCCGCAATCCGCGCCTGGTGTACGGCCTGATCACCGGTTACGGGCTGACTGGGCCGGAGGCAGACCGCGCGGCATACGACGTCGCGGCGTTCTGGGCCCGCGCCGGGCTGGCGGATCTGCTCACCCGCCCGGGAGACACCCCGCCGTTTCAGCGCGGCGGGATGGGGGACCACTCCGCCGGGATGACACTGGCCGCCGCTGTGTGCGCCGCTCTGCTGGCCAGGAATCGCACCGGGACAGGTCAATTGGTGAGCACCTCCCTCTATCGCCAGGGTGCATACACCGTCAGCTTCGATCTCAACACCGTGCTGATGAGCGGTGAGCACGTCGCGATCGGTCAACGCGAGTCGATGGCCAACCCCTGCATGAACAACTACACGACCGGCGACGGGAAACGGTTCTGGATCGTCGGTCTGCAAGGCGACCGGCACTGGCCTGCACTGTGCCGGGTGGTGGGTCGCGAAGACTGGCTGACCGACGCACGTTTCGCCACCGCGCGTGACCGATACCTCAATGCCCGCAAGCTGATCGCTGAGCTGGACGACATTTTCGCCGGCCATCCGATGGAGCACTGGGCTCAATTGTTCGACGCAGAACCCGATTTCTTCTGGTCGCCGATCAACGGTCTCGACGACGTGATCGCCGATGAGCAGTTCCACGCCGCGGGTGGCATCGTCGAAGTGCCCGACGGGATTTCGACAGTGCCGATGGTGGCCAGCCCGGCCGATTTCTCGGCCACCCCGTGGCAGCCGCGGACGGTCGCGCCGGCGCTCGGGGCGCACACCGACGAAATCCTGGCTGAGCTGCGCCGCGGTCAGCAGCGCTGAGCGTTGATGCGCGCGAGCAGTTCGTCGAGCTGCTCGCCGGTGACCCGGCCCGCCGAGAACGCCACCATCCGCCCGATCGGCACCGAGCCCAGCATTCGCAGCAGATCGGTGCCGAGTGCGGAATCGCCTGTCTCGAAAGGTGACGCGCTGCTCAGCACCGCCGCGATCGTCTGTGCCGCTACCGGATCGGCAAGAAGCTCGCCCAGGGTGGAATCGCGGGTGAACGGTTGCATCGGCTCGTCGCCGGGCACCGACACGGTCGCGCTCAACCGCAGGTCCCGGCTCGACGCACCGACCCACACCACGTAGTCGCCCGTCTCAACAACCCAACGCCCGGCGTCGGTGCTCCAATATGCGAGATCGTCTCGGCTGACGGGGATCTCGACCATCTCGCGCTCCGCCGGCTCCAGTGTGACCGCGGCGAATCCGGCCAGCCACCGGACGGGTCGCCCGACGGAAGATTCGGGTAGCCCCACGTAAACCTGCACCACCTCGCGGCCCGGCCGGCTACCGGTGTTGGCGACCGTCAGCGTCACCGCCAGTCCCTCGTCGGTGACGTTGACATCGAGGTCGGAGTAATCGAATCGGGTGTATGACAGGCCATGGCCGAACGGGAAAGCCACCGGTATGTCCCGGGAGTCGTACCAGCGGTAGCCGACGAACATCCGCTCGCCGTAGACGGTATGGCCCGACTCGGACGGAAAGTTGAGGTAGGCCGGAGAGTCCTGCAGCCGCAGCGGCACCGTCTCGGCCAGCCGGCCCGACGGACTGACGACACCGAACAGCACGTCGGCCAGGGCTCCGCCGCCGGCCTGCCCCAGCAGTGCCCCGTCCACGACGGCCGGGGCCAGGCCGGCGACCGCGTCGAGGCGCACTACGCCGCCGTGGGAGAGCACCGCGACAGTGCGGGGTTGCGCCTCGACCACGGCGCGTAGCAGCTCGAGTTGTGCGGCCGGCAGGTCGATGTGCTCGCGGTCATAGCCCTCGGATTCCTCTTCTTCGGTAAGGCCGAGGAACACGATTGCGGCTTCGGCAGATTCGGCGGCAGCCACCGCAGCGGCCGCATCGGTTCCGGCTGAGTAGGTGACCGGATGATCGCCGGACAGCCTGCGGATCTCGTCGAGCGGCACGTCGATGCGCGTGGGGTTCACATGGGAGCTGCCGCCACCCTGATACCTCGGTTCCACGGCGAAGCTGCCGATGACTGCCAGCGCCGACGGCGTCAGCGGCAGCAGATCTCCGTCGTTCTTCAACAGCACGATGGCCCGCCGCGCCGCCTCGCGCGCCAGCTCGTGATGGGCTGCGATATCGAATGACGAAGTGGCGGATCCAGATTGGGTGACCCGGTGGGTCAGCTCTGCGACCCGGCCCGCGGCGCGCGCCACCACCCCGGGGGCCAACCTCCCGGCCTCGACCGCGCGCACCAGCTCGGCGTCGGAGAGCCCTCCCGTCGTCGGCATCTGAAGATCCAGACCCGCGGCCACCGCGGCTACCCGGTCTGCCACCGCGCCCCAGTCGCTGACCACGACGCCGTCGAAACCCCATTCGTCGCGCAGGACCGTCGTCAGCAACCAGGGATTCTCGGAGGCGTACACCCCGTTGATCCGGTTGTAGGAACACATCACCGTCCAGGGCCGGGCTTGGCGCACCACGATCTCGAACGTTCGCAGATAGATCTCACGCAACGTGCGGGGGTCGACGTCGGAACTGGCCCGCATCCGATCGTGCTCGGCGTTGTTCACCGCGAAATGCTTGAGCGATGCGCCGACACCGCGGCTCTGCACTCCGCGCACCCATGCCGCACCCAGTTTTCCCGAGAGCAACGGATCCTCCGAGTAGTACTCGAAGTTTCGCCCGCACCGCGGGTCACGCTTGATGTTGACGCCCGGGCCGAGCAGCACATGCACGCCGAGGGCACGGCTTTCGCGGCCCAGCGCCTGGCCGACGCGCTCGACCAACTCGGGATCCCACGTCTGGCTGAGGCCCACCGCTGGCGGAAAGCACGTAGCCGGTTCACTGCCGGACAGGACCAGATGGTCTGCGGCACTGCCGGTTTGCCTGCGCACCCCGTGCGGGCCGTCGGTCAGCACGATCGCGGGCACAGGACCGACCGCCTTGGTGGCCCAGAAACTGGCGCCGCTGCCCAGCGCGGCCTGTTCGGTCAGGTCGAGCCCGGCGATGGGATCAGCTGAGTCGGTCACCGAGCCCAGGGTAGCGTCGGATGCGCCAGGTGCAGGTCAATGCGGTTTCACCCGGGCGGCATGGCGTAGCTGCGCGAGGAAATCGTCGGCGTCGTCGCCGCGCACCAAGTAGTGGCAGACCGCCACTCGCACGGCGGTCGCCGCGGCGATGTCGGCGTCGGGCCCGGATGTCAGTCGTTGCAGGCGTTCTCGCATCAACGGAATCACCTGAGTGAGGCGCTTGATGACATGTTCGGGTTCGATGTCGACCATGCGCAGTCCGGGGTAGGACTGCTGGTACTGGACGACGGTACGCAGCGCGGCATCGAGGTGTTCGTCCTCCGGGAGATCGGCCGCGGCTTGGGCGACGGCGCGTTCGTAATACTTGCGCTCCCACACCACGAATGCGTCGAGAAGCTCTTGTTTGGAGGCGAACCAGCGGTAGAGCGTGGGCCGGGACACCCCGGCCTGCAGGGCGACCTGGGACAGGCTGAGCTTGGTCATCCCGTTGGCCCCGAGTACTTCGGCGGTGGCGGCCAGGATCCGTCCGCGGGTGGTGCTGTCGTCATCGATGGACGATATTTCCGCCATGCCCACAGCTTTACAAACTATCGCCGAACTGTCACGCTAATTCGTGGCGCGACATCGTTGTCGGACGCCCGCGCAGGGAGGGAACACCGTGACAGTTGCCAGCTCACCGCAGACACGCGAATACAGCCCGTTCGACATCACGTCGCACGATTTCTGGAGCCGGCCCTTCGCCGAGCGTGACGAGACCTTCGCGCGGTTGCGGGCCGGTGACGGCCTGAGCTGGCATCAACCGCTGTCGACACTGTTCGACGTGGAAGAGCCCGGCTTCTGGGCGATTACCCGCCGCGCCGACATCCAGTTCGTCAGTCAGCATCCCGAGCTGTTCACCTCGACACAGGGGGTGGCGCTTGATCCGATGCCGGCCGACGTGCAGAAGTTCGCCACTTTCTTCCTCATGATGGATCCGCCCCAGCACACCACGTACCGGCGCCTGATCAGCTCGGCGTTCACCCCGCGCAATGTGCGCAAGATCGAAGAGCAGATTCACCGCAACGCCGTCGCCATCGTGGACGACCTGATCGGCGTCGGAGACGTCGACTTCGTCGAGGCCTGCTCGGCGCAGCTGCCGATGCGCACCATCTCCGACATGCTCGGTGTGCCGGCCGCCGATCAGCCGGCGCTGGCCAAGGCCGCCGAGAAGTTGTTCAGTATGAGTGATGACGAGTACTCGTCGCTCGAAGAACGGGCCATGGCCACGATCAACGAGATCATGTTGATCTCGAACACCGGGGTGGAGCTGGCCAAGTTCCGGCGGGCCAATCCTGGTGACGACCTGATGACCAGCATCGTCAACGCGGAGGTGGACGGGCACCGGCTCACCGACGAGGAGATCGGGGCATTCCTGATCCTGCTGGCGTCGGCGGGCAATGACACCACCAAGCAGACCACCACCCACGCGATGATGGCCCTGACGGCCAATCCGGATCAAAAAGATTGGCTGCTGGAGGATTTCGACAACCGGATCGGCCTGGCCACCGAAGAGTTCGTGCGGTGGGCCACTCCGGTGATCCAGTTCGCGCGGCACGCCACCGAGGACGTCGAGCTGGCCGGCCAGCAGATCAGTGCGGGCGACAAGGTCGGGCTGTTCTACTGTTCGGCCAACCGCGACGAGTCGGTGTTCACCGATCCGCAGCGTTTCGACCTGAGCCGCTCACCGAACCCGCAGATCGGGTTCGGCGGCGGCGGTCCGCACTTCTGTCTGGGCAGCCAGCTGGCCAAAACCGAACTGCGACACCTGTTCCGGGAGTTGCTGACGCGGCTGAAGACCGTGGAATTCGGTGAGCCCGAACTGCTGTACAGCAGCTTCGTGCACGGCATCAAGCGCGTGCCCGCACACCTCGCGTAGGTCGCGGCCATGCGCGTCGAAGTCGATCTGGGCAAGTGCACCGGGCACGGCATCTGCGAGTCGATCGCCGAGGACGTGTTCGAGGTTTTCAACGAGGGCTGGGTGCACATCCACGGTGAGGATCATCCGGAGAGTGACCGGGAACGGTTGCAGCAGGCCGTGACTCAATGCCCGGCTTCCGCCTTGCGGATGCGGGGCTGAAGGTACAACCGCTTCGCGCTAGGAACGCTTGGGCGGGCGCGGGCGCACCAGCACCGACTGCTGGATCGCGCCGACCGCGCCGTTCTGATCGAACAGCGTGCCCACCGTCGCGCCGATACCGTCGGGGCCGTAGTTCGTGTCGGCGCGGATACCGATCCATTCCCCGTCGGGCACCCGGTGGATGTGCACCACCAGATCGGTGTTGAGGAACGTCCACTTGCGGATGTCGATTTTGGAGCCGATGCCGTTGGCGTCGTCGGCGACCGCGAACAACCGCTGCAACGGTGTCATCGCCTCGCCCTTGACCAGGTCGACTGTCGGCTTGAGCCAGGACTCGCCGGGGCCCGGCGCCTGCGGCACGGTCAGCCAACGCCAGTCCACGCTGTGCACGTAGTTGAGTTCCCAGTTCTTGGCCATGTCGCGGCTAAGGGCCTGCTCCAGTGGTGGCAGCGGCTCGACGCCGGTATGTGCCACCGCGGTGGTGTCCAGTCGCAGCATCCGCCAACCGCTGGCCCGCGCCACGATCCGGGGCGCACCATCGGGCCCGGGCGCCAGCATCTCGGCGCCGACCAACTCGATCTGCTTGCCCGGCCGTTCCAATTGCGCATGTACCCACAGATCACCTTCGGAGGGCACCCCGCCCATCAGATCGATGGCCACCCGGCTCAACCGGGTGTCGGCACGGTGCTCGCACCGTTCCAATGCCCGCACCAGCAACGCGGATACCGGGGCGCCGTGCTGGATGGACGCCGACCAGGTACCGCGGGCCATATCGGTGGCGCGAAACTTCGCACCGATCGGGTCGTTCTCGTCGATCAGCTCGTAGTAAGAGTCAGACATATCTACCGTTCAGTGGTGATGATGGGTGTCGTGGTCGCCAGGCGCCGGCGTTTCGACCATCAACGCGTCGACCCGCGACAGTTTGGTGCCGACGAGCCGTTCTGGATAGGCGTCGGTGGTGGTGACCATGAACAGGGTGCGCCCTTCGACACCGCCCAGGGCGCACGCGATCGCGGTGCGGCCGTCGGTATCGACGCGGTGGGTGACCGACGAGCCGTCGGGAGCGAACCGCTGGAACTCCTGCGCCAGGGTCAGGGCCGCCCACACCCCGCCCTCGGCGTCGATCGCGAGGCCGTCCGGCGGGCCGTCGAGCCCTTCGGTGAACAGCCGCCAGTCGGTGAGGCCGCCGTCGTCATCGATGGTGAACGCACTCAGCCTTCTGGCGGTGGACTCCGCGACGATCAGGGTGGTGCCGTCCGGGGTGATCACCATGCCGTTGGGGAAGTCCAGATGTTCGGCGACGAGAGTGACCTGGTCATCGGGGTCGATGCGCACGATCACGCCGTCGGTACGGGCCTGGGAGCCGACGTATGCTCTGCCGTGCTCGTCGACCACCAGGTCGCCGAGGGGTGAAGGCGCCAGGTCGCTCAGATCGGCCAGCAGGTCGACGCTGTCGCCGTCGTAGCGCAGCACCTGCCGGCGCTGGGTGGAGACGATCAGCAGGGTGCCGTCGGGCCGAAAACCCAATCCGGACGGCGAGTGACCGGGCAGGGGCAGCGTCGTCATGGCACCTGACAACGTGACCGTGTGGACGGCTTCACCCAGCATGTCGGAAAACCACAGCAGGCCTTCGAACCACCGGGGCCCCTCGCCGAAACAGAAACCATGCGCCAGTTCGGTTGTCCCGGTCTGGTCGGTTCCTGTCGTCATCTCCACGCACCTTTACAAAACACGTCCTAAGTGTCACGCTCCCATGGTGCCACTGTCAACTACGGAGCGCCCTAGATGAAGAAGTTCTACGGCCACACGCTGCTGTATTTGCACGAGACCATCGACCTTGGGTCGGGCCGGACCGACCAATTCACCGGCCCCTTCGGGGAGATCTACCGGCCGATGATGGAGGATCTGGGCGCCCGGCTGTTCGCCATCTGGGAAACCACGCCTTACAACGGGCACTGGCCGCAGGTGACGATCATCTGGGAGATCGACGCGTTCGCCGACTACGCCCGAATCGGCAAGGCGCAGGCGGCTGGCGGCAGCCACGAGAAGCCCGCACTGCAGTGGGCGGCATATCTGTCCGAGCTCGGGGCCCGCGGCGAGGGCCGAATCATGTACGCCGGCAAGTACAACCGCACACTCGCGCAGCTTCAGGAGGCGAACGTCGGTGCGGGCCTGGTGATTCAGGAGATCATGCAGACCAAGCCCGGGCGCCAGGACGACTACATCCGGGAACTTGAGCGGCTGTACGTGCCGTGGTCGGAAAGCACGGGCAAGCGATGGTTGGGCTCATTCATCACCACCTTCCGGTTCAACGAGGTGATCCATTACTGGGCGCTCGACGACGACTGGGACTGTTTCGAGAACCACTACCCGTCGTGGAAGGGCAACCCGCCCGCCGAGATCGTCACCTGGATGAGCGTGGCCCCCGCGCTGCGCGATGGCTGGGAGGATTCGATCCTTGCGGCCCTGCCGCCCTCGCCGCTGAAGTAGGCCTGCCATGAATCGACCTGTACTGCAGGACTTCATCTACGACCCGTTCGATCCGGACGTGATGGCCGACCCGTTGCCGTACTACCGGATCTTGCGCGACGAGTACCCGGTGTACTACATCGACAAGTGGGACACCTACGCGTTGTCCCGCTTCGACGACATCTGGGACATGCTCGGAGTCAACGACGGCACCTTCGTGGCCTCCGAGGGGACGCTGCCCGCCGCGAACGTGCTGGCACACCGCAACGACGGCCCGGTGCCGGATCCGCCGCTGCATCCCATGCCCTTTCACGCCAACTTCGATTCGCCGATCTACGAGGACGTCAGGCGGTGCACGTCGGCGCAGTTCCGACCGCGATCGGCGGCCAAATTGGCCGAGCGGATCAGGACGCTGGCCAACGAGCGTCTCGACGAGCTGCTGCCGCGCGGCGCGTTCGACCTGACCCAGGACTACGGCGGCATCGTCGCCGCCGCCATGGTCTGTGAGTTCGTCGGATTACCAGTGGATCTCGCGCCAGAGGTGCTGGCCACCGTCAACGCGGGCAGCCTCGCCCAACCGGGCGAAGGGGTCGAAGTCGGCAATGCGCGTCCCGGCTACCTGTCCTACCTCACCCCGATCATCGAGCGGCGACGCGCGGAAGGCCCCGACGGCAGCGTGCCGATCGCCGACGCCCTGATCGAGCACCGGTTGCCCGACGGGTCGGCCCTGGGGGATGCGGAAGCCGCCGTGCAGATGCTCGGGGTGTTCATCGGCGGAACCGAAACGGTCCCGAAGATCACCGCAACCGGGCTGTGGCAGTTGCTCCGGCATCCGGACCAATTGGCCGCGGTCCGTACCGATCTCGACGGCAACGTGCCGATCGCGCGGGAAGAGATCATCCGTCACAGTGCCCCCGCGCAGTGGTTCGCCCGAACTGTCCGGCGGCCCTACACCGTTCACGGCACCACCATCAACCCCGGCCAGCGCGTCATCACCCTGCTGGCCTCGGCGGCACGGGACGAACGCGAGTACGAGAACCCGGACGACTTCGTGTGGAACCGGCGCATCGAGCGGCTGTTGTCGTTCGGCCACGGCCAGCATTTCTGCCTCGGTGTTCACGTGGCCCGACTGGAGATCACGATCATGATCCAGGAGTTCCTCAAACGCGTGCCCGATTACCGCATCGACGAGGCCGCGGCGTCTCGGCCGCCATCGAGCTTCCAGTGGGGTTGGAACAATATCCCCGTGGAGGTGTGACGTGTGGTCATATCGGCTCGTCGCTCCGTACACATTTGAGCGGCAAGAGGTTTCAGAGCCCTCGCCGGAATCGCTGACCGAGGGGCAGGTGCTGCTGGACTTCCTGGCGGCCGGGATCTGCGGCAGTGACCTGCCCGGCTTCCGAGGTACCCAGGGAAAACTGCCCGCAGATACCGGATGCTGCGCCGCGGAGATGAACGGCTTCCCGATCCACGAGATCGTCGGCGAGGTCCTGGCGAGCCGCCATCCAGACCACCGGCCGGGGGAGCGCGTGGTCGGCTGGGCCTCGGGTTTCGACGGGCTCATGGGCCGCGTGATCGCAGACGGAGCCGGTCTGGTGGCCTACGACCCGGCGCTGGCCCCGGAGTTGGCAGTCGGTCTGCAACCGCTGGCATGTGTCCTGTACGCCGTCGAGCAACTGCCGGATCTGAGAGGCCGTCACGTCGCGGTCATCGGGCAGGGCTCAATCGGGTTGTTGTTCTCCTATGTGGCAAAGGCTTTCGGCGCCGCACGGGTTACCGGCGTGGACCCGGTGGATCGGTCTTCGGTGAGCACCCGCTTCGGAGTCGACGACGCCATCCGGGCCACCAGCGACCGCTGGGTCAGACACCTGGGGACCGACGGCAAACCTGATGTCGTCATCGAGGCCGTCGGGCATCAGGTCGCCACGCTCAACCATGCCTTGGAAGCCGCCGCCTTCGGTGGCACGGTGTTCTACTTCGGCGTACCCGACGACGACAGCTATCCGATCAGCATGCGCACCATGCTGCGCAACAACCTCACCCTGAAATCCGGTGTCACACTGGATCGTCAGCGAGTGCTGCGCCGGGCTGACGAGTTCGTCCGGCAGCATCCCGACCTGCTGGCCACATATGTGACCCACACTTTCGGATCCGACGACGTGCAGGCGGCTTTCGAGCTGGCTTGCCGTCCGGTGCCCGAGCGCGTCAAGATCGCGATCACCCGATGAAACCGAGCAGACTGCAGGAGGCGGTGGCCGCCAACGCCCAGATCTGGGGCGGCTGGGTGGTGGGCCCGACGATCCTGGGCCCGGAGGAGTTCGCTGCGGCCGGATACCACTACGTCGGATTCGACGTCCAGCACGGCTATCTCGACGATGCCGACGTAGCCCTGCTGTTGCGCCGGCTCGAGCATGTGCCGATCGCCACCGCGGTGCGGCTGCCCTCGACCGACCCGGCGCCGATCGGCCGGGTACTCGATGCGGGCGCCGACGCGGTGATCATCGCCATGGTGGAATCCGCTGAGCAGGCCGCCGCTGCGGTCGCGGCCACCCGATACGCCCCGGCCGGTGTGCGCAGCTTCGGACCGCTACGGGCGAGTCTCGGGCACGACACCGCCGAGTTGGAGGCCCGGGTGAGCGTGTTCGCGATGATCGAGACGGCACAGGGCCTGGCCGCCGCCGACGATATCTGTGCGGTGCCCGGGCTGACCGGCATCTACGTGGGCCCGGCAGACCTGGCCATTTCGATGGGATACCAACTGTCCGACGCCTGGACCCACCCCGAGGTACGAGCGGCGATGGGCAAGATCCAGGCCGCCGCCCGTGCGGCCGGGCTGGTCGCCGGAATCCACGCCGGCGCGGGCAAGCTCGGAAAGGCCGTGGCCGAACTGGGTTTTCAGATGATCACCCTGGCCTCGGAATCGCAGGCGCTGCGCCGCGGTGCCGCCGAGCACCTCAACGAAGCAACAGGAAACGCCATTGGCACCGAACGAGGAGGCTACAACTGAACGCAGCAGCAGCGCCGAGCGGCGACCGGGTCGCGTTGGTGACGGGGGCCGCCCGCGGACAGGGTGCGGCAATCGTGCGTCGGCTGGTGGCCGACGGTTATCGGGTTACCGCCGGGGATCACCTGATCGACGAACTCACCCCCACGACAACCGAATACGGTGACCGGGTGTTGGCGGTGGAACTGGACGTGACATCGCCAGAGCACTGGCAGGCCGCAGTCGCGGCCACCGTCACCCGATTCGGCGGGCTCAACGCTCTGGTGAACAACGCCGGTGTGCTGCACAGTGCCTCGATCGCTGAGGAAACCCCGAACGGCTTCGAGGGCTTGTGGCGGGTGAACTGCCTGGGTCCATTCCTGGGACTTCAGGCCGCGCTCGGACCTCTTCGGCGAGCGGACAACGCCGCGGTGGTGAACACCTGCAGCACCGGCGCGATCCGTCCGTTTCCGCATCACGCCGCCTACGGTTCGTCGAAGTGGGCACTGCGCGGGCTCACCCAGGTGGCCGCCGCCGAACTCGGCCGGGACGGGATCCGGGTCAACGCGATCTTCCCCGGGCCTGTCGAGACGCCGATGCTGGACCAGTCCACCCAGGCCCGGCTCGCGGAGCGGGCGACGTTGGGGCGGCTGGGCAAGCCGAGTGAGATGGCCGATGCGGTCGCCTTCTTGTTGTCGGAGCAGGCGGCGTTCATCACCGGCACGGAGCTCGTGATCGACGGCGGCCAATGTCTGAAGATCGGATAGCGCCGATGTCCAGCTCGCCCACCGTGGGGATCATCGGAGCCGGGCCCGGCGGCCTGGCGCTCGGAATCTTCCTGAAAAAAGCCGGCTTTCATGATTTCACCATCTTCGACCGCGAGGACGGGGTCGGTGGAACCTGGCGGATCAACACCTATCCGGGACTGGCGTGCGACGTGAAGTCGCATCTGTACTCGTACTCGTTCGATCTCAACGCCGACTGGAGCCGGCTGTGGGCCGGACAACCGGAGATCCTGGCGTACTTCGAGCGGTGCGCGCAGCGCTACCGGCTGGGCCCACACCTACAGTTGAACACCGAGATCACCGCCGCACGATGGGATGCCGAGGCCACCAACTGGGTGCTGACCACCGCGACGGGAACACAACACCGCTTCGACTTCGTGGTCTCGGCCATCGGACTGTTCACCCAGCCGCTGCAACCGGATCTGGTGGCTGAGGAACCGTTCACCGGCACCGTCATGCACACTGCCGAATGGGATCACAAAGTGCAGCTCGAAGGGGCGCGTGTGGCGGTGCTCGGCACCGGATCCACTGCCTCCCAAGTGGTTCCGGAAATAGCCAAGGTTGCCGAGAAGGTGTACTCGGTGCAGCGTTCGGCGACGTGGATATTGCCCAAACCCGACCGGCCGTACACCGAGCGGGAACGCTGGTTGTTCGCCCATGTGCCGTTGGCGAAGAAGATCTACCGCACCCGGCTGTGGTTACGCAGCGAGTCCAACATCGCCGTGATCGAGAACGGCAGTGACAAGACCCAGCAGTTCAAGGCGTTGGCGCTGGACCTCCTCGAATCCACCGTGGCCGACGAGGAACTGCGGGCCCGGCTCACCCCGGACCATCCGCTGGGTTGCAAGCGTCTGGTGTTCTCCCCGGATTTCATCGCGACCCTCACCAAGCCCAACGTCGAGGTGGTGTCCAGCCCGGCGCGTGCGCTGCGAGCCCGCTCGTTGGTCACCGAGGACGGCCGGGAGCTCGACGTCGACGTAGTGGTGTGCGCGACAGGCTATGCCGCCGCCGATTACCTGGGACAGATCGAGGTGACCGGCGAGAACGGGGCGTTACTGCGCGACACCTGGAGTGACGGGGCATTCGCGTACCTCGGGATGGCGGTGCCCGGGTTCCCCAACTTCTTCATGCTCTACGGGCCCAACACCAACGTCGGCTCCAACAGCGTGATCTTCATCCTGGAGGCGCAGGCCCGCTACGTGGTGCGGGCGCTGAAACACCTTCGCCGCAAACGCAAGTCATATGTGGCGGTGCGCCCGAGAGCCATGGCCGCGTTCCTGGCCGACATCGACCGGTGGATGCAGGGCACGGTATGGCTGACCCGGTGCAGCAGTTACTTCCGGGCCCCCAGCGGCCGGGTGGTCACCCAGTGGCCCCGCAGCGCGCGCGCATTCTGGTCGATGACCCGCCGGTTTCGCCCGGCCGACTACACTTTCCAACCGCCCACCAACTCTCCGGCCGAGGTCACCGCGGCCGCCGATCGGACGGACGGCTGAGCCATGGCCTGGCTGGAGCGCCTCGACCCCGCATTACAGGGGTTCGCCGAGGCCCGAACCGACTTGAGCACCGAGCAGCTGGGCGTGGTGCGCACGTCGCTGGATCAGCGCCGTCGCGACGCTGCGCAGGCCCTGGACACCCCCGGTGTGGAGATCGTCGGGGCCCGCGTGGCGCTCGGACGGCGCACCATCGCCGTGCGGATCTACCGCGGTGGACCGTCGCCGTCGCCCGCGGTGGTCTACTGCCATTCGGGTGCGTTCGTCCTCGGCAACCTCGATACCGACCAGCTTCAATGTGTGGAGCTGGCCCGGCGCGCCCGGTGCACGGTGATCTCGATGGATTACCGATTGGCACCCGAATACCCCTATCCGGCCGCCTTCGACGACGCGATGGTGGTGCTCAACTGGGCGGCCACGCTGGCCGACGAACTCGACATCGACGCGGGACGGATCGCGGTCGCCGGCAGCAGCGCCGGTGGTGCTCTGGCAGCGCTGCTGGCACAGCACTCAGCAGCCGGCTCGGCGCCGCCTGTGGTGTTCCAGGCACTGCACCAGCCGGTGCTCGACGATCGCCCCACCTCCTCGAAGGAGGAGTTCACCGATACCCCCGGGTTCGACGGCCCGGCGACCGGCGCGATGTGGCGGCACTATGCCGGCGCCCGGGAGGTACCGGAGACGGCGGTGCCCGCCCGGTCAGCCACGCTGGCTGGTGTGGCGCCGGCGCTGATCACCTGTTCGGAACTCGATCCACTGCGTGACGAGGCGCTCGACTATGCGCGCCGGCTGCTGGACGAGGACGTTGCCACAGAACTCCATCTGTTCCCGGGGACCTGCCACGGCTTCGATTCGCTGCTTCCGGACTGGGAGGTCAGCCAACAACTTTTCGCGCTGCAGGGCGCGGCGTTGCGCCGTGCGCTGCACGGTTGAGCTGGTAGCTGCGCCGCCCAGGGGCGCGCAGGGCGGTGGTTGTCATCGACGTTGTGGGCAATAATGCAGGTCTGTTTGCAAGTGAAACTCGCGCGGACAGTCGCCGCGGCCGGTGCGACGATGGCCTCGGCGGTCCGGCACATCCGAAGATCGTCGAGATGCGCCGGGTGCGAGTGAGCGATTGAGAGGTAAATATGTCGGCCGATGACGACCGGCTTATGTACTCCGGAGACGCCAAACACGCCAGGGAGCCGCTGGCCTACGGCGGGCTGGACGCGCTGCTGGGCGGCCCGGTCGCGGCCCTTCCGAACGGGCGGTCCCGGCACGGCGATGCCAGGGTATCGACGCCACCGGTCGTGCTGACCTCGAATTTCGCCGCACCCCGTGAATCGGAGATCACCACCAAGCTGCCCCCGGTTGTTTCCGGTCGCCCGATCAGCGGATCGTCGTCGGCCGGGAGCTGGATCCTGGAACAGCCGATCCCGGCGGCAGCGCCCGGCGAACCGCGCGCCATCGACAATCTGTCTCGTGTCGGCGTGCGTTCCTCGGTCAAGATGCAGCCACGCCGCGGCTGGCGGCGTGCGGTCTACGTGACGACTCGCCTCAATCTCGGGCTCTCGCGCGATGAGCTCTACGAACTGGATCTATACGCCCGGGTCCGCCGCACAGCTCGCGAATCCCATCAGATCGGCGTCTTCGGATTGAAGGGCGGTGTGGGCAAGACGGTCGTCACCGTCGCACTCGGTTCGGTACTGGCCGCGGTCCGCGGCGACCGGATTCTGGCCGTGGACGCCGACCCGGCCGGCGGGAACCTCGCCGACCGGGTGGGGCGGCAGTCGGCGGCGACGGTAGGTGACCTGCTGGCCGCCAAGGACCTGTCGCGTTACAACGATGTCCGCGCTTTCACCAGCATGAACGAGTCGAAGCTGGAGGTGCTCTCCAGCGACGAGTACAGCGGTGCCAGCCGGGCCTTCAACGACGCCGACTGGAACGCCGCGACCTCGGCGGTCTCCAAGCACTACAACCTGGTCCTGGCCGACTGCGCCGCCGACATGTTCGCCCCGGCGGGCCGGGGAGTCCTGGCGACGGTCTCGGGTGCGGTCATCGTGGCCAGTGCCTCGATCGACGGCGCCCGGCAGGCCGCGGTCACCATGGACTGGCTGCGCCACAACGGCTACCAGGATCTGCTGAACCGCTCCTGCGTCGTGGTCAACCACGTGGGGCCGGGTAAGCCCAACGTCAACACCGGCGACCTGGTGCACCAGTTCCAGAAACACGTGGCACCGGGCCGGGTGTTCGTGTTGCCGTGGGACAAGCACATCGCCGCCGGCACCGAGATCCATTTCGACCTGCTGCGGCCACGATTCCGGCGCCGCACGCTGGAACTGGCGGCGGCGCTGTCGGACGATTTCGAAGGCGGCGCCGCCCTAGCGTGATGGGCCGGCCAGGGCCAACTCCCGGGCCACCGCGGCGTGATACGCATCGATGTTGGCCGGATTGACCACCCGGAACAGTGCATCGGGCAGCGGGGCGTCCTTGTAAGCCTCGATGGTCATCGTGCGGCTGAACAGCGTGATGTCGTTGCCCGGACGAGTGAACTGGTACTGCACGGTGATGCGGCCTTCGTGACCGCCGTTTCCCTCGCGGTCGTGGCCGAGCCGACCCACCGAGTTGAACACCCACATGCGGGGTCGCATGGCGATCGCCAGGTGCCAGGTATAGATCCGTGCGCCGTCGGGACCGGCCTCGGTCCAGGTGTCACCGACCTGTAGCGGCAACCGCTCCGGCAGGCCGCCGATGTGCGCGCTGCCCGGATAGGTCTTGACCCAGTTGGCCGGGTTGGTGACGAAGTCGTAGACCTCCTCGGCGGATTGGGTGAATGCCGTTTCGGAGCTGGTGGTCACGATGCCCAATGATGTTCGCTTTCCTCGGTTTTATGGGTCAGGTGGCACACCCGCACGTGGCCGACGTCCCGGAGGAGGGGATTTCGGCGAGCACGTCCAGGCGCGTCGTGTCGAAGCTGAGGAAGCCCTGGATCGGCAGGGACTCCGGTGGGGTGTCCGGGTAGCTCCACGCCACGTCAGCGATGGCGGTGTCGCCGATGACCGCCGACCAGTAGGTCGCTGTGCCTTTGTAGTTGCAGTACGACGTCGTCTGGCTGGGTTGCAGGAGTTCGGTGCGGACGTGTGCGGGATCGACGTAGAGCCGTGGCTCCAGGGCCGTCTCGAAGACGATCACCGTCTCGTCGGTGTCGACCAGGACGGCGTTGCCGGCGCTCACCCGCAGGCCGCGGCGAGTGGGGCGGCAGTCGATCCGGTGGTAGGGGTTCGGCGGGTAGTGGACCAGCTTGCGGCCCTCTTCGAACCAGGCGTCGACGGCATCCCAGGGCACGGCGACGTATCCGGGTGCCTCGACTACCGCCTCATGCGGAAGGTCGTGGACCTCGTCGCGCGGAAAGGCGTAGCTGAGGGGATGGCCGGCTCGGTGCACCATCAGGGCGTGTTCGGTGTCGAGCAGGGCGGCGGCGCCGCGGAAGGCCTGGATGCGGCGAGGGTGTGGCTCGATGTAGACGGTTCCCGCAGCCAACGGGGGAGTGAACCAACCGGCCGGTTGTGTACTCAATGGGCCGCGGCCTGCGACGAGACTCATTGCCGCACCTCCAATTTGGCTGATCTGCCGAATCTGGACACATCTGTGGAACGCATCGGCGGCCCTCCTGCGGTCGATTTTTGCGTCCGGATAGAAGCTTTACAGATTCTCTTGAGAATGTCACGCTGTTGGGTGAGGTTGCCCACACCGCAACACCCCGTCGACAGTGCCCCGTTGAGGCCTTGGACCCGGATTGGATGCCTTATGTCCCCACATTCAGGAACGTCCGCGCAGTTGTCCGAGGTGCGTGGCGGTAACTCGGTCGCAGTCCGGTTCGACCGGCCCCAGCCGCGCCCGGCCAAGGCTCTGCAGTACGAGTTGAACGTCGTGGCAGCCGACGTCGCCGACACGGTGACGAGCATCGGGGGGTGGTTGTTCGACCGGGCGATGGCCGGCTGGCGGGTCAGCGTGGCACTCGACGACGGCGCCGACGGCCGGGCACTTCGCATCCTCGGTCTGAAAGCCGTTGGGCTCAAGGCGCTGTGGCGACCGGTGACGGCGGAATCGGTGGCGATGACGGTGATCGGCACCTCCCGATTCGAGTCCGGCGACCACGGGCTCGCGCTCCGAGATCGCGCCGGCGGCGTGGTCTTCTACGGGTCGCACGCACCGTCCGGTTTCGATGCGCCGATCCAGCGGGTCCGATACCGCCCTAGCGCGGCCGCGCTGGCGTTCAAAGCCCATGCGTCGGCCGTCGCCGGCGCGGCCGCGGGATCGGTAGACGAGGTGGAGACCCTGTTTCGGTGCGGGCAGTCGGCCGACCTGCTCGACGCCGAGCTGGTTCCGGTGTGTTGATGCCGATCGGGGCGTCGGTCGCGGGGCTACTAAAGGCGTTCGACGTGGCGGCCGCCGGTCCGGATCGATTCGTCGGTGTGACCGGACCGGTCGGCGCCGACGGCCGGCGAGTGGCCAAAGGAACGCAAGCGCTGGGTCAGGCCATCGTCGCGACGGCAAAGACGTTCCCGGACAAAACTATTCGGTCGGCACACGCGGTCTTCACCAGGCCGGTCGAGATCGATTCGACGGTCGAGCTGACTGTCGACGTAGCCCACCACGGCCGATCGACGGCGACGGCCGTGGTGGCCGTCGAACAGAATTCGAGGCTGTGTGCGACCGTGACGGTGCTGGCCGACGTGCCGACGGCCGATGTGGTCAGCCATCGGGCGTTGCGGCCCGATGTCGATACGCCCGACGACGCGCGCCCGGCGCGGCAGGCCATGGCCGGCCACGAGTTACGGCTGGTCGATGTCACCGATGTCAACAGCCCCGACGAGGTGGGGCCGCCCGAACTCTATGCCTGGCTGCGCTGTGACCCGATCCCCGAACGTGACGACCTCGCCAAGGCCCTGCTGGCCTATTTCACCGGCCAGCTCGGCATCTCGACAACGATGCGGCCCCATCGCGGGGTCGGCACGGCGCAGGCGCACACCAGGGTGTCGACGGCACTGATGTCGACGGCGGTCAGTTTCCACGAGGTCGTGGAGTGGGAGGACTGGCTGCTCTACAGCCACGAGAGCACCGCGGCCGGACGGGGGATGTCGTATGTCCGCGGTCAGGTGCACACCGAGGACGGTGAGCTGCTGGCATCCTTCGCGCAGGAGGGGCTGATTCGCCCGATGCGGCGAACGGATGCCTCGATCGATGTGCCGGCCCGGTTGTAGGGCCGGCGTGCGAGGTGTGCGGCTAGCGAATCCAGCCGCGGCGGCGCAACCAGATGTTGCGGCCCACAGCCAGCAGGATGAGCGCCGCGAACGTGATGAGGAACCAGTTCTCGACCCAGCCGATGTGGTTGCCGCGCATCATGACCAGCAGGAACAGGGCGGACAGGATGCCGCCGAGGTGGATCACCTTGATGTTCAGCTCCGACCAGCCCCATGCCGCCGAGGGCACTTCCTCGACGTCGACGCCGTTGTTGCGCTCCACCTCGGTGCTGGCCACGGTTGCTCCTCCGGATCGAACTGGCTTCTGGCTTGGCTTGCGGACATTCTGGCATACGACGCTGCGTCGTATGCCGGCCGTGGGGGGTCAACCCAGACGCCGGTACCGCCGCAGCGCCTCGAGCCGCTCTTCGGCGTGGTCGACGATCGGTTCCGGGTAGGACGACGGCCGGTCTCCGCCCAGCTTGTGCACGTCGGCGGCATCGGCCAACTCTGGTACCCAGCGTCGGACGTAGGCGCCTTCCGGGTCGAACTTCGCGCCCTGCAGATTCGGGTTGAACACCCGGAAGTACGGGGCGGCGTCGGTGCCGCAGCCCGCCGCCCACTGCCACCCGTGCTGGTTGTTGGCCATGTCGCCGTCGACCAACTGGTCCAGAAACCAGCGCGCACCCCACTGCCACGGCAGGTGCAGATCCTTCACCAGGAACGAAGCCGCGATCATGCGCACCCGGTTGTGCATGAACCCCGTGGCGGCCATTTGGCGCATCCCGGCATCCACGATCGGGAATCCGGTCCGGCCGTCCTTCCATGCGGTGAATGCCCGCCGGGCCGCCTCGTCGTCATCCACCTCGATCGCGTCGAAATCACGGTTCCAGTTCTGCCATGCACTGTCGGGCCAGTGGAACAGGACTGCCGCGTAGAAGTCGCGGAACGCCAACTCCCTCAGGTAGGCGTCGTGGCCGGAGGCGAGGTCGACCGCCATGGTCCGCGGGTGGATGGTGCCGAACTTGAGATGGGCCGACATCTGGCTGGTGGCGTCGAGGTCGGGCCGATCGCGCCGGGCCGGATAGTCGGCCAAGTCCCGATGCGCGAACGCCTGCCACTGCCTCAGCGCCGCATTCTCACCCGCGTCGAACACCAGAGCCGCTGGGGCAGAGGGGATTTCGATGCGATCTCCGGCGGTTGGTACGTCCGCCGGGTCGATCCAGCGCGCCGAATTCGGCCCGGAATCCGCGGGCGCACGCCAGCCGTGCCCGCGCCAGGCCCGGTAGAACGGTGTGAACACCCGATACGGCGTGCCATCCGATTTTGTTACGCGCCCGGGCGACACCAGATAGGCCGATCCCGTTGCGCACAAGGCGGTTTCGCCGAGCGCCGCCCGCACCGTGTCATCGCGACGCCGCCCGAACGGCGTGTAGTCCTTCGAGATGTGAACCGAGGCGGCGTCGATGGCCCGGGCCAGCGCCGGTATCCGTTCGTCCGGGCGGCCCCGGGTCACCAGCAGTTTTCCGTCGAGGCTCTCGGACAGCTCGCGCAACGCCCGGTACAGGTACTGCAGGCGCCGCGTGCCCGCGGTTGCCTCCAGGCGCGGATCGAGCACGTAGCAGGCGAGTACCTCGCCGTCCGGTTGTGCGGCCTCCAGCAGGGCCGGATGGTCGCGGCAGCGCAGGTCTCGACGGAACCAGAGCAGCGAGGGCATGCGTACATGCTGCCCGTCAAAACAGGCGAAAAACACACGGAAGGTCTCAGATGCAGTTTTGGAGCGGCACGGCATTCATGGACACCGCCGATGCGCTGACGGTGGCGCCGTTGCTCGATGAAGCCGGTTACCACGGCATGGTCTGCTCGGATCACATGATCTACCCGCGGGAACTGTCCTCGCCCTACCCGGACTCGGCGACGGGCAAGCCGCCTTGGGGGCCCGAGACCGCCTGGCCGGACTCCTGGGTGCTGATCGGTGCGATGGCCGCACTCACGCGCCGGCTCCGGTTCTCCAACGCCGTCTACGTGGCACCGGCGCGCCCGCTGCTGGAGGTCGCCAAGCAGGTGGCCACGGCCGCGGTCATTTCCGGCGGACGGGTGGCCCTCGGCGTCGGTGTCGGCTGGATGCGGGAGGAGTTCGAGCTCCTGGGCCAGGATTTCGACACGCGCGGCAAGCGGCTCGACGAAATGATCCCGGCACTGCGCGAACTGTGGCGCGGAGGCTGGGTGTCCTACGACGGGCAGTACTACTCGATTCCCGAGATGATGATCGAACCGCATCCGCCGGCGCCGGTGCCGATTCTGTGCGGCGGCGAATCGGAGACGGCACTGCGGCGCGCGGCCCGCACCTGCGACGGGTGGATCGGCTACGCGTACCCGCTTGAGCGGGCCGCGGGCTTCACCGCCCGGCTGGCCGAACTCCGCCGCGAATATGGCAGGGAGAACCAGCCGTTCGACATCATCCTGGCCCTGCTGGACCCGCCCTCGCCGGATCTGTACAAGCGGGCCGAGGATCTCGGCATCACCGCGGTGATGTGCGCGCCGTGGCTGGCAAACCCCAACGGGGCCACCGGTGTCGACCGGTTCCGGGGCCCCATCGAGCAGTTCGCGGAAACCATGATCTCGAAGGTGCGTTAGAGCAGCTCGCATCACATCGCCCTATGATTTTGAAAAAGCAAACAGAGCAAAGGGGTGACGGTGAGGCGGACGGTCCGGGTCGGCAGGGCCGGCGCGGCCGGTGTGCTCATCGCCCTCGGCATCGGACTGGGTGCCTATAACTCCTGGTGGATCGCGCTGCTGTTGTCGCTTCCACTGATCGTCGGGGGAGTCGCGCTGCTGCCCTGGCCATCACGGGTCTCCGAACTCGTCCCGTTCGTCGAGCAGACCCTCGGCGAACTGGTGCCGGTGCGGGTCGACGCCCTGAGCCGCAGCAGCCTCGCCGAGAATGATCTACAGCCGACGTTGGTGACCGCGACGATCAGCCCGCCGCACGACACCGCCTATCAGGGGCGCTGGATCGCCTCGATGTCGAGCGGTGAGTTCCGGTCACTGACCGAGCGACCGGATACCGAGTTGCCGCTGCGGCGGCTGCCGCCCCGCGAGCCGGCCCGCGCGCCCGAGTTCCATGATCAGCCCGGCAAGTGGGCGGTGATCTATCCGGCGGTCACCATGCTGGTGGCGCTCACGGTGCTCTTCGGCGTCGGCGATGCCTGGCACATCTCGCCCAGCAGCGCATCGGCCCCCGCGGCGCCGCGCGCCGACACCGGGCCCAAGTCCAAGAGCATGGATCTGAATGCCCGACGGGACGGAATGATCCGCGCGATCACCGCGCAGTTCGGCCCCGCCGCGGCCAACAATCTGCTCGGTGTTCGCCTCACCGGCAGCGGGTCGGATTACGGGACAGTGCTCGACCCGACCAACGGTGACACGACGACCGTCTACATCAACAACGGCGGAGACGCGTTCACCACACCGTCGCCGCGAGTGCAGCGCAAAGACAGCACATTTCTCGCTACCGATATCGCGTCGACCGACCTGAACGCGATCGTCGACAAGATGGTCCGTCAACTTGAATCACAAGGCCGGCTCAGCAAACTGGACACCCTGGAGATCAAGCGGTCGGGCCCTGGCGCCCCGGTGATTCTGACCGGTACTTTCGGCAGCAAGACCGTCGACGCGCTGCCCGACGGGACTGTGGGAGAGATCTTCGACCCGGCGGATTTCGCGGTCTCGTTCCAGAAGGCGCGAGACGGCTTGGCACTGGCCGGGATCGCGCCCTCGGACCGCGTGCTGACCAACTTCGAGATCCGGGGTACTCACCGGGCCACACCGACAGCGCGCCCGAGCGAAGTCCAGACCAACGGAGGCGTGATGCTCGATTTCCAGACCGGGGACCGAGCCGGCCAGATCATCGTCGTACCGGGAGAGCTGCCCGAGATCACCGACAAGTCATACAACTCGGGACGGCAGACCTTCTCCTTCGATGACATCTCACAGGAGGCTTTCGAAACCGTTCGCGCACAGGCGATGCAACGCGGCGCCTTGGAACCCTACGAACGCGAGGCCGTCGACATCTGGCTGACGGATCGGGAGATCGACGAGCACCGGTTGGCGATCCGGATCGAACTCGCCGGTGTCAAAGAGGCAACGGGGACGTACTCGCTCACCGGTGAATTCCTTGCCCCCGGTGCCATTTGAGCGCTACTGCGGTTTTGCCGCCTCGATGGCGCGCCGGGTGGCGGCTTCCAGTTGTGCGAGTTGCACTTTGGGTGGATGTAGGACGCCACGGTCGACGAGTTCGGTGACGATCTCACGGGCCCGGCCGTAATAGGTGGCCTGTTCGGCTGGCGTGGAGCTCGACGTGGCGTGGTTGTACAGCTTGAGCGCGGTATCGAGTTCTGCGCGTTCGCTCGCGTCCAGATAGGAGGTGCCGACCTTCCTGCCGTGGGATTCGCAGGCGATCCAGGCTCGGCGCAGGGTCACCACCGCCTGCTGATAGGCGTCGGCCAGGCCACGGTTTCCCGGGTAGTTCTCGGTGCGCAGCGCCTGCGCATCGTCGAGCGCGACGTGGAACGTCTGCGTCGGTTCGACGGTCACGTCGGTGATCGCCGGGTAGCGCAACAGCATCGCCGGGTCGAGTTCGTAGCCGCCGTACGCCCCGAGGATGTGGTCGTGGCGCCGGACGGCCTCCTCCCACAACCGCTGTGCGGCGTCGTCGGTCCCGGCATCGGCGATCCGCGATCCCGAAACCGGTGCCGCCACGCCGGTTCGGGGGTCGGGCAATGACGATTCCAGCCGGCGGAGGACCTCGGCCGCAGCGGGATCCGAATCGACGACGGCTACCCGCCATTCTTCGTGGCCGGCATCGGTGACGAATGTCAGCGTGAGGTACTTCTGGCCTCGCACCGTCAAGAGCCGGCCACCGGTCGTTGTGGCGTCAGCCGGTCCTGCTCGGCTCACCGCGATCAGTGACGACAGTGGATAGCTCACGATCCGGTCGTTCTCGTCACCGAGATGAACGGTGTGCCCGTCGACAGTGATCAGTACAGCTCCCGGCTTGCCCGAACGTCCGTAGGACAACCCGCCCACGGCAACGGAGACCAGCGCCGCCACCACGACGGCAGTGAAAAACCCGGATGCTCCGGCGTAGTTGAGCGCCACGAGCGCAACCAAACCCGCCAGCAGTACGGCGCCCGACGCGACCGCGGAGATCCGATGACGGCTGGTCAGATACTCGGTCCGAGCAGTGACTGGCACCAGCGTGGCGTCCTCGGCTGAATTCATCCCGCTCAGCATACGGTCGCCGCCGGGAGCTTCCAGACATCGCGATCCGTCGTGCCGTCGGGTCGGTCGCCACCGGACGCGACTAGGCGGGATCGAATCGAAACACCGTCAAACGCCCTGCCAGCGCCTCGAATTCGTCAGGAGTGCCGTCGACGACGAGACCGCTGCGCTTGGCGAACCCGACGCCCACCGGGACCTTGACCGCGAACGTGCGCAACACAGGCCGCGACTGCTCCGGTGTGAGCTCGACGATCCTGACCGTGCGGGACCGCCGGCCCCGGGCCAGTGTTCCGGTGCGGGCGGCCCGCGCGTTGGCCGCCCAGTCCGAGCCGGGGTATCCCGCCACGGTGTAGAGGCCGCCTTCGTGGTCGAACGGCGTCATGGGTGTGCTGCGGGGCTTGCCGGACTTGCGGCCGGGGACGGTCAGCACCATGGCCGGCCCGGTCGGCAGGCCCAGGCGCTGCACCGCCATCATCACCTTGTTCATCGGCTTGAGCCAGCGGGGCGGGCACGGCTCGGTCGCGTGTTCTGACATGTTTGGTCCTCCTCGACGGTTGGCGAACACATCGCGGGGCCCGGTCACTCGCCCGGCGAACGGCGCGGCCTTACCGGCGTTGCCGGTTGCGCCGGTGACGAGAATTGTGTTCGTGCAACCAAGGACGGAGCGGCCGTCCGAAAAGTTACAGCGGTCGCGAATCAGGGCCACGGGTAACTTTCCGGCCCTCGGAATCGTCATGACTACATGAACGAATCCGCCGCCCTTGAGGCGGCGTGGCACGACCACCACCCGTATCTGGTCAACCTCGCCTACCGCATGCTCGGCGACATCGGCGAGGCCGAAGACGTGGCGCAGGAGGCGTTTCTGCGGCTGGCCCGGGCAGACCAGGACCAACTCGACGATGTCCGGGCCTGGCTGACCGTGGTGGCCGGCCGGTTGTCCCTCGACGTCCTGCGGTCGGCGCGGGCCCGGCTCGAACACCTGGACGGATCGGCCGCGCTGGGCACCGCCGCGGCCGTCGACGCCGACCCGGCCGACCGCGTCACGCTCGACGATCAGGTGGGTTCGGCGCTGCTCGCGGTGCTCGCCCGGCTCAGCCCCGGTGAGCGCGTCGCGTACGTCCTGCACGACATCTTCAAGATCCCGTTCGCGGAGATCGCTCACACCGTCGGACGGCCGGTCGGGACGTGCCGCCAGCTCGCGCGGCGCGCCCGCACCAAAGTGGCCGGCGCCGCACCGGACCGGGTTGAGGTGGGCGCCGACGAGCACCGGCACGTCACCGACGCGTTCATCACCGCATGCGCGAACGGTGATGTGGCGGCGTTGGCCTCGGTGCTCGATCCGAGCGTGTGGGGGGTCGGCACGGTGCTCACCGGCCCGGCACGGCGGCAGGTCAACCACGGCCGTCACGACGTCGCGACAAACCTGCTGCGCTACCTCGGGCCGGGCGCGACGGTGGTGTGCGCGGCCGTGCCCGTGTTGCTCGCCTACGACCGGCGGCGACTGTTCGCGGTGGTGGTGCTGACCATCCGGGACGGACTCGTGCTCAAGATCGAGGCCACCGCCGACCCGTCCGCCCGCACGCGGTGACCGTCGGCGCCGCCGGGCCCCGAACGCGGCACAATGTAACGGTGAGCGACAGAAAGCGTGTGCTGATACTCGGAAGCACCGGATCGATCGGCACCCAGGCGCTCGAGGTCATCGCGGCCAACCCCGACCGGTTCGAGATCGTCGGGCTGGCCGCCGGCGGCGGCAACCCCGACCTGCTCGCCGCGCAGCGCGCCGCGACTGGCGTCACCAACATGGCGGTGGCCGACCCGGCCGCCGCGGAGAAGATCGGTGACGTGGCGTACGCCGGGCCGGATGCGGTGACCCGGCTGGTCGAGAACACCGAGGCCGACGTGGTGCTCAACGCATTGGTCGGGGCACTGGGGCTGGCTCCCACGCTGGCCGCCCTGGCCAGCGGCGCGCGCCTGGCCCTGGCCAACAAGGAGTCACTCGTCGCCGGGGGGCCACTGGTGCTCAAGGCCGCCGCGCCAGGGCAGATCGTCCCGGTGGACTCGGAGCACTCGGCGATGGCCCAGTGCCTGCGCGGCGGTGCCGCCGACGAGGTGGCCAAGATCGTGCTCACCGCGTCGGGCGGCCCGTTCCTCGGGTGGTCGGCGGCCGACCTGGAATCGGTCACCCCGGAGCAGGCAGGCAAACACCCGACCTGGTCGATGGGCCCGATGAACACGCTGAACTCGGCCACCCTGGTCAACAAGGGTCTGGAGTTGATCGAAACCCACCTGCTGTTCGGCATCGACTACGAGCGCATCGAAGTCGTCGTGCACCCACAGTCGATCGTGCACTCGATGGCCACCTTCACCGACGGTTCGACCCTGGCCCAGGCGAGCCCGCCGGACATGAAGTTGCCGATCGCATTGGCCCTCGGCTGGCCCGACCGGATCGCCGGTGCGGCCCTGGCCTGTGACTTCACCACGGCCTCCACCTGGGAATTCCTGCCGCTGGACAACGAGGTTTTCCCGGCGGTGAACCTGGCCCGGGCCGCCGGGACCCGCGGCGGGTGCCTGACCGCGGTGTACAACGCCGCCAATGAGGAAGCCGCCGAGGCCTTCCTGGCTGACCGGATCCCGTTCCCGGCGATCGTCGACACCGTGGGTGAGGTGTTGCACGCTGCCGACCAGTGGGCCGCCGAACCCGCTACCGTGGAAGAAGTACTCGACGCGCAGCGGTGGGCCAGGGAGACGGCACGCCGCATGGTCGAGCAGAAATCTGTGAGAAAAGGGCTCGTCACCAAATGATGTTCGTCATCGGCATCGCGCTGTTCGCGCTGGCCATCCTGGTATCGGTGGCACTGCACGAATGCGGGCACATGTGGGTGGCGCGCGCCACCGGGATGAAGGTGCGCCGCTACTTCGTCGGTTTCGGTCCGACGCTGTGGTCGACGCGTCGGCCCAACCGCCTCGGCGAGACCGAATACGGCATCAAGGCGATTCCGCTGGGTGGTTTCTGCGACATCGCGGGCATGACGTCGGTCGACGAGATCGCGCCCGAAGACCGGCCGTATGCGATGTACAAGCAGAAGGTGTGGAAGCGCGTCGCGGTGCTCTTCGCGGGCCCGGCGATGAACTTCATCATCGGCCTGGTGCTCCTGTACGCCATTGCGATCACCTGGGGCCTCCCCAACATCACGCAGCCCACCACCGCGATCGTCGGCGAAACCGGTTGTGTCGCACCGCAACTGAGTCTCGAGAAGATGGGGGAGTGCCAGGGGGCGGGCCCAGCGGCGCAGGCCGGGATCCGGGCCGGTGACGAGATCGTCAAGGTCGGTGACACCAAGGTCTCCGACTTCTCCCAGATGGCTGCCGCGATCCGCAAACTCGACGGTCCGGTGCCCATCGAACTCAAGCGCGACGGGCAGACGATCACCACCGTCGTCGACGTGGCCCAGACGCAGCGCTTCACCAGTGCGGACGCCAAGGAGCCGGCCACCGTCGGCGCCATCGGCGTCAGCGCGGTCCCGGTTCAACCCCCGACCAAGTACAACCCGCTGACGGCCGTGCCTGCGACGGTCTCGTTCACCGGTGACCTCGCAGTCGAGTTGGGTAAATCGCTGGCGAAGATCCCGACCAAGATCGGTGCGCTGGTCGAGGCGATCGGCGGCGGTGAACGCGACAAGGAGACCCCGATCAGCGTCGTCGGCGCGAGCATCATCGGCGGCGAGACCGTCGAGGCCGGCCTGTGGGTCGCGTTCTGGTTCTTCCTGGCGCAGCTGAACTTCGTGCTCGGCGCGATCAACCTGGTGCCGCTGCTCCCGTTCGACGGTGGGCACATCGCGGTCGCGACGTACGAGAAGATCCGCAACATGATCCGGGCGGCCCGCGGCAAAGTCGCCGCGGGCCCGGTCAACTACCTCAAGCTCATGCCCGCCACATACGTGGTGTTGCTGGTAGTGGTCAGCTACATGCTGCTGACCGTGACCGCAGACCTGGTCAACCCACTCAGCATCTTCCAGTAGGAGATCCCACATGACAGCGTCCATCGGTTTGGGAATGCCCGCGCCCCCGGCGCCGACCCTGGCGCCGCGGCGAAAAACCCGCCAGCTCAACGTGGGCGGCGTCGGCATCGGCAGTGAGCACCCGATCGCGGTGCAGTCCATGTGCACCACCAAAACTCATGATGTCAACGCGACACTGCAGCAGATCGCCGAGCTGACCGCGTCGGGCTGCGATATCGTGCGGGTGGCCTGCCCCCGGCAGGAGGACGCCGACGCGCTCGCCGAGATCGCCCGGCACAGCCAGATCCCGGTGATCGCTGACATCCACTTCCAGCCCAAGTACATCTTCGCCGCGATCGACGCGGGTTGCGCGGCTGTGCGCGTCAACCCCGGCAACATCAAGGAGTTCGACGGCCGGGTCAAAGAGGTGGCCAAGGCCGCCGGCGAGGCGGGCATCCCGATCCGCATCGGCGTCAATGCCGGTTCGCTGGATCCCCGGTTGATGAAGAAGTACGGCAAGGCCACCCCGGAGGCGCTCGTCGAGTCGGCGCTGTGGGAGGCCTCGCTGTTCGAGGAGCACGGCTTCGGCGACATCAAGATCAGCGTCAAGCACAACGACCCGGTGATCATGGTGGAGGCCTACACCCAGCTGGCCGCCCAGTGCGATTACCCGCTGCACCTCGGAGTCACCGAAGCCGGCCCGGCATTCCAGGGCACCATCAAGTCCGCGGTGGCGTTCGGCGCGCTGCTGTCCAAGGGCATCGGCGACACCATCCGGGTGTCGCTGTCGGCGCCGCCGGCCGAAGAGGTCAAGGTCGGCAACCAGATCCTGGAATCGCTGAACCTGCGGCCCCGTGGCCTGGAGATCGTGTCGTGCCCGTCCTGCGGCCGGGCTCAGGTCGACGTCTACACCCTGGCCAATGCGGTCAGCGCGGGCCTCGACGGACTCGACGTCCCGCTGCGGGTGGCGGTGATGGGCTGTGTGGTCAACGGTCCGGGAGAGGCCCGCGAGGCCGATCTCGGGGTGGCCTCGGGTAACGGCAAGGGCCAGATCTTCGTCAAGGGCGAGGTCATCAAGACCGTCCCGGAGGCACAGATCGTGGAGACGCTGATCGAGGAAGCCATGCGGCTGGCCGAACAGGCCTCAGATGATGCCAGCGGTTCGCCTGTGGTGACCGTAAGCTGATAACGACCCTGTGAGCGGGGTCACCCAGCCTCGGCATTAACAGAGAGAATCGTCCATGTCGGCTCCACCACTGTTCCGCCTCGTCGATGAGCGCCGAGTTTCCGTGGTGCGTGACGCCACCCCGTGCCTGCCGGTGTTCGACGAAGATCCGGTGGGGTCGTGCATGGTGGCCGCCCGTGTCGCCGAGTTCGGGGTCGAGCACGGCGCGATCGGCGGGGAACTGTGGACGAGGCGAGGCGTGACCGAGTCATTGTGTTACGCCGGGCCCAACCTGATCCCGTTGCGCGGGGACGCCGAGGATCTGAAGGCGTTCTCGGACAAGGCGATGAGCACCGCGCGTCGGTGTTCGTCTCTGGTCGGCCGGGCGGAGTTGGTGCTGCCCATGTGGCGCCGGCTGGAATCGGTGTGGGGGACCGCCCGTGACGTCCGTGAACAACAGCCCCTGATGGCGCTCAGCTCGATGCCGCATTGTGCGATCGACCCGGCTGTCCGCCCGGTGCGCATGGAGGAGCTCGACGCTTACCTGGTGGCGGCAGTCGACATGTTCATCGGTGAGGTCGGTGTCGACCCGCGCCTCGGTGACGGCGGCCGCGGCTACCGCCGCCGCATCGCCGGCCTGATCGCCGCGGGGCGGGCGCGGGCCCGGTTCGAACGTGGCCAGGTGGTGTTCAAGGCCGAGGTCGGCTCTCAGTCACCGGCGGTCGGCCAGATTCAAGGGGTGTGGGTCCATCCCGAGTGGCGCGGCCACGGGTTGGGTGTCGCCGGGACGGCGGCACTGGCGGCCGCCGTGGTGGGCTCCGGGCGCATCGCGAGTCTGTACGTCAACAGCTACAACACGGTGGCGCGAGCGACTTACGCCCGCATCGGGTTCGAACAGGTCGGTACGTTCGCCACGGTCCTGTTGGACTGAGTGACGCGGTCACGGTCGGGCTGCGGCGGCCCGTTCCAGCAGATCATCGACGGACCATTGATCGTCCGCGTGGGCACCGTATTTCGCGGCCAGCACGGTGCCGTTCAACGCGATGAGGAAATCCGCGGGTAGTCCGAGCCGTCCACTGGCCTGTCTGCCGGCCGGGGCGCGGAAGCGTCCGCGCACGGTCAGTGCGCCGCCCCGGACGATCGCCGGCCAGCTGCGGGGATCGAGTAGGGCACGGGGGCTGGATTCGACGCCGAACCGCCGGTAGACCTCCTTGTCCGGATCGGCGATTGTGGCGAACGGCAGATCGGCTGTGTGCTGTGCCAATTCGACTGCAGGGCTGTGGAAGAAGACCACTTCGCGGATACCGGCGGCACGGATCTCGGTGTGCCGGGCCGCGAACGACTGCAAGTGCAGATTGCAGATCGGACAACCCGCGAAGCGCCTGAACTGCAGATGGACCAGGCTGTCCGGATCCGGTACCTGTACGTGTTCGCCTGTGACACTGACGAATTGGCTTCCGTCGACTGTCTCGGGTGGAACGGCGGAGGTGGATGGGATCATGGCTTCTCCTCGATCAGCGTGCGATGTACGCCTACGGTCGACGTTATAGGCGTACGGTGTACTCTGTCAATCGTCATGCCACGCCCACGTTCACTCAGCCAAGCCCAGGTAGCCGCCGCTGCGCTGGCGGTGATCGATGCAGACGGCCTGGAGGGCCTGTCGATGCGCGCTGTTGCCCGCGAACTCGGTATGGGCACGATGTCGCTGTACCGGTATGTCGCCGATCGCGACGAACTCGAAGCGATGGTGGTGGACCTCGTGCTCGACGGGGTCGATCCCGTCCCGTCTCGCGGTTCGGCACGCCACCAGCTCACCGAACTCGCGGATCGGGTGCGCGCCGCGGCCGCGCGGCATCCTGCGGTGGCGCCGCTGATACTCACGCATCGGCACCGTTCGCCCGCGTCGTTGAATTGGGGAGAATCGGTGCTCGCTGTGCTCACCGCAGCCGGTTACGACGGGAAGCGACGGGTCTACGCGTTCCGGGCGCTGCTCGCCTACATTTTCGGGGCGCTGGAAATCGAGATGTTGGGAAGCCTGGCCGGGCCGGGAACCAGCGCTCTGGCGAGTTTGCCGGCGAATGAGTATCCCTTGCTGGCGCAGACGGCGGCGGTGGCGAGCGGTATCGAACCGGACGAGGAGTTTCGCCGCGGCCTCGAAATCCTGCTGCGTGCGCTCCAGGTCTGACGCCGGCAACCGGTTGGTCTCACCACAGTCTCGGTTCTATCTCGGTGCGCCTCCGCCGGATCCGGCGTCGACGTTTCTAACATCAGCCTCAATGGCAACTCAAACATCATCAGTCACACGGACCACAGGACTGTTCGCACTCGTAGTGGTCCTCGGGGCGACGGCGCTGAGCGCCTGCACCCCGCGGCCCGACGGGCCCGAGCCCGCGGCGGAGCGGTTCTTCGCCGCACTGGCCACTGGTGACACCGCTGCCGCCGCGCAGCTGGCCGACCGGCCCGAGGATGCCAAGACCGCCCTCAGCGAAGCGTGGAACGGGCTGCAGGCCACCGGCCTCGACGCCCAGATCATGGGTTCGAAGTACGCCGGCGACACGGGCAGCGTCAGCTACCGGTACACGTGGCATCTGCCGAAGAACCGCACCTGGACCTACGACGGTCAGCTCAACATGATTCGCGACGAGGGCCGGTGGGAGGTGCGGTGGAATGCCACCGGGCTGCACCCGAGACTGGGCGAGCACCAGACCTTCGCTCTGCGGGCCGATGCGCCGCGGCGCGCCTCGGTCAACGAGCGCGGCGGCACCGACGTCCTGGTGCCCGGCTACATCTATCACTACGCGCTGGATGCCAGGGCAGCCGGCACCGCGCTGATGCCGACGGCGCGGGCCGTCGCCGACGCCCTGCGCGGCTTCGACCCGACACTGGGTGATCCCCAACTGCTCGCCGAACAGGCCAGTGCGTCAGCACAACCGATGAGCTTGATCACGCTGAAGCAGGCGGACAACGACCGCATCGCGCCGGCCATCGGCCGGCTCCGCGGCGTCGTCGTCACCCCGCAACCCGAGATGTTGCCCACCGACGAAACTTTCGCCCCGGTGATCGTCAACGAAGTCAAGAAATCCGTGGCCGACCAACTCAACGGTCAGCCAGGCTGGCGCGTGGTCACGGTCAACCAGAACGGCGTCGACGTCGACGTGCTCAACGAGGTGGCAGGCGATCCGGCGCCGTCCATCACCATCAGCCTCGACCGAGCCGTGCAGGACGCCGCGCAGAATGCGGTCAACACCACCGGTAAGCAGGCGATGATCGTCGCGATCAAGCCGTCCACGGGCGAGATCCTGGCCGTGGCGCAGAACCGGGCCGCTGACGCCGTCGGTCCGCTTGCGACCATGGGTCAGTTCCCGCCCGGCTCGACGTTCAAGATGGTTACTGCGGGGGCAGCCATCGAACGCGACATGGCTACTCCCAACACGCTTTTGGGTTGCCCGGGCACGCTCGACATCGGGCACCGGACCGTCACGAACTATGACGCGTTCGATCTCGGCATGGTGCCGATGTCGCGGGCGTTCGCCAACTCGTGCAACACCACCTTCGGTGAACTCGCCAGCCGGATGCCGCCGCGCGGTCTCACCCAGGCCGCGGCGCGCTACGGCATCGGCACCGACTATCAGGTGGACGGGATCTCGACGCTGACCGGTTCGGTGCCGCCGACGGTGGACCTGGCCGAGCGCACCGAGGACGGATTCGGTCAGGGCAAGGTGCTGGTCAGCCCGTTCGGGATGGCATTGGCCGCCGCCACCGTGGCAGCAGGCAGGACGCCGGTGCCGCAACTCATCGAGGGCCGCCAGACCATGGTCGACCGCGCGGGCGCCCCGATCAGCCCGAAGATGGTCGACGGCCTGCGCCCGATGATGCGCCTGGTGGTCACCAACGGCACGGCAAAGGATCTCAACGGGCTCGGCGATGTGCGCGGGAAGACCGGCGAGGCGGAGTTCATGGGTGGTTCCCATTCCTGGTTCGCCGGCTATCGCGGGGACATGGCGTTTGCGGCGCTCATCGTCGGGGGCGGCAGTTCGGAGTACGCGGTGCGCATGTGCAAGACCATGTTCGAAGGGCTGCCCCCGGCCTATCTGGCGTGAACGGCGGTACCGTTGAACCTGCCATGACAGGGATCAACGAACAATCCGTGGACCTGCGCGTCTCCGATGCCGATCGCAACGGCACATTGCGGCGGTTGCACAACGCCGTCGCGCTCGGGCTCATCGATATCGCCGAGTTCGAGGAACGCTCGGCGATGGTGTCGCGGGCCCGCCTGCATTCGGATCTCGACGCGTTGGTCGGCGACCTGCCCGGACCCGGTGCCATCGTGACCACCGCCACCGACCGCGTCGAGTTGCGCGGCGTGCTCGGGTCGCTCAAGCGCCAGGGCGAATGGACGGTCCCGACCCGGCTCGCGCTGGTCCGTCGGATGGGCTCGGTTGAGTTGGACCTGACCCGCGCCCGGTTCGCCGGACCGATGGTGGTCATCTAGCTGGACATGAAATTCGGGTCTGTCGAGATCCGGTTGCCTGACGGGGCCAGCGCGTCGATCGATGACGTCGAGGTGATCGTGGGCAGCGCCGATGATCACCGCCGCGACGCACCGGCCGAGGGCACCCCGCACATTATCCTCACCGGCAAGGTGGTGTGCGGTTCTGTCGACATTCGCGGGCCGCGCCGGAACTGGAAGTTGACGCTGCGCCGGTCCTGACGTCAGCGCGGCTCGAGCACTGCGAATGTCAGGGTCGCGCGGGCGGCCAGTCGATCGCGGGTGACGTCGGTGACATCGACCGAGGTCACGATGAGTCGTTTGCCGGCCCGCACGACCTTGGCCTCGGCGCGGGCGGTGCCCATGATGGGCGCCAGAAAATGGATGTTGAGGTCGGCGGTCGTCACGTCATAGCCGACTCCGGAGGCATTGCCCGCCAGCATCCCGGCGGCGATATCGATCAGCGTGGCCACCAGCCCGCCCTGCAGCGCGCCGCGCACGTTGGCCAGGTCCGGCCGGTTGTCCATTTCCAGGACCAGCCGGTCGGGACCCGACTCCACCTCGCGGTAATCCAGCATTTGCAGGACGTGGACGGTTTCGGTCATCGCCGTGCCTCAATCACCCCCGTACGGTAACACCATTACCGCTTCATGAGAGGGGCGCTCTCCGGTGGCCTCCGCAACGCCTCGGCAGGTGTGCCGACGATTAAGCTGTTCGCATGCCAGTTCGTACCGCCCTGCGCCCCGGTGTGCTCTCACCGACCCTGCCGGTTCCCAAGTCGATTCCGCGACCGGAGTATGCCTGGCAGCCGACGGTGCGCGAGGGTAGTGAGCCCTGGGTGCAGACGCCCGAGGTGATCGAGAAGATGCGCGTCGCCGGCCAGATCGCCGCGGCGGCCCTGGCCGAGGCCGGCAAGGCAGTGGCTCCCGGCGTCACGACCGACGCGCTCGACCGCATCGCCCACGAGTACATGATCGACCACGGTGCCTACCCGTCGACGTTGGGCTACAAAGGCTTTCCCAAATCTTGCTGCACCTCTCTGAACGAGGTGATCTGCCACGGCATCCCAGACTCCACGGTGATCGAGGACGGCGACATCGTCAACATCGACGTCACTGCCTACATCGACGGCGTTCATGGCGACACCAACGCCACCTTCCTGGCCGGTGACGTCTCCGAGGAGCATCGGCTGCTCGTCGAGCGCACCCATGAGGCGACCATGCGCGCCATCAAGGCCGTCAAGCCCGGGCGCGCGCTGTCGATCGTCGGCCGGGTGATCGAGGCCTACGCAAACCGGTTCGGCTACAACGTCGTTCGCGATTTCACCGGCCACGGCATCGGCACCACGTTCCACAACGGTCTGGTGGTGTTGCACTACGACCAGCCCGCGGTCGAGACGGTGCTGGAGCCAGGCATGACCTTCACCATCGAGCCGATGATCAACCTCGGATCGCTGGACTACGAGATCTGGGACGACGACTGGACCGTGGTGACCAAGGACCGCAAGTGGACCGCACAGTTCGAGCACACCCTGGTGGTCACCGAGGACGGCGCCGAGATCCTCACCCTGCCGTGACGTTGCGACCGTGAGCGGGGCACTACTTGTCGCCGGCACCACCTCCGACGCCGGCAAGTCGATGGTCGTGGCCGGCTTGTGCCGCCTCTTGGGCCGCAAAGGCATGTCCGTCGCGCCGTTCAAGGCGCAGAACATGTCGAACAACTCGGCAGTCACCGTGGACGGCGGTGAGATCGGCCGCGCGCAGGCCATGCAAGCCCGCGCCGCCGGGCTGGCGCCCAGCACCCGGTTCAATCCCATCCTGCTCAAGCCCGGTGGAGACCGCACATCACAGCTGGTGATCAGGGGTCAGGTGGCCGGAACGGTGGCCGCAGGCGACTACTTCACCCATCGTGACCGGCTGGCCGCGGTGGTCGCCGAGGAACTGGCCTCACTGAGATCTGAATTCGACGTGGTGATCTGCGAAGGCGCGGGCTCGCCGGCGGAGATCAACCTGCGCGCCACCGACCTGGCGAACATGGGGCTGGCCCGCGCCGCCGATCTGCCCGTCATCGTGGTGGGCGACATCGACCGCGGCGGCCTGCTGGCCCACCTGCACGGCACCGTGGCCGTCCTCGGGCCCGAGGACCAGGCCCTCATCGCGGGTTTCGTCGTCAACAAATTCCGCGGTGATCCGGCGCTGCTCGAACCCGGCCTGCATCAATTGTTCGAGCTGACCGGACGTCCCACCTATGGGGTGATCCCGTTCGATGACGGACTCTGGCTCGACACCGAGGATTCGGTGTCGGTTCGCCCAGGCGGCGTGGTCGGTACACCGCAAGCTCCTCACGGGACCCAGTCGCTCACCGTCGCCGCGGTCAGGCTGCCGCGAATCTCGAACTCGACCGACGTCGAGGCCCTGGCCTGTGAACCGGGCGTCGTGGTGCGATGGGTTGCCGATGCCGCCGACTTGGCCGGCGCCGATCTCGTGGTGATTCCCGGCAGCAAGGCCACCGTGAGCGATCTGGGCTGGCTGCGTCAACGCGGTCTGGCTGATGCCATCCTCACCCACGCCGCGCAGGGCCGGCCGGTGCTGGGAGTCTGTGGCGGGTTCCAAATGCTGTGCCGTCGCATCCACGACACGGTCGAATCCTCGAGCCCGGAACCCGTCGAAGGTCTTGGCCTGCTCGACGCCGACATCGAGTTCGCCGTCGACAAGACCCTGCGGCACTGGGAAAAGCCGTTGTGGGGCTACGAAATTCATCACGGCCAGGTGACCAGTGCGGCGGCCGACGACTGGCTCGGGGTCGGGTTGCGCAGTGGCGCCGTCTACGGCACCCACTGGCACGGTCTGCTCGACAACGACCGCTTGCGCCGGGACTGGCTCACCGAGGTCGCCGACAGCGCCGGCCGCACGGGGTTCGTGGTTGCTGACGACACCGACGTGCCGGGTCGGCGCGATGCCCAGCTGGATCGCATGGCCGACCTGCTGGCCGCCCACCTGGATATCGCCGCCGTGATGGAACTCGTGCGGCACGGGGCGCCCACCCGGCCCACCATGAGCACTGCACTGACCGGCATGGCCCAGTAACCTGGGCAGATGCTTCGGTGCCATCGCTGGGTGGCAACCTCGGTCGGGTTGGTCGCTCTCCTCGCGCTGTCGGGCTGTGCGCCGGTGATCTCCGGCACGCCCACGTGGCCCGGCGCCACCTTGGACAAGGTGTTGCTGACGCCCGCCGACTTCCCGCCGGGCGTGCAGGTCGACCGGGTCATCGATGACGGCGCAGGCCCCGGGGGATCGGGTGGACCGCCGCCGATGCTCTCAATCCCGGCCGGATGCAGCGACGGGCTGACAAGGGTGATCGCCGAATCCGTCGAGCGGGGACCAGGCAGCGCCGCGCAGATCATCGCCGCCTACGACGGGGCACGCATCGTACTGACGGTGACCGCGTCGCCGCTGCCGCTGGACAAGCTGGCCGCCACGGCGCAGCGGTGCGCACAGTTCTCCACCTACTTCGACCCGGCCGACAAGGGCATCCCCATGACCACCACCAAGCTGGACGTCCCGCGGGCGTCGGCGTTGGCCTATCAGCAGACGATGCAGCTGGGCGGGCAAGAGCAGAGCATCTTCTTCGCCTTCGAAAACCTCGGCAGCTGGGCGGTTTTCGGGATCGCCTTCCCCACGCAGGATTCGTCGATCGCCGCCAAAGGCGCATTACCGCAGACTTTTCTGGACGTTTTCGGTGCCCAGGCCGAACGTGTGTCCACCCGCTGACGCGGCCGTCAGGACAATGTCAATTTCGGCCCGCCCGTCGCTACTGGACGGTAGTTTGTCCGAATGCTTACCACCGTCGCGACGATCGACGGATTCACCACACCCGTCGACGTCTCGGGACCCGAGAAGGGTTCCACCGTGGTAGTGCTCAGCGCCGGCCACCACGGGCCGGCCGCATACGAGCCGATCTGCCGGCGCTTGCACACCGCTTCACTGCGCACGGTGATCATCGGCCCCGATCCGCGGCTGACCGCCAAGTCGGTGGTCGGGATACTCGATTCGCTCGACATCAAATGGGCGTTGCTGGTCGGTGACCGCCTCGGCGGAGAACTGGCCTGGGAATTGGCGGCGACCAGGCTGGACAAATTCATCGGTCTGGTGGTGGTGGATCGCGGACATCCCCGCGTCGCCGATGCCACCGGGACGATCCGCGACGACGGATGCCCGCCGGTCGAGATGAACACCACCGTGCTCGTCAGCTCCCCGGCAGCACGCGCCGTCGCCAAAGCCAGCCAGCGCTACGTGTACGGCGACTTCCGGCTGGTGGAGATCGCGGGCCGACGTAACGCCGGTGACTCGACGGCCCAGCTGGCGGCCGAGATCGTGCTGCGCACCAGCAGTTGGTGACCGGCGCTTCGGCTCGATCCCGCCCCATGACGGGTGAGCGCCCGTGATGTTCCGCGGTTTGTCACGCTGGAGTGGCGCTCATTGCCCAGTGTCACGCTGGAGTGGCGACTGCCAGTAGGCGGGCGGCTCCCACAAACCCGTTGTCACGCTGGAGTGGCTGCCGGCGCCGAGTGCCACGCTGGAGTGACAGTCGCGGGCGCTCAGTCAGCCGCCGCGGTGTTGTCGGGTCGGGCCTGCCTTCGCGCGGGCGCTCAGTCAGCCGCCTCCGAAGGCTTCCAGGCTTGCGGCAAACCCGGCTGCTGCGGGAACAGGAAATCCACGAACGCGGCCGCGGTGGGTTGCGGCTCGTGGTTGGCCAGGCCCGGACGCTCGTTGGCTTCGATGAAGACGTACTCGCGGCCCGTCACATCGGGAACCAGCAGGTCGATGCCCGTCACGGGGATGCCGATCGCCTCGGCCGCGGCCACACCGACCCGGCATAGCTCGGGATTGACCTCGGCGGTGACGTCGTGGATCGTCCCGCCTTGATGCAGGTTGGCCGTACGTCGCACCCGCAGGCGCTCGCCCTCGGGCAGCACATCATCGAAGGACCAGCCCGCCTCGGCGACGGTGCCCTTGGTGACGTCGTCGATAGGGATTCGTGACTCCCCGCCGGTGGCCGCGGACCGGCGGCGCGATTGGGTCTCGATGAGCTCACCGATGGTGTGCTTGCCGGTGCCGACGATCTCGGCGGGTCGGCGGATGGCTGCGGCCACCACTTTGCCGTCGATCACCACCAGCCGAAGATCGTCGCCGGGGGCGCGCTGCTCGATCAGTACCTCCGGGTACTGCTCGCGGGCCCGGTGTAGCGCCGCGTCGAGTTCCTCGCTGCCATCGACCCCGACGGTGATGCCCTTGCCCTGCTCGCCGCGGGTGGGCTTGACCACCACGTCGCCGACCTCGGCCAGAAACTCGTGGTCCTCGTGGTCAAAGGTGGCCAGTCGGCCCTTGGGGACCGTGATGCCGGCGTCGGAGACGATGCGCCTGGTCTGGCGTTTGTCGTCGCAGCGGGCCATGGCTACCGCAGAAGTGAACTCCGACAGTGACTCTCGCGTGATAACGCTGCGGCCACCGTGCGACAGCTTCATCTCGCCGGCGCCTGCGTCGAGCACCTCGACCCGGATCCCGCGGCGCATCGCCTCGTCGGCGATGATGCGCGCATACGGGTTCAGATCGTCGACCGTCTCGGGCGGATGGGTGAACAACGGCTCGTTGATCGCGTTCTTGCGCTTGACGGCCAGCACCGGGACCCGATGGAAACCCAGCTTTTCGTACAGCGCGATGGCGGCCGAATTGTCGTGGGCCACTGACAGATCCAGGTAGGCCCGGCCGCGTTCGCGGAAGATCCCGGCCAGGGTGCGGGTCAGTGCGTCGCCGACGCCGGGCAGTCCGGCCGCCGGATCCACCGCCAGGCTCCACAGGCTCGACCCGTCTTCCGGATCGGCGAACAACCGTTTGTGATCAACGCCGGTGACGGTGCCCACCACGGAGCCGTCGTCGTCGCGCACCGCAACCAGATACACCACCGCGGGCGTCAGGGTGTGGTTGTGCCAGATGACGTCGACGGGGGCAGGCACCATCCCGCACCGTACGTACACCCGGTTCATCGCGTCGGCGTCCATCGGTGTCTGCAGGGTGCGCACGGTGAACCCGACCGGTTCGGCCGCCGCGAGCTCGTCGGTGAACCGCAGCCGGTAGGTGTGGCTCGGATCGATGAACAACTCGGCGGGAGACCGGGCGACCAGCACGTGCGACTCGCGGGCGTAGATGCAGATGTCGCGGCGGCCGGGGCCTTCCTGCTGAAGCACCTCGGCGAGTTGCTCGGGATCGGCGAAGGTCTGCCCGAAAATCAGCCGGCCCCATCCCAATTCGAGGACCACGTCATCAGCCATGGCATCGACGAGGTGTTGCGGTGAGGCATCGTGAAGGCCAAGCGTGATCGCCTCGGTGTGGTCCGCGTGATCGGTGTGACCAGATCCTGCCGAGGCTGCCGACGCGTCATGGTCAGTTGCCGTCACGCCGCAGCCCCCGTCACACCGTGGCGCTGCAACCACAACTCCAGCAGCGCGATCTGCCACAACTCGTTGCCCCGCAGCGGGGTCAGCCTGCCGTTCGGATCGGCCAGTAACCGGTCGACGGCCTCGGGACGAAACAGGCCGCGCTCCTTGGCTTCCGGCGCGTAGAGCGCATTCCGGACCATGTCCAGATACGGCCCCTCGAGGTGGGTCAGCGCCGGGACCGGGAAGTATCCCTTCGGGCGATCGATCACGGCTGCCGGAATCACGCGCCGCGCAGCTTGTTTGAGCACGCCCTTGCCCCCGTACGCGGTCTTGAGGCCGGGAGGGCAGGTGGCAGCCAGCTCGACGAGCTCGTGATCGAGGAACGGCACGCGGCCTTCCAGGCCCCACGCCATGGTCATGTTGTCCACGCGCTTGACCGGGTCGTCGACCAGCATCACCGTGGTGTCCAGCCGCAGCGCCCGGTCCACGCCGGTCTGCGCGCCCGCCGCGGCGAAGTGATCGGTGACGAACACCCCGCTGGGATCGCCGTCGGCCCGGTAGGCGTCGCTGATCAGCGCGCTCACCCCGGCGCTGTCGCGGTCGAAGAACGCCCCGCGGTAGCTGGCCACCGAGCCTTCGAGGTCGGCCGCGCCCGGTTCTGCCATCGGCGGATACCAGTGGTAGCCGGCGAACACCTCGTCGGCACCCTGCCCGGACTGCACCACCTTGACGTGCTTGGCGACCTCCTGGCTGAGCAGGTAGAAGGCCACGCAGTCATGGCTGACCATGGGTTCGCTCATGGCGGCTATCGCGCCGTCGAGGGCGGGCAGCATGCGGTCGGTGCCGATGCGGATCTGATGATGGTCGGTGTCGAAATGCTCGGCGACGATGTCGGAGTATTTGAACTCGTCACCGGCGACCCCGCCGACAGACTCGAAACCGATCGAGAACGTTGACAGGCCGTGCTGGCCCGCCTCGGCGAGCAGCCCGACGATCAGGGAAGAGTCGACACCGCCGGACAGCAGACATCCGACCGGTACGTCGGCCACCAGTCGGCGCTCGACCGCGCGCCGCAGCGACTCCAGTACCGCGTCCTCCCAATCCCGTTCCGACCAGTCCGCTCGATCGGCGTGGCGGGTGAAGTCCGGCGACCAGTACACCGTGGTGTGCCGGCTACCGTCGGGTTCGATCGCGACCACCGACGCCGGCGGCACCTTCTTGATGCCCTGCAGGATGGTCAGCGGGGGCGGCACCACCGAGTGGAACGTCAGGTAGTGGTGCAGTGCGATCGGGTCGATGCGGGTGTCGACACCGCCGCCTGCCAGCAGCGCCGGCAGCGATGAGGCGAACCGGATCCGATGGTTGTCCTCGGTGATGTACAGCGGCTTGATGCCCAGCCGATCGCGGCCCAACAGCACCCGGCCGGTGTCGCGCTCGACGATCGCGAACGCGAACATCCCCATCAGGTGCTCGACGAACCGGTCACCCCAGTGGTGATAGGCCTTGAGCAGCACCTCGGTGTCGCTGTGCGAGAAGAAGCGGTACCCATGTCCCGACAGCTCTCGGCGCAGCTCTTGGTAGTTGTAGATGCAGCCGTTCCAGCAAACGGTCAATCCGAGTTCGGGATCGACCATGGGCTGGGCGCCCGCTTCGGTCAGGTCAATGATTTTCAGGCGGCGGTGACCCAGCGCGACCCGGCCTTGCGACCACACACCGGCCGCGTCCGGACCCCTGGGTGCCATCGCGTCTGCCATGGCCGACACCGCTGAAATATCCGGTGTCCGGCCATCGAGACGCACCTCCCCGGCGGCTCCACACATCAGTTCGACCCTACACAGGATCCGGAGAAGGTGCGCCACCGACGGTGTGTCGAGTGCGTGACCAGGACATGTCGGAAGGTGGCCCTATTCTCCTCATATGAGGCCTGGATTCGGCTTCGGGATAGCCCGTGACGAGCTGATTCGCGATTTCGGCGCGCAGGCGACCGTCCGGGGTGAACGCTACGCCGCCGAAGGCCGCGTCCGCGACGCCGAGTTCGATCCCGTCGAGCGCTTGGTGCGCGGACGGTGTGTGGGCTCGCATGGTCAGTTGTACGTCCTTGAGGTCGGGCTCTCGCCGGGAAGTCGGCCCGTCGTCGACTGGGCTTTGTGTTCATGCCCGGTCGGGTCGTTCTGCAAACATGCGGTCGCCCTGGTGTTGACGGTTGTGCCTGCCGACCCGGCGCAGCCTCCGATCGAGCGCTGGCGCTATGTGCTCGACAAGGTGCTCGACGAAGTCGCGGTGCCTGAGGGCGGTGGCAAACCGATCGCGCTGGAATTCTCGGTGAGCGGCCCGACCCGCTACCGCCCGGGTACGTCGCTGCTGCTGCGCCCCCTGAGCCTCGGCAAACGGGGTACCTGGATCACTCGCGCATTGACCTGGCGGCGCCTCGCCGACCATCCCGACCCCGGCGAGTTCGATCGCGACCAGTACCGGGCGGTGCGGGCGCTGGTGTCGGAGGTCGTGCGGTATTCCGAGCCGCGCGGCGGCGACGCGATGGTTCTCAACGGCATGCCGGCCACTCTGTGGCCCCGGCTGGCCGAGGTGCTGGATGTCGGGGTGACCGTCCTGGCCGACGCCGCCGGCGGCATCAGTGCGGTCGAGTTGGTCAAGAACGTCCATCTGCGGCTGGACTTCGCGGCAGCGGGCGGCGGCGGTGCGGTCATGTCGGTGGCGCTGATCGTCGACGGGCAGGACAGTGACCCCGACGGTGTCGGATTGATCGGGATGCCGGCCCCGCACGGAATGTTTCAACTTGTCGATTCGGTGTTGCGCCTGGGCGCCTTCGATCCGGTGCCGGGCCGCACCATGGCCGAACTGCTGGGGCACCGGGAACAGGTGCACATCCCGGCCGACATGGGACGCGAACTCGCGGTAGACATCCTGCCGCGCCTGGCCGGCACCGTGGACCTGGAAGTCGCCGAGGGCCTGTTCGTCCCGCCGACCATCAGTGGTCCCAGACCGGCGCTGACGGTCAAGGTCGTCGACGGTGGGGCGCGGGTCTTCTGGAGCACGCGGTATGAGGTCAACGATCAGCATCACGACTTCGACCCGTTGTCCTCGGCCGGGCTGATCGGGTACCGCGATGCGGCGGCCGAGGAGGAGCTCTGGCAGCGGTTGCTGCCCGCTTTGCAGGCGGTGGCAGCGGCCGCACATGACTGGAAACGTCAAGCCTCGCAACATGTCAACCGGTGGGTCTCCACGACGCTCGACGCGGAGGCCGTCCACGAGTTGCGGGCCATCGTCAACGCCGCCAGCGCTGTGGATGCGGTCTCGGTGGCGTCCCGGCGCACGCTGCTGGGCGGGGTCGATCTCACCGCGGTGGAGGCCGCGGTGTTGTGTGACCACACCCTGCCGCAGTTGGACTGTTACGCAGATCTGATCGTCGATGCCGACAGCCGGTACCGAGCCGCGGGTGCCGATCCGGTGGTGTCGTTCTCCGGAGACACCTCTGGTCCGGGCGACTGGTTCAGCCTGAACGTCACGGTGAGCGTGGACGGTGAGACCGTGGCGCTGCCCGACGTCATCCGTGAATTAGCTTCAGGCGCAACGCATATGTTGTTGCCGTCGGGAATCTACTTTCGGTTGGACACACCTGAGCTGGTCCGGTTGAGGGCGTTGCTCGACGAGGCGCGGGCACTCGGCGAGATCGATGGGGACCGGGTCAACGCCGCGTCGCTGAACATCACTCTGTGGGACGAACTGCTCGAGCTCGGTGTCGTCGACGATCAGCTCGCCCGGTGGCGGGCCAACCTGGCGCGGCTGGCCGCGGCCCGTCCTCCGGTGCCCGTCGACCCGCCTGCGGGGCTCGTTGCCGAACTCCGCGACTACCAGCGCGACGGGCTGGACTGGTTGTCGTTCCTGTGGGACAACGGAATCGGCGGGGTGCTCGCCGACGACATGGGCCTGGGGAAGACCGTGCAGACGTTGGCGCTCATCACCCGTGCCGTGTCCGGGGGCGCGGGCAAGTTCCTGGTGGTGGCGCCGACCAGCGTGGCGCGCAACTGGGTGGCCGAATGCCAGAAGTTCACCCCTGGACTCAACGCCGTGGTGGTGACCTCGACCGACGCACGGGCAGCCGTGGGATTGGCCGAACAGGTGGCCGAGGCGGATATCGTCGTCACGTCCTACACGCTGCTGCGCATGGATGTTGCCGCGTATTCACAAATCCAGTGGGCCGGAATGGTTCTCGACGAAGCGCAGTTCGTGAAGAACCACCACAGCAAGACGCACCAGGCCGCCCGGCTGCTCGACGTGCCGTTCAAATTGGCCATCACCGGCACGCCGATGGAGAACAACCTGATGGAACTGTGGTCGTTGCTCTCGATCACGGTGCCCGGGATCTTCCCGTCTCCGAAGGTCTTCGAAACCTACTTCCGAAAGCCCATCGAATCGGGTCAGGCGCCCGACCTGCTCCCGGTGTTGCGCAGGCGGATCAAACCGGTGTTGTTACGTCGCACGAAAAGCCAGGTGATCAGCGAGCTTCCGAGCAAGAGTGAGCAGGTGCTCACCATCGGGCTGAACGCCAAGCACCGCAAGATCTACGACACACGGTTGGCTCGCGAGCGGCAGAAGGTGCTGGGTCTGCTGGGGGATTGGGAGAAGAACCGGTTCCAGATCTTCAGGTCGCTGACCTTGCTGCGGCAGCTCAGTCTGCATCCCGGATTGGTCGACGACTCCGCTCGTTCGGTGGGTTCGGCCAAGATCGACTTCCTCGTCGAGCAACTCGATCAGTTGGTTGCCGAGGGTCACAGCGCGCTGGTATTCAGCCAGTTCACCGGATTCCTCGGCATCGTCCGATCACATCTGGATTCGGCGGGTATCGCCTACAGCTACCTGGACGGATCGGTCGACTCCGACGGAAGGGCCAGCGCCATCGAGGAGTTCGGTGCGGGCGCCACGCAGGTGTTCCTGATCAGCCTGAAAGCCGGCGGATTCGGGCTCAACCTCACCGCCGCCGACTACTGCTTCCTGTGCGACCCGTGGTGGAGCCCGGCCGCCGAAGCTCAGGCCGTCGACCGGGCCCACCGCATCGGGCAGACCCGGCCGGTCACCGTCTACCGTCTGGTCGCTGGAGACACCATCGAGGAGAAGGTGGTGGCGCTGCAGGACCGCAAGCGGGCCCTGTTCGACGCCGTGGTCGACGACGGGGATCTGTTCGGCTCGGCCATCTCGGCCTCCGACATCCGCGAACTGCTCGGGTGATTCAGCTCTGCAGTTCTGCGGCCGCGGCGTCGACCTGCTTGATCGGACCGGTGAACCAGTGCTTCACCGACACGTGCCAGTAGGCGAACAGCAGCACCAGCACACCGCCGACCAGCAGTGGGGTGTAGTTCACGAACTTCCACTGGAAGCTCGGATCCCACGGCATGCCGCCCAGGGAGGTCGGGAACATCGCGATGATCGAGGTGACGATGATCTCGACGATGGCTATCGGCGCCATCCACTTGTACTTTTCACCGACGTTCCACTTGCCCTGCTCGAAGGAGTCACCGGCCTTCCACCGGTAATAGATGGGCACCGCGAAGCACAGGTACAGCCCGACCACGCCGATCGAGACGACGGCGTAGAACGCCACCGGCGAGGGAACTTCCACGCCGTTGACGGGAATCTTCACCGGCACGATGGCGGGCAGCGTGATGATCGCCGCGATCACCGCGGTGATGATGACGGCGTTGGCGGGCACCCGGGTGGCATTGACCTTCGACCACAACTGGTGTCCGGGGACGGCACGGTCGCGGCTGAAAGCGAACAGCATGCGCGAGGCGCTGGTCTGGCAGGCAGTGGTGCAGAACAGCTGACCGGCGGTGGCGATCAGCAGCACCACTCCGGCCCACTTGGATCCCAGCGCCTGGGTGAAGATCGTCGCTACTGCACCGCCGTTGGCGGACACCTCGTCGGAGTTCTGCACCGCGAACAGGAACGAGAGCAACAAGATCCAGCCACCGATGGCCGAGTAGAAGATCGACTGCCAGATGCCCTTCGCGGCGGCGTTGGCCGCGCTCTTGGTCTCTTCGGACAGGTGCGCCGACGCGTCGTATCCGGTGATCGTGTACTGCGTGAGGATCGCCGAGATGGGCAGTACGAACAGCAGGAAGCCCCAACCGGATGTGGAGCCGGAGAAGATTCCGGAGTTGTTGATGGTCTTGGCGAAAACGTCGGAGACACTGGCATGTTGCTCGGGCAGCAGCCACAGGATGGCGATGACCGCGGTTGCGCCGGCGACGTGCCACCACACCGAGACGTTGTTGATGACGGCCAGCAGGTGTGACGAGAAGATGTTGATCACCGCCGATACCGCCAGGATGATCAGGAACATGATGAACACCCGGGTCAGGCTGTAGCCGGCGAGCCAAGATTCACTGAATGTCCCGAGGGTGAGGTCCAGGAATGTCGCGCTGCCGTAGGACACCGACGCCAGGATCGCGATCAGGCCGATGAGGTTGAGCCAGCCGGTGTAGAAGCCGGCCTTGGGTCCGCCGAGTTTGGCGGCCCACCAATAGATCCCGCCCGAGGTGGGGTAGGCGGAGACCAGTTCGGCCAGGCAGAACCCGATGATCAGGATGAACACCGAGACGATCGGCCAGCCCCAGGCGATGGCGGCTGGGCCGCCGTTGTTCCAGCCGAGCCCGAACGAGGTGAAGCAACCCGCCAGGATCGAGATGATCGAGAAGGAGATCGCGAAGTTGGAGAATCCGGACCAGGACCGTGAGAGTTCCTGGACGTACCCAAGCTTGGCGAGATGTTGTTCGTCGTCGGAAAGGTGTTCGGTGAGATCTTCGTGCCCCTCGGGCATGGCGGCTCCTCATGTGCAGGGCGGTGGGCGGTCTGCACACGGACAATAGAGCGTTATTGGTCTGCTGTCCTACCTTTTGGACGTGACAATCATGCTAAATCGGGGCACGATCATCACGTCATCGCCAATGCAATGGTCGGCTGGACGCCAGGTTGGCCACCGAAGCCCACAGGGGCAGGAGGGTGCGCAAATGAGCCAGAACCCCGGCATGCTGGCACGAGCCGACCTGGAGCAAATGGTCGCGGCGGGTGAGATCGACACCGTGATACTCGCCTTCTGCGATATGCAGGGCCGGTTGACCGGGAAGCGGGTTTCGGGCCGGTTGTTCGTCGAGGAGGTCGCCGCCCACGGTGCGGAGTGCTGTAACTACCTGCTCGCGGTCGACGTCGACATGAACACCGTCGGCGGCTATTCGATGTCGAGTTGGGGCACGGGCTACGGCGACATGGTGATGACCCCCGATTTCAGCACCTTGCGGTTGATCCCGTGGCTGCCCGGCACCGCGCTGGTGATGGCCGATCTGTCGTGGCTCGACGGTCGCCCCGTCGAGCAGGCTCCGCGCAGCATTCTCAACCGCCAGATCGACCGGTTGGCCGAGCGCGATCTGGTGCCCTACGTCGGAACCGAGCTGGAATTCATGGTGTTCGACAACACCTTCCGCGAGGCCTGGGCCTCGGGTTACCGCAACTTGACGCCGGCCAGCGACTACAACGTCGACTACGCCATGATGGCGTCCACCCGGATGGAGCCGCTGCTGCGGGACATCCGGCTCGGCATGGAAGGCGCCGGGCTGTACTGCGAAGGGGTCAAGGGGGAGTGCAACCTCGGCCAGCAGGAGATCGCCTTCCGTTACGACCACGCCCGCAGCACCTGTGACAACCACACCATCTACAAGAACGGTGCCAAGGAGATCGCCGACCAGCACGGCAAGAGCCTGACCTTCATGGCGAAATTCGATGAACGCGAAGGTAATAGCTGCCACATCCACATCTCGCTGCGTGGCGAGGACGGTTCGGCGGTCCTCGCAGACGAGGCGGGGCCGCACGGGATGTCGCCACTGTTCCGCAGCTTCATCGCCGGCCAGCTGGCCACACTGCGTGAGCTGACCCTGTTCTACGCACCGAATATCAACTCCTACAAGAGGTTCGCCGACGGTAGCTTTGCGCCCACGGCGATCGCCTGGGGCCTGGACAACCGCACCTGCGCATTGCGGGTGGTGGGACACGGCGCGAGCCTGCGGGTGGAATGCCGGGCGCCCGGCGGCGACGTCAACCAGTATCTGGCGGTGTCGGCGCTGATCGCGGGCGGTCTACACGGCATCGACCATGAGCTGCAGTTGCCCGATCCGCTGCCGGGCAACGCCTATGCCAGTGAAGCGCAACGGTTGCCCACCACCCTGGCCGAGGCCGCCGAATTGTTCGCGAAGTCCGAGGTGGCACGCGCGGCGTTCGGGGACGACGTCGTCGAGCACTACCTGAACAACGCGCGGATCGAATTGGCGGCCTTCAATTCCGCGGTGACCGACTGGGAAAGGGTGCGCGGTTTTGAACGGCTCTGACGCTGGGCGTGCCGACGCGACTCGCCCGGTAATCGGCATGACCACCTACCTGCAGCAGGCTCAAACCGGGGTGTGGGATGTGCAAGCGAGCTTTCTGCCCCAGATCTACTTCGAAGGTGTCAGTCGGGCCGGTGGCATCGCGGTGCTGTTGCCGCCGCAGCCGGTGGATCTCGACATCGCCGCCCGCGTGCTCGACCGCGTCGACGGACTGGTGATCACCGGCGGCCCGGACGTCGACCCGGCCCGCTACGGGCAGCAACCGCATCCGACCACCAACAAGCCTGACACCAGCCGCGACGCCTGGGAGTTCGCTCTACTGGAAAGCGCCCTGCGGCACGGTGTTCCGGTGTTCGGCGTGTGCCGGGGGGCGCAGGTGCTCAACGCCGCACTGGGCGGCACGCTGCACCAGCACCTGCCCGATGTGATCGGCAGTACGCACCACCAGAAGGGCAACGCGGTGTTCGGCACCTCCTCGATACGCACCGTGCCGAACACCCGCCTGGCGGCCCTGATCGGCGAGACATCCGACGCGCAGTGCTATCACCATCAAGCCATCGACCTACTGGGTGACGGGCTGGTGGTGAGCGCCCGTGACGCGGACGGGGTGATCGAGGCGGTCGAGCTGCCCGGAGACACCTTCGTGGTCGGTGTGCAATGGCACCCGGAGGAAACCCTCGATGATCTGCGGCTGTTCGCCGCTCTCGTTGAGGCGGCCAGAACCTATGCGACAGAGAGGATCTCATGACATCGAGCCAGGTCGTCAACCCGGCCACCGAGGAGGTGCTGACCACCGTCGATCTCCTCGACGTGAGCGCCGTCGACGACGCGGTGGCCCGGGCGGGCTTAGCGCAGCGGCAGTGGGCCCGCCAGGCCCCGGCTGAGCGGGCCGCCGCGTTGCGCGCGTTCGCCGCCTGCGTCGATGCCCACATCGATGAGCTGGCGGCGCTGGAGGTGGCCAATTCCGGGCACCCGATCGGGCAAGCCGAGTGGGAGGCCGGCCATGTCCGAGACGTCCTGCAGTACTACGCGGCCACCCCGGAACGGTTGAGCGGTAAGCAGATCCCGGTGGCCGGCGGCTTGGACGTCACGTTCAACGAGCCGCTCGGCGTCGTCGGCATCATCACGCCGTGGAACTTTCCGATGACCATCGCCGCCTGGGGCTTTGCCCCCGCGCTGGCCGCCGGTAACGCGGTCGTGCTCAAGCCCGCTGAATGGACTCCGCTGACCACGATCCGGCTCGGGGAGCTCGCCGTCGAATCAGGCTTGCCGGCCGGGCTTTTTCAGGTGCTGCCGGGCAAGGGCTCGGTGGTCGGGGAGCGGTTCGTCACCCATCCGGATGTGCGCAAGGTGGTGTTCACGGGCTCCACCGAGGTGGGAATGCGGGTGATGGCCGGGGCCGCGGCACAGGTCAAGCGCGTGACTCTGGAGTTGGGTGGCAAGAGCGCGAACATCGTGTTCGACGACTGCGATCTGGAGAAGGCGGCGGCCACCGCGCCGTACGGGGTGTTCGACAACGCGGGGCAGGACTGCTGCGCACGGAGCCGGATCCTGGTGCAGCGCAGCGTCTATGACCGCTTCATGGAGATGCTGGAGCCGGCAGTCAAGGGTGTGGTGGTCGGGGATCCCACGGTTCGTGACACCGAGATGGGTCCATTGGTTTCGCGCCCACACCGGGAGTCGGTGTCGTCGTATGTCCCGGACGGGGCCCCGGTGGCGTTTCGTGGTTCGGCCCCCGATGGGCCCGGATTCTGGTTCCCGCCAACGGTGTTGACCCCGCAGCGCACCGACCGCACGGTGACCGATGAGATCTTCGGTCCTGTGGTGACCGTGCTGCCGTTCGAGGATGAGGCCGACGCGATCACGCTGGCCAACGACACCCCCTACGGCTTGTCGGGTTCGATCTGGACCGACAATCTCTCGCGGGCGCTTCGAGTGTCACGGGCGGTGGAATCGGGCAATCTCAGCGTGAATTCGCACTCGTCGGTGCGCTACAACACGCCTTTCGGGGGTTTCAAGCAGTCCGGGCTGGGGCGCGAGTTGGGCCCTGACGCACCGCTGTCTTTCACCGAGACCAAGAACGTATTCTTCGCAACAGAGGAGCTGTAGATGGATCTGACCCAACGTCTGGCCGGCAAGGTCGCCGTCATCACCGGCGGCGCCAGCGGCATCGGTCTGGCCACCGGCCGGCGGCTGCGCGCCGAAGGGGCCACCGTCGTGGTGGGCGATATCGACCCCGCTACCGGCGAGGCCGCCGCCGAGGAACTCGACGGATTGTTCGTCGGCGTCGACGTATCGGACCAAGATGCCGTCGATCATCTCTTCGACACTGCTGCAGCGACATTCGGCTCCGTGGACATCGCCTTCAACAACGCCGGCATCTCCCCGCCCGAAGACGACCTGATCGAGACCACCGAGCTGCCGGCCTGGCAGCGGGTGCAGGACATCAACCTGAAGTCGGTGTACTTGTCGTGTCGGGCGGCGCTGCGCCACATGGTGCCCGCGGGCAAGGGCTCGATCATCAACACCGCGTCGTTCGTGGCGGTGATGGGTTCGGCCACCTCCCAGATCTCCTACACCGCGTCCAAGGGCGGCGTGCTGGCCATGTCCCGCGAGCTCGGGGTGCAGTACGCGCGACAGGGGATTCGGGTCAACGCCCTGTGCCCCGGGCCGGTCAACACCCCACTGCTGCAGGAGTTGTTCGCCAAGGATCCCGAGCGGGCAGCCCGAAGGTTGGTGCACATCCCGCTCGGCCGTTTCGCCGAGCCCGAGGAGTTGGCGGCCGCGGTGGCGTTCCTGGCCAGCGACGACGCCTCGTTCATCACGGGCTCGACATTCCTGGTCGACGGGGGCATCAGCTCCGCGTACGTGACGCCGCTGTGACACCCTGATAGCTCACCATGACAGCCGAACCGGACCCGCAGCCGGCCGCAACAGGGCCTGATTCGCAGCCCGCTGTGGCGGCCGAGGCACTGTTGCGCCCGGTTCGGCTGGGCAATGCGTTCGAAGACACCGTTGGCCGGTTGCTGGAGACGATTCGGCTGGGGGTGCTGGGCCCGGGCGAGTCGTTGCCGCCTGAGCGTGAGCTTGCCGCTCGCCTCGGAGTCAGCCGCGACACGGTCCGGGAGGCCATCAAATCGCTGGCCGATGCCGGGTACCTGGTGTCGAAACGGGGGCGCTACGGCGGCACCTTCCTGGCGGAGGAGTTGCCCAGGCACACCGCCGACGGCCCGAGGCCTACCCGTGAGGAGATCGATGACGCGTTGCGGTTGCGCGAGATCCTCGAGGTCGGGGCGGCGCGGATGGCGGCCGGGCGCACGCTGAGTGCTGCCGAGCGCGACGGGCTCTGGTCGCGGCTGGCCGACGTCCGTGCCGCTGAACCCGACGACTACCGGCGGCTGGATTCGCGGCTGCACCTGGCCATCGCGGAGGCGGCCGGCTCACCGTCGCTGGTGCCGTTGGTCGCCGAGAACCGGATGCGGCTGAACGCCCTGTTGGATCAAATTCCGTTGCTGTCGCGCAACATCGCCCATTCCGACGAGCAGCACGAAGAGATCGTCATGGCGATCCTGGCCGGCGACGGCGAGCGGGCCGCGTCGGCCATGCTGGCCCATGTCGGGGGATCGTCGGCCTTGCTGCACGGCTTTCTGGATTAGATTCGTACCGTGGACCAGCACGGTAGGGCGGGCCAGGTCGAGCGCGCGACATCGGCGCTGGCCGACGTCGACACGTCCGGGTGGACGCAGCGCTTCGATCTGCTGTCGGATCCGCATCGGCTGGAGATCCTGCTCGTTCTGCACCGGGCGCCGGGGATCTGCGTCGGTGATCTGGCCACCGCCCTGGGTCGTTCGGAGAACGCGGTGTCGCAGGCGTTGCGGGTGTTACGCGAGCAGGGTTGGGTCATCGCGACCCGGGTGGGTCGCACGGTGAGCTACCGCCTGGACGACGACACCGTGCACGACCTGCTGCATTGGATCGGTGCACGGCACGGCTGACGGAGATTCTCATCTGTTCATCTGGACAGATATCGGTGGCCGCCTTACGCTCGGTCGATGACCACCGGTGCATCGCAGGCAACGGCCCGATCCACCCGATTGGCAACCGGATTCGACCGCACGGACTGGACCTCCATCGCTGCCGTCACCGGATTCGTCCTCCTGCTGCATGTCATCGGTTGGGGCGTTCTGGTCGTCGGGGTGGCCCCGCAACACATCACCCTCGGCTCGGCCGGCGTGTTCGGGGTGGGCCTCGGTGTCACCGCGTACCTGCTGGGGGTGCGTCATGCCTTCGACGCCGATCACATCGCAGTCATCGACAACACCACCCGAAAACTGGTCGGGGAGGGCACCCGGTCGGTGTCGGCCGGGTTCTGGTTCTCACTGGGGCATTCGAGCGTGGTGTTCGGGCTGGCGCTACTTCTGGCGCTGGGGGTGCGGGCGCTCGTCGGCCCGGTGCAGGACGCGGACTCCACGATGCTGCAGACCCTCGGTCTGGTGGGCTCGCTGGTGGCCGGTACGTTCCTGATCCTGGTCGGGCTGACGAATCTGTTCGCGGCAGTGGGAATCGCCAAGGTGTTCCGGGCCATGCGCAGCGGTGAATACGACGAGGCGGAGCTCGAACGGCAGCTCGACAGCCGGGGTTTCGTCGCCCGTCTGTTGGGCCGCGTGATGCGGCGGGTCGGCAAGCCCTGGCATCTGTACCCGGTGGGATTCCTGATGGGGCTGGGCTTCGACACCGCCAGCCAGGTCGCGTTGCTGGTGCTGGCGGCGGGAACCGCGGCCTTCACCCTGCCCTGGTACGCGATGCTGGTGCTGCCCGTGCTGTTCGCCGCGGGGATGAGCCTGTTCGACAGCCTGGACGGCATCTTCATGGCGCGGGCCTACGGCTGGGCCTTCCTGCAGCCGGTGCGCAAGGTGTACTACAACCTGACCGTCACCGTGCTGTCGGTGATCGTCGCCCTGGTGGTCGGGGTGATCGTGCTGACCGGCCTGCTGGTCGAGCGTCTCGGCATCACGACCGGGCCGTTGGCGTTCATAGGCTCGGCCGACCTGGAGTTCGTCGGGTTCGCGATCGTCGGGCTTTTCGTGGTGAGCTGGGTTGTGGCGCTGGGGGTCTGGCGGTTCGGCCGGATCGAGCAGCGTTGGGCTGCGCGGGCCTAGTCGACCAGACCCAGCAGCGCGTTCTCGATCACCTCGGGCAGTGCCGGGTGGATCCAGTACTGGCCCCGGGCGATCTCCTGGGCGGTCTGCCCGAAGCTCATGGCCTGGATCAGCGGCTGGATGATCGCGGAAGCCTGGTAGCCCATGATGTGGGCGCCCAGGATCTTGCCGGTGGCGCGATCGCCGATCAACTTGGCGATGCCCGTGGTGTCTTCCATCGCCCAGCCGTACGCGGTGTCGCCGTAGGCCTGAACCTTGGTGACGTAGTCGTAGCCCTCGTCGCGGACCTGCTGCTCGGTCAACCCCACCATGGCGATCTGAGGTTCGGTGAACACCGCCGACGGCACGAACCGGTGATCGCTGCGCACCAGCGCATCGGTGTCATCCCAGTCGCGCAGCAGGTTCTCCCTGACCACGCGTGACTCGTGGTTGGCCACATGCTTGAGCTGCCACTCCGAGGACACGTCGCCGAGCGCGAAAATGCCACGCGCGGTGGTGCGTTGGTATTCGTCGACGATGACCAGACCGTCTTCGTCGACCTCCACCCCGGCGAGTTCGGCGTCGAGCAGGTCGCCGTTGGGCACCCTGCCGGTCGCTACCAGCAGCATGTCGGCAGGCAGTGTCTTGCCGTCGTCGAGCTCGAGCACGATCTTGTCTCCGTCGTGGTGGGAGCCGATCACGTTCTCGTGGGTACGCACATCCCACTTCTCGGCGGCCAGAGCGCTGAACTCGTGGCAGATCGTTTCGTCGGAGTGGCTGATCAGGCAGTCGCCACGCACCACGATGGTGACCCGCACGCCGAGTGCCGAGAACACGTGGGCGAACTCGGCGGAGACGAATCCGCCGCCGACGATCACCAGGTGCTCGGGGAGTTCAGGGATTCGCATGATGTCGTCACTGGTGTAGTACGTCACACCGCAGTCCACGATGGCCGGAGGGACGTAGGCGCGGGACCCGGCCGCGATCACCACCTGGTCGCTGCTAAATTCGTCACCGGCCTCGGTGCGCAGCGTGTAGCGGCCGTCGGCGGTCTTGGGCCCGAACCGGGTGTGGCTGGCGTACACCGTGATGTGCGGGTCGTTGCGGCGGTAGTCCTCGCCGCCGGCAGCGATCGGATCGATGCGGCCGAACACCCGGGACACGATGTCCGGCCAACGAATCTTGTCGACGCGGGAATCGATGCCGTACCTGGCTGAATCCTTGATCGCGGCAGCCACGTCGGCGGCGTAGACGAACATCTTGGTGGGGATACAGCCGACGTTGAGGCAGGTGCCGCCGAAGGTGCCCTGTTCGCAGATCGCGACCTTCTTGCCGGCGTAGCGCTCGTCGAGAATGCTGTTGCCCGAGCCGGTCCCGATGATCGTCAGGTCGTAGTGCTCCATGTGCGCTCCCTATCCGGAAGGTGTTGTGCTCGGCCGGGTTTGTTGGCTCAGGTAGTAATCGAGCCAGCGATCGAGCTCGCGGTAGGCCGCCGCCCGGGCGTCGGCGACCGACAGGAAGACATCGTGTTTGGCGTCGGGGATGGGCGCCATCGTGGTGTGGTTGCCGACGCAACCGGACCACCGCGCGATCTGGCGGACGTCGAGGACGGCGTCACCGCGCTGCATCGCTGCGGGATCGGAAGTTTCGGTCACGCTACGGTCGGACCGCAGGATCAGATTCGGTACGCCGACATCCAAACCGCGATGCAGCCTGGCCTGTCCGCGCCGGATCGCGTTGATCCATCCGAAGGTGACGGGGAAGCCTCCCAACGGCTTCCACTCCAGGTTGTAGTCGAACTCGCCGCCGTAGTCGCGGTGCAGCGTCGTGCCGTAACCACCCTCGGTGGGTTTGCGGACCACCGAGAGCTTGCGCAGCCGAGCCAAGGCGATCAGGGCGGCCGATGTGGGCGCGGTGCGCAGAATCGCCGGTCCGTGCAGGTCGAAGAACGGACTGTTGAGCACCAGCCCGCCGACGTGATGGGCGGCCAGCCGGCCGCTGCGGCGAAGACGGTCGGCGAACAAGGTGAGGATCAGCCCGCCCGCGGAATGGCCGTACAGGCACACTGTGGCGTTGCCGGTGTCGGCGGCGATGACGGCGAGGGCCTTTTCCAGTTCGGTGTCGTAGCGCGCCAGATCGGTGGTGAAGTGGGGGGTCTGCCCGTCGTGGCGGGACCGCCCGCACTTGGGCAGGTCCAACGCGTAGAACGAGAACCCGCGGTCGGCGAACCGGTCGGCGAGTTCGGTGTGGAAAAAGTAGTCGGTGTAGCCGTGCAATGCCAGCACGGCGTGGCCCGTCTCGTCTGATGCCGGCTCGGCCGGGCCTCGCCGCACGAGTGTGGCGACCAGGTCACCCTCGCCGTCGGGATCGGGTCCGGCATCGATGGTGTGCTGCCAGAACCCCGGTAATACATCCGGCTCCCACTCGGGCTCCCGTGACGTCACGGTTCCACCCTAACTGCGGGCCGAACGGAAGTAGGGTCTGCCTGCGCGGGGATGCGGAGGGTTCCCTCCGGTTGTCCTCGAATCGGTCAGCAACCTCATCGGGGATGTTCGTGCCCGGCCCGCGGATCGGGTCCGGGTGACGGATCGCACTACCATGCCTGGCCAACGGGGATTCGCGGCGCGATAACCTGGGCATAACAAGAAAGCCGTCGACGAGGACGGGCCGCGCAATACAAAGGACTAGCGATCAGGGTGGCTGAGGCAAACGTGGGTACGACCGAGAAGACCGACGTCGTTCTGGTTGGAGCCGGCATCATGAGCGCGACCCTCGGCGCTCTGATCCGGCTGCTGGAGCCCGACTGGTCCATCACCATGATCGAGCGGCTCGACGGCGCCGCAGCCGAGAGCAGCGACCCCTGGAACAACGCCGGTACCGGGCACTCGGCGCTGTGTGAGCTGAACTACACGCCCGAAAAGTCGGACGGGTCCATCGACACCACCAAGGCCATCAACGTCAACGAGCAGTTCCAGGTCTCTCGGCAGTTCTGGGCCTACGCGGCCGAGAACGGCGTGCTGCCCGACGTGCGCGGCTTCCTCAACCCGATCCCGCACGTCAGTTTCGTACACGGGGCCGGCAACGTCGACTACCTCAAGCGTCGCTACGAGGCACTGGTGGGCAATCCGCTGTTCGCCTCGATGGAGTTCATCGACGACAAGGACGAATTCGCCCGCCGGTTGCCGTTCATGGCCGCCAAGCGGGATTTCTCGGACCCGGTCGGGTTGAACTGGTCGCAGCACGGCACCGACGTGGATTTCGGCGCGCTCTCGCGCCAGTTGATCGGCTTCACCGCGCAGCGCGGCATGAACACCCTGTTCGGTCACGAGGTGCGCAACCTGCACAAGGAATCCGACGGCAGTTGGACGCTCAAGGTGACCAACCGGCGCACCGGTGGGAAGCGCAAGTTCAATGCCAAGTTCGTGTTCGTCGGCGCCGGCGGCGGTGCACTGCCGCTGCTGCAGAAATCGGGCATTCCGGAGGCCAAGGGGTTCGGCGGGTTCCCGGTGGGCGGCGCGTTCCTGCGGACCGACAACCAGGCGCTGACCGCCGGCCATCAGGCCAAGGTGTACGGACTTCCGCCGCTGGGTGCCCCGCCGATGTCGGTGCCGCACCTGGACACTCGCGTGATCAACGGCAAGTCCTGGCTGTTGTTCGGCCCGTTCGCGGGCTGGACGCCGAAGTTCCTCAAGCAGGGCAAGTTCACCGACCTGCCGCTGTCGGTCAAGCCCAACAACATCATGTCCATGCTCGGGGTCGGGCTCACCGAAATGGGTCTGGTCAACTACCTCGTCGGTCAGCTTCTGCTCAGTGAGGCTGCGCGGGTCGACACCTTGCGCGAATTCGCGCCCAGCGCAGTCGATTCCGACTGGGAGCTGGACATCGCCGGCCAGCGAGTGCAGGTGATCCGGCGCAAGGGGGCGGGCGGTGTGCTGGAGTTCGGCACCACCGTGCTGACGGCCGCCGACGGCAGCATCGCCGGCCTACTGGGCGCCTCGCCGGGCGCCTCCACCGCGGTGCCCGCGATGCTCGACGTGCTGGAGCGCTGCTTCACCGACCGCTACCAGAGCTGGCTGCCCAAACTCAAGGAGATGGTGCCGTCGCTGGGCACCAAGTTGTCCGACGAGCCCGGCCTGTTCGAGGAGGTCTGGGCATGGGGGACCAAGGCGCTCAAGCTGGACGCCCCTGTGACTGCGTGACCGGAGCTGGCGGATGACGGTCGCACTACGCCGCAGCTGGGCCAAAGACCTCGACGTACCAACGCTTTACGAGCTGCTGAAGCTTCGTGTCGAGGTGTTCGTAGTGGAGCAGGCAACTCCCTACCCGGAGCTCGACGGCCGGGACCTGCTCGCCGAGACTCGCCATTTCTGGCTGGAAAGCCCTGATGGAGAAGTCATTTCGACGCTACGCCTGATGGAGGAGCATCCCGGCGGTGAGAAGGCGTTCCGGATCGGCCGGGTGTGCACCAAGCGCAGTGCCCGGGGCAACGGGCACACCACCCGGCTGATGCAGGCGGCCCTGGCGGAAGTCGGCGACTATCCGTGCCACATCAACGCCCAGACCTATCTGATCGACATGTACGGCCGGCACGGATTCGTCCGCGACGGCGACGAATTCCTCGACGACGGAATCCCGCACGTGCCGATGGTGCGTGCCGGATGACCCGAGAGCGAGCCTTCCCGATGGCGGCCATCTGATGACGGCACAGACCCACACCTACCCGTTCAGTGCCCTGGTGGGCCAGGACCGGCTGCGGCTGGCCCTGCTGCTGTGCGCGGTTCACCCCGAGATCGGCGGCGTGCTGATCCGCGGCGAGAAGGGGACGGCGAAATCGACGGCGGTCCGCGGCCTGGCCGCGGTGTTGTCGGCGGTCGATGAAGATGCCCGGCTCGTGGAACTGCCGATCGGTGCGACCGAGGACCGGGTCGTCGGTTCACTGGACCTGCAGAAGGTGCTCCGCGACGGCGAACACGCCTTCTCGCCGGGCCTGCTGGCCCGCGCGCACGGCGGTGTGCTCTACGTCGACGAGGTCAACCTGCTGCACGACCACCTGGTCGACGTGCTGCTCGATGCCGCGGCAATGGGGCGGGTACATGTTGAGCGCGAAGGGATTTCGCACTCGCACGAGTCCCGGTTCGTGCTGATCGGCACGATGAACCCGGAGGAAGGCGAGCTGCGTCCACAGCTGCTCGACCGATTCGGGCTGACGGTGGACGTGGCTGCCTCCCGTGATGTCGACGTCCGTGTCGAGGTGATCCGGGCCAGGATGGCGTTCGAGTCCGACCCGCGATCGTTCGTCGATCGCCACGCCGCCGCTGATGCTGAACTGGCTGACCGGATCGCCGCCGCACGCGCCGCGATCGGCTCGGTGGTGCTGCCCGACAGCGAACTTCGCCGGATCGCCGCGCTGTGCGCGGCATTCGACGTCGACGGGATGCGGGCCGATCTGGTGGTGGCGCGCACCGCCGTTGCCCACGCCGCCTGGCGTGGTGCCGGCACCGTGGCCGAAGAGGACATCCGGGTGGCCGCCGAACTGGCCCTGCCGCACCGGCGGCGCCGCGATCCGTTCGACGATCCGGGGCTGGATCCCGAACGCCTCGAAGAGGCCATGCAGCAGGCAGGGGAGTCGGCGGCCCGGTCGGAAGCCGAGTGCGAGCCGGATCCGGACTTCGACCCGGACTTCGATCCGCCCGGCGGCGGCACTGACCCGGGTGCGGAAGGACAGCCGGCACAGGGCAATTCGAAGTCCTCGACCCGTCCCAGCGCTCCACCCGCGGCAGTGTTCCGGACCAGGGCGCTGGTGGTGCCCGGGGTCGGCGAAGGGGCGCCGGGACGGCGTTCGCGGGCCCGCAATCGCACCGGGACGCCCATCGCTGCGACCGCGGAACCCGGTGCCGGACACGGTCTGCACATGTTCGCCACGCTGCTGGCCACCGCCGGCCGCCAGCAGCGCGCCGGCCTGCCACGTCCCCGCCCCGAAGACATTCGACGCGCGGTTCGTGAAGGCCGCGAAGGCAATCTGGTGATCTTCGTCGTCGACGCCTCCGGATCCATGGCCGCCCGCGACCGGATGTCTGCGGTCACCGGCGCCACGCTGTCGCTGCTACGGGACGCCTATCAGCGTCGGGACAAGGTCGCGGTGATCACCTTCCGCCGGCAGGAGGCGCGGGTGCTGTTGCCGCCCACCACGTCGGTGCACATCGCCAGTCGTCGGCTGGCCCGGTTCGATACCGGCGGCAAGACCCCGCTGGCCCAGGGCCTGATGGCCGCGCGGGATCTCGTTGTCCGGGAGAAGGCCCGCGACCGCGCCCGGCGCAGCCTGGTGGTGGTGCTCACCGACGGCCGCGCCACCGGGGGGCCGGATCCGCTGGGCCGTACCAGCCGAGCTGCGGCCGCGTTGGTGGCCGAAGACGCCGCCGCCGTGGTGGTCGATTGTGAAACCTCGTTCGTGCGACTGGGATTGGCCGGGCAACTGGCCGAACAACTGGGGGCGCCGGCGGTGCGGCTCGAACAGTTGCGGGCGGCCGAGCTGACCCGGCTCGTCCAGCATCAGACCGCCGCTTAGTACGGCCCGAGACTGCGCCAGGAAGGACCGCCCATGCCACAGGGACAGCCTCTGACCGTCCCCGACGACGGCTTGACCACCAAGGCCAGGCGCAACGCGCCGCTGCTGGCCGTGCACACCGGGCCCGGAAAGGGTAAGTCGACCGCCGCCTTCGGGATGGCGCTGCGCGCGTGGAACCAGGGTTTCTCGGTGGCGGTGTTCCAGTTCGTCAAGAGCGCCAAGTGGAAGGTCGGGGAGGAGGCCGTGTTCAACCAACTCGGCCGGCTGCACGACGAGCACGGCGCCGGCGGTCCGGTCGAATGGCACAAGATGGGCTCGGGTTGGTCCTGGACCCGCAAGCACGGCAGTGACGTCGACCATGCGGCTGCGGCCGCCGATGGCTGGGCCGAGATCAAACGCCGGTTGGCCGAGGAACGCCACGATTTCTACGTGCTCGACGAGTTCACCTATCCGCTCAAGTGGGGCTGGATCCCGGTCGACGAGGTGGTCGAGGTGCTGGCCAACCGTCCGGGCACCCAGCACGTGGTGATCACCGGCCGCGACGCCCCGCAGGCGCTGATCGACGCCGCGGATCTGGTGACGGAGATGACCAAGATCAAGCACCCGATGGATGCCGGCCGCAAGGGCCAGAAGGGCATTGAGTGGTGATTTTCGGCATGCTCGTGGACGCTGAGTGTGCGCATAGTGCTGCTGTTTCGCGGTGTGTCGGGCAGCAGACACGCACGCTCGCGGTGCTGAGGTGACCACGACACCGGCGGTGGTGATCGCCGCACCGGCATCGGGCAGCGGGAAGACCACCGTGGCAACGGGTTTGGTGGGCGCGCTGCGCCAGGCCGGTCACGTGGTGGCGCCGTTCAAGGTCGGTCCGGACTTCATCGACCCCGGTTATCACGCCTTGGCTGCCGGCCGTCCGGGCCGCAACCTGGATCCGGTGCTCGTCGGTGAGGACTTGATCGGACCGCTGTACCGGCATGGCTGCACCGGTGCCGACATCGCCGTCGTCGAGGGCGTCATGGGCCTGTTCGACGGTCGTATCGAGGGCCAGATGACCGGGATCCCACGAGGCTCGGCGGCTCAGGTCGCCGGTCTGCTCGGGGCGCCGGTGGTACTGGTGGTCGACGCCCGCGGGCAGAGTCACAGCATCGCGGCCCTCATCCATGGTTTCGTCACCTTCGACCCGGCGGTGCGGATTGCCGGGGTGATCCTCAACCGGGTGGGCTCCGAGCGGCATGAGGCCGTGCTGCGCCAAGCCTGTGAGCATGCCGGGGTGGCGGTGCTCGGTGCGATTCCCCGTGCTGACGAATTATCCGTCCCGTCAAGGCATCTCGGGCTGATCACCGCGGTGGAACATGGTCTTCGGGCTCGTGACGCGGTGACCGCGATGACCGCGCTGGTGGCGCGGCACGTCGATCTCGCGGCGCTGGTGGCCGCCGCCGGTGCCCACGTCACGACGGAACCGTGGAGCCCGGTGACCGAGTCGGTGACCAATGTCACGGTGGCGCTGGCCGCGGGCAAGGCGTTCAGCTTCAGCTACGCCGAGCACGCCGAGCTGTTGCGCGGCGCCGGAGCGCGTGTCGCAGAGTTCGACCCGCTGACCGAGCCGCTGCCGGCCGGCACAGACGCGCTGGTGCTGCCCGGCGGGTTCCCCGAGCAGTTCACCGCCGAACTGTCGGCCAACGATCTTGTCCGCCAGCAGATCAGGGATCTCGTCGCGCGCGGCGCGCCGGTTCACGCCGAGTGCGCCGGCCTCACCTACCTGGCCGACGATCTCGACGGAGTGCCGATGTGCGGTGTGCTCGCCGGTTCAGCGCGGTTCACCGAGCGACTCACCCTCGGTTACCGCGACGCGGTCGCGGTCGTCGACTCCTGCCTGCATGCCGCCGGTGACCGGGTTACCGGTCATGAATTCCACCGCACCGCAGTGGAATTCGTCGACGATCCGGCGCCGGCCTGGGCCTTCGCCGGCCCCGGACAGGCTCCCCGGCGAGATGGCGCGGTGCGCGGCGGGGTGCACGCCGGGTACCTGCACACGCACCCGGCGGCACACCCCGGGGCTATCACCCGCTTCGTGGCAACGGCGGCAACCACTAAGCTCGGCGGGTGACCACCGCGCACGCGAGGAGCAACGCGTCCTCCGAGAATGCCTACCTCGTCGGCCTGCGCCTGTCGGGCAAGAAGGTCGTCGTCGTCGGCGGCGGAACCGTCGCGCAACGCCGGCTGCCCCTGCTGATCGCCCACGGCGCCGACGTCCACGTGATCGCCCGGGCGGCGAGCCCCGCCGTGGAGGCGCTGTCGCACGACGATCCGGGGATCACCCTGCAACTGCGCGACTTCCGCGCCGGTGATCTCGACGGCGCCTGGTATGTGCTGGCGGCCACCGATGACTCCGACGTCAACGCCACGATTGCCGCCGAAGCCGAGCAGCGGCGCATCTTCTGCGTTCGCGCCGACATTGCTCGCGAGGGCACAGCGGTGACGCCGGCCACGTTCGAGTCCGACGGCCTGTCAGTCGGTGTCCTCGCCGGCGGTGAGCACCGCCGTTCGGCGGCCATCCGGACCGCCATCCACGAAGCGCTCCAGAGCGGCCTGCTGACCGCGGACGCAGGGGACGAGCCCGGTGAGGCGCCGACGGGTGTAGCCCTCGTCGGTGGCGGACCCGGCGACCCCGAGCTGATCACGGTGCGCGGTCGGCGCCTGTTGTCCCGTGCCGATGTCGTCGTCGCCGACCGGCTGGCCCCTCAAGAGTTGCTGGCCGAACTCGGCCCCCACGTCGAGGTCATCGACGCGGCCAAGATTCCCTACGGCCGGGCGATGGCGCAGGAGGCGATCAACCAGGTCCTGGTGGACCGGGCCCGCGCCGGGAAGTTCGTCGTCCGCCTCAAAGGCGGCGATCCGTTCGTCTTCGCCCGCGGCTACGAAGAGGTCCTGGCGTGCAGCGAGGCCGGGATCCCGGTCACCGTCGTACCCGGTGTGACAAGTGCCATATCGGTGCCGGCATTGGCTGGAGTTCCGGTCACCCACCGCGGCATGACCCACGAATTCGTGGTGGTGAGCGGCCATGTTGCACCCGGCCACCCCGAATCGTTAGTCAATTGGAATGCGCTGGCCGCGATGACCGGCACGATCGTTCTGCTGATGGCTGTGGAACGCATCGAACTGTTCACCAAGGCGCTCCTGGATGGCGGGCGACCTGCGGATACGCCCGTGCTGGTGGTGCAGCACGGCACGACTGTCGCGCAGCGCACGCTGCGGGCCACCCTCGCCGACGCGCCCGAGCGGATTCGCGCGGACGGTATCCGACCTCCGGCCATCATCGTGATCGGGCCGGTGGCCGCCTTCGCCGGTTAAAGGATTCTTAAGATTCCGGTAAGGTGACCCCCTATGACGGCACTCAACGACGCAGAGCGCCAGGGGCTCGCCGCCCGCCTCCCGTCCTGGTTCCCGTCCTGGGGCTTTTTGTCCGCTGTGATCGCGATCGGCGGCATGCAGCTGCTGGCCACGATGGACAGCACGGTGGCCATCGTCGCGCTGCCACGGATCCAGGACGAGCTCGGCCTGTCCGACGCCGGACGTAGCTGGGTCATCACGGCCTACGTCCTCACCTTCGGCGGACTCATGCTGCTCGGCGGACGCCTCGGCGACACCATCGGCCGCAAGCGCACCTTCATCGTCGGCGTCGCGCTGTTCACCATCGCCTCGATCCTGTGCGGCATCGCCTGGAACGAGGCGACACTGGTGACCGCCCGGCTGCTGCAGGGCGTCGGCGCGGCGATCGCCTCGCCCACCGGCCTCGCGCTCGTCGCGACGACCTTCCCGAAGGGCCCGGCCCGCAACCTCGCCACCGCGGTGTTCGGTGCCATGACGGCCATCGGCTCGGTGATGGGCCTGGTGGTCGGCGGTGCGCTCACCGAGGTGTCCTGGCGGTTGGCCTTCCTGGTCAACGTGCCGATCGGGCTGGTGATGCTCTACCTGGCCCGCACCGCGCTGCGGGAGACCAACCGGGAGCGCATGAAGCTCGACGCCGCCGGCGCGCTGCTGGCGACGCTGGCCTGCACGGCCGCGGTGTTCGCGTTCACCCAGGGTCCGGAGAGCGGCTGGCTGGCGCCGATCACGCTCGGCTCGGGCGCGGCAGCCGCGGTGTTCGGCATCGCCTTCCTGATCGCCGAGCGCAGCGCCGAGAACCCGGTGGTGCCGTTCGACCTCTTCCACGAGCGCAACCGGGTGGCCACCTTCGCCGCGATCTTCCTGGCGGGCGGCGTGCTGTTCACCCTCACGGTGCTGATCGGCCTGTACGTCCAGGACATCCTCGGCTACAGCGCCCTGCATGCCGGCATCGGCTTCATCCCGTTCGTCATCGGTATGGGCATCGGCCTGGGCGCCTCCTCGCAGATCGTCCGGTTCTTCCAACCCCGCCTCGTGGTCATCGCCGGCGGCATCCTGGTGCTCGGCGCGATGCTCTACGGCTCGACGCTGCACGCCGGCATCCCGTACTTCCCGAACCTCGTGGTGCCCATCACCATCGGCGGTATCGGTATCGGCATGATCGTGGTGCCACTGACCCTGGCGGCGATCGCCGGCGTCGGGTTCGACCGCATCGGCCCGGCCTCGGCCATCGCGCTGATGCTGCAGAATCTCGGCGGCCCGCTGGTGCTGGCCATCATCCAGGCCGTCATCACGTCGCGCACTCTCTATCTCGGTGGGATCACCGGCCCGGTCAAGGACATGAACGGTCCGCAGCTCGCGGCGCTCGATGCGGGTTACACCTACGGGTTGCTGTGGGTGGCCGCGGTTGCGGTACTGGTCGGCGGCGCGGCACTGTTCATCGGCTACACCTCCGAACAGGTGGCGCATGCCCAGGAGGTCAAGGACGCCATCGATGCCGGAGAGATCGAGCTCGACTGACGGTAGGCCGAGTCGATGCCGATGAACCGCCGGGAGATCTCCGAGGCCGTCGGCCCGCTGGGCTGGCGCCTGGTGCTGGGAGCGGTCTACACGGAGGTGCTGGCGCCGTCGATGGCTGACGCGGTCGCGGCAGCGTCCCACGCGGTGCACGCGGCCGGTCGCGATGCGTCGGGCCATCTTTCGATCGACATCCGGGCCGACCGTGCGGTGCTGAGGCTGCGCACCCAGGACGCCCACACGGTGACCGACCGGGATCTGGCTCTGGCCCGGGAGGTGTCAGGAGCGCTGGCCGCGCGCGGCTTCGAGCAGTCCACCGGGGCCGGGGCCATCCAGGCGATGGAGATCGCGATCGACGCCCTCGACATCGGTGCCGTCCGACCGTTCTGGAAGGCCGTCACGGGCTACGTCGATGAACCGGGCAACGAGGACCTCAACGCAGGCCTGGTCGATCCGTTCGGCCGCGGTCCGGCCATCTGGTTTCAGCAGATGGATGCGCCACGGCCGCAGCGAAATCGGATCCACCTGGACATCGACGTCACCCACGACGCGGCGCAGGCGCGGGTCGACGCGGCAATGGCGGCCGGCGGCATATTGCTCAGTGACCGCGTGGCGCCGCGGTTCTGGGTACTGGCCGACGTGGAGGGCAATGAAGCCTGCATCTGCACCTGGCAGGGCCGTGACTGAAGACACGCCTTAAGGTTGTCGCCTGTGATCACCCGCATGTCCGAGCTGTTCCTGCGAACCCTGCGCGACGACCCCGCTGATGCCGAGGTACCCAGCCACAAGCTGCTGATCCGGGCCGGTTATGTCCGTCCGGTCGGCCCCGGTATCTACAGCTGGCTCCCGCTGGGCCTGCGGGTGCTGCGCCGGATCGAGAACATCGTGCGGGAAGAGATGAACGCGATCGGCGGACAGGAGATCCTGCTGCCCGCGCTGTTGCCGCGTGGCCCGTACGACACCACCAACCGATGGACCGAGTACGGCGACACCCTGTTCCGGCTGCAGGACCGCCGGGGCAACGACTATCTGCTCGGGCCGACGCACGAGGAGATCTTCACGCTGACGGTCAAGGGGGAGTACTCCTCTTACAAGGACTTCCCGGCCATCCTGTACCAGATCCAGACCAAGTACCGCGACGAGGCGCGGCCGCGGGCAGGCATTCTGCGCGGCCGTGAGTTCGTGATGAAGGATTCGTACTCGTTCGACGTCGACGAGGACGGGCTGAAGAACGCCTACCACGCGCACCGCGAGGCGTACCAGAAGATCTTCGGCCGCCTCGGTGTGCGCTACGTGATCGTGTCGGCGGTCTCGGGCGCGATGGGCGGCAGTGCCTCCGAGGAGTTCCTGGCCGAGAGCGAGGTCGGCGAAGACACCTTCGTGCGGTGCCTGGAGTCCGGCTACGCCGCCAATGTCGAAGCAGTGATCACCCGGGCGCCGGCGGCGCTGCCCATCGAGGGGCAGCCCGAGGCGCAGGTGCACGACACCCCGGACACCCCGACCATCGCGACCCTGGTCGATTGGGCCAATTCGGCTGAGCTGGCGCAGTTCTCGGGGCGCGAGGTGACCGCCGCCGACACCCTGAAGAACGTCCTGCTCAAGACCCGTGAGCCGGGTGGCGAGTGGGAGCTGTTGGCCGTCGGCGTGCCCGGCGACCGTGAGGTCGACGAGAAGCGTCTGGGCGCCGCGCTGGAGCCGGCCGAGTTCGCGCTGCTCGATGACTCCGACTTCGCCAAGAACCCGTTCCTGGTCAAGGGCTATGTCGGCCCGAAAGCCTTGCTGGACAACGGTGTTCGTTACCTCGTCGACCCGCGGGTGGTCGACGGCACGGCGTGGATCACCGGAGCCGACGCACCCAACAAGCACGTGGTCGGCCTGGTTGCCGGCCGCGACTTCACCCCGGACGGCACGATCGAGGCGGCCGAGGTCCGTGACGGTGACCCGTCACCTGACGGCGCCGGCGTGCTGACCTCGGCGCGGGGAATCGAGATCGGCCACATCTTCCAGCTGGGCCGCAAGTACGCCGATGCCTTCACCGCCGACGTTCTCGGCGAGGACGGCAAACCGGTGCGCCTCACCATGGGCTCGTACGGCATCGGCGTGTCCCGCATGGTCGCGGTGATCGCCGAGCAGCAGCACGACGAACTCGGCCTGCGCTGGCCCAGCGCCGTCGCACCGTTCGACGTGCACGTGGTGGTGGCGAACAAGGACGACGCCGCCCGCACCGGTGCGACCGAGCTCGTCGCAGCGCTGGACCGGCTCGGCCACGAGGTGCTGTTCGACGATCGCAAGGCGTCACCGGGCGTGAAGTTCAAGGATGCCGAACTGCTGGGCATGCCGTGGATCGTGGTGGTCGGCCGCGGCTTCTCCGATGGCGTGGTGGAACTGCGCAACCGGTTCACCGGGGAGAACCGCGAGATCGCCGTCGACGACGCGGCCGCGGAGATCTCGGCCGTGCTCAGCGCCGGCTGAGCGACGTCGACTTCTACGTCAAGGCTGCTGCCGGTCGCGGGCAGCAGCCCTCAGGTAGAAAACGGCGAGGCTAGAAACACGGCGAGCCCAGAAACGCGGCGAGCGCCTATTCGGCCCCGCCGGGGAAGGCGACCGTCACCGGCCAGGCGTTGGCGATCGCGCGCCACTTGGCCGCCGTGACGGCGGTCTCCGACAGTGCGGCCACCGCGAACGCGCGGTCGTCGTCGCTGGTGGCCTGCTCGAGCACCGCACGCCAGGCCACCGACGAGTCCTCTTCCATGCGTATCGCGAGGTTGGCGGCATCGGTCGGGTCGTTCACCGGCGAGGGCAGTTGATAGCCGGCGGCCGGCAGCGGAGGCGTGACCGAGCGGGCTTCGAGCATCGCGATGGCCGATTCGCGGCGGGCCCGGTGTTCGGCCATCGCCGCGGCCACGAGGGCGTTGTCCTCGGCCGTCGAGTGGGCCGACACCAGCCCGTAGCCGTATATCGCGCCGTGCTCGACGGCCACGGCGTCGAAGAGGGCAGCATCGGCGGCCGTGGTCGGACGGCTCGGCGAGGTGGTCGACCGTGGTCCGGGTGAGGTCACTGCGCACCTCCTCGCAGGGCGACGGTGTAGGCCGCGGTGCACGAGGCGGCGATCGACCCGAGCAGGCCGGCGCGATAACCGGAGAGCGTGCGGGCCAGCCCCGCGGCGCGGTCGGCGGATTCTTTGAGCGCGTTGACCACGTCGTCGACCTTTGGTGCGGAGTCATCTGCTCGGTTGCCGGGGGCGGCCTCCGCGGTGGTGCTGGTGGCGGCGTCGGCGTTGTCTGCGGGTGCGGATCCGGTGATCCGGGCCAACTCGTCCGACAGGGCCTTGGCGTGCGCCGCGCGATCGCCGGCCACCGCGTTCAAGGCCCGGGTCACCGGCGCCGCCGGAGGCTGGGCGGCCGCCACCGCGGCAGCCAGTGCGCTGTCGGTCCGCGCACGGTCCCACTGTTCGGTCAAGTCGTCCACTTCGGGTCGAGGCGTCGTCGTACCGCATGCGGCGGCGGTGGCGCCCATCAGGGCAAGGGCCGCAGCCGAGAGCAGTACGCGCCGCCGGCTGATGTCTGCATGGGCGCTCGGCACGTGAACATCCTGCCATTGCTGCCGCACCGGCCTGACGCCCCGCCGACCGGTCGGTGCGCGCCCGGGAGACGACATTCGCCACGCATCAGACTTCGATTGACGATTGCTGGCGCGGGCCTGGCGTATCGTGAATAGGCGATTCCGGGGCCGATCCAGGTGGCTGGCCCTGGGATTTGTGTCGGAGACAATTCAAGATGAGGAGCTCGCCGTGGCACCGGATCCAAAGTTGCGGTCTGCGGATTTGCCGTCGCAGACGCAGGTGATCGAGCTACTTGATGGCGAGTTCGCGCGCGCCGGTTACGAAATCGACGATGTCGTGGTCGATGCATCGGCTCGCCCGCCCCGCATCACCGTGATCGCCGACGGCGACGAGGGCCTCGATCTCGATTCCCTGGCAGCGCTGTCGCGGACGGCTTCGGAGCTGCTCGACCAGCTGGCGCAGGGCGACACGCCGTATGTGCTCGACGTCACCTCCCCGGGGGTGGACCGGCCGCTGACGCAGGCCAAGCATTTTCGCCGCGCCCGCGGACGGAAGGCTGAACTGACACTGACCGACGGTTCGGTGTTCACGGGCAGGCTGGGGGAAACCGACGGCACGGTACTGAAAGTCGTGGTGCCGGAGGGGCGGGAGCTGGCCGTGCGTGAACTCGCTCTTGCCGATATCGCCAAAGCTGTTGTGCAAGTGGAGTTTTCACCTCCAAACCGACGTGAATTGGAACTGTCGGGAGAAACCGGGAAGGGGGCCGGCGAATGAACATCGACATGGCGGCGCTACATGCCATCGAGGCCGACAAGGGCATCACCGTGGATGTGGTCGTCGAGACCATCAAATCCGCATTGCTCACCGCATATCGGCACACCGAAGGCCATGAGCCCGACGCCCGCATCGACATCGACCGAAAGACCGGTGTCGTCAAGGTGATCGCTCGCCAGACCGACGCCGACGGCAACCTCCTGCACGAATGGGACGACACACCTGAGGGATTCGGCCGTATCGCGGCGACCACGGCCCGGCAGGTGATCTTGCAGCGGCTGCGCGACGCCGAGAACGAGAAGACCTACGGCGAGTTCGCGGCCCATGAGGGCGACATCGTCGCCGGAGTGATCCAGCGGGACGCCCGGGCCAACGCCCGCGGACTGGTCGTCGTACGGATGGGCAGCGAGACCAAGGGGTCCGAAGGGGTGATCCCCAGTGCCGAGCAGGTGCCGGGGGAGCGCTACGAGCACGGCGACCGGCTGCGTTGCTATGTCGTCGGTGTCACGCGGGGGGCCCGTGAGCCCCTGATCACGCTGTCGCGCACCCATCCCAACCTGGTCCGCAAGCTGTTCTCGCTGGAGGTGCCGGAGATCGCCGACGGGTCCGTGGAGATCGTGGCGGTGGCCAGGGAGGCCGGTCACCGGTCCAAGATCGCGGTGGCCTCCAGGGTGCCCGGGCTGAACGCCAAGGGGGCGTGTATCGGTCCGATGGGCCAGCGCGTGCGCAATGTGATGAGCGAACTGTCCGGCGAGAAGATCGACATCATCGACTACGACGAGGACCCGGCGCGATTCGTCGCGAATGCCCTGTCGCCGGCCAAGGTGGTGTCGGTATCGGTGATCGACGAGGCCGCGCGTGCGGCGCGAGTGATCGTGCCGGACTTCCAGCTCTCGCTGGCGATCGGCAAAGAAGGTCAGAACGCCAGGTTGGCGGCTCGGCTCACCGGTTGGCGGATCGATATCCGCAGCGATGCGGCCCCGCAGCCCGAGCATGACGTCCGGCCTGGAGCGGTACACGATTGACAGTTGTGACCGGCGTTTCGGACCACAGCCCTCGGGGCGGTAGACTCAGCCGTGATCCAGCGCGAGACTCCGGCCCTGTCGCATCGAAGCACCTCCGACACCTCTGTCGGTCCAGTGCGGACTTGCGTCGGATGCCGGAAGCGAGAGTTGGCCGCCGAGTTGCTCCGAGTGGTCGCGGTGACCGACGGGAACGGGACGTGTTCCGTAACCGTTGACCCTGCGGCAAGCCTGCCAGGGCGTGGTGCGTGGCTGCACCCCGACCAGCAGTGCGCGCAGATGGCAGTGAAGCGACGAGCCTTCGTCCGAGCGTTGCGACTCACCGGTTCACCGGATACATCCGCGGTGATCGAGTACGTCGAGAACATCGATCTCGACAGGCCCGACACCCCGGCAACAGAACAGGTAGCGAAGAACATGAGCACACCGTGAAGTCCCGATGACCATGCGTCATAGCTAAACCCGAGGCGCGGCGCCTACCACCGCTGTTGCCTCCAGACGAGGAGATGTAGTGGCAGCAGGTAAGGCCCGTGTGCACGAGTTGGCGAAGGAACTCGGTGTCACCAGCAAGGAACTCCTAGCCAAGCTCAAGGAGCAGGGCGAGTTCGTCAAGTCGGCGTCCTCCACCGTGGAGGCGCCGGTCGCGCGTCGGCTGCGCGAATCGTTCGGCGCAAAGGCCGGCGGTAAGAAGCCGGAAGACAAGCCGCGCCCGCAGGGCGCCTCACCGGCGCCCAAGCCCGGCGCGCCCAAGCCGGCTCCGGCCAAGCCCGCCGCCCCCGCGGCTCCGGCGGCCGAACCCAAGGCTCCCGCCGCCGAGGCTGCTCCGGCCGCCCCGCGGCCCGCCGCTCCGAAGCCGGCCGCTCCGCAGCCTCCGGCCGCACCGAGTGCCCCGGCTGCCGCGACGCCGAGCGCCCCGGCAGCGCCGACCCCGGGCGCCACGCCCGGTCCCCGGCCTACCCCCGGTGCCACACCAGGCCCGCGTCCGGGTCCGGCCTCCGGTGCCCCCAAGCCGGCTCCGCGTGCCCCGCGCGTCGGCAACAACCCGTTCTCCTCGCAGCAGCCCGCCGAGCGGCCCATCCCGCGTCCGCAGCCGCGGCCGGGTGCCCCGCGTCCCGGCGGCGGCCCGCGTCCGTCGCCCGGCAACATGCCGCCGCGTCCGGCAGGTGCCGGTGCTCCCGGCCGTGGCGGTCCCCGCCCCGGCCCGCGTCCCGGCGGTGGCCCTCGTCCCGGCGGTGCCGGCGGCGGCGGTCGTCCCGGTGGTGGCGGCGGCGGTAACTACCGCGGCGGCGGTGCCGGCGGCGGTGGCGGTGCCGGTGGAGCGGCTGCCGGCGGCTTCCGGGGTCGTCCCGGTGGAGGCGGCGGTCGTCCCGGCCAGCGCGGTGGCGCAGCCGGTGCGTTCGGTCGTCCCGGTGGTGCCCCCAAGCGCGGTCGCAAGTCGAAGCGGGCGAAACGCGCCGAATACGAGAACATGCAGGCGCCCGTCGTCGGTGGTGTGCGGTTGCCGAAGGGCAACGGCGAGACCATCCGGCTGGCCCGCGGTGCCTCGCTGAGTGACTTCGCCGAGAAGATCGACGCCAACCCGGCCGCACTGGTCCAGGCGCTGTTCAACCTGGGCGAGATGGTCACCGCGACCCAGTCGGTCGGTGACGACACCCTGGAGCTGCTCGGCAGCGAGATGAACTTCAAGGTGCAGGTCGTCTCGCCCGAGGACGAGGACCGCGAGCTGCTGGAGTCCTTCGATCTGACCTACGGGGAAGACGCCGGGGACGAGTCCGCTCTGGAGGTCCGTCCGCCGGTGGTCACCGTCATGGGCCACGTCGACCACGGCAAGACCCGACTGCTGGACACGATCCGCAACGCCACCGTCCGCGAGGGCGAGGCCGGCGGCATCACCCAGCACATCGGCGCCTACCAGGTCGAGGTCGATCTGGACGGCACCGTCCGCCCGATCACCTTCATCGACACCCCGGGTCACGAGGCGTTCACCGCCATGCGTGCCCGCGGTGCGAAGGCCACCGACATCGCGATCCTGGTGGTCGCCGCCGACGACGGCGTCATGCCGCAGACGGTGGAGGCCATCAACCACGCGCAGGCCGCTGACGTGCCGATCGTGGTGGCGGTCAACAAGATCGACAAGGAAGGCGCCGACCCGGCCAAGATCCGGGCCCAGCTGACCGAATACAACCTGGTGGCCGAGGACTACGGCGGCGACACCATGTTCGTCGACATCTCCGCCAAGCAGGGCACCAACATCGAGGCGCTGCTGGAGGCGGTCGTGCTGACCGCAGACGCGGCCCTGGATCTGCGGGCCAACCCCGACATGGAGGCCCAGGGTGTGGCCATCGAGGCGCACCTGGACCGCGGTCGCGGTCCGGTGGCCACGGTGCTCATCCAGCGCGGCACGCTGCGCGTCGGCGACTCGGTGGTGGCCGGCGATGCGTATGGTCGCGTCCGCCGCATGGTCGACGAGCACGGCGAAGACGTCGAAGAGGCGCTGCCTTCGCGTCCGGTCCAGGTCATCGGCTTCACGTCGGTGCCGGGTGCCGGTGACAACTTCCTGGTTGTCGACGAAGACCGCATCGCCCGCCAGATCGCCGACCGGCGCAGTGCGCGCAAGCGCAACGCCCTGGCCGCGCGCAGCCGCAAGCGGATCAGCCTGGAAGACCTGGATTCGGCGCTGAAGGAAACCAGCCAGCTGAACCTGATCCTCAAGGGCGACAACGCCGGTACGGTCGAAGCTCTCGAGGAAGCCTTGATGGGCATCCAGATCGACGACGAAGTGGAGCTGCGGGTCATCGACCGCGGTGTCGGTGGCGTCACCGAGACCAACGTCAACCTGGCCTCGGCCTCGGACGCGATCATCATCGGGTTCAACGTCCGCGCCGAGGGCAAGGCGACCGAGCTGGCCAACCGCGAGGGTGTGGAGATCCGGTACTACTCGGTGATCTACCAGGCCATCGACGAGATCGAGGCCGCGCTCAAGGGCATGCTCAAGCCGGTGTACGAGGAGAAGGAGCTCGGCCGCGCCGAGATCCGGGCGATCTTCCGGTCGTCCAAGGTCGGCAACATCGCCGGCTGCCTGGTCACCTCCGGCATCATGCGCCGCAACGCCAAGGCTCGGCTGCTGCGTGACAACACGGTGGTCGCGCAAAACCTCACGGTGTCCTCGCTCAAGCGCGAGAAGGACGATGCCACCGAGGTGCGCGAGGGCTACGAGTGCGGTCTGACGCTGACCTACTCCGACATCAAGGAAGGCGACGTCATCGAGACGTACGAGCTCGTTGAAAAGGCTCGCGCGTGAAGGTGTCCGCATAATGGCCGATCCCGCACGGGCCAAGCGGCTCGCCAAACGGATCTCCACCATCGTCGCCTCGGCGATCGAGTACGAGATCAAGGATCCCCGACTGGCGGGGGTCACCATCACCGATGCGAAGGTGTCGGGTGATCTGCACGACGCCACGCTGTACTACACGGTGATGGGGTCTTCACTCGACGACGAACCGGACTATGCCGGAGCGGCGGCGGCGCTGGAGAAGGCCAAGGGCGTATTGCGGTCCAAGGTGGGCGCCGGGACCGGGGTGCGGTTCACCCCGACCCTGGCGTTCGTCCGCGATACCGTGCCCGACGCGGCGCACCGGATGGAGGAGTTGCTGGCCCGGGCGCGGGCTGCCGACGCGGATCTGGCGAGAGTTCGAGAGGGCGCCAAGCACGCCGGCGACGAAGACCCGTACCGTGTGAGCGGGGCGGAGGACGAGGACTCCCTTGCCGATGGGGCAGACACAGAGGATGCCGGTGACCGCGATCGAACGGATGACTGATACTGCTCATTCGGGGGCTCCCAACGGGTGCCCTTCCGGTCTGCGTGTCGACGCGCGTGCGGCGGCCGATCTCCTCGCGGACGCGGCCAGCGTCAGCGTCGTGTGCCACGTCTATCCCGACGCCGACACCATCGGCGCGGGTTTGGCGCTCGCGCAGGTGCTCGACGACGCCGGTAAGCAGGTTGAGGTAGCCTTCGCGGCTCCCGACCAGCTGCCCGAATCGTTGCAGACCCTGCCGGGCGGGCACCTGATGGTCACCCCCGACGCCATCCGAGACGACGCGGATCTGGTTGTCACGGTGGACATTCCGAGTGTCAACCGGCTTGGTGCACTGGCCGGGCTGGCCGATGCGGGCCGCGAGGTGCTGGTCATCGACCACCATGCGTCCAACCAGCTCTTCGGCACCGCCAACTACGTCGACCCCACGGCGGACTCCACCACGATGCTGGTGGCCGAACTCCTCGATGCGTGGGACAAACCCATCGACAAACGGGTGGCACACTGCCTGTACGCCGGACTGACCACTGACACCGGATCGTTCCGCTGGGCCACCGCCCGCGCGCACCGGCTGGCGGCCCGGTTGGTCGAACTCGGAGTGGACAACGCCTCGATCAGCCGCGCCCTGCTCGACACTCACCCGTTTGCGTGGCTGCCGATGCTGTCCCGGGTGCTGGCCTCGGCGCGGTTGCTGCCCGACGCCGTCGGCGGCCGTGGGTTCGTGTATGCCGTTGTGCCGCACGACGAATGGTCCAGCGCTCGCCCCGAGGAAGTGGAGAGCATCGTCGACATCGTGCGCACCACCCAGCAGGCAGAGGTCGCCGCGGTGTTCAAGGAGATCGAGCCGCAACACTGGTCGGTGTCGATGCGGGCGAAGTCGCTGAACCTGGCCACGGTCGCCAGTTCGTTCGGGGGTGGCGGCCACCCCCACGCTGCCGGGTACTCCGCGGCAGGTCCCGCCGACGACGTCGTTCAGGCGCTCGCGGAGGCTCTTGCCTAGCCATGGTTGAGCCGGAAGGCGACGTTCCGGTCACACCCGCGACCACCCGCCGTATCGCCGGCCTGGCGTTCCCGGCGCTCGGGGTGCTCGCGGCCGAACCTATCTATCTGCTGTTCGACATCGCGATCGTCGGACGGCTGGGCGCACTCAGCTTGGCCGGGTTGGCCATCGGCGGCCTGATCCTCGGCTTGGTCAACTCGCAGGGCACGTTCCTGTCCTACGGCACCACATCACGGTCGGCGCGGATGTTCGGGGCAGGGGACCGCAAGTCCGCCGTCGGTGAAGGTGTGCAGGCCACTTGGCTGGCGCTCGGCCTGGGACTGCTGATCATCGTGGTGGTGCAAGCCGCGGCCACCCCGCTGCTCTCGGCGATCGCCGGTCGTTCCGACATCGCCGGCGCCGCGTTGCCGTGGCTGCGGATCGCCATCCTGGCCGCCCCGGCGATCCTGGTGTCATTGGCCGGCAACGGCTGGATGCGCGGGGTGCAGGACACTGTCCGCCCGCTGCGGTATGTGGTGGTCGGGTTCGCGGTGTCTGCCGTGCTGTGCCCCCTGCTGGTCTACGGCTGGCTGGGGCTGCCCCGTTTGGAGCTGGCCGGCTCTGCGGTAGCGAACGTGGTGGGGCAGTGGGTGGCGGCGCTGCTGTTTCTCCGTGCCCTCGTGATCGAGAATGCGGCGCTGCGAATCCAGCCCGTGGTGATGCGGGCCCAGCTGAGGATGGGCCGGGACCTGCTGCTGCGTTCGCTGGCCTTCCAGGCGTGTTTCCTGTCCGCGGGGGCGGTGGCGGCGCGATTCGGTGCGGCCTCGGTAGCGGCGCATCAGGTGGTGCTGCAGGTGTGGAGTTTCCTTGCCCTGGTGCTGGATTCGTTGGCGATTGCCGCGCAGTCCCTGGTGGGTGCGGCGCTGGGGGCCGGTCAACTCGCGCATGCCAAGAGCGTGGCCTGGCGGGTGACGCTGTTCTCCACCCTGGCCGGGGTGGTGCTGGCCGTGGTGTTCGCCGTCGGTTCCTCGGTGTTGCCGTCGGTGTTCACCGACGACGACTCGGTGTTGGCCGCGATCGGGGTGCCGTGGTGGTTCATGGTGGCTCAGTTGCCGGTGGCCGGAATCGTGTTCGCCCTCGACGGTGTGCTGTTGGGTGCCGGGGACGCCAAGTTCATGCGCAACGCCACCCTGACCAGTGCACTGATCGGCTTCCTGCCGCTGATCTGGCTGTCACTGGTCTACGGCTGGGGCTTGGTCGGCATCTGGTCGGGGCTGAGCACGTTCATGGTGTTGCGGCTGATCTTCGTCGGCTGGCGCGCATTCTCGGGACGTTGGCTGGTGCCCGGGACCGCCTAGCTGCACCGCGAGCGTGCGTGTTTGCACCCCGACACACCGCGCGCCGTCGGCATTGTGCGCCCGCTCGTGAACCGCGAGCTACCGTCGCGTGGCGCCGACCGCCCAGACAGCTCCCTTGCCGCTGCCTTGTCCGTCCACAGAAACTTCGTCGAATCCGGCGTCGCGGCACAACGCGCCGAACGCCTCGGCCTGTTGCCGGGTCCAGCCGTGGCTGGCCAATCCAGTTGCGTCCTCGGGTGATTGACGTTCGATCGCGATCAACCGCCCACCCGCTGTCAGCACGCGGCGGGCCTCGGCAACTGCCGCCTCGACGTCCTGCCAGTGGTGCACGGTGGCCAGCGCCCACAGCACGGTCGCCGATCCGTCGGCCACCGGCAGGGACTCGGCGGTGCCCTCGGCCCAGGTGATCGGCGTGCGCTCGGGCGTGACCAGGCGGGCGATGCGCAACATGGTGGACGAGGGATCGACGCCGGTCGCGCGGGCGCCTCGGCGCGCCGCGATTCGGGCCGCGGTGCCCGGTCCGCATCCCACGTCCACGACGTGGTCGTCCGGGCCGAGCTGGGCGATGTCGGCGGCCAACCTGGCCTTTGCCCGGCCCACCAGAAGGAAGACCAACCCGCACAACACTCCGGTGATACCCGCGAAGCCGGGGTGGTCCGCATGGTGATTGATCGCACGCGCGGCGCTCATAGGTAGACCTTGCCGGTTCAAGGTGGGTTGAAGTCAAATGGCGGCATGGACGTGATCCCGATCGGCGAGGCCGCTGCGAAGTTGCAGATGAGCCCGTCGGCGTTGCGGTACTACGACGAACGTGGCCTGGTGTCCCCGCGGCTGCGCCAAGCCGGCAAGCGCATGTACGGACCCGAGGAGCTGCGCCGGCTGGCATTGCTCAAGATCGTGAACCGGTTGGGTCTGCCACTCGACACCGCGGCCGCAGTATTGGACGCGCCGAGCGAGCAGTGGCGCGAGACGGTACGCGAGCAGATCGCCGCGCTGGACCGGGTGATCGCGCAAGCCCAAGGGGCTCAACAGTTTCTGGCTCATGCACTGCGCTGCCCGAAAGAGCACCCCGCCCGTGAGTGCGACACGATGATCGGAGCGCTGGACCGGCTCGTCGACGGGATGAGCGTGGAGGAACTGGCCAGGGACCAGTCCGGAAACGGCTGGCTCATCGACTGATCCCCACCTGCGCCCGACACCGCCAAATTGGCGCATCGAACCCTGAGGTCAAGGCCTGATACTTGAGTGGCGCGGACAGACAGGGGAGCGGGATGCCGTTGACGGTGTCGCAGGTGCTGGGATCTCGGCCCGAGTCGCTGACCGCTGCGGCTGCTGACGTCAAGGCGGCGGGCGCCGAAATCGACGTCCAGGTGGCCAGCGAGCGGTCTCAGATGGAAGCGTTGGCATCGAAATGGTCCGGTACCGCGTCGGACGGTGCGCAGGTCAGCGCCACCGAGATGATCGGTGATCAGCAGATCTATCGGGCCAAGCTGCAGAAGTTGTCGGACAAGATGCGGGAGTCCGGGGACACGCTCACCGGCATTCGGAAGGAACTCGCCGACCTCGTCAACAGTGGAGAGGCGCAATATTTCAACATCGCCGACAACGGATCGGTGACCGCCGGCTGGAGACTCTTGTGGTGGGCGGCGCTGTCGCACAGAAATGCCCTGGAGGTCAAGATCAGGCAACTCAAGCTCCAGACGAAGATCCAGACCGCGCTGGACAAGTTCGATGCTGCGGACAAGGCCACGGCCGCCGCACTGCGCAAGATCGATCGAGGCTGACGCAGGTATGAATCAGCCGCTGGCGGTGAGCATCGAGGCCATGCGCCTCAGTGCCAACGGGCTGAACCAGGTCTCGGCAGAGCTTCACCGGGACAGGGCGGGTCCGGCCGTGTCGGGCGCTTCCGGTTCGCTGTCGGCGCTCGAGACCGCGGGCGCGTGCCGGGATGTCGGTGGCTCACTGGGCCGGCAGGCGCAGTCGCTGGGCAACGATGTGTCGGAGTACTCGGGAAAGCTGTTCCTCGCTGCGGAACGTTATGAGCGTGGTGATATCGAAGCGGCCGAGAGCATAGATTTCGCCGGGCCGGAAGAACCGCCGGAGCAGGATCCCAATGCGCCGCCGGAGCAGAAGGCCGCACGGTATGAGCAAGCCCTGCGCGATGCCGGACTGCTCGACGGCCCCGCCGATGGTCGTTACCGCGAATGGTTGCTGAATGCGGCGCGTCACGATGTGGCACCGGAGACCATCATCGACATCGCACGGACGCACGACATCGATCCCGAGGATTTCGACGTCTTCGACGGCATGGAGGAAGTGAAAGACGCCGACGGCAAGTCGTTCTTCCTAGTCCCGCAGGGCACCAGTCCGGAGAAGGTGAAGAAGGCGGCGCTGATGACCTACATCCTCAATGCGGGAACGGATTACGACAAGGCCGAACTCGGGCCGGATGGTACGGCGGGCACGGCTGACGATGTCCAGAACGACTTCGAGGAGGTACCGTACTCCGCGGCCGAGGTCCAGCGGATCATCGATCGGCAGAACGCCAACTCGTGGAGTTATACGGCCGCCGCCGGGCTTCCCTACACCGGAGGGGCGGTGGCGACCACGCCCACCGGGACGCTGATGGCGTTGGGGGGTAAGCCGACGGATTGGGCGGCCTTCCAGGGTGGTTCGACCTATGGCGACATCTTTACTGTCAATCTCAACGATGTCGAGCACCCGGGCAACAAACTTCGCGACATCATTCAGTCCGGAAATATGTGGTACGGCGGTGCCAATGGAGTGGGCCGTGAGGGTGCGCTCGATCTGGATCGCCTACTGCATCACGAAGAGCGGCATTCGCAGCAGTGGGCGGAGAAAGGCCCCGTGAGAATGGGGATCGATTACGGGACCGGAGGGATCATCCAGGGGATGGGTGGAGTGAACCCACTCGAAGAGGATGCCGGTCTGTCGGACGGGGGTTACCACTGATGCGCCGCTGTCTTGTCGCGATGGCTGTGGCGGTCGTCGTACTGCCGGCCTCGGGGTGTGAGACGAGAGCCCCGTTCGCCCCGACCCTGACGACGTCATGGGGCGCGCGCGTCACCGACGGAAAGCTGCAGATCTGGACCGGCGCGCCGTGCGTCGCCGTCAAGAAGATCTCGTTGAGCCACGATTCCGAGGATGCCGAGTTGGTGCTCACGGCCACCGATCCGGCCGGAGCGGACGTCGAGCACCTGACGCTGGGTGGGCCGTACCCGGCCGGGCTGCAGGTCACACGGCCGTGGCCGCAGGGCGTGGATTGGCGTACCGCGAAGGAACTGACCTTCCAGCTCGACGCGTTTCCCCCCGGTGCGAAATCGGTGGTGTTCGGCGCGGGGACGGAGGTCTCCGAAATCGTCGACGGATCACCGAACCATCCCGCCGATACCTATTGGTTCACCGGTGTGGGTTGGTTGAACCCGGCCGATGTCGCGGCGAAGGACGACAAGACGTTCACCTCCGTCTGCACTCCCCAGAGGTAGGTCGCGTCACCGACCCCTGGGGAAGTGAGCGGTGTCAGCGGACCTGGGATCGTCCCCGCTCGATGACCGAGCTGCGACTGGCCGCGATGTCGTCACCGGTCGCCGTTGCCATCCACGCCCGCGCGGAGGCCGCTTCGATCCACAGGCCCTCGTTGGTCTGCGACTCGTCGATGCGGTGATAGGAGGCGAGTAGCGCACGGACGGCGGCCTGATTGTTGGCGACGATCGAGGCGGCCACCTTCCGGGCCGTGGGCAGGAGCTCGGCATGGGGGACCACCTCGGTTACCAGGCCGGCGCGCAGCGCCTCGGTGGCCGAGAGGTAGTCGCCGGTCAGGCTCATTCGGCGGGCCAGGCCCACCCCGACCTTCTGCGGCAGACGCACGCTCAGGCCCCAGGTCGGCAACAGCCCGACGCGGGCATGGGTGTCGGCGAACTTGGCCTGCTCGGAGGCGATCAGGATGTCGCAGTACAGGGCCAGTTCCAGGCCTCCCGTGACTGCGGCACCGTTGATGGCGCCGATCACCGGCTTGGTCATGGCCGGCCATTTGGGGGAGATGTCGGGCAGTTCGGTGGTGTCGCCGAGTTCTTTGAGATCAAGGCCCGCGCAGAAAACCGGATCGGCGCCGGTGAGGATGACCACGTCGACGTCGTCGTCGGCCTGCGCGTCATGCAGCGCTCGGAAGAACTCGGAGCGCAGCTGGGCCGAGAGGGCATTGCGTGATTTGGGCCGGTTCAGGGTCAGGGTGCGAACTCGGTCGGTGGTGTCGATATGCAGGACGTCATCACTCATGCGATCAATCTATCTGGGTGTGATCCGGCGGCCTATCGTGGTGTCATGTGCCGCAATATCACCGAGCTGCGGGGCCTGCAGCCCGCAGCCACCGACGAGGAGATCGAGGCCGCCGCGCGCCAGTACGTCCGCAAGGTCAGCGGTATCACCCGGCCGACCGGCGCCAATGTCGAGGCGTTCGAGGCCGCCGTTGCCGCGGTCACCGCGACTACCACGCGGCTGCTCGACGGGCTGGCCCCGCGCCGGCAACCGCCCAAGACCGTTCCGCCGCTGCGCCGCCCGGAGGTCCGGGCCCGGCTGGCCGCGAAGTGACGTCAACGCGTCCCGCGCTCAAGGAGTGGAGCGCAGCCGTGCACGCCCTCCTGGACGGACGCCAGACGGTGCTGCTTCGCAAGGGCGGCATCCGCGAGAAACGATTCTCGGTGGCCGCCCCCGAGTTCGCGCTTTTCCCGACGGTCGCGCACAGCCATGCCGAGCGGGTGCGGCCACCACACACCGATCTGCTCGACGCTGCCGCGGCAGACAGCACCGATGATTCGGTGATCATTCGAGCCGGCGCGAAAGTTGTTGCCGCAGTGGAGGTCAACCGGCCGGAGGCGATCGAGGAACTCGCCGATCTGCACATCTGGACCGCCGAATCGGTGCGCGCCGATCGGCTCGATTTTCGGCCCAAGCACCGCCTGACCGTGCTGGTCGTCCAAGCCAGCCCGCTGCGCACCCCGATCCGGCTGGCCCGCGCGCCTGAATTCGCCGGGTGCAAGAGCTGGGTTGATCTGCCCGTGCCGGCGGATTGGGACCTGCCGGTGCACGACGACGCCGTGTTGCGTGACATCGCCGAGCGGGTGCGGACCTCAGTCGGCTGACGGCGGTACCGGTCCGGCCGGTAACAAGACCCGGGACAGTCCGCCCTGGCCGTGATGCACGGTATGCGTGGCGCGTACCAGTTGCGAACCGGAGATCGCCGGTTCGGCGGTGCCCAGATTGCGCGCGAAGCGCGGGTGTGAGCCGCCGGCGATCAGCACCCGGATCCGTGATCCGGCCTTGAACCGGTGCGCGACCGCGTCCAACTCCAGGTGTACCGGTCCGGTGTGACCGTTCAACCGTCGGAACGCGTCAGAGACGTTGCGGGACCGGCCTTTCGCGTCCACCTCACTGATCCGGACGAAGATGTCGTGGTGCGGGTTGTCGCTACTGTGCGTCAGCTCGACGACCGGATTGCCCGCCACGTAGAGGTCTGCCGCAAGCGGGTCACCCGTGAACGTCAGCACATCCTTGCGCCGGGCCAGCCGGGTGTCGTCGCGGTAGCCACCCGTCGCGGCCAGCAGTCGGCCGCCCACCGTGGGGGTGGGGTCGGCCGGGTGGTAGACGAAGCTGGACGGCGGTGCGGTTTCCGGCGGCGGTGCCTCGCCCAGGCGCCCCGCTGGTTGCAGGAACAACTCATGCTCACCCATGTCCGGCGGCCAGTCGGCCAGCTCGACCCAACCGTGCCCGTTGACATGGGCCCGGACCGTGCTGCGGTCGGTCTGGCCGTCGCCCGACAGGTGGGCGCCCAGCCACTGCAGCGATTCGCCGATCACGGTCGAGAGGCCCTTGGTCAGCAGCTGACCGTGGGTCCACGGTCCCACGGTCAACGCCACCGGGACACCGCGCCGGTGCAGCTGTTCGTACTGCTCCAGCGTCTGGTCCAGGAAAAGGTCCTGCCATCCGCTGAGCAACAGAATGGGCACCTCGACGTGCTGGAGAGCCTCGTCGAACCGCAGCAATTCCCAGAACGGGTCATCGCGTTCGGGGTGGTCCAGCCAGGATTCGAACCATGGGGCACCGGTGCCCAGCAACCGACGCCCGGCCGCGCCCATCGGCAAGCCGGCGGTCGCCTTGGCCAGTTCGGCGGGTCCTCGTAGTTGGCGGGCGAGCGCCTGGAGGACACCGGGATCCTCTTGACGGGCCACCATCGCGCTCCAGCCGAGGAAGTCGTTGAGGGTGAACGCCCCGGTGCCCCAAGCTGATTCGCTGAAATCATGCGGGCCGACGGTGATCACGGCCGCCTTCATCTCCGGTGGCGGATCGGCCAGCAGAGCCCATTGGGTGAAGCCGAGATATGACAGCCCCACCGTGGCGAACGATCCGGTGAACCACGGCTGATCTCGCAGCCAGGCCACGGTGTCGGCCCCGTCGGCCATCTCGTGGACCATCGGCGTGAACTGGCCACCGGAGCCGAATGTGCCGCGAACACTCTGCAACACCACGTGGTAACCGCGCGCCGCGTAGACCTGGGCGAACACCGCCGAGAACGGGAAGCGACGACCGTAGGGCCCGCGCACCAGCAAGGTACCGGCGGGACGGGCCGTGACGGGCGCGTAGTGGTCGGCGATCAGTTCGACACCGTCGCGCATCGGTACTCGCAGACCGTGCTGCACGGTGAAGTCGGTCTCGTGCGGCGGCAGACCCAGAATCCGGCTGGCGGCCTTGCCGGTGTAGCGGCGCAATGTGCTCACGTAGCCAGGCTACGTATCGCCGGATGTCAGAACTTGTAGTAGGGCGCCAATTCGTGGGCCCGCTGCAGGTTGGTCTGCAGGCAGTCCGGGCGGTCCGGAGAATGAATGGGCGAGTAGAACAGCGACTGCTGGATCACGCCGTAGCTGGTGTCGAACGCGATCATGCAGGTGACCCACCACCGATCGTTCCAGTCCGTGGGCTTCATGATCCAGTACTGCGCGGCCCGGTGCCCGTCGACATCCAGTTCGACGGCGTCGGGCGGGATGGTCTCCTCGTAGGTGCGCCAGACGAACGCCTCGACGGCCATCTGGTAATTGCCCGCGTCGTAGTGACAGCGCAGGCTGTCCTCGGGCTCCGGTGGGGTGACGGCCAGACCGATCCGTTGCACCGCGTCGAACGGGATGTCGTTGCACGGATCGAACGGCGACGGGTCGGTGGTCTCGATGACCGGCCACTTGATGGTCGTGGACACATTGGTCATCGGCAGGTCGGTGACGTCGAGGTGAAGCGGGCCGGCCGCCCCTTCGGTCGGGTTCGACTGCCACCCCACGATCACCGCCGATACCAGCGCCGCAACCAACCCTGTCGACGCCGACAGGAGTCGCAACTTGGCGGCCATCACACCCCCTCATCAATTCGGTGGCAAAACGTTCCCCGGCTTGCGGGGAGTGTAGCGGTCGGTCGCAACGGACTCGACCATAAACGAGAACCTGTTCTAGTTGTCAACGACGCGCACGCCCGGCGCCCGGTTAGGCTGGTCCGTTGTGGTGGTGCAACTGTGATTGATCACGAGTCGAGAGACCGGCAGCCGATTCTGTGGGCGATCAGCGATCTGCATACCGGGCACACGGGGAACAAGCCGGTCACCGAGTCGTTGTACCCGGCGTCGCCGGACGATTGGCTGATCGTCGCCGGCGACGTGGGTGAGCGCACGGACGAGATCCGGTGGGCCCTGGACCTGCTGCGCAAGCGGTTCGCCAAGGTCATCTGGGTCCCCGGGAACCACGAACTGTGGACCACCAACAAGGACCCGATGCAGATCTTCGGCCGGGCGCGTTACGACTACCTGGTCGACATGTGCGACCAGATGGGCGTCATCACCCCCGAGCACCCGTTCCCGGTATGGACCGAGCAGGGCGGCCCGGCCACGATCGTGCCGATGTTCCTGCTCTACGACTACACGTTCCTGCCCGAGGGCGCCTCCAGCAAGGCTGAGGGGCTGGCCATCGCCCGGGACCGCAACGTCGTCGGCACCGACGAGTTCCTGCTGTCCAGTGAGCCGTATGCGACCCGGGACGCATGGTGCCGTGATCGGGTCGAGGTCACCCGCAAGCGGCTCGACGATCTGGACTGGATGACCCCGACGGTCCTGGTCAACCATTTCCCGTTGGTTCGGGAACCCTGCGATGCGATGTTCTATCCCGAGTTCTCGCTGTGGTGCGGGACGACAGCCACCAAGGACTGGCACACCCGCTACAACGCGATCTGCTCGGTCTACGGCCACCTGCACATCCCCCGGACCACCTGGTACGACGACGTGCGCTTCGAAGAGGTTTCGGTGGGCTATCCGCGCGAGTGGCGTCGCCGCAAGCCCTTCCGATGGTTGCGTCAGATCCTGCCCGACCCCAACTACGCGCCCGGTTATCTCAACGAGTTCGGCGGCCATTTCCAGATCACCGCGGAGATGCGCGCCCACGCTCAGCAGATGCAGGAGCGGATCAAGGCCAGGCGCGCATGAACGACACGTTGCTGGGGCAGGTGCTGCCCGACCTGCCGGGCAAGCTGGCCGCCGCGGAGATGTACGACGACCCGCCGGGCTTGCCAACGCTGCCCGAGGAGGAAGCGCTCGTGGCTCGCGCGGTGGCCAAGCGGCGCAACGAGTTCACCACTGTGCGCTACTGCGCCCGCCAGGCGTTGAGTGAGCTGGGCGTGAGTCCGGTGCCGATTCTCAAGGGGGACAAGGGCGAACCGTGCTGGCCGGACGGGATCGTCGGCAGCCTGACGCACACCCAGGGGTTTCGCGGCGCGGTGGTGGGCCGGGCCGGCGGGGTGCGCTCGGTCGGCATCGACGCCGAACCGCACGACGTGCTGCCCGACGGGGTTCTGGGTGCCATCTCGCTACCGTTGGAGCGCTCGGAAATCGGCGCTTTGCCCGACGGCCTGCATTGGGATCGAATCCTGTTCTGCGCCAAGGAGGCCACCTACAAGGTCTGGTATCCGCTGACGCACCGCTGGCTCGGGTTCGAGGATGCCCACATCACCTTCGGGGTGGATACGTCCGGTACCGCCGGAACCTTCCGGTCCCAGATCCTCATCGACCCCGCCGCCGAACACGGCCCACCGTTGACCGCGCTGGACGGCCGCTGGTCGGTCCGTGACGGTGTGACGCTGACGGCGATCGTGCTGTGAGCCGACCGGTTCCAGAGGCCGGCCTGGTGATCGTCGACAAGCCGGCCGGGATGACCAGCCATGACGTGGTGGGACGTTGCCGGCGGCTGTTCGGCACCCGCAAGGTCGGCCACGCCGGCACGCTGGACCCGATGGCAACCGGTGTACTGGTGGTCGGGATTGAACGGGCCACCAAGATCCTCGGCTTGCTGACCGCCACGGACAAGTCCTATTCCGCCACGATCCGGCTGGGCCAGACCACGACCACCGAAGACGCCGAAGGCGAAGTGTTGCAGACCGTTTCGGCCGCGCACGTGACAGATCGGCAGCTCGAGTCCGCAGTGGCGGCACTGCGTGGCGACATCGCGCAGGTGCCGTCGGCGGTCAGCGCGATCAAGGTGGGCGGCCAGCGGGCCTACAAGCTGGTCCGTGAAGGGCAGACCGTCGAACTGGCCGCGCGACCCGTGCGGATCGACCGGTTCGATGTCACCGCGGTTCGACGCGTGGACGATTTCGCCGACGTGGACGTCGAGGTGGACTGCTCGTCCGGCACCTACATCCGCGCGCTGGCCCGCGATGTGGGTGCCACGCTCGGTGTGGGCGGACATCTGACCGCGTTGCGGCGCACCAAGGTTGGCCGGTACGGCTTGGACGAGGCCCGCACCTTGGACGACCTCGCCGACCATGCCAGGCTGAGCTATTCGCTCGACGAGGCCTGCCTGATCGGGTTTCCGCGTCGCGACCTGACCGACGCCGAAACCGAGGACACCCGCCACGGACGGGCATTGAAACCGGCCGGCATCGACGGGGTGTACGCCGCCACCGCGCCCGACGGGCGGGTCATCGCACTGCTCGAGGATGGGCCCAAGCGCACCAAGAACGTGGTGGTGCTGCGGCCGGCCACGTTGTAGCTGTCCCGACTCAAAGTTGGCCGTGCCGGGGGGGTTTCGTGCCGGACAGGGTGTAGTTGCCGATGTGGCGGATCTTCCAGCGGGTCGCGTCGTGCAGGGTGTGGGTGCGCGCATCGCGCCAGTAGCGCGACAGATTGCCGGATGCCGACGCGCTGCGGGTCCCGCCGAACTCGAACAGTGCGCTGCCGGCATCCACCGCGGCCCGGGCGGCCGCCACCTTGGCGATCGCCACCGCGATCGAGGCCTCCGCAGCGCTGTCCTCAGTGAGATCGCCCCGGGCCGTGTCGACCTGGCGGGCGGCCTCGGCGAGCAGCGCCTGCGCGGCCCGCACCGTCACGGTCAGCTCACCGGCCGCCTGCACCAGGGTCGGGTCCTCGACGGCGCTGGGCACCGACGCCTCGAAATGCGGCCGGGCCTTGGCGGCCTGGCGCACGGCTTCTTCCAGAGCGGCCGTCGCGATACCGACGTCGAGCGCCGCATGCAGCAGCTGGGCCCGGGCCCCGTACACCGTGGGTTGCGTGAAGATCGGGCTGAACTCGACCACGTGCGCGGCCGGCACCTCGACGGCATCGAGCGTGACCGTGCCCGAGGCCGTCGTCCGCTGGCCCATCCCGTCCCAGTCGTCGATGACCTCGACGCCGGACGCATCGCGGGGGACGAATGCGATGGCCTTGGGTGTGGCGGCCGTCGGCACCTGCGCCGAGCCGTCGGAGCGTGAGGCGCGCACGATCAGCCAGTCGGCGAACAACGCCCCGGTGGAGTAGTACTTACGGCCGCGCAGGACGTAGCCGGCCTCCGAAGCCGTCAGTGTGGTGGTGTCGACGTCGATCGGGTGCGGGCCGCGTTCGGACTGGGCGTTGGCGAACAACGCCCCGTCCAGGACCAGTCCGTAGAAGTACGCCTGTTGTTCCGGGGTGCCTTGCAGTCGCAGGGCCTCCAGGAAGGTGAAATGCGAGTGCGGGATCTGGCCGATGGACGGATCACCGTGCGCGATCAGTCTCAGCACCTCGGCGAGCACCTCGACGGGAACGTCGAGCCCGCCGTGCTCGACCGGCACGGTCAGGGCCAGCAACCCCGAATCCTTCAGTGCCTGAATCTGTTCGTGCGGCGGGATCCGGTGCGCGTCACGTGCGCCGGCACCCTCGGCGAACGACCTCGACAGCTCGGCGGCCACCGTCAGCGCCGCCTGAGCCGAGGAGATACGAACGGCGCCGGCCAGGTCCGTCATCGCGACGTACCGACGAACGGAATCGAGGCCGGCGCACCGGATTGGGCGCCGCCGCCGAAAAGCCCGCGCTCACGCAGGATCGGCACCACGCCCTCGCCGAACCAGAACAACTCCTCCAGATGCGGATAGCCCGAGAAGATGAACTCGTCGATGCCGATCTCGGCGTACTCGGCGATGCGGTCGGCCACCTCGGTGTGGCTGCCGACCAGAGCGGTACCCGCACCGCCGCGGACCAGCCCGACGCCCGACCACAGGTTGGGTGCGATCTCCAGGCTGCGGGCGTCGCTCCAGGTGCCGTTGGCGCGGTTGGCCTCGTGCAGGGCACGCATGCGCTTCTGGCCCTCGGACTGGCTGCGGGCCAGGCCGGCCTGTGCCGCGGCCACGGTCTCCTCGTCGAGCGCGGCGACCAGCCGGTCGGCCTGCGCCCACGCCTCCTCGGAGGTATCCCGCGAAATGGTGTGCAGGCGGATGCCGAAACGCAGTTTGCGTCCCTGCTCCTCGCCGAGTGCGCGGATCCACTCGATCTTCTCGCGCACCGCGGCTGGGGGCTCGCCCCAGGTCAGGTAGACGTCGGAGTGCCGGGCTGCCACGGGTCCCGCGGCCTGCGAGCTGCCGCCGAAGTACAGCGGCGGCACCGGAGTGGGCGGCAACGCCAGCGAAGCCTCTTCGACGTCGATGTACTCGCCCTTGTGGGTCACGGTCTCGCCGGCCCACAGCCGCCGCACCACGTCGAGGAACTCGTCGCAACGCGCATACCGGGCGTCCTTGTCGAGGTGGTCGCCGAAGGCCCGCTGCTCATGCGCCTCACCACCGACGACGACGTTGAGCAGGATCCGTCCCGGGGCATGCCGGGCGAACGTCGCGGCCATCTGGGCCGACAAGGTCGGGCTGACCAGGCCGGGGCGGAACGCCACCAGGAACGCCAGTGAGGTGGTCTCCCGGGCCAGCAGCGCTGCGGTGACGAACGCGTCCTCGCACCAGGCACCGGTGGGGATCAGCGCGCCGGTGAAACCAAATCGTTCCGCCGAGCGCACGATCGAGGCCAGGTAATCGATCGAGGCTTCCCGGTCGCCGCCGGCAGCGCCTGCGGGCGTGCCGTGGCCGCCGCCGACGATCAACCGGCTGTCGCCGTAGGTGGGCAGGAACCAGTGCAGAGAGACAGTCACGAACAGGACATCTTGGTGCTGAATCGGCTAGGCCGCACGGGTAAAAATCGCGATGATCGTCTCTCGCGTGTCGTCAGCTGGCGACGACCCAGATCGCCTCCGCCGCCGGATTGCCGAGCTCGACCTGAATGCTCGTATCGTCCGGTCCGGACGGATCGTCGGGTTCGCCCGGTCTTCCCACCGCCACCGAGATCACGCCGGCGAAATCACGCCGCGCCAGCACCCGCACCCTGGAATCGAGGCTGATGCCGACGCTGTCGAAATAGCGCAGCATCTCCGGATCGGCATCCGAGATCCGCGCCACGGTGCCGGCGTCGCCGTCCTGACACGCCGACAACTGGCGGGCCGGAGGGGTGGGCACCTGGCCGTCGGCGGCCGGGATGGGATCGCCGTGCGGATCGCGCGTAGGGTGGCCCAGCTTGGCGTCGATGCGGTCGAGCATCAGGTCGGACACCGCGTGCTCCAGGATCTCGGCCTCGTCGTGCACCTCGTCCCAGCCGTAGCCCAGCTCCTGGACCAGGAAGGTCTCCATCAGCCGGTGCCGTCGGACCATCGCCAGCGCCGCGCGCCGACCCGCGTCCGTCAGCGTCACGGCGCCGTATTTCTCGTGATGGACCAGGCCCTGGTCGGCGAGCTTGCGAATCGATTCCGACGCAGTGGAGGCGGACACGCCGATCCGCTCGGCCAGCAGTTTCGTGCTGACCTTTTCGCGAGACCACTCTTGGGCCGTCCAGATGACTTTCAGGTAGTCCTGGGCAACCGAGGAGAGGTCTTGATGGTTACCGTCGGGACTCACAGTAGGAAAGTTTAGGCAATCATCACCTGATCGGGGGATCTAGAGCAGACCGTGCCGCCTTCGGGTCGTAGGCTGATTGCGTGCAGCGCTGGCGTGGGCAGGACGAGATCCCCACGGACTGGGGCAGGTGTGTGGTCACCATCGGGGTGTTCGACGGGGTTCACCGTGGACACGCGGAGCTGATCAGCCATGCGGTGAAAGCCGGGCGATCGCGGGGAGTGCCGATGGTTCTCATGACCTTCGATCCCCATCCGATGGAAGTGGTGTTTCCCGGGAGTCACCCGGCGCAGTTGACCACACTGACCCGGCGTGCCGAGCTGGTCGAGGAGCTCGGCGTCGACGTGTTCCTGGTCATGCCGTTCACCACGGATTTCATGAAGCTCACCCCGGAGCGCTACATCCACGAACTGCTGGTGGAAGACCTGCACGTGCTCGAAGTGGTGGTGGGCGAGAACTTCACCTTCGGCAAGAAGGCGGCAGGCAACGTGACGATGTTGCGCGCAGCAGGGGAGCGCTTCGGCTTCGCCGTCGAGAGCATGTCGTTGGTGACCGAGACACTCGACGCCGAGCGCCGCGACGAGCGGGTCACGTTCTCGTCGACATACATCCGGTCATGCGTCGACGCCGGTGACATGGTGGCCGCCACCGAAGCCCTGGGCCGCCCGCATCGCGTCGAGGGTGTGGTGGTGCGTGGCGACGGCCGCGGCCGGGTGCTCGGATTCCCGACGGCCAACGTGGCGCCGCCGATGTTCTCGGCGATTCCTGCCGATGGCGTCTACGCCGCCTGGTTCACCGTGTTGGGGCACGGCCCGGTGATGGGCACCGTCATCCCGGGCGAGCGGTACGAGGCCGCTGTCTCCGTCGGCACCAACCCGACCTTCTCCGGCAGGACACGCACCGTCGAAGCGTTCGTGCTCGATACCAACGCCGACCTGTACGGGCAGCATGTGGCGGTCGACTTCGTCGCCCGGATCCGCGGCATGGAGAAGTTCGAGTCAGTCGAGGACCTCGTGGTGGCGATGGAGGCGGACACCGAGCGGGCCCGCTCGATTCTGGCTGCGCACTAGCGGGCTGCTAGACTTCCTGCCGATCCGGTGCATGCTGCAGTCCGCGGTGGCTGCACCGAGAATTTGTTCGCGGAACTGAAAATGATGGAGTTATTTCGTGGCGCTTACTGCCGAGCAGAAGAAAGAAATCCTGAGCAGCTACGGTCTGCACGAGACCGACACCGGTTCGCCGGAGGCCCAGGTCGCCCTGCTGACCAAGCGGATCTCGGATCTGACCGAGCACCTCAAGCAGCACAAGCACGACCACCACTCGCGTCGCGGCCTGCTGCTGCTCGTCGGCCGTCGTCGCCGGCTGCTGAAGTACGTCGCCCAGGTTGACGTGGCGCGGTACCGTTCGCTGATCGAGCGCCTCGGGCTGCGTCGCTGACGCGGCGTCGATGCCACCACTTTCCGCGGCTGCCCCTCTCGGGGCAGCCGCGATACTTTTCGTCGGCGGCCTGACCGCCTGCTCATCCGCGGCAGCCGCGGACATGAAGGCAGGGGACTGCCTGAAGATGAGCGGCACGTACGACCGCCCGGACGCCAGCCATGCGGAGTGCGGAAGCGACGCGTCGAACTACAAGGTGATCTCCACGGTCACCGACAGCGATCAATGCCCGGGCGACGTCGATACCTATTACTCCGTGCGCAGCGCGTTCAGCGACGAGACCCAGACGCTGTGTCTGGACATCGACTGGCTCACCGGCACGTGCATGAGCATCGATCCCGAGAACGACAAGGACCCGTATCGGGTTGACTGCGCGGATTCGTCTGCGCCACACCGGCAACGGGCCACCGAGGTGCTGCGCGGAGTGTCGAACGTCGATCAGTGCGCCAGCGGAGTCGGTTACGCCTACCCGGAACGCCAGTTCACCGTATGTGTCGAGGACGTGTCCTAGCTGCCACGGATGCCGATCAGGCCGTTGCTGCCGTGTAACATGAGGGCGTTCGGCGGCTGGAATCTGCGCTGAACACAGGTGCGACACCCGCGGTCCGCGGGCGTTGTTCCTGCGAGTCATATCGGGCCCGCCTGGTCGGGCGGTCTTCGGTAGTGGCTGCCGGAACCCCATTGGCGGGTCCATCCGGCCGCTTCGATCGACGGCCGTAGCCGTATCCAGGCCCCATGGCGTATCGCCAGCGTGACGACGCGAAACAGTTGAATGAATTCGAAAGAGGCCAACGGACTCTATGTCTGTAGTTGAACTTGAAGACGGTGTGTTCGAATCCACCGCAACCCTGGACAACGGGCGCTTCGGCACCCGCACCATCCGTTTCGAGACCGGCCGGCTCGCGCAGCAGGCCGCCGGCTCCGTCGTCGCTTACCTCGATGACGAAACCATGCTGCTGAGCGCGACCACCGCCAGCAAGAACCCCAAAGACCACTTCGACTTCTTCCCGCTGACGGTCGATGTCGAGGAGCGCATGTACGCCGCGGGCCGTATCCCCGGCTCGTTCTTCCGCCGTGAGGGCCGTCCCTCCACCGACGCGATCCTGACCTGCCGCCTGATCGACCGCCCGCTGCGTCCGTCGTTCGTCGACGGCCTGCGCAACGAGATCCAGGTCGTGGTCACCGTGCTGAGCCTGGATCCCAAGGACCTCTACGACGTACTGGCTATCAACGCCGCTTCGGCGTCGACCCAGCTCGCCGGGCTGCCGTTCTCCGGGCCCGTCGGCGGCACCCGCGTCGCCCTGATCGACGGCCAGTGGGTCGCCTTCCCGACGGTCGAGCAGCTGGAGAAGGCTGTCTTCGACATGGTCGTCGCGGGCCGGGTGCTCGAAGACGGCGATGTCGCGATCATGATGGTCGAGGCTGAGGCCACCGAAAATGTCATCGACTTGATCGCCGGCGGTGCCGGTGCCCCCACCGAGGCCGTCGTCGCCGAGGGTCTCGAGGCAGCCAAGCCGTTCATCAAGGAGCTGTGCACCGCTCAGCAGGCGCTGGCCGAGAAGGCCGCCAAGCCCACTGGCGAATACCCGGTGTTCCCCGATTACGAGCAGGACGCGTACGACGCCGTGGCGTCGGTGGCCACCGACGCTCTGTCGGAGGCCCTGACCATCGCCGGCAAGCACGATCGCGACGACCGCACCAACGAGATCAAGGTCGAGGTGCTCGAGCGTCTGGGCGAGACCTTCGCCGGGCGTGAGAAGGAAATCGGCGCCGCATTCCGGTCGCTGACCAAAAAGCTTGTGCGCCAGCGCATCCTGACCGATCACTTCCGCATCGACGGCCGCGGCATCACCGACATCCGGGCGTTGTCGGCCGAGGTCGCCGTGATCCCGCGGGCGCACGGCAGCGCGCTGTTCGAGCGCGGCGAGACCCAGATCATGGGTGTCACCACGCTGGACATGGTCAAGATGGCCCAGCAGATCGACTCGCTGGGGCCCGAGACCACCAAGCGTTACATGCACCACTACAACTTCCCGCCGTACTCGACCGGTGAGACCGGTCGCGTCGGCTCGCCCAAGCGCCGCGAGATCGGCCACGGTGCGCTGGCCGAGCGTGCGCTGGTTCCGGTGCTGCCCAGCGTCGAGGAGTTCCCGTACGCGATCCGGCAGGTGTCGGAGGCATTGGGCTCCAACGGTTCGACCTCGATGGGGTCGGTGTGTGCCTCGACGCTGTCGCTGCTGAACGCGGGTGTGCCGCTGAAGGCGCCGGTGGCCGGCATCGCCATGGGTCTGGTCTCGGACACTGTCGACGGTGAGACCCGTTACGTCGCGCTGACCGACATCCTCGGCGCCGAAGACGCCTTCGGTGACATGGACTTCAAGGTCGCCGGCACCAAGGACTTCGTCACCGCGCTGCAGTTGGACACCAAGCTGGACGGCATCCCGTCCAAGGTGCTGGCCGGTGCGCTGAGCCAGGCCAAGGATGCGCGGCTGACCATCCTCGACGTGATGGCCGAGGCGATCGACCGCCCCGACGATATGAGCCCGTACGCACCGCGGATCACCACCATCAAGGTTCCGGTCGACAAGATCGGCGAGGTCATCGGGCCCAAGGGCAAGATGATCAACTCGATCACCGAGGAGACCGGCGCCCAGATCTCCATCGAGGACGACGGCACGGTGTTCGTGGGTGCGGCCGACGGACTGTCCGCGCAGGCCGCGATCGACAAGATCAACGCGATCGCCAACCCGCAGCTGCCCAAGATCGGCGAGCGGTTCCTCGGTACGGTCGTCAAGACCACCGATTTCGGCGCCTTCGTGTCGCTGCTGCCGGGGCGTGACGGCCTGGTCCACATCTCCAAGCTGGGACGTGGCAAGCGCATCGCCAAGGTCGAGGATGTGGTGAAGGTCGGCGACAAGCTGCGCGTCGAAATCGCCGACATCGACAACCGCGGCAAGATCTCGCTGGTGCTCGTCGACGAGGAGCAGGCAGAGGGCGCGGCTCCGGCCGACGCCGAGGCGGCTGCCGACGGCGCTGCGGCTCCGGCCGAAGCCGCCCCGGCTGCCGAGTCCTGATCGGCTCGGCACTACCCAAGGCGTCTGCACTGAATACCACTGACGTCCGCCGGACAGATCTGCCCGGCGGACTCCGGGTGGTCACCGAGTACATCCCGTCGGTGCGTTCGGCATCGGTCGGGGTCTGGGTGGGTGTCGGCTCCCGCGACGAGGGACGAAGCGTCGCGGGTGCCGCCCACTTCTTGGAGCACCTGCTGTTCAAGGCCACCCCGACACGCAGCGCGGTCGACATCGCGCAGGCCGTCGATGCCGTCGGCGGTGAGCTGAACGCGTTCACCACGCGCGAGCACACCTGTTACTACGCGCATGTGCTCGACTCCGACCTCGAACTCGCGGTCGACTTGGTGGCCGATGTCGTGTTGCGGGGGCGTTGTGCCACCGAGGATGTCGAGGTGGAGCGCGACGTCGTCCTCGAAGAGATCGCCATGCGCGACGACGATCCCGAGGACAGCCTCGGTGACGTCTTCCTCTCGGCGATGTTCGGCGACCATCCGGTGGGGCGTCCGGTGATCGGCAGCGTCGAGTCGATCGAGACGATGACGCGTGCGCAGCTGCATTCGTTCCACGTCCGTCGTTACACGCCCGAACGGATGATCGTGGCGGTGGCCGGCAACATCGACCACGATGTGGTGGTGTCGTTGGTCCGAGAGCATTTCGGTCCGCGGCTGGAAGTCGGCCGTTCTGCGGTGGCTCCCCGCAAGGGTTCGGGACGCGTCGGTGGCAAGCCGGCGCTGCTCGTGGTCGACCGCGACGGGGAGCAGTCCCATGTGTCACTGGGGGTTCGCACGCCCGGTCGGCACTGGGAGCATCGGTGGGCGCTGTCGGTGCTCAACACCGCACTCGGCGGTGGCTTGAGTTCCCGTCTGTTCCAACAGATTCGCGAATCACGCGGCCTGGCCTACTCGGTGTACTCGACGGTGGACACCTTCGCCGACAGCGGGGCGCTGTCGGTGTACGCGGGATGTCAGCCGGAACGGTTCGACGAAGTGGTGCGGGTGACCACCGAAGTTCTGGAAGCTGTTGCCAGAGACGGGATCACCGCCGACGAATGCCGGATCGCGAAGGGCTCGTTGCGCGGCGGGCTGGTGCTCGGGCTGGAGGATTCCGGATCACGTATGCACCGGATCGGCCGTAGCGAACTCAATTACGGTGAGCACCGGACCATCGATCACACGTTGGCCCAGATCGAGGCGGTCACCCTCGAAGAGGTCAACGCCGTCGCTCACCAGTTGCTGTCTCGCGACTACGGTGCTGCCGTGCTCGGTCCCTATGGTTCGAAAAAGGCTTTGCCGCAACAGCTTCAAACTATCGCCGGCTGACCCGCTACGCTGGGTCCAATGACCGGACTCTCGCGGCGCAACGTACTGATCGGTTCGCTCGTGGCGGCAGCTGCCGTCGGTGCCGGCGTCGGAGGCGTCGCACCGGCATTCGCGGCACCGATCGATGACCAGCTGGCGGAACTGGAGCGTCGGGACAACGTCCTGATCGGCTTGTACGCATCCAACCTGGATTCCGGGCGGACTCTCACTCACCGTGCCGACCAGATATTCGCGATGTGCTCGACGTTCAAGGGCTACGCCGCTGCGCGGGTGCTGCAGCTGGCCGAGCGGGGCGAGATCTCACTGGACAACCGGGTGTTCGTCGACGCCGACGCACTCGTGCCGAACTCGCCTGTCACCGAGACGCGGGCCGGTGCTGAGATGACGTTGGCCGAGCTGTGTCAGGCGGCGCTGCAGCGCAGTGACAACACCGCGGCCAACCTGCTGCTGAAGACCATTGGCGGGCCGGCGGCCGTCACCGCCTTTGCCCGCAGCGTCGGCGACGAGCGCACCCGCCTGGACCGCTGGGAAGTCGAGCTGAATTCGGCGATACCCGGGGACCCGAGGGACACCAGCACCCCCGCGGCGCTGGCAGTCGGATACCGTGCGATTTTGGCGGGGGACGCATTGAGCCCGTCGCAGCGCGGCCTGTTGGAAGACTGGATGCGGGCCAATCAGACCTCGAGCATGCGTGCCGGTCTTCCGGAGGGTTGGACCACCGCAGACAAGACCGGCAGTGGGGATTACGGCAGCACCAACGACGCCGGAATCGCTTTCGGCCCCGACGGGCAACGGTTGTTGTTGGTGATGATGACGCGGTCGCAGGCCCATGACCCCAAGGCCGAGAACCTGCGACCGCTCATCGGTGAGCTGACCGCGCTGGTGCTGCCGTCCTTACTCTGAGTGCTCGCCGGATCCTATTGCCGCCGAGCCGTTCTCGGCGTCTTGGATCGGGATCTGCCGGGCGCCGGCCGGGTTCTGCGACAACGGCACGCGCACGGTCAGGATGCCGCGCTCGTAGCCTGCGGTGATGTTGTCCTCGTCGGCCTCGGCGGGCAGCGTCACGGTGCGCAGGAAGGAACCGTAGGAAAACTCCGAGCGTGCGGTGGTGTCGGCGCGCTCGGAACGCTCGGCCTTCACGGTCAGTTGGCCGTCGGCCACGGTGATCTGAACGTCGTTGGCGGCATCGATACCGGGGATCTCGGCGCGAAGTTCGTAGTGGTCCTCGGTGACCTCGTCCTCGATGCGCATGAGGTTGCGCTCGAAGATCGGTCGCAGGCTGGCGAACGGGGTGATCCCGGCGAAGAACTCCGAGAGCTCGGGCAGCAACGGGCGGGGCTGGTGCGCGACGGGCAGGTTGACCATGGGTGACTCCTCAGTCCTGGAACGTCGATCGGAGGAAAAGGCCTTGTAACGCTTGCCCTTTCGATCCAAGCATCGACGTGGAGCCACCGGTCGAATCTTCGGTGAACAGCGCGCGTACGGGTGGCAGCTAGGTCACCCGCAGTGACTCGTCGCGCTGTAGGACGAAGAAATACGGTTTGAGTGAGTTCCGCAGGTCCATGGCGCCGATGACGGCGTCGTCGGAGAGCCGCCGGAACACGTCGTTGATGGGCAGCTGGTCATAGATCATCGTCGCGGTGTCCACGCCGCGGTATCGGGTGGTACGCAACCGCGCTTTAGGGGCCCGGGTCTGCAGCACGGGCCGCAACGCGGCGATAGGGGCCACCATCGACCGATTCCGAAGTAGCGGAACCTTGTTCGATACGGCCAGGCCGCCGAAGGCCAGCACGGGATTGAGGGCCCACAGCGATGTGCCGTCACCGGAGGGGAACAGCAGCGGGTGGACGGTCTCACCGTCGACGAACTGCTTGCCCCACCAGCCGCTGGCCGCCAGTAGGCCGTCCATCGGATGTCCGGTGGGCAATTCAGCACCGTGCCAGGTGCCCAGCATGAATTCTGGCTCGACGGCGTCGGCCGCGTCGAAGGCGGCGAGCGCGTCACGTGTCGTCGTCGGGACGATCGGAAACAACTCCTGCAGCATGAAGGCCACCATACTTGACACGTGTCAAGAAAAGTGCGCCGCCGGGGAATGCGCGTCGCCCGGCCGGAGCGAGCTCCAGCCGGGCGACGGTGGGGTGGGATCAGGCCAAGAACGTGGCCGGATCGGTGAACGGCATATCGAGGTCGGCGGCGACTTGTTCGGAGAGCAGCTTGCCTTCGTGTGTGGACAGGCCCTTGGCCAGTGCTGCGTCGTCGGCGCAGGCTGCCTTCCAGCCCTTGTCGGCCAGTTTGAGTACGTAGGGCATGGTGGCGTTGGTCAGTGCGAAGGTGGAGGTGCGCGGCACGGCGCCGGGCATGTTGGCCACGCAGTAGAACACCGTGTCGTGCACGCTGAACGTCGGATCGTCGTGGGTGGTGGGCCGGGAATCCTCGAAGCAGCCACCCTGGTCGATGGCGATGTCGACCAGTACCGCGCCCGGCTTCATATGGGCGACGGTGGCATTGGTGACCAGCTTGGGGGCCTTGGCGCCCGGGATCAACACCGCGCCGATCACCAGGTCGGCCTTCTTGACGGCCTCTTCGAGTTCCAGTGAGGACGAGTAGCGGGTTTCGATGCCGGCGTTGGTCTCGTTGTCGATCTTGCGCAGGGTGTTGATGTTCAGGTCGAACACCGTGACGTGGGCACCCATGCCCTTGGCGATGCGTGCGGCGTTGTAGCCGGCCACGCCACCACCGATGACGACGACCTCGGCCGGGGCGACACCGGGCACCCCGCCCATCAGCACGCCGCGCCCGCCCTGGGTGCGCATCAGGTGGTAGGACCCGACCTGCGCCGACAGTCGTCCGGCAACCTCACTCATCGGGGCCAATAGAGGAAGCGCACCATCGGCGGTCTGCACGGTCTCGTAGGCGATGGAGGTAGTGCCCGAGGCCAGCAGGGCGTCGGTGCATTCCTTGGACGCGGCCAGGTGCAGGTAGGTGAACAGGGTCTGGCCGGTGCGCATGCGCGCGTACTCCGCGGCGATGGGTTCTTTGACCTTGAGCAGCAGTTCGGCCTCGGCCCACACCTGCTCGGCGGTGGACACGATTTCGGCGCCGGCGGCCTTGAAGTCGTTGTCGGTGATGGCCGACCCCTCACCGGCCCCGGCCTGGATGATCACGTCGTGGCCGCGGCGGGTCAGCTCCGCCACCCCCGCGGGGGTGATCGCCACCCGGTACTCATTGTTCTTGATCTCGGTCGGGACGCCGACGAGCATGATCGCTCCTTCAAAGTTGGTGTGTTGAAAATAATTGTGAAGAACCTTCGATATCTGAGCAATATCCCCGATGAAGATTCGTTAGGATGGCGGCGTGAATGAAGGATCGTCAAGCCTGCCGGGTCGTGGGACCCGATCACCGAAGGATGTTCGGCCCGAACTCGATGACGTGGACCGGCGCATCCTGCTCGCGCTGCACGCCGATGCCCGCATGTCCAACAGCGCATTGGCCGACGCGGTCGGTATCGCCGCATCGACCTGCCACGGGCGGGTGCGCCGACTCCAGGAACTCGGGGTGATCCGGGGCTTCTACACCGACATCGATCCGGCCGCGGTCGGGCTCAGCCTGCAAGCGATGATCTCGGTGAGCTTGCAGTCCAACGCCCGCGGGAAGATACGCAACTTCATCGCCCATATCCGCACCCGGCCACAAGTGATGGACGTGTATTTCCTGGCCGGAGGAGACGACTTCATCCTGCATGTGGCGGCGCGTGACACCGAGGATCTTCGGGCGTTCGTGGTGGAGAACCTCAACGCCGAAGCCGACGTGGCGGGTACGCAGACCTCACTGATCTTCGAACACCTGCGCGGGGCGTCACCGCTGTAAGTTCACTGCGCGCGCAGGACCAGCCCGTTGCCGTCGGTGCCGGACAGTGTCAGCTCGTCGCCGTCGATGGCCGTCTGGACCGCACCCTTGAGCACCCGCAGCACGGCCTGCTCAACCTCGGCGACCTCGGGCGGGCAGGCCATCTTCGTGGTGGCCAGTGGGCCGAAGTCGATGACTGCCGGCGACCCGGAGACGTTTGCGTGCCCGTTGATCCGATTGCACCCGGTAGAACCGCTGACCGCACCGTCGTCACCGATGGTCAGCGTGGGCTTGGACTGTTCGAGTGCCACCGACGTGCTGACCGCCTGCCCGGACACCAGGCTGGTGACCTGCCAGGTGGTGCCGGTGAGCGGACGATCGGGGTCGACCACCTTCTTGTCCCGCAACGTGACCGTCGCGGCGTCGGTGCGCAACGTGAGGGTGTCGCCCGACAAGGACCAGGTTGGCTTGGCGTCGAAGAACTTCGAGACCCAGGCATCCGCATCGCCCACCGGCGGTGGGCAGGCCATCATGGTCATGGCCAGCTGGTTGGCGGTGATCCGGCCGTCCGACAGGTCGGCGCTGCCCGAGCCGTGGTTGCAGCCGGCGAAGGTGCTGATCTGCTTTCCGTCGAAACCGATCGTCAGCGGCCCACCGCCGGGGATCTGCGCACCCTCCACCTGCTCCGAGATGAACGTGCGGCCGTTCAGGTCCTCGGCGTCGGCGGCCGCGTTGTCGGCACATCCCACAAATGCGAGGGCGGCCACGGCGAAGGGTGCCAGCGGGATCAGGCGCATGGTTCCACCGTAGATGCCGGGGCGCCGACCCGACCGCCTCCGACATGATTCGGACATGCATTCGATATCTGACACCTTTGCGCAGCTCAGTCAACACAATCGCGAGCGTGCACAGAATGTCGACGCAACACGGCGGGTTCACCAACAGACACGCACGCTCGCGGTGCAAGGGAGGCGGCGCCATTTTGGGCAGTAGGCTCCCAACCATGCGAGTTGGTGTTCTCGGAGCAAAAGGCAAAGTCGGCGCGACCATGGTGCACGCGGTCGAATCCGCGGAGGATCTGACATTTTCGGCCGGGGTCGACATGGGTGATCCGTTGACCATGCTCACCGACGCCAAGACCGACGTCGTCATCGACTTCACTCACCCCGACGTGGTGATGAACAACCTGAAGTTCCTCATCGACAACGGGATTCACGCCGTCGTCGGGACCACCGGATTCACCTGGGATCGCATCGAACAGGTGGAGGCCTGGCTCAAGGAGAAGCCGGAGTCCGCGGTGCTGATCGCGCCCAACTTCGCCATCGGTGCGGTGCTGTCCATGCACTTCGCCCAGCAGGCGGCGCGGTATTTCGAATCGGTCGAGATCATCGAGCTGCACCACCCGCACAAGGCTGACGCGCCGTCCGGCACTGCTGCACGCACCGCGAAGCTCATCGCCGAGGCGCGAAAAGGCATGCCGCCCAACCCGGATGCCACCAGCACCGGTCTGGAGGGGGCCCGCGGCGCTGACGTGGACGGCGTGCCGGTGCACTCGGTGCGGCTCGCAGGCCTGGTCGCCCACCAGGAGGTGCTGTTCGGCACGCAGGGGGAGACGCTGACGATCCGGCACGACAGCCTGGACCGGTCCTCGTTCGTACCGGGGGTCCTGCTGGCCGTACGCAAGATCGCCGAACGGCCCGGTTTGACCATCGGCATTGAACCGCTGCTCGATCTGTCGTGAGTGACGTCGCGCGGTCGCTGCGCATCCAACTGGTGATCGGCTTCATGTGCCTGGCGCTGATCGTCTACTTCCTGATGCTGGGGCGCACCGCGTTGGTCTTCATCGGCTCGGGGGAGCCGGCCGCGATCGGGCTGGGCTTGGCCCTGCTGGTCTTCCCGCTGATCGGGGTCTGGGTGCTGTTCACCACGCTACGGGCGGGCCTGGCACACCAACGGTTGGCCCGCCTCGCCCGCGAACAGGGCATGGAACTCGATGTCAGTGAGCTGCCGACGCGGCCCTCGGGCCGCATCGAACGCGATGCGGCTGACGAATTGTTCATGACGGTCAAGGCCGAACTGGAAGCCGACCCGGACAATTGGGTTCGCTGGTACCGGCTCGCCCGGGCCTACGACTTCGCCGGTGACCGCGGCCGGGCCCGCGAAACCATGCGTACCGCGGTGCGGATGCAGGAACAACAGTCCTCATGACCAAGACACTGCTCGTGGTGCATCACACGCCGTCCCCGGCGACGCGGGAGCTCCTCGAGGCAGTGCTGGCCGGGGCGCGGGATCCGGACATCTCCGGTGTCACGGTCGAGTCCATCCCGGCATTAGCTGCCACCGTCACCGACATGCTCGCCGCGGACGGCTACCTTTTCGGCACCACAGCCAATTTCGGCTACATGAGCGGTGCGTTGAAACACTTCTTCGATACTGTGTACTACCCGAGCCTCGACCACGTGGCCGGGCGTCCGTACGGGCTGTGGGTGCACGGCAACAACGACACGGTCGGTGCGGCGAGCGCGGTCGACAAGATCGTGACCGGGCTGGCGTTGGTCAAAGCGGCTGACGCACTTGAAGTTACGACAGTGGTGGACGGAGCCGTCCGGGAACGCGCCTACGAGTTGGGCGGCACGTTGGCTGCCACGTTGATGGACTGACGAGAGGACAGCTATGCCGGGCATTGCCGAACTTGCCCTCGGAGCCGCTCCCATCGCCGGTGGAGCGATGCTCGGGGTGATCGCAGGCAACCTCAAACCACCGGACATCCGCGGCATGATCACCAAGGATCTCGATCTGTTGGACCGATTGCCGGCCGAAGATGTCGAACGGAAGGCGCGGCTCAAGGCCAGCATCGACGAACGTATCGACGGCTTGATCGACGCGAGCGACCGCACTCGCGAAATCCGCGAAGCCGCGATGTCCTACCGCGGCAATTGGCGGGACATCGTCGTTTTCATCTGCGCACTGCTGTTCACGTTCATCTGGTGGAACGTCAGTCACAGCCGGGCCAACTGGCTGGTGATGTTCATCGCGATGATCATCGTGTCCATCGCCGCCGGCATCTATGCAGGGCGCGGAATAGCCCGCGCGATCAACACCTTCCTGCACCGCAACGACGACAAACCCCAGACCTGAGCGAACCTCAGTAGTGATACGTGTCGGACGGGGCCGGCACGTGGTCCGGATCGTCGCTGTACTCGGGCTCGTGAACGCCGTAGGCCCTGGCCAGGTCGAGGATCTTGTTGGCCCGGGCGATGCGGGGCAGGTCTGACCCGTTGCGGATCTCCCCGCCGTCGCGCTGGAACTCGGCGAAAAACTCCTTCGCCCAGCTGATCTCGTCCTGAGACGGGGCCAGACCCTCGTTGACCGTGGCGCACTGATCCGGCGTCAGGCAGATCTTGCCGGTCATGCCGAACTCGGCGGACACGGCCGTCGCTTCGGACAGGCGCAACGCGCTCGACCCCACGGTCGGGCCGTCGATCGCGCCGGGCAATCCGGCCGCCTTGGCGGCAATGGTGAACCGCGAGCGCGCGTACGCCAGCGTTGCCGGGTTGTCGCCGAATCCGGTGTCGCGCCGGAAGTCACCGATTCCGAACGCGAGCCGGAACGCGCCTTTCGCCGAGGCGATCTCGGTGATTCGCTCGAGGCCGCGCGCGGTCTCCACCAAGGCGACGATCGGCACATCGGGCAGTCGGCGAGCCGTCTCCGTGACGTGGTCCACCGACTCCACCATCGCCAGCATCACACCGCCGACCGAGGTTCCGGCCAACATCTCCAGATCGTCGGCCCACCACGGGGTGCCGAAGCCGTTGATCCGGACCCAGTCGCTGTTGCCGTCGGCCAGCCAGCGGGTCACCTTCTCGCGGGCGGCCGTCTTGTCCTTGGGAGCCACCGCATCCTCGATGTCGAGGACGACGATGTCGGCGTGAGAGCGCGCCGCAGGGGCGAACCGTTCATACTGCGCGCCGTTTACCAGCAACCAGCTCCGGGCCAGTACCGGGTCGATCCGGAATCCGGGTTCGGTGGGATGGGACTCGTCGGAGAAGGGCTGGTCATACACGCCGTCAATCGTCGCCTACGGCCTAGGCCGGAGCCAAAGCGGCCCCGAACACGCGCTCGGTGTTCTCCCAGTGCCGCTGTGCGGCGTCCTCGTCGTACACCGCGGCATGGTCGGGCACCGCGAAGCCGTGGGCGGCGGGATAGAACTCGATGGTGTGGTCGACCGCCGCGCCGGACAGCGCGTCCTCCAACCGCTTGCCGTCATCTTCGGTGAAGGAGGCGTCGTTCTCGGCCGCGGCGACGTAGACGGTCGCCTGGATCTTGTCGGCCAGCAGGTGCGGGCTGTCGGGATCGTCTTCGACGGCGAGCCTGCCGCCGTGGAACGAGAGGGCGGCCGCCACTCGCTCGGGCACCCGGGTGGCGACGATGAGGGAGGCGCGCCCACCCATGCAGTAGCCGGTGGTGCCGAACTTGTCGCCGGACACATCGGGACGAGCCGCGAGGTAGTCGAAGAACGCCTCGGCGTCGGTGGCGATGATCTCCGGAGTGAGCGTGCCCATCAGCTCGAAGAGCTTCTTGCGCTGCTCCTGGTCGGTGAACACGGTGTTGAGGTCGAAGGGACCCCAGCCTGGGATGCGGTAGTAGACGTCGGGCACCAGCACGACATAGCCGAATCCGGCCAGCTTGGCCGCCATCTCCTCCATGGTCGGGCGCAGGCCGCCTGCATCGGGAAACAGCACCACCCCGGGCCAGGGGCCGTCGCCCTCCGGTGTGGCGACAGTGACGCGGCAGGTGCCATCGGCTGTGGTGATCGAGTCTGTGGTGGTCGGCATGGCTACCGTTCTACTCCCCGCGACGGCACGTAAGCTGAGTGCGTGCCGATCCAGACCCCCTACGAGGACCTGTTGCGGAAGGTGACCGAGCAGGGCGTGGCGAAATCCGATCGCACCGGTACCGGCACCCGCAGCCTGTTCGGGCACCAGATGCGCTACGACCTGGCCGACGGCTTCCCGCTGATCACCACCAAGAAGGTGCACACCAAATCGGTGATCTACGAACTGCTGTGGTTCCTGCGCGGCGATTCCAACGTGCGGTGGCTGCACGACCACGGTGTCACGATCTGGGACGAATGGGCCAGTGAGACAGGCGATCTCGGCCCCATCTACGGCGTGCAGTGGCGGTCGTGGCCGACACCGTCCGGTGAGCACATCGACCAGATCTCGAACGCCCTCGATCTGCTCAAGCGTGACCCCGACTCGCGGCGCAACATCGTCTCGGCGTGGAATGTCGGCGAGATCCCTCAGATGGCGCTCCCGCCGTGCCACGCTTTCTTCCAGTTCTATGTCGCCGACGGCAAGTTGTCCTGCCAGCTGTACCAGCGCAGCGCCGACCTGTTCCTGGGCGTGCCGTTCAACATCGCCAGCTACGCTCTGCTGACCCACATGATGGCCGCGCAGGCCGGTCTCGGCGTCGGCGAGTTCGTCTGGACCGGCGGCGACTGCCACATCTATGACAACCACGTCGAGCAAGTGGCCCTGCAGCTCAGCAGGGAACCCCGGCCGTACCCAGAACTTGTCCTGGCCCAACGTGATTCGATTTTCGACTACACCTATGAGGATATTGCGATTCTGAACTACGACCCGCACCCGGCGATCAAGGCACCTGTCGCTGTATGACCGAAGATCTTCGACAGCTGGCGATGATCTGGGCACAGTCGAGCGCTGGCGTCATCGGACGGGACAACGGCATCCCGTGGCACCTGCCGGAGGACCAGGCCCGGTTCAAGCAACTCACCCTCGGCCAGACGGTGATAATGGGTCGGCTGACCTGGGAGTCGTTGCCCGCCAAGGTCCGTCCGTTGCCGGGGCGGCGCAACGTCGTCATCACCCGTAACCCCGACTACGTCGCAGAAGGTGCGGAGGTGCTCCCCGATCTGGATGACGTCTTCCGCGGCTGGGTGATCGGTGGGGCGCAGGTCTACGTACAAGCCCTACCGTTCGCGGTTCGGTGCGAGGTGACCGAGATCGACATCGACCTGACACCCGCAGCGGGTGACGCGATGGCGCCGGTGCTCGACGACTCGTGGACCAGGACGACGGGGGAATGGCTCACCAGCAGCTCGGGTCTGCGGTACCGCTACTGCAGCTACGTGCGGGCCCGGTAGCCGGCGAGCCGGCGCACCTCGCTGTCAGAATCCTCGGCCTCGAGCCGGGTAAGGCTGCTCTCCAGGCCCCGCACCACCTCATCGTCGAGGTTCCCGGGACCCATCGGACCGATCAGATCGGCGATGACGACGACGGCGTGACGCCGGATCACCGGCTCGGTGTGATCGAGGCCGGGGCGGACACCCGGCAGGTCGGCGGCGTCGAGGGTGCAGTAGCCGCGACCGGGCTCGAGCTCGTCGGCGACCAGTTCTGCGATCGCCGCATCGGCCAGCCCAGCTCCCAGCAGGTCATAGGTCAGTGGAGCGTGTTCGCGGCCGTGATCGCGGAACGACGTGTACGGCGCGGTCACTGCCGCGGCCCGGGTCGCGGGCGCAAGATCGGGTCGCCCCAGCACCTCTGGGCCCGCGCCGAGGCGCCCGAGGGCGGCCGCGGCCCAATCGTGCCCATTGCCTCTCAGTCCGACGGCTGCCCAAAGTGCCGCCAGCACGTCGGGGGTCGCGATGTGCAGATCCGCCAAGAGTTTGGCGCCCTTCCACGCGGTGTCGCGGCGGGCGAGGGCGGCGATCCCCACCGGCACGGCGGCTTCACCCAGATCGACGAGTAGGTCGGTGGCTCGTTCCTGTCCCAGATCCGAGCGCGGCCCGGGCGTCAAGCCTGCGGCTGCGGCCAGCGCCGCGACGCGTTGGGGAACCGGCAAAGACAGCACGGCCCGCTCGGCGTCGGCGGAGGCGGCATAGTCGGGAAAGTGGCGCAGCAACTCCTCAGGTGTGACCGAACGGACCAGGAGATCGCCGGCCTCGTCGTCGAGGTAGACCACCACGTCATGGGGCAGGGTGCCGTCGGCGACGAGTGCGGTGCGCGTCCCGGCGACGATGTTCAGCATCGCCTGTGCGAAGCGGTCCCACTCCTGCTCCCACTGCGCCCGCGGTAGCCCGGTGACTGCCGCGCTCAATTGCTCGCCCCAGCCCGAATCGGTTTCGCCCCACTCGTAGTCCTGGTACTCCCAATCCGGCGGGCTGAACCGGCAATCGGGATCCTCGACCGATTCCTCGGTGGCCAACGCGAGATTGGGCAGGTAGATCACCCCGGTGGTCTCGGCATAGAACTCGCTGAACGCCACGGCATACGGTGTCTCCGACGCTGCCGTCTGAACCATCGCGCGGACCGCATCCGACGCCGCCAGGGTCAACTCGGTCTCGAACACATCCCAGTCGAACGCCACGCGCACCAGTATCGCTGCAATCCGCTCCGCTACTTGTCGGGCCGTTCGCTCCAATCCGCTCCGCTACTTGTCCGGCCGTTCGCTCCAATCCGCTCCGCTACTTGTCGGTGCCCTAGGGAACGATGGCAAGGTGGCCACCCTAACCACCGCACAGGCCCGCCGCGTCGCCATCGCAGCCCAGGGGTTTCATGAACCCAAGCCGCGCGGCGCCGTCACGCGTGCCCACCTGCGCAGGCTGATCTCCCGGATCCAGGTACTGCAGCTGGATTCGGTGTCGGTCGCGGTACGCGCGCACTATGCGCCGGTGTTCAGCCGGCTGGGGCCGTATGACCGTGACGCGCTGGACCGGTCCGCCTGGTCGCACAGTGCGCGTTCACCCCGGCTTCTCGTGGAGTACTGGGCGCACGAAGCCGCATTGATGGCAGTGGAAGACTGGCCGCTGCTGCGGTGGCGGATGCGCGAGTACACCCACGGCCGGTGGGGTAGGGAGATCGTCCGGAAGAACCAGAAGTTGGCTGACGATGTGGTCGCGGCAGTGGCGGAGCTCGGACCGTCCACCGCGGGGCAGATCGAGGCCCACCTGGAATCCGCGCCGCGCGGACGCAAAGGGCCGTGGTGGGACCGCAGCGACACCAAGTGGGTGGCCGAGGCGCTGTGGTCGGCAGGGGTCTTGACGACGGCGACGCGCGTCGGCTTCGCCCGGCACTACGACCTAACCGAACGGGTACTGCCGCCAGAGGTGCTGGCCAGAGAGGTCGACGACGAGGAGGCGTTCCGCGAGCTGGCCCTACGGGCGGCCACCGCCCTGGGAGTCGGTACCGAGGCCGATATCCGCGACTACTTCCGGATGGCCGCCAAACAGGTCAAGCCTGCGATCGCCAAACTGGTGGCCGACGGAGAGCTCGAGCCCGTGGACGTCGAAGGCGTCCCGGCCTACCTGCGGACGGGGCAGATCGTGCCGCGCCGTGACCGGGGGACAGCGCTACTGTGCCCCTTCGACCCGTTGATCTTCTTCCGGCCCCGGGTGCAGCGGCTGCTCAATTTTCATTACCGGATCGAGATCTACACGCCGGCACCGAAACGTCAATTCGGTTACTACGTATGGCCGTTCCTGCTTGACGGCGAGTTGGTGGCGCGGGTCGATCTGAAACGCACCGATGCCGAGTTGCAGGTGCCCGGCGCGTTCATGGAAGACGGCCAGGACCCCGCGCGGGTGGCGGAGGCCCTGGCCGTCGAGCTGAGGACGATGGCGTCGTGGCTGGGGGTGGGCGAGGTCGTGGTGGGGGGCCGTGGTGACCTCGCCGAGCCGTTACGTCGCCGGTTCCTCAGCTAGTTCAGGGACCCCGCGCCCGCGAATCAAGTTGGTGGCGAAGATGATCCCGCCGATCACCAGCCACACGATGCCGCCGATCTTGGCCAGCGCATCGGCGTTGATCAACACGTAGCCGATGATCAGGAAGCCGACGGTCGGCACCGCCAGGTGCAGGACGTAGTTCTTCGACTTCTGGCGCACCACGTAGTACCAGATGACCGAGGCGTGCAGCAGACAGAAGCCGAACAGCGCACCGAAATTCACCAGCGACGAGATCAATCCGATCTGTCCGACGAAGAACAGCACCAGTACCAGGCTCAGGGCGCTGACCACCAGGATGGCTGCGATCGGCACCTTGCGGGCGCTGATCGTGGACAGGAAGGCGGGCAGTTGGCGGTCGCGGCTCATCGAGAACAACAACCGGCTGGTCGCGGCCTGGGCGGCCATCGCGTTGGCGAAGCCGACGGCGAGCACATTGACCACGAAGAACGCGTTCATCCAGCCGGTGCTCGACGCGGCCTGCACCAGCAGGAAGAACGCGTTGCCCACCTCGTCATCACCGAACGATTCGCGGCCCCCGGCCAGCAGGCTGGCCAGCCAGGTCTGGGTGATGAACAGGAATGCCACCACGAACAGGGCGACGATCATCGCGCGACCGGCCGGGTTCTTCTTCCCGGTGGACTCCTCGGCCAGCGTGGAGATGCCGTCGAAGCCGAGGAAGCTCAACACCGCGATAGACAGTGCCGCCGCGATCAACGGCGCGGTGACAAGTTCGGAGTTCCAGATCGGCAGCGCGCTCCAGCCGACGTCGGGAAGCGACTGCCCGTTGATGGCACGCACCGCGATGACGACGAACAGCACGACGAAAACCAGTTCGACAGCCAGGAATACGCGGTTGACGATCTTGAGCGAACCCACGCCGAGCAGGTTGATGATCGTGTTCACCACCACGAAGACGATTGCCCACACCCAGCGCGGAGTGCCCGGGAACAGCCCGACCATCGATTCGGCGGCAAAGACGTAGAGCAGGGTGGGGATCAGCAGGTAATCGAGCAGGATGGCCCAGCCGGCGAAGAACCCCAGACCGGGGTGGATGCCGCGGCCTACGTAGGCGTACACGGACCCGGCGAGCGGGAACGACTTGGCCATCTGCGAGTAGGCCAGGGCGGTGAACACCATGGCGATCAGGCCGATCAGATAGACCAGCGGCACCATGCCCGACGCGCTGTTGTAGACGGTCCCGAAGATGGTCCATGGTGCGATGGGCACCATGAACACCAGGCCGTAGACGATGAGGTCGGCCGTGGACACAGAACGGCTGAGTTCTTGCTTGTAGCCGAATGATTCGAGATCGCGCTGACCTTCACCGGTGGTGAGAGGGACAGCGGGGGAGCCGGCCTCAGTTGCCATGGCGTTCCTGTCGAGTCGAAGGGGAGTGGGGTCAGACCCGGGCGGCAGCGGCCAGATCGTGCTGATTCAGGAAGTCGGCGATCACCTTGCGGAACTCTTCGGGCTTCTCGAGGTGGGTGCAGTGGCTGGTGTCTGCGAACACGTGACTGCGGGCTTCGGGGATGAGGTCGACATAGGGCTGCCAGGTCGCCGGGGTGGCCTCGTCGAACTCGCCGGCGATGACGAGTGTCGGGGCGGTGACCGATGGCAGCCGGTCGATGATGCTCCAGTCGCGCAAAGTTCCGATGACATGAAACTCGTTGGGGCCGTTCATGGTGTGGTACACCGTCGGCTCGGCCTCCATCTGCGCGACGGTGTCTGCGAAGTCCTTCGGCATCGGCTCGACCCGGCAGACGTGGCGACGGTAGAACTCCTCTGTGGCCGCCAGGTATTCGGGATCGGTGACGGTGCCGTCCGCTTCGTGTCGGTCCAGCGCGGCCCGGGTCTGCGGCGGTAGTTGAGCGCGTAGTTCGGCCGCACCTTCGACCCACAGTTGCATCGAGGCAGGGGAGTTGCAGATCGACAGCGAGGCCAGCCCCTCCGGGACGCGGACCGCGATCTCGGCACCGAGCATGCCGCCCCAGGATTGTCCGAGCACGTGGTACCGGTCGATCCCGAGGGCTTCGCGGACGGTGTGGAACTCGTCGACAAAAAGCTGAGGTGTCCAGAAGTCGGCGGGGGCGTCGGGCAGGTGGGTGCTGTTGCCGCAGCCCAACTGGTCGTAGTGGACGACGGTGCGGCCGGTCTCATCAGCCAGGGCGGCGATATTGGCTACGTAGTTGTGGGCCATGCCGGGTCCGCCGTGCAGGACGAACAAGGGCAGCGCTTCGGGGCGGGCGGTTTCGGGTGTGCTGACCTGGACCCAGGTCTCGTGACCGCGGAAGGGCACCGTGCGGGTGGAACGAGGCATGGCGGTCAGCATGGACCATTAATGGTCTCGTGACAAGACCATTAATCAGGATTTAATTTGGAACGTCGATATTGTGTGCCCATGGGGAATCTCGAGTCGCGGCCGGCAGAGCCCCCTGGCGGCGCGCCCGGGCTCCTTGAGCGCGAACTCGAACCCTTGTCGCGGGTGGACGAAATCACCGACCGGCTCGTCACTGCGGTGGCAATCGGCGAGTACCTGCCCGGATCGCGCCTGCCCGCCGAGCGCGAACTCGCCGCGTCGCTGCGCGTCGGGCGAATGACGGTACGAGCGGCCTTGGCCCGGCTGGTCGAACTGGGGTTGGTGGAGACCCGCCGCAGCGGCCGCGGCGGCGGCACGTATGTGTTGCAGCAATGGCCGGAGTCGTCGACCGCGGCCGTCGGACGCACTCTCACCATGCGCCTCGACGAACTCCGGGACCGCTGCGATGCCGTCTGCCGAATCCACGGCGCGGTATGCCGTGCGGCTGCGGAGGCTCGAACCGACCATGACCTGGCCGTGCTGCGGCAACGGCTCGAGGACTACCGCCGGGCGGAGAGCGGCCGGGCCGCCCAGCAGGCGGACAGCGCATTGCACCTGGCGATCATGGACGCGGCCGGCAACACCGTGCTCAAACAGATGCTGCTCGAGTTGGAAGCCTCCGTGAGCATCGCCGCGCCGGCTCACATGTGGGGTGACTCGGCGACCATGCGTGAGATGGAGCTCCGGGCCCTGCGCGAGCACGAACAGCTGATCGACGCGATCGCCGGGCGGCGCGGGGATGACGCCGAAGCGCTTGCGCGCGCACACCTGGCGATCGACTTCGAGCACATCGCGGCAGCAATGCGCCGGGCCGGGGGCGCGGCGCAGTGACGGCCGGGATATCTAGGCGAGGAACCGCTCGCGGTAGTCGCGATACCGTTCGGCGAGGGCCACCGGATCGAGCTGCAGATCAGCCGCGTCATAGATGACGCCGCCGTAACGCCCTCGGGGATGCTCGGTGAGGAAGTCGGTCATCGCGGCCCGCACGTCGTCGCCGAACGGTTGGCCGGCGAGCCGGTAGACGGCGGCCAGGGTGCCCCGTTCGTCGGCCATGAAGTCGTCGAACCGGACATCGATGGACTGCTCGGCAGGCAGCACCTCGCGGTCGCGGACGCAGCCGGCGAGCAGGTCATCGATGCGGCCCAGCCAGTGCTCGGTCAGCTTCGCGACGTCGGGACGATCCACCGCCATCCGGGTCGCGTAACAGATCATGGTCATCATCGACAGCGTCACTTCGACCGGATCACGGTGCGTGACAACAAAAGTCGCATCTGGGAAGGTTGAGGCCAGCGTCGGGAACTGCTCCAGGTGCTGAGGTGACTTGAGCACCCAGCGGGTGCCCCCGCGCAGCCATTGCATGGCCTGGAGGCTGCGCTTGACGTAGGCGTAGGAGGCGGCCTGGTCGTGCGCCTTGTAGTGAGCCGCGAAACTCGGTACGTAGTAAGTGGTTTCGAACAGCATGCCGGACATGTCGTTGGCCAGCAGCTGGATCTCTTCATGGGCATGCTCGACGGTCATGTCGTGCATCCGCCGGAACTCCGGCATGGAACTGTTCACCAGTTCCAGGCCGGCTCCGCATCGATCCCGCCGGGGTTGTGGGGAGTCCTCATCGGGTCCGGGCACTGGTTCGAGGCTCTCCCAGTACGGCAGGTAGCGGAGTGCGGGATCGGCGGCGAGCAGGTTGTGCAGATGCGTGGTGCCGGTGCGGGGCAGACCGCAGATGATGATCGGCCGCTCGATCGCTATGTCCTCGATCTCGGGATGGTCGGCGATCAGGGCCTCCAGTCGTAACCGGTTGACCAGGTGTCCGGCCAATTGCTCGAACGCCATGGCCCGACCGGTGTCGGACAGGGTGGCCTCGTCGCGCAGCGCGGTACAGAGGACGTCCAGCCGCTCCAGGAAGGCCGGGTCGCCGAAATCCTCCAGCCCGGACCTCTCGGTCGCGGTGGCCAGCAGCACCTCCGGGTTGAGGTCGAGATTCGCGCCGTACGCAGCGAGCCCGTCGCGGATCGGTTGGGCTGCAGGCGGATACACCGGGTTGGCCAGATCGTCGAACCGGATCGGCGCCGGACGTTGCGTGCTGGTGGTCACAGGGCCGCGACCTCGGCCACGTCGACCACGCGGCACTGGGGGTGTGCCGGGGTCTCGTCGGGCAGGAACCAACGCAGCCAGATCAGCCCTTTGGATCGGCCCGCGGTGGAGACCCAGTTCGGGTGGCCCGGGTCCTTCTCGCTGACCACGATCCGCCAGGACCCGTCCTGCTCGTAGCTCACATGGGCGCCGTTGATCGTCACCCGCTCGTGGGTGTAGTCGTAGGTGTGCAGGAACGGATTCCACAGGCAGAGGTTCCAGAACACGCAATCCGGTGAGGTGCCCTCGATGATCAGGGCCTGATCCGCTGCGAGCTCGTAGGCGCCCATCGCGTAGGCGGCGTCGGCAGCCGACCAGCCATAGGCGTTTTGCGGCACCGGGAACGGCGGATGCAACTGGTTGACGGGCTCCACCTTGGTGGGCAAGAACGAAACCTGTTCGCGCAACCAGTTCCTGGCGTACTGGAAGCGACGGGCCAGCTCGGCCGCACTGTCGGAGCGCCGGGCCGGCGGCTCGAGAGTCTCGATCCGCCACGTCGGCCGCCGATCAGTGTCGGGGTTGTCGAGATAGTCACGGGTGAGGGCGAACTCGGTGTCGGGGTCGAGCTTGAGCCAGGCGCCCGGCTGGGGGTCTGGGCTCATGACGAACTCGAAGTTTCCGTCCTCGTCGAACTCGAGGTCGCGGTTGTTGATCGTGCCGACGATGCGGTCGCTGTAGCGGCCTTCCCCGGGCCCGCCGTAGACCGTCATCGACAGATAGACCGCATCGCCGCGGTTGCCGGTGACCCGGTAAGTGCGGGCGGGATCCAGGGGCGCGAGCTGATAGAACGCATCGGAGTTGTCACCGCCCCACTTGAGGTAGGGGCTGATGACGTCGACCAGGATCGGCTTGTCGCGGTCACCCCACACGTACGCGTCGACAGCGACGCGCAGCACGCTGAACGCCAGCCGGTACCCGTCGAGCAGATCGGGCTCGCTCAGCGCGGGCTCCGCGTCGAGCAGTTTCTGCTCGATGGCGCGCACCTCGTCGAGCAGCCCGTTGAATGCCGCGGACAGCTCGGTCTTGTCGGTCATGGATGGTCCTTCCTTCGGGGATGGGCAGGTTGGGCTCCTTCGATCAGCAAGGAGCACAGGCGATTCGCGGTGTGGTCGACATCGACGTCCGGTTCCATGTGGGCGGTGTAGAACGCGGTGCCGATCAACGTCTGATAGAGCATGTCGACGTCGACGTCGGGCTGGACCCGGCCCTGCTCGACACCTGCGGTGACCAGGGCGCGGAAGGCGTCCTTGGTCCGCTCGTCGAGCAGTTGTTGGGTCCGGATGTGCAGCTCAGGATCGCGGCGGCGTTCGGTGAGGATGCCGAGTGCGGCGGCCTCGACCACCGGATCAAGCCAGAAGGTGAGTACCGCGGCGGCGAAGCCGCGTAGGTCGGAGTCGAAATCCCCTGACAGCGAAAGGAGTTCGCCTCCCGGCGGCTGCTCGAACGCGGCGTCGAAGACCAGGTGTGCCTTTGACGGCCAACGCCGGTACACGGTGGGTCGGCTGACTCCGGCCTCCCGGGCGATGGCCTCGATGGACAGTTGGTCGTAGCCGTCACGTGCCAGCAGGTGTCGGGTGGCGCGCATGATGTCGCGTTGAGTTTGTGGGTCACGCGGCCGGCCAGGGCCTGTGATCGGGGACACACCGTTAAATTACGATGTGTCACGTAATTGAGTCAATAGGTGATTTGGTGCGGTGGCCCCCGGGATTCGACGCGAGGGTCGTCGTGATCGCCGAACAACAGCCCTACGGTCGAAAACGACGCGGGGGCGCGGGGATGCGGGCCGGTCAGGTCCCTTTGTCGATCAGGTCGAACACCACCACGGCATGTGCGAACCGATGTGGGGTGACGCCGACGGGACCATATGGATGGTCGAGCATGAAGACCAGGAAGAGCAGCAACGCAAGCAGGACCGTGACGGTGCTGACCAGGATCATGTGGGCACGGCTGTTCTCGAGCCGCATGAAGCTGGCCAGCGTGATCAGCACCAGGCTGCCGAAGATCAGCGCGCACCACAGCAGGACAGGTATCCGAGGGCTCGAGTTGAGAATGCGCGCACTGCGGTCCGACGTCAGGGTGGCCAACTGGCTGAGGAACTGGCTGTTGATCGGGCTGGCTGCCGAATCCGACTTGGCCGTACCGACGATGCGGTACATCTCGGTGAGCGCGTGCCGGCCATTGTTGCTGATGGTGCCGAACTCTTCCTTGCCCCATTCAGGACCCTGCACCGCGGCCGCATACCTGCGGAGTTGTTCACGCACCTGGCTCTGCTCCGGTTGCGGCATGGCCACCGTTTGGCGATACATGGTCACCAATGTCGAGGCCTCGTTGGAGACGTTGGTCTGGGCGGAAAGGTATTGCTGCCATCCGACGACCACGGTAAACCCGAGGAGGGCTCCATAAACCAGGCCCACCACGGTGAGGAACGGCGACAACACCGAGTTGTGCTCGGGCCGTGTGTCGCGGGCGATGACCCGGCTGGCCAGAAGGACGCTGCCGACGGCCAGCGCCACGGCGCCCACGACAACAACGGCGAGCAGGAGCCAGGTCCCGAACAACCCAAAGTCGCCCATAGTTGACAGAGTTTGTCAGCAAACTTCCCGGCTCGGAGGCCGATCGGCCGGTTTTGCCCGGGCCGGATCAGATCATCTGCAGGGCCGCGAGACAGACGTCAGTCGAGGCGAAGGCGCTGTTTGGCTTGACGCGTTCGTGGGCGACGCCGCCGCGCCGCCGCTCGGAGAAGATGATGCGGCCGTCCGGGCTGAACCCGATCTCCAGCTCGGTCACTACGCCGGTGGCGCTGAGCGTGGGGTGCTCCCAGACCATGGTGCGGTACTCCGCATTCGGGCCGCTGTCGAAGATCAGATCCCAGTCTTTCTCGTTGGCTCGTTCGCGGACCAGGTCCAGCATTTCGTAATGCACAGCAGTTCCTCTCATGGTCGTCTTGGTGGGTGGTCTGTCTTGTCGAGATGCGTTGCGCCGCAGGGATGTCGAGTGCGCCCTCAGCTTCGTTCAGTTGACGTCGGTGGTCTGTAAGCCGATCGGGCAGTCTCCGGACCAACTCCGGATCCGCCGATCGGAGGACAAGCGGGGACGAAATGGTCGCTGCCCCTCGATCAGCGACCGTCTCGTCGGTCTGGGATGAGCGCGACCTGATGCGTGCTGCAGCCGGCGAGAACATGAGTCACCGTGGCCCGCAAATCGGCTCCCTCCGGGCCGGAAATTCCGGTCTCCCAGTCCAAGGTTGCCGTGCCGTCGGCGTCGAGGACGATGACGACGACCACCCGGTGTCCCACCTCGGTGTGTCGGCGGGATTCGTCGAGACCCGGTCCGGCGAGACGCAGCCCGCTAGGGTGAGCGCGGCGCCGAGCACGCATACGGTCGGGACGATTCGAGATATCTTGCGGGCACTGGTATTAGCCGTGCCCGCGATTCTGCGCAGCATCGAGAGGCCTTCCTGATCCAGGTGGGTGGGCCGGGTGGCGGGACAGGGTCCGACCTGTCAATCCGCCGCCCGGCCTCCGGGGAACAGGACAGTAAAAACGAAGGGTCCGACAACGCCCATGTCCACCAACACCAGTACTTCTTATCCGGTAGTCCCGCAGAAGCAGCGTGACACCAAGACCGACTGGACCGTGCGCGACGATGTCCGGGCCAAGCTGCGGTCGTCGATCAAGCGTCTGCTGGTGAAATACAAGTACCCGCCCGACAAGCAGCCTGCTGCCATCACGGAGGCCATTGACCAGATGGAGGCGCTGGCACCGCAGTATGCGGAAGCCGTGCAACGAAAACTGGACGGGGAACAGAAATGATCGACGTGACCTAATTCGGACCGAACTCATGTGCTCACGGTTTTGTATCCGACCGAGCGGCAGTCGATCAAGGTCGGCTATCGCCGATAGTGACGGTGACGCCCGTCAGTCCCGGCTCGACGGGTCGACAGATAATGACGATAAGGTGGCCTGTCAGCGCCATTGCCAGCCGACGCACCGGCCAATCTCCTGCAGGGCCTCAGCCGATAGTTCAGGGTATCGCTCGCTGAATCTGGCCATGATGTCGTTGACGCCCTGGGCTAGGGTCATGGTGCCCCAGTCGATTGGCATGGCAACCGCTTCCTTGACGATCTCCAGAACTCGATCGGCAATTGCGTTTCCCTCTTCCCCGAAGTGATCGATTAGTTTCTGTCGGTCCACTCTGGGTATGGCTGAATCAGAAATGCTGAGAACTATCGCTTGGTTAAGCAGGTTTGGATCCACTTTTATCCTAACGTTGAAATACTGTAGTTTCAATTCCCGTGTCGGGGTCAATCACAATTATTCTTGTGATATTGGGGTTGTCCATAACTCGGGGAAGCTCAACGTTCTCCCAAACGTTTCCGGGACGCAGGTTCGAGCCGATGACGGCTCGCACCTCTCCCGAGGAATTTTCGGCATACATTTGCGATACGGCCGACCACCAGTTCTCGGCATGGGTATCGTTGGGGCTCCATTTCGGCGGTTGTATTCCATTTGCTTCTAGCAGGCCTTCCAAAGTAGTCGCACTATGACCACCCGCTATGAAATCCGCCGCGCCGGTGCCCCCCGCTGAGATCGGACCTATACCCATCCCGTCTACGTTTCGTCCGGCCCAGAATGTTGCGCCATCAGGGGGTGTCGCTAGTTGCGCCGGATCCGGCAGGGGATATGGACCTGTATCCGGCAATGGCAACAAGTCGGGAAGCGGATCGGTCGGCGTAGGTGAGTCCCCGAAGGGCTCGGCAGAATGATTGGTGACTGCCGGGTGGTCCAAGGATATCGGTGGATGGTGGTTTATACCTGGGCCGGCGCTATCGATCGCTTCGTGCGAAGGCGGTGTGTGGAGCACCTCGTGCGGGGCGCCCGTGCGGACCGCTTCGTCAAGTAGGCCGCGCGCTGCCGCGACCTCGCCCCCCCTGCTGCTGCAGGAGGCTTGGCTTCGGGTTTTTCTGCCGCGTCCTCGACGGATTTAGGTACTGCGAACGGACCGATCTGCCCTGGCGCCGGAGCGGGGACCTTAGGCTTGCCGTCGCCTGACTTGTCCTCGGCGTCGTGTCGGACTGTGTTGTCGACAAGCCGCACATAGCCGGACGGGCTGTCAGGCTCCTTTCCCTCACTTCGTTCACCGTCAAACTTCATCCGTTCCAGCTCAATGGCTTTCGCCTGTAGGCGCTGCCCGACGTGGGTATCAGCCTGCACGAGCCGGTCGGCATACCAGCGGATGTCCTCGGCGTGCTCATTCGCCGATGCCTGCCGGGCACGCATGGCGAACACATCCACGCGTTTGGTGTCGGTCACGGACAAGTCTTCACCGACACTGAAGTCGTCGTCCTCGGCGGCCGTTATTGCAGCAATCGCCTCGGACTGCGCGATGTTGATGTCGTGATGACCGTTATTGGCGAGATCAGCCGCCTCGCGCAACACACTGCTCTGTCGGCCGACGACGGCGACGTCCGCGGTCACTCGATCTAGCGCAGCGTCTTTGGCGTCGCCCTCCCACGTTGTGCCACCGGGTGAGGAGATGTTCTGACGGTGCTCATTGAACAGGTTCTCGGATGCGGTGGCCGCTTGCCGCCACGCCGAGGCTGCGGTGTCCAGATAGGAGGTGTGTCCCACTCGAGGATCTGTGATTTGGACGGCAGCGCTCCTGCCGTCGCGGTGGTGGGCACGGTTTTCAGATACTCAGAACGTTGACGGCGCCGGCAGCGTCGGAGTCGGTGGTGTCGTAGTGGATGCCACTGGTGTTCAGATCGTTTGCCTGATCGGAGATCCGGTTGGCCTGACGCGCGCGCAGCGAGGCGAGCGCGGTGTTGATCGCATCGACTCCGGCGCCGCTGGGATGTGGGGATGTCGGGCTGAGGGTTTCAGTTCCGGCCAGTGCGGCCGCGGCGGCGGTTTCACTGCTGGCAGCCGCGACCCGCAGGCCGTCAGAGTTCACGCTCAGTTCAGTTGCCATGCCAATCCCCCCATCGGCTAAACACGCTGATCGTGAGACTACTTCAGTACTTGTACCGGGGCTAACGCGTCTTTCGATGCGACGGTGAATTCGATCCGAGCGCACCATTCCATAGAGCTCGCGCGGACTGCCCTCTCAGGAAGTTTGGGCCCGCTCGTATTCGGCAGCGCTGGAGAAGGACAGCGCGACCGCTCCGGCGACGGCCGCGATGAAGGCGATCACCACGAGCCAGCCGTCACCCGGCCGCGAGACATCGCCCAACAGCACCACACCGACGATGCCCGGAACCACGGTTTCGCCGACTACCAGTGCCGCGGCCACACCGTTCACCGACCCCACCTGCAGTGCCACGGTGAACAGATAGAACCCGCCCAGGCCGGCGACCAGGATGGCCCACAGCGCCGGGTCGGCGATGAACACACCCACGTTCAGCGGTTCGAGACCATCGACGACGCGCACCGCAACCGCCATGGCGCCGTAGAGGACCCCGGCGATCAGGCCCGCAGGCACTGCGGCGTTTTTTCCGAGCAGCCGGACCAGTGCGGCGCCCAGGCCCAGGGTGATCGCCGACACCACGAGGACCCCCCCAATGCAGGCCCGCACCCGCATCGCGTTCGCCCAGATGCCCTGCGGTCGCACCCAGGATGCACAGCGCCGCAAGAACTATGGCGATCGCCGTCCAGTCGCGCCGATGCAGCCGAACGTGAAGAACGAAGATGCTCAACACCGCGGTCACCACGAGGTTGGCACTGATGATCGTCTGCGAGAGGAACAGTGGGATCAACCGGGCTGAGACCAGGCTGCCGGCAAAGCCGAGAAGATCCAGCGCCATGCCCGCGATGAAGATGGGCGCGAGCATGGCGGTGATTGTCGAGCGCAAGGTGGGACCGCTGTCCGCGGTGGCGCCTGCTGCCGCGACGGACCGGCTCGCGGCGTACGACTGAAGGACCGAGGCGGTGCCGTATCCGATGCACGCGACGAGTGCGGCGACCACACCGATCAGCATCAGGCGAGTCTAGGAGCGGGCGTGATCACGTCCGGTCGATTTCTACCGCGTGGTCGTAAATCCGCCGTTCAACAGCCTTGGGGTAGAAGTCGGCGCGCTGCTGAGCCGCCGCAACGCGCCCGACAGTAGGGTGGGCGGGTGGCCGAGATCGCGCCGCTGCGCGTGCAGCTGATCGCCAAGACGGAATTTCAGGCACCATCTGACGTGCCGTGGAGCACTGATGCCGAGGGCGGTCCCGCGCTCACCGAGTTCGCCGGCCGGGCTTGCTACCAGAGCTGGTCGAAGCCCAACCCCAGGACAGCGACCAACGCGAGCTACATCCGCCACATTATCGACGTCGGACACTTCTCGGTCCTCGAGCATGCGAGCGTCAGCTTCTACATCACCGGGATCTCCCGGTCGGCGACCCACGAGTTGATCCGGCACCGGCATTTCTCCTACTCGCAGCTCTCGCAGCGCTACGTGCCGGAGAACGACGCCGAGGTGGTGGTCCCGCCCGGATTCGAGGACGACCCCGAGCTGGTGGAGATCTTCACCGCGGCCGCCGACGCCAGCCGGGCCACCTACACCGAACTGCTGGGCCGGCTGGAAGCGAAGTTCGCGGACCAATCCAACGCCGTTCTGCGGCGTAAGCAGGCCAGACAGGCCGCCCGGGCGGTGCTGCCGAACGCCACCGAGACCCGCATCGTGGTCAGCGGCAATTATCGCGCCTGGCGTCATTTCATCGCGATGCGCGCCAGCGAACACGCCGACGTGGAGATCCGCAGGCTGGCGATCGCCTGCCTGCGAGAACTCGTCGAGGCGGCTCCGGCGGTGTTCTCCGATTTCGAGATTTCGACGTTGGCGGACGGTAGTGAGGTGGCAACCTCTCCTTTGGCGACGGAGGCTTGACGGAGTCGGCGGTCAATACGGCGACAGAGGTCCGATAGGTCCAGGGTAATCTTGGCGCGTGAGTACGAGCGGAATCGATGTAACAGCGCAGTTGGGCACGGTGTTGACCGCAATGGTGACGCCGTTCAAGCCCGACGGCTCGCTTGATCTCGATGCCGCCGCTCGACTGGCCAATCACCTGATCGACGCGGGCTGCGACGGCCTGGTGCTCTCGGGCACCACCGGCGAATCGCCGACCACCACCGATGACGAGAAGCTCGCGCTGCTGCGTACGGTGCTGGAAGCGGTGGGGGACCGGGCCCGCATCATCGCCGGCGCGGGCAGCTACGACACCGCCCACAGCGTGCACCTGGCCAAGGCCAGCGCCGCCGAAGGAGCGCACGGACTGCTCGTGGTGACGCCGTATTACTCGCGGCCTCCGCAAGCCGGGCTGCTGGCGCACTTCACCGCCGTCGCCGATGCCACCGATCTGCCGAACCTGCTCTACGACATCCCGCCGCGGTCCTCGATCCCGATCGCCTGGGAGACCATCCGCGCATTGGCAGCACACCCGAACATCGTGGGCGTCAAGGATGCCAAGGGAGACCTGCACGGTGGTGGCCAGATTCTCGCCGAGACCGGCCTGGCGTACTACTCCGGTGACGACACGTTGAACCTGCCCTGGTTGGCCATGGGTGCGGTCGGCTTCGTCAGCGTCTGGGGGCACCTGGCCGCCGGGCAGCTGCGAGACATGTTGAGCGCGTTCAACTCTGGTGACATCGCGACGGCCCGTAAGATCAATGTCTCGCTGGCTCCGCTGGCCCGCGCCCAGGCCCACCTCGGCGGGGTGACCATGTCCAAGGAAGGCCTGCGGTTGCAGGGGTTCGATGCGGGTCAGCCACGGCTGCCGCAGATCCCGGCCACCCCGGCCGAGATCGAGGCGCTGGCCGTCGATATGCGTGCGGCTGCGGTGTTGCGATAGTGAGCACCGAACTCGCACCCCCCAAGCCACTGGCCCCCGGCGGTCTGCGAGTTACCGCCCTGGGCGGAATCAGCGAAATCGGCCGCAACATGACGGTCTTCGAACATCTGGGCCGACTGCTCATCGTTGACTGCGGGGTGCTGTTCCCCGGCCACGACGAGCCCGGGGTCGACCTGATCCTTCCGGATCTGCGTCACGTCGAGCACCGGCTCGACGATGTCGAGGCACTCGTCGTCACGCACGCCCACGAGGACCACATCGGCGCGATTCCGTTTCTGCTCAAGCTGCGGCCGGATATCCCGGTGGTCGGCTCGAAATTCACCATCGCGCTGATCCGCGAGAAGTGCCGCGAGCACCGGATCAAGCCGGTGTGTGTGGAGGTCGCCGAGCGGCAGAGCAGTCAGCACGGTGTCTTCGAGTGCGAGTACTTCGCTGTCAACCACTCGATCCCGGGGTGCCTGGCCGTCGCGATCCACACGGGCGCAGGCACCGTCCTGCACACCGGCGACATCAAGCTCGACCAGCAGCCGCTCGACGGCCGCCCGACCGATCTGCCGGGCATGTCGCGCCTTGGCGACGCCGGCGTGGACCTGTTCCTGTGTGATTCGACCAATTCCGAACACCCGGGTGTCAGCCCGTCCGAGAGTGAGGTCGGCCCGACGCTGCACCGGCTGATCCGTGGGGCCGAGGGCCGCGTGATCGTCGCCTGCTTCGCGTCCAACGTCGATCGCGTGCAACAGATCATCGATGCCGCGGTAGCGCTGGGGCGCCGGGTCTCCTTCGTCGGACGTTCGATGGTGCGCAACATGGGCATTGCCCGTGAGCTGGGCTACCTGCGGGTGACTGACGCCGACATCCTCGACATCGGCGCGGCCGAGATGATGCCCCCCGAGAAGGTCGTGCTGATCACCACCGGCACACAGGGTGAGCCGATGGCCGCGCTGTCCCGGATGTCGCGCGGCGAGCACCGCAGCATCACGCTGACCGCGGGCGATCTGATCATCCTGTCCTCGTCGCTGATCCCGGGCAACGAGGAGGCGGTCTACGGCGTCATCGACGCACTGGCCAAGATCGGCGCCCGCGTGGTCACCAATGCCCAAGCGCGCGTACATGTTTCCGGCCACGCCTACGCGGGTGAGTTGCTGTTCCTCTACAACGGGGTGCGGCCCCGCAACGTGATGCCGGTGCACGGCACCTGGCGGCACATGCGCGCCAATGCGGCGCTGGCCGCGAGCACCGGGGTGCCGCAGGAGAACATCGTGCTGGCGGAGAACGGCGTGAGTGTGGACCTCGTCGCCGGCAAGGCCTCGATCTCCGGTGCGGTGACCGTCGGCAAGATGTTCGTCGACGGATTGATCACCGGCGACGTCGGTGACGCCACGCTCGGTGAACGCCTGATCCTGTCGTCGGGTTTCGTGGCGGTGACGGTGGTGATCCACCGCGAGACCGGAAAGCCGGCCGCGCCCGCGCATCTGCATTCCCGCGGGTTCTCCGAGGATCCGAAAGCGCTGGAGCCGGTGGCCCGCAACGTCGAGCGTGAATTGGAAAGCCTTGCCGCTGACAACATCACGGACCCGACCCGGATCGCCCAGGCCGTGCGGCGCACGGTGGGCAAGTGGGTCGGTGAAACCTACCGGCGTCAGCCGATGATCGTCCCCACCGTCATCGAGATCTAGCCGAATTGGTGCATCGAGCCCGCTACTCAAGCCGTTAAATTGGGTTGGTGAGCCGCCCCGCACCTCAGGTGCCATTCGAGCGACGTCGTCCGGTTCCTCCGCTCAACTCGGTGGACGAGGCGAAGCGGGCAGTGGAGTACCCGTACGTGATCCGTGTGTTCGTGACGATGATGGCGGTCGGGGCCGTTTACCTGCTGATGGTGATCGCTTATGCCGTAGTCACCCGCGGTCACCAGAACATGGTTGTGTTCACAGTGCTCGCGGCGGTGTGGTTCGTGTTCTTGTTCGGCGGCACCAAGATCATGCCGGCCATGCTGATGCGTCGCTTCTACGACCGGGTGCTGCGCGGCGGCGTGTTGTGTGATGTCTACCCGGCCGGTTTTCCGGATACCAAGACCGTAATCCTGATCGACGCGCGGTTATCCGACGCGCAGGCAGCTTATGTGCACGATGCGACGGTCTCGTGGCTCGGCCGGCTGGCCGCGGATCCGGCAGCACGTGCGCAGGCCGGGGACCTGTTCTCGGACGGCCGGATTCGCAGTGCCGACGAATTCGCCGGCCCGGGCGCGCGGGGTGGATTTCTGGTGGCCGAGGACAAGGACCCGAACCAGGGTTGGCGGCTGATTCTTCCCGAGCCGAGTCCACGTGACCCCCGCCGGCCGTATGCGAACGGCCTTGTGGTTCAGGTCAAGACACCGAGCCTGGAGTCAGCCGGCCAGTAGCAGGACACCGCCGGTGAGCAGAGCGATGACTTTGATGAGCTCGAAGCCCACGTAGTAGTAGTGCGCCCGGGAGCGGCCCGCGGCCTCGTCGCCCGGGGCGGCGGCCAGCACGGCGTCGGAGCGCTGAGTCAGCTTGGGTCGCACGGCAATCAGTTGCACGGCCAGCGCCGCCACAGCCACGGCGAAGGCCGCGATGATGGCAGTCGACGGGCGCTGGACCATCAGGATCACGAGAACGATCACGGCAAAGACGGATTCGACCGAGTTCAGCGCGCGGAAAACCTTGCGCCCGATGCCGAGTCCGATCTGTAGCGTCACGCCGGGCGCCCGGAACTTCAGCGGGGCCTCGATGAACGAGATCGCCAGCACCATGCCCAGCCAGCAGAAGGCGACCGCGACTGCGACGGCCAGACCGGCATTCATCATCAATCTCCTTTCGGACCCAGATGGGCCACGCACAGATCCGGCTCGACGAATGCGTCAAGCCGCTCCACGTCGACGGGTGCCTGCCAAGCCTCCAGCGCTCCCTGCATCAGGCCCAGATGGACCGGGCACACAACAGATGGGCGAGCTTGAGCCAGTTCGGAAAAAGGGCAGTGGCGCAACAGAACTCGGTCATCCGCCGGCGGCTCAGGAGCGAAGCCGATGTCGTCGAGCAGTTGCACCAGGGCATCGACAGCCGAGTCGGGGGAGTCCGCCGTCCGCGGCGACATCGTGCGTCCCCAAGCTCGGCCCATCTCGCGGGCCTTGGCTGCGGGGTCGTCCTCGGCGGCCAGCCCGCTCGCCAGGATCTCGGCCAACAGCCGGTAGTCGGTGGGTCCGGCCGGGTCCATGCGGCGCACCGCTCGGTAGAGCTGCGGGGGCCGCCCCGGGCCGCGGTGGTGAGGTTCGACACGTTCGACCTGACCGTTTTCCTCCAGGTGCTCGAGGTGAAACCGCACGGTGTTGGTGTGAACTTCGAGTCGGGCGGCGATCTGCGCGGTGGTCATCGGCGTGGCCGAGGCCTTCAACGTGCTCAGCACGTCGACTCGGCGCTTTCCGATCGCGGTGATCATGGCTAGAGTTTATACAACAACCACTTGTATAAACTAGGGCAAGGCCCGCGGAGGTGCGCGTCTCATGGCTGAAGACCTGAAGGACCGCGACGATGTGGAACTGTTGTTGTGGCGGTTCTACGGAAAGGCGTTGTCCGACCCCGTGCTCGCCGAGCCGTTCGCCCAGCTGCGCGCCAAGGGCCTGCGAGCGCATCTACCCGTCATGTGTGACTTCTGGGAGACCGTGTTGTTCCGCGCCGGGCTCTATCACGGCAGCGCCCTGATCCTGCACCGGCAACTGCACGCCCGGCACCCGCTGTCGGCGCCGCATTTCGTGCGCTGGCTGACCTTGTGGACCGAGACCGTTGACGAGTTGTTCGCCGGTCCGCATGCCGAGCGGGCCAAGCTTCAGGCGGGCCGTATCGCCAAGTCCATGCATCGGAGACTGGCCGGTGCCGATGCCGCCGAGCTTGACGCTTTGGTTGCCTGCTAACGCTTTACGGCGTAGGCGCTCCACTCCACCTGGGAGGCCGCAAGCTCGCGCCCGCTCGGCTCGAGGTAGTGCTCGGCGAGGTAGTCGGGCCCGGCTTGCTCGGCGAGCTGCCAGCCGTAGGGCCCGATGAACGCCGCCACGTCGTCGGGATTCAGCCCGAACTGCCACAGTCGGCTACGAACCCGGAACCGCCGATACAAGGATTCGGCGCCGTACCGGTTGGTGCCGTCGATGAAATCGCTGCGGACGTATGTGAACACCAATCGGCTCCCGGGCGTTGCCGAGCGAAGGAACTCGAATGTCGATGCGACACCGTCGGCGCTGAGGTACTGCGTGACGCCTTCCCAGATGAAGAACGTGCGATGCTGCGCGCGGTGACCGTGCTCCGCGAGTTCGGCGGCCAGGTCGTCGTGTTCGAAATCCACGGGAACCAGATGCACCGAATCGGGCACGCTGCCCAGGGCGCGGTGTACCACCGAGCGTTTGCGCTCGATGTTGACCGGCAGGTCCACTTCGAATACCGGGATCGCACTGTGCCGCGCCAGGCGGTAGCCCACGGTGTCGAGCCCGGCACCGAGAATCACCACGGCGTCGATGTCGGGCAGGGCCGCAGTGAGCTTGTCGCCGATATAGCGTTTGCGGCAGGTCAGATTCGCCCAGAGGCCCGGGCCTGACCGTTCGGTCGTCTCGATCAGCAGTTTGCGGGCAAGGGGCCACCGCGCGGCCCGGATGAGAGCGCGCAGCCCCGCAGGAAGAAACGCGCTCGCCAGATCGTCGTCGACGAGCCGTCGCCGTACCGGCTCGTACTGTTCGACGGCGGCCAGCACCATCGGGCCGACCGCGGTCGCGGCTACGGGTTCGTTCATCGCTTGTTGACGATGCCGGCATCCACGGGCAGTGTCACGCCCGTGACGTAGCGAGCTTGATCCGACACCAGCCAGGCCACCGCGTTGGCGATGTCTTCGGCCTGCACCACCTGCACCGGCAGCGCGTTCCCGAAATCGGTCGGCGCGTTGAGCTCTTCGGAGACGTGCCGCAGCCAGTCCCGGGTGAACTCGTTGTTGATCATCGGCGTGTCCACGCCGGTCGGGTGGATTGAGTTGACTCGGATGCTGTGTGGGGCAAGGAAATTGGCGTAGGCCCGCATCAGCCCGACAACCCCGTGCTTGGCCGCGGTGTAGCCGATGGACCCGCGGTCGCCGCCGCCGACGCCGATCAGGCCGGCTGCCGAACTGATCAGCACGATGGACCCGCCCTCGCCCTGCTCGACCATGATCGGGGCCGCCGCCTCGACCGTGTGGTGCACGCCGGTGAGGTTGACGTCGATCACGTCGCGCCAGCCGTCGGGACCGGACTGCATCGGGGCGATCCCGGCGTTGGCGACGACGATGTCGAGCCGGCCGAGTTGATCCACACCCGCCTGCAGAGCCGCCCTGAGCGCCTCTTCGTCGCGCACGTCTGCCTGCAGCGCGACGATGTGTTTGCCGGTTTCCTCGACGAGCTTGACCGTCGCGGCCAGATCATCGGGACTGGCCAGGGGATAGGGCACCGATTCGATCTGGTCGCACAGATCGATCGCGATGATGTCGGCCCCGTCGGCGGCCAGCCGAAGGGCCTCGGCACGCCCCTGGCCGCGGGCGGCGCCGGTGATGAACGCGACCTTCCCGGCCAGGGGAGCCTCGGCGCTCATCAGCTGCGCAGCTGACCCTTGGCCGGGTCGCCCGCCACGACGGGCTGCAACATTTTGATATCGGGGGCGCCGTCGAGCAGCTCACCGATCGAGCCGAACAACGTGCCGATAGCCGGGGCGGTGCTGTGGGTCTTGAGGGCGTCGGCGTCGGCCCATTGCTCGACGAAGACGAAGGTGCCGTCGGCCTCATGCAGCGAATACAGCTCGCAGCCCGGTTCGTCGTGGACAGCCGCGACGGCGTTGGTGCAGGCCTCGCGCACGGCATCGACGGATTCGGGCTTGGCCTTCATGGTGGCGACGACGACAACAGGCATAGGTACAGAACTCCTCGATGAGTGCCGAAACTGGACGAGTGTCCACCCTAGGCGATAACCGGGGGAATTCGGTTCGTATGGCTAAGTGTCATTTGAGACCGGCTTGTGACCCGTGTGGCAGATGGTGATTGTGGGGCATATGCGACTAGGCTTGCGGTCATGGCTAACAAGACCGCCGGCCGATCCGGAGCGCGTTCGAGCAGGTCAAACGCCAGCTCGCGGGGCGGGTCGCGGCGTCAGGCGCCGCCCCGACAGGGGCGCCAGAGCCGCCCCGCTGCGCCACGGCGCAAGCCGGCGCGCAAGCCACAGGCCTCGCCCGTAACGCTCGCCGGCCAGAAACTCGGCCAGGGAGCCCGTGCCGGCTGGCTGATGCTGGCCAAGGGGGCCGGTTCGACCGCCCGTTCAGTGGGGCGGGCCCGCGATATCGAGCCCGGTCACCGTCGCGATGGCCTGGCGCTTGCCCTGCTGGGCATCGCCGTGGTGGTCGCCGCCAGTTCATGGCTTCACGCGGCCGGGCCGGTGGGGCAGTGGATCGACACCGCGCTGCGCACGCTGATCGGCGGTCCCGTGGTGCTCGCACCCGTCGTCCTCGGTGTCGTCGCCGTCGTGCTCATGCGCACCGAACCCGACCCCGAATCGCGCCCGCGGCTGATCCTGGGGTCGGCCATGATCGCGCTGCCCATGTTGGGTCTGTGGCACCTGTGGTCGGGCTCGCCGCAGGATCCGCTGGCACGTCAACACGCGGCCGGATTCATCGGCTTCGCGATCGGCGGGCCACTGTCGGACGGGTTGACCGAGTGGATCGCCGCACCACTGCTGTTCATGGCGGTGCTGTTCGGTGTGCTGTTGGTGACCGGCACGACCATCCGCGAGGTTCCCTCGACCCTGCGCGCCATGTTCAGCACCCGGGCCTTCCATGACGATTACGACGACGAGTACGACGGTGACTACGCCGACGAGTTCGATGGGGACGACGGGTACGACGACCTGTCCGACGGCTACTACGACGACGACACTGCGCGTGGCGACGCGGCCAAGACCTGGCCGACGGCGGCGATCGAGGCGCCCAAGCCGGCGGGCACCCCGATGGACAATTACCCGCTCCCCGAGGATGCGGACGCCCCGACCGTCCCTGAGCCCGCGGTCAAACCGCGCCGCAAGAAAGCCGAGAGCAAGCCCAAGGCCGAGGACACCCTGGTGATGGACCGGGTGGTCGAAGGGCCTTACACACTGCCGTCGCTGGATCTGTTGATCGCCGGCGATCCGCCGAAGCTCCGCACCGCAGCCAACGACCAGATGACAGACGCCATCACCTCGGTGCTGGAACAGTTCAAGGTCGATGCGGCCGTCACCGGCTGCACCCGCGGCCCGACCGTCACCCGCTACGAGGTCGAGCTCGGGCCGGGCGTCAAGGTCGAGAAAATCACTGCGCTGCACCGCAATATCGCGTACGCGGTGGCCACCGAGAGTGTCCGCATGCTCGCTCCGATCCCCGGCAAGTCGGCCGTCGGTATCGAGGTGCCCAACACCGACCGCGAGATGGTGCGGCTGTCCGATGTGCTCACCGCGCCCAGCACGCGCCGTGACCACCACCCGCTGGTGATCGGCCTCGGCAAGGACATCGAGGGCGACTTCGTCTCGGCCAACCTGGCCAAGATGCCGCACCTGCTGGTGGCCGGCTCCACCGGCTCCGGTAAGTCCAGCTTCGTCAACTCCATGTTGGTGTCACTGCTGGCGCGAGCCACCCCGGAAGAGGTCAGGATGATCCTGATCGACCCGAAGATGGTGGAACTCACGCCGTACGAAGGCATTCCGCACCTGATCACGCCGATCATCACCGAACCCAAGAAGGCCGCGGCCGCGCTGGCCTGGCTGGTCGAGGAGATGGAGCAGCGGTACCAGGACATGAAGGCGTCCCGGGTCCGGCACATCGACGTGTTCAACGAGAAGGTGCGCTCCGGTGAGATCACCACCCCGCTGGGCAGCGAGCGCGTCTACAAGCCCTACCCCTACATCCTGGCCATCGTCGACGAGCTCGCCGACCTGATGATGACCGCCCCGCGTGACGTCGAGGACGCCATCGTCCGCATCACCCAGAAGGCGCGCGCGGCCGGTATCCATCTGGTGCTGGCCACCCAGCGGCCGTCGGTCGACGTCGTCACCGGTCTGATCAAGACCAACGTGCCCTCCCGGCTCGCGTTCGCCACCTCGTCGCTGACCGACTCCCGCGTGATCTTGGACCAGCCCGGCGCCGAGAAGCTGATCGGCATGGGTGACGGCCTGTTCCTGCCGATGGGCGCCAACAAGCCGTTGCGTATGCAGGGCGCGTTCATCACCGACGAGGAGATCCACGCCGTCGTCGAGGCCACCAAGTCCCAGGCGGAGCCCGAGTTCGTCGAGGGTGTCACCGCGGTCAAGGCCGGCGAGCGCAAGGACGTCGACCCCGACATCGGCGACGACATGGACGTCTTCCTGCAGGCCGTCGAGCTCGTGGTGTCCTCACAGTTCGGCTCGACCTCGATGCTGCAGCGCAAGCTGCGCGTCGGTTTCGCCAAGGCCGGCCGGCTCATGGACCTCATGGAGACCCGCGGCATCGTCGGGCCCTCCGAGGGCTCCAAAGCCCGTGAGGTGCTCGTCAAACCCGACGAGCTGGCCGGCACGCTGATGCTGATCCGCGGCGGGTCCGACGCCACCGGTGCCGACGCCGACGACGACACCGAGGAGTTCTGACCCGCTAACGCCGCCGTCGTGCGTCGCCGTCGTACGTAGCCGTCGTGCGTCGCGTCGTGCCGACGATTGTCACGCTGGAGTGGCTCGCGGCCGCGAGAGCCACTCCAGCGTGACAAAGCGGCAGTGGCTGTCGCCGCCGAGCAGCGCCATCGCTAGAGCGTCAACAACATCCGGGTGTTGCCCAAGGTGTTGGGCTTGACGTAGGACAGGTCGAGGAACTCCGCCACACCGGTGTCGTATGAGCGGCACATCTCCTCGTAGACCTCGGCGGTCACCGGGGTGCCGTCGATCTCCTCGAAGCCGTGTTTGCCGAAGAAGTCGACTTCGAAGGTGAGCACGAAAATGCGGCTCAGGTGCAGCTCGCGAGCGACGTCGAGCAACTGCTCGACGAGTACGTGGCCGACGCCGGTGCCGCGGACCTTCGGATGCACCGCGACGGTGCGAACCTCGCCGAGATCGGCCCACAACACGTGGAGCGCGCCGCAGCCGACCAGTTCGCCGTCGATCTCGGCCACCCAGAACTCCTGGACCGCCTCATAGAGCGTGACCAGGTTCTTCTCCAGCAGGATCTTGCCCGCGTACATATCGACCAGGCTTTTGATTGCCGGGACGTCGGACGTGCGGGCACGCCGCACCACAGGGTGTTTGCGCGACTCGGCACTGCCTGCGTTCACAGGCGCAAGAGTATCCGTTACGGCAACCGATATTCTGTTGCGGTGCCGGGCCAACCTTCTACCGATCCGGTGGTTCCGCGTGCGCGCGTAGCCAACCTCGCCAACGTGCTCACCGGTGTGCGGATGGTGCTCGTTCCGGTATTCCTCGTATTTCTGTTCGCCGGTGACGGCCATGAAACCGGTTGGCGGATCGCCGCTTTCACCGTGTTCGCGGTCGCGGTGATCACCGACCATCTGGACGGTGCGCTGGCGCGCAGCTACGGCATGATCACCGAGTTCGGCACATTGGCCGACCCGATCGCCGACAAGGCGCTGATCGGCGCGGCGCTGATCGGCCTGTCGATCCTTCACGACCTGCCGTGGTGGATCACCGCGGTGGTGCTGGTCCGTGAGATCGGAATCACGGTCCTGCGGTTCGCGGTGCTGCGCCACGGCGTGATTCCGGCCAGTCGCGGCGGCAAGCTCAAGACACTGGTGCAGGCCGTGGCCATCGGGTTGTTCATCCTGCCGCTGTACGCCTGGCCCGACCTCTGGCTCAATATCGCCTGGGTGATCATGTGGGCCGCGGTGGTGCTGACCGTGCTCACGGGTGCCGACTACGTCATCTCCGCGATCAGGGATTCGCGTGCACGATCCGCTGCTCACTGACGACGCCCGGGCCCTGGTCGCCGATCTGACGGTGCGCTCACAGAGCGTGGCCACCGCCGAATCGCTCACCGGCGGGCTGCTCGCGGCCACGCTGGCCGGTGTGTCCGGGGCCAGTGCCGTGTTACAGGGCGGCCTGGTGACCTACAACGAAGACACCAAGATCTGGCTGGCCGGCGTGGCTCCCCAGGTGCTCGACGCGGTCGGTCCGGTCGCCGCACCCACCGCCCGGGCGCTCGCTGTCGGGGCCCGGCAGCGTTGCGCGGCTACCTGGGGCGTGGGTCTGACCGGCGTGGCCGGCCCGGAGCCGCACGGCGGGCACCCGGTGGGGACGGTGTTCATCGGTCTGGCCGGCCCCATCGACACCGAAGTGGTCGAGTTGTCGTTGTCCGGCTCACGCTGGGATATCCGTCGCGCCGCCGTCGACGAGGCGATCGCCCGATTGCGCTTCCTGGTCGAGAACCAATAACCAAATTTCGTCAATCGTTCCGCCCGGGAACCTTGTGGGGACCGGTGGCGTTGGTCTGATAGCGAACCTGTGACAGGCGAGGCGAAGGAGAGCGCGATGACGACATTGCTGCGCGAGGTGATCGGCGACGTACTGCGTAACGCCCGCACCGAGCAGGGGCGCACGTTGCGTGAAGTCTCCGACGCCGCCCGCGTGAGTCTCGGATACCTCTCCGAGGTGGAGCGGGGCCGCAAGGAGGCCTCAAGCGAACTGCTGAGCGCGATCTGCGACGCCCTGGACGTGCCGCTGTCACGGGTACTCACCGATGCGGGCGAGAACATGGCCGAACGTGAGCACGCCGACGCAGCGGTCGAGGTGTCGGCTCACGCCAATGTGGCCCACATCGATGCCGCCACCAAGGTGGTCATTCCGCAGGCCGTCTCGATGGCCGTCGCGTGAGATGAACGCGGCTCCGGCACCGGCCTGATCGCGCTGTTCGTGCCCGCGGTGCGAATTTTCGCAAAACACCCACGCGAACAGCGCGCAGGGCTGTGGCTGCATGTCCGGAACCGATAAGTTGGCAGCAGAGGAATTGCGGCAACCTGAATGACGAGGCCCTTCAAGGGCCTGACAAGCCCGACAGATAAGGCGGAACGAACCAATGGCCAATCCGTTCGTCAAGGCGTGGAAGTACCTGATGGCGCTGTTCAGCTCCAAGGTGGACGAATACGCCGATCCGAAGGTACAGATCCAGCAGGCCATCGAGGATGCGCAGCGTCAGCACCAGGCCCTCACTCAGCAGGCCGCTCAGGTGATCGGCAACCAGCGCCAGCTGGAGATGCGTCTCAGCCGCCAGCTGGCCGACATCGAGAAGCTGCAGGTCAACGTCCGTCAGGCGCTCACGCTGGCCGATCAGGCCACGGCTGCCGGTGACGCGGCCAAGGCCACCGAGTACAACAACGCCGCCGAGGCGTTCGCCGCCCAGCTCGTCACCGCCGAGCAGAGCGTCGAAGACCTCAAGGGGCTGCACGACCAGGCCCTGCAGGCCGCGGCGCAGGCCAAGAAGGCCGTCGAGCAGAACGCGATGATGCTGCAGCAGAAGATCGCCGAGCGCACCAAGCTGCTGTCCCAGCTGGAGCAGGCCAAGATGCAGGAGCAGGTGAGTGCCTCACTGCGGTCGATGAGCGAAGTCGCCGCGCCCGGTAACACTCCGAGCCTCGACGAGGTTCGCGACAAGATCGAGCGCCGGTACGCCAACGCGATCGGTCAGGCCGAGCTGGCCCAGAACTCTGTTCAGGGCCGCATGATGGAAGTCCAGCAGGCCAGCGTCCAGATGGCGGGCCACTCCCGGCTCGAGCAGATCCGCGCCTCGATGCGCGGCGACGCCCTGCCGAGCGGCGGCGCGTCCCCGGCCACGCCAGGGACCCCGGCGACCAACCAAACCCCGGCCGCGCCCGAAAACCCGCTCGGCCAATGACGATTCGAGTGTCCTAGATCATGGCTACCAAGACCGGTCGACCGGAGGCCTGGAGATCGCTGGCGCAGCGGGCCATCGACACCGCGGCCGATCTGTCCGGTGCTCTGACCGAAAAGCTCAGTGCCGCCGCCGATCCGCGCGCAAAGCTGTTGCGCAAACGGCGGTGGGCGCTGCGCTTCGGGGTGTTCTTCACCCTGTCCAGTGTGTTCTGGGTGCTGGTGACGGCGCTGCTGGCGTCGTGGAGCACACCGGTCTGGGGCCTGATCATCAGCGGCGCGCTCGCGGCCGGCGCGGCCTTCCCGGCCACGTTGTTCTGGCTGCGCTACCGGTGGCTGCGCGCCGAACCGCTTCCGGCGCAGCGACCGGTGTCCGGACGTCGGTTGCCGCCGTGGGGGTCGGCGGCGCGTCAGCCCATGGCGGCGCTGATGGCCTCCGAGCGCGGTATGTTCTCGTTACTCGGCGTGCTCGAGCGCGGCCGGATGCTTCCGGCCGACGAGCTGCGTGAGCTGACCGCGGTTGCCGATCACACGGCGCGGACGATGGCGGCCACCGCCACCGAGGTGGTCTCGATGGAGCGGGCCATCAGCAACGCCCCACAGTCTCGTCAGCATCTGGTGCCGACCATCAACGCGTTCACCGCCCAACTCGGTCAAGGTGTGCGGCAATACAACGAGATGGTCACCGCCGCAGCGCAACTCGTGTCGACCGTGAACAGCGGTCAGGGCGCGGCGTCGCCGTTGGCTCAGCAGCGTTACCGCAGCGAGCTCACCGGTGCCACCGACCGCCTGATCGGTTGGGCGCAGGCGATCGACGAACTCGGCCAGCTGCGCCGCGCTTGACCGGGCGCTACAGCGTGGGCCGAAGCGACGGCACGACTACGCCGGCCAGCCCGCGCAGTGTCGCCTTGAACATGTCGAGGAAGTCGAAGTAGTCCCGCCACAGGGTGATTCGGCCTTCGTGCACCTCGAACACCCCGCATACCCAGAACTGTAGGCGGACCGGGCCGAACACCAGTGCATCGGTGCGTTCGGTCAGCACGGCAGCACCATCGGCGGCAATCCGGTGGATCTTCACCTCGAAACCGGTTCGGCCCTGCATGGAGCGAAACAGCTTCATCGCGCGATTACGCCCGTAGATGGTCGGCAGGCCGACGTTCTGGTAGACGAGGTTTTGCGCCAACGCGTTCTCGGCGGTGTCGAAATCCTGCTCCTGCAGTGCGTTGAGGAACGTCTCGACCGTGCCGGTCTGGGACGCAGCTGCGGTGGTGGATTGGTCAGCCATGCCCGCAGCCTAGTGCGGGATGGCTGTGGCAAGGTAGCCCGGTGCGCGTAGCAGTGGTCGCCGGGCCGGATCCCGGGCATGCCTTCCCGGCCCTGGCGTTGTGCCTGAAGTTCCTGGCTGCGGGGGATGCCCCGACGCTGCTGACCGGCGTCGAGTGGCTCGATACCGCACGCGCCGCCGGTATCGACGCGGTCGAACTGGTCGGCCTCGATGTCACCGATGACGACGACGATGCCGATGCGGGGGCCAAGATCCATCAGCGTGCCGCGCGGATGGCACAGCTCAACCTTCCGGGGTTGCGGGAGCTGCGACCGGATCTCGTGGTCTCCGACGTCATCACCGCCTGTGGCGGGATGGCCGCCGAACTACTCGGATTGCCGTGGGTCGAGCTGAGTCCGCATCCGCTGTACCTGCCGTCGAAGGGGTTACCGCCGATCGGCAGCGGGCTGGCCCCCGGTGTCGGCCTGCAGGGACGCTTGCGTGACACCGTCATGCGGGCCCTCACCGCGAGGTCGATCCGGGCCGGTCTGGCCCAGCGAGCCGCCGTTCGGGCCGCCATCGGTCTTCCGTCGGTCGATCCCGGCCCGCTGCGCCGGTTGATCGCCACGCTGCCCGCCCTGGAAGTGCCGCGTCCGGATTGGCCGGCCGAGGCTGTGGTGGTGGGCCCGTTGCATTTCGAGCCGACCGATGCGGTGCTGACCGTGCCGCCGGGATCGGGGCCGGTCGTGATGGTGGCACCGTCCACGGCGACCACCGGCACGCAGGGGATGGCCGAGTTGGTCCTGGAGTCGTTGCGCCCCGGTGACACGCTGCCCGACGGGGCTCGGGTGGTGGTGTCGCGGCTGGACGGTGCCGATCTCGAGGTGCCGCCGTGGGCGGCGGTCGGTCTGGGCCGGCAGGACGAGTTGTTGTCGCGCGCTGATCTGGTCATCTGCGGCGGTGGGCACGGCCTGGTGTCCAAGGCGCTCCTGGCCGGTGTGCCGATGGTCGTGGTGCCCGGTGGTGGTGACCAGTGGGAGATCGCCAATCGTGTTGTGCGTCAAGGTAGTGGGCAGCTGGTCCGCCCCCTTTCGGGTGAGGCGCTGACGGTCGCTGTCGGCGCCGTGCTCGGCTCGCCGTCATACCGGGCGGCCGCCCGGCGCGCGGGAACCTCGGCGGCCCAGGTGGCAGATCCGGTACGGGTGTGCCATGACGCGTTCGCAGGCACTGGGTAGGTTGGGGCCGTGCGGTTGACGGAATTCAATGAGCTCGTCGAAGGCCAGTTCGGCTCGATGCGGGGCCGTTCGCTGCTCGTCGACCACGTGCTCACCGCTCTCGACGGCCGCACGGCGGCGCAGGCCATCGAAGACGGGGAGGAGCCGCGCAATGTGTGGCGGGCACTGTGCGCGGATTTCGATGTTCCCCGCGACCAGTGGTGAGCGTCCGGCGGTGATTCCGCGGTGAAGCCGGCGGCTTTCCCTGCGCACATTTTCGGCGTATACCGGAGTCATGGGTCTCGGTGACCATCCGATGCGGACTCCGCTCTACGGTGTCCTGTTGGTGATCGCAGCGGTACTGCTGTGCTGGCTGGTCGCGTCAATTCTCAGTGGCTGGCAGGCCGCCGTCGGTTATTTCCTGGCGATTGCCGTCGGCGCATTCGGCTTCGTCCTGACGCTGCGGGATCTCGACAACTTTCCCAACTGGCGCCGCTGACGGGACCATCCCCGGCGTGTCCGCTTGAATCGAACAGGTGTTCGTCTAGTCTGGGTGCAGTTCGACTGAGCCGACTTGTCGGTGGCCTGCTTTAACGTCACGGCCAACCGATCGGAACACCGGTCAACACGACTACTCGGAGAGGCACCATCATGGCGCAGCAGGCCCCTGATCGCGAAAAAGCGCTCGAACTGGCGATGGCCCAGATCGACAAGAACTTCGGTAAAGGCTCGGTGATGCGCCTCGGCGAGGAGGTGCGCCAGCCCATCTCGGTGATCCCCACCGGTTCCATCTCTCTGGATGTGGCTCTCGGCATCGGCGGTCTGCCCCGTGGTCGTGTGGTCGAGATCTACGGTCCGGAATCCTCGGGTAAGACCACTGTGGCGCTGCACGCGGTGGCCAACGCCCAGGCTGCCGGCGGCATCGCGGCGTTCATCGACGCCGAGCACGCCCTGGATCCCGAGTACGCCAAGAAGCTCGGGGTGGACACCGACTCGCTGCTGGTGAGCCAGCCGGACACTGGTGAGCAGGCACTCGAGATCGCCGACATGCTGGTGCGCTCGGGCGCGCTGGACATCCTGGTGATCGACTCGGTGGCCGCCCTGGTGCCCCGCGCCGAGATCGAGGGCGAGATGGGGGACAGCCACGTCGGCCTGCAGGCCCGTCTGATGAGCCAGGCGCTGCGCAAGATGACCGGTGCGCTGAACAACTCGGGCACCACCGCGATCTTCATCAACCAGCTCCGTGAGAAGATCGGCGTGATGTTCGGCTCGCCCGAAACCACCACGGGCGGTAAGGCTTTGAAGTTCTACGCCTCGGTCCGGCTGGACGTGCGCCGCATCGAGACACTCAAGGACGGCACCGACGCGGTCGGTAACCGCACCCGCGTCAAGGTCGTCAAGAACAAGGTCTCGCCGCCGTTCAAGCAGGCCGAGTTCGACATCCTGTACGGCCAGGGCATCAGCCGTGAAGGTTCGCTCATCGACATGGGTGTCGAGCATGGGTTCATCCGCAAGTCCGGGTCCTGGTTCACCTACGAGGGTGAGCAGCTGGGCCAGGGCAAGGAGAACGCCCGCAAGTTCCTGCTGGAAAACGTCGACGTCGCCAACGAGATCGAGAAAAAGATCAAGGAAAAGCTCGGTATCGGCGCTGTCGTGACGGCCGAGGCCAAGGCTGATGACGTCCTCCCCGCCCCGGTTGACTTCTGAGCCGTCGGGTACGCCCGAGGGGGAGCAGGCGCAGGATCCTCGCAAACGCGAGGAGCAGGCCAAGAACGTCTGCCTGCGTCTGCTCACCGTGCGGGCCCGCACCCGCGCCGAGCTGACTGAACAGCTCACCAAGCGGGGTTACGAAGAAGAGCTCAGTGCCAAGGTGCTCGACCGGCTCACCGAGGTCGGGCTGATCGATGACGAGGACTTCGCCGAGCAGTGGGTGCGATCCCGGCACGCGAACGCAGGAAAAGGCAAGCGCGCCTTGGCCGTCGAACTTCGTAAGAAGGGCGTCGACAAGGAGGTCATCGATGCCGCGCTGGCAGATTTGGATCCCGCGGCCGAGCGGCACCGGGCCGAGCAGCTGGTTCGTGACAAGTTGCGTCGGGAACGGCTCGATGACGATGACGGCGACGTGAAGGTGACTCGTCGGCTGGTCGGCATGTTGGCCCGTCGCGGCTACAACCAGTCGATGGCTTTCGATGTGGTCAGTGTCGAGCTTGCCGGCGAACGCGAACGGCGCCGGGTCTGAGCAATGCCCGCAGATGTGGTCATCCTGTCCGGACCGCCGGCTTCGGGTAAGACGACAGTGGCCGAGATCATCGCGAGCACGGCAGTCAAGCCGACGGTGCACATGACGACCGACCAGTTCTACCGCGCCATTCGGGTCGGCTACATCGCGCCGTATCTTCCTGAGGCACAACGTCAGAACGAAGTGGTCATCGACGCGATCGTGGCGGCGGTGACGGTCTATGCCCGCGGTGGTTTCGATGTGGTCGTCGACGGAATCGTCGGGCCCTGGTTTTTGTCACCGTTCCGGGAAATGGCCATCGGGGCCGGATTCGCGTTGTCCTACATCGTGCTTCGGCCCGCGCTCGACACGTCATTGCAGCGCGCACGAACCCGCAGTGGAGATGACCTCAAAGACGCCACGGCGATCACCGGCTTGCACGACTCGTTCAATCAACTCGGCGATTTGGAGGCTCACGTCATCGACAACACGGTTCTCGATGCCGCGGGCACCGCAGATCAGGTCCGGCAGGCGATCGCGTCGGGCGCATACCGGCTGGTTTGAGCCCGCTCAGTCTCGCTGCGTGTGCAAGACTTGCGCGCCCGGGGCGCCTTCCTGCTCGACAGCCTCGGGCTCCAGCGGCGCGGGTCCACGGCTGGAACGACGCAAGCGCCGTTCGAGTCTGGTGGCCAACGACGACAGGGCCATGTTGACGCTGATCATCAAGATCGCGATGACGATCAGGGCGGGCAGGATGTTGGCGTAGGACGACCCGATGTTGGTGCCCTGACGAACCATCTCCACGAACGTGATCTGGTAGCCGATCGCGGTGTCCTTGAGCACCACGACCAGTTGCGACACCAGCACCGGCAGCATCGCGGTGATCGCCTGCGGCAACAGGATCAGTCGCATGGTCTGCGTCCACGTCATTCCCAGCGACCAGGCGGCCTCCTGCTGGCCACGAGGCAGGGAATGGACGCCGGCTCGCACGATTTCGGCGATCACCGCCCCGTTGTAGAGCGTCAGCCCGGTGACCACGCCGGCCAGCGCGATGTACTTGGACTCGAACACGTCGTACATGCCGTAGAGAAAGAACGCGAACAGCATCATGATCAGCACCGGCACCGCGCGGAAGAACTCCACGATGACCGCGCTGATCCAGCGGATCGGGGCAATGGGCGACAGCCGGCCGACGCCGAGCACCAGACCCAACATCAGGGCGAGAACGATCGACACCGCGGCCGCCGTCAGCGTGCCCTGCACACCGGGAAGGACGTAGGTGACCCAGAGATCCGAGGTGAGGAACGGTTTCCACTTCTCGGGCTGCAGCTGATCCTTCTCCCACAACCGCAAGAGCACGAAGGCGATCAGCGCCAGGGCTGCGAACGCGGCCAGGACCGTCAGGACGTTGTTGCGGACGCGCGCCCGTGGACCTGGGGCGTCGAACAGGACGGATGCGCTGCTCATCGTGGCTGTCCGTTCTTCGCGCAAGCGCTCATCACCGTGCCACCGCCAGTCGCTTACCCAACCAGCCGAACAACAGCCCGAGTGGCAGCGTCAGCAGGATGAATCCGGCGGCCATGATCGCACCGACCGTGAGGACCGCGGCGGTCGACTCGATCATCTCCTTCATCAGCAGGGCGGCTTCGGCGACACCGATCGCCGAGGCGATCGTGGTGTTCTTCGTCAACGCGATCAACACCGATCCGAGCGGGATGATCACCGCGCGAAACGCCTGCGGCAGCAGGATCAGTCGCAGGTTCTGTCCAAACGTCAGGCCCAGCGACCGAGCCGCCTCGGCCTGCCCCATCGGGACCGTGTTGACCCCGGATCGCACCGTCTCGCAGACGAAAGACGCGGTGTAGACCGTCAACCCGAGTACGGCCAAGCGAAAGTTGCTGTCGGCGATGGATGTCGGCGAGTGCGGGTCGACCAGGGTGATCCGCAGTGTCTGCCCGACCCCGAGTGCGCAGAACACGATGATCAGGGTCAGGGGAGTGTTGCGGATGATGTTCACGTATGCGGCGCCGAGCCAGTTGAGCACCGGCACCGGAGCCAGCCGCATGGCGGCCAGCACCGTGCCCAGGATCAGCGCACCGATCGCGGAGTACACCGTCAGCTGGATCGTGGTCCAGAACGCCGCGAATATCTGGTCGCGGTATGCGTCGAATATCTCCACGGTCGGTGCGCTGCTCCGGATCAGTTGCGGTCGACGGCGGGCGGTGTCGGGGTGGTGATACCCGCCGGCCCGAGGTTGCGCTCGAAAGCCTCTTTCCAGGCTCCGCTGGATTCCATCTTCTCCAGCGCGTCGTTGATCTTGTTGCGCAACTCGGTGTCGCCCTTCTTCAGGCCGATGCCGTAGCGCTCCTCGGAGAAAGGCTCACCGGCGATCTTGAACGTGCCCGGGCTCTGCGCGGCGTAGCCGGCCAGAATCACCTCGTCGGTGGTCAACGCGTCCACGGCGCCGCTCTTGAGGGCATCCAGGCACAGCGTGTAGGTGTCGTACTGCTGCAGCTGAACCTTCGGGTACTCGTCCTTGATCCGCTGCGCCGGGGTGGAGCCCGACACCGAGCACAGTTTCTTGTTGTTCTCCAGTGAGGCCGCCCCGGTGATGTCGGTGTTGTCGGCGCGCACCAGCAGGCTCTGTCCGGTGAGCAGGTACGGTCCGGCGAAGTCGACCTTCTCCTTGCGTGCATCGGTGATGGAGTAGGTCCCGACGATGTATTCGACCTGACCGTTCTGGATGAGCGTCTCGCGCTGCGGCGACGGCGCTTCCTTCCACTCGATCTTGTCCTCGGGGTAGCCGAGCTCGTTGGCCACGTACTTGGCCACGTCGACATCGAACCCGGACATGGTGCCGTCGGGCTTCTTCAGGCCGAGCCCGGGCTGGTCGTACTTGGTACCGATGACGATCTTGCCGGAGTCCTCGCCGCCGCCACAGGCGGTCGCGGCGAAGGGGAGGGCGATCGCGAGCGCGAGGGTACCGACCAACTTGAACGGCACTGATGGCATGTTCGGGTTCCTTTCGGGTGCAGCGGTAGTACGGAGGTCAGTGGTGGAGGATCTTGCCGAGAAAATCTTTGGCCCGTTCCGATTTCGGATTGTCGAAGAACTCGGCCGGTGGCGCGTCTTCGACGATGGCGCCGTCGGCCATGAACACCACCCGGTCGGATGCCCGGCGGGCAAACCCCATCTCGTGGGTGATCACCACCATCGTCATGCCCTCTGAAGCCAATGAGGTCATCACCGCCAGCACCTCGTTGATCATTTCGGGGTCCAGGGCGCTGGTGGGCTCGTCGAACAGCATCACCTTCGGGTCCATGGCCAACGACCGGGCGATGGCGACGCGCTGTTGCTGGCCGCCGGACAACTGGGCCGGGTACTTGTCGGCCTGATTGGCCACCCCCACGCGATCCAGCAGGGCCATCGCCTTCTCGCGCGCTTCGGCCTTGGACTTCCGGCGCACCTTCACCGGGGCGAGCGTGACGTTCTCCAGGATCGTCTTGTGCGCGAACAGGTTGAAGGACTGGAACACCATGCCCACATCCGAGCGCAGCTGGGCCAGCTTGCGTCCCTCGGCGGGCAGGGCCTGGCCGTCGATCGCAATGCTGCCGGAGTCGATGGTCTCCAGCCGATTGATCGTGCGGCACAGGGTGGACTTGCCCGAACCCGACGGGCCGAGCACCACGACCACCTGGCCACGGCCCACGTCGAGGTTGATGTCGTTCAGAACGTGCAGCGGTCCGAAGTGTTTGTTGACCCCCGACAATGAGATCATCGGCACATCCGGTTGCGCTGCATCATCGACCTGCGGCTGCTCGCCGGGGCTTCCCATGGCAGGTGACCTTACCCAGGGAATGTCCAGCCTGCCCGGATCTCGTGAATCCGCCGCGTTAACGTTTCGGGTGGCTCCGTACCATTGAGGCCGTGACGACGATGGTGAACCGGGACGCGGCCGCCGAGCGCTCGCGCGAGGAGCCAACCGCGCACAACCCGGCCGACGAGCGTGCCGTACGCACCTATCAGGTACGCACGTATGGCTGTCAGATGAACGTGCATGACTCCGAGCGGCTGTCGGGCCTGCTGGAGGACGCCGGATACCGGCGGGCCGAGGACGGCTCCGACGCCGACATCGTGGTGTTCAACACCTGCGCGGTGCGCGAGAACGCCGACAACAAGCTGTACGGCAACCTCAGCCACCTGGCTCCGCGCAAACAGGCCGATCCGAACATGCAGATCGCCGTCGGCGGATGCCTGGCGCAGAAGGACCGCGAGTCGGTGTTGCGGCGCGCTCCGTGGGTCGATGTGGTGTTCGGTACCCACAACATCGGGTCGCTTCCCGTGTTGCTGGAACGGGCGCGGCACAACCGCACCGCTCAGGTCGAGATCGTCGAGGCCCTACAGGAGTTTCCGTCCACGCTGCCCGCGACGCGCGAATCCGCCTACGCGGCCTGGGTGTCGATCTCGGTGGGCTGCAACAACACCTGCACGTTCTGCATCGTGCCCTCGCTGCGCGGCAAAGAGGTGGACCGGCGTCCCGGCGACATCCTGGCCGAGGTGCAGACCCTGGCCGCGCAGGGCGTGCTCGAGGTCACGCTGCTGGGTCAGAACGTCAACGCCTACGGCGTGTCGTTCTCGGACGAGCGCTTGCGCGAGGATCCGGCGCATTGGGACCCAGACATGCCGCGCGACCGCAGCGCGTTCGCAAAACTGCTCCGCGCCTGTGGCGACATCGACGGGCTGGAGCGGGTGCGGTTCACCTCTCCGCACCCGGCCGAGTTCACCGACGACGTGATCGAGGCGATGGCTCAGACCCCCAACGTGTGCCCGACGCTGCACATGCCGCTGCAGTCCGGTTCGGACCGCATCCTCAAGGCGATGCGGCGCTCCTACCGGGCTGACCGCTACCTGGGCATCATCGACAAGGTGCGCGCCGCGATCCCGGACGCCGCGATCACCACCGACCTCATCGTCGGTTTCCCGGGTGAGACCGAGCAAGATTTCCAGGCCACCCTCGACGTGGTCGAACAGTCTCGATTCGCGAGCGCGTTCACCTTCCAGTACTCGATCCGGCCCGGCACCCCGGCTGCCGACATGCCCGACCAGTTGCCGAAAGCGGTTGTCACCGAACGCTATCAGCGGCTGATCGAACTGCAGGAGCGGATCTCGCTGCAGGAGAACCGGGCTCAGATCGGGCGGACTGTCGAACTGCTGGTCGCGACCGGCGAGGGGCGCAAGGACGCCGCCACCGCTCGCATGTCGGGTCGCGCCCGCGACGGCAGGCTCGTGCACTTCAGCCCGGGCTCCGACGTAGAGCGGATTCGGCCCGGCGACATCGTGACCACCACGGTGACCGGCGCCGCGCCGCACCATCTGATCGCTGACGCCCCGTTGGCCACGCACCGGCGCACCCGCGCCGGCGATGCCCATGAGGCCGGGCAGCGTCCCCGTACCGGTGTCGGCCTGGGGTTGCCGCGGATCGGCGCGCCGGAGATCCAGGCGTCATCAGGAGGATGTGGCTGTTGAGCAAGGAAAGCGACTTCGAGCCGTTCAAGGACGACCTCGCCGCCGTCGAACGGAAGGTCACCCGGGAGTTCGACTCCGGCCCGCGCGCCATGGTCGTCGCGATCCTGGTGTTCGTGGTGCTGCTGTCGTTCGTGCTGCCGCACACCGGGTCCAGCAAGGGCTTCGACGTTCTCGTGGGTGACGCCACCGCCGTCGCTGACGGCATCTCCCTGCCGTCACGGGTGTTCACCTGGCTGGCGCTGGTCTTCTCGGTCGGCTTCTCGACGCTGGCGCTGATCACCCGCCGCTGGGCGCTGGCCTGGGTGGCGCTGGCGGGTTCGGCAGTGGCCAGCGCGCTCGGAATGCTGGCCGTGTGGTCACGGCAGACCGCTGTCGGCTATCCCGGCCCCGGCATCGGGCTGATCATCGGCTGGCTGGCGGTGATCGTGCTGACGTTCCACTGGGCGCGGGTGGTGTGGTCACGCACCGCGATGCAGTTGGCAGCCGAAGAGGAGCGCCGCCGCCAGGCCGCAGAACAGCAGCAACGCGGAGTCCTCGACATCCCGAAGACCCAAGCACCTGAGCCCGACGGCACCGAGACCGACTCACCCGGTGAGAAGCCGGACCAGGCCTAGCCGCTAGTTGCGCTCCCCGAGCGCGGCGGCCGCCGCGTCGGCCCACTGGCGCCACTGCTCGGCGCTCGCCCTGGCCTCGGCCGCATCCTTGGCCCGCCCGGCGGCCTCCGCCTTCTCCGCCTGCCGTTCGAACTGCTCGGCACGGGACCGGAACTGGTCGGCACGAGCTTTGGCTTCCGGATCGACGCCACCGGCCGGCGCGTCGCGAACCTTCTTTTCCACGGCGCGCAGCCGTCGTTCCAGGTCGGCGGCGCGTTCACGGGGAACCTTGCCGATCGCGTCCCACTTGTCGCCGATGGTCCGCAACGCCGCGCGGGCGGCGTCGAGATCGGTGGTGTCGATCTTCTCGGCCTCGGCCAGCAGCGCCTCCTTGGCGGCGGCATTGGCTTTGAACTCGGCATCGCGTTCGGCGTTGGCGGCGTTGCGGGCGCCGAAGAACGTGTCCTGAGCAGCCTTGAACCGGTGCCACAGCGCATCGTCGACATCCTTGGCGGCGCGCCCCGCGTTCTTCCATTGCGTAAGCAGGTCGCGGAAGGCCGCCGCGGTGGCGCCCCAATCGGTCGAGCCGGACAGCTGCTCGGCCTGCTCGCACAGCGCCTCCTTGACCTGGCGGGCGCCGGCGCGGCCGCGGTCGAGCTCGGCGAAGTGCGATCCGCGGCGCCGGTTGAAGGTCTCGCGCGCCGCCGAGTAGCGCTTCCACAGGGCGTCGTCGAGTTTGCGGTCCAGCCCCGTGATGGTGCGCCATTCGTCGAGGATCTCGCGCAGGCGGTCACCGGCGGCCTTCCATTGCGTGGAGTTCGCGGCCAGATCCTCGGCTTCCAGCGCCAGGGCCTCCTTGCGCGCGGTCTGGGCGGCCCGGTGCTCGTCACGCTGGGCCCGCTCAGTCTTGGCGGCCTCGTCGGCGTGGTCGAGGATGGCTGCCAGACGGGTGCTCAACGCGTCGACGTCGCCGAGAACCGCTGCGGTGGGCAGGGTTTCGGCCAGCGCGGCGGCGGCCGACTTGATCTTGCGGGCATCGCCGGTGCCCGAGGACAGGCGGCGTTCCAGTAGCGCCACCTCGGTGTGCAGATCATCGAAGCGCCGGCCGAAGTGGGCGAACGCCGCTTCGGTATCGCCGGCCTGCCACGAGCCGATGACGCGTTCACCGGATCCGCTGATCAACCAGACCGTGCCGTCGTCGTCCACCCGGCCGAAGCGGTGTGGATCGCTGGTCGGCGCGACCGCGACCACCGGGGCGACCCGGCTGGGGCGGGGGACGGGGCGCGGCGGCCCCGGCCTCGGGGTAGGCGAAGGAGTGGGCCTCGGCGTGGGCCCGGACGTCGGCTCGGGGGTGGCTCCGCCTGGCTCACTGGTTGTCATATCCGCTCCTCGTACTCCGCGCGGTCGGCCCGCGCATCTGCCGCGCGACGCGGCGCCTGATGCTGTCGCTTGTCCGCTATTCAAGCAGGTCGTCCTGTGGCGTGCCCACGGCTTCAGCCTCAATGCCCCGACAAACTAGTTTGGTGACGTGCTCAGCGCCATCGCGATCGTCCCCGCCACGCCGGTTCTCGTGCCCGAACTGGTGGGATCGGCCGCGGACGACGTGGCGGGATTGCGTGCCGCGGTGGCCGCTGCAGCGACGTCGTTGCCGCCCCGCTGGCTGGCGGTCGGTGTCGGGCCTTGCGACGCGGTCTACGGACCGGACTGTGCCGGGACGTTCGCCGGCTACGGCGTCGACGTCCGGGTGGCACTAGGCCCCGGACCTGCCGGCGAGCCGGTCGAGCTGCCGCTGTGCGCCCTGATCGCCGGATGGATCCGCGGACAGGCGGCCCCCGATGCCGCTATCGAGGTGCACGCCTATGCCGCAACCCAGCCGGTCGACCAGGCGATGAGCCTTGGCCGCACCCTGCGGGCCCGCATCGAGGAATCCGCGGATCCCGTCGGCGTCCTCGTGGTCGCCGACGGCCTGCATACGCTCACCCCCTCCGCACCCGGCGGCTACCTGCCGGATTCGGTGGCCACACAGCAGGATCTCGACGACGCGCTGGCCACCGGTGATCTCGCCGGGCTGGCCGAGCTGCCCGAATCTGTGCTGGGCCGGGTGGCCTATCAAGTGCTGGCCGGATTGACCTGGCCCGAGCCGGGCACTGCCCGCGAGCTCTACCGCGGCGCGCCCTACGGGGTCGGCTACTTCGTCGGCGAATGGCTGCCGTGATGCGGCCCATCGCGGTCATCGGGCCGACCGGCACCGGGAAGTCGGCCCTGGCATTGGCGATCGCCGAGGAATTGAGCGGTGAGATCGTGAACGCCGACGCCATGCAGCTCTACCGCGGCATGGACATCGGCACCGCCAAGCTGCCGGTCGCCGAGCGGCGCGGCATCCCGCACCACCAACTCGACGTGCTCGATGTCACCGAGACGGCGACGGTGGCCCGCTACCAGCAGGACGCCGCGGCCGACGTGGAGGCGATCGCGGCGCGTGGTGCGGTCCCGGTGATCGTCGGCGGCTCGATGCTCTACATCCAGTCGCTGCTCGACGAGTGGACGTTTCCGGCCACCGATCCGACGGTGCGGGCCCGCTGGGAGGGGCGGCTGGCCGAGGTGGGGGTCGCCGCGTTGCATACCGAGCTGACGCGAGTGGACCCCGCTGCGGGAGCCTCGATTCTGCCGACCGACGGCCGACGGATCGTGCGGGCACTGGAGGTGGTGGAGCTCACCGGACAACCGTTCGCCGCCTCGGCCCCGAGCATCGGAGCGCCTCGCTGGGACACCCTGATCATCGGATTGGACTGGGACACAACCGCTCTCGATGAGCGTCTGCAACAGCGCACCGACCTCATGTTCGCCGATGGACTGGTCGACGAGGTGCATGCCCTGATCGGTCAGGGTCTGCGCGACGGGGTCACCGCGGCCCGGGCTCTCGGTTACGCGCAGGTGCTCGCCGACCTCGACGCCGGGGGAGACGGCTCGGCGGCGCGGGAGCCCACATTCATCGGAACCCGCCGCTATGTCCGCCGGCAGCGGTCCTGGTTCCGCCGCGATCATCGGGTGGTGTGGCTGGACGGGGCGGCCGACGGGCTGGTGCACGACGTGCTGCGGGCGTGGCGGCACGTATCCTGATCAGGTGATCTTCGGCTCGATCCCCTTCGCGAAGGGGCACGGCACCCAGAACGATTTCGTGGTCCTGCCCGACCTCGACGCCGCGCTGTCGCTGACGCCGGTGGCCGTGGCCGCGCTGTGCGACCGCCGCCGAGGCCTGGGCGCCGATGGCGTGCTGCGGGTGACGACGGCCGGCGCCGCGCAAGCGGCCGGCGTGTTCGAGCGGCTGCCCGACGGGGTGGCGGCGGGCGACTGGTACATGGACTACCGCAACGCCGACGGCTCGATCGCGCAGATGTGTGGCAACGGGGTGCGAGTGTTCGCCCACTACCTACGCGCGTCCGGCCTGGAAACCGCCGACGAGTTCGTGGTGGGTTCGCTGGCCGGCCCCCGTCCCGTGGTGCTGCACAGCGTCGAAGCGACCACCGCCGACGTCACCGTCGAGATGGGCAAGGCCAACCGCTTCGGCACCGGAACGGCGGTGGTCGGTGGCCGCAGTGTCAGCGGTGTGGCCGTCGACGTGGGTAATCCGCATCTGGCGTGTGTCGGCCTGACCGAGAGCGAGCTGGCGGCCCTCGATGTGGGTGCCCCGGTCTCCTTCGACGAGCAGCTCTTCCCGGAGGGCGTCAACGTCGAGGTCATGACGGTGCCGGTGGACGGCACGGTGTCGATGCGGGTGCACGAGCGTGGGGTCGGGGAGACCCGGTCCTGCGGTACCGGCACGGTCGCGGCCACGCTGGCGGCGCTGGCCCACCAAGGCACAGACACCGGGACCTTGCGGGTCCGGATCCCGGGCGGGGAGGTCACCGTGACGATCAACGAGTCGACCAGCTACCTGCGTGGACCGTCGGTGCTGGTGGCCCGCGGTGAGCTGTCCGAACAGTGGTGGAACGCTGCCCACGGATAATCGGGGTGCGCGCGGCCCGCTGCACGTGACAACCTGTAAGTACATATGACTCATCCAGAACATCCCCTCACACCCAGCACCGGCGAGCTGGCACTGGAAGACCGCGCCTCCTTGCGCCGCGTCGCCGGGCTGTCCACCGAGCTCACCGACGTCACCGAGGTCGAATACCGCCAGCTGAGGCTGGAGCGTGTCGTCCTGGTCGGCGTGTGGACCGAAGGCAGTGCGGCCGATGCCGATGCCAGCCTGACCGAGTTGGCCGCGCTGGCCGAGACCGCGGGCTCCGAAGTGCTCGAGGGGCTCATCCAGCGTCGCGACAAGCCGGACCCGTCCACCTACATCGGATCGGGCAAGGCGCAGGAGTTGCGCGAGATCGTGCTGGCGACCGGCGCCGACACCGTGATCTGCGACGGCGAGCTCTCGCCCGCGCAGCTCAACTCGCTGGAGAAGGTGGTCAAGGTCAAGGTCATCGACCGCACCGCGCTGATCCTGGACATCTTCGCCCAGCACGCCACCAGCCGCGAGGGCAAGGCGCAGGTGTCGCTGGCGCAGATGGAGTACATGTTGCCGCGGCTGCGTGGCTGGGGTGAATCGATGTCGCGGCAGGCCGGCGGTCGCGCCGGCGGAGCCGGCGGCGGTGTGGGAACCCGCGGGCCCGGCGAGACCAAGATCGAAACCGACCGCCGCCGCATCCGGGAGCGGATGGCCAAGCTGCGCCGCGAGATTCGTGAGATGAAGAAGATCCGCGACACCCAGCGCAGCCGACGGCTGTCCTCGGACGCCGCGTCGGTGGCCATCGTCGGTTACACCAATGCCGGCAAGTCCAGCCTGCTCAACGCTCTGACCGGGGCCGGCGTACTGGTGGAGAACGCGTTGTTCGCGACGCTCGAACCCACCACGCGCCGTGGTGAATTCGACGACGGTCGGCCCTTCGTGCTGACCGACACCGTCGGCTTCGTCCGGCACCTGCCCACCCAGCTGGTCGAGGCGTTCCGGTCCACCCTGGAAGAAGTGGTCGATGCCGACCTGCTGGTGCACGTGGTGGACGGCTCCGACGAGCATCCGCTGGCGCAGATCAACGCGGTCCGCCAGGTGGTCAACGACGTAGTCGTCGAATACGGTATCGCCCCACCGCCGGAGTTGTTGGTGGTCAACAAGATCGACGCCGCGAGTGACCTCGGGCTGGCCACGCTGCGCCGGGCGCTGCCCGAGGCGGTGTTCGTCTCGGCGCATACCGGTGACGGGCTGGACCGGCTGCGGGCCCGCATGGCCGAGATGATCCCGCCCACCGACGCGACGGTGGACGTGACCATTCCCTACGACCGGGGCGACCTGGTGGCGCGGGTGCACGCCGACGGTCGGGTGGACGCCACCGAGCACACCGCCGAGGGCACCCGCATCAAGGCACGGGTGCCCATGGCGCTGGCCGCGAGTTTGAGCGAGTTCGCTACGTTCTGAGCGGGCGCCTGTTCAGGCCGCCGGCTTCTTCTCGGCGGCACCGGCCGGCTGGGCCTTGCCTTTGGCTTTTTCTTTGGTTTTGCCGCGGTCTGTCGCTGCGTCTGGGCCACTCAGCGCCTTGCGCACGGTGCCGCGGAGCGACTTCGCCACCTCACGCAGCGGATGTCCTTCGACGGCCGAGGCTTTCAGTGCCGGCAGCCGGCGCTGCTGGGCCAGGGTGGCGTCGTCGTCGGGCGTGGTGACCGTCGTCGTCGGCTTGGCGGCGGTGTTCAGCCGCAGCACCGGCCGGGGATCGGGCTTGGCGGCGATCGTCGTGGTGGTGTTATCGCCGGATTCGGTCGGATCTGTCCACCCCGGCAGTGGGTCGAGCCCGGGATTCAGCGCCGCCCGGACGCCCTCGGGGATGTCGTTGACGAGGTCGGTGACCAGCTTCGCCGGGTTGAACCTGGGCAGCAGCTGAAATGGTGTCGGCGTGCTGTAATCCGTTCTGGTATAAACGGTTTCGATTAGGGTCTGAGCCATCGGTGAGACCAGGTCGACCAGCGGAACCACCAGGGCCGACGTGCCGGTCGCCGTAGCCAGATCGAGGAGTGGCTGCATGATCGGCAGGGTCTTGGCCGGCAGGGTGATGTAGTAGGTGTCGCTGCCCTCGACTTTTTGGCAGTGGTTTGCGGCGGTGCAGCTCTCCTGGGCGTTCTCGATCGCGGCCCGCACTTGCTCGGGCGTGTATCCGTACGGTGTCGCCGTGGCCGGATCGTCACCCCGAGGATCCAGGTAGGTGCCGTGTACGTACTGGAAGCCGGCCAGCGCGTTCGCCAGTGCGAGCGGATTGAGCACCCAGGAGGGAGCGTCGGCCACGCCGTCGTACTGCATTGCGATGTCATAGGTTTCGATGCCCGTGTCGGTGGGCGTCGGTTGGCCGAACGTCACGTCGAGGATGGGCACCGTGCCGAGGATCGCCAGCCGCTCGAAGAGCCCGCCGTCGGGGCGGTTCGGATTGCCGATCAGGACGAAGCTCAGGTTCTGTTTCTGCTCGTCGGTGAGGTCTGCCAGGTTGCCTTTGACGATGCTGGCCACGGTGGCGCCCTGCGAGTAGCCGAAGACCACCACGGGATGCGTCGCACCGGGATTGTTGGTGCCGACGAGTTCGCTGGTCAACCGCGTGACTCCGCTGGCCACCGACACGTTCCACTTGGCGCCCTCCAATCCGCCCCAACCCGCGAGCGGGATGGGCCAGAACTGAGCGATGTAGGGGACCGCCACCGGAGCCGCGCAAGCCTCGGCCCCGCAACCGCCGCTGGGTTGCACGTAATACGAGACGGCATTGGCCATGTAATTGTTGGAATCCTGCGGGTTCGGGGTGCCGGTGCCAGGCACGATGAGCGGGGTCACCGCCACCACCAGGCCGACGGCCGCCGTACCGGCCGGCGACAGCCCGATGACCACCGAACCGGACACCGCGACCGCGCCGACCAGCAGTGACCTGGCGGCAGAACGGGGTGAGAATCGCATCGGCCCTGATCTCCTTCTGCTGACGCCGCTGTCAGCGCTGAGGGGATCTTTGCACCGGTGCGCCGTCGTCACCGGGAAACAGTCGAAGTGCCGGCGGCCCAACGGGTTCAGCGGGACCGGATCACCGGGGGTTCGTGTGCCCGCACCGGCGGAAGCGCGTCATCGAACTTCTCGATCTCCACCAGCACGTGCGCGCCGGTGCAGCCCTGCGCCAGCGAGGAGGTGCCGACATCCTCGGTGAGCACGTTGGGATTGCCGTGCACACACATCGAATCGGGATCGGTCGGGTCAGCCGGATCGAACCACGCCCCGGTCGACAGTTGAACCACTGCGGGGCGCAACCGATCGTCGATCACCACTCCGGCCAGGCAGGCCCCGCGGTCGTTGAACACCCGCACCACGTCGCCATCGGCGAGCCCGCGCGCCGTGGCGTCGTCGGGATGTATCCGGATCGGTTCACGCCCTTGAACTTTTGAGGCTCGGCTGGTGGCGCCGCCGTCGAGTTGGCTGTGCAGGCGGGCGGCCGGCTGATTGGCCAGCAGGTGTAACGGATACCGGGTCGCCCGCGGGCCGCCCAGCCATTCCGTCGGCTCGAACCACCGGGGATGGCCCGCGCAGTCGTCGTAGCCGAACCCGTCGATGGTGTGCGAGAAGATCTCGATGCGGCCGCTCGGGGTTCCCAAGCGGTGTCCGGCGGGGTCGGACCGGAAATCGGCCAGCAGCGTCAGCCCCGGCTCGGTGGGCAGGCGCAGATGGCCTGCGGCCCAGAACTCGTCGAACCGGGGCACCTCGAAATCCAATCCGGCCGACCACTTCTCATACATGTGGACCAGCCACTGCCGGGCTGTGCGGCCTTCGGTGAACTGCTCGCCGAAGCCGAGGCGCTCGGCCAGCGCCGAGAACGTGGTGTAGTCGTCGCGGGAGTCGGCATACGGCGGCGCCAGTGCGGGCATCGCGACCAGCAGCGGGTCGTTACGGGATCCCGAATAGTCCTCGCGTTCATAGGCGGTGGTCGAGGGTACGACGATGTCGGCGTGCTTGGCCATCGCCGTCCAGTACGGGTCGTGCACCACGACGGTGTCCACCCGCGACAGGGCTCGACGCAGTCGGGGCAGGTTCTGGTGGTGGTGGAACGGGTTACCGCCGGCCCAGTACACACACTTGATGTCGGGGTAGGTCAGTCGCATGCCGTTGTAATCGAACGGCTGCCCCGGGTGCAGCAGCATGTCGGTGACGGCCGCGACCGGGATGAAGGTCTGCACCGGGTTGAGGCCCTGCGGCAGAGCGGGCAGGCCGCAGCGCAGCGGGGGCAACCCCGGCTCGTTCATCGACCCGTAGCCGTGACCGAAACCTCCTCCGGGGAGCCCGATCTGACCCAACATGGCCGCAAGCGTGAGCCCCATCCACGGAGCTTGCTCGCCGTGGCGGACCCGTTGCAGAGACCAGCTGACGGTGACCAGGGTTCGGGAGGCCGCCATGCGACGGGCCAGGGCGGTGAGCTCTGCGGCAGGCAGGCCGCTGAGCGCCGATGCCCACTGGGGGCTCTTGGCGACGCCGTCGTCACGGCCCAGGAGATAGCGCTCGAACCGGCGATAACCCGTGCAGTACGTGTCGAGGAAGTCGAGATCGGCCAGGCCCTCGGTGGCCAGAACGTAAGCCAGCGCGAGCATCACCGCCACGTCGGTGCCGGGAATCGGTGCCAGCCACTGGCAATCGCCGTCGACGTCGTCGCGCAGTGGACTGAACGACACGATCCGGCCGCCCCGGTCACGTAACCGGCGCAGCGCATCGCGCGCCGGATGTGCCGTGGTGCCCCCGTGATTGATGCCGGTGTTCTTCAACGCGACACCGCCGAAACACACCAGCAGATCAGTCGATTCGGCGATCACGTCCCAGTCCGTGGAGCGCTTGAACAGATCGTCGTGGGTACCGACCACCCTCGGCATGATCACCCCGGTGGCGCCCAAGCTGTAGGAGTGGCGGGAAAACGTGTAGCCGCCAAGCATTTTCAGGAAACGATGCACTTGGCTCTGGGCATGGTGAAAGCGTCCGGCGCTGGCCCAGCCGTAGGAGCCGCCGTAGATCGCCTCGTTGCCGTGGGTATCGACTACCCGGCGTAGCTCATCGGCGAGCAACGCGGTGAGCTCATCCCAGGACACCGAGACGTACTCGTCAGCGCCCCGCTCGGTACTGGGCCCGGGCCCGTCGCGCAGCCAGCCGCGACGCACCACCGGGCCGGCCACGCGCGAGCGGTGACGGATCGAGCCGGCCAGGTTGCCGAGTAACGGTGACGGGTCCGCGTCGCCCATCAGCGGTCTGACGGAAGCGATGTCACCGTCGGCGACGTCCGCGGTGAAGGCGCCCCAATGCGCGAGGCTCGTGGGCGACTGGGGCATGGCCCGAGTTTACGGGCGAGTGGACCCCTCCCCAGGGCTGACCAACCACCCGGTTGGTATAGGTTGGCCCCAAATCCGTAACCAGTACCGGAGGTCACACCATGGGCAGTGCTGTGAAGTACGAGCGCACCTTGTTCGAGCCCGAGCACGAGTTGTTCCGGGAGTCGTACCGGGCATTCCTGGACAAGCACGTCGCGCCATTCCACGATCAGTGGGAGAAGGACAAGATCGTCGACCGTGGGGTCTGGCTCGAGGCGGGTAAGCAGGGCTTTCTCGGCATGGCCGTGCCCGAGGAGTACGGCGGCGGCGGTAACGACGACTTCCGCTACAACACCATCGTCTGCGAGGAGACGGTGGCCGGCCGCTACAGCGGCATCGGTTTCAGCCTGCACAACGACGTCGTCGCGCCGTATCTGCTGCGGCTGGCCAACGAGGAGCAGAAGCAGCGCTGGCTGCCGAAGTTCTGTACCGGTGAATTGATCACGGCGATCGCAATGACCGAACCCGGTACCGGCAGCGACCTCCAGGGCATCAAGACCCGCGCGGTGCGCGACGGCGACCACTACGTGCTCAACGGGTCGAAGACCTTCATCACCAACGGCATCCACTCCGATCTGGTGATCGTGGTGGCCCAGACCGACCCGGAGAAGGGCGCCCTGGGTTTCTCCCTGCTGGTGGTGGAGCGCGGAATGGCGGGCTTCGAGCGGGGCCGCCACCTCGACAAGATCGGCCTGGACGCCCAGGACACCGCCGAACTGTCGTTCACCGACGTCAGGGTGCCCGTCGAGAACCTGCTCGGCGAGGAGGGCCAGGGCTTCGTCTATCTGATGCAGAACCTGCCGCAGGAGCGCATCTCGATCGCCATCATGGCCGCCGCCGCGATGGAGGCGGTGCTGGAGCAGACGGTGCAGTACACCAAGGAGCGCAAGGCGTTCGGCAAGCCCATCGGCAGCTTCCAGAACAGCCGGTTCCTGCTCGCCGAGCTCGCCACCGAGGCCACTGTGGTTCGGATGATGGTCGACGAGTTCATCCGGTTGCACCTCGATGAGAAGCTCACCGTGGAGCAGGCCGCGATGGCCAAGTGGTATTCCACCGAAAAGCAGGTCGAACTCATCGACCGGTGTCTGCAGCTGCACGGCGGCTATGGCTACATGCGTGAGTACCCCGTCGCGCGCGCCTACCTGGATGCCCGTGTGCAGACCATTTACGGCGGCACCACCGAGATCATGAAGGAGATCATCGGACGCAGTCTGGGGGTCTGATGAGGCAGAATCACCCCGTGTGACGTCCCGAGGAGTCCAAATCTGGGTCTCCAGACCCAGATATTGGGGCTTTTTTGGCCATGATCGGCCACGTTCCTTGGTTATCGTCACCTGCTGAAGCAAAGTTGTCGGGGCGGGACATTTCTGAGGAAACTTTGCCGAACGAGCGGGGAGAACGCATGACTAGGCCTGGAGCGAGGCTGGACGCGACCGTGTGGCGGTTGGCGGTCGGCCTGCTCGCACTCGTGGTCGCTGCTTTGATGGGGCCGGCGGTGGCGTCGGCCACCCCGGAGTCGGATGCCGATGCGGCGGTCACCGCCGCCTGGGAGGCCAGCGGCGGTGACGGCGGCCCGCTGGGCCCACGCCAAGGCAGCGTCTACGCGGTCGGGGCGGGCTTCGCGCAGAACTTCGCCGGGGGCAAGATGTTCTTCACCCCGGCGACCGGCGCCCATTTCATGCAGGGCGCCATCTTGGAGAAGTACGAGTCGCTCGGCGGCGCCGCAGACGGAGATTTGGGCTTCCCGACCATCGACGAGGGCGCCGGGCGTGCCGCCGACAGCCGCAACTCGACGTTGAGCGCGCCTGACAATCCCGTCATCTTCTGGACTCCCGCCACTGGCGCCCGCGTCGTCCGGGGTGCGATCAATGCCGCGTGGGACAAGCTCGGCGGTTCGGCGGGCGTGCTCGGGGTTCCCGCTGAGGACGAGTCGTTCGACGGTGATGTGAGCACTCAGAAGTTCACCGGCGGTGAGATCTCCTGGAACCGCAAGACCAAAGCATTCACCACGGTGCCGGCGGAGCTGGCCGAGCAGTTGGCCGGTCTGGACGTGCCGTCGGATGCCGCCGCGGCAATCGGGGCGGCCCGACGTGCGGCGGGCGGCCCGATGGGTCCGCTGGGAGCCAAGGAGGGCGACCAGTACCCGATCGGCGCCGACGGGGTGGGACAGAACTACGCAGGCGGCAAGATCTTCTACAGCCCAGCCACCGGGGCCAACGCGATCACCGGCCAGCTGCTGGAGAAGTACGAGAGCGTGGGCGGTCCGGAAGGCGATCTGGGCTTCCCGACCACCAGCGAGTCCGAAGGCGGGCTGGGCCCGAACAGCCGCATCAGCACCTTCGCGGCGGCCGACAACCCCGTCATCTTCTGGACTCCCGACTACGGCGCGGTCATCGTCCGAGGAGCCATGAACGCGGCCTGGGACAAGCTCGGCGGTGCCAAGGGCTCGCTCGGCGCTCCCATGGCCGATCAGACCGAAGACGGATCGGTCATCACGCAGCGATTCAGCGGGGGAGCGATCTCGTGGGATCGCGACGCCAACAAGTTCACCACTGAGCCGTCGAAACTCGCCTCAGAGCTGAGCGGGCTGCAGATTCCGGGCGTCGATCAACCTCATGCGGGTGGTCCGCAGCCGTCGGCTCCGGATACCGGCAAGCCGTTCTCCTGGCATTGGAGCTGGTGGTGGCTGATCGCGGTGATCCCGGTGCTGTTGCTGGCCGGGCTGATCGTGGGGGCGGCGCTGTGGCATCGCCGCCGGGGCGGCGCCGATGACGACTTCGATCACGACCCGTTCGACGACGACTATGACGACGTAGGCGGTGAACCGCATTACGACGACGGTCGCTACGACGAGGAGCGCTACGACTCCCGGGGCTACGACCGCGACGAGTACGTGGACGATCACGGTGCCGATGCACCCAGCGGCTACGCGCCGAACACCGCCTATGGTGCCGGCGAAGCCACCACGACGCGATTCGCCGGGCCGGGTGAAGGCTTGGCGAGCGGCGCGGCGTCACCGTACGACGGCCCCACCGATATCGCGATGCCGGTCAGCCAGTGGGCCGCGCCCCGCGGATCCTCCAGCGGCTACGGGGTGCCCGGCGAAGAAGAGGAACCGCCGGAGGATTCCTCGCAACTGGTCGGGTCGCGCGGCTTCGAGGACGACTATGACGATGACGACTACGAGGACGACGACTTCGAGGATGACGACTTCGACGACGAGGACTTCGAGGATGAGGATCTCGACACGCCCATCGACGCCGACTTCGAGGAAGTGGCCGAGGGTGACGACACCGACGGCGAGATCGAAGCGGAACTCGTAGACGACACCGTTGACACCGGGGCATTCGCAGGGGCGACCGGCGGCGCGCGAGGGCCACAGGGCTTCTCACCGCTGAGCGGCCTGGCTGTGCCGAGCGATCTGGCCGCGCCGACCGACCAGGACAACGTGGACACTGCGCCTACCCGGGTGATCAGCGAGGCCGAGGCCTACAGCGGCGAGACCCACAGTGGGCGCCATGCCGCCATCGAACTCGACGAGATCCCCACCGCCACGGCGATACACCTACCGCTGGACGACCCGAACCGCGCACCGGAGGGCTATCCGATCAAGGCCGATACCAAGACCGGCCGGTACTGGGCACCCGACAGCAGCGAATATGACGATGCGGTGGCCGAGATCTGGTTCGCCAGTGAGGAATTCGCGCGCACCAACGGCTTCGTGCGAACGGACTGAACCGCCGACCAGGAGGGCCCGGCCGCACGGCGGGCCGGGCCTGACGCCGGCCCGTCAGATCTTGCGAATCACGGTGACGACCTTGCCGAGCACGGCTGCGTCGTTACCGGGGATCGGGTCGTATGCCGGATTGTGCGGCATCAGCCAGACCTGACCGCGCGTCCGCTTGAACGTCTTGACGGTGGCTTCGCCGTCGATCATCGCGGCCACGATGTCGCCGTTGTCGGCCACGCTCTGCTGGCGCACCACCACCCAGTCGCCATCGCAGATGGCCGCATCGACCATCGAGTCTCCGACGACCTTGAGCAGGAACAGCGAGCCCTCACCGACCAACTCGCGGGGCAGTGGGAAGACATCCTCGACGGCCTGCTCGGCCAGGATGGGGCCGCCTGCGGCGATGCGTCCGAGCACCGGGACGAAGGTGGGCTCGGGCAGTGAGTCGGAACCCGCCACATCGGTCGACACCACTGCGGCCGCCGGATCGTCCGCGCCACGCACGTCGACCGCGCGCGGCCGGTTGGGGTCGCGTCGCAGATAGCCCTTGCGTTCCAGGGTGCGCAACTGATGGGCGACCGACGAGGTCGAGGTGAGGCCGACCGCATCGCCGATCTCGCGGATGCTGGGCGGGTAGCCGCGACTGGTCACCGACGCGCGGATCACGTCGAGAATGGTCCGTTGCCGGTCGGTGAGGCCCCCATCGGCCCGGCGTGGGCCCGCGTCCGATTCGGCCGGGGTGTCGGTGCTGCCGTCCCTGCTGCGGTCGTCGCTCATGAGGCCGAATGTAGTCGCTGTTCGAACATTAATCAAACATGTGTTCGACGCGTGTTGTGGCCGTGTCCGCAGGTCGGCCGCATGCTGGGGCCGGATGTGCGGGATGCGTCGGTACGCGGGGCCGGTCGGCCCGAACTTGTCGGTGCCCTGCTCTATCGTTTGGCAACAGTTCGATCACATGTTCTATTCATCGAACACTTGAGCGACTATGTTCGAACACAAGAGCGAAACGTCTCACCGAAAGGCAGTCAGATGGCGATCATCGATATCCCCGCCGATAGCCGTTCCCGCGCTGTTCGGGCCACGCCGCGGTCGCAGTCGCCCCGCGCCCAGTTCGGCAGCGGCGCCCCCAGGCCGTTGCGCCGGGTTCAGCGGCCGTCGTCCACGCGTCCCGCCGGCGGCTCGGTTCGTTACCGCGGCACCGGTGTGCTGATGTCCCGGGCCTCTCATCGCAGCCGGCCCATCACGCCCATGACAACCGTCCTGTTGGCATTGGTGGCGGCCGGCATCACGGTCTGGCTGGGTCTGGTGGCCCAACTCGGCGGTGTGATGGGCACGGATTCCGGCACGACGCCGACCGAACTCGCGGTGGTTCAGGTGAAGTCGGGGGAGACGCTGCAGCAGGTGGCCCGGCGCGTTGCCCCCGACGCGCCGGTAGCCCGGGTCGTCGAGCAGATCCGCGATCTGAACCAGCTCGACTCAGCGGCGCTGGACGCAGGGCAGACGCTGCTGGCCCCGGTTGGCTGAGCAGTGTGATGTCCGCTGAATCGTCCTGGCTGCCAGCCACACTGGTCGGCGTCGCGATGAGCTCCTACGCACCACTGGACCCGGCGGTGAATCTGCCGCGGGCAACGCGGGTACGCTCAAGAGCGCTCGAACTAGTTGTCCGGCGGCATGACGAAGGAGCGGTAATGCACTGTCCGTTCTGCCGTCACCCCGATTCGCGTGTGGTCGATTCACGTGAGACCGATGAAGGGCAGGCCATCCGGCGCCGGCGGTCGTGCCCCGAGTGCGGACGTCGATTCACCACCGTGGAGACCGCCGTGCTGGCCGTGGTGAAGCGCAGCGGGGTGACCGAGCCGTTCAGTCGCGAGAAAGTCATTCGTGGGGTACGCCGGTCCTGTCAGGGCAGGCAGGTCGATGACGACGCCCTCAACGTCTTGGCTCAGAAGGTCGAGGACGCTGTGCGGGGGCTCGGCACACCGGAGATCCCCAGCCACGAGGTCGGCTTGGCGATTCTCGGTCCGCTGCGCGAACTGGATGAGGTCGCCTACCTGAGGTTCGCCTCGGTGTACCGGTCGTTCTCGTCGGCCGAGGATTTCGAGCGCGAGATCGAAGCGCTGCGCGCCCACCGAGCCGAGGCGTAGTCCGCCCCAGTCGGGGCTCAGTCCAGCCGGGAGCTGCCGTCGTTGACCACGCGGCCGGCCAGGCGGACCCAGCCCTCCGGATTCCAGCGGGTCTCGATCACCGAACCCTTGCCCTGGATGATCGTCAGGTCTCGGCTGAGATAGTCGGTCATCCGTACCGCAGCCGCCCCGGTGGCCTCGTCTTCGGGAATTCCCAAGTGCGAGGCGAATGACCGGGAGCGCAACGTGCCGCTCGCCTCGTCGATCCAGGCCCACAGGTAGGCATCGTCGAAATCGTCGGGGTCGGCGGCAAGAACCTCCTCCACCGAGGCCAGATCGTAGATGGCAAATTCCGGTGCCCATTCCGAGCGGGCGTTCACGATCGCTTGATCGTCCTCGTACTCGACCGGAAGGGTCCCTGCCGGTACTCGCAGGGTGCGGACCGGCAGGCCCAATTCACGCAGCCACCACGACACCCCGACCGTAGGATGCCCCGCGAACGGCAGTTCGGCGGCCGGGGTGAAGATGTGAACACCGGCTGAGTTGCCGCCGGGCTGCGGCAGGTCAACGAATACGGTTTCGCTGTAACCCAATTCGGTGGCGATACGTTGCCGGTCGTCGGGTGCGACCGTGCTGTTGTCCACCACGCCGAGTGGATTGCCGTACTTGCCTTCGGAGTCGGTGAACACGCGTAACACGGTGACGTCGATGGCCATAAACCGATGCTACGTCGCAGTGCGCGCATCCCGGGCGCACCGGAGGAGGGTCAGGTGGCGCTGCGCTCGTCGGCGTCCATCGCGTCGAGTACCGCGATCTGGGTATCGAACGGCCCGCTCATCGCCGCGTCGGTCCGCCCGTTGCGCAGCAGGGTGCGCAGTTGGTCCTGGTCGTAGACGGAGGGGTCGGTCGTGTCGATGAAGCGTTCCACCACTTCGACGAAGCGGTCCGGGTCGTCGTGGAACGGAAAATGCCCGGATCCGGGGAAGATCTCCAATTGGGAACCGGGCATCGCGGCGTGGGCCATTCGGGCGTGGCTGACGGGGATCACCGAATCAGAGCTGCCCCAGATCAGTTGCACGGGAACAGATTCTGTCAAATAACAGCGATCCAGCATGGTGACGACCTGGCCGCGCCAGTCCACCACGGCGCGCAGGGTGCGCGCGAATGCCGAGGACGCCGTCGGCTCCGGCAGATCGGCCAGGATGCGCAACATATCCGGAATGTCGTGCCCGAGACCGGTCGAACCCAGCACCGCGCCCGCGGCGCGGCCGGCCAGCTGTAGCGTCGGCAGCACCAGGGGCAGGCGCAGCAGGGCCAGGGCCTCACTACCCATCGGCAGCGATGCGACCCGCAACGCGATGTTGACGTCCTTGGTGACGCCGCCGGCGCCGACGAGGATGAGTCGGTCCACCAACTGCGGGAACTGATAGGCGAATTGCATCGCCACGCCGCCACCGAGGGAATGCCCGATGACCGTGACCCGGTCGATGTCGAGCACGCTGAGTAGGTCGCGCATGCCGTTTGCGTAGGCGGCCACCGAATAGTCCGCGCGCGGCTTGTCGGAACTGCCGTGCCCGAGCAGGTCCGGTGCGATCACCGTAAAGCGTTGCGCCAGCGCCGACTGCACGGTGTGCCAGGTCGTGGAGTTGTCACCGATGCCGTGGATCAGCAGGATCGCCGGCCCCGATCCGGCCACCCGGAAGGCCCGCCGGTATCCGTGGATCGTGCGGTACTCGAGTGTCGGAGTGAGCTCGCGGACGGTCCGCAGATGGGATTTGCGCTCGGTCATGCTGGTCAACCTCGCTCTCGGCCCGGCATAGGGCCCCTATGAGTGGGTGTCGCCGTTCGGGAATCCGTCGCCGAAGCCGTCCCGTCCGTCTCGGTATCTGTCGTCCCTGTGCTTGTCACCGGCCTGCTGGGCGAGGAACCGTTCGAACTCGGCTCCCAGCTCGTCGCCGCTGGGCAGTTCCTCGTCGCGCGCCAACAGGGACCGATTCTCTTGTGCGGCAACGAACGCATCGTACTGGCGCTCCAGCCCGGTCACCACTTGGGCGACCTCGGCGCTGGCCTCTACCTGCTCGTTGATCTTGCTGTAGACCTCGGCGCCGGCCTCGGAAAGTTTCTCGAGCGGCAGCTGTAGCGAACCCGTCCGGGCTACCTCCGCAAGCAGCGCCTCGGCTGCCGGCGGGTAGGCCGTCTGAGCCAGGTAGTGCGGGACGTGCACGGTGTAACCGACCACTTCGTGGCCGTGCTGGGCCATCCGGAACTCGAGCAGGTTGGACACGCTCGCCGGCACCTGGACTTCGCCGACCCAGGGGGTGTGGTCGGCGATCAGCTCCTTGTCGTTGGCGTGCGCGGTGAGCATCACCGGGCGGGTGTGCGGCACCGCCATCGGAATGGTGCCCAGCCCGATCACCCGCCGGACTCCGAGCTGCTCGGACAGCAGTCGCACCGCGGTGATGAACCGCTCCCACCGCAGGTCCGGTTCCAGGCCGGCGAGCAGTAGGAACGGCGTGCCCGCGGCGTCGTGCAGCGCATACAGGTTCAGCTCGGGTTCGTCGTAGCTGGTGAAGTGGTCGGTCTTGAACGTCATCAACGGCCGCCGCGACCGGTAGTCCAGCAGCTCGTCGATCGCGAACGACGCCACCAGCTCGGTGTCGAGAGTGTCCTTCAAGTGCTCGGCCGCGAGCCGAATCGCGTGACCGGCATCGGAGAACCCCTCCAGGGCATGGATCAGCACGGGTCCACGGCCGTCCGAAGACGACAGCTGCGGAGCCGGGAACTCAAGCTCGTACATGCCGCTCTGGTCGGGCTGGTAATGCTGGTCGGGGGTGTCGCTGGTGTCGGTCATCTCGCTTCGTCTCCTCGCTGCGGTAGGACGCTGGGACGGCCTACCACCGTGCTTCTAGTGTCTCGCATACCCGCACCGCGGGTTCGTTCCGCCCCGCTTGTGCGTGCGAACGTGCCGGGGCGGGGCCGGCATTCCGGCAGTGATCCCCGCGATCAGGCAAAATCGGATGATGCAGGTGACCCGCATGGTGAAGCTCACAGTCGCGGCCGCGATGACGGTAGCCGCAGCTGCGGCGTGCACCGTGCCGGCCACCCGAACCGGCACTGGGGCAGCGGGCCCGTCCGGGGTCCCGCCGACCAGTTCACCGGTAGAGGTCAGCCCGCTGTCGCAGGCAGGGGCGGAGTCGGTATCGCCCGACCGGCGGGTGGGCGCGCTGTTCCTCGGTGACACCACGACACATACCTGCAGCGGCTCCGTCCTGGCCAGCACGTCGGGCGATCTGATTCTCACGGCGGCACACTGCCTGCTCGACGGTGTCGACACCACCTTCGTTCCCGGGTTCGGTGAGGGCGGCGGTGAGACCTGGCACGTCGATGCGGCGTATCTGGACCCGCGCTGGATCGCCGAGCAGGACCCGCAGGCCGACTATGCGATCGTGCGGGTCACCGGCGGGTCCGCAGCCAGCCTGCTGGCGGCTGCCGGCGGCGGGCTGGCCTTGGGAACGGCGCCCGCACAGGGCAGCGCGGTGACGGTGACCGGCTACCCCATGGGTGAGGGCGGCAGCCCGCTCGCCTGCCGGGGCGCGACCACCTGGACTCCGCAGGGCTTCCCGTCCCTTGCCTGTGGTGGCCTTACCGACGGTTTCAGCGGCGCGCCGTGGGTATCCGGGTCAACGGTGACCGGCCTGGTCGGTGGGCTCGATGGCGGCGGATGCGACGACGATGTGTCCTACTCGCCGCGTTTCGACGACCGTATCGGCCGGTTGCTGGCCCGGGCCGAGGCCGGCGGACCCGGTGATGCGGCGCCCGCGGCCCTCGATTCGGTCTGCTAGTAGCGGAACTGGTTGAGCGCGCGCAGTTTGTTCATCACATCCAGTGCCGCAACCTTGTACGCCTCGGAGAACGTCGGATAGTTGAACACCGCGTCGACGAGGTATTCGACGGTGCCGCCGCATCCCATCACGGCCTGCCCGATGTGGACCATCTCGGTCGCGTTCGTGCCGAAGATGTGCACCCCCAGTACCCGTGGATCCTCGGTCGACACCAGCAGTTTGAGCATCCCGTAGGAGTCCCCGGCGATCTGGCCGCGGGCCAGTTCGCGATACCGCGACACCCCGACCTCGTAGGGGATCGAGTCCTTGGTCAGATCGACCTCGGTGGCACCGACGAACGACACCTCGGGGATCGAGTAGATGCCGATGGGCTGCAGGCTCATCATTGCCTTGGTGGGTTCGCCGAAGGCGTGGTAGGCGGCCAACCGGCCCTGCTCCATGGACGTGGCGGCCAGCGCCGGGAATCCGATGACGTCGCCCACCGCATAGATGTGGTCCACCTTGGTGGTGAAGTTGTCGTCGACGTAGATCCGGCCCCGGGCGTCGGCTTCCAGGCCGGCGTTGGCCAGGTCCAGGTGATCGGTCTGGCCTTGGCGCCCAGCCGAATACATCACGGTCTCGGCCGGTATCTGCTTGCCGCTGGCCAGCGTGGTCACGGTGCCCGAGGTGCCGATGTCCACACCCGTGACCTCTTCGCCGAACCGGAAGGTCACCGCGAGGTCCCGCAGGTGAAAGCGCAGCGACTCGATGATCTCGGGGTCGCAGAACTCCAGCATGTCGTCGCGCTTCTCGACCACGGTGACCTTGGTGCCCAACGCGGCGAACATCGAGGCGTATTCGATGCCGATGACGCCGGCGCCGACCACCACCATCGAGGTGGGCAGGGTCGCGAGGTTGAGGATGCCATCGGAATCGAGGACACGGGCCTCGTCGAACGTCACCCCGGCAGGCCGGGCCGGTTTGGTCCCGGTGGCGATCACGATGAAACGGCCACGGACGGTGACGAGTTCGGCGCGAGTGGGGTCCTCGACGACGATCGTGTGTTCGTCGGAGAACCGGCCGTGCCCGGTGTAGAGCTCGATGCGGTTGCGCATCAGCTGGGACCGCACGACGTCGATCTCCTTGCCGATGACGTGCTGGGTCCGCGACAGCAGGTCGGCGGGGGTGATCTTGTCCTTGACGCGGTAGCTTGCGCCGTAGAGTTCCCGCTGGCTCATGCCGGTCAGGTAGACGACCGCCTCCCGCAGCGTCTTGGACGGGATGGTGCCGGTGTTGACGCATACCCCGCCGAGCATCATGCCTCGTTCGATCACTGCGACGGTCTTGCCGAGCTTCGCTGCGGCGATGGCGGCACGTTGACCGCCGGGACCGGAACCGATGACGACGAGGTCGTACTCCTGCATCGAACCCATGGCACAACTGTTTACGCGGGGTTGCCGGCCGGCACATGACGCCGACGCCGAATACCGGGTGAACAAATGCCACCGGGTTATCCCCAGCGCAGAATCCATCCCCAGGCACCGGCGGCCGGCGGGTTCGGGCGCCGGTTCCTGACGGCGCCGGTTGGCACGGTCAGACCATGACCACGCCATCGCCATCCTCGTCAGAGTTCGACTTCCATCTCAACCGCCCCGGTGCGCTGATCGCCGCACTTCCCGCCGTCCTCGGGTTCGTCCCGGAATTCAGCCTCGTCCTGGTCACCGTCAACCGGGGCGAGCTGGGCTGCGTCCTGCGCGCCGACCTGGCCGACGACATGACCGAGCGCGTCGCGCATCTGGTCGCTGTCGCGGCCACGACTGGGGCGGACGCGGTGATCGCTGTGATGGTCGACGACCACAGCAGAGACTGCCGGGCCTGCGATGACCGCTACCGGGACCTGGCGTCGGTGCTCGACGAGGCGTTCGCCGTCGAGGGCATCGAACTCTATGCCGCCCACGTCGTGGACCAGGTGGCCGCCGGCGGGTCCTGGCATTGCGCCGACAACTGTGGCGAACAGGGCTGGGTGGATGATCCGGGCGCCTCGCCGCTGGCGGCTGCCGCAGTGCTGGACGGCCGGAGACTCTATGCCAGCCGCGACGAACTGCTGGCGGTGATCCGGCCGGATCCGGTTGCCGTCGACTCGATGCGGCGGCGTCTGGCGCTCCTGGCACAGCGGCCCGGGTTGCCGGACACCCGGCCCGATGCCGAAGTACGCCGCGACATCGAGGCCGCGATGACGGCGGCGCTGCAGTTCGCCGAGGGCGCGGCACCCGGCCGCGCCGAGTTGGCGCGCCTGGCAGTGGGGTTGGCTGACCCGCGGGTGCGCGACACGCTCTACGCGCTGGCGGCGGGGGAGTTTGCCGAACGGGCCGAAGCATTGTGGGCTCTGCTGGCCCGCACCCTTCCCGACCCGTGGCGCGCGGAAGCGCTTGTCCTGCTGGCATTTTCGGCCTATGCGCGCGGCGATGGGCCACTGGCCGGGGTATCGCTGGATGCGGCGCTGCAGGCGCGGCCCACGCACCGGATGGCGAGCATGCTCGACACCGCACTGCAATCGGGGATGCACCCGGAGCAGATCCGCGACCTGGCGGTCACTGGCTACCGGCTGGCTGAACAGCTCGGTGTGCAGTTGCCGCCGCGGCGAAAGCCGTGGGGGCGCAGGGCCGGTTGAGTTGGCTAGACCTTCTCGACGCGAACGGCGTGGGCCATGTGGTGGGGCAGTTCGACCTGCTCGTGCCCGGGGATCACGATCATCACGCCGCCGTGATCGTTTGCCTCGACGGTGACGCGCGCGTTCGGTACGACACCGGCGTCCTTGAGCCGGCCGATGAGTTCGGTGTCGCCCTGCACATGTTCGGTGAGCTGACGGACCACCACGGCCACCGGCAGGCCGACCGGCAGCTCGGTCAGCCGGACCAGGCTCACGTCGTCGTAGCCGGTCGCGCCCACGCCGAGATCCGACAGGCCCGGGATGGGGTTGCCGAACGGTGAGGTGGTGGGGTTGTCGAGCACCTGGACCAGGCGCCGTTCCACGTCTTCGCTCATGACGTGTTCCCAGCGGCACGCCTCGGCATGGACGTCCTCCCACGGCAGCCCGATCACATCGACCAGCAGCCGTTCGGCCAGCCGGTGTTTGCGCATCACGGCGACCGCCAGGGCTCGACCCTTGTCGGTCAGTTCCAGGTGGCGGTCACCGGCCACATGCAGCAGCCCGTCGCGTTCCATTCGCGACACCGTCTGGCTCACCGTCGGACCGCTTTGGTCAAGCCGTTCGGCAATACGGGCACGCAGCGGCACCACGCCCTCTTCTTCGAGGTCGTAGATTGTCCGCAGGTACATCTCGGTGGTGTCGACCAGATCGTTCATGCGCGCCTTCCCAGCCCAAACGTCACCGCACAGTCTACCGTTTCCGGCTCTTGAACTGCGGCGCAACATCGGGGCGTCGGGCACCTCACACCGATGTGGAAAACCCCAGGCCATGAGCCACCAAGCGGCGGTATATGCGATGTGCCCCGCCGGAAACCGGCGAGGCACATCGGCAGGAGGTCTAGCTGGCGTAGGAGCGGAGCCGATCGGCACGCTCGCCGTTGCGGAGCTTGGCCATCACCTCACGCTCGATCTGGCGGACCCGCTCGCGGGACAGTCCGAACAGCTTGCCGATCTGGTCCAGAGTGCGGGGCTGACCGTCGTCGAGGCCGAACCGCAACCGGATCACCTGTTGCTCGCGCTCGTCGAGCGTGGCCAGCACATGGCGGATATCGGTGTGCAGCAGCTCGGAGATCACGGCGTTCTCGGCCGACATCGCCTCGGAATCCTCGATGAAGTCGCCGAGGGGGGCTTCCTCGTCGGTGCCCACCGGCATGTCCAGGCTCACCGGGTCGCGGCTGTGCTCCAGCAGGTCGTTGATCTTCTCGACCGGGATACCGGACTCTTCTGCCAGTTCTTCGTCGGTGGCCTCGCGGCCCAGATTCTGATGCATCTCCCGCTTGATCCGGGCCAGCTTGTTGACCTGCTCGACCAGATGGACGGGCAGGCGGATGGTGCGGCTCTGGTCAGCCATTCCGCGGGTGATGGCCTGGCGGATCCACCACGTGGCATACGTGGAGAACTTGAAGCCCTTGGTGTAGTCGAACTTCTCCATCGCGCGGATCAGACCCAGGTTGCCTTCCTGGATCAGGTCCAGCAGCGGCATGCCGCGGCCGGTGTAGCGCTTGGCCAGCGACACCACCAGGCGAAGATTGGCTTCCAGCAGGTGCCTGCGGGCGGCCTCGCCGTCGCGGACAACGGTGGCCAGATCGCGCTTGCGGTTCTCGCCGAGACGCTTCTTGGTGTCCAGCACGTGCTGGGCGTACAAGCCTGCTTCGATGCGCTTTGCGAGCTCTACCTCATCGGCAGCGTTGAGCAACGCCGTTTTGCCGATGCCGTTCAGATACACGCGCACGAGGTCGGCGGCAGGGCTCTGGGCGTCCAGATCACTGTCGACGCGGCTTGTGGTGGCATTTGCCATGACGGCCTCCTGATCGGCTCGAACTGTCATGAACTACAACGTCGTAGACGCCATGAGAGTTCCCGCCGATCTGGAGATTCATGCCCGTTGAGCTGCAGTTTTTCCGGACCGACCTGAGAATGTCCTAAGAATGGCTAAAGAAGCCGCTCAGCTGGGAGCATCCTCGCCCGACCGCGCTGACTCCGGTTGCGGTGCCACGTTCGGTTCCTTCTGTAACGCCGGGCGCTCCGCGGTGGGGAACAGCGGTATCCGCTCGCCGCGGCCGGCATAGCGCCGTGGTTCCTCGGCGCTGCGCGGGGGACGGTCATTGGCGATCAGCACCGCCATCCAGGGCAGTGGTATCGACGCCACGATGATCGCGAGCGAGATGAGCCCGTTCTGCCAGATGTTGTAGGCGACGGCCGCCAGGATGAGCGCCGGTATGCGGAAAGCCATCAACGTCAGATACTTGCGGACGCGCTGGCGATGCTGCACTTCGTACGCGGGTGCGGCTTTGGTGATGAGTACCGGGCGGGCTTCCTTGCCGAAATCGTCGCCGAAATCGTCGTCGAAACTCAGCTCGTGGCTTTGTTTCATGCCTCTACTGTTCCACACCCGGGCGCAGTGGTGACAGGTGGATTTCCCTAGGCCCTGCAGCCAGGCACAATAAAACCCGCGGACGTGAGGAGCAGAATAGGAACATGCAGACCCAGACCATCGAGCGCCCGGACACCGACGAACGCGTCGACGACGGGACCGACGACGACAGCCCCAAGTTCTTTCATTACGTCAAGAAGGACAAGATCGCCGAAAGTGCCGTCATGGGCACGCATGTGGTCGCGCTGTGCGGCGAGGTGTTTCCGGTGACGAAGTCGCCGAAGCCGGGCTCCCCGGTGTGCCCCGATTGCAAGAAGATCTACGAGCAGCTCAAGAAGTAGGTGGCGGTTCCGCGGGCTCAGGCGCAGGTGAAGAATCCACCGGTGCCTGAGCCTCGCCGTTTTGGGAGCCGTTGAGGGCTTTGACCTCCAGCCATTCCCGCAGTCTCCTGGCATGGGTGTCGGATGCGGGCCACTCCTCCTGGATCGCCGCGTTCAGTTCGGCGCCGAGCATGATGGCAAAACCCAAGAAGAACGCGAACAACAAGAAGGCGATCGGCGTGGCCAGTGCGCCGTACGTGTAGCCGGTGCTGGTGATCCAGGTCAGATAGATCCGCAGCCCGAAGGTGGCGACCAGGAACACCACGGTCGCCAGCACCGCTCCGAGCACCAGGCGGTGCGTCGGGATGGGGGCAGGCAGCGAGACCCGGTACAGAATGGTCACGCCGACGAACACCGCCAGGAACAGCGCCGGGTAGTAGCCGTAGCGCAGCACGTTGTCCCAACTGTCCGGAATGTGCTCCGAGACGGCCCGGGGGCCCAGCGCCAGCAGTGGCGCCGCGGCGATCGCGAAGACGAGCATGACCACGTAGAGGCCCAGCGCATAGAAGCGCTGCCGTACCGGGTGACGCAGCGGCGTCTGATCGTGGGCCTCCACGATGGAGTCCACGAAGGCCGACACCGCAGAAGACCCGGCCCACAACGAGATCACGAAGCCTACCGACACCACCTCGCCGCGGGCACCCCTGACGATGTCACGGATCGTCGGCTCGATGATCTCGTTGACGACGTTGGGGGAGAAGAAGCTGTTCGCCGCGTTGATCAGCTGATCCTGGATCGTCGGCAGCGTGTCCGGCCCGAACAGGGGTGCGATGTAGGCCAGGCTGCCGAGCATCCCCAGTAGTAGGGGAGGCAATGACAACGCGCACCAGAACGCCGCCTGCGCCGACTCCGAGAAGATGGAGTCGTCCCAGCTCTTCGACAACGTGCGTCGAGTGATATGCCAGATGTGGTGGCGTGATGGTGGTACTGGAAGCGGCTGGCCCGTCATGACCAGTCAAGCATTACTGACGAAACGTGCTCCTGCCCAGGCGGGTGGTGTCGGAGGCGTGAAGGATTCGCGACAGCAGCCCTTAGACCTCGGCCGGGCTGGTTTCCAACACCGCGGCCAGCTCGACCAGCTTGGCCTCGTGCTCGTTGGCGTGGTGCTGGCAGAAGAGCAGCTCGGCCCCTGAGGGCAGCTTCGCGCGCACACGTGCGGCCGCGCCGCAGCGATCGCAGCGATCGGCTCTGGTTAGCTCCGGGCTTGTCAGAGTTGCGTTCATGGCTCCTCCGTCTTCTGCTCTGCGCATCTCGGCAAAGGCGCCTCGATTGCGTATGTCTACTCTGTCAGACGTTTTGGATTCCGGCCTTGTTCCCCAAGGGTTCACCGGTGTGTCGTGTCTCACTTGGCCGCCGCGTTGCTGGACCGGCAAGCTGACGGTATGCATCCGTCGCCGCGTGTCCTGGTTCACCTCTGCAGTGCCGAGGACTGGACGCGCGCCCAGCGGAGTGGCGAACATCGCCCGGACTCGCTCAGTGCGCAGGGCTTCGTTCACCTTTCGGCCCCCGAGCAGGTGCATCTGCCGGCCAACCGGCTCTACGCCGGGCGCTCCGACCTGGTGCTGCTGCACATCGACCCGGAGAAGCTGGCAGATCCGGTGAGATGGGAGCCGGGAGTTCCAACCGATCCTGAGGCGATGCTGTTCCCGCACCTCTATGGTCCGCTGCCGCTGTCCGCTGTGACGGCCACCACTGCCTATCCGCCCGACGATCAGGGGAGGTTCGCGCCGCTGGCCGGCGACACGCCGTCGGGATAGACCGCAATCTCAGAGCCGGTGCATCGCGTGACATGCTCGTCACGTGTCCGGCGCGGCCCAGAATCGGCAGGGCGCGGCCACCCGGCTGCGCCTGGTCAAGGCTGCCGAGCGATTGTTCGCGGCCCAGGGCGTGGACGCGGTCTCGGTGCGGGCGGTCAATGCTGCGGCCGGCCTCGGTGCGGCCTCGGTGCATTACCACTTCGGTTCCAAAGGCGACCTGCTGAGCGCGGTGCTCACCGACATCGGTACGCCGGTGCGCGACGAGATCGCGGCCAACGTGGCACTGCTCGCCGCTGATCCGGTTGCGCCGAGCGCGGACGCCCTCGTCCGTGCGGTGACCGAGCCGTACCTGAAACTGTTGCTGCGCTACCGGGTCCGGGGCATGCGATGGATCAAGATCATCGCGCAGATATCGCAGGAGAATCATCCGGTGCTGCTCGAAACCGAGCAGCATCTGCCCGACGAACTCTTCGCGCAGGTGCAACGGGCCTTTCCGGATTCGGACCCGGCCCGCCTCGAACGGCGCTGGGCCATCTCGATCATGAACTTCATCCAGGCGTTGAGCCGCGCCGACGAATGGCGCCGCAACGGCAGCAAGCTTGATGAGGCCGAACTGCGCGACTTCTACGACGACCTGGTGTGTTTCGTCGTCGGCGGAGTCGATCGTCTGCTCGGTTCCTGACTGATCCCTGCCTCCCCAAAGGGAGCTTTTGCGGCGATATTTGTGGATCACTTGATCCAATCAATCGATCCAGATAGCGTGCCGGTCATGTGGAATTCGAGCTCGATCAAGTTCGGCGCGTTCCTCGCGCCCTATCACCCCCTCAACGCCGACCCCGCGCTGCAGCTGCGCCGCGACATCGACTTGATGCAGCATCTCGACCATCTCGGTTTCGATGAGGCCTGGATGGGTGAGCATCATTCGACGGGCTCTGAAATCGTGCCTGCCCCAGACGTTTTCATCGCCGCAGCGGCTGAGCGCACTGAGCGGATCCGGTTCGGCACCGGCGTGATGTCGCTGCCGTACCATCACCCGTTGGTCACGGCCGACCGCATCACCCAGCTCGATCTGCAGACCCGCGGCCGGCTGATCGTCGGTACCGGGCCGGGCAAGATCCCGCTGGACGCACACATGATGGGAATCAACCCGATCGACCAGCGGCGGATGCAGGGTGAGGCACTTGAGGCAGTGCTGCGGCTGCTGCGCGGCGAGGTCGTGAACATGGAGACCGACTGGTTCACCCTGCGTGATGCGCGGGCGCAGCTGCCCACCTACGATCCGGCGGGCATCGAGGTGGCGACCGCCTCGACCATCTCGCCCAACGGGTCGGTGCTCGCCGGCACGCACGGTCTGTCGTTGTTGTCGCTGGCCGCCAGCTCGCCCAGCGGCTTCGACGTGCTCGACCGCAACTGGGGTGTCTACGACAAGGTTTCGGCCGAGCACGGACATCATGCCGACCGCTCCACCTGGCGCCTGGTCAATCCGATGTTCATCGCCGAGACCAGGGCCGAGGCCGAGCGGGCGGTCAGCCGGCGGATCCACGCCATCGCCGAATACGTCAACCGGCAGCAGGGCATCAATCCCGACTGGGCGCAGACCCCCGAGGGCATCATCAACCAGTGGCGCACCGACAATTTGGGTGAGTTCGGCCAGGTCATCATCGGTACCCCGGACGACGCGATCGCTCAGATCGAGCGCCTCATCGACAAGACCGGCGGATTCGGCACGCTGCTGATCATGCATGTGGACATGGCCAGTTGGGAGGACACCTTGCGCAGCTACGAGCTGTTCGCTTCCGAGGTCGTCCCGCACTTCAAGAACCGCAATGCCGGTCGGCAGGCCAGCCTGCAGTTCGCCGAGGACAACAGCGAGCACCTGCTCGGCGGCCTCATCGGCGCAATCGCCAAGGCGCACACCGACTATTACGGCCAGCCGACCGAGCAGCTCGCCGGGCAGGGGGCGTGATGCGCGCCGCCGAGTACCTCGACGGCCGATTCACCGTCGCAGATGTCACCGAACCGCCGCCCACCGGCCCCGGCCAGCTGCGCATCGAGGTGGCGGCCTGCGGCATCTGCGGCAGCGACCTGAGCATGTCCAAGGATCCGTGCCGGTTCGTCGAGGTGGCGGCCGGTGCGGGATACCCGTTCGCGGTGTTCGATGCCACCCGTCCGGTGGTGCTCGGTCACGAATGGGCCGGCACGGTCGTCGAAACCGGCCCGGGCGTCGAGGATTTCACCGAAGGGGACCGGGTCACCGGGCTCGGCATCACCACGGAGCAGGGCACCGGTCTGCCGACGATCATCGGTTACTCGAACCAATACCACGGGGCGTTCGGCGAATTCATCGTCGTCGACGCGTTCTGGGTCCGGCACGTGCCCGACGGCCTGTCGCTGGAGCACGCCGCCCTGGCCGAGCCGCTCCACGTCGGCGAGATGCACATGCAGCAGTCCGGTCTGACGACCGGGGACACGGCGTTGGTGATCGGCTGCGGATCGATCGGTCTGGGCACGATTCTGGCGGCGAAGGCGGCCGGCGCGCACACCGTCATCGCTTCCGAACCGTCACCCAAACGCCGGGAGCTCGCCGCGAAGATGGGCGCTGACATCGTCGTCGACCCCAATGAGCAGGATCCGATCGACCTCTACAACGAGATGCTGGGCAGCGGCAGGACCGGAGGCGGTCTGCTGATCGCCTACGAGTGCAGCGGGCGCGTGGGTACCTTGAACACCCTGACCCACACCCTGCCGTGGGGTTCGCGCATCCAGGTGGTGGCCTCGCCGTTCGCCGAGGAGACCATCATCCCGGTGGTCGCCCAGATGCGGCAGATCGCGATCAACTTCGGGCACGGACCCTACGACCGGGCCTACGAGAAGGTGTTGGCGCGCTTGGCGGCCGGTGAGATCGACGCCGAGGCGATCATCACGGGCCGGGTCGGACTCGACGGCCTGGGCGAGGCGTTCGAGTCCCTGCGTGACCCCGAGGCACACGTGAAGATCCTGGTGCTGCCCGGGCAGTGAGGGTGCGTCGGCGCTCTGCACCCGGGGCGCCGACGCCTGCTCCGCGGGGGTCAGCCGGCGTGGACCGGTGTCACCGGGATCCGGCCGGCACTGGCACCGCCGTCGACGGTCAGATCCGCGCCGGTGATGTACGACGACGCGTCCGAGGCGAGGAAGGCGACGACTTCGGCGACCTCTTCGGGAGTGCCGACGCGGGTGAGCGGAGCGCCGGGATGGCCACCGCGACCTCGTTCCACCTCCAGATGGGCGATCATCGGTGTGTCGATCATGCCCGGATAGACGGTGTTGACACGAATGCCCAAGGGGCCCAGCTCGATCGCCGCGACCTTGGACATGCCGCGCAAACCCCACTTGGAGGCGCCGTAGGCGGTGTAGCCGGCCAGGCCCTGCACGCCGGCCTGCGATGAGATGTTGACGATCGATCCGCCTCCGACGGCCTTCATGGGTTCGGTGACGGCCTGCATGCCGAGGAAGGCGCCGATCAGGTTTACCCGCAGCATCTGCTCGAATCCGGCGGTGTCCTGTTCGGCCAGCGGCACCACCTTGCAGATGGCGGCGTTGTTGATGAGCGCATCCACGCGTCCGAATTCCGCAGCGGCGGTGTCGACCACGGTGCGCCAGTCGTTTTCGTTGCCGACGTCGTGGCGGACGAACCGGGCGGCAGGGCCGATCGAGTCCGCGACCCGCTGCCCCTCTTCGACGAGGAGGTCGGTCAGCACCACCCGCGCGCCCAGCTCGGCGAACAACCGGGCCTCGGCTTCACCCTGTCCGCGGGCGGCGCCGGTGACGATCACGACCTTGCCGGACAGGTCGACGCCGGCCATCAGTCGTTGTCCTGGTCGATGCCGGTCAGCATGAGTTCGGAGATTCGGCGGGGGAACTCGGTGAACTTCGCCATCGGAACGATGTTGCGCGGCAGGATGACATGGCGACGGTTGTGCTCGATGGCCTCGGCGATGGCCACCGAGACATCAACGGGTTCCAGTGATTCGCGGGGGATCATCCGCCACCGAATCGACCGCTCGATGGTCCGCCGCGCCGGGCCGAACGCCCGGATGTGGTCGATCATGTCGGTTTTGACCTCGCCGATCTGTACCAGCGTGGTGCCGACCGGCTTGCCCCGCAGCTCGCCGCGAATGCCCGCGGTGAAATGGCTCAGCCCCGCTTTCGACGTGCCGTACAGGGTCAGTCCCGGTCCCTGCGAAATGGCGCCCATCGACGACACATTGACGATGTGGCCGCGCCCGCGCTGCACCATTCGCGGAATCAGCTGGCGGCAGATCTCCATGGGAGCCGCCAGATTGACCTGCAGCAGGCTGCGGATCTGCTCTGGCCTGACTTGGTGAAAGCGGCCGACGTGGTCGATTCCGGCATTGTTGATCACGATGTCGACGGGCCCGTCGGCCTCGACACGGTCGATGAGGCCCTCCACGGCGTCGGGCTCACCCAGGTCGGTCGGGTAGGCCTTGCCTTTGAGCTGCTTGGCCAGCAGGTTGAGCGACTCGGCGTCGCGCGCCACCACGGCGACCTCGACGCCGCGTGCGGCCAGCACCTCGGCGATGCTCTTGCCCAGTCCGCGGCTCGCGCCGGTGACCAGAGCGCGGGTGTTCGCAAGCTTCATGGGTTGCCTTTCAGTGGTTTTGGGGAGCGGTGGTGGAATTGAGGGCGGCGCGGACGACGGCGCACACGTCATCGGTGGCCTCCGCGGCGGCGGGCAGGTGGTCGGCGAGGTTGAAGAACCCGTGGAAGCCGCGCTCGTAGCGCCGGACGCTGACGTTGGCGCCGGCGGCTGCGAGCATGCGGGCGTAGTCCTCGCCCTCCTCACACAACGGGTCCAAGGCCCCGGTCAGCACGTGCCCATCCGGAAGCCCTGTCATGTCACCGAGAATCGGTGAAGCCGCGACGTCGGTCTGGGCGCCGCTGGAACCGAGGTACTGCGCGGTGAACCACTGCATGTGCGCAGAGGTCAGCACCCCGCTGCGGGTGTGCGGACTGGACAGCGACGACTTGCGGCGCTGGTCGACCACCGGATAGATCAGCACCTGGAAGGCGATCGGCGGGCCGCCACGATCTCGCGCCGTCATCGCGACCACGGCGGCCAGGTTGCCGCCCGCGCTGTCGCCTGCGACGACGAGCCGGGCCGGGTCCGCGCCGAGCTCGGCGGCATGGGCGGCCACCCATTCCGTTGCCGCCCAAGAGTCTTCGACCGCGGCGGGATAGGGATGCTCGGGCGCCAGCCGATAGTCGACCGACACCACAACGGCGCCGATACCATTGGCGAGGCGGCGGCAGCACGAATCATGCGAGTCCAGGTCACACAGCACGAATCCGCCGCCGTGGAAGTAGACCAGCACCGGCAGCGCGGTGTCGGCCCCGGCGTCCAGTGGGTGGTAGATGCGCACCGGGATCTCACCGGCGGGCCCGGGGACGGAGCGGTCTTCGACATGGGCCACCGGTACGGGCCGCGCCGGTCGGCGGCTGGCCTTGAGCCGGGCCCGGACCTCGGCCGCAGCGGTGATGGGGTCGAGGTCACCGGAGAAGATCGGGGCGAAGGCGTCGCCCATCCGGCCGGCGACCTCGCGCTTCATCGACTCGGAATCGCTCACCGGGCACCCCCGGTCAGCTCGCCACGCAGCACCTTGCCGGTGGCATTGCGAGGCAGCTTGGTCAGGAACTCGACGTCGCGCGGGATCTTGTAGCGGGCCAGGTTGGCACGTACGTAGTCCTTGATGTCGTCGGCGGCCAGGTTGGCTCCGTCGACCAGCACCACGTACGCGTTGAGTCGTTGGCCGAAATCGTCGTCGCTGACTCCGATCACGGCGACCTCGTCGACCTCGGGATGGCTGGTGATCAGGTTCTCGACCTCCAGCGGATAGACGTTCTCGCCGCCACAGATCACCATGTCGTCGTCGCGACCGTCGATGTAGAGCCTGCCGGTGGCGTCGAAGTGGCCGACGTCGCCGCTGCTCTGCAAACCGTTGATGGACTCCTTGGTGCGGCCGTCGGTGTAGCCGGCGAAGCTCACGTCGCTGCCGGCGAAGACCCGGCCGATGACGCCCGGTTCGGTGATCTGCCTGCCCGCCTCGTCGTAGAGGCGCACCGCGCATCCGACCGGGGGCCGGCCCGCGGTACGCGGATCGTGGAGCAGATCCTCGGGCATCGCCACGGTCATCACGGCGAGTTCAGTTGAGCCGTAAAGGTTGTAGAGCACCGGACCGAACTCGTCCAGGGTGCGCTCGACCAGGTCGGGCGGCATGGCCGAGCCCGAGACGAAGATGATCTTCAACGACGACGTGTCGTAACAGTCGCGAACATCCTTGGGCAAGGCCAGGATTCGCTGCAGCATGGTGGGCACCACCACCAGCACGTCGCAGCCGTGGTCCTGGACCGCGCGCAGGGTTTCCTCGGGGTTGAACTTGCGTCGCAGCACCAGCCGGTTTCCCAGCGCCAGCGACAGCACCGCCTGGCCGAGCCCGGTGCCGTGGAACATCGGCGCGGCGAGCATGCAGGTCTGGCCGCGCCGGCGCGGCACCCGGTCCAGCAGCTGTGCCGAGAACAGGGGAGAGGTCTTGCCGCGCGGGGCGCCTTTGGGTGTTCCGGTGGTTCCGCTGGTCAGTAGCGTCATACCGCCGGGCTTGGCGGGCGCGGCCACCGGGGCGGGCGAGGTGTGTGCGATCAGGCCTTCCAACGAACCTTCGATATCGCCGGACGAGCATTCGTCTGTCCAGGCCAGGAAACGTCGTACGCCGGGGTCGATGGCGCTGACCAGGTCGGTGAACTCCTCGTCGTAGACCAGTACGTTCACCTTCTCGCGGGTCGCGACGTCGGCCAGTTGCGGCTTGGCGAAACCGGTGTTCATCAACAGCAGTTGCGCCCCGACCTTGCCGGCCGCGGCGAGGATGGTGACCAGCCCACGATGATCGCGGCACAACGCCGCGATGACCGAGCCCGCTCCGATTCCGCGGGAGTTCCAGGCCCTCGCCAGGGCATTGACCCGGTCGTTGAGTTGGGCGAACGTGACGTCGCCCCATTCGTCGGTGACGGCAATGGCGTTGGGGTCACGGCCCGCGGCGCTTTCGATGACGGCGGCGAACCCGCCGAACTGGCGGACCAGCTTCGCCTGGCGGATGCCGTCGGCAGCCCCACCGGACAGCCCCGACTCACGCAGGACCGCGACGCTGCGGGCGATCACCCGGAACCGGTTGGCCCTGGCCACGAGGCCGGCAGGGCGTGGAATGGCTCGCTTCATGGCGCAAACCGTAGGTGCGTTCCAACAGGCTGGGGGCCGCTGAGTCTCGCTGACCGGGACAGGTTGTCTCCTGTGACACACGGTCGGATAAGAGTGATGGCAGCCACAGAGTTGCCGTATCGGCGGTGAGGACAAGCGAGGTTGAAAATGCGGCGTTTGAAGGGCGAGGACAACAGCTTCCTGGCGTGGGAGAGCGCGGTGCAACCGCAGCACACGATGAAGGCCGTGGTGCTCGATCCGAGCCAGATGTCCGAGCCGCTCACGTTCGACCGGGTCAAGACCGCGGTGCGAGGCTGGGTGGACCACATCGAGCCCATGCGGTGGCAGCTGCTCTCTCCGCGGGTGGGCTTCGGCCGGCCGTGGTGGATTTCGCGGCCACAGATCGACATCCGCCACCACCTGCAGCGGACCACCGCGCCGGCCCCGGGTGGGGACGAAGAACTCGCTGCGACCATCGGTGAGATCTTCGAAGTCGCGCTGGATCGGGACCGCCCGGCCTGGCAGCTGTGGTTCGTCGAGGGTCTGAGTGACGGCCGTGTCGCCCTGGTTCTCAAGATTCACCACGCGGTCGCCGACGGCACCGCATCGCTACGGCTGCTGGAAACCCTTTACAGCCGTGATCCGCAGACCCCGCTGCCGCAGCCGCGCTCGACACCACTGCCCGACGAGCGGCGCCCGGCACCGTGGATCTGGTGGCCGCTGGTGCTGCGCCACCAGATCGCGGCATTGGCCAGGTTCCCGAGCATCGTCGCCCGCACCGTGGCGGTCACCGGGGTGATCCGGCGCCGGCAGAAGGACGGAAAGCCCGGTTACGCAGAAGCGTTCGCCGCCCCGGCCATGCTGTTCAACGAACCGTTCTCGGCCAGCCGCCGATTCGCCTACCGGCGCTGCGACGTGACGGAAATCAGAAGGGTGTCAAAGGCTTTCGGGGTCACCGTCAACGACGTCTTCCTCACCATCTGTGGCGGGGCACTACGTGACTACCTGGCCGAGAACGGAAAACTCAGCGGTGAAAGCATGACCGCGGTGGTGCCCGTCTCGATGCGCCCGGACGAAGCCGAGGCCGAGTGGGGCAACAAGGTGGCGCGCTGGAACGTCGACCTCGCCACGCACATCGCCGACCCGGTGGACCGGTTGGCGGCGGTCGCCTCGGCGACCCGCACCGCGCGTGAGGTGCAGGCCGAGCGTGACGCCTGGCTGCAGCATGACTGGATGGAGTACTGGCCGCTGTTCTGGCTCTACTCGCGGGTGTTGCCGATCCTGGGGGCGAAGATGAAGCGCCGCCCGATGTTCAGCCTGATCGCATCCAACATGCGCGGACCGCAGCACACGCTGTACTGGGGCGGGGCACCGATCGAGCAGCTCATCTCATCAGGACCGATCGTGTTCCCGATGGGATTGAACTTCACGGGTTGGAGCTACCGCGATGAGATGGCGATCTGTGTGCTCACCTGTGGTGACCAGGTTCCGGATCCGTACGGGATCGCCGACCGGGTGCCGCGGGTGTTGGCCGAGCTTGCGGCGCGGGCGGATTCAGCAGACGGCCAGGTGCTCGACGCGCCGGATCGTCAGGCGGTATCCGGCTAGGACGTCGAACCACTGGCGGGCCACGGGATCCGCCGCATCGAGCGCGTGACGGTTGCCGCTGCTGAGCAGTTGGTCGGCGGCGTTGCGGGCGCGGGTGACGGCCTGGCACTGCGCCGCGGCCGCGGCGGGCGTATCCACGTCGACGGACCTGACGAGCTGCAGCCGCGCGGCGTCGATGTCCGATTCCGCCCTGGCCACCAGTACCGCCGACGATGTCAGTTCGGTGGTGTCCTCACTGCCGTACGACGTCGCCAGCCGTTGGCGGACCTGCCCGACGTGTGCCAGCCAGACACCGGCGGCGGCGCCGACGACAGCGGCGGCCTGACCGGCACCGGCCAGGACTTCGTAGCCAGGACAGCCGTCACCGGAATCGGCCGTGTGGCAAGAATTATCGGCCGGCACCGGGAACACCGCCTTTGCGTCGACGAGCGCATCGGAGGCCGTGACGGCGGCGATTCCGGCCGAATCCAGGCCGCGGGGGCCGGCCTGCCGGTCGACCTGCACCGCGTCGCGGGGGATGAGCACGTACCGGGCCGAATCCTTTTCCATGGCGCTCACCAGCAGCCAGTCCGCGGACAGGGCACCGGTCACGTCCTGCCAGTGACCGGTCAGCCGGAAGTTCCCGGCGTCGGCAGTCAATGTTCCCGTGTGTCCGCCGGCGCTGGTGACCAGTGCCGCGGCATCGGCGCCCCACACCTGTTCGGAGGCGCTGTCGCCAAGGCCTCCAACCAGGTAGGCCGCGGTATTGACCGCCGCGGTCAACCACCCGAGCGATCCGTCGCGCTCGGCGAGGGCGGCCACCGCGGTGACGAAATCTGCTGCCTCCGAGGCCGATCGAGATATCGCGCGGCCACCGTGACGGGCCGGCTGCAACAGCCGGTACGAAGGCTCGCGCAGGAGCGCAACCGATTCGGTGATCGAGGCAGCGGGGTCGACGCCAGGTGCCGGCGACTCGGCCATATGACCTCCTGGGAGGGGCGACGAATGGTATCCACGATGGTGACATACCCGACGGTCAGGATAGGGCGGCAGTGATGACGCAGAATGTGCGCGCCGCGGTGCGTCAGGCACTGCCGGTGATCGCCGCAGCCGCTGCCGATGTCGATCGCACCGGGGCCGTGGATCCGTCGGTGATCAGTGGTCTACACGATGCGGGTTTCTTTGCGATGCTGCAACCCAAGGCGTTCGGCGGGATCGAGGCCGCGCCCGCCGACTACCTGGCCGTCACCCGCGAGCTGTCCGCGGCATGTACCTCCACCGGCTGGCTGGCCGGGTGGTTGGGCGTCAACACCTGGCACCTTTCGCTGTTCGACGAGCGGGCCCAGCGCGACGTGTGGGGGCCGGATCCGCGGACCCTGCTCTGCGAGTCGTACGCCCCGACCGGCCGCCTCGAACGGGACGGGGACAATTTCCGCTTGTCCGGCCGGTGGAGTCGGTGCACCGGCATCCTGCACTCGTCGTGGCTCATGGCCGCCGCGGTGCTGGTCGGTGAGGACGGTGCCGCCCAGGACTTTCTGGTGGCCCTGGTGCCGCAAGCCGACTATGTCGTGGAATCGAGTTGGAACAGCGTGGGATTACGCGGCATCGGCGCGCACGATGTCGTCGTCTCGGGTGCTGTCGTGCCGCGGTACCGCACGTTCGGCTGGGTCAGCGACGAGCAACTCGGCAGGCTGGCGCCGCTGTACCGCCTGCCGCAACCGACGATGTACACCCACACCGGCACGGCTCCTCTGCTCGGTGCCGCGCAGAACATCCTTTCGGCGCTGGGGCCCCGGGCCACCTCGTCGGTGGATCCGGTTGCCATGGCGCGCAGCGATCTTGAGTTGTCGGTCGCCCAGATCGACCGCAACCTGGGCGATCTGATGGAATCGGTGAGTGCCGGCCTCGCCGCCGACCCCAACCTGGTGCTGCGGTCGCGCCGCGATCAAGTGTTGGCCTCGGAACGCGCCGTCGCGGCGATCAGGACGTTCATCGCGCACGCAGGTGGCCGCGCTGCCGGCGACCTGATCGTGGAGCGGGTGTGGCGCGACGTCCAGACCGCGCAGACCCACGTCGCCAGCAATGTCGAACAGGTGCTGGCCCTGGTGGGCCGCCACTCGTTCGGCATGGAGGTCGACGAGATCCTTTGGTAGCCGCCGGCTTCAGACCCAGGCGTCGGAGGTCAGCGTGCGCAATACCCGTGACAGCAGGTTGTCGGTCGCCTGCGTGCGAGCCGGGGAGACCGCGACGGCACCGCGTCCGGTACCCAGCTGCTCGGAAATGTGCCGGGCGGCCCGGATCACGAACGGCGCGGTTCGCTGCAACCGGTGCAACGGCACGGCCCCGGTCAGGGACAGGCCCGCCACCTCGCCGTCGGCCGACCGCAGCGGGGCCGCCACGCTGGTCAACCCGATCGCCAGTTCCTCGTTGTCGTAGGCGAGCCCGTGCCGGGACCGGATCCGGGCCAATTCCCGGTGCAGGGTTTCCAGATCGCTGATGGTCGACCGGGTGGACCGGCTCAGCTTCGGCCCCAGGACGGCGTCCACTTCCTCGGCCGGAAGTTGGGCCAGCATGGTCTTTCCCAGTGCGCTGGCGTGCGCCGGCGAGTGGCCGGCGACGCGGGTGGGCACGACCGCGCTGTTACGGCCGGCGACCTTGTCGAGGTAGACGACATCGCCGCCGAAGAGCACTCCCAGGTGCACCACTAGTCCGGTGTCGGCATGCAGGCGAGACAGGATCGGCGATGCCGCGCTGCGCAGTTGCGAGTGGTCGACCATCCTGGTCACGGGTAGCGGGGAAGCGGCCAGCGCGTAACCGTCGGGGCGGTGTTGCAGAAGCCCGGCGCTGTGTAACTGCTTGAGAATTCGGTGTACCGACGACCGGGGCAGGCCGGTGCGGCCCGCGATCTGATCCAACCGTAGGTGTTTGCCGGGTTCGTCGAAGACATTGAGGATCAGGGCCACGCGATCCACCATCGACACGGCCGTGTCGCGTTGTTCGGCGCGTGGTCGTGATGTCGCCTTGCTGGTGGATGTCGGCACCTGCGCCCCCTGGGACGTCGGACTGTGAGTCACCCACGATCTCACTGAGTGGGATGCTGCCGCAACCAGTTGTGCGGTTGCGGCGACGATGGTGGCTGGCACGCAGTATGCGCGACAAGGGAGTTTTGATGCGTGGTGTTGAGATGACCAGGGACGTTCTGGACGGTATCGATGAAAATGCCGCCCGGATACAGGCACTCGGCCTCGTCAACGAGACGCTGGGCCGGCTCGACAGCCGCACGGTCGACGCGCTGCGTGAGTCCGGCGTGATGCACATGTTGCAGCCCGCCGAGTTCGGCGGTATCGAGACCCACCCCGGTGACTTCGCCGAGGCTGTGCTGGAAATATCGCGTCTCGACGGGGCGGCGGGCTGGGTCGCCGGCTCCGTCGGTGTGCCGCCGTGGGCGCTGGCCTCGGCCGACCGGCGGCTGCGCGACGAGGTGTGGGAGGCCGACTCCGACGTCTGGATCGCCTCGGCGCACCCGCCGGCCGGCGTGCTGCTGCCGGTCGACGGCGGTTACCGCCTCTCCGGCGAGTGGCCGTCGGTAGCGGCCATCGACCATTGCGACTGGGTTGTCGTCGGTGCCCGCGTGGTCGGCACCGGTGAGGCCGACGGTCTCGGGTATTCGCTTGTGCCGAGGGCAGATCTGCATATCGTCGAGGGATCCGGTGCGGCGATCGGACTGATCGGTACCGGTAGCAAGAGCATTACCATCGACGACGTCTTCATCCCCGGACATCGGTTGCTCAACCACAACAGCATCGTCGACGGCACCGCGGCGGCCCACGCGGGGTTGCGCAATCCGATCTATCACATTCCGCTGAGTACCATTGCGCCGCTGGGGATCGCGGCTGCGGTGATCGGGATGGCAGAAGGCGCGCTGGCCCACCGTATCGATGCGGCCGGTGCGGAAGGCCCCGTCGAGGAACACGCGGCCGCCGAGATCAGGGCGTCGCGGTTGGCGTTGCTCGACACGCTCACCGCGTCGTTCAACCGGGTGCTGGACGGGCCGATCGACCCGGGTATGCGCGCGCGGGCACGCCGCGATCAGATCGCCGCAGCCCGCCGCGCGGTGCGAGCGGTCGATGAGATCGTCTGTCGGTCAAGCGTCGACGCGCTGCACCGCACCAATCCGGTGCAGCGGTTCTGGCGGGATGCCCACGTCGGCTTTGCGATGGTGGTGGGCGAGTCGAAGACCGTGGCCCCCTAGGTCGGTCAGGCGTGGGTGCCGCCGTCGATACGGATCTCGGTACCGCTGATGAACGCACCGTCGTCGGATACCAGCATCGCGATCACGCCCGCGACGGCGGACGGGTCGCCCATCCCGGCGCCGCCGGAGCTGAGGTCGGTCGGCATGATCGGCGACAGTTTGGCGAACAACGACCAATCGGCATCGGCGGGGATGAGTCCCGGTGTGGCGTCGGTGATTCCGGACTTGATGCTGCCCGGCGCGACGCTGACCGCCCGCAGTCCCTGCTTGCCGTATTCCAGGGCGAGCGCATGAGTCATCGACTGAATCCCGCCCTTGCTGGCGGCATAGGCCGCCATGTACGGATGAGCGAATGCGGCCGAGGTGGAACTGAAGTTCACGATCGTGCTGCGCGGATTCTGCAACAGCGCCGGCAGCGACTCGCGGATCACCAGAAACGTCCCGGTGAGGTTCACCGTGATGATCTGGTTCCATTCCTGCAGGCTCATTTCGTCCGTGTGCACCGCGCGCAGCATGCCGGCGGCGTTGACCACCGCATCCAGGCCGCCCAGTGTCTCGACTGAGCTCCGCACGCCCACCACCACCGATGCCTCGTCGCCGATGTCCATCGTCAGTGAGTTGAAGCGGTCTGCCGTGCCGGCGTCCTGTGCGCTCTGCCGCGCGGCCCCCAAACCCTCGGCGGAGATGTCGGCGCCCACCACGACGGCACCCTCGCTGAGCAATCGCAGCACGGTGGCCTGCCCGATACCTGATCCCGCGCCGGTCACCAGGATCCGGCGGTCTTCCAGTCGGTTCATCACGGTCATTGTCCCATCACGTATTTCACGGTCGGGCCGGCGGTCCAGCCGCCATCGACGGCGATCTCGGCGCCGGTGACGTAGCTGGAGGCGCCGGAGAGCAGGTAACACACCGCACCGGCGATCTCGTCGGCCTCTCCCACACGGCCCATCGGGGTGTTGGGGTAGTTGCCTTCGCCCGGTTGGATGCCGATCTGGGCGGTCATCGGCGTGTAGGTCATGCCGGGATGGACCGAGTTCACCCGGATCCGGTCCGGGCCGAGCTCGACCGCGGCGATCTTGCTCAGCCCGCGCACACCCCACTTGGACGCGCCGTATCCGGCGGTGAGCGCCAGGCCCATCAGGCCGGCGGCCGATGAGATGTTGACGATGGAACCTCCGCCCGCGGCGCGCATCGGGGCGATGGCCGCCTGAAGGCCGTTGAAGACGCCGACCAGGTTGATCTCGAGCACCGTGCGGAAGTGATCGAGCGGTTCGTGCTCGATGAACTGGCCGGTCGAGATACCGGCGTTGTTCACCAGGCCGTTCAGCTTGCCGAATTCGGAGAGCGTCAGCTCGACCGCGGACTTCCACTGTGCCGCGTCGGTGACGTCGAGATGGACGTAGCGGGCACTGTCACCCAGGTCGGCGGCCAGCGCGGCGCCATCGTCATCGAGGACGTCGGAGATCACCACTTTGCCGCCGCGCGTGACGATGTGCTGAGCGAACGACGCGCCGAGGCCGCGTGCGCCGCCGGTCACGATCGCGACGATGTCCGACAAGCTCTCCGAATCTGCTTGCATCCCAACAACTTCCTCTCGGGTGAATCTGGCTGGATTCAGTGGTCCATCCTGGCTGCCGTACTGCCGGTGGTGTGACCGCAACGATAATCACGACGGGGCCGGCGTGTCCGAAAGTCCCGTTCAGCGGGAAAGCGGTGCCGCTCGGCCGGTGCCTACCGCCCCGGGCCGCCGAGTACCGGTGAGTGAGACAAGCGGTGTCCGCCCCACCCGGTCGTTCGTAACGTCACGCACCGAACATTGAAGCGAAAGGCATCGACAGTGACAGCCCAGCCAGCTCCGTCAGGTACCGCCGAGAAGACCGCCGCCGCGGTGGATGCGGTGGTGGTGGGAGCCGGATTCGCCGGGCTGTACGCGTTGCATCGCCTTCGGAAGCAAGGCCTTTCGGTGCGAGTGTTCGAGGCTGCCGCCGGGGTGGGCGGGGTTTGGTACTGGAACCGCTATCCCGGTGCCCGGTGCGACGTCGAGAGCGTCGACTATTCGTACTCGTTCGACTCCGAGCTTGAGCAGGAGTGGAACTGGACCGAGAAGTACGCCACCCAGCCGGAGATCCTGGCCTACCTCAACCACGTGGCCGACCGATTCGACCTGCGGCGCGACATCTCGTTCGAGACCCGGGTGACCGACATGGTGCTGGACGAGAACACGCTGCGCTGGGAAGTCCGCACCGACCGTGGTGACGCGGTATCCGCGCGTTTCTGCATCTTGGCGGTCGGCCCGCTGTCGAACGCCAACATCCCGGCGATCGAGGGTCTCGATTCGTTCGAGGGCCAGGTCTACCACACCGCGCACTGGCCGCACGAAGGCGTCGATTTCACCGGTAAGCGGGTCGGCGTGATCGGTACCGGATCCTCTGGCATCCAGGCGATCCCATGTATCGCCAAAGAGGCCGAACAGCTCTTCGTCTTCCAGCGCACCCCGAACTACAGTGTGCCGGCAGGAAACGTCCCACTCGACGACGAGACGCGGGCCGCGCAGAAGGCCGGTTACGCCGAGCGACGCAGGCTCTCGATGCTCAGTGGCGGCGGCTCACCCCACCAGCCGCACCCCAAGTCCGCACTCGAGGTCTCCGCCGAGGAACTGCGGCAGACCTACGAGCGGCGCTGGGAACTGGGCGGGGTGCTGTTCTCCAAGGCATTCCCGGACCAGCTGGTCACCATCGAGGCCAACGACACCGCACGGTTGTTCTGGGAGCAGAAGGTGCGCGCGGTGATCGACGACCCGGCTGTCGCCGAGGTGTTGATCCCGAAGGACCATCCGATCGGTGCCAAGCGAATCTGTACCGACGACAACTACTTTCAAACCTTCAATCGGGACAATGTCTCGCTGGTGAATCTGCGCGCCACGCCGATCGAGCGGGTCGACCCGTCGGGAATCCACACCACCGACGCGCATTACGACCTCGACGCCCTGGTGTTGGCCACCGGATTCGACGCGATGACTGGTTCGGTCCAGAAACTCAACGTGGTAGGCCGGGGTGGCCGGACCCTCAACGAGGCGTGGGCCGAGGGGCCGGTGACCTACCTCGGTCTCGGTGTTCCGGGCTTTCCCAACCTCTTCAACATCGCCGGTCCGGGCGCACCGTCGGTGCTGGCCAACATGGTGCTGCATTCGGAGCTGCACCTGAACTGGGTGGCCGACGCGATCGCCTACCTCGACGCCCACGGCGCCCCGGCGATCGAGGCCCGGGCGGACGCCGCGGCCGAGTGGGTGGCCGAATGCACCCGACGTGCCGCAGCAACGCTTATGCCGCAGGCGAACTCGTGGTACCTCGGGGCGAACATCCCAGGCAAACCGCGCGTTTTCATGCCGTTCGTCGGAGGTTTCGGCGTGTACGGCGAGATCATCGCCGATGTCGCCGCGGCCGGTTACAAAGGTTTCGACATCCACCAGGAACTGCCGGCCTGACGGTCGAGCACGTGCCGGATGAATGCAGACCGGTGGAGTTCCCGGCCGGTGAGACGAGATTGGCCCCCTCCGGATCCCGGAGGGGGCCAATCTCGTTGTGATTGTTGAAGCGGACTAGTCCAGGTAGTCCCGCAGCACCTGCGAGCGGCTCGGGTGCCGCAGCTTGCTCATGGTCTTGGACTCGATCTGGCGGATGCGCTCACGGGTCACGCCGTAAACCTGGCCGATCTCGTCGAGCGTGCGGGGCTGGCCGTCGGTCAGGCCGAACCGCAGCCGCACCACGCCGGCCTCGCGCTCGGACAGCGTCTCCAGCACGGACTGCAGCTGATCCTGCAGCAGCGTGAACGAGACGGCGTCGACGGCCACCACGGCCTCGCTGTCCTCGATGAAGTCACCGAGCTGGCTGTCGCCCTCGTCACCGATGGTCTGGTCCAGCGAGATGGGTTCACGCGCGTACTGCTGGATCTCCAGCACCTTCTCCGGCGTGATGTCCATTTCCTTGGCCAGCTCTTCGGGCGTGGGCTCGCGGCCCAGGTCCTGCAGCAGCTCACGCTGGATCCGGCCCAGCTTGTTGATCACCTCGACCATGTGCACCGGGATACGGATGGTGCGGGCCTGGTCGGCCATGGCGCGGGTGATGGCCTGGCGGATCCACCACGTGGCGTAGGTGGAGAACTTGTAGCCCTTGGTGTAGTCGAACTTCTCGACCGCGCGGATCAGGCCCAGGTTGCCTTCCTGGATCAGGTCGAGGAAAGCCATGCCGCGGCCGGTGTAGCGCTTGGCCAGCGACACCACCAGGCGCAGGTTGGCTTCCAGCAGATGGTTTTTCGCGCGGTCGCCGTCACGGCAGATCCACTGGTAGTCGCGCCGCACCTGGGTGGTGAGCTTCTCACCCTTCTCGGCGAACTCGGCCATCTTCTGGGTGGCGAACAGCCCGGCCTCGATGCGCTTGGCGAGCTCGACCTCTTCCTCTGCGTTGAGCAGCGCGACCTTGCCGATCTGCTTCAAGTACGCGCGGACCGAGTCGGCCGAGGCCGTCAGTTCGGCGTCCTTGCGCGCCTGGCGCAGCGCCTCGGACTCTTCCTCATCCCACACGAAGTCGCCGGACGCCTTGTCCTTCTCCGACGGCTCGGGGTGCTCCTCGTCGGCTTTCGCCGCCTTGGCCGGGGCGGCCTTGGCGTCTTTGCCTTCCTCGGCCTCCGCCTCGTCCTCGTCGTCCTCGTCGTCGCCGGAATCCTCGACGTCCTCATCGGTGTCGAGGTCGTCGTCGAGCTCGAGGTCGGTGTCGTCGACGTCGAGATCGTCGCCGGGACCTGCTTCCAGGTCGTCGGTGGTCTCGAGTTCGTCGTTGAGGTCTTCGGGCTTGCTCGCCGCGGCCTTTGCGGCCTTCTTGGCGGGCGCCTTCTTGGCGGGAGCCCGCTTGGTGGCGGTGCCGCCCTCAGCCTTGGCCGCGGTGCTCTTGGCTGCCCGCTTGGCCGGGGCCTTCTTGGCGGGAGTCTTGGTAGCGGTGCGCTTCACCGGCTCGTCTGTCGCCGGGCTTGCCTTTGTCGCTGCCACGTACACCCTTTCGGTCTCGCGAAATTTTCCGGTGGGCATGGGCATACTCCACCGAAAGCGTCTGCTATCGAATGTTGGCGTTCTTATCGGCTGGGATATTCACCGCTATTCGGTAGGCGGCCGCCGAGGACCATTGTAACGACAGTGTGGGTGTTCACCGTCCCGAGCGGCAAATTTCGGCACGTGGCGGGCCGAAAGCGGCAAAGTTACCCGGCGGTAGCCGGCGTGCCGGCGGCTCCCAGGTTTTGACTGGCCATGGCCGCGCCCACGATGCCCGCGGTGTTGAGCAAGGCCGCCGGGACGATCGGGGTGCGGATGTTCAGCAGCGGCAGCCACTTGTCGGACTTGCGGCTGATGCCGCCGCCGGCGATGAACAGGTCGGGCCAGATCGCGTTCTCGATCGTGACCAGTACCTTGTTCACCTCTTCGCTCCACCGCGCGTAACTCCAGTCCTTGCGTTCCTTCACCGAGGACGCGGCACGGTGTTCGGCCTCCTTGCCGTCCACCTGCAGGTGACCGAATTCCGTGTTGGGCAATAACACTCCGTTATGGATCACCGCAGAGCCGATACCGGTGCCGAAGGTCAGCAGCACGACGACACCGGAGTTGTCCTTGCCTGCCCCGTAGTGTTCCTCGGCCAGGCCCGCCGCGTCGGCGTCGTTGAGCACCCGCACCGGCTGGCCGCCGAGTGCGGCACTGACGACCTCGGCGGCGTTCACGCCGATCCACCCCTTGTCGACGTTCGCCGCCGTGCGAACGATGCCGTCGGTGACCACGCCCGGGTAGGTGACGCCCACGCTGCCCGTCCAGCCGAACTCGGCCACCACCGCAGCCACCGTTTTAGTCACCGCTTCGGGAGTGGACGGCTGCGGCGTGTCGAGCTTGAACCGTTCACCGATGAGTTGTCCGGTGTCGAGGTCGACGATCCCGCCCTTGATCCCGCTGCCACCGACGTCGACGCCGAATCCGCGGCGCTGGGCCGCGACGGCGGGAGCGGGATCTGCCGTTGGTGCATCGGCTGCGGTCATGGGTGCTCCTTTGTGGGACAGGCGGTGCGGCTGTCGGACAGGGCGAGGACGAACCAAGGCGCGCCCCCACCCTAGTCGTTGAACATGGCACCCGCGTGGGGTCCGCCGCCGATCGCAATGCGACTTTTCGGGCGGAAGATGTTGCGATAGGGCAGTGACCGACAACAGTTTCGATGCTCCCGCCTTGCGGGTCGTGGCCGAGCAACTGGCTGCTGAGGCCGCCGAGTTCGTCGCGCGCCGGCGGGCCGAGGTGTTCGACTCCGGACAGACGGCGGCGTCCGCCGTGCGAACCAAGAGCACACCGACCGACCCCGTGACGATCGTCGACACCGAAACCGAGCGATGGTTGCGTGAGCGGCTGGCGGTGCTGCGGCCGTCCGAGCCGGTTCTGGGCGAGGAGGAGGGCGGTCGAGCGGACGGCCGGGACGGGCTGAGTTGGGTGCTCGACCCGATCGACGGCACGGTCAACTTCGTCTACGGGATCCCGGCCTATGCGGTGTCGGTAGCTGTGCAGTACGACGGGCGATCGGTGGCCGGAGCGGTGGCGAACGTGGCCGGCGGTGAGGTGTACTCGGCGGCCCTGGGGCACGGTGCGGCGGTGGTGCGTGGGGGCGTGCGGACGCCCCTGCGGTGCAGCGGGGTCCAGGACCTGTCCCTGGCGCTGCTGGGCACCGGGTTCGCCTATGACCCCGGCAGGCGCGCGCGCCAGGCCCGGGTCCTGGCCCAGGTCCTGCCCGCGGTGCGTGATGTGCGCCGCATCGGGTCGTGTGCGCTGGACCTGTGCATGGTCGCCGCGGGCCGGCTCGACGCCTACTACGAGGAGGGTGTCCAGGTCTGGGACTGGGCCGCGGCGGCGTTGATCGCCGCCGAGGCGGGGGCGACGGTGCGGCTGCCCATCACGCCTGGTGACGAGCAGGTGATCGCGTCGGCGCCGGGGGTGGCCGACGCCTTGCGCGACGCACTAGCAGGTGCCGGTATGGATCTTTGACAGCAGTGCCGAATCCGACGGAGCGGTGGCGTCGGGCCGCAGGCTGGCCAGCACGGCCTTGATGTCGTCATTGCTGGCGAGTTCGCTGAATTCGGTACCCAACGCCAGATCGACTGTGGCGTCCGGCCTTTCGTCCTGGAACAGTTCGGTGCACGGCGCTACCAGCCACACTGCGGCGGCGGCGGTCCGGCCTGACGGGCCGAAGCGGATCTGGCCTTGGCATTCCAGCCGCGTGGTGGAGTAGATGGGGTCGTTCGCGGCCTCGGGTTGGGCGAAGCCGAGATCGCGCAGCGCGCCCGCCACCTCGCCGGCCTGACCGCCCTGCCCGCTGGCGTTGAGCACCCGGATCCGGGTCTCGGCCAGGGGAGCCGGCGTGACGTCTGTCATGGCCGAGCTGGCCACCTGCTCGCCGAGTTTGGGGGCTGCCGGATCGGTGGCCGGCGGTGGGTTGTTGCAGACCGTGGCCTCGTGCACATCCGCGGGCTGACTGAGCGCGATGATCCAGACGGTCATCGTCACCACCGCCAGTACGACGAAGAGCACGATGCCGGGAACGAAGCTGCGCCGACGGAACGGCCGACCGTGCCGGTCGAATGCTGTGCCATCGGTGATTTGCGCGACCACACGTGCACTCTAAGCGCAAAGGTGTTCGCTGACGCAGCAGAGCTCAGACGGTAGTGTGATGTAAATCACACTGAAACGTGTGGCAATACGGGCACGAATCATTTGGGGAATGCGTTCGACGCTGGTACAAAGCTCTGCTGCAAGGTAAGGGAGGGGACACAGACGATGGCTACCGACTACGACGCTCCACGACGTTCCGAGGCAGACGAGGTTTCTGAGGATTCGCTCGAGGAGCTCAAGGCACGGCGCAACGAGGCGCAATCCGCTGTGGTGGATGTCGACGAATCCGAATCGGCCGAGTCGTTCGAGCTGCCGGGCGCAGACCTGTCCGGCGAGGAACTGTCCGTGCGGGTGGTCCCGAAGCAGGCCGATGAGTTCACCTGCTCCAGCTGCTTTCTGGTGCACCACCGCAGCCGGCTGGCAAGCGAGAAGAACGGCGTGATGATCTGCACGGACTGCGCCGCCTGACGGCGGCCCAGTCAGCCGCGGCAGTTTGATTCGCGGCTCAGCCGCCGCAGCTTGATTCGCGGCTCAGCCGCGGAGCGCGGCGAGGACGCGCTCCGGACGACGAGAACTGATGAGCCAATACGGGGTGGGATCATCGGGATCGTCGAGAACTACCAGCACCATCGGGCCCACCCAGGCCCGGTGGACGACGAAAGCGGCCGGATCGAGCTGACGGCCCAACGCAGCCGACTTGGCGGACCGCGGCACTTCCGCGGTCCGCGAGATCACGCTGGTCGGCAGGTGGGCGTCGCCGATCCACAACTCGGTGTCGCCGCTGCCGTCACGTACCACCTTCAATTCGGTCTTGCTGAACCACATCAGCACGGCAGCCGCCACGCCGAAGAGCAACACGTACGGCAACCATGCCGGGATGGCCGGCGCGGCCAAGCCGATCTCGAATGCGATCACCCCTGCCAGCACCGCAGCCGGCAGCGACCACCACCAAGGCACCCACAGACGTTCGCGGTATGGAACGCTTCGGGTGGTTGCGCGCGTGTCTGACACGCGGCTCAGAGTAATCTGTGACGTCGTGTCCACCTCTCTGGCGGTCGTCCGATTGGACCGCGAACTACCGATGCCCAGCCGGGCGCACGATGGGGACGCGGGCGTAGACCTCTACAGCGCGCGTGATGTCGAGCTGGCCCCCGGGCAGCGCGAGCTCGTCCCGACCGGTGTCGCCGTGGCCATTCCGCACGGAATGGTGGGACTGATCCATCCGCGCTCGGGTCTGGCTGCCCGCGTGGGCCTTTCGATTGTCAACAGTCCGGGCACGATAGACGCCGGTTATCGCGGCGAGATCAAGATTTCGCTGATCAACCTCGATCCCCATACCCCGATCGTGGTCAAGCGCGGTGACCGGATTGCCCAGTTGTTGGTACAGCGGGTAGAACTGCCCGAGTTGGTCGAGGTGACCTCGTTCGACGAGGCGGGCCTGGCTGACACCTCCCGTGGCGACGGCGGCCACGGTTCCTCCGGCGGACATGCGAGTTTGTGATGGCATTCGGAAAACGCAAGAGCAAGGAAACGGCTGACGAGTCGGTTCGTCACGACGACGACGAGCAGGTCGTCGACCAACCGGACCCGGCTGACATCGAAGAGGGCTCCGACGACGGACCGTTCGACATCGAGGACTTCGACGATCCGGAAGTGGCGGCGCAGGGCAGGCTGGACCTCGGCTCGGTACTGATCCCGATGCCCGACGGCGGACAGGTGCAGGTCGAGCTCAATGAGGCGGGAGCGCCCAGTGCGGTGTGGGTGGTGACCCCGAACGGGCGATTCACCATCGCCGCCTATGCCGCACCCAAGAGCGCGGGCCTGTGGCGTGAGGTGGCGGGTGAACTCGCCGAATCGCTGCGCAAGGACGCCAGCTCGGTGAACATCCAGGACGGGCCGTGGGGCCGCGAGGTGGTCGGCGCGGGTAACGGCGGTGTAGTGCGCTTCATCGGTGTGGACGGCTACCGGTGGATGGTGCGCTGTGTCGTCAACGGTGCCCCGGAAACCATCGACGCGCTGACCGACGAGGCGCGGGCCTCGTTGGCGGACAGCGTGATTCGGCGCGGTGAGACGCCGATGCCGGTGCGCACACCGCTGCAGGTGCAGCTGCCCGAACCGATGGCTGCCCAACTGCGCGCCGCAGCGCAGCAGGCCGCGATGCAGCAGGCCGCGCAGCAGCTCGCCGCGGCACAGGCGCAGCCGCAGGACCAGCCGCCGGCCGAGCCGGTGGCCCGCCGCAGTGTGCAGGGTTCGGCGATGCAGCAGCTGCGGACCATCACCGGCGGATAGACCAGCCTCAACCCGCCACGGCTTCGCTGGCGGCCTCCTGCAGTGCCGCCAGACAGGCCGCGCCCAGCACACCGGTGTCGGCACCCATCTGTTCCAAAGTGACCGACCGCAACGCCGCCTGCGGCGCGGCGGCCACCCACTCGTATCCGACCTCAGCCGGATGCACCGGATCATCGGTGGCCACCGCGACGCCCATGGGCACCCCGAGTTGTTCGAGTTCGGCGCTGCCGGGTGCGCGGTAGCCGGCGGCTTCCTCCATCGCATCCGGCAGCATCGGCCACTGGCCCACCCAAGAGCGGGCCAGCTCGTCGGCCAGCCACGCCGGGCTGGAGGCGCGCATCTGCGCGACCGTGGCGGCCAAACCGTCCCGGCGCAGCAGCTCGGCGGACTGGCGCGCCAACGTCGCGGCGGGGGCGTGCTGAGACGATCCCGTCCACGGCGGTAGGGCCGCCAGCACCGCCACGGTCCGGCTGGGATGGTCCAACGCCCAACGGGCCGCCACGACCGCGCCGATGGACACGCCGCCCACCGCGATCGGCCCCGACCGGGCAGCGTCGTCGAGGGCGTGCAGATAACCCTCGACGAGTCGCTCCGGAGTCGGTGCCGGGGTCACCACGAGTGCGTCCGCGCCGTGCAGCGCATCCGAAAAAGCCCGGTAGACGTAGTTGTCGTCGGATCCGGTACCGGGCAGCAAAACGGTTGGGACACCGTGGAGGATGACGCTCATCACATGATCGTGCCTGCCCCGTCAAATCGTCGGCGTGCCGACCCGCACCCCACGTGGCATTCGCTCAACAAGAGGTCTACCGTGGCGTTGGTTGGGCGGATTCACAGTGGATCCGCAGAAGGTCAGGAGAGGCCATGGCTACGGCCGAAGGGTATCTGCGCCGGCTTACGCGACGCCTGACGGAAGACCCCGAACAACTTGATGTCGAAGAGCTCAGTGACGAAGCCGTCAATACCGGCGCGCTGAAGGCGATCGACGCCCAGCGCGGCCAGGAAGTGACGATGGTCGGCACCCTGCGCAGCGTCGAATGTAACGGCAAGGGGTGTTCCGGCGGCATCAAAGCCGAACTGTTCGACGGAACCGACACGGTGATGTTGGTGTGGCTCGGCCAGCGCCGCATTCCCGGTATCGAGTCCGGCTGCACCCTGCGGGTGCACGGTCGGGTCGGCAAGTTGGAGAACGGCGCCAAGGCGATCTACAACCCCCGCTACGAAATCCAGAAGTGAGCCAGGCCGAAGAGCCCACAGGCAACCCACCTCAGTCCCCCGAGAGTGATCCGGAGTCACCCCCTGCCCACGGAGGCGGCCGGGCGGTGCTCGAGCAGATGGGCGGCGTCAGCGGGCTGATCTACTCGTCTCTGCCGGTGGTGGTGTTCGTCCCGGTGTCGACGGCATTCGGGCTGATGCCCGCGATCGCCGCCGCGCTCGGGGTGGCGACCCTGATCCTGATCTGGCGGTTGATCCGCCGGGAATCCGTTCAGCCCGCGGTGTCGGGATTCTTCGCCGTCGGCGTCAGCGCACTCATCGCCTATCTGGTGGGGGAGTCGAAAGGCTATTTCCTGCTTGGCATCTGGAGTTCACTGCTGTACGCGGTCCTGTTCGGGGTATCCGTGGTGATCCGCCGTCCGGTGGTCGGCTACATCTGGGGCTGGGTCAACACCCATGACCGCGCCTGGCGTGACGTCCGTAAAGCCGTGCTGGCGTTCGACATCGCCACGCTCACCTGGGTCGCGGTGTTCGCGTCGCGGTTCCTGGTGCAGCAGTACCTGTACGACTCCGATCAGACGGGTTGGCTGGGCTTCGCCCGGATCGCGATGGGCTGGCCGCTGACCGCCGTCGCGGCGTTGGTGACGTATCTGGCAATCCGGGCCGCCCAGCGCGCTGTCCACCCCCAGGACGCCGGTCAGACCGTGGACGGAGCGCGTTAGCGCGGCGCCGGGCGCAGCAGCAGCTCGCGCAGTTCGTCCTCGGACTCGGTGACGGCGACGAACAACAACTCGTCGCCACCCTCCAGCGGCTCGTCGGATTCGGGCACGATCACCCTGGACCCGCGCAGAATCGTCACCAGAGCGGTGTCCCGTGGCAGGTCGAGGCGCTTGACCGGGCGTCCACCCCACGGAGTGTCGTCGGGCAGCGTGATCTCGACCAGGTTGGCCTGCCCCTTGCGAAATTCCATCAGGCGCACCAGATCGCCGACGGCAACGGCCTCCTCGACCAGTGAGGCGAGCATGCGCGGCGTGGAGACCGCGACATCCACGCCCCAATTCTCGTCGAACAGCCACTCGTTGCGTGGATCGTTGACCCGGGCCACCACCCGGGGTACCGCGAATTCGGTCTTGGCGAGCAGGCTCACCACGACGTTGACCTTGTCGTCACCGGTCGCCGCGATCACCACGTCGAACTCTTCGAGCTTGACCGACTCCAGCATGGTGATCTCACAGGCATCGCCCAGCAGCCAGTGCGCGGCGGGGATGGCGTCGACGTCGATGTGGTCGGGATTGCGCTCCAGCAGCGTCACGTCGTGATTGCTGTCGAGCAGCTCTCGGGCGATGGAGCGGCCGACGGCCCCGGCCCCGGCGATGGCAACTTTCATCAGTGCGACTCCAAGTCCTCGCTCGGCGGCAGGGCCGCGATGGCCAGTGCCTCGGCGATGTGCCCGGACACCGCGGCCACGTACACCTGGTCGCCGGCCTGGATCACGGTCTTCGGTTCGGGCAGATAGCCGTTGCCGAACCGGATCATGAAGGCCACCCTGCCGCCCGTGGCCGCTTCCAGATCGGTCACCAGATGCCCGGCCCAATCCTGGTGCAGCGGAAGTTCGGCGACTCCCACATTGCCCGACGGATCCCGCCATTTGGTGGTCTCGGTCTCTCGGGTCAGCACATTGAGCAGACGATCTGTGGTCCACGGCACCGTGGCCACCGTGGGGATACCGAGGCGCTCGTAGACGGCGGCGCGCTTGGCGTCGTAGATGCGGGCCACGACGCGTTCCACACCGAACGTCTCGCGGGCCACCCGGGCCGAGATGATGTTGGAGTTGTCGCCCGAGGAGACCGCGGCGAAGGCGCCGGCCTCCTCGATGCCGGCCCGCAGCAGCACGTCGCGGTCGAAGCCCATGCCCAGCACACGCTCACCGGTGAAATCCGGCGAGAGCCGGTGGAACGCGGTGCTGTCGCGGTCGATGACCGCGACCTCGTGGCCGATGCGGGCCAGGCTGTCTGCGAGGGAGGCGCCCACTCGGCCGCACCCCATGACCACTACACGCACCCGAAGGTCCTTTCCGGTGGCAGAAAAGCAATATTGCTCTATCCGTGCACCCGGAACGCTACAGCTTTGTGACGACTTTTCGTGTTCGGGCTTAGTCTTGGCTCTCGTGTCCAAGCTTTCGACGGCAGCACGCCGGTTGGTTCTGGGGCGGCCGTTCCGCAGCGACAAGCTCTCTCACACGCTGTTGCCCAAACGCATCGCGTTGCCGGTGTTCGCCTCCGACGCGTTGTCGTCGGTGGCCTACGCGCCGGAGGAAATCTTTCTGGTGCTCTCGGTGGCCGGGCTGACGGCCTACTCCCTGACGCCCTGGATCGGTCTCGCGGTGGCCGGCGTGATGCTCATCGTGATCGCCAGCTACCGCCAGAACGTGCACGCCTATCCGTCCGGCGGTGGCGATTACGAGGTCGTCACCACGAACCTCGGGCCCACCGCGGGGCTGACGGTCGCCAGCGCGCTGATGGTGGATTACGTGCTGACAGTTGCGGTGTCGATGTCGTCGGCGATGTCGAACATCGGCTCGGCGGTGCCGTTCGTCGCGCAACACAAAGTGCTGTTCGCGGTGGCGGCGATCCTGCTGCTGGCGTCGATGAACTTGCGCGGCCTGCGGGAGTCGGGCACCGCGTTCGCGATTCCCACCTACGCCTTCATGATCGGCATGTACATCATGCTGGGCTGGGGCCTGTTCCAGATCTACGTTCTGGGCAATCCGCTTCGCGCCGAGTCAGCCGGTTTCGAGATGCATCCCGAACACGGTGAGGTGCTCGGCTTCGCGCTGGTGTTCCTGGTGGCCCGGGCGTTCTCTTCGGGTTCGGCGGCGCTGACCGGTGTCGAGGCGATCAGCAACGGTGTGCCGGCCTTCCGTAAGCCCAAGTCGCGCAACGCGGCGACCACCTTGCTACTGCTGGGGGTGATCTCGGTCACCCTGTTCATGGGAATCATCCTGCTGGCCAAGGCGACGGGCGTGCAGATCGCTGAACGGCCCCACGAGCAGCTGATCGGCGCGCCGGCCGACTATCACCAGAAGACATTGATCGCGCAGCTCGCCGACGCGGTGTTCCACAACTTCCCGGTGGGCCTGTACCTGATCGCCGGGGTGACGGCATTGATCCTGGTGCTGGCCGCCAACACCGCGTTCAACGGGTTCCCGGTGCTCGGGTCGATCCTGGCCCAGGACCGATTCCTGCCGCGTCAGCTTCACACCCGCGGTGACCGGTTGGCCTTCTCCAACGGCATCCTTTTCCTGGCCTTCGCGGCGATCGCTTTCGTGGTGGCCTTCCGTGCCGAGGTGACGGCCCTGATCCAGCTCTACATCGTGGGCGTGTTCGTATCGTTCACGCTCAGCCAGATCGGCATGGTCCGGCACTGGACCCGGTTGTTGCGCACCGAAACCGATCCGGCGGTGCGGCGGCACATGATGCGCTCGCGCATCATCAACGCGGTCGGTCTGACCGCCACGGGGGCCGTGCTGGTGGTTGTGGTGGTGACCAAGTTCGCCGCCGGTGCCTGGATCGCCATCCTGGCGATGAGCGCCCTTTTCGTGATCATGAAGATGATCCACAAGCACTACGACACCGTGGCCCGTGAGCTGGAGACAGAGGACGAGGACGCGGGCGACATCGTGCTGCCGAGCCGCAACCATGCGGTGGTCCTGGTCTCGAAGCTGCATCTGCCGACCAAGCGGGCGCTGGCCTACGCGCGGGCCACCCGGCCTGACGTGCTGGAGGCGATCACGGTCAGCGTCGACGACGCCGAGACCCGGGCGTTGGTGCATCAGTGGGAGGACAGCGACGTCAGTGTCCCGTTGAAGGTGATCGCCTCTCCGTATCGCGAAATCACGCGCCCGGTACTGGACTACGTCAAACGGGTCACCAAGGAGTCTCCGCGAACAGTGGTGACGGTGTTCATCCCCGAGTACGTCGTGGGGCACTGGTGGGAGCAGGTACTGCACAACCAGAGTGCGCTGCGGCTCAAGGGTCGGTTGTTGTTCATGCCCAACGTGATGGTGACATCCGTTCCGTGGCAATTGAATTCGTCGGAGCGGTTGAAGGCGCTGCAGCCGCGCGCCACTCCGGGCGACGCGCGTAGGGGATTCCTGGAATGACGGAACTGACGCTGACCGTCGGGGCGGCCGCCAACGGTGGCAGTTGCGTGGCCCGACATGACGGGCGAGTGGTATTCGTCCGCTATGCCCTGCCCGGAGAGACCGTGCGGGTCAACGTGTTCGACGAGCGTGGGTCGTATTGGCACGCTGAGGTTGTCGAGGTCGTGGAACCGTCCGATGACAGGGTCGCATCGCTGTGCCCGATCGCCGGGGTGGACGGTGCCGGATGCTGTGACCTGGCATTCGCCGAGCCGGAGGCGGCGCGGCGGCTCAAAGGTTCGGTGGTGGCCAACCAGTTGGCGCGACTGGGCGGATTCACCTGGCGCGACGAGCCGCCGGCGGCCGAACCGGTCGGCGCCGGTGACGTCCTCGGCTGGCGGACCCGCGTGCGCTTGGACACCACCGCCGACGGCCGGGCCGGACTGCACCGCTACCACAGCGCCGATCTGGTCACCGACCTCGCTTGCGGACAACTGCCCGCCGAACTGACCGACGGTCTGGCCGAGATGCGCTGGACGCCCGGTGCGCACGTGCATGCGGTGCTGGACTCCGACGGCCGCCGCCACATCGTGCAATCGGGTCCCAAGGCGACTGTTCGCAAAGGCGGCCGGGCCTCTGGTCCGAAGAATCCGACGCGGGTCATCGAGGGTGACTACGAGGCGGTGCAGCGCGTCGGCGAGCGGCGGTGGATGCTGCCGGTGACGGCGTTCTGGCAGGCCCACCGTGATGCCGCCGCGCTCTACAGCGGGCTGGTGGCCGACTGGTCCGGGCTGCGGCCGGGCATGACGGCGTGGGATCTGTACGGCGGTGCCGGGGTGTTCGCCGCGGCGCTGGCCGAACAGGTCGGGCCCGACGGCCGCGTGCTCACCGTTGACACCTCACGCGGGGCGTCCCGCGCGGCGCGCGGCGCGCTGGCCGACCTGCCTTGGGTCTCGGTCGTCGCCGACTCGGTTCGACGCGCCCTGTCCGCCGAGTCGGGGCGTCCCGACGTCGCGGTGCTCGACCCGCCGCGCACCGGCGCCGGCCGCGATGTGATCGATGCGCTGGCCGCCACGGACGTGCCGCGGGTCATCCACATCGGTTGCGAGGCAGCGTCCTTCGCCCGGGACATCGGGCTGTACCTGGGCCACGGCTACGCCGTGGAGGAGCTGCGGGTGTTCGATTCCTTCCCGTTGACCCACCACGTGGAGTGCGTCGCGGTGCTGACCCGCTGACTGCCCGGCCCCGCTGATCGGGGTCTGTCACTCCTGGGCGTCGGGGCCCATCGTCGGGGTGGGGAAGTGCGCGTAGGTGGCGCGGTTGCCGCCCTCGGCGCGTGACTGGTTCATCGCGGTGTCGGCCAGCGCCACGAGGGCGTCGACCACCTGCGGGGTGGGGAGTTCGGTCAACGGGCGCAGCTGACTGCAGGCCGTGCCGATGCTGGCCGTCAGGCGCATGGGCGTGGTGGTGATCGCCATCCGGATCCGGTTGACCAGCGGCGAGGGGTCGTTGGTCTTGAACACGTCGGCGATCAGGAACACGCTGTCGGAGACGTGGGCCAGCGGCACCTTGTGGCGCACTGTCTCGCGGATGGCCTGGGCCACCGCGACGCGGGCGTGCAGCGTGCTGTGAGTGCCGTCCATGTCGCTCAGCAGCGCCATGTCGTCGATCCCCACCGCCACGATCACCAGATATTGGTCGTCGTGTCGGCTGTGCGAGCCCAGCATCGTGGCGGTGTGCATGTCGAAGGCCTCGCGGTTGAGCAGACCGGTGAGCGGGTCGATCTCACTGGGATGCTGGACGTCGGGCTCGATCAGTTCGACGGCCGTCCGGCACAGCGCCGAGGTGCTCACTATCACCAGCACCGCTACCAAAGTGCCCGCCGCCGCGAGCCAGGGATCCATCAGGGCCACCCGGACCGCCAGGAACGCCACCACAACGCCCGAGGCCGCCCAGGTCAGGTGCAGCACCCGCCGGCTGTGCAGGAATGCCGTGTAGCCGGTGATCAGGCTCAGCGAGCTGGCGCCCAAGAGGCCGATGACCGGGTCGACCAGCAGAATGCAGGTGATTGCGATACAGGCCGTCCCGATGGACACCACGATCCACGACTGGGTGCGGCTGGGCCATTGGCGCCGCCACCACCACTGCGCCATGGTCAGACCGCCGATGCTCATGGCGACCGCGACATACCGGAGGGCGCCGTGCGGCCCCACCGGGCTCATCAGCAGCAGCAGCGGCACGAGGCCCAAACCGACGATGGTGATCCCGATGAGACGCTGCATCAGGGTGCGCTTGCCCTGCGCAGCAAGCAGGGCGGTACGCGCGTAATAGTGATCGAATGGACTCAACCCGCACCCCGGACTAATCGACTTCGTCTACACCCTACGTAATCATGCGGGTCTCAGTTTTGTCGCCGGTTTGACGCGCTGCCAAGGACTTCGTCGGTATTTGCTCATCCGTCTCGCCTGTTAGCGTTATCCGCGGGTGTGCCGGGAAGTCTGGTCGGCGTTGGATGAATGCTGACCACAGGAGCCCGATGAGTAATCGCCGTCAACCCGCCAGCCGCCGTCTGCTCGTTCGCGGCTCGTGGCCGGAGTGGCAGCGGGTCTCCGATCTGCTGCGTACCGAGACCGTAGGCGGCGCGTTGTTGCTGGCGGCCGCGGGTGCGGCGCTGGTCTGGGCCAACTCGCCGTGGTCGAGCGGATATGACCGGCTCTCGGAATTCGTCATCGGCCCGCAGTCACTGCACCTGAACCTGAGCCTGTCGGCCTGGGCCGCCGACGGGCTGCTGGCGGTCTTCTTCTTCGTCGTGGGAGTTGAGCTCAAACGCGAATTCGTGGCCGGTGACCTACGTGATCCCGCCCGCGCGGCGCTGCCCATCGCGGCGGCGGTGGGCGGCATGGTGGTGCCCGCGGCGATCTTCGTCGGGATCAACCTGTTCTCGGGGCATCCGGAGAACCTCGCCGGGTGGGCGGTGCCGATCGCCACCGACATCGCCTTCGCGCTGGCGGTGCTGGCTGTGGTCTCCACCCACCTGCCTGCGGCACTGCGGATCTTCCTGCTCACCCTGGCTGTGGTCGACGATCTGCTCGCGATCACCGTCATCGCGGTCTTCTTCACCGATCACGTGGCGCTGGGGCCGCTGGCCGCTGCCCTGATCCCGATCGCGTTGTACGCGTTTGCCGTGCAGCGGGGTGTGCGGCAGTGGTGGATCCTGATGCCGCCGGCGATCGTCGCCTGGGCGCTGGTCCATGCCAGCGGTGTGCACGCCACAGTGGCCGGGGTGGTGCTCGGGTTCACCGTGCCGGTGCTGGGCCGCCACGCCTCGGCCAAGCATTTCGAGCACATCGTGCGGCCGCTGTCGGCCGGCTTCGCCGTGCCCGTCTTCGCGTTCTTCGCCGCGGGCGTGACGGTCGGCGGCTGGTCCGGTTTCGCCGACGCCCTGACGCACCCGGTCACACTCGGGGTGATCGTCGGGCTCGTGCTCGGCAAGCCCATCGGAGTGCTGGGGACGACGTATCTGCTGGCCCGCTTCACCCACGCGACCCTCGATGAAGATCTGGCCTGGCGCGACGTGCTCGGCGTCGCGATGTTGGCCGGTATCGGCTTCACGGTGTCGCTGCTCATCGGAGAGCTGGCCTTCGGGCATTCCACCGTGGCCGATGACGATGTGAAGATCGCGGTGGTCACCGGTTCGGTGGTGGCAGGCCTGCTGGCCTCGGTGGTTCTGGTGTCGCGCAATGCCGTTTACCGCCGCATTCATCAGCTGGAAACCGTCGACGCCGACAATGACGGGGTGCCTGACGTCTATCAGCCTCGACAGGACTGACCCCCGATGCGTGCGTACACTGGCGGGATGCTTGAACAGGTCCGCGGTCCCGCCGATCTGCAGCACCTGTCACAGTCTCAGTTGACTGATCTGGCACAGGAAATTCGTCAGTTCCTGATCCACAAGGTGGCTGCAACCGGCGGACATCTTGGCCCCAATCTGGGTGTCGTCGAACTCACGTTGGCGCTGCATCGCGTGTTCGATTCGCCCCATGATCCGATCATCTTCGACACGGGTCACCAGGCCTACGTCCACAAGATGCTGACCGGGCGTGCACAGGATTTCGACACCCTGCGGTGCAAGGACGGTCTGTCGGGGTATCCGTCGCGCAACGAGAGCGAGCACGACTGGGTGGAGTCCAGCCACGCCAGCACCGCGCTCTCGTATGCCGACGGTCTGGCCAAGGCGTTCGAACTCACCGGGCACCGCAATCGCCACGTGGTGGCCGTCGTCGGTGACGGCGCCCTCACCGGCGGCATGTGCTGGGAGGCGCTCAACAACATCGCGACCGGCGGTCGCCCGGTCGTCATCGTCGTCAACGACAACGGGCGCAGCTATGCGCCGACCATTGGCGGGTTCGCCGATCACCTGGCGGGCCTGCGGTTGCAGCCGGCCTATGAACGGATCCTGGAAGAGGGCCGCAAGGCCGTGCGGGGGCTGCCGGTCGTCGGCGAGTTCTGCTACCAGTGCATGCACAGCATCAAGGCCGGCATCAAGGACGCGGTCGCCCCGCAGGTGATGTTCACCGATCTCGGCATCAAGTACGTCGGACCGATCGACGGTCACGACGAGCATGCGGTGGAGAGCGCGCTGCGCCACGCCCGCGGGTTCAAGGCCCCGGTGATCGTCCACGTGGTGACCCGCAAGGGCATGGGCTATGCGCATGCCGAGAACGACGAAGCGGATCAGATGCACGCCTGCGGTGTCATCGACCCGGAGACGGGGCTGCCGACGAAGGTGTCCGCGCCGGGTTGGACGTCGGTGTTCTCCGACGAGCTGATCAAGATCGGGACGAAACGGCGCGACGTCGTGGCGATCACCGCTGCCATGCCGGGGCCCACGGGTCTGAGTGCATTCCGGGATCGGTTCCCCGACAGGTTCTTCGACGTGGGTATTGCCGAGCAGCACGCCATGACATCGGCGGCCGGCCTGGCCATGGGCGGCCTGCATCCGGTGGTGGCGATCTATTCGACGTTCCTCAACCGCGCGTTCGACCAACTGATGATGGACGTGGCGCTGCACAAATTGCCGGTCACCATGGTGCTGGATCGGGCCGGTGTCACCGGGCCGGACGGGGCCAGCCACAACGGGGTCTGGGATCTGTCGGTACTCGGCATCATCCCGGGCATCCGGGTCGCCGCGCCCCGCGACGGTGCGACCTTGCGCGAGGAACTGGGCGAGGCATTGGCGGTCAACGACGGCCCGACAGCCCTCCGGTTCCCCAAAGGTGATGTGGGTGAAGACATTCCGGCGCTGCAGCGGCGCGGGGGTGTCGATGTGCTGGCCGTCCCGGCCGCGGGGCTGACCGAGGACGTGCTGCTGGTCGCCGTGGGATCTTTCGCGTCGATGGCGCTGGCGGTCGCCGAGCGGCTGCGTAATCAGGGCATCGGTGTCACGGTGGTGGATCCGCGTTGGGTGCTTCCGGTTCCCGAGATCGTGGGTGAGTTGGCGCGTCAGCACAAGCTGGTGGTCACCGTCGAGGACAACGGTGTGCACGGCGGGATCGGTTCGTCGGTGTCCGCGGCGTTGCGCCACGCGGAGATCGATGTGCCGTGCCGGGATCTCGGTGTCCCGCAGGTCTTCCAGGAGCATGCCTCGCGTGGCGAGGTGTTGGCCGCGGTCGGCCTGACCGACCAGCACATCGCCCGTCAGATCACCGGCTGGATCGCCGCGATCGGTGCACCCCTGGGGGAGCAGGAAGTCGGCCAGCAGGTCGACTAGGAGTCGTCGTCCGGTTTGTCGCGCATGTGGTCGGCGGCCAAGGGGTGCAGCCGCAGGACGAAGATGGCGGCGGCCAGGACGAGCACCAATCCGCCCAGCACGCCGACCTGAACGATGGCGCGCGCGAACTCCGGCCCCTTGTCGAACAGCTTGGCCGCGTCCACGGACACCACCACGATCTCTTTGATGCAGGCCAGGATGCCGACGATCAGGAAGGGTTCGGCAACCAGCTCGCGGGATCGCAACGAGGTCCGCACGGCATAGAGCAGTTCCACGAATATGAAGACCAGCAGCAGGCCGTCGAGCAGCTCCAGCATGATCTGCGCGGCCGGAGCGCTCCTCAACCGCAGCATGAGGTGGACCTGCGCGGCGATCAGCACCACCGATCCGGCGAGCAGCAGGATCGCGATCGACCAGTAGACCGCGTCCTCGGCGATCCGCAGGATCCGGTCGGCGAAGCGCTCGCGTTCCTGCTCGGCTTCGGTTTCTCTCGACTGCGCCACGCACTGACGTTATTCCGGTCGGGCCCGCCCCGGGGACGAAACGCCATCAGGACGCCGGCAGAGATCGATTCTCAACTAGGTTGCAGAGATGGACGCCGAATTGAAGAGCTGGAAGGACGCCGGGCAGTTCTTCGACTACCTGGGATTCGACATCTTCTACCGGGCCGCGGGCAGTGGACCGAATCTCCTTCTCATTCACGGCTATCCGTTCAGTTCATGGGACTGGTCGCTGATCTGGCCCACCCTGACCGAGCGGTTCACCGTGATCGCGCCGGACATGCTCGGGATGGGTTTCTCGGACAAACCGGTCGCCTACGGATACTCGGTGCCCGACCACGCCGACATGCACGAGGCGCTGCTGGATCACCTCGGGGTCGGCACCGCCCACGTTCTGGCCCATGACCTCGGTGATTCGGTGGGCCAGGAACTACTGGCCCGCCACGAATTCGGTGGCCGGGCTTACGGTGCGCTGAACATCGCATCGATCACCTGGCTCAACGGCGGCCTGTTCAACGAGGCCTACACGCCGCGGCTGCTGCAGAAGGCGATGTCGCGAACCCCGTTGGGTGACATCATGAGTCCGTTGCAGGGCAGCCGGTTGTCACGTCGACTCGTGGAGCCGACCATCAACGAGATGTTCGGCGTGAACACCAAGCCGTCACCGGAGCTCATGGAGAAGTTTCACCAGATTCTGGAGTACAACGACGGCAAGCGGGTCCTCCACAAGGTCGGCCGGTTCGTCAACGACCGCTACACGTACCGGAATCGATGGGTGCGGGCGATGCGGGAGACCAAGGTGCCGATGCGGCTGATCGACGGGCCGTCGGATCCGAACTCGGGGCGTCACATGGCGCAGCGCTATCTCGAGGTGATTCCCGATCCTGACGTGGTGATGCTCGCCGACGACATCGCACACTGGCCGCAGATCGAGGATCCTCAGTCGGTGCTGACTCATTTCCTGGCCCACATAGACCAGGTGAGCGGGTGAGTGTCACTCGGCCGAGCTGAGCGCCTTGGTGAGTACCGGCACCGTCAGCTCGCGCTGCCAGGGCCGGACGTTGGCCTCGACGAGGAATTCCTCCACGGCGGTGGCCACGTCGGCGACCGGATGCCAGTCCCAGCACAGCCGGCGCACCACCTCGGGGGTGATCAGGTTTTCGGCGGGCACCGAAACGCGCTCCGAGAGTTCGGCCAGGCCGGCCCGGGCGGCTTCGAGCCGGGCCGCGGCTTCGGGTTTGCGTCGGGCCCAGCGGGCGGCCGGCGGCGGGCCGCTCTGGGTTTCGTTGGCCTCGGGCGGGTCGGTGGTATCCCTGGCCCGGTTCAGCGCGTCCAGCCAGACCTTGGCGCTCTTGCGCTGTTTGGAACCTCCGAACACCGGCAGTGCGATGAGCTCGTCGACGGTTTTGGGGTTGGCGGTGGCCGCGTTGATGATCGCCGCGTCGGGCAGGATGCGCCCGGGGGCGATGTCGCGGCTGCGAGCGATGGTGTCTCGGGTCGTCCACAGCTCGCGGACGGCGGACAGCGCCTGCGGGTTGCGGACCTTGTGGATGCCCGAGGTGCGTCGCCAGCGGTCACGTCGGGTGGGTTGGGCCACATAGGTGCGGAGGTACTCGAATTCCTGTCTGGCCCATTCGGTTTTGCCCTGATCTTCGAGAACCGCGGCGATCGCGTGGCGCAGCTCCAGCAGGACCTCGACGTCCAGGGCGGCGTAGTTGAGCCATTCCGCCGGCAGCGGCCGTTTGGACCAGTCGGCCGCACCGTGCCCTTTCATCAACTGCAGGCCGAGTAGCCGTTGCACCATCGCGGCGAGGTTGACCCGCTCGAAACCTGCCAGCCGGCCGGCCAACTCGGTGTCGTAGAGCTTGCCCGGGCGCAGGCCGATTTCCGACAGGCACGGCAGGTCCTGGTCGGCGGCGTGCAGCACCCATTCGTCGGCAGCCAGGGCCTCGGCCACCGGCGCCATCGCATCGATGGGTGAGCCGCCGTGGTTGACCGGGTCGATCAGCGCCGTTCCCGAACCGGCGCGACGGATCTGCACCAGGTACGCGCGATTGGAATAGCGGAAGCCGGAGGCACGTTCGGCATCGATCGCGAAGGGCCCGCTGCCTTTGGCGAGGGATGTTGCCGCGGAGGAGATTTCATCGGAAGTGACACAGACTTCGGGCACACCGTCGACGGGGGAGAGCAATGGGGTTGCTTCGGCCTCGTCCGGCTCGGCGGCGTCTGGGTCTACTTCGGTCATCTCACGCGCGGGTACGGGAACTCAGGTCGGTCACGCCCGCCGGCGGCAACCCTGCAGCGTGCTCGAGCACTTCACAGAACGCCTCCACGTGCGGTCCCAACTCCAGATCGGTCGCGGTCCAGGAAGCCCGCAGCTCGAGCTGGTGTGCCCGCGGCGGGCCGGATATGTCACCGTAGCGCACCGAGGTGGTGGCGGTGACGGTGCCGCCGAGTGCGGTGACGTGCTCGGCACGGGTTTCCAGGGCGTCCACGAGCCAGCTCCAGGCCACCTCGGGCAGCAGCGGGTCGACGGCTTCACTGGAGTCCAGGTCCGCCTGGATGTAGGCGACCAGGCGCATGGTGCCGTCCCAGGCTTCGGCTCCGTCGGGGTCGTGCAGCAGGATCAGCCTGCCGAACGCGTCGCCTTCGGAGCGCTCCGGGATCACCGCTGTTTCGGGATGTCGGACCTCGGCGCCCAGCGCGTAGCTGTAGGGCGCCAGCCGCTGAGGCGGGCGTATCGGACCCAGCTCGATTTCCGGCCGTACGGTGGTGGCGTTCATCGCCGCCACCGCCGTCCGGAACTGGGCCGGTTCGGCAGAGGTCACGGCGTTTGACGCTAGCGGATACTGCCAGGACAGGACGCAGGCGCGCCGTAGCGGGGGCGTCACGAACCGGCAACGGTCTACGCGCGCGGGCACGTGGCACCATAGGAGCCGATGAATACCCGCCGGGAGCTGCCCGATTCCCCATATCTAGCCGCCGTGAGCGGCCGCATCCCGCGCCGTGTGCCGGTGTGGTTCATGCGGCAGGCCGGCCGCTCGTTGCCGGAGTACCGTGCGTTGCGGGCTCAGCACCGCATGCTGGAGGCCTGCTTCGACCCCGAACTGGTCTGCGAGATCACCCTGCAGCCGGTGCGCAGGCACGGCGTCGACGCCGCCATCCTGTTCTCCGACATCGTGGTGCCGCTCAAGGCTGCCGGGATCGGTCTGGACATCGTCCCGGACGTGGGGCCGGTCATCGAACATCCGATCCGGTCGCAGGCCGACGTCGAGGGGATGAAACCGCTTGAACCGGCGCAGGTCTCGCCGGTCACCGACGCTGTCGCGATGTTGGTGCGGGAGTTGGGCGACGTGCCGTTGATCGGCTTCGCCGGCGCGCCGTTCACCCTGGCCTCCTACCTGGTCGAGGGCGGGCCCAGCCGGCACCATGAGCGCACCAAGGCCATGATGCTGGGAGAGTCGGCCACCTGGCATGCGCTGATGGGTGCGCTGACCGACCTGACCATCGCCTTCTTGCAGGCCCAGGTCGACGCCGGCGTGGACGCCCTGCAGGTGTTCGACTCCTGGGCCGGGACGCTGTCGTTGGCCGACTACCGCAGCTATGTGCTTCCGCACACCACCCGGGTGTTCGCCACGATGGCCGCCGCCGGTGTGCCCATGACGCACTTCGGCGTGGGCACCGCGGAGCTGCTGGGGGCGATGTCCGAGGCGCTGGGCGCTGCCCCGGCCACGATGGTCGGCGTGGACTGGCGCACCTCGCTGGTCGACGCCGCGGCCCGGGTCAAGCCCGGCACCGCCCTGCAGGGCAACCTCGATCCGGTGGTGCTGTTGGCGGGCTGGCCGGTGGCCGAGGCGGCGGTGCGCCGCGTGGTCGACGACGGGCGGGCCGCGGTGGCGGCGGGGGCGGCCGGTCATGTCTTCAATCTGGGCCACGGTGTGCTGCCGGCGACCGACCCCGGCATCATCACCGAGGCGGTGAGTCTGGTGCACTCACTGTGAGTGCATCCTATTGCGTTGTCGGCGGCGGCATTTCAGGTTTGGTCGCCGCCTATCGGTTGCGGCTCGCGGCCGGACCGCGGGCTCAGATCACGCTGCTCGACCCCGCTGACCGGCTCGGCGGGGTGTTGCGCACCGAACGGGTCGGCGGGCAACCGTTCGACGTCGGTGCCGAAGCGTTCGTGGTGCGCAGGCCCGAGATGCTGGACCTGCTCGCCGAGCTCGGCCTGGCCGGCCGTCGGCTCAGCCCCACCGGCACCCGCCCCCTGATCTACAGCGGTGCCCGGCTGCACCAGCTACCGCAGGGCACCTTGCAGGGCATCTGCAGGCGGTCATCGACCTACCGTTCGCGGTGTCTCCGGTGGTGGTGGGTGTCGCACTGATCCTGCTGTGGGGTTCGGCCGGGCTGCTCGGCTTCGTCGAGAACAACCTCGGCTTCAAGATCATCTTCGGGATCCCCGGCATCGTGCTGGCCAGCATCTTCGTCACGGTGCCGTTCGTCATCCGTGAGGTCGAGCCGGTATTGCACGAGATCGGCACCGATCAGGAGGAAGCCGCTGCCACCCTGGGGTCGACGTGGTGGCAGACGTTCTGGCGAATCACGTTGCCGTCGATCCGATGGGGCCTGACCTACGGGATCGTGCTGACCATCGCCCGCACGCTGGGGGAGTTCGGTGCGGTGATCATGGTGTCCTCGAACCTGCCGGGCACCTCCCAGACGTTGACCCTGCTGGTGGCCGACCGTTACAACCGCGGTACCGCCGATTCGGTGTATGGCGCGTATGCGATCTCGACATTGCTGATGGCCGTTGCCGTGATCGTCCTGGTGGTCCAGGTGATCCTCGACCGACGCCGTATCAAGGCCGCGCAGTAGGCCTGAGAAGGAGACAAGAGCTATGACCGACGCGATCGTGGTTCGGGGCGCCAACAAGCATTACGGAGAGTTCGCGGCGCTCGACAACATCGACTTCGAGGTGCCCTCAGGTTCGCTGACCGCACTGCTGGGTCCCAGCGGCTCGGGCAAGTCCACCTTGCTGCGCGCCATCGCCGGACTGGACCAGCCCGACACCGGCACCATCACCATCAACGGGCGCGATGTCACCGGGGTGCCACCGCAGCGCCGCGGGATCGGTTTCGTGTTCCAGCACTATGCGGCGTTCAAACACCTGACGGTTCGCGACAATGTCGCCTTCGGCCTCAAGATCCGCAAGCGGCCCAAGGCCGAGGTCAAGGAGAAGGTGGACAATCTGCTGGAAGTGGTGGGGCTGGCTGGTTTTCAGACCCGCTATCCCAACCAGCTCTCAGGCGGTCAGCGCCAACGCATGGCGCTGGCGCGGGCATTGGCGGTGGACCCACAGGTGCTGTTGCTCGACGAGCCGTTCGGTGCGTTGGACGCCAAGGTGCGCGACGACCTGCGGACCTGGCTGCGCCGCCTGCACGACGAGGTGCACGTCACCACCGTGCTGGTTACCCACGACCAGGCCGAGGCACTGGACGTGGCGGATCGGATCGCGGTGCTCAACAAGGGGCGTATCGAGCAGGTCGGGTCACCGACCGAGGTGTACGACGAGCCCGCCAACGCGTTCGTGATGTCGTTCCTGGGCGCCGTGTCCGAACTCAACGGAATCCTGGTGCGCCCGCACGACATTCGCGTGGGCCGTAACCCCGAGCTGGCCATCGCGGCCGGTGACGGCACTGCCGAGGCGACCGGGGTGCTGCGGGCCACCATCGACCGCATCGTGATGCTGGGATTCGAGGTGCGCGTCGAATTGACCAGTGCCGCAACTCATGTGCCGTTCACCGCGCAGATCACTCGCGGCGATGCCGAGGCGCTGGGATTGATCGAGGGCGACACCGTCTATGTGCGGGCCACCCGGGTTCCGCAGATCGCCGGGGGAGCGCAGGTTCCGGCCACCGAGGATGATGCGGTGACCGTCAGCTGAGACGGTCACCGCTACCAGGTCACGCCAGGGTCAGGAAGAGCTTCTCCAGTTCGGCGACGTCCATCGGTTCGTCGCTCTCGCCGGTGATGCACTCGCGCAGACCGGTCGCGACGATCTTGAATCCGGCACGGTCCAGCGCGCGCGACACCGCGGCGAGCTGGGTGACGACCTCCTTGCAGTCACGGCCCTGCTCGATCATGCTGATGACGCCGGCGAGCTGGCCTTGGGCGCGCCGCAGCCGGTTCAGGATGGCGGAGATCGATTCCTCGTCGCAGATCATGCTGTCCCCTTAACGTTGGGCATATGTAGTTCATCATACCCTCGGGGGTATGTCGGCGTGGTCATGTCGTCGCAGCGGGTGGGCCGAAGAGCCACCGCATCGGACACCATCCCAGCCGCGCGCAGCTGAGGTTGCCGAGCCCGGCCAGTGCGGTCAGGCCTGCCGCGGTGAGTCCGACGGTCGGATGAAGCTCCTCGCCGAGGATGACCGAGGCCATGAGCAACACGAACCAGCCGAAGGCGCGGCGCACCGCGTCAGGGTCCACACGGGCGGTCAGTCGGGTGCCGAGCAGGCTGCCCAGCACCGCCGCGGCGGTCACCGCGCCCGCGATTGTCCAGTCGATCGGGACGGTGCTGAGGTGACCGGCCAGGCCCGCTGCGGAGTTCATCGTGATCACCAGCAGCGAGGTTCCCACCGCGACAGGCATGGGCAGGCCGCCCAGCAGCGCCAGGGCGGGCACCACGAGGAAGCCGCCGCCGGCGCCCACCGCGCCCGTCACCACGCCGACGCCGAGCCCCATCAGCAGCACCTTGACGACCGGCATGGTCCGCGTCGTCGGTGCGCATGCCGCGCGGCCCTTGATCATTGCGACGCCGGTGGCCACCATCACCACCGTGAAGACAAGCAGCAGAACCGATCCGTCGACGACATAGCTCAGCAGCCCGCCCAGGTACGCGCCGACCATGCCGGCCGCCCCGAACATCAGGCCGCTGCGCCACTGCACCCGGCCGGCCCGGGCATTGGACAGGGTGCTGACCGCGCTGGTCACCCCGACCACCACGAGCGAGGTGGCGATCGCCTGTTTGGCGTCCATACCGGCCACGTAGGCCAGCAGCGGAACGGTCAGGATCGAGCCGCCGCCGCCGAGGAGTCCGAGTGACACCCCGACCACGACGGCCAGCGCGACAGCGACGGCGATCATGCCAACGCGCCGGAATGTGTTTGCTTGGAACCGATCAGTTGCTCGACGACGGTCTGGGCATCACAGGACGCGCCCCGGTTGTACGGCAGTTTTGCCAGCATCATTCCCATGGCGCAGGTGTTCGTCAGGGCCGCGGTGGTCAGTCCGGCACCGATGGCTGCGGCGACCCACTTGAGCTTGGGAGAGGCGATGCTGCCCAGCACACTGCTCAACACGATCGACCCCGCCACCAGTCGAACCTGGCGTTCCAAGTCCCAGCGCTGGGCGCCGCGTCGCACCCCGAATCCCTTGTCCTGCCATGCGGTCATACCGCCGTCGAGGATCGAGACGTTCGGCAGGCCGGCCTCTCGAAGGGCCTGGCCCGCCGTGCCCGCGCGTTGTCCCGACCGACAGATCAACACGATGTTCTCGTCGAGGTGCTGGGCGATCTCGTCGCGGTGTTCCTGCAACAGGTCCAGCGGGACGTTGTAAGCGCCTGGGATATGGGCGGTTTCGAACTCACCGGGGGTACGGACATCGATGAGTCGTGGACCGGTGCCGGCCTGCTTGAGCACGTTGAGCTCGGTGGCATCGATGATCGGCGAGGTGGACATCAGGCAAGACCCTTCAACATCAGGTTCCAGTACATGACGGGCAATCCGTACTTCTTCAGGTACCAGTACGGACGGTGCGGTTTGACCGGGTCGAGCAGGGGGAAGGAGGGTTTGAGCGCGAAGTCGTAGTCGAACTCGGCCAGCAGCATGTCGTGCGCGGACGTGACGATGGGGCACGACGCATAGCCGTCGTACGACCCGGTCAACGGACGACCCCTCAGCACCGCATCGATGTTCTCGACGACCGCCGGTGCCTGTTTGCGAATGGCCGCACCGGTTTTCGAGTTCGGCGACGATCCCGCATCGCCGAGCGCGAACACGTTCGGGTAGCGCACGTGCTGCATGGTGTGCTTGTCGATGTCGACGTAACCGTTGGCGTCCCCGCCGACGTGGCTGGTGGACAGCGGGCTGGCCTTGATCCAGTCCGGCGCCGACTGGTGCGGCACGGCGTGCATCACGTCGTACGGAAGCGTCGTCTCGATGCCATCGGCAACGCTGGTCATCGTCACCTTGCGCGCGCCCGAATCGATGGACCGCACTTCACTTCCGGTGTGCAGGGTGATGCCGTAATCGGCGATCACCTTGTCCAGGTTGTCGGCGATGGCCGGGATGCCGAAGATACGTGGGGTCGGCACCACCAGGTGCACGTCGATGTTGTCGAGTACACCCTCGCGTCGCCAGTGGTCGCAGGCCAGGTACGCGATCTTCTGGGGCGCCCCGGCGCACTTGATCGGCCCCGACGGCATGGTGAACACGGCAGTGCCCGATCGGGTATTGCGGATGAATTCCCATGTGCGCGGGGCGAGGTCGAAGCGGTAGTTCGACGACACGCCGTCCTTGCCGAGGGTTTCGGTCAGGCCTTCGATGCGGTGCCAGTCCAGTTGAATGCCCGGCGCTACCACCAGCACGTCGTAGCCGTACGTGGTGCCGTCGGCACACGTGACCGTATTGGCATCCGGGTCGACGGCCGTGACCGCATTCTTGATCCAGGTCGCGCCGCGCGGCATGACGGCTGCCTCGGCGCGCTCGGTTTCGGCGGCCGTGGCCTGGCCGCCGCCGACCAGGGTCCACAGCGGCTGGTAGTAGTGCTTGTCGGACGGTTCGATGATGGCCACGTCGGTGTAGTGCTTACGCAGCAACCGCGCCGCCACGGTGATCCCGGCGGTGCCGCCGCCGACGATCAGGACCTCATGCTTGACTGGGGTCGACATACTGTTGTGCTATTCCTGTCTCTCTAGCCGGTGTGGGGTTGTCAGGCGGCGTGGTTGCGCTCAGCCCAGGCGCCGTAGCCGCCCAGGATGTCGCTGACATCGGCGAAGCCGCGCTGGCGCAGCAGGCTGGCCGCCACCGAAGAGCGGTAGCCGCCGGCGCAGTACACCACGGTCGGGCGGCTGCGATCCAATTCGTCGGTCCGGTCAGCCAGTTGGCCCACCGGAATATTGACTGCGCCCGGGATCATGCCCGCCTCGGTCTCGCCGGGATTGCGCACGTCGACGATCTGCAGGTCTGCGACGGTGTTCGCGCGTTCGTCGAAAGCGGTGGCGGTCAATCGTGAGGCGGCCGTCACATCGTCGGGGTGCTCGAACATCGTCTGTTCCGGATCGGCGAGATAACCCAGCACTCGGTCGAATCCGATGCGTGCCAACCGGTTCTTGCCTTCGCGTTCCTCGCCCGGGTCGGTGACCAGCACGATGTCCGCGTCAGGTTTGACCACCGAACCGGCGAACTCGGCGTAGCGTCCGGCCAGCCCGATGTTGATCGCGTTACGCAGGTGGCCCAGGGCGAAATCCTCGGGGTTGCGACCGTCGATCAACATGGCTCCGTCGGCGACGGCGCGGGTGGCCTGACCGTAATCCAGCGCCTCCGGCATCGCGTCTTCGTCAAGCAGGGCGCGGTCCTTGCGGTTGAGGATCGCGTCGTAGACGAAGTAGCCCGGGGCGGGTGGCTGTCCCGCGGTGACCAATTCGATGAAGGATGCCTTGTCGGGCGCTCGCAGTGCGTAGTTGGTCCGCTTTTGCTCGCCCATGGTCGACGACAGTTCGGTGGACAGGTTCTTGCCGCAAGCCGATCCCGCGCCGTGGGCCGGGAAGACCCGGGTGGCATCGGGCAGCGGTAGCAGTTTCTCGTGCAGCGAGTCGTAGAGCTTGTCGGCCAGCTCGTCGCGGGTGAAACCGATCGACGCCAGCAGATCGGGCCGGCCGACGTCGCCGATGAACAGGGTGTCGCCGGTCATGACGCCGTAGGGCACGTCATCGTCGGCGTGTTCGTAGACCACGATGCTCATCGACTCCGGGGTATGCCCCGGGGTGTGGCGGAATTCCAGCTCCACCTCGCCCAGCGAAAGGCGTTGTCCGTCTTCGACTCCCAGGTAGTCGAACTCCGGTTGGGCGACCGACGAGTACACGATCGCCGCGCCGGTGGCCTCGGCCAGCTCGAGGTGGCCGGACAGGAAGTCGGCGTGGAAGTGGGTTTCGATCACGTGCGTGATCTGCATGCCGAGCTTTTCGGCATCGGCGAGGTACTCGGAGACGTCACGCTGGGGGTCGATGACGACGGCATGTCCCGACGATTCATCGCCGATCAGGTAGGACGCGTGCGACAGACAGTCCAGGTAGTACTGAATGAACTTCATTGTTCAACTCCTTGACGGTTCGATCCGCATACCTAGGGGGGTATGCCAATAGCCCCGACTATACCCCTTGGGGTATGTAGGTCAAGCTGACGAAAGCGCCCCCGGTCGGTAACCCGGGGGCGCGATTGTCGTGAAGGCTGACGGGCTCAGGCGGCGAAGCCGGCGCTGCGTGCGGCCAGGGCCTCTTCGTAGCGATCCAGCACCGTGGCCGCCACCAGGCGGTGCGGGCCGAGCGGCTCGGCCATCGGAATGCCTGCGGCACAAGCAAATTCGGCAACCCGATCGGTGATCCGGCCGTGTGCCAGGAACCAGGGAGCGATCACCAGGCGACGGGCGCCGCGTTGGTACAGCTGATCGACGGCCTCCGGCAGCGACGGGGTCTGCCCTGTGGCGAACGCCACCTGAGTACCGGCCCAGCGGGTGCCTTCAGCCAGAACGCCGGCCAGGGCGGCCGTCCGCGCGTTGGCGGCGGGATGCGACGAACCCACCCCGACCATGATCACGCCGAGGTCGGCGTCGAATCGTGAAACACCCACCGAGGTCAGCCGCTCCCGGATCACCTGCAGCAGGCGAGGATCGTCGCCGAGCACATCGGCCTGGGTGACTTCGGCGCCGGCGTTCGCGATCAGCTCCGGGATGTCGATCCGGGCGTGGTAGGCGCTGCCCAGCAGCAGTGGCACCACCACGGCACCGCGCTCGACATCGGGCAGCACCTCGGTGAGGTTGGGCGCGTTCTGTTCGCAGAACGCGACCCGCACCTCGGTGTCGGGCAACAGACGGCGCAGATGCCCCCCGATGGCATGCGCGTTCGCCGACGAACGCGGGTCTGCGCTGCCGTGTGCGGTGAGAACGAGCGTCACGGAAACCTCACGAGGCGTGCAGCCCGCACTCCGTCTTGGCCTGGCCGGCCCACCGCCCGCTACGCGGATCGGCGCCTTCGGCCGGCTTGCTGGTGCACGGCGCGCATCCGATGGATGGGTAGCCGTCATAGACGAGGGGGTTGACCAGGATGTCGTTGGCCTCGATGTAGGCCTGCATCTGCTCGTCCGACCAAGCGGCGATCGGGTTGATCTTCACCAGGCCGAACCCGGCATCCCAGCTGATCAGCGGCGCGTTGGCGCGTGTCGGCGCCTCCACCCGGCGGATACCGGTGACCCACGCGGTGTAGCCCGCCAGGGCCTTGCTCAGCGGTTCGACCTTGCGCATCCGGCAGCAGGCGGCGGCGTCGCGGGCGAACAGGTCCTTGCCGTGCAGCGCATCCTGCTGGGCCACCGTGTTCTCCGGGTGCACGTTCACCACGTTCACGCCGTACACCTGCTCCACGGCGTCACGGGTACCGATGGTCTCGGCGAAGTGGTAGCCGGTGTCGAGAAACAGCACGTCGACGCCCGGGCGCACCTTGGCCGCCATCTCGACCAGGACCGCGTCCTGCATGTTGGAGGCCACCACATAGTTGCCGGCGAAGTGCTTGTCGGTCCAGCGCAGCAGCTCCTCGGCGGTGGCGTCCGCCAGCTCGGCCGCGCCCCGCTCGACCAGTTCCTTCAATTCCGCTTCAGTCAAAGTGCTCATCTCGTCGTCTACCTCAAGTCCGCCTCGTCGGCCCGAACGGCCCACTGGGCGAAACGCTCGTTGCCCTCGCGTTGTTTCACGAAATTGCGGACGACCCGCTCGATGTAATCGCCGAGTTCGGTCGCCAGCACCTTGTGCTGGCGCAGCTTGCGCCCGAAACCGCTGTCCAGGCCGAGGCTGCCGCCGAGGTGAACCTGGAAGCCCTCCTCGGGTCCGTTCCCGTCGTCCACCATCTGGCCCTTGAAACCGATGTCGGCGACCTGGATGCGGGCGCACGAGTTGGGGCAGCCGTTGATGTTCACGGTGACGGGTACGTCGAGCTCGGCGTTGAGGTCACCCAACCGCGCCTCCAGCTCGGGAACCAGGTGCTGGGCGCGACCGCGGGTGTCGGCGAAGCTCAGCTTGCAGTACTCGATACCCGTGCAGGCCATCAGGTTCTGGCGCCAGTGCGACGGCTGCGACTGCAGACCCAGCGCGTCCAGGCCCGCCCGCAGGGCATCGAGCTTCTCGTCGGGCACGTCGAGGATGATCAGCTTCTGATAGGCGGTCAGGCGCGCGCGGTCCGAACCGGCGGCCTCCATCAGGTCGGCCACCTTGGTCAGGATGGTGCCCGAAACCCGTCCCGCGATCGCCGAGACGCCGACCGCGTTGAGGCCGTTGCGGATCTTCTGCACGCCCACGTGGTCGACGGTGTGCGGCACCTGCTCCGGGGCCGGGCCGTCGATGAGGGGACGCTTGAGATATTCCTGTTCGAGAACTTCTCTGAACTTTTCGGTACCCCAGTCCTTGACCAGGAACTTCAGCCGCGCCTTGGAGCGCAGCCGGCGGTAGCCGTAGTCGCGGAAGATCCCGACCACGCCGGCCCACACTTCGGCGACCTCTTCCAGCGGGACCCACACGCCGACGCGCTGGGCCAGCATGGGGTTGGTGGACAGCCCACCGCCGACCCACAGGTCAAGGCCGGGGCCGTGCTCGGGGTGGTTGACCCCGATGAACGACACGTCGTTGATCTCGTGGGCCACGTCCTGCAACCCGGAGATCGCGGTCTTGAACTTGCGCGGCAGGTTGGAGAACTCCGGGCTGCCGATGTAGAGGCGCTCGATCTCCTTCAGTGCGGGCGTCGGATCCAGCACCTCGACCAGCGAATCGCCGGCCAGGGGAGACCCGAGCATGCCGCGGGGGCAGTCGCCGCAGGCTTCCATGGTCTGCAGGCCGACCTCGTCCAGGCGGCGCCAGACCTCGGGGATGTCCTCGATGCGCAGCCAGTGGTACTGCAGGTTCTCCCGGTCGGTGATGTCGGCGCTGTCCCGCGCGAAGTCGACGGAGATCTGTCCGAGGGTGCGCACCGCCTGAGCGGAGAGGGCCTTGCCGTCGGTGCGCACGCGCATCATGAAGTACTCGGCTTCGAGCAGGTCGGCGTTGTCGTCACCGGTGAAGGTGCCGTCGTAGCCTTCGGTGCGCTGGGTGTAGAGACCCATCCACCGGAACCGCCCGCGCAGGTCGTCCTTGGCGATGCTGGCGAAGCCGTCGCGCGAGTAGACGTTGAGGATGCGATCCCGCACGTTGAGTGCGTCGTCTTCCTGCTTGAACTGCTCGTTGTGGTTGAGCGGCTCGCGGCTGCCCAGCGCCCACTGGCCTTCGTCGCGGGGTTTCTTGGCGGGCCGGTCGGCCTTGGCAGGTGCCTCGGGGGTAGTCACTGTTGTGCTCCTCGGATAAAGGAGCTGGCATGTAGACCGCGCAGATCACCGGTGGCTGTCCGGCGGCGCAGATCCGGTGCCAGCTGAAACTATGGGGCGGGCGGGGTCCGAAATCAACGCGTGATCAGGGCAGACAGCAACAGCTACAGACGCGCTTGAAATCGACATGCCGACGAGCCACCAGCGCAATGCGGGTGGTGCTGTTGTGGGCGGCAGTCACGCCCGACATTCTGCCACGATTGTCGCCACCTGCCCTAACCGGGCCATATTTGCGTTCACGGTGAGCAAAAGTCGGCGCTGGACAGTCTGGGAAAATCAAACCATGACCACGCGCACCGAGCTCGCCGGCCAACCCCTGCTGGCGCCCGTTCCGGGACGCGCATTCGGGATCTACATCCACGTGCCGTTCTGCGCGACGCGCTGCGGATACTGCGACTTCAACACGTACACGCCGGCTGAATTGGGTGGCGCCAATCCCGACGGCTGGCTGGCCGCCTTGCGCGTCGAGTTACAGCTGGCGGCCGAGTGCATCGGCGCGGTGCCCGTGCACACCGTGTTCGTGGGTGGTGGGACGCCGTCGTTGCTGGGTGGCGCGGGTCTGGCCGCGGTGCTCGGCGCGGTGCGGGACAATTTCGAGCTGGCCGCCGACGCCGAGGTCACCACCGAGGCGAATCCCGAATCCACCTCCCCGCAGATGTTCGCGACGTTGCTCGACGCCGGCTACACGCGGGTATCGCTGGGCATGCAGTCGGCGGCTCCGCAGGTGCTGGCCGTATTGGACCGCACGCACTCCCCGGGCCGGGCGCCGGCGGCGGCCGTAGAGGCCAGGGCGGCGGGGTTCGACCACGTCAACATCGACCTCATCTACGGCACCCCGGGGGAGACCGACGACGATCTGCTGCGCTCGATCGACGTCGCGGTGGGCGCCGGCGTCGACCATGTGTCGGCGTACTCGCTGATCGTCGAGGACGGCACCGCCCTGGCTCGCCGCGTACGCCGCGGCGAGATCGCCCGGCCTGACGACGACGTCCTCGCGCAACGCTATGAGCTGCTCGACAAGCGGCTGTCGGCGGCGGGTCTGCACTGGTACGAAGTGTCGAACTGGAGTGTCGAAGGTGGCGAGTGTCGGCACAACCTCGGTTACTGGGGCGGCGGCGAGTGGTGGGGCGCGGGCCCGGGGGCGCACGGCTTCCTGGGCGCTACCCGATGGTGGAATGTCAAGCATCCCAATGCCTATGCGCAGGCATTGGCCGAAAATCGGTTGCCCATAGCCGATTTCGAGGAGCTGGATGCTCGCGACCGGCATGTCGAGGAAGTGATGCTGCGGGTCAGGGTCCGAGACGGCCTCCCCGTGGGGTTACTCGATGCCGACGAACGGGAACGGGCCGAGAATCTTTGCGGTGAAGGACTTCTGCTGCGGCGAGAGGATGCCCTGGTGCTGACCGACCGCGGCCGGTTGCTGGCGGATGCGGTCGTCCGCGACCTGCTGGGGTAGGCGCCGCGGCGATCGGCGGGTTTCTGCGTAAAACCTGTGAGACTGCTGTGGATACATGTGAGCCAGATGTGCGGAAGATGTTGATTCCGTAGTAGATACGTAGGTCTGTGCAATGAGTAAGGCGAGGCTAAGCTTTGCCGAATGCTCACCAAGAACGACCACGCTGACTGCAATGCTTCGGCCGCGCTCGCCTCGTTCGAGCTGCCTGCGGGCGACAACTCGGCCGGCCCGGCCGATCTGGTCGCCGAGATCGCTCGCGCGCTGTCCGGAAACGGCAGCGATTACGTGGTGTACGAGCGCGGAAACCGGTGGATCCTGGCCTCCGGAGCCCAGTGTGGTGTCGAGCTGGACAGCGATGAACTGCGGCTCGTTCGGGATGGGGCCGTCGCGGCCCGGCGGCCGTGGACCGGCAGACCGGGCGCGGTGCTCGGCGAAGCGGTAGATCTGATGCTCGCCGACTCCGAGACCAGTGCCGACACCGCATTCGGCTGGGTCGCGTTCGAATTCGGCGCCTACAAGTTCGGTCTCGAAGACCGATTGCCGCCGAAGACCCCGCTGGCACGGGTCTTCAGTCCGCTAACGCAGATCGAGGTCACCGCGGAACGGGTCACCGTCCTCGGTGGCCTGCAGCGTCACCACGATGTGGTGCGGCGACTGATCGCCGAGGGTGCCCCGCCGACGGCTGCCCCTCGCGCCGTCGATATCCGGCAGGACGGTAGTGGTTATCGCGATCGGGTGGCGTCCGCGATCGACGAGATCGGTCAGGGGCGGTATCAGAAGGTGATTCTGTCGCGGCGCTTCGACGTGCCGTTCCGGCTGGATTTTCCGTCGACCTACCGGCTGGGGCGCCGGCACAACAACCCCGCCCGGTCATTCCTGTTGCGGATCGGACCACTTCGCGCGCTCGGTTACAGTCCCGAACTGGTCGCCGCGGTGCACCAGGACGGGTTTGTGGTCACCGAGCCGTTGGCGGGCACCAGGGCGTTCGGCCGCGGCGCGGCCGACGATCAGGCAGCCCGTGATGATCTCGAATCCAACTCCAAGGAAATCGTCGAACACGCGATCTCGGTGCGCAGTTCGCTCAAGGAGATTGCCGAAGTCGCCGAACCCGGTACCGCGACCGTCACCGACTTCATGACCATTCGTGAGCGCGGTAGCGTGCAGCACCTGGGGTCGACCGTGGGCGCGCGCCTCGACCCGTCGATGGATCGGATGGATGCGCTCGAGGCGCTGTTCCCCGCCGTGACGGCCTCGGGAATTCCCAAGGCCGAGGGCGTCGACGCGATCCTGCGGCACGACGAACTGCCCCGCGGCCTGTACTCCGGCGCCGTGGCGATGTTCTCCGCGGACGGGTCTCTCGACGCGGCACTCGCATTGCGGGCGGCCTACGAGGCCGACGGGTACACCTGGCTGCGGGCCGGGGCCGGCATCATCGCCGAGTCAACTCCTGACCGTGAGTTCGAGGAGACCTGCGAGAAGCTGAGTACGTTGTCGCCGTACCTCATCGAGGGAGCTGGGACATGTGAGTGAGCTAACACACCGGCGGCGGCTTCGCTCGATGGTGAACGGATAGCCAAAAGGGCCGCGTCGTGCCGGAAATCCGCACGTCATCGCCATACTGGGGGCGTTCAGGAGATTCACAGCCGGTTCTGAGGTAAAACTCCTGCCAGCTCGGATCGTGTGCCACTATGGTCCGCATGTCGGCAGCGTATTTAGGCAAGCCTACCCAGACTTACCTTGCTCTCCTTGCCCCGGAGTCCTGCTGAAATGGCGTCCGAGACTTCGACTCCGGAATCCATCGCCGTCATCGGACTGGGCTGTCGTGTCGCCGGCAGCGTCGCCACGCCCGCGGACTTCTGGAATTTCCTGCTGGAAGGGCGCAGCAACGTCACCGAGGTACCCGAGGAGCGGTGGGAGCCCTACCTGAAGCGCGATCCGCGCAACGCGGCGATCCTGCGCGAGGTCACCCGGCTGGGCACCTTCCTCGACGACCTGGCCGGATTCGACGCCGAGTTCTTCGGGGTCTCACCACGCGAGGCCGAGGTGATGGATCCTCAGCAGCGGTTGGCACTGGAGGTCAGCTGGGAGGCCCTTGAGCACGCGGGAGTGTCGCCGAGGGCGCTGGCCGGCAGCGACACCGCGGTGCTGATGGGCGTCAACTCCGACGATTACGGCAAGTTGATCATGGAGGACCTGCCCGGGATCGACGCATGGACCGGTATCGGGACCTCACTGTGCGGGATCGCCAATCGGGTCTCCCATCTGCTCGATCTGCGGGGCCCGAGTGTGGCGCTGGACGCGGCGTGCGCGGCCTCGCTGGTCGCGGTACACCAGGCGTGTCAAATGCTGCGCGCCGGTGAGACGTCACTGGCGTTGGCCGGCGGCGTCAGCGCGCTGATCGGCCCCGGTTTGACCCGGGTGCTCGACGAGGCCGGGGCCACCGCGCCCGACGGCCGCTGCAAGACGTTCGACGCCGCCGCGGACGGCTACGGACGCGGTGAGGGCGCGGGCGTGGTGGTGCTCAAGCGCCTGGCGGATGCCGAGCGCGACGGTGACCGCATCCTGGCGGTGATACGAGGCGGCGCCACCGCGCAGGACGGGCGCACCGTGGGCATCATGTCGCCCAACGGCGCTGCCCAGGCGGACATGTTCCGCCTCGCGTGCCGGACGTCGGGAGTCGACCCGGCAGGTGTCGGATATATCGAAGCCCACGGAACCGGAACTCCCACAGGCGATCCCACCGAAGTGGGGGCGCTGGCCCAGGTGTACGGCGCGGGGCGGGCCGGGGCGGACCGCTGCCGCATCGGGTCGGTCAAACCCAACATCGGTCACCTCGAGGGCGGTGCGGGGGTGATGGGCCTGATCAAGACGGTCCTGGCCCTGCATCACGAGATGATTCCGCCGACCGCCGGGCTGCGGCAACTCACCGGTGCCGTCGACTGGGACAACAGCGGGCTTCGGGTACCCACCGAGGTCGAACCCTGGCCGCGCACCGGCATTCCGCGTCAGGCCGCGGTGTGCAGCTACGGCTACGGCGGCACGATCGCCCACATCCTGCTCGAAGAGGCCCCGGCGCAACAGGTCTCGCGATCGCCCGAGGTATCCGGCCCGGTGATCGTGCCGCTCTCGGCACGTTCGGCGCAGCGTCTGGCCCGCCAGGCCGAAGCACTGGCCGACCATCTGCGGGCCGGGCATCAGGAGCCGGCGCCGGTGGCCGCCACGCTGTGGACCCGGCGCAGCCACGAGCCGGTCCGGGCCGCCGTCGTCGCCGAACACCGCCACGAGCTGATCGCCGGCCTGGACGCACTGGCCCGTGGCGAATCCGGCAGTGGCCTGGTCACCGGCGAACTGCCGGGCGGCCAAGCCGCCGACGCGGTCTGGGTGTTCTCCGGGCATGGTTCGCACTGGGCGGGCATGGGACGCGAATTGCTGCAAGCGGAGCCGACTTTCGCCCGTGTCATCGACGAGATCGACGAGGTCTTCGGGCGTGAGCTCGGATTCTCCGCGCGCGAGGCGCTGAACACGGGTGAGCTCGGCAGCACCGACCGGATCCAGGCGCTGACGTTCGCGATGCAGGTCGGGTTGGCCGCGGTCTTGCGTGAGCGGGGGGTGCGGCCGGCCGCGGTGATCGGGCACTCCGTCGGCGAGGTGGCGGCCTGTGTGGTCGCCGGCGTGTTCACCCTGCGTCAAGGTGCCGCAGTGGCGTGCTACCGGGCGCGTGGGTTCCGCTCGGTGATGGGTTGCGGCGCCATGGCTTTGGTGCGCTTGCCGTTCGCCGAGGCCGCGCGGCGGCTGTCCGGTCGCACCGATGTGGTGGCAGCCATCAGCGCATCGGCCGAATCCTGTGTCATCTCGGGCGTCACCGAGGCCGTCGAGGAGGTCTGCCGGACCTGGGGTGAGCAGGGAATCGTGGTGCGCCGGGTCAATACCGACGTGGCGTTCCACAGTCCGGCGATGGACGGTCTGACCGGCGCCCTGGCCTCCAGTGTCGCCGGGCTCAATCCGCCCGGGGATGCGGTGATCCCGCTGTACACCACCGCGTTGCCCGACCCCCGCTCCAGCGCGCCCCGGGACGCCGATTACTGGGTGCACAACCTGCGCGGGCAGGTTCGGTTCGCCGAGGCTGTCACTGCCGCCGCCGAGGACGGGCACCGGCTGTTCCTCGAGGTGTCCGCGCACCCGGTGGTCGCGCATTCGATCGTCGAGACCCTGCTGCATCTGGGTATCGACGACCATGCCGTCGTCCCGCTGCTGCGTCGCGACACGTCCGAGTTGCCGGCCGTCATGACCGCTGTCGCCTCGGCGTACTGCCACGGTGCCGACGTCGAACACGGTGTCGCCGAGACAGATCCGTGGGCGGCAGACCTACCGGTCACTCAATGGCAGCACCGGCACTTCTGGCGCGTACCGGCTGCGGCGCCCGGCGGGCGCGCGGTGCATGACGCCGCCGGTCACACCCTGCTGGGCGGACGCACAGACGTGGCCGGAACCGTCGCCACCCGGATGTGGCAGACGCGGCTGGACTTCGACACCCGGCCCTACCCCGGTGACCATCCGGTACAGGGTACCGAAATTGTGCCTGCCGCAGTTCTTTTGAACACGTTCCTGACGGCAGCCGGCTCAGGCGCGGGCCTGAAGGACGTGTGGCTGCGTACGCCGGTCGCGCCGGCCCGCGCTCGCGATCTCCAGGTGGTGCTGGCCGACGGCGAGTTGACGCTGGCCTCACGGCTGGCCGACGGCGCCGAGGATCAGGGCGGCGGGTGGTTGACGCACAGCAGTGCGGTGGTGGATCGGGACCGCTGCGCGGTCGCCGATATCGACCTCGATGCGGCCCGTGCGCGCTGCACCGAGCCGCTGCCGCCGCGTCACGTCATCGACACCCTTGCCGAACTCGGCGTCGCTGCGATGGGATTCGGCTGGGACATCACGGATCTGCGCCGCGGTGCGGGTGAACTGCTGGCCCGGGTGAGCTCCGAGCCCGACGGCGCGCGGCCGGACACCTGGGCCTCGTTGGTGGATGCGGCCACGTCGGCCGCCTCGACCAGCTTCGACGGTCCGCCCCGACTGCGGATGCCGGCCCGGATCGAACGGGTCGGTGTGTACGGCACGCCGCCGGCGACCGCGATGCTGTCGGTGCGCCGCAGGCCCGGCACCACCACCACCGACGTCGCGCTCACCGACGAGGCCGGATCGGTGCTGTTGGCGATCCGCGGGATGACCTTCGAGGAACTCGAGAATCCGGGCCGCGAATCCTCGGCGACCGACGTCCGCAAGATCGTGCACCAGGTGTCCTGGCAGCCGGTGTCCACTCCCGACGGGCAGCCGCCCAGCGGGGTCATGCTGGTCGGCGGTGACGTCGATCGGCTCGAATCCGCGGTTGACGATCTGACGGCGGCCGACGTGCCGTACCTGGCGGTTGAGGATCCCGCGGAGCTCGATTCGATCCTCGACTTCGGTTCGTTGCCAAGCGATCTCGGCGAGCGTGTGGTGGTGCTGGTGCTGCCCCGCGACGATGATTCTCCCGGGGCCGCAGTCGATCTGGTGACCAGAACGCTGGGCCTGCTGCAGCGCCGGGGTCTGCCGGCGCGGTTGTGGGCACTCACGGTCGGGGTGCACGAGGGAGCCAACGTGACCCACGCGCCGCTGTGGGGCCTGGGTCGCGTGGCCGCTGCCGAACATCCGCAGCTGTGGGGTGGCGTAGTCGACGTGGCCGACGGGCGCCTACCGCTGGACGCGCTGGGGTCGCTGGCCGGACACGGTGTGCTGGTGATCCGCGACGGGGTCGCCCTGGCCGCCCGGCTCTCCGGATCGAGCACGATGGCCCCGGTCCAGACGGCCGCCATGCGGTGTGCGCCGGGCGGGACGTATCTGATCACCGGCGGCACCGGTGCGCTCGGGCTTCGGATGGCTCAGCACCTGGCCGATCTCGGGGCGCGCCGCCTTGTGCTGCTGTCGCGCTCGGGATTGGCCGACCGTTCGGATTGGGCCGAGAATCCGCACTCGGTGGCGATTCGCGCGGTCACCGCTCTCGAGGAACGCGGTGTGTCGGTCACCGTCGCCGCGGTGGACATCGGGGCGCCGGAATCGGCGGCCGCCCTGCGGGACGTGCTGCGCCCGCTGCCGCCGGTGCGCGGTGTCATCCACGCCGCCGGCGTGGAAGCCGGTGCGTTGCTGATGAATACGACGTCCGACGAGTTCGCCGCCGCCATGCATCCGAAGGTGCAGGGGACGCTGGTGTTGCACGAGGTGTTCCCGCCCGGGCAGCTGGACTGGATGGTGCTGTTCTCTTCGTGCGGCTACCTGGCCGGCTTTCCGGGACAGGGTGCCTACGGATGCGCCAACGCCTTCCTCGACGGAATGGCTCGGCACCGGCGCAGCCTCGGGGACCGCACCACCGCGGTCGCCTGGACGGCGTGGCGTGGGATGGGGATGGGCTCGGCATCGGAATTCGTCGCCGCGCAACTCGATGCGCTCGGCATGGGCACGGTGGGTGCCGAGGACGCGATGCGGGCACTGGACCTGGCGATGCGTGAGGATGCGGCCAATGTCGTGGTGCTTCCGGTCCTGCCCGCCGCCGCGGCCGTGCCGATCCTGGCGGGCGTGGCGCCCGAGGACGAACCCGACGACGTCGCGGACCCGGCCGCGGGGGAGTTCGACCCCGAGCAGCTCGCGGCTCACGTATTGACTGCGGTGGCAAGCCAATTGGGACTCGCGGAGTCCGACGTGAACGTCGACCTGCCGCTGGTCGAATTGGGCGTCGATTCGATCATGACGGTGCGGCTGCGTCGCCAGCTGGAGAAGCAGACCGGGCTGTCACTGCCGCCGACGCTGCTGTGGGAGCACCCCACCGCGGCGGCTGTGACAGCCAGGATCATCGAGCTGCTGGACCCCGTCGCGGAGCGTGAGGTGCGGGTGGGGCATTAGCCGGTGATCGTGGCGATGAGCTTCTTCTTGTCGACCTTGCCCACGGCGGTGGTGGGCAGGGCCGGCAGGGGGACCAGCACGTCCGGCCGGGCGTGGGCCGATGCCCCGCGCTGATCGAGGAAGTCGTTCAGCTCGATCAGGGTGACCGGCGTGCCCCGGAAAACCACCGCAGCACAGATCTTTTCGCCGAGGTAGTCGTCGGGCAGTGCCACCGCCGCCGCCGCGTACACGGCCGGGTGAGCCAGTAGGTGGTCCTCTAGGTCCGTCGCGGACACCGTCTCGCCGCCACGATGGATGACGTCCTTGATCCGGCCGGTGACCTCGACATAACCCGCTCTGGGACCGTCGGAGAAGATGCGGACCCGGTCGCCGGTGCGGAAGAATCCGTCGGGGCTGAACGACCGGGCGTTGGCTTCCTCGGCGCGGTAGTACCCGTTGAGGGTGTAGGGCCCGCGCACCAGCAGTTCACCCTCCTGGCCCGGGGCGACCTCGTGACCGTCCTCGTCGACCACCCGCATCTCGTCGTGGGGCGACATCGGACGCCCCTGGGTGTGCTCGACCACGTCCACCGGATCGCCCGGCCGGGTGAAATTCAGCATCCCTTCGGCCATTCCGAAGATCTGCTGCAACCCCGGGCTCAGGCCAACACGTATGAATCGCGCCTCCTCCGGGGACATCCGCGACCCGCCCACCTGGACCACCCGCAGGGACGTGGGCAGCACGGGCTCCCACTCGCAGGCCTGCGCCCACAGCTTGGCCAGGGCGTTGACGAGTCCGGTCACCGTGACGCCGTGGGAGTTGATCAAGGGGAACACCGACTCCGGGCTGGGGTCGTCGGTGTAGACGGTGGTGGCACCTACCGTCATCGAGCCGAGTAGGCCGGGGCAGGCGAACGGGAAGTTGTGTCCGGCCGGGAGCACCGCGAGATACACGTCCTCGTGCACCATTTCGCAGGCCCGTGCGCACGCCGCGGCGTTGTACAGATAGTCGTCGTGGGTGCGGGGGATGAGCTTGGGCAGGCCGGTGGTTCCGCCGGAGACCAGCAGGACGGCCGGGCCACTGGTGTCGACGGTGACGTGCGGTGGTACCGGCTCCGCGAAATCTTTGAGGGCTGACCAGGATTGGAAGGAACCGGGGTCGCCGTCGACGAGAACGTGACTGACCCGCGGGTGCTCGGAGGTGAGCTGAGCGGCCAGCTCCCGGTAGTCGAATCCGGCGACGACGTCGGGAATCACCAGTCCGACAGCGCCACTGACCTCCGCGAAATGGCCTAGCTCGGCCGACCGGTGCCCCGGCAGGCACAGGACGGGCACCACGCCGGCGCGAAGCAGACCGAAAGTCGCGACGGCGAACTCGCGCGTATTCGGCAGTTGCACCAGGAAGCGGTCGCCGGGCCTGACGCCACGGGTGGCCAGCGCTGCCGCGATGCGGTCGGCGAGCGCGTCCAGTTCGGCGAACGTGTGGGTGCCGCGGGCGTCGACGACGGCGGCTTTGTCCGGCCAGCGCTGTGCGGCGTCGCGCAGAATGCTGTCGAGTGGTTTGCCCTGCCAGTACCCGGCCTGGCGGTATACGGCGGCGCGGTCCTCGGGGAACGGGGTGAATCCGTTTGCCAGTTCGTCCTGTTGGCGGTCAAAACCGGTGGTCATCGGTGTTCTCGGCTCCCGTCGGGTGGGTGTGTCAGCAGATCGAATATAGGGTAACCTCCACTAAGTTAGGGCAGCCTTTACTAATTGTTTGGAGGATGAAGCGTGGTGGCGACGAGTTCCCGGACGGTCCGCGCGGAGGTCGCCGAACTCCTGGGAGTCAGCGCGGACGACGTCGATCCCAACGCCGACCTGATCGCTTCCGGGCTCGATTCGATCCGGATGATGTCGCTGTCCGGGCGGTGGCGGAAGCAGGGCATCAACGTCGGATTCGCCGCTCTTGCGGCCAATCCCACCGTCGCCGCCTGGACGGACCTGGTCGCCGAGCACGCTCCCGACGCTGCGTCCGTCGATCCGGCTCCCGATGCCGAAGCGGTCGCCGGCGATGACGGAGAACCCTTCCCGCTGGCGCCGATCCAGCACGCCTTCTGGGTCGGGCGCAACCAGGACCAGCAACTCGGCGGCGTCGGCGCCCATCTGTACGTCGAATTCGATGGCGCCGGAGTCGATCCGCAGCGACTGCAGGCCGCGGCGGCGAAACTGGCCGCGCGTCACCCGATGCTGCGTGTCGAGATCCTGCCCGATGGCACTCAGCGGATCGGTGACCGGCCGCTGCCGGTCACCGTGTATGACTTCCGCGACCTGGATGAGGTTGGGGCACAAGCAGAGCTGGAGCGGCTGCGGGAATCGAAGTCGCATCAGATGCTGCACGACGAGGTGCTTGAGCTGAGTTTGTCGCTGCTGCCCGGCGGCCGCACCCGACTGCATGTCGATATGGACATGCAGTGCGCGGACGCGGTGAGTTATCGCAACTTCATGGCTGACCTGGCCGCGTTCTACCGGGGCGCCGACCTGCCGGATCTCGGCTACACCTACCGCGAATACCGGGCCCGGCTGACGGCCTCGGTGCCCCCGCCGTCGGCCGAAGACTTGCAGTGGTGGGCCGACCGGGTGCCGGATCTGCCGGATCCGCCTGCGCTGCCGTTGGTTCCGCTGTCGGATCAGCGCAACCCGCACCGCAGCATCCGGCTGTGGGAAACCCTCGACGTGCCCACGCGCGACGCATTGTTCGCCGCGGCGCACCGGCGGGGCGTCACCCCGGCCATGGCGGTCGGGGCGTCGTACGCCAACGCGCTGGCACGCTGGTCGACGCAGTCCCGGTTCCTGCTCAACCTGCCGATGTTCGGGCGCGAGCCGTATCACCCCGACGTGGACAAGCTGGTCGGCGACTTCACCTCTTCGTTACTGCTCGACATCGATCTGACCGGGGCCGACACCGCCATGGCCAGGGCCCGGGTGGTGCAGGACACGCTGCATGCCACCGCCGCTCATTCCTCGGTCTCCGGGCTCGACGTGCTGCGCGACATGAGCCGGCACCGCGGCAGCCAGACGCTGGCCACCATCGTCTACACCAGCGCGCTCGGACTGGGCGATCTGTTCGCCGGCGAGGTGACCGACCACTTCGGGGCGCCGGTGTGGACCATCTCGCAGGGGCCTCAGGTGCTCATCGACGCTCAGGCGACCCCGATCGCCGAAGGTCTGATGATCAACTGGGACGTCCGGGTCGAGGCGTTCCGTCCCGGCGTGGCCGAGGCCATGTTCGCCTACCACCTGGCCGAGCTACGCCGGCTGGCCACCGATGACGCGGCCTGGGACGCACCCGACCCGCCGGCGATCTCGGAGGAACAGCGCCGGGTGCGCGCCGAGCTCAACGCGTCGGTGTCACCGCCCAGTGGCGACCCGCTGCACGCCGGATTCCTGGCCAACGCGGCGGCCGACCCGGACGCACCCGCGGTGTTCAGCAGCGCCGGCGACCTCACGTACGGAGAATTGCGGGACAAGGTCCTGGCGGTGGCGGCCGCCCTGCAGTCGCGCGGGGTGTGCCACGGCGAGGTGGTCGCAGTTCTGGGCCCCAAGAGTGTCGAGCAGGTGATCGCGCTGCTGGCCATCTCCATGGTCGGAGCCGCGTACCTGCCGGTCGGGGTGGATCAGCCCGCCGACCGGGCCGCCCGCATCCTGCACACCGGCGGGGTGGACTTCGCCCTGGTCTGTGGGTCGGGCTCCGACCATCCGGAGCTTCCGCACCTGAGTGTTGCCGACGCCGAGATCATCGGTGACCCAGCACATTTCGAGCCGGTCGAGGTGGACCCCACGGACCTGGCGTACGTGTTGTTCACCTCGGGTTCCACCGGGGAACCCAAGGGTGTCGAGATCACCCACGACGCGGCGATGAACACCATCGAGTTCATCAACGACCACTTCGAGATCGGCCCGGCCGACAAATGCCTGGCGTTGTCGCACCTGGAGTGCGACCTGTCGGTGATCGACGTGTACGGGACCTTGCGTTCGGGTGGGTCGATGGTGGTCGTCGACGAGGAGCACCGCCGCGATCCGGATGTCTGGGTCCGGTTGATCGACGAGCACCGGGTAAGCGTTCTGCATTTCCTGACCGGCTGGCTGGAGATGCTGGTCGCCGGCGGACCGGGCACGGCCGCCGGAGCCGGTACATCCGGCACCGGGGGCGGACCTTTGTCGTCGCTGCGGGTGGTGCCCACCGGAGGCGATTGGGTGCGCCCGGACCTGGTGCGGGCGCTGCGCGCCGCGTCGCCGCGGGTGCGTTTCGCCGGGCTGGGCGGAGCCACCGAGACCGCGACCCACAACACCATCTTCGAAGTCGGATTCGACGACGACGCGTTGCCGCCGCACTGGACCTCGGTGCCGTTCGGGGTACCGCTGACCAACAACTGTTGCCGGGTGGTCGACGCTCGCGGCGATGACTGCCCGGACTGGGTGCCGGGCGAGTTGTGGGTCGGCGGACGCGGCATCGCCCGCGGGTACCGCGGCCGTCCCGACCTGACTGCCGAACGGTTCGTCGAGCACGACGGGCGCCGCTGGTACCGCACCGGAGACCTGGTGCGGTCCTGGCCCGACGGCACGCTCGAGTTCGTCGGCCGGGCCGATCACCGGATCAAGGTGAGCGGTTTCCGCATCGAGCTGGGCGAGGTCGAGGGCGCGTTGTGCCGGGTTCCCGGGGTGGACGCGGCCGTCGCGGTGCTGGTGCCGGTCGACGGCGGCCACGATCTGCTCGGTGCCGTGGTGCGGGCAGATCAGGCCGGTCTGGATGCTGGATTGGACGCGGCGACGGTGGCCGGTGCGCTGGCCGAGCTGGTGCCCGCGCACATGATCCCCCAGGTCCTGGTCGTTGCCGACGAGATTCCCTACGCGCGGGGCAAGACCGACCGCACCGCGGTGATCCGGATGCTCACGGCTGTCGGCGCCCCTGAGGCCAGGGGCTACCGCGCGCCTTCGGGTCCGCTGGAAACGGCCCTGTGCGCGATATTCGGCGACGTTCTCGGACAGACCGGCGTGGGCGTCGACGACGACTTCTTCGCTCTCGGCGGGGACTCGGTGCTGGGCACTCAGCTCGTGGCGCGGATCCGGGACTGGCTCGACACCTCGACCGTCATGGTGGCCGACGTCTTCGCCGCCAGGACGGTCGCGCAGATGGCCGCGTTGCTCGCCGGGCGGGAGGCGGGCTCGGACCGCTTGCGGTTGGTGTCCGAGCTGTATCTGGAGGTCACAGGCATGGACAGTGCCGACGTGGCCTCGGAGTTGGCACGCACGGCCCCAGAACCCGCGTTGGGCAACTAAGGTTAGAGTTACTTCAGTTAGGGCAGGCTTTGCTTATCGTCAGGAGGTCGTTGTGGACCCGGTGAGTCGCACGACTACACAGACCATGCCGGCAGCAGCGGCCGAACCGCTGCACCAGGGGTTTTTCGCGCACGCACACGGCGCGCCCGACGACGTCGCGGTGTTCGGCCCGACGACTCGCTGGACCTATGGGCAACTGCGCGAGCAGGCGCTGGCGGTATCGGGTGCGCTCGCGGTGGCAGGCGTTCGCGTCGGCGACCGGGTGGCAGTCGTCGGACCCACGGGTCTGGACACCGTGATCGCCACGCTGGGAATCCTGGCCGCCGGAGGCGTCTGCGTCCCGATCGACACCGCCGACCCGGCCGAGCCCATCCTGGATCACACCGGCGTACGCATGGCGTTGTTCACCGGCGATGGACCGCCCAACTGGCTGCCGGCACTCACCGTCTCCGAAGCGCTGCGGATCGGTGCCCGCGCGGGCGACGTGGTTCCGGTGCGCTCTGAGCCGGGCGATCCGGCCTTTTTGGGGTCCGTCGACGACAGCGGGTACGCGGTGGTGTCCCACGCGGCCGCGCGCCAGGCGGTCGTGGATCTCACCGGTCGGTTGGGTGTCGCCGGCGATGACCGCATCGGCGCGTTCTCGGCGACCGGTGCGGCCGCGCCGATTCTCATGATGCTGGTGGCGCTGACCGCCGGCGCTGGCATCGTCGTGGCCGACGATGCGCCGCGGCGCAACCCTGAGCGGGGGATGAACGGCTTCGCCCTGGCCGTGCGGCATCGGGATGCGGTGGCCGCTCTCGACACCGCTGTGCCGTCGTGACGCACCCGGATACCCAGATCACGGTCAAGCCCTGGGTGAAGCGCTATCCAGGGTCCGAAAGCTCAACAGCCACATTGGTTTTCCCTCATGCCGGGGGAGCGGCGCTGGCCTATCGCGGATTCGGGACGGCGCTGGCCGCTGCCGGGTCCGATGCTTACGTCATGCAGTACCCGCAACGCGGTGACAGGCTGTCGCACCCGGCCGCCCCGACGGTGGCCGAACTCGCCAAGGATCTGTTCGACGCGGCCGACTGGGGCTCAGCCGGACCGATCCGGCTGTTCGGTCATTGCATGGGTGCGGTGGTGGCCTTCGAATTCGCCCGCATCGCCGAACGCAGCGGGATCGCGATCGACGCTCTGTGGGTGTCGGCCAGCGAGGCGCCGTCGGCGGTGGCGGCCGCCCCTGCGCTACCGATGGCCGAATCCGAGATTCTCGCGGAGATGGTCGATCTCGGCGGCACCGACGAAGCACTGCTCGCCGACGAGGATTTCGTCGAACTGCTGCTGATGGCGGTGCGTGCGGACTACGCGGCCTTCAATCGGTACGCGTGTGAAGCCGACGTGACGATCGCGGCCGACATCTATGCCCTGGGCGGCGACCGTGACCACCGGATCAGCGAGGACATGTTGCGGCGCTGGGAATCCCACACCAGCGGTGCCTTCACCTGCACGATGTTCGACGGCGGGCACTTCTATCTCAACTCCCAGCTCGAGGATGTGGCGGAGCTGGTCAATGAGCTCTAGCGGGAAGCCACCCGAGTTCGGGGCCGCCGATCCGGTGGTGATCGTGGGAATGGCGCTGGAGGCTCCGGGCGGGATCGAGACCGCCGACGACTACTGGTCGCTGCTGACCGAACAGCGTGAGGCGCTCGGGCGATTTCCCGGCGACCGGGGCTGGTCGCTGCGCGAACTGTTCGACGGCTCGCGCCGCGACGGGTTCAAACGTATCCACGACCTCGGTGGGTTCCTCTCCACCGCAGCGACATTCGATCCGGCGTTCTTCGGCATCTCACCGCGTGAAGCGGTGGCGATGGATCCTCAGCAACGCGTCGCCTTACGTCTCGCGTGGCGTGCGATCGAGAACAGCGGCGTCAACCCGGACGAGTTGGCCGGGCACGACGTCGGCTGCTACGTCGGTGCCTCGGGCCTGGAGTACGGGCCGGCCCTGACGGAGTTTTCGCACCACAGCGGCCATCTGATCACCGGGACCTCACTGGGCGTCATCTCCGGCCGCATCGCCTACACGCTGAATCTGTGCGGGCCGGCACTGACCGTGGACACGTCGTGTTCGTCGGCGCTGACCGCATTCCACACCGCCGTCACGGCGGTGCGGGCGGGCGACTGCGACATGGCGTTGGCCGGCGGTGTCTGCGTGATGGGCACACCCGGCTACTTCGTCGAGTTCTCCAAACAACACGCGTTGTCCGATGACGGCCACTGCCGGCCCTACAGCGCACATGCCAGCGGAACGGTGTGGGCCGAGGGAGCGGCGATGTTCGTGCTGCAACGCAAATCCGCCGCAGTGCGCAACGGCCGGGTGATCCTGGCCGAAGTTCGGGCCACCGCGGTGAACCAGGACGGCCGGACCACCGGGCTGACCGCCCCCAGCGGCGACGCCCAGCAGCGGTTGTTCGCCAAGGCGATCCGTCAGGCGGGCGTGCGGCCGGAGGACGTCGGCATGATCGAGGGCCACGGCACCGGCACCCGGCTCGGAGACCGGACCGAATTGCGTTCCCTGGCACAGACTTACGGCGCCACCGCGCCCGGGGCGGGTGCCGTGCTGGGATCGGTGAAATCCAACGTCGGGCACTCGCAGGCCGCCGCGGGTGGGCTGGGCCTGGCCAAGGTCATCCTGGCCGCCGAGCATGCCGCCATCCCTGCCACGTTGCACGTCGACCAGGCCAGCCGCGAGATCGACTGGGATGCCCAGGGTTTGCGGCTGGCCACCAAACAGACCCCATGGCCCGCTGTCGACGGACAACGGGTCGGCGCGGTTTCGGCGTTCGGCATGAGCGGTACCAACGCGCACGCGATCATCTCGGTTCCCGAGGTTGCCGGGGAGGCCGCATGACCGGCGCGTTGCCCGACGCCCGCACAGCCGTACTGCTCAGCGCCCACACCGAGGATCTGATCGGCGCCGACGCCGCGGCCATCTTGAACTACGTGGATTCGCATCCGGCGGTGAGCGCCGGCGACGTGGCCGCCACCTTGCTGACCACCCGCCGTCTGCGTCGTCACCGTGCCGTGGTGCGCGCCGGTGATCGCGACGAGCTCACCGCGGGCCTGCGCGCACTGACCGAAGACGTCGAGCATCCGCTCGTCACGCGCGCTCAGGCCGGGACGGCGCCGGGTTCGAGCGCCCGCATCGCCTTCGTGTTCCCCGGGCAGGGCAGCCAGTGGCCGTCCATGGGCGTGCAGGCCTATGACCGGCTGCCGGTGTACCGGACCGAAGTGGACAAGTGCGCGGCCTGTTTCGAGGCCGCCGGTGCCGCATCGCCGCTGGATTACCTACTGTCCGATCCGGATTCAGGCGCGCTGACCAACGACTTCTCCCAGGTGCAGATCCAGGGCGCCCAGTTCGTCCACGGTGTGGCACTGGCCGCGGTATGGCGTTCCTGCGGAGTACTGCCCGGCATCACCGTGGGGCACAGCCTGGGTGAGATCGGCGCGGCCTATGTGGCCGGCGGCATCACCCTGCCCGAGGCGGTGGCGGTGGTGATCGCCCGCGCGACCGTACTCGACCGGCTGACCGGGCCGTACCGCGTCGCCGTCCTCGGGGTCACCCCCGACGAGGCGTCGAAAGTGGTTGCCGAAACCCAGGGGTGGCTCGAACTGTCGGTGGTGAACTCGAGGTCGTCGGTCGCGATCTCGGGGGATACCGACGCGGTGGCCGCCGCCGTGGCGACCGTAGCCGGCCGAGGATCGTTCGCCAAGGAAATCGAGATGTGGTTCCCGGCGCACACCACCGCGCTCGACTCGGCCCGTGGCGAGCTCGAATCAATGCTGCCTGCCGCACAATTCGGTGAATCGCCGGTGCAGTTCATCGGCTCGGCGACCGCTGACGTGGTCAAGCCGGGGACCGGTTTCGCCGACTACTGGTACACCAACCTGCGCAGCACGGTGCGCTTCGACCGCGCCATCGAGGCCGCGGCGCGGCGCGGGGCGCGGATCTTCGTGGAGCTCTCGGCGCACCCCGCGCTGCTGTTCGCCATGGGCGACCTGCTCGATGACGCCGACGACCTCACCGGTGGTCCGGCGGTGATCGTCGGATCCGGTCGACGCGACGAACCGATCACCGAACGGCTCAGCGCCAACATCGTCTCGGTCGCCATGGCCGACGCCGGTTACCGTTGGAACGACCTTCCCAACCACTCGGCCGGCCGGTTGCGGAAGTTCCCGTTCGCTCCGATGAGGGCCGAACATCTCTGGGCGACACCGCAGCCGCTGGATCCGGTTCCCGGTTTGACGGTGCGCGTGGAGCGCTGGGAACAGGCTCCACCGCCGAACGTGCCGGTCGGACAGCGTCGTGTCGCCGTGCTGGACCTCGCCTCCGGACAGGGCCCGGCTGCCGCGCTGCACAGTGCCCTCGGCGAGATGCCGGTCGCCACCGCTGCCCGACCCGGCGACGCCGACCTGCTGGTCGTGGTGGCTCCGGTATCCGAGGACATCGACCCGGTCGTGGCGGCAGAAACCTTGAGCCGGCGTATCGACGACGGCCTGCTCAACTACCCCGATGCGATCACCGCGGATACCCGCGAGGTCTGGCTGATCACCGTCGGCGCCGAGCAGGTCAACAGCGAGGAATCCGTGCGACCGGGGTCGGCGGCCCTGGCGGCCGTGCACCGCAGCCTTGGCTACGAACACCCCGACCAGGAGTTCCATCACCTCGACCTGCCGTCGGCCGAGCTCAACCCGGCCGCTGCGGCTGCGGCCGTCACCGCGATGCTGACCGCCGCGGAGGATATCGCCCTGCGGGACAACGGTTCGGGACCGGCCGTATGGCGCCGTGAGATGTGCGACGACACGTCGGACGCCCGCACCTGGACCGCGGATTCGGGCATCTTCGATGAGGTGGTCATCACCGGCGGGGCCGGCGCCGTAGGTCTGCACTTCGCTCGCCAGCTGGCAGAACAGGGAGCACGACGCATCGTGCTGCTCAGTCGCAGCGGCCTCGGCGATGAGCAGGTTTCGGCGCTGTCGGCCAACGGGACCGAGATCCTGGCCCCCCGTTGCGATCTCACCGACCCCGCCCAGATCGCCGCGACCGTCGCTGAACTGGGGCTCTCGCCGGCGTCCCTGGTGATCCACGCCGCAGCGTCTGCCGCCATCGCCCCGGGCCGAGAACTCACCGGCGCCGATGTGCGGGATACGTTCGCGGCCAAGGTGAACGGACTGGCCAACCTCACGGCGACGTGGCCGCTGCGCCCCGACGCCCGGATTGTGTTGTGTTCGTCGGTATCCGGTCGGTGGGGTGGTTACGGCCATGCCGCGTACTCGGCGGCCAACCGGCTCCTCGACACACTCGGCGGACAACTGCGGGCCGAGGGCAAGCACTGCATCGCGGTGCGGTGGGGCCTGTGGCAGGGCGACGGCATCATCGATGCTGCCGAAGTCAGCCGAGTGGAGCGGTCCGGCCTGCGGGCCATGGTTCCCGAACTCGCGGTGGAGGCCGGGTTGCGGGACTACCCGTCGGATCCGCTGGTGTTCACCGCCGACGCCGAGCGGCTGCGGACCTTCCTCGGCGGCGGGCGAGAACCCGCTGCGGCAGTGAACCATGCCCCCGAGACGCCGGACAGCGAAGCCGCTGACGCCAAGGGCGCGATGCAGATCGCGCTCGGTGCCGTGCTGAAGCTCACCGACACCTCGGCGCTGGATCTCGACACGTCGCTGCTGGATCTGGGCATCGACTCCCTGCTGGCAATCGACCTGCGCAAGAAGCTCAAGAACGCCACCGGCCGATCGGTGCCGCTGGCCACCATCCTCGGCGGCGCCACCGCCGCGGAACTGATCGAGCATTTGGAAAGACCTGAGAAGGAAGCATTTTCGCGTGACTGACATGGTTAATGCCGATCCGGCAACCCCCCGCACCTCTGACGCTCGTCTGGAGCTGATGCGGCGCAGGCTTGCCGAGCGGGGCCTGGCGGCCTCGGGTGCGGAAGCCGGGGCGGCGGGGGCCGAAAGCGCGCCGGTCGATCCGACCGTGCTGTCCGACGGGCAGCGCCGGATGTGGTTCGTGCAAGGATTCGACCCGAGCGGCGTGCTGCTCAACATCTGCCTGTCCTACCGGCTCAGCGGGGTCATCGACCCCGAACGGCTCCACGAAGCGCTCAATGCCGTCGCAGCGCGACACCCGATCCTGCGCACCACCTATCGCGCTGACGAGAACGGCGAGCCCACCGCCACGGTCCACGATGACCTGACGCCGGGATGGGCGGTCCACGACCTGTCCGACAAATCCGAGCGCGCCCGCAAGCTGCGGTTGGAGGTGCTGGCCCAGCGTGAGTTCGGCACCGCCTTCGACCTGAGCAATGATTCCCCGCTGCGCATCTCGTTGATCAGAACCGGACCGGCCGAACACGTGATGCTGCTCGTCGCACATCACATCGCTTGGGACGACGGATCGTGGCGGGTGTTCTTCGCCGACTTGACCCGGGCCTACGCCGGTGAGCAGCTCGCCGGGACCCCGCACGTGACGGTGGCCGGGGCCGCGGACGGCGGCGAGGACTTGGCGTACTGGCGCGAGGTACTGGCCGACCCGCCGGAGCCGCTGGAGTTGCCCGGTCCGGCAGGGTCGGTGGTGCCCAACGGTTTTCGGTCACAGCGCAGTACCGTGCGGTTGTCCGCCGAGACGGTCGCACGGGTATCGGCGCTGGCCCGCGAGACCGGGGCCACGCCCTACATGGTGCTGCTGGCCGCGTTCGGTGCGCTCATCTACCGTTACACCCACACCGATGATTTCCTGATCGCCACCCCGGTTCTGAACCGCGACACCGACGAGACCATCGGCTATTACGGCAACACGGTGGCGATGCGGCTGCGGCCGCAGGGGACGGCCGGGTTCCGGGATCTGGTGGCGGCTACCCGGGACACCGCCATCGGCGCGTTCGCACACCAGCGGGTCAATCTCGATCGGGTGGTGGCCGAACTCAACCCGGACCGCCGTCACGGCGCCGAGCGGATGACCCGCGTCAGCTTCGGGTTCCGCGAGCCCGACGGTGGCGGGTTCACCCCTGACGGCGTGACCAGCGAGCGAGCCGACCTGCGCGGCCAGCACACCCAACTGCCCTTGGGATTCATGGTCGAGCTCGACGCCGACGGTGCGGTGGTCGAAGCCGAGCACCTCACCGAGGTGCTCGATGCCGAGCTCGCCGCGCAGATGTTGCGGCACTTCACCGTGCTGCTGGACAGCGCGCTCGACGCGCCCGATCGGCCGCTGTCGCGGCTGGAGCTGTTCACTGCCGAGGACACCCAGTGGCTGCGGGCGGTGTCCACCGGTGAGCACTTCGAGACGCCGGCGACCACGCTGGCGGCACTGGTCACCGAGCAGGCCGGCCGTACCCCCGACGCCGTCGCGGTGGTCTACGAGGGGCGTCACTACACCTACCGTGAGCTCAACGAGTCGGCCAACCGGTTGGCGCACTGGCTGATCGAGCAGGGCATCGGTACCGAAGACCGGGTGGCGGTGCTGCTGGAGAAGTCGCCGGAGCTGGTCATCACGGCGCTGGGCATCGTCAAGGCCGGGGCGGTGTACCTGCCGGTCGACCCGAGCTACCCCGAGGACCGACTCACCTACATCCTGTCCGATTCCGACCCGAAAATCATTCTGCGCGAGCCGGTTACCGGGCTGGAGAACTATCCGGCCACCGATCCCACCGACGCCGAGCGGATCCGGCCGCTACGTCCGGACAACACCGCATACCTGATCTACACCTCGGGATCCACCGGTCTGCCCAAGGGCGTCCCGGTGCCGCACCGGCCGATCGCCGAGTACTTCGTCTGGTTCGGCGGTGACTACCAGGTGTCCCAGGAGGAGCGTCTCCTGCAGGTCGCCTCGCAGAGCTTCGACGTGTCGATCGGCGAGATCTTCGGCATGCTGGCCGCGGGTGCGCGGCTGGTGATCCCGAAGCCGGGCGGCTTGGGCGACATCGGATACCTCACCGACCTGCTGCGCAACGAGGGCATCACCTCGATGCACTTCGTGCCGTCTCTGTTGGGACTGTTCCTATCGCTGCCGGGTGTCAACGAGTGGCGCACGCTGCAGCGTGTGCCGATCGGCGGCGAGGCGCTGCCCGGCGAGATCGCCGACAAGTTCCTGGCGACGTTCGACTCTCTGCTGCACAACTTCTACGGACCCACCGAAACGGTGCTGAACTGCACCCGCTACAAAGTGGAAGGCAAGCAGGGCGCGCGGATCGTGCCGATCGGCAAGCCCAAGATCAACACCACGATCCACCTGCTCGACGATGCCCTGCAGCCCGTGCCGGTCGGGGTGATCGGTGAGATCTACATCGGCGGAACACATGTCGCACACGGCTACCACGACCGCCCGCGGCTGACCGCCGAACGGTTCGTCGCCGACCCGTTCAATCCCGGCGGACGGATGTACCGCTCGGGTGACCTGGCCCGGCGCAACGCCGACGGGGACATCGAGTTCGTCGGCCGCGCCGACGAGCAGGTCAAGATCCGAGGCTTCCGAATCGAACTCGGTGAGGTCTCCGCGGCCATCTCCGTGGACCCGTCGGTGGGGCAGGCCGTGGTGGTGGTCAGCGACCTGCCGTCGCTCGGCAAGAGCCTGGTCGCTTACATCACGCCGGCCGCCGACGCCGATCGGGTGGAGATCGACCGCATCCGGGCCAGGGTGACCGCTGCGCTGCCCGAGTACATGATCCCGGCGGCGTTCGTCGAGCTCCCCGAGATTCCGATCACCGCGCACGGCAAGATCGATCGCCGGGCGCTGCCCGAGCCGGAGATCCGTTCGGCCACCGAATTCCGCGCGCCGGAAACCGAGACCGAACACGAGATCGTCGCACTGTTCGGCGAGCTGCTCGAGCGTGACGGCGTGGGCGCCGACGATTCGTTCTTCGATCTGGGCGGGCACTCGCTGCTGGCGACCAAACTGGTTGCCGCCGTTCGGTCACGCTGCGGGGTCGAACTCGGCGTGGCCGACGTCTTCGAGAATGCCACGGTGGCGGGCCTGGCGGCCAAGGTCGACGAGCTTCGCGACTCGGGTCTGGGCGCCGGTCTGCCCGCCATCGTCGCCACCGCGCATGACGGCCCGGCGCAGATGTCGGCGGCCCAGCACCGCCAGTGGTTCCAGTTCCGCATCGACGGACCCAACCCGGTCAACAACGTGCCCTTCGCCGCCCGGCTGACCGGCCCCTGCGATGTCGAGGCGCTGGCGTCGGCAGTCAGTGACATCGTGGCCCGGCACGAGATCCTGCGTACCACCTACCGTGAAATTGACGGTGTGCCTTATCAGGTGGTTCATCCCGTCGCGCCCGTGACCGTTCGTCGCGCCGACGGTTCCGGCGAGGACTGGGTGCAGGGCGAACTCGACACCGAACGGCGGCACTGCTTCGACCTGGAGAACGAGTGGCCGGTCCGGGCAGCGATGCTGTCCACCCCGGATTCGCATGTGCTCTCCCTGGTGGTGCACCACATCGCTGCCGACCACTGGTCGGGCACGGTGCTGTTCACCGACCTGCTGACCGCCTACCACGCCCGTCGCGCGGGACACGCACCCGAATGGGCGCCATTGCCGGTGCAGTACGCGGACTTCGCGTCCTGGCAGGCCCAGCTGCTCTCGGGCGACGACGATCGCGTCGAAGAGCAACGCACCTACTGGACAAAGCAACTCGCCGGTCTGTCCGGAGAGGCGGACGTCGAGAACGGCCTGCAGCCGGACTTCCCGAGGCCGCCGGTGCCGACCGGCGAGGGCAAGGCGCTCGACTTCACCATCGATACGGCGTTGCGGGGCAAGCTCGTCGAACTCAGCCGGGAGCTCGGGGTCACCGAGTTCATGGTGCTGCAGGCTGCCGTGGCGATCGCGCTGCACAAGGCCGGCCAAGGCACCGATATCGCGCTGGGCACTCCGGTGGCCGGGCGTACCGCACCCGAGCTCGACGCGCTGATCGGGTTCTTCATCAACATCGTGGTGCTGCGCAACGACCTGTCGGGCAATCCGAGCCTGCGTGAGGTGTTGCGGCGTTCCAGAGAGATGGCGCTGGCCGCCTACAAGCATCAGGACCTGCCGTTCGACCGGGTCGTCGACGCGGTCAGCCCGGTGCGTTCACTGGCCCGCAACCCGCTGTTCGGGGTGGTGGTGCACGTGCGCGAGGACATGCCCGCCGAACAGGTCATCGACACCAGTGCCGACGGTGAAACCCGTTTCACCGCACTGGAACCCACCTTCGACGTGGCGCATGCCGACCTCTCGCTCAACTTCTTCGCCGAGGCGGGCGGCGGGTATCGGGGCACTGTCATCTACCGCACCGAACTCTACGAGGCGGCCACCGCACAGCGCCTCGTGAACTGGCTGCATCGCATCGTCGAGGCCTTCGCCGACGACGCCGATCAGACGGTGCGCGACATCGCGGTGATCGATGCCACCGAACGTGCCCTGGTGGTCGAGGACTGGAGCCGCAAGGCGGTGCCGCCGGGCGGACTGCCGCAGACCGAGGGCGCCGACCGGGTGTACGTGCTCGACGAATGGCATCAACCGGTGGCCATCGGTGTCACCGGAGACGTCTACTACGCCGGCGGCGCGGTGAACGAGGCCGCCAGGGTGGCCGGCGGCACAGCCGCGCAACGCTTCGTGCCCAACCCTTTCGGGGGCGGGCACCTGTACCGCACGGGCGATCGGGGTCGCTGGACCACCGACGGCCGGCTGGAGCCGATCACCGCCGGTGAACCCCGCTTGCAGGCCGCGCTGGAAGCGCTCGAGGGCGTGGCGGCCGCGGCGACCCGGCGGTGGGACGTACGTGGAGTGACGACCCTGGCCGGCTACCTGGTGGCCGAGCCGTCAGTGGCCGACGGCGACACCCTGCTGGAAAACGCACGGGCCGCGCTGGGCGAGGAGTTCGCCGATGCCGTGCTCACGGTGGTCGACGACATCGAGCCCGCCACCCTGCCCCGGCCCCGGGCGCGGGCAACAGCACCGTCGGAGCCCCCGGCCACCGCCACCGAGCACACGCTGGCAGCCATGCTGGTCGAGCTGCTCGGTGCCGCCGAGGTGGGCCGGTACGACGACTTCTTCACCCTCGGTGGTGACAGCATCCTGGCTGTGCAGCTGGCCGCACGGGCGCGGGACGCCGGCATGGCGCTGACCGCCCGCATGGTGTTCGAGCATCCCGGGCTGGCGGACCTGGCTGCCGCGGTCGATGCGGCGGGCGCCCAGGCCGAAGCGGGCGACGTGCACCACGAGCCGATGTCCGCATCGGGTCTGTCGCCCGACGAATTGGCCGCGCTGACCGCCGGATGGGGCCAGGAGACCGCGACGTGACGACCACCGGAACGCCGCCGGGCGTCGAGGACGTACTGGCGCTCAGCCCGCTGCAACAGGGGCTGTACTCGCTGGCCGGCCTGACCGCAGATGACGGCGGCCCCGATCCGTATGTCATCGCGATGGCTGCTGATGTCGACGGCGCATTGGATGCCGGACTGCTGCGAACGTGCGCCGAGGCCATGCTGGTGCGGCATCCGAACCTGCGGGCCAGTTTTTTCCAGGGAAACCTGAGCCGGCCGGTCGCCGTGGTCCCGTCCGCGATCGAACTGCCTTGGCGTCACGTGCAGGCCGACGAAGAGCAGGCGGTCAGCCTGGAAGCGCAGGAGCGCGCCCGGCGGTTCGACCTCGGCCGCGGTCCGCTGGTCCGCTTCCTGCTGATCGAAAAGCCGGGCCGGCGTTGGCGTCTGGTGATCGTCGCCCATCACATCGCGATCGACGGCTGGTCGCTGCCCGTCTTCGTCGGGGAACTGCTCGCGCTCTACGGGGCCAAGGGCGACGTGACCGCACTGCCTGCTGCAGTGCGACCGTACCGCGACTACATCGGCTGGCTGGCCGGGCGGGATCAGCAGGCCAGCCGCGCGCGGTGGCAGGCTCATCTGTACGGCCTGGATGCCCCCACGCTGTTGTCCCCGGTGCTGGCCGGGAGGGAGACCCAGCCGGGCCTGCCGTCGCGCACCGAGGTGAGCCTCGACGAACGACAGTCCGCCGCGATCTTCGAGGCCGCCCGGCAACGCGGTGTCACGGTCAACACGTTGTTCCAGATGGCTTGGGCTGCCATTCTTTCGGTCTTCACCGACCGCACCGACGTGGTGTACGGCGTCACGGTGTCGGGGCGGCCGGACGAGCTGGCCGGGGTCGAGTCGATGGTCGGTCTGTTCATCAACACGGTGCCCCTGCGGGTCCGGGTGGATCCCAGCGTTCCGGTGGGCAGCCAATGCCTGGCGCTGCAACGCGAAGCCGCCGAGCTACGTGAGCACAGCTATCTCAGCCACACCGAGTTGCGTTCGCTCGGCGGCATCGGCGAGCTGTACGACACGCTGCTGGTCTACGAGAACTTCCCGCCCGGCGGACTGGTCGGCAGCGACGAGTTCGAGCTCGGCGGAGCGGTACTGCGGCCGTCGGCCCTGGAGAGCCTGTCGCACTTCCCGGTCACCATCGCCGCGCATCCCACCCACGGCCGGCTCACGGTGCTCGTCGAAACCCTCGACGGCGCGTTGGGATTGGTCGATCCACAGGCACTGGGCCGGCGGGTGCTGGCCGTGGTGCAGCGGCTGCTGGACCGCTGGGAGCGGCCGCTGCGCGAGGTCACCGTCACGCTCGACGACGATCCGCAGCCGGCCGGCGCACCGGTCATCGCCGAGGACGACCTGTCCCACAATGGCTTTCACACCGCTTTCAGCGCGACCGCCGAACAGCGGCTCGGTTCAGTGGCGCTGAGTTGGGACGGCGGCGCGCTGAGCTACCGCGAACTCGACGACGCTGCCGATCGCCTGGCCGCCGAGTTGAGCCGCCGTGGGGTGGGCGATGAGACCGCGGTCCCTATCCGGTTGCGCCGCGGGCCCGACTACGTGGTGGCGATGCTCGCCGTGCTCAAGGCGGGAGCCATGATCGTGCCGCTCGATCCGGCCATGCCCGATGAACGGGTGGCCGAGATCCTGCGCCAGATCGGGGCAGGACCCCGCGCGCTCGTCGTCGACGAAACCCTGCTGGCTGCTGTCGACTCCGAACCGGATGCCGACTACCGGCCAGCGTCGGCGCGCCCCGGGCAGGCCGCGTACGTCGTGTTCACCTCGGGCACCACCGGAAAACCCAAGGGCGTCATCGGAACCCACCAGGCCCTGCTGGCCTATTGCGCCGACCATGTCCACCAGGTGCTCCGGCCCGCGGCCAAGCGCCTCGGTCGCCCGCTGCGGGTGGCCCACGCCTGGTCGTTCACCTTCGACGCGGCCTGGCAACCCCTGGCGGCCCTGCTCGACGGGCATACCGTGCACATCGTCTCCGACGAGGTGCAGCGCGATGCCGAGGCGCTGGTGGACACCATCGGGCGCTTCGCGATCGACATGATCGACACCACCCCGTCGATGTTCGCCTCACTGCGGGCCGCGGGACTGCTGAGTCGCGTGCCGCTGGCAGTGCTCGCGCTCGGCGGCGAGGCGATCGACACCGTCACCTGGCAAGGGATCCAGGCCGAATGCGAGCGCACCTGGATGTCGGCACACAACTGCTACGGACCGACAGAGACCACGGTGGAAGCCGTCGTCGCCGCCATCGCAGAACACCCCCAGCCGTGCATCGGGCATCCCACGGAGTCGACCGCGGCCTACGTCCTCGACAGGTGGCTGCGTCCGGTGCCCGACGGGATCTACGGCGACTTGTATTTGGCCGGTGGACAATTGACCCGCGGATACCTCGGCAGGCCGGGGGAGACCGCCGCCCGGTTCGTCGCCGACCCGTTCACGCCGGGCGCGCGCATGTACCGCACCGGAGACGTGGTGCGCCGGCGAGCGGACTCGAAAGCGCTGGAGTTTCTGGGCCGCAGTGACGACCAGGTCAAGATCCGCGGCTTCCGGGTCGAACCCGGTGAAGTGGCCGCGACGCTGCATGCCCATCCCGGGGTTCGGCACGCCCACGTGGCGGTGCGGCAGCACCGCAGCGGGCCACGACTGGTCGCCTACGTGGTCACCGACACCCAGCCGGCCGAGCTGCGCCGGATGCTGTCCACCACGCTGCCAAGGCATCTCGTGCCGCACCACATCGTCGCGGTCGACGAGATCCCGCTGACCACCAACGGCAAGGTCGACGATGGCGCGCTGGCGGCTCTCGGCACCGGTACGTCCGCCGAAGGGTCCGAACAGCCGGCCACCGAGACCGAGCGGGTGCTCGCCGAGGTGCTGGCCGAAGTCCTGGGTGCCCCCGCGGGATCTGGTGTCGATGTGACAGCGGACTTCCTCGACCTCGGGCTGGACAGCATCGTGGCACTGTCGGTCGTGCAGGCGGTGCGGCGCCGTGGTGTGGCGTTGCGGGCCAGGTTGATGCTGGATTGCGCTACTGTTCGCGAACTCGCGGCAGCGATCGACTCCGACGCGGCCGCCGTCGAACGCTCGGAGCGGGCCGACGATGAGCAGGCGGCCTCGGGTCCCATCCCGCTGCTACCGAACGGGCGATGGCTCTACCAATACGGTGACCCCCGACGGCTCGCCCAGACCGAGGTGTTCCGGTTGCCGGCGGATATCACCCGTGCGCACCTGGAAGCCCTGTTGCGCAACGTCGTCGACGGCCACGAGGTGCTGCGCACCCGGCTGGACCGCGACGCGTGGGCGTTGGTCGCGCATCCGCCGGGCCCGGTGCTGTCCGAGGCGACCGGCTCGGGCGATCTCAACGCCGCGGTCGCCGAACAGGCCGAGCGTTCAGTGCAGCGCATGGATCCACAGAACGGATCGATGCTCGACGCGGTCTGGCTGCATCACCCGGCGGTGGAAGGCGGCCTGCTGGTCCTGACCGCCCACGTGCTGGCGCTGGACCCGTCGTCGTGGCGGATCCTGGTCGGCGAGCTCGAGAACGCCTGGCACGCAGTGGCCTCCGGGCGCGCTCCGCTTCCGGTCCGCGAACACACGTCGTTACGGCAGTGGTCACGGCTGCTCGCCGATCGGGCGGCCGAACTCGACACCTGCGGCTTCTGGGAGCAGCAGTTCGAAGGCGAGGACCCCGATATCGGTGCCCGCCGCATCGATCCCGCCACCGACCGGATGGCCGACGTCACCATCACGATGTCCTTCGCCGATCCCGAGGTGACGGCCCGACTGCTGACCGGCTCGGTCCCGGTGACCGATGTGCTGGCCGCGGCGACGGCCCGCGCCCTGACCGATTGGCGTCGCCACCGTGACCAGCCGACCCCGGCGCCACTGCTGGCTCTGGAGACTCACGGCCGGTCCGACGCCGTGGTGTCAGACCGCGATGAGGTGGACACCGGCGACACCGCCGGTCTGCTCAGCATGATCTACCCGCTACGCCTCACCGCCGACGATGCTCGCGGCGTGAGCGCGCAAATGGCGGCGATCCCGGGTGATGCGATCGACTACGGGCTGCTGCGTTATCTGCGGGAGGACACCGCCGAACGGCTCGGCGCGCACCGGGATCCGCAGGTGCTGCTCAACTACCTGGGCCGGATCGAGCTGGATGCGTCCGATCACGCGCTGCTGCAGGACCGGTCCCTGCAGGCCGATGTGACCCCGATTCCCGAACCGAATGTCGCTGTGCGCCATGAACTGACGATCATGGCCGCGGTGATCGACCGCGACGGGTCCGCTGTGCTCGGCACCCAGTGGCGGACGTTGCCCGACATTCTGTCCGGCGATGACATCGCCGCCATGCAGGCGATGTGGCTGGACGCACTGCGAGAGGTGTTGCGAGAGGTGACCACATGAGTGCCCCATCGGCCCCCACCTTGGCCGTCATCGGAGCCGGACCCAAGGCCATCGCGGTGGCCGCCAAAGCCGCTGAGTTGCGGGCGATGGGCGTGCCCGCACCGGACGTCGTCGCCGTCGAACGGTCCGGCGTGGCCGCCAATTGGCAGGCGGTCGGGGGCTGGACCGACGGCAACCACCGCCTCGGTACGGGGCCGGAGAAGGACGTCGGCTTCCCGTACCGGTCGTCGCTGGTGCCACGGCGCAACGCCGAACTCGACGAACGGATGACCCGGCACAGTTGGCAGGCCTATCTGATCGCCACGGGCGGATTCGCCGAATGGGTGGACCGCGGCCGGCCCGCCCCGACCCACAAGCGCTGGAGCCAGTACTTGGCCTGGGTGGCCGACGACATCGGCATGAAGGTGATTGCCGGTGAGGTGGAACAGATCTCGGTCGATGCGGATGCGCGCCGCTGGGTGCTGCACACCGCCGAGGACACCGTCAGCGCCGACGGTCTGATGGTCACCGGACCCGGTCAGGCCGAACGCTCGGTGCTGCCGGGTAATCCCCGGGTGATGTCGATCGCGCAGTTCTGGCATCAGGCCGGTAAACACGAACTCATCACCGCCGAGCGCGTGGCGGTGATCGGCGGCGGCGAAACGGCTGCGTCGATGCTCAACGAGCTTTTCCGCCATCGGGTTTCGACCATCACGGTGATCTCGCCGACGGTCACCCTGTTCACCCGAGGTGAGGGATTCTTCGAGAACACCCTGTTCTCCGATCCGACCGGATGGACCGGCCTCACGCTGACCGAACGCCGGGATGCGCTGGCCCGCACCGACCGTGGCGTGTTCTCGGCCCGCGTGCAGGATGCACTACTGGCCGACGACCGGATCCGTCACCTGCGTGGCCGGGTTGCCCACGCGGTGGCCCGCGAGGAACGGATCCGGTTGACCTTGTCCACCAATACCGGTGGTGAGGCGGTCGAGACCGTACACGGCTTCGATCTGGTGATCGACGGGTCCGGCGCCGATGCGTTGTGGTTCGCTCCGTTGTTCAGCCAGGACGCGCTGGACCTGCTCGAGCTGGGCCTCGGTGGCCCACTGACCGGTGATTCGCTGCAGGAGAACATCGGCCACGATCTGGCGCTGACCGATGTGTTCCCCAAGTTGTTCTTGCCGGGGCTGGCCGGGCTCACCCAGGGGCCGGGCTTCCCGAACCTGAGCTGTCTGGGCCTGTTGTCCGACCGGGTGCTGGGCGCAGACCTGACCCACCCCTCGATGAGGAGACTCGATGAGTACCAATCCGTTCGATGACGAGAACGGCATGTTCCATGTCCTGGTCAACGACGAGGGCCAGCACAGCCTGTGGCCCGCGTTCGCCGATGTGCCTGCCGGTTGGCAGGTGGTCTTCGGTACGGCCGGCCGGGCTGAGTGCCTGGACTACGTGGAGGCCAACTGGACGGACCTGCGGCCCGCGAGCCTGCGCGAGGCGATGAGTAGCAGCACCTGACCCCGGTCAGGCCGGGTTGGGCGCGAGCGCGTCCATGTCGAACACCCTCGCGTGCAGGATGGTGCGGTTCCGCAGCGCGGCGCGCACGGCCCGGTGTAGGCCGTCTTCGAGATAGATATCGCCGCGCCACTTCACCGCGTGCGGGAACAGGTCGCCGTAAAACGTGGAGTCCTCGGACAACAGCCGGTCCAAGGCGAGCACCGTGGTGGTGGTGACCAGTTCGTCGAGGCGCAGTTGGCGCGGCGGGATACGGGACCAGTCCCGGTAGGACAGCCCGTGCTCTGGGTAGGGTTTGCCCTCCTGGACACCTTTGAAGATCATCGCCGGCCCGCCTCCGTCGCAGCGCTGCGCGGTGTTGCCATCGGCATGGTTGCCTAGGCTAATACGTGCGCGGGTCGTGGCCTTCGTCGGCATCGCTGGGCGTGATGTCCCGGGCAGCTGCTCCGCGATCGGTAAACCCGCTGCTGATCGGTAAAATGAACCGAGCAAAATGATGACATCGCCGCAGCGAAGGGTAGGTGAACAGGTGGGGAGTGCCGACGAACGTCGTTTCGAGGTGCTACGAGCCATCGTCGCCGACTTCGTGGCCACCCAGGAGCCCATCGGCTCCAAGACCCTGGTGGAGCGCCACAACCTCGGAGTATCGAGCGCCACCGTCCGCAACGACATGGCGGTACTGGAAGCCGAGGGTTACATCACCCAGCCGCACACCAGTTCGGGTCGCGTGCCCACGGAGAAGGGCTACCGCGAGTTCGTCGACCGCATCGACAACGTCAAGCCGTTGTCCTCGTCGGAACGCCGCGCCATCCTGTCGTTCCTGGAATCCGGGGTCGACCTGGACGATGTGCTGCGGCGCGCGGTCCGGCTGCTCGCACAACTCACCCGGCAGGTCGCGATCGTGCAGTACCCGACGCTGTCCACCTCGACCGTCCGCCACCTCGAGGTGGTGGCGCTGACCCCGGCGCGGCTGCTGCTGGTGGTGATCACCGATTCAGGCCGGGTCGATCAGCGCATCGTGGAGCTCGGCGACGCCATCGACGAACACGAGCTGTCCAAACTGCGCGAAATGCTGGGCCAGGCGTTGGAAGGCAAGCCGCTCACCGCGGCCTCGATCGCGGTCAGCGATCTGGCCAGCCACCTGAACGGCCAGGGAGCTCTGGCCGATGCGGTCGGGCGCGCGGCGACGGTGCTGGTCGAAACACTGGTCGAACACACCGAGGAACGGTTGCTCTTGGGCGGCACTGCCAACCTGACCCGCAACACCGCTGATTTCGGCGGATCGCTGCGGTCGGTGCTGGAGGCGCTGGAGGAGCAGGTGGTAGTGCTGCGGTTGTTGGCGGCCCAACAGGAGGCGGGCAAGGTCACCGTGCGGATCGGTCACGAGACCGAGGCCGAACAGATGCTGGGTACGTCGGTGGTGAGCACCGCGTACGGCAGTTCGGGCAAGGTGTACGGCGGCATGGGTGTGGTGGGTCCCACCCGAATGGACTACCCGGGAACTATCGCCAACGTGGCGGCGGTTGCTCTGTACATCGGCGAAGTCCTAGGTACTCGGTAAGACAGCCGGTTCGTCCGGCATGGAAAGGTCAGGCAAGGTCAGCGTGGCACGCGATTATTACGGCTTGCTCGGAGTGAGCAAAGGCGCCAGCGATTCGGAGGTCAAACGTGCCTACCGAAGGCTGGCGCGGGAGCTGCATCCCGACGTCAACCCCGACGAGGAAGCGCAGGCCCGGTTCACCGAAATCCAGCTCGCCTACGAGGTGTTGTCGGACCCGGAGAAGCGTCGCATCGTCGACATGGGCGGCGACCCGATGGAGTCGGTGGGCGGCGCGCCCGGCGGGTTCAGCGGGTTCGGCGGTCTGGGCGACGTCTTCGAGGCGTTCTTCGGCGGCGGCACCTCGTCGCGCGGGCCGGTCGGCCGGGTACGTCCCGGCGCGGATTCGCTGCTGCGGATGCGGCTGGACCTCGAAGAATGTGCCACCGGCGTCACCAAGCAGGTGACCGTGGACACCGCGGTGCTGTGCGACCTGTGCCACGGCAAAGGCACCAACGGCAACTCCACGCCGGTCGCCTGCGACACCTGTGACGGCCGCGGCGAGATTCAGACCGTGCAGCGCTCGCTGCTGGGCCAGGTCATGACCACCCGTCCCTGCCCGGTGTGTGGGGGAGTCGGCGAGGTGATTCCCGATCCGTGTGGCCGCTGCGGCGGCGACGGCCGGGTGCGTGCCCGCCGCGAGATCAGCGTCAAGATCCCGGCCGGGGTCGGTGACGGCATGCGGGTGCGACTGGCCGCCCAGGGTGAGGTAGGCCCCGGTGGCGGGCCCGCCGGTGACCTCTACGTCGAGGTCCACGAGAAGCAGCACGAGACCTTCGTCCGCGACGGCGACGACCTGCACTGCACCATCTCGGTGCCGATGGTCGACGCCGCGCTGGGCACCACGGTCACCGTCGACGCGATTCTCGACGGCCCGACCGAGCTGACCATCCCCGCGGGCACCCAGCCCGGTGCGGTTACCACACTGCGCGGCCACGGCATGCCGCATCTGCGTTCCGGAGTGCGTGGTGACCTGCACGCCCACGTCGACGTGGTGGTGCCGTCACGGCTGGACAGCACCGATATCGACCTACTGCGCAAGCTGAAGGAGAACCGCGGCCGCGACACCGCCGAAGTGCGGTCGACGCAGGCCTCGGCGGGCTCGGGCGGCTTGTTCAGCCGGCTGCGTGAGACGTTCTCCGGCCGCTGACGCGGAGCTGATGCCGTGAGCGCAGCGCTTTTCTACGTCGACGCGCTGCCGGGCGCGGGGGAGTTGGCCGTCGTTGACGGCGACGAGGGCTTCCACGCGTCCAACGTGCGTCGTATCCGCGTCGGTGAGCACATCGACCTCAGCGACGGTGCCGGGGTGCTGGCGCACTGTGTCGTCGAGGAGACCGCCAAGGGCCGGCTGTCCGCGCGGGTGACCGAGCGGCTCACCGTCCCGGCCGCACGCCCCACCGTCACCGTGGTGCAGGCGCTACCCAAGTCCGAGCGCTCGGAGCTGGCCGTCGAGCTGGCGACCGAGGCCGGTGCGGACGGGTTCGTGGCCTGGCAGGCCACGCGCTGCGTGGCCCGCTGGGACGGCCCGAAGGTGGACAAGGGCCTGCGCCGCTGGGAGGCGGTGGCCCGCTCGGCGGCCCGGCAGTCGCGGCGCGCGTACGTCCCCGGCGTTGAGGGTGTGGTGTCGACGACGTCACTGACTCAGCGTGTCGCCGCCGCCGTGGCCGGCGGTGCGGTGGTGCTGGCACTGCACGAGTCGGCCACCGAACCGCTCGCCGATCTGCCGCTGGCCCAAGCGGATTCACTGATGCTGATCGTGGGGCCCGAAGGTGGCATCGCCGACGAGGAGATCGTCGCACTGACCGCAGCCGGCGCGAAGGCCGTCCGGCTGGGCCCGACCGTGCTGCGTACGTCGACGGCCGCGGCGGTCGCGCTGGGAGCCATCGGTGCGCTGACCGCGCGCTGGGCGATTTAGCGCCCACGTGTCGCCTGGCCAGGCATTACGCTCCATTCGTGAGCTATCCGCCGCCAGGCCCGCCGTCCTACGGCCAGCCTCCGTATGGAAACCAGCCTCCCTACGGAAACCAGCCTCCCTACGGGCAGCCTCCGTATGGAAACCAGCCTCCCTACGGAAACCAGGCGCCGTATTGGCCCCCGTCTTCAGGGCAGCCGTGGCCGGGCGCGCCGGCGCCCCGGCCTCCGTCGAACAACTCGGGACTCATCATCGCGGGCGTCGTGGTGGTGGCAGTCATCGCGCTTCTCGGTGTCCTGGCTGTCGTCGCGAAATCGGTCGGCGGCGGCAAAGAAAAGACGGTGAGCGACGAACAGCGTGCGGCGAATGCGATCACGGCGGAATGGTCGACCGAATTCGATGTCGTGTGCAAGGACGGCTCGGTGGGTAATGCCGGGGCCTACACGCAGCCGTACAAATTCGCTGCCTTTTTCCAGGGGCTGCAGGATGGTTCGTGGTATCAGGTGGCCGACCAGCGCAGCGAAGAGATTTCCGAGATAAATGTCGTTGCCTGCCTGACCCGCAAGTCCGACACCGAGGTGAAGTCGGGGCAATGTGAATCCACGTCGTGGGACAAACCCATAACCATCGACCATTACGCCGTCCAGTACGACATCGATCTCCGTGAGGCCAGGACGGGCAAGTACATCAGCAATCTGGGTACGGTGAACGGGCCCGCCGGAGAGTGTCCGTCGATAGCGTTTTTCGACTGGGTTCCCGACAAGCTGTACGGCGAGCCGGACGGCGAGGCGGTCGCGGAGAAACTGGCGGATTTCGCCGGCTGACCGACGTGGCTTGAGACCCACCTCACCTGCGGCGCGGCCCCATCCTGCTTAACCATTGGGGCGTGTCGTTGACCAGCGGTAAACTGGCAACAGTACGACGGCAGCCGGCCGTTTGGAAAACACAGAAAGCAGGCACAAACTCCACGTGACGCCCCGCGACACGACCGCTGACTCGTCGGCCACCTCATCGGAATCGGTCCGCAGCAGCATCACTGTTCCGCCCGACATCATCGTGGGCCTGCTCGGCTCGGCCGATGAAAATTTGCGGGCACTCGAAAGACTTCTGACCGCCGACATCCACGCCCGTGGCAACGAGATCACCTTCACCGGTGAACCGGCCGATGTCGCGCTGGCCGAGCGGGTTGTCGCCGAGTTGATCGCGGTCGCCTCCAGCGGCCAGGCGGTCACTCCCGAGGCGGTGCGCCACAGCGTCGCCATCCTGACCGGCACCGAGGACGAGTCGCCGGCCGAGATCCTGACCCTCGACATCTTGAGCCGCCGGGGCAAGACCATCCGGCCCAAGACGCTCAACCAGAAGCGCTATGTCGACGCCATCGATGCGCACACCATCGTGTTCGGCATCGGTCCGGCCGGTACCGGCAAGACCTACCTGGCGATGGCCAAGGCGGTCAGCGCGCTACAGACCAAGCAGGTCAACCGGATCATCTTGACCCGTCCCGCGGTGGAAGCCGGTGAGCGCCTTGGCTTCCTGCCCGGCACGTTGAGCGAGAAGATCGACCCCTACCTGCGCCCGCTGTACGACGCACTGCACGACATGATGGACCCCGAGCTCATTCCGAAGCTGATGAGCGCCGGGGTGATCGAGGTCGCACCGCTGGCATACATGCGTGGCAGAACCCTCAATGACGCCTTCATCATCCTCGACGAGGCGCAGAACACCACCGCCGAGCAGATGAAGATGTTCCTGACCCGTCTGGGGTTCGGCTCGAAAGTCGTTGTCACCGGCGATATTACGCAAGTAGATCTACCTGGCGGTGCCACTTCCGGGCTACGGGCGGCGATGAACATCCTCGACGGTATCGAGGACATCCACTTCGCCGAACTCACCAGCGCCGACGTGGTCCGGCATCGCCTGGTGTCCGAGATCGTCGATGCCTACGCCCGACATGAGGAGCCGGCCTTGCTCAACCGTGCCCAGCGCCGTTCGTCGAACGGGCGGCCCAGACGATCATGAGTGTCGAGGTATCCAACGAGTCGGGCATCGATGTCTCCGAGGACGAACTGATCAGCGTCGCACGGTTTGTCATCGCGAAGATGGACGTCAACCCGGCGGCTGAGCTTTCGATGGTGCTGGTGGACAGCGCCGCCATGGCCGACCTGCACATGCGCTGGATGGACCTGCCCGGTCCCACCGACGTGATGAGCTTCCCGATGGACGAGTTGGAGCCCGGGGGCCGGCCGGATTCTCCCGAGCCGGGTCCCTCGATGCTCGGCGACATCGTGTTGTGCCCGGAGTTCGCCGAGCAGCAGGCTGCCAAGGCCGGGCACTCGCTCGGCCAGGAACTGGCCCTGCTGACTGTGCACGGGGTGCTGCATCTGCTGGGTTACGACCACGCCGAACCGGACGAGGAAAAAGAGATGTTCGCGCTGCAGCGTCAGCTCCTCGAGGAGTGGGTGGCTGATCAGGTAGAGGCCTACCACGCCGACCGGCAGAGCCAGAAAGATCAGCGCCTGCTGGACAAGTCCCGATATTTCGACGAACCGTGACCGGCATCCTTCCGCTGCTCGGCGCTGTGGTGCTGGTCGGCTTCGGTGGCTTGTTCGCCGCCATCGACGCCGCGCTGTCCACGGTCTCGATCGCGCGCATCGAGGAACTGGTCCGCGAAGAGCGTCCGGGCGCCGCCCGGCTCAGCCGCGTGGTGGCGGAGCGCCCCCGCTACACCAACCTCGTTGTGCTGCTGAGGATTACCTGCGAGATCAGTGCCACGGTCCTGCTGGTGTCATTTTTGGACGGACACCTCGGTGTGAGCTGGGGTCTGGTGGCCTCGGCGGCGATCATGGTGGTGACGAGCTTCGTGGCCATCGGTGTCGGCCCGCGCACGGTCGGCAGGCAGAATGCGTATTCCATCGCGTTGATCTCGGCGTTGCCGCTGCAGGCGATTTCGGTGTTGCTCACCCCGATCAGCCGTCTGCTGGTGCTGATCGGTAACGCTCTGACGCCGGGCCGTGGTTTCCGCAACGGCCCGTTCGCTTCCGAGATCGAGTTGCGGGAGGTCGTCGACCTGGCGCAGCAGCGTGGCGTGGTGGCCGACGAGGAACGCCGGATGATCCAGTCGGTCTTCGAACTGGGGGACACCCCGGCCCGTGAGGTCATGGTGCCGCGCACCGAGATGGTCTGGATCGAAAGTGACAAGTCGGCGGGCCAAGCCACGTCACTGGCGGTGCGCAGCGGGCATTCCCGCATCCCGGTGATCGGCGAGAACGTCGATGACATCGTCGGCGTGGTCTACCTCAAAGATCTCGTCCAGCAGACCTACTACTCGACCAACGGCGGTCGCGACACCAACGTGGCGCAGGTGATGCGCCCGGCGGTGTTCGTCCCGGACTCCAAGCCGCTCGACGAACTGCTCAACGAGATGCAGCGCGACCGCAACCACATGGCATTGCTTGTCGACGAATACGGTGCGATCGCCGGCCTGGTCACCATCGAGGACGTGCTCGAAGAGATCGTCGGGGAGATCGTCGACGAGTACGACGCCGGCGAGGTGGTTCCGGTCGAAGACCTGGGCGACCGCCAATACCGGGTATCGGCGCGGCTGCCGATCGAAGACCTCTGCGAACTGTACGGACTGGAGGCCGACGAGGATCTCGACGTAGACACCGTCGGCGGCCTGGTGGCCTTCGAACTGGGTCGCGTGCCACTGCCCGGGGCCGAGGTGACGTGGGACGGCCTGCGGTTGCGGGCCGAGGGCGGATCCGACCATCGAGGGCGGGTGCGGGTCGGCACAGTTCTGGTGAGCCCGGCCGAATCTGAGGAACAGGAGATCCGAGGTACCGATGAGTGAGCTCGACGCAGAAGACCACAAGCTCGTGGTGCTGGCCCGCGGCGCGATGGGCCGCGCCGAGGCATCCTCGGGTGCGGCGGTGCGCGATCAGGACGGCCGCACCTATGCCGGGGCGCCGGTGACCCTCTCGGCGTTGCAGCTGACCGCGTTGCAGGCGGCGGTGGCCGCCGCGGTGTCCAGCGGTGCCACGGGACTTGAGGCCGCCGTGCTGGTCGGCGGCAGCGCCGACGACGCCGGCGTGGCTGCGGTACATGAGCTGTCTGCCGACGCCGCGGTGATCGTCACCGACCGGGCGGGAAACCTTTCATGACCGTCGAGCGTGCGCTGAGATCGTCGATTCAGGCGATTTCGCGATCTGTATGCACATTCGCGGGGCTCGAATGAGCGAATTCCGTTCCGGCTTCGTCTGTTTCGTCGGCCGACCCAACACCGGCAAGTCGACTCTGACCAACGCCCTGGTGGGCCAGAAGGTTGCGATCACCTCCAACCGGCCGCAGACCACCCGCCACACGATCCGTGGCATCGTTCACCGCGAGGACTTTCAGATCATCCTGGTCGACACTCCCGGCCTGCACCGTCCGCGCACCCTGCTCGGACAACGGCTGAACGATCTGGTCAAGGACACCTATTCCGAGGTCGATGTGATCGGGCTGTGCATCCCGGCCGATGAACGCATCGGTCCCGGTGACCGCTGGATCTATCAGCAGATCCGCGCGGTGGCGCCGAAGACCACACTGATCGCCGTCGTGACCAAGACCGACAAGGTGCCCAAAGACCGTGTGGCCGAACAGCTTCTCGCGGTCAGTGAGCTGGTCGGACCAGATGCCGACATCGTTCCGGTTTCGGCCACCGCGGGCGAACAACTCGACGTGCTCACCGATGTCCTCGTCTCGAAACTGCCGCCGGGGCCGGCGTATTACCCCGACGGTGAGCTGACCGACGAGCCCGAAGAAGTCCTGATGGCCGAGCTCATCCGGGAGGCCGCGCTGGAAGGCGTCCGCGACGAGTTGCCGCACTCGCTGGCCGTGGTCATCGAGGAGGTCGCGGAGAGGCCAGGGCGGGAGGACGACAACCCCTTGATCGATGTGCACGCCATTCTCTACGTCGAGCGCGACAGTCAGAAGGGGATCGTGATCGGCAAGGGCGGCGCCCGGCTGCGCGAGGTCGGTACGGCTGCCCGCACGCAGATCGAAAAGCTGCTGGGCACAAAGGTTTATCTCGACCTGCGGGTCAAGATCGCCAAGAACTGGCAGCGCGATCCCAAACAGTTGGGCCGGCTGGGGTTCTAGCCGAACGAGCGAGTCACCGCTATTTGCTCGCTATCACGGCGATCCCGATCACGATCGCGATCCCGATAATGGCGACGCCGAGAATGATCAGCCCTGTCTTGACGCGTTCCCGTGCGTTGTCGCCGAGGCTATGCCCCGTGGTGCCGCTCCCGAAAAACAGCAGAGTCTGCAAAATTTGCCAACCCCATGAGTTGCCGTCGTCCTGCGTGGCGGGCGGCTGCGGGGCGGGAGGTGCTGGGTAATACGGTGGCTGATGCGGCGCGCCGTACGTCTGAGCAGGCGGATAACCACCGTTGCCGACGCTTGGTGGATAACCGTATCCAGGCGGAGCGGGCGGATAGGGCCCTGGTGGAGGCTGCTGTTGGGGTTGGTACGGATCCGGATAGCTCATTTCAGCGTTCCCCTCGCAGATACGCCGCCGTTGCCTCGGTTTGGGCTGCCTCGGCTTGGGCCGGTGTGGGTAGGTCGATCATTTCGTCGATGAACTGCGCTGCGGTTTGCGGGTCCATTCCCTGGTGCATCAGCAGGCTTTGCACCATCGCGCGCTGAATCGCCCGGCCCTGCAAGTTGGCCAGCGTGGCAGTCGCCATGATGTCGCGTGCGAGATCGGATTCGGTCATCGATGTTATCGAGGGCGACAACTCGATCCGATTGATCGCTCCCGAGATCGTGGCTTGCGCAGTGATGGTCCCGGCTGGGTTGGTCACTCCGAAGGTGACCGGTCCCGACGACTCATCGTCCGAGCCATCGTCCGAGTCATCGTGGTCGGGCTTAGCGGGAGCGGAAGTGACGGACCAGTCGTCGCCGAAGTCCAGTGCGTCGAGGTCGCTCGCGGGCTGTTGGGCAGCTGCGAAGCCGTCAGGCTCCGACCAGTCGACTTCATGGTCGTCCTGGCTGTGTCGGTCGTCGCCGAAATCCAGCGCATCGAAGTCGCTCGTGAACTGGTCGGCCTCGGGATCGTCGTCGTCCCAGGTGTGATCGGTCATGTGATCAGCAGTGCATGGTCCGGCCGAGGGTGCCGGCTTCCTGCGCGTCGGTCTGGTCGTACTGCGAGGCTGCAGTGGTCAGGTTTTCGGCCAGGTCGTTGGACGTGTTCATCATCGTTTCGCAGGCGGATTTGCGGGCTTCGTTCGCTTCACACAGTGCTTGTTGGGATGACCAGCAGACCGGGCCGTGTGTCGCCAGCACCTTCCATTCCACCCACGATGTCGTATCACCGGCCGCGGAAAATCCAGACGCGGCCTCGTTCTGGATGGTCGACATCGCCCGGAGGTCCGAAGTGAGAACGTTCAATTCGCCAGACATGAATTGATCCTTTCGCGGTTACGCGTCGGTTGTGAGTCGTTGCGGTGCAGTCTGCTTCGCGGTGTCGGCGCCGAATGAGATATCGGTCGGCGCGCGACCGGCCGGCGTTTGGCCACCCGAGGCACCGGGCTCACTGCCCTTCTGTGCATTCGGATCTTGCTGCTCAGCCTGCTCCACTGCCTGCATCACTGTCTCGACGATTTGACCGGCGGCGCCCGCGAGACTGCCGAGCATCCCGGTGCCGCCACCACCCGAACCCCCGCCCATCTGGGGGAGCGATGGCATGCCGCCCATTGGAGAGCCAGCGTTCGCGGAACTCGCTGCACCGCTGGACATACCAGTGGTGCTGGGCATCGATGCCGCAGATCCGCGGCCGCCACCATTGGCAGATCCGCCACCGCTCCCGGACCCGCCGCCGGCGCCTGTGCCGGACCCGCCGCCACTGCCGGACCCGCCGCCACTGCCGGACCCGCCGCCACTGCCGGACCCGCCGCCTGCGCCCGTGCCCGCACCACCGCCACTGCCGGACCCACTGCCGGACGGATTGCCGGGCCCAGACGGGTTGCCCGAGGCTGACGGTGAGGTCGGTGAGCTCGCAGACAACCCGCTCGCCGCGCCCGCTTGGCGGTACTTATCGGTGGCTTTTCGAATTTGCGCGGCGTTGTCTTGTGCGTAGTTGATCAGATTGCCTACCGCGACGCCGGCGAATGCGCTCGCCGTGGCCACCGCAGCGAATTGGAGCGCCATCGACTCGGGGGCTCCCAAGACGGTGGCTTCCAGCGCCAGCGCGACCGGAATCACTGCAGCCAAACCTTTTGAGGCCCAGTCGACTTGATCGCGCGCGTGCTTAACCTGTTCCGCCTGCGTCGACAAAATTCGAACGATGTCATTGTCGGCTTCGAGCATGGTGGTCGCACGCTGGATCTGGTGCGAATTCTGCGACAGGTACGCATCAGACGCGGCGCCCGACCATGTCTCGGTTGGGTACGCGCCTTCGAGACTCTTCCCGTTGGACTGGAACAGCTTTGCGCCGTCGCTGAAGGCGCCACCACCGTCTGGGCTTCCTTGACCCATGGTCTTGCTGGTCTTATCCAGGACGAACAAGCCGCCTTCGATCACCGGTGTGGCGACCGCCGTGGGAATCAGCAACTGTGCCCATTGGCCGGCGTCCCCGAGCAAGCCGAGCGCGCCTTTGGGGTCGCCTTCCATCAGCGCCTTGAGGTCGCTGTAGGTGTCTTTGGCCAGTCCGAAAATGTCGGATTTGCTGGGCTTCTTACCGGACTTCCCGTCCTTGCCGTCCTTGCTGTCTGTAGTTTCCGTAGTGCTTTCCGGCTCCGTCATTCCGCCGCCCGCGTATCGCCCAGAGACCCACCGGTGTACACGCCCTCGACCCTCCCCACAGCTTCAATGAACTTCGCAAGCCTAACAACGAGTCTGGTGCGTGCAGCGCACCAATATTGGCGGTGAAACCGCCTGGCTATCCGGCCCGCCGCTCGAACGCGTTGATCGCCGCCGCAGCCTGGGAGGCGTCGGTCTGGGACGGTGGATTCCACCAGGGTTCGGGCTGTTTGGCGGCCCACCCGGTGATCGCCTCCAGTTCCGCTGCCAGCGAGATCAGCAGGGGCTCGCTGTCGGCCGGACCCATGAGCTGGACACCGATCGGCAGCCCGTCGGAGGTGAACCCGGCGGGCACGTTGACCGACGGCCAGCCCAGCAGGTTCCACGGCCAGGTCACCGGGCAGGCCGCGATCGCGGCACGCTCGGTGGCGGCCCAGCCACGTCGATCGAATTCGTGTGTGAGAGGCGGTGGTTGGGCGGTGGTCGGCGCGACGATGACGTCGACGAGGTTGAAGATCCAGGAAATCCGGCGCTGGACGGCGGCCTCGTGGGCCCGGGCCTTGCGCAGCACGTCCTGTGACAGCAGCCGGCCGATCCTCATGTTGGTCACGGTGCGTTCGTCGTAGGCCACGTCGCCGAGCCGGTCGGCCCAGTCCAACAGGCCCGCGGTCGATCGGGCCAGGAAGTCCCACGACATCCGGAGGCTGTAGTTGGGGTCTTTGGCCACCACGGTGTGGCCCAGCTGCCCGAGTTGGTCGGCGACGGTTTGAAGGGCGTCGCGGATCTCGGGGTGCAGCGACGCACGGAAACCGGTGTACGGAAACTTGGTCGACATGGCGATCCGCAGCGGCCCGGGGGCGCGCCCGACGTAATCGGCGGCCTGAATCGGCGCGGGCTTGTGGAGATCGCCGTCGGCGTTACCGGATGCGGCGTCGAGCACCAGGGCCGCGTCGGTGACGGTGCGGGCCAGTACGCCGTTGACGGTGATGCCGTTGAACGCTTCGGGCAGCGGCCAGGTCGAGATGCGTCCGCGCTGTGGCTTGATGCCGACCAGATGCGTCCACGCCGCGGGGATGCGGACGCTGCCCGCGCCGTCGGATCCGATGGCGGCGGTCACCAGGCCCGCGGCGACGGCCGCGGCGCTGCCGCCCGACGATCCGCCCGGGCTGTGCTTGCGCGACCACGGGTTACGGGTATGGCCGAAACCGGGGCCGCCGGTGAACGGCCACTGCCCGAGCTCGCAGGTGTTGGTCTTGCCGACGATCACCGCGCCGGCTGACTTCAACCGGCGCACCACCTCGGCGTCGTTGTCGGCGACGCGGCCGGACCCGCTGGTGCCGAACCCGGTGGGCACCCCGGCGATGTCGACGTCGTCCTTGACCGCGATCGGGATTCCCAGCAGCGGGAGTTGTTTGCCGGCTGCGCGAGCGGCGTCGGCCTTGGCCGCGTCGGCCAGCGCTTGCTCCGTGAGTACGACCCGGAATGCGTTGAGGGTGGATTGGCTCGCGGTGATGGCGTGCAAGGACTGACGTACCAGTTCCTCAGAAGTGATTGCGCCGCTGGCGAGTTGGTAGAGCTGATGGGTCAAGGTGGGAAAAGGCGGTGTGCTCGGGTCGGAAGTCGCAGATTTGGCCATCACTTTCGAGGATATCGGCGGTGCGTAACGGAACCTGTCCGACCATGGTGCGACACTGTCACGATGCGGCTGTACCGGGACCGGGCGGTGGTGCTGCGCCAGCACAAGCTCGGCGAAGCCGACCGGATTGTCACGTTGCTCACCCGCGACCATGGTTTGGTGCGCGCGGTGGCAAAGGGAGTCCGGCGTACCCGCAGTAAGTTCGGCGCCCGGTTGGAACCGTTTGCCCATATCGATGTGCAGCTGCACCCGGGCCGCAACCTCGACATCGTCACCCAGGTGCAGGCCATCGACGCGTTCGCCGCCGACATCGTCAGTGACTACGGCCGCTACACCAGTGCGTGCGCGATGCTGGAGACCGCCGAGCGGCTGGCCGGGGAGGAGCGGGCGCCGATGCCTGACCTGCACCGGCTCACGGTGGCCGCGCTGCGTGCCGTCGCCGACGGCCGTCGGGCTCGCGAACTGGTGCTGGACTCCTACCTGCTGCGGGCGATGACCATCGCCGGGTGGGCGCCGGCGCTGACCGAGTGCGCCCGCTGCGCCGCACCGGGCCCGCACCGGGCATTCCACGTCGCCGCCGGTGGCAGCGTGTGCGTGCACTGTCGCCCCAGCGGATCCAGTACCCCGCCGCAGCCGGTATTGGAGCTGATGTCGGCGCTGCACGAGGGTGACTGGGAGTATGCCGAGGCCTCTTCGTCGGGGCATCGCAGCCAGGCCAGCGGACTGATCGCGGCGCACCTGCAATGGCATCTGGAGCGTCAGCTGCGGACATTGCCTCTGGTCGAGCGGGTGTACCGGATCGATCGCACGGTCGCCGAACAGCGCGCGACGCTGGTCAGGCAGGATATGGGCCATGGCATTGACGAAGGACGGGAAGCGGGGCAAGTCGGCTTACCCACAGCTGCCCCCGGCGCCTGAGGACTATCCGGTCTTTCCGGACACCTCGACCTGGCCCGTCGTCTTCCCGGAGATCCCGGCCGGCACCAACGGCCGCTTCGCGCGCCCGCCCCAGCACCCCTCGAAGGCGGTCGCGCCCCGGATCCCGGCCGAGCAGGTGCCCAACCACGTCGCCGTGGTGATGGACGGCAACGGCCGGTGGGCCACCCAGCGCGGACTGGGCCGCACCGAGGGGCACAAGATGGGCGAGGCGGTGCTGATCGATATCACCTGCGGGGCCATCGAACTCGGCATCAAACACTTGAGCGTCTACGCGTTCTCCACCGAGAACTGGAAGCGGAGCACCGAAGAGGTGCGCTTCCTGATGGGCTTCAACCGGGAAGTGGTGCGTCGCCGCCGGGAGAACCTGAACGCCATGGGCGTGAACATGCGCTGGGTCGGGTCGCGGCCCAGGATGTGGCGCAGCGTGATCAAGGAGTTCGACATCGCCGAGCAGATGACGGTCGGCAACGACGTCATCACGGTCAACTACTGCGTCAACTACGGCGGGCGCACCGAGATCGTCGAGGCGGCTCAGGCGCTGGCCGCCGAAGCCGCCGAGGGCAAGATCAACCCGGCCCGCATCACCGAGGCGTCCTTCGCCAAGCATCTGCACCGTCCCGACATTCCCGACGTGGACCTGTTCATCAGGACCTCGGGGGAGCAGCGGGCCAGTAACTTCCTGCTGTGGCAGGCGGCGTACGCCGAGTTCGTGTTCCAGGACAAGCTGTGGCCGGACTACGACCGGCGCGACCTGTGGGCGGCCTGCGAGGAGTACGTGAACCGCAACCGTCGCTTCGGCAGGGCCTGACATGCCCGGCCTCCTGCAGCGATTGTCCTCGGTGCTCGGCGAGGTGATGTCGGTCGTCGAGGAAGAAGACGGTGCGCTGACCGTGACGGTCGACGGCTCGGTGGCCTCGATCCGGGTGGTGGCTATCGCCGAGGACCTGGAGATGGTCTCGCTGACCCAGCCGTTGGCGTGGGATCTGCCGCTGAACAACAAGATTCGCGACCGAGTGTCCGACCATGCCAGCAAGACGATGCTGGGCACGGTGGTGCTGGTGGAGAAGTTGGTCGAGACCCCCACGAACGGTGCGACGCCCAAGGGCGCTACCCGCAAGCGCCCGGCCAAGAAGGTCGCCGATGTGATGCTGCGCTACAACTTCCCGGCCGCCGGGCTCACCGATGACGCGCTGCGCACGCTGATCCTCATGGTGCTGGCCACCGGCGCCGACGTGCGCCGGGACCTGATGTCGTGACGGCTCCGGTCATCCGGATCGTCGCTGCCGTGGTGATCGATGAGCACGGCCGATTACTGCTGGTCCGCAAGCGCGGCACGACGGCGTTCATGCAACCGGGCGGGAAGATCGAGACGGGAGAGCAGCCGATCGAGGCGTTGGTTCGGGAGGTCCGTGAGGAACTCGGGGTCGGCTTCGATATTTCGGCGGCCGAAGAACTCGGCCACTTCGCCGCGCCTGCCGCGAATGAACCGGGCCACTTCGTCGATGCGTGGCTGTACCTGGTCGGCTTGGACGGCGAACCGCGGCCGCAGGCCGAGATCGCGGAAATGACCTGGATCGACCCGTGCGCGGCGAGCGACATCGAGCTGGCGCCGCTGACCGAACGCGCAGTGCTCGCGTTGGTGCGCGACCGGGCTTAGGCCCCACGTGTGAAGCGCTGTGGCGGAAAATCGACCTTGCCGCCGCCACCGTGCTTCATACGCGGAACGCCGGTCAGTTAGCCACGTCGCCGCAACCGCGGCACATCCCGAAGATCTCGATGGTGTGGCTGACGTCGGAGAAACCGTGCTCTCGGGCCACGTCGGCGGCCCAGGCCTCGACCTGGCCCCCGGAGATCTCGACGGTCGCGCCGCAGGCACGGCAGACCAGATGGTGGTGATGCTCTTCCGAGCAGCGCCGGTATACCGATTCTCCGGTGTCGGTGCGCAAGGTGTCGACGCTGCCGGTGGTGGCCATGGACTGCAGTGTCCGGTACACCGTGGTCAGGCCGATGCCTTGGCCGCGGCGGCGCAGTTCGTCGTGCAATTCCTGGGCTGAGCGGAATCCGTCCGTCTCGTTGAGCAGATCGGCGATGGCCGCGCGCTGGCGCGTCGACCGGACTGCGCCCGTCACCGTGGTTCCTCACTGGCGTGGGCGACCGCGTCGGAGACGATGTGGGCCAGGTGATGATCGACGAGGTGGTAGAGCACCTCACGTCCCGAGCGTTCGCTGGCCACCACCCCGGCCTGTTTGAGGATGCGCAGATGCTGGCTCACCAGCGGCTGGGGGACTGCCAGGGCGTCGACCAATTCGTGGACGCAGCGCTGGGACTGTTGCAGCTGCAGGACGATGGCGATGCGCAGTGGCGCGGCCAGGGCGCGCAACAGCTCGCCGGCGGTGTCGAGCACCTCGCGCGGCGGCATTTCCGAGGCCGGGGCGGCGCTGGGCTCGCGCGCATCGTCGTGTTGGTTTACCGTGATATTGGAAATCGTTTCCATTACGGGCAAGAATACATGCGCGATATCGCATGTCAACCACTCCGGGGCTGCCGTCCTCCACGCGGGTTCGGGGTTTGGCCCGGTCACTCGCTACTCTGATGCACCGTGGCATCCATCATCGACACCGTTGCGAACCTGGCGAAACGCCGTGGCCTGGTCTACCAGTCCGGAGAGATCTACGGCGGAACCAAGTCCGCGTGGGATTACGGCCCTCTCGGTGTCGAGCTCAAAGAGAACATCAAGCGCCAGTGGTGGAAGTCCATGGTCACCGGTCGCGACGACGTGGTCGGTCTGGACAGCGCGATCATCCTGCCGCGCCAGGTGTGGGTGGCCTCCGGTCACGTCGACGTCTTCAACGACCCGCTCGTGGAGTGCCTGAACTGCCACAAGCGTCATCGTCAGGACCACATGCAGGAGGCCTACGCGGCGAAGAAGGGGCTCGATGACCCCGACTCGGTGCCGATGGACGAGATCGTCTGCCCAGACTGCGGCACCAAGGGACAGTGGACCGAGCCGCGTGATTTCAACATGATGCTCAAGACCTACCTCGGCCCGATCGAGTCCGAGGAAGGTCTGCACTACCTGCGCCCGGAGACCGCGCAGGGCATCTTCGTCAACTTCGCCAACGTGGTCACCACCGCCCGCAAGAAGCCGCCGTTCGGTATCGGCCAGATCGGCAAGAGCTTCCGCAACGAGATCACCCCGGGCAACTTCATCTTCCGCACCCGTGAGTTCGAGCAGATGGAGATGGAGTTCTTCGTCGAGCCCTCGACCGCGGGTGAGTGGCACAAGTACTGGATCGAGACCCGGCTGCAGTGGTACGTCGATCTCGGCATCAACCGGGACAACCTGCGGCTGTACGACCACCCCAAGGAAAAGCTGTCGCACTACTCCGACGGCACGGTCGACATCGAGTACAAGTTCGGTTTCGCCGGCAACCCGTGGGGTGAGCTGGAAGGCATCGCCAACCGCACCAACTTCGACTTGTCCACGCACGCAAAGCATTCCGGTGTCGACCTGTCGTTTTACGATCAGGGTGCCGACACCCGGTACGTGCCGTACGTGATCGAGCCGGCAGCCGGCCTGACCCGCTCGCTGATGGCGTTCCTGGTCGATTCCTACACCGAGGACGAGGCGCCCAACGCCAAGGGCGGGGTGGACAAGCGCACCGTGCTCAAGCTCGATCCGCGCCTGGCCCCGGTCAAGGCCGCGGTGCTGCCGCTGTCACGCAATGCCGACCTCTCACCGAAGGCGCGTGACCTGGCCGCGGAGCTGCGTAAGAACTGGAACGTCGAGTTCGACGATGCCGGTGCGATCGGCCGCCGCTACCGCCGCCAGGACGAGATCGGCACGCCGTACTGCGTGACAGTCGATTTCGACACCCTCGAGGACAACGCGGTCACCATCCGCGAGCGTGACGCCATGACCCAGGAGCGCATCGCGCTGGACAAGGTGTCCGACTACCTCGCGGTGCGGCTCAAGGGCTGCTGACGGCCCCGCGCCACCTCACCGGGTGGCGCCGGCGATGTCGAGCACCACGCGGAACCGGGCCTGGCCCGACATCATCCGCTCGTAGGCCTTCGGCGCATCCTCGAACGGCATCACCTCGACCATCGGCGAAATGTCGTTGGCCAGGCTGAACGCCAGGTTGTCCTCGTTGTCGATCGCCGAGCCGGTCAGGCTGCCGACGATGCTGCGACCACCGAGGATCAGGTCGGCCGTGTTGACCGCGATCGGATCCGGCGCCACTCCGACGACGACGAGCCGCCCGCGTGGACGTAACCCCGCGACCAGGGGGCTCATCGAGGCGCCGCTGGCTGCGGTGGCGACGATCGCGGTGGCCCCGCCGAGTGCGTTGAGCTCGGCGCCGGGGTCGGCGGCCGCGCTGTCGATGTAGTGATCGGCGCCCAAAGACGTTGCCAGCTCGGATTTGTCGGCGCCGCGGGCGATCGCCGCGACGCGGAATCCGAGCTTCTTGGCGTACTGCACTCCCAGGTGCCCGAGCCCGCCGATGCCCTGGACGGCGACCAAGGCCCCGGGTGGCGCCGCGGTGGCGCGCAGTGCGTTGAACACCGTGACCCCGGCACACAACAGGGGAGCGGCGATGGTCGGCGCCAGTTCCTCGGGCACCCGCACCAGACCCGACGCCCGCGCGTACACGATCTCCGCGTACCCGCCGTCAACGCTCGTGCCGGGTTTCGGTTGGTCGGTGCAGTTCACGAAATCGCCACGGCGGCAGAACTCGCACTCGTTGCACTGGCCGCCGAGGAAGCCCAGGCCGACCCGGTCACCGGGCTCGAACGTGTGTACTCCGTCGCCGACCGCATCGACTACGCCGACGATCTCGTGGCCCGGCACTACCGGTAATTCCGGTGCGGGTCGCTGGCCTTCGACGGCGAGTACGTCGCTGTGGCACACCCCGCAACTGAGCACGCGCACCCGTACCTGGCCGAATGACGGTGGGGCGAGCTCACGTTCGACCAGTTCGAACTGACGCTGTCCGGTTACCTGATAGGCGCGATAAGTCGACATGTCCACTCTCCTCGGATGTTTGGCGCTCAGGCGAAGGCGTTGGTACGGACTTGACGGGTGAGTTCATCGGCGAGCACCTCGGCTGCCCCCGATTCGATACCGTCGACGATCTGGCGGGCCACGTCGGCCGGATCGTTCTTGGGGACGTCGAGATCGGCGACCATCGGCGTGTCGGTGTAGCCGAGATATACCCCGACCACGTTGGTGTCCTGCTCGCTGAGCTCGGCGCGCAGGGAGTTGGTGACCGACCACAGCGCCGCTTTGGAAAAGCCGTATGCGCCGAAACCGGGCAGCCAGGACAGCACCGACGCCACGTTGACCAGCGTGCCCCCGGCCAGCTGGGGTGCGAAGGCCCTCGTCACGAGTAACGGGCCGAACAGGTTGGTCTCGAGTACGGATCGGATTTCGCCGAGGTCGCTGTGCAGCAGTGACTTTCCGCCGGTGACGCCGGCGTTGTTCACGACGATGGTGGCGTCGCCGGCCAGTGCGGCCAGGCGGGCGACGGAATCACCGTCGGTCACCTCGGCTTCGACGACGACCACTCGGGGGTCGGTGCTGGGCTCGGGGCGTCGGCTGGTGGCATAGACCTTGGCGGCGCCGCGGGCGAGGAGTTCGTCCACGATCGCCTTGCCCAGCCCTTTCTGGCCGCCGGTTACCACTGCCGTCGCACCCTGGATCTGTCGGGACATTCGATTCTCCTTCGAACTCGGTTGACTGCGCGAACGTCACCTACGTCAAGGTCCAACGGCTGAGTAGGTATTCCCAATCCAGATAGAATTGTCGCATGCGCACTGATCCGTGGTCCGACGACGCCTGCCCGATCGCCCGCACCATGTCGGTGCTCGGCCAGCGGTGGGCGATCCTGATCATTCGCGAAGCGCTGCTCGGCCGATCGAGATTCTCGGAGTTCCGGCAACGGCTCGGGGTCGCGCCGGACGTCCTGAGCGCCCGGTTGTCCGAGCTGGTCGAGGCCGGGATTCTGCAGGTCGTCGATTACCAGGAGCCCGGCGATCGCACCCGCAGCCGCTATGTGCTCACCGATGCCGGGCATGAACTCGTCTCGGTGCTCGCGGCGCTCGGGCAGTGGGGCCACGTGCATCGGCCTCGTCCGCACAGCAGTCGGTACCGGTTCGTCGAAACCGAAACCGGAGAACCCGTCGGAATCGGCTTCCAGCGCAAGGACGGTACCGCCGTGCCCCGTGGGCAGGTCAGCCTGACCGAACAGGCCGGTTAGAAACGCCCGCCGCCACCGCTGTAGCTGCGGCCCGACGAATGTGACGAGCCGCCGTAGGACGTCGGGCGTCCCATGCTGCGCCCGCCGCCGAAGCCGCCACCGAAGCCTCCGCCGAAACCACCGCCTCCGCGCAGGATGTTGCCGATGAGGATGCCGCCGAGCACCGCTCCCATATCGGACCCGCCACCTCCGCCGTACTGGGAGGTGTAGGAGCGTTGCGCGGCCCGTACGTCATCGTTGGCCAGGCTCTGTGCCTGCGCGGCCAGTGTCGACGCGCCGTTGGCATGCGCGACGGCCTCGTTCGGGTTGGCGGCTCGCTTGGCCTCGGCGGCCTGCAGCTGGCGCTGTGCCTCGGCCAGTCGGGTACGGGCCTCCGGGCCGATGCTGCCGCGCCGGGTCTCGATGAAGTCCGACACCGCCCTGATCCGCGACTGTGCGGTGAACAGTGCCTGCTCCAGAGCCCGGGCCAGCCGCTGCGCGGCTTCCTGTTGTTCGTGCACACCGGCCAACAGCTGATCGAGTTCGGCGTCGGCCTTGGTCAGCCGGGTGAACGTGCCCAGCGGGTCGGCTTTGCCGTTGGCCGTCGCGTCATCGGCAGCCTTCTTGGCGGCGTCGCGGGCGGTGCCCAGCTTGTCGGCCTGTGGCGTACCCGGTTGACTCAGTAGCGAATTCGCCTGGTCGATACCGGCCTGAATGTCGGTGATGGCCGCGGGAAGGCCTGCCAGGGCCCGGTTGATGTCGGTGGCCGCGCTGTCCACGGCGTCGAGCAGGGTGCGGGCCTGGTCCAGCCCGGATTCGGCCGCGCGCACCGCGTCGACCAGTGCGGTTTGGTCGGTGGCCGGCCGGGAGACCAGCCCGCGGGCAGCGGTGATGTTGCGGTCGGCGAAGGCCAGTCGTTCCTTGGCGGTGTCCACGTTGGTTTCCACCGAGGCCAGGGCGCTCGCGTCGAACTGGGTGTGCAGGTTGTCCAGGGTTTGTCGGGACGGATCGATACGTGCGGTGAGATCGACCATCTGCTGGGTCATGGCGTCCAGCCGGCTGGGGGCGTTGATGACCAGATCACGCAGCTGCTCGAACGCCTGGCTCTGGACATCGAGTTCACGGTCCGCTCTGGCCGCCGACACCACCACCTGAGTCAACAGCTGACGCTGTTGCAGCGGGGTTTCAGGGGCGTCGTCATCAAGAGTCTGGCGAACGGTGAATGCTTGGGCCAGAGCCGATTTCGCATTGGCCAGGGCCGCACTGAACGGTTCGGTGCGCGAGGCCCCGAACTCCTCGACAGCCAGCTCGAGCTCGGCCTCACTGGTGCGCACGGCATTGTCGACGTCCACCACGATCGAGCGGGACAGCTCGTCGAGCGCCTCCAGCGGTACCGATGCCAGAGCGTTGGCGTCGGTCGGGTCGACACGCTTGGCGGCCTCGAACTCGGCGCGGAGGCGCTTGGCCCGGCGCCGGCGCGACCACCACCACAGCAAGCCGACCAGCACCAGCACCACGCCGAGCGCGATCAGCATGGCGGGCCACGACACGCTGGGTGCGGCCGGGGATTCGGGTTCGGAGTTCAACCCGTTGGCCGCGGCGATCGCGGCTCCGGCCCAGTCGTCCCGGCGCAGGGCCGGGGTCACGCTGTTGCGCCGCATGTCGTCGGCGCGGGCCGAATCGGTGACGGTATCGGGAACCTGGAAGGCGAACGCCCGGTCCACCGTGGCGACCGCCAGCAACACATCGTCGTCACCGAAATCGCTCAGCCGCATGGTGTTCTGTGCCCACCCGACCGGGTTCTGCCGGGCGAAGTCCTCGACAAAGACCACCCACAGTTTGATGTGGCGGTCGTCGTAGAGCCGGTCGATGGCGCGCTGCACGTTGCCTCGCTGAGCCGCCGACAGCACACCCGCGTTGTCGGTGAGCTGGGTTGCCAGTCGTAACGGCGGTTCGGCCATGGCCGCCGGTGCGACCACGAGTCCGGTCATCAGGATCGCGAGCAGCATGGACAGCAGACGGGCGATACGCATGACCGTCAATCTAATGCGCTGCGAGGTCGGTGCGTTGCTTCCTGGCAGACTGTGCGTCGGTGAACGCGGATACGCAGTGGTATGACGACTTCGACCGGCAACGTCTGGTGGTCGAGGCACCCAAGGCTGCTGCGCTGCCCGGGACCGACACCGAGCACCGAACCGACTTCGCCCGCGACCGCGCCCGGGTGTTGCACAGCGCGGCCCTGCGTCGACTCGCCGACAAGACCCAGGTGGTCGGCCCGCGGCACGGTGACACCCCGCGCACCCGGCTGACGCATTCACTGGAGGTGGCCCAGATCGGCCGCGGCATGGCAGTCGGGCTCGGCTGTGATCCCGACCTGGTGGATTTGGCCGGGCTGGCGCACGACATCGGGCATCCGCCCTACGGGCACAACGGCGAGCGGGCCCTCGACGAGATCGCCAAACCGTTCGGCGGGTTCGAGGGCAATGCCCAGAATTTCCGGATCCTGACCCGGCTGGAGCCCAAAGTTCTTGATGCGGACGGCCGTTCGGCGGGGCTCAATCTGACGCGGGCCGCGCTGGACGCGGTGGCCAAGTATCCATGGCCCAGCTTCGGCACCCGAAAGAAGTACGGGTTCTACGACGACGACGCCGAGGCCGCCGCCTGGGTACGTGAAGGTGCGCCCGCCGAACGGCCGTGTCTGGAGGCGCAGGTGATGGACTGGGCCGACGACGTCGCGTATTCGGTACACGACGTCGAAGACGGTGTGATCTCCGGGCGCATCGACCTGCGCGTGCTCGGCGATCCCGACGCCGCCTCCTCGCTGGCCGACCTGGGTGCCAAGAATTTTCCCAGTGTCACCCACGACGATCTGCTGGCCGCCGCTCAGCGGTTGTCCCAGGTTCCGGTGGTGGCGGCGGTGGGTCGCTACGACGGCACGTTGGCGTCGTCGGTCGCGCTCAAGACCATGACCAGTGAACTCGTGGGGCGATTTGCCAATGCGGCGATCACCCAGACCAGGGCCGTCGCCGGCGATCGGCCGCTGCGGCGTTTCGCTGCCGACCTGGAGGTGCCGCCGCTGGTGCGCGCCGAGGTGGTGCTGCTCAAGATGCTCGCACTGCAATTCATCATGTCCGACCACCGGCACCTGCAGATCCAGGCCGACCAACGCACCCTGATCCACGAAGTCGCCCTGGCGTTGTGGGCGCAGGCCCCGGGCAGCCTCGACCCCCAGTTCGCACCCGAGTTCGACCGCGCCGCCGACGACGGCGCCAAGCTGCGCGTGGTGATCGACCAGATCGCGTCCTACACCGAGAGCCGGTTGGAAAGAGTGCACGAGGCACGCTCACCGAGACCTCTAGAATGAGCCGGTGGCCGGCCGGATTTCAGATCGCGATATCGCGGCCATTCGTGAAAAGGTTCGCATCGAAGATGTCGTCGGCGACTACGTCCAGCTGAGGCGGGCCGGCGCCGACTCGATGAAGGGCCTGTGCCCGTTCCACGACGAGAAGTCCCCGTCGTTTCACGTCCGCCCCAATCACGGCCACTTCCACTGCTTCGGTTGTGGCGAGGGCGGCGACGTGTACGCCTTCGTCCAGAAGATCGAACACGTCAGTTTCGTCGAGGCGGTCGAGTTACTGGCCGACCGGGTCAACTACACCGTCACCTACACCGGTGCGTCGACCACCAACGTCCAGCGCGACCGGGGCAGCCGCAGCCGGCTGCTGGCCGCCAACGCCGCCGCCCAGGAGTTCTACGCCCAGGCGCTGGCCTCGGACGAGGCGGCGGAGGCGCGCAAGTACCTGACCGAGCGCAACTTCGACGCCGCCGCGGCCGCCCAGTTCGGCTGCGGGTTCGCGCCGTCGGGGTGGGACACGCTGACAAAGCACTTGCTGCGTAAAGGTTTTGAGTTCAAGGAGCTGGAGGCGGCCGGGCTGAGCCGGGAGGGCAAACGCGGGCCGATGGACCGGTTCCACCGGCGTCTGCTGTGGCCGATCCGGGTGTCCTCGGGCGAGACCATCGGCTTCGGCGCGCGCCGCCTGTTCGACGACGACCAGAACCAGGCCAAGTACGTCAACACCCCCGAAACCGTGCTGTACAAGAAGTCACAGGTGCTGTTCGGGCTGGACCGCGCCAAGCGCGACATCGCCAAGGGACATCAGGCCGTCGTCGTCGAGGGCTACACGGACGTGATGGCCATGCACCTGGCCGGGGTGACCACCGCCGTGGCGTCGTGCGGCACCGCGTTCGGCGAACAGCACCTGTCGATGCTGCGCCGGCTGATGATGGACGACAACTTCTTCCGGGGCGAGCTGATCTACGTCTTCGACGGCGACGCCGCGGGCCAAGCCGCAGCGGTCAAGGCGTTCGAGGGCGAGCAGAACCTGTCCGGGCAGTCGTTCGTGGCGGTGGCGCCCGATGGTATGGATCCGTGCGATCTGCGGCTGCGCTCCGGTGACGGCGCCGTGCGTGACCTGGTGGCCCGCCGAACCCCGTTGTTCGAGTTCGTGATTCGTAGTGCGCTCGCCGAACACGACCTCGACAGCGCCGAGGGCAGAGTGGCCGCGTTGCGGCGCTGCGTGCCGATGGCGGCCCGCATCAAAGACCCGACGCTGCGCGACGAATACGCCCGGCAGTTGGCCGGCTGGGTCGGCTGGGACAACGTCGCGCAGGTGATCGGCCGGGTGCGGGAGGAAGCCAGCGGCGGCCGCAAGGACACGCGGCGTCAGGCCGCCGGGCGGGCGGCCCGACCTGCCGCGGCCCCGGTGCAGCGTCCCGACCCGACAGATCCGACCCTGTGGCCGCAGCGCGAGGCGCTCAAGGCCGGCCTGCAGTATCCGGCGATCGCCGGGCCGGTGTTCGACTCGTTGACCGTCGAGAGCTTCACCCACCCCGGATATGCCGCGGTGCGGACGGCGATCGAGGCGTCGGGCGGCACGGCGGCGGGCAAGTCCGGGGCGCAGTGGATCGAAGCCGTCCGCGAGCAGACCGCGTCCCCGGCCGCGGCCAGCCTGGTCAACGAACTGGGCGTGGAGGCCATCAACGTCGAGGACGACGAGCACCTGCCGCGCTACATCAGCAGCGTGCTGGCTCGCCTGCAGGAGGTCTGGGTGGGCCGCCAGATCGCCGAGGTCAAGTCCAAGCTGCAACGCATGTCGCCCGTGGAGCAGGGAGACGAATATCACGCTCTCTTCGGTGACCTGGTGGCGATGGAGTCCTATCGGCGCAGCCTGCTGGAACAGGCCAGCGGCGACGACCTGACTGCGTGATCGCCCGGATCGCGATAGGGTGAGGCGCAGTCGGGCCCCCTACACGCGAAAGAGGCGAACCCGGTGACCAACCTGGTGACACTGTTCAGCACGAAGACACGACGTTACGTCGCAGTGGGCGCATTCGCGCTGGCCACCGGCGCTGCCGTGGTGGCCCCGGCGTTCTCGGCGACGTCGACGTCCGGTCCCGAGATCTCGGCCCAGCCGGCCTGCCTGGCCTGGTTCGGCAACAAGGAGGACGGCAAGTGCCTGTCCTACTCGAACGGGATGCCTGCCAACGTCGGCACGCCGTGGGTGGGTGCTGGCGGCAACGGCGGATTCGTCACCGGCCCCCTGCTTCCGGGCACGTCGATCAACCAGGGGATCGGCTAGCCCTACCAGCGAGTTTTCGCCGAACCGTCGGTGCTCTCCTTCGTGGAGAACACCGACGTTTCTGCGTCTATGGGGGTCAACGTGAGGAACTGCGGGTCAGGGGAGACCCGCTTGGCGATCTTGCGCCGTCCGGCGTCCAGCACTGCCTTGGTGGCCGGATTGGCGGTTACCGCACGGTAGGTACTGGCGATCTGCTCATAGCGGCGTCGTCCGGCCTTGGCGCCCAGCACATAGCCGACGGCGATCACGGCGGCGTAGCGGATCACAGTGTTCCTCCCAGACAGGCAGTCGTGTGTACTCCATCCTGCCTCACCGCCGCCTCGGCGCGCCCGTCCGGGAGCGAGTTGGCGGCAGCGGCGGTCCGTACGCTAGAGTCAACGCTCGGCCGCGGAGCTTCCGCGGAAGGTAGTCCCCTGTAGCTCAATTGGCAGAGCTCCCGACTGTTAATCGGGCGGTTGATGGTTCGAGTCCATCCGGGGGAGCAAGTTCTCCAAGACCCCAGTTCTAGGACTGGGGCCGGCTCTGAGCCTGACGGGCCGCTTGGGTAAGCGCCTCCACCAGTGGATTGGCCGCCGACGCGAGAGCTTTCCGCTCCTCTTCGGACAGTTGGTAGAACGTCCATACGCCCCATGCCGCAGGCCGCACGTACACGGTCACTTGTTGCCGGTTGTTCTGCAGCACGGCCGGAACGGGTACGGCGCGATCGAGGGTGGCCGCGCTGGCCATCTCCTCGGCGATCTGCTGGACGTTGACTGATTCCTGCAGTTGGTACAGCACGGCCTTGTTGGCGGGGCCTTCCATGGCGAGGAACCAAGCCATCAGTGTCTCCTTGGGGTGTGGGTGAGTCGGATCGCAAACAGTCTCACCTATCGACGCGCCGCCGTCAGCCCACTCGCTGAGCCGGTTTGATTCGCTACCCTCGGGGTGTGTACCCACGGCTGATCGCCATCGTCGCTTTTGTCGGTCTCCTCGCGGTCGGTTGCGGCTGGAGCCCCCCGTCGGCTCCGCCTCCGAAGCCGGACACGTGCGCGCCGTCGGACGGGCCGAGCGCCGAAACGATCGCCGATCAGATCGCGAAACTGCCCGCGCCGGAAGCGGGTCGGCAATGGCGGCAGATCGGCAGTGGCCACACGCTCAACTGCCGGCTGTACTGGGTCCAGGTGGGCCAGACCAGCCCCGAGCCCAACAGTGTCGGGCAGCTGCTGTTCTTCGACCGTCAGACCCCGATCGGTCCGGCCACCCCGGAGCCGCGGCCCTACATCAACGTGGTCACCAACGCCGACGACACCGTGGTGGTGAACTACCAGTGGCAGCAGGGCCAGGACTCGGCCACGTCACCGACCGGCATTGCCACCGTGCGATTCCGGATCGGGGACGACGGCAAACTTGTTGCCGTCGACCCGATTCCGAAGGGCTGAGGGGGCTCAGCCGTTGACCAGCTCGTCGGGGTCGAGCATCGCCGCGTAGCGCAACTGCTCGGGGATGCCGAAACCGTCGACGAGGGTTTCGACGTGTGGGCGCAGTGAGCGGCAGCGTTCGTTGATCCCTCGTGTCACGGCCTTGGCGCGTTCGGTGGACAGGAACCGGTGCTCGATGAACCAGGCCTTGTCGTCCTCGATCACCGACAGCGCGTACAGGTCGCAGACATCCTCGAGGAGCTCGCGCGCTGCGTCGTCCTCGCAGGCGTCGATGCCTGCGACGAACGCTTCCAGGATCACGCGATCGATATGGGCCTGCGCGGCGTGCAGCACGTGGTCCTGCACGTGGTTGAACGCCTCGAAGGCCGACATCTCCTTGCCCTTGCCCTGCAGCCGCCGCGCCACCGAGGCCAGCATGTACTCCTCGCGGTCTTCGAACATCTTGACCTGCGTGCCGCGGTTGAACAGGCTGCCTTCCTCCTCGTTGTCCTGACGGGTGTCGAGGATGGTCTGGATGATGGTCTCTGCGGCAGTGCGTTTCAGTACCCGTTCACCGGCGTAATTGGCCGCGAACCGGACCCACTCGACCGGGCTCATGCCCTTGATGTCGTCGGCGTAGGCGGTGAGTAGCTCCTTGGCCACCAGCTGGGTCAGCACGTGGTTGTCGCCTTCGAACGTGGTGAACACGTCGGTGTCGGCGCGCAGGGCGATCAGCCGGTTCTCGGCGAGATAGCCTGCACCGCCACAGGCTTCGCGCGCTTCCTGAATGGCACGGCTGGCGTGCCAGGTGTTGGCGGCTTTCAGGCCGGCGGCGCGGGCCTCCAGTTCACGCTGCTCTTCGGCATCAGGATCGTCGGAGGTCTGCAGCTCATGGCATTTGGCCACCAGCTCGTTCTGGGCGAACTGCAGCGCGTAGGACTTGGCGATCAGCGGCAGCAGCCGGCGCTGGTGCACCAGGTAGTCCATGATCAGGACTTCCTCGTCGCTCTTCGGTGCTTCGAACTGCCTGCGTTCCAAGGCATATCGGGTGGCGATGTCCAGGGCCACCCGAGCCGCGGCCGACGCGCTGCCGCCGACGGTGACGCGGCCCCGGATCAAGGTGCCCAGCATGGTGAAGAATCGTCGGCCCGGGTTCTCGATCGGTGAGCTGTACGTGCCGTCCGGCGCGACGTCGGCGTAGCGGTTGAGCAGGTTCTCGCGCGGCACGCGCACCTGATCGAAGACGATGCGGCCGTTGTCGACGCCGGGAAGGCCGCCCTTGTAGTGACAATCCGACGTGGTGACGCCGGGCATGTCGTTGCCCATGTCGTCTCGGATCGGCACCACGAAACAGTGCACGCCGTGGCCTTCTCCGTCCGGGGTGATCAGTTGTGCGAAAACTGTTGCCACTCGGGCGGTTTCGGCGGCGCCGCCGATGTAGTCCTTGCGGGCGGTTGGGGTGGGGGAGTGAATGACGAATTCCTGGGTCGCCGGATCGTAGGTGGCGGTGGTCTCCAAGGACTGCACGTCGCTGCCGTGACCGGTCTCCGTCATGGCGAAACAGCCCAACAGGTCCAGGTCGATGAGCCGGCGCACGTAAGCCTTGTGATGACGTTCGGTGCCCAGGTTCTCGATGGCACCGCCGAACAGGCCCCATTGCACGCCGGCCTTCACCATCAGTGACAGGTCGCTCATGGCCAGCATCTCGATCTGGGTGATGGCCGCTCCGACGTCGCCGTTGCCGCCGTGCTCCTTGCGGAAGCCGTCCTCGGCGGCGCCGGCCGCAGCCATGATCTTGAGCTGCTCGGCCACTTTGGCCCGGGCGATCACGGTGTTCGGGGTGTAGTGGGGTCGGAAGATCTCGTCCGACAACCTGGCTCGCATGGCGTTCTTGACGTCGCGCCAGCGGCCGTCCAGCGAATTTCGCAGATGCTCGGAAGTTGAGGTCATATCCGACGGTAACGCGTATGGCCGCCGCTGTGCTGCTGTTGGCAGCAAGGCAAGGCTTGCTGGACAAGCATCACCTGTGCAGGAAAGACTGGCAACCATGCCGGACTCAGTCGGTAATTCGCTGTCGCCCACCGGCTTGCCGCATGTGAGTTATCACCGGCATGCCGACGTCACCGGAGGCTGGCTGCGCGCGGCCACCTTCGGTGCGATGGACGGTCTGGTCAGCAATACCGCGTTGATCGCCGGTGTCGGAGCCAGCGCGTCAGCTCAGACCGTGGTGCTCAGCGGCGTGGCCGGGCTGCTGGCCGGGGCTTTCTCGATGGCGCTGGGCGAATACACCTCGGTGACCACCGCCAACGAGCAGGTCGATTCCGAGGTGAAGGTCGAACGCCGGTCTTTCCTGAACAACCCCAATGCCGAGCAGGCCGAACTGGTGGCCATGCTTCAGGAGATGGGGATGACACCCGAAACCGCGGCGAAGGCCAGTGAGGAGATTCACCGCGACGAGAACCAGGCGGTGAACTTTCATCTCGTCCAGGAGTTGGGAGTGGATCCCCGGGAGAAGCCGTCACCGTGGGTGGCCGGTGGCTCGTCCTTCGTCATGTTCGCGATCGGTGCGATCATCCCCTTGATCCCGTATCTGCTCGGCTTCCAGTCCTTGTGGGCGGGTCTGGCCTGCGGTGGGGTGGGTCTGCTGATCGCCGGTGCGGTAGCGGCGAAGTTCACCCGCAAACCGGTGGCTGTGGCCGGGCTGCGGCAGTTGGTGTTCGGGTCTGTCGCGATCGCGGCCACCTACGTGGTCGGCATCCTGGTCGGCGCCGTCATCACCTGATGCTGCGCCGTATCTTGTTGGCCGGCGCCATGGTGGTGTCGGCGTGTGGGCCGGCGCAAGCCGCGCCCGCCCTGGACTATCTCGGCCAGCATCAAGTGCCTGCGGGAGCCATGCTGGACGGTACGGTGATCGGCGGGCTGTCGGGAATCAGTTACGACCCGGCCGCCGACCTGTATTACGTCATCAGCGACGACCGCTCCGCCAAGAATCCGGCACGGTTCTACACCGCGCGGATCACACTGTCGGACAACGGTATCGGCGAGGTCGAGTTCGTCGGTACCCATCCGTGGCTGGACCGCGACGGACAACCGTTCCGTCCGCTGGACATTGCCGCGGTGCCGCCTGTGGTCCCGCCGGACCCCGAGGCCATCGCCTTCGATGCCGGCAGGCAACGGCTGTACTGGACCAGTGAGGGGGAGCGGCGCCCTGAGGGACCAGGCGCTGGAATTCTGCTCGACCCGTGGGTGCGCACCGCGGGCCTCGACGGCAGCTTCCTGGGCGAGTTCGCGTTACCGGACGGCTTCCAGATGTCGGCCGATGAGCACGGGCCACGGCGCAACAGCACGCTGGAAGGCCTCACACTCACCCCGGATGGGCGGTACTTGTGGGCGGCCATGGAAGGCCCCGGCTACGACGACGGTCCACCGCCCGACGCGCAGCGCGGCGCGCTGACCCGCGTTGTGCGCTTCGACGCGGATTCCGGCGTGGTCGACGGCCGATACACGTATCTGCTGGACCCGGTGAGCGCCGGGCCGGGCGGCATGAACGGTTTGTCCGATCTGGTCGCGCTCGACGACGAGAACTTTCTGGTGATCGAGCGCGGCTTCGGCACGCACGTGGCGGTGCGGATCTACCGCGCGAGCGTGGTCGACGGTTCCACACAGCTGAGCAAGACGCTGCTGGCCGATCTGACCACCACGCCGGGCCTGGCCCCGCTGGACAACATCGAGGGAATCACGTTGGGGCCCAAGTTGCCCGACGGCCGGCAATCGGTGATCGCCGTCAGCGACGACAATTTCTCGCCGACCCAGCTCACGCAGTTTCTGTTGTTCGCGCTGTAGGCGCGGTTGCGCCGCTCACCATTCGCGTGCGTAACGCCATGGCGTTTTCTGGCCGGTTTTTCCGCCGTGGCGTTACGAATGCGAATCGGGCCGTCCCGAATTGGCGGTCTCGACGGTCGTAGCGAGCCCGCACGATGGTCAGTCGTGAGCGTGGATCAGCGCGTATGGCAAATCGAGATCGACACCAGGGTCGTGAAACTCGACGAATCACGACCCTCACGTCGATCTCGGCGACAGGCCGCCTCCAACGCGTGGCGGCTATTTCAACAACGCGTGGCGATCGAAATAGAAGTAGGTGTAGCTCGCGGTGATGGCGCAGACGACGGTGGCCACCAGCAGCATCTGCGATCCGCTGACCACCACGCTGACCAGGCCGCCGATGACGGCGCCGCCGGCGAAGCCGGCCCACAGCAGAAAATAGCCGAGCCAATCGGCCAACTGTCCGCCGCTGATATGACGTTCGATGCCCTGGCCCATCTTCACGAGGGTCCCGGTCACGTAACTCAGCGGGATGGACACCTCACCGTCCTTGACGAATGAGGTGTTCAGCGCGCCGATACCGAAGGCCACGAACAGGATTGGGACGTATGGGACGTCGCGGGCCGTCCAGCCACGCTCGATGAGGTCCACCACGGTGGACACCACCAGGGCGAGCGTCGTCAGCACCGTCGCGCCGTGGGGATGATTGACCCAGAGATGGCGGCGGCACAACGACGCGATCACCACTCCGCCGACGAAGGCGAGCAACAGCAGTGCGGCGCCGATCGCCAGCCACTCCTCGCCCTGGAAGAGCCCGAGGAACGCCCGCTCGGTATTGCCGGTCATGAAGGTGACGAAGTACCCCGCCGAGTGGGTGAATGCGGCCGCCCCCAGCACGCCGGCCAGGCCCGCCAGAACCCACGACAGTCGTGCCTCGCCGTCGAACTGTTTCGACATTCACCCATTGTGGAAGTTCGGCTCCCGCTCGGGGTGGATTTAGCCCGTGCCGTCAGCTGTCGCTGCCGACGGTGACCGCAGTGGCCTCGTCGGTCAGCTCGTCGAGTTCGTCCTCTTCGGCGTCGATCCCGATGAGGTGCGGACGGGTCAGGAACAGCACACCGGCACCGGCCAGCACTGCGGCCGCGCCGACCCAGTAGGGCAGATGCACGTTCACCTGCTCGCCGAGCACCCCGGCCAGCCACGGGGCGACGGCGGCCCCGCCGAACCGCAGGAAGCTGTAGGCGGCCGAGGCCACGCCGCGCTCGACCGGAGCGGCCTTCATCACCGTCTCGGTGATCAAAGTGTTGTTGATACCGATGAACAGGCCGGCGATCACCACACCGCAGGCCAGTACTGCCTTGGAATCGGTCCACACCGCCATCACGGTCAGCACCGCGGTGAAGGCGACCAAGTTCAGGATCAGCACCCGCACCGTGCCGAAGCGGTGTTGCAACCGCGGGGCGACGACCACCGAGGTGAACGCCAACGCCAGACCCCAGCCGAAGAAGATGAGCCCGATCTGATGAGCGGTCATGTCCAGTGGGAACGGGGTGAAGGCCAGGAGGGTGAAGAAGCCGAAGTTGTAGAGCAGCGCGGTGATCGCGACGCCGAGCAGGCCGCGGTGGCGCAACGCCCGGAACGGATCGGCCAGGGTGGTGGCGCGTTCGGCCCGCGGCGTGGCCGGCAGCAGGAACGCGGTGATCACCAGGGCGAAGGCCATCAGAGCCGAGACGCCGAAGAAGGGGCCGCGCCAGGAGATCGAGCCGAGGACGCCACCGACCAGCGGGCCGATCGCGATCCCCAGGCCAAGCGCGGCTTCGTAGAGAATGATGGCTTGTGCCACAGAGCCTTTCGCCGAGTTCACGATGGTGGCCAGGGCCGTGGCGATGAACAGGGCGTTGCCAAGACCCCACAGCGCGCGCCAGCCGACGATCTGCATGACGGTGTCGCTCATCCCGGCCAGGCCGGCCCCGGCGATGATGATCACGAGGCCGAGCAGCAGCGTGCGTTTGGGGCCGATCCGGCTGGACACCACACCGGTGATCAGCATGGCCACGCCCATCACTGCCATGTAGCTGGTGAACAACAGCGACACCTGGGACGGTGAGGCGTTGAGGTTGTCGGCGATGGGTTTGAGGATGGGGTCGACGAGTCCGATGCCCATGAAGGCGACGACGGAGGCGAAAGCGACGGCCCATACGGCCTTGGGTTGGCGCCACATCGGGGCGGTAACTCCTAACTAGTTCTGGTGCGACAGGGGATGCTCGTCGACGTCGGTGAGCAGCCGTCGAATGATGTCGACGGAGGCCGCCAGCGTCGTGCGCTCCTCGGCACTCAAACGTTCGAGCCGCGGATTGATCGCGGCAGCGCGATCGGCCCGGGCTTGCTCCAGGGTCTGCCGACCCTGCTGGGTGATGCGGATCAGTACCGCGCGCGCATCGCCGGGGTCGGGTGTGCGGGTCACCAGGCCGGCATCTTCGAGGCGACGGACCTGCGTGGTCATGGTCGGTTGCGAGCAATGGTCGAGGTAGGCGAGGTCGGAGATTCGTGCCTCGCCTTGATCCTCGATGGTGGACAGCAGGCGGGCCTGGGCCCATGGCAGCGGTAGCCGGGCGCGCTGGGTGGCCAGCCGGTTCAACCGGGCCACGACTGACAGCAGATCAGCGCCGAGTTCGGCGTTGTCGGATACCGTGGCATCCTCGGTCGGGGTCGACATGCCCACCATATTACATAGATTTGCTATGTAGTCTAGTCATCGGGCGTGCTCTCGCTCACACAACGGGCACCCGCCGGCCGCGATCGCGGCTGGCAGAATCGAACGATGACCGCGAAACCCCCGGCGACGACGCCTCGGCGCGGCCTAACCCCTGGCGAGCTCGCGCAGGCTTCGGTGATGGCGGCGCTGTGTGCGGCCACCGCGATCATCGCCGTGGTGGTGCCGTTCGCGGGCGGGCTTTCGGTTCTGGGCACGGTGCCGATGGGGCTGCTGGCCTACCGCTATCGGCTGCGGGTCCTGCTGGCCGCGACCGTCGCCGCCGGCACGATCGCGTTTCTGATCGCGGGCATGGGTGGCGCGATGACGGTCGTCGATTGCGCCTACATCGGCGGACTGACCGGCGTGGTCAAACGCCGCGGGCGCGGCACCGGCACGGCGTTCTGCGCTTCCATCGTGGCCGGCGCACTGTTCGGAGCGGCGATCATCGCGGCGCTCTCCGTGCTGACGCGACTGCGCAGCCTGATCTTCGATTCGCTGAGCGCAGGTATCGAAGGGATCGCCACGGTCCTGGAGCGCATTCCCATGCTGGACGCGGCGGCCGAACCACTGCGGACGACCTTCGCCACGATGCTGGACTACTGGCCGCTGCTCATGCTGTTCCTCGGCATCACCAGCATCACCTCCGTGAGCATGATCGGTTGGTGGGCATTGTCGCGCATCCTGGCCAGGTTGCTCGGGGTCCCCGACGTCCACAAACTCGACGCCGCCGACGACGACGAGCGGGCAACCCCGGCGCCTGTCCCGCTCCGGCTGACCGATGTGCGGTTCCGCTACCCGGGCGTCGAGCGCGACGCGCTGGGCCCGATGTCGATGGAACTGCAGCCAGGCGAACACGTCGCGGTGACGGGGCCGAACGGCTCGGGCAAGACCACTCTCATGCTCATGTTGGCCGGACGCCAACCCACTTCGGGCAGTATCGAGCGCGCCGGTGCCGTGGGCCTGGGCCGCATCGGCGGCACCGCCGTGGTGATGCAGCACCCGGAGAGCCAGGTGCTGGGCACCCGGGTGGCCGACGACGTGGTGTGGGGGCTTCCCGTCGGCGCCACCGCCGATGTCGAGCGACTGCTGGCCGAGGTCGGGCTGGACGGGTTGGCCGAACGTGACACCGGGGGACTGTCCGGGGGCGAACTGCAACGGCTGGCGGTCGCCGGCGCGCTGGCCCGCGAACCCTCGCTGCTGATCGCCGACGAGGTCACCAGCATGGTCGATCAGCAGGGGCGCGACACGTTGATGAACGTGTTGTCGGGACTGACCGATCACCACCAGATGTCATTGGTGCACATCACCCATTACAACGACGAGGCCGATTCCGCCGATCGCACCGTGGCGCTGCGCGGTAACGGCGGCACCGCCGACAACACCGACATGGTGCAGACCTCCGCGGTGCCCGTGGCAGCAACGTCCGGCACCGGCCACGGCGCACCGGTGCTGGAGCTCACCGGTGTGGGACATGAATACGCCAGCGGAACTCCCTGGGCGAAAACGGCTTTGCGTGACATCACGTTCACCGTCAACGAGGGCGACGGTGTCCTGGTGCACGGCCTGAACGGGTCCGGCAAATCGACGCTGGCCTGGATCATGGCCGGGCTGACCGTTCCCACCTACGGCGCCTGCCTGCTCGACGGGGTGCCGGTGGCCCAGCAGGTGGGCTCGGTGGCGATCTCGTTCCAGGCCGCCCGCCTGCAGTTGATGCGCAGCACCGTCGGACGTGAAATCGCCTCGGCCGCAGGATTCGCGGCACGTGAGGACGATCGCATCGCGGGCGCGCTGGAGATGGTCGGACTGGATGCGGCGCTGTCCCAGCGCCGCATCGATCAGCTCTCGGGCGGTCAGATGCGGCGCGTCGTGCTGGCCGGGCTGCTGGCCCGCTCACCGCGTGCGCTGATCCTCGACGAGCCGCTGGCCGGCCTTGACGCTGCCAGCCAGCGGGGGCTGCTGCGGTTGCTGGAGGATCTGCGGCACAACAACGGGCTGACCGTGGTGGTCATCTCGCACGACTTCACCGGCCTGGAAAGCTTGTGCCCGCGCACCCTGCATCTGCACCAGGGCGAACTGGCCCTCGCACCGACGGCTGCCGGAGGTGCCCGATGACCGCCCCGACACAGGGTCAGCGCAAGCCCGTCGTGCTGTTGCGCCCGGTACCCGGCGACACCGTCATCCATCGATTGTGGGCCGGCACGAAGCTGCTGGCCGTCGCGGGCATCGGCGTGCTGCTGACGTTCTACCCCGGATGGGTGCCGATCATGTTCGTCGCCGTGCTGGTCCTGGTGACCGCGCGGCTGGCCCGCATCCCGCGAGGTGTGCTGCCGTCGATTCCCTTCTTCCTGTGGATCTTGTTGGTGATCGGTGGGGCGCTCGCCGCGCTCGCCGGTGGCTCGCCGTTCGTCGATATCGGTTCGGTGCAACTGGGTCTGGGCGGGCTGCTCAATTTCCTGCGCATCACCGCGTTGTCGATCGTGTTGCTGGGTCTGGGCGCCCTGGTGTCGTGGACGACCAATGTGGCCGACATCGCGCCGGCGGTGGCCACCCTGGGCCGGCCGCTGCGAGTGCTGCGCATCCCCGTGCACGACTGGGCGGTGACCGTTGCGCTGGCGCTGCGGGCTTTTCCGATGCTGATCGACGAATTCCGGACCTTATATGCGGCGCACCGGCTGCGGCCCGTCGAGCCGGCCGAGACGTTCCGAGCGCGGCGCAAACAACGCGTGGCCAACCTGATCGACCTGCTGGCCGCAGCCGTCACCGTGGCGTTGCGCCGCGGCGACGAGATGGGTGATGCCATCACCGCGCGCGGTGGCGCGGGCCAGATCTCGGCGGCGCCGTCACGACCCCGGCGGCGAGACTGGATCGCCTTCGCCGTCCTGCTCGTGGTGTGTGGCAGTGCCTTGGTCCTGGAGCTGACGATCCTGCCCACCAGCCTGCCCCGACGCTGACCGAGAGCCCGGACGCGACCTGGTCAGCCGGACCGCCACCACGATGATCCCGGCAGCGATGACGACGACCGCCAGCCACGGCAGGAACAGGCCGAACAGCATCACCACGCCCGAGGCCACCGACACCAAGCCGTGCCAGCCTCGCTCGACCTGGCCCCAGAACCCTTGATACTGCGGGGTCGGGCCGCCGATCTGCTCGGCGGTGATGTCGAGATTGACTGTGCTGTAGTCGATCTGATCGCCGAGTTGGTTCCGTTGGGCACGCAGGCTGTCGAGGTCGGCCTGGCGCTGCGACAATGCCTGCTCCGCCTTGATCAACGCGTCGGGGTCCTTGGCGTCGCGCATGATGCCGAGCAGCCGGTCCACCGAGGTCTGGAGGGCGGTGATGCGGGCGTCGAGATCGACCCGTTGTGAGGTCACGTCGTCGGCGCGGACCTCGACGGTCTGCACCGTGCCGAGTTTCTTGAACTCGTCGAGTGTGCCTTCGAGTTTGGCGGCCGGGACCCGAAGCGCCAGAGCGATGTGTGCGCGGCCGGAACTGGAACCGGCGTCCTCCGAGCGGCTGTCGATCCGGCCGCCGGCGTCGGTGGCCAGTGAGACCGCCTTGTCCGCCACCGCCGCCGGATTGCCGGTGGTGATCGACATCGATGCCGTCTTGACGATGTCGCGTTTGACCTCGGTGGGTACCGGTGCGTCCTTCATCGACGGGCCGGCTTCGGGCGCCGGGGCGGACGGGGCGAATCCGGCGTCGCTCTGGGGCGCGGCCGGTGCCGAGGAACTGGGCGAGTGCTCGGCCGCACACGCCGGGGCGAAGACCAACGTGGCTACGGCAAACAGCGCCACCGTTGTCCGGCGGCGCTGTGCACTGGTGTGCTGGGGCATCAGCCCAATGTAAGCGAACTACGCGGCGTCAGGGCCCTGGTTTTCTCGCGATCAGCGAGCCGCTGCGGAATTGGCCGCCCACTGCGCATCGGCCAGGGACTTCTCGACATCGCGACGGCCCAGGAACATTTCATCGAAATACGGCTTGAGTGCAAGATATCCGGCCGGGAAGCCGGCCGCGCCCGGAGCGGGGATCCGAGGGCCGTTCAACACCCGGAAGAACGGGCTGACATCAACCCCGCGCCGCGCCCAGTAGTCGTGGTAGACCGGCTGAGCGGCCAGCACCGCCGGGATGGCGACGCCTTCGGCGCCGAGGTATGCGTTGCCGCGTTTGCTGCCCATCCATGACAACACCGCGCGTACCGCATCCGGGTGGCGGGTCGCCGAGTTCGCAGCTGCGGCAATGCCGTTGGTGACGCTGACTTGGCCCTTCGGTCCAGCCGGCAACATCGCCACACCCCACCGGAACCGGGCCTGGTTCGCGACGGCGGCCAAGTTGTAGGTGCCGGACTGGAACAGAGCCATGCGGCCCTGCAGGAACATGTTGCGGGAGAAGTCTCCGTTGTTGTTGGTGGCCGAGGCCGGTGGGGCAACATGATCGTCGTTGATCAGCCGAACCAGATAATCGAACGCCTCGACCGCCTGCGGGTTGTCGAATGCGAAGCGGTCGCCGATGGTGAAAATGCCGCCCGCCGAGCCGATGTAGTTGAGGTAGATGCCTTGCAGGTCGTTGGCGGCGTTGTAGCCCCACTGCCGGATGCGGCCGGTGTCGAAGCCGTCGGTGCCGGCCGCCCGGCCCTGTTCGTCGATGGTGAGGCGGGACGCAAGCGACCGCAGGGTGTCATCGGGCCCGTTGGACCAGCGCAACGTGGTCAGTTCGGCCAGGTCGACTCCGGCGGCGTCGAGCAGGTCGGCGTTGAAGTACACCGCGATCCCGGCATCGGTCAGTTGCGGCACCGCCCACAGGGTGTCGTTACGAGTGAATTGGTTGACCACCGAGGGTTCCCAGGCGCGGGCGGCATTGGGGCCCAAGGTCGCTCCGATATCGAGCAGTCGGCCGTTGTCGGCGTAACCGGCAAGGTAGGCGTTCGACAGCCAGAAGATGTCATCGGCGCTGCCACCGGCCACATCGGTGCGCAGGCTGTCGAAGTAGGACGAATACGCGACGGTGTTGACCCGCACGTCGATATCCGGGTGTTCCCGATTGAACTCCGCGAAGGACTCCCGGTAGGCGGCGGCGACCTGGGGGTCCCACAAGCGCACGGTGATCACGGTGCGGCCTGCGGGCTCGGTCGTGTGACCCAACAGGACGGCGGCGGCGAGCAGGACGGCCATGGTCAGGGCCAGGCCCGTGGCCAGCAGGGTGGAGCGTCTCATTTGATGCCTGTCACGACGATCGAACGGACGATGTTGCGTGAGAACGCGATGAACAACACGATCAGCGGGACGATCGCCACCGTGGTCGCCGCCATCACCAGCGTCCACTGCGCGTTGTACTGGGTCTGCAACCCGGCGGTCGCGACCGTGAGCACCTGCCACTTGCTGCCGCTGGTGATCACCAAGGGCCACAGGAAGTTGTTCCACTGGCTCACCACGGTGATCAGCGCCAGGGTGACCAGGATCGGCCGGCTGGCGGGCACCACCACGTGGGTGATGACGTCGAGGGTGTGCGCGCCGTCGAGGCGGGCCGCGTTGATCAGGTCGCGCGGAATGGACCCAAAGTACTCGCGTAGCAAGAAGATCGCATAGGGCGAGCCGAACATGAACGGCAGCACCAGCGCCCAGAAGGTGTTGCGCAATCCGGCCTCGGCCATCATCAGATACAACGGAACCACGGTCACCGTCGCCGGCACCATCAGCGTGGCGATGTAGACCCAGAACAGCGCGTCGCGACCCGGAAACTCCAGCCGGGCGAAGGCATACGCGGCGAGCACAGAGAACACCAGCTGACCCAGCAGGATCACCGCGGTCACCAACGCGGTCACGACGAAAGCGCGACCGAAACCCGCACCCGACAGCCCGACGTAGTTCTCCAGTGTCGGTGGTCTGGGCAGCGACAGCGGAGGATCGGTGGCGAACTGCCGGGCCGAGGTGAACGAGGTCAGCAGCCCGAGCCCGAAGGGCAACAGAGTGATCACCGCGCCGAGCAGAAGGGCCGCATAGGTCAGTGCGTTACGTGAGGTCATAGCTGATCCTGCGGCGGAAGTACACATGCTGAAGCAGCGTGATGCCGACCAGGATGACGAACAACACGATCGCCATCACCGAGGCTCGGCCCACTGCCGCCGCGCCGAACGCCTCGGCATAGATGCGATGGGCCACCAGATCGGTGTGACCCTGCGGACCACCCGCGGTCAACGCGTATACGGTGTCGAATACCTGAGCGGTGCTGACGATTCCGGTCACCAGTACGAAGAACATGGTCGGGCGCAGCATCGGAAGGGTGATGTGGCGGAACCGCTGCCAGTCGGTGGCGCCGTCGGTGCGGGCAGCGTTGTGCACATCGGCGGGGATGTTGAGGATGCCGGCCAGGAAGAACAGCGTGACGTATCCGACGTTGGTCCATATCACCACGGCCGAGACCACCGGCAGGGCCAATCCAGGGTCGGTGAGCCAGTCGACCTGTCGCCCCAGCACAGTGCTCACCGCGCCGTCGGTGGGGGCCAGAATCCACTTCCACAGCACCGCGATCGCCAGCGGCGCGCAGATCCACGGCAGCACGTACACGGTGCGGAAGAAGCCGGTGCCCGGCAGGCCCCGAGCCAGCAGCGAGGCAGCGATCAGGCCGAGCACCGTTTGCGTCGGCACCACCAAAAGCACGAACAGCAGCGTTACCACCAACGAGGTGGCGAACGAGGAATCGGTGAACACCGAGGCCCAATTGTCCAGTCCCACATACTCGATCGGCCCGAGCAGATCCCATCGCTGGAGGCTGAGCCAGAGCACCACGAGCATGGGCAACAGAAGAAAGGTAACCACGCCGAACAGGCTGGGGGCGACAAGCGCATACCCCAGTGCGGTAGTGCGGACACGCGAGGTGGCCATCGGGCTATTAAAGCGGTTGGTGAATCGGACGCGCCACGGTGGGCAAGCCCAACGCCGAAATCATTCCGGATCATCCCGGACGTGCGATTTGCTCAGATGACGTACATCACTTGACCGCTCCGGAATCGAAGTCCCGGCTCTGCGCTTGTAGCTGGTAACAGCGACAGAAGGACCGGGGGTTAACCTCATGAACACAGCGCAGTCAGCCCGAAAGGGCAGCGTGATCTCCACGGTGGCACAGTCCACGATCTTCACCGCACTCGCGTTGGCCGCCCTGCTCTTCGGTTCGCTGGCCGGCCCGATCGCCTCCGCCAACGCCGCCGACGGATGTGCCGACGTCGAGGTCGTGTTCGCCCGCGGCACCAACGAGGCACCAGGAGTGGGGGCCACCGGCCAGGCGTTCGTCGACGCACTCACCGCCGATCTGCCCGGCAAGTCCGTCGACGTGTACGGGGTGAACTACCCGGCATCACTGAACTTCGGCCAGGCGGTCGACGGCATCGCCGATGCGAGCAACCGGATCCAATCGATCGCCGCGAACTGCCCGGCGACCAAGATCGTGCTCGGAGGTTACTCACAGGGTGCTGCGGTGGCGGGCTACACCACCTCGAGTTCTGTGCCCGCCGGATACGTCCTGCCCGCCGGTATCAGCGGCCCGATGCCCGCATCGGTTGCCTCGCACGTGGCGGCCGTGGCGCTGTTCGGCACACCCGACGACTTCGTGCTGGGCTTGGCCGACCGCAGCGCACCGCCCATCGCGATCGGTGCGCCGTACGTGGCCAAGACCATCCAGCTGTGTGCCCCCGGCGACCCGATCTGCTATCCCGGCGGTTTGAACCGCGCCGCGCACAGCTCCTACAAGGACAACGGGATGGCAGTCCAGGCGGCTGACTTCGTGGCCCGCCAGTTGGGTGGCGGTGCTCCGTCGGCAACCGTGGTGCAGACTGCGGGCGAGGTCACCGGGAACTGACGTCAGTTGTTGAGGCTTCGGAATCCGGCGACCGTGTCGGCCAACGTGATTCGTGGATCTCGGTAGGTGATGCCGAGATCCCGTTGGCTCGGTGAGTCGTCGGATGCCGGCATCTGGGTGTAGTACTGCATCCCGGCTTCGGTGAACGGTGTCTGGAATGGCAGGAAGGGGCCCATGCGGTCGAGCACCTGTCCGGCCACGCGCAGCACGGTGTCGGGCACCGGGACGGCGAACATGGTCTTGTTCCCGACCTCGGTGAGCAGCTTGGCCAGCTGGTCCACCGGGATGCGGTGGCCGCCGGCCATGTAGCGGCGGGGGCCGCGACCGGGTTCCAGCAGTGCGACATGCAGCGCTGCCAGGTCGCGACCGTCGACGATGGTCCAGGCCGCACTGCGACCAGGGATCGCCCCGAGTTGCAGTGCGGCGGCCACGCCCTCGCCGGCTTCCCCGAACTGGTTGCCGACCGGCGGGCCCATCACCATGCCGGGATAGGTGATGTTCACCGGCGCGCCGGCGTCCTGCATTCCACGGGCGTAGATCTCGACTTGGGCCTTGGACCGCCCGTAGCCGTCGCTCCCGCCGAACACCGGCAGATCCGCTTCCAGTGTTTCCACGTCGGGATTGAACAACGCCGTGATGCTCGATACGTGGATGATCGGGTCGAGGCCCAGTTCGACCGCCCCGCCGAGCACGTTGCGCGCACCGTCCATGTTGGTGTTCATCATCCGCGCGGTCTGGCTCGGGTCGGTGGCGACCAGTGCCGCGCTGTGCAGGACGGCATCGCAGCCCTCGAGTGCAGCCATCACCGAGTCCCGGTCGGTGATGTCGCCGACGGCATGATCGGAGACGTCAACCCCGAGCTTGGCCACACTGGTGTGCAGCCGGTCCGGTTTGCGCACCAGGAAACGCACGGAATGTCCGGCATCGGCAATCGCTTTCGCGCTCCAGCCGCCGACAAACCCGGTACCGCCGGTGACCAATACACGCATGACGTCAAGCTAGTACGTCAGCCGTAGCCTCCGTGCTGCTTTGGTCGGCTCAGCCTCCGCGAAGCGTGGCGAGCTCCTTCATATTCGCCAACCCCTGCTCCTGCGCCTCGTTCAGGAAACTCGGCAACGGCGCCCGAAGTTCGGGCATCACCTCGTGATCGAGAAGCGCCTGAAGGTCGGCCTGTTTCGGGTTGCGGCCGGCCTGGTTGTCGAGCTCCTGCCGCCCTGAATCGGTTGTGTAGTCGTACAACTCGTGATGGATCGGTCGCGACGTGTCGATGTCCATGCTGCCGGGCTTCCAGTACGTGTACATGCCGAGCTTGGCCTGCGCGGTCCGCACCGCGACGATGTGGCTGGGTGCCGAAGTCGGGATCTCCGTCGGCGGAGCGGAAGCGCCGAAGAACTTCTTCGCCAGTGGGGATTTCATCAACGCGGCCATTTCCTCCACCGACATGTCGTCGGTGGCGTGTGCGATCCACGGCCGGCCGGCCGCAGCGGGGTCGGCGGCGATCCCCGCGATGTCGGCACGGCCCGACAGGTAGGAATAGCGAGAGTCGGACCGCCACCCGGGCCCGCCGTGCGCGATGGTCAGCAGCAGCGGCGCCAGGTCGGCGCTGGACGTCAGCTGCGTCCGGGTCGCGCCGGCAGTCGGGGTCAGCTGACCGAACGGATCCCGAATGTACAGCGGCACCCGGATGCTCTCCTCATAGACTGCGGCGCCTTTGCCACGCAGGCCGTGCGAGCCGGCGTATTCGCCGTGATCGGAGGTGAACACCACGATGGTGTTGTCGTCGATCTCCGGTCGGGCGGCGAGTGTGTCGAGCACCCGGCCGATCTGGGCATCCACCTGCTGATGCAGCCACAGGTACATGTCCAGGCACCGCGCCCACTGTGCGGCCGCCTCGGGCCCGGCGTAGTCCATCGCGCCGGTCATCAGCGGCGACATGAAGTTCATGTAGTCGATCTGCAACTGTGGCTTGCCCCGGCGACGCAGATCCTCTGCGGTCTCGAAGTTGACCGGCTTGCCGTCGAACACGTGCGGAACATCTTCCGGCAGAGGGTTTTTCGGCCACCAGCAGATGTCGTGCGGGTTGACCAACGACACCGTGGTGCACCAGGGGCCGTCGTTCGCGTGCGCATCGAACCACCCGGTGAACTGGTCGACGATCGACGGATCCTGTTGCAGGCCTTGATTCGGTGCACCGTTGGGCGACGGGTAGGTGCCCCCGGAGAACCCGTGGACGTCCAGCCCGTCTGGAGTGTTGTCGGCCGCGCTGCCCAGATGCCACTTGCCCCACCACCAGGTGCGGTATCCGGCGTCGCGCAGCATCGTGCCCCAGGTGGGGAACCGGGCGGCCAGCGTCGACTCGGTGGGACCTTCGCCGGTGTACAGACAGCCGGTCTGATGGGAGTACAGCCCGGTGGTCAGCACCCCGCGCGACGGCGTGCACATGTTCGACGCGCTGTAATGCGACGCGAAGGACGTGCTGCGGGCCCGTAGCCGGTCGAGATTGGGCAGCAGTGCACCGAGCTGCTGCGCATCGGGGAACCACTGCGGGGCCCGCATCTGATCGACCATGACGACGAGAATGTTGGGCCGGCCGGCCGCACTCGGTGTGCGCCGCCCCAACAGCTCGTAGCCACTGAATCCCACCGCGGCCGCACCGGCAGCCGCCGCCGCGCCACCCAGGACCGTCCGCCTGCTGAGGTTCGTCATGTCCCCACGGTATGCCTCGTTACGATCGGTCTGGTGTTGACGGCTCAAGATTCGGTGACCTGGGAGCCGCGGCGTATCGCCGTCGCCGGCACGACGGGGTCGGGCAAGACAACGCTCGCCAAGCGACTGTCGCACCAGTTCGATCTGCCGTACGTCGAGATCGACAGCCTGTATCACGGACCGGGATGGCAACCTCGCCCCACGTTCGTCGACGACGTCGAACAGTTCATCGCCGGGGATTCCTGGGTGATCGAATGGCAGTACCGCGCTGTGCGCGGCCAGATCCTGGCGCGAGCCGACACCCTGCTGTGGCTGGACCTGCCAACCCCGGTCGCGATGCGCCAGTTGACGCGTCGCACCGTGCGCAGGCGTGTCGGCCGCCTCGAGCTGTGGAACGGCAACATCGAACCGCCGCTGCGCACCATCTTCACCGACCCGGACCATATCTTGCGCTGGGGATTCCGCACCCGAAACAAGCTCCGCGACACCATCCCTACGCTGGGACCGCAGTTGCCTCACCTGCACATCGTCCGATTCACTCGGCACCGCGACGTGGACGCCTGGCTGAGCCGGATTGCGCGCACCTGAACCAACCCGCCTCCGCGGCGCCGCTACCGTGGGGGCGTGACAGCTCAACGACGCGTGGACGCCGATTTCCTGGAGCTGCCCCGGTCCGAGTTGGCTGACGCGGCGTTGTCCGCGGCGGTCGCGGCCGGCGCCAGCTATGCCGATCTGCGGATTCACCGCATCACCACCGAGATCATCCAATTGCGCGACGGTGAGTTGGAGATGTCGGTGGTCAACCGTGAGGTAGGTCTGGCGGTGCGGGTGATCGTGGACGGTGCGTGGGGTTTCGCCTCCCACGCAGAGCTGGCGCCCGAGGTGGCGGCGCAGACGGCTCGTCGGGCGGTGCAGGTGGCCACCACGCTTGCGCCGCTCAATGCCGAGCGGATCGAGCTGGCCGGCGAACCGGTCTACACCGATGTGTCGTGGGTCTCCGATTACGGCGTCGACCCGTTCGTCGTCCCTGCCGCCGACAAGATCGCCCTGCTCGGCGAATACTCCGGGCGCCTGCTGGCGGCCGACGGCGTGGACCATGTCTCGGCCGGAGTGCACGCGGTCAAGGAGCAGACCTTCTACGCCGATACGTTCGGCTCCTCGATCACCCAGCAGCGGGTGCGGGTGATGCCGACGATGGAGGCGGTGGCCGTCGATTCGGCGGCCGGGTCGTTCGAGACCATGCGCACGCTGGCCCCGCCGACCGCGCGGGGCTGGGAAGCGCTGTCCGGTGACGAGGTGTGGGACTGGACCGCTGAGCTCGCCGAGCTGCCGACGCTGCTGGCCGAGAAGACCAAGGCGCCCTCGGTGGTCGCCGGTCCCACCGACTTGGTGATCGACCCGTCCAACCTGTGGCTGACGATCCACGAATCGATCGGCCACGCCACCGAATACGACCGGGCCATCGGCTACGAAGCGGCCTACGCCGGCACGTCGTTCGCCACCCCGGACAAGCTCGGCATCATGCGCTACGGCTCACCGGTGATGAACGTGACGGCCGATCGCACGATCGAATTCGGCTTGGCCACCGTCGGTTTCGACGATGAAGGGGTGCGGGCGCAGAGCTGGGATCTGGTGCGCGACGGGGTCTTCGTCGGCTACCAGCTGGACCGGGTGTTCGCACCTCGACTCGGCGAGGCCCGCTCCAACGGCTGTTCGTACGCCGACTCGCCGCATCATGTTCCGATCCAGCGCATGGCCAATGTCTCGTTGCAACCTGGCCCCGAGGACGTCAGCACCGACGACCTGATCTCCCGCGTATCCGACGGCATCTACATCGTCGGCGACAAATCCTGGTCGATCGACATGCAGCGGTACAACTTTCAGTTCACCGGCCAGCGGTTCTACCGTATCCGCGACGGACGGCTCGACGGGCAGGTCCGGGACGTGGCCTATCAGGCCACCACCACCGATTTCTGGGGGGCGATGGAAGCCGTCGGCGGAAAGTCGACCTGGCGCCTCGGCGGGGCGTTCAACTGCGGCAAGGCCCAACCCGGGCAGGTGGCCCCGGTCAGTCACGGCTGCCCCAGCGCGCTGTTCCGCGGCATCAACGTACTGAACACCCGGACGGAGGGCGGCCGATGATCGGCGCACAGCAGGTCATCGACATCGCCTTGGGCGCAGCCGATCCTGCCACCGAGACCACCGTCCTGGTCACCGACCGGGCCGACGCGTCGCTGCGCTGGGCCGGGAATTCGATGACCACCAACGGCGAGACGGTCAGCCGTACCATCACGGTGATCTCGATCGTGCGCCGCGGTGAGGCGGCCCATGTCGGATCGGTGCGCTCGACTGAAGTGGATCCGGCGGTAATCCCGGACCTGGTGGCCGCCGCGGAGCGCGCCGCGCTGGCCTCACCCGAGGCTCGCGACGCCGCAGCGCCGTTGGCGGGCACCGGAGTGCCTGCGGACTGGGATGCCCCGGTGGTGGGTACCGGTGCGCAGGTCTTCACCGGCATCGCCGGTGATCTGGCCAAAGGGTTCGCCGGATCCGACCAGCTCTACGGCTATGCCCGCCATGTCATGGAGACGACGTTCGTGGCGACCTCGACCGGCCTGCGTCGCCGCTACACCCAGCCCACCGGTTCGGTGGAGATCAACGCCAAGCGGAACGGGGCGAGCGCCTGGGCTGGGGTGAGCACCCCGGATTTCGTTGATGTGCGGGTGGATTCGCTGCTCGATGAGTTGTCGCTGAAGTTGGGGTGGGCAGAGCGGACAGTCGAGCTGCCTGCCGGCCGTTATGAGACGCTCATGCCGCCCTCGACGGTGGCCGACATGATGATCTACCTGACCTGGGCGATGGACGGTCGCGGCGCACAGGAGGGGCGCACCGCGCTGTCGGCACCCGGTGGGACGCGAGTGGGGGAGAAGCTCACTGAACTGGGCCTGACGTTGTACTCCGACCCGTTCGCGGGCGAGCTGGCCTGCCAACCGTTCGTCGCGGTGCCGAGTTCCTCCGAGCGGGTGTCGATCTTCGACAACGGCATGGACATCGGCCGGGTGGACTGGATTCGCGATGGCGTGGTCAATGCGCTGGCCTATCCGCGCGCGGTGGCCGCCGAATACGGTGCGCCCGTGGCGGTTCCCGCCGACAATCTGCTGATGACCGGTGGCGCAGTCGAATTGGCCGACATGATCGCCGGCACCGAGCGCGGCCTGCTGCTGACCACACTGTGGTACATCCGCGAAGTTGACCCGACCGTGCTGCTGTTGACCGGGCTGACCCGCGACGGTGTCTACTTGATCGAAGACGGTGAGGTGACCGCCGCGGCCAACAACTTCCGGTTCAACGAGAGCCCGCTGGACCTGTTGCGGCGCACCACCGAGGCGGGTGTCAGCGAGGTCACCCTGCCGCGCGAGTGGGGCGACTGGGCCACCCGGGCGTCCATGCCGACGCTGCGGATCCCTGATTTCCACATGTCCTCGGTGAGCCAGGCACAATGAGCTGACGGTGTTGTCCCAACGGCAATTCACGACGTACGGTCCGTCGCACTGGGCCGCCATCGCCGTATTCGTCGTCGGGGCAGTGGTGTTGGTGTGGCTCGGGCGCCGCCAGAACGAACGGCAGGCACGGGTACTGGGCCGGGTCCTCGCAACCGTGACCGCGGCGACCTACGTCGCGATGTTCGTCTATACGCTCATCCCGCCGTCGGTCGTACGCTCCGTGCCGTTGCGCTTGACCGACCTGGCGACCGTGGCGGGCGCGTATGCATTGTGGTCGCAACGGCACTGGGCCTTCGTGCTCACCTACTACTGGGGCTTGGTGTTGAGCACACAGGCGCTCGTCTCACCGGTCCTCAAGAGCCCCGACTTCCCGCACTACGAGTTCCTGGCCTTCTGGTCGGTCCACCTGCTCGTGGTGTGGGCGGCGATCTATTTGACCTGGGGCCGGGGGATGTGGCCGAACTGGCGTGACTATCGACTCGTGGTGGCGGTGACCGGGGTGTGGGCCGTGGTCACCATGGCGTTCAACGCCCTTGCCGGAACCAACTACGGCTTCCTCAACGCCAAACCCTCGACCGTGTCCCTGCTGGACCTGATGGGCCCGTGGCCGGTCTATGTGTTGGTGGCCAGCGCCCTGGTGGCAGGGGTGTGGGCACTTATGACGTGGCCATGGGTAAGGCGATCGCGAAGGGCCGTGCGGGCTACGCCCGAGTAACCCCCACGACGTCGCCTGCGGTGATGGATACTGCCGGTGTGTCTGCCGAAGCGCTCGATGAGTTGACGCACCTGGTGGCGATGTCGCCTCCGAAGCTGGCCGATATCAACGCCGCGGTGCGCGAGGTTTGTGCGTTGACACTGGGGTTGCCGCCGCTGCCCGCCGAGACCCGAGGCGGTGCCGTCGACCCGATGGTGACCGAGTTCGCCGAGCAGTTCAGCATCGACGTCACCGGTATCAACAGTGCGCAGCGGGCCGCGTTCTCCGATCTGCTCGGACCTGACGTGTTCACCGTGGCGACGCTGATCTATGTGGCCGACTTCGTGCCGCGAATGCGTGCCGGCTTGTCCGTCCTCGGCGTGGGATGGCCGGATGACCCGGTCGTCTGGGACCACGACACCAATCCGGCGGACCATGTGCTGGACACCTTCGTGCCGGCTGTCGGCCGGATGCGCGAGTTGGATCCGGTGACCTCCGAGATCGTGCGGCTGCGCGGGGCGCGCCAGCACAACTGCCGGCTGTGCAAGTCACTGCGGGAATCCGCGGCGCTGGAGGCCGGTGCCACTGAGTCCGACTACGACGCCATCGACGATTTCGAGAACTCCGACCTGTCCGATCGGCACAAGGCGGCACTGCGCTACGTCGACGCGCTCATCTGGACACCCGCCCAGGTGTCCGGCGACGAGCTACGTCAACACTTTTCCGAGGGCGAGGCGATCGAACTGACCCTCGACGTGATGCGCAACGCGTGTAACAAGGTGGCCGTGGCCCTGGGCGCCGACGCGGCCCGCGTCGACGAAGGCACCGAGGAATACCGGCTCGGGGCCGACGGGCAGCCGATCTACAGCTGAGGCTTGCCGAGCTTTCGGGTCCCGCCCGGCGTGCGCGCCGCTTTCCACCAGAGGGTTGCCGCCGCGTCGAAACCACCGCCCTCAGGTAGAAATCGACGAAAGCACTCCCAGCACGCGGTCCACTTCGGCTTCGGTGGTCGCCCACGAACACACGAACCGCACCGTGGGCAGCCCCGGGTCGGGACGGTGCACGGCGTACTCAGCGGAGACCGCCGCGTAGGCGTCGGGCTCGAGGTCGACGAAAATCTCGTTGGCTTCGGTGGGTGCGGCCAGCCTCAGGCCCAGTGCCCGCAACCCCGTACTGAGGCGCGCGGCCAGCCGGTTGGCATGGGTGGCCGTCCGCAGCCACAGCCCGTCACGCAGGATGGCCTCGAACTGGGCCGCGACGAAACGTTGCTTGCTGGCCAGCTGCCCGATCTGTTTCTGCACGAAGTGGATCCCGTCGAACAACTCGGGCCGGCGCACCAGGACCGCATCGCCCATCAACATGCCGTTCTTGGTGCCGCCGACGGTGATGATGTCCGCGTCGCCGACAACGTCGGCGGGCGAGGTGCCAAGGGCCGCAACCGCATTCGCGATGCGGGAGCCGTCGACGTGGACGAGGAGATCGAGATCGTGGGCGTGCTCGACGAAGTCCTTGACGGCTTGCGGGGTCCAGACGCGGCCGTTCTCGGTGGACTGGGTGATGGTGACGACGCGTGGTTGTGAGTGATGCACCGGCCCGCGGCGGGTTACCGCGGCATCCAGCCGGGCCGGGTCGATCAGGCCGTTGTCACTGGGCAGCGGCGTCACCGAGGCGCCGGACAACCGGACCGGGCCACCGGCCTCGTCGACCAGTGAATGCGCGATGTCGCTGCACAGAATCTCCTGCCAGGGCCGCACCGCCGAGGCCAGCGCGATGACATTGGCCGCCGTACCGGTCAGCGCGAACAGCACCTCGGCGTCGGGGGAGTCGAACGTGGCCTTGATGGCCTCGGCAGCGCGACGTGTGACGTCGTCATTGCCGTAGGACGCGGCCGCGCCGCTGTTGGCCTCGGCGATCGCGGCGATCACCGAGGGGTGTGCGGGTGCGGCATTGTCCGAGGCGAACACGTGAGAAGGCACGTCCGCCATGATCCCACCGACCCCGCGGCGCCCATGAAGATCAGTGCCAGGCCTGCCCGCAGCCCCTGATTGGTATTTGGGCTCGTGGCGTGTGCGACCATATTGCCGCGCAGATGCGTGCAGGGGCGGTAGCTCAGTTGGTCAGAGCTGGGGACTCATAATCCCTAGGTCGCGGGTTCGAGCCCCGCCCGCCCCACTCATCAGCGGACGACCTTCCGCCCCGAAGTTGTGGTGTTTCGGTAACGGTTGCGAAAAGTCTTCGAACGTGATCACTCATGTCGTACGTTTGAGTACGACATCGTTGCTTCCCTGGATTTGACCATTTTGGCCAAAGTCACAACAACTCAGATCTGACAGCGCAGAAATGAGGGGATAACGAATGCGCATTGTGACGAGGACGGTGATCATCGCCGCTGCTTGTGCCCTTGCCGCGGGGTGCGGTGAATCAACAGAACAGGCGGCCGAGACCACATCGGCACGACCGATGATTACGTCGTTTCCACCGACTCCACTGAGACAAAAAACATTGCCTCGATTGTTGCTTTCTCCTGAACAGATCAATGCGGCAATGGCGGCCGGGGGAATGGCCGTCAGCGGTACCGACTCGCACATGTCCGACGACAGCGGGACCATGGCGCCCCGAGAGTGTCTCGCGGTGGACGGCGCCGCGCAGGCGCCGGTGTATGCCGACAGTGGATTCACCGATGAGCAGGAGATGACGTTGAGCGAGCCTGACGTCATCGCGCACTACGCAAAGCAGGCGGTGGTTCGATTCGTCGACGCCGATCAGGCCAAAGCCTTTTACGACGCCTCGGTTCGGCAGTGGCCGGCGTGCAAGCGCTACACCCATACTCAGACCGGCACGAATTGGGAGGCCGGTCCCATCTCCACCGACGGCGGAGTGCTGAGCCTGATCACCACCCAGACCAATGCACAGGCGGGTGGTTGGGCCTGCGGTCGCGCGTTGTCCGCCAACAACAACATCGTGGTCGACGTCAACACCTGTAGCGCCAAGCCTGCGGATTCGGCCGTCAACATCGTCAAGCAGATCTCGGCGCGCATCGACGCACCGCCGATCGTGTCGTAGGTCCGTGCCGACTACGCTGCCGACGGCGAAATCGGTTGCGTGCGACGTATATCGACGGCCAGGAACGCCTCACCGGCTGGGCGGACGACGAAACGCGAACGCCGGCAGAAGCATCCGGTTTTCACCGAAATTTCTGCCGACGTTCGCTGTGACGCCTGGGTAGGGATTTCTACCCGTGTGGCGCTAGAACCAGACTTTTCGACCGCCGACGGGCCGGCCGACTGCGCCGAGGATCCACAGGATCAGACCGATCACCACGAGGATCCCGCCGATGGTGTAGAGGATGGATATACCGGCGAAATAGCCGATCAGCAGAAGAATGATGCCGAGCACGATCATGGTCAATCCGTCCGACGTAGGAACCCCCGGTGGGGCTGTCGGCGACAGGAATTGCCCGTTCCGTCGATATTCAAACGTCGGATGTGTTGGCGCCGGCAGCGTCGTCGTCGCCCCCCGCGTCAGGCCGGGGGCGGCGGCGGTGGTGGCGGAGGCGGAGCAGGCGCCGGCAGCGTGATCGGCGGCAGCCCGGGGATCTCGATGACATTCGGCGGTGGCGGTGGTCCCAGCTCGGCGAGGGTTGGTGGAGGCGGCGGAAGGTCGGGTGGAGGAATGTAGACCGGCGGCGGCACGTACCCCGTGCTGGTGTTGATCGTGATGATCGAGCCGGGGATCGTCCTGCCGCTGGGAGTAGTACCGACTACCGAACCCTTGGTGGCCTCACTGTTGACGGATGCGGTTTTGTCGGCCACTCGGAAACCGGCGTCCAACAGTCGTTTACGTGCCTCGTCGACTTTCAGCCCGGTGACGCTCGGCACTTGCCCGCCGGGGCCGCCGTCGACGTATCGGGGGTCGGTGGGAGGCAGGGCGATCGGACCGAACGTGTCGGCGATCGGACTCATCGCGGCGTACCACGTGAGCGCCGGCTCGGTTCCGCCGAAAAGGGTGCCATCGCCGCATTTTCGCAACGGGTATGAGCAGAGCCCCGACGGTGAGGAGGAGTCGTCGAAGACGTAGTTCGCCGCCGCGTACTGGTTGGTGAATCCGAGGAAGCCCGATGACCGGTGGGCCTCGGTGGTGCCGGTCTTCCCGGACATCGGCAGCTTCCAGCCGACTGAACTCGCCGCACCGGTAGCCGTTCCCCCCGTGTGGTCTTTGCTCAGGGCGTTGGCCAACGTGTTGGCAAGGCCCTCGGGCACCGCCTGATCGCAGGGCATCGTTTCCACGCCTACTTCACGTCCGTGGCGGTCGAAGATCTTGTCGATCGGGCTGGGCGGGCACCACATACCGCCCGAGGCCAGGGTCGCCCCCACATTCGCCAACTCGAGTGCGTTGAGTTCGAAGGGGCCGAGCGTGAAGGATCCGATGTTCTGCCGCTTGACGTAATCGGCAATGCTCTCGTTGGGATTGTCGGGGTTGTAATCGCGCGCACTGCCGGGTTCGGCGTAGGACCGCAATCCCAGTCGCACCGCCATGTCTACTGCGCGGGGCACCCCGATCTGGGAGATGAGTTTGGCGAACGCGGTATTGGGCGATTGCGCCAGCGCGTCGGTGACGTTCAGCGGGCTGCGGAAGCCGTGCGCGTTGCGCACACACCAGGTTTCTCTCGGGCACCCTGGGGTGTCGCTGCTTCCCAGGCCCTTGCCCATGAATGTCCCGGGGACGTCGAGTTGAGTGTTGATGCCCATGCCCATCTCCATGGCAGCGGCGGTGGTGAAGATCTTGAAGATCGATCCGGCACCGTCACCGACCAACGAAAAAGGTTGCGGCTGCACCGTTTGGTTGGCATCGAGGTCGAGTCCGTATGTGCGGCTGTCACCCATCGCGACCACTCGGTGGGTGTCCTTGCCCGGTGTGACCACGCTCATCACGCTGGCGACACCGGCGGCGTCGGGGTTCGCGTACTTCTTCAGAGCCGCTTTGACGCTGTCCTGAACTTTGGGGTCCAGCGTGGTGCGGATCAGATACCCGTTGCGCGCGACGTCTTCCATGGTGAGGCCGGCGCGTGCCAGGTACTGCAGGACGTACTCGCAGAAGAAGGCGCGGTCCCCTGCGGCGATGCACCCTTGGGGGAGGGGCGTGGCTTGAGGAAGCACGCCAAGGGGTGCGGCTTTGGCGGCGCGGAGTTCCTCGGCCCGGTCCGGCAGGTATTCGATCAGGGTGTCGAGCACGAGGTTGCGTCGCGCGAGGGCGCCGTCGGGGTTCGTGTAGGGATCCAACGCGGTGGTGGACCGCACCACACCGGCCAGCAGGGCCGCCTGCGGCCAGGTGAGGTCCGCGGCGTCGACGCCGAAATAGGTGCGCGCGGCGTCCTGAACGCCGAAGGCGCCGTTGCCGAACGAGACCAGATTGAGATAGCGGGCCAAGATCTCGCCCTTCGGGAGCGTCTTGTCCATCGCCAGTGCGATCCGAATCTCACGCAGCTTGCGGGCGGGGCTGATTTCGACGGCGGCCCGGCGCTCGGCGTCGGTTTTCGCTTTGACCAGAAGGTTGTAGTTCTTGACGTACTGCTGTTCGAGGGTCGACCCGCCTCGCACGTTCTCGATGCCTCGCAGGTATCCGAACAGGCCGTTCAGCGTTCCCTGGACGTCGACTCCGTTGTGTTCGACGAAGCGCTTGTCCTCGACGGAAACGATCGCCAGCTTGATGGTGTCGGCGATGCGTTCGCTGGGCACCATCCATCGACGCTGCTCGTACAGCCACGCGATCGGTTGGCCGGTGACGTCGACCATGGTGGTGACGATCGGCGCATCGCCTTCGAGCACTTGCGCCGAATCCTGTGCCACCGTGTCGGACAGTCGTGCGGTCATGATTCCCACACCGCCGATGACGGGGAACATCAACACCGCCACCAGCAAGCCGGCCAGCACACAGTGCATTGCCAGCTTGGCAACCGTAGACCGCGAACCCGCGGGCGGGCCGGACATGCCCTCTAGCGTAAGGCGTTTACCGGCGGGCGATGGGTAGATCCCACGCAACACGTTGGCTACGTTGTGATTTCGGAAGCGTCATAACGTTGGCCGGCGCGCCACAACCGAATCGGCCCGCGCGAGCTCCGGTGTTGCGAAGGTCCGGCGCGCAACCGGTGCGAAAGGGCGTCGCTAACGATCGCCGCGGCTGCAGTTGGGATTCGCCGGCTTGGCCGCCCAGGTGCAGACATCGATGTAGGTGGTGTTGGCGTATCCGCCGCCGTCGAACACCCCGTACGCGTCGCCGTGAGTTCCGGTATACGTGGCTCCACCGCCTCCGCCACCACTCGAGCTGATGATCGTGGTGAGCGCCCATCCCTTGCCCTGCAGTGCGTTCTGGTAGGCGGTCATCACGTCGTTCGGTGACCCGTTGACCTGGTAGTGCAAGTGGATACCGCCGTCGGCGATGTCATCGGGGCCCTTGCTCTGCTGCACGTCCGTCGGTGTCGGCAAGAGCGACGCCAGCGCCGCACGGTCTCCCGCCGCGGTGGCGGCCGGGGCCGTCGTCGTGGTCGCCTCGGCCTTCTCGGTCACCGGGCTGCACGCCGTGGCCGCCAGGCCGACAGCCAGAGCCCCGATGAGGCAGGTTGCGGTGTGCTTCGTCATGGGCCTCCCCGTTCGTCTCGCCGCACGGTACCAATGTGAGCAAAGTTAGTCGGGCAATATTGACGCGATAAATGCCAGGTAGTTCCTCTGGCAAGAAGGATTCACGCCGGTTGCCGCAACCGTCGGCCCTACTGGGCTCCGCGGGGGCGCGGCAGACTCTCACAGCCGTCGCCTGGCAAAGGCCTAGCCACGCCATAGGGTGCGATTCGTGACGGTGTCGTGCCCCAAATGTGACCGTTGTAGACCAATGTTTCCCAAGTGACTCGAGTGCAACCGATGCACTCACGCCAGATCGGGAGGTGACATGTTTGCGACCACCACACCGGGCCGGCTGCTCGGGCACGCGGCGTTGAGCGCCGTGGGCGCACTGGTGGTCCTGATGATGAGCAACGGAGCGGCGGCAGCCGCGCCGCGGACGCCGCTGCCCACCGACGATCAGGCGCCCGCGGTGCCGTTCGATCCGGGCGCGTTGGTCAGTGCCATCGACAACTACGCGTCGCTGCTGTCGATCCTGACCGGAGGCCACCGCAATCAGCCGGCGCTCGGCGGGCCGGTCGGCGCGGTCCCACCAGCCGCCGTGGTTCAACAACCGGCCGGCGCCTACCCGATGATCCCTGGGGTGCGGATGCTCCCCGGGGAACCGTGAACCCGATGTCCCCGAAGCACGTGTATCCGACACAGTCGAGAAAGACCGATCAGCGGAACGGAGCGAACTGCCTTGTACATCAGCCGAACAGTTGAAGCGCGCCCCGCGCGGATCGCCCTCGCGCTGATCCGGTGCCCGATCAAGAGCCGGCGCTATCCCGCCAGTCAGGAGCGCCTGGTCACGCCGCAGGAGGCCGAACAGCTGGCGCGGCAGCGGGTTCAGGCGGCGCGCACCGCGTCCTGGGCGACCCGCTCGGCGTCGTAGGTGTTGATCGCGACGCTGTCGAGGATGCTGTGCAGTTGCTCTGCCTGTGTGAGCGGAGCGAGGTCGGTCGAGCGGTAGATACTCCCGGCGGCGCGCGCCTGATCGCGCACGTGTCGGGTGCGCGCCATGCGCAGGTCTTCGTAGCGACGCAGCCGCGCCTTGAGCTCGCCGGCCCGCGCGTCGCGTAGGACGACCGCCAGCGTCATCGCATCCTCGATGGCCTGATTGGCGCCCTGCCCGAGGTGCGGCGTGACCGCGTGGGCGCTGTCGCCCAGCAGCGTGATCCGGTCGGTGGACCACCGGTCCAATGGTTCACGGTCGTAGATGCCCCACCGGAATGTGGTGTCCATCGCCCCGATGATCGACAGCACGGTCGGGTCCCAGCCCCGGTAGGCGTCGGCGAGTTCGGCGACATCACCAGGGGCGGTCCAGGATTCGGTGACGGTGAGATTGGTCGGTACGAATGCCACGATGTTGAGCAGGTCGCCGGCCGAGACCGGGTAGGCCAGGAAGCTCTGCCGGGGACCCAGCCACATCGAGCTGGCATTCATATCGATGACGTCACGCAGTCGGTCGGCGGGAATCAGCCCGCGGTAGGCCATGATTCCCTCGCTCACGGGCGCCGCCGGGTGCGTCACCTTGGCCTGCAGACGGGAGTGAATACCGTCGGCGCCCACCAAAAGATCCGCGTCAGCGGTTGTGCCGTCGGCGAATTCGACGCGTACCCCGTCGCCATGCTCGGTGGCTCCGACGCAGGAGCGGCCGAGTCGCAGGGCCTCGGCGGGCAGCGCATCGGTCAGTACCCTCTGGAACTCGCCGCGGTGCAGGCACCAGGTGCGCGCCGGATCTCCGAATCCGAGGGTCGACGGTTCACCGGCGATCGGCTCGGCCCGCCAGGTGCGGAACTGATAGTGCGTGACCGGACCGGCGATCGCGGCCACCGCATCGCCCACCCCCAGCGTGGTCAGGATGCGAGATCCGTTGGTCGCGATGGAGACCCCGGCGCCGAGCGCCTTGAGCTCGTGCGCCTGCTCGTACACCGTCGCGTCGATTCCATTGGCGCGCAGGGCGAGCGCGGCGGTCAACCCGCCGATGCCGGCACCCACGACGGCCACGCGCAGTCCGGTCATGAGACCTCCTCGATCCGCAATACTTGTACCGATTGATACATCATTGACTATAGATGTACCGATCGGTACGGTCAAGGGGTGGCCAGGACAGCAGATCCCGTCAAGCGCGAAGAGCTGTTGAACGGTGTCGTGCAGTATCTCGAACAGCACGGCATCGGCGACATGTCACTCGCGCCGATGGCCCAGGCTCTGGGCACCAGCAAGCGCATGCTGCTGTACTACTTCGGTGACCGCGCCGCACTGCTGGCCCAGGCACTGGATGCGAGCCGTCCGCAGCTGGGGGAGATGTTCGCCCGCATCACCACCGCGGACGAATTCGTGGCCGCCGCACGCACACTGTGGCGGGAACTGACCCGGGGCGGCGAACGTCGCAACGTGCGCCTGTTGCTACAGGTCCTCAGCCTGGCGGTCACCGATCCCGAGACCTATGGCGAGGCGGCCCGCACCGCGGTCGAGGTGATGATCGCCCCGATCGCGCAAGCTTTGTCGGCGATCGGTTACCCCAGCGACAAAGCCTGTGCGCGTGCCACATTGGTGGTCTCGGGCCTGCGGGGGCTGTGCCAGGACGGCCTGGTCACCGCGGACCGGGAGCGGGTCGACGCCGCCGCCGAGCTGTTGATCGCCGCATCAGTGGCGGGCTAGACCTATGTGGCGGATTGCTGCTCAATAGTGACTGCAATCCGCCGCCTTGACGCCCCGGCGGTGACTGCTACGCGTTCGACTGTTGCCGTTCCCGTTCCATCGCCCGTGCCACCACGCCGCGGGCCGGGCGCTGGCGTACCAGCTGCGGCCACCAGAACCAGCGGCCCATCAGCGCCGCGATCGACGGCGTCATGAACGACCGGATCACCAAAGTGTCGAACAGCAGGCCCAACCCGATCGTCGAACCGACCTGGGCCACCACGATCATCTCGCTGACCACCATCGACATCATGGTGAACGCGAACACCAGACCCGCCGCGGTCACCACCGAACCGCTGCCGCCCATGGCGCGGATGATGCCGGTGTTGATTCCGGCGGGCAGTTCCTCTTTGAGCCGCGCCACCAACAACAGGTTGTAGTCCGCGCCGACGGCCAACAGCACGATCACCGCCATGGCCATCACCATGAAGTGCAACTCGATCCCGAGCAGGTGCTGCCACACCAGGATCGACAACCCGAACGACGTCCCCAGCGAGATCAGCACGGTACCGACAATCACCGCGGCGGCCACCAGGCTGCGCGTGATGATCAGCATGATGATGAAGATCAGGCACAACGCCGAGATGCCGGCGATGATCAGGTCGTAGTTGTTGCCTTCCTGCATGTCCTTGAAGGCCGAGGCGGTGCCGCCCATGTAGATCTTCGAGCCCTCCCACGGGGTGTTCTTCATGGCCTCCTTGGCGGCCAGTTTGATCCCGTCGATGAGCTTGATGCCTTCCGGCGTCAGCGGATCACCCTCGTGAGAGATGATGAAGCGCACCGCTTTTCCGTCGGGGGAGATGAAGCTCTTCATGCCCCGCTTGAAGTCGGCGTTGTTGAAGATCTCCGGCGGCAGATAGAAGGTGTCGTCGTTCTTGGCGTCGTTGAACGCCTCACCCATGGCGGTCTGGTTCTCCTGCATCGCCGCCATCTGATCCTGCAGACCCTTCTGGGTCTGATGCATGGTCAGCATCATGGTCTTCATGGTGCGCATGGTCTCGATCTGCGGCTGCATCATCGTCGCCATCTGAGGCATCAACTCGTCGAGGCGGTGCATGTCGGGCATCAGTTGCTCGATGCTCTCGGTCATCGTGTCGACACCGTCCAGGCCGTCGAACACCGAACGCATCGACGCGCACACCGGGATGTTGTAGCAGTGCGGTTCCCAGTACAGGTAGTTGCGCAGCGGGCGCAGGAAGTCGTCGAAATCGGAGATGTGGTCCCGCAGTTCCTTGACGTCGAGGACCATTGTGTCCATCTTGCCCACCATGTTGTGGGTGATCCCGCTCATCTCCTGCATCAGCACGATCATCCGATCCATCGTGTTGATCGTCTTCTGCATCTCGTCGGCCTGCAGCAGCATGTCGTCGGCGCGGTCGGTGAGGTACTTGCGGTTCATGGTCTGCATGACCCCGCCCATACTCATCTGGGCCGGAATGGTGCTGAACTCCAGCGGTTCACCCTGCGGGCGGGTGATGGCCTGCACGCTGCCGACTCCGGGCACCTCGAAGACTCGCTTGGCGATCCGGTCGATCACCAGGAAATCCGCCGAATTGCGTACGTCGTGGTCGGTTTCGATGAGCAGCAACTCGGGATTCATCTTCGCCGCCGAGAAGTGCCGGTCGGCTGCGGCGTAGCCCTCCTGGGCCGGCAGGTCGGTGGGCAGGTAGTTGCGGTCGTTGTAATTGGTGCGATAGCCCGGCAGCGTGAGCAGGCCGACCAACGACAGCAGGATGGTGCCGAGCAGCACCGGACCAGGCCAGCGCACGACGAAGGCGCCCAGGCGCCGCCAGAAGCGAATCCGCATGGCACGTTTGGGTTCGAGCACCTTGCCGAAGCGGCTGGCCACGGTGATGATCGCCGGTCCCAGGGTGAGCGCCGCCAACACGGTGACCGTCATACCCACGGCCATCGGGATGCCGAGAGTCTGGAAATACGGCAACCGGGTGAAATGCAGACACAATGTCGCACCGGCGATCGTCATGCCGGAGCCGAGCACCACATGCGCGGTGCCGTGGAACATCGTGTAATACGCCTGTTCTCGGTCTTCGCCGACGCTGCGGGCCTCCTGATATCGGCCGATCAGGAAGATCGCATAGTCGGTGGCCGCGGCGATCGCGAGCGTGACCAGTAGCTGCGTCGCGAAGGTCGAGAGTCCGATCAGGTTGTGATAGCCCAGGAACGCGACGAAACCGCGGGCCGCGGACAGTTCCACCACCACCATCAGCAGCACCAGGATCACCGTGATGATCGACCGGTACACCAACAGCAGCATGGTGATGATGACCGCGAAGGTGACGCCTTCGATGATCTTGACGCTGCGGTCACCGGAGATCTGCTGATCGGCGGCCAGGGCGGTGGGCCCGGTGACGTATACCTTGAGCCCGGGTGGTGGAGACAGCTCTGCGATGAGCTTCTGGACGGCCTCCACCGACTCGTTGGCCAGCGCCTCACCCATGTTGCCGGCCAGGTAGACCTGCACATAGGCCGCTTTACCGTCGTTGCTCTGGGCCCCGGCCTCGGTCAGCGGGTCGCCCCAGAAGTCCTGGACGTGCTCGACGTGCTTCTTGTCGGCTTCCAGCCGGTCGACCATGTCGTTGTAGAACCGGTGGGCGTCAGCGTCGAGCTTGCCGTCCCCCTGGGCCTCCAGCACGATCATCGCCGAGCTGTCGGAGTGGAACTCGTCGAACACCTTGCCGACGCGCTTCATCGCGATCACCGACGGTGCCTCGTCGGGGCTCATCGACACTGAGCGCATCTGGCCCACCACCTCGAGCGGGGGGACGGTGGCGCTCAGAAACGCCAGCAGTGCGATCCAGCCGACAATCACCGGAATGGCGAATCGACGGATCCATCGAGCGATCCCCGTGTGGGGAGCTCTGGAATCGGCCATCAGGAACCCTTGGTGGTCGGTGGGGTGAGCACCATGCAGCGGTTGGGCATTGTGCGAAGGCTTACCTTACTACGTGGTGTCGTTTCACCCGTCTTACCAGACCGGTGACGGCAACGGGCCGCCAGCCGCCTCCAGCAGGCACTACACGCCGGCTGGTTCGCCCTCCTCGACGCGTCCCAGCCGCCACCGGCCCTCGCCGAGCAGTTCCAGGTGAGTGTTGTGGTGGCGATGCACGGTGGTGCGGTGGGTGACGCTGACCAACACCGTGTCGGGCAGTTCGCGCCGGACCAGGCTGTAGATCATGAATTCCAGCGGCTCGTCGAGTGCGGAAGTGGCCTCGTCGAGGAAGACCACCTTGGGTTTGGTCAGCAGCACGCGGGCGAATGCCACCCGCTGTTGCTCGCCGGGGGAGAGCACCTTGGCCCAGTCGCCGTCCTCGTCGAGCCGGTCGACGTAGCGCGGCAGGGCAACCGAGAGCAGGGCCTCTCGCAGTGCCTCGTCCGGCAGGTCGCCGGGCTGGTGCGGGTAGGACACCACCGTTCGCAGATCGCCCAACGGAACGTAGGGCACCTGCGACAGATACAGCGTCTCGTTCTGCCCCTGCGGGCAGCGCACCGAGCCCGAAGCGTAGGGCCACAGCTGGGCGATGCTGCGCAACAGCGTGGTCTTGCCGGTGCCGGACTTGCCGGTGATGATCATGGCCTCGCCGACACCCAGCGACAGGCTCAGATCCTCGATCAACTGCTCACCGGCCGGGTTGCGAACCTCGACGTCGCCGAGTTCGACCAGGCCGTCGGTGCCCGCCGCGAGGTCGGCGACATCCAGCTGGGGCAGTGCGCGGCTCTGCTCGTCGGCGGTGACCAACCCGTGCAGACGGATGATGGAGGCGCGGTAGCCGGCGAACGTGTCATAGGAATTGCGGAAGAAGGACAACGCATCCTGGATGGCGCCGAACGCCGCCACCGATTGGTTGACCGTCCCGAGCTGGATCTGGCCGCTGAACAGCCGGGGGGCCTGTAGCGCCCACGGCAGCGGAATGATGATGTGGTTCATCGACAGGTTCCACCCGGTGAACACCATGGTCCGGTTGATGAAGTGCCGGTAGTTGGCGACGACGGCGCGGAAGCGTTCCCGCAGCTGTGACCGCTCGACGTTCTCGCCCCGGTACAGCGCGACCGACTCGGCGGCGTCGCGCAGGCGCACCAGCGCGTATCGGAATGCGGCGTTGAACTTTTCGTTGTTGAACGACAGCCGGATCAACGGCCGGCCCAGCGCGAAGGCGATCACGGTGGCGAAGGCGACATAGACGAAGACCGACCAGAACATCGCCCGCGGTATCTCGATGCCGAAGACATTGAGGTCACCCGAGAGGTTCCACAGGATCGAGGTGAACGAGACGACCGAGACGATCGAGGAGATCGCCCCGAACGGCAGCGTGCCGTTGCTGGTCTGGTGCGGGGTGTTGGGTTGTGGTCCCGACAGTGCGGTGAACACGTCGATGTCGGACTGGATGCGCTGATCCGGGTTGTCGATGGTCTGGTCGATGAACCGGGACCGGTAGTAGGCGCGGCCGTCGAGCCAGTCGCCGGTGAGCCGGTCGGTCAGCCAGGTCCGCCAGGCCAGCATGAAGCGCTGCGTCATGAACAGGTCGATCAGCACCCGGGTGACCAGGATGGCGGCCAGCACCGAGAAGATGAGCAGCGCGATCCAGAAGCCCCTCACCCCGGAGGCCCTCACCGCGTCGTCGCCGGTGGCCCAGCCCTGCACCGCGACCTGTGCTGCGGAGTAGAGGTCGTTGCTCTGATAGCTGAACAACACCGCCAGGCGCACGCCGATGATCACCGACAGCAACATCGCGGCCAGTGTCAGCCACGGCTTGAGGCTGTGCCGGCCGGTGAAATAGGCGCCGGTCACGGTCCAGAACTGCCGGCCCCAGGTGGTGAACCGGGCGAGCACGGTCAGCACCGCCAGGGTGCAGACCGCGGTGATGGTCCAGGCTTGAGCCAGCCACCACAGGGAGTGCAGTAGTTCTGTGCCCCAGTCGATCGAGGGCGAGAACGGTCTCAGATCACTCACCAGGGGACCTCCTGATCCGCCGACGGACCTGCGTGAAGCTACCGCAGCCACCGCAATCCGCCGCATTTGAGTCGGATCGCGCGCCAAGATCGGAATTCATAGGTACCGTTGCATACGTCTCACCGCTCGGCGATTGTGAGGAAACCTGTTGGTGCTCTACGTGTTTCGCTGTGCGTCCGGCTGCTCCTCCATAGAGCGCGGCTATTCGATGAATGCCCGTCCGGACGCGATCGACTGTCCCAGTTGCGGCGCGCCCGCCCGCCGCATGATCTCCTCACCGAACCTCAGCCGCGCGGACACGTCCGCCATGGCGCTTCAGGACGCCACCCGCGCGACCGCTGATCGGCCGGCCGTCACCTCCGGCCCACCACCCGGCGGCCGGCGACAGATTGTCACCGCCAACCCGCTTCATCAAAAGTTGCCCCGTCCCTGAAGGAGGATCGATGCCCGAGGTTGTCTTCCCGCTCGACTCGACCAAGAAGTTCACCGATCAGGAGAAGCTGGGCCACAACCGGTGGCACCCCGACATCCCGGCCGCGGTGACGGTCAAGCAGGGCGACTCATTCCGGGTGCACTGCCGTGAATGGTTCGACGGCGCCATCGTCAACGACGACTCCGCCGACGACATCCTCAATGCCCCACTGACCACGGTGCACGTGCTCTCCGGGCCGATCGCCGTCGAGGGCGCCAAGCCCGGCGACCTGCTGATCGTCGACATCCTCGACGTCGGACCGATCCCGCAGGAGGACTCCGGGCCGCTGGCCGGCCAGGGCTGGGGCTACACCGGCATCTTCCCCAAGCTCAACGGCGGCGGGTTCCTGACCGACCAGTTCCCTGATGCGTACAAGGCGATCTGGGACTTCTCCGGGCAGAAGGCCACGTCGCGTCACGTGCCGCACGTGGAGTTCACCGGCATCGTGCACCCGGGCCTGATGGGCACCGCGCCGTCGCCCGGGCTGCTGGCCAGGTGGAACACGCGCGAAGCCGCGCTGATCGCCACCGATCCCGACCGCGTGCCGCCGCTGGCCCTGCCCCCTGAACCACGCGACGCGATCCTGGGCGGCCTGACCGGGGACGCCTTCACCCAGGCCGCCGCCGAGGCCGCCCGCACCGCACCGCCCCGGGAGAACGGTGGCAACCAGGACATCAAGAACCTCACCAAGGGCAGCCGGGTGTTCTATCCGGTGTTCGTCGACGGGGCCAACCTGTCGGTCGGCGATCTGCACTTCTCCCAGGGCGACGGTGAGATCACTTTCTGCGGTGCCATCGAGATGGGCGGCTTCATCGACCTGCGCGTCGACGTCATCCCCGGTGGCATGGAGACCTACGGGGTGAGCGAGAACGCCATCTTCATGCCCGGCAACACCGACCCGCAGTACTCGGAGTGGCTGGCTTTCTCCGGCACCTCGGTGACCCTCGACGGCGAGCAGCGGTATCTGGACTCGCACCTGTCCTACCAGCGCGCCTGCCTGCACGCGATCGATTACCTGACCAAATTCGGTTACAGCCCCGAACAGGCCTATCTGCTGCTGGGCGCCGCACCTATCGAGGGACGGCTGTCCGGCGTCGTCGACATCCCGAATGCCTGTGCGACGGTGTACATTCCGACGGCCATCTTCGATTTTCCGGTCACTCCGTCGGCGACCGGGCCGACGCAGATCGACCCCGGCATCGGAGCGCCGCACTCGTCGTTCAGCTGACCGCGCACGTATATCCTCGTCACCGGACCCCGATTCGCCGCGCCGGTGCGGCACGGTCGGCGGACCGTTGACAGTCGGGGAGGGCTGAAAGGATCGTGCAATGACGCCGCCTCCCGGTGCCTCGCGCCTCGGCACCCGGTTCGGGCCGTACGAGCTGAAGTCGCTGATCGGCGTCGGTGGCATGGGCGAGGTATACCGCGCCTACGACACCGTCAAGGAACGCATGGTGGCGGTCAAACTGCTGCGCACCGAGATCGCCGCCGACGCGAGTTATCAGGAGCGGTTCCGCCGCGAGTCCCGGGTGGCGGCGCGGCTGCAGGAGCCGCACGTGATCCCGGTGCACGACTTCGGCGAGATCGACGGCGTGTTGTACATCGACATGCGTCTGGTCGAGGGCGCCAGCGTCAAGGACTTGCTGAGGAGCAACGGCCCGCTCACACCGGCGCGGGCGACCGCGATCATCACCCAGGTGGCCTCGGCGTTGGATGCGGCGCACGCCGACGGCCTGGTCCACCGCGACATCAAGCCCGAGAACGTGCTGCTCACCTCCGACGACTTCGCCTACCTGGTGGACTTCGGCATCGCCCACATCGGGGGTGAGGCCAGCGTCACGATGACGGGCGTGCTGATCGGATCGAGCGCCTACATGGCGCCGGAGCGGTTCTCCGGTGGCCCGGTGGGCCCCGCGGCCGACGTGTACGCGCTGACCTGCCTGCTCTACGAGATGCTGATCGGCCGACCGCCGTTCGAGACCGGCGACCTGCGGCAGCTGATGAGCGCCCACATGTTCTCCCCGGCGCCACGGCCCAGCATCATGCGCCGCGGTATCCCGCGCGGCTTCGACGACGTCGTCGCCAAGGGCATGGCCAAGGACGCCGTCGACCGGTATCCCAGTGCCGGGGAACTGGCCAAGGCGGCCCGCGATGCGGCCAGCTCGGCGGCGGGCACCGCCTCGGCACCGCCGCCGCTGCCACCTGCGCCGGCGCCCGCACCCGTCGCCCCGCCGCGCCTCACTCCACCTCCGCAGCCGCAACCCCAGCCGCCTGGCACCCGCGAGTTCTCGTCGATCTATCCAAACCCGGACCACACCGGCTTCACGCCGTACCCACCCCCGCCGCCGCCTCAGCAGTCGCCGCGGGCCGTCGCGCGCAAGCCACGTTTCAGCCGTACCCAGCTCACCTTGATCCTGGTGACGGTGGGGTTGTTCGGCATCGCCGCTGTGCTGGCCGCGATGCTGGCCAGCGGCGGCGACGGGGCCTCCACCCGCGAGACGCTGACCGCCCCGACCCCGCCCAGCGCGGCGTCAGAAGCGCCGACCACCACCACGACCACGACCTCCGGGTCGGCGACGGCCGACGTCAGCGGCACCGACGCGCAGGGCTTCGTCGACCACACCGCGCGGTGCCCCGCGGGCAGCACCCCGGCCGCGGTGATCCGCACCGCGTCGTCGCTGGCGGTGATCTGCCAGACCGGCCCGGACAGCTACTCCTACCGCGGTGAGCGGCTCAGCGACGGGGCCAACCTTCAGATCCCCACCGCCGAACGTTCCGGCAACGGCTTCGTGGCCGTCAATCCCGCCGACGGCGCCCGGTACGAGGTCGGGCCCGACGGGCTGACCATCATGAGCTACGGCAAAGTCGATTCGTCGGAGCCGCCGCTGGAGTACGGCGAGCGCTGACCGGGGCGTATACGGCGACCGGATTGGTCTTGCCTTTGAGCGCCAGCCCTGGCCGCAGCTCGAAATCGCCTCGGTCCCCGCTGAGTTGACGCAACGTAGCGTCGGTGAGCAGCACGGTGTCGCCGGTCTGGCGGGTCGCGGTCTCTACCCGGGCCGCGATGTTGACCGCATCCCCGATCACCGAGAACTCCAAACGTCCTGCGCCACCGACATTTCCGGCCACGACGGGCCCGGAGTTCAAGCCGACGCCGACGGTGAGGCTGCCGCGGAACTCCTCATGCACCGCTTCGGCGATCTTCAGCGCAGCACCCAGCGCATCGTCGGCATGACCCTCCTGACGCCGCGGCGCTCCGAACACCGCCATGAGTCCGTCACCGGCGTACTTGTCGACGTGGCCGCCGTGGTCGTGCACGATCGGCACGATCCGCTCGAAGAGCCGGTTCAGCGTCGTGACCACCTCGGTGGGCTGCAGTCGCTCGGCGAGTGTGGTGAACCCGCGGACGTCGACGAACATCAGCGTGACATCAAGCTCCTGGGCTTCCAGCGATCCGGCGGCACGCAGAATATGGTCGGCCACTTCGCGATCCACATAAGTGCCGAAGGTGTCGCGGATGCGCTCGCGTTCGGCCAGCCCGGCTGTCATGGTGTTGAAACCTGCCTGGAGCCGCCCGATTTCGCTGGTGTCGTCCACCTCGACCCGGGCACTGAAATCTCCTGACCGGACCTGGGCCAGGGCGTGACGCAGCGCGGTGATTCGTTCGGTGACCGAGCGGATGGCGATGAGAATCGCGAACAGGCCGACCACGATCGCCACGGCCACGAGGATGAGGATCGCGGCGAATGTCCGCTGGGCGCGGAAGCCGACGTCGGCCAGATAACCGACCGCCAACACGGCGATACCGAACAGCGGAACCCCCGTCGCCAGCAGCCATGCCATCACCAGCCTGCGCCCGATCGTCGGACCGAAACGCCGGTCCGGGGTGGTGCCGTCGAGGGCCCGTGCCGAGACCGGCCGCATCACCCGTTCGACGATCAGGTACCACACGGCACTCGTCGAAATGCCGCCCAGCGCCACCACACTGAAGATGTACACCGCCGTCGAAACCTGCTGGCTGAGCGCCAGTGAGCCAAAGATCACCGCTCCGACGCCCCACACCGCCGCCGAAAGCCGCACCGCCTCACCGGAGGCGCCCAGCGTCATCCGCTGTTCCTCGGCGGTGGGCGCACGGCCCGCACTGAGCCAGGCCATGCTGGCGGCGAACCGCTGCCGCCGGACCCTCAACATCACCGGAACCGTGACCGCCAGGAACACGATCAGCGCGGTGCCGCCGCGAATCAGCAGGCGTTGGGTGTCCGCCGGGCTCAGCACGATGGGAGCCGCGAAGGCCAAGAATGCGCCGACGATCCCGCCGCCACCGGCGCCGACCGCCGCCGCGCCCCACACCCACCGCTTGAACGTCTGATCGCGAAGTTCGGCCCCCACGGCGTCTCGCGCGACGGCGGCGGGAGCGCCGAGGCGGGCCAAGCCGTTGACGGAGGCGTCCATGTCCGAAGCTTGCGCGCGTAACCAGCGGGCTCGATAGCGTAGTCGGCTACCTGCTTCCGCTTGGGCGCGCGAAGCCGGTGGCTCGTGGCGTCGGCCCTTTAGGCTGGAACCTGACACGTACGAGACGGGACAGGGGACGCACATGAAGCTGGTGCTCGGTTACGACGGTTCTCTGGCGGCCAACGCGGCGATTCGCAACGGCGCCGCACTGTTCCCGGCAGCTGAGGCGGTGGTCGTCTACCTGTGCACACCGCCGTTCGGCAGCAAGGGGTTGCGGGCCCGGCTGCGGCATTCGGCCCGCAACGTCGACGAGTTGATCGACCTCGTCGACAGCGAAAGCGAGGGTGAGGCGGCACGGTTGGTCGACACCGGCGTCATCCTGGCCCGGGCCGCCGGTTGGAATCCCGAGCCGCTGGTGAAGCGCACCTGGGCAGGCGAGGGGCTGGGGCTGGCGCAGGTGGCCGAACAACTCGAACCCGACGTCTTGATCGTCGGTGCCCGCGGCATCGGCGCGACCGACTCGAAACTGGGCAGTGTGTCCGATCTCGTGGTGCACCACTCGCCCCGGCCGGTGCTGGTGGTGTCCCAGAACATGATCTCGGCCGAATACGCCGCGGTGGCCGAGGGGCCGGTGGTGGTCGGTGTCGACGGCTCGCCGGGTTCCGATCGGGCGCTGGCCGTGGCCGGCTCGCTGTTTCCCGGCCGCGAGGTGGTCTCGGTCGGAGTGGACGACGGCAGCGCGGTCGACGTGGCCTCCGCCCAACCTGCGCACCGCGTACCCAGGTTCCGTGGCTCGGGTGCCGGCGCCACGGCCGACGCACTGGTGGCTTTCGCCGATGACCAGCGGGCCGGTGTCGTGGTGGTGGGCTCGCGGGGCCGGTCGGCGCTGAAGAAGGTGTTGCTCGGCAGTGTGGCTAGCGCGACGTTGCAGCGCACCTTCCGCCCGGTGCTGGTGGTTCCTGGGGGCTGACGGCAGCCAAGCCCGAGGTCATCAGCACCCCACCGGATCCCAGACCTTGTTGGACCGCACCGTGGTCAGCCGATAATCGGTGACCCTGATGTCGAACAGCCGGCTACCCAGGTCTCGCGCGCGGGACAGCGGATCGGTCGGGTCGCAGGCGATCTCGCCACGGCTGTTGGCGTTGCCGACCACGACCCCGGCGAGGCGCTGGTCGAGGTACCTGGTCAGCTCCTGGAATTGGGCGATGACCCCAGCCGTGGCCCCGATATAGCTTTCCTCGCAGGAGATCAGCACACCCACGGTCTTGTCGGTGATGCCGCCCACCACCTGTTGCTGCTGCGGCGCGCTGTTGGAGGTGTAGCAGAACAGTCGGTCGAAGACCGACTTGAGCCGTGCCGGCATGCCGTAGAAATACAGCGGCATCGCGTAGATGATGCCGTCGGCAGGCAACATCTTCTCCAGCAGCAGGGATTCGTAGCGGTCGTCGAGGGAACACAGTCCGTTGGCCATACGGCAGCGTCGGCAGTTGGTCAGCATGCGGTCCACGTATTCGTCGAGAAACACGTGCTCCACCTCGTGGCCGGCCGATTCTGCGCCGGCACAGGCGGCTTCGGCGAGCAGATGGGAATTGCCGTCTTCGCGCGGGCTCGCGCTGATCACCAGAACATTCATCGATTCTCTTCCGCGGCGGTAGACGCGCGTACCACCACACGTGTCTGGACCAGGTTGGTGTGCGGTCCAACACCGAGTTCGGTGAAGTTCATCCCTCCGATGTTCGAACGTGCGCTCACCGACCCGCTACCGTCGGCTCACCCGGCGGTCTTGCCCGCATCGACGATGTAGACCGCGCCGTGCACCGCGGCGGCGTCGTCACTGGCCAGGAAAGCGATGGTCTTCGCGACATCGGCCACGTCCATCATTCCGCGCGGGGCGGCGATCCTCATGATCAGATTCCAGTCCGCGTTCTCCGGTGCGGCGAACTCGGTGGTCTGCGGCGTCAGCATGCCGCCGGGGCACACCGCGTTGACGCGCAGGCGCTCCGAGGTGAACTCGATGGCCAGCGCGCGGGTGAGACCGACCAGTCCGTGCTTGGCCGCACAGTAACCCGCCGAGTACACCTCGCCCTCGATGCCGGCGATGGAAGCGACGTTGACGATGTTGCCGCCGGCCTCCAGCAGGTGCGGCAGGGCGGCCCGGCACAGGAAGAAGGGGCCGTTGAGGTTGACCGCCAGATCCTTGTCCCAGTCCTCGTCGGTCACCGACACGGTGTGGCGCATCTGGTGGAAACCCGCCACGTTGATCAGCGCATCGAGCCGGCCGAACTTCTCGACGCACTGCGCCACCGCGTCGCGGCAGGCCTCCGAGGAGGAGATGTCCACCGAGGCATATTCGCCGCCGGGGACGTCCTCGAACACCGTGGCCATCCGTTCGGCATCGCGGGCCACACCGAACACCTTCGCGCCGCGGGCAGCGAACAACCGGGCCACCGCCGCGCCGAGACCCGATGAGGCACCGGTGACCAACGCGACCTTTCCATCCAGAGCAGTCATGGCTCACACCTTCTCACGCGGCCTGGCCGGCGGAACGGCGGCCAGCAGGGTGCGCGTGTATTCGTGCCCGGGATGCGCGAACAACTCACTGGCAGGCCCGTACTCGACCATCTCGCCGGCGCGCATCACCAGCACGTCATGGCACATGCGGTGCACCACCGCCAGGTCGTGGGCGATGAACAGGTAGCACACGCCCAGCTCTTTCTGCAGCTCGGACAAGAGATCGAGCACCTTCGACTGCACCGACACGTCCAGCGACGCCGTCGACTCGTCGAGGATCAACACGTCGGGCTCAGTGGCCAGTGCGCGGGCGATACTGACGCGTTGCCGTTGGCCGCCAGAGAGCTCGTGCGGATAGCGCGAAGCGAAATCTTTTGGCAGGCCGACGAGTTCGAGCAGCTCGGCCACCCGCGCGGCGCGGCCGCGGCGCCCGGCGGCCAACCGGTGCACGCGCAACGGCTCGCCGATCGCGGCGCCGACCCGTGCCCTCGGATCGAGGGAGGCGAACGGGTCCTGGAACACCAGGCTGATCCGGCGGCGCAATTCGCGGCCGCCGGCGAAGACGTCCGTGCCGTCCAGCGTCGCAGTCCCCGCCGACGGCTCCGCCAGCCCGGTCAGCGCGGCGGCCACCGTCGACTTACCTGACCCCGATTCGCCCACGATTCCCAGCGTGGTCGCCCTCCGCAGCTCGAACGAGACGTCGCGGACCGCCTGCACCGAGCCGTACCGCACCTCAAGGCCGTTGGCCTGCAAAAGAACCGGCGCATCAGCCGGGGCTTGTTCGGGCCCGGCACCGTCGAGCCGTGGACGCGCCGCCAGCAACTCCCGCGTGTAGGCATGCTGTGGGTGGTCGAAGATGTCGAGGATCGGTGCCTGTTCGACGGCCTCGCCGTCACGCAAAACGGTCACCTCGTCGGCCACCTGACCGATGACCCCGAGATCGTGACTGATCCAGACCACCGCGGTACCGAAATTCCGCTGCAGATCGGCGACCAGCTCGATGATCTGGGCCTGGGTGGTGACGTCCAGCGCGGTTGTCGGTTCATCGGCGATGAGCAGTTCCGGATCGCAGGCCAGCGCGATCGCGATCATCACCCGCTGACGCTGCCCTCCGGAGAGTTGATGCGGGTAGTCCTCGAGCCGAGCGGCCGACAACCCGACCGCCTCCAGCAGCTCACCGGCCCGGGTGCGCGCCTGACGTCGAGTCATCTTGCGATGTGTCTCAAGGGTTTCGGTGATCTGGCGTTGCAGGGTGAGCAGCGGATTCAGTGAGGTCCCGGGATCCTGGAACACGAATCCGATCCGGCTGCCGTGCACCGCGCGCAGCGCACGCGCCGACGCGCCGACCAGCTGGGAGCCGCCGGCCAGCAAGCTGCTGCCGGTCACCCGCGCCCCCGGCGCGTCCAACAGGCCGGTGGCGGCCAGCACCGTCATCGATTTGCCCGACCCGGACTCGCCGACGATGCCGACGGTCTGCTCGCGGTGCACGCCGAACGAGACGCCCCTTACGATCTCGCGGCGCCCGATCGTCACGCGCAGGTCATCGACCTTGAGTACCGGCTGAGTCATCGTCGCCCCGCCCTTCTCGCCTCGATGGAGGTGCGCTGCTTCGGGTCGAGGACATCCCGCAAACCGTCCCCGAACAGGTTGAACGCCAGCACCATCACGAAGATCGCGGCACCCGGGAACACCGCCATCCACCAGGCCAGTGTGACGAATCCCTGGGCGTCGAAGATCATTCGGCCCAGCGAGGGCTGCGGCGGCTGGATACCCAGCCCCAGAAACGACAACGCGGCCTCGGCCAGGATCGCGAAGGCCAACGACAGCGACAGCTGAACGATCAACGGCCCGGCGATGTTCGGCAGGATGTGCCGGATCAGGATGTAACCGTCGCCGGTGCCCATGCTCCGTGACACCGCGACGAAGGGCTCGACCCGCACGCCCAGCGCGGAGGCCCGGGCCACCCGGGCGAAGATCGGGATGTACACGATTCCGATGGCCAGCATCGTGGTGGTGATGCCCGGGCCGAGGACGGCCACGATCGCCAGCGCGAGCAGCAACACCGGGAACGCGAACATGACGTCGACGACGCGCATCACCACGGTGTCGACCCAGCCGCCGCGGTAACCGGCGAGCACGCCGACCAGCACGCCGATCACCGCGGCCAGCGCGACGGAGACCACGGCGACCCGAAGCGAGGCGGCGATCGCCACGAGCACTCGCGAGAAGACGTCGCGGCCAAGCTCATCGGTGCCGAACCAGTGGGCGCTGCCGGGCCCTTGCAGTGCGCTGGGCACATCGATGTCGTTGATGCCGTAGGGCGCGATCCAGGACGCGGACACCGCCACGCTCAGCACCGCCAGCAGCACTACGGCGCTGAGCGCGGTCATCGGATTCGACAAAAACAGCCGCCAGGATGCGACGCGGGTATCGGGGGCAGTGGTCATGACAGCCGGATCCTCGGGTCCACGATCGCGTACAGCACGTCCACCAGCAGGTTGATCAGCAGGAACAACACCGCGATCAGCAACACCGCGCCCTGGATCACCGGATAGTCGCGTGCGGCAACGGAGTTGAACACCAGCCGGCCCAGACCGCGCCAGGCGAACACCACTTCCACCACGATGACGCCGCCCAGGATCGTGGCCAACTGAATGCCGGTGATGGTAAGCACCGGCAGCAGCGCGTTGCGCACGATGTGGCGGAACGTCACCACCGGTGGGGGCAGGCCCTTCGATCGCGCGGTGCGGACATAGCCCATCGCGGCGACCTCCAGCACCGCCGACCGCACATAGCGGGTCATGATCGCGCCGGCGACCAGGCCCACCGTCAGCCCGGGCAGGATGATGTGACGCAGCCAGCCTCCCGGATCGGTGAGCAGCGGGCGGTATCCCGAGGTGGGGAACCAGCCCAGCGTGGAGGCGAACACACCGATCAGCAGGATCCCCAGCCAGAAATCCGGTACCGACACCCCGAACTGACTGGCGACCCGCACGATCGCGTCGCTGACCTTGCCCTCCCGCAGTGCGGCGAAGATCCCGGCGGGCAGTGCGATCACCAGCGCGATGACGATGCCGACCAGCCCCAGGGACAACGTGGCGGGTAACCGGTCGAGCAGCGTCACCGTGACCGGGTCGCCGTTGCGGAAGCTGACCCCGAGGTCGCCCGTCAGCGCCGAGCCGAGATAGGAGAAGAACTGCTCGACGACGGGTCGGTCCATGCCGCTGGCGGCCCGCAGCGCGTCGTAGGCCTGCGGGGTGTACCGGGTGCCCAGGGCGATCCGGACCGGGTCGCCGGGCACCAGGTGAACCAGGGCGAACACCACGACCAGCACCCCGATCAGCACCACCGCCGAGTAGAGCAGCCGCCGGGCCAGGAACTCCACGATCGGATGGTTCGCACGAAAGGCGCTCAACATCAGCGAGTTTCACCTCGATCCAGATCGGCGGTACGGAACCGGACGGCGCCGTCGCGGCGCACCTGATAGCCGGAGAGGTTGTTGCCCCAGGCCTGGATCACCGACGGGTTGTACAGGTAGATGTAGCTGACCTGATCCGCGATGCGGGTTGCGGCCTTGGCGTAGATCTCTTTTCGCGCGGCCACATCGGTTTCGGTGCGGCCCGCGTCGAGCAGTCGGTCGACTTCGGGGTCGGAGAACTTCTGGGCGTTACTGGTGCCGTTCGTGTGGTGCTGGGCGTAGTAGAAATCGTCCGGGTCGATGTTGCCGAGCCAGCCCATCATCAGCATGTCGAAGTGCCCGGTGTTCTGTTCGTCCAGCCAGGTGGCGAAGTCGACGGTACGGATGTTCACCGTGATGCCAAGGGGCGCAAGGTTGTCGGCGATGATCTGGGCGGCGGTCACGGTCTCGGGATACTCACTGGTGACCAGCATGTCGAGATCGCGCGGCGCGGCGCCGGCCTGCCGGAGGAGGTCTCGCGCCCTGTCTACGTCATGGCGGTAGCGCTGATAGTCGGTGAACCACGGGCTGCCCCGCGGGATCGCCAGCTGATTGACTTCCGCAGTGCGGTAGCTGGTGGCCGCGGCGATGGCATCGCGGTCGATGCTGTACGCGATGGCCTGCCGCACCCGCGGGTCGTTCCATGGCGGCCGGGCTTCGTTGAGCGCCAGATACCAGTAGTCGTTGCCCGGGGTGAGTGCCAACGTCAGCGAGTCGTCCTCGCGTAGTTGCGCGACCCGCTGCGGCGGCACCGAGTCCGTCCAGTCGATCTCGCCGGCCTGCAGCGCCGACAACGCCGTCGTCGGCTCGGAGATGAAGCGGAAGGTCACCCCGGAAATCGGGGGAGCGCCTCCCCAATACTCGGGATTGGCCTTCAACGTGATCGAGTCACCGCTCTTGCGCCCGACGAACGAGAACGGGCCGGTGCCGACCGGATGGGTGGCGATCTGCCCGCTCTCGACGTTGGCGCGCTGCACGATCGCCATGCCCTTGAACCCGCCCAGGTTGGTCAGCAGATTCGGGGTGGGCTGACGGACGGTGATCCGCACGGTCGCCGGATCGAGCGCGGCGACACTGGCGACGGCGCTGAACTTGTCGACGTTGGTCAGCTGCTCGTCGATGATGCGGCGGTACGAATACACCACGTCGTCGGCCGTCAGCGGGCTGCCGTCGTGCCAGCGCACCCCGGGACGCAGGTGAAACGTCCAGGTGAGTTGGTCGTCGCTGACCTCCCAGGACTGTGCCAGCGCCGGGCGCATCTGCAGGTTCTCGTCGGGCTCGACCAGCGTGTCGAACACGTTCTCCAACACCTCGAACGAGAAATAGGCACTCGTGCGGTGCGGGTCGAGCTGGTCAGGCTCGCCGGCGATGGCCGCGATCAAATTGCCCGCGGATTCGTCGCCGAGATTTACCCGGCTGCCCGTCGAACACCCCGCCGAACAGACAGCCAGCACGAACACCAGGACTGCCGCCAACGCTTTCATCGCCGGTCGTGTGGTCACGCTTACTCCAGGATCACCGCGGGCGATCCGCCGTACGCTCACCCGCTGGGGCCGCCACGCGGGCCGGTCGAAGCTATACCGACCCATACCGGTGACGACGCTGATGAAGACTGCGATACTCACCCATTGTGACGTTCAAGCGCATGGCCTCTGCAGCCGCCCTGTTCTCGTCGGTCGGAATCGGACTCAGCCTGGGGGTTGCCGCCCCGGCGCAGGCCGACCCCCTCATGCTGGGCGTCTACACCTACACCCAGGAGGACGGCAGGACCGACACTTGGGGAGTGTGGCCGTCTTGTGTCCCGACCGTCGGGGATTTACGCGAGCCGCTGGAGCTGGCGGTGGCCTGCCGGCTGCACGTCGAGACCAAGCGCGTCAGCGTCGGCGGCGACGCCAGGTTGGTCGGCGGGCAGTGGACGTATTCGACCAGTGTCAAGGAAGGTTTCCAGTGCGCCGACGGCAGCTGGGCCCCGATCACCGAGACCTACCAGTTCGACGACATCGCGCTGCGGGGCACCCGCAAGGTGTCCAACAACGAGGTGTGTGGCGGGACAATCGCTCCCGCGATCCACACCTTCCCGTTCACGTTGGCGTACAAGGAACCGCTGAAGACTCAGGTCGAGGTGTATCCCCTGGATTGCGAGCCGGGCGGCTTGCGGTGGTGCACCTGAGCCGGCCGGAGCACAGGCAGTGCTACCCCTGATCGACGGCAAGGTCATCGACGTCACCGGGCCGGGTCGCACCGACCGGTTCGGGGTCACCGCCACCGATCTCGGTGCGTCGGTCATCGCGCCCAACGGCAAGCTCGTATCCGTCTTCGGCGACACGTTCTCCGGAAGCCGTGTCGGGCAGGGCGACTGGCGTTCGCCGGTCGTGTTGATCGGCACGGGCGACGCCAACCACGAGATCGTCTACGAATCCGCCGGGGGAGCAGACCCGACCTACGCGCGGCAGTTATGGCACTACATTCACGACGACAAGAAGTCCGGCTGGCGACGCGGCGGCATCAGCACCGTGATTCCGTCGGATCTGCTGCGGGTGGGTGACTCCCTGTACCTGCATGCGATCGTCAACCACGGTTTCGGCACGGTCATCTGGACCGAGATCTGGCGTTCCGACGACAGCGGGGTGTCGTGGACCCACCTCGGTGAGGAAGCGAAGTTCCCCGCCGATCTACATGACGGCCACGCTCAATGCTGGTCCTGGGACTTCGATCCGCACGACGGCTGGGTGTACGTGGTGGCGACGGGGTTTCAGCGCGACAAGGGCATCATCCTCATGCGGGTGCGGCCCGACCACATCGGCCGACGGTCGCAATACGCCGGCTGGGGCTTCACCGGCGGACGCTGGCAGTGGGGGCGGCGGGCCACGCCCATCACCCCGCCGGGCGAGACCTGGGGTGAACTGACCTTCCGCCGCACCGCGCCGGGCCGATGGGTCCTGGGCGGATTCCTGTCGTCGTCGTATGCGTTGGGCTACCGGGTGGTGTCCTCTCCGATGGCCAACATGCACACCACGCCCGTGCAGACCCCCGTCGTCGGATCGTCATGGGAAGGCGAGGACCACGCCGGCAACAAAGTCGCCCAACTCTACGGCGGTTACCTGCTGCCGGGTTCCCGCTTCGGTGTTGCCGGAGGCGTCGGGCTCGTCGTCTCCCAGTGGCGAACCGATACCGGATGGCCTTACCGGGCAATGCAATTCAAGGCCCGGCTGAAAGACACCTCGCACACACCGCGCGCGCTCGACCCGGTCAACCTGTGACCGTCAGGCGGTGAACCCGCCGTCGACGTTCCAATTCGCGCCGGTGACATAGCCGGACTCCGGACCGGCCAAAAAGCTCACCACGGCGGCGATGTCGCTGGTGTGCCCGTAGCGACCCAGGGCGGTGGTTTCCTTCACCACAGTGGCGAAATCACCTTCGTCAGGGTTCAGATCGGTGGCGATCGGACCCGGTTGCACATTGTTCACGGTGATGCCTTTGGGCCCGAGCTCGCGGGCCAGGGCGCGGGTCAGAGACGATACCGCCCCCTTGGTCATCGCGTACACAGCCGTGCCGCCCGTCGGGACGCGATCGGCGTTGATGCTGCCGATGTTGATGATCCGTGACCCCTCACCGAGGTGGCGCACCGCAGCGCGGATCGCCGAGTAGACGCCGCCGATGTTGATGGCGACCAGGCGGTCGAACTGATCCTGCGGAAACTCCTCAATCGGAGCCATGTACGCCGTTCCGGCGTTGTTGACCAGCACGTCCAGACCGCCGAGATCCCCGACCGCCTGCTCGACAGCGCCGGCTACCTGTGCCGGGTCGCCACTGTCAGCCTGGATAGCGACGACCTTCGCGCCGTCGGCAGTCAACTCGGCGACCAGCTTGTCGGCCTCGACGGCCGAAGCCCCGTAGGTGAACGCCACGGCGGCGCCTTCGGCGGCCAGGCGCCGCACGATGCCCGCGCCGATCCCGCGGGAGCCTCCCGTCACCAGTGCGCGACGTCCGGTCAAAGTTGGTGTGGTCATGGTGTCGCCCCTCCGCGGGTAGTTCGACGAACGCGAATGATGTTGAGGTCAAAGCTGATCGCGCGATGATGATTCCCGATGTGACCGGTATCACCTATGGTGTGGGCGTGAAGAAACGCGTCGTGGTGTGGGGCACCGGTTTCGTCGGGCAGATGGTGATCGCCGAGATCGTCAAACACCCGTTGTTCGAACTGGTCGGCGTCGGTGTCAGCAACCCGGAGAAGGTGGGTCGCGACGTCGGCGAGATCTGCGCACTCGGTGGGCCCATCGGGATCACGGCCACCGACGACATCGAGGCGCTCATCGCGCTCAAGCCCGACGCCCTGGTGCACTACGGGCCAACCGCTGCGCACGCCGACGTCAACATCGACGTGATCACCCGGTTCCTGCGGGCCGGTATCGACGTCTGCTCCACCGCGATGACGCCGTGGGTGTGGCCCAAGATGCACCTCAACCCGCCCAACTGGATCGAGCCGATCACCGAGGCGTGCGAGGTCGGCGGGGCTTCGTGCTTCACCACCGGGATAGACCCCGGCTTCGCCAACGATCTCTTCCCGATGACCCTGATGGGCTTGTGCTCAGAGATCCGCCGGGTGCGCGCCTCAGAACTGCTGGACTACACGAACTACACCGGTGACTACGAATTCGAGATGGGCATCGGCAAACCACCCGAGCACCGCGCCCTGCTCGAAACCCCGGACATCCTCATTTTCGCCTGGGGTGCAACGGTTCCGATGATCGCGCACGCGGCGGGCATCGAACTCGACGAGATCACCACCACGTGGGACAAGTGGATCACCCCTGAGGAACGCAAGTCGGCCAAGGGCATCCTCGAAGCCGGCAACGTCGCCGCGGTGCGCTTCACGATCAACGGCGTCTACCGCGGCGAGACCCGGATCCAGCTCGAGCACGTCAACCGGATCGGTCTGGACGCCGCACCGGACTGGCCGTCCGGAAACGACAACGATGTCTACCGCGTCGACATCGAGGGCACCCCGAGCATCTCGCAGGAGACGGCGTTCCGGTTCACCGACGGCTCGGGCCGTGATGCCGCCGCCGCGGGCTGCCTGGCCACCGGCCTGCGGGCGCTCAACGCGGTGCCTGCGGTCAATGAACATTTGCCGGGATGGGTAACGCCACTGGATCTACCTCTGATCCCAGGGTTCGGCACGATTCGCTAAGTAACGTCCGCCGCGTCAATCGAGATGGATTACCGGATAGGGTTCCTCTCGAAACGAGGTGAGATGGCAGACGGGATCGGGTTGTCGATTGGATCGACGAACCTCACGGCGGTAGTGGTGGACCGCGCCGCGGTGACGCGGTCGCCGGTACTGACGATCTTCCCGCATCGAGCTCCCGAAGTGGGGGTACCCAGCGAGAATCCCAACCTGAACGAACGCGGTCTGATTCTCACCGACTTCGTCGAGCGGGTCGGGGACCCGGTCGGAATGCTGGCCCCTGACGGTTCGTCGCACCGGGGCGAGGCGGTGCTGGCCGATGCGCTGGCCGCGCTGCTGCGCACGCTGACCGGGGGACGTCCGCCGGCCGATCCGATTGCCGTCACCCATCCCGCCCATTGGCGGCCCAATCAGGTCGCGGCCCTGCGCAACGAACTGGCCGCCGTCGGAGCCTTCGGCGATCCGGTGCTTGCGCCCGACGCGAAGGCGGCGCTGGTCGCACTGCAGGACAACCCCGGAGTGCCGACCCGCGGTGTGATCGCGGTGTGCGACTTCGGAGGCAGCGGTACCAGCATCACGCTCGCCGATGCGGACAACGGATACCAGCCGATCGCGCCGACAATTCGTCATACCGACCTGTCGGGTGACCTGATCGACCAGGGACTGCTCACCCATGTGGTGAACGATCTGTCCGCGGCCGGGACGATCGACCTGGCCAGCACCTCGGCCATCGGCTCACTCGGCAGACTGCGTGCCGAATGCCGGCGCGCCAAGGAGCGGTTGTCCACCGAGTCCGTCACGGCGCTGGTCGCCGAACTGCCCGGGCATCGCAGCGAAGTGCGGTTGAACCGCAACGAACTCGATGAGGTGATCGCCGAACCGCTGCGCGAGTTCATGTCGGTGCTGCAGGGTGCCATCGATCGGGCCGGGCTGCGCCCCGGTGAGCTCGTGGCGGTAGCCACCACCGGTGGCGGCGCCAGGATCCCGGTGATCACCACAACGCTGTCCGAGTATCTGCGCCTACCGGTGATCACCGCGCCGCGCCCGGAGCTCACCCCGGCCATCGGCGCTGGCCTGACCGCCGTGCGCGGCACCGCCGAAGAGGGCATGACCGCCATGGCCCCGGCGTCAGCGGCCGCTCCGCCGACGCAGGCCGCGGCCCTGATGGCACCGGAACCGCCGCCGGCGTCGCAGGCGTTGGCATGGTCCGATGCCCAGGACGTTCCCGATGTCGCCCCGGTCGATGACTACCGGGCCGAGGGCTACGGCGACGACTACGGGGCCGATTTCGACACCGGACTGGAACCGGCAGGCGGGCGGACGGCGGCGCGTCCCCAACTTGAGTTCGGCGAGCGCGAACTCACCGAACGCGACGAGATCGCAGCGCGACCGTGGTACCGCCGGCCGCCGGTGATCTTGGGTGCCGGCGCCGCCGCGGTACTCGTGGCCGTGGTGGCGGCGCTGGTGACCATCACCGGCAGCGACGAGCCGACCCGTCCGGCGTCCACCTCCAAAGCGGTCACCTCCACCACTGCGGCCCCCGAGGAACCGGCGCCTGCAGCGCCTGTCGATCAACCCGCCACCGGCCAGGAGGCCGTCACGCGTCAGGCTCCGGCCCCACAGACCGTGACGCAAACCGTGGAGCAGCCCGCCCCGGAAGCTCCGCCGGTGACGGAGAACCCGCCTCCCGCGGAGACGCCGACTCCGACGACCGAGGCGCCGCCCCCGACGACGACCGAAGCCCCGCCGACGACCACACAGGCTCCGACCACCACAAGCCAGGCGCCGACCACGACGCACGCCCCATGGAGTCCCACCGCGCCGTATCCGACGATCCCCGGACTGCCGTGGGTTCCGGCGCCGGGCGGTGGCCACACCGGGGGTTGACGCTAGCGGCTCACCGCTGCCAAGGTCAGGGCTCGAACGATGCTGTTGAGACCCAGGTCGACCTTGAAGGCGTTCTGGGTGAGCGGTTGGGCATCGGCCATCGCGATGGTTGCGGCGGTGTGAAACGCGTCCGCGTCGGGGCGCTGCCCGATGAGGCATGATTCGGCTTCAGGCACTCGCCACGGTTTGGCCGCTACGCCGCCCAAGGCGATCGCAGCGTCGACGATTTCACCGTCCTCGATGCGCAGGCCTGCGGCGACGGAGACGAGCGCGAAGGCATAGCTGTGCCGGTCCCGAACCTTCAAGTACCAACAGTGATCGTTGAAATCCGACGGCGGCAGTTCGATCCCGAGGATCAGCTCGTGCGGTTGCAGCGTGTTGTCGATCTCGGGCGTCTGGCCCGGGAGCGCGAAGAACTGGCCGATCGGAATGCGGCGTCGTCCCGTCGAGTTCTGTACGTGCACGACCGCGTCCAGCATGGCGAAGGCCACCGCCATGTCAGACGGGTGGATCGCCACGCAGTGGTCACTGGCGCCGAAAATGGCGTGCTCACGGTGAAACCCGTTGATTGCGGCGCAACCGCTTCCCGGTTTGCGCTTGTTGCACTCGGAGAAGGCAGTCTGCATGAAGTAGGGGCATCGGGTGCGCTGCAACAGATTTCCACCTGCCGTGGCCATGTTGCGCAATTGTGTGGTGGCTCCGCTGAGGATGGCGTGCGACACCACCGGGTAGTGCGTGCGGATGAGGTGGTGGTTGGCCAGCGCGCTGTTGGTCACGCGGGCCTCGATGAACACCCCGCCGGTGTCGGTGGTGGTGATCGACGTCATTCCGAGCCGGCGGAGGTCGATCAAGGACGAGGGTTGCTCAACGCCGGTCTTCATCAGGTCGAACAGGTTCGTTCCGCCGGCGAAGTACGTGGCACCGCGCGTGGCCGCGTCGACGGCGTCGTCGACGGATTCGGCGTGGCGAAAGTCGAAGGCCTTCACGCCGGCTCGCTACGGGCGGCGCTTTCGATGGCTTCGACGATGTTGGCATAGGCCCCGCAGCGGCAGATGTTGCCTGCCATGCGTTCCCGAATCTCTGCCTTCGTCAACTGCGAGCAGCCGGTGAGAACGTCGTTCCTGGTGCCATCGAAGGTCGCCAGACTGAGGTCACCGCGCCGGTGCTCGGCCAGCATTGCGTGGGCTGACGATATCTGTCCGGGAGTGCAGTAGCCGCATTGGAATCCATCGCAGGCGAGGAACGCTTGTTGCAGCGGGTGCAGGTTGTCTCCGTCGGCGATTCCTTCGATGGTCAGGACGTCTGATCCGTCGACAGATGCCGCCAGCGTCAGGCAGCTGAGCACGCGCTCGCCGTCGACCGAGACCGTGCAAGCTCCGCAGAGGCCGTGGTCGCACCCCTTTTTGGTGCCCGTCAGATGTAGCCGCTCGCGCAACAGGTCGAGCAGACTGGCGCGCACGTCGACGGTGATGCGCTGAGTTGTCCCGTTGATGCGCAGACGTAGCGTGTATCCGTCAGCCACCGGGGGTTCCGTTCCGGCAGCTTCGATCTCGCGGTTGTTCACGCCCCGACTTTCGCTGGTTGATAGGGCGTCATGAGATCCTCCAGGGTGATCGGTAGGTCGCGCAGACGTTTGCCTGTGGCGTGATGAACGGCATTGGCGATCGCAGCCGGCACGCCGCAGGTGCCGATCTCGCCGATGCCGCGCACGCCGATCGGATCCAGCGCGTAGTCGGGATGCTCGACGAAGGAGATGTCGAATTCGGGGCGATCGGCATGCGTGGGCAGGTAGTACTCGCCGATCGGCAGTGCGGATGCCTCGTCGTAGGGAACGTGTTCCATCAGTGCCATGCCGAGGCCGAACGTGATGCCGCCCATCACCTGGCTGCGAGCGAGCTTCGGGTTGAGTACCCGGCCGCAATCCATCACGGCCACCCACCGGACGACACTGGCCCTGCCGATGTCTTCGTCCACCTCGACCTCGCAGAAATGTGCGCCGAATGACTGGACCGCTTGTGTTTCCTGACCACCGTCATCACTGCTGGCCGAGAAGCTCAACTGGTCGCGGTAAGCCGCTGCCGCGGCGGGGCTCAGGGCGGTGATGTCCACGGTCGCTGGGTCGGTGCCGAAGTATGGGGAACCACGGTCGGCCGTCAGGGCGGCGATGAACCGGCGCTTCCATTCGACGCCGGCGGCGAACACGGCGGAGCCCACCGTGGCCGTGGTCTGTGAGGCGCCGCTGTAGGGCGCTGTAGGGAACGACGAATCACCTGACATGAAGCTCACGCGGTCCATCGCGAGGCCGGTGGCGTCGGCGGCGACCTGCGTCATCACGGTACGCACACCAGTGCCGATTTCATGGGTAGCCGAGGAGAAGCGCACGAATCCGTTTCCGTCCGTGTCGACGCGGCATCCGGCCGGCATGCGGCGGCCGGGATAGGTCGCCGTTGCCATTCCCCAACCTATTTGGACTCCACGGCGCCGCATGGCGCGCGGCGCGGCGCGGCGATCTTGCCACCCGAACCGTTGTGCCCCTACCTCATAGCACTGCAACAGATGTTTACCGGACCAGGGTTTCCCGCTGGCCTGGTCGATCTCGGCGTGATTGCGGATACGGAGCTCCAGCGGATCGACTCCGCTGCGCTCGGCGAGTTCGTCGATGGCCACTTCGAGGGCGAACAAACCCGGGGCTTCACCGGGGCCACGCATGAAGCACGGAGTGGGGGCATTGATCCGGGCTGCGCGGTGCGACACCGCCAGGTGCGGGGAGGTGTAGAGGAACCTGGTGGAAATTCCTGCGGGCTCACAGAAGTGGGCCACGGTGGACGTCTCGGTCACGGTGTGGTGTTCGGTGCTGAGAATCCGGCCATCCTGATCGGCGATCAGGGTCACGTCCTGTTCGGTGCGCGGGCGATGTCCCGTGGAGGTGAACATCTGGTCGCGCGTGAGGACCAGCTTGACGGGTCGGTCGACGGCCCGGCTGGCGACAGCGCACAGGACGACGTGCATCCACAGGAAGCTCTTTGACCCGAACGCGCCACCCACCAACGGCGAAAGGACGCGGATCCGCTCTTCGGGCATTTCCAGATACGTTGCCAGCGTTGACTTTTCGCCTGCAATCCATCTGGTGCTGTCGTAGACGGTCAGGTGATCACCGTCCCACTGCGCGATGGTCGCCGACAGCTCGATCGGATAATGCGCATTCACCGGAGTCGTGTAGCGGGCATCCACACGGTTGGTCGCGGTGCCCTGGCGAGGTGTCTCGCCACGACGGTCCTGCAGTTTCTCGTCTTCGAGTTTCACGAAGTGGTCCGGAAGATAACTCCCGTGGCGGATCTGGCCACCCTTCTCATCCGGGGCAGTCGGCTGCTCGAGCACCGCGCGGGCCGTCATCTGCGCAGGCAACACCTCGTACTCGACGTCGAACTGGGATGCCGCTTCGGTGGCGTTCTCCAGTGAGTCGGCGACCACCACGGCCAGGTGCTGACCGACGTACTGCACAGTCAGGTCAGAAAGCGGCGGGCGTCGCTCCAACGGTAGGTCGAAGGTGAGCTCGCGCGGTAACTGGTGAAGCACAGGGCAATTCAGCGGGGTGAGGACGTGCAGAACACCAGGGGCCCGGCTGACTCGGTCTGCGACGTGGCGCAGCGATTCCTCGATGACGCGCCCGTGCGGGATCCGAGTCTGCGCCAGCACCGCATAGACCAGGCCGGGGACGACAGTATCGGCGGTGTAGCGAGCCCGTCCGGTCACCTTGTCGACTCCTTCGACGCGGCTCACCGGCTCTCCCATGGTGCCTCCATCATGTCTCATCGCTCGAGGTTGCGCATGCCACGCGGGTCTCATGTGAAGGCGCGGCGGTACTGGGGCGGGTAGGGAAGGACGGCGCCAGTACGCCGGGCGGCGTCGCGGACCCAGTTCGGGTTGCGCAGCAGCGCCCGGGCCAGGAAGACGGCATCGGCATCGCCGCCGGAGACGATCGCTTCGGCCTGTTCGGCTTCGGTGATCAACCCGACCGATGCCGTCGGGATGTCCGCCTCGGCTCGCACGCGCTTGGCGAACGGCACCTGGTAGCCCGGAAACACCGGGATCTTTGCGTCGGGGACGGCTCCTCCGGAGGAGACATCGACCAGGTCTACACCCGCCGTCTTCAAGCCGGCAGCCAGCGTGACGGTGTCCTCGACAGTCCAACCTGGGCGCGGGTCGTCGGTGTCACCGGCGAGCCAGTCGGTCGCCGAAACCCGGAAGAACAGCGGCAGGTGGTCGGGCCAGGCGTCCCGCACCGCGCTGGTCACCTCCAAGGCGAACCGCATCCGATTCTCGAGCGTCCCGCCGTACTCGTCGGTGCGCACGTTCGCTTGCGGCGACAGAAACTGGTGAACGAGATAGCCGTGGGCCCCATGGATCTCGAGGACCCGGAACCCCGCCGCGGCGGCCCGGCGGGCCGCGTCGGCGAAGGCCGTCACGATGCGGCCGATCTCAGCGCGGCTGAGTTCGGCGGGGGCAGGGTGGCGGCCGAAGGCTATCGGGCTGGGGCCCACCGTCGTCCAGGGCTCAGGTTGGCGGGCAGGGTCGGGCCATGGCCGGCCGGTGGAACCCTTCCGGCCGGCGTGCACTAATTGGATTCCGGGGATGGCGCCCAGGCCGGAGATGAAACCGGTCAATCGCCGAAATCCGCGCACCTGGGCGTCGTTCCACAACCCGAGGTCGTAGATGCTGCTGCGGCCGGCCGGCTCGACGGCGGTGGCCTCGACCATCGCCAGCGCGACCCCGCCGATCGCGCGTGCACCGAGATGTTGCAGGTGCCAATCGGTGGGGGTGCCGGCCTCGGGTCCGTCGACGACCGCCGAGAACTGCATCATCGGCGACATCCACGCCCGGTGGGCGAACGTGACATCGCGCAGGGTCAGGGGACTGAACAGACCGGGCATCAGTTCATCCCCAGAAACGCTCGCGCCGCTCGCGCCAATGCGAACTCGTCGGGGCTGTGTTTGACCGCGAACCGTACGGGTTCGGCCTCGGCCATGTCGAACGGGTAGTCACTGCCGCACACGACCTTGTCTTCCCCGGCAATCTCGCAGAGCAGCTCGAGCTGGGGTGCGTCATGGGTGACCGTGTCGAAGTAGAGGTCCCGGATCACCGCGGAGGGCAGCCGGGTGCATCCCGCTCGCACGTCGGCGCGGGCGCGCCAGCCGTGATCCCAGCGGCCGAGCAATCCCGGGGCGCAGCCACCGCCGTGGAGGAAGCAGATGCGCAGGGCCGGCAGCTCATCCTTGAGTCCGCTGAGGATCAGATTCGCGACGGCGGTTGCGGTTTCGACGGGGTTCCCGATGAGATTGGCCAGGTAGTAGTCGGCCCATTCCGGTCGCCCGATCTGCATGGGGTGGACCAGTACCGAAAGGTCGAGGCGGGCCGCCTCGGAAACGATGTGCCGCAGCATCCCGTGGTGCAGCGATCCACCGTCGACCACCGGCGGGATGGCGACCCCGGCGATGCCGTCGGCGTCACGCAGGGCGGTGAGCTGATGGGTCACCAACTCCGGTGTGCCCAGGCTGACGATGCCCAGGCCCAGCAGCTTTCCGTCCGCGCGGCTCACGACATCGGTCAGCGACGTGTTGAAGGCCCGGGCGTAGTCGGCGCCTGCCGCGTCGTCGGTGAGCGGAAAGGCGAACGGTGGCGCTGAGAGCACCCGCACCGCGACCCCGGCACGTGCCATGTCCTCGATGATGGCGGCCTCGTCGCTCATCGCCTCGGTGGCGATCGACAACGGCAGGTCTCCGAGATACAGCCGGCCTCCGCGATCGTTCATCGGTCCGTACGGTGCGCCGGCCGGCAACCCGAACAGATCGCGCGGGAGCCAATGGGCGTGGACATCGATGACGCCCTGCGGGTGGGTGCCGGCGCTCATCGTGCGATGTCCAACGCGGTGTTGTCGCTGTCCAGGTGCTCGACGGTGGTGAAGACCAGCTCGGAGTCCCCGATGTTCTCGATGTCGTGCAACAGGAATTCGCCCGGCCCGAAATGGAAGTGGCGGGTCTCGCCGGCGTGGTAGGAGACCTCACGGACGGAGCCGTCGTGGGTGTGCTGGCGGCTGCGGCCGGCATTGATCGCGGTCCAGAAGTAATCGAGAACGTGGCGGTGCGCGTGCCAGCGCTCACCGGGCGCCAACCGGATTTCCCAGACGCGCACGCGCGAATCCTGGCTGAGAAGGCGGGATCCGACGTGTCCGTCGAATGCGTGCTCGGCGAACTCCATCTTGAGCCAATCGGGCCAGCTTTCGAAGTCGGTGGCCACCAATTCACCGGCCAGCGGCAGATCGGTTAGATAGTTGTCGTCGTTCATCGTCGAGTTCCTCTCGTAGTGAAGGGTTTCAGTGCCCGGGCCCGTACAGGCCGAATCGCAGATCCGGGTCGCCGGGCGTCCAGGTGTTGTGGAACTGGGAGCGGTCGCCCATGTCGACGACACGGCGCAGAAGCGTGTCGCTGAGCTGCAGCTGGGCCGGCTCCCACTTCGACAGAGCTGAGGCGACGTCACCCGATGAGGTGGACAAGGCGTCGGCCAGGGCCCAGGCGTCCGCCGCGGCCTTGGCGGTTCCCGCCGCCGCGTGTGGTCGCGATGCGCACGCGGCATCTCCGATCAGTGCGGCCCGGCCGAGCGCCATCCGCGAGGACCGTACGTCCGACAACACCTGCAGATACGGCTGGGCGGTGGCGGCGACCACCTCGGCCACCGCGGGGGCCAGCTGCCGGCCGGCCGCCGCACGCAGTTCGGTGACGAAGCGGTCCTGTACTTGTCCGGGGTGCACGGACACTGATCCGGTGAACCCCCGCTTGTCGGTGATCAGTTCAGTGAGCTCGGGGCCGGCCGGAACGTTGCGGTACCAGACGTAGTTCATCAGCCGGTCGGCTTCGTCGAGGCTGTCCTCGCCCGGTATCGGGTACATGGTGATGTGGGAATTCGGGATGACGGTGTAGGTGATGGCGTCGCTGAGTGTTTCGCGGGTCTGGGCACTGAGTTCTGAGAGCGGGACAGTGCCCCGCCAGCCGACATACCCCGAATAGGCGAGTTTGGCTTCGGGGTCGAAGGATTCGCGTGCCGGCGAGCTGATGCCGTCGGCGAAGACCACCAGGTCGGCGCGGGCTGTTCGTCCGCCGACGAATCGCACGGTCACCGTGTCGGCATCCTGATCGAAGCCGCAGGCGAATTCCCCGTAGTGGTAGTGGTCGGTGCCGAAGTCGGCAAGCAGAGCCCGGTAGAAAGTGCCCCAGGAGGTGTAGGTCCACACCGCGCGTTCGCGGTGGATGACCGCTCCGCTGGGGTCGAGGTACTGCACGTAGTCGGTGGCGGTGTGCAGGTCGGCGAGATTCTGGCGGCTGCGTTCGGCGAACCAGCGCACGGTATCGGGTTGCAGGACGATGCCGCTGCCGCGGCCGTCCAGGGGAAGTGGGGTGCGTTCGTAGACGTCGACGTGGAATCCCAGGTCGCGCAACAGCAGGGCCGCCGTCAGCCCGCCGATGGATCCTCCGACGACGATCGCCGATGCATTGGCGTATTCGGTCATGACGCGCTCTTTTCGCTCAATGTGTTGTCTTGGACGGCGTTGTGGTCGACCGGCATCGGCGCCCCGCGGGTTTCGCGCGCGAACGCAAGACCGACGACGGCGATCAGGCCGATTGCAGATACCGATGCCGTGGCGATGCCGAGGTTTCCGCCGAACCACGATGCGGCGATAACACCTGCGGTGAATGGCCCCAGCGCGGTGACGTAGCGGCCCACGCTGTTGCAGATCGCCAGTGCGGTGGCGCGCACACTGGGCGGAAACAGTTCCGGGCCGTAGATGAAGGTGCCCGACAGTGCGCCGAACAAGCCGAATCCGAGAAGTGGCATGGAAACGAGCATCTCGGTATATGTGCGGTCGATCGGGAACGCCCAGGCGATCGCGACGGCCGAGACCACGAAGCTGATCAGGAAGGCCTTCTTCCGGCCGATGGCGTCAGCCACGAAACCCCAAGCGGCATAACCGATGATGCCGCCGGCATTGAACAGCATGGCCGCCATCGCAACCCGGTGGTCCGCTACGGCCCGTCCCAGGCCGTCGGCCATGGTCATCTCCCGGATGATCTGCGGGTACCAGGTCGATACGCTCCAGAATGAGATGAGCGCTCCGGTGGCCAGCGCGGTGCACACCAGCATCGGGTGCAGCAGCGGGGGAGTGAAGAGGCGCCGCAGCACGAATCGATCGTGGTCATGGTTTCGGCCGAGTGCTTTTCGTTCCCGTCGGGCCTGCAGATGGGCGCCGATCTCGGGCGGCTCGGGTACGTAGCGGCGGATGAACCAGACGACCAGGGCCGGGAGGCCGGCGAGCAGCATCATGGCACGCCAGCCGTGGTCGCCGAGCAGTGCGTACGCGGCGGCTGCCATGAAGAACCCGGCGGCGTATCCGGCCATCATGACTCCACCCGCACGGGCGCGGAAGCGGTTGCGCCAGGATTCGGCGATCAGTGCCGCGCCTACCGGGGCCTCGACGCCGGAGCCGAGGCCCGCGATGAAGCGCAGAATGCCGAGTTGCCACCAGGTTTCGGCGAACACGGCCAGTGCACTGAAAACGGCGTAGGTGAGGATGCCGACCGACAACACCCGGGTGCGACCGAAGTAGTCGGCGAGCATCCCGAACAGGATGCCTCCGGTGGCCCAGCCGGTGAGGAAGAGGGCGACGGTCAGCCCGCCGTAGAAACCGATTGCCGCTCCGTCGGTGCCGATTCCGCTGTTGGGAAGCAGTTCGTTCATCGCCGGACCGAGAACGAGGACGTAGAGGCTGCCGGCGAAGCCGTCGAGCCCCCAGCCCAAGGTGGTGCCCGCCAGAACGAGCCATTGTGTCCGGGTGATGTCCTGATGCCAACGTCCTGTGGACATGGATGTGCCTTTCGAGGTTTCGGGCAAGGGTCAGTTGAGGCGGCGCTGCGGCTGGTCCCCGTACCAGTCGACGTGGTCGGCCGCGGTGCGCACGACGATCGTCTTGACCCAGGAGAAATCCTCGAATGATTCTGTGCCGGCATCTTTTCCGGAGCCGGACTCCTTGATGCCGCCCCAGGGAAGTGACGGTTCGAGTCGGTGGTGGTCGTTGATCCACACCATGCCCGCGTTGATCTGGGCTGCCACGCGGTGTGCCCGACTGACGTCGGTGGTCCACAGGCCGGCACCGAGCCCATAGGCGTTGTCGTTGGCCATGCGCACTGCGTCGCACTCGTCATCGAACGGGATGACCACCGCCACTGGGCCGAAGATCTCTTCACGTGCGACGGTCATGGTCATGGTGGCGTCGGAAAGCACGGTGGGAGACAGGAAGAATCCGTGGTCGAACGGGCTTGGCAGAGCAGGGGACCGGCCTCCGGCCTTGAGGGTGGCGCCCTCGTCGAGCCCCGTCTGGACCAGGGCTGCGACCTTGTCCCGCTGGCGGGCACTGATGAGTGGTCCCATCTGGGTGCCGGGCAACGCCGGATCGCCGAGCCGAATTGCCTGCGCGCGGGCGGCGAGCGCGCCGACGAATTCGTCGTAGATGCCGCGCTGCACCAGGAACCGGGAACCGGCCACGCACGATTGGCCGGCCGCTACGAATGCTGCGAATGCCGCTCCCTCCGCGGCGACGGCGGGGTCGACATCATCGAACAGCAGCACCGGCGTCTTGCCGCCGAGTTCTGCCGTGATGCGGGCGAACCGCGACGCCGTCGCGACCGCCGCGGAGCGGCCTGCCTCGGTGCCACCGGTGAGGGTGATCTTGGCGATGTCGGGGTGGTGGGTCAGGCGCTCGCCGGCCGCGCGGGCACCTGTGACGACGTTCAGCACGCCGTCGGGCAACCCCGCCTCGGTGATGATGTCGGCGAGGGCCAGGGTGGTCAGCGGGGTCAGCTCAGAAGGCTTGACCACCACGGTGTTTCCGTTGGCCAGCGCGGCGGACAGGCTGCGCGCCAGGATGAGCATCGGATGGTTGAACGGCGTGATGATGCCACACACACCGAGCGGAAGCCGCTGCTGGTAGGAGAGGTAGGGGCCATCTCCCGGAAGCACGGCCTGGCGCTGAGCCGCCAACAGCCCGGCGTTGTACCGGAACCATTCCGGTACCCGGGACAACTGTGCTCGGGTCTCGGTGATCGGCCGGCCATTGTTGCGGGTTTCGAGGGTGTACAGAGTCTCACTGGCGTTCTCGATGGCATCGGCGATGCGCAGTAGGAGTTTCGCGCGCTCGCTGCGGGCCATGCTCGGCCACGGTCCGTCCTCGAAAGCCCTGCGCGCGGCGGAAACCGCGGTGTCCACTTCGCGCTCGCCCTGTTCTGGAAGCGTGGCGATGACCTCGCCGGTGGCGGGGTTGAGGATGTCGCGAAATTGGCCGGGCTGAACGGCCGAAGTCGGCGCGGTGGATGTGCTCTCCGGTGAGACGTGGGTCATGGGACATGAGTGTCGTCACACCGTGGCAGCCCTTCAATGTTTCACCGAACATACTTCGTTGCTATTTATGTCTCAGCTGACACTCGTTCCTGCGGCACACTGATCACGTGGCTCTCTCGACGGACAGTGAACGGCCCGGTGCGGAACTGGTGACATGGTTGGCCGCACTGCGGACCCTCAGCGCTCAAGCCAATGCCGACAGCGATCTACGGGAGGTGCTCTGCCTGGTTGCCGACACAGCGCGGACACTGCTGGGTTTCGACTTCTGCGGCGTCCTCATCCCTGACGCGAGTCATGACCGGCTGGTGGTGCAGGGCTGGAGCGGCTTGTCGGAAGAGTATGTCCAGCGGGTCAATTCCGACCGCCCGATCCGGCTCGGCAGCGGATCGCCCTCGAGCCAGGCATTCCACCGTGGCGAACCTGTGTCCATTCGAGACGTGCGAGACGAACCGGAGTTCGCGCTCTGGGCCGGCGTCGCACAAGAACAGGGGTACCGCGCCATCGTCGCCGTACCGCTGGTGGCCGGCACTGACGTGTTGGGGACCCTCAACGGCTACTACGCCTCGGTACACACGTTCACCCGGTACGAGATCGAGCGGCTGATCTTGTTGGCGAACCATGCCGCGATCGCGGTCACTTCTGCGCGCCGTCTCGATGAGCTGCGCACGCTCACCAGCTCGTTGCGTGAACAACGCGACGCACTCGCGCGATCAGAGCAGATCCACGAGCGGCTGTTGACCGTCACGTTGCGTTCCGGCGGGATCAGCGGAATCGCTGCCGCGCTGAGCGATCTCATCAGCCGGCCGATTCTGATCGATGACGGGCGTCAAACCGAGCTGGCCCGCGCCGGCGAGGGCGTCGAATTCCCTACTACCGCAGTGCGTGCGTCAGTGGCCGAAATGATGTCGCCGGAGGCCGCGGCGACCGTCGAGGCGGTCACCGATGACGACGGCGGCCTCAGTGGGTGGCTGGTGGCCGGCGTGCGGTTGGGTAGTGAGGTGGCCGCGCGGATCTGGTTCCCGGGCGACTTTGAAACGCTTGACCCACTTCAGGTTCGGGCCGTCGAACACGCGTCCATCGTGGTGTCGGTCGAGCTGTTGCGCGAGCAGACGGCGGCCGAGGTGGAACGGCGGCTTCGCGGGGAGTTGCTGACCGATGTCTTGTCCAGTAGCGGGTCCCCGTCCGATCCATTGCTGACCCGTGCCCTCCGGTTGGGCCACGACCTGAGCGTGCCTCATGGTGCCATCGTGGCAACAGTGGCGGGGCCCACCGACGCTGCCACTCGCCTGGCCTGGCAACGAGCGTTGGCGGCGGTGACGGCGTTGGCCTCGTCCTACCGGCCGAAGCCGCTGGTGGCGATGCACGGCGGCATACTGGTGACGCTGTGGCCGGAGTCGGCTGACACCAGCGAACCGCCCGGCGTCATGGTCCAGCGAGCGATAGCCCAAGTCTCACGGGAGATCACGGCCACAGCGGCAGTGTCTGCTTCAAACGGTGCCGACGTCGGCGAGGCCTACCGTATAGCCAAGGGAGCGTTGGATATCGCGCTGCGAGGCGGCCGAGCCGGCACCACGGTCACTCTCGACGATCTGGGTATCGTCGGGCTACTGCTCCAGCTAAACGATCGGGCCAAACTCACGGCATTCGCCGCTCGCACGCTCAAGCCCGTCATCGACTATGACGCGAACCATCGCACTGAGTTGATGACGACATTGCGGAGTTATTTCGCAAACAGACTGGACCGCAACGCGACCGCCGAGTCGCTGGTGATCCATGCCAACACCGTCGCGCAACGGCTACGACGCATCGAGCAGTTGTGCCAGGTAAGCCTGGCCGATCCGGCGACCACCATGGAGTTTTCGTCTGCGCTGATGGTGCACGACCTCGCCGCCGGTGGCACCTGACGAAAGTTGTCGGCGTCAGTTCGGGCCCGCGCCGATCTCCTTCAGGGCCGCGACGGCCTCGGGGGTGTAGGCGATCGACGAGTCGAGAGCGGCCGCGGTCCGCAAGGCTGTGGCCAATGTCGTGGCGGCGAGCTCGGCCAGGGTGTCGACGTCCACATCGCGATGGGTGATGCGGTCGATCATCATCTCGTCGAGGAATCCGATCCAGCCGTGCATGGCGGTGCGCAGGGTGGGCGCGATGGGTTCGACGACACCGAGTGCCGACAGTATTCGTTGGGCTCCCAGCCATCGGAGACGCTCGACCGCTGACTGATGTTCGGAATCGGCACCCAATGCGCCGCGAAGCAGTGCGACGAAACTGTCGGAGTACGAATCGATGTGGGTGATATGAGCGCGCAGGGCGTGGCGCAGCTGATCCACCAGCGAGGCACCCGGGGGCGCGGGCGCTGTCTGCGCGGCTGCGATCTCCTCCGCGATCTCGTTCATCACCGCCAGATACAGGCCGCGCTTGTTATCGAAGTGGTGGGCGATCAACCCGTACGCCACGCCGGCATTCTTCGCGATATCCGATGTGGTGACCTGGTCGTAGGGACGGGTCGCGAAGAGTCTTCTGGCCGCGTCGATGATCAGTTGACGCCGGTCGGCGACGGCCGGTTTGGCTGGCATCAGCCCAGGCTAACGGGATTGCTCAAGGTTCCGATGCCATCGACCTCGATACTTACCGTGTCGCCGGGCCGGAGGAAGCGGCCGACCGGCCAGCCGGTGCCACCGAACGTTCCGCACGCCACCACATCACCGGGCCGCAGGGCACAGAACCGGCTGAGCCGGCTCACCACCTGCGCGGGAGACAGAATCAGGTCGCTGATCCTGCCCCGCTGTCGCTGCTCGCCGTTGAGGAAGGTGCGCAACTCGGCCGTACTCAGGTCGAGTTCGTCGGCGGTCACCAGCCACGGTCCCAGCGGGCCGTGGCTGGGATGGCTCTTGGCCAGGGCCGTTGCGGTGGGGTTGTCGGTCTGCCAATCGCGGATCGAAACATCGTTGGCGATGAGGTAGCCCGCGATCGCCGCCCGAGCGCCGTCCTCACTCACGTCGTGGATGCCGGTGCCTATGATGACCGCGAGCTCACCTTCCCAATCCACCTGTCTCGCGCCGTTGGGGAGCACGATCGGCGCGCCGTGCCCCACGATCGACGATGGCGCCTTGGCGAAGTAGAACGGATACCGGGGCCGCGGATGAGCGAGAAGATAGCCCGCGGCGATCCTGACGAGACGGGGTTCGCGCAAGAGCCAACGGAGGTTGACGTCCCTGCGGTGGTCGCGTGCGTTGAGCCCGATGGCCATGAACAACGACGGCGCGGGAACCGGCGCGTGCCACGTTGCGGTTTCGGTCGGATATCGGGGCGCATGGGGCAGCAGTGATGCGGCCGCGGTCGTCCAATCGGATCGCTGCAACAAGCTCAGGAGCGAGTCGGGCCCGCCGTCGCAGTCGCTCAGGTCGGCGATCTCGTCGCCGACGACGGCACCTACCCGAGCCTCGCTGGATCCCAGCGAGAATGTGGCCAATCGCATTTCACGTTCTCCTACAGGGTTTTCCAGCGCAGTGTGCGCAGTCCGGCCCGGGCGGGTCGACCATCGGGAGGCGCCGACCCTCGCCGGGTGAGTTCCGGTACGCCGGCAGCCACCAGTCGTTGCAGCACATCGGGATCGAACTCGACGCCGATCGGGTTGGCATCGAACTCGCCCCCGTCCAGCCAATCGAGCAGTTCCTGATTCGTGGGGAAGTTGTCGACTTGGAGTTCGATCCGATTGCCGTCCGGGTCCTCGTAGTACATCGAGGTGGTGGGGCCGTGGTTGATGCACCACACGGGTGCGATGCCGGCGTCGGCCAACCGGCGGTGGGTGGCCAGCAGCGCGTTCAGGTCGGGGTAGGAGAACGCGATGTGGTCGACGCCGTAAACCTTGCGGTGCAGCTTCCAGACCATTCCTGGAAACCGGAGCAGCCGAGGCACTTTGATCAAGGCGATGCGGTGATGTTCGTGATCGTAGGTCAGGAACGTGATGCGCCTGTCGTCGAACACCACGACGGCATCCAAGGCGCGGCAATACCAGTCCGTCATCTCGGCCGCGCGCGGCGTTTTGAACACGATGTGGGCCAGCTTGTTCGGTGCGCCGGGTCGCTGCGGCTGGTCCAGTTCGGCTGCGCTGACGCGCACCCCAGGGTGCCTGCTCATCGGTCGAACTGCCGGGCGAGCAACAAGCCACCCAGCCCAAGGACCAGATCGCTGGTGAGTACCAGCGTCGAGAGCGCGCCACTCCGTCGTCCGCGTAGCGTCGCGACGGCACGCACCGCCGCCATCAGCAGCCCGCTGATTGCGGTGCTACGGATAAAGGTGGCGTCCCGCTCCCCGCGGGAGACTCGGTACAGGCCATAGGCGAACCCGGCGTTGACCGTGCCGGTTTCGCGGCGGAACCAGGGATCAGCGGTCAGGCCCAGTCGGCTCTCCAGCGATGCTGGTACCGCGAAATGGGCGGCCAGTGCCACCAGCACGTGGATGAGTCCCAGTGTGGTGCCGATGCGGATCTGGCGGTCGCTGATGACGAGGCGGATCATCGCGCCCCCAGTTCCAGTGCGTCGAGAGTGTTGACCCGTCGGCCGCCGACCGTGGCCACGAGCCGGCCGAACACCGGGATCTCGAGCGGGACCAACGAGTAGGCGGGGTAGACGACGCGCGTCGCGCCACGTTGCAGGCCGCGGACGACAGCCCGGGCGGTCGATGCCGGTGAGACCGGAGGCAGTGTTCGCGGAGGTTTTGTCTTCCAAGGAAGTTCGTCGATGTCGCGCAGGGCGGTGTCGGTGGAGCCGGGCACCACCTCGAGTACCCGGATGCCGGTCTCGGCCAGCTCCAACCGCAGCGACCTGGTCGCCTGGGCGAGTGCCGCCTTGGACGCCGCGTAGTACCCGAGCAGCGGCAACGGAACCGCCTGCACCGTAGAAGTGACATTGACGATCGTGCCGGTGCCCGCGGCGTGCATGGCAGGCAGCAGCGCCGCGGTGAGTGCGAGCGGTGACCACAGGTTCACCTCGAAAACCTCACGAGCAAAAGCCGAATCGGCGATCAATGATTGCGGCCCGGTCAAATTTGCGCCCGCGTTGTTGACGACGATGTCTACGCCGCCAAGGGCGTCGAGTGCGTGCGCTCCGACTCGCGCGGCCGACCCTGGCTCGGCGAGGTCGGCGGCAAGCACACGGGGACTGGTTCCGCCGGCGTGCGAAATTTCGTCCGCCAGCTTGTTGAGCAGGCCTTCCCTCCGGGCCACCACTACCAGTTCGGCACCCTGGCGGGATAGCGCAAGGGCCATTTGCCTGCCGATTCCGGTAGAGGCGCCGGTAAGCACGATTCGCTTGCCGGACAAGTTGATTCGACGCCTTCGCATATCTGCCCCCGATTGACTCCGGTTGGTGTTGCCGCCTACCGTCCCATATTGATTGATAATCAGTCAATAGGGAATCGGGTGGAAATGAGCAAACACGGCACTGCTGAACTGGCACTCGGAGCAGGAGCGTTGGCGATGGCCGTCGGCGCGTTCACCGGACATGTACTGGCGCCCGAGAGGGTGGCAGACCACTATGGATGGGTGCATGACCGGTGGTATCAACGTGAAATCGGGGCCTTCAACGCCGGCCTGGGCTACGGCATCGTCGCTTATGCCAGGGGACGACGGGCGGAGGCTTTTCTCGGATCGTGGTCGGTCGCCGCGCTCCTGCTGGCCATCACCCGGCTGGCGGCGATCCTCAGCGGGGACCGCCGTGGGTTCTGGAATATGGCCACGGTCGCCGAGGACGCGGCGCTGGGTATGGGCGGACTGCTGTTGATGGCCCGGCGCTCATGAACACCGGCGCTGAAGTGGTGGTGAACCGTCTGCTCGCAGAAGGCGTTGACGTGTGCTTCGCCAACCCGGGCACGTCGGAAATGCATTTCGTCGCGGCGCTGGATGCCGCTCCGGCCATGCGCCCGGTGCTGTGCCTGTTCGAGGGCGTCGCCACCGGAGCCGCCGACGGGTACGCCCGCATCGCCGGGACGCCCGCGGCGACCCTGCTGCACCTCGGCCCCGGAATGGCCAACGGTCTGGCGAACCTGCACAACGCACGGCGTGCGTTCACCCCGGTGGTCAATGTCGTCGGCGATCATGCGACCTATCACCAGCCGCTCGACGCGCCGTTGGAATCCGACATCGACGCGCTCGGGCGCTGGACGCACGGCTCGGTGCACCGACCCGCATCGGCGGCGGACCTCGATGCGGCCGTCCATGCCGCGGTGCAAAGCGCGACCGCTGCGCCGGGCCGCGTCGCCACGGTGATCCTGCCCGCCGACTACTCTTGGGGCAGCACGCCGCAGAACCCGTTGCAGGACAACGTCATCGCCGAGCAGTCGGAATCCGGCAGCGATCTGGACATCGCCGGTGCCGCAAATCTGTTGCGTGCCCAGAAAGAGGGCGCGGTGTTGCTGCTGGGCGGTGCTACCACCCACGCCGACGGTCTGAGGTCGGCAGCGCGCATCGGGGCGGCGACCGGGGCTCGCGTCTTGGTGGAAACCTTTCCGGCCCGACTGGCCCGCGGACAGGGGGTCCCGGCCATCGACCGGCTCGGTTACCTGGCCGAACAAGCCACCCAACAGCTCTCGGGCGCAACGCATCTGATACTGGTCGGGGCGAAGCGCCCGGTATCGTTTTTCGCCTACCCGGGCAAGCCCAGTGTGCTGGTGCCCGAGGGTGCCGAGATTCGTGCGCTCAATATCGACGATTTGGCCGGCCTTGCCGATGAATTGGGCGGCGCACTGTCCGACGCACCACCACCGGCACCCGCCGAATTGCCGACGGGCCAGCTCAACCCGCAGAACCTCGCCCAGGTGATCGCGGCGCTGTTGCCCGAGAACGGGATCATCTCCGACGAGGCCAACACCAGCGGCGTGTTCCTACCGGCCGCCACTGCGTCGGCTCCGCGACACGACGTCCTCACCCTGACCGGTGGCGCGATCGGGCAGGGCCTTCCGGTGGCCGTGGGCGCGGCGATCGCCGCACCGGACCGGCCGGTCATCGCTCTGCAGTCCGACGGCAGTGCGGCGTACACCATTTCGGCCCTGTGGACCATGGCCCGGGAGCGCCTTGACGTCACCGTGGTGATCCTGAACAACCATGCCTACGCCATCTTGCAGCTCGAGTTGTTGCGAGTGGGCACCCAGGCCAACGGCGAGCGGTCGCGCTCGCTGTTGGACCTGAGCCGTCCCGACATCGACTTCGCTGCGATCGCACAAGGATTCGGTGTCCCGGCCACCCGGGCCACTACCGCGGAGGAGCTCGCCGACCAGTTCCGTACCGCACTGGCCGAGCCGGGACCACATCTGATCGACGCTGCGCTGCCGGCCTGGTCGCCGGGATGACCGGGAACGGTTGATCACCGGCTGGGTCGACGCTTCTCCAGCACGACCGCCGCGATCGGGATGCGCATCTCCTCGGGGTCGGCGGCCAGTCTCTCCGCGATGGACGTGTGCAGCCGGTCGTAGAACACCGACAATCGCTCGGGCGGACCGGTGATGGCGGCGCCCAGATCGGCGAATGCGGTGAACCAGAGGAAATCAGCCCAGCGAGTGCCGAAAGCCGTTGCGTCCCTGTCGCTGCGATAGGCGGCGAAGATCCGGTCCTCCGCGTCCACCAACTCCACGTGCTGGATCTCCAACCGCTCGAACCGGCCCGAAGGGGCGAACGGTGCGGCGAAGTCCGCGGCGTGGCGCCCGGTAATCGGCAACGACATCTGGGTCGCCTCGTCGGTGGTCACCACGTCGCTGGCGATCAATTCGGTCAACGCACCGACAACGGCGCGGAACAACGGCTGGTAGCCCACGTCGCCGCCTTCGTCCAGAGCGGTCGTCAACACCACCAGACGGCCGCCTGGGTACAGTTCGCGACCGCGAAACGCGATGAACTCGTGCCAATCGTGGGCGGCTTGCCTGGCATAGGCCGCCCGCACCCGCTCGTCATTGCTGTAGGCGGCAACGACATGGTCGGCGACCGGCATGGGCGCCTTGCTGAGTCGTGCCACTGCCCACGCTGACCACCCGAGGTGCACGCTGTTCGACGGCAGGATCTGGCTGTAGAACGACCGGCCGATCGCCGAACTGAAGGTGGCCGGGTCCCGGTGCCGATACGACTGTGGATCCTCTTCCAGGATGCGGAACATTGTGGAGAAGTCGTTGGCGGCAACATCGGTGTGCGTCACCAGAATCGAGTGCTCGGGCCGGGTGCGGCTGCGCACGGCCGCGATTGCGGCGTTGAGCGGCTGCATCGAGTTGTGCGCGGTGCCCGCACCGTAATCGGCGATGACCACCGGCAGCGGCGGTGCAGGGATCGGCACGGTGTGCGCCGCCAGTTCAAGAAGCTTGATCGCCGAACTCATTCCGGCGACGTGCGGGCGGGGTATGGTTCGGCGCGGCCCGGGCATGGCTAGCTTCGCCGCCGTCGGCGGAGCAGCAGTCCGATCAGTGTGCCCATGACGAAGATGATGACCAAGATGAACCACATCGGCGACTCGACGGTCACCCACAGCACGTGTACACCCACCCGGTCACGGTTCTGTGCGACGAAGATCGCAGCGAGGGCGACCAAGATCAGCGCCACCCAGTGGCGCAGCGCCAACCGACGAACCGGGCCGGTGGTGGTGGGCGCGTCGGTCTCGTCTCGAGGCATACCCCGACGGTAACCCTCGGTCCAGCGGCTATGACAAACTTCGGCGATCCAGCTGGACATCACACCGCCGCCCGGAGTGGCCGAGCCAGCCCGTGTCACACAGGCCGGCACCTACCTGCCCTACGGGATTCCGGGGTACAGACCAGGTCAGGCGGCCTGCGTCGCCAACTCCGATCGCCGGAAGGACCCGGCGGGGACGAACCGCTCCAGCACGGCGTCGGCCGGTTCCCCGGAGAAGTCGGTGATCAGCGCTCTGGCCGCAGCCTCGGAGGTGAGCGTTTCAACCCGTCGCGGATCATCGAGCAGGCCATACAGTTTCGAGGCGAAGCGGGGACTGCCCGAGGCTGCCGCGAAGAACAAGTTGCCGTAGTCGGCCAGCTCGGGATCGGACAGGAACAACCGGGTGACCAGTTGGGCGGCCCGCGCCCGACGCGCATAGAACTCCTCGAACGCGTCGCGCAGCCAGGCTTCGTCGAACGGACCGTCGTGCTCGGCTGCTTTGTGCACCAGTGCTGCGGCCTGTATCAGGCCACCTTGGGCGCCCTGGCCGGCTATCGGATCGTAGGACACCGCGGTGTCACCCAGGGCCGCCACCGGATGGCCGCTGGCAGTGCGGCCCACCCCGTCTCGGACCACCTGGGTGACCGCGCCCTTGAGCCAGGAATGCGGATCTTCCTCAAGCACCCGGACCGAACTCACCTCGGGCAGATCCCAATCGATGTAGTCGCGGTGCAGAGCAGTGACGATGTCCAGTGCGGACTGCGCGCTGTCGGCTCCGGCGAAGCGCCGTTCCCACTCGCTGCCGGGCCGTGCCCAACCCAGGAATGCCCACGTCGGGCCCGCGTCCTTGTGCAGATACCCGCCCCACCAGGCTTCGCCCTGATCGGTGACCACGGTCAAGGCGCTGTGGCGGCCACCGGCGCCGCTACGATGCGCGAAAACTTCAGGGCCATAGGGTAATCCAGTCGTCGTCACGGTGAGCAGGCTGCGCTGGGGCCGATCGTAGGCGGACCGCGCGGTGTCGACCGGGAAGAGCGAGGACAACCCCGCGCGGCCGGTCGCCACCAGCGTCAGGTCGACGTTTGCGGCAATGTGGTCCAGCCGCTGTGGATCGACGGCCTCGACCACGAACCTGCCGCCCCGCTGCTGGAACAGGGTGAGCCGGTCATCGGCCTTGAGCCGGGTATCCACCGCCAGTCCGACGAAACCGTCGAAGTCGACGTCGAAGGCGATCTCCTCTGACCGGTCCGGACCCGAACCATCCACCACGCGCACGCTTTCCCCGGTCGATGTCGGGGCGGTGGCCAGATAGGTGTTGAGACCCAGCGACTCCTCCGCCCGCTGTGCCTCGCCGAAGATCAGCGCGGTGCCGGTGGCCGGGACGTCGTCGCGCAAACTGCGCTGATCACGGTCGCTGTACAGGGTCACCGCAAACCCGTTGTCCAACAGCCCGAGAGCGGCCGTCACCCCGGTTTGTCCCGCGCCGATCACCGCTGCGGTACGCCCATCTGAACTCGTCATGGGTGTCACTATGGGTGCCCCGCCACATGCCGGTAAGGAACTGGCTCAGCGTGATCGCAACTTCTCTATCGGGGCGTGGCACCGATCATGGACATCAACGGATCGGTGGGACCGATGTCGAGAGTGCATTCGCTGGGCCGTGGATCCGGCACGAAAGCCCAGAACATCGCCCCCGCGGTTCCCATGCCGCGCATCCCGGCGATGGCCTCGCCGAGGACCTGCTTCCGCGCACCCAGCGAATCACAGGAACCGGCTTCCATGCCGATCTCGGCGACGAACAACGGCTTGCTCACCGCACGGGTTTGCGCGACGCGGCGCTGCAGGCCGTCGAATGGGTCTCCGGGCAGATAGTCCATCTGCTCGTAGTAGTGGTACTCGAGCACGTCCACGCCCGGGGATGCGGCGACCATCTCGAAATCGTGTCCGGCCGACCCGCACTGTCCGCCGCCGGCGTGGCCGCTGAAGATGACTGTGCCAGGGTCCAATTCGCGGATTCGGGCGCCGGAGGTGTCCAGGAACGCACGCAGAGTTTCCGGAGCGGTGGCGTGGCAACTGCGCTTGGTCCAATGGCAGGTGTGGTCCAGGCAGTAGGACGGCTCGGGTTCGCCGACCGCGGTCCAGCCGGCCAGCGATGGGGAGCCTCCCCAGCGCTTGACGGCGGTGTCCAGCCACGCGGCGAAAGTCATCGGCAGACCGTGGGACACCTCGGTGCGCCAGCCGCTCGCGTACCAGTCGAAATCCTTGAAATAGTCGTTCTCACAACCACCGTCGTCACTGGTGAGCACCGCGATAAGGAGTTGCCGGTGGCGTTCGGCTGCCCGGAACACCGCATCCAGCGAGGTGAAATCGAGCTGCCTGGTGTACTTGTTCACCGCGAAGCTGGAGTACGCGTTGAAACGCGTCAACGAATGTGGCGGCAGGCTGCCGAAGTATGAGTCGAGGTCGACCTGTGCGCCACAACCGGCATTCACAGACCAGTTGGTGGCCAGCTGGTAGGCGTTGATGCCGACCGGCCACACGGGTTTGCCATCGAGGGTCAGCGACGTTCCTGAGACACCCAGCCGCGGTATGGCTGCCTCAACGGTTGCCTGCGTGGTACTGGCGGGCAGCGGCGGCATTGGCTCGGGAGCCGACGGTGAACAGGCCGTCGCGAGCAGCAGTGCCACGCAAAGCAACACTGCGGTGCGAAATGGCCTGACGACCACTTATTCAGGTTATCGACTCCGTTGCCGCCGCAAGTGCTTAATGTCCGCGGGCGACCCATTCGTCGTAGTGGACGATTTCGTCGCCGATGGTGGTGGTGTCGCCGTGGCCGGTGTAGACGACGGTCTCACCGGGCAGCATCCCGAGGCGCTTGGAGATGGATTCCAGGATGGTGGGGAAGTCGGAGAACGAGCGTCCGGTGGCGCCGGGGCCGCCTTGGAACAGGGTGTCGCCGGAGATCACCGCGTTCAGTTCGGGGATCGACCAGCAGACGGAGCCCGGGGAGTGTCCCGGGGTGTGCAGGGCATGAATTTCGATCCCGCCCGCGCGCAGCACCTGGCCGTCCTCGACTGTGCGGAATTCGTTGTCCGGGTGCACGACTCGCCACAGCATCTCGTCGGCTGGGTGCAGCAGTACCGGTGCGTCCAGTGCTGTGCTGAGTTCGGGGGCGACGGTGATGTGGTCGTTGTGGCCGTGGGTGCACACGACCGCGACGACGTTGCGGCCGCCGACGGCCTCGACGATGGGGGCCGCGGTGTGGGCGGCGTCGAACACCACCACGTCGTTGTCGTCACCGACGATCCAGATGTTGTTGTCGACGTCCCAGGAGCCGCCGTCGAGTTCGAATTTCCCGGACGTCACCACCCGCTGGATGTTGCTGCTCATTTCAGCACCACCACCGAGCGCAGCACCTCACCGGCATGCATCTTGTGGAAGGCGTCTTCGATGGCGTCCAGGCCGATGCGCTCGGAGACGAACTTCTCCAACGGCAGCCGGCCCTGCAGGTAGAGCGAGATCAGGGTGGGGAAGTCGCGTTCGGGCAGGCAATCGCCGTACCAGGAGGACTTCAACGATCCACCGCGGGAGAAGAAGTCGACCAACGGCATCTCCAGAGTCATGTCCGGCGTAGGCACACCGACCAGCACCACGGTGCCGGCCAGATCCCGTGCATAGAACGCCTGCTTCCAGGTCTCCGGCCGACCCACCGCGTCGATCACCACGTCGGCGCCGAAGCCGTCGGTCAGATCCTGAATGGTCTCCACCGCGTCGAGCTCGCGGGCGTTGATGGTGTGGGTGGCACCGAAATCGCGGGCCCAGTTCAGTTTCTTGTTGTCGGTGTCCACGGCGATGATCTTCTTGGCACCGACCAGGGCGGCACCGGCGATGGCGGCGTCACCGACGCCGCCGCAGCCGATGACGGCGACGGTGTCGTCGCGGGTCACCGCTCCGGTGTTGATCGCCGCACCGATGCCGGCCATCACACCGCAGCCCAGCAGCCCGGCCACCGCCGGGTCAGCCTCGGAATCGACCTTGGTGCACTGACCTTCGTGGACCAAGGTCTTGTCGGCGAACGCGCCGATACCCAGGGCGGGGGTCAGTTCGGTGCCGTCGGTCAGCGTCATCTTCTGGGCGGCGTTGTGGGTGTCGAAGCACAGATGCGGACGGCCACGCTTGCAGGCCCGGCACTCGCCGCACACCGCGCGCCAGTTCAGGATCACGAAGTCACCGGGCTCGACATGGGTGACACCCTCGCCGACCGCCTCGACGGTGCCCGCGGCCTCATGCCCCAGCAGGAAGGGGTACTCGTCGTTGATGCCGCCCTCGCGATACGTCAGGTCGGTATGGCACACGCCGCAGGCGATGATGTCGACCACCACCTCACCGGGCCCCGGATCGGGAATCACGATGTCGACCAATTCCACCGGCTGCTTCTTGCTCCGCGAAATCACACCACGCACTGTCTGAGGCATGCCTATAACTTAATGCAAACCGGACAGGTGTCCAATTAGAGGCCGGATCTCGTCGCCCCACGAATCTCAGCCCCGCAGCCCATCCTCGCGCTACGGTGGGTTGTGGTCGACGATCGAACCCAACTGCTGGTGGTAGCGCGTACCGCTTATCGGCGAAATGACTGGCGCACCAGCTATGAATCCTTCAGCCGTGTCGACGGAGTGCAGGCCCTCGATACCGATGATCTTTCCGTGTATGCGGCAGCGGCGTGGCGGCAGGGGCACGGCCGCGAATCCGTTCGGATCAACGAACAGGTGCACACCCGCCTGCTGCGCACCGATCCCGTGCAGGCGGCCATGAAGGCCGCCGAGATCGGCATGGCCTGGCTGGCGCGGGGGCACCTCGCGTTGGCCCGCAGTTGGGCGCAGCGTGCTCGAGTGCTGCTCGACGGTGTACCGGAGACCGCCGCGCACGGATATCTCGCCTACCTGCTCGCGGTGACGGCCTCCGATGCCGGCGATCAAAAGCAATCCGATACAGCGACACGACAACTGGCGGCGGTCGCGGAGAACTCGGGTGATGCCGCACTGATCGCTCTGGGTCGGGCGCTGACCGGCACGGTCGCTGCCGCTGCCGGCGATCCGGCCGGGTACGAAACCCTCGATCGAGTACTTCTGCCGATGCTGGACGAGCCGGTACCTGTGGAATGGGCGGCCGATGTCTATCGGCGGGCGTTGAACCTGGCGCACCGAAGGCGAGCCGACGATCGGGTCGTGTCATGGACGGAGTCCATGCAGCGGTGGTGTGATGCCACGGAACCGGAAGCGACCCAATCGGCGTATCGCGCCGTCTGCGACGTGCATCGGCTGGCGGCAGTCGCTGACACCGACCAGGATTTGGTGCGGCGGGTGGTCGGGCTGCGCCGCCTGGTCGCCGAGGTGGATGCGGTGGCAGCCGGCATGGCCGAGGAATTGCTTTCCCGGATCGTGGGGCGCGCCCGCTAGATTTGCCCGCAATGAAAGCCGAAGTTCTCGACGTTATCGATACTTGGCCGGTTGACTCGGCGGCTGCTGCGGTGATCGGCCCGTCCGGCGTACAGGCTTGCCGCGGCGACATCCACAAGCCGTTCTCCCTGGCGTCGGTCACCAAACCGCTCGTGGCACGGGCCGCGCAGATTGCGATCGAAGAGGGCGCTGTCGAACTCGACACCCCGGCCGGCCCGCCCGGCTCGACGATCCGCCACCTGTTGGCGCACACGTCGGGGGTGTCGATGCGGTCGGCTGAGGTGCTTGCCCGGCCGGGTCAGCGTCGCATCTATTCGAACTACGGCTTCGAACTGCTGGCCCGTGCGGTCGAGGCAGCCGCCGATATCGAATTCGGGGCTTATCTGACCGAGGCGGTGTTCGAGCCGCTGCAAATGTCGGGTTCCGCGCTGCTGGGTGGGGCTGAGGCGGCCGGGTACGGCGGTGTGTCGACGGTCGCGGACCTGGCGGTGTTCGCCGGCGAGTTGCTGCGCCCGGCTCTGGTGTCCGAGCAACTGCATGAGCAAGCCGTGACCGTGCAGTTCCCCGGACTGGACGGGGTGTTGCCGGGGTTCGGTGTGCAGCGCCCGAACGACTGGGGCCTGGGCTTCGAGCTCCGGGACGGCAAAACCCCGCACTGGACGGGATCGGCAAACTCGCCGCGCACCTACGGTCACTTCGGCCAATCGGGCACGTTTCTGTGGGTCGATCCGGTCGCTGACCTGGCGTTAGTGGTGCTGACCGACCGTGACTTCGGGGACTGGACGTATCCGCTGTGGCCGGCAGTGTCTGATGGAGTCCTGAGAGAAAACGGGACACACTAGCGCAACACTGGCCTCACAAGGCACAATAGACACGCGCGGCACACACAACTGCATGCTCGATCGGAATCACCAGGCCGTTGGGGAAGACGTCCCTCGTGATCCGAAGGAGTAGCAAATGCGTGCGTCGAATCAGTTCGCCGACGCGGCGACGGGCGTGGTGTATGTCCACGCCTCACCCGCGGCGGTATGCCCGCATGTTGAGTGGGCGTTGTCGTCGACCCTGTCGGCGCGGGCGAACCTGAAGTGGACCCCGCAACCGGCCATGCCCGGCCAGTTGCGTGCGGTGACCAACTGGATCGGCCCCGTCGGCACCGGGGCGCAGCTTGCCAACGCGCTGCGCTCCTGGTCAGTGCTGCGCTTCGAGGTGACCGAGGACCCCAGCGCGGGTGTCGACGGGCACCGCTGGTGCCATACTCCGCAACTGGGTCTGTGGAGCGGCGCGATGAGTGCCAACGGTGACGTGATGGTCGGGGAGATGCGGTTGCGTGCCCTGATGGCCGGCGGCGCCGACATGCTGGCAGCCGAACTCGACACCGTGCTCGGCACCGCATGGGACGAATCCTTGGAGCCCTTCCGCAACGGCGGTGACGGCGCCGAGGTGTCTTGGTTGAGCAGGGGCGTGGGGTAGCCGCTCAGCCACGTTCCCAGAGGCAGTAGCCGCTGAGCTTCGTCGTGAACATGTGATCGCTGATCTGGAAGGTCAGCGTCCGGCCCGGATCGGCGCTGAACGTCTCAGGTTCTGAGGTCTTGCCGGCGCCCTGGACGTCGACAACCTCGGCGCTGCAACGCGCCTCGGCCGTCAACGGCGTCGCCGTCCAGGTTCCGCCCCGGGCCTCCGGATTCCGTCGTCCTTGCCCGTGCAGGATCAGCTCGGGTCCCGTGGTCAGCCAGCGGTCCGCTGAGGGATAGGGATCGCGGAACGCCTGCCACGTGCCGTCCTCGCACTGCAGTAGGAGCCGATTGTTGCCGACGTGTCCGGGATCGGCCGGTGTCAGCGCTCCGGTCAGCATTTCGGTGCAGGACGAGTTCGATTGCGGCGCAGCGATTTCAGATGGGCCTGAGGGCAGGGGTTCGGGATCGGCGTGGGCACACGCACTCGGGCTGAGTGCGGCGGCCACGGTGATGGCCGCCGCACTCAATGCCCGCGCTCCGGACACGCCTACACCGAGACCGTCTTCATCGACGACAGGTCGGTCTGCATCAACTGCACGTTGTAGGCACCCCAGTAGGACAGGTTGTAGTAGAGGTACTGGGAGTTGTCCTCGACCACATTGCCATTGGCATCGACCTTGTCGAAGTAGTCGGTGCCCGACATCGGGTGGACCATCGGTGCGTACATGCCGGTGTTGCTGATGAGGTCATTTCTCACCAGCGTCGTGGTATCCGACCATTCACCCTGCGGCGAATCCGACACTCGCATCACGACGTTGTTGCCGCCATCGGTGTAGAGCACAACGTACTTGCCCAGATATTCGTTGTACTGCACCGACATTTCGCTGACATTGCCGCCTGTCGGCAGCCCGCCGACCCAGATGCCGTTGGCGATCTTGGTGAACAGCCCGAAGGTGAAGAAGTCCGCGACCTTGTACAGGGTCGGCAGGAGATCGGTGCTGCTGGACCCGAATACCGGAGCGGCCGCCGACGGGTCCCCGGTGACCCACTGGCCGGCGCCGCTGGAATCCTCACCCGCGAAGTACTGATAGGCGCTGAGGTCGGTGATCTTGTCCTTTTCCACGCGGGCCACATACGCCGAACCCTGCCTGCCCGAGGGCGTTCCGTACACATAGACGTACGGGTCGGTCGGATCGTTCGACATCACCAGCGCGTTCTGCTGGAAGTGCTCGTCACCGGGAACGTAGGTCGGCCCCGCACGGAACCAACCCGACGAACGGATGGTGTCGGGATCGACCTGCCAGGTCTCGCCGCCGTCGGTGGAATAGGCGATGCCCGAGTAGTTGGTGGTCCAGCTGCCCGGGTTGTCCCAGGTGCGGACCGACATCACCGTGGCGTACTGGGTGTAGGTGCCGTCCGCGTTCTCGATCGCAATCGCCGAGGTCGGAATCATCGTGTAGGTCCGGCCGAACAGTCCGTCCTGACCGGGATCGTAGATGATCTGTGCCGCGCCGGCCGGGTCTCCGCCGGTGCCGTACCACGTCGGCGTACCGGGCACCCCGGGCCGTGCACCCGCATGGATCAGGGCGTCACTGAACTGTAGGCCGTTGGACAGGTCGGTGTCGGAGGTGCGGAACAGCACGTTGTTGCGCCAGTCGCCGGCCATGCCCGGCTCGCTGTAGGTGTCACCGAACAACGTGTAGATGATGGGCTTGCCGTTCTCATCGGTGTAGCCGCTGTTCCACATGATGCCCAGGTCCGTGCCCGCGACATACCAGTGATCGGTGTAGCCGACCCCGGTGACCCACCCCAGCTTTTTGGTGAACTCCGCCAGCGACGCTGGAACCTGGGGCTTGGGGGTCAGGTCATCGGTCTGAGTCGCGACGTTTGGGGTGGTCGCCGCCATCGGCTGGATCTCACCCTCGGCCACCACCGAGGCGGCATCGTTGGCCGAGACGACCCGCGAGGTCAGCGGATTGATCGACCGCTGGAATTCCCTTCGCGTCCAAGCCATCATGGCCCACAGAGCGGGGGACTGGGCAGGCGCCACCGGGCTGCTGCCAGCGCCGAACGGCAACACGCCGGCGACCCCCAGCAGTGCCGAGACCACCGGCGGTGCAGTGATCTTGGGTGTGGTCGGCTCAGGTATCGAGGCCGGCGCCGACGCGGTGACCGCGTCTTCCTTCATGGTGGCAGGGACGTCGAACGCCGTGGCGGGGGTGTGCAGCGTCGAGATCGCCTCGCGGCTGCGCCGGCTGATTTCGCCGGCGGTTTCTTCAAGACGAACCACCACGGTCTTGGGGCGCTGGGTGCGCTGCACATCGGGCGCGGTGGTCACGGCTTCCGGGACGATCCGTGTGCTACCGGTCTTCTCGCCGGTGTCGGCCTTCTCGGCGACATCGGTGACATCGCTGATCGCCCCCCGAACCTTGCTGCGGACCTTGGTCGTCCGGGTGCGCGGCGGGGTAGGCCCGGAGCCCAGCCGGCTCTGTGTCTGCTTGATGGCGTCACCGACGTCGTTCAAGCCGGACTCGACATCCTTGCGGATGCGTTCACCGATCTTGGACAGTGAGTGTGACGGCGTGGTGGCCGGCTTCTTGACGTCCGAAGGTTTGCTCGGAGCCTTCTTTTGTCCCGAGCCCGAGGTGCTGCCGTCGGCGCTTCCGGTGGTGGATTTGCCAGGATCGCCGGATCCGCCTTCGGCCCAGGCGATTCCGGTGCCCGAGGTCAGTGCCGTTCCGATGCCGAGAGCAACGGCTAATGCGCCGACGCGGCCGATGTATTTGGTCGATTCCATGACGCTCCGTACCAGTCCACTAACTCAAAACCCCGGCCCAGTCGAAACGTACCGTGTGCCGTTCACGGCGTTGGGCAAACACGCCGAATTGCCGGGGCGGGGCCGGAGTGCGGGCTCGTGTCAGCTGACCCGATAGTGCGCTGGGTCTGGCTCGGAGAGCATCCGGGTGAGCGTCGCCCGGTCGAACGGCCAGAGATCGATGGTCCCGGCCTCGGTGAAATACCACGAATTGCACCCCGTGTTCCAGACCGTCGGACCGAGGCCCTCGGCGACCGCGGCGTTGAATTCCTCAGTGGCCTGCTCGGTGACCTCGACCTCGGAGAGCTCCCCGCTCTCGAACCGCTTGAGCCAGGCGGTGATATAGCGGGCCGTCAGTTCGGCCGAGTACTGCAGCGGGATCGACCCGGTCGGTGAGTTGGGTCCGAGCACGGTGAACAAGTTGGGGAACCCGGGGATCGCGGTCATGCGGTATGCCCGCGGTCCTTTGACCCAGGCATCGTCGAGCGTGATGCCGTCACGACCCACGATCTTCATCGGACGCATGTAGTTGTGTGCCTGAAAACCGGTGGCCAGCACCACGACATCCACGTCGTGGTGGATGCCGTCAGCCGTCCGGATACCGGTCGGAGTGAATTCCTCGATGGGTTCGACGATCAGGCTGGCATTGGGTCGCTTGATGGCCCGGTAGTAGGTGCCCGAGACCACCTGGCGTTTGCACAGCGGTTCATAGTCCGGGGTGAGTTTCGCCCGCAGCGAGCGATCGCGGACCTGCGCCGCCAGGCTCCAGCGAGCGTATGACTGGACCAGTGTGCGTCGCCACGACGGGGTGGTGACGACATCGGCCAGGATTCCGGACACCCATTGCAGGCTCCGGAAGAGAGCGTCATGCCAGCCCGGCCGGCGGCGCAGCATCTTGGCCAATATCGACGACTGCCGCATCGACATCGGGGCCCACAGAATCCACTGCGGTGATCTGGCGAAGTGCAGGAGAGACTGTGCCTTCGGCTGTAAGGCCGAAACAACCTGGACACCAGTCGATCCCGTGCCGATCACGGCGATGCGCCGGCCGTCGGTGCTGATGGACGGATCCCACCGCGCGGTGTGCACGATCGGACCGGCGAAGGTTTCCATGCCCGGGATCTCCGGTATCGACGGGTGATGCAGGACGCCGGTGGCGCAGATGACGAAATCGGCTGTCAGAGTGTCACCGTCGGCGGTGGTCAGGCTCCACGATGTCGTGGAGCTGTCCCATCGTGCCTCGGTGACTTCGGTGTTGCACCGCAGATGTGCATCGAGGCCGAATCGCTCGACGACGTCGCGATGGTAGCGCTGGATGTCGTCACCGTCGGCCCAGATGTGGCTCCAGTCTGGTTTGGGAGCGAACGAGAACTGGTAGATCTGCGACGGGACGTCACAGGTAAGTCCGGGATACCGGTTCCAGTGCCAGACACCGCCGACATCCGAACCTTTCTCCAGGACGGTGAAGTTCGTGAACCCGGCTTGTATGAGGGTGTAGGCCGTGGCGATGCCCGCCATCCCCGCGCCGATGATGACGATGCGAGCCTCTCGGTTCATCGGGCCTCCTCACTGACGGCGAGCGCCCGCCGAACCGTGGCGGGGGCGGTGCGCATCGAAGCCTCGAACGCCGACCGGCGCCGGCCACGCCGCATGAAATGTGAACCGAGCCCGACCAGATCAGCCGCGTCGGGCCGGATGACGACAACCTGCGTACCGCGCGCCCGAACGGCGGCCACTTCGCGGTCCAACCCGACCGACATGGGCCGGCGCAGCAGGAGGTGTTCCAGTCTTCCGCCGAGTCCCGGTGCGCGCGTTCCCGGTTCGGACGCCATGGGGGTGATGACGTAAACGGTCTCGGCTTCTTCCGGTGCGATCAGATCGACCGACGCGGTCGATGCGGCGCCGCCGTCGACGAAGTGCCTGTCGTCGATCGTGACCGGGGGCATCCAGCCGGGTACGGCCCAGGATGCGCGGAGCGCTGCGCCGGCGGTAGCCGCCGGTGCGCCGGGCGCTCCGAAGGCGACACGTTGCCCGCGCTGGTAGTCGAAGGCGACCATCCGGACACCAGGATGGGGCAGCCAACCCGTGCCATCGGAAAATCCGTCGGCGAGGCGTTGCAACCAGTCGGCGTTGCCGCGGCCGACGGGGGCGATGCCGGTGGCGGCGGCCAGACCTTTTTGGCTGTCGAGCAGTCGCGGGTTGAGCAGCCGGGGCAACGGAATCGGCGGAAGGCTGGGCGGGGTGGCCGTGATGTGGCGGCGCAGGCGCTCGTCGGTTGCGGTTCCGCGCTGCATCGCCACCAGGTCGGCCACGGCGGCACCGCCGCCGAGCATCGTGACGAGCTCAGCCCCGGCCGAGGTGCCCTGTAGCACGGAGGCCTCGCGTGGATCCCATCCGGTTTCCTCGGCCAGCGCATGCAGCGCCGCCACGGTCCACGCTCCGCCGATGGTCCCACCGCAGCCGATCACCAGTGCCGTGGTCATGGCGTCACCTCGGAATCGGACTGCGAGGCATGGGAGTTCGCCTGACGCTCGATGCGCTGCTGGTACGCGGACCGGCCCTGGACGTCCAGTGCGGTCAGGGCGCGACGATCGTTGATCTTGTCCCGTACCGCACGTTGGAGTCCCTCTGGCACCAGGGCATCGACGAGCGCCCACCCGGGAGCGACCCAACCCGGGACCGACGTGCGCGCGGCGTGGGTGCCTACTGTCTTGAGGACCGCCCGGGCGACGTCCTCGGGATCCACTGTGGGCAGGCCGTTCCCGAGCTGTACGCCCGAGGCGAGTTCGGTGCGGACCGCCGACGGCAGCACGGCCGATACGGTGACCCCGGTTCCGGCGTATTCGCGACGGGCAGCCAGTGAGGCACCGAGCGCGGCGAACTTGCTGGCGTTGTAGGTCACCATGCCCGGAATCGGGATCATGCCCGCCATCGAGGCGACGTTCACCACGTGGCCGTGACCACGGGCCACCATCGACGGGACCACGGCGCGCATGCCGTTGAGCACCCCGCGCACGTTGACGTCGAGGATCAGGTCGGTGGTCGAGTCGGATTCGGCGTCGAACGCACCGAGCGGCATGACCCCGGCGTTGTTGACCAGAATGTCGATGCTGCCCGACTCCCGGACGGCCTCGGATACGAAGCGTTCCCACGACGACCGTTGTGTGACGTCGAGGTAGGCCGCCCGGCAGCGGGGGATTCCCGCGGCGGTGGTCGCGGCGACCTCGGCGTCGACGTCACCGATCCATACCGTGGCACCGCGGGCCGAGAACAGCTCGGCTGTCTTGGCGCCGATGCCGCGTGCCCCGCCGGTGACGATGACTACCGCCCCGTCCACCGACGCCTGTCGTTGAGAAAACCGCACGTCATGCCTCCCCTGGAATCGTAAAACGACCATTCGGATACTGACGGTATCTGAATACTTTGAGTTAAATCAATACCCAAAGTCTGCTGCGAACTATCATTCAGCGCATGCCGCGGCTGACCAGGGCTCAACGCCAGGAACAGACCCGGGCCGAACTTCTGCAGGCCGCCAAACAGCGCTTCCTGACCCACGGATATGCCTCCACCAGCCTTGAAGACATCGCCGATGACGCGGGCTTCTCGAAGGGCGCGGTGTACTCGAACTTCGGTAGTAAACCCAACCTGTGCCGTGACGTTCTCGAGCTGATCCATCGTGAGAAGTTCGCCGAGATGGCCGAACTCGCGATGTCCGACGCGGAACTCAACAGTCGCGTGGATGCCTTGGGTGCCTGGCTCGAGCGCACGGCGGGCGATGTCGGCTGGACCATGCTCGAACTCGAGTTCGCGGTGCTGTCGCGGAACAACCCTGAGCTTTCCGCGATGATCACGAGCTTGCGTAACGAAGCCGCACAGATGGTCATCGACGTACTGCGGTCGATGTCGGCCGAGCTCGGCCTGAACGAAACACAATTAACCAATAGTGAGGTGGTGACGAGCCTGGAGGACCTCGGCAACCTCTTGCTCAGTGCCGGTATCGGTCTGGGCATCCAGCGAGCCATCGACCCGTCGGTACCTGCGCGGCCGTTTACCGACGCATTCAGCCACCTGGTGAAATTGCTTGCTGCACTGGGAACATCGAAGTAACCCGGAGGAGTTGAGATGGCATCACTGGCCACCGCGTTGTCGACACGACGCCCGAGCCGCAGATCCCGCGCCTGCTACGGCATCGCCCGCCGAACGCTGCTGGTCCAGGTGAACAGATCGGTTGCCTACCAAGGAAATAGAGCTGTCGAAGATCGACTCGCCGCGATCGGAAGTCGCATCAACGCTCTCGCCCGGCTCCAGCGGCTTCGTCCGCGGCGGGGGCTGCGGGTCAGCCGGATCACACTCGGTCGGGTCACCGTCGAGACCATCCGCACGGCTGAATCGGCGCACCGCCCGCTCGCCGATGGCGCCATCCTCTACCTACATGGCGGCGGGTTCTTTCTCGGCGGGTTCGACACCCACCGACACGTCGTGGTCGCCCTTGCCCGGCAGACCCAACTTCCCGTGGTGCACGTCGAGTATCGGCAGCACCCCGAGGTGAGGGTCGACGAGTCCGTCGCCGATTGTCTGCGCGCCTACCGCTGGTTGGTGGACCAGGGTGCGGACCCCGAACACACTGTCGTGGCGGGGGACTCGGCAGGTGGGTTCCTGGCATTCGCGACGGTTCTCGCCGCTCACGAGCAGGGAATCGGTGTCCCGGCGGGCGTTATCGGGGTCAGTCCGCTGCTCGAGCTGGACTGCGCGCGCCGCTCGGCCCACGCCAACTTCGCCGAGGACCGGATGGGGATCGGGCTCGCCCTGCCGATGATCGTCGAATGCGTCGGGCCCAAGGATTCGGCCGGTCGCGATCTGTCACCGGTCAATGGCGTCCTGACCGATTTTCCGCCGAGCCTGATCATCGCGGCGGAATCGGAGGCGCTGCGATGCGATGCCGAACGCATGCATGAAGTGCTGACGGATGCGGGGCGGCAGTGCACTCTGAAGCTTTGGCCCGGTCAACTGCACGCTTTCCCGGCGTTCCTACCGTTTCTGCCGGAGAGCCGTGAGGCCCGCGACTGCATGGTCGAGTTCATTCAGGATTGTGTGGGCACCAGCAGTCGCAGCGCCGCGGGCACCGCTGACACCGTGACCGGCAGTGAAAGGGCGAAATCGCCGTCGGCGTAAGCGTTGATCCCCGGGCATTCGACGTGGATCGACCTGGCGCGCTTGGTGGTCACCTCGTCGAGATCGACATGGGTGCCCTTGAAAACCGTGGGAAACAGCCGAATCAGCCTGGTGCGGGACGCCGAGGTGATCATTGTGACGTCGAGCAGCCCATCCGCGTGATCGGCGCCCGGGCAGATCAGCATTCCGCCGCCGTAGCTGCGGGTGTTGCCGAACGCCGCGAGGGTGAGTTCGGTTCGGATCTCCGGCTCGTCATCGAAGGTGAGCCGGAACGGCAGCAGCCGTAGTTTCGAGATCTCGGCGAGCATCGCGATGTTGTAGCGCATCCGGCCGTGCGGCCAGCGCATCCGGTTGGTGCGGTCGCTGACCAGCGAATCGAACCCGGCGGCCATCACGGTGCCGAACCACTTCACCGCGCCGGCGGCGTCCTCGATGCGGCCGAGATCGACCGTCTCGGTGTTGCCCTCGGCGATCACATCGGCCGCGGCCTCGGGATCTCCTGTCGGCAAGTGGTATTCACGGGCATGGTCGTTGCCGGTGCCGGCCGGGACGATGCCCAGTGGGACATCGCCGGTGGCCAGCGCCTGCAGCGCCAGGGAGATCACGCCGTCGCCGCCGACCACGACGAGCGCGTCGGTGCCGCGGTCGAGCGCTTCGTCGACCAGGCGGCGGGCGTGCGCGGCATCGGTCCCGACGATCGCGCACACGTCGATACCGCGGCGCTGGAGCTGTGCGACTGCCCGCTCAGCGGCGTGCGGCGCATTGCCGTGGCCCGACATCGGATTGGTCAGGACCGTTACCCGATTCACGGAATCAACTTGCCCGGGTTGAGGATTCCAGCCGGGTCCAGCGTGGCCTTGACGGCGCGCAGCACCTCGATGCCAAGATCGCCGATCTCGTCACGCATCCACGGACGGTGATCCGCGCCGACGGCGTGGTGGTGGGTGATGGTGCCGCCAGTGCCCACCATGGCGTCGGAGGCCGCTCTTTTGGCGGCCTGCCACTGCTCGATCGGATTGCCACGCTGGGCGGCGACGACCGTGAAGTACAGCGAGGCGCCGGTGGGGTACACATGCGAAATGTGGCACATCACCAAGGCCGGCGTGCCGGATTCGGCCAGCGCGGTGGTCAGTGCTTCGGTGACCGCGGCTTTCAACGCCGGCAGATTGGACCACGTGGTGGCGGTTTCCAGCGTCTCGCAGAGCGCTCCGGCGGCCAGCAGGGAATCGCGCAGATAGGGGGCGTTGAACCGGCCGTGTTCCCAGGCGCGTGCCGGGTCCTCGCCCAGTGATGTGCCGCCGTGTGCTTGCAGGACGGCGCGCGTCTCCTCGTGACGGCTCTGGGTGTGTGCCGCAGTGCCTTCGAACAAGGTGATCGCCAGGCAACCGCCGGTAATACTCCGCTCACCAATGGTTTCCGTGGTGGCGAGGTTGACGCCGGTCTCCGCCTCGTCGGACAGCCGGATCACCGTCGGGCCGGTGCCGGTCTGGGTGACGGCCCGCAGCGCCTCGGCGCCGCTGGCGAAATCGGGGAAGGACCACGCCTCGTAGCGCGTGGTCTCAGGGACGGGGTGCACGCGGACCCGCACCCGGGTGATGACGCCGAACACACCCTCCGAGCCGAGGAGTAGCTGGCGCAGATCCGGGCCGGCCGCCGAGGCGGGCGCCCGCCCGAGTTCGAGTGTGCCCGCCGGGGTGACGGCGCGCAGCCCGCGCACCATGTCGTCGAAGCGTCCGTAACCGGCCGAATCCTGGCCCGAGGAGCGGGTGGCGGCGAACCCGCCGATGGTGGCGAACTGGAAGCTCTGCGGAAAGTGGCCGAGCGAAAAGCCGTGCGCCCCGAGCAGGGCCTCGGCCTGCGGGCCGGTGACTCCCGCGCCGAGCTCGGCTTCGCCGGCGACCGGATCGAGGCTGTGCAGTGCGTCGAACCGGCGCAGATCCAGCGTGACGACGGCATTGAACTCGCCGCGCAAGGGATCGAGCCCACCTACCACGCTGGTACCGCCGCCGAACGGGACGACGGCGATGCGATGCTCGGCGCACATGCGGAGCACCTCGGCTATCTCGTTCTCGGTTCCGGGCAGCAGCACCGCATCGGGCGCATCTTGGACGCCGGAACCATTGCGGCGCAACAGGTCCAATGTGGACTTGCCTCCGGCGTGCAGTAGCCGCGACTCCGTGTCGGTACGGCAGTGTGGTGCGCCGACGATCGCGACCAGGGCGTCTCGATCGGCGTCGGACAGTGCCGAGGGGCGCAACTGGACCTGATCGGGCGTCGGCTCCGCCGCCGACGCGGCCTCGACACCCAGGGCCTGCTGGAGCAGGGACCGGATTCCCTCGGACAGCGGCTTGGCCGCCTGGGGGTCGCCCCAGGCATTCCACTTCATCGGAGGCAGAAACTGTTCGGCCGACTGAGTCATGCGTTACAGTATTACACATGATGTCAATCAGTAACGATGGATCACTGAGCGACCAGATCTTGGATGCCGCCGCCAGCTGCGTGCTGGCCTTCGGCGTGGACCGGGTCACCCTGGCCGAGATCGCCCGGCGGGCTGGGGTGAGCCGACCGACCGTGTACCGCCGCTTCCCCGATACCCAATCGATCCTGGCCGCGCTGCTGACCGCGCGGATCGTGGGTGTGCTCGACGAAACCGGTAGTCAAGGGCCCGGGCGTGCGGCGCTGGTGGCCCGCATGGTGGCCGTGGCCGCACGCTTGCGCCACGACGAGGTGATCATGGCGGTGCTGCATTCCGCACCCGAGGTGGCGATGATCTACATCGCCGAGCGGCTGGGCACCAGCCAGCAGATCCTGATCGACGCGCTGGCCGGCGAGCTCAAGCTCGCCCAGGAGGTCGGTCGGAAAAGTGACCGCGTCCGGCCCGGTGACCCTCGCCAGCTGGCCACGATGTGCCTGCTCATCACGCAGTCGGCGATCCAGTCGGCGCAGATGGTCGAGCCCATCCTCGACGCCGAGGCACTGGCGGTCGAACTCGCTCACGCGCTGAACGGATACCTGGCCTCGTGACCGGCCCCACCGCACTCAACCGCACCAGGCGCGCAACGGAATTGGCCGCCCTGGCCGGCGGGGAAGACCTCGACGTGATCGTCATCGGCGGCGGAATCACCGGTGCGGGCATCGCGCTGGATGCCGCCGCGCGGGGCCTGCAGGTGGCGCTGGTGGAAAAACACGATCTCGCGTTCGGAACCAGCCGGTGGAGTTCCAAACTCGTGCACGGGGGTCTGCGTTACCTGGCCACCGGCAACATCGGGATTGCCCGCCGCAGTGCCATCGAACGCGGAATCCTGATGACCCGCAACGCACCTCACCTCGTCAAGGCCATGCCCCAGCTGGTGCCGTTGCTGCCGTCGATGGGACGCGCTTCGCGCGCGTTGGTGCGCACCGGATTCGTGGCAGGCGACGGCCTGCGCAGGCTCGCCGGCACCAGTGCATCGACCCTGCCGCGATCCCGCCGGGTGGACGCACACCGTACTGCCGAATTGGCTCCCACCGTCCGTACCGAAGGACTCGACGGCGGATTCCTGGCCTACGACGGTCAGCTCATCGACGATGCCCGCCTGGTGACCGCCGTAGCACGCACCGCCGCGCAGCACGGAGCCCGCATTCTGACCAGGGTGTCGGCCGCCGCCGCAGGCGCATCCTGGGTGCGCCTGACCGACGAACTGACCGGGGAATCTTTCGACGCGACCGCGCGCGTCATCATCAACGCCGCCGGAGTGTGGGCCGGCGATCTGGACTCGGCGCTCACCCTGAGGCCCAGCCGGGGGACACATCTCGTGTTCGACGCCGCGGTGTTCGGCAATCCGACTGCGGCGCTGACCATTCCGATACCGGGGGAGTTGAACCGGTTCGTCTTCGCCATGCCCGAACAACTCGGCAGGGTCTACCTCGGGTTGACCGACGAGGATGCGCCGGGCCCCATTCCCGATGTGCCACAACCGACTCCGGGTGAGATCAGCTTTCTGCTCGACACCGTCAACACCGCGCTGGCCACTGAACTCGGGGTATCCGATGTGCGCGGAGCCTACGCCGGGCTGCGGCCGCTCATCGACACCGGGGAGGGCAACACCGCCGACGTGTCCCGCGAACACGCGGTCGTGGAGTCGGCGACCGGTGTCATCAGCATCATCGGCGGCAAGCTCACCGAATACCGGTACATGGCCCAGGACGTGCTGGATCGGGCACTGGTTCTGCGCGGACTCACCGCCGGTGGCTGTCGCACCGCGAACCTGCCACTGGTCGGCGCACCGGCCAACCCGGTATCCACGCTGCGCTCTGAGCATGAACTGCCGTCCTCACTCGTCGCCCGGTACGGGGCTGAGGCGCCCAACGTGATCGCGCGGGCGCGCTGTTCCCGCCCCACCGAACCGGTGGCCGACGGAATTGACGTCATCCGTGCGGAATTCGAATACGCCGTCACCCATGAAGGCGCCCTGTGCGCCGACGACATCCTGGATCGGCGCACGCGTATCGGGCTTGTCAGCGCCGACCGAGACCGAGCCGCCGACGTGGCTGCCGACATGATCGCCGAATTCGGGGAAGTCCAGTAGTGGCACTCCGCTATTTGGTGAGGAGGGTGTCTCGGATCGTTGAGCTGGTGTGGCGCTGCCACATCGCCTGAGCGCCCACCAGCAGTGGAGGTTCGAGTTCGGTGACCACGACGCGACCACCCATGGCCGGGCCGGGCGCCGTGGTGACGAAGGTGGCGGCGCCCGTGGTGAGCGGTGCGGCCACGGTGGCCGCACCTTGAACCCGGCTGACGACATAGTCGGGTTCGAATCCCGCGCGACGGCACGCCGCCATCAGAAAGTCGCTGTAGTACGACGCTCCCGGCGGCGCCCACAGCGCGATACGCTCCCCGGCGAGCTCGTGTATGCCCACGGCGGCTTGGCCGGCCAACCGGTGTTCGCGCGGCAGCGCCAGCCTGACGCGGTCGTAACCGAGGATCGCCGTGGCCAATTCGTTGGTGGGCACCACGCCGCGCCGCAGTCCGAGGTGCACCGTGCCGTCGAGAACGGCAGCACCGAGCTGATCGGGGTAGAGCTGCCGGAAGGTGAACGAGGCGTTCGGAAATGCCGTGACGGCGGGTTCGAGAAGGGTGTAGGCCTCGCTGCCGCTGAGAGCCGGGGTGTGGCCGATGACGAAGTTCTCCGCGGCGCCACCGTCGGCCTGCGCCACCCGTTCTGCCACGGTGCGCGCCGCCGCGAGCAGTGTGCGTCCCTCGGCCAGAAGTAGTTCACCGGCCCGGGTGAGCGTCAGGCGGCGGCCCTCACGTCGGAACAGCGTGGCATTGAGATCTTTCTCCAGTTGCTGCATCGAGCTGCTGAGCGCCTGTTGGCTAATGTGCAGCGAGGTGGCCGCCGCAGTGAGACTGCCGGCATCGCCGATCGCGATGAACTGGCGCAAACGCCGTAGATCAGGGGTCTTCGATGGCACGCTGCCCACGATATACAAGTGTTGCTTGTGAACTCTTCGGTTCTTTGCGTTATCTATCTGTGAGTGGCGAAACTAGTCTGGCGCTTGTGAGCAAACTAGAGGGTAAGTCAGCAATCGTTGCCGCTGGTGCGAAGAACCTGGGTGGCCTGATCAGCACGACATTGGCTGCCAGCGGTGTCAACGTCGCAGTTCACTACAACAGTGACTCGTCTGAGGCCGATGCCGACAAGACGGTGGCCGCCGTGCAGGCTGCCGGCGTCAAGGCCGTCAAGGTGCAGGGCGACCTGACGGTGCCGGCCAACGTCGAGAAACTATTCGACACGGCGATCGATGCCTTCGGCAGCGTCGACATCGCGGTCAACACCGTCGGCAAGGTGTTGCGCAAGCCGTTCGTGGAAACCACTGAGGCCGAATACGATTCGATGTTCGACATCAACGCCAAGGCGGCCTACTTCTTTCTGCAGCAGGCCGGCAAGCGCCTGGCTGACAACGGATCGGTGATCACCATCGTCACGGCGCTGCTGGCGGCCTACACCGACGGTTACTCGACCTACGCCGGCTCCAAGAGCCCCGTCGAGCACTTCACCCGCGCGGCATCCAAAGAGTTCGGCGTCCGGGGCATCAACGTCAACAACGTGGCCCCCGGTCCGATGGACACACCGTTCTTCTACCCGCAGGAAACTCCAGAGCGCGTCGAGTTCCACAAGTCACAGGCCATGGGCAACCGGCTGACCGAGATCACCGACATCGCCCCGCTGGTGGTGTTCCTGGCCGACGAGGGGCACTGGATCAACGGGCAGACCATCTTCGTCAACGGCGGCTACACCACGCGCTAGTACGCCGAGCAGACGCAAATGTCCCCCAAAACAACAGTTTTGGGGGACATTTGCGTCTGCTCGCGGGAAAAGCGAGTTACAGCGGGATGTTCTTGTGGCGGCCGCGCCGGTGCGGGGCCTCGGCCAACGCCTGCGTCAGCTTGCTGCGGGTGTGGGCCGGGTCGATTTTCTCGTCGACCACGCCGATCTCGATCGCGGAATCCACGCCGCCGGCGATGCGCTCATGCTCGATGGCGAGCTCCTCGTGCAGCGCCTCACGCTCGTGATCCGGCGCGGCGGCCAGCTTGCGCTTGTGCAGGATGCCCACCGCGGCCTTGGCGCCCATCACTGCGACCTCGGCGTCCGGCCAGGCGAACACCTTGGTGGCGTTCAGTGACCGCGAGTTCATCGCGATGTAGGCACCGCCGTAGATCTTGCGGGTCACCAGCGTGACGCGGGGGACCGAGGACTCACCGAAGGCGTGCAGCAGCTTGGCGCCGCGACGCACCACGCCGCCCCACTCCTGGTCCACGCCGGGCAGGTAGCCGGGAACGTCGACGACGACCACCAGCGGGATACCGAAGGCGTCACACAGCCGCACGAAACGCGCTGACTTCTCGGCGCTTTCGGAGTTCAGGCAGCCGCCGAGGCGCAGCGGGTTGTTGGCGATCACACCGACCGTGCGACCGGCCAGCCGGCCCAGGCCGACCACGATCGACGGGGCCCACTTGGCCTGGAACTCCTCGAAGGGCACGCCCTCGTCGAGCAGTGCCTCGACGATCGGGTGCACGTCGTAGGCGCGCCGGGCCGACTCGGGCATCAGCGCGGCCAGGTCGGTGTCGCCCGCCTCGGCCTTGCTGCGATCGAAATGGCCCTGCTGGCTGAACAATCCGACCAGGCGACGGCCGCGCTCGTAGGCGTCGAGTTCGTCGTCGGCGACGATGTGGCACACGCCGGACTTCTTGTGGTGCGCGTCGGGGCCGCCGAGCGAGACCATGTCGACGTCCTCACCGGTGACGCTGCGCACCACGTCCGGACCGGTGACGAACACCTTGCTGTCCGGGGCCATGATGATGACGTCGGTCAGGGCGGGCCCGTAGGCCGCGCCGCCGGCCGCGAAGCCGACGACCACCGAGATCTGCGGGATGTAGCCGGACGCCCGGATCATCGCCTCGAAGACCAGACCGACCGCGTGCAGCGCCTTGACACCCTCGGCCAGCCGGGCGCCGCCCGAGTGCCAGATACCGACGATCGGGCTCTGTTCCTCGATCGCGGTGTCGTAGGCGTTGACGATGTGGGCACAGCCCTCGATGCCCATGGCACCGCCCATCACGGTGCCATCGGTGCAGAACGCGATCGTCCGCACACCGTTGACGGTGCCGGCCGCCGCGAGGACGCCGGAACGGTCGCGCTCATGGAGCAGTTCGACGCTGCCGTCGTCGAAGAACGTCTGCAGGCGCAGCAGCGGATCACGAGGATCGAGCGATTCGGCGGCTGCCTCGGGGGCCATGATCGTCATAAAGGTCTCCTTTGGTGGAAAGCGCTGGAGCTCAGTACTTTCCGAAGGCGAGCGCGACGTTGTGCCCACCGAATCCGAACGAATTGTTGATTGCGTACTTGAAATCACCCTGTCGCGGCTCACCGGCGACAACGTCCAGATCGATCTCCGGATCGAGGTTCTGCAGGTTGCGCGTCGGCGGAATCACACCGTCGCGCAACGCCAGCACCGTCAGGATGGATTCCACCGCACCGACCGCACCGACCGAGTGGCCCAGCGCCGCCTTGGGCGCGTAGACCGCGGGCTTGTGGCCGCCCATCGCGTTGTTGATCGCCTTGCTCTCGGCCACGTCGCCGACATTGGTACCGGTGGCGTGGGCGTTGACGTGGTCGATATCGGTGGGCTGCAGACCCGCCAGTTGGATGGCCCGGGTCATGGCGTAACCGGCCTGCTCACCGTTGGGATCCGGGGCCACGATGTGGTAGCCGTCGGAGGTCACGCTGGCACCCATGATGCGGCCCAGGATGTTGGCGCCGCGCGCCTTGGCATGCTCCTCGGTCTCGATGACCATCAGGGCGCCGGCCTCGCCGAAGACGAAGCCGTTGCGATCCTTGTCGAAGGGCTTGCAGGCGCCTTCGGGATCGTCGTTGGAGTTGGACAGCACGATGCGCATCTGGGCGAACCCGGCGATCGGCACTGCCTCGATCTTGGTCTCGACGCCACCGCAGATCGCCATATCGGCCTCACCGAGGACGATCTGACGCCATGCGTTGGCGATCGCTTCGGAACCCGACGCGCAGGCCGAGATCGAGGTACACACCCCGGCCTTGGCCTTGCGCTCGAGACCGATGGCGGCCGCCGCGCCGTTGGGCATGTACATCTGCACCACCAGCGGCGACACGGCGCGCAGGCCCTTGGCCCGCATGCCGTCATAGGCGAACACGAGTTCTTCGGTCGAACCCAGACCGGTGCCGATCGACACCATGAGACGGCGGGCATCGACCTCGGGTGAGCCGGCATTGGCCCAGACCCGGCGGCCGATGACCGTCGCCATCTTCTGCAAATATGACAGCCGGCGCAGTTCGACCCGCGTCAGTTCGGAGTCGAACTCTTCGAGGAGATGGCCGCCGATGCGAACCGGCAGGTCATACTCCTCGACGAACCCGTCGGTGAGCTTCCGGATGCCGCTCTGACCATCGAGCAGCTTCTTCCAGGTGCTTTCAGCATCGGTTGCCAGCGCCGTCGACATGGCTACGCCGGTGACAACCACATTGGGAAGACCGTTCCCAGTGGACAATCCCGCCATATTTACTGTGTTCTTCCCTTCCGTGTCTACCTTCCGGGCCGCGGCCCGGGCCCCCCGACCAGGCTGGGTCCTACCTCAGTACTTACCGAAGGCCAGGGCCACATTGTGGCCGCCGAACCCGAACGAGTTGTTGATGGCGTACTTGTAGTCGCCATAACGAGGCTCGCCCGCAACCACATCGAGATCGATCTCAGGATCCGGTGTCTCGTAGTTCAGCGTCGGAGGGATGACCCCGTCGCGCAACGCGAGCACCGTCAGCACCGACTCCAGCGCACCGACCGCACCGATCGAGTGACCCAGAGCCGACTTCGGCGCGTACACCGCGGCGTTCTGGCATCCGGCGACCCGGATGGCATTGGCCTCAGCGGTGTCACCGATCGGGGTGGCCGTGCCGTGGGCATTGACGTGGTCGATGTCCTTGGCTTCCAGCCCGGCGGTTTCCAGGGCCCGCTTCATCGCGGCACCGGCGCGCACACCGTTGTCCGCCGGGGCCACCATGTGGAACGCGTCCGAGGTGATACCGGCGCCCATCAGCCGAGCCAGTGGCTTGGCGCCACGGGCCAGGGCGTGCTCCTCGGTCTCGATGATCATCATCGCGCCGGCCTCGCCGAACACGAATCCGTCACGGTCCTTGTCGAACGGCCGAGAGGCACCCGCTGGATCTTCGTTGCGGGTCGACATGGCGCGCATCATCGAGAACGCCGCGATCGGCAGCGCCTCGATGCCGCCTTCCACGCCGCCGACGACGGCGAAGTCCGCGTCGCCCATCACGATCTGACGCCAGCCGTGGGCGATGGCCTCAGATCCCGACGAACACGCCGACACCGGCGTGATGACCCCGGCGCGGGCGCCGAGTTCAAGACCGGCGACCGCGGCCGCACCGTTGGGCATGATCATCTGAACGGCGAGCGGGCTGACCTTGCGGATCCCGCCCTCGTTCATGGCGTCATAGGTCTCGACGATCTTCTCGCCACCGCCGAGGCCCGTGCCGATCACGACCGAGAAGCGATCCGGATCGACCTCGGGCGCTCCGGCGTTCTTCCACAGCCGGCGGGCCAGCACCAGTGACATGCGCTGCACGTAGGAGTTGCGGCGCAGTTCGATGCGGGTGAGGTGACTGTCGATGTCGTCGACCAGGTGACCGCCGATACGCACCGGAAGGTCCCACTTGGTGACGAAGTCGTCGGTCAACTCATGGATGCCGCTTTCTCCGGCCAGGAGGCCCTTCCACGTGCTCTCGATGTCAGCAGCGAGCGCCGTGGTGGCCTCCACGGCGGTCACCACGACGTTCGGGAAGCCTCCGTTAGCAGTGGAAGGTTTGCTCATTCCGAGCCAAACTTCTCGCGCAGGGCGGCGGCAGCCTCGGGGTTCTCTTCCTCGAGCTTCTGGATGTAGGAGACCACGTCACCGACGGTGCGCAGGCCGGCCAGATCCTCGTCGGGGATCTTCACGCCGTACTTGTCCTCGGTCTGCACGGCGATCTCGACCATCGACAGCGAGTCGATGTCCAGGTCGTCGACGAAGCTCTTCTCAGGGGTCACCTCGGACGGCTCGATGCCGGTGACCTCTTCGATGATCTCGGCGAGACCGGCGATGATTTCTTCTTGACTGGCGGCCACGATGGCTCCTTCTTGTTGTTGAAAGCGCCCCCCGGGTGCGGAGGACAATTCGGGACGTTCGGTTGGTACTGCGTTGGTGCTACTGCTATTCGGTTGTCGGCGGACTCAGAGCTCGTCCAAGCCGTCCAGATCGGCAGGGGCCTTGACCGCGCGGGTCGGCGTGCCCTTGAGTTCACGTTTCGCGATGCCGACGAGGGTGCCCGCCGGCGGGAACTCGATGATTCCGGCGCGCTCGGCACCGGAGAAACGATCCCGCATGGTGGCGGTGCAAAGATCCCAGCGCACCGGCTTGGTCAGCTGGGACACCAGCTTTTCCATCGCGTCGGCGGCCGAGGCGACCGGCCGGCCGTCTGCGTTCGACAGAAGTGTCGCGGTCGGCTCGGAGGTTGTTACAGACTCCGCAGCGGCGGCGTATCCGTCCAGCGCGGAAGCCATGTAATGGGTGTGGAACGCGCCCGCGGTCGCCAACTGACGAACCCGGGCCTTGGCCGGCGGATCCTCGGCGAGCTTCTCCAGGGCCGCGACCGCACCGGCGGCCACGATCTGGCCGGCGGCGTTGCGGTTGGCCGGAACCAGGTCGAGCGACTCCAGCCGGGCGAGCACCTCGGCCTCGTCGCCGCCGAGCACCGCCGACATGCCGGTCGGTTCGACGGCACAGGCCTTGGCCATCTCGGCGCCACGGGTGGCGGCCAGCTTGACCGCATCGTCGGCGGAGATGACGCCGGCTATCGCGTAGGCGGCGATCTCGCCCACCGAGTGGCCCGCGACGATGGTCTCTGCGGTTTGGGGCACTCCGCGCTTGGTCAGTTCCTCATAGGCCAGCAGCGTGGCGGCCACCACCAGAGGCTGCGTCACCGCGGTGTCGGTGATCTCCTCGGCGGTGGCGGTGGTTCCCAGCCGCGCCAGGTCCAGGCCGCTGATCTGCGACCACGTGGCGAGGCGATCGGCGGCACCGGGCAGCTCCAGCCAAGCGGAGAGCATGCCGGGCGTCTGCGATCCCTGTCCGGGAGCAAGCAATGCGAGCACGGGTTGAGGCACGTCATTAAGAGAACACTGTGAAGACGGTTTTGTGGGGTGTAAGAGATTATGAACCTTGTCTTATGTTTTTGTAGGTTCCCCACAAAAGTGCATGTGATGCGACTTTCCCTATACCTCAGCGAAATCTGTCACCGGGTGTCGTCGCGCCGGGCAGACCAAGATCAGCCGAGCTGACCGCCCGGCTGTGCCGGACGAACCGCAGGAAGCACGCGGGCTCCGCCATTTAGCGTGCTCGACTGGTATGCCTGTTTGCTCAGTCGGCCAACCGTCGACGCTACGCGCAGTACATAGGCGTCCCGCGGCACGGCGGGGTCGCGGCCGGTGAAGTCGCCGATCCGTTTCAGTCGGTAGCGCACCGTGTTTGGATGAACGAACAATTTGCGAGCACAAGCTTCTATGGCGCCGCCCGAATCCAGGAACGCGTCGAGAGTCTCCGTGAGCGCCGGGCCGGCATCCGCCAACGGCCGCATGACCTCGGTTTCCAGTGCGGCGATGGCCGTCGCGTCGCCCAGCAGAGCGCGCTCGGGCAGCAGCTCGCGCGCCGCCACCGGCCGGGGCGCGCCGGGCCAGCCGGTCACCGCGTTCATGCCGGAGATCGCCTCGGTGGCACTGCGGTGGGCCGCGATCAGCGTGGGGGTGGTCGGCCCGATCACCACCGGCCCGTCGGCGAACACCGACAGCAGGTCGACCAGGAAACGATCGGTTGCTGCCAGCGCGCCAGAGACGATCGTGATCAGCCACGTACCGTGCACATCCGAGAGCGCCGCCCGGTCATGACGTTTGACGGCCTCGTGGATGTCGTCGCGAGCCAGGTCCAACCGGTCCGAGCGGGGCAGGCCGACGATCACCGTGGCCGGCGCAGTGGCATCCCAGTTCAGCGCCGCCGCCTGCGACTGCAGCTCGGGACCGGTATCGCCGCGCACCACCGCATCGACAACGTTGGCCTCCATCCGCAGATCCCAGGCGCCGCGGGCCTCGGCCTGGTCGGCATACGCGCTGGCTGCCGCGAATGCCAGGTCCCGGCTGTAGCGCAGGATGCCTGCGGTCAGCGCGTTGAGCTGCTCTTCGGACCTGGCCAGCAGCGGTACCACTTCTTCGAAGAACTCCATCGACGTACGCACCATCTCGACGGACTGACGCAACGCGATACGTCGGCGCAGGTCCTGCGGCACCACCTCGAAGGCCTGCGCGGTATAGCTGACGTCGCTTTCCGGGTCCCGCATCCATTCGACGAAGTTGACGACGGCGGTTTGCACGACCAGCTGCACGCTGGCCCGTTGCGACGCGTCGAGGTCGGAGAAAAAATCCAGGCGCTCGGCCATGGCGTGCACCGCCTCGGTCGCCAGCCGGCCGGAATACTGCTTCAGCCGGCGCAGCGTCGAGTCGGGCACGCTCTCCAGGACCTCGACGGTCGACTTCGGCGGCACAAACCGCTTGTCGGGCATCCCTAAAAGCTACGCCACTTTTCTAGTGGATTCCTCCAACGCTAGGCGCTGCCGGTGTCGACGTAGGACACCGCGGCGGCGAACACGTCGTCGATCTTGTACTGCTTGGCTGCCGCGATGGCCACTGACGGATCGATCTCGCCGTCCCGGGCCAGCCCCTCGAGCACGGCCACCACCACCGACTCGGCGTCGGTGTTGAAATAGCGCCGCGCGGCCGGGCGGGTGTCGGAGAACCCGAAGCCGTCGGTACCCAGCGTGATGTAGGTGCCAGGCACCCAGGGCCGGATCTGCTCGGGCACGGCCCGCATCCAGTCCGACACCGCTACCACCGGGCCGGCCGCGTCGGCCAGCGCGCTGGTGACATGCGGCGTGCGGGCGGGCTGGTCGGGATGACGCAAGCGGTGCCGCTCGATCTCCACGCCCTCACGGTTGAGTTCGCCCCAGCTGGTGACCGACCACACGTCGGCGGCCACGTCCCACTCCTCGGCCAGCATGTCGGCCGCCCGCAGCGCCTCGGGCATGGACACACCCGAGGCCAGGATCTGCGCGGCGTTGGAGCGCGTGTCAGCGGCCCGGCGATACCGGTACATCCCGCGCAACAGCGCCTCGGTGTCCAGATCGGCCAGCTCGGCGGGCTGGACGTAAGGCTCGTTGTAGATGGTGATGTAGAAGAACACGTTCTCGGCGTGCTCGCCGTACATCCGCTGCAGACCGCTCTCGATGATGTGGGCGATCTCGTAGGCGAACGCGGGGTCGTAGGTGACGGCGGCCGGATTGGTCGACGCCAGCAGCAGCGAATGGCCGTCAGCGTGCTGCAGACCCTCGCCCGTCAGCGTGGTGCGCCCGGCCGTCGCGCCGAGCACGAAGCCCTTGGCCATCTGGTCGGCCGCCGCCCACAGGCCGTCGCCGGTGCGCTGGAACCCGAACATCGAATAGAAGATGTAGATCGGGATCATCGGCTCGTTGTGGGTCGAGTACGACGTGCCCACCGCGGTGAACGACGCCGTCGAACCGGCCTCGTTGATGCCCTCGTGCAGGATCTGGCCGACCTCGGATTCCTTGTACGCCAGCATCAATGCCGAGTCCACCGACGTGTACAGCTGCCCGTTGCGGTTGTAGATCTTCAGGCTCGGGAACCACGAGTCCATGCCGAAGGTGCGGGCCTCGTCCGGGATGATCGGCACCAGACGCGGGCCGATGTTCTTGTCCCGCAACAGTTCCTTGAACGTACGCACCGTGGCCATGGTGGTGGCCACGGCCTGGTTGCCGGACCCCTTCTTCAGCGCCTGGTAGGCATCCGAGGAAGGCAGCTGCAGGGCGGTGGACTTGTTACGCCGGGCCGGCACGAAACCGCCCAGCGCCCGGCGCCGGTCCAGCAGGTACCGGATCTCGGGTGCCTCGGGCCCGGGGTGGTAGTACGGCGGCAGGTAAGGATCCTCTTCCAGCTGGGCATCGCTGATCGGCACCCGGGTGACGTCGCGGAAGTCCTTGAGATCTTGCAGCGCAAGCTTTTTCATCTGGTGCGTGGCGTTGCGGCCCTCGAAGTGGCTGCCCAGCGTGTAGCCCTTGATGGTCTTGGCCAGGATGACCGTCGGCTGGCCCTTGTGCTCCATCGCGGCACGGTAGGCGGCGTACACCTTGCGGTAGTCGTGACCGCCGCGCTTGAGGTTCCAGATCTCCTGGTCGGTCATCGGCTCGACCAGGGCCTTGGTGCGCGGGTCGCGACCGAAGAAGTGATCGCGCACGTAGGCGCCGTCGTTGGCCTTGTAGGTCTGGTAGTCGCCGTCGGGTGTGGTGTTCATCAGATTGACCAGGGCGCCGTCGCGGTCGGCGTGCAGCAGGGTGTCCCATTCGCGGCCCCAGACCACCTTGATGACGTTCCAGCCGGCGCCGCGGAAGAACGACTCCAGCTCCTGGATGATCTTGCCGTTGCCGCGCACCGGGCCGTCCAGGCGCTGCAGGTTGCAGTTCACCACGAAGGTCAGGTTGTCCAGCGCCTCGTTGGCCGCCACCTGGATCAGGCCGCGGCTCTCCGGCTCGTCCATCTCGCCGTCGCCGAGGAAAGCCCACACGTGCTGATCGCTGGTGTCCTTGAGCCCGCGGTCATGCAGGTAGTGGTTGAACCGGGCCTGGTAGATCGCGTTCATCGGACCCAGGCCCATGGACACCGTGGGGAATTCCCAGAAGTCGGGCATCAGGCGAGGGTGCGGGTAGGACGGCAGGCCACCGCCGGGATGGCTGTGTTCCTGGCGGAAACCATCCAGTTGGTCGGTCGTCAGCCGGCCCTCGAGGAAGGCGCGGGCGTAGATGCCGGGGGAGGCGTGACCCTGGATGAAAACCTGGTCGCCACCGCCGGGGTGGGATTTGCCGCGGAAGAAGTGGTTGAAGCCGACCTCGTACAGCGAGGCCGACGACGCGTACGTCGAAATATGGCCGCCCACACCGACTCCCGGCCGCTGAGCGCGGTGCACCATGATGGCCGCGTTCCACCGGATCCAGGCGCGGTAGCGTCGCTCGACGTCCTCGTCGCCGGGGAACCAGGGCTCGAGTTCGGTGGGAATGGTGTTGACGTAATCGGTCGACGTCAGCGCCGGGATGGCGACCCGCTTCTCACGTGAGCGCTCCAGCAGGCGCAGCATCAGATACCGGGCCCGTGCCGGACCGGACCGCTCCAGCAACTCGTCGAACGATTCCAGCCATTCCGCGGTCTCGTCGGTGTCGATATCCGGAAGGTAGGAGGCAACTCCCTCGCGAATCACCCGTACCCGGTCGGGTTCGGCTGCGGTAGAGGAGTTTTGGGCCAGATCCTGGCGCACGAACTCGGTGGTCAACTTCCGCTCCTTGTTAGGCGGTTACTACTGACAGTGCTTGTGGCACCTTCTATCGTCCACCTATCTTGCCGCCTGCTCGCCGCTGGGGGTGGCGCTGCGCAAGTTACCCATCAGTTGCTTTCGGAACCGGTAACGTCTGCAGATCGTGCCGGTTGATGGGCAGTTTGAGGCAAAGGGGCGGATCGCCGCGGGCGCACTGGGTGGCGCCGCGCTGATCGCGATGGTCGTGGTGGGTTGTTCGTCCGTTACCGGCGGTACCGCACAGGTTGATTCGTCGGCGGCGCCCGACTACCGGGCCTCGGTGAAGGCCTCGATCGAGGAGTCCTCGGCGAGCTCGGTGACTCGCGAATCCGAACGGCAGGCCTCGTTGACCACCCGCGCCGTGCACACGGTCTGCGAAGACCTCAGCACTTCCGCCGTCGACGCGGTCAACGCGGTCAACGGGTACGTCGAAGCCGTCAACAACGGCGGGGACACCGCGGCCAAGGCCGGCCCGGCCATCGATGGGCTGAACCGCAGCGCCGATCTGGTCAGTTCGGGCCTGTCGGATGCGTTGTCACCGGAACTGCGCGCCGCGCTGACCGAGTGGGTCGACTCCGCCAGAGCCCTTGTCGCCGCCATATCCGGCCACGTCGGCCCGGATGAGTTCAACGCGGCATCGACCCGCTCGAACACGGCCAGAGAGGACGCGCTGAACCGATGCGACAAGGCTTACTGACCGGCGGGCGGACAAAGTAGCCCGCCGGACACCCGCACAACAGTGTCGGCGTGCGACGATAGGGCAATACGCAGTCTTGAGACAGGCTCGAAGAAAGGTAAGGAGGACCGACGGTGGTCGCGGCGGCGGGGACGGACTCAGGCCCGAACTACGCCCACATCCTGGGCATCCACAAGGATCAGATAGTCCAGGAACTGGGTTGGGACGAGGATAGCGACGACGACATCCGGGCCGACATCGAGGAAGCGTGTGGCTCAGAGCTGCTCGATGAGGATTCGGACGAGGTCGTCGACGTCGTATTGCTTTGGTGGAGGGACGACGACGGGGATCTCGTCGACCGGCTCATGGACGCAATCACTCCACTCGCTGAGGACGGCGTGATCTGGGTGGTGACCCCCAAGACCGGCAAGCCCGGGCACGTGTTGCCCGCGGAGATCGCCGAATCGGCGCCGACAGCCGGTCTGATGCAGACCTCGTCGGCGAAGTTGGGGGACTGGACGGCGAGCCGGTTGGTGCAACCCAAGTCGAAGGCCGCGGGTAAGCGGACCTGATGTTGGCCGTAGGGGACCCGGCGCCCGATTTCACGCTCCGGGACCAGAACGGCAGGCCGGTCACCCTCAGCGCGTACCGCGGGGTCAAGGACGTGCTGCTGGTGTTCTTTCCGTTGGCGTTCACCGGCGTGTGTGAAGGCGAACTCGGGGAGATCCGCGACAAGCTGCCGCTGTACGAGAACGACGACACCGCGACCCTGGCCATCTCGGTCGGCCCGCCACCGACGCACAAGATCTGGTCCATCGAAAGCGGATTCACGTTCCCTGTGCTCTCGGATTTCTGGCCACACGGCGCGGTCACCCAGACCTACGGCGTGTTCAACGACGACGCCGGATACCCGAACCGCGGCACCTTCGTCGTCGACCGGGCCGGCACGATCCGCTTCGCCGAGATGATGGATCCGGGCCAGCCACGCGATCAGGCGGTGTGGCGGGACGCTTTGGCGGCCTTGAGGGCTTGATCTCCCGCGGGATTTCCGGTCACGCCCCTGCGGCGTGTACCGTGCCTGCGACGGGGCGCGTAGCTCAGTGGTAGAGCTCTGGTTTTACACACCAGCGGTCGGCGGTTCGATACCGTCCGCGCCCACCAAAAACATTGCAGGTCAAGGTCAAGATTTATCTGTAACCAGTCTCCGGGCCGCCCCGGCTCGATGACCCAGGTTGACCCATTCGGGATTTAATCCGTTCCCGATGACCCACAGCGGGGTCACTCGGAGTCCTGCTTCGACGCCCGCTTGCCGGTCACCTTCGACAGCGAGGCAGCGGCGGTGGCGAGTGCGTTGTCGTTCGCGTGGGCGTAGACGGAGAGCGTGAACCGGGCGTCCGTGTGCCCGAGCCAGGCGGCGATTACCGCGGCCGGCACACCGTCGAGGTGCATCAGCGTCGCGCAGCTATGGCGTGCGTCGTGCAGCCGAACGTGGGGGAGCCCGGCCGCCGACAGGGCCTCGCGCCAGGCCTTGCTGAGCGTGTCGGGATGCGGCGGGGCGCCGGCGTCGTCGACCACCACCAGGCCGGAGTTCGGCCAGCGATTCCCCAGCAGTTCTCGTAGCTCCTTCTGCCGCTTGGCTTCCCACGTCAGCGCGACTGACAGGTCGGCTGGCAGGGGTAGCGTCCGCTCACTGGACTTCGTCTTCGTCGCGCCGGTGACACTGCCGCCCGCCACGGCGATACGCGCCGCGGCGATCGTGATGGTGCCCGCATCGAGGTCGACTGAATCCTAAGTGAGCGCGAGGATCTCACCGCGGCGCAGGCCAGACAGCGCCAGCCGCCACGAGATATAGAAGCAGTCATCGGCCGTCACATGTAGCAGTATCGCGGCCTGGTCGGCTTCGAGCGTGGACAGCACCGGGCGGGTGACGGGCAGCGACTTCACCAGGTTGGCGGGATTGCGCGGCAGCACGCCCTGCTGCTCCAGGTCGTCGAGCACAGCGCGAATCCGAATCAGGCACGAGTTGATCGTCCGCGGCGACAGCGGGTCGCGCGTCTTCCTCGCCGCGACGATCCGCAACCCGCTGGCCGCCGCCTGGGACTTCCTGACCCGAACCCCGCTGGCGAACGTCCCGACGAACTACCCGCTGAAGGGCGAGTACGGGACGATCACCCGCGACGGCAAGACGCACGATCGGTGGCAGCACAAGCCGACGCTCAAGGGCACGGCGCGCATCTGGTTCTACGTCGAGGGGCGGACGGTTTACCTGGAGCAGGTGCACATCAGCCACCCGAACGAGACGAAGTAGGTCGGCGGGGTCACGACTCCGCCGGCCGCTCCAGGTCACCATCTGCCAGCACCCCGCCGTGCCGGAGCGTGCGCCAGAACTCGCGCCGCACACACAATTTTCCTGACGGCAGGAAGATGGTCTGCGCATGGTAGAGCAGCTGGCCGAGGAGTTCGGGATCAGCGAGCCGACCGTCCGTGCCTACGCGGCGGAGTTCGCGAACACACAGCGCATCATCCGTCGCCTCGACGTGTGGGAGCGGGAGAGCATCGTCTTGGCCTGCCGCCGCGGCGGTAGGCGTCGGTGGGAACGAGAGCTCGGCGTCGACGTCGTGAGGGAGTTGCTGGGGGAGGAGTAGCGGCCCCCGCGGCTGTCGTACACCGGCGCTACCTTCACAGCCGTGGGCATCACCCGACACGCTGTCCGCATCCATCTGTCCACCCGCACCGACCCGGCCGGTATGACGGAGTGGGTGGTGACGTACACGGTGAGCGAGCAAGGCCGGGAGCGCTCCTTCGTCACGCACCACGCCGCGGAGGCCTCAGCACGGCAATTGGTGACGAACCTCTTGGCGGATCGGTTGCGTGCCACGTCTGTGGAGGACGTCTACAGCGAGGACTGGGGCGCACGACCTCGTTGACGAGGTGCACGAGTCCGGGCTCTCCTTCCCTCGGGTGAACCCAGCGTCGGGATCCGATCACACGCGGCAACTCACCTGCCACACTCACAGCGTGCAAATCACCGCGATCGCGGGGTACCGCGTCATCCGCCAGCTCGGTGCGGGCGGTATGGGGCAGGTGTTCCTCGTGCAGCACCCGCGCCTACCTCGGCAGGATGCGCTGAAGCTGCTCGACGCCGGAGTCTCCCGCAACGACGACTTCAAGGTGCGGTTCCAACGCGAGGCGGACCTGCTCGCCCAGCTGAGCCACCCGAACATCGTCACGTTGCACGACCGCGGCGAGTTCGAGGGCCGGTTGTGGATCACGATGGAGTACATCGACGGCACGGACGCCTCGGAACTGGTAAAGGCAGACGGTCCGCTGGACCCTGACCTTGCGGTCCAGCTCGTAGGTGCCGCGGCCGCGGCGTTGGACTACGCCTGGCGCAAGCAACGCGTGACGCACCGCGATGTGAAGCCCGCGAACATCTTGGTCGGCATCGACGAGACCGACAGCGGCCCACGGATCGAGTCGGTGAAGCTCGCCGACTTCGGCATCGCCAAGGCGGCCGGTGAGTCCACCTCGTTGACGTCCACCGGGATGACCATCGGGACGATGCAGTACATCTCGCCGGAGGCGATCGAGGGCGAGGAGGTCGACAACCGGTCTGACCTCTACTCCCTGGGCTGCACCGCGTTCCACCTGCTCACCGGGCAGCCACCGTTCACAGGAACCTCGACCGCCTCGACGATGTCCGCGCACCTGACCAAGCCGGTGCCGTCCATTACCACGGTCAACCCCCATCTACCGGACGGGATGGACGCTGTCTTCGAGCGGGTGCTGTCGAAGAACCCCGACGGCCGGTACCAGTCCTGCGCGGAGTTCGTTACCGCACTGCAGGAGGCAACCGGCGGGGAGGTGCACTATCCGGCGTCGGCACAGACGCTCGCAGCGGCGACTTTGCCGTCGAACGAGCCGACGCAGGCGCGGAAGGTCGCAGCGAAGGCCACCCCGCCACCGCGGCCGAAGACCAGGACGGTCCCCATTGCCGCGGCGGTGGCGGCGACGTTGGCGGCCGCTGCGACGGCGGTCGGGGTGTACGCGATGCGAGGCGGGAGCGACGAAGCCGCGGCGCCGGCGGAGACTTCGACAACGGCCACCGTGACCACTTCAGTGAGCGCGCCACCGTCATCGGCCCAGTCCGCGCCGCTGCCCGACAGCCCATCGCCAAATGCGGGCTGCCCAGGCACCGCCACCGCTCACCACGACCTCGAGCATCCCTATCTGGGCCGGATGCGGGTTTTCGTCATCCCCCGGGCAGCGTCGTACGGCCCTGCGGGTGTCGACGGTGCCTGCGTCTCTGCTGTGACCGGCACCGGCTCGGTTCTCATGCCGCTTTCCGTCAAGTTCGGCTACGGATTCGAGTTTGCCGAGCCGGCCACCGATGCGACCGGCAATCTCTTCATTCGCTACAAAGGGGGCGGAGCTCACGACCCTGCAATGGTTCTGGTGTTGGTCCCGACCGCACAGGGGTTCAGGACCATCGGTGAGGACATGCTCGACACCGAGATGATCGGTCCCGGCGTCGACGGACGATACGTGCTTCGCGAACACCAGAACGACTGCACACCCTCGTGCGCCGCAGGGACATGGACCGACAAGGACTTGCACTGGGACGGAAGCGGTTACGTCGGGGCGAGCAAGCCGTCGACGCCCACGGTCACTTCGTCCCGCACCGTGGTGACGACGGCGGCGACCCCGACTATCTCCGCCGGTATGCCGTGCACCAGTCCAGGGGCGCGGTCGTCGGACGGGAAGTTCGGCTGCAGCGGAGAGAACCTGATATGGGTGGACCTGAACGCCGCGCCGCTCCCCACGATCGGGTGGGATGCGATCGGGCAACCCTGTACGAACCCGGGTACCAAGGCGCGACTCGAAGCCTCTGACGGGGTCCTCACCTGCAACTCCACGGGAGGAGGCGGCTACGTCTGGGTGAGCGGGCCGTACTAGGAGCGTTGCGCGATCGGCTGCCGGGGCTCAGCGTGGAGGTCGTGGCCTGATCAGTCCCACCACCCGCCGCCCCACATCGCGAGGCGGTGCGTCTGCCGGTTGTCGATCACGTCCTCGTCCACCTCGCCGCCGTACATCGCGTCGCGGGTGAGTGACAGCGCGATCCGTCGCTGCGCCGCGCGGTCGGAGGCGAACCAGTCGTCGCGGAACGGTTGGCGACTCGGCGGTGTGAAGTAGCTGCCGCCGTAGATAAGCCGCCACGCCCCGGCGGTGGCGCGGTAGCCGCAGACGGTATCTAGGTGATGCTTGTCGACCGGCCACGGGGGCAGGTCGCACTCGGCGCCGCCGGTCCGGTGGCACCGGCGCGAGTGCGAGGCGCGGACCTCTCGCCGGCGGTCGTTGAGTCGGACCCAGATAGGGTCGGTGTTGTCGGTGTCGGACATCGGATTCCCTGCTTCCAGCAGGCTGCCCGCAGTCTCCGATCGGCTGCGAGGTGAGTAGCCGCATCTACAAGAAAGGCATCGTCGGTGTCCTCTCCGGGCGGTGGAGCAGAGCCGGACAACGTAGCACGACACGCTTGGCACCGTCGAGGATCCCGATGAGCAGTCCACGAACTGCACCGATGCCACTCACTTCCCCGGCAAGCACTGGCAAGCTGTGCGCGGACGCAGAGTTCGGTCTACCCGATGTCGGGAGTCCAGAACCAGCACAGAGGAGGTCGCGATGTCCGACCATGCGGTGAATCGCGAACCGGTAGACGCAGACGCACCTGCGACTTCGATCCGTTTCGAGGTGTCGGGCCTACCGCCGTTGAAAAACGAGGCGCTCTCCGTCTTCAACGCGAAGCACGGGCAGGCGGACAGAATCCGCACTCTCCTTCTGGCCGCACAGCGTGCCTGCCGGGAGCACGGGTTCGCTCCGATCGAGACGCGTGGCGTGGCCCTGGATGTGGTCACCCGCTCCCCAGGTGGAGATGCGACCAACATCCTCGGCGGGATCGCGGATGTCTTGGAGAACAAGCCCGTTCGAGCTCACCGAGCGTCGATCGATCACCTCGGTGACCTAGCTGGCGTCTGGCTGTACCAGGACGACAAGCAGATCAAGCAGGTCACCTACCGCGAGGAGCCCGGCGAGTCGAGCTACACGGTGACCATTCGCGCACTCTGAGATGACGGACGAGTCCGTCCACGATCCCGGACGGGGCGGTGACCTCCCGACCCTTAATCGCCGATGCGGTTCCACACCTTGCCCTCTCCTACTCCGATGGAGTCGGAGAACTTCGTCAGCCCCAGATGCGAGTCCTGGAACCGCGCCGCGATCACCGCGATGAGATCGTCACCGCGGGCCTCCGGCTGCCGTCGTCGTCAAGTTCGTCTTCGAACACGTGCCGGCCGCTCATCGTGCCTTCTTCATCGGAACTTCCTCATCTCCGCGCGGGGAACGATCCGGAGTTCGCCGCGCGCCTCCTGCTCCCGCAGCGCGTGTTGCTTCTCCGCGGGCAGCGTGCCGAAGTACTCCTCGGCGATCTGCAAGGAGCCGGGCACCGGACCGAACCCGGGTGTCGGCGACGGGTGCACGTCCGGACAGTCGGCCATGCAACAGCCGCACTGCGAGTAGCGCGATCGATCGATCCCCGTGTCTGCCGACTCGCTGCGGATCGACGGCTCCGCGCACCGGCCGTCAGCGGTGCCGACGTGATCGCGTCGGGGGCAGTCGCAGAGCTCGGTGGCCGCAGCGTCGGAAATGGCCCCGTCAGTTCCCGGCATCGACGTACGCCTCGATGGCGTCGGTCGCGTGCTTGATGTCGTAGACGATCACGATGCCGGCGTTGGTGGGCACCGTCAGCCCCAGGTTGCCTTGCGCTGCGGCCCCCGCGATCTCGACGTCGATCCGGTGCTGCCAGTAGCCGCTGATCACGCCGAGCACGTGCCACGTCGAGCCGACCCCGCCATGGTCGGCGAAGACCAGCGGGCCGCCCGAGAAGCCGGGAAGATTGTGGCCGTCGATGATCCAGGCGGTCACCCCGTCGATGCTCGCCCGCTGTGACACGATCCCACGCCTCACTGCGGGGAGCCGGCCCATCAGGGGCAGGGTGCTCGGCAGTGGGTAGCCGAGGAAGAACACCTCCTGGCTCAGGTTCACACCGCCAGCCGACGGCACCAGCGTCATGTTGTCGAGGACGATCTTCTTATCGCCGAGATCGAACACAGCGATGTCCGGCCCTTGCTCGACCAGGGGTACAGGCACCAGTTCCCCGGACAGCTCGACGTCGAGACCGTTCTCGCCAGTGAGCGTGAGGGTGGCCACGCCGTTCTGGACCGCGGCGTCGGCTACGTGCTTGGCGGTGATCAGCCACTGGCGCTCGCGGTGGTTGATTACGAAGCACGAAGCGGCTCCACCGGCGAACTCGACTTTGAACGTACGCATCCAACACTGGACCGGGACGACTGCCATGACCAGAGCGTATTCCTCGGCGCCGACACTTCCGGCCTCGTGCACTATGGCCTGGCAGTCTCAGAACTTTAGGTGAGACACCCGGCCGGATCGATTAACGGCGGCGGGGAACCCGCAGGTCGTGCGTTCTCATAAGCCGTATCAGAACTGGTGTCTCACGAGAAAGATTGTCGGCGACTTCTGTTACAGCTGGAGCATGACCGACATGCCTGCGTCTGCACCCGCCCCTACGTGATCGGGTACGCGCGGGTCTCGACCAAGCACCAGTCCTTGGAGCAACAGGTCGACGCCCTCATCGCGGCGGGGGTTCCCACCGACCGCATCCACACCGAGAAGGCCTCCGCTTCACCCGGTTCACCGCGGCCGGTGTACGCCGACCTGATCAAGCACAGCCGCCCCGGTGACGTGATCGTGGTCGCCGCCGTCGATCGCCTGGGCCGGGATGTTCCCGCGATGTCCGACACCGTGCGGGAACTCAAGGCGCAGGGAATCGTTGTGCGAGCGCTGCGAGAGGGTATCGACTCTGGCACGGAAGTAGGCGAGGCGATGATGAACCTGATCGTCGCGATCGGTGGGATCGAGCTGGCGTACGGCAAGGAGCGTCGCGCCGCGTCACGGGAGGCTCGTCGTGCCCGCGGACTCGACATCGGCCGGCCCCGGGCACTGACTCCTGCCCGCGCCGCCCGACTGGTGAAAGCCGCCCGTGACGGTGAACCGATTGCCGCGCTCGCCGAGGAGTTCGGCGTCTCGCGCGCCACGGCATACCGGGCGGTGAAGGACGCGTCGGCCGAGGACGACGCCGCGTAGCGCTGGCCAGCTACTTGTACACGGACTGCGAGTCGACCTTGAGCCACCGGTCCGCGCGAGCGACGCTGAGGAGGGAGGGCAGCGTTGTCTGACCGCTCGATCCGGTCCCGTCGCCTGGTTCGGCCGACGGTACGGGCACTCGGAGCTGGTTGATTGCCTCCAGCTCCTCGTCGGTCGTACTTCCGGAGACTGGCCGCCTCTCCAACCAGCCGAAGCGCGCGATCTGCTCCGCCGCACGTAGGACCGTCCGCCGGCGCGAGTCCGGAAGCTGCGCGAGAACCTCCGCGAGCTCGGGCAGCAGTTCGGAGACCACTGGGCCCGTCGCGACGCACCACAGCGCCAACGCCCACTCTGCTCGTTCGAGGTCGGAGTGGACGTCTCCCAGCTGCTCGCGCCACCAGCTGGCCTTGCCCGCGTTGGTCCGCGACTGCGCGAGGAGTTCGGATGGGTGACCTGTCGGCCCGAATGCGGTGGCCTCGGGTCGCTTGGTGTACGCGACCTTGAACGGGGACGCCGCGCCGATGATCGCGATCTCCGAGGCGGCCCAGCAGCGTCCGACGTGATCGTGCACGGCTGCGGCGGTGTCCGCCCACGGGAAGGTGCTGCCCTTGTATCCGGGCTTGTACCCGCGCGTCTTGGCGATCTCCTCCCACGGCGAGCTGGCCTTCCGCAGCTGCGTGATGGCCTCAGACCGACGCCGCTTCGCCCGGGCGTCACCGGAGATGAACCCGGTGGTGGAGCTGGTGAAGAACTCCCCGGGTGCCAGCGCCGCGGCGACTTGCGCCGGCATGGAGGAGGTCGAGGTGACGCACGGGCACTCGCCGTTCAGCACCGCGGCGAGCAGCGCGGTCTCGAACGAGCCTCCGGAGGTTGGGGCCAGGCCTGTACTGAGGTAGAGCTCGGCGGCGCCGTCGGAGAGGTCCATGTCCTCGAAATCCGCGGTCATCCCGGCTCCGGCCTCGCAGCAGGCTGCGATGGCGAGCCACGCGTTCTGTTGTTCCGTGCCGATCGCGGCGGTCAGCTGCTCGTACCACCACTTCGCGAACTCACGGCGCTGGTTGATCAGCTCACGAAGCACCCGTACACGCTGGGGGTTGGCGTTATCACTCGGGTTCTTGCTGATCAGCGCGGTCAGGCGCAACCACGTCGGATCGGCACCGTCCTCGGCGGGGAGAACGGGTAGCTCGGGAAGGGCGACGATGTCGCGCCGGTCGAGGGCCGACAACAGGATCGGGATCCCCACCTCGGAGCAGAGAGCGGTCAGCACCTTGCGGGCCTCGCGAGGTCGGCGCTGGAACACGCCGTCGGTCAGCAGCGTCCACGCGGCGATGTACGACGCAGGTGAGGAGGTTTGCGACAACTCCTGGTCGATGCCGGCGGCCAGGACGTAGACGTTGCTGCCCTTCGCGTTGCCGCCGTAGAACCTGGCGGTGTTCAGCCAGTACGGGCGGCGTAGGAGCTCCCGGAGAACGGCGGTGCTGTCGAAGTGGGGGTTGTCCTCACCGGCGTTGCGGTAGAGGAACCGCGCGGCGAAGTACTCACGGAGCGATAGGACTTCGAACTCGTAGGTGCCGTCCACTTGGCTGGTCAGAGCCCACAGGCGGTCGCTGACGCCTACGAAGAGCTCGTCCACGATCGACTCCTGGTTGCCGTAGGTGCGCTGGAAGTGGCGCATCGCTGCCTTCAGGTCGTTGATGCTCATGCGGCCGTTGATCTGCGACTCCTCAGTGTGCGCGTGCAGGTACCAGCCGAGGAACGGGATGATCTCGAGCAACTCCTCCTTGTGGTCCTTCACGGCCTTGGGGTGCTTGTTCGCCTCGCGCGCGAGGAGGAGGTCGACGTATGTGTCGTAGAGGTCGGTCCGCTGCGTGGGTGTGGCCGCCCCCTGCTGATGGAGGAGATCCAGCAGGATCGTCAACTGCATCGGGTTCCCGGCGAGCTCATGGATATACGGCTCGCGGCTCTTTTCCTGGAAGCTCGCCCGCAGCGCGCGGCCGTCCCCGGCCTTGATTTCGCGGACGATGCACCACCTGCGCAGGTAGTCGGCTCGCTGCTCGCCGGTGAGCTGGTTGAGCGCGATGATCTCGAACTTGTCCGGTGCCGGCTCCGGGAGCTCACCCGCGCTCGGGCGGGTGGTGACAACCACCTTGAGCGGCTCGGTGTAGGTCTTGCCTCGGCCGGCGAACGCGTCGATCTCGTTGACGACCCGCCGCCGAGTGCTGGCGCTTCCGACTTCATCGAGGCCGTCGAGCACGACGAGACTGGGCACCCGCTCGAAGATCCCCTGCACCATGTCGGCGGTGGCGGTGATGCCGCCACTTTCGTGCGTCATCAGGTCGGCGATGAAGCACTCGACGGTTGCCTTCTCGCCCTTGCGCGCCTTGTCCCTCCGTGACTTGCGCTCGTCGGAGTGGCCCCACACGTCGTTGCCGGCGAGCCACAGCGCGTAGTCACTGAGGTCCAACCGGATCGGGAACCGGGGGTTCTCCAGCACAGGCAGCGTCTTGGGCCTCTCCGATTCCGGTATGAACGCGCTGCGGTGCACCTGGCAGATGTACTGGCTGAGGGTGGACTTGCCCTGCCCCGGAGCGCCTCGCACCAACGTGAACGGCGCCGCCGTGTGCAGCAGGTGATGCGCAGCGCCGCCGAGTTCAATCGAGGTGAGGTCATGAGCACGAACTTTCTTCGGGGAGTGGACGAGGTCCGCGGTGACGTCGACGAAGAGGTCGACCATCCTTTTCCGGTCCACTTCGACCTGGCTGAACTTGACCCGCTGGTCGTCGTCCCACTGCGACGCGGCGACTTGTCGGATCAGCTTGCGGTCCGCCTGGTTCTTGGTGGCTCCGACCTGTTCGGCGACCAGGAACCGGATGAGATCCCAGCCGGCGAGCATGTCGGCGTAGGCCCACTTGATCGCGTCCTCGGAGTTGTCGAGCCACGAGTTAAGGGCCTCACGCCAAATGCAGGACATCTCGTCGAAGCCGAGTTCCTTGGCGTACTCGTCGAGCTTCTTGTTCAGCTGGACGAAGGTGCCGGATCCGGGTTTGGCGGTGCTCGGCACGTTCGTCACCAGGACGTAGTGCAGTACGCCTTCCGCCGCCAGCCGCCGCAGGTTGTCCAGCTCCTTTTTCACGACGGCGTCCAGCCAGCTAACGGCGTTCTTCTCCGAGCCGGATACGGACCACTTGACCTGGTAGATCAACACCGATGCCGGGCCGAGTTTGCGCAGCCCATCTATGCCGCCGTCGGCCTGGCGTAGCGCCATCGGGGTGAAGTTGGGGAACTGAGCGGCAAGCAGGGCGTTGACGAGCTGCTGGAAATCGTGGTCGCCCAGGCGCTCGTAGAGGTAGCGATGTCGACTCTCGGCCAAGGCTGACTCCTCACTTCATCCCGACCGTGCCGGCACTGCCCTCGGGAACTTCGAATGCTCGGTGCCTATTCAACCTGGAAACACCGACGCGATCGGACAGGTTGCCGTCCGTGCTGTCGAACTAGTTCCTCGGGCGGTAGTGCCGCGCGACCTCACTCAGTCCGGAACCTCAACTTCTCCCGCCGCGCACCACTCCGCGAGCGGGCCACCCAGGCGGTCGTCTACGAGCTCCTGTGGCTCGTTCGCGTACCTGGCCAGCGCCCGCAGATGGGTCCGCGCCGCGATCGCGGCGAGCACCGTCACCTTGGCCGACGTCTCGGCAGAAGAGTGGAAAGCCCGCATCTGCACGCCGAACTCGGTTCGGCCGGTGAGGATCGACTCGGAAACACCGGACTGGGTGAAGCGCCCATGCGTCGCAGCGGAGAGCAACGCATACGGCTTGCCCGCCTGGTCGGCTCCAAAGCCGGACGCGGTGAACATCTCCCGCACGATGGTGGTCTCCGAAGGCGGCGTATCCCGCCGCCCCTGGTCGGAACGGACTAGGTACGGCGCATCCCAGTTGTTCGGGTTGTTCTTTCGCAGGCTCCGCAGACCAGCAGTCGCACCAACCGCGACGTAACCGTCCGTCAGGGCAGCGATGTCGGCGAGGCTGTCCGAATCGTTGAAGTCCCACGCGGCTCCGTAGATGGCGCCCAACTCCTCGTTCAGATAGCGCTGCAGGCGTTCTTCACGGGTGGGGCCGCTGACGATGAACCATGCCTTCGCGGCTGTCACCGCGCAGGTCCGCGCCAATGGGTACGGCGAGAAGAAGACCTTCTCTGCCGGTAGCGCCGCCGCAATCCCGCGGAGGAGGTCGCATTGCGCCGCAGCGGAGTAGCTCTGATTCATCGCCAGGTTGGTCAGAGCCGTTTTGGTCCGCGTCCCGAGGTGCTCGCCGTCAGCTGCGCGGTCGCGCACAGCCTCGCTGGGGATGCGAGAAAAGGGCTGGCGGAGGTCGCCTGTGATCAGGCTTTCCACCGCATCGGCAAACCGGAGGATGACTTCGGACAACGCCGTGTAGGCCGCCACGGGGACGCCGGTAGGGCGGTTCATCATGTTGGGCATCATGGGCCGGACAGTAGACAGCGAGGGTGCAGACACCGCGAAACTCGATGGAACCGATCATCTGCGGGGCGCGTATAAACCGTTGTGGACGAATGCGCGGAGGACTTTCCCGGCCCGGAGCTGCTACTTGCCGTGGAGGCCTACTTCGCCCAGGAACGCAGCTGGCACCGCCTGCTGCGCGGGACCAGGCTGGTGACGAACGGGGAGGCGGCTCAGGGGCTGGAGGGGCGGACCGCTACCGACCCGGCTGAATGAACAGCGTGCGTGCTGGTGGTCGGCTGGGGCGGTAGTGGGGTTTCCAGCCGAGATGGGCCCAGAACTCGTCTGCGCCTTCGGAGTAGGCGAACAGCCTGCGATCGGGGAACCGAGCTTCGATCGCCCGCACGATCGACGTCCCGATCCTTTGCCTTCGCGCAGCTGTGGACACCTCTATGAGCTGAATCTCCAGCCGCTCGTCACCCAGTGCAGGTACGTCCTCGTACTCCGGGTTGACGGCGCCGGGGTCGTCCAGCTCGACCCGTGCCACTTCGACCCCGGACTGCAACACCTGCAGGAACCACGGCTCCGGAACGTAGTCGCGCGGCTCGTCCCACCAGCGCTCCTGCTCGTAGGAGACGGACCAGTCGAACGGCGGTTTCCACGTGTACTTGTCGGCGGTCCCGCGCCGGTAGTCGACGAACTCCAGGGTCATGGAGCGCATCGTAGGGCCGGGCCCCGACATTCTGGCATGTCATCGCAGGGTTGCCAGGGGGCGCGGTAGATGCCGCGCCGCCGGTCTGCCATCGCCGTTCGCTGGCGTCCTCAATCACCGCCCCCGCCGCCTCAGCAACATCTTTTGCCGCAATCAATCGGCCGTTACGACCTCATCATCGACTTCACATCAAAGAGGGATGGAGCTGGGCTACTGCCGGCCTCGAACAGGGTCGTGGCGTCCAGCGCGATGTCTGGCGCACTGGCCTCGGCATTGTGACTGGTCTGGCGGAAGACGCCATCGCAGCGGGCGAGGTTTCCATGACGAGGCCCACTATCGTGGCCGGGCTGGCGATCTCGGCGTTGCAGGTTTGGTTGGCCGACTGCGTGAACCGCGAGCGCGACCGCCCAGCAGATGAGGTGGCCGACGAACTCGTCGCGCATTTGTCCCAAGCGCTGAAGGCTCCGACAGCCAGGTAGTACGGCGAGTTGGGCTTGGCTGTCGACCGCAATTTGAGCAACACAATCCACCATCCGGTCCTAGGACCACACCGACTTCGCGCGTTTCAGCGTGAGTTCCTGGCCGCGCATGACGGTCTCACCCCAGCACGACGGGTTGTCCTCGGAGAACTTCATGTTCACGAACCCCGTGAGATCGCGCCTGATGACGTACTTGAACGCGACCGGGCCGGTCTTCTCCGCGAGGGCGCCGGCCTTGCACTGCATGCCGGGGTTGACGCGCTCACCGACCCACGCGCCTTTGTGCCGATCGGCGCCGGAGTCCCATGCCAGGTCCAGTTGCCATGCGCCTTCGGTCGCGGGGGAGTGCACGCGCAGGCATCGTGGCCCGCAGCCCGACAGCATCCAGTCGTAGGGTTGCGGTGCGGCGTCGCCCGAGGTTTCGGTGACGGTGTAGACGCCGGGGCGAGGCAGCGGTGGAGCCGGTGGTTCGGGGACCGGCGCCGGTGGGGCCGAGGCCTGAAGGCCACCGAGCGCGAATCCGATTGCCAGCGAAACGGCAACCAGGACAATGGCGTCTTTCAAGGGGACCTCCGCGTCGGATCATATCCGCGGACGCGGCGATACCCTGCGGTACCACCCGAGTTCAGGCTCCGGCGAAGAATTCCAGGGCGATGCCGTCAGGATCGCGGAAACTGAGCCCCGACCCGTACGGCGCGTCGACGATGCCTCCGTGGGCGATGCCCAGCCCGTCGAGCCGGTCCACCCAAGCCTCCAGGTCCGCTCGCGACGCGCAGCCGAAGCCGACGTGGTCAAGGCCCACCCGGAACTCGCTGAAACGCTCGTCGGGCGCGGGATTTCGGTGTTGGTGGATGCCGAACAGCGTGCCGTTCTCCAGCAGCCAAACTTGGTGGTGGAAGCCGGCGTCGGTGTCCTCGTCGAGCACCGGGTCGGCGTCGAACAGCGTCCGGTACCACGGGCCGCTGACCGCGAGATCGCGGACGGTGACCGCCACATGAGCCAACGCTGGAAACGTCATATCGGCCTCCTCAGACCACTCTTTTGCCGAACCGATCGCGGATCCGCATGTCCCAGAGGTAGAGCTGGTAGCCGAACAACCACACCTCATGAGGGATCACACGATCCGCCGCCCGCAGGCCGGTCAACAGCCACTCGAACCGCCGCTGCTGATCGGCGGTCCAACTCATCCGCATATGGCTGCGGAACTCGGCGGGCAGAAAACCGGTGGTGGCAAACAGGTTGAACCGTCCGGCCAGCAGCCGCAGCGGCGCGGGCAGGAACGCCATCGCGGCGACTCCATGCAAATGCTCGCGCACCGGCGGGTCGATCCGCAGATCCTGCAGCGACTGCTTCCAGTACGCGTCGAAAGCGTTGCGGTCCTGCGGCCACATCTCGTCGCGCACCTGCAAGGTGGTGCCCAGTGTGCGGGCGTCGGCATAGATCGCGTCGGCTGATTCCTCGTCGAGCGGTCCGTAGAGGAACTCGTGCATGTCGACGTAATAGCGGTACAGGCAGGCGGCCACCCACAGCTGCAGCTTGGGGTCGAAAGCGTTGTAGGACACCGGGCTTGACTCTCGCGAGCGGACCAGCGCATGCACCTTGTCGATCTGGGTGCGCAACCTCGCGCGGTCGGCATCGGTGCCCATGGTGGCCGCGGCCAGGTAGGTGCCGGTGGTGCGGGCCCGTTTGAACGGGTGCTTGTAGACGTTGCCGCTGTCCACCGGGCTCTCCAGGACGCCGTAACCGACGCCGGGGGACGACAGCTGCATGATGACGTTGGCCGCGGGTAGCAGCGCCGCCGCCGGGTTGAGCAGATCGGTGACCCGGCGCGGGTGTCGTGGCGGACCCAGCCTCATGAATTCGAGTAGACCACCTTGTGAGACGCTGCCGGGGTGTTTGCGCCGAGAAGTCTTGCCGGGGCCGCCGGTATCGCCGCCGGATTCCTGGCCGACCTGCTGCTCGGTGATCCCCGCCGCGGGCACCCGGTGGCCGGGTTCGGCGCCGGCGCAGCGCGGTTGGAGAAGCTGACCTACTCCGACACGCGTGGGGCAGGTGTACTGCACACCGGGCTGCTGCTCGGCGGGCTGGCCGGGCTGGGTTGGGCCGCCGGCCGCGGTGACCGGGTCTGGATGACGGCGGCGGCCACCTACATCGCGCTCGGCGGCACCTCACTCAACCGGGTCGGCAACCGGATGGCGACCCTGCTCGACGCCGATGACTTGGCCGGAGCCCGCGCCCTGTTGCCCTCTCTGTGCGGACGGGATCCCGCCGCACTGGACGTCTCGGGCCTGACCCGGGCCACGGTGGAATCGCTGGCCGAGAACACCTCTGATGCTCAGGTGGCGCCGCTGTTCTGGGCGGCGGTCGGCGGGGTGCCGGGCGTGCTGGTGTACCGGGGTGCCAACACACTGGACGCCATGATCGGGCATCGCTCGCCGCGGTATCGCTACTTCGGCTGGGCCGCAGCCAGATTCGACGATGCGCTGAACTACCTGCCGGCCCGGCTGACCGGCGTGCTCACGGTGCTGTGCGCGCCGGTGGTGGGTGGATCACCGGCCGCGGCGCTGCGGGCCTGGCGCCGCGACGCATCTCGCCACCCCAGCCCGAACGCCGGAGTGGCCGAGGCGTCGTTCGCCGGGGCGTTGGGGGTGCGCCTGGGCGGCCCGACACAGTACGCGCACCAGCTCGAGATCCGGCCCACCCTGGGCGACGGGCGGATCCCCGAAGTGGACGACGTGGCCCGCGCGGTGCGGCTGTCGCGCGCGGTACAGGCCGCGGCAGCGGCCGTCGCGGTGCTGCTGACGGTCAGCGGCGCTTGCCGTAGCGGTCGGCGATCTTTTCTTCGGCGGTGAGCTCGCGAGCCGGTTCGGCCGAGGCGGCCTGGGCCGCCGCGCGTTCGCGTCGCCGCTGCTGGACCTCGGCGTAGATGAAGTAACCCAATCCGAGTGGGGCGACGATCCCGAAGGCGATCCACTGGATGCCGTACGACAGGAACGGCCCGGCGTCGAGGTGCGGCAGCGAGATCTCTCCGAGCCCGCCGGGTTGGCCGGCTACCAGTTGCAGATACGACCCTGTCAGCGGAACACCGGTGAGCGAGGCGATCTGCTCGGGGTTGATCGAATACACCTGCTGTGCACCGTCGTCGCCGCGGAACGGTTCCTTACCCGGGATCTTGGCTTCGGCGTCGCGCAGCCGCGCGGTGATCGTCACCCGACCGGTCGGCGCGGCAGCGAACTGCGGAACCTTGTTCCCGTCGATCGGGGTGATGAAGCCGCGATTGACCAACACGGTCGGTCCGTCGTCGACCGCGAACGGGGTGAGCACCTCGAAGGCCGGTTCACCGTCGACCACCCGCAGCCGCACCAGCACCTCGGCCTTGGGCAGGTAGTGGCCGGTGGCGGTGACGCGCTGCCACTGGGAGTCCAGCGCGGCCGAATCCTGCTGGGGCAGAAGGGTGGTGACCGGCACCGGATCGGCCTGCAGAGAGTGGCTGATCTGGTTGTTCTCCCGCGAGGTCTTGGTGTTCTTGCCCAGCTGCCACGGCGCCAGCACCGTGAAACACAGGTAGGCGAACGCGACGACCACGACGAACAACGCGATCCACTGCGGCCGCAACAGGAATGTCAATCGGCGCATCAGTCTACGACTCCTCGAGAACCCTTCGGCGCGCCAGCGCCTCGTCGACCCAGGCGTGCAGCCCGGGTAGCGACGCCTCGATCACAGTGAACACGTCCTCGAAATCGGCCTTGGCGCCGTAGTACGGATCCTCGACGTCGAGGGCGTGCGCGCCCGAGCGCGGGTCGAACGACCGCAGCATCCGCAGCCGGTCGCCCGCCACGCCCAGATCGGTCAGGATCCGCAGATGGTTGCGACCGAGCGCAACCACCATGTCGGCGCCGAGATGGTCGTCGCAGACCTGGGCGGCGATGTGATCGCTGGGATAGCCGCGTTCGCGCAACACCAGGCAGGCGCGCTCGTCGGCGCCGTCCCCGGCATGCCAGCCGCCGGTGCCGCCGCTGGTCACCCGGACCACGTCGGCCAGGCCGCGCTCGCTGATCTGGTGGGCGAACATCTTCTCGGCCATCGGGGACCGGCAGATGTTGCCAGAGCACACGAACGTCACATGCAGCTCAGACACCGAGCACCTCCCGCAGCGCCGCCACGGTGTCGACGTGGGCGTGCGCGGCCACCGCGGTGGGTCCGGTGAAGTCCGCGGCACCGTAGCCCCACCCGACCACGACGGTGTCGATGCCGTGCTGGGCCGCCCCTTCCACGTCGTGCATCCGGTCACCCACCATCAGGACACGTTCCGGCAGCGGCTGCAGCTGGGCCAGCGCATAGGCGACCACGTCGGCCTTGGCCGCGCGGACGCCGTCCGGGCTGGCCCCGGCGATCACCTCGAAGTAGCCGTCCAGACCGAAATGCTCCAGGATGCGACGTGCGGTCGGCTCGGCTTTCGAGGTCGCGACGGCCAACCGCACCCCGGCGGCCCGCAGATCGGCCAGCACCCCCTCGACGCCGTCGAACAGGCTGTTCATCGCCCAGCCGCGGCTCGTGTAATCGGCCCGGTAGGCCGCGATCGCCGCGTCGGCGTCGAAACTCGTCTCGCCCAGGCTCAGGGACTGCAGCGTCTCGTGCATCGGCGGGCCGACGATACGTCCGGCCAGGTCACCGTCAGGGACGCCGGCACCCACATGGGCCAGCGCGTGGCGGAAGCTCGACACGATCCCGGCCGCCGAATCGGTCAGCGTGCCATCGAGGTCGAACAGCACCAGCTGCGGTCGGGTGAGTTCCAGCGTGTCAGTCACGTGCCCATTCTCCCGTATGCCGCGCGAAGTCCTCCGACCACTAGTGTCGTGCTGTGCGACACCCACCCCGCGCAAGCGCCCGCTACCACGGCGACCAGGCCGCATTGCCGGGCATGCTGGACTTCGCGGTCAACGTGCGCCCGGATGGCCCGCCTGGCTGGCTGACCGAGCGGCTGGCCGCTCGGCTGCCTGACCTGGGGAGCTACCCGAGCCAGGCCGATCAGCGCCGGGCCGCCGAGGCGGTTGCCGCCCGCCACGGTCGCAGCGCCGACGAGGTGGCGTTGCTGGCCGGCGGAGCCGAGGGCTTCGCGCTGCTGGCCGGATTGCGGCCTCGACTGGCCGCCCTGATCGCCCCATCGTTCACCGAACCGGAAGCGGTGTTGGCCGCGGCCGGTGTGCCGATCGAGCAGGTGGTGCTGCCGTCGCCGTTCACCCTGACCGACGTCACGGTGCCCGAGGACGCGGACCTGGTGGTGATCGGCAACCCGACCAACCCCACCGGAGTGCTGCACCGCCGCCCGGACATCCTCGCGTTGCGCCGGCCCGGTCGCCTGCTCGTCGTGGACGAGGCGTTCGCCGACGGCATCCCCGGCGAGGCCGAATCGCTGGCCGGCGAATCGCTGCCCGACATGCTGGTGCTGCGCAGCCTGACCAAGACCTGGGCCCTGGCGGGATTGCGGGTGGGGTACGCGCTCGGCGCGCCGGACGTGCTGGCCCGGCTCACCGCCCCGCGCCCACACTGGCCGCTGGGCACGCTGCAGCTGGAAGCCATCGCGGCGACCAGTAGTCCCGAAGCGGTCGCCGAGGCCGACGCCGCGGCCCGGCGGCTGGCCGAATTGCGGGCCGCGATGACCGCCGGGCTGGCGGGACTCGGCCTGAGCGTGGTGGCCGGCGACGCGCCATTTGTCCTGTTCACCGTGCCGGACGCGGAGTTGATGCGAAAACATCTGGAAAGCAAGGGCATTGCGGTACGCCGTTGCGATACCTTCGTGGGCCTGCCGGACAACTACCTGCGTGCCGCGGTGCGGCCGGAATGGCCCGCATTGATCGACGCCATGACGGAGGTGCTGCTATGAGCGCGCGAGCGGCCGGCGTGCCCTTGGCTGACGTGATCGCCACGCTGGACACGGCCTACCCGCCGCAGCTGGCTCATGACTGGGACTCGGTGGGGCTGGTGTGCGGCGATCCCGGCGAGCCGGTCGAATCGGTGACGATCGCCGTCGACGCCACTGAAGCCGTGGTCGACGAGGTGCCCGAACGCGGACTGCTGCTGGCGCATCACCCACTGCTGCTGCGCGGCGTGGACACCGTGGCGGCCGATACGGCCAAGGGAGCCCTGATCCACCGGCTGATCCGCACCGGCCGGGCCTTGTTCACCGCACACACCAACGCCGACGCGGCCTCGCCCGGGGTATCCGATGCGCTGGCCGAGGCCCTGGGCCTGACCGTCGACGCCGTGCTCTCACCCGCGGCGTCCGGTCCCGACCTGGACAAATGGGTGGTCTTCGTGCCGGTCTCGGATGCCGCAACGGTGCGTGAGGCGTTGTTCGACGCCGGAGCCGGCCGCATCGGCGACTACTCGCACTGCAGTTGGAGCGTGGGCGGCACCGGTCAGTTTCTGCCGCACGACGGCGCCGCTCCGGCGATCGGCGAGGTGGGCACCGTCGAGCAGGTGGCCGAGGACCGGGTGGAGGTGATCGCGCCCTCGCGGCTGCGTGCGGCCGTCCTGTCGGCGCTGCGTGCCGCGCACCCCTACGAGGAACCCGCCTTCGACATCTTCGCCCTGGCCCCCATTCCCACTGACGTGGGCATCGGCCGCATCGGCACTCTTGACCGACCGGTTCCGCTGTCTGCCTTCGCATCCCGGGTCCGGGCCGCGCTGCCGGCCACCTCGTGGGGAGTCCGGACATCGGGCGATCCCGACGCCATGGTGTCGCGGGTCGCGGTGTGTGGGGGAGCGGGCGATTCACTGCTAAGCGCGGTGGCCCGTGCCGACGTACAGGCATATGTCACATCGGATTTGCGTCATCATCCGGCCGACGAGCACCGCCGGGCCTCACCGGTCGCGCTCATCGACGTGGCGCACTGGGCCACCGAGTTCCCGTGGTGTGCCCAGGCGGCCGAAATCCTGCGCGGGCGGTTCGGTGACGCCCTGGAGGTGCGAGTGTCGTCGGTACGCACCGATCCGTGGAACGTCGAGTGTTGATCGCTACCAACTACATGAAAGTCAGGGCATGAAAGCCGAAGTAAAACAACAACGTTCGCTTCTCGCACTGACCGAGGTCGATGCCGAACTCGGGCGGCTGGCACACCGCGCGAAGAACCTGCCCGAGCAGAAGGAGGTCGACGCGGCGCAGGCTGCGCATGCCGCGGCCAGTGACGGGGTCGGTGTGCTCGGTATCGGGCTGGAAGATCTGGACGCTCAGGTGGCCAAGCTCGAGAGTGAGATCGACTCGGTACGCCAGCGCGAGGACCGCGACCGGGCGCTGATCGACGGCGGCACGGTAGGCGCCAAGCAGGTCGCAGAGATCCAGCATGAACTGGAAACCTTGCAGCGCAGGCAATCCAGCCTGGAGGACTCGCTGTTGGAGCTGATGGAACGACGCGAGGAGTTGTCGAACCAGCAGGCGCAGGCGCTGCAACGTATCGACGACCTGCAGAGCACCCTGTCTGCCGCACAGCAGGCCCGTGATGCCGCACTCGTCGAGATCGACCAGGCCAAACACCAGGCTGTCACACGCCGCGAAGGCCTGGTGAGCGTGATCGACCCCGAGCTCGTCGCCCTCTACGAACGCCTGCGGGCCCGCGGCGGTGCGGGGGCCGGGCTGCTCCAGGGCCGGCGCTGCGGTGCCTGCCGGATCGAGATCGACCGCGGTGAGAGTGCCCGGATCGCCTCTGCCGCAGAAGACGACGTGGTGCGCTGCCCCGAGTGCGGGGCAATCCTCTTGCGGATCAAGCAGTGAAGGTTCTCGTCGAAGCCGACGGCGGTTCCCGCGGCAACCCGGGGCCGGCGGGCTACGGCGCTGTCGTGCTCGATGCCGGGCACGACGCGGTACTGGCCGAGCGCAAGGAAGCGATCGGCCGCACCACCAACAATGTCGCCGAATACCGAGGGCTGATAGCAGGTTTGGAGGCCGCGACCGAGCTGGGCGCCACCGAGGTGGCGGTGTCGATGGATTCCAAGCTGGTCGTGGAACAGATGTCGGGGCGGTGGAAGGTCAAGCATCCCGATCTGATCCCGCTGCAGCGCCGGGCAGCGGAACTGGCCGCGAGTTTCGAGCGGATCAGCTATTCGTGGATCCCGCGGGAACGCAACAGCCATGCCGACCGGCTGGCCAACGAGGCCATGGACGCGGCCGCGGGCATCGTGAGTGCGCCGCCCGCCGAGAAGCCCACGTTGTCGGCGCCCGGCTGGACCGGTGCCACCGGCACACCCACCCGGCTGCTGCTGTTGCGTCACGGCCAGACCGAATTGTCCATCGCGCGGCGCTATTCGGGCCGCGGCAACCCGGAGCTGACCGACGAGGGACGCAGGCAGGCCGACGCGGCCGCGCGTTATCTGGCGGGCCGCGGCGGCATCGCGGCGGTGGTCACCTCGCCTTTGGGGCGGGCCTACGAGACGGCGACGGCCGCGGCCAAGGCGCTCGGTGTCGACGTCCGCGTCGATGACGACCTGATCGAGACGGACTTCGGCGCGTGGGAAGGCTTGACGTTCGCCGAAGCGGCACAACGGGATCCGGAACTGCACCGGCAATGGCTGCGTGATACCAGCGTCGAGCCGCCCGGCGGTGAGAGCTTCGATGCGGTAGCCCACCGGGTCAGCCGCGCGCGTAATCGGATAGTCGCCGAGTACGGCCCGGCAACGGTTTTGGTGGTCTCGCACGTGACGCCGATCAAGACCATTCTGCGGCTGGCGCTCGACGCCGGCGAGGGCATCCTGTACCGGCTGCATCTGGATCTGGCCTCGCTGTCGATCGCCGAGTTCTACGGCGACGGCGGATCGTCGGTGCGGTTGGTGAACCAGACCGCCTACCTCTAGGTCAGGCGTGCAGATGTAGCTGTTCACCGTGCGGGCCGAAGATGGTGATGGCCTCGACCGGGCCGTCGACCACCCCGAACCAGTGCGGTGTCCAGGTCGAGAACTCCACGGCCTCACCGGGATTGACGACGAAATCCTGCTCGCCCAGGATCAGCCGCAGTTGACCGGACAGCACGTACATCCAGTCCCGCCCTTCGTGGACCGGGAATTCGGCGGGCGGTTTGCGGCGCTTGGCGCTGATCCGGATCTTGTAGGCGTGCAACCCGGCCGCCGGGCCCTGCCGGGTCAACGGCCAGTAGGTGATGTCGTGGTGGGTGTGTGAGGCTCCGGTGACCCGAGGGTCCTCGGCCTGCGGCGCGCGCAGCAGCTCGTCGGTGGTCACCGACAGTGCGGCGGCCAGCCGGGGCAGATGGTCCAGGGCGAGACGACGCTTGCCGGATTCCAGCCGGCTCAGTGTCGAGACGTCGATCTGTGCACGGCGCGCAACATCTTCCAGCGTGAGCCCGAGCTGACCACGCAACTCGCGCAGCCGGCTGCGGACCAGCGCGTCGATGTCGACCGGTTCGGCAGCGTTTGCCTTCATGGCAAATTAGCTTGGCACTTTGCCATGGGGTTGGGCAAGCTCGTAGACATGGAGAACATCTGGGATTGCATCATTGTCGGCGGCGGGGCCGCCGGTCTGAGTGCGGCGCTGGTGCTGGGCCGGGCGCGGCGGCGGGTGCTGCTGATCGACGCGGGGCATCAGAGCAATCTGGCCGCACCGGGAATCGGCGGCCTGCTGGGCAGTGACGGCCGCCCGCCCGCCGATCTCTATGCGGCCGGGCGCGCCGAATTGGCCGCCTACCCCACGGTGGAGCTGCGCACCGGCGAAGTGGTGCGCGGAGAGCCGGGATTCACCCTCGAACTGGCTGACGGCAACCAGGAGCAGGCCAGGACAGTCCTGCTGGCGACCGGCATGGAGTACCGGTCGCCGAAGCTCGCCGGCCTCGAAGAGCTTTGGGGTGCTTCGGTTTTCCACTGCCCGTTCTGCCACGGCTGGGAAATGCAGGATGCCCCGGTCGCGGTGATCGCCCAGGGCGACCGCGCCGTGCACTCGGCGTTGATGATGCGCGGCTGGACCGAGGATCTGGTGGTGCTCACCAACGGAGACAGCGGCCTGGACGAGGCCCAGGTCAAACAGTTGGATTCCGCCGGAATCGGAGTCGACGAGCGTGCGATCGCTCGGCTGGTGCCCCACGACGGGGAACTGGCGGCTGTCGAGTTCACCGACGGCACGCAGCTGGCCAGGCGCGGCGCGCTCGTCGCCGCCACCCTGCACCAACGCTCACCGCTGGCCGCCCAACTCGGCGCGGTGTCGGCCCCAGGTCCGATCGCTGCCGACGCGCTCGTCGTCGACGGATTCGCCCGCACCTCGGTGCCCGGGTTGTTCGCCGCCGGTGACCTCAGCGCGCAGATGCCACAGGTGGCCGCTGCCGTCGCATCCGGTAGTCAGGCCGGCGCCGCCGTCGTGCAGTACCTACTCGGCGAGGACGTCGGGCTCCCGGTGCCGCCGTGGCCCAGCCAAACGGCCGTCACCGCCCAGTACTGGGAACGGCACTACGGGCAGCGCGGCCGCATCTGGAGCGGGCGGGTCAACGCCCAGCTCGCCAAGATCGCCGCGGAGCTGCCGGCGGGCCGGGCGCTCGATCTCGGCTGCGGTGAGGGCGGCGACGCCGTGTGGCTGGCCGAGAACGGATGGCGGGTAACCGCCGTCGACGTGTCGGAGACCGCGCTCGGCCGGGCCGCCGCCGAAGCGCAGGCGCGGGGCGTGGCGGACCAGATCACGTTCGAACGTCACGACCTGGCCGAGAGTTTGCCGGACGGGCCCTTCGATCTGGTCTCGGCGCAGTTCCTGCAATCGCCGATCTTCATGGACCGCGCGGACATGTTGCGTCGGGCGGCCGACGTGGTGGCTCCCGGTGGCCGGCTCGTGGTCGTCGATCACGGTGCCGCGCCGCCGTGGGCGCCCGAGCATGTCCGGAAGTTCCCGTTCCCGAGCGCTGAAGAGGTGGTCGATTCGCTGAACCTCGACGACACGCAGTGGGAGCGCGTCCGCGTGGGAACCGACGAGCGCGAAGCGACCGGGCCCGACGGGCAGCGCGGCACCCTGATCGACAACGTGATGGTGCTGCGTCGCGTGGGCTGAGCCGACTTGTCAGCCGGCGGTGGCATAATCGCACGTATGTTCGATATGACGGAGTTGGCGCAGGTCAACCCGCATGCTGACGAGGCCGAGTTGCATCGGCGCATCGAGGAACTCGAACGGGCGAAGTCGGCTGCGGCCGCCGGCCAGGCCCGGTGCGCGGCCTTGTTGGACGAGAAGCGCCGGGCCGACGAGGCGGCAGCGCGGGTGCAGAGGGCCAAACGAGGTCGTGGGGTGGCCTCGGAGATCGCGCTGGCTCGCCACGATTCGCCGACATGTGGCAGTCGGCATCTCGGCTTCGCCAAGACGTTGGTGTACGAGATGCCCTACACGTTGGCCGCGCTGGAGTCCGGTGTGCTGTCGGAATGGCGGGCGACCTTGATCGTGCGGGAGTCGGCATGCCTGACAGTCGAGGATCGCCGGGCGCTGGATGCGGAGATGTGCGGCGATGTCACGAAGCTTGACGGTCTGGGAAACGAACGGATCGAGGCGGAAGCCAAGAAGATCGCCTATCGGCTGGATCCGCAGGCGTTCGTCGACCGGGCGGCGAAGGCGGCAGAGGATCGAACTGTCTGGATCCGCCCGGCGCCGGACTGCATGGCACGCCTCACGGTGTTGTTGCCGATGCCGAAGGGCGTCGGCGTTTACGCGGCGCTGAAGCGGACCGCCGATACGACGTTCGACGGCCGGACGCGCGGCCAGGTGATGGCTGACACGGTGGCGGAGCGGGTGATGGGCCGGCCCGCCGACGTGCCGGAGCCGGTGGCGGTCAACCTGGTGCTGTCTGACCAGACCCTGTTGGCCGGCGACGAGAGCCCGGCCGTGGTCGAGGGATACGGGCCGGTGCCTGCGTCGGTGGCCCGTTCCCTGGTGAGCGATGCGGTGACCGACGAGCGGTCGCGTGCGACGCTGCGACGGCTCTACCGGCATCCGGTATCCGGTGCGCTGGCGGCCATGGAGTCGCGGTCGCGACTGTTCCCCAAGGCACTGGCCCAATTCATCGGGCTGCGGGATCAGACCTGTCGAACCCCGTACTGCGATGCGCCGATCCGTCACCACGACCACGCGCAGCCCCATGCCGGCGGCGGTCCGACCAGTGCGCTCAACGGGCTGGGGGAGTGCGAACGCTGCAATTACGTCAAAGAATCACCCGGGTGGTCCGTGACGACGAGTGACGAGAACGGTGTCCACACAGCCGAATTCGTCACCCCGACCGGGGCGGTGTACCGGTCCACCGCCCCGCCGCCACCCGGGCCCATCGAGACGTACGAGAGCGTGACCGAGCTGCGGGTCGCGATTGAGTTCGCGCGCTGCGCAGCCTAGTCCGTGCGCTGAGTCAGTCGGACACTGTTGCCCGACGGGTCACGGAAACCGGAGTCGATGCCGTAGGGCATCTGGTTCGGCTGCTCGGTGAACTCGACGCCGCGGGCGGTCAGCTCCTCGTAACTCTTCTGGCAGTCGTCGGTGGTCAGAAACACCGTGCCGGCGAAGCCTTTTGCGGTCAGGTCCTGGACCTGCTTGCGGGTCGGCTCATCCATCACCGGCTCGCCGGGCACGGCCATCAACACGATGCCCACATCGTCCTGGCCGGGCGGTCCGACCGTCACCCACCGGAAGGCGCCCATCTCCTCCGGAAACGAAACGTCCTCGCGCACTTCCATTCCCACCTTCTCGGTCCAGAACTTCAGCGCGACTTCCTGATCGTGAACCCACAGATGCGCGTAAGCGATTTTCATCATGAGCAGACGCTACGTCCGCTCCGGCCCGGCCGTCTTCTCCGTTTGTGCTGTCTTGGCCCGGCCGGTATGCGGCCGCCGGGTGTCGCGCGCCAGGATGCAGCTGGGCACCGGGGCGCGCAGCATGGCCGGCGGCAGGCTCGCCCGGTAGGCGGCCGGCGGCCTGCCGTACACCCGCGCGAAGTTCGTGGTGAACGAACCCACGCTGTGCAGGCCGACCATCACACAGATGTCGGCGACCGAACGATCGGTGTTGCGCAGCAGCGCCGCGGCCCGTTCGAGTCGCCGGCTCTGCAGATAGGCCCGCGGCGACTCGCCGAACGTGCGGGTGAACATCCGGCTGAAGTGGGCGCGGGACAATCCGGCGGCCGCCGCGAGGTCGTCGACGGTGATCGGATCCGCATAGCGGGCGTCCGCGAGGTCCCTCGCGCGGAGCAAATATCGGGCCGGTGGCACCTGTGCCATGAAAATAAGGGTACGGTGATCAGCGCGAACGAGTTGGCTGGGCGGCCGCGGCATCCGGGAGACCGGAGGTCGAGGAAAGTCCGGACTTCACAGAGCGGGGTGATTGCTAACGGCAATCCGAGGTGACTCGCGGGAAAGTGCCACAGAAAACAGACCGCCAGAAATGGTAAGGGTGAAACGGTGCGGTAAGAGCGCACCAGCACCCCGGGTGACCGGGGTGGCTAGGCAAACCCCACCCGAAGCAAGGCCAAGAAGGCCGCAACCTGGTTGCGGTCGCGCAGGCGCCTGAGGGCTGCTCGCCCAAGCCTGCGGGTAGGCCGCTTGAGGCACCCGGCGACGGTGTGTCCAGATGGATGGTCGCCGTCTCACCCTCCGGGGTGAGAGACAGAATCCGGCTTACAGGCCAACTCGTTCGCCCTCACCCGCAGCCACCTAGTGGGCCTTGCGGACCGCCTTGTCCAGCTTCTTGAGCGCGTCCTGCAGCATGGCGCGCGACTGCTGGGCGGTGTCATGCTCCTGTTGGTACAGCAGCCCGTAGGTGAAGGTGTCCTCGCCGGCCGCGTGTGCGGCGTCGGCCTGGGTGCTCAGGTGCGCCTTGCTCACCACACTGTCCTGATGGTCGCCGAGCAAGGACTGGATGTTCTTGGCCCGTTCGGACACCTTGTCGGCCCCGGTGGCCGCCGCGGTGTACCGAAGTCGTTTGGCGCCCTTGCGGATTCGATGCAGCGCTTCGTCTTTCTCCTCTGTGGTGGCCTCGTCGGCCGCCACTTTGGCCGCGGTCTTGGCTGCCTTACGAACGCGCTTATACGCCGAATCGATGTTCGCCGAAGGCTTTGCGGCGTCCGCGGATTCCGGTTGGGCGGTGACCAACTCCTCAAGCGCGTCGAGCAGCCGGAAGTAGCGCTGTGAGCGCATCGCCAACAGGGAACGTCGCCAGCCCGCCGTGTAGCGGCGGTTGGCGCCCTCGACGAGGCGCTGGCGTACCGGTCCGCGGACCAGCTCGGGGTCCATCTCGTCGAGCGCACGCTGGTAGCGCTCGGCCAGCACCTCGGCATCACGGGCCACGCCGAGCACCGCGGCCAGCGCGCGCAGCTCGTCGAGCACCCAGCCGTCGTCGTCGAGCCCGAAGGCTTCCTTCGACTCCTGCAACAGGCTGCGGAGCTTGCGGGTGGTGACCCGCATCTGATGCACCGAGTCGTAGGCGTCCGCGCGTACCGCACGATCCCACACCAGCAGCGATTCGATCTGTTCGGCGATGGCCCGGTGGATCGGATCAGCTGCGGGAGCGGGCGGGGGAACGGTGTCGGTTCCGAGCACCTTGGCCAGTTTCGAACCGTGTCCGGCCGGCTCGGCGCCGGCATCCGCCAGCCGGTTGGCCAGCCGATCCATCAAATCGTCGGGGACATCGGCGGTGAGCAGCTCCAGCTCCCATTCGCGCCAGCTCTGTTCTTCGCCGCCGATGGCCGAAGCCGTCACCCGGTCGTCACAGAACTCGGCGAGCGCAGTCCCGTCAGAGCCATGCAGCACCTGCACACTGCGCCGGGTGCTGATCCGGGCGACCGGTGAGAGCGGACGGTCCCGCACGATGGCAAGCACGACGTCGCGCAGCTCCTCGGGCACGGTGTCGGTTGCCGTACCCAGCGGTGTGCGGACCTCGGTGCGGGTATCGGTCCCGGCCGGCAGCTTCAGGTGCCAGCCCGCGTCCGGGCCGCCGGTGCGGCGCCGCAGCGTGATACGGCGCGCGGCAAGGTCGCGATCCGGGGTGTCGAAATACACCGCGTCGAGGTGCTGGGTTTCGGTGCGGGCCACCTCGGCGACGGCCGAAAGGCCTTCGAACGAGGGCGAGACGGTGTTCTCGGTGACCGCGAACTTTCGCTCGACTTCGGTGTACCTCGCGGTCTTGGATTTGCCGGGGGCCATAGTCACCTTCGCTGTGCACCGGAGGCGGAAGATCGGATGGCACCAGCGTGCCATATTCGGGCAGGGGCCACGACCGGTGTCCGGTCACAGCAGCATCAAGACTTGCCTCACCACCCCGGTGCTGCGGGCCATGTCCGTAGATGTCTCTTAGGGTTGCTGACATGGCGGCTGAGACGACACCGGCGAATGCCGCTGCCGGGCGTGGACGCCCGCGGCTGGAGCGGCCCCGCCGACCGGGCACGACCGCCCGCGAACAGATCCTCGATGCCGCCGCCGAGCTGTTCACCACCCACGGCTATGCCAGCACCCCGACGCGGCGTATCGCCGACGCGGTGGGGGTGCGGCAGGCCTCCCTGTATCACCATTTCGCCACCAAGGACGACATCCTCGACGCGCTGCTGACCGGCACCGTCGACGACGCCCTGCGCCTTGGCGCCGAGCTGCTCGCCGGCGCCGGTCCTGCCACGCACCGCCTGCACGCGCTCGCCGTCGCCGACGCACTCCAGTTGTGTGCCAGCCGCTGGAACCTGGGTGCCCTGTACCTGCTGCCGGAGCTGCGCACCGACCGGTTCGAACCGTTCCGGCGCCGCCGCGCCGAGCTGCGCGAGGTGTATCGCAAGCTGTCGGTAGCGGTGATCGCCGAATGCTCGGGCCCGCCCCATGCCGCTGACCTACCGTTCCGATTGGTGGAATCGGTGGTCAACAGCCGCTCGGACGACGTCGAGGGCACACCGGAGCAACCCTGGGTGATCGGGGAGGGGGCGCTGCGAATCCTGGGATTCGACGGCGACTTCGGCCCGCTGGTGGCCGCGACCGCGACCCGGCTGGGCGTGCGACGCCCCGAAACCCCGGCCCGCTAGAGTTCGGGCCGTGACCGAGCCCACCTATGAAGCCATCTCGTTCGAGCAGTCCGGCGCCGTCGCGCGCATCACCCTGAACCGCCCGGACGCCGCGAACGGCATGAACGACACCATGACTCGCGAACTGGCCGACGCCGCCCGCCGCTGCGACACGCCAGGGATCAAGGCTGTGGTGCTCAGCGGTGCGGGCCGGTTCTTCTGCGCGGGCGGCGACCTGAAATCCTTCGCCACCGCGCCCGACCGCGGCCAGTTCATCAAGGGTGTCGCCGACGACCTGCACCAGGCGATCTCGTCATTCGCCCGGATGAACGCCGTGCTGATCACCGCCGTCAACGGCACCGCGGCCGGCGCCGGATTCAGCCTCGCGGTGACCGGTGACCTGGTCCTGGCAGCCGAATCGGCCTCCTTCACCATGGCTTACACCAAGGTCGGGCTGAGCCCGGACGGCAGCGCGTCCTACCACCTGCCCCGGTTGGTCGGGCTGCGCCGGGCCCAAGAACTCATCCTGACCAACCGCACCCTCTCGTCCGCCGAGGCCCAGGACTGGGGACTGGTCACCGAAGTGGTCGCCGGTGACGAGCTCGACGCCCGGGCCACGAAACTGGCCGAGCAGGTGGCGGCAGGCTCCGGCGGATCCAACGGTGCGGTCAAGTCACTGCTGGTGTCCTCGTTCAAGAACAGCCTCGAAGAGCAGATGGCGGCCGAAGCCCGGTTCATCGCCGAGCGGGCCAACTCCGCCGACGGCCGCGAAGGCGTCGACGCGTTCCTGGCGAAGCGTAAGCCGGACTTCGCTTAGTAGGAATGCTCCTCGGCCGGGAACACCCCGGCCGCCACGTCGTGGGCGTATTGCGCTGCCGCGCGGTGCAGTTCGCCGCCGACGTCACCGAACTGCTTGACGAACTTGGCAGTCTTGCCGCTGGTGAGCCCAGCCATGTCCTGCCAAACCAGCACCTGGGCATCACAATTCGGGCCGGCGCCGATACCGACGGTCGGGATCGTCAGCTTGCCGGTGATCTGGGTGGCCAGCTCGGCGGGCACCATCTCCAGCACCACCGCGATCGCACCGGCCTCCTGCACGGCGATCGCGTCGTGGATCGTCTGCTCGGCGGCGTCGCCGCGCCCCTGCACCCGGAACCCGCCCAGGCCGTTCACGCTCTGCGGGGTGAAACCGATGTGGGCGACCACCGGGATGCCGGCGGCTGACAGCGCCGCGATCTGATCGGCCATCCGCTCACCGCCCTCGAGCTTGATCGCCTGCGCACCGGTCTCCTTCATGAACCGGGTGGCCGTCGCGAGGGCCTGCTGCGGGCTGGACTCGTAGCTGCCGAACGGCAGGTCGGCGACCACCAGCGCGTGCGGGGCACCCTTGACGACCGCGCGGGCCAACGGGATCAACTCGTCGATCGAGATCGGCACCGTCGTGTCGTAGCCGTACACGACGTTGGCCGCCGAATCGCCCACGAGCAGCACCGGAATTCCGGCGTCGTCGAACACCCGCGCACTGGAGTAGTCGTAACAGGTGAGCATCGCCCACTTGTGACCTTCGGACTTCCATTTCTGCAGGGTCAGCGTGCGGACCTTGGCCCGCGGCTTGGACGCCACGGCCTCCGCAGCCGAATCGGAAGCACCATAAACAGACTGTTCAGACATCATCGTCCCTTGTGATGGTCGGTTCGAAGCCTCGAGGCCGCCTTGCGGTCCCCGGGTTCGTCGGACATCCGCCAGTCTGCCACCGCAGGGAATGAAGGCAAAAGCGACGTTCGAGTGGATTTCCTCACAGTTCGCGCGCCGCGCCCTAACATCAGCGGCATGCAACGGCTCAGCGGACTCGACGCCAGTTTCCTGTATCTCGAAACAGCCGCGCAGCCCATGCACGTGTGCTCAGTGCTCGAACTGGACACCTCGACCATGCCGGGCGGCTACACCTTCGACCGGATGCGTGACGAACTGTCGTTGCGCATCAAGGCGATGCCGCACTTCCGCGAGAAACTGGCCGACAGCCGGTTCAATCTCGACCACCCGGTGTGGGTGGAGGACAAGGACTTTGACGTCAACCGGCACCTGCACCGGATCGGGCTCCCGGCCCCGGGCGGACGCGCTGAGCTGTCCGAGATCTGCGGCCACATCGCGTCGCTGCCGCTGGACCGGACCCGCCCGCTGTGGGAAATGTGGATCATCGAGAACGTCGCGGGCACCGATGCGCACGACGGCGGCCGGCTGGCGCTGATGACCAAGATTCACCACGCCGGGGTCGACGGCGTGACCGGGGCCAACCTGATGTCGCAGTTGTGCACCACCGAAGCCGACGCGCCGCCGCCAGACCCGGTGGCAGGTGTGGGCGACGCTTCCGGGGCCGAGATCGCGATCAGCGGGGCGCTCAAGTTCGCATCCCGCCCGCTCAAACTGGCGAACGTGCTGCCCGCCACCGCGACATCCGTCATCGACACCGTGCGCCGGGCCGTGAACGGCCGCGCGATGGCCGCTCCGTTCAACGCGCCGAAAACCGCCTTCAACACCAACATCACCGGCCGGCGCAGCGTCGCATTCGCCCAGTTGGATCTCGAAGACATCAAGACCGTCAAGAACCATTTCGGTGTCAAGGTCAACGATGTGGTGATGGCGCTGGTCTCCGGAGTGCTGCGGACGTTCCTGCACGACCGCGGTGAACTACCGGAAAGCTCGCTGGTCGCGATGGTGCCGGTGTCGGTGCACGACCGTTCCGACCGCCCCGGGCGCAACCAGGTGTCGGGGATGTTCTCCAAACTGGAAACCAACATCGACGACCCGGCCCAGCGGCTGCTGGCCATCGCCGCGTCCAATTCGGTTGCCAAACAACACAGTTCCGCGATCAGTGCGACGCTGCTTCAGGACTGGACGCAGTTCGCGGCACCGGCGGTGTTCGGGGCGGCGATGCGGGTGTACGCCGCCAGTCGGCTGTCCGGGGCCAAACCCGTCCACAACCTCGTCATCTCCAACGTGCCCGGTCCCCAGGAATCGCTGTACCTGTTGGGCTGCGAGGTCAAGGCCATGTACCCGCTCGGCCCCATCTTCCACGGATCGGGTCTGAACATCACGGTGATGTCACTGACCGGCATGCTCGACGTCGGCATCATGTCCTGCCCGGAATTGCTGCCTGACCTGTGGGATATGGCCGACGATTTCCACGTCGCGCTCGACGAGCTGCTCGCCGCTACCCGATAACCTCCCTGCGCGTCACGACCGGCCGCGGCCTGCGGCGATGTCGCGTCATGGCAGCATGGTCAGCCATGAAGTTCAGCATGAGGTTCGGCGCGCTGCTGGCGGTGACGGCGATGGCCGCGGCGGGCTGCACCCAGGTGGTCGACGGCGAAGCCAAGATCGCGATCCCGCGGCCCGGCACGCCGGTGCAATGGCTGCCCTGCAACGCCGGTTCCGGCGATCACGTGCAGATCCCCGACAACGCCGAATGCGGCATGTTGTCGGTGCCGGTCGACTACTCCAAGCCGGACGGTGAAGTCGCCCGGCTGGCCATGATCCGGTTCCCGGCCGCGGGCCAGAAGATCGGCTCGCTGGTGATCAATCCCGGCGGCCCCGGCGAGTCGGGGGTCGATTCCGCCGTCTCCCTGCTGGCCGGCCTGCCGCAATCGGTCAAGGACCGCTTCGACATCGTCGGGTTCGACCCGCGCGGCGTCGGATCGTCGACGCCCGCGGTGTGGTGCAACTCCGACGAAGACAACGACCGGCTGCGCGCCGATCCGACGGTCGAATACACGCCCGAGGGTGTCGAGCACCTGGAGAACGAGACCAAGAAGTTCGTCCAGCGCTGCGTCGACAAGATGGGCAAAGAGTTCCTGGAGAACGTCGGCACCGAAAACGTCGCCAAGGACTTGGATGCCATCCGGGTCGCCCTCGGTGACGACAAGCTGACCTACCTGGGTTACTCCTACGGCACCCGCATCGGCGCCACCTATGCCGAGCAGTTCCCGGACAAGGTCCGGGCGATGATCCTCGACGGAGCCGTCGACCCCAATGCCGACCCGGTGGAGGAGGACATCCGCCAGGCCGCGGCGTTCCAGAAGGCCTTCGACGACTACGCCACCGACTGCACCACCAAGAATCCCGACTGCCCGCTGGGTACCGATCCGGCCAAGGCCGTCGAGGTGTACAAGAGCCTCGTCGATCCGTTGGTGGAACACCCGGCCAAGACCCGGGATTCGCGCGGGCTCAGTTACAGCGACGCCACCGTGGGCACCATCCTGCCGCTGTACTCACCGAATCTGTGGCGCCACCTGACCCAGGGCCTGACCGGGCTGAAGAACGGCAACGGTGACGTGATGCTGGCCCTGGCCGACCTCTACATGGGCCGAGATGCCAAGGGCCACTACAACAATTCGACCGATGTGCGTGTCGCGGTCAACTGCGTCGACAAGCCGGCCATCACCGACCGCGCCACCGTGGTCGAAGAGGACCGTCGGGCCCGCGAGGTCGCCCCGTTCATGAGCTACGGCGAATTCACCGGGCACGCACCGATGGGCACCTGTGCGTTCTGGCCGGTGCCGCCCACCAGCAAGCCACACGAGATCAGCGTCAAGGGCCTGCCCCCGACATTGATCGTCTCGACCACCAACGACCCGGCGACGCCGTACCAGGCCGGTGTCGACCTGGCCCGCCAGCTGGGCGGCACGCTGGTGACCTTCGAGGGCACCCAGCACACCGTGGTGTTCCAGGGCAACAAGTGCATCGACGACATCGCCGCCACCTACCTCGTCGACGTCACGGTGCCCCCGCCCGGCACCCGCTGTTGACCGGCCCGGCCGCCAAGGTCACCGGATGGTCTCCGGCCGATTGCCGCTCGGCCTCGGACGCAGACCCTGCGCGCCACCCCGTGCGACCATGACTGCCGTGGGGTGGGCGGGTAGGACAGGACGTGTAGTGGCGGCGGCGCTGTTCGGTGTGTCCGCGGCGGCCTGCCCCGTCGCGCAGGCTGCGCCGGAATCGGGGCCGGAATGGGGAAACTGCTCCGATTGGGTGCCCCAACCGGAGCGGATCCCGACGGCGCAGTGCCGCACGGTCGGCGTCCCGCTGGACTGGAATTCCCCTGACGCCGGAGGCGAACAACCGCAATTGGCGGTGATCCGGATACCGGCGACCGGTGAGCGCATCGGCGCGCTGTTCATCAACCCGGGCGGCCCCGGCGCCTCGGCGGTGAACACCGTCGCCGGCATGGGGGCGGCGCTGGCCGGCTCACCACTGACCGATCACTTCGACCTCGTCGGTTTCGACCCGCGCGGCGTCGGGCATTCGACCCCGCAGTTGCGCTGCCGCACCGACGCCGAGATCGACGCCTACCGTCGCGAATCGCTGACCGACTACAGCCCGGCCGGCGTCGCCCACATCGAAGACGTCTACCGCCAGTTCGGCCAGCAGTGCCTGGACCGCATGGGCGCACCGTTCCTGGCCAATGTCGGCACTGCCTCCGCGGTCAGGGATATGGATGCGGTGCGCGCCGCGCTCGGGGAGGAGCAGATCAACTATCTGGGCTTCTCCTACGGCACCGAACTGGGCGGTGCGTACGCCGAACAGTTCGGGGACCGCGTGCGCACGATGGTGCTCGACGGAGCCGTCGACCCCAGCCTGGACCCGATCACCAAGAACGTCCGCCAGCTCGCCGGCTTCCAAAAGGCTTTCGAGACCTACGCCGCGGACTGCGCTCAATCGGCCGACTGCCCGCTGGGCACTGACCCGGCCCAGTTCGTCAGCCGGTTCCACCGGCTCGTCGACCCGTTGGTGGCGACGCCGGGGGCGACCGCGGACCCGCGCGGCCTGGGCTATGCCGACGCCATCACCGGTAGCGGCAACGCCCTCTACTCGGCGCGGTACTGGCCCTATCTGACCAGCGGGCTGCTGGGGTTGACGCGTGGCACCGATGCCGGCGACCTGCTGCTGCTCGCCGACGATTACTGGCGCCGCGACGATTCCGGGCACTACTCGAACATGCAGGACGCCTTCACCGCGATCCGGTGCGTCGACACGCCGTTCCCCACCGATCCGGCCGTGTGGGCCGACGCCGATCAACGCCTGCGCGCCGCGGCGCCGTTCATGGCCTACGGCGAGTTCACCGGATACGCGCCTCGCGACGTCTGCGCGCTGTGGCCGGTGCCCGCGACGTCGGCGCCGCATCCGGTCACCGGTCCGGGACCGGGCAAGGTCGTCGTGGTGTCCACCACCGGCGACCCGGCCACGCCCTATCAGGCGGGTGTGGACCTGGCCCGGCAAATGGGCGCTGCGCTGATCTCCTTCACCGGCACCCAACACACCGTGGTGTTCAACGGGGACGCCTGCGTAGACACCGCGGTCCTGGATTTCTTCGTCCACCAGAGGACGCCGGGCAACCTCTCCTGCTAACTCCTTCCAGGCCCGTAACACAGAATTAACAGCCGATGCCTACGCTGCGCTCATGGACCGCCAGAAGGAATTCGTGCTGCGCACCCTGGAGGAACGCGATATCCGGTTCGTTCGGTTGTGGTTCACCGACGTGCTCGGCTACCTCAAGTCGGTAGCGATCGCGCCCGCCGAACTCGAAGGCGCCTTCGAGGAGGGCATCGGTTTCGACGGCTCTTCGATCGAGGGCTTCGCCCGGGTGTCGGAGTCCGACACCGTCGCCCGCCCCGACCCGTCGACCTTCCAGGTGCTGCCCTGGACCACCAGTGCCGGCAAGCACTACTCGGCGCGCATGTTCTGCGACATCACGATGCCCGACGGCTCGCCGTCGTGGGCCGACTCCCGGCATGTGCTGCGTCGTCAGCTGGCCAAGGCCAGCGATCTGGGATTCACCTGCTACGTGCATCCCGAGATCGAGTTCTTCCTGCTGCAGCCGGGCCCCGACGACGGCTCGGTGCCCGTACCCGCCGACAACAGCGGCTATTTCGACCAGGCCGTGCACGATTCGGCCCCCAACTTCCGCCGCCACGCCATCGAGGCCCTGGAGCAGATGGGCATCTCGGTGGAGTTCAGCCACCACGAAGGCGCTCCCGGCCAGCAGGAGATCGACCTGCGCTACGCCGACGCGCTGTCCATGGCCGACAACGTGATGACCTTCCGCTACCTGGTCAAGGAAGTCGCCCTGGCCGACGGCGTGCGCGCGTCGTTCATGCCCAAGCCGTTCGCCGAACATCCCGGCTCGGCCATGCACACCCACATGAGCCTGTTCGAGGGCGACACCAACGCCTTCCACAGCCCCGACGACCCGCTGCAGCTGTCCGATGTGGCCAAGTCCTTCATCGCGGGCATCCTGGAGCACGCCAGCGAGATCAGCGCCGTCACCAACCAGTGGGTGAACTCCTACAAGCGGCTGGTGCACGGCGGTGAGGCGCCCACCGCGGCCTCGTGGGGCGCGGCCAACCGCTCGGCCCTGGTACGGGTTCCGATGTACACCCCGCGCAAGGCGTCGTCGCGGCGCGTCGAGGTCCGCAGCCCCGACTCGGCCTGCAACCCCTACCTGACCTTCGCGGTGCTGCTGGCCGCCGGTCTGCGCGGCGTCGAGAAGGGCTACGTGCTGGGCCCACAGGCCGAGGACAACGTCTGGAGCCTGACGCCCGAGGAGCGGCGTGCCATGGGCTACCGCGAGCTGCCGACCAGCCTGGGCAATGCGCTGGAGGCCATGGAGAACTCCGAGCTCGTCGCGGAAGCGTTGGGGGAGCACGTATTCGACTACTTCCTGCGCAACAAGCGCGCGGAGTGGGAGAACTACCGCAGCCACGTCACCCCGTATGAGCTGAAGACCTACCTGTCGCTTTAGTCGCGGACATCGTCGGAGGTTCGTGCGCTACCGTCGTGAACGTGCCAAAGCCTGCAACCGATCGCCCGAAACTGCCCAGCGTCGGTCGGCTCGGTCTGGTGGATCCCCAGGCGTCGGCCCACCTCGAACAGCTCGGCTGGAACACCGACGCCCACGTCGAACTGCTCTGGTCACTGTCCCGGGCACCCGACGCCGACGTGGCACTGCTGGCCATGGTGCGGCTGACCGACGCGCTCGAGCCCGCCGCGGACGAGCTCAACCGTCGCCTGCTCACCGACCGGCCCCTTCGGGGCCGGCTGTTCGGCATCCTCGGATCCTCCCTGGCCCTCGGTGACCACCTCGTCGCCCACCCCCAGTCGTGGCGCCTGCTCGACGGCGACATCGCGCTCCCCGCTGTCGCGGAGCTGCACAACACTTTCACCGCCGCCGCCCGCGACGCCGAGATCGACAGGGGCACAAGCAGTGCCGTGCCGGCACTGCGGGATCTCTACCGAGATCACCTGCTGGTGCTGGCCGCGCTCGATGTGGCTTCCACGGTCGAGAACGAGCCCGTGCTGCCCTTCGTCGAGGTCGCCGCACACCTGTCCGACCTGGCTGACGCGGCGCTGGGCGCAGCACTGACCGTGGCCACCCGAGTGGTGTGTGACGATGGCCGCGAGCCCCGGCTGGCCGTCATAGCGATGGGCAAGTGTGGTGCGCGCGAGCTGAATTACGTCAGCGACGTCGACGTCATCTTCGTGGGCGAGGCCCTCGCGGAGGGTGAAGGTGACGACAACCTGGCCACCGCGACCCGCGTGGCGGGCGAGATGATGCAGTTCGCCGGCGAAGCCTTCTTCGAGGTCGATGCCGCACTGCGCCCCGAAGGCAAACGCGGCCAACTGGTCCGGACCCTGGAATCCCACATCGCCTACTACCAGCGCTGGGCGAAGACCTGGGAATTCCAGGCACTGCTCAAGGCGCGCCCGGCCGCGGGCGATGCCGAACTCGGCAAGGGCTACATCGACGCTCTGATGCCCATGGTGTGGAACGCCTGCGAGCGTGCGGATTTCGTCCCCGAGGTGCAGGCCATGCGCAGGCGAGTCGAGGAACTCGTCCCGGCCGGAGTGCGGGCCCGTGAGCTCAAACTCGGCACCGGCGGCTTACGCGACGTCGAATTCGCCGTCCAGCTCCTGCAATTGGTGCACGGACGCAACGACGACTCGCTGCATGTGGCGTCCACCGTCGACGCGCTGGCGGCCCTGGGCGAGGGCGGCTACATCGGTCGCGACGACACCGCCAACATGACCGCCTCGTATGAATTCCTGCGGCTGCTCGAACACCGGTTGCAGCTGCAGCGGCTCAAGCGCACCCACATGCTGCCCGACGACAGCGACGACGAGGCGTACCGCTGGCTGGCCCGCGCCGCGCACGTGCGCCCCGACGGCCGCCACGACGCGGCGGGCGTGCTGCGCGAGGAACTCAAACGCCAGAGCATGCGCGTGTCCCGGCTGCACGCCAAGCTCTTCTACCAACCGCTGCTGGAATCGGTGGGCCAGCCAGCCGTCGGCATCGGTGCCGGGATGAGCACCGAGGCGGCCGAACGTCAGCTCGCCGCACTGGGTTACGAAGGGCCGCAGAGCGCACTGACCCACCTGGCCGCGCTCACCGGCCAGAGCGGCCGGCGCGGCACCGTGCAGCAGGTGCTGCTGCCGACCCTGCTGGACTGGCTGTCGGACACTCCCGATCCCGACGCCGGCCTGCTGTCCTACCGCCGGATCAGTGAGGAGCTGTCCGAACAGCGCTGGTACCTGTCGACCCTGCGTGACGAGGGGGCAGTGGCCAAGCGGTTGATGCGGGTGCTCGGAACTTCGGCCTACATCCCGGAACTGCTGATGCGCGCCCCCGAGGTGATCCAGCTGTACGCCGACGGGCCCAACGGGCCGAAACTGCTCGACGGCGATCCCGACAGCGTCGCCCGCGCCTTGGTGGCTTCGGCAGGCCGGCACCCCGACCCGGTGCGCGGTATCGCCGCGGCACGTACGTTGCGTCGTCGGGAACTGGCCCGCATCGCCTCGGCCGACGTGCTGGGCCTGCTCGACGTGACCGACGTGTGCCAGGCACTGACCTCGGTGTGGGTCGCGGTGCTGCAGGCCGCCCTGGACGCCGTGATCCGGGCCAACACACCCGCATCCGGTGTGCCCGCACGCATCGCGGTGATCGGCATGGGCCGCCTCGGCGGAGGCGAACTCGGATACGGCTCCGACGCTGACGTGATGTTCGTGTGCGAGCCGAACACCGGTGTCGAAGACTCGGCGGCCGTGCGCTGGTCGGTGAGCATCGCCGAACAGGTCAGGGCGCTGCTGGGGACACCGAGTGCCGACCCGCCGCTGGAAGTCGACACCGGACTGCGTCCCGAGGGGCGCAACGGCCCCCTGGTGCGAACGCTGGCCTCGTATGCCGCCTACTACGAGCAGTGGGCGCAGCCCTGGGAGATCCAGGCGCTGTTGCGGGCCCACCGCGTGGCCGGCGATCTGGAACTGGGCGATCGGTTTCTGCTCATGGCCGACAAGACCCGGTACCCCGCGGGCGGCGTATCGGCCGAAGCCGTCCAGGAGATCCGCCGCATCAAGGCGCGGGTCGACGCCGAACGCCTGCCGCGCGGTGCCGATCCCAACACCCACACCAAGCTGGGGCGCGGCGGGCTGGCCGACATCGAGTGGACCGTGCAGCTGCTGCAGTTGCGCTACGCCCACACGGTGCCCGCGCTGCACAACACCTCGACACTGCAGGCCCTCGACGCGATCGGCGCGGCCGAACTGGTCGCCGAGAGCGACGTCGAGCTGCTGCGAGAGGCCTGGCTGACGGCCACGCGAGCTCGCAACGCCCTGGTGTTGGTGCGCGGTAAGCCCACCGATCAATTGCCCGGGCCGGGCCGTCAGCTCAATGCGGTTGCCCTGGCGGCCGGTTGGGGCAGCGACGACGGCGGAGAGTTCCTGGACAACTACCTGCGGGTGACCCGGCGGGCCAAGAGCGTGGTCCGCAAGATTTTCGGCGGGGAGTAGTCGGTAGGCGGCCTAACCGGGCCCCGCGTGCAGGACGCCGCAGTGGGTGGTGTTAATAAGGGCGTATAACCAATTCACTGGGAGTCCGGATGCAGCACACGTTCGACGTCATCTCCGCGGCCGAGCACGATCGGCTCGAAGCGCTCTACGAGCCGTTCGCCCGGGCGATGCGCGAACTCGTCGACGCGGGCGTGCGCACCGAGGTGGACCCGGAGACCATCGCCGAGGCCACCGCCGCCGTCGAGGCCGTCACCGCCTCGCTGCGCCGCGAACAGCGCGACGGGCCGCACGCCATGCTGCACGCCGAGACCAACCGTCCGGTGGTGTGGGCCAACCCGGTCGTCGGACTGCGCAACGCGCTGGCCCCGCCGCTGGTGATCGAGCATGCCGAGGACGGCAGCTGCTGGAGCGAATTCGTGCTCGGCGCAGCCTATGAGGGCCCGCTGGGCTGGGTGCACGGCGGCATCTGTGCGTTGGTGCTCGACCATATTCTCGGCGAGGTGGCCAGCGGGGGACTGAACGAGCCGCGCTATACCGGGACCATCACCTGCCGGTACAACCGTGGCACGCCGCTGGGACCGCTGCGCGCCGAGGCCTACATCGACCGCACCGAAGGCGTCAAAACCTTTGCGCGCGGCCATATCAGCGACGCGGACGGGATCACCGTCGAGGCCGAAGGCGTCTTCATCACCCCGGCCTGGGCTCGGGACGCCGGATGAAGTTCTACGTCAGCCTGGCCTTCATGGACACCCGCGAGGCCGTCGAAGTGGCCAGGGCGGCAGACGAACTCGGCTATGACGGGATGGGTATCCCCGACCATGTGGTGAACCTGGAGACGCTGTCCACGCCGTACCCGTACACCAAGGACGGGAAGCGGCGCTGGGAGGCGTTCACCGACTGGCCGGACCCATGGGTGATGATCGGTGCACTGGCGCTGGTCACCAGGCGATGCAAGTTCGTCACCACGGTCTACCTGCCGGCGATGCGCGACCCGTACTCGGCCGCGAAAGCCATTGGCACCGCGGCCTATCTGGCCGACGGGCGGCTGGAACTGGGCATCGGGGTGGGTTGGTGCGAGGAAGAGTTCGAGCTGCTGGGCCAGCAGTTCGCGCGGCGCGGCAAGCGCACCGACGAGATGCTCGAGTTGATGAAGAAGCTGTGGGCGCCGGGGTGGACGGAGTTCGACGGCGAGTTCTATTCCACCCCGCGTCTGGAGATGGAGCCGACTCCGCCACCGATCCCGGTCTACGTCGGTGGACTGTCCGACATCGCACTGCGCCGCGCGGCGCGCCACGACGGCTGGATCGGCGATCTGATCTCCACCGACGACGCCCTGCAAAGGGTGAACCGGCTACGCGAGCTGCGTGCCGAAAAGGGTTTGACGATGGACGATTTCACCATCATCACGCCGCTCACCGACGCCTTCACCCCTGACCACTATGCGCGTGCGGAAGCGGGTGGCATCCAGGGCATCATCACCATGCCGTGGATGTTCTACTCCGGCCCCGATGCCACCCTGGCCGAGAAGATCGACGGGATGAAGCGCTTCCGCGAGGACCTCGCGCTGGACTAGGTCTTGCTCCTGGCGCGCACGGCATCCAGTGCGTACGCGCCACCGCCGATCGCGGCGAGCAGCAGGAAGCCGAAGCAATACAGCACGGCGAGTTCGCCGCCGTTCTCGATCGGCAGCAGACCCTTCGGCTGGTGCTGCGTGAAGTAGGCGAACGCCATTTGGCCGGCGGCGATGAACGCCGCGATCCGGGTGAACAGCCCCACCATGATGAGCAGGCCGAGCACCAGCTCCAGGACCCCGGCATACCAATAGGGCCAGGTGCCGACGGGCACTGCGCCGCTGCCCGAATCAACGGGCCAGGCAAAAAGTTTGGATGTCCCGTGGATGGTGAACAAGAGGCCGAACACGACCCGGAACAAGCTGATGACAGCAGGCGAGATCGAACTCAGTCGGGTGTCCAGATTGGTCGTCATGTGCCGACAATACTCGTCGTTCGCAGAAAACTCACAGCTCCAGCAACACCGTTACCGGCCCGTCATTGACCAGTTCCACCTGCATATCCGCACCGAAAACCCCCGTTTCCACAACCGCGCCCAATCTCTTGAGCGCTTCGGCAAATTCGGCCACCAGCGGTTCGGCGACCGGGCCGGGCGCCGCCGCATTCCACGACGGTCGCCGCCCCTTGTCGGTGTTGGCGTACAAGGTGAACTGACTGATCACCAGGATCGGTGCGGCGACGTCCGACGCGGACTTCTCGCCGTCGAGAATTCGCAACTGCCATAACTTTTCGGCCATCCGCCGGGCCTTGGCGGCATCATCGCCGTGGGTCGCGCCGACCAGGGCCAGCAGCCCCTGTGGGTTGGGCTCGATGGCGCCTACCACCTCACCGTCGACCGTAACGCTGGCAGATGTCACCCGCTGCACCAGAACACGCATCGGTCCATTGTGCGGTGCACCCGGCGAGCAGACGCAGATGTCCCCGACACGCCGGGCGTGCGGGGACATCTGCGTCTGCTCGCGCTAGGACTTAGACGTCGTAGTAGAGCGAGAACTCGTACGGGTGAGGCCGGATCTGGATCGGCATGATCTCGTTCTCCCGCTTGTAGGAGATCCAGGTCTCGATCAGGTCCTCGGTGAACACGCCACCCTCGGTGAGGTATTCGTGATCCTCTTCGAGCTTGTCGATCACCGCGGCCAGCGAGGTCGGGGCCTGCGGGATGTTGGCGGCCTCGTCCGGCGGCAGCTCGTAGAGGTCCTTGTCGACCGGGGCCAGCGGCTCGATCTTCTTCTTGATGCCGTCGATGCCGGCCATCAGCATGGCCGCGAACGCCAGGTACGGGTTACCCGAGCTGTCCGGGCAGCGGAACTCGAGGCGCTTGGCCTTCGGGTTGTTGCCGGTGATCGGGATACGGACACAGGCCGAGCGGTTGCGCTGGCTGTACACCAGGTTGATCGGGGCCTCATAGCCCGGCACCAGACGCTTGTAGGAGTTCACCGTCGGGTTGGTGAACGCCAGCAGCGACGGGGCGTGGTGCAGGATGCCGCCGATGTAGTGGCGGGCGATGTCGGACAGGCCCGCGTAGCCGGACTCGTCGTGGAACAGCGGCTTGCCGTCCTTCCACAGCGACTGGTGGGCGTGCATGCCCGAACCGTTGTCACCGAACAGCGGCTTGGGCATGAAGGTGACGGTCTTGCCGTTCTGCCACGCGGTGTTCTTGATGATGTACTTGAACAGCAGCACATCGTCAGCTGCGTGCAGCAGGGTGTTGAACTTGTAGTTGATCTCGGCCTGGCCGGCGGTGCCGACCTCGTGGTGGCCGCGCTCCAGGGTGAACCCGGCGTTGATCAGGTTGGTCGACATCTCGTCGCGCAGATCCACGTAGTGGTCGTAGGGAGCGACGGGGAAGTAGCCGCCCTTGGGGCGAACCTTGTAACCGAGGTTGGGGGAGCCGTCGGCCTCGGCGGGCTCGCCGGTGTTCCACCATGCGGACTCGGAATCGACCTCGTAGAAGGTGCCGTTCATCCGCGAGTCGAACGACACCGAGTCGAAGATGTAGAACTCGGCTTCGGCGCCGAAGAAACAGGTGTCGGCGATCCCGGTGCTGGCCAGGTAGTTCTCCGCCTTGCGGGCCACGTTGCGCGGGTCGCGGGAGTACGCCTCGCGGGTGAACGGATCGTGCACGAAGAAGTTCAGGTTCAGCGTCTTGGCGGCGCGGAACGGGTCGATGCGCGCGGTGTCGGGATCCGGCAGCAGCATCATGTCGGATTCGTGGATCGACTGGAAGCCGCGGACCGACGAACCGTCGAACGCGAGGCCGTCCTCGAAGACGCTCTGGTCGAACGCCGACGCCGGGATCGAGAAGTGCTGGACGACGCCGGGCAGATCGCAGAAGCGAATGTCGACGTACTCGACGTTCTCGTCCTTGATCAGCTTGAAGATGTCGTCGGACGTCTTTTCTGCCACTGAGTGTTCTCCTTTACTGGTAACCCGCGGGTTGACGCTAAGGACACGATGTTGCGCAGTCGTCAACCATATGTTGCGCGCAAGTTACGCGATGACCGTTCTTTGTGACGTGAGCTACTGACCGTCGCCAAACCGGCTCCGCCTATTCTGGCCCTATGGCGCGAACGATGGGAACTTGGCTGTCCGGACCCGGCCCTTTCGACGCGGGTGACGGTGAGGACGGCCGGGACAGCCAGGGCAAATACCCTGGTGAGCGCCTTGGCTTGCCCGAGACCGGGCCCGGGTCGCTGGCCCGGATGGGCCGGCGCCTGGGGGCACTGTGCATCGATTGGCTGGTGGCCTACGGCCTGGCCGGCCTCGTGATGGCCCTCGGTTTCATTTCGCTGCCGATGCTGTCCACGGCCGTACTGGTGATCTGGATGGTGCTGGGCACGGTCGCGGTGCGGCTGTTCTCGTTCACACCGGGCCAGCTCGCGGTAGGCCTGGCGGTGGTACCGGCCGACGGGCGCGACCGGATCGGCATCGTGCGGGCATTCCTGCGGGTGGTGTTGATCGCGTTGGTCATCCCGCCGCTGGTTTCCGACAGTGATCTGCGGGGCCTGCACGATCGCCTGACGTTCACCGCGGTGGTGCGGCGCTAGCTGTGCCGAATGTGAAGAAGATCGCGAGAATCCGAAGAATTCTCGCGATCTGGTTCACGCTCGGCGGCAGAGAGTCAGCGACGGCGCACGGTGCGCTGCACACCGCGCATCTTGGCGCCGGCGGGCATCGGGCCCTTGGGCATGCCGGCCGGGCCGGTCTTGGTGCCGAGTGCGGCCAGCCGGGACTCGATCGAGTCCATCTGCTTGACAGTGATGTTGGCCGGCAGCTTGTTCAGGTGGCGCTCCAGCTTGGACAGCGGCACCTCGCCCTCGCCGTTGCCGACCACGATGTCGTAGATCGGGATCTCACCGACCAGGCGCGCGGTGCGCTTCTTCTCCTGCGCCAGCAGCGGCTTGACCCGATTGGCCGAGCCCTCACCGACGAAGATCACCCCTGGCCGGCCGATCACGCGGTGCACGGCGTCGAAATGCCCGGTTGCCGCGACACCCGGGGTGACGCGCCACTTGCCGCGCAGATTGTCCAGCGCCCAGGCCGCGGCGCCGGTCTGGCCCTCGGCCTTCAGGTACACCGACTTCTGGGCGCGGCGCCCGAAGATGATGAAGGCGACCAGTGCACCCAGCACCACGCCCAGCGGGATGAGCGTGTACATCGTGAACCCGCCGATGAGCACACCGGCCACCACCGCGGCGGCCACGATCAGCACGAACGCGCCGATCATGTACGGCAAGAGGCGCTTGTCCTCTTTGCGTTGGATCTGGAATGCCTGCCACAACTGACTGCGCCGCTGCTTTGAGGCCGCCTTACGGGCAGCCTTCGCCTCGGCCTTTGCCGCTTTGGTCTCTGCGGCAGTGCGGGTTTTCGCCATTAGTTCAGGATACGGGGGGCTGATCGGCGAACCGAACCCGCGCGGCCTGGGCATAGAGCCTGCCCGCGCGGTAGGACGAACGCACCAGCGGACCGGCCAGCACACCGGCGAATCCCAGGCCCTCGGCATAGCTCGACAGCTCTACGAACTCGTCGGGGTGTACCCAACGCTCCACCGGATGATGGCGCGGTGAGGGCCGCAGATACTGGGTGATGGTGACGATGTCGCAGCCCGCGTCGTACAGGTCACGCAGGGCAGTGTGGACCTCGTCGATGGTTTCGCCCATCCCGAGGATGAGGTTCGATTTGGTGACCAGGCCGAAGTTGCGGGCGGACGTGATCACCGCCAGGCTCCGGTCATAGCGGAACGCGGGCCGGATGCGCTTGAAAATGCGCGGCACCGTTTCGACGTTGTGCGCGAACACTTCTGGGCGCGACTCGAACACTTCGGCCAGCTGGTCGGGGTTGCCGTTGAAGTCCGGAGCCAACAGCTCGACCCCGGTGTTCGGGTTGAGCGCATGGATCTGGCGAACGGTCTCGGCGTACAGCCACGCCCCGCCGTCGGGCAGGTCGTCGCGCGCGACACCCGTCACCGTCGAGTACTTCAGACCCATCGCCTGCACGCTCTCGGCGACCCGGCGCGGCTCGTCGCGGTCCAGTTCGGCCGGCTTGCCGGTGTCGATCTGGCAGAAGTCACACCGGCGAGTGCACTGCTCGCCGCCGATCAGGAACGTGGCCTCCCGGTCCTCCCAGCATTCGAAGATGTTGGGGCAGCCGGCCTCCTCGCACACCGTGTGCAGCCCTTCGCGCCGCACCAGACCCTTGAGCTCGGTGTATTCCGGACCCATCTTGGCCCTGGTCTTGATCCACGGTGGCTTGCGTTCGATGGGCGTCTGCGCGTTCCGCACTTCCAGACGCAGCAGCTTCCGACCTTCAGGCACCACAGTCACGAGTTCATCCTACGTTCAGGGCCACTTCCAGGCGTCCGTCGAGCGCGTCGCTCACCGCGGCGGCGACCCGGTCGGTGACGTCCTCGACGGTCACGCGGCGACCGAGTTCTGCGGTCAGCGAGGTCACGCCGGCGTCGGCGATGCCGCACGGCACGATCCGCGAATACGCCGACAGATCGCAGTCGCAGTTCAAGGCGAACCCGTGCAGCGTCGTCGCCCGGGCCACCCGGATCCCGATGGCCCCGACCTTGCGGGCCGGCCGCAGCCCGTCGTCGGGGACCCAGACGCCGGACCGCCCCTCGACCCGGCCCGTCGCCAGACCGAGTTCCGCGCACACGTCGATGAGCGCTTGTTCAAGGCGCCGAACGAAATTCACCACATCGAGCGGCTCGGCCAGCCCGATGATGGGGTAGCCGACCAGCTGCCCTGGGCCGTGCCAGGTGATCTTGCCGCCACGGTCGGTATCGACTACGGGGGTGCCGTCCATCGGGCGTTCATGCGGCTCGGTGCGCTTGCCCGCGGTGTAGACGGCCGGATGCTGCAGCAGCAGCAGGGTGTCGGGCCCACCGGCCACCCTGGCGTCGGCGATCTCGCGCTGTAGCTCCCAGGCGGCTTCGTAATCGAGTGTGCCGAGGCGGCGCACCTCCACGGGAGCTGCGGCTGCGCGGATGGATGTCACAGCGTCGACGGTACGCCCCGGCTGCGTCACAGGTCTTTGGGCGCGGTGGCGTAAGCCAGTGCCTCGCCCACGGTCTGGTGATGGAAGTTGAAGCCGGCGCGTTCCAGGGCGGCCGGGATGGCGCGTTGGCCCACCAGCAGTCCCTCATCGGCGATCTCACCCAGCAGGGTGCGAAGTGCGAAGCCCGGAACCATCACCGGCGTGGGCCGGTTGAGCGCCCGGCCGAGTGCCGCGGTGAACTCGGCGTTGGTCACCGGGGCCGGCCCGGTGAGATTGACCGGGCCCGAAAGGTTTTCGTTCGACATCGCGAACAACACCGCACGGACTTCGTCCTCCAGGCTGATCCACGGGATGTACTGCCTGCCGTTGCCCAACCGGGCACCCAGGCCCAGCGAGAACAACGGTTTGAGCCGGCTCACCATGCCCCCGGATGGGGCCATCACCAGGCCTGTGCGCAGCAGCACCACCCGAGACCCGGCGGCCACCGCAGGCGCGGTGGCCGCTTCCCAATCCGCACACAACCCGGCCAAAAAGCCCCGGCCCTCAGGCGCGGACTCGTCGGTCACCCGGTCCCTGGTATCGCCGTAGTAACCGACTGCGCTGGCGTTGATCAGCACCGGCACCCCGGCATCGGCCACCGCGCCGGCGAGCACCTCGGTCGGCCCGATCCGGCTGTCGCGCAGGCTCTGCTTGAACGCGCCCGACCACCGCTTGTCCCCGACACCGACGCCGCAGAGGTTCACCACCGCGTCCACACCGTTGAGTGCTGCGGCGTCGAACTCCCCGGTGTCGGGATTCCAGAACAGCTCGTCGCCGTTCGATGGTGCCCTGCGAACGATCCGGAGCACCCGGCGATCGGCGGCGCGCAGCGTTGACACCAGCGCCGAACCGATCAGACCGGATGATCCCGCTATCGCGATGACGGCATCCGCCACAGTGGGGAGCCCCTCCTAACGGCTGTTACAGCCCGAGGTCGGCCTCGAAAGCACCTTCTTCGAGCCTGCGCTTGATGGTGGTCACGAACCGGCCGGCGTCGGCGCCGTCGATCAGCCGGTGGTCGTAGGTCAGCGGCAGGTAGCACACCGACCGGACACCGATCGACTCGTTGCCGTATTCGTCGGAGATGACCCGGGGACGCTTGACGATCGCCCCGGTGCCCAGCATCGCCGCTTGCGGCGGCACCAGGATCGGGGTGTCGAACAGTGCGCCCTGGCTGCCGATGTTGGTGATGGTGAAGGTGCCGCCGGCCAATTCGTCGGGCTTGAGGTTGCCCGAGCGGGCCCGGGCCGCGATGTCGGAGATGGCACGTGCCAACCCGCCCAGCGACAGGTCACCGGCGTTGTGGATCACCGGGGAGAGCAGGCCCTGGTCGGTGTCGACTGCGAAGCCCAGGTGCTCGGCGTCGTAGTAGGTGATCTCCTTGGTGTCCTCGTTGTAGCTGGCGTTGACGTTCGGGTGGATCTTGAGCGCGTCGATGACGGCGCGGGCGATGAACGGCAGGTAGGTGAGGTTGACGCCCTCGCGCTCGGCGAAATCGGCCTTCGCGCGGGCCCGCAACGCCACGATCTTGGTCATGTCGACCTCGTGGGTCTGGGTCAGCTGAGCGGTCGCCTGCAACGATTCGCGGGTCTTCTTCGCGGTGATCTGGCGAATCCGGTTGGCCTTCTGCGTGGTTCCGCGCAGGTGGGCCAAGGCAGGAGCCGGAGCGGCCGATGCAGCCGCGGGGGCTGCCGGTGCGGCAGGAGCGGCAGCAGCGGCCGGAGCCGGGGGAGCCTTCTTGGCCTCGGCCGCGGCGAGCACATCCTGCTTGCGGATGCGACCGCCGACACCGGTGCCCTTCACCGAAGCGAGATCAACACCGTTCTCCGCGGCCAACTTTCGCACCAGCGGGGTGACGTACGGCGAGCCGTCCCCGTCTCCGGCCGCGGCGGGAGCTGCCGGTGCCGGTGCCGGAGCGGCTGCGGGTGCGGGTGCCGGTTCGGACTTGGGTTCTGGCTTGGGTTCTGGTTTCGGTTCGGGCTTGGGCTCCGGCTTGGGTTCCGGCTTGGCTTCGGGAGCCGGCGCTGCCGGGGCCGGGGCGGCGGGCGCGGCGGAGGCGTCACCGATCTTGGCCAGTTCGCCACCGACGGCGACGGTGTCGTCTTCCTCGGCGGTGATCTCCAGCAGGGTGCCGGCCACCGGGGAGGGGATCTCGGTGTCGACCTTGTCGGTGGACACCTCGACGAGCGGCTCGTCGACGCCGACGGAGTCACCGACCTTCTTCAGCCACCGGGTGACGGTGCCCTCGGTGACAGACTCGCCCAACTCGGGCATCACCACGGTGGTGGCCGAACCGGAGGCAGCGGGAGCCGGGGCGGACGGGGCCGGCTCTGCCGGGGCCGCGGGTTCCGGGGCGGCCGTCTCGGACGGGGCGGCCGACGGCTGGGTGGTCTGGGGCTCGGGCTCCGGCTTGGCTTCCGGTTCCGCGGCGGGTGCTTCCGAGGCTTGTTCGCCGGCTTCGCCGATGACCGCGAGCTCGCCACCGATCTCGACGGTGTCGTCCTCCTGGGCGACGATCTTCGTCAGCACGCCTGCGGCGGGGGAGGGAATCTCGGTGTCGACCTTGTCTGTGGACACCTCCAGCAGCGGCTCGTCGAGTTCGACGGTGTCGCCCTCCTGTTTAAGCCAGCGGGTGACGGTCCCCTCGGTGACGCTCTCACCTAGCGCGGGCATCTGGACGGAGATGGCCATGTGTATTGACTCCTCGGACGGTCACTTGTGACGACTCGAACTCTGGCTTACCACAGCTGGGTGCACTGGGTGCGGCACCTAGGTGGATTGTCGGAACCATCCTGTCACTGCAGCGCTGTTCGCACGCACTCAGGGTTGCCCCGCGCTCTGGCACTATCGAGTGAGGGTTTGCAGGGTTGTTCTGGCGAACATCCCCAGAGTTGAGGAGACCGTTCCGTTGGGGCTGTTCGATGCGTTTCGCCGGGGTGGTTCGGCACGCAGAGCCGGTGGCGCCGCGGACGAGGATCTGCGGTATCTGCAGCGCTGGGTCGCCGAGCACGCCGGTGTCGAGGCGTTCGTGGAACCGCGCACCACCGTCACCGACGTGACAGTCGTGCTGGTTGCTGCGGACGGGGAATGGACCCGGCGCCGGGCCGGTGGTGAGACCGGGGCGCGGCGGCTCAGTGACCGGCTGCAGATCCCGGTCTACGACGTGCAGAAGGTCGGCTATCCGCAACGCATGCGTGACTACGACGCGCGGCGGCGCATCGAACGGGAGCGTGCCGTGCGTCGCGAGCTCGACGACCGCTAGAGTCAAAGCAACCGATACCTCCGGTATTGGATACTGTTCGTTACAGGTACCTCGTGGAGGGGTGGAGTATGCAGCGCTTCGTCGTCAGCTCGGACGGAACCCGCATCGCGGTGTACGAACAAGGGGACCGGCAGCGGCCGACGCTGGTGATGGCACACGGCTGGCCGGACTCCCACGTGCTGTGGAACGGTGTCACCGGGGAACTGGAGGACCGGTTCCACATCGTGCGCTACGACAACCGTGGTGCCGGCGCCTCCGACGTGCCCAAAGCCGTCAGGGCTTACCGCATGGACCGGTTCGCCGACGACCTGTCCGCGGTGATCGACGCCGTCAGCCCCGGGCGGCCTGTGCACGTCCTGGCACACGACTGGGGCTCGGTGGGGGTGTGGGAGTACCTGAGCCGCCCGGAGGCCTCTGAACGCGTGGCGTCGTTCACGTCGGTGTCGGGTCCGAGCACCGACCACTACGGCTCGTTCGTGCGCGGACGCCTGGCCCGCCCGTACCGCCCCATCCGGTTCGCCAAGGCGGTGAACCTGGCATCGCGGTTCAGCTATTGGATCCCGTTCTCGGTCCCGGTGCTCGCACCGGCGCTGATGCGCCGCGGCGCCGCCCGCCGGCTGCAGGCCATCGACACCCCGGGTCCCAAGTTCCAGTCCGAGACACTCGACATCGACGCGGCCAACTCGCTCAAGATCTACCGCGCCAACGCGATCCGTTCGTTCACGACACTGCGCAGCGACCACTACGTGAACGTGCCTGTGCAGCTGATCTGCAACGACCACGACCCGGTGGTACGCGGGCACGGCTACGACGAGGCGTCCAAGTGGATACCGCTGCTGTGGCGCCGCGACCTCAAGGCCGGGCACTGGGCGCCGTTCTCGCACTGGCGCGCCATCGCCGAGGCCACGGCCGAGCTGATCGATCACCTCGAGGGCGCCCCGGCGCCGCGGGCGCTGCGACGCGCCCAGGTCGGCCGGTCGCGTCAACCCTTCGGCGACACACTGGTTTCCGTCACCGGCGCGGGCAGCGGGATCGGGCGGGCGACGGCCCTGGCATTCGCCGCGCAAGGCGCCGAACTGGTGGTCAGTGACATCGACAAGGATGCGGCGGCGGCCACGGTTGACGAAATCGCCGCGCGCGGCGGAGTGGCACATGCCTACGGGCTGGACGTGTCCGATGCCGACGCCGTGGAGAGTTTCGTCGAGCAGGTGTGCAGCACCCATGGGGTGCCCGACGTGGTGGTCAACAACGCCGGAATCGGCCACGGCGGCAAGTTCCTCGACACCCCGGCCGAGCAGTACGACCGCGTGCTCGACGTGAACTTCGGCGGGGTCGTCAACTGCTGCAGGTCCTTTGCCCGCCGTCTCGTCGACCGCGGCACCGGTGGTCACATCGTCAACGTGGCCTCGATGGCGGCCTATTCGCCGTCGGCGTCGATGAACGCGTACTCCACGAGCAAGGCCGCAGTGTTCATGTTCTCCGATTGTCTGCGCGCCGAATTGGACTCGGCAGGAGTCGGTTTGACCACGATCTGTCCCGGTGTGATCGACACCAACATCATCGACACCACCCGCTTCGACGTCCCCGCCGAGAAACAGGGGCAGGTCGAACAGATGCGCGCGGCGACCAAGAAGGTCTTCGCAGCGCGCCGTTACGGGCCGGACAAGGTGGCCAAGGCCATCGTCGAATCCGTGGTCAAGGGCAAGGCGATCCGTCCCGTGACCCCGGAGGCCTACGCCGCCTACGGGGTGGCCCGGCTGGTCCCGTCGGCGCTGCGCCGGGTGGCACGGTCGGGCTCGCTGTAGACCGCTACTGCGGATGTGCCGTGAGGTACTCGCCGACCGGTATCCGCGACTCAGCGGCATATCCGATGGGCAGTAGCACGTCACCGGCGGTGGAGACGTAGTAGACATCCCAACGGTAGAACACGCCGAACGCCGCCGGATCGGCCGTCATCGCGGCGGCGTAGTCCTTGACGGCGTGCACGTAGGCGTCGGCGTTGTTGTACCGGAACAGGGCGCGGTCCGGGTCGTTCGCAAAACCGTTGGCGGCCAGGTAATTACCGGCAGCCATGATGCTGTCCCTTGGTGAGTGGATATCGCCGCCCATGCCGTATGCGGCGAACGTGGACGGCATGAACTGCATGGGTCCCTGGGCGCCGGCCGAACTGTCACCGCGCACGCTGCCGAAATGCGTCTCGATCAGGTTGATCGCGGCGAGGTAGGCCCAGCCCACACCCGAGGCGGCGTCGGCGTCCCGATAGGCCGCCAGCAGCTCCTCGGCCGGGACGGGCGCGACGATCCGCCACGCGGGCAGAGTGTCTCGCGGTTCGGCCAGTGTGGCCAGGTGCCGCCGTGCGTCGACATTGCGGTCATAGAACGCCACCAACTCGGCCGGGATGCGGGGCCTGATGGTGCCGTCCCATTCGGGGTGGCGTCCGATCGCCCGATATGCCACCTGCTGTCTGCGCGCGGCCTGCGTCGACGCCGGCCCTGGTGTCGACGGGTCCCTCAACGCCCGTTCATCGGCCACCAGATCATCGGCTAACCGGGCCGGGTCCGGGGCCAGGCGCGGTTGTGCGCCGGCCGGGGCGGCCGCTGTGGCCGCAGGCGGGTGCGACGTGGTGCTGGGCGCGACCGGGACAGCGGTATCCGGCGATCCTGAACAGCCGGCCAGCATGCCGCCCAACGTGAACACGACGGCGAGATCGCGGGCGAACCTCGACATCGTGTTCACGTTGGGCCGGAACATGATCAGCCGTTCACGGCGATGTCCTCCAGGACGGCGAACATCGTGCGGGTCGGTACGCCGGTGCCGCCCTTGGGTGTGTAACCCCAAGGGCCACCGGTGTTGTAGGCAGGCGCCGCGATGTCGATGTGTGTCCACTCGACCCCGTCCGCGACGAACTCGCGCAGATAGGTGCCGGCCACCAGCATGCCCGCATAGCGCGACCCGCTGACGTTGGCCAGGTCGGCCACCGTCGACTTCAAGTCGTCCTTGAGCTCCTCGGGAAGCGGCATGGCCCAACCGTTTTCACCGACCGCCTGCGACAGCGCCGCGACCCGGTCACGGAACTCGTCGCTACCCATGACGCCGGGTGTGCGGGCACCGAGAGCGACGGTCTGTGCGCCGGTCAGCGTCGACGTCTCGATCAGGTAATCGGGGTTGTCCTCGCAGGCCCGCACGATCGCGTCGGCCAGGATCAGCCGGCCCTCGGCGTCGGTGTTGAGCACCTCGACGGTGATCCCGCCGTACTGGGTCAGCACGTCGCCCGGGCGCTGAGCGGTCGCCGAGGGCATGTTCTCGGCCATCGGCACGGTAGCGATCACCTCGATCGGCAGGTTCTGCTTGGCGGCCAGCACCACGGTCGCGATGACTGCGGCGGCGCCGCCCATGTCCGAGGTCATGTGGTGCATGTTGGCGGCAGGCTTGATCGAGATGCCGCCGGTGTCGAAGGTGATGCCCTTGCCGACCAGTGCGACGCGCTTGGGCTTCTTGCCGGCGCCCCGGTGGGTCAACCGCACCAGACGCGGCGGCCGCGAGGACCCCTTGCCGACCCCGACGATGCCGCCGTAACCCGCCTTGGCCAGTGCCTTTTCGTCGAGCACCTCGACCTCAAGCCCGGCGGCCACGCCCAAAGCCTTTGCGCGCTTGGCGAATTCGTCGGGGAACAGGTGGCTGGGCGGGGTGTTGACGAAGTCCCGGGCGGTGGCGACCGCCGACGCGATATCCGCCGCGCGCTGAGCCTGGTTCTTCGTCGCCGCCTTGGTGTCGGCCGCCAGTGCCACGATCGCGGTGAGGCCGGCATCTTTGGGTGCGGTCTTGGTGCTGCGGAAGTCGCTGAACCGGTAGGAGCCCAGGATCAGGCCCTCGACGGCGGCTTCCAGATCAATGTCGGACAGCGTGGTGACGACCTTCTCGGTGCCGTTCACCGACCGTGCCGCCGTACCGGCGGCACGGCGGATCACCTCCGCGGGCCACTCGTCGCGGGGCTTGCCGAGGCCGACGGCCAGCACGCTGGCGACCGGCAGCGACGGCGCCAGCACTCTGGTGACCTGGTCGGTGCCGCCCTTGGCGCCGAGCGCGGCGAGGGCAACCTCGATTTCGCCGACCGCCTCGGCGTCGAGGAACGGGTTGCCGACAACGGTGGCGTTCGAATCGTCATCCGGCCCGCTGACCACGGGAACGATCAGCACGGCGTCGCTCTTGCGCTTGGGCAGCGACGCGCTGACGGTGACGTTGGGAACCTGATAACCGGGATTTGCGGGGCTCACCCCGCCCACCCTAGACGCCGCGGATACGCCGTGACCGGTGTGGCGAAACCCTTCAGGGTCAACGAGCGGGGCGGCGCGAATCCGTCGCCGTCGAGGAGTTCGTGCAGCGGCTCGGACACCAGGACCTGGCTGGGGTCGGCGGCAGCGACCAGGCGGGCTGCCCGGTTCACCGGATTGCCGAAGTAGTCGCCGCCGATGGCCAGCATCTCGCCGAAATCGAGTCCGGCGCGCACCTGCAGGTGAGTCTCGGCCGCCCGAGGGTGGGTGACCAGGTTCTCGGCCACCTGGAGTAGCCCGGCGGGTTCGGAGCCGACCCACATGATGGCGTCGCCGATGAACTTGACCACGCGGCAGCCGGCGGCATGGACGACCTCGGTGCTGGTGGCACTGAACTCGTTGAGCATCGCCGACAGCTCGGCCGACGTCATCATCTGAGTGAGCGTGGTGAACCCGGAGAGATCGGCAAAACCGATGCCGCACAACACATTCGACGAGTCGTCGCGGACGACGTGCTCGAAATAGCTGCGCGCGCTCATCACGTGGTGGCGGTGCACGGCATCGATCATCGAGCCGATTCGGGGGATGAACCCGGCGGCTGTCCGGTAGGCCTTGGCGGTGATCAACTCATCGTGGGAGATGTTGAGCTGGACGTCGGGCGTGCTGGCCCGGCTCATCGCCGACAGGGTTTCGGCCAGCCGAGCCATGCCCGAACCGATCACGCGCAGCAGGCCGGTGGCCTCCACATCGCCGACCAGTACCCGCAGCTCCGCCCAGGTGCGCAAGGTCTCCACATCGGCCCTGCTCAGCGTCTTCACATCGCAGCCGGAGACGGTCAGGCCGAGCGCGGCCCACGCCCGCTGAACATCCTCCAGTGGCACGTCGAGCTCGGCGGCGACGTCGGCCAGGCAGTATTCCGGCGGACCCGACCACTGCAGGACGTCCCCGGCCAGCCCGAACAACCGACCGCGGGACTCGGCCTCGATCATCTGTTCGGCGGTGAAACCCAGCCCGTCGAGGTACTCGATGAGCGGCGCACGATCCCGCGCATCGGTGATCCCGGCGGCGGCCAGCGCATCGAAGTCGACCACCCGACCAGTGTGCAATCGAGCGGGCCGGTTCGGCAGGCAGATTAGGGTGAAAGCGTGACTGACGACCTGCTGCACGGACCGCTGGAAGACCGCCACCGCGAACTGGGCGCCAGTTTCGCCGAATTCGGCGGGTGGTTGATGCCGGTGTCCTACGCCGGGACCGTCTCCGAACACAACGCCACGCGCGAGGCCGTCGGCCTCTTCGACGTCAGCCACCTCGGCAAGGCCCTGGTCAAAGGGCCCGGGGCGGCGGCGTACGTCAACTCGGCCCTGACCAACGACCTCAACCGGATCGGCCCGGGCAAGGCTCAGTACACGCTGTGCTGCACCGAATCGGGTGGAGTCATCGACGACCTGATCGCCTACTACGTCTCAGACGACGAGATCTTCCTGGTGCCCAATGCCGCCAACACCGCGGCCGTCGTCGCCGAACTGAAGAAACACGCCCCCGACGGGTTGACCATCACCGACGAACACCGCTCATACGCGGTGCTGGCGGTGCAGGGTCCGAAATCCGCCGAGGTGCTCGAGGCGCTCGGGCTGCCCACCGAGATGGACTACATGGGATACGCCGACGCCGACTACAACGGAGTCTTCGTCCGCGTGTGTCGCACCGGCTACACCGGCGAACACGGTTACGAACTGCTGCCGGCCTGGGACCGTGCCGGTGAGGTGTTCGACGCGCTGGTGACGGCCGTGCGTGCCGCCGGCGGCGAACCGGCGGGCTTGGGCGCCCGCGACACTTTGCGCACCGAAATGGGCTACCCGCTGCACGGCCACGAGCTGTCACTCGACATCTCGCCGCTGCAGGCGCGCTGCGGCTGGGCGATCGGATGGAAGAAGGACGCGTTCTGGGGCCGCGACGCCCTGCTGGCCGAAAAGGAAGCCGGCCCGGCCCGGGTGTTGCGCGGCCTCAAGGCCGTCGGCCGCGGCGTCCTGCGCGCCGATCAAGCGGTGCTCGACGGGGACACCCGGATCGGCACCACCACGTCGGGGACGTTCTCGCCGTCACTGAAAGCCGGTATCGCACTGGCCCTCATCGACACCGCCCACGACATCGCCGACGGCCAGCGGGTGAGCGTGGACGTGCGTGGCCGCGCCGTCGAATGTGAGGTGGTCAAGCCACCGTTCGTGGCCGCGAAAACACGCTAGCCTCGGGCGATACAATCGCTGCATGACTAGCGGCCATCTCGAGTTCACGGTTTCAGCCAACGCGAATCCGGCGACCGATGCGGTACGCGAATCCATTCTGGCCAACCCCGGATTCGGCAAGTTCCACACCGACCACATGGTGGCCATCGACTACACCGCCGAACAGGGTTGGCACGACCCGCGGGTGATCCCGTACGGGCCCATCGAGCTCGATCCGTCGGCCATCGTGCTGCACTACGCGCAGGAAGTGTTCGAAGGGCTCAAGGCCTATCGCTGGGCAGACGGCTCGATCGTGTCCTTCCGGCCGGAGGCCAATGCCCAGCGGTTGCGTGCCTCGTCGCGTCGGCTGGCCATCCCGGAACTGCCCGAAGACGTGTTCATCGAATCGCTGCGCCGGCTGATCGCGGTCGACGAGGCGTGGGTGCCCGCGGCAGGCGGCGAGGAATCGCTGTACCTGCGGCCGTTCGTGATCGCCACCGAGCCCGGCCTGGGCGTGCGCCCGGCCAACGAGTACCGCTACCTGGTGATCGGCTCGCCGGCCGGGGCGTACTTCAAGGGCGGCATCAAACCGGTCAGCGTGTGGCTGTCGCACGAGTACGTGCGCGCATCTCCGGGCGGCACCGGAGCGGCCAAGTTCGGCGGGAACTACGCGGCCTCGCTGCTCGCGCAGGCCGAGGCCGCCGACAACGGCTGCGATCAGGTGGTGTGGCTGGACGCGCTTGAGCGTCGGTATGTCGAAGAGATGGGCGGGATGAACCTGTTCTTCGTCTTCGGCAGCGGCGGCTCGGCCCGCCTGGTCACGCCTGAGCTGTCCGGTTCGCTGTTGCCGGGCATCACCCGAGATTCGTTGTTGCAGTTGGCTACCGATGCCGGCTTCGCGGTCGAGGAGCGCAAGATCGACGTCGCCGAATGGCAGAAGAAGGCTGCGGCGGGCGAGATCACCGAAGTGTTCGCCTGCGGTACCGCCGCGGTGATCACGCCGGTCTCACACGTCAAGTACGCGGACGGCGAGTTCACCATCGCCGACGGGCAACCGGGCGAGATCACGATGGCCCTGCGCGACACCCTGACCGGAATCCAGCGCGGCACCTTCGCCGACACCCACGGTTGGATGGCCCGGCTGAACTAGCCGACCGCCAGCCCCAGCGCAGTCAGCGTCGTCGTCACCTCGACGGCCGCGCCGAGCACGTCGCCGGTGATGCCGCCGAACCGTCGCACGCAGTGCGCGACCAGCAGCGCCGAAGCGCCCACCGCGACCAGCACCACGACCGGGCCCTGCCACATCCGAGGGCCCGCCCATGCGGCCAGGGTGGCGACCGCGACCAGCCACGCCGCCACGACGATGACCGGCTGGGTGCCCGCGACGGCGCCGCCCAACGAGCTGCCGGCCGCCGCCGGCACCGAACGCCGGCAGGCGAGTACCGCCGCGACGCGGCCCGCAGTGACCGCGACGACGACGGCCACCGCGCTGAGTTGGGCGAAAGCCAATGTCTGACAACCGATCACCACGAACACCGCGGCGACGCCGAACGGCCCGGCCGAGCCGTCGCGCATGACCGCCAGCGCTCGCTCCGGCGGGCCGTAGCAGCCCAGACCGTCGACGGTGTCGCAGAACCCGTCGATGTGCAGCCCACGGGTGGCCAGCAGCAGAGCGGCCACCGCCAGCAGGCCGGGCAGCGCCGTGTCGGTGCCGAATGCCCACTGGCCGCCGGCCACGACCGCCGCTGCCAACCCACCGAGTGCCAGGCCGACCGCAGGCAACGCCGCGAGCGCACCCCGCCCGACGCCGGCGGACGTTCGAACCGGCAGCACCGTGCCGAACGCGAACGCCCCGCCCAGCGCGGCAATCATGGTGTTGCTTCAGGCGGTCCGGCTACTGCGGCCTCCTCGAAGGTGGCCATCGAAGCCAGCGTGGCGATCGCGGCCCGCAGGATCGGCAAGGCCACCGCCGCGCCGGTGCCTTCACCCAGGCGCATGCCCAGGTCGATGATCGGCTCCAGGCCCAGATGCGACAGCGCCAGGCTGTGCGCCGGTTCCGTCGATCGGTGACCGGCCTGCCACCACGCCCGCGCACCCGGTGCCAACTCCTCGGCGACCAGCGCTGCCGCCGTCACCACCAGGCCGTCCAGCAGCACCGGCGTGCGCCGCAGGGCTGCCTGCGCCAGAAACCCGGCCATGGCGGCCAGGTCGGCGCCGCCGCACACCCGGAGAAGGCCCAGCGGCTCACGTGTCACGGTGCGCGCCCGGTACAGCGCGTCACGCACGGCACCGGTCTTGCGCCCCCAACCGAGATCGTCGATGCCGGTGCCGCGGCCCACCACCACAACCGGTTCGGCACCGGTCAGCGCAGCCACCAATGTCGTTGCCGCCGTGGTGTTTCCGATGCCCATGTCGCCCGCGATGAGCAGGTCGGCACCGCCGTCGACCTCGTCGTCGGCGATCCGGCGGCCCGCTGAGACCGCGGCCGCGGTTTCCTCTTCGCTCAGTGCATCCTCGATCGCGATGTTGCCCGAGCTGCGACGCACCTTGTGGGCGCCGATGGCGGCCGACAGCGGCTCGTCGCAGTCGACGGCGATGTCAGCCACCCGCACAGACGCCCCGGCCACCTCGGCCAAAACGTTGATGGCCGCGCCGCCGGCGTCGAAGTTGGCCACCATCTGGCCGGTCACCGCCGACGGGAACGCCGACACCCCGGCTGCGGTGACCCCGTGGTCGGCGGCGAACACCACCACCCGGGCCCGGGTGAGCGGGCGCGGCGGGCAGACGCCCTGACACGAGGCCGCCCAAACCGAGAGTTCCTCGAGGCGGCCCAGGGAGCCGGGCGGTTTGGTCAGCTGCTCCTGACGGGCCCGCGCCGCCGTGGCGACATCGGCATCCGGTGCGGTGACCGGGGCAAAGGCCGCATCGATTTGGGTCATGACGGCTCCTTCACCGTGAGCGGTTGGCCGGCCACCACCAGCACCACGCGGTCGCACACCGCGGCCAGGCGTTGGTTGACCGAACCCAGTTCGTCGGCAAATCGTCGTCCCGCCTCGGTGGCGGGGACGACGGTCAGCCCGACTTCGGGAGTGACGAGCACCAGGGGAGCGGTGAACGCAGCTACCGCCGCTACCAGCGCGTCGGCCTCCGGACCCACGGGTGCCCCGGTCCAGGCGCCGACGCGGTCCATGACCGCCGTCAGCCAGCCGCCGATGTCGTCGACGAGGGTAGCGGTGTCCGGACTCTCGGCCAGATCTTCGGCCAGCTCCCGGGTTTCGACGGTGTGCCAGTGTGCGGGCCGACGGGCCTGATGTGCGCCCACCCGCTCAGCCCACGACGGATCGGTGTCAGCGGCCGGGCCAGTGGCCAGGTAACGCACCGGCACGCCGTCTCCGGCGATTCGCGTCACGGCCGCCTCGGCCCACTGCGATTTACCGGAGCGGATGCCGCCGAGTACCAGTGTGCGCACCGCTCACGCCGCCTGACGCGGGATCAAGAGATCTTGGCGCCGCGCTCGACCACCGGCCGCGGCGCCCGCATGCGGCGTAACTGTGACGCCCGGCTGGCGGCGTAAAGCCCGAGCTTGAAACCACTTTCGGTGTTGTCGGGGAACTTCTCGTCCACCATCCGGTTCACCTTGCGGCCGACGACGAACCCGTCGATCAGCATGATGACCACCAGGACGAGCATCGCGTAGGAGAGGATCTGCTGGAACTTCAGCGACGGCAGCGCGAGCATGAAGAAGATCATCGCCAGGGCGGCGGGCATGAACAGGCCCAGCACGTTGCGACGCGAGTCCACGATGTCGCGGACGTAGCGGCGAACCGGACCTTTGTCGCGGGGGAGTAGGTAGGACTCCTCGCCGGCCATCATCTTCTCGCGGCGGTCAGCCATGTCGGCTCGGCGGGCGAGCCGCTCGATCTTGCGCTCTTCCTTGGACAGCTTCGGCCCGCGCAGCTCCTTGCGGCGTTGGCGCGCCTCGGCGGCGGTCAGCGGTGCGGGCGCGACAGGACCGCGCCGCTTGGTGGCCTCGCTGCGTTTGGGGGTGGGCCTGCCCTTGGGGGCGGTGCCCGCGGTGGTACCGCCCGTGTTCGTCGACGCGGCGTCCCCGTCGACCTTCGCGACCTGGTCGGTTCCGGCGGGTTCGCCGTCGTTGTCCTTGTTACGGCCCAGCAGCTTCACGCCAGCCAGGTTACTGCCCGGCGCAGATGCCCTGGCCACATGCCCCGGCCTGTGGATAAGTCGGGAATAGCGCCGGAACAAGGTACCGTTGAGGTAGTAGACGCGCGGCACGTCCCGCGTCTTGATGCCCAGGGATGCTTAGGGAGAACTATGACTGTTCAGGACGCCACCTCCACCGAAACCCACGGTGTGACCCTGACCGACTCTGCTGCGACGAAGGCGAAGGCGCTGCTGGACCAGGAAGGTCGCGACGACCTCGCGCTGCGGATCGCGGTTCAGCCCGGCGGTTGCGCCGGCCTGCGCTACAACCTGTTCTTCGACGACCGTGCCCTCGACGGCGACCTCACCGCCGAGTTCGGCGGCGTCAAGCTGACCGTCGACCGGATGAGCGCACCGTATGTGCAGGGCGCCACCATCGATTTCGTCGACTCGATCGAGAAGCAGGGCTTCACCATCGACAACCCCAACGCCACCGGGTCCTGCGCCTGCGGTGATTCTTTCAACTGACGTCAGCTGATACCGGCGGTCAGTACTGACCGCCGGTGCGCAGCACGTACGAGCACACCAAGACCTGCTCGTCGTTACCGTCCCTTTTCACCAGAAGCTGTGCCACGCCCTGCTGTTCGTCACTGATCGGCCGTTGTCCGCGTACCGTCCCACTGGCCGGAGCGACGCGCATGGTGAACAGCACCTGAGCCTGTGTGGTGGACCACGGCACATTCGCATCGATGCCGGTCACCTCGACCTGGCTGAACTGCTTCTGGAATGCGTCGCTGGCCAAACCGGCCACCGCGAGGTCGGCCTTGCGGTCCTTCACCCCGTCGTACAGCCCGCACAACGTGTGCCGGGCGACTGTCTCGTCGTCCCCGTCGAGCAGCGCGTTGAGATATTCCTGCACCGCGGCCTGGGCCCGGGCGTCCGACAGCACCACCGGAGCCGCCGGGCCGCGGCGGCCGGCCACCAGCACTGCGGTCAGCACACCCGCCAGCACGACCACCGCCAACGTCGCCGCCAGGATCTTGGGCCAGCGCCGCCGGGTCGGGTACGGGACCGGGGGCGGCAGCGTGCCCGGATATGCCGACGGGGCGGGCGACACCTGCTCGGGATACGGCTGAGGCGGAGTCTGCTCGGGGTACTGGTATGAACCAGTCATCAAATGACGCTCCCCGCGTGATCTGGAGGTCGGTCAGCCGTCTACGGTGACCGGGAATACGGTTATACGCAGGTTAGCGCAACCCGTGGCGTGCGACCGTGGGCCAAGATCGCGCACGGGCCGCGCGGGTACTGTTATGTAGCCGACTTAATGAAATGTGGGGAGACACTACGTGACCATCGCAGTTACCGGATCCATCGCGACCGACCACCTGATGCGGTTCCCGGGCAAATTCTCCGAGCAACTGCTGGCTGACCACCTGCAGAAGGTGTCGCTGAGCTTCCTCGTCGACGATCTGGTGATTCACCGCGGGGGCGTCGCGGGCAACATGGCCTTCGCGATCGGCATCCTCGGCGGTGACGTCGCGTTGGTAGGCGCGGCGGGTCAGGATTTCGCGGACTACCGCACCTGGCTCGAAGGCGCCAACGTCGACTGCGGCAGCGTGCTGATCTCCGAGAGTGCCTACACCGCACGCTTCGTCTGCACCACCGACGAGGACATGGCCCAGATCGCGTCGTTCTACCCGGGCGCCATGTCCGAGGCGCGCAACATCTCGCTGGCCGACCTGGTCGAGCGGGTGGGCGCCCCGGAACTGGTGATCATCGGCGCCAACGACCCGGAAGCGATGTTCCTGCACACCGAGGAGTGCCGCAAGCTCGGCCTGCCGTTCGCCGCCGACCCGTCCCAGCAGCTGGCCCGGCTCTCCGGTGAGGAGATCCGCAAGCTCATCAACGGCGCCGCCTACCTGTTCACCAACGACTACGAGTGGGACCTGCTGCTGCAGAAGTCAGGCTGGAGCGAGGCCCAGGTGATGAGCCAGATCGGCATGCGGGTCACCACGCTGGGCGCCAAAGGCGTCGACCTGGTCAGCTCGGAAGGCACCTTCGTCCATGTCGACGTGGTGCCCGAGAAGCATCAGGCCGACCCGACCGGCATCGGCGACGCCTTCCGGGCCGGCTTCCTCACCGGGCGCAGCGCGGGCCTCAACCTCGAGCGTTCCGCTCAGCTGGCCTCGCTGGTCGCGGTGCTGGTGCTGGAGGCAACCGGCCCGCAGGAATGGACCTGGGACCCGGCCGAGGCCGTGCAGCGACTCACCGACGCCTACGGCGCCGAGGCGGGCGCTGAGATCGGCGCAGCCCTGGCCTGACCCTCCGGCGCCGGCTCTGGGCCGACCGGCTCAGAGCTGGACCGGGTAGTGCGGTTCGGAGATCTGCGGGATCACGCTGTGCTCGACGAAGATGGCGTGCCACAGCATGAAGATCAGCACCGTCCACAACCTGCGACTGTGATCGCTGACGCCGTTGCGATGCTCGTCGAGCATGGTGCGGACCGCACCGAGATCGACATACTCGCCGGCGCCCGAGGACGCCGTCATCGAATAGGCCCAATCCATCAGCTCACCGGCGCGCAGCCAGTGCCGGATGGGCACCGGGAAGCCCAGCTTCGGCCGGTTCAGCACATGGGCCGGAATGATCGGCTCCAGTGCCCTGCGCAGCGCGTACTTGGTCGTCGAGCGGGTGATCTTCTGATCGACGGGTAGCCGGGACGCCACCGCGAACACCTCGGGGTCCAGGAACGGGACCCGCAGCTCCAGTGAGTTGGCCATGGTGATCTTGTCCGCCTTGACCAAGATGTCACCGCGCAGCCAGGTGAACAGATCGATGTGCTGCATCCGGGCCACCGGATCCCAACCCCGCGACTCGGCGTACACCGGGGCAGTGACGTCAGTGTGGGTCCATTCCTGCCGGAACCCCGGCAGGACCGCCCGCAGCTGGTCGTCGGAGAAGCTGCGGGCATTGCCGTAGTAGCGCTCCTCCAACGTCAGCGAACCGCGATGCAGCAGGCTCTTGCCGCGCATGCCCTCCGGCAGTGGCTTGGACGCCTTGCCCAGCGACTTGCGCACCGGCCGGGGCAGATAGTCGAACGGCCGCAGCGACAACGGTTCCCGGTAGATCGTGTAGCCGCCGAACAACTCGTCGGCACCTTCGCCCGAGAGCACCACCTTGACGTGCTTGCGGGCCTCGCGGGCGATGAAGAACAGCGGCACCAGGGCCGGGTCGGCCACCGGCTCGTCCAGGTACCAGACGATCTCGGGCAGTGCCTCGACGAACTCGGCCTGGCTGACCACCTTGGTGACATGCCGGGCGCCGATGGCCTCGGCCGAGGCCACGGCCACGTCCACCTCGGAAAAGCCCTCCCGCTCGAAGCCGGTGGTGAACGTGATCAGCCGCGGGTTGTGCCGCATCGCCAACGCCGCGGTGGCCGTGGAGTCGATTCCGCCGGACAGGAACGCGCCCACCGTCACATCGGCGCGCATGTGCTTGGCGACGGAATCCTCAAGGGCGGCGGTGATCTCGTCGTAGCGGGACTGCTCGGCGCCCTTGACGAAAGGCACCGGAGTGAACTTCGGGACGAAGTAACGCGTCACCTCGGGGCGGCCACCGGGCCTCAGCCGCGCGTAGCTACCCGACTCCAGCCGCCGGATGCCGCGGTGCAGCGTCTCGGGTTCGGGCACGTACTGCAGCACCGTGTAGTGCTGCACCGCCCGATCGTCGATGCTGAGGTCCAGCCCGAGAATGTCGGCCAGTTCCAGCAGGCACTTCTTCTCACTGCCGACTGCGGTGCCACCGGGCCCGGTGGCCATGAACAGCGGCTTGATGCCGAACGGGTCCCTGGCGCAGAACAACTCGCGCTCCACGGTGTCCCACACCGCGAACGCGAACATGCCGCGCAACCGATGCAGCGCGTCGGCGCCCCAGTGGTGATAGGCCGCGACGATGGCCTCGCCGTCGCCGTCGGTGTGAAATTCGGCACCGGCGCCGCGCAGCTCTTCACGTAGTTCCAGATAGTTGTAGATCTCACCGTTGAAAACGAGTGCGTAGCGGTCGGGCGCATCGGCCGGCCCCCAGCGCAGCGGCTGGTGGCTGTGCGCGATATCGATGATCGAGAGCCGGTTGAAGCCGAGCACCACAGTGCCGTCGCCGCTCGTGTCTGCCCATGTGCCGGGCTCGTCCGGACCCCGGTGACGCATCAGGTGGGAGGCGCCCGCCACCGCGTCGACCAGCCGCGATCCGGCATCGGGGGAGGTGTCTCCCTGGGTGGATCGGGCTGGGTCAGTTACCAACGCGAGCAGTCCGCACACCGCGCCAGTATGTCTGATCCGGCCGTTGTCCGAGACCACCACCCGGGCGGCCGCGCCGGTGTTTGCACCCACTTCGCAACCGCATTCCCGAGTCGCTTCGCTCCCGTGGACCGGCGTGGTCTACGCTGCGTAGTATTCGCAAAACAACGACCGGTCGCGGTCGCGAAATACCGATCTAGGAGGCGCCAACGTGACACCTCGCGGGCTTAAGGCGGTGGCCCGAGCGGCGTTGTTGACCATTGTCCTGGGTGGCTCGGCATTCTTGCTGAGCGGCTGCAGCTGGCAGGACGCACTCGCGCTCGGCTGGCCGACGGGGATCACCCCGGAGGGCAAACTCAACCGAGAGCTGTGGATCGGCTCGGTGATTGCGTCCTTCGTGGTGGGCGCCATCGTGTGGGCCCTGATCTTCTGGTCGAGTGCGTTCCACCGGAAGAAGAAGGGCGACACCGAGCTGCCGCGCCAGTTCGGCTACAACATGCCGCTGGAGCTGGTGCTGACGGTCATCCCGTTCCTCATCATCTCGGTGCTGTTCTACTTCACCGTCGTGGTCCAGGAGCGGATGCTGCACAAGGATCCGAACCCTGAGGTCGTCATCGACGTGACCGCCTTCCAGTGGAACTGGAAGTTCGGTTACCAGAAGATCGACTTCGCCGACGGCTCATTCGATTACAACGGTGTCGACGAAGCGCGTAAGGCCGCGATGACGTCCAAGCCGGAGGGCAAGGACGAGCACGGGCAGGAGCGCGTCGGCGCGGTGCGCGGCCTGAACCCCGAGGACCGCACCTACCTGAACTTCGACAAGATCGAGACGCTGGGCAGCTCCACCGAGATCCCGGTGCTGGTGCTCCCGGTGGGCAAGCGCATCGAGTTCCAGCTCAACTCCGCGGACGTGATCCACGGATTCTGGGTTCCGGAGTTCCTCTTCAAGCGCGACGTGATGCCGGACCCGGTGGCCAACCACTCGGATCACATCTTCCAGGTCAGCAAGATCGAGCAGACCGGCGCGTTCGTGGGTCGCTGCACCGAGATGTGCGGCACCTACCACTCGATGATGAACTTCGAGGTCCGGGTCGTCGAGCCCAATGACTTCAAGGCCTACATCGATCAGCGCGAGGCCGGCAAGACCAATGCCGAGGCGTTGGCGGCGATCAACCAGGAGCCGCTGGCCATCACCACGCACCCGTTCGACACCCGACGCGGTGAGCAGGCACCGCAGGCGAGCAAGTAGGGGCTACACGCAATGCATATCGAAGCTCGACTGTTCGAGATCCTCACGGCGTTCTTCGCCTTGTCGGCGGTGGTGTACGGCGTCTTGACGGCGATGTTCGCCAACGGCGGTGTGGAGTGGGCGGGTACCACCGCCCTCGTCCTCACCACCGGCCTGACCCTGATCACCGGTACGTTCTTCCGCTTCGTGGCACGTCGTCTCGACACCCGCCCCGAGGACTACGAAGACGCGGAGATCAGTGACGGCGCAGGGGAACTGGGCTTCTACTCGCCGCACAGCTGGTGGCCGATCCTGATCGCGCTGTCCTTCTCGGTCGCCGCCGTGGGCGCCGCTCTGTGGCTGCCCTGGCTGATCGTGGCAGGCGTCTGCTTCGTGCTGATGGCTGTCGGCGGCCTGGTCTTCGAGTACTACTGGGGCCCAGAGAAGCACTGACCCGTCCAAACGCGCCGATTGTGACCTGCTCAAGGTCACAATCGGGCGTTACTTCATCCGCCACCGGCAGCGCCGGACTCGCCGGCATCACCTCGTTCGGTAATGTTGCCGGGGCACTGTCACCAGCGAACGCACTCGTTCGTTCCGTGTGGCAGTGAAGTTGTCGAGAAGGATAGGCGTAGATGAGCGGGCCGAATCCCCCGGAACCGGGTGCCTCCGGTTCTGATTTGCCGGATCAACCCGGAAAACACTCCGCACCCGAGGAGCCGACCCAGGTGGCCGGCGCCGACGCGGACGGCGGCGAGACGGAGTTCTACTCGCAGGCGTATTCCGCTCCTGAGTCGGAGCAGTTCACCAGCGGGCCGTACGTGCCGGCCGACGTGGCGCTCTACGACTACGACGACTACGACGCGGCGACCGAGCTGGTCGACACCGCCCCGCCACCGCGCTGGCCGTGGGTGGTCGGTATCACGGCCATCATCGCGGCCGTCGCACTGGTGGCCTCTGTTGCCGTGTTGGTGACTCGCGACGAGGACACCACCAACCTGGCGACCCCGCAGCCCAGTACCACCTCCGCCGCGCCGCCGGTGCAGGACGAGATCACCTCCACGACCCCGCCGCCACCGCCGCCACCCCCTCCGACGTCGGAGGAGCTGCCGCCTCCGCCACCACCGGAAACCGTGACGATCACCGAGCCGCCGCCGCCCGCTCCGGCGCCGACCAGCGAGGCGCCCCCGCCGCCGCCGACCACTACAGCGGCACCGCCGACGACCACGACGACGCACGCCGGGCCCCGCCAGGTCACCTATTCCGTGACGGGTACCAAGGCGCCGGGTGACATCATCACGATCACCTACGTCGACGGCAACGGGAACCGGCGCACTCTGCGCAATGTGTACATCCCGTGGACCTTCACGATGACGCCGATCTCCAACTCCGATGTGGGATCCGTCGAGGCCTCCAGCCTGTTCCTGGTCAGCAGGTTGAACTGCTCCATCACGGCCAGCGACGGAACGGTGCTGTCGTCGAACGCCAACAACTCCGCGCAGACTGCCTGCTGATGTCCGGGCCGATCAGCGAACTCGACACCACCGACCGAGTTTTGCTGGGCGCTTGCGCGGCGGTCTGGCTCGCGGCATTGGGTGCCGGGGTGGCCGCCGTCGTCGCCCTGGTGGATCTGGGCCGCAGTCATCCCCAAGGTGCGGAGAGTGCCGACACTCCGTGGGTGCTCTACACCGTGATCGGCTTGTCGGTCGTGGTGATCGCGGGTGCCGTGCCGTTGCTGCTGCGGGCGCGAGCCCAGGCCGGCCGGCAACAGCCCGGACGCAGGCCCCAGCCGCCGGCCCGGTCGCCGCGCCCGATCGGCGGTAGTTATCGCGCCGCACCGCCGGCGATGAGCCGCTATGCCGCGGGCACCGGTGTGGCCGCAGCAGCGGTCGAAGCGGTGTGGCTGCGCTTCACCCTGTCGGTCGCGTGTGCGATCGGTCTGGGTACCGCGGCCATCGGTCTGGCCACCTATCTCATGGCGACGGGAAGTGGTGTGGCGGCCTGGTGCTTGTATGGCCTGGCCGGCGTCGTCACCGCGGGCCTGGTCGCGGTGCTGGTCGTTGCGCTGCGCCAGCTGGACGCTCTGCCGTCCTGACTCCTGGCTCTGCCTCAAGTTCCCACCGACGCCTTTACGGCCACTGGAGCAGTGTGCGGCCTGACGTGGCTACGAGCTCAACAGGACCGGTGATCCATCGCCCTCACATATGTAGCGCTGTGGCGACTCTGCGGCCACTTTTCCGCCATGGCGCCAGTACGCCCCCCACATAAAACAATCGCCGCAACCTCTCAACGAGGCTGCGGCGATTGTTTGGGGTAGGGGAGTGGTCAGTGATGACCGTTGGTCTCCCCGTTGCCGTCTTGCTCCTGGTATTCGCGCAGGGCGGTCAGGGCCTTGTGCTCGGAGGCGTGTGCGGCCTCGGTGAGCGCGTCGTGCTCGACGGCCGGATCGGCGAACAGGAAGCTGCCGGTGCCGGGTGCACCACCCGAACCGAGCTTGTTCATCCGCTTGGGCAGGGCAGCGCCCTGGTATTCCAGCGGAATCGGGTGGCCGTGATCGTCGACCGGTCCCAGCGGCTGGTGCAGCTCGACGTAGGCACCGTGGGGCAGGCGCTTGATGATGCCGGTCTCGATGCCGTGCTCAAGCACCGCACGGTCGCTGCGCTGCAACGAGATCGCCCAGCGGTAGGCGACGAAGTACACGATCGCCGGAAGCACGACCATGCCGATGCGGCCGATCCAGGTGGTGGCGTTCAGCGAGATGTGGAACTTGAGCGCGATGATGTCGTTCATCGCGGCCAGGGTCAGCACCATGTAGAACGCGATCGCCATGGAGCCGATGGCGGTGCGCACCGGCACGTCACGCGGACGCTGCAGCAGGTTGTGGTGTGCGTCGTCGCCGGTCACCTTCTTCTCGATGAACGGGTAGGCGATCAGCAGGGCGAAGACACCGCCCATGATCAGCGCGACCCAGACCACCGCGGGGATGGTGTGGCCGAAGGGGTAGAACTCCCAGGCCGGCCAGATACGCGCCAGGCCTTCGGTCCACATCATGTAGAAGTCGGGCTGGCTACCCGCCGACACCTGAGACGGCTTGTAGGGGCCCAGGTTCCAGATCGGGTTGATGGTCAGCAGGCCACCCATGAGGCCGAGCACACCGGTGATCATCGCGAAGAACGCACCCGACTTCACCGCGAACACCGGCATGACGCGCACGCCGACCACGTTGGTCTCGGTGCGGCCGGGGCCGGGGAACTGGGTGTGCTTCTGGAACCACACCAGTGCCATGTGCGCACCGATGAGAGCCAGGATGATGCCCGGGATCAACAGGATGTGCAGTGCGTACAGGCGCGGGATCAGGATCTCGCCGGGGAAGTCCCCGCCGAACAGCGCCCAGTGCAGCCAGGTTCCGATGATCGGCATGCCCAGGGTGATCGAGGACAGCGCCGCGCGCAGACCGATACCGGAGAGCAGGTCGTCGGGCAGCGAGTAACCGAAGTAGCCCTCGAACATCGCCAGGATCAACAGCAGCGAGCCGATGACCCAGTTGGCCTCACGCGGGCGGCGGAACGCACCGGTGAAGAAGATGCGCGCCATGTGCACCATGATCGACGCGGCGAACATCAGCGCGGCCCAGTGGTGGATCTGACGGACGAACAGGCCGCCGCGCACCTCGAAGCTGATGTCGAGTGCGGACTCGTAGGCCCGCGACATCTGCACACCGCGAAGCGGTTGGTAAACACCGTCATAGGTGACGTGCGCCATCGACGGATCGAAGAACAGCGTCAGCCAGACACCGGTGATCAGCAGCACGATGAAGCTGTACAGCGCGATCTCACCCAGCAGGAAGGACCAGTGGGTGGGGAACACCTTGTTCAGCTGACGACGTACCGCCGCAGACGGGTGATAACGGGAATCGATCGCGTCGCCTTGCGCGGCTGCGATCTTGGCAACGTCAGGGCTCATGATTTGCGCTCCCAGAATGCCGGTCCGACGGGTTCGATGAAATCGCCGTTGGCGACCAAGTAGCCGTCCTTATCGATGGTAATGGGCAGCTGCGCCAACGCACGTGCGGCCGGACCGAAGATCGGCTTGGCGAAGTGCAACGCGTCGAACTGCGACTGGTGGCACGGGCACAGGATGCGGTAGGTCTGCTGCTCGTACAGCGACGAGGGGCAGCCCAGGTGCGAGCAGACCTTCGTGTAGGCGAACAGCTCACCGAAGTTGAAGCTCTCTTGACCCTTGCGCTTGACCACCTTGGGCATATCCGCCGGCTTGATGCGGATCAGCATGACCGGGTTACGCACACCCATGGCGATCTCGGTCAGGTGATGCTCGGACTCCACCGTGGTGCCGTCGCCGTCGGACTCCCGCCAGGGGAAGACGGTCTCCATGCCACCGGCGTCGAGATCCTCGGGCCGCATCTTGACGAACGGCGAGGAGCCGGGTCGCCCGGTCGCGCGGGCCAGGTAGATGGTCTCGCCGTGGAATCGCGGCGTCCAGCCGGAGGTCCACAGCACGGCCTTCTTGCCCTCGGCGGTGGGAACGACGGGCTTCCACGGGTTCTTGATCAACCCGCCGATGAACGCCACCAGGGTGCCGGCGCCGAATGCGCCGAGGCCGATACCCAGCGACAAGCCGATCAGCTTGCGGCGCTTGACCGTCGAACCCTCCAGCGCATCGCCGAGGTTGGCGGCGATGGTCTTGCGGTGCAGCTCGGGGGAACGGCCGTCGTGGCGGTCCTGGACCGAGATCTCCTCGGGGATGAACTTCTTCTGGAACAGCACCGCGCCGATGCCGATCGACAAGATCGACAGGCCGAACGTGAGGCCGTACAGCGGGGTGGCCAGCGAGTAGAGGAACTCACCCTCCGAGCCGAAGGGCTGGTACTCCCACGGCCAGAAGATGAAGATCAGCAACAACGCCAGGCCCGAAAGACCGCCGAGCAGAAGCCAGTACGCGACCAGCCGCTCGGTGCGCTTCTCGGCTTTGGTGCCGGGAACCGGCCAGCGCGGTTCCTTGAAGATCGTCTCGACGCCGTCGATCTTGCCGCCGAGCTCGACGAGGTCCTCACGCGACATCGAAGCCAGCTCGTCGTCGCTGGGAATCTTCGGTGTGTTGTCGGTCATGCTCGTGCCCCGATCCACATTGCCACGCCGATAGCGGCGACCATTCCGATAATCCACATCGCCATGCCCTCGGGAGCCGGCCCGAAGCCGCCGAGCCCGTAACCGCCGTAGCTGGGTGTCTCAGCCGACTCGCGGACGTAGGCGACGATGTCGCGCTTCTCTTCCGGCGACAGCTGCCGGTCGGAGAACTTGGGCATGTTCTGCGGCCCGGTCTGCATCGCGGTGTAGATCTGGGCCGGCTTGGCCTCACCGAGGTCCGGAGCGTACTTACCGGAGGACAGCGCGCCGCCCTTACCGGTGAAGTTGTGGCAGGACGCGCAGTTCAGCCGGAACAGGTCACCGCCGCGGGCCACGTCGGAGCCGATCAGCGATTCCTGGGCCACGCCGCCGTGGTCGTCACGGATCAGGGTCGGGCCGCCGCCGTTGGCCTGGACGTACGCACCGAGCGCGTCGATCTGGTCGTCGTCGAAATGCTCGGGCTTGGACGGTGCCTGGGCCTCGCCGCGCATGGCGGGCATACGACCGGTCGAGACCTGGAAGTACACCGCAGCTTCGCCGGTGCCGATCAGGCTGGGCCCGCGATCGGGCACACCCTGCAGGTTGGCGCCGTGGCACGAAACGCACGACGTCTCGAACAGTTGCTTACCCGTGCGCAGCAGTGCCGACTGCGATTCGTCGGCGACCGCGACCTGCGGTGTGGGCGTCAGCGTGGCCGCAACACCACCTGCGACTGACAGGCCGACCAGCAGCAGGAGACCTGCTGACAGTCGTCGGCGCAGTCGTCGGCGCGACTTGCTGGTCATCGAACCCCTTCTCATCGAGTCGATCATCTGCCGGCCAATCATCGGACGCATCGGCGAGCCGGTCATCGGACGAAGTAGATGGTGGCGAACAGCGCAATCCAGACGATGTCGACGAAGTGCCAGTAGTACGAGACGACGATCGCCGCGGTGGCCTGCGCGGGCGTGAACTTACTCATCTTGGTGCGGGCCAGCAGCAAGATGAACGCAACTAGTCCGCCGATGACGTGCAGGCCGTGGAAACCGGTCGCCAGATAGAAGACCGATCCGTAGGCGCTGCCCGGGATGGTGGTGCCGTGCTCGACCAGGTGCATGTACTCGTATCCCTGGCCCAGTACGAAGAACAGGCCCATCAGGAACGTGATCACATACCACCGGCGCAGGCCGAACACGTCGCCGCGTTCGGCGGCAAACACGCCCATCTGGCAGGTAAAGGATGACGCGATCAGAACCAGCGTCACCGGAACAGCAAGGGCCAAATTGAGTTCGGTCGGCTCGGGCGGCCAGTCGCCACCGGCTTGCGCGCGCGCCGTGAAATACATCGCGAAGAGTCCAGCAAAGAACATGAGTTCACTGGAAAGCCACACGATGGTGCCGACACTGACCATGTTCGGCCGGTTCAGCGAATGAACGCGCGACGTGATTGCCGTTCCCGAGGTACCTACAGCGCTCGTCACATCCGCAAGTATGACGCTTTGTAGTTGTCGAACTCCACCCGGGTCGAGCAATTGACTCCAAACGTGTCGCGTTCCGGTCGGCGTGAAGCGGGCCGGAGACCGGTGCGGAGATAGCATTCGGCGGTGGCTCCTGCATCTTCTCCGCTGTCCCCATCCGCGTCCGCCGCTGCGGCGGCGCCGTCGTGGCCGCTGATCCTCGGGCGGCTGACCACCGAGCAGACCCTGCCCAACGGTTATGCGGGATGGGCCATGGACCAGATCATGACGGGCGTGGCGACCCCGGCTCAGATCGCGGGCTTCGCCGTCGCGATGAAGATGAAGCGGCCGACCTCCGCGGAGGTCGGGGAGCTCGCCGACATCATGCTGTCGCACGCCCGCCGCGTGCCCACCGATCAGATCGGCCACGAGACCGTCGACATCGTCGGCACGGGCGGCGACGGGGCCAACACGGTGAACCTGTCGACCATGGCGGCCATCGTGGTGGCGGCCTGCGGTGTGCCGGTGATCAAGCACGGCAACCGCGCGGCGTCCTCGCTGTCGGGCGGCGCGGACACCTTGGAGGCGCTCGGCGTCCGGATCGACCTGGGTCCCGATGAGGTGGCCCGCAGTGTCGCCGAGGTCGGTATCGGGTTCGCCTTCGCGCCGCAGTTCCATCCGTCGTACCGGCACGCCTCGGTGGTGCGCCGCGAGATCGGCGTTCCCACGGTCTTCAATCTGCTCGGGCCGCTGACCAATCCGGCCGCCCCGCGGGCCGGCCTGATCGGCTGTGCGTTCGACGACCTGGCCGAGGTGATGGCCGGGGTGTACGCCGCCCGTGGCTCCAGTGTGTTGGTGGTACACGGCGACGACGGCCTCGACGAGCTCACCACCACGACCACCAGCACCATCTGGCGGGTGCAGGCCGGCACCGTCGACCGGTTGAAGTTCGATCCCGCCGCCTTCGGCTTCAAGCGCGCCGACATCAGCGAGTTGATCGGCGGTGACGCCACCGCCAACGCGGCCTCGGCCCGTGCCGTACTGGGTGGGGCCAAGGGGCCCGTGCGTGATGCGGTGGTGCTCAACGCGGCCGGCGCGATGGTGGCCCACGCCGGGCTAGCCAGCGACGCTCAATGGGTGCCGGCGTGGGAGGCCGGTCTGGCGCGGGCCACCGAGGCCATCGACTCGGGCGCGGCCGAACAACTGCTCGCGCGTTGGGTGCGGTTCAGCCTGCAGTTCTGAGTCCTGCTGCTGGGCCGCCGCCAACCGCGCCGAGCGCGCGGTGGCGGCCCACTGGGCGTAACGGCCGGCCGCGCCGATCGGTGTCGCGTAGCCATTGTCGACGTCGCCGTCGGTGCGCACGATGCGCACCCCTGGGGTGGCCAGCCAACGGGCGATGAGCGCGGTCTCCTCCACCAGTGCGCCGCCCAAAGGTGTTGGGGTGGGCAGGATTACCTGTGCGGCCGAGCAGATCGCATCGACCACGGGCATCGGCGGGACACCGCGCGGGGCGGTGCCGGATCCGGCCAGTTGGCCGTGGCGGACCACCGCGAAGTGCCAGCCGCCATTGCCGTCGCTGCGCGCCGCCACGAGTTCGGGGACCTCGGCCAGTGCGCGCAGCCGCTGCCCGCGCCACAGTGCCTCGATGGCGACCGCGGCGTGATCGCGCATCCGGGCGGCGGTCTCGTATCGCCGGGCTGCCGCCAGCTCGCCGATGTGGGCCAGGGCTGCTGCCAGCGCGCTGTGGTCGGTGCCGTTGATCAGCGCGGTGGCTCGTTCCACGGCATCCGCGTACGACGCGGCGGCGATGTCCTGCGCGGCCGGGCACGGTGACAGCTCGACCTCGGGGCAGCGATGGGTCGCGGCAGAGCCGAAGCGGGCCGTGCAGGTGCGCACACCGGTGAACCGAGCCAGCAGCAGCGCCGACTGAACGGCGTCGGCCCGAGCCGAGAAAGGTCCGAAAGCGGTGCGGCGCCCTGGGTTTCGCACCGCCGACAACCGGGGGAAGGCCTCGTCGGTGAGGGCCACCCACCACCAGCGTTGCGGGAACTTGGAGCGCCGGTTGTACGGCGGTGCATGAGCCGCGAGCAGCCGCAGCTCACGGACCCCGGCCTCCAGATCGTGGGCGCACTCGACATGGTCGACGGCCTGCGCCAGCGAGGCCATCTCCTTCATCCGGGCCCGCGGGTCGGCGCCGGTGAAGTACTGCCGGACGCGCCGGCGCAGATCGACCGCGGTGCCCACATAGAGCACCTCGCCGGAGGGCCCGCGGAACAGGTAGACACCGGGGCGGTTGGGTAACCGGTCGGCCAGTGAACGGTTACGGCGCTGGGCCGGCGTGACATCCGGCAGGTAGTTCTTCAGGTCGGCGAAGGTGTGGATGCCCTGGTTGCCCACGCGCTCGATCAGGCCGTGCAAGACGTCGACGGTGGCGCGGGCATCGTCGAGTGCCCGGTGGGTAGGTGTCGTGGTGGCGCCGAACAGCCGGGCCAGTGCGGACAGTTTCACTGTCGGAGCTTCGTCCCGGGTCAGCACGCGACGGGCAAGTTTGACCGTGCAGAGCACCGGCGGCCGCGGCCAGTTGAGCTCGGCCCGCTCGGCCGCCGCGCGCAGGAACCCGATATCGAACCCGGCGTTATGGGCGACCAGCACTGCGCCCCGGGAGAACTCGAGAAAGGCGGGCAGGACGCTCTCGATCTTCGGCGCGTCGCGCACCATCGCCGTGGTGATGCCGGTGAGCTCGACGATCTGGGGCGGGATCGCGCGGCCCGGATCGACCAGCGTGGCCAACTCGCCGAGCACCTCGCCGCCGCGGATCTTCACCGCACCGATCTCGGTGATGGCGTCGTAGCGCTCGCCCGGCGCCTTGGCGGCCGCGCGCCCACCGGTGGTCTCCAGGTCCACCACCACGAAAGTGGTCTCGGCGAGAGACAGCGCTGCATCGGGGTCGACGGCGGGGCCCAGACTCAAGGTCAGCTGCTCGGCTTCGGCGGAGATGCGCTGGCCCATGGAGATGACGGTAGGCACTGCCCCCGACAAACCCGGACAAGCTCGCCGCCCGCGCGCTGCTTGTCGGTGCAATCGCTCCAATCCGCTCCGCTACTTGTCGGGTCCCCGCTCCAATCCGCTCCGCTACTTGTCGGTGCGCGGCGATAGCGTGCGCCCAACACCGATCGAAAGGACGGTCAAGATGAGCGGAGTGCGGCAGGACAACTGGTCCTACGCCGACGAGCCTCGCCCACACGAGCGGGACACCGGCAGCGTGACCATCGACTGTGACGACTGCGCGGTACGCGGCCCGGGCTGTCAGGACTGCGTCGTGAGCGTGTTGCTCGGCGTCCCCGAAACTTTGCTCGACGACGAGCGTGCGGCGCTGGAAGTGCTCGCTGACGTGGGCCTCGCGCCGCGGCTGCGGCTCGTGCCGATTCACCGAGATGGCCGGACCGGAGTCGCCTGACGACACGCAACGCTTCGTCCACAGGAAAATTCCCAGAGAGGGCTGTTAAATTTGCAGCTTCTGTTGGACAAGCCCGATGCCGTTTCGTAACCTATCTGAGACCTAAGAGCAGTTCGAGGCGGCTCGCCATCGCCAGTTGTGAGGACGAAAACTTGAGGCACGAGCGCGCGCACCGGCCCACAAGTCGTGTCAAGCGACCCATTGCAGGTGCAATAGCGGGCTTGACCTTGATATCCGGATTGCTGGCCACCAGTTCGCACGCCGACCCGGGCGATGATGCGCTGGCAAAGCTCAATGAGCTGTCCCGTCAGGCCGAGCAGACCACTGAGGCGATGCACTCGGCGCAGCTCGATCTCAACAACAAGCTTGCCGCACAAGAAAGTGCGGAAAAGAAGCACGCCGACGACGCCGCGGCCGTCGATCAGGCCAAGTCGCAGCTGGCTACCTTCCAGTCTTCGGTCAACAAGGTAGCTGCGGCCCAGTACATGGGCGGCCGTACCTCTGGGGTTGACGCGATCTTGACCGCCGGCTCACCGCAGCAGCTGATCGAGCAGCTCGCCGTGCAGCGGGTGATGGCGACCGAGATGTCGGCGCAGATGAAGAACTTCCGCTCGATGGGTGAGAAGGCCGCGTTGGCGGAGAAGGAGTCGGCGAAATCAGCCGCCGACGCCAAGACAGCGGCCGAGCAGGCCGCCGCAGTGCGCGCCGACCTGCAATCCAAGCAAAGTCAGCTGCAGGTTCAGATCGCGATCGTGAAGTCGCAGTACCAGGCGTTGAGCCCGGCTCAGCGGGACGCGATGTCGGCTCTGCCGCCGACCCCGCCGGTGCCCGCGCCCGAAGCGTTGCCGCCGGCGCAGGATCCTGCCGTATTAGCTGACCCGCCGAACGGCATCCCGCCCGGCGACGTCGCCCCGCCTGAGGGTGCTCTGCCCGACGGGGGCGGTGGCCATTCGGGCACAGTCATCCAGGCGGCACTGAGCCGCATCGGCTCGCCGTATTCCTGGGGCGCGGCCGGTCCCAGCTCCTTCGACTGCTCAGGCCTGGTGATGTGGGCGTTCCAGCACGCCGGGATCTCACTGCCGCATTCGAGCCAGGCCATGGCCCGTGGCGGTCAGCCGGTGTCGATGGATTCGATGCAGCCGGGCGACGTGGTGACCTATTACTCCGATGCGTCGCACGTGGGCATCTACATCGGTGACGGCATGATGGTGCACGCGTCGACCTACGGGACCCCGGTCAGGGTTGCCCCGGTCAACAATGCGCCGATCCACAATGTTCGCCGCTACTGAGCCGATCCGATAGCGGTCGATCCGATAGCGGTTTCCCTCTGAGTACCCGCAGGCGGTTGTTGGCCGCACTGTTGCTGGTGGAATTCCTACTGGCAGCGGCACTGCTCTTCACGGCTGCGTCGCCCGCGCCGTCGCCACCCGCACCATCGCAGCTCACGGCTGCTCCTGCCGCCCCGCCACCACCGGACCCGGTCACTTCGATGGTGTTACCCGACGGGCGTTCCGCGCGGCTGCTCGTCCTCGACGGCGCCCAGTCCTCGGACCTGCCTCAGCGGCTCGCTGCCGAACTTCCCGGCGCTGCCGCTGCGGTGACCGCGTTCTGGGGCCCGGATTGGCGGCGGGACATCGAGATCGCTGTCGCCGGCTCCGATCAGCAGTTCCGGGTGCTGGCCGGCGGCGCCGCCGACATCGCCGCGACCACGACTACCCAGCGGATCATGTTTGCTCCCGGCGCAGCCCAGATGAGTCCGGCCGCGTTGCGAATCGTGTTGCGCCACGAGCTGTTCCATTACGCTGCCCGGTTCTCGACGGCAGCCGATGCACCGCGCTGGCTGACCGAGGGAGTGGCCGACTATGTCGGCCGGCCGGCCACCGCAGTGCCCGCGCAGGCTGAGGTACCGGCCCAGCTGCCCACCGATGCGGACCTCGACACACCCGGGGCCGTCCGCAGCCTGGCCTATGACCGGGCCTGGTGGTTCAGCCGCTACGTGGCCGACGCCTACGGGGTGCCGAAGCTGCGTGAGCTCTATCTGAGCGCCTGCGGACCCGGCCATCCCGATGTGGCCACGGCGGTCCGCGAGACGCTGGGCGCCGACCTCGACGTCGTGGTCACCGGTTGGCGACACTGGTTGACGGGATAGCCTTGCCCCGATGGGCAGGGAACGGGTCGCAGATGGCAGTCAGCCGCGATGACGCGGGTTTTGTTGGTCACCAACGATTTTCCACCGCGCCGCGGCGGCATCCAGTCGTATCTGGAAGCGTTCGTCGGGGAGTTGGTACGCGACGGCTCGCACGAACTCATGGTGTATGCACCGAAATGGAAGGGTGCACCGGATTTCGACGACCGGGCGGCCGCGGACGGATACCGGGTGGTGCGCCACCCTACGACGCTGATGCTGCCCGAGCCGACCGTCGCGACCCGCATGCAACGGTTGATCGCCGAGAACGACATCGAGACGGTGTGGTTCGGGGCAGCGGCGCCGCTGGCGCTGCTCGGCCCCCTGGCCCGGCGAGCCGGAGCCCGGCGCATCGTCGCGAGCACCCACGGCCACGAGGTCGGCTGGTCGATGCTTCCGGTGGCGCGAGCCGCGTTGCGCCGTATCGGCGACGACGCCGACGTCGTGACATTCATCAGCCGCTACACCCGCAGCCGGTTCGCCTCGGCGTTCGGTCCTCATGCGGCGCTGGAACGTCTCTCGCCCGGCGTCGACACCGACCGCTTCGTTCCCGACCCGGTGGCCCGGGCCGAGTTGCGTGCCCGCTACGGGCTGGGCCGACGTCCGGTGGTGGTGTGCTTGTCGCGGCTTGTCCCGCGCAAGGGCCAGGACACGCTGATCCGCGCCTGGCCGGCCATCCGGCGCCGCGTTCCCGACGCCGCATTGGTCGTCGTCGGCGGGGGACCGTATCTCAAGACCCTCGAGCAACTCGCGCACAAGCACGACGTGGCCGCTGACGTCACCTTCACCGGGGCGGTGCCGGGGGCGGAACTGCCCGCTCACCATGCGATGGCCGACGTGTTCGCCATGCCGTGCCGTACCCGCGGGGCGGGCCTGGACGTCGAGGGACTGGGCATCGTCTACCTGGAGGCCTCGGCGTGTGGTGTGCCGGTGGTCGCCGGAACCTCAGGCGGGGCACCGGAAACCGTGCTGGACGGCGAGACCGGCACCGTCGTGGACGGCAATGATGTCGGAGCCGTCGCGTCCGCCGTTTCCGACGTACTGGCCGATCCCGGTCGCGCCGCCGCGATGGGGGTGGCGGGACGCCACTGGGCAGTCGACAACTGGCAGTGGCGCTCCCAGGGCGCCCGGTTGACCGGGCTGCTCTCGGGCTGAGCCCGCGGGGATCAGCCGTAGAGCGCGGCGATGTCGGTGGCGAACTTCTCGGCCACCACCTTGCGCTTGACCTTCAGCGTCGGGGTCAGCTCACCGGTGTCCTCGGTGAAATCGACGGGCAGGATCCGGAACTTGCGGATCGACTCGGCGTGCGACACCGCCTGGTTGGCTTCCTTGACCGCCAGGTCGATCTCGGCGAGCAGGTCCGGGTCGTCGGCCAGGTCGCCCACCGAGGCGGCGGGGTCCTTCCCGTTGCGCTGCTTCCAGCCCGGGAACGCTTCCGGGTCGATGGTGATGAGCGCGGCGATGAACGGCTGCTGATCGCCGACGGCCATCGCCTGGCTGATCAGCGGGTGGGCCCGCAGCCGGTCCTCGAGCAGCGCCGGTGCGACGTTCTTGCCGCCGGCGGTGACGATGATCTCCTTCTTGCGCCCGACGATGGTCAGGAAGCCGTCGTCGTCGATGGCACCCAGATCGCCGGTGTGGAACCAGCCGTCGGTGAACACCGCGTTGGTCTCGGCTTCATTGCCCCAGTAACCGCTGAACACCACGCCGCCCTTGACCAGCAACTCGCCGTCCTCGGCGATGCGCATGCTGTTGCCGGGCATCAGCTTGCCGACGGAGCCGACCTTCAGGTCGTTGACCCGGTTGACGGTGATGGCCGCGCTGGTCTCGGTGAGGCCGTAGCCCTCGTAGATGCTCAGTCCCACACCGCGATAGAAGTGGCCCAGCCGCGCGCCCAGCGGTGCGCCGCCGGAGATCGCCGCGCGGCATTCCCCGCCCAGAGCCGCCCGCAGCTTGCCGTAGACCAGCTTGTCGAACAGCGCGTGCTTGGCGCGGAGCAACAGGCCGGCACCACCGGTATCCTGGGCTTTACTCCACTCGATCGCCGTGTCGGCGGCGGTCGCGAAGATCTTGCCCTTGCCGTCGTTGCGGGCGTTCTGCTCGGCCGTGTTGTAGACCTTCTCGAACACACGGGGCACCGAGACCACCAGCGTGGGCTTGAAGATGCCGAAGGTCGGGACCAGGTTCTTGATGTCGCTGGTGAAGCCGAGCGTCACCTTGTTGGTGAAGGCCGCGATGGTGATGGCCCGCGCCAACACATGGGCCAGCGGCAGGAACACCAGCATCCGTTCACCCGGAGCCAGCTCGGTGGGGAAGCAGGCCTTGGCGCCCCGGATCTCGTAGAGCAGGTTCGAGTGGGTCAGCTGGCAGCCCTTGGGCTGGCCGGTGGTTCCCGAGGTGTAGATGAGGGTGGCCGGATCGGCCGACCGGATGCCGGCCAGCCGCTTGTCCAGCTCGGCGGCGTCGGCCGATTTTCCGGCCTCGGCCATGGCCTCCAGTGCGGGTGTTCCGGTGCCGTCGATCCGCAGCACCTTCCCCAGCTCGGGCAGCTGGCCGCGGAGCTGTTCGACCGTCTCGGCGTGCCCGTCGGTCTCGGCGAAGATGATCTTCGCCGCGGAATTGTCGAGGACGAACCGCACCTGTTCGGCCGAGGAAGTCTCGTAGATCGGCACGGTCACCGCACCCACCGACAGGATCGCGAAATCGATGATCGGCCACTCGTAGCGCGTGGCCGACAGAATCGCCACGCGATCACCGGGTGCGATGCCCTCCGCGATCAGGCCCAACGCCACCGACCGGATCTGGTCGGCTGCTTCGGCGCAGGTCACGTCGGTCCAGGTGCCGTTGACCAGGCGCCGGAAGATGACGTGGTCAGGGCTGTCGGCCGCGTGCGCGGATACCGAACCGACGATGCTGTCGTGCTCGTCGACGGTAAAAGACGCGGGCACACTGAACTCACGCACGATCTTGCCCTCCCAGGCTTGCGATACCGGCTTTGCGCGTCAGCCTAGTCGGCCGCGGTAGGCAGACGATCAGGCATATGTGAAGCTAGTCCGCGATGAACAGCATTCAGATCGCCGACGAGACGTTCGTGTGCGCCGATCCGGCGGCCGTGGGCGCCGCGGTCGCCGACCCGGCCAGCTGGCGGCGGTGGTGGCCCGACCTGGTGCTCAAGGTTGTCGAGGACCGCGCCGAGAAGGGCCACCGCTGGAACGTGACCGGTGCGTTGACCGGCACCATGGAGGTCTGGCTCGAGGAGGTGATGGACGGTGTGGTGCTGCATTACTTCCTGCACGCCGAACCGTCGGGCGCCACGGCCAAGCAGTTGGCCCAGATGGATCTGGCAAAGATGAACCACCAGCGCCGGGTCGCGGGCAAGACGATGTCGTTCGGGATCAAGCAGCGCCTTGAGGCCGCTCGACCGGTCGGGGTGTCCCGACTGGCCTGACCGGGTCCCCCGACAGGAGGGTAGATTTCTCTCCCGAGAGCCAGGGCAGCCCCGTGGGGTGGGGAGAAGGGTGTGGCGGTGGCCGACAAGACGACACAGACCATCTACATCGACGCTGATCCGGCGACGGTGATGGATGTCATCGCCGATATCGGCTCGTACCCGCAATGGGTCGCCGAATACAAAGAAGCCGAGGTCCTCGAGACGGACCCGCAGGGCAATCCCAAGACCGCCAGGCTCGTGCTCGACGCCGCGGTGCTCAAAGACACCATGGTGCTGGCCTACGTCTGGCCCGCCGACCGTAAGTCCGTCACCTGGTCACTGGTGTCCAGTTCGCTGTTGCGGGCGCTGGAGGGGACATACCGCTTGGCGCCCAAGGGATCTGGCACCGAGGTGACGTATGAGCTGTCGGTCGACCTGATGATCCCGATGATCGGTCTGCTCAAACGCAAAGCCGAGCGGCGGCTCACCGACACCGCACTCAAAGACCTCAAGAAACGAGTAGAGGCTGAGTGAGTTCGCCGGACGGGAACGCACCTTCCCCCGCGAACCCCGCGAAAATCAGCCTTTTCGTCGGCAAGGGCGGGGTCGGTAAGTCGACGCTGGCGACGGCCACCGCGGTCCGGGACGCCGCGTCCGGCCGTCGGGTGCTGATCGTGTCCACCGATCAAGCCCATTCCACCGGCGATGTACTCGGGATCACGCTTGCCCCAACGGGTCTGCGTGCTTCCACCCGGGTGCTCAGCGATCTGGACTCCGGGCTGCCCGAAGCGGGCGGGACCCTCGATGCCCTTGCGCTCGACACGCTGGCTCTGCTGAGTGCCCGCTGGGTTCAGACAGCCGGGCCGCTGGCAGCTCGCTTCCCCGATTCGGATCTGGGAGACATTGCACCGGAAGAACTTTCGGCGCTTCCCGGAATTCAGGAAGTGCTCGGGCTGCACGAGGTCGGAGAGCTGGCCGATTCCGGACGCTGGGATCACGTGGTCGTGGACTGCGCCTCGACCGCCGACGCGTTGCGGATGCTCACGCTGCCGGAAACGTTCGGGCTGTACCTGGAGCGGGCCTGGCCACGGCATCGTCGCCTGTCGGGCTCGCCGGACGCGGTCAGCGCGGCCATCGTCGCACTGATCGAACGTGTGGACGCCGGTATTCGCAAGCTTGGCGCGCTGCTCACCGACGGATCCCGGGTGAGCGCCCACCTGGTGCTCACTCCGGAGCGGGTGGTGGCGGCCGAAGCTTCGCGGACGTTGGGATCGCTTGCCCTGATGGGCGTCGAGGTGAGCGAGATCATCGTCAATCAGATTTTGGTGCAGGATGATTCGTTCGAGTACCAGAACCTTCCCGCCCATCCCGCGTTCGACTGGTACACCGAGCGGATCGCCGAACAGCAGGCGGTGCTCGACGGTCTCGACGCCGCCATCGGTGACGTGCAGTTGGTGCTCGTGCCGCACGTGCCGGGGGAGCCGATCGGCCCCAAGGCGCTGGGTGAACTGATCGATCGCGCGCGACGGCGGGACGGGTCGGCGCCGCCGGGCCCGTTGCGGCCCGTCGTCGACCGCGAGTCGGGGTCTGGACTCGAAGCGGTATACCGGTTGCGGCTAGAGTTGCCGCAGATCGATTCGGCCGACCTCACGTTGGGTCGTGTCGATGACGACTTGATCATCGGCGTTGCGGGCATGCGGCGCCGGGTGCGGTTGGCCTCGGTCCTGCGTCGGTGCGTCGTGACGGACGCGCAACTGCGGGGCAGTGAGCTGACGGTACGTTTTCGTCCGAATCCGGAGGTGTGGCCGGCATGACGGGACCTCATCCCGAACTGGGTTCGGAGCTGCGGCAATTGGCGCAGGACATCCTCGACCGGCTTGATCCGGCGGTGCGGTTGGCGGCGGCCAACTTCGCGGCATCGGCCGACGGCAACCCGGGCAAGTGTCAGCAGGTGTGGTGTCCGGTGTGCGCCCTGGCGGCGGTGGTCAACGGTGAGCAGCACCCGCTGCTGTCGGTGATCGCCGAGCACAGCGTGGCCCTGCTGACGGTGATCCGTGCCGTCCTCGACGATGGGCGAGATGACGGAACCGGGCCGGACGGGCCGGATAACGGACCCGGCGGGGGTAGCCCGCCGCCCGGCGGCGGGCCGGATACTCCGCCGCCCGACGATTACCCGTCCCCGCCACCTCCCGGCCGCTACCAGCACATCCCGGTCACCATAGAAGACCGAGCAGACTGAGTCCTGCTGTGCGCTCAGCGGGCATACAGGGCTTGCTGTGGTAGCCACAACATCGCCTGGGTACAGTTGTCGCAGAGCATTGCGCGGTGCGCACAAGGTGGAGGGTCCATGTGGTATTGGCTGTTCAAGTACATCCTGTTGGGCCCCTTGCTGGCCGTTCTGGGCCGGCCCAAAATCACTGGGCTGGAACACGTTCCGACCGACGGCCCGGCCATCCTGGCCAGTAATCACCTGGCGGTGATGGACAGCTTCTATCTGCCGCTGGTGGTAAGCCGCCGCATCACGTTCCTGGCCAAACAGGAGTACTTCACCGGTACCGGGATCAAGGGCCGGTTCCTGGCCTGGTTCTACACCGTCGTGGGTCAGGTGCCCATCGACCGCACCGACGCCGATTCGGCGCAGGCGGCGCTGACGACTGCCAAGCGCATCCTGGGCGAGGGCAAGCTGCTGGGGATGTACCCGGAGGGCACCCGCTCACCGGACGGCCGTCTCTACAAGGGCAAGACCGGGCTGGCCAGGTTGGCCCTGGAGACCGGGGTGCCGGTGATCCCGGTGGCCATGGTCGGCACCGACGTGGTCAATCCGCCGGGGTCCAAGGGACTTCGGTTCGGCCGGGTCGAGGTCCGGTTCGGCGAGCCGATGGACTTCAGCCGGTTCGACGGCCTGGCGGGCAACCGCTTCATCGAACGCGCCGTGATCGATGAGGTGATGTACGACCTGATGGATCTGTCCGGTCAGGAGTACGTCGACATCTACGCCGCCACGCTCAAGGAGAACGCTCAGCAGACCAACGGCCAGGCGGTGGACGCAAGCAAGCCCGCGTCGCGGCTGCCGCACGCCGCTGCGGGTTAGGCGCCGTCGCCGCCGCTGAGGTGAACCAGCGGCGTGGCGGGCACCGCCGCCGTCTTACCTGCCTTCGGAGTGGACACGGCTCCGATCACCACGATGACCGCGAGGCCCCACCACAGGTAGGAATCGGCGGCCAGCTGCCGGATCACCGACGCCGCGGTCTCGTGGTGCGGGGTCAGCAGCGCGATCGGGGTCCACACCATCAGGGCAAAACCGATCACTGTCACCGCGGCCAGATACAGCGCGGCCGGATTTCTCCGGCGCATCCGGTAGGCGAGTACGCATGTGACGACCAGGGTGGGCAACGACCACACCCAGTGGTGTGACCACGACACCGGCGACACCACCAGACCGAACATGGCCACACAGATCAGCGCGACCACCGGCGACTCGTCGGTGCCCGAGCGCAGAACACGGCGCACCGCCCACACCGTCAGCGCCAGCACCGCGAAGCACGCCAGCACCCACAGCACGAACCGCGGACCCTCTGACAGGCCGAGCCGGGCCAGCGTGCCCGCGATGTTCTGGTTCGTGTTGAGGGTGGCCGTACCGATGCGGTCGGTGTTGCGCACGGTCTCGGTCCAGTACTCGATCGAGTCCGTCCAGGCCAGCACGAATCCCGCGAGGGTCGCCACTGCCGCGGCGGCGGCGGTCCGCAGCAGGGAGCGGAAGTCGCGACGCAGCAGGAAATACAGAACGAACACCGCGGGGGTCAGCTTGAGCGCGATCGCCAGGCCCAGCAGCATGCCGCGCGGCCATGGTGTCCGGCGCGGCACACAGTCGGCGATCACCAGCGTCATCAGCACCACATTGATCTGGCCGAATTCGAAGTTCGACCGGATCGGCTCCAGCCAGATGACCGCAGGCGCCACCAGCGCGGTTGCCAACCAGCAGCGGCGCACCCAGGCGGGCTCCGAGGTGATCGTGGTTTCGGGCCAGATGTTCAGGCGCGTCAGCACGATGACCGTCGAGATGATCAGCAGAACCAGGGTGGTGGCGGTGATCGCCACGCTGGCCGCGGGCAGCGAGAGCCAGGCGAACGGCGCGAACAGGATGGCCGCGAGCGGTGGATAGGTGAACGGCAGGTCGAGGCCGCCCTGGGTGTGGAAGATGGCGCCGTCGGCGTACAGCGGTTGGTTGTCCAACCAGGCCCGTCCGCCCATCCGGTACACGTCGATGTCGATGCGATAGGGCACGTGCCCCAGAAGCCGCCAGCCGACCAGGATCAACCCGGCCACTGTGAGCAACTGAAAAAGCCGCCACCCGATCGTCGGTGCCCAACCAGCTGCGCCGGGCGACTGCCGCTTACTCATGTTCCGAACAGCCTATCGGGGGTAGCCCGCCGACGGCGCAACCGCACTCGCGACGCGCGCAGGTCGGCGTAAGTTCTTTGGGCGTGCATGCGACCGTTCACCTCGATTTCCTCACCCGCGATCGCCTGCCTTTGCTGTGCTGCCTGCTGGCGTTCATTCTGACGTTCTTCGTGACCCGCATCGTGGTGCGTTACATCCGGCGCAATGCCGGCAGTGACCGTCCGCCCAAGTGGTGGCAGCCGCGCAACATGGGACACGGCTCCGTGCACATTCACCACATGGTGATCGGGGTCGTGCTCGTCATGGTCTCGGGCGTGACGATGGTGACGCTGGCGGTCAGCGGCGGGGTAGCGGAGTTCACCGCGGCCGCGGTGCTGTTCGGTATCGGAGCGGCCCTGGTGCTCGACGAGTTCGCGCTGATCCTGCACCTTTCGGACGTGTACTGGGCCGAGGACGGCCGCACGTCGGTGGATGCGGTGTTCGCCGCTGTTGCGGTGGCGGGGCTGTTGATCCTGGGTTTCAACCCGCTGTCATTCTTTGATATCGGTATCTGGCGTGAGGACCAGTCGCCGGCCGTGCGGGCGCTTGTGGTCGCGGCGGCGGTGCTGACCTTGCTGCTGGCGGTGGTGGTCCTGCTCAAAGGCAAGGTCTGGACTGGATTGGTGGGTATGTTCATAACCCCGTTGTTGTTCGTCGGAGCGGTTCGGCTGTCGCGGCCGCACGCGCCGTGGGCGCGCTGGCGCTACACCAGTCGTCCTCGCAAGATGCACCGCGCGCTGGAACGGGAGCGCTGGCTGCGCCGGCCGGTGGTGCAGGCCAAATTGTGGTTGCAGGACGCGATCACCGGAATGCCGAAGTTTCCCGACGACGCGGCCGTCGACGCGCAGCTGGACCGGGAGATCCATGCGGCCCCCGCCCCGGGACGGAACGCCTGATGCGCTATTTCTACGACACCGAGTTCATCGACGACGGTCGCACCATCGAGTTGATCTCGATCGGCGTCGCCGCCGAGGACGGACGCGAGTACTACGCGATCTCGACGGAGTTCAACCCGGACCGCGCGGGTCGGTGGGTGCGCAAGCACGTGCTGCCCAAACTGCCGTCCCCGTCCTCGCAGCTGTGGCGGTCGCGGCGGCAGATCCGGTCGGAGCTGGAGGACTTCTTCGACATCGACGGTGACGAGCCGATCGAGCTGTGGGCGTGGGTGGGCGCTTACGACCATGTCGTGCTGTGCCAGCTGTGGGGCCCGATGACCGATCTGCCCCCGGCGATGCCGCGGTTCACCCGTGAGTTGCGGCAGTTCTGGGAAGACCGTGGCTCGCCGCGAATGCCCCCGCGCCCGACCGAGGCGCATGACGCCCTGGTCGACGCGCGCCACAACCTGCACCGGTTCCAGTTGATGACGGGTATGGGGCTGGCCCCGGCTCGGGATCCCGGCGCCACGTAACCGGCGGAAACGGTAGTTCACCGGTGGTTACCATGAACGGGTGAACTGGACCGTTGACATCCCCATCGACGAGCTGCCGCCACTGCCTCCGCTGAGCGACGAGCAGCGTCAGCGGCTCGACGCGGCGCTGGCCAAGCCGGCTGTTCAGCAGCCCAGCTGGGATCCGGAAGCGGCAAAGGCCATGCGTACCGTGCTGGAGAGCGTGCCGCCGGTCACCGTGCCGTCGGAGATCGAGAAGCTCAAGGGCCTGCTGGCCGACGTCGCGCGGGGTGAGGCGTTCCTGCTGCAGGGCGGTGACTGCGCCGAGACGTTCGTCGACAACACCGAACCGCACATCCGGGCCAACATCCGCACGCTGCTGCAGATGGCGGTCGTGCTCACCTACGGCGCCAGCATGCCGGTGGTGAAGGTGGCGCGGATCGCCGGCCAGTACGCCAAGCCCCGATCGTCGGATCTCGATGCGCTGGGCCTGAAGTCCTACCGCGGCGACATGATCAACGGCTTCGCCCCGGACGCCGCCGTGCGCGAGCACGACCCGTCGCGGCTGGTGCGCGCCTACGCCAACGCCAGCGCCGCGATGAACCTGGTGCGCGCGCTCACCTCGTCCGGGTTGGCGTCGTTGCACTTGGTGCACGACTGGAACCGCGAGTTCGTCCGGACGTCACCTGCCGGGGCGCGCTACGAGGCGCTGGCCGGGGAGATCGATCGCGGCCTCAAGTTCATGTCCGCCTGCGGGGTGGCCGACCGTAATCTGCAGACCGCCGATATCTTCGCCAGCCACGAAGCGCTGGTGATCGATTACGAGCGGGCGATGCTTCGGTTGTCCGACCCGGCCGAGAACCCGGACATGCCGCCCAAGCTGTACGACCAGTCCGCGCATTACCTGTGGATCGGTGAGCGCACGCGCCAACTCGACGGTGCGCACGTGGCGCTGGCCGAGGTGATCGCCAACCCGATCGGAATCAAGCTCGGGCCGACCACAACTCCGGAGCAAGCTGTCGAATACGTCGAGCGGCTGGATCCGAACAACGAGCCGGGCCGGCTGACGCTGGTGACCCGAATGGGCAACAACAAGGTCCGTGACCTGCTGCCCGCGCTCATTCAGAAGGTCGAGGCCACCGGCCACAAGGTGGTCTGGCAGTGCGACCCCATGCACGGCAACACCCACGAGTCGTCGACGGGCTACAAGACCCGGCACTTCGATCGCATCGTCGACGAGGTGCAGGGGTTCTTCGAGGTGCACAATGCGCTGGGCACCCACCCGGGCGGCATCCACGTCGAGATCACCGGCGAGAACGTCACCGAATGTCTCGGTGGGGCACAGGACATCTCGGACTCGGATCTGGCCGGGCGCTATGAGACCGCGTGCGACCCGCGGCTCAACACCCAGCAGAGCCTGGAGTTGGCCTTCCTCGTCGCCGAGATGCTGCGCGGTTAGAGCAGCGCGCCGACGTTGGTGCCGACCGTCCAGGCGGCCGCGGCGACGAGACCGGTGAACGTGATGACTGCGATCACCCAGAACGCCAATACCCGTTTGGCGCGTTGGCGGGCCCAGTAGAACTCGCTCATTTCGATCCCGGCGAATTGGCTTGCGCCGAACGCGTATTCGGGCTCGGCGGGGATCGGCGCCCAGTCGTGTTGGTCCCGGGTGATCTCGCGGGTGGGCTGGCGCGGCGCCGGCCCCGCCGCAGGCGCCGCGGCCGTCACCACGGTGGTGGCCCCGACGCGCGGATCGTCGCGCTCGGCGAGCTCGTGCACGCGGGTGGCGGCCAGGTGCTGCGCGGACTGTTGCGGAGCGGGCACCCGGAACGCCGGCAGGCCGAGGTCGTCGACGATGTCGTGTAGCTCGGCTCGCATGTCGTCGGCGTCGGCGAACCGCTGCCGGGCGTCACGGGCGGTGGCGCGGCGCACGAATTCATCGAATTGCCTTGGTACCCCTGCGATTACCGTGCTCGGCGCGGGCACGTCGTGGTCCATGCGCTGGTAGGCGACGCTGAGGGCGGAGTCTCCCGTGAACGGCGTGACGCCGGTGAGCAGTTCGTAGGTGAGGATGCCGACGGCGTACACGTCGCTGCGCGGGTCGGCGTCACCGGTACTCACCTGCTCGGGGGACAGATACGCCGCGGTGCCCAGGATCACGCTGGTCGAGGTGATCTTGGCCTCGGCCACCGCGCGTACCAGACCGAAGTCGGCGATCTTGACCTCGCCGTCGTCGGAGATCAGCACGTTCTCCGGCTTGATGTCGCGGTGGACGAGTCCGGCATGGTGGGCCACCGCGAGGCCGCCCAGCACCGGTTCGAGCACCGCGGCAACCGCATGCGGGGGCATCGGGCCGCGCTCGGCCAGCAGTTCGCGCAGCGTGCCGCCGTCGATCAACTCCATCACGAGAAACGGTGGCTCCTGCGCGGTGCCGCCACCGCCCTGGTCGTAGACGGCGACCAGGCCTGGATCCTTCAGCCGGGCCACGGCCTTGGCCTCACGGCCGAACCTGGTCAGGAAGTGGCTGTCGCCGCTGTAGCGGGAGTCCATCACCTTCAGGGCCACGGGGCGGTCCAGTCGGACGTCGAGGCCGCGGTAGACGGTCGACATGCCGCCGCTGGCAATGGGCGTGTCCACGCGATAGCGCCCGTCCAGCATCGTGCCGACGAGTGGATCCGGTTGCTGCCCCACCGGACACATGTTACGAGTCTTAGCCGAGGTCCTAGAATCGATGCGGTGAGCAGCATTCCAGCGGCCGACGACGTTCTGGCCCCCGACGAGGCCGTCTACGACCTACCCACGGTGTCGGATTTGCTCGGCATCCCGGTCACCAAGGTTCACCAACAACTGCGTGACGGGCAGTTGATCGCCGTGCGGCGCAATCGAGTCCTGGTGGTACCGCAGATTTTCTTCGACGGCAACGGTCATGTCGTCAAACACCTGCCCGGGTTGCTGGTCGTGCTGCGCGACGGCGGCTACCGCGACACCGAGATCATGCGCTGGTTGTTCACCCCGGACGAGTCGCTGACGATCACGGCCGACGGTCGCACCGAGCAGATCTCCAACGCCCGCCCGATTGACGCGCTGCACTCCCACCAGGCGCGTGAGGTGCTGCGCCGCGCGCAGGCGCTAGCCTACTGACGGTCGGCTGTCGGCCACGGCCGGCGCCTCGGGGGCGCGGGAGATCGCGTACCAGGCCGCGACAGCGCAGGCGGTGGTCAGCAGGACGTGTGCCCACGAGTACATGCCGTGTGCCCCATCGGGTTTCCACATCACCATGATCCAGGTGGACAACCCGGCGGTGACCGCGATGGCGGGCCGGGTCTGGATCAGTGCGGCAGCCACCGCCAACGGCCAGGTGTAGTACCACGGCAGGGCGGCGGGAACGAAGAGGACGACTACGGCCATGGCCAGCGAGATGCCGACCAGCGCCTCGCGGTCGGTGTGCCGGTACCGCCACCACAGCAACGGCAGGGCGATCACGATGGTGAGGATGCCGATGATGCGGGTGATTTCCAGCACGGCGTAGAAATTGACCGGAAACAGCAGGCCGCCAACGCCGTTGATCAGGTTGGCGGCGGCGGTGGGCACGGTCAGCCAGTTGATGATCTTCACGTTGCCGGCGGCGAGAGCGGACAACCAGCCCAGGCCGACCCCGGCCAGCCAGGACATCACCGCGAAAACCGCCGCCAGGATCGCGATGGAGGCGGCCGTAGCGAGGGCGAACGCGCGCACCGGCGGGTGGTCGTGGCGGTCACGTAGCTGCCGGGCCCACACCCAGACGACGAACGGAAGTGCAAGTCCCGCGGTCGCTTTGACGGCGACAGCCATCGCGATCAGGCCGACGCCCCAGACCGGGTGCTGTCGGAAAGCCAGTGCGATGCCGGCCATCATGAGCCCGACCATCAGCATCTCGTTGTGCACACCGCCCATCAGGTGGATGATCACCAGCGGGTTGAGCACGCAGACCCACAGGGCCGTGGCGGGGCTCGCGCCGATGTGCCGCGCGACGCGCTGCGTCGCCCAGATCAGCAACACCAGCCCGGGCAGCATGCACAGGCGCAGCAGCATGGTGCCGGCCACCACGTCGTCGCCCACCAGCATCGTGACGAACTTCGCCACCAGGATGAACGCCGGTCCGTAGGGCGCCGTCGTCGTGGTCCAGATGGGACTCACGTTGTCCAGCAGGATGTTCGGGTTCTGCACCGGTCCCACGACGTACGGGTCGAAGCCGTCGCGCAGCAGTGCACCCTGGGCCAGGTACGAGTAGGTGTCCCTACTGAACAGCGGAACGCTGAGCAGCAGTGGTGCCAACCAGAAACCGGTGGTGGCCACCATGGTGTATTCACCGGCGGTGCGGTCGATCACCCGCCGGCCCAGCCACAGCCAGGCGATGAGCATCGTCGCGACGCCGACCCACAGCAGGATCGAGGACAGCACCAGGCCGTGTCCGAATCGCAGCCAGGACAGGTGCAGTGTTTCCAGGAGCGGATCGTGCAATCGGGTACTGCCCGCGCCGAGCCCGCCGATGGTCAGAAGGGCGGCCCCCAGGAAACCCAGCCGGGCCGGGCGGGCGTCGGCGGACACCGCGAAGGCGGCCAGACGTGAGAGATGTTGTGCGACCCCCGCGTTGGGAGTCTCGGTCGGCAAGCGAGTCATGAGGGAGTGGACATGTCGTTGTGACGGTCTCCTACGCCGACCGGGTCGCCGCGAACCGGGCGATTTCGGCGAGACCGGTCTTTGCCTGCTCGTGGATCGGTGCGGCGGCCAAGGTGTCCAGCGCGCGGTGGGTGAGAAGTTCGATGTGGGCTTCGACAGCGGCCAGCGCGCCGATCGACTCGATGGCCCGGCACAGCGTGCCGACCTGTGCGTCCGACAACTCGGTACCCACGGAGGTGCGCAGAAGTTCGGCGGCGGCGGGATCGGATTTGTCGGCCAGCTCAAGCGCCTCGGCCAGCAGCACGGTGCGTTTGCCCGACCGCAGGTCGTCACCGGAGGGCTTGCCGGTCACCGCGGGGTCGCCGAATACTCCGAGGACGTCGTCGCGAAGTTGGAACGCGACACCGAGATCGTTGCCGACCTGATGGAAGATCTGCTGCACGTCAGGCCGGTCGGCGGCGGCCGCGGCGCCCAGTTGCAGCGGCCGGGAGACGGTGTAGGACGCGGTCTTGTAGGTGTTGACGTTCATCGCCGAGGCCACCGATTCGGCGCCGCTGGATTCTGCGACGATGTCGAGGTACTGGCCGCCGAGCACCTCGGTGCGGATATGGCGCCAGACCTGTTGGACGCGCTTCTGCGCCTCGGCCGGGATGGCCGCGGAGGCGACGATGTCGTCGGCCCAGGCCAGAGCCAAGTCGCCGGCCAGGATGGCCGCTGACACGCCGAACTGCCGAGAGGATCCGTGCCAGTTGCGATCGCGATGCCGGTCGGCGAACAACCGGTGCACGGTCGGCAGGCCGCGGCGGGTGGCCGAGTCGTCGATGACGTCGTCGTGCACCAGGGCGCAGGCTTGCAGCAACTCCAGTGCGGCGAAGAGCCTCAGCACATCGGGGTCGGCCGGGCGGTCGGCCGGATCGATCACCGCGCGCCAGCCCCAGTAGGCGAAGGCCGGGCGCATTCGCTTGCCGCCGCGGAGCACGAACTCCTCGAGGGTCTCGGTCAGCTCGGCGTAGTCGGTTCCGATGTACTCGCATTCGCGGCGGCGCTCACGCAGATAGTCGCGTAGTTGGTCGGTGACGGCCCGGGCCAGCTCGACGGTTGACGGTGCCGAAGTTTGCACGCTCAGCGCCCGCCCCTTTCTGTCGTCAACGGTGTGCCCCCGAGTGCATTCAGAGTAGAGCGTGCCGCACGTTTTGTACCAAGTGAGGGCGGCGTAGCTGTGAGTCCGGCCGCGCGGCGGTGTGGACGGTCAGTCGCTGCCCGCGACCGGGTCACCCGGCTTGGGGGAGGTATCGCGGCTCATCCATGCCAGTGTCCCGACCGCTCCGGCTACCAGGAAAGCGCCGACGACGAGCCAGATGGCCGCGGTGGTGAAGGACCGGGCGCTCGGGTCGGTGTAGCGGGCCTGGGCGTTCATCGTGCTGACGATTCCCGGCCGCAGTTTCCATTCCACGATCGACGAGCTGACCTGGTCGCCGTTGGTCGAGGTCACCTCACCGGGGAACGACACGGTCAGCAGGACGTCGGCCTGCGGGTCCGACAGCGACGTGAGGTCCACGCGGCCCTCGAGGATCACCAGGTCACCGGCGCGGCGCAGGGAGATGTCGACACCGGCGGCGTCGCGGCTCATTCCGGCCAGCTGGGGCACTTCGGCGAAGCTGAGGTCGGAGAACACCGCCTGGGAGCCGACGTAGTCGTCGCGGCTGTACTCGGACACCGCGACCTTCTTGGCGAACGGAAGGTTGTTGAGCAGCTGCGGGCCCTTGTCGTCGGCGTCCCGCGGCTTTGCCGCCGCGATGATCTGGCCGGACACCCGGTCGTCGGGGGAGACCGTGATCGAGGTGCGAACCCGGACGCAGCCCACCGCCATGGGCAGGATCAGCAGCAACATCACCAGGGTGAGCAGTCGGGTCCGTCGGCTACGTCGCCGAAGGCGGCTCGGTGGTCGGACATGCACGCTGGTCATCGTGCCAGATGTCACAGCGGCAGTGGGCGACCGAGGATGGCGAACGGCCGGGGATCGCCGGCGAAGTGGTAACCGCGGATGACGTCGGTGAAGCCGAGCCGGCGGTACAGCCGCCACGCGCGGTTGGCTTCGCCGTTGATCTCAGGGGTCGACAACAGCACGTGGGCTTCGGCGCGGCCGGCCAGCAGTCGCCTGGTCAGGGCCTCGCCGAGGCCCTGACCCTGGGCGCTGGGCTCAATGTGGAGCTCGGTGAGTTCGAAGTAGCTGGCCATCAGCTCGGCGATGTTGCCGGGGCTGGCGCCTACCCGCTGCAAGCCGGAGATGACCTGCTGTTGCCACCACTGGTCCGGCGCTCCGCTGTAGCCGTAGGCGATTCCCTGCAGGGGGGCGTCGACCAGGTCGGCGGTGGCGGGCGCAGTCGGCGCGCCGGTGCAGGATTCGGCGCCCGCGCCGGCGACGTCGACTGCGGCCACGCATTTCCAGCCCGCGCGCCGCGTGTGCTCGAGCCACAGGGCGGCGCGCTGTTCCTCGGTTCCGCGCGGGTAGCGCATGGCGTCGACGTACACGCGCAGCGCCTCGGGGAGCCGGCGCTTCATGTCGTCCGGCGACAGATCGATGAGATACGTCGCCAATGCCCTCGCCTTTCGCCTGCCCGGTCTCTGCCGAGTCATTATCTTCAGCATTATCCGGTTGCGAGGCGGTCGGTCCCATCGACCGGGGTGATCTCGGAACCGCCTACAATCGACGGCGAACAAGGTGGTACGGCTCGGATCGACCTCGTATCATTAGGCTTAGGTGCCCGTGATTGCGGGCATGTGAAATTTTGAAAAGCGACGGCGGCGTCGGCAAGGAGGGACGAATGCCACTCTCCGATCATGAGCAGCGCATGCTCGATCAGATCGAGAGCGCGCTCTACGCCGAGGATCCCAAGTTCGCCTCGAGCGTTCGCGGTGGGACCTTGCGCGCGCCATCGGCTCGGCGGCGGTTGCAGGGCGCGTTGTTGTTCGTGCTCGGCCTGGCGCTGTTGGTCGTCGGCGTGGCGGTGAATTCGCTGTGGCTCGGCGGCTTCCCGGTTCTTTCGGTGTTCGGCTTCGTGGCGATGTTCGCCGGTGTGGTTTTCGCCGTCACCGGCCCGCGCGTCGCGGGGGGCCGCGACCGTGCCGCGCAGGGCTCCGCCAACGCACCGCGTCAGCGTCGTCAGCGCGGAGGTTCTTTCACTGCTCGGATGGAGGACCGGTTCCGTCGCCGTTTCGACGAGTGAGCGGTTTCGACGACTGAACCGGCCGACGGTTTCAAGGGGTAGCCCGTAAGGGCTGCCCCTTTTTTGTGCCTGGCCCAGCGACACGCCGAGGGGTGCCGCCGGCGCCCATCTGTGGGGTGATGTGGGGCCGGGCGCCTGATTCTCAGGGATTTTTGCCCCACAACGCCCCACGGTGTCTGCGCATCCGTCTACCTGCGCTTTTCGGCTACGGACCCCTGGCATCGGCCGGTTCTGGCATCCGTTTTTCCGGCTTTCGGGGGGCTTCGGTGGGGAGAAAGCCCAAACTCGACGGCCTAAATGGAGCAAAGTGGGGGATCGTGGGGTAAAGTGGCGGCCAACGGGGAAAACGGAGCCCCGTTCGGAGGGCAGAAGGCGAAGCGACTCGGGATCCGAACCGGGTGGCGGGAGGTGTCCAGATGTTTCTGGGTACCTACACGCCCAAGCTCGACGACAAGGGGCGGCTCACGCTGCCCGCCAAGTTCCGCGACGCACTGGCAGGAGGGTTGATGGTCACCAAGGGCCAAGATCACAGCCTTGCCGTGTACCCGCGTGACGAGTTCGAGAAGGTGGCCCGGCGCGCTGCTGACGCGTCGCGCAGGAACCCCGATGCGCGGGCGTTTCTGCGCAACTTGGCCGCCGCCACCGATGAGCAGCACCCCGACGCGCAGGGCCGGATCACCCTGTCGGCGGATCACCGTCGCTACGCGAGCCTGTCCAAGGAATGCGTGGTGATCGGGTCGGTCGACTATCTGGAGATCTGGGACGCAGAAGCTTGGCAGTCCTATCAGCAGACCCACGAAGAAAACTTCTCCGCGGCCACCGATGAAGCTCTGCGCGACATCCTGTGATGCCGCTCATCAACCGGCGGCTGGCCCGGACCTAGCCCGTGCAACGAGGCCTCTGCCCGAATTGGCCCTGGCGTACTTCCCCAACGCCAGGTCCGTGAATTCGGACAGAGACCCCGGTGCAGGGGCGATTCCGAGCGGAGGTGTTTCAGCGGTGCCAGATTCCCCAGATCCCTCAGAGGCCAAGGACCACGGCCACGTCCCGGTGCTGCTCGACCGCTGTGTCGAGTTACTGGCCCCCGCGCTGACTCGCCGAAGTGACGACGGAACCGGCGCGGTCCTGGTGGACGCCACCCTCGGCGCGGGCGGCCACTCCGAGCGCTTCCTCACCGACTTTCCCGGCCTGCAGGTGATCGGCCTGGACCGCGACCCCAATGCGCTCGGCATCGCCGGTGCGCGCCTGGCGCCGTTCGGCGACCGGATGCGGCTGGTGCGGACCCGCTACGACGGAATCACCGGGGCGATCACCGAATGCGGCTTCCGCCAGATCAACGGGGTGTTGTTCGACCTCGGCGTGTCGTCGATGCAACTCGATCAGACCGAACGCGGCTTCTCCTACTCCGCGGACGCACCGCTGGACATGCGGATGGATCCCGATGCTGCGCTGACCGCCGCGGACATCCTCAACACCTACGACGCCAAGTCGATCGCCCGGATCTTGCGGGATTTCGGTGAGGAGCGTTTCGCCGGTCGAATCGCCGACAAGGTGGTCAAACGGCGTGCACAGCAACCGTTTTCCACCACCGGCGAGCTGGTCGAGTTGCTGTACGAGGCGATCCCGGCGCCGGCGCGCCGCACCGGAGGCCATCCGGGCAAGCGCACCTTCCAGGCGCTTCGGGTCGCGGTCAACGGCGAACTGGAGTCGCTGCGTGCCGCGCTGCCCGCCGCCCTGGCCGCGTTGGTCGACGGTGGACGGATCGTGGTGATGTCCTATCAGTCGCTCGAAGACCGGATCGTCAAGCAGGCGTTCAGCGCAGCCACCGCATCGCGCACGCCGCCGGGCCTACCCATCGAGTTGCCCGGCCACGAACCTGAATTCGTCGCGTTGACCCGCGGCGCCGAGAAGGCCCGCCAGTCCGAGATCGATCGCAATCCGCGTAGCGCCCCGGTGCGGCTGCGGGCACTGGAAAAGGTTGGGGAAGGGGGGAACTCATGAAGGTGAAGCCACCCGAGCAACTGCGTGAGTCAGATCGCAGGCGTCCGGTGCGTCAACCCGCACGAGGCGGCGGGCGACGCAACGAACAGGCTCCGCCGCGCAAGCGCCGGCCGGGTTCCGAGCAGCGCCCCGCGCGCAGCGCACCCGGCACCGGGCCGATCCAGCGTCCGGGCACCCGACCGGCCCGGCCCAAGAGCACCAGCCAGGCCAAGGCCCGGGCGAAGGCACGTAAGGCCAAGGCTCCCAAGGTCGTCCGTCCGCCACTGCGGGTGCGGCTCCGGGAACGCATGCTGGTGCGGCTGTCCTCGATCGAGCTGAACCCGCGGGCCCTGATCTCGCGGGTACCGTTCGTCGTCCTGGTGATCGCCGCGCTGGGCCTCGGGCTGGCCGTGACACTGTGGTTGTCGACCGGTTCGGCCGAGCGGTCTTATCAGCTGGGCCACGCGCGCGAGATCAACCAGGGCCTGCTGCAACAGAAAGAGGCGCTGGAGCGCGATGTGCTCGAGGCGCAGGCCGCCCCGGCGTTGGCCGAGTCCGCCCGCAACCTGGGCATGATCCCGTCACGTGACACCGCACACCTGGTGCAGGATGCCGCAGGCAACTGGACCGTCGTCGGCACCCCCAAGCCCGCCGAAGGGGTGCCGCCGCCGCCGCTGAACACGCCGCTGCCCGAAGAGGCTCCGCCGCCGCCGCCCGCACCTCCGGCGCCGCGGGTGCTCGATCCGCGTGAGTTGACGGTGCGTACGCCGCGTGCGGGTTCGCCCGCGCTACCGGGCCTTCCGATTCCGCAAGCTGACGCGCCCCACGGCCTGCCGGGAGCGCTGCCGGCGGCGCCCGGCCCGGTGCCCGCCGCACCGCCGGCCGCCCCTGATGTGCTTGCCGCACCTGCACCGGGCGCGGCTGCAGGACCTGCCGCCGTCGACCCCGCACAGGTTGCACCGCAGCAGGCAACGCCGCCGATCCACCTGCCGGGTGTGCCCACCGCGCCGGGCCCGGTGGCCGAGCAGCCCGTGCCCCAACCCGCCGTGCCGGAACCGGTCGCACCGGCCCCCGTGGCCGCCGGCCCGGCCACACCGCTGGAACAGTTCAGCCCGCCCACGGCGGTGCACGCCCCGGCCGTGGTCATCAGCGCCCCGGTGCCCGCCGCATGAGCCGCCGCCCGGGCCGCCAGAGCCAGACGCCGAAGCCGCAACGGGCGAAGAAGGCCGCACCGGGGCCGGGCCACGAGGCCCGGGTCCGCCGGACTCGGGTCGCCGCTGCCGAAACTGGGTTGCGCAGCTCGTCTTTCGTGTTCCGGCATCGCACCGGCAACCTGGTGATGCTGGCGGTGCTGGTGATCGCCGCCGCGCAGTTGTTCACCCTGCAGGTGCCCAGGGCGGCAGGCCTGCGCGCCGAGGCCGCCAGCCAGCTCAAGGTCACCGACGTGAACCCGGCCATGCGGGGCGCCATCGTCGACCGCAACGACGACAAGCTGGCGTTCACCATCGAGGCCAAAGCGCTGACGTTCCAGCCGGTCCGAATCCGCAAGCAACTCGCCGAAGCCAAGGCCAAATCCGACGAGGCGCCCGACCCGGACCGCCGGCTCACCGAGATCGCCAAGGAGGTCTCCAGCCGGCTCGACAACCGGCCCGATTTCAAGACCGTGCTCAAGAAGCTCAGGAGCAACGAGACTTTCGTCTATCTGGCCCGCGCGGTCGATCCCGCCATCGCCAGCGCGATCATGGACAAGTTCCCCGAGGTCGGCGCCGAGCGGCAGGATCTTCGGCAGTACCCGGGCGGTTCGCTGGCCGCCAACATCGTCGGCGGAATCGACTGGGACGGCCACGGCCTGCTCGGGCTTGAGGACTCGCTCGACGCGGTGTTGGCCGGCTCCGACGGCTCGGTGACCTACGACCGCGGCTCCGACGGCGTCGTGATCCCCGGCAGCTATCGAAACCGGCACGACGCGGTCAACGGGTCCACGGTGCAGCTGACCCTTGACGACGACATCCAGTACTACGTCCAGCAACAGGTGCAGCAGGCCAAGGACGCGTCGGGCGCCAAGAACGTCTCGGCGGTGGTGCTCGATGCGAAATCCGGTGAGGTGCTGGCGATGTCGAACGACAACACGTTCGATCCGAGCCAGGATCTGGGTCGGCAGGAGAGCCGGCAGATGGGCAACCTCCCCGTGTCCTCGCCGTTCGAGCCCGGATCGGTGAACAAGATCATCACGGCTGCCTCGGCGATCGAGTACGGGCTGGCCAGTCCTGACGAGGTCCTGCAGGTGCCCGGCTCCATCGACATGGGCGGCGTCACGGTCCGCGACGCGTGGAACCACGGCGTGATGCCCTACACGATGACCGGGGTGTTCGGGAAGTCGTCGAACGTCGGCACACTGATGCTGGCCCAGCGGATCGGCCCGGACCGGTTCTATGACATGGTCCGCCGGTTCGGCCTCGGTCAGCGCACCGGCGTCGGCCTGCCCGGTGAGAGCTCCGGTCTGGTGCCGCCCATCGATCAGTGGTCGGGCAGTTCGTTCGCCAACCTGCCGATCGGGCAAGGTCTTTCGATGACGTTGCTCCAGATGGCCGGTATGTATCAGACCATCGCCAACGACGGCGTGCGGATCCCGCCGCGCATCATCAAGTCCACGATCGCCCCGGATGGCACCCGTACCGACGAGCCGCGCCCGGAAGGAGTGCGCGTCGTGACCCCGGAGACCGCCCGTACGGTGCGAAACATGTTCCGCGCCATCGTGCAGCGCGACCCGACGGGCGTGCAGCAGGGCACCGGGCCGCAGGCCGGCGTGGAGGGCTACCAGATCGCCGGCAAAACGGGTACCGCCCAGCAGATCAATCCCGCCTGCGGTTGCTACTACGACGACGTCTACTGGATCACCTTCGCCGGCATGGCGCCCGCGGATGATCCTCGCTACGTGGTCGGCATCATGATGGACGCGCCGCACCGCGCGGCCGACGGCTCTCCGGGATCGTCGGCGGCGCCGCTGTTCCACAACATCGCCTCGTGGCTGCTGCAGCGTCACAACGTCCCGCTGTCGGCCGATCCGGGGGCACGGTTGACCCTGCAGGCGACCTGACCCCGATCGCCGTGGGTGGTGCGGTCGGCGGACCGCAGATGGGTACTGTGGCATGGCCATGAAGCTGCGTCCGAGCCGTCCTGCCGGCCAATACCTCGTGCCGCTCGCCGATCAGGTCCAAGCGGTGTCCGCTACCGGAAATCCGCTGCCGGAACTACGGGTTACCGGGGTGACCCTGCGCGGTCAGGACGCCCGGCCGGGGGACCTGTTCGCCGCCCTGCCGGGGGCGGCGGTGCACGGCGCGCGCTATGCGCCAGATGCGGTCGCGGCCGGGGCGGTGGCGGTTCTCACCGATCCCGCCGGCTCCGCCGAACTGGGTGGTCTCGATGTGCCGGTGCTGGTTCACCCCGACCCGCGGTCGGTGCTCGGTGAACTGGCGGCCGAAGTGTACGGACGCCCGTCGGAACGGCTGACGGTCATCGGGGTGACCGGAACCTCGGGTAAGACCACCACGACGTATCTGGTCGAAGCCGGTCTGCGGGCCGCGGGCCGGGTGGCCGGACTGATCGGCACGGTTGGGGTGCGCATCGCGGGTCGTGATCTGCCGAGCGCGCTGACCACTCCCGAGGCGCCGGATCTGCAGGCGCTGTTGGCCGTGATGGTCGAAAGCGGTGTCGACACCGTCGTGATGGAGGTGTCCAGCCATGCGCTGAGCCTCGGCCGCGTCGACGGGATCAGCTTCGCCCTCGGCGGGTTCACGAACCTGTCGCGCGATCACCTGGATTTCCACCCGACGATGGCGGACTACTTCGAGGCAAAGGCCCGGCTGTTCGATGCCGTGTCACCCAACCATGCCGCCGCGGCGGTGGTGTGTGTCGACGACGATGCGGGCGTGGCGATGGCCCGCCGCGCCGAGAAGGTGACAACGGTGAGCGCTACCGGTGTCGCGGCGGACTGGCGGGCGGTCAGTATCACCGCGGTCGGCGCCGGAGCCCAGGAGTTCACTCTCATCGATCCCGCGGGGGAGTCGCATCAGCTGCGGATCGGGCTGACGGGCGGATACAACATCGCCAACGCGGCTTTGGCGATCGCACTGCTGGACGGGGCGGGGGTGTCGCCGGAACAGGCGGCTGCGGGACTGCGTACGGCGACCGTGCCGGGCCGGCTGCAGCCGATCGACCGCGGGCAGCCGTTCCTGGCGCTGGTCGACTACGCGCACAAGCCGGGTGCACTGCAGGCGGTGCTGGAGACCCTGCGCGCGTCGGGCCCTGGCCGCATCGCAGTGGTTTTCGGGGCCGGCGGCAACAGGGATACCGGCAAGCGCGCACCGATGGGCCGGGTCGCGGCCGAGCTGGCCGATCTCGTGGTCGTCACCGACGACAATCCCCGGGACGAGGACCCGGCGCTGATCCGGGCGGCGATCGTGGCCGGTGCGAGCGACGCATCCGCGGGTACAGAGGTCGTGGAGGTCGGTGACCGGCGCGCGGCGATCGAGCATGCGGTGGCCTGGGCCGGGCCCGGTGACATCGTGCTGATCGCCGGAAAAGGCCACGAGAGCGGGCAGACCGCCGCCGGCCACACCCGGCCGTTCGATGACCGTGACGAGCTGGCGGCGGCGTTGGAGGCACTCAAGTCAGGGGAGTCGGGCACGTGATCGAGATGACCATCGCCAGGATCGCCGAGATCGTCGGCGGCGAGTTGGCCGACATCGGTGCCGACGAGGCCGCCTCGACCGTGGTCACCGGCTCCGTCGAGTTCGATTCCCGTGCGATCGGCCCCGGCGGATTGTTCCTGGCGTTGCCCGGGGCCCGTTCCGACGGCCATGACTTCGCAGCGGCCGCGGTGGAGTCCGGGGCCGTCGCCGTGCTGGCCGCCCGTCCGGTCGGGGTGCCCGCGATCGTCGTACAACCGGACCCCGGGGCGGCCGACGCCGCCTCCGGCGCTTTGGAATTCGACACCGACGGCTCCGGTGCGGCGGTGCTGGCCGCGCTGGCCAAGCTGGCGGCTGCGGTGGCCGCTGAACTCGTGGCGGGCGGGTTGACGATCATCGGGGTGACGGGGTCCTCGGGCAAGACCTCGACCAAGGATCTGCTGGCCGCGGTGCTCGACCCGCTCGGGCAGGTCATCGCACCGCCGGGTTCGTTCAACAACGAGCTGGGCCACCCGTGGACGGTGCTGCGGGCCACGCCGGATACCGATTACCTGATCTTGGAGATGTCCGCCCGGCATCCGGGCAACATCGCCGCGCTGGCCGCGATCGCTCCGCCCCAGATCGCGGTGGTGCTCAACGTGGGTACCGCCCACCTCGGCGAGTTCGGCTCGCGCGAGGCCATTGCGAACACCAAAGCCGAGTTGCCGCAGGCTGTTCCGGCCTCAGGGGTGGTGATCCTCAACGTAGACGACACCGCCGTGGCGGCCATGGCGGGCAAGACCGCGGCGCGCGTGGTGCGGGTCTCTCGCGAACCTGGTTCCGAGGTTGACGTATGGGCCGGCCCGGTCACGCTCGACGAGCTCGCGCGCCCCCGGTTCACCCTGCATGCGGGCGGCGAACAGGTCGACGTGGCGTTGGCGGTGCACGGTGATCACCAGGTCGGCAATGCTTTGTGTGCGGCCGCGGTGGCCCTGAAGTGCGGCGCCAGATTGGACCAGGTGGCGACGGCGTTGGCCGGCGCGGGCCCGGTATCGAGGCGGCGGATGCAGGTCACCACCCGCCCCGACGGTGTGACGGTGATCAACGACGCCTACAACGCCAATCCGGATTCGATGCGTGCCGGCCTGAAGGCGCTGGCCTGGATGGCCCGACAGAATGCCCGTGACCAGGCGGGTGAACCCGCCATTGACCTGGGCGGGAAGCGCCGCAGCTGGGCGGTGTTGGGGGAGATGGCCGAACTCGGTGACGACGCGATAACCGAGCACGACGCCATCGGAAGGTTCGCGGTGCGCTTAGATGTGTCTCGGTTAATCGTCGTCGGCACCGGGAGGACTATGAACGCCATGCACCACGGCGCGGTGATGGAGGGTTCGTGGGGATCTGAGTCCACGATGGTCGATGACGCCGATGCTGCCCTGGCCCTGTTGCAGGCTGAGCTGCAGCCCGGGGACGTGGTGCTGGTGAAGGCATCCAACTCGGTCGGGTTGGGCGCGCTTGCCGATGCCCTGCTTGCCGCGGCCGGCCCGGCCGCAGACGGGGATGCCGTTCGATGAAACTCATCCTGATCGCCGTCGGTATCGCTCTGACGGTGTCGATCCTGCTGACGCCGGCCTTGATTCGGCTGTTCACCAAGCGCGGGCTGGGCCATGAGATCCGTGAGGACGGCCCGGCCAGCCACGCCAAGAAGCGCGGGACACCGTCGATGGGCGGCGTGGCGATCGTGGCCGGCATCTGGGCGGGTTACCTGGGCACTCACCTGGTCGGGCTGGCACTCGGCGGTGACGGTCCGTCGGCCTCCGGGTTGTTGGTGCTCGGGCTGGCCACGATGCTCGGCCTGGTCGGCTTCGTCGACGACCTGATCAAGCTGCGCCGCTCACGCAACCTGGGTCTGAACAAGACCGCCAAGACTGTCGGCCAGCTGACCGCGGCGGTGTTGTTCGGTGTGCTGGCCCTGCAGTTCCGCAACGGCGACGGGTTGACCCCGGGCAGCCCCGAGCTGTCCTATGTCCGCGAGATCGCCACGGTGACGCTGGCGGGCTGGGTGTTCGTGTTGTTCTGCGTCGTGATCGTCAGTGCCTGGTCCAACGCGGTGAACTTCACCGACGGCCTGGACGGGTTGGCGGCCGGCGCGATGGCGATGGTGACCGCGGCCTACGTCCTGATCACGTTCTGGCAGTACCGCAATGCCTGTGCGACGGCACCGGGGCTGGGCTGCTACAACGTGCGCGACCCGCTGGATCTGGCCATCATCGCCGCTGCGACGGCGGGTGCGTGCATCGGCTTCCTGTGGTGGAACGCCGCGCCGGCCAAGATCTTCATGGGAGACACGGGCTCGCTGGCCCTGGGCGGCATCATCGCCGGGTTGTCGGTGACCAGCCGCACCGAGATCCTCGCGGTGGTGCTGGGTGCGCTGTTCGTGGCCGAGGTGACCTCGGTGGTGGTGCAGATCCTGGCGTTCCGTACGACGGGCCGCCGCGTGTTCCGGATGGCACCGTTCCATCACCATTTCGAACTGGTGGGCTGGGCCGAGACCACGGTCATCATCAGGTTCTGGCTGCTGACGGCGATCGCCTGTGGTCTGGGCGTGGCCCTGTTCTACAGCGAGTGGCTCACCGCAGTCGGGGCCTGACGTGAGCGGCCCGGTGGGAGACGACCAGGGGCTGCTCTCGCTGCTCGCCCCGGGCGCCCCGGTGTTGGTGACCGGGGCGGGGGTCACCGGACGTGCCGTGCTGGCGGCGCTGGCACCGCTCGGCGTCGCCGCGACGCTGTGCGACGACAATGCCGAGGCGTTGGGGGCGTACGCCGCGCAGGGCACCACGGTCGTAGATCCGGCATCGGCCATCGCCCGCATCGCCGACTACGCGTTGGTCGTGACCAGCCCGGGTTTCCCGCCCACGGCGCCCGTGCTGGCCGCTGCGGCCGAGGCCGGTGTCGCGATCTGGGGCGATGTGGAGCTGGCCTGGCGGCTGGATGCTGCGGGCCGTTACGGTCCGCCGCGGCGGTGGTTGGTGGTCACCGGCACCAACGGCAAGACCACCACCACCTCGATGCTGCACGAGATGTTGTCAGCCGATGGCCGGCGAAGCCTGTTGTGCGGCAACATCGGTGACTCGGTGCTGGCGGTGCTGGAGCAGCCCGCTGAGTTGCTGGCGGTCGAGTTGTCGAGCTTCCAGCTGCACTGGGCGCCCTCGTTGTGCCCGGATGCCGGTGTGGTGCTCAACGTCGCCGAGGATCATCTGGACTGGCACGGTTCGATGGCTGCCTACGCCGCAGACAAGGGCCGGGCGCTGGCCGGTCGGGTGGCCGTGGTGGGTCTCGACGATCCGGTGGCGGCGGGTCTGCTGCCCACCGCGAAGGCCGGGGTGCGGGTGGGATTCCGCCTCGGTGAGCCGGCCGAGGGCGAACTCGGGGTGCGCGCCGGCAAGCTCGTCGACCGGGCCTTCGGTGTTGAGGTCGAGTTGGCTGACGTGGCGACGATCAGCGTGGCCGGTCCGGTCGGTGTGCTCGACGCGCTGGCGGCCGCGTCGCTGGCCCGCGCGGTCGGGGTGGCCCCGGCATCGATCGCGGCCGCGTTGGCGTCGTTCCAGGTCGGCAGGCACCGCGCGGAGTTGGTCGGCGAGGCCGACGGGGTGCGCTACGTCGACGATTCCAAGGCCACCAACCCGCATGCGGCGCAAGCTTCGATCACCGCGTTCGACCGGGTGATCTGGATCGCAGGAGGCTTGCTGAAGGGCGCTTCGGTCGACGAGTTGGTGCGCCAGGTGGCGAATCGGCTGGTAGGGGTAGTGCTGATCGGGCGAGATCGGCAGATGGTTGCCGATGCGTTATCGCGACACGCCCCGGATGTCCCCGTCGTCGAGGTTGTGACGGGGGAGGATTCTGGGGTGCTTGAGACAAATGAGTCTATTGGTGACCATGTGACTCGTGTGATCGAAGTTGGGGACCGCCCGGTTTCCGACGCGGTCATGGCGGCGGTCGTCGATGCCGCCCGCGGGCTGGCCGGCGCGGGTGACACCGTGTTGCTGGCTCCGGCAGGCGCGTCCTTCGATCAGTTCAGCGGCTACGGCCAGCGCGGCGATGCGTTCGCCGGTGCCGTCCGCGCCGCGATCGGGTAGGCGCGATGGCCGGCATCCTGGCCCGGTTGCGCAGCCGTGGCGGCGAGGCAACCGGCGATACCGCCGCTGCCGAGGACGGATCGGCCGAGGCGGTCCCCACCTCGGCGTCCGCCACGCCGCGCACCCGGTTCGGTGTGTGGCTGGGCCGCCCGATGACGTCGTTCCACCTCATCATCGCGGTCACCGCGTTGCTCACGACGCTGGGGCTCATCATGGTGCTGTCGGCGTCGGGGGTGTACTCCTATGACTTCGACGGGTCGCCGTGGGCGGTGTTCGGCCGCCAGGTGATGTGGACCGTGGTCGGGCTGATCGCGTTCTACCTGGCGCTGCGGATCTCGGTGCGGACCCTGCGCCGCATCGCGTTCCCCGGGTTCGCCTTCACGATCGTGTTGTTGGTGCTGGTGCTCATCCCGGGAATCGGCAAGGTGGCCAACGGTTCCCGCGGTTGGTTCGTCGTCGCCGGGTTTTCGATGCAGCCCTCGGAGCTCGCCAAGATCGCGTTCGCCATCTGGGGTGCACATCTGCTGGCCGCCCGGCGCATGGAGCGGGCCTCGCTGCGCGAGATGTTGATCCCGCTGGTGCCCGCCGCGGTGATCGCGCTGGCATTGATCGTCGCCCAGCCCGACCTGGGTCAGACCGTTTCGCTGAGCATCATCCTGCTGGGCCTGCTCTGGTATGCGGGCCTGCCGCTGCGGGTGTTCCTGTCCTCACTGGTGGCCGCGGTGCTGGCGGCGGCGGTGCTCGCGGTGTCGGCGGGCTACCGGTCGGATCGGGTGCAGTCCTGGCTCGATCCGGCCGCCGACGGGCAGGGCATCGGCTATCAGTCCCGGCAGGCGAGGTTCGCCCTGGCCAACGGCGGCATCTTCGGCGACGGGCTCGGCCAGGGCACCGCCAAGTGGAACTATCTGCCCAACGCGCACAACGACTTCATCTTCGCCATCATCGGCGAGGAGCTGGGATTCGTCGGCGCGGTCGGATTGCTGGCGCTGTTCGGGTTGTTCGCGTACACCGGAATGCGGATCGCCCGCCGCTCGGCCGATCCGTTCCTGCGCCTGCTCACCGCCACCACCACGCTGTGGATCGTCGGCCAGATGTTCATCAACGTCGGCTATGTGGTGGGTCTGCTGCCGGTCACCGGCCTGCAGCTGCCGTTGATCTCGGCCGGTGGATCTTCGCAGGCCACAACGCTTCTGATGATGGGCCTGATCACCAACGCGGCCCGGCACGAACCCGAGGCCGTGGCGGCGCTGCGCGCCGGCCGCGACGACCGGATGAACCGGCTGCTGCGGCTGCCGTTGCCCGAACCGTACGTCCCGACCCGCCTGGAGGTCGCCCGCAACCGGCTGCACGACCGCCGGAAGTCCTCGCCGCGCAGCGCGGGCAAGCCCAACGGCAAGGCCGGTGTGAAGCCGGCCGCCAAGAAGATGGACAAGCAGGTCAGGGCCAAACAAACTCGGGCCAGGCAATCGGGCGGGCGCCGGTCGCCGCACACCGCGGACCGTCCGGTGCGCCGGTCGGGCCGCGCTACCGGCCAGCAGCCGGCCGGGGCCCGTGGTTCCTCGGTCAGATATCCTGCAGGCCAGCGGAAACAGGGGCAACGGGCCCGAACTTTGGAAGGTCAGCGTTACGGGTGAGCGAAGGTAAGACGGACCGCGGGGTACCTGGTCCTCGGGGGCGGGAGCACAGCGACCGGGGGATATCCGTCGTTCTTGCCGGTGGCGGCACCGCAGGTCACGTCGAGCCGGCCATGGCGGTGGCCGACGCGCTCCGCGAACTCGACCCGCAGGTGCGGATCACCGCTCTGGGCACTGCCCGCGGGCTGGAAACCCGACTTGTGCCGCAGCGCGGCTATGACCTCGAGCTGATCACCCCGGTGCCGCTGCCGCGCAAGCCGTCGGGCGACCTGGTGCGGTTGCCGCTGCGGGTGCGCACCGCGATTCGTCAGACCCGGTCGGTCCTGGCCGGTGTCGAGGCCGACGTGGTGATCGGTTTCGGCGGCTACGTGGCACTGCCCGCCTATCTGGCCGCCCGCGGCGGCTTCGGTTTGCGCGGTCGCCGTCGCGCGGTCCCGGTGGTGGTGCACGAGGCGAACGCCAGCGCGGGCCTGGCCAATCGGGTCGGCGCGGTATCGGCGCGCCGGGTGCTTTCGGCGGTGCCCGAGCCGGGGCTGCGCAAGGTCGAGGTGGTCGGGGTGCCCGTGCGTGCGGCGATCACCTCACTGGACCGAGCCGCCTTGCGGGCCGAGGCCAGGGCGTTCTTCGGGTTCGCCCCGGACGCCAAGGTGCTGTTGGTGTTCGGCGGGTCGCAGGGTGCGCAGTCGATCAACCGTGCGGTGGCATCGGCAGCTGAAGCCCTTGGCGCCGCGGGTGTTTCGGTGCTGCACGCGCACGGGCCGAAGAACACGCTCGACCTGCCGCCGGCCGCGGCGGGGGCGCCGCCGTATGTCGCGGTGCCCTACCTGGACCGGATGGACCTGGCCTACGCGGCGGCAGACCTGGCGATCTGCCGTTCCGGGGCGATGACGGTGGCCGAGGTGACGGCCGTCGGACTGCCGGCGGTCTATGTCCCGCTGCCGATCGGAAACGGTGAGCAGCGGCTCAACGCGCTGCCGGTGGTGTCGGCCGGCGGCGGCATCGTCGTCGACGATGCCGAGCTCACCGGGAAGTTCGTGGCCGATACCGTCGCGAACCTGATGACCGACGACGCGCGCCTGGCGGCGATGACGTCGGCCGCTTCGCTGTCCGGTCACCCCGATGCCGCGAGGCGGGTGGCGCAGGTCGCCCTCGATATCGCCCGCGAACAACGAAAGAGGCTGCAGTGAACGGTAATTCACTTCCGGCCGAATTGCAGCGGGTGCACATGGTCGGGATCGGGGGAGCCGGGATGTCGGGTGTGGCCCGCATCCTGCTGGACCGCGGTGGCCTGGTGTCCGGGTCGGACGCCAAGGAATCGCGGGGCGTGGTCGCCCTGCGCGCGCGTGGTGCCGAGATCAGAATCGGCCACGACGCGTCGTCGCTGGATCTGCTGCCGGGCGGCCCGACCGCGGTGGTCACCACCCACGCCGCGATCCCCAAGACCAATCCCGAACTGGTCGAGGCCCGGCGCCGCGGCATTCCGGTGATCCTGCGTCCGGTGGTGCTGGCCAAGCTCATGGCCGGTTACACCACGTTGATGGTGACGGGTACCCACGGCAAGACCACCACCACCTCGATGCTCATCGTGGCGTTGCAGCACAGTGGATTCGATCCGTCCTTCGCCGTGGGCGGCGAATTGGGAGAGGCCGGGACCAACGCTCATCACGGCAGCGGCACCTGCTTTGTCGCCGAGGCCGACGAAAGTGACGGCTCGCTGCTGGAGTACACCCCGAACGTCGCGGTGGTCACCAACATCGAGGCCGACCATCTGGATTTCTTCGGCAGCGAAGAGGCCTATACCGCGGTGTTCTCGGCGTTCGTCGACCGCATCGCCCCGGGCGGCGCCCTGGTCGTGTGCACCGATGACCCCGGCGCCGCTGCGCTGGCCGAACACACTGAGGCACTGGGGATCCGGGTGCTGCGGTACGGCAGCACGCCTGGCGCTGAGCTCGCCGGCACCTTGCTGAGCTGGGAGCAGCAGGGGACCGGTGCGGTGGCCCATATCCAGCTTGCCGGAGAGCCGCACCCGCGCGCGATCCGGCTCGCGGTACCCGGCCGGCACATGGCGCTCAACGCGCTGGCCGCGCTGCTGGCCGCTGTCGAGGTGGGCGCACCTGCCGAGGCCGTTCTCGACGGGCTGGCCGGATTCGAAGGGGTGCGGCGGCGTTTCGAGCTGGTGGGTTCGCTCGGCGGCGTCCGGGTCTTCGACGACTATGCGCACCACCCCACCGAGGTACGGGCCACTCTCGAGGCGGCCCGCACCGTTGTCGACCAGACCGGTGGCCGCGTGATTGTCGCGTTCCAACCCCATTTGTATTCGCGTACAGCGACTTTCGCGACGGAGTTCGGTGCGGCACTGAGTGCGGCCGACGAAGTCTTCGTGCTCGACGTCTATGGTGCGCGTGAGCAACCGCTGCCCGGTATCAGTGGCGCCACGGTCACCGAGCACGTGAGTGCGCCGGTCACCTACGTTCCGGACTTCTCGGCGGTCGCCGCGGTGGTGGCGGCCGCGGCGCGCCCCGGCGACGTGGTGCTCACCATGGGCGCCGGCGACGTGACCATGCTGGGCAAGGAAATCATCACCGAGCTCGGTATCAAGGAGAATCGCACCGCGCCGGGCCGTCCTCCCACGGAGATGCCGTGACCGAGACGGGTTCTGACGGTCCCGAGGACGTGGCCGAAGTTCCCGGCGAGGCTTCCACACCCGGCTCGGCCGGGTCTGATGCCCCGTCAGCGGCAGGTTCGGATGTGCCGCCCGCGGCGGAGCCTGACTACGAAGGGCCCCGCCGCCGCGCGCGGCGTGAGCGGGCTGAGCGCCGGGCGGCGCGGGACCGCGCGGTGGCGATCGAAAATGCCCGCCGTGAAGCCAAGCGCAAGGTTGTCGGGCAGTCCGCAGACGCTCCGAAAGCAGTGCCCCGCAGCACTATTCGCGGCCTGAAGATCCTGCTGTGGTCAGCGCTGGCGAGTGTGGTCGCGGTGGCGTTGGGTCTGGTTCTGTACTTCACACCACTGATGTCGGCGCGCGATGTGGCGGTCAGCGGTGCGGTCGCAGTGCCTGCCGAGCAGGTGCTCGCCGCCGCCGCGGTGGCGCCGGGAACGCCGCTGTTACAGGTGAACACCGATGCCGTCGCCGAGCGGGTGGCCACGATTCGGCGGGTCGCCACGGCCCGGGTCCAGCGTGAATATCCCTCGACCTTGCGGATCACGGTCGTCGAGCGGGTGCCGGTCGTGGTCAAGGACTATCCGGACGGCCCGCATCTGTTCGACCGCGACGGCGTCGATTTCGCGACCGAGCCGCCACCGCCGACCCTGCCGTACCTCGATGCCGACAACCCCGGCCCGACCGACCCCGCGACCAAGGCCGCGCTCGAGGTGATGCTGGCGCTGCCGCCGGACGTCGTGGCCCAGGTCGGCCGGATCGCGGCCCCGTCGGTCGCGTCGATCGCGTTGACGCTCACCGACGGTCGGGTTGTGGTGTGGGGCACCAACGACCGGACCGACGAGAAGGCGCTGAAGCTGGCTGCGCTGCTGACCCAGCCCGGCCATACCTATGACGTGTCCAGCCCGGATCTGCCCACGGTCAAGTAGCCCGTCGGCGAGAACCGGAGAAATTGCCGCGCGGCGCGTCGGCGCGCCTGCCGCGATCACCGCCGTCGGCCCCCTACCGTTCTGTTTGCGCGGAACTACTTGACATAACTCTAAGCCTATGGTTGAGGTTGAGGGTTTGCAGGACGAGGGTTCGGCGGCCATGAACACCCGACCTGGGAGGAAGACGATCGATGACCCCCCCGCATAACTACCTAGCGGTAATCAAGGTGGTTGGTATCGGTGGCGGCGGTGTCAACGCCGTCAACCGGATGATCGAACAGGGCCTCAAAGGGGTCGAGTTCATCGCTATCAACACCGACGCACAGGCGCTCTTGATGAGCGACGCCGACGTCAAGCTCGACGTGGGCCGCGATTCCACCCGCGGCCTCGGCGCAGGCGCCGATCCCGAAGTGGGCCGCAAGGCCGCCGAGGACGCCAAGGACGACATCGAGGAGCTGCTGCGCGGCGCCGACATGGTGTTCGTCACGGCAGGCGAAGGCGGCGGCACCGGAACCGGTGGCGCACCCGTCGTCGCATCGATCGCGCGCAAGCTCGGCGCGCTCACCGTCGGTGTGGTGACGCGACCGTTCTCGTTCGAGGGCAAGCGGCGAAGCAACCAGGCCGAGAACGGAATCCAGGCGTTGCGCGAAAGCTGCGACACGCTCATCGTCATTCCCAACGACCGTCTGCTCCAGATGGGCGACGCCGCGGTGTCGTTGATGGACGCGTTCCGCAGTGCCGATGAGGTGCTGCTCAACGGTGTTCAGGGCATCACCGACCTGATCACCACACCCGGTCTGATCAACGTCGACTTCGCCGACGTCAAGGGTGTGATGAGCGGGGCTGGCACGGCGCTGATGGGTATCGGCTCGGCGCGCGGTGACGGCCGTGCCCTCAAGGCTGCCGAAATCGCGATCAACTCGCCGCTGCTGGAAGCCTCGATGGAAGGGGCTCAGGGCGTGCTGCTGTCGGTGGCCGGTGGCAGCGACCTGGGTCTGTTCGAGATCAACGAGGCCGCCTCGCTGGTTCAGGACGCAGCGCATCCCGAGGCCAACATCATCTTCGGCACGGTGATCGACGATTCGCTCGGCGACGAGGTTCGGGTCACGGTGATCGCAGCCGGCTTCGACAGCGCCGGTCCGAGCCGAAAGCCGGTGGTCAGTCCGAGTGCGGCGCAGACCCAGCCGATCGCCTCGGGGCGCGCCGGCAAGGTGACCACCTCGCTGTTCGAACCGACGGACGCGGTGAGTGTGCCGGCACACACGAATGGCGCCACCGTGAGTGTGGGTGGCGACGGAGACGGCGGGATCGCCGACGACGATGTCGACGTGCCGCCCTTCATGCGGCACTGAGCCGGGCCCGGCGGGTTCGGATACTGGGAACGTGAGTGTTCGTATTCGACGGGTGACGACCACCCGTGCCGGCGGCGTCTCGGCCCCGCCCTTCGACTCGTTCAATCTGGGCGACCACGTGGGCGACGATCCGCGGGCGGTGGCGCAGAACCGGCGGCGATTGGCTGCCGCGGTCGGCGCCGATGCGCTGGTCTGGATGAATCAGGTGCACAGCGATCACGTCGTCATGGTGGACGGTCCGCGCGACACCGCGGTCGATAATGCCGACGCATTGGTGACGACGACGCCCCGTTTGGCATTGGCCGTGGTGACCGCCGATTGCGTGCCGGTATTAATGGGCGATGCCCGCGCCGGAGTCGTCGCGGCCGTCCATGCCGGGAGGGTGGGCGCGCAGAAGGGCATCGTGGTCAGGACCGTGGAGGCGATGCAGGCCGCCGGTGCGCACGTCGGGGATATCTCGGTGCTGCTCGGGCCGGCTGTCAGCGGTGCCAACTACGAGGTGCCCGAGCAGATGGCCGCCGAGGTGGAGGCCGTCCTGCCCGGATCGCGTACCACCACCTCACGCGGCACGCCCGGACTGGATCTCCGAGCCGGAATCGCCCGGCAGCTAACGGCTTTGGGTGTCACCGCGATCGACGTGGACCCGCGGTGCACGGTCGCCGACCGCGCGCTGTTCAGTCATCGCCGCAGTGCACCGACCGGGCGTCTGGCGAGTGTGGTGTGGATGGAGCAGCCCCGGTGAACAAACCGGAGAACGAGCCTGGAGTGAGGGTGAGATGAGCGCCGTGCAGCGCGGGCGTGACGCCGATCGGACGGCCGAGTTGACCGCCGCGCTCGGTGCGGCGCGGGCACGTCTGGCTCGGGCCGCGGAATCGGTCGGGCGAAATGTCAATGAAATTGAATTGCTCCCCATTACGAAATACTTTCCGGCTACCGATGTCATTATTCTCAATCAATTAGGGTGCCTCGCATTTGGTGAATCCCGCGAACAAGAGGCAGCCGAAAAAGTCCGAACTGTTCACGCGGAATTACCGGACGTGCCGATTCGCTGGCACATGGTGGGGCGCATACAGCGCAAGAAGGCCCGCGCCGTCGCCGGCTGGGCGCACACCGCGCACTCGGTCGACAGCATGCGCCTGCTGACCGCGTTGGATCGGGCTGCGGGCGAAGCCTTGGGCACCGGCGCGCGGGCCCAGCCGCTGCGGGTCTACATCCAGATCAGTCTCGACGGGGACACCGAGCGGGGCGGGGTCGACGTGAATGCCTCCGATCTCGTCGACGAAATCTGTGGGTCAGCGAACACGGCCGAGGCGCTGGAGTTCGTCGGCCTGATGGGAATCCCGCCCCTGGAATGGGATCCCGACGACGCATTCGCCCGGCTGGCCGCCGAACGTGACCGCGTGCAACGCCACTACCAGCACCGCCTCGAACTGTCGGCGGGGATGTCCGGAGATCTCGAAAGCGCGGTCAAACACGGATCCACGTGTGTGCGTGTCGGTACCGCGCTCATGGGGCAACGCCCGCTAACGTCACCGGAAGTAGTCACACCAGTCACATCTTCATCACAGACACCACCACCCCCATCGTCAGCAGAAGGGTCGCCGAGATGAGCACACTGCACAAGGTCAAGGCCTACTTCGGCATGGCGCCGATGGAGGACTACGACGACGAGTACTACGAGGACGACGACCGCGGAGCTGCCCGCAGCTACGCCCGGCGGCCCCGTGAGGAGCGCTTCGAAGAAGACGGCTACGGCTATGAGGCCCCCGAGTACGACGAGGGCCCGGCCTACCGCGGCGGCTACCCGGGCGGCGGTTTCGCCGATGAGCAGCGGTTCGATGCCCGGATGCGCGGCCCCCGCGAATTCGACCGTCCCGCACCGCGTCTGGGTGCGCTGGCCGGATCCACCCGCGGCTCGCTGGCAATGGACCCGCGCCGGATGGCCGAGTTGTTCGAGGCGGGCAGCCCGCTGGCCAAGATCACCACGCTGCGGCCCAAGGACTACAGCGAGGCCCGCACCATCGGAGAACGGTTCCGCGACGGCACCCCCGTGATCATGGACCTGGTCTCGATGGACAACGCCGACGCCAAGCGTCTGGTCGACTTCGCGGCCGGTCTGGCGTTCGCGCTGCGCGGCTCATTCGACAAGGTGGCCACCAAGGTGTTCCTGTTGTCGCCCGCTGACGTCGATGTCAGTGCCGAGCAGCGGCGCCGGATCGCCGAGGCCGGCTTCTACGCCTACCAGTAGGGCCCTGTCACCAGGACGGCGACGCCGCCGCACGTACACCGCCGGGCGTAACGTGCCCGGGTAGGCTGGCGGCGTCGCACTACCGGCTGACCACGTCATCTGTGTGAGATGTGTCCGGCCTACGGCGACCTGTATCCAATGTCACACAACCCTGTGCGTAGTGAGGTCGGCTCAGTTGTCGCTGTTCTTCGAAATTCTCGGTTTCGCGCTGTTCATCTTCTGGCTTCTGCTGATCGCGCGCGTCGTCGTCGAGTTCATCCGGTCCTTCAGCCGTGACTGGCATCCCAAGGGTCTGACCGTCGTCGTGCTCGAGCTCATCATGACCGTGACCGATCCGCCGGTGAAACTGCTTCGGCGGCTCATTCCCCAGCTCACGATAGGCGCTGTGCGCTTCGACCTGTCGATCATGGTGCTGCTGCTCGCGGCGTTCATCGGGATGCAATTGGCGTTCAGCGCGGCCATGTAGACCGTCGCCGCGAGCGGTGGACGAAGGCTCGATCTCACCGTTTGCCGAATGGTCCACAATTGCGTAAGAAGATTGAAATTCGTTCTTAAAAATAGGCCTCCACTGCAACCGCCGGGTCTGGTGTGACAGGATGGACTCCAGTTGCGATCAAGCAAGGCTTTACACTTTGACATCGGTTGACGGTCCAAGACTTCAAGGGGGCAGACAATGCCGCTCACACCAGCGGACGTCCATAACGTCGCGTTCAGCAAGCCGCCCATCGGCAAACGTGGCTACAACGAGGACGAGGTCGATGCCTTTCTCGATCTGGTTGAGAACGAGCTGACTCGGCTCATCGAGGAAAACGCCGATCTTCGGCAGCGCGTGTCCGAGCTCGATCAGGAACTGGCATCGGCACGGGCCGGCGGTGGCGCTTCGTCCACCCAGTCCATCCCGCTGTACGAGCCCGAGCCCGAGCCCACCCCGGCGCCCCAGCCGGTGTACGAGGCCCCGGCGCCGGCCGCCCCCGCCGCGCCGCCCAGCGAAGACACCGCCGTACGTGCCGCGCGGGTGCTCAGCCTGGCGCAGGACACCGCCGATCGTCTGACCTCGACGGCCAAGGCCGAGTCGGAGAAGTTGCTCTCGGATGCCCGGGCCCAGGCTGACGCCATGGTCAGCGATGCCCGCAAGACCGCCGAGACCACGGTCTCGGAGGCCCGCACCCGTGCCGACGCCATGCTGGCCGATGCCCAGACCCGCTCGGAGACCCAGCTGCGTCAGGCCCAGGAGAAGGCCGACGCCCTGCAGGCCGACGCCGAGCGTAAGCACTCCGAGATCATGGGCACGATCAACCAGCAGCGCACGGTCCTGGAAGGTCGCCTCGAGCAGCTCCGCACGTTTGAGCGTGAGTACCGGACACGCCTGAAGACCTATCTGGAGTCTCAGCTGGAAGAGCTGGGCCAGCGCGGCTCGGCCGCACCGGTGGATTCCAGTGCCAACAACGACTCGGCTGGTGGTTTCAGCCAGTTCAACCGCGGCAACAACTGACCGGCACGACTGACCTCCTCGCACTGTCGTGAACCGGCCCGGTCCCGGGCCACCACACTTAGGGTTGAACGATGTTGATCATTGCGCTCGTGCTTGCCGTCATCGGCCTGGCAGCGCTGGTGACCGCGGTCGTCACCAGCAATGAGTTGATCGCCTGGGTCTGTATCGGTGCCAGCGTGATCGGTGTGCTGCTGCTGATCGTCGACGCGTTGCGGGAACGCTCGCGCGGGACGAAGTCCGGCGACGGTGAGGACACCGTGGTGGCTTCCGACTCCGCGGCTGGGGCCGACGCGACCGCGACGACGGACACCTTCGACGCGGTGGATGAGCCGGTCGACTACCCCGACGAGTTGGTCGCCGAGCCCGAATCCGATGTCGCTGTGGAGTCCGACGCCGCGGATGTGGACGTCGAAGCCGACGATTCCGCCGAGCGCCACAAGAACTAGGCCTGGCCTGGGTCCGCGGTGGACTCGGCCAACAGGCGGCGCACCTCTTCGTCGCTGACCTGGTGGAAGTCCACGAATGCTTGGCCGACCGCTTCGAACGCGGCGGGGGTACTGGTGCACACCACCTCGTCGGCCTCGTCCTGTAGCTGACTGCTCAGCGTCGCCGGGCCGACCGGTACCGCCACCACCACGCGCTCGGCCGCCCGCACCGCGCGGACGGCGGCCAGCATCGTGGCGCCGGTGGCGATACCGTCATCGACCAGGATCACCGTTTTACCGGCGAGCTCAGGGGCGGCTCGGCCGCCGCGATAGGCCTGTTCGCGGCGCTCGATCTCGGCGGTTTCGCGCCGGATGGTCTCGGTGACGGTGTCGTCGTCGATGCCGAGGCGGTTCACCAGGGCGTCGTTCAGTACCAGTCCGCTTCCCGAGGCCACCGCACCCATGGCGAGCTCCTGCCACTGCGGTACGCCCAGCTTGCGGACCACGAAGACGTCGAGCGGTGCGTGCAGGTGGGAGGCGACTTCCGCGGCGATCGGGACCCCGCCGCGGGCCAGCCCCAGGACGAGCACGTCGGGCCGGTCCCGATAGGACACCAGTTGTTCGGCCAGGACCCGGCCCGCTTCGTGGCGGTCCTGGTAGATGCGATCTCTGCCGGTTCGCAGACTCCAGGCGTTCATAAACACTGTCGCCGGCACTCGGCGTTTTCTGCCGGCTCCTGCCAGCCTACGTCGACGGCTCGGCCCGGACCACCCGGTTCAGGAAGCCGCGGACCAGTGCGCTCAGACGGTCGGCCGCATCGTCGACGAATTCCTTTGTTTGCGAGCGCAATTCGTCATGGCTGCGTCCGGTTCCGGCCACCTCGCCGTCGCGGTCGTGGGTCAACCAGACTTCCAGCAGGTCCGAATCGAGCTCGGGGTGAAACTGCAGGGCCAGTGCCGTGCCCAGGACGAATGCCTGTGAGGCGTCGGGTGTGCGGGCGATCTCGGTGGCCCCGGGCGGCACGGTCCAGCGGTCGAAATGCCACTGGAACCACCGGCCGCCGGGGACCAGTTGCCCATCGCTGCTGGCCACGTCGTACCACCCGATCTCGGGCACGGGAGATCTGCTGACGCTTCCGCCGAGAGCCTGCGCGATGAGTTGGCCGCCGAAGCACACGCCGAGTACCCCGACCCCGGACTCCACCGCGCGGCGCACCATGGCCATCTCGGCTCCCACCCAGCTGTCGACCAGAGCCTGGTCGTAGACCGCCCAGCGGGCGCCCAGCGGAACGATCACGTCATAGTCCGTGGGGTCGGGGAAGGTCACCGGACCGGCGGGATGGTCGGCCTGCCCGGGAGCGACGACGTCGAACGTCTCGATGTCGAATCCGCATCCGGTGAAGGCATCGGCCAGCATGGCCTCGGTGGCCGTGCAGTCGTTGCGGAGGAACAGAACCTTCGATGTCACACCGCCATTATTTCGGTATCTGCCGACGACGTCATTTCAGGTCCACTTTTTGGACCTTCAGGCCGATTCGGCGATCTGCGCAAGGCTCGGGTGCTCACCTGGCTCGGTAGCGTCGCGCGGGGCGGCCGGCACCGTACTGCAACCGCAGTTCCAGGGCCCCGGTGCCCAGGTAGTACTCCAGGTAACGCCGCGCACTGACCCGTGAAATGCCCACCAGCTCAGCGCATTCGGAGGCCGAAACCTCGCCTGCGTTGCGGACCGCTTCCATCACCAGACGGCCGGTCTCGGCGCCCAGGCCCTTCGGCAGGGCAGCGGCCGGGCCGCCGAACAGGGCGTCGATGGTCGATTGATCGGCACCGCCTTCGCCCGCCAGCGCCTCGGCGCGCGTGGCGAAGGTCACCAGCTTGGCCCGCAGTTGATCGAATTCGAAGGGTTTGACCAGGTAGTCGGCGGCCCCGCCGTCCAGCGCGCCGCGCACGGTGTCGAGTTCGCGCGCGGCGGTCACCATGATGACCCCGACTCGGTTGCCTTCGGCGCGCAACCGTCGGAGCACCTCCAACCCGGTCATGTCGGGTAGGTAGACGTCGAGCAGAATCAGGTCGGGCAGGTATCGGGCGGCGGCGGCGAGGGCCTCGGTTCCGTTGTGCGCCACCGACACCGTGCGGAAGTCGTCGACCCGGTCGACGAAGCGGCGATGTATCTCGGCCACCATGAAGTCGTCGTCGACGACGAGTACGTCACGCATTGAGCCGCACCACGAACAGGGCGCCGCCGCCGGGTGCGTCGCTGACTTCGACGTTGCCGCCGTGCTGAGCGGTCACCAGGCGCACCAGGGCCAACCCGATACCCCTGCCGCCGGGCACCTGAGCCTTGGAGGTGACGCCCCGAGAGAAAATCGATTCCCGAAGATGTTCGGGCACACCGGGTCCCGAATCGGAGACGGCCAGAGTCAACCCGGCCGAGTCGTCGATGCGCACACTCACCCGAGCGGCTGCCGAGCCGACCGACACGTCGACGGCATTGTCGATCAGGTTGCCCAGCAATGTGATCACGTCTGTGGCCAGGGCCGGGGCGAGTGCGCTGAGATGGCTGTCGTCGGTCAGGGCGAGGGTGACCCCGCTCTCGGCGGCCAGTGATGTCTTGGCGATCAGCAGTGCGGCCACAGCGGGGTCGGAAACATGTTGGGTGACAGCCTCGTTGATCTCGGCTCGACGTCGGGTCAGGGTGCCCACCACGTCTCGCACCGCGTCGAATTCGCCCAGCTGCACCAGACCGGAGATGGTGTGCAGCTGGTTGGAGAACTCGTGGGTCTGCGCCCGCAGCGTGTCGGTCACGCTGCGGTGGGAGGACAGTTGTGCCTGCAGGGCGGCCAGCTCGGTACTGTCGCGCATGGTGGTCACGGTACCGATGCTCCTGCCCTGGCTGCGGGCCGCGCGGCGATTGAGCGCCAGCACCCGGGTGCGGGTGGTGATCACCACGTCGGAGCCGTCGGCGCGATTTCCCCCACCGGACAACAGGAATGTCACCACGGCGGGTTCCAGGCCGACCTCGTCGGCCCGGTGTCCCACCGCGTCGGCGCCGATGCCCAGTAGATCGGATGCGCTGTCGTTGATCACCGTGATGAACCCCTCGTTGTTCACCGCCACCACACCCTCACGGATGCTGTGCAGCAGGGCTTCCCGGTGATCGGCCAGGCTGGCGAGCTCGGCGATGTCCAGCCCACGGGTGTGGCGGTTGATGCGACGCGACAGCAGCCATGACGCCAGCATCCCGAGCGCGGCGCCCAGCCCGAGATAGATCAGCAGCCGTTCGCCGGCGCCGCCCAACAACTCCCACACCGACGGGTAGCGCTCGCTGACCGAGACGATCGCCAGCACGGCACCGTCGGTCGCCAGGACGGGTACCTGGCCCACCAACCGATGCGTGCCTTCGACGTCGATGTCGCCGGACCAGGCGCGGCCTTCGTCGGCCAGGGTGGCGCGCAGGTCGAGGCGTTGTCCGACACGCGCGGGATCGGACGACACGCGCACAATCCCGGCCGGATCGGCGATCTCGGCCAGATCAGCGCCCGAGAGGGCCACCGCGCGGTCGACTTCGGGTGCGAGCACCTGCGCGGCGAACGGGTCGTCATAGCGGTCCCGGACGATCGGTGTGGAGGCCATGTTCTCGGCAACAGCGATCATCCGCTGACCGCGGACGTCCCGGAATTCCCGGGCCGATTGGGCGACCGACACCGCGGCCACCGCGATCAGGACCACCGCGACCACCAGCAGCTGGAACACCAGGAAGCGTCCGGCCAAGGTGTTGCCCGGCAACAACCGGGCCCGCGCGACCGGTGAACCCGCAGCCGGTGAACTCAACGTACAAAACTTCCTTTGCGTCCGAATGCGTGACCTGCGTCACGTCCGGGGTCCAGTATTGCTGAACATGAGGTTTCGACGTCTGGGCGCCGCGCTGATGGTGGCCGTAGTAGCAGTGATGGCGGTGACGGCCTGCGGTGTTACCCGCGGTGACCAATCCCGTGGCCTGCACCGGCTGCGCATGATGGTGCCCAACAGTCCCGGCGGGGGCTACGACCTGACGGCGCGTACCGCGGTGAAGGTCATGGAGGACACCGACATCACCGGGCGTATCGAGGTGTTCAACGTCATCGGGGCCGGCGGCACCGTGGCGATGGCGCGCCTGATGAACGAAAAGGGCAACGACGACCTCATGATGATGATGGGGCTCGGGGTGGTGGGAGCGGTGTACACCAACGGTTCCTCGGCGCGCGCTTCCGACGCGACGGCTCTGGCCAAGATGGTCGAAGAGCAGGAAGGCATTCTGGTGCCCGGGGATTCGGCATTCCGGACCATCGGCGATCTGGTCGCGGCGTGGAAGGCTGATCCGGCCAAGGTGACGATCGGCGGCGGGTCTTCACCCGGTGGGCCCGATCACCTGTTCCCGATGGAGACCGCGCGGGCGGTCGGAGTGGACCCGCGCAAGGTCAACTACATAACCTACGACGGCGGTGGCGACCTGCTGACGGCCCTGCTGGGCAAGAAGATCGCGGCGGGCACCACGGGGCTGGGCGAGTTCGTCGACCAGATCGAGGCCGGTCAGGTTCGGGTGCTGGCGGTATCGGGTGCCGAACGGGTCGAGGGGATCGATGCGCCCACCCTGACCGAGGCCGGGATCGACCTCACCTTCACCAACTGGCTCGGAATATTGGCGCCGCCAGGTATTTCCGGTGAGGCCAGGGACGCGATGGTGCGGGCACTGACCGATCTGCACGGCACCCAGCAGTGGCGCGACGCGCTGGTCAAGAACGGCTGGAGTGACGCGTTCAGCACCGGGGCGGACTTCGAACAGTTCCTTCGGGACCAGGACCGGCGGTCTCGACGACGCTCAACGAATTGGGGCTGTTGTGAAGGTCGACAAGGCCCAGTATCTGGTGTGTGCGGTCCTGGCGGCCGTCGGCGGATTCCTGATCTATGACGCGCTCACCTTGACCAGCGGGTTCGCCAAGGTCGATCCCGTTGGGCCGCGGGCGTTTCCGCTGGGAATCGGGATCGTGCTCATGGTCCTCGCGCTCATCCTGGCGCTAGCCATCCCGCGCGGATCGGTGGGCGAGGCCGACGCCGGTGAGGACGTCGACCCGAACATGCCGGGGGACTGGCGCACGGTGGGCCTGCTGGTCGGGCTGTTCGTCCTGGTGATCGTTCTGGTCAAACCTCTGGGTTGGGCCATCACCGGTGCCCTGCTGTTCGCCGGTGCGGCAATGATTCTGGGCAACCGTCATTACCTCCGAAACCTCGTGATCGGCGCGGTGCTGTCGGTGGCGAGTTTCTATGCGTTCTACTCCGGGCTCGGAATCCCGCTGCCCGCAGGCATTCTGGACGGGATTCTGTAGATGAACAACTTCGAATGGTTGCTTCAGGGGTTCGCCGAGGCCGCAACCCCGATGAACCTGCTGTACGCCGTGATCGGTGTGTTGCTGGGCACCGCGGTAGGTGTGCTGCCGGGCATCGGCCCGGCCATGACCGTGGCGCTGCTGCTGCCGGTGACCTACAACGTCAGCCCGAGTGCGGCATTCATCATGTTCGCCGGCATCTTCTACGGCGGGATGTATGGCGGATCGACCACCTCGATCCTGCTGAACACGCCAGGTGAATCCTCGTCGGTGATCACCGCGATCGAGGGCAACAAGATGGCCAAAGCCGGCCGCGCCGCCCAGGCCCTGGCCACCGCCGCGATCGGCTCCTTCGTGGCGGGCGCGATCGGCACCGCACTACTGGCCGCGTTCGCGCCGCCGATATCCCGGTTCGCGGTGACCCTCGGCGCACCCTCCTACCTGGCGATCATGCTGTTCGCACTGGTCGCGGTCACCGCCGTGCTGGGTTCCTCCAAGCTGCGCGGCGCGATCTCGCTGTTCCTCGGACTCGCGATCGGCGTCGTCGGCATCGACTTCCTGACCGGTCAGCCGCGCGCCACGTTCGGCCTGCCCCAGTTATCCGACGGTATCGACATCGTGGTGATCGCGGTGGCGATCTTCGCGCTCGGCGAGGCGCTGTGGGTGGCCGCACACCTGCGCCGCCGGCCGGCCGACGTGATCCCGGTAGGGCGGCCGTGGATGAGCCGGCAGGACTTCGGCCGGTCCTGGAAGCCGTGGCTGCGTGGCACCGCTTACGGATTCCCCTTCGGCGCGCTGCCGGCCGGCGGTGCCGAGCTGCCCACGTTCCTGTCCTACATCACCGAAAAACGGCTCTCGAAGCATCCCGAGGAGTTCGGCAAGGGGGCCATCGAGGGTGTGGCCGGCCCGGAGGCCGCCAACAACGCCTCGGCGGCGGGCACCCTGGTGCCGATGCTGTCGCTGGGCCTGCCCACCAATGCCACCGCGGCGGTGATGCTGACGGCGTTCGTCTCCTACGGAATTCAGCCCGGTCCAACCCTTTTCGAGAAGGAACCACTGCTGATCTGGACGCTGATCGCCAGCCTGTTCATCGGAAACTTCCTGCTTCTGGTGCTCAATCTGCCGCTCGCGCCGCTGTGGGCCAAGCTGCTGCGCACTCCGCGTCCGTACCTCTACGCGGGCATTCTGTTCTTCGCCACGCTGGGTGCCCTAGCGGTCAACGTGCAACCGCTGGATCTGGCCCTGCTGTTGGTCTTCGGGCTGCTGGGTCTGATGATGCGGCGGTTCGGATTGCCGGTGCTGCCCTTGATCATCGGGGTGATCCTGGGTCCACGCATCGAACGTCAGCTGCGTCAGAGCCTGCAACTCGGCGGCGGTGATTGGACGAGCCTGTTCACCGAACCTGTCGCGATCGTCACCTACGTGCTCATGGCGATCCTGTTGCTGATGCCGTTGGTGCTCAAGCTGATGCACCGCAGCGAGGAGACGTTGCTGATCGTCGAGGACGATGCGGATCAACAGGAGAAGGCGGCCCAGAGATGATAGTGATCGGCTACTCCGCCGACGTGTTCGGCGTGGCCGCTGTCGAACACGGTATCGCCGAGGCTGCCTTGCGAGGCACCAGCCTGCTGGTGATCAACGCGACCGCGGGTGACGCCTACGCGGATCCCCGGTTCGCCGGCTCCGGCCAGGTGCACGATGTCGAGGAGCGGCTGCGGGAGGGCGGTGTGCCGTTCGAGTTGCGTCAGCCGGTGGGCGTGGACGCGGCCACCGAGTTGCTCGACGCGATGGACGCCGACGACGCGGAGTTGCTGGTGATCGGCATCCGGCACCGCAGCCCCGTGGGCAAGCTGTTGCTGGGCAGCGTGTCGCAACAGCTGCTGCTGGAGTGCCCGAAACCGGTGCTGGCGGTCAAACCCGACCGTCACTAACACGTCCTGAACAGGGATTACCGTCCTCACAGGACGCTACGGTGCGCGGTGAGGATCAGTTTTCGTGCCGATAACGCCGCCGGAAAGATCCGACAACACCCTCACCACACCATGGGGGCATGGCGGACGGCGCGGGCTCGGGATCAACCCCGGACAAGACACACCGGACCGCGTGTTCGTACTGCGGCGTCGGGTGCGGTATCGAGGTCACTACCAGGGTTGACGACGGCCGCACGGTGATCGCCCGGGTCAGCGGCGACAAGCTGCACCCCACCAATCTCGGACGGCTGTGCACCAAGGGGGCGATGCACGCCGAGATGATGGCCGCTGACGACGACCGGCTCACGACCGCTTTGCTGCGCCCCACCCGCGGAGATGAACTGGTACCGGCACCGGTGGACGACGCGGTGGCCGAGGCGGGACGCCGGCTGCGGGCCATCATCGACGCGCACGGCCCCGACGCCGTGGCCCTGTATGTGTCGGGCCAGATGACGCTGGAGGCGCAGTACCTGGCCACCAAGCTGGCCAAGGGTTTCCTGCGCACCGTCCACATCGAATCGAATTCACGGTTGTGTATGGCGAGTGCGGGCACGGGTTTCAAACAGTCGCTCGGATCCGATGGTCCGCCAGGGTCCTACACCGACTTCGACCGGGCCGACCTGTTCTTCGTCACCGGCGCGAACATGGCCGACTGCCATCCGATCCTGTTCCTGCGCATGGCCGATCGGCTCAAGGCCGGCGCCAAGCTGATCGTGGTGGACCCCCGCCGCACCGCGACGGCCGAACGCGCCGATCTGTTCCTGCAGATCAAACCGGGAACCGACCTGGCGCTGCTCAACGGCCTGCTGCACCTGCTGCTCCAGACCGGTGCCATCGACCACGAGTTCATCGCCGAGCACACCACCGGCTGGGAGGCGATGCCGGACTTCCTGGCCGATTACCCGCCGGACCGGGTCGCCGAGATCACCGGAATCCCCGAAGCCGACATCCGCACTGCCGCAGCGATGATCGCCGAGGCGGGGGAGTGGATGAGCTGCTGGACCATGGGGCTCAACCAGAGCACCCACGGCACCTGGAACACCAACGCGATCTGCAACCTGCACCTGGCCACCGGCGCGATCTGCCGCCCGGGCAGCGGACCGATGTCGCTGACCGGCCAGCCCAATGCGATGGGCGGCCGGGAAATGGGTTATATGGGGCCGGGGCTGCCCGGTCAGCGGTCGGTCCTTGCCGCTGACGACCGGGCCTTCGTCGAGACCCGGTGGGGCCTCGAACCCGACACCATCCGCACCGAGGTGGGACCGGGCACCATCGGCATGTTCGAACAGATGGAACAGGGACACATCAAGGCCTGCTGGATCATCTGCACGAATCCGGTTGCCAGCGTGGCCAACCGGAAGACCGTGATCAACGGCTTGGAGGCCGCTGAGCTGGTCGTCGTCCAGGACGCCTACCGGTCCACGGCCACCAACCACTACGCCGACATCTTGCTGCCCGCGGCGCTGTGGGCGGAAGCCGAAGGCGTCATGGTCAATTCGGAGCGCAATCTGACCCTGTTGTCTCCGTCGGTCGCCCCGGCGGGGCAGGCCCGGCCGGACTGGCAGCTGATCTGCCAGGTCGCGACGCAGCTGGGATTCGCCGAGCACTTCGACTACCGGTCCGCCGAGGAGATCTTCGACGAAATCCGCGAATTCGCCAATCCGAGGACCGGATATGACCTGCGTGGCGCCGATTACGCGAGGCTGCGTGAAACTCCTTTGCAATGGCCGGTTCCGCCCGGCGACGGCCCCGGCGGTGCCGATGACCGTCACCCCATCCGTTACCTCAACGACGGAGTGAGTCAGGATCTGTTCGTCGACGCGGACGGCCGCCGGCCCCGGCTGGCGTTCGCAACCCCGTCGCGGCGGGCCGTCTTCCACGCCCGGCCGCACATGGACGCCGCCGAACTGCCCGATGACGACTACCCGATGGTGCTCAACACTGGTCGGCTGCAACATCAATGGCACACCATGACCAAGACCGGCAAAGTGGGCAAGCTCAACAAACTCAATCCCGCGCCGTTCGTCGAAATCCACCCGATGGACGCACTCGAGCTCGACATCGTCGAGGGGCAGCAGGTCGAGTTGACGTCCCGGCGCGGGCGTGCCGTCTTGCCCGCCAAGGTGTCGGACCGGGTGCGGCCCGGCAACTGCTTCGCGCCGTTCCACTGGAACGACGAACACGGCGAGTACCTCACGGTCAACGCCGTGACCAACGACGCGGTCGACTCGGACTCGCTGCAGCCGGAGTTCAAGGTGTGCGCGGTCAGCCTGCGCCCGGTCCGATCGGTCGACGGCACGTCGGCACTTCATCCGCTCGCAGCCGAGGCGGGATTGGCTGCCGTAGCCAAGCCGATGCTGAGCCACGACGAAAAGATCTATCTGGCCGGCTTTTTCACCGGTCTGCCGGATGCACCCGTGGGCGTGCCGGTGCTCCCGGCTTCGGCGCCGCTCAGCGCCACGGTGCGCCTGTGGGTGGACGGGGTGCTCGCCGGACGCTACTCGCGGGCCGGCGACAGTGAGCCGGGCCGGCGACCGGTACCGGGCGGGCCGATGGTGTTGTGGGCCTCGCAGACCGGTACCGCAGAGGAGTTCGCGGCCGGGCTGGCGGGCCGCATCGACGGGGCCTCGTTGGTCAACATGGACGATCTCGCCTTGGCCGATCTGGCCGCCGCACGCGACGTCCTCGTCGTCACCAGTACGTTCGGTGACGGCGGGCCGCCGGACAACGGCGCCGATTTCTGGAACCGGCTACAGGGTCCGGACGCCCCACAGCTGCACGGCCTGCGCTACGCGGTTCTCGGCATCGGCGACAAGTCCTACGACAACTTCTGCGGGCACGCCAAATCGCTGGATCAGCGGCTGGCGGATCTGGGGGCGACCAAGCTGCTCGAGCGTGCCGACTGTGAGGCCTACGACGACGAGCCGATGCGGCGCTGGGCCGATGCGGTCACCACCGCGCTCACCGGTGCGACGCCCCTGCCGGCGGCACTCGGCAGCGGCATCCGCACGATCATTCCCACCGAGCCGGACGAATTCACCAGGGCCAAGCCGATTTTGGCTGTCCTAGGGCGCAACGAACGTTTGACGGCCCCGACTGCCGCCAAGGAGGTGCGTCAGTTCGGTTTCGACATCTCCGAGTACGAGGTGAGTTATTCGGTCGGTGACTCGCTGGGTGTCTATGCCTGCAACGATCCGGCGGTGGTCGACGCCTGGCTGGCGGCCACCGCCCTCTGTCCGGATTCGGTGATCGAGGTCGACGGGGTTGAGCAGTCGCTGCGTGACGCCCTCATCTCGTCGTACGACATCTGCCGGGTGACGCCGGACCTGTTGCGGTTTGTCGCGGACGCTTGCCCAGATCGCTCCGCCGCCAAGATCCTGCGCAATTCCGGTGAGCGGCGCAGCAATTGGCTGCGTAACCGCAACGGTCTCGACGTGGTGACGGAGTTCGCGGTGCGTGCCGAACCCGAGCAGTGGCAAGAGGTTCTGGTCCGGCTGACCCCGCGCAACTATTCGATCTCGTCAAGCCCGCTGGTCAGCCCGCACGAAGTCCAGACGACGGTGTCGGTGTTGCGATACCGAGGGCCGGGCGGCGCGCACCGGGGCGGGGTGTGTTCGACATTCCTCGCCGACCGGGCCGCGGCCGCGCCGGTGTTCCTGCAGCGCTCTCCGCATTTCCGCCCACCCGAGGACGCGGATACCCCGATGATCATGATCGGGCCGGGCACCGGCATCGCCCCGTTCCGGGGATTCCTGCAAGAGCGTCGCGCGCTGGGACACCGTGGCCGGAACTGGCTCTTTTTCGGCGATCAGCACCGCGACGAGAACTTCTACTACCGCGACGAGTTCGAGGGGATGGCTGCCGACGGGTTCCTGAGCCGGCTGGATCTGGCCTTCTCCCGAGATCAGGCCAACCGGGTGTACGTGCAGCACAAGATGATCGAGCGCGGCGCCGAGGTGTGGCGCTGGTTGGACGAGGGCGCCCACCTCTACGTCTGCGGTGACGCCGCCCGGATGGCCAAGGACGTGGACGCCACGCTGACCACAATCCTGCGGAGCCACGGCGGAATGTCCGACGACGCCGCCCGAGGTTACAAACGAGACCTGGTCGCCCAGAAACGGTACGTACGCGACGTCTACTGACCCAGGTCGTTCCAGATGATCTTGGCCAACTCGTCTCGGTCGGCCACGCCCAGCTTGATGCAGGCCCGGTAGATGTGGCCTTCCACCGTGCGGACCGAGACGGTCAGACGTTCGGCGATGTCGCGGTTCGACAAGCCCTGGGCCACCAGGCCGGCCACTTCGCGTTCGCGACCGGTCACCGGCAGCGGCCGGGCGGCCGACCGGATTGCCGGAGTGGCCGCCCCGCCGCACTTGGACGCCAGTTGCAGCGCGTGCGCGGCGGATTCGGTGCTGTTGCGGCGGTGTCCGGCCTTGTCGTGCAGGGGCACCGCCTGGGCGGCGGAGTCGGCGGCCGACAACAGCAACCCGGCCTCCTCGAACGCGGTGGACATCTTGTCCAGTTCGGTCGCGTCGGCCGCGGCCACCGCGGCGGCGTGCCGCGCGTACAGCGCGGGCAGCGGGCCGCCGGCCCGGTCGACGAGCTCCTGCAGCCGACGCGTCACGCTGCGATCGCCGAACCGCGCCGCGCTGTGCAGGGCCTCGGCCTCGACCGCATATTGCCCCGACGAATGCGCCGCATCGGCGGCGGCGCGGGCCAGGTCGATTGCCGAGCGATGCCCGCCCTTGGCTGCGGCCACCCAGGCGTTGGCGACCATCCGGAGGGGTTCGTGGAGCGCCATGAACTCGCCCGAGTGTTCCTTGGCGTCGTCGAGCACGCGCTCGGCGTCGGCCGGGTCGCCCACTGCCGCGTAGGCGCGGGCCAGTAGCAGCCGGCCGGGCAGCTGCCAGGGCAGCGAGCTCTCCGCGTTGAGCGCGGCCAGGGCCTGCTCGATGGACCGGATGGCGTCGCGGAACCGCCCGCTGTGGGTAGCGGCCACGCCGTCCATGATCCTGGCGATGGCCCAGCCGGCGAACTGGCCGGCCGAGGAGAACTCGGCGTACTCAGCGGCGCGCTGCCGGGCCCGTTCGAGCTGACCGGTGTAGACGAGAGCGAGCACCTCGCCGTAGAACACCATGATCCGGATCATGCCGTCGGTGGTCTTGCGCTGTGCCCGGCAGCGTGAGGCGATCGGCAGGAAATCCTCGCCTCGGCCCACCAGCGGCATCGACAGCCCCGCGGCGAATGCCGCGAAATCCACGGCCTGCCGCGGTGCCTCGGGGTTGGCCAGGACCCGCTCGGCGATCTGAAGGCCTTCGGCAATCTGGTTCTGATGCACCGCCATGCCGGCACCGGTCGCATCGACGACCAGTTTCAGGATGGGATGGGTGACCCGCTCCTGCAGGAGGGCGAGCACCTGACTGGCGCGCGTCACGTCGCCTTGGGACCAGAACAGGTTGGACACCCGCGGAATGCCCCATTGCACGAGTTCCATCTCATCGAGATCGGCGGGTGAGAACTGTTCGAGGATGCTGTCAGCCTGGGCCGGATGTCCCTGCCACAACAACGCGCGCGACAGTAGCGCGGCCGCGCTGAGTCCCCCGCCGTGATCGAAGGCCGCGCGGGCCAACTTCTCCCCGAGCGGAAGGTTGGACAGGAACACCGCATCCTTTGCGGCGGTGATCAGCAGTTCGATGTCGGTGCCCTGGTCGCTCTCGATCGCCAACTCGGCCAACTTGATTCGGCTGGCGGGCGAGTCGAGGTTGCGTTCGTGCAAGATCTTGGCGATGCGGCCCCGCAGCTTGCGGGCCGACGCGGTGCCGACCCTGCGGCGCACTGCCTCGCCGAACAGCGGGTGGCTGAAGCGGACGTTGGTCTGACCGTCGTCGGCGACGATTCGGATCAGGCCGCGCATCTCGGCGGCGTCCACCGCGTCCTCGCCCGCCAGTTCGGCCAGCGCGTCGATGTCGAGTGGTTCGCACAGCGACAGCAGTTTCAGTGCGTGCAGTACGTCCTCACCCGCGTGGGCCAGCCGTTCGTCGAGCAGTTCGATCAGGCCGGAGGGTATGACGGTGGGGCCGCGAAACTGCCACACCCCGTTGACCTTTGTCAGCGTGCCGGCGTCGACCGCGCCCTCGACCATGTTGCGCAGGAACAGGGGATTGCCACCGGAGGTCTCCCACATCACGTCGGCGCTGAGGCCCTCCAGCGTCCCTCCCAGCACGGTTTCGATGAGTGCGATGCTCTGTTGTTTGGTGAACGGATTGAGTTCGAAGCGCTCGAGGTAACCGTCCTTCCACAGTGAGGTGACGGCATCGGGAACCGGCTCGCCGCTGCGCACGGTGGCCACCAGGTGACCGGAGCGCTCCACTGCGATCTGGTGCAGCAGTGTTGCCGAGAGTTGGTCCAGCAAATGGGCGTCGTCGATCCCGACGATGGTGTCGCCCTCGGCCACCAGAGATTCGCGTGCCGACCCGATGAGGGCGATGGGATCGCGGGATCCCGACGAGGACACCCAGTGGGCGAACGCGCCGAGCGGGATGCTGCGCGACGACTCGGTGCACGCGGCCCAGTGCACCTTCCGGTTCAACGACGCAGTCACGGTGCGCGCCAAGGTGGTCTTACCGACCCCGGCGGCTCCGACGAGAACAACTCCGCAGCTGTCCGTCCCGCTGAGGGCGGCCCGAATGGCCTCGTGCTCGGCGGGCCGGTCCAAAAGCTGCCACTGACCAGGCATGAATCCTGAGTCTAGGGGCATGGGGCCGCCAACGCTGCCGAACAAGGCGCCGACGGGGCGGTGTTTGTCGGCGGTGGCGGCGAATGTTCTTCCCATTGCAAGTATTTCCCTGTCCGCTGGCGTCAATCCGGAAGTTCGGAGATATCGGCGGGCTCGCGCCGCTCGATTCGGTTCACCTGGTGCCGGAAGTCGCTCGACGCTTCGTACACCTTGAGCTTCAGCCGGTTGATGGACCCCAGCGGGCGGTGGGCTTGCAGGCCGCGCCACGAGTTGAAGGACAACACATCGTCGCCGTATGCGCGGCGCAGGGCGCTGTACGGGTTCTGCTGGGGGAAAACGACTTTGGCTACCGGCAGATAGGGCGACTTCCAGGGTTTCGTGGCATCCTCGATCGGCATGGTCTGCTCGTCGAGGCACAGTTGGACGCTGAATGTGTATTCCGCGGAATGCTTTCCGAAGAACTCCATGATGAGATCGCGGTGCTCGTCCTGCCCGGGATTGCGCGGAAGGGTCTGATCGGCGAGTGCTTTCACCTCTGGTGAGGTGGGTTCGTACTTGAACCGGGCCACATGATCGCCATAGCGGATCGGGGCGGAGGAGAAGAACGTCTCGCCCAGGATGGGGCGGTTGGGGGCGACGAACACCGCCAGATTCGGCGGTATCGGCAGACCGATCTTCTTGAGCGCGCCGAGCAGCTCGCTGCCTACCCACAATGCGCTGTCGGACAACCTGGCCAGCAGGGTGGCGCTGAGCATGCCGAGGGTGCGGTACGCGTGGGCGTCGGCGAACAGGAATTCTTCGTGGGTGACCAGGACGAAGTCCTGCGTCACGTTGGATTCGTCGCCCGGGTCCGTCATGGCCCGGGCGCCGTGCACGCCGATGGCCTTGATGCCGAGTCCGCGTACTCCGCGGTTCCGGTCGCTGCGCAGTACGCCGGAGGTGGTCGAGATGCGGGCGATCACCGGGAAGCTGCGTGCTTCGGCGAACATTCCCTGGGCCAGCACCTCGGGTAGGTCCGGGTTGACGATGAGCTCGCCGCGCAAGATGGCATGGCTCTTGGCGTGTGCATCGCGCAGGCCGTGCTTGAACTTCTTGTAGGCACGTTCGTTGTTCTTGCGCAGTGCTTTGACGATCTTCTCTATGTCCTTGGCTTCACTGGCCTTCGGTTGTTCGAGATCGTCGCGGTAGCGGACCGGATTGAGGCTTTCGGCCACGCGACGTACATCGGCGGAGGTCATGGCTGCGGTCATACGGATGCCTTTCTGGTGGGGGACACCGGGTTCCATGGAGCGAAGGGGTTGGCCACCCCGGTCAGGGCCGGGGACAGTCGGGGAAAGTGCCGTAGCAGTACCGATCGCATGTCGTTGTCGCGCACCCACTTCATGCCGGCAACGGTGTACGTCTCCTCCCGGAAGTCGGCGGTGAAGAAGCGGTCACTCTCCAGCCTGCGGGTCGCCATCAGGATGAACACCCGAAACGCGGTGTCGCTGAATCCGAATCCGGGCGGTTTGGGTTCGGCGTAGAGGCCGATCATCAGGTCGACGAGGTCTATGTCGTCGTCGTAAATCTCACGAAGTTCGGCCGCCAGCACCGTCTCGCCGGTCAGCTCCTCGAACGTCTTGACCGGCTTGAGCCGGAACAATTCCCGGAATTGGTTGTAGCGCGGCACACCTCGCTCCCGAGAGCGGATCAGGTCGATGGTCGCCAGGTCGATCAGGGTACCGTCGACGCGGTGCATGTGCTGCAAATGTCGCGGGAAGTTGTGCAGCGACAGCGCGCCGGGGTGAGCCCGACCGAAGGAGTAGAACAGGTCTGCCATCGGGCTTTCTGCCAGCCTGGCGCGCACGTTGAGCACCGACAGCTCAGGAAGCTCGTGCTGGGCGGTGACGTGGTCGTCGGCCAGTGAGCGGAAGGTGAACTCGTCGGGGATGAGCGGGTGCATCCGGTATACGGCGACGAACTCCTCGGTCAACGAGTACGGCACACCGTGGTGTGTGGTCGGTGAGCCGGGGATGCCGTGCAGCAGGGGGCTGGTACTGATCCGGCCGAAGCGCTGCCGAAGCCGGGGGCCCAGGCGCTCGCCGAGGAGCCCGAACCAGTTGACGCGCATGGCCGTAACCGTCGTGGGGTGCGCGATGATCGCCGGTGTCCAGTCCACGGTGTGGATCTTGGCCATCAGCGCGGAATTGACCAGGCGGGCCTTGTCGTAGAGCTGCTGGCCGGTCAAGTAGGGATATTCTCCGGCCAGGTGGTCGCAGATCGCGTTGTGCTCGCGCATGAACAGTGAGTGCAGCAGGGCCAGACCCAGCCAGAAATTTCCGGCCGTGCCGGACAGGTCCGCGGTCGCCTCGACCTCCGGAGGCGGCAGCCCCGCGTCGTCGATGCGCAGCTTGCCGTGCTCGGGGGCGCGCAGTGCGGTGGCGAATGCCGGTGTGGTCCCGTAGATCTGGGACGCATCCCACCAGTGCGACTCCTGTGTGACGTAGCTGGGCGGGCCGGCCCGGCCGGGGCGGGGATCCGGCGGGGTGCGCTCGACCCGCATCGGGCGCTGGGGCCACGGGTCGTCGTCGCGAAGCGGCACCACCCAGGGCCGGGACGGCACCGAGCCGTGGGCGAACCAGTCGTGCACCTCGAACTGAATCCAGGCCGCGGCCAGCAGATTGAGTGTCGTCGCGGGCTGAAAAGTATCGCGGGTCAGCAGGGTACGGCTGATCAGCCGTGGATTCGGATCGAGCAGCCGCTGGGCGGATTCCGGGTATGAGTGTTCGGGTGGGACATTGCGGCCGAAGCGGCAACCCACCGCACCCATCGTCGGGTCAGCCAGGTCGTTGTAGGAACCGTCCCGCGTCCGGGCACCCAGATAGTTGCCGATATCGACCGGCCCGACCGGGGTTACCGGGGCAGGTTCGGCGGCATACAGATTCGACGTGCGCAGCTGGTGGCGAAGCCCGGCCAGTACCGCGAGGCCGATGATCTTGGGAAGGCGTGGCCAGCCCACCGCTTGGTCGACCCACTGGGCGAACCGGGCCCCCAGCGTGACCGTCACCGACCGGGACCGCGACCAGGCCGTGGCGATGATCGCTGGAGCCTGTCGCGCCGTGGTCACCATCCGTTGTTTCCCTCCGGGGAGAATGCGGTGCCGCCTACCGGAAACGATTGTTGTGCAGCGGGGCGAAAATGACATGAGTAGTGCGCTACCCGATCCGGAATGTGCGGCCTCGTCGGGTTTCGAGTAGTCGAATACGCGTGTACATCCGGCTCTTCTGAGCGACCATCGATCGACGCAGGAAAACCTGGGGTGGCGGAGTGTGCCGAGGAGCGCGGTGAGTTCAACTGGGGATGTCTGGGCAGATCGGGTACTGGCTGTGCTGGGAGACCGCCAGGGCGGCTCGGTCACCGACATGACGTCGCTGGCCGAGGCCGTCGCGGCCAGGTTCGCTTCGCAGTTCACCGAGCGTGACCGGCAGTACGAGAATGCCAACCCCTACTGGCACAACCGGGTTCACGATGCCGTCGCGACACTTCGCCGGCGCAGGCTGATCGCGCCGAAGACGGCCAAGAGCGACACGGTGCGGTTGACCGCGGCAGGACGCCAAGCCGTCGCGGACGCGCGAGTCCGGACCGAGGTGGCGACTCAGCCTCGGGCGCGGGCTGCCGCTGCGGCGGGCGAATGCGCGGCGGCGCCGGAGGACGGCACCACCGAACCGCCCAAACGCGATCCGGTGCTCGCCGGCGTCGTGACACCGCCGCTGCGCACCGCGATGGCGCGGGAAGGCAGCGAGGGTCGCATACCGATCATGATCGAGCTCAACCTGACCTTCCAGCCATCGGTGGCCGCCGCGATCGAGCGCGTGGCGCGGCTGTGGGAGCTGGTCGGTGGGGCCCAGACGCCCGTGGCGCTGGCCGATCAGTTCATGGCCGGCGAGCTGACGTCCGACCAGATCAAGTCCCTGGTTTCCGCGGATGCGGTCCCGCAGTCCTGGACCGAGCGGGCGGTCTACCGGATCTGGCCCGATTTCGAGGTACACCCCCAGATCGACGCTTCCTCGACCACCATCAAGGCCATCGCCGCGCAGCGGTCGTTCGACAGCTTCGGCGAGGGAATCGTCTGGGCCGTAGTCGATTCCGGCATCGACGAGAAGCACGCGCACTTCGCGGCGTATCAGAACCTGAGCGATCCGGCGGTGGTCGACCTGCATTGCGACTTCACCGGAGGCAACGCCCCGCTGACCGACACCGACGGGCACGGCACGCACGTGGCCGGGATCATCGCCGGAGGATTGGTGGACCGCAAACCCGAAGACGTGGTGGTGGTCGAGAAGCGACTCAATGATCCTGAGCACGGGGGCGATCCGATCACCGCGCCGCGCACCGTGGCAGACCCGTCGCGGCTGGCGGGTATGGCGCCGAAGGCCAAGCTGGTCAGCCTCAAGGTGCTCGGCCGTGGGGATGAGGCCTCCCGGGTGAGTCGGGTGATGCAGGCCCTGGCCTACGTTCGGAAGCTCAACGCCGGAAGTGAGCGGGTGCCCCGGATTCACGGCGTGAACCTCAGCCTCGGCTACGAGTTCGACGCCGAGTGGTACGCGTGTGGGCAGAGCCCGATGTGCATCGAGGTCGACAAGACCGTGCGCTCAGGTGTGGTGGTGGTCGTGGCCGCGGGCAATTCCGGTTACGTGTCACTGAACACGGCCTTCGGCAAGGACTCGGTCAAGTTCACCGCCGACATGACGATCAACGATCCGGGAAACACCGAGAGCGCGATCACCGTCGGCTCCACGCACCGGAGCTCGCCGCACACCTTCGGCGTCTCGTACTTTTCCTCGCGTGGCCCCACCGGGGACGGGCGGCGGAAACCGGACCTGGTGGCACCCGGGGAACGCATCACCTCGGCCGCGGCCGGAAGTCGCCGGGACAAGGTCACCAATCAGATCACCGTGGCCGACGACGTGCCGGTCTACGTCGAGGAGAGCGGAACCAGCATGGCGGCTCCGCACGTATCCGGCGCGATAGCCGCATTCCTCTCGGTTCAGCGCGAGTTCGTCAGCGAACCGGAGGCGATCAAGCGCATCTTCGTCGAATCGGCGACCTCGTTGAACCGGGACCCGGCATTCCAGGGCAGTGGCCTGCTGGATCTCCTGCGCGCCCTGCAATCAGTATGACGTGAAAGGGAATTCGATGACCGACAATGTGGCAGAGCGGACCTGGCGCCTGGTATTCGATGCCGATGGCGATCCCGACCCAGTGGTGCTGGCGGACCTCAAGGATCGGATCGGTGCGGCGGGGTTGACCGATCTGGTCATGTTCTCCCATGGCTGGAACAACGACGAAGCGGCCGCGACGAGTCTGTACGGCCGGTGGTTCGGGCTACTGGCACCGCAGCTCGACCCGGCTCGCGCAGTCGGCTTCGTCGGCGTGCGGTGGCCGTCGCAGCTCTGGCGCGACGAGCCCATCCCGGATTTCTCCGCACCGGCGGCGCACGATGGCGGCGGTGCGGCGGCGCTGGGTGACGAGGCGGCCCCTGTGCCCGCCGGGCCGGCCACCATCGACCCAGCCCAACTCGCCGAGCTCAAGGACATGTTTCCGCACGGCAAGGAGCAGCTGGACCGGGTCGCCGGCCTACTGGCCGCCCCACCGAACACCGATCGCCTCCCGGAGTTGCTCGATGCGTTGCGTGAATTCAGCGCGGCCACTCAGACCGGGTTCAACGACGGTGAAGCCGACGCCCCCGATGCCGGGCCCGGGATGCTCGCGCCCGACCAGGACCCGGAGAAGCTGTTCACCACCTTCGCCGATGAGTTGTCTTCCGCCGGAGTGCGATTCGACGACACCGACGGGGGAGCGGCGGGTCTGAGCGATATCGCCGGGCGGCTCTGGCACGGCGCCAAGGAGGCACTGCGCCAACTCAGCTACTGGAAGATGAAGAACCGCGCCGGAGTGGTGGGGCGGCGCGGGCTGGGGCCGGTGATCGATCAGCTTCACGCGGACTTCCCCGATTTGCGGATCCACCTGGTCGGCCACAGTTTCGGGGCCAGGGTGGTGTCCTATGCGATCGCGGGGATCAGCGATGTCCAGCCCTCACCGGTGAAGGCGGTGACCCTGCTGCAGGGCGCGTACTCCCGGTTCACCTTCACCGAGCGGCTGCCGTTCCGGAAGGGCGCAGGTGAGCTGACGGGGCTGCTCAACCGCATCGACGGGCCGCTGACCGTCTGTTTCTCCAGCCATGACCGGGCGCTCGGAACGTTCTATCCGCTGGCCTCGGCCGCGGCCGGCGATGACGCGGCAGCAGTCGAGGATCCGTTGTTCCGCTGGCGGGCCATGGGCTCACACGGGGCATATCAGTCCCAGACACAGGCCCTGGGCGACGCGGGCGCGAGCTACCCGTTCCAGCCCGGTCAGATACTGAACCTGGACTCGTCGAGTGTGGTGGCAAAGGACGAGGGGCCATCCGGCGCGCACAGCGACATCTTCCACGAGGAATTGACCTGGGTTGCCGCGGCCGCCGGGAGATTGAACCCGGCTTGATCGGGTGTGATCGCGGCTTCGCCGCTCAACACACTCCATCGGCTCGGAAATGAACGCGAGCGTCCATTTCGCTCGCCTCAGTCGGGTGTCCGAGGGGGGACTTGAACCCCCACGCCCGTTAATAGGGCACTAGCACCTCAAGCTAGCGCGTCTGCCATTCCGCCACTCGGACTTGCCAGCCTTGCGGGCTGGGCGCCTAAGGCTATCGGATTGGGTGCCCAAGACCCAAACCGGCGTCCCGGAGCGAATCGGTGGTACCAATGGACTCTGTGACGGTCCCCGCCTCCAGCGCGGACGAGGTAGTCGAACTCGTCAGTGCGCTCATTCGATTCGACACCTCCAACACAGGTGACCCGGCCACCACCAAGGGTGAGGCCGAGTGCGCCCACTGGGTCGCCCAGCAGCTACAGGAGGTCGGCTACCAGACCGAATACGTCGAGGCCGGCGCCCCGGGCCGGGGCAATGTGTTCGCCCGGTTGCCCGGTGCGGACGCCGGCCGGGGCGCGCTGATGATCCACGGTCACCTCGACGTGGTACCCGCTGAGCCCGCCGACTGGAGCGTGCACCCCTTCTCCGGTGCGGTCAAGGACGGCTATGTGTGGGGCCGCGGCGCCGTCGACATGAAGGACATGGTCGGGATGGCCATCGCGGTGGCCCGGCACTTCAAGCGCGCGGGCATCGTGCCGCCGCGTGAGCTGGTGTTCGCGTTCGTCTCCGACGAGGAGCACGGCGGTACCTATGGCGCGAACTGGTTGGTGGACAACCGACCCGATCTGTTCGAGGGCGTCACCGAGGCGATCGGCGAGGTGGGCGGCTTCTCGCTGACGGTGCCCCGCAAGGACGGCGGGGAGCGTCGGCTCTATCTGATCGAAACCGCCGAGAAGGGACTGTCCTGGATGCGGCTGACCGCCCGCGGGCGGGCCGGTCACGGGTCGATGCTGCACGACGACAACGCCGTCACCGCGATCGCCGGTGCGGTCGACCGCCTGGGCCGCCACCAGTTCCCGCTGGTGCTCAACCCGGCCGTGGAGCAGTTCCTCACCGCGGTGGCCGAGGAGACCGGCTACGACTTCGACGTGAACTCGCCGGATCTGGACGGGACCATCGCCAAACTCGGTGGTGTGGCGCGCATCGTCTCCGCCACCCTGCGCGACACCGCCAACCCGACCATGCTCAAGGCCGGTTACAAGGCCAACGTCATTCCCGCGTCGGCCGAAGCCGTGATCGACTGCCGGGTGCTGCCCGGCCGCAAGGAGGCCTTCGAACGCGAGGTCGACGAGTTGATCGGTCCCGACGTCACCCGCAGCTGGGAGCGCGACCTGCCGTCGTACGAGACCACCTTCGACGGCGACCTGGTCGATGCGATGAATGCGGCGATCCTGGCGTTGGACCCCGAGGCCCGCACTGTGCCGTACATGCTTTCGGGCGGCACCGATGCGAAGTCGTTCCAGCGGTTGGGGATTCGCTGCTTCGGGTTCGCGCCACTGCGCCTGCCGCCGGAGCTGGACTTCGCCGCGTTGTTCCACGGCGTCGACGAGCGGGTACCCGTGGATGCGCTGCAGTTCGGCGCACGCGTTCTGGAACACTTTCTGCGGAACTGCTGACCGCACGAGCCACGACGAGAGGGAACCATGAGCACATCTCCGTACGACAACCTGCCGAAGCTGCCGACGTTCACCCTGACCTCCGAATCGGTCAGCGACGGGCAGCCGCTGGCCAACGATCAGGTCAGCGGGATCATGGGCGCCGGCGGTTCGGACACCTCGCCGCAGCTGAGCTGGTCGGGCTTCCCGGACGAGACCAAGAGCTTCGCCGTCACCGTGTACGACCCCGACGCGCCCACCGCCTCGGGCTTCTGGCACTGGGCCGTGGCCGACCTGCCCGCCTCGGTCACCGAGTTGCCCGCCGGCGCGGGTGACGGCGGCGACCTGCCCGGCGGTGCGGTCACGCTGGCCAACGATGCGAGCCTCAAGCGCTACATCGGTGCGGCCCCGCCGGCCGGTCACGGCCCGCACCGCTACTACATCGCCGTGCACGCCCTGCCGGTCGAGTCACTGGAGCTGCCCGAGGGAGCGACCCCCGCCTACCTGGGCTTCAACCTGTTCGGTCAGGCGATCGCCCGCGCCGTCATCCACGGCACCTACGAGCAGAAGTAGCTCCCCCTCCGGCTCACACCCCCCAGCACCGCGAGCGTGCGCGTCTGCTGCCGGACACTCCGTGTCAGGGCAGCATTCCGCGCACGCTCGTGCTCGGCTCAGCGGGCGGCGGATCCCACCGCGTCGCTCAGCGAGGCGAATCCGCCGGTGCGCAACCGGTCGGCGATGCCGTCGTGGATCTGTTTGGCCCAGGTGCCGCCGCCATAGATGAACCCGGTGTAGCCCTGCAACAAGGTGGCCCCGGAGATGATCCGTTCCCACGCGTCGTCTGCGGTTTCGATGCCGCCGACGCTGATCAGCACCAGTTTGTCGCCCACCCGGCCGTAAAGACGGCGCAGCACCTCAAGCGACCGTCGCGCGACCGGGCGCCCTGACACCCCGCCGGCACCCAGTTCGGCCACGCCAGGTGTGGCCAGCCCGTCCCGCGAGATGGTGGTGTTGGTGGCCACGATCCCGGCCAGCCCCAATTCGACTGCCAGGTCGGCGATTTCGTCGATGTCGGCGTCGGAGAGGTCGGGCGCGATCTTGACCAGCACGGGTTTGGCGGTCTCGGCCTTGACCGCGGCCAGGATCGGCCGCAGCGATTCCACGGCCTGCAGATCACGCAATCCGGGGGTGTTGGGTGAGCTGACGTTGACGACGACGTAGGCGGCCAGTGCGCTCACCAACCGCGTGCTCTCCGCGTAGTCGGCAACCGCGTCCTCGGGCGGGGTGACCTTGGTCTTGCCGATGTTCACCCCGATCGGCACCTCGGGGGTGTGCCGGGCCAGCCGGATGGCCAGCGCGCCGGCGCCCTCGTTGTTGAACCCCATCCGGTTCAGCAGCGCGTGGTCCTCGGGCAGCCGGAACAGCCGGGGCTCGGGGTTGCCCGGTTGTGGTTGCGCCGTGACGGTGCCGACCTCGGCGTATCCGAAGCCCAGGGCACCCCAGGTTTCCAGCCCGCGGCCGTCCTTGTCGAAGCCGGCGGCCAGTCCCATCGGGCCGGGGAACCGCACTCCGAACACCGTGCTGGCCAGCAAGGGATCGCTGGGTGCCAACCGCCGCGCCAGTGCGCGGCGCAGCATCGCGGGACCGGTGGCCGCACGCAGAACGGCGAACACCCACAGGTGGATTCGTTCCGGCGGCACCAGGAAGAGCGCCCGCCGCAAGGCCGCGTAGATCACAGCGAAGGCGCCTGGGGCGTGCCCGGCATGGATGACGCGGTCTTCTTGCGGCGCAACAGCACCCGTCGGCTCCCATCTGTATAGGCCCGCACCCGGGTCAGTTCCCAGCCGCGGTATTCGGCCTCGATCGACAACCGGATCGAGGCACTGATCCTGGTGACATCCGGAGGCAGCCGCAGCGGTATCCAGTCGTATTCCTCGGACAGGTCCTCGGCGACGACCTTGTCCCATCCGGGAGGCATGCGGCCCTGCTGGATGGTGGTCATCGGCGGCCCGACGCCGGGTGGATCACCTGCACGCCGGCTCCCGAGCCGGACACCACGTAGAGCGTGTCCGTCTTCTCGTCGTAGGCCAGGGAGTTCGGTTGCTGCACGGTTCGATAACGCACCTTTTCCACCGGTATGCCGGTGGAGAGATCGTAACCAATCACGGTGTTGGCCGCGGTCTGCGACACCCAGGCCAGCTCGGCGGACCCGGCCAGGCCGTAGGGGGCGGCGGGTACCGGGTAGCGCTGCCGCATGATCAGCGGGTCGGCGCCGAACACGAGTAACTCGTCACCGCGAGTGTCGGCGACCAGGACCCGTCCGCGGGTGTCGGCGGCCATGGTGGTGGCGCCTTCGCCGGCCCGCAAGGCCTGGGCGGCTTTTGTGCCGCCGGCGTTGACGGCCGTCACCGAGGTTTGTCCACGGTCCAGCACCACCGCGGTATTTCCTTGTGTGACAAGTGAATCCACCCGGGCGAAGATCTTCAGCCGGGCGGCTACGGTGTGGTCGTCGCCCAGCGTGAAGACGGCTCCGTCGGACGTGCCCAGCACCGGATTACCGTCGGCGCGCACTGCGATCGCGGTGAAGTCGACGCCCTGGGCGTCGTCCACGTCGATCTTCGCGGGCTTGCCGCTTGCCGCGTCGACCCGGAAATATCCGCCCCGGGTGGATGCCAGGACGTCGCCCTTGCCGTCGACGCTGAGCGCGGTGGCCGCGGGCAGCAACGTCACGTCGCGCCGCGGCTTGTTGCCGGTCAGCAGGCTCAGGGTCGACTGGCCTTCGGGCCCGGGGGTCAAGACGGCCAGCGTGCCGGTTGCTGGATCGAAGACTGCGCTCGCGACATGCCCGCGCAAATCCCTGATCTCGCCGTCCGGCGTGGCTGCGACCGGTGGTGAAACTGCGGCCTGAGCGGGCTCGATGGTGGGCGGCGGGGCCTCGGTGGGGTTGGACGTACAGCCCGCGGTGAGCAGCAGGGCCAGCGCAACGAGGCCGGCGCGAACTGGCTGACCTGCAGGAATTGGGCGCAACGGATGGCTCTCGGTCGAAAGTGGACAGTGGGTGACGTGCAGGAATCCAGTTTAGGCATGGCTGTCGGCCGGAAATGGTCGCGTCTGCAACCAACGCCGCATAAGTCGAGGTATGGTTCGACCATGACCCTCGCCGCAGACCGGGAACTGAGTGACCGGGAATTTGCTATGGAGGATATTTCCACTGGTGTGCACGCTAGTGGGTTTGGCCAAGTTGGTGATGGCCGGAGTTTTTCCTTCCACATCGAGCGTCAGCAGCTGATGATCGAGATCTACCGTCCGCGGCTGTCCGGCCCGGTTCCGCTCGACGACGACGTGGTGGCGGTGGCCACCCGCAAACTGACCGACATCGACCTGACTGACGAGCGCAGTCTGTCGGCAACGGTGCGTGACGCGGTCGCCGACGCGCAGCCGGTTTCGCGCACCGGTCGCTGACGCTTCACCGCCAGGTCGCCACGGTACGGTCGTCGTCGTGACTGACGTCGGTGCCATGTCCTGGCTGCAAGTTGTCGTGTTGTCGATTGTCCAGGGGCTCACCGAGTTTCTGCCGGTCTCGTCCTCGGGCCACCTGGCGATCACCTCGCGGGTGTTCTTCGACGACGACGCGGGCGCCTCGTTCACCGCGGTCACCCAGCTGGGAACCGAACTCGCGGTCCTGGTGTACTTCGCCCGGGACATCGGTCGCATCATCAAGGCCTGGTTCGCCGGCCTGACGAACGCGGTGCACCGGTCGGCCGATTACTGGCTGGGCTGGTGGGTGATCATCGGCAGCATCCCGATCGGTGTGTTCGGCCTGTTGTTCAAAGACGAAATCCGTACCGGCGCACGCAATCTGTGGCTGGTCGCCACGGCGCTGATCGTGTTCTCCGCGGTGATCGCCGCGGCCGAGTACTACGGCAGGCAGGTGCGTCGCGTCGAACAGCTGACCTGGCGGGACAGCATCATCGTCGGCCTGGCCCAGTGTCTTGCCCTGGTTCCGGGCGTCTCCCGCTCGGGAGCGACCATCAGCGCGGGCCTGTTTCTCGGCATGGAACGCGAGTTGGCCGCCCGGTTCGGTTTCCTGCTGGCCATCCCCGCGGTTTTCGCCTCGGGCATTTTCTCGCTGCCCGATGCGTTCCACCCGGTCGGGGAAGGGATGAGCGCCAGCGGAGCCCAGCTCCTGGTGGCCACTGTGATCGCGTTCGTCGTGGGTTTCGCGGCCATCGCCTGGTTCCTGAAATTCCTGGTGTCGCACAGCATGTATTGGTTCGTCGGCTATCGGGTGGTGCTGGGCGTGGTGGTGCTGGCGCTGCTGGGTACCGGAGTGGTGGCCGCACAATGATCAAGGAGCTGAGATGACGGTGATCCTGCTGCGGCACGGTCGGTCGACGTCGAACACCGCCCATACCCTCGCGGGTCGCAGCGAGGGCGTCGACCTCGATGAGCGCGGCGTCGAGCAGGCCGCCGGCCTGGTCGGACGCATCGGAGAACTGCCGGTGACCGCGATCGTGCACTCGCCGCTGCTGCGCTGTGAGCGCACGGTGGCCCCGCTGGCCGAGGCGCTGGCGCTGCAGCCGATCGCCGATGACCGGCTGACCGAGGTGGACTACGGGAGCTGGACCGGCCGGGCCATCGGCGAGCTGATGAAGGAGCCGCTGTGGGCGGTTGTGCAGCAGCAGCCCAGCGCGGCGGTGTTCCCCGAGGGCGAGGGTCTGGCTCAGGTGCAGTCCCGGGCGGTGGCCGCGGTACGGGAACGTGACCGCGCGCTGGCCGAACAGCACGGGGCCGATGTGCTGTGGGTGGCCTGCACCCACGGTGACGTGATCAAGGCCGTGCTGGCCGACGCCTTGGGCGTGCACTTGGACGGATTTCAGCGCATCACCGCGGACCCGGCGTCGATGAGCGTGATCCGCTACACCGAGCTGCGCCCGTTCGTGATGCATATCAACCACACCGGTACCCAGTTGAGCGCCGGGCTGGCGGCCAAACCCGCCACCGACGCCGTGGTGGGTGGGTCCACCAACTGACCTGAGGGACCGTTACCGGTATTTTGGAAGGTGCCATGGCCCGCGCAATTCACGTATTCCGCACTCCTGACCGTTTCGTTGCCGGGACGGTCGGCCAGCCCGGCAACCGGACGTTCTATCTGCAAGCTGTCCACGACAAACGGGTGATCTCGGTCATCCTGGAGAAGCAGCAGGTGGCCGTGTTGGCTGAGCGGATCGCTGCCCTGCTGACCGAGATCAACCGCCGCTTCGGCACCCCGATCCCGCCGGACACCGGCGAGGTGAGTGACCTGCTGCCGCTGATCACCCCGGTCGACGCCGAGTTTCGCGTCGGCACGATGGGGCTGGGCTGGGATTCGGAGGCGCAGACCGTGGTGGTCGAGCTGCTCGCCGTTTCCGAGGGTGAGTTCGACGCCTCGGTGGTGCTCGACGATGCCGAGGACGGACCCGACGCCGTGCGGGTGTTCCTCACCCCGGAGTCGGCACGGGAGTTCGCCACCCGGTCCAACCGGGTGATCTCGGCCGGACGCCCGCCGTGCCCGCTGTGCGATGAGCCGCTGGACCCTGATGGCCACATCTGCGTGCGTACCAACGGCTATCGGCGCGGTGAGGTGGCCGGGTCCGAAGATGACACAGACATCTGACGGCGACCTCGAGGGCGGCGCGATCCTGGCCGTCGGCGAACTGACGGTGATCGGCCGGATCCGATCGGCCAGCAACGCCACCTTCCTGTGCGAGGCGACCTCCGGTGAGAGCCAGGTGCACTGCGTGTACAAGCCGATCCGGGGCGAGGCGCCGCTGTGGGATTTTCCCGACGGCACCTTGGCCGGTCGCGAGTTGAGCGCCTATCTGGTGTCGGCTGCTTTGGGCTGGAACATTGTGCCCCGCACCATTATTCGGGACGGCCCCGCCGGCCCCGGCATGGTGCAGCTATGGGTGGACCAGCCCGGGGACCGGGTGGGCGACGAGCCGGACGCGGGCCCCGATCTGGTGGACCTGCTGCCGGCCGGGCACCTTCCGCCGGGGTTCCTGCCGATCCTGCAGGCCTACGACTACGCGGGCGACGAGGTGACGCTGGTGCACGCCGACGATCCCCGGTTGTTCCGCATGGCGGTGTTCGATGTGCTCATCAACAACGCCGACCGCAAGGGCGGACACATCCTGGCCGGGCTCGACGGGGCGGTGTACGGGGTGGACCACGGAGTGAGCCTGCATGTCGAGGACAAGCTGCGGACCGTGCTGTGGGGCTGGGCGGGCAAGCCTGTCGACGATGAAACTCTGGCCGACATCGCCACGCTGCGTGACGGTTTCGCCGGTCTGGCAGAGCAGTTGTGCGGGCACATCACCGAAGCGGAGATCGCCGCGTTGCGGTCCAGAATCGTGGGGCTACTGCACAATCCGGTGATGCCGACACCCGACCGGCATCGGCCGATCCCGTGGCCGGCGTTCTAGCGGGCCCGCCCGAACCCCTCGAACGGATTCCACGACCGGCTACCGCGCACCACGTGCAGGTAGTAGGCGTAGTTCGCCGTCGACATCGCCAGCACCCCGATGGCTATTCCGGCTGAGCGCCCGATCACGTCGCTGACGTCCAGGACCGTCAGCACCACTCCGGCGGCGATGGCGATTCCCAACAACGACAATCCCTTGCGCCACATGCCTTTGACAAAGAAGTAGATCGGCCCGAACAGGAACGCCAGGATGTTGGAGGTCAGCCGCAGCTTGGCCATGAAGCTCAGATCGCGGTAGGCGGCCTTGGCTGCTGGGGTAGAGGCGGGCAGTCCGTACGTGTGGAAGAAATCGAACTTCCAGCGCCACGAGTCGGACAGGTTGTCGACGGGGGTCTGCTCGGTCATGGGTCTCCTCAAGGTCCGGTGGCAGCACCTGACCTTAATGGCGCAACCGGCCCCGCCAACGCACCCATTCGACGTGCCACGGATACTTGGTCGGTGCACGCGACCGACGCCGACCTGGCTGCAGCAGTGGCCAAGGAGGCCGGTGAGCTGTTGCTGGCGGTGCGCGAGGAAATCGGTTTCTACGATCCGTATTACCTCGGCGACGAAGGGGATCGCCGTTCCAACGCGCTGATCCTGGATCGCCTGGCCCAGGCCCGGCCCGGTGATTCTGTGCTCAGCGAGGAGGCGGTCGACGATCTGTCCCGAGTCGATGCCGACCGGGTGTGGATCGTCGACCCCGTGGACGGCACCCATGAGTTCTCCCTGCCGGGCCGTGAGGACTGGGCGGTGCACATCGCGCTCTGGCAGCGTTCTGTGGGCGTCGACGGCGGTCTGTCGGATGCGGTGGTGGCCCTGCCCGCCCGGGGCGAGGTGTACCGCAGCGACACGGTCCGCCCGCCGGGGCCACGGCGGGCCGGGCCTCTGCTGATCACCGCCAGCTCGAATCGTCCGCCTGCCGTGCTCTGGCGGATGCGCGAGCAGCTCGACTTCCGGATGGTGCGCATCGGCTCGGCCGGAGCCAAGGCGATGGCCGTCGTGCGCGGTGACGTCGACGCCTACATCCACGCGGGCGGTCAGTGGGAGTGGGATTCGGCCGCCCCCGCAGGCGTGGTGCTGGCCGCGGGCCTGCACGCGTCCCGGTTGGACGGCTCGGAGTTGCGCTACAACCGTGCCGACCCGTACCTGCCCGATTTCGTCATGTGCCGCAAGGAGCTGGCGCCGGTCCTGCTGGAGGCGATCGGGGTGGCCCGGTGAAGTTCTCCGCGGCGATTCGGGAATGGAATCCTCGGCGGCGTTGTCTGACTTGGGAGAACTGTATGGGACCGACCGGCGGGAGGCCGTCCTGAGCGAGCACCTTAGAGTCGAGGCCATGCGATCGTGGTCGGCACCGTCAATCCCGGTGCTGGAAGGGCGGGGGCCGCAGCTGCGGCTGTACGACAGCGCCGACCGGCAGGTCCGCCCGGTGACCCCAGGGCCGACGGCCACCATGTACGTGTGTGGCATCACCCCGTACGACGCCACCCACCTCGGGCATGCCGCGACCTATCTGACCTTCGATCTGGTGCACCGGCTGTGGCTGGACGCCGGGTACACCGTCCACTACGTGCAGAACGTCACCGATGTGGACGATCCGCTGTTCGAACGGGCTGACCGCGACGGCATCGATTGGCGTGACCTCGGCGACCGGGAGACCCAGCTTTTCCGCGACGACATGACCGCGCTGCGTGTGCTGCCGCCGCACGACTACGTGGCCGCCACCGACGCGATCACCGAGGTGGTCGAGCTGGTGGAGAAGATGCTGGCCTCGGGTGCGGCCTACGTGGTCGACGACCCCGAATATCCCGACGTGTACTACCGCGCCGACGCCACGGTCCAGTTCGGCTACGAGTCGGGCTACGACCGCGAGACCATGCTGCGGCTGTTCGGCGAGCGGGGCGGTGACCCTGACCGCGTAGGTAAGGGCGACGAGCTCGACGCCCTGTTGTGGCGGGCGCAACGGCCCGGGGAGCCCAGCTGGCCCTCGCCGTTCGGCGCGGGCCGGCCGGGCTGGCACGTCGAGTGTTCGGCCATCGCGCTCACCCGCATCGGTTCGGTCCTCGACATCCAGGGCGGCGGCAGTGACCTGATTTTCCCGCATCACGAGTTCTCGGCCGCCCACGCCGAATCCGTCACGGGGGAGCGGCGTTTCGCTCGCCACTATGTGCATGCCGGCATGATCGGCTGGGACGGGCACAAGATGAGCAAGAGCCGCGGCAACCTGGTGCTGGTATCGCGGCTGCGTGCTGACGGTATCGATCCGTCGGCGGTGCGGCTCGGGCTCTTCGCCGGGCACTACCGCAGTGACCGGTTCTGGAGCGACGAGGTTCTCACCGAGGCCAACGCCCGGCTCAAGCAGTGGCGGGCTGCTGCTGCGCTGCCGGCCGGGCCGGATGCCACCGATGTGGTGGCCCGCGTGCGGCAATACCTGGCCGACGATTTGGATACCCCGAAAGCGCTTGCCGCACTGGATGGTTGGTGTACCGACGCGCTGGCCTACGGCGGCCACGACACCGCGGCGCCGCGGCGCGTCGCCGACACCGTGGACGCGCTGCTCGGCGTCGAACTCTAGGGCCTCGTCGCACGCGCCCCGGTGGGGTACGTTGCGGCAATGGGTTCTGTGAACGGCAAAGTCGTCTTCATCACCGGCGGAGCACGCGGTATCGGCGCCGAGGTGGCGTGCAGGCTGCGGAGTCGGGGCGCCAAACTGGTCCTCACCGATCTCGACGAGGCGCCGCTGAGCGCGTTGGCCGCCGAACTCGGCCCGGAGCACGTGCTGACCGCGCTGGCCGATGTGCGCGATCTGGCCGCCATGCAGAAGGCTGCCGACGCCGCGACCGAGCGATTCGGCGGCATCGACATCGTGATGGCCAACGCCGGGATCGCCAGCTTCGGTTCGGTCATGCAGGTCGACCCGGAGGCGTTCAAACGGGTCATCGACATCAACGTGGTCGGGGTGTTCAATACCGTGCGTGCGACCCTGCCCGCGGTGATCAAGCGCCGCGGCTACGTGCTCGTGGTGTCCTCCCTGGCGGCGTTCACCTCGGCGCCCGGGCTGGCCGCCTACCACGCCTCCAAGGCCGGAGCCGAGTACTTCGCCAACACCCTGCGCCTGGAGGTGGCACACCTCGGCGTCGACGTCGGCTCGGCTCACATGAGCTGGATCGACACCCCGCTGGTGCAGGACGCCAAGTCGGACCTGTCGGCGTTCCGGGAGATGCTGTCCAAGCTGCCGCCGCCACTGAACCGGACCACCACCGTCGACGCCTGCGGTGCCGCGTTCGTCAAGGGCATCGAGGGACGCAAGAAGCGCATCTACAGCCCGGAATGGGTGGGGGCGTTCCGCTGGATCCGGCCGTTCGTCACCACCCCGCTGGCCGAGCGCGACATCCGCAAGTTCACTCCGACGCTGCTGCCGAAACTCGACGCCGAGGCCGCCGCACTCGGTCGCTCGACCAGTGCGCGCATCGAGGCGCTGGAGAAACCCGAGAGCTAGCGGCCGCTGCTGAATTGGCCGCTCAGCGGCCCCGGCGCCGCAGGTAGCGCTCGAACTCCGCCGCCAAAGCGTCGCCGTCGATCTTGCCGAGCGCTTCGTGCATGTCGACCTCGGCGTCGCCGCGCTGTTCCAACGAGGCGACGTACTCCGCGATCTCCTCGTCCTCGGCGGTCATCTCGGTGACGGCCTGCTCCCACTCCTCGGCGGCGGCCGGCAGGTCCTCCAACGGCACCTCGACGTCCAGCACGTCCTCGACCCGGCGCAGCAGGGCCACCGTCGCCTTGGGACTGGGCGGCTGCGAGACGTAGTGCGGCACGGCGGCCCAGAAGGTCACGGCCGGGATGCCGGCCTGCACGCAGGCGTCCTGGAACACCCCGGCGATCCCGGTGGGCCCCTCGTAGCGGGTCTCTTCCAGGCCGAAGAATTTCGCCGAATCGGCCGAATAGGCCGAGCCCGACACCGGCACGGGCCGGGTGTGGGGGGTGTCGGCCAGCAGCGCGCCCAGGATCACCACGGTCTGCACGTTGAGTTTGTCGGCGATGGCCAGCAACTCGGCGCAGAAGGTGCGCCAGCGCATGTTGGGTTCCACCCCGTGCATCAACACCACATCGCGGTTACTTCCCGGCGGGCGGCAGTGCGAGATCCGCATCGACGGCCACACCAGTTCGCGGGTGACGCCGTCGACCTGGCGGATCACCGGGCGGTTCACCTGGTAGTCGTAGTACGACTCGTCGTCGATTTCGACGATCGGCTGGGCTTCCCAGATCGCATCCAGGTGGTCCAGCGCGTCACTGGCCGCGTCGCCGGCGTCATTCCAGCCCTCGAAGGCCGCGACGATGGTGGCGTCCTTCAAATCAGGCAGGTTCAACGGCCGGCCGGCGTTCGGATACGACGGTGTCACACCTAAAGCGTAAGCCTTGGCGGGTGTCGATGAGCCCGTTGTGCGGGCGGGTCGCCGCCGCGCCGAACAGCGATGTTTGATAGACCGACTAGGCTGTTGGCATCGCGATCCCCACGCGGGCCGGGGGTCGATCGCGGCGACACAGTTGGGCGTCCACACGTCTGTTGGATCACGACGTAGACTCTTCTGGTCGAGAGGCGTTGCAACGGATCCGGGTTTCTGCCCGTATCCGCCACGCTCGGCAGAGTCAAGGACGCCTTCCGCTACGGAAGGAACGCATGTGACTGCCTTTGAGCCGAACATCCGCCCGGACTGCACCGCTGAACTCACAGCTTCTCTGCGTGCGCGGATCATGGTGATCGACGGCGCGATGGGCACGGCGATCCAGCGGGACCGGCCGGACGAGGCGGGGTACCGCGGCGAGCGGTTCAAGGATTGGGCGAGCCCCGTCCAGGGCAACAACGATCTGCTCAATCTGACGCAGCCGCAGATCATCGAGGGCATCCACCGCGAGTACCTCGAGGCGGGCGCAGACATCCTGGAGACCAACACGTTCAACGCCAACGCGGTCTCACTCTCCGACTACGGCATGGAGGAATTGGGCTACGAGCTGAACTACGCCGGCGCCGTCCTGGCCCGCAAAGCCTGCGACGAGTTCAGCACGAAGGACAAGCCCCGCTACGTCGCCGGGGCGCTGGGGCCGACCACGCGGACCGCGTCGATCTCGCCGGACGTCAACGATCCCGGAGCTCGCAACGTCTCCTACGACCAACTCACCGCCGCCTACCTGGAAGCGGCCAACGGACTGGTCGACGGTGGTGCCGACATCATCATCGTCGAGACGATCTTCGACACGCTGAATGCCAAGGCGGCGATCTTCGCCATCGAGACGCTGTTCGAGCAGCGGGGACGCCGCTGGCCGGTGATCATCTCCGGCACCATCACCGATGCCTCCGGGCGCACCTTGTCCGGCCAGGTGACCGAGGCGTTCTGGAATTCGATCCGGCACGCCAAGCCGCTCGCGGTCGGTCTCAACTGCGCCCTGGGTGCGCCCGAGATGAGGCCCTACATCGCCGAGATGTCGCGGATCGCGGACACCTTCGTCTCGTGCTACCCGAACGCCGGGCTGCCCAACGCCTTCGGCGAGTACGACGAGTCTCCGAAGCGCCAGGCCTCCTACGTCGCCGAGTTCGCCGAGGCGGGCCTGGTGAACATCGTCGGTGGTTGCTGCGGAACCGCTCCTGCGCACATCGCCGAGATCGCCAAGGTCGTCGACGGTGTGCCGCCGCGTCAGGTGCCCGAGATCCCGGTGGCGACCCGGCTCGCGGGCCTGGAGCCGCTCAACATCACCGAGGATTCGCTGTTCGTCAACATCGGTGAGCGCACCAACATCACCGGTTCCGCCCGGTTCCGCAACCTGATCAAGGCCGAGGACTACGACACCGCGCTGTCGGTGGCCCTGCAGCAGGTCGAGGTCGGTGCGCAGGTCATCGACATCAACATGGACGAGGGCATGATCGACGGCGTCGCCGCGATGGACCGGTTCACCAAGCTGATCGCGGCCGAACCGGACATCAGCCGAGTGCCCGTGATGATCGACTCCTCCAAGTGGGAGGTCATCGAGGCCGGCCTGAAGAACGTGCAGGGCAAGCCGATCGTCAACTCGATCTCCATGAAGGAGGGCGAGGAGAAGTTCGTCCGCGAGGCCCGGCTGTGCCGCAAGTACGGCGCCGCCGTGGTCGTGATGGCGTTCGACGAGCAGGGGCAGGCCGACAACCTGGAGCGCCGCAAGCAGATCTGCGGCCGCGCCTATCGGATCCTGACCGAAGAGGTCGGCTTCCCGGCCGAGGACATCATCTTCGACCCGAACTGCTTCGCGCTGGCCACGGGTATCGAGGAGCACGCCACCTACGGGATCGACTTCATCGACGCCTGCGCCTGGATCAAGGAGAACCTGCCCGGGGTGCACATCTCCGGCGGTATCTCGAACGTGTCGTTCTCGTTCCGCGGCAACAACCCGGTCCGCGAGGCGATCCACGCGGTGTTCCTGTTCCACGCCATCAAGGCCGGTTTGGACATGGGCATCGTCAACGCCGGTGCGCTGGTGCCCTACGACTCGATCGACCCCGAGTTGCGGGACCGCATCGAGGACGTCGTGCTGAACCGTCGCGAAGACGCGGCCGAGCGGCTGCTGGAGATCGCGGAACGGTTCAACACCAAGGGCAAGGAGGAGGATCCGGTCGCCGCCGAGTGGCGCAGCCTGCCGGTGCGCGAGCGGATCACGCACGCCCTGGTCAAGGGCATCGACGCCCATGTCGACGACGACACCGAGGAGTTGCGCGCCGAGATCGCCGCGGCCGGCGGCCGCCCGATCGAGGTGATCGAAGGCCCGCTGATGGACGGCATGAACGTCGTCGGTGATCTCTTCGGCTCGGGCAAGATGTTCCTGCCGCAGGTGGTGAAGTCGGCCCGGGTGATGAAGAAGGCCGTGGCCTACCTGCTGCCGTTCATCGAGGCGGAGAAGGAGCAGAACGGTACTGCTGACTCCAAGGACACCAACGGCACCATCGTGATGGCGACCGTGAAGGGCGACGTCCACGACATCGGCAAGAACATCGTCGGGGTTGTGTTGCAGTGCAACAACTTCGAGGTGATCGACCTCGGCGTGATGGTGCCCGCCCAGAAGATCCTGGATACGGCCAAGGAGCACAACGCCGACATCATCGGCCTGTCCGGCCTGATCACCCCGTCCCTGGACGAGATGGTCAACTTTGCCGTCGAAATGGAGCGTGAGGGGCTTGAGATCCCGCTGCTGATCGGTGGTGCGACCACCTCGCGCGCCCACACGGCGGTGAAGATATCGCCGCGGCGCAGTGGTCCGGTGGTGTGGGTCAAGGACGCGTCGCGCTCGGTGCCGGTCGCGGCCGCGCTGCTCGACGACAAGCAGCGGCCGGCGCTGCTGGAGGCCACGGAGAAGGACTACGCGTCTCTGCGTGAGCGGCACGCCCAGAAGAACGAGCGGCCGATGCTGACGTTGGAGAAGGCCCGCGCCAACCGGACGCCCATCGAGTGGGACGGCTACACGCCGCCGGTGCCCGCCCAGGGCCTCGGGGTACGCGATTTTCACGACTACGACCTCGCCGAGCTGCGTGAGTACATCGACTGGCAGCCGTTCTTCAACGCCTGGGAGATGAAGGGACGCTTCCCCGACATCCTCAACAACCCGGCGACGGGCGAGGCGGCCCGCAAGCTGTACGACGATGCCCAGGAGATGCTCGACACCCTGATCAAGGAGAAGTGGCTGCGCGCCAACGGGGTGATCGGGTTCTTCCCGGCCAACGCGGTCGGCGACGACATCGAGGTCTACACCGACGACACCCGCACCGAGGTGCTCACCACGTTGCACAACCTGCGCCAGCAGGGCGAGCATCGCGACGGGATTCCGAACCGCAGCCTCGGCGATTTCGTCGCGCCCAAGGACACCGGTCTGGCTGATTACGTCGGTGCCTTCGCGGTTACCGCGGGCCTCGGCAGCCAGGACAAGATCATGGAGTTCAAGGCGGCCCTCGATGATTACAGCGCGATCCTGCTGGAGTCGCTCGCCGACCGGCTGGCCGAGGCTTTCGCCGAGCGCATGCACCAACGGGTCCGCGAGGAGTTCTGGGGTTACCAACCCGACGAGCACCTGGACAACGACGAACTCATCGGGGAGAAGTACGTGGGCATCCGCCCGGCCCCCGGTTACCCGGCCTGCCCGGAGCACACCGAGAAGGTGACGCTCTGGAAGTTGCTGGATGTGCAGGAGCGGACCGGAATCGAGCTGACCGACTCGATGGCGATGTGGCCGGGTGCCGCTGTCAGCGGCTGGTATTTCTCACACCCGCAGTCGCAGTATTTCGTCGTCGGCCGGATGGCGCAGGACCAGGTCGCGGACTATGCGAAGCGCAAGGGCTGGACCCTGGCAGAAGCCGAGCGGTGGCTCGCGCCGAATCTCGGCTACAACCCCGAGGACTGAGCGCGCTGCGTACGAGTAGTGCGTTGAGTCACACGATTTCGCCCCGCTGAGCGTGCGGTGGGACAATCGCCTCATGCGTGCGGTGCTGTGGGATATGGACGGCACCCTCGTCGACTCCGAAAAGCTTTGGGACATCGCCATGCACGCGCTGTACGCGCAGATGGGTGGGGTGCTGAGCGCGGAAGTACGGGAGTCGACCGTCGGTGGGTCGTCGGAGACGGTGATGCGGATCGTCTACGACGACCTCGGCCTGGATCCCGATCCGGCCGCGATGGCCGAGTCCGCGGACTGGCTGCACGACTACACCGGTGAGCTGTTCGAGCAGGGGTTGCCGTGGCGACCGGGTGCTCAGGAGATGCTCGACGCGTTGATCGCCGCCGAGATCCCCATGGCGCTGGTGACCAACACCCGTCGGGACCTGGCTGAGCGGGCATTGAACAGCATTGGCCGCCACTACTTTTCGGTCACCGTGTGCGGTGACGAGGTCGCCAGCGGCAAGCCCGCGCCCGACCCGTATCTGCGCGCCGCCGATCTCCTCGGCGTAGCCGCCACATCCTGCTTGGCGATCGAGGATTCGGTCACCGGCACGGCATCCGCCGAAGCCGCCGGTTGTCCGGTATTGGTGGTACCCAACGATGTCGAGGTTCCCGGCGGCCCGTTTCGCCGGCACGCTTCTTCGCTGACACATCTCGACGTCGCCGCCCTTCGCACGGTCTTTCACGAACTGAATTCCCAAGCCGGAGAACGCACCGCCTGATCCGGCCCGTGTGTTTGAATGTGAGCCTGATCACGCGTTGTTGCGGGAGGGGGTTCCATGACTCACGGACCGGTCGACGATCCGGCATCCGACCTGGATTACGAGGAATCCGAGCACAGCGGCAGGGTGGTCCGGATCGCGTCGGTGGCCGCGTTGGGCGGGTTGCTCTTCGGATACGACAGTGCGGTGATCAACGGCGCTGTTGCCGCCCTGCAGGATGAATTCCAGATCAACAACGTGGTTCTGGGTTCCGCGGTGGCTTCGGCGCTGCTCGGGGCTGCGGTGGGCGCGCTGACCGCGGGGCAGCTCGCCGACCGGATCGGCCGGCGGTCGGTCATGAAGCTCGCGGCACTGTTGTTCTTCATCAGCGCGATCGGCACCGCTGTCGCCACCCACATCTGGCTGGTGGTGATCTTCCGCATCATCGGTGGCCTCGGCGTCGGGGTGGCCTCGGTGATCGCGCCGACCTACATCGCCGAGACGGCGCCCCCGCGCATCCGTGGGCGGCTGGGCTCACTCCAGCAGCTGGCGATCGTCACCGGGATATTTCTGTCTTTGTCGATCGACTATCTGCTGGCCCACCTGGCCGGCGGCTCCCGCGAGGAACTGTGGTTCGGGCTCGCGGCCTGGCGGTGGATGTTCCTGGTAATGGCCATACCTGCCCTGGTGTACGGCTTGCTGGCCTACACCATCCCGGAGTCGCCTCGCTACCTGGTCGCCAAGTTCCGCATTCCGGAGGCACGCAAGGTTCTCTCGATGCTGCTCGGCGAGAAGAACCTGGAGATCACCATCCACCGGATCGAGGACTCGCTGAAGTCCGAGAAGCCGCCGTCCTGGCAGGACCTGCTCAAGCCGCGCGCATCCGCAGGCAAGTTCGCAGCCGGGGTTCGACGCTTCGTGTGGCCGCTGCTGCTGCTGTTCATCGTCCTGGCCGTGCTGGCGGTTTCATTGGGATTGTGGCTGCTGGCGGTGGTCTTCGCCGCGCTCGGAGTCGCGGCGGCCGTCATCAGCGGCTTGTACGGCATCGTCTGGATCGGGTTGGGGCTGTCCATATTCCAGCAGTTCGTCGGTATCAACGTGATCTTCTACTACTCGAACGTGTTGTGGGAGGCGGTCGGATTCGAGGAGAGTCAGGCCTTCACCATCACGGTGATCACGTCGGTGACCAACATCGTCACCACGTTGATCGCCATCGCGCTGATCGACAAGGTCGGGCGCAAGCCGTTGTTGCTGATCGGCTCCACCGGGATGGCGATCACCCTGGGCACCATGGCCGTGATCTTCGGGACCGCCCCGCAGGTCGACGGTCAGCCTCAGCTGAACGGCGTGGCCGGACCCATCGCGCTGATCGCGGCGAACCTGTTCGTGGTGGCGTTCGGAATGTCGTGGGGTCCGGTGGTGTGGGTACTGCTGGGGGAGATGTTCCCCAACCGCATCCGCGCCGCCGCGCTGGGCTTGGCGGCAGCCGGCCAGTGGGTGGCGAACTGGTTGATCACCGTGTCGTTCCCCGAACTGCGCAACGTGCTCGGCGTGGCGTACGGCTTCTACGCCTTGTGCGCGTTGCTGTCACTGCTCTTCGTCTGGAAGTGGGTGGCCGAGACCAAGGGCAAGCACCTGGAGGACATGCACGCCGAAGCGTTGCGGGCCTAGCAGCCCAGCTCAGTCGCCCGGCAGCAGCGGAGGCGTGTAGTCATCGATATACGGCCCGCTGCCGATGCGGCGGGCGATCGCGACCGCCGCATCGACCAGCTGCTCGGGCGCGAGACGGCGATGGGCCAGGTAGACCTCACATCGGCCGGCGAGCACCCACGTGCTGGACAATTGCGGCTGCACCAGGGCGAATTCGTCGGTCGCGCAGCGTTGCACCTCGTAGCTTCCCTGGGCGAGGTCGGCACCGTAACGCAGTTCTTCGACCTCGGCGGCGAAGTCGTCGACCGGGTGGATCGACACGGTCAGCGTCGGCGCAGAAGCCACGTCGTCGCCCCAGGACGCGGCCAGGCAATCGAGCGGAAGGATGGGGTTGGCCACACGATTGTTCTGCACCAGGCCGTCGATCGTCAGGTGCTCGGACAGGATCGCGCGGATCGCGGTGACCCGGGCAGTGTAGGTCCGCAGCTCGTCGTCGACAGGTTCGCTCACCCTTCTATTGCACCGCACGAATCGATCGCCGCCGAGCATGAAACAATTCATGCCTGTGAAGACCTTCGAGGCCCTGTTTGCCGAACTCAGCGACAAAGCGCGCACCCGGCCCGCCGGTAGTAACACGGTCGCTGCTCTTGACGCCGGCATCCATGGACTCGGGAAGAAGATCTTGGAGGAGGCCGGCGAAGTGTGGCTGGCCGCCGAGCACGAGAGCGACGACTCGCTCGCCGAGGAGGTCAGCCAATTGCTGTACTGGACGCAGGTGCTGATGATCTCTCGGGGTCTGACCCTTGACGACGTCTACCGGAAGTTGTGAGTCGTGGCCGACCAGATGTTGCGTGTCGCGGTACCCAACAAGGGCTCGCTCAGCGAAGCGGCCGCCGAAATCCTTGCCGAGGCCGGGTACCGGCGCCGGCGCGACCCCAAGGACCTGACCGTCGTCGACCCGGTCAACAATGTCGAGTTTTTCTTTCTGCGGCCCAAGGACATCGCGATCTATGTGGGTTCGGGGCAGCTCGATCTGGGCATCACCGGACGGGACCTCGCCGCGGATTCGGATGCCCCGGTACGAGAGCGCCTGGCACTGGGCTTCGGCAACTCCACCTTCCGCTACGCCGGTCCGGCCGGCCGGCAGTGGAGCCCGCAAGACCTGGCGGGCAAGCGGATCGCCACTTCGTTCCCGAACCTGGTGCGCAAGGACCTTGCGGCGCAGGGCATCGAGGCTTCGGTGATCCGGTTGGACGGAGCGGTGGAGATCTCGATCCAACTCGGTGTCGCTGACGTGATCGCCGACGTGGTCGGTTCAGGGCGCACTCTGGGTCTGCACGACCTCGTGGCGTTCGGTGCGCCGCTGTGCGAGTCGGAGGCGGTGCTGATCGAACGTGATGGCGCCGACGGTGACGACAACGCGTCCGCGCGCGATCAGCTGACGGCGCGCGTGCAGGGCGTGGTGTTCGGCCAGCAGTACCTGATGTTGGATTACGACTGCCCGCGTGCGGTTTTGGAGCAGGCCACCGCGGTGACACCGGGGCTGGAGTCACCGACCATCGCACCGCTGGCGGACCCGGACTGGGTCGCGGTGCGGGCGCTGGTGCCTCGCCGCGACGTCAACGCCATCATGGACGAGATCGCCGCGATCGGCGCCAAAGCGATACTCGCGTCAGATATTCGGTTCTGCCGATTCTGACGAACGGGTACCGCCCTGCTTGATCGGCGCGTGCCGCGGCACGTTGCGTGTTAGCGTCCGGGGGACAATTCCAGGCCTCGGAGGTCGCCGTGACGCATTTTCTGGTTCTGTTGTTGGCTCTTCTGATCGGCGTGGTGGCCGGGTTACGGGCTTTCACCGCACCGGCCGCGGTGGCGTGGGCCGCTGCGTTGAACTGGATCAACCTCGACGGCACCTGGGTGCAGTGGCTGGCCCACCCGGTCACGGTCAGCGTGCTGACCATTCTTGCTGTGGTGGAGCTGGTTACCGACCAGCTGCCGCGCACACCGAGCCGCAAGACGCCGGTGCAGTTCATCGCCCGCCTCATCACCGGTGCGTTCGCCGGTGCCGTGATCGGCACCGCGTGGGGATACACCTTCGGCGGCCTGGGCGCCGGTCTCGTCGGCGCAGTGCTGGGAACCTTGGGCGGTTATGAGGCGCGCAGCCGCCTGGTCGCCCGCAACGATGGCCACGATCTGCCGGTCGCGCTGGTCGAGGATGCGGTCGCAGTGCTCGGCGGCTTCGCGATCGCCGCTCTGACCGCGGTCGTCTAGCCCATGGCGTCCGCGCAGAGTTTCGACGCGATCGTCATCGGCGCGGGTCAGGCCGGGCCGCCGCTGGCAGGCCGATTGACCGCGGCGGGCCAAACCGTCGCGGTGATCGAGCGCAAACTGGTCGGTGGCACCTGTGTCAACTACGGCTGCATCCCCACCAAAACCCTGGTCGCCAGTGCGCATGCCGCTCACCTGGCTCGGCGTGGCGCTGATTTCGGTGTCGGCACAGGCGAAATCGCCGTCGACATGGCCAAGGTCAAGGCCCGCAAGGACGACATCATGCTGGCCGACCGCCATGGCGTCGAGGACTGGCTACAGGGCATGGACGGAGCCACGCTGATCCGTGGACATGCCCGTTTCGTGGACCCGCACACCGTCGATGTCGACGGCGAACTGCTGCGGGCCGATCGGATCTTCCTCAATGTCGGTGGGCGCGCAGTGGTTCCGGAATTCCCTGGCCTCGACGGTATCGACTACCTGACCAATGTCGGCATCCTGGACCTGGACGTGGTGCCGGAGCACCTGGTGATCGTGGGCGGCAGTTACATCGCTCTGGAGTTCGCGCAGATGTACCGGCGGTTCGGTGCCCGGGTCACGGTGATCGAGAAGGGGCCGCGGCTGACCTCCCGCGAGGACGAGGACGTGTCAGCCACCATCGCCGAGATCCTGCGGGCCGAGGGAATCGATGTGGTGCTCGATGCCACCGACATTCGCTTTGCCAAGCGGGACAGTGGCTTCGAGGTGACGCCGCGAGACGGTGCGGACGCAATTGCGGGGACGCACCTGCTGCTCGCGGTCGGGCGGAAGCCCAATACCGACGACCTGGGGTTGGAGAACGCCGGCGTCGACGTCGACCGGCGTGGCTACGTCGTGGTCGATGATCAGCTGCGCACCACGGCCGAGCACATCTGGGCGATGGGGGACTGCAACGGCAAGGGCGCCTTCACCCACACCTCGTACAACGACTTCGAGATCGTCGCGGCCAATCTGCTCGACGACGACCCGCGCCGCGTGAGCGATCGCGTCACCACCTACGCGCTCTACATCGATCCGCCGCTCGGCCGAGCCGGGCTGACTGTCGATCAAGTGCGGAAATCGGGCCGAAAGGCGTTGGTGGGCAAGCGCCCGATGACCAGGGTCGGCCGGGCAGTGGAGAAGGGTGAAACTCAGGGCTTCATGAAGGTGGTGGTGGACGCCGACACCGAGGAGATTCTCGGCGTTGCGATCCTCGGGGTCGGCGGCGACGAGGTGGTGCACTCGGTTCTCGACGTGATGACCGCGAAGCTGCCCTACACCGCGATATCGCGGACCATGCACATCCACCCCACCGTCAGTGAGCTGGTCCCTACGATGCTGCAGGAGCTGAAGCCGCTGGACTGAGCGTGCGGCCGATGTTGAGCTGACGCGTCACCAGCGTGACCCGCTGACCGAGGTGGCGGCAGGTCTGCACATCGGAGGGATGCACCTGGTCGGGGTTGGCGTCCACGTTGGTCTGAGCGCCGGCGCCGAGGAAGAAGCCGAGCCGGTTCAGGTCGTCCTCGCTGCTGAACGAGGTGTTCCAACCGGTGCTCAAACCCAGGCTGACCCAATGCATGTGGTGTTGGGCGGCGAAGACCACCAGTGAACTGAGCGCGTTGAGCTTGTCACCGCTCTTACCGCCGGAATTGGTGAATCCGGCGGCCACCTTGTCGCGCCAGGCCCGCTCCATGCAGCGCCGGCCGGTCTTCTCGGCGAATGCCTGAAATCCCGCCGACACGTTGCCCATGTAGGTGGGGCTGCCGAAGATCATCGCATCGACATTGTCGAGTACGTCCCAGTCGTCGTCGGTCATCGTCGCGACGGGTATGAGGCTCACTTCGGCTCCGGCGTCACCGGCACCGGCCGCGACGGCGGCGGCCAGGCTTGCCGTGTGGCCGAATCCGGAGTGGTACACCACCGCGATGGTGGGTGCGGCGATATCAGTTCCGTTGTGTGACATGTTGTTTCCTTCTACCGAGTCCACGTGGTGCCGAGGGTTTGAGCGACTTCCTGATAGCGCCGGCCCCAGTCCGGCAAAGGCTCCCCGCCCAGATGCGCCTCCAACCGGTCCAGGTAGGCGTGGGTACCGGGGTGGAAGCCCTGGCCGTCGGAGACCGTCAGGCCGCGGTGGCTGAACCGCAGCAGGGTGCCGTCGCCGTCCGGGGTGAGTTCGTAACGTACGACGCCGGGTTCTGGGGCGGAGAGTACGGCCTGATTCCACTCGTGTTCGAAAACCCTTGGCGGGTCCCACACCCGGATCCGGCCGGTCATCTTCTTCTGCTGCGGCGGAATCGGCGGAGCATGCGGGATCATCTCGATCTCGCCGCCTTCGCGGGCGTCGATCGTGGTTTCCCCCATCCATTGGTTGCGCTGCGATGGATCGGTGATCGCGGCCCACACCGCCTCGACGGGGTAGGGCAGGCGGCGCTCGAAAAGCAGAGCCGCGCGGTCGCCCTCGACAGTGAGTTTGCCTTCGCGGCTGGTCATTTCGTCTCCTTGTGGGTCGCTTTGAGATGGCGTTCCAGGGCGTCGAGGTGATCGGACCAGTAGCGTCGGTAACGCTCGATCCACTCGTCGATCTGCACCAGGCCGTCGGCGCGCAACGCGTAGATGCGCCGCTGCGCGTCGGGGCGCACTTCGACCAGGCCGACCTCTCGCAGCACTTTCAGATGCCGGGACACGGTGGGCTGGGTCAATCCCGGCAGGGTGGCCACCAACTCACCCGCGGTGCGCTCACCCTCGACGAGGGCGTCGAGCAATGCGCGGCGACTGGGTTCGGCGACTGCCTCGAACACGTCCATGCATCGAGTATTGCACTGCATCTATATAGATGCAAGGCTATATACGGGCGTCCGTGGGCCGCGCCGGTGTCCCAGCCCTTGCCACATCAACCCTGAGGGGTCAGCACTTCCCATCCGTCGGGCAGGCCACTGACCTTCGCACACTGTCCTTCCGCCTCGATATGAACCGTCGTGCCACCCAATCTCAGGTTCGTCAAAGCGGTACGGCCCCACGAGCCCGGCAGGCACGGCGAGACCGTGATGCGCCGCGCAGGCGCGTCCGGCTCCAGGCCGAGGAATGCCCGCACCAGCAGCAGCGGTGCTGCGCTTGCCCACGCTTGCGGAGAGCATGACGTGGGATAGGGGACGGGCGAGCTGAATTCGGAACGTGGGAAACCGCAATACAGTTCGGGTAGCCGACCGCCGAACGCGGTGGCGGCGTCGAGCAGGCCGGTGGCCAACCGCTGGGCCAGTTCGACGGCCCCCGGCACATGTCGGTACCGCATCAGTCCCGCCACGGCGATCGCGGTGTCATGTGGCCAGACCGATCCGTTGTGGTAGCTCATCGGGTTGTATGCCCCCATCGACCTCGCCAGCGTGCGCAGGCCGAAGCCACTGTCCATGTCCTCATCGCCGAGCCTGCCGATGATCGTTTCCACGTGTTCGTCCGCGGCGATGCCGGTCCACAGGCAATGCCCGACATTGCTGGTCAGGGCATCTACCGGACGCTTGGCTCCGTCTAGGGCGATCGCATAGCAGCCGGCGTCCGGCAACCAGAACGACTCCTGGAACTGCGTGCGCAATCGCTCCGCGCGATCGTTGAGTCGGCTGGCGGTAGCCGGCTCGTCGAATGCCTCGGCAAGCTGCGCACGCGCACGCAACGCGGCGTACTGGTAGCCCTGCACCTCGCACAACGCAATCGGCGGCTCGGCCACATGGCCGCGGGCGTCATTGATCCCGTCGAAGCTGTCCTTCCAGCCCTGATTGATCAATCCCCGGTCCGTGGCTCGGCGGTACTCGATGAACCCGTCGCCGTCGCGATCGCCGTAGCGCGCCGCCCAGCCCAACGCCGAGTCGGCAGCGGGCAGCAGCGACCGGACGAAATCCTCGTCGCATCCCCAGCGCCAGCATTCGGCGAGCAGCATCACGAACAACGGGGTGGCGTCGACCGCTCCGTAGTACACAGCCCCACCCAGTACGTCGGTGCTGGCCGGCCCGCGCCGGATCTCGTGCAGGATCCGGCCGGGCTGCTCTTCGGTGATCGGGTCCAGGCGCTGGCCCTGCGCTTCGGCCAGTTGCCGCAGTGTGCCCACCGACAGGCCGGGATCCAGCGGGAGCGCCATCCAGGCCGTCAGCAGGCTGTCGCGGCCGAACAACGTCATGTACCAAGGCGCCCCGGCCGCCACGAACGGGTCGCCTTCGCCGCTGTCGTCATGAATGAGCAACGCAGCGAGGTCACTTTCGCTGCGCCGCAAGGCACTCGAGAGGCCGGAGTGGTCCGTCTCGACCGTCGTGGTGACGTCCCGCCACGCCTCGATCTTCTGGCCCGGCGCACTGGACTGCAGGCGGTCGCCGCTACGGCTCCGGCTGTTGACGCTGTGTGCGGCACCGGTGGGCTGCACCAGGATTTCGGCCTGCCAGCGCTGGCGCGGTGGCACGACGATGCGCCAGGTGAAAGCGCCGGGCGTCACGGTGGGCTCGCCGGACGCTCTCACGGTCAAACCCCGCACTGCCTCGGTGCGATCATGGAGCACCAGCTCGCCGCTGACGACCGTCATGTCGGCGCCGCCGTGGGGTACGCGGCCCTCCTTGACTGTGAACAGGTCGGCGAAGTCGGCGTCGACATGTAGCTCGACGGCGACCACCGTGCTTTCTGCTGCCAGGTTGTGCAGAGTCACGGTCTCACGCAGGCCGTCGTCCACGATTCGCTCCCGCACGGCCAACAGCGTGCTATCGGCCAATCCAGGGCGCGGCGTGCGGCGCGAGATGAACTGGGCAGCAAAGGCTTCCGGGAGCTGCACCGAGAGCGGCTCCAACGGCCGACCGTCGACGCGCAGCTCCCATCGCGACAGCAGGCGGGCATCGCGAAAAAACAGCCCGTGAGTACGGCCAGGCTGAATGTCACCGTGGCTGTCCGACAGACAGAAGGTGGCACCTTCCACCAGCGTCACCGTGTCGCCGCCGCCGCCCCCGACGCCGATGGTGGCCGGCTCGCCGCCATTGAGAATCCCTGTGCCACTCATGCGGTGGCCCGCTCGGAGGTGTCCGGCTCGACGACGCGTCGCAACGTGATCGTGGATTTCGCGGCCTCTGCGTTGCTCAGCACGTCGCGGTAGATCCGCTCGTATCCCGAACCGAACTGTCCGACGGCGAAGTGCGCGGCCACATGGCGACGGCAGGCCGCCGGATCGAGGGTATGGGTCTTGGTCACGGCATCGGCGAGCTCATCGGGATGATCGCAGACGAATCCGGTCACACAGTCGACCACCACCTCTGGCACCGCGCCGCCGCGCAAGGCCACCACCGGCGTACCGCAGGCCATCGCTTCGATCATCACCATCCCGAACGGCTCTTCCCACTGCACCGGGAACAGCAGACACCGGGCGCCCGCGAGCAGCTTTCGCTTACTGACCGCATCGGCCTGCCCGAACACGTGGTCTTTGTCGGTAAGGCGCGGTCGCACGTACTCCTCGAAGTAGGCCCGCTCAGCAGGTTCATCGCACTTTCCGGCCAGCACGAGCGGAACGCCGGCCGCATGGGCGGCGTCCAACGCCAGGTGCGCGCCCTTGTACGGGGCATAGCGACCGAGGAACAACGCATAGTCGCCTTTGTCGCTGCGAAACGGCCAATCGCTGATCCGCAACGCATTGTGCACGCGGCCAACCCAATTCAGGTCCGGGGCCAGCTCGCGCTGGCGGTCACTGATTGCGATCAGGCCCACGTCGGTGCCCAGCTCACGGTAGTACGGGTACAGGTCGTCATCGATCGGCCCGTGCATGGTCAGCACCGTGGGCAGACCCAGCGAGCGGTGGACAGCCGCATTGAGCGGGCCGGCGAAGGTGTGGTCGTGGACGAGGTCGATTCCATCGGTTTCGGCGAGTCTCTCGATTGCCCGGCGCACCTTGACCGCGTGCATGATTTCGGGGTAGGGCTGGCCCAACCGGTCGGGCACGGTGCTTTCCCACAGCGGAATGAAACGCTGGGCGGTCGTGCCGCTTTGGCCCGCGCCCAGAAGGGTGACGAGGTGGCCGCGCGCGGTGAGCGCATCTGCCAAATCGGCGACCACGGCCTCGGTGCCCCCGTAGCCCTTGGGCGGAATGTCGAAATACGGTGGTGCAACCAACGCGATACGCATCGGTTCGACGGCTTCGGTGGGGATGGCGAAGTCAGTGCCGCTCACATTTACCTCCTTTGACCCGGGGCGGCGTTAGCACTCAGATCCGACGAGTGCTAATTATGGCGTACCGGCGGCCGCTTCGCCACGGGTCTTCGTCCACGTCGGGAGTCGCGTCTTCTGCCGGCTCTGTATCGGGAACTGTTGTCGCTTAACCTCACTCGGCCCGTAACGGGACTGGCGCCGCGAAGTAGGTGAGGCGTAAGACGCGTTTTTCCTTGCATCGACCTATTGCCAGTGGTATATGAAAAGTATGTCGAAAGACATAGATTTCTGATCTGACGGGATCGGAGGTTGAGCGGCCAAGCCACGTCGCATCGCGGTTGCCACTGAACGGGAAACGACCGCGATCACGGCGTGACCGCGTGCACGACATGAGCATTCCGAGCAAGAGGGAGTGTGAGATGGTGATCGATATCGGGGAGTCTGTCGCCGTGATTGACGAGGCGGCGGCGATTTTGGAGGCCGAGTGGTTACGCCTCATCCGCGATGACGGCTCCCGCCGATCTGCCCACGGCGTGTACGCGGAGGTGCCCGCCGCGTGCCTGGTGTCGCCCCACGTCACGGTGATCACCTGCGCGCGGCCGGGCCCACACCTTGGGCGCCGGCTCCACTTGAGGCGGCCGTGCCCCCCGCCGCGGCGGCGTGCGACACGGGTATGGGCCACCCAACGTTCTCCTCCGAAGGCTGCCGAGGCTGTCCTTGAACGACAACATATTTCGTCAGGAGGAGGTGATGCGCTGACCGGCAATCGACAAGGACAACGAGGCGCGTGTCGCCCATAATTGAACCCATCCTGATGTGACTGCGGGCCGACAACTGTCGGCCGGGACATAACACCGCTCGCGGCGGTAGATCTAGGTGGGTGGCACGCCCCGTGGTCATGTCACGCCCGACGACGGACGGCCCCGATTCGGCGTGGGGTGGGGCCGTCCCCACCCGCGGTGGCTTCCGGACCAGCCGACACCTCCCGGAAGCCACCGCTCACGTCGTCCGGCGATATGGTGGATTGCCAACAAATTTTGTCTTCGAGCTTCTTTGGAAAATCTATAGTGCTGGTCATAAGCTTCTTTCATCGCAGTACCACCTTCTTGCGTCCAAACGTGGGCGCTGCTGGTGGACGAGATGGAGATGAGTCGTGACGAAGGACCGAGGGGCTGCCCGGTCAGCACTGGGCGTGTACGGCATCTCGGTGGCCGCCGAACTGTCCGGGATCGGACCGCAGACGCTGCGCCTGTATGAGCGCATAGGGCTTCTCACACCGGCGCGCACCGCAGGCGGCACCCGACGTTACAGCGATGACGACATCGAGCGGCTGGGGCGAATCACCGAACTGGCCGACCAGGGCATCAATTTGGTCGGCATCGGGCAGATCCTCAGTCTGCAGGACAAGAACATCGAGCTGGAATCGGCCAACAACGAACTGGAACTGCGCAACGCCGAACTGGAAGCCGCGCGGCAATCGCGAACCCCGCGGAGAACCAACACCCGCCGTCGGTGACGGCACGACTCCGCGCGGTTTGGCCCCGCCTCGACGCTCAGTGTGTCGACGAGACGGCGCGCAGCATCCGCAATTGACCGATCTCGGCGGCGTTCTTGGTCAGCTCGACGTTCAACCACAGCACCATGTCGGCCAGTGACCGGCCGGCGTCCTGGCCCCACGGAAACGTCGCGGGGCCAAGGAGATCCGTGTCGGTCAACGAATTCAGCAGGCCGCTCCAACGGGCGCTGAGCACTCTGATCCGCTGCACCGCGGCTGCCGGCCCCGGCCAGTCGATCTCGGAGCGTGGCGTTGGCGGCTTGCCGTCGACATGGGCCAGGGCGGTCGACCACCAGAAGATCATGTGCCAGGTCAGCCACCCGATGGTCGGGAGCGGAATCGGATCGGGCTCGGTGTCAGCCCAGTCCGGCCACCACCGTCCGGCGGCGTCCTCGTGCACCGTCCACACCAACGGACCCGGCTCCCACAGTTGATCCTCATCGGTCAGCGCCGACAAATGCAGGTCGGCCAGCGCCCAGGCCAGCTCGAACTGATTGCGCAGTTCGGCGATCACGGTGCCCGCATCACCAGCAGCGTCTGCGCGGAGGTACCGATAAACCCTTGGCGGTCAAAGATTTCCGCTGTCGTCACGCCGACCCCGTCGGGCCCGATCGACCCGCGTGCCCGTACCGCGAAGTCCGACCCCTCGGGCAGCCGGTGCAGATGGACTGCGGTATCGGTGTTCATGAAGACGAACTTCTCCGGATTCAACGCCGCGCCGATGCCGTTCGCTGAGTCCACCACCTGGGCCAGGCGTTGCAGGGCCGTCGTCTCCTCGTCATCGACCACCGGCGTCAGCGGACTCATCCACGCCACGGCGGCCTCGCCCTCGGCGGTGCGCTGCCGCCGCCAGGACACGCTCTCCAGATAGCCCGGTGCGCCTTCCCAGTTGTGCGCCACGTCGGCGACCTCGCCCTCGACCAACGGCGGAAAGCGGTCGGTGGCCACGTCACTGGTGTCGCTGGGGGCCAGCAACCAAGCCGTCACCCGCGCCACCGCACGCCAGGAGCCGTCGGGCCGCGCTGCCTCCATCTCTGAGACGGCCATCGAGATCCGTGAGCCCGGCCGGTCCACCCAGGCCCGAACGCGCACCGGCGCGACCGGGATCGCGCCCAGGATGTCGAGCGTCAACCGCCCGACCCGTAGACCAGAGTCGGCGGTCAACTCCTCGATGGCTTTGGTCAGCAGGGCCAGTGGAGGCGAGCCGTGCTGAATCGCCGGATCCCAGTTGCTCCGGGTGTCGGCGGTGGATTCGAACAGCTGGTACTCACCGTCGGCACCGCGCCGACGGTAATGACACCCGATCATGCAACTCCTGATTCCGGCCATCCGGGATACGGCGGCGGGGTGCCACCGAACGCCGGACACAAACTCTGATGTGCACACCACGAACACAACCGCGACGGGTTCGGCCGGAAGTCACCGGTGGCCCCGGCCACCTGGATGGCCTTCCAGATCGCCATCAGTGTGCGCTCGAACCGCAACAGTTCATCATGTGCGGGGGAGTAGTCGAGCACCTGACCGTCGGCCAGGTACAACAGGCGAAGCCGTGACGGCATCACCCCACGCGAGCGGAGCAACGCAACGGCGTAGAACTTCATCTGGAACATCGCTTTGAACTCGGCCTGCGCCCGCGCCGCCGGCGGGGCTTTGCCGGTCTTGTAGTCGACAACGCGCAGCTCGCCTGACGGTGCGACATCGATGCGGTCGACGAATCCGCGCAGCAGCGTGCCGTCGGCCAGTTCGACCTCGAGGCGATGCTCGCAGCACTGCGGATCGAACCTGGTCGGATCCTCCAGGCGGTAGTAGCCGGACAACAGGGCCCTGGCCTCGGCGAGCAGCGTGGCGGGATATTCGGTATCGGCCAGCTCGGGTTCGGCGGCCACCACCTGCTCCCATGCCGGCTCGACGAGCGTCAGCGCCATGTCATGCACCCGCTCTGCCGCGGGCAGACCGTAGAGCTGCTCCAACGCCGCGTGTACCAGCGAACCGCGCAGCTGCGCGGTGGACCGGGGCTCGGGCAGCCGGTCGATGGCGCGGAACCGGTACAACAGGGGACATTGCTTGAAATCGCCGGCCCGGGACGGCGACAGCGCCGGCCGGCGTGGCGTCGGATCCGGTTCCTCACTCACACCCGCAAGCCTATGACCGGGCGCCGACAAAGTTGCGCAACCCCGGCCACCGAGCCCGGTACGGGTACTGGCAGGCTGGACGTCCGTGGCAGGGAAGAGACCGACCGGACCGTTTGCCGTTGGCGACCGGGTGCAACTCACCGACGCCAAGGGCCGGCGCTACACGATGGTGCTCAACCCGGGCGGGGAGTTCCACACCCATCGCGGCATCATCGCCTTCGACGACGTGATCGGGCTGCCCGAAGGCTCTGTGGTCAAATCCACCAACGGCGACCAATTCCTGGTGTTGCGACCGCTGCTGGTCGACTACGTGATGTCGATGCCCCGCGGCGCTCAGGTGATCTACCCCAAAGACGCCGCCCAGATCGTGCACGAGGGCGACATCTTCCCGGGTGCGCGCGTGCTGGAGGCCGGTGCCGGATCCGGTGCGCTGACGTGCTCGCTGCTGCGCGCGGTCGGTCCCGAGGGTCGCGTGACGTCCTATGAAATCCGCGATGATCACGCGCCGACCGCAGAGAAGAACGTCATCACGTTCTTCGGTGAGCGACCGGAGAACTGGGACCTCGTGGTCGCCGACCTCGCCGACTACGACGGCCCGGAGATGGACCGCGTGGTGCTGGACATGCTGGCGCCCTGGGAGGTACTGCCCGCGGTTTCCAAGGCCCTTGTCGCCGGTGGCGTGCTGATCGTCTACGTCGCCACGGTCACGCAGCTGTCACGGGTCGTCGAGGCCCTGCGCGAGCAGCAGTGCTGGACCGAGCCGCGGGCCTGGGAGAGCATGCAGCGTGGTTGGCATGTGGTGGGGCTGGCGGTGCGCCCGGAGCACAACATGCGCGGTCACACCGCGTTTCTGGTCAGCGCGCGCAAATTGGCGCCGGGTGCCGTGGCGCCGGTCCCACTGCGCAAGAAGCGTCAGCTTGCCGTCGAGTCCCGGATGGCCGCCGAGGCCGAGTCGGACGTGGAGGCCGAATCGGACGCCTGACGGCATTTCGTCGCCGTCGCTTTCTACACGACGGTTGCGCCGCGGCGGGAATCACCGCCCTCGGGTGGAAAACGGCGCGCGTGGTGCCGCGCGTGCACTCGGCGCCGACCTAGTCGTCGCTGTGGTGCAAGCCCCGCCGGGCGGAGAGCAGTTCCAGCTCCGGGCGGCTCGCGACCATCCGTTCGGCGGTATCCAGCACGTCGATCACATGCCCCCGATCCGCGGCGACCAGCGCGACGCCGATGCCGGCCCGGCGATGCAGATCTTGATTACCGGTTTCGGCGGCTGACACCGCGAGCTTGCGGTGCAGTTCGGCGATCACCGGCCGGATCACCGATCGCTTTTGCTTGAGCGAGTGCACGTCACCGAGCAGCAGGTCGAACTCGAGCCAGCCGATCCACATGGCGGCTCAGCGCGTCGGTGTGGGGGCGTGCGGTGAACCGGCCGCCGATCCAATCTCGAGCAGCAGATCGGCGGTGTGCCGGGTCAGCTGCCAGCCGTCGCCGTGCGGGGTGAATTCCATGGGGAAACTGAAGTGGCGGTCCGAATCCTCGCCGCCGGCGGTGACCTTGACGGTCGCCACCACGTTGGCGGGGTCGGTCTGCGACCAAGTCAGATCGGTGGCCTCGAAGGCCAGTGGTGTGAAGCCGTTGTCGGCCAGAGCCCGGCCGAACTTGTCCAGCGCGGCGGCGTCGTTGGCGGTGCCCTGCTCGACCAGGATCACCTTTTCCGCGCCGGGAACGTTGACGTCGGCCAATCGGTCCAGCACGCCGGTGAGCGCCTCGGGAGCGGGCAACGGTGCGGCGGGCGGCGTTGCCGGCGCTGTAGTGGTCGGCACGCTCGTCGTCGGATGCGAGTTCTTGGCCGGATGCTCGTTATTGCTGCACCCACAGAGCCCAAGTGCCGCCACGATCGTGGCGGCACTCAGGACTGCGATACGGGTGCGGTTCAACTACCTACTCAGCCGACCGAGGACAGCAGGTTGAGCGCGGATCCCTTGGAGATCTGCCAGCCGGTCGGGCTCGGGCCCGCGACGAACTGGATGTTCTGGGTGGCGGTGCCACCGAGGGCCGAGGTCGCGGTGACGTCGGCGTAGGCCACGCCGCCCTGGTCGTCGATGTTGGCGATGTTGAAGGTCAGCGGGAACTTTCCTTCAGCGGCGGCCTTGCTGTAAGCGCGGTCGGCGGCGATGCTCTCGATGCGGCCGATACCACCCTGGATGTAGGGCGCCTTGCCGCTGAACGAGCCGCCGCTGGCCAGGGCCTGCAGGGTCTGCACCAGCGGTGCCTCCAATTCCGGCGCCGGCGCGGCCGGCAGCGGCGCATCGAACACCACCGGCGTCACGGCGGGCGCGGCCGACATACCGCTGGATGCAATGGATGTCACACCCGCCGCTGCTCCGCTCACCACGGCGGCGGCTGCAGCTGCGGTGATAAAGCCGGTAACGAGGGTTTTCGGGGTCACGACTGTCCTTTCGATCGGACCAACTGAACTTAGAGGCTAACAGTGGTGCTGGTGTGTCTCGTTCCTAGAGCACACACAATGGCTGAATCGCCGGTAGCGTTGAAGTTGTTACTGCACCAACTTGCGGTGCGGGAGGGAGCGCAATATGAGTGAGTCAGAGCGTTCGGAGGGCCATGCCGAGAGCTTCTCGGCCGGCTACTCACAGCCCATGTCCAGCGACGATGCCGCCGAGTTGGAATCGCTGCGTCGTGAGGCTGCGGTTCTGCGTGAGCAACTGGAGAACGCGGTAGGACCCCAGAGCGGGTTGCGCAGTGCCCGCGACGTCCACCAACTCGAGGCGCGGATCGACTCGCTCGCCTCGCGCAACGCCAAGCTCATGGACACGCTCAAAGAAGCCCGCCAGCAGTTGCTCGCCCTGCGCGAGGAGGTGGACCGCCTGGGTCAGCCGCCCAGCGGTTACGGCGTGCTGTTGGGCACCCATGAGGACGACACCGTCGACGTGTTCACCTCGGGCCGCAAGATGCGACTCACCTGCTCGCCGAACATCGAGACCGCCTCGCTCAAGCAAGGGCAGACGGTCCGCCTCAACGAGGCGCTCACGGTGGTCGAGGCCGGAAACTTCGAGTCAGTCGGTGAGATCAGCACGCTGCGGGAGATCCTGGCCGACGGCCACCGGGCACTGGTGGTCGGGCATGCCGACGAGGAACGCATCGTCTGGCTGGCCGAGCCGCTGATCGTCGCCGAGGACCTGCCCGAGGACTCGGAGGCTCCGCTCGACGACAGCAGGCCGCGCAAGCTGCGTCCCGGTGATTCGCTGCTGGTCGACACCAAGGCCGGGTACGCCTTCGAACGCATCCCGAAGGCCGAGGTCGAGGACCTGGTGCTCGAAGAGGTGCCCGATGTCAGCTACAACGACATCGGTGGCCTGGGCCGCCAGATCGAGCAGATCCGCGATGCCGTGGAGCTGCCGTTCCTGCACAAGGAGCTCTACCGCGAGTACTCGCTGCGGCCGCCCAAGGGCGTGCTGCTCTACGGTCCGCCCGGTTGCGGTAAGACGCTGATCGCCAAGGCAGTGGCGAACTCGCTGGCCAAGAAGATGGCCGAGGTTCGTGGCGACGACGCCCGCGAGGCGAAGAGCTACTTCCTCAACATCAAGGGCCCCGAGCTGCTGAACAAGTTCGTCGGCGAGACCGAGCGTCACATCCGGTTGATCTTCCAGCGCGCTCGTGAGAAGGCGTCCGAGGGCACCCCGGTGATCGTGTTCTTCGACGAGATGGACTCGATCTTCCGCACCCGCGGCACCGGCGTCAGCTCTGACGTCGAGACCACCGTTGTGCCGCAGCTGCTTTCGGAGATCGACGGCGTGGAAGGGCTGGAGAACGTCATCGTCATCGGCGCCTCCAACCGCGAGGACATGATCGACCCGGCGATCCTGCGGCCCGGCCGCCTGGACGTCAAGATCAAGATCGAGCGGCCCGACGCCGAATCGGCACAGGACATCTTCAGCAAGTACCTGACCGAGGCGCTGCCGGTGCACGCCGACGACCTCGCCGAGTTCGGCGGCGACCGCGCGCTGACCATCAAGACGATGATCGAGAAGGTCGTGGACCGGATGTACGCCGAGATCGACGACAACCGGTTCCTGGAGGTCACCTACGCCAACGGTGACAAGGAAGTCATGTACTTCAAGGACTTCAACTCCGGGGCCATGATCCAGAACGTCGTCGACCGCGCGAAGAAGAACGCCATCAAGAGCGTCCTGGAGACCGGTCAGCCCGGTCTGCGTATCCAGCACCTGCTGGATTCGATCGTCGACGAGTTCGCCGAGAACGAGGACCTGCCCAACACCACCAATCCCGATGACTGGGCCCGGATCTCGGGCAAGAAGGGCGAGCGGATCGTCTACATCCGCACGCTGGTCACCGGCAAGAGCTCCAGTGCGAGCCGTGCCATTGACACCGAGTCCAACCTGGGGCAGTACCTGTAGGCGGCGTCGTGAGACACCCGCACTGAGCCGTCAAGATCGCTCGGTGCGGGTTCGGCGGCGGTTTTCAGCCGGCGTCAGTACCGATCTCAGCGGCGACGGCCCGTAACTCGTCGAGCACGACGGCGACGGCGGGGCGGGCTGTCGCGCCCGCCCGGGTGATCGCTTCAACCCGGCGGGCCACCGAGATGTCGGAGATCGGCAACCGCACCAGCTCGCGCGCGAGCCGCACGTAGCGCGGCATCAGTGCGACGCCGATACCCGCGTGGACCAGCTCCTCCACCACGCGAAAATCGTTGATCCGCTGGGTGATTCCAGCCCGGACTCCGGACATGATGGCGAGCGAGTTCAGCACGTCGTCGACCATCAACCCGCCTTCGACACCGATCCACGGCTCGTCGGACAAGTCGGCCAGCTGCACCTGATCACGACCCGACAAGTGGTGCCCGGGCGGCAAGACGACATCCAGTGGCTCCCTGAGGAGTTCGGTGCATTCGAACCGCGGCCCCCATGGTGCTGCGTCGCGCTCGTCGCGGTGGACCACCACGACGTCGAAGTCGGGGAGCTGCGCAGGCGCCCGGGCCGCCGGCACGTCGACATCGCGGGCGAGCACTTGAACGCCGCGTTCAGCGGCCCGGATGATCAACGGCGACAGCAACATTGCTGCTCCCGAGGGGAAGAACGACACGTTCACCGTGCCGCGGGGTGTGCTGCGATAGGCGTCCATCTCGGCCCGGGCGCGGTCCAGCGCCGCCAGCACGGCGTCGGCATGCCCCACCAGGACCTGACCGGCGTCGGTCAGCCGGACCCGTCTGCCGTCCGGTTCGATCAAGCTCACCCCGGCCTCGCGCTGCAGGATTTTCAACTGCTGGGAGACGGCCGACGGCGTCATGGACAGCACCTCGGCGACCGCGGCCACGGTGCCGTGGTCGGCGAGTTCGCGCAGCATCCGCAGCCGACCGGCATCCATGAAGCAATGCTACAGATAATGTGAAAAAACAGTAGCTTGACTGAATTGTTTGTCGGCCACACGCTGGTCCTCGTGACCCGACGATCCACCGACCTCTGCCTACTCGCCGTTGCCGCGGCGTGGGGGTCGAGCTACCTTACGACCAAGGAGATCGCTTCTCCTGACGGTGTTTTCGTACTTCTGGGAGTGCGGTTCACTCTCGCCACGGCGGTGCTGGCCACCGTGCTCTGGCGCCGGCTGGCGGGGCTGACCCGAGCCGAGGTGGTCTCGGGGGCGCTCGGCGGGATCCTGCTGGCTGCGGTCTGCGTTGCCGAGACCTTCGGCGTGACCATGACATCGGCGTCCAATGCGGGACTCATCATGGCGTTGACGATTGTCGCCACGCCCATGATCCAGCGTCACCGGGTCGGGCGTACGTTCTACGGCGCCGCCGCGGTGGCCGTGCTCGGGTGCGTCTTGCTGACCCAGTCCGGGGGTCTGGCCACCCCGCGCACCGGAGACATCGTGATCGCCGTCGCGGCCGTGCTACGGGCCGTCCATGTGACCGTGATGGCGCGGATGTCAGAAGCTGACCGGATCGATTCAGCGCGTACCACTTTGGTGCAACTGTGCACCGTCGCCACGGTGGCGCTCACGCTGACGGCGGCCTCGGGACAATCTCCTGCCGCGGTGACGAAAGCCTACGGGCCATCCGACTGGGTGCTGCTCGCGTACCTGTCCGTGGTCTGCACGGTGTTCGCTTTCCTGGTGCAATTACGCGCCTTGGGTGCCACCAGTCCGAGCCGGGTCAGCCTGCTGGTGGGCACCGAGCCGCTCTGGGCCGCCGTCATCGGCGTCGCCGTGGCGGGCGATCCCGTCACCGGCGCCGGAATCGCGGGGGCCGCGCTGGTGGTGGCCGGCACGGGGTGGGGGCGCACGCTCCTGTCCTCGGGGCCCGCGATCGTGCACGATTCGTTGCCACGGATCCCGTCGCGTTGCCCGGATCGCGGCGTTGCGTCGCGAGAGCCCGCCGGCGAGAGAAAAGCCGGACGCATTCCGCGTGCTATTGGGAATGCGTCAGCCAGCGATTATTAGATTTTGATTGGAATTTCCGAGCATCCCGGCTACCGGCGAATTCCGGGCGGGCGGGGCGTTGGGTTTTGCTGTCGCGATAGCGGTGGCGATGCGGCCGGACGGTCGCTCCCAGGGTGGTACCCCCGCACCAATGTAACGATCAGATAACGACGCTAACAATTTTCTGGGATTGACGATTCGCGAAGTTAGCGCAGGTCAAATGGGGTGAACGCAGACGGAATACCGCTCCCCAGGCGGTGTCGGAGCTTGATCCCGGCAGTGGGGTGTGCTTACGTCGAAGGCGCCGATGGCTTGAAACTGACGATGATCGCTGAGAAGTTCGGTGGTGACTTTTAACTCGATATGCGTGTTTTAGAAAGCGTTCCGGGACGCCATTCCCGGGAAGAATTCCTGCGCGCTCCGCGGGGTACCGATGCGATTGGCATCCGTGACCTGGCAGCAGCCACCGGAGTGCTGGATCTGAATTCCACCTACGCCTATCTGTTGCTGGCAACCGATTTTGCTGCCACGTCAATAGTGGCCGAGCGTGATGGTGAGCTGCACGGATTCATCACGGCCTACCACCCGCCGCCGCGGCCGGACGTCCTGTTCGTCTGGCAGGTCGCCGTGGCGCCCGCGGCCCAGGGTGGGGGGCTGGCCTCCACGATGCTCGACGCGCTCGTGCACCGGGTTCGGACGCAACGCGACGGTCGCCCCGTCACCGTGGAGGCGACGGTGTCGCCGGGCAACGCGGCCTCACGTGCGTTCTTCGGTGCCTTCGCGCGCCGGCACGGCGTCCCGCTCGTGGAGGACCCGCATTTCGAGCGCAATCTCCTCGACGCCGACGGGGCGCACGAGGAGGAGCCGATTTTGCGGATGGGCCCCATCACCACTCCGCTCTCTCGCTGAAATCAGTTATCTGATAACCAGTTTGATTCGATTGGAAGGATTATCCCTTGCTGCTCGCTACGACAGCGCCGTTGACCGAATCTGACCTTCCCGACGTGTTCAGCTCGGTCGAGTCCGAAGTCCGCAGCTACTGCCGCAGTTGGCCGACGGTCATGAACCGCGCGGCCGGCTCCTGGGTGACCGACACGGCCGGCCGTACCTACATCGACTTCTTCGCCGGGGCCGGGGCGCTCAACTACGGCCACAACAACGCCGCGCTGAAGGCGCCGTTGCTCGAATACCTGGCCTCCGACGGGATCGTCCACTCGCTGGACATGGCCACCGCGGCCAAACAGCAGTTCCTGGAGGTCTTCGAACGGCTGATCCTGCGTCCGCGCGGGTTGGACTACAAGGTGCAGTTCCCCGGCCCGACGGGGGCCAACTCGGTGGAGTCGGCCCTCAAGCTGGCCAGGAAAGTGACCGGTCGTGAGTCGGTTATCAGCTTTACCAACGCATTTCACGGCATGACGCTGGGCGCGCTGTCGGTCACCGGAAACTCGATGAAGCGGGCCGGTGCCGGCATCCCGCTGGTGCACGCCACCCCGATGCCCTACGACAACTACTTCGGCGGGGTGACCGAGGATTTCCAGTGGTTCGAGCGCGTGCTCGACGATTCGGGCAGTGGCCTCAACCGCCCGGCCGCGGTGATCGTCGAAACCGTCCAGGGTGAGGGCGGTCTCAACGTCGCGCGCATCGAATGGCTGCGCGCGCTGGCCGAGCTGTGCCGCCAACGTGACATCCTGCTGATCGTCGACGACGTCCAGATGGGTTGTGGCAGAACCGGGCCGTTCTTCAGCTTCGAGGCGGCCGGCATCGTGCCCGACATCGTCACGATCTCGAAGTCGGTCAGTGGCTACGGCCTGCCGATGGCGCTCACGCTGTTCCGTCGCGACCTCGACGTGTGGGCACCGGGGGAGCACAACGGAACCTTCCGTGGGCACAACCCTGCGTTCATCACCGCCACGGCCGCGCTCGAAACATATTGGAAGAACGACGAATTCAGTTCTCAGACCGCGGCCAAGGCTGAGTTGACCCGCGACCGCCTCGAGGAGATCGCCGCCGCCCACGACGGCGTGAGCGCTCGTGGCCGCGGCATGGCCCAGGGGCTCAAGTTCGAGCAAGCGGACCTGGCCGGGCAGGTATGCCGGGCGGCGTTCGACCGCGGCGCCCTGATGGAAACCAGTGGGCCGTCCGACGAAGTGGTCAAACTGCTGCCGCCGCTGACGACGTCGCCCGCCGAATTGTCCGAAGGGCTCGACATTCTCGCCGAGTCCGTCGCCGTCACGCTGGCCTGAGGGAGGCATTGACATGATTGTTCGCACCACTGCCGAAATCACCGGCACCGATCGTGATGTGGCCGATGGCACCTGGCGCTCCAAGCGCATCCTGTTGGCCGGAGACGGCGTCGGTTTCTCGTTCCACGAGACCACGATCCAGGCCGGTTCGGTCAACGAGTTCCACTACCAGCACCACATCGAAGCGGTCTGGGTGATCGAGGGCACCGGCACGCTGACCGATCTGGAGACGGGGCAGGAATACCCGCTCGCCGACGGCACCATGTATGTGCTCAACAACCACGACCGCCACCGCGTCACGTGCGACGAACAACTCCGGATGTTGTGCGTGTTCAACCCGCCGGTTACCGGGCGGGAGGTGCACGACGAGAACGGCGTATACCCGGCGCCGCAGTCGGTCGCATGACGGCACAGCAGGACACCGAGGTCTCGGTGATGGACGCAATTGTCGAGGACCGCTACCCGACACGGCTCGAGCACGCGATCGAGCCGATACCGCGCCAGGAACCCGTGGTGTGGGGCGGTGTGGCCGACGGTCCGCTGAGTCAGCACCATCTCGACGGGTTCTCCGAGTACGGCTATCTGGTTGCGCCCGAGACGGTCTCGGATGATTGGCTACCGCTGCTGCGGCACGAAATCGACCGGGTGGCAGCGGATCTGGACAATGACGACCCGCGGGTGATCCGTGAGCCCGGTGGCACGATCCGGTCCATCTTCGAACCGCATCTGCTGAGTGACCTGGTGGCCCAGGTGGTCCGGTTGGACACCGTGCTGCCGGTCGCCCGGCAGTTGCTCGGCGGCGACGTCTACATCCACCAGGCGCGGATCAACCTCATGCCCGGGTTCACCGGGACCGGGTTCTACTGGCATTCGGACTTCGAGACCTGGCATGCCGAGGACGGCATGCCGGCGATCCGTGCCGTCTCGTGCTCGATCGCGCTCACCGAGAACTTCCCTTACAACGGGTCGCTGATGGTGATCCCCGGCTCGCATCGGACGTTCTATCCGTGTGTCGGCGCCACGCCCGAGGACAACCACGACACCTCCCTGGTGGCGCAGAACATCGGGGTGCCGGACGAGACGACCTTGACCAAGGCCGTCGACGAGCACGACATTCACCAGTTCACCGGCCCGCCCGGCACCGCGCTGTGGTTCGACGCGAACCTGCTGCACGGCTCGGGCTCCAACATCACACCCCTGCCCAGGTCGAATGTCTTCCTGGTGTTCAACTCGGTGGACAACGCGCTGACCGAGCCGTTCGCCGCTCCGCGGCCGCGGCCCGAATACCTGGCGGCCCGGGGGGCACAGGCCGTCACCTAGGCTGGCCCCATGCAACGGATTATCGGAACAGAGGTCGAATACGGCATCTCATCGCCGTCCGATCCGACCGCCAATCCGATCCTGACCTCGACTCAGGCGGTGCTGGCATACGCGGCGGCGGCCGGTATCCAGCGTGGGAAGCGCACCCGGTGGGACTACGAGGTCGAAAGCCCGCTGCGCGACGCCCGCGGGTTCGACCTGTCGCGGGCGTCGGGGCCGGCCCCGATCGTCGATGCCGACGAGGTCGGCGCGGCCAACATGATCCTCACCAACGGCGCCCGGCTGTACGTCGACCATGCGCACCCCGAGTACTCGGCGCCCGAGTGCACCGACCCGATGGATGCGGTGATCTGGGACAAGGCCGGCGAGCGCGTGATGGAGGCCGCGGCTCGCCATGTCGCAAGCGTCCCCGGCGCGGTCAAGCTTCAGCTCTACAAGAACAACGTGGACGGCAAGGGCGCCTCCTACGGGTCGCACGAGAACTACCTGATGAGCCGCCAGACGCCGTTCTCCGCGGTGATCGCCGGGTTCACGCCGTTCCTGGTGTCCCGGCAGGTGGTGACCGGCTCGGGCCGCGTCGGCATCGGGCCGTCCGGCGACGACCCGGGCTTCCAGTTGTCCCAGCGGGCCGACTACATCGAGGTCGAGGTCGGCCTGGAGACCACGCTCAAGCGCGGCATCATCAACACCCGCGACGAGCCACACGCCGACGCCGACAAGTACCGGCGCCTGCACGTCATCATCGGCGACGCCAACCTGGCCGAGACGTCGACCTACCTCAAGGTGGGGACGAGCTCGCTGGTGCTCGATCTGATCGAGGAGGGCCCGCAGTTCGGACTGGACCTGTCCGACCTGGCGCTGGCGCGGCCGGTGCACGCGGTACACGTGATCAGCCGTGATCCATCGCTTCGCGCGACGGTGGCGCTGGCCGACGGTCGTGAGATGACCGCCCTGGCGTTGCAGCGGGTGTACCTGGACCGGGTGGCCAAACTGGTCGACATCAGGGACCCGGACCCCCGGGCCTCCCATGTCGTCGAGACCTGGGCCCACGTGCTCGACCTGCTCGAACGCGATCCGATGGAATGCGCCGAGATTCTGGACTGGCCGGCCAAGCTGCGGTTGCTGGAGGGCTTCCGCCAGCGGGAGAACCTCAGCTGGCAAGCACCGCGGCTGCACCTGGTCGATCTGCAGTACTCCGACGTCCGGCTGGACAAGGGCCTGTACAACCGGCTGGTCGCCCGAGGTTCGATGAAGCGCCTGGTCACCGAACAGCAGGTGATCGACGCCGTCGACAATCCACCGACCGACACCCGTGCGTACTTCCGCGGCGAGTGCCTGCGCCGGTTCGGTTCGGATATCGCCGCGGCCAGCTGGGACTCGGTGATCTTCGATCTCGGCGGCGATTCGCTCGTCCGGATTCCGACTCTGGAGCCGCTGCGGGGCAGCAAGGCGCATGTCGGTGCGCTGCTGGACTCGGTGGACAGCGCCGCCGAACTCGTCGAGCAACTCACAAACTGACCGTTTCCGGCGGTGAGCTATCCCGGGCAATCCGGGTGCCGACCGGTACTGTGGAAGGACCGGTTGGGCGGTTAGCCCGACCGATGACAATTGCAGGAGGCAGCGATGGCTCAAGAGCAGACCAAGCGTGGCGGTGGCGGCGGCGAGGACGAAGACCTCCCCGGTGCATCGGCCGCCGGCCAGGAGCGTCGCGAGAAGCTGGCCGAGGAGACCGACGATCTGCTCGATGAGATCGACGACGTGCTGGAAGAGAACGCGGAAGACTTCGTGCGCGCATACGTCCAAAAGGGCGGCCAGTGACCTGGCACGAAAACCTGTCTCTGCCCAAAACAACCCTCTCCGGTACCCCCTCTGTAGCAATGGATCTGTCGTCGTTCTCTGAACTGCTGCGTCGACAGGCCCCCGAACTGTTGCCGGGTAACCGTGTCTCCGACGGCACGATCAGCCCGACGAATGCGGTGCCGCACGGGACGACCATCGTCGCCATCAAGTACCCCGGTGGCGTGCTGATCGCCGGTGACCGCCGCTCCACCCAGGGCAACATGATCGCCGGTCGCGACGTGCAGAAGGTGTACATCACCGACGACTACACGGCGACCGGCATCGCGGGCACCGCGGCCATCGCCGTCGAGTTCGCCCGGCTCTACGCCGTGGAACTGGAGCACTACGAGAAGCTCGAGGGTGTCGCCCTGACCTTCCGCGGCAAGGTGAACCGGCTGGCGATCATGGTGCGCGGCAATCTCGGTGCGGCGCTGCAGGGTTTCGTTGCGCTCCCGTTGCTGGTGGGTTTTGATGTTGATGCCAGCGACCCGACCAGTGCGGGTCAGATCGTGTCTTTCGACGCCGCAGGTGGCTGGAACATCGAGGAGGAGGGCTACCAGTCGGTGGGCTCCGGCTCGATCTTCGCCAAATCCTCGATCAAAAAGCTCTATCCGCAAGTGGTAGATGCGGATTCCGCCCTGCAGGTGGCCATCGAGGCGCTGTACGACGCAGCCGACGACGATTCGGCCACCGGCGGTCCGGATCTGGTGCGCGGCATCTATCCGACTGCGGTAACCATCGGCGTCGAAGGCGCCGTGGAGATCACCGAGGAACGCATCGCCGAGCTGGCTCGTGAGGTCATCGCGCGCCGGACCCGGACGGGCGGTGAGGGGTAAATGAGCTTCCCGTACTTCATCTCGCCTGAGCAGGCGATGCGTGAGCGCTCCGAACTGGCGCGCAAGGGCATCGCCCGCGGCCGCAGCGTGGTGGCGCTGGCCTACGACAACGGTGTGCTCTTCGTGGCGGAGAACCCGTCGCGGTCGCTGCAGAAGGTCAGCGAGCTCTACGACCGCGTCGGTTTCGCCGCCGTCGGCCGGTTCAACGAGTTCGACAACCTGCGGCGCGGCGGTATCCAGTTCGCCGATACCCGCGGCTACGCCTACGACCGGCGCGACGTCACCGGCCGTCAGCTGGCCAACGTGTACGCCCAGACGCTCGGCACGATCTTCACCGAGCAAGCCAAGCCCTACGAGGTCGAGCTGTGTGTGGCCGAGGTGGCGCACTACGGCGAGACGAAAGCTCCAGAGCTGTACCGGATCACCTATGACGGATCGATCGCCGACGAGCCTCATTTCGTGGTCATGGGCGGTACCACCGAGCCCATCATCACCGCATTGAACGAGTCGTACGCGGAGAACGCCGATCTGGCCGCTGCGGTCAAGATCGCGGTCGAGGCGCTGAGCGCGAGCGGCAACGGCTCCGAGCCTCGCACGCTGGGGCCCGCGACCCTCGAGGTGGCGGTTCTCGATGCGACGCGGCCCCGCCGCTGTTTCCGTCGGATCACTGGGGCGGCACTGGAAGCTCTTCTGCCGGAACCTGAGCCGACTTCACCGGAGCCGTCTGAGTAAGCCGCTCTGGTCAGCTCAGGGCGAACCGTAGTTTCGCGACGGCGGTCTGGTTCCAGATGTCGGCGGTGATTTCGTCGGGTCGCACGGCGAAGGCCTCGCCGCCGCGGTCGAGGACCGTCACGGCGATGCGGGAAAGTACGTCATACCCGGAATCGTCGTAGTGCAGCGCCCCGTTCGCGGCCTCGATGCGGCCGAGGACGTCGACGGTGAAGTTGTACACCAACGTGTCGACCGCGCCGGCTTCCGCGGCCCGCGCGATGTCGCCCAGGTCGGTGGCCACCAGTCCCTTGCTGAGGTCGTCGCCCAACTCCTGGACCCAGGCGTTGGCCCGTTCGGCGTTCAGGGCGGGCAGCGACTCGCGGATGGCGCCGTCGATCTGATCGGGCCGCAGCTCGTCGGCGGCGCCGGGCACGGTCACGATCTGGCGTTTGTGGTCGAGTCCGCGATACATACCGAGCAGGGGGTCGGTCGCGAACAGATACAGCGGCCGGTTCGACGACGGATCGAGCTGCCCCAATTCGGAGTCCACCGCCTCGGCTACCCGTTTGGCATAACGCTCCAGCAGAACTTTCTTGCCTTCGTCCCCGACCAGTCGGCGCACATGGCCGCGGTCGCGCACGGTGGCGCGGTGGGTCGCGTCGGCAACATCGGCCGCATATTCGCCGGTGAGCTCCAGCTCCTCGGCGCGGGTGCTCGCGGTGGCCTGCCACAGGTTCCAGCCGTCAGCCGACAGCGTCAACGCGTAGGCGTCCTGCGGTGTGGTGACCGCGCGCACGAGTTGGCCGATGTCGAAATATCCGCCCACCTGTAGCTGGCTGTCCAGGGCGTTGGGGAGTACGTAGACCTCGTGGAAGTCGTCGGCGAGGAAGAGGGCCACAGAGCGGGACAGGCTCAGCCACAGGTCGGATTCGGCGATTTCTGTCCAGCGTGACCGCAGTTGTTGCTCGACCGCGTGGCGCGCACCGGAATCGCGGATGGTACGTAGTGCACGGTCGACCGCGCTCTTTGCGGTCAGCACGCTTTTCTCGCGTTCGTCGGGTCCGGGTGCGGTCTCCGCGTACACCGTGATGGCGTGCTCATGGGGCTCGCCGAGGCGGATCAGGTCGGCGATGTCGGGCAGTTCGTAGCGGGTCATTCACCACTCCTTCGTGCGGACTGCTTCCAACCTTATGCCTGTGATGGTGGCTGACCAGGGCAAAAGGTCTCAAAAACTGGTAGCTCCACCTCTTTACAACGGGGGTGAAGGGGGCCACAATTAAACGAATCACATTCGTTTTAGGAGATGGCCGATGATCACCCTGACCGCCGCCGCGCCCGAGTCGCTGTCCCGCAGCACCGAGTCGACGCGCCCATCGCTTCGGGTCGGGCTGGTGCAGCACCGGTGGCGCAGCGATGCCACCGAACTGGCCAGGGTGTTGCGTGACGGGATCGACCGGGCGGCCGGCGCGGGGGCGCAGCTGGTCTGCCTGCCGGAGATCACCCTGTTGCGCTATCCCGCCGACACCCCGGCCGGGCCCAACCCCGGTGCGGCGGCCGAGGATCTCACCGGCGGCCCCACCTTCGCCCTGGCAGCCCAAGCGGCCCAGGCCAACGGCGTCTTCGTACACGCCTCGATGTACGAAAAGTCCCCGGCCGCAGATGGATTGGGGTTCAATACAGCAGTCCTGGTGACCCCTTCAGGGGAGCTGGCCGGCTACACCCGCAAGCTGCACATCCCGATCTCGGCGGGCTACTACGAAGACACGTATTTCCGTCCGGGTCCGTCTGCCGGCGCCGACCCGTATCCGGTGTACGACCCGGAGGGGTTGGGTGCGCGGGTCGGTCTGCCGACGTGCTGGGACGAATGGTTCCCCGAAGTCGCACGCTGCTACTCCCTGGGCGGTGCCGAGATCCTGGTCTACCCGACGGCCATCGGTTCAGAGCCCGTGTTCCCGGCCTTCGACACCCAACCGCTGTGGCAGCAGGTCATCGTCGCCAACGGCATCAACAGCGGGCTGTTCATGGTGGTGCCCAACCGCATCGGCGACGAGGGCAAGGTCAGCTTCTACGGTTCATCGTTCATCTCCGACCCCTTCGGCAGGGTGCTGGTACAGGCACCCCGCGACGAAGAGGCTGTCCTGGTCGCCGAACTGGACCTGGACCAGCGCCGCGACTGGCTCGAGCTGTTTCCCTTCCTGCTCACTCGGCGGCCCGACACCTACACCGCGCTGACCGCGCCCGTCGATGTGGCCCACCCGTACGGGCTGGGCCACCAGGCCACGGCAGTGGTGAAATGACCACCTACCGGATGCCGGCGGAGACTGCCCCGCAGGATCGCGTATGGATGGCCTTCCCGTCCGCCGGATACTCACTCGGCGACACCGAAGCCGAGCATCACGAAGCCCGCACCACCTGGGCGGCGGTGGCGCACGCCGTGTTGGAGTTCGAACCGGTGACGATGGTGGTGGACCCCGCCGAAATGGCAACGGCCCGACGCTATCTGTCGGCGGCCGTCGACATCGTCGAGGCGCCGTTGAACGATGCCTGGATGCGCGACATCGGCCCCACCTTCGTGCACGCCGCGGACGGTTCGGTGGCCGCGGTGGACTGGGTGTTCAACGGCTGGGGGGCACAGGACTGGGCGCGCTGGGACCGTGACTCGAAGATCGGTGCCGCGGTGGCCGATTGGGCCGCAGTGCCGGTGGTCGACTCGAATCTGGTGAACGAAGGTGGCGGCATCCAGGTGGACGGGCAGGGGACTGTTCTGGTCACCGAGACCGTGCAATTGGACCCCGGCCGAAACCCCGGTGCCACAAAGGCCGACGTCGAAGCGGAGTTGGCCCGCACCATCGGTGCCGACCATGCGGTGTGGCTGCCGCGCGGCCTGACCCGGGACTCGCAGCGCTTCGGCACTCGCGGCCACGTCGACATCGTGGCGGCGATACCTTCGCCGGGACGGCTGCTGCTGCACGCGCAGCCCGCTGAAGAGCATCCGGATCACCTGGTGTGCAAGGAAATCCGTGCATCGATCGAGCAGACCCACGACGTCACCGGGCAGCCGTGGGACATCGTGGAGCTACCGGCGCCGGGTCAGCTGACGGATGCAGACGGCTACGTCGATTACAGCTACATCAACCACCTGGTGGTCAACGGCGGAGTGATTGCCTGCGCTTTCGACGATCCGAGGGATGCGGACGCGGCGGCGATCCTGGCCGAACAGTACCCGGGCCGCCGCGTCCTCAGTGTGGATGCCCGACCGCTGTTCGAGCGGGGCGGGGGCATCCACTGCATCACACAGCATCAGCCTGCGGCGCTGCGGCGGTGACCAGCCGGCTGATCGCCGTACTGACCTGGGTGTGACCGGCGGTGCCGGTGCGCAGCACCCAGGAGGTCAGGTGCTCGATCAACTCGCGAACCTGTAGCAGCGCCTGGATGCGGTCACCCTCATCGCTGTAGCGGGCCAGTTCGGCGGCCCACAGCGCGTCCAGATCGAGGATGTCGCGCACCGTGGCGTAGGCCCGTGCCACCTGCGCCGTGGTCACCCCCAGGCGCTCCTGCATGCGGTAGATGGTGCCTGGGCCCACCCGGTTGATCAGCTCACCGGCTACCGCGGTCGCCACGATCTCACGGCGCAGCGGATGCCGGCTGAGCTCGGCGCGGGCATACTCGGCGATCGCCGCGGGGAAGTAATCCACGAGGCAGTGTGAGAACGCCTCATCGTCGGGAATCTCGGAGGCCAGCAGTTCCTGGGTCACCAGATTCTTGGATTGGGCCAGCAACACCGCGATCTCCGGTCGGGTGAGCCCCAACCCCATCGAACGACGGCGCACCAGCTCCGCCTGGGCAGGCAGTCCCTCGACCTGAGGGTCGACGCCCGCCACTTCCTGCAGGTTGCCGATCAACCGGATATGCCGATCCAGCAGCGAATCGGCTTCCGCGGCAGCGATGCTGATCGCCAGGATCGCCTCGGCGTTGTCGGCCAGAACCCGCGCGGCAACCTCGTCGGTTGCCGTCGCGAGCAGCGTATTGCGTTGTGCGATACCGGTGTTGCCCGAATCCAGGGCGATCTTGATGTTGACCTCAAGGTCCGAGGTTGCCACACCGGCGGCGTTGTCGATGAAGTCGGCGTTGATCCGGCCGCCACTGAGGGCGAATGCGATGCGTGCCTGCTGGGTCAATCCGAGGTTGCCGCCTTCGCCGATCACCTTGCAGCGCAGCTGCGAAGCCGCCACCCGGACGCGGTCGTTGGCCTTGTCACGGGCGTCGGCGTCCGATTCCTCGTCGGCCCGCACGTAGGTACCGACGCCGCCGTTCCACAGCAGGTCGACGGGCGCGCAGAGCACCGCCGAGATCAACTGGTCCGGGGTGGCTTCGGCCGCCTCGATACCCAGCACAGCACGTGCCTGCGGCGACAACGGTATCGACTTGGCGGTGCGGGACCAGACCCCGCCGCCCGTCGAGATCAGGGTCGAGTCGTAGTCCTGCCAGCTCGATGAGGGCAGAGCGAACAATCGTGCGCGCTCGTCGAAGGATGCCCGCGGGTCCGGGTCGGGATCGACGAAGATGTGCCGATGGTCGAACGCCGCGACCAGTTTGATGTTGTCGGACAGCAACATTCCGTTTCCGAACACATCGCCGGACATATCGCCGATACCGGCCACCGTGAACGGTTGGGTGTCGATGTCGTGGCCCGCCTCGGCGAAATGGCGCCGGACCGAGAGCCACGCGCCGCGGGCGGTAATACCCATGGCCTTGTGGTCGTAGCCGGCCGAGCCGCCGGAGGCGAATGCATCGCCGAGCCAGAAACCGTACTCGCCGGCGATGGCATTGGCCAGGTCGGAGAATGTCGCGGTGCCCTTGTCCGCGGCCACCACGAGGTAGGCGTCAGGGCCGTCGGGGCACACCGTCCGGTCCGGATGCCGAACTGCACCGTCGACGATGTTGTCGGTGATGTCGAGCATTCCGCGGATGAATGTGCGGTAGCCGTCGGCAGCGGCGGCGTCCGGATTGCGCAGCACGAAAGCGCCCTTGGCGCCGGCCGGCACGATGGGTGCGTTCTTGACGGCCTGTGTCTTCATCAGGCCGAGCACTTCGGTGCGGAAGTCCTCGGGACGACTCGACCAGCGCAACCCGCCTCGAGCGATCGGCCCGCTGCGAAGGTGTATGCCCTCGACAATGTCCGAGTACACGTAGATCTCGCGGTACGGGACCACCGGGCCGACGTCGGCGAGCCGGGAAGAATCGATCTTGAAGGACAAGTAATCCTTGGGCCTGCCGTCGGGCCCGGCCTGGAACCAGTTGGTACGCAGGACGGCCCGCACGAAGCTGTGTAATGCGCGCCTGATTCGCTCGTCGTCGAGCGAGGTCGCCGCCTCCACCAGCGCCGCCGCTTCCTGATCGGCTCGCTCGGCTTGATCAGCGTCGGGGTGGCCGGCCGGGTTGAACCGGGCATCGAACAATGCCAGCAGTGCGTTGACGAAGTCCGGTGCGGTAACCAATGAATCGGCGATGTAGTCGGGGGAGAAGCCCAGTCCGGTCTGGCGGGTGAATCGGCTGGCCGCACGAATCAGTACTGCCTGGCGCCAATCGATTCCGGCGGACGGGATGAGTGCGGCGTAGCGGTCGGTCTGCCAATGCCCGGCGGTCGCGGCCTCGAAGGCCCGGGCGATCAGCTCGAGCGTGGGCCTCGGCAACGCCAGGGTGCCGAATTCATAGTGGTGGCCGGTGTCGGTCAGCTGATACGAGGCGACGCGCAGACCGAAGTGTTCGAACATCGCGCACACCTCGGCCAGCAGTGGGGGAGGTCCGGGCCACCGCACCTCGGCGCGGGCACCGGCTTCATTGACGGTAAAATGCACTCGGGCAGAAGGACTTTCCACACTCAGAGTCTCGGCCATCGCGGGCCGGACAACCATAGACGCATTGGCGATGCTCTCGGCAACCGGGACGCCATTTTGTCCAGTGATTTGTGCACGATCTTCCGCGCCAGCCGCGGAAAAGTGTGCACAAATCACTCAGGCGGCATGCCGAAGCCGCAAGGCATTCCGGATCTCGGCAACCACCCGGTCTGGGTACTCGGTCAGATCCAGCCAGGTGAACCGCAGGATCTGATATCCGTGCAGCGAGATGATGTTCTGCCGGTTTCGGTCGTTTTCGAAGTCGGCAGCGTCGCTGTGAAAGGCCCAGCCGTCGACTTCGATGGCAAGCTTTGCCGACTGAAAGACCACGTCGATCTTGTACCCCGCAACTGGACAATTGGCCCTCCAGCCAGTGATGTTGTTGTTGCGCAATAGTTTCAACAGCAGTCGCTCGGCTTCGGAGCGGGCGCCGTCTGCTGCGGACAGCAGCAGAATCCTGGCTGCGGGCGACCCGTGCCGGCCCTTGTTGCGCAGGTGGGCATCCCATAGTTGTCTCAGGTCGACGTGCCGCTGCAATGCGGTATCCATCAGCGGAGCGCCGCCTCCGCGACGGGCCGCAGCTTCGATGACCGAAAGTGCAAGTGCGGTTACCCGGAGTCCGTTGCGTTCGACGATGTCGGCGCTGTGCAGGTCACGGCGTCGGGCCCGGATCCCGTCGCGCTTGCGATGATTGCTGACCTTGGGCACGGTGACTTCGACGATTTTCGGCGGGTAACGCGTAACGCCGTGCCACCAGGCGGCGGCCAGTCCGCTTGCGACGGCAGCCGGACCATACGACCACACCGCGCTGCGCACCCGCGCTGAATCGGTGAATGGGCGATCGTCGACAAAGAACACCCCGGGTGCGCAACGCAGCCAGCGGCCCGAACGAACGCGACGGCTGATGGCGTCGTCGCTCAGCCCGACTGACAGGGCTTGCGCCCGGGTGATGACGCCATCGTGATTGCGAAGAAAGTCGTCAAGCACACTGGTTCGGACGTTCGCGTCGCCGCCTCGGTTCCATCGATCGTGATTTGTGCACGGTTCTCCGCGGCAGTCGCGGAAAATCGTGCACAAATCACGGCAGCTCGATGGTCAGGGTCTCGCCCCGGAAGAATGCCGGCTGGACGACGCGCAGGACGAGCATCAGGGCGGCGCCGAGCAGCAGAATGCCGAAGCCGAGGTAGAACACCAGGCCGATACCGCCGATCGACGCTCCGCTACCGCTGGCCTCAGGGTCCATGCTCACCAGCACCGACTTGACGAACACCGACAGCAGCATCACACCGCCCACCGCCGGGAACACCAATTTGTAGACGATGTTCCGCGGGCTGAGGAACAGTTCCCTTCGGAAGAACCACACACACGCGAACGCGGTGATGCCGTAGTACCAACAGATCATGATGCCAAGGGCGGCAATGGTATCCAGCAGCGTGCGCTCGGATAGCAGGGTCACGATCGTGTAGAAGGCGGCGGTCACCACGCCGGCGACCACGGTGCTGAACACCGGTGACAGCGAACGGGGGTGGACGCTGGCGAACCGTTTCGGGAAGGCGCCGTATGCGCCCATCGCCAGCATGGTGCGCGCGGCCGGCAGGACGGTGGTCTGCAGGCTCGCGATCGAGGAGGCGAACACCGCCAGCAGCAGCAGCGGTCCGCCCCAGTCACCCAGCACCGGATAGGCCAGCGCCCCGAACACGTTCTCCGCGATGTCCTCGTTGCCGAGGCCCAGCCCGGTGTCGCCGATCCCGGCATACATCATCACCGCGACCGCCACCAGCAGGTAGGTCAGCAGGATCGAGAGCACACACAGCAATCCGGCACGGCCGGGCACTTTGGTGGGGTCCTTGCTTTCCTCGCCCAGAGTCAGGCACGTGTCCCACCCCCAGAACGCGAAGATCGAGCCGATGAGCCCGATCACGAAGGCGCTCATGGTGAGGCCGGTGAACGGATCGAACCATTGGATGTCGAAGCTCAAATGCCCTTCGGTACCGCCCGATCGCGCGACGGCGACCACCGCGAACGTGACGAGGACGATCATCTGGAAGCCGACCAGCACGTACTGCACCTTCTCGCTGGTGGTGATGCCGCGGCAGGAGATGTAGGTGGCGACGGCGAGCAGTGCGACCGTGGAAACGATGTTGACCGTGACGTTCTCGGCCGGGAGCATCGCGAGGGTGTCGTTGTGCAGCACCTTGCCCAGGAACTCGTAGCCGAAAAGCACTCCGATCGAGGCCAGGTTGGACAGCACGATGATGGTGGCGATCACCATGCCCCAGCCACACATCCAACCCACATACGGCCCGAAGGCCTTGGTAGACCAGGTGAACGACGCACCGCAATCGGGTGCGCGGGAGTTCAGTTCGCGATAGGCGTAGGCGGTCAGGAACATCGGGATGAACCCGGCGATCAGGATGGCGGGCATCTTGAGTCCGACCGCGGCGACGATGAGCCCGATGCTCGCGGTCAGCGTATAGCCGGGCGCCACCGTCGAGATGCCGAGGACGGCGCCGGTGAAGGTGCCGATGCGGCCGGCTGCCAGGCCTTTGGCGACCAGGCCCTCTTCGCGCTCGGCCTGGTCCAACTCGGTGCTGGCCAGCTGCTCAGTCATGGTCTGCCCCTTCGTCTTTGGGTACAACAAACATCGGGACTCGGAGAACACGCAGCATCTTGGCCGCAGTCGACCCGAGGAACAGGCGGCGAGGTTGAGCCAGCCGGCTCGAACCGACCATGATCATGTCGCCGTCATGCCAGCCCAGCTTGTTGACCGCCTCCTCGACTGTGGGGCCGGTGGCTACCCGCGAAGTGACGGGAACATCGTCGGGTAGAACGTCTTTCGCCTGATCCAGGGCGTGCTGTGCGTGTTGCCGAGCGGCGGTCAGCCGGCGGTCGTCGTCGACGGCGACCAGCGACACCAGGCGAAGCGGGGTGTTCGTGGCGCGGCAGAACCGCAAGGCGGTGTCGAGCAGCAGGGTGGCTCCCGGCCGGGTGCCGATGGCGCAGGTGACCTCACGAATCTTCTCGCTGCGGTCCAACCGGGCCCCGCGTGGTGCGATCACCACCGGTACCGGCGAGGCATGAACCAGATCGTCGACCACGGAGCCGAGGGACAGGGGACCGGCTATCCCGCCGCCGGCGCCGCCGACCACCAGCGCTTCGGCGTCAAGGTTCTCAGCTGCGGTGATCAGGCCCGTGGCGCTGGACTCGTGGTAGCTCAGGTGGGTGGTCACGGGCACGTCGTTGCGCACCCCGGCTGCGGCTGCGGCCAGCCAGCCGTCTGCTTCTCGGTGCAGCACGTCACCAGGGGTGGGGGCGATTGCCGAGCGGTCGCTGGGCAACACCATGCAGAGGTCGAGGTGGGCGCCGAGCGTGCGGGCGATCTGTTCTCCGACCGCGACGGCGTCATCACCTCCCGGGGTGGCGATATAGCCGACGGCGATTCGTGAAGTGTTCATCGACTGATCCGCACCGTCCATCTCTGGTGAATTCCGGCCGGTTTCCGGCCGGGGCCAAGTGTGTCGCGGAACACAACGGTGGTCATCCGACGCAATGGAGAATCTTTGTGCAGCTTTTCGACATTCTGTACATTTCTGTGGGTGGCCGTCCCGGTGCGATGGGTTGTTGAGCAGTCGGATCTGCACCTGCGTCTGCTTGCGGGGTCGGCCGGTGTCGGGCGCGAGGTGAGCCTGGTGCTGACGACCGAGCTGGCCAACCCGGCCGAATGGCTCTCCGGCGGCGAGATGGTGCTGACCACCGGGATCAGCCTTCCGGCCAGCGGTCGCGGACGCCGCCGTTACTTGCAACTCCTCGCTGAAAGTGGTGTCGCCGCAGTCGGTTTCGGTACCGGACTGACGTTCGATGCGGTTCCCGACGAGGTGGTGGCGGCGGCCGAGGAACTCGGCCTGCCGCTGATCGAGGTGCCGCTTCGGACACCGTTCGCGGCAGTGGTTCAGCGGGTGGGTTCACGGATAGCGGAGCTGGAGTACGACGCCGTGTTGCGGGCTTCCCGGGCGCAGCCTCGGATCACCCGGGCGGTGGTGGGCGAGGGGCCGCGCGGGGTCGCGGCCGAGCTCGCGCGGGCGCTGAAGGCTGCCGTGGTGGTGCTGGATCCGAGCGGGACGGTGATCGCCTCGCATCCGGGCAACCTGAGCGTGACGACCCTGAACCTGGTGCGCGATTCGATCGAGCCGGAAGCCGCCTCGGGCGTCCGCGTGCTCTCCGACGGCACCGCGGTGGCCCAGCAGGATATCAGGGTGGGCGGTCGCTCGCACGGTGTGCTGGCGGTGGTCAGCCCGGCTGCCCTGAGCCCGGTGGACCAAGTGCTCCTCGGTCACGCAACGTCGTTGCTGGCCTTGGATTTCGAGAAACCGGCCCGGCTGCAGGAGGTGCAGCGACTGCTCAACGGCCAGGCGCTGGGCCTGCTCCTGAGCGGAGAACACGACCGCGAGCCGGTGTATGCGCAGCTGGCTGCGATCGCCGACGCGCAGGGACGGATTCGCGTACTGGTCGTCGAGTTCGACGACGACGTGAAGGCGGTCGGTCCTCGGCGGCGCGCTGTCGCGGCGGTGGAGCGGGAGTTGGAGGCGGTCGGTCATCCGGTGTTCGTTCACGCCACCGACCGCCGGCTGACGGTGCTGCTGCCCGGCTCCCAGACCGTTGACGGCGCCACCGGTCTGCTGGGCGGGCTCGACCGGTCGGTGCGCAAGTCGAGCCGTAGCGGGCTCAGTGGGGCGCAGCCGTTGGCGCGGTTGACGCAGGCTTTCGATGACGCCCGATTGGCCGCCTCGGTGGCCGAACGGGGTTGTCACCCCTTGGAATTCGCGGCATTGGCAGGCAGCGCGTTGCTGTCCTCCGGGCCTACCCGCGAGGTATTGGTTGCGCTGGGGGCGGCGATGCTGACCCCGGTGGCCGACCATGACGCGCAGCATGGTTCAGGCCTGATGGCGGCACTGCGGGCGTTCTTGGAGGCCAACGGTCAGTGGGAGGCCGCCGCGGCGGCCATCGGCGTGCACCGGCACACGATGCGCAAGCGGATCGAGATCGTCGAGACGTTGCTGGGCTGTGACCTCGGGGTGGCCCGAGTGCGGGCCGAACTGTTGCTGGCGATCTTGGCGCGCGGTTGAGACCGGGTCGCCGCCTCAGCGGGCTCAGGCGGCGACCGTACTTTCCTCCGGAGTGCGCTCGCGCCGCCAGCCGACGTAGGTCAGCCACAGGCCCATCGCGGTCAGCAGCAGGAAGAAGATCCGGGCGGCCAACAGGGCACCGGGGCTTGAGATCGTGGCGTTGGCGCCGGTGTCGATCGCTGACGGAATGGCCATCATGGCGAACCCGCGCAGTGCCACGAACCAACCGAACAGGGAGATGAGTGCGGCCGTCACGCTGTACCAGTACTGGTGAAAGGCGATCACGATCAGGCCCATCATCAGCATCGCCGCCCCCAGCATCCAGGGCAGCACAGCGTTGTCGAACAGGCCGCCCAACAACCCGGCGAGGTCGGGCAGGCGAATGGCGATTATCAGCGTCGCGACCGCGACATATGGTCCCAGCACGCGGGCGAACGCCCGGGTCCGGCGACGGGCTTCCGGGGTGGATCGAGGCATCGCTACTCCAAATAATAAACCGACGGACGGTCTATTATTACGATAATTGCGGCCGTGAGCCGTCGTCAACAGGGAGGTGATCAGTGGCGCGTCGGGTCAAACCAGAGGAGTACGCAGCCCGCCGTCGGGAGATCCTCGATGCCGCCCTCGAACTCGTGCGCGACAAGGGGTACGAGCGGATGACCATCGAGGACGTCCTGGCGCGGGTGCAGCTGTCGAAGGGGGCGCTCTACCACTATTTCGGCTCGAAACAGGCGCTGCTGGAAGGAATCGTCGACGCGATGACGGAAACCGCGTCGCTGCCCCTGCAGGCTGTGATCGCCGACGAAAACCTCGACGCCGTCGCCAAGCTGCACGCCTACTTCGGGGCATCGGCCGCCTGGAAGGCCGACCATCCCGAGGTGGTGGCCATCCTGGTGAACCTCTGGCGAGACGAGAATGCGCTGTTCCGTCAGAAGCTGGCCAAGGAGTCCATGCGTACGGCAGTGCCCATGCTCGAATCCGTCATCCGTCAGGGCTGCGACGAAGGCGTGTTCGACGTCCAGTTTCCGCACGAGGCCGCGATGTTGATCGCCGGGCTCGACGGTGTGCTCGCCGATGCTTTCGCCGTCGCGGCCGAGGGCGACGGATCGAGCCCGATCGACATCAGCGGACCCCGCGCGCAGCGTGTGCTCGGCGCCTACTTGCAGGCGCTCGAACGCATCCTCGGGTTGTCCGGCGGCGCGCTGGCATCCGCGGCCCAGCAGCCGCGCATACCGCTCCGGCCCGGCCCGCAACGGTGATGTCCAGATTTTGCTTCACCGTCACCGCGCGCTTGTCCACCGTTGCGGTGAACCACCCCGTAAGCTCGTTAGCGTGCAGCGACGAATCATGGGCATCGAGACGGAATTCGGTGTGACCTGCACCTTCCATGGCCATCGCCGGCTCAGCCCCGACGAGGTCGCCCGCTATCTGTTCCGGCGGGTGGTGTCGTGGGGTCGCAGTTCCAACGTGTTTCTCCGTAACGGTGCGCGGTTGTATCTCGACGTGGGCAGCCACCCCGAGTACGCGACCGCCGAATGCGACAACCTGACCCAGTTGGTCACCCACGACCGCGCCGGCGAGCGTGTCCTTGAGGACTTGCTGATCGACGCCGAGCAGCGCCTGGCCGACGAGGGCATCGGCGGCGACATCTACTTGTTCAAGAACAACACGGACTCGGCGGGCAACTCCTACGGCTGCCACGAGAACTACCTGATCGTCCGGGCCGGTGAGTTCTCCAGGATCTCCGATGTACTGCTGCCGTTCCTGGTCACCCGCCAGCTGATCTGCGGTGCAGGCAAGGTGCTGCAGACGCCGAAGGCCGCCACCTACTGCCTGAGCCAGCGCGCCGAGCACATCTGGGAGGGCGTCTCCAGCGCGACGACGCGGTCTCGCCCGATCATCAACACCCGCGACGAGCCGCACGCCGACGCCGAGAAGTACCGTCGGCTGCACGTCATCGTCGGTGACTCCAACATGTGCGAGGCCACGACGATGCTCAAGGTGGGCACCGCCTCGCTGGTGCTCGAGATGATCGAGGCCGGAGTCCCGTTCCGTGACTTCTCCCTCGACAATCCCATCCGGGCCATCCGCGAGGTCAGCCACGACCTGACCGGACGGCGTCCCGTGCGGCTGGCCGGCGGGCGGCAGGCCAGCGCCCTGGATATCCAGCGCGAGTACTACAGCCGGGCCGTGGAGTACCTGCAGACCCGCGAACCGAGCACCCAGATCGAGCAGGTGGTCGATCTGTGGGGCCGCCAACTCGACGCGGTCGAGAGCCAGGACTTCGCCAAGGTCGATACCGAGATCGACTGGGTGATCAAGCGCAAGCTGTTCCAGCGCTACCAGGATCGCTACAACATGGAGTTGTCGGACCCGAAGATCAGCCAGCTCGATCTGGCCTACCACGACATCAAGCGCGGCCGCGGTGTCTTCGATCTGCTGCAGCGCAAGGGCCTGGCCGCCCGGATCACCACCGACGAGGAGATCGACGCCGCGGTCAACACCCCGCCGCAGACCACCCGGGCCAAGCTGCGCGGCGAGTTCATCAGCGCCGCACAGGAAGCGGGCCGGGATTTCACCGTCGACTGGGTCCACCTCAAGCTCAACGATCAGGCCCAACGCACCGTGCTCTGCAAGGATCCGTTCCGGTCGGTCGATGAGCGGGTCAAGCGCCTGATCGCCAGCATGTGAGCTCTAAGCTTTCCTCTCGTGGCGGTATCCAAAGTCGAGCGGTTGATGAACCTTGTCATCGCCCTGCTGTCCACCGATCGCTTTCTGCCGGCAGAAAAGATCCGCAAAATCGTCCAGGGCTACGACGACAGCTCCAGTGACGAGGCGTTCTCGCGAATGTTCGAGCGCGACAAGAACGAATTGCGCGATCTGGGAATCCCGCTGGAAACCGGCCGGGTGTCGAAGTTCGATCCCACCGAGGGATATCGGATCAACCGTGAGGCGTACGCGCTTCCGGCCGTCGAGTTGACCACCGACGAAGCCGCTGCCGTCGCGGTGGCCACGCAGCTGTGGCAGTCGCCGGAGTTGATCACCGCGACCCAGGGCGCGCTGCTCAAGTTGCGGGCGGCAGGCGTGGACGTCGAGGGCGGCGATCCGGCGGTCGCGATCACCTCCACCGCCGTGTTGCCCGGCATCCGGGGTTCGGAGAAGGTTCTGGGAACCCTGTTGTCGGCCATCGATACCGGTCGGGTCGTGCAGTTCGAACACCGCTATTCGCGCAGCGACCCCTACACCACACGCACCGTCGAACCGTGGGGAGTGGTGACACACCGGGGTCGGTGGTACCTCGTCGGGCATGACCGGCTCCGTGATGACACCCGTACCTTCCGGCTGTCCCGGCTCGGTGACACGGTCGCCGCGATCGGTGAGGCCGGTGCCGTGCAGAAGCCCGAAGGCGTCAACTTGCGGGAAGTCGTCGAGCGGGTCGTGGCCGAATCTCCGACCGGGGAGCAGGCACGAGTCTGGGTGGCCGACGGACGGGCAACCGCCCTGCGTCGGCAAGCCGTCGAAACGGTGCCGCGCACCCTGGCCGGTCGCGCCGGCGCGGAGATCACCGTCGACGTCGGGGGATACGACAGATTGGCCAGGGAGATCGCGAGTTACGGGGCCGACGCCGTGGCGCTGGCACCGCCGTCGCTACGCGAGGACGTGTTGGCGCGGTTGCGGGCGCAGGCGGGGGCGGAGGCGGATCGCGCATGAGGGCCAGTGAGCAGCCGGAGCCGGATCGCGCATGAGCCAGGTATCGAACCGGCTGGTCCGGATGCTGAACATGGTGCCGTACTTCCAGGCCAATCCGAAGGTCACGCGAGCGGAGGCGGCGGGGGCGCTCGGGGTGACGCCCAAGCAACTCGACGACGACCTGCGGCAGTTGTGGATGTGTGGGCTGCCCGGATACAGCCCCGGAGATCTCATCGACTTCGATTTCGAAGGCGACACCGTCGAGGTCACGTTCAGTGCCGGTGTGGACCGCCCGCTGCGGCTGACTTCCACCGAGGCGACCGGCATCTTGGTCGCGCTGCGGGCCTTGGTCGATGTGCCCGGCATGGTCGATCCGGAAGCTGCGCGCAGCGCGATCGCCAAGATCGAATCCGCGGCCGGCAGCAAGCTGGCGGCCGTCGATGAGCCCGCCCAGTCCGAAAGCGTCGCTGCCGCTGCCGTGCGCGCCGCCGTGCGCGACGGCCGGGCGGTGACGCTGGAGTACTACTCGGCGTCGCGAGATTCGTTGAGCCATCGCACCGTCGATCCGATCCGGGTCGCGCTGGTGGGCGACAACAGCTATCTGGAGGCGTGGTGCCGCACCGCGGAGGCGGTCCGGCTGTTCCGCTTCGACCGCATCGTCGACGCACAGGTGCTCGACGAGGCCTCGGCACCGCCGCCACCGGCGGTGCAGGCCGGCCCCGACACGTCACTGTTCGACGCCGATCCGGCCCTGCCGTCGGCCACCTTGTTGGTCGACGCGACGGCGGCGTGGGTGTTCGACTATTACCCGCTGCGGGTGGTCAACGAACTGCCCGGAGGGGCCTGCGAGGCGGCGATGACCTACGCCTCCGACGAGTGGATGGCGCGGTTCGTACTCGGCTTCGGCTCGGCGGTCAGGGTGCTGGCCCCGGAGTCGTTGGCACAGCGCGTCCGTGACGCGGCCGCTGAGGCGCTGCGTGTCTACGACGCCGACGACGCACGCGGGTAGACTCGGCACGGACGTCTGGAGGTAACCAAATTGGGTGGTCTACAACCGTGGCACTGGGTCATCGTCATCGCGGTGTTCGTGCTGCTTTTCGGCGCCAAGAAGCTGCCGGACGCTGCGCGGTCGCTGGGCAAGTCGATGAGGATCTTCAAGTCGGAGATCAAGGAGATGCAGTCGGATTCCGCGCCCTCTCCGGCGGATGCCGCGTCGGCCAAGCCGATCACCTCCGAGCGGGTCGACGCTCCGGCTCCCGAGCAGTCCCCGGACCGCCACACGGCCTGACCGGTCCGGCGCCTCATCGCGGTCATCGCCCGCGATGATGTGCCGTGTCGACAACCAGGCCGCTAGAACACGCCCGTGACCTCCGGATTCATCAAGAAGCTCGATCCCCGTCGCCGCCGTTCGCGGGTCAATCCCGACGGCACGATGTCGCTGGTCGACCACCTCCAAGAGCTGCGTAATCGCCTGCTGATCAGCGTGCTCGCCGTCGTGGTGACGACGATCTTCGGCTTCCTCTGGTACACCAACGGCTTTTTCGGCCTGCACAGCCTCGGCGAATGGCTGCGCGGCCCGTACTGCTCCCTACCTGCCTCGGCGCGGGCGACCATCGCACCCGACGGCGAGTGCCGGTTGTTGGCCACCGGCCCGTTCGACCAGTTCATGCTGCGCCTCAAGGTGGCGCTGGCCGCCGGGCTGGTGCTGGCCTGCCCGGTGTGGCTCTACCAGCTGTGGGCGTTCATCACGCCGGGTCTCTACAAGAAGGAACGCCGTTTCGCGATGGCGTTCGTCGGCGTCGGCGCCGTTCTTTTCGTCACCGGCGCGATCCTGGCCTACGTGGTCCTGGCCACCGCCCTCGGCTTCCTGCTCACGGTCGGCAGCGACGTTCAGGTCACCGCACTGTCTGGCGAGCAATATTTCGGGTTCTTGATCAACCTGCTGCTGGTGTTCGGCATCAGCTTCGAGTTCCCGCTCTTGATCATCATGCTCAACCTGGTCGGCATGCTCAGCTACGAGCGGCTCAAGGTCTGGCGGCGCGGGCTGATCTTCGGCTTGTTCGTGTTCGCGGCATTCGCCACGCCGGGCTCTGACCCGTTCACCATGCTGGCGCTGGCCTGCGCGCTCAGCCTCTTGCTGGAGTTCGCCATCCAGATCGCGCGCATCAACGACAAGCGCAAGGCGCGGCGCGAGGCGCTGGAGACGCCCGACGACGAGGCCGCCCCGATCCCGACGGCAGAACCGATTGGGCGGCCCGAACCCGTGACCGAGCCGGATGTGGGGACGTCGAGAATCGGTATCGACGACGATGCCACCTGATTCGGCTGACCAACCCGGCGTTGAGCTGACCAGGTTCACCGCCGAGTATCCGTTCGCTCTCGACGATTTCCAGCTGCGCGCGTGTCGCGCACTGGAAAACGGCCACGGCGTACTGGTGTGCGCACCGACCGGGGCCGGTAAGACGGTGGTCGGTGAATTCGCGGTACACCTGGCGTTGGCGGCGGGCGGCAAATGCTTCTACACCACCCCGATCAAGGCGCTGAGCAACCAGAAACACAACGATCTGGTGGCCCGTTACGGTGCGGACAAGATCGGGCTGCTCACGGGGGACCAGTCCATCAACGGTGACGCCGACATCGTGGTGATGACCACCGAAGTGCTGCGCAACATGCTGTATGCGAACTCGCCTGCACTGCAAGGACTTTCCTATGTAGTGATGGACGAGGTGCACTTCCTGGCCGACCGGATGCGCGGCGCGGTGTGGGAAGAGGTCATCCTGCATCTGCCCGACGAGGTGCTGCTGGTCAGCCTGTCGGCGACGGTCAGCAATGCCGAGGAGTTCGGCGGCTGGATCCAAACGGTCCGCGGTGACACCACCGTCGTCGTCGACGAACACCGGCCGGTGCCGCTGTCGCAGCACATGCTGGTCGGACGGCGGTTGTTCGATCTGTTCGAGGGCACCAACAGTTCTCTCGTCGACCCGGAACTGCTGCGCCACATCAGCCATCGCCGCGAGGCCGATCGACTGGCCGACTGGCAACCGCGCGGTCGGGGCCGCGGACGTGGCGGGGGAGGGCGTCCGCAGCTGTACCGGCCGCCCGGCCGCCCCGACGTCATCGCCACTCTCGACGCCGCTGGGCTGCTCCCCGCCATCACGTTCGTGTTCTCCCGCGCCGGATGTGATGCGGCGGTCCAACAATGCCTGCGGGCGCCGCTGCGGTTGACCACCGATGAGGAGCGCGCCCGGATCGCTGAGATCGTCGATCGGCGCTGCGCCGACCTGGCCGAATCCGACCTGATCGTCCTCGACTACCACCAGTGGCGCGAAGGCCTGTTGCGCGGCCTGGCCGCCCATCACGCCGGCATGCTTCCGGTGTTTCGGCACACCGTGGAGGAGCTGTTCACCGCAGGCCTGGTCAAGGCCGTGTTCGCCACCGAGACCCTGGCGCTGGGCATCAACATGCCCGCCCGCACCGTGGTGCTCGAGCGGCTGGTGAAGTTCAACGGCGAACAGCATGTCCCGTTGACGCCGGGGGAGTACACCCAGCTGACCGGGCGCGCGGGGCGCCGTGGCATCGACGTCGAAGGCCACGCCGTGGTGCTGTGGCGGCCCGACGACAGCAACGCCGAACCCGCCGAGGTCGCCGGGCTGGCCTCGACCCGAACCTTCCCGCTGCGCAGCTCGTTCGCCCCCAGCTACAACATGACGATCAACCTGGTGCAGCAGATGGGGCCCGAACAGGCCCACAGACTGCTGGAGCGTTCCTTCGCCCAGTACCAGGCGGACCGGTCGGTGGTCGGGCTGGTGCGCGGGATCGCGCGCGGCGAGCGGATGATGGGCGAGCTGGCGGCCGAATTCGGTGGTAAAGACGCGCCGATCCTCGACTACGTCCGGCTCCGGGCCAAGATCGGTGAACGGGAGCGTGCGCAGTCGCGGGCGTCGAGGCTGCAACGACGCCGGGCGGCCACCGATGCCCTGGCCGCGTTACGGCGCGGCGACATCATCACCATCACGCAGGGACGGCGCGGCGGGCTGGCGGTGGTGCTGGAGGCCGCCCAACGCGACAGCGACGACCCGCGGCCACTGGTGCTCACCGAACACCGTTGGGCCGGCCGGATTTCGTCGGCCGATTACTCGGGCGCCTCGGCTCCGCTGGGCACGATGGCCCTGCCCAAGCGTGTCGAACATCGGCAGCCCCGCGTGCGTCGGGACCTGGCGTCGGCGCTGCGTTCGGCGGCTGCCGATCTGTCGGTGCCTTCCAAGCGCGCCGGCCGGGGCGCCCCGGCGCCGGAACGCGACGTCGACCCCGAGCTGGCCGGCCTGCGTGACCAGTTGCGCCACCACCCGGCCCATCAGCTACCGGACCGCGAGGCCCAGGCCCGGATCGCTGAACGCTATCTGCGCATCGAGCGCGACAACGCCCAGATCCAGCAGAAGGTGAACGCGGCGACGAACTCGCTGGCACGTACCTTCGATCGGATCGTGGCATTGCTCAGTGAACGTGGCTTCGTCGAGTCGGTCTCGGGTGAACCGCGGGTCACCGATGCGGGCCGCCTGCTGGCCCGTATCTACAGCGAGAGCGACCTCTTGGTGGCCGAGTGTCTGCGGGCCGGGGTGTGGGACGGCTTGCAGCCCGCCGAACTGGCGGGCGTGCTGTCCGCCGTGCTGTTCGAATCACGCGGGGACACCGCCGGCGGCACGGTGGGGGTCGACATTCCCACTGCGGGCCTGCGCCGTGCGCTGGCTCAGACCCGGCGGGTGTCGGCGGATCTGCGTGGCGACGAGCAGCGGCACCGACTGGCGCCGAGCCGCGAACCCGACGAGGGATTCGTCACGGCTGTCTACCGCTGGGCCACCACCGGCGATCTGGGCGCCGCGCTCGCGGCATCCGATGCGGGCGGCTCAGGTTCGGCGTTGTCGGCCGGAGATTTCGTCCGGTGGTGCCGGCAGGTGCTCGATCTGCTCGACCAGGTGCGCAACGCCGCGCCCACCTCTGCCTTGCGCAATACCGCGAAACGCGCCGTCAACGATGTTCGCCGCGGCGTTGTTGCTGTTGATGCGGGGTAGTGTGTTTTTCTGGCTACACCCGAACAGGATCAAGGAGAACCATGAGCGGACCGCAGGGACCTGACCAGGGACAGCAGTGGCCCGGTCAGCAGCCTGAGCCCGGAGGGGACCAGGCGCAGGGTGCCGAGGCGTGGCAACCGCCCACCCCCGCATCCGAGGGCCCCACGCCTCAAGCTCCGGCCTGGCAGCCGCCGGCGTACACGCCGCAGCAGTACCCGTCGTATCAGCAGCCTGCCCAGGGCGTGCAGCAGCCGGATTACTCGCAGGCCCAACAGCCGCCGTATACGGGCGCCGAGCAATACGGCCAGCAGGCCTACCCGGCTCCGGGTCAGCCGCAGTACGGACAGGTGCCCGGCTACGGCCAGCAGCCGCAGTACGGCCAACCCGGTCAGCCGCCGCAGTTCGGGCAGCCGGGGCAATACGGCCAGCCGGGCCAGTACGGCGCTCCCGGACAGTTCGGGCAATACGGTGTGCCGGGTGCCGAGGCGGGCTCCAAGCGGTCGCTGGCGATGGTCGGCGGCATCATCGGTGGCCTGGTGGCTCTGTTGGTAATCATTCTCGCGGTGACCGCGTTCTGGCTGCCGGGGTGGGCGATGACGACCAAGCTCGACATCAACAAGGCCCAGAGCGGCGTCGAGCAGATCCTGACCGACAAGACCAATGGCTACGGCGCCACCAAGGTCACCGGCGTCAAGTGCAACGACGGTGAGAACCCGACGGTCAAGAAGGATTCGACCTTCGACTGCGAGGTCACCATCGACGGCACCAAGCGCAAGGTCACGGTGACCTTCAAGGACGACAAGGGCACCTACGAGGTCGGTCGGCCAAAGTAGTTCCCGCTGATTTCTACGTCAGGGTCGCTTCGCCGCGCGCGAGCGGCCCTGACGTCGAAAACGGCGATCGCGGCGGGGATGTCAGCCCGGCAGTCGGTCCAGCGCTGTCTGTAACCGACTGATCGATGACGTGACCCCGTACGCTGCGGCAAGCTCTGCGACCCGCGCCGGGTCTTTGGCCGCCAGCGGCAGTTCATCAGTCGCGCCGGACAGAGTCACCGGAGCATCCGTCGCCACCCGGACCACCGGTTCGGCGGCGGCCATGTAGTCGGCGGCGGCCAGCAATTTGGCCCGATGTGCTTTGGACAGTGAGGATTTCGGATCCTCGGCGGCCGCCTGGATGCCCTGCAACGACCCGTGCCGGGCCAGCAGTGTCGCGGCGGTCTTCTCGCCGATCCCGGCCACCCCGGGCAGTCCGTCGGATGGATCACCGCGCAGCAGGGCCAGCTCCGCGTACGCCGGTCCGGCCCGGTCGATGGGCACCCCGTAGGCCTCGGAGACCTCAGCGGGGCCGAACTTGGTCGCCTTGGCCAGCCCGCGCCCGATGTAGAGCACGCGGACCGCGGGGCCCGGCTCGTCGCGCACCAGTTGCAGCAGATCACGGTCTCCGCTGACCACCACCACCGGATCGTGCTGTTCACGGGTGGCCAGGGTGCCGAGCACGTCGTCGGCCTCGAATCCGGGCGCCCCGGCGGTCACGATGCCGAACGCGTCGAGCAATTCCATGATCATGCCGACCTGCGGGGTGAGGTCGTCGGGAACCTCTTCGACATCGGGGATGCCGTCAGGCTGGGGTTGCTCCACCCGGTGTGCCTTGTACGACGGCACCAGGTCGACCCGCCACTGCGGCCGCCAGTCGTCGTCACGGCACACCACGAGCCGGCGCGGCCGCTCCCGGGTGACCAGCGTGGCGATCGAGTCCAGGAATCCGCGGACCGCGTTCACCGGTCTGCCGTCGGGTGCCTTGATCGACGACGGCACACCGAAGTACGAGCGGAACCACATGCTGGCACCGTCGAGCAGCAGAACCGGGTCGCTCACTGGATCCTCCCGAAGACGTATGAGGCAGCGGTGACGGCCTTGCCGCCGGCACCCTCGTCGTGCAAGGTGGCGCGTACCGCGATCGTGCCGCCCGCCCCGGGCAGGACCTGTGTGTCGACCCGGAACGGCCCGGCCTTGCCGCGCGCCAGGAACATCACGTGAGACGAAAGTCCTTGCAGCACATCGGAATTCGCCGCCGCTGCGGCCGCTTCTGAGGCGGCGGTCTCCAGGATGACGAACTGCGGGCCGATGTGGAGGGCGGCATCCGGCGAGGCCACTTCAACCGCGAGTTCCGGCAGTGCCCAACGCCCGTCAGGTCGCTTCTGGCCTCCGAAGACCTGCCACAGCGGCGGCAGACCCGGCCCGTCCACGACGTCGATCGGGTCGACCGGCATCTTCTCCAGGCCCTCCGGTGGGGTGCCGATCGAGATGCCCTGCCCCTCGGTGAGCGCGATGACGCGTCCCGGGTTGTCGGCGTCGACGATCGCCGACCGGCTGTAGGCCAGCTGTCTGCCCTGCTTGAGGACCTCGGTGTCGATCCGGATGCGCGTGACATCGGTGGCCGGGTCCAGCACCTGACAGGAGTGGATGACCGGGTTCGGCACGGCCTCCAGGTCGCTGACACCGCCACTGTCCGGGGAGGAGATGCCCAGCACCGCCAGCAGCACTCCGCCGGCCGGGTTGCGCATGTCGCGGCGCAACGTCACGGTGTCGTCGACCGGCCCGAGGTCCATCGAGGAATAGGAGCGTCCGAGATAGCGGTAGCTCAACAGGCCACCCCAACGGCGGCGCAGCTCAGCGGCGTACGCCTCGGGATCGCCGGTGAGTTCCCGGATGTCACGCAACATTCCAGCGACAGTAGTGGACGGGGACCGATTAGCCTCGATGCCATGACCGCCAGCCGATTCAGCACCGATGTCTATGCCCACCGCCTTTCCGCAGCCGCCTCCGCCGCAGCAGATGCCGGTCTGGCCGGCCTGGTCATCACCCCCGGCTATGACCTGCGGTACCTGATCGGCTCGCGGGCGCAGACCTTCGAGCGGTTGACGGCGCTGGTGCTGCCCGCGGACGGGGAGCCCACCATCGTGGTGCCGCGCCTGGAGCTGGCTGCGCTGCGAGAATCGGCGGCCACCGAACTCGGTGTGACGGTGCGCGATTGGGTGGACGGGCAGAACCCGTACCAGATGGTGGCGGATGCGCTCGGTGGCGCCGGTGCCAAGACAGCGGTGACCGACTCGATGCCCGCCCTGCAGCTGCTGCCGCTGGCCGACCTGCTGGGGGTGGTGCCGGTGCTGGCCACCGACGTGCTGCGGCGCCTGCGGATGATCAAGGACCCGGCCGAGATCGACGCGCTGCGCAAGGCCGGCGCGGCCATCGACCGGGTGCACGCCAGGGTTCCCGAGTTTCTGGTGCCTGGCCGCACCGAGGCCGACGTGGCTGCCCACATCGCCGAAGCGATTGTGGCCGAAGGGCATTCGGAGGTGGCGTTCATCATCGTCGGTTCCGGGCCCAACGGAGCGGATCCGCACCATGAGTGCTCCGACCGCGAGCTGAGCGCCGGCGACATCGTCGTCGTCGATATCGGTGGCCCGTACGAGCCCGGCTACAACTCCGACTCGACTCGCACCTACTCGATCGGTGAGCCCGATCCGGAGGTGGCGCGTCGCTACGCGGTGCTGCAGCGCGCTCAGCAGGCGGCCGTCGCCGCGGTGCGCCCCGGTGTGACGGCTGAACAGGTCGACGCCGCGGCCCGCGACGTGCTGGCCGCCGAGGGGCTGGCCGAGGCGTTCGTGCACCGCACCGGACACGGCATCGGGTTGTCGGTACACGAGGAGCCCTACATCGTGGCCGGCAATGACCTGACGCTTGAGGCCGGAATGGCGTTCAGTGTGGAGCCCGGCGTGTACTTCCCTGGCCAGTGGGGCGCCCGGATCGAGGACATCGTCGTGGTCACCGCCGACGGTGCGGAATCGGTCAACAACCAGCCGCACGAACTCGTCGTGGTGCCGGTGAGGTGAGCCGGCCTCAGCCCTCGCTGCGATCCAGCAGTTCCGAGGAGCCCAGCACGCGCTCGATCCGCACCTCGATCACCACGCGGCGGGGGTTCACCCGCGGGGTGCGGTAACGCTGGGCGTAGCGCAGCTCGGCGTCACGGACGGCCTCGGGCTCGCTGCTCACCGTGGACTTGCCCTCCAGCGACAGCCACCGCGCTCCGTCGACCTGGCTGAGCACTGCGATACCGCGCTCGTGCGCGTTCACGGCCTTCTGCGAACCGCCGTTGGTGATGACCCGCGCGATGTGCGTCTTGGGATCGAAGGTGAAACCGACCGCCACCACGTGTGGGGAATTGTCCGAGCGCAGCGTCGTGAGCATCGCCAGGTGACGTTCGGTGAGGAACGCCAGCGCCTCGCCGGTGAGCTTGGTGGTCGCCTTGCCACGAGATGTAGCCATCGAGGTCCACGCTAGCGCAGGACATAATCGCTGCCATGGAGGACACAGCTGACACGGCCGGAATTGCCGGCGCGGATCCCCGTGTCGTGGTGATTTTCGGTGGCCGCAGCGAAATCGGTGTCGAGCTCGGGATTCGGCTCGCCGCGGGGGCGGTCGTCGTGCTGGCCGCGCGCCGCACCGATCAGCTCGTCGAGCAGGTCGCGGCGTTGCAGGCAGCCGGTGCGACCGCGGTTCACACCACCGAGTTCGACGCCGACGACGTCGCCGGCCACACCGGAGTCGTCGACGCGATCGAAGCCGCACACGGGCACATCGACACCGCGGTGCTGGCCTTCGGGGTGCTGGGCGATCAGGACCGGGCCGAAGTCGACGCGGCGCACGCGGTGGCCGTCGTGCACACCGACTACGTGGCGCAGGTCAGCCTGCTCACCGTGCTGGCTCAGCGCATGCGCGCCAGGGACCGCGGCCGGCTGGTGGTGTTCTCCTCGATCGCAGGCGCCCGCGCCCGGCGCGCCAACTTCGTCTACGGGTCGGCCAAAGCCGGTCTGGACGCGTTCGCCTCAGGGCTGACCGATGCCCTGCACGGCACCGGGGTCGAGCTGCTGATCGTGCGCCCTGGGTTCGTGATCGGCCGGATGACCGAGGGCATGGAGCCGGCACCGTTCTCCAGCACACCCGCTCAGGTGGCCGAGGCCACGGCCAAGGCGCTGCGCAAGGGCAAACGCGAGGTGTGGGTGCCCTGGGTGATCCGGCCGATGATCTTCGTGACGCGGTTCGTGCCGCGGCCGGTCTGGCGCAGGATGCCCCGGTGATGAGCGCTTGCGCGAAGAACAGACCGCAGATGAGCCGCTTGCGCGAAGAGCAAGGACCCCGCTAGTGGCAGGGATGATCACCGTGGTCGGCATCGGGGCCGACGGGATGGCGGGTTTGTCGCAGACTTCGCGTGACGAGTTGGCGAAGGCCACCGTGGTGTACGGGTCGCCGCGACAGTTGGAGTTGCTCGACGGCACTGTGACCTCGGACCGCCGGGAATGGCCGTCGCCGATGCTGCCGGCCCTGCCGGACCTCTTCGGCGACAGCGACGTGCACGTGGTGGCCAGCGGCGATCCGCTGCTGCACGGCATCGGGGCGACACTGATCCGGTTGTTCGGCGCACCGCGGGTGCGGGTGCTGCCGCACGTGTCGAGTGTGACGCTGGCATGCGCACGGATGGGCTGGACGGTGCCCGACGCCGAGGTGATCAGTCTGGTCACGGCCCCGCTGCACACCGCGGTGCGACGCGGAGGCCGGGCGATCGTGCTGTCCCGCGACGGGCATACCCCGGCCGGGCTGGCCCGGTTGCTGAGCGAATCCGGCCGGGGAGACTCGGAATTGACCGTGCTGGAGCAGTTGGGCGGGCCGGGGGAGCGGCGCGTCGACGGCGCCGCCCGGGACTGGGCGACGGCACCGCCGGAGGGTATTGACGACCTCAACGTGATCGCGGTGACCTACCGGCCCGACGAGCGTCGCGCGCAGGCCCTTCCCGACGAGACGTTCAGCCACGACGGGCAACTGACCAAGCAGTCCATCCGTGCGGTCACGCTGGCTGCGCTGGGTCCGCGACCCGGGGAACTGCTGTGGGATGTCGGCTCGGGTTCGGGCAGCATCGCGATCGAGTGGTCGCGCAGCGCACCCGGTTGTGCGGCAGTCGCCTTCGAGCGTGATGAGCAGCGCCGTGACCGGATTCTGAGCAACGTCACGGCATTCGGGGTTCGCGTCGACGTGCGCGCCGGTGCCCCCGACGCGTTCGACGGTGCACCCGACCCGGACGTGATCTTCGTCGGCGGCGGTGTCACCCAGCCCGGGGTACTGCAGGCCTGTTTCGACCGATTGCCCTCAGGCGGGCGGCTGGTGGTCAACGCCGTCACGTTGGAGTCAGAATCAATTGTGGCGCAGTGGTACTCAAGGGAAGGCGGCGAGGTGCGGCGTTATCAGCACTACCAGGGCGGCGCGATCGGCGGGTTCACCGGCTGGCGCCCGGCGTTGCCGGTCACCCAGTGGGCGGTGGCCAAGCGATGACGGTGTATTTCATCGGAGCCGGCCCCGGTGCGGCCGACCTCATCACGGTGCGCGGTGCGAAGCTGCTCGGCAGCTGCCCGGTGTGCCTGTACGCCGGCTCGATCATGCCCGACGACCTGTTGGCGCTGTGTCCGCCCGATGCCAAGGTGGTCGACACCGGGCCGCTGAATCTCGATCAGATCATCGGCGAGTTGGTGGCCGCGGACCAGGCGGGGGTCGATGTGGCACGCCTGCATTCCGGTGATCCGTCGATCTACAGTGCGCTGGCCGAGCAGTGCCGGCGTCTCGACGAACTGGGCATCGAGTACGAGATCGTGCCGGGCGTACCGGCATTCGCCGCCGTGGCAGCGGCGCTGGGCCGCGAGCTCACCGTGCCCGGGGTGGCACAGACCGTCACCCTGAGCCGGGTCGCCACCCTGTCCACGGCCATGCCCGAGGGCGAGGATCTGCGCACGCTGTCGGCGCCGGGTGCCACGCTGGTGCTGCACCTGGCGGCCGCCCAGATCGACAACATCGTCCCGCAGCTTCTCGAAGGCGGCTATCACCACGAAACACCTTGCGCCGTGGTGGCATTCGCCAGCTGGCCGCAGGAGATCGTGTTGCGCGGAACCCTCGCCGACATCGCCGCGAAGATGCACGCCGCCTCCGTGACGAAGACCGCGGTCATCGTCGTCGGCGATGTCCTTGCCGCCGAAGGATTCTCCGACAGCTACCTGTACTCGTCGGGCCGTCGCCGTGGGGCCACCCACTGATGAAGGTCCTGCTGCTCGGCGGCACCGGTGAGGCCCGCGCCCTGGCCGCGGCCCTGCATCCGGAGGTCGAGGTGATCAGCTCGCTGGCCGGGCGGGTTCCGGATCCTGCCCTGCCGGTCGGGCCGGTGCGTATCGGCGGGTTCGGCGGTGTCGACGGTATGCGGCAATGGGTGATCGACGAGCGTGTCGACGCCGTTGTTGACGCCACCCATCCTTTCGCCGCCACCATCACCGCGCACGCGGCGCAGGTGTGCGCCGAGCTCGGGGTGCCGCATCTGGTCCTGGCCCGGCCCGCGTGGGCGCCGGGAACCGCCATCGCGGTGGGCTCGGATCGGGAGGCGGCCGAAACCGTGGCCAGGAACGGCTATTCGCGCGTCTTCCTGACCACCGGACGTTCTGGCACCCGGGTGTTCGAAGGCGTCGACGCCTGGTTCCTGATTCGTGCGGTCACCGCGCCGGACCCGGATACGCTGCCCGCCCGTCACGAACTGCTGCTGTCTCGCGGCCCGTACGACTACGAGGGGGAGCTGGCGCTGCTGCGCGAGCACCGCATCGATGCGTTGGTGACCAAGAACAGCGGCGGCGCGATGACCGAACCCAAGCTGCGCGCCGCCGAGACCGCGGGTGTGCCGGTGGTGATGGTGGACCGTCCGCCGCTGCCGCCCGGGGTACAGGCGGTGGCGACGGTCGAGGAGGCGGTGGATTGGGTTCGGGCCAAAACCGCTGGATGAGGCATCCGCGGCGGTAGGCTCCGGACCGTGGCGGAAACGTCATACGCACAGTGCGGCGGTCTGAGCCTCGCCTACCAGGTATTCGGCGACGGACCCGTCGAGCTCGTCTACGCCGGGTCGTTCGTCAGCCACATCGAGCTGTTCTGGACCATGCCTGAGTTCGAGGCCTTCATGGATCGTCTCGCCACGTTCTGCCGTGTGCTGCTGTTCGACAAAGCCGGTGTCGGACTGTCCGACCCCGTTCCCAAGGTGCGCACGCTCGAAGACCGGGCGGCCGAGATCGAGGCGGTGATGGATGCCGCCGGTTTCGGACGTGCCGTGCTGTTCGGGGTGAGCGAGGGCGGCCCGGCCGCCATGTTGTTCGCGGCCACCCGGCCCGAGCGCACCCGGGCATTGATCCTCACCGGCACATTCGCGTATTTCGGCATCACCGATTGGGCTGACTTCGACCGTGACCCGGCCGAATTGCGGGCGCGGATGCTCAACGAGGTCGGCGAGCGCTATGCGCCGTCGGTCCAGCAGTTCGCCAAGTTCCAGCAGTTCGGCCATGCCAGCGTCGCTGAATGGGGCACCGGCGCAGCCCTCAAACATCTGCTGCCGGCTTTCGGGTCGATGCGTCAGCTCGGGATGTTCGAGCGGATGAGCGCGAGTCCGGGAATGGCGCGAGCCACCCTGGAAGCGGCGTTTCGGATCGACATCCGATCGGCGCTGCCCGCCATCTCGATGCCGACTCTGGTCATCCACGCCAGCGGCGACCTGGTTCCGGTCCAGGGCGGTAGGTATCTCGCCGATCACATCCCGTGCGCACGCATGGTCGAGGTCGACGGCACCGACCATGCACCCTGGATCACTCATCCAGACGAGTTCACAAGCGAGATCGAAGAATTCCTCACGGGCAGCCACGCTGCCCCGTCGCAGTCCCATCGCGCGCTGCGCACCGTGTTGTTCACCGACATGGTGGCATCCACTCAGCATGCCGCGGCCACCGGCGACGAGCGGTGGCGGGCGGTGCTTCATCGGGTGGGCGAGGTTACTGCGGAACTCACCGGGAGATTCGGCGGCACGGTGGTGAAAAGCACCGGCGACGGTCATCTGGCTACGTTCGACGGTCCGACGCAGGCAATCCGCTGTGCCGAGGCACTGTGCGAGCGGACCGAGGGCATGGGCATCGAGATCCGCGCCGGTATCCACACCGGCGAATGCGAACTGCTGGGCGGCGATATCGGGGGTATCGCGGTCCATATCGCGGCGCGCATTCTGGGTCGGGCCGGTGCGGGGGAGATCCTGGTGTCCAGCACCGTGCGTGACCTGGTGGTGGGCTCGGGAACCGGCTTCGACGACCGCGGTGACGTCGAGTTGCGTGGGGTGCCGGGCATTTGGCGGCTTCTCGCGGTGGATCGTCACGGTGCCCGCACCGGAACGCCGGAAGCGGAACTGGCGTCGGTGCCGACGCCGGGGCCCAGGCCGACGATGCGCCGATCGGACCACGCCATGGCGGTGATGGCCAGGCGGATGCCCCGGGTGATGCGCGGGATTGCCCGGGTCACCCCGGGCGCCCGCTTCACCTGATCGCCGGTCAGGTGTTGATCAGGTCGAGCGTGCCGAGTTCGCGGATGGCCTGACAGCCGCGCTGGGCCATCACCACCATCATGTCGTCGCCGCGTTCGGTGGAGTTGGCGAACGCGGTACCGAGAACGGTGATCAGCGGCGCCTGGAGCATGCCCAAACGGTAATCCCGCCAACAGGTTTCGCGGTCATAGTCGCTGACGCCGTGGGACAGCAACCGGTCGTGGTAGGCCCCGACGAGGTCGCCTTCGGCGGCGGCCCGGACAGCGGGTTCCAGGCTGGTCGCGGTGAAATAGGACAGGTCGCGGGCCGGCAGTCCCGAGCCGAGGGTCTGCCAGTCCACGACGGTGATCCGACTGCGGTCGGGGTCGAACAACATGTTGTCCAGCCGGTAGTCACCGTGCAGGATGGCGAACCGGTCGGGCTCGGCCAGCAACCATGGGGTGACCATCGACATCGCGGTGCGCAGGGTGTCCTGATCTTCGGCGCTCAGGCGCGCTCCGAGTTTGTCGAGCGTGATGTCGGCGGCCATCTTGGCGACGTCACCGAATCCCTTGGCGGAATCGGGTTCGGGTTTGGGCATGGCGATGCCCGGGAAGTTGGCCCATCGTGGGTCGGCCCACGTCGGCCCATGCAGATCGGCGAGCGCGCGCACCGCGAGATGCGCCTCGGCCGGCGTGCACCCGGCAATCTGGTCACCCTGTTCGGCCGGTGCCAGATCGCTCAGCAGCAGCACGAAATCGGCTCCTTCACCGGCGATTTCGCAGTGGTGACAGTGCGGCACCGGGATCTGCACGTGGTCGGCGACGTTGGTGTAGAAGGCATGCTCTGAGCGGTAACCGATGGACACGCGGTCCCGCACCGTCTCGTCTTGCGACGGCAGTTTGATCGCGAAGGTGGCCGGCAGGCCGGTGTCACCGCGGTAGGTGACCGACACCCGGTAGGTGGCGCCGGTCTGGCCGGTGCCGATCGGCGCGGTCTGCACCGTGTCCACCTCGGTGCCCAGGATCTGCGACAGCCATCCGGCGGTCACCTCGGTGGGCTTGCCCGGAATGGACACCGCGGCCGTCATCGGGGCGCCACCGTTTCACTGACCGTGCCGTAGATCGTGCCCATCCACATCGCTTCTGCACCTTCCAGCAGTTGGTGGCGGGCCAGCGACCCGCCGATGATGATTCGTTCGACCAATCGATCGTTGAGTTCCATCAGCAGGCTGGCCAGCACCCGCGGGTCGGGGCCGTCGGGAGCGCGGCCCTCGGCCCGTTCGGCGGCGATCACCGCGGCGACCGTGGGCACGAACGACTCGCGGGCCTGGTCCCACATGTCGCGGACGCCGCCGTTGGCTGCGCGGGCCTCCCACATCGCCTGGAACAGATAGCGGTGGTCCTCGGTGGTCCGCAGCACTGCCTCCAGCGTGTCGCGGATCCGGGTCCGGGGTGGCTGGGCAGTGTCGGCCAGGATCGTGTTGGCCGCCAACAGTGCCTCGTGCATCGGCTCGAGCAGGGCGGCCACCGCGGCGGCCTTGTTCTCGAAATAGAAGTAGAAGGCCGACCGTCCCACTCCGGCCTGCCGCGCCACCTCGGCGATGTTGAGGGCATCGAACCCGGTTTGCTTCAGGTGCTCGTCGAGCGCGGCGAGGATCGCGGCGCGGCGTTGGTCGCTGCGCTGCGGTTGCCTACGGTCCAGCGGTGACCGCGTGGGTGCGCCCGGTGATGTCACGGCTCTCCCTCGATCGGGTGTGACGCCGGACACTATCGGGCTTTCTGACAGCAGTCAATAAAAATCGACGCGAGTCAGTGGTGTGTTCAGCCGGGGTAGTGGCGCGGGGTGAACACCCGGTCCTCGGTGGCGTCGCCGGCCGCCGAACCCGTGTACCACTGCGTCTGGGACGAGCCGACGATCAGCATCGTGCGCATGTCCACCTGGGCCGGGTCCAGGTCGGCCAGGCGCACCACGGTCACCCGCTCACCGGGGCCGGGCTGCGCCCCGGATACGGCGCGGGCGACGACCACCGGGGTGCTCGGATCCCGGTATTCGAGCAGCAGTTCGCGCATGGCGCCCACCTGCCAGGTTCGGCTCTTGGAGGCCGGGTTGTAGATCGCCAGCGCCAGATCGGCTTTGGCCGCCGCCCTGAGGCGTTCGACGATCACGTCCCACGGCTTGAGCCGGTCCGACAGCGAGATCACGGCGTAGTCGTGGCCGAGCGGGGCGCCCACCCGGCTGGCGACCGCCTGAGCCGCCGTCATCGCCGGAATCACGCGCACCTCGACGCCGGGCCACTGCTTGGCCTCTTCGAGCACCGCGGTGGCCATCGCGAAGACACCGGGATCGCCCGACGAGACCACCGCGACCGTGCGGCCCTCCTGCGCGAGCTTGCAGGCCAGTTGAGCGCGGGCCGGCTCGTCGGTGTTGTCGCTGGGGTGGTGGTGCTGCCCGGCGCGGGCCCCGACTCGATCGAGATAGGGGCCGTAGCCGATCAGGTCGGTGGCCGCGGCCAGCTCGCGGCGGCTCTGCGGGGTCATCCAATCCGAGTCGCCGGGTCCGAGGCCGACGACCACCACGCTGCCTTGCGGTGCGGTGGACCGGGACCGGCCGGGGACCATGGCCAGCGAGAAGTACGGCACCTTGATGTCCGCGCCGCCGTCGGCGCCCATCTCGCCGGCGGGCGCGACCCGCTGCCGGTCTGTGCTGGCGCGCTCGACGTAGTACGCCTCGTCCAGCCGTCCTGTCGATTCGAGGGCTTGGCGCACCCGGGTGTAGGACCGGCCGAGCTTGAGCACGACGGCCGCGTCGGTGTCGGCCAGGCGCCGTTCCAGCTCCGCTGTGGGCAGGGTGCCGGGCAGGATCGTCAGCACGTCGTCGCCCTGCACCAGCGGGGTGCCCGTGGCGGCCGAGGCGGCGCTCACCGAGGTGACACCGGGGACGATGACCGCGTCGAACCGCTCGGTGAGCCGGGTGTGCATGTGCATGTAGGAGCTGTAGAACAGCGGGTCGCCCTCGGCCAGCAGGGCCACGTCGCGGCCGGCCTCCAGATGCGCCGCGATGCGCTCGGCGGCCGCCGCGTAGAAGTCCTCCATCGCGCCGACGTACCCGCCCGGATGGTCGGTGGTCTCGGTGGTCACCGGATAGACCAGGTGCTCTTCGAGCTGGCCTTCGCGCAGGTACGGCGCGGCGATGCCCCGGGCGATGCTGTGTCCGTGCCTGGCGCTGTGATAGGCCACGACGTCCGCCGCGGCGATCAGCCGAGCCGCCTTCACCGTGACGAGCTCCGGATCGCCGGGGCCCAGCCCGACGCCGTACAGGGTTCCGCGTTTGGTGGTCTCGATGTTCACTCGCGCTCACTCGCAATCGAATTGACGGCGGCCGCGGCCATGGCGCTACCACCGCGCCGACCGGTCACCACCAGATAGGACATGCCACGCGGGCGCTCGATGAGTTCCTGCTTGGACTGGGCCGAGCCGACGAATCCGACGGGCCCGCCCAGCACCGCGGCCGGTACGGGCGCGCCGTCGTCGAGCAGCTCCAGCAGCCGGAACAGGGCGGTCGGCGCGTTGCCGATCGCGACCACCGCGCCGCCGAGGCGCTCGGCCCACAGGTCGACCGCTGCCGCCGAACGGGTGAAGCCCAACTTCGCCGCCAATTCCGGGGCACGCGGGTCAGCCACCAGTGAGACCACCTCGTTGTCGGCGGGCAACCGTGAGCGCGTGATGCCGGCCGCCACCATCGACGAGTCGCACAGCACCGGGGCGCCCGCCGCGAGCGCGGCATGCGCCCTGGTTACGACGTCGTCGGTGTAGGAGACATGATCGGCGACGTCGACCTGACCGCAGGTGTGGATCAGTCGGACCACCACCCGCGACACATCGTCGGGGAAGTGCGACAGGTTCGCCTCTGCGCGGATCGTCGCGAACGACTGCCGGTAGATCTCCGCGGCGTCACGGATGTAGTCGAGCACCCGCATACCCTACGGGGGCGGCATACGCAGCCGGTATCCGTCCTCGGCGGCGACCAGGACCTCTCCGGAGGGCGGGCTGCCGCAGGCCCGATCACACCCCACGAAATGCCGGTGCGTGCCCGTGGGCGCGTTGACCGCCTCGGCGGCGTCGGCGCGCACATCGGCGGCGGATTTCGCGCAGCCGGGGCTGCCGGTGCAGGCGCTGAGCCGCAGCCATGGCGAGTCCTCGTCGAACACCAGACCCAGTGGTGCCAGCACGCGTAGTGCGGTGTCCGCGATGCCCTCGGGGACGTCGCACACCAGCACCGAGCGCCACGGGGTGATCACCAGCGGGGTCTCGACGGCGGCCAGGAAACGGGCGACCCGGGCCTGCAGTACACCCAGCGGCACCGCGGCCCCGAGTGCGATGTCGCCATCGCGTTGCTCGATCCAGCCGACCGGAGGGATCAGTGTCGGCGGCCAGGTGGCGCCGGTCGGCGCGCTCGCGGTCAGGCCCTCCAGTAGGGCCGCGTGGTCGTCGAGTTCGGTTATGCGCCAAGCTTTTCCACGGATACCGAGGAAACGACGGGCGATCTCGACGAGGCTGGCGACCACGTCACCCGTGTCGAGACGCACTCCGGTGTCGCGTCCGGCCAGCAGGAGCGCGAACGTGCCGTCATCGCGGGCGTGCGCCCCGGCGTCGGCGTCGATCCCGGATATGTCGCCACGGCCGTCGTCGAGGCTGAACCAGAACCTGCCCGGCAGGGTGGCCAATGCCGGTTCGGACTGGATGGCGCGGTCGAGGTCGACGACCAGCGGGCGGACATCGGTGAGGCCGCCCGAGCGTCCGGACAGTGGGGAGGCCACGATGTTGCGGGCCCGCTCATGGGTCGGTGACGGCAGCAGGCCCGCCGCCGTCAGCGCTGTGGCTGCCGCGTCGGTGTCGGTCACCGCCCGGATCTGGATGTTGCCGCGGGAAGTCAGTTCCATTGCGGGAGAGCCGAACTCCTCGGCCACCTGGGCCAGGGTGGTCAGCTGGGCCGAGGTGATCATCCCGCCGGGCAGCCGCAGTCGCACCAGAGCGCCGTCGGCGGCCTGATGCACCGTCAGCGCACCGGGGCAGGCGTCCTGGTCTCGGGTCCTGATCATGGTGCCCGCCATCTTACTTTCGGCGGTGGCTGTGACATCGGCCACTGGGCCGCAAACCTGTTCGGTCGCTTACAGATAAGCCATTTTCACCACCTCGGGACGTAGCGTTGACGAGGGTTCCCGGGACCATCGGTACCGGGAAGTTGACGACCTCGATCAGAGGTCCGATGAAAGGAGCGATCCATGCTTGCCTTCGGTGCATTTGTCGCATTCGTCCTGTTGCTCGTCGCGACGGCGGGTTCGCCGTACCGGCAGTCGTGGCACAACCGCTTCGGTGAGACCCAGCCCTGACGTCTCGACGACCTCTGCCGCACCGGCTGCCCCGATCGGGCGGCCGGTGCGGTACGAATGGGGGGTGTTTGCTCCCACCGTCCTGCTGCTGTCGACCTCGGACACCGACCTGATCACTGCCCGTGCCAGCGGGGCTCGGTACCGCTGGGCCAATCCATCGCGGCTGGTCGACGGTGAACTCGAGGAATTGCTCGACGGCGCCGACATCGCGGTGATCCGGATCCTCGGCGGCTACCGGGCCTGGCAGGACGGCATCGACAGCGTGGTGGCCAGTGGCGTGCCGACCGTCGTGGTCAGTGGCGAGCAATCGCCCGATGCCGAATTGATGGGGCATTCGACGGCTCCACAGGGCGCCGCCCTGCAGACGCACATCTACCTGGCTCAGGGCGGCGTGCAGAATCTGGCGAACCTGCACTCGTTCCTGTCCGACACCCTGCTGATGACGGGATTCGGATTCGCGGCTCCGGTGACCACCCCGAGTTGGGGCGTCCTGGAGCGTGCCGCTGCCCCTGTGGCGGACGGCCCGACCGTCGCCGTGCTCTACTACCGCGCCCAGCAGCTGGCCGGGAACACCGCTTACGTCGAGGCGCTGTGCGAGGCCGTCGAACAGGCCGGCGGGCGCGCGTTGCCGGTGTTCTGCGCCTCGCTGCGCACCGCCGAGCCCGAACTGCTCGAGCTGCTCGGCACCGCCGATGCGCTCGTCACCACCGTGCTCGCCGCCGGCGGCGCGACCCCGGCAGCGGTCGGCGCCGGCGGCAACGACGATTCCTGGAACGTCGCTCACCTTGCCGCACTGGACATTCCGATCCTGCAAGGGCTGTGCCTGACCAGCTCGAGGTCGGATTGGGCCACCAATGACGACGGGATGTCGCCGCTGGACGTCGCCACCCAGGTTGCCGTTCCCGAGTTCGACGGTCGCATCATCACGGTGCCGTTCTCCTTCAAGGAGATCGATTCGGAAGGGTTGATCTCTTACGTCGCCGACCCGGAACGCTGCGCGCGGGTAGCCGGTCTGGCCGTGCGCCATGCCCGGCTGCGCGCCATCCCGGCTGCGGAAAAACGTGTGGCCGTGGTGTTTTCGGCCTACCCGACCAAGCATGCCCGCATCGGCAACGCCGTCGGCCTGGACACCCCGGCCAGTGCTGTCGCACTGCTGCGTGCCATGCGCGAGGCCGGCTACGACATCGGTGACATCCCGGGCATCGACTCCGGCGACGGGGACGCGTTGATCCATTCGCTGATCGAGCGCGGCGGGCAGGACCCGGACTGGTTGACCGACGAGGCGCTGGCGGCCAATCCGATTCGCGTCCCGGCCAAGGACTACCGAGCCTGGTTCGCGACGCTGCCCGCCGAACTCGCCGATGCCGTCGTCGAGCACTGGGGCCCGCCGCCGGGTGAGCTGTTCGTCGACCGCAGCCGCGATCCCGAGGGCGAGATCGTCATCGCGGCAATCCAATCCGGCAACGTGGTGCTGATCGTGCAGCCGCCCCGAGGCTTCGGCGAGAACCCGGTGGCCATCTACCACGACCCCGACCTGCCGCCCAGCCACCACTATCTGGCCGCCTACCGCTGGCTGGACTCGTCGTTCCCCGGTTCGTTCGGTGCGCACGTGGTCGTGCACCTGGGCAAGCACGGCAACCTCGAATGGCTGCCCGGCAAGACCCTGGGCATGAGCGCTGCCTGCGGCACCGACGCCGCGCTCGGTGACCTGCCGCTGCTCTACCCGTTCCTGGTCAACGACCCGGGGGAGGGCACCCAGGCCAAGCGCCGGGCCCATGCCACCCTGATCGACCACCTGATCCCGCCGATGGCCCGCGCCGAAACCTACGGTGACATCGCCAAACTCGAGCAGCTGCTCGACGAGCACTCCACCGTTTCGGCCCTGGACCCCGGCAAGCTGCCCGCCATCCGGCAGCAGATCTGGACCTTGATGCGTGCGGCCAAGATGGACCACGACCTGGGCCTGGAGGACCGTCCCGACGAAGACTCCTTCGACGACATGCTGCTGCACGTCGACGGCTGGCTGTGCGAGATCAAGGACGTGCAGATCCGTGACGGTCTGCACGTGCTGGGCCAGAAGCCCGCCGGGGAAGGCGAACTCGACCTGGTGCTGGCCATCCTGCGGGCCCGGCAGCTGTTCGGCGGCGAGCAGACCGTCCCCGGGCTGCGGCAGGCGCTCGGGCTCACCGAAGACGGCAGCGACGACCGCGCGGCCGTCGACGCCGCCGAGGCCGGTGCCCGCGAACTGGTTGCCGCCCTGCAGGAAACCGGTTGGGACGCAGGCGCAGTGGACAAGATCACGGACAACCCGGAGGTAGCCCGGATCCTGCGGTTCGCCGCCACCGAGGTGGTGCCGCGTCTGGCCGGCACGGCAGGCGAGATCGACCAGGTGTTGCGGGCCCTGGCCGGCGGCTTCATCGAGTCCGGCCCGTCCGGGTCACCGCTGCGCGGCCTGGTCAACGTGCTGCCCACCGGGCGCAACTTCTACTCGGTCGATCCCAAGGCCGTCCCGTCCAGGCTGGCCTGGGAAACCGGGGTGGCGATGGCGGATTCGTTGTTGGATCGCTACCGGACCGATTACGGTCGCTGGCCGCAGTCCGTCGGCCTGTCCGTGTGGGGCACCTCAGCCATGCGCACCGCGGGTGACGACATCGCCGAGGTGCTGGCACTGCTCGGGGTGCGGCCGGTGTGGGATGACGCCTCGCGCCGCGTGGTCGACTTGGAGCCGATCGAGCTGTCCGAGCTCGGCCGCCCGCGCATCGACGTCACGGTGCGCATCTCCGGATTCTTCCGTGACGCCTTCCCGCACGTGGTGACCATGCTCGACGATGCCGTGGCCTTGGTGGCCGGCCTCGACGAGTCGGCCGACGACAACTACGTGCGTGCCCACGCGCAAGCCGACCTGGCCGAGCACGGTGATCAGAGGCGGGCCACGACAAGGATTTTCGGCTCCAAGCCGGGAACTTACGGCGCGGGCCTGCTGCAGCTGATCGACAGCCGCAACTGGCGTGACGACGCAGACCTGGCCGAGGTGTACACCGCCTGGGGCGGCTTCGCGTACGGCCGGGGACTCGACGGTGCGCCCGCCTCCGACGACATGAACCGGGCCTACCGGCGAATCGCGGTGGCGGCCAAGAACACCGACACCCGCGAACACGACATCGCCGACTCCGACGACTACTTCCAGTACCACGGCGGCATGGTCGCCACCGTGCGGGCGTTGACCGGTCAGGCGCCGGCGGCCTACATCGGCGACAACACCCGTCCCGACGCGGTCCGCACCCGCACCCTGTCGGAAGAGACCAACCGCGTCTTCCGGGCCCGCGTGGTCAACCCGCGCTGGATCACCGCCATGCGCCGGCACGGCTACAAGGGCGCTTTCGAGATGGCGGCCACCGTCGACTATCTGTTCGGCTACGACGCCACCGCCCACGTGATGGCCGACTGGATGTACGAGCGGCTCTCGGCCGAGTACGTGCTCGACGACGAGAACCGCAAGTTCATGTCCGAATCCAATCCGTGGGCGCTGCACGGCATGGCAGAGCGACTGCTGGAGGCGGCGGGCCGCGGGATGTGGGCCAAACCCGAACAGGCAACGCTCGACGGGTTGCGGCAGGTGCTGCTGGAAACCGAAGGCGAGCTGGAAGGCTGACCACGGTCTAGATTCGTGCCATGGCTCTCACCTTCGCCGATGTCGCCAAGGCCGACTACGTCCTGCTGACCACCTTCACCAAGGACGGGCGGCCCAAGCCGACCGCGATCTGGGCCGCGCCGTCGTCCGACGGATTGGTCGTCATCACCCAGGAGTCCTCCTGGAAGGTGAAGCGGATCCGCAACACGCCGCGGGTCACGGTGGCGGTGTGTGACGTGCGCGGCAACCCCAAGAGCGAAGCGGTCGAGGCCGTCGCCGAGATTCTGCCCAAATCCGCCAACGGCGCCACCTACGACGCGATCGGCAAGCGCTACGGACTGCTGGGAAAAACCTTCAACCTCTTCTCCAAGCTGCGCGGTGGCATGAAGAACAATGTTTCGATCTCGCTCAAACCGGTGACCTGAGCCCTGGTCCCGTCGGCAGTGCGGCAACCGGTGAGGAACCCGAGCGTCCCCTCGATCGTTGAGCAGGCATGGCAAAGCGGCTGTTTCTGATCTATCTCCTGGTTGAGATGGCGGTGATGGTCGCCCTGGTGGCGACCATCGGGTTCGGCTACACCGTGCTGCTGCTGTCGGCCTCGTTCGTGATCGGCCTGGCACTGGCCGGTTCGCAGCTCAACCGGCAGATCCGTCGCCTGCGCGCGGGATTGTCCGGTGGGTTGTCCAACCCCCAGGGCGCGGTGTCCGACAGCGTGCTGGTGGCGCTGGGCACCGTGCTGGTGGTGATTCCCGGACTGGCGAGCTCCGTTCTCGGCGCGGTGTTGCTGCTGCCGCCGACCCGGGCCGCAGCCCGCCCGGTGCTCACCGGCCTGGTTGCCCGGCGCATGCCGATCATCGTCGCGGCGCCCGCCGGTTTCGGCGCAGCCACCGGGTCCGCTGGTTATCGGCACGGGACGGGCGACTACATTGACGGCGAAGTAATCGACGTCAACGACATCGACCCGTACCGCCTGCCTCCCAAGGCCTAACCGCCAGCCGAAACAGTGTGACCACCCTTCTGATCAACGGGCGCATCCACAGCCCCAGCTATCCCGACGCGACCGCTTTCGCCGTCCGCGACGGGGTAGTGGCGTGGCTGGGTACCGATGATGTCGGCCGCTCGCAGTTTCCCGAAGCCGAGGTCGTCGACCTGGACGGCGGCTTCGTCGCACCCGCATTCGTCGACAGCCACGTTCACCTGACTTCGACCGGGCTCAGCCTGGACGGACTGGACCTTCGTGGGGCCACCTCATTGCAGCACTGCCTGCGCCTGGTGGATGAGTACGCGCGCCGCCACCCTGACGGTCCGATATGGGGCCACGGCTGGGACGAGTCGGGTTGGCCCGAGCAGGCCGGCCCGAGCACCGATGACCTCGATGCGGTGCTGGGTGAGCGCCCCGCCTATCTGGCCCGCGTGGACGTGCATTCGGCCGCCGCGACGACCGCGCTGCGCCGGTTGGTTCCTGCCCTGGTCGAGGCCACCGGGTTCGACCCGCAGCGTCCGCTGAGCGCGCAGGCTCATCATCTGGTGCGCGCGGCCGCGCGTGAGCAGCTGACCCCGCAGCAACGGCACGCCGCCCGCGTCGCCGCACTCGATCACGCCGCCGCGATGGGCATCGCCGCGGTTCATGAGTGCGCCGGTCCACAGATCGGCGGTCTGCTCGACTGGCAGGAACTTCGTGCGCTGGAGCACGGCGTAGAGGTCCTCGGGTACTGGGGCGAACCGGCCGGCGACGCCGACCATGCTCGTCACCTGATCGCCGAGACCGGCGCCCGCGGCCTAGCCGGAGACCTGTTCGTCGACGGTGCCCTCGGCTCACGCACCGCATGGCTGCAGGAGCCCTACCGCGACGCTCCCGACAGCTGCGGCACCTGCTATCTGGACGCCGAGGTCATCGCCACGCACGTGCAGGCCTGCACCGAGGCCGGTGTCCCGGCCGGTTTCCACGTCATCGGTGACGCTGCCGTCGCTGCGGTGGTCGAAGGATTCGCCGCCGCGGCACAACGATTGGGCGGTCCGGCCCTGGCCCGCTGCGGCCACCGTCTGGAACATCTCGAGATGGTCAACCCCGAACAGGCCGCGCAGTTGGGAGCCTGGGGCGTGATCGCCAGCATGCAACCCAACTTCGATGCCCTGTGGGGTGGGGAAGACGGCATGTATGCCCAGCGTCTCGGGCTTGACCGAGTTCACCAGCTGAACCCGTTCGCGCTGTTAGCATCCGAAGGCGTGCCTCTCGCGTTCGGCTCGGACACCCCGGTCACCAGCATGAACCCCTGGCAAACCGTGCGTGCGGCGGTCTCGCACCAGAGTGCGGGCAGCGCGATCTCAGCTCGTGCCGCGTTCGCTGCCGCCACCCGCGGCGGCTGGCGGGCCGGCGGCGTTCGCGATGGCTCCACCGGCACGCTCACTCCCGGCGCCCCAGCCAGCTACGCGGTGTGGGAGGCCGAGGACCTCGAGGTCAGCGCGCCGGCCAACGCCGTCCAGCGATGGTCGACCGATCCGCGCTCCCGGGTGCCGGCACTGCCGCGGCTGGCCGCAGATGCGGAGCTGCCGCGGTGCCGTCAGACCGTTCACCGGGGTGTCGTCATCCATGGGCAGTGACCGTCCCCGAGACAAATCGGCCCGTCCGCAACTGGGACGCGCAGACCGTTTCGGTCTCCGGCGGCCGGGCCCCAACGAGACCACCGAGGTGATCCCGGCGATCGAGGAGGACGAACTCGCCGAGCTCGACGAACTCGACGACGAATCCTTCGACGAGCTCGACGAGCACGCCACCGGCGATCCGGTGGCCGACATCGATCCCGACGATGAGCCCGAGGAGCGCGAATACCGCTTGACCGCGGCGGGCACGCCCGACCGGTGGTCCGTGCTGACCGTGCGGGCGTCACGCTTGGGCCGGGCGGCGGCCGCGCGCTGGGCACAGTTGAGCGCCGCGGTCGGTGGCGGCCTCGCGTTGTGCCTGAGCTACCCGCCGACCGGTTGGTGGTGGGCGGCCTTCGTCGGACTGGCGCTGATCGGGTGGGTGCTGACGCTGCGCTCCACCACCCGCGCGGGAGGCTTCGGCTACGGATTCTTGTTCGGCCTTGCGTTCTACGTACCGCTGCTGCCATGGATCAGCGGCCTGGTCGGTGCGATGCCGTGGCTGGCCCTGGCCGCCATGGAGGCGCTGTTCTGCGGGCTGTTCGGTCTCTCGGCAGTGGTCGTCGGGCGACTACCCGGGTGGCCGTTGTGGTTCGCCGCGCTGTGGGTCACCCAGGAGTGGCTCAAATCGACCGTGCCGTTCGGTGGGTTCCCTTGGGGCGTCCTCGGATTCGGCCAGACCAACGGACCACTGCTGGCCATCGCACGCTGGGGCGGTGCGCCCCTGGTGTCGTTCGCGGTGGCGCTCGTCGGCTTCAGCGTGACACTGCTGGCGCTGGAGATCGTGCAGTGGTGGCATCACGGCCACAAGCCGGGTTTCCCGGCGCCCGCGGTCATGCTGCCCGGCCTGAGCATCACCGTGGTACTGCTGGGCACCGCGTTGATGTGGCCTCAGGTCCGTCACTCCGGAACCGGTGCCGGCGACGAACAGACCGTCACCGTGGCCGCCGTACAGGGCAACGTGCCCCGGCTCGGCCTGGAGTTCAACGCTCAGCGCCGCGCCGTCCTCGACAACCATGTGAAACAGACGCAGCAGCTGGCCGACGACGTCCGTGCGGGCCGCGCCCCGCAACCCATGTTCGTGGTCTGGCCGGAGAACGCCTCCGACATCGATCCGCTGGCAAACGCCGACGCCGCCGCACAGATCACCGCAGCGGCCGACGCGATCGGCGCGCCGATCCTCGTCGGGACCGTCACCAAGGCCGACGGTTACACCGCCGACAACCCCGTGGCCACCAACACCGTGATCGTGTGGGATCCCGAGCACGGGCCGGGTGAGCGCCATGACAAGAAGATCGTGCAGCCGTTCGGCGAGTACCTGCCGTGGCGCAGCTTCTTCAAACATCTGTCGTCATATGCGGACCGGGCCGGCTACTTCGTGCCGGGCGAGGGCAACGGCGTCGTACACGCTGCCGGCGTGCCGATCGGGGTGACCACCTGCTGGGAGGTGATCTTCGACCGGGCGGCACGGGAGTCGGTGCTCAACGGTGCCCAGGTGTTGACCGTGCCGACCAACAACGCCACGTTCGATGCGAGCATGAGCGCGCAGCAGCTGGCGTTCGGCAAACTGCGGGCGGTCGAACACGATCGGTACCTCGTGGTCGCCGGCACCACGGGTATCAGCGCGGTGATCGCCCCCGACGGGCGCGAGCTGGCCCGCACCGAGTTCTTCCAGCCGGCTTATCTGGACAGTCAGGTGCGGTTGAAGTCGGATGTGACGCCGGCCACCGAGTGGGGGCCGACCCTGCAGGTGGTGCTGGTCACGATTGGATTTGGGGCGTTGCTGGCCGCAATACTGCACAATGGAGGGTTCGTGCAAAAAATGTTGAGGCGTCGCACCGGCGAAGGCCCGCGACGATGAAGGAGCCACATGACAGTCCCTGGTGATGGAGCGCAGCGGCCGGGGGAATCCAGCCCTCGCCAGGACGGCGAACGCCCGAGTCAGCGCACGCTGGTGATCATTCCCACCTACAACGAGCGGGAGAACCTGCCGTTGATCGTCGGGCGCGTGCATCACGCCAGCCCCGAGGTGCACATCTTGGTGGTCGACGACGGCAGCCCCGACGGCACCGGCAAGTTGGCCGATGAGCTGGCCCTGGCCGATCCGGATCGGGTGCACGTGATGCACCGCACCAGCAAGGCGGGTCTCGGTGCGGCGTATCTCGCCGGATTCGCTTGGGGGCTGGGCCGCGGATACTCGGTGCTGGTCGAGATGGACGCCGACGGCAGTCACGCACCCGAAGAACTGAACCGGCTGCTCGACGCGGTCGACGCCGGGGCCGATCTGGCCATCGGCTCGCGCTATGTCTCCGGTGGCACGGTGCGTAACTGGCCGGTCCGCCGCCTGGTGCTGTCGAAGACCGCCAACACCTACTCGCGGCTGCTGCTCGGTGTCGGCATCCACGACATCACCGCCGGGTACCGCGCGTACCGGCGCGAGGTGCTCGAGAAGATCGACCTGTCGGCGGTCGATTCGAAGGGCTACTGCTTCCAGATCGACCTGACGTGGCGGGCGATCAACAATGGCTTCAAGGTCGTCGAGGTGCCCATCACGTTCACCGAACGCGAGCTCGGCGTCTCCAAGATGAGCGGTTCCAACATCCGTGAGGCCATGTTCAAGGTCGCGGAGTGGGGCATCCGCGGGCGCCTGGACCGTGCCCGGGGCGTGGTGCGCTGACGGCACACAAAAAACCGCGATATGCCGACGGCATATCGCGGTTTTTATGCGCGGTCAGCTGCCGCGGCGCTTGGACTTGATGAGGTCGAGCCGCTCCTTGAGCAGTTCTTCGAGCTCTTCGACGGAGCGACGCTCCAACAGCATGTCCCAGTGGGTACGCGGCGGCTTGACCTTCTTGGGCTCGGGTACATCACCCTCGATCAGGGTGCCCTCGAGCCCGTTGCGGCACAGCCAGGTGCCGGGGATCTCGGCGTCGTCGGCGAACGGGACGTCGAACTCTTCACCGTTTTCGGTGCGGTAGCGGGCCACCTGACGTGGCGCGAGGTCATGGTTGCGGTCGGTCTCGTAGCTCACGGCTCCGAGGCGACTGCCTCTCAGGACGCGATCAGCCATCGTCAACACTCCTTATTTGGCGTTTTTGTCCGGATGTATCAACGCTGCGCGGCGTTGCCAAGTTCCCGACTCGACCATCGATGATACGCGGGTCGAGGCCCCGGGCAGTCTACAGTCGTGAGCCATGGCGACCGGGAACCGCAGACGTGACCGTCCGCAGCCGTGCCGGTGGTGCGGGCGTGAGGTCGCGGATGCGCAGATGGGTCGCCGCCGTCAGTACTGCCGGCAATCCTGCCGGCAGCGGGCCTACGAACAGCGGGCCATGGTCAAGGGCACCTCGCTGGCTCCGGATTCGGTGGTGCTCTCCGCGGATGAGGCCGCTCAGCTGTCCGACCGGGTGTACCAGGTCCGGTGTGCCGCCGAGGACGTGGCCATAGCGGTCGACGAGGGCGCCGGCGCGGACGAACTTCGGCAGTTGTGCGACGCGTTGCTCCAGGCCGCGAAGGCCGCCGACGGCTGGCGCTAGTCGGGCGGGCAGCGCAGCTGCCGGCCCACGCCGACCGGCGGCGGAACCGGCTTGAGGCAACCCAGCGGTTCGACGCCTGAGGAGTTCAGCAGCACCCCGGACTGGTGCGCGTAGTTGACGCACACCAGAGTGGTGGCATCAGCCCGGCACCGGTAGTCGCCGAACGCCAGCGACTTGCCCTCGGCCAGTTGGGCGCCGTCGCCGTAGCCGAATCGCCCCGGATCTCCGTGCAGCGAGCCCACATCCACGGTCTCCCCGGCGAAATCCACCCAGCCGGGGATCCACTGACCCTCGACGTCAGCCGGTTTCGACGGCAGGTCGTCGGCCTTGATGAGACATGCCAGTTGGCCGCCGAGGTTCTTGTCGGTGGCGCAGCGAGCGGAGCCCGAGGGTGCGACGAACGCGATGTCCTCGCCGAGGTTGGTGGGTTGGCCGTCACGGGTCGCGGTGTGGAAGCCGGACGGCTCGGCCGGGGTGCCTGCCTCGACCCACTTGATCACCCGGCTCATCGGTGTCCCGGCGGCCGGCGCCGTGGTGGGCATGGGCGAGGTTGTCGTAGTGGTGGGCGTGGTGGTCTTGATATGTGGGGCGCCGGCCGGCATCGACATCCGGGGCTGCGAGCTCGGTTGCGACTCGTGCCCCCCTCCCGACGAGCAGGCCGCCACCAGAGCCACCGAAAGCACAGCAGCCCCAACAGTCACAACGGTGCGCATACCCGCAAGGCTAGCGGGCGCGTGTCACGCCCACCGCATGTCCGTCGACACCCGTCGAGTTCGATACGGTCGGTGCATGCACGAGCGGACCGTCCGGGCAAAGATCAACACGGGCATCGTCGAAGGCTTCACCCGCGACGGCGTACACCGTTGGCGTTCCATCCCTTACGCCAAGCCGCCGGTCGGCCCGCTGCGCCTGCGTGCACCCGAGCCGGCCGAGCCATGGCCCGGTGTCCGCTACTGCCACGGGTTCGGTTACTGCGCGCCCCAGCAACGTCGCTACACACTGGTCGGCCTGGGCAAGCATCAGCCGATGAGCGAGGACTGTCTGACGCTCAACGTGGTGGCACCGGAGAAACCCAATTCGGATGAGCCACTGCCGGTGATGTTCTTCGTGCACGGCGGCGGATACATCATGGGCAGTTCGGCCACCCCCATCTACGACGGTGCCGCGTTGGCCCGTCGCGGGTGTGTGTTCGTCTCGGTCAACTATCGCCTCGGCATGCTCGGGGCCGTCGAGCTGTCGTCGTTGTCGACACCGGAGCATCCGATCGACGACAACCTGTTCCTGCGCGATCTGGTGTTGGCGCTGCGCTGGGTACGCGACAACATCGCGGTGTTCGGCGGCGACCCTGACAACGTGACGATCTTCGGCGAGAGTGCGGGTGCGCATGCCGTAGCGACCCTGCTCGCCGTGCCCGACGCCGAGGGACTGTTCGCCCGGGTGATCTCACAGAGCCCGGCCAGCGGGATGGTCAGCTCGGCCGAGGCCGCCGCCGCGATCGCCGATCAGCTCGCCGAATTGCTCAGTCCCGGTGCAGGATCGGCGGCCGCGGCATTGATGTCCGCACGCCCGGCCGAGTTGGGCCGAGCTCTCGAAGCGCAGGTCATGCGGGGTCAGACGGAGATGCCGGGCGCGTTTCCGGTCGGCCCGACGTTCGGTACCGACTACCTGCCGGTCGATCCGGTCACGGCGATGGCCGAAGGTCTGGCTCACCGGGTTCCGTTGATCGTCGGCAACAATGCCGACGAGGGGCGGCTGTTCACCCGGTTCCTACCATTGCTGCCGACCAACGAACCGATGATCGAGAAACTTTTCGCCCGTATCCATCCCGACCACAGGCGGCGGATCGTGGCGGCCTACCCGGACTATCCGAGCAGCGCGGCCTGCGTGCGGCTCGGCGGAGATTTCGCCTTTGCGTCGGCCACCTGGCAGATCTCCGAGGCGCACAGCGCGCACGCGCCCACCTACGTGTACCGCTATGACTATTCGCCGCGGACCCTGCATTGGGCGGGGCTGGGGGCGACGCACGCGATGGAGCTGCTGGCGGTGTTCGACACGTACCACACGACTTACGGCGCGCTGCTGACCGCGGTGGGCGACCGCGGGTCGGCCCGCCGGGTCAGCCGTGATGTGCAGCGGCGCTGGCGTGAGTTCACCCGGAACGGAACTCCCGGCCCCGGTTGGCCGGTCTACCACCCCGATGAGCGGGCGGTTTTGGTGTTCGACGACCGGCCCCGCGTCGAATACGACCCGCACGCGCAGCGGCGGCAGGCCTGGGAAGGGTTCACGCTCGCCGAGAGGTGAGATCCTCTGCTCCACTCTGAGCGATCCGCTGCACGGAATCCGCCGGTGTGGTTGCGTGTTTGGGGTGGATTACCCCTTGGATCCGCTGTCGGCCGACGAGTTTCGAGCGGTGGCAGCGATACTGCGGCGCGAGCACGGAGTAGGGCCGGGTTGGCGGGTGGCCTCGGTGGAGCTCATCGAGCCGTCCAAGGCCGAACTGGCCGGTTTCGACGGCGGCGGCGCGCGGCCGGACCGCCGCGCGGCGGTCATCTGTCTGGACCGATCGGCGAACGCCACCTACAAGGGCGTGGTGTCGCTGACCGAGGAGCGGGTCGAAAACTTCGACCACGTCCCCGGTGTCCAGGCCAACTTCACCGTCGACGAGTTCACCGAATGCGACGAGGTGTTGCGGCGGCATCCCGATGTGATCGCCGCGCTCGCCAAACGCGGCATCACCGATCTGGACAACGTGTTCATGGACACCTGGACCTACGGTGACGCGGTCGCGCCGCCGGAGTACCGCGACCGCCGCATCGGTTGGTCGGACACCTGGTACAAGCAGGCCGCCGGGGCCAACCCGTACGCTCACCAGGTCAGCGGCCTGCACTGCGTGATCGACGTCAACACCATGGAAGTGCTGCGCGTCGAGGATGACGGCAGTTCCGAAATGCCCGAGGTCATGGGCGAATACGTGCCGCACCACATTCCGGAACGGATCCGCGCGGCGTCACGCCGGGCGCCGCTCAAGCCGCTGGAGATCACCCAGCCCGACGGCCCGTCGTTCACCTTGGACGGCAACCTGCTGCAGTGGCAGAACTGGTCGTTGCGGGTCGGCTTCAACCACCGCGAGGGGATGACACTGCACACCGTGCGATACCGCGACGGTGAGACGAACCGGTCCGTGGCACACCGCATGTCGTTCGCCGAGATGGTGGTGCCGTATCGAGACTCCTCGGTCGACCACTACCGGCGGACCGCGTTCGACATCGGCGAGTGGGGCCTGGGGTTCATGACCACCTCACTGGAACTCGGTTGCGACTGCCTCGGCGAGATCCGCTACCTCGATGCGGTACTGCACGACAGTGCCGGCGAGCCGTACACGATCACCAACGCGATCTGTATCCACGAGGAAGACAACGCGGTGCTGTGGAAGCACGTCGACCACGACGCGGGTGCCGAGGTACGCCGGATGCGCAGGCTCACACTGTCCTTCCACGTCACCGTGGCCAACTACGAGTACCTGGTGTATTGGCGGCTGTACCAGGACGGCAACATCGAGTGTGAGGTCCGCGCCACCGGGATCATGGTCACCACCCCGTTCCCCGCCGGGCCGACGCCGAAGAACGGCACGCTGGTCGACGAGCGCACGTACGCACCGTTCCATCAGCACTTCCTGATCGCCCGCTTGGACCTCGACATCGACGGCACCGACAACACCGTCTACATGACCGAGTCGTACGCCGAAGCGATGGGGCCCGACAATCCTTACGGCCTGTCATTGGTGGTGCGCAATCAGCCGCTGCGCACCGAGCAGGAGGGCAAGCAGGACGTCAGCTTCGACACCCAGCGGGCCTGGAAGGTGGTCAACACCAACGTGGTCAACGGGCTGGGCACGCACCCGTCCTACAAGCTCGTGCCCACCGGGGCGATCCCGGCGATGTTCGACCCCGCCTCGCCGGTGGTGCAGCGCGCCAATGTCATCACGCACACCCTGTGGGTGACTCCGAACCAGCCCGACGAGCGATGGCCGGCGGGGGAGTTCGTCAACCAGTCGGTGACCGACACCGGGTTGGGTGAGTGGACCAAGGCCGACCGCTCGATCGACAACACCGACGTGGTGCTCTGGTACGTCTTCGGTATCCACCACATCACCCGTCCCGAGGACTGGCCCGTGATGCCGGTCGACGTGGTGTCCTTCTGGCTCAAGCCATTCGGGTTCTTCGACCGCAATCCGGCATTGGACGTGCCTGCCACGCCGCCGGAGGACTGCGCACACGGCCATGCCAAGGCGGCACACCATTAGTTGACACCTGTCATGTGTGATGCGGAACACTGCTAGGTTGCCTGTGTGCAACCGACTCAAACCGCCGTACTCGAACGCCCCGAAGACCTGACCCGCGACTGGCTGACCGCCGCGCTGGACGCCGGCCCCGTCAGTGGCTTCAGTTTCGAGCGAATCGGAACCGGTCAGATGAGCGAGTGCTACCGCGTCTCGCTGGAGTATGCCGGCGAGTCGGATGGCCCGGCGTCGGTGGTGCTGAAGGTGGCCGCCACCGACCCCAACAGCCGCCAGACGGGGCTGGCGCTGGGCCTCTACGAACGTGAGGTGCGGTTCTACACCGATATCGCGCCTGCCCTGGCGTCCGGGCCGGTGGCACCCTGTTATCACGCCGCCATCGATACCCAGACCGGTGCCTTCGACCTGTTGCTCGGCGATGCGGTGCCGGCTGTGGTGGGTGACGAGATCCGAGGTGCCACAATCGAACAGGCTGCCGTGGCGCTGACCGAGCTGGGCCGCATCCACGGATCGACAGCCGGTGCCGAGGCCCTGGATCAGGCCGAATGGCTGAACCGCGAGGCGCCGGTCAATCAGGCTCTCATCACCGGCTTGTACGCCGCATTCGTCGACCGCTACGCGGATCTGATCACGCCGGAACAACGCCAAGTCTGCGAGCGCCTGGTCGAGAGTTTCGACGCCTACCTGGCCGACGAGGGCGCATCTCACCGGCCGATGGGTCTGGTGCACGGCGACTATCGGCTCGACAACATGTTGTTCGGCGCCGAGGGGGCGGACCGGGCGCTGACCGTGGTCGACTGGCAGACCGTCACCAGGGGACCGGCGTTCACCGACGTCGCGTACTTCATCGGCTGCGCTCTGCCCGTCGAGCAGCGTCGCGCCCACTACGACGAGTTGCTGGCGGCGTATCACCAGGCGCTCGGTCCGGACTCGGCACTGACGCTCGGCCAGGTGCGCGAGGGCGTACGCCGGCAGAGCTTCTTCGGCGTGATGATGGCGATCATCTCCTCGATGCTGGTGGAACGTACCGAACGCGGCGACCAGATGTTCATGGCGATGCTCGATCGGCACTGCAGTCATGTGCTGGACACCCACGCTCTGGATATCCTTGCGCCGCCGGCGATCCCGGAGCCGCTCGTGCCTGCTGCCGAGGACGAGCTCGCTCACGCGCCCACCGATGAGGCGCTGTGGAACGAGAGCTGGTATTTCGACTTCGTCGACGCCGACGCGGGCTTCGGAGGCTGGATCCGCCTGGGGTTGATCCCCAACCAGGACACCGCGTGGATCAATGTGCTGTTCTGCGGTCCGGGGATGCCGACCGTGGCGGTCAACGACTTTCACGCGCCGCTGGCCGAGCCGTCGTCGGTGAAAGGGGATGGGGTCGAGCTCAACCTGCACCCCGACGAGCCGCTCCAGACCTATCGCGTGACCGCCACGGGCACGGGCGCGGCGTTCGACGACCCGTCGGCCTTGCTGCGGGGCGAGTCGGGGGAGCCCGTCTCGGTGACGCTGGACCTGACCTGGACCACCGTCGGTACGCCATACCAATACCGCGTCACGCCCCGGTACGAGATTCCGTGCACTGTGTCGGGAACGGTGATCATCGGTGATCAGACCCACACCGTCGAAGCGGTCGTCGGTCAGCGCGATCATTCGTGGGGCGTGCGCGATTGGTGGGCGATGAACTGGGTCTGGAACGCAATCCATCTCGATGACGGCACCCACCTGCACGGGGTGGACGTTCGAATCCCCGGCATGCCGCCGATGGGTATCGGTTACTCGCAGCGCGCGGGCGAACCGCTCGTCGAACTGCAAAGCATCACAGCGGATTACGAGCTCGGCAATGACGATCTGCCGGTGTCGACGACGCTGGCCCTGCAACCCGGCGACATCGAGGTGGCCGTCGACATCGTGGCACATGCCCCCGTGCGGTTGGTGGCCCCGGGAGACGACGGGCGCGTCAGCCAGTTCCCCCGGGCCTGGGCGAAGGTGCGCACGGCCGATGGTCGCAGCGGTATCGGCTGGCTGGAGTGGAACCGCAACCTCACGTAGCCCAGTCGCTCACCCGGCACCGCGAGCGTGCGTGTCTGTCGCCCGGCACGCCGCCTTTGAGCAGCACTCTGTGCACGCTCGCCGGCGGTCAGGTGATGCGAAAACGCTTGAGCCGCGCAGTCGCCCCGGAGACCAACTCCACGCGGCTGCGCGGCACACCCAGATGCTGGGCAAGCAATTTGGTGACGGCGTCGTTGGCCTTGCCGTCGACGGCGCGCTCTGGCACGTAGATGGTGAGAGCGCCGTCATCCGCGACCTCGACCAGCGGGCCTTTGCGGCTGCCGGGCTTGACGCGGACGACGACGCTCTCGCTCACACCGTCATTGTCTACCGGGCCACGATCACCGAGGAGCCGTGGCCGAACAGGCCCTGGTTGGCGGTCACGCCCACCTTCGCGCCCTCCACCTGTCGACCGGTGGCCTGGCCCTTGAGCTGCCAGGTCAATTCGCACACCTGCGCGATGGCCTGAGCCGGGATGGCCTCGCCGAAGCAAGCCAGGCCGCCGGACGGGTTCACCGGGACACGGCCGCCGATGGTGGTGGCACCGGAACGCAGCAACTGCTCGCCCTCACCCTTCGGGCACAGGCCCAGGTGCTCGTACCAGTCCAGTTCCAGTGCGGTGGACAGGTCGTAGACCTCGGCCAGGCTGACGTCCTCGGGGCCGATGCCCGCCTCGGCGTAGGCCGCGTCGAGGATCTGATCCTTGAACACCCGCTCCGGGGCGGCCACCACGGCGGTGGAATCCGTTGCGATGTCCGGCAATTCGGGCAGATGCTGCGGGTACTGCGGCGTCACCGTCGAGATCGCGCGCACCGACGGAACTCCTTCCAGCGACCCGAGATGCTTTTCGGCGAACGACTTCGACGCCACGATCAGCGCGGCGGCGCCGTCGGAGGTGGCGCAGATGTCGAGCTGGCGCAGCGGGTCGGACACCACCGGGCTGGCCAGCACGTCCTCGATCGCGGATTCCTTGCGGTAGCGCGCATTCGGGTTCTGCAGACCGTGGCGGGAGTTCTTCACCTTCACCTGCGCGAAGTCCTCGGCGGTGGCGCCGTAGAGATCCATCCGGCGCCGGGCCAGCAGGGCGAAGTACACCGGGTTCATCGCACCGAGCAGGTGGAAGCGCTGCCAGTCGGGGTCGTTCTTGCGTTCGCCGCCGACGGGCGCGAAGGCGCCCTTGGGGGTGGTGTCGGCTCCGATCACCAGCGCGACGTCGCAGAACCCGGCCAGGATGTGGGCGCGGGCACTCTGCAGTGCCTGCGAGCCCGACGCGCACGCCGCGTACGACGACGACACCGGCACGCCGTTCCAGCCCAGCTTCTGGGCGAAGGTCGAGCCGGCGATGAAGCCCGGGTAGCCGTTGCGGATGGTGTCGGCTCCGGCGACCAACTGGATCTGGCGCCAGTCCAGGCCGGCTTCGGCCAGGGCGGCGCGGGCGGCCACGACGCCGTACTCGGTGAAGTCGCGTCCCCACTTGCCCCAGGGGTGCATGCCGGCGCCGAGGATGTACAAAGGCTCTGGACTCATCAGGCTGTGCCCTCCTTGCTCCTCGCGTCCGCAACCCTCCAGGCGTGGGTGGTGCGCTCGACGCCCTCGTCGTCGGTGTAGAGCGTCATGGTGGTCAGCTCCATCTCCATACCGACCTTGAGGTCGGCGGCGAGGGTGCCTTCGACGACCTTGCCGAGCACGATCAGGCCCTCGTCGGCCAGTTCGACCGCGGCGATCGCGAACGGCTCGAACGGGTCGGTCTTCGGATACGGTGCCGGCGGGAGGTACCGGTTCTCGGTGTAGCTCCACACCTTTCCGCGGCGGGACAGCGGGACGAGGTCAAGGGTGTCGCTGTCGCAGGCCGGGTTGGGGCAGTTGTTCTCGCGCGGCGGGAACACGAAAGTGGCGCACTGGGTGCACTTGCCGCCGATCAGGTGGGTGGCACCGGCGTCGTCGGTGGCGAACCATCCGTCGATCGCGGGTTGCGAAGATGCTGCTGGCACGCGGCCCAGCCTAAACGATCACGACCGCAAAACTGAAACGTGTTGCAGTTTTGTCCCGCGGGCCGGGTGTGAGCGCGGTCCGATCTTATTTGAGGTGACGGCGCAGCTGATCGTGTGACCACGGCGTGAGGCGGAACCGGCCATCGCGAATGACGGCGACGGCGACGTCGTTCGCACCCAAGCCCGCGTGGTCAGTGGGCGTGAAGTGGTATTCGCCTTCAGGGGTGAGGCAGGTCAGTGATTCCATAGCTCGCCGGACCGCATCGGGAGCGTCGTCGCCGCCCGCTTCGATGGCTGCCGCGATCAACTTCACGGCGGTGTAGCCGTCCACCGCGAACTGCGACGGCGGTACACCGTGGCGGAGCTCGAACGGCCCGGTCAGCGCGGCGACGGCGGTACGGGTCTGCGATGGCGGCAGGTCTGATGCCACGGCCACCAGGGAAGTCGCCACCACGATGCCGTCGGAGGCTGGTCCGACCTCGTCCACGAAGGCTGGGCTCGCGGCACCGAGTCCGGCGACCAGCGGAATGCTCAGCCCCGCCGAGCGGAATGCCAGCGCCAATCCGGTCGCCGGCGGACCCGTGACCCAACCCATCGACGCCTGTGCGCCAGCGGCGGCGATCGCCGCGACGACGGGCCCGAAATCCCGGCTGTCGACCTTCACGGCCTCGACGGCGACGGCCTCGACTCCGAACTGTCCGAGCATCGTTTCCTGTGTCGCCCAGGCCTCGCGGTTGAACACGCTGTCGGAATCGAAGACCACCGCGATTCTGGTCAGGCCGTGCGCGCGGAAGTATCGGAGCAGCTGCGCGGCGACGAGACGGCCGGTCGGCGGTGTCATGAACACATACGGACGGACGGGATCGACCTGGGTGTGCGCCGCACCCGTCGACACGTACACCCGCATACGTTCGTCCGTGTGCGGCAACACCGCCAGACTCGCGTTGGAGAACGACGTCCCGACGACAGCGGCGACGCCGCGGTCGGCCAGCCGGTGGTAGGCGTCGACCGCACCCTGAGCCAGGCTGGCGTCGTCTTCGACCACCAGCTCCACCCGGCGGGCGAGGACACCACCGCCAGCATTGAGCTGCTCGACCGCCAGCTCCGCGCCGTCGCGATTCTCCAGGCCCATGTAGTTGGAACCGGACAGGGATGTCACCTGTCCGATCAGGATCGGGTGGGACGGCTGCTGCACCAGGGCAGGTTATCCGTGGGCCGCCTCGATCAGGACGCGTACCAGGTCACTGTGGTTGTCGCGCATGAGGTCGTGCGCTCGTCGAAGCGCCAACCGCCGTGGCAGGCGCCGGGGACCAGAACATAGCCGGTCATCGAGAACTCCTGTCCGCGAAGGTGTTTCGCCGGTACGCGGCGGTGACGCGAGCCAGCTCGTCGGGGCTTGCGGCATGCATCTCGCGGTTGGCGTGCACCACGGCCGCCGTCTCTGGAATCCGGCGGGCCTCGTATCCGGCGATTCCGTGGCCGGCGGCCAGCTCGTCGGCCAGGGCGCGGGCGTCGAGGATGGCCTGTGAGCCGCCGTTGGCGCCCACCGGATACATCGGATGCGCGGCATCGCCCAGCAACGTGACCCGTCGAGTTCCCCAGTGGGGCAACGGCTCCCGGTCGACCATCGGATACTCGAACACAGCGTCGCTTCGGTTCACCAGTTCCGCCGGATCCAACCAGTCCAGATGCCAGCCCGACATCGGGGCCAGCACCGCCGCCGGATCGACCCGCGTGTTCCAGTTCGCGTCCCCCGGAAGGGGGCCCGGGGCCGTTTCGGTGACCTGCAGCACCCAGTTCACCAGATCATCGCCGATCGGGTAGACCACCAATTCGACGCCGTCGGTGCCCTTGACGATCGCCATCGTGCGCCCGTCGAGGAACGGCCGGATGCGGCTGGCACCCCGAAACATTCGCACACCTGACCAGGCCAACGGGTCCGGACCGGGATGCAACCGCCTGCGCACCGTCGAATGCACCCCGTCGGCGCCGATCAACACCTCGGCCGTGAACTCGCCGCGGCGCGTCGTCACCCGTACCTGCTCGTCGGTTTCGTCGAAATCGGTCACGGCGGCCTCGGTCCGCACCGAATCGCGGCCCAGTCGAGTCCGCACCGCGTCGAGCAGCAGCATCTGCAACCGTCCGCGATGCACCGAACACTGCGGATAGCCGTAGCCGCCTTCGATGCCACGGGGCTCGCGGAACAGCAAGGCGCCGTCGGAACGGTAGAAATCGATCGCCGCCGGGGTCGCCGACATGGCGACCAAACCCTCGCCGAGTCCGAGCTCGAACAGTTCGCGCACCGCGTGGGGCAGCAGGTTGATCCCGACACCGAGCGGGCGCAATTCTCGGGCGCTGTCGAGCACCGTGACCTGAAAGCCCCTGGCGTGCAAAGCGAGTGCGGTGGCCAGGCCACCGATACCGGCTCCGGCGATGACGATCGGAAATGCGGACATGACTCCAGCCTCGTCAGCGCCCAACGATACGTCCAATACATAGTGATTACACAAACTATTGTGATTTCTTATGGAATTGCGGCAGCTCGAATACTTCGTCGCGGTGGCCGAGGAAGCCAACTTCACCCGCGCGGCCGAGCGGGTACATATCGCGCAACCGGCGGTCAGCGCGCAGATCCGGCATCTTGAACGCGAGCTCGGCCAGCAGTTGTTCGATCGCAGCCGCCGCGCGGTCCGGCTGACCGCCGCAGGCGAGGCCGTGCTGCCGCACGCCCGGGCCGCACTGGCCGCCACCGCCGCAGTCCGCATCGCCGCGGAGGAACTCGGCGAGTTGGTGCGTGGCTCGGTGGTGGTGGGCACTGTGACAGCCCACGACTTCGACATGGCGGGGCTGCTCGCCGAGTTCCACGCCGCTCACCCACTCGTCGACATCACGCTGACCACCGACGAGTCCGACGCGCTGCTGGACGGCCTGCACTCGGGACGCCTCGATGCGGCCATCGTGTCGGTGGGTGCCGAACTGCCCGCCGGACTGACTGCCGAGGTGGTGACGGATCAACGCATCGTCGCTGCCGTGGCAGGTGACCATCCGTGGCGCCGGCGACGCACGGTCGCCCTGCGCGATCTCGCGGAACATCCGGTGATCGCGCTGCCGGCCGGCGCGGGTATCCGCCACCAGTTCGACCGAGCGTGCCGCGCCGCCGGGGTGGCCGCGCGGGTCGCGTTCGAGGCGAGCACCCCGAACGCACTGGCCGAGCTCGCCGAGCGTGGGCTCGGAGTCGCGGTGTTGCCCGAATCGGTGGCGGTCATCCGGACCGGCCTGCACCCACTGCCCATCACCCCCGAGCTTCGCGGCCGGCTGGTGTTCGCCTGGCGGGCACAGGGCCCGATGAGCCCGGCCGCCAGGATGCTGACCGAGATGGCTCGCCGTCGTCTGCACGTCGGTGGCCCCGCATAGAGTGAGGGCCGTGAGCCCCGCGAAGACCGAGACGAAGAACGCGCCGACCCCCAACGCCTCAGAGACGTCTGACAAGCCCACCCTCATGCTGCTGGATGGCAATTCGTTGGCATTCCGGGCGTTTTACGCGTTGCCCGCCGAGAATTTCAAGACGCAGGGCGGGCTGACCACCAATGCGGTCTACGGGTTCACCTCCATGCTGATCAACCTGCTGCGGGACGAGCAGCCCAGCCATGTGGCCGCGGCGTTCGACGTCTCCCGCCAGACCTTCCGCAAGGACAAGTACCCCGAGTACAAGGAGGGCCGGTCGGCCACCCCCGACGAATTCCGCGGGCAGATCGACATCACCAAAGAGGTGCTCGGCGCGCTGGGCATCACGGCTTTGGCCGAGCCCGGATTCGAGGCCGACGACATCATCGCCACCTTGGCCACCCAAGCCGAGCAGGAGGGCTACCGGGTGTTGGTGGTCACCGGTGACCGGGACTCGCTGCAATTGGTGACCGACGACATCACCGTGCTCTACCCGCGCAAAGGCGTCAGCGAGCTGACCCGGTTCACGCCGGAGACGGTGGTGGAGAAGTACGGGCTGACCCCGGCGCAGTACCCGGATTTCGCGGCCTTGCGGGGGGACCCGAGTGACAACCTGCCCGGCATTCCCGGAGTGGGGGAGAAGACCGCGACGAAGTGGATCGTCGAGTACGGCTCCCTGCAGGAGCTGGTGGACAACGTCGAGAAGGTCAAGGGCAAGGTGGGCGACGCGCTGCGGGCCAACCTGTCCAGCGTGGTGCTCAACCGCGACCTGACCGAGCTGGTGCGCGACGTCCCGCTGGCCCAGACGCCGGACACGCTGCGGATGCAACCCTGGAACCGCGACCAGATCCACCGGCTGTTCGACGACCTTGAGTTCCGGGTCCTGCGGGACCGGCTGTTCGAAACGCTGGTGGCGTCCGAACCGGAGGTCGAGCACGGGTTCGACGTGCGCGGCCGGGCGCTGGAGCCGGGCGAGTTGGCCGCATGGCTGGCCGAGCACAGCCTGGGCAACCGGTTCGGGCTGGCCGTGGTCGGCACGCACCTGGCTTTTGACGCCGACGCCACCGCGCTGGCCATCGTCGCGGCCGACGGGGACGGGCGGTACATCGACACCGCGACGTTGACGCCCGAGGATGAGGAGGTCTTGGCGCGCTGGCTGGGTGACCCGGGCCCACCGAAGGCGCTGCACGAGGCCAAGCTGGCCATGCATGACCTGGCCGGCCGGGGCTGGACACTGCGAGGTGTCACCTCCGATACGGCGCTGGCCGCCTATCTGGTCCGGCCCGGGCAGCGCAGCTTCGCCCTCGATGATCTGGCGGTGCGCTATCTGCGCCGCGAGCTGCGCGCTGAAAGCCCTGAGCAGCAACAGCTTTCGTTGCTCGACGACTCCGACGGGGTTGATGAGCAGGCGGTGCAGACGCTGATCCTGCGGGCCTGCGCGGTTTTGGATCTCGCCGATGCACTCGATGAGGAGCTGGCCCGGATCGACTCGTCCTCCCTGTTGGGCCGGATGGAGTTGCCGGTGCAGCGGGCATTGGCCGAGATGGAGTCGATCGGCATCGCCGTCGACGTCGACAAGCTGCAGGAGCTGCAGAGCGAGTTCGCCGATCAGATCCGCGACGCCGCCGAGGCCGCCTATGCGGTGATCGGCAAGCAGATCAATCTCGGGTCGCCCAAGCAGCTGCAGGCGGTGCTGTTCGACGAACTGGAGATGCCCAAGACCAAGAAGACCAAGACCGGTTACACCACGGATGCCGATGCGCTGCAGTCGCTGTTCGACAAGACCGGCCACCCGTTCCTGCAGCACCTGCTGACCCACCGCGACGTCACCCGCTTGAAGGTGACCGTCGACGGGCTGCTCAATGCGGTGGCCTCCGACGGGCGCATCCACACCACGTTCAACCAGACCATTGCCGCCACCGGCCGGTTGTCGTCGACCGAGCCGAACCTGCAGAACATCCCGATCCGCACGGAGGCCGGCCGACGCATCCGCGACGCGTTCGTCGTCGGCAGCGGTTACGCCGAGCTGATGACGGCTGATTACAGCCAGATCGAGATGCGGATCATGGCGCACCTGTCCCGGGACGAAGGCCTCATCGAGGCGTTCAACACCGGTGAGGACCTGCATTCGTTCGTCGCGTCGCGGGCGTTCTCGGTGCCCATCGACGAGGTCACCCCGGAGCTGCGCCGCCGGGTCAAGGCCATGTCCTACGGCCTGGCCTACGGACTGAGCGCTTACGGGTTGGCCAGCCAGCTCAAGATCTCCACCGAAGAGGCCAAGGTGCAGATGGAGCAGTACTTCGACCGGTTCGGCGGTGTGCGTGACTACCTGCGCGACGTGGTCGACCAGGCCCGTAAGGACGGGTTCACCTCAACGGTGCTGGGCCGTCGTCGTTACCTGCCCGAACTCGACAGCAGCAACCGCAACGTGCGCGAGGCGGCTGAGCGGGCCGCGCTCAACGCTCCGATCCAGGGCAGTGCTGCCGACATCATCAAAGTGGCGATGATCAACGTCGACGCAGCCATCAAGGAAGCGGGGCTGACGTCGCGGATAATGCTGCAGGTGCACGACGAGTTGTTGTTCGAGGTGGCCGAGGGGGAGCGGGACACCCTGGAGGCTTTGGTTCGCGAGCACATGGGCAACGCCTACCCGTTGGATGTGCCGTTGGAGGTGTCGGTCGGATACGGCCGAAGCTGGGATGCCGCGGCCCACTAGCGCGTGGCGGGGGTAGCTCGCCAACGCCGGGTCGGCTGGGCCCGCTCGGTGGCGTCGCCGGCGGTTCAGTAGCGGACCGGCGCCTGGTAGTGCGCCATCCAGTGCAGGATCGGCGCGGCTGCCCGTGCGGCCGTCACCGAGTACACCTCTTCCTGCTGCAGCGCGTATACCTGCGCATCGCCGAAACCGCGGTCGATGCGGTCGCGGACGAAGGCGAGCTCGACGACGGCGGCGGCGAACGCCGCGACTGCTTTGCCCGCGGGCCGTCCGCCGGCCAGCGTGGCCTGTTTGACGGCGGCGTGGCGGGTCTTCAACGACCCCAGCCAGGTGGCCTCGTTGTGCGTGATCAGCCCGGCGGCGACCATGCCCGGCAGTTTGGCGGCCACGACGCGTTGTTCCCGGCGGCGGCTGGTGACGGCGACCACGATCATCGCGATGAAGATCGGCACCATCCACACCACGTAGACGACGAAGTAGGTTCCGGCGCCCACCAGTGACGAGCCGTTCCACAGCCCGTGCATGAACACCGCGCCCAGGTAGCCGGCCAGGATGCACAGCAGCTTGGCCCCGCCGCTGCGCCGGTGCAGGGCGAAGTACACCCCGATCGCGGTCATCGTGGTGAACAGCGAGTGGGCGAAGGGGGCCATCACCAGGCGCATCGCGGCGGTGACGAGTGACCCGGCCAGCGAGTCGGCGCTGGAGATGTACATGATGTCTTCGAGCCAGGCGAAACCGATCCCGACCAGGCCGGCGTACACCAGGCAGTCGGTGAGCGAATTGAGCTCGTTGCGCCGCCGCCCGGTCATCATGATCAGCAGGAACAGGCCTTTGGCGGCCTCTTCGATGAACGGGGCGCGAATCGCCACCGAGGCGAAACTGTGCGCCGAATCCGCCGAGTCGACACCGGGGGCCAGCAGCGCATCGGTGAACAGGCTCAGCACGAGGGACAACACGACGGCGACGGCGGCGCCCCAGCCGAACGCCAGCAGCAGGAGTCGCGGCGGCTCGGGTTCCCAGCGGTCCAGCCACAGGTAGGCGAACACCGCCCCGGTCATCACGATGCTGGACAGCGTGAATCCGATGATCGCGCCGGCGGGGTTGAGCGCGGTGAACAGCAGTACGAGCACGCCGATGACGACGCCGCAGGCGATGATCGCGGCCAGCGGGGCGCCGACCTTACGTACGGGCCTCGGCATCGGAGCGGTGACCGGGAACCACGGCCGATGGGCAGGGCCTGGGGTCGGGTAATACGCCACTGCAGCAGAGTAGCCGTGGGTAGGCTGCGTTCCCGGCACAAATTCCGACGACGGTTCGACGTGCCCGTGACGCCCCCGTAGAGGGGCGGTTTGTCCTGCGTGTGCCTGGTCGAGTACCCTCGTTACGTATCTGTGCGTACAGCTGGACACCATCTAGTCGCCGGCACGGATCTGCACCAAAGCGATAAACGCAACACAATTGTCCCTACGAGTAAACCTGTCCGGAGCAACCCACCACATGCCAAGTCCCTCCGTCACCTCGCCGCAAGTAGCCGTCAACGACATCGGCTCGGCTGAGGACTTTCTCGCCGCCATCGACAAAACCATCAAATACTTCAACGATGGCGACATCGTCGAGGGAACCATCGTCAAGGTTGACCGTGACGAGGTCCTGCTCGATATCGGCTACAAGACCGAAGGTGTCATTCCTTCCCGCGAACTCTCCATCAAGCACGACGTCGACCCCAACGAGGTCGTTTCCGTGGGCGATGAGGTCGAGGCCCTCGTTCTCACCAAGGAGGACAAGGAAGGCCGCCTGATCCTGTCCAAGAAGCGGGCTCAGTACGAGCGCGCCTGGGGCACCATCGAGGAACTCAAGGAGAAGGACGAGGCCGTCAAGGGCACCGTCATCGAGGTCGTCAAGGGCGGCCTGATCCTCGACATCGGTCTGCGTGGCTTCCTCCCCGCCTCCCTGGTCGAGATGCGTCGTGTTCGCGATCTGCAGCCGTACATCGGCAAGGAGATCGAGGCCAAGATCATCGAGCTGGACAAGAACCGCAACAACGTGGTGCTGAGCCGCCGCGCCTGGCTGGAGCAGACTCAGTCCGAGGTGCGCAGCGAGTTCCTCAACCAGCTGCAGAAGGGCGCCATCCGCAAGGGTGTCGTCTCCTCGATCGTCAACTTCGGCGCCTTCGTCGATCTCGGCGGTGTCGACGGCCTGGTGCACGTCTCCGAGCTGTCCTGGAAGCACATCGATCACCCGTCCGAGGTGGTTCAGGTGGGCGACGAGGTCACCGTCGAGGTGCTGGACGTCGACATGGATCGCGAGCGGGTTTCGCTGTCGCTCAAGGCGACTCAGGAAGATCCGTGGCGTCACTTCGCCCGCACCCACGCGATCGGTCAGATCGTTCCGGGCAAGGTCACCAAGCTGGTGCCGTTCGGTGCGTTCGTCCGCGTCGAGGAGGGTATCGAGGGCCTGGTGCACATCTCGGAGCTGTCCGAGCGCCACGTCGAGGTCCCGGACCAGGTGGTCCAGGTCGGCGACGACGCGATGGTCAAGGTCATCGACATCGACCTGGAGCGTCGCCGGATCTCGCTGAGCCTCAAGCAGGCCAACGAGGACTACACCGAGGAGTTCGACCCGTCGAAGTACGGCATGGCCGACAGCTACGACGAGCAGGGCAACTACATCTTCCCCGAGGGCTTCGACGCCGAGACCAACGAATGGCTCGAAGGCTTCGACAAGCAGCGTGAGGAGTGGGAGGCCCGCTACGCCGAAGCCGAGCGCCGGCACAAGATGCACACCACGCAGATGGAGAAGTTCGCCGCGGCCGAGGCCGAGGAAGCTGCCCGTCCGGTGTCCAACGGTTCCTCGCGTTCGGAGGAGTCCACCGGTGGCACGCTGGCCAGCGACGCACAGCTGGCTGCCCTGCGGGAGAAGCTCGCAGGCAACGCCTAAGTAGATCTGGCAACGAACGCCCCGGCCCTTTTGGGTCGGGGCGTTCGTCGTTCCTGCGGCCTGACAGACTGTGGGCGTGCTTCGTATCGGGTTAACCGGCGGTATCGGCGCCGGGAAGTCAACAGTGTCGGCCACATTCAGTGAACTCGGTGGCATCATCGTCGACGGCGACGTGATCGCACGTGAGGTGGTCGAGCCCGGAACCGAGGGGCTGGCCAAACTGGTCGAGGCGTTCGGGGACGGCATCCTGCTCCCGGAGGGGGCGTTGAACCGACCCGCGCTGGCGGCAGTCGCCTTCAGTGACGACGAGAAGCGCGCCACCCTGAACGGCATCGTGCATCCTCTGGTGGCGCACCGCCGGTCGGAGCTCATCGCGGCGGCCCATGAAGATGCCGTCATCGTCGAGGACATCCCGCTGTTGGTGGAATCCCAGATGGCACCGATGTTTCCGTTGGTCGTCATCGTCAACGCCGACCCGGAGCTACGCGTCAAGCGGCTCATCGAGTACCGCGGATTCACCGAGCAGGATGCTCGCGCCCGCATCGCCGCGCAGGCCACAGAGGAACAACGCCGCGCCGTCGCCGATGTGTGGCTGGACAACTCTGGTAGCCCCGGCGCCGTCATCGAGCAGGCGCGCGCCCTGTGGCACGAGCGGATCCTGCCCTTCGCACACAATCTCAAGGTTCGCCGGCCGGCCCATCGCGACCCGGTCGTGGTGCCGTATGACCCGAGCTGGCCGGAGCAGGCGCGCCGCATCGTGGCCCGGCTGAACACGGCATGTGGGCACCGGGCGGTGCGCATCGACCACATCGGTTCGACCGCGGTGCCCGGGATGGACGCCAAGGACGTCATCGACGTGCAGGTGACGGTCGAATCGCTGGCGGTTGCCGATGAGCTCGCCGAGGCGTTGTTGACGGCCGGTTATCCGGTGGTGCCGGCTATCACGGCAGATACCCCGCACAGCGCGGATCCTGCGGTGTGGCAGAAGCGTTTCCACGCATCGGCAGATCCTGGCCGGCCGACCAACGTGCATGTTCGGGTGGACGGCTGGCCCAATCAGCGGTTCGCGCTGATGTTCGTCGACTGGCTGCGGGCCAACCCTGGCGTTCAGGTGGACTATCTGGCCGCCAAGCGCGCCGCTCTGGCGGCGCCCGACTACGCCGTGGCCAAAGAGCCGTGGTTCCTGGATGCCTATCACCGCGCCCAGGAATGGGCGGATGCGACGGACTGGCGGCCTTAGTTCGCTGGGCTGCACCAGGATTCGCGCACAAGGTGCCTACGGCCAGATGACAGGCCTGCTGGGACGGCCTGTGCGGTAGCGTTTGGGGCGTCCGAAGGGGGGACGCGTGTCAACAGCCAAGCCGGCACTGGTACCGGTTCGCCAGATCGCGGCGCATGAGCTGGTGGTCGACCAAATGCGGCGGGCGCTCGAACTCGGTCAGTTCCGGCCCGGTGACCGGCTGCCCACCGAACGCGAACTGTCCGACATGCTCGACGTTTCCCGCACCACGGTGCGGGCTGCCGTCGGCGTTCTGGAAGGCTAGGGGTTGATCACGGTGCGGCGCGGCCGTGGCGGTGGCTTCACGGTGCAGGCGCCGCAGTACGACCCCGCCGAGATGCGCCGCGAGCTGCGTCGCAACAAGCGGGCGATCCGCGATGCCTTCGACTACCGCGTCATCGTCGAAACCGGCGCTACCCGGTTGGCCGCCGAGCGACGCCGGGCCGGCGATGTGGCCGAACTGCGCAAGCTGCTCAAAGGCATGGAGTCCGCGCTGCAGGTGGGGATGGACGAGCCGTCGGCCCGGCACACCACTGAGTTCCAGACGCTGGACTCGGCGTTTCACCTCGGCATCGCCCAGGCCTCGCAGAACGACCGGCTGCTGGAGGCGGTGGCCGACGCCCGACGGCGGATGTGGCTGCCTGTCGGTGCGATCTTCGGGCGCCTCGAGCCCAACGCCAACGACTTCCACGAGGCGATCCTCGTAGCGATCGAGAACCGCGACCCGGAGTTGGCCGCCGCGCAGATGGCTGCGCACATCAACGACACCCGGCACACGGTTGAGTCCTGGATGAAGCGCTGAGGGCTAGGTAGCCGGTGGCGCGGGTTCCGCGGCCGCGGGATCGACGGGCGCCGGCAACGCGACATCGGTTCCGGGCGGAACTGTGGCGGGCACAGCAGGCACCGAGTTGCTCAGCGGTGCTCCGCAGGGCAGGCTGCCGTAATTCGGATCGTCCTTCGGCCGGGTCAGCCGAGGGCCGACGAAGGTGTCCGCCTGGGCGACGATCTGGTCGTCCACCAGGATCTCGCAGTGCAGGTTCGCCGAGTACGGCCAATCGATGCGGACATCCATTCCGGCGGTCTGTGGATCGGCCACCACGCCCGTCGCCTCGAAGACCCGGCCGGGCAACATCGACGGGTCGGCGGTGTTGACGTTGTGGTCGTCGATCTTGTAAGCGATAGTGGCGTTGCGGGAGACACCGTCGATCCTGGCGCGGTACGTCACGTTGTGAAGTTGCTGGTCAGGCAGCGGTTCCAGCTGAGGCGGCGCCTCCGGGTCGGCGTGTGCGACAGCGGGTATCAACAGTGCGCCGGTGAGCAGTCCTGCCAGCGCGGGGAGGACTCCCCAGGCGTACTTAGCTGAGCTCATGAATCTTGACCTTACGCTCCCCGCCACGTGAGGGCCATTCCGTTGCCGGACAGCCACTGATCAAGCCGATAGCCGCAGCTCGCCAGGCCCTCGATCGCGGTGGCCGCGGTTTGCACCGCTTGTTCGCCGGTCTCCGGGCTCAGCAGACCGTGGCGCACCGCAGTCAGCAGTTCGTCGACGTCGCACAACTCGACGCCGCGTCCGGTGCGGATCACCAGGTCCAGATAGTGGTCTTCTGAATGCCACGCGGTCGGGCCCGCGGTGTAGCGGCCGATGTCGAGGTAGAAGTCCTGGTCACGCTCGTGGCCGGGGCTGAAATGGAACACGCTGGCCCGCAGTCCGAGCGAGGGCAGCAGCCAAGACTCCAGATAGTGGAACTGGGCCCGGCCAGGAGTCGGGCGGGCCATGTACAGGCCCCAAGGCTCGACGGTGTAGACGTCAACCGCCCGCACGATGCCTTTTGGGTCGGTGTTCGTGCGGGCGACCAGGTCGAATGTCTCGTGTTTCGGCGGGTGGATGGGCCAAGCCTACGCGTGCAGCGAACGCGGGCGGAAGTTGTCGGCATGCAGTTCTACGCTGGTGAGCATGGCCTTTGCGACCGAACATCCCGTGCTCGCGCATTCGGAGTACCGGGCTGTCGATGAGATCGTCCGCACCGGTGCCCGGTTCGAGGTGGTCAGTGAGTACGAGCCGGCCGGTGACCAGCCGGCCGCCATTGACGAACTGGAGCGCCGGATCAAAGCCGGCGAACGCGACGTCGTGTTGTTGGGTGCCACCGGTACCGGTAAGTCGGCCACCACGGCGTGGCTGATCGAGCGGCTGCAGCGGCCCACCCTGGTCATGGCGCCGAACAAGACACTGGCTGCCCAGCTGGCCAACGAGTTGCGGGAGATGTTGCCGCACAACGCCGTTGAGTATTTCGTCTCGTACTACGACTATTACCAGCCCGAGGCGTACATCGCCCAGACGGATACCTACATCGAGAAGGACAGCTCGATCAACGACGATGTCGAGCGGTTGCGGCACTCGGCTACCTCCAGCCTGCTGTCGCGGCGTGACGTGGTCGTGGTGGCGTCGGTGTCATGCATCTACGGCCTGGGCACGCCGCAGTCCTATCTGGACCGCTCGGTGGAGTTGGCGGTGGGTCAGGAGGTGCCGCGCGACGGGCTGCTGCGGTTGTTGGTGGATGTCCAGTACAACCGCAACGACATGGCGTTCACCCGCGGCACCTTCCGGGTGCGCGGCGACACCGTCGAGATCATCCCGTCCTACGAGGAGCTCGCGGTACGTATCGAGTTCTTCGGCGACGAAATCGAGGCGCTGTACTACCTGCACCCGCTGACCGGCGACATCGTCCGCCAGGTCGACTCGCTGCGGATCTTCCCGGCCACCCACTATGTGGCCGGCCCGGAGCGGATGGCGCAGGCGATTTCGACCATCGAGCAGGAGTTGGAGGCGCGGCTGGCCGAGCTGGAGGGGCAGGGCAAGCTGCTGGAGGCCCAGCGGCTGCGGATGCGCACCAACTACGACGTCGAGATGATGAAGCAGGTCGGGTTCTGCTCGGGCATCGAGAACTACTCGCGCCACATCGACGGTCGTCCGGCCGGTTCGGCCCCGGCGACCCTGCTCGACTACTTCCCCGAGGACTTCCTGCTCGTCATCGACGAATCCCACGTCACGGTGCCCCAGATCGGCGGTATGTACGAGGGGGACATGTCCCGTAAGCGCAACCTGGTGGAGTTCGGTTTCCGGCTGCCATCAGCCGTGGACAACCGGCCGCTGACCTGGGAGGAATTCGCCGACCGCATCGGGCAGACGGTGTATCTCTCGGCGACCCCGGGCGCCTACGAGATCAGCCAGGCCGGTGGTGAGTTCGTCGAGCAGGTGATCCGCCCGACCGGCCTGGTCGACCCGAAGGTGGTGGTGAAGCCGACCAAGGGCCAGATCGACGACCTGATCGGGGAGATCCGCACCCGCACCGAGCGCGACGAGCGGGTCTTGGTCACCACGTTGACCAAGAAGATGGCCGAGGACCTCACCGACTACCTGCTGGAGCTCGGCATCAAAGTCCGGTACCTGCATTCGGAGGTCGACACGTTGCGCCGCGTCGAGCTGTTGCGGCAGCTGCGCCTCGGTGAATACGACGTGCTGGTCGGGATCAACCTGCTCCGTGAGGGCCTGGACCTGCCCGAGGTGTCGCTGGTGGCGATCCTCGACGCGGACAAAGAGGGGTTCCTTCGGTCCACGCGCAGCCTGATCCAGACCATCGGTCGCGCCGCCCGCAACGTGTCCGGCGAGGTCCACATGTACGCCGACAAGATCACCGACTCGATGCGTGAGGCCATCGACGAGACCGAGCGCCGCCGGGCCAAGCAGATCGCCTACAACGAGGCCAACGGCATCGATCCCAAGCCGTTGCGCAAGAAGATCGCCGACATTCTGGACCAGGTGTACCGCGAAGCGGACGACAGTGAATCGGTGGAGATCGGCGGTTCGGGGCGCAACGCTTCCCGCGGCCGGCGCGCTCAGGGCGAGCCCGGTCGCGCGGTCAGTGCGGGCATCGTCGAAGGCCGCGACACCACGAACATGCCGCGCGCCGAATTGGCCGATCTGATCAAGGATCTGACCGAGCAGATGATGACGGCGGCCCGCGATCTGCAGTTCGAGCTGGCGGCGCGGATCCGCGACGAGATCCAGGATCTGAAGAAGGAGCTCCGGGGAATGGACGCCGCCGGTCTGAAGTGATCGGCGGTTGTTGACCTCAACGGCGGTTCAGCTTCTAGCGTCGTCGGTGTGACCGACACCGTGACTCCCGATACCGGGACTTGGCGGCAGTTGTTGGGTGCCCGGTATCTGGGTGCGTCCACCGTCCTGGCCGGCGGTGTGTTGCTGTACGCCACCAACGAGTTCCTGACCATCAGCCTGCTGCCCAGTGCGGTGGCCGAGATCGGCGGGCAGCGGTTCTACGCCTGGGTGACGACGGTGTACCTGGTCGCCTCGGTGGTCGCGGCCACGACCGTCCACTCGCTGTTGATGCGGCTGGGCCCGAGACGCGCATATCTGCTGGGGCTCACGGTGTTCGGCGTCGGGAGTCTGAGCTGTGCCCTGGCCCCGAGTATGGAGGTGCTGCTTGCCGGCCGTACCGTCCAGGGTTTCGCCGGGGGATTGCTCGCCGGCCTGGGGTATGCCGTGATCAACACGGCGCTGCCGAATACGTTGTGGACCAAGGCTTCTGCGCTGGTGTCCGCCATGTGGGGTGTCGGTACCGTGATCGGCCCGGCCTCCGGTGGGGTGTTCGCACAATTCGGGCACTGGCGCTGGGCCTTCGGTGTGCTGGTGATCCTCACGGCTGCGATGGCCGTCCTGGTGCCGGTCGCCCTGCCGGCCAGGGCCGCCGGCTCGGGTCCGGCGCCCGGCATCCCCGGGTGGTCGCTCGTTCTGCTGGGTGCGGCGGCCATGACGGTGAGTGTGGCGGGTATTCCGCACGACCGGCGAGCCACCGCGGCGCTGCTTGCACTGGGCGTGGCGCTGGTCGTCGCATTCCTGGCCGTGGACCGCCGGGCCGGGGCATCGGTGTTGCCACCCAGCACATTCGGGTCCGGTCCGCTCAAGTGGATCTATCTGAGCCTGGGGGTGCTGATGGCCGCGACCATGGTGGACATGTACGTGCCGCTGTTCGGTCAACGGTTGGCGCACCTGACGCCGGTGATGGCCGGCTTCTTCGGCGCGGTGTTGTCGGTCGGTTGGACAGCTGGGGAGATCGTCAGTGCGTCGCTGCAGAACCGGCGGGTCATCGTGCGCACGGTGGCGATCGCGCCGATCGTGATGGCGGCTGGTCTGGTCCTAGGGGCGGTGCTGATCCGGGACGGGATGGCGCCGGGGTTGGTGGTGGCGTGGGCGGTGGCGTTCGCGGTCACGGGTGCCGGCATCGGTATCGCCTGGCCGCATCTGTCCGCGTGGGCGATGGGCAGCGTGGACGATCCGGGCGAGGGGCCGGCCGCGGCGGCCGCCATCAACACCGTCCAGCTCATCTGCGGGGCGTTCGGTGCGGGTCTGGCCGGTGTCGTCGTCAACCTCCGCGATACCGCGGACGCGGCCGCGGCGCGTTGGCTGTTCGCCGCGTTCGCGGTGCTCGCCGCGCTCGGAGCCATCGCTTCGTTCCGTTCTGCACCGCGAGCGTGCGCGTCTGCTGCCCAACACGCCGCATAACGCCGGCATTCTGCGCACGTTCGCGCGCGATGAGTTTCGGCCCCGGCGCGAGTCTCTCCTCCAGGACCAACACGAGGAGTGATTCGATGCCGCTGACACTGAACGCCTACCCAGATGTCGTCGATCGGGACGAGTGGCTCGAGGCGCGCAAGAAATTGCTGACCGCCGAACGTGAGGTGACGCACCTGCGCGACGCGGTCAACGCCCAACGGCGCCGGCTGCCGATGGTGAAGGTGGACAAGGACTACACCTTCGAGGGCCCCGATGGTGAAGTGACGCTGCTCGATTTGTTCGAGGGCCGTAGCCAGCTCTACATCCACCACTTCATGTGGATCGACGCTATCGACGCCGGTTGTCCCAGCTGTACCGCCGCGGCCGATCTGACCTTCACCGAAGAAGACCGAAAGCTGTTGCACGGCAAGGACGTCACGTTCGCCTGTGTGTCCCGCGCGCCGTATGCCAGCATCGCCGCCTACCGCGACAGCCACGGCTGGACCTTCCCGTGGTACTCGTCGCGCGACAGCGATTTCACCTACGACTACCACGTGACGCTCGACCCGGCCCGTGCCCCGATCGAATACAACTACAAGTCCGCCGAGGAACTGCGCGCCGACGGTTTCGATGACGACGATCTGCGCGGTGACTGGCCCGGGGCCAGTGTCTTCTTGCGTCGCGGTGACGAGGTCTTCCACACCTACTCGGCTTTTGCCCGCGGCCTCGATCACACCGCGGTCGGGTACCCGTTCCTCGACCTGACTCCGTATGGGCGGCAGGAACCGTGGGAGGACTCGCCGGCCGGCTGGCCCCAGGGCGGCCAAGTGGTCGGCAGGCCGGTGGGGGACGACACCGACGAGTAACGATCATTGCGATCGAAACCATGGGCTGGCTCCGGTGCGCCTGGCACTGTAACTCGTGATGCGGGTGTGGCTGAGTGGCTAGGCACCGGCCTGCAAAGCCGTTTACACGGGTTCGAATCCCGTCACTCGCTCGATGCGGTCTGTTCGGACCGGGCAGCGCTGAGGCGCTCCCCGGTCCGAACGGTCTACGCGCTCGGCGTGAGCGTAGGTGCGGGCGTGCCGTCGAACGGCACCGTGTGGTGGCTGTTCCGGCGATGCGCCGCCAACACCCAGTAGACCGCCATGGCGACCAGGAAGGCCACGATCCAGTTGTAGTCGTACAGCGGCTTGAGCAGCGGGATCACCCCGTCGACGGGGAACGGGCCGGATTTCTCTCCGTTGGGTCCGAGTGTCGAGTAGGCCCCACCCACCGCGACGAAGGCTCCTACGGCCGTGGCGATCACCGCACGAACGTTCCATCCGCTGGTGAAGTGGTAGTGGCCGTCGAGGATGTACAGCTCGGGTACCCGTAGTTCGGTCTTACGTGCGAGCCAATAGTCCGACGTCAGGACGCCGCCCACAGCACCCATGACACCGCCGTAGAACCCCAGCCAGACGAACACATAGGTCTCGGGGCTGGCCAGCAGCTTCCAGGGCAGGATCAGGGTGCCGAGGGCGACCGAGACCAGCACGCCCCACCGGAACGTGATGAGCTTGGGCAGTGCATTGGCGAAGTCCAGCGCCGGGCTGACGAGGTTGGCCGCCATGTTGGTCTGCACACTCGAGACGACGATGGCCAACGCGCCCACGAAAATCGCTATGCGACTGCCGAAATGAGATACCAACTCGTCGGGGTTCCACAGCTCGGCTGCCGTCACCCCGTAGTGCTGTGAGGCCAGGGAGGTGGCGAGGATCGCCATCAGGGAGACGACCAGCATGGTCGCCGGCAGGCCCCATGCTTGACCTCGTCGCTGTGCCTGCTGGTTTTCGGCGAACCTGGTGAAATCCGGCATGTTGAGCGACAACGTCGACCAGAACGCGATATTGGCCATCAGGCTGATCGGGAAGACCGCGAGCCAGAAGTGCGATCCCCAGCCCAGTTTCGACGGCTGCGACATCACCGGTCCGAGATCGCCGCCGGTCTTGAACAGCAATACGACGATCAGGAGCAGAACCGCGCCCACGACGACTGGCGCGGCGATCTGCTGAAAGCGGCGCAGGGATTCAAACCCCTTGTAAATCACCGCCACCTGAAGGGCGAGAACTATCAGGTAGCACGCCAGGGTGGTGACCGGCAGCGTTCCGATGAAGCCGAAATCGACGGGCTGAGCCTGCGACCAGGACGGTCCGATCGCGGCGCCCAGCGCAAGATTGAGACCCAGACCGCCGAACCAGGTTTGAATTCCGAACCATCCACATGCCACCAGTCCGCGCATGACCGCGGGCAGGTTCGCCCCGCGCACACCGTAAGCGGCTCGGGCGAACACCGGGAAACTTATCCCGTGCTTTGCGCCTGCGTGGCTGTTGAGCAGCATGGGGATCAACACGATCAGGTTGGCCAGCACGATGGTGAAGAGGGCTTGAACCCAGTTCATCCCCAATGCGATGAGCGACGCTGCCAGCGTCCAGGTGGCCGGGTTCATGCACATTGCCACCCACAACGTCAGGTAGACACGGCTCGTCCAGGTGCGCATGGCCGGATGGATCGGTCGCAGGTCCGCGTTGTAGAGCGAGGCCTCCACGGCATGCCCGTGCTCATCCAACGGGATGGGTGCGGGGTCGCCGAGCGACGCGGTTTTGGGTGCCTTGGCGCGCATTGAGGACTCCATCTGTGAGCGGGAATCTAGTGGGCGGGAATGGCTTCGTAGGATTCGGGGCGACGGTCTCGGTAGAACTGCCAGTCGTTGCGTACAGTGCGCACGAGGGACAGGTCGAGGTCGCGTATCACGATCTCCTCGGCGTCCGGCGAGGCCACGTCGCCCACGTAGTTGCCACGGGGATCTACGAAATAGGAGCTTCCGTAGAAGGTCACGGCGTCATCGCCGAATTCCCCGGTCTCGGTGCCGATCCGATTATTGGCCCCTACGAAATACTGGTTGTTGGCGGCGGCTGCAGGCTGCTCCAGTTCCCAGAGCCGATTGGACAGGCCGGGTTTGGTGGCCGACGGGTTGAAGACCAACTCGGCACCGGCGAGTCCGAACTCGCGCCAGCCTTCCGGGAAGTGGCGGTCGTAACAGATGTACACGCCGACCCTGCCCACAGCGGTGTCGAACACCGGGTAGCCGAGATTGCCGGGTTTGAAGTAGAACTTCTCCCAGAATCGGTCGACATGGGGGATGTGGTTCTTCCGGTACTTGCCGAGATAGCTTCCGTCAGCGTCGATCACGGCTGCTGTGTTGTAGTAGACGCCCGGCATCTCCTCCTCGTACACCGGGAGCACCAGCACGACCCCGAGTTCCTTGGCCAGCGCCGAGAAACGCTCGGTGAGCGGACCCGGGACCGCCTGGGCGTACTCGTAGTATTTCGGATCCTGCACGATGCCGAAGTAGGGCCCGTGGAAGAGTTCCTGGAAGCAGACGATCTGCGCGCCGGCCGCGGCGGCCTGCCGGGTCAGATCCTCGTGTTTGGCCACCATCGACTCTTCGTCTCCGGTCCAGGCCACCTGGGTGAGGGCTGCCTTGATCGTGGTCATGGGGTCGTTTCCTCTCTCGTTCAATGGTTTTGGATGGCGACGGTCAGCTCAGGATGACGTCGCCGGGGCGGTTGATCGCTGGAATGACGGCCTTGCCGTACTCGGCCAGGGTGTGGTCCTGGCCGTCGTGTTGCAGGTAGATCGCGAACTGGTCGACGCCGAGCTTCTGCAATTCCTGCAGTTTGGCGATGTGCGCATCGGCGGACCCCAGGATGCAGAAGCGGTCGATGACGTCGTCGGGCACGAAGTCCGAGTGTGAGCTGCCTGCGCGTCCGTGTGCGTTGTAGTCGTATCCGTGACGACCCTTGATGTAGTCCGTGAGTGCCTCGGGCACGGCGCCACTGGTGCCGTATTTGGTGACGATGTCGGCGACGTGGTTGCCGACCATTCCGCCGAACCAACGGCATTGGTCGCGTTGGTGATCCAGGTCGTCGCCGATGTAGGCCGGCGCACCGACGCAGACCTTGACGTCGTCGGGATTGCGTCCGGCGTCGGCGGCGGCATTCTTGACTCGTTCGATCATCCACTTGGTGATGTCGGGATCGGCCAGCTGCAACAGGAATCCGTCGGCGACCTGTCCGCACAGCTCGAGCGCCTTCGGTCCATAGGCGCCGACGTACACGTCCAGGGTGGACTTGCCGGCCCAGGGCAGGCGCACCGTGGAGCCGTTGATCTCGGTCGGGCGCCCGTTGGCCAGGTCGGAGATCACCGTGACCGCCGACCTCAGGGCGGCCAGGGTGGAGGGCTTTCCGGACAACGTCCGCACGGCGCTGTCACCGCGGCCGATCGAGCACACGGTGCGGTTGCCGAACATCGAGTTCAGCGTCGCGTAGGTGGAGGCGGTGACCGTGACGTCACGGCTGATCGGGTTGGTGACCATGGGGCCGACGATCACCTTGCGGGTGGCCGCCAGGATCTGACCGTGGATGACATACGGCTCCTGCCACAGCAGGTGTGAGTCGAACGTCCAGACGTAGTCGAATCCCCGGTTCTCCGCGGCGACCGCCAACTCGACCACACGCGAGGCAGGTGGGTCGGGTTGCAGCACGATGCCGAAATCCATTGGTAGACCTTTCTTTGCTCGGCGGCGGGACTAGATGAGGTATTGGCTGAGGCCGCGTTTGATGTACTGGCCATGGCCGGTCCGGCCATGGAAGGTGTTCCGGTCCACGACCACCTGGCCTCGGGACAGCACGGTGTCCACATGGCCGTCGACCTCGAAGCCCTCCCATGCGGAGTGATCGATGTTCATGTGATGGGTTTCGGCGCTGATGTGTGTTCTGCCGTTGGGGTCGTAGATCACGATGTCGGCGTCGGCCCCGGGCTGGATCACACCCTTCTTGCCGTACATCCCGAACATGCGTGCTGGTGTCGTCGAGCAGATCTCGACCCACCGGGGCAGGGAGATCTCACCGAGCACGACGCCTTGGTACAGCAGGTCCATCCGATGTTCGACCGAGCCGATGCCGTTGGGGATCTTGGAGAAGTCGTTGCGGCCCAGGTTTTTTTGACCGTTCATGCAGAACGGGCAATGGTCGGTGGAGACGACCTGCAGGTCATTGGTCCGCAGCCCCTGCCACATGTGGTGCTGGTGGCCTTCGGCGCGCGAGCGCAGTGGCGTCGAACAGACCCATTTCGCGCCTTCGAAGCCGGGCGCGCCAAGATGCTCCTCGAGGGACAGGTAGAGGTACTGCGGACAGGTTTCGGCAAAGACATTGCGTCCGTTGTCGCGTGCGGCGGCAATCTGTTCGACGGCCTGCTTCGCGCTGACATGGACGATGTAGAGCGGGGCGCCGGTGATGTCGGCGAGCATGATTGCGCGGTGGGTGGCCTCTGCTTCGGCCTGCCAGGGCCGGGTCAGCCCGTGGTGGTAGGGCGCGGTATCGCCGCGGGCGATGGATTGCTGGACGAGAACGTCTATGACACTGCCGTTTTCGGCGTGCATCATGATCAATGCACCGTTGTCGCTCGCCCGCTGCATTCCCCGAAGGATCTGGCCGTCGTCGGACAGGAAGACGCCCTTGTAGGCCATGAAGAACTTGAAGCTCGTGACGCCCTCGTGAACCAGTTCGTCCATGGCGGCCAGCGAGGCGTCATCGACGTCGCTCAGAATCTGGTGAAAGCCGTAGTCGATGGCACAGTTGCCGCCCGCTTTCTCGTGCCACAGTTCGTACTGGCGAAGCGGATTCTCCCCGGCCTTCTGGACGACGAAGTCGACGATCGTCGTGGTGCCGCCCCACGCCGCGGCCCGCGTGCCGGTTTCGAACGTGTCGGAGGCGTTGGTGCCGCCGAAAGGCATCTCCATATGGGTGTGGGCATCCACGCCGCCGGGGATGACGTACTTGCCGGTGGCATCGATGATCCTCTCGGCGGCCGGCGATCCTCCCAACACGGTCTGGGCGTCGAGGACGGCGACGATCCGCTCGCCGTCGACCAAGACGTCTGCGGTACACGTGCCTGTCGCGTTGACGATCGTGCCGCCGGTGATCAGGGTTCTGCTCATTGCCAATTCATTCGCTCTCGTCGTACTGCCGAAGTGCGGTCGACCCGATGGCCGGGCGCGCCCGGCGGCTGTAGGGATCCGATCGCGGCACACGCGCACAACCGCGTTGCGGTGGTCCCGAACGCTCTCGACTGTGGCCGCGGTCACAACGAACTTAAGTGACGAACCGGCATCGAACCAGCACGCGGTGCACCGAAAATTCGCCGTTTCGGTGTGCATGTGCACACCGGTGCCGTGGACGCCCGGTGTCGCCGTGGCTACGGTGACGGTCGTGCGCAAAGCTCCCGGAACCGGTCAACCGTCGGACACGCGTTGGATGGAACTGGTCGACCAGGTGACCGCACATCGCGAGAGCCTCGTTGACGCATACATGGCGCAAATCGACGAGGGGCGGCGGTTCTACGAATCGCGGGTGGATACCGCGGACCTCCGGGAGAGTGCGCGGACGGCGTTCACGATGTTGCTCAGGCAACTCGCAGGCGCACCGATCAGCGAGGAGGACCGCCGCGTCACCCGTGAACTCGGGGTGCGGCGGGCCCGACAGGGCGTGCAGTCGAGGAAGCTCACCGCCGCCATCCACCGGGACTTCTCGGTGCTGTGGTCGGCCTTTCTGGAGCTCTCTGAGGACGAAGACGCCACCGTGCTGACCCGCCACACCGAAGACATGTGGCGGGTGGTCGACGGTTTTGCGGGAAGCATCCACGCGGCGTACTTCGACGAAGTGATCGCGATTGCCCAGGAACGGTCGTTCAGCGTGCAATCACTGCTGGCACAGTTGATGACCGATGAGTATCCGTCGCTGACGTTCATCGCCCGGGCCGGGCAGGCGCTGTCGATCCGCGAGACCGACGGAGTGTGGGTCGCCGCGGCCCTGGTCACCGAGGGCGCGCCGCTGCAGCAGTTCGCCGAGCGCCTGCGTCGCCGCGGCCGGTTGGCCTACACCTATGTGATGGGGGAGTGCATCTTGGCGGTGTGGGTCGCCGGTGCGGCCGCCTCCGGGCTGGTGGGAGTGCTCGACGGATTCACCTTGAGCCCCGACCGTGCCGACCTGCAATCGGTCCGGTGCGGCGTTTCGCCGTTGTACCGGGGGATCGCCCAGCTGCGCTCGGCCGCCGAGGTCGCGTGCGAGATCGCCCTGTCCATGCATCCTGACCACGCCGGACCCACGACCATCGCGGACGTCTGGCCGCTGATCGCCGGGGCTGCCCTGCACACCCGGTTGCCGGCGCTGGACGAGTCGATACGAGGCCCGTTGCGAGCGTGCCGGCCCGCCGAGTTGACGGCGTTGCTGGAGACGATCAAGGTTTTCTCGCAGAACGGTGATGCCAGCGCCACCGCGGCCCAACTTTTCTGCCACCGAAACACCGTGATGAAACGGCTCCGCCGGTTCAAGGAACTCACCGGTCTGGACATGACCGTCCCCACGGACTCGGCGCGTGTCCTGGTGGTTCTGGCATCGGAGTTGGCGGCAGTCGGAGCCCATCCCGAATAATGCTGCGGTGCCCATGCTGCCCCTTGCCGACGTCCTGTCCACGCTCGATCTGACGGAGTCGGGTGACGGCATCTTCGTCGCCGAACAGCGGGACAACCCCAGCCATCACATCGTCGGTGGCCACATCGCCGCCCAGGCGCTGATCGCCGCCGGCCGCACCGTTGCGGGCCGGTTGCCGCACAGCCTGCACGTTTACCTGCTGCGGGCCGGTGACGCCCGGTACCCGGTGCAGATGGAGGTGACCGACCTGCGCGACGGGGGATCGCTGTCCACCCGCCGGGTCATCGGACGCCAAGGCGATGAAGTGTTGCTGGAAGCCCTCGTCTCGTTCAGCGTCCCGATGGAGGCCGCGGATTACCAGCAAGCCCGTCCTCAGGTGCCTGACCCGGAAACGCTGCCTCCGGTCGAAGAGCAGCTGCAGGCGTTCGCCGACGAGGCTCACGGGTATTGGGTGCGCCCGCAGTGGATCGAGCGCCGCTACATCGACCCGCCGCCGCGGCTGGCGATCGATCTACCCGAACCCCCTGAGCGCACCCGCATGTGGTGGCGCCCCGCAGAACCCGTCACCGACGATCCGATCATCAACAGTGCTCTGCTGACCTACTTTTCGGGCACCTCGTTGCTCGATTCCACGGTGACGATGCGGCGAGCCACCCAGGTCACCGTCTTCTCGGCGTTGATCGACCTCGCCATCTGGTTCCACCGCCCCGCGGATCTGACGGATTGGCTACTGTCCGACCAGGTTTCGCCCAGCGGAATCAACGGTCGGGGTTTGGCCAACGCCACCGTCTACAACCGGGCCGGGCAACTCGTGTGTTCGACGACCCAGGAGATGTACTTCGGCAGGGCGCGCCGCGGCTGACTCACCGAATCGACTTCACCACCTGGGCGAAGTTGAACTGCCAGCGTTCGACGATGTGGAAGCCCATGCCTTCGGGCACCTGATAGGCCGGGGCGCGGTCCAGTCGGGGTCCGGGCGCCAGCCTCGAACCGCTCTGTCGGCTGGGCACCGAAGGGTCGCGTTCGGACACGGTCCACAACACCGTGCACCGGCGCAGCTCGTCGGCGACGCCCCAGATGCCGAGGTGGGCATCCCACAACCGATTCCGCTGCCAGGCCGGCCTGCCCCGTCCGGGATCGACAAGGTCGGCATACGCGGCGGGACGGGCCGCTGTGATGGGGCGGATCGGGCCCGGTTTCCATGATGTGGTGTTGTCGAAGACGATGCAGTCACCGGGGGATGAGTGTGCTGTGATGACGTCGGCAACCTGGCTGAAATCCATGCCCTCCTTGGCGTAGGGGCCTCGCTGCACCGTGATGTAGTTCGGCGTCGCGGCGAGCGCGAATACCGCCAGAGACGCGGTGATCCATTCCCGATTCCGGGCCAGAGCCACCACACACACGGCGAGCAGCAGCGCCATCGCCGGCGTGGTGAAACAGAGGTAGCGAGGGTAGTAAAGCGGCTGGCCGACAGCCGAATACGTCACGAGCACCGTGGTCGGGGCCACAACCCACGCCGCGGCCACGGCCACGAGCCGGCGGGTGCTGTCGTCGGTGGGTCGCAGCCGGCGAACCAGCAGCGGGGCACTCAGTACGAAGGCCGCCACTACCGCAAAGGCCACGCTGTGGTCGAAGTACTGCTCGAGCAGGACTTCGACGACCGTGTGGAGACCGAGCGGCGAGATCCATCCGACCTGAAAGCTCTGCGAGCGGCACCACAAGATGAACGGAACCACGACCAATACGGCAGCCGTGGTGGCCACGGCCCACCTGGCGCGAGGGCGACGGTGGTCGCAGAGCATCGCGACGGCGACGGCGTGCGGGATCACCATCAGCACCACGAAAATGTTCAGCACCGTCGAAAATGCCAGCAGCGCACCGTATGCGGCCCACAGCGTCCCGCGGTCGCGTCGGATCGCGGTGACGAGCAGAACCGTCAGCCAGACCGCCGCCAGCGTCGACCAGGCATAGGACCGGGCTTCGATGCCGGCCCAGGTGATCCTGGGCAGCATCGCGAAAAGAACTCCCGCACATACCGATACCGTGCGAGTGCCGAACTGCCGGCCGAGTATCACCACTCCACCGGCGGCGCCACCGACAGCCAGGCAGCTGGAGAAGCGGGACCAGAACTCGGTGGCCGGGAACACCGCGAACCAGCCGTGCATGCCGAGGTAGTACAGCCCGTGTACGGCGTCGATATGGCCGACCAGGTCCCACAGTTGGGCAACCGTGCGGGTGGCCGCCGATATGGTGGCCGCCTCGTCGAACCACAGCGAAGGCCGGGCCGCCCCCAAGGCACACAGCACAGTGGCGAACAGGGCCACCGCCCAGGCGTCGAATCGGGCTTGTCGATCGACCCTGCGCTCCGTGCCGTCGGCACGGTCATTCAGCGATAGATCCACGTCAGCGACCGTGTCACCCCCTCAACCGATGGCAAAGATTAACCTGAGCCACTCGACTCGCTCTCTCCGACAGGGCGATTGCCGACCGAAGCGGGTCGATGAGCTGGATCACTGGCGCCGGCGAATCGTCCTGACGGCAACCCTGATTCCGTCGGCGTCGACTACGTCACGGTCGGCACTGGTTTTGTGGTTCCGAGGGTTAACATCAGTGCCAATTAGCCGGACGGGACGCCGCTAGCGGGTTCCAGTTGTCGGCTGTCCGTGTGGGTGTCGTGATTTGCGCCCCTGGTCAGCGGCAACGGGTTACTGTCTCGGGTGGCGTTGCAACTGACAGTGGGAGGGTATTGATGAGCGCGTATCGAACCGTGGTGGTCGGCACGGACGGATCTGATTCGTCGTTGCGTGCAGTCGACCGCGCCGGTCAGATTGCCGCGAGCTCGAATGCCAAGCTGGTGGTGGCAACCGCGTACTTCCCGCAGAGCGAAGACCAGCGCGCGGCCGACGTGCTCAAGGACGAGGGCTACAAGATGGCCGGCAATGCGCCCATCTACGCCATCCTCCGCGAGGCGACCGACCGGGCCAAGGCCGCCGGCGCCACCGACATCGAGGAGCGGCCGGTGGTCGGCGCTCCCGTCGATGCACTCGTCGAGCTGGCCGAGGACGTCCAGGCGGATCTGCTGGTGGTCGGCAACGTGGGCCTGAGCACGATCGCCGGCCGTCTGCTGGGCTCGGTGCCCGCCAACGTGGCACGCCGGTCCAAGACCGACGTGCTCATCGTCCACACCAGCTAGCCCTCGGGCTGATCGACTACCAACCGCGCTCGCGCCACTCCCCGAGGTGGGGACGTTCGGCGCCGAGCGTGGTGTCGTCTCCGTGCCCGGGATACACCACGGTGCGGTCGTCGTAGACGTCGAACACCTTGGCGCTCACGTCGCCCAGTAACCGCTCGAAGTCACCCGGCTGCCAGGTTTTGCCCACGCCGCCGGGGAACAGGCAGTCACCGGTGAACAGGTGGGTCACCCCGTCGTCTGCTTTGAGCGCCAGCGCGACCGAGCCCTCGGTGTGACCCTGCAGATGGATCACGTCGAACGTCAGGTCGCCGACCTTGATGGTGTCGCCGTCGGCGAGGATCCGGTCGGGTGTCACCGGCAGCGGTTCGGCGTCCAGGGAGTGTGCGGCCGTCGGTGCGCCGGTGGCCTTCGCCACAGCTTCCAGCGCCTGCCAGTGGTCGAAATGCTGGTGGCTGGTGACGATCAGCGACAGCTTGGGGGTCTGCTGCTTGATGACGTCCAGCAGTACTTCGGCGTCGTTGGCGGCGTCGATGAGTAGCGTTTCACCGGTGGAATTGCAGGTCACCAGGTAGGCGTTGTTGTCCATGGGGCCGACCGAGATCTTGATGACAGAGGCGTTCGGCAGGGTTCGGCGGGCGGCGGTGCCCGGCTCCTGGTGCCCGGTGTAGGTATCGGCAACCGCGATGTTGGGGCTGGTCATAGCGCCACCGTAGCGGGCTTGTCGGTGGTCGCACATAGCATGGGCAACAAGTCTGTCGTCGGAAAGGAAACGCGTGGCTGACCGCCTGATCGTGAAGGGTGCGCGCGAGCACAATCTGCGAGGAGTCGACCTCGATCTGCCCCGTGATGCGCTGATTGTGTTCACCGGCCTGTCCGGGTCCGGCAAATCCTCGCTGGCCTTCGACACCATCTTCGCCGAGGGGCAGCGCCGCTACGTCGAGTCGCTGTCGGCATATGCCAGGCAGTTCCTGGGACAGATGGACAAGCCCGATGTCGACTTCATCGAGGGCCTGTCGCCCGCGGTCTCGATCGATCAGAAGTCGACCAACCGCAACCCGCGGTCGACGGTGGGCACCATCACCGAGGTGTACGACTACCTGCGGCTGCTCTACGCCCGCGCCGGCACCCCGCACTGCCCGGTGTGTGGTGAGCGCATCGCCCGGCAGACCCCGCAGCAGATCGTCGACCAGGTCCTGGCCATGGACGAGGGGCTGCGGTTCCAGGTGCTGGCCCCGGTGGTCCGCACCCGTAAGGGTGAGTTCGTAGACCTGTTCGAGAAGCTCAACACCCAGGGCTACAGCCGCGTTCGGGTGGACGGCGTGGTGCATTCGCTGACCGACCCGCCCAAGCTCAAGAAGCAGGAAAAGCACGATATCGAGGTGGTCGTCGACCGCCTGACGGTCAAGGCCAGCTCCAAACAGCGGCTCACCGACTCGGTGGAGACGGCGCTGAACCTCGCCGACGGCATCGTGGTGCTGGAGTTCGTCGACCGCGAAGACGACCATCCGCACCGGGAGCAGCGCTTCTCCGAGAAACTGGCCTGCCCCAACGGCCACCCGCTGGCCGTGGATGATCTTGAACCCCGGTCGTTCTCGTTCAACTCGCCCTACGGCGCCTGCCCGGAGTGCACCGGCCTGGGCATCCGCAAAGAGGTCGACCCGGAACTGGTCGTGCCCGACCCGGACTTGACGCTGGCCGGGGGCGCCATCGCGCCGTGGGCCGTCGGCCAGAGTGCGGAGTACTTCACCCGGATGTTGTCCGGGTTGGGGGATCAGCTCGGCTTCGACATCGACACCCCGTGGCGGAAGCTGCCGGCCAAGGCCCGCAAAGCGATCCTGGAAGGCTCTGATCACCAGGTCCACGTCCGCTACAAGAACCGCTACGGCCGCACCCGGTCCTACTACGCCGATTTCGAAGGCGTGATGGCGTTCCTGCAGCGCCGTATGGAGCAGACCGACTCGGAGCAGATGAAGGAACGCTACGAGGGCTTCATGCGCGACATCCCGTGCCCGGAGTGCCACGGCACCCGGCTCAAGCCCGAGATCCTCGCGGTGACCATGGCTGCGGGGGAGTTCGGCGCGAAGTCCATCGCCGAGGTGGCCGAGCTGTCGATCGCCGACTGCGCCGACTTCCTCAACGCGCTCACCCTGGGGCCGCGTGAGCAGGCCATCGCCGGTCAGGTGCTCAAGGAGATCCAGTCGCGGCTCGGGTTCCTGCTCGACGTCGGGCTGGACTACCTGTCGCTGTCGCGGGCTGCCGCGACGCTCTCCGGCGGCGAGGCGCAGCGCATCCGGCTGGCCACCCAGATCGGCTCCGGCCTGGTCGGCGTGCTCTATGTGCTCGACGAGCCGTCCATCGGTCTGCATCAGCGCGACAACCGCAGGCTGATCGACACCCTGGTGCGGCTGCGCGACCTGGGTAACACGCTGATCGTCGTCGAACACGATCTCGACACCATCGCCCACGCCGACTGGGTGGTCGACATCGGCCCGGCGGCCGGGGAACACGGCGGCCGCATCGTGCACAGCGGCACCTACCAGGATCTGCTGACCAACCCCGAATCCATCACCGGCGCTTACCTTTCCGGCAAGGAGAGCATCGAGGTGCCCGCCATCCGGCGGCCCACCGACAAACGTCGGCAGGTCACCGTGGTCGGCGCGCGGGAGAACAACCTCAAGGAGATCGACGTCGCGTTCCCGCTGGGCGTGCTCACCTCGGTGACCGGGGTGTCCGGCTCGGGCAAGTCGACGCTGGTCAACGACATCCTGGCCTCGGTGATGGCCAACAAGCTCAACGGCGCGCGTCAGGTGCCGGGCCGGCACACCCGGGTCAACGGGCTCGACCAGTTGGACAAGCTGGTGCGCGTCGACCAGTCACCCATCGGCCGCACCCCGCGGTCCAATCCGGCTACCTATACCGGGGTGTTCGACAAGATCCGGTCCCTGTTCGCCGCCACCACAGAGGCCAAGGTTCGCGGCTATCAGCCGGGGCGGTTCTCGTTCAACGTCAAGGGCGGTCGGTGTGAGGCATGCTCCGGTGACGGCACCATCAAGATAGAGATGAACTTCCTTCCCGACGTGTATGTGCCGTGTGAGGTCTGCCAGGGCGCCCGGTACAACCGGGAAACCCTCGAGGTGCATTACAAGGGCAAGACCATCGCCGAGGTGCTGGATCTGTCGATCGAGGAGGCCGCCGAGTTCTTCGAGCCCATCAGCTCGATCCACCGCTACCTCAAGACCCTGGTCGATGTCGGGCTGGGCTACGTGCGGCTGGGCCAACCGGCACCGACGCTGTCCGGCGGTGAGGCGCAACGCGTCAAGCTCGCCGCTGAACTGCAGAAGCGCTCCACCGGTCGCACCGTCTACATCCTCGACGAGCCCACCACCGGTCTGCACTTCGAAGACATCCGTAAGCTGCTCAAGGTCATCAACGGCCTTGTCGACAAAGGCAATACGGTGATCGTCATCGAGCACAACCTCGACGTCATCAAGACCTCGGACTGGATTGTGGACATGGGCCCTGAAGGGGGAGCCGGCGGCGGCACCGTCGTCGCCCAGGGCACTCCCGAGGATGTGGCGGCCAACCCGGACAGCTACACCGGACAGTTCCTCGCCGAGCTGGTGGAAGTGCCGGCACCGAAATCCAAGCGGCGCAAGGTCAGCGCCTAGGCTCTGCGCTTGGACAACGGCGACGGGAACCGCGGATTTGCGCGTGTCCCGGCCAGCCAGTCGGTCAGCGCGTCGGCGCGCTCCTGCAAAGCCCGGGTGCCGTCGCGGCCGACCTCCTCGAGGAGATGCAACCGAACCCGACCGTCGTCGTCCTGCCCCCAGCCACCCACGATGCGGCCGTTCCACCACGCGGTGAGTCCGGCATTGCCGTTGCGGTCGAAGACCTGGCTGCGGTGTGCTCCGAGATACCAGTCGCGGTCGAACCAGCCCATGGTGGTGACGTCCAGGCCGGGCAGCAGCGCCGCCCACGGTTCAGGTTCGGGTTCGGTGTCCAGATCGTCGGCCAGCGCGTAGCCGGGACTGCCGTGCAGATCGACTTCGACCGCGCCGATATCGCGCAATGCCTGACGTGCCCAGGTCAAGGTGTTGCCGAACCACCATTTGATGTCGGTGACCGTGGCCGGGCCGAACGTGCGTAACCAGGTGCGCACCAACTCGGTGCGGGCATGGTCCGGCTCGACCGCCGTCAGCGGTGCCCCGATCCAGTCGGAGGTGAGCGTCCAGCGCGGCCGTGAGTTGGTCCAGCCGCTGTCGTTGGGGCCGCGGACGATCTCTCCGCGCACTCCGAGCACCGTCAAAACCCTTGGGGACAGCGGAGTCTCACCGCCCCAGGTCTTTCCCGGCGCCGGGTTGTAACTGCCGGCCAGTTCGGGCAGCGCGGTGCGCAGCTGCGCCGCAGCCCTCGGCCCGTGCTGGCGCAGATGCGCCAGCACCGCCCGGCGTGCGGCCGCCAGCCACTCGGACCCGTCCGCAGCCACACCGGCCTTCTCCACATCGGCGATGAGCTTGCGCTCTTCGTTACCGGCCACCCGGTCACTTGCCCCGGCCTGCACCAGCGGGAGGTCGTCCACGCGCACGATCCACAGCGTGCGGCGCATCGCGAGGTGCTTGAGCATCGTGCGCCGGGCGTACAGCTCACGGTCCAGATCATCGGTGGTGAAGCCCTGGAGGCGAGCCCACAAGGACAAGTAGGGAGTCGAAGGGTCAGTGGCGTGCAGACCGACGACGGCGCCCGTGATGTCGGCAACCGAGGACGCCGGTTGGCTCAGGAAGTGTCGCCGGGCCAGCCGAGCGCGACGCTCAGCCACGGTGAACGAGCGCATGGATCAGCTGTCGTCCTTGTGCATGGACTCCCGGATCTGCCGCAAGCGCTCGGCAGCCGCTTGCTGACGCTTCTCGTACTGCTCCTCGACGGATCGACCCTCGGGTGTCTCGGCGGCCAGCTCGGACGCCCCGAGTGCGGTGCCGTACCGGGTCTCGATCTTCTCCCGGACCGCGTCGAACGTCGGCACCCCGGCCGCGGTGTAGCCGGTGTCAGGCGCTTCGACGGGCCCGGCCGGACCGGTGGTGGGGGCTGCGGGAACGACCTCGCCCTCCACGGCAGCGGGCTCCTGCGCTTCTTCGGGTTGATCCGGCTGCTCTGGGTCCTTCGTCACGAAACCCACGTTACCTGCGGGAACCGACATTTCTTGGGATCGGTAGCCGCTGGGTCCGCCTTGACTTGGGGACACGACGGAGCCATCGGGGCAACGCGGAACGAAGGGAAGACGCAATGACCATCAATCGAGTTATCGCCGGCGCCATGGGACTCCTCGCCACCGGTGCGGTGGTGGTGGGCTGCTCGAACGACAAGCCCGCCGACAAGCCGGCTGCGTCGGCGGCGGCTGACACCAAGGTCAGCTCGGGGAGCAACGCCCAGGTCAAGGTCGACGGATCGGATCTGGCCGGGCTGGACCTGAACTCGGTCACCTGCGTCAAGCAGGGCGGCAAGATCAACGTCGGCAGCGCCGCGATCGGCGGCCAGCAGGGCCTCGGCGTCGTGATGACCGACGAGGCGACTCCGAAGGTCGAATCGCTCGGCCTGGTCTACGACGGCAGCGCATTGGCGGTCAGCGAGGCGATGGGCGTGAAAGTGGGGTCGGCGGAGGTCAAGGTCGACGGGGACACCTACACGATCACCGGTGAAGCATCGGGCGCCGACATGAAGAACCCGATGGCCGGGATGATCAACAAGCCGTTCACCATCACGGTGTCCTGCAGCTGATCTCCCAGCATGGCGGGCGGGTCCGGCAGACCTTCTGCCGGACCCGCCCGCCCCTTTTATATGGTGCAGAGGTGACCATCGTCGGGGATCTGCAGCGCGCCCGTCACCTGGCGCTTGCGGCCGACGAAGACGCGGCCAGGCAACTGTTGGTGTCGCTGCTGCCCCGCGTCGAGGAGGCCGACCGGGACGACTACGCACTCGAGGTGTTCGCCCAACTCGGTGAGGTCTACCTGGTGCGTACCGCGTACGACGGTGTCGTGGAAAGCATTTCCCGGATCCGGGATTGCCTGACGATCTACCTCGGGATCCGCTCGGGGCGCCGTCCGGATCTCGCCGGCCAGGTGAGTCTGTCCGAGGCCGAAGTCGATCACATGATCTGCCGGTACACCCGGCGCGTCGAGTTTCTCGAAGCGGGACTGGCCGCCGCCCGCGGTGATCATGACAGTGCCGCAGCGCATCTGGAGGCGCTGATCGAAGTCCCCGGAGACATCGATGATCTGGTGTCCGAGCACCGGAACCTGATCTGCCAGACCAGGATCCTGATCGCCGCGGGCCTGTGTGACGACGACCTCTACGCCGCATCGGCACCGGTGTGGACCGAGGTACTGGACTTCTTGCAGAATGCCGGCTCGGGTGGCGACGATGCCGAAACCGACTATCTGTTCGTGGCGGGCGCGCTGGGCTACGCGCGGTTCTGCATCGAGTCGGGACGTCTGGACGAGGCCGAGCCGTGGTTGCGCCGGGCCGGTGCCCGCGCGCAGGCCCGAGGCTGGCGGCTCGCGACCGCGCGGGCCCAGCTCGAGCGGGCGGCGGCCTGCTGGTCCAGCGGCGCATACACCGAGACGCAGGATTTGGTGACCGAGGCCTATCCGGTGATCGCCGAGCATGCCCGGGCCCACGACGTGTCTCGGAGCTGGCTGTACTTCGGGCTGATCCGGCTGGGTATCGGCCGGTTACGCGAGGCCGATCAATGCTGGGAGCATGCCGAGCGGCATTGGCGCGAGATCGAGCGGCCGCTCTACATCCACCGGATCCTGTTGCAGCGCAGTTGGATCGCCCTGTTCCGCGGCCTGTTCGACGATGCGATCGCGATGGTGGAAGAGGCCAGGGCGCTGCTGGATTCCTCCCCTCGGCACAGCTGGCTTCAGTACGCGCGGCTGGACGCCCATCTGGGGAACATCTGGCGGGCCGCCGCCCTCGCCGAGATGGGCTTCGACGGCTTGGGCAAACCGGGGCAGAGCTGGGAGCAGGTCGAGGCCCGGCATGCCGCGGGAACCGGTTGGTACAACTGTCGTCCGGGGAGCCGAAAGTACCGCCGCGGGATGGAGAAACTCGCCAACGCGGTCGACCTCAAGGTCCCGGCGGCGCTGGCGGTGGATTCGGTCCGATACACGATCGTCGACGCCGGCGCTCGCGCCCGATGGGCGAACGGTGTCTCGGCGCCGCTGCTGGCCGGGGCGTTCGCGGTGGCCTGGGAATCGGACAACACCGAGTTGATTTGTGAACTGATCGAATATCACAGTGCACGGGGAACTTTCAGCGCTGACGGAATTCTCGACCCGAGCTGTCCCCAGGCTGCCGACTGGGCTGAGACGGCCACCGGAGTCGTCCCGGTGGAAGCCGAACTCGCCCCAGAGTTCGCGGTCGCGGCCGCGGCCGCACCCGTCGGTGGCGAGAGTGCGCTGACCAGACTCGGACCGTTGCCACCGCTGCGCATGGACCCGAGCTCAGGGCCCATCCTCAGTCGCTACCGGGAGTTGGCGGCGGACCGCTACGGCCGCGAAGTCACTGCGCCCGGTGCGGACTGGGCGACCTGGCCATGACCGAGACGTTGGTGTTGCGGTTGGCTGATGTCGGCATTGCGACATATGCCAGCCTGCGCGTCGTCGGGAAACCCGAGCGCTCGGTCACCTGGGTGATCGAGCAACCCGATCTGGAGGCGGTGGCGGCCGCCCTCAACCCGGCGCTGCCCGATCCGATCGGGAGTGAAACGGCCGCCGACGCAATCGAACGAGCCGTTACCGCAGGCGCTTTCGCCGACGGCGAGACCGAGTTCCGGCTCGCCCGGTTGCTCGGAACTCAGCTGATCGGCGCCGAGGCTTGGAAACTGCTGGCCGACTGCGTCGATTCGCCCCGGCCCGTGCTGTTCGTGACACCGAGTCCGACGCTGGGCCGCGTGCCGTGGGGACAACTGGCGATGCCGGGACCGCACGGCTTCCGGTTGATGGAACTGGCCGACGTGCTGATGTCCGTGCCGTCCAACATCGTTCATGCTCCGCGCAGCCCGGCACGCTGGCAGGACCGCGTCGGCCGGCCTCCGGTGCTGGTGCTGGATCCGCGAATCCCCGGGCAGCGGCCTGATTCGGCGCTGGGCTCGGTGCTGGGCCGCCCGTCACCGCACACGCCGCTCTCGGAACATTTCGCTGAACTGGTGGCCGGGCAGGACGTCCTGCCGAAGGTCGACGAAGCCGTCGAGCTGTTCCGTCGCACCGATGCCGACCGGCGCTGGCTGGCAGATATGTGTGCACAGGACCCGAGCCGGCTGCTCTATGTCGGCCACGCCAGTGCCGCCGACGACACCGTCGGGCATGCCGACCGCGCGGGGTTGCACCTAGCCGAAGACCGGCCGCTGACGGCGGGCGAGATGATCGCGGCGCAGCTGCCGATCCCGCCCCGGGTGGCGTTGTTGGCGTGTGCGTCCGGCGGCGACTACCGATTCGACGAGGCGGCCGGGTTGGTTGCCGCCATGATCCTGGGCGGCGCGCAGTTGGTCACCGCGACGCTGTGGTCGCTGCCGACTACCGCGGGCTTCCGGCGGTTCGGCAGTGCGCCCGAGGCCGATCCCATGTCCGACACCATCGTCGGGGTCGATCTGGCGCACCGCGCCGACGACGCCGGGCTGGCGGTGAACCGGTGGCAGCGGGCCATGATGAGGCGGTGGCGGGACGGCGACCGGACGGCGAGCCCGCTGCATTGGGCCGCGCTGGCCAGCTTCGCCGTCGACGGCGCCCGCTGAATCACGCCGGGCTCACACAGACGGCGACGGCGCTCTCGTCGCCCGGCCGGTAATAGGTCTCGACGACGTTGCCGGGGGAGACCTTGGCCAGCGCGGTCGCCGGGATGAGCGCGCGCTGGCGCACCGGAAACTGACCTCCGCCGCGCCGGCTGACCATGAGGTCCAGCTCGACCTCGCGGTAGTCCGCACGGCCGACGCCGGTGGTGCGCATCCCGGTGACGATCCCGCGCGACCGAGTTCCGGTCCGGATCAGCGCCAGTTGCGCCCCGGTCAGCAAGCCCTTGCGGACCAGCATGTGGTCGAACTCGGCGACCAGCTCGCCGAGGGTGACGAGCCGCTCGTCGGCCTCGTCGTTCGGCTGCACGCGCCGTGTGCGACGGGCGGCGGCGGCCATCGCCGCGCCGGTGCCCAACAGGCACACGATGGTGAGGAACACGACGTCGGTCATGGCCCCAAGGGTCCGGCCGGTACCGCGCTACCGAACCCAACTTCGCATCTATCCTGGTGCCGGTGAGCATCGGGTCCGACACGGCTGGAGCGCAGGCCGGCCCTGCTCCGGGTACGCATTCGGCCCAACCGCGCCGCGCGGTGATCGATCGGGCCTGGCGCGATATCGGTCCGGGTGTCGAGGTGTTCAGCGGTGCCGACGGCGGGCCGCTGCGCCGGACCGTGAAACGGATCATCGACCCACTGGTGCTCAGATTGCGGAGCAATACGCAGTTCTCGGCGCCGGTGCTGGCCCCCGACGTGGCGGCCGAACTGCACGAGCAGATGGTGCGCAGTGCACCGCATCTGCGTGCTGCGGCAGCCTGGTTCGGCGAGCTCAAACAGCAGCGCCGCCGTCTCGGCATCACCACCGGAAATGCCCAGGAGCTGTATTTCCCGGCCTGTTTCGAGCTCGCGGTCACCCGCGGCACCCCGGTATCCGACGGGGGACAGGTCGCCGCGGAGGTGCTGGCCGAACTGCACGGCGGCCGTGACCGCACGGCGATCGAGGCACTCAACGCGTATGTTGCCGAGCCCCAGACCGTCGACCGCATGCGCCGCCAGCTTGAGCGCAGCTGGGGCGACGTCGTTGCCTCCGGCGCGATCACCGGACCGTTTTTCGCCGGGCTGGCCACCGTGCTCGGTCCGGCCGACAGTCACCGTGCCGAGGCGGCCCGGCAGCGGGTGTGGTCGGCGCTGGTGGCTGACGGCACGCCGTACAACCTGGGTGCCGCGGCTCGTCGGGCCGAGGCCGACCTGCCGTGGTCCATCATCGACATCGGACTGAGTTCCTGCTTCCCGCAACAGCTTCCGTCGGTCCTCGGACCCGGAGTGGGGGACCGTCCACTGGATCGCAGCGTGGTGGACCGCGTGCGGGCGACCTTGCGCCGGGCCCTCGACCGTGACGAACTGCCCGATATCCCCCTGCTGTGCGCCGAGGAGGTGGACCGTGCCTGCGCGCCGTGGGGGTTGCTCGCCGAGGACAAGCAGGCTGCGCTTGTCACCGGCATCGAGGTGGCCACCGACCTGCGGCCGCTCGACGGATCGGCGTCAGCGCGCCACCAACTGTCGGCCCGAATTCAGGCCCGGCTGGCCAAGGAGGCATACGTGCTGCATGCTCGGCGCTACCTGGTGGCAGGCACGGCGGTGCATCCGCGGCAGCGGCAGGTCATCGACGAGCTCGCCGCCTTCGCCCGTCCCTACCTGAGCCGGCTGTGGGCGCGTCTGCACGGCCGTGACGTGTGGCAGGAGCCCTGCGCGGACGTCGACGACCTGCGGTCGCTGCTCGAAGGGGTGGCCCGATCGGTCAGTCTCGACCATCGGCAGCGGATCAAGGCGATGCTGGAAGTGCAGGTGGCAGAGTGAGATTGAGCGCTGACGCCGGCCTGTGGGGTACCGGAACGCTGGACGACGCCGTGCCGTTGGTCGCAGTCCTGGAGGTCAGCGGCGCGGTGTTGTCGTGGACCGTGGACGGACGGGCAGGCGAACCACCGGTCTTGTCGTTCACCGACCCCGAGCGCGCGGATTGGATGTGGCGGGTGCTCGGAGAGTCCGGCCACGTCGCAGTCCTGGACGTGGTGCGCCACCGGCAGCCGGGGCAACCCATCGATCTGGCCGGCGTGGAGCTGGTCTCAGGATCGTTGGACACGTTGCGGCGCTTGGCGATCGGCCACTGGTTGCGGCGATGGTGGCCGGCCAGCGACCGGGACGGTATCGCCGCGCTGGAGCGTCCCGTACTCGATGCGGAACTGGCGCTGCTGACGGTGGCCGCCGAGGACTACTTCTCCGACGAAACCCTGGACTCCGATGTGCTGGGACTGCTGTCGCCACACACCGAGGCGCTGAATTTCTCGTTCGGACAAGGTGATCCACGGGTTGACGAGCTGGTCGGGAAATGTCGGGAGCTGGCTGCCGATGTCGGGCTGGATTGGTCCGACACCGTCTCCACGGGTGCTCGGCGGCAGGATTACGCGCTGGCGGCCGGAGCCGGCGACGGGCCGAGCCGGCCAGGCGTGATCGCTCGTGGGCTGGCGACGGTTGCCTGGTCGGCGGTGCCGCCCGGAGTGTTCGACGCTGCCGAGGACACGATCGAATGGTCGGTGACCGCAGGCGTCGAGGGCGCCGATGCGGTGGTGCAGGTAGCGCTGTTGGGCCCGGACTCACCCTCGGGTGTCGCTGTGCGGTTGCGTGGGATCGGCTGCATCGGGTCCGGTGTTCTCGATGTCGCCGGTCGTGCCGTGCTCGCGCTGCGCACCCCAGACGGGCAGCGGCTCAGCGAAACCCAGGCCTGGAATCTGGACTGGTCAGACACGGCGGTGCGGATCGGGGCGGCGGACGTCGACGAATCGGCATTCGACCGCGATCGCGCGCGTGCCTTCGCGCGGTCCCGCCTGGCTCAGCCGGGTTCCGACGCCTTCCTGGCCGAGTTGCGCGCGGCCGAATCGGATTACTGACGGCTACTTGGCGGCGGTCTGGATGAAGGCCGGTGCGTTGGACGACTGGGGCAGCCCGATCGCCGGTACCTGCGGGGTGCCGATGGCACCGGCAAGCCAGGGCAGGGCGGCCGAGAACGCGTGACTGGCGAACGGCCAGTCATGGGTGCCCTGGTGGGTCACCACCGCGCAGGCGATGCCGTGTTGCGACCCGAGCGCGCACAGCGCGTTGGCGGCCTTGGCCTGATCATTGACGCGGGCCGCCGGCTTGCCCGGCGTGGAGGTGTCGTTGACGTCGAACCAGCCGGCGGTCTGGTCGTACTGGCCGTGCCGATTGATCGCCGTGCTCGGGTCGAAGGTGTCCCAGGCCGCGACGTTCCCGCCGAACAGCCGGTCGATGGTCTGCGCCTTGGTGCCCGAGTTCGGGCCGATGTCACCTGCGATGTCGACGAACGCACTGAACAACTCAGGGTGCATCACGGCCAGGTCCACCGCGCAGGTGCCGCCCATCGACCAGCCCACGATGCCCCAGCCGGCTGCGGTGGGATTGACGCGGTAATGGTTGTTGATATAAGGCACAACATCTTTGGTGAGGTGGTCGGCGGAGTTTCCGCGCTTGCCGTTGACGCATTCGGTGTCGTTGTTGAAGGTGCCGCCGGGATCGGCGAACACCAGCACCGGCGCGTACCCGTGATGGGCTGCGGCGAACTCGTCCATCGTCTTGATCACGTTGCCGGCGCGCATCCAGTCGGCGGGCGTGTTGAACTCACCGCCGATCATCATCACCGTCGGCAATTGCGCCGCGGGGTTGGCGGCGAACCACGCCGGCGGGAGATACACGTATTCACCGCGATGCCGGAAACCCGATGCGGTGTTGGGGATGTCGACCGGGACCACGCTGCCCTTGACCGGGATGGTGCCCTGACGTTGCATCGCGGCCACCGTGACCTGATCGGTCTGGTCGGGTAGCGGACCGGCTGTCAGCTGGTTCCAGGCCGTCTGCACCCAGGGGAAGTAGCCCACCCACAGGTTCAGGGCGAGGGCCGTGCACAGCAGGCTCATCGGCACGGCCAGGACCGCGGTGCCGCGTCGCCACCAGCGGCTCCCGTGCCACCCCGCCGCCAGGACCACCACCGCCACGCCCGTCAGCGCGATCCACACCCACAACGACCGGGGCGCAGGGTTGCCGGCCAGCCCCTCGGACTCGATGTACCAGTTGGTGCCCGCAACCAGGATGCCGCCCACCGCGGCCGCCACCGGCAGCCAGATGAGCGCCCACCGGCGAGTGCGCCAGCCGACCGCGGCGATCAGCACCCCGGCGGTGATGACTTGGATGCTGGTCGGCACCCAGCCGTGCATCAAGGACAGGTGGTGTGTGAACGTCACACCGGTATCGTTGCCGCCCAATCTTGGGAACGGCTGTGAACTGCCTGCTAACGAGGTTTGGCCAGGGGAAACGGCAAGGTTTCCCGGATGCTGCGTCCGGTGATCAGCATGACCACCCGGTCCACGCCCATGCCGAGACCGCCCGTCGGGGGCATGGCGTACTCCATGGCCTGCAGGAAATCCTCGTCGAGTTCCATGGCCTCGGGGTCGCCACCGGCGGCCAGCAACGACTGTTCCAGCAGCCGCCGGCGCTGTTCGACGGGGTCGGTCAGTTCGCTGTAGGCGGTGCCCAGCTCGACACCCCAGGCCACCAGGTCCCAGCGTTCGGCAACGCCGGGAATGCTGCGGTGCGGCCGGGTCAGCGGCGACACCGACGTCGGGAAATCCTTGTAGAACGTAGGCGCCTCGGTGCGGTCTTCGACGAGGTGCTCGTACATCTCCAGCACCACGGCCCCGGCGTCCCAGTGGGTCAGGTAGGGGATGTGCGCCGCATCGCACAGTCGGCGCAGCGTGGCCAGGTCCGTCTCGACCGTGACATGTTCGCCGAGGGCCTCCGAGACCGCGTCGTGCACGGTCTTGATCGCCCATTCGCCTGAGATGTCGACCGGTTCGAGGGTGCCGTCGGCGCGGGGCCGCTGGAAGACCTGGGCTCCGTTGGCGGCCTGCGCGGCATTCTGGATCAGCTCGCGGCAGCCGTCGATCCAGACGTTGTAATCGGCATGGGCCTGGTACGCCTCCAACAGGGTGAACTCCGGGTTGTGGCTGAAGTCCACCCCTTCGTTGCGGAATGCGCGGCCCAGCTCGAAGACCCGCTCGACACCGCCGACACACAACCGCTTGAGGTAGAGCTCGGGCGCGATCCGCAGATAGAGGTCCAGATCGTAGGCATTGATGTGGGTCAGGAACGGCCGGGCGTTGGCGCCGCCGTGGATCTGTTGCAGAATCGGCGTCTCCACCTCGAGAAAACCCTTGGCGTACAACGTTTCCCGGATGGCGTGCAGAGCGCCGCTGCGGGCCCGGATCAGGTCTCGCGCCTCGGCATTGACAGCCAGGTCCACATAGCGGGCCCGCACCCTGGCCTCCTGGTCGGTCAGGCCCTTCCACTTGTCGGGCAGCGGGCGCAGGCATTTGCCGATCAATCGCCAACTGTCGGCCAACAAGGACTGCGTGCCGTTGCGGCTGTGTCCCATCGAGCCGGTGACCTCGATCAGATCGCCGAGATCGATGGTGGCGGTGAAGTCGGCGGTGCAGGCTCCGGCCAGGCGGGCGTTGTCGAGCAGAAGCTGGACTTCGCCCGACCAGTCGCGGAGTTGGGCGAACAGTACGCCGCCGTAATCGCGGATCCGCAGGATCCGCCCGGCCACGCTCACGGTGTCGCCATCCGCGGATTCCAGTGCGGCCGCGACGGTGTGGCTGGGTGGCCGGCCCACGGGATAGGCGTCCACCCCGTCGGCCTGCAACTGGCGCAGTTTGGCCATCCGGACCCGGACCTGCTCAGGCAGCCGTTGTTGATCCTCTTCGGCCAGATCGTCGCGCAACTCGTCGCGGTCGGGGGCGCTACCGTCGTGGTGCAGCCGGCCTGAGTGCACCAGGTCGGCCGGGGCCGCGACGTGTTCGCCGGTGTGCTGCTTGTTCCGCTGCGAGAACGGCAGCACCAGGAAACCTTCGGCGATGACGGAGGCCACTCCGACCCGCGGGATCAGACGGGCATCTTCGTAGCAGGCGTACCGGGGGACCCACTCGGGCTGGTACTTCATGTTCGATCGGTACAGCGTCTCCAGCTGCCACCATCGGGAGAAGAACACCAGCATGGCCCGCCAGAGCCGGGCCACCGGACCGGCACCCAGTTGCGCGCCCTGTTGAAACGCCGACCGGAACATCGCGAAGTTGAGTGAAATCCGGCTAACGCCAATGCCTTCGGACTGCATGCACAGTTCGCTGACCATCAGCTCGATCGTGCCGTTGGGGGATTGCGGGGAGCGGCGCATGACGTCGAGCGATACGCCGTTGGTACCCCATGGCACCAGTGACAGCAATGCGACCACCTCGGGTTCAGCTGCGCCCGGGCGCTGCTGCACCGCCTCGACGAGCAGGCAATCCCCGTCGGCCGGGTCGCCGAGCCGGCCCAGCGCCATCGAGAAACCTCGCTCGGTCTCGGTGTCCCGCCAGGCGTCCGCACGCTCGATCACGTCATCCATCTCGGCCGGCTCCAGCTCGCGGTGGCGCCGGATGCGCACCGAGGTGCCGGCCCGCCGGGCCCGGGTGACCGCTTGACGGACAGCGCGCATGTCGGGCCCCGACAGCCTGAAGTGGTCCGGGTACAAGATGGCCTCATCGCCGAGTTGCAGCGCGTTGAGCCCGGCGGCCCGGAACGCCTCGGCGGCCGCCGAACTGGCGCCCATCACACCGGGCGCCCAACCGTAGGTCTGGCACAGCTGCAGCCAGGCTGCTATCGCCTGGGGCCAGCTCTTGGGGTCGCCGACGGGGTCACCGCCGGCCAGGCACACCCCCACCTCCACGCGATAGGCGATCGCGGCGCGTCCGTTGGGGGCGAAAACCACCGACTTGTCGCGACGGGTGGCGAAATAACCCAGTGAGTCGTTCTTGCCGTAGACCTCCAACAGCCCGCGGATCGCCGACTCGTCCTCACCGGTCAGCGCATTGGAGGCGCGCTGCGATTGGAACAGCACGATGGCCGCCACCATCAGCGCCAGGGCGCCGAACAATCCGAAGATCGCGTTGAGGAACGGATGCGAATAGCCCTCGAAAACCTCGGTCGGAACGGTGGCGAACCCGCTGACCCGGTTGACCGCGTACAGCAGCCGCCATTCCGGGGCCAGGGTGCCGGGGAACAGTTCGAGCAGTGCCCAGGCCACCAGGATGCCGAGCGCCATGCCCGCGACCAGGACGACAGCGGATTTGAGTAGGGCGCCGCGGCGTACTTTGGCCCAGAACTGGTTGCGGGCCAGTACCAGGCAGACGATGGCCACCGCATGGAACGCCAGGCCGATGACCTCGCCGATGTCCTCGGCCACCGGGTCGCCACCGGTGACGAGATCGCCGACGTTCCAGCCGATGGCGCCCACCATGTAGAGCACGAGAATCCACCAGGCGATCCGCTTGCGAGCCGCCAGTGCCGCGGCCAGCAGCGCCAGCACGAAGGCCCACGAGAAGCTGGTATCGGGAAAGTTGAAGATGTAGTCGTTGACGAACTCGCGTGGCACCTGAATCATCCAGCGCACCGTTTGGGAAACACTGGCGATCAGCGACAGGGTGGCGATGACGCCGACGGTCCAACCGGCCGCCGCGGGAACCCAGGAGAACCTCGACGCGGGCTGAGCCCCGGTGCGGCCGCGGCTGATAACGGTCATACGCCCGGAGAATAGGCGGTCAAACCGTCAAATTGGCTGAACGCGCGCACAGACACCGCCCAGGTAGTTACCAGACCGGGCCGGTGTACTTTTCGCCAGGTCCTTTGCCCGGCTCGTCGGGATGCGCACTCGCTTCTCGGAAGGCCAGCTGCAGGCTCTTGAGCGCGTCGCGGACCGGACCCGCGTGCGGTCCCAGGTATTCGGCCGACGCGGTCACCAGCCCGGCCAGCGCGGTGATCAACCGGCGGGCTTCGTCAAGATCGCGGTGCGGGCTGTCGTCGGGGTCCTCGGCGGACAGTCCGATCTTCTCCGCGGCGGCACTCATCAACATGACCGCCGCCCGGGTGATCACTTCCACAGCCGGGATGTCGGCCAGTTCGCGGACGGCGGGGCCCTCGGGATCGGCTGGGACCTGCGGTGTCGCGTCGTCGGGCGTTTCGGTCGGATCGGTCATAGCTGCTAGACTGTCATGCGCGACCGTCCCGGCTCATGTCAGGGACAGCAAGTGGAGTCCCACTCCCACCGTTGGCCACAAGGTACAACGGTCCGGTCGCCGGTGTCATCGGACACGGGTTCTGTGCTCCCACAGTGGGAGGTGCAGGCGGCGCAAGCCGTGATCGGTCGGCATTGGGCCCTGCTTCGAGCAGGGCTTTTCTGTTCGTCAGGGCAGAGGTGCAGATGGGCGGGGTCTCCTCAGCAGACCCAACATAGGAGGCCCCATCAGCACTGAGACCCGCGTCAACGAGCGCATCCGTGTACCAGAAGTCCGCCTGATCGGACCAGGTGGCGAGCAGGTAGGCATTGTGCGCATCGAAGACGCCCTCCGCGTCGCCGCGGATGCCGATCTCGACCTTGTCGAAGTAGCTCCCAACGCCAGACCGCCGGTCTGCAAGATCATGGACTACGGCAAGTTCAAGTACGAGACGGCACTCAAGGAGCGCGAGTCTCGCAAAAACCAGCAGCAGACCGTCGTCAAGGAACAGAAGCTGCGTCCCAAGATCGACGATCACGACTACGAGACGAAGAAGGGCCATGTGGTCCGCTTCCTCGAAGCCGGGTCCAAGGTCAAGGTGACCATCATGTTCCGTGGTCGTGAGCAGTCCCGGCCCGAACTCGGGTACCGGTTGTTGCAGCGGCTGGGCGCCGATGTGGCCGAGTACGGCTTCGTCGAGACGTCAGCCAAGCAGGACGGCCGCAACATGACGATGGTGCTGGCACCGCACCGCGGCGCGAAGACTCGCGCCAAGGCAGCGGAGCAGGCCGAGCGCCCCGGTGGGCAGCAGGCCGCACCAGAAGAACCAGACGTTACGCAGAACTAGTTTCACAGACAGAACTGAGGATTCATGCCCAAGGCGAAGACCCACAGCGGAGCATCGAAGCGCTTCCGCAAGACCGGGACCGGCAAGATCGTGCGCCAGAAGGCCGGCCGCCGCCACCTGCTGGAGCACAAGGCCACCAAGCGCACCCGCCGCCTCGACGGCCGCACCGTGGTGGCAGCCAACGACACCAAGCGTGTCAACAAGATGCTCAACGGCTAGTACTGCCGCTCCCCGTACCGAACGAGAATAGGAACATCCCATGGCACGCGTGAAGCGCGCACTCAACGCCCAGAAGAAGCGGCGTACCGTACTCAAGGCCTCGAAGGGCTACCGCGGTCAGCGGTCGCGCCTGTACCGCAAGGCCAAGGAACAGCAGCTGCATTCGCTGACTTACGCCTACCGGGACCGCCGTGCCCGCAAGGGTGAGTTCCGCAAGCTGTGGATCTCGCGCATCAACGCCGCGGCCCGCGCCAACGACATCACCTACAACCGTCTGATCCAGGGCCTCAAGGCCGCTGGGGTCGAGGTTGACCGCAAGAACCTGGCCGAGATCGCCGTGAGCGACGCCGCCGCGTTCACCGCGTTGGTCGAGGTCGCCAAGGCCGCGCTCCCCGAGGATGTCAACGCACCCTCCGGAGAGGCCGCCTGACGCTCACCGAGCGTTCTGCCCGGGTGGTTGCTGCGGTCAAATTGCAGCGCCACATCGGGCGCCGCCGCGCCGCACGTTTCCTTGCCGAGGGTCCCAACCTCGTCGAGGCCGCGTTGCGGCGCGGACTCGTTTCCGAGGTGTTCGCGACGGAGGTTGCCCTGGAGCGCTTCGGTTCGCTGCTGGCCGATACGCCAGTGCAGCTGGTCACCGAGCGGGCCGCGAAAGCGTTGTCGGACACCGTCACCCCGGTCGGCCTGGTGGCCGTGTGCCGGCTGCCGGAAGTCAGCCTCGACGACGTTCTGGCCGACGCCCCGCGGTTGGTCGCGGTGCCCGTGCAGATTTCCGAACCCGGTAACGCCGGTACGTTGATCCGCAGTGCCGACGCGATGGGTGCCGATGCGGTGGTGCTGGCCGGTAACAGCGTCGACCCCTACAACAGCAAATGCCTACGGGCGTCGGCCGGCAGCATCTTCTCACTGCCGGTGATCAGTGAGCCCGACGAGGCCGCCGTCGTCGCGCGGTTGCAGGCGGCCGGGTTGCAGGTGCTGGCGACCACAATCGACGGCGAGGTCAGCCTCGACGATGCCGACCTGGCGCCGTCCACCGCCTGGCTGTTCGGGCCCGAAGCGCACGGTCTGCCAACCGAATTGGCCGCGGCGGCCGATCACCGGGTGCACATCCCGATGCCCGGGCAGTCCGAAAGTCTCAACATCTCGTCTGCGGCATCGATCTGTCTCTATCAGAGCGCTCGCGCCCACCGCGCCGGTTAGCGGTCGCGCGCTTCACCCGTGGAGGCCCATCCGACCGGTCTAAGGTCGAGCCATGTGCCAGTACTGCGGCTGCCGCGAGATGCCCCTGATCCGGGACTACATCGCCGAGCACGAGCGGGCGGTCGATCACGGCCGTGAAGCGGTGCGCGCCCTGGACCGTGGCGACCTGGACGCCGCCCGCAGACTCGTGGCAGCGATGTTCGACGAGTTGCGTTCCCACTGGCAGGGCGAGGAGAACGGACTGTTCGCCGTGATGCACACCGACGAGCTCTACGCCGAGCACATCGACCCGCTGGTGGCCGAACACCGCGAGCTCGCCGCCTTCCTCGAGGTGGCAGACGTGACCGATCCCGCCGATCAGGACCGGGTGCGCCGGGAGGTCGAGGAGCTCTATGTCCACATCGCCAAAGAGGAAGACGGGCTGTTCCCGGCCTCGCTCACCGCACTCGACGGTGACGACTGGGATGCCGCGATGGCCGGGTGGCGCGCGGCGCACCCGGGTCGCGAAATGATCCAGGGATAGCGCTAACTGAGCAGCCCCCGAGCCACGTGGGTGATCTGCACTTCGTTGCTGCCGGCGTAGATCATCAGCGACTTGGCATCGCGTGCCAGCTGTTCCACCCGGTACTCGGTCATGTAGCCGTTGCCGCCGAACAGCTGCACGGCTTCCATCGCCACGTCGGTGGCCGCCTGCGAGCAGTACCACTTGATCGCCGAGGCCTCGGCCAGAGAGATCGGCGCGCCCTTCTCAGCGGATTCGATGACGCGGAACAGCATGTTGCGCACGTTCATCCGGGCCACTTCCATGTTGGCGAGCTTGAGCTGGATCAGCTGGAACTGGCTGATCTCCTGGCCCCACAGGGTGCGGCTCTTGGCGTAGTCGACGCTCAAGCGCAGGCATTCCTCGATCACGCCCAGGGCCATCGCGGCCACCCCGATACGTTCGGCCGAGAAGTTCGACCGGGCACTGGCCCGGCCCTCGTCGACGCCGTCCGCGGTCTCGGAGCCTTCGGTCTCGCCGAGCAGTCGGTCGCGGCCCAGACGGACGTTGTTGAAGAACAGCTCGCCGGTGCGCGATGAGTGAATGCCCATCTTGCGGAACGGCTTCGACTGCACGAAGCCCTCCATGCCGCGGTCGAGGACGAAGGTCAGCACCTTCCGGTTGCGCTTGTCCGCGCCATCGCCTTCGTCCAATTTCGCGTAGACCACCACGACGTCGGCGTCGGGCCCGTTGGTGATGAAGGTCTTCTGGCCGTTGAGGATGTAGTCGTCACCATCGCGGGTGACGTAGGACTTCATGCCGCCGAAGGCATCCGAGCCCGAATCGGGTTCGGTGATCGCCCACGCGCCGATCTTCTCGTAGGTCACCAGACCGGGCAGCCAGCGTTCCTGCTGGGCCAGGGTGCCGCGGCTCTGGATGGTCGACACGGTCAGGCCGAGGCTGACGCCCAAGCCGGTGACCAGGCCCATCGACACCCGGCAGAGTTCGCTGATCAGGACGAATCCCATACCCGGGGATCCGCTGCCGCCGAACATTCCGCCCCGGGCGCCCGAGGGCTTGGTGTCGCCGCTGCGCAGCTTCTCCAGCCGCTTGTCCAGCGATTCCTTGGCCATGGTGTCGATGCCGAACGTGGAGAACAACTTTCGCACGATCGGGTACGGCTCCAGGTCGCCGCTCTCGAGTTCGTCGAGATGGGGCCGGATCTCCTTGTCCACGAACTCGCGAACTGCGTCCCGGACAGCGATGTCTACATCAGACCAATCAAGCATCTCGACAGCTTAGACACGTGTCAAAACTCAGGCGGCAGGGCGGCGGGCGGGCCGCCGCAGCGCTGGCAGCGAGAACGTCGTGTGCACCAGCGCGCCGGCCCGGTCCAGCAGGGTCTTGTGGCGCGGCGAGTAGTGCATCGGCAGCCCTCGGCGGTCGCGTGGCGGGGCCATGAAACTCGGTGCTTCCACCAGGGGGCCGTCGGCGGGTAGCTTCCCGGCCGCGCGTCGGTACGCCGACAACGCGCGCGGGTGCAGCCTGATCTCGTCGGGCACGGCGATGAACGCCAGTTCGACCATCTTGCCGAAGATTCGCAGCAGCACTTCGTCGCCGGGCGTCCACCGCATGCCGGCCTTCTCTCGGACCGCCGGGTCGAACAGGCCGGCTGCGATCCAGCGTTGTGCTCCGACAAGGGGTTTGAACAGCTGGTCCCATACTGGAGTTGGCATCAGCACGAACCACGGCTTGGGGATCCGGATGGTGAAGATGTCGAGGGTGGCCCGGTTGATCTCGAGCTCGTCGCGGCACTTGGCGTCCCAGTACTCCTGGAACTCCTCCCAGCTGTTGGGGACCGGACGCATACTCATGCCGTACATGCGATACCACTGCACGTGTTCGTCGAACAGCTGTTGTTTTTCGGCCTCGGTGAGGCCGCCGCAGAAATATTCGGCGGTCTTGATGATCAACATGAAGAACGTGGCGTGTGCCCAGTAGAACGTCTCCGGGTTCAACGCGTGGTAACGGCGCCCCTGGCCGTCCACTCCCTTGATCGTGGTGTGAAAGCCCTTGATCTGCGCGCCGGTGTCTGCCGCACGGTCGCCGTCGTAGACCACCCCCATGATCGGGTACACGGACCGGGCCACCCGCTGCAGCGGTTCACGGAGCAGGATCGAATGCTCCTCGACTCCGGCGCCGAGTTCCGGGTACATGTTCTGGATCGCGCCGATCCATACGCCCAGCATCCCGGTGCGCAGGTCACCGAAGTATTTCCAGGTCAGCGAATCGGGACCGAGCGGGTCGTGCTCGGCGGTGATGGTGGTTCGTGTGGTCATTGCGTCCTCGTTGACTCGTCATGACGTGAATCACAGCTGGCGCCCACGATAGTAGTGACAACGCATGTTGTCTATAAGGGTCGCGGCGCGTCGTCGCGCACTGTTATTCGCCGGCTATCGTCGCGCCACAGCGCTGTGACCAGCTCGGTTGTCGGCCGGCCGGGGAGTGTGGGCAAACCCGCTCGCCGCGTGATTGCCGCCCGGTGAGCGGGCCACTTAGTCTTGCGCTGTGGATGGCGAGCCGTTCGATGACCCGTCCGGCCGAGTCGGGGATGTCGAGCCCGCGCCGCAACAGCGCCCAGTGCGGACACCCGGGTTGCCGGGACCGCTGGGGTGGCTGCAGAACGCCAACCGCAGCCCCGCCGTCGTCGATCTGGTCCGTCGGGTCCGTCGGTCACTTCCCGGGGATCCCGACTTCGGTGACCGGCTCTCGGTGTCGGGTGACGGAGGTCCGCGGGCAGCGGCGCGGATGGCCGACCGGCTCCTGGACCGCGACGCCGCCTCGCGGGAGGTGAGCCTCGGTGCGTTGCAGGTGTGGCAGGCGCTGACCGAACGGGTCTCGGGAACTCCGGCCAATCCCGAGGTGACGCTGGTGTTCACCGATCTCGTCGGATTCTCGTCGTGGTCGCTCCGGTCGGGCGACGACGCCACACTGCGCCTGCTGCGCCGCGTGGCACAGGTGATCGAGCCGCCGGTTCTGGAAGCCGGCGGCCACATCGTCAAACGCATGGGCGACGGCATGATGGCGGTGTTCTCCGACCCGGATACCGCCCTTGCGGCGATGCTCGTGGCGCTCGACGGGGTGAAGAGCATCGACCTGGACGGCTATGCGCCGCGTATGCGGGTCGGTATTCACACCGGACGTCCGCAGCGCATCGGGTCCGACTGGCTCGGCGTCGACGTCAACATCGCGGCCCGGGTGATGGCGCGGGCCGGCACCGGCGGGATCATGGTGTCGCACACCACACTGGAGGGGATCTCCGAGGAGCAACTGGCCGGCCTCGGGGCCGGCGTCAAACGTCAACGGCGGCAGATGTTCTCGAACAAGTCCGACGGCGTGCCCGACGACCTGGTGATGTACCGGGTCCGAACCGCGCGGCAGTCGCCAAACTGACGAGTGGGAAACGCATTCGGGGAGCGAATGGCCGATCGCCTATGATCGCCGGGTGGCTGAGCAGCCAAGTGATCTCTCAGAAGATGCCCTGACCAAAGCCGTCAGTGCGGCCCGGCATGCCTTCGAGCTGGCCGGTGACCTCGACGCGCTGGCGCGCGCCAAGACCGAGCACCTCGGCGACCGTGCCCCGATCGCCCTGGCCCGACAGTCCTTGGCAACCCTGCCGAAGGCTGACCGCGCCGATGCCGGCAAACGCGTCAACGTCGCTCGCGGCGAGGCTCAGCGTGCGTACGACGAACGGCTGGCCGCGCTTCGCGCCGAGCGCGACGCCGCCGTGCTGGTCGCCGAACGCATCGACGTGACGCTACCCTCGACACGGCAGCCCGTCGGTGCCCGGCACCCGATCACGATCCTGGCCGAGAACGTCGCCGACACCTTCGTCGCGATGGGCTGGGAACTGGCCGAGGGCCCTGAGGTCGAAACCGAACAGTTCAACTTCGACGCGCTGAACTTCCCGCCCGATCACCCGGCCCGCAGCGAGCAGGACACCTTCCAGGTCGCACCCGACGGTTCGCGCCAGGTGCTGCGTACCCACACCTCGCCCGTGCAGATCCGGGCGCTGCTCGAGCGTGAGCTGCCCGTCTACATCGTCTCGATCGGGCGGACCTTCCGTACCGATGAGCTGGACTCGACGCACACCCCGGTGTTCCACCAGGTTGAAGGGCTGGCGGTGGACAAGGGTCTGACCATGGCGCACCTGCGCGGCACGCTGGACGCGTTCGCGCGGGCCCAGTTCGGCCCGGAGGGCCGCACCCGGTTCCGGCCGCACTTCTTCCCGTTCACCGAGCCGTCGGCCGAGGTGGACATCTGGTTCCCCGGTAAGAAGGGTGGCCCCGGCTGGGTCGAATGGGGTGGCTGCGGCATGGTCAACCCGAATGTATTGCGCGCCTGCGGTATCGACCCCGACGTCTACTCCGGATTTGCCTTCGGTATGGGATTGGAGCGAACCCTGCAGTTCCGCAACGGAATTCCTGACATGCGCGACATGGTCGAGGGTGACGTCCGGTTCTCCCTGCCGTTCGGGGTCGGTGCCTGATGCGAATCCCTTTCAGCTGGTTGAGTGAAGCCGTCCGTGCCGGTGCGCCGGATTGGGACGTGTCGGTCGAGGAACTCGAGCAGACGTTCATCCGGATCGGTCACGAGGTCGAGGAGATCATCCCGGCCGGCCCGGTCAGCGGCCCGCTGACCGTCGGCCGGGTCGCCGAGATCGAGGAGCTCACCGAGTTCAAGAAGCCGATCCGGGCCTGCAAAGTCGATGTCGGTGAGCCTGAGCCGCGTGACATCGTTTGTGGGGCAACGAATTTCGCGGTCGGCGACCTGGTTGTGGTGGCCCTGCCCGGCACCGTCCTGCCCGGCGACTTCAAGATCGCCACCCGCAAGACCTACGGCCGGGTCTCCGACGGCATGATCTGCTCGGCGTCGGAGATGAACCTGGGCGTCGAGGGGGCCGGCATCCTGGTGCTGCCCGAGGGCACTGCCGAACCGGGTACCCCGGCCGCCGACATCCTCGGTCTCGACGACGTGGTGTTCCACCTGGCGATTACGCCGGACCGCGGCTACTGCCTGTCGGTCCGCGGCCTGGCGCGCGAGATCGCCTGTGCCCACGACCTGGACTTCGTCGACCTGGCCGACGTGGCGCCGCTGCCTGCCGAAGGCGAAGCCTGGCCGCTGACCGTCGAGCCCGGAACCGGGGTGCAGCGCTTCGGGTTGCGGCCGGTCACCGGCATCGATCCAACCGCCGTGTCACCGTGGTGGATGCAGCGGCGGTTGATGCTCAGCGGCATCCGCGCCATCTCACCGGCCGTCGACGTGACCAACTACGTCATGCTCGAAATCGGCCACCCGATGCACGCGCACGACAGCAGCCTGATCACCGGTGGTTTCGCGGTGCGGTTCGCCCGCGACGGTGAGAAGGTCATCACCCTCGACGATGTCGAGCGCACCTTGAATTCGGCCGACGTGTTGATCGTCGACGACGTCGCGACCGCCGCGATCGGCGGCGTGATGGGCGCGGGCACCACCGAGGTGCGCGATTCCACCACCGACGTGCTGCTGGAAGCGGCGGTGTGGGATCCGGCCGCGGTGTCGCGCACCCAGCGTCGGCTACACCTGGCCAGCGAGGCCGGCCGTCGCTACGAACGTTCGGTCGATCCGGCCATTTCGGTTGCCGCACTTGACCGTTGCGCGAGCCTGCTGGCAGAGATCGCCGGCGGACGCGTCGAGCCGAAGCTGACGGACTGGCGTGCCGACGACCGCACCGACTGGTCGCAGCCGACCATCGGGATCCCGGCCGACCTGCCCGATCGCACTGCGGGCGTGGAATACGCCGCGGGCACCACGGCGCGGCGGCTCACCCAGATCGGTGCCGAGGTGACCGGTTCGGACCCGCTGACCGTCACCCCGCCCAGTTGGCGGCCGGATCTGCATCAGCGTGCCGACCTCGTCGAGGAGGTGCTGCGGCTGGAAGGGCTCGAGTCCATTCCGTCGGTGCTGCCGACCGCGCCGGCCGGGCGCGGCCTGTCCGCTGTGCAGAAGCGGCGCCGGGCCATCGGAAAGTCACTGGCACTGGCCGGGTTCGTCGAGGTCCTGCCCACTCCGTTCCTGCCCGCGGGCGTGTTCGACGCCTGGGGCCTGGCTGCCGAGGATCCGCGCCGCAACGCCACCAAGGTGCTCAACCCGCTGGAGGCCGACCGGCCACAGCTGGCCACCACGTTGCTGCCGGGGCTGTTGGAAGCCTTGGGCCGCAACGTATCCCGTGGCACTGCTGACGTCGCATTGTTCGCGATCCAGCAGGTGGTGCACCCCACCGCCGAGACCCGGGCCGTCGAGCGAATCCCGAACGACCGCAGACCCACCGACGACGAGATCGTCGGACTGGACGCCTCGCTGCCGCGTCAGCCGCAACACGTCGCCGCGGTGCTTGCCGGGCTGCGCGAGCCCGCCGGACCGTGGGGTCCGGGACGTCCTGTCGAGGCGTCCGATGCGTTCGAGGCGGTACGCGTGATCGGCCGCGCCGCCGGGGTGGAGTTCACCCTGCGTGCGGCCCAGGAACTGCCGTGGCATCCGGGTCGCTGCGCCGAGGTGCTCGTCGGCGACACGGTCGTCGGCTACGCCGGCCAGCTGCATCCCGCGGTCATCGAACGGACCGGCCTGCCCAAGGGCGCGTGTGCGGTCGAACTCGACCTCGACGCGGTGCCGATCGTCGAGACCCTGCCTGCGCCGAAGGTGTCACCGTTCCCGGCGGTGTTCCAGGACATCAGCGTGGTCGTCGATGTTGAGGTCGCGTCGGCTGCGGTTGTTGCCGCCGTCCGCGACGGGGCCGGTGACCTTTTGGAGGACGTTCGGCTGTTCGACGTCTACACCGGCCCGCAGATCGGGGAGGGTCGCAAGTCGCTGACCCTGGCCCTGCGGTTCCGGGCTGCCGACCGCACCCTGACCGAGGACGAGGCCAGCGCTGCCCGTGACGCCGCCGTCGCGGTGGCCGGTGACCGTGTCGGGGCGGTCCTGCGCGGCTGACCTGACCGTCACCCCAGCACCGCGAGCATTGCTCCTATGTCAAGCGGCGGCCGGGTGTGGGTCGTTGAGGCGGGCTTGTTCGTCGGTGTGGAGTCGGTGGTAGACGGTGCGGGTGAGGCGGCGTTTGAGGCAGCGGAGGGCTTCGGTTGATGAGTCGCCGTGGGCGAGTCGTTTGCGGTAGTAGAGCTGTCCGGGGCTGTCGGTGATGCGGATCTGGGTGAGGGCGATGCGGTAGAGGGCGGCGTTGAGTTGGCGGTTGCCTGAGCGGGTCAAACGGACGCGTCCGGCGGTGTTTCCTGACCACACGGGGATGGGGGCGGTGCCGCTGTGGCGGGCGAAGGCAGCCTCGTTTTTGAACCGTTTCACTCCGGCGGTTTCGCCGACGAGTTTGGCCGCGGTCAACTCGCCGCAGCCTTGCAGGGCCAGCAGTTCGGGGGCGACGTCGTGGACGTGTTGGCCGATTCGGGCGGCTAGGGCGTTGATGGTGTCGGTCAGGCGGGTGATGTCGTCGAGTTCGTCGCGGGCCAGCTCGGCGAGCAGTCCGTGCAGGGTGTCGAGCCAGTTGCCCAGCTCGTTACGGGTCTTGGCCCGGTCCAGGGCACCGCGTTTGGGGGTGCGGGCGGGGTCGAGTTCATGGATTCGTCCCAGTAGTCGGTTGATTGTTGAGGTCCGTTGAGCCACAAGGTCTTCGCGGCGATCCACCAGTAGTTTCAACTCCCGGGATACCTCGTCGTGGGCGGCGACGGGCAGGTCGGGATACCGCAGCACTGCGTGTGCGACGGCCAGAGCGTCGATCGGGTCGGATTTGCCGCGGGTGCGGGCGCAGGCTCGGGTCTGGGCCATCAGTTTGGGCGCTACCCGGACCACCCGTTGGCCCGCTGAGAGTAGATCGCGCTCGAGGCGGGCCGAGAGATTGCGGCAATCTTCGATACCCCAGAGCAGGTCTTGGCCGAACTCCGTACGGGCCCACTGCAATGCCTTCTGATGGCCCGTGCTGGTCGCGGGAACGAGTTTTTCGCCGAGTTTGGCGCCGGCCTCGTTGACTGCGACGAAGGTGTGGGTGCGCTTGTGTACGTCGGTGCCAACAATCACCATGGACAGTGCCTTCTTTCATCAAGAGGTGGATGAGTGAAGGTTGGGCCGGCCGGCGGACACATCTCAGTGGGGGCGGTGCCACGCTCCTATCAAGTCACGCCGGTCGGTCCTTCCCACCTGATGTCGGCAGAATGCTCGAATGCCAACCCAGACAGGTGGCAGTGCGTGTCTGAGCCAGACACCAGGTAGAAAGAACCCAACCACCGCAACAGCGGCAATCACCACATTGACACTGAGTGCGTGTCTGTCGCCCGACACGCCCTGGTCCGTCAACATTCTTTGCACGCTCGCCCGCGGTGAGGGTGCAGGTACCGTCGGTGGTCCCCGGCGTGTCGAGGAGCAGACCCGCACGCTCGCGGAGCTGAGGATTAATGAATTTGCATCTGCATGCATAACAATGCAGAATCGCTGCATGACTTCGATAGCGGTAGCCGGCGCCAGCGGCTACGCCGGCGGAGAGATCCTGCGATTACTGCTCGGGCATCCGGCCTACGCTGACGGCCGGTTGACCATCGGGGCGTTGACCGCGGCCTCCAGCGCCGGGACGACGATGGCCGAGCATCATCCGCACCTGCTGCCGCTGGCGTCTCGAGTCCTCGAGCCCACCGACGCCGCCGTGCTGGCCGGCCATGACGTGGTGTTCCTGGGACTGCCGCACGGCCATTCCGCCGCGCTGGCCGAACAGCTGGGCCCGGACACCTTGATCATCGACTGCGGAGCCGACTTCCGGCTCACCGACGCTGCTGATTGGGAGAAGTTCTACGGTTCGGCGCACGCCGGCAGCTGGCCCTACGGGCTGCCTGAACTACCCGGCGGCCGGGACCGGATCAAGGGCACCAAGCGGGTCGCCGTCCCGGGCTGCTATCCGACCGCCGCGCTGCTGGCGCTGCTGCCGGCCGTGGCCGCCGATCTCGTCGAACCCGCCGTCACCGTCGTCGCGGTCAGCGGCACCTCCGGCGCGGGCAAGTCCGCCAAGGTGGACCTGCTGGGCTCCGAAGTGATCGGCTCGGCCCGCGCCTACAACATCGCCGGCAAGCACCGGCACACTCCGGAGATCGCCCAGGGACTGCGGTCGGTGACCGACAAGGATGTCACTGTCTCGTTCACCCCGGTGCTGATCCCCACCGCCCGCGGCATCCTGGCGACGTGCACCGCGCACACCGAGGCGTCGGCAGCCGAGATTCGGGCGGCCTATGAAAAGGCTTACGGTGCAGAGCCGTTCATTCACCTGCTGCCGGAGGGGCAACTGCCCAAGACCGGTTCGGTGATCGGTAGCAACGCCGCGCAGCTCGCAGTCGCCGTGGACGAACAGGCGAAGACACTGGTGGCCATCGCCGCCATCGACAACCTCACCAAGGGCACCGGCGGCGCCGCGGTGCAGTCGATGAACCTGGCGCTGGGCTGGCCCGAAACCGAAGGACTTTCGATCGTGGGAGTGGCACCGTGACACCGGAGCCGGAGGCGACAATGGCATCTCAGTCGGCACAGACGGCGAAGCTGGTGCGCACCCAGGGCGTCACCGCCCCGGCCGGTTTCCGGGCCGCCGGAATTGCCGCCGGTATCAAGGCATCCGGTGCGCCGGACCTGGCCCTGGTGTTCAACGAGGGCCCGGACTATGCCGCCGCGGGTGTGTTCACCCGCAACAAGATCAAGGCCGCACCCGTGCAGTGGTCGCAGCAGGTGCTGACCACCGGCCGGCTGCGTGCGGTGATCCTCAACTCGGGCGGCGCCAACGCGTGCACCGGCCCGCTGGGATTCCAGGACACGCATGCGACCGCCGAGGCCGTCGCCTCCGCGCTGAGTGACTGGGGCACCGAGACCGGTGCTATCGAGGTCGCGGTGTGCTCGACAGGCCTGATCGGTGACCGGTTGCCGATGGACAAGGTGCTGGCCGGCGTGACCGAGATCGTGCACGAGATCGCCGGCGGCCTGACCGGCGGCGACGACGCAGCGCGGGCCATCATGACCACCGACACCGTGCCGAAACAGGTCGCGCTGCACCATTCGGTGGAGTCGGGGGAGAACTGGACCGTCGGCGGGATGGCCAAAGGCGCGGGCATGCTGGCGCCGTCGCTGGCCACCATGCTGGTGGTGCTGACCACCGACGCGGTCGCGGACGCCGCCGCACTGGACACCGCGCTCAAGCGCGCCGCGAAGCTGACCTTCGATCGGCTCGATGTCGACGGCAGCTGCTCGACCAACGACACCGTGCTGCTGCTCGCGTCCGGCGCCAGCGAGATCGCCCCCAGCCAGGACGATCTCAATGAGGCCGTGCTGCGGGTCTGCGACGACCTGTGCGCGCAGTTGCAGGCCGACGCCGAGGGCGTCACCAAGCGCATCGACATCACCGTGACCGGCGCCGACACCGAGGACGACGCGCTCGTCGCGGCGCGGGTCATCGCCCGTGACAGCCTGGTCAAGACGGCGCTGTTCGGCTCCGACCCCAACTGGGGCCGGGTGCTGGCCGCGGTCGGTATCGCGCCGGTGAAGCTTGACCCGGAGCGGATCAGCGTGTCGTTCAACGGTTCTCCGGTGTGCATCGACGGTGCCGGTGCCGCCGGTGCCCGTGAGGTCGATCTCTCAGGTGAAGACATCGCCGTGGTGGTGGACCTGGCCGTGGGAAGCGGCAGTGCCACCATCAGGACCACGGACCTGTCCCACGCCTACGTCGAAGAGAACTCGGCCTACAGCTCATGAGCCAACCGATCGAGCGCGGCGTCAAGGCCCAGGTGCTCGCCTCGGCATTGCCGTGGCTCAAGCAGCTGCACGGCCAGATCGTCGTCGTCAAATACGGCGGCAACGCGATGACCGACGACACCCTCAAGGCCGCCTTCGCCGCCGACATGGTGTTCCTGCGGAACTGCGGCATCAAACCCGTCGTGGTGCACGGCGGCGGCCCGCAGATCAGTGCCATGCTCAAAAGGCTCGGTATCGCAGGCGATTTCAAGGGCGGCTTTCGGGTCACCACGCCCGAGGTGCTCGATGTGGCGCGCATGGTGTTGTTCGGCCAGGTGGGCCGGGAGCTGGTGAACCTGATCAATGCCCACGGCCCGTACGCGGTGGGCCTCACCGGTGAGGACGCGCACCTGTTCACCGCGGTGCGGCGCAGCGTCACCGTCGACGGTGTGGCGACCGACATCGGGCTGGTCGGCGACGTGGAGTACGTCAACGCCGAATCACTGCTGGATCTCATTGCCGCCGGCCGGATCCCGGTGGTCTCGACCATCGGACCCGATGCCGACGGCGTGGTGCACAACATCAATGCCGACACCGCGGCCGCCGCCCTGGCCGAGGCGCTGGGGGCCGAGAAGCTGATCATGCTCACCGACGTGGAGGGCCTCTACACCGACTGGCCGGACCGTTCCTCACTGGTCAGCGAGATCGACACCGCCGCACTGACCCAACTGCTGCCCAGGCTCGAATCGGGCATGGTGCCCAAGATCGAAGCCTGCCTGCGGGCGGTGGCCGGCGGAGTGCCGAGCGCGCACGTCATCGACGGCCGCGTCGAACACTGTGTGCTCGTCGAGCTTTTCACCGATGAAGGAACCGGGACGAAAGTGGTGGCCAAGTGACCCTTCAGGACCGCTGGCAAGCGGTGATGATGAACAACTACGGCACCCCGCCACTGGCGCTGGCCAGCGGTGACGGCGCCGTGGTGACCGACACCGACGGCAAGTCCTATCTGGACCTGCTCGGCGGTATCGCGGTCAACCTCCTCGGGCACCGCCACCCCGGCGTCATCGAGGCCGTCACCACCCAGCTCAACACGCTGGGCCACACCTCCAACCTGTATGCCACCGAGCCGGGCATCGAGCTGGCCGAAGCCCTGGTCGGTCACCTGGGGACCCCCGCGCGAGCGTTCTTCTGCAACTCGGGCACCGAGGCCAACGAGGTGGCCTTCAAGATCACCCGGCTCACCGGCAAGACCAATATCGTTGCCGCCCAAGGCGCTTTCCATGGCCGCACCATGGGATCGCTGGCGCTCACCGGCCAGCCCACCAAGCAGGCACCCTTCGAGCCGCTGCCCGGCAACGTCACCCATGTGCCCTACGGCGACGTCGAAGCCCTTGCCGCCGCGGTCGATTCGGATACCGCCGCGGTGTTCCTGGAACCGATCATGGGGGAGGGCGGTGTCGTCGTCCCGCCGGCCGGCTACCTGGCGGCGGCCCGAGACATCACCACCAAGAACGGCGCCCTGCTGGTTCTCGACGAGGTACAGACCGGCGTCGGGCGTACCGGCGCGTTCTACGCCCACCAGCACGACGGCATCACCCCGGACATCGTCACGCTGGCCAAGGGGTTGGGCGGCGGGCTGCCGATCGGTGCCTGCCTGGCCATCGGCGCGGCCGGTGACCTGCTCACCCCGGGCCTGCACGGCAGCACGTTCGGAGGCAACCCGGTGTGCACCGCCGCCGCGCTGGCGGTGCTCAAGGCGCTCGCCGACGGGGATCTGATCGCGCGCGCCGGGGTGCTCGGCAAGACGCTGAGCCACGGCATCGAGGAGCTGGGCCATCCGCTCGTCGACCACGTCCGCGGCAAGGGCCTGCTGCAGGGCGTGGTGTTGACCGCACCGAGCGCCAAGGCCGTCGAGGCCGCCGCGCGCGACGCCGGCTTCCTGGTCAACGCCGCGGCCGCCGACGTGATCCGGCTGGCGCCGCCGCTGATCATCACAGAACCGCAGATCGAGACGTTCCTGTCCGCTCTGCCCGCCGTTCTCGACACCGCTGTGGAGGCTGACTCATGATCCGCCATTTCCTGCGCGACGACGATCTGTCGCCCGACGAGCAGGCCGAGGTGCTCGCGCTGGCCGCCGAGCTGAAGAAGGCGCCGTTCTCGCGGCGTCCGCTGGAGGGGCCGCGCGGCGTCGCGGTGATCTTCGAGAAGAACTCGACGCGTACCCGGTTCTCGTTCGAGATGGGCATCGCCCAACTCGGTGGCCATGCGGTCGTCGTCGACGGCCGCAGCACCCAGCTGGGCCGCGAGGAGACCCTTGAGGACACCGGCGCGGTGCTGTCCCGCTACGTCGATGCCATCGTGTGGCGCACCTTCGCGCAGGAGCGGCTCACCGCGATGGCGTCCGGCTCGAGCGTGCCCATCGTCAACGCGCTGTCCGACGAGTTCCACCCCTGCCAGGTGCTGGCCGACCTGCAGACGCTGGCCGAGCGGCGGGGCAAGCTCAAGGGCCTGCGGATGACGTACCTGGGCGACGGCGCCAACAACATGGCGCACTCGCTGATGCTGGGCGGGGTGACCGCGGGCATCCACGTCACCATCGCCGCGCCCGCCGGATTCGAACCGGACCCGCACTTCGTCGACGCCGCCAAGCGCCGCGCCGCCGAGACCGGGGCGACCGTCACCCTCACCGACGACGCCCAGGCCGGCGCCGACGGAGCCGACGTGCTCGTCACCGACACCTGGACCTCGATGGGCCAGGAGAACGACGGTCTCGACCGGGTGCGGCCCTTCCGCCCGTTCCAGGTCAACGCCGACCTGCTCAAGCGTGCCGACTCGGAAGCCATTGTGCTGCACTGCCTTCCGGCGCACCGCGGCCACGAGATCACCGACGAGGTGATCGACGGCCCGCAGAGTGCGGTGTTCGACGAGGCCGAGAACCGGCTGCACGCGCAGAAGGCCATGCTGGTGTGGCTGCTGGAGCGAGCCTGACGTGAGCGCCCCGACCCGCGCCGGCCGTCAGGCCCGCATCATCGCCCTGCTGGCATCCAGGCAGGTGAGCAGCCAGACCGAACTGGCCGCGCTGCTGGGCCAGGAAGGCATCGAGGTCACCCAGGCCACGCTGTCGCGGGACCTGGAGGAACTCGGCGCGGTGAAACTGCGTGGTGCCGACGGTGGGGCCGGCGCGTACATCATCCCCGAGGACGGCAGTCCGGTGCGGGGTGTGTCCGGCGGCACCGAACGGTTGACCCGGTTGTTGGGGGAGTTGCTGGTCTCGACCGACGCCAGCGCTAACCTTGCCGTGCTGCGCACCCCACCCGGGGCCGCGCATTACCTGGCCAGCGCGCTCGATCGCGCCGCCCTGCCATATGTGGTCGGCACCGTCGCCGGTGACGACACCATCCTGGTGGTGGCGCGCGACCCGATGACCGGGGCCGAACTTGCCAACACCATCGAAAACTTGAAGTAGAGCCCAAAACAAGGAGATTGCTCATGTCCGAACGCGTCATCCTGGCGTACTCCGGAGGTCTGGACACCTCGGTCGCGATCAGCTGGATCGGCAAGGAGACCGGCAAAGAGGTCGTCGCCGTCGCCATCGATCTCGGTCAGGGCGGCGAGGACATGGAGGTCGTCCGTCAGCGCGCCCTGGACTGCGGCGCGGTCGAGGCGGTTGTGGTGGACGCCCGCAACGAGTTCGCCGACGAGTACTGCCTGCCGACCATCAAGGCCAACGCGCTCTACATGGACCGCTACCCGCTGGTGTCGGCCATCAGCCGTCCCCTGATCGTCAAGCATCTGGTCGATGCCGCGCGTGCCCACGGCGGCACCGTCGTCGCGCACGGCTGCACCGGCAAGGGCAACGACCAGGTGCGCTTCGAGGTCGGGTTCGCCTCGCTGGCACCCGAACTGGACGTCATCGCGCCGGTCCGCGACTACGCCTGGACCCGCGAGAAGGCCATCGCGTTCGCCGAGGAGAACGCGATCCCGATCAACGTCACCAAGCGCTCGCCGTTCTCGATCGACCAGAACGTGTGGGGCCGCGCGGTGGAGACCGGGTTCCTCGAGGACCTGTGGAACGCCCCGACCAAGGACGTCTACGACTACACCCAGGACCCGACGGTCAACTTCAACGCCCCCGACGAGCTGATCATCAGCTTCGACAAGGGCCGCCCGATCGCGATCGACGGTCGTCCGCTCAGCGTGCTGGAGATCATCCAGGAGCTCAACACCCGGGCCGGTGCCCAGGGCGTGGGCCGCCTCGATGTGGTCGAGGACCGGCTGGTCGGCATCAAGAGCCGCGAGATCTACGAGGCCCCGGGGGCGATGGTGCTGATCACCGCGCACACCGAGCTCGAGCACGTGACCCTGGAACGCGAGCTGGGCCGGTACAAGCGCGGCGTGGACCAGAAGTGGGGCGAGCTCACCTACGACGGCCTGTGGTTCAGCCCGCTGAAGCGCTCGCTGGAGGCGTTCGTCGAACACACCCAGCAGCACGTCTCCGGCGACATCCGGCTGGTGCTGCACGCCGGGGCCATCATCGTCAACGGCCGGCGCTCCGGTGAGTCGCTGTACGACTTCAACCTCGCCACCTATGACGAGGGCGACAGCTTCGATCAGAGCGCGGCCAAGGGCTTCGTGCAGCTGCACGGCCTGAGCTCCAAGATCTCGGCCAAGCGCGACCTGGGCCTCTAGGTCACCTCTACTCGCGAGCAGACGCTAATGTCCCCAAAACTTCGGTGTGTCGGGTACATAAGCGTCTGCTCGCGGAAGGAACGGACATGAGCACCAACGACGGAACCACCAACGAGGGCTCGTTGTGGGGCGGCCGGTTCGCCGACGGCCCCTCGGCCGCCCTTGCCGCCCTGAGCAAGTCGACGCATTTCGACTGGGTGCTGGCACCGTACGACATCACCGCCTCCAAGGCCCATGCCCGCGTGCTGCACCGGGCCGGGCTACTGACCGATGAGCAGCGCGACGGGTTGCTCGCGGGGCTGGACAGCTTGGGTTCCGACGTCGCCGACGGCAGTTTCGAGCCATTGGTCACCGACGAGGATGTGCACGGCGCGCTGGAGCGCGGCCTGATCGACCGGGTCGGACCGGACCTGGGTGGGCGGTTGCGCGCCGGCCGTTCGCGTAACGACCAGGTGGCCACGCTGTTCCGGATGTGGCTGCGCGACGCGGCCCGCCGGGTCGCCGACGGCGTGCTCGAGGTGGTCAACGCACTGGCCACCCAGGCCGCGGCGCATCCGACCGCGATCATGCCCGGCAAGACGCATCTGCAGGCCGCCCAGCCCATCCTGCTCGCCCATCATCTGCTGGCCCACGCCCATCCGCTGTTGCGCAACGTCGACCGGCTCGCCGATTTCGACGATCGCGCCGCGGTCTCGCCGTACGGGTCGGGTGCGCTGGCGGGCTCGTCGCTCGGCCTGGACCCCGACGCCATCGCCGCGGATCTCGGATTCGCCTCGGCCGCAGACAATTCCGTCGACGCCACCGCGGCGCGAGACTTCGCCGCAGAGGCAGCGTTCGTCTTCGCCCAGATCGGCGTGGACCTGTCCCGGCTCGCCGAGGACATCATCCTGTGGAGCACCACCGAATTCGGGTACGTCACGCTGCACGACGCCTGGTCGACCGGTAGTTCGATCATGCCGCAGAAGAAGAATCCGGATATCGCGGAACTGGCCCGCGGCAAGTCCGGGCGGCTGATCGGCAACCTCACCGGCTTGCTGGCCACCCTCAAGGCGCAGCCGCTGGCCTACAACCGGGACCTGCAGGAAGACAAGGAGCCGGTCTTCGACTCGGTGGCCCAATTGGAGCTGCTGTTGCCGGCGATGGCCGGTCTGGTGGGCACGCTGACGTTCGACGAGGCCCGGATGGCCGCGCTGGCGCCGGCCGGTTACACGCTGGCCACTGACATCGCCGAATGGATGGTCCGCCAAGGTGTTCCGTTCCGCGTCGCCCATGAGGCCGCGGGTGCCGCGGTGCAGGCCGCCGAGGGTCGAGGCGTCGGGCTCGACGAGCTCACCGACGACGAATTCGCCGCGATCAATCCCGCACTCACCGGCCAGGTGCGCGAGGTGCTGACGGTCGAGGGCTCGGTGAACGCACGCAACGCCCGGGGCGGTACCGCGCCTGTTCAGGTGGCCAAGCAGCTCGGGGTTGTGCGCAACGCGATGGAAGAGTTGCGGATCCGGTTGAGCCGGTAGCCCTCTGCGAAGGGGCTACTCCAGCAGTTCGGACAGCTCCATCCAGCGCGCTTCGAGCTCGGCCACCTGAGACTCCAGTTCGCGCAGCTCGGCGGTGAGCTTGCCGAGCCCGACGTGGTCGGACTGGTCGTGGGCGGCCAATTCGTCGTGCTTGCCGGCGATCCGGTCGGACAGCTTGGCCAGCGAGCGGTCGATCGAGGAGATCTCCTTCTCCACAGCGCGCAGCTCGGCACCCGACTTCGCCTGGGCCGGGGCGGTTTCGGGGCGTGGCGCAGATGCTGCCGGGGAAGCCGCGCGTTGCTCGGTCAACCTCAAGTACTCGTCCACCCCGCCCGGGAGGTGCCGCAGCCGGCCGTCGAGGATGGCGTACTGCTGATCGGTGACGCGCTCGAGCAGATACCGGTCGTGCGACACCACGATCAGCGTGCCCGGCCAGGAGTCGAGCAGATCCTCGGTGGCGGTCAGCATGTCGGTGTCCACATCGTTGGTGGGCTCGTCGAGCACCAGCACGTTCGGCTCAGAGAGGACCACCAGCATGAGCTGCAGCCGGCGGCGTTGGCCGCCGGACAGCTCGCCCACTCGGGTCGACAGTTGATCGCGCGCGAAGCCGAGCCGCTCCAGCAGTTGTGCAGGGGTGAGGTCTTTTCCGTCGATCTGATAGCTGGTCTGTAGCCGCCCGATCACCTCACGGACCATGTCGCCGGCTACCGCGTCGAGCTCACTGGACTGCTGATCGAGGATCGAAAGGCGTACGGTCTTACCGCGTTTGACCCGGCCGGAGGTCGGTGTCACGGTCCCGGCGATGAGGCCGAGCAGCGTTGATTTGCCGGCTCCGTTGGCGCCGACGATTCCGGTGCGCTCGCCGGGCCCGATGCGCCATTCGATGTCGCGCAACACTTCTTGTTCGGATCCGGGGTACCGCACCGACACGTCGAGCAGGTCGATCACGTCCTTGCCCAGCCGCGCGGTGGCCAGCCGGGACAACTCGACGGTGTTGCGCAACGGCGGGACGTCGGAGATGAGGGCGTTGGCGGCGTCGATCCGGAACTTGGGTTTGGAGGTGCGGGCCGGAGCGCCGCGACGCAACCAGGCCAGCTCTTTGCGCATCAGGTTCTGCCGCTTGGCTTCGATCGAGGCGGCCTGCCGGTCGCGTTCCACGCGCTGCAACACGTATGCCGCGTAGCCGCCCTCGAACGGCTCCACGATCCGGTCGTGCACCTCCCAGGTGGTGGTGGCGACTTCGTCGAGGAACCAGCGGTCGTGGGTGATCAGCAACAGTCCGCCGGCGCCCCGCGCCCACCGCTGCTTGATGTGGGCGGCCAGCCACGTGATGCCCTGGATGTCGAGATGGTTGGTCGGCTCGTCGAGTGCGATGACGTCCCAGTCGTCGATCAGCAGCGCGGCCAGTTGCACGCGCCTGCGCTGGCCGCCCGACAACGTCGATACGGGCGCGTCGAAACCGATGTCGGCCACCAGACCGCCGATCACGTCCCGGATCCGGGCGTCGCCGGCCCACTCGTGCTCGGGCCGGTCTCCGACCAGCGACCAGCCCACCGTGTGGTCCGGGTCGAGTGTGTCGGTCTGGTCCAGGGATCCGACGCGAAGTCCGCTGCGTCGCGTCACGCGACCGCCGTGCGGGGTGATGCGGCCGGTCAGCATGCCCAGCAGCGTTGACTTTCCGTCGCCGTTGCGGCCGACGATGCCGATCCGGTCGCCTTCGCTGACACCGACGGTGACCGAGTCGAACACCACCCCGGTGGGGTACTCCAGATGCAGGGTTTCGCCCCCGAGCAGGTGAGCCATCGCCGCCGACCCTATCGTTCGGCGGGGCCGGCACGGGCACCGCATGGGGCCGTCGCAGGCATGAGAGTGATCACGTCAGGGATTGGTTGCTGCTGTGCCATGATGACCACGTCAATCGGGGGTCGGGGCGAGTCGCGATGTGGGGAGCAGGCTGGTGGATTTCTCGGCAGTGACCAAGCCGGTCGAGCGGTTGCTGGCGACCGCGCAGAACGGTCTGGAGGTGCTGCGCTACGGGGGCTTGGAGACCGGTTCGGTCCCATCGCCTTTCCAGATCATCCAGAGCGTGCCGATGTACCGGCTGCGGCGGTACTTTCCACCCGACGTTCGCCCCGGTGCCCAGGATCCGCGTCCCCCGGTGCTGATGGTGCATCCGATGATGATGTCGGCCGACATGTGGGACGTGACGCGTGACGACGGCGCGGTCGGCATTCTGCACGCGGCGGGCATCGACCCGTGGGTGATCGACTTCGGCTCACCGGACAAGGTCGAGGGCGGCATGCAGCGCAACCTCGCCGATCACGTGGTGGCGTTGTCGGAGGCGATCGACATCGTCAAGGAAGTCACCGGTCGCGACGTGCACCTGGCCGGTTATTCGCAGGGCGGGATGTTCGCCTATCAGGCGGCGGCCTACCGGCGGTCCAAGGATCTGGCCAGCATCATCGCCTTCGGCTCTCCGGTCGACACCCTGGCCGCGCTGCCGATGAACCTGCCGGCGGGCGTCGCCGCCGGCGCGGCGGATTTCATGGCCGATCACGTGTTCAGCCGCATCGACATTCCGGGTTGGTTGGCCCGTACCGGTTTTCAGATGCTCGACCCGATCAAGACGGCTCAATCGCGGCTGGAGTTCCTGCGTCAGTTGCACGACCGCGAAGCGCTGCTGCCACGTGAGCAGCAGCGCCGATTCCTGTCGTCGGAGGGCTGGATCGCGTGGTCCGGGCCGGCGATCTCCGAACTGCTGAAGCAGTTCATCGCGCATAACCGCATGATCACCGGCGGCTTCTCCGTCCACGGTGATCTGGTGACACTGTCGGACATCGACTGCCCGATCCTCGCAGTGGTCGGCGAGGTCGACGACATCGGCCAGCCGGCAGCGGTCCGCGGGATCAAGCGGGCTGCGCCGGATGCGGATGTCTACGAATATCTGATCCGGGCAGGCCATTTCGGTTTGGTCGTGGGCTCCAAGGCTTCCAGTCAGACCTGGCCGACGGTGGCGCAGTGGGTGAAATGGCTTGGCGGAGAAGAGATGCCGGAAGGCGTCGTTCCGATGGAGGCTCAGCCGGCGGATCATCCCGAGGGTGGAGTGTCGTTCTCGACCCGCGTCACCCACGGAGCCACCGCGGCCACCGAGATGGCGTTCGGGGTGGCCCGTTCGGCCGCCGATGCGCTGGTCGCGGCGAACAAGAACGCCCGGACTCTGGTCATCGAGACGGCGCGGACCCTGCCGCGCCTGGCCCGGTTGGGTCAGGTCAACGATCACACCCGCATCTCGCTCGGCCGCATCATGAGTGAGCAGGCCCGCAGCGCGCCCAACGGTGAGGCGCTGCTGTTCGACGGCCGGGTCCACACCTACGAGGCGGTGGATCGGCGGATCAACAACGTGGTGCGCGGCCTGATCAACGTCGGGGTGCGCCAGGGTGCCCGGGTCGGGGTCCTGATGGACACCCGGCCCAGCGCGCTGGTCGCGATCGCGGCGCTGTCCCGGTTGGGTGCGGTGGCCGTGCTGCTGCCCGAAGCGGATCTGGCCGAGGCGGCCCGGCTCGGCGGCGTGGCCGAGATCATCGCCGACCCGAGCCACCTCGCCGTGGCCCGTGAACTGGACACCCGGGTGCTGGTTCTCGGCGGTGGCGAGAGCCGTGATCTGCATCTGGAGCAGTACGACGACGTCGATTCGATCGTCGACATGGAGAAGATCGACCCCGATGTCGTCGAGCTGCCGGGCTGGTACCGGCCCAACCCGGGCCTGGCCCGCGACCTGGCGTTCGTGGCGTTCAGTGAGGTCGGCGGTGAACTGGTGGCCCGCCAGATCACCAATTTCCGGTGGGCGCTGTCGGCGTTCGGCACCGCCTCGGCCGCCAACCTCGGCCGCGGCGACACGGTCTACTGCCTGACCCCGCTGCATCACCAGTCCGGCCTGCTGGTCAGCCTGGGTGGTGCGGTGGTCGGCGGCTCGCGCATCGCGCTGTCCCGCGGGCTGCAGCCCGACCGCTTCTTGCAGGAGATCCGGCAGTACGGCGTGACTGTCGTGTCCTACACCTGGGCCATGCTGCGGGAGGTCATCGACGATCCGTCGTTCTCGCTCACCGGCAGCCACCCCGTGCGGTTGTTCATCGGCTCCGGTATGCCTGCGGGCCTGTGGAAGCGCGTGGTCGACGTGTTCGAGCCGGCCCAGGTGGTGGAGTTCTTCGCCACCACCGACGGGCAGGCCGTGTTGGCCAATGTCTCGGGCGCCAAGATCGGCAGTAAGGGGCGTCCGCTGCCGGGCAGCGGCACCGTCGAACTTGCCGCCTACGACGCCGACGACGACCTGATCCTGGAGGACGACCAAGGCTTCGTCCGTAAGGCGGAGGCCAACGAGGTGGGCGTCCTGCTGGCTCATCCGCGGGGCCCGGTGGATCCCACGGCCGTGGTCAAGCGGGGTGTGTTCGCGCCGGCCGATACGTGGGTGTCCACGGAGTTCCTGTTCCGTCGCGACGAGGACGGTGACTATTGGCTGGTCGACAACCGTGGCGCGGTGATCCGGACTGAGCGGGGTCCGGTGTTCGCGACGAGCGTCAACGACGCGGTCGGTCGCCTCGACGCGGTCGACATGTCGGTGACGTACGGAGTGGAGGAAGCGGGGCGGCAGTTGGCGGTCACGGCCCTGGCGCTGCGGCCGGGCGGCAGCGTGCCGACCGCCGATCTGACCCACGCATTGGACGATCTGGCGGCGGGTTGCCCGCCCGACGTCGTGCACGTGGTGCCCGATATGGAACTCGGCGCCTCGTACCGTCCGCTGATCGGTCCGTTGCGGGCCGCGGGCATCCCGAAACCGGGTCGGCGTAACTGCTGGTACTTCGATGCCGATACAGGGACGTACAGGAAGCTGACGGCGGCCAGCCGCGCCGAACTCGTCGCGGGTGTCGCCCACGACGAGCCGGAAACGGATTAGGCCGGTTTGTCGGCGGCGTGCCGGGGTTGGACTGCGCTGTTACGCTCCGGCAGACGGCGAACGACTGGAGGATCGATGGCATCGGGATCGGGTAGGCACAGCTGGCGTCGGGTCGTCACCGGCGCGATGACGGGCGGTGCGCTGGCCGTGGGGCTGCTGGCAGGCGTGGGTGCGCCGACGGCCGCGGCGGATCCCGCCGAGCCGACACCCCAGGCAGATGCTCCCGCGCCCCGGCAGATGACGGCCGACGAAGCGCTGGCCATCATCGCCAAGGACTACGACACCGGCGAGGGCGGCGGACAGATCTCGACGCTCATCCACGACATCCTGAAGTTGCGTCAGCAGGGTTACAAGCCGTCGAACGCCAACCGCGAGGCGATCACCGAAGCGCTCGACAAGCGCCCCAATCAGGTTCCGCTGATCAACGCGCTCAAGAGCACGTTGTCCTACCAGCGCAAGTTGCAGGCGCAGTCTCAGGCCCAGCTTCCGCAGCAGAGTGGTCTCAACCCCGGGGTGGGCCAGTTCCCGGGTGGCATCGCGCCCATTCCGGGCGGGGCAGGGGTGCAGCCCGGACCTAGTGGTGGCATCCAGATTCCGCTGGGCTAGCTTCACGTGGTGGTCGACGACAAGCTTCTGAGCATTCTGGTCTGCCCGCAGGACCGCGGGCCGTTGCTGCTCGCGGGAACGGACTGGCTCTACAACCCACGGCTGCGGCGGGCCTACCGGATCGAGGACGGTATCCCGGTGCTGCTGGTCGACGAGGCGGTGGCCATCGACGACGACACCGAGCATCAGCGGCTGCTGAACCTGGCGGGGTCAGGGGAGTCCGGGTAGGTCTCCGGTGAGGTAGCGCTGCAGGGTCGGTGCGATGGTTTCGACGATCTGCTCCACCGGCAGCGTGGCGAAGGGCTCCAGTTCCAGGATGTAGCGCGCCATCGCGACCCCGACCAGTTGCGAGGCGACGAACTGGATGCGCACCCGCGAGCTACCGGGCGGGTTGTCCACCCGCGGCCCGATCTCGCCGATGATGACTTCCTGTAGGAACGACCGCACCAGCGATACGTCGTTACCAGCCAGGATCGAACGCAGGGTAGCCACGAAACCTTTGCCGATCTCGGAATCCCACAGCGGCAACAAGATTGACGGAAGGGTGTGCCCGATCTGCTCGACGGGCACCTGTTTCAGCTGCCCGATCACCGTCATGGGGTCGATCGGGATGTGAATCGCGGCGGCGAACAGTTGGGTCTTGGTGCCGAAGTAGTGATGCACCAGGGCCGCGTCCACTCCGGCGTCGGCCGCGATGGCGCGAATCGATGTCTTGTCGATTCCGTTGCGGGCGAACAACTCCCGCGCACTGGCCAAGATCCGCTCACGTCGGTCCGACGGCCCGGCTGGGCGGCCCGGGCGTTTGCGTTCTTGGGCGGTATCGATGTCGGTGCTCATGGGTTCCTAAGGCGTTCGGCGGCGCAGAGTAGCCGCAGCCAGACACAATGCCACGACGGCGAACGCCACGACGATCGCGATGTCGCGGGCGGCAATCGCGGTCAGCTCAGGATGAGCACCGACCTGTTGTAGTGCTTCGAGCGCGTAGCTGGCGGGCAGAACGTTGCTGATCCACTGCAGCCATTCCGGCAGCGCGGCGCGCGGCACGATGATGCCGCACAACAGCAGTTGCGGTGCGATCACCACGGGCATGAATTGCACTGCCTGGAATTCGGTGCGGGCGAACGCGCTGCACAGCAGGCCGAGTCCGACGCCCAGTACGGCGTTGATGATCGCGATGAGGAACACCAGGATGGGGCTGCCGGCGGTGTCGAGTCCGAGGAACCAGAACGAGACGACGCAGGCGAGCGTGGCCTGGGCGGCGGCCGCGATCGAGAAGGCGGTGCCGTAGGCGGCAAGCAGGTCGAAGCGTCGCAGTGGTGTGGTCAGGATGCGCTCAAGGGTTCCCGAGACCCGTTCGCGCTGCATGGTGATCGAGGTGATCAGAAACATCACGATCAGCGGGAAGACACCGAGCATGATCAGGCAGGCGTTGTTGAACGGCGACGGATGCCCGGGCGGGTGCGGCACATTCTGGAACATGAAGTACATCAGGGTGATGATCAGGCTGGGCACCACCAGGATCATCGCCACACTGCGATGGTCGGCGGCCAACTGCCGCAGGATGCGTCCGGTCGTGGCCAGGTAGGCCGCCGGGCTCAGCCGGCTCGGTTGGTCGCGTCCGAGTCGCTGCGCCGGATGACGGTGAGAAACGCTTCCTCCAGGGACGTACATTCCGTGTCCTTCCGTAGCTGGTCGGGGGTGGTGTGGGCGAGCAGCCGGCCTTCGCGCATGAGCAGCAGGTCGCCGCAGTGGTCGGCTTCGTCCATGACGTGGCTGGAGACCAGCAGCGTGGTGCCGCGCCGCGAGAGCTCGTCGAACTGCTCCCACAAATCGACGCGCAGGACCGGGTCGAGACCGACCGTTGGTTCGTCGAGTACCAGCAGTTCGGGCTCGGAAACCAGCGCGCAGGCGAGCGAGACCCTGGTGCGTTGGCCGCCGGAGAGGTTGCCGCAGTAGGCGGTCCGGTGATCGTCGAGGCCGACCGACCGGATGGCGTCGGCCGCCGAGTCGGCCGACGTGCCGTAGAGCGCGGCGAAGTACCGCACGTTGTCGATCACCCGGAGGTCGTCATAGATGGTCGGGTCTTGCGTGACGTAGCCGACGCGGTGTCGCAGCGGCGCCGAACCGGCCGGGTGTCCGAGCACCGTGACAGAGCCGGCCGCGACGATCTGGGTGCCCACGATGCTGCGTATCAGGGTGGACTTGCCGCAGCCCGAGGGGCCGAGCAGGCCGGTGATCGTGCCGCCGGCGATTTGCACGGTGAGGTCGCGGATCGCGGGCCGTCCACCGCGGTTGACCTGCAGTCCGGCGATGTCGATGGCCGGGGGAGCGTCCCCGGCCGGGAAACCTGCGGAGAATTCATCAACCGATGAAGTCATCATGTGATGAATACTGCGCTCGTACGCGGCCGGTGTCAACGACGGTTTTTGCGAAGTGCACAATCGCTCGGGTGGGCTTGCATATGGGCACCGAGCTGCTGGCCGGAGATCCCTTGCTCGCGGCCCGTCGACTGTTGGGGGCCGAGCTGACCGGTCGCGGGGTCAGCGCGGTCATCGTCGAGGTCGAGGCATACGGCGGTCCGGCCGACGGGCCTTGGCCGGACGCCGCGTCACATTCGTTTCGCGGCGCCGGCGGGCGCAATCTCGTGATGTTCGGCCCGCCGGGCTATCTGTACACCTACCGCAGCCACGGTATTCACGTCTGCGCGAACGTGGTCTGCGGATACGACGGCGTCGCGGGAGCGGTGCTGTTGCGTGCGGCATCGGTGGATACGGGTGCCGACGTGGCCGCCGGCCGCCGGGGCCCGGCGATCCTGCCCATCGCGCTGGCGCGGGGGCCGGGCAACCTCTGTTCTGCGTTGGGAATCACCATGGAGGACAACGGAATTGACCTCTTTGACCCGGACAGCCCGGTGCGGCTGAAACTGGGTGCGCCAGTGCCCGCCGTCGACGGCCCGCGAGTCGGGGTGAGCAAGGCGGCCGACCGTAGATGGCGCTTCTGGCTGCCCGGCCGGGGAGAGGTCTCGGCGTATCGCCGCAGCCCGCGTGCCCCCGCGCCCGGTGCCAGTGATTGACGCAGACCATGCGGCATGATCGTCGTCATGAGTATGGGAATCCTGGATGAGCTGGACTGGCGTGGCCTGATCGCCCAGTCGACCGACCGCGACGCGCTGGCCGATGACCTGGCCAAGGGACCCATGACGATCTACTCGGGGTTCGACCCGACCGCACCCAGCCTGCATGCCGGGCACCTGGTCCCGCTCCTCACACTGCGGCGATTCCAGCAGGCCGGACACCGGCCGATCGTGCTGGCCGGCGGCGCCACCGGCATGATCGGCGACCCCCGCGACAGTGGGGAACGCACGCTGAACACCGCTGACACCGTCGCCGACTGGGCCGGTCGTATCCGCGGTCAGCTGGAGCGGTTCGTCGAATTCGACGACAGCCCGACCGGCGCCATCGTCGAGAACAACCTGACCTGGACCGGTCAGCTGTCGGCGATCGAATTCCTGCGTGACCTGGGCAAGTACTTCTCGGTGAACGTGATGCTGGACCGGGAGACGGTCCGGCGCCGGCTCGAGGGTGACGGCATCTCCTACACCGAATTCAGCTACATGCTCCTGCAGGCCAACGACTTCGTGGAGTTGTACCAACGGCACGGCTGCGCGCTGCAGATCGGTGGATCCGATCAGTGGGGCAACATCGTGGCCGGTGCGCGCCTGGTGCGTCAGAAGCTCGGTGCCACCGTCCATGCCATGACGACACCGCTGGTCACCGACTCCGAGGGCAAGAAGTTCGGCAAGTCGACCGGCGGCGGCAACATCTGGCTCGATCCCGAGATGACCAGCCCATACGCTTGGTACCAGTACTTCGTGAACACCGCCGACGCCGATGTCGTCGGGTACTTGCGTTGGTTCACGTTCCTGTCGCCGGACGAGATCGCCGAACTGGAGGACGCCACCGAAAACCGTGCGCATGAGCGCGCCGCGCAGAAACGGCTGGCACGCGAACTCACCACCCTGGTGCACGGGGAAGGGGCGACGAAGGCGGTCGAGTTGGCCAGCCAGGCGTTGTTCGGCCGCGGCGAGCTGACCGACCTCGACGAATCGACTCTTGGTGCCGCCTTGCGCGAAGCCAGTAATGGTCAGGTAGCCGAGCTGAAGCCGGGTGGCCCGGATTCGATCATCGATTTGTTGGTGGGCACCGGGCTGGCGGCGAGTAAGGGAGCTGCCCGCCGCAACGTCGCCGAGGGTGGGGTGTACGTGAACAACAATCGGATTGAAAGCGACGAGTGGATACCACAGCATTCCGATTTTCTGCACGATCGTTGGCTCGTGTTGCGACGTGGCAAGCGGCACATTGCCGGGGTCGAGCGCGTGGGCGCGTAGCGCGACTGCAAGCGCTGCTCTGACCTGGGGAAACGTCGGAGCGACCAGGCGATTTGACTCGCTGTTAGCGCTCACGTAACTTATTCCAGGTCAGAGCGACACGGACAAGCGCCGGAGAGCGAAGACGAAATCCGAGAGAGACACCCATTACGGTGGGTCTTCTCACTGCCCGCAGAAGCTCAGCGGCTTTTAGCCGCGGGATTTCTGCGCGACAAACTCGGGCGTGTTGTTTGAGAACTCAATAGTGTGTTTGGTGGTTTTTGTTTGTTGTTTTTTGGCCATCTTGGTGGGGGACTCCCCGTCTTCCTGCCACGTGGGATGGTTTGTTTTTTTGATGCCAGTTTTTGGTGTCTTTTGTTTGTGATCGGATTTTTCTGATTCGAATTCTGCCTGTCTTTGGATGGGAAGTTTTTGTTTGGAGAGTTTGATCCTGGCTCAGGACGAACGCTGGCGGCGTGCTTAACACATGCAAGTCGAACGGAAAGGCCCTTCGGGGTACTCGAGTGGCGAACGGGTGAGTAACACGTGGGTGATCTGCCCTGCACTTTGGGATAAGCCTGGGAAACTGGGTCTAATACCGGATAGGACCACGCGCTTCATGGTGTGTGGTGGAAAGCTTTTGCGGTGTGGGATGGGCCCGCGGCCTATCAGCTTGTTGGTGGGGTAATGGCCTACCAAGGCGACGACGGGTAGCCGGCCTGAGAGGGTGACCGGCCACACTGGGACTGAGATACGGCCCAGACTCCTACGGGAGGCAGCAGTGGGGAATATTGCACAATGGGCGCAAGCCTGATGCAGCGACGCCGCGTGAGGGATGACGGCCTTCGGGTTGTAAACCTCTTTCAATAGGGACGAAGCGCAAGTGACGGTACCTATAGAAGAAGGACCGGCCAACTACGTGCCAGCAGCCGCGGTAATACGTAGGGTCCGAGCGTTGTCCGGAATTACTGGGCGTAAAGAGCTCGTAGGTGGTTTGTCGCGTTGTTCGTGAAAACTCACAGCTTAACTGTGGGCGTGCGGGCGATACGGGCAGACTAGAGTACTGCAGGGGAGACTGGAATTCCTGGTGTAGCGGTGGAATGCGCAGATATCAGGAGGAACACCGGTGGCGAAGGCGGGTCTCTGGGCAGTAACTGACGCTGAGGAGCGAAAGCGTGGGGAGCGAACAGGATTAGATACCCTGGTAGTCCACGCCGTAAACGGTGGGTACTAGGTGTGGGTTTCCTTCCTTGGGATCCGTGCCGTAGCTAACGCATTAAGTACCCCGCCTGGGGAGTACGGCCGCAAGGCTAAAACTCAAAGGAATTGACGGGGGCCCGCACAAGCGGCGGAGCATGTGGATTAATTCGATGCAACGCGAAGAACCTTACCTGGGTTTGACATGCACAGGACGCCAGTAGAGATATTGGTTCCCTTGTGGCCTGTGTGCAGGTGGTGCATGGCTGTCGTCAGCTCGTGTCGTGAGATGTTGGGTTAAGTCCCGCAACGAGCGCAACCCTTGTCTCATGTTGCCAGCACGTTATGGTGGGGACTCGTGAGAGACTGCCGGGGTCAACTCGGAGGAAGGTGGGGATGACGTCAAGTCATCATGCCCCTTATGTCCAGGGCTTCACACATGCTACAATGGCCGGTACAAAGGGCTGCGATGCCGTGAGGTGGAGCGAATCCTTTCAAAGCCGGTCTCAGTTCGGATCGGGGTCTGCAACTCGACCCCGTGAAGTCGGAGTCGCTAGTAATCGCAGATCAGCAACGCTGCGGTGAATACGTTCCCGGGCCTTGTACACACCGCCCGTCACGTCATGAAAGTCGGTAACACCCGAAGCCGGTGGCCTAACCCTTGTGGAGGGAGCCGTCGAAGGTGGGATCGGCGATTGGGACGAAGTCGTAACAAGGTAGCCGTACCGGAAGGTGCGGCTGGATCACCTCCTTTCTAAGGAGCACCACGAAAAGGGTTGAGACACTGGGTCTTACCCGAGCCGTGAGGAGTCTGTGCGCTGTAGTGGCGCCGGCTTGGTGCACAACAAACTTCTTTGACTGCCAGACACACTATTGGGCTTTGAGACAACAGGCCCGTGCCCCTTTTCGGGGGGTGGCTTCCGGTTGCGGAGGTCGGCGTGTTGTTGCCTCACTTTGGTGGTGGGGTGTGGTGTTTGATTTGTGGATAGTGGTTGCGAGCATCTAGCACGCAAGGGAACGGGTCGCCGACTCCTCTTTTTGGGGGGTTGGCTGCTGTGTTCTTGTGTGTTGATGTGCAATTTCTTTTGAAACTCATTTTTGGTTTTTGTGTTGTAAGTGTTTAAGGGCGCATGGTGGATGCCTTGGCACTGGGAGCCGATGAAGGACGTTGGAGGCTGCGATATGCCTCGGGGAGCTGCCAACCGAGCGTTGATCCGAGGATGTCCGAATGGGGAAACCCGGCACGAGTGATGTCGTGTCACCCTGCACTGAATACATAGGTGTAGGGAGGGAACGCGGGGAAGTGAAACATCTCAGTACCCGTAGGAAGAGAAAACAAAATGTGATTCCGTGAGTAGTGGCGAGCGAAAGCGGAGGATGGCTAAACCGTATGCATGTGATACCGGGTAGGGGTTGTGTGTGCGGGGTTGTGGGACCTGTTTTTCCAGCTCTACCTGGCTGGAGGGTAGTGAGAAAATGTTGTGGTTAGCGGAAGTGGTTTGGGATGACCTGCCGTAGACGGTGAGAGCCCGGTACGTGAAAACCTGACATCTACCTTAATGGTGTTCCCGAGTAGCAGCGGGCCCGTGAAATCTGCTGTGAATCTGCCGGGACCACCCGGTAAGCCTGAATACTTCCCAGTGACCGATAGCGGATTAGTACCGTGAGGGAATGGTGAAAAGTACCCCGGGAGGGGAGTGAAATAGTACCTGAAACCGTGCGCTTACAATCCGTCAGAGCCCTCCTTCGTGGTGGGGTGATGGCGTGCCTTTTGAAGAATGAGCCTGCGAGTCAGGGACATGTCGCGAGGTTAACCCGGGTGGGGTAGCCGCAGCGAAAGCGAGTCTGAATAGGGCGTATCCACACAGTAGTGTGTGGTGTAGTGGTGTGTTCTGGACCCGAAGCGGAGTGATCTACCCATGGCCAGGGTGAAGCGCGGGTAAGACCGCGTGGAGGCCCGAACCCACTTAGGTTGAAGACTGAGGGGATGAGCTGTGGGTAGGGGTGAAAGGCCAATCAAACTCCGTGATAGCTGGTTCTCCCCGAAATGCATTTAGGTGCAGCGTCACATGTTTCTTGTTGGAGGTAGAGCTACTGGATGGCCGATGGGCCCCACAGGGTTACTGACGTCAGCCAAACTCCGAATGCCGACAAGTCCAAGAGTGTGGCAGTGAGACGGCGGGGGATAAGCTCCGTGCGTCGAGAGGGAAACAGCCCAGATCGCCGGCTAAGGCCCCTAAGCGTGTGCTAAGTGGAAAAGGATGTGCAGTCGCGAAGACAACCAGGAGGTTGGCTTAGAAGCAGCCACCCTTGAAAGAGTGCGTAATAGCTCACTGGTCAAGTGATTGTGCGCCGATAATGTAGCGGGGCTCAAGCACACCGCCGAAGCCGCGGCAGCCATTTATGGCTGGGTAGGGGAGCGTCCTGCATCCGGTGAAGCAGCAGAGTGATCTAGCTGTGGAGGGTGTGGGAGTGAGAATGCAGGCATGAGTAGCGAATAGGCAAGTGAGAACCTTGCCCGCCGAAAGACCAAGGGTTCCTGGGCCAGGCCAGTCCTCCCAGGGTGAGTCGGGACCTAAGGCGAGGCCGACAGGCGTAGTCGATGGACAACGGGTTGATATTCCCGTACCCGTGTATGTGCGTCCCTGATGAATCCATTGTGCTAACCATCCAAAACCACCGTGACCAATCCCTTCGGGGTGCGGCGTTGGTGGGGCTGCGTGGGACCCCGGTGGGTAGTAGTCAAGCGATGGGGTGACGCAGGAAGGTAGCCGTACCAGTCAGTGGTTGTACTGGGGTAAGCCGGTAGGGCGAAACGTAGGCAAATCCGCGTTTCATTAAGCCTGAGAGGTGATGCATAGCCGTTTGAGGCGAATTCGGTGATCCTATGCTGCCAAGAAAAGCCTCTAGCGAGGACATACACGGCCCGTACCCCAAACCAACACAGGTGGTCAGGTAGAGAATACTAAGGCGTACGAGTGAACTATGGTTAAGGAACTCGGCAAAATGCCCCCGTAACTTCGGGAGAAGGGGGACCCCCATATCGTCAAGGCTCTTGCGGCCGGCAGCGGGAGGGGGTGGCACAAACCAGTGAGAAGCGACTGTTTACTAAAAACACAGGTCCGTGCGAAGTCGCAAGACGATGTATACGGACTGACGCCTGCCCGGTGCTGGAAGGTTAAGAGGACCTGTTAACCCTTCGGGGTGAAGCAGAGAATTTAAGCCCCAGTAAACGGCGGTGGTAACTATAACCATCCTAAGGTAGCGAAATTCCTTGTCGGGTAAGTTCCGACCTGCACGAATGGCGTAACGACTTCTCAACTGTCTCAACCATAGACTCGGCGAAATTGCACTACGAGTAAAGATGCTCGTTACGCGCGGCAGGACGAAAAGACCCCGGGACCTTCACTACAACTTGGTATTGGTGCTCGATACGGTTTGTGTAGGATAGGTGGGAGACTGTGAAGCTCACACGCCAGTGTGGGTGGAGTCGTTGTTGAAATACCACTCTGATCGTATTGGGCCTCTAACCTCGGACCGTATATCCGGTTCAGGGACAGTGCCTGGTGGGTAGTTTAACTGGGGCGGTTGCCTCCCAAAATGTAACGGAGGCGCCCAAAGGTTCCCTCAACCTGGACGGCAATCAGGTGTTGAGTGTAAGTGCACAAGGGAGCTTGACTGCGAGACGTACATGTCGAGCAGGGACGAAAGTCGGGACTAGTGATCCGGCACCTCTGAGTGGAAGGGGTGTCGCTCAACGGATAAAAGGTACCCCGGGGATAACAGGCTGATCTTCCCCAAGAGTCCATATCGACGGGATGGTTTGGCACCTCGATGTCGGCTCGTCGCATCCTGGGGCTGGAGCAGGTCCCAAGGGTTGGGCTGTTCGCCCATTAAAGCGGCACGCGAGCTGGGTTTAGAACGTCGTGAGACAGTTCGGTCTCTATCCGCCGCGCGCGTCAGAAGCTTGAGGAAATCTGTCCCTAGTACGAGAGGACCGGGACGGACGAACCTCTGGTATACCAGTTGTTCCACCAGGAGCACCGCTGGATAGCCACGTTCGGACAGGATAACCGCTGAAAGCATCTAAGCGGGAAACCCCCTCCAAGACCAGGCTTCTCACCCTTTTAGAGGGATAAGGCCCCCCGCAGACCACGGGATTGATAGACCAGACCTGGAAGCCCAGCAATGGGTGCAGGGAACTGGCACTAACCGGCCGAAAACTTACAACAACCCACAAACACCAACTGTGTGGGTTTCAAGTAAGAACACACATCTGTCTCGCAACCACAATCCATAAACACCCACACACACTTGTGTCTGGAGTGCACCGCACCCCACCACCAAAACACAAAGGTTTACACTCAAAAACGAGTGAATAAAGTTACGGCGGTCCATAGCGGCAGGGAAACGCCCGGTCCCATCCCGAACCCGGAAGCTAAGCCTGCCAGCGCCGATGATACTACCCACACGGGTGGAAAAGTAGGACACCGCCGAACACACATTAAGACCCGAGCCCTCCAATCACCGATTGGAGGGCTCGGGCATTTTTTACTCGAATTCAGTTGATATTCGATCGATTACCCGCTGCGTTGGCGCTCACATAATTATGTCGGCCGTGGCCGCTGCCAGTATCCTTTGCGGGAAGGGCAGGTAGAAAGGCACACGTGGTCGGAGACAGACAAGGCGGCGCAGAGCGTCGTCCGCGGCGTGCATCGAACGACCGCGCATCGAACAATTCGGGTCACCACCGCTCCCGTGATCAGCGGGGACGGGATCAACGTGCCGGTGCCCCTCGCCATTCCGGACCGGGCAGGGCCCGTCAGGCCCAGCCCACCGAGGACGCCGAACCCCGTAACGACGGCCCGAAGTTGCCGGCCGATGTCGAGGCCAAGGAGTTGGCCCCGGACGTGCGTCGGGAACTGGTGACGCTGGACAAGGCCACCGCTGATTTCGTCGCAAGGCATCTTGTGATGGCAGGCAAGCTCCTCGACGAAGATCCCGCAGCTGCACTCGCTCACGCCCGCGCCGCCCGCAACCGGGCCGGCCGGATCGCGGTGGTACGTGAGGCGGTCGGCATCGCCGCCTATCACAGCGGTGACTGGGCTCAAGCCCTTGCCGAACTACGGGCGGCCCGTCGGATGGGCAGCAAGTCGGCGCTGCTGCCGATGATCGCCGATTGCGAACGCGGTGTCGGCCGTCCCGAGCGCGCGTTGGAGTTGGCTCGCAGTGACGAGGCCGCCGCACTCACCGGTGACGATGCCGACGAGCTCCGGATCGTGACTGCCGGCGCCCGTACGGACCTCGGTCAGTTGGAACAGGCGTTGGCGATTCTGTCGACACCTCAGCTGGACCCGACCAGGGTGGGCCCGACGCCGGCCCGGCTTTTCTACGTATATGCCGACACTCTGCTGGCGCTCGGACGTACCGATGAGGCCCTGCAGTGGTTTGTTTACGCAGAGCAGGCAGACACCGATGGCATCACCGACGCGGAAGACCGGATCACGGAGCTTTCCTGACGTGACCACACTTGCGCGGCAACATGATTGCCTGCTGCTAGATCTTGATGGCACGGTCTTTCGCGGTCACCAGCCCACGGTAGGGGCACTTGAAAGCCTGGCCGGTTTGGACGCCCGGGTCCTCTATGTCACCAACAACGCCTCGCGTGCGCCCGAACAGGTCGCTGAGCACCTGCGTGAGCTGGGCTTCACCGCCGCGTCCGACGATGTGGTGACGAGCGCCCAGAGCGCGGCACATCTGTTGGCTGCCCATTTGCCGTCGGGCTCAACGGTTCTGGTGGTCGGCACGGATGCGCTTGCCGCTGAGGTCCGCAACGCCGGTTTGAACCCGGTCCGTACGTTCGACGAGAGCCCCGTCGCAGTGGTGCAGGGCCATTCACCGGATACCGCGTGGCCCAATCTGGCGGAGGCCGCGCTGGCTATCCGGGCCGGAGCGTTGTGGGTGGCCGCCAACGTCGATCTCACATTGCCGTCCGAGCGGGGGTTGCTCCCGGGTAACGGTTCGATGGTCGCCGCGCTGCGGGCCGCGACTGAGCAGGAGCCGCTGGTGGCCGGTAAGCCGCAGCCGACTCTGATGAACAATGCGCTGAGCCGGGGAAGTTTCGCAACCCCTCTCGTGGTCGGAGATCGCCTCGACACGGATATCGCCGGGGCAGTGGCAGCTGGGCTGCCGAGCCTGATGGTGCTCACCGGCGTCAGCACCGCCCGCGAGGCCGTGGCTGCTGTGCCCGCGGAACGCCCCGGTTATCTGGCCGCCGATCTGCGGGGCCTGCACGCCGATGCCGATGCCCTGCGCATCGGGCCGAGCCCGGCCTGGCGAATCGACGTCGACACCGGCACCGCCACGGTGTACGCCACCGGTCAGGAGCCGGTGGATGACCTGTCGGTGGTGCGGGCCACCGCACACGCGGTATGGCACGCGAACCTGGACCGGGCTGCGTTGACGGTGGCTGCCGGCGACGACACAGCGCGCCGGGCGCTGCAATGTTGGTCGTTGCTGTAGGCCGCCATCGACTAGCGTGAGTACCGCTATGAGTACCGATCCCGACCAGTTGCGTGCCCAGGTGGCAGAAGTCCTGGCAGGCGTGCCCGACCCGGCGCTGGGCCCGTCCGCGCTCGAAGGCATGGACATCGACGTGGTGGCTGCGCGGCTCGAGCAGGCCCACGATCTGCTGGTGCAGGCTCTCGAATCTGTCGACAGGGGGCAGCCGGGCGGATCGCAGGCGGCCGAAAGGTGAGCGCCGGTGGCGCGGCGCGCTCGCGTTGATGCCGAGCTGGTGCGCCGGGGCCTGGCCCGGTCTCGCCAGCAGGCGGCCGAACTGATCGAGGCCGGCCGCGTGCGCATCGACGGCATGCCGGCGGCGAAACCAGCGACAGCGGTCGCACCGGACACCAACATCACCGTCATCGCCTCGGCGGAACGTACCTGGGTGTCGCGTGGGGCTCACAAGCTGATCGGTGCGCTGGACGCATTCGACGTCGTCGTCGAGGGACGACGCTGCCTGGACGCCGGGGCCTCCACCGGGGGCTTCACCGAAGTGTTGCTCGACCGCGGCGCCACCGAGGTGGTGGCCGCCGATGTGGGTTACGGCCAACTGGCCTGGCCGCTGCGCTCTGACGAGCGGGTGCACGTGCTGGAACGCACCAATGTGCGGGAGCTGACTCCGGAGGCGATCGGCGGGCCGGTACAGCTGATCGTCGCCGACCTGTCGTTCATCTCGCTGGCCACGGTACTTCCCGCGCTGACGGCCTGTGCGGTGGCCGACGCCGATATCGTTCCGATGGTGAAACCGCAGTTCGAGGTCGGCAAGGACCGCGTCGGGGCGGGCGGCGTGGTCTCCGATCCGGAGTTGCGCATCGACGCGGTGTGCACGGTCGCCCGCAAGGCCGCGGCCTTGCAGTGGCATGCTGTCGATGTGACGGCCAGCCCGCTTCCCGGACCATCGGGCAATGTCGAGTACTTCCTGCACCTGCGTGCCCGAGGCGACCGTCGGCTCGACGGCGAGTCGCTGGAGCAGGCGGTTCGGCGGGCGGTCGAGGAGGGGCCGCAATGACTCAAGACCGCACGATCCTGTTGGTGGTGCACACCGGCCGGGACGAGGCGACCGAAGTCGCCCGCCGGGTGGAAAAGGTGCTCGGCGACAACGGGATTGGTCTGAAGGTGCTCTCGGCGGAGGCTGTGGATCGAGGGCCGCTGCACCTGGCGCCCGACGACATGCGCGCCCTCGGTGTGGACATCCAGGTGGTCGACGCCGACGAGCGCGCCGCCGAAGGGTGTGAGCTGGTGCTGGTGCTCGGCGGGGACGGCACGTTCCTGCGCGCCGCTGAGCTCGCGCGCAATGTCGAGATCCCGGTGCTGGGAGTCAATCTGGGCCGGATCGGATTCCTGGCCGAAGCCGAGGCCGAGGCCATCGATCACGTGCTCGAACGCGTCATCGAACGTGACTACCGCATCGAAGAGCGGATGACCCTCGACATCGTGGTGCGGGTCGGCACCGATGTGGTCAACCGCGGGTGGGCGCTCAACGAGGCCAGTCTGGAGAAGGGGCCCCGGCTCGGAGTGCTGGGCGTCGTGTTGGAGGTGGACGGTCGCCCGGTCTCGTCGTTCGGCTGTGACGGGGTGCTGGTGTCGACGCCTACGGGCTCCACGGCCTACGCGTTCTCGGCCGGCGGCCCGGTGCTCTGGCCCGACTTGGAAGCGATTCTGGTGGTGCCCAACAATGCTCACGCGTTGTTCGCCCGTCCGATGGTGACCAGTCCCTTGGCCAGTATCGCGATCGAGATCGAGGCGCGCGGCAACGATGCGCTGGTGTTCTGCGACGGGCGTCGCGAGATGGTGGTGCCGGCCGGTGGCCGGCTGGAAGTGACCCGCTGCGGGACCCCGCTGAAGTGGGTGCGGTTGGACTCGGCGCCGTTCACCGACCGGCTGGTTCGCAAGTTCCGGTTGCCGGTCACCGGATGGCGGGGGCAGTAGATACCTGTGCTGTCAGAGATTCGTATCGAGTCGTTGGGCGCGATCAGTGCTGCCACCGCGGAGTTCGACCGCGGGTTGACCGTACTGACCGGCGAGACCGGTACCGGTAAGACGATGGTGGTGACCAGCCTGCACCTGCTCGGCGGGGCGCGGGCGGACGCGACGAGGGTGCGTTCGGGTTCCGACCGCGCCGTGGTGGAAGGCCGTTTCAGCACAATCGAACTCGGTGAGGACGTGACCGGCCGGGTCGAGGAGATTCTGGAGTCCTCGGGCGCCGAGCGCGACGACGACGGCAGCGTGATCGCGGCCCGGTCGGTCAGCCGGGCCGGGCCGTCGCGAGCCTATCTGGGCGGGCGCAGCGTGCCTGCCAAGTCTTTGAGCAATTTCACCGCCCAGGTGTTGACCCTGCATGGTCAGAACGATCAGCTGCGGCTGATGCGCCCGGATGAGCAGCGTGCGGCGCTGGACCGGTTCGCTGAGGTGGACAAACCGCTGGCCCGCTACCGGAGTATGCGCGACGAGTGGCTGACGGCACGTCGTGACCTGGCCGACCGTCGTCGGCGGGCCAGGGAGTTGGCCCAGGAGGCCGACCGGCTCAGCTTCGGCATCCACGAAATCGATGCGGTCGCACCGGAACCGGGTGAGGACGAGGCGATCATCGCCGATATCCGGCGGCTGTCGGAACTGGACGCGCTACGCGAGGCCGCTCAGACCGCCCGGTTCGCGCTGGCCGGGGAACTCGACGAGCCGACGCCGGAATCCACTTCGGCGGCCGACGGCGTGGGTCGCGCGCAGGCGGCGTTGGAATCTACCGACGATTCGACGTTGCAGGCGCTGGCTGTCCGCCTGGCCGAGGCCATGGCGGTGATCGGCGATGTGTCCGGCGAGCTCGGCCACTATCTGTCCGAATTGCCCAGCGATGCCAGCACTTTGGAGACCAAGCTGGCGCGGCAGGCTGAGCTGCGCACCCTCACGCGCAAGTACGCCGCCGACATCGACGGAGTGTTGGCGTGGTCGCGCGACGCCGCCGAACGGTTGGTGCAGCTCGACGTGTCCGAGGAGAGCCTGGCCGCCCTGGACCGGAAAGTCGCCGAGCTGGAAGCTCAAGTGGTCACTGCGGCAGTCGAACTCACGAAAGCCCGGTCCAAGGCGGCGAAGGGTCTGGCCAAGGCAGTGACCGCTGAACTTGCCGGACTGGCCATGGCCAACGCGGTGTTCACCATCGGGGTCGCTCCGATGCCGGCCCGGGCCGACGATTCGGCACCGCTGACGATGCCCGACGGCGAGGTGCTGCACGCCGGCCACGACGGTGTGGACGCGGTCGAGTTCGGATTCACCGCGCACCGCGGCGCAGACGTGCTGCCGCTGGCCAAGAGTGCCTCCGGCGGTGAGCTGTCCCGCGTGATGCTGGCTCTCGAGGTGGTGCTGTCGGCGTCGACGGCGGGCACCACGATGGTGTTCGACGAGGTCGACGCCGGGGTCGGCGGCCGAGCCGCGGTGCAGATCGGTCGCCGGCTGGCCCGGCTGGCCCGTACCCACCAAGTCATCGTGGTGACCCACCTGCCTCAGGTCGCCGCATTCGCCGACGCCCACCTGGTGGTGGACAGCGGCAACGGACGGGCCAAGTCCAGCGGCGTGCGCCGCATCGACGACGAGGATCGGGTCGCCGAACTGGCCCGGATGCTGGCCGGACTGGGGGAATCCGACAGCGGCCGGGCACACGCCAGGGAACTACTGGAGGCCGCCCAGCAGGAGCGCAGCGCGCCCTAGCCCCGTCCGGTAGCCAGGCCCGGGTTGGCCGGTGACAGTTCGGGCGCCGTCCACCGCAGCGGGCTGACATGGGTCAACTCCACCACCTCGTCGATCGTGAAGTCGACAGCGCATTGCGTGCCGGCGCCGGAATCGGCTTCCTCCCAATTGATCTCGGCAGTCCCGGTGAGCTGAAGCGTCGATCCGGACGCCCAGTCGACCATCAACAGCCCGCACCGCGGGTTCGCCGCGATGTTTCCCAGCGTCATGAACATCGAGTTCCCGCGATAGTCCGGCCACCGCAGCCGACGGGCCGTGAGCACCTGCACGAATCCCGGATTGCCGCCGCGGTGAGACGCGTCGGCATTGCCCGCGGCGTCCGCCGAACCGACGAAGAAGGCGTCGGCGGTGGCGACGAACTCCTGCTGCCGGTCCGTGAGTGCCTGGCCTCGGTGTGCTTCGGGCATTTCCGTGGCGGACTCGCGGCGGGCGATGTCCCTGCGGGAGATGTACTTCGGGCAGTTCGAATACACCTGGTCCGGGACAATTCTCAGACCGCTGCCTGCCGGTTCCGCTGCTCCGTTGACCCGCATCCGGCGCCTGGTCTGCGGCTCGATGGCGATCAGCCCGATCTGCTGTGGCGTGCGCAGCACGTCCCGGAGTGGATCGCCCGGTGCCGGCAGCGTGTCGATGGTGATGGTGCGTGCGTCGCCGGCGTGGACGAAGCCGGGCGGACCAGCCATCAAGCTGGTCCATACCCGGTCTTCGTCATCGGCGGCGGCGATGACGACCATCGGCTGTTCGGCGAGGAACGTGGCGGCAGCCGCGGGCACCTCAGAACGGATCATGCGGCCGACGCGGGCGGCGATGGCGTCCTGTCCCATTCGGCGCTGCACGGCCAGCTCACCGGAGTGATACATCGTCACCTTTCCGGTTCAGAAGAATCCACAGGTGGGTGCCGCTCCGGTGGGTGCGAGAGCGGCCTGCGCGCCGGTCGGCGCGTACACCTCGAGCCGGGTTCCGTCGGGATCGGTGAAGAAGATGCCCCCGGAGGATGTTCCCTCGCCATGGGCGACGACGCCGTCGTGCGCGAACTCGGTACCCAGTGCCTTCAGCGCGGCCTCAACCGTCCGCACCTCATCGATACTGGCCGCTTCGAACGAAAGATGGTGCAATCCGGGTGTTTCCGTCGAGAACCGGCCATTGCTCTGCTGCCACAGCGTCAGCCGGAGGGTCCCGCCGGTGCCGAGGAAGGCGTACCGGTGCTCGCCGTCGCTGTTGATGGCCAGCGGTTCGAAACCCAACGCGTTGCGATAGAACGCAACCGAGCGGTCCAGATCGGTGACGTTGATGCCGACGTGTCCGGTGGCGAGCTGGGGCGTGGTGGTCGCGGTCATGCAGTCCTCCTGAGTGGCTAACCAATGTATGTGCTTAAGCAGGTTAGAACGGCGGGCGCGGCATCGTCAACCATCTATCTCTATTTCAGTGGTTAGTTCGATGGATGCTCCTTCGACGGCTGTGCATGGTTACCCTCAGGTATGCCCGATCCGCGGCCTCATGTCGGCGAACCCCTCGCGCTGGATCTGCTGAACACCCGGTGGATGTCGGCGGATGGGCCGCAGGATCTTCTCTCGGGCATCGATGGGCTGCGGACCTGGTTGCTGGCCAACGGGCTCGACGACCGCTGCGAGGCTGACGAGAAGTCGCGGTGCGCCCTGCTTGTGGCCCGCGAGGCGATCTTGCGGGCAGTGCGGGACGGCTCTCGCGACGGGGTCAACGAGGTGCTGGAACGGGGCCGGATCCGGCGCACGCTCACCGAGTCGGGCCCGTCGGAAAGCGTCGAGGTGGCGCAGTCGGAATGGCTGGCCGGATGGTTGGCCGCCCAAGACCTGCTGCGATTGCTGGGCGAGTCGCCCGAGCGGATCAAGCAGTGCGCGCACCCGCACTGCATCCTTTGGTTCTACGACACCTCCAAGAACGGGGCGCGGCGCTGGCATTCCATGGCCACCTGTGGCAACCGGGCCAAAGCCGCACGGCACTATGCGGCGAAGCGGGATTGAGACCCGACTGCTGTTACTGATGTGACTAAAGCCAACTTGTGGGGCTGGTGTTACGGCGCGCCTCCGCCGCCCGACCGCCGCCGCCCGACAGAATCGGCACATGAAGATGGCCACGCTGCTCACCCGCAATGCCAATTCTCGTCCGGGAGTGACCGGCACTGCTCGAGTGGACCGCGACATCGATCGGCTGCTGCGTCGCATCGGCCCCGGCGACATCGTGGTACTCGACGCCCAGGATCTCGACCGGATCACCGCTGATGCGCTGGTCGAAGCCCAGATCGCCGGTGTCGTCAACGCCTCGCCATCGATCTCCGGGCGCTACCCGAACTTGGGGCCCGAGGTGCTCGTCGCCAACGGTGTCGTCCTCATCGACGAGGCCGGCCCGGAGATCTTCAAGAAGATCAAAGACGGGGCGCGGATCCGGCTGAACAACGGCGGCGTCTACTCCGGTGACCGCCGCATCGCGCTGGGCACCGAGCGCAACGATCAAGAGATCCACGAGCTGATGCATGACGCCAAGAGCGGCCTGGTGGCGCATCTGGAGGCCTTCGCGGGCAACACCATCGAGTTCATCCGCAGTGAGAGCCCGCTGCTCATCGATGGCATCGGAATCCCGAATATCGACGTGGACCTGCACCGCAGGCATGTGGTGATCGTCGCCGAGGAACCCAATGCCGCTGAGGACCTCAAGGCGCTCAAGCCGTTCATCAAGGAGTACCAGCCCGTGCTGGTCGGCGTCGGGGCCGGCGCAGACGTACTGCGTAAGGCCGGCTATCGGCCCGCCCTGATCGTCGGCGATCCGGACAAGATGAGCGTCGAGGTGCTGCGGTGCGGTGCCCAGGTGGTGCTGCCGGCAGACGCCGACGGGCATGCCGCGGGCCTGGAGCGCATCCAGGACCTCGGGGTCGGGGCGATGACCTTCCCGGCGGCCGGCTCGGCGGCGGATCTGGCGCTGTTGCTCTGTGATCATCACGGGGCCTCGCTGATCGTCACGGCGGGCCACACCGCCTCGATCGAGGAGTTCTTCGACCGCTCGCGCCAGCGCAGCAACCCCTCGACGTTCCTGACCCGGTTGAAGGTGGGGGAGAAACTCGTCGACGCCAAGGCGGTGGCGACGCTGTACCGCAGCCGGGTGTCCGGTGGCGCGATCGCCTTGTTGGTGCTGGCGATGCTCGTCGCGGTGGTCGTGGCCCTGTGGGTGTCCCGGGCCGATGGCGCCGTGCTCGACTGGGTCGTCGACTACTGGAACCGCTTCACCCTCTGGGTCCAGAACCTCGTCAGCTGAACAGGTCGGTGAGCTGTGATCACGCTACGTGCACACGCCATCTCGCTGGCGGCGGTCTTCCTGGCGCTGGCTATCGGGGTGGCCCTCGGTTCGGGTCTGCTGTCGAACACCGTGCTGTCGGGACTTCGTGACGACAAGAAGGACTTACAGCACCAGATCGAGACCCTCACCGACGGCAAGAACGCGCTGAATGAAAAGCTCAATGCGGCAGGTGAATTCGACGCACAGCTGGCGCCCCGGATGGTGCGCGACACGTTGAAGGACAAGTCGGTGGTGCTGTTCCGCACGCCCGATGCCGCAGATGGTGACGTCGAAGCCGTGTCGCGGTTCATCCGTGACGCCGGCGGGACAGTGACCGGCAAGGTTTCTCTCACCAGCGAGTTCGTCGAGGCAAATTCGGCGGACAAACTGCTCTCGGTGGTCAACTCACCGATCGTGCCCGCGGGCAAGCAACTGAGCACCGCAGCAGTCGACCAGGGTTCGCAGGCCGGCGACCTGCTGGGCATAACGCTGTTGATCGACCGGAACCCGGCCGCGGCGCCGGTCGACGACACCCAACGGCAGACCGTGCTCGCCGCATTGCGTGACACCGGGTTCCTGACCTATGACGATCCGCACATCGGGGCGGCCAACACGGCGCTGATCATCACCGGCGGCGGGTTCGGCGCGGACGGCGGCAACCGCGGTGCCACCGTGGCCCGGTTCGCGGCGGGACTCGCGCCGCACGGCACCGGTACCGTGCTCGCTGGGCGGTCGGGGTCGGCCTCTGGAACCGGCCCGGTTGCCGTGACCAGGTCAGATGCCGGTCTGAATGCTGTGGTCAGCACCGTGGACGATGCCGATTCCAGCGCCGGGCAGATCACGGCCGTGCTGGCTCTGGGCGATCTGGTCAGCGGCGGCAAGCCCGGCAAATACGGGACCGGACAGGGAGCGACGTCGGTCACGGTCCCGCAATAGCCGGGTTTTCCCGTGGATGCGGGCGGCGCGCCAGCGACGGCTTGTCGGTGTCGGTGTTAAGGTGAACTTCCGTGGGTCGGCAGGCCACAGCTTGTTTTATCGATCCCCTGCCCGTCGTCACGGAGGATGCTTTTGCCCGCCTTACGCAAGCACCCGCACACCGCCACCAAACACCTCTTCGTCACCGGTGGTGTGGTGTCTTCACTGGGTAAGGGGCTGACCGCTTCTAGCCTCGGTCAGCTGCTCACCGCGCGGGGGCTGCAGGTGACGATGCAGAAACTCGATCCCTACCTGAACGTCGATCCGGGCACCATGAACCCGTTCCAGCACGGTGAGGTGTTCGTCACGGAGGACGGCGCCGAGACCGACCTGGACGTCGGCCACTACGAGCGATTCCTGGATCGCGACCTGTCGCAGTCGGCCAACGTGACCACCGGTCAGGTGTACTCGTCGGTGATCGCCAAGGAACGCCGCGGCGAGTACCTGGGCGATACCGTGCAGGTGATTCCGCACATCACCGACGAGATCAAGAGCCGCATCCTGGCGATGGCCGCGCCGGACGCGGCGGGTCGCCGCCCTGACGTCGTGATCACCGAAATCGGCGGCACGGTAGGCGATATCGAGTCACTGCCGTTCCTGGAGGCTGCGCGCCAGGTGCGCCACGAGGTCGGCCGGGAGAACTGCTTCTTCCTGCACGTGTCGCTGGTGCCCTATCTGGCTCCCTCCGGTGAGCTCAAGACCAAGCCGACCCAGCACTCGGTGGCGGCGTTGCGCAGCATCGGTATCACGCCGGACGCGCTGATCCTGCGGTGTGACCGCGACGTTCCCGAACCGCTCAAGAACAAGATCGCGCTGATGTGCGACGTCGACGTCGACGGTGTGATCTCCACTCCGGACGCACCGTCCATCTACGACATCCCCAAGGTGTTGCACCGCGAGGAACTCGACGCGTACGTGGTGCGCCGGCTGAACCTGCCTTTCCGCGACGTGGACTGGTCGGAGTGGGATGATCTGCTGCGCCGGGTCCACGAGCCGCAAGAGACCGTACGAATCGCCTTGGTGGGCAAGTACATCGACCTGTCAGATGCCTATCTGTCGGTGGCAGAGGCGCTGCGCGCCGGCGGCTTCAAACACCGGGCCAAAGTGGAGATCCGGTGGGTCGCCTCCGATGACTGCGAGACCGACGCCGGTGCGGCGGCCGCACTGTCCGATGTCGACGGGGTGCTCATCCCCGGCGGCTTCGGAATCCGCGGCATCGAGGGCAAGCTCGGCGCGATCTCGTTCGCCCGTAAGCGTGGCCTGCCGGTGCTGGGACTGTGTCTGGGGCTGCAGTGCATCGTGATCGAGGCGGCCCGGTCGGTTGGGATCACCGGCGCCAATTCGGCCGAATTCGACCCGAAGACACCGGATCCGGTGATTTCCACCATGGCCGATCAGCAGGACGCGGTGGCCGGCGAGGCGGACCTTGGCGGCACCATGCGACTCGGCGCCTATCCCGCGGTGCTCGAATTGGGTTCGATCGTGGCCGATGCCTACCAGGCCACCGAGGTGTCCGAACGGCACCGGCACCGCTACGAGGTCAACAACGCCTACCGGGACCGCATCGCCGAGAGCGGGCTGCGGTTCAGCGGCACCTCGCCCGACGGCCACCTGGTGGAGTTCGTCGAATACGACGCGAAGATCCACCCCTTCCTGGTCGGCACGCAGGCGCACCCCGAGCTCAAGAGCCGTCCCACCCGGCCGCACCCGCTGTTCGCGGCCTTCATCGGTGCGGCGCTGGACTACAAGGCCGCGGAGCGGTTGCCCGGCATGGACCTTCCCGAACATTTCGCCGAGGAGCCCCAGGAAGAAGACGCCGCCGCGAGCGCGGCGGACGAATCCGAAGCCGCTTCCCTTGGCTGAACACGATTTCGAGACGCTCGCCAGCGAAACCGTCTACGTCGGAAACATTTTCGAGCTGCGTGCGGATGAGGTCAGCATGCCCGGCGGCGGGCAGGCCCGGCGCGAGGTGGTCGAGCACTATGGTGCGGTCGCCGTGGTGGCCCTCGACGACGACGGCAACGTGGTGCTGGTGTACCAGTACCGTCACCCGGTGGGCCGTCGGCTCTGGGAACTGCCTGCCGGCCTCCTCGACCTCGGCGGGGAACGGCCCGAGGTGACCGCCGCACGCGAACTCGAAGAAGAGGTAGGCCTGGCTGCCGCGCACTGGCGTGTGCTGGTCGATCTCGATTCGACGCCGGGGTTCTCCGACGAGAGCGTGCGGATATTCCTGGCCACCGGGCTCACTGACGTCAAACGCCCCGACGCCGAGCACGAGGAAGCCGACATGGTGGTCGAGCGGGTGCCGCTCGGGGAAGCGGTGCGGCGGGTGTTCTCCGGTGACATCGTGAACGGCATTGCGGTAGCGGGCATTCTGGCCGCGCACGCGATGCCGGACGCGCAGCCGTTACGACCGGTCGAGGCCGAGTGGACCGACCGGCCGAGCGCGTTCAGGCGGCGTAAAGGGCTGTCATGACCACACCGTCGCCCCTCCGGTCGGCCCTCGATGACCAAGTCCAGGGCTACCTCGATCACCTGACGATCGAGCGGGGCGTGGCGGCCAACACCTTGAGCTCGTACCGGCGCGACCTTCGCCGCTACGCCGAGCACCTGACCGAACGCGGAATCCACGACTTGGCCGAGGTGGTCGAGTCGGATGTCAGCGACTTCCTGATCGAGTTGCGCCGGGGTGATCCCGAATCGGGTGTGGTTGGGCTGTCAGCGGTTTCGGCGGCCAGGGCCGTAGTGGCCGTCCGCGGCCTGCACCGGTTCGCCACGGCAGAGGGCATGACCGAACTCGACGTCGCCCGCGGCGTGAAACCGCCCACGCCCAGCCGGCGGCTGCCCAAGAGCCTCACCCTCGACGAGGTTGTCGCGCTGCTCGAGGCCGCCGGCGGAGACAGCGAGGCCGACGGGCCGCTGACACTGCGCAACCGGGCGCTTCTGGAGTTGTTGTACTCCACCGGTGCCCGTATCTCCGAGGCCGTGGGCCTCGACGTCGATGACGTCGATACCCAGGCGCGTTCGGTGCTGCTGCGCGGCAAGGGCGGTAAGCAGCGGCTGGTGCCCATCGGCCGTCCCGCTGTCAGCGCCCTCGACGCCTACCTGGTGCGGGGCCGCCCGGACCTGGCCCGGCGTGGCCGCGGCACGCCCGGGATCTTCCTGAACGCCCGCGGCGGGCGGCTGTCGCGGCAGAGCGCCTGGCAGGTGCTGCAGGATGCGGCCGCACGGGCCGGCATCACCTCGGCGGTATCGCCCCACACACTGCGGCACTCCTTCGCAACCCACCTGCTCGACGGCGGCGCCGACGTGCGCGTCGTCCAGGAACTGCTCGGCCACGCGTCGGTGACCACCACGCAGATCTACACCATGGTCACGGTCCACACGCTGCGCGAGGTCTGGGCGGGCGCACACCCCCGGGCGCGTTAACCGCCCAGGTACTCCGACTCCAGTACCAGGTCGGGCAGCAGGGTCTGGTACTCGGCATGTGTCTTGTGATGCCTGGTGTCCCAGCGAGAGCCCTGTTCCTGCTGCATGTAGGCCAGGTATTTCGGTGCTCCCGGCAGCTTCACGTTGTCGGCGACCACGATCGAGCCCTGGTGCAGCCACCCACGGTCCAGCAGGCTGTGCAGATCAGCCAGGTAGGCGTTCTTGTCGTGGTCGAGGAACAGAAAATCCAGCGCGCCGGCGTCGAACCCGTGGGCCGCAAGCGCGTCGAGCGTGCGTCCGCCGTCGCCGATCGTCCCGACCACGCACGTGATCCGGTCGGACACTCCGGCATGTGCCCAGATGCGGCGTGCGATGTCGGCGTTGGTGGGGGAGAACTCGACCGAGAACACCCGCGCCACCGGCGCGGCGCGGGCGATGCGCATCGCCCCGTACCCGCAGTAGGTGCCCAACTCGAGGGCCAGCCGGGGATTGGCCCGGATCACTGCCGCGTCGAGCAGAGCACCCTTCTCGTCGCCCACGTTGATCAGAAACGACTTCTCGTAGGCGAATTTGTCGATGGTGGCGATGACGTCGTCCAGGTCACCCGAGCGGGCGTTGGCCTCGACGTAATCCGCGGCCGCGGCCTCCCGGCCGTCGCCCCACTGTCCCGTCTTCGAGAAGTGCCGGGCGCCGATTCCCATCCTGATGAACGACCACCGCAACAGCGGCAGCCGCTGTTTGAGACTCATGACGCACACCATATGCGTCTGATTGCCCGCGGGTCTGCCCGTCCTGGCTGCGTAGCGACGTTAAACTTGCCGGGATGTGCGTTAAGACTGCGGGATGCCGGACCGGTGGCGGTCTGGCGTGAACGACGACAGCGCACACGACGGCCTCTTCGAACACAACGTGCCCGAGCTCGGTCTGACGGGCCGGCCGCCGCGCGACATTCCAGAACCGCAACCGCGTTCCACTCACGGTCCGGCCAAAGTCATCGCGATGTGCAACCAGAAGGGCGGGGTCGGCAAGACCACCTCGACCATCAACCTGGGCGCCAGCCTGGCCGAGTACGGTCGCCGGGTCCTGCTGGTCGACCTGGACCCCCAAGGCGCACTGTCGGCCGGTCTCGGAGTGCCGCACTACGAGCTCGAGCACACGGTGCACAACCTTCTGGTCGAACCGCGGGTGTCGATCGACGACGTGGTGATCAAGACCCGGGTCAGCGGCATGGACCTGGTGCCCAGCAACATCGACCTGTCGGCCGCCGAGATCCAGCTGGTCAACGAGGTCGGCCGCGAGCAGTCACTGGCCCGTGCCCTGTATCCGGTGCTGGACCGCTACGACTACGTGCTGATCGACTGCCAGCCGTCGCTGGGCCTGCTCACCGTCAACGGCTTGGCCTGCGCCGACGGTGTGATCATCCCCACCGAATGCGAGTACTTCTCGTTGCGGGGGCTGGCTCTGCTGACCGACACCGTCGACAAGGTGCACGACCGGCTCAACCCGAAGTTGTCCATCAGCGGCATCCTGGTGACCCGCTATGACCCCCGCACCGTCAACGCGCGTGAGGTGATGGCCCGTGTCGTGGAACGGTTCGGCGATCTGGTGTTCGACACCGTGATCACCCGGACCGTGCGGTTCCCGGAGACCAGTGTGGCCGGCGAGCCGATCACCACCTGGGCGCCCAAGTCCGGGGGTGCGGTGGCTTACCGATCGCTGGCGCGCGAAGTCATCGACCGGTTCGGCGCGTGAACGATGTCCTGAACACCCCGACCACCGATGGTGCCGAATCAGCTGCCGCGGCCGGGGAGCCCACCGGTGACCAGCAGAACCGCTTCCAGGTTCGGCTCACCAACTTCGAGGGACCGTTCGACCTGCTGTTGCAGCTGATCTTCGCGCACCGCCTCGATGTCACCGAGGTGGCATTGCACCAGGTCACCGACGATTTCATCGCCTATACCAAAGAGATCGGCGCCCGCCTGGAGCTGGACGAGACCACGACGTTCCTGGTCATCGCGGCCACGCTGCTGGACCTGAAGGCCGCGCGGCTGCTGCCGTCGGGCGAGGTGCACGACGAGGAGGATCTCGCGCTTCTGGAGGTCCGTGACCTGCTGTTCGCGCGCCTTTTGCAGTACCGCGCGTTCAAGAACGTCGCGTTGATGTTCGCCGAACTGGAGGCTGCGGCCCTGCGCAGCTATCCGCGGGCGGTGTCCCTGGAAGACCGGTACTCCGACCTGCTGCCCGAGGTGATGCTCGGCGTCGACGCCGGCAGATTCGCCGAGATCGCGGCCGCCGCCCTCACCCCGCGGCCGGTGCCGACGGTCGGCACCGACCACATCCACGCGCCCAAGGTGTCGGTGCCCGAACAGGCCCACCGCATCATTGCCCTGCTGGAACAGCGCGGGATCGGCGAATGGGCGACTTTCGCCGAACTCGTGGCAGAGTGCACCGACGGGCTTCAGATCGTCGGCCGCTTCCTGGCGCTGCTCGAACTGTTCCGAGCCAAGGCGGTAGCATTCGAGCAACCAGAACCGCTTGGAGTGCTCCAGGTTTCGTGGACCGGAGATCGGCCTACCAGCGAACATCTGGCCACCGCTGATGCGGAAGAATAGCGAGAACAATGACTGACGAGATCTCCGATTCCGGAGAGCGGTCCGATGATGCCCCGGGTGAGGTGACCCCGGTCGGAGATGACCTGGGCATCGATGTGGCGACGGTTCCCGAGCTCGAAGACTCTGAGCTGGGCGCTGTGTTGGAAGCGCTGCTGCTGGTGGTGGACACGCCCGTCACGGTGGATGCGCTGGCCTCGGCGACCGAGCAGCCCGCCTACCGGGTGATGGCCAAACTGCGCCTGATGTCCGAGGAACTGGCGGCCCGGGACAGCGGCATCGACCTGCGCGAGGCCGCCGGCGGTTGGCGGATGTACACCCGGGCGCGGTACGCCCCATACGTCGAGCGGCTGCTGCTCGACGGAGCCCGATCCAAACTGACCCGGGCTGCCCTGGAGACTCTGGCCGTGGTGGCCTACCGGCAACCGGTGACCCGGGCGCGGGTGAGCGCGGTGCGCGGCGTGAACGTGGACGCCGTGATGCGCACCCTGGTGGCGCGCGGTCTGATCACCGAGGCGGGTACCGACCCCGACACCGGTGCGGCCACCTTCGCCACCACCGAGTTGTTCCTGGAGCGGCTGGGCTTGACCTCGCTGTCCGATCTGCCCGACATCGCACCGCTGTTGCCCGATGTCGACGTGATCGACGATCTGAGCGAATCTCTCGGTGATGAGCCGCGTTTCGCCAAACTCAACGGCGGTTCGTCTGGTGGCGACCAGCCGATGGCCTTCGACGTGGACAAGGACTGACATGGCTGACGAAGAAGGCGTGCGACTGCAGAAAGTGTTGTCCCAGGCCGGAATTGCCTCCCGGCGGGTGGCCGAACGGATGATCACCGACGGCCGCGTCGAGGTGGACGGCCGGTTGGTGACCGAGCTCGGCACGCGGGTCGATCCAGCGACGGCCGAGATCAGGGTGGACGGTTCGCGGGTGGTGCTCGACGACACCCTGGTGTACCTGGCGATCAACAAACCCCGCGGCATGCTGTCCACGATGTCCGACGAGCGGGGCCGCCCCTGCGTGGGTGACCTGGTGGAACACCGGGTTCGGGGCAACAAGAAGCTGTTTCACGTCGGCCGGCTCGACGCCGACACCGAGGGGCTGCTGCTGCTGACCAACGACGGGGAGCTCGCCCACCGCCTGATGCACCCGTCGTACGAGATTCCGAAAACCTATGTGGCGACCGTGATCGGGACTGTGCCGCGGGGGCTGGGCAAGAAGCTGCGCGCCGGTGTCGAACTGGACGACGGCCCCGCTCATGTCGACGATTTCGCGGTGGTGGACACCGTGCCGGGTAAAACCCTGGTGAAGGTCACCCTGCACGAGGGCCGCAACCGCATCGTGCGGCGAATGCTGGCCGCGGTGGATTTCCCGGTGCAGGAACTGGTCCGCACCGACATCGGTTCGGTGGCGCTCGGCGACCAGCGGCCGGGCAGTATCAGGGCGCTCAGCCGCAAGGAAGTCGGCGAGCTTTATCAGGCGGTGGGAATGTGAGCGGATCTCTGGTGGTAGCGGTCGATGGGCCGGCCGGGACCGGAAAGTCCTCGGTATCAAGAGGTTTGGCGCAAGCCCTGGGTGCGAGCTACCTGGACACCGGCGCGATGTACCGCATCGTCACGCTGGCGGTGCTGCGCGCCGGAACGGATCTCGGCGATGCCGCGGCGATCGACACGGTGGCGTCGGGCGCGGTGATCGGGGTGGGTTCGGATCCCGGTGAGGATCGCGCGTATCTGGCCGGTGAAGACGTCTCCGACGAGATCCGCGGCGACGAGGTGACTCGCGCGGTGTCGGCGGTCTCTGCGGTGCCCGGGGTGCGGGCCCGGCTGGTCGAGCTGCAGCGCGAGTTTGCGGCCGCGGGCGGGCGCGTGGTGGTCGAAGGCCGTGACATCGGCACCGTGGTGCTGCCCAAGGCCGACGTCAAGATCTTCCTCACCGCCTCGGCCGAGGAACGGGCCAGGCGCCGCAACGCCCAGAACGTCGCGAGCGGGCTGCCCGACGACTATGAGGCCGTGCTGGCCGACGTGCAGCGGCGCGACCACCTCGATTCCACCCGGGCCGTGTCGCCGTTGCGCGCGGCTGACGATGCCCTGGTGGTCGACACCAGCGACATGGACCAAACACAGGTCGTGGCACACCTTCTCGACCTGGTGACCCAGCATGCGGGGGTGCGGCGATGAGCGTCTCTGACGGAGACGGCACCTGGTCGGACGAAAGCGACTGGGAGTTCAGCGACGAAGTCGCCGAGGTGCTGGAGGAGGCCGCCTCGCCGCCGCCGGTGCTGGCCGTCGTCGGTCGGCCCAATGTCGGGAAATCGACTCTGGTGAACCGGATCCTGGGGCGTCGCGAAGCCGTCGTGCAGGACATCCCCGGGGTCACCCGCGACCGGGTGTCCTACGACGCGAACTGGTTGGGCCGCCGTTTCACGGTGCAGGACACCGGGGGATGGGAACCCGACGCCAAGGGCCTGCAGCAATTGGTGGCCGACCAGGCGCTCGTGGCGATGCGCACCGCCGACGCGATCATCCTCGTGGTCGATGCCGTGGTCGGTGCCACCTCCGCCGATGAGGCCGCGGCCCGGATGCTGCGCAAGTCGGGCAAGCCGGTTTTCTTGGCGGCCAACAAAGTTGACACCCAACGGGGTGAAGCCGACGCCGCGGCGCTGTGGTCGCTGGGCATCGGTGAGCCGCACGCGATCAGCGCCATGCACGGCCGCGGGGTGGCCGATCTGCTCGACACCGTGATGGAGAAGCTGCCCGAAGTGTCGGAGGTGGCCGGCAGCGGTGGTGGCGGACCACGTCGCGTGGCGCTGGTGGGCAAGCCGAACGTCGGCAAGAGTTCGCTGTTGAACCGGTTGGCCGGCGACGAGCGGTCCGTCGTGCACGACGTCGCGGGTACGACGGTCGATCCCGTCGACTCGCTGATCGAATTGGGCGGAAAGACTTGGCGTTTCGTCGACACCGCGGGCTTGCGCCGCAAGGTGGGCCAGGCCAGCGGACACGAGTTCTACGCCTCGGTACGCACTCACGGCGCGATTGATGCGGCCGAGGTGGCGATCATGCTGATCGATGCCTCGCAGCCGCTGACCGAGCAAGACCTGCGGGTGCTGTCGATGGTGATCGATGCCGGGCGGGCCCTGGTGATCGCATTCAACAAGTGGGATCTGGTCGACGAGGACCGGCGCTACCTGCTGGACAAAGAGATCGATCGGGAACTGGTGCAGGTGCAGTGGGCGCCGCGGGTCAACATCTCGGCGATGACCGGCCGGGCGGTGCAGAAACTGGTGCCGGCTCTGGAGACCTCACTGGCGTCCTGGGACAAGCGGATCTCGACCGGCCAGCTGAACAACTTCCTCAAAGAGGTGGTGGCCGCGACGCCGCCGCCGGTGCGTGGCGGCAAGCAGCCCAAGATTCTGTTCGCCACTCAGGCCGCCACCCGGCCGCCGACCTTCGTGCTGTTCACCTCGGGGTTCCTGGAGGCCGGCTACCGCCGGTTCCTGGAGCGCCGCCTGCGTGAGCAGTTCGGTTTCGAGGGCAGCCCGGTGCGCATCAATGTCCGGGTGCGCGAGAAGAGGGGCGCACCCAAGAAGCGCTAGCCCGCGATTTGGGTGCATCGAGCGGCGGTGGGCGCCGGTAAACGCACACAAGTTGGGCCGATAGGGTGGCCCGAGTGTCCGTCACCCACATGATCCTGATCGCGCTGGCCGGTGTCGGTGCGGGTGCGATCAACGCCATCGTCGGTTCCGGCACGCTGATCACCTTCCCGACGCTGGTGGCGCTGGGAATTCCGCCGGTCACCTCGACGATGTCCAATGCGGTCGGTCTGGTCGCCGGCGGGGTTTCGGGCACCTGGGGCTACCGGCGGGAGTTGCGGGGGCAGTGGAAGCGACTGCGCTGGCAGATTCCCGGTTCGCTGATCGGCGCGGGGCTGGGTTCCTGGCTGCTGCTGCACCTTCCGGAGAAGGTGTTCGTCACCGTGGTGCCGGTCCTGCTGATCCTGGCGTTGATCCTGGTGGTGGTCGGCCCGAGGATTCAGGCTTGGGCGCGGCGGCGCGCGGAGGCCTCGGGGCAGTCCGCCGATCACGTGAGCGCGCAACGCATGGTGGTGCTGGTGATCGGCACTTTTGCCGTGGGTGTCTACGGCGGCTACTTCACCGCGGCCCAGGGGATCCTGCTGATCGCGGTGATGGGCGCGCTGCTGCCGGAATCCATGCAGCGCATGAACGCGGCGAAGAACCTGTTGTCGTTGCTGGTCAACATCGTGGCCGCGCTGGCGTACACGATTGTGGCGTTCGACCGGATCAGTTGGGAAGCAGCGGGGCTGATCGCGGTCGGTTCGTTGATCGGCGGCTTCCTGGGTGCGCACTACGGTCGCCGGCTGTCGCCGAACGCCTTGCGCGCCGTGATCGTGGTGGTGGGCCTGATCGGGCTGTACCGATTGCTCACGGTCTGAGCCCCTCTTGTAGTCTTGATCAGTCTGTCTAACGACGAGGGAGAGGGGTGGCCGGTGGCCGAGCGCGCATACCGCACCGCACCGTCTGCCCTTGCTGCTCTCGAGCCGTTCTGGCCGTCGCGCCGGTTGATGGCTTTCGACGAATGGTGTCGCGCGCGCATCTGATCCGCGCCCGTCAATCGTCAGGTCGTTTCGCGACCACAATCGAAAGCAGCCGAACCCATGCGTTCGCTTCTGATCTTCACGCTCGTCGGCCTCGGGGCCCAGCTGGTCGACGGTGCCCTCGGGATGGCCTTCGGTGTCACGGCCTCGACCCTGCTGGTGCTCAGCGGTGTCGCTTCGGCGCAGGCCAGCGCGGCGGTGCACCTGGCTGAGGTCGGCACGACACTGGCGTCGGCGGTGTCGCATTGGCGCTTCAAGAACATCGACTGGCCCATGGTGGCCAAGCTCGGGATCCCCGGCGCGGCAGGTGCGTTCGCCGGTGCCACGGTGCTGTCGTCGCTGTCCACGGAGTCGGCCGCACCGCTCATGGCGGCGATCCTGCTGGGCATCGGACTCTACGTGCTGTTGCGTTTCTCGCTGGGCAAGCCGCTGACGCTGGGGGAGCACGGCACGAGCCACAGTGCGAAGTTCCTGGCCCCGCTCGGCCTGTTCGGCGGTTTCATCGATGCGTCGGGTGGCGGCGGCTGGGGCCCGGTGACCACCAGCACCCTGCTGTCGCAGGGCAAGACCGCGCCGCGGACCGTCATCGGTTCGGTGAGCGCTTCGGAGTTCCTGGTCGCGGTGTCGGCGTCGATCGGTTTCCTGGTCGGGTTGCGCCAGGAGTTCCTGGAGAACTGGCCCGTGGTGCTCGGGCTCATGGTCGGCGGCGTGATCGCCGCGCCGATTGCCGCCTGGTTGGTCAGCCGGATCAATCCCGCGCTGCTCGGTACGGCTGTCGGCGGGGTCATCTTGCTGACCAACAGCCAGAAACTGGTGCACTACTTCGGCGTGCACTGGCCGTGGTCGACTGGGATCTACACGCTCATCGTGGCGGGGTGGGCAGCCCTGGTGGTTCGGGCCTGGCAGACGTCGAGGGCGCCGCGCGATGTCGACGATTCGGTGGTCACCGCGGTCGAAGCGCCGGCGGCACGCCGCTAGCCCGGCACGTTCGCCGGCTGCGGCAGGCCGACATACATCGTGTTGTGCAACGACAGCACGTGATTGCGGGCAATCTCTGAGGCGGCCCGGCTGTCACGTCTGCGCAGCGCCTCCACCAGCTGGGCGTGCTCACGGTTGGACTGGTGCAGATAGTCGATCGGGTATGGAATGAAGTACCGGTACAGCCCGTGCAGTACGTCGCAGTAGGTGTGCATCGCCCAGTCGAGACCGCTTGCCGCCGCGACTGATTCGTGGAAGCGCTGATCGGCACTGTGGAAGCCGGTCCAGTCGGTGGATGCGGCGGCCTCGGCGACGATCGCCGCGAGCGTATCGAGTTGCGCATCGGTGGCGGCCTGAGCCGCAGCGGCACTGAGCGCGTCCTCGGCCAGTGCCCGCAGGTCGATGAGGCGGCGCACCTCGAGGGCATCGGCGCGGTACGTGGCCGAGGGGCGATCGGTTGCGGGCATGGCCTGGACACCGCTGTGCGCGACGAACGTCCCGCCGGCCCGGCCGCGGCGGCGAACCACCAGGCCCTCATCGGCCATCGTCTGCAGGGCCCGGCGGACAGTTGCGACGCTGACGCCGAGGGCTCGGGCGATGTCGGGCTCGGCGGGTAACCGTTCCCCCTCGGCCATGAGTCCCAGCTCCATGGCCAGCTCGAGGCGGGCCCGCACTGTGTCGGCCGCGCTGAGCCGGGTGATGCCCGCGACTGCGGGGGCGCTCAGCGCCGGATGCGCTTCACCCACCTGCAACGTCATGGGCCTCAGGGTACGTCAGCTATTGCCCTATTTGCTCATACTGAACTAATATCTCGGCTAAATTCGCTCATTCTGGGTTATTAATGCGTCGGAGGTTCTGTGTCTGCAACGATCACGGTGGCTGCGGTCCAGGCCGCGCCGCTCGACGTGGCCGGCCTGCCGGTCTTCGGCCGCAACGACACCGTCGCCCAGTTCGCCGACGACGTACTTCGGGTGCGGTCTGCGGTGACGGGCCCGGCTCTGATCGTCTATCCCGAGATTCACCTGTTCGGCACCGAAGACGCCGACATGTTGGACGCTGCCGCCGAACCACTTGACGGCCCCCTGTGCGCCGCCCTCGGTGAGGTGGCCCGCGCGGCCGACGCCTGGCTGATTCCGGGCTCGCTTTGTGAGCGCGGAGAGAACGGCGAATTGTTCAACACCGCACCGGTATTCGCGCCCGACGGACGGCTCGTGGCGTCCTACCGCAAGGTCTTCCCGTGGCGGCCGTTCGAGCAGTACGCGCCCGGCGACCGTTTCGTCACCGTCGACATTCCTGACGTCGGGCGGCTCGGGCTGTCCATCTGTTACGACGCCTGGTTCCCGGAGGTGAGCCGCCATCTCGCCTGGATGGGGGCCGACGTGATCGTCAATGTCGTCAAGACCACCACCGACGACCGGAGTCAAGAACTGGTGCTTGCCCGCGCCAATTCCATTGTGAATCAGGTGTTCACGGTGAGTGTCAACTGCGCCGGTCCGATCGGCAAGGGTTGCAGCATCATCGTCGACCCGGAAGGTGCTGTGCTCCAAGAGGACTCAGGCGATGCCCCGGGCGTGCTCTACCAGAGCCTGGACTTCGGGGCCGTTGCCGCCGTACGTGAGCGCGGCACCGCCGGCACCAACCGCATGTGGGAGCAGTTCGGACCATCCGACCGCCCGATCGCCCTACCGCTGTACAACGGCCGCATCGACCCGCGGAGCTGGTCACCGTCGAACCGTCCTGCCAACTGAAAGGCCTTCCATGACATCACCATCCGCCGGGCAGCCGACTCTGGTGCGCGCGCTCGGGTTGCGCTCGCTGGTGCTCTTCGGACTGGCCTACATGACGCCGTTGATCGTGCTCGGCATCTTCGGAGTGGTGGCGTCCACCACGTCCGGAGCGTCGGCTTCGGCCTACCTGATCGCCTTGGCCGCCATGCTGTTCACCGCATCCAGCTATGGCCGGATGGCAGCCGCGTACCCGGTGTCGGGATCGGCCTACACCTACGTGCGGCGCACCATCGACCCACGGGTCGGATTTCTCACCGGCTGGGCGGTATTGCTCGACTACCTGTTTCTGCCCATGGTCATCTGGCTGATCGGGGCGGCATACCTGGACGCCCAGTTCCCGGGGGTACCCGGCTGGCTGTGGGTGTTGGCCTTCATCCTGATCACCACCGTGCTCAACGTCGTCGGCATCAAAGTCGCCGACAAGGCCAACTATCTGCTGATGGCGTTCCAGTTGCTGGTCATCGGGTTGTTCGTCGCGCTGTCGGTGGCCTCGGTCGTCCGCGACAGTGGCGCCGGCGGGCTCATCAGTGCCGGCCCGTTCAGCGGGATCGGCGCCAGCATCGGGGGAGTGACGGCCGGCGCGGCCATCGCGGCCTACTCGTTCCTCGGGTTCGACGCCGTTACCACCTTCACCGAGGAAGCCGTCGAGCCGCGCAAGAACATGCCGCGCGCCATCTTGTTGATCGCGCTGATCGGCGGCGCCATCTTCCTGGTCATCGCCTACACCACCCAATTGGTGCACCCCGGTGGCGAATTCGCCGACTCCTCGTCGGCCGCACTGGAGATCGCCAAGCAGATCGGCGGCAACCTGTTCGGGGCAGTGTTCCTCGCGGGCCTGATCCTGGCCCAATTCGCATCCGGCATCGCGGCACAGGCCTCCGCGTCGCGGCTGCTGTTCGCCATGGGCCGCGACGGCACCTTGCCCCGGTCGGTGTTCGGCACGCTGAGCGCCAAGTTCCGCACCCCGGCGGCCAACCTGGTGATGGTCGGCGCGGTCGGCCTGCTGGCGATGTTCCTCGACGTGGCGACCTCGACCTCTTTCATCAACTTCGGCGCCTTCGTCGCGTTCACCCTCGTGAACGTGTCGGTCATCGTCTACTACTTCCGCCACCGGGCCGCCGGTGAGTCACGCAACCCGCTGCTCTACGTCGTCGCGCCCGCGATCGGAGCGGTCATCACGTCGTATCTGCTGCTGCAACTCGACGCCCGGGCGATCGTCCTCGGGCTGTGCTGGCTGGGTCTGGGCATCATCGTGCTGGCCGTGACCAGCCGCGGTTTCAAGAAGCTGCCACCGGAGATCGCGGTCGACGAGGCGGAGGCGGCCACCGCCCAAACTGCCGTGTAGCGAGGGCCGACGTGTGACCGGTGGGGCGGATTAGATCAAGGGCGGGAGGCTACGGTAAGCTTTCGACTCGCTGCCGGTGCAAGCCGGAAGCAAGCGGGCTGTGGCGCAGCTTGGTAGCGCACTTGACTGGGGGTCAAGTGGTCGCAGGTTCAAATCCTGTCAGCCCGACAACGAAGAAACCTCTCCGACCAGGGTCGGAGAGGTTTTTCGTTTCTGGAGGAAGAGGGGCTTCCCGCACATTCACCCACTCGGCCTCGCTCGCGGTCGTTTCGCGCGGCGCCGACGCCTACAGGGCTATCCCCGGAAGGGGTGTGGAGCGGATCGCCATCAACTCGACGATCGCTGCCTGGTCGGCTACCGAGGGCAGACCCCAACCCTTCTCGTAGTCGTAGACCTCTCGCAGGGAAGTCTTGGAGCTGACGCCTTCGAGGATGTCCAGGTCATCGGTGGCGATCAGGCCGGGATGTTCCACGCCGCATGCCTCGGACACCTTCAACAGATCGCGGCGCAGGGTCTTGATGTAGTTGGCGGCCCGCTCCGACTTCAGTGTGGGGTCGAGACCCCTTGCCAGCCAGGGGTTCTGGGTGGCGATTCCGGTGGGGCAGGTGTCGGTGTGGCATTTCTGCGACTGGATGCAGCCGATCGACAGCATGATCTCGCGCCCGACGTTGACCATATCTGCGCCGAGTGCGAACGCGACGACGGCGTTGTCGGGAAGGCCGAGTTTGCCCGAGCCGATGAAGGTCACCAGATCGCTGATGCCGGCTTCTGCGAACCGTTTGTATACCTCGGCGAAGCCGATGCGGAACGGATAGGCCACTGACTCGCTGAAGATCAGCGGCGCCGCACCGGTACCGCCCTCTCCACCGTCGACGGTGATGAAATCGACCCCGCGCTGCCCGGAGATCATGTTGGCCACCAGGTCGTCCCAGAACTCCATGTTGCCGACCGCTGACTTGATCCCGACGGGCAATCCGGTTTCGTCAGCGATGAACTCGACCCAGTCGAGCATGCTGTCGACGTCGTGGAACTCGGTGTGGCGTGAGGGGCTCTTGCAATCCACGCCCTGCGGAATGCCGCGAATCTCGGCGATCTCCGGAGTCACCTTCGCACCGGGCAGCATCCCGCCGAGGCCGGGCTTGGCTCCCTGGCTCAGCTTGATCTCGATGGCCTTGACGGGGGCGGAGTCCACCACGTTCTTCAACCGGTTGATGTCGAAACGCCCATGCTCGTCTCGGCAACCGAAGTAGGCCGTGCCGATCTGGAGGATGAGGTCGCCGCCGTTGCGATGATGCGGCGACAGGCCGCCCTCTCCGGTGTTGTGCATCGAACCGGCAAGAGCCGCGCCCTTGTTGATCGCCTCGATTGCTTTCGCCGACATCGACCCGAAGCTCATCGCCGATACGTTGACGACCGATTGCGGCCGAAAAGCCTTGGCTCGCCTTCGCGGGCCACCGAGGACCTTGGCCGCCGGGATGGCGCTGGAGGAACGCGCGGCGGCGTCGGTGACCGCGGCGAACGTGCGGTGCTTGATGATCGGGTAGCCGGGCGTGTACTCGACGTTGTTGTCGGTGCCGAAGCCGTAGTAGTTGTTCTGCAGCTTCGACGACGAGTAGATCCAACGCCGCTGGTTGCGGCTGAACGGGCGCTCCTCGTCGTTACTCGCCACGATGTACTGGCGCAGCTCGGGACCCATCTCCTCGAGCAGGTATCGAAGGTGCCCCACCACGGGGAAGTTGCGAAGAAGCGCATGAGGCTTCTGCGTGAGGTCGTACGCGGCAAGTGCCGCGATCCCGACGACTGGGGCCGCGGGCAGGATGCGCTTCCAGTTCATCTGCACCGGAAGACGATAACGCCCTTGATCGGACGGGCCCGGCCGAAAAATGTTGTCGGTAGACGATCGCCATCAAACCGTCAGCCGACGTTAAGGAACACGTCGGCCTACCCGGACGCCGTCCGACGAACGTCGCCCTGCCCCGCCACCAGTTCGAGACTGTCACCGACGTCAACCGTGACCACCGCTGTCGCCTGAAAGAGCCCATAGAAGTCATCGGTCCTGGCGAAGGTGTGGGCGCGGGAGAACAGCGGCTGCACGTCGAACACCCGCACCCGCAGCTTTTCGCGCGTGAGTCTGCCCAATTCCCGGCCGGATTCGGGGTCGGTGATCACTTGATCCGACTCGGAGAGCACGGCAAACACCATGCCGGGGACGACACCTGCCTCAGCGCCACGATTGATGACCAAGGTGTAGTCATCCTCGATGAGCGCTACCTGACCGGTGAGGCGATCGTTCATGACGCCGCCAGAGAGTTGCTCTCTCGCAAGGATTTCGGTGCGGAACCGGCCCGGATTCGCGGCCGCGGCTCATGGCTTTCCACGGACAGCAGCGCGTCGATGTGGTTCGTCTCGTCCCGTTCGGTCCCGAGCGTGAGCTCGACGGCGGTCTTCGCCTGAAACAGGGCGATCATCGCGTGTTGCTGACGTTCGGCGCCGAAGGCGGTGAGGGCGATCGCCAGCTTCTTGTCGACATACTCGACCGACCGCTGAAGCTCCGGCGTCGAAGGCCCGGCGGCCGACTGTTCCACTCCCGCCGCGGGCTGAGTGTCGAGGCCGGTGTACCAGCGGTGTCCGAGCACGCCGAGAGTAAACGAGCACACCGGGACCACCATGACGATGCAGAGCAGCCCGAGAGGGTTCTGCATGGTAATCGCGCCGACGATGCCCAGCAGCATGGTCACACTCGCCACGGCCAGCAGGCGCACCGTCGGCGGCACGGCCTCGACGGCACGGGACAGCCGGCCTGCAACGCGGCCGCCGTACCGAGCGGTGGACGCGATGGCCCCGGCGACGGCTGCGCCGGCCCGCAGGGCGAGCCGGCCCGCCTCGTCGGCTTTCTTGCGCGCCACCTCGGGCTTGGGCATCGACCACACGCGCTGTTGCGGCTGCGCGTCGGCAACCGGCTGCGGCTCACCCTGTGCCTGGTCGGTTTCGGGACCGGACGTTTCGGGCGCCGGCGCACCGTTTGTCACATTTGCATCAACAACCACATCTGCATCATCGCGCCGGTTGGGCCCGACGCCGGTTGCGGCGCGCCGAAGTCTCGGCAATTCCCCGGCAAAGCCAGACGGCGAATCTCTCCTGTCAATGCCCTGTGGGCCGGTTCCGTCGGGTCGCATCCGCGAGTAGCGTCGTTAGCAACGCTAGGTAACCGGCCGTAGTTTTGTGGATTTCGACGGCAGCGCATAGGAGAGCAGAGGAGCGGCGAGTGGATCTCGGAATCTGGGGCGATCTCACGATCCTCGCCGGCGTCATGGCAGTGACGTTCGCCGCGTGTGTGTTCGTCTACATCGGCCGGTTGGAGAAGAGAACTCCCGCTTCGTTGGGTGAGAAGGTCGGCGCCCACAAGGCGGTGCTGGCCAAACTGCGCAAGCGTGAACCGATGTCCCAGGACGAGTACGACTATGCGACCGAGCTGGTTACCGACGCCCGCTCGCCGCTGGCTTACGCGATCCCCGCCGTCCTGTTCAGCATGGGCTTCTTCTACGTCGTCGGCTGCCTGTACGAGCTGCACGTACACGGCGGCAACCCATCCTTCCGCACTTTCATCGGCGGGATCCCGATGCTGACGTCGATGAACATCGCGGCGCAGCTGCGCCGGGTGGCCGGATTGAAGGGGAAGTTGCGGGCCATCGAGGTGACCGAGGAACAACCGGATCAGCTGAGCCCCGCTGCGCGCGCCTGACTGTCGTTACTTCTCGGGCGGAGCTGCCGGGTCGCCGTCTTCCCACAGCAAGAGCTGGCGTACCGATGCACGCGAACCATAGGGCTGAAGCATCTGGCTCGCGGGCCGGGGCCGCACCCGCAGCGGCCACCAGAACCAGCGCCCGAGCAGGGTGGCGATGGCCGGGGTCATGAACGAGCGCACGATCAGCGTGTCGAACAACAGACCGAGCGCGATCGTGGTGCCGATCTGTCCGAGGATCCGCAAGTCGGCGAACACGAACGAGGCCATGGTGGCCGCGAACACCAGACCGGCCGACGTCACCACCGCCCCGGAGCCGGCCATCGCCCGGATGATGCCCGTGTTGAGGCCGGCACCGATCTCCTCTTTGAAGCGGGAGACCAGTAGAAGGTTGTAGTCCGACCCCACCGCCAACAGCAGGATCACGGCCAACGCGAGCACGATCCAGTACAAGTCGATGCCGAGAATGTCCTGCCAGATCAGCACGGACAGACCAAAAGAGGCTCCCAACGACAGCGCCACGGTGCCGACGATGACAACCGCGGCAACGATGCTGCGGGTGATGAACATCATCACCAGCAGGATCAACGTGAGTGCGGCGATCGCCGCGATCATGAGGTCGTACTTGGCGCCGTCCTGAATGTCCTTGTAGGTGGCGGCAGTACCGGCGAGGTAGATCCTCGAGCCCGCCAGTGGAGTGCCCTTGACGGCATCCTTGGCGGCATGCCTGATGGCGTCGATGTGCGAAATGCCTTCAGGGGTGGCGGGATCGCCGTCGTGCGTGATGATCATGCGGGCGGCTTTGCCGTCCGGGGACAGGAAAAGCTTGAGACCACGCTGGAACTCGGGATTGGTGAACGCCTCCGGCGGCAGATAGAACGAGTCGTCGGTCTTGGACGCGTCGTACGCCTGGCCCAACGCGGTGGCATTCTGCAGTGCCGCCGCACTCTGGTCGTTGAGACCTGAATTGGTGGCGTAGTTGGTCATCGTCAGGTCCCGATTGGTCTGCTGACTGGCGATCTGAGGCGGAATCAGCGCCAACAACTTCGGTTGCAGTGCGTCGAGCTTCGCGATACTTCCCGAGACGTTGCCCAGCTGGTCGGTGAGTGCGTCGATGCCGTCGAGCGCATCGAACACCGACCGCAGTGCCGCGCACATCGGGATGTCGAAACAGTGTGGTTCCCAATAGAAATAGTTGCGCAGCGGTCGGAACTGGTCATCGAAGTCGGCGATCTTGTCACGCAGGCTCTTGGCCGTGGCGACCGTTTCCTGGAACGCCTTACTCTGCTCGTCGGTGATGGCGCTGGACTGCTGCTGCAGTGCGTACTGCTGGCGCAGGACGTCGATCGAGCTGTTGATCACGTCCACCTGCTTGAGCATGTCGGCGGTGCGGGCCTGCTGGAACGGCAGATTGTTGATCTGCGCGGCGCTGCTCGCGCTGATCTGAAACGGAATCGAGGTGTGGTCCAGGGGCGTGCCCAGTGGGCGGGTGATCGATTGCACCTGGGCGATGCCGTCGGTGTGAAACACCGCTTTGGCGACGCGCTCCAGCAGGATCATGTCGGTGGGGTTTCGTAGATCGTGATCGGCTTCGATCATCAGCAGTTCGGGATTCAGCCGGGCCTGCGAGAAGTGGCGTTCAGCGGCCGTGTAACCGACATTGGCCGGCGCATGGGCGGGCATATACGGCCGGGCGTCATAGCTTGTGGCGTATCGCGGTAACGCGAGCAGACCGACGAGGGCGATCGCGATCGTCACCACCAGGATGGGCCCGGGCCAACGGACGATGGCGGTGCCGACGCGTCGCCAGCCCTGGGTGCGCATGGCGCGGGCCGGCTCGAACAAGCCGAAGTGGCGGCCTATCACCAGCAGGGCCGGTGCGAGGGTCAGCGCCGCCAAAACGGCGACGAGAACGCCGATTCCAGCCGGGATACCGAGGCTGTTGAAGTAGGGGAGACGGGTGAACGTCAGGCACAACACCGCGCCGGCGATCGTCAGACCCGACCCCAGGATGATGTGCGCAGTCCCGTGATACATCGTGTTGAACGCCGAGAGGCGGCCCTGCCCGGCATACCGCGCTTCGTGAAAGCGGCCGAGGATGAAGATCGCATAGTCAGTCCCCGCGGCAATAACCAAGAGGGTCAACAGATTTGTCGAATAGGTCGACAGTTCGATGATTCCGGCGTTGGCCAGCACTGCGACGACGCCGCGCGATGCGGTCAACTCGATCATCACCGTGAAAATGACCAGAATCGCCGTCGTGACACGTCGGTACAGCGACAGCAGCATCACCAAGATCACGCCCAGGGTGATCAGCGTGGTTTTCAGGGTGCCCTGCCTGCCCACCTCGAACTGGTCGGTCACCAGGGGAGCGGGCCCGGTGACATAAGCCCTGACACCCGCGGGCGGTGGCGTGTCCTCGACGATGCGGCGCACCGAGTCGACCGACTCGTTGGCCAGCGATTCACCCTGGTTGCCGGCCAGGTAAACCTGCACCAGGGCGGCCTTGCCGTCCGAACTCTGCGAGCCGGCCGCGGTGAGCGGATCGCCCCAGAAGTCCTGGATGTGCTGGACGTGCCTGGTGTCCTGGCGGAGCTTTTGGATCAACCCGTCGTAGTAGTGGTGCGCGTCGGCACCGAGCGGCTGGTCGCCTTCCAGGACGATCATCGCCGAACTGTCCGAATTGAATTCGTCGAACACCTTGCCGATGCGTTTGGCGGCCTGCAATGACGGCGCGTCCTGCGGGCTCAGCGATACGTTGTGTGACTCGGCGACGGTTTCCAGCTGGGGCACGAACACATTCGTCACGACGGCCAGTCCCAGCCAGAACAGCGCGATGAGCACCGAGAACCGTCGGATCAGGCCCGGAATCCGCTGGGTGCTCATCCGGATTTGTCCAGGCAATAGGTGAAGGCGTTCAAGGTGTTCACCGTTCTCTCGTCCTTGACCTCGTCGTCGATCGTGATCCGGCAGCCGATCGAGTCGCTGTTGCCCTGTGCGGAAACGTTCACCGCGACGGCAGGCTGAGTGGTGGTCGTGTCGTAGGCCCAGGGCAGCGTGACGGCGTCGGCGCGCTGCGGTTGGGCATCGACGTCCAGATAGGTGATGGTGGCCACCGTTCCGGGCGGGCCGAACACCTCCACGAGCACATGCTTGGGATTGAACGGAACGATGTCGTTGCCGGAGCCGCTGGGTGTCGAGGTGACGTCCTGGGATGCGAAGATGCCGTGCAGCCGGAAGACAGCGAATCCGGCCAGCGCGATCACCACCACCGCGACCAAGTACATCCAGCGGCCGAGCAGTCGGCGTCCGATCGAAAACCGCTGCATCCGTGACCCTTTCAATGCGCGGTGAGGAGCGCGGACCGTTGGAACATTCCCCTAGGACGACTAATCAACTAGGTTGACACGGTAGGGCACTGGGTCGGGTGCCACAACCGCGTGGGTCCGAAATTTCCTGTGTATTGCCTGGGAATGGGTTACGTCAGGTACGTTTCGTGCCCGGTCGGGAAGCCGCCGCCGTTGGTGGCGATGTGCACATGGTCGAAATGGTTGGCGGTGTCTCCGCCGCGGTCGGACATCTTCCTGGGGGCCTTGCCGCGGTACAGGATGTGCTGTCGGAAGATCACGTGGTTCACGCCGAATCGATCGGCATTGTCGAGCACGTAGGCGACGATCCGGTCGCCGAGCGCCCTACCTTCTGGGCTGGCGTAGTTCGGGATCATCACGTCGATCGCCAGTCCGTTGGGGTGCCACTTCATCGAATCGGCCCGGACGCCGCCGATGTTGAGGATCTCGGGAAAGCGCGCACTGACCGCGCGGGCCGCCAGGATGGTCTCGACCTGCAGGCCCTTCTCGGGCGCCCGCCCGACGGGCAGCGGGAAACGCATATTGCGGCGCACGGCGCGCTCGGCGCGTGCGGGCGGAGCTGCGGGCGCCGCCACGGGATGGACAGCGGAAGCCGGCACCACCTCGGCGCCGCGCTCGGTGGCCGGCCCGGCGTCTGCGCCGACGGCGATGAGTGCGGCGGCAGGCGCGACGACCGCAGCCATGGCTGCTGACCGGCGGCGCCGATCCTTCTTCAGACGGTGTCTACCCACGAGGACCGGACCCTACCGGCGGCGGGGGGGAAGGCCGGAATCGCCAGGCTTTGCGGTGCTCTCGATGGCAACCAGTTCGCCGTTCGCACGTCAACTGCGGCTTGACGGAGTCACGGCAACGGGAACCGCGAGATCAATGCGGGATGCATTCTGGAAATTTCCAGGTCAAGATATCCTCACACGCGCGGTGTCCGGGCGGACTTCGGGGCCCGGCCGCGCGGCTGCCGGTCGCCCGATCGGGGCGTGGCGGCAGTGATATGTGCCCGGTCGAGCAAAAATTATGGCATTTACCACACTGTTCGGCCGACAGTGCCCACACCGCGGTTGACGACGGCGTAACTTGAGCGAATCCGGCCCGTCGAAAACGGGGAGGTCACCATGACAGATGTCGACTGTTGCGTAGTGGGCGCGGGATTCGCCGGTCTGACCGCGGCGTTGCGGCTCAAGCAAGCGGGCCAGTCGGTGGCCCTGCTAGAGGCGCGGGACCGGGTGGGCGGCCGCACCTTCACCGAGGTGTTCGATGACGGAACCTGGATCGACCGGGGCGGGGCCTGGATCGGCCCTGGACAGGACCGCATCAAAGCCCTGATGGCCGAGTGCGGAGTCGAGGAGTACCAGCAGTTCGTCGACGGCGAGGCGATGATGATCCTCGACGGTAAACAGCACCGGTACTCCGGCACGATCCCGTGGGCGATGAGCCCGTGGGCCATCGCGAATCTCGGCGCAGGACTGCTCGAGGTGGAATTGATGTGCAAGACGATTCCCTTCGAGGCCCCATGGGACGCCAAGCGGGCGGTCGAGTGGGACCGGATCAGCTTGGGGGAGTGGATCAACCGGCACATGCGGTCCCGGCAGGCCCGCGAGATGCTCGACATGGCGCTCGCCGGCATATACACGTCGGCGGGCTCCGAGGTGTCATTGCTGTGGGCGCTCCACCAGATGGGATCCGGCGGCGGACCGGGCTTCGTCATCTCCACCAAGGGCGGCGCCCAGGATGCGCGCGTGCACGGAGGCATGGGTGCGATCTACGGCCCGATGGCTGCCGAACTCGGTGAGGCTCTTCATGTTTCGCAACCGGTGCACGCCGTCACTCAGGACGACAGCGGTGCGACGGTCCACGGCGACGGCATGACGGTACGCGCGGGGCAGGTGATCGTGGCTGTTCCTTTGGCTGTGGCCCACCAGATCTGCTATGAGCCAATGCTTCCCGTGGATCGACTGTTTCTTCATCAGCGGATGCCCAGCGGGGCGGTCTTCAAGATATCGGTCGTTTACGACACGGCATTCTGGCGAGCAGACGGTTTGTGCGGACAGTCCGCGGCGCCCGGGAACCCCGCCACCCTGACCATCGATGCCTGCACCGACACCGGTAGCCCCGGAATCATGTGCGTGATCAGCGAGGGGCCCGCCGCCCGTCGGCTCGGGCTGCTCGATGCCGCCGAGCGCAAAGCCGTCATGATCGCTGAGCTGGTCGACCGGTTCGGCCCGAAGGCCGCGTCACCCGTGCGCTATCACGAGCAGAACTGGACGCTCGAACGGTATTCGGGTGGCGGGATGATCAGCCACGCGCCGCCCGGGGTCCTCACGCAGTTCGGACCGGCGCTACGGGCTCCGTGTGGACGGATTCATTGGGCCGGTTCGGAGAGCTCGGCCATCATGTGCGGCTGGATCGACGGCGCGGTGCGCTCAGGCGAGCGCGCTGCCGCGGAAGTGATTGCAGCCGAGAGTGTAGTGGCGGCGTAACGCGCTCAACTATCGGAACTACGCGCCTCGGCCCCGGTCTGCCCGCTGTCGAAATCGTCGTCAGAAGAGGCGCGCCCCACGTAGCTGCCGTCGTTATCTCGGCCGGCGCGGGAGGCGGCCACGTGGGTGTCCCGCTCGACGTCCGACTCACCCTTGTCCGAATGCGGATGGCTCATGAGGGAGCCTCTCTGTTGGGGTACCTGTTCACCCACAGAGTTGCCGTCGGCGTTCGTGCTAAACGCCGAGGGCCACGCTATTCGCTCGACCGCGTGACCCCGCGCACCACGGCGACACAGAGGTCAGCGCATTCGGCCGCGAGTTCCTCGGGCGTTTCGGTGGGATTCTCAAGCCAGGCTTCGATGATCTGGTTGACGCCGCCGACCATGAACTGTGCGCCCCGGCGCAGCTCGGCCGGCTCGGGAGTGGCCGAGGTCAGCACATCTGGTGCGAGCTGGACGATGAGGTCGGTGATCATCTCCAGGATGTGTGTGCGGTGCTCTGTCAGACCGGCGACGCTGCTGACGTCGCCGGTGGCAATGCGATGGATGTGCGGGTCGGCCGCGATGATGTTCAGAAATGCGGTGAGGGCCGACCGGAGTTTGTCGGTCAGGGTGCCCGGATTGCCCACCCCGGCATTCACCAGTGCTGTCAGCAGCTGATCCCGCACGTCGTCGGAAATGGCGTACAGCAACGCGTCTCGCGTTTCGAACTGCTCGTAGAAGTAGCGCGAGGTCAGCCCAGCTGCGGTACAGACGGCACGCACGGTGACCTCGGTGACCCCGGATTCACCCCAGATCTGTCGTCCGGCGGCGAGTAGCTTGGCCCGTCGTTCTGTGCGGCGGTCGGCCGCACTGACGCCGCCGTAGCCACGCATCACTTGCACGCGCTTCATTGACAGCACCCTACCCGGCGCCTACCTTCTGACTACGTACGTAGTCAGTCCTCTCGGTCCGTCTTGCGCAGGAGGTCCTGTTGAACATCCCGGCCCGCCATCCCGAACAACCCGTCGCTGTCCCCACTGCGATTCGGGCGTTCGCGACGATGCTGGGCATTCGCAATCCCGATGCGCAGCAGTGGCGTCGGCTCGGTGAGCGGCTGACAGTCGGAGACGAGCCCATGGACCGCCTGGTCGACTGGATGGCATCAGCCGGAATGGCACAGATGCGTCCGCTGTTCGAAAAGGCGCTTGTCTCCGGTATCGACAACGTGCCCGAGGCCCCGGAACCGTTGCGCGAGTTCTTCATCGGTGTGGAGACCATCCCGGACTGGGTGGACCGCGCCAAGCTGCGCAAGGGGCAGCGTGCCTTACTGCGGGGCGGATCCGACGGTATGTCCGTCGCACGGGATGTGTCATTGCTCGGCGGTTACCAGTTCTCGGGATTCAACAAGACCCTGCTTCGCACGGGTGCCTTGGAGAAGGGTTCCAACAAGCGCTTCGCCGAGACGATGCAGTGGGCGATGGACGTCATCTCCGAGGGCGGTCTGGACCCGTTGGGCGTGGGCTACCGGTCCACCCTGCACGTGCGGTTGATCCATTCGTTTGTGCGTCGCCACGTTGCGGCCATGCCCGATTGGCACACCGAGGAGTGGGGCCTACCCGTCAACCAGACCGATATGGCCGCGACATTGGTCGGCGCGCTCGTCGCCCCACCGGTCGCCACGCTGGGGATGGGGATCCTCCTGGCCCCAGGCGAACTCGATGCCATCGCGCACCTGACTCGCTACGTCGGTTGGCTGATCGGCGTGGAGGACGAATGGTTGCCTCGGACATTCCGCGACAGCATCCGCGTGCTGTACCACACGTCCACGGCGCTGGCCGTTCCCGATGAGACGACCCAACAGTTGTCGGTTCCGATGGCGGGGGATCCGCTGTCGTGGCACTACCGCGGTATCCGGAGACTGCGCCGTCGCCTGGCCTGGGCCCAACACCTTTCGATCACCAGCGCGTTTCTCGGGCCGAGCGCGATGCGTGTCCTCGGCCTGCCGGCCTACATGCCGCCGTGGTACCCGCTGGTGAAGACGCCGGTCAACGTGATTCGCAGCATCGCGGCGATGACATCGGCGGACCACATGGACCGCGCTGTGGCTCGCGGGCAACGCGAACAACTTGCCTTGCTGCACACCATCATCGGAGACAGCGCCGCCACCATCGGCGAGTCCGCGGTCCATGTGAGCAGTGCCGCCTGACCGGCGCTGCCATCCGCGTGCGCTAGATCCGGACGAACACTCCGGCCTGCGCATCCCAGACGCCCCAGGCTCCGAGATCGGGATTCCAGAACATGGGTAGCCCGTCCGCCCAGTCGGGCAGCGGCGGTGCCGGCGGCGTGCCCATCGGCGGCATCACCGGCATCAACACCCACGGCGGAGGCGCCGCGAACGAAATCCGGTCCTGCGGCATCGGGCCGCCATGGCCGGGAGGCGGCAGGAAACCCTGTCCCGGCGGCAGCGGGTTGCCGGGCACACCGGCATTCACCCCGGGACCCGGAATCGGGGGTATGGGTGGCGGGAACGGCCCGGGCGGATCAGCCTGCGCGAGGCCCGCCCCAAATCCGGCGCCCGCGATCAGCGCTGCGGCTGCGGCGGCTGTCTTGGCTGCGTTCTTGAGTGTCATTTCTGGACTCCTTGCCTCGTTCCATCAAGGAATCCCTGGCGGTTCACACGTTGAAACGCCGGGGACCTCGCGACCCCCCGCGTGCTTGGGTGCATACCCGCCTGGCCAGCCGCCAAACGCCTGTAACCGCGCCGCGCGGCTATTTCGACATCGACCCCAGGAAGTAGGTTTCGTGACCGCTGGGGTAGCCGCCGCCATCGGTGGCGATGTGCACATGGTCGAAGTGGTTGAGGGTCTCGTTGCCGTAGTCCGCGGTCCAGTGCGGCGCGCCGATGCCTGGATAGAGGCCCTGGCGCCAGATCACGTGGAGCACACCCCAGCGCTTGGCGTTGGCCAGAGCGAACCCGGCGATCTGGTTACCGAGCTCGATGCCTTCGTCGGAGTGATAGTTCGGGATCATCACGTCGATCGCCAGACCGTTCGGGTGCCATTTCAGCGCATCCTGCCGGTACCCGCCGATGGTGGTGATCTCGGGAAACATCACGGCGATGGCGCGGGCCACCCAGATTGTCTTGACCTGGAGGCCGCCCTCGGGCGCCGGGCCCTTCGGTAGGGAGAACTGGAAGTCGCGGGCGACGACGGGCGCGCTCGCCGCGACCAACTCGGCTCGCGCCGGAACCTGCGCCGGTTGTTGCTGACCGGCGGGTGCATTCGCTACGGCGGCGTCGGCGCAGCATTTCGGCTCGGTGTTCTGCACGTACACCATGCCGGCGGCCACGGTGACCGAGGCTGCGAGCGCCAGCAATCGGCCCCTGGCGCCGGCCAACCGTCTTTTCCCCACCGCAGCAATCTACTGCGCACGGAAGCTCGGTGGGACTGGAACCGTATCCGGCAACTGCGTGGCCTGCCCATCGGAGCCCTAAAATTCCCAAGATGCTTACACGGGCGCGAGTGGTCGCCGCGACGCTGGCGACAGTGCTCGCACTGGTGTCCCTGGTGCACGTCCTCTACATCGGCTTCGGCCCGTTGCCCGTTCGCGCCGAACGTCAACTCGGTTTTCTCGACGCAGCCCTGGCATCCGGACGCGACACTGAGATGCAGGGTCTGTTCCCCGAAGGCGAATACTTCACCAGGGTGCTGACCGGCCTCGCCGAGGCCCAAGTGGCCACCCAGTTGGGTGCAGACCCGCGTTCCGCCGACTACCTCGCCCGGGCTCGCGCTCGGCTCGCTGCCATCGAAACTGCGCAATCCTTGGCCGTATTCGGCAGGGGAATGGTCCCGGACCACGGGATCTTCGCGGCGGGTTGGTCACTCGCCCTGGCTGTCGCCATCGCACGCGCTTCGGACTCCGATGCGGACCGGGCGGTGGTGCGGGAACGGGCTGAGACCGTGCATTCGGCACTGGGACAAGCGGACTCACCGTTCCCGGCCAGCTATCCGGGCCAGTTCTGGCCGTGTGATTCGGTTGTGGCGGCAGGCGCGCTGGCTGAAGCGATCTCGTTGCTCGGGCTGCCGTGGCGGACGGATCTTGCGGACTGGCGCCGGCGGGCATTGGCCGCTGCTGATACCGACACCGGCCTGCTGCCGCACCAGGTTGATCGACAGGCCCACGCCCTGACGGGTCCGCGCGGGTCTTCCCAGGCCGTCATCCAGACCTTCTGGCCCGCGGTCGATGATGTGGTCGGTGTGAAAGACGATCAGTGGCAGCGGTTTTCCTCCCGCTTCGTCACGAGCAAGGCCGGGTTGGCCGGCATCTTGGAGTACCCGTCCGGCGCCAGTGGCGCCGGGGATGTCGACAGCGGGCCGCTGATCTTCGGGGTGAGTCTGAGTGCCTCGGCGGTCGGTCTGGCGGCGGCCCGGGCCAACGGCGACGGCGACCTGGCCGGTCGGCTCACCCGACAGGTCGAGCTGATCGGCGTGCCGGTGGGATGGCACACCACGCGTTACCTGTTCGGTGTGCTCCCGGTGGCTGATGCGTTCATCGCGTGGGCGCGTACGGTCCCCGCGAGTGATGCGGCGCTGAACACGGGCTCGGGACGCTCGGCCTGGTTCCTGGTGTGGGCCGTGCCCTCGATGTTGCTGCTCGCGGCGAGCCTGGCGTTGTGGCCGCGTACCCGGAAAACAGGTAGGACTACCCATCCCGAGCCGGCCGATCGCCCGGCAGACTGAACCCATGCCAAGTCCTGAGGTTGTGCCGTCGGCAGATGCCGTGACGCTTACCACCAAACCCGACCGTGACCGTGCGATCGACGTGGCACGTCTCAGTGCGCTGCTGGTCGTGATGTTCGGGCATTGCGCACTGCTGTTGGCCACCATCGGCTCCGGGGGCGTGCAGGTCGGCAATATCCTCGGCGCGCTGCCCGAGCTGGCCCCGATCACCTGGGTACTGCAGGTGATGCCGCTGTTCTTCTTCGCCGGCGGGGCCGCAGGGGCCTACAGCTGGCATGACGGTCGTTCATGGGGGGCGTGGTTGTTCGCCCGCGCTCAGCGGTTGTGCCGCCCGGTGTTCTGGTACCTCGCGGTGTGGGCAGTACTCCTGGCCGTCGTGCACGCGACGATGGGGGCTGAGTCCGCCGCGGCGCTCGGACGTGAGTGCGTGGCGCTGCTGTGGTTCCTCGGCGTCTACCTGGTGGTGCTGGCCTTCGTCCCGGCGCTGATGCGTCTGCGTACCGGACGAGCGATGGCATGGGCGGTTGCCGGGCTGATCGCCGGTGCCGCAGTGATGGACGCCATCCGCTTCGCCGTCGGCACAGCCGAGGCCGGCGCCGCCAACCTGGTCATCGTCTGGCTGATCCCCGTGGTGATCGGCGTGGCCTACGCGCGCCGGCTGATGTGTGCCAAGCGTGCGATAGCGATCGCGGTCATCGCGTTCGCGGCACAGGTAAGCCTCGCTCTGACCGGCATTTACGACGTATCGCTCGTCGTCACCGGCACCGAGCACGTCTCGAACGTCTCACCGCCCACGCTTCTGCTGGCGCTGCACTGCACGTGGATGCCGTGTCTGTTCATCGCCGCCGCGGATCCCGTCCGGCGCTGGGCTGCCCGTCCGCGGGTCTGGTATGTCGTGGCGAGAGGTAACGGGGGAGCCATGACGCTGTACCTGTGGCACATCCCGGTGATCGCGGTCGCCGCGTTCGGCCTGCATGCGGTCGGCCTCGACGCGTTCGATCCGCACGCCCCGGGCTTCTGGGCCCATCTGGCCTTGCGCGCAGGCGTTTTCGCGGTTCTCATGGCGGTGGCTTTCCGGCTGCTGTCTCCGTTGGAACATCGCCCGCTGCCGTGGTGGGACGATGCGGTTCAGGTCAGCGGCCACCGGGCGGTGGTGACCGGCGCGCTGTTGTGCATTGCCGGCGCCACGTTGACACTGATGGCCAAGAACGGCCTCGACGGAGTGCTGGGCTGGTCGGCCCTCGTCGGGTTTGTGGGCGCGGGTATCGCCGCCCGGGTCAGCGCGGGACGGGTTGTCAAGGCTTGATTCCCTTGTGGGGCAGCATCTAGCCAACGACGCCTGGTGCCCACGACCGCGTGGTTTTCGACCGGAGGGCTGTTGGCCCTCGTCGGTCACGACCCTGCAGTAGAAACCGGCGCAGTACGGCCGGGCGCGAACACCGCCGAAACCTCAGTCCTCCTTGCGGATCAGCCGGCCGAGCGCCTCGCGATCCGGTGCCAGCAGCTCGTCGATGCGGGCCTGGTTCACGTCGGCGACGATGATCTCACCGACCTCCTGGTACACATCGCTGAACAGACCGTGCGCCTTCATCTTCTCGGTCTGGTAGACGTTGTCCTCCGTGGGTGTCACGTAGTAGACGATCTCTGGCTTGAACCGGTGGATCAGCCACACGTGGATCAGGTCCATCAGGCGCTTCTTGCGCAGCTTCTCGGCGAAGGTGTTCTGATCGCGCACGGTCAGGATGTTGCGGCCGTGCCGGTCTTTGATGGGGTCGACGACAACATTGGCCAGCGGCTCCTCGCCGTCACCGTAGATACCGAGGTCGAGTACGTCGGATCCGGCGCGGCGCGGCCGAAGCTGCACCCGCAGGGTCTCGCCGATCTTGTAGTAGTCGCCCCACATCGCCAGCCACTCCTCGAGCAGCTTCTTGGGCACCTCGGTCTGCACCAGGTGCTGATGCTGTGTGGAGCCCGCCCCCATCGCCTTGGTGGTGGCGGTGCGGCCCGAGGAGGCGGCCAGTGCGGCGTCGCTGCGCGGGCCGCCGACCAGGGTTTGCGGTGTCCGGTAGGGAGATTCGACCAGCCGCATCTTGCGTTGCAGCCGGGCCAGCGCCAGCATGCCCTCCTGCTGCAGCGACGTCGCGAACTCCTCGCATGCCACACCGTCGACCTGGTGGCCGCCATAGGTGATGAAGTTGAAGACGAACCCCATCTTGCCGAGTTCGGCGGGGAAGGCTCGCATCTCGTCATCGGTCATGCCGGTGGTATCCCAGTTGAACGACGGAGAAAGGTTGTAGGCCAGCATCTGGTCCGGGTACACGGCGTGGATGGCATCGGCGAACTGCTTGGCATCGGCCAGATCCGCGGTTTTGGTCTCCATCCACAGGATGTCGGCGAACGGTGCGGCCGCCAGCGACTTCGCGATCGCATACGGGATCCCGCCGCGCACCTGGTAGTAACCCTCCGGAGTCTTGACCCGCTCACAGTCCCATGCCACATCGGCACCCAACTCATGCGCCTTCTCCTGGGCCGTGTACAGCGATGCGCGAGCGGCGAAGTCGCGCCATTCGGCTGCGCTCATCGCGGCAGGTTCGCCCTCGCGTTCCCGGAACTCCAGAAGCTCGGCAACTGCCTCCCCGTAGGTGTTCAGGCCGGCGTCGTTCTGCCAGGCCTCGACGAACGCCGACTCGACCTTGTCGAACAAGGCATCCACCGAGTCGCCGGGCCGGTGGCTCTTGGCGGCCTCGTCGATTGTGGCCGTGATGCCCTGCCGCTCCAGCCAGGCCTCGGCGGTGGCGTACTCGCCCTCGGGAAGCGCGTAGAGCAGGTGCCCGTTGAGCTCGGTGACGCCCTGGTTGTAGAACCGGCGCACCATCGCCAGAAAACACGACTTGTACGTCGGCACCGACAGGTTGGTCGCTCCCAGCAGGAACGGCTGGTCCCGCTCATCGGCGCGGCTGTCGATCAGGTTGGCCGCCTCGGCGTCGGTGCGCGCCACGATGATGCCCGGCACCCGCATGATGTCGAGCTGGAACCGCGCGGTGTTGAGCCGCTTGATCTGCTCATCCGAGGGGACCAACACCTTGCCGCCCTGGTGGCCGCACTTCTTGGTGCCGGGCCGCTGATCCTCGATGTGATAGCCCGGGACGCCGGACTCGACGAAACGGCGGATCAGGTTGCGGACGTGCGGATCACCGCCGTGGCCGGTGTCGGCGTCGGCGATGATGAACGGCCGGTAGTCGACCGCCGGTGTCGCGGCTTGCTGTTCGGGGGTCATCCGTAGCCGCAGGTACTGCTGATTGCGGTCGGCGGTCAGCAACGCCCGCACCAGCCCGGCCGCCTCGTCGGGCACCTGGCTCAGCGGGTAGCTGGCCAGGTCGGGCCCGGGATCCTCACTGATCGAACCCTTGGCCGAGGTGGCCCACCCACCGAGGTAGATCCCTCTGATCCCCATCCGTTTCATCACCACGGCCTGCCCCGGCGAGTACGGCCCGAAGGTGGTGATGCTCTGCTTCTGGGCGAACAGATCGCGAAGATACAGAAAGAAATCCGTGGCGGCCTCACGGGCCACCGGATAATCCGAGGGGATCGTGCCGCGCTGCTCGGCGACCTGCCGGGCCGAGTACAGCCGGGTGATGCCCGCGAAGCGGGGACTGTCGATATAGGCCTGGGTGGCCTCCACGTCGCTCTCGAATGACGAGTTGATTTGTGCGTTGGCTTCGATAGTGGCCATGTGTGCGCTCCTGAACTCGGGTCTCCCAATCATTGCTGGCAAGTCGTGGCGCCGGAGCCGGTTGGGAGATTTCTCAGGACTTCCGAATGCGGGCGGCGCGCGGGTTCTAGGCTGCACCGCATGTCGATCGACCGGGCCGCGCTGGCCGCCGGCGCCATCCGATTCGCGTCGGGTGTCTCGTTTCTCATCGATCCGAAGCGGGCGGACCGCTGGTGGGGTGGACGGGAAACACCTGACGCCACCGCACAACTGATGTGGCGGTCGATGGGCTACCGCGACGCGCTGATCGGCGGGTTGTTGCTGGCGGCGGGATTGCGCGGCAAGGACACCCGCGGCTGGTTCCTGGCCTCCGGCGGTGCTGACGCCGCTGACCTGCTGGGTGGCTTGGCGGTGCACGACCAGCTGCCGCGTTCACAGCAGGTCATCGGCCTCGGGGGTGCCGTGGTCGGTATCGCGGTAGGGCTGTGGGGTGCGAGGCGCCCCTACACCTCCGCCTCGACGATGTCGTCGCGGAACCAGCGGGTGGCCACCAGGTAGCAGCCCATGGCGGCCAGTTGCAGGGCGGGTACCAGGATCAGCAGGGACCGGCCCAGCGCGTGCGCACCGAGATCGGGGGTGAGCGTGTCGCTGATCAGGCCGGTGACGAAGGGGCCGACAGCGCCCAGGGTGGCATTGAAGAACAGGAAGATGGCCGACGCCGTGGCCCGCTGGTGCGGAACCACCAGGCGCTGGATGGCCGCGATCGACGGCGCCAGGTACGACGTGCCGATGATGTAGCTGAGCGCCAGGAACCAGACGCACGCCACCCGGCTCTCGACGGTGAAGGCCAACACCGACGCCGGTAGCAGCAGGCCGGTGGTCAGCACCACGATCCACATCAGCCACCGTGGGTCGCGCACAGCCAGCCGGTCTGCCAGCCGGCCGACGATCAGCAGTCCGAGGACGCCCGCGATCCCGGTGGCCAGGCCGTACTCCCACCCGACCTCGCTCAGTGTCATGGACCGCGTGCGCATCAGGAAGGCCGGGGTGAACGTGGTCAGTGAGTAGCCCGCCGCCGCGATGAACGCGGTACCGCCGACCAGCGCCAAAAAGCTGCGCTTGCGCATCAGCGCCCACCACTTGACCTGCGTGTCATGTTCCTGGGGCGGTGCCACCGGCAGCGATTGCCGAACCCCGACCAGCACCAGCACCAGCGGGGCGAACACGACGCTGACCGCGCCCATCACCACGAAAGCCGTTCGCCAGCCGAGATTGTCGGCCAGCAACCCGCCGCCGATCAGGCTGGCAGCACTGGCGAGTGGGATCGCGAAGGTGAGCACCGCCAGCGGCGCCGCCCGACGTTGCGGGGCGAAGTTGCGCGCCACGTATGCGTGGGCAGCCGGAGTGCTGCCCGCCTCGCCGACCGCGACACCCACCCTGGTGAGGGCGAGCTGAAACCCCGACTGCACGGCGCCGCCGAGCATGGTCATGGTGCCCCACAGCGTCAGGCAGGCCGCCACCACCGCGCCATACGTCCCGCGGTCGGCGAGCCTGGCCACCGCGATGCCGAGCACCGCGTACACGATCAGGAAACCGAACCCGTTGATCACCCCGATCGCGGTGTCCGACAGGGCCAGGTCGTGTTTGATGGGCTCGGCCAGCACCGAGGGCAGGAACCGGTCGACATAGTTGAGGGTGCCGACCAGCGCCAGCAACGCCACCGCGGCCCAGGCCCGGCGGGGTCCGTGTACGTCGTCACCCATGGCGCACGCCGCGTGCGAACCGCCACAGATACCGCGGCAGGCGGCGCGCCGGCACGGCCTTGGGCCAATCCCCGGGGCGGAAGAAAGCGTCGGAGCCCCCGTCGACGAACACCACGCTGCCGCAAAGGAAATCGGCCGAATCCGACAGCATGAAACAGATCCAGTCGGCGAGATGACCGGCATCGCCGTACCCGCCGATCGGCACCGGGAAGGACCGTACGGCCCGGCCCTCCCGGGGATCGGCGAGTTGGGCTTGTAGCAACGGGGTCATGATCGCGCCCGGAGCCAATGCGTTGAGCCGGATCCCGGCGCCCGCCCAGGCCGCGGTGACCGCGTTGACCCGTAGCCAGCGGCTGACAGCGATCTTGGAGGCCGCGTACATGATGGCCGATCCGTTGCGGCCCAGCAGGCGCACCGAGCGCACCGCTTTGTCGGTATCGCGGGCCAACAACGCCCGAACCGTCCGTCGGGGGACGATCGGTACGGTCGTTGTCGAGTTGCTGGAGATCACAACGACTTTGGCGCGGTCCGCATTGGCCAGAGCCGGTCGCCAGGCTTCAAGGAGCTCCACCACACCGAGAAAGTTGACCTCGGCGATCAATCGGTTCCGGTCAGCGCCGGCCCCCGGGCCCAGCCCGGCCGCCAGCACCGCCCCGTCGAGCACTCCGTCACAGGCCGCCAGCACGCCGTCGGCAGCGGTCCGCCGTCCCGCCGGGGTCGACAGATCGGCCACCACATCACCGGACTTGAGGTCGACGCCGATCACGGTGTGCCCGAGGGCCCGCAGCCGCTCGGCGGCCTGCAACCCCATACCGGATGCGGATCCGGTAACCGCGTATGTGCCGATGATCGCCTCCTTGCGGCCCGATCGTGGGCCGGTTCGGCGGCCAAAGATAGCATCCGGAGCATGACCGACCTTGCCAAATACGGCCCGTGGGCCGTGATCGCCGGCGGCTCCGAGGGGGTCGGCGCAGAATTCGCCCGCATGTTGGCCGAAGACGGGTTCAACCTGGTCCTGCTGGCGCGCAAACCCGGGCCGCTGGAAGCGACCGCGCAGCTCTGCCGGAAGCTCGGTGTGCAGGTGCGCACGCTGGCCGTGGATCTGGTGGACGGCGCGTCGACCGCACAGATCTCCGAGGCGACGGCCGACCTGGAGGTCGGCCTACTGATCTACAACGCCGGGGCAAACACCTGCAGTGAACGGTTCCTGGACGCACCGCTGGCCGAATTCCAGAAGGTCGTCGAGCTCAACGTCACCAGGATGATGGAACTCGTGCAGCATTTCGGCCGGCCGATGGCCGTACGAGGCCGCGGCGGCATCCTGCTGGTGGGATCGCTGGCCGGCTACGCCGGATCGATGCGCCACACGGTCTACGGCGGCGTCAAGGCGTACGGTCGGCTGTTCGCCGAAAGCCTGTGGCTGGAATTGCGGGACGACAACGTCGACGTACTGGAGCTCGTGCTCGGGGTGACTCGCACCCCGGCGATGGAGCGAGCCGGGCTGAACTTCGAGGCACCCGGAATGCGGATCAACGATCCGGCAGAAGTCGCCCGCGAGGGGCTGGACCATCTGGGTGCGGGGCCGGTCCACGTGGCCGGCGGCAACGCCGAACGAGCCGAGATGAACAGCGCGCCCGACCGCGCACAGGTGGTGCTCAAGTCCGACGCGGCCATCCGCAACCTGATCAATCAGCGTACACCGCAATGATATCCGACACGGCTGCGCTTGAGGCTCGGCTGCGCCGGCTCGAGGACGAACGCGACATCGCCCGCTTGATCGCGTCGTACGGTCCCCACGTCGACGCGGCCGACGCGGACGGTGCCGCCGCGCTGTGGGCGACCGACGGCCGCTACGAGGTCGAGGGCTGGACGATGGCCAGCCGCGCGGACGTCCACGCGATGGTCAGTTCGGCGTCGCACCGTGACCTGGTGGCCTCGGGTTGCAGCCACTTCCTCGGCCCGGCCGTGATCACGGTGGACGCTGACACAGCTGTGGCGGTCTGCGAGTCCCTGGTGCTCGTCCGCCGCGAAACCCCAAACGGTTCCAGTGAATACGTCGTGTGGCGGGCCACGGCCAACCATTTCGAACTGGCTCGCGCGGCCGGGCGCTGGCAGATCACCCGGCGGACCAGCCGCCTGCTCAACGGCGACCCGGCAGCGCACCGGCTGTTGACCACCGGCGTGGCAGGCCGGCCCTCGACCTGACCCAGATGAACTCTGGGTGCCCATGCGGTTACCGATTTCTCCCACCGGATGCCGATAACTGCCGCGCGATTTACGCTCGTCGCGGTCGGGTCTCAGCCACACGACGGGAATCGAGGACGCAGGGTGAAGACGGTGCTGGGGCTGTCGGTGACTTCGCACGGCATCGCCTGGGCACTTGTCGACGGCCGCGGCGCGGGGGACACCACGCTCGATGACGACGCCTTCGAGGTGGATGCCACTGACCAACTGGCGGTCCGGGCCACCGCTGCTGCCCGCAGCGCTCAGGCCATCGCCGCTTCCAGCGGCCAGGATGTGGCCTCGATCGGAGTGTCCGCTGCCGGCGCCGACGCCGACGAATCCCTCGGCCAACTCCTCGATCTGCTGGCTGCCGCCGGGTTCGACGACGTACGCATCGTTCCCGACGATTTCGGGACCGAGGCCGCTGTGCGGGGCGCCTGCGCTGCCGCCCTCGCTGTCGCGACCAATGCCGTGGTCAGGACGCCCAGGCCTGCCGCGGTCCGCGCCCCGGCGCCTCGTCGGTACCCCGCGGTGCGGGCCGCGGCCGCGGCTGTCGCGGCGATCGCCACCGGGTTGATGACCGTGGGCTCGCAGCACGTCGACCCCGTACCGGTCCCCGCCGCCGTCGATACCGATGTCAACGCGGCTGCCGAGCCGCAACTGGTCACCGTCGTCTCACCGCGCGAAGAGAGCCGATCGGTAGCGCGGCCCGAAGACGTCCCCGTCGCTGAGCGCGCCGACCGCGCGGCGATTGCGCAACCGGCCGAACAGGTGGCCGAACTGCCCGCGGAAACCACCCAGCCCACAGTCTCGGTCCAGACCGTCGCGGTGGCGGAAACCCCTGCAGCACAACCGATTCCGATGATTCCGGCGGCCGCCCCGGCGCAGGCGCCGGCAGTGCCCGCCGTGCCGATGCAGCAGTCGGCCACCGTCAATGCCGCGCACCTGCCGGCGGTGCAGGCGCACCTGCCCGGCGCCGAGGCCCACGTTGCCGCAGATCCGTCTCCGGGACCCGCTCTCGCTTCGCCTGGATCCGCGCCGGCGCCCGCTCTGGTCCCGGCACCTGCGCCGGCCCCGGCCCCCGCGCCTCCGTCTGATCCCATCAGCGGCTGGCTGCTCGCGGCGATGCCCTAGCGGAAGCCAATCACCGCATGGTCGCCAGGTTGTTCCAGAACTGCCTGAGGCTGTCGGTGCCGCCGAACAGCGTCGTGAAATTCGTGGAATCGACCAGGACGATGTCGCCGGCCCGATCACCACTGGGCGGCATCCAGATCAGCGCGTTGAACGCGGTATTACCCGCCTCGGTGAACGGATGCGGCCGGGACGGATCGACCAGTTGACGACCCAGTACCCGCAAAGCCTCGCTCTCCGGCGCGGCCAGCTCGTAGTGCGGCAGGTGGGGATGGAAATTGAACGTCGTGACATCGGTGAGCAGTCCGAGGGAATCCAGATCGCGCACCGTCGTCAGCGGGGCGATCTCGGTGGTGCCCGTCACGACTGCCGGCCGCAAGCCCCAGGTGTTGTGCACCGGTACGTCCAGTGCCGCCATCAGCGAGCGGGTGTACTGCCCGAAGCGTTGTTGCCGCGGCACCAGCGGATCGCCGTGGTGCAGATACTCGACCTGTCGCCGGGCATAGTCGTCGGTGTCACCCACGTCGTGATGGGGCGCCAGTAGCAGACAGGTGCCTTCCCGCTGCAGCCAGCGCCGGATGGCCGTGACTTCGGCCAGGTCAGCCTCCTGCTGCGACAGGATGTGGTCGAGGCCGAACACCATCAAGGTGTCGCAGTCATCGAGTACCCGTTCATCGATCGGGAGGCGGTAGCCGGCCTGATCGATCCGCTGGAACACGGCCACCGGGTGTCCGGTGACCTCGCCCGCCAATTCCTGGAAGGCCAGGGTGGAACGGTGAAACAACTCCAGCGTGCCGGCGATGCCCTGCAGAAAGGAGGCCTCGCTGTAGTCGGGTGTTTCGTAGGCCGGCCACAGCGCGTTGCGCACCTCGGTCATCGTGGAGAACCGGTTCTCCAGCGCGGCCGGACTGCGCTGCGCCTCCCACGGATAGCTCCAGGTCCAATAGATCGTGATGCGCCGTCGGCCGTCATGACGGCGGGGCACATGGGTCTGGTTGTACGTACGAGCACCGGTCATGGGTCTGCCTTTCCGTCGCCGGCGGCCAGATAACGTAGCGCCGACATGCCCGGCAGAAAGAAGTAGGCGCCACCGCGCAGGGTGGTGAACGCCGGGATTCCCTTGTGTACCTTGCGTATCGGTCGTTTCGGAACGGTGAAGTCCAGCGTGCCGTCCTGGGTTCCGCAAATCGGGTCGCGCTCGTTGCCCAGTTCGTGGAACGTCTTGTCGTTGATCCAGACATTCTGCGCGAACTCGAACTGGCGAACCAGGTCGGCGCAGATGATGAACGCCGCGATGCCCCGCTCGACACCGTCGTCGGGGGCCCCGTCCGGTAGTGCCGGGCCGTAGGTGGCCCCGCGCCGGATCATCCGGCGCCGGTTCATGTAGTGCGCGGTGTCCCGCGGATTGAGCCGGCGCGCATGTGAACCCAGTGGGCACGCGTAGCCGAAGGGATCCATTTCCTTGTAGTTGAAGTCGTTGTTGCGCATGGGATCTGCGCCGAGCTCGGGATCGTCGCGGTCGGGTGCCAGGACCAGGGGAGCGCCGCTGCGCCACCGGCCCATGAATTTCGCCGCCAGCAGCTCCTCGGCCTCGGGCGAATCCGACCGCTCGCGAACGTAGTCCCGGAACAGCGCGACATGCTCCTCGAGCCGACGGTAGGCCAGGTAGCTGCCGTTGCGCGAAAGCACTTCCGGTTGAGGCAGGTTGGCGACCGGGCCGTCCTCGTCGGGATAGCCGAGGATGAACTCGCCGGGCTCAAGCGCGTCGCCCGAGCCCGGGGTGGGCTGCTCCCCGGAACCTTTCATGACCGGCTGGGACAGCCGATCGCGGAATCCGAAATGGTCGTGGGCGTAGTTGAACGGCGGCGTGGCGTTCAGGTCGAGATGGGACAGGCTGCGCACCCCGTCGGTACGGTCCAGCAGCTTGTCGTGTTCCTCGATCGAGCGGCGACACTGCTCGTCGGTGCGGGAGAACAGAATCGCGATGGCGTGCAAATCCTCACCGGCCAGGCCACCGAGCCAATGCTCAGGCGCCGCGGCGCCGGTGTCGCCCAGAATCGCGGCACGCTGCGCCATGCCCTGCCGGAACGCGTCGGGGAACGTCGCCAACGATTCCTCCGCGACGCCGAGCGACCGCAACCCGGTCCAGGTGAACGCCAACGTGACCCAGCGGTCGGACTCGTCCATCGTGGCCGCCGCGTCGGCCGCTGATTGCACCTTGTCCAACAGCGCGGTGAGCCAGGCCCGGCCGCCCTCGGCGGTGTCGAACGTCAGGAACTCGTAACGCCCGGTGAGAGCCGGGGTGCGCGTCAACAAAATGTGTTGAATCTCGTCGAGCTCGAGCACGGCCGGCTACTGCATCTGATCGAGCATGGTGGAGAAGGCGGCCTTGAGCCGCAGTGCCTTCTTGATCTCGTCGGCGGTGACGTACGGGTACTCACCGTATTCCAGGAAGCTCGGCACCTGATGAGCCCGGACGAACTCGATGAACGCCTGCGGGTTCTCCTTCCAATCCTCGGGAAACCCCTCCAGGTTGGTGAACACCGTGGTGATGCCGGTAGCGCTGAACAGTTGCACCGCGTCTTCGGTGTACTTGTCGAAGTCGGTGTCGAAGATGCCCTGGTACTGGAAGTGCAACCCGGAGCCGACATCGAACAGCTGCCAACGCAAATAGTGCAGCCGCAGCGGTGCGAGGACCTCCGGGCTGGCGGCGACGGCCTCCTCGATCTGTTTGCCGTAGGCGCGGACCGCCTCCTCGCGCCCCTCCTTCACCTTGGCGATGATGGTAAAGCCGTGGCAGGCAGGAGTTCTCGGGTAGGTGGGCCCGTAACGCCCCGGCACAAGTTCGAAATAGCCCTCCGGCGGGATGGCCATCGCAGCGGGTGTGGTCCAGTCACGATCGTCGGCAGTCATGTGGCACTCCCAGGTGTGCGCAGGTAACGCCGAACGCTAGCACCGTTGTGGGCCACCCGAACGGGATTGAGTTGACGGCCCGTTAAATTTGCCGGGCGCGGGCGAAGGCACGTACCCGGTCTTTGGCGACCTTGCCGTTGCCGGTCAGCGGTAGCGCCTCGGTGAACAGCACCACCCGAGGCCGCTTGAACGCCGCGATCTCCCGTCGGACATGCTCCATTAGCTCCTCGGCCGTCGGCGCGCGCCCCGCCACCGGGACGACCACGGCGCACACCGCTTCGCCCCAGTAGTCGTCGGGTACGGCGACCACGGCCACCTGGTCGACGGCGGGATGGCCCGACAGCACATCCTCCACCTCGCGCGACGACACATTCTCGCCGCCGGTGACGATGATGTCCTTGAGCCGGTCGACGACGTACAGGCGCCCGTCGGCGTCGGTGCGGCCCATGTCGCCGGTATGCAACCAGCCGTTCGCGGTACTGACACCGTCGGGCCAGTAGCCGGGCGTCACCTGCGCGCCGCGCACCACGATCTCGCCCACCTGGCCCGTGGTCAGCAGATTCCCGGACGGGTCGGCGATACCGATCTCGATGCCGGGGTGCGGGTAGCCCGCACTGGTCAGCAGGTCAGGTCGGCCCGCGGCTCCGGCCCGATGGTCGTCCGGGCCGAGAAACGTGATGTTCCCGCCGGTTTCGGTCATCCCGTAGCCCTGATGGAAGTCGACCCCGAGCATCTCGATCGCGCGCCGCAGCAGATCCAGGGGCATCGCGGCCGATCCGTAGGCGATCGCCGTGAGGCTGGGCAGGTCGGTCCCGGTGCGGCTCAGATGACCCAGCAGGGCGTGCAGCATCGTCGGCGCCAGCGAGCACGAAGTCACCCCGTGCGTGCGGACCAGCTCGGCGAAACCATCCGGGCGAAACTGTGCGCACAGTACGACCGTTGCGGCGACCGCGTGCTGGACCAGCATGTTGTATCCGGCGATATGGCACATCGGGAACGGCAGCAGGTAGACGCCGCCGGGCTGCACCGAGCGGCCCTCGACCGAGCCCCAGACGGCGGTGAGAATCGAACGATGGGTGTGCACAACAGCTTTCGGGGTACCGGTGGACCCGCTGGTGAACAACAGCCAGGCCGGATCGTCAGGATTCGTGACCTCGGGGCAGGGCAGGCCGGAAGTGGTCGCCGCCCGCCACTGCTCGGACTCGAACGCGACGGCCCGCTCCACCGCGGCGCCCGTGCCGGCCAGGGCCGACAGGTAGCGTTCGTCGCCGAGGATCAGTGCGGGGGCGACGGTGGACAACTGTGCGGCTTGCTCGTTCGGACTGAGACGCTGATTGATGAGGGTCAGAATGCGTCCGCTGCGCGGCACGCCGTAGTACAGCTGCGCGTAGGCAGCGCTGTTGTCGGCGACGACGGCCACCCGGTCGCCGGGCGCGGTCCGGGCCGCGATCCAACCGGCGACGTCGTGGACCTGGCGATCGAGCTCGGCGAAGGTCGTGGTGGCTCCGTCGTCGGTGATCACGGCCGGCCGCTGCGGCGCTGCCGCGGCCGCGGCCGAGATCAACTCATGTAGCAAGGTCACTCTGGGCCGCCCCGGGGGAGTTCGAACCGATCCAGATAACGCCGCACGAAATCCTGCGCTTGCGCATGACCGCGACTGATGCCGAGGCCCTGTTCCAACACCAGGATGCGGGCCAGGCTCGCCACGATCATCGACATCACCACCGGCGGGAATTCGTCGGTGTCGACACCGTGAGCCTGCAAGGCAGCGGTCATCGCCGACTCCTCAAGGTCGCGGAACCGGTCGGCATAGCCCGCGATCTCGCTGCGGATGGCCTTGCGGTGGTTGGCCAGCGCCATGAACTCCATCCACAGCGCAGCGCCCTGCGCACTGTTGAGCGACCACAGCGCGTGCAGGGGAGACTGCTCGGCGAAGGCCTCCCGCTGGGTGCTGAGGTTCGCTTCGGCGCCGGCCCGCAGCACCGCCACGTACAGGTCGTCCATGCTGGGGAAGTAGTAGTGCACGAGTGCGGGCTTGACCCCGGCCTCCGCGGCCACCCGACGCGACGTCGCGGCGGCATACCCCTCGGCGAGCATCACCTGAGCGGTGGCTCGGATCAGTGCTCTGCGGGTGCTCGAATCGCGTCCGGACGCGGCCTTTTGCGTACTCATCGCACCCTTGACCACGCGTGGCGGCGGCTGCTAGACATTGCCTGAGTGTAGTTATTGGGCGATCGCCCAAAGTCGGCGGAGGGTGGGGCAATGGCAGGACGGGTCGAGGGCAAGGTCGCGTTGATCACCGGCGCGGCGCGCGGTCAGGGACGCAGCCACGCGGTCCGGCTGGCCGCCGAGGGAGCCGACATCATCGGCGTGGACATCTGCGCCTCGTTCGACCGGTCCCCGGCATCGGGTGCGACGACCGAAGACCTCGCCGAGACCGCGAACCTGGTCAAGAACCTCGGGCGGCGCATCGTCACCGCCGAGGTCGACGTGCGTGATTTCAGCGCCCTGGCAGCGGCGGTCGACAGTGGTGTCGAGCACCTCGGCCGGCTGGACATCATCGCGGCCAATGCGGGCATCGGCACCACCGGGGTGAAGCTGGACCGGATGGACGAGGAGCTCTGGCAGGAGATGATCGACGTGAACCTCAGCGGGGTGTGGAAGACGGTGAAAGCCGGTGTGCCCCACATGCTCGCCGGCGGGCGCGGCGGTTCGATCATTCTGACCAGTTCGGTGGCCGGGTCGAAGGCCTACCCGTTCACCGGGCACTACGTCGCGGCCAAACACGGTGTGGTCGGGCTGATGCGCAGCTTCGCCGTCGAACTGGGCCAGCACTCGATCCGGGTCAATTCCGTACACCCGACCCACGTCAACAGCCCGATGCTGATGAACGACACCACCTACCGCATGTTCCGGCCGGACCTGGAGAACCCAGGACCCGACGATCTGGCACCGATCTGCCAGACCTTTCACATGTTGCCGATTCCGTGGGTCACGCCCGAGGACATCAGCAATGCGGTCTTGTTCCTGGCGTCGGACGAAGCCCGCTACATCACCGGAGTGACGCTGCCCGTCGACGCCGGCAGCTGTCTCAAATGAGCGTCTATTACGACCCGTACGACACCGGGATCGTCGCCGATCCCTATCCGGTCTACGCCCGGCTGCGCGACGAAGCCCCGCTCTATCACAACGAGCGATACGACTTCTGGGCACTGTCCCGGCACGCCGATGTCGAGAAGGCATTGTCGGACTGGGAAACCTTCTCCAACAGCCGCAGTGACATCCTCGAACTGGTCAAGTCCGACTTCGACATGCCGCCGGGCGTGATGATGTTCGAAGACCCGCCCATGCACACCCTGCTGCGCGGGCTGATGTCGCGGGTGTTCACGCCCCGGCGGATGGCCGAGATCGAGGATCAGATCCGGCAGTTCTGCGTGCGGTGCCTCGATCCGCTGGTCGGCTCAGGCGATTTCGACATCATCGCCGAACTGGCGTCGATGATGCCGATGCGGGTGATCGGCATGCTGCTGGGTATACCCGAATCCGAGCAGATCGAGGTCCGTGACGCCAACGACGCGAATTTGCGCACCAAACCCGGCGCGCCGATGAAGGTGGCGCAGGCCGACCGCATCGCCGATGGCCGGATCTACGCCGACTACGTCGAATGGCGGTCCAAGAATCCCTCCGACGACCTGATGACCGCACTGCTCAACGTCGAGTTCACCGACGAGCTCGGGGTCACGCGCAAGCTCGATCGTAAAGAGGTGCTGCACTACACCCAGGTGGTCGCCGGGGCGGGCAACGAGACCACCGGACGGCTCATCGGCTGGCTGGCGAAAGTGCTGGCCGAACATCCCGACCAGCGTCGCGAAGTGGAGCAGGATCGGTCGCTGTTGACCCGGGCAGTCGACGAGACACTTCGTTTCGAACCCACCGGACCGCACGTGGCACGATGGGTGGCAAGAGATTTCGAATATGACGGCACCACCGTGCCCGCCGGCAGTGCGATGCTGCTGCTTTTCGGGGCGGCCAACCGCGACCCGCGTCGTTACCGCGACCCCGACACCTTCGACATTCATCGGGACAACATCAGCCACCTGACTTTCGGCAAGGGCCTGCACTATTGCCTCGGCGCCAACCTGGCCCGCCTCGAGGGCCGCGTCGCGCTCGACGAGTTGCTCAACCGGTTCCCGGAATGGGAGATCGACTACGACAGTGCGAAACTCGCGCCTACCTCGACGGTGCGCGGTTGGGAGCAATTGCGCATCCTGGTGAACTGACTGTGGTGAACTGGGCGCCGTGAGCATCTGGATCGGGCGGGCCCGGCGCAGTGTCAGTGGCGAGGTGCCTGCCCCGCCGGAACAGGTGCGGGCGTTCTACGTCGACCTGGACAACATTTCGCGGGTGCACCCCCTCGTGCAGTGGGTGCGCAGTACCGGCCGCGTGGACCTGGGCGACGGGTATCGGCAGGACTATCAGGTACGTGACCGAATCCCCCTGGGGCCGTTGACGCTTCCGATCACCTATCGGGCCAGTCTCATCGTTCCCACCACGGGTGCGGTGACCGCGCAGGCCCGGCAGTTCCCACAGGTGCGGCTCGACAGCCGGGTGGATTTCGCGGCCGGCGAAACCGGAACCAGGATCACCGAGGAGTTGACCATCGCCGCTCCGCGGCCGTTACTGGCGGTCACAGTGGGGCAGGCGGTCGCCGCCCACACCACGATGCTGGCCGGGATCGCGAAACTGTTCGCGGCGTGAGTCAGGCGGTGCTGACCGCCTCGGCATGCTCGGTGGCCACCGACTTGGCCCAGCGGTAGTCGGCCTTGCCCGCGGGGGAGCGCACGATTTGCCCGGCCCGGACGAAGGCCTTCGGAATCTTGTAGCGCGCGATCGCACGCTCACACACCGCCACGAGTTCCTCGTCGGTGGCCGAGGCGCCTTCGGCGAACTGCACCACAGCCACGACCTCGTTGCCCCACCGCTCCGACGGGCGACCGACCACCACCACGTCGTACACGGCCGGGTGCGCGGCGATGGCCCGTTCCACCTCTTCGACGAAGATCTTCTCGCCGCCCGAGTTGATGGTGACAGAATCCCGGCCCAGCAGCTGAATGCGGCCGTCCTCCAAGACATTTGCCCGGTCGCCCGGAACCGCCCAGCGGACTCCGTCGATGGTGGGGAAGGTCCGGGCGGTCTTGGCCTCATCGCCCAGGTAACCCAGCGGGATGAGGTCGCGCCGGGCCAGCCAGCCGCCGCCCTCACCGGGGCCGAGCACCCGGGACATGTCCTCGGCGACCACAGCGGTGTCGGACTGCGGACTGAAAATGGCGGCCTCGGAATCGGTGCCCGCGGTGGAAGCGGTGCTCATCTGGGTGCCCGACTCGGAGGATCCCACGGCGTCGAGCAGCATCAGGTGCGGCAGCGCGGCCAGGATCCGTTCCCGCACGGTGGGGGAGAGCGGTGCGCCTCCGTTGGTGATCGTGAACAGTCCGGACAGGTCGTAGTCGCCCTTCTCGATCTCGTCGATCAGCGGCCGGGCGATCGCATCGCCGACCACCGGGATGCTCAACACGCGCTCGCGCGCGGCCAGCGTCAGCACGTTGTCGGGGCGCATCCGCACCACATCGTCGGGGATGACCAGTTTTCCGCCCATCGTGATGGCGTTGTAGGCGGCCCACTGCGCGGCCCCGTGCATGAACGGCGGGATCATCAGCAGCGACAAACCGCCGCCCGCGGTGCGCGCGCGCTCGGCGAGTTCCTCGTACGAACCGATGAAGGTGTCGCTGCCGAACGGCCGGCCGCCCATCGAGGACAGGAAGATGTCGTGCTGGCGCCACAGCACACCCTTGGGCATGCCGGTGGTGCCGCCCGTGTAGAGAACGTAGAGATCGTCGCCGGATGGGGTCGGCATGCCCGCTTGCGGCGCAGGGGTTTTCAGGATTGTCTCGTAATCGACGGCACCCGGCAGCAGCGCGTTACCCGACTCGTCGGCGACCTGGATGAACACCTGCAGGTTGGGCAATTGGTCGCGGATCGCGGCCACCCGGGGCGCGAACTCGGCGTTGTAGATCACCGCCCGGGCGTTCGAATCCTTCAGCAGGTAGAGGAGTTCCTCTTCCACATACCGGTAGCTGACGTTGAACGGTGCCACCCGCGCGCGGTAGCTGCCGATCATGGACTCGAGGTACTCGTTGCCGTTGCGCAGGTAGATGCCGAGGTGGTCCTGACCCGATTCATGTCCGGCCAGGCCGTCGCGCTCGGTGTGCACCCCGAGACCGGCCGAGACGAGGTAGTGCGCGAAGCCGTCGACGCGCGTGTCGAACTCGGCGTAGCTCAAGCGGCGATCCCGCCACACCAGGAAGGTCTGATCGGGCACGGCGTCGGCCACCGTGGAGAAGACTGTGGACAGATCGAACTTCACGTCGGCGCTCATGGCACTCCTGGTGTGCACGGACTCGGGCCCCACGACCATACATGCACCACTTGGCTGTATGGCCGAGGGGATGTGACCCGCGCCTCAGGTCGGATCACACCGTCACACCGGGTCAGACCGGAAAGAAACCGTCTCCGGTCAATATGCCCGGTTGCCACCCCTGCGCGCCGAGGCACAGCATCGGCCGACCGTCAGGCGACTGAGCGGCCTCCTGCGGCCCAGGGCATGGCGAGCCGATCTCCTGCACGCCGTTCAACGGGTAGGCGTAAGTCCAGAAGCCCGTGTACACCGGCGGCCACTGGTTCGGAATCCACTTGCACTGCATCGCCGTGCCGCCCGGGCCGCGGCCGAAGACGTTGCGCTCCCAGCTGTAGCAGGGTGCGCCATTGGACGCTTCGTAGCTCATCCCCGGGACATCGGTGGGATAGCGGCCCGGATTGTCCGGGTACATGTTGGTGTTGTCGTCGGCCAGAGCGCCCGGCGCCACCGAAATGGCTGTTGCCAGTGCCGCCGCGGCGACCGCCGTCGTGGCGAAGAGTTCCCGAATCATGTTCCACCCTCAGCGTTGCCGGACCCTGGTTGCCTCAGACCGGCGGAGTTCGTTGACTTTGGGCCAGAAGCCTAGCCGGTCGCGGCGGCGGGCAGTCAGCAATTCGAGTCGTTGTTACTCGCCGGTATTTGTATCGAGCACGCTGACCGCGATGCCGTAGGGCAGGAACCGCACCCGGCGGCCCGGATCCGTGTTGCTCGCGTTGGCCCGCAGGGCCTCGAGTTCGTTCGGGTACACCTGCTCGATGTGGGCGCCCCCCGCGTCGTCGACGGTGTAGATGGCCCACACTCCGTCGCCCTTCTCGCCGGTGGTCTCCGGCTCGGTCCTGGGCTGGGAGAACCGGGCGAACTCATCGATCAGACCTGCCCAACCGCCGGCCTGGCCGGGCCGCGTGATGAACTTGCTCAACCCGTCGAGGGCGTCGCGCAACCCTTCGCCGGCTTCGCGGGCGACGCGGTCGAAGTCCTCGGGGTCGAACCCGAAAGGTCCACTGCCACTCATTGCGCTCTCCTCGGTGGTGGTGGGGCGACCCCACGTGTACAACACCAGTGTGCGCGCACGCACGGCAGAGCGGAATGGTAAACGATCCAGATGGCCTTCACACGGGACGAGCTGTTAGCCACGGTCGAGTTGTCACCGCAGGCAGCGGGTGCTCACGACCGACAGGGATGGGTGGGCCTGTTCGCTGCAGGCGGACAGGTCGAAGACCCCGTGGGCTCACGGCCCCACAGTGGCCACGCCCAGATCGAGCGGTTCTACGACACCTTCATCGCACCACGCGACATCACCTTTCACCGAGACATCGACATCGTCAGCGGATCGACGGTGATCCGTGACCTCGAACTCGAAGTCGTGATGAGCCCGTCGGTCACGATGCGGATTCCGGCCTACCTTCGGTACGCCGTTACTCCCGCTGCGGACGGGCCGCGCATCGGTCAGTTGCAGGCGTACTGGGAGCTGCCCGCGATGATCGGGAAATTCGCCAAGGCGGGGCTCGGCGCGGTGCCGGTCGGACTGCGGCTTTCCGCGGCGTTGCTGCGCAACCAGGGGCCGGCCGGCGCGCTCGGGTTCGCCAGGGGCATGGGCGGCGCCGGTCGGACCGGCAAGCGCCTGTTCACCGGGCTGCTCGACGATCTGTGTGCCGGGGACGCGGTGGCGGTGCAACGACGGCTGGGGACGGACACCGCAATCCGCACCGGTGACGACGGAGGCCTGAGCACATCCGGATTGGTGGAGCGCACCACGGGTGCGTCGTGGCGCAAGCTGATCACGTCCGGGTCCAGTGCGGTGGCCGGTCTGGACCGTGACGGACGCCGGGCCGTGCTGATCGCCGATTTCGGACCGGGAACACGCGCGGTCACCCGGTTGCGGTACTTCGCCGACGCGACGTGACGAAGCAAACCGGCCCGGCTGCGCCGGCCTCGCCCGTCGTCGTGAGACCGTAGAGGGATCATGGCTGATCACGCTTACATCACCTACGAGGAATTCGGTCGCCGGTTCTTCGAGGTGGCCGTATCCGAGGAACGGGTCGGCGACGCCATCGGCGCGATCGCGGGCGACGAGTTCGAGATGGGTCCGATCGCGCAAGGGCCCGGCAAGATCGCCAAGGTCACCGCGCGGGTCAACATCCAGAAGCCGCGGGTGAGCCGCATCGTGGGCGACACCATCACGTTCTCCATCCGGATCCCGCTGGAGATCGACATGGTGATCGACCTGCGCATCGACCGCCCCAAATTCATGGTGTTCGGCGAGATCGCGCTGCGGGCCTCCGCGTTGGCCGCCGAGCCGCTGCTGTTGATCCTCGATGTGAAGAAGCCGCGGCCCTCGGACATCTCGATCCACGTCACCTCGAAGTCGCTGCGCGCCGAGGTGCTGCGCATCCTGGCCGGCGTCGACGCGGAGATCAAACGGTTCATCGCCGCGCACGTGGCCGGCGAGATCGACAGCCCGGCTTCTGAGCAGGCCAAGGTCATCGACGTCGCCAAAGAACTCGACTCCGCCTGGGGTGGGGTCTGAGGAGGCCCGTACGATTACGGCCATGCCGCGCAACGTGATCCGGTCCTGCCGAGTGCTCGCCGTCACGGTAGGCGTCACGCTGGCCGGGATCGCCGCCGGCGTGATCGCCGCGCCGGCCGAGGCAGATCCGATCGATTCGGTTTTCGTCGACGCGCTGAGCCGAGCGGGTGTGACTGCGGCAGATCCGGCGCAGGCTGTGGCATTGGGGCAGTCGGTGTGTCCGATGCTGGCCGAGCCGGGCCAGACCGCCGCCGATGTGGCGGCCAAGGTCGCCGACACCGGCGGTATGTCGTTGGGGCCGGCCACGATGTTCACCGGGGTCGCGATCTCCACGTTCTGCCCGGCGATGGTGGCCAAGGCCGGTGAGGGCAACCTGCTCGGCGGCCCAGCCGATCTGGCCTGGTCGATCCTGGGCTTCAGCTAGGCGCTGAGGTACATCAGATCGGGCCGCCGTGGCGAGCGGCCGGTGCCGCCGGACTGGCCGCGCAGGTGGCGCCACAGCCACGGCATGAGCATGTTCTGCGTCCACAACACCTGCGAGTAGGCGCGGGCCCGAAACGACTGGGTCTGATCACCACCGGTCGCCAGCGCCCAATCATGGTTGCTGCCAGGCAATCCCAGTGCCTCGGCGGCTGCCGCGGCGAACAAGGCGTGCCCCTTCGCCGACCCGTGCACGCGGTCGGGACTCCAGGTCTCCGGCTCACGCATCGAGGGCGCCGAGTACAGGTCGACGAGGTGGAATCCGTACCGCTCGGCCGCATCGGAGATCGCGTCGTTGATCTGGATCACCCGTGTGCCGAGCAGCCTGCCCACCGGAAGGATCTGAGTGATGTCCGGGAACGTGGTGGTGACCACTGTGGCTCCGGATGCGGCGAGGGAGCGATACACATACTCGAGATCACCGAGGGCCCGGGTGAACGAGCGGCCGGGCCGGGTTACGTCGTTCATCCCGATGCAGACCGTGACGAGGTCGGGCTCCATGGACAGCGCGGTGGGCAGTTGAGTGCGCAGCACATCGCCGATCCGGTGGCCGCGAATGGCGAGATTGGCATAGCCCAACCCGGGGAACAGCCCGTCGAGGCGCACCGCGAGCCGATCGGCGAACCCCGTCAGGCCGACGGTGTCGTCGCCGTCCCACAATCCTTCGGTCTGGCTGTCGCCGAGGGCGACATAGCGGGTGAAACGTCGCACGTTGGCGACTCTAGCGCGCGCCGGGTCGGGCGCCTGAGCCGGACACAACGAAGGGGCGCCCCAAAAGGACGCCCCTTCTTGATGTTTCACGAAGTTTGGGCTTACTTCACGTCCACGTAAATCGTCTTGTTGACGACGCTGGTCTGGAAGTTGTCGCCCGGGTTACCGGAATCTGTCCGGGTATAGGTCTGGCCCGGGCGAACCGCCACCACCGAAGCCTTGTCCAGCGGGGTCGAGCCGATGTGGTTGACCACGACCTTGTAGCCCTGAGCCTGCAACTCGCTGATGGTCTGTTGGGCACTGCCCGGACCGGTGGGAGCGGCCTGGGCGGGGGCGGCCAAGCCGATCACCGCTGCCGTGGCTGCGCCAACCAATGCGCCGGCAAATCCTAGCCTCATCATCTTTGGTGCCTTCTTTCCTGTTCTGTTGTGTCGCATACGGTCCCGCAGGCGCGCCTTTGGTGGGGTGCCGTTGCTAGCGCGTTTAAGTGTTACCTAATGGTTAACCGGCAGTTCACATATTAAATTCCGGCTGACCGAAACCGTTTGAGGAGTTGTGCGTCACATTTGCCGAACATCGCGGAAGTGACTGCGGTTACGGACGTTTGGCAAAGTGTCCGGCATCACTGGTTCTGGTCGCGCCGGCGGCACCGCGTAGCGTGCAACAGGTGGCAAAGCTCAGCGCAGGTGTCCTGCTGTACCGCTTCGTCGGTGCGGAGGTGGAGGTGTTGATCGCCCATCCCGGCGGACCGTTCTGGGCGCGCAAAGACGCCGGTGCGTGGTCGGTGCCCAAGGGGGAGTACGCCGACGGGGAGGACCCGTGGGTGGCGGCGCAACGTGAGTTCGCCGAGGAACTCGGTTCCCCTCCGCCGGCAGGTCCGCGCATCGATCTGGCACCGGTGCGTCAGGCGGGCGGCAAGGTGGTCACCGTGTTCGCGGTGCAAGCCGACTTCGATCCCGCCGGGGCCGTGAGCAACACGTTCAGCATCGAGCTGCCGAAGGGGTCGGGGCGCCTCGTGGAGTTCCCCGAAATCGACCGCGTTGCTTGGGTTTCTGTGGCCACGGCGCGCACCAAACTGCTGAGCGGCCAGCGCCCGCTGTTGGACCAGCTGATGGCCGCACCCGAGCTGGCCGGCTACGGCGAAGGCGCCCCCGGAGACGAGTAGCGGCTCAGAGGTCGAGCGTCAGCCGGTGCCCGGCCTCCGCCCGCGAAACGCAGGTCAGCAGGTAGCCTGCGGCACGCTCCGGGTCGGTCAGCAACGTATCGCGGTGCTGCACAGACCCGTCGGTGACCCGAATACGGCAGGTTCCGCAGAAACCCTGCTGACACGAGTACGGTGCGCTGACCCCGGCCCGGCCCAATGCGGCGAGCAAGGTCTCGTCGGCTCCCACCGTCACCTCGGCGCCGGTCGAGGCGATCGTCACCGAGAACTCGGCACCATCGACAACCGGTGGCGCCGCGAATCTCTCGAAATGCAGCTCGACGTCGTCACGCCCGATGAGTGCGGCCCGGATCCCGGTCAGCATCGGGGCCGGACCACAGGCGTACACCGTGGTGCCGTCGGGACAATCGCCGAGCAGCTCGTCGGCGCTGGGCAGTCCGTCGACGTCGTCGGTACGGATCTCGATGCGGCCGCCGAACCGGTCGAGCTCGTGCAGGAACGGCAAGCTGTCACGACTGCGTCCGGCATACACCATCGACCAGTCGACACCCAACCGCTCGGCCAGCCCGAGCATGGGCAGGATCGGGGTGATGCCGATTCCGCCTGCGATGAAACGGAATCGCTGAGTCGGTGACCCGTAGCCGGGCACTGTGAGAGCGAACGCGTTGCGCGGGCCGTGGGTACTCACCTGGCTGCCGACCTGCAGGCTGTCATGCACCTCGACGGAGCCGCCACCGCCGTCGGGTATGCGCCGCACCGCAATTCGATAGGAGTCGGACACGGCGGGATCGCCGCACAATGAGTACTGGCGAACCCGGCCGCTGGCCAGGTGCAGGTCGATGTGTGCACCGGGGAACCACTGCGGCAGCGTGCTGCCGTCGGCCGCGGCCAGGGTCAGCGCGATCACATCCTGATCGTGGGCGACCACTTCCCGGCCCGTCACGGTCAGCGTTATCGTGCGGTCCAGCTCCGGCGGTGGACTCGGCCGTCGTACCAGCCGGCCCACCGTCCAGATGGTGGCGATGGCCGCCCCGGCCGCGCCCAGCATCGGGTCATGCCGGAATCGGCCCGACATGCTCGGCGGCAGCCGGCGGTAGCGGGACAACAGGCTCGGCACGGCGGACCCCGTCACAGGTGCGCGGCCCGCGCCGCGGGGGAACTCGCGAGATAAGCGACCGCCTGGGCTGTCGAACCCATCTCCTCCGGCGAGAAACCCGGCCGGCAGTAGGCCAGGGTGTTGGAGCCGAACATCCGGGAGAACTTCGGCAGCAGTCCCAGCTTGGAATCGCGCATGCGCATCTTGTTCATCCGCCACCAGCCGATGTCGAGGGTGGGGTCGCTCTTGACCATGGCCCAGCAACCGCGCTGGAAGAACAGATACACCGCCGTCGCGGCGATCGACATCGCCCGCACCCGGCTGAAATAGCTGTCCTGGAAGTAGACGGCGACGTCGTGGGCGACGCTACGGTGCTCGACCTCCTCGGCGCCGTGCCAGCGGAACAGGTCGGTCATCGTCGGGTCGGCGCCGTGGTCCTCCCAGGTGCAGTTCAGCACGAAGTCGCCCAGCACCGCCGTGTAGTGCTCGATCGCGGCGATGAGCCACAAGCGGTCGCACAGGTTGGCCAGCCTGCGGCGCGGATCGGGGGAGTCCGACGGGGCCAGCGTCCTGGTGAACACGTGCTCGACCAGCGACAGCACCGGCTGGTAATCCACCCCGTGACCGGTCAGGAACTTGTCGAGCACCTGATCGTGCGTCTCGGCATGGGTGGCTTCCTGGCCGATGAACCCGCGCATGTCGTCGGCGAGCTTGGGATCGCGCACGTAGGGCAGCGCTTCGTTGAACGTCGCGACGAACCAGTGCTCGGCCACCGGCAGGACCACGTTGAACAGATTGACCATCGACGACGCGACGGGATGCCCGGGAATCCAGTGCAACGGGATGTCATCGAGATCGAAATGGACCTTGCGGGCCTGGATCTGTACCGGGCCGGGGTCGATCTCGTGGTCGAACCGCAACGGACGCAACATCGAGAGCCTCCCTGGGATGAGTGGACTCTCAGTAGTGTACGGATTTAGGTGGGAACGGCGGTACCGGGTCAGGCCGGCGGCGGTGTGCCCGCGCCCGGCGCCCCGGCGATCGGCACCACCGGCGTGGGCGTGACCGTGGTAACCCCGTTGCTGCCGACCCTCGGGCCGCCCGGGACGGCCGAATCCGCACTCTGCTCGGCGGCAGCCTCGCTGCAATCGAGCATCAGGATCATCTTGCCGCTGGAGTTGACCTTCTGAGAGTCCACCAGGCACTCGGCCTGTGGCAGGGCGCTACCGAAGGAGCCGCCGAAGGTGGCCTTGATGCCCTGGCTCTTCAGGATCGCCAGGGCCTTCATATAGGGCTCGCCGACCACGTTGACCGACGCCGAGGTCGGCTGCGAGGTGGCGGTACCCGCGGCCAACAGGGCGATCGAACCGGCGGCGAGCAGTCCGCCGCCCAGCGCAACAAGCTTCTTCACGTGAACTCCGTCAGTCGGGTGCGCTTGCGAACATATCGCAGCTGAGACGTTTGTGAAACCGGAGGAGACGCCGGCAGCGTTACATCCGCGCCTGGCCGGGACGACCGGTGATCGAGGCCATCACGTCGCACAACGCGCCCGCTCTCGGATCGACGAACACGTCCTCGAGCAGCAGGCGTCGACCGTCGGGGCCCGCCAGCGGGATCCGCCAGTTCGGGTATTCGTCAGTGGTGCCGGGCTGATTCTGGGTGCGCACGTCACCCACCGCGTCGGCCAGCGACAGCGCGAGCAGTTTCGACGGGCTGCGGCCCAGATAGCGGTACAGCGCCGCAACGACCTGATCGGTATCCGGATCGGGCCCGAGCAACCCGACCCGGCGCAACTCATCGAGCCAGGCGGCCTGGGCGCTGCGGTCGGCAGCCACTTCTTGATCGACCGGCCGGGTGAGCAACCCCAGTTGCTCCCGCAACCGGACGTGTTCACCGGCCAGATATCCGGGGGTCGGCGGCAGATCGTGCGTCGTCACCGAGGACAGGCAGTACTCGCGCCACCGTTCGGCGGCCAGCGGCCCACCGGACTGGTCGGACTCGAACCACAGTATCGAGGTGCCGAACAGGCCACGCTCGCGCAGGTAATCGCGAACCCATGGCTCGACCGTGCCGAGATCCTCGCCGACGACCAGGGCGCCGGCCCGGTGCGCCTCGAGCGCGATGATGCCGATCATCGCGTCGTGGTCGTAGCGCACATAGGTGCCTTCGGTGGGTGCCGCGCCTTTCGGGATCCACCACAGCCGGAACATTCCGATGATGTGGTCGATGCGTACCCCGCCCGAATGCCGCAGCGCCATGTTGACCACCGCACGGAACGGTTCGTAGGCCTGCTCGACGAGACGATCGGGCCGCCACGGCGGCTGGGACCAGTCCTGACCGAGTTGGTTGAACTCGTCCGGCGGTGCCCCCGCGGTCACCCCGAGCGCCAGCACATCCTGCAGGGCCCAGGCATCGGCGCCGTCGGGATCGACACCGACCGCCAGATCGCTCATGACCCCCACCTCCATCCCGGCCTGAACCGCGGTGGCCTGGACGGCGGTGAGCTGCTCGTCGAGCAGCCACTGCAACCAGCGGTGGAAGTCGACGGCCCGGGGATGGGCTGCCGCGAATTCGGCCACTTCCGGATTGGCCGGATGCTGGAGCGCCTGCGGCCAGCCGTGCCAGTCCGCACCGTGCTGTTCGGCCAGTGCGCACCAGGCCGCGAAATCGTCGAGGCTGGGGCCTTGCCGGTGCCGGTAGGCGGCGTACGCCAGCTCCCGTCCCGCCGAGCGTTCGACTCGGTAGACCTCTTCCAGCGCAGCGCGTTTGGCCTGCCAGGCGGCATCGCGGTCGATGGTCGAATTGCGGTCGGCCCGCTTGTTCAGCGTCGCGCGCAGCGCGCGGATGCGGCCGCGATGACGCACCGAGGCGAACTCCGGGATGGCTTCGACCCGCAGATAGAGCGGATTGACGAAGCGTCGCGAGGTGGGCAGATAGGGCGAGGGTTCCATCGGCGCGGTGGGAGCGGCCGCGTGCAGCGGGTTGACCAGGATGAAGCCGGCGCCGTGTTCGGCGGCCGACCACACCGCCAGATCGGTCAGATCAGTCAAATCGCCTGTACCCCAAGAGCTTTGCGAGCGAACGCTGTAGAGCTGGGTGGCCAGGCCCCAGGTGCGCCGCTCACCCAGCCGGGTGGGCAGCCCGACGGTGGCGGGGGAGATCACCACCGGGGTCTCGGTGTGAAACTCCCCGACCCGCAAGCGCAGCCGGTGATAACCCAGCGGCAGGTCTGCCGGCAGCTCGAACGTGGCCTCGCCGACCAGCCGGTCCCCGAGATCGAACGGGGGCCGGTGGTTCTCCAGCTGTCGCAGCCCCCGGCGTTCGGTGCCGTCCTCGAGGTGCAGCGTGAGATCGACCGGATCCCCGTGGGTGACGTGCACCCAGAAGCTCGACGGCACGCCCGCCCGGCCCAGCACGATGGGCGGCAGGGAGCGCTGCCAGTACTGCCGGTCGTGGGCGGCCAGGGCTTCGGCGCGCTCCTGCTCGGTGCCGGCCGGCACGCCGAGGGCTTCGAGCACTGCCACCAGCGTGGATTCCGCGACGGCGGTACGCCGGCCGGTCCAGTCGTCGAACTCGGCGGCCACACCGTAGCGGCGGGCCAATTCCAGCAGGGCCGGTGACGAAGAGGTCATGAGGTCAATCTTGGGGCCCAGAACGCGATCGCGTGAGTCGACATCGCGGGGCCAGCGCGTTCGGCCTTCCCTGGGGCGGTGTGGGTGACTGCCATAGTCTGTCTGTAACGATCCTTACAGATGGGCTGTCGTGACGACTCCAGGTACCAAACGGCAACAGCAGGGCACCGGCTCGCGGGAACAGATCCTCGACGCCACCGAGCGGCTGATGGCCACCCGCGGGTACGCCGCCACCTCGATCAGTGACATCCGCAAGGCCTGTGGTTTACCGGCCAGCTCCATCTACTGGCATTTCGGTTCCAAGGACGGCGTGCTCGCCGCGGTGATGGAGCGCGGAGCCGACCGATTCTTCGCCGCCATCCCGGGCGGTGCCGGCATCGACAACCAGTTGGCGGTGCTGGCGGACCTGCAGGCACAGCGCCCTGAGTTCCTGCGCATCCTCTACCTGCTGTCCCTGGAACGCAGCGACGACCCGACGGTTACCGCCGTGGTGCGCCGCGTGCGGGACACCGCGATCTCCCGGTTCGCCGACGCCGTGCGCAGCCAGCTGCCGGCGGATCTGCCGGCCGGCCGGGCCGAGCGAGTGGTCGCCGAACTCACCGCGTTCGCCGTCGCCCAGTCCGACGGCGTGTTCTTCGCCGGACACTTCGAGCCCGACACCGCCGACATCGCCCGCATGTACCAGCGGCTGTGGCAGGCCGTCACCGCCCTCGTCCCCATACTCCTGGAGGAAAAATGACCGGCCAGGCCGCGATCATCACCGGTGCCAACACCGGGCTCGGATTCGAATGTGCGCGCGCACTTCTGGAATCAGACCCCAGCTGGCATGTGGTGCTGGCAGTGCGCGACACCCGACGAGGCGCCGACGCCGCGGCCCGGCTCGACTGTCCCGGACGCACCACTGTCGCCGAACTCGACCTGGCATCTCTGCGGTCGGTGCGCCAATTCGCCGACAGCGTCCGGCAACTGGACATTCCGCCGCTCAAAGCGCTGGTCTGCAACGCCGGGCTGCAACTCGTCGGCGGCAGCCACACCACAGCAGAGGGATACGAATTGACTTGGGGCGTCAATCATCTCGGTCATTTCGCCCTCACGCAGCACCTCCTGGACGCCGTGGCGGTCCCGGCCCGGATCGTGGTGGTCAGCAGCGGCACGCACGATCCGGACAAGTTCACGGGTATGCCCGCGCCGCGATACCGCTGCGCCGACGATCTGCTCAGCCCTCCGCCGGACGGCCTCACCGGTGAGGAGGGCAGACGGCGCTACACCACCTCCAAGCTCTGCAATGTGCTCTTCAGCTACGAGCTCGACCGGCGGCTCGGACACGGGGCCCGCGGGATCATCGTCAACGCATTCGACCCGGGCCTGATGCCAGGCTCCGGGCTGGCCAGAGACTACGGCAGCATCCAACGGCTGGCCTGGCGCCTGCTCATGCCGGCACTACGCCTGCTGCCCAATGTGAACAGCACCAGCCGGTCGGGCGCCAATCTGGCCGCCCTCGTTGCCGATCCAGCCCTCGCCGATGTCACCGGGGCCTACTTCGAGGGGGCCAGGCCGATCCGCTCCTCACGCGATTCCTACGACCGCGCCAAGGCGGCCGACCTGTGGCAGGTCAGCGAACGGTTGGTGGCGGCCGTCGGCTAGCGACTCCCGACCGCAGTAGTGTCGCCTCAGTGGCTTCCAGGTCGGTCTCAGAACATCGCGATACCGCGGCCTTACGCCGGGCCCGCGTCGCGGTGGGGGCGCTGTTTCTGACCAACGGGGCCGTCTTCGCCAATCTGCTGCCGCGCTATCCGGAGATCAAAACCGATCTGCACCTGGGCAACGCGGTATACGGTGCGGCCGTCGCGTCGTTCTCCGGCGGAGCCCTGGTGGCCGGATTGACCGCCGCGACCCTGATTCGGCGGTTCCGCAGCGCGCGGGTGGCCGTCATCGGCACCGTCGCCCTTGCCGCCTTCGTCGTCGGAGCCGGCGTCGCCGGAAGCCCGCTCATGTTCGCCGGCGCCCTGTTCTTGGCCGGGGCATGCGATTCGGTGGTCGACGTCGCGCAGAACGCGCACGGGCTGCGGCTGCAACGCGAACACGGTCGCTCGATCATCAACTCCCTGCACGCGGTGTGGGCAGCGGGCGCGATCCTCGGCGGACTCACCGGTGCCGCGGCGATCGCGCTGGCAATCCCGCGGGGGATTCATCTCGCGGTGGTCGGCGGGCTGCTCAGCGCGGTAGCCCTGGCGGCCTACCGCTACCTGCTGCCCGGCCCCGACCATGACAACCACCCGGCCGCACACGCCACGGCCGGCGCCAAGGCCGGGCCGCGGGTGTACCTGATCCTGTCGGCGCTGGTACTGATCGCCATAGCCGGTGCCACGGTTGAGGATTCCGGAAGCTCGTGGGCCACGTTGTATCTGCGCGATACGCTGCACGCGCCGCCGGCGCTGGCCGTGTTCGGCTACATCGCCCTGGTCGCGTTCATGTTCGTCGGGCGCCTGTCCGGAGACCGGCTGGTCGACCGGTTCGGCGAAGCCGCCGTGGCTCGCACCGGCGGCGTCATCGCCGCCGCCGGCATGGGATGCGCGCTGGCGTTCCCGACGGTCGCCACCACGATCGCCGGTTTCGCGCTCGCGGGTTTGGGCGTGGCCACCCTGGTGCCCGCTGCCATGCACGGCGCCGATCAGTTGCCCGGGTTGCGCCCGGGTACCGGACTGACCGTGGTCACCTGGCTCATGCGCGTCGGCTTCTTCGGAGCACCACTGCTGGTCGGGCTGGTTGCCGACGCCGCGGGATTGCGGGCCGGTCTGGTCGCGGTGCCTGTAGCCGGCGTGCTGGCGGCGCTGCTGGCCGGGGTGTTGCCCCGAAAACCGGGGTCCGATTCAGTGCGCCGGGGCGACACCGGCGAGCTCGATGGTGAACACACCTGACACGATCAGCGCGATGCCGAGCATCATCACCGGCGTCAGCGGATCGTCGAACAGAAACCGGGCGATGACCGCCACCAGGGCGACCCCACACGCCGTCCAGATGCCGTAGGCGATGCCCACCGGCACGCCCAACGACAAGGCCAGCCACAACAGATAGAACGACGTCACGTATCCGGCGATCACCGGGACGATCCAGGCCTTGCGGCGAAAACCGTCGGATGCCCGCAGCCCGAGCGTGGCGAACACCTCCACCAGGATCGCCCCGATCAGCGCCAGCCACATCATGATTCGGCCTCACGCGGGTGCGACCCGAGCTCGACCAGCAGCACCCCCGCGATGATCAAACCGATCCCGGCCACGATCGGCCAGGTGAACGGGTCACCGAACAGCACCGCCGCCAGCACGGCCGTCGCCGCGGTGCCCAGCGCACCCCAGATGCCGTACGCGACTCCGACGGCCATGCCGGCCCGCAACACCAGGGTCAGCAACACGAATGCGGCCAGATAGCCGGTCACCACCAACACCAGCCATGCCGAGTGATCCTGGGACGCGCGCAGAGAAAGGGTGGCGCTGACTTCGGTGGCGACGGCCGCAAACAACAACGCCCAGGTTCGCACCGGACCAACTTATCCGAGCCGCCGGTCGCGATGAGTACCGTGGGGGAGTTCGCCCAGCTTGGCCGAGGAGTCCGCATGACCGATCCGACACCTACCCACACCAGGGGTCGGCCGGTCGCCGAGACCGGATACGGCCCGGTCCGCGGGACTGACGACGGAGCGGTCAAGCGGTGGCTGGGCATTCGGTACGCCGCCGCGCCGGCCGGTGAGCTGCGCTGGCGGTCACCGCAACCACCCGGTCACCGCAAGGAACTCACCGACGCGATCGCACCCGGGCCGGTGTGCCCGCAGCTCACCGATCCGAGGATCCCGCTCGATCTCGGTGGCCGGCAAGGCGAAGACAGTCTGGTGCTCAACATATGGGCGCCGAGCCGGACCGAGGCCGGCGACGGCAAACCGGTCATGGTCTGGGTCCACGGTGGCGCGTACGTCCTCGGCTCGGGAAGCCAGCCGCTCTACGACGGTTCGGTTCTGGCCGCCGAGGGTGACGCCGTGGTGGTCACCGTCAACTACCGGCTCGGCCCGTTCGGCTTCCTGGACCTGTCCCAGTTCAACGGGCGGCCCGGCGCCAAGGGACTTCGCTTCGACACCAACCTCGGGCTGCGCGATGTGCTCTTCGCCCTGCAGTGGGTACGCGACAACATCGCCGCGTTCGGCGGTGACCCACACCGGGTGACGCTGTTCGGAGAGTCGGCCGGCGGTGGCATCGTCACCACGCTGCTGGCCAGCCCGGCCGCCGAAGGACTGTTCGGTGCGGCCATCGCGCAGAGTTCCCCGGCAACCTCGGTGTACGACGCCGAGCGGTCCCGCTCGGTGGCCGCCCAATTCCTTGAGCACCTTGGAATCGATGACGAGGTCGGGCGACTGTCCGGCACCCCGATGCCCGCCATCCTGGCCGCCGCCAAGGCGGTGTACGACGCGGTGCCGAGCCAGTCGCCGGGCGTGCTGGCCTTCGCGCCCATCGTCGACGGCGACGTGGTCCCGGACTATCCGGTGGCCGCGGCGAGGCAGGGGCGCACCCACCCGGTTCCGCTGATCATCGGGACCAACGAACACGAAGCCACGGTGTTCCGGTGGATGAAGTCCCCGCTCATGCCGATCACACCCGGAGCATTGCGATCGATGTTCGCCGCGATCGCGGCCGAACAACCTGGCCTACAACTGCCGACCGAGGCCCAGATCACGTCTGCCTATGCGGGCTTACGCCCGAAGGCGATCGGTCTGGGAATGGCACGCGACATCGGTTTCCGCATGCCGACCCTCTGGTTCGCCGAGGGGCACAGCGCGGTCGCCCCGGTGCACCTGTACCGCTTCGACTTCACCACACCGATGCTGCGGCTGCTGCGGCTCGGCGCCGCCCATGCCACCGAGTTGCCTTACGTCTGGGGCAATCTCGTTGCGGGGCCGAAGGATCCGACGTTCAAGCTGGGTGGGCTCAAGCACGGGCGTGCGGTGTCGCGGCGAGTGCGTCGCCGCTGGGTCAACTTCGCCGCCACCGGGCAGCCGTCCGGGGCGCCGGGCGAGCCGGTGTGGCGGCCCTACCGCCGCGAGGACCGGGCCACTCTGGTGATCGACAAACAGGACAAGACCGTCGCAGACCTGGACCGCGATCTGCACGCGACCTGGGGCAACGAGATCCTCAATTTCCGGTAAGCGCAGATCCGCTGAGACAAAGGCACCGACATGGACACCATCAGGTCCGTTCTGGACTTTCTACCGCCCCCGATGCGGGACCCGGTGTTCTTCGCGATCCCGTTCTTCCTGGTGTTGCTCACGGTGGAGTGGGTGGCGGCACGCCGGCTGGAACATATCGAATCCGGGCGGGCGCCCGCCGGTGCGTTCAGCGCCCGCGACGCGTGGGCGAGCATCTCGATGGGCTTGGTGTCGATCCTGACCACCGCCGGGTGGAAACTGCTGGCGCTGCTGGGTTATGCGGCCATCTATGCGTACCTGGCGCCGTGGCACCTGCCCGGAAACCGGTGGTACACCTGGGTGATCGCGATTCTCGGGGTCGACCTCCTGTTCTACGCCTACCACCGCGTGGCGCACCGGGTGCGGTTGATCTGGGCGACGCATCAGGCCCACCATTCGAGTGAGTACTACAACTTCGCCACGGCCCTGCGGCAGAAGTGGAACAACAGCGGCGAGATCCTGGCCTGGATTCCGCTGCCGCTGCTCGGTATCCCGCCGTGGTTGGTGTTCGTCAGCTTCTCGCTGAACCTGGTCTACCAGTTCTGGGTGCATACCGAGCGCGTCGGAAAATTATGGCGGCCAATCGAATTCATCTTCAACACCCCGTCGCATCATCGTGTACACCACGGGCGCGACCAGCTGTACCTGGATCGCAACTACGGCGGCATCCTGATCATCTGGGACCGGATGTTCGGCACCTTCCAGCCGGAGGTGTTCCGGCCGCACTACGGGCTGACCAAGCCGGTGGACACCTTCAACATCTGGAAGTTGCAGTCCCACGAATACGTAGCGATCGCTCGCGACGTGCGGCGGGCCGCCCGCCTACGTGACCGGTTGGGTTTCATCTTCGGCCCACCGGGCTGGCGGCCTGCCGGGACCCGCGAATCACAGGCGGTGGCGTAGGCCCGCTTTCCTCACAACCATTGGCCGACACGAGAATTGACGCCGTCTGCTATTCGGGTCACCCGCCGGCGAAACTGCCGGTGTTCCCCACTGTTTGTGTGACGTTTGAATTCGGGCCGAGCCGAATAGCACCAAAGCAAACTTCAAATCAGTAAGGTCGACTGAACCGGGTGTACCACCCGGATCAGCGTCCAGAAAGGGGCAATGCGTGGGAGACACACTGACCGAAGGACAGAAGCTGGAGAAGGGGGGGTCGCTCACCTCCAACAACGGCGCATACACGCTGACGTTGCAGGATGATGGCAACCTCGTGTTGTACGCACGCGACGAAGCGGTCTGGTCGACTTCCACCAACGGCCAGGACGTCGTGCGGGCAGAGGTGCAGACCGACGGCAACTTCGTGCTGTACACGCCCGAGAAGCCGGTGTGGCACACCGACACCAAGGGCAAGAAGGACGTCAAGCTCGTTCTCCAGGATGACCGCAACCTGGTGCTGTACGCCGCGGACGGACCGGCCTGGTCGTCCAAGACCGACACCACCGAGCCGCCGCCACCGGCGCCCGAGGCTGCCGCGCCCGAGCCCGAGGTGGCACCGGCCGCTGTGGAAGAGCCCGCACCGGCCGCCGCGCCCGAGCCGGCCGCGCCGCCGCCACCCCCGCCGGCACCCGAGCCGCGGACCTACACCGTGGTCTCCGGTGACACCCTGTGGGCGATCGCCGAGCGGTTCTACGGCGACGGCAACAAGTACCAGCAGATCGCCGATGCCAGCGGCATCGCCAACCCTGACCTGATTCACCCGGGCCAGGTTCTGACGATTCCCTGACGTCGAACAGGCGCACGGCCCGGGCCACGTGGTCCGGGCCGTCGTCGTTTTCGGCACGTCGATACGGGTACTCCCGGTAACGAAGTTGCCGCTCGACCGATATTGAAGTCGGTAGGGTGACGTTCACCACGTCCGATAGCGAGGGAGGCCGGCCGTGCAGAGGTGGCTTGGTGGGGTGATGCGGGCGATGGCGGGGGTGCCAGTGGCCGGGCTGCTGGTATGTCCGGCGCCGACGGCTGCCGCGGCGGGTTCGCTGGTGTACCCCGGAATGGAGATCCGGCAGGGCACCAACGTCTGCACGCTGGGCTTCGTCGACCCGGCGAGTCGCGTCGGCTTCACCGCGGGACATTGTCGTGGCGGTGGGTCGGTGGGCGACCGGGACGGCAACTTCATCGGGCACATGGGCGCCTTCCGGGACAACACGCCCGACGGGGCCACTGTCGACACCAACCACATGATCTCCGACTGGGAGACGATTCAACTGGCCGGCGATGTCGTCGTGAACAACATCCTGCCGGGTGGGCGGATGCTGGTCGAGGACCCCGCGGTGGTGCCGACGGCCGGGGCTCCGGTCTGCCATTTCGGCGTGGTCACCGGGGAAAGCTGTGGCACCGTCCAGGCCGTCAACAACGGGTGGTTCACCATGGCCAACGGCGTGGTCAGTCAGAAAGGTGACTCCGGTGGCCCGGTCTATGTGATCACGCCGGACGGCCGGGCTGCCATTGTCGGGATGTTCAACAGCACGTGGGGAAACTATCCGGCCGCCGTATCGTGGCAGAACGCCAGCGGGCAGGCGCGCAGTGACGGGGCCCCGCTCTCGGGCGAGGTTTCGAACCTCGTCGGACAGCCCTGACCGGCGACGCGCAGAACTAGAACACGTTCTAGCTTTCGTGCCGTGGGGGCGATATTCTCATGGCGATGCTCGATCAGACACCTGTCCAGATTGCGTGGGTCACCGCAGATCTGGATGCCACCGAACAGGCGCTGACCTCCTTGCTGGGGGCGCGCCGGTGGGTGCGCATGCCCGCGGTGCACTTCAGCGCCGAGACTTGCAGTTACCGCGGCCGGCCCGCTGATTTCGTGGCCGACATATCCCTGAGCTACGCAGGCGACACCCAACTCGAGTTGATCGCGCCGGTGAGTGGGCAGAGCGTCTACACCGAATTCCTCGACCGGCACGGAGCCGGCCTGCATCACATCTGTATAGAGGCGGCCGACGTGTACGCGTTCGACGCCAAACTGCGGGATGCCGAAGGCGACGGGACACCCGTGGTGTGCCAAGGCGAGATGCCGGGAGGCATGAGGTTCGCCTACCTGTCGGCCGCCGCCGCCGGGGTGCCTTATCTGGAGATCGCTTACATTCCGCCCGAAATCCGGGCGTTCTTCGAATACGTGAAACAGGAGCAGCAGTGAAGGAAATCCCCGAAGTCGTGGAGGCCGCGCACGTCGAATCGTGGTCCGACGAATACGACGTCGTGGTGGTCGGGTTCGGCATCGCCGGAGGTTGCGCAGCCGTCAGCGCGGCGGCGCAGGGCGCCCGGGTCCTGGTGTTGGAGAAGGCGGCCGCGGCCGGCGGCACCACCGCGATGGCCGGCGGACACTTCTATCTCGGCGGCGGCACGGCCGTACAGGAGGCGACGGGGCACCCCGACACTGCCGACGAGATGTACAAGTACCTGGTGGCGGTTTCGCGTGAGCCCGACCTGGAAAAGATCCGTGCCTACTGCGACGGCAGCGTCGAACACTTCAATTGGCTTGAGGCACTGGGCTTCCAGTTCGAGCGCAGCTTCTACCCGGGCAAGGTGGTCGTGCCACCGGGCACCGAGGGATTGTCCTATACCGGCAACGAGAAGGTGTGGCCGTTCATCGAACAGGCCAAGCCGGCGCCGCGCGGACACTCGGTCCCGGTACCGGGAGAGCTGGGTGGGGCGGCGATGGTGATCGACCTCCTGCTCAAACGCGCCGAGTCCCTGGGGGTCACGATCCGCTACGAGGTCGGGGCCACCAACCTGATCGTCGAAGGTGCTCCGCAGCAGCGCACGGTCGTCGGGGTGAAATGGAAGCACTTCGGCGAAACCGGTTGCATCAAAGCCAAATCCGTCATCATCACCGCCGGTGGCTTCGCGATGAATCCCGAGATGGTCGCCGAATACACGCCGGCGCTCGGCAAGAAACGCCGCACCAAGCACCACGGCGAGGTCGAACCCTACATCCTGGGCAACCCCAACGACGACGGCCTCGGGATCCGGATGGGCGTCGCGGCCGGCGGGGTCGCCAACGGCATGGATCAGCTGTTCATCACCGCCGCGGCCTACCCGCCGGAGATCCTGTTGACCGGCGTCATCGTCAACAACCAGGGGCAGCGGTTCGTCGCCGAGGATTCCTACCATTCCCGCACCTCGGCGTTCGTCCTGCAGCAACCCGATCAGCAGGCGTACCTCATCGTGGACGAGGCACACATGGAGATGCCGGCCATGCCGCTGATCCAGTTCATCGACGGGTACGAGACCATCGCCGAAGTCGAAGAGGCACTGAAGATTCCGGCCGGCAACCTCGCGGCGACGCTGGAGCGCTACAACAAGAACGCCGCCAACGGTGAGGACCCTGACTTCCACAAGCAGCCCGACTACCTTGCCGCACAGGACACAGGTCCGTACGCGGCCTTCGACCTGTCACTCGGTGTCGCCATGTACTCGGGTTTCACCATGGGCGGGCTGACGGTGTCGCTCGACGGCGAGGTGCTGCGCGAGGACGGCAGCGTCATCGGCGGCCTGTACGCGGCGGGCGCCTGCGCGTCCAACATCGCTCAGGACGGCCAGGGATACGCCAGCGGCGTGCAACTGGGCGAAGGATCGTTCTTCGGGCGCCGCGCCGGTACGCACGCGGCGGCGGGCTAGACGGACTGGAGGCTCCACCGACCGTCGCCGAGCAGTTCCAGGCGACGGTCGTGGAACCGGTTGACGCTGTCGCGGTGGCTGATACTGACCACGATGCAGTCGGGTAACGCGGTGCGCAGGGACGTGTACAGCGCGTGCTGCTGACCGGCGTCGAGCGCCGAGGTGGCCTCGTCGAGGAACACCGCCGGCGGCTTGGCCAGCAGCACCCGGGCGAACGCGATCCGCTGTTGTTCGCCCGGAGACAGCACCTTTCCCCAATCGGCATCTTCGTCCAGTCGGGACGTCAGGTTTCCCAGCGCGACCGCTTCGAGTGCGGCCCGGATCTCCTCGTCGCCGTAGGTACCCACCGGCGCCGGATAGGACACCACCGTGCGCAGATCGCCCAACGGGGCGTAAGGCAGCTGCGACAGGAACATCACCTCGCCCTGCTCGGGAAAGCGCACCGTGCCGGATCCGTACGGCCACAGCCGCGCCAGGCTGCGCAGCAACGTCGTCTTGCCGGTGCCGGACGGCCCGGTGATGACCAACGAATCACCGGGAGCCAGTTGCATGTCGAGGTCGTGCAGAAGCCGCTCACCATCAGGGGAGCGCACCTCGACATCCTCCAACTCGAGCCCGCCGTTGGTGCTCACCGCGGTGGCCAATCGCGGTAGCACCCTTGCCTGTTCGTTCGCGGTGACCAGGCCGTCGAGACGGATGATGGCGGCTCGGTATCCGGCGAAAGCGTCGTACACCGAGCGGAAGAAGCTCAGCGAGCTCTGCACATTGTTGAACGCGCTCGCCGACTGCAGGGCATCGCCGTAGGTGATGTGACCGGCGAACAACCGCGGTGCTTGGATGATCAGCGGCAGCGGGTCGATGATCTGGTTGATGGACCGATTCCAGCCGAGGAATGCGACCCCGCGCAGCACGAGCCTGCGGTAGTTCGCGATCACCTCGGTGAATCGATTTGCCAGCGTGCCGCGTTCGGTGCGTTCCCCGTGGTAGAAGCCGACTGCTTCGGCGCCGTCCCGGACCCGCACGAGCGCGTAGCGGAACGCCGCGTTGGTCAGCGAGTTTCGGAACGTCAAACGGATCATCGGCCTGCCGATCCAGATCGCCACGATCGTCGTGACCGCCACCCACAGCAGGGCGATCCAGAACAACGCCTTGGGTACGGTGACCCCGAGAATCGTCAACGGCCCGGCGAGGTTCCACAGGATCGGCGTAAACGCGACAACTGAGACGATCGAGTACACCGATCCGAACACCAGGGTCTGTGCGGTGGCGACAGTCGGTGTGTTGGTCTCGGGTCCGGTGCCGGTCGTGAAGACGTCGATGTCCTGTTGGATCCGCTGATCCGGATTGTCGATCGGGGTGCCGCCGAAACCCCCGATGAATCGGCCGCGATAGTAGGCCCGCTGATCCAGCCAGTCGTTGGTCAGTCGGTGTGTGAGCCAGACTCGCCAGCGAATGATGAAGTACTGCATGAGATACAGGTCGAGCAGCGTGCGGGTGATGTCGGCGGTCACCAACATCGCGAAGATCACGATCGAGTGCCAGAACCCGTCAATTCCCGAGCGGCGCACCGCTTCGTCGCCCGACCCGGCACCGGAGAACGCCACCTGCAGTGCTGTGGTCTGGTCGTTGACGTAGTAGCTGAACAGCACGTCCATCCGCACCGAGAGCATCACCGACAAGAGCAGCAGCGCGAGCAGTGCCCACACCGGAATGCTTTGGCGCCCAACGAAATAGGCACCGCTGACCCGCCAGAACTGACGGCCCCACGTGGTGACGCGAGCCAGCACGGCCGCGACGGCGACCAGTGCCACCGCGCCGATCACCCAGGCCTTGAGGACCCAGACCAGCGACGCGAGGATCTCGTTGCCCCAGTCCAGTGACTGGGTGAACATCTCCATACCCGCCGAAGCTACCGGGAATCACCACTGCATCAGGGTTGCTTGACCAGGCCGGTCGCGTCGTCGTCGATCCGGCCCAGTCGCCATTCGCCGTCCCCGAGCAGCTCGAGTTCGTGGGTGTGGTGCTGCTCGACCGTGCTGCGGTGGCTGACGCTGACCAGGATGGTGTCCGGCAGCTCGGTGCGCACCCGCTGATACAGCAGGTACTCCAGCCCTTCATCGAGCGCCGAGGTGGACTCGTCGAGGAAGACCACCTTGGGCTTGACGAGCAGGATGCGGGCGAACGCGATCCGTTGCTGCTCACCGGGAGACAACACCTTGGCCCAGTCCTGGACCTCGTCGAGCCGGTGAACCAGATGCGCCAGGGCGACTTCTTCCAGTGTCCGCGCGAGGGTCTCGTCGTCGACCGAGCATTCCTCGCCCGGGTAGCTGACCACGGCGCGCAGATCGCCCAGCGGCACGTACGGCAACTGGGAGAGGAACATCGTCTCGTTGGGACCGCAGGGCCGGGTCAGCGTGCCGGATGTGAACGGCCACAGTTCGGCAAGACTGCGCAGCAGCGTGGTCTTCCCGCTGCCTGACGGGCCGGTGACCACCAGCGTGTCGCCGACCTGCAGGTGCAGATCCAGCGGCTTGATGAGTTGCCTGCCGTCAGGTGTGCGGACCTCCACGTCGGTGAGCTTCACCGTGCCGTCCACACACGGCAGGGTGGACACCTCCGGCAGCGCCCTGGCCTCTTCGTTGGCCACCACGAGCCCGTGCAGGCGCATGATCGCGGCCCGGTAGCCGGCGAACTGGTCGTAGGCATTGCGGAAGAAGGACAACCCGTCGAGCAGACTGCGGAAAGCGCTGGCGGTCTGGTTCAGCGCGCCCAGGGTGATCTCCCCGCTGTAGAACCGCGGGAATTGCACGATGTAGGGGATGAGCTCCTGGGCCTGGTCGATCGAGTTGTTCCAGCCCAGGAACTTGACCATCCGGTTGATGTACTTCTGGTAGTTCGCGACCACCGGCGCGAACAGTTTTCGCAGGCCTGAACGCTCGGCGAGCTCCCCGCGGTAGAAGGCCACCGCTTCGGAGGCGTCGCGAAGCCGCACCAGCGCGTAGCGGAAGGCCGCGTTGTACTTCTCGTTGTCGAAGGCCAGCCGGATGATCGGCCGGCCGAGCCAGAACGCCACCACCGTGGCGAGCAGGACGTAGACGACGCCGATCCAGAAGATCGCCCTCGGTAGGTCGATGCCCACCAGGGGCACGGTGACCTCACCGGACAGATTCCACAGAATCGCGGTGAACGAAATCATCGAGGCCACCGAATAGATGGAGCCGAACAGCAGGGTGCTCGTCGAGCCGGCGCTCGGCCGGTTCGGCAGCGAGTCGATGCCCGCGGTGAACGTGTCGATGTCGGCCTGGATGCGCTGGTCGGGATTGTCGATGGTGTCGTCGATGAATCGGGTGCGGTAGTAGGCCTTGCCGTCCAGCCAGTCACCGGTGAGCCGGCTGGTCAGCCAGGCGCGCCAGCGCAGCATGAACCGCTGGGCCAGGTAGATGTCCAGCATGATGCGGGCGATATGGATCGCGGCCAGCAGCGCGAAGACGGCCAGCGACAGCCAGAAGCCGTCCTTACCCGACACTTTCACGGCCTCGTTGCCGCTGGAGATGCCACCGGCGATCACCTGGAAGCTGGTCATCATGTCGTTGCCCTGGTAGCTGAACAACACCGCCAGTCGCACCCCGGTGATGACCGACAACAGCAGACCCCCGAGCCAGGCCCACACGATCACGCTGTCGCGACCGGTGAAGTACCCGCTGGTGATGCGCCAGTACTGCCTGCCCCACGTGGTGAGTCGGGCGAGCAGGATCAGGATGACCAGGGCGCACACCGCGGCGATCAGCCAGGCTTTGGCGATCCACACCAGCGACGTCACGAGCTCGTTGCCCCAGTCGAGGGTCGGGCTGAACATCTCCATGCGGGCAAAGTACCCCGACCAATCGGGATGCGGCTGTGCGCCGGGCTGCCGGGCGTGCTCGCCGGACACTCGCCGCGCCCGCGTAACGTGAACATGTGCCAAAGACGTCCAGCGCCAAACCGGGCCGCGTGAGCAGCAAGTTCTGGAAGCTACTGGGGGCCAGTACCGAGCGGAATCAGGCGCGGTCGCTCTCAGAGGTCAAGGGAGCAGCCGGCTTCGAGGACAAGGCCGCCGGGCTCGACGACGAGCAGCTCACCAAGGCCGCCAAGCTGCTCCAACTGGAGGATCTCGCCGCGTCCGCGGACATGCCGCAGTTCCTGGCACTGGCCCGCGAAGCCGCCGAGCGGACCACCGGTCTGCGACCGTTCGACGTGCAGCTGCTCGGAGCGCTGCGCATGCTGGCCGGCGACGTCGTCGAGATGGCCACCGGTGAGGGCAAGACCCTGGCCGGGGCGATCGCCGCGGCCGGCTATGCCATCGGCGGCAGGCACGTCCACGTCATCACCATCAACGACTACCTGGCCCGGCGCGACGCCGAGTGGATGACCCCACTGCTGGAAGCACTGGGGCTCACCGTCGGCTGGATCACCGCCGACTCCACCGCCGAGGAGCGACGCAAGGCCTACGAGTGCAACGTCACCTACGCCTCGGTCAACGAGATCGGCTTCGACGTGCTGCGCGATCAGTTGGTCACCGATGTCGCCGACCTCGTGTCGCCGAACCCTGATGTGGCCCTGATCGACGAGGCCGACTCGGTACTCGTCGACGAGGCACTGGTGCCGCTGGTGCTGGCCGGCACCAGCCACCGCGAACAGCCGCGCGTCGAGATCATCCAGATGGTCGGCGAGCTGATCAGCGGAACCGATTCCGACGAGTACTTCGCGACCGACGACGACAACCGCAACGTGCACCTCACCGAAGCGGGTGCGCGCCGCCTCGAGGCCCGCCTGGGCAACATCGACCTGTATTCCGAAGAGCACGTCGCCACCACGCTCACCGAGATCAACGTCGCATTGCACGCGCACGTGCTGCTGCAGCGCGACGTGCACTACATCGTCCGCGACGGTGCGGTGCATCTGATCAACGCGTCCCGCGGGCGGATCGCCTCGCTGCAGCGCTGGCCGGACGGCCTGCAGGCCGCGGTCGAGGCCAAGGAAGGCATCGAGACCACCGAGACCGGTGAGGTGCTCGACACCATCACGGTGCAGGCGCTGGTCAACCGGTACCCGACGGTGTGCGGCATGACGGGTACCGCGCTGGCCGCCGGCGAGCAGCTGCGCCAGTTCTACAAGCTCGGGGTGTCGCCGATCCCGCCGAACAAGCCCAACATCCGCGAGGACGAGACCGACCGGGTGTACCTCACCGAGGCCGCCAAGAACCAGGCCGTCGTCGAGCACATCGCCGAGGTCCACGCGACCGGTCAGCCCATCCTCGTCGGCACCCACGACGTCGCCGAATCCGAGGATCTGCACCGCAGGCTGGTCAAGGCGGGGGTGCCCGCCGTGGTGCTCAACGCCAAGAACGACGCCGAAGAGGCGGCGGTGATCGCCGAGGCGGGCAAGCTCGGCTCGGTCACGGTGTCCACTCAGATGGCCGGCCGCGGCACCGACATCCGGCTGGGCGGATCCGACGCGGCCGACGACTCGGAGGAAAAGCAGAAGGTGGCCGAACTCGGCGGGCTGCACGTCGTCGGGACCGGCCGTCACCACACCGAACGTCTGGACAACCAGCTGCGCGGGCGCGCCGGGCGCCAGGGTGACCCCGGCTCGACGGTGTTCTTCTCCAGCTGGGAGGACGAGGTGGTCGCGTCCCACCTGGACGACACCAAGCTGCCAGGAGAAACCGACGAGGACGGCCGCATCACCGCGCCCAAGGCCGCGGGGCTGCTCGACCATGCCCAACGCGTCGCCGAGGGCAGGCTGCTCGACGTGCACGCCAACACCTGGCGCTACAACCAGTTGATCGCGCAGCAACGCGCCATCATCGTGGACCGTCGCGAAACCCTGTTGCGCACCGACACCGCACGCCAGGAGCTGAAGGCCCGGTCACCCGAGCGCTACGCCAAGCTGGCCGAAGACCTGGGGGAGGACGGCGAGGAGAAGCTGGAGAAGATCTGCCGGCTGATCATGCTGTATCACCTGGACCGGGGCTGGTGCGATCATCTGGCGTTCCTCGCCGACATCCGGGAGAGCATCCACTTGCGGGCGTTGGGTCGGCAGAACCCGCTCGACGAGTTCCACCGGATGGCCGTCGACGCGTTCGCCTCGCTGGCCGCCGATGCCATCGAAGCCGCCCAGCAGACTTTCGACACCGCGGAGGAAATCGAGGCCGAGCCGGGCATCGACCTGTCCAAGCTCGCGCGGCCGACCTCGACGTGGACCTACATGGTTCACGACAATCCGCTCAACGACGACACCATGTCGGCGCTGAGCCTGCCGGGTGTGTTCCGCTAGGTTTTAGGGCATGGACCACGCGCCTGCTCCCGAGGGCAGGAGCGCAACGAGTCGGGCCGCCCCACCCGGGCCGGATCGGGTACTCACCGTGCCCAACGCGCTCAGTGTGCTGCGCCTGGTGCTGGTGCCGGTGTTCCTGTGGCTGTTGTTCGGCGCGCACGCCAACGGTTGGGCCGTCGCGGTCCTGATGTTCAGCGGCTTCTCCGACTGGGCTGACGGCAAGATCGCGCGGCTGGTCGACAATCAGTCGTCACGGCTCGGTGAGCTGCTCGATCCGCTCGTCGACCGCATCTACATGGTCACGGTTCCGGTCGCGCTGGCGTGCTACGGCGTGGTGCCGTGGTGGTTGGTGCTGACCCTGCTGGGCCGCGACCTCGTGCTCGCCGCCACGCTGCCGCTGCTGCGCCGCCGGGGGCTGACGGCGCTGCCGGTGACGTATCTGGGCAAGGCCGCCACGTTCGCCCTGATGTCGGGTTTCCCCTGGGTGCTGCTGGGCCAGTGGGATGCGACGTGGAGCCGGGTGGCGCTGGCCTGTGGATGGGCCTTCCTGCTGTGGGGCGTGGCGCTGTACCTGTGGTCGGCGGTGCTCTACCTGATCCAGGTGACGATGGTGGTGCGACAACTTCCCGTCCAGAGCCGATGAGCACGCTGGGCGGCTACGAGTCGGGGGCCGGGCTGAACCATCATGAGGCCAACGCCCCCAAGCGAATTCCGCTGCCCTCGCTGTTGCGGTCGCTGCTGTCGGAGCACCTCGACCCCGGCTATGCCGCGGCCGCCGCGGCCCGCGAGGCCGGTGACCGGCCGCGCCGGCGGTTCACCGATATCGCGTGGTCGTTGGCCGGGGCCGCCGCCATCGCCATAGTGATCGCGGTGGCCGCCGGTCAGGCCCAGACAGCGGCCCCGGCCGCCAGGGAAGCCCAGCACACGTTGGCCGGGAGAGTCCGGGCGGCTCAGATAGGTGCCGACAAGGCCGGTGCCGAGCGCGACGCACTGGGCGATCAGCTGGACGCCGAGCGGCGCAGCAGGCTCGGAATGGACGAGAACGGCCAGCGCCTGCTCGGCAGCCTGGACACGGCCAACATCCAGGCTGCCGCGATCCCGATGATCGGCCCCGGCCTGACCGTCACCGTCACCGACCCCGGCCTGTCCAAAGATCTGAGCGACGTGTCGAAACAGCGGGTTGCCGGCGGCCAGCAGATCATCCTCGACCGGGACCTGCAGCTGGTGGTGAATTCACTGTGGGCCAGTGGCGCGGAGGCGGTTTCGGTGGGCGGCGTGCGGGTCGGCGCGGGTGTCACGATCCGGCAGGCGGGTGGCGGGATTCTGGTCGACAACCAGCCGATCACGAGTCCGTATGTCATTGTGGCGATCGGACCGCCGAAGGGGATGGCCGATACGTTCGACCGCACTCCGGGGCTGCAGCGGCTTCGGTTGTTGGAGACTTCCTACGGAGTCGGGGTGAACGTGAGCGCGGGGGACGGGCTGACCGTGCCCGCGGTGTCGGTACGGGATGTCAACTTCGCCAAACAGATTGGATAGGCCTGACGTGCACAGGATTGACCGTTAGATGATCGGGATCGTCGCGCTGGTCGTCGGGATCGTACTCGGATTGGTGTTCCACCCGAGCGTTCCCGAGTTCGTCGAGCCGTACCTGCCGATCGCGGTGGTGGCGGCCTTGGACGCGGTCTTCGGCGGGTTACGTGCCTATCTCGAGCGGATATTCGACGCCAAGGTGTTCGTGGTGTCGTTCGTGTTCAACGTGTTGGTGGCGGCGCTGATCGTGTACGTCGGTGATCAGCTGGGCGTCGGCACCCAGTTGTCGACGGCGATCATCGTGGTGCTCGGCATCCGGATCTTCGGCAATGCCGCCGCCCTGCGGCGCAGGTTGTTCGGCGCCTGACATGAGCGAGTCCAAGCCACCGGCCCAGCCGGATCCGCAGGCGGGCGCCGCCGAGCCGGATGCGCCCGAAGCCCGGCCGGAGCCCGATTCCGAGCCGGCGGCCGAGCCTGAGGCCGCACCGGAACACAAGCCTGACCACCACGCCGAGCACCACGGCCGCCATGAGATGCCCGCCGACGTCGCGCCGCGCCGATTCCGCAATCTGCGGATCGTGCGCCGCAGCCGTTCACAGCTCGTGTTCGGCGGCCTCGGGGTACTGCTGTGCGTCCTGCTCGGCATGGCGATCGTCACACAGGTGCGCCAGAACGAGTCGGGGGATTCGCTGGAGACCGCGCGGCCGGCGGATCTGCTGGTGCTACTCGATTCCCTGCAGCAACGTGAAGCCTCACTCAACACCGAGGTATCCGATCTGCAGCGGACCCTGCAGCAGTTGCAGGCCTCGGGCAGCAGCGATCAGGCCGCGATCGAGAACGCCCAGTCCCGGCTGGAGGCGTTGTCCATCCAGATCGGGACGGTGGCCGCGACGGGCCCCGGAGTGACGCTCACCATAGAGGACACCGCCCCAGGAGTGCCGGCCGAGACGATGCTCGACGTGATCAACGAGTTGCGCGCGGCCGGGGCCGAGGCCATCGAGATCCGCGGCGGCGATCAGGGGTCCGCCGTGCGGGTCGGCCTCGACACCTGGATCATCGGCCCACCGGGGCAGCTCACGGTCGATGACGCGACGCTGCGTCCGCCGTATTCGGTTCTGGCGATAGGGGATCCGCCGACTCTGGCGGCCGCGATGAACATTCCCGGCGGGGCAATGGACAGTGTGAAGCGCGTCGGCGGCACGATGGTGGTACAACAGGCCGAGCGCGTCGACGTGACCGCCTTGCGGCAACCGAAACCACGCCAATACGCTCAGCCCGTCAAATGAGCTTCACAATGAGCAAAGCAACCAACTCCACGAACTTAGGAGCGCCGTGAGCGAGATCCCAGCCGACCTGTACTACACCTCGGAACACGAGTGGGTATTGCGTACCGGTGACGACACCGTGCGCGTCGGCATCACCGATTACGCCCAGTCCGCACTCGGCGATGTGGTGTTCGTGCAGCTTCCTGACGTCGGGGCCCAACTGGCCGCCGGCGACGCCTTCGGCGAGGTCGAATCCACCAAGTCGGTGTCGGATCTGTACGCCCCGGTGGCGGCGAAAGTCGTTGCGGTCAACGGCGATCTGGACGGCAGCCCGGAGCTGGTCAATTCCGACCCCTATGGCGAAGGCTGGCTCGTCGATCTGCGGCTCGAAGAGGGCGCCCTCGATGACGCGCTGGCTGGTTTGCTCGACGCGGACGGCTACCGCGCCGCCGTGACCGAGTAAGGAATTGTTAGGGTTTCGAGGGCCGGTCGCCAAGACCGGTTGGGCCGTACCCGGCGCGCAGATATCTTCCCCATCGGATCCGGCGGTGGTGGACCCAATGATGCCTGATGCGCGGTACGGTCGACGTGAGACCGACGATGGGCTGGGGCCACGCCGGGCAACGCCACAGCAGCCAGTGAGGAGCAGCGGGTGACGGACAAGGACAGCAATTTGGGGGCCGACCAGTCGGAAGACGTGACGGTGGAGACCACATCGGTATTCCGCGCGGACTTCCTGAACGAACTGGATGCGCCCGCAACGGCCGGTACCGAAGGCGCCGTTTCCGGCGTCGAGGGCCTGCCGGCGGGTTCGGCATTGCTCGTCGTCAAGCGTGGACCTAACGCCGGGTCTCGTTTCCTGCTCGATCAGCCGACCACCTCGGCGGGGCGTCACCCGGACAGCGACATTTTTCTCGATGACGTCACGGTGAGCCGTCGGCACGCCGAGTTCCGGCTGGAGAGCGGCGAGTTTCAGGTTGTCGACGTCGGCAGCCTCAACGGGACGTACGTCAACCGGGAGCCGGTCGATTCGGCCGTACTCGCCAACGGTGACGAGGTACAGATCGGGAAATTCCGCCTGGTGTTCCTCACCGGCCCCCGCTCTGACGACGACAGCAGCCAGACCAGCTAGCCCATGACTGCCCCCGACAGACCTGCACTGGCCGGGATGTCGATCGGTGCAGTCTTGGACCTGCTCCGGGGTGACTTTCCGGACGTCAGCATCTCCAAGATCCGGTTTCTCGAGGCAGAGGGGCTGGTCACGCCACAGCGGACTGCGTCGGGGTACCGGCGGTTCACCGCGTACGACTGTGCGCGGCTGCGGTTCATCCTGACCGCGCAGCGCGACCAGTACTTGCCGCTGAAGGTGATCAAGGCGCAACTGGACGCTCAACCCGACGGTGAGCTGCCGCAGACCGGATCGGCCTACGGGGTGCCCCGGCTGGTGCCGGTGTCCGAGGACGCCGAAGGGCCCGCCGGCGCGGCTGGGGTATCAGCGGTGGCGCCGACCCAGGTCCGGCTGTCGCGCGAAGACCTGTTGGCCCGGTCCGGTATCGACGAAGAGATGCTCGGCGCGTTGTTGCGCAACGGCATCATCACTGCCGGGCCGGCCGGGTTTTTCGACGAGCATTCCGTGGTGATCGCCCAGTGCGCACGCGCCCTGGGCGACTACGGCGTCGAACCCCGGCACCTGCGGGCGTTCCGCTCGGCAGCGGACCGGCAATCCGACCTGATCGCCCAGATCGCAGGGCCAGTCGGGAAGGCGGGCAAGGCCGGAGCCCGCGACCGGGCCGACGACCTGGCCCGCGAAGTGGCCGCCTTGGCGATCACGTTGCACACGTCATTGATCAAGTCCGCCGTACGCGACGTTCTGGATCGCTGAGGACTAGACTCGTTTTGACGGCCAGTTCGTCTGAGTCGGGACCCCTGGCGATCGGACGGCGGACTGCGCGACGGACGAAGATTCGACGAAACGGCACGGCGGTGCGGAGGGCAGGCACAGATGGCTGAGGTTCGCGTGGTCGGCATTCGGGTGGAACAGCCGCAGAACCAACCCGTATTGCTTTTGCGGGAATCCAACGGTGACCGCTACCTGCCGATCTGGATCGGGCAGTCGGAGGCCGCGGCAATCGCCCTCGAACAGCAGGGCGTCGAACCCACCCGGCCCCTTACCCACGACCTGATCCGAGATGTCATTGCCGCTCTTGGCCATTCGCTCAAAGAGGTGCGGATCGTCGACCTTCAAGAAGGCACGTTCTACGCCGATCTGATCTTCGACCGCGACATCAAGGTCTCAGCCCGGCCGTCGGACTCGGTGGCCATCGCGCTGCGCGTCGGTGTCCCGATCTACGTGGAGGAGGCGGTGCTGGCCGAGGCCGGCCTGCTGATTCCCGACGAGAACGACGAAGAGGCTGCCGGGACCGTGCGCGAGGACGAGGTGGAGAAGTTCAAGGAGTTTCTGGACAGCGTTTCGCCAGACGACTTCAAGGCGACATGACCGTCGCCGGCGCCGCTGCTCGGTCCCAGATCACGGGTACGTCTCAAGTGGGTATACCGGTGTCGACACGCGGCGCGGGAGACAATCGAGCGGGAATTCGGGCCCCATACTTTCTTCGCAGCGGGCAATCAGGGCCCGGCGGGAAGCGTATGCTCGACACATTCGAGTTCGCAGCAAACCGTCGCCTTGAAAATTGCCGCGTTGCAGGACATGGCAGTGCGGTGCGGGCGAGTTCGAACGGCGAGAGGATTCACAGTGGGTGACACGCCACGGCAGGAAGAGTTGGATCTGACCACCGGGAGCGGCGCTGAGCCGCCCGTCAGGCCGGCCGGCGAACCCGTGCAAGGAGGGTTGTTCCCCGACGACTCTGTGCCCGACGAGCTGGTGGGTTACCGCGGTCCCAGCGCGTGCCAGATCGCCGGCATCACCTACCGTCAGCTCGACTACTGGGCCCGCACCTCGCTGGTGGTTCCCTCCATCAGGGGCGCGGCCGGCTCGGGCAGCCAGCGCCTGTACTCGTTCAAGGACGTCCTGGTCCTCAAGATCGTCAAGCGCCTGCTGGACACCGGCATCTCGTTGCACAACATCCGGGTCGCGGTCGATCACCTCCGCCAGCGCGGCGTGCAGGATCTGGCCAACATCACCCTGTTCTCGGACGGCACCACGGTCTACGAGTGCACCTCTGCCGAAGAGGTCGTCGACTTGTTGCAGGGCGGCCAAGGTGTGTTCGGCATCGCGGTGTCGGGCGCCATGCGCGAGCTCACCGGCACCATCGCAGACTTCCCGGGCGAGCGCGCCGACGGCGGGGAGTCCATCGCCTCACCCGAGGACGAGCTGGCGTCGCGTCGCAAAAGCCGCGACCGCAAGATCGGCTGATTTCCTCGCACGAACAGACACGTAGCTGCCCTTCGACCGCCGTCGAAGGGCAGCTTTGCGTCTGTTCGCGGATATCGGTGACCGGCCGGTAGAATTGCCCACGCATCGCCCTCGTGCGGGAGAGCTCCGTGACCGCCAGCCACGGACGCCGAAGGAGCAATACCTCTCCGTCAACCTCTCAGGCACCCAGGACCGCGCCAGGCCCCGATGCCTCTGGAAAGTGGTGCCCGCCGGCACCCGCCCATGGGGAAAGGCCCTGTACCGGGGCTGAATCTCTCAGGCGCCCGGACCGGGTCGACGACAGAGGGAGAGGGCCTGCTACGACGTCTGAGCACGTCTGCGCCTCAGGAGAGTGTCGTGTCCGACCAGCATCAATCGCGTTTCGCCGATCGTCATATCGGCCCGGACGCCGCCGCCGTGGCCACCATGCTCGACGTGATCGGTGTGGCATCGCTCGACGAGCTCGCCGCCAAGGCACTGCCTGCGGGCATTCTCGACGCGCTCGGCACCGACGGCGTGGCTCCGGGTCTGGAGGGGCTGCCCGCCCCGGCCACCGAGGAGGAGTCACTGGCCGAGCTGCGTGCGTTGGCCGACTCCAACACGACCGCGGTGTCGATGATCGGGCAGGGCTACTTCGACACGTTCACCCCGGCCGTGTTGCGGCGCAACATTCTTGAGAACCCGGCGTGGTACACCGCGTACACGCCATACCAGCCCGAGATCAGCCAGGGCCGCCTCGAAGTGCTGCTCAACTTCCAGACCATGGTGTCGGATCTGACCGGGCTCGAGGTGGCGAACGCCTCGATGCTCGACGAGGGCACCGCCGCCGCCGAGGCCATGACGTTGATGCACCGGGCCACCAAGTCCAAGGCCAACCGGTTGCTGGTCGATGCGGATGTGTACGCACAGACCGCCGCCGTGCTGGCCACGCGCGCCCAGCCGCTCGGAATCGAGATCGTCACCGCGAACCTGCGCGAGGGCCTTCCCGAGGGCGAGTTCTTCGGCGTGATCGTCCAGCTGCCCGGGGCGAGCGGGCAGGTCGTGGACTGGACGGGGCTGATCGGCCAAGCCCACGAACGCGGCGCGCTGGTCGCCGTCGGCGCCGATCTGCTGGCGCTCACCCTCATCACCCCGCCGGGGGAGATGGGCGCGGACGCGGCCTTCGGCACCAGCCAACGGTTCGGTGTGCCAATGGGATTCGGTGGTCCACACGCCGGCTATCTGGCGGTGCACGCCAAGCACGCCCGCCAGCTGCCGGGCCGGCTGGTCGGTGTCTCGGTCGACGCCGACGGCGCCCCGGCGTACCGGCTCGCGCTGCAGACCCGAGAGCAGCACATCCGCCGGGACAAGGCGACCAGCAACATCTGTACCGCGCAGGTGCTGTTGGCCGTGATGGCTGCGATGTACGCCAGCTACCACGGCGCCGAAGGATTGACCGCGATCGCCCGCCGCGTGCACGGCCACGCCTCGACCATCGCGGCTGCGCTCGGTGACGCGCTGGTACACGACTCATACTTCGACACCGTGCTGGCCCGCGTACCCGGACGCGCCGACGATGTCCTCGCGGCAGCCAAGGCCAAGGGAATCAACCTGTGGCGCGTCGACGCCGACCACGTGTCGGTGTCCTGTGACGAAGCGACCACCGACGAGCACGTGGCCGCTGTCCTCGATGCGTTCGGGCTGGCACCGGCAGTTGCTCCGGTGGAAACCGGGATCGTCACCCGCACATCGGAATTCCTGACGCATCCGGCATTCACCTCCTACCGCACCGAGACGCAGATGATGCGGTACCTGCGGGCGCTGGCGGACAAGGACATTGCCTTGGACCGCAGCATGATTCCGCTGGGCTCGTGCACGATGAAGCTCAACGCGGCCGCCGAGATGGAGCCGATCACCTGGCCGGAGTTCGGCCGTCAGCACCCGTTCGCCCCGGCATCGGACAACCCGGGCCTGCGCAAGCTGATCGCCGACCTGCAGGACTGGCTGACCGGGATCACCGGCTATGACCAGATTTCGTTGCAGCCCAACGCCGGATCCCAGGGGGAGTACGCCGGGTTGCTGGCGATCAAGGCGTATCACGAGTCCCGCGGTGACACCGAACGTGATCTCTGCCTGATCCCGTCGAGTGCACACGGCACCAATGCGGCATCGGCGGCGCTGGCCGGCATGCGCGTGGTGGTGGTGGCCTGCCGCGAGAACGGTGACGTGGACCTCGACGACCTGCGCGCCAAGATCGCCGAGCACGCGGATCGGGTTGCGGCGCTGATGATCACGTACCCGTCGACGCACGGGGTGTACGAGCACGACGTCGCCGACATCTGCGCCGCGGTGCACGACGTCGGCGGCCAGGTCTACGTGGACGGCGCGAACCTCAACGCGTTGGTCGGGTTGGCCCGGCCGGGTCGCTTCGGTGGTGACGTCAGCCACCTGAACTTGCACAAGACGTTCTGCATCCCGCACGGCGGCGGCGGGCCCGGTGTGGGCCCGGTCGCGGTGCGGTCGCATCTGGCTCCGTTCCTGCCGGGCCATCCGTTGGCCGACGAGCTGCCCGACGAGCACACCGTTTCGGCCGCACCGTACGGGTCGGCGTCGATCCTGCCGATCACCTGGGCCTACATCCGGATGATGGGCGCCGAAGGGTTGCGCGCGGCCACGCTGACCGCGATCGCGTCCGCCAACTATGTGGCCCGTCGGCTCGACGAGTACTACCCGGTGCTCTACACCGGCGAGAACGGCATGGTCGCCCACGAGTGCATCCTGGACCTTCGCGGGATCACCAAGGACACCGGCGTGACCGTCGACGATGTGGCAAAGCGACTGGCGGACTACGGATTCCATGCGCCGACGATGAGTTTCCCGGTGGCCGGCACCTTGATGGTGGAGCCGACCGAGAGTGAGAGCCTGGCTGAGGTCGATGCCTTCTGCGACGCGATGATCGCCATCCGCGCCGAGATCGACCGGGTCGGCTCGGGGGAGTGGCCGGTGGACGACAACCCGCTGCGGGGCGCCCCACACACCGCCGAATGCCTGTTGGTGGCGGACTGGGATCACCCGTACACCCGCGAACAGGCTGCCTACCCGTTGGGCAAGGGGTTCCGTCCGAAGGTGTGGCCGCCGGTGCGCCGGATCGACGGCGCCTACGGCGACCGGAACCTGGTGTGCTCCTGCCCGCCGGTCGAGGCCTTCGCCTGACGCGCCTAGGTTTCTACCTCGGGGTTGGGCCCGGTCGCTCCGGACGACCCTGAGGTAGAAACCGGCGCTGCGGTCAGCCCAGCATCGTGTTGACTGCGGTGGTCAGTTCAGGTGAGGCCGAGCTGGCCACATGCTGGTAGCTGCCGCTGCTCGCCTGCGCGACGGCTTCCCAGGTGGCCCGGTCCGAGCCGCTACCGAAATCGATCACGTTGACCGCGATCGGGCGGGCCGGGTCGAAGGCGCCGCGGATGAACTCCTGCAGTCCGGCCCCGTCCAGGCTCTGGTCGGTGTGCGGGCCGGTGGTGATGACCAGAATCGAATTGGTCTGGCCCTCATGGTATTTCGACAGGGCCTCGGTGTAGATCATTCGCAGCGTGGTGAACGACACCGCACCGCCGCCCGAGGCGGACTGGTCGTCCAGCGTCGAGGTCAGTTCGTCGGAGCGACGCTGACCGCTCACCGGCTCGGCCAAGGGCCCCGTCGGGACCTCTGAGCGTCCTTCGGTGCCGTCGAAGGTCCACAGTCCGACGGCGGCGGTGTCGGGCAACGCCTTGATCCGGCTGTTGAGCGCGGCGACCACGTTGGCCAGGCGGGACTTGCCGCCCTCCTCGGTCGGCATCGACTGGTCGAGCATGATGGTGACCGCGGGGCTGCCCGTCGGCGTGGCTGTCGCGTTGGCCAAAGTCACCCGCATGGTGTTGTCACCGATCGACAACGGCGCGGCCAACTGGCTGAAGTCGGTGACATCGCTGGACGGCGGCGTCGTCCCCTCAGCCCGGAATCCGGCCTTGGCGAGTTCGGCGAGCTGCTCGGGCTTGCGCAGATAGCGGGCGAACTCGCTGGCCGCCGTGACCTGTTCCTTCTCCAGCCAGTCCCCGGCCAGCAGAACCGTCGGGTAGTCGGCCGTGGCCGTCGGGCCGGGTGGTATCCAGCCGGCCAGAGCGGACTTCGCATCGTCCAGCGACGTGCCGCGCTGGAAGATCTGCTGTTCGGTGGTGGCCACCGCGTGCACCGGCGCGGTCGCCGGATCGGAGGCATTGAGCAGCGCGTCGAGGGCGGTCCCCAGCTCGCTGTCGTCGAGCTTGGGCTGCCCGCGCAACAGGCTGTTGACACCGCTCATGCCCGAGGTCGCCGGCGCGCCGGACGGTGCTGACGCCGCGGCGACGGCCTCGGCGGTAAGGGAAGCGGCATCGCCGTTGCTGTGCGTCGGCAACGCGAGTTTGAGTGTGCCCCAACCGGGAAGCTTGAGCGCGTTCATCGCGGCCGGGCTGCTCTGCAGTTGCGGCAGGGTGGCCCAGGTCTGTTGTGCCAGAGCGTCCTTGAGTTGCGGACGGACCGCGAGCAGAACCGGTGAGGTGACCAGGGAGCGACTGTCGCTGACGGTCTTGGCGCCCGCGGTGGCCTCCAACCGAGCCTCGGCGATGCTGCTGGCCGGAATCCACAGCGCGGGACGGTCACCCAGCTCGCTGGGCCACGCGTTGGCGAAACCGCTGACCACCCGGTCTGATTCGGCGGACTGCACGCGTACCTTGACGCAGCGGTCGCCCACGGGGCTCACCGACTCGTTGTAGGTGTTGGCCAGTCCCTCGATGTGCGACGAGATGGTCGGGTCGGCGATCACGGCGACCCCGAGTTCGCCGTCGACACACCGCGCGGCGGCGGCGTCGCTGCGCCCGGCCAGGACGTCACCGAAGAACTTCCACAGGATGACCGCACCGACCAGGGCCACCACGGTGACCAGGGTGACGATCACGCCGATGCTGACACCTCGGCGCCCGGACTCGACGGCGCGGTGGCTTCCGGTCCACTCCCCGTCCCAGTCGCGCTGGCGGCTCGTGGGAGTGGACGGCGGCGGCGGTGGCTCGGACACGGCGCCGAATTGTGCGGTCGGCTGATCATCGGCGTAGTCGCCGTCGGAGTATGCCCCCGCGTACTCGGCGTCGTATTCCGGGTCGTAGTCGGAGTCGTCGGCGTACGTGCCGCCGCGGTACTCGTCGATGTACTCGTCTTCGAAGCCGTCGCCCTCGACGTAATCCGCCTCGTCGTAGTCGGCGTATTCCGAATCCTGATAGTCCGATTCGTAATCGTCGTCGCCGTCGGCATATCGGGGCGCGCGGTAATCAGGCTCGGCGCGATAGCCCCGGTCGTCCCGGTAGTCCGGCTCGGCCCGGTACGCCGGCGCCTCGCGGTACCCGCGGTCGGGTTGGTGCCCGGGCGCGTCACGGCGGGGAGTCTGGTAGTCGTCGGAATACCCGGACTCGCCGACGTGCGGCTCGTCCGGGGCATCCTCGGGGTCGGGAATGCTGTGCCTGCCCATTCCTAACCCCTGTACGTCTCGCGCCGACTAGTCATCCGGACCCGCCGAAGTCTAATCACTTCCCGGCGGTGCTCGCTTTGAACTCGCGGCGGCGTCGGTGCAGGATCGGCTCGGTGTAGCCATTGGGCTGCTGCGCGCCGGACAGGATCAGCTCCTGCGCCGCGCCGAACGCGATGCTGGCATCCGGGTTGGGCGCCATCGCCAGATAATCGGGATCTCCGGCGTTCTGCTCGTCGACGACCGCGGCCATCCGGCGCAGGCTGGCCTTCACATCCTCTTCGGTGATGATGCCGTGGCGCAGCCAGTTGGCCAGCAGCTGGCTGGAGATCCGCAGTGTGGCACGGTCTTCCATCAGCGCGACATCGTGGATGTCGGGCACCTTCGAGCAGCCGACGCCGGCGTCGATCCAGCGGACCACGTAGCCCAGGATCGACTGGCAGTTGTTGTCCACCTCTTCGTGGATCTCCTCAGGCGACCAGGTCAGTGAGGAGTCCGCGAGCGGGATCGTCAGCAGCTCTTCGATTGTGGCGCGCTTCTTGCCGGCGAGTTCCTTCTGCACGGCCTCGACGTCCACCTGGTGGTAGTGCATCGCGTGCAGGGTGGCCGCGGTCGGCGAGGGGACCCATGCGGTGGTGGCGCCGGCCTTCGGCTGGCCGATCTTCTGCTCGACCATGTCGGCCATCAGATCGGTCATCGCCCACATGCCCTTGCCGATCTGGGCCTTGCCGGCCAAACCGGTGGCCAGGCCGACGTCGACATTGTTGTCCTCGTACGCCTTGATCCACGGCTGGCTCTTCATGGCGCCCTTGCGGATCATCGGGCCGGCTTCCATGGAGGTGTGGATCTCGTCGCCGGTGCGGTCCAGGAAGCCGGTGTTGATGAACACCACGCGATCGGCGGCGGCCTTGATGCAGGACTTCAGGTTGACCGTGGTGCGGCGTTCCTCGTCCATGATGCCGACCTTCAGAGTGCCGGCCGGCAGGCCGAGCACATCCTCGACGCGGCCGAACAGCTCGCAGGCGAAGGCGACCTCGTCAGGGCCGTGCATCTTGGGCTTGACGATGTAGACCGAGCCGGTGCGGCTGTTCTTCAGCGGACCATTCGCTCCGTCGTTATCCGAGCCGTCCTTGAGCCCGTGCATGGCGATCAGGCCGGTGAAGAGCGCGTCCTGGATGCCCTCGGGGATCTCGTTCCCATCCGCATCCACGATCGCGTCGTTGGTCATCAGGTGCCCGACGTTGCGCACGAACAGCAGGCTGCGCCCGGGCAGGGTCAGCTCGCCCTCGCCGTCCGGGGTGGTGAAGGTGCGGTCGGGGTTGAGCACGCGGGTGAAGGTCTTGCCGCCCTTGCTGACCTCTTCGGCCAGGTCGCCCTTGTTCAGGCCAAGCCAGTTGCGGTAGCCGAGCACCTTGTCGTCGGCGTCGACGGCGGCCACGGAGTCCTCGAAGTCCATGATCGTGGTGATCGCGGATTCCAGCACGACGTCCTTGATGCCCGCGGCGTCGGTCGAGCCGATGGGGGAGTCGGGGTCGATGAGGATCTCGATGTGCAGGCCGTGGTTGCGCAGCAGCACCGACCACTGCGGCTGCCCGAGCTCACCGGTGTAGCCGACGAACTGCTCGGGGGTGGCCAGGCCACTCGACAGGCCATCGCCGTACTCCACCAGCAACTGGCCTTCGTCGATCTTCAGACCGGTGGCCTCGCTCCAGCTGCCTGCGGCCAGCGGCACGGCCTCGTCCAGGAAGTTGCGCGCATAGGCGATCACCTTGTCGCCGCGCACTGTGTTATATCCGCCGTCGGTACCCGGTCGCACCTTCTCGGCGCCGTCCTCTTCGCTGATGACGTCCGTGCCGTACAGCGCGTCGTACAGCGAGCCCCACCGCGCGTTGGCGGCATTGAGCGCGAAGCGGGCGTTGAGGATCGGCACCACGAGCTGCGGGCCGGCGGTCGAGGTGATCTCGTCGTCGACGCCTGAGGTGGTGACGGTGAAGTCGGCAGGCTCGGGCAGCAGGTAGCCGATGTCGGTGAGGAACTGCTTGTAGGCCTCGGGATCGACCGGCTCGAGCACGTGGGCACGGTGCCACTTGTCGATCTGCGCCTGTAGATCGTCGCGACGGGCCAGCAGGTCCTGGTTCTTCGGGGTGAGGTCAGCGACGACCTTGTCCACACCGGACCAGAAGCTGTCCGGGTCGACGCCGGTGCCCGGCAGTGCCTCGTTGGTGATGAAGTCGTGCAGCACCTGCGCGACACGCAGGTTTCCGACAGTCACGCGATTGGTCATGCGCGTTTCCTCCCTCGGCTCCAGGCACCGTGCGATGCCTGCCGTTTATCCAGCTTACCCATTGGTAACGTCGGCCTTTCAGCCGTCCAGCCTGCTGAGCAACAGCTCACACCGGTTTGCCAGAGTGACCCGCAACGGAGCCGCTCGTTCGGCGATGCGCTGTTGGGCCCTGACGTATTCGGCACGCCCGGCCGGTGTTTCGATGGCGATCGGCTCGAAACCATACTGCTTCAAGTCGTATGGGCTGGCACACATATCGAGTGCCCGCGCGTCGGCCGCCAGATCGAGCGCGTCCATCACCAACTCCGAGGGGACCAGGGGGCCCAGTTTGTAGGCCCACTTGTAAGTGTCCATGGCGGCATGGATGCAGCCCGGCTGCTCGGTGTCGATCTGCTGCTCCCGGCTCAGTTGCCGTTCGTTACGACCGACTGCGGCGTCGGTGAAGAACCGGAACGCGTCGAAGTGGGTGCACCGCAACGGCATTGACTCGACGACGGCATCGGTCCCGGCGGAGCCGAGGCGCAGCGAAACCTGGTCGTGGCGTTGCTGGGAAGTTCGGTAGACCATGGCCCATTCATGGAGTCCGAAGCAGTTCATGCGGGGCGTTCGCGTCGCGGTCGCGCGCATCAACCGGGCGACGAACCGGACGGTCTCAGCGCGTGCACGCAGGTAGTCGTCACGGACCGTGACGCCGTGCGGATGCGGTCCGTACCCGGTGCGTCGCAGGTACTCGCCGGCCCGCCCGCCGGTCAGCACGACCCCGTACCCGGGATGCCATCGCCGTAGCTGGCGCGGGCGCAGGCTGTAGTAGGTGAACAGGAAATCCCACACCGGATGCGGTTCACCGGCGTGTTGGCGGCGCAGGTGCGGTGTGAGGAACTCGTCGGCGCGGCGCCGGTGTGACTCTGCCCGGGCCGTCCAGACCGGGGCCGCCAAGACCTCGCCGGCTTCGGCGGCACCCGCAACGGTCAGTCCAGCCGCGCCTGATCCAGCGCGTCCCTGCATGTCTCCTCCACCGGGTGGCCCGTTGCCGCCATGAAGCTCGAGCCTACCTGGGGAGATGCGAGCTCAGTCGTGCGCGCCGGTGGTGACCACCAGGCGCCCGGTGGTCTGCCGGGCCTTCATCCGCTCCAGTTGCGCCGGCAGGTCCGGCCACGCCACCTCGGCGCCGATCACGGTGCGGATGGCCCCGGTGCGCAGCATTTCGAGCAGTTTGACGTGCGCGTCGAGGCCTTCGGACCGCGCGGGCCAGTTGAACCCGAGGGTGCGGCGGACCGCGAGCGGGTCGGTGACATAGACCAGGCAGACCCCGCACACGTCGAAGTTGCCGTACGCGATGGGGCGCGGGGAGAGGTAATCGCCGTCTTCGAGGGCGATGTCCTCGGCGAACCCGGCCATCAGGTGGCGCCCGTTCAGGCCCATGCACTTGAAGGTGTTCGTGGTGACGCTGCCGCCGACCGCGTCGAACGCGACGTCGACACCGCGGCCGTAGGTGAGGTCCATGACCTGTTCCACCCAGTCGTCACTGCGGTAGTTGACGGCGTGGTCGGCGCCCAGCTCGCGACAGAACTCGAGCTTCTCGTCACTGCCGGCGGTCGCGATCACGCGGGCGCCGAGTGCCTTGCCGAGCACCAGCGCGCCTGATCCCGTACCACCGGCGGCCGCGTGCACCAGCAGCGTCTCGCCCGGCTTGAGCCGGCCCCGCTCGTGCAGTGCGAACCAACCCAGGTGGAACGGGTAGTGCAGCGCGGCGCCGTCGGCGTCGCTGACCCAGTCCGAGAGCTCGAGCGCGGTCGCGGCGTCGACGATCGCATAGGAGGCGTACCCGCCGAAGGCCATCGAGGGGATCCCGACGATGCGGCGGCCCACCAGGTGTTCGGCGCCGAGCCCTGCGCTCTCGACCACGCCGACGGCTTCCATGCCGGGGACGAACGGCGGCTGTAGCGGCATGGTCGTGTACCGGCCACCGATGACGTCGATGTCGTTGAAGTTGAGACAGAAGGCCCGCACTGCGACCCGGATTTCCCCGGGCCCGGGTGCGCGCACCTCGACGGTCTGGCGTTCGAGGACCTTCGCCGGATCGCCGAGGGCGGTGGCCACCCACGCTTCCGCTGAGATCGCCTCGGTTGCAGTTTGGTTCACTGGTCCTCCATCGCAGATTTGTTGTTACACGATGTAATAACAAATCTGGCACCATGGCAATAGGTGGTTACACCGCCGGACGTCGGCGGTGTGCCAGACTCGGCTGACCGCCAGGCGATGTGAGGAGACAGCGTGGACGCGCGTGCCGGCAGTCGTCATCGGCGGCAGGGGTCGCGCCCCGACCCGACCATCGACCAGGCGGTGCTGGCCACCACCCGCACGCTCCTGGTCGAGCGCGGCTACGCGGCCACATCCATCGACCTGATCGCCAGCACGGCCGGTGTCAGCCGCCCGACCATCTACCGCAGATGGAAGTCCAAGGCGCTACTGGTCCACGAGGCCGTCTTCCCGGATCTCGACCCCGCCGCGCCGAGTGACGACGTAGCCGGCGAGATCACCCGGTTGTGTCGCGGTGCGTATCTGCTGTTCCGCGACCCCGCTGTGCGGGAATCGATCCCTGGCCTGCTCACCGACCTGCGGGCCGACTCCGACATCCGCCGGCTCATGACCGAGCGGCTCGACGCAGCCGCGCGCACTCAGCTCGCATCGCTTGTGAACGACGCCGCCGCACACGGGCGAGCCCGTCGGCAGGTCGACATCGACACCATCATGGACGCGATCGGCGGCGCGGCGATGTACGCCATGTGTGTGCGGGGCGTCGACGACACGGATCAGGCCGTCGAGCGGGCGGCCACCGACCTCGCCGAGCTGATCCTGCGCGGGCTGCTCGAGCAGCCCGGGGGATAGCCGTCCGCTCAGATGCGGTGCGTGCCGTCCCGCACCGTGCCGACCAGATCCTCCACCAGGTCCTCCAGCGCCACCATCGCGATGACGGTGTCGTCCGGACCGGTCACCAGTGCGAGATGACTGTTCGTCCGCCGCATCCGTGACAGCGCGTCGGGCAGCGGCGTCGAGGCCGGGATCCGGGGCAACGGACGCACCATGGACGCATCGAGCACCGCGTCGGGGTCGTTGATGTGCGGTAGCACATCTTTGATGTGCAGATAGCCGATGAACTCGCCGAATGCATCGGCCACCGGGAAGCGTGAGTAACCGGTTTCGGTGAGGGCCCGCTCTACGTCACCCACGGACGGCCCGGAACCGGGCGCCGCGGCCCGGATGGCGTGAATGTCGGTCAAAGGCATCGCGACATCGCTGACCGTGCGGCTGCGGGTCTGCAGGGCCCGGGTGAGCCGGCCGTGCTCCTCGCTGTCGAGCAGGCCCTCGGATACGGACTCGGCGATCATCTCCGACAGTTCGACGGTCGACACCGCCGATTCCAGTTCATCTTTGGGCTCCACGCGAAATGCCCGCAGGGTGGCATTGGCACACCAGTTGTAGAACGCGATGAACGGCCGGGCCGCCCGGATGTAAACCAGGTACGGCGGGATGAGCAGCATCGCGGCGGTCTCGGGACCGGCGATCGCGATGTTCTTCGGCACCATCTCGCCGAGCAGGACGTGCAGGATCACCACGATGGCCAGCGCGACGAAGAACGAGACCGTGTGCAGCACGGCGTCGGACACGCCGACCAACGCGAACGGCTTCTCCAGCAGATGTGCGACGGCAGGCTCACCCACACGGCCCAGCAGAATCGAACAGATCGTGATGCCCAGCTGAGAGCCCGCCAGCATCAACGACAGGTGCTCGCCGGCCCGAATCACGGTGACCGCACTGCGTTTACCTTGTTCGGCGAGCGCCTGCAGCCGATCCCGGCGGGCGGAGATCAGCGCGAACTCCGCGGCCACGAAGAACGCGTTGGCCGCCAGCAGCAGCACGGTCAACAGCACGCCGAGGATGTCACCCATGGCTGTTCCCCCGGTCGCCGAGGCTGGTCAACTTGAGCAGGTCGATCCGGCGACCGTCCATCCGCACCACGGTGGCCAGCCAGTGCGTCGGCTTGTCGGGATCCGCGTCGGGATCGAAGGCCGTGAGTTCCACAGATTCGCCGTTCTCCGGTATGTGCCCGAGTTCCTGCAGCACCAGACCCCCGATGGTCTCGTATTCGCCTTCGGGAGCCCGGAAACCGGTGCTGGTCGCCACCTCGTCGATGCGTAGCAGCCCGGACACCTGCCAGCCTTCGCCGGCCGGCACCACGTCGGGTGTGGCGTCGTCATGCTCGTCGCGCACGTCACCGACGATCTCCTCGATCAGATCCTCGACGGTCACCATGCCCGCGGTGCCGCCGTACTCGTCGACCACCAACGCGGTCTGCAACCCGTTGGCGCGGATCTGGGTCATCACGGCGTCGCCGTCGAGGGTGGACGGCACGGTTGCCACCGGCAGTGCCAGGGCGGCCAGCCGGGTCTTGTCCCGGTCGTCACGCGGAATCGCGAACACCTGCTTGATGTGGACGACGCCGATGGTCTCGTCGAGGTCACCTTCGACGATCGGGAAACGGGAGTAGCCGGTTCGGATCGCGGCGTTCATCAGGTCGGTCACCGAATCGCCCGCGTCCAGGACTTCGATCTTGGAGCGCGGGGTCATCAGTTCTTCGGCGGAACGTTCGCCGAACTGCAGCGAGCGGTGCACCAACAATGCGGTGGTGGGGTCGAGCGAACCGCTGCGGGCGGAATTGCGGACCAGCGACGCCAGCTCCTGGGCCGAGCGTGCCGACCGAAGCTCCTCGGCCGGTTCGATACCCAGCCGGCGCAGGATCCAGTTGGCGGTGCCGTTGGTCATCCGGATCACCGGGGTGAACAGCAGCGAGAACAGCAATTGGAACGGTGCGGCGGCGCGGGCGGTCGGCACCGGGCGGGCCACCGCGAGGTTCTTGGGGACGAGCTCACCGAACACCATCGACAGCGAGGTCGCGATGAGCACCGCCAGAAACAGGGCCAGGCCGGAGGCCACGTTGGCGGGGATGCCCAGGGCGTCGAGGCCCGGCCGGATCAGCTCCCCGACGACCGGTTCGGCGAGATAACCGGTGGCCAGGGTGGTGATGGAGATGCCGACCTGGGCCCCGGAAAGCTGGAAGGACAACGTGCGATGCGCGCGGCGGACAAGTTGGTCTCGACGGTCGCCCGCGCGGGCGTTGGCCTCGACCGTGCTGCGCTCAAGTGCGGTCAGGGAGAACTCGGCGGCCACGAATACCGCGGTGCCGAGGGTGAGCAGGACGATCGCCAGGATCGACAGCAAGGACGCAATCACGTCCGCCGAGCCGCCCATCAGATCCTCACCAGTGCTGCGCCGGGCCCGGGGCCCGGCTGACTAGGAGAGGGGTCGTCAGCTTCAGCGCTCAGAAGTGACTGGTGTTCCACCCCGAAGGCCGGTTCAGAACCGGAGGCCTCGGTGGGTGCCTGCGGCACGTGAACCCTTTCGTTCGATCTGACCGAGTAGGCCGCTATGCGATCTGGCGCCGACCACTCGGTGTTCAAGAACCCCAATAGTATCGCGCCTCGGCGGATTACCAGCCCGTCGGGAGCGGATGCCCTTCGGCGAATCCGGCTGCCGACTGCACGCCGAGCACCACCTTCTCGTGCAACTCGGCCAGGTTGGTGGCGCCGACGTAGGTGCACGTGCTGCGCACCCCCGAGGTGATGTGGTCGAGCAGGTCCTCCACACCGCCACGGCTCGGGTCCAAGCTCATCCGGGACGAGGAGATGCCTTCCTCGAACAGGGCCTTGCGGGCCCGGTCGAACTGGCTGTCCCCGGCGGTGCGGGCGGCCACCGCGCGCTTGGAGGCCATGCCGTAGCTCTCCTTGTACGGGCGTTCCTCCCGGTCGTGCAGCAGATCCCCGGGGGATTCGTAGGTGCCGGCGAACCACGAGCCGATCATCACGTTCGACGCTCCCGCGGCGAGCGCCAGCGCCACGTCACGCGGATGCCGCACCCCGCCGTCGGCCCACACATGGGCACCGAGTTCCTTTGCCGCAGCGGCACATTCGACGACGGCGGAGAACTGCGGCCGGCCCACTCCGGTCATCATGCGGGTGGTGCACATCGCTCCGGGGCCCACGCCTACCTTGACGATCGACGCACCGGCTTCGATGAGGTCGCGGGTGCCCTCGGCGGAGACCACGTTGCCTGCCGCCAGTGGCAGGCCGAGACCCAGGGCGGCCACGGTCTTGATCGCGTCGAGCATCTTGACCTGATGACCGTGTGCGGTGTCGATGACCAGCAGGTCGACCCCGGCCTCGGCCAGGGCGCGGGCTTTGGCGCCCACGTCGCCGTTGATGCCGACGGCCGCGGCGATGCGCAGCTTTCCGGAGGTGTCGACGGCCGGCGTGTAGATGCCGGCCCGTACCGCAGCGGTGCGGGTCAGCACGCCGGCCAGTGAACCGTCCGCCTCGGTGAGCACCGCGAGGTCGATCGGCGCGTGCTCGAGGAGGTCGAACACCTTCCTCGGGTCGGTGCCCACCGGCGCGGTGACGAAGTCCGACACCGCCACGTCGCGGATCCGGGCGAACCGGTCCACCCCGGCGCAACTGGACTCGGTGACCAGTCCGATCGGGCGGCCCTCGAACACCACCACCGCGGCGCCGTGGGCGCGCTTGTGCAGCAACGCCGTGGCATCGGACACCGAGTCGTCCGGACTGAGGATCACGGGCGTGTCCACCACCAGGTCGCGGCTCTTGACGAACTGGACGGTGTCGGCGACCACGGAGCTCGGCAGATCCTGGGGCAGCACCACGATGCCGCCCCGCCGGGCGATGGTCTCGGCCATCCGCCGGCCCGCCACCGCCGTCATGTTCGCCACCACCACCGGGATAGTGGTGCCGGATCCGTCGGTGGTGGACAGGTCGACATCGAACCGCGATGCCACCTCCGACCGTCCCGGCACGACGAAGACGTCGTTGTAGGTCAGGTCGTACGGCGGGATGTGCCCGTTCAGAAACCTCACGCCGTCGAGTCTAGTGGCGCGGGTTTACTCGACAGTGCTGCCGAATCTAGGCAGGCACCTCGCTGCGGTCGCCGCTCCAGAGCGTGTGGAACTTCTGGCCCTCGGAAGCGTCCGTGCGGCCGTATGTGTGCGCACCGAAGAAGTCGCGCAAGCCCTGGGTCAGCGCCGCGGGCAGCCGCTCGGTGCGCAGCGCGTCGTAGTACGACAGTGCCGAGGCGAATCCCGGGATCGGAATGCCCAGCTGGGTGGCCGTCACCACGACGCGGCGCCAGCTGTCGATGGCCGATTCGACCGCACTGCGGAAGTACGGTGCGGCGATCAGCGTGGCCAGTTCCGGATCGGCGTCGAAGGCTTCCTTGATCCGGTTGAGGAACTTGGCCCGGATGATGCAGCCGCCGCGCCAGATGGTGGCGAGGTCGCCGGGCGTGAGGTTCCAGTCGTACTCGGCAGAACCGGCCTGGATCTGGTTGAACCCCTGCGCGTAGGCGATGATCTTCGATGCGTACAGCGCCTGGCGCACATCCTCGGTGAATTGCTTCGCGTCAGCGGGCTTTGCGCCGAGATCGCCGGACGCCAAACCGGTGGTGGCCTTGCGCTGGGCGACCGACCCCGACAGGGCGCGGGCGAACACCGCCTCGGCGATGCCGGTGACGGGGACCCCGAGGTCCAAGGCGGACTTCACGGTCCAGCGCCCGGTGCCCTTCTGCTCGGCCTCGTCGACGATCACGTCGACCAGCGGCTTGCCGGTCTTGGCGTCGACCTGGCGCAGCACCTCGGCGGTGATCTCGACGAGGTAGCTGTCGAGGTCTCCCTTGTTCCACTCGGTGAACACGTCGGCGATCTGTGCCGCTTCCAGGCCGAGGCCGTCGCGCAGCAGCTGGTAGGCCTCGCCGATGAGCTGCATGTCGGAGTACTCGATGCCGTTGTGCACCATCTTGACGAAGTGACCGGCCCCGTCCGGGCCGATGTGGGTGCAGCAGGGCACCCCGTCGACGTGGGCGGAGATCTCCTCCAGCAGCGGGCCCAGGGACTTGTAGGACTCGGCGGGGCCGCCGGGCATGATCGAGGGACCGTTGAGCGCGCCCTCCTCACCGCCCGAGATGCCCGCACCGACGAAATGCAGGCCGCGTTCGCGGATCGCCTTCTCCCGGCGGATGGTGTCGGTGTAGAGGGCGTTGCCGCCGTCGATGATGATGTCGCCGGGCTCCATGGCGTCGGCGAGTTCGTTGATCACCGCATCGGTCGGGTCGCCGGCCTTGACCATGATGATCACCCGGCGTGGTTTCTCCAGGGCGTCAAGGAATTCCGCGATCGTCTCGCTGCGCACGAACTTGCCCTCGGAGCCGTGCTCGGCCAGCAGTGCATCGGTTTTGGCTATCGACCGGTTGTGCAGCGCAACGGTATAGCCGTGGTGGGCGAAGTTGCGGGCGAGGTTGGAACCCATCACGGCCAAACCCGTGACGCCGATCTGTGCCGTGCCGGAAGTACTGGTCTTGCTCATGCAGCAGCCTTTCGTTGTTTTGTTGTAGCAGAACGCCTGTCGTGCAGAGCGTTATCCGAGTCCGGAGAACAGGCGGTGAAGTTCGGTGAGCCAGGGGACGGCGACGGCGACGGTGGGCACCACCAGCACGGCGGCCGCGGCCAGGTAGGCGGTGACGGCCATGGCGACGCTGTTGGGCTTGCCGCCGAGCCGTCGTACCCGGATGACGGTGGTCGGCCCGCCGGCGGCGAGCGCACCCGAGGGGGTACGGCCGCCTGCGCAGGCCACCAGGGCCCGGGCCAGCGGAGTGGGGCCGGCGGTCCGTACCGCGGCGTCGTCGGCGAGTAGTTCGATCAGCAGGCGGACCGCGTCGAGCGCATTGGCGCTGCGCACGAACCGGGGGAAGGCGGCGTGGACGGCGGTGAACATCTCCAGCACCAGATCATGGCGGGCACGCAGGTGGGCACGCTCATGGGTGAGGATCGCGGCAACCTCGTTGTCGGCCAACGTGGTCAGTGTTCCTTCGCTGACCACGACACGGCTGCGCACTCCGGGCAGGCAGTAGGCGAGCGGCTGAGCGACGTCGAGGATGCGCAGCCCGTCGCCGGCGAGCGGGCGGTGGGCCGTACACAGATGGGCGGGGACCGCATCGCGGGACTTGCTCAGCAGGTCGACCATCATGCGGTGATATGCGCGGCGGCGGCGAGTGGCCACGGCCACCTGGATCACGGCCACGCACAGCCGTCCGCCGATGAACAGGGTCAGGCTGAACACCACGACGAGCAGCAGCCACAACGGCCAACCGAGTGCCTCGATCTCGCTGGTGATGGTCGCCGTCGGACGACCGTCGGGACCGGGCACGAACAGGCGGCTCGCGATCGCGATACCCGCGGAGAAGGCCGAGAGGACGGCGGCCAGTGCGATCGACTGCCACAGCACGATTGCGGCCCGAGGGGCACGCAGCGGCCAGGACGACCGGGCCAGCACCGCGGGCACCGGACCCACCAGGGCCAGTGCGAGGAGGGTGAAGGCCAGCGCGGACACGCCGTAAGTCTCTCTCAGCCGGTACCGGAATTACCAGCCGGTGGGGGCAGCTGGTGCTTGTTCTCCAGTTCAGCGAGCGCCCGGCGCAGGGCGCGGGCTTCGTCGACACCGACTCGTTCGACGAAATGGACCAGCGCGGCCTGGCGGCTGCCCGAGTCTGCGGCCTGGTCGAGGGCGTCGACCATCAGGCCGGCGACCAGCTCGTCGCGCCCATGGGTGGGCGCGTAGCGGTGCGCGCGGTCATCGCGGTGCTGCACGACGAGATTCTTCTTCGCCAGCCTTTGCAGCACGGTCATGATCGTGGTGTAGGCCAAGTCGCGGCGGGCGGCCAGCGCCTCATGGACTTGGCGCACTGTTTGGGGTTCGGGTGCGGACCACAGGTGATCCATCACCTCGCGCTCAAGCTCCCCGAGACGCGTCAATTTGGCCATGTTCCGTTCTCTCCTGAGCAGTAGAGCCAGCGTACTACGGGCTTACTACCGCGCGTCGTATGTATTTGGCGTTGGCGCCCGAACCGGCTTTCAGCGGGGTTTAGGGCAAGGTCAGCGCCATATATGGGGCCGGCTGTGAATCGAGTCACAGGGGGTAGCTCTCGTCGTCCACGTGACTATAGTAAGGCTAACCTAAGTGAACCGGGAGCCTTCGGAGGTGGCATGACGGTCTTGATCGACGACCCGCTGATCGCGGGCATGGACATCGAGCGGCCCCTGCCGCTGCATGAATCCAGCCGGCGCTTGCGCGAGCTGTACCCGGAATGCCCCCGGGTCTACGGTGTCGCCGTAGTGGGCGACCTGTCGCGGCGGCGGTGGTGGCCCCTGGCCGAGGCGTTGTCCGCGGATCGGCTGCAGGGCATGTTCGACGCCGCGATGGCCGAGACCGGTAACCGCGCGGCAGTCGCCCAGCAGTTGGCGGCGACCTTCATCCATGTGGTGATCGGCCGGGTGGTGCCGCTGTTGGCGCTGGAAGGACGCGCCTGGGATACGGGCCTGGAAAACCTGTGGGTCCACGTCGATTCCGAGGGGGCGATCGACTGGGTCGGTGTGGTCGATCCGACCCTGCGAAGCCTGCCCGAGGATCCCTATTACTCCGGCCGCGCCGCCCGGATCGCCAGCGCGGCTCATGACGGGATCGTGGCGTTGCCCAGTGAAGCCGCGCTGACCACCTGGGTGGCGCACCGCAGTCATCGCGCACTGGAGCCGCTCTTCGCCCGGTTGGTTCAGATCAGCGACGGCGCCATGTCGGTGGCGGCCATGTGGCACATGGTCGGTGCGGCGGTGGTCGGAGCGGCCACCCAGGTCCCGCTGCTGGCCGGGTCCAGTGAGGTGGTGAGTATGCGGCGTAGCCAGGCGGTGCTCGATGCGCTGGTCGGATTCGGCCTGCCGGTCCGTGGTTCGGGCAGGGCCGGGAAGGTCTTGCTTAATTAGGGTAGCCTTGCCTAGTATGTAGGTACGAGACCAACGGACCGCGCCGGAGTCCTGAGGGCTGCAGAGACCCCCGGTCCGCTCGAGGGCGGGTCCCGCGTTGTAGACGCGGGACCCGCCCGCATCTTTGTGGCGATACGGCGTGTAGACACAAGGACTGTGACCACTGATTCCACCGAACGACTGGGCCAGGGATTCGACTCCGAACTGGGCCTGACCTACCTGGAGCTCACCCCGGACGGCGGCCGCGCCCAGCTGACCATCCACGACAAGCTGTTGCAGCCGTGGGGGATCGTGCACGGCGGCGTGTACTGCTCGATCGTCGAAAGCCTGGCAAGTGTGTCGGGCCACATCTGGCTCTCGGAGATCGGCGGCGGCACCGTCGTCGGGGTCAACAACAACACAGACTTCCTGCGGGCGATCGGGACAGGGACGGTTACTGCGATCTCTCAACCCATCCACCGAGGACGGCGTCAGCAGCTGTGGCTGATCACCATCACCGACGAACAGGGCAAACTCGTTGCCCGCGGACAGGTGCGACTGCAGAACATCCCCGAGTAGCGCACCGGGCTTCCGCAGCGAGCGCTGCCGAACCTCGCCCGTCATGGCAGGATCGCACGCTATGCGTTTGACCCCGCATGAGCAGGACCGTCTGCTCATCTCCTACGCCGCGGAACTGGCGCGGCGCAGGCAGGCTCGCGGCCTGCTGCTCAACCATCCCGAGGCCGTCGCCGTGATCACCGATCACCTGCTCGAAGGTGCTCGCGACGGCCGGACGGTCGCCGAGCTGATGGCCAGTGGACGCGAAGTGCTGACTCGCGAGCAGGTCATGGAGGGAGTGCCCGAGATGCTTGACGACGTGCAGGTCGAGGCCACATTCCCCGACGGCACCAAGCTGGTCACCGTGCATCATCCGATCGCCTGAGGTGCCCCGGTGATCCCTGGAGAGATCGTATTCGGTGACGGTGCAATCGAACTCAATGCCGGTGCGCCGCGGTTGACGCTCGACGTGGTCAACACCGGCGACCGCCCGGTGCAGGTCGGCAGCCACGTGCATCTGCCGCAGGCCAACTCCGCTCTGGAATTCGACCGGTCCGCTGCTCGCGGACACCGGCTCGACATCCCGGCCGGAACCGCGGTTCGCTTCGAACCCGGTATAGCCCAACGCATTTCACTGGTGCCGCTCGGCGGCACGCGTGAAGTTCACGGCATCAGTCTCGACCCGCCCGGCCGATTGGGAACCGCATGACCGAATTGACCAGGGCCCGCTACGCGGCGTTGTTCGGCCCCACTACCGGGGACCGGATTCGACTGGCCGACACCGACCTGTTCATCGAGATCACCGAGGACCGCAGCGGTGGCCCGGAACTGGCCGGCGACGAGGCGGTGTTCGGCGGCGGCAAGGTGCTGCGCGAGTCGATGGGCCAGGCGAGGGCGACCCGGGCCGAGGGCGCACCCGACACCGTCATCACCGGTGCGGTGATCATCGATCACTGGGGAATCATCAAGGCCGACATCGGAATCCGCGACGGGCGCATCGTGGCCATCGGTAAGGCCGGCAATCCCGACATCATGACCGGTGTGCACCCGGACCTGGTCGTCGGTCCGTCGACCGAGATCATCGCAGGCAACGGCCGGATCCTGACCGCCGGTGCCATCGACTGTCACGTGCACCTGATCTGTCCGCAGATCATGCCAGAGGCACTCGGTGGCGGCATCACCACGATCGTGGCCGGGGGCACCGGTCCGGCCGAGGGCAGCAAGGCCACCACGGTCACCCCGGGTGCCTGGCATCTGGCCAGGATGCTGGAGTCGCTGGACTCCTGGCCGCTCAACGTCGCGTTGCTCGGCAAGGGCAACACCGTCAGTTCCGAGGCCATGTGGGAGCAATTGCGGGCCGGTGCAGCGGGATTCAAGCTGCACGAGGACTGGGGCACCACGCCGGCGGCCATCGACGCGTGCCTCACTGTCGCCGAAGCCGCCGGCGTGCAGGTCAATATCCACACAGACACCCTGAACGAAGCCGGTTTCGTCGAGGACACCCTGTCGGCGATCAAGGGCCGCGGCATCCACGCCTACCACACCGAAGGCGCCGGCGGCGGGCACGCACCCGACATCATCACCGTCGCCTCGCATCCGAATGTGCTTCCCAGCTCGACCAATCCGACCCGTCCGCACACGGTCAACACCCTCGACGAGCACCTCGACATGCTCATGGTGTGTCACCACCTCAACCCGAGTGTGCCCGAGGATCTGGCGTTCGCCGAGAGCCGGATCCGGCCGTCGACGATCGCGGCCGAAGATCTGCTGCACGACATCGGGGCGATCTCGATGATCGGCAGCGACTCTCAGGCCATGGGCCGGGTCGGTGAAGTGGTGCTGCGGACGTGGCAGACCGCGCATGTGATGAAGCGCAGGCGCGGCGCTCTGGAAGGAGACGGCGCAGCCGACAACAACCGTGTCCGCCGATACGTCGCGAAATACACCATCTGCCCGGCCGTCGCGCACGGCCTCGACGAGGAGGTCGGTTCCGTCGAGGTCGGCAAGCTCGCCGATCTGGTGCTGTGGGAACCGGCGTTCTTCGGGGTCCGCCCGCATGCGGTGATCAAAGGCGGCATGATCGCCTGGGCCGCGATGGGTGACGCCAACGCATCCATCCCGACCCCGCAACCGGTCTTGCCGCGGCCCATGTTCGGCGCGGCCCCCGCGGCCGCGGCCGCCACATCGGTCCATTTTGTCGCACCGCAGGCGATCGAGGACGGCCTGGCCGACCGCGTCGACGTGCGTCGGAAGTTGGCCGCGGTCAAGAATGTTCGCCGGATCGGTAAGGCGCAGATGCCGCACAACGATGCGTTGCCGCACATCGAGGTCGAGCCCGACACCTTCACCGTGCGGATCGACGGGCAGGTGTGGCAGGAACAGCCTGCGGTCGAGCTGCCCATGGCACAGCGATACTTCCTGTTCTAGATGAGCAGCCTGGCAACGCTTCTCACCTTGGCCGACTCGCGCTTGCCGACCGGCGGTCACGTGCATTCCGGCGGAGTCGAGGAGGCGGTCACCAGCGGCCTACTGGTCGACCTCGCCACCTTGCGGGCCTTCTTGGTCCGGCGTATCCGGACCAGCGGAGTGGTGGCTGCCTCGATCGCGGTGGCGGTGCGGACCGGGGCTCTGGGGCCCGAGGCCGCCGACGCCGAAACCGATGCCCGCACACCGGCGCCGGCGGCCCGCGAAGCCTCGCGCGGTCAGGGGCGCGGACTGGTCCGGCTGGCCCGGCGCGTGTGGCCGCAGCAGTCGTGGGACGCGCTGGGATCCCGGCCGCACCTGCCGGTGGCCGCCGGTGTCGTCGCAACCGCGGCCGACCTGGATCCGGCCCAGACCGCGCTGTCGGTGGTGTACACCACCATGACCGGGTCGGCCACCGCTGCCCAGCGGTTGCTCGCACTGGACCCCGCCGATGTTGCGGCGCTGACCTTCGAGCTCTCGGGGTTGTGTGACGCGGCGGCGGCCGAGGCAGTGATCGGGCCGGCCGAGCTGTCCGACCCTCTGCTCGACGTCCTGGCGCAACGGCACACCGGACGCGACCGGCCGCTGTTCGTCTCCTGAGGTTCCACCCGTATACCCGAAAGGCCCACCATGCCACCGCATTTCCTCGACGGCGAGCCCCACACCCACGTCGACCGGCCCAAGCGGGTGCGCCGGCCCGGCGAGCCGCTACGTATCGGCGTCGGTGGGCCGGTCGGGTCCGGCAAGACCGCACTGGTGGCCGCGCTGAGCCGGCAGCTGCGCGATGAGTTGTCGCTGGCGGTGTTGACCAACGACATCTACACCACCGAGGACGCCGACTTCCTGCGCAGGCACGCGGTGCTGCCCGACGAGCGGATCGCCGCGGTCCAGACCGGCGGCTGCCCGCACACCGCGATCCGCGACGACATCACCGCCAACCTCGACGCGATCGATGACCTCATCGAGGCGAACCCGCCGTTGGACCTGATCCTCGTCGAGTCCGGTGGCGACAACCTCACCGCGACGTTCTCGTCGGGTCTGGTGGACGTGCAGATCTTCGTCGTCGACGTGGCCGGGGGAGACAAGGTGCCGCGCAAGGGTGGGCCGGGCGTGACGTATTCGGACCTGTTGGTGGTCAACAAGACTGATCTGGCCCCGCTGGTGGGCGCCGACCTGGACGTGATGCGCCGCGATGCCGCCAAGGCCCGCGGGCAGCGGCCGACGGAGCTCATCTCGCTGACCGAGGATCCGACCGCCGGACCCGTGCTGGCCTGGGTGCGCGACCAGTTGGAGATCGCGCAGGCGCCGTCGGCGTGATGCACGCGCGGGTGCTGATAGCCGCCTCACCGGGGCGGCTGCCGCGGATCGAGGCGCGCGGCGGTCTCGCCGGACGATGCACCGGACCCGACACGGTGCATCTGGTCTCCACGGCCGCCACTCCGCTCGGTGGCGACACGCTGACGGTGCGGCTGGTGGTGGAACCCGGTGCCCGGCTGCGGATCCGCACCGTCGCGGCGACCATGGTGCTGCCCGGCGGCCGCACCGCGGAGTCGGCAGCGCGTTGGGAGCTCGAGGTCGCCGGCAGTCTGGACCTGGACCCGCAACCGACCGTGGTGGCCGGCGGATCCGCCCATCACACCGACACGCGACTACAGCTCGCCGAGTCCGGGCAAGTCCGAATTCGTGAACGGGTCCAAATCGGCAGATCCGGTGAGCGCGAAGGGTTCTGGTCGTCGTCGGTGCATGCCGACATCGGCACGGCGCCGTTGTTGCGGCACCGCATCGAACTCGGTCGCGGGGCGGTGGGGGATGACGTGCTCGCCGCGCCTCGGGCCTGTGTCAGCGAACTGCGTTATCCCGCAAGCTCGTTCGAGGCGCACGGGTTGGTTTTGGCATTGGCCCGCGGCGGCAGCCTGGCCACCTGGCAAGGAGACCGGCTGCCGCCCGAAGCGTCGGCGGGCTAGGAGGCCGCTCTCTCGGATTCCTGTACGGAAGCCGCGATCTCCTCGAGCTCTTCGATCCGGGTGCGGGCGTAGGCCTGCTGTTCGGTGATGGTGAGCTGACCGCGCTTGGTGCTCAAGAACGTCACACCCCACGACAACACCGTCACCAGCCGGCTCTTGAACCCGACGATGTACACCAGGTGCAGCACCAGCCAGCACAACCAGGCGAAAAACCCGGAGAACTCGATCGGGCCGACCTTGGCGACCGCCGAGAACCGCGACACCGTCGCCATCGAGCCCTTGTCCCAGTACTCGAACGGCGAACGGATCTTCGGGCTGGTGCCTGCGACCTCACGTTTGATCAGCTTGGCCGCATACCGGCCGCCCTGGATCGCGCCCTGGGCAACACCGGGAACGCCCTCGACGGCGGCCATGTCACCGACCACGAAAACATTCGGGTGGCCCGGCACCGTGAGATCGGGTTGCACCTTGACCCGGCCCGCGCGGTCGAGTTCGACTCCGGCCTGTTCGGCCAGGTCCTTGCCCAGCGGGCTGGCCGAGACGCCTGCCGACCACACCTTGCAGGCCGATTCGATGCGGCGCAGCGTGCCGTCGGCGTCTTTGACCGTCAGCCCGTTGCGATCGACGTCGGTCACCATGGCGCCGAGCTGAACCTCGACGCCCATCTTCTCCAGGCGTGCCTGGGCCCGCTTGCCGAGCTTCTCGCCCATCGGCGGCAGCACCGCCGGTGCGGCATCGAGCAGGATCACCCGAGCCTCGGTGGGGTCGATGTGGCGGAAGCTGCCGCGCAGGGTCTGATCGGCCAACTCGGCGATCTGCCCGGCCATTTCGACACCGGTCGGGCCCGCGCCCACCACGGTGAAGGTCAGCAGCTTGGCCCGGCGCACCGGGTCACTGGAACGCTCGGCCTGCTCGAAAGCGCCCAAGATGCGGCCACGGAGTTCCAACGCGTCATCGATCGACTTCATACCGGGAGCGAACTCGGCGAAGTGATCGTTGCCGAAGTAGGACTGGCCGGCGCCGGCGGCGATGATGAGGCTGTCGTACGGCGTGGAGTACGTGTGCCCGAGGAGCACCGAATCCACGGTCTGCTTTTCGAGGTCGATGTGGGTGACGTCACCCAGCAGCACCTGGGCGTTCTTCTGCTTGCGCAGGATGACGCGGGTGGCCGGGGCGATCTCGCCCTCCGAGATGATGCCGGTGGCCACCTGATACAGCAGCGGCTGGAACAGGTGGTGTGTCGTGCGGGCGATCAGCTTGACGTCGACGTCGGCACGTTTGAGGGTCTTGGCGGCGGTCAGACCGCCGAAACCCGATCCGATGATGACTACTTTATGCCGATCCGATGCCGTAGCTCCGGGATGGCTCATTGCTGCTCCTCGCGGACGTGTTTGCCACTCGTAATAACCGTTAGGTTAGTCGGCGCCATTCCAGCCCGTGCGGCGAGATGGCCAACCGAACCGAATGTTTACCCGGATATCAGTGGTTTCAATGCCTCGGCGGCGGCCGTGATGCCGCCTGGCACATAACCGCCGATGGTTACCGGGCTGAGGATCACCCCGTTCACCCCGGTATCGAAGAGCTTGGTCTTGAGCTGCTCGGCGATCTGCTCGGCGCTGCCGAACACGGCACGGCTCTGGAAGTCGGGCGGGATCGCGTCAGCGGTGAACTGCTCGCCGATCAGTGCGATCACCAGCATGCTGGTCTCCAGAGTGGCCGGATCCCGGTCGATCCGCTCGCACTCTTGCCGGATCACGTCGAGCTTGCGGGGCAATTCGTCGAAGTTCGCGATGATGTTCAGGTGGTCGAAGTGCCGGGCCGCCAGCGGAATTGTCTTCTTCTCGCCGCTGCCACCGATCATCAGCGGAATGTGGTCGCGAAAGCGGGGATTGGCCATTGCTTCGACCGTGCGGTAATACTTGCCGCTGAACGTCGGTCGCTCGCCGGCGAGCATCGGCAGGATGATCTGCAGCGCCTCGCCCAGTTTGTTGAAGCGGTCGGTGAAGGTGCCGAACTCGTAGCCGAGCTGTTCATGCTCGAGTTCGAACCAGCCGGTGCCGATGCCGAGGATCGCGCGGCCCTGACTGATCACGTCGAGTGTGGTGATGGCCTTGGCCAGCAGGGTCGGGTTGCGGTAGGTGTTGCCGGTGACCAGGGTGCCCAGCTGAACTTTCTGCGTCGCGGTCGCCAACGCGCCCAGCGCGGTGTAGGCCTCGAGCATCGGCTGGTCAGGGGTGCCGAGACCCGGCAGCTGATAGAAGTGGTCCATCACGAAGACGGAGTCGAAGCCGGCGGCCTCGGCTTCCTGGGCCTGGGCGATGACGGTGGGGAAGAGTTCGGAAACGCCGGTGCCGTAGGAGAAGTTGGGGATCTGGAGTCCGAGTCGGATTGTCACTTCTCCGACCTTAGCGCGCTATCCCAGGGTCGCGAGCGTACCGCGGCTGACGTGCATGGTCTGCCCGGTGATGTGGCGCGCTGCCGGCGTGCTCAAAAACACTGCCAGACGGGCGAATTCGTCGGCGATCGACGGCGGGGTGGTGCTCAGGCCGTCGTAGCTCGGCTCGGCGGACAGGCCGGGAGCGATGGCGTTGACGGTGATTCCGCGGGTGCCGAAGTACGCGGCCTGACCGGTGGTCCAATCGGCCAGCGCTGCTTTGACGGCGGCTTCGATGCTGCCCTCCCGCGGGCTCGCGGGCACGACGTTGATGATCGATCCACCCGAGCGCAGCTGGTCGCCCACGATCTGCACGGTCAGCACAGCCGAGATCACGGTCGCGTCTAGCGCATTACGCCAGGCGGTGGCATGGTCGGCCAGGGTGAAGGTCCGCGGGTCCTTGGTCTCGAACAACGGCGCGGGGACGTTGACGAGGGTGTCGAGGTGGTGGGGGAACTGCGCACGAGCATTCTCGACGCTGACGGGATCGGTGTTGTCGAACACGATCGCGGAGATGTCGAGCTGCTTGGCGGCCAACTCCAGATCTTCGCGGCGCGCGCCGGCGATGATCACGTTGTGGCCGGCGTCCAGGAAACCTGCCGCGATCGCGCGGCCGAGTTCAGTGTCGCCTCCGGTGACCAGCACCTCCGCCATGATGTACCTCCATGTACCCGTGATCGCCGCGCCGGGTGGGGGCGACCAGCGCTCAATGTTACTGGACAGTAGCTAGGTCGGGAAACTCGACGCGCCAATCAGGGGCTCACATAAGGTGGCGGGGATGATCCGACCCCGCGCTCTCACCTGCGTGAACACGGTGTGTGAGGTCGCATTGTGACGATTCCGCCACGGCTGCCGCGCTGGATCTATCTGCCCGCCGCGCTGGGCGCGATCTTCGTCGTGCTGCCGCTGGCGGCGCTGGTGGCCAAGGTGGACTGGCCGCGGTTCGGGTCGCTGATATCCAGCCCGTCGTCGACCGCGGCACTGAAACTGAGCCTGGAGACCTCGCTGGCCAGCACGGTGTTGTGCGTGCTGTTCGGGGTGCCGCTGGCGTTGGTGTTGGCCCGCGCCGACGGCGTCCTGACAAGGGTCGTCCGGCCCTTGATCTTGCTGCCGCTGGTGTTGCCGCCGGTGGTGGGCGGCATCGCCCTGCTCTACGCCTTCGGCAGGCTCGGGCTGGTCGGCCGGTACCTGGAGGGTGCGGGGGTGCAGATCGCATTCACCACGGTGGCGGTCGTGCTGGCACAGACTTTCGTGTCGTTGCCGTTTCTGGTCATCTCGCTGGAAGGGGCGGCGCGCACCGCGGGAGCCGACTACGAGGTGGTGGCGTCGACGTTGGGTGCTTCGCCCGCGACGGTGTGGTGGCGCGTGACCTTGCCGCTGCTGGGCCCGGGTCTGGTGTCGGGCGCCGTACTGGCCTTCGCCCGTTCCCTCGGCGAGTTCGGTGCCACGCTGACGTTCGCCGGATCGCGCCAGGGCGTGACCCGGACCCTTCCGCTGGAGATCTACCTGCAGCGCGAGAGCGACGCCGACGCCGCCGTGGCGCTGTCGGTGCTGTTGGTCGCGGTCGCGGCTGTCGTGGTCGTCGGGTTGGGTAGCCGTCGGCTGCGGGCGGGTGGCTGGACGTGACCTCGGAGACGACGCTGCAGGTGCGCGCGGTCCTCGAAAATCGCGGACTGGACGTGGAATTCGGTGTTCCGGCAGGGGAGGTGCTGGCGGTACTGGGCCCCAACGGCGCAGGCAAGTCGACCACCTTGCATGCCATCGCCGGACTCGTCGGCTTGGATGCGGGGCACATCCGGGTGGGCGATCGGATGCTCACCGACACGGCGTCCGGTGTCCACGTGCCGACCCACGCCCGCCGCGTCGGGTTGTTGTTGCAGGACGCCCTGCTGTTTCCGCACCTTAGTGCGGTGGCCAACGTGGCTTTCGCCGCCCGCAGTGGGGGCCGGTTGGGGCGGCGCGCCGCCGACGCGGCCGCTCACCGGTGGTTGGCCGAGGTCGACGCCATTGACCTGGCCCACCGGCGGCCACGGCAGTTGTCGGGCGGGCAGGCTCAGCGGGTCGCGCTGGCCCGGGCGCTGGCCGCCGATCCGGCGGTGCTGTTGCTCGACGAACCCATGGCGGGCCTGGATGTGGCCGTGGCGGCATCGATGCGCAAGGTGTTGCGGCGGGTGCTGGTCCGCGATGGCAGGTGCGCGGTACTCATCACCCATGACCTGCTCGACGTGCTGACCCTGGCCGACCGGGTGATCGTGATGGAGGGCGGGAGAATTGCCGAAAGTGGTTCTGCCGCCAATGTATTGGCTGCGCCCAAGAGTCGTTTCGGTGCCCGGTTCGCCGGGGTCAACCTGATCGGCGGTACTGCAGCCGGCGGTGGCGTGGTGAACACGGCCTGCGGCGGGAAGTGGCACGGCACGCCGGAGGTCGAGGTGTTGCCGGGTGTGCCAGTGGTCGCGGTGTTCTCGCCGGCGTCGGTCGCGGTGTACCGCGACGAACCGCACGGCAGCCCGCGCAACACTGTCGCGGTGACCGTCGCCGAACTCGACAGCCGTGGGCCCGGCATCCGGGTGCGGGCCGATGAGCAGCCCGACGGCGCCCCCGGGCTGGCTGCTGACATCACCGCAGAGTCGGTCGCCGAGTTGGGGTTGGCACCGGGAGACACGGTGTATTTCTCGGTCAAGGCGCAGGAGGTCTCGGTATACCCGGCGGGCGCTGAAAGTTGAGCGAGCCGCGCTTCGTAACGCACGTGTGGGCACATCCGAATCACCGGTTGAGGGTGCCGACGCCAAGGGCGTCGCGGTTGGGTTGCCAGGCCCGGCGTGGCGCCCGGCGCACCCTTGTGCCAGCAATCGGGCATGGTGGCGTTCAACTGCGTATATCCCATCTGTCGCAATCGCCCTTTCTGGCACTTTAAGAGCAACTCACACTTGCGTCACGGCCGTAACACGGTAGTTTCTTCCCCATGGACGAGTCGGATGCGATGTCACATCGGCGCAGAGGTCTGTCGAAGAAGCTGGCGCTGGTTGCCATGACCGGTGCGACGGCCGCGGCCGTGGCGCTGCCGGCGGTGGCGTATGCGGATCCCGAGCCGGTGCCTCCGGCTCCGGCGCCTGCCCCCGCTCCCGGGGCGCCCGCACCCGCGCCGCCGGTCGATCCCAACGCGCCGGCGCCTGCGCCCGGTGCTCCGGTTCCCGCGCCGCCGGCTCCCACGGACCCGAACGCTCCGGCCCCCGCGCCGGCTCCTCCCGCACCGGAGCCGGGTCGGGTCGACAACGCCGCGGGTGGGTTCAGCTATGTCGTGCCCGGCGGCTGGAAGGTCTCCGACGCGACCCAGTTGTCTTACGGGCAGGCGTTGTTGACCAAGATCCCGCCGGAGGGCACGCCTGAGCCGCCGAACGACACCAGCGTGCTGCTCGGGCGCTTGGACCTGAAGCTGTTCGCCGGCGCTGAGGCCGACAACGCCAAGGCGGCGGTCCGGTTGGCCTCCGATATGGGCGAGTTCTTCATGCCGTTCCCCGGTACCCGGGTGAATCAAGAGACCGTGCCGTTGGATGCCAACGGGCTCACCGGCGTCGCGTCGTACTACGAGGTGAAGTTCACCGATACCAACAAGCCCAACGGTCAGATCTGGGCCGGAGTGGTCGGTTCACCGCCCGCCCCGGGAACCCCGCGTGGGCAGCGCGCACCGGAACGCTGGTTCGTGGTGTGGTTGGGCTCGGCCAGCCACCCGGTGGACAAGGCCGCTGCCGTGGCGCTGGCCAACTCGATCCGGCCGTGGACGCCGCCGGCACCGGCAGCCGGGGACCCCAATGCGGCGCCGCCGCCGGCCGACCCGAACGCTCCGCCGGCTCGCCCGGGTGTCGGAGTGCCGGTGCCGGTCACCAACGCTCCGCCGGAGATGCAGCCCCCGGCCTAGCCTGGACAGCCATGCGGTGTGGTGCGTCGGCCCTCAGGGGCCGACGTACGGCACGTTGCCGGCGAGATTGTCGACGTTCATCTGGTAGCAGTTCGTTCCGCTGAAGCCCATCGCGCCGGCGGTGACACACCGCTGGAAGCTGCCGTCGGCGCCGATGGGTCCGTCACAGGTGGTGCCGCCGCCCCACGGGGTCCAACCGCCCTGGCAGCCCGCGTTCGCCGGGGCGGCACCGGCCAGTGCGATGCCCCCGGCCGCCAACACGCAGGCGGTCAAGCCGACCAATGTTTTCATGTGCGCTCCTTCGCCGATGGTCGCAAACGTTTGCTGACCGCCGCCTGTGACACACGTTGTCAATGGGGCGCCTGAGGTGTGTGCTGTAGCCGCGCGGCCTGAAGCCGACCGAACCCGGGTGACGGGGCGTTTGGGATCCGACACCGTGATCGGTAGCGAATATGCAGTACATCAGCCCCACCTCGGGCTGAGGCGGGGGACCCGTGGCGCGCTGACAGTGCGTTCGCAGCCAGTTGCCAGATAATTCCGACGGTAGTCATGCCCACGCCTCGCGGCAATGTGATGTTCGTTTGCCCGACGGCCGTTGTCCCGCACCGGCGGCGGGCCGGGGACGCCGAGGAGGAACGCTGATCGTTCCCAAACCGCCAACCGAATCGTTACGTTCGAGAGGTACACCTGGGTTGAGGCTCAGCGAGCCCGCTGGGCATGGCCAGTGACAGGCAGGAGACCTGCAATGGACGTAATGGCGGCTACGGAAATCCTGGCTCGTTCCTCCACGCTGACGAGTGTCGGGTGGATCGGCTACATCATCATCGGCGCGATCGCCGGCTGGATCGCAGGCAAGATCGTCGACGGCGGTGGCGCCGGAATCCTGATGAACATCGTCATCGGTGTGGTCGGCGCGCTGATCGGTGGTTTCTTGCTCAGCTTCTTCGTCGACACCGCGTCCGGCGGGTGGTGGTTCACCCTCTTCACGGCAATTCTTGGTTCGGTGATCCTGCTGTGGATCGTCGGACTGGTGCGCAGGGGCAGCTGATCGGGAGCCGGTGATGGGCTCGGGGGTCATGACGGCCTGGCAGGTCGTCGCCCCGGGTCCCGTGAGTTCGCATCCACTCCGTCGCGTCCGCGTACCCGTTCCGCAGGCTCGGGCTGACGGGCTCCTCGTCAAGGTTCTGGCTTGCGGCGTGTGCCGCACCGACCTGCACGTGGCCGAAGGCGACCTCCCCGTCCACCGGCCGCGGGTGATACCCGGACATGAAGTCGTCGGCGAGGTGGTCGGCGTCGGTGCCGATGCCGGTGGCGGATTCGGGCCGGGGGACCGGGTCGGGGTGCCCTGGCTGCGGTACACCTGCGGGAAGTGCGCTTACTGCCTGCGAGGGCGGGAGAATCTCTGTCCGTCCTCGCGGTACACCGGCTGGGATGCCGACGGCGGTTACGCCGAATTCACCACGGTCCCGGCGGCATTCGCGCTGCGGCTGCCGGACGGGTACTCCGAGGTCGAGCTGGCTCCGCTGTTGTGTGCGGGGATCATCGGCTACCGGGCGCTGTTGCGTACGGATCTGCCGCCGGGCGGGCGGCTGGGCATCTATGGCTTCGGCGGTAGCGCGCATCTGACGGCTCAAGTGGCATTGGCTCGGGGAGTTCGGGTCCATGTGATGACCCGGGGCGAGCGGGCCCGTGAGCTGGCCCTGGAGCTCGGGGCAGCGTCAGTGCAGGGCAGTGCGGATATGCCGCCCGAGCCATTGGATGCCGCGATCCTGTTCGCCCCGGTGGGAGAACTCGTGCTGCCTGCGCTCGCGGCACTCGACCGCGGCGGCATCCTGTCCATCGCCGGTATCCACCTCAGCGATATCCCGACCATGAACTATCAACGGCATCTCTTCCAGGAACGCGAGATTCGGTCGGTCACCGCCAACACCCGGGCCGATGCGCGGGATTTCCTGGCGTTCGCCGGTGAGCATCGCCTGGCGGTCAGTACCCCGGTGTACCAACTGGACCGGGCCGATGAGGCGCTGGCCGACCTGAGTGCGGGCCGTATCGCGGGCGCTGCGGTGCTGCGCGTGTAGTCAGAGTGCGGCCAGCGCGGCGCGCAGTCTGCCGTCTAGGTCGCCGTGGCCGAACGCATACATCGGTCCGAGTCCGTCGTTGAGCACCCGGGTGAGACGGGCCATGCCGCGGGCGTCCACCGGCAATGGTGCGTGCAGCCGCAGGGCGATGGTGTCGATGGTGCCTGCTGACGCGGCAATATTCTTCCGGTGCAACGGAATTCGTGAGGACCACACGATGGTGTCGTTGGCGGCCTCGTGCACGCAGCGGCGCAGCGCCCGGGCGATCGCCTCCCGTTCGGAGGTCGATGTCAGCCTCGCCGCCCGCGCGGCGATCGCACTGCCCGGGGGTGTCGGGGCGCCGACGGCCAGCATCGCGTCGAGTCGGCGGGATCGGATACGTGCCGTCACGCGGGCTCGGATGGACGGGCGGTAGGGGATGGGTTCAGGGCGGACCGCGGCCGTTGGTTTCGGGGAAATTCGGTTGTCGTTCATGGCGATACCTCGTAGTTTTCCGTATGCCCAGCCCGATCATCGTGACTATCTATGACCGTACGCTGGTCATGAATGACTAGTCAAACCAATTTAGTGGTCACGGCGGTACGCTGGAGAGATGTCGACGACGTGGGCCGGTGATTCCGAGACCAAACCTGCGCCCGTACCACTGGCGCGGATCCAGGCACTGGTCAACACGATCGAATTGCCTGCCGGGCCGGATCGCCTCGCAGACGTGGATGACGCCACACCGTGGCTGTTGGCCAACGGGCTGCTCGCCGAGGGGGCCCGCCCGACGGCGGCCGAACTGGACCTGGTCCGGCAGGTCCGGGAAGCGCTGCGGGCACTACTGATTCACAACACCGGCGGCCCGCCGCCGCAAGCCGATGCGGTCGCCGTGCTCCAGGCGCTCACCGACTCGTCCACCGCAAAGGTCGACCTGGCCCCGGACGGGCAGGTGCGATTGTCGGCGGCCGGCGACGGGGTGGCCGAACGCCTGCTGGAGCTGCTCTTGGTGATGCGTGACGCGCAGCGGGACGGCACCTGGGCACGGCTCAAGGCGTGCGCCAACGACGAGTGTGCCTGGGCGTTCTACGACCGCTCGCGCAACCATGGCGGCACCTGGTGCGTGATGTCCGAGTGCGGCAACAAGTTGAAGAACCGAGAGTTCCGGGCGCGGCGCCGCGCCGCGGATTAGGCCGCGCCGGAGGTCAGGTAGACAGGTGCCAGACCATGGCGGCGGCCAGTGCGCCGACCCCGTTGAGTGACCAGTGCAGGGCGATCGGGGCGATCAGGCTGCCGCTGCGCTTGCGCAGCCAGGTGAAGATGAACCCGGCGATACCGGTGGCGACCACGGCCAGCACCACACCGGCGATCATGCCGAAGACTCCGCCGCCGAACAGCCGGGTGAAGCCGACGTTCTCACTCGTCAATCCGAGCGAACTGGCGATGTGCCACAGGCCGAACAGCAACGAGCCGCCGGCGGCGACGCCGCGAAAACCCCACGCCCGGTTGAGGGCTCCGTGGAGCACTCCGCGGAACGCCAGCTCCTCGGGGATCACCGTCTGCAGCGGGATGATCACCATCGACGCGAGCAGTGCACCCGAGAGGGTGGCGTAGTTGTCGTTCATGAACATCGGCCGTGTCCAGGGCAGCATCGTCCCGATCGCGATCACCGAGACCACCAGCGCCACCGCCGCCAGCGCATATCCGACGCCGGAGCGCCAATGCTCGCGGCCCAGCCCCAGCTCGGCCCAGCCCAGGCCACGGGCCCGCACCAGGATCAGCAGGCCGACCGCGGCCGCGGGAACGGTGGCGATGCTGGCCCACGGGGTGGTGAAGTGTGCGATCAGGTTGGTCAGCGTCAGGATCACGACGACGATGCCGATATCGGCGTAAATCCGGAAGTGATGCAGTGCCGAGAGCTGGGCCACCAGCGGATGGGAATGCGCGGCCACGGCGCTCTGATCAGACATGACTCGCCAATCGTACCGGCGTGGCGCAATTACCCAGGTCACACCGGATCCCAGGTCCAATTGGCGATGGCAGGGTCGTCCTCGCCATGTTCCCGGGTGTAGCGCCGGGCTGCCAATCGTGCGTCGACCATCTCCTGTCGCAGTCCGGCGGCGCTGGCCGCCAGCCCCTCGACCCGGTCGATCACGTCCATCACCAGATGGAACCGGTCGAGGTCGTTGAGCATCACCATGTCGAACGGCGTCGTCGTCGTGCCCCGCTCCTTGAATCCGCGCACGTGCAGCTGAGCATGGTTGGTGTGCCGGTAGGCCAGCCGGTGAATCAGCCATGGGTAGCCGTGATAGGCGAAGATGACCGGCTTGTCGGTGGTGAAGATCGAGTCGAATTCGCGCTCAGACAATCCGTGGGGATGTTCGGACTCGGGCTGCAGCCGCATGATGTCGACGACGTTGACCACCCTGACCTTCACCTCGGGCAGCCGGCGGCGCAGGATGTCGGCGGCCGCCACGGTCTCCAGTGTCGGGATGTCGCCCGCACAGGCCAGCACCACATCGGGTTCGCCCGTCGTATTGCTGGCCCATTCCCAGATACCCAACCCGCGCGTGCAGTGCGCGACGGCCTCGTCCATCGTGAGATAGGTCAGGGCGGGTTGCTTGCCCGCCACGATGACATTGACGTACTGACGGCTGCGCAGACAGTGGTCGGCGACCGACAGCAGGGTGTTGGCATCCGGCGGCAGATAGACGCGCACCACTTCGGGCCGCTTGTTGGCGACGTGGTCGATGAAGCCGGGATCTTGGTGCGACGCGCCGTTGTGGTCCTGGCGCCACACATGGGAGGTCAGCAGATAGTTGAGTGACGCGATCGGCCGGCGCCAGGTCAGGTGAGAGCTGCTGAACAACCATTTGGCGTGTTGGTTGAGCATGGAGTCGACGATGTGGACGAAGGCCTCGTAGCAGTTGAACAAGCCGTGCCGCCCGGTCAACAGGTAGCCCTCCAGCCAGCCTTGACACAGATGTTCGGACAGGACTTCCATCACCCGGCCGTCGGGGGCCAGGTTCTCGTCGACGGGCAGGGTTTCGGCCTGCCAGGTCTTGTCCGTTTTCTCCAGCACCGCGGCCAGCCGGTTCGAGGCGGTCTCGTCCGGCCCCATCAGCCGGAAGCGGTCCGGGTTGGCGGCGATGACATCGCGCAGGAAGGTACCGAGCACCCGGGTGGCCTCGGCCGTCGAGGCAGCCGGTTTGTCGACGTTGACGGCATAGTCGGTGAAGTCGGGGAGGTCGAGATCACGCAGCAGCAACCCGCCATTGGCGTGCGGGTTGGCGCTCATCCGCCGGGTGCCGGTAGGGGCCAGCGCACGCAGGTCCGGTCGCAGCGCCCCGGTGGCGTCGAACAGTTCCTCGGGCCGGTAGCTGCGCAGCCAGGCTTCGAGTTGGGCCATGTGTGACGGGTTGGTCCGAGTCTCCGACAGCGGCACCTGGTGAGACCGCCAGGTGTCCTCGACCTGTTTCCCGTCCACTTCGTGCGGGCCGGTCCAGCCCTTGGGGGTGCGCAGGATGATCATCGGCCACAGCGGCCGGCCCGGCTCGCCGTCGAGGCGGGCCGCGCGTTGGATCGCCGCGATCTGGTCGAACGCCTCGTCCATGGCGGTGGCCAGCTGCTGGTGCACGGTGGCCGGGTCGTCACCGTGCACGGTGATGGGGCGATAGCCGTAGCCGTAGAACAGTGATTCGAGCTCTTCTTGCGGAATCCGGGACAGCACCGTGGGATTGGCGATCTTGTAGCCGTTGAGGTGCAGGATCGGCAGCACCGCGCCGTCGACGACCGGGTTGAGGAATTTGTTCGAATGCCAGCTGGCGGCCAGCGGGCCGGTTTCGGCCTCGCCGTCGCCGACGACGCAGGCCACCACCAGGTCTGGGTTGTCGAAGGCGGCGCCGTAGGCGTGCACCAACGCGTAACCGAGTTCGCCGCCTTCATGGATCGAGCCCGGCGTCTCGGCCGCCACGTGACTCGGGATCCCACCGGGAAAGGAGAACTGGCGGAACAGTTTCCGCAGACCGTCGGTGTCCTGGCCGATACCGGTGTAGACCTCGCTGTAGGTGCCTTCGAGGTAGGCGTTGGCCACCAGGCCCGGTCCGCCGTGGCCCGGGCCCGTGATGTAGATGACGTTGGCGTCGCGTTCGCGGATGATGCGGTTGAGGTGAGCGTAGAGCAGGTTCAGTCCCGGGGTGGTGCCCCAGTGACCGAGCAGGCGCGGTTTGACGTGCTCGGCCGCCAACGGTTCGGTGAGCAACGGGTTGTCCAGCAGATAGATCTGGCCGACGGACAGATAGTTGGCCGCACGCCAGTACGCGTTGAGCTGCTCGAGTTCGGTATCGGTCAGTGCCGGTGAGAGAGTCGCGTCGCTCATGTTCTCCATAGTGGCCGGTCTCGGTGAATGGCGCCCGGGATCGGTGTACCCGAATTCCTAACCGATCAACCAACGCCCGGTGCATTCGTCGAGGCGGGTAACCGCGTCGGCTAGGTTCGTGGGCATGACGGTCCCGCGCACCCTCGACCCGCGAACCCCGGTATTGGTGGGTTACGGCCAGGTCAACCAACGGCAGGAGAAGCCGGAGGTCGAACCCGTCGATCTGATGGTCGCCGCGGCCAGGGCCGCTGCCGACCCGCGGGTACTCGAGGCGGTCGATTCGGTCCGCATCGTCAACCTGCTCTCCTGGCACTACCGCGATCCGGGTTTGCTGCTGGCCCAGCGGATCCGGGCCGCCAAGGCCGCCACGCGCTATACCGGGGTCGGGGGCAACGTACCGCAGACGCTGGTGAACGAAGCCTGCCGGGATCTGCGGAGCGGCCGGGCCGAGGTGGTGCTGATCGCTGGTGCGGAGACCTGGCGTACCCGCAGCCGGTTGCGCGCGCGCGGAATCAAGCCGGAGTGGACGCGTCAGGACGAATCCGTGCCCGAGGCCCCGGGTGCGCACGACGGGGTGCCGATGGCCGGCGAGGCCGAACTCCGGATCAATCTGGACCGGCCGGCCTACGTGTACCCGATGTTCGAACAGGCGCTGCGCATCGCGGGTGGCGAGACCAGCGATGAGCACCGCAGGCGGATCGGTGAGTTGTGGTCTCGGTTCAGCGCGGTGGCCGCCGACAACCCGCACGCCTGGAGTTCCGATGCGGTGCCGGCCGAGCAGATCTGGCAACCCGGCCCCGACAACCGGATGATCAGCTGGCCCTACACCAAGCTGATGAACTCCAACAACATGGTGGACCAGGGCGCGGTGCTGGTCCTGACCACGGTCGAGAAGGCGACATATCTCCAGATTCCTCCTGACCGTTGGGTTTTCCCGTATGCCGGCACCGATTCGCACGACACCTACGCGATCGGCGAGCGGGCCGAGTTGTACCGGTCCCCGGCGATCCGGATCGCCGGGCGCCGAGTCCTGGAGTTGGCCGGCGTCTCGGCCGACGAGGTCGACTTCGTCGACGTGTATTCGTGTTTCCCGTCGGCGGTGCAGGTGGCAGCGGCCGAGATCGGTCTGCCCCTGGCTGATCCGTCGCGGCCGCTGACGGTGACCGGCGGGCTCACGTTCGCGGGCGGGCCGTGGAACAACTACGTGTCCCATTCGATTGCCACCATGGCTGAGCGGCTGGTGGCCAATCCGGGCAGCCGCGGCCTGATCACCGCCAACGGCGGATACCTCACCAAACACAGCTTCGGCGTGTACGGTACCGAGCCGCCCACCCGCGAATTCCGTTGGCAGGACGTGCAATCCGAGGTAGACGCCGAGCCGACGCGGCAGCTGCAGGTGGACTTCGTCGGCACCGGCACCGTGGAATCCTGGACCACGCCGGTGGGGCGCGACGGCACCGCGGAGCGAGCCTTCCTGGCGGTGCGCACCCCGGAGGAGGCACGCACGCTGGCCCGAATCGTCGACGAGTCACAGGCCGCGGCGACGCTCTCCGAGGACATCGCCGGGGCCAAGGTTCAGGTGCACGCCGACGGCAGCGCGACGCTGCTCTAGCGTGCCGCCAATTCCCGCTGGGCGAGCGCGAGGACCTCGTCGGTGGTCGGCGGGCTGGGCGGATGACTCGACAGGCACCAGGGTGTCTGGATCTTGTGGAACGCGTTGCCTTCCAACGCCACGTAGAACTGGCCCGAGCGCAGCTTGCTGATGTCGGGCACATGACCGCCCTTGACCCTGGCCATTTCCCGGGCCACCGCGATCTGGGCGGGGGAGTTCAGCAGGCCGTAGAACTGCGTGGTGGCGTTGCCGGGGATGTGGTTGTGCAGCCCGCGCGGCGACTGTGTGGCGAAAACCAGCCCCAGCCCGTACTTTCGAGCCTGCGACGACAGCGCCAGCGTGCTGTGGGTGGAGGCGGTCGTGTGGCTGGACGGTGCGAAGTTCTGCGCCTCGTCCATCACCAGCAGCCCGCCCAGCGGCCGGTCCCCGGCCGGGTTGCGCTTGATCCAGGCGAACAGCGCCATCTGCAACTGGTTGACGAACCCCTCGCGCTGCTGGTCGTTGGTCAGCCCGACCATGCTGATCACCGATACCCGGGCCCGGTAACCCGGCGACGGAGTAAGCAGCATCCCCGGGTCGGCGGCCGTCCCCGTGCCGCCGAACAGTGGGTCGTTGACGGTAGCGGCCCGCAGATTCTGGGCCAGCTCGGCGGCCAGTTTGTGGGCCCCGCCCAGCGCGCTCACCTCGACGGGCAGATTACTGAGCAGATCGATGAACCCGCCGAGGGTCACCGACGGGCCGGCGCCGTAGAACCGCAGCGCCTCCCGCAGCACCGCGCGGGACCGCTCGGCCTTGGCGGTGTTGCCGGCGATCAACGCGCGCGGCTCGAGCGCGGCGACAGCGGATTCGACGGCATCGGAGAACTCGTCGTCGTCGTCGAGGACACTGGCGAAGTCGGGCAGCGGCTGAAAGGACAGCGGGCGGCCGGTGGACCGACGCGGGGTCCACACCACGACCTCGGTGTTCTCGAAATATGCGTCGGCGCGTTCATCGTCGGCCGGGTTCCAGCCCGGCGGAGTGTCGGGCCAGCGTTCACCCAACCGGGACAGATCGTTGTTGGGGTCCAGCACGATCGAGGACACGCCGCGCAGCGCGCACTCCTCGACCAGTCGCCGGATCAGCACGGTCTTGCCCGATCCGGAGCCGGCGAAGATCGCGGTGTGTTTGCGCAGCGCGGCCAGGTCTACCGACACCGGCCTCCCGCCCGCGCTGTCGAGGCCCAGGGTGACCGCGGTGGGCGAGTGCTCGATCACCGGTGCGGCCGGCTGGGTTCGGATCGGCCCGGTGGCGAGCTCGGCGTCCACGTCGATCTGGGCCGGCGGCGGTGGATCGCCCGCGATTTCTCCGAGGGCGGCGCGCAGCCAGCCGATCCCGTGGGCGGGGCGGCGCCGGCGTAGCCACTCGGGCAGGTCGGGGTGGTTGTCGTCGATCAGATCGCGCAGCGCTGTCATGGTCCGCACGTCGTCTTCACTCATCGGCAGCACCCGGCCGCCGGCCGCCTCGAACTCGGCGATGATCACCGCGGTCTTGGCGCCCTTGGGCCACGCGGTGTTCCGCAGCAGGAACAACCGGCGCCGGTCCGGGTTGAAGCCTGTGGCTTCCCAGGCTTTGCGAATCCTGTTCTGCACCGCGACGGCGTTGCCGGAGGAGATCGCGCGAAATGCCCAGTGCCGTTCGTCGTCGATCGCGGCGTCGAGGGTCTGGCGCAGCCGTCCGTGCAGCACCACCCGCTGGCCGGGCAGCGGATCGGGCCGGAACGCCTGCCCGGCTTCGCCCAGCTCGGTGATCCATGCGTCCAGAGCGGCCGACAGCAGGCCGGGCATCGTGGTGTCCTCGCCGTCGGGATCCAGCGCGGCCACGGTCACCGCGCGGTGCCGGTATTCGGCGAAGCGGCGGTCCAGTTCGCCGGTGTCTCCGGGTGCCGCACCTCCCGCGGAGGTTTCGTGCGTACCCGTCTGCTCGGCGGTGAGACTGGCGAGCTCTTCGACAGTGTCGCGTTCCAGGCAGCGGCGCACATGGGTGTCGGCGCGTTTGAGCAACTGGCGGGGCGTGTACTGGGTGGCCTCGTCGAACGCCGAGGGCAGGATGGGCCAACTCGGATACGGCGCGGCGAACCCGATCGCCGAGTAGCTGGCGGTGAACCGCCGTTCCAGGATGGCGCGCCCGACCTCCGGCGTCGGTAGGCCCTGCAGCAGCGCGGTGGTCCGGAAGCGGTCCTGCACCGTGGCGGTGGCGCGGTCCTGGATGGCTTCCCAGGCCGCGGGCAGACAGGCCACCACGCCGACGGTGCGGCGCATGGTCTGGCGGATGGACATCAGCCCGTGCGCGATGTGCTCGAGGTCGTTGTTGCCTGCGGGGCGGGCAGCTCCATCGGCGCCCGGTTCGGCGCCGGCACTGTCGGTGCGGTCGACGGACTGGGCCAGCAAGGTGTCGATCTGGTCGAGGGCCAGAACGGACGGGCCGGCCAGCGCGATCAACCGCGAGATGTCGCGCACCGATTCCTGCGGAGTGAGTACCGGCGCGGGCAGGCCCCAGGCTTCTTTCTCACCGTTGCCGGTCAGGAAGGCCTCGCCGATGTCCTGCAGCTCGAGGTCGCCGGCACCGAGCAGGACCAGGGCACGCAAGGTGTGGTGGGCGCGTTTGACGGTGTGGCGGTGCACCTTGTGCAGTGAGTTGACGAAGTCGGTGAGGATCTCGGGGGTCAGATCGTCGTCGCCGATCACGGCCCGGCGGTTGGCCCGAGAGATATGGGCCACCGAGGACAGCTCCCACAACAGGTCTTTCAGTTGGGTTTCGCGCTCGCTGCCCGGCCGGCCCAGGCTTTCCAGGATGCCCGCGCGGGCGGACTGCCAGAAGCCTGCCGCATCGAGCAGTTCCACCAGGAAGAAGAAACCGCCGCTGGTCTGCACCTGTTCGCGCACCTGACCGAGCAGGTGGGTCTTGCCGGAGCCCGCCGGGCCGCGAACCACCACGCCCAGTGGGCTGGAGTCGGTTTCCCGTACGGCGTCGCCGAAGGCGGCCATGACATCGGCCATCGGCCGGTCGTGAAGGCCGCGCACGTGCAGTGCGCCCTGCGAATGCCAGAGATCGTCGGCAGTGGGCGCCCAGGTCAGACGAAGCGCGCTGAGCGCTTCGCGGTGCGCTAACTCCATCAGGACTCGATCGCGATCAGGTGCTTGTCCTGGTTACCTATCTCCACCGCGGCTTCGCGGTCGGCGGGGGTCAGCACCTTCTGGTTCTCCTCGGGGATCAGGCTGACGCCGGGCTGCTGATAGAGGCTGATCAGCGCGGCGTCGACGGTGGGTCGGGGCAGGCCGGGTAGGGCATGGCGCAGCCGCAGCAGGCTCACCCAGCCTCCGGGCCGGGCGGCCAGCCCGGCGTAGGCGGTGCGCAACTGGAGTTCAGGATCGGCCCCGGTCGCCGCTGCTGGCGCCTCAGCGGTCACGTCAGCGGGCTGTTCGGCGGGCAGGAACACGTCGGCGGGTACCAGCTCGGCTTTCTCGAAGTAGCGGTGCAGCGCTGCCAGCAGGGTGTAGAGCGCCTTGCCCTGCCCGGTGGACCGGGGCGGTGCTCCGGCGCTCAACAGGGACCGGCACAGTGCCCAGCCCGCGTCGGTCAACTCGTGGACCACGGGCCGGGTGCCGCTGGATTCGATCAGGCCCAGCCGGTTGAGCCGGTCGCGTTTCGGCTTGTCGAGCTTGGGCCCGAGCCGCTCCAGCTCAGGGTTGGGCACCGGGCGGGACTCGGCCATGAGTACCAGCAGCACTGCCTGTTCTGTGCCGGTCAGCTCGTCGGGCGCGACATTCACCGGATGCTCACCTTCCTGCCGTCGTGGTCGTGGCACGCGGGCGGGGCGATACCGGCACGTGTCTCATGCACGTTAGCGTGTACCCCCGACCCCGCGAGAATGTTGTTGCGCTGCACGGTTTTCGCCCGCACGTCAGGCACGGGGCCCGCAGCTACCCGATCGGCAGGGGCTGGGCGGGGTCGGCGATGCGGTCCGGATCGACCGGGGCGGCCGAGCGGATCAGCGCCTTGACGTCGTCAAGGACATCCCACACGTTGACGTTCATCCCTGCCAGAACCCGGTTCGCGCCGTCGAGCCAGAATGCGACGAACTCGCGTCCAGCAACGTCGCCGCGGAACACCACCCGCTGATATTCGGGTGCGTGTCCGACGTATTCCATACCGAGGTCGTACTGATCGGTGAAGAAATAGGGCAGCTCGTCGTACTCCGCACTTTTGCCCAGCATGCCTGCCACTGCCACTGCGGGCTGTTTGAGCGCGTTGGCCCAGTGCTCGGTGCGGATCCGCACCCCGAAGAAAGGATGCTGGGCCGCGGCGATGTCGCCGACGGCATAGATGTCGGGGTCACTGGTGCGCAGTGATGCGTCGACGAGCACGCCGCCGTCTGCCATGGCCAGTCCGGCCTGTTCGGCCAGTCCGATGTTCGGTGCGGCTCCGACGGCGATCAGCACCGCATCGGCGGCGACGGTGGAGCCGTCGCCGAGGCGTAGCCCGGTGGCGGTGCCGTCGGCGGTGGTCACCTCCTGTACCGACTGGTCCAGCCGTAGATCCACGCCGTGCGCTCGGTGTAGCTGTGCGAACACCTCACCGACTTCGGTGCCCAGGGCGGCCAGCAGCGGCAGGTGGGCGGCTTCGACGACGGTGACGTTCACGTCGCGGCTTCGGGCGCCGGCGGCGACCTCCAGCCCGATCCAGCCGGCGCCGACGATGGCCAGCGTCGCCCCGGGGGCCAGTGCCTCACTCAAGGCAGCGGCGTCGTCGATCGTGCGCAGATAGTGCACTCCTGCCGCGTCCGACCCGGGGATCGGTGGCCGGCGTGAGGCGGACCCGGTGGCCAGTAGCAGTTTGTCGTAGCCGACAGTGGTGCCGTCGGGCAGTGCGAGCGTGTGGCCGGCGGGGTCGAGGGCGCTGACTTCGGTGCCCAGCCGCAGGTCGACGTTGTGGTCGCGGTACCAGGCCGCGGGATCGACGGTGAAGTCATCGAGCTTCTTCTTGCCGGCCAGGTATTCCTTGGACAGCGGCGGACGCTCGTAGGGGAGCTTGTCTTCGGCGGCGAACAACACGACATGGCCGTCAAAGTCGTTGTCCCGCAAAGCTTCAGCAGCTTTGGCGCCGGCCAGTCCACCGCCGACGATCGCGAATGTGGACGACGTGGTCATGCCAACTCAGCCTACTCGCCCGACAGCAACTGCTTCAGTTTTCGGGCGTTGCGTACCGCGTGACCACCGAGATCGTTGTTGAAGTAGACGACGACCCGGTGCTCGTGCTGGTCCCAGTCGCGGATCTGTTCGGCCCACCGGCACAGCTCGTCGTCGGAGTAACGGCCCGCGTAGATGCCGTGGTCGCCGGGGCCGTGCATGCGCAGGTAGACCAGATCGCTGGTAGCCACCGGCCGGCAGGTCAAACCAGGACCGCTCATCACCACGTAGGCGGCACCGTGCCGTTCCAGCAGACCGTATACAGCGGGCGCATCCCACGACGGGTGGCGTAGCTCCATCGCGATCTGGATGGGGCGGGGGAGTTGGGAAAGGAACGCGTCGAGCAGCTCGTCATCGCGTTCGAGGGCGGGGTGCAGCTGGACCAGCAGTGCCTCGTTGTGCGGACCGAGCAGCTTCCAGTAGTCCGCGAAACGTGGTGTCCAGGACTCGGGTGAGCGCAGCCGCCGGTAGTGGGTCAATCCACGGTGCGCCTTGACCGACATGGTGAATCCGTCGGGCATCTGGTCGCGCCATCCGGTGAACGTGGTGTCAGCCGGCCAGCGGTAGAAGCTGCCGTTGAGTTCGACGGTGTCGAATTCGTCGACGTAGTGGGCCAGCCGGGATTTCGCCGGTGTGCCGCGGGGATACAGCACATCGGTCCAGTGGTCGTATGACCAACCCGAGGTGCCGATCCTGATCATGTTCCATCGCTAGGGGACGTCCGTGTACTGCAGGGTGTAGCCCTCGGCGGAGAAGGTGAAACCTCGGCCGGTCAGTTCCCGGACACAGGACACCCCGGATTGTTCCTGGACGTTGCAGCGGAAACCGGCTACTGCCAGTGCCTTCCCGAACGGCAGTACGACGGCGGCCGGCTGCGCGAAATCGGGCTGTGCCAGGTTGACGAATTGGGCGTCGTTGTCGCGGTCCAGCACAAGGGCATTCGGTGCTGCCGTACCGCCGGCGGGGTCGGGCACCTCCTCGGGTGCTCCGGACACGGCCATCGACGAGGAGCCGCCCGCGGCTTGGCAGCCGGCGCGGTCGCGGGGCAGGATGGCGCACTGCCAGCGCCCGCTCGGAGTGCTGAAGTAGTAGGCCTTGCGGCCGTTGACCTCGAGAAGGTAGTCGGCGGCGTTTACCAGGTGCGCGGTGCTGAACACCGGGGGCGCCGTGGTGGTGCTCGCCGGCGGTGGCGGCGCGGCATCGTCGGTGTTGACGACGGTTCCCGACGCGCATCCGGCCAGTGCCGAGACGGCGGCTCCCAAGATTGCACTGCGAACGAGGCAAGCCTTCACGACGCAAGACCCTAGTCAATCGACCGGCCGGTTCGGACGGTAGCGTCGAGTTTCCGTGACACCTGATTCGCGCCGCGCCGATGGCCGGCTCACCGCGGTTTTGCTCGGCGCCGGGGTGGCCGCCGGGTCGGTGATCACCACGGTATCGCTGGCCCTGGCCTTCACCCGTCCCGGCTTCGACCCGGCGCGACATGCCAATTCCCTTTTGGCTCTTGGTGATTGCGGTTGGGTTCAAACCGCGAACTTCATCGCGTGCGGATTGCTGCTGATGGCTTTCGGGGTGGGGATCTGGCGTGCGACCTCGGGCGTGCTGTCCGGCCGGGTGGCGGCGGTGTGTGTGATGCTCTACGGGTTGCTGGCCGGTGTGGTGGTCGGGCTCAACCCGACCGATCCTGGCTTCGGATTCCCGCCGGGCGCGGCGCAGGGCTATCCGGGGGCTGACGGGTTGAGCACCCCGGCCAAGATTCACGGCGCGGCCGGTGGCCTCGGTTTCCTGGCTGTCACCTGTGGATGTTTGGCGTTGGCAAGGTTTTTCGCGCAGACCGGCGACCGGGTTTGGATGGTCATGTCGGCGGTGGTCGGCATCGGGGTGTTGTCGGTGGGGGCGTACATGGGCCTCAACGCCGGTGCGCCGACCGAGGCGTTCAACTATCTACCGACGTGGGTCAGCGGCGGGGTGCTGTGGGTGTTCATCGCGGCGGTGGCGGTGCGGCTGTTGCGTTCACATCGTGACGCACACGTCGGCACCCAGTAGCAGCACCGGCCACAGCAGCGTCACCTGACCGAAGGCCACCAGATCGGCGCCGGCCGGGAATTTGGTCAGCAAGCTCGACTCGATGAGCTGCACCTGTTCGGGGTGGAAGAACGTCCAGACCAGGCCGATCACCAGGTACGGCAGGGACAACCACATCAGGGTCTCGAGCAGTTGCTCCACGCTGAGCTTGTAGCTCAAGACGCGGCGGACCCGGTCCATCAGATCAGCGCCTTGTCGGCGGCCACCCGCCGGCGCACGTCGGCGAGCAGCAGGTAACTGCCGCCTTGGCGGATGAACACCGGCAGAAAGCGGTTGCCGAACGCCACCACCAGGAACAGCCATTCGAACAGGCGCTGGCGACCGGGGCCCCAGCCGAAGCCGACGGCGTCGCGGAACACCGGGGCAAGGAAACCTGTCGTGAGGAATTTCAGCAGCGGCCGAAACGGTATGCGCAGCAGTGGGTTGATCATCCGCAGGTCCACCAGATCGTGCAGATACTTTCTGACGACGTCGTCCATCTCCACTCGGGCACACGCGCTGTCCCAATAGGTGTCGAACTCCGTCCGCGACGCGGGCCACTGGTCGGGGCTGACTTGCAGCGTGGTGCCCAATGTCGCGGCGGATTGGTAGAACTGCTCTGCCGCGGTGTCGGTCATCTCGCCCCGCAACAGCTGGTAGACGTCCTCCAGCCCGACGAACAGACAGGCTGCGACCCACAGCTGCAGTTCGCGGTCGAAGGCGTTGTACTGCACGGGGCTTGCGGGTCCGGACCGGACGTGGCGGTGCGCGGTGTCGACGGCGTCGCGGAAGGCCGCCCGGTCTTCGGGGTTACCGAGGATTGCCACTGCCAGATAGCTCAGGGTGGTGCGGGCTCGTTTCCATGGGTGCTTGAGCAGGTTGCCGGAATCGACGGTGCTCTCGACAACTCCGTAACCCACGCCCGGTGAGGACAGCTGCATGATCACGTTGGCGGCGCCCGCGGCGAACCCCCACAGGTCCATCGCATCGGCGATGGTGACGTCCTCGTCGGACCACCGTGAGGTGCGCCGGTTGACCGAGATCCGGTTGGCGGGAGTGGAAGTCATGCGTCGGCCCTCGGTCAACTCATGCACACGTTGGTGAACAGCAGGACTGGCCAGGAGACGATGGAGCCCAGGAAGGAGACCACGGCGTCGGCGCCATGCATGCCGGCCAGATGGCCGGTGTGGGTGAGCGACCAGACCAGGCCGATCAGCAGGTAGGGAACTGCGAGCAGGATGGCGGTCCCGATCCACTCGGCGATGGTCATCTGGAAGCCGAGAATCTTGCGTACTGCGGTCAACATGAAAGTGCGCCCCCGTCGTTGTCAGGCGGGCTCTATGTTAATGGCGATTCTGGTTGGCGTCCCGGAAATTACTTGGGCGGCAGGCTCTTGGCGTACTCGATTCCGCGGGCGACCCACGACTGGAGCTGGCGGTTGGTCTTCACGCCGGGGCCGGCGATCCGCAGCCATCCCCGCATCTCCCGGCCACCCATCACCATCGGCTCGGCGTGGGCGCGCCCGAGCAGCTTGTCGCTGTCGCCCCGGGACACCCGCACCATCAGGCCGCCATCTCGGGTTGCCGCGACCGCCATGTTGCCGTTGATCAGGAACGCCAGCCCACCGAACATGCGCTTCTCGTCCAGACCGCTTTCGGTGGCGGTCAATTCACGGATGCGGTTGGCCAGGTCCGGGTCGAAGGCCACGGTCAGTCGGCATCCTTCGACTCGCGATCGCCGGACTGGAGCTCGGCCTCGAAGGCGGCTTCACGAGCCAGATGCTCGGGTCGACGCCGCAGCACCAACCAGGCGATGCCGAGCACCAGGAACCATGCCGGGGTGACCAGCTCGGCCTGCAGGGTGTCTTCCTTCTGGGTGAACGCCCACAGCAGGAAGGCGAAGAACGCAAGCACCACGTAGCACATCACGACACCGCCGGGCATCTTGAACTTCGATGCCTCGTGCAGTTCCGGACGGCGCTTCCGATACACCAGGTAGCTCACCAGGATGATCGTCCAGACGAAGATGAAGCACAGCGACGAGATCGTGGTGACCAAGGTGAACGCCGCGACGATCGAGTCGCCTGCGGCGACCATGACGACCCCCGACAGCAGGAAGACCCCGGACAGGAACAACGCGTTGGCGGGTACGCGCCGGGACGTGAGCCGGCCGAACAGGCTCGGCGCGTCGCCCTCGGTGGCCAGGCCGTAAACCATCCGCGAGGTGGAATAGATGCCGGAGTTGGCCGATGACGTCGCCGAGGTCAGCACCACGAAGTTGACGACCGAGGCGGCGATTCCGAGGCCGGCGAGGCTGAACATCGCCACGAAGGGGCTGAGTTCGGGATCGATCTCGCGCCACGGGGTGACCGCGATGATGATGGTCAGCGCGGCGACGTAGAAGAGCATGACGCGCACGGGGATCGAGTTGATCGCCTTGGGCAGGTTGCGCTCGGGGTCCTTGGCCTCGGCGGCGGTGGTCCCGACCAGTTCGATGCCCACGAACGCGAAGGTGGCGATCTGGAAGCCGGCCACGAAACCCATTGGGCCGGTGGGGAAGAAGCCGCCGTCGTTCCACAGGTTGGCGAAAGATGCCTGCGCGCCGGTGGGCGCGGTGAAACTGGTGAAGATCATCACCAGTCCGATGACGATCAGCGTCACGATCGCGATGATCTTGATCAGGGCGAACCAGAACTCGGTCTCACCGAAGGCCCGCACGGTCGGCAGGTTCAGTCCGATCAGCACTACGACCGTGGCCAGTGCCGGAATCCACAGCGGAAGGTCCGGCCACCAGAAGGCGACATACCCGGCGATCACCACCACGTCGGCGACACCCGTGACGATCCAGCAGAACCAGTAGGTCCAGCCGGTGAAGAAGCCTGCCCATGGCCCGAGCAGGTCGGCCGCGAAATCGGCGAAGGACTTGTAATGCAGGTTGGACAGGAGCAGTTCGCCCATGGCCCGCATCACGAAGAAGAGCATGAAGCCGATGATCATGTAGACGAACAGCACGGAAGGCCCGGCCAGCGAGATGGTCTTGCCGGACCCCATGAACAGGCCCGTTCCGATCGCGCCGCCGATGGCGATCAGCTGGATGTGCCGGTTGGCGAGCTGGCGGGAGAGATGGCGTTCGTCCGTGGCTGTATCTGACGTCACACCGTGAAGGATTGCAGGTCTGTCCGCCGCGGCTGCACCCAGCCTTCCCTTTGGTCGGCCCGGGCGGGTTGTCAGCCGAGGATGGGGAAGCGTCGCTGCGCGGCCAGCCGGTCGAGTGCGGTCTGCATGACGCCGCGGATGTGGGCGTCGACCTCGTGGACATCAGGGTCGGCGCCGAAGCGTGCGGTGATGTCGATCGGAGGCAGGACTTCGGTGACGATCTTGGTGGGGAGTGGCAGGTTGGGCGGCACGAGGACGCTGAGGCCGAAAGGGAAGCCGATGCTCACCGGCAAGATGTCCAGCCGGATGCGAGGCAGCCCGAGTCGCTTGGCCAGCCAGTTGCCCCGGGTCAGGAACAGCTGGCTTTCCTGGGCGCCGATCGACACGGTCGGCACGATCGGGACACCTGCGGTCAGCGCGGTCCGCACGTATCCGGTCCGCCCGTTGAAATCGATGGTGTTCGCCTCAGCGGTGGGTCGGTAGACGTCGTAATCGCCGCCGGGAAACACCAGCACCACAGCACCCGAATCCAGGGCCGCGGCGGCGTTCTGCCGGCTGGCGTGGATCACTCCGAGTCGCCGGAACATATCGCCGGTCGGCCCGAGCAGCACCCCGTAATGGGCCAGGGTGTAGAGCGGACGGCCGTAGCCGAAGTGGCGGTAGAACTCCGGCGCGAAGACCAGGACATCGGGCGTCAGCATTCCGCCGGAGTGATTCGAGACCACCAGCGCACCGCCGTCGTCCGGAATGTTCTCCAGGCCGCGAACCTCGGAGCGGAACCACCACTTCGCGATCGGTCCCGCCAACGACCTCATCTGTCGGGTGACGGCGGGATCCCACTGGTCGAGCTCGCTTTCGTCCATCGCGGCCAGATTGACCAGAATGCCGACAAATAAACCGTCCGCCGTTGCGACTTCGGGAGTCACAACGGCGGACGGTCTGTCGATGGCGAGCCAGTCGGCTGCTTATGCGGCGACCGATGCGCCCTCGCGGATCGGTTCCAGCGCCTCGGCGATGATGTCTGCGACATCGGTCATCGGTTTGACCTCCAAGGCGTCCAGCACCTCGGCCGGAACCTCATCCAGATCTGGCTCGTTGCGGTGCGGGATGAAGACCGTCTTCAGCCCGGCGCGTTGCGCCGCGAGCAGCTTCTGCTTGACGCCGCCGATCGGTAGCACCCGGCCGTTGAGCGTGACCTCACCGGTCATGCCGACGTCGCCGCGCACCTGTCGGCCGGTGGCCATCGACACCAGTGCGGTGACCATCGTGACGCCGGCCGACGGACCGTCCTTGGGCACCGCACCCGCGGGCACGTGCACGTGGATCTGGCGGTCGAGAGTCTTCGGGTCGACGCCCAACTGCTCGGCGTGGGCACGGACGTAGGACAGCGCGATCTGTGCCGACTCCTTCATCACGTCACCCAGCTGACCGGTCAGCTTCAGGCCCGGCTCTCCGTCGTTCCCGTTCGCCTCGATGTAGAGCACGTCGCCGCCCAGGCCGGTGACGGCCAGACCGGTCGCCACACCGGGCACCGCGGTGCGCTCGGTGGATTCCGGTGTGAACCGTGGACGGCCCAGGTACTCCTCCAGATTCGGTTCATCAATCGTGATGGGGGAATCTGTCGAGTCCAGCTTCGTCGTCACCTTGCGCAACGCCTTGGCCAGCAACCGCTCGAATTGCCGCACGCCTGGTTCGCGGGTGTAGTCCGCGGCGATCTTGCGCAGTGCCGCATCGGTCACCGTCACCTCGGACTCGGTCAGGGCCGCCCGTTCGGCCTGCCGGGGCAGCAGGTAGTCGCGGGCGATGGCGACCTTGTCGTCCTCGGTGTAGCCGTCGAGCTGGATCAGCTCCATCCGGTCCAGCAGCGCCGACGGGATGTTCTCGATGACGTTGGCCGTCGCCAGGAACACCACGTCGGACAGGTCCAGGTCCAGCTCCAGGTAGTGGTCGCGGAACGTGTGGTTCTGCGCCGGGTCCAGCACCTCGAGCAGCGCTGCCGAGGGGTCACCCCGGTAGTCAGAGCCCACCTTGTCGATCTCGTCCAGCAGCACAACGGGATTCATCGAACCCGCCTCGCCGATGGCCCGCACGACGCGGCCCGGCAGCGCGCCGACGTAGGTACGCCGGTGGCCACGGATCTCGGCCTCGTCGCGCACACCGCCCAGCGCGACCCGCACGAACTTGCGGCCCAGCGCGCGGGCGACGGACTCACCGAGCGAGGTCTTGCCGACCCCGGGCGGGCCGGCCAGCACCATCACGGCACCCGACCCGCGGCCGCCGACGACGGCCATGCCGCGCTGGGCCCGGCGGGCCCGGACGGCCAGGTACTCGACGATGCGGTCCTTGACGTCGTCCAGCCCGTGGTGGTCGGCGTCCAGGATTTCGCGAGCGCCCTTGAGGTCGGTCGAGTCCTCGGTCCGCACGTTCCACGGCAGGTCCAGCACGGTGTCCAGCCAGGTCCGGATCCAGCCGCCCTCAGGGCTCTGGTCGCTGGAGCGTTCCAGCTTGCCGACCTCGCGCAGCGCGGCCTCCCGCACCTTCTCTGGAAGGTCGGCGGCCTCGACGCGGGCCCGGTAGTCGTCTGAGCCCTCGGGTTCGCCTTCGCCCAGCTCCTTGCGGATGGCCGCCAACTGCTGGCGCAGCAGGAATTCCTTCTGCTGCTTGTCCATCCCGGCCCGGACGTCCTCGGCGATCTTGTCGTTGACCTCGACCTCGGCCAGATGATCGCCGGTCCATTCCACGAGCAGGCTGAGGCGACGACTGACGTCCTCGGTCTCCAGCAGTTCGCGCTTCTGCACGTCGGTCAGGTACGAGGCGTAACCGGCCGTGTCGGCCAGGGCCGACGGGTCGGTGATCTTGTTGACCACGTCGACGATCTGCCAGGCCTCGCGCCGCTGCAGCATGGCCAGCAGCAGCTTCTTGTACTCGGCGGCCAGCGCCTTGGTGTCGTCGGTCACCGATTCGGGTTCGGCGGCTTGATCCACCTCGACCCATAGGGCCGCGCCCGGCCCGGTGGTTCCGGAACCGATGTGGGCACGGTGTTCCCCGCGGACGACGGCGGCTTCCGTACCGCCTGGCATGCGCCCGACCTGCACGATCGACGCGATCACACCGTGGGTGGGGTAGCGATCGTCCAGGCGCGGGGCGATGAGCAGCTTGCCGGATTCGCTGGCCTGGGCGGCGTCGACGGCGGCGCGGGCGGCATCGTCGAGTTCGACGGGCACCACCATTCCCGGCAGCACGATCGGCTCGCTCAAGAACAAAACGGGCACTGCGATTGGTTCAGGCATCAAACCTCCAAAGTTCAGTCTGATGCGCTCAACTCTGTCAGGCTTCGGTTTGTTCCCGGATCAACTTCCCGATCGGCAAGTCGATGCCCCACATCGCTGAGAGCGAAATGTGGCACGGCGGAATGTTTCGGCCGGGTGATCGGTCGTAGGGAACAGGAGCAAAGTTGTGCAGTTCGATGAATACGGCGGCATAGACGTACTGCAGGTGCGCGATGTGCCGCGGCCCGCTCCGGCCGCGGGCGAGGTACTCGTGAAGGTGCGCGCAGCCGGCATCAACCCCCGGTGAGGCCATGATCCGGCGGGGCGCGTTGCACGATCGGTTCCCGGCCACGTTCCCCTCCGGGCAGGGCAGTGACCTCGCCGGCGTGGTGGCCGAACTCGGGTCCGGGGTGGCGCAGTTCCAGGTCGGCGACGAGGTCCTCGGCTTCACCGACTCGCGCGCCAGCCATGCCGAGTATGTGGCGGTGCCGGCCACCCAGTTGGCGCGCAAACCGGCGGGCCTGTCCTGGGAAGTGGCCGGATCGCTTTATGTCGCGGGCGCCACCGCCTATGCGGCCGTGCGCGCGGTGCGGCTGCGGCCCGGGGACACCGTCGCGGTCGCGGGGGCCGCCGGTGGTGTCGGAAGCATCGCGGTGCAACTGGCCAGGCGGGCGGGTGCGACGGTGCTCGGCATCGCCGGGCCCGGGAACGACGACTGGCTGACCGGGTTCGGCGTGATACCGGTGAACTACGGTGACGGTCTGGCCACCCGGCTGCGCGCCGCATCGCCGTCGGGCCGCGTGGACGCGTTCCTCGATTTCTTCGGCGGCGGATACGTGAAGCTGGCCGTTGAAGACTTGGGGGTGGCTGCCGAACGCGTCGACACCATCATCGATTTCGGTGCGATCGAGCAGTACGGCGTCCAGAGTGCCGGGAATGCCGAGGGGGCCGACATCGCGGTGATCGCCGAACTGGCGGACCTCGCCGCCACCGGCGAACTCGAGGTACCGATCGCCGGGGTGTTCGCCCTCGACGACGTCCAAGCCGCCTACACCGAGCTGGAAAAGCGCCATACCAGAGGGAAATTGGTGCTTGTTCCCTGACCGCGTCTCGGCCGCGACGTAGCATCCACTCATGAACAGGGGATATGTCGTGACGTTCGCGGTCGGTGTGATCGTGGCGCTGTTCGGGCTGATCTGGGCGCTGCAGGGTTTCGGTGTGTTGCAGGGCAGTCCGATGAGCAACACCACCACGTGGTCGGTCATCGGGCCGATCACCGCGGTGATCGGTGTCGTGATCTCCGTGCTCAGTTGGCGCAAGCTCAAGGGCTAGGCGACGCTGAAGTTCACCGAATGCCAACCGGTCGCGCCGTCGGGCACGGTGGGGGCTTGGTCTGAGGTCTGGACCGCGCCGGTGTTGTCGGTGGCGCGCACGGTGAGCGTGTGCCGGCCCGGGCCGGTCGCCTGCCAGGGCACGCTCCACAACCGCCACGTCTGGTTGGAGTACGCGTCCCCGAGTTCGGCGGATAGCCATGGGCCGTCGTCGATTCGGACTTCCACGCCGCGGACTCCGCGATTCTGCGCCCACGCCACGCCGCCGAAGGTGGTCGGTCCGACCGGCAGAGTCTGACCGTTGCGCGGCACGTCGATTCGCGACTCGGTCTTGATCGGTCCGCGCGGGGCCCAGCCTTGTCTGGTCCAGTACGCCTCGGCCCGGTCGAAGCGGGTCAGTTCCAGGTCCGTGACCCATTTGGTGGCCGACACGTAGCCGTAGAGTCCGGCCACCACCAGACGGGCGGGATAACCGTGTGCCACCGGTAGCGGTTGTCCGTTGAGCCCGATGGCCAACAGCGCGTCGTCGCCGGTGACGAGAGCGTCCGCCGGGGTGCCCACGGTGAACCCGTCCACCGAGGTGGACAGCACCATGTCGGCGTCGGGATGCACGCCGGCGGCCCGTAGCAGATCGGCCACCCGGTAGCCCGTCCACGTTCCCGTCGAGATCAGGTCGCCGCCAACGGGATTGGATACACAGGTCAGTGTGATGGCCTTCTCGACCACCTCGAAGCGGGTCAGATCGTCGAAACTGTAGGTGATCTCCCGATCGACCATGCCGTGGATGCGTAATCGCCATTCGTCGCGGCTCACCTGCGGCACGACAAGTGCGGTATCGACGCGGTAGAAGTCACCGGCGTCGGTGATGAAGCTCGGCAGGGCAACGCCTTTCGGCTGCACACCGGGCGGTATCGGCGGAGCGGGGACGCGTGGGCGGGGGATGGCCAAGGTGTCGCGTTCTGCTGCCACCGAACTGGTCAACCGGGCGACCACGATACCGAGCAGCCCGCTCGCCACGCCGAATCCGAGTATGCCGGCGGTGGCCAACCATGCCCGTCTGGTGGTGTCGACACGTTCGGCATCATCGTCGGGGGCGGTCCACAGGCGCACGAGCAGTCGCAGCACCGCCACCCCTGCCGCGGTGCCCACCAGCGTCGGCACGATGCCGGGCAGGGTGGCCCCCGGCCGCGAGAGCACCGCCGCGCAGCCGAGCAGACCCGCGGCGACGAAGATCGCGCTGCCGATCGGGCGGTGCCGGGTCTCGTATGTCGCGGCCAGAGCGGCGATCACGGCGATCACCACCAGTACCGCGACACCCAGGAAGAGTTTGTCCAGACCGCCGAGTGCCTGAATCACGAACTCTTTGACCGGACCCGGCGTCAGGTCGACTACCGCTGCCCCCACCGCGTTGCGCGGCTCGGCTTGCGGGGGGAACGGAACGGCCACGGCCTGAGCCACCCCGAGTGACACCGCGGCGGCGGCAATTCCGCCGAGCATCCGCACATTGGGTGACGCACTCGCCGAGGACCGGGCCATCGGTACAAACCTACCCCGCACACGAGCAGGGAGCCTGCCGTTGGGGTTGACGACAGGCTCCCTGGGTGGATGGTCTCTAGGTGGCGGACTGCGCGCCCAGCACCCGCTGGATGTCGGGCTTCATCTGCTGCAGCTGCTGTCCCCAGTAGCCCCAGGCGTGGGTGCCGTTGGCCGGGAAGTTGAACACGCCGTTGGTGCCGCCGGCGGCGATGTAGTTGTCCCGGAAGGTGACGTTGGTCCGCAGGGTCAGCCCTTCGAGGAACTGGGCTGCCATCAGGTTGCCGCCGTTGGTGCCCGCGTCGAGGTCCGACGGGGTCCCGGTGCCGCAGTAGATCCAGATGCGGGTGTTGTTGGCGACCAGTTGGTTGATGTTGACCATCGGGTCGTTGCGCTTCCATGCCGGGTCGGTCGACGGCCCCCACATGCTCTCGGCGTTGTAACCGCCGGCGTCGTTCATCGCCAGCCCGATCAGCATCGGCCACCAGCCCTCGGACGGGTTCAGGAAGCCCGAAAGCGTTCCGGCGTAGATGAATTGCTGCGGGTGGTGGATCGCGTAGGTCAACGCGGCGCTGCCGGCCATCGAGATGCCGACGACGGCGTTGCCGGTCTGGGACACGCCACGGTTGGCGGCCAGCCAGGTGGGCAGCTCGCTGGTCAGGAAGGTCTCCCACTTGTAGGTGTAGTCCTGGCCGTTGCCCTTCGAGGGCTGGTACCAGTCGGTGTAGAAGCTGGACTGCCCGCCGACCGGCATGACCACGGACAGGCCCGAGCCGTTGTACCACTCGAAGGCCGGGGTGTTGATGTCCCAGCCGTTGTAGTCGTCCTGGGCGCGCAGGCCGTCGAGCAGGTAGACCGCGTGCGGTCCGCCGCCCTGGAACTGGACCCGGATGTTGCGGTTCATCGACGGCGAGAACACGTCGAGGTATTCGACGGGCAGACCCGGACGGGAGAATGCGCCAGCGGTCGCCGAACCTCCTGCGAGACCGATCAGCGCGGGCAGGGTGGCGGCTGCCATTGCCCCCGCCGCCAGTCGGCGCGTCCACGCTCCGCGAATCTTGTTGAGGAACTTCATAACGGCAACCAACCGTCCTTTCTGCACGTGTCTCAAGCAGTTTGCCGCTTGCCTCGGTAGTGAATCACGGGCCTCATGAGTCACACGCGTAACAACACCGCAGCCGCAGATCGCGGTTTACTAACGGTTGGAACTCGGCGCCGAGACCGTTTTGCCCAAGGCTCAGCGGCCGACAGCCAGGAGCGCCTGCTTGACGTTGGCGCGTCGTTGCTCGATCGCCCGGCCGATGTCCTGCAGCAGTACCGGCTTTCGCGACACCAGATCTTCGATGCAGTCGCGGTCGAACTGCGCGACGGTCACCTCGGTCAGCGCGTACGCGGTCGTGGTGACCGGTTCACGGGTCAGGGCCGTCTGACCGAGGAAGTCACCCTTCTCCACCGTGAGGACCGGGACGGAACTGTCGTCCGTGTCGGCCACCGCGAGCTGTACCGTTCCGGCGACGATGAAGGTCATCACCTTGGGCACCTGGCCGACCACCTGGATGATCTCGCCCGCTCCGTACCGGGCCAGACGGGTATGAGCCAACAGGTCGGTCTGGTCCTCCGGGCTCAGCCGCAGTGTCGGTGCGATCAGGCGCAGCGTCTGCTCGACCCGTTCGGTGGTCGCGAACTCGTCCTCGGCCTCGTCGAGATGCAGACCGGCACGCCGCGCGGCATACCACGTCCAGCGCAGGAACGTGGATCTGGCGGCGAAGTCGTCGGCGGGGGAATGCAGCGGGATCTGGGTCTTGTACTGCAACGACCCGGCCGCCACGGTCGACACCGTGCCGTCCCGGCGTACCTGAGGCAGTCGCCGAGCCACTTCATCGAGCACGAGGCAGACCTCGTCGGGAGCGTCGTCGACGGCGAACACCGTCGTCACGGTGATCGTATGCGCCCCGGGCGGTCGGCTCAGGTTGGCGAACGATGCTCCGGCCAGCACAGAGTTCGGGATCACCTGCAGGCCGCTGCCGGTGTCGATATGCGTTGCGCGCCAGTTGACCTCCACGACTCGGCCGCGCGCCGACGGCGCATCGACCCAGTCGCCGAGTTGGAACGGCTGCTCGAAGAGCACCAGGAGCCCTGAGATGATCTGGCCGACCGAGTTCTGCAGGGCCAGGCCCAGCACGATCGAGGAGACGCCGAGGGCCGTGAAGAGGCCGCCGATGTTGGCGCCCCAGATGTAGGCGAAGATCAGGCCGACGCCGATGGCGATCAGCGCGAAGCGGGCCACGTCGAGGAAGATCGACGGAATCCGCTTGCGCCAGCTGCCTTCCGGGGCGCCCTGGAACACGGTTGCGTTGAGTCCGGACAGCAGCAGGACCAGGACGACGAATCCGAACACCGTCGCCACGATCCGTACCGGTGTGGCTTCGCCGGAGATCTGCATGGCCTGGATCAGCAGGATCAGCAGCGCGCCCAGCGGCAGGATGTAGGTGCGCACCAGATGGACCGGGCCCGCCAGGAAGCTGCCGCGGCGGCGCAGTGTGCTGTGCAGTTCGGTGAGCAGTACCAGGCAGACCGGGAAACCGATCGCCACTCCGATCGCCCAGTAGAACCAGGGAGCGTCGAGCACAGCGCTCATCGCCGGTCCTGTAGTTGCCAGATCGGCTCTTCGGCGCCGTCGACCACAACGGTCCCGGCCGGTTCGAGGTCACGGGTATCGCCCATCACGTCGTAAACCCGCTCGGTGACGTACACGCCGGGCTGCGGCGATCCTCGCTGAACCCGGTAGGCGAGGTTGACCGCCGACCCCCACATGTCGTAGGCCAGGTTCGACCGCCCGACCAGGCCGCTACTGACCGCTCCGGTGTCGATTCCCGCGCGCAGCTGAAGATCGGTCCCGGCCTCGTTGTTGAACCGTTCGATGATGCGCTGCATCTCGAGCGCGAAGTCGACCGTACGGCGGACATTGTCGAGCCGCGGCACGCTCAGCCCGGAGCTGGCCCAGTATCCGTTGCGCAGGGTGCGTACGCGCTCCACCCCGAGATCGTCGGCGGCAGCGTCGAATTGGTGCACCAGGCGGTTGACGATGGCCAGCGCTTCCTCCGAAGGCATCTCGGACGTCAGCTCATCCAACCCGACGGTGTCGGCGAACAGGACCGTCACGTTGTGGTGGTCCTGCGCGATGGTCTCCTCACCGTCGCGGTAGCGCTGCACCACAGATTCCGGCATGAGGGTGCGCAGCAGCCGGTCGTTCTCGCGACGTTGCTCGGCGAGCAGATCCTCCTTGATCGCCAGGTTGCGGCTCATGTCGTTGAAGGCCGTTGTCAGATCACCGAACTCGTCCCTGGACTGCACCGGAAGCGTGATGTCGTAGTCGCCCGCTCCGATCTGCTGAGCACCGGCTTCGAGCCGGCGCAGCGGCCGGACGAACAACCGGGCCAGGAACATCGCGGCCAGACAGACGATGAAGGTGATGACCACGGTCGAGAGCACCAGCGTCCGGGTGAACGTCGCCACCGGCGCGAACGCCTCGGCCGTGTCGATCTTGGCGATGATCGACCAGTTCAGCCCGTGCAGGTCGACCGGCGCGTAGGCCTGCAGCGTGTCGTTACCCAGGTAGTCGTCCTCGATCACGGTGCCGCTCTGGCCGCGTGAGGCCAACCGGGTGGCTGTTGTCTCCACCGGCTGGACCAAGGTGGTCCCGTGTTGGGCCAGTGATTTCGCGGCCACTGCCGGCGGTGTTCCGGCATCGATCACATCCCGCTCGAACTTCTCGGGGTTCTCCAGGAACAACCGCGAATCCGACCGCATCAAACCATCGGGGCCGACCACGAAGGTCTCGCCCGTCGCGCCCATTCCGGCGGCTTCCCATTGCTGGTCGGCCGTCATGAGGCGGTTGATCTTGGAGATCGGGAACTGCAGCGCCAGTACCCCTTCGACCCGGCCGACCGGCCCGACCGGGGCCATCATCCAGGCCGTGGGCTCGTCGGCCGGCTGGTAGTCACCGAAGTCGGTGACCCCGACGTAGTCGACGGTGTTGGAGGCCAGGGTCTTCTCGTAGGCGTCGCGCAGCCGGCTCTGCCGGTAGGGCCCGGTGACGATGTTGGTGCCGAGATCGATGCCCTTGTAGGCGGTGTAGACGACGTTGCCGACGGTGTCGAGCAACAGCGCATCCTCGAACTGGAAACGTTCGACGATCTCACGGAAGTAGTCGTTGAATCTGGCATTCGCGGCCGACCATGCGCTGCCGTCCCTGGCGTCGTCGACCCGAATGGCCTTCTCGGGGTCGGCGAGCGGTGCGGTGTAGTTGGCCTGCAGGTATTTCTGGGCGTTGGACGTGGGCAACAGCCGCGACACGTCCACCGTGTCACCGGTCTGTCGCTGTTCGACCGGCTTGAACTGGGTGTTGTAGTAGTCGACGATCGACTGCCACTGTTGCGGGGTGGTGGTCGAGTTGGTCAGCTGACCGAAGCCGGCGGAGAACGCCTCCACGGCCTCGACGGTCGTCGTACCCCGGGTGTAGACGATCAGCGAATCCTCGAGGTCGGCGAACTTGGATTCCAGCTGGCGGGTTTGCGACTCCCGGACTTCGGTCAGCCGGTCGAACACCGACTGACGAAGCGATGATCGCCCGGACTGGTATCCGATGGCGCCGACGACGGCCGCCGACAAAATGCTGGTGACCAGCAGCATGACCAGCAGCTTGGACTGGATGCTGATCCGCGACAGCACGCGCCGGTGCGTTCTTCTGGGCGGTGCGACGCGCTCGGCGCCGGCAGTTGTAGTCATTGAATCCCGAAGATTAGCTTGTCACGATGTATTGCGTGAGATTGCGCAACAAACTCCTCCCATGAGTGACCCGTTCGACTTACAGAGATTCGTGGACGCCCAGGCCGGCGTGTACGCCGAGGTGTGCACCGAGTTGCGGGACGGCCGCAAGCGCAGCCACTGGATCTGGTTCATCTTTCCGCAGCTGCGCGGGTTGGGCCACAGTGCGACGGCCGTGCACTACGGCATCGCCTCCGCGGCAGAGGCGCGTGCCTATCTGGCCCACCCGACGCTGGGGCCGAGGCTGGCCGAATGCGCCCGGCTGCTGATGGGGATCGACGGGCGCACCGCCGAGCAGATCTTCGGTTGGCCGGACGTGCTGAAGGTGCGTTCCAGCATGACGTTGTTCGCCGAGGTCGCGACGGACCCGGCCGGATTCCGGGCCGTGCTGGACAAGTTCTATGACGGGACCGGAGATCCTCGTACTCTCGAGATGCTCAGTGCGGCTGGATGATCAGCCATCCGTGCGGCGGTACCTCGGTGTGGCTGATCTCCTCGTGGGGCGGAGCGCCCGAACCCGCGATCACCCGGCCCGATCCCATCCCGTGATCGGGCAACGCCAGCCGCAGCGGCGCGTCGTCGATGTTGAGGGCCACGACCAGGGATTCGGACCCGGCGCTGGTCCGGTAGACGTACTGCGTGTTGGTCAGCGACAGCGGTGAGGTGGTGGCGCTGTGCAGCCACGGATGCCTGCGGCGCAGCCCGATCAGATACTGATGGAGCCGCAACGCATCGGAATCTCCTGGTGGGTCGGTGAATTCGGGCCGTACCGCATCATCGCCGCCACGGCGCTCCTCTTTGACGCCGCGGTAGCCGGACTCGTCGCCGGCGTAGATGCTCGGGGTCCCACCGGTGGTCAACAGCAGCACCAGTGCGTGCTCGAGGTGCGCGGAATTCTGTAGCTGGCTGGCGATCCGGGTGACGTCGTGGTTACCCACGAAGGTCAGCGGCACGAAGGTTTCGAGAAAGTCGTTGTGCCGCTTGAGTGCCCAGTCCAATTCGTGGAAGTTACCGTCATTGAGGCTGCTCCAGATCGCCTTCCACAGTTCGTACTGGGTGACCGAGTCGAAGGTCGCGGCGCGCACCGTGGCCGAGTAGTCGCCGTGGATCACCTCACCCACGAACCAGGCGTCGGGAAAGTCCCGACGCACCGAAGGCAACACCTGTGCCCAGAACCGGTCGGACACCGCGTACGCGGCGTCGAGGCGCCAGCCGTCGGCGCCCCGGCTCAACCAGTGCCGCAGCACGGCGGCGGTGTAGTCGACCACCGCGGGCTCGTCGTGGTTGAGCGCGATCAGCTCACCGTGGCCTTCGAAGGTGTCAAAACCGTTGCCGCGGCGCCGAAACCATGAGGCGTCGCCGTCGCGGTAGGGGGCGAAATCGGTGCCCACGTGGTTGAACACTCCGTCGAGCAGGATCCGCAGCCCACGCCGGCGGGCCTCGGCCACCAGATGGTCGAAGTCGTCGTCGTCGCCCAGGCGGGGGTCGATGCGGAAGTGGTCGGTGGTGTCGTAACCGTGGGTACGGGAGGCGAAGACCGGGCCCAGCGCGATGCCGGACGTACCGAGCTGCACGGCGTGGTCGAGCCAGCCGACGATCCGGCGCAACCGGTGTTCACCGGCGCTCGGAGGTGGATCGGCCGGAAACGCCCCGACGAAGCCCAGTGGATAGATCTGCCACCAGACGGCGTGCGCGACCCAGGCCGGCTCAGGCACGAAACTTCGCCGCGTACAGGTCTTTCATGGTCTCGGCGAGTTCCCGCGCCGGGCCGTCCACGTCGAGACCGGGGGCCACGGTGGTGATCGGCAACGGCGCCACCGGAGCGGGCGGCACACCCCAGTCCGACAACCACCCGCTGAGCTGTTCCGACGAGGTGGCGTAGACGATCCGGCCGAGGCCGACCCAGGCGTGCGCGGCCGAGCACATCGGGCAGTGTTCGCCGGAGGTGTAGACCGTGGCACGGGCCCGGTCCGCGGGGCTCAGATGCTCGACGGCCCAGCGGGCGATCGCGAATTCGGGATGCTGGGTGGCGTCGCCGTCCTTGACCCGGTTGCGGTCGGTGAACACGGTGGCGCCGGTGTGGTCGACCAGCATCGACCCGAACGGCTCGTCCCCGGCCTCAAGAGCTTCGCGGGCCAACTCGACACATTTGCGCAGCTGATCGAGATCGTTGTCGGTGAGGGCCACGGTGGCGAGTTTACGCCCGTGCCGATCGCGCGGCCGTCAGTCGCAACACGGTTTCGCCGCATCGAGACGGCAGGCGCACGAGGCGCTGACGGTGACGTCCGCGCGGGCCTGGGCCAATTCGAGTTGCGCTCCGATGATCACTGCCTCGGCGTCGCGGCCCAGCCGGCGCAGGCATTCGTGGTACCCGTGCAGACTCCACACGTTGTTCGGATGCTGGCTGGAGCGGCTCAGCGTCGGGTCCAGGCCCAGGTCCGCTGCGTACACCTGGGCGGCCTCCTCGACCCGGCCCTGTTCGAGCAGCAGCGCGCCCAAAGCATGTCGGGTCGGCTGCATCCACCCCCAGGGTTCGTCGTAGGGCAGGGCGTCATCGAGCTCGACGGCCCGGCGCAAGTAGGCGAATGCCGCATCGTAATCGCCTTCCCGGTAGGCGATCTCGCCCTTGAGCATCTGCTCGGCGATGGCCAGGATGTCCAGGCTCGTGTTGTTGAACAGGTAGCGGGTATCCGGGATCCGCCGGTAGGCCGTGAGGAATTCGTCGAGTTCGGCGCGGGCCTGTGGGACCCGACCGGTGGCCGCACAGGCGACGCCGCGACCGTAGTGGATCGTCGCGGTCGTGGTGCAGTACAGCTCGGGATCGGCGGGCAGCGGTTCGGCGATCAGCTCCTCCCAGCGCCCGAATCGCACCAGTACGTGCACCCGCAGCGGTACGAAGGCCTCCAGCCAGTCCGCCATCGGTGGCGAGGAGATCGAGAGCAGCTCGGGGGTCAATTGGTCGGCCAGTTCCTCGGCGGCGTCCAGAGCGGTCTGCGAACTGCCTTCGAACATGGCCGAATACACCACGAAATGCAGGTCGTGCGCGCGGTAGAGCGAATAGAAATTCAGCGCCCCCTCGCGGGCGAGGAACTTTCTGTCGGCTTGCACCGCAGCGAGATTCGCGGTCACCGAATTGCGGTAGTCGCCGCACAGCACGTCGATGTGGCTGGCCATGTGCTGTAGGTGGCCGGCATCGGGCACCAGCCCGCGCAACAGGTCGGCGGCGGGCAGGGCGGCCTGCGGCGTCGTCGACATCTCCATCGCGTGGATGTAGAGGTGCAGCACTCCGGGGTGGCGCCGTCCGGCGGGGGAGGCCAGCGCGGCGTCGAGGATCTGTTTGGCCTCCACCACCCGTGAGCCGGGGGCGGGCTCGCCGGTGCGGCCGTCCCACAGCGCCCAGGCGGTCACGTTGAGCAGCGCGTCGGCGGCCAGGGTCTGCACGTCGATGTCGTCGGGGTGGGCGGTGGCCAGCGCGGTCATGGCGTCGGCGTAGGCGGCGTGTCCGGCGGTCAGCGCACCGGCGTCTTCGGGGTCATCGGTCGGAAATCGCTTGCGCAGGGCGCCGATCAGGCTGCGTTCCAGCGATGAGGCCCGACCCGTGGTGGCACGCTCGAGTTCGGTGCGGGCCCGGGTCAGCGACGTGCTGAGATCGACGGGGTCGAATGCCTCCCAGGCCTTGTTGTAATTGGGACCGACCGCGTAGGCGATACCCCAGCGGGCGAGCGCGAATTCAGGGTCGAGCTGCAGCGCCCGCTCGAAGCATCGGACGGCCTCCTCGTGGTTGAAGGCGTAGCACCAGATCATGCCGCGGTCGAACCAGACCTGCGCCGGCGGCGAGGGCGTATCCGTCGGCCGGTGGTAGCTGCCGAGCCGGTAATAGGGTTCGGTCTGGGCAGGATCCGTCACGGGGCCGACGCTACCCGGGGTGGCTCGACATCGTCGCGTCGAACATGTTCTAGTGCTGGGATGCCGGGTTACACCCATGTCGAGGGTCTCAGTTCCGCCGACGTGCAGCGGCTGCGGGAGGTGTGGGCACCGCTGGCCGATTCGGTGCGGTCGCTGATCGACGCCAGCATCCGCTCGCAGGTCGATGCCGATGAGGTCGCCGCTGTGCGGGCTCAGATCGACGACGCGACCGCGCGGTTGCGGGCCGAACAGATCGACGGGCCGTTCGGGGTCCAGTTCACCTCGGACGGAGACCGGATGCCGTGGGGAAACCCGGCGATCGGTATCCGCAACCCGATCGCGCCGCCACTGGTGATGGTCAAAGACGCCGACGGCGGGGTGCACACCGACTTCCATCTGGGCGCCGCCTACGAGGGGCCGCCCGGCCACGTCCACGGCGGCATGGTGGCGATGGTGCTCGACCACGTGCTGGGAGAGGTGGCGGCCAGCGATTCGGACCGCCCGCGGTTCACCGGCACGCTGACCATCCGCTATCTGCGGGCCACCCCGCTGGGCGCGCTGCATGCCGAGGGTCGGATCACCCGCACGGACGGAATCAAAGCCTTTGCCTCGGGCCATGTCTCAGATGCCGAGGGCATCACCGCCGAGGCCGAGGGGGTTTTCATCCTGCCGAAGTGGGCCCGCGGCTAGTGTGACTCGGCTGTGGGCTCCACCCGGTCGATCGCGATGTCCTCGAGGCTGCGGGTGATCGTGGTCAACTCGCCGATCAGGATGCGGGCCGCACCGTTGTCGGCGGACAGCGTCGAGGCCACGTTGTGCACGCGACGCAGCGCGGTGGACAGTTCGGCGGTGTCGAGGCTCCACGGCACGGCCGGGCTCGGCGGTGCTCCGCGCAGCGCCTCCACGTAATCGTCGACCGCGGCGATGAACTCGCTGTGCAGTGCCGAGGAAGGGTGCGTCGGGAGGCTGTTCTCCAGCGTGGTGCAGGCACTGGTCACCGAGTTGAGCGCGGTGCGGTAGGACCGTAACCACCGCCGCAGGACCGGCGGGTCCAGACTGGCCGCCCCCCACGCGGCCTCGAAGGCCGCGCGCGCGGAATGCCCGCTGCCAGGCCGCCGACAAGATCTCGGCCGGGTGGTCGATCTCGTGCACGAAGGCCTTGATCACCAGCGCGGCGTAGTCGATCTCGGTCATCAGCAGTTCCCCGGCGCGCTGGCGCAGCCGGATCAGGTCGTGGTCGGGCAGCGCCACGTGTGCCATCACCGCCAACGCGCCGCCGATCAGCACCGCGAACAGCCGGTCGGCGTTGCCCGACCACGGTGCCGCGGCGCCCACCCCGATGGCGAACATCACGATCGCCCCGACCGCCGCGCCGACGGCCAGGTAGCCGAACTGCGCGACACCGTAGGCCAGTCCGACGAACAGCAGCGCACACACCGCTGAGCCGACCGGACCGGGTTGCCAGATGAAGGTCAGCAGGCAGGCCACGACGATGCCGACGCAGAGGCCGGCGATCCGCCCGGCGCATCGGGTGTAGGTGTGTGCGGTCTCCGGGCGCAGCACCACCACGACCGCCAGCGGCATCCAGTAGCCGTGTTCCAGTCCGCCGTAGCGAGCCGCGGCGACCGCCAGTGCCGTCGTCACCGACAGCCGGATCGCGTGCCGCAGGATGGGGGAGGTCCAGGTCAGATGGGAGCGCACCACGGCGGGCGCCGAAGCCAGCGAGCCGATCAGGTCGGGCCGGTGCAACTGGCCGAAGCGCAGGACGGCGGCCTCCCGCAGCTGTTCACAGAATCGTTGCGCCAGTGCGGCTTCGGGACCTGTCACGGCAGCTGCGGCGGTATGGACGCGCACCAGGGCATGCTCAGCGTCCCGTCGGGCGGTGTGACCGTGATCGGCGATCGCGTCGAGCAGCACCGCGGCGGCGGTCAACAGTTGCGGCAGCCCGTTGTCGGCCGCGGATTCGTCGTCGGTGTCGCCGCGTTCGGCGGTGGCGTGCAGTGACGCCAAGGTGCCGGCCAGGCGTTCCGGTAGCCGATATCCCCCGTGGTAGGCGCGCGGGCGCTGGCTGACCTGACTGTCGGCGAACACCTCACGCAGCCAGGTCAACGGTGCGTCGTCGACATCGGCGGCGCTGTTCGCCGCGACGTTGCGGGAGTCGGCGGCCAATGACCGGTAGGCGCGGGTGAGGCCTTCGCGCTGGGCCCGCCAACGCCGCGGCGGCCACACGGCGATCAGTACCGCCTGTACCACTCCGGCCAGCACCACCAGGAAAGGTGCCAAAATCACCTGGCCGACGGTCGGTGCGACGGGCGGTGCCAGCACCAGCAGTGCGCTCGCTGCCGAGGCCACCAGGCCGGCATTGGCTCCGAGCGACCACTGCATGCCCGCGGCGAAGCACCACAGCGCCACCACGGCGACGAACGTCGGGCTGTGCCCGCCGGCGAGGGTGCCGAGCAGTACGGCGATGGCCAGTTCCACGGAGCCGGTGACCACCAGCGGGATTCGGCCGCCGGGGCTGCGTTGCAGCGCGATCGCGCCGGCGATCACGCCGCCGCTCAGCGTCCACATCGCGGTGGCACCCGACCCCCATGCCATGGCGACAGCTGTCACTGCCAGGACGCCGATCAGGCTTCGGAGAACTGCGCCGGCGTCGGGGGTGCCCAGCCGGAGCGCGTCGGCTGCCTGTCCACCCGTGTGCACCTCTCCATTCTCACTCGCTGCGGGCCGTGGGTGTGACAACCACCCTCGCGTGGCGGAAATCGGTGCGGCGGTAGGTTCTCCCATCGTGGAGAAAGTCATCGTTCTGCTGCGCGCGGCGCACTCGGATCAACAGTGGTGCGAGCGGCTGCGCACCCGTGCCGCCGACGAATTGCCGGCGCTGGGGGTCGGCGGCCTTGCGGTCAACGTCCGCGACGACGCCGTGCGCGATTCTCTGATGACGTTGACGACGTTGGACCCGCCCGTGGTTGCGGTGGTGAGCCTGTGGGTTCAGCAGTACTACGGTGCGCAGGTCGAGCGGGCATTGGAAGTTCTTGGCGGCGAATGTGATTCGCTTGCGGCGTATCTGGTCACCGAATCGGTTCCGATGGCCGCACCGCCCACCGCCGCGGGTGAGCGGACCCACGGCCTGGCCAACATCGCGTTGCTGCGCCGGCCCGCGGACCTGGACCGATCCACCTGGCTGCACCGCTGGCACGTCGACCACACCCCGGTGGCCATCGAAACCCAGGACACGTTCGGCTACACGCAGAACACGGTGGTCCGCGCCCTCACCGAGGGCGCCCCGGCCATCGACGGCATCGTCGAGGAGTTGTTCCGTCAGGAAGCGGTGTCGGATTTGCACGCGTTCTTCGGTGCGGCCGACGACGACGATCTGGCCGACCGCATGCGTCGCATGGTGGCCAGCACGGATGCCTTCGGCGCCAGCAGCAACATCGACACCGTGCCGACCAGTCGTTACGTCTATGCCACCCCGTTTTCCGACGGGCTGCCCGCACCCGCCCGGTTAGAGTGAAACGTGTTCTAGTTAGGCTGCAGCGGTCACGGCGCGCACGCGAGGAGTGTTAGAGATGACCCTGCTGATCGAGGACAACAATCGGGTTCGCACCCTGACCCTGAACCGCCCGGATGCGCTCAATGCGTTCAACGAGGCGTTGTATGACGAGACGACGGTCGCCCTGCGGGCCGCGGCCGAGGATCCCGACGTGGCGGTGGTGCTGCTGACCGGAGCCGGCCGGGCCTTCAGCGCGGGCAACGACCTCGTCGAGATGCAGACCCGTATCACCAATCCCGAGTTCACCCCGGGTGAGCACGGCTTCTACGGGATGATCGATGTGATCGCCGATTTCCCGAAGCCGCTGATCTGCGCGGTCAACGGGGTGGGTGTGGGCATCGGGGCCACCATCCTCGGCTATGCCGACCTCGCGTTCATGTCGTCGACGGCCCGGCTGAAGTGCCCGTTCACCAGCCTCGGTGTGGCGCCGGAGGCGGGGTCGTCGTATCTGATACCGCGCTTGCTCGGCCGGCAGAACGCCGCCTGGCTGTTGCTGTCGTCGGAATGGTTGAGCGCGGCCGAGGCCCTCGAGATGGGCCTGGTGTGGAAGGTCTGTGAGCCCGAGGAGCTGCTGGCCGAGGCTCGCCGCCATGCCGAAATTCTTGCGGCCAAGCCGATTTCGAGTCTGATCGCCGTCAAGCAGGCCATGGTGGCGCCGATCCGCGATCAGATCGCAGCCGCGGTTGAGCGGGAGAAGGCGCTGTTCGTCGAGCTGGTCGGCGCGGCGGCCAACGTCGACGCGTTGGCGCAGTTCGCCGATCGCAAGCGTTAGCGGGTCATCCGGGACGGGCAGCCGTTGACCTGCGACGGGCATTCGCCGGCGGCTTGATGGGCGGCGATGATGGCGCGGATGGTGCGCCGGCACCGTCCGCAATCGGCCCCGGCGCCGCAGGCCTCGGCCACCTCTTTGGAGGTCCGCGCGCCGGCCTCCACGATTTCGTTGACGACCTGACTGGTCGCCCCGGTGCACAGGCAGACGAACATCAGTCGTCCTGCTCGTCGACGTTCATGATGTAGGCCAACTTGCCCACGAACAGGCTCGGATATGCGCCGAAACCGGCCGTGGTCATCCACTCGGCGGCCGCGTCGGGGTGGTCGATCCACTGCCGGGCGCTGATCTCGTCGGAGACCTCCTGCAGGATCATCACTTCCTGGCCGTCGTCGAGCGCCTGGTAGACCCAGATCTTGCGGATGCCGCCCTGCTCGAAGCGGTCGAGGCCGTCGTGCACCTTGCGCATCAGCGTGGGGACGTCGTCGACGGTGGCGACGGCACCGACGATCACCCCGGCCACGTGTCCTTGCGGGGACGGTTCGGTCACATCGATTTTCTCGACCACTTCACCGCCGAATATCGGCGGAATATCTTCGACGCCGGAAATATCGAACCACTCGAAAATCGCCGGGGAACGCAACACGTCACGGATCGACCGGGCATGGCGAATGCCGATGGTCACCAATACTCGGCCGGGTTCCCAAATTGATTTGTAGAGAACCACGTGATGCGCGCCGATAGACAATAATCCAGACCGGTGCTTCTTCATCCATTTCCACATCTGTTCGACGTCATCGACGCGGAAATCGCAGGAGAGTATGAGCGAGTGCAAATCGTACTCACTCATTTGATACCGGCCTTTCTTTCGTGCTGCGGCAAGAGATTAGCGCAGTCTAACCTTAGTTAGGACAGCCAGTCCACTCTTGGTGGCCACGCCTCGGCCCGGTTGCGTTCAATGCTCCGTCAATGTGCCATGAACACGCCGAATTGACCGTCGAACATTGCGCTCGTCCCTGCTTTCTGCACTAGATTGGATGTGCACGACAGACGGCAACACTTGACCAGCCCTCAAGGTGCTTAGGAGTCACGATGCAAGGCGATCCAGATGTTCTGAAATTGCTCAATGAGCAATTGACAAGCGAACTCACCGCAATTAACCAGTATTTCCTGCATTCCAAAATGCAGGACAATTGGGGATTTACGGAACTGGCGGAACATACCCGCGCCGAGTCCTTCGAAGAGATGCGGCACGCGGAGACCATCACCGACCGAATCCTGCTCTTGGACGGCCTGCCCAACTATCAGCGACTGTTTTCGCTGCGGGTAGGCCAGACGCTTCGGGAACAGTTCGAGGCCGACCTGGCGATCGAGTATGAGGTGGTGGCCCGATTGAAGCCGGGAATCATCATGTGCCGGGAGAAGCAAGACGCCACGTCGGCGGGGATTCTGGAGAAGATCCTGGCCGATGAGGAAGGCCATATCGATTACCTGGAGACCCAGCTGGAGCTGATGGAGAAGCTCGGCGACGCGCTCTACGCGGCGCAGTGCGTCTCCCGGCCGCCGCAGTGACGGTGCGGTAGTACCGCCGCCGTTTCGGTCGAAACCGCCCTGGGTAGCCCGGTCACCGCCGGTCGCCCGGGGCGATTTCGTTCGCGCTGTAACTTCCATAGCTTATCTAACGATATGGTGGTTGAAACCGGCAGGCCGATGAAAGGAAGTCATGGCGAGCCCATCAACCACCACCGAGCAGACCTCTGGTGCGGCACTGCTCGGTGTGCGCAGGCGCAATCTGGTGTTCGTCGCCGTGCTGCTCGGCATGCTGCTGGCCTCGCTGAACCAGACCATCGTCGCGACGGCTCTGCCGACGGTGGTGGCAGATCTCGGTGGCGCCGGCCACCAGGCGTGGGTGGTCACCAGCTATCTGCTCGCCTCGACCGTGGTCACTGCCGTGGTCGGCAAAGTCGGCGACATCTTCGGCCGCAAGGCGGTGTACCAGGCCGCGGTGCTGTGTTTTCTCATCGGATCGGTGCTGAGCGGTCTGTCCGGTTCGATGGTGATGCTGGTGGCCGCGCGGGCGCTGCAGGGGATCGGCGGCGGCGCGATCATGGTGACTTCGTCCGCGCTGATCGCCGAGGTCATCCCGCTGCGGGACCGCGGGCGCTACCAGGGGGCGCTCGGGGCGGTCTTCGGTGTCACGACCCTGGCCGGCCCGCTACTGGGCGGTTTCGTCACCGATCACCTCGGCTGGCGATGGGCGTTCTGGCTGAGCATCCCGGTCGCCCTGGTCGTGCTCGTGGTCGCCGCGGCCACCATCCCGGCGCTCACCTCCCGCCCGGCCCGCCCGGTGATCGACTACGCCGGGATCGTCTGGGTCGGGATCGGTGCTTCCGGTCTCACCCTGGCCACCAGCCTCGGGGGTGAATTGGCCTGGACGTCACCGACGATCATCGGTCTGGTGGTCGGATCCGTTCTGGCGCTGGCGATGTTCGTCCGCGCCGAAACCAAAGCGGCCGAACCGATTCTGCCGATGCGGCTGTTCGGCAACCCGGTCTTCACGATGTGCTGCGTGCTGTCGTTGGTGGTCGGTTTCGCGATGCTCGGCGCATTGACCTTCATGCCGACGTTCATGCAGTTCGTGGACGGTGTGTCCCCGTCCGAATCCGGCCTGCGCACGATGCCGATGGTGGTGGGCCTGCTGATCACCTCGACGGTCAGCGGCAGCCTGGTGGGGCGCACAGGTCGCTACAAGATCTATCCGGTGGCCGGGACGGCCGTCATGCTGGTCGGCTTCGTGCTGCTATCGCGCATGAACGCCGAGACGCCGATTCCGTTGCAGTCGCTGTACCTGTTGATCCTCGGAGCCGGTATCGGCATGTGCATGCAGGTGCTCGTCCTCATCGTGCAGAACACCTCGGACTTCGCCGATCTGGGCGTCGCGACGTCCGGCGTGACGTTCTTCCGGACCATCGGAAGTTCGTTCGGTGCGGCGATTTTCGGTTCGCTGTTCGCCGGCTTTCTCTCGGACCGGCTACCGGGCGCCCTGGCGGCGAGCGGAGCCCCGCCTCTCGCCGGCGCCTCGCCCAAGGCGCTGCACGAGTTGCCGCCCGAGGTCGCCGCCCCCATCGTCAACGCCTATGCCGATGCACTGGATCTGGTCTTCCTGTGCGCCGCGCCGGTGGCACTGGTGGGCTTGATCGTCGCACTGTTCCTCAAGGAAGTGCCGTTGGTCGAGGCCGAGGCGACGCTGGCCGCCGACCTCGGCGAGGGCTTCGGCATGCCGAGCGCGGAATCCTCGGACCAGGTTCTGGAAACGGTGGTCAGCCGCCTGATGCGGAGTTCGCCCGAGGTGCGGCTGCGCAGCGTCGCCGGGACGGCGGGATGCGAACTGGATGTGGCCGGGCTGTGGGCGCTGCTCAAGATCTACCGGCACAACCAGATCTTCGGCTCCGCCCGCCTCACCGACATCGCCGACCGGCTCGTGGTGCCCTATGAGGTGCTCGAGCCGACGTTCAACCGCCTGGTGCAGGACGGATATGTGCTGCGCACCGGGGACAGCCTGTGGCTTACCCAGAAGGGCGTGCAGCAGGTCGACGGCGTGTCGGCCGCACTGGTCGGGCGCATCGTCGACAAACTGGGCGAATCGGCGTCATTCGGAGGCCGCCCGGACCGGGCACAGGTGGAGGCCGCTCTCGAGCGGATCGCTCACCGCGTGGTGGTGCAACGAGACTGGGGTGACGACGACCGGGCCGGGGAGCTGAGCGGTTCGGGGGCGAAAAACTAGAACTTGTTCCAGAAACGCCGCAGCGCGCGTACGATTCGGCCATGAGCCGTATCGGAGAATTTCCCGACGACGACGTGGCCGGCTGGATCCTCAAGTCTCCCGAGATCGGCACCGCCATGGCCAACTTCACCAACGCGGTGTACACCAAGGGGCGGCTGCCGTTGCGGGTGCGCGAGTTGGCTCGGATGGTGATCGCGCTGGACAACGAGTGCGCGGTGTGCCAGAACACCCGCGACTCCGACGGGGCCGCGGCCGGGGTGGACGAAGATCTCTACGATCACGCCGCCGAGTGGCAGACCTGGCCGGGCTACAGCGCACAGGAGCGGATCGCCGCCGAGTTCGCGCACCGCTTCGCCACCGGTCACACCGAGCTGCGTGACGACGAGGACTTCTGGGAGCGCGCCGGTGAACAATTCGATGCCGAGCTGCTGACCGACCTGGCGTTGTCGTGCGCGATGTGGCTCGGGATGGGTCGGATGTTGCGGACGCTCGACATCGGCCAAACCTGCAAGATCACCCTGTGACGCCGCCGGTCCCGGCGCACAATTGAGGTCGTGACAGCTGGATCTCTCGGGTCGGCCAAACCGCTGGCTGCGGCCGCTATCGCCCAGCTGGAGTCCGACGGGGTCGCGACACTGATCGGCACTGTGGTCGGTCCGGCCGGTTTGACCCACGCGAAAACCGTTCCGCTGCGGCGGATGGGCATCTTCGCCGACCCGGGTCTGGGCGCCAGCCCGGTGTTCCATGCGTTCACCATCGACCAGACCGGGATCGCCATGAGTGCCGAGATCGGCGTGGTGGGGGATCAGCGTATCCGCATCGACCTCGGCGCGCTCCGCATCCTCGGCGATGGATTGGCTTGGGCCCCAGCGGCTTTCCACAATCAGGACGGATCCGTGGATCCCTACTGCACGCGCGGGGTACTCCAGCGCGTGCAGGACCGGCTGGATGCCGCCGAGCTGACCGCACTCGTCGGCCACGAGGTGGAGTTCGTGCTCGTCGGGCCCGACGGGAGCCGGCTCCCGTCACTGTTGTGGGCGCAGTACGGGTTGGCCGGAGTGCTGGAGTTCGAGGGATTCGTCCGAGATGTCACCGATGCGGCCAACAACTCCGGAGTGGCGATCGAACAATTCCATCCCGAGTACGGATCCAATCAGTTCGAGATCTCGCTGGCGCCGTTGCCGCCGGTGGCCGCCGCCGACCAGTTGGTCCTCATGCGGATCATCGTGGCCCGGGTCGCGCGGCGCTACGGATTCCGAGTCAGCCTGTCTCCGTTGCCGTTTGCCGACGGTGTGGGTTCCGGTGCACACCAACATTTTTCCCTGGCCCGGGCCAGGGACCCGCTGTTCTCCGGCGGCGCCGGGATGCGGGGGATGAGGCCGGAGGGCGAGTCCGCGCTGGCCGGGCTGCTCGCCGGGCTGCCCGCAGCCCAGGGGGTGCTGTGCGGATCGGTACTCTCCGGGTTGCGCATCCGGCCGGGCTACTGGGCGGGCGCCTACAACTGCTGGGGCACCGAGAACCGCGAAGCCGCCGTGCGTTACCTGATCGGTGGTCCCAGCAACCCGTACGGCGCCAACGTCGAGGTGAAGGTCATCGACCCGTCAGCCAACCCGTACCTGGCGACCGCGACCATCCTCGGGTTGGCCCAGCACGGCATCGACAACGGTTTGACGCTGGGCCCGGAGGTCGTCGTCGACCCGGCCTCACTCAGCGATGCCCGCCGTGCCGAAGGCGACGTCGTGCAGTTGTCCGATCGCCAGGCTGACAATCTCGCCGCACTGGATTCCTCGGCACTGATCCGGGAAATACTCGGCGATCAGGCCGTGGATGCGGTGCTCGCGGTCCGCACCTACGAGCGGGAGAACTTCGGTGCCCTGGACGCCGAGCAACTCACCGAGCGGTTTCGCATGGCCTGGAGCGTGTGAGCACACGCGGACGTTTGCCGGTGGTCGGCGATGGCAATATCGATCCGATGATCGGAACACTTCGCTCCATCGTGCTGGACTGCCGGGATCCGCGGGCGTTGGCCGAGTTCTACGCCGGGTTACTGGGCGGAGACACCGCCGCCGAAGACGACACGTGGGTCGTCGTGACAGATCCGGCCGGAAGGCGGGTCGCATGTCAGTACTCGCCGCAGCACCGGCCACCGGACTTCCCCGATCCGCGGGGATCCCAGCAGATCCATCTCGACATCCAGGTCGACGATGTGGATGAGGCCCAGCGCCAAGTGCTGGCACTGGGCGCCACCCGGGTCGACGATGCCGTCGGGGAGGAGAACTTCCGGGTGTTCCGGGATCCGGCCGGCCACCCGTTCTGCCTGGTCTGGGGGATCGGCTAGCCGCGCGTCGGGTCAAACCAGCCCGGTGGCGTCGAACACCCACGACATATCCGCGGTGGCGAAGTTCTCCAGCCAGTCCGGCGGGGCGTGGTTGGCCAGGGCGCCCATGTCCCAGTAGTCCTTCCACAGCGTCACCTTGCCGTGCTCGACCCGGTGTACGGTGACGAACTTCAGTACAGCGGATTCGCCTGTGGCCCAGTGCCATTCCTCGTGGTGCTCGTACATGGCATCGCGACCGTTGTCGACGAGCAGGCCTGGGAAGTTCTGGTAGGAGGTCAGCGGTTCGAGGCCGATCTTGAGGCGCTTGACGATGTCTTCAGGTCCCTTGGCCGCCGCTGCGGGACCCACCGGCATGTCGAGGTAGATGCAGTCGTCGGACAGGTAGGTCTTGAGGGTGTCCCAGTCGCGCGCCGACAGCGCTTTCCACATGCCGTGAACGGTTTCTTCGATGGTTATGTCTTCAACGGACACTGATCAGCTCACTGTTCTCGGCGGAGATCGACGGGGTCTGGTGTGCGGCTCGGAGGAACCGGCCGGTGCGTTGTTTGCCGACGAGGTCGGTCAGCTGACCGTCGGTGAACACGGTGCGCCCGCCGACCAGGACGGCGGTGACGGTCTGGTCGTTGCGATTCACCATGCGGGACAAGCCGCCGTACTGCTCGACGCTGTCCTCGGCGTAGGCGTCGAGGGAGTCGTCGAGATGTTCGGGGTCGATGATCGCCACGTCGGCGCGGTCCCCGATGCGCAGGTGACCGGCATCGATGCGGTACCAGTCGGCGAGCTCGCCGGTGAGCCGGTGCACGGCCTGCTCGATCGACATGAACGGTGCGCCCGCCCGCTCGGCGTCGCGCACGTGCCGAAGCAGCCGTAGCCCCATGTTGTAGAACGCCATGTTGCGCAGGTGCGCGCCGGCGTCGGAGAACCCGAGCTGGATCCCGGGATCGCGGGCCAGCTTCTTGAGCACCTCCGGCCGGTGGTTGGAGATCGTGGTGCGCCACCGCAGTGCGGTGCCGTGCTCGAGCACCAGGTCCAGGAAGGCGTCGACCGGGTGCAGTTCGCCCCGCTCCTGCCCGACTTGGCCGAACGATTTGCCGACCACGGATTCGTCGGGACAGGCGACGATCTCGGCATCGAAGAAGTCTCGATGCCAGACCCGCACGCCGAATTTGTTGTCGTAGTCCTTGCGGAACTTGCGCCGGTATTCCTCGTCGCGCAGCAGCTCGTTGCGCTCGAGTTCGTCGCGCAGGTGCAGAGCCGCTGCGCCGGAACCGAATTCCTCGAACACGACGAGGTCGATGCCGTCGGCGTACACCTCGAACGGCACCGGCAGGTGCTGCCAGCGGAAGTTGCCGCCGAGCTTGTTCACCAAGCGCGCCACGGGCCCCATGATCGCGATCGAGTACGGGTTGGCCTTGATGTCCGCAGCCGAGAGCAGGCTGGTCTTCAGATTGCTCCGGAACAACCCCAGCGACTGGGCCAACTGTGAGACCAGGTTGAACGGGTTCTGGATGTCCGGACCGGATTGCAGCACCCGACCCGAGCGGCGCAGCAACGACTTGAGCCGGCGCAGCTCCCGAGGTTTGGCGTAGGTCGAAGGCAGGGTGCGGGATCGGCAGGTGTCGCCGTCGATCTTGTCGAAGAGCAGCTGCTGCGACGACATTCCGACGAAGCCGGCGTCCAGGGCCTCCGCGAGCATCTGCTCCATCCGGGCCTGCTCGGCAGCAGTGGGCCGCTCGTCCTTGCGGGTGGCACGGTCGAGGCCCATCACCGCGGTGCGCATGTCGGAATGCCCGATGAACGCGGCCAGGTTGGGGCCCAGCGGCAGGCTCTCCAGTGCCGTCACATATCCGTTGCAGTCGGTCCAGGTCTTGTGGCTGTCCACCACGTCGATGACGTGGCCCCTCGGGATGGCCTCGACCCGGCCGAACAGGTCACCCGCGTCGACACCGCCGACGTGAACCGTCGACAGTGAGCAGGAGCCAAGCATCACGGTCGTCACCCCGTGCCGCAGGGACTCCGACAGCGACGGGCCGGCCAGCACCTCGACGTCGTAGTGGGTGTGGATGTCCAGCATTCCCGGCATCACCCACTTGTCGGTGGCGTCGATGACCTGGGGGCAGTCCGTCTCGTCGAGAGGCTCGGGGGAGATGGCGACCACGTGCCCGCTGCGAATGCCGATGTTGCGGACCGCCGACGGCGCGCCGGTGCCGTCGAACCAGCGGCCGTTGCGAATGATTGTGTCGAAGCTCACTCAGCCATAGAACAGGCCGCGCAATGCCGGTGTCAATGAAAATGGTGAACAGATTCGAAAAAATGTCTACTGAACCCGCCGGGACCGGCTCACCTGGGGTTACAGCGGAGCCCAGACGTCCGGTACGCGCCCGTCGAGGTCGCTGAATCCGTAGTGACGGGCCAGCGCGGCCGAGCTGACGGAGCGTTGGTTCCAGCGGGCCCGATCAGGGTCGGCGGCCACCGCGGCTATGCCGCGACCGACGAACCTGGGGGACTCGGACTCGGCGAACCCGGGTGGGGCCGCCGGGTAACCGTCCGTGCGGGCCAAGTCGAGTGCGCCCCGCCAATTGGCTTCGGTGACGCCGTAGTTGTCGAGCATCATCTCTGAGCGCAGCCAGCCCGGGGTGACCGCCACGGCGGTGGCGCCGAATGCGGCGAGCTCGTGCCCATGGCTGAACGCCAGGCGGTTCACCGCCGACTTGACCAGATCGTAGAACACCGACAGTCGTGGGTTGTCCGCATTGAATTCGGTTGTCCCGTCGGTGATTTCGACCAAAAGGCCGCCGGGTTGGTCGGCGAGCAGCGGCAGGATGCAATGCGAGGTGATCAAATGGGTGTCCAGCCCGAGCCGCAGCATCCGTAATCCGTCGTCGAGATCGTGCTGCCACATGGGCCGGCCCCACGTATCGGGCGGCCCCTTGAGGATCTCGGCGCCCCAGATGTCGTTGACCAGGATGTCGATGTGCCCGTAATCGGCCTTGAGCCGGCCGGCCAGCATGCGGACCTGCGTCACATCGAGGTGGTCGACCTGGACGGCGACGCCCGACCCGCCCAGTGCCGTGACCAGTTCGGCGGTTTCCTCGATGGTTTCGGGACGATGATAGTCAGAGTCGCGGCTCCCGCACCGGCTGCTGCGCCCCGTGCACACCACGGTGGCGCCGACCTCGCCCAGTGCCGCCGCGATACCCCGGCCCGCACCTCGGGTGGCCCCGGCCACCACGGCGATACGGCCCCGCAGCGCGTCCGGGTCCGGTGTCCAGCCCATCGAACGAGTATCCCGCCGAATGCGCGTCTATAGCTGCGGTTCGGGATATCGGCGCATACTTGCCGAGGTGACCCCATTGCAGCGCTACATCGCTGAGGAAATCGCAACCGACCACCTCGACGGGCTGCTGTCGCGCCGCGAGGCCCTACGCCGGTTGGGTCTGCTGGGAATCGGCGCCACCGCGGCTGCTGCACTCATCGCGGCGTGCGGGGAAACGAAGGAGTCAGCTGTCGGCTCGGCGCCCGGTGCGACGTCTGGCACAGCCCCGAAACCGGCCGAGCCACCGGGGATCCGGGGCGCACTGCCCACCAGTGAGGTGAGTTGGACCGGGGAAGGCGGTGAGTTGCGGGGAGCCTGGGCCGCCGCCCCCCAACCCAGAGGCGGCGTTCTGGTGATCCACGAGAACAAGGGACTCACCGACCACATCCGCTCGGTCGCCGGCCGGTTCGCCGGTATCGGGTATCCGGCCCTCGCGATCGACCTGCTCTCGGCTCAAGGCGGCACCGCCGCTTTCGCCGACCCGGCTGACGCGACCGCCGCATTGAGCCGGATCGAACCGCAGGAGTTCATCACCTACCTGAACTCCGGTATCGCGGAGCTGCAACGGCGAGTGCCCGGCCACAAGATTGCCGCTGTCGGCTTCTGCATGGGCGGCGGCCTGGTCTGGCGGCTGCTGGCGGCAGGCACCCCGGCATTGGCTGCCGCCGTGCCGTTCTACGGTCCGGCGCCGGAAGATCCGGACTTCGCCGGTTCGCGCGACACCGCGGTGCTGGCCTTCTACGGGGCGCTGGACCAGCGGGTCAACGCCACCGAACCGGTGGTGCGCGCGGCCCTGGAGAAGGCCGCGATGGTGCACGAGTTGATCACCGAACCCGACGCCAACCACGCGTTCTTCAACGACACCGGCAACCGCTACGCCCCAGCCGCCGCTGCCGATGCCTGGCACCGCATCCAGGACTGGTTCATCACGCATCTCGCCTGAAGCCGAGCGGTCCCCGGGCTTGTTCAGCGGTTGTTCAAGTCACGGTCGCAGCCTCTTTGTTGACCGCACACGCGGCCCGGTTCTGATCGTGTCATGCGGGTTGTCCAGGTCGCCAACTTCTACGGCCCGCGATCGGGAGGTCTGCGGACCGCTGTCGACCGCTTGGGCGCGGAGTACTGCGCGCTGGGCCACGAGGTGTATCTCATCGTCCCGGGCGCGCAACCGCAGCGGCATGTCCTGGCCAGCGGTGTCGTGCGAATCGCCCTGCCCGCCAGGCTCATCCCGTTCACCGGGGGCTACCGCGCGGTGCTGCCCGGCCCGGTGACCGCGTTGTTGGAGCAGTTGGGGCCCGACGCCATCGAAGTGTCAGACCGGCTGACGCTGAGATCGCTGGGTCCGTGGGGCCGCAGCCGCGGCGTCGCCACCGTGATGATCTCCCACGAACGCCTGGACCGGTTGGTGGGCCAGGTGCTGCCACGGTCGGCGGCGGTCATGGTGGCGGACTTCGCCAATCGTCGTACCGCGGCCAACTACGACGCCGTGGTGTGCACGACGGCCTTCGCACGCGAGGAATTCGACCGCATCGGCGCGCACAACGTGGCGACCGTTCCGCTCGGGGTGGACCTTGAGCAGTTCCATCCGCGGCGCCGGTGTGCGGCGATGCGCAGTCGATGGGCCGCGCCGCAGCAGACCTTGCTGGTCCACTGCGGCAGGCTGTCGGTCGAGAAGCATGCCCACCGCAGTATCGATACCGTTGCGGCCCTGCAGGATTCAGGTGTCGACGCCCGGCTGGTGGTGGTCGGGGAAGGGCCGTTGCGGGCTCGGCTGCAACGGCAGGCCAGCGGACTGCCGGTCGCATTCACCGGGTACATCGGCTGCCGCGACACCGTGGCAACCATCCTGGCCTCCGCCGATGTCGCGCTCGCACCGGGGCCGCACGAGACCTTCGGCCTGGCCGCGCTGGAGGCGCTGGCCTGCGGTACCCCGGCGGTCGTGTCGCGAACGTCAGCCCTGGCCGAGATCCTCACCTGCGACAGCGGAGCCACCGCTGACAACGACGCACAGGCCATCGCCCGCGCGGTCGCCTCGGTGATCGATCGCCCCGAACCATTGCGGCGCAGCAGCGCCCGGCAGCGGGCCGAGCAGTTCACCTGGCCGCGAGCGGCGGCCGGAATGCTCGACGTCCTGGGAGCGCCGTAGGCGCGCCGACTTTTGCGCACGCTGACGCCAGACCTGGTGTGCCCGAACCCGCCGGCCCTATGTTGCCCGGGTCATATTTACGCGCACGCTGTCTGAAGGACGGTTCAGCATGTCCGAAATCACCACAGCCCCAGATTCGTTGGGCCACCAACCGTCGTCGGCGAGCCGGCAGCTGCGCGGCAACCTCGGGGTGGCCTCGATCGTCTTCATGGTGGTGGCCGCGGCCGCACCCCTCGGTGTGATCGGCGGTGTGGTGCCGTTGGGTATCGCGTCGGGCAACGGCGCCGGATTCCCCGCCACGTTCCTCGCCTCCACGGTGGTGCTGCTGCTGTTCGCGGTCGGCTTCACCGCGATGACGCCGTATGTCGATGAAGCGGGCGCTTTCTTCTCCTACGTTCGACAATCGCTCGGACTGCCCACCGGCATCGGCATCGCATTCGTGGCACTGGTGAGTTACGTCGCGCTGGAAGCGGGGGTGTACGGACTGCTCGGTCCCTCCGGAGCCGGCGTCCTCAAGCTGGCAGGCGGGCCGGAGCTGCCGTGGTGGGTGTTCGCGGCGGTAGCGTTCGCCGTCACCACCTACCTCGGCTACCGCAACATCGAGCTGTCCAGCCGCGTACTCGGCGTGCTGCTGACGGCGGAGATCGCGATCGTGCTGGTGCTCGACCTGGTGATCGTGGCCAACGGCGGTGATCGCGGACTGTCCTCAGGCATCGTGAACCCTGGTGCGATCTTCTCCGGATCACTGGGCATCGGGCTGCTTTTCGCGATCATCAGCTACGTCGGGTTCGAGGCCACGGCGATTTTCCGCGACGAGGCGCGGACCCCGGAGCGGACGATTCCGCGGGCCACCTATCTGGCGCTCATCCTGATCGGGGTCTTCTATGCGGTCACCAGTTGGGCGCTGATCTCGGGGTGGGGCGACGAGCAGGCGATCGCGCGGGCCACCGATTCCGGCTCCACCTTCCTCGGCGACACCGCGCGCCGGTACATCGGAGCGGCGGGTGCCGACATCATCACAGTGCTGTACTTCACCAGCCTGTTCGCCTGCATTCTGGCCTTCCACAATGTCGCGTCGCGGTACGTGTTCGCGCTCGCGCAGCGCGACGTGCTCCCCGTGCGGCTCAGCCAACCGCACGACCGGCACGGCTCGCCGCACCAGGCTTCGCTGTGGATCTCCGGTGTCGTGGCGGCCGGCGTGCTGCTGGCAGTGGTGTTCGAGCTGGATCCCGCCGCCCAGTTCTACACCTGGTTCGCCGGGGCGACGACTGTCGGGGTGGTGCTGCTGATGATCGCTACCAGTGTCGCCGTGCTGGTCTACTTCGCCCGCGATCGGCACGGCCATTCGCTGTGGCGGGTGCGGATCGCCCCGGCGCTCGGTCTGGCGGGCCTGCTGGGCGCGTTGGTGTTGATCCTGACCAATCTCAGTGACCTGGTCGGCGGTTCCGCTGTACTGGCCTGGGTGATCGTCGGTGTGCTGGCCGCCGCGTTCGCAGCCGGTGTGACAATCGGCCGTCGGGTCGGCGCCGCCACCGCATGATGACGACCCGAATCGCCTCACGGGATCCTGCGGAATCGGGCACATCACACCACGGTGGGGAGAGATAATCGACGTGGTCGGGGTGGATCTCAGGGGGCTCGGGTGTTTCGACTTGCAGCGGTGCTGGTTTCAGCGTTCTTGGTCGTGACGACGAGTGTTGCTTGCGGACAAACCAATTCGCCGGCCGGCCACGGTCAGCATTCCGAAACGGTGACCGCGAGCCCAGACACCTCCGTCCCCAGCGGTCCCGTCATCGCGATCGAGGGAATGGGGTTTCGCTCCCCGGGGCCCGTCGCACCGGGCACCGAGATCACGATCGTCAACAACGACGAGGTCGAGCATTCGGTGACATCGCGGACCAAAGGCCTGTTCGACGTCCACGTCGAGGGCAAGGGGCGCGCGACACTGACGGCACCCGAGGAGGCGGGGGAGTATGCCTTCTACTGCCTCTATCACCCCGCGATGCTGGGCACCCTGACCGTCAGGTAGCCGCCCCGCTGGTGCGCCAGCTCACGGGCAGGCGCTTGATGCCGTGGATGAACTGCGACTGCAGCCGATCGGGCTCCTCTGTCGCCGCGATGTCGGGCAACTGGCGGTGCAATTCCTCGAACGCCACGGTGATCTCACGGCGTGCCAAGTTTGCTCCGAGGCAGAAATGTGCACCGCCGCCGCCGAATCCGAGATGGGGGTTGGGGTGACGGGTGACGTCGAACATCCACGGATCGGCAAACTTCGACTCGTCCCGGTTCGCCGATCCGTACCACAGGGTCACCTTCGCGCCGGCCGGCAGCGGTGTCCCGCCGAGCACCGTGTCCTGGGTGACCGTGCGGCGCATGTAGCTGACCGGCGATGCCCAGCGCACGATCTCCTCGACCGCGGTGGGGGCCAGCTCGTCGTAGTTCGACCACCACTTTTCGCGCTGCTCCGGGAACCGGGTGAGCGCCAGCACGCCGTGGCTGATGGCATTGCGCGTGGTTTCGTTACCCGCCACCACCAGCAGAATGAAGAATGACGCCACCTCCGCCGACGTCAGCCGTTCGCCGTCGACCTCGGCCTGAACCAGGCTCGTGGTGAGGTCCTCGGTGGGGGCGGCGCGGCGCTCGTCGGCCAGTGCTGTGGCATAGGCGCCGATGTCCATCGCCACCCGGAGAAACTCGTCGAAGTCGGTGGTCAGGTCCGGGTCGCCGAACCCCAGGATCACGTTGGTCCAATGGAAGATCTGTTGATGATCGGGTTCGGGAATGCCCATCATGTCGCAGATGATCTGCAGTGGTAACGGGCCGGCGAGTTCGGTGACGAGCTCGGCGGTGCCGTCGGGATTCCTGCTCACCATGTCGGTGACGAGTCGGCGGGCCCGATCACGGACAGAGTCCTCGATCAGGGTCACCACCCGCGGGGTGAACGCACTGCGCACGATGTTGCGCAGGCGGGTGTGACGCGGATCGTCCAGCACGATCATGGAGCCGAAATACTCGGCCAATTCCGGAGTTTGGTCCCCGATGGTGATACCGGACGCGGAGCTGAAGATCTCCGGATGCCGGCTGGCGTGGAAGACGTCGTCGTATCTGGTCACCGCCCAATGCCCGGGTGTTTCGGGGAAGCCCTCGAGGGTGCAGGCCGGGTGATAGGAGATCGGGTCGTCGCGGCGCAGCGCGGCGAACGCCGCGTCCCGGACGTCGTCGTCCTCGCGCCAGAACTGCCAGGATCCGAGATCGACCTGCCGGCGTGCCATGTCGGGAGGAGGTGCGCCATTGATCCGCGGTGCGATACCCACACCGCCAGGGTAGGTGCGCGACGTGTCCGGACAACGGGTAACGCTCGGATCTCTCGTGGCGATACCTCACTGGGGTGCACGTTTCGTCACTCGCACAGGGCTGAGTTGCACGACGTTGCGGCGCCGCGCCGTTGGGGGACGGCCGGCGCCGGGGTCACGACCGTAGGAGGTTCAGGTATGGAACTGGCCAAGTTCGTGGCGGCTGCGTTGACAGTCGGTGCGTTGGGAATCGGCGTTGCGGGGACGGGAGTCCCGTTGGCTTCGGCGTCGCCGGCGGTACCCGCGCCACTCAAGCCGGGGCACGGCAACGACGACTGCTTCCCGTTCTGCAACGGCGGACCGCCCGGTCACGACCGCGATTTCGACAGCCGTGGGCGCGGTCCTGACCGCGGCCCCGATTTCGACAACCGCGGGCACTGGGATGACAAGGGGCCCTGGTGGGCGAACAACCGGCACGATTGGTGGGACGATCGCAACGGCCCGCCGCCGTGGGGTTGGGGTCCGCCGCCGCCGTTCCACTGGCGGGGCGGGCCGCTGCCACCGACCATCAACTACTGGGGCTATAACTTGAACCCAGTGTGGGACAACGGCTTCCGGCAGTGGGGTGTGTGGCTGTTCGGCGTCTGGATCCCGATCATCGGGGTCGGCGTCGGCTGACGCTCGTCCAGTAGTGCCAACGGCCGCGCCGCAATGCCGGTCAGCCGCTCTCGCGCGTGGGGCCCTCGTCGGCGCCCTGATCGGAATCATCCTGATCGTGGCGTACGACGCGGACCCGGCCGTGCGCCAGGCATGCGGCGTAGCCGTGGTGCTTCCCGTACAGCTCCCACGAGGTATGCCCCTTGTCGGGCCGGACATCGATCCGGTGACCGTCGGAGAAGCTGAGGTGGAGGCTGCCGTCGTCCTCCCAGTCGGCATGGGTACAACGCTGGCCGGCGAAATCGAACAGCGGCCGGACTTCGTTGCGCAGTGACCGGGGATCCAGCGACACCACTTCGGAATCGTCGGTGCCGGTCGCCGGCAGTGTCAGTTCCAGCGGAACCGAGATGACCAGTTCGTTGTAGTCATCGAGGTTGAGCACCAGGCCATCACGGAACGTGATCCGCTGGACCAAGCATCCTTGAATCCATTGATCGCTCATTGTCTTACTCTGAACCGCCTGACCGCCGGGCACAAGAGGCGCCTCGGCGGTGTTACGCCCGATATGAACGGTATGGGATGCCCCCGATGAAGGTCCGCTTCGGCGTTGGGCTCGGCGCTGAAACCGCCCCGGACCAATTGGCTGACATCATCGATCACCTGGAACGGTCCGGCGTCGACTCGGTGTGGTTCTCCGAACTGGTCTACACCCCCGCGGTCGACCCGTTCGTCGGCATGGCCTATGCGCTCGCCCGCACCCGGCGGCTCAAAGCCGGGACCTCGGTCGCGATTCTGCCGGGCCGCCATCCGGTGCTGGTGGCCAAGCAACTGGCGTCGCTGGCGGCGATCGCACCCAAGCGGGTGCTGCCCGTGTTCGGCCTGCATTCGGCGCTCCCTGCCGAACGGGACATCTTCGTCGTTCCCGACGGCCGCCGCGCCGCGGTCTTCGACGAATCGCTGGACCTGCTTCGATCCGCGTTGCGCGGCGGTGACGTGACCTTCGAGGGGGAGTACTTCACCGTCCGTTCCGTCCAGGTGCAGCCGGTGCCGGCCGGCCCGGTCGACATCTGGCTGGGCGGTTCGGCGCCGGCGGCGCTGCGCCGGATCGGCAAATTCGGAGACGGCTGGCTGGGCAGCTTCCTCACTCCCGATGAGGCGGGAGCCGCCCGCCGGCGCATCGAGGCAGAGGCGGTTGCCGCAGGCCGCACCATCGAGCCCGACCACTACGGCATCAGCCTCGCCGTCGGGGACGGTGCGCTGCCTGCCGAACTGCTCGCCGCGGTCCGTCGCCGCCGACCCGACGTCGACCCCGAGGAGCTCGTCGCCGCCGACTGGCCCACGCTGCACCGCCAACTCGATCGCTACCTGGCCGCCGGACTGACCAAGTTCGTCATCCGGGCGGCCGGCCCGGCTGACCAGAGCGCGTTCCTGGACCGGTTCACCGCCGAGCTGTTGCCGCGGCAGAACTGAACCGTCCGGAAAACTCCCGGTCGGTTGAACTTTCGCGTGTCGGCCACCGTGTTAGCGGGTATGCGCAGGCCACGCGCGTGCTGCGCCTTGACCGAAGGAGACCGTCATGAGGATGCGAGGCTTGTTCTGTCTGCTCGCGATCGTATTCGCACTGGTCACGGCGCCAACAGCGGCCGCAGATGATCGGTTGCAGTTCACCGGCACGACGTTGTCGGGTGCCCAGTTCAACGGGTCGAGCCTGGCCGGGCGGCCCGCGGTGCTGTGGTTCTGGACGCCCTGGTGTCCGTTCTGCAACGCCGAGGCGCCGTCGGTAAGCCAGGTAGCCGCGGCCAACCCGCAGGTCAGCTTCGTCGGCGTGGCCGCGCACTCCGACGTGGGGGCCATGCAGGGATTCGTCGACAAGTACCACCTCAACTTCCCCAACCTCAACGACGCCGACGGGTCGATCTGGGCGCGCTACAACGTGCCGTGGCAGCCCGCGTACGTCTTCTATCGCGCCGACGGGTCGTCGACATTCGTCAACAACCCGACGTCGGCCATGCCGCAGCAGGAGCTGGCCGACCGGGTCGCGGCCCTGAAGAGCTAGTCGCCCCGCGTGCCGGACAACCTGGTGGGGCTGGCGTTCGGCGCCGGCCTCGTCGCGGCGCTCAACCCATGCGGTTTCGCCCTGTTGCCGGGATACCTCGCGCTGGTGGTGCGGGGTACCTCGCCGCGGGGGCCGCTGCCGGCCTTGGGCCGCGCGGTGGCCGCCACCGTCGTGATGACCGTCGGATTCGTCGCGGTGTTCGGCACGTTCGGACTACTCACCGTCGCGGCCGCCAGCACGGTCCAGCGCTACCTCCCGTACGTCACCCTGCTGATCGGTGTCGCCCTGGTCATTCTCGGGTGCTGGCTGCTGGCCGGCCGTCGCCTCGGGTTGCTGCTGCCGGATGCCCTGAGCGCCCGTACCGGCTGGGCGCCGACCGCGCGGCTCGGTTCGATGGCCGGCTACGGCGTCGGGTACGCGCTCGCGTCGCTGTCCTGCACAGTCGGGCCGTTCCTGGCTGTCACCGGCGCAACACTGGAATCGAACACGGCTCTGCATCGCGTCGCCGTGTTCGCCGCGTACGCGGCGGGTTTCACCCTCGTCGTCGGCGTGCTGGCGGTCGCCGCGGCGCTGGCCGGCACGGTGGTGGTCGAACGGCTGCGGCGCGTCGTTCCCTATATCAGCCGGATCAGTGGGGCACTGTTGATCGTCGTCGGCGCCTACGTCGCGTACTACGGCTGGTACGAGATCCAATTGTTCAGCGCGGCAGGCAATCCCAGTGACCCGGTGATCGCCGCGGCCGGACGGGTGCAGGGCAGTCTTGCCGGTTGGGTCCACCGGCACGGGGCGTGGCCGTGGATACTGGCCCTGGTCCTGTTGGTGGCGCTCGGCCTGTGGTGGTTCAGAGTCGCCGCGAGAAGTCGCCACGCACATCGGGCCACGGCGGACGACGCAGCATAGCGGCAGTGGCCAGCGTCGCTGCCACCAACCCGATAAGTTCACCCAGCAGCGCTATCCGCGTGTGGTCCACGGCGGGGACCCAGGTGGGCTCGCCATCCTTGACGACGAAGATCCCCAGCGGTCTGGAATCGGATCGCCCACTGCCGGGACGGTGCGAAACCCTGCTCACCGGTATCACCGTTGCCCCGTCAGGCGTGACATACGGCTCACCGAACACCCGCGAGGTCGCCGCGGGATCGGTGGCCATGCCCTCGAGCGAGTCGGGCAAGCGCATGCCGGGCATCCTTTCGCTCAGCGGTCGAACTCGGCTTCGTCGTCCAGGGGCACCACGATGGCCTGATCGATCAGGTCCGCTTCGGTGGCATCGGTATCGGTCGAGATCCGCACCCTGGGCAGGTCCGACAACGCATCGCCCTCGTCGTCGACGCCGACGGGTATCAGTTGTTCGACGATGTCGGCCTCTGGGGCGGCATCATCGAAATCGCCACGCTCAACCTGCGTCATGATTTCCCCTCGTCGACCGGATGTGTCTCCATAGGCGATTGTGCTACCCGGGAAGTGGTCTTTCAACGCGAATTTCGGCGATCTCGATCACGGCCGGGCCGCGGCACGGCCGGACGGTGAGATTCATTGGCAGGCAACAGTACTCAGCGCCCTGCGGACGTCGTCGGGAACCGGACGCTTGGTCCAGTCGTCGGTCGACACGACGACATAGACGTTGCTGCCGTGCACCCGCGGCTGCTCGTGACCGGAGGCGTCGGTGCCGAGCACGGTGAAGCCCAGGGTGAAGCTGGTGGTGCCGATGCGTTCGCACCGCACGCCGACACGGACCGACTCCCGCCACCGGACCGGAGCCCGGAAGTCGATCTCGGTGTGCACCACCTGCATGTCGACCCCCTGCGCGATCAGGTCGGCGTAACCGACCCGCAGGTGGTCGAACAGCCCGGTACACGCCTCGTCGAACCAGGTCAGGTAGTGGCCGTTGAACACCACGCCCTGCTGGTCGATCTCGGCGTACCGCGGAACGATGCCGAAGCTGTAGTTGCTCACGTGGGCTCTCCAAAGGCCGGCGGGTCTGCGGCTCCACCGTAACGGCGTGACAGGCCCGGCCTTTTCCTCGGGCCTGCCCGCACGGGAGACTTGTGCCGTGAAGCTGGTGACCCTTGACGACATCGCCGCCGCGGCCCGGCGGATCGACTCCCAGATCGTCCGTACCCCGCTGCTGCCTGCCGGGTGGGGCGACGCAGACCGCCCGTTGTGGCTCAAACCCGAGAATCTGCAACCGATCGGCGCCTTCAAGATTCGCGGAGCGTTCAACGCGCTGGCCCGGCTCGATCCGGATGTGCGGGCCAGGAGAGTGGTGGCCTATTCCAGCGGCAATCATGCTCAGGCAGTGGCGTACGCCGCCGCGGCTTTTCGGGTCGCGGCCCACATCGTGATGCCAGAAGAGACTCCCGGTGTCAAGGTGCAGGCCACCCGGGATCATGGGGCGCAGGTGGTGTTGTGTGGCGCCGGTCAGCGCGAAGCAGTGGCCGCGGAGCTGGTCGAGCGCACCCGCGGCGTGCTGGTGCCGCCTTTCGACCATCCTGACGTGATCGCCGGGCAGGGCACCGTCGGGCTGGAGATCGCGCAGGATCTACCCGAGGTGGCGTCGGTGTTCGTCCCCATCAGCGGTGGAGGGCTGGCCTCGGGCGTGGGTACCGTGATCCGCGCGCTGTGCCCGCGCGCCAAGATATTCGGCGTCGAACCCGAACTCGCCGCCGACACCGCCGAAAGCCTGTCCGTGGGCCACCGCGTGGACTGGCCTGTGGCGCAACGCAACCGGACGATCGCCGACGGTCTGCGCTCGACCCCGTCGGAACTGACGTTCGCCCATCTGCAACGGGTACTCGATGACATCATCACCGTGACAGAGGATGAGATCCGTTCCGCGGTAGGGCAGCTGGTGCTGCGCGCCCACCTGGTCGCCGAGCCCAGCGGCGCGGTGGCGCTGGCGGGCTACCGCAAGGCGGCAGCGCCGCCGGGCCCGGCCGTCGTGATCGTCTCCGGCGGCAACATCGAACCGGCGTTGCTGGCCGCTGTCCTTTCCGGCGGTCAGTGAACACCTTCCATCAGCCGGCTGATCCGCGGGGAGATGAGCAGGACCATGGCGCCGGCAAGGATCGCCACCGCTCCCAGGATGCCGAAATAGGCGAACTCGTTCGCCGGGTCGTAATGCTGCGCGAGTACACCTGACATCGCCGTACCGAGTCCGACCGAGAAGAAGAACAGCGCCATCATCTGTGCCCGGAAAGCCTGTGGGGCAAGCTTTGTCGTGACCGACAACCCGATCGGCGACACCAACAGCTCAGAAACCGCGAACACCACCATGATGCCGGCCACCAGCGCGGCGGGTACCACCCTGCCGGTGGCGGACGCGCTCGGAAGGAACAGCAGAAATGCCGCGCCCATGCCGATCACGCCGTAGGCGAATTTGCGCGGGGTCCTCGGCGCGCTGTTGCCCAGCCGGGTCCACAAGATCGCGAACAGCGGTGAGAGCAGGATGATCCAGACGGGCTCGATCGACCCGATCCAATTCGACGGTGCCGTCCAGCCGAACACGGACCAGTTGACCCGTTCGTCTGAGTACACCGCCAGCACCGTGAAGGTCTGCTGAAACAGCGACCAGAACACCGCGTTGGCGATGAACAGTGGGACGAACGCGCGAACCCGGGTGCGCTCGACGTCGGACACCTTGGCGCTGGTCAGCAGCACCACGAAATACATCACCGAGGCCACCGCGATGACGCCGGTGATGAACTGTGACAGGTTGGCCAACTCGACCACATGCGTCATGAACAGCGACGTCACGGCGACAGGCAGCGCGGCGACGACGGCGAGGGATTTGCCGATTGCTCGGGGCGGCAACGGGTTTGCCACCACGCGCCCGTGGTCGCCGAGGTTGCGCCGGAAGGCCACGTACTGCGCCAGACCCAGCGCCATGCCGACGGCCGCGGCACCGAACGCGTAGTGGAAACCCGAGCGGTTCTGCAGCACACCCGTGGTCAGAGGTCCGACGAAGGCGCCCAAATTGACTCCGAGATAGAACAAGGTGAAGCCGCCGTCTGCGCGCGGATCGTCCTTGTCGTAGAGGGTGCCGAGCAACGAGGATGCATTGGCCTTGAGCGCTCCGGATCCGAGGGCTACCAGGGTCAGGCCGCAGCCGACGCCGGCCAGGCCCGGAACAAGCGCGAGGGCGATGTGCCCGGCCATTACGACCACGCCGCCGTAGAACACGGTGCGTTCCATGCCCAGCAGACGATCGGCGATCCAGCCACCCAGGACGGTGGACAGGTACACCAGCCCTCCGTATGCGCCGATGATGCCGGTGGCGGTGCTCTTCGGCAACCCGAGGCCGCCGTCGGTGGCTGTGTAGTACAGGTAGTAGCCCAGGATCGTGAGCATCCCGTAGAACGAGAAGCGCTCCCACAATTCCACCCCGAACAGATTGGCCAGCCCGATCGGATGGCCGAAGAAGCCGCGGTGGCGTAACCCGTCCTGAACTTCCGGCATGGGCACAACCATGCCACGCCCTCGGCCCCCCGGGGCCTCAGACCTCGCGGCGCGACGGCAAACCGGCGCATCGTTGTGTGCTGGCTGTTCTGTGGCACAGCACATTTCGCTGCGGTCGTGGCCGGGTTCGGTGGTGATGCAGGGTTAGACGCCAGGCTGCCACCGGGTAATGTCACCGTGAAACGTATGGACGACGGCCACACTTTTCGGGGGTGAACGTGGACGCGGTGCTCGGTGTTTCGTTGACACCGTCTACCGTCGGTCTGGTCCTGGTCGAGGGCGCCGAGGCTGACGGGGCGACCGTCGACCACAATGCCCTCGACATCCGCGGCCTGGTGCCCGCACGTACGGATGACGTCTGCGCTGATGTGGTGAAGGCCGTCCGGCGCTCCGAAAGGATTGCCGCAGAACATGGTTTGCGGCTGTCCGCGATCGGTGTGACCTGGAGTTCGGGGGCGGCTGCCGAGGCTACGGTGCTGCTCAAGAAGTTCGAGGACGCCGGATTCGCCAACTTGGTCCCCGTGCGGCTACCGCAAGCCACGGATGCGCTGGCTCGGCGGGTTGCCGGCACCGTCGGATTCGACACGACGGCCGTGTGTGTCCTGGAACCGGATGTCGTGCAGGCGATGACAGTGAGCGGCACCGCGCCGGTGCAGACGTCGGTGAGCCGTGGCATCGAGACCGTGGCCGGCCTGATCGCTTGGTTGTCGGAGATCTTCGATGCGGCCGATCCGCGTCCCGACGCGCTCGTGGTGGTGGGCGCTGCCGTGGACCTGGACTCGGTGCTGCCCAAATTGGAACAGGCACTGCAGGTCCCGGTGTTCACCCCGGCCGAGCCGGGCTTGCCCTTGGCCAGAGGCGCGGCGCTGGCCGCGGTGCGACGCGGCCGCTGGGCTTCCGAGGAGAGCGCGGCCTCGACGCTTTGGCGGTGGCCCGCCAAACAATTGACCCCCCTGGCGATATTGGTCGGCGGTGTGCTCGCTTTCGGCGTCTCGCTGGTACTGGCTGTCGGTCAGCAGCTGCTGCCCGGTTCGGAGCCGGCCCCACACCGAAGTACCCGACCGGTGGTGAGCACATCGGGCGACTCGGCCTCGGTGCAACAGCCGTCGGCGCCTGCAGTGCCGCCGCCGCCCGAGGTGCCGCCGGTGTTGGAACCTGTGGCCCAGGATGCCGCGCCGGAGTATGCGGTCGGTCAAAACGCCACGGCCCCAACCGAGAACACCGCGGTACCGAGCCAGCAACTCACGCCTGTCGGCACCGAGCCGGTGCCCGTCACCTCGGAGTTGCCACCGGCGTTGCCCGAGCAGGTGCCGGGCGCGCCCGCTACCGACCCGCAAGCGCAGCCACCGCCGGCCGATCAGCCGCCGCCGGGGGAGACCGGGGTGTCGCAGGCACCGCCTGCACCGCCTCCACCACCTCCGCCACCTCCACCGCCTGAGGTCGCACCCCCTCCTCCGGCCGCCGAGGTTGCGCCGCCTCCGCCCAGTCCGGCGCCAGAGGCCGCACCGGTACAACAGACGGCTGCGCAGGCTCCGGTGGCCGAACCGGCACCACCGGCTCCGGAAGTGCCTGCTCCTGCTCCTGAAGCGGTGCCGCCCGAGCCGGAGCAGGTCCCGGTCGCGTCCGACGCGCAGGCCCCTCCTGCGGCCGTACCCTGATCCTTGCGACGTTGCTGAAGCGTGGCCCGGCTTGCCGATCCCGCCGTGAAACATATCGATGCGTCATGCCGATGTGTTCACCATGGGCAACCCACAGTGCGACCGTCGAGACCGTTTTTCCGCCGTCACGCTGCGCCTCAAAGGTGCAGTCTCGGCGAGCGCCTACACTGGTGTCATGCGCAGCGTCCCTTCGTCGCCATTCGGAACCGTTCGAGCTTCGGTACTGAAAGTGTTTGCGGCGATTGGTGTCGCCACCTTGGCCGCGGCGAGCACGGTCAACGTCGCATCGGCTGCGGTCAGCACGCCCGCCCCGGGAGCGTCGATCGCGCCTGCCGCCGGCTCGGTGGTCGGTGTCGCGATGCCGCTGACCGTCACGTTCGACAACCCGGTGACCGACCGCGACGCGGCGCAGCGCAGTCTGCAGATCAGCTCACCGCGCACGCCCACGGGCACATTCACCTGGCTCAGTGACGACGTGATGCAGTGGAAGCCCGATCAGTTGTGGCCGGCCCACTCGAAGATCTCGGTATCTGCCGGAGGTGCCAAAACCAGCTTCGAGACCGGGTCAGAGGTGCTCGGTGTGGCCGACATCGATGCCCACACGTTCACCGTCAGCATCGACGGCAGTGTGGTCCGCACGATGCCCGCCTCGATGGGCAAGCCCAAACACCCGACTCCCGTGGGCACGTTCAGCGCTCTGGCCAAAGAACCTGTCGTGGTGATGGATTCGCGGACCATCGGGATTCCGCTGAGTGACCCGGAGGGCTACAAGCTGACGGTGTACGACGCGGTCCGCGTGACCTGGGGCGGCGTCTACGTGCACGGTGCCCCCTGGTCGGTGGGTTCGCAGGGCTATTCGAATGTCAGTCACGGCTGCATCAATTTGAGCCCTGACAACGCCGATTGGTACTTCAACACGGTGCACCTCGGCGACCCTATCGTCGTGCAGGCGTAGTCGCGTGCAGGTTCTTCGACGTCGGTGAGGTGGACACCGTCGCCGGGTCGGGATAGGTCCCCAGTACGCGGTCGGCGGTTCCAGCGGTGGTGACCGTGAACCAGTAGTGCTCGTTCTTGTAGTGATGCTGGCGGTGGTTGCGCCAAACCGCACGGTATGCGCGGGTTTTGGGCTTGTAGTCACTGTGGATCAGATAGTGGCACCACTCGTAGCACAGGCCCAGCAACGTCAGGAATGACAGGAACGTCAAGCCGAGGCCGAGGCGTGGGAACGCCAGGACAGCGGTGGCCACCGCGACGGGCAGAATCCACAGCAGGGCGCGCCACGGAATGAAGATCAGCGGAATGTCGCGCGGGTCGACGTGGTGGAGCCGGTGGTCACGGGCGAGCAGCGAATCCAGCGTGATCGGACCGAGCCTCCTGGGCCGCCAATGCAGTACGAAAACGTGGACGACCCATTCGAAGAAGGGGAAAGCCGCGAGCATGGCCGCGGGAACGAGGGCGTCGGTCAGTTGCCAGTCGCCGACCGCACATCGGGCGATGACGCTGATGGTCAGTGCGGTGCCGATCATCCACGGTGTGGGGTGCCGGACGAACTCCCGTGCCGCATCGCCGAGTGTGAAAGCATTGCGCCTCATCGGTTTTCCTCCAAGCTGTCGAGGGCGGCCGTGAGAGCGTCCGTGGCGGGCCCCAGCAGTTCCTGAGCCGCCCGGTCGGCCGCTGCCGGGTCGCCCGCCTCGATCGCCTCGACGATCCGGCGGTATGCGTCCGGACGGCCGACCTCGGCGGCCATCATGGTGGCCAGCGCCGGCAGTGCGGGCTCATAGGTCTGCCGAAGCGTGTTGTACATCAACCGGAATGCGATGGAATCCGCGCCGTCGACGACCAGGTCCCAGAAGGCCAGCGCCAGGAGTTGTTGTTCCACCGGGTCCTGTTCGGCGGCCAGGGACTCCACGGTCGAGCCGAGTTTCGCGACCAGTTCGGCCGGGGCACGCTCGGCGGCCAATGCGGCGACCTTGGGGCCGTTGTGCAAGCGGGTCTCCAAGATGCTGCGCACCACGCTGACGTCGAGTTCGCCTGCGCGCAAAAGCAATCGGGGCAGCAGGTCGAGACCGGCGTGCCTGCGGAAATCCCGCACGGTGGTGGCGTCGCCTTGCCGGACCTCGACCAGGCCGGCCTCGGTGAGGCGCTTGATCGCCTCCCGTACGGCTGGACGGGACACCCCGAGAACCTCAGCCAGTCGGCGTTCGCTGGGTAACGGCTCGCCGGGCTGCATCTGGCCGCTGAGCACCTCGTCGACGATCTGCTCGAAGACGTCTTCGGGGACAGACCGACGGTTGACCGGTTGCAGCGCCATGAGGCCATGCTGCCTCCCCAACCGGTCAGAGGTCAAGTGGTAAGACCACTCAGCGGAGCGCCGCGGCCGTTTCGGCGTCGGCGGGCAGAAACGCCTCGATGCTCAATTCGGCAGCCGTCAGATCCAGTGCGGTGCCGAAGGTCGTGACCGTGCTCAAGAAAGTCAGCACCGTGCCGTCGGGCACGGCCAGCTCCAAGGGGACGACGACCCCGCCGAGATCGCGCACCGGCTCCATGCCGCCGGGGTAGGACTCGACCTCGGTGAGCAGCTCGGCCAGTTCGGTCGATCCGCTCACCGTGACCTCGCGGCGCAGTCGGCTGATCAGGTGGTGGCGCCACTCGGCCAGATTCCGGATGCGTGGAGCCATGCCCTCGGGATGCAGGGTGATCCGCAGTGCGTTGGGTTGCTCCAGTAGATGCGGCGCGACACCTGCCAGCATGACGCCGGTGCCGGCATTGGCCTGCACCAGGTTCCAGGCACGGTCGACCACCACACAGGGAAAGGGGTCATAGGCGTCCAAGACCCGGGCAACCCCATCGCGCACGGCGGCCATCTCGGGATCGTCGAGTGTCCGTTCGGCGTACACCGGTGCCAGCCCGGCGGCCAGCAGCAGCTGATTCTGGTCTCGCAGGGGCACGTCGAGGGCTTCGGCCAGTCGCAGCACCATCGCCCGGCTCGGCACCGAGCGCCCGGTCTCGATGAAACTGAGATGGCGGGCCGACACATCGGCCTCGATGGCCAGTTCCAGCTGACTGATCCGCCGGCGCAGGCGCCAGTCGCGCATCAGTGAGCCGATCGGTGTCTGGGCGGTCGCACTTGTCACCACCCGAGTCTCGGGCACACGTCGAGAGATGGCCACTACCTCCGGGGTAATTGCCACGATTACCCGGTCGGGCGACGCTGGAGTCGAACTCGCACAGGAGGAAAAATGCGTACGCCGCCCCAGACGCCGCAGTCGATTCCGCGCTGGTTGCACTTCGTGATGACCGCCGACCGGTCTGGATCGGCCGCCTATATCGGAACCGGTTTCTTCTTCGCGCCGGCGCTCGCCCTGGTCTCACCCTGGCCCACGGTGACGACGGTGCTCTGGACGGTGATCGCACTCGCCGGGCTGTGGCTCGGGGTGCTCGGTATCGCGATGGCGACCGGTCTGGCGATCGTGCTGCGGTCCAACACCGAGATCCCCGAAGACTATTGGCGGTCCATCATCGACTATCCGAGCGGCCGAGGTAATCCACCTGCCAGTGCTTGATTCCGTTCAGCCAGCCCGACCGCAGTCGTTCGGGTGCCGAGAGCGGGGTCAGGTCGGGCATCCCGTCGGCGATCGCGTTGAAGATCAGGTCGATGGTCATCCTGGCCAGATTGGCGCCGATGCAGTAGTGGGCACCGGTTCCGCCGAATCCCACATGCGGGTTGGGATCACGCAATATGTCGAAGGTGTACGGATCCTCGAACACGTCTTCGTCGAAATTGGCCGAGCGGTAGAACATCACCACCCGTTGGCCCTTCTTGATCGGCACCCCGGCCAGCTCGGTGTCCTCCAGGGCGGTCCGCTGGAATGACGTCACCGGCGTGGCCCACCGCACGATCTCGTCGGCGGCCGTGGCCGGGCGTTCCCGCTTGAACAACTCCCACTGGTCCGGATGGTCGGCGAACGCCATCATGCCCTGGGTGATCGAGTTGCGGGTGGTCTCGTTGCCTGCCACGGCGAGCAGGATCACGAAGAAGCCGAACTCGTCGTCGGAGAGTTTGTGTCCCTCCACATCGGCTTGGAGCAGCTTGGAGACCAGATCTTCGCCGGGGTTCTTCGTGCGCTCGGCGGCCATCTGCATTCCGTACATGATCAACTCGACCGAGGCGCTGATCGCATCGTTGGAGGCGAACTCGGGGTCCTGGTCGCCGACCATCTGATTGGACCAGTCGAACAGCTTCTTGCGGTCCTCCTGCGGCACGCCCATGAGGCCCGCGATGGCCTGGAGGGGCAGTTCGCATGACACCTGCTCGACGAAATCTCCCGAGCCTTCGGCGGCGGCCGTCTCGACGATGGCTCGGGCGCGCTCGGCGAGGTCGGCGCGCAGGCGTTCGACGGCGCGCGGGGTGAACGCCCGCGAGATGATCTTGCGCAGATGGGTGTGATGGGGTGCGTCCATGTTGAGCAGCACGAACTTGCCCTGGTCGATCTGTTGTTGGATGGTGCCTTCCCGATAGCGCGGCAGCGCGGTCTTCTCCTGGCTGGAGAACACGTCACTGCGCAGCGATACCTCTTTGACGTCTTTGTGCTTGGTGACGACCCAGAATCCGCCGTCGTCGAACCCTCCTTGACCCTTCGGCTGCTCGTTCCACCAGATCGGTGCCAGCCGGCGCATCTCCGCGAGCTCTTCGACCGGCAGGCGCTCGGCGTAGATGTCGGGATCGGTGAAGTCGAATCCGGGCGGAAGGTTCAGAGTCGGCATGGCGTTGGCGCTCCTCGCGACGACGTTGTGTAGTGGCGTAAAGCCATTGCTACACCACAGGTGGCGCCCCTCGGAGTGGCTTTCGGAAACTCATGCGTTGCGAGTATTGGAACGTGTTCCGGTTCTTGCGCTGTAACGGTTGGACGAGCGCGACGATGCACCCAGCGTTACCATCTGTCCCTGGAGCAACAGCAGGAGGCTAACCAGTTATGCGAGTCGACGTCCGTAGGTTCGGGATCGTTTTGACGGGCTGCGTGTCGGGTCCCGTCGTGGCGTTGGCCATGGCCGCCGCGGCGGCCGCCGAGCCGCCCAATCCAGCGCCCGCTCCGGCTCCCGTTCCCGCGCCCGGGCCGGCGGCTGCCCCGGCAGCCGGAGATCCGGCGGCACCGGCCGCCGCGGCTCCGGCGGGCACCCCGCACCTGGCGAGCCCCGACGCCCTGCCGCCGGGGGCCACGATGGATCCCACCGGACAGGGAACCGAGACACCCAACCTGAGCTATCTCAAGGATCTGTGGCACGCGGTGCAGAACCAGGAGATCAGCGGCAAGGAAGCGCTGGTGCTCGGGCTCGCGCAACGTGGCATGAACACGCCCGTCCCGGGCCAGGTGCCCGGTCCGAACGTTCCGACCGCGCCGGTGGCTCCGGGCGCGCCGACAGCGCCGGTGCCCGGTGGGCCGGCCGTCGTCGAGCCCGGCGCTCCTGTCGGGCCCGCGGCTCCCGTCGGCCCGGCGGTAACCGCGCCGGCCGCGCCGGCCGCGCCGGCCGCGCCGGCACTACCGGTCCCGCCGGCTCCGGCACCCGCGCCCTGAGGGCCGGGAATCTGATCAGACCGGCAGGCTTTCGACCGAGATCCGGTCGACCCGGGCGGGCACGTGCTTGTGCCACGGCGTGCCCGCGTACTCATCGCGCCACTGCGACGAGGTGAGCTCGTTGGGCGCGACTCCCGGCACGATCGACTGCCCCGTTCTGTCGGTGTAGTCGAGACCGAACCCGTTGGGCAGTGAGATGTGCCCGGGCAGCATCGCGTCATTGACCTCCACGGTGACCTCGGCGCTTCCGGCCGCCGTGGTGAGCCGGGCCCGGCCGCCGTCGTGTAGGCCGATGGACGCGGCGTCGTCGGCGCTGATCCGCAGCGCGCCCTCGGTGTCGCGTTTGCGCCATGCCGGGTCGCGGAAGATGTCGTTGGCCGTGTAGGCCCGGCGCTCACCAGCGGAGAGCACCAAGGGGAACTGGTCGGTGGTCAGCGTCGAGCTCATGGTCGGCAGGGCCCGCACCGCGTCGAGCAGCTCGGGGATTTCCACCGCGATCTTGTGGTCTGAGTGGCTGATGAGAGAGAAGTCGTCCTGGTATTCGTGCACGGTGAACGTCAATCCGGACCGGCCGGCCAGGATGGCCTCGAACAGGGCGTTGCCGTCTGCGTGGCCGGCGCGGCGCACCGCGTCCGGATACGTCATCGCGGTCTTTTGCGCCAGCCCCCACAGGGCCGCGGCACCGGCCAGGCCGTCGCCAAGCGTGGGTCCGAGCGTCTCGTAGAGCACGTACGGCAGCACCCGCCCCAAACCCGGGTTGGCGCCGACGGCGGCGAGAAACGCCGTGGCGTAGGCGTCCAGGCCTTCGCGCGCGGCGCGCCGCAAAGGATCCAGCTCGGCGTCGTCGACCGCGCCGATCGCCCGCACCAGCCGGGCCCAGATCTCCGGTTCGGGCAGGGTCCCCGGCAGCGGTTCGAACAGGGGGTGGCGCAGGTGAAAGTTGTTGTGGGGGAACTCGAGGTTGAAGAAGGTCGCCTCGGGCTTCTCGAACTGGTTGGCCGCGGGCAGCACATAGTGGGCCAGCCGCGCGGTCTCGGTCATCGCGACGTCGATGACCACCAGGAGCTCGAGCGATTCGAGTGCGGCCCGCACGGCCGCCGAATCGGCGATCGAGTGTGCCGGGTTGCTGCTCTCGACGATCATCGCCCGGAACCGGTCCGCATGGTCGGTCAGGATCTCCTGCGGCACCACGTTCGACGGCACCAGGCCGGCGATCACCGGTGCGCCGGTGACCGGGCTGCGGCCGACCCCGCCCGAGCCGAACAGCGGGGCGAACGACGAATGCAGGTGCTGCCCACCGCGTTTTGCGAAATTTCCGGTGAGGATCCACAGCATCTTGTTGAGGTAGGAGCACAGTGTGCTGTTCGGGGCCTGCTGGATGCCGAGATCCTCGAACACCGCCACACTGCCCGCCACCGCGAGGCGGCGCACCGCTGAGCGCAGCAGGGTTTCGTCGACGCCGCACCGCGCGGCGTAGTCGCCGATGGGCACTCGGGCGAGCACGTCGCGCACCGGCTCCACGCCGTTGACGTGGGCGGCCAGAAACTCCTCGTCGCAGAGGTTTTCCTGCACCAGCACCGCGGCCATCGCGGCCAGGCACCAGGCGTCGGTCCCGGGTCGTACCCGCAGGTGGAAGTCGGCGAGCTTGGCGGTGTCGGTGACGACCGGGTCGATGACGATCATCGCGCGGTCGGGATCCTTGGCGATCTCGTTGAGCACCACCCGGGCCCGCGGAAAGCTCTGCGACATCCACGGGTTCTTGCCCACGAACACCGAGACCTCGGCGTGCTCGAACTCGCCGCGGGTGTGGCCGCCGTAGAGGTGCGCATCGACCCACGCCTCACCGGTCTTCTCCTGCGCCAAGGCATTTGACCGGTAGCGGGAGCCGATCGCCTTGAGGAACGCGCCGCTGTAGGCTCCGCCCAGATGATTGCCCTGACCGCCGCCGCCGTAGTAGAAGATCTTGTCTCCGCCGTGGCTGTCCCTGATCGTCAGGAACTTCGCAGCGATCTCGGAAATCGCGGTGTCCCAATCGATCTCCTCGTAGCTGCCGTCGGGTCTGCGGCGCAGCGGTGAGGTCAGCCGGTTGGTGCTGCTCTGGTAGTGGTCCAGCCGCAGTGCCTTGTTGCAGGTGTATCCCTGCGAGGCCGGGTGTTCCTTGTCTCCGCGGATCTTGGTGATGGCCCGGCCCTCGGTCTGCACCACGATGCCGCAGTTGCACTCGCACAGGATGCACGCGGTGGGCTCCCATTGATCGACGGTCATGACGATGTTCCTTCCGGCAGGAGGGGGCGAAGTTGACGGTGGATCAGCTCGAGTGGTTTGACGTCGCGAGTTGCCCGTGCCATCACGACCGCACCTTCGATCGACGTCATGATCAGCGTCGCGAGTTCCTCGGCGCGTTCGGCGGGGACTCCGTCGTCGATCAGCCGATGGGTGATCTGAGTGGTCCAGCGGGTGAAGGCGGCCCCGGCGCGGTCCAGTGCGGCGGTGTCGGTGGCGCCGGGTTCTCCCGCCTCGACCGCGACCGCCACAATCGGGCAGCCGGCCCGGAAGTCGGTGGCGGACAACTGTTTGCGAAACCCGGCGATCATCGCGTCGAGCAAACCCGTGGCGCTGTCGGCCTTGTCGATTCGCGCGGCCACCTGATCGCTGGCGTAATCGATGGCCTCGCACACGAGTTGGCTGCGCCCGCCGGGAAAGTAGTGGTAGGCCGATCCGCGCGGTGCGCCGCTGTGGGCGAGTACGTCGGCGATCGCGGTCGGGTGCGCGCCGCGCTCCCGGATCAGCAGTGCAGCCGAGGCCACCATGCGCTCACGAGGACTGGTCATCGGACGCCTTTCGCCGGATTATGTATGTAACCCTACATAATCGACGGGCATGGGTCTATCCCGTGAGCTCGAGCGGTTGCGCCCAAATCATCAACGCGGCGGGTTGCTGCCTGATGGTGGCTGCAACCCGCCGCGTTGATGACCTAACTGTGTCGATGGGGCCGGCAGGGATTGCCGGCGGCCTCGATCACACCCCGGCAGCCTCGTTGAGGGCGTTGAGGGTGCCTGTCGCCTCCAGGTATTCCTGGACCCAGCGTTCGATCACCGCGGAGGTCTTCTCGACCTTGGTGAACTGGCCGACCACCTGGCCGACCGGGTTGAACGCGACGTCGACGCTCTCGTTGGGGTACTTGTGCGTGGCGGCCACGGCCATCCCGGACACCATGTACTGCAACGGCATACCGAGCGGCTTCGGGTTGTCCGGGTTCTCCCAGGCTTCGGTCCAGTCGTTGCGAAGCATGCGGGCCGGCTTGCCGGTGAACGAGCGGCTGCGCACGGTGTCGCGGCTGGTGGCCTTGGCGTACGCGGCGTGCTGCTGCGCGGTGTGCTCGGACTCCTCGACCATGACCCACTGCGATCCGGTCCAGGCGCCCTGCGCACCGAGCGCCAGGGCCGCGGCGATCTGCTGACCGCTGCCGATACCGCCGGCGGCCAGCACCGGCACCGGAGCGACCTCCTTGACGACCTGGGGCCAGAGCACGATCGAGCCCACCTCGCCGCTGTGTCCACCGGCCTCGCCGCCCTGGGCGATGATGATGTCGACGCCGGCGTCGGCGTGCTTACGGGCCTGTGACGGCGAGCCGCACAGCGCCGCGACCTTGCGGCCCTCGGCGTGGATGCGCTTGATCATGTCGGCCGGCGGGGTGCCGAGCGCATTGGCGATCAGCGTCATCTTGGGGTGCTTGAGGGCGATTTCCACCTGCGGGGTCGCGGTGGCCTCGGTCCAGCCGAGCAACTGCAGCGCATCGTCGTCGCTGTGTTCGACCGGCACGCCGTGGTCGGCGAGGATCTTGCGGGCGAAGTCCAGATGCTCCTGGGGCACCAGGGACTGCAGCATGCCCTTGAGTTCGTCGGCGGACATGTTGGCGTCCATGCCCTCGTACTTGTTCGGGATCACGATGTCGACGCCGTACGGGTGATCGCCGATGTGCTCATCGATCCAGTTGAGCTCGATTTCCAGCTGCTCGGGCGTGAAGCCCACGGCGCCCAGCACGCCGAAACCGCCGGCCTTGCTGACGGCGACGACGACGTCGCGACAATGGGTGAACGCGAAAATCGGGAATTCGATCCCGAGCTCGTCGCAGAGTGCGGTGTGCATTCTCCAGCTCCTTGTGGTGACGGTGCGGTTCGAGAGTCCTCGGCCGGTCCGGCCCGGACAGAAGTGAAACGTGTTCTAGTTTAGTACCACCGTGGGGCGTTTCGGGCCGGGACCCGGCAGATTCACGCGAGCTCGGCCACGAACGACACTTCGTTTCCGTCGGGATCGGCGACATCGATGACGGCGACCATGTCGGCGATGACCTGCGGTTCTGGCACGCTGACGCCGTTGTCGCGCAGCCAGGCGACGGTGGTGCCGAGGTTATCGACCCCGAATCTCACGGCCGATCGCCCGGCGCCGCCATCATCGGTGACGACCTGTAGCCACGCCGTCGCGGTCAGTTGCCATTCGGCGACGCCCGGAACCGGTTCCAGGTCGGGTTCGCGGTCGAGCAACCGCGTGTACCAGGCCTTGGCCTCCTCGAATCGTCCGGTGGCGATGACAGCCGCGACATCCTTGATCCCGATGCGGTGCATTTGTGCGGACATCCCTCTAGTTCTAGTCCTGATCTGGTCTCGACTGGCCGATTGTCGTGGTGGCTTGGTTTAGTAGCCCCATGGGCCGCACGCTGTCGCCACCCGAGTCACTCGAGGAGATCGGGTTCGGTCCGGGGGATGCCCAGGTCGGCGCCTTCTTCGACCTCGACGGCACTCTGGTGGACGGATTCACCGCGACGGCGCACGCCGGTCATCGCATCCGCCAGAGGCAGGCCGCGGTCGGTGAGATCCTCGGAATCGTCGAGGCCTCCGTGCGGTATCGGATCGGACGGATGCCGTTCGAGCGGCTGCTGGTGCGGGCGGCCGGTTATCTCCGGGGCGAATCACTGCCGGAGCTCGACGAACTGGGGGAGTACCTGTTCGAAAGCCGCATCACCCAACGCGTGTACCCGCACATGCGGGAAGTGGTGCGTCGCCACCAGGATCGCGGGCACACGGTGGTGATGAGTTCCTCGGCGCTGACCATTCATGCCGAGCCGGTCGCGCGGCACCTGGGTATCGACCACGTGCTGTGCAATCGCTTCGCCACCGACGACCAGGGCCGGTTGACCGGCGGGATCATCGAACCCATCATCTGGGGAGCGCGTAAGGCCGATGCGGTGCAGGCGTTTTGCCGGACTGAGCGGGTAGACCTGGCGCGCAGCTATTTCTATGCCGACGGTCCCGAGGACAGCGCGCTGATGCGTCTGGTGGGTCATCCGCGGCCGGTGAATCCGCGACCAGGTCTGGCCTCGGCCGCCACCGAACAGGACTGGCCGGTGCTCACCGTGCCCCGTCCGGGTGGCCGGCGCCGCGGCGAACGCCGGCTCCGTCCGGGTGCCTAACTCGACCTGTGCAGGCCCTTGCCCGTGACGAGCGGCAGGTCCAGGGTCGTGCGGATGCCGGGCTCGGCGGCCATGACGTCGGGGATGGCGTTGACGATGCGTCCGGCTGCCGCCACGATCGCGGCGTGGTTGTGGTCTCCCTTGCGGCTGGTGGGGCAGATGTCGACCACGTAGGAAGGCTCGCCGACAATCTCGACGCGGTAGGAGCCGCCGGGCTGGGCCGGCTGCGCCCAGTCCGGCCGCAGGTCCGCGCGCACCCGGGTGACGTGTTCGACCACGATCACCGGCTTACCGCCGACCATGCCGTTGATCTGGAAGCGCATCGCCGCCACCGTGCCCTTGGCGATGACGCCGGTCGCGACCTCGATGTCCTCGGGCGCCGGCTCCAACTCGTAGTGCTCGGTGATGTCTTCGACTTCGACGCCCAGTCCGGCGGCGAGCATCCGGATCGCGGTTCCCCAAGCGGCGCTGAGGATTCCAGGAAGAAACAACATTCCGGGCTGGTCGATCGGATTGCCGAATCCCATGACGATCGACATCACCTCGGTGCCGTCATAGGTGGCGTAGTCGGCGATCTCCATGGTCTTGATCTGATCGATGCGCTGACAGGTACCGGCGATCGCGAACGGCACCAGGTCGGTGGCGAATCCGGGGTCGACGCCGGTGATGAACACGCTTGAATTGCCCGCCTGGGCAGCTTCTTCGACCCGGGCGATGGCCTTCTCCGGCATGGCGCCCCAGGGGAATTGCAGGCCGCCCGGGGCCGAGCCGACCACATTGATCCCGGCGGCCAGTGCGGCCATCACATCGCGGGTGGCTTCCACGGGGCGAGTGTCACCCATCGCGCAGTACACCAGGCAGTCCGGTTTGGCGGCGATCGCGGCATCGATGCCGAGCGTGGCGGTAACTCCGGTGACGCCGTCCAGGCCGGCCAGTTCGCCGGCGTCCAGGCCGACCTTCGCCTCGGTCGAGGTGCCCACCGCGACGAGTTCGAACCGGGGGTCGTCGATGAGCTGGATCAGGGCCAGCCGGCCGCAGTTTCCGGTGCCGACGATCGCCACGCGAATGGCCATACAGGTCTCCTCAAGGTGTTCGGTCTGATCGCAGTATGCCGATCCGAGGCCCAAATTGGAACAGGTTCTAATTTCAAGCCGCACGCGGTAGCCTCACCCGTCATGGGACGGGTAGACGGAAAAGTGGCACTCATCAGTGGCGGCGCGCGGGGCATGGGCGCGGAGCACGCCCGGGCGCTGGTCGCCGAGGGTGCCAAGGTGGTGATCGGGGACATCCTCGACGACGACGGTAAGAAGCTGGCCGCCGAGCTCGGCGATTCGGTCCGCTACGTGCATCTCGACGTCACCGAAGAAGACCAGTGGAACGCCGCGGTGGAAACCGCCACGTCGGAGTTCGGCCTGCTCAATGTTCTGGTGAACAATGCCGGGATCGTCGCGCTCGGCCAGATCGGCAAGTTCGACATGGCCCAGTGGCAGAAGGTGATCGACGTCAACCTGACCGGCACCTTCCTGGGGATGCAGGCGTGTGTCAAGGCGATGAAAGCCGCGGGCGGCGGCTCGATCATCAACGTGTCGTCCATCGAGGGATTGCGCGGCGCGGCCATGGTGCATCCGTATGTCGCATCCAAGTGGGCGGTGCGCGGTCTGACCAAGTCTGCGGCGCTGGAGCTCGGTGCCAAGCAGATCCGGGTCAACTCGATCCACCCCGGTTTCATCCGCACCCCGATGACCGAGCACTTCCCCGAGGACATGCTCAGCATTCCGCTGGGCCGGCCGGGCCAGCCCGACGAGGTGTCCACCTTCGTCGTGTTCCTGGCCAGCGACGAGTCCCGGTACGCCACGGGCGCTGAGTTCGTCATGGACGGCGGCATCGTCAACGACGTACCGCACAAGCTCTGATCCGCACCGGCCGCACGCGGCGGTACGGACCACGGCAGAATGACCCGGCAGGGCATCGACTCGCCGACACGGTGCCACCTGACCGGTCTGTGAGGAGCTGCCCATTTCCGCCCGGAATCGCCGCGCCGGCCTGAGCGTCACGGGTTTCGTCGGCCTGGTCGTCGCAGTGCTGGTGCTGTCGCTGTGCGCGGCGGACTTCCCGCCGTTCGCCAAGCCAGAGCCACCGTCCGGGCGGATGGAACTGGCGCAGGGCTGGCAGCTGGCCTCGGCGCGCACCGTTACCGCCGACGGCGCGGCCATGTCCAGACCCGGCGAGGTGAAAGCCGACTGGCATCCGGTCGAGCAGATGCCGTCCACCGTGCTCGCCGCACTCCAGGCCGACGGCACCTATCCCGACCTGTACGTGGGTGACAACCTGGCCGATGTGCCCGACGACCTGTTCCGGCAGGACTGGTGGTACCGCACGACATTCACCGCACCGCAGGGCAGCTCGAGCTACCGGCTGGATTTCCCGGGCATCAACTACCGCGCCGAGGTGTGGCTCAACGGCACCATGATCGCCGGCAATTCCCTGCTGGTGGGCATGCACACGATCCACGAGATCGACGCGACCGAATGGATCAACCCCGGCGGCGTCAACACGCTGGCGGTCAAGGTGACGCCCGAGCAGTCGCTGCAGGACATCGACGGTGTCGAGCTGGCCGACAGCTGGTGGGATTGGCTCAACTGGAACCGCATCGGTTACCAGGGCCCGGGTAAGAACCCGCTGCGCGGCAATTCCTATGTGGCCGACCGCAATGCGGGCATCTTCAAACCCGTGTACCTCAGCTACTCGGGACAGGTTGTGCTCAGCGACCCGCTGGTCACCACGGAGCTGCCGCTGCCCGCCACCGACTCGGCCCGGCTCACCGTCTACTCCGACATCCACAACACGGCCGATACCCCGATGCGCGGCGTGGTGCGGGCCCGGATCAGCCGGCCCGGCAAACCGGCCATCTCGGTGGATCAAGCGGTCAGCCTGGCACCGGGGGAGAAGCGTGAAATCCGGTTCGATCCAGATACTTTCGCGGCGCTGCGGGTCAGCAACCCGGATCTGTGGTGGCCCTACACCATGGGCCGGCCCGATCTGTATGACCTGCGGTTGGAATTTCTACGGTACGGCCGGGCCACCGACACCCTGGAGTCCCGGTTCGGCATCCGCACCGTGGCGCAGCACCGCGACGCTGACGAGCAGTTTCCCGACCTGGGCCGCGGCGGGAGTTTCTACCTGACCGTGAACGGGCGTGATTTTCTGGTCCGGGGCGCCGCGTACACACCCGACCTGTTGTTCTCCTACGACCCGCAGCGTGAGGACGTCATCCTCGGGTACGTCCGGGATCTGGGATTGAACATGCTGCGTCTGGAGGGAAAGTTCCCGGGCGACAACATCATCGAGCGGGCCGACGAACTCGGCATCCCGCTGATGTACGGCTGGATGTGCTGCAACCAGTGGGAGAAGTGGTGGCAGTGGGACGACGAGGACCGGCGGGTGGCCGACGAGAGCATGCGCTCGCAGATCCTGTCGCTACGCGGGCACGCGTCGGCGTTCCTCTGGGCCAACGGCAGCGACGGCAAGCCGCCGGCGCCGGTGCTCGCGGGCTATCACGGCATCCTGCGCGATCTGCACTGGCCCAACACCGTCGTCGACACCGTTTCCTCCTTGGCGCGCGACGCCAACGGGGAACCTGACTGGGACGGCATCCACATGGCAGGCCCCTACACCTGGCGCCCGCCGAGCTATTGGTTCAGCGGCCGCTACCAGGCCACCCGCGGCTCCAACGCCGAACAGGGCGACAACGAGCACATCCCGCCGTTCGCCAGCCTGCAGAAGTTCATCCCCAAGGACAAACTCTGGCCGATCAACGAAGCGTGGTACTTCCACGCCGGGGCCAACCCGAGCAACGCCGCCCTGGAGAGCATCCGCACCGCGGTGATGCAGCGCTACGGATCGTCGGGTAGCGCAGAGGAATTCGCCCGCAAGGCCCAACTGGCGCATTACGAGTCCACCCGCGCGCAGTTCGAGGCGTTCGCGGCCGGCGGGTGGGACAACCACAAGATGACCATCTACTGGATGCTCAACAACCACTGGCCGTCGTTCTTCGGGCACCTCTTCGACTACTACCTGCGACCCGGCGGCGCCTATTACGGCGCGAAGAAGGGTTTGCGCCCGCTCTCGGTGGTGTTCGACGCGTATGCCACCGGCGATCACGACACCGCCCACGTGAGCGTGGTCAACCAGTCCGCGCAGGAGCGGACCGGCCTGCGGGTTCGGGTGCGGACCTACGACCTGACCGGCCGGGTGCGCGACGACCGGGGCGCCGACGTGCCGGCCGTGCCGTCCAACGGCGTCGTGCCGGGGTTGTCGCTGCCGCGGCTGGCCCTCGACTCGCCGGTGGTGTTCATCCGAGCTGAACTGCTCGACGAGAACGGCGGCGTCGTCGCCGACAACACCTACTGGCAGTCGCAGCAACTCGATGACGTCGGCCCACCCGTCAACGACCAGGCGTTCGACCTGGTGCAGAGCAGCTGGGCCGATATGACCCCGCTGAACACGATGCCGCAGACCCGGCTGCAGGTGACCGCGCACCGGAACGACTCTTCCGGCGGCGGTGCGAGCGTGCAGATCCGGCTGCACAATCCCGGACGTGGGATCGCGTTCTTCGAACGCGCCGAGATCACCACCACCCATGACGGTGACGAGATCCTGCCGATCGAATACTCCGACAATTACGTCACCGTCTATCCAGGGGAGACGGTGGAGGTGACCGGCACGGTGACGGGCTCGGAGCCCGCGGCCAACTGGGTCCGCGTCAGCGGCTACAACAGTGCGCCGACGGTGGTACCGATCGACCAGCGGGCACGACGATAGGATCGGGTGATGACCACAACCGATGAGCGCCATGAGATCAGCCAGTTGGCCGAGAGCGGCGGATGGCTGCATCGTGACGTCGACCGGGTGGACGTCTACCAGCGCGGCGCCAACCGGATCAGAGTGGTGTGGCAGGGCGCCGACACGATCAGCGGGGCGACGCTGTACCAGGACGACATCATGACCACCTACACCCGCGAACTGGCGACCTTGAACGGGTGGCTCAAGCGCTGAGTCGCCGGTCGGCCCGATCTCGCGGGCCGAAAATCGGTCGCCACGGCCGCTGACGGTGTGGCACTGTCGGATTCCGTGATCGACAACGCTGCTTCGGCAACAACACTCAAGCTGGACACCGTCACCGACGCCGACTGGGCGGGCATGGCGCTGCTCGGCAACACCGCGTTCGGTGAGGTGAACCACCCGGATTCAATGGCGGCGTGGCAGCAGATGGTGCCACCCGGCGGCGGCGTGGTGATGCGTGCCGGTGACGGCGACATCGTCGGGCAGTCGATCTACCTCGATCTCACGCTCACCGTCCCGGGCGGGGCACTGCTGCCCGCGGCCGGCATCAGCTATGTGGCAGTGGCGCCCACCCATCGACGGCGCGGGATCCTGCGCTCGATGTACACCGAGTTGCACCAGCGGATCGCCGATGCGCAGTACCCGATAGCGGCCCTCACCGCGAGCGAAGGCGGAATCTACGGGCGGTTCGGCTATGGCCCGGCCACCACTGTGCATCTGATGACGATCGATCGCAGGTTCGCTCAGTTCCACGCCGGCGTGCCCGACCCGGGCGGTGTGCGCCTGGTCAAACCCGCCGATCACCGCGATACGTTCGCCGAGATCTACGAGCGCTGGCGGCAGCGGACGCCGGGCGGGCTGGCCTGCCCGACCGCGCTGTGGGACGACGTCCTGGCCGACCGGGAGAACACCCGCGACGGTGGGTCCGAGCTGTTCGCCTTCCTGCACCCCGACGGCTACGCGCTGTACCGGGTACACGGAGAGGAGTCCAGGTCGCTGCGAGTACGAGAGGTGACCGCGGTGACCACGGATGCCTACATCGCCCTCTGGCGGGCGCTGCTGGGAATGGACCTGATGGAGAAGGTGAGCATCTGGACCCATCCGGGCGACCCGCTGCCTTACCTGCTGACCAATCCGCGGCTGGCGCGGGTGACGTCCAGCAGCGACGATCTGTGGGTCCGGATCATGAACATCCCGGTTGCCCTGCAGGGCCGCCGGTATCAGGCCGACCTCGACGCCGTGCTGGAGGTGACCGACGGTTTCCGCGGTGACGGCGGACGCTTCTCCCTGCAGATTCGCGACGGTCAGGCCCGGTGCACGCCGACCGATGCTTCTGCTGACATCGAACTCGACCTCGACGTCCTGGGCAGCCTGTACCTGGGCAGCCACCGCCCTCAGGCGTTCGTCGCCGCGAACCGGTTGCGTGGCAAGGACTCAGAGGTGGTGCGGCGGCTCGGTGCGGCCTTCGCGAGTGACGTTCCGGCGGAATTGGGCTACAGCTTCTGATCGTGGCCGCCGGGCTGCTGCGTAGTGTTCACGTGGTGAGCGCACGTGCAGGCATCGTCGTTACCGGAACCGAAGTACTCACCGGAAGGGTTCAGGACCGCAACGGCCCCTGGCTGGCCGACCAGCTTCTCGAGCTCGGGGTGGAGCTCGCCCACATCACCATCTGCGGCGACCGTCCCCGGGACATCGCGGCGCAGCTGAGTTTCCTGGCCGCCGAAGGTGTGGACCTGATCGTGACCAGCGGTGGCCTCGGGCCGACGGCCGACGATCTCACCGTGGCGACCGTCGCCGAGTTCTGTGGTCGTGAACTCGTTCTCGACGCGGCCATGGAGGAGCGGATCGCGGCGATCCTGCGCAAGCTGATCGGCGACCGGCCCGGAGTGGATTTCGACGCGGTGCGCGCGGCCAACCGCAAGCAGGCCATGGTGCCCGCCGGTGCCGAGGTTCTCGCGCCGGTGGGTACCGCTCCCGGCGTCGTCGTGGGCGGCAGTCCCACGGTGGTCGTGCTGCCCGGCCCGCCGCGCGAATTGCAGCCCATGTGGCGCACGGCTGTCGCGACAGAGGCTGTGCAGCAGGCGATTTCGGGACGTACCCACTACCGCCAGGAGACGGTGCGGATGTTCGGCTTGGCCGAGTCCGGCCTGGCGGAGACGCTGCGCGACGCCGAGGGCACGATCGCGGGTTTCGGCGATCTCGAGATCACCACCTGCCTGCGCCGCGGTGAACTGGAGATCGTCACCCGCTACGAGCCCGGCTCGGCCGCGGCTTACCAGGCCCTGCTGACGTTGCTGCGCGACCGGCACGGTGCCGCTCTCTACTCCGAGGACGGCACGACCGTGGATCAGCAGGTGGCCGGACTGCTTGCCGGGCATCGGATCGCCACCGCGGAATCGTGTACGGCCGGGCTGCTGGCTGCTCGTCTGGCTGACATCCCGGGTTGCTCGGAATACCTCGCCGGCGGGGTGGTCAGCTACTCGAATGAGGCGAAAGCTGAACTGCTCAACGTTGATCCGCTTCTGATCACCGAGCACGGAGCGGTGTCCGAACCGGTGGTCGAGTCGATGGTCACCGGCGCGCTGCACCATTTCGGCGCTGATACCGCGGTGGCCATCAGCGGTATCGCCGGCCCGGATGGCGGTAGTCCGGAAAAGCCGGTCGGCACCGTGTGTTTCGCGGTTCGGTCGGGGTCGACGGCGATCACCCGCACCCTGCGTCTGCCGGGTGATCGCGCCGATATCCGGGAACGGGCCACCACGGTGGCCATGCACCTGCTGCGCCGGGCTCTCACCGGAATCGGCGAGTAGCCGCACGCCCTCAGGTTCGCGCGACGACTGCTTCGCCGAGCGCCGACTGGCGCGAGCGCCTGGACGCGCCGATGGCCAGCCGCCGCACGATGGACGGATGCATCAGGCGGCTGGGCGGATCGACGAGGTTCATCACCCGGAAGAACGCCTCGGTGACCACCGGGTCGTGCTCGGCGGCGGTGAGCACCCGCTCGGTGTACCAGTTGGACAGCCGCACCGAGACCGGGCGGTGCCCCGGGATCTGCGGCAGGGCCAGATCGGCGCCGCAGGCCATCTGCCATGCGGTATTGACGCAGCCGGCCGCGGCGCGCAGGAATCTGCGGCCCAGGTCGTCGGCTCCCCGGGTCAGGCAGTCGCGCAGCGCCAGCGCCTCGAGTGCGGCCACCGACATGCCTTGTCCGTAGACCGGGTTGAAGCTGCAGATCGCGTCACCGAAGACCAGCAGACCGTCGGGGAACCGGGGCATGCGCTCGTAGCGTCGGCGCACGCTCGCCGGATAGCGGAACGTGGCGACCGGCCCCAGCGGCTGCGCACTGCGCAGGGCCGCGACGGTTTCGGCGGGAAACAGATCCTCGACGAATTCGATCATGCCGTCCAGGTCGGCCGGCGGCTCGTGACCGTTCAGGCCCGCGGTGGTGAGCAGCCAGGTGTCGTCTTCGTAGGCGAACAACGAACCGGCGCAGGGTCTTTCCGGAACTGCCCCGACCAGGGTGAGCCGATCGCGGGGAGCGTCGGCCCCCAAGCGCATCAATTGGCTGGAATAGGCCACGTGCACCGGGATTCGGTCCTCGGCGGGACGTCCGAAGCCCGCGCTCTCCAGAAACGCCGGCGTACGCCCGGCGCGGCCCATCGCATCGACGATCAGATCGGCGGTGATCGCCTGTCCGGGGCCACCGCCTCGAGGAGCCGCGAGGACGCTGGTCACCCGCCGGTGGTCATCCATCAGCAACTCGACGGCGTCGTGCCCGTCGAGGATGCGGATATTGCCGATGGCGCGCACCCGGTCGCGCACGTGCGACTCCAGGAACGGTCGGCTGGCCAGATACGACGAGATCGGTTTGGACGGTTGTCCGTCGAGATTGAGTCGATGGCCGCCGAATGTGAGCGACACCAGAGCCAGATTCGTGCCTTCGAGCACGGTCGCACCGTCGGCGGCCAGGTCCTCGGGAAGCCCGGGAAACAACTCGCCCATCGCTTGCAGACCGCCGCTGAGCAGTCCGTGGGCGTGCCGTCCCTGCGGGACGCCCCGCCGTTGGGCCGGACCGTCGGGCAATTCGTCGCGCTCCACGAGCGTGACGGTGTCGAAGAACTCAGCCAGCGCCCGCGCCGCCAGCAGACCGCCCATGCTCGCGCCCAGTACTACTGCGTGTGTGCCGATCGTTGCCATTGCCGACCTCCGGACCGCTGGCACATCGCCAGTTGTTCGAAGTATGGAAACGGGCTGCAGCCGGGCCTAGCGTAGTTCGCTACTCGAAACTCACCGGTTCACCGGAATCGACGCCAGTGCCTCCTCCACGCAGGCCGGCCAGGCGCCCTCGTCGAGGACCGTGACGGCACGCGCCCCATAAGCGCTCGAGATGACGACATCGGGCCGCAAGCTCGCCAGCACGTGCAGGCTATCGGTCATGGCCGCGGAGTCGCCGATGCCGGGAATCACGAATGTCGACCACCGGCCGTCTGCGGCGACGAACATGGTGTCCCCGGTGAACAGGTACCGGCCCCGTGCACCTTCGACCAGATAGCTCGTGCTGCCGGGGGTGTGTCCGGGAGTGGGGATCACCTCGACGCCGCGGTCATCGACATGGCGGGTCGACAGCGGTACGTCGATCGGGCGGTGCCGGCCGATCGTCTCGCGTTCGGCGGCGGGCGCATGCAACCGGGCACCGAACCGTTCGGCGATCCGGGCCAGCATCGGGCCGGCCTCGTCCTGGTGCGACAGATAGTGGTCGTCGATCCCGCCGAGGGAATCCAGTGTGGCGAAGTCGGCGTCACTGGCGGGGCAGTAGAACAGCGCGTTGTGCCCGCCCGCGGTCCACAGGTAGGAGTGTGTGGTCAAACCGGGAAACGGTGTGTCGGTACGGGTTTCCCACAGGTCGGCCCGGATCTGGGTCATCGAGGTTGTCATGACGACAGCCTCGACCCTCAACAATGGTTGAGGTCAACCCCCGGGGTGGGCTCAGTCCGTCTTCGCCTTGTCCCACATCTCGACCATGGTGCCCATGATCTCCTGTGCACAGCCCAGTCCACCGAGGTGGCTTTCGTAGGGCAGCTCGGTCATCACCGCGTCGGGCAATCGGGAGACCACATGCTGTCCGTGTGCGAACGGCACGATGTGGTCGTGGTCGCCGTGCCACCAGCGCACCGGAACCTTGACCTCGTCGAGCCGGAAACCCCAGTCCCGCTCGAACACCACGATGTCGTAGAACGGCGCTGCCAGCTGCTTGCGGCTGCCGTTGAGCAGGTCGTCGAGGAACATGGCCTTGAACTCGGGCCTGGCCAGCATGCGCCGGTCGCCCTCGGGGGAGATCCGCGCGTAGATCTCGAGCGCCGGCGAGGCGACCGGACGGATCAGCCGGATCAGCCCGGAAGCCGCCAAGCGGATCGGTGCGCCCGCCACCTCCAGGATCGGGGCGACGGCCGCGCCGAGCTGCATCAGTGGACTGCTGATGGCATCCGGGCCCACCATCGGCGCCACGCCGCCGAGTACCCCGGCCGCCACCACCCGGTCGGGCATGGCGGCCGCGGTGGCCAGGGTGTAGGGCCCGCCACCGGACAACCCGATGACGGCCATCGTGTCGATGCCCAACGTGTCGGCGATGGTGCGTAGGTCGTCACCGAAATCCAGCACCCGGTTGTATTGGTGGGGAGTGGAGGACCCGATGCCGGGACGGTCCACGCCGATCAGCCGGATGTGGTGCTGCTCGGCGTAGATCCGGGCCTCGGTCGGGATCTGCCGCCGCGCTCCCGGGGTGCCGTGCAGCCAAAAGACCGCACGGCCCTGCGGATCACCGAATTCGGCGAACCCGAGCTGTCGGCCGTCGCCCACGGCGATATTGCCCTCCAACTTGGGGCGATCGATCGGGATGACCATCTTCGAGTGCCTCGCCTGTCCGGGTACGCGGTCAGCCGGCGACGGAAGCGTCGTAGATCGACTGGATGGACTTGTCCAACGTCGCGTTGAACTCGTCGTCGCTCTGCTGAGCCGACAGGCCTTCGGTCAGCGCGCGGCTGAAGCTGGCGATCACGCCGGTGTTGGCGGCCAGCAGCTTGTTGGCCTCGTCGCGGGAGTAGCCGCCGGACAGCGCCACCACTCGCATCACCTTGGGGTGCTCGACCAGCGACTGGTAGTGATTGGTCTGCGTCGGCAGGGTCAGCTTGAGCATCACCTTCTGATCAGCCGGCAGCGCGTCGAGGTTCTTGGTGATCTCGTCGCGCAGCAGCACCTCGGCCTCGGCCTTGTCGGAGATCGAGATGGTGACCTCGGGCTCGATGATCGGGATCAGGCCGTGCGACAGGACCTGCTTGGCGACGTCGAACTGCTGGGCGACCACGGCGGCGATGCCCTCGGCGTTCGCGGCGCCGATCACCGAACGCTCCTTGGTGCCGAAGATGCCGTTCTTCGCCGCCCGCGCCAGCAGATCGTCCAGGCCGGGCATCGGCTTCATCACCTGCACGCTGTCGGCCGCGTCAGCCAGACCCTTGTCGATCTTGAGCAGCGGCACCACGCCCTTGTCCTCCCACAGGTAGGTCGCGGTGGGCTTGCCCTCGATGGTGCGGTCCATGGTCTGCTCGAACAGGATCGCGGCCAGCACCCGATCACCGTTGAACACCGGGGAGGTGATGATGCGCGAGCGCATCTGGTGGATCAGGTCGAACATCTCCTCTTCGGAGGAGTAGGCGCTCTCCTCGACCCCGTACAGACGCAGGGCCTTCGGGGTGGACCCACCACTCTGGTCGAGCGCGGCGATGAAGCCCTTGCCCGCGGTCATCTTGTCGGCCTGCTGCTGGTTCACCATGAGGTTGTCTACTCCTTTGAAGACGGCGTCGCGCTGTGCTGCTGTTGCGCACACCACAGTGGCGCACAGTTCACTGGAGAGGATATGCGGCTACGTCGCGGCGGCAGCGCCCACCCATCGGGGCGGGGTGCGGGCAGCCCACGGGTCAGCCTGCTCCAACTGACCGGCCAGGCTGAGCAGGACCGACTCGTCGGGAGCCATCAGCTGCACCCCGATCGGCAGGCCGCCGGAGGTCTGCCCCAGCGGCAGCGATATGGCAGCCCAGCCGGTGATGTTGGCCAGGGCCGTCCAGCCGGTGGTGGCGAACTCGACGTCGAAGAAGGCCCGGGTGGTGCCCCGGGGCTGGTTGAGCAGCCCGTAGGGCGGCGGTCCGGTCAGCAGCGTCGGCACCAGCAGCACATCGTGACCGGCCATTTCCGCGGCGAACCGCCGCGTCTGGGCATGGACGTCGGCGATGGCGTTGGCATAGGCCAGACCGGTGGTGGTGAAGCCCTCGCGGATCATCACCCAGGTGCTCGGCTCGAACTCGTCCTCACGGGGCGCCCGGCCCAGATGCTGCCGGGCCAGTTCGTGCAACTGCGCGTTGCTGACGGTGTGCAGCACCGCGACGGCGTCGGCGACCACATCGGCGTCGACCGTGGGAGCGCCCGGCGTGAGGTGATGCCCGAGGCCCTCCAACAACCGCCCGGCGGCCTCGACCGCTGCCACCACCTCGGGGTCGATTCGTTCGGTGGGAAACGGCGACGAGGTGGCGATCAGGATGCGCTGCGCAGACGGTGTCTGTGCGGCCGTGTCGAGGAAGGAGACCGGTGCGGCGGCGGCGCTGTAGGGATCGCCGGGCACGGTGCCGGCGACGACGTCCAACAGCGCCGCGCAGTCACGGACGGTTCGGGTCAGGGCGTGATTGTTGACCAGCCCCTCGAGTCCGTGCCCGGCATCCGGGGCGAAGGAGGATCGGCCGCGTCGGGGCTTGAGGCCGACGACGCCGCAACATGACGCCGGCACGCGGATGGAACCGGTTCCGTCCCCGCCGGAGGCCGCGGGCACCACTCCGGCGGCCACTGCCGCGGCCGAACCGCCGCTGGATCCGCCCGGGGTCACGGCGGGCGACCACGGATTCACCGTCGGGCCGAAAAGCAGCGGTTCGGTGGTGCAGTGGTTGCCCCACTCGGGGGTGTTGGTCTTGCCGAACACCACGAGGCCCGCATCGAGGTAGCAGTTCACCGTCCACGCCGTTTCGGATGCCACATGGTCGCGCAACGCGCGGCACCCCATCGATTCGCGAGTGCCTGCGAGTGCCGTGCCGAGATCCTTGAGCAGGAACGGCACCCCGGCCAGCGGGCCGGATCGCTCACCGCGTAGCACCCCGGACTCGTCGAGGGCTGCGGCCTGGGCGCGACCCCGGTCGAACAAGTCGGTGATCACGGCATTGAGACCGCGGGTCGCCTCGACCCTGATGATCGCGGCGTCGAGCAACTCGACGGCGGTCACCTCACCGGCAGCGGCCAACGCCGCCTGTCCGATCGCGTCGGTGCGGGCAAGCTCGAATGCCGATGACGAATCCATGTCACATCACTCCGGGCGATCGATGGTGGTATCGGTGGGCGTGCTGACACGGGTCAACTCGAGCGCGATGAGAACTTCGAGCGCGGTGATGACCAGCCCCGTGAAGTACATCCATTTGAGCGTCGGATCCGGTTGGGCGGCAAAGTAAACGACCAAGAAGATCGGCCCGACGATACCGACCACGAACACCATCGCCTGGATCCGGACGTACCGCCAGAATGTGGACATCGTTCTCCCGCCGTGTGGCCGATGAGCGGCCCAGCTTAACGCGGTTACCGCGGTGCGACGACCACCGGCGTGGACAGGATCTCGCGGTATTCGACCATCGGTTCGCGTTTGAGCACCGCGTTGCCCGAGGTGACCAGCAACTCGGTCGGCGAGACCGCGTAATTGACCTGGTAGTTGCGGGCCACGAACTTGCGCCCCGGGGTGAGGTCGGCCGACGCTGCCAGCGCCGCTTTGTCGGAGAGCCGGACACCGTGGTACTCCAGCCTGCCGGTGCGGTCCAGGCAGATCACGACGAGTGATCCTTCGGTGCGGCCGATCGCCCGGGCCGTCTGGGTGTCCGCGCAGCGCGCCGAGGAATCGACGAAGCCGGATCCGTCGGAGGCGAACGCCGCGACCGGCGGCGTTGCGGCGCGTGCGGTGAAGGTGCGCTGTAGAGGCCGGTTCGGCTTCACCTCGTAGGTTCTGGCGCCGACGGCGTAGACCGAATCCCTGGCCGAGAACTTGGAGGTGAGCGTGGTGAGGATGACGAATGCGGTGAGCATCGAGCTGACCACGGCCGCAGCCGCCACCCCGATTCCAACGGGCAGCCAGCGTCGCTCCGGTGCCTTCCGATGCCGTCCGCGACGAGCCGGCTGATACGGCGGATGCGGTGTGGAAACGAGGCAGGTGACCAAGCTTGCTCCCGGAGAACGGCGGTGTGATGGGCGTGGCAGGCGGCGGCGGGCGCTGACGCGAGCTCATATTGTGCACGACGAGGCGGGGCGCCGTGGGCGACACCCGGGAATTGGCCGAAACCCGCGTTCTGTGTGGGGCGGTCGCATGGTGGCCCTGAAATTAGCTCGGCAACAGCCAGATTCGTGCTCGTCTGCCCGGTGTGGGCCAGTACGCCGCAGGCAGAAGCGGTTTGGGTGATGTGCACGTCCGGCGGCCGGCAACGTCACTTCGGTGTCGCCGGCGTCGACCGCCATTCCCGTCACGCCGATTCAAACCGGTATCCCTGCAGGCGAACCTCGTTAGCGTCGAATTTCCGAAACAAGCAGCCGCTTTCGAGGGGAGCGTGGCTATGTCTACTACTGAACTGTCTGCTTCTGAAGTCACCGTCAGTCCGTTGTCGGGTCACACCGGGGCCTTGATCGACGGGATCGATCTCGCCGCGCCGCTGGCACCAGAACAGGTCGAAGCGATCCGTGCCGCACTGCACCGGTGGAAGGTCGTGTTCTTCCGCGGGCAGGAGCTCGACCACGCGGCGCAGATCGCGTTCGGCGCCCAATTCGGGGACGTGACTGCCGGCCATCCATACGAGGGCGACTCTGCCCCAGCCGAATTCCCGCAAATCCATACGGTCTCGCCGGCCGCCTACGACCATCGGTACGGCACCAAGTACCGCAAACGGCAGAGCCCGAACGGTCCCGGCTGGCACGCCGACGTCACCCCGTTGATCAACCCTCCGTCGCATTCGATACTGCGAGCAGAGCGCGTGCCCGAGTACGGCGGGGATACCCAGTTCACCAATGTGGCTGCGGTATATGCGGGTCTGTCGCCGGCGGTGCAGAACCTGCTCGGCGAGCTGCGTGCCGAGCACCGTTTCGGTGCGACGACGTCGGCCGAACGCAGTGCCGAGAAGATCGGCGATCTGGTCCGCACCAACCCGCTCGCCACCATCCATCCGGTCGTCCGGGTGCACCCGGAGACGGGAGAGAAGGTGCTCTACGTCAACCCGTCTTTCACCCGCGAGATCGTCAACCTCTCGCCCCGCGAGAGCAGGCATCTGCTGGATCTGCTCTTCGAGGAGATCGCACGTCCGGAGTACACGGTGCGGTTCAAATGGGAGTCGGGCAGCGTGGCGTTTTGGGACAACCGGGCTGCGCTGCACCTGGCGCCGCGCGATTTCGAGCACGTCGAGGGCGACCGGGTGCTACACCGCATCACGCTGGTGGGTGACATTCCGGTCGGTCCGGACGGTGTTGCATCGGAGTCGATTTCGGGCGACTACTTCGGTGCCGCCTGAGATGTCCGTCCTGCTGTCGCGGCCTGCCGCCGCCGTGTCCGCCGATGTCCCGATCCGGCTCGTCGACCCGCGCGCGGCCGTGCGGCGAGTGCAGCGCAAGCCGGTGGTGCCGCGGCCGGTGCAGCGGCTGTTGGGGCCGGTCCTGCTGGTGGGCCTGTGGCAACTGCTGTCCACCGTCGGCATTTTCGACGAGCGCACGGTGCCGCCGCCGACCCGGGTGCTCGGTGCGGCCTGGACGCTGATCGCCGACGGCACGTTTCAGGACCACCTGACCGCCAGCCTGTTACGGGTCGGCTACGGCTTGGTGTTCGGGGTGGTGCTCGGACTGGGCCTGGCGCTGATTTCCGGCCTGTCCCGGATCGGGGAGAACTTTGTCGACGCGAATATGGAAGTGCTGCGCGCGGTACCGAACTTCGCGCTGGTGCCGCTGCTGATCGTATGGTTCGGGATCAGCGAGGTCCCGAAGATTCTGTTGATCACGCTGGCCGTCGCCGTCGCGATCTACATCAACACATTCAGCGCGATCCGCAGTGTGGACGCCGCCCTGGTCGAGGCGGCCCGCTCCTTCGGTGCAGGCCGGGCCGAGATGATCTACCGGGTCATCATTCCCGGATCGCTACCCGGGTTTCTGGTCGGACTGCGCCTGGCGCTGACCGCGTCCTGGCTGTCGCTGATCTTCGCCGAGACGATCAACGCCAAGAAGGGCCTCGGCCGCATGATGACCGACGCCCGGGAGTACTTCCAGATCGACATCGTCTTCGTGCTGATCGCGGTCTACGCGATCCTCGGTCTGATCTCGATCCTGGTGGTCCGGTTCCTGGAAGGTCGTCTGCTCACCTGGAGGCGGGCCTATGACGGTGACTGACGCGCCGCCCACCGCGGCCGGTGCACCAGCGGTGGTGATCGCTCGCGACGTCCGGAAGCGGTTCGGCGACAACGTGATCATCGACGGCCTCGACCTGGAGATCAGGGCCGGCGAGTTCGTCGCCCTGTTGGGCCGCAGCGGTTCCGGCAAGAGCACGTTCCTGCGCGCCCTCGGTGCACTCGACAGCGATGTGGAAGGCGACCTGCGGGTACCCGAGCGGCGCGCGATCGTCTTCCAGGATTCCCGGCTGCTGCCATGGCAGCGGGTGCTCGCCAACGTGACGATCGGATTGCCGTCGACCGGCGTGGTGCAACAGCGCGCGCTGGCAGCGCTGGGGGAGGTCAACCTGGCGGGCAAAGCCAAGGCGTGGCCGCGCACGCTGTCCGGGGGCGAGGCGCAGCGGGTGGCCCTGGCCCGGGCCCTGGTGCGTGAGCCGCAGTTACTGCTGCTCGACGAACCCTTCGGTGCTCTGGACGCGCTTACCAGGATCAAGATGCACGGTCTGCTGATGGACCTGTACCGCAGGCACACTCCGGCGGTTCTGTTGGTGACCCACGATGTCGACGAGGCGATCCTGCTCGCCGACCGCGTGATCGTGCTGACCGACGGCGTCATCTCTCTCGACGTCGACGTCACGGTGCCCAAACCCAGAACCCGGGACACGCACGAATTCTCCTCGCTACGAAAGCGATTGCTGTCCGAACTCGGTGTATCCGAAGACAAGGAATGAATCACATGCCATCTGGCGGTCGAATGCGGCGGGGCTCGGCGGCACTCCTGCTGATCCCGTTGCTGCTCAGCGCATGCGGGTTATCCGACGACGAATCCGAAACCGCCATCGACACGGTTAGGATCGCGGCCAGGACCGAGGTGCCCGCGGGCACCAAGCTCGTCATCGCCGAACAGAACGGGACCCAGTCGCTGCCGTGGAATCTGGCCAACGCCGGGCAGGGGACGCCGTATGAGGTCGACTTCGCGGATTTCAGCGGTGGCGCCGCGGTCATCGAGGCGCTGCGCTCGGGAGCGGCCGACGTGGGTTCGATCGGCGAGGCGCCGGTGCCCATCGCAGTCGACAGCGGCGTCACCGACCTGGTAACCGTTGGGCTGCAGGCGAATCCGGGAACCAGCGGCGGCTACTACCTGGTGGCGCGTCCGGACAGCGGGGTCAAGACGATCGAGGACCTCCGCGGTAAGCGGGTGGCCTACCCGCCGGGGTCGGGCCGCCACATGGTCACCGCCGGGCTGCTCAAGCGCCACGGCCTGGATCTGCGGACCGATGTCCAGCCCGTGGAACTCGCTGGGGCAGAGGTGGTTCCGACGTTCGCCGCCGGCGCCGTCGACGCGGCGATCGTGCTCGGAAACCAGTATTACCAACTGGGTGAGCCGCCCATTCTCGGCGACGGCAAGGGCATCAACACCGGCATCCAGACCCTGATCGTGCGCCGCGATGTCCTCGTCGACCCCGCGAAGGCCGCGGCGATCGGCGACTATGTCGGCCGTGCCGTGGCCGCCAACAACTGGAAGGACACCCACGCCGACCAGTGGATCGACCAGTACTACGTCAAGGTGCAGGGCATCACGTTCGAGCAGGGCAAAAAGTTGTACGACGAGGACGGGATCGCCTCGTACTACCCGATCGACGAGCGGTCCACGGCGCTGTTCCAGACCGTCGCCGACGGTCTGCACGAGACCGGGACCATCAAGGCGCGGGTCGACGTGAAGCCGTATGTGGACGGCCGTTACAACCACATCGTCACGGCCCAGAACGAGCTCGACGGTGTCACACCGAAATCGCTTGACTCATAGCGAATCGCATCGACAGAGAGGACCGCGCATGACCCAATTGGCATCCGCACTCAGTATCCGGCCGCAATCCGGGTGGATCGGCGCCGAAATCCACGGAATCGATGTCACCGCACCGTTGATCGACGAGCACGTGGCCGAGATTCGTGCCGCACTGCTCAAGTGGAAAGTAGTGTTCTTCCGCGACCAGTTCATCGGCCACGACGACCACCTGCGGCTGGCGCGGGCATTCGGGTCACCGACACCGGCGCATCCGCTCTTCGATTCCATTCCGGACCCGGACTATCCGACGATCTACCCGATCTTCGCCGACCGGTTCAAAGCGCGGTACGGCAGCAGTCGCGGCTATGACAAGGCGAACTGGCACGCCGACGTGACCGCCGCGGTCAATCCGCCTGCCGCGTCGATACTTCGGGCCGAGGTGATCCCGCCCTACGGCGGGGACACCCAGTGGGCCAACACGGTCGCGGCCTACGCAGGGTTGTCGGCACCGTTGCAGCGGCTGGCAGACGGGTTGCGGGCGGTACACCGGTTCGCGCCGCCGGACGGCACGACAGCCACTGAGGACTATCAGCGTCGGGTGAGCCGGCGTCCACTGCTGACCGAGCACCCGGTGGTGCGGGTACATCCGGAGACGGGGGAGCGGGCGCTCTACGTGAATCCGGGTTTCACCAGTCACATCGTCGACGTGTCGCCGCACGAGAGCCGGCGTCTGCTGGGCCTGTTCTACGACGAGCTGGTGCGGCCGGAGTACACCGTGAGGTTCAAGTGGGAACCGGGCAGCATCGCATTCTGGGACAACCGCTCGACGGTGCACCTCGCGCCGTCGGACCTCACCGGCGAGCACGACCGCCGGCTGTATCGCGTGACCTTGGTGGGCGACGTACCACGGGGTCCGGACGGCCGGCTCTCGGAGGCGTTGGATGGTGAGCCGTTCGAAGCCGCTTAGTTGGCGTCAGGCCGGCACGACGACGGTGAGATCGTTTCCGTCGCGTTCGACGTTCATGCCGTTGCGGCGGGCCACGGCCGCGACGGCCGCCGCGTCGCTGGGCTCGGCCCGGGAACCCGCCAGTGCGCGCGCCAGGTGACCTTTGTGGGCCTTGTTGAAGTGGCTGACCACGGTGCGGTGGCCGTCGGCATGTTCGGCCAGAACCTGCACCCGGACGGCGTCGGGGATGCGACCCAGCCCTGCGTATGAACCGGAGCGCAGGTCCACGATCAGCTCCTCGGCGGCAAGATCAGCCAGCACCGGCTCCAACAGCGGGCGCCAGCGCTTGGCCAGGCCCGGTTGGCCGGGCAACTTGGAGGAGGCGGAGAGCCGGTAGGCGGGGACCGCATCATCGGCCCGAAGCAGGCCGAACAACGCCGATCCGACCGCCAACCGGGCGCGGGCACGGGCGGCGGCGGTGCCACGTAGCGATCCGATGTCGAGCGCGTCGTACAGGACCCCGGTGTACCGCTCGATGGCCGGCATCGTGGGCGTGTTCCGCAGTGCGGCGTTGCGCTCGATCTCTGCATCCTGGGCGGCGGAGATACCCAGCGCCTGGCGGCAGGCCGGCGGATCGGCGGCGAGGTCGACCAGTTCGTCGATCAGCGACTCGCGAAGCGGGGTGAGCTGCGGAGAGCTCAGAATGTCCAAACGCACCGGCGGGCCGTCCCCGCCGGTGCGTTTGGTCTCCGAGGGTGGCAGAAGCACGATCACATCCAGACGTTATCCGAACGATCGTGGCCCGCTGACCACCGACGGGTGTGATGTCAGATGGCGACCGGAGCCGGTTCCTCGGGTGCCGGGGGCGCCGGTGGCGGTGGGACGTCGAGCACGATCGGGGCCGGACCGTCCATCGGAGCGGCGGGCGGGATCGCGTCGGCCGGCGGTGGCGGCGCGAAGGGGTCCATCGGTGCCGGGGCAGCCATTGGGTCGGCCGGGGGCGGCGGCGCGAACGGGTCGGCCGGTGCCGGGGCGGCCATCGGATCGGCCGGGGCCGGCGCGAGCATCGGGTCGATCGGGGCAGGAGGAGGCGGGGGCGCGCCGAAGGGCAGGGGAGCGTCTGCCGGGGCATCCTGCGGTGCGGCAGGTTCCATCGGCAGGTACATGTGGTGGGTGAACTGGCGCTGATAGGCGCCTCCGCCACCGATCCGCACGCCGTGGCCGCCCTCACCCGAGGACACCGCGGTGCCGTCCGGAAGGGTCACGGCGGTGTGGCCGCTGTTCCAGCCGATCACCAGGGCGCCGGGCTGGCTGCCGTACTTGAAACCACGAGCGAGCAGGGCCCGCTCCTGGTTGCCGGTGTTGAAACGGTCCCCGTAGACGGGACGACCGGTGGCCATGTTGCTGACCCAGGAAGCCAGTCCGGAGCAGTCCGTACCGGCCGGGGAGTCTCCACCGGAGATGTACGGCGTGCCCGAAACCTGCTGGACAAGCGCCATAAGCGTCGCGATAGCAAACATGCGGCGGGACGCTAGCAGAGCGGATTTTGGGCGGGCAAAATATGTGACTCCGTTCACAGCAGGTGCCGGATATGGACTGATTCACGCCCTCGCCGGTTGAGTGTGGTTGCCTTCGCGGGCAATTCGGTTGCCGGTGGCAGGTGTTTGCCCGGGCGTTGCCGGACGTATTCATCGATCGCCAATAGTGCTGTGGCACTGGGCTTGTGCTGCGCGAGGCGACCTCGTTTTACGACTTGCAATACGCAAGTGGTCGCCGAAACGCATTGTGCTAAACGGCATTACGGAAGACATGGGCCGGCCCCATACTTGCGGTGCGGTCTCGAAGTCGGCGAACCGCTGCACCGCGGCGCCGGCCAGATAAAGGGACGGGGCCCGCTGATGTTGGCAACGTAAGCACCGTCTCGGCGGTTGGCTGGGCGGGCCCGGCTCAGCGTGCGCAACGACGGTTTCTGCCCCCGACTTCGCCATGGGGCCGGGTTGACATGCAGCCGTTTGGCTGCATGATTGACGGAGTTGCCGCGGCGGACGCGACCGAAGGGACGGTGAGGGTGGACGAGGTGTTCAAGGCGCTGGCCGATCCGAGCCGGCGGCTGCTTCTGGACAGCCTCAACGACCGCGACGGGCAGAGCCTGCGCGAGCTCTGCAGCGGCCTGTCGATGGCCCGGCAGTCGGTGAGCAAGCACCTGGCGGTGCTCGAGGAGGCCAATCTCGTCACCACACGCCGCCAGGGCCGGGAAAAGCTGCACTTCCTCAATGCCGAACCGATCAATGCCATCGCCGACCGCTGGATCGACCACTATGACGCCACGCGGGCGCAGGCTCTGACCGACCTCAAGACGGTCTTGGAGGACCCCGCCGCCGCTGCGGACTTCGTTTACCCCACCTATATCCACACCACCCCCGAAAGGCTGTGGCAGGCGATCACCAACCCCGCGTTCTCCGGCAGCTATATGGGACACGCGATCGAATCCGACTGGCAGAAGGGTTCGAGCTACGTCTGGGTCGAGGGCGGGCAACGGGTCGAGGACCCCGAGCAGCTGATCGTCGAGTCAGATCCCTACCAGCGGCTGGCGTTCACTTTCCACGGCTTTATCCCTGAACTCCAGCAGATCATCCCGGATCTCAGCGATGAGACCATCGCGGTGGCCTCGGCAGAACGGCGGTCACGGGTGTCATTCGACATCGAACCCGTCGGGGACCAGGTGAAGCTCACCGTGACCCACGACGGGTTCGACCCGGGCAGCGTCGTGCGCGAGATGATCGCGCACGATTGGCCCCTCAAGCTGTCCAGCCTGAAATCCGGGCTGGAACACGCTGACTAGACCAGGGAATCCTGCGGGTCGCGCCGGACCGGGGTGGGCCACGGTGCCGGCAGCGGACGCTGACGCACCTGCTGTGGCCACCAGAACCACTTGCCCATCAGTGCTGCGATGGACGGGGTCATGAAGGACCGGATGACCAGGGTGTCGAACAGCAGGCCCAGGCCGATCGTGGTGCCCACCTGTCCGATCACGGCCAGTTCGCTGACCGCCATCGACATCATGGTGAACGCGAACACCAGGCCGGCTGAGGTGACCACCGATCCGGTGCCGCCCATGGCGCGGATGATGCCGGTGTTCAACCCGGCATGGATCTCCTCTTTGAATCGGGAGACCAGGAGCAGGTTGTAGTCCGCGCCGACCGCCAGGAGCACGATGACCGCCATCGCGATCACCATCCAGTGCAGTTCCAGGCCGATCAGGTGCTGCCAGATCAGCACGGACAGGCCGAAGGATGCGCCGAGGGAGAGCACCACCGTGCCGACGATGACGGCGGCGGCCACCACGCTTCGGGTCAGGATCAACATGATGATGAAGATCAGACACAGTGCGGCGATTCCGGCGATCAGCAGGTCGTAGTTGGCGCCTTCCTGCATGTCCTTGAAGGTGGAGGCGGTACCGCCGAGGTAGATCTTGGAGCCCTCGAGCGGGGTGCCCTTGATGGCCTCCTTGGCGGCGTTCTTGATCCCGTCGATGTGTGAGATGCCTTCGGGGCTCATCGGGTCGCCCTCGTGGCTGATGATGAACCGCACGGCGTGCCCGTCGGGCGAGAGGAACATCTTCATGCCGCGCTTGAAGTCGGGGTTGTTGAAGGTCTCCGGCGGCAGATAGAACGAGTCGTCGTTCTTGGAAGCGTCGAATGCCTGGCCCATGGCGGTCGCGTTCTCCATCGAAGCTTCCATCTGATCCTGCAGCCCACCCATGGTGGCCTGCATGGTCAGCATCATGTTCTTCATGTTCTTCATCGTCTGGATCATCGGCGGCATGATCGTGACCATCTGCGGCATGAGCACGTCCAGACGATCCATGTCCGGCATCATCTTCTGGATGTCGTCGGTCATGGTGTCGATGCCGTCAAGGGTGTCGAAGATCGAGCGGATCGACCAGCACATCGGGATGTCGAAGCAGTGCGGTTCCCAGTACAGGTAGTTGCGGATCGGCCGGAAGAAATCGTCGAAATCGGCGATGTGATCCCGCATTTCGGCAACATCGTCGACCATGCCGTGCATCTTGCCGACCATGCTGTGGGTGGTGTCGGACATCTCCTTGGTCAGCTGGAGCATCTTCTCCATGGTGTCGACCGTTTTTTGCATCTCGTCGGCCTGAACCAGCATGTCCTTCATGCGGTCCTGCATGTATTTCATGTTCATCATCTGCGTGGTGCCCTGCATGCTGATCTGGAACGGGATCGAGGTGTGCTCGATCGGCGTTCCCTGCGGGCGCGTGATGGCCTGGACCCGAGAAATGCCGGGAACCTGGAAGATCCGCTTGGCGATGCGGTCGATCACCAGGAAGTCCGCGGAGTTGCGTAGGTCGTGATCGCTTTCGATCAACAGCAGTTCGGGATTCATCCGGGCTTGCGAGAAGTGTCGATCGGATGCGGCGTAACCGGTGTTGGCCGGCAGGTCCGGCGGCAGGTACTTGCGGTCGTTGTAGTTGGTCTTGTACCCGGGCAGGGTCAGCAGACCGACCAGCGACAGGGCGATGGTGGCGATCAGGATGGGCCCGGGCCACCGCACTACGGCCGCACCGAGTTTGCGCCAGCCGCGGGTGCGCATGGCGCGCCGGGGTTCCAGCGTCCTGCCGAAGCGGCTGGCCACCGAGATGATCGCGGGGCCGAGGGTCAGGGCGGCGACGACGCCGGTGACCATGCCGATGGCCAGCGGGATGCCCAATGACCGGAAGTACGGCAGGTTGGTGAAGTGCAGGCACAGCGTGGCGCCGGCGATGGTCAGACCCGAGCCCAGCACCACGTGCGCGGTGCCGTGGAACATGGTGTAGTAGGCCGACTCTCGGTCTTCACCGACACTTCTGGCCTCTTGATATCGGCCTATCAGGAAGATCGCGTAGTCGGTGGAGGCGGCGATGGCCAGTGTTACCAGCAGGTTGGTGGCGAACGTCGACAGGCCGATGATGTTGTAGTAACCCAGCGCGGCGACGACGCCGCGGGCCGCCGACAGTGACAGCACCACCATGACCAGGGTCAGGATCACCGTCACCACGGACCGATAGACCAGCAGCAGCATGATGATGATGACCGTGAAGGTCAGCGCCTCGATGATCCGCACGCTGCGGTCACCGGCGATGTGCTGGTCGGCCGCCAGCGCGGCGGGTCCGGTCACGTAGGCCTTGACCCCGGGCGGCGGGGTGACACTCTCGACGATCTTCTGGACGGCCTCGACCGACTCGTTGGCCAGGGCCTCGCCCTGGTTACCGGCGGTGTAGACCTGAACGTACGAGGCCTTGCCGTCCGCGCTTTGAGCGCCCGAGGCGGTCAGCGGATCGCCCCAGAAATCCTGCACATGCTCGACGTGCGCCTTGTCGGCCTCGAGCTTGTCGACGACCTCGTCGTAGTAGTCGTGCGCCTTGATGTCCAAGGGCTGCTCGCCTTCGAGCACGACCATGACCGAGCTGTTGGACTTGAACTCCTGGAATACCTCGCCGACCCGCTTCATGGCGATCATCGACGGCGCCTGGTCGGGGCTCATCGACACCGACCGCATCTTCCCCACCTCTTCGAGCTGGGGAACAACGGTGTTGAGGACGGCGATCAGGGCGATCCAGCCGATGATGATCGGCACTGCCAGGCGCCGGATCCACTTGGCGATCCCGCCGTGCTGGGCGTGCCTCGGCCCGGTGACCGGGATCGACTCGGTCGGGGCGTCGTGGGTGCTCATGCAGATTTCACCAAGCAGAAGGTCTGGGCGTTCACGCCGTTGGAGGTTCTCTCGTCCTTGAGTTCGTCATCGACGGTGATGCGGCAGCTGATCGTGTCGCCGTTGCCTTGGGCGACGATGTTGGGAAAGACCGAGGGCGCCGTGGACTCCAGCCGCAGCGTCCACGGCAGGGTCACCCCGTCGATGCGCTGGGGCTGGGCGTCGAGGTCGAGGTAGTTCACGTCGGCGGTGGCTCCGGGCACGCCGTAGATCTCGTAGACCACGACCTTGGGGTCGAACGGCTTGGTGTCATCGACCTTGGCGCTGGAGATGCCGGTACCGTCGCCGGCGCCGAAGAACGTGCGCACCCGCATCACCGTGAACCCGCCGACCACCACCACCGCGGCGATGATCAACGGAATCCAGAACTTCTTGGCCAGGCCTGAAATTGAAAACTGTTTCCGGCGAGAGCTTTTCGTCGCGTTGGTCATCGTGAAATGGCACCGGTCCGTCGATTGTGGGCGATATGGGCAGTGGTGAGGCAGGGCGGTGTCGACATGCCGGCGGCACGGCAGTCGATGGGGCAGTACGTGTGCACCATGTTCACCTCGATCACGCCTCACTGTCTAGCCGAATGGCTAACTAAAAGTTAGCGAGATATTAGCCTATTTAAATGAGTGGCAAAACGGTGACACAGCCGTGATCGTATGCGCTCGGCGTCGCCCGCAGGCCATGGCAGGCCCGGTCTGGTAGCCCGCCACGCAGACGCAGGTCAGGGCACTTTTACGCCGTCGTCAGGCGTGGCCACGCCGAAGCTGGGCATGGCGATTGTGATGGAGCTAACGAAACAGGCTGGGCCTCGCCGCCGTGTCGGCCGCCAGACCCAGCCTGTCGAAATCCCTCGGACTAGTGCCAGTCCCACACAGACATGTCGTTGGGCGGGTAGTTCTGGCAGACGTCGGTGGTGTTGGCTGCGACGCCCTTGTTGTTGAAGAACAGCTTGGCCCAGTTCGGCCAGCGCCAGGACATGTTCTCGAAGAAGGCGTTGGTGGCCATGTTCTCGGAGTACTGGCGGCGGCCGGCGTAGTCCATGGAGAAGAACCAGTGGATGCGGTCCTGGGCGCCCTGCTGGTCTGCGACCGGCTTGTTGTTGTAGTCGATCATGTAGCGCTCGTAGTAGACGGGCTCGACGTCGCGGGCGGCCGCCATGATCTGCTCGGCGGTGCACGGGGTCTTGAGGATCCGGTTGGGGATCGGGTAGTCGTCGGTGGCGTCGGCGTTTGCGATGCCGGCGCCGGCCAGTGCTCCGGCCACCGCGCACCCGGCCACGCCGGTGCGGATCAGGTTTTTGAGACTCGTGCGGTTCAACATCTCACTCCAAAGTCTGAGATCGGCGTCGGGAATCAGACTACGACGGCTTGGCGGCCTGTTCGTAGACAAAGCGCTGATCGGGGCAGTAGTAGTTGATGGCGGTACCCAGGAACTGCCACGACTGGGCGTCGGTACTGTCCTTGTCCAGCTGCTTCTTGACGAACTTCACCGAGTCCTGGGCGGTGTGGTCGACCCCGTTGTGCAATCGCTTGCACATGATCTTGCCGATCCAGGCGTTGTAGTCCTTCTGCCCGTAGATCCCGAAGGTGTGCAACTCGTGGGCGAAGTTGGTGTCGGGATCCCGATCGTAAGACGGATCGGCGTGTGCGGGAGCGGCGAAGGCCATAGCCGCTGCGGCACCGATTGCTGCCAGCCCTGCAAGCTTCATGCGGTGAATCTTAGCCCATCTAAGCCTGTTCGGGGCGTGTGGTCCGTTCAATTCGTCGCGGCGAGCAACGGGACGTACTGTTCGGCGCTCGTCAATGATCCGTGCTGGCCGATCAACGCGGACTCCATGGGTTCGGCGGTTCGTCTCAGTAGCGCGGCCGATCCGCGGGCGGCGGCGACGACATCTCCGATGCGGACCCGGACGTCGTCTCGTACCCGATGGCCGAACCAGCCGGCCGCGACGGCCTCTTCCCGCGACATCACCCATGCCGAGCCGGCCAGCGTGCTGCGCCACGTCGCCAGGACGTCGTCGGCCGCCCCGGCGGCGGTGTAGATGTGACGGGCGCGAGCTTCGCCACCGACGGCGACCACTCCGTCGTGAAGCGGTTCGCACGCATCGATGTCGGTCACCGCCGCCTGATCCACGGTGACCATTCCGTGGTCGGCCACCACCGCCAGCAGGCACTCGGCGGGCAGGGCCTCCAACACCGACTCCACCAGGCGATCCACTTGGCGCAATTGCATACGCCATGCCGGTGAGCCAGGTCCGTGTAAGTGGCCCACGAGGTCAAGGTCGGCGTGGTAGCCGTAGCAGAAGCCGCGTCCGGCGACTGCGGCGACGACTCCGGCGGCCAGATCGCCGAGGGCGTGGGCTCCGACGTAGCGCGCGCCGCGCAACAGGGCCCGGGTGAGCCCGGAACCGGCGTGCTCGGCTCCCGAGACAACCGAGACGTCGAATCCGGCTGCACTGGCGCGCTCGAACGTGGTGGGGCACGGCTGTACCTGCTCGGGCACCAGGCGATCGCGCAGATCCGGGCCCCACGGGTGCGGGCGCCAGCGCAACGCGTTCATCACGTCGAAGTCCGGTGCCGCCTCGGGGACCCGGAAGGAGTAGCCGACGAAACCGTGCTCACCTGAGCGGCACCCGGTGCCGATCGCCGCCAGCCCCGCTGCCGTCGTCGACGGATAACCGACGTGCAGGGTCCGTGACAGCGACCGCTGTGCGAGTTCCGCCAGGACCGGCGCACTGGAGGCGTGGGCGGCCAGCAGCTCGGCGCCCAGCCCATCGATCAACAGGACACATGCTCCGCGGATCGGACCGGGCAACGGGATGCGCGAGTCGAATCCGGGTGCCCCCATCGCGGCCAGGACCGAGGGGACGACGTCGGCCAGGTGCGGTACGTCGGAATCGGGACGCGCAGGCTCCACACCGCGAGCGTGCCACAGATCGCGTCACGCGTGTCTTGGCAACGCGCACCTCCACCGAGCGGGTCTGACCACTCTGCCGTAGCCGGTACGCTGGGTTTTCATGAAGCCGATGAAAGCCGTGATCTTCGCTGCCGCCTTAGCGGTGTCCGCAGGTGGGGCGTTCAGTGGCATCGCCGCCGCGGATCCGGAGACGCCGGTACCACCCATCCCCGCGCCGGGTCCGCCACCCGGACCGGTCGAGCCGGCACCTGACGCCCCGCCGCCGGCCGCGCCCGCCGCCGGCAAGGCCATCGACCACGACGGCCTCTTCATGGTCGGCACCGACATCCAACCGGGCAACTACGCCTCGGCCGGGCCGGTCGAGGGCGGCACGTGTTACTGGAAGCGGATGGCCGATCTTCACGGTGGCGACATCATCGACAACGCATTCACAAAGAAGCCACAGGTCATCACCATCGAGGCCACGGACAAGGCTTTCAAGACGAGTGGTTGCCAACCGTGGCAGCCGACGGACGCCGTACCCGACACCCCGGCCAGCGGCCCCATCCCGGCGTTGGTCGGCCAGGCCAAGCTCCGGGCGTGGATGGATTCACTCAACAACAACGCCCGCAACTACGACGGCTCCTCGGTGCCGATGCCCTGACGGCTCGGCGCCGAGGGCGCCGCGGGATCAGCCCGGCGGGATCAACGGGGGCCGGCAGGTATTGCCGACCGGGTCCCACCACCAGCCGTTGTCGCACATGGGCGGTGGCGGCACCACCGGCGGACGACAGGTATTGGCCACCGGGTCCCACCATGAACCGTTCTCACAACCCAAGGGAACAACCGGTGGCCGGCACACATTCGCCACCGGATCCCACCATTCTCCGGCCCCGCAGTCAGCCCAGCTGACCGCCGGCGTGGCCACCGTGACCACCGCCATCACACCGAATGGCGCCAACAGCGCGCCGACGCCCGCTGCGCAGCGGCCCATGATGCCGGTCATCTCGCACCTCCCCGAGAGATCACGTCTCGAGCCTATCCGGCGGTTGTGGCTGTCACCAGGAAGCGGACACGCCGGGCGTCGCCGCGCACGGCGAGTTCGGTGTGGCCGGGCCGGGGCGGCAATCCCTTTGCTGCACAAGATCACCCGAGACGGCCGTTGTCGTTGCCCAGATGTCAAGCAGGAAGCACCCACGGCGCGGCCGGCGTGCGCGGTAACGGCACGCTGCTAGTCTGCGAGGGCTGCCGGTTGCGCCGATCGCGGGCCGATTCGCCCGGCCAGCCGCGGCTCTGACAAAACAGCGAAGTGACGAATCAGCTGAGTGGATACGGAAAAGGGTGTTGTGCGCGGCGCAGAGATCAAGGCCCTGACGGGACTGCGCATCGTCGCGGCGGTGTGGGTAGTCCTGTTCCACTTTCGGCCCCTGCTCTATCAGGTGGCACCGGATGTCACCGAGGCGCTCGCTCCCGTACTCGACCGGGGTGCGCAGGGCGTCGACTTGTTCTTCATCCTCAGCGGGTTCGTCCTCACCTGGAATTACCTCGATCGCATGGGGCCGGCCTGGTCGACGCGGGCCACACTGCACTTCTTGTGGCTGCGGCTGTCGCGGGTGTGGCCGGTGTACCTCGTCACGTTGCACCTGGCCGCGTTGTGGTTGATCTTCACGCTCAACGTGGGACACATTCCGCCCGAGGACACCAGCGGCTACAACGCCGTCAGCTACGTACGCCAGCTGTTCCTGGTCCAGTTGTGGTTCGAGCCCTACTTCGACGGTTCGAGCTGGGACGGGCCGGCCTGGTCGATCAGTGCCGAATGGTTGGCCTACCTGCTGTTCGGAGCGCTGATCCTGGTGATCTTCCGGATCGCGCGGGCCACCCGGGCACGCAGCCTGGTCCTGCTGGCGATCGCCGCCGCGTTGCCACCGGTGGTGCTGCTGATGGCCACCGGCCACTTCTACACCCCGTGGAGTTGGTTGCCGCGGATCGTCATGCAGTTCACCGCCGGCGCCCTGGCCTGCGCGGCGGTGCGCAAGCTGCACCTGACGGAGCGCACTCAGAAGCGCGCCGGCTACCTGTCGATCGTGCTGGGCGCGGCGATCGTCGGCGGGCTGTACTTCTTCGACAAACACCCGATGAACACCGTCGGCGACGCCGGAGGCATGGTCGACATCCTGTTCGTGCCGCAGGTGGTCGCGCTGGCGGTCGGCGTCGGCACCCTCCCGGCGTTGTTGTCCACCCGGCTGCTGGTCTACGGCGGACAAATCTCGTTCGGCCTGTACATGGTGCATGAGTTGGTCCATACCGCCTGGATCTGGACCACCCGGCAGTTCGAGTTGACTCTGACGCCGACCCTTTCGGGCAAGGCCACGTTGCTCGGCTTGTTCGCGATCTCGTTGGTGGGCGCGATCGCGCTCTACCACCTCGTGGAGGAGCCGGCCAGGCGCTGGATGCGCAGGATGGTCGACATCCGGCCCGTTGAGCAGGCCAACACCAAGCTGCACCGGATCGATACCGAGGACCGGTCCGACGAGGTCGCCGCCCGCGCCGGCTGACGCCTGTAACCTTCCAAACCCACTGTGCGACAGGTTGTTATGCCCTTGTTATCACTGTGTCACCGGCCGCCTATCAACGGCCGAAGTTCACCCAATAGGCTATTCCGGTATCGCGGTCCGGGACGATCTGTGTCTCGCTGGCAGTGGAGGTTGCAGTGAGTCGTCTGACCACTTTCATCGTCTCGCTTGCCCTCCTGGTGGGGCTGTTCACACATGCTCCGTCTCGGCGCTACGTCACCTCGGGACTTGATCCGCAGATCAGCCATATCGCAGTGATCGGTGATTCGTACACCACGGGCATGCTCGCCGAGGGTGGGATGGGGCCGAGGAACTGGGCGCCGCTGGCTTGGAAAGAGCTGGCGGACCGCGGCGTGCAGGTGGATGCCGATGTGGTGGCCGAGGGTGGTGCCGGCTACGAGGCGCGCGGCAACCATGGCAGCGTCTTCGCTGACCTGACCGCGAGGGCGGTACAGCCCGACGACGCTTTGATCGTCTTCTTCGGCTCGCGCAACGACAAGGACGCCGATCTGGGTGCGGTCACGCGCTTGAGCCACGATGCCCTGACCAGGGCTCGCCAGTCCGCTCCCGCCGCCCGGATCCTGGTTATCGGACCGCCATGGGTGAATCCCGATGTGCCGCCGAACCTGCTGGGCGTTCGTGACATCCTGCGTGATCAGGCCCGCCAGGTGGGCGCGACGTTCGTCGATCCGATCGCCGAGCGCTGGTTCTTCGATCGCCCGGAGCTGATCGGCGCCGACGGCATCCACCCGACTGATGCGGGCCATGCCTACATGGCAGACAAGATCGCGCCGCTCATCGGCAAGGAACTCCCGCGCTGGGTCTGACCGTGCCGGTTCACCCGCCGGACGTGGTGCGGAAACGGTCTCGGTAGGCCTTCGGCGTCACTCCGAGGTGATTGACGAACACCCGGCGTAGTGTCTCGGCGCTCCCGAAACCCGCCAGTCGGGCTGATTCGGCCACCGGGTGTCCCGCATCGAGGGCTGCCCGCGCGACATCGATGCGCACCGCTTCGACGTAACGCGCCGGTGTGGTGCCCAGTTCGGCCTGAAACAGCCGGGTCAGCTGTCGCGTACTCAACGACGCCAGGGCCGCAAGGCTTTTCACGCTGTGGTCTGCGGTCGGATCGGCCGCGATCGCGTCGGTGGCCCGACGCAACGCTGACTCCGCGGGTGCGTCGGACTCGACCAGTGTGGAGAACTGTGACTGACCGCCGGCCCGCTTGAGATACACGACCAGTGACCGTGCGACCTCACGGACCAGATCCGTGCCGTAGTCCGCCTCCACCAGCGCCAAGGCCAGGTCGATGCCGGCCGACACTCCCGCGGAGGTGTAGACGTCTCCGTCCCGGACGAAGATGGCGTCGGGTTCGACCGAAATCGTGGGATATGCGCGGGCCAGCAACCGCGCGTGCCGCCAGTGCGTGGTCGCCCTGCGGTCGTCGAGCAGGCCCGCGGCGGCCAGGACGAAGGAACCCGTGCAGATCGATGCCAGCCGCCGGGTCCGGGTGGGCACGTCGCGCAGCGCTGCCACCAGAGCGGGATCGATCGGCCGGCCCACGAGATCGTCTCCGCCGGAGACCAATACGGTATCGACCCGGTCGATGTCGGAGATCCGGTCGGTCACCGAGAACCGGGTGCCGATCGAGGTGGTGACGTCGGCGCCGTCGACTGAGGCGATCCGCAGACGATAGTGGGCGCCGAACCGGTTGGCCTCGGCGAAAACCTCAGCCGGTCCCGCGGCATCGAGCAGTTTCATCCCGTCGAACACGACGATCACGACGTCACGCTGGGCCATCCATACATTGTGTCGCTTTCTGTGGGAAACATGGCCCAACAGACATGGTGAATGCCGTCGGCCTGATCGCAGACTGGTTGCACAGGGGCACCTGAAACCGCATATCCATTGATCAGAGCTTGAGGAGACAGTGATGACGATTTCCTTGTCCGACAGCGTCGCCGGGATCGAACTGCCCGACACCGCGCTGGTGCGGGAGACCACCGAATACATCCGCGACATCGAGGACGACCTGTTGTTCAACCATTCGCGCCGGGTGTTCTACTTCGGTGCGCTGCAAGGGTTGCGCAGGGGTCTGCAGCCCGATCTGGAATTGCTGTACGTCGGCGCGATGTTCCATGACCTCGGGCTGAACGAGCCGTACCGGACGGCCTCTCAGCTGCGTTTCGAGGTCGACGGGGCCAATGCCGCCCGAGACTTCCTGCTACAGCGCGGTATCGACGAGGCTGCGGCGCGCAAGGTCTGGCTGAGCATCGCGCTGCACACCACACCGGGCGTGCCCGAGTTCCTCGATCCCGAGATCGCGCTGGTCACAGCGGGTGTCGAGACTGATGTGCTCGGTATCGGCCTGGAGGACCTGGCGTCGGATGACCGGGACGCCGTCACCGCCGCGCATCCACGGCCGGATTTCAAGAACCGGATCCTGCGGGCGTTCACCGATGGGGTGCGGCACCGGCCCGGGTCGACGTTCGGCACGGTCAACGCCGACGTGCTCGCCCACTTCGACGATTCGTTCGTGCGCGAGGATTTCGTGGACGTGATCGTCGCCAACAAGTGGCCGGAATAGCTTGCACCGCAAGATAACCAGCGGATCAGGCGGAGGCGGTACGCCGTTCGGCGAGCTCTCGCAGGGGTTCTGGCAGCGCGGGCGCCCGCAGGATCGCCGGAAGGTGTTGCGGCTCCAGGGTCAGGGCGCGGAAGACGAGGCCGACGGTGATGTCGTGGTCGGGTCGCGCGGTCACCATGATCTGGTCGCCGGCGCAGACCGGTCCCGGCGTCACCAACCGCAGATATGCGCCCGGGATCGCCGTCCTGGTAAAGGTTTTGACCCACCCGTTGATCTGTAGCCAGTTGGCGAACGTCCGGCACGGTATGCGCGGGCGGGACACTTCGAGCTCGAGTCCGCCGGACCCGACCCGCCACCGTTCCCCGATGACCGCGTTGGTCACGTCGATACCCGCGGTGGTGAGATTCTCACCGAACACGCCGTTGGCGATCTCACGGTCCAGTTCGGTCTGCCAGGCATCGAGGTCTTCACGTGCGTAGGCGTACACCGCCTGGTCGTCACCGCCGTGGAACTGCTGGTCGCCGATCGTGTCGCCGACCAGGCCGCTACCGAGCCCACCGTGCATGGGCCCGGGAGCGCGCACCGCGACCGCTCCGTCGACGGGCCGCTTGTCGATGCCGGTAACGGCACGCCCCTCTGCGGTGTTGGGCCGTGGATGGGCCACGTTCACCGTCAATACCTGCGCCATGATGCACAGCGTAGTGGCTTAGAAAGCCGGTGTCGCAACACCATTCGGGGCAGCCGGCGGTGGCGGCACCGGCAAGCACAACCCGGTTGCGAGATCGAGCTGCCGACCGGGCACGCAGAACGGTGAGCAACCGTTGGTGACGCCCGTTTCCCCGGGCGGGCACGCCGAGCTCGGGGCCGGTGTCACGATCGTGGCGACCGCCATCGACCCGGCTGACAGCACCGCGGTCGACACCACGGTGAAAATCCCGCGCCACACTGCGCTCGTCATCGATTGTCTCCTTATGAGCTGAACCTGCCCGGCCTCTGCGCGCAGTCTAGGCCGCGCGATTGCGCGGCACCGGCAGTTGTGCCGTTGCCGGCCCGGGGCCGGGTCGGTCCGCTAGCGTCACCTGCTTGTGCAGACCCTGATCGATTTCGAGCGCGCGCCCGTCTTCGCCATTCCGATCACCGACCCGGCCGGCGGGCTCACGGTTCGCGAGGGGATGCTCCTTGAGGGGCCTCAGGGATGGGGCGAGTTCAGCCCGCTGCCGAATGACGATGCACTGGTCCGGTGGCTGACCGCGGCGACCGAGCCGGGCACCGTCGGCTGGCCCGACCCGGTCCGTGGACGAGTCCCGATCGCGGTCACCGTGCCCGCCGTCGAGGCCGCCCGCGCCCATGAGATCGCCGCCGCGTCCGGTTGCCGCGCCGCAACGGTCGAGGTGGCATCAGCAGCGCTGCATGAGGACGTCGAGCGGGTGCAGGCCGTGCGCGACGGTCTGGGCCCCGGTGGCGTCCTCCGGTGCGATGCCAAAGGGCGGTGGGACCCGGACACCGCGGTCGCCTCCATCGCGGCGCTCGATCGCGCGGCCGGCGGACTGGAGTTCGTCGCGCAACCGTGCCGCACGACCGAGGAGCTGGCGCAGGTCCGCCGCCGGGTAGAGGTGCCGATCGCAGCCGGCGAGTCGATTCGCCACGCCGATGATCCGATCAGGCTCCGCCTCGGCGAAGCGGCTGACATCGCCGTGCTCGCCAGTGGACCGCTGGGCGGGGCTCGCCGGGCGTTACGGGTCGCCGAGTCCTGCGGCTTGCCCTGCGTGGTGAGTTCGACGCTGGAGTCGACCATCGGCCTGGCGGCCGGCCTCGCGCTGGCCGGGGCATTACCCGAGTTGACCTACGCCTGTGATCTCGGCACCAGGGGGTTACTCGCCGGCGACCTCGTCGCGGACTCGCGTTCCCTGCGGCCGGTCGATGGCTACCTACCGGTGGCGCCGATGCCCCCGGCGCCGGAGCGCGGCCGCCTCGAGCGGTACGCGGTCACCGACCCGGACCGGCTGGCCTGGTGGCGCGAGCGTCTGCAGAGCGCCATATCTGCATCTTGACCAGTCGCGATGCGGTTCCGGGCGGCTCGGTGGGAGCCATGCCCGGCGACTCCGCGCGGAACAGATTCAAGTAGCGCACTACGCATGTGGGCGACAGGCCGGCATCTCGAGAATCGACTTCGTCAGCTACCGCTGGCGGGGAGATCCAACGGAGGATGCCATGTCGTTGTTCGCCAAGCTGTCGGAATTCCGGGCGGTAAAGACCCAGGACTCCGGTGGGACCGACGAGCTCAGTATCAGCAGGGCTGACGGTTTCCAGTTCAAGGCTGTATCGATGTGTCAGGGGGATGTGGTGGACCTGGACCGGTTGCTGCCGTTCGACGGCCAACTGGAGATCGTGCTGCGGGAGGTGGATGTGCGCACCGACGAGATGCAGGACGTGGGCTCGATCTTCATCCGGTCCGACGAGTTGGGGCGCGGCGAGCTCACCCAGCAGTTCAACGGGGCAGGTGCGTTGTACGACCTCACCTACAAAGTCATCTGAGCATCTTCAGTCCTGCACTGCCTTCGCGACGGCCACGCATGTGGTCAACCAGACCGCGTCGGGTTCCGCTGTTTCGGTCAACTCCCACATGACGTTGTGCAGCATTCGGACGATCACCCAGGCCCTGGCCCGGTCCGCATCCAGGCCGGCCGCATCGACCAGGGCCGACAACCGTCGCCGGACCCCTTCGCGGACATAACCGGCCAGTTCGACCCACCGGTTCCACAGCATCGGCGCGACCTCATAGTGAGGATCGCCGTTCATCGGCTTGGGATCGATCACCAGCCACGGCTCGCGGTTCGCGGCGAGCACGTTCTCATAGTGCAGGTCACCGTGGATCAGGGTGCCGGTCGTTGCGGGATCGGCGGCCAGATCCGTGCCGAGGGCGATCGCCTGCTCCACCAACCGCCGGGGCACCGGGGCATTGCGGGGGAGCCGGGTCAGCTCGGCGGTCCAACGTGCGGTGGACTCGGCCAGTGACCGCAGCTGGGGGAGGGCAGGTACGTGTATTCGGCCGTAGAGCCCGGCGATGACCTCGCAGGCCTCGATATCCCAGAGCTCGTTGAGGTTTCGTTCCACCAGCCGTTCCAGCAACATGATCCTGCGATGTGGCTCGGCGCGCAGTAACCGGACTGCGCCTGCGCCGGACCACCGCCGCAGCGCGAGGTGTTCGTGTTCGGACTCGTCGTCAGGGAACGCAGCCTTGAGCACGGCGGATGCCCCGTCAGCCGTCTGTACCGGCAGGACCAGTGAGGCATGCCCATGCAGGGCGGCCCCGTCGGCGCGCAGCTCCCATTCGGTGAGCTGGTTCCGAACCATCCTCGGCAGAGCGTCGACCCACGATTGCCACTGCGGCCCCCGCGTGCCCATTGCGCGCACCGCCTGGGGCAGATCGATCATCGCCACCATCGTCGCACCCCGGGCGGCCCGCGGGGCATCCGGTTTTGACAGACTGTGCTCCATGGCACAGATAACCTTGCGTGGAAACCCCATCAACACCGTCGGCGAACTGCCCGCCGTCGGCAGCCCGGCCCCCAGCTTTTCGCTTGTCGGAACCGATCTCGGCGCCGTCACCAACGATCAGTTCGCGGGTAAGGCAGTGCTGCTGAACATCTTCCCGTCGGTCGACACCCCGGTGTGCGCCACCAGCGTTCGTACGTTCAACGAGCGTGCCGCGGATGCCGGCGCCGCGGTGCTGTGCGTGTCCAAGGACCTGCCGTTCGCGCAGAAGCGTTTCTGTGGCGCCGAGGGCATCGAGAACGTCACCACCGCGTCGGCCTTCCGCGACAGCTTCGGTGAGGACTACGGAATCGCGCTCGCCGACGGCCCGATGGCCGGACTGTTGGGCCGTGCCGTCGTGGTGATCGGCGCCGACGGCAAGGTGGCATACACCGAACTGGTGCCCGAGATCGCCCAGGAGCCGAACTACGACGCCGCCCTGGCCGCGCTCAAGTAGTTCACGCAGCCGTCACCGAAACCCTCACCGGCGCCCGGCGCCGGTGAGGGTGGGCCGCTAGATCGGCCATTGCTCGCGGCGATGGGCCGCGTCGAAGAACATCCACTCATATTTCGCCGTGACCACGAAATGGGCTCGTGCGGCGGCTTCGTCCGCTTCACCCAGCGTCGGTCCGAGCCGATCCGTCAGATCGAGTACCTCGGCCACCGTGGCGGCGAATTCCTCTCCACCGTAACTGTCGATCCAGCGCTGGAAGCGCCGATCGGGCGAACCCTGGTCCAGTAAGGCGGCCCCGACTCGGGCGTAGATCCAGTAGCAGGGAAGCACCGCCGCCAACCCCTCGGCGAAGGTACCGCCGTACACAGTGGCCAACAGGTAGCTCGTATAGGCCCGCGTGGTCGGCGCGATCGGCGTCGCGTTCAGAGCTTCGGCGTCGAGCCCGAGTTCGGGCAGCAGTTCGTTGTGCAAGCCGAGTTCGACGTCGAAGATCTCAGCGGCGTGCCGGGAGAACATCGCGGTGTCGGCCAGGGTGGGTGCCTTGGCCCCGACGACGGCCAGCGCGCGAGCGTAGTCGCGCAGGTAGTGCGCGTCCTGCGCCACGTAGTGGGCAAACGCGGCGTCGTCGAGGCTGCCGTCGGTGAGACCGGTCAGGAACGGATGCGCGAGGATTGCGCTGAACGTCGGCTCGATCGCCTCCCAGAGTCGAGTTGACCAGGGTTGCGGCTGTGCGTCGGAGTGCATACCACCATGGTCCCAGGTGACGGGCAAACGTTGTGTCGTCCGTCGACAGCGTCAGCCGTGCAACGGTTTCGACGCCGTCGCGGTCAAACCCGACGTGCCGTATACGCTTTGCCGCAGCAGTCCACGTGGACGCCGGTCGGGCCTGCCATCCACGCGACGGTCAGTTCGGTCGCCAGGGTCGCCGGCAGTGGGCGGGGTAACCGTTCGGTTACGTTCCTGCATCTGATTGAGCCTGTGCCCCATACCAATTGGGCAAACCCGCCGACTAGCGGTACAAATGGTTGACTCGACTGACAGCGACCAGCAGTCGAAGTCGCCTTCCGGTGGTCGAGAGAGTTGATGTTCGATGAGACGTACCTTTGCCCTTCTGTTCAGTCTGGCATTCCTGGTAGCGGCTCCCGGAGTGGCCGGCGCCGCACCGATCGAACGCCCGACCGGCAACCAGCGCTTCGTCGATCTCGTGATAGCCCGCGCGCTGTCGCAGCGCGGCGTGCCCTTCAGCTACGGCGGCGGTGACGTCAACGGGCCGACTCGCGGCATCGCCCGCACCCTGCCCGCCCCGGGCGTGGCCCCGGTTACCCCGCCGCTTGCCGGCGGCGGTCTGGTGCCGGGTCTGTCCACCCCGGCCGTGCAGGCACCTGTGCTCACCACCCCTGGCGTTGCGGCCGTGCCCGATCCCTCGTCGAACGTGGTCGGTTTCGACGCCTCCGGGCTGATCGTCTACGCCTTCGCCGGGGCCGGGGTGAAGATGCCGCGGTCCTCGGGCGAGCAGTACAAGGTGGGCCAGAAGGTGCTGCCGTCTCAGGCGCTGCCCGGTGATCTGATCTTCTACGGGCCCGAGGGCACCCAGAGTGTGGCCCTGTACCTGGGCAACAACCAGATGATCCAGGGCACCGAGCCCGCCGTCGCGGTCACCCCGGTGCGTGGCGAGGGCATGACGCCCTACCTGGTTCGCATCATCGCCTGACCGCTGAAATTCGTGCGTTCGGGACGGTCGAGCCGTCCGTAAGCTCTGTGCTGTCGACGATGAAGGGCGCACAGCACAGATGGAACAGACACCCGCAAAGGCGAGGACGACTTTCCCCGGCATCAGTTCGCGGGCCTGGGAGCATCCCGCTGACCGGACCGCACTGACCGCGCTGCGTCGGCTCAAGGGGTTTGATCAGATCCTCAAGGTGCTGTCGGGGATGCTGCGCGAACGCCAGCACCGGTTGGTGTATCTGGCCAATTCAGCTCGGGTCGATCGGCGGCAATTCGCCGATCTCGACGCGTTGCTCGACGAGTGTGTGCAGGTGCTCGACGCTCCGGTGCGGCCCGAGATGTTCGTCATACAGTCGCCGGAAGTCAACGCGTTCTGCATCGGCATGGAGGATCCGTTCATCGTCGTCACCTCGGCGATGTACGACCTGATGACGCATGACGAGATGCGCTGCGTCATCGGCCATGAGCTCGGCCACGCGCTCAGCGGCCATGCCGTCTACCGCACGATGCTCGATCATCTGATGCGGCTGGCCTCGTCGTTCGGGTTCATCCCGCTCGGAGGATGGGCACTGCGGGCGATCGTCGCGGCCCTGCAGGAGTGGCAACGGAAATCAGAACTCTCCGGCGACCGCGCGGGGCTGTTGTGCGGCCAGGATTTCGACACGGCGATTCGGGTCGAGTTGAAGTTGGCTGCGGGCAGTCACCTCGACAAGCTCGACTCGCAGGCGTTCCTCGCGCAGGCACGCGACTACGAGGCGACCGGGGACATGCGCGACGGGGTTCTCAAACTGCTCAACCTCGAGATGCGCACGCATCCCTTCTCGGTGCTGCGGGCTGCGGCGCTGACCAAGTGGGTCGACACCGGTGGCTACGGGGCGATCATGGCCGGCAACTATCCGCTGCGGTCTGACGATGGCGCGGCGAGTTGGAGCGAGGACATCAGTGCTGCGGCGCGCCATTACAAGGACGGCTTCGACCAGTCCAACGATCCGTTGATCCGGGGCATCCGGGACGGTCTGGGCGGCGTCGTCGACGGGGTCGGCCAGGCCGCGACGAGCGCGGCCGACTCGGTGGGCCGCAAGATCTCCGAGTGGCGCCGCAACAACAGGCAGAGCGAGGAATAACGTCGCGGCGGGGTGTTGCCGTCGGATCAACGGTAAGCCCCTAGACTAGGCGCCCGTGGGCATCCTGTTTGGCTTCGCGCCGTGGATCATCTATTGGGTACTGGTCGGCAACGTACCATTCTTGGTCGCCGTGCTGGTGGCGCTGGCAACGGCCGTCGCGACGTTCACGATCAGCCGGATCTCCGGGGCGCCGGGGCGCACTCTCGAGGTGGGCGCACTCGCGACCTTCGTCGTGCTCACCATCCTGACCCTGGTGCTGAGCCAGGACGTCATGGAACGCTGGATACAGCCATTGAGCACCGCGGGCATCTTCCTGGTCGCCCTGATCGGTCAGCTGATCGGGAAGCCGTTCGTGATGGAGTTCGCCGCTGCCGGTCAACCACCCGGGGTTGTGGAAAGCGATCTGTTCCAACGGATTGTCAAGATCCTGACCTGGATTTGGGTGGGCGTATTCGCCGGGATGACGGTCTCCTCGGCCATTCCGCCGATCGTTCAGGGTGATGCCACGATTCTGGACACCGAGACTCCGCTGTCGTTCATCTGCTACTGGGTCATCCCGTTCGTCCTACTGGGGCTGGCCGCGCTGGCTTCTCGCGTCCTGCCCGACCGAATGACCGCCGGCATGAACGACATCGTGCGAAAGACCACGTTCGTGGCGTTCTCCGAAGCCGAGATCGACCAGCTCTACTACCTGGCCCAGGAACATGCCAACCGCGAGGTCGGCGCGGGCCAGGAAGCCTACGACGTACGCGTCGGCGGATCGGGAACGCCGTTGGTGGGCGACGAATCCCGGATGTCGTGGCCGTCGACCTACAAGGTGCGAGACCGCAAGCGCTAGCCGTACTCAGCCGGCCGGCATCATCCCCATCAGGCTGAACATCATCACGATTCCCGGCAGCAGGTTGGTCACCTGGTGCGCGACGATTCCGCCCCACAAGCTGTCGGAATACAGCCGCGCCAACGCGATTGGGATCGCCACCACCAACAGCAGCGGGGCCCGCTGTGGTTCCAGGTGCGCCAGTGCGAACACCAAGGTGGACACGATCGCCGCGGTGATGCGTCCCCAACGCTGTTCGAGTGCTCCCCAGAGCAGTCCGCGATAGACCACCTCTTCGCAGATCGGGGCGATGCCGGCGACCAGCAGCAGTACAACCACCGCCAGCGGCCACGACGTGCGGACCCCTTGGTAGACGGCGCCCACGGCTGAGGTCGCGTCGGGCCCGACGATCGACTGGTAGAGCAAGGCGGCCGGCAGCGTGACAAACAGTCCGCCGAGGCCGAAGGCAAACCCCAGACCGGCGGCGCGCCAAGACCATTGCCACCGAAAGTCCAGGCGGGGACCGTTACCGCGCCATACTGCGATCGCGATCGCCAGAGCCGCGGCGGCCAGCGTCGGCACGCCGATCGCGACGGTGATCAGCCAGGCCGGCGGAGGGCCGGGGGGAGCGAATATCCCGAACGCTGCCGAGGTCAGCAGATAGACGGCCTCGACGACGACGAAGGCGCCCAGACCCCAGCGGTGGGTCGGCAGTGGTTTCCGAAGATGCGGTCGCCGGGCGTCCGGCTCCGCGGACACGTCACCTGATTCGGCGACCATGCCGGTCCTCCTTCCTCCACGCTTGCGGCCGGTTGCGACTGTCCAGTGAACTCTAATCGGCACGTTGTGCATGCGGTGTGCCCGTACCGTCGGTTGAGTGCGGTGGATCGTGGACGGGATGAACGTGATCGGCTCGAGGCCCGACGGCTGGTGGAAGGATCGGCGGGGCGCCATGGCCGGGTTGGTGGAGCGGCTCGAACGCTGGGCCGCGGCAGGCGGACACCGGGTGACAGTGGTGTTCGAGGAGCCGCCGGTGCCGCCGATAGAGTCCGCTGTCGTTGAGGTGGGTCACGCTCCGCGGGCGGGCGCGAACTCCGCCGATGATGAGATCGTGCGGTTGGTCGAGGCCGCTGCGCTGCCCGCCGAGATCACCGTCGTGACGTCGGACAGCGGGCTGGCAGCCCGGATCCGCGATACGGGTGCGGCCGTTCAGTCGGCCACCGGCTTCCGGGATGTGATCGAGCGATTCGGACATTGACCAGCTCGGGCCACGGCGCGATCAACCCGTCGGCTGCAGGCCCGTCGCTTTGATCTCGCCGTCAACAACCCACTGCCGCAGTGATTTCCGGTCGAACTTCCCGCTGGGTAGCGTCGGTAGCCGATCGCTGGTGGTAAGTGCCCATCGGGTCGGCACCTTGTAGGCGGACAACTGTGCGCGGCAGTGTGCGGCCAGTGCGGCCAGGTCGAGATCGGCGGCGGGCACGACGATCGCGCAGACCTCCTCGCCGCGCTGTGGATCGTCGATGCCGACGACCACGCACTGCGCCACGTCAGGGGACGCGGCGATTACGGCCTCGACTTCCAGCGGGGAGACGTTGGCACCGGCGGCCTTGATCAGGTCGGTGGTGCGCCCGACGTAGAACAGCCGGGGATCGCCGTCGCGCCGGTAAACCTTGTCGCCGGTGTGATACCAGCCGTCCGCGTCGAAGGTTTCCGACCGTTCGCGCTTGTTGTATCCGGCCATGACCCCGATACCGCGGACCAGAAGTTCGCCGGTGTCACCGGCAGCGACGGGGGCGCCGTGCTCGTCGACGATGGCCATGTCGGTGAACGCGAACCCGCCTGCGGTCTCAGTCATGGTGCGGTGCACCGGAAATCCGTCCGGAACATCGGTCATGGCGATGTCCAGCGGTCCGTCGCGCAGCATCGGTGCGCTACTCAGGTCGCGGTCGGCGAACGATGGATGTTCGCGCAACTTCTGGGTGAAGGCGGGCCAGCCTACGATCCCGGTGATCCGTTCCCGCTCAGCCAGATCCAGTGCGGTTGCCGGATCCAGTTTCGGCATGATCACCAGGGTGACGTGCTCGTGCAGGGCGCCGGTGACGGCGAGCAGTCCGCCGATCCAGAAGAACGGCATGGCACACAGGATTCGGGCTTCGTCCTGTGTTCCGGTGATCGCCCGGATGGCGGCAGGCCAGGTCGTGGTCTGCCGTACCAGTGTGCCGTGAGTGTGCAGGACACCTTTGGGGTCGGCGGTGGACCCGGACGTGTGCACCATGATCGCGAGATCGGCGGGGGAGACCTCGGCTTCGGCGGCGGCGAGCACTTCGGACGGCACCCCGTCCGTCGTCTCGTCGCACGCCGTCGAAGCCCACGGCCGGTCGATCGCGCCGACCACGGCGATGCGACGCAGATAAGGGGCGGCGCGCAGGGCCAGTCGGGGCGTCGACTGGTCGGCCAGTTCGGGCAGTGCTGCTTCCAGGCGCTCGGCGACATCGATGTTCAGTACCGTGCCGGGCGCGATGAGCAGCCCGATATCGGCCAGCCGCAACACCTTCGCGATCTCGGCCGGGGTGTACAGCGTGCTCAGCGGGACCGCCACGGCTCCGATGCGCGACACTGCGAGCCACCACGTCACCCACTCGGCGCCGTTGGGGAAGAACAGGCCGACCCGGCTGCCCTTGCCGACTCCTTCGTGCAGCAGCCACCGCGCCAGGTGCGCGGACCGTTGCTCGGCCTCGAGGTGGGTGAGCCGCTCGGTCGGAGTCACCAGGTAATCGGACTCGCCGAACTCGGCGACACTGCGCCGCAACAGAGCGGGGATGGTCAGCGGGGATTGCGTCACCCGTCCATCTTCTCCAATGCCGTTGCGGGTCTGCCGGCGGTGGGTCAGTGATCGCCGCAGGCGGCACAGCCGCTCCGGGGTGGACGTGGATCGTCGGGGTCGCTCGGGTCGGGGTCGCCGAACCAACGGGACGGCTCGTGCGCGGCGTAGGAGTCGTGCCAGGACCACCATTCGTAGGGCTCGGTCTGCGGGTACCCCGCCGGTGAGTCCTCCCAGTTCTCCTGGCGCCCGAGTGCGGTCATGTCCAGGAAGTTCCAGGTGTTGACGAACGCTTCGTCACCCCTGTCGTTGATGAAGTAGGTGCGGAAGATCTGGTCGCCGTCGCGAATGAATGCGTTGGTGCCGTGCCATTGATCGACACCGAAGTCGACATCGAACTCCGCGCCTGGCCGGGGAATCATGGTGTACCAGGGATGGCTCCATCCCATGCGCTCCTTGATCCGTGTGATGTCCTCCTGGGGCCCGCGGGAGGCGTAGACCAGGGTGGTGTCGCGTGCGTTGAGATGAGCCAGGTTTCCGACGTGGTCGGCCATCAACGAACAGCCGACACAACCGTGTTCGGGCCAATCGTCCACACCCGGATCAACAAAGGCGCGGTACACGATCAGCTGACGGCGCCCGGCGAACAGATCGAGCAGGGTTGCGCTGCCTCCGGGGCCCTCGAACCGGTAATCCTTGTTCACCGGGGTCCACGGCATCCGTCGGCGCATTGCCGCGAGCCGGTCGCGTGCACGGGTGAATTCCTTTTCCTTGACCAGCATTTCATCGAGTGCGGTCTGCCATTCCGGCTCCGACACGATCGGCGGATTCTGCACGGTTGCTCCCATCGTCGGTCCACTGCAACGGTGTTCAATCATTCAACAAATCAGTTGAATATCGTTCCTCGAGCAAACCACTGCACGCGGCTATAGTCAACAAGGTGGTTGAAGATCAAGTTCTGGACCGCGCCTATTCGGCTTTGGCCGACGCCACCCGCCGCCGGTTGCTGGAGGCGCTGAGGGAGGGCGACGCCCGCATCAGCGACCTGGCCGCCCCGCTGCCCATGACCTTCGCCGGCGTCTCTCGTCACATCGGTGTGCTGGAAGCCGCCGGGCTGGTCCAGCGCGAAATCCGCGGTCGGGAGCACTGGGTGTCGCTCAGGCAGGAAGGCTTGACCATGGCCCAGGAGTGGATGTCCGAGCAGACGGACTTCTGGTCGACTCGCGCGGACGCCCTGGCCGCACGGTTGCGGCGGAAGGCGGATTCTCGATGACCGACTCGGCGACGGTCCGGGTGCGCCGAGTGATGCCCGCGGCCCCCGATGTGGTGTTCGACGAATGGCTCGACCCTGAGTCGCTGCGGGAGTGGATGTGCCCGCGGCCGGTGTACTGCGTCGATGTCGTCGTTGAACCTCGGGTGGGCGGGCGAGTGCGTTTCGACATCGACGATTCTGGTACGCGCGTGCTGATCACCGGACAGTTCCTGGCCATCGATCGGCCCCGGGCGCTGCGCTTCACCTGGAGTAACTCGGACTGGAACGATCCGACGGTGACCAGCATCGTCAACGTCGAATTCGAGCCGGCCGGAGACGGGCAGACGTTGATGTCCATCGAGCATTCCCTTTTGCCCCCAGAGGAATTCGACAACTTCCACAGCGGGTGGATCCTCACGGCCGAACAGCTGGGCGCCCGGCTCGAGCGGTCGCCGACCTAGACTGCGGTCATGGATAGCGGCGGTACCCAAGTTCAGTACGAGGCTCCGGCAGGCCTGCTCCGCATCGAGGACTGCCTGGACGAGCAGGGTGGCATCGTGCTGCCCCCGGACACCACCCTGATCTCGCTGATCGACCGCAACATCGCTCACGTCGGCGACCAGGTCGCCTACCGATACCTCGATCACAGCCACGCGGAGGAAGCGGTCCTGGAACTGACCTGGACCGAGCTGGGCGTGCGGCTGCGGGCTGTCGCGGCACGGCTGCAACAGGTCGCCGCCCGCGGTGACCGCGTCGCCATCCTCGCGCCCCAGGGGCTGGACTACGTGGTCGGATTTTTCGCCGCCATCAAGGCCGGCAACATCGCGGTACCGCTGTTCGCGCCGGAACTGCAGGGGCATGCCGAACGCCTCGAGACCGCGCTGCTCGATTCCCGCCCGACGACGGTGCTCACCACCGCGGCCGCCGCTGCCGCGGTACAGGAGTTCCTCGTCAAGATGCCGGACACGCTGCGGCCCCGGGTCGAGCTCATCGATGAGGTTGCCGATTCGGAGGGCGACGGGTTCACCCCGATCCCGGTCGATCCCGACGACATCTCCCACCTGCAGTACACCTCAGGGTCGACGCGTCCGCCGGTGGGTGTGGAAATCACCCATCGCGCGGTCGGCACCAATCTGCTGCAGATGATCCTGTCGATCGATCTGCTGAATCGAAACACCCACGGGCTCAGCTGGTTACCGCTCTACCATGACATGGGCCTTTCGATGATCGGATTTCCCGCGGTCTACGGCGGGCACTCGACGCTGATGTCACCGACAGCGTTCATCCGCCGGCCCCAACGGTGGATCCGTGCGCTGTCCGATGCCTCGAAACACGGCCGCGTGATCACCGCCGCACCGAACTTCGCCTACGAATGGACCGCGCAGCGCGGTGCGCCCACAGCGGGGGAGTGCCTCGACCTGAGCAACGTGGTGCTCATCATCGGTTCCGAGCCGGTGAATCCCGAGGTGATAACGGCATTCAACGAGGTGTTCGCACCCCACGGGTTGCCGCCGACCGCGTTCAAGCCGTCGTACGGCATCGCCGAGGCGACGCTGCTGATCTCGACGATCGCTCCGGCCGAGCAGGCGTCGGTGGTCTACTTCGACCGCGAGCAGCTCACCGCCGGGCGCGCTGTGCGCGTCGACGCGCACGCCGAGGGCGCCGTCGCCCACGTGTCGTGCGGCCACCCGGCGCGCAGTTTGTGGGCGGTGATCGTCGATCCCGCGACCGTCGACGGGGCCGCTGAGGAAGTGGCCGACGACCGGGTCGGGGAGATCTGGCTGCACGGCGACAACATCGGTCGCGGCTACTGGGGCCGGCCGGATGAGACGCGGAAGGTGTTCGGGGTGTCACTGCACTCGCGGCTGGCCTCGGATAGTCACGCCGAAGGGCTCCCCGAGGACGCCACCTGGCTGCGCACCGGCGATCTCGGGGTGTATTTCGAAGGGCAGTTCTACGTGACCGGCCGGATGGCCGACCTCGTACAGATCGACGGGCGCAGCCACTACCCGCAAGACATCGAGGCCACTGTGGCGGACGCGTCGCCACTGGTACGGCGCGGCTACGTCACGGCGTTCACCGTGACCCCCGACGGCGACGGTGACGGCACCCGATTGGTGGTGATCGCCGAACGCGCGGCCCGCACCAAACGCGCCGATCCGGAGGAGGCCGGGGCGGCGATCCGCGCGGCGGTGGCCGCCCGCCACGGGCTGACCGTCGCCGACCTACGGTTCCTTCCCGCCGGCGCGATCCCGCGGACCACCAGCGGCAAGCTGGCCCGGTTGGCCTGTCGCGACGAATACCAGAAGGGCACACTGGGCGTGCGGTGATCGGCTGCCGCGGGCATGCTGCTGGTATGAGCAGAGACGAGATCACCGCCGCGATCGTGGAAGCCCGCCTGACCAAGGGCCTGACCTGGCAGCAGCTGGCCGATGCCATCGACCGGCCCGTGGTGTGGACGGTGTCCGCGTTGCTCGGGCAGCACCCGGTTCCGGTCGAGGCCGGCAAGGTCATCGCCGAGTTGCTCGGATTGGACGAGTCGGTGGTTCCGGTGCTGGCCGCGGTGCCCATGCGTGGCGGGCTGCCCACGGCCGTGCCCACCGATCCCACGATCTACCGGTTTTACGAAGCGCTGCAGGTCTACGGGGGTGCGCTCAAGGAGCTCATCCACGAGCAGTTCGGGGACGGCATCATGAGCGCCATCAACTTCAGCGTGGATATCCAGCGCAAATCGCACCCCGCCGGGGACCGGGTGGTGGTGACCTTCGACGGCAAGTTCCTTCCGTATGACTGGACGGCGGCCGAGAAGATCGTCCACTGCTAGTTTGCAGTCGTGGGCCAGTTCTCGGATTCGTGGGCGGCGCTGCGGGCGGCGGTGGCCGGGCTCACGCCCGAGGTCTTCGACCAGCCCTCCGGGTGTGCCGGGTGGCTGGTTCGAGATCTGGTGTGCCACCTCGTCATTGACGCCCAGGATGTGCTGATCACGCTGGCCACCCCGGCCGATTCCGCACCGACGCGCAACGCGCTGACCTATTGGGACGTGTCCGGGCCGCCCACCGGGGGCGAGGATGCGTTGGCAGCGCTGACCGTCCGGCTGGCCGCCGCATACGAGGATCCAGACCTGCTCAAGTTCCATCTCGACGACGTGGGCTCGGCCGCGGGGCGGGCGGCTGACCTCACCGACCCGGAGCTGCGGGTTGCCACGAAGGGGCAGGTCCTCACGGTCGGGAACTACCTCGACGCCTACGTACTCGAATGGACGCTGCACCACCTGGATCTGGTGGCGCATCTGCCCGCCGCGCCCGGGCCACCGGCACCAGGTTTGGCCCGATCGCGTGCGATGCTCGCCGACATCACCGCGTTCCGGTTCCCGGCGGAGTTCTCGGACAGCGACGTCCTACTGGTGGGAACTGGCCGGCGGGCACCGACCGAATCGGAGTGGGCCGCTCTCGGCCCGACGGCCGCACGGCTGCCGTTCGTCCTGAGCTGATCGCATTCTCTGGTCAAGCAGACCGCCGACGGTCGATGATGGCCTGGTACACCGACTGCGAGGGTAAGGATCTCAATGAATACTCATCGAGCTGTGCATGTCCGGTCCTCCGGTGGCGACCTCGAACTTGTTGATGCCCAGACACTTTCACCGGATCGGGGCCAGGTTCGGGTAGCGGTCGCGGCCTGTGGGGTCTGTGGTACTGATCGCGCCATCGTCAACGGTGGGTTCCCCGGTATGACCTGGCCGGTGACCCCGGGCCACGAGATCGCAGGCACCATTGCCGAAGTCGGCGCGGGTGTCACCGACTTCGCGGTGGGCGACCGTGTCGCGATCGGTTGGTTCGGCGGTCATTGCGGAGTCTGCATCCCGTGCCGCAAGGGCTTGTTCATCCACTGTGTGAACGGCCAGATCCCGAGCCTGCATTACCCGGGAGGCTACGCGGAATCGGTGACGGTACCCGCCAATGCGCTGGCCCGGATTCCCGATGAGCTGTCGTTCGCCGAGGCCGCTCCGATGGGATGTGCGGGGGTGACGACCTACAACGCGCTTCGCCACACCCGCGCACTTCCCGGCGACGTGGTCGCGGTACTCGGCGTCGGAGGCCTGGGGCACCTGGGCCTGCAGTTCGCCGCCGCCATGGGCTTCGAGACGGTCGCGATCGCCCGCGGCCCTGGCAAAGAGGAGGACGCCCGGTCCCTGGGCGCCAGACACTATATCGACTCGACCGCCGTCGACGTGAGCGCGGCGTTGCGCGACTTGGGTGGCGCCGCAGTCGTGTTGGCGACGGTGGGCAACTCACAGGCGATGGCGGACACCGTCGGCGGGCTGGCCCCGCGCGGTGAACTGGTGGCGATCGGTGTGTCGGCGGATCCGTTGCCGATCAGCCCGGTGCAGCTGATCCAGCCCGCTCTGACGATTTCCGGGCATCCGTCCGGGACCGCCCGTGATGTCGAGGAGACGATGCATTTCGCGGTTCTGTCCGGGGTGCGTGCCCGCCTGGAGGAGCGTCCACTCGTCGAGGCGGCAAGCGCATACGCGGCGATGGAGCAAGGGCAGGCACGCTACCGCATGGTTCTGACGATCTGACCTATCTCACCCCGCCGGTCGCGACGAGCAGGTAGCGTCGGTACTTCGTTTGCTGGACGACGAATCGGTGGGGGCCGGATGGCGTGGAAGCGGAGGGCGACGGTCGCCGGGGGGAATTTCTCCGGTAGGTCACGTGGCGTTGCCCGGCAGTTGGTCCGTGATATCTATTCTGCCCCGGTGCTTTTCACGCCGGGTCGGCTCGCAACAGCGGTATTGGCAGTGCTCGTCGGGCTCTCGTGGGGCACGGTCGGCACGATGCCCGCGGCGGCAGCGCCCCTGCCGTCGGCGCAACTCGACTTCGGCGGCATGATGCGTACCTATCGGGTGCACCTGCCGGCCGGCGGCCCACCGTCGGGGTTGGTCGTCAACCTGCACGCCGCCGGATCGACCGGAGCCGATCAGGCGGCGCTCACTCACTACGATGCGGTCGGCGACGCCTACGGGTTCGCCGTGGTCTATCCCGACGGCATCGACTACAGCTGGGCAGACGGCCGCGGTGCCTCGGTACCGGACCGGCAAGGGGTCGACGACGTGGGGTTCATCTCGGCCCTGGTCGAGCGTCTCGTCGCCGAGAACGGCATCCCGAGGGGACGGGTGTACGCGACCGGTCTGTCGGCGGGCGGATTCATGGCCAACCGCCTGGCCTGTGATCGAGCGGACCTGTTCGCGGCGATCGCCCCGGTTGCCGGCACGCTCGGAACGAATGTGGGCTGCAATCCGTCCAGACCTGTCGCGGTCCTCGCCACCTACGGCACCGCCGACCCCATCGTGCCGTTCGACGGCGGCCCGATGACGGGTCGCGGTGGCGGCAGCACGGTGGTGTCGGGTCCGGCGATGGTGGACCGGTGGCGCCAGATCAACGGCTGCCCCGCTCCGTCTGACGAGGTGCTTCCCGGCACCGGTGACGGCACCGAGACTCACCGCATCGCCTCGGATGGATGCGCCGCCGGAACATCGGTGGTGTTCATGCGAGTCGACGGTGGCGGACACACGTGGCCGGGCGTGCCGGAGATCCTTCCGGTGCAGGCCGTAGGTGCGGCCAGCCGGGCGTTCGACGCCTCGGATGCCTCGGCGCAGTTCTTCGCCGCGCACGGTAGATAGTCGGGCACCAATCACCGGCGGTGCCCGGTGGGCGCCAATATTCATCACGCCGCGATTAACTCTGCGCGAGTTCCGCTCTTCCGGCGCTGTGTAATGAAACTTGTTGTGCGACAGTAGAATTTATTAGGTGCCGGCTACTTTGGTGGTCAAGCGCGGCGGTGTCGGTAAGGCTGCGCAGCGGCGCCGGTGTGGTTCTTCGGCCATAGGGTTTGAGCTGTGGTGGACTGGCACAGCTGGCATGAGGATTATGACCGACCCGATTCGGCCCTGGCGCACCGGCTTCGGGCCGTGCAGACGTTGATCAAGCAAGCGCTGGACGAGGCGCCGGCCGGCCCACTCCGGGTGATCAGCCTGTGCGCCGGTCAAGGACGGGACCTGATCGAGGTCCTGGCCGAGTATCCGCGGCGCGGCGACGTCCGGGCGCGCCTGGTCGAATTGGATGCCCGTAACGCCGCGGTGGCCGCCGGGGCGGTGCACAGGCACGGGTTGACCGGGGTCGAGGTGGTGACCGGTGATGCCTCCCTGATCGACCACTACGAAGACTTGGTGCCCGCCGACATCGTGGTGGCCTGCGGCATCTTCGGCAACATCACCGACGAGGACATCGAGCGGTCGATCCGATTCCTGCCGCAGTTGACCAAGTCCGGGGGCACGGTGCTGTGGACCCGCGGGCGTACCGTCCCCGATCGGGTTCCGTTGATCCTCAACTGGTTTGAGGACCAGCAATTCGAATTGATCTGGGTGTCGCCGCCCGACGTGAGTTACGGTGTCGGAGCCCATCGCTTCACCGGGCAGCCTGAGCCGTTTACGCCAGGCGCGCAGATCTTCACCTTCGTCGGCTCCGACGTGATCCGGGCCGCCGACCGCGCCGCCCGCTGACGACACCGCCCGGCGGGCCTGGGTTCCACCGGGAGCCGACCGTTCATCAGTACGCTTTTCAACGATGGCTGAGGAAGGTCTGAACGGCAGAGATCGTCTGCGTGGGGGGCTGCGCATCGCGCTGCGGGGACGGCGTGACCCGGCTCCGGTCGCCGGCCGGCGTAGCCGCGCATCGGCCGGGATGGGTGACGTGCACACCCGTAAGGTCCTCGACCTGACGATCCGACTGGCCGAAGTCATGCTTTCGTCGGGCTCGGGTACCGCCGATGTCGTCGCCACCGCCCAGGATGTCGCACAGGCCTACCGGCTCACCGACTGCGTCGTCGACATCACGGTCGCGACGATCATCGTGTCGGCGCTGCCCACCGCGGACAGCCCTCCGGTCACGATCATGCGTGCGGTGCGGACGAGGTCGACCGATTACACCCGGCTCGCCCTCCTCGACCGCCTGGTGCGGCGGATCACCTCCGGCGGTATCACCGTGGACGAGGCGCACGAGGCCATGGACAAGCTGACCGAGAGCCCGCATCCGTTCCCGCGATGGCTGGCAACCGCCGGCTGGGCGGGTTTTGCGCTCGGCATCGCGATGATGCTGGGCGGAAACTGGTTGACCTGTCTGCTGGCCACTCTCACCGCAGCGCTGATCGACCGCGTCGGCCGACTGCTGAACCGCATCGGCACGCCGTTCTTCTTCCAGCATGCGGTCGGGGCGGCGATCGCCACCGTGGTCGCCCTGGGCGCTTATCGCTATGCCGGTCAAGGACTCAGTGCATTGGTTGCCACCGGGATCGTGTTGTTGCTGTCCGGCATGACCTTGGTCGGTGCGGTCCAGGACGCGTTGACCGGCTACATGGTCACCGCGGTCGCGCGGCTCGGTGACGCGGTCTTTCTCACCGCTGGGATCGTCGTCGGCATCACCGGCGCACTGCAGGCCGCCACCTTGCTCGGGTTCCAGATCGAACTGCACGTCAACACGGCAGGCACCTTCATCACCCCGAGAGGTGCACTGCCGATCATCCTGGCCGTGCTGGGGGCCTCGCTGGCCGGTATCTGCCTGACCATGGCCAGCTATGCGCCGCTGCGGTCACTTCCGACAGCCGGGTTGGCCGCAGGCCTGGCGGAGCTGACCCTGATCGGGCTCGGGACCGCCGGGTTCGGCCAGTGGGCGGCCACGGGGGTCGCGGCGATCGGAGTCGGTTTCCTCGCCACCCTGATCTCCATTCGCCGGCAGTCCCCGGCGCTGGTGACGGCGACCGCGGGCATCATGCCGATGCTGCCCGGCCTCGCGGTGTTCTGGGCGGTGTTCGCCTTCGCCGTGGACGAGAACTTCGGTCAGGGGCTGGCGCACCTGCTGACCGCGGCGGCCACAGCGTTGGCGTTGGGTAGCGGCGTGGTGATGGGCGAACTACTGGGCTCGCCGCTGCGCTACGGCGCCGGACGCATCGGTGAGTTCTTCCGTAAAGAGGGACCACCCGGTCTGCGCCGGGCGGTGGGCCAGGTGGTTCAGCTGCAACCCGCCGACACCGCCTCTGCGGTCAGCCCACCGCGCGCGGAGAGCGTCCCGCTGGAACCACCCCCGGCGGACGAGCCGGACTCCGACGAGCCCGAAGAGCCGGGCCCGCGGGGTCAGACGTCGGGGTGATCAGGTGAACGGCAGGAAGTCGCCGTTGATCCAGACGCCCCAGTGACCGCCCGCAGGCAGGTTCCACCAGACCATCGGGTGCCCCTGCCAGGACTCGGCAGGCTTCTTCGGCGCATTCGGGGGCGGCGGGAGGCTCGGATCCGGTTCAGCGCTCGCGATAGCGGTCCCGAGGCCGAGCGCAGCCCCGATCATCCCGGTGGCCGCGATGGTCGCCAGAGTTGCCTTACTTCCGAACATGAATCTCCACCTCGGTGCTTGACTGGACCAGAACTTGGATACCCGAAGCTTAGCCAAACGAAGTGATTGATCGCGCACTCGAGGTCCGCGACGGGCTCACACATCATGGTGAACTCGCACGCACCGGCCCGGCAACGAGATCAGAAAGTTTTTTCGCATTCGATGTCGAGAACGCCTCGACGGCTCCGTCTCAGAGGTGAGCGACAAACGAGGATCGCGAATCCGGAAGGAGAACCACATGGCCAAGTACCTGTTTCTCAAGCACTATCGAGGCGCGCCGGCGGGCGTCAACGACATCCCCATGGATCAGTGGACACCAGATGAGATTCAGGCGCATATCCAGTACATGAACGACTTCGCGGACCGGTTGAAGGTCACGGGTGAGTACGTCGACAGCCAGGCGCTGGCGCCCGAGGGGGCCTGGGTCCGCTACGGCGGCGATGGCAAACCGCCCGTGACCGATGGCCCGTTCGCCGAGACCAAGGACCTGATCGCGGGCTGGATGATCGTCGACGTCGACTCCTACGACCGCGCCCTCGAGCTGGCCGGCGAACTGTCGGCGGCACCCGGCGCCGGCGGTAAGCCGATCCACGAGTGGCTCGAGGTGCGCCCGTTTCTGACGGCGGCGCCGACGGTCACCGAGTAGAGGCCCGGCGGGCGGTGGACGAGCAGCTGTTACGGGATCTCATTCCCGGTGTCCTGGCGGCACTCGTCCACCGAGGGGCCGACTTCGCGGCGGCAGAGGATGCCGTGGCCGAAGCCGTGGTCCGGGCATGGGAAACCTGGCCGGACCGACGACCCGACGATCCCAAGGGTTGGCTGATCACCACCGCGTGGCGGCGGTTCCTCGACATCTCCCGATCAGAGGTGGCACGGCGCAGCCGCGAGGCGCGGATCGCGGCCGAGCCGGCCGCCGGCCCCGTCCCGGCCACCGATGACACGTTGCAGCTCTACTTCCTGTGCGCGCACCCGAGCTTGTCCTCGTCGTCGGCGGTCGCGCTGACGTTGCGCGCGGTCGGCGGGCTGACCACCCGTCAGATCGCACAGGCCTATCTCGTACCGGAATCGACCATGGCACAACGGATCAGCCGTGCCAAACGCACGGTGGCCGAAGTGCGGCTGGACCGTCCCGGCGATCTGAGCACTGTGCTGCGTGTGTTGTATCTGGTGTTCAACGAAGGCTACGGCGGCGATGTCGATCTGGCGGCCGAGGCGATCAGGCTGGCGCGCCAGTTGTCCCGGATCACCGATGACCCAGAAGTGGACGGTCTGCTCGCGTTGTTCCTGCTGCACCACGCCAGGCGTCGGGCGCGTACTCGTGCCGACGGGTCACTGGTTCCCTTGGCGGAGCAGGACCGCACGCTGTGGCGGCGCGATCTCATCGTCGAAGGCGTGGCCGTACTGCAGGCCGCACTGGCGTGCGACCGGCTCGGGGAGTACCAGGCGCAAGCCGCGGTCGCGGCCTTGCACGCCGACGCGCAGTCCGCGGAGGAGACCGACTGGGTGCAGATCGTCGAGTGGTATGACGAACTCGTCGCACTGACCGACAGCCCCGTGGTGCGGCTCAACCGGGCGGTTGCCGTCGGTGAGGCGGACGGGCCCCAGGCGGGCTTGGCCGCGCTGGCTGAACTCGATCCGACATTGCCGCGCCATACCGCCGCGGCTGCCTATCTGCACGAGCGCGCCGGCGACATTTCGACGGCCGCAAAGCTGTACGTGCAGGCGGCGGCCGAAGCGCAATCGGTGGCCGAGCGCAATCACCTCACCCTGCGCGCAGCTGTGCTCCACGGTCGCAATTCGGAACAAGACGGTTAACCTCTGGGTGTGGGCAACAGTCAGATGAGAGTGTTGATCATCGGTGGGGGATTCGGCGGTCTGTTCTGCGCCCGGCGACTGGGCGGGACCGATGTCGACGTGACGCTGCTGGACCGATCGGCGGGACACCTGTTCCAGCCACTGCTCTATCAGTGCGCCACCGGCACGTTGAGCTTCGGCCAGATCAGCCGTCCGCTGCGTGAGGAGTTCGAGCGGCACCGCAACGTCACCACGCTGCTCGGTGAAGCCGTCGACATCGACCCGCAGCGGCGGCGGGTCACCGCCCGGCGGCCCGACGAGACGACATTCACCGTCGACTACGACGTGCTGGTGGTGGCCGCGGGCATGCAGCAGTCGTACTTCGGCAAGGAGCACTTCGCGCAGTGGGCCCCCGGCATGAAGACGCTCGACGACGCGGCCCACATTCGGCAACGGGTGTTCACCGCCTTCGAAATCGCCGAGACGTTGCCGCCCGGCCCCGAGCGTGACGGGTGGCTCACCTTTGCCGTCGCCGGAGGTGGACCCACAGGGGTGGAGCTGGCCGGGCAGATCCGCGAAATGGCAACCCGCACCCTGGCCCACGAGTTCCACAGCATCGAGCCCGAGGAAGCCAGGGTGCTGCTGTTCGACGGCGGTGAGCGGGTGTTGAAGGCCTTCTGTCCGGAGCTGGGGGACAAGGCGACTCGGTCGCTGCAGCAGCTGGGTGTCGAGCTCCACCTGGGTGTGCACGTGACCGATGTCAACCGTGAGGGCGTGACCGTGAGTCCCAAGGCCGGGGGCCCCGACGAGCAGTACGTGGCCCGAACCGTGTTGTGGACGGCCGGCGTCGAGGCCGTGCCGTTCGCCCGGCACCTCGCGAAAGTTCTGGGTGCGGAATCGGACCGGAGCGGGAGAATCGCTGTGGGGCCTGATCTTTCGGTCGCCCAGTATCCCGAGGTATTCGTGATCGGTGATCTCGCCGGCCGCGAGAACCTGCCCGGTGTGGCCGAGAACGCGATGCAGGGCGGGTTGCACGTCGCCTCGTGCATACGCCGGGAACTGGCCGGTAAGCCTCGGAAACCGTTCCGCTACCGGGATCTCGGTTCTGCGGCCTACATCGCTCGGGGACAGGCCCTGCTGCAAGTCGGCCCGGTCAAGATCGCCGGTGTTTTCGGCTGGCTGGCATGGGGATTCCTGCACATCGCCTTTCTGACCGGTATCCGCAACCGCATCAGCACCGTGGCCACCTGGCTGGGCACCATCGCGCGGGCCCGCCGGGCGCATCGGGCCTTCATGCTCGGCGCCACGGGTCTTCCCGAGCAGCGCTACACATGGACCACCTGGGACGCACTCACGCCGCCGCCGTCAGAGGCTCCGCCGGAGCCCAGCGAGCGTTAACCGCATGCCGGCCGGGGCGTGCAGTTCGGGCGTTTCGTCGGCGAGTTCCTGCTGGCACCGTTCTGACCGAGCGCGACCTCAGGACGGTGTGCGACGATGCACGGGCCGCGTGCATCGAGAGAGGACCGCTGGATAGATGACCGAAGCGCACCGAGCGACGCTCGCCATCAACGGAGCGAAGCTCGCGATCGCGGGCCTGACCGCCGTCGGCGCCGTGCTGGCCGCGGCAGGCCAGGCCACGGCGGACCCCGTAGTGCCTGATCCCGCGCCTGCGCCGGCGGATCCCGCGATGGCGGCACCCCCGCCGCCGGCACCGGCCGGCCCTCCGCAGGTACCCGAGATCGCCAACCCGGTGTACGGCTCCGGGCAGTACGGATCGGGCCCGATCGGCACGCTCCGGGATCTCTGGCACCAGGCCCACGATCCGGGCGGCTTCCAGACCGGCGGGGGAGCGCCCGAGGGCGTCGCGCCACCTCCTGGTGCAGGTCCGGCTCCGCCGCTGCCGCCCGGCTACAAGTCGATCAACGCTCCGGGCTCCGAGACGCCGGTCACGGCGCCGGCCCCCGGTAGCGGTCCGGCCGGTCCGCCGCTGCCACCGGGCTACTACTCGCTGAACGGCCCGCCGCCGCCCGGCTACGAGTACAACTCGCCAGGACAGCAGCCGGCCACCCCGCCGGCAGCCCCTACGCCGTAGTCGCGCGTCCCAACACGTGGCGCAGCGCCTGATCCAGTTGAGGATGGCGGAAGCGGTGATCGGCGGCGGCCAGGACCGCAGGAACCGCCCGCTGGCTGGCGCACGCCAGTTCGCGGGCACCCTGGTCGCCCAGCAGCAGCCGTGGCCCCAGAGTGGGTACCGGCAGAATCGTCGGACGGTGAAGAATACGTCCGAGCGTTTCGGTGTAGTCAGCGTTGCGCACCGGCTCCGGCGCCACTGCGTTGACCGGGCCGGACAGCTGCGTATCCCATAACGCCCGGTGATAGATGTCGACGAGGTCGTCGATTCCGATCCAGGGCAACCACTGTTGCCCGTCGCCGATGCGGCCTCCGAGTCCGGCGGCGAACAGCGGACGCAGCAGCCGTAAGGTGCCGCCGCTCGGCGACTGGACGATTCCGGTGCGTATGTGCACCGCTCGGGTGCCCGATTGTTCAGCCGGGGCCAGCGCGTCCTCCCAGTCCGTCACCACGTCGGCCAGGAAGCCGTCGCCGCGTTCGCTGCTCTCGGTGAGAACCTCGTCGCCGCGGTCGTATCCGTAGAAACCGACCGCCGAGGCGCCGACGACCACCTGTGGACCGGGATCGGTGTGGGCGATCAGTTCGGCCAGTCGGCGGGTCGGCTCGATGCGGCTTTCGCGGATCGCGCGGCGATGCCCCTCGGTGAACCGGCCGGCGATCGACGCGCCGGCCAGGTGGATGACGGCATCCACCCCGATCAACAAATCGGGGTCGGGGTCTTCCGGATTCCATTGCCGTTCATGGGGTTTAGCTGTCGCGTGGCGGACCAGCCGGATGACCCGATGGCCGCCGGTGCTCAAGAACGCTGTCAACGCCGAGCCGACCAGACCGGACGCTCCGGTGACCGCAATGGTCAGCGGTGCCAGCCCCCGGGCGCGGGCCTGCTGGTGGGCCGCGAGGTCATCGGCGAGCTGGCGGTGCCGGTAGGCGAACATCGGACGCAGGAATCGGCCGGGCACAGGCGTCTCGACGCGGTCGGTCATCCGGGTGCGGGTCGCATCGATCGGGTCGAATTCGTGAATGTGCTTCCAGCGCACTGCCAATGCCGCGGGTAGCGAGGCCGGACCGTCGCTGGCGATCTGGTCGACGAAGCGCCGTGGCGGGTCGTAGGCGTCAGCCTGGTGCTGAGCGATCCACCGCAACCCGCCCGGCAACACTAGTTCGGCACGGCCGTCACGCAGAGAGCCTGCCTCGGAGACGAGTTTCATCGGTTGCCATGGTGGCGACAGCCTGGTGAACGCGCCCGGTCGACTGTGCCAGTTGAAGACTGCATCCTGCGGAGCGTCGATGATGCTGGAGTACACCAATCCCATCTGCCGACGTTACCCGCAAGGCGGTGGCTACGCCGCAGTCCGCTTTGCCCGCAAGCCCGCGTAGGCGAACAACAGTCCGGTACCGATCTCGGAAAGCGCTGTCGCCCAGGAGAACCAGGTGACGTTGAGCCGGGGCCCGCTGAGATAGCTGTCCTGGAAGTTCGGCCAGATATTCGGCAACAGATGTGCGTAGGTGAACACGATGGCACTGCCGACACCGGTGAAGATCGCGAGATCGGGCGCCCGGGACTGCCCGCGCAGCGCCATGGTGATCGCGATGATGACGATCACGCCCTGAACCATGCCGCCGGCCATGACGAACATCGGTGACCCCGACATTCCGCGGAGCAGGTGGTCGATCACGTGCAAGCCCCAGCCCAGCAGGAACATCCATGCTGTCAGGCGCAGAAAGCGTTGTGCCTGAACGATTGTCGGTGCCGACATAGGACCCTCCAAATCGTCTACTACAGCCGATAGTAGAGCGGTGCGGCTGGGGTGGCAACAGTCGATTTCCGACCAGGCATATATCGTTGTGGCAACTGTAGAGATATCGGTAATGGGGTCCGAACCGCCCGATGTGCAGGACGAAAGGGTGTACATGTGGAACACACTGCGATGACGCCGTTCTTTGTGAGCAGTGACCACGGGTTCGTGCCGAACGAGATCGCACACGGGGGTTGGGGGCCGACCCTGGGCGGCCAGGTGGTCGGCGGACTGCTGGCCCGGGCCGTGGAGCAACTCGTCAGCGATGCGAGCCTGCAACCGGCGCGGTTCACCGTCGAGATACTGCGCCGGGTCGCCAGCGCTCCGGTTCGCGTCACCGCGTCGGAGGTGAGATCGGGCTCGCGCATGCAGGCGGTCGATGCTGTGATGACCCAGGACGGCGAGCTCGTGGCTCGGGCTTCAGCGCTGCATCTGAGGCGCGGCGCCCAACCCGACGGCGAGTTCTGGACCACCGAGATCGAGCTGCCGCCGTTACCAGAGGAACCGGCAGAGTTCGACGACGCGACGCCTATGTTCATCCGGGCGTATGGTCCAGACCAGGATTGGGCGGGTGAGGGATTCCCATGGCAGCAGTGCGGGCCTCGGTACGCGTGGTTGCGTGAAGTCCGTCAGCTGGTCGACGGCGAAGAGCTGACGCCGTTCGTCCGAGCGGCACTGGCGGTCGACGTCACGAGTTCGATGACCAATTTCAGTTCAGCCGGTCTGGCGTTCATCAATGCCGACTACACGCTGGCGCTGAGCAGGCTGCCGGTCGGCCCCTACATCGGCATGGCGGCGGTAACCCACACCAGCGCAGCCGGGGTAGCGACCGGAAGCGCATGCCTGTATGACACAGTGGGCCAGATCGGCACCGGATTATCCACTGCGATAGCGAATTTCAACTTCAGCCCGAACGGCTCTCGCGCTAGGCGGGGCGCAGGATCGCCACCAGGAAGTCCGAATCTTCGGTGAAGGGTCGCAGATCCCAGGTGGACAACAACAGATCCCGGGTGAATCCGGCTGTCGCGGCGTCATCGAGGAACTGGCCGAACTCGTAGTCGCGCCCGGCCCCGAATCCGATCACCGCACGACCGTCGTCGGCGAGATGCGCGCGCAGCCGCGTCAGCACCTGGACACGGGTGCTCGGGGCGAGGAATGTCATCACGTTGCCGGCCGAGACGATGATGTCGAACGGGTCGGCGATACCGAGCGCCGGTAGGTCGAGTTCAGCCAGATCTCCGACGATCCAGCGCGGGCCCGGATGGTCCGTCTCGGCCGCCTCGATCAGCACCGGGTCGACGTCGACGCCGACCACCTGGTGCCCGGCCTCGGCGAGGTATCCGCCCACCCGGCCAGGACCACATCCGGCATCGAGGATGCGGGCATTGCGCGTCGCCATCGCATCGATCAGACGAGCCTCGCCGGCTAGGTCCTGTCCGGCGCGCTGCATGGCACGAAACCGTTCGACGTACCAATCCGAATGCCCCGGATCGGCCGCGACTTTCTGCATCCAGATGCTTCGCTCGACCATGTGAGCATTCTTGCAAGCGGCCACCGGGTGCCAGGTGGGCGGTGTTCGCTTGTTACTGGGCGTCGAGAATCTTGATCGCGAAGATCAACGTGTCGCCCGGCTGGATTCCGGCGGCAGGCTGTCCCTGGGGATAACCGTCGGGCGAGGCCACCGCAACTGCCACCGTGGAGCCGACCTTCTGTCCCGAGATGGCCTTCTGGAAGCCCGGCACGACGCCGTCCAGCGGGAAGTCAACCGTCTCGCCCCGTTGGTAACTGCTGTCGAACACCGATCCGTCGCGTCCGTTGACACCCATGTAGCAGACGGTGACGTTGGCCGTCGGCGCGACGACCGGTCCGTCGCCCGCTTTGAGGGTGTGCACCTGGGTCTCGGACACACTGAACGGCCCGTCCACCTTCACCGCCGGCGCGGTGGTGTCAGTAGAGCCGGTGACCTGGATGCTGCCGGTCGCCCCGGACGTCGTCCATTCGGGCGTGCCCGCGTTCTGCGGCGCCGCGGTCGGGCAGGTGCTGGCCTCGGTGGCGGTCTCGGCGATGGACGGGGTGAGCACCTCGGCGACCGACGGGGTGCTCGACGAGGAGCCGGCCGAGGAGGTTTCGGTGTCGGACCCGCACGCAGCGAGCGCCATGGTCAGCGAGGCGGCACAGGCCACGAGCGCAACGGAGGAAGGCACGCGAAAGGAATTCATGCACGTCACGCTACAGCCGGGGCCGGATCTGGCCTGAGGACGGTGTCAAAACCTTGATACCTTCCAGGTTTGTCGCCACACTCGAAGGTGATGGCTGAAGGCCTCGACTTCACAGGCATGTTGCGCTCGGCCGGGCTCCGCGTCACTCGCCCCCGGCTGGCGGTGCTCGACGCGGTGAAAGAGCATCCGCACGCCGAGACCGATCTGGTCATCCGCGCCGTGCGCGTTCACCTGCCCGATGTATCCCACCAAACCGTGTACGACGCCTTGAACGCGTTGACCGCGGCCGGCCTGGTACGCCGGATCCAACCGACCGGATCGGTGGCCCGCTACGAAACCCGGGTCGACGACAACCACCACCACGTCGTATGCCGGTCATGCGGCGCGATCGCCGATGTGGATTGCGCGGTCGGCGCCGCTCCATGTCTGACCGCATCCGATGACAACGGTTTCGCGATCGACGAAGCCGAGGTCATCTACTGGGGCCAATGCCCCGACTGTGCGCGAACTCGAACTTCCTGATGGCAGCCCGTCACTGACAGATGAAAGGGAACGCAATGCCCCCGAACAGCTCCGATGCCTCCGACGCCCGCCCACCACATTCCGACACCGAAACTCACAGCCGCAGTGAGTCAGAGAACCCGGTCATCGAGTCGCCCAAACCCAAAGCCCATGCGCCGCTGACCAATCAGGACTGGTGGCCCGATCAGGTCGATGTCACCAGGCTGCACAAGCAACCCGTCGAGGGAAACCCACTGGGTGCCGGTTTCAACTATGCCGAGGAATTCCAGAAGCTCGACGTCGAGGCACTGCGCGCCGACATGCTCGAGTTGATGACGGACTCCCAGGACTGGTGGCCCGCCGACTACGGAAGCTATGCCGGCCTGTTCATCCGGATGAGCTGGCACGCCGCCGGGACCTACCGGATCTTCGACGGCCGCGGTGGCGGGGGCCAGGGTGCGCAACGGTTCGCCCCCATCAACAGTTGGCCGGACAATGTCAGCCTGGACAAGGCCCGCCGGCTGCTCTGGCCGATCAAACAGAAGTACGGCAACAAGATCTCGTGGGCCGACCTGATCGTCTTCGCCGGCAACGTCGCACTGGAGTCCGCGGGGTTCAAGACCTTCGGCTTCGCGTTCGGCCGGCAGGACATCTGGGAGCCCGAGGAGATCCTGTGGGGCCAGGAGGACACCTGGCTGGGCACCGACCAGCGGTACGGCGGCACCAATGAGAGCGACCGCAAACTGGCCAACCCCTTCGGCGCCACCACCATGGGCTTGATCTACGTCAATCCCGAAGGCCCCGAAGGAAAGCCGGATCCGCTGGCTGCGGCGCACGACATCCGCGAGACGTTCGGGCGGATGGCGATGAATGACGAAGAGACCGCCGCACTCATCGTGGGAGGCCACACGCTCGGAAAGACCCACGGCGCAGGTCCCGGCGATCTGGTCGGACCCGAACCCGAGGCCGCGCCCATCGAGCAGCAGGGCCTCGGCTGGAAGTGTGCCTTCGGTTCGGGCAAGGCCGGGGACACCATCACCAGCGGTCTGGAGGTCGTGTGGACCACGACGCCGACGAAATGGAGTAACAGCTATCTGGAGATCCTCTACGGCCATGAGTGGGAGTTGACCCAGAGTCCTGGGGGCGCCTGGCAATTCGAGGCCAAAGATGCCGATCCGATCATTCCGGACCCATTCGGCGGGGCGCCGCGCAAGCCGACCATGCTGGTCACCGACATCTCGATGCGGGTAGACCCGATCTACGGCCCGATCACCCAGCGTTGGCTCGAGCATCCCGAGGAACTCAACGAGGCGTTCGCGAAGGCCTGGTACAAGCTGCTGCACCGCGACATGGGACCGATCAGCCGCTACCTCGGGCCGTGGATTCCCGAACCCCAGCTGTGGCAGGATCCCGTGCCCGACGTCGACCATCCGCTGATCGACGAACAGGACATCGCGACGCTCAAGGGCAAGCTGCTCGACTCGGGCTTGTCGGTGCAACAGTTGATCAAGACGGCCTGGTCTGCGGCAGCGAGCTTCCGGGGCACCGACAAACGCGGCGGCGCCAACGGCGCCCGGTTGCGCTTGGAGCCGCAACGCAATTGGGAGGTCAACGAACCTTCCGAGCTGGACAAGGTGTTGCCGGTGCTGGAGCGCATCCAGCAGGAGTTCAACACGTCGGCCTCCGGCGGCAAGAAGATCTCATTGGCCGACCTCATCGTTCTGGGCGGCTCGGCTGCGATCGAAAAAGCCGCCAAGGACGGTGGATACGAGATCAAGGTGCACTTCGTGCCCGGCCGCACTGATGCATCGCAGGAGAATACGGATGTGGACTCGTTCGCGGTCTTGGAACCGCGGGCCGACGGATTCCGCAACTATGTGCGTCCGGGCGAGAAGGCGCCCCTCGAGCAATTGCTGGTCGACAAGGCGTACTTCCTGAACCTGACCGCACCGGAGCTGACTGTTCTGGTCGGCGGCCTGCGCGCACTGGGTGCCAACCACGGCGGTGGTAAGCACGGTGTGTTCACCGAGCGGCCCGGCACGCTGACCAACGATTTCTTCGTCAATCTGCTGGACATGAGTACGGAATGGAAGGCATCGGAGACGTCCGAGAACGTCTACGAGGGCCGCGATCGCGCGACGGGTGCGTTGCGGTGGACGGCGACGGCCAACGATCTCGTGTTCGGTTCGAACTCGATGTTGCGTGCCATCGCCGAGGTTTACGCGCAGCAGGACAACCAAGCCAAGTTCGTGGAAGATTTCACCTCGGCGTGGGTCAAGGTGATGAACAACGATCGGTTCGACCTGGACTGAGTCCGGTGACCGCCGGTGGTTCAACCCGCCCAGCGTGAAATGAGCACCGCCGGTGCCCATTTCGGCCAGGTGGGCGAACCGATGGCGAACCCGCCCGCTATCTGGGCGACGATGCGGGGGCCTCTGACGGTGCTGTTGTCGTAGAACGTTGCGGCGTCCGCGCGCATCGCGGCGACGGCGACCAGGTCCCAAAGCCGTTGGTAGCGCTCGCGGATCTTGGCTTCAGGCACGTCGTGGCCACCCGCCGACACCCGGTGACGCACGCGCTGCACGGCCAATTCTTCGGGAATGAGGATGCAGTGCAGCACCACGGTGTACCCGGCGACGTGTGCGTCGTCGATGAGGTCGAGCTTGGAAGGGTGCGAGAACACGGTTTCGGCGATGAACGACTCACCGAGTTCGATGAGTTTCGCGCGGGTTTCGGCCGCGATCAACGCGGCTTCGTACGAATGCGGGGCAGGGTCTTCGGGCCACCGCCGCTTGGCGATTTCGTCCGCGTTGACGAACGGGCTGCCGGGCAGCAGAGGTGAGAGGGTGAGTTCGACGAAGGTCGACTTGCCGGCGCCGTTGCAGCCGACGACGAGATCGAGGCGCTTCACCGATCGGCGATACCGTCCGCGTCAGTGCCGGCGGAGATCACTGCGTGCGTGCCAGCACCGCAGTGCTGCCGTCGGGGCGGTACTGCACGATGTTGCCGTTGTCGTCGAGCGCCACCGTGGTGATTCCGCGTCCGGCCAGCGTCTTGCCGTAGTCGGCACGAGCCAGGCTTTCCTCGATGGAGGCGGCGATCTCGGCGTCGAACACCGTGCCTTCTTCGGCCGTCAACTCACGCAGGGACAACTCGCCGGCCAACGCGGACTCCACCTTGCGGCGTGCCGCACTGTGTTGGCTGGACACGGCCCGGCCCACTCGAGCCCAGTGGTCGAGCTGCTGTTTGGCTGACCGGCTCTGACGTGCGCCTTCGGCGGCCGCACTATCGATGAGATCAGCGGCGAACCGAGTGACCCGGTCTGCGGTCTCCGTCATGACAGACCTCCGTTGTAGCAGTCTGAAACCAGCGTAGCAGAATGCTACGGGGTGGTTGGTGTGTGCTCTATCTCGCGGACAGCCGTTTCGCGACCTCGCCGTACCGTTCGAAGCGTTCGGCGCTGCCCAGCGCGTTGTAGAGCACGATCCGGGTAGCGATCCCGGCGTATTTGTCGACCAATGCATCCGCCAGCCCGTCCCACGTCGACTCGGTGGCGAACGCGGCGATGTGGTCGTCGGTGATCTGTGCCGCCATGCCCGCGATATCCCCGGCTTTCTGTTTCTCCCTCAGTCGCGCGGTGGTGCCCTCGAAGCCCGCCTCGTCCCAGATGAACGCGTAGTTCGGCGTACTGCCGTAGAAGCTCATGCTGGCCCGCACCAGCTCGCGCTCGTTGGCGCGCTCTTCGTCCGTGTCGCCGACGATCGTCATCACCGGGACGATCTTGGTGATGTCGTCAGGCGAGCGGCCCGCCTTGGCCGCACCGGCGGCCACGTTGGGCAGCACGTGGCGAGCGATGTAGCCGGGCTCGCCGATCGGGTGGATGTGGACGCCGTCGGCAACCTCGCCCGCCATGCGCAGCATCCACGGATTGACTGCCGCGATGTCCACCTTGGGATCGGGCGCATCGATGGCGCCGGGGCTCCACTGGGGAGTGAGGAAATCGAGGTTGTAGAAATCGCCGTGATGGTCGAGCGTGCCCGTTCGGAAGGCTGAGAAACACGCCTTCACGGCCAGCACGTAATCCCGAAGGCGCGGTCCAGGGTGTTCGAAGGGCATCCCGTAGCGCCGGACCACGTGGGTGCGCACCTGGGTGCCGATACCGAGCCGGAACCGGCCGCCGGTTGCTTCCTGGAGTTCCCAGGCCGACGCGGCGGTGATGAACGGGCTACGCGGAAAGGCAACGGCGACACCGGTCGAGAGCTCAAGTCCCGGAGCGGCCTGCGATGCCACCGCCGCGTTCAGATAAGCGGTGCGGCCCGTCTCGGTGAGCAGAAGCCCGGAGAATCCGGCGGACTGGGTGTTGCGGGCAAGGTCACCGACTTTTGCCAGCGGCTGCGGAACGGTCATCGCGTCGACATACACGTGGGGGAGCGTACGTGCCGAACATCCGTAATGCCTTAGAAGTCAACTGTTTCGCGCCTAGACTCGGAGGTGATCAGGGCAATCGGACTCGTCGACCAGGGATGGTTGCGACTGAAGGAGGGGACCCATGGTCAGGATTCACACGGTGGTGCCGGGGGAGACGCTGTCGGCATTGGCGTTGCGGTTCTACGGAGACGCCGAACTGTATCGGCTGATCGCGGCGGCCAGCGCGATTCCCGATCCCGACGTCGTCAACGTCGGACAACAACTCGTCTTTCCCGACTTTGCGCGCCACACGGTCGGCCCTGGAGAAACGTTGTCGGCCGTGGCGTCCCGCTTCTACGGACAGCCTGCCTTGACCCGGTTGATCGCTGCCGCCAACGGGATCCCCGAGGGCGCCGGTCTCAATCCCGGGCAGAGGCTCATTGTTCCCGAACTCAAGAGATACACAGTCGTACCGGGGGATACCTTGTCGGCGTTGGCATCACGCTTCTACGGTGACGCCTCGTTCTATCCGCCGATCGCCGCGGTCAACAACATTGTCGATCCCGGCCATATCAACCCGGGGCAGACGCTCGTCATCTTCAGCGGTCGCAGCGACGGGTTCGGTCTTCGGATCGTCGACCGCAACGAAAGTGATCCACGCCTGTGGTACTACCGATTCCAGACTGCCGCCGTCGGGTGGAATCCGGGCGTCAACGTTCTGCTTCCCGACGACTATCACACCAGCGGCCGCACCTATCCGGTGCTCTACATGTTCCACGGTGGCGCCGACGATTTCCGGCAGTTCGACTTCCTGGGGATCCGCGACTGGACGGCGGGCAAACCGATCATCGTGGTGATGCCCGACGGCGGGCACGCGGGTTGGTACTCCAATCCGGTCACATCGTTCGTCGGGCCGCGCAACTGGGAGACGTTCCACATCGCCCAGCTGCTGCCGTGGATGGAAGCGAACTTCAGGACCTATGCCGAGTACGACGGCCGTGCGGTCGGCGGTTTCTCGATGGGCGGTTTCGGTGCGCTGAAGTACACCGCCAAGTACTACGGCCATTTCGCATCGGTCAGTGCCCACTCCGGGCCGGCGAGCCTGCGCCGGGATTTCGGCCTCGTCGTGCACTGGGCGAACATCACGTCGGCGGTTCTCGATCTGGGCGGCGGGACGGTCTACGGCGCCCCGTTCTGGGATCAGGCGAGGGTCAGTGCCGACAATCCGGTCGAGCGGATCCAGAGCTACCGCAACAAGCGGATCTTTCTTGTCGCCGGCACCAGTCCCGATCCGCTCAACTGGTTCGACAGTGTGAACGAAACTCAGGTGCTTGCCGGTCAGCGGGAGTTCCGTGACCTACTCGGCCGGGCCGGGATTCCGTTCGAGGCGCACGAGGTGCCCGGGGGTCATGTGTTCCGTCCCGAGATGTTCCTGCGCGATCTCGACGGCATCATCGCTCGCTTACGCCCGGCGGCCGTCGTGAACAACGCGCAGTAACAGCAACCACATCTCTCTCAGCTGTCACATCTACATCAGAATTCAATTCTTTAACTGCCACCGCATCTGAATCTGAATTCACGATAGTGGCCAATTGTCACAGCAGTCGTCACTGGTTTATGAGATCAGCGCTGGGCGTCGGCGGCGGCCAGCGTGCGCCGCTGGATGCCTCCTGAACTGGACATATCGCCCGATGGGACATCAACTCAGGTTTCTCAATGGCCCCACGGATCGCATAACTATTAAATAAACTCAAAGAAGATAATTAGACTCTCTAGCACGGCTATTTTACTTTCACCTCATGGGTAAACTCGGGTATCACGATGGGCTGCAAATAGCCTTTCGCCCCGCCATTACCGGCGGGCACGGGCAGTGCTCGCCGCCATGAAGGGATCGACATGCGCGTGCGCAAGGTCGTCACTGTTTTCGGGTTCGTCGGTGCATTCGCGGTGGCTCAAACCCTGCTGGCGGTCCCCAACGCCGGCGCCGAGCCGAACTGGGATGCCATGGCCCAATGCGAATCAGGTGGCAACTGGTCGGCTGACACCGGTAACGGTTTCTACGGTGGCCTGCAGTTCACCCCGGCCACGTGGGCTTCCCACGGAGGAACAGGATCGCCGGCCGCGGCGAGTCGAGAAGAGCAGATTCGCGTGGCCCGCAACGTTTTGCAGACACAAGGTCTGGGGGCCTGGCCGGTCTGCGGCGGGCCGATCGGCATGGCGACGGGAACCTGTCGTCAGATGGTCGCCTGGATCCCGATCGGGCATCTGCCGCGCCTGTGCACGCTCGTGCTCAATCCGTTGTCCTGACGTTCGTCACCCGACATCTGCAACCTTGATGCCGCAGTGGTGCTTTCGCGTTGATCGCAGGGGCGTGTGACGGCGCCCACGCCCGGCCGGGAAAAGTCTTGGGGCGCACCGAGGTCCCTCTCAGCAAACCCTCAGTACCGGGCTGCAGCATCTACGTAGGCGCCGGCACGGCGCATAACTGTCGGTGTCGCAACGAAAGAAGCAAGCGCAATGAATCAGTGGCCGGGGATGTCGTCACCAAATAGCAATCAGGAGTGGGAAGCGAAACGGGCGACGGATCAACCGAATCCGAGCCCCTGGAGCCGGAGGGGCTATCAGCAGCCATACCCGCCCTACGGGCTGCATCCAGAGATGACCCAGAAGTTCGATGCGCCTGCCGCGCCGCCGGAAGCGTCGCACCCGAAGAAGAAGTCGCGCGTCGGGGTGCTTGTGGCCGGCACTGCCGCCGTTGCCATGGCAACGGGTGCAGTCGCAGCGGTGGCCGTGGTGGACCATGCCGGAAAACCCAGTCCGGTGGCCCAGGCGTCCGTGCCCGACCGCGTCGGTAAGCCGTCGCCGGCCCAGGGCGCGGTTCCGGTGCAGCCGAAGAATTCGGCCCCGGCCGGATCGGTCGAACAGGTCTCGGCCAAAGTGCTGCCCAGCGTGGTGAAACTGCAGATCGAGACGGGTCAGGGGCGGGAGGAAGGCTCCGGCATCGTCCTGAGCGAGGACGGTCTCATCCTCACCAACAACCACGTTGTGGCCGCCGCGGCCGGCGCCGACCAGGGTTCACTGGCCACCCAGACCGCACCCGATGACCAATTCCCGGGCTTCCCGCGCGGGCTGCTCCCAGGCGGACAGTTCCCCGGTGGCGACCCGTACTCGCCCGACGGACCGTCCGCCAACCGTTCCGGACGGGCCAGCGGCGCCATGCAGGCGACCGTGACGATGTCCGACGGCCGCACGGTGCCGTTTTCGGTGATCGGCACTGATCCCGACGACGACATCGCGGTGGTTAAGGCGCAGAACGTCTCTGGGCTCACCCCGATCACCATCGGTTCATCGAAGGACCTCAAGGTGGGGCAGAACGTCGTTGCGGTCGGCTCGCCGTTGGGTCTGCAGGGCACGGTCACGACCGGCATCATCAGCGCGCTGGATCGCCCCGTCGCGACGGGTGACGGGCAGAGCGGCCAACAGTCGGTGATGAGTGCTATTCAGACCGACGCGGCGATCAACCCTGGCAATTCCGGCGGTGCGCTAGTCGACATGAACGGCGACCTCATCGGCGTCAACTCGGCGATCGCCTCGCTGGGCGGTGGTCAGGGTTCGCAGGGTGGCGGGCAAGCCGGATCGATCGGCTTGGGCTTTGCCATTCCGGTGGACCAGGCCAAACGGATTGCCGACGAACTGGTTTCGACCGGCACCGTCCAGCACGCCTCGCTCGGTGTCCAACTCTCCGGCAACGACACCAGTGGTGCCGCGGTCGCCGGTGTGGTCAAGGGCGGTCCGGCAGCAGCTGCGGGCCTGAGCCAAGGCGCGGTGATCACCAAGCTCGACGACAAGGTGATCGACGGCCCCGAGGCCCTGGTCGCCGCCGTGCGTTCCAAGGCGCCGGGGGACACCGTGACGTTGACCTACGAGGACGGGTCGGGGGCCTCTCGTACCGTCGACGTCACCCTGGGACAGGTGCAGGCATAGTTTCCCCTTGGGCCCCAGTCCGATGTACCGGGCTGGGGCCCAAGTCTTGAAATTGGAATGACGGTCGCCCACCCCGTGTGTGACGATGCGTCGATGCCCAGCACGCTCATCGAGGTCAGGCGCCACTACACCGAATCCGAAGAGGTGGCGATAATCGACGCGGTGCACGATGCGCTCGTGGCGGCGTTTCAGATACCCGTCGGCGACAAGCATGTCCGACTGGTTTCCCATCAGCCACATCGGTTCTCGTACTCGCCGGGGTTGGCTCATCCCGAGCTCTACACGCTCGTCGGAATCGACTGCTTTTCCGGTCGATCAGTAGAGGCGAAGCGAAACCTCTACCGGCAGATCGTCATTCGGCTGGAGAAACTGGGCATTCCTGCCAACCATGTCACGATCGTCTTACGTGAGAGCCCGCTCGAGAACTGGGGCATCCGGGGCGGGCAGGCCGCGTGCGATATCGACCTGGGCTTCGAGCTCGACGTCTGATCGGTCCGAATGCCCCGTTGCGCACCAACGTCGTTGTCCCCACGGGGATCAACGCCGATTCGCCACGATCGCCCACGTCCAGTTGGGTATGGACGGTGCATGTTCAACTCGGTGATTAGTCCATGCGATTCGGGCAGCAGTGATCTTCGCCGTCGACAGTGGGAATGGCTGTGTCGCAGCATGTTTGGCCACGCCACGCTTGGCGTCCTTCACGGACGGCAACACCGGCGAGAATAAGTGCGGCAATCGAGTCGGCCCAAGCCCAGCCGAAGAGGTTGTTGAGTACCAGTCCGGCGAGCACGACCCCGGACAGGTAGGTGCAGAGCAATGTCTGTTTGGAGTCGGCGACCGCCGAGCGGGAGCCCAGCTCGCGGCCGGCCTGACGCTGCGCCCAGGAGAGCACCGGCATGATGATCAGGCTGGCCGCGGTGAGCGCGACGCCGATTGCCGAATGCCGGGCGGCCTCGGTTGTTCCGGTCAGCGAGCGGAGCGATTCGACCGTGACATAGCCGGCCAGCGCGAAGAACGACACCGCGATGACCCGCAGTGCGGCCTTCTCCCGGGCTTCCGGATCGGGCCCCGAGAATTGCCAGGCGACCGCGGCGGCCGAGGACACCTCGATCACGGAGTCGAGCCCGAATCCCACCAGCGCTGTCGAGGACACTCTGGCGCCTTCGCCGATCGCGATGACGGCCTCGATCACGTTATAGGCGATGGTTGCGGCAACGAACCATCGAATCCGCCTGTGCAGCAACGTCCGTCGTGCCGGGGCGAGGGGAGCGGCGGGTTGCCGCAGGTCAGACGCCATCAGCAGCATTCGTCGGTTGTGGCGTTGGGGCAGTGCGAGGCGTCGGCCGCCAACACCACGTGCACCAAGTCGTTCAAAGCATGGGCCAGTTTGGGGTCGGCGAGTTCATACCGGCTGCGCCGGCCTTCAGGTACTGCTACCACCAGACCACAGCCACGCAGGCAGGCGAGGTGGTTGGACATGCTCTGGCGCGACACGCCCGCCGCTTCGGCGAGGTCGGCCGGATAGGCCGGGGAATCTTTGAGCGCGAGCAAGATCTTGGACCGAGTTTGGTCCGAGAGCGCGTGCCCGAATCGAGCCAGTACCACGTCCTGTGTGAGCGCCTCCATGCCCGCACAGTACACTCGTGTATGTATTCAGAAAAGGATGAACTATTGCCGTCGTGCCCTACGCTCCGGCGGTGGGCTAGATGGCGCCGGGCGTGCCGGGCGGGCTCAACGACCCGTCGACATTGGGCACCATTGCCGGGGCTGGAATTCCGCCTTCTGCCGCGTTATCCCCAGGGATCCCGTCATCGGGCGGTTGGTCATACATCCCGCCGAAGCAGGCCGGGTTCCAACCCTCCGTCGCGCACGCCGGATCATCCGGACTCATGGGCTCGAGGGCCACGGGTACGCGGGCTGCGGAATCAAGGGCCGCTACACCGGCCGGCATGGCCGCGGCCAGCACTGACGCTCCAGCGACGACCGCCACGGCGGCTCTCGTCAGCGCGTTTGGTACTCCAGAAGTCGCCGTCCAACTCATCTGCTGCTCCTTCGTCCGGACTGCGGCTGAGTCGGTTTGCGTTTGCCGATGCCGACTCAACCGCACTCATACTCGCAGCTCCGCACCTCCCTCGTGTGGAAAGGGCAACTTCGCTGAGTCAAAGTGCCGGTGCTCCTTGGAGTTTGACGGACATGTCAAAAAACCGTGATGGGCCGGCGTCTGCGGCAGGCGCCGGCCCACGGCTGAAAGGGATCAGTAATCCCACGCAGCGGGCACGCACCGGAAGGCGTCCCCGGCGGTCGCCACGTGGCACACGGACGGGAACGGCAAGTGGGTAGCCACCAACGATTCTCCGGTCGCGGCGAGCTCGCGCAGCAACTGAATGCGGACGCGGGCCGCCTCCTCCGGATCGTGTTCGAATCCGTTCTGCCACTCGGGGTTGTCGAATCCCGGGGCGAACACGGCATCCCCGGCGAACGTCAGCTTGTCGCCGCGGGATTCGAGCCGAACCACGCTGTGACCGGGGGTGTGCCCACCGGTGCGCGAGATGAGCACTCCCGGTGCCACCTCATACTCCGACTCGAAAGTCCGCAGTTGACCCCGATAGTCGTCGAGGAACTGCGTGGCCACCCGGCGCAGCACATCCGGGATCGGCTGGGGCATGACGGTGCGAGAGAAGTCGGGTGACTCCCAGAACTCGGCTTCCGCGGTCGCGGCATGGATCTGCAGGTCCGGCCTCAGCCGTTCCTTCAGGCCCTCGGTGATCAGGCCGCCCACGTGGTCCATGTGCATGTGGGTGAGCACCACGTCGGTTACGGCGTCGAGATTGACACCGGCGGCCTCCAGACGCTGGACCGTGTTGCCGGCACGTGGGAAATCCGGGAACTCCAGCCCCAGCCCCGCGTCGACGAGGATCGTCTTCTCGCCGCTGCGCACCACCACCACGTTCAGCGGCCAGTCGATCACGTCGGGCGGCAGGAAGTTGTGGTCCAGCCAACCTGACAACTGGGCCGGCTCAGCGTTGGTCGCCAGCGTCGACGCTGTGATCGGCAGTACCCCATCGCTGATCACCAGCACCTCGATATCGCCGACCTGCACCGCATAACGCGACGGCACCAACTCGTCGATCGGACTTCCAAGTCGTGAAAGGTTGTCCAAGCTCATGCGTTCTCCTCCTGAGGGCTGTTCTGGAAGACATGGCGAAATGACCTGTCTTTCCCGGGGAACGCCATCAGAAGCCGGGATTCATCCGAACTCCGGTCGCCTGGCCGATACGGTTGAGCGATGGCGGCGGTCAGGCATTTTCAGGTCACTTTCGACTGCGCAGACCCGGAACAGGTCGCTCAGTTCTGGTGCGCAGTGCTGGGTTACGTGGTACCGCCGCCACCGCCGGGGTTCGATACATGGGCGGATTTCGATCGGACCCTGCCACAGGAGCTTCAGGGTTCCATGTTCGCCTGCCAGGATCCATCCGGCATCGGCCCGAGGCTGTTCTTCCAACGCGTTCCGGAGGCAAAGACAGTCAAGAATCGGGTGCATCTCGACGTGCGGGTCGGCGAAGGGCTGGCCGGTCAGGAGCGCGTGGAGGCGCTCGAGGCCGAGTGCGCACGCCTGGTCGCTCTGGGTGCGGTGCGCGTGCGGCTGATCCCTGCCGACGGCATCGACGAATCGTTCATCGTGATGCAGGACGTCGAGGGAAACGAGTTCTGCCTCGACTGAGCGGTAGACCAGTTCACCGCGGGGCAGATACCGGCGGGAGGGTATCGACTACGGGGGTGTTCTGCGCTCCTGCAACCCACCATTTCTCGCCGCGTCGAACCAAGACGTACATCGCCATCTCGCTGAAACCGCCGTTCAACGCGGTACGGCGAATCTGGGCAACCACGACTCCCGGTGCCGGGGAGACTGCCTGCTTGAGTTCGAACCGTGATGCAGGCACCACCGGAGGCCCGCTCATCATCTGCCGGTGAATCGGGTTGAGATTTGAATAATCCTTGAGCACCATGCCTTTTGGAGTTCCCCACAGGATGTCGGCTGCGAACATGCCGTCGTATACGTCCGCGTCTCCCGCGTCACCGCCGCGTTGAAGATGATCGATCAGGGCGACCACCGCTTGGTCGCCGTCACGAGTCGGGTCATCGAGATTCGGGCGTCGCGTCTTCATTACTCAACCGTAAGATCTGAAGCGCACTTGAGGTCAAGGCGTTTCACCGGCGCAGTCGGAAGGCGCATCGATCTGCTCCCGCAGGATGTCTCCATGACCTGCGTGCCTGGCGAATTCCTCGATCATGGCGAGCAGCGTCCATCTCATGCTGACTGTCCCTTCGCGGGGATTGTCCTTGGTGTCATCGAGGGCGAAGCGGGAGGCGATCTCGCGCGATCGCTGACTGGCGTGCTCGAACTCGGCGATGACGTCGTCCAGCGACTCGCCATCGGAGACGGCGAACGTGCCCTCGTCGCGCGCGGAATAGCCGTCGCACTCGGTCTCGTCGAGCCCCGCCCAGAACCGTTGGAACCAGATCCGCTCCGCGGCGGCGGCATGCTTGATCAACGAAATCGGTGTCGTCAGCGACGTCACGAGTCGTCGGCGGGCGGCCGACTCGGACAGACCGCGTGCGGTTTCGATGAGCGCTTCGCGATTGCGGTCGAGCATGTTCTCGATTAGCTCTCGCTCAGTGCCGATGGTAATTCGTTTGGTACTCAAGTGTTTGCACTCCATTCGGAACGATCTTGCCGTTGAGTGGTATCGGCGGCCCTGCCCGGATCGACCGCCGATACCCATTTCACGTCACTCGGTGGCCGTGCTACCCGCTGGTCCGAGATGCCGAGGGAACAACCTCGTGTCGATCCGGCCGTCGGTAGGCACCTCACGATGCCCGCCCGGGAAGGCATGTATCACCTTGTCCACCGAGGCGAACGCCTCGAACAGCTCGAGACCGAATTCGCGCGGGATTTCCTTGTCTCCCAAGGGGAGCAGGTACTCGATCGGGATGGTGACCAGTTCTGCGGCTTCGAGCAGCGAATCGTGTGCTGACACCCAGCCGAAGACCGCGGCCGTGATCAGCGGTTCTACCGCCGCCAGCCTTATCCCGACGGTACCGGACAGCGACGCCCCTGAATAGCCGATGGGTGGGTGCGCACCGATCTCGGGGAGCGCTTGCAGCGCGTTGGTCGCACCCTGCCATTCCGGGACTGCGCGCTCAGCCACCGATTGGCAGTAATCGGCGAGGAGTGGCCCGAACGCGGGACTGCCTTCTTCGCGTGCCCGTCGCCCGAACGGGAATGTCGGTGCAGCGTTGCGGATTTCGGTTGGCACCGAAATCCGCCGAGCGGGCGCGAACTGGTCAGCCCTTCCAAACCACCTTGTCAGTGCCGCCGGCATCCCGGTAGACAACGCTGTCGGGAACTGTGCCGCCGCGTACGTCGAAGTAGACGCGGCCGGTGGCTTGACTGCCCGGCGCGATCGGCTGGTTGGGCAGGCCGTCCGTCTGGTTGCCCTTCATATTCGCGTAGGTGGAGCTGTTGACCGCTCGCGCGTTGAAATCGGAAATGTTCGGAGTCGGGGAGCCGCTGACGGCTCGGGCGGTGACATCCGAGTACCAGATGCCATCGTTGTGACCGCTGGGTTGCAAGTTGCTCACGGTGTAGTCGATCGCCCCACCAGGGCTGGGCACCTCTGCGGTTTGGCCGAACTGAAGCACTTCTGGATCTGCGAGGGCCACCGGTGCCGCCAAAACTCCCGCTGCCGCGATCCCCGCGGCCGCCGCCGTCGTCTTCAATGCGATGTGTGAGAACGTCATGTCACGACTCCCTCCGCCAGATTCCCGCTGTTCAGGAATGGCTATGGTCCGTTCCGCTCACTGCGTAGCCGCGCCCGCAGATTTCAAACCTTGTTCGAAAAACTCCGCAGCAGGCTGATTTAGCAAATGTGAGCTGCGTCGGATTCTGACCGTTGTCGAGCCCGCGTCACTGAAGGTGTTCTGGCGTTTTGGCAGATCCAGGATGATCCAATAAAGTGCTCGGCTAATTACTACGATGCCGTAGTACGAGGCAAGGTGACATAGATCACAGCGTGGCAAACTGGGGAGGTAATTGCCACGCATGGTGACGTGCCGGCGTAGGCCGGCATCTGCGTTGTCGCACCGGTTGCGTGCGCAGCAAACTCTTGCAGTCCAACTCCGCTTTTCGTGCCGAGAAGCGGGGCGGCGGGGGTGTTCGTGTTCGCCACACGAATCGACAAGTTCAAACCCCCACAAGGAGAGCTAGACCATGCCGCAAGCCAACCGGGCAATCGAGACGTTCGGTAGACCGAAGCACGTAAAAAAGATCATTTCCACCGTCCTCGTCGCCTCTGGCCTCGGTGGGGCCGCTCTGGTTACTTCACCGGTGCACCAGCATCCCGCGGTCACGGTCGAACAACCGCCGGTGCGCGGCGCCGTCCCCCATGCGGCGGCAGCAGCGATCCCGGCGCCGGCACCGGTAGTCGTCACCAAGGACTCCAGCGCGCAGGACATCGTCAAGGCCATCGTGAGCCAGGGCAGGGCTGCCAGGTTGAGTGATGACCAGATCAAGACCGTCATCGCCACCGCGAAAATCGAGTCCAGCTTCCGGCCCGCCGTTTCCGGTGGTGTGCAGGCCTACGGGGGGCCGGGAGGCGCTGCGGATGAGGTTATCGGATTGTTCCAGGAGAAGGCCAGCTTCGGCACCGTTGCTGACCGTCAAGATCCCAACAAGTCGATCGCCCGGTTCATCGCCCGCTTCAGCGAGGCGTTCAACAAGTACCGGATTACAAGCGGTGACGCGGTTTTGGCTGCAACGCTCGCGCAGAACCCGCAATTGCTGAAGTACCACGGTGGGGTTGGAACCCACTACTACAACACGGTCAAAGCCGCGATGGGTGCGGCCGACGACTTATACCGCCGGGCCGCGGGTGCATTGCTGCAGCCGGTGACCTAAACCGGAGGGAGACAGGCACTTTCGTGGTTCGGGCCCGGCGCATGTGACCGTTACCGGCTGTATCTGTCACGGGTTCCCGATTCCGGTCAATGTTTCGCAATGGTTTCAGTTGGGCAAAGTTACCGCAGCTGACCGGCGATGCGTGGATCGACGTTCACGTCTCGGTTCTAGTGTTTGCTGCTGTGGTCAGACCCGACAAGTGCGTGAAGCGCTGGAGCGCAGCGCTTCACGTAACGTTGGCCGCGATGATGGTCGCAGCCGGGCTTGCCACCACTGCGGTCGCTCATGCTGCTGGGGCCGCCGCCAGGTTGTCAGTGACATCGACGTGGCAAACCGGTTTCATCGCCCGCTTCACCATCGTCAACGCCAGTGCGGTACCGATGACGGATTGGCGTCTCGAATTCGACTTGCCGCCAGGAGAATCCGTCTCACATACGTGGAGTAGCACGCTCACCCGATACGGCACCCACTATGTTCTCGGGCCTGCGAACTGGAATCGCATCATCGAGCCGGGCGGTTCAGCTACGGGTGGGCTGAGGGGCGTGCTGTCCGGTGTCTACTCGCCACCGTCGAATTGCGTACTCAATGGGCAATATCCGTGCTCCTAGCGGTGATTACTGAGCTGTAGACGGCGACCGCCTGCGCCACTCGAGCGGTTCGGTTATAGTCCGGCCGGGCGGGGTTCAGCCGAATCTTCCCCTACGGGAAGCCGCGAGAGGGAGCTCATGAGGACGATCGCATACCACCGCACGGCACTCGTCGGCCTCTCGGCCGTCGCGCTGCTCACTGTGGGATGCAGCAATGGCCAGAGTGTCGATACGTCGGTGCAGCCCCAAGTCGGGTTGATCGCCACCTCTACGACTGAAACACCGCCCAGCGAGGTGAAGTTGCAGGGGGAGCGCGATGTCGAGGTGACGCTGACCGGTCCGATCGCGGCCAAGTACTCGTCGGCAACCCAAAGTCAGAAGCAGGCGCTCGGCAAACCGCTCACCGGTGACCGCAACGCCGGAACCCGTGACAGCGGCTTGGTCTTTCAGCAGTTCCAGGGCGGAGTGATCACTGCCAAGAACGACGCCGCGGATACGCCCGCATACATCACCTGGGGCAAGATCAGGGAGGCGTGGAATGTCCCACGTGACCCGGAGGGCACACCCGAGGTCACCGGCGAGAACGGCTCGGTCGGCCCGCTGGGTGCTCCCACCAGTGATGAGACTGCCGATGGCGATCTGCTCGTGGAGACGTTCGAGCACGGCAAAATCACCTACAACACCAAGACCCATGAGGTCGAGGTGACGGTCGACGGCAAGGTTGTGCCGTCCGGACTGTGACGACAGGCGTTCGCCGTTACGGCGATTACTCGACGCCCCTGACTGTGATGACGGTCTCCTTGCGATAGCAATTTGATGTTTGCCGCATCGGGCGGCTTGCAGTTGCAGTCGTCTCGGGTTGTTTGCGAGAGTTCTGCTCGCTCACTCGCTGGCTATGTCTATTGCTCATCGAACTGGCCGGCTGCGTCAACAAGTCGGAGGTTTGTGCGTGGCCGTATCTGCTGCGACATCGCGGGTCCGGTCCGGGCGGCGGTTCACGCACTGGCGGTACGACCCGCCTTACAAGACGGCGTCCGCGGGCATGATCGTCCTCCTGGTCGCGGTGCTGACGTTGACGTGGATGCAGTTCCGTGGGTCCTTCGAGGACAAGACGCAGCTGACGGTGTTGTCGGGGCGGGCTGGTTTGTCGATGGATCCGGGTTCGAAGGTCACCTTCAATGGCGTGCCGATCGGCCGGTTGGCTTCGATCGATGTGGTCACTGTCGGTGACAATCCCGAGGCCAAGCTGACGTTGGACGTCAAGCCGCAGTATCTGAAGTTGATCCCGGAGAATGTGACCGCGGAGCTGCGGGCCACGACGGTGTTCGGCAACAAGTACATCTCGTTCCTGTCGCCGCCCAACCCGTCGCCGCAGCGGTTGACCCCGGACACACCGATCCGGGCTCAGGGGGTGACCACGGAGTTCAACACGCTGTTCGAGACGATCACCGCGATCTCTGAGCAGATCGATCCGATCAAGTTGAACCAGACGCTGACCGCGACGGCGCAGGCGCTTGACGGGTTGGGTGACAAGTTCGGTCAGTCGATCGTCAACGGCAATGACATCTTGGCGGATCTGAATCCGCGGATGCCTCAGATTCGTCGCGATATCTCGGGTCTGGCCGATCTGGGTGAGGTGTATGCCGATGCGGGTCCGGATCTGTTCGACGGGTTGACCAACGCTGTCACGACGGCGCGTTCGCTCAATGAGCAGCGTGGCAATCTGGATCAGGATGAGCAGCGTGGCAATCTGGATCAGGCTCTGGTCGCGGCGGTCGGTTTCGGCAACACCGGTGGTGACATCTTCGAGCGCGGTGGGCCGTATCTGGTGCGCGGCGCACAAGACCTGCTGCCGGTGAGCGAGATGCTCGACCGCAACAGCCCTGCGCTGGCGTGTTCTGTCCGCAACTACGCCGAGGCTGCGCCGAAGTTCGCCCAGCAGACCCGTAACGGGTATGCCCTTGAGCTACAAGATTTCCTGATCGGTGCGGGCAATCCCTACGTGTATCCGGACAACCTGCCGCGGGTCAACGCCAAGGGTGGTCCCGAGGGCCGGCCCGGCTGCTGGCAGCCGGTCACCAAGGACCTCTGGCCGGCCCCGTACCTGGTGATGGATACCGGTGCATCGATCGCCCCGTACAACCACCTCGAACTGGGTCAACCGCTGGTGTCCGAGTATGTGTGGGGCCGCCAGGTCGGCGAGCACACCATCAACCCCTAGGAGCCGGGACGAGTCACCCGTTGTCCCGCCACGCGAGCACCTCTTTGAGGGAGGTGAGGGCGTAACCGTTGTCGGCGGTGAGCTCGGTCTGGAACAAGGTGACGCCTGCCTCGCGGAAGGCATCGGCGCTGTCGGGGTCCTGCCACAGCGTCGAGCGTTCGATATCGGTGCCGTTGCGGCCGAACGTCGCTGCCAGCTCGTCGACGCGGTCGCTGGACCGGCGGAAGGCGTCGAGCTCCTGGAACGCGTGCCAGATGTCGGCGTGCCGGGCGACTGCGGGCAGCGAGCGCTTGGGCCCCGTGCCGCCGATGAGGATCGGCACCTTGCGCACGGGCGGTGGGATCAGTGCAGCGAGCCGGTTTTCGATGCGGATCAGACTTTCGTCGAACAGATCGAAGCGGGAGCCGAAGGTGCCGAAGTCGTAACCGTAAGTGGTGTAGTCCTTTTCGTACCACCCCGCGCCGAGGCCGAGGATGAGCCGGCCGCCGCTGATGTGGTCCACGGTGCGCGCCATGTCGGCGAGCAGGTCAGCGTTGCGGTATCCGACGCCGGTGACGAGGAGCCCGATCTCGGCGTGTGAGGTGATCTCGCCCCACGACGCGAGCGCGGTCCAACCTTCGAAGTTGGCGACGTCGGGCTGCTCGTCGAACAGGACGGGCTTGCCGTCGACGATGCCTTTCATGGCGGGTCGGTGAAAGTGGTCGTAGCCGAAGATCACGTCGACGCCGAGGTCGTCGGCGGCCAGGACGGCATCGCGCCACGTGCGGTAATCGGGCGCACCGCCCGGCTGGATCTGTACGGCAACTCGGACGGGTCGGGTCATGAGTGCTCCTGAGTCGGGGAAGAGACGACTCTTGGCCCAAGTTCAGCAGGCGCCCGGTTTATTCCAGAATCGCCCGCGCCGCGCGTTCCGCGATCAGCATGACCGGCGCGTTGGTGTTCCCGGACGTGATGTTGGGCATCGCCGATGCGTCAACCACGCGCAGGCCGGCGACCCGGTAAACGCGACAGTCGGTGTCGAGCACCGTTGTGGCCGATGCCGGGACACCCTGTGTATCAAAGGATCCCATCGCACATGTGCCCACCGGGTGAAAGATGGTCGTACCCAGTTCGCCGGCCGCCTGCTGTAGGTCTTCGTCGCTGACCAGTTGCGGGCCCGGCAACAGCTCTTGCGGGCGGTAGGGCGCCAGCGCCGGCGCTGCCATGATCTGCCGGGTCATCCGCAGGCCCGTCACCGCAATGCGGCGATCGGCGTCGGTGGACAGATAATTGCAGGAGATCTTGGGGTTGGTCAGCGGATCGGCACTGGCGATGCGCACGTGGCCGCGCGAGCTGGGCCGCAGATTGCACACTGAGGGAGTAATGGCTCCGAAACGATGCAGCGGTTCACCGAACTTGGGCAATGACAACGGCTGCACATGCCACTCCAAATCCGGACTGGCGAGCGCCGGATCGCTTTTCGCGAAAGCTCCCAGCGTGGAGGGCGGCATGGTCATCGGTCCCGACCGCAGCGTCAGGTACTGAAGTCCCATGCCGCCGCGGGTGATCCAATTGCGGTACAGCGTGTTGACGGTCCGCGCGCCCTGGATGCGGTAGACGGTCCGCAGTTGCAGATGGTCCTGCAGGTTCTCGCCCACTCCCGGCAGATCGACGACCACCGGCACCTGGTGCTCACTCAGCAGCCCTGCCGGTCCCAGCCCCGAAACCTGCATGAGATGTGGTGAGCCGATCGCTCCGGCGCTCAGGATCACCTCCCGGCGCGCTCGGACGTCGATCCGCTGTCCATCCTTGAGTAGTCGCAGGCCGGTGACGCGGTGCTGGGCCTTGGTCCACGCGCCGCGCCGTTGATCCTCGCGCACGTGCTCGTCCATCAGCAGCGCCAAGGCCTGAGTGTGCGTGTAGACGGTGAGATTGGGGCGGTGGGCGATGGGATGCAGGAAAGCGTCGGCCATCGACCAGCGCCGGCCCCGCCGTTGGTTGACGTGAAAGTAGGCGCTGCCGGAGTTGTCGCCTCGGTTGAACTCGTCGATCGGGGCGATGCCGCGTTGAGCGGCAGCGGCCTGCCAGGCGTCCAAGATCTTCCAACGCACCCGCGGTCGCTCCACGCGGATCTCGCCACCGACGCCATGCCACTCGTCGGCTCCGCCGAAGTAGTCCTCTAACTGCTTGTAGATCGCCAGCGTCTCGCCGGGACTGTCCGAGCCGCCCCACCGCCATCGTTCGTCGCCGGTGGCCTGCGCCCAGAGGTCGTAATCGCTTGCCTGACCACGCATGTGGATCATCGCGTTGATCGACGAGCAGCCGCCGATCACGCGGCCGCGCGCGTAAAGAATGCTACGGCCGGCCAGGCCTGGGTCGGCCTCGGTGGTGAAGCACCAGTCGGTGCGGGGGTTGGCGATGGTGTACAGATAGCCCACCGGGATCTTGACCCAGAACCAGTCGTCTTTGCCGCCGGCCTCGATCAAGAGCACACGGTGATCCGGATTCGCGCTCAGCCGATTGGCGAGCAGGCAGCCGGCACTGCCCGCGCCCACGATGATGAAGTCGAATTCGGCCGTGCTGGGGCTTGGGCTCATATCCGGAATCGTTCCTCCATGGCGTCGGCTGCGTGTTCCCAGTGTGCGCGATGCCTGCGTCGCCGAGTGCGAGGAGGGGTTTGGTGGCTACACGCCGCCGCGGCGCAGCATGCGGCCCTGCGCGGTCTGGAAGTCGACCTTCTTGCCGCGCAACCAGGTGCCTGTCACGACGCCGGCGAGTGCACGCCCGTCGTAGGGGCTGATCGGATTCTTGTGATGCAGCTTGTGCACGTCGACGACCTGTGCCGATTCGGGCTCGAAAATCGCGAAATCGGCGTCGTAGCCGAGCGCGATCTTGCCCTTGTTGTTCAACCCGGCGAGCTCGGCAGGTTTGGCCGCCATCCAATCGAGCACCTGCGAAAGTTCCACGCCGCGACGCTTGGCCTCGGTCCAGATCAACGACAGGCCGAGCTGCAGGGAGGCGACACCGCCCCATGCGACGCCGAAGTCGCCGTTTTCGACGTCCTTCAGGTCGATCGTGGACGGTGAGTGGTCAGAGACGATGCAGTCGATCGTGCCGTCGAGCAGGCCCTGCCACAAAAGCTCCCGGTTCGACGCCTCACGGATCGGTGGACAGCACTTGAATGCGGTCGCGCCGTTCGGGATTTCCTCGGCCAGCAGTGTCAGGTAATGAGGACATGTCTCGACGGTGATCCTGACCCCGTCGCGCTTGGCCGTCGCGATCATCGGCAGTGCGTCCGACGACGACAGGTGCAGGATGTGCGCACGGGCACCGGTCCACCGAGCGCGTTCGATGACTTCGGCGATCGCCACGTTCTCAGCGCCGCGCGGCCGCGACGCGAGGAAGCGACTGTACCGGTCGCCCTCGGCGGTGGGCGCATGGTCGATCGCGCGGGAGTCCTCGGCGTGCACGATCATCATGGAGTCGAAGCCGGCCAGTACGGCCATGTCCTTCTCCATCTCATCGGCATCGAGATGCGGGAATTCATCGACACCGGAGTGCAGCAGGAAGCATTTGAAGCCGAACACGCCGTCGTCGTGCAGACCGCGTAGATCGCCGGTGTTGCCGGGGATCGCGCCGCCCCAGAAGCCGACGTCGATGTGAATCTTGCCCGCTGCCGCCGCGCGCTTGGCGTTGAGTGCCTCGACGTTGACCGTCGGTGGAATCGAGTTGAGCGGCATGTCGATCAGGGTGGTCACACCGCCCGCTGCCGCTGCGCGGGTAGCGGAGTCGAACCCCTCCCACTCAGTTCGTCCCGGCTCATTGACGTGCACATGGGTGTCGACCAAGCCGGGGATCATGACCTGCTCATCGCTGAGCGTGATGACCTCGGCGCCGGTGAGGCCGCTGCCGAGCGGCTCGATCGCCACGACGCGACCGTCGCGTATGCCGATCTCGCGGGCCACGATCCCCGCTGTCGTCAGGGTGCGCTCGCCGCGGACCACCAGGTCGAAATCGGGTTGATGTGACTGCGTTGGGGCAGCGGCGGTCATGGGCAGTCTCCGTTACTACGAGAATAATTCCTCATTGCGGAATTGAAACTCCACTCTTCGAGCGACTCTAGGTGTGAGCGTCGACACAGTCAATCGGATCCAAGGCTTGACAGGGGCACTGGGATACGACTTACTTATCGTACCTGTGGAATATTACTTCCACATGATGGAATAATAGCGACGGCGTGACGCCGACGCCCCGACCGTGACAGGCGTGTCCATGAGCACAGAGTCCACCGGGCTCATCGGCGACTCCAACCGTACCGATGCCACCCCGTTCGCCGACGTGAGTCCGCATCTGTACAACGCCGATCTGGCGCCCACCAAGCGCGAGGGTCGACGTTGGGGCGCCTACAACATCTTCACGTTGTGGGCCAATGACGTACACAGCCTGGGCAACTATTCGTTCGCCATCGGTCTGTTCGCCCTCGGCCTCGGTGGGTGGCAGATCCTGCTGGCGCTCGGACTCGGCGGCGCCTTCCTTTTCTTACTGCTCAGCCTCTCCGGGTTCATGGGGGAGAAGACCGGCGTCCCGTTCCCGGTGATGAGTCGCATCGCCTTTGGCATCCGCGGAGCGCAGATCCCCGCCGTCATCCGCGGCGCGGTGGCGATCGCGTGGTTCGGCATCCAGACCTACCTCGCATCCGTGGTGCTGCGCATCTTGATCATCGCGCTGACACCATCGGCACAGAGCCTCGACTCGAACAGCTTCCTGGGATTGTCGACGCTGGGCTGGATCTCGTTCATCGCGCTGTGGGTGGTCCAGGTGGTCATCGTCAGCTACGGCATGGAGATGATCCGCAAGTACGAGGCGTTCGCCGGTCCGGTCATTCTGATCACGATGGTCGCGCTTGCGATCTGGATGCTCAACAACGCCGACTGGTCCATCGCGTGGGCGACGCCTGATTCACTGACCGGCGGCGACATGTGGCTGAAGATCATCGGCGGCGCCAGTCTGTGGGTCGCGATCTACGGCACATTCGTGCTCAACTTCTGCGACTTCACCCGCAACGCGACGTCGAAGCGGGCGATCGTGAAGGGCAACTTCTGGGGCATCCCGCTCAACATGCTGGTATTCGGCGGCATCGTCATCACCCTGGCGGGTGCTCAGTTCCGCATCGACGGACGCATCATCGAGGCGCCCGCCGACATCGTCAAGGAAGTCCCGAACACCCTGCTGCTGGTGCTTGCGGCGCTCGCGCTGCTGATTTTGACCGTCGCGGTCAACATGATGGCCAACTTCGTCGCACCCATCTATGCGCTCAACAACCTCTTCCCGAAGCACCTCAACTTCCGTCGCGCAGCACTCATCTCGGCCGTCATCGGCCTGGTGATCCTGCCCTGGAACCTGTACAACGCGCCTGCCGTCATCAACTACTTCCTGGGTGGGCTCGGCGCCATTCTCGGTCCGCTGTTCGGCATCATCATGGCCGACTACTGGCTGGTGCGCCGTTCCAATATCAACGTCCTGGCCCTGTTCACGACGGACGCGGACGGTGAATACCAGTACGCGAAGGGCGTCAATGTCCGTGCCGTGGTCGCCCTCGTCATCACGGCGGTAGTAGCGCTGCTGCTGGCATTCGTTCCGGCGTTCGCGATTGTCTCTGAGTTCTCCTGGTTCATCGGCGCCGGCCTCGGTGCAATCGTGTACCTGGTGGTCGCGGACCGTCGTGGACCGTTCAACGATGTTTCCGGCGAGCCGATCGCCGTGGCGAGCACGCACTAGGGAAGCGCCATGAGAATCCTGGTAGCCAACGTCAACACGACGGTCTCGATGACCGATGCGATTGCTGACTCTGCGCGCGGTGTCGCGTCGCCGGGCACCGAGATCGTCGGAATCACACCGCGTTTCGGAGCGGACTCGTGCGAAGGAAACTTCGAGAGCTATCTCGCGGCAATCGCCGTCATGGACGCCATCACGTCGTACCCCGAGCCTTTCGACGCGGTGATCCAGGCCGGCTACGGAGAGCACGGCCGGGAAGGTCTGCAGGAGTTGCTCACCGTCCCGGTGGTGGACATCACGGAGGCGGCCGCGTCGACTGCGATGTATCTGGGGCACAAGTACTCGGTCGTGACCACCCTCGACCGCACCGTCCCGCTGATCGAAGACCGGCTCAAGCTGGCGGGTCTGGACGCCCGATGCGCGTCTGTGCGGGCGTCTGGGCTAGGGGTGCTGGAACTGGAGTCGGATCCGGATCGGGCGGTCGAGGCGATCGTGCGTCAGGCGCGAGAGGCAGTCGAGAACGATCACGCCGAAGTGATCTGTCTGGGCTGTGGCGGCATGGCCGAACTCGAGGAGAAGGTGAGGGCGGCGACCGGCGTCCCGATCGTCGACGGGGTCCGCTCGGCGGTCACGATCGCCGAAGGGCTGGTGCGGATGGGCCTGTCCACGTCGAAGGTGCGCACTTACGCGACTCCGCGCGAGAAGAAGGTCACCGGGTGGCCATTTCAGTTGTAGGCCAACGAGTTCAACGAAACGGGCGCCCCGGCGGGGCGCCCGTTTCGTCTGTCAGAGCATGACCTGGCGGTTGACGTCTTTGTACAGCAGGTAGCGGAAGTTCGACGGCCCACCCGCGTAGCAGGCCTGCGGGCAGAAGGCGCGCAGCGACAGGAAGTCGCCGGCCTGCACCTCGACCCAGTCGCCGTTGAGGTGATAGACGGCCTTGCCTTCGAGCATCAGCAGGCCGTGTTCCATCACGTGGGTCTCTGCGAACGGAATGGTCCCGCCCGGCTCGAACGTGACGATGTTGACGTGCATGTCGTAGGCGAGGTCCTGCGGGTCGAGCATGCGCGTGGTGCGCCATTTACCGTCGGTGTCGGGCATGGCCGACGGTTCGATGTCCTGCTCGTTGCCGAACTTGACCGACGGGGTGTGGCCCTCGATGGCCTCGTAGCGCTTGCGGATCCAGACGAATGTCGCGTCGGCGTCACCGTTGTTGTGGGCCGACCATTCGGTGCCTGCCGGAAGGTAGGCGAAGCCGCCCTCGGTGAGGGTCTGCGATTGACCTGCCGCCTCGACGGTGAGGGCACCGGAGGTGACGAACAGAAAGCTCTGCACCTCGGGCTGCGGCTCGGGACGCTGCGCCCCGCCGCCCGGCTTGACCTCGACGATCGCCTGGTAGTACGTGGTCGCGCCACCGGCGAGCGGGCGGTTGATGATCCAGGCGCGGGTGTCGGTCCACTCCGGGAACACCGAGGTGACGATGTCGGAGAGGACGCCGCGCGGGATCACCGTGTAGGCCTCAGTGACGATGGCGCGGTCGGTCAGCAGATCGGTCTGCGGCGGCAGGCCGCCGCGGGGCGTGTAGTAGGACGCTTTGGTCACTGGGGGGGTCACTGATTGCTCCTGGTTGTGCGGCCGAGCGCGATGTCGCGCACGGTGGACGTAGGGAGATCGGTGGCGGTCTCGATCTCCTCGGTGGTGAGGGCGCCGCATACCGCGCCGCGATGGATCACGTTGGCGAGTGCGCGGGCGGTAGCCGGCTCGTCCATCACGGTGGAGTCGAGCTGGTGGACGTAGTTGCGCAGCCGTGTCGCGGCCGGGGTGAAGGCGCCGCGGTAGAACGCGTAGGTCGCCAGGTAGCGGGTGACGAGTTGGGCGGGGTGCATGTCCCAGCCCTGGTAGATGCCGCGTTCCAGGTGGCGCCGGACCAGGCGGGCATGGAGCTTCCATGCCATGGTGATGTTGTCCGGATCGCCGACGGGCAGGATGTTGGTCGAGCCGTCGGACATGTGGACGCCGGTGCCCGCGACCGCGAGTTGCATGACGTTCTTGGCGTGGTCGGCGGCCGGATGCTCCATCGACTGGTAGGCGGCGGCGATGCCGAGCGACGCAGAGTAGTCGTAGGTCCCGTAATGCAGTGAGCTGACGCGACCCTGGCCGGCGTGGATGAACTGCGCGACGGGTGCGCGGCCGTCGGCGCCGAGGATGGCCTGCGGTGTCTCGACCTGCACCTCGAAGCGAATACGACCGTCCGGCAGTCCATTTGCACGTTCGAGCGCGCTCGCGACTGCGACCATCGCCTCGACCTGGTCGACCGAGGTCACCTTGGGGAGGGTGAGGGTGAGGCCGTCGGGGAGACCACCGGATTCGACGAGCCCGCTGACGAACATGTCGAGCGTGCGCAATCCGCGCGCCCGGGTGCCTGCTTCGAAGCATTTGAACCGGGTGCCGACGAACGGCGTCGAGGCGCCTGCATCGATAGCGACGCGCAGTGCCGCGATCGCCCGTGCGACATCGGCGTCTTCTGTCGCGTCGTCGAAGGTTCCGTAGCCGTCCTCGAAGTCGATGCGGAGATCTTCGAGCGGCTCGGTGGCCAGCTTGGCCTCGACCAGTGCTGCCAGCGTCTCTGGCGCACAGTCGGTTCCGCTGCTCGCGTCGACGAGCGCAGCCACCGCGTCGAGCCCGCCTGCGTCTTTCGCCGCCGTGAGAGCGCTGGCTCCCCAGTCGGCAGGCACCGTCGCCGAGTACCGGTTGCCCGGAACGTAGACGGTGTGGACGGGCTGCCGACGGCCGTCGTCACCGGGGTAGTGGGTCGCCAGTCGTTGGTCGGCGGCCGAGAGGCGGCGGTCGACATCGGCCAGCACCGAGTCATCGAGGCGTCGTGTCACGCGCGTCCCCCTCAGCTTGGAAGTTTCTGTGGAGCACAAATTCCACATCGTGGAGTTTACTGCGCGGCGGTGGAAAAGTACACGTCCCCCCGCGAGCTTGCCGGAAGTTATTCCGTATTGCGGAACAGATTTTGGATGTGTTGAATGGAACGACCGTCGTTGAACGGCACGAAATGACACACGTCGGCCAGGAGTGGATGTATGGCGGAAAGAGCGGGCGGCGTTCAGTCGGTGGAGCGCGCGTTCGAGCTGATGGAATTGATCGGACGCGCCGGCGGGGAGTGCTCACTGACGGAGTTGTCAGCAGAGTCCCCGTTGCCGCCGCCGACGATTCACCGGCTGCTGCGCACACTGGTCGGACTTGGCTATGTGCGCCAACTGCCAAACCGTCGCTATGCGTTGGGCCCGAGGCTGATTCGGCTCGGTGAAGTTGCGAACCGGCAGTTGGGCGCCGTCGCCGGTCCGGTGCTGCAGTCATTGGTCGACGAACTGTCGGAGACGGCCAGTCTCGCGGTACTCGATGGTGACATGGTGATCTACACCGGACAGGTTCCGTCTCCGCGGCTGATGCAGACGAACAACGAGGTCGGCAAGCGCGTCGGTCTGCACACGTCCGGTGTGGGCAAGGCGGTGCTGGGTGAGTTGGACGACGCACGCATATTGAAACTTGTTACTCAGTCCGGACTTCCGGCACCGACCGACAACAGTGCATCGACCCTTTCCGCGGTGTTCGCGAACGTCGAGCGGGTGCGCGCCGACGGTTACGCGGTCGACGATGAGGAACTGGAGATCGGTGTTCGCTCCGTGGCGATGGCGGTTCCTGGTGCTCCGACTCCCATGGCGATCGGCATTTCCGGCCCATCAGCTCGAGTGAACAAGGATCTGATCGCCCGCGCCGTTCCCGCCCTGAAGAAGGCGACCGACGTGATCTCTGAAGCGTTGATCGGGGCGAAGGAAGGGTAATCGCCAAGCCCCGAGACCGCGTCGCACCGCGCATGGTTTCGCTTCTCGAACAGAAGCTTCGGCTACGCCTCGGGCGGCAGAGCAATGTCTTCCCATGTCAGCGTGATATGAGGGGTGTCCCCGATTATCTCGGCGAGGACAGCCGCCGCGTGCTCGCGCAGCCTGTCTCCGTCGTGTAGGTAAGTGTTGTCACGCGGGTCGGCGCCGACTGCCACCAGATGGATATGCACCTCGGAAACGGCGTAACCGTCAACCTGCACCTCGACGTCGGCGACTGCCGCCTCAGCGGCAGCGGCGGGTTCGGCCAGGTGCCACGTCAGCACTTTGGCCAGCGCCAGATGCGTGATGCTGATCCCGGTGCGATCACTGTGAATTGGGCGCCCTTGGCGTGGTAGCGCGGCGATGTGATGAGCGATGGTGGTGCGGAGGCGGTCGAGGGCTGAGCTGCCCTCTCCCCAGCGCGGATCGACCGCGTGGTTTGCGCCCACCTCGGGTGAGGATTGCAGCCCCGCCAGGTTGCGCGTGGCATCGGCGATCCACGCCGTCGACTGTTCGACGGCGTCGTAATCGTCCGTGGCTGTGCTACGCATCCACCCTCCAGTGTTACGTGACGCGATGCCCGATGCATAGTCGCCGGGCCGGACCGATTGCTTCGACGCAGTCATGGGCGGAACTCCTCAAGCGCCGCGGCGAGCCGCTTTCGGGTGCGTTGCAGGTGGCCCCGCGCGGATCCCTCGGTGGTGTGCAACACGGTGGCGATCTCTGAGAGGGGCAGGTCGTACACCTCGCGCAGCCACCACGCCGCCCGCGCTGGATAGGGCAGTAGGGCCAGTTCACGATTGAGTGCCGCCATGAAATCTCCGGCCAGCGCGCGTTGGCCTGGCCCCGGCGTGAGGTCCGGGGTGTCCGCGGTCGAGTCGAGCCCGGTCTGCGGGCGCCGGCGGCGAAGCGCGTCGACGGTTCTGCGGGAAGCCAGCGAATACAACCAGGTACGGAACTGCGACCGAAACGCGAACGTGGGCAGCGCCTTCCACGCCGTGATGAACGTCTCCTGCACGATGTCATCGCACTCGTCGCGGTCCGGGCATGTGTTTGCTACGAACCGGTGCAGGGCTGGCGCGTGGCGCACCACCAATGCGTCGAAGGCCTCCGCGTCGCCACGTTGAGCGCGGCGGGCCAGTGCATCGTCGGAGAGCCATTCCAACAGCCCAAGTCTGCCCGCTGCCACTGCCACCCCCGTCGCGTTCTGCCGTCACTGTGGCCTACGTCTCATTTGCGTGCGCTCCGCGGACCCGCCCCCGACTAACCCATTGTGCCGAACGAAATGTTCGGGGAGTCAGCCTAGAAGGAGAAGTTGATGACCGCAGCAACCCAGCGCCGGGAAGTTAGCTCGGATGTAGCCGTCGAGCACGCGAGCAAGGACGTCGAGAAGGCGTCCGGCCACGGTGCCACGACCATCGCTGACATCGTCGTCTCCAAGATCGCGGGGATCGCGACTCGAGAGATCGATGGCGTGTACGACCTTGGTGGCCAGGCGGCACGCGTTGTCGGCAAGTTGCGGGAGACTCTCCCGGGTTCGCCGAGCCTCACTCAGGGGGTCAGCGTCGAGGTTGGCGAGCGACAGGCTGCGGTGGATATCGGGATCGTGGCGGAGTACGGCATCGCGATCCACGATCTGGCCGACGGGATCCGCAGCAACGTCATCGCCGCGGTCGAGAACATGACCGGCCTTGAGGTCACCGAGGTCAACATCACGGTGCATGACGTCCACTTCGCCGACGACGATGCCGCCGAGGGCGACGATGCCGGCGAGCCCCGCGTCGTATGAGTCAGACAGCACCGATCGCTGACCGCGTCGACCGCGTGGTGCAGGCCGTGGCGGCCATCGACGGTGTGATCGGGCTGCACTTCGGGCCTGGCGTCCCGGCGACGCATCTGCCTGGCCGGACCGTGCGCGGTATACGACTCGGCGCCGATAGGGGCGAAGTCCACGTGGTGCTGCGGCTGCAGGAGCACCTCCTCGACATCGCCGAACAGGTGCAGGCCGCGGCGAGTGTCGCCGCTGGAGTTCCGGTCGACGTGGTCGTCGGCGATGTCGCGGTGGTCGAGCAACACGACCACGTGCGGTGACCGAATCCGACCGTCGTGCGCGCCGCGACGCCGTCCGCCGGCACCATCCCGACGTCGGCGGTTCTGCCGAAGCCCTGATCGCAGCGCTCGCCGCATTCGATCGCGGCGCATCGCGACCCGCAATCCGGGTCCGGCGTACCTGCCGGGGACGGCTCGCGGCGTACCTCACCAGACGCAGGCGCCTCCGCCGCGCCAATAGTTCCAAGAAAGCTCAACGATGAACCAAAAGTACGTTGTGATAGGTCTTTTCGCCGGCTTGCTGCTGGCCATCGCCGCAGCCACCGGAGGTCTGATCGGCTTCCTGCTGGCTTTGATCCTCGGCGGTGCCGGCGCAGCGGTCGGGGCCCACTTGGACGGGACCATCGATCTGACGGCACTCGGGCGCCGTCCCAGGAGCTGAGGGTGACAACCGAACCGGCTGGGGCCGCGCTTGTGGCGCAACCCAAACGCGGTCAGACAGTGGTCAGCGACCGGGTGCGCCAGCGGCTGATCGAGCACGCGGTCCTCTCGGTGCCAGGCGTTGTCCGCCGGCGCACAATCGTGCCGGGTGGCACGTTGCCGGCGGTGCGCATCGGTGGCGGACCGCAGCCACGTGCGGTCGATGTCGATATCGCGGCGAATTGGCCGGTTGACGGCACGAGGATCCTCAACGAGGTCGAATCCGCGGTGTCGCGTGAATTGGCGCTGTCGCTCGGTGAGCATCCGCGCCACTTGGGCGTGCAGATCAGTCGAATCGTCAGCGACAGGACGCCGGCACAGGTCGCCGACGCGTACGCGGCGGGTCCCGAACCGAACGTCGGAACCGCCGGCGGCCGCGAACGATTCGCCCCGCGCCGTACCGCGGCTTCCACGATCAGCGGCGTACTGATTGCGCTGATCGTGATCGCGGCCGGCGTGGTGGCCGTGCGCGACGCCCTCATCGACGTCGACTGGATCAGTGGTGGTGCGTGGATCACTCCGTTGCTCGGCTGGGCCGGGCGCGCCGAATGGCAATGGTGGACCTGGCCGGCCGCAGTCGTGGCGGTGCTCGCGGGGGTGATCCTGCTCGTCGTCGCGGTCAAACCTCGTCGACGGGCGTATCACTCGGTCGGCGAGGGGGTTTGGGTGCAACGGCACGCGGTCGAGGCCTGGCATTCCGAGTCGGCGCGTGAGCCGGGCTCAGAAGGAGACGAACAATGACGTCGGCTGTCCGCATGATGGATCGATTGGTGACCGCCGTCGTGGCCGCGGCATTGCTCGTGACGGGCGGCTGGCTGATCGGATACCGCGTGAACCTCCCGGTGGCCCGCGAATCCGCCGACCGCCTCCAGCCCGGGCTGTTGACGCATACCTCCGAATGGCCCTGGTGGCCAGCTGTATTGGGCGGTGCGGGCGTTATAGCGGTAGTGCTGGGGCTGTGGCTACTGCTGCTGCACCTGCGCCCAGCGGCGGTGCGCACTGTCGACGGCGACGCCGGAGCGGTGAATCTTGACCGGATCGCCGATGCCGTCGCCGCCGATGTAGGACGTCATCCCGTAGTGCAGGGCGCCAAGGCCCGCACTCGGATCGACCTCGGCAGGCCGGTCATGCGCATCACCGTGCGAGTGGCCCCGGACACGCCTGCCGCAGAGGTTCGCCGGTTGGCCCGCAGATGCGCGGCCGACGCCCAGCGGGCAGCAGGCACCGACTTCGAATTCCAGCTGCTGGTCGAGTATGAGCGGCCGGAAAAGGTACGCCCGCAGGTGATCTGACGGGGGATAGCCATCCAGTGCAGAAACGAGGGGAGTGCGCTGGATCGGAGAAGGGTGGGTGAACCGTCTATGGGTCACCCCGACACGAAAGGGAGTGCAGGACATGGGGATTGCAGACGATGCGCGCAACAAGGTAGACGATCTCAAGGGACGTGCCAAAGAAGCGGCCGGCGCGGCCACCGGTAACGACGATCTGAAAGCTGAAGGGCAGGCCGATCAGGGGATCGCAGCAGTGAAGCAGAAGGTCGACGACACCGCCGAGAAGGTCAAGGACGGTGTGGAATCCATCAAAGATCGGCTGACTGGCAGCGGCTGACGAAGTTGTTGTCCCGCCCGGCTTCAGTGCCGGACGGGACGACACATCAGTTTGGGGATGCATGGCGGCTACTGCAGCTGATTACTTACCCCTGCAGAGGGGAAACACGCTGGAGTCTCTGTAATCCCGGGCATGCAGGTTCGGGAGTGCATTCATATCCGCATCCGATAAGCTCTGCTGCAGCAATATTCAGCGCACCACCGGCAGCGACACATCGGTCTCTGCCGAACGCGTCAATCGACCGCACGTGCGCGGGCAAGCGATTCAAATGCGTCGGCAGTGGTTTGGTCGGCAGGGAAGAGCAGCTCGATGGCCAGTTCGGAAATCGTGACTTCGAACGGCATGTCGAATGCGCCGAACATGCCGAAAAACGACCACTCGCCACCGCCGGGTGCTCGTACTATCACCGGGCCGAGATTCTGAGCGAATTCGGATTCGCTTGCCGCACTGCAGTCTACGCTGGATAGGTAGTTGTCAATTTCGTCCAAGAGCTGTCCGAGCTGCTCGTCAGCGGTGGTGGCGAGCTGGCGCTGGACTCGGTCGCGGAAGTGGCCCATGACGTCATGTGCGTTGATGATCTGCGGCGATAAGGCCATTCCGACTCGGAGGACGTTGACGGGCGGGTTCAAGAGGGCGGGGTCGATCGTCGCGATGAACGGTTGTACGGCGGCGTTGGCGGCGACCAGGTTCCAGTGACGGTCGAAGACGACGGCCGGGTAGGGCTCGTGGCTTTTCAGAATCCGGTTCAGCGCTTCGCGGGCCGGGGCGAGTTCGGGTGCGTTGAACGAGTGCTCGGGGAACGCTGGAGCGTGCCCTGCAGCGAGCAGTAGCTGGTTGCGCTCGCGGAACGGGATATCCAGCCGCTCGCCGAGGCGTATCACCATGTCCCGTCCGGGCTTGGATCGTCCGGTCTCGACGAAACTCAGATGGCGCGCGGATACGCCGGCATCGAGGGCCAGCTCGAGCTGGGTGAGCCGGCGCCGTTGCCGCCATTCCCGCAGCAGCGGTCCGACCTGTGCAGGGGTGCCGATGGATGCCATTCGCACCGACTGTAGCCGCACCGGGTTGGTTGCTCCATTACCTCTAGGTAATCGACAACGCGACCCCTGGCCCCAACGATCATCGGTAAACCTTGAGGAGGACGAGATGACTGTTTTGCTTCGCCGGCTGGTCTGCGGCACAGCTGGTGCCTTGATGATCGGTGCACTATTGCTGCCGTGGAACCAGATTGAGGATGCCGATTGCCTCACGTGGGGGTTGTGGAAGTTCACCTTCCCGCTGTGCGTGGCTCTTGCTGCGTGCGCGCTGACAACCGCGATCACCGGCGGGCAGATCGGCCTGAACCGGCCGGACGTTTCGATTATCGGTGCGACTGACGGCCTTGGCGTGATCACTACAGTGACGCTGGCCTGGCTGCTGTTCTATGACTTTCCGGCTCACGCCAGCCACCAGCCGGCTCTGATCTTGGCGCTGATATCTGCGGCCGCAGCAGCCTTCGCGGCCGCTGACTACCGCCCGCTGCGCGGAGCGCCACTGTTCCCCCGAATGGTCGATGAACGCGGCAGCAACCACCGTGATAGGGGTCTTTCAGAATCCCGTTGACGCTGACCGGCGTAGATGAGGGAGACCGCTGGAGATCCCAATGCGCGTCAGGCATTTGCGCCTAGTTGAACACGACATCAATGACCCAAAGCTGTTACAGGCATCCATCCACAGCGTCACAATCTCTGATCTCGGCAGGTGGTCGCCAGTGGCTGACCGTTCCTGCCATTGCACCGAAAAGCGGACTTGGCGTAAGCCTCAAAGCGAGATTGCGGACTTTCTCTGCACTGCGGAGGCGAGGCGCCGCGACATAGGATCCGGCTTTTGACGCGGTGTACAGCGTCAGGATGCGTGACCGGCGTTTTGCCAAGCCCGCGGGGCCACGCTTGGCGAGGGTGATGGCGTCTTCCATGGCCAGCGCTGCGCCTTGGCCGAATGTGGGACGCATGGTGTGAGCGGCATCGCCGATCAGTACTACCTTGCCGCGCACGAGTTGGCGAGGTGGTCGGGCTTCGAAGATTTCCGGAGTGGCCATACGGTGGGGATCTGCAGCGTCGATGAGCATCGGAAGTGGTGCTGGCCAGTGGCGGTAAGCGTGTAGGACGGCTGTGTGGTCTTGGGTTCCCCCATAGACGTAGGTACGTCCGTCAGCGAGGGGTAAGACGCCGAAATCTGTGGTACGCCCCCAGATTGGCCCGAATCCGCTGTCGAGTTGGCGGGCGACGATCCAGGCCCACCCGGTGATGCCGGTGGAGTGCGGCGATGGTGCGTCCGGCCACAGCGATTTTCTGACAATGCCTCGTGTTCCGTCCGCGCCGATGACAAGATCGAAACGCTGTTCTCTCCCGTCAACAGCTACGACACCGTCCGTGCGCACTCCGGTCACAGCGGCGCAATAGTGCACGCAATCCGGGGAAAGCCTTTCAGTCAGCCAGGTGAGCAGCTGACTGCGCGGGACGGTCGCGTAGTGGTCTCCACCGGTGAGCTGGGCAAGCGTTCGTCGGATGAGGACATCGCCGTCAGATGTTCGCACGGTGGCCGGCATACGGGACCACGGCTCCGTTACTACACACGCTCGAATACCGAGGAGCGACAAGCACATGAGCGCGTTCCGGGCGAGTGAGATAGCGCCGCCGGCGGTGGATGCCCCAGAAGATCTCTCGAAGACACTAACGTCGTGACCACCCTGCCGGAATGCGATCGCGGCCGCCAGCCCGGCAAATCCGCCACCGATGATCCCCACCCTCATCTCTTCAAACTACGACCTCTTGTAGTAGATGTCGAGGGTCGGTGAAGCGGGCCGATCGTTGGCGAAGTCTTCACGTGTGAGGATTCTCGTGGTACTACGTTATGTAGTAGACCGTGCGAGGCGGTGAATGCACCGGTTAGAGGTGTCTTAATGGGAGGGGGCCGGAAGATGAAGGTTGTCATCGCGGGGGCGGGGTTGGCCGGGCTGACGGCGGCAACTCGACTACTGGCAGCTGGGCATGATGTTGCCGTACTCGAGGGTCGCGATGAAGTCGGAGGTCGGAGTCGTTCGCGTCCGGTGGATGGCGGGGATGTGATCGAACTTGGTGGACAACACATCTCGCGTCATCACAAGCGGATGAGACGGCTTGTTTCCGATGCGGGGCTACACATTCAGCGCGACCGATACCTTCCTGGCCCAGTGAACTGGCGTCAGCCGGGTGAGAACGCGGGCCGACTGATACCCCGGGTGAAACCGCGCGAAGTGTTGGCACTGGGACGCCTGCTCGTGGGCTCACACAGCATCTGGTCTATCAATGGCGCGGCCGGATCGCCAGACCGCCGCGAACAGTTGGATGCTCTCTCTGTCGCGAACTGGCTTGATCGACTTGGAATTTCGGGTTCGGTACGCCATCTTGCCGAATGCTTCGTCGCCGACGGAGCCGGTGGTGTGGAGGCAGGGGATATCTCGCTACTTCAGTTCGCCGACTTTCTCACCCGAGAGGGCAGCATCGCGCGATTCGCACTCACCGGAATGGGATTGCATGGTCACATCGTCGAAGGAACCGGGGCACTGTGTGCGCACCTGGCTGACCAGATCGGTCCTCGGATCCGCCTGAATGCCACCGTGACAGCCGTCGACCAGGATGCTCGCGGCGTGACCGTACACACCGAAGATGGAGACACTGTTCACGGCGATCAAGCCATTCTTGCCGTGCCCACGCCGGTCCTACCGGATATCCGCTTTTCGCCCGACCTTCCCGAGTCGGTCCGCAACGCTAACGCCAATGTCCGTTATGGGCAGGGCACCAAGGTCGCCGCGGTTGTCGACGCTCGCCGGATGCGGCAAGCCAAAGGGTTCATCGGTGGCACGACCGTGCGCGCCGGCTGGCGCACCGATCGCGTTCTCTACGGTTTTGCGAACACATCGCTCGGCGCCGCCAGTCCGACTGCACTCACCGAAGACCTATGTCAAGCATTCGGTGTCTCTCCCGACGCGGTGCAGCGTGTCGAAATCATGGCCTGGTCGCAGGATCCGTTCACTCGCGGAACCTATGTCTATCTACAACCGGGACAGTTCGCGGGATTTCGTCGTTCATTACCGCACACCTCAAATCGAGTGCATTTTGCGGGAGCCGAACGCAGCAGTTGGCCGACTTGGATGGAGGGTGTGGTGGAAAGCGGTGAAGACACCGCCAATGCGGTCATCGCCGCTACCGATTGATCGCAATCAGCGCAGCTACCACGAGGCTTCCATCCTGAGGCCCCGATGCGGGCGCCATGGTCTGGGCGGGCACTCAGGCCTAAGTTGATTCATCCGCTGAAAACGGAGAGTGCAGTCGGGGATGCCAGGCCGGAACTGCTCGGCGATACGCGTCGTAGGCGAGTCCGAACCGTCGAGTGAGGGTGGGTTCTTCGTACCAGTGGACGAACGCGGCTACGGAAGCCCAGAACAGCGCACCGTAGATCACCAGGCCGACACTTCTGAACAACAAAGCTTGCCCAAGAATGATCAAAAGAACTCCGATATACATCGGATTCCGAACGTATCGGTTGAAGCCTGTCACCACTAAATGGTCCGGGGCAGCGGTCGGCGACGGTGTGCCGCCGACCTTGACGAACTCGCCGAATGCGGCCACCAGCGGGACCAATCCGATCGTGATCAACGGGGCGGCAACCACTCGCAACGGATTCGACGAACCATCGATATGCCATCCGGTTATCGCCCACGGGGCCAGGCCCGCGATGACACCTGGCACAGCTACGAAATAGGACACAGCGCCGGCTATCGCAGTTGCCTGCCTCATGTGCGAAGTCAACAGGATAGGCGCCAGCGATTTGCGAAATTGCGCCAAGTTGCTTGTGGAGATGCCCGCTAGCAGCGAACCTCGCTGTCGGCTGCGGCGCCCTCTGCTCTAATGAGGCACGATTCGCGCGTCCGGCCCGCTTCGGTTGGCTCTGCTTACCCTGGGCTGGTCCTTACGGCGGCCCAACGACTGGGGGATCTCTTGGGGTTGGCTCATGGCGGGTTCAAGAGCGAGGGCGCGCGGCACCGCTACCTCACCCTGTACGCCGAGGTAAGGGCGTTGAGCCCGCCGCCAGATGTCGTGCACGACATTGAGACCGAGTTCGGGACCGTTCGGGTGTATCAACATGGCCAGCGAGGCCGTGAGACTGTCGTTTTGGTCCATGGGTTTTTTCTGACGTCGGCCATGTGGTGGGAACAAGTCGCCGGACTGAGCCGAGATTTCACCGTCTACGCGTTGGACATGCTGGGCCAGCCGGGGGAGTACTCAGACGAAGAACATGTCCACTCCCTCAGATGCTGCACGCTGCATCGCAGCAGTGCTAGAAAAGTTGGACATCGGCGACGTGCATCTGGTCGCGCACTCGTATGGAGGGTGGCTAGCTACTCATGCGGTGGCGAGAACACCCCATCGGTTCGCGACGCTGACTCTGGTCGACCCGGCCCATACAGTGAGCCGTCTATTCGCGCGGTTCTGGCGAACCCTTGCGCTCCTGCTGACGCGTCCGCGTTCGGACCGAGCGAAAAGCGCTGCGGCGTGGGTATTGGGTTGTCCGGCAACAGGCAGTCCTCTCGATGCGCTCACCAGTCTTTTTGTAGCTGGGTTCGTTTCCTTCGGCCCACCGCTGAACACACCGCCACTACGGTTCACAAACAACCGTCTGTTGCGATCCGCGGATTTGCCGGTTCAAGTTCTGTTGGCGGGCAACTCTGTTCACAGCTCAGAGAAAGCGCTTCGGCGACTCGCGTCGGTCGTCCCTACATGGCGGTGCCGCCTGTTACCGAACGATTCTCACGCACTATTCGCCGAGAATCCCAGTGCGGTCAATGGTTACATCCGGCAATTTGCGATCACCCATCGTCGCGGTACTTGCTAGACGCCCGCCCCGCCCAGCTGCCGTCAGATAGGAGGAGGCGTTTCGCCGTTTCCGCGCGCGTCCAGCCCCCTGAAAACCGCCGCCGACTCGGCGGAGAACAGACTAGGGGAGAAGCCGCTCGCGTCATTTTGATGTGCGACGCGCGATGATTTCTTCGTGGTGCGCCATGGCCCATTCCGCCAAGGACATGACCAGCGGCAAAAGGGTCCGTCCCAGTTCAGTTAGGTCGTATTCGACCCGAGGGGGTATCTCGGGGAAGACCGTGCGGGTGACCAGGCTGTCGTTGACCAGGCGGTTGAGCGTCAGCGTGAGCATGCGTTGGGAGATGCCGGCCACGGTCGTTTGGATCTCGCCGAACCGCATCGGGCCATGACGCAAAGTACCGATGATCATCAGACTCCACTTGTCGCCTATGCGGTCGAGCACCTCGCGGACTGCGCCCCCTTCGGGTATTTGCACCACCCCTGGTGTGATGTCCGTCATATGGTCGGCGCCTTCCTGGATACATACACGGATGTGCCTTTTGTGGGCCCTCCGCAGCGGCCACATGATGTGGCCACTAGCGATACTAAGGATTGGAAGGTGCCGTGAACATTGCGTTATGGACAACGCAGACGCTGCTAGCGCTCGTCTATATCGTCGCCGGTGGGCTCAAGGTCATTCGCCCCCGGGAACAACTTGTCGCAACTGGCCGACTCGACTGGATGAAGGACCATTCCGATGCGGCCGTCAAAAGTGTGGGGGCCGTTGAGATCCTCGGTGCGCTGGGGATGATCCTGCCCGAACTCACAGGTATTGCCAGAATGCTGACCCCGATCGCCGCAGTCGGCTTGGTTGTCGTCCAAGTCGGCGCGTTACGAGTGCACCTGACCCGCGACGAGCGACAACCACTGCCGATCAACATGATTCTGCTTGTGCTCGCGGGTTTCGTCGCGGTCGGCCGAGTAGTGCACTGAGGCCGTCTTGCGGGATGTGGCACCATCGACCAGAGTCAGGGCTGAGACGTTCACTGCAACGGCTCGGGCGTGAAGGTGACATCGACGCCGCCTACGGTCATCGTCACTTGACCTTCGATCACCATCACCTGCGCCGAGACCCGTCGATCGACAGTTTGGGCCAGTTGCTGCACCGGTGCGTGTGGTATCTGCACCACCGAAAGATTCGGCAGTCCCGCCACTTTGGGCCCGACGGTGCGCCACCAGGTGGCAACGCCGGCGGCAAACGGGAACAGCAGCACCTGGTCGGCCTGGCTGGCCGCCTTGCCCAACACGCGTTCGTCGGGCTGGCCGACGTTGATCCACTCCAGGATCCGGCCGGTGTAGTCGGCGAGCCGCAAGTCCGGTACGCCAGGAGTGGACAGGCCCGCCCCGAACTCCAACGCACCGTCGACGTCGCTGAGTCGGTGTGCGCGCAGCCCAAACGCCAACAACCGCACCACCATCCGCTCATCGGTCTCACTGGGGTGCCGGGCCACGGTCAGGGCGTGATCGGCGTAGTAACCGTGATCGACATCGGAGACGCCAAGTTCGACTTTGAACACTGTTGCAGAAATGGCCACGTCATAGTGTGCACCCGGGTCGGCCCGAGAGCGATGGGGGTTCCGCTATGAACGCGGCGTGACTCACTGGTAGTCCGCCCTATTGATCCGGCCCTGCTTCTGGTCATGTGAGGTGATCAAGGTATTACTGATGCGCATTATCTATGCTGTGGGTCATGCGCCCGTTGAATCTGCATCGGGTTGACCTGAACCTGCTCCCAGGTCTCGTCGCGCTGCTCGACGAAAGACACGTCTCTCGCGCTGCCGAGCGGGTGGGCGTCAGCCAACCCGCGATGAGTCGCACGCTGAACCGGCTGCGACGGCTCTTCGACGACGAACTGCTCGTGCGCGGCGACGATGGCTATGCACTGACGCCGCGCGCAGAGCGAATCCGTGCTCAAATCTCAACATTCCTACCGAGTTTGGACGAGCTGTTTGGTACGGACGCCTTCGATCCGGCGACGGCGGCCCGCGATATCCGCATCATGCTCACCGATTACACGGTGTCGGCGTTCGGCACGCTCCTCGCCCGAGCCATCCGCGCCGAATCGCCGGAGTCGACGATCTCGTTCGAGGTGCTCGACGGTCGGGCGTTCGACAAGCTCGAGGGCGGCAGTATCGACCTGCTAGCCCTCGGCCGAACGCCACCGCCGCGATATCGCGCCGAGAAGCTTTTCAGCGATCGGTTCGTCGCTGTAGTGGCAGCCGATCATCCGCTGGCCAAGCGGCGGTCGATGGGGTTGGCGCAGTACCTGCGCTGGCCTCACCTGGCAATCGACGTCGAAGACGGGATGCAGCCCGGCGTGGATCCCGTGCTGCACAGCCTCGGAGTGTCGCGTCGCATTCAGGTGACCACCCCCTTCCACGTCACCGCGCCGGCGGCGCTGCCCGGATCCGACCTGGTACTGACGTTCCCGTCGCGACTGCTGCGCTGGGTGACCGGTGACGGTGCGACCAGCGTGGTCCCAGCGCCGCCCGAGATTCCGCCGTTCGGTATTTATGCGGTCTGGCACCCGCGGATGGATGCCGACCCGTGGCATCGGTGGCTGCGGCGCACCCTGCAGGCCGTGACCACCTCACCGGCTTCGGGGGCGCCGCCCGCCGGGGGCTGATCCGCTGCGACTCCTCTAGCCCTTGCCTCTTCTGGCTATGCATTGAACGCATGTAGCACTAGGCAAAGGATGCACTTCACTTATGGCAAGCGGCTAGGCATCGTGGAGTCGTGCCGCCGATCGCACTCTCTACAGACCGACGGTGCCGCAACGACATCGGATCGAAGGAGGACGGCCTTGGCTGCCGTGAATGAAAAGCTCGGCGGGCGTTTACCACTGGTTGACCCCGCTGGATTGACACCCGAGCAGCAGGGCCTGGCTGCCTCGGTGAGGGCCGCACAATTGCCGTGGGCCAGCAGTGCGGGATTCGAAATCACCTCACCGGATGGCCGATTGATCGGCCCATTCAACGCGTTCCTGCATCACCCCGAAATCGCCGCTCGCTTCCTGGCTTTCTCTGCCGCCGAATCGAGATACACCACGCTCGGCGAGCGCATCCGCGAGATCATCATCTTGGTGGTCGGGGGAGTGTGGACCGCCGAGTACGAGCTCTATGCGCACTCGGTGCTGGCAGCCAACGCCGGAATCGACAAGGCGGCCATCCAGGCGTTGGCCCACGGTGAAATCCCGACATCCCTCCACGGTGACGAACTGATCGCGGCCCAACTGGCGCAGCAACTTTCGAAGAATCGTCGCATCGACGAGGCGCTGTATCGGGCCGCCGAAGCGGCCTTCGGCCGGCGGGGCCTGTTCGACATCGTGGCGCTGATGGGGCAGTACCTCACCGTATCCGCATTGCTCAGCCTGTTCGAGGTGCCGGCGCCCAGCTGAAGTAGACGGCCGGATGCCGACACCTCGACGTAACAGAACATTTCGAAGGAGCCTCATGACGATCAGCAACACGACGAACACCTCGCTCGCAGCGGTGGCGAACTTCCCGCCGAACTACTTCCTGGAGAACATCGCGGTGCGCACCGATGGATCCATCCTGGTGACCGCCCTCAACCACGGTGAGCTCTGGTACCTGCCCGCGCCGACCAGCGCCATCCCGGTCGAGCCGATCCTCATCGCGACACTCGACGGGCTCACCATGGGCATCGTCGAGGCCGAACCCGACATCTTCTACGTCGGAACGCTCGGCGATCCAGCGTTGTACCGCTTTGATTTTCGCGGGTGGACACCGGGTGGCGCGGTGCCGACCTGCAGTGTGCTGACCTTCGCGCCCGACAGCGCAGGACCGAACGGCTCGTGCCTCCTGGCCCCGAACGTGATCGTCGTGGCCGACTGTGTGGAGGGACTGATCTGGCGGGTCGACCTCAGCGACGACGGCCTGAGCGCGACCGCCAAGCCGTGGTTGCAGCATGCGTCCATGGCACCGTCGTACACGGATCCGTTCGCGCCGGTGGTGCTGTCAAACACCGTGCAGATCCCGATGCCGGGCGTCAACGGAGTGCGCTATGCCGCCTCTACCGGTCATCTGTACTACACGGGGTCCGCGGCGGAGAGCTTCCTGCGCGTCGCCGTCGATCCCCGCACGTACGAGCCGAAGGGTGCACCGGAACTGATCGCCGAGGGGATCCACGCGGTCGATGACTTCTGCCTCGACGAACGGTCCGGCGTCGCCTACATCACGACCCACATCGACAACACGATCCATCGGATTCCGCTACAGCCAGGCCGCGGGCCGGAGCCGGCGATCGTCGCGGGTGATCCGTTCACTGATTCGCTGGTGGGCCCGTCGAGCATTGTCTGGGGACGGGCGCCGGGTGACTACGGGCGGGTCGCTTACGTCACCACCGACGGTGGACATGCCAAGCCGCCGGCCGACGGGATCGTGCGGCCGGCCCAAGTTGTGCGTCTTGCTCTCGAAGATGAAACGGTGCCCAGCGCGTAACCCGACGATGTGACCCATGTAGCGGGCCAGCGCGATCGGACCGTGCGGAAGTTCACCGAAGAGTCGGGGGTCTGGGCAGGGGATTCTTACAAGAAGCCGGGAGGAAACGTTCCTGCTTGTGTGCACCACATAGGATCAAGGCTCCGATCATCCCGCCGTGATGCCTGCTCGCATCGGGTGGCCAAGGGATGTCCGCTGTTCGACACATAAGCTGAGAACGCAAGGTGTCTGGCAACAGCGCGAACACGATGGAGGAGCGCAGCGAGTTGGGTCAGGCATTGCATAGAGGCTGGCAATGGTAGCTGTCTCGGTGCTGGTGCTTTCGGGTAAGGGCGGTACAGCGAAAACGCTATGGCAGATGATGCTCGCGGGCGAGGCCTCGCGGGCCGGGATCTCCACGTTGTTAGTCGACGCAGACCCAGAGCGAAATCTGTCTAATCACTTTGGAGTGTCGCAGCATTCGACCGGCTTAGGCTCAGTGCTTGAGGACGCCGATATCAGTTTCTGGGGGAATCCCGACAAGGGTGCGAAACGAATCGATGAGGAGATCATTGAAACTAGGTGGCCGGGCATCGATTTGCTGCCTGCGGGCGCTTCCTTGGGCCGAGTTGCGGGGTTCGGCGCACCAGACACCGGATTGTTGCGGGCAATCTTTGATGCTGCCGGCGTCTTTGACCGTTACCACACTATTTTGATCGACACCGGCGGCCGTACCGGCTCGCTGGAAGCTTTGGCAATGCAGCTAGGTGATGTTGCGTACGCCCCGATCACACCGACCCTTGATGCGGTACGCAAAGCCCGCGAGGCCCGTGACAGAGTTGAGCGTATCCAACGAACACATCCACTCAGGTGGTGTGGTGTGGTTTTATCCGGCTTCGACCGTAGAAACGGCATCGACCAGTCGATCAGGGAACGGGTAGAGACGGAATTTGGCGACGAGGTCCGCGCTGAAGTGCCACGGCGGGCCGTTGTCAATGAGGCCTTTCAACTCGGAAACCGACTCGGTGATTACTCCGACCCGATCGCGACGGATCTCGCGAGAATCTTCCGAGACTTCCTGGAACGCGACTTGCTGGGCCGAAACACGAGCGACCGGTGACGGCACGGAAACATGTTGGGCAGCTGGACCACTGCGACCCGTACCTAAGGTCTCGAAGGTGTGAGATGGCCTTTGCCGCGGGAGTGGAACCCGTGGAGCCCGGTGCGGCGGTCTCTCCGCGTTGTGTCGTGCAGCGCATGAACACCGACATACGGTTGTCGCGACACTGTCTGATGCTGGTGCCATGAACAAGAACACGAACATGGTGGATAAAAACACGGTCGCTGCGGATGCGACGCTCGCAGTGTGGTTGCAGATGTGGAACACGGACAGTGACATCGCTCGTCAGATCTGCAGTGAAGATTTCCGGATTCATTTCCTGAACTCTGATACCGATGGGTCGAATCCAGGCGACGACGTGCTGGGCGCGGAGAGTTTCGCTCGGTTTCTGGGTCGGTATCGCGAACAGCATCCGGATGTCGCATTCACCGAGGTCGCGCGGGCCCTCGACGGCCCGCACGGGCGGATGCTGTGGAACGTACAGGATGGGGAGGTGACTGCGGGCGGGATCGATGTCTTCGACTTCACCGAGGATGGGCTGATCCAAGAGGTGTGGTCGGTCGGCGGGACGCGCGCGCACCTCACCTAGGACGGGGGCAGACTCACACTCATGAGGAGAGCCGAGCGGCTGTACGCACTGGTCGATCTGCTGCGGGGATCACGCCGGCCGTTGTCGGCCGCTCGGCTCTCTGAGGAGTTCGAAGTATCGAAGCGCACGATTGAACGTGACATCCAGTCGCTCCAGCTCGCGGGGGTCCCGATCTATGCCGACTACGGGGTGTCGGGCGGGTATTCGATCCTGCGGGAACACTCCCTGCCGCCGCTGAATCTGTCGGTAGCGGAATCACTAGCGGTGCTCGCGGGGCTTGGTTTGCTGGAGAACTCGCCATATGGTGCGGCGGCGCGTCGGGCCCGGGCCAAGGTCCTGGCGATCAGCCGCGAGGATCACCGCGCGCCAGTCGATGAGGCGTTGGCGTCTATGTTCGTCATCGAGGCCCAGTCGCCGTCCGAGGCAGCGATCTCGCTGATTCCCGAGGCGATCGCCGCGCGCCGGGTCATACGGCTGGACTACACCTCAGAGGACGGCGAGACCCATACCACCCGCGACGTGGAGGCGATGGGTCTGCTGCGCGGCGGTGATTCGTGGATGTTCGTGGGATGGTGTCGGCTGCGTGAAGACATCCGCGGATTTCACCTCGGCCGCATCCGGCACCTAGAGATCACCGGAGAGGTGTTTCCCGAACGCGATCCTGCGGTGCTCGACGCGGATCTGTCGCGCTGGCGCACTCGGCGGCTCGGGTGACGCTCCCGAGCCGAAATCGCATGCATGTCGCGGTGCGTCGTCTGCTGTGAATCGGATATACCGATGGGTGAGAACCGTTGGGCGGCAGATCAATATGCAGCCGCTTGGGAGTGAAGACTTTAAATTGACATAATGTAGCTTATCGGCATATAACCACTGCGATTTGCATCAGATGAAAGGACTCGCACCCGTTGAGGATTCGGCCGTCTGGCCTGGTGGCGGCGAAGAACTCGCCTGCCGCCGCACGCGGATTCTCCCGGCCTTACCTGCAGCGTCGTTCACAGGAGCCTCTTGGTCCAACCATCATCCATCTCGTTCATGGGCGCGCGCCGTGGAGCCGTCGCAACGCGTCGTCGGCTGGAGACGCAGGAGGCGCACAGCGGTGCTCACGCTGACCTCTCGGCGGAGACGGCCTCTAGTGGCCTCCTCGCCGCCCCGGTGGCCGTTACGTTATTTACGTCACAGTGACGAATTGGCGACGGGCACCTGGCTGAATGTTCTGTTGCTGTACAGGCACTTTCGACGCTCACCGCGCTGAGATGCGTCTGTGCTTCTCGCCAGTGATAGCGTCGTTGGCGAATCACAAGGGGCTGATCGGATGGTTGTTGGAGCGAGGCCGACGGGCCGGCGGGCTGTACTGCTGGTGTCTCTCATGACCGCCATAGCGGTCAGTGGCTGCGGCGCCGATCGAGGCCGATCTATCGCATCGGATGATCCCGAGACGACATTGCCGGTTCCGGTCAACCTTCCGCCGTTCCCGTTTCCGAGTGATGTCCCACCGGTGCCGCTACCTAGCGACGTTCCCGTCCTCGAGCTGCCGAGCGAAATCCCGCGGCAGCCGCTTCCGGCCGACGTGCCCCAAATCGAGTTGCCTGCTGCGATACCCCAGATCCAATTGCCTGCCGCGATCCCTCCTATCCCCTTTCGGCCGGGACCCGGCAACGCCGCCGGCGCAACACGGTCGCGGTGAGGTCAGGTGCCCGCCGTCGCGCGTTGGCCTCCCGTCCGGTGCGCACCGTCCTGGTTCTGACCGTGGTCGCGGTGGTCGTTGCGATGACCGTCCTTCTCATCCGCGGATCGGGCTCGTCGCCAGATAGCGGCCCGGGGCCGATCGTGACGCCCGAGAGTGCGACGGTGTTCTCCCCCGGCGGCTCGCCCGACCATCCAGATCAGGCGACTCTCGCCATCGACGGCAACCCGGGCACGTCGTGGTCCACTGACATTTATCAGGATGCCGTGCCGTTCCCGGCCTTCAAACAAGGCGTCGGCCTGTTACTTCAGCTTCCCTCGCCAACGGTTCTGAGCGAGGTGACGGTCGACGTGCCCAGCACCGGAACACAAGTCCAGATTCGCGCGGCAGACACCGCCCGCCCGAGCAGTCTGTCGGATACCACCGAGCTGACGCCCAATGTGGCGTTACGGCCGGGCGAGAACACCATCACCGTTGACGATCAGACGGAAACGTCCAATGTGCTGGTGTGGATTTCGAAGTTGGGCACCGTCGATGGGCAGAGCCGCACGAACATCTCGGAGATCACGCTGCGTGCCGAGGGCGAGTGATCAGCCTCCCGCCTCGAGCAGGCGCTTAGGCTGTGCAGCCCTTGCCAGCACGATGAAAAGCCCGAGCGGGAAGATAACGGCAAATACCGTCGCTACGGTGCGCAGCAAGACGGTGCGCAACATTCGGATACGCCTCCCTGTGTAGAGGGGGCGCCCCGCTGGAACGCGCAGCGGGGCGGCTGCGGCAACGCGACGGCTTCGACGGCAGTTGGATTCTCAGCCTCGTCGCGCCCCCGTGACCCCGACACAAACGGCACCGCAGCACTGACCAGGCTAGTGCGCTCTCGGGGCCGGAGATAGGGCCTTCTGGCCCTAAACGGTTCGGCGGGGACGCCGCAGTGGTCGCCGGCGACTGCGCGAAATTGTCGATGATGCTGCACGCTTGTCCCGTCGGATTCGTGCCACGTCATGTCGCGCGCACCCGATCGTGTGAGCGGCCTCGGTGACCGAGAGCGCGGGGTTGAGAATGACTCGCATCTCCTCGGGAGTGAACGTGGGGTCGGTGTCCCACGGGGCTCTGCCCCAACCGAATTCAACAAAGCCTGAGAACAGTCCATCGACCATGAAGCCCTCCAAGCACTTCTGTGGCGATGCTTCCACTTCGGAATCCCTACCGCTGGCCTCGTCGCGCTGTGGACGCCACATCGCCAACGTACGTCGGCGGGAAGCTACCCGGGTAGGGACTTTCGACCTCAACTCAGAAATGCGGCGCGCCAACGTATCCCAGTCACCCCGATCCCGGTTCCCCCCCAGCGGCGGAGGAGATTTCAGCCGCCACCCGGCCAGCAGGGATTCGGTGTTCAACCACGGCCCGGCCGGCATCGACAAGGGTCAGCTGGTGGTCAAAGGCATATGCGCGCAAGCGGACTAGTGCTTCCACGACGGTGACGCCCAACTGATTGGCAACCATGTCGATCGCCTGATGGACTTCCGAACGCCACAGAGCCGGCTCTGCTCCAGGGTCGACGCCCACACCGAGCGGTGCGGTAATACCACTGCGGACATCGATCGCCAGTGCGAGCGCGGTGTCGGCATACAGCAGGGCGTCGAGCAACTGCGTGTGTTCCAGTTCGCCCGGAGTGTCATGGACGAGGTCGAACACGCCCAGCGGCACGGCTCCCAACGCCAGCGGAAGACTGAACATCGCGTGCACTCCCCGACTGACCGCCTCAGCGGCAAACGTCGGCCAGCGACGCCTACTTCTGGTGGAAGCAAGATCTTCGGCAAGAATGGGCCAACCCGATTCCAGCGCATCAATGCCAGGCCCCTCACCGGCCCTGGCCTGCAACTCCTCGAGCTCGCGAACGCGCTGACTTGTGGTGGACGCCAGCTCGAGCGTGTTGCGGCCCGCGGTGAGCAGCAGGCTCGCACCGCTGACGCCGAGTTCCGCGGCACAGGTCGAACATGCCAGATGTGGAGAGAGCGCGCCGGCCTGGTCTCGGGCACGACTCGTCAGCGAAGTCCAGATCCGCACAACGTTAGTTTTATGCATCGCAGCTCATTCCGACGTCGATTGGCATGCGCGGAGCGCCCTGGCCGGTTGCCAGGCGCTTCGCAGCACCCGAGGCGATGATTGACACTCCCACAATGCAAGTGTCGGTGACGTCGATTACGAAGGCGAGAGGACTTTAGTCCCCCTCGAAAGATACGAATGTCCTATCCCGCGGCGCCGGGACGGTGTGCATTTCCTACTATGCCGCATCCTCAAACCCCCTGTGACCGCGGCTGTCTGCGGTCGTGGCGGGAGCTCTCAGGTTCGAGGGACCCAGGTCGGTAGTGCAAGGTCTTTGATATCCCCGAATCTCAGCGCAACATTGCAGACCGGCGATCAGAAGACCTAAGTCCCTATTCGCAGCCGGAATACGGTGCCACGATCGTGCCATGGTCAATGTCCCCTCAGCTGGTTTGATCTCTGTCGCGGATCTCATCGGTGATGCAGTGGTTCGGGTGCCGGTCGACGCGACAGTCGTAGCAGCCGCGGAGGCCATGGCCGAGGCGGGGATCGGTGCGGTGGTGGTCGGCGATCAGGAGCGGCCCACGGCGCTGGTGAGCGAACGTGACGCCATCCGTGTCATCGCCGCTCATCAGGACCCAGCCTCGGTCCCTGCCATCGACGTGGCCAGCACCAATCTGGTCTGGTGCGAGTCGTCCGACACGGTCGAGCAAGTGGCGGTTCGGATGACCGACCGGCATATCCGGCACATCCTGGTAGAGCGCGCTGGTGTTTTGGTGGGCATCGTTTCCGCCCGTGACCTGCTCGGTGTCTACGCCGCTGAGGCCAACCCCGTGGTTTGAGCTCGACTGCTGACCGGCGTGTCGGCGGAACGCGCGCTGCCACAACCCTGTTCGTAGCCGGTCAGGGTGTTCGCAGCGTCGCCAACGCGCGGGTAAAGAGGTCGTTGGCCGGAGTCGGGTCGATGTCATCCCGTGGCCCGGGGTTGAGCCGGCCGGTGAAAGTGACCGTGACGGAGTGCAGATCATCGAGCAGTGCGCGGTAGACATAACGGACGGTCTCGGTGCTGGGGCCGGTGCCGTCTGTGATCGTGTACCGGACCCGCACTGCCTGGCTCGATTTCACCACTACCCCGTCCGGCAACGGGGGTAGCTCCACCGGGCCGGTAAAGCCTTGGATGACGCCGGCCCGGTAGAACACCACCGCATCGCAGTGTGGCGGTGAATCTCGGACCGGTATGGGCTCAGGAGACACCAAAGCGGTGACTTCCAGCAGGCGGTCCTGTGTCGTTGCGGCGAGGCTGTCGAGGACGGCCCCTGCGGGCGGCGACGCGTCGCTGTCCCGCTCCGCCGGGTTGGCGCAGTTTGCCGGTATGACGGTGGCCCCTCGCGTCAGAGCCTCCGGTCTACGAAGAGATTGCTCCGTGGCGTCCATGGCACCGGGAAAGGTCAAGTGGAACCCGGAGGGAAACTGGGCGGCCAGATTCAACCAACTTGATCAGCCACTGCGCCTCCGCTGCCGCGGAGGCGCCCGTGTCATTGAGATGGTGGTTCAGCTCCCAGCCCGCCGCGCCTGAGAGCGAGGCCACGGCGATCGCCGCGGTGGTGAGCAATGCCCAAGCCCTGAGGGAGAAGCGGGGCCGATGGTCGGGGGCGCCATTGTCGCGCCTTTGCCACCGTCTTTTTGGGTAGCACGCGTGCGGCATGCTTCCTGATTACCCCGTGTGACATACCAGCGCCAGGGCCGAAAGGCCTGATCTGACACGGAAATACACCAGTGTGCGCGGTGAGGTCTGGCGTACCTCGTTGTGCCGTACCGCCAACGGGCTTCTCCAGATATGAGCGATGACAAAAGTCCCTACCGGCGTTGCGGCGTGACCAGTTGAATGAAACTGCAAGTTACAGTTACGGACTCAGGAGTGATCTTGCCGAAGGACTCGAACGATCTGCGATTGCTGCATGAGTTGGAACCGGTGGCAGAGCGCCTGCTCAACAGACATCTGTCGATGATGAAGGAGTGGAATCCTCACGACTACATTCCGTGGTCGGACGGCAAGAACTACTACGCATTGGGCGGCGAGGATTGGCACCCCGAGCAGTCGCAGTTGTCGGAAGTTGCCAGGCTCGCCTTGATGGTCAACCTCCTCACCGAGGACAACCTGCCCTCCTATCACCGCGAAATAGCGATGAACATGGGCATGGACGGGGCCTGGGGGCAGTGGGTCAACCGGTGGACAGCCGAAGAGAACCGGCACAGCGTGGCGCTGAGGGATTACCTCGTGGTGACGCGTGCCGCCGACCCGATCGAGCTCGAAGAGCTGCGGGTCGAGCAGATCACCCGCGGCTTCTCCCCCGGCCAGAACCAGCAGGGCACCCTTTTTGCCGACAGCCTGCTCGACTCGGTCCTCTACGTGAGCTTCCAGGAACTGGCTACCCGGGTCTCACACCGCAATACCGGTAAGGCGTGCAATGATCCGATTGCCGATCAACTGATGCAACGAGTTTCGGCTGACGAGAACCTGCATATGCTTTTCTACCGCGACATCTCCGCGGCTGGCTTCGAACTGGCGCCGAATCAAGCTATCGCTTCGGTCTTCCGGATTCTCGACAACTTCACCATGCCCGGTTACACGATTCCATCGTTTCGCCGCAAGGCGGTCACCATTGCGGTTGGCGGTATTTACGATCCGCGTGTCCACCTGGAGGAGATCGTGATGCCACAGCTCAGGAAGTGGCGCATCTTCGAACGCGAGGATTTCACCGGCGAAGGAGCGCGGGCACGGGACGATCTGGGTGTCTTGGTCGAGAAGCTCGAAGAGTCCTGTGTCAAGTTCGACGCGGCCAAGGAGCGCCGGCTCAGTCGCGCAGCTCGAAATGCAGAGAGACTCGCTTGACCGGCAAAAGCCGCACAAAGCCACACGCTTTCCGGTAGTCGGATCTCACAGTGCTTTTGCTGCGGCGCGTCCGGCCGTGCGGCCGGTGAACAGGCAACCGCCGAGGAATGTCCCCTCCAGTGCGTTGTAACCGTGAAGTCCTCCGCCTCCGAAGCCGGCGACTTCGCCGGCCGCATAGAGACCGTCGATCGGCCGCCCGTCCAGTCCGAGAGCACGCGATTGCAGATCTGTTTGAATACCGCCCAATGTCTTTCGCGTCATGATGTGTAGTTGCACACCGATCAATGGCCCTGCCTTGGGGTCCAGGATTCGGTGCGGAACGGCGGTGCGGGTCAAGCGGTCTCCGGCATAACGTCGCGAGTTGTGGATACCTTGGACTTGTGCGTCCTTGCTGAACGGATTTGCCACCTGTAGATCACGCGCCTCGATTTGTGCCCGGATCAGGGACGCGTCCAGCAGCGGCTCACCGGTCATCCGGTTCATGGCCGCCACGAGCTGTCCGAGTTCCCTGGCGACCACAAAGTCCGCACCATGACGTTTGAATGCTTCGACCGCCCTGGGCGCCTTGGTGTTGAGCAGGCGGTCGCGGACAATTGCGCGGACGCTCTTATCGGTGATGTCGAGGTTCTGCTCGGAACCCGATAGGGCGAACTCTTTTTCGATGATCTTCTGGTTGAGTATGAACCACGAATGGTCGTACTCGGCGATGTCAGGCGGTGTGCGCAGGTAGCGCAGAGTGCCTCGGGTGTCGTACCCCGGCAGGTACGGTTCGGGCAGTCGTCGGCCCCGGGCATCGAACCACATGGACGACGGTCCGGGGAGGATACGGATTGCGTGGTGGGCCAGACCGGACTCCAGTCGCGTACCCCTTCGGTGTAGTGCCACATGCGGTCGCGGTTGACCAATCGCACACCGGCATCGGCAGCAATGTCGAGCATGCGGCCGTCGACGTACGCGGGTACCCCTGTGATCATGTTCTTGGGCGGACGACCAAGTGTTTTCGGCCAGAACCGACGCACCATCTCTTCGTTCCCACCGATCCCGCCGGCCGCGAGGATGACCGCTGCGGCGGTGAGTTCGAACTCGCCCTGCGGATCTCGATTGGTGGAGACGCCTCGGGGTGACGTGTCGGGCGCGAGCACCGTGCCACGCACACCGATAGCCGCTCCGGAGTTGACCATCAGCTCATCGACGCGGTGCCGGTGGTAGAACCGTAGGTGTCCGTCTATCTCGGCCTGCTTGGCCAGGTTGACAAACGGTGCCACCAAACCGGGACCGGCGCCCCAGGCGATGTGAAATCGCGGCACCGAGTTGCCGTGTCCGCTCGCACACAGATCGCCGCGCTCTGCCCACCCCACGGTGGGCAGGAACCTCACACCGTGACCGGCCAGCCACGGACGCAGTTCTCCAGCCGCGAATTCCACATAGGAACGGGCCCATCTACTCGCCCAAAGGTCTTGGTCGTCAAGACGATCGAACTGAGCGCTTCCCTGCCAGTCATCCCAGGCGAGCTCAACGTTGTCTCGCACCCTGAGCCGCCGTTGTTCAGGGCTGTTGACCAAAAAGATTCCACCGAGTGACCAGAAAGCTTGCCCGCCCACGTTGGCGGGGCCTTCCTGATCGACCAAAGCGACCTTCTTGCCCCGCCTGGTCAATTCGTGGGCGGCGGCCAGACCCGCCACACCAGCGCCGATGACGATAACGTCTGCATCCATCGGATTACCCTTCCGTTTGGCCTCGGGTCCCGACGCCGTCAGCGCTGCGTATCGCTCAGTCCCCCGGTATCGCTTTTCAGCAAGCGCCACTCGGCATCCCACTTTCGATAACGCAGACGCATCAACCATTGCTGCGCCAGTGCGGCTGCCAGGCCTATCACGCCAACAAACACCAGCCACACGGCAACCCCGATCGACACCGCATCGACACCGGCCTGCCAGCGAGGGGGCGGTGGGAGCACCTGCCGGCCGGTGGGATCGACCAGGATCTCGACCTGATCGCCCTCTGCGGCCGGGTGGCTGAGAACAACTGAACCAGAACGCTCCCCTGAGGGGGTTGGCCAGCGAGCATCGGTTTCGAACTGTCTACCTGTCGTTCCGACAGCCGCTCTTGTCCGGGCCATCACGCGAGCCTGCACGGTGTGGCCACTGGCGGCCTGTTCGGCGTACAGGTAAGATCGGCTGTCATGGACGGCGGTGCCGATCGCGCCGGTGATGGCCGTGGCGATCAAGATGAGGATGATGACCAGGACGGCGCCGACAGCTTCCACTCGGTCACTGAGCCGGATTATGGGGTTGGCTCCCAGCGCCCGCACGATCCAACAACGTCCGGCGCCGAAGGTGAAGTGCGTCAACAGAAACCTCCCTGTGTCGAATCCCGGCGTTTCCATCGTGCACAGGCACGCCGAACTATGGCCAGGGGACAAAGACCGCTTCATGGTCTGATTCTTTGGGGACCTTCGGCGTCAAATCGAGGACGAAAGGCCCTTTGCTGCACGGGATTTCTGTCCGATTCCTCGACAGCGCCTCTCGATAGGTGACTTATGGCCCTTCCTGACCGGACCTGCGCGAGAAACAGTGGTAGCCAACCGGGCACCTTGTGCGAAGCGCCGTTCGTCGGCGCGTGGGTGTGGGTATCGAGAGGAGATTTGTTAGTGACTGCCGAAGCCCCTCCAATCGGAGAACTCGAGGCACGCCGTCCGTTTCCGGCACGGACAGGCCCTAAGGGCAACCTGATCTACAAGCTCATCACCACGACCGATCACAAGCTGATCGGCATCATGTACTGCGTCACCTGCTTCACGTTCTTCGGGATCGGTGGCGTGATGGCACTCTTGATGCGCACCGAACTGACCGAACCCGGCTTGCAGTTCTTGAGCAACGAGCAGTTCAACCAGTTGTTCACCATGCACGGCACGGTGATGCTGCTGTTCTACGCCACCCCGATCGTGTTCGGGTTCGCCAACCTGGTGCTGCCGCTGCAGATCGGCGCACCCGACGTGGCATTCCCGCGGCTGAACTCCTTGTCGTACTGGCTGTTTCTATTCGGCGCGCTGATCGCCCTCGGCGGCTTCATCACCCCCGGCGGTGCCGCAGACTTCGGCTGGACGGCTTACACGCCGCTCAGCGATGCGATCCACTCCCCCGGAGTCGGCGCGGACCTCTGGATTCTGGGTATCGCGGTGGGCGGTCTGGGCACAATTCTCGGCGCGGTCAACATGATCACGACAGTGGTCTGCATGCGCGCACCGGGAATGACGATGTTCCGGATGCCGATCTTCACCTGGAACATCCTCATCACCTCCATGCTGGTGGTGATCGTGTTCCCCTTACTGACGGCCGCGATGTTCGGCCTGGCCGCCGACCGCCGCCTGGGCGCGCACATCTACGATCCTGCCAACGGCGGCCTCATGCTGTTCCAGCACCTGTTCTGGTTCTTCGGCCATCCCGAGGTATACGTGCTGGCCCTGCCGTTCTTCGGTGTCGTATCCGAAATCATTCCGGTGTTCAGCCGCAAGCCGATTTTCGGTTACACCACCCTGGTGTACGCCACCATCAGCATCGCGGCCCTCTCGGTCGCGGTGTGGGCGCACCACATGTACGCCACCGGTGCCGTGCTGCTGCCGTTCTTCTCCTTCATGACCTTCCTGATCGCCGTGCCCACCGGCATCAAGTTCTTCAACTGGATCGGCACCATGTGGAAGGGCCAACTCACCTTCGAATCCCCGATGCTGTTTTCGATAGGCTTCCTGGTCACCTTCCTGCTGGGCGGTCTGTCCGGCGTGCTGCTGGCCAGCCCGCCGATCGACTTCCACGTCACCGAAACCTATTTCGTCGTGGCACACTTCCACTACACCCTGTTCGGCACCATCGTGTTCGCCACCTATGCCGGCGTGTACTTCTGGTTCCCGAAGATGACCGGACGTCTGCTCGACGAGCGGCTGGCAAAAGTGCACTTCTGGCTGACCTTCATCGGTTTTCACGCCACCTTCCTGGTGCAGCACTGGGTCGGTGACGAGGGCATGCCGCGCCGGTACGCCGACTACCTGCCCACCGACGGCTTCACCACACTCAACGTGGTGTCTACCTTCGGTTCGTTCATCCTCGGTATCTCGGTGTTGCCGTTCGTGTGGAACGTGTTCAAGAGCTGGCGCTACGGCGAGCCGGTCACCGTCGATGACCCCTGGGGCCACGGCAATTCGCTGGAGTGGGCTACCTCCTGCCCGCCGCCGCGGCACAACTTCACCGAGCTGCCCCGGATCCGTTCGGAGCGTCCCGCGTTCGAGCTGCACTACCCGCACATGGTCGAGCGGATGCGCCGTGAAGCTCACGTCGGCCACAACAGCGAACCATGATCACCCCGAGTGCGGGCGAGCCGTTGATGGAGCCTCTGGAAGCGATCAACTGGAACGCCGTCACCGACCAACGGGACATCGACGTCTGGAATCGGTTGACGGCCAACTTCTGGCTCCCGGAGAAGGTGCCGTTGTCCAACGACCTGGCGAGCTGGAACACCCTCAGTGATGCTCAGAAACTGCTTACCGTGCGGGTGTTCACCGGCCTGACGTTGCTCGACACCATGCAAGGGACTGTGGGATGTATTGAGATGCTCGCAGATTCACTCACCCCACACGAAGAGGCCGTCTACACGAACATGGCGTTCATGGAGTCGGTTCATGCCAAGAGCTACAGCTCCATCTTCTCCACCCTGTGTTCGACGCGTGAGATCTCCGATGCGTTCGCGTGGTCCCGCAGCAATATCTTCCTGCAACGCAAAGCGCATATCGTGCACGACTACTACCGCGGTGACGACGCACTGAAGAAGAAGATCAGCTCGGTCATGCTGGAATCGTTCATGTTCTACAGCGGCTTCTACTTGCCGTTGCACTGGGCAGCCCACTCGATCCTGCCCAATACCGCCGACATCATCCGGCTGATCATTCGCGACGAGGCCGTGCACGGGTACTACATCGGTTACAAATTCCAACGCGGATTCCGCTACGAAACGACATCGCGGCAAAATGAACTGCGCGAATTCGCCTACGCCATGCTCACAGAACTCTTCGACAACGAAACTGACTACGCCCACTATCTGTACGATACGCTGGGCATGACAGATCCAGTGCTGCCATACATGCGCTACAACGCCAACAAGGCCCTCGCCAACCTTGGCTTCGACCCGCTGTTCGCAGGCGCCGACAGCCAGGCTCCCGCGGAGATCTTGTCCGCGCTCGATCCAGGTGCAGCCGAGAACCACGACTTCTTCTCTGGCAGCGGCAACGCATACGTCATCGGAACCGCGGTCACGACCACCGACGACGACTGGAACTGGTAGCACCGCCGGACTTGGCGGCGGTATCCGCAGACAAGGAAGCTGCTGATGAGCCTTTCTTATTGCATTGTCGGTGGCGGGATCTCGGGTCTGGTAGCGGCCTACCGGATTCGGAGGTCCGTCGGTCCGGACGTGTCGATCACGCTGTTCGACGGCGCTGATCGGCTCGGCGGAATTCTGCGCACTGAGTGTCTCGGCGGACAGCCTTTCGACATCGGCGCCGAGGCGTTCATCACCCGCAGGCCCGAAATGTCGGCACTGTTGGCCGAGATGGGGTTGGCCGACAGGCAGATCCAGACCACCGGTGTGCAACCGTCACTCTACAGCTGTGGCGAGTTGCATCCCTTGCCGCAGCGCACTGTGCAAGGGATCCCGACGCTGGCAGCGTCGATGCTCGACCTGGTCGACAACGCATCGATCGCCCAAGTGCTCGACGAACGCATCCGCCCGCTGGCCTGGCGCGTCGGCGCTGACCCCACCGTGGCGGAACTGGTCGGCGATCGGTTCGGCGAGCAGGTGGTGGCCAGGTCGGTGGACCCCCTGCTGGCCGGTGTGTATGCGGGCTCGGCGGCGAACATCGGGTTGCGCGCCGCCGCTCCAGCTGTGGCAGCCGCCCTCGACCGCGGCGCGACGAGCTTGACCGAGGCGGCCCGAAGAGGCTTGCCCCCAACTATTTCCGGGTCGGCATTCGGTGCGGTGCGGGGCGGCTACTCGGTGCTCGTCGACGAACTGCATCGCCAGTCTGGGGCCCGTTGGGTCCGGGCGGGTGTTCAGCGCGTGGACCGTGCCGCAGCCGGCTGGGAGGTCCTTGATGACGAGGGCGCTCGCTGGTCGGCGGATGCGGTTGTGCTGGCTGTTCCGGCGCCCCGGCTGGTGCCGTTGATCGAACACCTCGCGCCGCACAGCGCGGCGGCCGCACGCCACATACCCGTCGCGTCGGTGGCCGTGGTGGGTCTGGCGCTCCCCGTCGGCACAGCTCTGCCCCGGACGTCGGGAGTGTTGGTGGCTACGGGAGAAAAGCTACGCTGCAAGGCGATTACCCTGTCGTCGCAGAAATGGGGACGGCGCGGCGACGTCGAGCTGGTGCGCCTGTCGTTCGGCCGGCTGGGCGACAAACTGGCCCACGACGCCAGCGATGACGACCTGCTGCGCTGGGCGCGAGAGGATCTTGCCACCATCTTCGGTGTTGACGTGGCGCCCGTCGACTTTCACGTGCACCGCTGGATCGACGCGATGCCCCAGTATCAGCCAGGCCACCAGGAGCTGGTCACCCAGTTGCGAAGCGGCCTACCGCCGACGCTGGCCGTAGCGGGAGGATATCTGGATGGCATCGGGGTGCCGGCGTGTGTTGGGACAGCGACCCGAGCGGTCGCCGCACTGACGATCGCCAGCGCTGCTGGATGACAATCAGTGCACGTCACGGTGTGTGTCTGAGTTCGTGGCCCTTGGTGGTGAGGCATTTGCCGTTCTCCAGGTTCCATTGCCAGCCGTGGACATTGCAGGTGAGCGTGTTGCCTGCCACTACACCGAATTTGGACAGGTCGGCTTTGAGGTGTGGGCAGCGGCGCTGGATTTCCCAGCCGTCGAGGGTGATGGAGGAGGAGTCGTCGTGGGCTTCGGCGAACCAGCCGTCGGCGTAGGCGATGCGTTCGTCGGTGAGGCATTTGAAGAAGGTGTACAGGTACTCGTTGTATCCGCCCACGCGCCAGGCGGTGAACCGGGTGGACAGGAAGATGGTGTTGACCCAGTCGGGCTCGTTGTCACGCAGTACGGTGCGCACCAGTTCGGGTGGGATCGCGAAGCCGTAGCGGAACTTCTCGTCGGCGATGGGTTCGCGGACCAGGCGTTTGGGAAAGTCCAGGACCACGGTCTCGGTGTGGTCGGGGCCGGACAGGCGGAGTTCGACCGGGTAGCCGATGCCGTCGCAGATCTGGTCGGTCTGGGTCATGATCGGCTCGAACAGTGCCCGCAGTCCGGGCAGCAGGGGTTCGCCGGCGGCCGGCGCCCACGAGGCTTTCTCGGCGGCCAGTACCGGGGCCATCCGCTGGGCGTAGTCCTGGATGTAGGCGGCTTTGCCGGTGGTGAAGATGGTCTCGGGGTCGGTGACCGGGTGGGTCAGCGAATTCAGGTGTGAGCCGGTGAAATCGGCGGTGCTGCCGGGGATCATCAGCAGGCCGCCGTCGTGGCCGTGGCGGCGCATCTGGTCGAGGAAGACGACCTGGTCGGGGAAGATGTTGGCCGGGTCGCCGTGGTCGTCGTTGAGGTCGCGCAGTTCGGGGTCGAGGAAGCAGGGCGGGCCGGCCGAGGGGATCACCCAGGTGGCGCCGACTTGGGCGATGTACTGGCGGCACCGGTCCATCTGGCGCTGGCGTTTCTGGATGCCGAAGGCCTCTTTGGCCCGTGCCGGCATGTCGTAGACCATCGGGTACCAGATGGCCCCGGAGTACTGCAGCATGTGTACGTCGATCTGGCCGAAGTCGGCGTCCAGCATTCCGAGATCCACGGGCCTGGAGTCGTTCATATTGAAGAACGTGGTGACGCCATCCGACACCACGAGGCCTGAGTCGCCGATCGGGCCGTCGGCCGGGGCGCGCAGCGCGATGATCATCACGTCGAGGTCGCCCTTGGGGCCGCGCACGGTGTGTTTGACCGAGTCGGTGGTCTCGAAGAACCGGTGAAAGCCCAGTGCCTGCAGTTCGCGTTGCAGGTCGGGTACCGGGAAGTCGGGCAGCAACACCATCGCGTCCTTGTTGACGTGGCGGCGCAGGTTTTCCGGGTCGAAGTGGTCCTTGTGCAGGTGTGAGATGTAGAGGTAATCGACGTCACCGAGGGTGTCCCAGTCCAGTGCGCTGTTGTCGGGGAACGGGAACCAGGAGGCGAAGTAGGCGGGGTTGACCCAGGGGTCGCACAAAATGCTTCCCGCCTTGGTCTCGATCAGGAAGCCGGCATGCCCGACGCTGGTGACCTGCACAAACAGCCTTTCGATGGAGTCAAATAATTTGAGTCCAGGCGATTTTCGCCTGGACGGAGTCAGTGGCCCCCGTAATCAACCTGCCAATGCTTGATGCCGTTGAGCCAGCCGGACTTCAGGCGTTCGGGCGCACCGATCGGTTTGAGATCGGGCATGTGATCGGCGATCGCGTTGAACATCAGGTTGATCGTCATCCGGGCCAGGTTCGCGCCGATGCAGTAGTGCGCCCCGGTGCCGCCGAACCCTAGGTGCGGGTTGGGATCCCGCAGGATGTCGAACGTATGCGGGTGGTCGAAGACTTCTTCGTCGAAATTGGCCGAACGATAGGACATCACGACCCGCTGGCCCTTCGTGATCTGCACGCCACGAAGCTCGACGTCCGCGAGGGCGGTGCGCTGGAATGCCGACACCGGAGTCGCCCATCGGATGATCTCGTCGGCGGCGGTCTTGGGGCGCTCACGCTTGAACAGCTGCCATTGGTCCGGGTTGTGAGAGAACTCGATCATGCCGTGAGTGATCGAATTGCGGGTGGTCTCGCTGCCCGCGACCGACAGCATGATGACGAAGAAGCCGAATTCGTCGTCGGTGAGCTTCTCACCATCGATGTCGGCTTGGACGAGCTTGGTCACGATGTCGTCGGTCGGATTCTTACCCCGATCCTCTGCCATCTTCATGGCGTAGGTGATCAGCTCGAGGGACGAGGCCACGGGATCGACGTCGGCGTACTCGGGATCATCGCCGGCGGTCATCTCGTTGGACCAGCGGAACAGCTTGTCGCGGTCGTCTTGTGGCACACCGAGTAGCTCGGCGATGGCCTGGAGCGGTAGCTCGCAGGCGACCTGTTCGACGAAGTCGCCGGTTTTCGACGCCGCGCCGGCCTTCGCGATCTGCTGCGCGCGGAAGTTCAGCTCGTCCTCGAGTCGCGCCAGCGCGCGCGGGGTGAACGCGCGCGAGATGATGTTGCGCAGCCGGGCGTGCTGCGGATCGTCCATGTTGAGAAGAACATTGCGTTGCAAGTCAATCGCCTCGCGAGTCATGGACTGCGGCCACACCGGGATCGCGCCATCCGGGGAGGTGCCGAAGACGTCATTGCGCTTCGACACTTCCTTCACATCGACGTGCCGGGTCACCAGCCAGTAGCCCTTATCCCCGAACCCACCGGTTCCGCCGGGCACATCAACCCAATGGACCGGTTCGGTCCGTCGCAGCTCCGCAAGCTCGGCAATGGGCAGGCCCGACAGGTTGCGCTCGGCGTCGAGGGGATCAAAGCCCTGCGCGATATTCAGATTGACCATGGCGGACGGCTCCCTACATTCTCGGACCGGGCGATGTAGCAGTGCACACCACTATTGCCGTGGACACGGGTGCAGAAAAGGGCCTTTGGTCCCTAGCTCGGCCCGCGCGTCACGAAACGTATTGCATACCAACCGACTTCGGCGAGGGCATCACTGAAATGACTGCACGACAATAGGACCGGTCCCGATGGCGCGACCCGCAGCTGGTGGAAGCGAGACGATTCAAACTAGGGACCTTCGTCCCTATCTCATAGCTCCAGCCTGCGCTTAGTGTGACAACCCAGCGAATCAAGGAACGTGTTCTCGTTTTTCCTGAGGTAGCTGGAGGTGACCGTTTTGTCCAAAGATTCGACTGGTGCTGCGGTGCGTGAGATCGATGTCGGGACGACGCCGACTAGATTTGCCCGGGGCTGGCATTGCCTCGGAATGGTGTCGGACTTCCTCGACGGCAAGCCGCACTCGATCACCGCGTTCGGAACGAAGTTGGTCGTCTTCGCCGACAGTGAGGGTGCGGTGCACGTCCTCGACGCGTACTGCCGCCATCTTGGTGGTGACCTCTCGCAAGGCGAGATCAAAGGTGATGCCGTCGCGTGTCCTTTCCATGATTGGAGGTGGGCCGGCAATGGCCGCTGTACTCAGGTCCCGTACGCGAAGCGTGCTCCCCGACTTGCACGTACACGTGTGTGGTTATCGAGTATTCGTGCAGGTCTCTTGTTCGTCTGGCATGACCCCGAAGGCAATGCACCGTCGCCACATCTGGACATCCCCGACATTCCGGAGTTTCAGGACGAGGGTTGGACGGAATGGTCCTGGCGCACTGAGGTCATCGGCTCCAATTGCCGCGAGATCGTCGACAACATCGTCGATATGGCGCACTTCTACTACATCCATTTCGGGTTTCCGACGTATTTCAAGAATGTGTTCGAAGGCCAGGTAGCATCCCAGTACCTTCGGACGATCGGCAGGCCCGACGTCAACTTGGGCGGTTCGCACTATGCGGGCGAGCAGATCCTCGATTCCGAGGCTTCCTACTTCGGGCCGTCGTTCATGATCAACCGGCTGCACAACAGTTACGGCGCGTACGAAGTGGAAGCCATCCTGGTCAACTGCCATTACCCGGTGACTCCCGATTCCTTTGTACTGCAATGGGGAATAATGGTTCGCCGCCCACAAGGTCTGAGCGACGAGGCCACCGACCAGCTGTTGCGTGCGTTCACCGACGGTGTCAGTCAAGGCTTCCTGCAGGACGTCGAGATCTGGAAGAACAAGACCCGCATCGACAATCCGCTTCTCGTGGAAGAGGACGGACCGGTCTATCAGCTGCGACGATGGTATGAACAGTTCTACGTCGACGCCGCCGATGTCACTCCGGAGATGACCGATCGGTTCGAGTACGAGGTGGACACCACTGCGGCCAATGAGTACTGGCGCACAGAAGTGGCGGAAAACCTTCGAAAGCGCCAAACATCGACAGCAGCCGTTCCCGATACATCCGAGACCGCTGCCCCTGGTCTCGATCAGCCCAGCCCTGGGAGGGCAGTTTAGTGATTTCACACGACCACAGCAGCACCCATGCGATCCGCGACACTCAGACAGTTCTCGACGGGGTCGCCGAACTGCTACCGCGACTGCGTGAGCGCGCGCAAGCCACCGAGAATCTGCGCGCGATCCCCGATCAGTCATTGACGGAACTCGAAGAGATCGGGTTCTTCAAGCTCCTGCAGCCGGAACAGTGGGGCGGCCTGCAGTGCGATCCCACCGTTTACTGCGAAGCGGTCCGGCGGCTGGCCAGCGCCTGCGGTTCCACCGGTTGGGTCGCCGGCATCCTCGCCGTGCACAATTGGCATCTGGCGCTGTTCGACCAGCGGGCCCAGGACGACGTCTGGGGCGACGACGTGTCTGCGCGTGTGTCGTCCTCCTACGCCCCGATGGGCTCGGGCAAGGCGGTCGACGGAGGCTATCTGGTCAGCGGCGAGTGGAAATGGTCGTCCGGATGTAACCATGCCGGCTGGACCTTCGTCGGAGGCCCGGTCATCAAGGACGGCCGCCCGGTCGACTTCGGCAGTTTCCTCATCCCGCGCGCCGACTATGAGATCGATGACGTTTGGAACGTGGTCGGCCTGCGTGGCACGGGAAGCAACACCCTCCTGATCGACGAGGTATTTGTACCCGAGCACCGCTTCCTGTCCTTCAAAGCGATGAACGACGGTACCGCAGGAGGTTGCCAGACCAACACTGCACCGGTGTACAAGATGCCCTGGGGCACTATTCATCCCACCACGATCTCAACGCCCATCGTGGGTATGGCCTACGGTGCCTACCACGCGCACGTCGAGCACCAGGGCCAGCGGGTGCGCGCTGCGTACGCCAACGAGAAAGCCAAGGACGACCCGTTCACCAAGATCCGTATCGCCGAAGCGGCCAGCGACATCGACGCGGCCTGGCGTCAGCTGACGGGCAATGTTGCCGACGAGTACGCGCTGCTGCTAGCCGGCAAGGAGATCCCGTTCGAGTTGCGCGCCCGCGCCCGTCGCGACCAGGTCCGCGCCACCGGCCGCGCGATCGCCTCGATCGACCGGCTCTTCGAGGCCTCGGGCGCCACGGCACTATCGAACGACGCTCCGGTGCAGCGCTTCTGGCGGGACGCCCATGCCGGCCGGGTACACGCTGCCAACGATCCCGAGCGCGCCTACCTGATCTTCGGCAACCACGAGTTCGGCCTGCCCTCGGCCGACACGATGGTCTGACAGATGACCGGACGAACGGCGACGATGAACATCCGGTCGCTCGGGTACCTGCATATCGCGGCCACCGACGTGGCGGCCTGGCGTGAATTCGGCCTGAAGGTACTGGGCATGGTTGAAGGCAACGGCCCCCTTGAGGGCGCGCTGTATCTGCGCATGGACGAGTTCCCCGCTCGCCTGGTGATCGTCCCGGATACACATGACCGCATGCTGGTATCCGGGTGGGAGGCCGCAAATGCCGCTGCGCTGGGAAATATTCGCGATGCGCTGGATCGAGAGGGCTGGCGCTATGAGGAAGCCGGGCCGCTCGAGCGTGCTGACCGGCGTGTCGACGAGATGATCCGATTACAGGACCCCTCGGGCAACACCTTGGAAGTGTTCCACGGTGCGGCGCTTGAGCACCGCCGGGTGGTCACACCGTACGGGCACAAGTTCGTCACCGCTGAGCAAGGGCTGGGGCATGTGGTGCTGACCGCACTCGATGACGCCGAGTCGCTGCACTTCTACTGCGACGTGCTGGGTTTCAAACTGCGCGATTCGATGCGACTCCCGCCACAGGTGCTGGGACTGCCCGCCGACGGGCCACCGGCGTGGCTCCGATTTCTCGGGGTAAACCCCCGCCACCACAGCCTGGCATTTCTGCCCGCTCAACCTGCCAGTGGCATTGTGCACTTGATGATCGAGGTGGAGAACAGTGACGATCTGGGTCTATGCCTGGATCGTGCCCTCCGCCGCAATGTTGCGTTGTCGGCGACGGTGGGGCGGCACGTCAACGACAACATGCTGTCTTTCTACATGAAGACGCCCGGCGGCTTCGATCTTGAATTCGGTTGCGAGGGTCTGCACGTCGATGATCATCAGTGGGTGGTCCGCGAGTCCACCGCTGTGAGCTTGTGGGGTCACGACTTCAGTATCGGGTCGGGGAATCGATGACGGGAATATGAAACCCCAGGAGCCGAGATGTCGACGCTCTTTTTCACTCCCCCGATTCCACTTCGTCGCGGAACTGTCTTCTAGTTGTTTATCACTGACAACGCCGTGAGGATGTCGTCACGTTCATCGGGAGTAAGCCCACCCCAGACCCCATGCTGCTCAGGAACTCTCAGTGATTGTCTCAGGCAAACCTGTCTTACGGGGCATGAATGACAGATCGCCTTGGCTCTGGCAACACGTCGGCGTCGGGCCGCGGCCCTTTCGTGATCGGGGCCGTAGAACACCATCGGATCGACGTCGCGGCAGCTGCTGTGCGAGCGCCAATCCGGGAAGGCCGGATCTGGGATCGGTAGTCGGCAGGGTTTCATCGGACCTCCTTCGGTGCTACCGAGCAGTTGAAATGATTCGACCATTGGGCGATCGCTCCCGCTAGGGACTGAAGTCCCCCGCGCCTGAGGGCTATTGTCAGAAGTCGACGAACCGTCCCGAAGCGTCGAAGTTCGAAGTAGCCCAGCCACAGACGTTCCGAAGTCAGAGTCTGTACTAGGTGCTAGTTGAAAGCCAAATACGATGCGCAGAAGGTGAATTGGAGCGCCCAGACGCCAATTCCCACCAACCCGCCGACGAGGAGCCAGAGCAGATAGGGCGCGTTGGGCAGCCGCAGGATTCGGCTGAAAGCGCATGCCAGGACTCCGGCGATGGCCCAGATGGACGAACCGACTGCGATGGGGTGAAGTACATGATCCACCTTGCCGACCAGGTACGCCAACACAACGATGCCGGAGAAGATGTTGGCACTGAGATAGCCGAGCGCGGCCATCCCTGGCTTCCACCGACGCTGGTCCATTACAGCCGTGTCCCTTCAGCCGTACTAGTGCCCCAATCGAACGCGAGCCGGCCAGGCCGAAAAATTCGACAGCAGCGCGGCTGCAGTTGTTGTTGCGACCGAGGTGACCGGCCAACGTTCGAACACCATATGTACAAGGCGATTATTCAGTCAGCGCACGCTGCCTGGCTACCTCGCGGCAAAGCTCACAAGTGTCACGCCGTGTGATCCTCACTGCAGGGCGGGGTCGGCGACGGTGCCTCGAAGTAGCAACAACTTCGCGGAAAGCGCGCGTTACGGACGCATGTCGCAATATTTGCTATATGTCCAGCCGCAGGTGAGAACGCCTTTTCCGGTTGGCCCGATCAAGACGGGAAACTGCCATGGCTCGATGCTTCTATTGTCATAGACGCATGGATATTTCCGGTCATCGCTTCTCGATGACTCATGCCAATCGAAACCCGATGTGTCGATGATCCGCTCACCGCGCGCCTCGCCAAGCGCATTGCTAGATTCGCATCGCATTGTCAATCTAGGGTCGGGGTGGGCCATGATCAATGGACGGATAATTCGTGATCGACTTCCTCTAAGCCAGGATGTTCGTGTCAGGGACAAACGATGGAAGGACCCGAAGCGGTACCTCTGGCTACTGGCAGCGGCGGTGCCAGGGATGGTGCCACTGTCCTGGTTGATGGTGTGGTCGACCGGTCAGCAGTGGTGGTGGTGGTTGGGGCCGCTGCTGACTTTTGCGGTGATGCCGATGCTGGACTTCATTGTTGGTAATGATCCGAGCGCTCCACCCGATAGCGCCTTTATCGAGCTGGATCGAGATCGCCTCTACCGGTGGGTTACTTACTTGTATCTGCCGAATCAGTATCTGTCTCTTGTGTTCGCCTGCTGGCTGTGGAGCGGTGGCGGCTGGGTCTCGATGACGTGGTTCGACGAGCTTGGATTGATGACCACGGTGGGCATCGTGGGTGGTATCGGCATCAACGCTGCTCACGAGCTCGGGCACAAACGCGAGGTGGTCGAGCGACGTCTCGCGAAAGTCGCACTGGCTCAAACCTTCTACGGCCACTTTGTCGTGGAACACAACCGTGGCCACCACGTCCGGGTTGCGACGCCGGAGGATCCCGCGAGCGCCAGCATCGGACAGAACGTCTACCGGTTTGTTCCGAGGTCTGTCATCGGTGGTCTACGGTCGGCCTGGAACCTAGAGGCTCGGCGCCTGCGCCGGCTAGGCGGGTCACCATGGACGATCCGAAACCATCTGGTCAACGCGTGGTTGCTGAGTGCGACATTGTTTACCATTCTGGTGATCTGGTTCAGACCGGTGGTCTTCCCCTGGCTGGTCGGTCAGGCGATCGTTGGGTTCAGCCTGCTGGAGATCGTCAACTATTTGGAGCACTACGGGCTAAGGCGTCAACGCCTGTCGAATGGGCGCTATGAGAACGTCTCGGCTCAACACAGCTGGAACAGCAATACCTTGATCGCCAATATCTTCCTGTTCCATCTACAACGCCACTCAGACCATCACGCCAATCCCCTACGGCGCTATCAGACGCTGCGCAGTCTCGAAGAGGCACCGCAGCTGCCCGGAGGCTATGGCACCATGCTGCTTCTCGCGCTGATCCCCCCACTGTGGCGACACATCATGGACGCGCGGGTCATTGAACACTACGACGGTCAAATCGCATTGGCGGCGATAGATCCTCGTCATGCCGATCGCCTACTGGCCAAGTACGGTCGCTGAGCATGTAGCCATGCGCTGCGGTGCCCAGTACTCATCGTCCTGGGCGCCGCAGCGCCACGCCGTATTACCGGGCCGTAGGGCCATTCGACCCTGTTATCTCTGTTGTGCCCCAGAGAAGATCGGTGCGTGGCCGTTGTGAACGGCCACTGTGGCTGAACAACGAAAGGCAGCGAAGAGCCCGATGACCGATGACCTCGGCATAGCCGAACGCGGCGAGGACCACGTTACGCGGCTGGCCTTCGCCGCCGGCCGCGGTGATTCAGCGGCGCTCGAGCAATTCATCCGGGCCACCCAGACCGACGTCTGGCGCACCGTCGCCTACCTCGGCGACGCCGGTTCGGCCGACGACCTCACCCAAGAGACGTTCATGCGCGCCATCACCGCGCTGCCCCGGTTCAGCGGCCGCTCCTCCGCGCGCACCTGGCTGCTGTCGATCGCCCGCCGCGTGGTGGTCGACCAGATTCGGCACAAACAGAGCCGGCCGCGCAGCCAGCACGGGGTGGACGTCGAGCAGGTCCTGGAGAGCTACCGCCCGGTCGGCGGGTTCGAGAAGATGGTGGAACTCCGCCTCCTGCTCGACGGCCTGGATCCCGACCGGCGCCACGCCCTGCTGCTGACCCAGGTCCTGGGCCTGTCCTACGCCGAAGCCGCCGAGGTGTGCGGCTGCCCCGTCGGCACCATCCGTTCCCGGGTGGCACGCGCCCGCGAAGACCTGATCGCCGCAGCCGAACGCGACGATCTCACCGGCTAGCTCGAGGCTGCCTCGGAACGGGTCTTCGGCGCGACCTTCGCAAATTCGAGATGCGGGTCCGCCACGGGACCCTTGCGCAAAGTCGCAACGTCATGGAAATAGTTCATCGACATCACCCAAGGACCGTCAACGCCGCGGCGAGGCATCTGGTCCAGCGCGCGCTGCACATATCCTGCCGAGAAATCCAGCAGCGGAAGCGTTTCCATCTCCGGATCGGCAACCGGTGACACCATGTCGTAGCCGTGGCTGTCCATGTGGCTCAGCAACCGGCAGAAATGCTCGCACAACAGATCGATCTTGAGCGTCCACGACGAGTTCGTATAGCCGAACGCGAGGACGAAGTTGGGAACACCGGACAGCATCATGCCCTTGTAGGCCACCGTTTTCGATAGGTTGACGGGCGTACCGTCGACGGTGAGTGTCATACCGCCGAGCAATTGGATGTTCAGTCCAGTTGCGGTCACGATGATGTCGGCGTCGAGCTCGCGACCGGACTCCAGCAGGATGCCGTTCTCGGTGAACGTCGCGATGCGGTCGGTGACCACCGAGGCGCTGCCGTTCCTGATCGCGGTGAACAGATCTCCGTCGGGCACTGCGCAAAGCCGTTGATCCCACGGCTTGTAGCTGGGGTTGAAATGCACGTCCACCGGGAACGCGGACGGCAGTTTGGCGGCGTTGAAGCAACGGATCACCGCCCGTGCCGCTTTCGGGTACCTCTGGCAGAATTCGTAGACTCCGCGTTGCTTGATGATGTTCTTGCGCCGCGTCAACGCGTACCCACGCTCGCCGCCCAGCAACCGCTTCGCGGTATTCGCAAACTTGTCTTTGGCCGGGACCGGCATCACGTATGTCGGCGAGCGCTGCAGCATGGTGACGTGGCCGGCCGTGTCGGCCATTGCCGGGACCAATGTGACCGCGGTGGCACCGCTGCCGATTACAACGACCTTTTTGCCGGCGTAGTCCAGATCCTCCGGCCAGTGCTGAGGATGCACGATCTGTCCGGTGAAGCGTTCAGAGCCGGGGAATTCTGGCGTGTAGCCGTGGTCGTAGCGGTAGTACCCACCGCCGCAGAACAGCCAGCTGGCGGAAATCTGCACGAGTTCTGGTTCTGCGCCGGCACGGCTGGTCCGCTCGACGTCCACGGTCCAGGTGGCCGTGTTCGAATCCCAGGCTGCCCCGAGCACTTTGTGATGAAACCGGATATGCCCGTCGATCCCGTTCTCCGACACCGTCTCGCGTAGGTAGTCGAGGATCTTGTCAGCGGAGGCGATGGCGTACTCGTCGCGCCACGGCTTGAACTCGTAGCCGTACGTGTGCAGGTCGGAATCCGATCGGATTCCCGGGTAGCGGAACAGATCCCAGGTGCCGCCGATCGCGTTACGGGCCTCCAGAATCATGTAACGGCGGCCCGGGTGTTCGCGCTGCAAGTAGTAGGCAGCACCGATGCCGGAGATGCCGGCACCAACGATCAGGACGTCGCAGTGTTCGATGTCAGTCATAGCCGATCAAGCCTTTCGATGCACGGGATTGCCGATGCCGCAATTACTGCTGTGCCGTCGACGCGACCCGGAATGGTCAAATTCGCGGGCGGTTTCGGGCAGCCGAGGGCGGCTAACCGACGGAAAGCAAGTGTTGGCGTTGCGGTTCACTGCGATAGCGGCTCGGCGGACCGTCGATCTTGCAGATCTTCCACATCAACTTGGCGATGGGGTTCATCAATCCGGTGTCGTGGCAGAGCATGCGGACGTCGCCGAACATGTCGCGCAGTATCTTGCGTGACTCGGGGGCGTCGAAGAACAGCTCCTTGCGCACCGAGCGCGGGATGTCGAATTCCTTCCAGAACGCGCGCGGCGGCACGATGATCGCCGAGCACAGGATGCGCATGACCAACGGTACGTAAAGCGACAACAGCAGGCGCTGGTGCCAGCGCAGGTTCGGCACCCGCTTGTGCAGGTACTGGTGCGCGAAGGACATGTGCCGGGCCTCCTCGGCGACGTGGATGGCCATTACCCGTTCCATGATCGGGTGCAGGGCCTTGCCCTCGCGCAGCACGTTCTTCTGCGTGTGGTCGATCGGCTCCTCGCCGGCGAGGATGCCGAAGAAGAACGGAATCGGCAGCGGGCCGGCGGTCAGCGGGATGAGCGGCTGCAGCCACTTGAGCAGCCGCGGCATGCCCGGCACGTCCATGCCGATGCGGTTCACCATCTCCTGGAACATCAGATTGTGGTTGCACTCCTCAATCGATTCGTGCAGGCAGTACCGGTATTCCGGCGAGCCGTTGGGCACCCAGAACGAGTACTCCATCAGGCCGCGGATGAGGATGTTCTCGAACTGTTCGCCGACTTTGGCGACATTGGCTTGCCGCCACATGCCGATTTCGATCTGACGCTCGACCGGCTGCCCCTGGTACCAGCGATGAGCTCCGATCGGATCGGATACCGGCAAGATCCACCGAGGGTCGTCTGCTTTGACGGCGAATGCTGGTGTATCCCACTCGATGTCCTTGTACGGGTTGAAGCTACGTCGCACCGAGCCCTCGGACAGTGTCGCGAGCATGTCGGTGTACTGAATGTCGTCGCTGACGTCCATGTTCTTGCGCCAACGCCTGACCATCTTGGTCCGAGCCATGTTGCAGACCTCCCATTCGGGGTTTACATATCCCCACCGCGTGTACACAAACGGTACCGGCGGTATCCCTATCCGCGGATAGGGCCGAAAGACCCTATTGGCGTGGCCGAGCTACGGGCCGGCGCGTACCGCCCGGATGTCTGGGAACTTGGCCCTGATCAACGACAGGATGAGATCATTCAGGGTGGCATTGCGCAAACTGCAAGGCCCACAGGCGCCTTCGAGAGCGACCGTGACAACTCCGTCTATGACTGACACCACCTGAACGCTGCCGCCGTGAGAGGCGACGAACGGCCCCACCTCATGAGCCACCAGTCGGGCGATCTGGTCCCGTAGCCGGTCATCGGAAGCCGGGATCGCCGAGAGCGCCTGAAACAGTGCAGTTCTCACCCGAGGACCGTCGCGTGACCAGCAGCGACCAGGCGCCAACCGGGTGCGGATTTCGCCGTCGGCCACCTCCACAGCTGCCAAAGTACCGTCGAGGCGCAACTCATCGATCAGACTGCCTGGAACACAGTTGATGTTGGTGACCCACCGCACGGTTCGCGGGTCCCCAGTTGCTTCGGAATGCAGCAGCAGCGTCACGGCCCGGTCACCAACATCGTGAGTTGACGCGCCGCAACGGCTCCGGACCAGGCGAGCGTAAACATGTAGCACCACGCCACCACCGGCCACCGCCAAGAATTCGTCTCACGACGGATCGTCGCGACCGTAGACATGCACAGCAGCGCGAAGGCGAAGAAGATCAACAGCGCGGCCACGGTAGGCGGCGTGAACAACATCTCGCCCTGGTGCGGCCCGGACAGCCACACTGCTCCGCGGATCGCGTCAATCGGGCTGGCCGGGTCCCCGGCGGCAAAGATCTGACCCATGGTGGCGACAAACACTTCCCGTGCGGCCATTGCGCCGATCAGTCCGACACAAATCCGCCAGTCAAAGCCGAGCGGTTCGAAAATCGGCTGGATGAACCTGCCGATCGCGGCAGCATATGACTGGTCGATCCCGTCGGCGTGAGGCGGCAAATTCAACAAGAACCACAAGATCACCGAGGTGGCCAGGATGATGGTGCCGGCCTTACGCAGGAATGCCTGCGCCGCGTCCCACATACTCAGCAACACCGACTTGACCGGTGGGAACCGATAGGGCGGTAGCTCCATGTAAAAGGGCAACATGTCCCCACCCAAGACGATCTTCTTGAACAGCCATGCGGTCGTCATGGCCGCGCAACCACCGAGAACATACAGCCCGAACATCACGAGCCCCTGCAGCCCGACCGGGCCCCAGTGCACGCTCGGGTCGACCAGTAGGGCGACCAGGAGAACGTAAACCGGTAGGCGGGCCGAGCAAGTCATCAGCGGAACGGACATGATCGTCGCGATCCGGTCGCGCGAGGAAGGCAGAGTGCGGGTGGCCATGATGCCGGGTACAGCGCAGGCCACCGAGGAAAGCATCGCCACGAATGCACGTCCCTCCAACCCGGCTGTCGCCATGATGCGGTCCACCAAGAACGCGGCCCGCGCCATGTATCCGACGTTCTCCAGTAGCGAGATGAGCAGGAACATCAACACGATCTGTGGAATGAACACGAGCACCGCGCCGACCCCGCCGATCACACCGTCACCGAGCAGACCAGCCAGAGCCTCGTTGGGAATGACCGTGGCGACCGAACCGCCCAGCCAGCCGAAGAACTGCTCCACCAGATCCTGAAGCGGCGCAGCGACAGTGAAGATGACCTGAAAGAATGTGGCCATCACCGTCAGGAATGTCAACGTTCCCCACAGCGGATGCAAAAGCACACGGTCGATTCGCGCACTGCGGTCGTCGGCCCGCGGCGCCCGGTATTCGGCAGCGGCCAATACGGATGCGCTCCAGGAACTGAACTCCGCGTCATCCTGCGGCGGCGGGAACGGAACCCGCGGCCAGCACTCCGGAGCGGCCATCAGTTCCCGTACCGGTCCGAAACCCTTACCGCGGCTGGCGATTACTCCATCCACCGGCACCCCGAGCGCGGTCGACAGCTGAGCGATGTCGAGATGTCCGCCGCGGGCGGCAAGTTCGTCCATCATCGTCAAGATGATCATGGTGGGCCGGCCGAGGGCCAGTACCTGGGACACCAGTGACAGCGAGCGCTCCAACACGGTGACATCGACGACCACGGCCAGCGCGTCAGGACTGGAAATGCCGGGAAGGGCCCCGTGCAGCAAATCCGCAACCACCTGTTCGTCCGGACTCACCGGATGCAGGCTGTAGCTACCAGGCAGGTCTTCGACGATGAACCTCACCGTGCCACAACTTGGACAGTTGTGCCGACCCGCTCCGACACGGCGCGCGACCGTGACGCCCGGATAATTACCCGTCCGGGCTCTCATGCCGGTGAGGTGGTTGAAGACGCTGGTTTTTCCGCTGTTGGGACTACCGACCAAAGCGATACGCGTTTGCCCGATGGGCATGTCATCGGCAGCGTTGCCATGACAGGCAGGAGCGTTCACGAAATTACCGTCACCAGGATATGGCGCGCCTCGCGACGTCGTAGGCACATGTCATAGCCCAGAATGCGGTACACGACGGGATCACCGAGCGGTGCGACCCGGATTGGTTCCACTGCATGCCCGGGACGAAAACCTAAGTGACGCAGCCGTAAAGCGATGCAATCTGGCGATTCGTCGGAGATCCTCACAATAGTGGCGCAGGATCCGACGGGTAGATCTGACAATATCCTGCACTGTTCCGGCGTATACATCTCTCACTTCCAGACGAACAGAAGTCGCTGCGCTCCGGCGGACACCCTGCAGAGTCTCGGCGTCTCTGCGGCACTTGGTCGCGCCACCGTCGAAAGTACTGTTGTGGAGCCAGATTCAGCAGGGCCGAAAGTCCTCAGTGGTTCGCCGTCAGCGGCGGCTGTCACCAGGTGTTCTCTCGCCGCGAGGGGCTCGATGTTGGGGACCAAGGACTCTTCACGTGGCCCAACCGGGGCGCCAATCTGGGTATGACGGACGTGCCGGATTGAACAGCGCAGCGGAATACGTGGGCTGACCACTACATCGCACGATCACGGCGCCGAAACGAGAACAAGGAGTTCCATTGCCCAGGAACGAGAACGGGGCCGCCGTCAATGCCAACATACTTGTCGGCATTGACGGATCGATGGCGGCTCTCGACGCGGCCGTGTGGGCGGCACGCGAAGCGGACCGGCGGAAGGTCTCGGTGCGGCTGGTCCACGTCATCGATCCGCGGGAGGCAGAAATCGATTTCGGCCCTTGGTCACAGCACCGGATACTGAAGCATCTGGAGTTCAACGCCGTCGACTTGCTGGCTGAGGCTCAGCAGCAGATTGCTGCCGTGTGCCCTGAGGTAGTAGTCGAGACCTCGTCGATGGTGGGTCGACCCCTGCAGATGCTGATTGCCTTGTCACGAGAGGCACTAATGACCGTGGTGGGCACGAGTCGCGCCGAAACTCAGGGCGCCGCCCATGCCGGGTCGGTTGCGGTGTCCGTGAGTGCGCACGGATACGGCCCAGTCGTGGTGGTACGCGGAGTGCGAAACGATGCGCATGCAGAACAGCAGCGAACGATCGTCGTGGCTGTGGACAGCTCTGAGGCAGCTGACAACGCTACTGAGTGGGCATTCGCGGAAGCTGCGCTGCGCGGCGCTGATCTCACCGCCGTCTTCAGCTGCGGTGAATTGCCCGGCAGCCTCACCGACCGGGATTCAGAGCCACGATGGTGGCTGGAATACCAAGCGCAACAACTGCAACTCCTGAATGAGCACATCGAGCGGTGGAGCGAACACTACCCGGAGGTCGTCGTCCATTGCGCGGTGACGAGTGGCCGGACGGCGTGGGCATTGATGCGTTGGGCGCATGAAGCGCAGCTGATCGTCGTTGGCAGTCGCGGTCGCAGCGAATTTGTGGGTGCAGTCCTCGGCTCGACCAGCCACGCCCTCATTCACCACTCGCCCTGCCCGGTGATGATCGTGCCGTCGAGCGCCTCCTCGAACCGAAGTGGACAGCCGTAGGCGTCTTAGAGCACAACCCAAAGGAGTAACGCCACGACCAGTAGCAACCACACCCACTTCGGTGCGCGGTATTGAGCCATCAGCTAGGCCTCTCGATCTCGGGAGACCCCAGTTTGGATCAGTACAGCGGCAATCCGGAAGGGCCACAAGGCCCTAGATTTCCTCAACGCGATCGGGGTCGGCACGACTCTGCTTTCACTACTCCTGTTCCCCAAAGACCTGGCAATGTAGGGACTTTCAGTGATCCTTTGGGGTCCAAAGTCCCTATGAGGGCGCTGCACCGGCGAAGTACCTTGGTGATGCTGCAGTTCCAATTGGTCAGGGAGGCGCGACTGGGCCGAGGTTCCGATAGCCTCGACCCTCCCTAGCAGTCGGTCGCGCTGCTGCAGCCGCCCCGCTGAACTTCCGCAGCGGGGCGTTCCCTGTTCCTGAGGTGGTTCTCGGCTACGGCTGCGAATGGTCATCCCACGTTGCGCCATGTCTTTCGGCGCACCACTTTGGATACGCTGGCTTGGGTTACTCCGAACCTGGCGGCCAGCTCGTACTGCGTCACTCCAGATGCCGACAACCGGCGGATCGCTCGGACATCTTCGGGAGTGAGGACGTGGTAAGTCGGCAGCGTGCGCTGACTGCAGATGTAGTGCGCCTTGTTGTAGTGGGATACACACAGGCCCCGCGCCTTCGGCGGCTGATCACAGTAATGACAGCGGCTTTCGACGATGTGGTGGCCGTCGCACCCGTCGGCAGAACATTTCATCCGTCTCATCGCGCGGCTACCCCACCGAGTCGATTCGGATAGGGATGCAGCCGGCAACACCGGCTTTCGCCATGACGCATGACATGGGTGCTTTCCTCTCTGAGTAGTCGTGAATCGATACGACGGTGTCCCGTTCGACACGTCGCTACAACGTCCGAGCTAAACAGGGCGGAATCCGTGGATGCTAGTGACGAATGGCCTTTGTATGGCCGTGGACGCCATGAAATCCCGCGGGCTGCAGGGAGAGTTGGCCCATTGGGACCTTCGCCTCTACTGCGCGGGCACCTCATCGACGTAAACACGGTGCAGACCAGGTAGAGCCGAACCCAGGAAGGCCGGTAGATGACGAGTGGGCCAGACCCAGCGACCAATGGCAGCGGGCATCATTCCCATTGCACAGTCACAGAGCAACGCCGCGGCGATATTTGCCTGGTCGAAGTAGCCGGAACTGTCGATGCGCTGACACTTCCCCGGCTGGAAGCTGCGATGACCTGGCCCGCGACCCGTGCGCCCAAAGCCGTGATCGTAGACCTGAGCGCAGTAGATTTTCTCGCATCAGCCGGGATCGGGCTACTCGTGTCCGCACACCACGCTCTCGCCCCGGCGGCTCGGTTCGTTGTCGTCGCCAGCGGTCCGGCGACCGGTCGCCCGCTGGCACTGATCGGTATCAGCAACATTATCGACGTGTATGCCACGCGTGCCGAGGCATTGCTCGCACTGGCGGAGCAGGCGAATTGACAGAAGTAACCGGACAAGTCGAAACCACCGGAGCTGTCGGGTCCACAAGCTTTCGTAAGCTTGGGGTTCCCGCGACACTGCCGCACGTCGCGCAACTACGCTTCGAATTCTCGGAGTGGCTGCGCCGGAGCTTCACCCTGGCGCCAGACCAGGCCAGCGATATCGTGCTCGCCGTTCACGAAGCCTTGGCCAACGCTGCCGAGTTCGCTTACATCACCAGCGCACAACGCGGGGTGATGCATCTGCGGGCCGACTATCGGGATCCGTCGACTCTCACCGTCACCATCGCCGATGAAGGGCGTTGGCGGATCAGAGATCCTGACACGGAACAGGATCCGTCCCGCGGCCGTGGAATCTCGCTGATGCGAGCCCTTGCCGATCGTGCGGTGGTCGAGTCCGCGCCCGCCGGCACGCAGGTTCGTTTGCAGTGGAGCCATATCCAGCCGGCACACCAGGAGGGCTCCCGCGGGCTCACATTGGGCTGATGCACAGTGGCTGACTGACAACCGCCGATCCGAAGAGAACTATCCCGCAGCGCCTTCCGTACTGTCCGCGACCATCTCGGCGCCAAAACGGGTAGCAGTCACGCATATCGGGTATTGCTGACGACTCGGTCGATGATCTCCCTCGCGGCAGCCATGTGCTTGTACGCCTGGTCCATGTCGGTATCGAACTCGGCACGATAGCTGATCATCGCACCGCCAATCGTGGACAGGCAGATATGTGCGGCGTCGTGTGCGTCGTTCGTCGCGGCCGTCAGCTCGGCGGTGAGTCGCGCATCGGGGGTCGGCAGGTGGGCGGCAAGATCAACGGCGGCCATGTCGTGCATGCGCTCGCACGCCGGTTTCAACGCCTCAACGTTCCCCTGCTGCAACGCCTCCTGTGAGTCGTCCAATGCGGTCCGAAGTGCGATGAAGTCGGGACGACTGTCGATCCACCACGTTCGGATCGCCGCGTCCGCGGACACAGTCTCAGGCACATTCGACTGTCCACGTCGGTGTACCCAGGCCGGGGCCGTGACCAGCAGGGCAGCCAGGAGAAATCCGATAAGGCCCACCTTCAAGATGTTTCGTACCGAAAACCGATTTGACCGAATCGGGCTGGCAGCCATTGTGAGCTCCTTACCGGTCAGGAGAACTTGAAACGTGTCGGGAGAAGGCGATTCGGCACCGACTCCACGCGGTGGTGCGGAGTGAGGACCCCAGTGTCACCAGGTGTGCATATGTGTTTCGAGGGTATTTCGGCCCACTGCGCGCGGACCTTCGGCAGGAATTCAGGATCCCACTGGGGCTGGCGGCGGCGGGAGAGCTGGGTGGTCGCGGGCGCGACAAGTGAGGACCTTTGGCCGTAGCTGCGGTATTTGGCCCGAGACTAGATTCGTCCGGCGTGGCAGAGAACGAGCGCTCCCCGGGACCAGCCGTCGGTAAGGCCGGTGCGGTCTATGTGTTGATCGCCGGTATCCTCGGGCTGGCAGCGGCGACGGCACTGACCGTCGAAAAGATCGAGCTGCTGATCGACCCGTCCTACGTGCCCTCGTGCAGCGTCAACCCGGTTATCTCGTGTGGTTCGGTGATGGTGACCTGGCAGGCTTCGGTGCTTGGTTTCGCCAATTCACTGATCGGGATGGTTGCCTTCACCGTCACGCTGGTCACCGGCGTGCTGACGGTCGGCGGCATCCGGTTGCCCCGCTGGTACTGGGCAGGTTTGGCGGCAGGAACCGTCCTGGGTTCGGTATTCGTGCACTGGTTGATATTTCACAGTCTCTACCGCATCGGCGCATTGTGCCCCTATTGCATGATCGTATGGGCGGTCACCATCCCTCTGATGGTCGTCGTGAGTTCGATAGCGCTGCAACCGCTGCACCGGAATGCGCTCGCCCGCGCCATTTATCAGTGGCGCTGGTCGTTCGTGGTGCTCTGGTACACCTCACTGGCCCTGTTGGTCCTGGTGCGGTTCTGGGAGTACTGGTCAACATTGCTGCAATTCTCTTGACGTCGGTGCCTGGAAAATGAGACCAAAGGCCCTTCATTCCGCGTTCTGCGCATGAGATAACTGAACGTGGGGTCGACATCGACCAACCACCAAGTTGCCTTGCTCAGCAAGCCGTTCCCGGAAGAAAGGCAGCGCGATGTCGAACCGAATCGCAGCACACAGCGTGATTGTGGGGGTGGACCGATCCCCGCAGGCGCGCGAGGCGGTGCGATGGGCGGTACATGAGGCAGTCGGGCGTAACGCCCCACTGGCCATCGTTCATGTCACGGATTCGCTACCGGCGGTGGCCTCGACGTTGGACTGGTCCGTTGGCCAAATCCCACCGGAGGTCGTCCAGGCTCAACAGGACGCAGGCTCCACCATCCTGGCCGAGGCAATCAGTCTCGCGCATGACTGTGCGAGCGCCGGCGAGCGACCGGAAATCATCGGCGAGTTGCGGTTCGGCAAGCCGGCGCCAACCTTGGTCGGTCTGTCCAAACAAGCCCAGATCGTAGTGGTCGGATGCCGCGGCGAAACGGGATGGCAGCATCGCCGACTGCTCGGATCGGTCAGCACCGGTGTCGTCCACCACGCCCACTGCCCCGTCGCGGTTATTCACGATGAGCCGGCATCCTCGCCGTCGGCACAGCAATCGCCGGTGCTGCTGGGGATCGACGGATCACCGGCATCGGAACGGGCGACCGAAATCGCGTTCGGGGAGGCATCTTGGCGCGGGGTGGATTTGGTAGCACTCCACGTGTTGGCCGACTCAACCGCCACGAACGGTTTTTTCGCCATGGAATGGTCGGCGTTACAGTCGACGACCCAAAAGAGCCTGGCCGACCGCTTGGCCCACTGGCAGAAACGCTATCCCACGGTCAACGTGAGCGTCGAGGTCGAATTTGAGAATCCGGTTCGCCAACTGCTCGCCCGTGCCGAAGATGCCCAGCTGGTCGTCGTGGGCAGCCACGGTCGCGGCGGGTTCACCGGGATGTTGCTGGGCTCGGTCAGCACGGCAGTGTCCCAGGAGTCTCGTGTGCCGGTGATCGTCGCGCGAGGCGGCAGCTAGTTTCGTGCGGTTGCGGATACAGCGTCGAATCCCGGGGGCACGCCGGTGATAGCGTCGAACACGGATCGCGAAGGGTGAACAAGGTGGGTGCCGGGAGTGAACGGACGTGTCGGCGAGCCGTGCTGCTCACGTCCTTGACGGCCGCACTGGTGGCCACGGCCGGCTGCGGTGTCGGCCCGGGACGGCCGGCCGCGTCCGAAGATCCCGTGACAACATTGCCGGTTCCGGCCAAGATACCGCCGTTCCCGTTGCCCAGTGATGTTCCGCCCGTACCGCTGCCGAGTGCGGTCCCCGAGGTGCCGCTGCCGAACGATATCCCGCGCGCTCAGCTTCCGGCGGACGTACCTCGAGTCGAATTACCCGGCACCATTCCCGAAGTCCCGTTGCCGTCTGCCATTCCACCTATACCGTTTCCGTGACCGCTGGCCCGAAGCGGATCACATCGGTTCTACTGCAGGGGGTTTCCACGTGCCGTCGGTGATCGCGGGTTGGCCCCAATAGGTGCGAATGTACAGCGAGAAGGGACCGTTAGGGGCGGGCAACCAGTTCGCCTCCTGGTCCGGGCCCGGAGATTTCGCTCCGGCATACAGCGTCAGCGCCCCATCCGGACCTCGGCTGAGGGACTTGTTCTTTGTCCCCAATGAATAGCGGCGCAACGGGTTCGGATTGAAGAAATGGTGCTCGTTGTAGAGGGTGAGCGACCAGAACCCCTGAACGGGAGGCTCTTGCCCCGCTGCGAAAGTGATCCGGTACGTGCGGTCACCGTGCAACGCGGCGCCGGTGGCATCGCGATCGGTGTAGAAGTACTGGGTCTCATTGGGGCGGTTCTCGAACATGTTCGACTTGGATGTTGCGGTGCGGTTGAAGTAGTCGAAACCGAACATCGCGTTGTTGACTGACCGGTTCCAGTTGTTGCCTACCGGGACACCGTTGTGGACCCATTGCAGAAACGGCTCGATCGCATCGGTTTCGGCGGCGATCGCGGTGTCGGTCAATACCTTCTTGACCTCCGGATCCTTCCCGGCGTCCAGCAGCGCCTTGAACTGCGAGTAGAGGGCTTCCTCGCCGGGCAGCGGGGTCACGGTGCCCAGGACGGTGCCGATTTGGTCGAAAAACTGCTCGGGCACAACCCATCTGGTCTCCGCGCCACCCTCGGCCGCTGGGCCGGGCAGGCTCGGCAACTTGGCCCACTCGACGGTCTTCATTTGTCCGTCGAACTCTGTGAGTGGATAGATGTTGATCTGGTTGATCACCGGCTGAATGGCAGCGCGATCCTCGGGTGTGTCGTCCATGAAGACTCGCGGGATCGCGGCGGCCAGCGCCGTCGAGGCACGCAGAACCGCCTCTACACCGTCCGGCTTGTCACCCTTCCAGTTCGGCCCGGCCAGCAGGTAGAAACCCGGCTTGGAGCCATAGGGTTTGCCGAGCTCCCCGAATTGGTCGGTCCGCTGGTCATACAGCGCGTACACCCAGAACCTGTCCCCGAAATCAGGCACCTGAATGATGACCGGTTCCTCGTCGAGCGACAGGTAGGACAACCCATACACGACATCCTGATTGGGGCAGGCGATGAAGGTCTGTGCGGGATCGATGTAGTCCGAAAGCATGGCCAAACGGCCTCGGGGTGCAGCGGGCAGTACCCCGTTGAGGCGACCCGGATGCGGCGCCTTGGTGATCGCGGCGTTGCGGTTGAGCATGTTGACCAGCGGCCATCCCCACACGTAGGCGGTCTGCCCGAAAGTGCGGGTGTAGCCGGGCTGCATCACGACGCCGGTTACAGGTTGGGTGACATTTGTCGTGGGCGCCTCGGAGGGATGGGGTTGCGCCGGTGGCGATGAGGTGTTCACCGGCGCGGTGGCCTCGCGCGAACAGGCGGCCATCGCTGCCCCGGCGCCGATCGAAGCGGCGGCAATCCCTGCTGCGCTCAGCGCTGAGCGGCGTGTCATCTGCCAGGTCATAAGCAAATGCCTCCTGAGTGATTCGGGTTCCGACCGCGGCTCGCCGGCCGATGCGGTACGGCAGCACCGCAGCACGCCTCCTCCACCTAATCACGTCCTGTAACCGTAAAGTCAAGGATTGGCCCTGCGGATGAGTTTTGAGTGTCAACTGGGCCGTATATCGGTCACAAACGTGGCACGTCACCGATTGGCATCGCCGAAGCGGCAAGCGGAGCCCTACAACACGAGTAGCTTTGGGCACAGACGTCCGTAGCCGTGCCATCGAGCAGAATCGCTCGCATCGCCGGAGATTGCGAGCCGCGGCCACGAGATACCGCTTACTCGAGGAAGAGATCGCAGACATGGATATCAATCGACGAACTGCGCTGGGCTCCGCGGGGATAGCGGCTACGGCACTGGATGCCGGAGCACTGGCGGCATGCTCACGAGGAAGGAACACCGCAGGTGTCTGATGGAGATCGATACGGGGCCTTGGCCGACGCTGAGTTCGACCGCGGCTATCCCACCGAGGCCGCCTCGAAAACGTTGACCGAGGAGCTCTACTTTCAACGGGCCACGCAGAGCTACCTGTGGTCCCTGCCTGCGGTCAACATGTTCGCCATGAAGAAGGGCCTGGGAGAGGTGGCAGGCGCCGGCTACAACGTGATGTCGGTGTATGAGAAGCGGCTCAAACCCAACACCGTCATCACCACGCCCAATTCCGATGTCATCTACTGCATGGGCTTCGCCGACCTGAACGAGACCGGCCCGCTGGTACTCGAGGCGCCGCCGAAGATCCAGGGGTTGATGGACGACTTCTGGCATCGCCCGCTGACCGGACCGAACATCGACGGTGTCCAGTACCTGGGTGACATCGGCATTCCCGGGCCCGACAAGGGCAACGGCGGCAAGTATCTCGTTGTGTCGGCCGGGCAGAACGTCGCCGACCTCGGCATCGATCCCGCCGAGTATTTCGTCTACGAGTGCCGCACCAACGGGGTGTTCATCTTCCAGCGCGGCTTCTTTCAGTCCGTCGATGACCTTTCACCCGGCGTGAAAGCGGTCGAGGGACTGGTCATCCGCCCGCTCAAGGGCGAGGCGAAACCCATGGACTTCAAGCATGTCTCCGACATCCCTGCCAATGCGTTGTTTCCGCGTGACGGAGCCTACTTCGACATGCTCAACGAGCTGATACAAAGCGAACGCCTCGATACCGTCGATCCGTACATGCACGGCGTCCTGGCAGCGCTGGGCATCTCCAAGGGCAAAGACTTCACACCCAGTGACCGCGAGCGTGAACTGCTTGACCAGGGCGCCAAGACCGCATGGCGGATGGCCAAAAACATTGCGGCACATTTTGATCAGGAACAGAATGCGCTCTGGTGGTCTGACCGGCACTGGGTCGCCCATGCCCGCACCGACCTCGACGACTTCTGGCACACACTGCTCGACGAAGAGTTCCGCGAGCGCAAGACCGGCTTCACAGACGTCGAAGCCAAGGCACACATGTACATCAACGCCTACTCGATCAGTACCGGCATGATCTCCTCGATCGTGGGATTCGGCGCCAAATACGGTGCGGCCTACAAGGACAGCAACGGCGAGTACCTGCGTGGGGAGAACACCTACACCATCGACCTGCCCGCCGATCCACCCGCCAACATCCTCTGGTCGGTCACCATCTACGATGCCGAAACCGCCTCCGGGGTCGACGCTCCCGGGCAGGTCTATCCCTCGCTGAACTCCATGAACGACCTGGAATTCAACCCCGATGGCTCAGTCACGTTCCACGTCGGACCCAATCCACTAGAGGGCGCCAAGAATTGGCTCAAGACCGATCCCGGCAAGGGCTGGTTCAGTCTCATTCGTTGGTACGGGCCCAAACAGGAGTTCTTCGACCACAAATACAAGCCCGGCGACTTCGTCAAGCAATAGCACGCAGCGGAATCCCCTGGCCTACGTTCGAACGAGAGCCTGCTTGATCACACCGACGGAGGGCACGATGAAAGCACTGCGGTTGATGGACTGGAAAACCGAACCCGAACTCGTCGACGTCCCGAAACCGACGCCCGGGCCGGGGCAAGTGGTGATCAAAGTCGGAGGTGCCGGCGCCTGTCACTCCGACCTGCACCTGATGCACGATTTCGAACCGGGAACGATGCCGTGGCAGATGCCGTTCACCCTGGGGCACGAGAACGCCGGCTGGGTTGAATCCGTCGGCGCCGGTGTTACCACGGTGGCCGAGGGTGACGCCGTCGCCGTCTACGGCCCGTGGGGCTGCGGCACCTGCCAGCGCTGCCGGTTGAGCTTTGAAAACTACTGCGAGAATCCAACGGCTGCCCCGGTCGTGAGCGGCGGTGGCGGCCTCGGACTGGACGGCGGGATGGCCGAGTACCTGCTGGTCCCGTTCGAACGATTGCTGGTGCCGCTGCCCAACGGACTCGAACCGGAGACAGCCGCACCGCTCACCGACGCCGGCCTGACTCCGTATCATGCGATCCGCCGATCCTGGCCCAAGATGACACCGACGTCGACGGTGGTGGTGATAGGTGTCGGAGGACTGGGCCATGTTGCGCTGCAATTGATCAAAGCCACCACCTCTGCCCGGGTGGTCGCCGTTGACAATCGGCCGGAAGCACTGGAACTGGCCACGAAGATGGGCGCCGACCACGTCCTGCCGTCGGACGACGACGCTGTTGCGGCCATCAAGGATCTCACCGACGGACATGGGGCGGATGTCCTACTGGATTTCGTCGGGGCCACTGCCACAATCGAACTCGCGCGCAGCGCCGCACGCCCGCTCGGCGACGTAACGATCGTCGGCATCGCCGGGGGCTCGGTGCCTCTGTCGTTCTTCTCCCAGCCTTACGAGGTCAGCGTCCAAACCACATATTGGGGCGGACAAACCGAGCTCGTCGAGCTGCTCGACCTTGCCGCCCGTGGCATGGTGCACGCCGAGTCGACCACCTATTCGCTCGATGATGCGCCCCAGGCCTACCGTGACCTCAACGACGGCAAAGTCCGCGGCCGCGCGGTCGTGGTGCCCTGACGGGTGTGCGATGTCGCCCCCACACCATATTTATCGTTTACACATCAGGTCGACGTAGGCGGTGGTGTAGCGCACCAGATTGTTCACTCTGCCGGTCGGGCCGCGCTGCACCCAAGAATGCTTGACGTCGGTGCCTTGGCGCACCGCGGTCACCGTGCACTGATCCATGGGCGCATTACCGACCTTGTTGAGGATCACCCGAAATCCCTGGGCCTCCAGCTCGCTGATCGTCGCTTGCGCTGACGTCTGTCCGGTGGGTGCTGCCGAGGCCGGAGCAGAGCCGCACAGCCCCAATGCAGCCGCAACTGCGGTGGCGACGACGCTTCCCACAACCCTGCCGCGCGGCAATTTCCGTTCCTTCCCAATTTAATTGGTGACCCCCGATTTCTGCGTAGGGGTTTTGTGTCGAGGCTAGTTGTGGCTGGAAAAAAGTCGAGGAATTCATATGTGACGCATATCTGGCATCATCGAAGACCCATAGCAAATTCACATGACAAAGCGTGTGCTGCGCCAGTCACTTACATAAATATTGACACCCCAACGCAATTCGCGATTGCGCAACGTACTGAGGTCGGTGCTCTGCGCAAGCAGCGCCGTCGCGGTCGGCGTCAGAGGGGCTGGGCTCCGGGTTCGAGCAGGCGTTTGGGGTGCATGCCGTCGACCTGGCCGATGAACGGCGGATGGATGCTGTAGCCCAGCATGCGGCGGATGTCCTCGGACACGGCGCGGACCGTGTCGCGCGTCATCGACAAGGTGAATGCCTCCTGCGGGCGCAACCACGGCTCGCAATACTGGGCTGTCAGGGCCAGGCGCGCGTTCGAGGATCGGTTGGCACCGCCACCATGCCACAGCGTGCCGAGGAAGAACACGCATGAGCCGGCGCTCATGATCACCGGTCGGCGCTCGGCCGGGTCGGGCTGGCGATCCCCCCATTCGTGGCTGCCCGCGACGATGTCGGTGGCGCCGTTGTCAGCGGTGAAATGATCGATCGCCCAGATCGTGGCTGCGCCCAGGGCTTTTCGTGGTCTCGGCAGCGGATAGAAGCCGTCGTCGGTGTGCAGCATCTGGGCCTGCTCGCCCGGCAGGATATTGATCACCTGCAGCATCGACAACAGGTAATTCGGCATGAACAGCCGGTCCAACAGCGCCAGCACCCGGGGATGATCGGCGATCCGGTCACAACTGCGGGTCTTGTTCAGCACGCTGTACACCCGCTGCGTGGTGTGTCCCTCGAATCCGTTGCGGCCCCGCTGATTCAGCAGCGGGGCCACCGACTCCCGAATCTCATCGAGCTCGGTTCTGGTGAGCAGATCGGGCAGGATCACATACCCGTCGCACAGCACCGCAGCCAAGTCGGCATCCGCCATCGCGGGGTCCACCTGTTCGCCGCCGCTGCGGGTCCGCCGATAGGTACCGGCGAGGTCCCCGGCCAGCTCCGTCAACGATGTCACTTCAGTGCTCATGATCGCCTCACCGAAACATAACTGAGTTCTGTTATGGTGCGGACTATGGCACGAGCCCCGGTCGGACGTCAACAGCTGATCGACGCCGCGCGCGCCGAACTCGTTTACGGGAACGGCGCCTTCGAGCTCAGCGGGCTGACTCGTCGCACCGGCCTCAGCACCGGGGCGCTTTACCACCACTTCGGATCGAAAAGTGGATTGCTGACCGCGATCTATGACGGCTTCTACGACGGTCTGCGCCACGCGATCGCCGATGGCCACCTTCCCGCCGCTGACTGGGCCACTCGCGAACGCGACCGTACCCACCGCTTCGTCGCCTATCACCTCGCTGACCCGCTGGCCCCGATCCTGCTCAACCGCACCGCGAGCGACCCACAGCTGACCGAACTCGAAGCGGCCTACGTTCACGATCTCATCGACCACGCCGCCGCGAACATTCGCCACGGACAGCAATCCGGCGAACTGCCGACAGACCTCGACGCCGAGAGCGCGGGCGCCTACGTCATCGGTGGCTTACGCCACGGCATCGCACAACAGCTCCGAGTCACGCCGGCACCGAGTGCCGACCGAGCCGCACAAAAACTGTGGCGCTTCACCGCTGCTGTTCTCGGCATCGCCTAGGGAACCGGCTCTGGCGGAAGTCCGTATTCGACGGCAATACCATTGAGCAACATGGTCATTCGTTGCTGAAAACTGTCCTCGCCGAACGGGTCATATCCGGACTGCGCTATCGCGCGCAATGTCGGATAGTCGGACGCGGGACGTTTGGCGAGGAGTTTGAAGATCCGCGCCAGCCATGGCTGCCCGTCCTCGGCGTGCAGGTGTTCGCGGTGCGCTTCGGTGACACTGCCGATCGCCATTGCGCTCACCGCAGCCCAGACGGCCATCGCATCATCGGGGGCCAACCCGTGCCCGGCGAGCGCTTCGACCGCATCGCCGTTGCACTCCATCTCCATGTCGGCGCGCACCCCACCGGTGACGAACTTCTCCACCAGCGCGGGCTCGGACGCCAGGACCGTTCGGATGTAGGACGCGTAGCTGCGCATCCAGGTGGCCCAGTGCTGACCGCTGTACCGCGGCGGCGGTGAGTTCACCAGTGTGCTCTCGGTGACCAGGCGCAGCAGGTCATCTTGATTCTTGACGTGGTGGTACAGCCCGGGAAGGCTCACTCCGAGATGTTCGGCAACCCGCCGCATGGTGACGTTCTCGCTGCCGATCTCTCGCACCGCGGCGACGATGGCGCTCTTGTCGATGCGGGGCGGCCGACCACGGCGCGGTGCTACGTCGTCGGAGGCCACGGAATCCTCCTACCAAGCGGGACATTGTCGCTCCAGGGGTTGACGCTAATCGAAGCGAGTTCTAAGAATCAATATGAAAATTCTGATGACCACGGGAGACCCGAATTGACTGATGCCGCGCCCCGCCAGAACCGCCAGATCCTGTTGCGGCGCCGTCCCGACGGGCTGGTCTCCCCCGGCGACACCGAAATGGTGACGACACCCGCGCCGGTGCCGGCTGACGGTGAGGCGCTGCTGCGCACCACCTATGTCGGCATCGACGCGGCGGCTCGCACCTGGCTGGACGGCGAGCCCGGCTACCTGCCACCGTTGCAGTTGGGCGAGGTGGTGCGGGTGGCGGGCATCGGCGAGGTCGTCGAATCGCGTTGTGACGCCTACAAGGTCGGCGATCTCGTGACCACCCTGACCGGACTGCAGGATTACGCGATCATTCGCGACGACCTGTTCAGCACGCCGGTGGTCGGATACACCGATCCGCTGGCGGTGATGTCGATCTACGGACCGACGGGTGCGACGGCCTACTTCGGAATGAAAGGCGTCGGCCATCCGCAAGCCGGCGAGACGGTCGTCGTCTCGGCGGCAGCGGGTGCCACCGGGTCGGTGGCCGGCCAGATCGCCAAGATCGCCGGTGCCCGGGTGGTCGGTATCGCGGGCGGCCCCGAAAAATGCCGGGTCGTGGTCGAGGAATTCGGTTTCGACGCCTGTGTCGACTACAAGGCCGGCGACCTGACCGCCGCGCTGAAGGAAGCGTGTCCGGGCGGGATCAACGTCTACTTCGACAACGTGGGCGGCGACATTCTGAACGCTGTGCTGGCCAACCTGGCGCACCGAGCGCGCGTGGTGATGTGCGGCATCATTTCGAGCTATTTGAACGGCGATCATCCGGGGCCGTCCAATTATGTGAACCTGCTCGCCACCGCTTCGACGATGCAGGGCTTCATCGCCCTCGAGGAATGGGCACGCTTCGACGAGGCGTTCGCCGCACTGCAAGGCTGGGAAAAAGAAGGACTCTTGGTGCACCGCGAAACCGTCTATGAGGGATTGGAATCCAGCATCGATGCACTCAACGGTCTGTTCAGTGGGGCCAACATCGGCAAGATGCTGGTGAAGATCAACGACCCCGGCGGCTGCTGATACGAAAACGCAACCTCCGCAATCGAATTACAGAAGTGCAATTTGTGACTAGTGGGGTTCACGGGGTTATTGTCATGTAGAGTACGTACGTACGTAGTTACTACGTAGCTCGGCGGGTCTCCATTCCCGAACGATCGCGCCGGCGATGTGGCGGGAAGGAGCGGGTGAAATGCCATCCATCCCGCACGGAGGCAGACACGACTGGGACCGTCGAACACTTTTGAGCACAGGGGTTTTGGTGGCGGCACTGGCCGCATTCAGAGCGCCTATCGCGGGCGCACAGCCGGATGCCGGCCAATGGGATCCCACCCTTCCCAATCTGCTCAGCGCAGGTGCGCCCGGAGACCCTGTGGCCATAGCCAATGCGTCGCTCCAAGCGAGCGCCTTCGCCGCGCAGACGACCTTCGACATGGGGCGAAAGTTCCTCGGCAGCCTGGGCCTCGCGCCCGCCGACACCGGAGCCGCGCCAGTGCTCCGCGGGAACCGCGTGTACGGCAGGCAGGCGGTCGAGTACGTGATCCGGCGGGCCGGCACCCAACTCGGAGTCCCCTATGCCTGGGGAGGTGGAAGCCTGACCGGACCCAGCCGCGGCGTGGACTCCGGTGCCGGCACCGTCGGCTTCGACTGTTCCGGGCTCACCCGTTACGCATTCGCCGGCGTAGGCGTGCTACTCCCCCGCTATTCGGGCGATCAGTACACCGCCGGACGGCAAGTGCCGCCATCGCAGGCCAAACGCGGCGACCTGCTGTTCTGGGGACCAGGCGGCGGACAGCACGAGGCGCTCTACCTAGGCAATGGCCAAATGATCGAGGCTCAGCAGACGGGCGTGCCGGTCAAGATCTCGGCGGTCCGCAAATCGGGGATGACACCCTATGTCACCCGCATCATCGAATACTGACGCGGCGTGTTCGAACTGGACATGACTTCAACGGCACAGCAGGCCGGATGCACCCATCGCAAACGTTGCGATCGGGGCGAGCGCGATCACGGTGATGGCCCCGAAAAGACCGGCACGCGCACCCAGCCGGACCCACGGTGCGGGTGGCAGGGCAAGGCGTTCAGCACGATTCAACAACGCCACATCGGCGGCGCCGAGCGCCTGCGCAGGGGTGGCACCGGCGAGAGCCATCAGCCCGGTCAGCAGCGTGCGTTCACCGAACCGGCGCGCCGCGGCATCGTCGGCGCACATTTCCAGCAGCCGCGCGACCTCAGCGGCTCCGCGGGTCATGAGCTTGACCCGCGGGAACACGATGGCCAAACCACGCAGGACCGTCACGATCTTCGGATGATGCCCGTCCAGGTGAGCCCGCTCATGGGCGAGGACGGCTTGCAGCTCGTCGTTGTCGAGTGCGGCGATGGTGCCGGTGGTAACCACGATCGCAGGAGGCGCGCCGGCCACACAGTACGCGGTGCGCTCATCGGAATCGACGTTGAAGACATCCCGGTGGCCGCCAGGACGGCCCACGAGCCGAACGGCCTGCGCATGGCTATGGGCATGGGCCCGCATCTGCCGAATGGCACGTGATGCCTTCACCCCGAACCCGATAAACATCGCGATCACCGTGACCGCACCGATCACCACCGTCGCCTGTGCCGCGAAACCGGCGCGTCCGGCCGCGACATCGCACAGCAACTCCACACACGACGCCAGTAGCGACTTGCGCTGGCCGGTGTGTAACACCACATCGCCGATCACCAATGCCGGAATGGCGATCCAGATCGCCAAGACGCTGATGATGGCGGTCAACCAGGCGGCGACTCCGAACCGCGGCGCCGAACCGCCACGGGTGAGCATGCTGAGAAGCCGCGGCGCCAGCAGCACCATCGCCGCGCTGTAGATCAGCAGGCCCGCAGCGATATTCACCGCTTCTTCGCCCTTGTCGAGCGTCGGGCCAAGCTGCGTAGCGCCGCACGCAACCGATCGGAATCCTCTGGATCGATCTGCTCGATGAAATAGCTGAGCACTAGATCCGAGCGGCCACCGCCGTCGAGTGCCTCACGCATCAACTGCGCGGTGTGCTGCTCGCGGTTCAGTGTCGGCCAGTACCGATAGGCGCGCCCGTCGCGGTCGCGCTGCAGCCAGCCCTTGGTGTGCAGGTTGTCCATCGTCGACATGACGGTGGTGTAGGCGATCCGGCGCTCCTCCGCGAGCTCATCGAATACGTCGCGCACCGTGACCGCTGCATCGCCGCGGTTCCAGATGCGATCCATGATCTCGGCTTCGAGTTCGCCGAACCCTCGTACACGCACTACACCCTCCACGGTCGGTAGTCCGAGCCTACCGCGGGCATCGGGCGTCTGGGCTTTGCGACCCGGTGCCGGTACGTACTGAATAGGACAGTACGTAGTACTGCGGTGGAATACGACTCGTCAACTGCTGTAGTCCAGGCGCGTCATCATCCCGGCTTCCTGGTGATACGTGTTATGGCAGTGCAACATCCACGTCCCAGGGTTGTCAGCGGTGAAGATCACGCGTTGTCGCTGCATCGGCAGCACGACGAGGGTGTCTTTTCGTGCCCCTGGGCGTCCGTCTTCACCGAGCACTTGGAATGTGTGCCCGTGCAGGTGCATGGGATGCCACATCATCGTCGAGTTCCGGAATGTCATCGACACCCGTTGGCCTTCGCGCACGGTCAGTGGACGCATCTTCTCGAATGACCGGCCGTTGATCGTCCATTCGTATTCGGCCATCGAGCCACCCAGCTCAACCCGCAGATCAGTATCCGCGGCAGCGGCATCAAAGCTGGCCTCCGATGTGGCGGTGAAGGAGCTGACCGTGCCCAAGCGGCCATGCAGCTCGGGCGGTGCGTAGTCACGGGGCGGAGTCGACCCGACGGCGGTCACCAACAGCGCCCGCGTCGACGCGTTCTTTCCCTCGGCGACGGCCACCAGCGGAAAAGTTCCGTCGCCAGCGGTGATGGTCACGTCGTAACGCTCGCCCATCCCGATCAGCAACGCGTCCACCTCACGGGGCGCCACCGGGAATCCATCGGTATGGGTGACGGTCATGCGGTGCCCCGCCAGCGCGACCCGGAACGCGGTGTCGGAGCCGGCGTTGACCAACCGGATCCGCACCCTTTGCCCAGGGCGGGCTCGGAAGCTGGTGGGGTTCTGCGCATTACGCCCGTTGACCAGATACATCGGGTAGTCGACGTCACCGGCGTCACCGCCGAGGGGCGAACCAATCCGGCCACCCATTCCCGGCATGTCGTGCCTATCTCCTGACGGCATCCGCAGTCGGTCATAGATCTGGGCCGGGCTCGGCCCGACGCCGTCGGTCCAATCGTCGAGCATCACCACCCACTCGGCGTCGTAGCGGCCCGGGTCATTCGGGTCGTCGACGATCAACGGGAAGTACAGACCGGTGTCCGCGTCGAGCCCCGTGTGTGGATGAGCCCAGTATGTTCCCGGATGGGGCACCGAGAATCGATAGGTGAAGTCCTGGCCGTCGGCGATGTCAGGGGTGGCGGGTGCCGCGCCGTCCATATCGTTGCGTAGCGCCAGGCCGTGCCAGTGCACCGAAGTCGAATGGGTGAGCCTGTTGCGGACCGTGACTTCGAGTTCATCGCCGACCGACGCCCGCAGCAGCGGGCCGGGCACGACGTCGTTGTAGGCGATCGTGTCGGCAACCGTGCCGCCGAGGTCCACCCGCGTGCGCTGGGCGGACAAGGTGGTGGATACGGTGCGCCCGCTGTGCGGCCGACGAGCTTCGGCCGCGGCGATCGCGTCTGCGGTCACAACGCGGGTCGAGGTGGCACCGGCGTCGCGCTGACAGCCCGCGACAGCGGTGGCACTCAGCGCGGCGGTTGCCGCGAGGAATCCTCGGCGGCTGAGCCGCGGGAGGTTGGTGATGTCAGGCATGTCCTCCACCGTCGCCGCCCAAATCGTTGGATCGGTATGGGTTTTGTGAAGGTTCATTGAAGAAGTAGGGCCACCTCATGTGACGTGGAGCGAGCGATGACTCTGTAGCTATCTACTATCCACGTACGTAGCTAGTAGACTGGGACCACGCCATGAACCCGCCCGCGTGGGCGTGGTCATCAACGACACCTCATCGATGGAGGCCCAGTGCAACACCGCACCAGACACCTGTGGATCACCGCGATCGCGGCGACCGTCACGATCACCGCATCCACCGTCGCAGGCGCTTCAGCCCTGGCTGAACCGGCAGGGCCGCCCCAGCCCGTCGAACCGGCCCCACAGTTCGACCCGACACAGATGCCCTGGCTCAACCCGCTCGGTCAGACAGCCAACGTCGATGTCCCGGCAGGGCAGAACCCCTTGCCGTTCGTTGGCGAGCCGCCATTTCTGCCACCGGCATTCAATCCGGCCAACGGGTCGACGGTCGGCGTCGCGAAGCCGATATACATCAACTTCCAGCGACCGATCGCCGACCGCCAGTTGGCCGAGAATTCGATTCACATCTCCTCCAACCCTCCGGTGCCCGGAAAGTTCTACTGGATGAGCGACACCCAGGTGCGTTGGCGGCCAATCGATTTCTGGCCCGCACGCACGGTGGTGAACATCGACGCCGCGGGCACGAAGTCGAGTTTCCGGGTCGGCGATGCGCTGGTGGCCACCATCGACGACGACACCCACCAAATGCAGATCCACCGCAATGGCGTCCTGGAAAAGACCTTTCCTGTCTCCCTCGGGAAGCCTGGCTACGAAACCCCCAACGGCACCTATTACGTACTCGAGAAGTTCGCCGACATCGTCATGGACTCGTCAACCTACGGTGTCCCGGTGAACTCCGCCGAAGGCTACAAACTCAAGGTCAAAAATGCCGTCCGACTCAGCAATACCGGCATTTTCGCGCACAGCGCGCCGTGGTCCGTCGCCGATCAGGGCAAACGCAACGTAAGTCACGGTTGCCCCAATCTCAGCCCGGCGAACGCGCAGTGGTTCTTCGACCACTTCGGCAGCGGCGACCCCGTCGTCGTGAAGAACTCCGTCGGCCTCTACAACCAGAATGACGGGGCGAACGACTGGCAGATCTGACCGAGATGCCGGCGCCGGTTCAGAAGTTGCCGTCCAGGAATTCCGCGTATGCCGGAAGATCGAGCTGGCCGTGACCGGAGAGCCCGATCACGACCACCTGCTCGGCCGGGTCGTCGGCCACGCGCGCAGCGGCGGCCGCAATCGCGTGTGTGGACTCGGGAGCCGGCACGATGCCCTGGGTACGGGCGAACAACACGCCCGCGGAGAACGCGTCGTGCTGAGCGATGGCGGTGCCCTCGACCAGGCCCAGCTCGACGGTGTGGCTCAGCGCCGGCGCCATCCCGTGGTAGCGCAATCCACCCGCATGGATCGGGTCGGGTACGAAGTCCATTCCCAGCGTGTGCATCTTGAGCAGCGGGGTCAGGCCCGCCACGTCGCCGTGGTCGTAGCGGTACTCGCCCTGCGTGATCGACGGGCACGCAGCCGGCTCCGCGGCGATCACCTTTGGGTTCGACCGTCCATGGATTTTCTCGCGCAGGAACGGAAATGCCAGTCCCGCAAGGTTGGATCCGCCTCCCGCGCAGCCGAACACCACATCCGCGCCATCGGGCTCAACGGCGGCAAGTTGAGCCACCGCTTCCAGTCCGATCACGCTCTGATGCAGCACCACGTGGTTGAGCACGCTGCCCAGCGCGTAGCGGGTGTCCGCATTGGCAGCCGCCACCTCGACGGCCTCACTCACCGCCATCCCGAGGCTGCCGGTGGTGTCCGGGTGCGCTGCGAGAATCGCGCGACCCGACTCGGTGAGATTCGATGGGCTCGGGTGCACCGTGCCGCCGTAGGTCCGGATCAGATGGCCACGGTAGGGCTTCGACTCGTAGGACGCGCGGACCTGCCACACCTCGACCTCGAGGCCGAACTGCGCTCCGGCGAATGCCAGCGCACTACCCCACTGTCCGGCACCGGTCTCGGTGGTCAGCTTCCGAACGCCGTCAATGCTGTTGTAATAGGCCTGCGCCACAGCAGAATTGGTCTTGTGGCTGCCCACCGGGCTGACGCCCTCGTACTTGACATAGATGTGGGCACCGGTATTGAGCGCCTGCTCGAATCGCCGGGCCCGGATCAACGGCGACGGTCGCCACATCGCGTAGATGTCGCGGACCACTTCGGGGATCTCGATGTACGGCTCGGTGGATACTTCCTGTGCGATCAACCCGCTCGGGAAAAGCGCCGCGAGGTCGTCGGGTCCAACCGGCTCCTTGGTGGCCGGGTGCAGGTGGGGCGGGATCGGCTGGTCCAGCTCCGCCGCCAGGTTGTACCAGTGCGTCGGCACCCCGACAGTGACCAGATCCTGGTGGGCAGTGTCGGCGTGCAGCGTCATGCGGACACTGTAGCCAGGCGGTCTGTGCTGGTATACGACGCACCGGACCACCGCGAAGCCACGTCGCGGCGGTCAACCGCGGCCTGAGGACATTTTTCCGTCGGCGTAATCAGGTTTACGGCTGATCCGGGCTGGATAGCCAGAGGATCCGGCGAAATTCATTCGCATACGGATTGGAGGTCTACGACTATGAAGATCGCCAAGATCATTGCCGGCGCGGCGATTGCAGGTGGGATGGCGGCGGGTGCCGCCGGGATGAGCGCGGCCACCGCCAGCGCTGCCCCACCCTATGCACCGGCACCTCATCAGCCGATGATCGCGACGACCATCCCAGGTGGGCCGACCCCGGGCTCGCCACCCGCGTGGGCACCGCCGGCACCGGCCCCACCGACGTGGGGAGCCGGCAACCCCCAGGTCTGGGATGAGGGCTGGCAGCACTGGGGCGTCTGGATGAACGGCGTGTTCGTACCGACGTTCTGAGACGACCCGGATCCCGCCCCGCAAGGCTTCCCTGCGGGGCGGGTTGCTGTGTGCACGGCTGCGCCGGGACCTGCAAATTCACCATTGCAAATTCACCATTGAATCTGTGATACAGCTCTGTATATTAGTTGTGTGCGCCACGCCACACGCGCTGTCGGTCTGGCCCTACCGCTCCTCGAATGATAAGGACCGCAATGGATCTCGTTGATCGGATCGCCAAACACCGCCGCATGGCGGAAAGCTACCGGGACAAGTACGTGCTGCGAAAAGTCCAGGAAGGCGAGTCATACGACGAATGGGAATTCACTGATGACGCCGTGTACACCTCCCCCTATTTCGTGGCCGGGCAGGAACTCGTGCTCAAGGACGTCGCGACTTCCTTCGATGTGGCCGCCACTGTCGAGGCCAAGGCCTATTCAGTGGTCTTCCCCGACTGGAAACCCGTCGACCACAAGTTCTGGCCTGCCGAGAACGGCCTCGTCATGCGCTATCGCTGGGAGGGCACCACCGCTGCGGGCGAGACGATGGGCTTCTACTCGATCAGCTTCATCGACACCAACGACGACGGCCAGATCACCCATTGGTCTACCTACGTCAACGACGAGGAATACGGCCCGTTCCTGGAAAAGGCCATCGGTGCCCGCGGCCCCTTCCATGGCGACGAATACATGGAGGCCCTGGCTCGCCACTTCGAAAAGCACAACCTGACCTGGTAGACGCAGGCCGGTGCTCGAACCGTTATCGATCGCACAGCCCGTCCCCACAGTAACCACAGGGCAAACCCATCCGGCCGAAATAGCTTTGCTCCGCGTGCGGCAGCGACCGCCGCACCATTCAGAAACGGAGTAAAGCAATGGGTTTCAAGAAATCCGTGGGCGTATCTGTGCTGGCGGCAGGAATCGGGGTCACCGGATTGCTGGGTGTCGGCATCGGTACCGCCGTCGCCGATCCCGGGCCGGGCTGCGACCGTCCTGGCGCACCGTGTGAGCACCGCGACGACCGCGGGCCTCAGGGCGGTGACTGGCACGGCCGCGGAATCGATGCGGGGCGCCGCGACCATCAGCCATTCGAATGGAACGGGCAGCGGGTCACCCCGATGCCTGCCGGAGATGGCCGCGGCTGGGGCTTCTGGTTCCTCGGCACCTGGATTCCGCTGTAACCGAACCGATTTCTGGTGGGGCACCATCCCCAAGTGCCCCACCAGATACCGGGATCGGATGCTCAACGGGGCGTCGAGCACACAGCTTTCACCGCACCGTCCATCGCCGTGGCCGCAGTCCAACTCGCGTGGTCTGCAGGTTCGAACTTCGGCAGCTTGGCGGCATAGTTGTCGACGTAACGAGACTGTGCCCGCAAGAGACCGGCCAGAAGCGGATCGTTGGACTCGTCTGCCAGACGGCGCAGCTCGACGGCCTCCTGCCGCATGACAGGTATAACCGCCATCGTCACCGATCGTTGCTTGGGCGACCAGCGTGCGGCAGCCACCCGATGATCCGTCTTGGCCCAGGCCTGCTGCTTGCCGTCGTATCCCGCACTCACCCGCTGCCACCGGACGCAGACTGGATCCGGTTTCGCCGCCGCAAACGCCTGGGCAGGCTTGGCGCCTGGCCGATCTTCGCGGACAGACGATGAAACTGACTCGGCAGGAACGGGTTTCGCTGCACTCGAGGTTGCCGGCTCGGCGGCTGGAGTCTTTTCGCCGTGCACCGATGAGGTGACTGCGATGGCGCCACCCACCAGCAACGCGGCGGCGGTGGCCATCCCGACCACCGTTCGAGTCCTGGGACGTCGGGCCGGACCGGCATGCCGGGCACGCAACGACCAACGGTTGCCGCTACCAGCACCTCTGAGTGCGACATTGAACGCCGCCTCCGGCCGGGCCCGCAGTTCCGCGACGGCCACTTCGACAGCGGCGGTGGGTGTCCCCAGATCGGTCAGTACCTTCACAAATCGTGCCACCGGCACGAGATCGCGTCCGTAGAGGTTCACCTGCGGTCGCGTTGCCGGCAGAAACCGTTCCACCAGATCCTCGCGCAACTGCGAGGACCGCGCGACTTCGGCCGCAGTCAGCCACTGCCCCGGAACATCTTCTGCCCCAATCCCGGTCATCCAGATGTTCCTTCCTACAGACACCTGACGATTGGTACCGCATCCTGAGCGTGCGCGGCAACCGGGCAGACGCCGATCGGCGCCACGTTGCCGTCACAAGTTGGCCACCGGAAGGTCACGGCTATCGGCAGCGGGATCTCCTGGCAAACAACCACTCTCGTTTCCCCCGGGGAAGGCGACCCCTGTCGCCGGTCCCGTCGGCTTGGCATGATGCACGGTATGGATCAGTTTCGGCGCGGAGAATTCGTATTCGACGTCATCGATCGCGGCCCCGCCGACGGACCGGTGGTCGTGCTGCTTCATGGGTTTCCACAACAGAACACCAGCTGGGAACCGATCATCTCCGTGCTCACCGCAAACGGGTTCCGGTGCCTGGCGCCCAACCAGCGCGGATACTCGCCGGGGGCCCGCCCGCATCGTCGTCGGGACTACGGTGGGACAGAATTGGTGGAGGACATCCTCGCGCTGATCGACGCGAGCGGGGCCGCACGAGTCCATCTCATCGGACACGACTGGGGTGCTGCGGTGGCCTGGAGCCTGGCGGGCCAGGCGCCTGAGAAGTTGGCGTCGTTGACGGCTTTGTCGGTGCCCCACCCGCTCGCGTTCCTGCGGTCGCTGCTGACGAGTCGCCAGGGCCTGGTGTCGTGGTACATGTACGTCAATCAACTGCCCTGGGTGTCCGAACGCTTGTTGCTCGGCCGCGACCGCCGCGGCAAGGCCATCGTCAAATCGTTGATCTCCAGCGGGTTGCCGGCCGAGGCGGCCAAACGTGACGCCCGCGCCATGGCCGAACCCGGGGCCCTGACCGCGGCGCTGAACTGGTATCGCGCCATGCCGTTCAGCGGGTCGGGCCTTGGCGATGCGCACGCCATCACGGTGCCGACCCTGTATGTCTGGAGTGACCGCGATATCGCCATCACCGCCAAACCGGCGCTCGACACCGCGAAGTACGTGAGCGCGCCCTACCGATTCGAAACGCTCGCCGGGGTCTCGCACTGGCTGCCGGAGGAAAAGCCGGCGGAGATCGCCGAAATGTTCGTGCAGTGGGCCACGGCTCATCCCGTTTGAGCGGAAGATGGCGGTGTGCTGACTCTCGGTGTGCTCCTCGGCGACGGCATCGGACCTGAGATCGTGGATTCGTCAACTCGGATTGCCGAACAAGCCCTGGCCGGCGTATCGGTCGGTGTCAGCTGGCGTGAACTGCCCTTCGGCCTCGAGGCGATCAGCGAGTTCGGAACCCCGCTGCCGGAGCCGACGCTGGCCGAACTCGACGGGTTGGCCGGATGGATACTGGGACCGCACGACAACGCCGGGTACCCCGAGCAGTTCCGCGGCACACTGTCGCCCGGCGGAGCAATCCGCAAGCGCTACAACTTGTTTGCCAACATCCGGCCCGCACGGACCTTGAGTGCATCAGTCGGGGCGGTGTGCCCGGATCTGGACGTGGTCATCGTCAGGGAGAACACCGAAGGCTTCTATGCCGACCGGAATATGTACGACGGTGCAGGGGAATTCATGCCCACGCCGGATGTCGCGCTGGCCGTGGCCGTGTTCACCCGCACGGCCTGTGAGCGAATCGCGCATCAGGCATTCCGGTTGGCCGCCGCCCGCCGAAAGTCCGTCACCATCGCGCACAAGACGAATGTCCTGGCCAAGACCACCGGGCTGTTCCGGGACGTATGCCTGGCGGTCGCCGAGCACTACCCCGAGGTGGAAGTCCGCGGTGAGCACATCGACGCACTCGCGGCGCGGTTGGTGAGCCACCCCGGCGAATTCGATGTGATCGTGGCCGAGAACATGTTCGGTGACATCCTGTCCGATCTTGCCGGGCAGTTGAGCGGTTCGCTGGGGATGGCACCGTCGATCAATGCTTCCCATACTCACGCTATGGCCCAGGCAGCTCACGGGTCCGCACCCGACATCGCCGGACGCGATATCGCCAACCCGGTCGCGATGATCCTGTCCACCGCGATGCTGCTGCGCTGGCTCTCAGGTCAGGACACCGGTACTCCGGCGCTCGGCGTCGCCGCGGATCGCATCGAGAACGCTGTCCGGCGCGTCCTCGATACCGGTGTCGGCACAGCCGACATCGGTGGTAACGCATCGACGTCGGAGTTCACCGCGCACGTGCTGGCAGCGCTGGGGTGACCGCCGTGGCCGGTCGGTGAACGCGATACGCCTATTCGACCACCCACCCGGTGTGCGGGCATGTGCCCCACGATGGCCATAATCGAGAACGCAAAGACTACCTATGGATCGGAGCGGGTCGTGGCCAGGACCGAAACCGACCGGTCCGGCTCCCTGGCAGCGCCCCAGAGGCCACGCCGCCCCGGAGTCCTCATCGCCGGATTGAGCCTGGTGGCTCTCACGGTCGCGATCCTGCAGACCGCTGTGGTCCCGATCCTGGGGATCATCGCTCACCAGCTCAACACCTCCTCGGTGGCCGTCAGTTGGGCTGTCACAGCCAACCTGCTGGCGGCGGCAGCGTCCACCCCGCTGATCGGCCGGCTGGCCGATCTCCACAGCAAGAAGCGGGTCCTGCTGGGTGTGCTGCTGGTCGTGTTGGCCGGCTCGGTGCTCGCCGCGGTGACCGCATCGGTACCGCTGCTGGTGGCCGCCCGCGTTCTGCAGGGCGCCTCCTACGCGCTCTACCCGATCAGCATCGCGATCCTGCGCGAAGAGCTGGCCGAGGATCGCCTGGTGGGCGCGATGTCGGTGTTGTCCGGAACGCTGGGTTTCGGTGGTGGTGTCGGCCTCGTCGTGACGGGCCTGCTGATGACCGGGGACGCGGGCTATCACCGCGTGTTCTGGCTGACCACCGTATTCACCGCCGTCGTCATCGTGGTCGCGGTGGTCGTCGTGCCCAACCGCCGGCCCGACGCCGGCGGCGCGATCGACTGGCTGGGCGCAGCCGGTCTGGCGATCGGTCTGTCGTCGGTGCTGCTCGCCATCACCCAGGGCAATGCCTGGGGCTGGGGCCATCCGGGCACTCTCGGGTTTCTGATCGGTGGCGCCGGCGTGCTGATCAGTTGGTGGCGGTGGGAGCGACGTGCCGCCGACCCTCTTGTCTCGACGACGATGCTGGCCCGACGGCCCATCCTGCTGACCAATCTGGCCACGATCCTGGTCGGAATGGGCTTGTACTTCTCGTTCCTCGGCCTCACCAAGTTTGTCCAGATGTCGCGTCAGGCCGCCGGATACGGATTCGGCGCGACCGTGCTCCAGGCCAGCGTCTACTTCCTGCTGCCCGGCGCACTCACCGGATTCCTGGTGGCGCTCGTCAGCGGCCGCTACATCGACCGGTACGGCGCCCGCAGGGTCCTGGTCGTAGCCGCTGTCGCCGGTATCGCCGGATTCGTCATGCTCGCCGTCGCGCACGACCGTCCCTGGCAAGTCGTCCTGGCCGGTGTTCTGGCCAACGCCTACATCAGCCTGGGCTACGGAGCGTTGCCCGCACTGGTCGTCAGCGAGGTGGACACCAGCGAGACGGGCATCGCCACAAGCATGAACGCGATCGCTCGAACCATCGGCAGCTCCGTGGCAGCGGCCGTCGTCGCTGTGCTGCTCGGGCATCGCATGGTCCCCTCGGAGGGCAGCTTCGTGACGATCTTCGTCGCCGGTGCGGTGACGGCTGCCCTGGCGATGGTCCTCATCGCGGTGTCCCGCGCACCGGACCGCCACGGCGAATCCGTGCACACCATGTCGGAGTCCCGCGCGATGAATCACGAGTGGGGCTGATTCCTCCAGTTCCTCCAGTCCCGGGTTTTCCCGCCGGGACGGCCCGCTGAACTGCGAAACTTGAGTTCAGCCAGTCACCGCCCTCCGGATCGTGGACCGACCACACCCCGCCGTGGCCGTTCGCCCGCCACGCTATGGAATCGCGCTGTCAAGCCGCTTCAAACAAAGGATTCCATTGAAAAATTGTTAATTCATTGCGGAATCGCTTGCGAAGGTCGCCGGAATCCGCGATTGTTTACCGACAGCTTCCAGGCTGCACCGGAGGAGGAGACCGCTGACCGGCCCAGATATCACCGCCGTCGACAAATCGACGGGACAGGACGGCACACCACGTAGTGGCGAGCCCGTCATCGAGATCGACCACGTCACGAAACGGTTCGCCGACTACGTGGCCGTGGCCGACGCGGACTTCTCCATCGCATCGGGAGAGTTCTTCTCGATGCTCGGCCCCTCGGGCTGTGGGAAGACCACCACGCTGCGCATGATCGCCGGATTCGAGAGCCCCACCGAAGGCGCGATCCGGCTCGAAGGCGTCGACGTCTCGCGCGTGCCACCGCACAAACGCAACGTCAACACCGTCTTCCAGCACTACGCGCTGTTTCCACACATGACCGTGTGGGACAACGTCGCCTACGGACCGCGCAGCCAGAAGAAGGACAAGGCGGAGATCAAACGCAGCGTCGACGAGCTGCTGGAGATCGTGCGGCTCACCGACTTCGCCAAGCGCAAGCCCGGCCAGCTCTCGGGCGGCCAGCAGCAGCGGGTCGCGCTGGCCCGTGCCCTGGTCAACTACCCCAGCGCGCTCCTGCTCGATGAACCGCTCGGCGCCCTCGACCTCAAACTGCGCCACGCGATGCAGTTCGAGCTGAAACGCATCCAGCGCGAGGTCGGCATCACGTTCATCTACGTCACCCACGATCAGGAAGAGGCGCTCACCATGAGCGACCGGATCGCGGTGATGAACAACGGCAATGTCGAGCAGATCGGTAGCCCCACCGAGATCTACGACCGTCCGGCAACGGTGTTCGTCGCCAGCTTCATCGGTCAGGCCAATCTCTGGCCGGGCCGGCAGACGGGACGGACCAACCGGGACTTCGTCGAGGTCGACGTGCTCGGCACCACGCTCAAGGCCAAGCCGGGTGACACCACGATCGAAGCCGGTGGACATGCCACCCTGATGATCCGGCCCGAGCGCGTACGTGTCTCGCTCGACCAGCCGTCGGGCGACATCGCGACGGTGCCCGCCACCGTCAAGGACCTGACGTTCCAGGGCCCGGTGCTACGGCTTTCCCTTGCCGCACCGGATGATTCGACGATCATCGCCCACGTCGGGCCCGAGCAGGACCTGCCCCTGCTGCGTCCGGGCGACGCGGTGCATGTCAGCTGGTCTCCGGAGGCTTCGCGGGTTCTTCCGGCCGCGGACATCCCCACCGCCGAGGACCTCGAAGAGATGCTCGACGACGACACCCCCTAGACAGTCTCGACCCGCCACCCGCCCAGTAACGGAAGCGCCCGAATTCCCCGAAAGGTCGCCCATGCCCGACAACCTCGATCCCCGACTGCTCGCCCGGCTGACTGCGAACCGCACGTCGCGCCGCCGATTCCTCGGTGGTGGCGCCGCTGCCGCCGCCGCACTGGCATTAGGCCCCTCGGTCCTGGCTGCCTGTAGTTCGGGTGAGAAGTCCAGTGCCCCAACCACCTCGGCTGCCCCCGACGACGGATCGCCTGCCACCGGCACCGTCCGCATCTCGAACTGGCCGCTGTACATGGCGGATGGGTTCGTCGCGGGATTCCAGACAAAATCCGGTCTGACTGTCGACTACAAGGAAGACTTCAACGACAACGAGCAGTGGTTCGCCAAGGCGAAGGAGCCGCTGTCGCGCAAGCAGGACATCGGTGCCGACCTCGTGGTACCCACCGAGTTCATGGCGGTGCGGCTCGCCGGACTCAACTGGCTCAACGAGATCCGTGAATCGCGCGTCCCCAACAAGAAGAACCTGCGCGACGACCTGCTCAACTCGAAGGCCGATCCCGGACGCAAGTACACCGCTCCGTACATGACCGGCATGGTCGGTCTAGCCTACAACCGGGCCGCCACCGGACGCGACATCACCAAGATCGACGATCTCTGGGATCCCGCCTTCAAGGGCCGGGTCAGCCTGCTGTCCGATGTCCAGGACGGACTCGGCATGATCATGCAGTGGCAGGGCAACTCGGTCGAGGACCCGACCACCGAATCCATCACGAAGGCCGTCGATTTCATCCGCGAGCAGAAGGACAAGGGCCAGATCCGCCGCTTCACCGGCAACGACTATGCCGACGATCTAGCCGCCGGCAACATCGCGGTGGCCCAGGCGTATTCGGGTGACGTGGTGCAGCTGCAAGCGGACAACCCGGACCTGAAGTTCATCGTTCCGGAGACCGGCGGCGACTGGTTCATCGACACCATGGTGATCCCTTACACCACACAGAACCAGAAGGCCGCAGAGGCCTGGATCGACTACGTCTACGACCGGGCCAACTACGCCAAGCTCATCGCGTTCACCCAGTTCGTGCCCGTGTTGTCGGACATGACCGACGAGCTCGCCAAGATCGATCCCAAGATCGCGAGCAACCCCCTGATCAACCCGCCCGCCGACATGCTGGCAAAGCTGAAGTCATGGCCGGCGCTCTCCGATGAGAAGACCCAGGAGTTCAACACTCTCTACGCCGCAGTGACCGGGGGCTGACGCCGATGGCAGGTGTGGCCACCAGCAGCCGGCAGCGGAGCAAGATTGCTCCGTACCTGATGATCCTGCCGGCATTGGTGTACCTCGGGATCTTCTTCGTGGTGCCGTTCTTCTCCCTGGCGCGCACCTCGTTGTCGACATCAGGCGGCTCGGTGTACTTACCCACGCTGGAGTTCGATTGGAACTTCGGCAACTACGCGCACGCATTCAGTGTGTATCAGGATCAGATACTCCGATCCTTCGGCTACGCACTGGTGGCGACCATCGTGTGCGCGATGCTGGCATTTCCCTTGGCGTACGTGATCGCTTTCAAGGCAGGCCGATACAAGAACCTCATCCTCGGACTGGTCATCCTGCCGTTCTTCGTGACCTTCCTGATCCGCACCATCGCCTGGAAGACGATCCTGGCGGATGACGGCATCGTGGTCAGTGCGCTCGGCTCGATCGGCCTGCTGCCCAGCGAGGGACGGCTGCTGTCGACGAGCTGGGCGGTGATCGGCGGCCTGGTCTACAACTGGATCATCTTCATGATCCTGCCGCTGTACGTGAGCCTGGAGAAGATCGATCCGCGCCTGATCGAGGCATCCAAGGACCTGTATTCGTCCAATCGGCGCAGCTTCACCAAAGTGATTCTGCCGCTGTCGATGCCGGGTGTGTTGGCCGGCAGCATGCTGGTGTTCATCCCGGCGGTCGGCGACTTCATCAACGCCGACTATCTGGGCAGCACGCAGACCAGCATGATCGGCAACGTGATCCAGAAGCAGTTCCTGGTGGTCAAGGACTATCCGGCGGCCGCCGCGCTGAGCATGGTGCTGATGGCCATCATCCTGGTGGGCGTGCTCCTGTACACCCGCGCATTGGGGACGGAGGATCTGGTGTGACCACTCAGGCCATGACCGAGGCGCTCGACCAGCCGGTGCCCACGTCCGTCAAGGGCAGTCCGAGGTGGGGCGACCTGGTACTCCGCCTCGTGGCCGGGCTCGTGCTGTTGTACCTGTTCCTGCCGATCTTCGTGATCGTGCTGTTCTCGTTCAACAAGCCGGCAGGCAAGTTCAACTACACCTGGCAGGGGTTCACCCTCGACAACTGGGCGAACCCGTTCAAGTACCCGGCGCTCACCGAGGCGTTGAAGCTGAGCCTCAACGTCGCCGCGGTATCGACCGCCGTCGCCCTGGTGCTGGGCACGTTGGTGGCGATCGCCTTGGTGCGTCAGCGATTCCGGGGTCAGAAAGCCGTCGACACGTTTCTCGTGCTGCCGCTGACCGCCCCGGAGGTGGTCATGGGTGCCTCGCTGCTGACGCTGTTCCTCGATCTGGGCTGGGCCACGGGCTACACCACGATCGTGCTGGCCCACATCGCCTTCCAGGTCAGCTTCATCGCGATGACGGTGCGGGCCCGGGTACGCGGATTCGACTGGACGCTCGAGGATGCCTCGATGGATCTGGGCGCCAGCCCGACCCGGACGTTCTTCAAAGTGACACTGCCGCTGATCGTCCCGGGCATCGTCGCCGCGGCGATGCTGTCGTTCGCGCTGTCCCTCGACGACTTCATCATCACCTACTTTGTCAGCGGCTCCACGGTCACCTATCCGTTGTATGTCAACGCGGCGGTCAAGGCTGCCGTACCGCCGCAGATCAACGTGCTGGCTACGGCGATCCTGGTGGTGAGCCTGCTACTGCTCATGGCCGGAACGCTCTACCGGCGCAAGCGCATCGACGTCTGACGTCAGGGCGCGTCGAGTCGCACCGTGACGGCCACTTTGCCCTGGCCGTCACGGTGCGCGACGGCGTGCCCAGTCACATCGCTGCCGTCCAGGTTCAGCAAGGTGAGCTGACCGCCCTCACCGAGGAAATTGCGCCACCAGTTCTTGCTGTCCGGTGCCATCACGTTGATGGTGACCTCGTTGCCGTCGCGCGTCACGGAAACCGGGGTCTCGAACGTGCGGCCCGACCGGCGCCCGGTGTAACGGATGACCACCACACCGTGTCCGATCCACCCGCCGAGCACCGGGACCCGGGTGAGACCCACGGCGGCCGCATTGAACCACCGGCTGATCGGTGAATTGAAAATTCCACGTGCCATTGGCGCCAGCGTAGTTCGCTCAGCCGACCTCTGCCGGGATCGGTGTGGCCCTCGCCCCCGTACGCGCCGCGCCGATCCCGGCAGCCACCACGAGGCAGATGCCGACCACGGCGGCCGGCGCCGGAATCTGGTGCAGCAGGACGAGACCGACCAGCATCGCGAACGCCGGCTCGAGCGCCATCAGCGTGCCGAAGGCAGCGGTGCTCAGATAGCGCAGCGCAGACATCTCGAGGGCGAACGGCACCACCGGAAGCAGGATCGCCAACCCCACCCCGATCAGCAGCAGCTGCGGGGTCAACTGCGGAAATACCGACGGCCCCACAACCGCGGTGCCGACCAGTCCGGCTACGGGCATGGACACCCCGAGTCCTTTGATCCCGGCGACCTCGTCGCCGACCCGCTGGGTCAGCAGGATGTAGCAGGCCCAGCACAGCGCGGCGCTCAGTGCGTAGAGCACGCCGATGAGGTCGACGTCGCCCGTCCAGGGCTCGGTGAGCAGCACGACACCCGCGGCCGCCAGCCCCGGCCACAGAATCCGGTTGCGGCCTTTCCCGTGTGCGACGGCAACCCCGAGCGGGCCGAGAAATTCCAGCGCGCTGGCAGTGCCGAGCGGAATCCGCGACAGTGCCGCCATGAAGAGCATCGTGACCCCGGCGGTGACGACACCGAGTGCGACGCAGGTCCAGAACGCGGACCTGGTGAACGCCGAGGGGCGGGGCCGCACGATCAGCAGCATCAGCACGCCTGCCCACGCCAGTCGCAGCCACGCCGCGCCTTCGGCGCCCACCTGGTCGATCAGACCGACGGCCACCGCCAGACCGATCTGCACGCACAGCATCGAGGCCATGGCCATCAGCGCGCCGGTGCGCGCGGGATGTCCGGACTTCGTCACAAGTTGTTCCCCTTGGGGACAACGATATTGGCCAGAACCATCCGGAGGAACGGCCGGTAGACCGCCTGATCGTCGAGCAAGCTGTTGAGAGTGACGCCGTCGTTGGCGGCCAGAATGACCCGGGCCAGATCCACCGCCGGGATGCTCACGTGGCCACCCAGCCGCGCAGCGCCCTTGGAGATGTAGTCGGCCAGGGCTCGCACCGTCTCCTCCCGCTGTGCGGCCACGCGCTCACGCGCGTCGGGATTGCGCAGCAGGAACAGCGTGTACTCGGACCCCAGCACCGCTCGGTCGGGTCCTTCGGCGGCGACCAGGTCGCGCCAGCGGTCACCGAGTTCGTCGGCGTCGAGGTCCTCAAGCCGGTGAAATGTCGCGATGACGTCGGCGAATCCGTCGAGGAACTGCTCGCGTTGCCGTTCGACCACCGCGAGGAACAGCTCGGCCTTGCTCCCGAAATGGGAGTAGATGGCACCGCGCGTGTAACCCCCGACCTCGGCGATGTCTTCGAGTGCGGCCCCTTCGAACCCCTTGCGTGCGAACACTTCCTCGGCGGCGTCCAGCAGGACGTTGCGGGTGTGCTCCAAGCGGCGTTGCTTGGTCCAGCGTTCGGCCATGGATCCATCCTGTCAAAGGTCTGCGCGCTTGTGTTGACGTGGCCTTTCTGCGCGTCTCACCGCGCTGATATGCAGAGTTGTATTGGAGATACAGCTATGTATAGTAGTGACCGCAGTCACAGCTGAAACGTCACCGCCCGGATTTCGATCGAGGAGGTCCGCCCGTGCAGACAGCACGCCCCGGAGATTGGGTCGAGTACGCCACCGCCCTGGATGACATCGCTCCCGACGCGTATCGCATGGAGATCCCGACCAGTCGCTACATCGCTCCGGAATTCGTTACCCAGGAACGTGATTCGATCTGGAAGAAAGTCTGGCAGGTGGTCGGCCGGGTCGACGAGTTGACCAAGGCGGGCGATTGGAAGCAGTACCGGATCTTCGATCAGTCCTACATCATCGTGCGCGGCAAGGACGAGAGGCTTCGCGCTTTTGTCAATGCCTGCCGGCACCGCGGCAACGTGCTGTGCCGAGAAGCGCGCGGAAATGCCAAGCGCGGCTTCCTGTGTCAGTACCATCTGTGGTCCTACGACCTGGACGGACGCCTCAAGGGAATGCTCCGCGAGGCTCTGGCCGGGCCGATAGACAAGCAAACGCACGGGTTGATCGAGGTCGCGGTCGATACGTTCGCCGGTTTCGTCTTCCTCAATCCCGATCCGGATGCGGCGCCGTTGGCCGACTTCATCGGCGCGGAGGTCGCGAACATGCTCGCGCCCTACCATCTCGAAGAAATGGTCACCGTGATGGACGTGACCGAGGCCATCGACTGCAACTGGAAGGTCGTCCTCGATGCCTTCCAGGAGGGCTACCACATCGACGGGATCCACCCGCAGCTGTTGCGGGTGATCAACATCGACCCCGCCACGAGCCGGTACCGGTTCTTCGAGCGGCACAGTGTGTCGATGGCGCCCTTCGATGTCGTGGGCGCCACGCCGGAGCATCAAGTCGACGGAATCATGGACCTGCCCGAGACCTTCCCGTCCACCGTCGCGGTGCTCCCCCGGTTCCAGGAACTGGTCGCCGAGTACCGCGCCGATGACGGCTCGTTGAACTTCCCCGAGGGAGTGACGGCACGCACGCTGCTCCAGAGGGCAACGCGAGATACGTTGACCGGCATGGGTCTTGACGTCAGCGGGCTGACCGATGCCCAGATGAGCGACAACCACGGGTGGGTGTGGTTCCCGAACTTCTTCATGACCATCCGTGCCGGTGAGGCGACCATCATCATGGCGCTCCCCCATCCCGACGGTGACCCCAACCGGTGCATCTGGCACGTCGCCAGCTACATGTGGCTGCCCGATGAGATGAAGGCCGCGTTCACTGCCGAGCCGATCGTGGTCGACGAGGCCGGCAGCTACAAGTATTTCGAAGCACTGCAACAAGATTACGAACAGATGCCGCGCCAGCAGATCGGGTTGCGCAACACCGCGCTGGACCACATGGCGCTGGTCAAGGAAGAAGTCGTGATCGCGCACTTCCACTCGGTCGTCGACAAGTATCTGGAATCGGCCGGCCTCCACTCATGACCGCCCCCGTCTCGAACCACTACAGAAGAGGTTTTCCGTTGAGGCACGTCAGCGAGGTTGTCGACGATTACACCGGCCGCTGTCGGGCGGTGGTCCAGTACGCAGTCACCACCAAGCAACTCGTGGACGGCGCCAAGCGGCCAGGGTTCGGGGTGGCGGACTGGGCACCTCTGGCATCACTGGTCGCCACCGATGAGTTCGAGCGGATCGGCAACTTCAAAGAGGTGATGAACTGGGATCAGTACCTCGATTTCATGACCACCTGGGCTTCAGCGTCCGAATGGGACGGATTGTTCAAGCGCGTCAACGAGGTTGACGGGGTGGTGTACCTCGAGCTGGAGGAACGCACCAAGATGGGCGACTTGGAGTCGGTCGTCAACTCGATCTCGGTATACGAGTTCACCGGCGACGACAAGATCCGCCATATCGACCTGTACCTGCAGATGGCATTGCCGAACACCGACATGCTGACCAGCTACCAGGGAGTCGAGATATCGGAGTAGGCATCGAGTGCCGTTCGCTCGGTGCTCACGGTTCTGACATCTTCCGATGGCACGGTGGTCAGGTGCGGAGCGAACCCGTCCGGGTGTCGGCGGCGGATCGGTTTCACCGGATCTGCGTCCAGGTGGTTCGGCGCCTGCCGTCGCCGCTCGATTCTCTTGTGGCCCCGACCTTTCTCGGCTTCGTGGTGATCAACACCTTCACCTTCGGCGTCGACCTGGCGATCCTGACCGCCCTCCACGGCGCGCTCCGGATACCCCTACCGGTCGCGGTGACCGTCGGATACGCCGTCGCCTTCGGCCTGGCGTACTACCTGAACCGGACCTTGAACTTCCGCTCGCACGCCGCGGTGGGTCCCCAGCTGACGGTGTACGTCCTGGCGGTCGTGATCAACTACCTGGCGTTCATCCTCGGGGTCTCCAGCGGCCTGGCGGCGTTGGGGGTCGAGTACCACCTGGCCCGGATCGTCGCCGGTGGCTGCGAGGCGCTCTTCATGTACAGCGCGATGCGCTGGGTGGTGTTTCGCCGCTGACACCGACGCGACACTGCGGCCGGGTCAGAAATAGCCGCTGCCCGGCAGTCGGGTGCCCCGCACGTGCAGAGCACCGAGCGCCTGGGCCTTGTATGACGCCGGGTTGTGTGAGGCCAGCGTCCGGATGTTGCGCCAGTGCCGATCGAGCAGATACGACTGCCGCACCACCGACGCGCCGCCGACATCGAAGATCTGCGACGCAGCCTTCTGCGCCAGCCCGTCCACGACGATCTTCGCCGCCGCGGCCTGCGCGGACGCCTCGTGGGCCAGTTCGAGCCCCGGATCGGTCCCCGCAGTGTCGGCTTCGAAGGCCGTCGCGAGCGCGTCGGCGGCGGCCAGCACCGTGGCCTGTCCGGCGTAGGCCGCGGCCGCGATCTCACCGATCTCCCGCTGCAGCAGCGGGTCATCGGCCGCCGTGGGGTTGGGCGCCCAGGCGAAGCTGCGTGGACGTTGCAGGACATGGGCCACCGCGTCGTCGCGGAGCGCGTGCAGCACACCGACTTCCAGCGCCGTGACGTACAGCTGGAAGAACGCGCCGGACAGGTACAGCGCCTGTTCTTCGTCGTCGGCGTTCGGCGGGGCGAACTCCAGTACCTCATCGGCGGACACCGCGATGTCCTGGAATGTCGCGGTCCCCGTCCCGGTGGCACGCTGGCCCATGCCGTCCCAGTCGTCGATCACCGTGAAGCCGGGCCGGTCGGTGGGAATCAGGGCGATCACCGACGCGCCCTCCGGATTGCTGGCCAGCACCTCTGCGTAGTCCGCGTACAGCGTGCCCGTGGTGAAGAACTTCCGTCCGTTGAGCCGGTACCCGTCACCGTCGCGGGTGAGTTTGGTCTGCCAGGTGAATCCGCCGGCCGGAGTGGAGCCCAGTTCGGTCGACGCGTTGCCCACGATGGCACCGGACAGCGCCAGCTCGGTCACCCGGCGACGCTGCTCGGCATCGAGTCGCAGCCGCTCCTCCACATGAGAGAAATGGCCGCGCAGGATGTGGGCGACGTTCACGTCGGCGGTGGCCAATTCGATCACCAGAGCGAACAATTCGCGCAGGGTCGCCCCGCCACCTCCGTCGGCGCTCGGAACCCGCAGGGCTCCCAGCCGCTCGGCACGGATGAGTTCGATTGCGGCAAAGGGACGTTCACCGGTGCGCTCGCGCTCGAGCGCACCCTCGCCGATCGCCGTGATCAGCTTGGCCAGCCGCTCGGATCCGTACGTGACGGGCTGAACAGTGGTCGATGTCATCGGATTGCCTCCTGGTTGGCGTGGCGATAGCGGGCGGCGCGGTGGGTCTCGGGCAGTCGGGCGCCGCGCCCGAACAGCTTGTGGCGCAGGGTCCCCTCGTCATACGCGGTCTTGTAGACGCCGCGCCGCTGCAATTCCGGCACCACGTGATCGACGAAGTCGACGAAGGAGCCCGGGGTGATCACATTGGTCAGGTTGAACCCGTCGACGTCGGTCTCCTCCACCCACTCCTGCAACTCGTCGGCCACCTGGCTCGGCGAGCCGACGGTGAAGCCGCCCTCGGCGTCGATGGCTTTCGCGTCGATGAAGTCGCGGAGAGTCCACTGCCCCTGGCCGAACATCTCCACCGAGGACTTCAGGAACTCGTTGTCGGTGACCGCGACCGGATCATCGAGATTGAAGCGGGACAGGTCGGTTCCCAGCCACCCGGACCACAGTGCCAGGGCACCTTCGGGATCGGTGTAGCGGCGGAACTCGTCATAGCGGGCCTGTGCGGCCTGCTCGCTCGATCCGGTGACCACCACGTGGCCGTTGACGATCTTCACGTCGTACGGGTCGCGTCCGGCCGCCGCGGCACGGGCTCTGATGTCGGCCACTGCCTCGCGCAGGATCTCCTTGGTGGGGGCGCCGATGAAGATCACCTCGGCGTTCTCGGCGCCGAACTGCCGGCCGCGGCTCGACGCCCCCGCCTGGTACAGCACCGGCGTCCGCTGCAGCGATGGCTCGCACAGATGGATGCCTGGGACTCGAAAATGCCTGCCGTCATGTGCGATCGGGTGCACCTTGGCCGGATCGGCGTAGTGGGCCCGGTCCGGCGCGGCACCGACCGCGTCGTCCTCCCACGAACCCTCCCACAGCTTGTACAACACCTCGGTGTACTCATCGGCGATGTCATAGCGATCGGCGTGCGGGGTGATCGTGTCCAGGCCGTGGTTCTGCGCGGCGCTCTCCAAGTAGCCGGTGACGATGTTCCACCCCACTCTGCCCTTCGTGAGGTGGTCCAGGGTCGACATCCGGCGCGCGAACGAATACGGATGCTCGAATGATGTGGCAGCAGTGACGCCGAAGCCGAGGTGCTCTGTGACAGTGGCCATTGCGGGCACAACGAGCAACGGATCGTTCACCGGGACCTGGGCGCCCGAGCGCAGCGCCGCCGTCGGGCCGCCCCCGTACACGTCGTAGATACCGAGCACGTCGGCGATGAACAACCCGTCGAACAGCCCCCTCTCGAGCACCTTGGCCAGGTCCAGCCAGTAGTCGATGTCCTTGTAGCGCACCGCCTGCGATTCGGGATGGCGCCAGGTGCCCGCCACGATGTGGGCGACACAATTCATGTCGAAGGCGTTGAGCACAATCTGTCGGGTCACGGCAAACCTCCGGCAATGGGTTCGGGCTCACCGGTCGGCAGACTGGCGAGCAGTTCACGGGTGTAGGGATCCTGCGGGTCGGTGAAAATGTCTGCCGCCGTCCCGGACTCGACGACCCGGCCCCGCCGCATCACCAGGACCCGGTCGGCCATGTGGTGGATGACTCCGAGATCGTGCGAGATGAACAGGTAGGACAACCGAAGTCGGTCCTGCAGGTCGTTCAACAGATCCAGTACTTGCGCCTGAATGGTGACGTCGAGTGCGGAAACCGGCTCGTCGCAGACGATTACGTCCGGCTCAGGGGCCAGCGCCCGGGCGATCGCAACCCGCTGTCGGTGGCCACCGGACAGCGACAACGGCCGGCGATCCAGATGCTCAGGACTCAACCCTACGTCGGCGAGCAGATACTCAGTGCGGCGCCGACGCGCTTCGACATCCGAAAACCTCTGGGCCGGTAGGGCGTCGGAGATTATCCGTCGCACCGTCCAGCGAGGGTCGAAGGAGCTCAGGGGATCCTGGTAGACCACTGAAACCCGGCGGCGCCGGGGTCGCCGCTCGGATTCGGTGGCATGACTCCATGGCTCACCGGCCAGGAACACACTGCCTTCATCCGGATCGAGCAGGGCCAGCGCCAGGCGTGCCGTGGTGGTCTTACCTGAGCCGGATTCCCCCACGATCCCGAGCGTCTCACCGACCCGCAGGGCGAACGACACACCGTCCACAGCTGTGCGGGACACCCCGTCGGGACCGGTGAACCGCTTCACCAAACCTTCTGCCCGCAGCAGGATTCCGTCATCGGGCGGGGTCTCGCGGGTCACCTGGTGCGCTGGGCGTGGCGACGCGGTCGACAACCGAGTGCCCTTGCGGTGAGCCGCGGGTACCGCATCCAGTAGCGACTGCGTGTAGGGATGTGCCGGCGCCGAGAGCACCTGAGCCACGGAACCCTGTTCCACCACACGGCCGTCGCGCATCACCACCACCCGATCGGCCAATCGGCTCACCACCGCGAGGTCGTGGCTGATCACGAGGAGGCCGGTGCCACGATCCTTCATCTCCGCAAGCAGGTCGAGGATCTGCGCCTGCACGGTGACATCCAGCGCGGTGGTCGGCTCGTCGGCAATGAGCAGCGGCGGGTCCAGAGCGATCGCCGAAGCGATCAATGCCCGTTGCCGTTGGCCGCCGGACAACTCGTGTGGGAGTTGCCGGGCGCGCAGCTCTGGGTCCGGCACACCCACGGCCGTAAGCAGTTCGATGACCCGTGCGGAGCGTCGCGCCCGGTTGCCGAACCGGTGCAGCCGCAGCGTCTCGGCGATTTCGCGGCCCACACTGCGCAGCGGATCCAGAGACACCAGGGCGTCCTGCAGCACGAAACCGGCCTTCTTGCCGCGCACCGCCCGCCAGTCGCGATCGCGGTATCCCAGTACCGATTCGCCTCCTACGTCGAGGCGGTCCGCCCTTACCCGCGCCGACGAAGCTGCGCCGGTCAGACCCAGCAGAGTGCGCGCGGTCACGCTCTTGCCGGAGCCGGATTCGCCGACCAGCGCCAGGCACTCCCCAGCATCGAGATGGAACGAGATCCCATGAACCACGCGACGGCGCGCGCGGCCGAGCCCGAAGGAGACTTCGAGACCCGAAACATCGACCAGTCGGTCCGACCGCTCCCCTGCGGTTCGAGGCCGAGCGGGCAGTACGTCGGTCATGTCAGCCGTCCTTCCAGGCGTTGCTGCAGGTAGCGGCCTACGACGGTGACTGCGAGGGTGCAGCCGACGATCGCCAGGCCCGGGAACACTTCCAGCCACCAAGCTGTGGACACGAAGTCGCGTCCGGCGTTGAGCATGGCGCCCCACTCGGGTGCCGGTGGGGCGACGCCCAGCCCCAGGAAGCTCAGTGAGGACGCCCACACGATCGACTGACCCACGCCCATGGTTCCCAGGACCACCAGGGGGCGCATCGCGTTGGGAAAGATGTGGTGGCTGACGATGCGATGCGGTGGATGCCCGAGAGCGATTGCAGCGCTCACATATCCGGAGTCCTTGACCGCCAGCACCTGCCCCCGGATCATCCGCGCGTACCCCGCGGCCGAACCGATCGCGACAGCGACGATCTGGGTGGCTGCGCCCGGGCCCAGCATCGCGATGAACAGCAGCGCGACCAGCATGCCTGGCAGGGCGAGCACGATCTCGAGGAAGCGGCTGATGGCTCCGTCGGTGAGCCGGCCGCCCAACCCGGAAGCCAGGCCGAAGACGATCGCGACGCTCAGCGCCAACGCGGTGGCCCCGACCCCGATCGCCAGCGAGCTCTGCGTGCCGTAGACGACACGGGTGTAAATGTCGCGTCCGGACGCATCGGTACCGAACCAGTGCTCCCAGGACGGGACCTGCAGCGGTGTCTCGATATCGGTGTCAAACGGCGACTCACTGGTGAACAGCGCCGGGGCCAGCGCCCAGGCCAGCATCAGCGCAAGGTATGCACCGGCGATCCACACCACCGGTCGGAACCGTCCGCCGGCCCAGACACCGCGGCCCGACCCCGCCGTGGGCCGGTCGATGATCCGCACAGCCATGTCACGCCCTCCTGAGGCGGGGGTCGATCCGAACGAACGCGATGTCCACCACGAGGTTGGCCACCACGTAGACCAACGCCACCAGCAGCGTCACTCCCACCACCACCGGCATGTCCTGTTTGGTGACGGCGTCGACCAAGATGCGGCCCAATCCGGGTCGCACGAAGACGATCTCGACGATCACGGCCGTCGAAAACAACGACCCCAGGGCCCAACCCGAAAGGGACAGGCCGGGTAACACCGCGTGCCGCAACGCGTGGCGCCAGCGCACACCCCAGTCGCTCATTCCGCGCGCGCGTGCCGACACGGCGAATGGCTGCTCCATCGCCGTGGAGAACTCGTCGCGGGTCACCTGGCCGAGGAAGCCGGCCAACGGTAGTGCCAGAGTCAATGCCGGCAGTACCAGGCCGGCAACCCCGTCGTCGCCGACGACCGGGAACAGGTGTAGCTGGAACGCGAAGACCACCAACAACACGATGCCGAGCCAATACTGCGGCAACGCGGCCAAAACGATCTCCACACCCGAACCGAGCGCGGACAGCACCCGGCTGCGATGCGCGGTGAGCAGGGTGACCACCACGGCAATCACCCATGAGGCCGCCAACGCGGTGATCGTCAACACCAGGGTCGGCCCCACCTGCTGCCCGATGATGTCGGCCACCGGTTGCTTGAGCACGTATGACGTGCCCAGGTCGCCGCGCAGCAGCCCAGCGAGATAGCCGACATACTGCGTCAGCAGTGGCCGGTCGAACCCGTACTGCGCGTTGACCGCGGCCAGTTGCTCGGGGCTGGGTTTCGACCCGGCGCCGCCGAGAATCGTCTGAGCCGGGTCCCCCGGCATCAGGTGCTGCGCCAGGAACGTCAAAGTCGCTGCGCCCCAGAGCACTCCGAGCATTGCGGCAATTCGGATCAGCGCGCGCCTCACGGCGCCAGCCACGCGTCGTGCAGCACGGGCTCACCCTCTGACGGCTCGATCCAGACGTCCTTCAGTCGCTTCTTTGCCACCAGTCGGGTGGTCTGCGGGTACAAGCCGAGGTGATAGGCGTTCTCGGCGACGACCTGCTCGACCTCGCCATAGAGTTTCTTCTGCTGCTCGATGTCGATCGACGCCGCCGCCCGGCGCAGCAGATCGTCGATCTTGGGATCCGAAACCCACGACATGTTGTTGCCCGGAGCCGCTTTCAGCGAATCGCTGGAGTACACGATCGAGAGCACGGCCGGTGTCGGGCTGTTCCAGTACGCGCCGGTTAATCCGTCATAGGCATCCTTGTTCGTAAATGCCGCGTAGTACTGGTCGGCGGGAAGCGGCTTGAGCACTACATCGAAGCCGATTTGTTTCTCGGCTGCCTGAATGTTCTGGAACAGAGTGACATCGGCGGGCGGCGTGTCTCCCGGATCCGACGAGTAGACCAGTTGGGCGGTCAGGCGCCGGCCGTCCTTGGTGCGGTAGCCGTCGGCGTCGCGCTGGGTCCATCCCGCCGAGTCCAGAAGCGCGTTGGCCTTGTCCGGGTCGTGGGTGTAGTGGTCACGTAGATCGTCGCGCAGGTAGGGCGTCGTCGACGACAGCGGGCCCGGCTCCCAGTCGAACACGCCGAGATACGCGCTGCGAACGGCTGCTTCGGCATTGGCGCCGTGGATGAACGCCTGACGCACCGCCTTGTCATCAAAGGGCTTGTGGCTGGTGTTCAGCGCAATACCGTTGGGCAGCCCGGTATGGGTGAAGGCCTGCAGGACCAGGTTGCGGTCGGCTTCCAGCGCGGCCTTCTGCTGAGGCGGTGGGTTGAAGATGATGTCGGCGTCGCGACCCTGTAGCGCCGCGAACCGGACCGAACCGTCTTCGAGGAACTTCCAGCTGACGTGCTCGAGATAGGCCGGCCCCTGATGCTTGGCGTCTTGTGGAGCCGAGTTGTAGTCAGGGTTGCGGTCCAGTTCGACGCTTTGGCCGCGGATCCACTGTTTGACGATAAACGGTCCGGTGCCGACCGGCGACTGGCAGTTGGCCTCCAGGCCCCGGGCCATCGCCTTGGGTGACTCGATTCCGAAGAACGCCTGCGAAAGTACCGGCAGCAGGGCGGAATACGGTGAGGACAGCGTCAGTTCGAACGTAGACGGATTCACCGCGCGCGACGACTTGTAGTACGGCCGCAGATAACCCGCATCGGTCTGTGACTGTGTGGCCGGATCCAGGATGTGCTCGAAGTTGGCCTGCACCGCAGCGGCATCCAGTGGGGTGCCGTCGTGGAATTTCACCCCGGAGCGGATCGCGAAGGTGTAGACCAACCCGTCCGGGGACACCGTCCACGAATCGGCCAGCCACGGTACGACCGAGCCGTCGGGACGTTCCGAGACCAGCGAGTCCAGATACTGTCTGGCGACGTAGGTCTGCGGCATGTCACCGAAGTTGTGCGGGTCGAGGCAGGTCGGCTCCCGGTCAGCGCCGTACACGATGGATCCGCCGCTCACCGGCGTGCCGCCATCGCCCGAGGATTCTTTCTGTGTCCCACTTCCGCACCCGGCGGCCACCATCGCAACCGACAAGGCTGCGGCGGACGTCATCAGGGCACGGCGAAGGACGGTACGAGGCATGTCATGCGTTCTTTCGGTCGGTCGAAGAGCGTCGAGCACCGGGTGGCCGAGGGTGCGGTGGATACGACCGTGCCGATCGGTGGTGAGTGAGCGCTGATCAGGGGTTCAAGGGGTGGTACAGAAGCCTCGCCACGATGCCCAACCCATCGGCGGGAAACAAGAGATCAAATCGGGTCGATCAAAAATGGACTACAAAATCGACCAGTACGTCTGTCACCGCCGCTATCGCGGTGCGCGAGATCACCTCGTAGCCATGCGTACTCAAGGTGGGCAGACACAACAATCCGGCCCGGGGCGACAACCCGGAAGCCTTTGTATGTGACGCATCGGATTCGAATGCGCCGAGCACCGCGGCTTGCGGCGAGTGTCCGAGGTTTCGGGCAATCGCACACAGTCGATCGGCGACACCCTTGTCGTACACGCACTGCGCGTCGCTGTATGCCACGATCGGACCGCCGGTCACCGTGGTGCCGTACTCCGCCTCCGTCGGTCCGACTTCTACCGCGAGCGTGAGATCACCGGGCAATGTCCGGCACGCATGCGCCGCCCCTACCCCGCCGACTTCTTCGTTTGTGGTGAAGACGAGATACAGATCTCCGGCTGGACGCCGACCGGTGTCGTGCACCCGCCGGGCCAGGAGTAACAACGCCAGCACTGCAGCCCGGTCGTCCATGAAATAGCACCCGAGGTAGTCGCCGATCTCGATGAGCTCCCGCTTACTGCGGTCGATACACACCCGGGTGCCCGGCCCGATACCTGCCTTTCCCAACTGTTCGGGCTCCAGGCCGGTGAACACATAGACGTCCGGCCAATCGAGTGCCTTGTCACCTTGGTCGGGCTTGGTCTGCCAGACGTGCGGCGTTTCCTGCGTGGTGTGCTCTGAGCCCAATGCGAGGACCCCGCAAAGGGTTTCGTCGTCGCCGAGAATCGCGACGGGGCCCAGACCGAAATTGGCCGGGTACATGGTGCCTAGTGGGGTCAGCCGCAGCGTGCCGTCCGGCTCGATCCGCTTGACGAGCATGGACAGTTCGTCGAGATGGGCCAGTATCCGGGTGGTGGCGGCACCCGGCTTCGCCCCTTTGATCAGCCCGACGAGGTTACCGGCGGCATCGGTCGAAAGTTCGTCGACGAAGTTTTCCAGCTCCCGGCGACAGATCTCGCGGACCTGGTCCTCCTGGCCGCAGGGGCCGTACGCTGACAAGAGCTCCTGCAAGAGCACACGTTCGAACCCGTCATCCAGCTCGGCCATGCGTGCTGAATTGCCACTGAGGCCCTTTTGGAAACCTCAGCGCTGGTCGCGCGGTCAACGCGGTGCGGTGCGATCCGGGAACGGGTCGTTGTTGAAATCGATCTGAGCCGCCGGGTTGCTGATCGCCGTGACGAGGCCGGTGCCGAATGCTCCGGCACTGTCGTACAACGTCGACGCACCGACGGCGACGCCGTCTGCGGCCCAATGCGAATCGGCCTGCACCCCGATCCACTCGTCACCGGGGAGCCGAGACAGCGCCACGGTGAGGTCACCGTTGATGTAGCCGACGCCGGCGGTTCCCAGGTTGGTGACCAGGCTGGTGCCCTCAGCCGCCATAGCGGCCCGCACGAACGGCGAATTCGGCTGTCCCTGAACCACGGTGATGGTGCGGTTCATGAACCGCTTACGAGATGCGTTCTGATGGTCGGCGATCGCACGGCTCCAACCGCCCTCGTCGCTGCCCATGTACGTCGTCCGGCCCCCGTCGAGCGCGGCCGGAGGTTCGAACAGAGCAGGCGCCCTCCACTCCTCACCTCGTGGTGGTTCACTCAACCGGTACTGCACCAACGTCGCGCGCGCGACGGTCACGCCGTCCTGAACCAGTTCGCACTCGGAGTTGCGAACCCGTCTGCCGTCGCGAATCAGCGCCACCTTCGTCGTCGTCGGTAGCCCACGGGCCGCCTTGAACAGGTCGACCGTCAACCGAGCCGGCAGAAACTCGGGAAGGCCGAAGGACGACTCAAGCGCCCGTGCGGCCAGGCCCACCAGCGCCGGCCCGTTGAGGTGGTCTTCACCCCAGTGACTCTGGGCAAAGCGCGTCGGCTGGAACCGGTCCTGCTCGGACTGCACGAAATGGGCGTCAACCTCGGTCATCGGCGAATCGTCGCATATGGGCTAATTAAATTGGACGGCGGGGATCACCAACGACCCCGGGCACTCAGCCAGCGCTGCTGTCGTCGGACGAAATGGGCGTCGACGACCGCGCCGTGCCCGGGAACGAACACTCCGTCGTGCCCGCCGGCGGCCAGCACCGCCTCGAGGGTGGCCGGCCACGCCGCCAGGTCCGAATCGGCGTCGATGACCGGGTCACCGGACTGCTCGACAAGGTCACCGCAGAACACCACGGGGTGCCGATCGGGCACCGTCACGATCAAGTCGTGCGTGGTGTGACCACGGCCCGGGTGACCGATACTCACGCTCCGGCCGCCGAGATCGATGTCGGCGCCGGCCACCGGGCGGGCCGGCACTCGCATCGACGCGATCGCGCGATCGACCTCGCCGGCATCGGCGCCGTGACTGATCGCATCCGTACGCAATTGCGCCCGGCCATCAGACATGGTGTCGGCAACCTCTGGCGCGCAAGTGATCTCCGCATCCTTGAACCAGGAAGCTCCAAGAATATGATCAAAATGGTTGTGCGTCAGTACGATATGGGCGACGCGATGGCCGGTCAGGGCCGCCACGTCGTCCTCAATCCGGCGAGCCTCGGTCAGAGTCGTACCGGCATCGACCAACAGAGCCTTCGTGCTGCCACCGACCAGGCCGACCGTCACATCCAGAAACGGCAGGCGCGTGCGCCACACGTCCTCGCCCAACCGTTCCCAGTCGTAGTTCATAGCCCGGTGCCGATACCGGTCATGGGATCCACCCCCGCGAAGCTACCCGCACACTCTCGCCGACCTGCGGACGCGCTGACTGAGCCGACAGGTTTGCCGTGGGCGGCTCGGGGAACTCCTAGCCCATGTTGATCAGACGAATCGCCCGCCCCATGTTGTCTGCGACCTTCATCGCCCGTGGTGTCGATACCCTGCGCGATCCGAGTACGGCCACCGAGACCACACGCAGAACACTTGGTGCGTTGAGTGCACTACCCGGGCCGGTAGGAGCCGGGGTTCCGAACAACGCCGCAACGGTGGCGCGAGTCAACGCGGCAGTTCAAGTGGCCGGTGGGGTGCTCCTCGCGCTGGGCCGGGCCCCACGGCTGACTGCGGCCGCACTCGCCGTCACCATGGTGCCGCGCAGTATCGGCTCACAGGCATTCCTGAAGGATTCCGACCCACAACAGGCTGCTGCCCAGCGCCGGGAGTTCTTCACCGACGTCAGCCTGCTGGGCGGCCTGATCATCGCCGCCGCCGATACCGCGGGCAAACCGTCGCTGGCCTGGCGCGGACGCCGTGCCGCGCAGCACGTCTCGGCCAGCATCGCCGCCGCGGTACCCGGTGTGGCCGCCGGCGGTGACGCGCTCACCGACAGTGCGCTCGCCGAGAAGATCGGGCACGGTCTGGCCGTCGGGGCCGAGCGTGGCCGAGAACTCGCCGACGCAGCGGTGGAACGAGCCAGCGAATGGGCTCAATTGGCACGCGAACACGGGCCCGAGGTGGCCGACGCCGCGCGCGCCCGCGCCGAAGAGTTCGCGCTCGTGGCTCGTGAGCGGGCACCGGAACTGGCCGAGGCAGCCCGCGAACGTTCCGCTGCGCTGGCGGATCGCGCGCGAACCCAACTGGACCAGCACCGTGGTCGGTAGCGTTGGGGCATGACCACGGGTGATTTTCAACCGCAATTCGGGCAGTACGGGCAACCGGGCAGCTACCCGCCGCCATATGCCACCCAGACCCCCGGCGGCTTGGGTCGACGCTGGTTCGCCAGGGTGATCGACGGCATCATCGTCGAGATCGTGGCGGTGATTCTCGGGTTCTTCACCGATTCGCTGTCCAGCATCTGGGTGACCGGCCTGTTCACCGGATTGCTGATGTTCGTCTACTTCGTGGGACTGGAAGTTGCGACCGGCTCGACACCGGGCAAGAAGATATTGGGATTGGCCGTGCGCGGTCCCGGCGGTACACCGAAACCGACGGCGAAGGAATCGATGATTCGCAACGCGTTCACGCTGCTGCCGATCGTTCCCTATGCCGGCGGATTTCTGGCAGTCATCGCGATGATCGTGATCGCGGTGACCATCAGTTCCAGCCCCACCAAGCAGGGCAAGCACGACGAACTCGCCGGTGGAACACAGGTGGTTCGAGGCTGAAGGGTGGTTGTGTGCGGCGCCCGTTCACGAGGCGCCGCACACAACTGGGTCAAATCACCAGCCCGAGCATCAGAACGACGATCAGACCGGCCACCGACAGCGCCGTCTCCATCAGGGACCACGATTTGATGGTCTGCCCGACAGTCATCCCGAAATACTCCTTCACGAGCCAGAATCCGGCGTCGTTGACGTGTGAGAAGAACAGTGAGCCAGCGCCCACCGCGAGCACGACCAGCGACACCTCGCCGGTGCTCATCCCCTCGACCAACCCGAGCATCAGTGACGACGCGGTGATGGTGGCCACGGTGGCCGAACCGGTCGCCAAGCGGATCAGGACCGCCAGCACCCACGCCAGCAGAACCACCGACAGATTGGCACCCTTGGCCCATTCGGCCAGCAACGTGCCGATTCCGGTGTCGACCAGCACCTGTTTGAAGCCGCCACCCGCCGCGACGATCAGGATGATGCCGGCCACGGGTGGAAGCGACGACTCGATGCATTTCACGATCTGGTCCCGGCTCATGCTCGCACCGCGACCGAGCGTGAACATGCCGACCACCACGGCGATGAGCAGCGCCATCAGTGGCTGGCCGACGATGTCGAAGGTCTGACGCAGCAGATGTGTCTTGTCGTCGACGAAGATGTCGACAAGTGCCTTGCCCATCATCAACGCCACCGGCAACAGAACGCTGAACATCGTGATCGCGAAGCTCGGTCGCGTCTTCGTGACGGTCGTCGCGGCCGTACCGCCGTCGGAGTCAACGCCGGTCGTTTCCGAGGCATCGAACCGGTCCGGGACTTCGAGAACCACCCAGCGTCCGGCCAACTTGCCGAACAGCGGGCCTGCCACGACGATCGTCGGAATCGCCACCAGCACCCCCAGCGCCAGCGTCACACCCAAGTCGGCGTTGAGCAGTGAGATCGCGGCGACGGGTCCCGGATGCGGTGGCACGAATCCGTGCATCGCCGAAAGTCCCGCCAGAGCGGGGATGCCGACCGTGATCAAGGACAGCTGCGAACGGCGGGCCACCAGGTAGATCACCGGCATCAGCAGTACCAGGCCGATCTCGAAGAACATCGGCAGACCGATGATCGCGCCCACCAGTGCCATCGCCCACGGCAGCGCCCGCGGTGAGGCATGCCCGACGATGGTGTCCACGATCTCGTCGGCGCCGCCGGAGTCGGCCAACAGCTTGGCGAACATCGCGCCGAGAGCGATGAGTATTCCGACGCTGGCAGCAGTGGAACCGAAACCACTGGTGAACGAGGCGAGGACATCGCTGATGTTCTCCCCCGCCGCGATACCCACGGTGAGCGCGCCGAAGATCAGCGCCAGGAACGGATGCAGTTTGACGATCGTGATGAGCAGGACGATCAGGGCTATGCCGGCCAGTGCGGCCAAGACCAGCTGCGCGCCGCCCGCCACCGGTTCGACCAGTTCCGTCCCGGCTGCGAGATGAGTGAGCGCCGAGGTCATCGGTTCTCCTGTTCTGTTGTAGCAGTGTCGGATTCGGCTGAAACGCGATCGATGTACTCATTGACTATGGCGTCGATGCTCTGATCGACCTCGATGGCGACACCGGACTCGTCAGAGCCGAGCGGTTCCAGCGTCGCGAATTGGGAATCGAGCAGGGCGGCCGGCATGAAGTGACCTGGCCGGCTGGCCTGGCGCCTACGGATCACCTCGGCTGAGCCACTCAGATGCAGAAAGATGACATTGCGGCAATGCCGCCGCAGCTGGTCGCGGTACTTGCGTTTGAGCGCCGAGCAACTCATCACGCCACCGTCGCGATGGTCGGCGAGCCACTCACCGATCGCTTCCAACCAGGGATAGCGGTCGTCGTCATCGAGCGCGTGGCCCGCGGACATCTTGGCGATGTTGGCGGCCGGGTGAAAGTCGTCGCCATCGGCGAACGGCACTCGCAAGCGCTGGGCCAACGCCGCACCGACCGTCGATTTTCCCGACCCGGACACGCCCATGACCACGATTGGTGAACCCATACATCCGCCTCACAATATGTGTCTGCCGTCACAAAGCATGACTTAAAAGTCATACGATTGCAATAGCATCTCGATTAAATCGGTCTATTCCTCGATGGCAAGCGTTATGACACGATGTAAGCGTGTCATCGCCCTCAAACGTCGGCGCGCTGCATGCCGGCTTGTTGACCACACTCGGCACCGGGATCGTCTCCGGCGAGCTGGCGGCTGAGCAGGTGCTGACCCTGGACCGCCTCAGCGCCGAGCACGAGGTGTCCCGCAGCGTCGCCCGGGAGGTGATCCGGGTGCTGGAATCGATGGGCATGGTGGAATCGCGGCGCCGGGTCGGGATCACCGTCCAGCCCCCGCGCAAGTGGAATGTGTTCGACCCCAGGCTGATCCGCTGGCGCCTGCAGGCCGGAGACCGCGCCGCCCTGCTGGCCTCACTGTCGGAGCTTCGGCGGGGTTTCGAACCGGCCGCCGCGGCCCTCGCCGCCCGGCGGGCCAACCCGGACCAGTGCCGCATTCTTGCCGCCGCCGTCTCGGACATGGTGGTGCACGGCAGGTCCGGAAACCTCGACGCATACCTGTTGGCGGACAAGGTTTTCCACCAGACACTCCTAGAGGCCAGTGGGAACGAGATGTTCCGCGCGCTCAACGACGTGGTGGCTGAGGTCCTCGCCGGCCGCACCCAACATGGTCTGATGCCCGACTCGCCCAACCCGGCTGCCATCGAGTTGCACGACGAGGTGGCCAGGGCGATCCGGCTGCGCGACGAGGACGCCGCCGAGCGGGCGATGCGAGCCATCATCGACGAGGCGGCCACTGCGGTGATCGAAGGCGACCGGCCCGATGCTTAACTAGCTGTATGGGTCGTACTCCTGCATTGGCGCGCCGGTTCTTCGACCGGCTCGAACCCGTACATGCGGTCACCTACTTCGCACCAGAGTCGCGCGCAGCCCTTGACGACCTCGGCTACCGGGGGTTCTGGATGGGTTACTTCGCCGCCCGTTCCGCCCCGCTGGGCATCGTGGCCCCCGATGTCGTCGCTGCCACGTTCTACAACTTCACCACCGAGCGGGTCGCCAAGGCGCTCCCGGCCGCATGGGAGAAGGCAAGTCCGGCAGTACTTTTGCAGGCTCGATCGGCTGCGGCAGTCGCGGCACTGCGGCGATCCGGGGTGACCGATTCCGAGCCGACCCAGTTGGCGGCCGAACTGACCGCGAAGGCTGCTCGCACTGCACCTCTAGATGGCCGGCCGCTCTACGCCGCCAACCGTGCTCTGCCGTGGCCCGAGGACCCCATCGCCAAACTCTGGCACGCCGTCACCCTGCTGCGTGAGCACCGCGGTGACGCCCACATCGCGGTGCTGGTAGCCGAAGGGATCAGCGGCCGGCAAAGCAACGTGCTGCACGCCGCGGCCGGACGCGTACCCCGCGAGATGATCATGCGCAGCCGCGACTACGACGAGAAGCAGTGGGCCGGCTATGTCGAACAGCTGCGCTCCCGCGGCTGGCTGGACGTCGACGGTGAGCTCACCGAAGCCGGGCGGGACATCAAGCAGGCCATCGAAGATCGCACCGATGCCCTGGCGCTGAGTGCACTGGACGCGTTGACCGATGACGAGATCACCACTCTGTTCCAAGTCCTCACGCCCATCACCCGGCAGGTGGTGGCCGCAGGCGATGTCCCGGCTGCTACCCCCATGGGTCTGAGCCGCGACGACCTCGACGACGACAGCGCCCACCTGGCCTGACGGTCAGCGCGGGGCGTACATGATCAGGCCGACTCCGGCCAGGGCCACGAGTGCACCGGCCACATCCCAGCGGTCGGGCCGAAAACCGTCGGCGACCATGCCCCACAACAACGATCCGGCGATGAACACCCCGCCGTAGGCAGCCAGGACACGCCCGAAGTGAGCGTCGGGCTGGAAGGCCGCCACGAACCCGTAGGCGCCCAGCGCGATCACGCCGGCGCCCATCCACAACCAGCCGCGGTGCTCGCGCACCCCCTGCCACACCAGCCAGGCCCCGCCGATCTCCAGCACCGCGGCCAGGACGAACAGCACGATCGACTTGCCGACCATGGGCTAGGCCACTCCGAGGTAGGCGGCGCGAATGCTGTCGTCGGCCAACAGTTCCCGCGCGTCACCGGTGCGCGTGACGCTACCGGTTTCCAGAATGTAGGCCCGGTCGGACCGGCTCAGCGCCTGCTGGGCATTCTGCTCGACCAGCAGCACAGTGGTGCCCTGAGCGTTGATCTCGGAGATGATCTTGAAGATCTGCGAGATCACCATGGGAGCCAGTCCCATCGACGGCTCGTCCAGCAGCAGCACTCTGGGCCGGGCCATCAGGGCCCGCCCGATGGCCAACATCTGTTGTTCCCCACCGGAGAGGGTTCCGCCGACCTGGGACCGGCGCTCGGCAAGCCTCGGGAACGTCTCGAACACCCAGTCCAGGCGCTCGTCATGCTCGGCGCGGGTGGCGAACTTACGTCCGTAACAACCCATCTCGAGGTTCTCCACCACGGTCATCCCGGGAAACACCCCGCGCCCCTCGGGAGCCTGGATCAGCCCGTCGATCACGCGCTGATGCGCCTTCACCCGGGAGATGTCGCGGCCCTCGAAACAGACCGAGCCCGAGGTGAGCGACCGCAGACCTGAGATCGCCCGCATCATGGTCGTCTTGCCGGCACCGTTGGAACCCAGCAGAGTCACCAACTCGCCCTCGTGCACCACCAGCGAGACGCCGTGCAAGGCCTTGATGCGGCCATAGTGCACCACCACGTCGCGCACCTCCAGCAGCACCGGACGGCTGGTCTCAACCGAGCTCGTCATCGGGCACCCCCAGATACGCGGCGATGACCCTGGGGTCCTCGCGGATTTCGTGTGGCAAGCCGTCGGCGATCTTGCGGCCGAACTCCAACACCACGATCCGGTCGGTCACGCCCATCACCAGACGCATGTCATGCTCGATCAGCAGCACGGTGTAACCGTCATCGCGGATCTTTCGGATCAGCTCGATCAACGACGCCTTCTCGGCCGGATTGAACCCGGCGGCCGGTTCGTCGAGGCACAACAGTTTGGGTTCGGTCGCCAGCGCCCGGGCGATCTCGAGGCGGCGCTGGTCGCCATACGGCAGATTCTTCGCCTTCTCCTCCCCGCGATGAGCGATCCCGACGAAATGGAGCAGCGCCGCGGCACGTTCGATGGCCGATCGTTCCTCGCGTCGGTGCCTTCCAGAACGCACCAGGGCTCCGGGCACCGAGGTCTTGTGCCGCGCGTCGGTGCCCACCATGACGTTTTCCAGCGCGGTCATCTCTCCGAACAACCGGATGTTCTGGAACGTGCGGGCGATGCCGCGGCGCGTGATCTGGTGACGTTTGATCCGGCCGAGCGGAGCGCCGTCGAAGATGACTGATCCCGAACTGGCCCGGTAGACACCGGTGATCGCGTTGAAGCAGGTGGTCTTGCCCGCGCCGTTGGGGCCGATCAGACCGAGGATCTCACCACGGCGGATGTTGAAGCTGACCGAATCCAGCGCGACCAGGCCACCGAATTTGACCGTCAGATCGCGGGTCTCGAGCAGGATCTCACCCTCGGCCGCGTGGATCTCACGGTGCACGCCGGCCAGTTCCTCGACGCTCTCGGCCACGCCGGGCATGGGTTCGCTCATCCCACCGGCTCCTTGTCCGTGTTGCTGCGCAACAACTGTCGAGCCGATCTGCCGTAGGTCAACAGCTGCTGCCGGACCGGGAACAGACCCTGCGGCCGGAAAATCATCAGCACCACCAGCGCCAGACCGAAGAACAGGTACTTCAGGTCCCCCAGGTTGATCCCGAGGAATTCGACACCAAGCAGCCGGTTGGGCAGATACACCACGACGAACGCCCCGAAGATGACCCCGAGCTTGTTGCCCTGCCCACCGAGCACCACAGCGCACAGGAACAACATCGAGTTGATGATGTTGAACGTCGGCGGCGCCACGTACTGGACCTGGCCGGCGTAGAGCGCACCCGACAGGCCGCCGATCGCGGCGCCGATGACGAACGCCCACAGCTTGAAGCGGAAGGTGTTGACGCCCATCACCTCGGCGGCGTCCTCGTCCTCGCGGACTGCTACCCACGCGCGTCCGACCCGGCTGCGCTCAAGGTTGCCCACCAACAGCAGGATGCCGACCATCAGGATCAGGCCGAGCCAGAACCACCAGGTTCCGTAGTTCGCCTCACCGGCCGAGTTGCCGCTGGAGAACACCCCGTTGGGTAGCTTGTCGCTCTCCCCCACCCGCGGGTAGGCGACCTGGTTGAGCCCGCGGGAACCGTTGGTGATGTCGGAGAGGTTGTCGGCGAGCAGTCGGATGATCTCACCGAAACCGAGGGTGACGATCGCCAGATAGTCGCCGCGCAACCGCAGGGTGGGCGTTCCCAGGATGAGCCCGGCCAACGCGGTGACGGCCATCGCCAACGGAACGCAGGACAGCCACGCCCAGTCCTTACTGAAGAACCCGTCGGGACCCACTTTGTTCCACGGACTGTCGGGACTGGTCAGCAACGCCACGGTGTAGGCGCCGACCGCATAGAAGCCCACGTAACCGAGGTCGAGCAGGCCGGCCTGCCCCACAACGACGTTGAGCCCGATCGCGATGATGGCCACCATCGCGAACTGCGCCATGGTGCCGCCGAAGCTGATGCCCGTGGTGTTGAGGAAGCTGGGAGTGAACAACGGCAGCAGGGCCAGCAATCCGAAACCCACAACCCCGACAAGCCATTTCGCGATTCGCGGCAGGCTCGACCACCACTCGCGAATGGCGTCGCCGGGGGCCAATAACGTCTTGGTCAGCGGTCCGGCGGACTGTGAACCGTGATGCTCGCTCATACCCGCGCCTTCCCGAGGCTCTCACCGAGTATGCCGGTCGGCCGGAACAGCAGCACCAGTACCAGCAGAACGAACGCCACGACATCACGCCACTGCGTTCCGAACACCGCCTGTCCGTAGTTCTCCATGATGCCCAGCAGCAGCCCGCCCAGCAGTGCGCCCCGGAGATTACCGATACCGCCGAGCACCGCGGCCGAGAACGCTTTGATGCCGAGCAGGAAGCCGCCCGAGTAGATGATGCCCTGCGGCACCTTCAGCGTGTAGAGCAGCGCCGCGGCCCCTGCCAGCAGACCACCGATGAGGAAGGTCCGCATGATGATGCGCTCCCGCGAGACCCCCATCAACGTGGCGGTGGTCGGATCCTGCGCGACCGCCCGGATCCCGCGACCGAACTTCGTCCGGTTGATCGCGATGTCGGTCAGCACCGCGAGGACCAGCGCGGCACCCACGATCACCAGCGTCACGTTCGACACCGACGCGCCGAAGATCGTGAACTGGGTTTTCGGCTGGACCAGCACGATGGGCTGCTGGGCGTTACTGCCGCCGTAGCCCTTCAAGAGCTTGGGCAGCACGAAATGCACGAATTCTTGCAGTACGAACGACATACCGATCGCCGTGATGAGGAAGGTCAGGGCACGGGCATTACGTTTTCGCAGCGGCCGGTAGGCAATGAGCTCAAGACCGACCGCCGCCGAGCCCGAGACCAGCATCGCGAACAGCATGGCGATGCCGAGATACAGCACCGTCAGCGCGACGCCCTTGTTGTAGGCGTTGCCGCTCGGGGAGAACCCCAGGATCACGTCCAAACAGAAGTACGCGCCGAACATGCCGAGCATGAAGATCTCGGAATGGGCGAAGTTGATCAGGCGCAGCACGCCGAAGACCAGGGTGTAGCCCACCGCCACCAGCGCGTAGATCGCGCCCCAGGACAGGCCGTCGATCGTCAACTGCCAGAAGCCGTCTCGCAGGCCATCCAGGTTGAAGCTGATGTTCGATGCCAGGCAAGCGGACTGCTCGACGCACTGATGGATCATCCGGCGGCGGCTCCTGACTGTGGTGTGTAGCGAAACGCGCCCGAGTCCGGGCTGTGGTCTCGGACGCGTTTCGTCAGCGGACTACTTGACTTCGTACATCCAGATCAAGTTGGTGGTCAGCTCACCCTTGTCTGTCCACTGGTACTTGCGGGCCACCCCCTGACCCTCGTACTTGCGGACGAAGTCGAGCAGCGCCGGACGGGTGATGGCGCCCGAATCGATGCCCTTGAGCAGGATGGTGCCGAGGTCGTAGCCCTCGGTGCTGTAGGTGCCGGGCGCCTGGCCGAACTTCTTGGTGTACTCGTCGGCGAAGGCCCCGGTGGCCGGACCACACGGGCAGGACAGCAACGCGCCCTTCGACGATTCGCCCGCCTGATTGACGAACTGCTGATCCTTGGTGCCGTCGGCGCTGACAAAGGTCGCGGTCACGCCGCCGTCCTTGAGCTGCTGAACGAACGGAGCCGCCTCGGAGTAGTAACCGCTGTAGAACACCGAGTCCGGAGCTGCCCCCTTGATCTGGGTGACGGCGGCCGAGAACTCCTTGTCGCCCTTCTTCACCGAGATATTGCAAGCCGAATCGGCAACCGGGCCAAGCGTTTCGCGAACCGCCTCGGCCAGGCCGAGGCCGTAGTCGGTGCTGTCATCGACCACGCACACCTTCTTGTTGCCCAGCGTGTTCTTGAGATAGTTGGCCACCGAGGGGCCCTGGACGCCGTCGTTGGCCAGGCCACGGAAGAACGTCCGCCATCCGTTCTCGCTCAATGTGACGTTGGTGGCCGACGCGGTGGCAGCCACCAAGCCGGCCTGATTGAACACATCCCCGGTGGCCTTGGTTTCACCGGAGAACGCGGGCCCGACCAGGCCGATGATCATCGCGTCGTCGACGATCTGCGGCGCCACGCCGGTGGCCTTCTGCGGATCGCCTTCGGTGTCAAAGCTCTTGAGCTGCACCTGGCAACCGGCATTGGCCGCGTTGTGCTTGTCGATCGCGAGTTGTACGCCGTTCTTGATGTTGATGCCCAGCGCGGCGTCGGGACCGTTGAGCGCGCCCATCATGCCGAGCATCACCGGCGGGCAGACGGCCTTGCCGTCACCGGCGGGCTCAGCGGGAGCAACCCCTTCGGCGGCCTTCACCTCAGCGCCGTTCTCGTCGATCTGGACCTTCTCGACGATCTTCAAGTCGGTCTGCGATGTCCCGCCTTCCGGCGAGGATTGGTTACAGCCGGCAATCGCCAGGGCAACCACACCCGCACTTCCGAGAGCAAACGCCTTCCGTGCCACGCGACCGCGCACGCTTCACCTCCGGGTCAGAGTTGTCAGCGGCACCGGCGCCCTGGCCGGGTAAGGGCTGGGCGCCGGAGCTTCGGGTAGAACATAGCCAACGACCGGCCCGAGTGCGGGATCTTGAGTGAATGGTTCTCGCGTGGGTCCTGGCTGAACGCGGAATATCGGGCGAGCGGAAACCCACAATTAACAACCGGGCCCGTCGGTCAGTTCTCCTGCACGGGCGATTCCGCTGAATCCTCGAGCGTTTCCAGCACCACCTCGGCCACCCGTTTCATGGTGGTGCGACGATCCATCGCAGCCCGCTGAATCCACTTGAACGCCTCGGGCTCGGTCATCTGGTGTTTGCTCTGCAGCAAACCCTTGGCACGCTCGACCAACTTCCGGGTCTCCAGCCGGTCCCCTAGCGTCGCCACTTCGTTCTCCAGCGCGGCGATCTCGCTGAAGCGGCTGACCGCCACCTCGATGGCCGGGACCAGGTCGGTGATGCTGAAGGGCTTGACCAGGTATGCCATCGCCCCGGCATCACGGGCCCGCTCAACCAGCTCCCGCTGGCTGAACGCGGTCAGGATGACGATCGGGGCAATGCGCTTACTGGCGATCTCAGAGGCGGCGTCGATGCCGTCACGACGCGGCATCTTGACATCCATGATCACCAGGTCCGGGCGCAGCGATTCGGCGAGTTCGACAGCTTCCTGGCCGTCACCAGCTTCACCGACGACCTCGTAACCCTCTTCACGAAGCATCTCCGCCAGGTCGAGGCGGATGAGCGCTTCGTCCTCGGCGATGAGCACGCGGCGTGGTTTGTCAGCGTCTTTCGGTGACCCGGTCATGGGAGACATTGTGTCGTGGAGGCCGCTGTTCGGCGACCGCGGGGGCATCCTCTATGGTGGTAGGCCGCAGTACTGATCGGAACGCCCTCGTATCCCAACTGGCAGAGGAAACGGATTCAAAACCCGTACAGTGTGAGTTCGAATCTCACCGAGGGCACTACGCGCACTCAACCAAAGGCGGTCACGCAAACGAACAGCGTGGCGGGCAGGTACGCCACCAGCGCCACACCGAACAGTCCGCACAGCACCCGCACCAACGGGGTTTTCAGTTTCGCCCTCGCCCAGATCAGACCGGCGTATCCGCCGAGTGCGAGAACAGCGCTGGCCACCGTCCCACCTCGCGCCTGGAGCGCCTCAGTACCCGACGGGTAGCGGCCGTCCATCACGTTCGAGGTGAGCGCGTCGCTGCTCAGAACGAGGTAGAGCACCACGAACGATGCAGCGAGTACGAACGAGGAGGCCACCGCGACGGCGGTGACGGGTTTCCTGCTGCTGTCGATAATTTCAGCCCACCTCAGCCTCGGGCACCAGATCCTGGATGGTCCGACGAATGGCACGGGGACGCGGAGGGCTGGTCCGGTACATCGCTGCAGCCGATTTGCGGCGATCATGTGCACCCTGCATGAGCCGTTAAGGCAGGAACCGGGCGATCTGCGGTGACGGCAGCGTCTGCGCGGCACGTGCCTGCCGTAGACCGACCACGCCGCCCGCCGCGGTCATCAGCACGATGCCGCCGAGGCCGGGCAAGACGGCGAACAGCAAATCGGAGGTGCTGGCCGTGCGCAGATAGTCGGCGTAGCCGATGCGGAACGACTCCGGGATGGCCGGCACCGAAAGTGGCTGCGCCGCCGGAGGTTCGGACCGGGGCGCGGGCAGGCTCGGCGCACTCGGCGCGGACGGTGGCGCCCCCGAGGGCGGTGCCGCCGGAGCCGGGACCACCGGGACACGGGGAACCAGCACCGGCACCGGCGCCACTGGAACGACCGGCGCAACCGGTGCTGCCGGAGCAATCGGTGCCGCGGGTGCCGACGGAGCCGGGGCGGTCGGGGCTTTCGGCGGGGTGGACCGGATCACGATTTCTCGGCTGCTCGGGGCGGTCGGCACGGGCGCCAAGTTGGGGGCCCGGCCGATATTGCCGCTGGTGGATCCCCCTCCACCGCCGCCTCCCCCGCCGCCGGATACGACGGCCGACGGAGCTTGCGCCGTCGCGCCCGATACGAGCGCCGAGGGGGCTTGCCCGGTCGTTCCCGTCACGGCGGCCGACTGCCGGGCCTCGTCAGTCGATGCCGCACGATTTGTCGAAGCCGCACCATCTGTCGACGTGGATGTCGATGTCGATGTCTGGCTGGAGCCGACTTTCGCCGTGGGACCGCTCGACGCCGAGGAGTCGCTCGCACCGACTTTGGCCTTCGGGCCGGCCGATGCGTTCGGCCCGCCGAGGCTGCCGTTCGATTTCTTGGACCCACCGGTGCGCTCGTTACCGACCTTGGCACGGTGGTCGGATTTCTTCTTCTTGTCCTTGTGGTGGCCGAAGATGTGAAGAACGTCGACGTCGATTCCGAACAGATCCGCAGAGGCCACGGCCGTGCCGAGCACCCCCGGCCCCGCGACCATGGCACCGCAAGCGATTGCGCAGCCTGCTGCGGTGTTACGCACCCATGAACGGTCCACGAATAGAGCCCCCCAGAAGAAATCGCGGCAGAATGTCCGCGCGCACTGGAACAGGTTCCCATTGTGACATACCGAAATGCCGGCGGATTTGCTGGACCGTGATGGCAAATAGCGGTCGCGTCAATGTCGGCCGAGGCGCCGGGTGGCGGCGATACCCTTTGTCCGTGGTGGTCAGTGAGTTCCGCCGGTCGGTTTGCATACCCGAGATGGCGCTGAACAACCGCGTTCCGGCCCGCACCCGGCACTACGCCGAGAGCGCGTCGAGCCGACTGCGAGTGCTGACCATCGCGACGTGCATCGCCGCCGCGGTATCCGGCGGGTTCGGGGTCTTCCAACTGTTTCTCGGCGGGCCGATGTGGCGGTTAGGGTTCGTCAACCTCGCATCCGCGGCGTTGTTCCTGCTGGTGCCGCTGCTCTACCGGTTTGGCGAACTGATCGCACCCCTGGCGTTTTTCCTGTTCGCCTACGTGTCGGTGTCGACGATGTGCTTTGCGGTCGGGACCGGCTCGGGACTGCAGTTCTACTTCGTGGTGGCGGCATCGCTGGTGGTGCTGGTATTGGGAATCGAGCGCATCGTGCTGGCGGGGACGCTGGCGGCACTGGCGGTTGCGGCCGCGATCGTGCTGGAGATCCTGGTTCCTCACGATCGCGGACTGGGGCCACCCTGGGCGCTGACTGCAGGCTTCGTCCTGTCGGCAGTCTCAGCCGGAGTAATGGTGTTTGCCACGGTATGGATGTCGTTACGTGAGATTGCCCGCGCCGAGCAGGCGATGGAAGCCGAATATCAGCGGTCCGAGCAACTGCTGGCCAATATCCTTCCGGCCCCGATCGCCCAGCGGCTGAAGGAACCGTCGCGCACGATCATCGCCGACAAGTACGACGATGCCTCAATCCTGTTCGCCGACATCGCCGGCTACACCGAGCGGTCCAGCGATATCACTCCGACAGAGCTGGTGCGTTTTCTGGACCGCCTCTACACCGATCTCGATGCTTTGGTGGACCGGCACGGTTTGGAGAAGGTCAAGACCAGCGGCGACTCCTACATGGTGGTCGCGGGCGTGCCCAAGCCGCGGGCCGATCACATCGAGGCGCTGGCCTGCCTGGCCCTCGATCTGGCCGCTGCCGTCGCCGACCTGAAGGATCCACGAGGCCGCGCAGTGCCGCTGCGAATCGGTCTGGCGGCCGGTCCTGTGGTCGCCGGAGTCGTCGGGGCCCGCAAGTTCTTCTATGACGTGTGGGGCGACGCGGTCAACGTTGCCTCACGGATGGAGACAACCGACATCGCCGGCCGTATTCAGGTGCCGCAGAACGTCTATGACCGAATCAGCCACGCCTTTGTGCTGGAGGAACGCGGCGATGTCGAGATCAAGGGCAAGGGCCTGATGCACACCTGGTACCTCGTCGGGCACCGCGACCAGGCGGTACGCGACCGGCTCGAGAATGCGAGCCCGGCGCATACCGCCTCGGTGGTGCCGCCGACCGGGGCTTAGACCTTGCGGTTCTCCGACTTGACCAGCCACGCCAGTTTCTCCAGACCATCGATCAGCTGGTGCAGGATGTCGGCGGTAGTCGGATCGTGTGCATCTACGGAGTCGTGGACGCCACGCAGGGTGCCGACGGTGGCGTAGATCCGCGTGGTGATGAGGTCGACCACCTCGTCGGTGCTCCGCTCGTAGGCGGGAAACTGGGGCAGCGTCGTGCTTGCCACGACGGTGTCCGAGCGGCCGTCGGGGACAGCGTCCAATGCACGCATCCGCTCGGCGATGGTGTCGCTGCCCTCTCGGGCGAAATCGACCACTTCGTCGAGCTGCAGATGCAGGTCCCGGAAGTTGGTGCCGACGACATTCCAGTGGGCCTGCTTACCCTGCGTCCCGAGCTCGATCAGGTCGACGAGCACCTGCTGCAGATGACGGCCGAGTTCCGGTGCGGCCTGGAAGCCTTGGATATCGGATTCGTTTCGACGTGTACTCATGCCATGGTCAACAGCTTCTAATCTGGAATCAATCCAGAATAGAAAAGATGTGGCGACGCTCACGTCGACTGCTTACCGGCCACCTGATCCTGCTGATTGAGCAGTCGCGCATATCCGGCCCCCCATGCCGAGCAGCGCCAACCCGACCACGATGAATACCGCGACCCGGAACATTCCGTCGAGAGTTCCCAGGTCGAACAGGAACAGTTTCGCCATGGCTGCCGTCACGAGCGCCATTCCGCCGCCGATCGGCAGGGATCGCTCGGCTCTGGGGCGCCGCGCGGCGTAGCCGAGCAACCCGGCTGCCACCGCGATCCAGCAGATGGTCGCCACCATGTGCCCACCGAAGAAGCCGGCCCCGGTGCCCCCGATGAGAACCCCGGCGGTGACGGTGAAGGCCGTCACCGCATATCCCGCCGTCACGGCCCCGACCATCCACACCAACCGGACCACCTCCTGATCCGCGCCGTCGACCGACCACGCCCAGGAGATCGCAGCAGCGGCGAGGACCGCTATCACGCTGCCGATCAGCACCGAAACCGCAAGTCCTGCAGACATTTTGGTGCCGTGAAGCAAAATGTCCGGTGCAGCGTACTGAAGGTAGACCACGCCGCCCACCGCGGCCAGCCCGGCAGCGATCGGCCGCGCAATGCCCTGGTGAGGCCCGCCCACAGCGACCACCGCGGCCATGGCGAACAGCACCGGCCCGGCCACTGGCCCGTCGAAGGCGACCAACACCGCGATCAGCGCAGCGACTGCCGCCAGCACCGACCACACCGCGCGAACCGCGACGACTACGCCAGGCAGCCTGTCGCCGAGGGCGACGATCGCTACCAGTGCCGCTGCCAGCGCCGCCACCAGCAGCGCTGCGATCACACGATCGACCGCAGCGCCCACCGCCAGCACCGGAAGCACGCCACCGGCTGTCAAAGTCGCCGTCGCCGAAGGCCTGGTGGTCCAGCGCAGCACCACCACCCCGCCCGCCAACGCCACTACAGCTGCGAGCCCGCAAGTCATCGCAAGCACCAGGTCATGCCTGCCATCGATCGAGGCCGCTGCCAGCGCGAGCACCAGTGGCAGCGTCGGCGCGGCCACGCGCGCCGCATACAACCAGAGCCAGTCCCGGCCGAACTGAAGCGGCAGCGTGGCAGCTGACAGGGCGAGCATGAAACCGATCAGCAACAGCGTCACGCCGTCGGTCACGACCGGTGCCAGGACAACGAGCGGTACCAGCACCAGCAAGCCCAACTGTTCGGAGTTCCACCGACGTGCCAGCATCAGGCCGCCGCCTCCGATCGCCACCGCCAACGTCAGGCCGGCCGGCGCCGACACCCAGCCATAGATCGTGGTCACGGCGATCACGTCCATGTACGCCGCGGCGACACCGGTCGCAGCCAAAGCGATCGCGCCGACCCGGCCACCCGGGCGGCGATAGAGCCACCATCCGGCGGCCACCAGTCCTGCAGCCAGAACAGCGCCCGCGGCAACCCGGACCTCGGGGCGCAGAACTCCGGCCTGCGCCGCCAGCACCAGCAGCAACACCACGCCGGTGAGCGTCACGGTCACCCCAGCCACCGCGAGCGCCTTGCCGATCCATCCTTCTGATCGCTCGGGGCGAGCAGCGGGCACCGGCACCGGCACCGTGGGTGTGGTCAACGGCACGGGCACGGGCGCGGGCGGCTGATCGAGCATGCGGCCCAGTGCGTCCAGATCTGCGTACGCCCGGTTCATATAGGCCGAGATCGCAGCCAGATCCGACGACATCCTGGCGATCACAACACGATGAGGTTCGCTCATACGCTCATCGTGGCAACGAAATCGGATGCCGTGATGAGTAGGACTACTCGTCGAGGCCGTGTTCGATGGCGTAGCGGGCCAATTCGACGCGGTTGGCCACCTGCAGTTTCCGGAACGTCGCCTGGACGTGGTTTTCCACCGTGCGGTGGCTCAACGACAGACGGGTGGCGATCTGTTTGGCCGTCAATCCTTTTGCCACATAGCGCAGCACCTCGGTCTCCCGCTCAGTCAGGCTCGGCGTAGCGGGCCCGTCGTCGGGCCGTTGCGCGATGCGTCGGTACTCACCGAGCACCAGTCCGGCCAGGCCGGGGGTGAACACCGCGCGGCCCTCGGCGGTGGCCCGCACCGCTGCGGTCAGTTCGGCTTTCGACGCGCTCTTGACCAGATACCCCGTGGCTCCGGCCTTCACCGCTTCCAGGACGTCGTCACGCTCGTCAGAGGCGGACAGCACCAGCACCCGCGACGACGGTGACACCGTCAGCACTTCCGCGGTTGCGGTAGCACCGCTGCCGTCGGACAAGCTCATGTCCATCACCACCACGTCAGGCTGAACGACACCGGCGCGGGTGCGCGCCGATGCCACTCCGTCCGCGGTGGCCACCACATCGAATCCCTCATCGCCGAGATCGCGCGCCACCGCATCCCGCCAGATCGGGTGATCATCGACGACCATCACCCGCAGCGCAGTCTCGGTCATGCCTGTCCCTTCTCGCTCGCGGCACGGCCCAGCCGAGGCAGCATGAGCTCCCATTCGGTGCCGCATCCCGGCGCGGTGTGCAAATGCGCGCGGCCGCCCAACCAATCCATGCGGCCCACAATCGATTTCGCGATTCCCACATGGCCTTCCCGGGCCGCCTCGTCGAGCCTTCCTTCGGCGATACCCACGCCGTCGTCGCGGATACTCACCGTGACCGAATCCCCCAGATCTTCGAGCAGCACAAAGACCCGGGCATCGGGCCCAGCGTGCGCAGCCGCGTTGTCGAGTGCGTTGGCCGCAGCGGCGAACAGCTCTCGGGCGGCTTCCGAATCCAGCAGAACCGGCTCTGCCGGCAGGCTGACAGATACCCGGTCCGAGGCTCGGGCGCGCAGTAGAGCCCCGATGTCGGTGGCACCACCGGCGTGCACGTCCGGATCAGGTGCGCTGACCAGTCGGCGTAGCGCGCGCTCCTGCTCGCCGGCCAGTTCAGCCAGTTGGGCTGCCTCACCACCGATCTCGCGTCCTCGCCGGGACATCAGCGCCAACACTTGAATCGCCCCGTCGTGTACTCGGCGGGACAAGCGTTCCCGCTCTTCCAGCGAGGCGGCCAACCGCACCGCACGCTCCAACTCCGCATGTGCGCGCCGTGCGGTCTGGGCGGCCATGCCCACCGCCAAGCCCACGGCCAATTCGATGACCACGGTGGCATTGCGGCCCAGGTTGATGCTGACATAACCCTTGAGCGCAGCCGCTGCCGCCATCACCGCCAGGCCGGCCGCCATCCCCCCGACCGGGCCGAACTGCAGCGCTGCCGAAATGGTGGCATTCGTCGCCCACAAGGTGGTGGGCCACGACTGGTTGTCGGCGATCCAGTGTTCCGACGCCACCAACTGCGTCGACAACATCAGGGCCAGGACCACCGCGATCTCGGCAATCACCCAGGCCGGGCGGCGGCCGAAGCCCTGTAGGTAGGCGACCGCACACGCGACGCTCCAGGCGATCAGCACAGCACACAGCACACCGGCGAGCACCGGTCGCGCCAGGTCGTCGTTGACCGCGATCTGAAACCCCAGCGCGTACAGGCAGCTCAGCAGCCGAAAGATTTGCGCGGCACGCCATAACGGAGTGACCGGGTCATGACGGCGCTGCATTTGCCCAGCATAAAGTTGCCGGCCGGGGGCCGGGCGCATCGATTTCGCGCGTCGGCCTACTGCTCGCCCTGAGCCACCGGCCGGTCCGGGTCGGACGCCCATTCCGACCACGACCCGGGATAGAGCGCCGCATTCACCCCGGCGGCAGCCAGGCCGGCCACCGCGAGCGCCGCTGTCACCCCCGACCCGCAGTAGGCACCCACATCTGCTCCCGCGGTCGCCCCGCGATCGGCGAACAACGCCTGCAGACCAGCGTCCGGGAGCAACGTGCCGTCCGGGGAAAGCAACTGGGTGCTGGGCAGATTGACGGCGCCCGGGATGTGGCCGGCCACCGGGTCCACTGGTTCCAGCTCACCGCGGAAGCGTTCTGGCGCCCGCGCGTCCAACAACACGCCCACCCCGGAATGCGCCTGTTCTGCGGTCAGGGTGCGCAGCGTCCCGTGGTAGAGGTCGTCGTGAACGACGGTGACGTCGCCGGGTTCGGGCGTTACCGGGCCGGTTTGCAGCGGCTCACCTGCCGCCGACCAGGCGGCCAAGCCGCCGTCGAGAATGCGTACCCCGTCGATGCCGGCCGCGGTGAGCACCCACCAGGCTCGGGCCGACCCGGCTCGGTTCCAGTCGTCGTAGACGACGACGGGTACACCGTTGCGCACTCCCCAACGACGCGCCGCGGACTGCAGATCGGCCCCCGCGGGCAGCGGATGGCGGCCACGGCCGGTGATGCGGTGATCGGCCAGTTCGTCGTCGAGGGAGACGTAGACGGCGCCGGGCAGATGACCGTTGAGATAGGCCTGCTGACCGTCTGGTTGAGGCAGTGACCACCGCACATCCAGCACGGTGACTTCAGCGCCCGAGGCGATGCGGTCACGAAGTTCCCCGACAGTGACGAAGACGCCATCTCGTGCCGAAACCACGACTTCGACGCTACATCACCTTCGACAGAAACTCCTTTGTGCGTTCGTGTTTCGGGTTGGCCATCACCTCGCGCGGCGGGCCGCTCTCTACGATGACGCCGCCGTCCATGAACACCAGCTTGTCGGCGACCTCGCGCGCGAAGCCCATCTCGTGGGTGACCACCACCATCGTCATGCCCTCGCCCGCGAGTTTCTTGATGACTGCCAGTACCTCACCGACCAATTCGGGATCCAGTGCCGAGGTGGGCTCGTCGAACAGCATCAGTTTGGGGTTCATCGCCAGTGCCCGGGCGATGGCGACCCGCTGCTGCTGCCCACCCGACAGTTGGGCCGGATAAGCGTCCGCCTTGGCGGCCAGCCCGACCTGGTCGAGCAGGTCTTTGGCCCGGGCCACCGCAGCCTCCTTCTTCACCTTCTTGACCCGAATGGGCGCTTCGATGACGTTCTCCAGCGCGGTGCGGTGCGGAAACAGGTTGAAATGCTGGAACACCATGCCGATGTCGCGGCGCTGCCGGGCGGCGTCTCGCGGGGCCATCTCATGCAGCTTGCCGCCGCGTTCGCGATAGCCGATCAACTCTCCGTCAACGTAAAGCCGGCCGGCGTTGACCTGCTCAAGATGGTTGATGCACCGCAAGAACGTCGACTTGCCCGAACCCGACGGGCCGACCATGCACAACACCTCGCCCCTGCCGACGTCCAGGGTGACGCCCTTGAGGACGTGCAAGGCACCGAAGTTCTTACACACGCTTTCGGCCCGCACCATCGGTTCGGCGGCGGCGGTCATGGATGTGGTTCTCCCATCTGCGCTTTGGCCAACGCCTCGAGCTGTTTGGAGGTGAGCTTGCGCGAGGCACCCCGCGAGAAGTGCCGCTCGAGGTAATACTGCCCGACCATGAGCACACTGGTGATCGCGAGATACCAGGTGGAGGCCACCAGCAGCAGCGGCACCGGCTCGAACAGCGCGACGCCGATATCTTTTGAGCGACCGTACAATTCGAAGCTGTAGGGAACCGCTGTGACCAGCGACGTGGTCTTCAGCATGCTGATGAACTCATTGCCGGTCGGCGGGATGATGACCCGCATCGCCTGGGGAAGAACCGTGCGGCGCATGGTCATTCCCCATGACATGCCGAGCGCGATCGACGCCTCGGTCTGACCTTCGGGCACCGAGATCAGCCCCCCGCGGATGATCTCGGCCATGTAGGCGGCCTCGTTGAGACCCAGACCCAGCACCGCCAGCCAGAAGACGTTCGGATCCGAGAGGCTGAATTCGAACAGCCGCGGACCGAACGGGACACCGATCTGAATGTTCTGGTAGATCACCGGGACCAGGCCCCACAGCACCAACTGCACGTAGATCGGCGTGCCGCGGAAGATCCACAGATAGGTCCAGGAAACCGCTTTGAGCACCGGGTTCGGCGAGAGCCGCATCACCGCGAGCAGCACACCGAGGATCAGGGCCAGGACCATCGAGTAGATGGTCAGCTGCAGCGTGTTCCAGGCTGCTTCCGAGATGCGTTGGTCGAAGAGGTACCTGGCGTACGTATCCCATCCGTACGCCTCGTTGGTCGCCGCACCGTAGACGAACAACCCGAGCAGGACGAGTATGACGATCGCCGCCACCCAACGCCACGGGTGCCGTAGCGGAACAGCGTCAATGGCGGCCGGCGGCGATGCGTCACTCATCGGCGGCTCAGCTGATCGCACCGTTGACGACCGGCTTCTCGATCATCCCGTTCTCCGCACCCCAATTGGCGGCTACCTGCTTGTAGACACCGTTGTCGATCAAGTGCTGAAGTGCCTGTTGCAGTGACGCGGCCAGCGGCGAACCCTTCTGCACCGCCCAGCCGTAAGGCGCGGAATCGAAGATCTCCCCCGCCTCCTCGAGCTTTCCGTTGCTCTGTTTGATCGCGTACGCCGTCACCGGCGAATCCGCCGACATGGCATCCGCCTGCCCGAGCATCACGGCACTCGTGGCCGCCGTCTGATCGTCGAACTTGACGACCTGGATTGCGGGCTTGCCCGCCTTGAGGCACTTCTCGTTGCGCGCGGGCATTTCTTCGGTGTCCTGAACCGTGGCGGTCTGCACGGCGACCTTCTTGCCGCACGCATCCTCCGGGTTGATCCCCGCACCGACCTTCTGCGCCCACGCCGAGCCGGCGTTGAAGTAGGTCACGAAGTCAACCTGTTCTTCACGCTTCTTCGAGTCGGTGAACGAGGACATGCCGACGTTGTAATTCCCGCCTTGAACCGACGGAATGATCTTGTCGAACAACGACGCCCGGTATTCCGGTGTCAGGCCCAGGGTGGCCGCGATCGCGTTCATCAAATCGACGTCGAAGCCGATGATCTGACCGGCGGGGTCCTTGAACTCGTTGGGCGGGTACGACGGGTCGGTGCCGACGATCAGCTTGCCGCTCGACTTGATCGGCTCCGGCAACGTGTTGGCGATCGCGTCGACCTTTTCAACCTTTGCCGCGGTGGTCGCCTTGGTTTCGGATCCACCGGATTCGGTATTGCTCGCGCAACCCGACATGGCGAGTGCACCGCTCGCGGCGACGACCACCGCGAAACGCCACAACTTGCTTCGTCGGGGACGACATCCAACAGTCACGATTGCCTCTTCTCTTTCGTCTGCGGCTCTAGTCGGGCTATCCCAAATCGGAGACGTTAACGGCCCCCGGCCGGGGGTGCAGCGCCGGTAACGGAACCTTAACGAGCATGGTTCGACACCACAGCCGTACCGTAAAATCCGTGTTCAGGGCCGCTGCGTATGCCACACTGCGACCATGGAAAGCACCGCTGCCCCAAGCCTGTTGCCGCACCTGTGGAAGTCTGCATTAGTCGGCGGCATCCTCGCGATCCTCCTGGGCATCCTCGTTTTCATCCGTCCCGGAGCAGCAATCTTCGTCACCGCCATCTTTTTCGGCGCCTACCTGTTGATCACCGGTATCTCGCAGCTCGTGCTGGCCTTCAGCATCCGGTCGTCGGTCGGCGGCCGGGTGTTGCTGTTCATCGGCGGCGCCGCGGCGCTGGTGCTCGCAGTGCTGTGCTTCGTCAACCTGCAGAATTCGGTCGACCTGCTGGCGATCTGGATCGGGGTCGGGTTCATCTTCCGCGGCGTCGCAACCGCGATGTCAGCCATCGGAGATCCCTCGCTGCCGGGGCGCATCTGGGAGATCGTCGTCGGCGTCATCAGCGTGATCGCAGGCATCATCATGTTCGTCGCTCCGCTTGAGGGTCTGGTCGCACTGACCCAGGTGACCGGCATCATCCTCATCGTGGTCGGGGTGTTCGAGGTGATCTCGGCATTCGGAATCCGCAGCGACGCCAAAAAACTCGCCGCCGTCTCATCCCAGGGGGCGGCGTGACGTAACACACCGGTCATGGCCAGTGGCTGGTTCCCGAGCATCTACTACACTCCGTCGTAGATTGGTCTGAGACCTCGGAAGTAGGACCAGATGGACGCTTTGGACGTATCGCGGTGGCAGTTCGGCATCACCACCGTCTACCACTTCATATTCGTTCCGCTCACTATCGGATTAGCGCCGCTGATCGCGGTCATGCAGACGATGTGGGTGGTCACCGGCAACGACAGCTGGTACCGCCTGACTCGATTCTTCGGCAAGTTGTTCCTCATCAACTTCGCGATCGGTGTGGCCACCGGCATCGTGCAGGAATTCCAGTTCGGCATGAACTGGAGCGAATACTCGCGTTTCGTCGGCGACATTTTCGGAGCACCGCTGGCATTCGAAGGCCTGGTCGCGTTCTTCGTCGAATCCACGTTCATCGGATTGTGGATCTTCGGCTGGACTCGGCTGCCGCGCGCGGTGCATCTGTTCTGCATCTGGATGGTGGCCTTCGCCGTGAACGCGTCGGCCTTCTTCATCATCGCGGCCAACTCGTTCATGCAGCACCCGGTCGGGGCGAAGTTCAACCCGGAGAGCGGGCGGGCAGAGCTCATCGACTTCGGCGCTCTGCTGACCAACAACACCGCGATCTGGGCATTCCTGCACGTGGTCGCCGGATCGCTGCTCACCGCGGGCACCTTCGTCGCTGCCGTGAGTGCGTGGCTGATGGTGCGGGACCGGCGCAAGGCCGCTCGCGAGGCGCTGGACGCCCCGGCCGCAGACCTCGGAGCCGAATCCGCCGGAATGTACCGGCCGGCAACGATTCTGGGCAGCGTCGTGGCCTTGGCCGCGGTGGTGGTGTTGTTCTTCACAGGTGATGTCCAGGGCAAGCTGATGTTCGTTCAGCAACCCATGAAAATGGCCTCGGCCGAATCGCTTTGCGACACCCAGACCGATCCGGACTTCTCGGTGCTGACCGTCGGCACGCACAACAACTGCGCCAGCGTGACTCACGTGATCGAAGTTCCCTACGTGCTGCCCTTCCTGGCCGAGGGCAAATTCAGCGGCGTCACCCTCGAAGGTGTCAACGACCTACAGCAGAAGTACGAAGCCAAGTTCGGACCCGGCGACTACCGGCCGAACCTGTTCGTCACCTACTGGTCATTCCGGGCCATGATCGGGCTCATGCTGATACCACTGGCGTTCGCACTGGTGGCGCTGTGGATGACCCGCGGACGACGGCTCCCCGATCAGCGGTGGTTCGGCACTTTGGCGCTGATCACCCTGCCCACGCCGTTCCTGGCCAATTCCGCGGGCTGGGTGTTCACCGAAATGGGGCGTCAGCCCTGGGTGGTGGTACCGAACCCGACCGGCGACCAAATGGTCCGGCTGACCGTGCAACAGGGTGTCTCGGACCATTCGGCCGGCACGGTGTTCTTCTCCCTCGCGGTGTTCACCTTGCTCTACGGCGTCCTCGCGGTTGTCTGGTTCTGGCTCATGCGGCGTTACGTGACCGAAGGGCCTCTGGAACACGATTCCGAACCGGCCCCGCCAACTCCGCCCGACGAGGACGAATCCGCCCCTTTGTCTTTCGCGTACTGAGAGGACTGATCTCAGATGGGACTCCAAGAACTCTGGTTCATCCTCATCGCCGTCCTGTTCCTCGGATTCGTGGTACTGGAGGGATTCGACTTCGGCGTCGGGATGCTGATGGCCCCGCTGGGCAGCGCAGGCGAGGGCGATCCGGAAAGCCGCAGGCGAGCGGTCCTGAACACCATCGGGCCGGTGTGGGATGCCAACGAGGTGTGGCTGATCACCGCGGGCGCGGCCATGTTCGCCGCCTTCCCGAACTGGTACGCCACCCTGTTCTCGGCGTTGTACCTGCCGCTGCTGGCGATTCTGTTCGGGATGATCCTGCGCATCGTTGGTATCGAGTGGCGCGGCAAGATCGACGACACCAAGTGGCGGAAGTATGCCGACCTCGGTATCGCCGTCGGCTCGTGGTTGCCGGCCATCCTCTGGGGTGTCGCGTTCGCAATCCTGTTGCGTGGCTTGCCGATTGACGCCGACCATCGGGTTCATGCCGGAATCGGCGACATACTCAATGCGTATACCCTGCTCGGTGGGCTCGCGACGGCCTCGTTGTTCGCGTTCTACGGGTCGGTGTTCATCGCCTTGAAAACCGCTGGGCCCATACGCGATGACGCCTTCCGGTTCGCCCGGCTACTGACTCTGCCGGTGATCCTGCTGGCCGGGGGCTTCGGGTTGTGGACACAGCTGGAATACGGGAAGCCGTGGACGTGGGCGCCGCTGGCGGTCGCGGTGATCGCGCTGCTGGTCTCGGTGGCATTGATGTGGTCGCGGTCCCGGGAGGGCTGGGCGTTCATCGCCACCGTGATAGTCGTGGCGGCCGTGGTCATGTTGCTGTTCGGGTCGATGTACCCCTACTTGCTGCCGTCCACCCTCGATCCGGAGTGGGGCGTGAGCATCTACAACGGCTCGTCGACCCCGTACACCTTGAAGATCATGACCTGGGCGTCGTTGACGCTGCTGCCTCTGGTTCTGGTGTACCAGGGATGGACGTACTGGGTCTTCCGGAAACGGATTTCCGCGGATCGCATCCCCGCCCCCATCGGACTGTCACGGCGGTCGGTCTGAACCTCTGGCGTGCACTCGGCGTCCGCGGCGCCACCGGGTCGACATCGGCGCTGCGGCGTCACCTCCTGGCGACAGTGACGTGTGGGGTGACGATCAGCGCCAGCACCATTGCTGCGGCCGTGGTGCTGGCCCACATCGTCGCCGGCATCATCACCGATCCGGGCTCGGCGACCCGACACGGTGCCGCCATCATCGGCCTCAGTGCGCTGTGGGTGCTGAGGGCAACCGCACAATGGCTCCAGGGCCGGTTGTCACAACGGGGCGCGACAGCGGTGATCGGCGAACTCACCGGCCAGGTGCTGCGTTCGGTGACCGCCTTGCCGCCAAGGAGATTGGCAGCCGATCGTGATGCCGCCGCGGTGGTGGTGACGCGCGGCCTCGACGGCCTGCGACCGTACTTCACCGGCTATGTGCCCGCGGTGGTGCAGGCAGCGGTCCTCACGCCGGTAGCGGTGATCGTGATGGCCTGCTACGACCTGCAGGCCGCGGCAATCGTGGTCATCGCGCTGCCCCTGATCCCGATCTTCATGGTGCTCATCGGGCTGGTCACCGCTGAGCGCTCGGCGGCCGCGCTGGCCTCGATGACCACGCTGCAGGCCCGCTTGCTCGATCTGGTGGCCGGAATCCCGACACTGCGGGCGGTCGGCCGCGCCGCCGGCTCCGCTCAGCGGATCACCGAACTGGCCGCTGCCCACCGCCGTTCGGCGATGGCGACGTTGCGGATCGCCTTCCTGTCCTCGCTGGTTCTAGAGTTGCTGGCCACCCTGGGCGTGGCCTTGGTGGCGGTGAGCGTGGGTGTGCGCCTGGTCTACGGCGAGGTGACACTGACGGCCGGGTTGACCGTCCTGCTGTTGGCGCCGGAGGTCTTCTGGCCGCTGCGCCGGGTGGGTGCGGCGTTCCATGCGGCCCAGGATGGCAAGACCGCAGCCGAACAGGCGTTCCGGCTGTGCGAAACGCAAACCCCGACCGAAGGCGGCGTGCAGGTGTCCGCATGCGCACCGACGATCGAGCTGGAGGGTCTGGGATCGGCAATCGAACCCGGCGGGGTGACAGTTCTCACCGGACCGAATGGCGCCGGGAAATCTACTGCGCTGCAAGCGATCCTCGGATTGGCGACACTTCCATCGGGCCCGGTGCGGGTGGACGGGGTCGACGTCGGCGACCTGGATCTGACCACGTGGTGGCGCCACATCGCCTGGCTTCCGCACCGTCCCGTGCTCATTCCGGGGACCGTGCTGGAAAACCTGGAACTGCTGGGGCCGCTGGACGATGTGGAGCGGGCCTGCCGCGACACCGGATTCGACGACGTACTCGACGATCTGCCTGACGGTCTCAACACCCACATCGGCCGTACGGGTGTCGGCTTGTCTCTGGGCCAACGACAACGGCTGGGTCTCACCAGGGCCCTCGGGTCGTCCGCGCGGCTGCTACTGCTCGACGAACCCACCGCCCACCTAGACGCCGCGATGGAGCAGCGAGTGCTGCAGGCAGTCGTTGCCCGCGCCCGCGCCGGTGCCACGGTGGTGGTGGTCGGACACCGGGATCCCGTATTGGCCATCGGCGACCAGGTGATCACGATTGGTGCTGCACATGTTTCGTCGTGATCCCCTCCTGCTCCTGGCAGTGGAGCTGCTGCGGCCGCGGTTGAGCCGACTGATCCTGGCAAGCGTTCTCGGTGTTCTTTCGCTCGGCAGCGCGTTGGCCCTTGCCGGTGTCTCGGCCTGGTTGATCACCAGGGCTTGGCAGATGCCCCCGATCTTGGACCTGTCGGTGGCCGTGGTCGCGGTACGGGCGCTGGGTATCTCACGCGGCGTCCTCGGCTATTGCCAACGACTGGCGGCCCACGACACGGCGCTGCGGGCAGCGGCCAATGCCCGCAGCGGCCTGTACCGCAAGCTCGCCGCGGCCCCGGACGACGATGCGATGAGACTGCCCAGCGGTGAATTGGTGGCCCGGGTCGGCAGCTCGGTCGATGAACTGGCCGACGTGGTGGTGCGTTCGGTGTTGCCGATCGTCGTTGCCATTGTGCTCAGCACGGTGTCCGTCGGTGTCATCGCGTTGATCTCGCCGAGTGCCGCGGCGGTGCTGGGCCTGTGTCTGTTGGTCGCCGGAGCCGTGGCACCCGCCATCACCGCCCGCGCGGTGGCCGCTGCGGAATCGGTTGCGGTTCAGCAGCGTAGCGACCGCGACGCCGCCGCCATGCTCGCGCTGGAATACGCCCCCGAGTTGCGCGTCAGCGGCCGGCTCGACGAGGTGATCGCCACCGTGGACCGACGCCACCGCGACTGGGGCCGGGCCGCCGACCGCGCCGCCTTGCCCGCAGCCCTAGCCGCCGCCATGCCGAGCCTCGCCATCGGCGCCAGTGTCCTGGGAGCCGTCGCCGCAGGCATCGCACTGGCCACCACGACCGCACCGACCACCCTGGCGATCCTCATGCTGTTGCCGTTGTCCGCCTTCGAGGCGACCACCGCCCTTCCCGACGCAGCCGTCGGGCTGACCAAGTCGCGCATCGCGGCCCGGCGCCTGCTCGCACTCACCCATGGTGACCCCGAGGCCCGCCGGCGACCACAGGTCGCCCCGGTCGATCTGCCTGCCGGAGGGCGCCTCGCCGTGGTCGGCCCGAGCGGCTCAGGCAAAACCACGCTGCTGATGGCCATGGCCGACAGACTCAACGAAAACTCCAGGCGGGCAGCATTTTTCGCCGAGGACGCACACATCTTCGAAACCACGGTGCGCGACAATCTCCTCGTGGTCCGAGGGGATGCCACCGATGCCGAACTGCTCTCGGCGCTTGAGCGAGTCGGCCTCACCGACTGGTTGTCCGGCCTGCCCGAGGGCTTGGCCACGGTACTCGAAGGCGGCCACACCGCGCTGTCGGCCGGTCAGCGCCGCCGACTGCTCCTGGCCAGGGTGCTGCTGTCAGATTTCTCGGTCGTTCTGCTCGATGAGCCTACGGAGAACCTCGACGCCGGCGACGGACAACGAGTGCTCGCCGAAATCCTCACTCCCGGTGAGTGGTTCGGCGCAGATCGAGCAGTCGTCGTGGCCACGCATCATCTTCCGGACACGCTCGACTGCCCCGTGGTCCGTTGTCCACAGCCAGGCACGGCTGTCGGCGAGTAGCCTCACAGACATGACCGACGAGCGATCCACCCCGCCCGGGTCTGACGACGAGCCGCAGCAGGCCGGAGCTCCCCCGCCACCGACATACCCGTACGGCCCGCCTCCCGGCGCGTATCCGGGGCCATACCCACCGGCGCCGCCATATGGCGCGTACCCGATGCAGCCCGCGCCGCGCGCCCCCGCCAACGGTCTGGGCATCGCGGCCCTGGTGATCGCGATCTTCGCGCTGCTGCTGACGTGGTCGGTGATCGGCGGAGTGATCTTCGGGGTCACCGCCGTGATCCTCGGCTTCCTCGCCCACGGGCGCTGCCGGCGTGGCGAAGCCACCAACGGCGGAGTCGCTGTCACCGGAATCGCGCTCGGCGCCGTCGCCTGCGTGTTGTCCCTGGTGTTCATCGGGATCTGGGTGTACTTCGGGCAACGATGGTTCGACGAGGTCGGCGGCCGCGAGTACATGCACTGCCTGCAGCAGGCCGGCGACGACACCGCGGCCCAGCAGCGGTGCGAGAACGAGTTCGAGCGGCGGGTCGAGGATTCGTTCGGCGTGACGCCGACGCCTAGCCGCTGAGCGACCTCACGCCTTCGCCGTGCCGGGGAAGTACTTGACGATGCCTTCTTGCACCACCGTGGCCAACAACTGGCCCGAGGCGTCGAAGAAGTGACCCGTGCCCAGGCCGCGGGACTCGGCCGCCACCGGTGAGGTGGTGGAGTAGAGCACCCATTCGTCGAACTTGACGGGCCGGTGAAACCACACCGAATGGTTCATCGTCACGGCGAAGATCCGGTCGAAGCCCCACGACAACCCGTGCGTGGTGATGATCGAATCGAGCACCGTAGTGTCCGACGAGTACACCAGTGCCGCACCGTGCAGCACCGGATCCTCGGGCATCACGCCTTCGGTCTTGAGCCACACCCGGTTGTGGTCGAGCTTGCCGCCCTTGTCCCGCATCACCCAGGCCGGATCGTTGGTGTACCGCCATTCGATCGGGCGCAACGCCTCGACGAACAACGGCACCGTCTCCTCGTAGCCGCGTAACAGCTCGTCGATCTTGGGCAAGGTCTCCGGATGCGGAACCTCAGGTGCGGGCACACTGTGCTCCAGCCCCCGGCCGGCGTTCATGTAGGACAGCATCACTGTGGTCAGCAGGTTGCCGTCCTGCATGACATCGACCCGGCGGTTGGCGAAGCGCCGCTCGTCCCGCAGCCGCACGACGTGGAACTCCAGATCCTTCTCCGGATCACCACCGGCGATGAAATGCGCGTTCAACGCACTCGGAGACAGTTTGTGCTCCAGTGTGCGGCCACCGGCGACGAACGCCTGCGCGATCATCTGACCACCGAAGGTGCGCACCGGGTTCTTGCTCGGATGCGCACCGATGAACAAATCGTCGTCGACGCGATTCAGATCGAGAACAGCCAGCAGCTCCTCGAAATCCGGGTGTGTCAAGGAATGCCTTTCGAGATCTTTTGCCGGCGCCGTGTGGCTGACGACCTCTCGCTAGACGTCGTCCTCGCCGATGCGGTGCACGTGGATCAGATTGGTGGAGCCTACTGTGCCCGGCGGAGCGCCCGCGACGATGACCACCAGTTCACCGCGCTTGTAGCGGCCGAGCTCGAGCAGCGATTTGTCGACCTCACGGATCATGTCGTCGGTGTTGGACATCTCCGGCACGATGAACGTCTCGGTGCCCCAGGTGAGCGCCAGTTGGCTACGCACCTCAGGGAGCGCGGTGAACGCCAGCACCGGAAGTGGGGTGTGCAGCCGGGCCAACCGGCGCACCGTGTCTCCGGACTGGGTGAACGCCACCAGTGCCTTGGCGTCCAGCCGCTCACCGATATCGCGGGCCGCGTACGAGATCACGCCGCGCTTGGTGCGGGGCGTGTGGGTCAGCGGCGGCACCGACACCGAGTTGTCCTCGACCGCCTTGATGATGCGGGCCATCGTCTTGACGGCCTCCAACGGATACTTGCCGACCGAGGTCTCACCGGAGAGCATCACCGCGTCGGCCCCGTCGAGCACCGCGTTGGCGACATCGGACGCCTCGGCCCGGGTGGGCCGCGAGCTGTCGATCATCGACTCCAGCATCTGGGTGGCGACGATGACGGGTTTGGCGTTCTCCCTTGCCATCTGGATGGCGCGCTTCTGCACGAGCGGCACCTCTTCGAGCGGCAGTTCCACGCCGAGGTCGCCGCGCGCCACCATGATCGCGTCGAACGCGAGCACGATGGCCTCGAGGTTCTCGACCGCCTCCGGCTTCTCCAGCTTGGCGATCACCGGGACGCGCCGGCCGACACGGTCCATCACCTCATGAACCAGCTCGACGTCGGCGGGCGACCGGACGAACGACAGCGCGACCAGATCCACACCGAGCCGCAGCGCGAACTCGAGATCCTCGATGTCCTTCTCGGACAGGGCCGGCGCCGTCACGTTCATGCCCGGCAGCGACATGCCCTTGTTGTTGCTGACCGGACCGCCCTCGGTGACCGTGCAGACGACGTCGTTGCCGTCGATCTCGTCGACCTTCAGGCCGACATTGCCGTCGTCGACGAGCACCCGATCGCCCGGTCGAGCGTCCTCGGCCAGCCGTTTGTAGGTGGTCGATACCCGGTCATGGTCGCCCTCGCAGTCATCGACAGTGATCCGCACCGATTCGCCGGTAGCCCAGTAGGTCGGCCCGTCGGCGAACCGGCCCAGCCGGATCTTGGGGCCCTGCAGGTCGGCGAGCACGCCCACGGCGTGACCCGTGGCGTCCGATGCCGCCCGCACCCGCTTGTAGGAAGCTTCGTGGTCGGAGTAATCACCGTGGCTGAAGTTCAGCCGGGCGACATCCATACCGGCCTCGACCAGGGCCCGCACCGTCTCATCCGTGCTGGTAGCCGGGCCAAGCGTACAAACGATCTTTCCGCGTCTGCTCACGTCATGTCAGCATAGTCGTTGATCGATTCAGATGACGGACAGAGGCAGCGTCCCCGGCCGCACCGGGGCCGGTAGATCCGACTCGCCCATCAGGTAGGCGTCCACCGCGTGCGCCGCGCTGCGTCCCTCGGCAATGGCCCACACCACCAGCGACGCGCCCCGGTGCGCGTCACCACAGACGAACACGCCGGGCGCGTCCGTCTGCCAGTCCGAACCGCACGACACAGTGCCGCGCCGAGTCAGCTTCAGGTTCAGCCCGTCGAGCAACGCCATGTGCTCGACACCCTCGAACCCGATCGCCAGCAACGCCAGGTCACAGGGAATCTGCAACGACTCGCCCACCGGGGTGATCTCGCGGCGCCCGTCGGCGTCGCGCGTCACCCGGACCTCGGCGATCTCGATGGCCCGCACGTGGCCGTCGTCGTCACCGATGAATCTCTGCACGGCCACCTCGAAACGCCGCGCACCGCCCTCTGCGTGGGCCGGGGACGTCCGCAGCACCAACGGCCACGTGGGCCACGGCGAGAGCTCATCGTCCCGGGTCTCCGGCGGCTCGGCGTTGTAGTCGAGCTGAGTCACCGACGCGGCCCCCTGCCGGTGCGCAGTCCCCAGACAATCGGCGCCGGTGTCGCCGCCACCGATGATCACCACGTGCTTGCCCGCCGCCGAGATCGCCGCGGACGCATCACCCTCGCATTCGCGGTTGGCCGGCACCAGATGCTCCATCGCCAGGTGCACGCCGTCTAGTTCCCGGCCGGGCACGTCGTTGTCGCGGCCCCGCAGCGCACCGACGGCCAGCACCACCGCCTGGTGACGCTGACGCAACTGCTCGACCGTCAGGTCGACACCGACCTCGCATTCGGTGACGAACCGCGTGCCCTCGGCACGCATCTGGGCCAGGCGCTGGTTGAGCACCGACTTCTCGAGCTTGTATTCGGGAATGCCGTAGCGCAGCAGACCGCCGACCCGATCGTCGCGCTCATAGACCGTGACCTCATGGCCGGCGCGGGTGAGTTGTTGTGCGGCAGCCAAACCCGCGGGACCGGAGCCGACGACAGCAACACTCTTGCCGGTGGAGATGGCGGCCGGCTGCGGTTCGACCGTCCCGTTCATCCAGGCGTGGTCGGCGATGGTCTGCTCGATCCGCTTGATCGTCACACTGCCGCCGGTCTGCTCCTCCGCGATCGACAGCACACAGGCCGCCTCACACGGCGCCGGGCACAGCCGCCCCGTGAACTCCGGGAAGTTGTTGGTGGCGTGCAGGCGATCGCTGGCCGCATCCCAGCGCCCGCGCCGCACCAAGTCATTCCACTCCGGGATCAAGTTTCCCAACGGGCAACCTGCCTTACCGGAGTGGCAGAACGGTATCCCGCAATCCATGCAGCGGCGCGCCTGCTGCGACACCTCACCGGCGCGCTCGCCTGCGTCCTCGCGTTCGTACACCTCGCGCCAGTCCCCCACCCGCTCCTCGACGGGTCGCTTGGCGGCCTCGATCTTCGGTACCCGGAGAAATCCGGTCGGATCAGCCACGGCTGGCCTCCATGATCGCGCTGTCCACATCGCGGCCCTCGGCCTTGGCCATCCGGGTCGCCTGCAGCACACGCTCGTAGTCGGTGGGCATTACTTTGATGAATTGGGCACTGCGCCTAGGCCAATCAGCCAGGATCGAGCTGGCCAGCGTGCTGCCCGTGTGGCGCGCGTGATCGGCCACCACCGAGTGCAGCCAGGCCAGGTCTTCGGCCTCCAGCCGTTGCAGTTGCACCATTTCGGTATTGACCCGAGCCGGGTCCAGCCCGAGCACGAACGCGATGCCACCGGACATGCCGGCGGCCAGGTTGCGCCCAGTCTTGCCCAGGATGACCACTCGCCCACCGGTCATGTACTCGCACGCGTGATCGCCCACGCCCTCGACAACCGCCAGCGCGCCTGAATTGCGGGCGCAGAACCGCTCTCCGACACGGCCCCGCAAGAACACTTCGCCTGACGTGGCGCCGTAGAGCAGCGTATTTCCGGCGATGACGTTGTCCTCGGGCAGGAACAGCACATCGTCTGGCGGCCGCACGATCACCCGGCCTCCGGAAAGACCCTTACCCACATAGTCATTGGCATCACCGATCAGCTCCAGCGTGACGCCAGGAGGCAGGAACGCCCCGATCGACTGGCCCGCCGACCCGGTCAAAGTGACGTGAATCGTGTTGTCGGGCAGACCTCCCGCACCGTAACGGCGGGTCACCTCCGCTCCCAGCAGGGTGCCCACAGTGCGGTTGACATTGCGGACCGGCAGCTCCAGCCGCACCGGATGGGCGTCCTCCAAAGCACCCTCGGCGAGCTGGATCAGCGTTTGATCAAGCGCCTGATCGAGACCATGATCCTGACCGCGCACCCGCCGCCGCTGCGTGAGCTCGCCGCCGTCGGAATCAACCGGCAATGCGAAAATCGGACTGAGGTCGAGCCCACGGCTCTTCCAGTGCGCCACACCGGGATCGGTATCGAGTACCTCAGCGTGACCGACCGCCTCGTCGATGCTGCGGAAACCCAGCTCAGCCAGGTAGCGGCGGATGTCCTCGGCGATGAATGTGAAGAAGTTCTCCACGAACTCGGGCTTGCCGTTGAACCGGGCCCGCAATTCCGGGTTCTGGGTGGCCACACCGACCGGGCACGTGTCCAGATGGCACACCCGCATCATGATGCAGCCCGACACCACCAGCGGTGCGGTAGCGAAGCCGAATTCTTCGGCCCCGAGCAGCGCGGCCACGATCACGTCGCGTGCACTGCGCATCCCGCCGTCACACTGGACCGTGATCCGATCCCGCAAACCGTTGAGCACCAACGTCTGCTGCGTGTCGGCCAGCCCGATTTCCCACGGCGCCCCGGCATGCTTGAGCGAGGTCAACGGTGCGGCACCGGTACCCCCGTCATAGCCGGAGATCAACACCACATCGGCATGCGCCTTGGACACGCCTGCCGCAACCGTCCCGACCCCCACACTGCTCACCAGCTTCACGTGGATCCGGGCGTCGGCATTGGCGTTCTTCAGATCATGGATCAGCTGGGCCAGATCCTCGATCGAATAGATGTCGTGATGCGGCGGCGGCGAGATCAAGCCGACACCGGGTGTGGAATGCCGCGTCTTGGCAATATTGGGATACACCTTGTAGCCCGGAAGCTGGCCGCCCTCACCGGGTTTGGCGCCCTGCGCCATCTTGATCTGAATGTCGGTGGCGTTCACCAGATAGTCGCTGGTGACGCCGAAGCGACCCGAGGCCACCTGCTTGACGGCACTGCGCCGACGCGGATCGTAGAGCCGGTCGACATCCTCGCCGCCTTCACCACTGTTGGACCGCCCACCGAGGTTGTTCATGGCGATCGCCATGGTCTCGTGCGCCTCCGCCGAGATGGACCCATAGCTCATCGCACCGGTGTTGAACCGGGTCACGATTGACTCGACGGGCTCGACCTCTTCCAGCGGAACCGGGGGTCGCAGCCCCTTCTTCAACTCAAACAGGCCGCGCAACGTCCCGCCTTCGCGCGACAGCCGGTCCACTTCCTCGGAGTACTTGGCGAAGATGTCACGACGTCCGGTCCGGGTCGAATGCTGGAGCAGGAAAACCACTTCCGGTGTGAACAGGTGCAGCTCGCCCTCCCGACGGAAGGCGTACTCACCACCGACCTCGAGCCGGCGGTGCACCCGCTCGGTGGGGTTCTCCGGGTAGGCCCGCCGGTGCCGGAGCTTGACCTCCTCAGCCAGCACGTCCAGACCGACGCCACCGAGTTGGCTGGTAGTGCCGGTGAAGTACTGGTCAACGACGTCGCGGCTCAGCCCGATCGCCTCGAAAACCTGTGCGGCAGTGTAGGAGGCGACGGTCGAGATGCCCATCTTGCTCATCACCTTGACCACGCCCTTGCCCAGTGCCTTGACGTAATTGCGCACAGCGGCGGCGGTTTCGATACCGGTGAGCTCACCCTCGCGGATCAGATCCTCGATCGACTCGAACGCCAGATACGGATTGACGGCGGCGGCACCGTATCCGATGAGCATGGCAATGTGGTGGACTTCCCGGGCATCGCCGCTTTCCACCACCAACGCCACCTTAGTGCGTTCCTTGGTGCGGATGAGGTGGTGGTGTACCGCCGAAACGGCGAGCAATGACGGGACCGGAGCCCGCGTGTGGTCGGAATCCCGATCCGAGATGACCAGGGTGCGAGCCCCTTTGGCAATAGCCTCGGTGGCCCGCATCTGCAGGTCATCGAGCGCCTCCGCCAGACCTTCCCCTCCCCGTTCAACGTCGTAGAGGGCGCGCAACACGGTGGTACGCAGGCCTGGATGCTCGCCGTCGTCGTTGACGTGGACGATCTTGCTCAGCTCGTCGTTGTCCAGAACCGGCCAGCGCAAGACGATCTGACGACATGATGCCGCCGAGGGTTCCAGCAAGTTCTCCTCGGGACCCATCACGCGTGCCATCGACGTGACCACCTCTTCGCGGATGGCGTCCAATGGCGGGTTGGTGACCTGAGCAAACAGTTCGACAAAGTAGTCGTAGAGCAGCCGTGAGCGCTTGGAGAGCACCGCGACCGGAGTATCGGTGCCCATGGAACCGAGCGGCTCACCACCTGAAGCCGCCATCGGGGTCAACAGGATCCGCAGTTCCTCTTCGGTGTAGCCGAAGGCGATCTGCCGACGCACCACCGACTCATGATTCGGCTGGATACGGGTCCGCTCGGGCAAGGTGGCCAGATCGAGCAATCCGGCATGCAGCCACTCACCGTACGGTTCGGCCGCAGCCAACTGCTCCTTGATCTCGTCGTCTCCGATGATGCGCCCGGCGGCCGTGTCGACCAGGAACATCTTCCCGGGCTGCAGCCGGCCCTTGGCGACGATCTCGCCCGACGGGACGTCGAGCACACCGCTCTCGCTGGCCAGGATGATCCGGTCGTCGACCGTGCGCCACCACCGGCCGGGACGTAAACCATTGCGGTCCAACACTGCACCGACCACGGTGCCGTCGGTGAACGTGACGCAGGCCGGCCCGTCCCACGGCTCCATCAGCGAGGCGTGGAACTTCCAGAACGCACGCTCCGCGGCGTCCATGGTGGTGGCGTTCTCCCACGCCTCCGGGATCATCATCAGCACCGCATGCGGCAGGCTGCGCCCACCCAGATGCAACAGTTCGAGCACCTCGTCGAACGACGCCGAGTCGGAGGCGTCCGGGGTGCAGATCGGCGACAGCCGGCTCAGGTCACCGGGAATCCGTGCGCTGGACAGCAGGGCCTCCCGGGCATGCATCCGATTGCGGTTGCCACGCACGGTGTTGATCTCACCGTTGTGGGCCACGAACCGGAACGGATGCGCCAGCGGCCACGACGGGAAGGTGTTGGTCGAGAAGCGACTGTGCACGATCGCGATCGCGCTCACGCAGCGCTCGTCGCGCAGATCCGGAAAGTACTGCGGCAGCTGCATCGTCGTCAGCATGCCCTTGTACACGATCGTCCGGCTCGACAGCGACGCGAAGTAGACCGCGTCGGCGCCCGTGGCCTGTTCGGCCCGCTTGCGTAGAGGATAGACCTTGCGGTCGAGCTCGATCCCACCGAGCCGGACGCCACCGTGTTCCGGTGCCGCGACGAAAAACTGCGCCATGTGCGGCATGCAGCCCAGCGCCGTCTTGCCGATCCCAGCACCATCCGGATCCACGGGCAGCTCCCGCCAGCCCAGCACCTCCAAGCCTTCCTCGGCGGTCAAAGCCTCGATGCGGGCGCGGGCGGCACTGCGCGCGTCCTCATCCTGGGGCAGAAAGCAGATGCCGGCGGCGAAGGTGTTGCTGCCGTCGGGTGCGGGGCCGGGGAGCGCGAAATTGACCAGCTCGCGTAGCAGTTCGACCGGCAGCTGCAGCAGGATGCCGGCACCGTCACCGCTGTTGGGCTCGGCGCCGGCAGCGCCACGGTGTTCGAGATGCTCCAGAGCTGTCAGACCGTCAGCGACGATGCCGTGGGAACGGCGACCCTGGATATCGGTGATCATGGCCACGCCGCAGGAATCGGCCTCGTTGGCGGGGTCATAGAGCCCCTGCGCATCTGGCAATGCCGAGAACAGCACTTGATCGCACCTCCGCAAGTCCGGAACATCCTGGTCCCGGGACTGCACCGGCCCGAATTTTCAGTGTATCAGCGCTGATGGGCTACTACTGAGCCGTTAATGTGGGGACCAGCGGGAACCCGGGCACGTTACGGACCACCGTCCAGATCATTACCGCCGCCGCGATCGTCACGACCGCCGGCCACGGGAACAATGTCTTGCCCTGCCGCCGCCGCACCAGCATCCATACGAGCAGTGCGGGCAGGCCGACCAGTGCGAATACGTTGTCGACGATCGCTGCGCCGACGTCACCGTGCAACAGGTCGTGGGTCATCCGCAGGCCGCCACAGCCCGGGCAGTTCCATCCCGTCAGGGCCTTGAACGGGCATTCCGGGAACAGAAATCCCGGGCGGTGCGGGTCGGCCAACCCGATGTATGCCAATGCACCTGCACCGAGTACCCCGGCAGTCACCAGCGAGAGCCGTCCCGCCGTCGTATCGCTGAAGGCGCTACGTTCCATCACGTAACGGGCGCCCGTAGGGGTCGCGGACCTTGTCGGTGAGGATCAGGACGGCGTCCACGATCCCCCAGATGATGGCGCCGAGGGTGCAGGTCACCAGGCCCACGATCAGCTGAATGACGCCGAGCTTGGTATCGCCGATGTAGATACGTCCCAGCCCGACGAAGCCGAACAAACCGACCAACTGCAAGAGACCGGCGATCACCTTCGACTTGTCGGAAAGCGGCTCACCGGTGATCGGATGGCGACCGTAGGGCGCGCCCGGATCTCCATGCGACGGCGGGTACGGCGGGTAACCCGGGGGCGTCGGCGGCGGATACCCCGTCGGCGGCGGAAAGCCGGCCGGGTACGGCCCGTTCGAGGGACCCGGGGACTGAGGCGGTTCAGTCATACAGCCAGGATGCCAGAGCGGCGGGGATTACCGGTTCCGGCGGAACCAGCGCCGCACCCGGCCGCGCTGCTTCGTCGCCTCGGGCTCGGCCGCAGGTGTCGAGGAGGTGGCTGCTGGGTCGTCAGCCGCCTCGTCCTCGTCGGCGGCTGCTTCAGCGGGCTCGGACTCCTCGGCCGCCGCTTCTACGGCTTCTTCGTCAGCCTCAGCGTCAGCTGCGGTGTCGTCGTCAGCGGCCTCTGCTTCAGTTGCGGCGTCAGGCTCAGAACCGTCGGCAGATTGGTCCGCAGCATCTTCGGAATCGGTTGGCGGTTCCGCTTCGCCTTCGTCCTCGGCTTCGGTGGGCTCGTCGTCGGTAACCGACTCGGGCTCGTCGGCGACCTCCGCTACGGCTTCTTCGTCAGCCTCAGCGTCAGCTGCGGTGTCGTCGTCAGCGGCCTCTGCTTCAGTTGCGGCGTCGGGCTCAGAACCGTCGGCAGATTCGTCCGCAGCATCTTCGGAATCGGTTGTCGGTTCCGCTTCGCCTTCGGCTTCGGTGGGCTCGTCGGCGTTAGCCGATTCGGGCTCTTCGTCCGCCTCGGCTACAGCTTCTTCGTCAGCCTCGGCCTCGGCCACGGCATCCCCGTCGCCGGCGGGCTCTGTCTCAGTTGCGGCGACAGGCTCAAGGTCGTCGTCAGCATCCTCGGAGTCAGTTGTCGCCTCGCCTTCGGCATCGGTGGGCTCGTCGTCGGTAACCGACTCGGGCTCGGCCGCGACCTCCGCTACGGCTTCTTCGTCAGCCTCGGCCTCGGCCACGGCATCCCCGTCGCCGGCGGGCTCTGTCTCAGTTGCGGCCACAGGCTCAAGGTCGTCGTCAGCATCCTCGGAGTCCGTTGTCGCCTCGTCTTCGGCATCAGTGAGCTCGGAGTCGGTTTCCGACTCGGGCTCGTCGTCCACCTCAGCTACGGCCTCTTCGTCAGCTTCCGCTTCGGCCTCATCGGCTTCGCTCTCGGACGCGGGTTCGACCTCGTCGACGTCCTCTGCCGTGACGTCGCCGTCGACTTCAGCCGATTCGACAAGCTCAGCATCCTCGTCCGCTGCCACCTCCTCGGCGGCTTCTTCGGACTCATCCTCGGGCTCCTTGGCGATCGCCTTCAGTTCGATCGCCGCGGCGGCCTCGGCTCCGTCGTCTTCGCCGGCGCCCACCTCGTCCGGATGCATGTGGTCGGCATCTTCGTCATCGTCTTGGCCGGCCACCGCCGCAGCCGCGACAACGCCGGTGGTCGCGGCCGCTCCGACAAGCTCCTTGCCGAGTTCGTCGACTGACGACTCATCCTCATCACTCTTGCCGGCCAAGGACGCCGGATCTTCCCGGCCCTTCGTCGCCAGCATGATGTAGACGACGGCTCCGATGAACACGAACGTCGAGGTGAAGGTGTTGACGCGGATACCGGCGAATTCCGTCGCCGGGTCGCTGCGCATCAACTCGACCATGAAGCGGCCGGCGCAGTAGCCGGCCACGTACAGCGCGAACAGCCGGCCGTGGCCGAGCTTGAACTTGCGGTCGGCCCAGATCAACAGCGCGAAAACCAGGAGGTTCCAAACCAATTCGTACAGGAAGGTGGGGTGAACCACTCGCTCGACCTCGCCGGTCGAGATTCCGTTCAGGTTGTCCGGTATGCGCTTGTAGATCTCCAGGCCCCACGGCACCGTGGTGTCAGCGCCATAGAGCTCTTGGTTGAAGTAGTTGCCGAGCCGGCCGATGGCCTGCGCCAGGATGATTCCGGGTGCGATCGCGTCGCCGAAGGCCGGCAGCGGTATCCCCCGCGAGCGGCAGCCAATCCAGGCTCCGACGCCACCCAGTGCGACGGCGCCCCAGATGCCGAGGCCGCCCTGCCAGACCTGGAAGGCCGCGCCCAACCCCTTGCCGCCCGGCCCGAAATATGTGGGCCAGTCCGTCATGACGTGGTAGAGCCGGCCACCGACGAGACCGAAAGGCACTGCCCACAAGGCGATGTCATAGATGACGCCGGCTTGGCCGCCTCGCGCCTGCCAACGCCGGTCACCGATGACCAGTGCCGCGATGATGCCCACGATGATGCAGAGCGCATACGCGCGGATCGGCACCGGCCCCAGATGCCAGACGCCCTGTGACGGGCTGGGCAAATACGCGAGCACGGTAGTGGTCAAGCTGAAATCCTCTGCCTAACGCCGTTGGCCAGTTCTTCGGTGAGGCGACGCACCGCGTCCAGCCCCTCGCCGAGGGCCGACACCAGGGCCGACCCGACGATAACTCCGTCCGCGTACGCACCGATCTCGGCTGCCTGCGCCCCGGAGCGCACACCCAGCCCCACCCCGACGGGGATGTCGGACACTTCCTTGACGCGGCGCACCAACTCCGGTGCCGCATTCGACACGACGTCGCGCGCCCCGGTGACACCCATGGTCGAAGCGGCGTAGACGAACCCACGCGAAGCATTCACGGTGTTCGCCAGCCGCTCGGGCGTCGAGGACGGGGCGACCAGGAAGATGCGATCGAGATTGTGTTCTTCTGCTGCGGCGATCCAGTCGACGGCTTCCTCGGGGATCAGGTCGGGAGTGATCAGCCCGTATCCCCCGGCAGAGGCCAGGTCGCGGGCGAAGGTGTCAACACCCTTGCGCAGCACCGGGTTCCAGTACGTCATCACAACCGCGCGGCCACCGGCGTTGCTGATCGCCTCGACCGCGGCCAGGGTGTCGCGTACCCGCACGCCACCGGCCAGTGCGGCCTCGGTGGCGGCCGCGATCGTCGGCCCGTCCATCCCGGGATCCGAGTAGGGCACTCCGACTTCGACCAGGTCGCAACCGGATTCGACCATCGCCGTCATCGCCGCGATGGATGTCTGCACGTCGGGGAACCCGGTCGGCAGGTAGCCGATCAGCGCGGCGCGGCCCTCGGCGCGGCAGCCGTCGAACAACTCCGCCAACCGGCTCATCCCGCGCTCCCCTCATCATCGAGCAGTCCGAACCACTTGGCCGCTGTCTCGACATCCTTGTCACCGCGACCGGACAAGTTCACCACGATGATCGATCCGCTGCCCAGTTCCGGCCCGAGCTTGAGGGCACCCGCCACCGCGTGGGCCGACTCGATCGCCGGAATGATGCCCTCACGGCGACACAGCAGCGAGAACGCGTCCATGGCTTCGGTATCGGTGACCGGACGGTACTCGGCACGGCCGATGTCTTTGAGGAAGGCATGCTCGGGTCCGACACCCGGGTAGTCCAAACCGGCGGAGATGGAATGCGATTCGATCGTCTGGCCGTCCTCGTCCTGCAACAGGTAGGAGAAGGATCCCTGGAACGCGCCGGGAGAGCCGCCGGTGAACGTCGCGGCGTGCCGACCCGTTTCCACCCCGTCACCGGCGGCCTCGAAGCCGACGAGGCGCACACCTGGATCATCGATGAAGGCGTGGAACACGCCGATGGCATTCGAACCGCCACCCACACACGCGGTGACCGCGTCGGGCAACCGGCCCGCCTGATCGAGGATCTGCGCCCGGGCCTCCATGCCGATGACCCGCTGGAAATCACGCACCATCAGCGGGAACGGATGGGGACCCGCCGCCGTGCCGAAGCAGTAGTAGGTGTCGTCAGCGTTGGTGACCCAGTCCCGGAACGCCTCGTTGATCGCATCCTTGAGGGTCTTCGAACCAGCCTCGACCGAAACCACTGTGGCGCCGAGTAGCCGCATCCGCGCCACGTTGAGCGCCTGGCGGGCCGTATCCACCGCGCCCATGTAGATGATGCATTCCAGACCCAGTAGTGCACACGCCGTGGCGGTGGCCACCCCGTGCTGACCGGCGCCGGTCTCGGCGATGACGCGGGTCTTGCCCATCTGCCGCGCCAGCAGCGCTTGTCCCAGGACGTTGTTGATCTTGTGAGAACCGGTGTGGTTCAGGTCTTCTCGCTTGAGGAAGAGGCGTGCGCCACCGGCGAACTCGGACAGCCGGGTCGCCTCGTACAGCGGGGACGGCCGACCGCTGTAGTGCCGCTGCAGCCGGTCTAGCTCATCGAGAAACGCTTGGTCGCCGCGGGCCTTCTCGTAAGCCGCGGTGACCTCTTCGATCACCGCCATCAGCGCCTCGGGTACCAACCGGCCGCCGTAGGAACCGAAATGCCCCAACGCATCGGGATCGTGAACCGTGGGTTCGGCAACGCCTGCGCTGGTACGGGGCAATTCAGGCCCCGCGAGATCCGCCATCAAAGTGTCTTTTCGTACAAGCGGCTCATTGACTGGTTCAGCGAGCCGGTTTCGGGCAGGACGGGTGCGTACCGGCGGTGACCAGATCGGCGACCGCGCTGCGGGGATCCCCGCTGGTCACCAGGCCCTCACCGACCAGCACGGCATCTGCACCCGCGCCGGCGTACGCCAGGAGGTCAGCGGTTCCGCGAACTCCGGACTCCGCGACACGGATGACATCGGAGGGCAGCCCGGGTGCGATCCGAGCGAAGCAGTCGCGGTCGACTTCCAGGGTCTTGAGGTCGCGGGCGTTGACACCGATCAGCTTGGCCCCGGCCTGCAGCGCCCGGTCGGCCTCTTCCTCGGTGTGCACCTCGACCAGCGCCGTCATCCCGAGCGATTCCGTGCGCTCCAGGAGAGATTCCAGCACCGACTGCTCGAGGGCCGCCACGATGAGCAGCAACAGGTCGGCACCGTGCGCCCGCGCCTCGTGGATCTGGTAGGGCTTGACGATAAAGTCCTTGCGCAGCACCGGGATTGACACTGCGGCGCGCACCGCATCCAGGTCGGCCAGTGAGCCGTTGAACCGCCGCTGTTCGGTCAGCACGCTGATCACCCGCGCCCCGCCGGCCTCGTAGGCCCGCGCCAACTGCGCCGGGTCGGCGATGTTGGCCAATTCGCCGCGCGAGGGGCTGGCCCGCTTCACCTCAGCGATCACGGCAATTCCCGGCTCCCGCAACGCAGCCATCACGTTGAGCGGCGGAGGTGCGTCCTGGGCCCGCGCCTTGATATCAGCCAGGCTGATAACGGCCTCGCGGGCGGCAACGTCGGCGCGGACTCCCTCAATAATGGAGTCGAGCACTGTGGCCGAACTCATCGCCCGTCGGTTCCTTTCTGGTGCCTCCGGGCCGGTCCCGGTTGCCCTCCTTGGAAGGGTAGCCGCCGCCACACCGTCACCATTCACCGGCCCTTATTGTCTTGATCGCCGCCGTCGCCGGTCGGATCGTGTCCTTCGTCGAGCGCATCCCAGAGCATGCGCTCCGACATCGGCTCGCCGCTGTCGGAGCTCTTGGCCGCCTCACGTCGAGCGGCCGGCGCCGCATAACGCGCTGCAACGCCGCGCTTCGAACTGTTGGCCGACCGCATGAGCAGCACCGCCCCGGCCAGCGCACACACCGCGGCGACCACAGTCAGCACTGCGCCTCCGTAGGAACGGCTGGTCGCGGTCAGTTGCGCGAGCGGCACTTCTGCCAGGTCAGCGGCTCGCACCCCGACGTCTTTGATCACCCACAGGCTCACGGCCAGGTAGCCCATGCCCGCACTGGCGGTGGCGATCAGCAATGCCAGCAACCGCAGCGCCCAGCCGCGCACCGCCAGGGCGGCCACCGCGGCGGCCAGTACCAGCAACGCCAGCGGAATCAACGCGGTGGACCAGGCAGCTCCCGTCAGCGTCGTGGTTTTGGGTTGACCCAGTCCGTCCGCCGAGTTCACCTGAACCCACGTCATGCGTGAGGCCACCCACAGCGCCACCGCGGCGACGACGAACAGCGCCTGCGCCGCCCGGGTCACGGCTCGGCCAATGTGTTGGCGGCAGCGATGGCGTTGAGCACGGCTTTGGCCTTGTTTGCCGATTCGTTGTACTCGTAGGGCCCGTTGGAATCGGCCACGACTCCCCCGCCGGCCTGCACATAGGCCGTGCCGCCACGCATCAACGCGGTACGGATGGCGATCGCGAAATCGGCGTTGCCCGCGAAGTCGAGGTATCCCAGCACACCGCCGTACAGGCCGCGCCGGGTCTTCTCGACCTCCTCGATCAACTCCATGGCGCGCACCTTGGGCGCCCCTGACAGCGTGCCCGCCGGGAAGCAGGCCGTCACGGCGTCCAGCGCGGTCTTTCCCTCCGCCAGCTCGCCGGTCACCGTGGACACCAGGTGCATGACGTGGCTGTAGCGCTCGATGTGGCTGTAGTCCTCGACCCGGACGGTGCCTGGGCGGCACACCCGGCCCAGATCATTGCGGCCCAGGTCGACCAGCATCAGGTGCTCGGCGCGTTCCTTCTCGTCGGCCAGCAACTCCTTCTCCAGCAGCACGTCCTCTTCCTCAGTGCTGCCGCGCCAACGCGTTCCGGCGATCGGGTGGGTCGTCGCCCGTCCGTCCTTCACCGTGACCAGTGCCTCAGGGCTGGAGCCGACCACCGAAAAGTCAAGTCCGCCATCTGCATCGGGGACATTGAGCAGGTACATGTACGGGCTGGGGTTGGTCACCCGCAGCATCCGGTAGACGTCCAGCGGGTCGGCGGCGGTATCCATCTCGAAGCGCTGGGAGGGGACCACCTGGAACGCTTCACCGGCCTCGATATCGCCGACGAGCTTTTCGACGATGGCGGTGTACTCCTCCACCGTGCGCTGGGCGCGATGCTCAGGCGCGGGCCGGCTGAAGGTGGCGACCGTGGACGACAGCGGCTGCCCGAGCGCAGCGGTCATCACATCCAGCCGAGCCACCGCATCGTCGTAGGCCTCGTCGACGCGCTCGTCGGTGCCGTTCCAATTGACCGCGTTGGCGATCAGCGTGATCGTGCCCTCGTGGTGGTCGACGGCGGCGATATCGGTGGCCAGCAGTAGCACCATGTCGGGCAGGCCGAGGTCGTCGACGGCCAGCTCCGGGAGGCGCTCCAGACGGCGCACCATGTCATAGGCGAAGTAGCCGACCAGGCCCGAGGACAGCGGCGGTAGGTCCGGCACCACTTCGGTCTGCAGCAGATCCAGGGTGGCCCGCAGCGCGGCCAGCGGTTCGCCGCCGCTGGGCGCGTCCTTGGGCGCGGTGCCCAGCCACACCGCCTCGTTGTCGCGAACCGTCAGCGCCGACGGGGCGCCGGCACCGATGAACGACCAACGCGACCACGAGCGACCGTTCTCCGCTGATTCCAGCAGGAACGTCCCCGGACGGTTGGCGGCGAGCTTGCGGTACGCCGACAGCGGCGTCTCGCTGTCGGCCAGCACCTTGCGGGTCACCGGGACGACACGGTGCTCGGCGGCCAGCGCCCGGAAATCCTCGCGCGACGTGGTGACCGCAAGCGATGAGCCGGCGTCGGATCCCGGTGCTTGGGTGGCTGTGGTTTGCACGGGAACAATTCTCCCAGATCGGGGCCGCCGCGCTGCCATGCAGACGGCGTAGCGTAGCCAGCCATGACATCCCTCAAGACGGGTGACACCGTTGCCGAGTTCGAACTGCCGGATCAGACGGGCACGATCCGCAGCCTGTCCAGCCTGCTCGCCGACGGTCCGGTGGTGCTGTTCTTCTATCCGGCCGCAATGACCCCGGGATGCACCAAGGAGGCCTGCCATTTCCGGGATCTGGCAGCCGAGTTCGCCGCTGCCGGGGCGAACCGGGTCGGCATCAGCACCGACCCGGTGGCCAAACAGGCCAAATTCGCCGACATCCAGAATTTCGACTATCCGTTGCTCTCGGACGCCGATGGCAAGGTAGCCGCGCAATTCGGTGTCAAACGTGGCCTGCTCGGCAAGCTCATGCCGGTCAAGCGGACCACGTTCGTCATCGACACCGACCGCACTGTGCTCGGGGTGATCGCCAGCGAGATCAGCATGGACACCCACGCCGACAAAGCCTTGGAGCTGCTCAAGGCACGTTGACCGCCCGCATTACGGCGGCCATCGACGCCGCGAGTACCGAGTCGCTGCGGCCGCACGCCCAGCCGGTTCGGCCGGCCGAGCGGTACTCCAGGTAGGTGACGGCTGCGCTGCCGATCGACTGCTGAGTCAGGCTCAGCACCTCGATCCGATGACCCATCTCCTCGAGTGCGGCGCACAGCGCGTCCACCGGCCCGATGCCCCGATGAGTACTGGCCACGGTCCGTCCGCCGCACACCAGGGTGACGTCGGTGACGGCGGAGGCACCGTCGCCGCCGCTGCGCCAGTCTTTGAGCTGCACCGGGCCTGAGGTATCCAGATAGGTCGCCTCGAACAGGTCGAAGAGTTCGGCGGCGGTAACCTCGGCACCGCTTGCGTCCGTGTGGGCCTGGACGTGGCGGGCGAAGTCGATCTGCAGCCGACGCGGCAGATCCAGCCCGTACTCGGTGGCCAGCAGGTAGGCGATGCCGCCCTTGCCGGATTGAGAGTTCACCCTGATCACCGCGTCATAGGTGCGGCCGATATCGGCCGGGTCGATCGGCAGATACGGTACGCGCCAATCGATCTCGTTCTCCGGCTCGCCGGTGGCCGCAGCCCGGCGACGATGCTCGGCGAAGCCTTTTTTGATCGCATCCTGGTGCGTCCCGGAGAACGCGGTGTGCACCATGTCCCCGACATACGGGTGCCGTTCGTGGATCGGCATGCGGGTGCAATGGCTGACGGTCCGCGCGATCTCGTCGATGTCGGAGAAGTCGATCATCGGATCCACGCCCTGGGCATGCAGATTCAGCGCCAGGGTAGCGATGTCGACGTTGCCGGTGCGTTCGCCGTTGCCGAACACGCACCCCTCGACCCGCTGCCCTCCGGCCAGCACCGCGAGTTCCGCGCAGGCGATGCCGGTGCCCCGGTCGTTGTGCGGGTGCACCGAGAGGATGACGCTGTCGCGTCGAGACAGATTGCGATGCATGTACTCGATCTGGTCGGCATAGACGTTCGGGGTGGCGATCTCGACGGTGGCCGGCAGGTTCAGGATTACGGGACGTTCCGGGGTCGCCTGCCACTGCTCGGTCACCGCATCACACAGCTCCAGTACGTAGTCGGGCTCGGTGAGGTTGAACACCTCCGGGGAGAACTCGAACCGCACGTTCGGCATTCCGTCGGTGAACTCGAGGACGTCACGCGCACCGGCATAGATGAGCTGGCTCAGCTCGCCTCTGGTCTTGCCCAGCACGACATCGCGCCACGTGGGAGCGGTCGCGGTGTACATGTGGATGACGACGTCGTTGCCGATGCCGCGTACCGAGTCCACGGTCCGTTCGATCAGGTCTCGGCGCGCCGGGACGAACACCACGATGGTTACGTCCGGCGGGGCGATGTCGGATTCGGCCAGTAGCCGGACGAAGTCGAAGTCGGTCTGCGATGCGGACGGATACCCGACCTCGATCTCCTTGTATCCCATGGCGACCAGCAGTTCGAAGAAACGGCGTTTGCGGTCCGGGTCCATCGGTTCGGCCAGCGCTTGATTGCCGTCACGTAGATCCACCGGCACCCACAGCGGTGCGGCCTCGATCCTCGTCGTCGGCCAATCGCGTTGGACCAGTGGAACTTCGACACGGTCGTAGACGGAAGCGTAGCGGTACGACGGCATTTGCGAATGTCGCTGCCGATTCCAGGCCGGTGCGGTGGCCGGGATCTCCCCGGCCGGGGTGTTGATGGTGGGGAATGCAGAAGTGGTCATGAGGGTGCCTTCGGTCGGATGGGAGTTCGACCGGCGCGACACAGCCCCACGGCAGGGGGCCGGTCGATTCAGGCCCCGCCGCGGCGGCTAAGGAGCAGGACGCGCGTCATGATGGGTAGACTATACACAACTCCTCAGACAAGTAGACAGGTTTCGATGACCTCCCAAGTTCAGCGTCACCCGCTGGCGGCTCAGACCGCCCAGCTTCTCTTGACGCGTATCCGTCAGGGCGAATGGCCGCTGGGCCATCGACTTCCCGGTGAGACGACCCTGGCCGCACAGCTCGGGGTCGGCCGTTCCACCTTGCGCGAAGCCATTCGCGAGCTCTCCGGCAAAGGCTTGCTGGAGAGCCGGCAGGGTGCCGGCGTATTCGTCACGGCGCTGGACGCCGCCGAAGACTGGGATACCGTGCTGCGCCGCGCCACGATCGTCTCGGTGATCGAAGCCCGCATCGCCATCGAGGCCGAGGCCGCCGCGCTGGCCGCGACGCGGCGTACCCCAGCAGATCTGCGCGCGATCCGTCGCACCCTGGCTGCCCGCGGGGTGACCGGACAGCCGGTACCAGACCACGTCGACGCGGACATGGCGTTTCACCGGACAGTGATCGCCGCCGCCCACAACGAGGTGCTGGTCCAGTTGTTCGACGCCTTCCTGCCGCGACTGCGGTTAGCCATGATCGACATGCTCAAGATCCGCCCGATCGCCTCCGAGCCCTGCGATCACGACCTGCACCAACAGCTGGCCGACGCGATCATCGCCCGCGATCCCGAAGCCGCCGCCGCGGCCAGCAGAACCCACCTGAGCTCACTGAAGGAGTCTTTCGCATGACCCCGGTCCTCGACATCGCCGATGTGACCTTCCGCCGTGACGGCAAGCAGATCATCGACGGCATCTCACTGACAGTGCAGTCCGGTGAACACTGGGCACTGCTCGGTCCCAACGGCGCGGGCAAGAGCACCCTGCTGGGTTTCTGTGCGGCCGTGACCTTTCCGACGACGGGGACAGTGCACGTGCTCGGTGGCCAAATGGGCCGCACCGACCTGGCCGTGCTGCGCCGCTCGATCGGTCACGTGAATCCCCGACATCGGCTCCAGTACCCACTCACCGTGCGCGAGGTGGTGCTCACCGGCATCACCGCCACCATCGACATCGCAGCGCACTGGACGCCGACCCCCGAGCAGGTGCGCCGGGCGGACGATCTCATCGACACCGTGGGGCTCTCGGCGCGCGCCGACGCGATCTGGCCCACGCTGTCGCAGGGCGAACGCGGCCGCACCCTGATCGCGCGGGCACTGATCGCAGATCCGCAGCTGCTCTTGTTGGACGAGCCCACCACAGGACTGGACGTCGCGGCTCGTGAACAATTGCTGGAAACCCTTGACACCCTGGATGACTCGCATCCCGACATGGCCTCGATACTGGTCACGCATCATCTCGAGGAGCTGCCGACCAGCACCACGCACGCCCTGCTGATCGCGCACGGCCGCACCGTCGCCAGCGGCCTGGCACACGACGTGGTCAACACCGACCACGTGAGCGAGGCGTTCGATCACCCCGTAGTGGTGGGGTTCCAGGACGGCCGGTGGAGCGCACGGGCCAAGGCCAGCTCGCGGGTGCTGTAGCTTCCGCGAGATCAACGCAAACGTCGTTCCCAGCGCGGATTTACGACGTTTGCGTTGATCTCGGCGAGGCCGTCAGGCGTCGGCGGGCGTATTGCGCCGCCGGCGGGCCTCACGGTGGCGGGTCACCGGTGTGGTGTCGATGACGCGATTGACCATGGTCGCCAGGAAACGCGACGGCTGCAGCTCGGGCGGCACCGTGTCATGCCGGATCGCGATGTCGGGCAGCGCCGCCAGCGCCTCGTCGACGGCCGCGGTGGCGACGTCCACGATTTCGAACAACGTGTCCGGCTCTGCCTTTTCGATGCTGTCGACTTCCTCGTCCGCGGACTCGGCGACCTCAGAGTCGTAGTCGATCATCACCAGCGCCACCGCGTGATACGCGTCGTCCTCGGTGCCGAGCTTGCCCAGCAGGTCGATCAGCCACTCGGCCTTGTCCGGTTCGGTGCTCAGGATCGTCGAGCGCAGGCCGTAGACGAAGCCGAGCGCCGACAACGGGTGGCGCAGGCGCAGGTTCTTCGCGTCGCCGTAGCTTTCCTCGACGCGGTTCGCGGCGTTCTTGCCGAAGCTGGAATCCATCCGTTTGGTGCTGATCAACAATTCCGGACCGGTGTCCCAGTCCGACATCACCACGTCGACCTGCTTCATGTAGTGCTTGCCCAGCACGCTGGCGCTCGATGCGGCTACGCCTTTCATCGACCGTTTGAGGCGCTGCTCGATGAGGTGGCGTTCCTTCTGCGGCAACGCTTCCAGCAGGCTGGCGATGGCGCTGGGCATGATGCGGGGGTCGGTCGCCCTGGGCCACACCGCATCGGGATCGAATCCGGCGCGGCGCAACTCGTAGGCCAGCCACACATCGAGAGCCAGCGCCGGAACCCCGGTGGTCGATGGGGCATCCAGGTACAACGGCACCCCGAGAAGCTTGCGCAGCACCCGGAAATCCGGGACGAAAGTCAACTCGCCGGCCACTCGCACCCAGGGGTTGGTGTGCACACCACCGGGCGCGGCGTCGGCCACGATCCGGTCGAAGATGGCCCATGCGGTGGCCTTGGTCGACGGTTCAGCGGGCACGCCGAGACCTTACCGTCCGGCGGGTTGCCAATGAATCGCGCGCCGTCCGAACGGGTTCCAACGCAATCTTGGTGGAAAGACCCAATGCCTCGTCGACCACGCTCGTCGCGTCCAGCAACTTGCCGCGCTCCAGGAGTGCGCCGACGCGGCGGCGCACCGCCCGTAACTCGTCGGCCCGAGCCACCACCAGGTCAGGGGAAGGAACCAGCCACCGGTCGGCCTCACGCGGTTCGATCTTGAGAATGCCGCCGCCGTAGGAGCGCCCGACAATCTCCGCGTGCAGCACCGTCACCGAGTTCAGCGCGGCCAGCCCGAGCAGATCCCGGCCCAACGTCCGCACTTCGTCCCGCAGGTACACCCCGTGCACCGAGTTGAGGTGATGCGCCTTGGCACGGTTGCTGACCAGCCGCGGAGTGTCGGCATTCATACAGGTCAACAGCAGATCGGCCGGGTTCACCAGTGGCACCAGATACCAGGGCTGGCGCACGCGGCACTTGTAGGCCAGATGCACGCCGGCGGCGTGACCGGCGTCGATGTAACGCTGAGCCGCCGCCGACGGGTTCCCGGCCGGACGGAACAGGTGAATCGACCGCCCATCCTCCCCCAGCCTGGCCAACTGCTCCTGCGACAGCGTCAGGCCACGCAGATGCGCGCTGCCGGGCGGTGACAACGGCAGCAGGTCGGTGCGGCGCAGGCCGAGCTCACGCACCCGGTCCGGGGACAGCGCGAAGAAGCTGTTGTTGCCGGTCACCATGCCCAGGGTGGTGTCACCCCAACTCTCCAGCATCGAAAAGTGGCCGTCGTCGTGCAGACCGTGCACCGCATCGACCGGGGCGTTGCCGATCAGGCCGCTGACCCACTTGTCGGCGGGATCGCGTGGCGACCAACGGCGTTGTGCGAGTTCAGATGTCAGCGAGGCCGCATTGCGGGCCCGGTGGATGACGGCGTGACCGGTGGGCCCGCCGCCGTAACCGTCGGCCAGCAGCAGCACCACATCGGCTTCCGCTTCGGGAAACACCTGCTCGTCGAACATCACCAGCTCGACGCTGGCGAACCGGTCGAACAAGAATTTCCGCACGGCCGCCGCGTAGTTCACGCTGAGCAGCTCGGCCGGCAGGACGAGGGCCAGGCGCCCACCCGGCTTGAGAAACAGGGCGGCATGCACCGTGAACGCGGCCCAGCTCGAGGCCAGCCCGGACAGCGTGACGCCCGCCTTCAGTGCGGCGCGGCGCGACTGCGCCCGGGTGGCGCCCCTGAATTCCTGATAGCGGATGTAGGGCGGGTTGCCGATCACCGCGGTGTATTCGGCCCGCGGGTCGATCGTGAAGAAGTCGGCGGTCCTGATGCGGGCCGTGCCACCGGCGGCGGCCACGCGCTTACGAGCGGTGGCCGCACTCGCCGCATGGAGCTCCACGCCGTCGACCCGCGGCCGGGCCACACCCAATTCGGCCAGCCGGGTGACTGCCGCGACCACGAACGCGGCCTCCCCGGCAGCAGGTTCGAAGACGGCATCGTCGGCGGACCGGACGGCCCATCGGGTGAGGTAACGCGAGATCTCAGGTGGGGTGAAGAACGCACCGCGCGCTTTGCGGGTCGCAGCGGTGTCAGTCACTCCGCAATTGTTGCCGATCGCACCGACAAGTTCGGACTCCGCAACGCGGTGCGGCAGCTTCGGCCATTGCCGAGACCGAACCCAGGGGCAAAATCCGTCTGATCTTGTCCCTGAGGGCAGTCTCGAAAACTCACGCCTCAGGCGCCAGCAACTGGTCCGCGTCGAAGCAGGTGTGCGCCCCGGTGTGGCAGGCCGCACCGGTCTGGTCGACCTCGAGCAACACCGTGTCGCCGTCGCAGTCCAGCCGGACCGAATGCACGTACTGCGTGTGTCCGGAGGTCAGGCCCTTGACCCACTGCTCGCCGCGGGACCGCGAAAAGTAAGTGGCCTCACGGGTTTCCAGGGTGCGGGCCAGTGCGTCGTCATCCATCCAGGCGACCATCAGCACCTGGCCGGTGGAGCGCTCCTGCGCCACCGCGCTGAACAACCCGTCGGCATTGCGCTTGAGTCGCTTGGCGATGGCTGGATCGAGACTCATCTGACCGTGATCCCTTCCGCCGCCATCGCCGCCTTCACCTGGCCGATGGTCAGTTCACGGAAATGGAACACACTGGCGGCCAGCACCGCATCCGCGCCGGCCTGCACGGCCGGCGCAAAGTCGGCCACTGCCCCGGCACCACCGCTGGCAATCACCGGAACCCCGACCGCGGCACGCACCGCTCGCAGCATCGGTAGGTCGAAGCCGGCCTTGGTGCCGTCGCGGTCCATCGAGTTGAGCAGGATCTCGCCGACCCCGAGTTCGGCGCCGCGCACGGCCCACTCGACAGCATCGATACCGGTGCCGCGGCGTCCCCCGTGGGTGGTCACCTCCCACCCCGACGGGGTGGGCCGCTCGCCGGCCGGCACGGTGCGGGCATCGACACTGAGCACAATGCACTGCGACCCGAATTGACGCGCCATCTCGGCCAGTAGTTCCGGCCGCGCGATCGCGGCGGTGTTGACCGACACCTTGTCGGCGCCGGCACGCAGCAGCACGTCGACATCCTCGACAGCACGTACCCCGCCGCCGACGGTCAGCGGGATGAACACCTGCTCGGCGGTGCGCTTGACCACCTCGAGCATGGTGGCCCGGCCCGACGACGATGCGGTCACGTCGAGGAAGGTCAGCTCATCAGCACCCTCGGCGTCGTAGGCCGCGGCGAGCTCGACGGGATCACCTGCGTCGCGCAAGTTCTCGAAGTTGACGCCCTTGACCACCCGGCCGGCGTCGACATCGAGGCACGGGATGATCCTCGTTGCGACGTCACTGATGGTGCTCACAGGTAGTCCTCCGGGTTTCCAGCGGATTTCACGATTTCCAGCATGCGTTCATGCACCCCCGGTGCGGCGGCCAACGCCGACTTCGACTCCGCCGTCCAGGGATTGCCGGCAAGATCTGTCACGATGCCACCGGCGGCCCGGACCAGCGCCACACCGGCGGCGTGATCCCAGATGTGATGGCCGAAACTGATGGCCCCGCCCAGGACCCCGGCCGCGACATAAGCCAGGTCAACACCGGTGGCGCCGTGCATCCGCACGCGTGAACACACCCGGCTGAGATTCGACAGCACCTCAACCCGGTAGCGGCCCGGAAAGCGGCCCCGGGAGTCGATATTGAACGTCTGGATCCCGACGATCGAGTCGGTCAACGTCGGCGCACCCAGCGGCGGCAACGCGGTTCCGTTGTCGCGCACCGGTCCTCCGACCAGGGCCGAGTACCGCTGTCCGGTGAACGGCAGCCAGGTCAGGCCGGCCACGGGTTCGCCGTCGGCGAGCAGTCCGAGCAGGATGGCCGCCATCGGGGACCCGGCCGCATAGTTGAACGTGCCGTCGATCGGGTCCAGCACCCACACCAGCGGTGAATCTATCGGTTCGCCGCCGAATTCCTCGCCGTGCACGCCGATCCCGGTGGCCTCGGTCAATGCCCGCACCACCTGCCGTTCGATCGCGAGGTCGACCTCGGTGGCGAAGTCGTTGCCCTGCTTACTCACCGCGGAATCGGCACGATGTCCGGCGATGAACGGCACCGACGCAGCGTCGAGGATCTCGGTCGCCGCATCGACGAGTGCGGCCAACTTCGACGGGTCCAGGGCAACCACCCCGCTTATCCGCTGACCGCGGCCAGCGCCTGCGGCAGAGTGAATCGCTGCGCGTAGAGCGCTTTCCCGACGATCGCGCCCTCGACCCCACGACCGGTAAGCGTGGCGATCGCCCGCAGATCGTCGAGGCTGGACACCCCGCCCGAAGCGATCACCGGGGCGTCGGTGCGGTCGGCCACGGCCGCGAGCAGATCCAGGTTGGGGCCGGTGAGGGTGCCGTCCTTGGTGACGTCGGTGACGACGTAGCGGGAGCACCCCTCGCGGTCAAGGCGATCGAGCACCTCCCACAGGTCGCCGCCATCGGTTTCCCAACCACGGCCGCGCAGTCGCCAGTTGCCGTTCTCGAGTTGCACGTCCAGGCCCACGGCCACGCGGTCGCCGTACTCGGCGATGGCACCACGGCACCACTCGGGGCTTTCGAGGGCCGCGGTACCGATGTTCACCCGGGCACAGCCGGTGTCCATCGCGGCCTTCAATGACTCGTCATCGCGGATACCGCCGGACAGTTCGACTTTCACGTCGAGCTTGCCGACCAGGTCGGCCAGCAGGTCGCGGTTACTGCCCCGGCCGAAGGCCGCGTCCAGGTCCACCAGGTGGATCCATTCGGCGCCGTCACGCTGCCAGGCCTCTGCGGCCTCCAGCGCAGAACCGTAATCGGTCTCACTGCCGGCCTTGCCCTGCACCAGACGCACTGCCTTGCCGTCCACCACGTCGACAGCCGGCAACAGAATCAAACTCACAGTCCCTCAACCCAATTCGCGAGCAGCGTCGCACCGGCGTCGCCGCTCTTCTCCGGATGAAATTGCGTAGCCGACAACGCGCCGTCTTCGACAGCGGCGATGAACGGCACATGATGCGTCGCCCAGGTGACCAGTGCGTCCGGGTTACCGGACCACTCCTGCGCGGCGTACGAATGCACGAAATAAAAGCGGGTGTCAGCGTCGAGCCCCTTGAACAGTGTGCTGCCGGCGGGGGCTTCTACAACGTTCCAGCCCATGTGCGGAATGACCGGGGCGTCCAGGCGGGTCACCGAACCGGGCCACTGCCCACAACCGGTGGACTCCGTACCGAACTCCACCCCACGGGCGAACAGGATCTGCATCCCGACACAGACACCCAGCACAGGACGACCGTTCTGCAGGCGGTCGGCGATGATCTTCTCGCCGCCGATCGACCGCAGTCCGGTCATGCAGGCCTCGAATGCACCGACACCGGGCACCACCAACCCGTCGGCCGCTGCGGCAGCTCCGGGATCGGCGGTGACCTCCACATCGGCACCGACCCGCTCCAGCGCCCGCTGGGCCGAGCGCAGATTGCCCGATCCGTAGTCCAGGACGACGAGTTTCTTGGTCACAGAGTGCCTTTGGTCGACGGAACGCCGGTGACCCGGGCGTCGTACTCGACGGCCTGGCGCAGCGCGCGGGCCACCGCCTTGTATTGCGCTTCGGTGATGTGGTGGGGATCGCGACCGTAGAGCGTCCGCACGTGCAATGCGATGCGGGCGTTGAACGCCAGCGATTCGAACACGTGCCGGTTGATCACGGTGTGGTACGGCGCGCTGGAACCGGCAATGGTGAATTCGACCATGAACTCCGGTTCGCCGGTGTGCACGAAGTACGGCCGTCCGGACACGTCGACCGCGGCGTGCGCCAAGGTTTCGTCCATCGGGATGAACGCGTCACCGAACCGGCGGATGCCCTTCTTGTCGCCGAGGGCCTCTCCCAGCGCCTGGCCCAGCACGATCGCGGTGTCCTCGACCGTGTGGTGCCCTTCGATCTCGATGTCGCCCTTGGCGTGCACCGTGAGATCGAAACTCGCGTGGGTGCCCAGCGAGGTGAGCATGTGGTCGAAGAACGGAACACCGGTGTCGATGTCGACGACACCGGTGCCGTCCAGGTCGAGTTCGACGGTGATGTCGGATTCCCTGGTCTTACGTTCGACCTTCGCGCGACGGGTCACGATGCTCCTACCGGGCTGTTGGCGGGCTGAAGTTCAGTGGCGGCCAGATCGGCGCTCGCGGCGAGAAACGCATCGTTCTCCTCCGCCAGACCGATTGTGGTGCGCAGGAATCCGGGAATGCCAACATCGCGGATCAGGATGCCTTGGTCCAGGTAGCGCTGCCACGTCGCGGGTGCGTCGGCGAACTCGCCGAACAGCACGAAGTTCGCGTCGCTGGGGATCACTCGGTACCCGAGGCGGGTGAGCGCGGCGCTCACCCGGTCACGTTCGGCGGCCAGAGTCGCCACGCTGGCCAGGGTGTCGTCGGCATGACGCAGCGCCGCACACGCGGCGGCCTGGGTGAGCACCGACAGGTGATACGGCAAGCGCACCAGCAACAGCGCGTCGATAACGGCGGGCGCTGCGGCCAGGTAGCCGAGCCGGCCACCGGCGAAGGCGAACGCCTTGCTCATCGTGCGGGTGACGATCAGCTTGGCCGGGAACTCGTCGATCAGCGTCACTGCGCTGGGTTGCGAGGAGAACTCGCCGTAGGCCTCGTCGACGATCAGGATGCCGCCCGGCATCGCGTGCAGCAGCCTGCGCAGGTCCTCGACTGAAACACTCTGTCCCGACGGGTTGTTGGGGCTCGCCACGAAAACCACATCAGGTGTGCGCTCCTTGATGGCTGCCACGGCTACATCTACGGCAAGCCCGAAGTCCGCGGCGCGGGCCGCCTGCAGCCACTCGGTCTGAGTGCCGTCGGAGATGATCGGGTGCATCGAGTACGACGGCACGAAACCGATCGCGGTGCGTCCCGGCCCGCCGAAAGCTTGCAGCAGCTGCTGCAGGATCTCGTTGGAACCGTTTGCCGCCCACAGGTTGTCGACGGTCAGGTGCACTCCGGTGGCCGCGGTGAGGTAAGCAGCCAGGTCGGTGCGCAACTGCACCGAGTCACGGTCGGGATACCGGTGCAACTCAGCGGCAGCGGCGCGGACCGATGCGGCGACGTCATCGATGAGGGCCTGGGTCGGCGGATGCGGGTTCTCGTTGGTGTTCAACCGCACCGGCACCACCAACTGAGGTGCGCCGTAAGGCGACTTTCCACGCAGGTTATCGCGCAGCGGCAGATCTGCCAGCGTCACATCCTGTGCGCCCATTACCGCTCGAACCTCCGTCGGACCGCCTCGCCGTGCGAGGGCAAGTTTTCGGCTTTGGACAGCGTGATCACGTGTCCGGAAACATCCTTCAGGGCAGCCTCGTCGTATTCGACGACGTGGATGCCGCGCAGGAAGGTCTGCACCGACAGGCCGCTGGAGTGCCGCGCGCAGCCGGCAGTCGGCAGCACATGGTTGGAGCCGGCGCAGTAGTCGCCGAGACTGACCGGCGACCAGGCACCCACGAAAATAGCTCCGGCAGAACGTATCCGGGCGGCCACCGCGGCTGCGTCCTCGGTCTGGATCTCCAGGTGCTCGGCGGCGTAGGCGTTGACCACCCGCACCCCGGCATCAACGTCGTCGACGAGCACGATCGCGGACTGCTTGCCCGACAGTGCCGCCCGGACCCGGTCGACGTGCACCGTGGTCTCCAATTGGCGGGTGAGCTCGCGGTCGGTGGCCGCCGCCAGCGCCTCACTGTCGGTGACCAGCACGCTGGCCGCCATCTCGTCGTGCTCGGCCTGGCTGATCAGATCGGCGGCGACGTGCACCGGATCGGCCGTGTGGTCGGCCAGGATGGCGATCTCCGTCGGGCCCGCCTCGGCGTCGATACCGACCTGCGAGCGGCAGATCCGCTTCGCGGCGGTGACGTAGATATTGCCGGGTCCGGTGATCATGTCGACCGGGGCGAGCTCGGCGCCGTCGGTGTCGGTGCCGCCATAGGCCAGCAGCGCCACCGCCTGTGCACCGCCGACGGCCCACACCTCTTCGACGCCGAGCAACGCCGCGGCAGCGAGGATCGTCGGATGCGGCAGTCCGCCGAATTCCGCCTGCGGCGGGCTGGCGATCACCAGCGAATCGACGCCGGCGGTCTGCGCGGGCACCACGTTCATCACCACGCTCGACGGGTAGACCGCGTTGCCGCCGGGCACGTACAGCCCGACCCGCTCCACCGGGACCCACCGTTCGGTGACAGTCGCGCCGGGGGCGAGCGTGGTGGTGGTGTCAGTGCGACGCTGGTCGGCGTGCACCGCACGAGCGCGGTCGATCGCCACCTGCAGCGCGGCGCGAACATCTGGATCGAGGCCGGCGAGGGCCTCGGCCAGCCGCGCCGCGGGGACCCGGACCGACTCGGGGCGGATGCCGTCGAACGAATGGCCGTAATCCAGGGCGGCCGTCGCGCCGTGCTCGGCGACAGCCTCCACGATCGGGCGGACCTTGGGCACCACTGCGTCCACATCGACTCCGCCGCGGGGCAGCGCGGATCGCAACTGCGCGGCGTTCAGCACACGGTCGCGCAGGTCGATACGGGACATCTGAAACTCGGCCATCGGTTCAATTGTCCCTGATCAGTCCAGTTGATAAAAATCCGTCGCCGGTTGCCGCCGGCGCCACCCGCCGTAGGGTGATCCCAGACTGCCGAATGGAGCCCTTGATGTCCGCGAAAGACCACCCGAACAACGCCCCCGGCGTACCGATGCTCGTGCCTCCCGCGCTGGAGCGCTTCCAGATCAAGTACCTCAACCCGCTGGTGAAGCCATTTTCGAAGCGCTTGCCCGGGTTCACCGTGATCAAGCACCGGGGTCGCACTTCCGGAACGCCCTACGAGACCATCGTCACCAGCTACCGCAAGGGCAACGTCTTTGCGGTGACGCTGCTGCACGGCAAGACCAACTGGGTGAAGAACGTGATCGCGGCCGGCGGGGCTGACGTGCACCTGTTCGGCGGCGACATCAAGATCACCAACCCTCGGGTGGTGCCGGCGGGTACGGACGATCCGACGCTCCCCCGGATCCCGCGCAGCGCGGCCCGCCGAATGGGCGTCTTCGTCGCAGATATCGTTTGACACCGTCGCCAGACTGCATACATGACCTGGCAGATCTGGCTCGCGTTTCTCGGCGCGTCGATCGCCATCAGTCTGTCCCCCGGAGCCGGGGCGATCCAGTCGATGGCGACCGGCCTGACCCATGGCGTCCGCCGTGGATCCTGGAGCGTGCTCGGACTCCAGATCGGGCTGCTGGCCCAACTGGTCCTGGTCGCCGTCGGCCTGGGCGCCGTCGTCGCCAAGTCGATGCTGGCGTTCCACATCGTCAAGTGGATCGGTGTGGCGTACCTGATCTATCTGGCGGTTCAGCAATGGCGCAGCGCCTCGCAGGACCTGCGTGCCCGGATGGGCGGCGCGGGCGAACGCGGGAGGCTGTCCCTGGTCATGCGCGGATTCCTGGTGAACACCACCAACCCGAAGGGCTTGGTGTTCCTGGTCGCGGTGCTACCTCAGTTCGTGGTGCCGACCGCGCCATTGCTGCCGCAGTACCTGGCGATCGGCGCGACGATGGTCGTCGTCGACGTGATCGTGATGAGCCTCTACACCGGGCTGGCCGCCCGGCTGCTCAACTGGCTGCAGACCCCGCGACAGCAGACCATGCTCGGCCGGGTGTTCTCCGGGCTGTTCGCCACCGCCGCGGTGGTGCTGTCGTTGGTGCGCCGCGGCGCAACAGCCTAGGTATCGAGCCCGATGTCGAGCACCCGCACCGAATGGGTGAGGGCTCCGATCGCGAGGTAATCGACCCCGGTTCCCGCGTAATCGGCGGCACTGTCCAGTGACAGACCCCCCGAGGATTCCAGCAGCGTCTTGGGTGAACGGGTATCGCGGCGCTGCACCGCGATCTGGGTCTGCCACACCGGGAAGTTGTCGAGCAGCACCAGCTCGACGTCGGCCGCGAGCACATCGTCGAGTTGCTCGAGGGAATCCACCTCGACCTCACACGGCAGGTCGGGTGCCTCGGCGCGGACCGCCTTGAGCGCGGCCAGCACTGAACCGGCCGCGGCGACGTGGTTGTCCTTGATCAGAGCCGCGTCGCCGAGACCCATCCGGTGATTGACCCCGCCGCCGACGCGCACCGCGTACTTCTGCAGCGCGCGCAGGCCCGGCAGCGTCTTGCGGGTGTCGCGGATCTTTGCGTGAGTGCCCGCTACCGCGTCCACCCAAGCGGCGGTCGCGGTGGCGATCCCCGACAGGTGGCACATCAGGTTCAGCATCGTGCGTTCGGCGGTCAGCAGACCGCGAGTCGGCGCCTCGACCGTCAGGATCGACGAACCGGCGTCGAGCCGGGCACCATCCTCGATCCGGTCGATCACGCGGTAGCCGGAGACACCGAGCACCTCGTCAAGCACCAGCAGCGCGATATCGACACCAGCAGCCACCCCCGGCTCCCGGTTGACCACCTTCGCGGTGGTCATCGCATCGGCGCCGACGGTGGCGATGGTGGTCACGTCCGGGCCGTACCGGAGATCTTCTTCGAGGGCCCGCGCGATCGTGGCCTGCGCCTCGGCGCGCTCCACATCCGAAAGTGCCATCAGCACACCGCCGTTGGGGTGTCGAGGGTGGGCCGGCCGGCTACGGCGCGAATCGTCACGGAATGCTCCTGAGCAGGGTCGGTTTCGGGATGGTCGCCGCGATGGTGGCAGCCGCGGCTCTCGGTGCGGGCGAGTGCCGCGGCCGCAATGGCTCGGGCGGTCACGGTGAGCGCTGCGTCCTCGAAGCTCTGCCGATTGGCGGGCTGCACCGAGCGCGCCTCCGCCAGGACGGTATCCAGCCGCTGCAGACCGTCAGCGTCGCGGACCACTGAAGCGTGCTCGGACATGCTGTGCTGCAAGGTTTGTCGGTCAACGCAGTCGTGTCGCCGGTCCTGCGGCGGCTGTGCGCGCACCGCGCCCGCGGCCCCCGCATGCTCGGCGGCCAACCGGCCGGCGCGGCCGCCGACGACCAGCCCTTCGAGCAGGCTGTTGGATGCCAGCCGGTTCGCCCCGTGCATGCCGGTGCGGGCCACTTCTCCGGCGGCGAAGAGCCCGGGCAGTTCGGTACGTCCGCACACGTCGGTGACCACGCCGCCGCAGCTGTAGTGGGCGCCGGGCACCACCGGAATGGGCTGGCGGGTCGGGTCGACACCGGCCGCCAGACATGCCGCCGCCACGGTGGGAAACCGGTCGGAGAATCCCGCGATGCCGCGGGCGTCGAGGTACACGCACGGGTCCCCGGTGGCGCTCAACCGAGCGTTGACAGCCGCGGCGACCACATCACGGGGAGCCAGGTCCCCCATCGGATGCACGCCGTCGGTGACCGAATCGCCACGTGAGTCCACGAGTATGGCGCCTTCACCGCGCAGCGCTTCGGTGATGAGCGGGCGCCGCCCGCCGCCGTTCTCGGCATACAGCATGGTCGGGTGGAACTGGACGAACTCGATGTCGCGGACCGCGACACCGGCCCACAGGGCCAGGGCGATGCCGTCACCGGTCGAGCCACTGGGGTTGGTGGTGGCCGCGTAGACGTGGCCGAGTCCCCCGGTGGCCAGAATGACCGACGGCGCGTGGATGATGCCCACGCCGTCCTCGTTGCGAACCAGCACCCCGGTCACGGTGTCGTCGTCGCGCAGCACGTGCAGCGCCGCGTGATCCCGGCGGATATCGAGATTGGCTGCCGCACCATCGAGTGCTCGCTGCACCTCTGCCCCGGTGGCGTCGCCGCCGGCGTGAATGATGCGGCGCCGGGTGTGTCCGCCCTCGCGGGTCAGTGCCCACTGTCCCGGAGTGGCCGCGTCGAAACGCGCGCCATCGGCCACCAGATCGGCGACGGCGTCATAACCGGCTGCGACGATGGAGCGCACCGCGTCCGCATCGCACAGCCCACCGCCGGCCGCGACCGTGTCGGCAACATGGGCCTCGACCGAGTCCTCCGTATCCGGCAGCACCACGGCAATCCCGCCCTGGGCATAGAACGTCGCGGTCTCGCGTGCCTTGCTCAGCACCACCACCCGGCGTCCGCGCCGATGCGCGGCCAGGGCCGCCACCAGGCCGGCAACACCGGTACCGACCACGACGACGTCAGCCCGCTGTTGCCACAGCGTCGAACTGCCGCAGGCGAAGCGGCTCGATCCCCGGGCGCTGCCCGTCGGGTTCATTCGCCGCCGCCGGGCTGGCCAATCGCAATCATCCGCTGCACGCTGGCACGGCCCAGGCGGGCGGTTTCGGGATCGACATGCACCTCGTCGGCGCCTTCGATCAGGCAGCGCAGCAACGCGGCCGGAGTGATCATCTTCATGTAGGTGCACGACGCGCGGTCGTTGACCGCCAGGAAGTCGACTTCCGGTGCCGCCCTGCGCAGCTGGTGCAGCATCCCAACCTCGGTCGCGACGAGCACCTGGCGCGCCCGCGTCTCGCGAGCCGCGTCGAGCATGCCGCCCGTGGACAGGATCTTCACCCGCTCCTCGGGCACCGCGCCCTCGCCCGCGAGGTACAGCGCCGAAGTGGCACATCCACATTCAGGGTGCACGAACAGTTCGGCGTCCGGATGCGACCGCGCCTGATCGGCCAACTCGTCCCCGTTGATCCCGGCATGCACGTGGCATTCGCCGGCCCAGACGTGCAGGTTCTTGCGGCCGGTGACCCGCCGGACATGCGCCCCGAGGAATTGATCGGGGCAGAACAGCACCTCGCGGTCCTCCGGGATCGAGGCCACGACCTCGACGGCGTTGGACGACGTGCAGCAGATGTCGGTCAGCGCCTTCACCGCAGCCGTGGTGTTGACGTAGGAGACGACGACCGCGCCGGGGTGCTCGTCCTTCCAGGCGCGCAGTTCGTCGGCGGTGATCGAGTCGGCCAGCGAACAACCGGCCCGCTGGTCCGGGATCAGCACCGTCTTGTCCGGGCTGAGGATCTTGGCGGTCTCCGCCATGAAGTGCACACCGCAGAACACGATGGTGTCCTCGGGCGCCTCGGCGGCGATGCGCGAGAGCGCCAGGGAGTCACCCACGTGGTCGGCGACATCCTGGATGGCCGGCAACTGGTAGTTGTGCGCCAGCAGCGTCGCGCCGCGCAGGTCGACCAACCGGCGGATCTCAGCGGCCCATTTCTCGTCGCCGTCAACGCCGGAATAGCCGCCGGGACCATCGACGATCTGATCGGCCAAGCCCCCCGCGAGGGTGTCATTGAGAGCGGTCACGCCGACCTCCTCCACTACGTCAGGTTTTCGACTTATAATCGAAAACATGCCACATGGTAACACCGCGCACGAAGTGCTCGCCGTTGTGTTCCAGGTTCGCGGCCTCGACACCCGGCAACCCGCACTCAACGTGCTGCTGTGGCAACGGGCGCTGGATCCCGAGCAGGGCAAATGGTCCCTTCCCGGTGGCCGCCTGGAAGTCGACGAGGACCTGACCAGTTCGGTTCGTCGACAGCTGGCCGAGAAAGTCGACCTGCGCGAACTTGCCCACCTGGAGCAGTTGGCGGTGTTTTCCGACCCACATCGAGTCCCCGGCACCCGGACCATCGCCTCGACGTTCCTGGGGCTGGTGCCCTCCCCGTCCACCCCCGCCCTACCGCCGGACACCCGGTGGCATCCCGTCAGTGACCTGCCGCCGATGGCCTTCGACCACGAGCCCATGGTCGAGCACGCCCGCAACCGGCTGGCGGCCAAACTGTCCTACACCAACATCGGATTCGCCTTGGCCCCAAAGGAATTCGCACTCTCTACGCTGCGGGACATCTACAGCTCCGCACTCGACCATCAAGTCGATGCCACCAACCTGCAACGGGTACTGGAACGTCGCAAGGTCATCACCCGCACCGGCACCACCGCGCGATCGGGCCGCAGCGGCGGACGTCCCGCCGCGCTGTTCCGATTCACCGATTCCCGGTACCGCGTCACCGACGAATTCGCCGCATTACGCCCGCCCGGGTGAGTCGAGTGGATTCTTAGACCCTTCTTAAGTAAGAATGCCCGGATGGACTTGGGCAGCGCGGCCAGCGTCTCGGCGGCCGAATGGATCGGTCGGGCACCCCACGAGGAACTCGACCCCGCCGCCCGACCCGTTCTTCCCCACAAAGACGCGTTCTACGTACCGCCTGCTGGTTTCCAGCACGCAGAGCCGGGCACCGTCCTGCGCAGCCGCGACGTCGAATTGGCTTTCCTGGGCCTGATCCCCCAGCGCGTGCAGGCCACGCAATTGCTCTACCGCTCTACCGACCGCAACGGCCTCCCAGAAGCGGCAGCCACCACGGTCATCGTCCCGGCTGACGCCGCCGCGGACTGCCCGGTCGTGTCCTACCAGTGCGCCATCGACGCCATCTCCGCCCGGTGTTTCCCGTCCTACGCCCTGCGTCGCCACGCCAAGGCCACCGGCTCGTTGGCCCAGCTGGAGTTTCTGCTGATCTCGGCCGCGCTGGCCGAGGGCTGGGCGGTCTCGGTTCCCGATCACGAGGGCATCGACGGCATGTGGGGCGCGCCGTATGAGCCGGGGTACCGGGTGCTCGACGGTTTGCGTGCGGCGATCAATGCCGAACAGCTATCGCTGTCGCCGGAGGCGCGCATCGGCCTGTGGGGGTATTCCGGCGGTGGCCTGGCCAGCGCCTGGGCCGCCGAGATGGCCGGCAGCTACGCACCCGAACTCAACATCGTCGGCGCTGTCCTCGGCTCCCCCGTCGGCAACCTCGGAAATACGTTCCGCCGGCTCAACGGCACCGTGTTCTCGGGCTTGCCCGCGCTCGTGGTGGCCGCGCTTGCCGACATCTACCCCAACCTCAACCGGGTCATCGCCGAGCACGCCACCGTCGAGGGCCGCAAGATCCTCGATCGCCTGCACCGGATGACCACCGTGGAAGCCGTTCTGCGGATGTTCCGGACCGACATGGCCGACCTGGTCGACATGCCGCTGGAAGAGATCCTCGACGGACCCGAAGTCAGCGAGGTGTTCCAGGACACCAAACTCGGTGTGGCCGTGCCGGTTCCACCCGTATTGATCGTGCAGGCCGTGCACGACGAGATCATCTCGGTGGACGACATAGACGAACTCGCCGACACGTATCTGGCCGGTGGCGCCGACGTGACCTACCACCGCGACATGTTCAGCGAACACCTCCTGTTGCACCCGTTCTCTGCGCCGATGGCGCTGCGCTGGCTGACCGACCGGTTCGCCGACCGCCCGCTGACCGCCAACCTGGTGCGATCCAAGTGGCCGACGCTGCTCAACCCCATCACGTACATGGGCATGGCCCGGCTGGCCGGAATCGCCACCAAAGTCGCCCTGGGCCGCACGGTCCGGCGACGCCCGCTCTGACCCGCCCCGCACTGGCACAATGGGGGTAGATGCGTTATATCCGTCAGCCCCCGACGGTGGCCCTACGCGACAGCGTCGACCACCTGTGGTGCATTGCGGATGGGCCGGCCTATCCCACTGAACGCATCCTGCCCACCGGCACCACCGAACTCGTCATCAATCTCGGCGCCGACCTCGTCGCCATAACCAACCATCATGGTGCACAGCGGTTTTCAGGAGCCGTCGTCTCCGGCCCCTACTCCCGGCCATTCGACATCGACGCACGCGAGCACACCGCGATGGTGGGCGTGCATTTCAAGCCGGGCGGAGTCCGCGCCGCCCTGGGAATATCGCCGCACGAACTGCTCGGTACCCACGTCGGCCTCGAGACGTTGTGGAACGGCGCGGCTGCAGACCTCCGCGCCGAGGTCTGTGAAGCGCAGTCGGTCATGGAACGCTTTGCCATCGTCGAGTCCGCATTGCGCACCCGCTCACGCGGTGGCGGCCTGACCCGCGAAGTCGCCTACGCGGTCGACACACTCAGCCTCGAGCGCCCCCCACCCGCGATCGAATCGCTCGCGCGCGAAGTCGGTTTCAGCCACCGGAGGCTGATCCAGCTGTTCACCACCCAGGTCGGAATGCCGCCGAAACGGTTCGCCCGTTTGCAACGGTTCCGGCACGCCCACGAAGCCGTCTCCGCGGCGCTGTCACCGCCGCATTGGGCCACGTTCGCCATTGAGCACGGGTACGCCGACCAGTCGCACATGATCAGGGAATTCCAGGAGTTCTCCGGGATGACACCGGCCCAGCAGCTACGCCAGAGCCGCTACGTCGCGAAAGACGACCACATCGCGCTCACCCGCTAGGTCAATTTTCTTCAATACATCGGCCGCGAGATTCCGCAGAATTCAGCTATGTCTGGACACCTCACCTTCCGAACCGGCGCAGTCCGCTACCAGGTCACCGACGTCGAGCGCGCGGTTGCCTTCTATACCGAAAACTTGGGGTTTGACATCGCCATCCGCGGCGGGCCCGCGTTCGCGTCCGTGGTCAACGGCAACCTCACCGTGTTCTTGAGCGGGCCGGGCAGTTCGGGCGCACGGCAGCTGCCCGACGGCACCGCGCAGAAACCCGGAGGCTACAACCGGGTGGTGCTGGAGGTCGACGATCTCGACGCGGCCATCACCGAATTGCGCCGAGCCGGCGTCACCTTCCGCAATTCGGTCGAGGAGGGACCGGGCGGCCGGCAGATCCAGATCACCGACCCCGACGGCAACCCCGTCGAGATTTTCGAAGCGGCAGCGGTCAGGCCTCCGACCAAGTGACCGTCACACCCGAACTGCTGCGCCCAAGACGCTCACCGGCACCTTACGATCACTGCAGACCGCAGTGGCGTCAAGGAAGGGGAGGCGTGTATCCGCCTGGCGAACAACCTCATTCAGGTCCGCAGTATCCACCCGGATATCCGTACTACCCCCAATACCAGCAGCAGCAGCAGCCCCAGGGCCATCCCGCATATCCACCTCCATGGCAAGCCGGTCCACCACCGAACCCACCGGCGCCACCCAACCACCTGGGCGTGGGCCTGGCCTTCGGCATAGGGATCCTGACCATGGCCTTTGTGATGGGCTACATGCTTCTCGCGGTATCCAAGGGTGGTGATTACTTCACCAGCGGCGCCCGGGTGCACCCGTCACCTGACGAGTCGATCCTGTTCATCAGAGAGTCAGATCTCGGCGGCCGGCTCCCCAGCACGGCGCACTGCACCGCAACCACGGACTCGGGCGAATCCGTCGCCCTGGCGCCGCTGGCCGAACCCCTCACCGTTTCCGTCGGGAAGTACAGAAAGAAGACCTATGTGTCGGTAGCCCAGCTGCCGACCGACAGGGGCCCGTTAACCGTGAACTGCACCGGGGTGAAATTTGCGGACTTGCTGCTGATGACGCCGGGCAGTGGTCCCCCGGCCTGGTTGTTCTTTGTCGGATACGGCACGTTGCTGGGCATCATGATTGTGGCGGTGATCCTGACGAACCGCAGGTACTACCGCCGCAATCCACATCTGGACCCGCGGCAGTAGCGCACCAACAGACTCAAGCGCCCGGCGGACCGACCATCGGCTGGACGACCGGATACGTGGGGGTTTCCACAGGGGGCCAGGCGCCCAGGTCATCGCGCACCGTCGAGACCGCGATCAACGCGTAGACCATGGCCGCCGCGGCCGCCGGGAACAGGAGCGTGCCGGCGACCTGCAGCTCGTTGTGCCCGAAGAAGACGGACGCCGCCTCCACCACATAGTGGACACGGTGTTCGGGGCTAACCGGTGCGCCCGCGATGTCGAGCGAGCCGAAACGCCAATGGGCAAGTGCCGCACCGACACCGGCGGCCACCGCCGTGGCCACGGAACACCCGACGGCCAAAGCGGCGACCAGAACCGGCCCGCGATGTGCGGCCCACTGCCACACGGCCACCGCAGCCACGACCGCCATCACGACGAGCAGACCGACGAACATGAATGCCGACGTGAAGAAATGGTCGGACTCGCCACCCAGGTAGGCATGCACACGCTCACCGCTGCGGGTCAACGCCACCACGCCGTGCACCCCGGGCGCCAGGAAAGCCCACAGCGCGCCCAGCACGACACCGACCAACGCCAGCGCTCCGATGACGATCACCACCGCCCGCTCACGCGAAACCCGCGGCGCACCGGCGACGTCGGCGGGAGCCGAGTCGGCCGAAACCCTCTGCTCTTCGCCCGAGAGGCTCATCGCCGCATATCCAGGTCCGTCGAATCCACCTGCCCATGTCGCGAGCACTTGGCCCACCATCCGGTCGGCCGCACCTGCACGATCATCCGACGGCCACACTCGGCGCAGAACCGGGGCGGCTCAAGCCCGAGCTGCGCCGCGGTGGGGACCACCGTTCCATCCGCCGCGACGGCCTGGACCCCGGTGTAGACGTTGTACAGGCCGGCGCCGACGGGTGCGGGCAGAGCCGGCGTTTCCTCGATCATCACCACCTAAGTTCTACAGGCTGGCGTTGAGAGCCTTGATCGGCATCTGCAGATCGTCCAGCAGTTCCAGATCCGACTCGGCCGGGCGGCCCAGCGTGGTCAGGTAGTTGCCGACGATGACGGCGTTGATACCGCCCAGGATGCCCTGCTTGGCACCGAGGTCGCCCAGGGTGATCTCGCGACCACCGGCGAAACGCAGCATGGTGCGCGGCAGCGCCAGTCGGAACGCCGCCACCGCCTTGAGCGCCTCAGAAGCCGGCAGCACCTCAAGATCGCCGAACGGCGTGCCCGGGCGCGGGTTGAGGAAGTTCAGCGGCACCTCGTGCGGGTTCAGCTCGGCCAGGTTGGCGGCGAACTCGGCGCGCTGCTCCAGCGTCTCACCCATGCCGAGGATGCCGCCGCAGCAGACCTCCATGCCGGCCTCCCGCACCATCTCCAGGGTGCCCCAGCGCTCCTCCCATGAATGGGTGGTGACCACGTTGGGGAAGAACGACTGGGCAGTCTCCAGGTTGTGGTTGTAGCGGTGTACGCCCATGTCCTTGAGGCGGTCCACCTGCTCCTGGGTCAGCATGCCCAGCGAGCACGCGATCTGAATGTCGACCTCGTTGCGGATCGCCTCGATGCCGGCAGCCACCTGGGCCAGCAGCCGCTCGTCGGGACCACGCACGGCAGCCACGATGCAGAATTCGGTGGCGCCGGTCTTCGCGGTCTGCTTGGCGGCCTCGACCAGGCTCGGGATGTCCAGCCACGCGCTACGCACCGGGGAGGCGAACAGGCCCGATTGCGAACAGAAGTGGCAGTCCTCCGGGCAGCCGCCGGTCTTGAGGCTGATGATGCCCTCGACCTCAACCTCGGGGCCACACCACTTCATGCGGACCTCGTGCGCCAGCGCCAGCAGCTCCTCGAGCTTGTCGTCGGGCAGCTGCAGCACCTGCAGCGTCTGATCCTGGTCGAGGCCGACGCCACGCTCCAGAACCTGCTCGCGAGCTACGCCCAGTACATCTACGGCTGCCTGCGTCACGAAATGTCCTCCTGTGGATCATGTGGCCGGTGGTGCCGACACTTGAACACCGTTCAGGCTAGGGTAACCGTGTGCAACTCCACAAACCCGACGTGGTGGATGCGGCGACCGCAATCCTGGACAACTACGGCATCGCCGACCTGACGATGCGACGCCTGGCCCGTGAGCTCAATGTCAGTCCGGGCGCGTTGTACTGGCACTTCGCCAACAAACAGGAGCTGCTCGGCGCTGTCGCCGACAGGATCCTGCAACCTGTCCGCACTGAATCCGCTACTCCGACTTGGCCGGGCCGGATCCACGAGATCTGCGTGGCCATGCGCGACGCTCTGCTGTCGCATACCGACGGCGCTGAACTGGTCTCTGCCAGCTTCGCGGCCGGTCAGTCCCAGATGGTCGGCGAGATCGTGGCGCAACTCGCAGACTCCGCCCGGCATGCCGGGGTCATGGCCCCCGATGACGAGTTGGCCGCTCGCGCGGTGCTCTATTACGTGCTGGGGTTCACCGCCGACGAGCAGTCCCGGCTGCAGTGGGATGCCGCGGGCGCGCTGTCCGACGAGCAGTCGGTGCTCAACCGGGACGCCTCTCGGCAGTTTTCCTTCGGTCTGCAGCTACTCGTCGACGGACTGGCGGTGCGGGGTGCGAGCACTCTCAGCTCCGCGCGTGAGGTGCCGCAACGCAGCCAGGGCTGAGCGTTCGAGCGGTTTGTGCACGATTTCCAGCGGCAGCCGCGGAAGATCGTGCACAAATCACGCGGGGAGCCCCACAATTGAGGGCTGATCAGCCGATCGCGTGCTCAACGTGCTTATCGCCGTCCCAATGCCGTAGACCGGTCACCTGGCCGGTGATCTCCGCAGGGCGGCCGGCGATCCGCACCGCCGTGGCCAACCGGGTCGGGGCCACCCGCCGCGCCAGCGTCACATGCGGCGTCCAGTTCCCCGGTTCGGCGTGCGGCATCGGCGCCGGATCCATGAACGGCAGGCACAGCCGGTACGCATCGGCCTGCACTCCGAGCAGTTCGTCGGTCGGAACCAGCAGCCGCGCCAACACCCCAACGGATCGCCCGAAGATCAGCGTGGCGCCGATACGGCAAGGCAATGGGAATCGGTCCACGAGTTCGGTCAGCACCGAATCTGCCTCGGCGTCGATGTGCTGCGCCACCGTCAGCGTCGCATGTGGCCGACTGGCCGGAGCTTGGCTCGGAATATCCTTGTCGCGCAGCGTATCCCAGATTCCGCGGATTACGGCCTCGGTATCGGGGTCGAAGACCAGCTCGACGGAATGCACCATTTCAGATCAGGCCGATGAGCCAGTCCCGGTCGAACGCGTCGGCGCACGCCCTCTCGAACTCCTCCGCTCCGGCGCTTCCCAGGCCGGCAGGCAGCACCGCGCGCACCGGCGCCAACCGCGCCAGCGACTCCCGGTTGCCGGACTCCGCCACACCGGGTTTCTCCGGCCAGGCGCCGACCACCAAACCGGCGCAACTAATACCCTGGCCGGCAAGGGATTCCAACGTCAACGCGGTGTGGTTGAGGGTACCCAGGCCCGGCGATACGACCACGAGCACCGCAGCGGACAGATCGGCAGCCAGGTCACGCAGCGTGACGCCGTCTGCGCCCAATTCGACGAGCAGACCACCGGCGCCTTCGACCAGGGTCAGCCCGCCGCCGAGCTGGGCACCACGCACCGAAGCCACCAAGTCCGCGCGCGTAGGCAACGGAAGCCCGGCCCGCTGTGCTGCGGCGACCGGTGCCAGAGGCTCCGGATAGCGCCATCCCCCATGCAGGTTCGCCACCCCGGAAAGCCGGCTCACCTCGGCGAGGTCGTTGTCGCCGTCAACGGTTCCGGTCTGCACCGGTTTGCACACGGCGACGTCGAGACCGGCCAGTCGGGCCGCGCACGCGAGCGCGGCCGTCGTCACCGTCTTGCCGACGCCGGTGTCAGTGCCGGTGACGACCAGCGTGCTCACAACCGGGCCTCAGCCAGTACCTCGGTCAACACGAGCCGGGCCAGATCCATCTCATCGGCGGTCAGCGAGGCCCGTGCCGTCAAACGCAGCCGCGAGGTGCCTTCGGGAACCGTCGGCGGGCGGAAGCAACCCACCCGCACGCCCCGGTCCAGGCAGGCGGCCGCGGCGGCCACCGCCACCTCGGGTTCGCCAAGGATCACCGAGACGACGGCGGAATCGGGCACAGCGGAATCCCCGGAAATGCGGGCCAGCTCGGCGGCATGGTCCAACACTGCCTGCGCCCGTCGAGGTTCGGCGATCAGCACTCGCAGGGCGGCCCACGCTGCGCCGACGGCGGCCGGCGCCAGCCCGGTGTCGAAGATGAACGGACGGGCGGCGTCGATCAGATGAGCGCGGATCGGCTCTGGGCCGAGCACGACCCCACCCTGACTGCCCAGCGCCTTCGACAGCGTCGTCGTCATCACCACGTCCGGCGAACCGGCCAGACTGGCCTCGTACAGCAGGCCCTGCCCGCCCGGGCCGCGCACCCCGAGCCCATGTGCCTCGTCGACGAGCAACAGCGCGCCGTGTCGGCGGCAGACCGCATGGAGTTCTCGCAGCGGCGCCAGCGCACCGTCGGTGCTGAAAACGGACTCGGTCAACACCACTGCGCGGTCCTCGGTGCGCGCAGACAGGGCGGCGTCGACCGCGTCGACGTCACGGTGCGGTGTCACGGTCACCCGGGCGCGCGACAACCGGCACGCGTCGACCAGGGAGGCGTGCGTGAGCGCGTCCGAAACGAGAAGTGAACCGGGCCCGGACAACGCGACGACGGCACCGAGGTTGGCCGTGTAGCCCGAGGAGAAAACCAGCGCCGACTCGGCGCCGACAAACGTCGCCAGGGCGGTCTCGAACCCTTCGTGCAGCTCCGTGTTGCCCGTGACCAGTCGCGAACCGCCGGCACCGGCACCCCAGGTGCGCAGCGCTTCGATGCCGCCTTCGAGCACCTCCGGGTGTTGCGACAGACCCAGATAGTCGTTGGAGGCCAGGTCCAATTCGGTTGCCACCGCGGGGCGGGTACGCAGCTCACGACGAAGCCCTGCCTGCCTGCGCCGTGTTTCGACATCGGCCAGCCAGGCCAGCGGTGATAGATCGGTGCGCGTCACGGTTGCTCCTCGCGGCGGTTGAACACGTCGGCGGTGCCGACAGTTGAACACGTCTGAACACGTCGGCGGTGCCGACAGTTGAACACCGTTCAGGCTAGTGCACGCGCCACGCCGACCATTCCCGCGGTGATCTGTTCCACCTCCGCCTGCGTGCAGATGAAGGGCGGCATGGCATAGATCAGCTTGCCGAACGGACGCAGCCAGACTCCGTGCCGCAACGCCGCCAAGGTCGCGACCTTCATGTCCACCGGCTCACCCATCTCGATCACACCGATCGCACCGAGCACCCGCACATCGGCAACTCCCGGCAGGCCGCGGGCCGGCTCGAGGCCCGTCCGCAGCCCGGCCTCGATTTCGTCGACCCGCGCCGGCCAATCCCCGTTGACCAGCAGTTCCACCGCGGCGACACCGACCGCGCAGGCCAGCGCGTTGGCCATGAACGTCGGCCCGTGCATGAGCGCCCCGGGCTCCCCCGCGCTGATCGTCCGCGCGACCTCGCGGGTGCACAGCGTGGCGGCCAAGGTGATGTAGCCGCCGGTCATCGCCTTGCCGACGCACATGATGTCGGGGCTGACTCCGGCGTGTTCGGCGGCGAACAACTTGCCGGTGCGGCCGAACCCGGTGGCGATCTCGTCGAAGATCAACAACACGTCGTGGCGATCGCAGATCGCGCGGAGGTCAGTGAGGTAACGCGGGTCGTGAAAGCGCATCCCGCCGGCGCCCTGCACGACGGGTTCGACGATCACCGCGGCCAGTTCGTCGGCATGTTCGGCCAGTTGGCGCTCGAACGACTCGACGTAAGACGGCTGATAGTCGGCGGGCACGGGCGGGGCGAACTCCTGCGCCACGAGCACGTCCGTCCACAGGGAGTGCATTCCGCCGTCGGGATCGCACACGCTCATCGGGGTGAACGTGTCGCCGTGATAGCCGCCGCGCCACGTCATCAAGCGATGTTTGGCGCCCCTGCCGAGGCTGCGCCAGTACTGCAGCGCCATCTTCACCGCCACCTCGACGGACACAGACCCGGAATCACTGAAGAAGACCGTCTCCAGGCCCTCCGGCGTCAATTCGACCAGCAGTTGGGCCAGCCGTGCGGCCGGTTCGTGGGTGAGGCCGCCGAACATGACGTGGTTCATCGTGGCCAGCTGAGCGGACACCGCGGCATCGAGTACCGGGTGCCCGTGTCCGTGCACGGCGGTCCACCAGGACGCCATCGCATCGATCACCTCGATCGGTGCGCCATCGGTAGGGTCGATCACAGTCAGCCACGCGCCTTTTGCGCCCACCGCCACCACCGGCGGAAGTGCGTCGGAGCCCATGGCGCTGTACGGGTGCCAGATATGGGCCGCGTCGATGGCACTGATCTGCGCCGGGGTCAGCTCAGCCACAGTCGGGCAGCCTAGCCCTTTGCTCACAGACTGTGACGCACGCATCCGAAATATGAGCGGCAGACCGTTGTTAGGTAAATTGGCCTCGACCATGAAAACCCTTGACGCCCCCCGGACGGAGCCCGGCGCCGAATCCGGTGCCGTTCCACGCGCCGTCATGGGTACCCGCGCATCGGGTTTCTACCGCCACGATCTGGACGGACTGCGCGGCATCGCGATCGCCCTGGTGGCGATGTTCCACATCTGGTTCGGCCGGGTTTCCGGTGGTGTCGATGTGTTTCTGGCGCTGTCCGGATTCTTCTTCGGTGGCAAGATCCTGCGCTTGGCGCTCGACCCGGCGACGCCGCTGCGACCCCTTCCCGAAACCGTCCGGTTGATTCGCCGGCTGCTTCCCGCACTGGTCGTTGTGCTTGCCGCGGCTGCGGTGCTCACCATCCTCGTGCAGCCCGAGACGCGCTGGGAAACGTTTGCTGACCAAAGTCTGGCAAGCCTGGGCTACTACCAGAACTGGGAGCTGGCCAACACCGCCGCGAACTACCTCCGCGCCGGTGAGGCGGTCAGTCCGCTGCAACACATCTGGTCGATGTCCGTCCAGGGGCAGTTCTACCTGGCGTTCCTGCTGCTGATCTCCGGGTTCGCCTTCCTCGGCCGCCGGTTGTTCGGGCGGCACCTGCGCACCGCATTCATCGTCTTACTGAGCGCGCTGACCATCGCCTCCTTCGTCTACGCGATCATCGCGCACAACACCGATCAGGCCACCGCCTACTACAACAGCTTTGCCCGCGGCTGGGAGCTGCTGATCGGAGCCCTGGCCGGGGCGCTGGTCCCCGCGGTGCGGTGGCCGATGTGGCTGCGCACCCTGCTGGCCACCGTCTCACTGGCCGCGATCCTGTCGTGCGGCTGGTGGCTCGACGGAGTCAAGGAATTCCCCGGACCGTGGACGCTGGTACCGGTCGGTGCCACCGTCATCTTCATCCTGACCGCGGCCAACCGGGTCGACGATCCGAGCGCGGGCCAACGGTTGCCCGCGCCCAACCGGATGCTGGCGACAAAACCGTTCGTGTCGCTGGGATCGATGGCCTACTCGCTCTATCTCTGGCACTGGCCGTTACTGATCTTCTGGCTGTCCTACTCCGGCCATGCCCACGCCAACTTTCTCGACGGCACGATCATTCTGCTGATCTCGGGTGTTCTGGCCTGGCTGACCACGCGCTACATCGAGGAACCGCTGCGCTCGCAGAAGCCCAAGGACACCACACAGACTGCCGCCCTGCCGGCCGTGCCGCTGCGGGTCCGCCTGCGCCGGCCGACGATCGTACTGGGCTCCATCGTGGGGCTGCTCGGTGTCGCGCTGACCGCCACCTCGTTCACCTGGCGTGAACACGTCACCGTGCAGCGGGCCAACGGCAAGGAGTTGTCAGGGCTGTCGGCTCGGGACTATCCGGGCGCCCGCGCCCTGATCAATCACACGCGGGTACCCAAGCTGCCGATGCGGCCGACCGTCCTCGAGGCCAAGGACGATCTGCCCGCCTCGACGACCGACGGCTGCATCAGCGATTTCGGCAATACCGATGTCATCAACTGCACATACGGCGACAAAGACGCGGCCCGCACCATCGCGGTGGCAGGTGGGTCGCACGCCGAGCACTGGATCACCGCGCTCGACCTGCTGGGGCGTCTGCACAATTTCAAAGTGGTCACCTACCTGAAGATGGGTTGCCCGCTGACCACCGAGGAAACCCCCCTGGTGATGGGCGACAACCGCCCGTACCCGAAATGCCATGAATGGAACGAGAAGGTGATGGCCAAGCTCATCGCCGATCGACCCGAATACGTGTTCACCACTTCGACGCGGCCGTGGAACATCAAAGATGGCGATGTCATGCCCGGCACCTACATCGGCATATGGGAAACCCTCTCCGAGAACAACATTCCGGTCCTCGCCATGCGTGACACCCCATGGCTCACCCGAAATGGCCAGCCGTACTTCCCCTATGACTGCCTGGCCAACGGCGGTGATTCCATCTCGTGCGGCATCGACCGGTCCAAGGTACTCTCCGACCACAACCCCACACTGGATTTCGTCGGAAGGTTCCCCCTGCTCAAGCCACTGGACATGAGCGATGCGGTGTGCCGTGAGGACTATTGCCGCGCGGTGGAGGGAAATGTGTTGATCTATCACGACTCTCACCACATCTCGACGACGTACATGCGCACGATGACGGGCGAACTGGGCCGTCAGATGGCGGCGGCCACCGGTTGGTGGTGAGGCCATGACGCCCTCCGCAGTACCGCCATCCTCCGCTCCCACGCCGATGTCGACTGTCTGGCCCGGCGAGGCCTACCCGCTGGGCGCAACCTACGACGGTGCGGGCACCAACTTCTCGTTGTTCTCCGAAGTCGCCGAACGCGTCGAACTGTGCCTGATCGCCAAGGACGGCACCGAGCACCGGATCAATCTCGAAGAGGTCGACGGCTACGTCTGGCATGCGTACCTGCCGACCGTCACGCCGGGCCAGCGATACGGCTATCGCGTGCACGGCCCCTGGGACCCCACCAACGGACATCGCTGTGACCCGAGCAAGCTGCTGCTCGACCCCTACGGCAAGTCGTTCCACGGCGACTTCGAATTCAGCCAGGCGCTGTTCTCCTACGATCTGACGGCCGAGCCACCCGGGACCGGAAAGCCGCCCCACATCGACTCCCTGGGCCACACCATGACCAGCGTGGTGATCAATCCGTTCTTCCAATGGGGCTCGGACCGCGCGCCCAAGACCGCCTATCACGACACCGTGATCTACGAGGCACACGTCAAAGGGATGACCCAGACCCACCCGGGCATCCCCGAGGAACTCCGGGGCACCTACGCGGGACTGAGCCACCCCGTGGTCATCGAATATCTCCAGTCGCTGAACATCACCGCGATCGAGCTCATGCCCGTGCACCAGTTCATGCACGATCACCGCCTGCTGGACCTCGGGCTGCGAAACTATTGGGGCTACAACACCGTCGGCTTCTTCGCCCCGCACTTCCAGTACGCGGCCACCCGGCACGCCGGCGGTGCGGTGGCCGAGTTCAAGACCATGGTCAAGGCATTTCACGACGCCGGCATCGAAGTGATTCTCGACGTGGTCTACAACCACACCGCCGAAGGCAACCACCTCGGTCCGACCATCAACTTCCGCGGCATCGACAACGCCGCCTACTACCGGCTGCTCGATGGGCAACCCGAGTACTACAAGGATTTCACCGGAACGGGCAACAGCCTCAATGCCCGGCACCCGCACACCCTGCAACTGATCATGGACTCGCTGCGGTACTGGGTGCTGGAAATGCACGTCGACGGGTTCCGGTTCGACCTCGCCTCGACCCTGGCGCGCGAATTCTATGACGTCGACCGGCTTTCGGCATTCTTCGATCTGGTTCAGCAGGATCCGGTGGTCAGCCAGGTGAAACTGATCGCCGAACCCTGGGATATCGGCGAGGGCGGCTACCAGGTCGGCAACTTCCCAGGTTTGTGGACCGAATGGAACGGGAAGTATCGCGATACTGTGCGCGATTACTGGCGGGGCGAGCCCGCGACCCTGGGCGAGTTCGCCTCCCGGCTGACCGGATCCTCGGACTTGTATGAGGCCACCGGCCGGCGCCCCAGCGCGAGCATCAACTTCGTCACGTGTCACGACGGCTTCACCCTCAACGACCTGGTCTCGTACAACGAGAAGCACAACGAGGCCAACGGTGAGGACAACCGCGACGGCGAAAGCCACAACCGTTCCTGGAACTGCGGTGTCGAAGGGCCGACCGACGATCCCGACATCTTGGCGCTGCGCGCCAAGCAGATGCGGAACATCATGGGGACATTGATGCTGTCGCAGGGCACTCCGATGATCGCCCACGGCGACGAGATCGGCCGAACCCAATTGGGCAACAACAACGTGTACTGCCAGGACTCCGAATTGTCCTGGATGGACTGGTCGCTGCTCGACAGCAACGCCGATCACCTGGAGTTCACCCGCAAGGTGCTGGCTTTCCGCAAGCGCCACCCCGCATTTCGGCGCCGCCGGTTCTTCGAGGGAAAACCGATTCGCAGCGGCGACCAGGTTCGTGACATCGCCTGGCTGACTCCGGCGGGCACGGAGATGACACCGGAAGACTGGGGCACCGGGCTCGGTACCTGTGTCGCGGTGTTCCTCAACGGCGAGTCCATTCCGGAACCCAACTCCCGTGGCGAACGCGTCGTCGACGACACCTTCCTGCTGTGCTTCAACGCCAACGACCACGACCAGGACTTCGTCACCCCGAACGGCGACTACGCCGCCGAGTGGACCGGCGACCTCGATACCGCCAGCCCCACGGGTGATTCCGATTTGGTCGTGGCCGCCGGCGAAAAGGTCTCGCTGCAAGCCCGCTCACTACTCGTACTACGCAAGACGGCCTGAGATGCCCCGCCCGGTCCTGTCCACGTACCGACTCCAGATGCGGGCGGACTGCTGCACATTCGACGACGCGGTGAATCTGCTCGACTACCTCGACCGGTTGGGCGTCTCGCATCTGTATCTGTCACCCATCCTGACCGCCGCGCAGGGGTCCACGCACGGATACGACGTCACCGATCCCACCACTGTCTCGGCCGCCCTCGGCGGCCCGGACGGTCTCAGACGACTGTCCGAGGCTGCCCGGTCCCGCGGCATGGGCCTGATCGTGGACATCGTGCCCAACCATGTCGGCGTGGCCGATCCAGAGCAGAACCGATGGTGGTGGGATCTACTGCGACACGGCCGAGATTCGGCGTACGCCGACTTCTTCGACATCGACTGGGATCTCGACAACGGCCGGATCGTGCTGCCGGTCCTGGGTACCCCCGACGACGTGAACGATCTGATGGTCGACGGGGACCGATTGCGACTGGGGGATCTGGTTTTCCCTATCGCACCCGGAACCGGCAACGGCACCGGCAGCGCGGTGCACGAGCGACAGCACTACCGGCTGACCGGTTGGCGCACCGGGATCTGCGGCTACCGACGCTTCTTCTCGATCACGTCTCTGGCGGCACTGCGGCAGGAAGACCGAGCCGTTTTCGACGCGAGCCACGTGGAGATCAAACGCTGGTTCGACGAGGGGCTGGTGGACGGTCTACGCGTCGACCATCCCGACGGGTTGTCCGACCCGGCGGGCTATCTGCGATGGTTACGCGAGCTCACCGGTCCCGATGCCTGGATCGTGGTCGAGAAGATCCTGGCCCCCGACGAGAGCCTGGATGCGTCCCTGCCGGTCGACGGCACCACCGGATACGATGCGCTGCGCGAGATCGGCGGCCTGTTCATCGCGCCGTCCGCCGAAGCCTCGCTCACCGCGGTGAGCGGACCACGAGATCTTCAGGCCGAGCACAGACTCAAAGCCACCGCCGTCACCGATACCCTGGCCAGCGAACTGGGCCGGCTGTGCCGGGTCATCACAACAGCGACCGCGCAGTCCGACCCTCATCTTCCTGCCGCCGTCGCGGCGCTGATCAGCAGGATCGGGGTATACCGAACCGACTATCCGGCGCTCGATGCGATCCTGCCGATGGCGATGCATGAGACATCCTCTGCCACACCGGAACTCACCAATGCCCTGGCCACCGTCGCAGTGGCCCTGTCGGTCAGTACCGAGACGGTGACGCGGTTCAACCAGTTGTGCGGCGCGGCGACCGCCAAGGCGGTCGAGGACTGTCTGTTCTACCGTGACGCCCGACTGGTCTCGCTCAACGAAGTCGGCGGCGCACCCGAGTTGTTCGGGGTATCGACCGCGGAGTTCCACCAGCGGGCGACGACGCGCATACGCGTCTGGCCCGCGGCGATGACCACGCTGTCCACCCATGACACCAAGCGGGGCGAAGACGTCCGTGCCCGTATCGGCCTGCTGACCCAGGTGCCGGAGACATGGGCAGAGTCGGTCGAGCGGTGGACGGAATCGTCTACTCCCCCGGACCACGGCACAGCACTGTTCTTGTGGCAGAACATCTTCGGCGTCTGGCCGGTCGACGGCACCGTCACCGACGAGCTTCGCGGCCGGTTGCACGCCTACGCCGAGAAGGCGATCCGGGAGGCCGCCACCCGGACCTCCTGGCACGACCCGGACGTGGATTTCGAGAACGAGGTGCACGCCTGGCTGGACCGGGTGCTCGACGGGCCGGTGGCGGCCGAACTCACGGCGTTGGTCAGCCGACTCGACGTGCACGCCCACAACGACAGCCTGGGCCAGAAACTCATCCAGCTGACCGCACCCGGCATCCCCGACGTCTACCAGGGCACCGAGACGACCGAGGACAGCCTGGTCGATCCGGACAACCGGCGCCCGGTCGACTATGCGGCACTGCGCAGCGCGATGGAGCGCGGCAGCGACGAGAAGCTGAGGGTGACCATGGCCGCCCTGGCGCTGCGCCGGGCCCGGCCGCAGACATTTCTGACCGGCAGCTACACCCCACTTCCGGCCACGGGAAGCGCTGCGCCACATCTGGTGTCGTTCATCCGCGGTCGGGATGTCGTGGTGGCCGCGTGCCGCTGGACCGTCGCATTGGCAGAAACCGGCTGGAAGGACACCGCATTGCCGCTACCCGAAGGTCGATGGCTGGACCGGCTCAGCGGCCGCCGGTGGACGGGGCTGGTGCCGTTGACCGAACTGCTCGCCGATTCGCCGGTAGCGTTGTTGGAGCGCACCGATGACTGAATTCGCCGTGTGGGCACCGACTCCCGACCGGGTACGGGTGGACGTCGACGGAACACTGCACGACATGACGCGCGCCGACGACGGCTGGTGGCGGGCCGAGGTCCGTTGCCGCGCTGACGCCAGGTACGGGTTCGTGCTCGACGATGATCCGACCGTGTTGCCGGATCCTCGTTCAGCGCGCCAACCCGACGGCGTACATGAGCGCTCGCAGCTGTGGCAGCCCGCGCCCGGCGCCTGGACCGACGACGGCTGGGCGGGCCGGTCCATCAGCGGCGCGGTGATCTACGAACTTCACGTCGGAACCTTCACTCCCGAGGGAACTTTCGATGCCGTAATCGAAAAGCTCGACCACTTGCTGGATCTGGGCGTCGATTTCCTGGAGTTGATGCCGGTCAATGCCTTCAACGGCGTGCACGGCTGGGGGTATGACGGGGTGCTCTGGTACGCGGTGCACGAGCCCTACGGCGGGCCGGACGGCCTGATCAGGCTCATCGATGCCTGCCACGCCCGTGGACTCGGCGTGCTGATCGACGCGGTGTTCAATCACCTCGGGCCGTCGGGAAACTACCTTCCGCGGTTCGGCCCGTACCTGTCGTCCGGCCACAACCCGTGGGGCAGCTCGATCAACTTGTCCGACGCCGGCGCCGACGAGGTCCGCGGGTACATCATCGATTGCGCGCTGCGCTGGATGCGCGACTTCCACGCCGACGGCCTGCGCTTGGACGCTGTGCACGCATTGGTGGACACCACGGCCATCCACCTGCTGGAAGAACTGGCCGCCGATACCGATGCCCTGGCCGAGGAACTCGGCCGGCCGCTGTCACTGATCGCCGAGAGCGATCTGAACGACCCTCGGCTGATCACCCCGCGCGATCGTGGCGGCTACGGCCTGACAGCGCAGTGGGACGACGACATCCACCACGCGATCCACTCTGCGGTGTCGGGGGAACGGCAAGGCTATTACGGCGATTTCGGCTCCCTGGCCACGTTGGCGCAGACGTTGAAGCACGGGTACTTTCACGCGGGCACCTACTCATCGTTCCGCCACCGCAGGCATGGCCGTCCGCTGGACACCGCCACCATTCCCGGTACTCGGCTACTGGCCTACACCCTGACCCACGATCAGGTGGGCAACCGTGCTGTCGGCGACCGGCCGTCACAGCTGCTGTCCTTCGGCCAGCTAGCGGTCAAGGCCGCGCTGGCACTCGGATCCCCCTATACAGCAATGCTTTTCATGGGCGAAGAGTGGGGATCCTCGTCACCGTTCCAATTCTTCAGTTCACATCCCGAACCGGAACTCGCCCGAGCTACCGCCGAGGGCCGCAAGGCCGAGTTCGCCGAGCACGGCTGGGATGCCGACGAAATCCCGGATCCCCAGGATCCCGAGACATTTCTCCGGTCCAAGTTGAACTGGGGCGAGGCCACCGTCGGTGATCATGCGAGGCTGCACCAAACCTATCGGGAGTTGATCGCGTTGCGGCGCACCGAACCCGACCTCGCCGATCCGTGGCTGGACCACATGTCGATCGACTTCGACGAACAGCAGCGCTGGATCGTCCTACACCGGGGCGCCCTGGCGATCGCCTGCAACCTCGGCCCCGACGCGGTGTCGGTGCCGGTGACCGGTGACCTCGTCACGGCCTGGGCAGAGCCCGAGATCGGTTCCACCGCTACCACATTGACGGGCCACTCGTTCGCCGTCCTGCGCAGCGCCTGACGGCGGCACACACTCAGGTCAGGTACCGGTACGTCGGCGTCCCCGGCTCGAGCAGTTCGACGTGGATATCGGAGTCCTGCATCCGCGCCAGTAACGGGTCTAGGTCGGTCGCCGCGCTCAACTCGACGCCGCACAGCGCCTCGCCCGTCTCCCGATTGTTGCGCTTGACGTACTCGAACAACGTGATGTCGTCGCCAGGCCCGAGCACCTCGTCGAGGAAGCGGCGCAGCGCCCCGGGCTCCTGCGGAAAATCGACCAGGAAGTAATGCTTGAGGCCCAAGTGCACCAGTGACCGCTCGACCACCTCGTTGTAGCGGGAGACATCGTTGTTGCCGCCGGAGACCAGGCAGACCACGGTGGAACCGGGCTCGATGTCGGCCTCCAGCAACGCGGCCACCGACAGCGCACCGGCGGGTTCGGCGATGATTCCGTCGTCCTGGTACAGGTCGAGCATCGCGGTACAGACCGCGCCCTCGTCGACCGCGGTGAGGGCGACCATGTCACCGGCGGCGGCCAAAGCGGCATACGGCTGCGCCCCGGCGCGCGCCACTGCCGCGCCGTCGACGAACTGGTCGACATGGTCGAGAGTGACAGGCTTACCCGCGGCCAGAGCGGCGATCATCGAGGCCGCGCCGGCCGGCTCGACACCGAGAACCGACGTTCCCGAGGCACGCTCGGCCAGATAGGTGGTGATCCCGGCGATGCAGCCGCCGCCACCGACGGGGACGATCACCAGGTCGGGCTCCTCGTCGAGCTGTTCGAGGATCTCAGCGGCGATGGTGCCCTGGCCGGCCATCGTGCGCACGTCGTCATAGGGAGGCACCAGCGTGGCCCCGGTGCGCGCGACGTCCTCGAGTGCCGCGGCTGCGGCCAGGTCGTAGGTCGACCCGCCCGCGATCAACTCGATGAACTCCCGGCCGTGGTACCGAATCCGGTCCCGCTTCTGCTTGGGCGTCTTGGCCGGCACATACACGCGTCCATGGATCCGCATCGACCGGCATGCCATGGCGAAGCCCTGAGCGTGATTGCCCGCCGACGAGCACACCACCCCGGCAGCCAACTCTTCCGGCGACAGCTGGGCCATCAGGTTGAAGGCTCCACGCACCTTGTAGGACCGCACGGCCTGCAGGTCCTCGCGCTTGAGGTAGACGTTGGCCCCGGTCGCTTCAGAAAGACGCTCGTTGAACTGCAGCGGGCTGCGGGTGACCACCCCGGAAATTCGCTTGGCAGCCTCGTCGATGTCGGCCGCAGTCAGCGGCGCGGCCGGCGGGGACACTCGGGAGCTTTTGCTCAGATCGGCAGTCACCGTTCAATGGTGCCACTGGCCAGCGGTTTCACCGCATCTGGGTAGGTCCACGGGCGGTAATCGCTGCGTCGGCGTCGTAAGACTGCCGAAATCCCCGAGATGGGGTTGGTCCGCTTCCCAACTGGGAAAACAACCGTATGCGGCACATTCAGCAACGGGTGAAGCGCGTGACGGCACACGTCGTGACGATCCTGGCACTGGCTGCGGTGGCCTGCACGACGACCACCGGAAGCCCGGCCGATGCCAATACCGCCCGGGTCTTCATCGACGGCCGGGAGATACCGACCACCTTCACGGTCGACTGCACGCAACTGTCCTGGTTGTGGACCATCGAGACGCTGCCGAAAGAACCTGGATTCACCGCCATCATCCAGACCGGAGGCACGGTCGAGCCCAAGGTCATGCGGATCCGCGACCTGACCGGATTCACCGGCGCCGCGCAAGCCGAGGCGACTGACGCGAAGGCCAGTATCGAGGGCACCGCATTCCACCTCAGCGGCACCGCGCATGGCTCCTTCGCCGATCGCCCGACCAAACCGGCCGACGTTCACTTCCGAATGGAGGCGCACTGCTGATCAGCTGGTGAATCGACACGCCTGATCCGAGGTTTCGGCTGGCCGAAATCATGGTTGCGAGCTATCGTGAACATATGACCACCGCCGGGAACTTTCGCAGCATCACCTCCCGGGCCGATCACGAGGTCGACATAGCCGGGGTGCCCTGGCCGACCTACAAGCTGATCGCCCTGGCGATCGGTGCCGTGGTGCTGGTGGCCGTCGGCGTGGTGACCATGAGCGCCGCGCCCGCTGTGCTCTCGGCGGCCGCTGCCGCCATCGTGGTGTGGCTGGCGCTCGGCCACATGTCACCAACTGATCACTGACTCTCCAGCAGCCGGCGCAACGTCTCCAGGTCGGCGGCCACCGCGGCGACATCCGCCTCGAACTCCTCTTCGGTCACGCCGGGTCGCTGCCGGACCGTGAACACCACCTCGCACTCCGCTGCGTCCACGCCTGCCGGAACCACCCGCATCGGGTTGTAAACGGCCTCTCCGGAGGGCAGCCGCACCACGTGATCGAGCACGCCCAGCGTGTTCGTCGGCGTGAACTCGACGGTGACCTCACCCATCGGAGAATCCGCCACCCACCCTTGCGAAGTGAGGCGCAACCCGCCCTGCGCCAGTCCCGCCGCCCACGTGGCCAACTGTCGCGGATCCGAGGCATAGGCGTACACAACGTCAGGGGCCACTGCGATCCAGACGCTCAGATGCTTGCTGCGCATGGTTCCACCGTAGGCCATGCCCCGTGTCTCCCCGGGATCACAAGGGAGGTAAACGTTTTCGCTCGAACGTTCAGCGGGTGGGCGGGTGTACGGTCGGCTTGTGGGTATTGCGACGACGGGCCTCACCCCGATAGAGGAAACCGCATTCCTGACGCTGTACGCCAGGGCGCTCGACAGCCGCTGGGATCATCCGATCCTCGGTGACACCATGGCCGCGGAAACCGTCGAGGAGCTCGACTACGACTTCGCCGGCCTCGGGATCCAGACCAGCGTGGTCTGCCAGACCGCCCTGCGGGCCAAGATGCTCGACGACCGGGTCCGGGCATTCGTGGCCGACCATCCCGACGCCGTCGTGGTCGATCTCGGCGGAGGTCTCGACAGCGGCGTGCACCGCGTTTCGCCGCCGGTGACGGTCGACTGGTACAACGTGGACCTGCCGGGGATCAGCGAGTTGCGCGATCGCGTGCTCCCGGCGCTCCCCCAGGCCCACACCGTCGCCGCGTCGTTGGCCGACCCGGACTGGACTGACCCCATCCCCGCCGATCGACCGACGATGCTGGTGGCCGACGGGCTGTTCGCGTTCCTCACGGAACCCGTGATCGCAAGTGTCTTCCGGACCGTCACCGAACACTTCGATTCCGGGGAGATCGCCTTCAACGACTACGGCCGCATCGGCTGGGTGAGCCGGGCGGCCCTGAAGTTCTTCCCGGCCAAGATGTTCAAGGACGTCGGAAGTCAATGGGGTTACCCCGGTTTCAAGGACGCCCGCCAGCCTGAAACCTGGAACCCGCGCCTGCACCTCATCGAGGAATCGAGCCTGACCCACCAACCGGAAGTCGACCTTTTTCCGGGACTACTGCGGATCGCCACGCGCGCCAGCGGCCTCAGCAAGGCCACGGCCCGCAAGGCGCGCATCCTGCGGTACCGGTTCTGAACGGCCGTCGCCTCAGACCGGCAGGGCGTGATGAATCCCGCAGGTGCACAACTCAATCGACGGACAGGTGCACCGCATTCCCCACTCGATGATGGCCCGCGCGCGGGCCAGCGCCTCCAGCTGGGCGTCGATCTCGGCCAACTTGCTCTGGGCCAGATCACGAGCCACCGGCCGGCCCGGAGTGTCGTCTTTGAGCAACAGCCCGATCTCGGTCAGCGAGAACCCGGCCGCTTTGCACAACCTGATCACTTCCAGCCGCATCAGGACCGACTCCTGGTAGCGGCGTTGCCCGGCCACCCGCTGCGGCGCGGGCAGCAGACCGACCTGCTCGTAGTAGCGCAGCGCGGTCTGAGCGACCCCGGTCCGCTGCGTGACTTCTCCGATGGTCAGCGTCGCAGCCATCTGCCCTCCTCGCCGAGCTTGACTTAGAGCCAACTCTAAGTCGTTGACTGGCTTCATGCCGCATACCGACACCGCACTCGAGACCCTCATCCACTCCCAGTACGCGTTGCTGCGCAGCTACCGCCGCGATGGCACCGCCGTTGACACGCCGATCTGGTTCGCCCTCGACGGCCCAACGGCATTGTTCCGCACCAAGATCGGGCCGAAAACCCGGCGGCTCGCCACCCGGCCCGAGGTCGAACTGGTGGTATGTGACTACAAAGGACGAATCACCGGCGGCACCTGGCTGAGCGGGCGGGCCAGCATCCTGGACGGCCAGGCGGCCGAACAGGCCAACCGTGCCCTGCACCGCCGCTACGGCTGGCAGTGGAACATCGTGCCGCTATTGAAGATCCCCGGTGTCACCAATGTGCACCGCGACCTCCCGCTGCGGGAGAAACTACGGCGGGCCCGCACCCGTGAGCTCTGGCCGGACAGCGCGATCGTGAAGATCGACCTGGCCGCTACCCCAGACAGCCCGGGCCCAGCAGCGCCTTGAGGTCACCCATCAACGCCGAGGACGGCGTCACCCGCAACGACTGGTCCAGTTCCAGTGTGGTGATCCGCTCACCGCTGATCAACCGCAGATGGACCTGAGACGTGCCGGGATGATTGGCCAGAACCTGCTTGAGCGCACTGACCTTGTCGATCGTGCACTGACGAGTAGGCAGGCTGACCGCCAGCGGGCGGTCGGCCTGAGCACTGCTGAAGTCGGGCACCACGAGTTCGTGGGCGATCAGCGAGATCCGGTCGTCGCGCGCCGCCACCTTGGCCTTGACCAGCACCACCACGTCGTCGGCGATCTCATGGCCGAACAGTGAGTAGGTCTGCGGGAAGAACAGCACCTCGATACCACCGGTGAGGTCTTCCAATTGAGCTGAGGCCCAAGGCAAGCCGTTCTTGTTCACGCGGCGGTTGACCGAAGCCAGGATGCCGCCGACCACCACCTGCGCATCGTTGGCGACATCGCCGTCGAGAATGGCCGGGATCTGCGTGTCGACCTGATTGGCCAGCAGGTGCGCGACCCCGTTGAGCGGATGGCCGGACACGTACAAGCCCAGCATCTCACGCTCGAGGGCGAGCTTGTGCTTGTCCTCCCACTCCTCGTCGGGCACCTTGATGGTGAAGACCGCGTCCGTGCCACCGCCGTCATCGGCACCACCGAAGAGGTCGAACTGGCCCATGGCCTCAGCCTTCTTGGTGCCGAGCACCGAGTCGACCGCATCGGTGTGCACCAGGAACAGACCCTTGCGGGGGTGCCCGAGCGAATCGAAAGCACCTGCCTTCACCAATGATTCGGTGACCTTCTTGTTGCAGGCCGCGATGTCGATCTTGTTCAGATAATCGGAGAAGTCGGCGTACTTGCCCTTCTCGGTACGGGTACTGATCAGCGACGCGACGACGTTCGCACCGACATTGCGGATCGCGCCCAGACCGAACCTGATGTCGTCGCCCACCGAGGCGAAGTTCTGCACCGACTCGTTGACGTCGGGCGGCAGGACGGTGATACCGAGCCGGCGGCAGTCCGCCAGGTACACCGCCGCCTTGTCCTTGTCGTCACCGACCGACGTGAGCAGGCCGGCCATGTACTCGGCCGGGTAGTTCGCCTTCAGGTAGGCCGTCCAGTAGGACACCAAGCCGTAGCCGGCCGCGTGGGATTTGTTGAACGCGTAGCCGGCGAACGGAAGGATGGTGTCCCACAAGGCTTTCACCGCGCCCTCGGAGAACCCGTTGGCGGTCATGCCTTCCTTGAAGCCCTTGTACTCGGCCTCGAGCACCTCAAGCTTCTTCTTACCCATGGCCTTGCGGAGCGCGTCGGCCTTACCCATGGTGTAGGAGGCGACCTTCTGCGCGATGAACATGATCTGCTCTTGGTAGACGATCAGGCCGTAGGTCTCGGCGAGGATGTCCTTGAGCGGCTCTTCGAGCTCGGGATGGATGGGCTTGATGGCCTGGCGGCCGTTCTTGCGATCGGCGTAGTCGTTGTGGGCGTTCATGCCCATCGGGCCGGGACGATAGAGCGCGAGCACCGCCACGATGTCGTTGAAACCGGTGGGCTGCATGCGCCGCAGCAGGTCACGCATCGCGCTGCCGTCGAGCTGGAACACCCCCAGCGTGTCGCCGCGGCCCAGCAGCTCGTAGGCCGCCGGATCGTCGAACGGCAGCGTGTCCAGGTCCAGGTCGATCCCCCGGTTCGCCTTGATGTTCTCCAGGCAGTCACCGATGATCGTCAGGTTCCGCAGCCCCAGGAAGTCCATCTTCAGCAGGCCGATGGCCTCACACGACGGATAGTCCCAGCCGGTGATGACCGCGCCGTCCTGGGGCCGCTTCCACAGCGGGATCGCGTCGATGAGCGGCTCGGAGCTCATGATCACCGCACAGGCATGCACCCCCGCGTTTCGGACCAGGCCTTCCAGCCCGCGCGCGGTCTCGAAGATGGTCCGCACATCCGGATCGGTGTCGATCAGGGCGCGAACCTCGGCGGCCTCCTTGTACCGCTCGTGGTTGGGATCGGTGATCCCCGAGACCGGGATGTCCTTGGCCATGATGGGCGGCGGGAGCGCCTTGGTGATCCGGTCGGCGATCGCGAAACCCGGCTGACCGTAATGCACGCGGGCCGAATCCTTCAGCGCCGCTTTGGTTTTGATGGTACCGAAGGTGATGACCTGGGCCACCCGGTCACTGCCCCACTTGTTGGCCGCATACCGCAGCATCTCGCCGCGGCGGCGGTCGTCGAAGTCGATGTCGATATCGGGGGCGGACGGACGTTCCGGGTTGAGGAAGCGCTCGAACAGCAGACCGTGCGGAATGGGGTCGATGTTGGTGATGCCCAAGGCGTAGGCCACCAACGAACCGGCCGCCGACCCACGACCCGGGCCCACCCGGATCCCGACCGAGCGGGCGTAGTTGATCAGGTCGGCCACGATCAGGAAGTAGGACGGGAAGCCCTTCTCGCAGATGACCTTGATCTCGTAGGCCGCACGATCGGTGTACTCAGCCGGCACCTGGTCACCGCGAAACCTGCGCTCCAGGCCGGCCTGCACCTCGTGGGTCAGCCAGGAGGCCTGGTCGTGCCCGTCCGGGACCGGGAACACCGGCATGCGATCGGTAGGGGTCCAGACGTCGGCATAGGACTGCACGCGCTCGCCGATGAGCACCGTGGAGTCGCACGCGCCGGGCACCTGGGAGTCCCAGAGCGCGCGCATCTCCTCGGCCGACTTGAGGTAGTAGCCGTCGCCGTCGAACTTGAAGCGGTTCGGGTCCGACAGGGTCTTACCGGTCTGAATGCACAGCAGGGCCTCGTGGTTCTGCGAGGCGTCGCGCGTGACGTAGTGGCAGTCATTGGTGGCCAGCGGCGGGATGCCCAGCTTCTGCCCGATCTCCAGCAGGCCCTCGCGGACTCGGCGCTCGATGTCGAGGCCGTGGTCCATGAGTTCGAGGAAGAAGTTGTCGGGCCCGAAGATGTCGCGCCATTTGGCCGCCGCCTCCAGCGCCTCCTGACGGTGACCCAGCCGCAGCCTGGTCTGCACCTCACCCGATGGGCAACCGGTGGTCGCGATGATGCCCTCGGCATGCTCGGCGATGATCTCGGCGTCCATGCGGGCCCACTTGCCGAGCTGACCCTCGAATGAGGCCAGCGAGGAGAGCTTGAACAGGTTGCGCAGACCGGTTGCGTTCTCCGCGACCATCGTCATGTGCGTGTAGGCACCGCTACCCGAGACGTCGTCACTCTTCTGGCTGGGATCGCCCCACTGGACACGCTTGGTTTCGAACCGCGAGGCCGGCGCGATGTACGCCTCGATACCGATGATCGGCTTGATCCCGGCCTTGGTCGCCGAGTTGTAGAACTCGCTGGCGCCGAACATGTTGCCGTGGTCGGTCATGCCGATCGCCGGCATGCCCAGCCGCTGCGCCTCGGCCAGCATCGGGGTGATCTTCGCGGCGCCGTCCAGCATCGAGTACTCGGTGTGGTTGTGCAGGTGGACGAAGGAGCCCGAAGATGAACCGCTCATAGGGCTGCCAGTCTATGGCGCACCACCGACACGTTCGGGCGTGTCGGTGGTGCGTGTCTGTGCCGAAGTGTCAGCGATCACGATCGGTGACCGGAGCCAGTCCGTCACCGATCACCATCTGCAGTTGCTTAGCTATCACCGCGACATCGACAGGGCGGCGCTGCCAGCCGGCGTAGGCGCCCATTCCCCACAGCATCGCGTACAGCAGTTCGACCAAACTCGCCTGATCAGTGTGCGGCGGCAGCTCGCGTCGGACCACCGCGTCGCTGACCAGTTCGCCGAGAAAACCCCGGGTTGCCGCGACCGTGGCCGACGGCAGGCCGGGATGACGGTACGACTCGAGCCGCGCATTCACCAGGAACCCCACCACAGCGCCGTCGCGGTGCCATACCGCCACGACGGCATCGATGTACGCGCGTAGCCGATCCAGTGTTGCGTCATGCTGTTTCGCGATCCGGACGCACGACGTGACGACCTCGTGCGCCTGCTGCAGCAGTGCATGGTAGAGGTCCTCGCGAGTGGCGAAGTAGTAGTTCAGCGTCGGGCGGCTCAGGCCGCTGCGCTTGGCGATCTCCTGGAATGTCGTCGCCGCATAACCGCGCTCGTTGATCACTTCGTAGGCCGCCTGCACGATGCGCTCACGGGTTTGCGCAGCGTCAGCACCCACCGGCCGACCCGGCCCACGACGGCCGCCCAGAGACCTGCCACGCGAAGTCATCTAGCAAACTTTATGGCATTGCCAGTCGGGGTCAAGAGGCACCCCGCAACTGCCGTACCGACGCGGGTCAGCGCCTGCCCCGGCCCGTCACCGCGAGGAGGATTCGGATTCCGCCGCAGCCACGGTGGCGGTGCCCGAATCGGCGGGCTTTCCCCGCAGCGCGCTCACCGTCATGATCACCAACGCCACCCAGATCAACGCGAAGCCGACCCAGCGCCCCGGCGGCATGGGTTCGTGACCGATGAACACACCCCAGGCCATCTGCAAGCCCGGGTTGAGATAGAAGAGCAGGCCCAGCGTCACCATCGGCAGACGCTGCGCGGCCGCGGCGAACAGCAGCAGCGGCACGGCGGTGACCGGTCCGGCGAGCAACAGCAGCCCCGCATGCCAGGGGCCGTGGTTGAGGAAGTTGCCCAGCCCCAACACCTCAAGAGTGATCAGGTAGCCCGCCGCGATCGGAAGCGCCACCAAGGTTTCCACCGCCACACTCACCCGTGGATCGGCCTGCACCACCTTCTTGACCAGCCCATAGACCCCGAATGACAGCGCCAGGATGACCGCGATGTAGGGCGGGGCACCCAGCTCGACAGTCAGGATCGCCACTGCCACGACAGCCAGCGCCAACGCGACCGCCTGCCACCGGTTGATCCGCTCGCGGAACACCAGCACACCCAACAGCACGCTCACCAAGGGATTGATGAAGTATCCGAGCGCCGCATCCACGACATGACCGGTCGTGACGGCGTAGATGTAAGTGCCCCAGTTGATCGAGATCAGGGCCGAGGCACCCAACAGCTGCAGCCAGGTCCGCCGCGTCAGGCGCCGTAGATCACCGAGCCGACGGGCGACCGCCAGCACCAGGACCAGAAACAGCGCGCTCCACACGATGCGGTGGGCCAACACCTCTGGCGCCCCGGCCGGCAGTAACAACAGGAAGAACCCCGGACACAGGCCCCACCAGATGTAGGCGCCCGCGCCGTACAGCACCCCGGAGCGCCCGACCCCACGCCGCGGCGGCACCTGGACGCCCACGGCTAGTGACGGCGCAGGACGTCGAGCGCGGCCTGCAGATCAGCCGGGTACGGACTGGTGATCTCGATCCGCCTGCCGTCAGCCGGATGGGCGAAGGCCAGGGACCGGGCATGCAGCCACTGCCGTTCCAGCCCAAGCCTTTTCGCCAAGGTGGGGTCGGCGCCGTAGGTCATGTCGCCACAACACGGGTGGTGCAGAGCGGCGAAGTGCACACGGATCTGATGGGTCCGCCCCGTCTCGAGGTGGATGTCGAGGAGGCTGGCGGACTGAAACGCCTCGACCGTGTCGTAATGGGTGATGCTGTGCCGACCACCCTCGACCACCGCGAACTTCCAGTCGTGCCCCCGGTGCCGCCCGATCGGCGCGTCGATTGTGCCGCTCGACGGATCCGGATGACCCTGCACGAGCGCGTGGTAGCGCTTGTCCACGGTGCGCTGCTTGAACGCCCGCTTGAGGACCGTGTACGCCCGCTCCGACAGAGCGACCACCATGACGCCGGAGGTACCTACGTCGAGCCGGTGCACGATGCCTTGGCGTTCGTGGATCCCCGAGGTGCTGATGCGGAACCCGGCGGCGGCCAAGCCGCCCAGCACTGTCGGTCCGTGCCAGCCGACCGTGGCGTGCGCGGCCACCCCCGGCGGCTTGTCCACCGCCACGATGTCGTCGTCGGCGTAGAGGATGTCCATCCCCTCGATGTCGACCGGCGTGTTCTCGACGGGCGGTGGGGCCTCGGGCAGTCGGACCTCCAGCCAGGCGCCCGCGACGAGCTTGTCCGACTTCGCCGCCGGAACGCCGTCGATATCGACACTGCCGTCCTCGGCCATCGCGGCCACCGCCGTCCGCGACAAGCCGAGCAGCCGGGCCAGCCCGGCATCGACTCGCATTCCCGCCAGGCCCTCGGGCACCGGCATCGACCGGGTGGTCACTATGACGTCTCGGCCTGGCGACCGACCGCGTCCGACTCGTCAGAGGAGCTCATCGGCTCGTCGGCCCCAGCGGTCTCGTCGGCCCCAGCCGTCTCGTCGTCCGGTCGGCGCCGCCCGACGGTATCGAAATCGAAGCCGAACAACGACAGCGCCACCAGCAGGATCGCACCGCCCACCACCGCCGGATCGGCCACGTTGAACACAGGCCACCAGCCCACCGAGAAGAAATCCACCACGTGGCCGCGCAGCGGTCCGGGCGCACGGAAGAAGCGGTCGATCAAGTTTCCCGTCGCCCCGCCGAGGATCATGCCCAGGCCGATCGCCCACCACGGCGAAACCAGCCGGCGACCCATCCACACGATTCCGATCACCACGCCGGTGGCGATGAGCGTCAGAACCCAGGTGTATCCGGTTGCCATCGAGAAGGCCGCGCCGGAGTTGCGCACCAACGTCCAGGTCACTGTGTCACCGATGATCGACACCGGCTGGCCAGGTGTCAGCAGGCGGACCGCCAGCACCTTGGTCACCACGTCGATGAACAGGACCACGGCAGCAACGGTGAGCAGCAGACGCAGCCGCCGCCGAGGCGCAGCGGCGGGTGCAGGGGACGATTTCGCGTCCCCGGTAGCGTCGGTCACCGGCTCGGCCGGGCCTGACGTTTCATCAGTCACTCTCCCATCATCCCAAACAGTCGGTGCGGGACAATCTGCACCGTGACGGAGTCCACGAACCCGCCCGGACGCATCGTCGTCATCACCACCGGCGGCACCATCTCGACCAGCACCGACGAGGCCGGTATCAGACGCCCGTCGCGCTCCGGCGCAGAGCTCACGGCCGGGATCCTCGTCGAGGCGCACGTGGACGTCGTCGACGTGATGGCGACCGACAGCGCAGTGCTGACACCCGCCGACTGGGACCGGATCGCCGGCGCGGTCGGTGCCGCCACGGAGCGGGCCGACGGCGTCGTGGTCACCCACGGCACCGACAGCATGGAGGAAACCGCGCTGTGGCTGGACCTCACCTACGGTGCGGACGTGCCCGTGGTGCTCACCGGTTCGCAACGCAGCGCAGATGCCGCGGACAGCGACGGCCCGGGCAACCTGCGCGACGCGATCACCGTCGCGGCCAGTCTCCAGGCGCGGGGTCTCGGGGTGGCGGTCAGCTTCGCCGGCACCGTCTGGCAACCGCTCGGCCTGCGCAAGCGCCACACCTACGAGCTGGACGCCTTCACCGGAACGGCGCTCGGAACCGTGCGCGATGGCCGGTGTGCGATCACCGCGACTAAGGCTCGCGCGTTCCTCGGCGCGCCGGCCGCTGCGACAGCACCGCGGGTCGACATCGTCGCCGCATATCCAGGCGCTGACGCGGCCGCCCTGGACGCCTGCGTCGCCGCCGGTGCGCGGGGCATCGTGATCGAGGCGATGGGCTCCGGCAACGCGGGCGCCGCACTGATCGACGGTGTCCGCAGACACTGCGCCGGCGGCGTGGCGGTCGCGGTGTCGAGCCGCGTGCCGGAAGGACCGGTCGCCGCCCAGTACGGACCGGGCCGACAACTCGTCGATGCCGGCGCGGTGGTGGCGCCCCGGCTCCGACCGGCCCAGGCCAGGGTCCTGCTGATGGCCGCGTTGGCCACCGCGCGACCGGTTGCCGAGGTCATCACCACGTGGGGTTGACGAGCTGAGGTTAAATAGGGAACGTGCGTTTCCACATTGCGGCGGCGGCTGCCGTCGGCTTGACGGCGTTCAGCCCGCTTCCGGCCGCGCAGGCTTGGCCGTGGCCGCCGCCACCCGGCATCGAGGACATCAACGGCTACCCGATCGCCGAGGGCAACTACACCTCGCCCACCGATTTCTATGGGCTGTATTTCCAGACCCCGGACGGTCGGTTCTGCGGAATCCTGCCCAACCGCGGCCCGGTCGGTTGCGACTCGGTTCCCGCCGACGCGCCCGAGGGGATGAACCAGACCTTCGTCGAGGCCGGCGCACCGGCCTCCTACCGTTATTCGGGCAGCAAGCTGTTCACCCGAGACGTCGACGTGCTGCCCGCGGGCTATCGGCTGGAGAACTGGGAGGCCGCCTGCGCCGTCACCCACGAGGGCACACTGATCTGCAAAACCTCTCGCCGCCACGGCTTTTCACTCGATCCCGCATCCGGCGTGCTCTGGTAGCGGACTACGGCGGGCTCTGGTAGTCGGCCAACCCGCCGAGATAATCACCCCAGTCCAGACTGGCGATCGGGTCGGCCCGACGGAAACCCGGTGTGTCGTCGGGAAACGTCCGGGCCGGGCCGGGCCCGGAGGCGCGGGTCTCGAAACGCACGGTCATCACGCCGTGTCCGGCGCCCTGGACCCAGCCGTGCCCGTGGTCGGGATGCACCACGTCGTCGCCGATGCGCCACCCGGTTTGGGTGACCTGCGCGGTCTCCGCGGCCTGATGGTGGGAGTCAGAGCTTTCGTCCGGCTGCTCCAGATCGGGGAACAATGACTCCTGCCTACTGTCGGACAATCCCGAAAATCCCACGCCGACAAGACGAATCGGGCCGATCTCGACGGGATCGAGCAACAACCGGCGAGCGGTGCCGATCAGGGTGGCGGCCTCGGTGGTGGCGTAGGCCAGGGTGGCCGAACGGGTCAGCGTGCTCATGTCGGACTTCTTGAGCTTGACGGTCACGGTGCGAGCGCCGCGACCGTCCTTCTCGAGGCGACGGTGGGCGTGCTCCCCGATCGGGCCGATCGCGTCCTGCAGCTGACGCAACGTGGTGAGGTCCTCGGGAAATGTCGACTCGGCGCTGATCTGCTTGGCCTCGGCCCGCTCGGCGACCGGGCGATCGTCGATGCCGCGAGCCAGCCGATGTAACGCAGCGCCCACCGCCGTACCGAGCACACTCGCGGCCTCGGCCTCCGAAAGCGCGGCCAACGCGCCCACCGTCTCGATGCCCAGCCGGTGCAGCTTCTCTTCGGCAACCGGACCGATCCCCCACAGCTTGCGCACCGGAAGACCGTCGAGCAACCGCGATTCCTCGTCCCGGCGAACCACCCGGATCCCGTCAGGTTTGGCCAATCCCGAGGCGATCTTGGCGATCTGTTTTCCCGAACCTGCTCCCACAGAGGCCACGAGCCCCTTCTGCTCGCGCACCTTGGCCCGCAACCGCTGACAGAACTCCTCGACCTCGGCCGCGGTGGCTCCGGCCAGCTCGGCCGGCTCCCCGAACGCCTCGTCGAAGGACAACTGCTCCAGTACCGGGATCACGCCGCGCACGGTGTCCAGCGCGCGACGGCTGGCCACCCCGTAGACCGCGCCGCGCGGCGGCAGCACCACCGCAGGCGCGCCGACCAGCCGACGAGCCTGATGCATCGGCATCGCCGAGCGCGCGCCGTAGCGGCGCGCCTCATAGCTGGCCCCGGCCACCACACCGCGCCCGCCCAGCCCACCGACGAGCACGGGCCGCCCGCGCAGGGTCGGACGCGTCAACTGCTCGACGGAGGCGAAGAACGCATCCATGTCGAGGTGCAGGACCCAGCGTCCGCCCGCGCCCGCGACTTCGGCGCCGTTCATGTCTACTGATGCTATGGCGCTAGCCTGACGTGCATGGAGCCGGTTGACGTACCGATCAGGGATGACTCGATCCGCCTGGGGCAATTCCTCAAGCTGGCCTCACTCATCGACAGCGGCGCCGACGCCAAGGCCGTCATCGCCGACGGTCTGGTGAGTGTCAACGGTGCGGTCGAGCTGCGGCGTGGCCGCCAGCTACGAGCGGGCGACATCGTGTCGTTCGCCGACCGTACGGCTCGCGTGGCCGAAGGCTGACGGACCCCTGCGCCGAACGTGATCTTGTTGTCGAAGAAGTTCTGAATTCCCGCAATCTTGTTCACGCTCGGCGCTGATGCCCGCGTCACGCTTTGGCGATCGCGACCCGCACCCCGTCTCCGATCGCTGCGCCGTCCAGCCCCGCGTCCGGGCCGACGAACTCGAACGTGGTGGCCAGAATTTCACCGGCGATGAGATCGCGGTGGGCGCGGGCCCACGGCTCGTACTCAGCCGGTACCGAGATCTGCACAGAGATGCGATCGGACACTTCGAGGCCGGTCGACTTGCGCAGTTCCTGAAGTTCACGGATGCGGTCCTTGGCCCAGCCTTCAGCCTCGAGTTCCTCGGTTACCGTGCCATCGAGGACCACCAGACCCGAGCCATCGGGCAGCGCGGCGGTCCACTCCGGTTCGGCGGCAACCAGTTTCGCGGTGTACTCCTCGGGCTGCAAGACGACCGGACCGGCGGTCAGGGTGCCGTCGGGATTGACCACGCCCTCCCCCGCCTTCACCGCCTTGATCGCGGCCTGCACGTCCTTTCCGATACGCGGCCCGGCCACCCGGGCGTTGACCGCGAGATCGAACTTGCCGTAGGTGTCGATGTCGTCGGTCAACTCGACGGCCTTGACGTTGAGTTCGTCGGCGATCAGATCGGCGAATGGCGCCAGAGCCGCCGGATCGACCGACTTATCCAGAGCCACGGTCAATTTCGGCAACGGCAAGCGCACGCGAAGCTTCTTGGCCTTGCGCAGCGAAGAACTCACCGAGCACACTTCCCGCACCTGGTCCATCGCGGCCACCAGGTCGGCGTCCTTCGGCAGCACATCGGCTTCCGGCCAGTCGGTCAGATGTACCGAACGCTCGCCGGTCAGGCCACGCCAGATCACCTCGGTAGCCAGCGGCAACAGCGGTGCGGCCAGCCGGCACGTCACCTCAAGGACGGTGTGGAGGGTGTCGATGGCGTCGGCGTCCTCCTCCCAGAAGCGTGAACGTGACCGGCGCACATACCAGTTCGTCAACGCCTCGGTGAACTGCCGCAACTCGTCGCAGGCCCCGGAGATGTCACACATGTCCAGAGCAGCGGTCAGATCGTCACGCAACTGGGCCAGCTTGGCCAGGATGTAACGGTCCAGCACATTGTCGGAGTCGGTCCGCCAGGTGCCCTTCTGCGGTGCGTAGAGCGCCAGGAAGCTGTAGGCGTTCCACAGCGGCAGCAGTACCTGACGCACGCCTTCCCGGATGCCCTGCTCGGTGACGATCAGATTGCCACCGCGCAGGATCGGCGATGCCATCAGGAACCACCGCATGGCGTCGGACCCGTCGCGGTCGAACACCTCGCTGACATCGGGGTAGTTGCGCAGCGACTTGCTCATCTTCTGGCCGTCGTTTCCAAGGACGATCCCGTGTGCCACACAGGTTTTGAACGCCGGCTTGTCGAACAGCGCGGTGGCCAGCACGTGCATGGTGTAGAACCAGCCTCGGGTCTGGCCGATGTACTCGACGATGAAATCGCCGGGGAAATGAGCGTCCTCGCGCTGGGTGCCGTCAAACCACTCCCGGTTCTCGAACGGATAGTGCACCTGCGCGTACGGCATCGACCCGGAGTCGAACCAGACGTCGAACACGTCCTCGATCCGGCGCATGGTCGACTTTCCGGTCGGATCGTCGGGGTTCGGCCTGGTCAATTCGTCGATGAACGGCCGGTGCAGATCTGTCGGCCGCACCCCGAAATCGCGTTCGAGCTCGTCGAGGCTGCCGTAGACGTCGATCCGCGGGTACGCCGGATCATCGGACTTCCACACCGGAATGGGGCTGCCCCAGTATCGGTTTCGCGATACCGACCAGTCCCGCGCGTTGGACAGCCACTTGCCGAACTGCCCGTCCTTGACATGCTCGGGATACCAGGTGATCTGCTGGTTCAACTCGACCATCCGGTCCCGGAAATCGGTGACCTTGATGAACCACGACGAAACCGCGCGGTAGATCAACGGATTACGGCACCGCCAGCAGTGCGGGTAGGAGTGCTCGTAGGTTTCGTGGCGCAGCAGCACCGCCCCGTTCGCCGCCGCGGCACCGTCGCCGTTCTTCAGGTCGCGGATGATCTGCGAATTCGCCTCGAAGACCTGCTGCCCCGCGTAATCGGGCACAGACGCGTCGAACCGGCCCTTCGAGTCGACCGGGGTGACCGCGACGATGTCCGCAGTGTCCGCGGTGGCCTTGTCGTCCTCACCGTAGGCCGGAGCCATGTGCACGATGCCGGTGCCGTCCTCGGTGCTGACGAAATCGGCGGCCAGCACCTGGAACGAGTTGGGCGCATCCATGAAATAGGTGAACGGCGGCAGGTAATGCGTGCCGAGCAGATCCCGGCCGCTGTAGCTGCCCAGCACCTCGGGTTCCTCGCCGAGCTCCCGCGCATAGGCAGCCAGGCGCGCCTGGGCCAAGACGTAGCGGCGCCTGTCGGCGCCCTGCACCAGCACGTAATCGATGTTGGGGTTGACCGCGACGGCCTGGTTGGACGGCAGGGTCCACGGCGTGGTGGTCCAGATGAGCAGGTGGGCGCCCTTGAGCGGGCCGTCGGTCACGGTGAACCCGACCGTCACCGCCGGATCCTGGCGGCTCTGGTAGACGTCGTCGTCCATGCGCAGCTCGTGGTTGGACAGCGGGGTCTCGTCGTTCCAGCAGTACGGCAAGACGCGGTTGCCCTCGTAGGCCAGGCCTTTGTCCCACAGCTGCTTGAAGGCCCAGATCACCGACTCCATGAAGGTGGGATCCAAGGTCTTGTAGTCGTTGTCGAAATCCACCCACCGGGCCTGCCGCGTGACGTAGGCGCGCCATTCGTCGGTGTACTTCAGCACCGAGGCGCGGCAGGCGGCGTTGAACTTCTCGATGCCCATCTCTTCGATCTGGGCCTTGTCGGCGATCCCGAGCTGGCGCTGCACCTCGAGCTCGGCGGGCAGGCCGTGGGTGTCCCAGCCGAATCGGCGCTCCACCTTGTAGCCACGCATGGTGCGGTAGCGCGGCACGATGTCCTTGACGTAGCCGGTCAGGAGATGGCCGTAGTGCGGCAGGCCGTTGGCGAACGGCGGCCCGTCGTAGAAGACGTATTCCTCGGCATCGGCGCGTCGGGCGATGCTGGCCCGGAAGGTGTCGTCGGCAGCCCAATAGTCGAGCACCTCGAGTTCCCGCTCGGGGAAGTTGGGTGCGGCCGGCTTGGGGTAGGCGCTCACGTCTCGTCTCCTGTGCCGGTGTCGAGTTCGGCGGCTCGACACACATCTGGCACGGGGACGACGTCGCACGGTTGCGCAAGCGCCGCGGTACCACCCCGCTTGCGCGCTGCACCGCAGCACGCCGCTCAACTTTCAGGCGATCACGGGCCCACCCGTCCGGTTCTACTGAGCCGATCCGGATCTGACATTCGAACCAGAGCAGCTGTTCTTCCGAAGGCTCCCCGGTGATGGCCGGATCAGCGCCGATGCGCCCAGTCTAATGAGCACCGCAAATCGTGACGAAATCACTCCTACCCGGAGGTGACCTCGATCAAGGCGAGCGGAAACTGCTCGGCCAATTCCTGAACCGTGCCGTGATCGAACCTGCGGCTGTCGAACCGCCACTGCAGGCACATCGTGGCCTCGGTGTCGCCCTGCACCTGAACCGCCAGCGCGTGCGGCGACCGGGCCGTCGCCGACCCGCCACCGTAGGACAGGCTCACGTCCGCCGAAGGATGATCGGCGCTGTCGACACCCCGCCGGGCGGCCGCGAGGAGTTCGACCCCGGACAGGCCGCGGCGCCCCAGACATGGCACCGCGACCCGACGGACACCGGCGCCCTGCGGGCCGGTCGCGACATCGACGACCAGCGTGCCTTCACCGATCGTGCGGGCCACCGTGCGGCCCAGAGCTGCCAGCAGCAGTTCCTCGACTTTGCAGTCCATGGCGGCCGCGGCGCCGTGCAACTCCGCGGCCAGCACGGCATCCCACGCGCTCGAGACGGTGGCGATGTCGGCGGCGACCGGTGGCCCGACCGTGGCATAGTCGGCGATCCACGAGCCGGTGCCATATGCGTCAGGCAGGACGGAAACAGACATGCCGACAACGCTAGCCAGCCATTCCCAAAAATGGGAGAGCTGTGCCAAAAGTCTGACATCATTGTCAATTACGTGATTGCTGGCTTTGCCGTGGTTCGTTGTGACCGAACACGGGCTCACGGTTTATGGTGTTCTGATGCCGCGCACCGACGAGAACGGCAGGCAACTCAAGGCCCTGCTCGATTATCTGCTGGACGGCGAAGTCGACGCCAAGGCGGTGTACAGCGCGCTGGGCGTCTCCAGCAGCACGTACTACCGGCGGGTGAAAGAGGCCGACTATCCCAATGCCGAGGAGCTGCGGCAGGTAGCCGACCGCTTCCACCTCAGCTATCCCGACCTGCAGATCCGATTCGGGCTGATGAGTCGCCAGGAAGTGTGGCACTACATGGAGTCGTCACCGGTGACGGTGGCCCCGGTGAACACCTCCACCCGTGTCCGTCCCGCCGTCCACCGGCCCAAGAAGTTGTCCGAACTGACCCCACGACCCGACGCTCCCCCGCTCTAGCAGCGGCGCGCCTGTTCCCGCACGATCTCCCGAGGCAATCGCTATGTCCGTCGCCACCCTCATCGCCATCACACTGGGCTGCATCGCATGGAGTCTGTGGATCAGAAGGGTCACCTGGTCCTGCCGGTGGGAAGTGGCCGCCACCCTGAACATCGCCCTCCAAGGCGTAGCGGTGTTCCTGATGTCCCCTTGGGCCTCGGAAACCATCGGGCATGTTCTGTACCAGCTGACCGGTAAGTGGAACGTCGAGGACTACATCGGCCACGACGCCTACATCGTGGCCGCCTCGGCCATCGTCTACAACTCCCTGGGCCGCCTGCAGGACGACAACGCCATGCAACGCTCCTTCAAGCAGTACGTGGAGCGACCGGCCACCATCTGCATCCCCGTCCTGCTCGCCACGTTCTGGATGGGCAACGGCGCCGCGGTGTACCGGGCCGACTTCTTCCAGGTGCCGACGGACTTCTGGCTCAGTGCCTACTGGATCCTGCTCTGCGGCACCTTGCTCTACCTGCTGGGCTACGGCGCCCGGGCCATGCTGGTGCTACGCCGCGACCCGCAATCCCGACGGATCGCCAACATCTACCTGTTCGCCTCGGTCAGCGGGATGCTCGCCTGCGCCACCAGGATCGTCACGTCGCTGGTGCCGGCCCTGCAGCCCATCGAAAACGGCCGCCTGGTCTGGGTTTTCGCGTGCGCATGCGGCGCGATCTTCGCGCTGGCCTCCGCCCACTCCTGGCGAATCAAGACGCGGTGGCTGACCTCAAGCCGGCACTGAGGCGTCGGCATCCCGCGCATCGGCCCCGTGTCGGCGGTCGGCACGGGGTTTCGACGGCCACCAGTTGAACTTGCCGATCAGAACGGCCGCGGCGGGCACGGTGATCGTGCGGACCAGGAACGTGTCGAGCAACAGCCCGACGCCGATGATGAAACCGATCTCGACGATGCTGGCGATGCTGCTCACCGTCAAGGCCAGCATCGAAGCGGCGAAGATCAGACCGGCCGAGGTGATCACCCCGCCCGTCGCCCCTACCGTGCGGATCACCCCCGATCTGATACCCAGCCGGGATTCGTCACGGATCCGCGAGATGAGCAGCAGGTTGTAGTCGGCACCCACCGCGACCAAGACCAGGAACGCCATTCCCGGAACGCTCCAGGACAACTCCCGGCCGAGGATGAACTGGAACAACACGACACCGATGCCCAGCGCCGAAAGATAGGAAACCACCACCGAGAGCACGAGGTACAGCGGCGCCACCACCGCCCGCAGCAGCGCCACCAAGATCAAGAACACCACGATCAACGTGATGCACACGATGTAGCGGATATCGGCGTTGTAGAACCCGCGGATGTCGCGGTTGACCGCAGAAAAACCGACCATCGAGATCTCGGCGTCGGCCAACGTCGTGTTCGGTTTGGCACTGTTGGCGGTCGCGACGATCTGATCGATCTGATCCATCGCCTCGCTGCCGAACGGGTTGAGCGCGGTCTGGACGAGGTAGCGCACCGTGTGGCCGTCATCCGAGACGAACAGCTTCGCCGCCTTCTCGAACTCCGTTTGGGTGAGGATCTCCGGTGGAATGTAGAAGCCCGACATCGGCGGATTCGCCGCGTCCCGCTTCATCCCGAGCAGAAACCCCGATGCCTGGTCGAGGCCACCACCCATCGTGCGGGTCTGGTCGACGAGCAACTGCACGCCATCGGCCAGTTGCCGGCTCGAATCGGCCAGCAGGTTGGCTCCCTGGACCGCGGTGTTGATCTGCTGTTGCAGGCCTTGCGGATCATTCATGCCCAGCTGCTGAAGTGCGCTGGTCGCCTTACCCATCGTCGCCTCAAGGTCACGGATCGTGTCATCGAGGGTGGAACTGCCGTCGGTGGACTCGAGCTGCCGGCTGAGATCGGCGATGGTGTTCGCGGTGCCGTCGTCGTACGCGGCCACGACACGCTGCAGGTCTGCCCGCGACGACACACAGGCCGGGTCGAGATTGCAGGCCGGACTGACGTTGAGGGCATCGACGGCCGGCTTCGCCCAGTCCCGGATGGCCTTGGCCTGGCTCAGGTTCTTCTTGAGCGCATCCCCGAGTGATCGCATATTGCCGACCAGGCTCGACGTGCTGTCAACGGAGGTCAGGGTCTTGGATCCGCCGAAGCGCTTCTGCATGTCCTCGAGTGCGCCCACGAGACCGCGAACCGAGCCGATCGCGCCGACCACCTGGGTCCGTACCTGGCCCAACACGTCGGCGAGTTGATGCGCGCCTCCGCTGAGCTTGTCGAGATTGTCGTTGTTGCTCTCGATGAGGTTGGACGCATCGCGCAATTTGCCGCCCACCTCACCGGCCTGGTAGGTGGCCTTGGCCTGTTCGAGCACCTCCCCGGTCGGCCTCGTGATACCGCGCACCACGTCGATGTCGGGGAGCTGGCTGACCCGCTGGGCCATCTGCTCCATGTCGGCAAGCGCCTTGGGCGTGCGCAGATCCTGTGGCGATTGGATGAGGATGAACTGCTGCAAGGTCTGGCTGATGGGGAAATGCTTGTCCATCGCCTCATACCCGCGGTTGCTCGCGGAATCGGCAGGCAGCGCCTTGCGGTCGTCGTAGTTGAACTTGACCATGGCCGCACACGCGGCCAGCGCGAACAGGATCACCAGGCTGCCGGCCAGATGCGCGAACGGACGGCGCACCACGTGGATGCCCGACCTGCGCCAGAACCTGCCGGTCACGTCTCGGCGAGGTTTGACCCACCCGCGGCGGCCGGCCAGGGTGATCAACGAGGGCAGCAGCGTCACCGATGCCAGGAAGCCGATGAAGACGGTCACCGCCAGCGCCGGACCGACAGTCGAAAAGGCGCCCAGGGTGGTGAACATCAGGCCGAGGAACGTGATCGCGACAGTCGCCGCCGATCCGGCGATCACCTCGCCGATCGAGGTCAGCGCGCTGACGATGGCCACGTCGGAGCTCATTCCGGCACGCAGCAATTCCTGATACCGGCTGAACAGGAACACCGCGTAGTCGGTCCCGGCACCCATCAGCATGCCGGTCATCAGCACTATCGTCTGCGGACCAAGCCCGAGTCCCAGCTCACCGAGGCCGGCCACGACCTGCTGCGCGACGACCATCGACACCCCGATGGTGATCAACGGGATGACCATCGCCACCAGGTTCCGGTAGACGATGATCAAGATCGTCAGCACCATCAGGACGGTGGCGATCTCGATGACGTGCTGATCACGCGCGCCGATCTTGTCGATGTCGTCGAACGTGGCCGCAGCACCCACGACGTTGACCGACAGTGTCGAATTCTGCGTGGCCTCCTCGACGGTCTTGATCGCGCTCCGGTACGCCTCCTGCCCGGGCCCGGTTCCCATCGTTCCGGCCAGGCTCACCGGCAAGGTCCAGGCCTTCTGGTCCTTGCTCGTCATGGCCGCGCGCAATTCGGGAATGTCGACGAAGTTCTGCGTGGAGGTCACGCTGTCGCTGTCGGCCTTCAGGCGCTCGACGAGGTGCCGGTAAGTGTCTTCGTCGGCGGTGGACAAGCCGTTCTCGTTGCTCAGCACCACCACGGCGAAATTTCCCGCGTCGGCCTCGTGGAACGCGTCCTTCATCTTCTGTCCGGCCACCAGCACCGGTGCGCTCGCCGGCAGGAAGTCCGGCGGATTCCGTTGGGCCACCTCTGTCAGCGGTGAAATGGCCAAAAACAGTGACACCGCCAGCAGCAACCACGCGGCAATGACCGCCACGGGATGCCGAACGACGAGTTGACCGATGCCGGCGAAACTTACGCGAGCGAACGCGCCGCTGACCTTGGCGCGGCTCAACATCCCAACAGGCTACACGGCTCTCAGAGGCAAACAACCGCTACGAATGCCTGGTGGCGCAGCAATCATCGAAGGCTGCGGCGACGCCGGATGAGACGCCAAATCGGCCTCCCAATGGCAAAGTCGCCGAACAGCATCCATCAGCTGGCCTGGCGACGTCACAGGCGGTTCCTGCCGAACCTGGCAGGCCATGAACCCACCGCAACCGCTAGCGTGTAGCGGAATCCAGGCGTTCGGCGCCTTGAACCGACAGCGGGGTAGCCAGTGAAGTTTGTCGTGGCAGTCCACGGAACCCGCGGTGATGTCGAGCCGTGCGCCGCCGTCGGTCTGGCCTTGCGCGACCGTGGCCACGAAGTTCGGATGGCTGTGCCGCCGAACCTGATCGAGTTCGTCGAGAAAGTCGGGCTGGCGCCGGCAACGGCCTACGGAGTCGATTCCCAGAAGCAGCTCGACAACGACGTGTTCCGTAACTTCTGGAAACCGCAGAACCCCGTCACCGCCCTCCGTGAAGGCATCGCCTACATCGCCGAAGGCTGGGCGGACATGAATGCCGCACTGGCGCCGCTGGCACACGGGGCAGACCTGATCCTGACCGGGACGACTTATCAAGAGGTCGCCGCCAATGTCGCCGAGCACCATGGCATTCCGTTGGCCGCTCTGCACTATTTCCCGGCCCGCCCGAACAGTCAGATCGTCCCGGTGCCTGCCCCGAAGTGTTTGATCGAATCCGGGTTCGCCGGCCTGGAATGGGCGCTGTGGCGGCTGTCCAAGAAAGCCGAAGACACCCAACGACGAGAACTGGGCCTGCCGCCGGCACGAGTCCGCTCGGCCCGGCGCGTCGTCGACAGTGGGGCGCTGGAGATTCAGGCGTACGACAAGCTGCTCTTCCCTGGTTTGTCCGCGGAATGGGGCGAGACACGGCCGTTGGTCGGCACGATCACCATGGGCCTGGGCACCGACCACGACGACGAAGTGACATCCTGGGTCGGCGCCGGGCCGCCGCCGATCTACTTCGGATTCGGCAGCATGCCGGTCGAGAACCCTGCCGAGGCCGTGCAGATGATCTCCGATGTGTGTGGCGAACTCGGTCAGCGCGCCCTGATCAGCTCCGGCGTGTGGGATCTGCCGGCTGTTCGGCAAGCCGAACACGTCAAGGTGGTGGGCGCGGTCAACCATGCCGCGGTCTTCCCGCTCTGCCGTGCCGTCGTCCATCACGGCGGTTCGGGCACCACGGCCGCGGGCCTGCGGGCCGGGGTGCCCGCCCTGATCCTGTGGGTCGCAGCCGATCAACCGATCTTCGCCCGTCAGATCAAACGGCTCGGAGTCGGATCGGCACAGCGGTTCTCCAGCGTCACGGCCAAATCACTGCGAACTCAGCTGGAGAAGATCCTGCGGCCGGAATACGCATCGCGCGCGCGGGCGTTCGGCGCCGGGATGACCGCTCCGGACGTCAGCGTCGCGAACGCGGCGATGCTGCTCGAACAGTCCGCCGCGGCGGGCCGCCGGTAAGGTCGTCAAGCATGTGGACCACCGTTCTGGCGCTTGCCATCGCGGTGAACTTCGACCCGACCCGAATCGGTTTCATCCTCGTCGTGCTGAGCCGGCCCCGGCCGATCTTGCAACTCGCCGCCTACCTGTGCGGCGGCGTGCTGATGAGCGCCGCAGTCGCGGTTCTCGTGGTGTTCGTGGTGCACCGCGGGTTGTTCAGGGTCCCTGAGATCGACGGTGCCACAGTGCAACTCGTCGTGGGCGTGCTGGCAGTGCTGCTCGCGGCGTTCTTGGCCACGAACATCTCCGTCGGCGCCCTGTCACGCAAAGCCGTGCCGGTCGGAGCTGCCGAGCCAGAGGTCGGCGACGCCGGCGCGGTGCCCGTAGCCGAAACGCCCGGCTGGCTCAAAGGCAGGGCGCTGGGGACCTCACCCTGGGTGTCAGGTGCGATGGGCGTCAGCACCGCACTACCTTCGGTCGAGTACATGGCGTTGCTCGTCGTCATCGCTGCGTCGAGCGTGTCCGCATGGGCGAAGGCACTGACCATCGGCGGCTATCTCGTTGTAGCCAACATCGTGTCCGCGGCGCCGCTGGTGAGCTATGCCGTTGCACCGGACCGGACACAGTCCACCCTCGCATCCTTCCAGCGTTGGATCCGGGCTCGCCGGCGCCGCGATTTCGCGCTGGTGCTCGCCATCGCCGGCAGTGTGCTGATCGCCCTCGGATTCGCCGGGCGCTGAGCGTTATTCGACGACGCCGGACAACCCGAAGTCGTCCAGCCCGGCCCGCACTGTCGCGCGCAGAGCCTCCTTGGAATTCACGGCGCCGACTGTCCACGCCCCGACGCTGATGAATATCCGGCCGTTCACCCGTCCTGACACCAGCGACAGGTAACCGCCGATCCGGTTGAGCACGCGGGTGGTGATCTGAGGCTCCAGAAGGCGCAGTGAGACGAGGTCCGCGTCGGTACCGTCGGGACGATTCATCGCGGGATCCAGTTCGCCGATGTTGGAACAGCCGATCGGGTTGTCGACGGACACGACCATCGCCTCGAGTCTGCGAACCAACGCCTTCGGCGTGAGCGGAGTCAACGGCAAGGGCGCGAGCAGCCGAGCCGACAACTCAGCGGACTCGGCGAGGGCCGCCTTCATCGCGCTGCGGACCGCGCCCAGGTCGGTGGTCACGGTGTCGGGATCGGCGCGCATCTTTGCGGCGATCAACGCGTTGGCGCGCGTGTCGGTCGGGGTGCGCTCGCTGACTGGCCACGACAACGTAACCGTCCCGTCGGCACCGGGGCGCCCCAGTTTCTGCCCCAGCCGCGCGGCCACCCCGGCGAACAACGAATTGCTCGTGCCGCCAAGCCTTCTCGCCCGGTCGTCCCATTGCTCCACGTCGATGAACACCGCAACAGTCGGGGCCAGCACCGGGAGGTCATCCCCCGCCGGCGGTACGTCGGCCGCGGTTTTGAACGAGGACGCAAGATCCTCACGCTCGGCGCGGGCCACCCGCACGGCAGCAACTGCCGCCCGGCCGATTTCGGGCACCGACCGGAAAGCAGCCCGGGCATCCTCGGCCAACGCTTGCCTGCGCGACCGCGATCTCGGCTCGGGATAACCCAATTCACGTTTCGCGCCGGTCACCGCCTCGGCTACCGACATCGTCATGGCCTGCCCGTCGACCACGGAATGCGACGCCACCAGGGACACCGCCGCGCCTCCGTCACTGAAGGGCTGTACACCGAGGTGCCACGCCGGCCCTCGCTCGGGATCGATCGGACGCCGGATCCGGTCGTCGGCCCAAGCCCACACGTCGGCGCGTGGGCAATCGCTCACCGAGACTTCGACATCGGCCTGCGCCGGCGACGCGACCCACCGGTGCCGCCCGAACGGCAACGGTGACCGCTCGATCCGCCGCCCCAGCAGACCACCTGCCAGGTTGCGCTGGAATCGGCGGATTCCGTCCAGATCAACCGGGCGATCGTAGATCCAGGTGTACTGCATGAGCGGTCCACGATCCAGGGCGCGCAGGCTCAGAAACGATGCCTGGTCGATGTAGGCGAGTCTGCAATCCACGTGTGTCGGATACTCGCGCTACGCCGGCTGCAGGGCTTCGTCGAGCCGGTTGAACTGACCGTTCTGGTACTGCTCCACACACGAGGCGCGCCGGATCTTGCCGCTGGTGGTGATAGGAATCGCACCGCGGGGCACCAGTACCAAGTCCGCGGCACTCAGCCCGTACGCCTGGGAGATCGCCGACGCCACATCCCGTTTGATGGTCAGAAGATTTTCCGCCACCGCTTCCTCGGTATCGCCGCGCTTCTTGACTTCGATGATCGCGACCAGTTGCTCGGTGCGGTCCTCCTCCACCCCGATCGCCGCGACACGGCCGCCGGTGATCTCCTGGATGGTGGCTTCGATGTCGTCGGGATAGTGGTTGCGCCCCCGGACGATCAGCAGATCCTTGATGCGCCCGATGATGAACAGCTCACCGTCGGAGATGAAGCCGAGATCTCCCGTGCGCAGCCACGGCCCTTCCGGCGTACCGGGCGACGGGCTGGGCAGGGTCGCGCCGAAGGTGTACTCGGACTGTTCAGGCTTCTCCCAGTAGCCGAGGCAGTTGTTCTCGCCGTGCGACCAGATCTCACCAACGGCTCCGGCCTGAACTTCCAGGCGCGTCTCGGGATCCACGATCCGCACCACCGGTGATTCCGGAGTGCCGTATCCGACCAGCTGAGTACCAGACCCGAGTTCACACCGCTCGGCGTGCCCGGCCGACAGCTTCTCAGTTTCGAAGGCCACCACGCTGGGCGGACCGGGCTCGCCGGTGGCGACATACAGCGTCGCCTCGGCCAACCCGTAGGACGGACGCAGTACGTCCTCCGAGAAATTGAACTTGCCGAACCGCTGGGCGAAACGCTTCAGGGTCGCCTCGTGCACGCGTTCGGCGCCGCTCCATACCGCGATCACACCGCTGAGGTCGACGCCGGCGAGGTCCTCGTCCGAAGTGCGTCCGACGGCCAGCTCGAAGGCGAAGTTCGGTCCGGCGGTGACCACCCGCGGGTAGCTGCCCATCATCTGGACCCAGCGGGCCGGCCGTGCCAGGAAGGCGAACGGCGTGGTGAAAACCGTGTGCCAGCCGCCGAGGATCGGGGCCACGACACCGAGCATGAGACCCATGTCGTGGTAGAACGGCAGCCAGGAGACCACATTGGTACCCGGTGGCGGAACCTTGCCGAAGTGCGGGAAGAAGTCGCACATCATCTGCCCGAAGTTGGCGGTGAGGTTGCGGTTGGTCACCATCACCCCGGCCGGGGTGCGGGTAGAGCCAGAGGTGTACTGCAGATACGCCGTCTCCGGGCGGGCCTCGCGACTACTGATCGCCTTCACCCGTGCGTCGAAATCGAGGTTGTCGACCGAGATCACCGCGGGGGCTTCCGAATCACCCTGCTGGACAGCGTATTCAGTGACCGCCGGGGCCGACGGCGAGGTGGTGAGAATGACCGAAGGACGGCAATCGGTGAGCACCGCGGACACCCGCTCGTCGTGCACTCCGCCCATCGGCACCGAGAGCGGCACCGCGATGAACCCGGCCTGCAGCGACCCCAGGAACGCGATGACGTACTCCAGCCCCTGCGGAGCCAGGATCACCGCCCGGTCACCGACCGAGCCGTGCTGCCGAAGCGCGTGCGCCAGCACCCGCACTTTGCGGTACAGCTGCGACCAGGTCAGGGTGACGGACACGCCAGCGGGATCGTTGTCGAAATCCACGTAGGTGTAGGCGTTGTCGTCGGGTTGCAGGCTGGCACGCTCCTGCAGCACCCCGATCAGCGTCGTGTCGATCATCGATTCAGCCTTTCTCAGCCGTTCCAGTCAATCTCGCCGGTGAGATCGAACTCGGCCAGGGTCTTTGCCGCCAACTCGGCCAACCTGGCCTTCGAATTCTGTTCGCCCGCTTGATATCCGGTGATCCCAATGGAGACCTTGCCGCCGACCCGGGAGGACACCAGCACCAGCTGGCCGTCGGCATCCTCCAATTCCTGTCGGGTGGTGCCCTGGTCGACGCCACGGAACACGATGTATTCGGCTTCCGTGCCGTCCACCCGGGTCACGTCCGATGTGAGGTCCCCGAGATTCGAGCAGGACACCGGTTGGTCGCCATTTCCGATGAAGCCGTCGGCCACCTGTTTCAGGAATCCCGCGGGCACCAGCGGGGTCAGCGGTAGCAGTTGCAGGGTCTCGTCGGGGTGGTCGCGCAGCGTCTTGAACGCTTGCCGGATGACGCCACGGGCGCCGGACTGATCGGTGGTCACCGTCATCGGGTCCACCCGCGCGGTCGCCAGGGACATCGCGTTGGCCCGGGTATCGCCGTCCGTGCGATCGTTGACCGCGATCAGCAGCGTGACGTCACCATCCGGCCCGCACCGCCCCATGCTCTCCCCGAGTTTCGCCGCGAAACCTGCCAGCATCGAATAGCTGTTGCCGCCAACCGCTTCCGCGCGCGCATTCCAGTCCGCGAGATCGACGAACACCGAGATCGCGGGCAGCACCGTTGTCACGTCGCCGTCGGGCACCACCCGGACCGGCCTGCCCTCCTCACCCGCGGGGGCATCGGGATTCGGCTTGCGAAGCAGCCGTACGGCGACGGCGGCCGTGCGGGCCACCTCCGGAATGTCGGCCACGGTTTGGCGGACATCGCGGACAATCGCACGCAGCCTGCCGCGCGACTTCGGCAGCGGATAGCCGAGATCGAGCTGCCGGCCGGCGATCGCGTCCGCCACCACCATCACTCCCCCGACGCCGTCACCGAGACAGTGGGAAACCACCACGGTGACCGCGGTCGAACCGTCGGTCACCGGCAGCACCCCCATGTGCCATCCCGGCCCGTGTTCGGGATCGATCGGCAGTTGCGCCCGTTCGTCGAGCCAGTCGCCGATCTCGGCGCGGGGTCGCGGCTCGTCGACATGGAGTGGAGCTTGGGGGCCGAGCGCGGAAACCCAGCGGTACCGGCCGAATGGCAGCGGCGAACGCTCGATCCGGCGGCCGAACAAGCCTCCGCCGAAATTCCGGTGGAAGCGCCGCAGCCCCTCGAAGTCGACCGGATGGTCGTAGACCCAGGAGCACTGCATGACCTGCACGCGGCCGGTGGCACGCATCATCCGCACCGCGGCCTCGTCCCACAACGCCAACCGGTTGTCCGGCAGATCGGTCGACGACTTGAATCGCCTTGTCGAAGTAGAAGTATGTGATCGGGACATCGGACTACTCGATCACGCCGGTGAGCTCGAAGTCAGCCAGGGTCTCGGCCACCAGGGCGTGCAGCCAGGGCGTGGAATTCTCCCCGCCCGGCTGGTAGGCGACGATGCTCAATGACACCTTGGCGTCGACCTGGCAGGCGACCACGGTCAGCAGTCCACGACGCTGTTCGAGAGCTCCTCGGGTGGCGTAGCGGTCGATGCCCCGGAAATACAGGTAATCGGCTTCGGTGCCGTCGGCCAGAGCCACCGCAGCCGGGACCTCCCCCATGTTCGAGCACGACACCGGCAGATCGGCGGCAAAACCGAAGACCATGTCAGCCATCTTGCGCACCACCCGTTTCGGGATGAACGGAGTCAGCGGAAGCAACTGCAGGGTCTCGTCAGGATTGTCGCGCGCGGAGGCCAAGCCGGCTTTGATCGCGGCCCGAGCGCCGGACAGATCCGTGGTCACCGTGGCGGGGTCGATCGCGACATTGACCAGTCGCACCGCGTTCGCCCGGGTGTCCATGCATTCCAGGGTGCGGTCGTTCTGCGGGATGTTCAGCGTCACGGCGCCATCCTCGTCACGTACCCGCCCCATCGCTTCGGCGAGCCTGGCCGCTACGCCGGCTACCAGCGAATAGCTGTTGCCGCCAAGGGTCTTCGCCCGCAGATGCCAATCCTCGGCATTGACGTAAGCGGTCACCGCCGGCATGTACACGCGCTCGTCAGCACCGGCCACCGCACGTGGCCTGGCCGCGCCGGACCGCGAGATGTCGCCGCGTCGACGTCGGGCGAGCTTGGCCGCGGCCACCACTGTGCGAGCCACCTCGGGCACGCCACGCACAGTCTCGCCCAGATCCGACCGGATCGCCCGCCAGCGGGTCCGCGACACCGGCGGCGGATGGTTGAAGTCAGTTTTGTTGCCGTACACCGCATCCAGGATTGTGAGGATGCCGCCGCCGCCGTCGCCCAGGCAGTGCGATCCGACCAGGCAGATCGCGGTCGAGCCGTCGGTCATCGGAAGCACGCCCATGTGCCAGCCCGGCCCACGTTCGGGATCGAGGGCCATGGCCGCCCGCTCGTCCACCCAAGCGCCGAGTTCACCACGCGTGCGCGCCTCGGCGATATCCAGTTCTGCCTGAGGCCCCGGCGCCGAAACCCACCGATGCCGGCCGAACGGCAACGGCGAGCGCTCGATTCGCCTGCCGAAGACGCCGTGGCCGATACCCTCGTAGAAGCGCCGGACCCCGTCGTAGTCGATCGGGCGTTCGTAGATCCACACACATTGCATGACGGCTTCCTGGCCCGTGGCACGCAGGCCCAGGAACATCGCCTGATCGGTGAACGACAGCCGATCCTCGGATCGCGTCACAGAACCCGTCATCGCGCAGAAACCTCCGGCATGTCCGTGCTCACGCTGTCTTCAGCCCGAGGCCCGCTCGGGCACCGGCCTCACCGGCGGTGACCACCTCGTCGTGCCCCTCCACCACCCGTAAGTAGGCGGCTTTCATGGCTTCGAGGTAGCGGAGCACCGACTCTCGCGCCACCGGGTTGCCAGGGAATGCGGCGGTGACGGTGGTGCAGTCCTCGACCCGGTTCACCCACATGCCGACCTGGAAGGCCGACCGGGAATCGCTGTAGAGGGTGCCGTTGAGCCGCTGCCATTCCGCGATCACCGCGGGCGAGAGCAGGCCGGCATCCAGATACGACAGCATCGGAACGCCTGGGTCCGGGCTGCGGATACCGCTGTCGGGGTCCGCCAGCTCCAAGACGCGCTCGAACGGGACGTGCGCCAGGTCCATGCCGCCGTCGAACGACTGCTGGGCGACGCGGGCGGCGGCGCTGAACGACGGCGTGGGAACTTCGACCGTGATCGGCACCAAACCGGTGAACCAGCCGGTCGTCATGAACTCGTTTTCGCTGCGTCGCGTCGTCGTCGGGGTGATGACCCGATAGGTGTCCTCACCCGTCAGCGCATACTGCGCAAGCGCGCCACAGGCGAATACGCCCCCGCTGAACCGCGCCCCCGCCGCAATGCAGGCCTGCTCGAACCGGTCACCCTGCTCCTTGTCGAGCAGTTGGACGGTGATCACGTCACCGGTGTGCGGCAGCGACGGGTCCCCGAGCGGAAACGGGAACCGCGGCAGGGTTCCGTCGTTGGCCTTCAAGAACGTGATCCAGTCCCGCACTTCCGGCGAGTTCAGATCGAGTGCCGCCGTGTACTTGCGCTGTTCCAGGCAGTACCGGTCGTAGCTGCCGGCATCGGGCAGTTGCAGTGGCGCGGCCCCGTGGACCAGCGCCTGGTACATCATGTGGATCTCGACGAAAGCCAGCCCCATGAACATCGCATCGGTGTGGACGTGGTCGACGCTGATGTACATCGTGAAATGACTGTCCCGCTGGATGATCCCGAAGCGGAAGCAGTCCCACTGCCAGGGGTCCGGTGTGGCGAGGATGTGTTCACGCCATTGATCGGCCGTCATCTGGCCGTGCTTGGTGGGCACGAACTTGATGTCGCGAGGGTTGCTCACGGTGCGCCGACGAATCGAACCGTCCTCGACGTACTCGAACCAGCTGTGGAACGTGTCGTGCCGGCGCAGGTAGGCGTTGATGACGTGAGACATCGCACGGATATCGCAGCGGCCCGGGACATCCCAGGCCGGGATGTTGAGCCGGGCCATGTCGGTGCCCTGCGACACGTGCTTGCGGAACGCCAGCAGATGCTGCTCCTGCTGGTAGCTCACCGGCACATCACTGACCGGCGCTTCGGCCACCTTGGCCACCGATGCCTGCGATGGATTCCACGACACCACTTCGCCGGGCTCGCCCGACCAATCGTGAATGGGTTTCATCGCAACCACTGCGTATCTCCTGTCTTGATGATCACGCCGGACGGCGCCGCGCTGCCCACCGTCACGACGGAACCGACACGGGCGAATCCGGAGCCAGTGCGTCACAGAGGCGTTCGGCCAGAACCCGGATGGTGCTGATGTCTGTCGCGCCGACCCGGATACCCGTCTCAGCCTCGATCCGGGTACGGACCTCCAGGGTTCCGAGCGAGTCGAGACCGTATTCGGCCAGCGGGCGGTCCGGATCGACGGAACGGCGCAGGATCGTGCTGATCTGCTCGGCGATCATCTTGCGCATCCGGCCCTGCCACTCGGCCGGCGGAAGGGCGCGCAATTCGGAGAGAAACGCGCTGCCGCCTGCGCCGCCCCGCGATCCGGCCGATGCAAACGCTTCGGCGAACCGACTCGTCTGCGCGAACGCGACGAGCCACGGAGTCCCGAGCACCGGCGCATATCCGGTGTAGGCCCGGTTGTGGCGCAGCAGCGTCGTGAAAGCGTAAGCCCCTTCGTCGGGTGAGATCGCCGCACCCGAATCCGCGGCCAGGCCGGTACCGCGACCGATCTCCGACCATGGGCCCCACGCGATCGCCAGCGCGGGCAGCCCCTGGCTACGCCGCCAGTGGGTGAACGCATCCAGCCAACTGTTGGCCGCGGCGTACGCGCCCTGCCCCGGCGAGCCGACCAGGGCCGCCGCCGAGGAGAACGAGCAGAACCAGTCCAATGACTGGCCCAGGGTGGCCTGATGCAGATTCCAGGCACCGTAAACTTTTGGTGCCCAGTCTCTTTCGATGAGCTCATCGGTGATGTTGGCCAGTACGGCGTCTTCGACCACGGCCGCGCCGTGCAACACTCCTCGCAACGGCAACCCCGTCGCGCACGCCACTTCCACCAGGCGGGCTGCGGTGCCGGGTTCGGCGATGTCACCCAGCTCCACAGCGACTTCTGTTCCGCCACTGCGTATCCGGTCGATGACGGCCAGGGCGTCCGGAGACGGCTCGGAACGACCGTTGAGCACGAGCCGGCCGCAACCAGCCGTCGCGAGCGTCTCGGCGAGGAACAACCCGAGACCGCCCAGGCCGCCAGTGACGACATAGGCGCCGTCCGACCGGAAGGCAGGCGCTTCTTCCGGCGGGACCACCGCCGGGATCTGTCCGCCTTCAGGGATGTCGAGCACCAGCTTGCCGGTGTGCTCGGCCGCCCCCATCACCCGGATGGCGGTGGCACCGTCCTGCAGGGGGTAGTGCGTGGTCTGCGGCAGCGGCAGTGTTCCGTCCGCGATGCGCGCGTAGCAGACCTCCAGCAGACGCCGGAGGGTGTCGGGCTCGGTCAAGGCCAGCAAGGCCAGGTCAACCGCATAGAACGACAGATTGCGGCGGAACGGGAAGAGCCCCAGCCGGGTGTCGCCATAGATGTCCCGCTTGCCGATCTCGACGAAGCGGCCGCCGAAGGACAATAGTTCCAGGCCGGCCCGCTGAGCTGCGCCGGTGAGCGAGTTCAGCACGATGTCGACGCCGTAACCGTCTGTGTCCCGCCGGATCTGGTCGGCGAAATCAACGCTCCGCGAATCGTAGACATGCTCGATACCCATGCCGCGCAGTAAATCCCGCCGCGCTTCACTGCCCGCGGTCGCGAAGATCTGGGCCCCCGCGGCACGCGCGATGGCTATCGCGGCCTGCCCCACACCGCCGGTAGCGGAATGGATCAACACCTTGTCGCCGGCCGAGATCCTGGCCAGATCGTGCAGGCCGTACCAGGCGGTGGCGTGCGCGCTCGGCACCGCCGCGGCGCGGCTCATCGGCACCCCCGCCGGCAGCGTCACGGCCATGTTCGCGTCGCACGTGACGAACGTCGACCAGGCACCGTCGGCCGATATGCCACCTACCTGATCGCCGACCTGGTGGGTGACCACTCCGGCGCCCACGGCGGTGACCACGCCGGCGAAATCCGCGCCGAGTTTCGGCAGCCGTCCCTCGAAGCTTGGGTACTTGCCGAACGCCACCAACACATCAGCGAAGTTCAAGTTCGACGCGGTGACCGACACCTCGATCTGCCCGGGTCCCGGTGCCACCCGGTCGAAGGCCGCCAGTTCCAGCGACTGGATGTCACCGGGAACCCGGATCTGCAGCCGCATGCCCTCGCGGGCCGGGTTGACCACGGTCCGCTGTCGCTCCTCCGGCCGAAGCGGGCCCGGGATCAACCGTGCCACATACCAATTGCCGCCTCGCCAGGCAGTTTCGTCCTCGTCGGAACCGACCAGCAGTTGCGCCACGACACGCGCCGGGTCGGTGTAATCGTCGACGTCGATCTGGCTGGCTCGCAGCCGCGGATGCTCCGTACCGATCACCCTGATGAGACCGCGAAGGCCCGCTTCCTCCAGGTTGGCGGAGTCCTCGGCCAACACCGTCTGGGCGTTGCGCGTCAACACGTGCAGGCGTGGTGGTTCACCGAGCACCTCGGGCAGTTCCCGGGCGATGTGCACCAGGTGCCGCACGTTGTCACCGGCGCGGGCGCCGGCCTGGTCGTCGGTGATGCCGTTGCGCGGCGCGGTCACCACGAGCACGTCGCTGAACGGGCGAGCGGCAAGATGCTCACGCAGCCGCGCAGCGCGCGCGGCGTGATCGGACCGCTGCGGCCACGCCATGGTCGTCACGGCGACCTCGTGCGCCTTCAGCGTGTCGGCCAGCCTGGTCGCCATCAGGTCCGCCGCATCGGACGTGCTGATCAGCAGCCAGCGGCCCGGATCCCGGAAATCCGGTTCCGGTAGCTCCTGCTGACGCCACTCGATCGCCAGCAGCCGGTCGTTGAGCGTGCGCTCACGCTGGCCGCTCGCTGAAACGCCGGTGCCCAAGCGCAATCCGCCGATACTCAGCAGCACGGCCCCCTGCTCGTCGAGCAGGTCGATGTCGACTGCCACTCCGGCCGGGGTGATCTCGGTGACCCGCGCCAGGCAATACTGCACATTGCGAGTCGACCCATGGGCCCGAAGGCGCCGCACTCCCAGCGGCAACATCAGGGCGCCGGTGAGGTCACCACGCAAGCGGGGATGAACACCGACTGCTTGGAAGCAGGCATCGAGCAGTGCCGGGTGGATGCCGTACATGCCCTGTTGCGAACGAATCGAACCGGGCAGCGCGACCTCGGCGAGCACCGTGTCGGCAGTGTTGCCCTCCGGCGCGCCGACATATGCGGCGACCAGACCGGAGAAGGCGGGTCCGTACTGGATCCCCCGCTCGGCGAAGCCGGCCCGCATCTCGGCCCCCTCCACCCGCTGCGGGTGGGTGTCGAACAGCGCGGCGATGTCATAGCCGGCCGGCGCCGCCGCGGCGTCGTTGCGGCGGATCCGAGCTGCGGCACGCCGGACACGCTCACCCTCATGCACCGTTTCGACCACGAAATCGGCTGCCCCGTCGCCGGTTACGGTCGCCGACGCCGACACCAGACTCTGTTCCTCGAGCAGGAGCATCTGCTCGAACGAGATATCGCGCAGTTCTGCGGCATCCCCGACGACCGCCCGCCCGGCCGCCAGCGCCATCTCGCAATAGACCGCACCCGGCAAGGCTGCGACGTTGTGCACCTGGTGATCAGCCAGCCACGGCTGCGTGTCCGTGCCGACGTCGGACTGCCACACATGGCGTTCGGGCTCTTCGGCGAGCCGCACGTGCGCGCCGAGCAGTGGATGCACCGCCAGCACGGCCCCGCCGGGGGCGAGCTCGTTGGGATCGCGAACCAGCATCAACTGCTGGCGATTCCAGACGGGCAACGGTGCGTCGATGAGCCGGCCCTGCTGGCACACCGCTGCGAAGTCGACCCGGGCGCCGGCACTGTGCAAGTCGGCCACCGCCCCGAGCAAGCCGCCAGTCAGCTCCTGGTCGCGCCGCATGGTGGCCAGGGCCATGTGCGGGATGTCGAGGGTGCGTGCGGTCTGGTCTACGGCGTGGGTCAGCAGTGGATGGGGCGCGAGCTCGGTGAACACCCGGAATCCGTCTTCGAGCGCAGCTTGCACCGCAGCCGCGAATCGCACGGTGTGCCGCAGGTTGTCCACCCAGTAGTCCGCATCCCATTCAGCCAGATCGCGTGGGTCGTACAAGGTGGCCGAGTAGTACGGGATGGTCGGTTCGGCGGGGTCGAGATCGGTGAGCTCGTCGGCGAGCTGATCGAGGATCGGGTCGACCTGCGGGGTGTGCGATGCCACGTCGACCGCGACCTCGCGGGCCATGATGTCGCGGCTCTCCCACTCGGCGATGAGCGCGCGGATCGACTCCTTCGCCCCGCCGACCACGGTCGACTTCGGTGACGCCACCACCGCCAGCACCACGTCGTTGACGCCGCGTGCGGCCAACTCCGAGAGCACCTGCTGGGCGGGCAGCTCGACCGACGCCATGGCACCGGCACCGGCCAGGGTCGCCATCAGCCGCGAGCGTCGGCAGATCACCTTGACGCCGTCTTCGAGCGACAGCACCCCGGACACGACCGCGGCGGCCACCTCACCCATCGAATGTCCGATCACGGCACCGGGTTCGGCGCCACGCGCACGCAGGGTCGCCGCCAACGCGAGCTGGACGGCGAACACCGTGGGCTGCACCCGGTCGATGCCGGTCACCACGCCGGGTGCCGTCATCGCCTCGGTGACCGAGAATCCGGACTCACGCGCGATGAGCGGATCGATCTCGGCGATGGCCGCCGCGAACGCAGGCTCGGAGGCCAGCAGCCCGGCACCCATCCCGGCCCATTGCGATCCCTGGCCGGAGAAAACCCATACCGGACCGCGCTCGTCCTGCGCCACGGCGGGCTCGAAAGGCACTTCGCCGTCGGCGATCTCACGCAGCCCGGCGATCAGGCTCACCCGATCCTCGGCGAGTACCGCGGTGCGCACCGGCCGGTGCGCACGTCGGCGCGCCAGCGTGTAGGCCAGATCGGTCAGGTCGACGTCGGCCCGGTCGGCCAGCCACTCGGCCAATCGGCCCGCGGTATCCCGAAGCGCTTCGGCAGATGTCGCCGAGAGCGCGAACAGTGAGGACCCGGCGCGGCCCCGCGGGCCGGCGACCCCTTCGGCGTCGGGCGCCTGCTCCAGCACGGCGTGCACGTTGGTGCCGGACAAGCCGTAGGACGACACCGCTGCCCGGCGCGGATGCGGCCCGGCGACCGGCCAATCGACGGTCTCCTTCGGGACGAACAGGTCTGTGTCGATGCGCGCCATTTCGTCAGGCAGGCGGGTGAAATGCAGGTTGGGCGGAACGATGCCGTGCTGCAGCGCCAGCACGGCCTTCATCAGGCCGACCACGCCCGAGGCCGATTGGCTGTGACCGAAGTTGGTCTTCGACGAGCCCAACGCGCACGGCGCGGCCGTCCCGTAAACGGCAGCCAGGCTTGCGAACTCGATCGGGTCGCCGACCGGAGTGCCCGTGCCGTGCGCCTCGACGAGCCCGACGGTGGCCGGGTCCACCGCGGCCGCGGCCAGCGCCGCCCGGTATACCGCCTCCTGGGCGTCGCGCGACGGGGTGGCGATGTTCACCGTGCGACCGTCCTGATTCACCGCGGTACCGCGAATGACTGCCAGCACACGATCACCGTCGCGTTCGGCGTCGGCCAATCGCTTGAGCATGACCACCGCGGCGGCCTCTCCGGCCACGAACCCGTCGGCCGCCACGTCGAACGCGTGGCAGTGGCCGGTCGGGGACAACATGCCCTGAGCCGAACCCGAGGCCAGCTTGCGGGGCTCGAGCACGATGCACACCCCGCCGGCCAGAGCGACGTCGCTCTCGCCGTCGTGCAGGCTGCGGCAGGCGTTGTGCACTGCCAGCAAGCTCGATGAGCAGGCCGAGTCCACCGAGTAGGCAGGGCCGTGCGCACCCAGGTGATAGGCGATCCGGCCGGAGGCCAGGCTGAAGTTGTTGCCGGTGAAGCCGTAGGGCCCCTCGATCGAGTGGGCATCCGCGGCGAGCAGCTGGTAATCGCCATGGGTGAGCCCCATGAACACCCCGGTCAGCGATCCGGACAGGGAGGCCGGGTCGATACCCGCGTGTTCGATCGCTTCCCAGGCGGTTTCCAGCAGCAGGCGGTGCTGGGGGTCGATCGCCGTGGCCTCGCGTTCGCTGATCCCGAAGAATCCGGTGTCGAACCCGGCCACGTCGTGGAGGAACGCTCCCCACTTCGACACCGACCGGCCGGGGACCCCGGGTTCTGGGTCATAGAACTCCTGGGCGTCCCACCGCTCGGCCGGTACCTCGGTGACCAGGTCGTCACCTTGCAGAAGTGCCGCCCAGAACTGTTCGGGAGATTCGATCTGGCCCGGGAGCCGGCAGCCCATGCCGATGACGGCAATCGGGGTCACTGGAGTCTCGGCCAAGTCGGCTCAACCTCTCTCGATGTGATCTGCGAGCAAAGCTCCGATCAACGTACTAAGACTGTGGAAAAGAATGTGTGCCACGTTGTCATCGACGCACGGTACCGAATCCCCATATCCGGCTCGAGTCGTTGCCAACGAAGGTCCGTAGCGTAGCGTGCGGCCCACCCTAGATGTTGGAAACATCCGATCTCAAAAACGGTCACCTGTTCGCTGGCGGAAGCGATTGGCAAAAACTGACAGGGCCAGTCAATTTACCTGGTGCGACACCCGCAAAGGTCCTGGTACCACCTGGAACTACCTGAATTCGCTTGCAGTGCAACACTATTGGTTCCAAACGACCCGACCATGATCGAAGCGTAAGTATTTATCCCGCTAACTAGTCGCGCGTCGCTTTCAACATGGGCGAACACCATTTCGCATGTTGTCCAGCGCACGCAAACGGTGTCCAATTTCGGGTTCACAGTTAATCCACAGTCACGCTGACTCAAGTTAGCTGGCTACCAGTACGCAAACTGCCGAAACTGTAGTTGAACCGAATTCACGTTCCGCTCATCCGACGCGCGATTACGGTACGAATGTGTACCCGATTCACCCATCAGCTAATGGTGCTGCTTGACTATGCAACGTGATTAACCTGCGGTGATCATGATGGGACCCAGACGAGTCGCAATCCTGGGACGTGCACGTACCAATGTGGGGCGCCGAGGCCGAGCCGGTTGAGATGCAGACCACCACCGAGGCACGGGCGTGACAGAACCCACAATCTGTCTACTGAAAGCAAATCGACGCAGGTTAACGGTGGACATGCGCTGCAACGCGGGGAAGACCGTCCCACATCTGGGACCTCATGTGACTTAAATCACGGCATACCGGCGGCGGTACACCACCGTTCCCGGACCGCTTCCCACCAGCCGCAACGAAAAAGCCGGCCTGACGGTATTCGTCAGGCCGGCTCGGGATCGGACAGCGGAACGGGCTATCCGGCCACGGGTTTGGACACCTCGTGCGGTGCCGCCCCGAGATCGGGCACGGCGGCGTATCCGCGCTCACGCGCACGAGCCACGTCCTTGCGAATAAGTGCGTTCAGACCCACGAACGCGGCCATGTCGAGCACCATCGGGGTCAACAAGCGGTTGTGCACGAACCCGATCGCCAGGCCGCTGGCCGGATCCGCCCAGCCGACCGAACCGCCGAGCCCGACGTGCCCGAATCCGGGCATGATCCCGAACGGCACCGAGTGGTACCCGAGGTGGAAGCCGAGCGGCACCCCCAGATTCCGGTCCGCGCGGATACCAGACGCACCGGTCAACCCGGCCACGGTGCGCTCGGACAGGTATTCCACGCCGTTGAGCCGGCCCCGGTTGGCGATCGCGCCATACATCCTGGCCAGACCGCGCGCGGTAGCCACGCCATTGACCGCGGGCGCCTCCGCGTCGAGGAACGGAGTCTCCCCCTGCACGAGCGACATCACGCCGGGGAAATACATCGAGCCGAACGCGCCGGAGAAGTTCAACGCGGCAACCCGCGGCGCCACGAAGTCGAAGAAGTAATTGGGCCAACGCCGTTGCGGGCCGAGAATCTGCGCGGGCCGGGTGGGAGCGTGCAACGGTGGGCGCCCAAGGTGTAGCCCGTCCGTGCCCAACGGCTCCGCCAGCTCGGTGCGGATCAGTTCGCGCATACCCTTCCCGGTGACCGCGCGGGCCAGACCCGACAACAGCCAGCCGTAGGTCAGCGCGTGATAGGCCGGCTTGCCGTACAGAAGCGAGTTCACCGGCGCAGCGGCGACCCGGCTCTCCATCACCAGGTGATCCAGTAGATCCGCTTTGCTGACGCCGTTGAGCTGGGACAGCCCTGCTTCGTGCGCCATCACCTGCCGCACGGTGATCGCGGATTTGCCATTGGCCCCGAATTCGGGCCAATACGCACTCACCGGCAGGTCGTATCCGAGCAATCCGCGGTCGACGAGCCGGTGGATGACCGTGGAGGCCATCCCTTTCGTCGCGGAGAACACCATCGCACCGGTGTCAGCTGTCCAGTGCTGCGTACCTGCGCGGTCCGAATAGCCGGTCCAGACGTCCACGACAGGTTCACCGTCCTGAAGGATCGCCAGCGCTCCACCGCCGTACTTGCGGCCGGGAAACAGCTTCGAGAACCCGCGAACGGTACAGGCGAAGTTCCTGTCCGCTGCGCCCTGGACACCATGTGGGAGCGCCTCGTCGCGCTCACCGTTGTGATCGGTCACACACCTGAATTTACCTGGACCCCCGGCAAATTCCAGATGCGTTATCCACCTGTTAGCCCTGAGATGGGCCAACCGGTCACGAGCTCGGCTTGTCGTCCACCTTGAAGTCCACATTGACCTTGCCGGACTCGACAGCCTTGACCGTCGCCGTGACGCCGTACTTGGTGCCGTCCTTGGCTGTCAGCACACAACGCTGGGTCGTCCCCACCTTGCCGACGATCCCATCGTCGCAGGTCACAGACTTGGCTTTGCGTTTGGCCGCGGCTTCCAACTTCTCCTTCGCCATGGTTTGCAGCTTGGTCTTGGCCACCGTGGGTGCGGGATCGGTCGAACCGCCACCGCCACAACCGGTCAACACCGCACCACCGACCATCGCGGCGGCCACCAGCACACGCACATTCGCCATCATGTCCTCATCTCAGTCGGCCGCGTCGAGTATTTCCTGGGCGGCCAGGGCGGGGGTCAGTTCGCCCTCGCGCACTCGGCGCTCCACCTCGTCGCGGATGCTGCGGACGCCGGGATGCGACATCACCCGGTCCAACACCGTGTCGCGCACCATGGACCAGGTCCAGTCCACCTGCTGTGCGCGACGCCTGGCCTCGAACTCGCCGGCCTCGGAGAGCACCTCGCGGTGTTTGAGCACCGTCTCCCACAGCTCGGCCAACCCGTGGCCTTCGATTGCACTCATCGTGAGAACCGGTGGCCGCCAGAGTGTTTCGCGCGGATAGATGAGACGGATGGCACCCGTCAGTTCGCGAGCGGCTGCCTTGGCCTCGATCGCGTGCTCGCCGTCGGCCTTGTTCACCACGATCACGTCGGCCAGCTCCAGCACACCCTTCTTGATGCCCTGCAGCTGGTCACCGGTGCGGGCCAGGGTGAGGAACACGAAGGTGTCGACCATGTTCGACACCGTGACCTCCGACTGCCCCACCCCCACCGTCTCGACCAGGATCACGTCGTAGCCCGCCGCCTCCAGCAGCACGATGGTCTCGCGGGTAGCCTTGGCCACCCCGCCGAGCGTTCCGGAGGTCGGCGACGGCCGGATGTAGGCATCGGGATGCACCGCCAGGCGGGCCATCCGGGTCTTGTCACCCAGGATGGAGCCGCCGGTGCGGGTCGACGACGGATCCACCGCCAGGACCGCGACCCTGTGCCCAGCCTCGATCAGGTACATACCGAGGGCTTCGATGGTCGTCGACTTGCCGACGCCGGGAACTCCCGTGATGCCGATGTGTTGAGCTCTGCCCGCCTCGGGCATCAGCTCCAGCAGCAACTGTTGAGCCTGGTCACGATGGTCGGCGCGGGTGGATTCCACCATCGTGATGGCCCGCGCCAGTGCGGCGCGGTCACCACTGCGGATAGCGGCCGCCAGCTCGGGAACTGATGCAGCCACTACTAGCTCAACTGGTAACCGAGCCGGTCTGCCAGCTTCTGCAGCAGGCCGATGGCCGCCTCGGCGATCACGGTGCCCGGCGGGAAGATCGCGGTAGCTCCGGCTTCGTAGAGCTCGTCGAAATCCCCGGGCGGGATGACGCCGCCGACGACGATCATGATGTCGGGACGACCCACCTCGGCCAACGCGTCACGCAGTGCGGGCACCAAGGTGAGATGTCCCGCCGCCAGCGAGGACACCCCGACCACATGCACGTCGTTGTCGGCGGCCTGACGGGCCACCTCCTCCGGAGTGGAGAACAGCGAGCCCACGTCGACGTCGAAGCCGATGTCGGCGAACGCCGTCGCGATCACCTTCTGCCCACGGTCGTGACCGTCCTGGCCCATCTTGGCCACCAGGATGCGCGGCCGTCGGCCGTCGGCCTCGGCGAACTTGGTCACCAGGCTGGTCGCCGTGGAAAGTGGAGTGATGTTTCCGGCTCCGATCTCGTCGCGGTAGACGCCCGAAATCGTACGGATCTCTGCCTGGTGGCGCCCGTACACCTTTTCCAGAGCGTCGGAGATTTCACCGAGAGTGGCTTTGGCGCGAGCTGCGTTGATGGCCAGCGCCAGCAGGTTGTTGCCCAACCCATCTTCGCCCGCCGAGCCGGTCGCCTCGGCGGCACGGGTGAGCTCGGCCAGGGCGGCCTGCGTGGCCGACTCGTCGCGCTCGGCGCGCAGCTGCTGCAACTTCGCCAACTGTTCGGCCCGCACCCGGCTGTTCTCGACCTTGAGGACCTCGATCTCCTGGTCCTCGTCCACCTGGTACTTGTTGACCCCGATCAGCGGTTGCGCCCCGGAGTCGATCCGGGCCTGGGTGCGGGCTGCGGCCTCCTCGATGCGCAGCTTGGGGATGCCGTCGCTGATGGCCTGCGCCATGCCGCCGTGCTCGTTCACCTCATGGATGTGGGCACGAGCCTTTTCCGCCAACTGATGCGTCAGCCACTCGACGTAGTACGAGCCGCCCCACGGGTCGATCGGCCGGGTGGTGCCCGACTCCTGCTGCAGCAGCAGCTGGGTGTTGCGGGCGATCCGCGCGGAGAAATCGGTGGGCAGGGCCAGCGCCTCGTCCAGGGCGTTGGTGTGCAGCGACTGGGTGTGCCCCTGGGTGGCCGCCATCGCCTCGATGCAGGTGCGGGCGACGTTGTTGAACACGTCCTGCGCGGTCAGCGACCAGCCCGAGGTCTGCGAGTGGGTCCGCAGTGACAGCGACTTGTCGTTCTTCGGGTCGAACTGGGCCACCAGCTCGCTCCACAGCAGGCGGCCGGCGCGCAGCTTGGCCACCTCCATGAAGAAGTTCATCCCGATGCCCCAGAAGAAGGACAGGCGCGGCGCGAACTTGTCGATGTCCAAACCGGCGTCCAGGCCGGCCTTGATGTACTCGACGCCGTCGGCCAGCGTGTAGGCCAGCTCCAGATCGGCTGTCGCCCCGGCCTCCTGGATGTGGTAACCCGAAATCGAGATCGAGTTGAACTTCGGCATCTTGGCGCTGGTGTAGGCGAAGATGTCCGAGATGATCCGCATCGACGGCTTGGGCGGATAGATGTAGGTGTTGCGGACCATGAACTCTTTGAGGATGTCGTTCTGGATGGTCCCGGCCAGCTTCTCCGGCGCCACCCCCTGCTCCTCGGCGGCGACGACGTAGAGCGCCAGGATCGGCAACACCGCACCGTTCATCGTCATCGACACCGAAACCGTCGACAAGTCGATGCCGTCGAACAACTGACGCATGTCGAGGATGGAATCGATTGCCACACCGGCCATTCCGACGTCACCCTGCACGCGCGGATGGTCCGAGTCGTAACCGCGGTGGGTGGCCAGGTCGAAGGCGACCGACAGACCCTTCTGGCCGGCGGCCAGGTTGCGCCGGTAGAACGCGTTGGATTCGGCGGCGGTGGAGAACCCGGCGTACTGGCGGATGGTCCAGGGCTGGTTGACGTACATGGTCGGGTACGGCCCGCGCACGAAAGGCGGGGCGCCGGGGAAGCTGTCGAGCGGGTAGCCGGCCTCGGCCACCTCGTCACGGTCGGCGGCGATGTACACGGGCTTGACGTCGATGCCCTCGGGCGTAGACCAGGTCAGCTGCTCGGCGGCGTAGCCGTGCGCGGCGGCGGCCGCCGCGACATGCTGTTCGACGGCCTCCGGGGTCGCCGGGCGAGCCGGGCCCTCCCCGCGCAGCGGGACGTCGGCGAAGCTACGGATCTCTGATCCTGTTGTGGCAGTCATCTCAGGCCCCCAGTCCGGTGAGCAGGTTCGACAAAGCTTGGACCGCATCGATTTTGGCGGTCAGGTATCCGTCGGGTTTCGAGTCGGCCTCGGCGACGGCCTTCTCCGGGCCGGCCAGCAGCACCTCGCGGACACCGGCGGCCCGCGCCGCCGCTACCGCGTCCGAGGCCTCAGCGCCGTAGCGGGTGTCAGTGCCGCACAGCACGGCCACCGTCGGTGCACCGGCTTCGGCCACGGCCCCGGCGATCGCAGCCGCGTCGAGGGGTCCGGGGTTGATCGCCTCGATCCCGCCGGAAGCCAGCAGGTTCGACGCGAACGTGGCCCGGATGTTGTGCTCGGCCAGCGGGCCGAGCGGCAGCAGCAGCACCTTGGGCCGGGCTCCGTTGGCCGCCAGGAAGGCGTCCGAGCGGTCGCGCAGCGCCTCGAACCCGGCCGCGTAACGCGCGATCGACGATGCCGAAGCTCCTTGTGGGAGCGGCTTTTCGTCAAGGTTCGGGAACTCGTTGACGCCGGTGATCGCGGTGCGTCGGTGGGCGATGTCGTCACTGCGCCGGGCTGCCACCTCGGCGATCTGGGCGGTGATGTGGTCGCGGGCAGCGACGAATCCGCCACGCGCCTCGATGTCCTGGAAGTGTGCCCACGCCTGCTCGGCCAGTTGCGCGGTCAGATCCTCCACGAACCAGGAACCACCGGCGGGGTCGAGCACCTGACCGATGTGCGACTCCTCCAGCAGCAGCAGTTGTGTGTTGCGGGCGATGCGGCGGGCGAAACTCGTCGACGTCCCGTCCAGACCGCCGGGAATCGCGGCGTCGAACGGAAGCACCTGCACGGTGTCGGCTCCCCCGACGCCCGCGGAGAAGGCGGCCAGCGTGGTGCGCAGCATGTTCACCCACGGGTCGCGCTGGGTCATCATCGGCAGCGAGGTCACGGCATGAATGCGCGCAGCTCCGGCGTCATCTGCACAGTCGGCGCCGACCACCTCGGCAACCCGGGCCCAGAGCTGCCGTGCGACGCGCAGCTTGGCGATGGTCATGAACTGATCGTCGTCAGCGGCGTAGCGGAAACTGATCTGGCGCAACGCATCCGGCACCGAAACCCCGCTGTCGCCGAGGATGCGCAGGTAGGCGACGGCTGCGGCGATAGAACCCGCGAGCTCCCAGGCCGCGCTGGCACCGAGGTTGTGGAAAGCCGGGCCGTCGACGGTGATCGCACGCACTCCGCCGGAGTAACCGGTGAGCTTGGCGACGGTTGCCAACAGGTCGGCGTCGTCAACGGCGGACTGCCCGGAGAGCGGCGCGGTCAGCGGATCGGCGCCGAGGTCGATCGCCAGCCGCGAGCGCTGGTCGTCGTCGAGGTTTTCGAGGAGGGGCAGCAGCGCGCCGGCCGCGGACCCTAGATCCGCGCCGGCGTTCCCGACGCCTTCGAAGATCACCGGCACCAGGTCCAGGTACACGCCGTCGAGCAGTCGGTCCAGTTCGCCCAGGGCGATACCGTCCTCGCCGCCGACCCGCAGGGCCAGCGCGCTGGCCCCCTCGGTCAGCGCCACCAGCACCGCACCGTTGACCGTGCCCACGGCGGTGCCCGCGACCGCGGGGAAGCTCTCGACGACCTTCCAGCCGGACTTCACGTCACGAAGGGCGTCGCCACCGCGCACGAACGGCCACTGCCCCGGCAGGCTGGGCTCCGGAAGGGCGTCCAGACTCGTGTACAGCGGCCGGATCGCGAAACCTTCGTAGGTTTGCGAATCCAGTAGGCGTTCCGGCTCGGCAGGCAGATCGGCAACGTCCCGCCGACTGCTCTTGGCCAGCACGCCCGCGACGGCCGTCCGCCACTGCTGACGGTCCGACTCGACCGCACTACTCCCCTGTAACGACACCCGCATCTCCTGTTATCGCAGCGTGTGACCTACCCACTCGTCCATCAGGCTAAATGATCGCCATCACGACGCTGACCGCCGGTGGGCGGACTCGCGGTTACACCCAACGGTGCTCCGCGCCGTCGGCCCGTACTGTTGTAAAACGTGAAACCCGTCGTCAGAACCCTGCGCGTAGTACGCGCCGCAGTGCTCGCGACGGCCTCCCAGTTGCCACCCAGGCGGATCGTGGGCCTGCTGGCCGGCATTGTGATTCTTGTCGCAGTGGCAGTACTGGTTCCCTTACCGACCGCCATGCAGATGCGGGATTGGGCCACCTCGGTGGGGCCGTGGTTCCCGCTGGCATTCCTCGGCGCCCACATCCTGGTGACGGTCTTCCCGTTCCCCCGCACGGCCTTCACCCTGGCCGCCGGCCTGCTGTTCGGACCGGTGCTTGGTGTGGTGATCGCGGTCGCGGCCAGTGCGGTCAGCGCGGTGCTGGCGTTGTTCCTGATCCGGGCGGCGGGCTGGCAGCTCAGTCGGCTGGTGCCACACCCCCGGATCGATTCGTTGGACACCCGGCTGCGCCGGCGCGGCTGGCCCGTGGTGCTGTCCATGCGGTTGATCCCGGCTGTGCCGTTCTCGGTACTGAACTATGCGGCCGGAGCGTCCGCCGTGCGCGTCGTGCCCTACACACTGGCGACTCTGGTGGGGTTGTTCCCGGGCACCGCCGCCGTGGTGGTCCTGGGTGACGCGTTGACCGGAAACATCAGCCCGGCGCTGATTCTGGTGTCGTTGAGCACTGCCGCACTCGGTATCGCCGGGCTGGTCTATGAGATGCGGCTCCACCGCCGCGACCACCACCGCGAGCGTGCGCGTCTGCAGGCCGACACGCCGCCGTCGGTCGACATCTCACCCACACTCACCGAACCGTGAGCACGGCACTACGGCGCCCGGTGGGCGCCGCCCTCGAGTTCGTTGGGCGCCGGATTCTGCTGCAATGACGACACCGGCGGCGTCGCATTCAGCGGTGGCGTGGTGGCCCGCGCCTCGGCCTCGGCCTTCGCCACGGCCTGAGCGATCGCCGGATCGGTCTCGGTGGAGAACCACTCGGCGACCTCGTCGCTGTCGTCCTCGGGCTTGGGCAGGTCCTCGTCGACCGGCGACGGGGTGTACCTGAACACGCCGTCCTCGCCCGGCGCACCGAGCAGCTTGGTGAATCCCTGCAGCGCCGAACCGAAATCGCTGGGGACCAGCCAGACCTTGTTGGCCTCCCCCTTGGCCATCTGCGGCAGCGTCTGCAGGTACTGATACGCCAGCATCTCGGGGGTGGGCCGGCCCGCCTTGATCGCGGCGAAGGTCTTCTCGATGGCCTTGGCCTGGCCCTGGGCCTGCAGGTACTGGGCCGCCCGCTCACCCTGGGCCCGCAGCATCCGGGACTGCCGGTCGGCCTCGGCGGCCAGGATCGCGGCCTGCTTGGCCCCCTCGGCCGCCAGGATCTGCGACTGCTTCTGGCCTTCGGCCTGCTTGATCGAGGACTCCCGGACACCCTCGGCGGTCAGGATCATGGCCCGCTTGTCGCGGTCCGCCTTCATCTGCTTTTCCATCGACTCCTGGATCGAGGGCGGCGGGTCGATGCTGCGCAACTCGACTCGCGCCACCCGCAGGCCCCACCGGCCGGTCGCCTCGTCGAGCACACCGCGCAGCTGCGCATTGATCGAGTCGCGTGAGGTCAGCGTCTGTTCCAGGGTCATGCCGCCTACCACGTTGCGCAGCGTGGTGGTGGTCAACTGTTCGACGCCGACGATGTAGTTGCTGATCTGGTACACCGCGGCCTGCGGGTTGGTGACCTGGAAATAGACGACGGTGTCGATGTTGAGCGTCAGATTGTCCTCGGTGATCACCGGCTGCGGTGGGAACGACACCACGCGCTCACGAAGGTCCACCCGGGCCCGGATCCGATCGATGAACGGCACCAGCAACGTCAGCTGACCACTCACGGTGCGGCTGTAGCGTCCGAGGCGCTCGATCACCGCGGCCTCGGCCTGCGGAATGAGCGCAACCGATTTGGCCACGACGATGATCGCGAACACGACGAGCACGAGCAACAAGACCAGCCCGGCTACCGCACCTTCCATGGTGAATCCTTCCTGGTACTACGTCGATTTGAAGTAGCGCTTACATCGTCTTGAAGACCACCGCGGTCGCGCCGTCGATCCTCACCACGGTTACCTGGTCACCGGGTTCGTACACATCGTGGTCGTTGAGAGGTCGCGCCGTCCAGACCTCCCCGTCGAGCTTGACCTGGCCCTCGTGCTGGGCGACCCGGTCCAGCACCAGGGCCGACTTCCCTTCGAGCGCCTTGACGGGCTCTGGAAGCCCCCGCCCGATCTCGAACCGGCGCCGCAGCGCCGGCCGGACCAGAACCAGCAAAAGCACCGACACCACGAGGAACACCACGCCGTCGGCCCACAGCGGCAGGTCGAACAGCCAACTCGATCCGCTCGCGGCCAGGGCACCACCGGCCAGCATGAGCAGGAACATGTCGCCGGTCAGGGCCTCCGCCCCGGCGAGCCCCAGCGCCAGGATGAGCCAGATCAGCGGTAGCGGCATGCGCCCACCCTAGCGAATCAGGCCTGATTGGCGACCGACAATTACACTGCCAGGATCATGTGGTGTCCAAGTGCAACTCTTTCGATGTGGGCCAACGCCTGGCTCGCCGGCGCAGCCGCGCCTGACGACGTCCTCGACGCGTTATCCCAGTGGGCACCAATGCATTCTGTGACCGCGTACGACTCGCAGGCCGCGGTCCGCACCGGGCTGCCCTGGCCGGAGTTGGAGGACTCCGGGTCGGTGTCGCTGCTACAGACCCTGCGGACCGCCGTCGGCAGATCCGGCACCAGGCCCTCGATCAGGGTGGCCTTACCGGTCCCCGGTGACGTCCGCGGTTTGCCCGCGGGTTCGCAGTTCCAGCGGGATGCTTTGACGGTCGGTGAGGCAGTGTTGGTCACCCATGACGAGCTGGACGGCGTCGGGCTGGTACCGGAATTCGAGTACTTCGAATTCGACGACGTGGAAACCGAATCCACCTTCGAGCCCGAGCCGCGGGCACTGTCGTGGACCGTGTACTCGCTGCCGCAGCTGCCGCCGCCGCAGCATCACGACCTCGGCGAGGCCGAGTACGAGTTGCGCTCGGCGGTACGGTCGGCCGCCGATACCCTGGTCGCCCTGCGTGCCGGCGTCGGTATCGGCGTCGACGATCCCCGCGGCATGGTGGAAGACATCCTCGAAGCCGGCCGGATGCACCCGATCCCCGACCATGCCCCGACCCGGGCGGTGCGGGTGCTGGAGAACGCCGCGCACGTGGAGGCGATCATCACGGTGAGCTCGGGGCTCATGCCGATCGGTCTGCAGAGCTCATCGGAGGTGCAGATCGCCGGTGACGCCATGCGGCCGTTGGCGCAGGTGGTGCGCTCGGCGCGGTTGGCCGCGCTCGAGGCCATCCTGCAATCCGCGTGGCGGGATTAGCTTTTCAGCCACCGCCGCTAAGACGCAGTGCCGCAGCAGTGCGGTGAGCACGGCTCACCGTTGACGCTGCATCCGTAACCGGGGACGGGATCGGGGCCGACGGCCCGAGCTGGCTGAGCACCGGTGCGCAACTCCTCGATCAACCCGGCCGCCAATCGAGCGAAACGCGGGTCGGCGTTGGGAGTGCTGGCCCGCGCGAAGGCGATGCCGGCGTCGTCGGCCTGCTGCCGCAGCTCGTAGTCGAGATCCCACACCACCTCGATGTGGTCGGCGACGAATCCGATCGGACACACGATGACCGCCCGGGTTCCCTTCTGCCCCAATGCCGCCAGGTGATCGGCCACGTCGGGTTCCAGCCAAGGGATTCGGGGCGGACCCGACCGCGACTGCCACACCTGGTCGTAGTCGTCATATCCCGCTGCGGCGGCGACCAGGCGCGTCGCGTAGGCGACCTGGCGACTGTAGATCCGCGGGCCGTGGCGCTCGTCGGCCGCGATGGGCACCGAGTGCGCGGTGAACACCAGCCTGGCCTCATCACGCAGCTCGGCCGGAAGTGTGGCTGCCGCTGCCGAGATGGCATCGGCGAACATCTCCACCAACAGCGGATGGTCGAAGTACTGCCGCAGTTTGACCAGCTCCGGAGCGCCCTCGCCGGCGGCGGCTCGCGCGCGGGCGATGTCCTCGACGTACTGGGCGCAGCTGGAATACCCGCCCCAGGCCGATGTGGTGAACACCGCGGCGCGCCGAATTCCATTGTCGCGCATCTGCGCAACCGTGTCTTCGACGTACGGCGCCCAGTTCCGGTTACCGAAATAGACCGGCGTGCCTGGCAGTTCCGCCCGCAGCTGCTCGATCAGCGCCCGGTTGATCCCGTTGATCGGCGACACTCCGCCGAAATGCAGGTAATGCTCGGCGACGTCGGCCAATCGCTCGGCCGGGATACCGCGGCCACGCGTCACGTTCTCCAGGAAGGGCATCACCTCATCCGGCGCCTCCGGTCCTCCGAAGGACAGCAGTAGAACGGCGTCGAAGTCTGTTTCATCGCCGGCCATCATCTCGCCTCCTCATACGGCGAAACCGCATTCCGGCAGGGTTCGCGCGAGTCCACGCGGGCCGGAATGCGGTTTCGGCACAGTTCATCAGAGCAGCTGCGTACTGGCGCCGCCGTCGGCGTAGATGATGGTGCCCGTGGTGGCGGGCAGCCAGTCGGACAGCAGCGCACACACCGTCTTGGCGACCGGCGTCGGATCCTTCATGTTCCAGCCGATCGGCGCGCGCTGATCCCAGCCCTCTTCGAGGAGCTGCATCTGCTGGCCGGCCTCGTCACCCAAGGCGCCACCGACGATCGCGCTCATGGCCAGGGTCCGGATCGGTCCCGCCGCAACCAGGTTGGACCGCACGCCGAACTTGCCGGCCTCGCGCGCCACGAAACGGTTGACCGACTCGAGGGCGCTCTTGGCCACGGTCATCCAGTTGTAGGCCGGCATCGCCCGGGTCGGGTCGAAGTCCATGCCGACGATCCCGCCGCCTTCGTTCATCACCGGAAGCAGTGCTTTGGCCAGCGAGGCGTACGAGTACGCCGAGATGTGGATGCCCTTGGCGACGTCCTCGTAGGGGGCGTCGAAGAACGGGTTGACGCCCATGCCGCTCTGCGGCATGAAGCCGATCGAGTGAACCACGCCGTCGAGCTTGTTGCCCGCGCCGATGGCTTCGGTGACCCGGTCGGCCAGGCTGGCCAGGTGCTCCTCATTCTGGACGTCGAGTTCCAGCAGCGGGGCCGGCTTGGGCAACCGGTCGGCGATGCGCTGGATCAGCTTCATCCGGTCGAAGCCGGTGAGCACCAGCTCAGCGCCGGCCTCCTGGGCCACCTTGGCGATGTGGAACGCGATCGACGAGTCCGTGATGATCCCGGTGACCAGAATGCGCTTGCCTTCGAGCAAACCTGCCATTGTCCTGACTCCTACTTCGGTGAAGAGTTGTGCGAAAGTTCTTGCAATCCAGAGCTTTTGATCAGTGCCCCATACCCATGCCGCCGTCGACGGGGATCACCGCGCCGGCGATGTAGCTCGCGTCCTCGGATGCCAGGAAGCTGACCGCCCCGGCGACCTCCTCGGCCGTGCCGACACGCTTGGCCGGGATGAAGTCCAGGGCACCGGCCTGGATCCGCTCGTCGAGGGCGCGGGTCATCTCGGTGTCGATGTAGCCGGGTGCCACCACGTTGGCGGTGACGCCGGCCTTGGACAGCTCCCGGGAGATCGAGCGCGCCATGCCGATCAGACCGGCCTTGGCCGCCGCGTAGTTGGCCTGGTTGCCGATGCCCCACATGCCCGAGACCGAGCCGATGAAGATGATTCGCCCGAAGCGCTTGCGCTGCATACTGCGTGACGCCCGCTGCGCCACCCGGAACGCTCCGGTGAGGTTGGCGTTGATGACGTTCTCGAAGCGCTCCTCGGTCATCCGCATCAGGAACGCGTCCTGGGAGATCCCGGCGTTGGACACCAGCACCTCGACCGGGCCCTGGTGCTCTTCGACCTCTTTGAACGCCCGGTCGACAGCTTCGTTGTCGGTCACGTCGCACACCACGCCGAACAGCCCCTCGGGCGCGCCCGATCCGCGGTGGGTGACGGCGACCTTGTGCCCGTCGGCAGCCAAACGCTGCGCGATTGCCAGGCCGATCCCCCGGTTTCCACCGGTGACCAGTACGGAACGGGGAACGAAAGCCGGTCGACCGCCAGGCTCTGCGGTGGTGGCTTCGGTGTCGGCGTTCGAGACAGCAGCGTCACTCATGCCCGTCAACTTATCTCCTCACCGGTGGCGGCCGAAAATCGCGTCTCCCACGTCGAGCACGACCCGCGGGGACGGGACAGCCCACCTAGCCAGGCAATCTGCGGTTGATCATCAGGGCTGCCACGCCCGCCACGGCGAGCACCAACGCGCCCAGCCGCAGCCAGCCGAGGCTGGCGTCGCCCTTGATCGTCTCGTAGCCGATCTGCTGCTGCAGCGAGGTGAACACCTGCTTGAGCTGTTCGAGGCTGGATGCGGTGAACGCGTCACCGCCGGACAGCTTGGCGATCCGGCCGAGCATCTCGTCGTCCACCGGAACCGGTTGGCGCTGATCGTTGATCTCGACGTAGCCGTAGGGCGTGCCGAAGGACACCGTGGAGATCGGCACACCCTGGTCCTTGGCGGTGCGCGCCGCGGTGTACGCACCCTTGGGGTTGTCCGGGTTGGACGGCACAGTCTCCTTGCCGTCGGACATCAGCACGATGCGCGCCGGCGGCTTCTCGTCGCCGCCGCCGATCACCGCGCCGACGGTGGCGATCGCCTGCAGCGCCGTGAAGATGCCCTCACCGGTAGCGGTCCGGTCGGCCAACTGCAGCTTGTCCAGGCCGTTCTTGGTGGCCTCACGATTGGTGGTCGGTTGCACCAGCACGGTCGCGGTGCCGGCGTAGGCGATGAGGCCGAGGTTGATCCCCGGGGTGAGCTGGTCGGCGAATTGCTTGGCGGCCTCCTGCGCGGCGGCCAAGCGGCTGGGCGCGACGTCGGTGGCACGCATGGACTGCGAGACGTCGATCACCAACATCACCACCGCGCGGTTTCGCGGAATCCGCACATCGTGGGTGGGGCCGGCCATCGCCACGGTCAGCAAGACGAGGGAGACCGCCAGCAAGGCGGCGGGCAGATGCCGCCAGCGGGTGGGTTGCTTGGGCGCCACACTTTCGAGCAGCTCCATGTTGGCGAACCGCAGGACCCGCTGCTTGCGAGCGCGCTGAACGAAGACGTAGTACGCGATCAGACCGAGCACGACGAACAGGAACAGGAACCACCACGCGTGCGCAAAGCCCGTCAGGCTCATCGGACCGAGAATCGGTAATGTCATGTGCTAGAAGTCATTTCGGTTTGGTTGCTGATCGGGCTTTCGTCTACCGCTGGCCGGCCAGGGCACCGCGCCGCCGGTTCGCCACGAACCGCACCACGTCGGCGATCCAGTCGCGGTCCGTGCGCAGGCTCAGCAGTGGCGCGTCGCAACGGCGCAAGGTGCGGGCCACTTCCTCGCGGTGGGCCGCGGCCGCCCGCTCGAAGTCACTGCGAAGTTGTTCATCGATGGTGAACTCCCGGGTGACACCGGTTTCGGTGTCCTGCAGCACCACATCGCCGACCGGCGGCAACTCGACATCGCGCGGGTCGAGGATCTCGATGCCGAGTACCTCGTGGCGACCGGCGATGGCCCGCAGCGGGCGCATCCAGTTGATCGGTCCGAGGAAGTCGCTGATGATCACCGCCATGCCGCGTCGACGCTCGGGCCGGCGCAGGGCATCGATGGCTGCCGCCAGGTCGCCGCGCACCCCGGTCGGGGCCTTCGGCGTGGTGGCGATCGCCCGCAGCAGCTCCTGCTCGTGGACCCGCCCGCTCAATGCCGGAACCCGGCGCATCGTCTCACCGTTGGCGATGATCGCCCCGATCCGGTTGCCGCCGCCGCTGTTGAGGAACGCGATCGCTGCCGCGGCGGCCACCGCGAGGTCACGCTTCTCACAGGTGGTGGTACCGAAGTCCAGGCTGGCCGACATGTCGACGACCAACCAGGTCTCCAGCTCGCGGTCGGCGATCATCTGGCGCACGTGCGGCGTCTGCGTTCGTGCGGTCACCGACCAGTCCATGCGGCGTACGTCGTCACCGGGCTGGTAGATGCGCGAGTCCCCCGGCTCTGATCCCGGTCCCGGGATCAGACCGAGGTGGTCGCCGTGCAGAACGCCGTCGAGCTTGCGCCGCACCGTCAGTTCCAGCTTGCGCAACGCCGCCGTCAGGGCCGGGTCCCGAATCTCCCCGCGCTTGAGAGACGGCAGGTCTACGGTGCGTCGGGAAGTGGTCACCGACCACCCGCCGCGCCGGCCGCGGCAGGCACGGCGGGCGCGACTGAATGCCCTTGCTGCGGAAGCGCATTCACCTGAGGCAGGGCCACGGTCTGCAAGATCCGGTTGACCACGGTCTCCGCCGAGACCTCGTCGGCCAGCGCGTCGTAGGTCAGCACCAGACGGTGGCGCAGCACATCCGGGATCACCTCGACGACGTCCTGCGGGATGACGTAGTCACGGCCGCGGACCAACGCCAGCGCGCGGGCCGCCGAGATGATGCCGAGCGAGGCACGCGGCGAGGCGCCATAGGCGATCCACGCCTTCGCGTCGGGCATACCGAACTTCTCGGGCTCTCGCGTCGCGGTGACGATCCGCACCACGTAATCCACCAGCGCGTGATGCACGAAGGTGTTGGCCGCCAGCTCCTGCAGGCGCAGCAGATCACCGGTGTTCAGGATCTGCTTGGGCTCCGGGGGTTTGACACCCATCCGGTAGATGATCTCGCGCTCTTCCTCCGGCGACGGGTAGTCGACGTTGAGCTTGAACAGGAAGCGGTCGCGCTGGGCTTCCGGCAGCGCGTAGACGCCTTCCTGTTCGATCGGGTTCTGGGTCGCCATGACCAAGAACGGGCTCGGCAGCGGGAAGGTCTTGCCGCCGATGGAGATCTTGCGCTCGGCCATCACCTCGAGCAGTGCGGACTGCACCTTGGCCGGTGCGCGGTTGATCTCGTCGGCGAGCAGGAAGTTGACCACCACCGGGCCCAGCTCGATGTCGAAGTCTTCCTTGCCCTGCCGGTAGATGCGGGTACCGATGATGTCGGTCGGCACCAGGTCGGGGGTGAACTGGATGCGGGCGAACGTGCCGCCGACCACCTTGGCGAACGTCTCGACGGCCAGCGTCTTGGCCACCCCGGGCACGCCTTCGAGCAGCACATGGCCCTTGGCGAGGAGGCCGACGAGCATCCGCTCGACCAGCTGGTCCTGGCCGACGATGATGCGCTTGACCTCGAAGACGGCGCGCTCGAGGGTGTGCACCTCGGCCTGCAGGCTGCCGTTGGGCGCCGCCTGCGGGGCAGCCGGGGCGGCGTGGGAGCCGGTAGACCCGGGCGGGAAGCCCGGCGCCGGGCTCGAACCGGGATAACCTCCGGCGCCCTGCGGCGGTCCACTCGGTGACGTCATCAACTTCCTCCCACGGTGTTCGACTACAAAACGCTGGTCTTGCTTCTTTGCTCTATCGGGCAAGCGGGTGCCCGCCGTCAACTATTCCAGGCACTTCGAGATCCGTCGACGCTGCCCGGAAGAGTTCAGGTTCCCCTCAGGATTCGATGATGCGGGCCGCGTAGGGCTGGATGCCCGCGGTGCGCACCGGGCTCACCGTGACCTTCTCCGCACTGCCCGACGCCTCGAGCATCTTGCCGCCGCCGAGGTACATCGCCACGTGCTGGCTGCCGCCGGGGCCCCAGAACAGGAGGTCGCCTCGCTTTGCCTGGGCCACCGGCACCTTGCGGCCGGTGTTGTACTGATCCCCCGAATACTTCGGAATCTGCACACCGACGCCGGCAAAGGCGTAGCGAGTCAGCCCCGAACAGTCGAAGCCCACCTTGCCGGCGTCATAGTCCACACCGGGGCCGGGACCGGTCAGCGTGCCGCCGCCCCAGGAGTACGGCACGCCCATCTGGGAGCCGCCGCGCCGGATCGCGTACTCGATGGCCTGGGGCCCGCGGACCCGACCGCCGGGGAAAGTCGAAGCCGCCTGCTTCGGGGCCAGGCCGATGGACTGCAGGAACTGCTGGCCGAGGTTCTGCGTGGTTTGCAGCGCGATCTGGCTGACCTGAAACGACGCGTTGGCGATGGCCACCGGGTCGCCGGGCGCCCCGGAGCTGACGATCTTCGGCAGGGTGGGATCCCATTGCCCGTCGTCGGGCGCGGCGTTGGCCGGCGTCACCAGGCTGATCGCCGCGAACGCAGTTGCGGCGATCAGGATCAGGCACCGTAAGACGAAGGAGCGCAATGTTTTCCCATCAGTATTCGATGTAGCGGACGACGTACGGGGTCATCCCGCTTGTGCGGACCGGCGAGATCTTGACGTGTGAACCCGTGTAGGGCGCCTCGAGCATCTGGCCGTTGCCGAGATAGAGCGTCACGTGCTGGCTGCCGCCGGGGCCGTAGAAGATCACGTCGCCGCGGCGCATCTGCGAGGACGGGATCTTCCGGCCGGCGTTGTACTGCGAGCCCGAGTAATGCGGCAATTTGATGCCGACCCCGGCAAAGGCGTAGAGGATGAGGCCCGAACAGTCGAAGCCGACGGTGTTGGCGCCCGAATCGATGCCGCGGCTCGGCCCGGCGGCGTTGCCGCCGCCCCAGGAGTACGGAACACCCATCTGGGAACCCGCCCGCTGGATGACGTATTCGGATGCCTGCCGGCCGTAGACCCGTGGGATGGCCCCGTTGGTGTAGCCGGTCGGGGTGGGCAGGATGCCCAGCTTCTGCAGGAACTGCCGTCCCATGTTCTGGGTGACCTGGGCCGAGGTCGACGAGATCCCGAGCACGGTGTTGATGATCGCGATCGGGTCGCCGCTGACGAACGCGCTCGGAATCGCCGGCAGCGTCGGATCCCATTCGCCGTCCCACTTCTGGCCCGCTTGAGCCGGTGCGCCCGGGGCGCGATCCCAGTCCCCCGCCGCGGCCTGCGGCGCCTGTCCCGGTGCCGGCGCTGCGGGCGCGCTTGATGCCGACGCCTTGCTCACCTGAGCGAGTTGGGCTGCCGCCGTTGACCGTTGCGCGGTCAACCGGTCCAGTTCACCCTGTTGGGCGCTGAATGTCTGCTGCGCCTGGCGCAGCGCGGCGACCGCGCTGTCCTGGCTGGCCTGAGCCTTGGTCGCGGCCTGATCGGCGTTCTGTTTGGCCAGCCGGGCCGCCGATTCCCGGTTGACCTGCTCGGTGCGGGCGCGCTGCAGATCGGCGATCACCTTGTCGGTGCTGGCAGCCAGGGTCTGCCCGGTAGCCGCGGCGCTGACGATGTCGGCGGGGTCGGACGCGGTCAGATTAGGAGTCCGACGGCCCGTTGACGTAGGTGGCGGCCGCGAAGGTGTCGAATCGTTTCTGCGCTTCGTCGATGGCCCGGTTGGCCTCAGCGATGCCCTGCTGGCTGGCGTCGACCTCCTGCTGCGCGGTCGCGGCCGCATCGCGTGCGTCCTGCACCTCGACGATGGCCTTGTTGACGGCTTCCTGCTGGGTTTGGATGGCGGCGCCGAGCTCCTGCAATTTCTGGTCGGCGTCGGCCACCGCAGCGACGAGGGTGGCGATCTGATCGGGGCCACCGGGCTCGGCCCCGGCCGGGATACCACCGGACAATGTCGTGCCCAACAGCAGCGCTGCGGTCAGCGGCAGCGCCCAGAACCGGCCGTGCAGACGCCACGTCGTCTCCCGGCCTGCTCCTCGCGTGCGCGGAACCCGATCTGCTCCTCGCCTGCGCGGGACGCCAACGGTGCGTCTCATTCGACTCAAGTCTCCTATGGCTCAACGTCGGCGTGCCGGCGTTTGCTCGGGGCCTATGCACAGAAGTCACATGAAGCACAACTGCAACAATGGGTACCGATTGCACCGTACGTCACATCTGAAGCCAAAGAAACTTTAGTCACAAATTACAGGAATGTAATTGCGAATAGTGTGACCAATTAGTGATATTGGGCGATATTACGAACGAATGTTCGAGGAGGTTCTCAGGGCTCGACAACCGAGGCGCTCGAGGCCCCTGACCCGGCAATTCGTTTGCTACGCACCTGGAGAACACGGGTTAGCACGGCCGCCGCGGCGACGCCGACTGTCAGGACGATCGCAAGCGCGGTCCAGGGAAAGTCGGGGGTCGAAATCTCCCCCACGAAATTCTTCGCCGACAAAACCGGATTACCGGTCTTGGCCACGTCTTGTCCGGCCTCCAAAGTCACCCGGTCGATTGTCGGACTGTACGTCCCGGCGAACGACGGGCTCAGCGCGAGCACGGTCGCGCCCGGATTGGCCGCGCCGACCTCGGTGGCGATATCACGCAGGGGCGTATCGATGGCCGGGTTGGCCGGCAGCACCACGACCTTGAGGTCGACGCCGCTCTGGCGGGCATCGCTGACGACCTGCCGAAGCCCCTCGACATCGGCCTGCGGCGCACTCACCCCGTCGTCGCGGACGTCTGCCTGCACGGCCGCCATGCACTTGGCCACGCCGTCTGGTTGCGCCGGATCCATACCGACGGTGGCGCATACCTCGACCGGGATGTAGGCCGGCAGGAACGGGATGACATGAGGTCCGGTCACAGGGGCACGGTACGCCGAGGCGCATCGCCGACGTGAAGCGACACAGGAATCGTCACCGCATCGACCGCCCTGCGTAGCCCCGGCGTGACGCACGCCGCCGGTGACCGGATGGGACGGATCGGCCCGACTGGGTAGCAACGCGCACCCGACAAGGGAAGACTGGACCCCGGCCCTCCGGGCATTGCAGGACAAGCGTACTGTTAACATCGGAACGCCGCCGACACAGCCCGTCGCGGTGAGATCTAGCCGGGAGTTGATGTGAGCAGCGAGAATACGGAAAATTCGTCCCTTAACTCATTTGGTGCCCGCGACACATTGACGGTCGGGGACCAGAACTACGAGATCTACCGACTCGACGCGGTACCCGGTACCGAAAAGCTCCCGTACAGCCTGAAGGTGCTGGCGGAGAACCTGTTGCGCACCGAGGACGGCGCCAACATCACCAAAGAGCACATCGAGGCCATCGCCAACTGGGATCCCTCGGCCGACCCGAGCATCGAGATCCAGTTCACCCCGGCCCGCGTGCTGATGCAGGACTTCACCGGCGTGCCGTGCATCGTCGACCTGGCCACCATGCGCGAGGCCGTGGCCGCCCTCGGCGGCGACCCGAACAAGGTCAACCCGCTCTCCCCGGCCGAGATGGTGATCGACCACTCCGTCATCCTCGACGTCTTCGGCAACGCCGGCGCCTTCGAGCGCAACGTCGAACTCGAGTACGAGCGCAACTCCGAGCGCTACCAGTTCCTGCGCTGGGGCCAGGGCGCGTTCGACGACTTCAAGGTCGTCCCCCCGGGCACCGGCATCGTGCACCAGGTCAACATCGAGTACCTGGCCCGCGTCGTCATGGTGCGTGACGGTAAGGCCTACCCCGACACCTGTGTGGGCACCGACAGCCACACCACCATGGAGAACGGCCTGGGCGTGCTGGGCTGGGGTGTCGGCGGTATCGAGGCCGAGGCCGCCATGCTGGGCCAGCCCGTCTCGATGCTCATCCCCCGTGTCGTCGGCTTCAAGCTGACCGGTGAGATCAAGCCCGGCGTGACCGCCACCGACGTCGTGCTCACCGTCACCGACATGCTGCGTAAGCACGGCGTGGTCGGCAAGTTCGTCGAGTTCTACGGCAAGGGCGTGGCCGAGGTGCCGTTGGCCAACCGCGCCACCCTGGGCAACATGAGCCCCGAATTCGGTTCCACCGCAGCGATTTTCCCGATCGACGAAGAAACCATCAACTACCTGCGGCTGACCGGGCGCAGCGAGCAGCAGCTGGCACTGGTCGAGGCCTATGCCAAGACGCAGGGCATGTGGCACAACCCCGATCACGAGCCTGCCTTCTCCGAATACCTCGAGCTCGACCTGTCCACCGTGGTGCCGTCGATCTCCGGCCCGAAGCGGCCCCAGGACCGCATCGAGCTGTCGGACGCCAAGAACGCGTTCCGCAAGGACATCCACAACTACGTCGAAGAGAACCACCCGGCGCCCGAGACCAAGCTCGACGAGGCCGTCGAGGAGTCCTTCCCGGCCAGCGACCCCGCCAGCCTGTCGTTCGCCGACGACGGCGCGGTCGACGTCCGTCCGTCCGCGGCCAATGGCGCCGAGGGTCGGCCGACCAAGCCCGTCACCGTGCGCTCCGAGGAGCGCGGCGACTTCGTGCTGGACCACGGCGCGGTCGTCGTCGCCGGAATCACCTCCTGCACCAACACCTCCAACCCGTCGGTGATGCTCGGTGCGGCACTGCTCGCGAAGAAGGCCGTCGAGAAGGGCCTTAGCACCAAGCCGTGGGTCAAGACCAACATGGCGCCGGGCAGCCAGGTCGTCACCGACTACTACAACAAGGCCAACCTCTGGCCGTACCTGGAGAAGCTGGGTTACTACCTGGGCGGCTACGGCTGCACCACCTGCATCGGCAACACCGGCCCGCTGCCCGAGGAGATCTCGGCGGCCATCAACGACAACGATCTGTCGGTGACCGCGGTGCTCTCGGGCAACCGCAACTTCGAGGGCCGCATCTCCCCCGACGTCAAGATGAACTACCTGGCGTCCCCGCCGCTGGTGATCGCCTACGGAATCGCGGGCACCATGGACTTCGATTTCGAGACCGACCCGCTCGGCCAGGATCAGGACGGCAACGACGTCTTCCTCAAGGACATCTGGCCGTCGGCCCAAGAGATCGAGGAGACCATCGCGTCCTCGATCAACCGGGAGATGTTCACCGAGTCCTACGCCGACGTGTTCAAGGGCGACGACCGCTGGCGTTCGCTGGCCACCCCGGAGGGCAACACCTTCGAGTGGGACGACGCTTCGACCTATGTGCGCAAGGCCCCGTACTTCGACGGTATGCCCGCCGAACCGGAGCCGGTCAGCGACATCAAGGGCGCCAGAGTCCTTGCCCTGCTGGGCGATTCGGTGACCACCGACCACATCAGCCCGGCCGGCTCGATCAAGCCCGGCACCCCCGCCGCGCAGTATCTGGACGCCAACGGCGTCGAGCGCAAGGACTACAACTCGCTGGGGTCGCGGCGCGGCAACCACGAGGTGATGATCCGCGGCACCTTCGCCAACATCCGGCTGCGCAACCAGCTGCTCGACGATGTCTCCGGCGGCTACACCCGGGACTTCACCCAGCCCGGTGGCCCGCAGGCGTTCATCTACGACGCGTCGGTCAACTACAAGGAAGCCGGCATCCCGCTGGTCGTCCTCGGCGGCAAGGAGTACGGTTCGGGCTCCTCGCGCGACTGGGCAGCCAAGGGCACGGTGCTGCTGGGCGTGAAGGCCGTCATCACCGAGTCCTTCGAGCGCATCCACCGGTCGAACCTGATCGGTATGGGCGTCATCCCGCTGCAGTTCCCGGCGGGTGAGTCGGCCGCGAGCCTCAAGCTCGACGGCACCGAGACCTACGACATCACCGGCATCGAGGAGCTCAACGCGGGCAAGACCCCGAAGACGGTCAAGGTCACCGCCACCAAGGAGGACGGGTCCAAGGTCGAGTTCGATGCGGTCGTTCGCATCGACACCCCCGGTGAGGCCGACTACTACCGCAACGGCGGCATCCTGCAGTATGTGCTGCGGAACATGTTGAAGTCGAAGTAATCCTGACCGCGTACATCGAAGCGGGACAAACAGCGCCGACGTGCGCTTGTGCGAGGAGTGTGGGTTAGGTGCCGCGGGTAACCGACGACCATCTCGCCGCCCGGCGCCGTCAGATTCTCGACGGCGCCAGGCGCTGCTTCGGTCAGTACGGCTATGAGAGTGCGACCGTGCGGCGGCTCGAAGAAACCATCGGGCTGTCGCGCGGCGCAATCTTTCACCATTTCAAGGACAAGGACACCTTGTTCTTCGAACTGGCCCGTGAGGACGCCGAGCGGATGGCCGACGTGGCCGCCCGCGAGGGGTTGATCCAGGTGATGCGCAACATGCTCGCCGCGCCAGAACAGTTCGACTGGTTGGCCACCCGGCTTGAGATCGCTCGAAAGCTGCGTAACGACCCGGCATTTCATCGAGGCTGGGCCGAGCGGTCGGCCGAGCTGGACGCCGCGATCACCGAACGTCTGCGCCGCCAGAAGCAGGCCGGGCGGCTGCGCGACGACGTGCCGAGCGCGGTCTTGCACATCTACCTGGATCTGGTGCTCGACGGTCTGGTGGCGCGGATCGCCTCCGGCGAGGACCCGAAGAACCTCACGGCGGTCCTGGACCTCGTCGAGGACAGCGTGCGCCAGCAGTCAACGTCTGAGCGCTGAATCCCACTACCGCGCAGCGGTTGTGCTCGTCAGGCCTTTGACCGGGTGCGGTGATTGGGGCCGCCGCGGCTACGCATCGTCGTGCCCGACTCCCGCAACAAGCTGTGGATCGACCCGTACGAACGTCCGGTCTTCGCCACCAGCGACCGAATGCTGGCACCCCCCTCGTACTCCTTGCGGAGTTCGGCCAGCAGTTCGCCGCGATTCTTGTTCGTTGTTTCGCTCATCGACATCTCCCCGCTTGTGATGTCCCGACGGGTACCCACAGTAGGAAACGCCCACACACCGGCGGATCGATTTGTCCAACGTCTTATATTGACGTTCTCGAAGATGTGATGGTCCTTGGGAATTCGCGCCTAGGCGAGCTCGATGAGATCCCGGTACTCGGTGGACCAGAAGTCCTCCGTGCCGTCCGGCAGCAGCACGACGCGCTGCGGGTCGAGCGCCTCGGCCGCGCCCGGGTCGTGGGTCACCAGCACCACGGCCCCCTGGTAGCTGCGCAATGCATCGAGAACCTGCTCACGCGAGGCGGGGTCGAGGTTGTTGGTCGGCTCGTCGAGCAGCAACACATTGGCCGTCGAAGCGACCAGGCCGGCCAGCGCCAGGCGCGTCTTCTCACCGCCGGACAGGGTGCCGGCGGGCTGCTCCAACTGCGGGCCGGTGAACATGAAGGCTCCCAACAGACCTCGCAGATCCTGCTCCCCGGTGTCTGGTGCGGCATGGCGGATGTTCTCCCAGACCGTCGCCTCATTGTCGAGGGTGTCGTGCTCTTGGGCGAAGTAGCCGATCTTGCAGCCATGGCCGGGTTCCAAGACGCCGGCATCGGCGCTCTCGGCGCCCGCGAGCAGCCGTAGCAGCGTCGTCTTACCCGCACCGTTGAGGCCGAGTACCACCACACGAGAGCCGCGGTCGATGGCCAGATCGACACCCGTGAAGATCTCCAACGATCCGTACGTCTTCGTCAATCCCTTGGCCACCAAAGGCGTCTTTCCACACGCAGCCGGTGTGGGGAACTTGATGCGGGCCACTTTGTCGGCCACCCGCTCGGCATCGAGTTCGGCGATCATGCGTTCGGCGCGGCGCAACATGTTCTGTGCGGCAACAGCTTTGGTTGCCTTGGCGCCCATCTTGGCGGCCTGGGCCCGCAGCGCACCCGCCTTCTTCTCCGCATTGGCGCGTTCACGGCGTCGACGTTGTTCGTCGGTGGCGCGAGCGTCGAGGTATTTCTGCCAGCCCATGTTGTAGACATCGGCCTCGCCGCGCACCGCGTCGAGAAACCACACCCGGTTGACGACCTCGGCGAGCAGATCGACATCGTGACTGATCACGACGAGGCCGCCGGTGTGGTTGTGCAGGAAGTCGCGCAGCCAGCCGATCGAGTCCGCGTCGAGGTGGTTGGTGGGCTCGTCGAGCAGCAATGTGGTCGCCGAACCGGATCCCGTCTCGGAGGCCGCGAACAAGATGCGGGCCAGTTCCACGCGGCGACGCTGACCACCCGAGAGGGTGCGCAGAGGCTGGGTGAGGATCCGATCGGGCAGACCGAGACTCGCGCAGATACGCCCGGCCTCGCTCTCGGCGGCGTACCCGCCGAGCGCCGAGAACCGTTCCTCCAACTGCCCGTAGCGACGCACCGCCTTGTCCCGCACGGCATCGTCGGCCACTTCGGCCATCAGGGCCTGCTGCTTCTCCAGGTCGGCCAGCAGCGTGTCGAGGCCACGGGCCGACAGCACGCGATCTCGGGCCAGCACGTCGAGATTGCCTTCACGCGGATCCTGCGGCAGATAGCCGATCTCACCGGTCCGCGTGATGGTGCCCGCGTACGGTTCACCCTCGCCCGCCAGGATGCGCATCGTCGTCGTCTTGCCGGCGCCGTTGCGTCCGACCAGACCGATCCGGTCACCGGGCTGAACCCGCAACGCCGAGCCGTCGATGGACAGCAGCGTGCGCGCGCCGGCGCGGACCTCCAGGTCCGTTGCGGTGATCACGCTGCGGTCCTCCTATTTCTCGTCGCGATGGTGTGTCGCGGGTTACTTCTCGTCCGTAAAGACCGGGGGGCGCTTTTCCGCGCGCGCGGATACCGCTTCCTCGAAGTTTGCGGTGAGCAGGCGCACGAAGAGTTGTCCCAGGCCTTCGGCCTGCATGTGCCCCTCCAGACTAGCGGCGTCCAGTCCACTCCAAAGTGTGCGCTTGGTCAACTCAATACCCGGCCGGGAGAACGCCGCCATGCGGTCCGCCATCGAATAGCAGGTGTCCAGGAGTGCGTCCTCGGCCACCACGCTGGACACCAGGCCGATGCGTTCGGCCTCCTGCGCGTCGACGTCGCGGCCCGTCAACATGATCTCGAACGCGCGCGACGAGCCGATGGCGCGCGGCAACAGATAGGACAGGCCCAGCTCACTGGCGGTCAGACCGTTGTTGATGCCTGCGGCACGGAAGTAAGCGCCCTGGGCGGCGACCCGGACGTCACAGGCCAGGGCCAAGCAAAGGCCGCCGCCGATGGCCGCACCGTTCACGGCGGCGATCACCGGCTGGTGCAGCCGTCGTAGAGCCAGAATCACATCGTCGAGGATCTCCATCGACCGAAGTGCATACGTGGGCCTGGTCAGCCCGGCGACGTGGGGCACCGCACCTGCGGACTTGTGATCGGCCCCGGAGGAGAAGCCTCGGCCGGCCCCGGTCAGCACCACGACCCGCACACTGTTGTCGTAGCGCAACTCTTCCAGCACACCCTTGAGCGGAACCATGACATCGAAGGCCATCGAGTTCATCCGCTCGGGGCGGTTGAGGGTCACCAGGGCCACGTCCGGTCGGGAGCGGTCGACCAGGACGAATTCACTCTGCTCAGTCACGGACAGCACGCTATCGCGTGCCGACCGTCACACCTGTTCGGCGTCGCCGGAAGCGGCCTGCTCCTTCATCGCGGCGTCGATGTCGAATTCCTTGATCTTCTGAACCAGGTCCTCCAGTGCTGCCGGCGGCAGGGCTCCGGCCTGGTTGAAGACCAACTTGCCCTTCTTGAACGCCATCAGGGTGGGGATCGACCGGATATCGGCTGCCGCGGCCAGCTCCTGCTCGGCCTCGGTGTCCACCTTGGCGAACACGACGTCGGGATGTTGTTCGGAGGCGGTCTTGAACGTCGGCGCAAACGCGCGGCACGGCCCACACCATGACGCCCAGAAATCCACCAGCACGATCTCGTTGCCGTTGACGATGTCATTGAACTGATCTGCGGTGATGTCTTGCGTGCTCACACTTTTCCTAACGTCGGGGCTTGACGGCCTGTTCCCAGCCTATTTCAACAGCGCCTGCACAGCGCCGTTTCAGCCTGCTTGTTCGTGCTCCGCCGCAGTTGGTACCCAGTCAGGCCGTCGAGGGCAGTTCAGGGCGTCGTCCCGACTCGAAACGCCAGATCGCGGCGTGAAGCGCGGTGAGATCCCAACCTGCGCGGTCCGCCACGGCACGCAGCACCGGGACCGCGTCGGCCGCTTCCGCCTCCCGCTTGACGTAACGGACCACGGCTGCGTCGACCTTGAGGTCCGGCACCTGTGCGAGGAGTACGAGATACGTCCACGTGAAGCCGGACCGTTGCCCGGGCACCGCGCACCATGCCGCCCTGGCCTGCGCGCAGCGCTCGCTGTCCTCGGCCGCTGCGCGCAGGTCGGCGGCGGTCTCGATACCGAGCTCGATCAGCGCCTGGGTGGCCTGCACCAGCGCGGCGGCCCGAAGCGGCGCATTTCTGGCCGTCGAAGTAGGCCGGCGATTGCCGATCGCCGACGCCCACGCCTGGGGGCCGCCGAACTCTTCGACGTTGGCCAGGAGTTCGGCCGCGCCGTCGGTGTCGGCATCACCGCCTTGTCCGGCTCGGTGGCCGCGGTAGCGCTCCACCACCTTCTCGACGGTCCGATGGCGCGCCCCGGTGACATATAACGCGTCAATGATGCACAACGCCAACGACTTCGGATACCCGGTGGACTGCCAGTCCCCCGGGTCACCCAGGTCGCGTTCGCAGGCTGCGCGCAGTTGCTCGATCTCGCTGTCCATGACGGTGCCTTCCCCTTCAGCGGGACCGTTCTGGTCCCATCACCGGCGAAGCTAACGACGCCGCCCGACAAGATCGGGGCGCTGCGGCCCCAAATTCGAGAGTTATCCACAGGCTCGATCGGGGTTGGGAATCGGTCCTCGGCGGGTACTCGAGAAGGCTTGCCAACCAGAGAGCGCCTGAGGAGGTGGCCATGTCCAAACCACTGTTGTTCGTCACGCAGATTCTGGCCGCGGTCGGCGCCGCCGGAGCCGTGGCCCTGGGATCGACTGCGTCTGCCGAAGAACCGCCGGCGCCGTGTACCGAGACCCAAGCCGCCACGGTCTGTCAGGGGCCGGGCAGTGCGAGTGTGGTGGTGTCCCCGCCGGGGCAGTCGCACGGCACCAACGGTCAGACCCCGCAGAACGGACCGTACGGACCGTCCGGCCAGAATCCCCCAGTGGGCTAACCGGATCGGGCCGCCGCGGAACTCCCGCGGCGGCCCCGCTTCACGCGCAGGCGTGCCGGATATTGGCCAACAGCTGGGCTTGACGCTTCGGCCACCAGAACAACTCCACAACCAGTGCGCCTAGGTAGACGACCGAGACGACAGCGTTGCCCACCGAACCGAAGACGGCGTCCCACAACGCACTTGCCGCCGCCACGACGAGCACCAGCGGCAACAACCATCGGAAACGGTGGGCGGACTCTGCGGCCTCATCCGCGCCTCGTCGGTAATCGCGGGCAGCCTCGATCAGGCTCGGGTCTTCGATCGGTTCACCGGCACGGGCGGCACGCGTCATCGCCACCCGGTCGGCTCCGGACAGTTGCGCCGACATCGGCCAGTACCGTGCCATCCGGCGCGCCATCCAGATTCCGTAACACGTACCTACGACGACGAACACGATCAGGCCCGCGAACCAGAACCCAGAATCCAGCCAGGCGAGCACTCCCAGCACCGCGCCCACTGCGGCGCCGATGACGAGCGCTCGGCCGGCGAAGCCACTACGCCATACGAACGGCGGGACCGTGATCACACGGTCATTGTGCGGTGTCTGTCGTGAATTTAGACGGTGAACCCGAGGGCGCGAAGCTGCTCGCGGCCGTCGTCGGTGATCTTGTCCGGACCCCACGGCGGATTCCAGACCCAGTTGATCTTGATCTCGTTGACCAGGCCGGCGCCCACCAACGCGGTACGCGACTGATCCTCGATGACATCGGTCAACGGACAGGCCGCCGAGGTGAGCGTCATGTCGATCAGCGCGACCGCGCCGTCATCGCCCTGCTCGACGTTGAGGCCGTAAACCAGACCGAGGTCAACGACGTTGATGCCCAGCTCGGGATCCACCACGTCGCGCATGGCTTCCTCGACATCGGCCAGCAGTTCGTCTGAGGCGGTATCACTCATCGCTTGTCCTCCACGTCGTCGCTGGCCTGCACCAGCGCGTCTTTAAAAGCCATCCAACCCAGCAGCGCGCACTTCACCCGGGCCGGGTACTTGGCGACACCGGCAAATGCGATGCCGTCACCGAGTACATCTTCGTCCCCTTCAACGTTGCCGCGTGAGGAAATCATCTCGGTGAACGCCTCGACCGTCTTGAGCGCGTCACCGACGCTCTGGCCGATGACCTGATCGGTGAGCACCGAGGTGGCTGCCTGGCTGATCGAACAGCCCTGCCCGTCATACGAGATGTCCGCCACGGTCTGCGCGTCGTCGGACAGCGTGACCCGCAGGGTCACCTCGTCTCCGCAGGTCGGGTTGACGTGATGTACCTCGGCCGCGAAGGGCTCCCGCAGTCCGCGATTGTGCGGATGTTTGTAGTGATCCAGGATCACTTCCTGGTACATCTGTTCCATCTTCACGAGAAGAACTCCACAGCGCGTTTGATGCCGGCCACCAGGCGGTCGACTTCGTCGAGCGTGTTGTAGACCGCGAACGACGCGCGAGCCGTGGCGGCGATGCCGAAGCGACGGTGCAGCGGCCAGGCGCAATGGTGCCCGACGCGCACCGCGACACCCTCGTCGTCGAGCACCTGCCCGACGTCGTGGGCGTGGATTCCGTCGACGACGAAACTCACCGGGGACCCGCGATGTTCCATCGTCGTCGGCCCGACGACGCGGACCTGCGGCAGCGCCGACAAGCCTTCCAGCGCGGCGGCCACCAGCTCGGCCTCGTGCGCCTCGACGGCGTGCATCCCGAGGTTGTTCAGATACCGTGCGGCAGCGGCCAATCCGACCACCTGCGAGGTCATCGGCGTACCCGCCTCGAAGCGCTGCGGGGCCGGCGCGTAGGTGGTCTGCTTCATCGTGACGGTCTCGATCATCGAACCGCCGGTGATGAACGGAGGCATCGAGTTCAGCAGCGCGAGCCGGCCGTAGAGCACACCGATGCCGGTAGGGCCGAGCATCTTGTGGCCGGAGAACGCCGCGAAATCGACGTCGAGCGCGTGAAAATCAACCGGCTGATGCGGTACCGACTGGCAGGCGTCCAGCACCGTGAGCGCACCAACCGCCTTGGCCCGTGACACCAACTCGTCCACCGGTGCGATGGCACCCGTGACATTCGAATGATGGCTGAAGGCCACCACTTTCACCCGCTCGTCGAGCTCCAGCGAATCCAGGTCGATGCGACCGTCGTCGGTCACGCCATACCATCGCAGCGTCGCACCAGTGCGCTGGGCCAACTCCTGCCAGGGAATCAGGTTCGCGTGGTGCTCCAGCTCGGTGGTGACGATGACGTCACCGGGGCCGACGGCATGTTCGAACCGCTTGTCCCCCAGCACGTAGGCGACGAGGTTGAGCGACTCGGTGGCGTTCTTGGTGAACACCAGCTCGTCCGGCTCGGCACCGACGAACGCCGCGATGTCGGAGCGGCCCTGCTCGTAGGCGTCGGTGGCCTCCTCCATCAGCTGGTGCGCACCGCGGTGCACGGCGCCGTTGGAGGTGGTCAGGAACTGCCGTTCGGCGTCGAGCACCTGCAGCGGCTTCTGCGACGTCGCCCCGGAATCCAGGTACGCCAACTGCGTTCCGCCGCGCATGACCCGGCTCAGAATCGGGAAGTCCGCCCTGACCTCAGCCAGCACGGTGGGGTCGATAGTCCGTGCGACGGTCACTGTCTTGCTCCTCGCGTCCGCGCTATCTCAGGCTCCGACCGCCTGCGTGAAGCGCACGTATCCGTTCTCTTCGAGCTCGTCGGCGAGTTCCGGCCCGCCCGATTCCACGATGCGTCCGCCGACGAACACGTGCACGAACTGCGGGCGGATGTAACGCAGGATGCGGGTGTAGTGGGTGATCAGCAGGATGCCGCCGTGCTCGGCCTCGGCGTAGCGGTTGACACCCTCACTGACGATGCGCAACGCGTCGACGTCCAGCCCCGAGTCGGTCTCGTCGAGGATGGCGATCTTCGGCTTGAGCAGCCCCAGCTGCAGGATCTCGTGGCGCTTCTTCTCACCACCGGAGAAGCCCTCGTTGACACTGCGCTCGCCGAACGCCGGATCGATCTCCAGCTCGTCCATGGCGGCCTTGACTTCCTTGACCCAGTGCCGCAGCTTCGGCGCCTCACCACGCACCGCGGTGGCCGCGGTACGCAGGAAGTTCGACATCGACACCCCGGGCACCTCGACGGGGTACTGCATGGCCAGGAAGAGACCCGCGCGCGCCCGCTCATCGATGCTCATCTCGAGGACGTCCTGCCCGTCGAGGGAGATCGACCCCGAGGTCACCGTGTACTTGGGGTGACCGGCGATCGCGTAGGACAGGGTCGACTTGCCCGAGCCGTTGGGGCCCATGACCGCGTGGGTCTCCCCCGACTTCACGGTGAGGTCGACACCCTTCAAAATCGGGATCTCGGTGTTCTCAGCGCCTTCGGCGGCGTTGACCGAGACGTGCAGGTCCTTGATTTCCAGAGTGGTCATGAGTGCGATGCTTTCGATTCGGTGATGGCAAGTTCTTTTTCGATCGCGGCGGTCAGACGCTCACGCACCTCGGGGACAGCGATCTTGGCGATGATCTCGTTGAAGAATCCGCGCACGACCAGGCGCCGGGCCTGGTCCTCGGGAATGCCGCGGGCACGCAGGTAGAACAACTGCTCGTCATCGAAACGCCCAGTGGCACTGGCGTGCCCGGCTCCGACGATCTCGCCGGTCTCGATCTCGAGGTTGGGTACCGAATCGGCGCGCGCACCGTCGGTGAGCACCAGGTTGCGGTTCACCTCGAAGGTGTCGGTGCCGGTGGCCTCGGCCCGGATCAACACGTCGCCGATCCACACGGTGTGCGCGTCGGGCTTGCGGGAATCCGGATCGCCCTGCAGCGCGCCCTTGTAGAGCACGTCGGACTTACAGTGCGGCTGAGCATGATCGACCAGCAACCGGGACTCGAAGAACTGACCGTCGTCGGCGAAGTAGGTGCCGAGCATCTTGGCGTCACCGCCGGGCCCGGTGAATCGCACGGTGGCCGAGGTGCGCACGACATCGCCACCGAGGGTGACGTTGACGTGTCCGAGTACCGCGTCCTTGCCGAGCTTGGCGTGGTGCGCGCTGACATGCACCATGTCGTCGGCCCAGTCGGCGATCCAGATCAGTCCGAGGCCGGCCGAATCGCCGACGATGATCTCGACGTTGTCCGCGTAGGTTCCGCTGCCGCGCAGGTCGACCACCACGATCGCCCGGGACAGTTCCTCGACGCGGATCTGCAGGTGGCCGTAGCCGACGGTGTCCACACCGGGTCCGTCGACGACGATCTCGATGGGCTCGGCGACTTCGGTGTCACGCTTGACCGTCACCACGGTGGCGGTCTCGAATGACGAATAGGCCTGGGCGGCAACACGATCGGTGGGCGTCCCGCCCTCGCCGAGCCGCTTGTCGTCACGGCCGACGGTCTCCACGGTCACGCCGCGACGCTCGGTCACCGTGATACCGGCTTTGCCGTTGGCAACGGCGGAGCCGTCGTGCAGGCCGCGGAGCCGTTTCAGCGGGGTGAACCGCCACAGCTCGTCGCGGCCGCCGGGCACCTCGAAGGCGTTGACGTCGAACGATGCGAACAGCTCGCCTTTGTTGGCGGCAGCCAACGTCGAGCCGGAGTTGGCGGCCCCGCTCTCGGCCGCTTCAGTCAGATTGGAACTCACTTAGCCGACCGCGCCTTCCATCTGCAGCTCGATCAGCCGGTTGAGCTCGAGCGCGTATTCCATTGGCAGTTCCTTGGCGATGGGCTCGACGAAGCCGCGCACCACCATCGCCATCGCCTCGTCCTCCGTCAGGCCGCGGCTCATCAGGTAGAACAGCTGGTCCTCGCTGACCTTGGACACCGTGGCCTCGTGACCCATCGTGACGTCGTCCTCGCGGATGTCGACGTACGGGTAGGTATCCGAGCGGCTGATCGTATCGACCAGCAGCGCATCGCATTTCACGCTTGAGCGGCTGCCGTGCGCACCCTTGTTGACCTGAACGAGGCCACGGTAGGACGCCCGGCCGCCCGCCCGGGCCACCGACTTGGACACGATGTTGCTCGACGTGTTCGGCGCCAGGTGCAGCATCTTGGCACCGGTGTCCTGGTGCTGCCCCTCACCGGCGAACGCCACCGAGAGCACCTCGCCCTTGGCGTGCTCACCGGTCATCCAGACAGCCGGGTACTTCATGGTGACCTTGGAGCCGATGTTGCCGTCGATCCATTCCATCGTGGCGCCGGCCTCGGCCCGGGCACGCTTGGTGACCAGGTTGAAGACGTTGTTCGACCAGTTCTGAATGGTCGTGTAGCGCACGCGGGCACCGGGCTTGACGACGATCTCGACCACGGCCGAGTGCAGCGAGTCCGACTTGTAGATCGGCGCGGTACAACCCTCGACGTAGTGCACGTAGGAGCCCTCGTCGGCGATGATCAGCGTCCGCTCGAACTGGCCCATGTTCTCGGTGTTGATCCGGAAGTAGGCCTGCAGCGGAATGTCGACGTGCACGCCCGGCGGCACGTAGATGAACGAGCCACCCGACCACACCGCGGTGTTGAGCGCCGAGAACTTGTTGTCGCCGGCCGGGATCACCGTGCCGAAGTACTGCTTGAAGATCTCCGGATGCTCGCGCAAGCCCGAGTCGGTGTCCAGGAAGATGACGCCCTGAGCCTCAAGGTCCTCGCGGATCTGGTGGTAGACCACCTCGGACTCGTACTGAGCCGCGACACCGGCCACCAGACGCTGCTTTTCGGCCTCCGGAATGCCGAGGCGGTCATAGGTATTGCGGATGTCCTCGGGCAGCTCCTCCCAGGAGGCCGCTTGCTTCTCGGTGGACCGCACGAAGTACTTGATGTTGTCGAAGTCGATGCCTTCGAGGTTGGAGCCCCAGTTCGGCATGGGCTTCTTCTCGAAGGTGCGCAGCGCCTTGAGCCGGGACTCCAGCATCCATTCCGGCTCGTTCTTCTTGGCCGAGATGTCACGCACGACGGCTTCGGACAGGCCGCGCTGCGCACTGGCGCCCGCGACGTCCGAGTCCGACCAGCCGTAGCCGTAGTTGCCCAGCGACGCGATGGTCTCTTCCTGGGTCAATGGCGTTTCGGGCGTGATGGTCATTTCGCCGCTCCTTGCTTGCTTGCTGTCGTTTGGCTTGTCAGTGCGGGCGTCCGGGCTGGGCCGTCCGCATCGAGTGGAACGTGAGTGGTGCAGGCGCAGTCACCGTTGACGATGGTGGCCAGGCGCTGGACGTGGGTGCCCAGGATCTCGGCGAACGCTTCACTCTCCGTCTCGCACAACTCCGGGAATTCCTCGGCGACGTGCGACACCGGACAGTGGTGCTGACAGATCTGCACCCCGTGAATCGGCCCGTCCACCGGTGTCGTGGTGGTGGCGTAACCGGCCCGGGTCAGTGCGTCGGCGACCCGCTCGGCGGTGTCGGCGACGCTGCCCGAACCCTCGGTGACCCCGGCCAGAATCGTGTCCATCCGGCGCCGCGCGAAAGTCCGCACGGCCTCCTTGCCGCCGATCTCGCGCAGTTGCCTGATCGCGGCGACCGCGAGGTCATCGTAGGTGTGGCCGAGCTTGGCCCGCCCCGCCGCCGTGAGCCGGTAGCGTTTGGCCGGCCGGCCCCGGCCGTTGTGCTGCCAAGCAGCGGCGGCACTGGCCTGAGCATCACCGGCTTCGATGAGGGCATCGAGATGACGACGCACGCCGGCGGCCGAAATGCCGAGCCGCTCGCCGATCTGCCCGGCCGTGATGGGACCCTCGAGAAGCAGATGGATGATCGCGCGCCGAGTGTGCCCGTCAGGAGCCGGCACGACATCGGTGACCGGCTTCGGCGTAGCCACCGAAGCTGGGCTCGAAGCAGAGCCCGCAGCCGTCCGACGCATTTTCACAACACCATTGTGACGGAATTCCGCGCGCGGTTCTAGCAAGGGCACCCTTACGTGACCTGGGCCACCGTTGCGTGGCGAAGGGCGCTTCCGTCGCCGGTTAGGCTGCCCTGATGGCAAGCCGCCTGTCGACCTTCAGCTCATCGATCGCCCGGTGGCACGGCGACGAACGAACCGTCGGATCCCCGCTCAACCCCGCCGAGGTCGTCGCGCTGCGCCGGACCCGGCTGTTCGGTGCCACCGGAACCGTACTGATGGCCATCGGCGCCCTCGGTGCCGGCGCCCGGCCCGTCGTGCAGGACCCGACCTTTGGGGTTCGGCTGCTCAATCTGCCCTCCCGCATCCAGACCGTGTCGCTGACGATGACCACGACCGGCGCGGTGATGATGGCGCTGGCCTGGCTCATGCTCGGGCGGTTCGCCCTCGGACCGCGCCGGATGTCGCGCAGCCAACTGGACCGCACGCTGTTGTTGTGGGCCGTTCCGCTGCTGGTGGCGCCGCCGATGTACAGCAAGGACGTGTACTCCTACCTGGCCCAGAGCGAGATCGGGTACATCGGGCTCAACCCCTACCAGGTGGGTCCGGCCACCGGCCTCGGCCTGGATCACGTGTTCACCTTGTCGGTGCCCAGCCTGTGGCGCGAGACCCCGGCACCGTACGGGCCGCTGTTCCTGTGGATCGGCGAGAGTATCTCCGCACTGACCGGCGAGAACATTGTCGCGGCCGTGCTGTGCCACCGCATCGTGGTGCTTCTCGGTGTCGGCCTCATCGTCTGGGCCACCCCGCGACTGGCGCGGCGCTGCGGAGTCGCCGAGGTCAGCGCGCTGTGGCTGGGCGCCTGCAACCCGCTGCTGTTCATGCACCTGGTGGCCGGAATCCACAACGAAGCACTGATGCTGGGCTTGATGCTGGCCGGCACGGAGTTCGCGCTGCGCGGCATCGACGCCGCGGCTCCGCTGATCCCGCGGCCGCTGACCTGGCCGCGCTCACGCGAAGACTGGCAACACTGGTACCCCGCGGGAATGCTGCTGTTCGGCACCGTGCTCATCACGCTGTCCTCCCAGGTCAAGCTGCCGTCGCTGCTCGCGCTCGGCTTTGTCGCGATGGCGCTGGCCTGGCGGTTGGGCGGCTCCATCAAAGCGTTCTTCGTGGCGAGCGTCCCCCTCGGCGTGGTGTCGCTGGTCGTGATGGCCGTGATCGGCTGGGCCAGTGGTCTGGGATTCGGCTGGCTGGGCACGCTCGGCACCGCCAACGTGGTCCGCAGCTGGATGTCACCCCCGACACTGCTGGCCCTGGGCACCGGTCAGGTCGGCATCCTGCTGGGGCTCGGTGACCACACCACCGCGGTGCTGGCACTGACCCGCGCCATCGGTGTCTTTCTGATCGCGATCCTGGTCAGCTGGCTGCTGCTGGCCGTGATGCGCGGCCGACTGCACCCCGTCGGCGGCCTCGGCGTGGCACTCGGCGGCACGATTTTGCTGTTCCCCGTGGTGCAGCCGTGGTACCTGCTGTGGGCGGTGATCCCGTTGGCCGCGTGGGCCACCCGGCCGGGATTCCGCGGATCCACGATCGCGATCACCCTGGTTGTCGGGATCTTCGGCCCCACCGCCAACGGGGACCGGTTCACGTTGTTCCAGATCGTGATGGCAACCCTGGCCAGCACCGTGATCGTGCTCATCTTGATCGGGTTGACGTGGCGCCGATTGCCGTGGCGCGTGTCACCTCAGAAGGAGATAACCGCACCGGCGGCACCTACTCAGTCCCCCGGCGCCTACGCTGAATCCCCGTGACCTCGCGTTCTGATTATCCGGTGCTGCTCCGCGGCGTCAGCAAGCGATACGGGGCGACGACGGCGGTGTCGAACCTCGATCTGGAGGTGCAGCGCGCCGAGGTGCTGGCCCTGCTCGGCCCCAACGGCGCGGGCAAGACCACCACGGTCGAAATGTGCGAGGGGTTCATCCGCCCCGACGGCGGGCAGGTCGAGATCCTCGGCCTCGATCCCGTCGCCGACAACGCCCAGCTGCGGGAGCGGATCGGCGTGATGCTGCAGGGTGGCGGCGGTTACCCCGCCGCCAAGGCCGGCGAGATGCTCAATCTGGTGGCGTCCTACGCCGCCGATCCCCTGGACCCGGCTTGGCTGATGGACACCCTCGGCCTGACCGAATCCGCCCGCACCACCTACCGCCGGCTGTCGGGCGGCCAGCAGCAGCGCCTGGCCCTGGCTTGCGCCGTGGTAGGGCGCCCCGAACTGGTCTTTCTCGACGAACCCACCGCGGGAATGGACGCACACGCCCGAATTGTGGTGTGGGAGTTGATCGATGCGCTGCGGCGAGACGGGGTGACCGTGGTGCTGACCACTCATCACCTCGCCGAGGCCGAAGAACTCGCCGATCGGATCGTGATCATCGATCACGGAGTGGCCGTCGCTACCGGTACCCCGGCGGAGCTCACCCACAGCGGCGCCGAGAATCAATTGCGGTTCAGCGCCCCGCGCAAACTGGACCTGACCCTGCTGTCGGCCGCGCTGCCCGAGGGCTACAAGGCCACCGAGACGGCGCCCGGCGAATACCTCGTGGAAGGACACATCGATCCACAGGTGCTGGCCACCGTGACCGCCTGGTGCGCACGGCTCGATGTGCTGGCCACCGGCATGCGAGTTGAACAGCGCAGCCTCGAAGACGTATTCCTCGACCTGACAGGACGGGAGCTGCGGTCATGACGAGCATCCAGAATCGATTCGCGCCGGGAACCTTTGCCCCGGACCCCCGCCCGGCGAAGGTGCCGGCCATGCTGGCCGCCCAATTCGGGCTGGAATTGAAGCTGCTGCTGCGCAACGGCGAACAGCTCCTGCTGACGATGTTCATCCCGATCACGTTGCTGGTCGGGATGACGCTGCTGCCGCTGGGCTCGTTCGGCGACAACCGGGCGGCAACCTTCACCCCGGCCATCATGGCCCTGGCCCTGATCTCCACGGCATTCACCGGGCAGGCCATCGCGGTGGCCTTCGACCGGCGCTACGGGGCACTGAAACGCCTCGGCGCCACCGCGCTTCCGGTGTGGGGAATCATCGCCGGTAAGTCCCTGGCGGTGGTGACCGTCGTCTTCCTGCAGGCGATTCTGTTGGGCGCCATAGGTTTTGCGTTGGGATGGCGCCCGTCGCCGGTCGGTCTGGCGCTGGGTGCGGTGATCATCGCATTGGGTACCGCCACCTTCGCCGCGTTGGGCCTCTTGCTCGGCGGCACGCTCAAAGCCGAGATCGTGCTGGCCCTGGCGAACCTGCTGTGGTTCGTGTTCGCCGGCCTCGGCGCACTGACCCTCGAAGGCGGTCCGGTGCCGTCGGCCCTGCGCTGGGCGGCCCGGCTGACACCGTCGGGCGCCCTCACCGAGGCGCTCACCCAGGCGATGACGGTGTCGATGGACTGGTTCGGCGTGGCTGTACTCGTGGTGTGGGGTGCTGTCGCGGCGGTCTGCGCCCTGCGCTGGTTCCGGTTCACCTGAGCGACGACAGCCCTACTACGGGCTGTAGTTATCGATCAACTACGATCAGGCCGTGCCCGTCGGAACAGCTTTCCAGCGACTGGTCGATCTGCTGCCCATGCCGAGCCTGCGGGTCCAGCGCCTGGTTGCGTTCCTCGTGATCCTCACCCAGGGCGGTATCTCCGTAACCGGGGCGATCGTCCGAGTCACCGCCTCCGGCCTGGGCTGCCCCACCTGGCCGCAGTGTTTCCCGGGCAGCTTCACACCCGTCCCGCACGCCGAGGTCGCCGTCGTGCACCAGGTGGTGGAGTTCGGCAACCGGATGATCACCTTCCTCGTCGTCCTCACCGCCATCGCCGCCGTGCTGGCCGTGACGCGGGCCCGCCGCCGGCGGGAGGTGTTGATCTACGCCTGGCTGATGCCGGCGTCCACCGTGGTCCAGGCCATCATCGGCGGCATCACGGTACGCACGGGTCTGCTGTGGTGGACCGTGGCCGTGCACCTGCTGGCATCCATGGCAATGGTGTGGCTGGCAGTTCTGCTGTTCGTCAAGATCGGCCAACCCGACGATGGCGCGCCGACGGAAACCGTGCCGAAACCGTTGCGGCAGCTGACCGTGCTGAGCGCTGTCGTCCTGGCCGCCGTGCTGGTGACGGGCACCCTGGTGACCGGTGCCGGACCGCACGCCGGCGACAAGAGCCTCGATCGCGTGGTGCCACGTCTGCAGGTCGAGATCACCACGCTGGTCCACATGCATTCCTCGCTACTGGTGGCGTATCTGTCCCTGATCATCGCGCTGGGATTCGCCCTCGTCGCAGTGCGCGCGGCACGGCCGGTGATGGTCCGGCTCGCTGTTCTCGTGGTGCTGGTGTGCGCTCAGGGCCTCGTCGGCATCGTGCAGTTCTACACCGGCGTTCCTGCCGCCCTGGTCGCCGTGCACGTCGCCGGTGCGGCCACCTGTACCGCAGCCACCGCGGCGTTGTGGGCATCGATGCGGGAACGAGTCCCGGCCGGCGATTAGCCGGCTTTCGGTCAGTGGCACCACCCCGCGGCGACCTGGGCGTCGAACGTCGCGTCGATCCGATCGAACCTGCGCCGGATCGACGTTCGTGACGCTTCGTGCGGCAGCACGTACAGCCGGTCGGCAAGGACCGCCTCGGCGGTGAGTCGAGCGACCTCGTCGACGTCGAGCACGCCGTCTCCGGCAATCAGTTGATCCTCGACCGCTTGCCCGCGGGCTCGCGCCGAGGTGGCAAGGAGGTTGGTGCCCACCATCATCGGGCACAGCACCGAAACCCCGATGCCGTCATTGCAGACCTCTCGGGCAAGCACCTCTGCCATTGCGACCACTGCGTACTTGGCCACGCAGTACGCGCCGAGCCCGACGTTGGGAACCAACCCGGCGAAGGACGCGGTGAACAGCAGATGCCCGCCCTGGCCCTGCTCGATCAGGCGAGGCAGAAATGCCTCAACCCCGTGTATCGGCCCCCACAGGTCGACGTCGAGGACGAAATGCCAGTCGTCATGGGTCATCTGCGCGATCGGACCGTCGACGGCCACGCCGGCGTTGTTGAACACCACGTGTACCGCGCCGAGCAGCCGGAAGGCCTCGTCGGCGAGGTGTGTGACCTGTTCGAGTTCGCGGACGTCGCACGGCACCCCGTAGACGTCGTGCCCCTCGGACCGCAACTCGGCGACAGCTCGGTCGAGCGCCGCTTCGTCGTAGTCGGCGAGCACAATGCGCGCGCCCCGCACGGCGAACTGCCTCGCGGTCGCCAGGCCGATGCCGCTGGCACCGCCGGTGACTACCGCGCCCCGTCGTTCAAAGGTGTCCATCGGGCCGACTTTAGAGTGGCCGCGGCGAGCAATTCGGCCGAATCGAGTGGACTCTCACCCACCTCGGTGCGACAGCGGACCCAACCCGAACCGCTCCAGCGCACCCTCGACTCCGACGGCGAATCGCCGTTCGGCATCCTGGCGGGCGCCCTGATCCAGCCGCTGAAATCCCAGCGCCGGCTCGACCAGTTTCAACGCGAGCAGACGCGGGCCCTCGGGGCCGCCGACGACATCGGCCCGGGCGTACACCAGGTCTTCGGGCTCCAGATCGAACCGCCGGATCACTGCGTCGACTGCCTGCCTGCCGACCCGCCAGACTTCCTCATCAGGGTCCACCGCTGTCGACGACTCCCCCGCGGCAGGTGGCACGAGCGTCGCCTTCGGGAATGCGTGAGAAGGCTTGCCACCCAAGAACACCAACGCGGTCACATCGCCGGCACGCTGCGGGGAACAGCCGCTCGCGGCCACCGCAACACCCGTGCGGTGCAGATCGTCGAGGTAACGCTTGTCCGTGTTCCACTGCACGATCTGTGCCGAGTTGATCAGGTGCGCCACCGATCGCGTCCAGGCCAGGAACTCGTCGAGCCGCTCGGTGTAGTCCCACGTGGCCCGCAGGATCACCAGGTCCGCGTCGAGCGTTTCCGGGTCGTCCCAGGGCAGCCAGCGGGCGTGCAGCCCGCGGTTGCGCAACGCGGTGACCAGGCCGGCGTCGTCACCGTCACCCTCAGGCGATGCCGCGCATCCGGCCAACACGATGCGCGGATGGAACACATCCGGACGGGCAAGCTTCACCCCCGCGATGATAGGTGTGGATGATGGATGGCGTGTATGCCATCGAAGTTGCCGAGACCGGCGGACCCGAAGTCCTGAGCTACGTCGAGCGACCCGAGCCCGCCCCGGGCCCTGGCGAGGTGCTGATCAAGGCCGAGGCCATCGGCGTCAACTTCATCGACACCTACTTCCGGTCCGGCCTGTATCCCCGTGACGTGCCGTTCGTCGTCGGGTCCGAGGTGTGCGGCACCGTAGCCGCCGTCGGCGACGACGTGGCCGCGCTCGCGGTCGGCGACCGGGTGGTGACGGCGAACGCGACCGGCGCCTATGCCGACTATTGCGTCGCCCCAGCCGATTTCGTCGCCTATGTGCCCGACGGCGTGGCTCCGGACGCGGTCGCTTCAGCTCTGCTCAAAGGCATGACCGCGCACTACCTGATCAAGTCCACGTACGCCGTGCAACCCAGCGACACCGTGCTGGTGCATGCCGGGGCCGGTGGTGTCGGCCTGATCCTCACCCAATGGGCCACCAGCATCGGCACCCGGGTGATCACCACCGCCTCGACACCGGAAAAAGCCGAGCTGTCGCGGCAGGCCGGCGCCATAGAGGTGCTCGACTATCCCGAGGATCCGCTCGAATTCGGGGACAAGATCCGCGATCTCACCGGTGGGTCGGGCGTGGCCGCAGTGTATGACGGAGTCGGCGCCTCGACGTTCGACGCCAGCCTGGCCAGCCTGGCGGTGCGGGGCACCTTGGCCCTCTTCGGTGCGGCCAGCGGGCCGGTGCCGCCGGTGGATCCGCAACGGCTCAACGCTGCGGGCTCGGTCTTCCTGACCCGGCCGACACTGGCCCACCACACCCGCACCCCGGATGAATTCTCCTGGCGTGCCGGAGAATTGATCAACGCGATCGCCGACGGGTCCATCACCATCACCGTCGGCGGCCGTTATCCGCTGGCCGAGGCGGCCCAGGCGCACACCGACCTGCAGGGCCGCAAGACCGTCGGCTCGATCGTGCTGGTGCCCTAGCCGGCGATTGCGCCGAATGTGACGCAGGTGTCGTGGTCTCCGCCTTCCGACGACGCCAGCGTCACACTCGGCGATCGCCTAGACCGGCTCGGCGGCCGGAAACGTCCAGGAGCCGTCAAGGATCTCGGGCCTGGGCCGGTACAGCCGCACCAGATAGTTCCAGCCCTCGGTGATCGGCAACACGTTGGCCGCGTCGTCGCTGCTGCCGCCGAACTGCACCGTGGTGGCGCCGTCGGCGTCTTTGACCGCGGTGATGTTGTTCAGCGAGTACGCGTTCTGCGGATTCGGGGTGAAGTACCCATCCTGGTTGTACACGGTGATCGACCAGAATCCGTCCACCGGGACGTCCTTCACGGTCAACCGGTGCACCGTGGCCCCGTCGTTACGGGGTGGCACCACCGTGAGATACAGCGCGTCGCGCTCCGGGTTGCCGCCCCAGGCGAACGCCGAGCCGATCAGGTGACGCACCGGGTCCACCGCGTACTTGGGGCCGAACATCGATTTGGTATCGGCCACGGTCGTCGACAGGGTGATCAGTGCCTCCCGAACGGTCTTCTGACTGACCGGATCCCACTGCGGGATCTCGAACAACCCCGGCGCGTCGTCCTGTGAGACGCCGATCGTGTCCTGCAATGCCCGGACGGCGGCCAAGTCCGCGGGATCGTTCGGATCGGCCAAGATCCGTATCGCCGCTGCCGCATAGCGCGTGTCGACGGAGTCGCGGCTGAAGGTCAGCTCGCCCGGCGCGTAGGCGACGTTGGTGGTGTAGTGGTCCTCGCTGATGATCTGCAGCGACATGAACCGGCCCGCATTCTCGGGCAGCGTGACGGTCACCGGTCCGGCGTCCAAATCGAAAACCGCCGCCGAGTACAAGGTGTCGCGATTCTGCCGGATCACGATCTGGTGATCGATCGAGCTCATCTCACGGTTGTGGAAGAACTGCCCGAAGCCGCCGTCGTTGACGATATTGGCGAAATACAGGTCGGATTCGGCTCGCGCGAAGTTGTCAGGACTCACCAACTTGGTCATGGGCACAACGCTGCCACAACAGCGGCGTGCGAGTGGTGGGACCGCAGAACCGACGGTGTCTAGTGGCCGAAGATCGTCGGCAGCGCGAGTGCCGAGTCGATGGCCAGCGCACAGAACACCACGGCCAGGTAGTTGTTCGACTGCAGGAACAACCGCAGTGGCTTCACCGGCTCACCACGCTTGACCCCGGAGTACAGCTGGTGTGCCATCACCAGGAACCACGCACCGGCCAGCAGCGCCACCGCGCCGTAGAGCCATCCGGTGGCCAGCGCCAGCACCAGCGTGGTGAGCACCGTCAGCCAGGTGTAGATCAGGATCTGGCGGGTGACCTCACGCTCGGTGGCCACGGCGGGCAGCATGGGCACGCCGGCGGCCTTGTAGTCGTCTTTGTAGCGCATCGCCAGCGCCCAGGTATGCGGCGGTGTCCAGAAGAAGATGATCAGGAACATCACCAGCGCCTGCCAACCGATGGTGCCCGTCACCGCGGACCAGCCGATCATCACCGGCATGCAACCGGCCGCGCCGCCCCACACGACGTTCTGCGAGGTGCGGCGCTTGAGCAGCAACGTGTAGACGAACACGTAGAACGCGATCGTGGCCACGGCCAGCAACCCGGACAGCAGATTCGAGGTCCACCACAGCCAGCAGAACGACGTGACGGAGAGTACGAGCCCGAAGATCAGTGCATGCCGGGTCGGCACGGAGGCCTTGGCCAGCGGGCGGCGGGCAGTCCGCTTCATCACCTTGTCGATGTCGGCGTCAGCCACGCAGTTGAGCGTGTTGGCGCCGGCCGCGGCGAGCCCACCGCCGATCAGGGTGTTGAGGATCAGCAGCGGGTCAATCGTGCCGCGGTCTGCGAACAACATCGCCGGAATGGTGGTGACCAGCAACAACTCGATCACGCGCGGCTTGGTCAACGCCAAATACGACAGGAACGTGGATCGTATTCGGCTCGGCGCCCCATTGATGAGCCGGCGCTCGCGAATGCTCACGCAAATAACTCCTCGGGTGGCGTCACGCGGCTTCTACTACACACGATGGTAGACCGCCGCCTGAATGCCTCGACACCGCAGGGTCTGTTCCGGGGCAACTACGGGTAAACGACCGGATATCGGTGTGAGAACCAGTCTGCATCGGATGACTCCGCCCCACTAGGGTGTTTGTCGTAGCAGCATGGCAACTGCGTGCACGTGCCAGCAGATAGAAGACGAGGAAGTGAGCTTAGTGACCACCGCCGAAGAGATCACCGCTCTCACCCAGCCCAACCACCCAGACGACTGGACCGAGCTCGACAGCGTGGCCGTCGACACCGTCCGGGTGCTCGCGGCTGACGCGGTGCAGAAGGTCGGCAACGGCCACCCGGGAACCGCGATGAGCCTGGCTCCCCTCGCCTACACGCTCTTCCAGCGGCAACTGCGCCACGATCCCAGCGACACCGAGTGGATCGGCCGCGACCGCTTCGTGCTGTCCTGCGGCCATTCCAGCCTGACCCTGTACCTGCAGCTCTACCTCGGCGGGTTCGGTTTGGAGCTGGCAGATATCGAAGCACTGCGCACGTGGGGATCGCTCACGCCGGGACATCCCGAGTACCACCACACCAAGGGTGTGGAGATCACCACCGGTCCGCTCGGCCAGGGCCTGGCGTCGGCGGTCGGCATGGCAATGGCCGCCCGCTACGAGCGCGGACTGTTCGACCCCGACACCGCTCCGGGAGAAAGCCCGTTCGACCACTACATCTACGTGGTGGCCTCTGACGGCGACATGGAGGAAGGCGTCACCAGCGAAGCCTCATCGCTGGCCGGCACCCAGCAGCTCGGCAACCTCATCGTGTTCTGGGACGACAACAAGATCTCCATCGAGCACAACACCGACATCGCGCTGAGCGAGGATGTGCCCGCGCGCTACCGCGCCTACGGCTGGCATGTTCAGGAGGTCGAGGGCGGCGAGAACGTCGCGGGAATCGAAGCGGCGATCGCGGAAGCCAAGAAGGTCACCGACAAGCCGTCGTTCATCGCGCTGCGCACGATCATCGGCTACCCGGCCCCGAACAAGATGAACACCGGTGGGGTGCACGGCTCGGCGCTGGGCGCCGACGAGGTGGCGGCCACCAAGAAGGTGCTCGGCTTCGATCCGGACAAGAACTTCGAGGTGCGCGACGACGTCATCACGCACACCCGTGAATTGGTGGCCCGCGGCAAGAAGGCGCACGACGAGTGGCAGGTGACCTTCGACGCCTGGGCCAAGCGCGAGCCCGAGCGCAAGGCGCTGCTGGACCGGCTGCAGGCCAAGGAACTTCCCGAGGGCTGGGACGCCGACCTGCCGCACTGGGACGTCGATTCCAAGCCGGTGGCCACCCGCGCCGCCTCCGGTGCCGTGCTGGCCGCCGTTGGCCAGACGCTGCCCGAGCTGTGGGGCGGTTCGGCTGACCTCGCCGGCAGCAACAACACCACGATCAAGGGCGCGAACTCCTTTGGGCCGCCGTCGATCTCAACCGAGGACTGGAATGCGACCTGGTACGGCCGCACCCTGCACTTCGGCATCCGCGAGCATGCGATGGGCGCGATTCTCTCCGGCATCGTGCTGCACGGCCCGACCCGGCCGTACGGCGGAACCTTCCTCCAGTTCTCGGATTACATGCGGCCGGCCGTGCGGTTGGCCTCGTTGATGAACATCGACCCGATCTACGTCTGGACGCACGATTCGATCGGCCTCGGCGAGGACGGCCCGACGCACCAGCCGATCGAGCACCTGGCAGCTCTGCGGGCGATCCCGAACCTGTCGGTGGTGCGCCCCGGCGACCCGAACGAGACGGCCTACGCGTGGAAGACCATCCTGGAGCGCACCGCCAGCACCGGCCCGGTCGGGTTGATCCTGACCCGCCAGGGCGTTCCGGTGCTCGAAGGCACCAGCGCCGAGGGCGTGGCCCGCGGCGGTTACGTGCTGGGCGGCACTCCGGAAGAAAACCCCGACGTGGTGATCATCGCCACCGGCTCCGAAGTCCAGTTGGCCGTCGCAGCCCAGAAGCTGTTGGCGGACAAGGACATCAACGCCAGCGTGGTGTCGATGCCGTGCGTCGAGTGGTTCGAATCGCAGCCTCAGGAATATCGCGATTCGGTGCTGCCGCCGGCGGTTTCGGCCCGGGTGGCGGTGGAGGCCGCGGTGGCGCAGAGTTGGTACAAGCTGGTCGGGGACACCGGCGAGATCGTTTCGATCGAGCACTACGGCGCCTCGGCTGACGACAAGACGCTGTTCCGTGAGTTCGGTTTCACGCCCGAGGCCGTGGCGGCCGCGGCGGAACGATCCCTGGACAATTGACCGCACCGCGGTCGTGACAACTAACCGTCGACTGGCAGGAGAAGGCGAACATGACTCAGAACCCGAATCTCGCGGCGCTGAGTGCCGCGGGTGTATCAGTCTGGCTCGACGATCTGTCGCGGGAGCGGCTGCAGACCGGCAACCTGCAGCAGTTGATCGACACCCGCAGCGTTGTCGGGGTGACCACCAACCCGTCGATCTTCCAGGCGGCACTGTCGAAGGGCACCGCCTACGACGCCCAGGTCAAAGAACTGGCCGAGCGGGGCGCCGACGTCGACGCCACCATCCGCACCGTCACCACCGACGACGTCCGCAACGCCTGCGATGTGCTGGCCAAGCAGTACGAGGCCTCTGACGGCGTCGACGGCCGGGTGTCGATCGAGGTCGACCCGCGGCTGGCCCATGACACCGACAAGACGATCCTGCAGGCCATCGAGTTGTGGAAGATCGTCGACCGGCCCAACCTGTTGATCAAGATTCCCGCGACGCTGGCGGGGCTGCCCGCGATCACCGCGGTGATCGCCGAGGGCATCTCGGTCAACGTCACGCTGATCTTCTCGGTGGAGCGGCACCGGGCGGTGATGGATGCCTACCTGGCCGGCCTGGAGGCCGCCAAGGAAGCCGGACACGACCTGTCCAAGATCCACTCGGTCGCCTCGTTCTTCGTGTCGCGGGTGGACACCGAGATCGACAAGCGCTTGGAGAAGATCGGCTCGGATGAGGCTTTGGCGCTGCGCGGCAAGGCCGGGGTGGCCAACTCCCGCCTGGCCTACGCGGCGTACGAGGAAGTCTTCGGCGCCGATCGCTTCGCCGCGCTCAAGGGCGACGGCGCCCGCGTGCAACGCGTGCTGTGGGCGTCGACCGGCGTCAAGAACCCGGACTACTCCGACACGATGTATGTCACCGAGTTGGTCGCACCGCACACGGTGAACACGCTGCCGGAGAAGACGTTGGAGGCGGTTGCCGATCACGGCGAGATCACCGGCAACACCATCAGCGGGACCACCGCGGCATCACAGGAGACCTTCGACAAACTCAGCGCCATCGGGATCGACCTCGTCGATGTGTTCAAGGTGCTCGAAGACGAGGGCGTGGAGAAGTTCGAAAAGTCGTGGCAGGAACTGCTCGACGCGACACAGGGCCAACTCGACGCCGCGAAGAAATGAGTCCGGCCAACGACAGGCCGGAGACCGCCTGGCGTAACCCGCTGCGGGACAAGCGCGACAAGCGCATGCCCCGCATCGCGGGGCCGTGTGCGGTGGTCATCTTCGGTGTGACCGGTGACCTGGCCCGCAAGAAGCTGATGCCGGCCATCTACGACCTGGCCAACCGCGGCCTGCTGCCGCCCAGCTTCGCGCTGGTCGGCTTCGCCCGCCGTGACTGGGCGGACGAGGATTTCGGCAAGATCGTCTACGACGCGGTCAAGCAGCACGCCCGCACGCCGTTCCGCCAGGAGGTCTGGGACCGCTTGGCCGAGGGATTCCGGTTCGTCCAGGGCACTTTCGACGATGACGCCTCGTTCGAGCACCTCAAGGACACCTTGCACAAGCTCGATGTAGAGCGCGGAACCAGTGGCAACCATGCCTTCTACCTGTCCATCCCGCCGAAATCGTTTCCGCAGGTGTGCGAGCAACTGTCCCGATCCGGGCTCGCGGACAAGCCGGAGGGCAGTTGGAGCCGGGTGGTCATCGAGAAGCCGTTCGGCCACGACCTCAAGAGCGCCGAGGAGCTCAACGGCGTCGTCAACAGTGTCTTCCCCGAGTCATCGGTGTTCCGCATCGATCACTACCTGGGCAAGGAGACGGTCCAGAACATCCTGGCGCTGCGGTTCGCCAACGAGATGTTCGAGCCGGTGCTGAACTCGCATTACGTGGACAGCGTGCAGATCACGATGGCCGAGGACATCGGACTCGGCGGACGCGGTGGGTACTACGACGGTGTCGGCGCGGCGCGCGACGTCATCCAGAACCACCTGCTGCAGTTGCTGGCCCTGACGGCGATGGAAGAGCCGGTCAGCTTCTCCCCCGCCGAACTGCAGGCCGAGAAGATCAAGGTGCTCTCGGCGACCCGGCTCGCCGAGCCGCTGGACGAGACGACCTCCCGCGGCCAGTACGTCGGCGGCTGGCAGGGCGGCGAGAAGGTGGTCGGGCTGCTGGACGAAGAAGGTTTCTCGAAGACTTCGACCACCGAGACCTTCGCAGCCATCACTCTTGACGTGGACACCCGCCGCTGGGCAGGTGTCCCGTTCTACCTGCGGACCGGAAAACGCTTGGGCCGCAGGGTCACCGAGATCGCCCTGTTGTTCAAGCGCGCACCGCATCTGCCCTTCGACGCCACGATGACCGATGAGCTCGGCCAGAACGCACTGGTGATCCGGGTCCAACCGGACGAGGGCATCACGCTGCGGTTCGGGTCGAAGGTTCCCGGCCACATCATGGAAGTCCGCGATGTCAGCATGGATTTCTCCTACGGCTCGGCCTTCGCCGAGGAGTCACCGGAGGCCTACGAACGCCTGATCCTCGATGTGCTACTGGGCGAGCCATCGCTGTTCCCGGTCAACGCCGAGGTCGAATTGTCTTGGAAGATCCTGGATCCCGCCTTGGAATACTGGGCCACGCACGGTAAGCCCGATCCGTACGAGGCCGGAACCTGGGGCCCCGACTCGGCGTTCGAGATGCTGCGCCGGTCCGGGCGGGAATGGAGGCGGCCGTGATAGTCGATCTGCCCGACACCAATACCGGCGCGATCAACAAGAAGATCGTCGCGATGCGTGAAGAGGGCGGCGCGATCACCCTCGGCCGGGTGCTCACGCTGGTGATCTCCACCGACTCCGAAGCGATGCTCGAGGAGTCGATCGATGCGGCCAACGCGGCGAGCCGTGAGCATCCCTGCCGCGTGATCGTGGTCATTCCCGGCGACCGGTTGACCACCGAGCCGCGGCTGGACGCCCAGTTGCGGGTGGGCCGTGACGCCGGCGCCAACGAGGTCGTGGTGCTGCGGTTGTCGGGCCCGCTGGCCAACCATGCCAGCAGCGTGGTGACGCCGTTCCTGCTCCCGGACACGCCGGTGGTGACCTGGTGGCCCGATCTGGCACCGGCGGTACCGGCTCAGGACCCGCTGGGCAAGTTGGCGATTCGCCGGATCACCGATGCCACCAACGGCACCGACCCCCTGGCGTGCATCAAGAGCCGCCTCAACGGCTATACCGCCGGTGACACCGACCTGGCCTGGAGTCGCGTCACCTACTGGCGCGCGTTGCTGGCTGCCGCGATCGACCAGCCGCCGCACGAGCCCATCACCTCGGCGCTGGTATCCGGGCTGCGCGACGAGCCGGCGCTCGACATCCTGGCCGGGTGGCTGGCCAACCGGATCGACGGACCGGTGACCCGCGCCGTCGGCGAGTTGAAGGTCGAACTCACCCGGCCCAGCGAGACCGTCACCCTGGTTCGTCCACAGACCGGTGTCACCGCGACACTGAGCCGCACCGGTAAGCCGGATGCGCTGGTGCCGCTGGCCCGCCGCGAGGCAAAGGAGTGCCTGGCCGAGGATCTGCGCCGGCTCGACCCCGACGAGATCTACTACGACGCCCTCACGGGCATCGACAAGGTGAGTTATGTCTGAACGCATCATCGAGACCTACGCCGGTGCAGAGGAATTGGCCGCCGCGGCGGGTGCACGGCTGGTCGGGGCGATCACGTCGGCGATAGCCGCCCGCGGCGCGGCGGACATCGTGCTGACCGGCGGCACCGTCGGGATCGCCATGCTGCGTCACGTGGCCGGCGCCGAGATCGAATGGTCGAACGTGCGGCTGTACTGGGGGGACGACCGTTTCGTGCCCCAGGGCGACGCCGAACGCAACGACCAGCAGGCATACGACGCGCTGCTCGAGGGCGTCAACATTCCCCCGGCCAACGTGCACCGAATGGCGACCAGCGACGGCGAATTCGGTGACGCCATCGACGATGCCGCTGCCGCATACGCAGAGCAACTGCCCGCGCAGTTCGACGTGCACCTGCTGGGCATGGGCGGCGAGGGACACATCAATTCGTTGTTCCCCGACACCCCGGCGGTGCGCGAGGCCACCCGATTGGTGGTCGCCGTCACCGACTCCCCCAAGCCACCGCCGCGCCGAATCAGCCTCACACTGCCCGCGATTCGGCAATCTCGCGAGGTCTGGCTGGTGGTCTCCGGCGAGGCGAAGGCCGATGCGGTCGCGGCCGCGATCGGTGGTGCCGATCCGGTCGACGTCCCGGCCGCCGGGGCCATCGGGCAGGAGAAGACCGTGTGGCTGCTCGACGAGGCCGCCGCCGGCAAGCTCTGAGCCGGCCGGGCGACTAATCGTCCGGGGCACCACCGTGCCGCTCGCTCGCGGTGTCTGCCAACGCCTCGGCGTAGCCGGCCAGATAGTCGGCCACCTCGTGGTTGGGCGTGGCCCGGGCCGCCGCAGCGACCGACCGGGCCCGGGATTCGCAGTAATGCCGCACAAAGATTCAGACGCGGTTCGGCCCCGTTCGGTTCCCAACCGGCCATACTGTTCGGCATGGCAGACAAAGGTGACGGCCGCGCCCGCCCGAACTCCGGGCGGCAGAGAATCCGGACCTTGACGCAGGCTGCGCTCAACGCCGATATGACGGTGGAACAGGTCGATACCCTGCTCACCGACCTGAGCACCACGCTCGTCGACCTCAACAAATCGACCGGCGGCCTGGATGTCACCCTTGACCGTTTCAACGAGACCATCACCCGTATCGACGAGCTCGCGCCCCGACTCATCAGCATGGTCGACCGGCTGGAGTCGATCGTGGACCGCGTCGAAATCATCGTCGGGATCGGCGAAGCGGTGATGTCACCGCTGGCCGCCACCGAGAGCGCGGTCCGCGGCTTGGTCAACCGGTTGCGCAGGAGCGCGGGCCTGTAAGGCGGGCCCGGCCGGCGCCTCGGTTACAGTGGACGCCATGGGAGCCGGATTTGATCGAGCGGACGCGCATGCTGCGCTGTCCTCGATCTGGAACCGAGCTCGGTTGGCGCCGCTGAAGAGGATCTCGGGTTAGCTCTCGCTGCCCATTCGTTCCTGCTATCTGCTTCGAGGCGTCATGAAGCCGTCCCTTTGCGCCGTTGCGGCGTCGCTCTACCTGACCGAATACACCCTTTACTCGAACTCATCGTCGGCGGTCCTGCTGAACTCCGCGGTCGCCGCATATTTCGACATCCCGTTCGCTCAGGCCGCGTACATCGGCGTGGCGTTCTTGGCCGGATTCTGTCTGGCGCTGCTGCCTGCCGGCCAGCTGTCGCACCGGTGGAGCCCTACTTCTGCCTTCTTCACCGGTTCGGCGGCGCTGGCCCTGCTCGGTCTCGCCGCCGGCCTCAGCCCCGAGTTCTGGGTCCTCATCGCGTTGCGCTTTTCACAGGGCATCGCCTCGGCCGTGCTCGCGCCCCAGATTTTCCGCATCATCCGGGCACAGTTCTATCCAGACCATCATTCGGCCGTGCTGGGCGCGTGGGGCCTGGTGGTCTCGGCATCTGCGCTGTGCTCACCGCTGATCACCGCAGTGCTCAACGATCTGTGGGGCTGGCGCTCATTTCCGTACGAGACCACCGTCACCACGGTGGTGGCGATGGTGCTGCTCGGCCTGGCGCCGATGCGCCGTGGTGACGCAGACCCCGGCGCCTCCGCGACCCGGGAAGCGCTACCCGTCGTGGGTTTGGCCACAGCGCAATTGGCGATCTTCCTGACGATCGGTTGGTCTGGTGCGTTGCAGGTCAAGGTTGCCTTGCTCGCGTTGGCGACGCTGCTCGGAGTAGCCGTGATCGTCCTGCGCAGGCAGTCCCAGTCCCCGGTGGTGGCGAAAAGTCTGGTGGTGGTATTCGTCGCGGGTGTGGCGACAAACATTTTCACGCTCTCGACCGTGTTTGTCCTGCAACAGCTACGAGGACTGAGTTCCTATACCGCCGCACTGTTCCTGCTGCCGATGGCGTTCTTGGCCGGGCTGATCCCCGTGCTCAGATTCGGCAGGCCCGGTGACAATCGGAAAAGCACTCGCCTGATATGCGTCGGCTCGGTATTTCTGATCGTGGCCGGGCTCAGCCTGCCCACGCAGCTGCTGCTGATCAGTGCCGCACTGATGGGCGCCGCGATGGGATTCCTGTGGAGTTCGCTGGCCAGTATCGTGCTGACCAATTCCACCCAGATCGCGTTCGATTCCAGCCTGTATCACTATCTTCGGGCCTTGGGCGCCGCGATCGGGGTGGCGGCCGGAGCGACGATGATCGACGGCCTGGGCACCCATCTGCCCGGCGGAGCCGCGGCAGCGATAACGCTGATCGGAGTCGTCGCGACTGTCACGGCCCGTTCAGCCTGGAAGACAACACGATTGGTGTCGCCACGATGAAGCGCCACCTCACCTTCGCCTGGCCGACTGACCAGCTCACCGACGATCCGAGACTGGCGTACAACACCATGTCGAAAACGTACTGCCGGCAGGTCTATGAGAGCCTGCTCGATATCGATGCGGGCACGGGAGAACTCCGGCCATGGCTGGCCACCTCGTGGCGGTACCGCGACCCGCTCACCCTCGACATGGCGATCCGGACCGACAGGTGCTTTTCTGATGGCACACCGCTCACATCGCAGGCGGTCGCCCGGAGCTTCTCCGACATCGGCACCCTCAAACATGTTTCACCGCCGCCCGCCGCGGCCACGATGCTGACCGGGCTCGACCGCGTCGACAGCGCAACCGACACCGTGACATTCCATTTCGCACAACACAATGCGGCCTTTCTCCGGTCCCTGGCCGGCGTGAACCTCGCAATCAGAAGCCCCGTGGGGCTGGGCACCGGGCGGTGGGTACCGACGGGCGAAGGCCTGACCGACAACACCCGCCGAATGGCGTTTCGCAAAGCCGTCACAGGAGACCTCTACGCCGGGACCGACGAGGGCAGCGCCGTGGCCGATATCCACAATCCAGGCATCAGTTACGGCTTGTGCCCCAATGCTTGCCGCGGTCCGCTGGCGGATCCGGCGATCCGGCGTGCCCTATCACTGCTGATCGATCGACCCGCGTTGAAGCCGATCCTGGACGCCCACGGATACAGCGTCGCGTCGTCAGTGCTCACTCCGACGACCGACGGGTACCTGGACTGCTCAACCGACCTTGCCTATGACCCGGAGACCGGGTGTCGGCTCCTCGCCGCCGCAGGGGTATCGCGACTTTCCTTCGAAGTGGTGTTCAACAGCACGTTCTCCCCCATCGACACCGCCATCCTCACCGCCGTCGCCGCCCAATGGAAGCGTCACGGCATCGACCTCATCCTCGCCGACGTCGACTTCGCCGAATTGCGCGACCGTCAGCAATCCGGGGACTACGACTTCCGCTTCTTCTATTTCACCGGCCGTGACCCCGATCTGCTGCGGTTCCAGTTCGCCGTCAACGCGCGAAACATGAACCGTCGTAACCAACCCGACGACCTGGACAGACTGCTCGACGCCCAGCTGGTCTGCGCCGACGGTGGCCGGCGCGGTGAGCTGGTGGACGTCATCCAGCGTCGAATCATCGCCGGCGGCCTGTGGCTGCCTCTGTGCAATGTCCGCACCGTCATCAGCTATCGGCCCGACGTGCTCTCCGGTGTCTACCTGGACGCCGAAGCCTTGGCCCGTATCCCCTGAACCTGAAAGGCACACCATGGATATCGCCATCGTCGGCGCCGGCCTCGGCGGGCTGTCGGCCGCCGTCGCCCTGCAGCGCCACGGCCACCGCCCCGTCGTGTTCGACAAGACCCGCGAGCTCGGCGAAGTCGGCGGCCCGCTGGGCATCTCACCACAGACCCTGCGGTTGTTCTCTCAGTGGGGCATCCTCGACGCCTTTACCGGAATCTCCTCTGCCACCCGATACTTCGAGAACCTGGATCAACTCGGCCGCCTGGAGACGATTACCGATTACTCGGCCCCGCCCCGGCAAGGCGCCGAGCACGGCCGGTTCGGTTATGCCGATGCCGACGTCGCGCCCCGTACCGTGCACCGCGCCGATCTCCACAGCCTTTTGGTCTCGGCCGTCGGATCCGACCAGGTACGGCTTCGTCATGAGCTCGCCGACATCACCGAGCGAGATGACCATGTCCAGCTCACCTTCTCCAGCGGCGAGGTAGTGCGGGCAGGCTTGGTGATCGCGGCCGACGGCCTGCGCTCGACGGTGCGAAAGATGTTCAGCAGCGACGACATTCACTACTGCGGATCGGTGATCTTCCGAGCCGTGAGTCCGGCCGACTGTCTCGGCCTCCCCAACGATCGGCTCCGCTCCTGGCATTCGGCGGACTATGCCAAACACGTCATCTCCATGCCGGTGCGGGCCGGCCGACAGGTTGCTGTCGATGCCACTCTCGGCGTCGACGAGCCACCGCTGCATCTGTGGTCTGCGCGGGCCGATCTGGAGTCGCTGGCCTGCCAGTTCGACGAATTCGACCCGGCCGTCGGGCGGTTGCTGCGCGCCGCGACCGGCCCGGTGTACATGCACCCCGTCTACGACCGAGATCCCATCGACCTCTGGACCAGCGCACGTATAGCGCTACTCGGGGACGCAGCGCACCCCATGACCCCGTTCGGCGGTCAGGGTGCCAATCAGGCCATCCAGGACGCCGCCGAGTTGGCCGCACAGATCGCCACCGCGCCGGAAGACGGCTTCGGCCCGGCCCTGCGCCGCTACCAACACATCAGAACCGAGCAGACCGCCGAAATTCAGCGTGCAGCACGCGGTTACGCCGACCGCCGAGCCAGGATGTCCCTGAGACTGGCTGACATCCTGGTGGGTTAACCGCTGTTGCGGAGCGCTGTCGCCAAACCGCTCATGGTGAGCAGGATTCCGCGCTGGACCAGTTCATCGGCATCTCCGGCGCGATACCGGCGCAGCAGCTCGACCTGGAGGTGATTCAACGGTTCGAGGTACGGGAACCGGTTGAACACCGAGCGCGCCAACGCCGGGTTGTCGGCCAGCAGGTCGTCCTGGCCGGTGATCAGTTTGTACATGGCGATGGTGCGATCGTGCTCGGCGACGATCTTGTCGAACACCCTGGCCCGCAGTTCCGCGTCGTCGACCAACTCGGAATACCGTGCCGCCAGGCCCATATCGGACTTGGCCAGCACCTGTGCCATGTTCGAGAGCACGGTGCGGAAGAACGGCCAACGCTCGTAAAGGTCCTGCAGCACCGCGACCCGGGCCTCGTCCTCGCCGATCCACCGCTCGAACGCCGTGCCGGTGCCGTACCAACCGGGAAGCATCACCCGGGACTGACTCCAGGCCAGCACCCATGGGATGGCCCGCAGATCGGCTATCGACGTGGTGGGCTTGCGGGAGCTGGGCCGGCTGCCGATGTTGAGCGCACCGATCTCGCTGACCGGTGTCGACGCCTTGAAGTACTCGACGAATCCCGGTGTCTCGTGAACCAGTTCGGCATAGGACCGCTGCGCCAGGGCGGCCAGCTCATCGAGCACCTGATACGCGGGCTCAGCTTCGTCACCCAGACCCTCGACATCGAGCAGCGTGGATTCCAGTGTGGCGGCCACCAGCGTCTCCAGGTTGCGGTGCGCGATCCGCGGCTCGGCGTACTTGGCGGCGATCACCTCGCCCTGCTCGGTGATCCGCAACGAGCCCTTCACCGCGCCGGGCGGCTGCGCCAGGATCGCGTCATAGCTGGGGCCGCCGCCACGGCCCACTGTGCCACCGCGGCCGTGGAACAGCCGCAACCGAATCCCGGTTGTGCGCGCGGCCTCGACGAGGTCCAACTCGGCCCGGTACAGCGCCCAGTTCGCCGCCAGGTAGCCGCCGTCCTTGTTGGAGTCCGAGTAACCCAGCATCACTTCCTGCTGGTGTCCACGCGCGGTGACGATGCTCCGATACACCGGAAGGGCGAGCGCCGCTTCCAAGACCGCCGCACCCTGATGCAGATCCTCGATGGTTTCGAACAGCGGCACGATCCCGACGGGCGCGTATACCGCCCCGTGCGCCGCACCCGAAACATCTAGCAAGCCGGCCTCTTTCAACAGGATCGCCGCTTCGAGCAGATCGGACACCGACTGGCACATCGAGATGATGTAGTTGGGTACGGCCTGGGCACCGAAGACGCTGACCGCCCGCGCTGCGGCACGCACGATGTCGAGTTCCTTGCGGGCCAGTTCCGACAACTCCGCACCCTCACCGGTCAACGGGCGGCGGGTCGAGATCTCCCGCGCTAGCAGTTCCACCCGCTGCGGCTCGGGCAACGATGCGTAGTCGGAATGCACTCCGGCCCAGGCCAACAGCTCGGCGACCACCTGCTCATGCACCTCGGAGTTCTGCCGCATGTCCAACCCGCACAGATGAAAACCGAACACCCGCACCGCTTCCCGTAGCCGGGCCAGCCGATCGTCGGCCACCACCACACTGCCGTTACCGCGCAGAGAGGCGTCCACCACATCGAGGTCGGCCAGTAACTCCCCCGGCGCCCGATAGGGTTCGAGGCCCAGGTCGAGTTCGTGTTCTGGTTGCTCGTCGAGGATTTCCCGGCCGGTGGCAGTCAACCGGGCGTGGATGACTCGCAGTGCCCGCCGGTACGGCTCGTCCGCACGCGCCGGCTCGTGACAGGCATCGGCCAGCGCGGTGAGCTCGTCGCTGACCGTGACCAGCCGGGCCGACATCGACAGCTCTTCTTCCAACGCGGTCATCTCGGTGAAGTAGTGCGCGAAAGCGACGTGTGCGGCTCGTCCGGTGGCCAGCCGGACCACGCCGGCGTCGACGTTGGGGTTTCCGTCGCGATCCCCGCCGATCCAGCTGCCCGGCCGCAGGATCGGCTGTTCCAGCAGGTCCACCTCGGGCCATCGGGCCCGCAAGGCGGTCCGCACCTCGGCATTCACCTGGGGTATCACTTCGAAGAACGCCGCTGGGTAGTACCGCAGGCCGGTTTCGATCTCGTCGGAGATCTTCAGCCGGGACAACCGCACGAGGGCGGTCTGCCACAACGTGAGGATGTGGCGGCGCAACTCGATGTCGATGTCGCGGCCCTCGGCGGTGCGGGTCTGCCCGTGCAGCCGCAGCCTCATCAGCTCCGTCACCCGATGCTGGGTGTCGAACACGGTGCGGCGCCGCGTCTCGGTGGGATGCGCGGTGATGACGGGTGCGACCAGGGCTCCCGACAGTGCGTCGGCGACGCCGTTGCCGTCCAAACCCGCCGCGTCCAACTTGAGGTACGTCGCGGCCAAGCTGCTGTCCTGCGGCGGCTCGCCGGCCGCCTCATGCACCGCCCGGCGCCGCTCCCGATGGATGTCCTCGGCCACATTGGCCAGCAGTGCGAAGTGGGTGAACGCCCGGATCACGGGGATGGCCTGATGGACATCGATGCCGGAGAACAAGGCGGCCAGCTCGGCCCGGTCGATCTCTGAGCGACGGACCCGAAAGGATTCCACTCGCGCCCGCTCCACCAGGTCGAAGACCTCCGGGCCGTTCTGCTCACGCACGGTGTCACCGAGAATGGTGCCGAGCAGCCGGATGTCCTCGCGCATCGGCTCGGTGGCCTCCCGGCCTATGGGAGTGCGCTGAACCGCGCCGATCGGGTCGAGTGTGGTCTCGCCGGATTCCGCCATGCGTCCAGTATCGGCGTGACACCGATGGGCTGCAGGGCCAGCGGCTTTGCACTGACCGGGCTGGCGGGACCCTGTTCTGCTCATATGAGCAAAGTTATGCGCATATGTTGACTCGCTCACAGGTCCGTTCCTAACGTGATGGCCGTCATGCGTCGCCCCCTTCTACCGAGGCGCATAGCGAGGAGGAACAGTGAGATTCACCAGAGCTTCGAAGATGGCGCTCGGGGCCGCGGCGGTTATGGCAGTCGTCGCGGCATGTTCGGTGCCGGGTGACAACACCACCGAGAGCGTGACGACGGTGACCGACGGGCCGGTGAAGATCGGCTTCAGCCAGGCCACCCAGCGGAGCCCGTTCTACGTCGCGCTCACCGATGCCGCCAAGGCCGAGGCCCAGGCGCAGGGGAACGAATTCTTCCACGCCGACGCCAACGGCGATGTCACCAAGCAGAACAACGACGTCCAAGATCTGATCACCCGCGGGGTGAACGTGCTGGTGATCAACCCGGTCGACCCGAAAGGCGTCACGCCATCCTTAGCCGCCGCACAGGCCGCCGGCATCAAGGTGATCACCGTCGACCGTCCTGTCGAAAAGGGTGCCGCATCGTTCGTCGGACGTGACAACAAGGCCATGGGTGAGCTGGTCGGTAGGGCGGCCGCCGAGACGCTCGGGCCGACCGGCGGCAAGATCATCCAGATTCAAGGTGACGCGGGTGGTGCGGTGGCCCGCGATCGCCGGGACGGATTCCTCGCCGGGGTGTCGGCCCAGCCTGCCATCACTGTCGTGGACGGGCCCTACTGCGACTACACCAGGTCGAAGGCGGTCACGGCCATGCAGGATCTGCTGCAGGCCAACCCTGATCTGAAGGCCGTCTACGCCCAGAACGACGACATGGCGCTGGGCGCCCTGCAGGTGCTCACCGAGAACCACCGCGCCGACGTCAAGGTATTCGGAGTGGACGGCTTGATGGAGGCGGTACGGGTCATCGCCAACGGCGACCAGTACGTCGCCACCGCACTCAACGATCCCGAGTCCGAAGGCAAGCTGGCGATCCAGACCGCGGTCAAGGTCGCCCGAGGTGAGTCGGTGCCCGAATTCGTCGACGCGGGAACGAGTCTGGTGAACAAGTCCAACGCGCCAACCCTGGAAGGCGAATCCACCTTCGCCGCCGGCAAATAGCCAAGACACACAAGGAGACAAGCTCAATGACAACGGAGGCCACTGCCCCGGTGAGTCGGTCGGTCGCGCCGCCCCCACCCACGACGATGACCGCGGCGGTGATGTACGCCCCCGGCGACATCCGAGTCGAACCCGCTCCCGTACCGAAACCGGGCCCCGGCGAGGTGCTGCTCAAGGTCGCCGCATGCGGAGTGTGTGGCTCCGACATCCCACGGATGCTGCGCAACGGCGGGTACGTCATGCCCATCATCTGTGGGCACGAATTCTCCGGCTGGGTAACCGAACTCGGTACCGGCGTCGGCGGCTTCGAGATCGGCGAACTGGTATCGGTACCGCCGCTGATCCCCTGCCGCAACTGTGACTTCTGCGCCAAGGGTGCGTTCGGACTGTGCGAGAACTACGACTACTTCGGCAGCCGTTCCGACGGCGCCTACGCGCAATACGTGGTCAGCCCGGTGGGCAACCTGCTGAAGCTGCCCGCGGGTATCGATCCCCGCGCCGCTGCGATGCTGGACCCCGCCGCCATTGCCCTGCACGGATTGTGGAAGACCAACCTGCGAGCCGGACACCGGGTCCTCGTCATCGGCGCCGGGCCGATCGGACTGTTCGCCGTGCAATGGGCGAAGCTGCACGGGGCCGGACAGATCGTGGCCGTCGATCTCAGTGAGGAGAAGGCTGCGATGGCCCGGGGAGCCGGTGCCACCCACGCGGTACAGGGCGTCGAGGAAGCCCGTGCTCTCGGTGGACGAGGCTTCGACGTCGTGCTGGAGTCGGCCGGGGTACCTGCCACCGCCGACATGGCGGCGAATCTGACCGGCCCACATGGCCATGCGGTCTTCGTAGGCATTCCGCACGCACCCGTCACGCTGGACAAGGACACCTTCAACAAGTTCATGCGCCTGGAAACCAGCCTGCACGGATCGTGGAACTCGTTCTCGGCGCCGTTCCCTGGCGACGAATGGCGCACCTCGGCTGCGATGATGGCCGCAGGAAAACTGAAGTGGGAGTTCATGATCACGCACGAACTGCCGCTAGCGGACCTGCCCACGATGATGCAGCAACTCGGCGAGCGGTCGGTCTTCTCGTCCAAAGTGCTGTTCCTGCCCAACAAGGACTGAGAGATGGGTATTCTCCTGACGATCGACCTCGGTACCGAGGGCGCCCGCGTCGGCGCCTTCACCGAGGACGGCACCGCACTGGGCACGGCGCACCGGCCGTACTCGACGCACCACCCGCGGCCAGGCTGGGCCGAGCAGGATCCGCGGGACTGGTGGGCCGCGATCAGCGCCGCGAGTCGTCAGTTGCTCGCCAGCGAACCGTGCCGGGCAGCCGGTCAGGTCGTATCAATAGCGGCGTCGACCACCGCCTCGACGGTAGCGGTGGTCGACGCGGCGGGTACACCGTTGCGCCCGGCGATCTTGTGGATGGACGGTCGCGCTGCCGCGGAATCGGAACGCACCGCGCAGCTGAATCCACAACACCCGATCCTCGACTGGTCGGGGGGCTCCGATGCCGCCGAGTGGCTGCTGCCAAAGGCGATGTGGCTCAAGAAATATGATTCCGATGCATACCGGGCGGCCGCGCGGATCGTCGAAGCCGTGGACTACCTCACCTTCCGGCTGACCGGACGATGGGTCGGATCGCAGATGAACGCGGTCTGCAAGTACAACTACGACGCCCTCGTCGGCCGGTTCCCCACCGAGCTGTATGCCGCACTGGGGATGGATGATCTGGCGGCAAAACTTCCGGACGAGATCGTCTCCGTAGGAAGTGTGGCCGGAACCCTCACCGACAGCGCCGCAGCCGATCTCGGCATCGAGCAGAGGCCGGTCGTCGCGGTGGGCGGCATCGATGCACACGTGTCCCTCCTGGCCTGCGGCGGCAGGACTGACGGGCTGGTGTCGATCGTGTCGGGCACGTCGTCGGCCGTCGTCACCGAGGTGGATGCGCCGGTCACCTCCAACGAGGTGTGGGGGCCGTACCCAAACGCGTTGACACACAACAAGTGGCTGGTCGAAGGCGGCCAGGTGAGCAGCGGTTCGGTACTCAAGTGGACCGGCGAATCGATCATGGGCGTGCCCCGCGACCAACTGCCGGCGCTGATCGACCAAGCCGCCACCGTCGACCCGGCGTCGCATGGGTTGCGGGCGCTGGACTACTTCATGGGCAACCGCACACCCCATCGCGAGGCCCGGCTGCGTGGAGCGGTGGTCGGGCTGACCCTGGGCACCACGAAGGCCGAACTGTACCGGGCGATGGTCGAAGCAGTCGCCTGCGGGACCCGCAGCGTCATCGACTCGTTCGAACGATCCGGTGTGCCGTGCACACGCCTGGTGTTCTCCGGTGGAATCGAACGAAACACATTGTGGCAACAGGTTACGACCGATGTGCTGGGGCGGCCCGCCGAGCTGGTGATCGGCGAGAACCTGACGCTGCGGGCCTGCGCCGTGATCGCTGCCACCGCCTCGGAGATCGTGCCCAGCCTGAGCGCGGGCTCGCAGCTGTTCGCTCCGCGCGTACGGCCACTGGAACCGGACCCGAAGCGAATCGCCGTGTACGAGCAGACGTTTGCCGACTATCAAAGGCTGACTGCCGCGCTGCGCCCGATCATGTGTGACACGGTTGACGGTGACACCGGTCCTGCGGCAATGATCCGTGGACCGTTCCGGGTGGTGCGGTGATGAGCGCTCGCGCGAAGAACGGACGGCCACGATGAGCGCGACCGCCGACCGCAGCCATACCGATCTGCTGCTCTATGTGGCGCAGTGCTATTACGAGCAGGGCCGCACCCAGGAAGACATCGGATCCGAACTCCACTTGACCCGGTGGAAGGTCGGACGCCTGCTCGACGAGGCCCGGGGCGTGGGCCTCGTCCAGATCAAGATCGTTCACCCACAGGCACGTCGGGTCGAGCTAGAGGCGAAGATGCGTAGCCGGTTCAACCTCCGCGAATGCGTGGTGGTGCCGGGCCCCGACCCCAGCGAGCCGCCAGGTGAGCACGTCGCCACCGCGGCTGCCAACTACCTGAAGTCGAATTCCTCGTGGATCACCACCCTGGGTGTTTCCTGGGGCAACACCCTGCAGCAGATCGCTGCGGTACTGCCGGTTGGATGGACCAGCGGGATCGAGGTCATCCAGATCAACGGTGGCGTCAGCCGGTCCGTTCATCCGACAAAAGCCGCCAATATCGTCACCAGCATCGCCCACAGTGGCAGTGGCCAGGCCACACTGTTGCCGGTGCCGGCGATCGTCGAGCGGATCGAAACCCGCGATGCGCTGTACGCCGAGGGATTCGTGGAGGATGTGCTGTCCCGGGCCCGCCAGGCAGACGCGCTCCTGTTCTCGCTGGGCGCGCTGAGTCCGACATCAGTACTCGTCGAATCCGGTGCCGTCACCCCGACCGAACTCAGTCTGCTCGAATCGGCCGGAGCCTGCGGCGACATCCTGGCCCACTACATCACCGCCAACGGCGACGTGGCCTATCCCGACATCGACAGGCGCACAGTGGGTTTGAGCCTCGACGACGTCAAAGGCGCCAACTGCGCCATCGCGGTGGCGGCCGGACCGCGCAAAGTGCCGGTCGTCATAGGCGCCCTGACCAGCGGCATGTGCTCAGTCCTGATCACCGACGAACCCACCGCCAACACCGTGCTCGGAGCACCGGCATGACACCTGGCCACAACGCTGAAACCACGCTGGCGGAAAAGCCTGGGAGTCTTCGGTCGACACCGGCGCTGCAAATGCAGGGCATCGTGAAGAACTTCCCCGGCACCAGAGCCTGTGACGGCGCGACCCTGGAGGTCGCCCGTGGCGAGGTGCACTGCCTGCTGGGCGAGAACGGCGCCGGCAAGAGCACGATGATGAAGATCCTGTCGGGGTTCTACACCCCGGACTCCGGCACGATTGCCCTCGACGGCGAGCAGGTCGCGTTCAACTCTCCCATCGGAGGAGTCCGCGCCGGCATCAGCACCATCTATCAGGAACTCGATCTGGTTCCGGACCTGACCGTGGCGCAAAACCTGTTCCTCGGCCATGAGCCGCGGCGCGGCCCGCTCATCGCGCGTAGGGAGCGGGATCGCCTGGCGGCCGAGGCAATCGCGCGGGTCGGCGGCCGCTTCGTACCGTCGGACGTCGTCGCCGACCTCTCGGTCTCCGATCAGCAGCTCACCGCAATCGCCAAGGCGCTCACCACCGATGCCCGCATCATCGTGATGGATGAGCCCAGCGCCACGCTCACCAATCACGACCTCGCCGAGGTGTTTCGCGTCATCCGGGAACTCACCGCCGCGGGCAAATCCGTGATCTATATTTCGCACCGCCTCGACGAGGTGAAGGCGATCGGTGACCGAGCCACCGTCATGCGGGACGGGGCCACCGTCGGCGTGTACGACATCCCGACGGTGACCAAGGACGACCTGGTTGAAGCCATGATCGGACGCGCCCTGAGCGCCCAGTCTCCCCGTCAGCCCCGCCAAAACGGGGACGGAGCCGAGCTGTTGAGCATCCGCCGCGCCGCGATCGCGGGAGTGATCGACGTATCCGGCATCACCGTCGAGCGTGGCCAGATTGTCGGGCTGGCCGGACTGGGTGGCGCGGGCCGCTCCACGTTGCTGGCCACGTTGTTCGGCGACAGAGCCGCGGAGCTCGACCTGAGCCTGGCCGGTGCCGACATCACCCGGCTGACTCCGCGTGACGCAGTCCGGGCCGGGATCGGGCTGGTCCCCGAGGACCGGAAGAGCCAGGGGTTGTTCCTGGAGCAGTCGATCCTGCGCAACGCCGGGATCGCCGCGTTGGCACCGTTCGGCCTCAACCCGATGAAGACCGCCGGCCGGTTGTGTCTGCCGGCGCTGCAGCGCCTGGGCGTGAAGTTCTCCAGCGTGGACCAGCCCGTCGGTCAGCTCTCTGGCGGCAACCAACAGAAGGTGGTGCTGGCCAAGTGGATGGCTCGCGGGATCGACCTGCTGTTGCTGGACGAGCCCACCCGGGGCTTGGACGTAGGTGCGAAAGACGATCTGTTCGAACAGGTTCGGGCACTTGCCGAAGCCGGAGTGGGGGTGCTGATGGCATCCAGCGAGATGAGCGAACTAACTCAGAACTGCGATCAGATCTGGGTCATGCACGAAGGCAAGAACATCGCGATGTTCGACCCGAGAACCGCATCGGCGGCGGAGATCTCCCGCTGCGTAGTCACAGGAAGAACCGACAATGACTGATCTACTGCGGGGAACGGCCCGGCCGGCCCCATCCGCCCAGGCCGGTACGGTGCGCACGCGCCGACAGAACATCATCGTGCGGTTCAATCTACTGTTCATCTTCGTGGCACTGGTCGTGGTGGCCGCCGTCACCGCGCCACAGTTCCTTTCCTCGCAAAACCTGGCGAACCTGCTGCAACAGTCCAGCCTCACCGGCATCGTGGCGATCGGGATGACGGTGGTGATCCTCACCTCCGGAATCGACCTCTCGGTGGGCAGTGTCGCAGCGTTATCCGGAATGCTGGTGGCCATCCTGATCGGATTCGGAATCGCCTGGCCGTTGGCCATGGCGCTGGCGATCCTCAGTGGGCTGGTGGCCGGCGGCGTCATGGGCGGTTTGAGCTCGTATCTGGGGCTGCCGGCGTTCATGGTGACCCTGGCCGGGATGCAGAGCATCCGCGGGCTGACCTTCCTGACCACCAACGGCAGTCCCACTACCGCCGAAATCCCAGTGGGTTTGCGGTTTCTGGGCGCCGGAGCGATCGCCGGCATCCCCGTCGTCGGGCTGATTTTCGTGGCCACCGCTCTCGTCGTGGGTCTGGTGCTACGCCGCACCACGTTCGGCGAGCACATCTACGCGGTCGGTAGCAATGCCAAAGCTGCCCGGTTGTCGGGGCTGCCGGTGCAGCGCATCACCACCGCGGCGTACGTGATCTGCGGCGGTCTGGCTGCGCTGTCCGGGGTGCTGCTCACCGCCCGGCTCACCATCGGCCAACCCAACGCCCACACTGGCCTCGAGCTCGATGCCATTGCCGCAGTGGTGCTCGGCGGCACCAGCCTGTTCGGCGGAAAGGGCGGCGTGATGGGCACCTTCATCGCTGTTCTGCTGCTGTCGGTGCTGCGCAACCTGTTCAACTTGCTGGGCTTGAGTTCGTTCTTCCAGATGCTGGTGACCGGACTGATCCTGATCGCGGCGTTGATCATGAACTATCTGCTCGACCGCCAGACCAAGACCGCCTGAAACTCCAAGCAACAACGGAAGGTTCCGAATTCGATGACCAGCGTCACTCCGACAGCGGCAGAGACCGCCGCGATGATCGACCACACCCTGCTCAAACCCGAGGCGACCGCCGCCGACGTCGAGCTTCTAATCGCCGATGCAATCGAGCTGGGCACCTATTCGGTATGTGTATCGCCTTCGATGCTGCCCGTCGAAATCCCCTCCGGTTCGACCCTCAAACTCGCCGCGGTCTGCGGCTTTCCCAGCGGGAAGCACAGCTCGGCTGTCAAAGCCGCCGAGGCCGCCGAGGCTGTAGGCCACGGCGCCGACGAGATCGACATGGTGATCGACATCGGAGCGGCCAAGGCGGGCGCCTACGACCGCGTCGAAGCCGACATCGCTGCCGTCCGGGCCGCTGCGCCGGCACCGACGGTACTGAAGGTGATCATCGAATCCGCCGCATTGACCGACCAGGAGATCATCCAGACGTGCCGAGCCGCGGTGGCGGCCGGAGCCGACTTCGTCAAGACCTCGACCGGCTTCCACCCGTCCGGAGGAGCCTCGGTGCACGCGGTCGAACTCATGCACCGTACCGTTCGCGACAGCGGGCTGGCGGTGAAGGCGTCGGGCGGAGTGCGCACCCTGGAGCAGGCACGGGCCATGATCGCTGCTGGGGCGACACGGCTGGGAGTATCCGGATCACGGGCACTGCTGAGCGCAGCCGGACCAGAGGAAGTAGCAGGCTACTGAGCCGCTGACACAAACGAGAGCCGCCCCGGTAGTGATATCGGGGCGGCTCTCGTTTTCTTGCGTAGCGGACCTCGGCCAGCCGTCAGCTGTACTTGATCAGCAGCGCGACGCCGACGATCGAGACCAGCCAGATACCGGTCACGAACAGCGTCAGGCGGTCGAGGTTCTTCTCGACGACGGTAGAACCGGACAGGCTGGACTGGACACCGCCACCGAACAGGGTGGACAGACCGCCACCTTTGGCGCGGTGCAGCAGCACCAAGAGCACGACCAGCACGCTGGTCACGACCAGAGTGATCTGCAGAGCCAATTCCATGGCTGTAAGACTACCGGGTGCGGTGTCCGGCCCAGGTCCCCGGGGTTACGGCAGCGGCCCGCCGGCCGCGATGGCCGACAAGGTGGCGAACTGCTCACCGTCCAGCGAAGCGCCGCCGACCAGCGCGCCGTCCACGTCGCCCTGCGCGACGATCTCGCCCACGTTCTTGGCGTTGACCGAACCGCCGTAGAGCACTCGGACGCCGGCGGCGAGCTGCGGCGACGAGAGGTTGCCCAACTCGTCACGGATGGCCTTGCAGACCTCTTGAGCGTCGGCCGCGCTGGCCACGCGGCCGGTACCGATGGCCCACACCGGCTCGTAGGCGATGACGGCCTGGCCGATCTGCTCCTTGCTCAGACCGGCCAGGGAGCCGCGCAGCGAGTTCACGTTGTACTCGACATGGTTGCCCGCCTCGCGCACCTCAAGCTGCTCACCGATGCAGATGATCGGGGTGATGCCGTGCTTGAACGCTGCGGCGGCTTTGGCTGCCACCACCGCGTCGTCCTCGTGGTGATACGTACGCCGCTCGGAGTGCCCCACCACGACGAAGCTGCAGCCGAGCTTCGCCAAGAACGCCCCGCTGATGTCACCGGTGTAGGCGCCCGAGTCGTGTTGCGACAGATCCTGCGCCCCGTAGGTCAGACGCAGCTTGTCCCCGTCGACCAGCGTCTGCACGCTGCGCAGATCGGTGAACGGCGGAATGACGGTGACATCCACTTTGTCGAAGTACTTGTCCGGCAAGGCGAATGCGATCTTCTGCACCAGCGCGATGGCCTCGAAATGATTGAGGTTCATCTTCCAGTTGCCGGCGATGAGCGGCTTACGGGCCATGTGTGTCCTTAACTCCCTGTACGGCTATTTCAGGATTTCGATACCGGGCAGTTCTTTGCCCTCCAGGTATTCCAGGGACGCCCCGCCACCGGTCGAGATGTGCGAGAAGCCGTCCTCGGGCAAGCCGAGCTGACGCACCGCGGCCGCCGAGTCGCCACCACCGACGACGCTGAATGCGCCCTTCTCGGTGGCACCGATGATCGCCTCGGCCACTCCCTTGGTGCCCGCCGCGAATGCCGGGAACTCGAACACGCCCATCGGGCCGTTCCAGAACACGGTCTTGGCGTTGGACAGCAGGGCGGTGAAACGCTTGACCGACTCCGGCCCGATGTCCAGGCCCATCTTGCCGTCCGGGATACGGTCGGAGGCCACGGTCTCCGGCTCGGCGTCGGCGGCGAACTTGTCGGCCACCACGATGTCGACGGGCAGGTGGATCACGTCGGCGTAGGTATCGAGCAGGCGCTTGCAGGTGTCGATCATCTCCTCCTGCAACAATGAGGTACCGACCGAAACCCCTTGTGCAGCAAGGAAGGTGAAGCACATGCCACCACCGATGATGAGGCTGTCGGCTTTGGTGGCGAGGTTCTCGATCACCGCGAGCTTGTCCGAGACCTTGGACCCACCAAGGACCACGGCGTAGGGCCGTTCGGTCGAGCTGGTCAGCTGCTCGAGCACCTTGACCTCGGCGTCGACCAGCGTGCCGGCGTAGTGCGGCAGCAGAGTGGCGACGTCGTAGACGGAGGCCTGCTTGCGGTGCACCACACCGAAGCCGTCGGAGACGAACGCGCCCGGCGAACCGTCCGCGCCCTCGACCAGGGCAGCCAGCGCCTTGGCCAGGGCCAACCGCTCGCCGTCGTCCTTGCTGGTCTCGCGCGGATCGAAGCGGATGTTCTCCAGCAGCAGCACGTCACCGTCGGTCAGGCCCTCGGCGCGGGCCAGGGCATCGGTACCGACCACGTCACCGGCCAGCTGCACGTGGCGACCGAGCTTGTCCCCCAGCGCCGCGGCGACCGGCGCCAGCGACAACTTCGGATCCGGGGAGCCCTTCGGGCGGCCGAGGTGCGCGGTGACGACAACCTTGGCGCCGGCCTCGGCCAGCGCCCGCAGCGTCGGCACCGAGGCGATGATGCGTCCGGGGTCGGTGATCTGCCCCTGGTCGTCGAGGGGGACGTTGAGATCGGAGCGGACCAGAACGCCGCGCCCTTCTACGCCCTCGGCCAACAGGTCTTCGAGTGTCTTGACTGCCATTGTTATTAGAGCGACTTCCCTACCAGAGCGGCCAAATCGACGAGGCGGTTGGAGTAGCCCCACTCGTTGTCGTACCAGGAGACGACCTTGGCCTGATTGTCGATGACCTTAGTCAGGCCGGAGTCGAAGATCGAACTGTGTGGGTCGGTGACGATGTCGCTGGACACGATCGGCGCATCGTAGTACTTCAAGATGCCCTTCATCGGGCCCTCCGCGGCGGCCTTCATCGCGGCGTTGATCTCGTCGGCGGGCGCCGGCTTGGCCAGCTCGGCAGTCAGGTCGGTGACCGAACCGGTGGGAACCGGCACCCGCAGCGCGTAGCCGTCCAGTTTTCCCTTGAGCTCGGGCAGTACCAGGCCGATGGCCTTGGCGGCGCCGGTGGAGGTCGGCACGATGTTCAGCGCGGCAGCACGGGCGCGGCGCAGATCCCGGTGCGGCCCGTCCTGCAGGTTCTGGTCCTGGGTATAGGCGTGGATCGTGGTCATCAGTCCCTTGACGATGCCGAACTCGTCGTTGAGGACCTTGGCCAGCGGCCCGAGGCAGTTGGTGGTGCAGGACGCGTTGGAGATGATGTTCTGGCTGCCGTCGTACTTGTCGTCGTTGACGCCCAGCACGATCGTGATGTCCTCGTCGGTGGCCGGGGCGGAGATGATCACCTTCTTGGCACCGGCGTCGAGGTGGCCCTGGGCCTTGTCGCGCTTGGTGAAGATACCGGTGGACTCGACGACGACGTCGACGCCGAGGTCGCCCCATGGCAGGGCGGCCGGCCCCTCCTTGACCTCGAGGGCCTTGATCGACTTGTCGCCGATGACGATGGTGTCGTCACCCTCGAGACTGACGTCCTGCGGCAGGCGGCCGAGAATCGAATCGAACTTCAGCAGGTGAGCCAAGGTGGCGTTGTCGGTGAGGTCGTTGACCGCCACGATTTCGATGTCAGTGTTCTTGCCCTCGGCCTGCTGCGTTGCCAGGGCCCGGTAGAAGTTGCGCCCGATGCGGCCGAAGCCGTTAACGCCTACCCGGATGGTCACGTGATTCTCCCTCGGTTGCCGTTTAACTGCCCGCCGCCAGCCTAGTGCCGAAAATGCGCCACTGTGCGGCTTGGCCAGTGCATCAGATGTCGCGGTCCCGTAGGGCGAGTTGATCGACTTCGTGTGGATCCTGACCGACCAGATCGGCGATGAGTCCATCGTCCGAGAGGTCCATCCGCTCCGAATGTTTCCAGTCGTGGTGAGCCACTTCGTTGAGGCGCTTGATGATGTGGTGATCGGTCACTTCGATGGCCAATTCGCGTCGATGGTCGAAGCTGCCCGGGGAGAAGTTGATCGAGCCCACGATGGCCCGCTCGTGGTCGGCCAGGATCATCTTGGCGTGCAGCTTCATGTGCTTGAGCCGGTGGATTTTGATGCCGACGTCGTCGAGGATGCGCATCCCGCTCACGCCCTCGAGCAGCTTGCCCGACTTGAGATGGTGGGCCGCACGGGCCATGACGTGAACTTTCACCCCCCGATGCGCGGCACGGACCAGACGCTCGATGATCACCGGGTCCTGGTAGCGCTCGTTCTGGACGAACAGGGTGTGCTTGGCGCTGTCGATGAACTCGGCGATGCGATGCCTGCCGTTGGTCGGGCACCAGATCAGGTGAGACCCGCCGCCGGGATCGAATTCTTCACGCGCCCAATCCGCTTCGAAGCAGTCGATGATCTCGGCGACCTCATAGGCGCTGGGAGTGACGACGGCGTAATCGCGGGTGACCGTGAAGTTCTCCTCGGTCCAGTTCAACGACTCGACGAAGGCGTAGTGGTCGTCGACGACCATGGACTTCTCGTGCGTCAGGTCGAAAGCGGGGTTGCTGTGGCGGACCTCGATACCGAACCGCTGCAACATCTCCCGCGCGGTGTCGTTGTCGGTCACGCCGTCGCGCCGCTCCGGGTTCAGCATGACCTTGATGTCCACACCGCGCCGGTGAGCGGCCACAACTGCTTCCAGCAGCGCCGGATGGCTGAAGGCGAACATCTTGATCCGCACGGACCGCTCGGCGCCACCGATCGCATCGATCACGGGCTTGGCGGAGTCGTCGGGCAGGATAATCAGCGAACGCGTCACGTTGTCTCGTCCTCGTATTGGATGCGGTGCAACTCGGCGTATCTGCCGCCGGCGGTCAGGAGCTCGGTGTGCGTGCCCTCCTCCACCACCCTGCCCTCCTCGAGCACGACGATCTTGTCCGCGTCTCGAATTGTGCTGAGCCGGTGGGCGATCGTGATCACGGTGCGTCCGGTCATCAACCGCTGCAACGCCGACATCACCAGGTGTTCGGACTCCGCATCCAGGGCCGCGGTCGGTTCGTCGAGGATGAGGATGGGGCTGTCCCGGATCAGCGCGCGGGCGATACCGATGCGCTGACGCTGACCGCCGGAGAGGGTCAGGCCCCGCTCCCCGACCGGGCTGTCGTAGCCCAGCGGCATTGCCGAGATGAACTCGTGAGCATTCGCCAACTTGGCCATCTCGATGATCTCGTCGTGACCGGCGTCGGGCCGGCCGAAGGCGATGTTGTCGCGGATGGTGCCGCGGAACAGCACCGTGTCCTGCAAGACGTAGGCGATCTGGCTGCGTAGCTCATGGAGTTTGTAGTCCCGCAGGTCGACCCCGTCGATCCGGACGCTGCCCGCACTCGGGTCGTAGAACCGCGGAATCAGGCTGACCAGACTGGATTTTCCGCTCCCGGTGTGCCCGACGACGCCGACCAGCTGACCCGGTTGCACCTCGAAGGTGACCTCACGCAGCACAGGCGTCTCGCTGTCGTAGCCGAACGCCACCCGGTCGAAGCTGATCGCGCCCGTGAGCTGCTCGGGCTCGACCGCGTCGGGTTTCTCCTGAACCGATGTCTCGGCAGTAAGCAGGGCGTTGACGCGATCCACGCCGACGGACGCCATGGCGATGGTGTTGGTGAGCTTGGCCAGATCCTGGACCGGTTTGAAGAAAGAAGCCAGATACGAGATGAACACGGTCAGGGTGCCCGCCGTCATCGCACCGGCGAGGATGAGCGCCGACCCGCGCCACAACACCAGCGCGGTGCAGGCCGCCACCACGACGCCCACGATCGGCGACACCACCGATTTCACGCGACGCGCGTTGAGCGCCGCGTCGACCGCCTGTTGACCGGCCAGCGCCAACTGGCGTTCCTGCATGTCCTCGCGATCGAATGCCTTGACCACCCGGATGGACTGCAGGCCCTCCTCGGCGACCGCGACGATGTCGGATTCGCGTTTGCGCACTTCGTGGGTCGCGGCCTTGACGGCCTTCCGGATGCGCGACACGAACAGCAGCAACAGCGGCGCGACCGCGAGCGCGATGAGCGTGAAATCCCACTGCAGCCACAACATCATGGCCAACATGCCCACGATGGTCAGCAGATCGGTCGCGATGCCCAGAGTCGAGGACGACGCGAAACCCTGGATGGTGTCGACGTCATCGGTGAGTGTGCTCAGGATCGGGCCCACCCGATGGGTGTCGAAGTAATTGAGGGACAACTGCTGCAGGTGGTGGTAGGCCCGGGTCCGCAGATCGTTGCCGATGCGCTGGCCGACGGTTTCGGTCAGGTAGTTGGAGACGTATGACGCCACCGCTGCCACCACGGCGATGACCAGGACCATGATCGCGGCCAGACCGGCGATATGCATCTTGCCCTCGCCGCCGAGCAGCGGCTGCAGCATTCCGTGGAGCCAACCCGGCAACGGGTGGTGACCGACCACGCTGTCCAGCACGACTTTCAACGGCCACGGCGCGGCCAGGCCGGTGGCGATCTGCACCAGCAGCACCGCGAAGATACCCGCGACCAGCAACCGGTACGGACGGATCAGCTCAAGAATCAGTCTCATCTGCGACCGCTGCCTCAATCGTGGGGTTGACGTCGAAGTTTGTCGCAACACACTACAACGCCACGATGACGTCGGCGTGTCTCACGGACGACAATCCGGCACGGGGCGGCAACGACCGGGGCCGACAGGTCAGCGGGCGACGCCCTGGACGGACAGCTCCTGCGCCTCAGTTTCGACAGTCGTTGCAGTCTGGGTGTTTTCACGCCACCCGGGCGGACCGAAGAGGTAGCCGAGCCGCCCGCGCCAGGTGCGGGCCCCCCAGACGTCGCCGATCATGGCCACGAACTCGTGGTAATTGACCTTGATCGGGTTGTGGGTATCGATGTTCTTGGTCAGGCCGTAACGCACGGGTTCGTCCTCGGCCACGAACGTGCCGAACATCCGGTCCCACAGGATGAAGATCCCTGCGTAGTTCTTGTCGAGGTACGGGTTGTTGGCGCCGTGATGCACCCGATGGTGCGACGGGGTGTTGAACACGAACTCGATTGCGCGAGGCAACCGGTCGATGCGCTCGGTGTGGATGGGGAACTGGTAGAGCAGCACGATCGACTGCGACAGGAATACCAGCCACGCCGGAATGCCGACGAGCGCCAAGCCCACGAAACCGACGGTGGACAGGAACGATCCGGGGATCAGCCACGACAAGCGCAGGGCCGTGGACAGGTTGAAGTACTGGCTCGAGTGGTGCACGTTGTGCGCGGCCCAGAACATCCGGACGCGGTGTGACATCCGGTGTTGCACGTAGTAGGCCAAGTCGGCCAACACGATGGCCAGCACCCACACCCACCAGTGCGACGCCGACAGGTGCAAGGGCGTCACGGCCGCGGCGACCGCCACCATGGGAACGGCGATGAATTTTTCCAGCGGCCGCAAAACGATGCCCAGCGCGTAGATCGACAGGTTTGTGCCGGTGTCCCGCCATGACACCCCGGACCGGGCCCGAGCGGAATCGTCGTCTTTGTCGAAACGGTAGCTGAGGAACTCGACTGCCATCAGGACGAGGAAGGCGGGCATGGCGTAGAGCCCGATGCGGACGGGATCCATCTCCGTTTACCTCGTGTCTTTCTTGGTGTCTTTCTTGGGCATACCGGCCAGCTGCCAGGCCAGGGCCTGACCGAAGAGCTCCTCGGGAACGCGATCGGGGTCGATGCGCCGCTGCCGGATCAAACCCTGGAAGAGCGCGAGAACCACCACGGCGAATCCCTCCACCGAAACGCTGTCGTCGATGTCGTTGCGCTCCAATGCATCAGCGAGGATCTCGCGCAGCGACGCCAGGGTGCGCGCCGAGCGGCCGCGCAGCGTCTGCATGGAATCGGGATTGCGCACGGCGTGCAACCAGAATTCGGCCTGAATCGCCTCGAACTCGATGTCGTTGTCGGCGATCTCGACCAGTACGCGGCCCAAGGCGCTCAGCGGTCCCCCGCCGGCGTTCCCGGCGATGGTCTGCACCACCTGATCGAGCCGTCCCGAGGCCCGCTCGTTCATCAGCTCGGAGAACAGTTGCTCCTTGCTGGAGAAGTTCGAGTAGACGGCGCCGACCGAGTATCCCGCCGCCGCGGCGATCTCATCCACCGATGCCGCGGCGTACCCCTTGCGCGCACAGGTTTGGGCGGCAGCATCCAGCAGCGCCGCCCGCGTCCGAGCCTGAGCTTCGGCCCTGGTCAGCCGCGCCGGCGGCGCGTCCACGTCACTTCGTTCATCGACCACATTTCAGATAGTAACCGTTATCTGAAATTTCGGATAGTGGTTGCTATCCGAAACTGCGGGATCGCGTCGGCCGTCGGCGATAATCGGCGGGTGTCCTCCTTCGGCATCCGCAGGCACGAGCCGCAACGGTGAGACATGCTGGGCAGAAGCGGGACCGCCGGTCTCCAGCGAGTTTTCGACGCTTCCGACACCGTCGATGAGGGAACAAATGGAATCGATCGAGACCGTGCGCCGACGCGTCGCGGCTGCCGGACGTCAACATCTGGGCGACGAACTCGGAGCGCAGTGGGCATCGATGTTGATCGAGGGCACCCGCTTACGGGCATCCGGCCCGCCCGCGAGAGTCGCTTCCCTGCCGGGCGCAGCGTCAACTCAAGCGGTCGGTCACCTGGGCGGGCCGGCTCCCCTTCCGCGAGATACCGAGTGGCCGACGTGGAGCGGTTACGGTCCGCTGACGCACATCGCCACCCTCGACTGCCGGAAACTTGTCCCGTACATGCCGGAATCGCTGAACGCGGCCGGGTTCCCGCCGGACGGGCTGCTGTCGTTCTTCTTCTTCGACGGCCAGGTCGACGACGGCTTAGAACTCGTCGGCGCTTTGTTCGGAACCGACGACGGCGCCAGAGTGATCCATACCCCAGCGGATGTGCCGGTCGTGCTGACCGAGCCTCCATCGCCGATCACGGCCTATCGGGAAGTCGAGCTTCTGGCCGAGCCGATCCTGACCTGGCCGACGTGGGAGCACCCGGACCTTCACTACGAAGACCTGCCGGCGCAGGGATGGAGCGGTGTGTTCGAGACATTGGACGCCGTGCGGCAAGCAAATCCCGGACCTCTTCATCAGGTCGGCGGCCACCCTGATCCGGTTCAAGGCCCCGTCGAGGTCGAGATCGCCTATGGGCAGCTGAGCGCCGGCGGACGCAACCAGCTCAATTGGAGTGATCCCGCCATCACGGTGGAATCACGCCGATGGCAGCTCCTCGCCCAGTTCGACACCGACGACAATGCCGGATTCATGTGGGGCGACTGCGGCATTCTGTACTTCATGATCCGCCCAGAAGACCTCGCGGCGAGGGCCTTCGACCGCGTGAGCGTCACGTGGCAGTGCTGCTGACGACGCGATTCACAACCGCCAGCGGCGGCCGCGCTGCCGGTGGCGCAGCGCATTTGGCCGGCCAGTAGCTGCGTTTCAGCCGAAGTCGCACTCTGATAACACATTTCGCATTGCGTACCTGGCGCGGATGGTGCGGTGTTAGCGTGCGCCAGAGAGTGCATCCAACCGAATAGTTCAGCAGAGGAATCCGTGACCCGCAGCGAGGAAACCCCGTCCCAACCTGTCGGCGCGACCGATCCGAGCGATCTCACCTTGCCCCTGTACGGGGCGACATTCAGCCAGGCCGTGTCACGCTTCGTCCGCAGCTACGCCCGCTTCTCCGGGCGCGCGTCCCGCAGCGAGTACTGGTGGGTCGTGGTGGCATTCGCCGCTGTTGCGATTCTGTGGGCGGCATTGGCGGCTGCAGTCGGGGACGACAGCGCACTCGGGCCGACTTTCCGGGTGATTGCGGTGGTATTCGTGCTGGCGTGCGTGGTTCCCAGCTCGGCACTGTTGGCCCGCCGGCTTCAGGATGCCGACCGGTCACGCTGGCTCGCTCTGCTGATCATGGTGCCCTACATCGGTTTCGTGTTCCTGATCGTCGTCGGCGTGCTGCCCTCCAAACCGCATCGCGAGCAGTTCGACCACTCGACCTCTGCCGCAAGCGACGGCGATGAGTCTCCCGGCTGGGATGCGATCGATGCCGCACTCGCACGGCTCTACCCGGGACTCGACGGCGCCGCACCCCATTTCGGACGCACCGATGCCCGTCTGCCCGGCGAGGGGATTTGGGGAATCACCGCCTACCCGAATACATCAGCCCCGCAGCCTCACTGGCACCTCGTCACGTACGGGTTCTCCAACGTGTTCGAATCCGACCCGTCTTCCGACGAGCACGACATCTGGGCAGACTTCGAATGGACCTTTCGAGTTGCCGCCGACATCGACCTCACGCAACCGCTGGCGCCGCAGGTGCCGACGTGGGCGGTGCTCCTGCTGCAGCGGTTGGGCGACCTGGTTTTCAGCGGCAGTGAAGCACTCGACGTGGGTCACCGAATTCAAGTCGGCGGACCCATCACGCTGGGCGAGCCCCGAACCGAGCTGACCGCCATCATGTTCGGGAAAGACCCTCAACTCGGGCAGATCGATACCGGTTTCGGCGCCCTGCGCTTCGTACAACTGGTCGGCGTCACCGCCGACACCGTGGCCGCCGCACAATCATTGGGTGACGGAGTAGACGGGACACTTGAGATGCTCGAGAGGATGGCCGGGTCCAACCCGCTGCTCGTGACCGACATCAAGCGCGGCGCCCACCTGACGTAGACGCGAGTTCCAGCTCAGGCGTCGTCGAGCAGATCCGGGGTGACCGCCGACTCGGTGTCGGGAATCCCGTCTTGCTTCGCCTTGCGGTCGGCCATCGACAGCAGCCGCCGGATGCGGCCGGCCACAGCATCTTTGGTCATCGGCGGATCGGCGAGCCGGCCCAGCTCTTCCAGCGATGCCTGCCGGTGTTCGACCCGCAGCTTGCCTGCCGCAGCCAGATGATCGGGCACCCCCTCACCCAGGATGTCCAAAGCCCGCTCCACCCGGGCAGCCGCGGCCACCGCGGCACGCGCCGAGCGGCGCAGGTTGGCATCGTCGAAATTGGCCAGGCGGTTGGCCGTGGCGCGGACCTCGCGGCGCATGCGCCGTTCCTCCCACGTCAACCGGGTGTCCTGGGCGCCCATGCGAGTCAACAACGCGCCGATCGCCTCGCCGTCACGCACCACCACCCGATCGCTGCCACGCACCTCCCGGGCCTTGGCGCTGACTCCGAGCCGGCGGGCCGCACCGACGAGCGCCAGCGCCGCCTCCGGGCCGGGGCAGCTGACCTCCAGAGCCGACGACCGTCCCGGCTCGGTCAACGATCCGTGGGCCAGGAACGCCCCACGCCACGCCGCTTCGGCGTCACCGACACTGCCGCCGACCACCTGTGCGGGCAGGCCTCGCACCGGGCGGCCACGAAGATCGAGCAATCCGGTCTGTCGTGCCAGCGCCTCACCGTCAGCGGCGACCCGCACCACGTACCGGGTGTTCTTGCGGATCCCGCTGGCGGACAGCACGTGCACCACGGCGTTGTACCCGTAGAGGTCGTAGATGTCCTTACGCAGACGGCGAGCGATGATCCCGAGGTCGACCTCGGCTTCGACCACCACCCGGCCCGCCACGATGTGCAGGCCGCCGGCAAAGCGCAACAACGACGCCACCTCCGCGCGACGAGCGCTGACCGAGTTGACTACGAGACGGCTCAGCTCGTCCTTCACCTCGGCTGTCATCGCCACGGATCGTCCCCTCTCGGTGTATTCGGCGCCGGCTCCTGGCGCGCCATGTCGACCGACCTCGCTGCGGGCGTGGGAACGGTGGGCTCCTGCACGGCACCGGGCGCCATCGCGCGCAGCCGGACACCCTCCAGCGCCGCGGCCAACTTCGCCGGGTCATGTAAAGGTGTACCAGGTCGAGACACGTCAGCAAACTCAACACGGGCGTTGAGGATGTTGGCAGTGCGGCTGAGTTGCTCCCGTTCGCGGTCGCTCGGCACCCGGCTGGCATCGACGATGATGTCATGCACGCTGAAGTCCGGGGCATGCTGGGCCAGAACGTGGATGTGGCGCTCGGCGGAGAACCCCGCCGTTTCGCCCGGCTCGGCCGCCAGATTCAAGACCAGCGCCCGCCGCGCCGTCGTCGACCGCAGCGCCGCCGCCAACTGCGGCACCAACACGTGTGGGATGACACTGGTGAACCACGAGCCCGGCCCGAGCACCACCAGGTCGGCGCTCATGATGGCCTCGACCGCCTGCCGGGTTGCCGGTGGATCGCCGGGCAGCAGCCGTACCCGGCGCACCTTGCCGACCGTCGTGGCAATCGCCACCTGACCGCGGATCACCCGGCTCATCCGAGGATCGGATTCCAGCCCCGCGACGTCGGCCTCGATCTGCAGGGCAATCGGGCACATCGGCAGCACCCGGCCCTTGACCCCCAGGATGCGCCCGAGCTCGTCGAGCGCGGCAACCGGATCGGCCAGTACCTCACTGAGCCCCGCCAGGATCAAATTGCCGATCGGATGGCCGGCCAGTGCGCCGCTGCCACCGAAGCGGTGCTGGATGATGGTTGCCCACAATCGACCGTGCGGACTGTCAGAGGCCAACGCCGCCAACGCCATTCGCAGATCACCAGGCGGCACCACATCGAGTTCGCTGCGCAGCCGGCCCGACGATCCGCCGTCGTCGGCGACCGTCACCACGGCCGTCACATGTGGGCTGAGCCGACGCGCCGCGGACAGGGTGGCGTACAACCCATGCCCTCCACCGAGGGCCACGATGCGGGGGGTCATTCGCGACCCAGATCCCGGTGCAGCACGTGCACGGTCAGCCCGTCACCGCCCTGCAAACGCTCCGCCAGCGCCTCGGCGATCGCCACACTCCGATGTTTGCCGCCGGTGCACCCGATGGCGACGGTCATATAACGCTTCCCCTCCCGGCGGTAACCGGCGATCACCACGTCCAACAGACGATGGTAGGTGTCCAGAAACTCCCTGGCCCCCGCTTGCCCCAGCACATAATCACGCACATCCGGATGCTGACCGGTGTGCGGCCGCAGCTCGTCCACCCAGTGCGGGTTCGGTAGGAACCGGACGTCCATCACCGTGTCCGCGTCCATCGGCAGGCCGTACTTGTAACCGAAAGACTCCACCGTGACATTCGTGTACGCGACGGTCTCACCGCCGAACGCCCGCTCGATGCTCTCACGCAGGGCCGGCACCGGTAGGGCGGACGTGTCGATCACCAGATCGGCGGCTGCCCGCACCGGCGCCAGCAACGCCCGCTCGGCAGCGATCCCCTCAGCCAATGTCTGAGTGCCCTGCAACGGGTGGCTACGCCGGTTCTGTTCGTAACGACGGACCAGGATGTCGTCGGACGCCTCGAGGAACAACACCCGCGGGGTGATGCTGCGGGCCGCCAGCTCGTTGCGAACCCAATCAAGATCACCGGTGAACCCGCGCGACCGCACATCCATCACCACGGCGAGCTGCGTGATCCGTGACCCGGCGGCCAACCCCAACTCGACCATGCGGGCGATCAGCTCCGGCGGCAGGTTGTCGGCGACGTACCAGCCGAGGTCCTCCAACACCTTGGCAGCGGTGCCGCGGCCCGCGCCGGACAGTCCGGTGACCAGCACTACGCCGATATCCGAATCCGCGTCCGCACCACCGACGATGCCGCCCTCGCGCAGATGTTCATTCATGCGCGACCCGCCTGGCTACTCATGTCCCCGTTACCCGTCATCCCGACACCCTGCGTCGATCATCCTCGATAAGCGTTGCGGGCGCCCCTGAATCGCCCAGTCCGGCGCCATTCTCACTTCGCGGGTCACCGTTTTCGGGTGACTCGGACTCAACTGGCGGCCCGCCGCCCGACTCAACTGGCGGCCCGCCGCCCGACTCCACTGGCGGCCCGCCGCCGAGCGCAGCCAGGACGGCCTTCGCCGTCGCCACCCCGATCCCCGGCACCGCGGTGATCTCCTCCACCGTGGCCTCTTTGAGGCGCGCCACCGAGCCGAAATGGGTCACCAACGCCTTGCGGCGCTGCTCCCCCAGTCCGCGCACCGAATCGAGCGCCGAGGCGGTCATCCGCTTGGACCGCTTGCTGCGGTGGTAGCTGATCGCGAACCGGTGTGCCTCGTCGCGCACACGTTGCAACAGATACAACCCCTCGCTGTTGCGCGGGAAGATCACCGGATCCGGCTCGGACGGCACCCACACCTCTTCCAGCCGCTTGGCCAGCCCGATCACCGCGACATCAGTGACACCCAACTCGTCGAGCACCGCAGCGGCCGCATTGACCTGGGGAGCACCGCCGTCGACCACGAACAGGTTGGGCGGATAGGCGAACCGGCGTGGGCGCTGCTCGGTGCTGGGGTCGGGTTGCGCATCGGTGACGTGCCGCAGAAAGCGGCGTCGTGTCACCTCGGCGATCGAGGCGACGTCGTCCGAGCGCCCCTCACCGGCAGCCTCGCGGATCGCATAGTGCCGGTAGTCCGACTTCCGCGGCAGCCCGTCCTCGAACACCACCAGCGAGGCGACCACATCGGTGCCCTGCACGTGGCTGATGTCCACGCACTCGATCCGCAACGGCGCATCGGCCAGGCCGAGGGAATCCTGAATGCTCTGCAGTGCTTCCGATCTCGCGTTGAAGTCGCCGGCTCGCTTGAGCTTGTGTTGGGCCAGGGCCTCGTGGGCGTTGCGGGCGACAGTCTCGGCCAGGGTGCGCTTGTCACCGCGAACCGGCACCCGCAGGCTCACCCGCGAACCGCGAAGCCCTGACAACCATGCCGACAGTTCATCGGCATTGGGGGGCAGCACCGGCACCAAGACCTCCCGAGGCACCGGGTTGGTCGCCTCGTCGGCGGCGCCGCCGAGTTCGGCCTGTTCGCCGTAGAACTGGGTCAAGAACTGCTCGACGAGCTGCTCCTGCCCCGATTTTTCGGGATCCGAATCACGGGTCGCCTCCGGCTCCGAAGACTTCTCGACGATCCAGCCCCGCTGACCCCGAACCCGGCCGCCACGCACGTGGAACACCTGAACCGCCGCCTCGAGGTCGTCGTCGGCGAACGCCACCACGTCGGCGTCGGTGCCGTCGCCCAGCACCACGGCCTGCTTCTCCAGCGCTCGCTTGAGCGCGCCGATGTCGTCACGCAGCCGGGCCGCACGCTCGAAATCCAGCTCCTCGGCGGCCGCGGTCATCTGCTGCTCCAGGTCGCGGGCCAACCGGTCGGTCTTGCCCGACAGGAAATCGCAGAAGTCCAGCACGATCCGCCGGTGCTCCTCGGCACTCACCCGGCCGATGCACGGCGCCGAACACTTGTCGATGTAGCCGAGCAGACATGGGCGGTCGATCTGCCTGTGCCGCTTGAACACTCCCGCCGAACAGGTCCTGGCCGGGAACACCCGAGTCAGCAGATCGAGCGTCTCGCGGATCGCCCAGGCATGCGAATACGGACCGAAGTACCGCACCCCCTTGCGGCGAGGCCCGCGGTACACCATCAGCCGGGGGTACTCCTCGTTGAGCGTGACGGCCAGCACCGGGTAGGTCTTGTCGTCGCGGTAGCGGATGTTGAAGCGAGGATCGAACTCCTTGATCCAGTTGTACTCCAACTGCAGTGCCTCGACCTCGGTGGTGACCACCGTCCACTCGACACTGCCTGCCGTCATCACCATCTGCCGGGTGCGGGGCGCGAGGCTCGCGACGTCGGCGAAGTACGACGTCAGCCGGCTGCGCAGGCTCTTGGCCTTGCCGACATAGATGACCCGACCATGCGGGTCTCGGAACCGGTACACGCCCGGCTCCACAGGTATCGATCCGGGCGCCGGCCGGTACGTCGCTGGATCGGGCACGGTTTCCAGGTTACTGCCGCGATCGGAGTGAACTCCGCTACCGTCGAGGTGTGCGATTGCTGACGTCCACGCGTTCGGTCATCGCCCTGCTCAGTGTCGCCGCGACAGTCCTTGCCGGATGCGGTGGCGACAATCGGCGTCCGGCGAAGACCGTCGCCGGACCGTGCGAGATTGTGTCGAACGGCACTCCACTGCCGAAGCCGCCTCCCGCTCCTGGGCCACCACCGGCCGGCCCGGCGGCACCGGCCCCACCACGCGACCTGGCGAACACCCCCGAGATCGGCACCGGCTACCGCACCGACATGACCGCCGTCCGCACAGCGACCTACGCGGTGGCCACCGCCAATCCGCTGGCCACCGAAGCAGCGTGCAAGGTGCTGCGCGACGGCGGCACCGCCGCCGACGCACTGGTGACCGCACAGGCGGTCCTCGGCTTGGTCGAGCCCCAGTCCTCCGGGATCGGCGGTGGCGGCTTCCTGCTGTACTACGACGCGGCACGCAACGCCGTACGCGCATTCGACGGACGTGAGACCGCCCCGGCCGCGGCCACCGAGAACTACCTGCGCTGGGTGTCGGAGTCCGATCGCACCGTCCCCAAACCCGACGCCCGGGCATCGGGCCGTGCCATCGGAGTGCCGGGCATCGTCCGACTACTCGACGACACCCACCGGCAGTTCGGCAAGAAAGCCTGGCGTGATCTGTTCACCCCCGCCGTGTCCCTGGCCGATCGGGGGTTCGACATCAGCCCACGGCTGGCAGCAGCGATCGACGATGCCGACGCGCAACTCCGGCTTGACCCCGCCGCCGCCGGCTACTTCCTCAACGCCGACGGTAGCCCGAAACCGGTCGGCACCCGGATGACCAACCCGGCCTACGCGAAAACCTTGGGCGCCATCGCATCCGAGGGTGCCCGGGCCTTCTACACCGGTGACATCGCCCGCGCTGTCGTGGCGGCTACCGCCGATACCAGCGGCGGCCGCACACCGGGGTCGATGTCCGAACAGGACCTCGCCACCTATGCCGTCAAGCAACGCGACCCGGTGTGCACGACCTACCGCGGCCGCGAGGTCTGCGGTATGCCACCCCCGTCCTCCGGTGGTATCGCGGTGGCCGCCACCCTCGGCATCCTCGAGCACTTCCCCATGAGCAACTACAAGCCGGCCCGCGTCGACCGCAACGGCGGTCACCCGTCGGTGACCGGGGTGCACCTGATCTCGGAGGCCGAACGTCTCGCCTACGCCGACAGGGACCGCTACATCGCCGACACCGATTTCGTCCCGCTGCCGGGCGGATCGCCCGAAGCCCTGCTCGATGACGCCTACCTGACGGGCCGCGCCGCCCTGATTTCCCGGGATCACACGATGGGTGTGGCCACACCCGGGGATTTCGCGCCCCCGATGACCATCCCGCCGGCACCCGAACACGGCACGAGCCAGATCAGCATCATCGACAGCTTCGGCAACGCCGCATCCCTGACCACCACGATCGAGTCCGCTTTCGGCTCCTTCCACATGGTCGACGGCTTCCTGCTCAACAACCAGCTCACGGACTTCTCCGCCGAGCCGATCAGCGCCGAAGGACAACCGCTGCCCAACCGGGTGCAGCCCGGCAAGCGTCCGCGCAGCACCATGGCGCCCACCCTGGTGTTCGACAAGACGGGCCCGCAACGGGGACCCTTATACGCCGTGCTGGGCTCCCCGGGCGGTGCGGTCATCATCCAGTACGTCGTGAAAACCCTTGTCGGCGTCCTGGATTGGAACCTCGATCCGCAGCAGGCGGTATCGATGATCGACTTCGGCGCGGCCAACACACCCGTCACCAATGTCGGCGGTGAGCATCCGTTGGTCGACACGATCGCCAACGGGGATCGTGACCAACTTGTCGGCGGCCTGCGGGCACTCGGGCATCAGGTGTCGCTGGCCGACCAGTCCAGCGGGCTCTCGGCCCTGGTGCGCACATCCTCGGGCTGGATCGGGGGCGCCGATCCGCGTCGCGAGGGTGTGGTGCTCGGCGACGTCGGTTGATCCGGCGCGAATCAGGCGAGTTTCGAGCGGTACCGGTCGATCAGGTCACGGACCTCGTCCATGGCCTCGACGGCGCGACCCTTGTCGATGGCCTGGATCGCCATCACCGGGATGTACTCGTCGTCGGGTAGGTCCAGGCGCGCCCACCGGGCCCCCACCGGGAAGGACACGCCGAGCGCCTCCGACCACGGAATGACCTTGAAGCCGATCAGGTTCCGGACCGCTACGCCGGCGGGGCCGATCTTGAGCCGGGGCCGTGCGAACAACAGCACCACGCAGCCGATGATCGCTCCCAACAACGCGATCGCCACCTGGTCGGAGGTCTGGAAGACCACGCCGGTGGACCCCACCTTGAGCAGCACACCGACCGCGACGTGCGCCAGGAAGATGATCAGTGCCGCGCCGTAGGCGAAATACGGTGTGCGATAAGGCCGGATATCGAGGTCCCAGTCCGCGGTCTTCTTCTCGGTCATCGGTCGGTCACGCCTTGGCGCGCAGGTCCCGCAGGGTCAGCGCAGTCGACAGGGCGGCGGCCGCCGCCTGGGCGCCCTTGTCCTCGGTAGAGCCCGGGAGACCGGCGCGGTCCAGGGCCTGGGCCTCGTTGTCGGTGGTCAGCACGCCGTTGGCGACCGGAGTGGACGCGTCGAGCGACACCCGCGTCAAACCCTGCGTCACCGCATCGCAGACATAGTCGAAGTGCGGTGTCTGGCCGCGGATGACCACACCCAACGCCACCACCGCGTCATGCGTGGCCGCCAATGCCTGTGCCACCACGGGGATTTCGATGGCGCCGAGCACGCGCACCACCGTCGGGTCGTCGATGCCGGCCTCGGCGGCGACCTTACGTGCCCCGTCGAGCAGCGCATCACAGATCTGGGTGTGCCAGGTGCTGGCCACAATTGCCAGCTTCACCTTCGACGCGTCCACCTGAGGCAGGTCGGGAACTCCGTGGCCGCTCACAGGCTCGAACCCGAATCGGTCCCGCTGGGCGGCCGACGGTCCCCGAGCAGGTACACCGCCTCGTCGTAGTCGTCCATGCTCACCGCTTCGTCGTAGTCCTCAAGCCCGATGAGGTCGTGGCCCATCCGGTCCCGCTTGGTCATCAGGTAGCGAATGTTCTCCGAGTTGGCGCGCACCGGCAACGGCACCCGCTCGATGATGTGCAGCCCGTAACCGTCGAGCCCCACCCGCTTGGCCGGGTTGTTGGTCAACAGCCGCATGGACCGGATACCGAGGTCGACCAGGATCTGCGCGCCGATGCCGTAGTCACGCGCGTCGGCCGGCAAACCGAGTTTCAGGTTCGCGTCGACGGTGTCCTCACCGGCATCCTGGAGTTGATAGGCCTGCAGTTTGTGCATCAACCCGATACCGCGGCCCTCATGGCCGCGCATGTACAGCACCACGCCGCGGCCCTCACGCGCCACCATCGCCATCGCGGCGTCCAGCTGCGGCCCGCAGTCACAGCGCCGGGAGCCGAACACGTCACCGGTCAGGCATTCGGAGTGCACCCGCACCAGGACATCGTGGCCGTCGCTGGCCGGGCCGGAGATGTCGCCGCGCACCAGCGCGACATGCTCGACATCCTCGTAGATGCTCTTGTAACCGACGGCCACGAACTCGCCGTGCCGGGTCGGGATGCGAGCCTCCGCGATGCGCTCGATGTGCTTCTCGTGCTTGCGACGCCATTCGATCAAGTCGGCGATCGAGATCAGTGCCAGGTCATGGTCATCGGCGAAGACCCGCAGCTCGTCGGTGCGCGCCATGTCGCCTTCGTCCTTCTGGCTGACGATCTCGCAGATCGCGCCGGCGGGCTGCAGCCCGGCCAGGCGGGCCAGGTCCACGGCGGCCTCGGTGTGGCCCGGACGGCGCAGCACGCCGCCGTCCTTGGCACGCAGCGGAACCACGTGGCCGGGCTTGGTGAAGTCATCGGCGACGGTGGACGGATCAGCCAGCGCCCGCATCGTGGTGGCCCGGTCGGATGCCGAAATACCGGTTCCCACATCCTTTTTCGCGTCCACCGTAACGGTGTAGGCGGTGCCGTGCTTGTCCTGGTTGACCGCGTACATGGGCAACAGGCCCAGCCGGTCGCAGATTTCGCCGTCCAGCGGCACACAGAGATAGCCGGAGGTGTAGCGGACCATGAAGGCCACGAGTTCGGGAGTCGCCTTCTCGGCGGCGAAGATGAGATCGCCCTCGTTCTCGCGATCCTCGTCGTCGATCACCACCACGGCTTTGCCCGCCGCGATATCGGCAATCGCCCTCTCGACGGAATCGAGCCTGGTCATCTGCGCCACCTTGCCTGTTCTCATGCCAGGTCCCAAATCCGGGACCATGTGCCGACTCCAGTATGAACCACCGAAATCCAGCGGTTATTGCCAGCTCTTACTCACCGGGACCGGCCATCAGCCGTTCCACGTACTTGGCGATGATGTCGACCTCCAGATTGACCGTCGTCCCCACGGTCGCGTGCCCCAGTGTGGTGAGCTCGCGGGTGGTGGGAATCAGCGACACCTCGAACCAGTCGTCACCCACCGCGGACACGGTCAGCGACACCCCGTCGACGGTGATCGAGCCCTTCTCCACCACATACCGCGACAGGGCGGCGGGCAGACCGATGCGCACCACTTCCCAGTGCTCGAAGGGCGTGCGGGAAGTCACAGTGCCGGTGCCGTCCACATGGCCCTGCACGATGTGCCCGCCGAGGCGACTGTTGACCGCCGCCGCCCGCTCCAAGTTGACCTGGCTGCCGACGCCGACCCCACCCAGGCTGGACCGGTTGAGCGTCTCCCCCATCACGTCGGCGGTGAACACGCCGTCGGGAAGAACGTCCACCACGGTCAGGCAGACCCCGTTCACCGCGATCGAATCGCCGTGGCCGGCGTCGGCGGTGACCACGGGCCCGCGGATGGTGAACCGGGCGGCATCCGTCAGCTCCGCCTTGTCGACCAGGACACCCAGCTCTTCAACGATTCCGGTGAACACGTGACCAGACTATTCAGTCGAGTGTGCGTTGGAGAAAACGCCCGACCGCCGCGAGCCTCTACGATGCAAGTCATGCAGACGCGCCCACGCTTCGCAGTCCAGTCCTTACTCGCAATCCTCTTCGCAGCGGCCGCCCTCGTCGCGGGTTGCTCGTCGTCCTCAGAAAAGTCGAACGCCCCGCTGCCCGACGCGGCCGAGCTGCTGCAGCAGTCCGCCGCGACCACCAAGGCCCAGCAGAGCGTGCATCTGCTGCTGACCGTCGAGGGCACCATCAAGGGCCTCCCCGTCGAGAAGCTCGACGGCGACCTGACCAACACGCCCGCCGTCGCCGCTCAGGGGACTGTCGACCTCAACGCCTTCGGCCAGAAGATCTCCGACGCGAAGTTCGTCGTCGCCGACGGGACGCTGTACGCCGCGCTGACCGCGGGCGATCCGCTGTCCGACTACGGACCCGCCGAGAAGATCTACGACGTGTCGACCATCCTGAACCCCGATCTCGGCCTGGCCAACGTGCTGGCGAACTTCACCGACCCGAAGGCCGAGGGCCGCGAGTCGATCAACGGCACCGAAGGTGTCCGGGTGACCGGCACGGTCAGCGCGGAAGCGGTCAACAAGATCGCACCCCAGCTCAAGGCGGAGGGCCCGGTCCCCGGCACCGCGTGGATCTCCGAAGACGGCGACCACGCCCTGCTGCAGGCCAAGCTCGAACCCACCCCCGGTAACAGCGTCACCATGACCCTGACCGACTGGGGCAAGCAGGTCACCGTCACCAAGCCCGCGTCCTGATGCGGGCCGCGGAGTCGGCCCGCTCCGGCCGCAACCGCCACATCGCGATCAGCGCGGGCAGTCTCGCCGTGCTGCTCGGTGCCCTCGACACCTATGTCGTGGTCACGATCATGACCGACATCATGGCCGACGTCGGTATCGCGATCAACAAGATTCAGCAGGTCACGCCCATCATCACCGGGTACCTGCTGGGCTACATCGCGGCCATGCCGCTGCTGGGCCGGGCCTCGGACCGGTTCGGGCGCAAGATGCTGATCCAGGTCGGTTTGGCCGGCTTCGCTGTCGGCTCGGTGATCACCGCGCTGTCGGGCGACCTGACCACGCTGGTCATCGGCCGCGTGGTGCAGGGCACCGCGAGCGGCGCGCTGCTGCCGGTGACGCTGGCGCTGGCGGCCGATCTGTGGGCGGCGCGAAACCGGGCCGCGGTGCTCGGCGGCGTGGGCGCAGCGCAGGAATTCGGCAGTGTGCTGGGCCCGCTCTACGGCATCGGTGCGGTGGCACTGTTCCACCACTGGCAGGCCGTGTTCTGGATCAACGTGCCGCTGGCGGTGATCGCCATGGTGATGATCCACTTCAGCCTGCCGGGCAAAGAACCGAGCGACCACCCCGAAAAAGTCGATGTGGTCGGCGGCGTCCTGCTGGCCATCGCATTGGGCCTGGCCGTCGTGGGCCTGTACAACCCGGAACCGGACGGCAAGCAGGTTCTGCCCGAGTGGGGCCTTCCGCTGCTGATCGGCGCGCTGGTGGCAGCCGTGGCGTTCTTCGTGTGGGAGAAGGTGGCCCGCACCCGGCTGATCGAGCCCGCGGGCGTGAAGTTCGTGCCTTTCCTCGCCGCACTGGCCGCCTCGCTGTGCACCGGTGCGGCGCTGATGGTGACGCTGGTCAATGTCGAACTCTTCGGCCAGGGCGTGCTCGGCAAGGACAAGTACGATGCCGCCTTTCTGCTGCTGCGGTTCCTGATCGCCCTGCCGATCGGCGCGCTGATCGGTGGCTGGATCGCCACCCGGGTCGGCGATCGCATCGTCAGCTTCGTCGGCCTGATGATCGCGGCCGGCGGCTTCTGGCGGATCACCCACTGGTCGATCGACGTGCTCGACAAGACCTACGACCTGGCTCTGTTCCAGCTGCCGGTGCTCGACACCGACCTGGCGATCGTGGGTCTCGGGCTCGGGCTGGTGATCGCCCCGCTGACCTCGGCGACGCTGCGGGTGGTGCCCGCTGCGCAGCACGGCATCGCCTCGGCGTTCGTCGTGGTGGCCCGGATGATCGGCATGCTGATCGGCATGGCGGCGCTGTCCGCCTGGGGTCTGTACCGGTTCAATCAGCACCTGTCCGGTCTGGCCGCGGCGGCCAACACCAGCGAGATGTCGCTGCAGGAGCGCTTGGCGTCGCAGGCCACCCGCTATCGCGAGGCGTATGTGTCGATGTACGGCGACATGTTCGGCGTCACCGCGGTCGTCTGCGTGGTGGGTGCGGTGCTCGGCTTGTTGATCGCTGCGCGTCATGTCCACGCCGACGAACTCGACGGCCCGCCCACCGGCGATGGCGCTGCCGCCCGCGATGACAGGGACGCTCCGACCGGGCAGCTCTACCTGCCGACGCAGGTGCTGCCGGTCCAGTCCGCCGACGAGCCGATCCAGCTACCGCCCCAGCAACCGCCGGGGCGGCACCGATCGGACTGATCGGTTCAGCAACGCTCGACGCCAGGGCGGAGCAGACGTGGTGCCTGGCCGGCCTGCACCGGCCGGTCAGGCAGCACCAGGCGAAGTGGGGCGCGTACCAGCGCCCGAATAGCGCGAGGGGTAAATGCCGTGGTGGGGAGCCAGTCCTGCAGTGCAGTCATGCTCGCGTCCTTTGCTCGTGTTCACCGGGCGCGGATTCGGCAGTGAACGCGCTTTGGCACGAGTGTACCGATTAACACCACCAGCGGCCGGTTCGTCACCAGCTTAACTTAGGTAACCCTAACTACAGCTGGCTACCTCTGCGCATGCTGTCAGTTGGGCACCAGGCTCAGGCGGACATCGGGCCCGATGGCGGTGATGCCGTCGAACTTCCACCGCTGGGCGTTCCCGATGCTGGGCACCCCGATGTCGTCGACCGCGGTGATCGGCCCACCCAGCAGCATCGGTGCCACATAGGCCAGGATCCGGTCGACCACACCGGCCCTCAGAAAAGCTCCGGCGAGCGTCGGCCCACCCTCGAGGAGCACATCCGTGCGGCCCCCCAGCGACCGCATCACCTCGTGCGGATCATGCGTGCGAATCAACATCGTGTGCGAATCATCGTTGAGCACCTTGGCATCCGGGGATACCTCCCGCATGCCCACCACGACCCGCAGGGGCTGATGGTCGGTGAGTGTCCCATCGGGTCGCCGAGCCGTCAGCGTCGGATCGTCGACGAAGACCGTGCCGGTGCCGACCACGATCGCGTCGGCCGCGGCACGCTTGCGATGCACGTCCGCGCGCGCGGCCTCACTGGTGATCCACTGGCTGGAACCATCGGCGGCGGCACTGCGGCCGTCCACGCTTGTCGCGAATTTCCATGTGACATGCGGCATTCCGGTGCGTTGCTTGTGCAGCCATTCCCGTAGCGACCCCTGCTCCACCTCGTCGGCGAGCAGACCCGGGCTGACGGTGACACCGGCATCGACAAGCCGTTGCGCACCGCCGGCCGCCGCCGGATTGGGGTCGGACGCCGCGTAGGTGACCGCCGAAATCCCTGCCGCCAGAAGCGCATCCACGCAGGGCGGGGTACGCCCGTGATGATTGCACGGTTCGAGGGTGACGACGGCGGTGCCGCCCTTGGCTCGCTCCCCCGCCGCTCGCAACGCCATCACCTCGGCGTGCGCGCCTCCGACGGGTTGCGTCCCGCCGACGCCGGCGACCTGCCCGTCGCGGTCCAGGATCACCGCGCCGACCGGCGGATTGGGATAGGTCGAGCCCTTGACCTGTTCGGCTTGCTCGATCGCCAGCCGCATCACGGCCTCAGGTGTCATAGCGTCAGGTGTCGCGAAGCGTTCGCGGCCTGCTGACGCAGGGATTCCACCGCGGCGGCCGGATCGGCGGCGCTGTACACCGCGGAGCCGGCGACGAAGCAGTCCACGCCCGCCTCGGCGGCCTGCTCGATGGTGTCGGCATTGATGCCACCGTCGATCTCGACGACGATGGTCAACTCACCGGCATCGACGAGGCGACGTGCCGTACCCACCTTGGCGAGCACTTCGGGGATGAACTTCTGACCGCCGAACCCCGGCTCGACCGACATCACCAACAGCGTGTCGAATTCCTTGAGGATCTCCAGGTACGGCTCCAGCGGGGTGCCCGGCTTCACCGACAGGCCGGCCTTGGCGCCGGCGGCGCGGATGTCCCGCGCCACGCCGATCGGGTTGTCGGTGGCCTCGGCGTGGAAGGTGACGTTGTAGGCACCGGCTTCGGCGTACGGCGGTGCCCAGCGCTCGGGCCGCTCGATCATCAGGTGGCAGTCCATCGGGATGTCGGTCGCCTTGAGCAGCGATTCCACCACAGGCAGGCCCAACGTCAAGTTGGGAACGAAATGGTTGTCCATCACGTCGACGTGCAGCCAGTCGGCCCCGGCCACCGCGGCGACCTCATCGGACAGCCGCGCGAAGTCGGCGGACAGGATGGACGGGGCGATCAATGGAGTCTTGTGCTCCTCGCGTGCGCGGAGGTCTGCCATGGCGGTCAGCCTACTTTCCCGACTTTCAGCGCCGCCGCGAACATCGCATCGGTCCCATGCCGATGCGGCCACAGCTGGACATGCGGTCCGTCGCCGAGGTCGTCGGCCGGGGCAAACAACTCCCGGGTGTCCAGCTGGGTCACCGGATGCCGCCGCACGGCGTCGGCCACGACACCGACCGTCTCGGCCAGGTGCGGCGAACAGGTCGCATAGAGCACCACGCCGCCGGGACGGGTCAGCGCGATGGCGGCAGCCAGCAGCTCACGCTGTAGTTTGGCCAGGCCCGGGACATCGCCGGGTTGACGCCGCCACCGGGCCTCGGGGCGCCGGCGCAACGCGCCCAGCCCGGTACACGGGGCGTCCACCAGCACGCGGTCGAAGCCGGGTTCCAAGCCCGATTCGCGCCCGTCCACACGGCGCACGTCGACGTCGAGGCCACGGGTGTTCTCCTCGACCAGATCCGCGCGGCGGGGCGCGGGCTCGACCGCGGTGACGCGGGCACCCGAGGCCGCACCGATGGCGGCCAGCAGCGCGGTCTTGCCACCCGGGCCGGCGCACAGGTCGAGCCAACGACCGTTGTCGGGTCCGTCGAGCTCGGCCAGGGCCAGTGCCCGAGCGACCAGCTGGCTGCCCTCGTCTTGGACCTGGGCGGCACCCTCGCGCACGGCTGCCAGCTGTCCGGGGTCACCACCGGGCAGGTAGACGGCGTACGGCGAATACCGGCCGACGGTGCCATCGGCCTCGGCGGCGAGTTCGTCCGCCGTCATCGCGGTGGGTCGCGCCGCCAGGTGCACCACCGGACGCTCGTCGTCACTGGTCAGCAGGGCTTCGAGTTCACCAGCCCTGGCGCCCAACGCATCGGTGAAGGCCTGGGCGATCCACCGCGGATGGGCGTGCTGGAACGCGGCGTGACCGACGGGGTCGGTGGATGCGGGCGGCGCCAGCTTTTCCATCCACTCCTGTTCGGTGCTGCGGGATATGGTCCGCAGCACACCGTTGACGAAACCCGCTCGGGCCGTGTCGAATTCGATGCCGGCCTGTTCGACGGTGGTGGACACCGCGGCGTGCGGCTCGACGCGGGTACGCAGCAATTGGTAGGCGCCCAGGCGCAACAGATCGAGTAGTACCGGGTCGATCCGGTCGGTCGGACGCCCGGCCGCCGCGGCGATGACGGCGTCGAGCAGCCCCTGGGTCCGGCAGGCACCGTAGGTCAGTTCGGTGGCGAAGGCCGCGTCTCGGCCCTCGATCCCCCGCTCCCGCAGCAGCGCGGGTAACGCCAGGTTGGCGTAGGAATCGCGTTCGGTCACCGCGCGCAGCACGTCGAACGCGGCGCGGCGGGCCGGATCCAGCGGCGTGCGCCGGTGCTGGCGGTTGCGTTGAGGCGTGCGGTTCTGCTTGTCCGAGGGCCTGTTCACGAGGCACGCACCGATTCGTCGAGCCGTGCACCACGCGCCCAGTCGGCGGCATTCATGAGTTTCTTGCCGGGCGGCTGGATCTGCCCGAGCCGGACCGCTTGCGTACCGGTACCGACGAACACCGCGTTGCGTTCGACACGGATTTCACCGGCCGCCAAGGCATCTCCCGACCGTTCCACAGTGACCGGACCTACCTTGACCCGTAGGTCTCCGATCATGGTCCAGGCACCGGGATTGGGAGTGACCGCGCGGATTTGCCGATCGATGACGTGCGCCGGAAGGTCCCAGCGGACCCGGGCCGACTCGACCGTGATCTTCGGCGCCAGGCTCACCCCATCGGTCGGCTGCGGCACCGCGGTCAGTGCTCCCTCGGCGATGCCGTCCATGGTGGACTCCAACAGTGCGGCACCTGAATCAGCCAGCCGTCCAAGCAAATCGCCGGCGGTGTCGGTATCCCGTACCCGCTCGGTGACCACGCCGTACACCGGCCCGGAGTCCAGTGCCGGCTCGATCAGAAACGTCGTAGCCCCGGTGACCTCGTCCCCGGCGGCCAGCGAAGCCTGTACCGGCGCCGCGCCGCGCCACGCCGGCAGCAACGAGAAATGGAGATTGACCCAGCCGTGCGGAGGCACCGCGAGCAGGCGCTCGCTCAACAGCGCACCGTAGGCGACGACCGCACAGCAGTCCGGTGCCAGCTCGGACAGCTCGGCGATGAACTCGTCGGAGTTGGGCTTGGCCGGCCGCAGGACAGGGATGTCGTGCTCGAGGGCCAGCTTCGCGACCGGTGAGGGCGCGGGCTTGCCGCGACGCCCGGCCGCCGCGTCAGGCCGGGTCAGGACCGCGATCACATCGTGGCGGGGCGAGTCGATCAGCCGCTGCAACGACGGGAGGGCGGGCTCCGGGGTTCCGGCAAAGACAAGACGCACCGCACCAGTTTAGGGATTCGGGGCGCCGGTCCCCTAATGCGGCACTCGGTAGTACTCCCGCTCGGACACCCCGGCCAGCGGCGCCAGATACACCCACGGGATCGTCCCGACAAGGCGGTTGAGGGTGGCCACCGCATCGTTGTAGTACTGCCGGGCGAACGCCAGCTTGTTCTCGGTGTCGGTCAGATTCTGCTGCAGGTCCAGGAAGTTGTTCGACGAATTCAGTTGCGGATAGGACGATCTCAGGGCCAGCACTCCGGACAGGGCATCGTCGAGGTTGCGTTCGGCAGCGCTGCGCTGCCCCACCGAAGACCCGCCCGTCGCCGACGTCAGCGCTGCCTGAGCGCTGCTGACCCGGCCGAGAACCGCCGTCTCATGGGTGGCGAACGTCGCCACGGTCTGCACGAGTGCGGGGATCAGCGCCGCGCGGCGAGCCAGCTCGACATCGATGCCGCCGAGCGCCTCGGCGACGCGTACGTCGGCCGCCTTCAGCTTGTTGAATCCGACCACGAAGCCCACCAGCACCGCGATCGCCAGTACGAGCACCACGACGAGCAGCAGTCTCACCATGAACCGCCTCCTCCCCCTCCGCCGCCGCCGCCCCCGCCACCGCCGCCTCCGCTGGACGACGACCCGCCGCCCGACGAAGAGGACGACGACTGCGAGGCGGTGTACGCCCCGATCGATGATGACAGGGCTGATTCGAAACTGTCGAAATCCGCGCCGGCCGAGCCGCCGGTGAGATCATGGCGGGTGTCCGATGACGACGACGACGAGTCGTACCAGTCTGGTTGGGGTGCAGGCACACCCATGCTGTCCTGATACTTCTTTGCCCACAGCGCGGCCGTCCCGCCTGCCACCGCGAACGGAATGTAGGCCAGGTACAGGTCTTTGCGCGCAGCGAAATCAAACCTGGCCTCGGCCGAATCGGTGGACAGCAGCCGGTGGAAACCCTCTGCACGCGACCACAAGTCCCGCCCGGCGGAGGTTCGTCGGGTACCGACACCGCCGTGCCAGCCACGCAGTGAGCACAGGAAGAACACCGCGAAGGGCAGCCCCCACAACGTGATACCGAACCACAGGAAGAAGCCTGCCAGCGCCGCGAAGAACGCCACCACATTGGCGACGCGGACCCACAGTTCTTTACGGCGCTTGACCATGAACCCGCCGTCGAACGCCCATTTCCGCACCGCGACGGCCATGTCGGCTTTGGCCTTGCTGAGTTTCTTGCCGGATGTCGCGGTGTTCTTGGCGGAGAACTCGGCACCTGGGGACATGACTTTGAGGGCCGCGCCCACGTCGATGCCCACCGGATCGACGCCGACCCAGTCCGCGGGCTTCGCGAGACCTTTGATCTTCCAATGCTTGTCACTGATCTGCCGTAGCTCCACCAACCCGCGCTCGGCGAGGTGGAACAGCGTGGCGCTCAGCCCGTTCTTGGGGACGGTCTCGGTGCGGATGTACTCGGTCTGCACCGGCCCGAGCCCTTCCGGCGGCGCGTACTGCACCGGAAACCCCGGGGCCGGTTCGACCGTGGTCCGCGACCAGAAATAGGCGAGCAGGCCCATCCCGACGGTCAGCAGCGCGATCCAGCCCAGCGTGGACAACGACCGGCCGAGGATGCGATCCCAGGTGTACGGCCACGGCAACGCCGTCTGCGGCGGCGTCGCCATGTCGACGCCGGCGCGCAGCGTCACCGGCGTGTGGGGCTCCAGGCCGGTCGCCACCAGCCGCACGGTGTTGCCGTCGGTGCGCAGGCCCGTGCACGCCCGGCCGACACCGAACCCGACACTGCAACCGGCCCCGGTCACCCCGGCCGGCAGAGTGACCGAGATGTCGGCCCGCTCGATCGTGTTGTTCCAGGCCGGCGCGACGACATTCCAGTAGAAGGCAGATCGGGCATCGGGGTTGCCGGTGGTCGCGGCGAACTCGCGGTGAGCCCCGACGGCGCCCGGGTCGAGGACACCGTCGATCGCGTAGCGGATCTCGAAGACGTGGCTGCCCCAGTTCAAGGTGGCGGCGGGGTCGCCGATCTTGGCCACCCGGAACCGTTTCCCGGTTTCCCACAACAGTTCATACGGAATCGGTGAGCCGTCCATGGTGATCGAAGTGATCTCAGGTACCTGGCGCAGCCGGGAGTTGTTCTGGTTGGCCACATCCCAGTAGCGGAAGATCCCGTGCCGGCCGCCCGGAAAGTCGCCGGTGATGGTCTCGACCGCGCTCATCCGGCCGTCAGCGTCGACGGTGAAATCACCGCGGTAGTCGGTGATCACCACCGGATCGGCCGGGCCTGGCCCCGATGCGGACCCGCCCGTGAACACCAGGGGCCACAGCAGGCCAAAGGCGATGAGCGCCAACGCGAACAACCACGACCACACCCGGCGCATGGCAGCCTCCTGGTTCGGCACTCACCGACGACGGGTGAAGTATCCGCCTTAACCTATGTGCAACGGGTCGATTTGGATACGACACGGTTGCTGATCCTTGCGGGCGCTGAGCACCGCGGTGGCCCGACGGAGGGCGGCCGCCAACTCCAGTCCCCCGTCGCGCGGGACCCGGACCAGCATCCGGCTCACCTCGGCGTCGGCGTCCAGACCGGGCGGGCGGCGGGCCCCGATGGGCAGTTCCACCGGACCGAGAGGTTCGGCGGCAGCGGGCAACTGCGCGGTGTCGAGTAGTGCCTCAACGGCAGCAGTGGTTCCGTCGATGGCCGCCATGTGGACCGCCGGCGGCAGGCCCACCTCGCCGCGGGCGTCCAGTTCGGCGTCGGCATGCCCCACCGGATCCCACCGGATCAACGCCTGAACGGTGGGCATCGCCGACTCGGCCACCACGGCCACCACGCCGCCTTCCGCGCGCGGCCGCACCAGCGCCGCCGCGGCCATCCACCGACGCATCGTGTCCTCGGCGGCCCGCAGATCCTGCCGGCCCAACAACGCCCACGCGTCGAGCAGCAGCGCCGCACCGTAACCACCGTCGGCCACGGGCTCAGCACCCGGCGTGGACACCACCAGGGCGGGACCACTGCCCACCGCCCCGACCACCGTGTCGCCGCCTGAGGTGATCACCGAGGTACCCGGAAAGGCCCGGCCCAGCTCTTCGGCCGTCCGTCGGGCTCCCACCACGACGGCCCGCACCGCATCCGAACCGCAACGCGCACAACGTAATGCGGGTTCAGCGCGACCGCACCAGCGACACTCCGCAGCCGCACTGCCCCGGTCCGGTAGGGCCAGCGGGCCCGTGCAATGCCGACAACGGGTCACCGCGCGACATCGGGCGCAGGCCAGCGACGGCACGTACCCGCGGCGGGGAACCTGGATGAGCACCGGGTGCTGCGCCTGCAGCGCCGAGCGGGCCGCCTGCAACGCCATGGACGGCAACCGGGCGGTGTGGGCGGCCGGATCACGTTCCTGGGCATAACCGCTGTCCTCCAACGCGATCACCCGCGGGGCGGCGGCCCGGACCACCGGTCGGGCCGCCACTACGTCGTGGGCCCAGCGGGTCCGCACCAGCGCCTGGGCTTCGGCAGTCCGGGCGTAGCCGCCGATGATCGCCGCGCAGCGCAGCTGATGCGCGCGCAACATCGCGACCTCGCGGGCGTGCGGATAGGGCGCGCGGGGTTCGGCGAGGTTGTCGTCGCCGTCGTCCCACACCAGAACCAGTCCGAGATTGGACACCGGGGCGAACACCGCGCTGCGGGTGCCGATCACCACCTGGGCTTGGCCGCGAAGCACCGCCAGCCAGCGGCGGTATCGCGCCGAGGGGCCCAGCCCGGCCGACAGTGCGACCACCCGGGCCTCGGGCACCTGTTCGGTCGCCGCGGCGTAGAGCGCGTCCACGTCACGCTGATCGGGCACCACGGCCACGACGCCCAGTCCCGCGTTCACCGCGACGGCGGCCGCCTCAGCGAGGCGGCGGGCCCAGTTCTCGCCAGGCAGGGCCTGCCACACCGCCCGCGCCGCGCGGCCCTCGGCGACGGCGGTCAGGAACTGCTCGCCGCGGCCGTAGCGAGCCCAGGCACTCGTGTCGACAGGAACCGCCGACGCCGGTTCCGGCTCCTCCGGCGCCTGCTTCTCGACTCTGGCATGACGCGGCGGCACCGCCAGGCGCAGCACATCCGCGCGGGTGCCGGCGTAGCGAGCCGCGACAGCGTCGACGAGCCGGCGGATCTCGGGGGTGAGCACCGGCTCGGGCGACACGACGCGGTCCAGCCAGCCGAGCTTGCCGGTGTGGTCAGTCTCGGATCGCCGCTCCAGCAGGTACGCGTCGACCAGTCTGCCGTTGAAGCGGACCCGGACCCGCACACCGGGTTGGGCGTCGTCGGACTGTTCCTCCGACACCAGATAGTCGAATTCCCGGTCCAAGTGCGGCACCGTGAGCAGGGGAAGCACCCGCGCGATCGGTTCATGCGAGGCAGCGCGGCGGGTGATGGTCACTGTGCAGGTTTAGCAGGAGGCGGTGTCGAGCGCCCGAAGAAGAGGCCGGCGGTGATCAGCACCAGGGACGCCGCGTAGCCCCACCAGATCGGGACGGCGAGCAGCTGGTCGCCGCGGACAAACTGGCTGATGCCGATCATCGCGTCCGATGCCGCGAAGCAAACCCCGCCGAGCGCGGTCCACGGCGTGGGCAGGCGGGCCAGCAGCGCCGTGGACACCATGGCCCCGAGCACCGCGATGTAGGCGACCACCGGGACGGCCATGCCCTGTTCGACGAGACGGGGCCAGAACCAGGTCAACAGCGCAAGGCACGCCAGGATGGTCAGTGCGACCGCGATCAGGCGCGGCGTCGAACGTCGGGCCAACGGCACCAGGACGCCTAGAAAGCACAGGTGCGCGACCAGGAACGCGGCCAGGCCCAACACGAAGGACGGCGCCCACCACGGGATGGCAAGCAGGAAGTCGCCGAGCGCGGAGAACAGCAGCGCGCCGACGAGCCAACGGCGTTCCCGCACGATCGGGTGAGCGCACGCGGCCGCGGCCAGCAGCACCGCCGCGAGCGCCTTCACCGCAGGTTGGAGGGTGAATTGACCGGTCAGATCGGCACCTGTCGGCAACTGCGTCGCGGTGACGATCAGAAACACCCCGTACCCCGCCGCGACGACCGCGGCGACCACCCACAGCCACACCGTCACGCGGTGTGCGTACGGTTGCGGAATGTCCGTTGCTGACGAGAGACCAGCTGTCGATGCCATCCTGCAGAAGGTACTGGAGGCAGTGCCGTTCCAACTGTCGACCGACATCGGTGTCGACGAGGCCCGCCGCCAGTTCAGTGAGATACCGCGCATTCCGGTCCATCCCGAGGTGAAGGCCGAGGACCGCGCGATTCCGGGGCCTGCCGGCGAGATCCCGGTACGGGTGTACCGGCCGCCGACTGCCGACGACACGACGCTGCCGGTGGTGGTCTTCATCCACGGCGGCGGCTGGGCGCTCGGTGACCTGGACAGTTACGACGGCACCGCCCGCCAGCACGCGGTGGCCGCCGACGCTGTCGTGGTGTCGGTGGACTACCGGTTGGCCCCCGAGCACCCCTACCCCGCCGCGGTCGACGACGTGTGGGCGGTGACCCAGTGGGTGGCTGCCAACGCCGCAGAACTCGGCGCCGACGCCGACCGGATGGCGGTGGCCGGGGATTCGGCCGGCGGCAACCTCAGCGCGGTCGTGGCGCTGCTGGCGCGGGATGCGGGTCTTTCCGGGCTGCGTTTCCAGTTGCTCTGGTACCCGGCCACCACGTGGGACACCAGCCTGCCGTCGTTCACCGAGAACGCCACGGCACCGATCCTCGGACTCGACGCGGTCCAGGGATTCTCCCGCTGGTATGCCGGGCACGTCGACCTGTCCGATCCGCCCGCGACTTTGGTGCCCGCCCGCGCGGCCGATCTGTCCGGCCTCGCCCCGGCCTACATCGCGGTGGCCGGACACGACCCGTTGCGGGATGACGGCATCCGCTACGCCGAGATGCTGGCCGCCGCAGGGGTTCCCGCGCAACTGGACAACGCCGAGAGCCTCGTGCACGGCTATGTCGGCTACGTCGGGGTGGTCCCTGCTGCCACCGAGGCATTCGATCGGGCCATGGCCGCATTGCGGGCGGCGCTTCACGACTGAGTGTTTTTACCGGGCCACAACGACATTCGACGCACAATCCCGTCGCGTAAGGCCACGGTGTGGAACAGCACCGCGCAGATGTGCGCGGTGAATGTCGCGAACAGCAGGTACGCCGCCACGGTGTGGGCGGTGCGCAGCACCGCGTAGAGGGTGAGGTTGTGCGGGGCGATCGCCGGCAAGTGCACCGCCCCGACCAACACCACCGGCGACTGCGCGGCCGACAGCATCGCCCACCCGATCACCGGCTGCGCCAAAAGCAGTGCGTACAACAGATATTCGGAGTATGTCGCCACGCGGCGCTCCACCAGCCCCATCGTGGTCAGGAATGGTGGCAGCCTGCGGGTGAGCCGGTTGATGAGCCGGACGATCACGAATACCAGGATCGCGATGCCCAGCGGTCGGTGGATCGCCAGTAGCAGTGGGTAGTAGCTGAGTGCGGCGATCATGGTGACGCCGAGGAAGAACTGTGCGATCACCATGACCGCCATGGACCAGTGCAGCAGCCGGGCCGTCAGGTTGAACTTCGTGATCGGCGGTTTCGTCTCGGTGGTCATCGCACATCCCCGGGGACGACGACTGCGCTGGGCGACTTGGGTTCTCGGGCGCGGCGATTGAACGAGCGCGCGTAGACCGCCGACCGCGCACTCGGCAGTGGATCGTCCGACGGGGCCAGGCCATCGGGCAGCACGAGGGGGTCGAAGTTGATGTCGCGGGCGTTGCCCGCGGCCTCGGTCTGCACGGTGTCGATGGTGATGGTGCCGGCCTCGATGGTCTGACGGTTAGCCGGCCACGGCAGGGTGGCGTCGTGGGTGGGATCGGTGGGGTCGGCCAGGGTGAGGATGAGCTTCCAGCTGACCGGACCGCGCGCCACCGTGTCGATCAGTGCGTCGAACAGGCCGTTCTTGTCGTTTTGCGCTCCGGTCTGGGGCGGCTGCTCCGGGGGCACCGGCACCGCCGTCCACCGGATGGCCCTCGTCTCACCGTGGGCGTTGGTGGCGCGAAAAGCGTTGAGGCCGCGGAATGTACTGTCGGCGAACCCGGTGCTCGGCGGGAATCGTTTGATGATTTTCATCGCCGCCGCGGTTTCCGGGTGATCAGCCAAGAAGGCAGCCATCGCCTGCGGATCCGGCTTCCCCGTCTCAGCCTGGGGGCGCGAGGCCAGCATGCGCTCGAAGAATCCCTGCGGAGTGCTGTCGGGGAAAACCGGGAGATTGACCATTGCGGTGCGCCATTGCTCACCATCGGGCAGGTCGAACATCAGGCCGAGGCCCCTGACCGTGTCCGGTTTGTCGGGTTGGTCGGGCAGCCCGCCGGACAGCGAGAACCGTGCGACGACGGGCAGGGTGCCGGGTTTGAATACCTGGGCCTTGCTCACCTGAGCGCCGGCACCTGTGCTGGTGAACGTTCCGGTCGCCGCCAGACCTTTGGCGTGGTTGCGGCGGAAACCCTCGTGTCGGCCGGAGATCTGCTCAAAGCGGTCGGCGAACCGGTCCGGGGTCAGCGCGTCGGGCCGCAGCCACCCCGCCGCCTCGGCCAAGCCGCCCACGCCGACGACTGCGGCACCGCCCACGGCGACCAGCCCCAACAGCGTCCTTCTGCGGTTGAGCTCCGGAACGTCATCCGATTCCATCCTGTTCGCACCTCTCGTCGCCGCCGGTTCTGTCCAGTGTGAAACGAGATACGGCCGCGGGCCGTTCAACCGACCTACCTGAGATGCCGTGTCGGATCGCCCTCTACGCGCACCGCGGCGCTCCGACTCCGCGCAATCGCATCCATTCCTTCGAGCAACGATGTACCGTCCGCGTTGATCTCAGCCCCGTGGCGGAACAATCGAGCGGAGAAACCCATGGCCCGCAGCGAGGAAACCTCGTTCGACGCGCAGCACCCGGCCGAGCCGCTCGGCGCGACAGATCCTCGTGATCTCACGTTGCCGTTGTACGGAGCTACATTCGGTCAGGCATTAACGCGGTTCTTCCGCAGCTACGCGCGCTTCTCCGGGCGCGCGTCACGCAGCGAGTACTGGTGGGTCCAGCTGGCAGTCGCAGCAGTCGCCATCTTCTGCGTGGCAATCGTTGCCGTAGCCGGAGACCCCAGCGCGCTCGGACGACTGTCCCTGGTGCCTGTGGCGGTATTCGTACTGGTGTGCGTGATTCCAAGCTGGGCACTCTTGGTCCGCCGGCTGCATGATGCCGACTTGTCGGGGTGGATGTGCTTACTGCTCCTGTTGCCCTACATCGGATCGGTGTTGGCGATCGTCTTCAGCGTGCTGCCCTCCAAACCTCTTGGTGAACGCTTCGACCGGCGCGACGTGTACGACGATCTCGCTCCCCGATGAGACGCGATCGCATACCGAATACCGCTGCCCCACAACGGCGCCACTCCCCCGATCACCCGGGCGGTAGCTCCGCTACCCGTTCAAGGGCGTCCGCGAACGGCCCTGCCACGAGAAGTCGAATCGAGTTGGTGTCCAAATCGACTGCAGTGACCGGCTGCACCGTGTCGCCATACCAGAAGTAGGTGTCTCGGCTGATCACCCCACCGAGTGCGTCTTCGGCCTCACCGATCGTGGCCGTGGCGATCCATGGCGCCGCATCGACCGTGGACGCACCGACACGATGTAGGAACAACGCGCTGCGGTGCGGCACGCTGAACAACACCCCCAACGGCGCGTCGCCATTCAGAACCGTCGCGATCAACCGCGGCATGTTCAGCGCCTTGGATGCCACGAACAACGACTCGCCCGTCAGCACGAAAATCTCGTGATCCAGCGCTTGGATCTCGACCGGCTCCGCGTCGGTATTGCGCTGCCCGATCTCGTACAACAGGTCGATGTCCCGGCCTGCGATGTCGCTGTCGCTGACGGTCTGCACGGTGGTCGGCAGGTCGCGCCTGAGCTCTGCCACGAGTCCGTCGAACGCCGGCCTGGCGTAGTCCAGGGACAGCTCGCCGCTCGTGTCGGGAGTGATCAGCCGGGTTCGCAGTTGGGTGTAGAACTCGTCGTCGGACAGTTCCGACATCGGCGGGGCATCCAGCCCGGCCAAGAATGTGTCAACCTCGATGCGCACAGCATCCGGCAATTCCTCGACCGGTACCCCGCGGCAGCGGGTGTGCATGTTGCTCAGCCACAGCACGGTTCCCGCATCGGTGGCCAAACGATCGTCACCGGGGGTGTCGCCGGGCGCAGGGCTCACCTTCATTCCACGACGCTGCAGGTCGTCGATCACGAGCTCGCGTACGTATCGGTGGCGATCCGCCTCCGTAGCCAAGACTTTTGTCCTGCCTCGAGATTTCCATGGAAAGCGCATCGTCACCTTTCTCTCGGCGATGCCGATGGATTCAGATGCAGAGTATGGGTCAAAACTTGCGTGACCGTGAGTGGTTGCCTCGATTCGTTGCCCCTTCCCGCCGGCACCAACCGAGCGCTACGTTGACATTGAGACCCAAACACGGCGTCCACATGTTCGGACGCAGCCGGGAGGTGGCTTGATGCCCGACTTTCACACGCTCATCGTCGGCGCCGGATTCTCCGGCATCGGCACCGCCATCGCCCTGGACAAGGCCGGCCTGCACGATTACCTGATCCTGGAGGCGGGTGACGGAGCGGGCGGCACCTGGTTCTGGAACACCTATCCCGGTGTGGCGGTGGATATTCCGTCGTTCTCGTATCAGTTCTCGTTCGAGCAGTCACGGAAGTGGTCCCGCACCTATGCACCGGGAAACGAGCTGCGCGCCTACGCCGACAATTGCGTCGACAAGTACGGCCTGCGGCCCCGGATCCGGTTCAACACCACGGTTGCCCGCGCGGTCTTCGACGACGACGAGAACCTGTGGCGGCTCGATCTGGACTCCGGAGACTCGCTCACCGCCCGCTTCCTGGTCAACGCCAGCGGGGTGCTGACCATCCCGAAGCTGCCGGAGATCGACGGTGTCGACTCGTTCGCCGGGACAACGGTGCACACTGCCAGGTGGGACCATGCCCTGGATTTGACGGGCAAGCGGGTTGCGATCATCGGCACCGGCGCCTCCGCTGTGCAGTTGATTCCCGAGATCGCGCCTAAGGTCAAGCAGCTCACCGTGTTTCAGCGCACACCCATCTGGTGCTTCCCGAAGTTCGACGTGCCGATCCCGCCGATCGCCCGTCAGCTGATGCGACTGCCGGGTGGCCGGACGTTGCATCGCCTGATCAGCCAGGCGTACGTGGAGTTCACCTTCCCCCTGGCGGCGCAGTACTTCACCATCAACCCCTTCGCCAAGCGCGCCGGCGCGGCCGGCCGGGCCTACCTACGGCAACAGGTGCACGATCCCGAAGTCCGCGACAAGCTCACACCGCGGTACGCGGTGGGATGTAAGCGACCCGGGTTCCACAACAGCTATCTGGCCACATTCAACCGGGACAACGTGCGACTGGTCACCGAACCGATCGACAAGATCACCGGCTCGGGTGTCGCCACCGCCGACGGTGAGAGCCATGACGTCGACGTGCTCATCCTGGCTACCGGCTTCAAGGTGATGGACGTCGACGCCCTGACCTTCGAGATCGTGGGGTCGGATGGGCAATCGTTGAGCGAGTTCTGGAAAGAACACCGGATGCAGGCCTACGAAGGCGTCAGCATTCCGGGATTCCCGAATTTCTTCTCCGTGATGGGCCCGTACGGCTACGTCGGATCCTCATACTTCGCATTGATCGAGGCCCAAACCCGCCATCTCGTCCGGTGTATCGCCCAAGCAGACAAAGACCAGGCTCATCGTGTGGAGGTGAGGCCGGAGGCCAACGACCGGTACTTCGCCGAGATGATGCGCAAGCGGCACCGCCAGATCTTCTGGCAGGACAGCTGCAACCTGGCCAACAGCTACTACTTCGACCGCAACGGAGACGTGCCTCTGCGGCCGGCCACCACGTTCGAGGCGTATTGGCGTAGCCGCCGCTTCCCGTTGGACGACTACGCGTTCACCTCGTAGCCCTTCAGGACTCGGCGCACGCCTTGATGGCGGCCAGCGTCTGCTCCATTCCGGCCTCGAGCAGTTCGGTGAACGCCTGCTGCCCGCCGAGGTGCGACTCGGTCAGTTCGAGTGAGAATTGCGATATGCCGTCGGGGGTTTCGCGCCGTTGCGTGAGCACGGTGGCAGCGGCACCGTCAGCGCCGATCGTAAAAGACCAGATCGTGTAGTTCTCGGCGATGCGGAAGGCGATCTCTTTCTCCGGCACGTATCGCACCACCTCGCCGTGCGTGATCCACTCAAGCTCGCCATGGCGGTTGAGGTTGGTGAACGTGGTTCCGAGTCCGATGTCCTCGTCGGGATCACGCAACTTCACCGATACCACCTGTGGGCTCCACTGCGGCATACATCGGACGTCGCGGATGATGTTCCACACCGCCGAAGGTGTTGTCTCGACGGTGATCCGGCGTTCCAGGAGAGCCTTGAAGGTGGTGGGCACTGCTCCTCCAATCTATGCGACCGATCGGTCGTATATAGGTCAAGACCGTACGCGACTCGGCCGCCCTACGTCCAGGGTGTGGCTACTGTGAACCGATGACCGCTTTGCCCGCAGCTGACGGACGGCGGGCGCGCGGCGATGCCACCCGGCGGCTGGTCGCACGTACCGCCGCAGACATCGCCACCACACATGGCCTGGACGGGATCACCGTGGGCGGCTTGTCCACGTCGACCGGGGTGAGCAAGAGCGGGATCCTCACCGTCTTCGGCAACCGGCAGGCGATTCAGCTGGCCGCGGTGGCCGAGGCGCGCCAGGTCTACATCGACGTCGTGATCCGTCCGGCACTGAGCTCTGCGCCTGGAACCGCAAGGCTGGAAGCCCTTCTCGATTCCTGGGTGGCGTATCTGCGCGCCGAAGTGTTCCCCGGCGGCTGCTTCGTATCGGCCACCTCGGTCGAATTCGGGCATCGCAGCGGGCCCGTTGCCGACGCGGTGCGAAACCTCAAGCGGGAGTGGCTGGATCTGCTCGAAAACGAGTTCTCGGTGGCGGGTTCACCCGATCCCGCCGAGGACGCCTTCCGCGTCGACGCCTACCTGTCCGCGGGCAACACCAGGCGCGAGCTGTTCGGCACCGATGAGGGACTGGAGTGGGCACGCGCACTCGCGGGCGGCGTCGTCCAGCGCTACCGGCAGGTGTGATCCGCGGTATCGACCACCCGCCGAGCAGACACAAATGCCCCCGACACGCCGGGCGTGCGGGGGCATTTGCGTCTGCTCGCGCAGGGAAAGTTAGACCGAGGCCTTCAGGTCGTCGACCTTGTTGAGCTGCTCCCAGGGCAGCTCGATGTCGGTGCGCCCGAAGTGGCCGTAGGCCGCCGTCTGGGCGTAGATCGGCCGCAGCAGGTCCAGGTCGCGAATGATCGCGCCGGGGCGCAGATCGAACACGCTGCTGATGGCCTTCTCGATGCGGGCCGGGTCGACGGTCTCGGTTCCGAAGGTCTCGACGAACAGGCCGACCGGGGCGGCCTTGCCGATGGCGTAGGCCACCTGGACCTCGACGCGCTCGGCCAGCCCGGCGGCGACGACGTTCTTGGCCACCCAGCGCATCGCGTACGCGGCCGAACGGTCCACCTTTGACGGATCCTTGCCGGAGAAGGCGCCACCACCGTGACGGGCCCAGCCGCCGTAGGTGTCGACGATGATCTTGCGTCCGGTCAGGCCGGCGTCACCCATCGGACCGCCGAGCACGAACTTGCCGGTCGGGTTGACCAGGAGACGGAAATCGGAGGTGTCGAGCGTCTCGTGGTTGAGATCGGCGAGCACGGTGTTGACGACCTTCTCGCGGATGTCCGGGGTCAGGGTGCCGTCGAGGTCGATCCCGTCGGCGTGCTGGGTGGACAGCACCACGGTGTCCAACCGCACCGGGGTCCGGCCGTCGTACTGGATGGTGACCTGGGTCTTGCCGTCGGGGCGCAGGTAGTCGAGCACGCCGTTCTTGCGCACCTCGGTCAGCCGGCGCGACAGCCGGTGGGCCAGCGCGATGGGCAGCGGCATCAACTCGGGGGTGTCACCGATCGCGTAGCCGAACATCAGGCCCTGGTCGCCGGCGCCCTGGGCGTCCAGCGGGTCGGCCGCACCTTCGACACGGGCCTCGTGGGCGGTGTCCACACCCTGAGCGATGTCGGGCGACTGCGCGCCGATGGCGATGTTCACACCGCACGAGGCACCGTCGAAGCCCTTGGTCGACGAGTCGTAGCCGATCTCCAGGATGCGGTCACGCACGATCTTGGGGATGTCGGCATAGGCGGAAGTGGTGACCTCGCCGGCGACGTGCACCTGGCCGGTGGTCACCAGGGTTTCCACCGCGACCCGCGACCGGGGATCCTGCTCCAGCAGCGCGTCGAGCACCGAGTCGCTGATCGCGTCACAGATCTTGTCGGGATGTCCTTCGGTTACCGACTCACTGGTAAACAGGCGACCTTGGCTCACGGTCTGCTTCCTTCCCTTGCTGATGGCGAAAGTATTCAGTCTCAAAACTACTTAGTTAGGCGAATAATATCTATGCCCTGTTGCACCCAAGCGCGTGGGAGGCGTTTGCGCAACCCTTATCTACACCGTGATTGCGTACGTCGGGTCACCCGCCCGGCTTGCCCAGAAACGCCGCGATCGAGTCCACGATACGGGTGGCCATCAGAGTCTTCGAACCGTGCTCGAGTGCCACTTCGGCGCCATCGGCGCTCAGCAACCAGCCGTCGTTGTGATCGACCTCGAACGCGCGGTTCTCCCCCACTGCGTTGACCACGAGCAGATCGCACCCTTTGCGCTGCAGTTTGGCCCTGGCGTGGAAGAGCACGTCGCCGTTGGCGTCACCGGTCTCGGCAGCGAAACCGACGATGGCCCGCATGTTTGGCAACTGACCTTCGGCACGGGCCCGCACCGCCCCGGCGAGCACATCGTCGTTGCGCACGAGGTCGATCGAGCTGGGCTCGGACGCCCCGCCCTTCTTGATCTTGGCGGCTGCCACCTGCGCGGGGCGAAAATCGGCGACCGCCGCGGCCATCACCAGAACGTTGGACTCGGGGGCGTACTTGGTCACCGCATCGCGCAATTGGGCGGCCGAGCCGATGTGCACGACGTCGACGCCGGCCGGGTCGACCAGACCCGCGGTGTTACCCGCGACAAGCGTCACATCGGCACCGCGCTGGGCCAGCACCCGGGCCACGGCGTATCCCTGCTTGCCGGAGCTGCGGTTGCCGATGAACCGCACCGGATCGAGAGGTTCGCGGGTACCGCCGGCGGTCACGAGCGCTTTGACCCCGGCGAGGTCGTAGGCCAGCGCGTCGCCTCGCTCCAGCAGCAGCTGCGCGAACGTGACGATCTCTTCGGCCTCAGGTAGCCGCCCCGCACCGCTGTCGGCTCCCGTGAGCCGCCCGGAGGCCGGTTCCAGTACCACAGCGCCCCGCCGACGCAGTGTGGCCACGTTGTCGACGGTGGCCGGGTGAAACCACATCTCGGTGTGCATGGCCGGGGCGAACAGCACGGGACATCGCGCGGTCAGCAGCGTCGCGGTCAACAGGTCGTCGGCGCGGCCGGCCACCGCTCGGGCCAGCAGATCGGCGGTGGCAGGCGCGACGACCACAAGGTCGGCCTCCTGCCCGATCCGAACATGGGGCACCTCGTGCACGTCGGTGAACACACCGGTGTGTACGGGATTGCCCGACAGGGCTTCGAACGTGGCTGCGCCGACGAAGCGCAACGCCGACTCGGTGGGCAACACGCGTACCGAGTGGCCCGCCTCGGTGAGTTGACGGACCAGGGTGCACGCCTTGTAGGCGGCAATACCGCCGGCTACCCCGACGACGATTCGCTTACCCGCGCTCACGTCCCGGCCCTGGCCTGGCTACTCGCCGCCCTCGGTGTGCTCGAGCAGATCCTCGTGGATCTCCCGCATCGCGATCGACAGCGGCTTCTCCTGCAGACCGGGCTCGACGAGAGGGCCGACGTATTCGAGAATTCCGTCGCCGAGCTGGTTGTAGTAATCGTTGATCTGGCGCGCCCGCTTGGCGGCGTAGATCACCAACGCGTACTTGCTCGACGCGCGGTCCAGCAACTCGTCGATGGGCGGGTTGGTGATGCCCAGCGGCGTGTCGTAGGCGCCGGCGGCGGACGAATCGATGTCGTCCGCAGCGGCCAGCTGCGCATCGGCGTGCGGGGTGCTCACGAAAAAGTCTCCTGGCGGTTGCGTGAAATGCGGTTACTGAACAGCGTGCTGGTGGCTCGCGGATCCGATCGCGTCGGTCCCGGCACGATGAGTCATCGGCTGTCCACCAGCAAGGATACCAATTCAGCGCATGCGGTATCCAACTGGCGGTTCACCACAACCTGGTCAAAGTCGGACTTCGCGGCCATTTCGGCCCGCGCTGTCTCCAATCGCCTGGCCATCACCTCGGGTGTCTCGGTGCCCCGACCGGACAACCGGCTGACCAGTTCGTCCCAGCTCGGCGGTGCCAGGAACACCGATATCGCCTCGGGCATGGCCTGCTTGACGGCGCGCGCCCCGGCCAGATCAACCTCGATCAGCACCGGGCGCCCGGCCCGGGTGGCATCCCGCACCGGCTTGGCCGGCGTTCCGGACCGCTGCAAACCGCCGTGGATTTCAGCCCATTCCAGCAGCTCACCGTCATCGATCAGCTGTTGGAAACGCTCTTTGGACACGAATGTGTAGTCGACACCGTCGATCTCTCCCGGCCGCGGCGCCCTGGTGGTGACCGAGACCGAGAAATACAAGTCGGGAAGCCGCTCCCGCAGACAGCGGACCACGGTGGACTTTCCGACAGCGGAGGGACCGGACAACACGACGACCGGAGCCGTCGCTGTGTGTTGTCCGGCCCCTCTACCAGCGCTCAATGGGGGCGTCTCTACTGGTCGAACTTCTCCAGGAGGGCCTTGCGCTGACGATCACCGAGACCGCGCAGGCGGCGGGTCGGGGCGATCTCCAGCTCGGTCATGATCTCCTGCGCCTTGACCTTGCCGACCTTGGGCAGGGCCTCCAGCAGCGCGGAAACCTTCATCTTGCCCAAGACCTCATCGGTCTCGGCGTCGGTGAGCACCTGCTTGAGGTTGGTGCCGCCGCGCTTGAGTCGATCTTTGAGCTCGGCTCGCGCTCGACGTGCGGCGGCAGCCTTCTCCAACGCTGCCGCGCGCTGTTCGTCGGTCAACTGGGGAAGGGCCACGGGTTCCTCCGTCTCCTGGCGATTCTTCTTCGGCCATCTCTTGTTTTGTACGGCTGGAGTGCAAACCAGCCAGCGACGACGAACCTACCCACGCTGGCTGACGAAAGCGAACGCCACCCCCTGGTTACGGCGCTAAAAGCCCAGCGTGTAGTGCGCGCACGCAACAACCGGTTTGCGCCCCAAAACGCCGTCCAGCATCGCCGGGGCGCCCACGTCGGGCCGGATATTCCTGCATGTCAATGGTTTTCGAGCGCCGCCCAGCTAACTCCTCAGCCCTGGAGCACCGGCTCCCCGGCCCCGGGACCCGGTTACCGCCGGGTATTCCAGAAAATTTTCGCTGGTCATGGCGTGTCGGGCGTGTCGGAGGCCCTGACGCGCACGTCAGGCCGATGCGCTCGACCGCGCCCAGCCCGCGCCTAATTGCCACATAGCGACTACACAGATTGGCTAAATAATCTCCCCTGGTCGGGTATCCATGACCCGCGAAGGGAAGCTGGACATGCACATCAAGACGTTGACCTGCGCTTCTGCCGTCGCCATAGCGCTCGGAACCGCCTCATTGGCCGCGGGAGCCGGCCTGGCAGCGGCTCAGCCGGGGCCGCCGTGCGGCTTCGGCAACTGCCAGGGGCCCGGTGGGCCGGGGCCGGGAGGACCGGGCGGGCCGGGTCATCCGGGTGGCCCAGGAGGGCCAGGAGGGCCCGACCATCCGGGTGGACCAGGCGGACCAGGCGGGCCGGGTGGACCAGGCGGACCGGGCGGACCCGGACATCCAGACGGCCCAGGAGGCCCCGGCGGTCCCGGGTGGCCAGGTGACCGTGGCCCCGGCGGCCCGGACGACCACGGCCGGCACTGGGGCCCGCCGCCCCCGGACCTGGCCTGGCGCGGCATGGACCAGGGCCGGTTCGACCACCAGCCGTTCAACTACAACGGCAGCTGGGTGACACCGATTTTCGATCCGGGCTACAACGCGTGGGGCTTCTGGTTCTTCGGTATCTGGATCCCGCTGTGACCGGCTGCGCCACAACAGATCCGACGGCCCACTGACCAATCTGGTTGCGCTCGGCCGCTTTTCCAATCGGTCATCGCTTTCCACGCCTGGGTCGCGGCAGCACGGCGCCGACGACCCAGGCGTGGGAAAACGACGCAGGGCACGCCGAAACCGGGCGAAACCGGAGCGTCAGACGAGATAGGCGACTTCGTCGCGCAAGCGTTCGGCAGCCGCACGCAGATCGGCCACCTCAGGGCCTGCCCGCAGCACCTCACGCGACACCGCGGGCAGCACCAATCGGGCCCCGCCGAAGCCCCCCAGCGCGTCGGCACGCCCGCCCTGGGCTCCGACTCCGGGCACCAACACCGGCCCGCCCAACGCGCTGAGATCGGGCAGATCGGTCACCGTCGCACCGACCACCACACCCACCGAGCCGGTGGGCTGCCCGGCCGCGGCGTTGACCGCGGCCACATCGTCGACGACGGACTGTGCCACGGTGCGGGTTCCGGCCACGGCGCGCTGCACCGTCGGCCCCTCCGGATTGGAGGTCGCGGCAAGGACGAACACACCTCGACCGGTTGCCGCGGCCGCGTCGAGCAGCGGCTGCAGCGACCCGAAGCCCAGATACGGCGACGCGGTCACCGCGTCCGCGGCCAGCGGTGAGTCACCGGCCCAGGCCGCGGCATAGGCGGCCATGGTCGAGCCGATGTCGCCACGCTTGGCGTCGGCCAGCACCAGCACCCCGGCCTCGCGCAAGGCGGCCATGGTGCGCTCCAGGACCGCGAAACCGGCCGAGCCGTACGCCTCGAAGAACGCCACCTGCGGCTTGACGATCGCGAACCCGGCAAAGGCGCTCACGCAGATATCGCTGAATCTGGCCAGGCCGTCGGCATCGGCAGAAAGCCCCCACGCCCGCAACAGCTCGGGATGCGGATCGATGCCGGGACACAGCGGGCCCCGCTGCGACACCGCGTCGGCCAACCGTTTCCCGAAAGCATCCATCGTCAGTGCGATTCCAACTCGCTGTGCAGTTCCTGCAGTGACATCACGCCGATGTCGCCGCGGATCCGCGCCTCGATGCCCTGCACCGCTGCGGAGGCGCCCTGCACCGTCGTCACGCAGGGGATGTTCATCGACACGGCGGCCGAACGGATCTCGTAGCCGTCGACGCGTGGTCCGGAGTTTCCGTACGGCGTGTTGATCACCATGTCGACCTCGCCGGCCCTGATGACGTCGACCGCGGACGGCCGGTCGCCGTTGCCAGTGGGTTGTTCTGAGTGCTTGCGAACCTCGTCACACGGAATGCCGTTGCGGCGCAACATCTCTGCCGTGCCCTCGGTGGCCAGCACCCGGAACCCGAGATCGGCCAGTCGCTTGACCGGGAACACCAGCGAGCGCTTGTCCCGGTTGGCCACCGACACGAACACGGTGCCCTCGGCCGGCAGCGAGCCGTAGGCCGCGGTCTGGCTCTTGGCGAACGCCGTACCGAAGTCGTGGTCGATACCCATCACCTCACCGGTGGACTTCATCTCAGGCCCCAGCAGTGAGTCCACCTGGGCGCCGTCGGCGCGGCGGAACCGGTGGAACGGCAGCACGGCTTCCTTGACCGCCACCGGCGCGTTGCGGGCGATGGTGGCCCCGTCGCCCTCCTTGTTTAGCAGGCCCTCACCGCGCAGTTCAGCGATGGTGGCACCCAACATCACCCGGGCACAGGCCTTGGCCAGCGGCACCGCGGTGGCCTTGGACACGAACGGCACCGTACGGCTGGCACGCGGGTTGGCCTCCAGCACGTAGAGCACGTCGTCCTTGAGCGCGTACTGCACGTTGAGCAGGCCGACGACGCCGATACCGCGGGCGATGGCCTCGGTGGCCCGGCGCACCGACTCGATATCGCTGCGGCCCAGGGTCACCGGCGGCAGCGCGCACGCCGAGTCGCCGGAGTGGATACCGGCCTCCTCGATGTGCTCCATGATCCCGCCGATGTATACCTCGTTGCCGTCGCACAATGCGTCGACATCGATCTCGATCGCGTCCTCGAGGAACCGGTCGACCAACACCGGGTGTTCAGGGGACAGCTGGGTGGCACGTGCGATGTAGCCCTCCAGCGTCGCCTCGTCGTAGACGATCTCCATGCCGCGACCGCCCAGCACGTAAGAGGGACGGACCAGCACGGGATAGCCGATGTCGGAAGCGATCCGGCGGGCCTGCTCGAAGCTGGTGGCGGTGCCGAACCGCGGCGCCGGCAGCCCGGCATTGACCAGAACCTCACCGAACAGCCCGCGATCTTCGGCCAGGTCGATGGCGTCGGGCCCGGTGCCGACGATCGGCACCCCGGCCGCTTCGAGGCGCTTGGCCAGGCCCAACGGCGTCTGGCCGCCGAGCTGCACTATCACCCCGACGACGCCGGGGCCTGTCCCGTCCTCGCCCTTGCCCGAGGCGTCCTCGGCGTAGTACACCTCCAGCACGTCTTCGAAGGTGAGCGGCTCGAAGTACAACCGGTCGGCGGTGTCGTAGTCGGTGGACACCGTCTCGGGGTTGCAGTTGACCATCACGGTCTCGAAGCCGACCGCGCTCAGTGTCGTGGCGGCGTGCACACAGCTGTAATCGAATTCGATGCCCTGCCCGATGCGGTTCGGGCCGGACCCCAGGATCAGCACCTTGGGCTTCTCGGTCTGGGCGACCACCTCGGTCTCGGCCGCGGGATCGAGCTCATAGCTGCTGTAGTGGTACGGCGTCTTGGCGTCGAACTCGGCCGCGCAGGTGTCGACGGTCTTGTACACCGGGTGGATACCGAGCCGGCGGCGCAGCGCGTGTACGCCTGACTCACCGGCCAGCTCCGGTCGCAGCGCGGCGATCTGGCGATCCGAGAGCCCGCTGTGCTTGGCCCGCCGCAGCAACTCGGCATCGAGGACCGGCGCCTCCAGCAGCTCGACGCGCAGCGCCACCAGGCCGGCGATCTGCTCGACGAACCACGGGTCGACGCCGGAGGCCTCGGCCACCTGCTCGACGGTGGCGCCCAGGCGCAGCGCGTGTTCGATGTCGTAGAGCCGGCCGTCCACCGGCGTGCGCAGGCCGGTCAGCAGCTGCTCGACGGTGACATCCGGGTCCGGTCCGGTCCAGAACCCGGCCCGGGTGGTCTCCAGGGACCGCATCACCTTGCCGAGGGCCTCGATGAAGTTGCGGCCCAACGACATCGCCTCACCGACCGACTTCATCGTGGTGGTCAGGGTGGCGTCGGCGCCGGGGAACTTCTCGAACGCGAACCGCGGGGCCTTGACCACGACGTAGTCCAGTGTCGGCTCGAAGCAGGCCGGAGTCTCTTTGGTGATGTCGTTGAGGATCTCGTCGAGGGTGTAGCCGATGGCCAGCTTGGCCGCGATCTTGGCGATCGGGAAGCCCGTGGCCTTCGAGGCCAGTGCCGAAGACCGCGACACGCGCGGGTTCATCTCGATGACGATCAGCCGCCCGTCCCGCGGGTCGATCGCGAACTGGATGTTGCAGCCGCCGGTGTCGACGCCGACCTCGCGCAGGATCGCGATGCCCAGATCGCGCATCTTCTGGTATTCGCGGTCGGTCAGGGTCATCGCCGGTGCCACGGTCACCGAGTCACCGGTGTGCACACCCATCGGGTCGACGTTCTCGATCGAGCACACCACCACGACGTTGTCGCGGCCGTCGCGCATCAGCTCGAGCTCGTATTCCTTCCAGCCGTAGATGGATTCCTCGATGAGCACGTTCGCCGACGGCGACGCCGCCAGGCCGTCACCGGCCATCCGCTCGACGTCCTCGGCCGAGTACGCCATGCCGGATCCGAGGCCACCCATGGTGAAGGAGGGGCGGACGACGACGGGCAGGCCGAGGTCGGCGACGGTCTCGCGGACCTCGTCCATGGTGAAACACACTCGGCTGCGGGCGGATTCACCGCCCACCTTGGCCACGATGTCCTTGAACTTCTGCCGGTCCTCGCCACGCTGGATCGCTTCGAAGTCGGCACCGATGAGCTCGACACCGTAGCGCTCCAGCACACCGTTCTCGTGCAGGGCCACCGCGGTATTGAGCGCGGTCTGCCCACCCAGGGTGGCCAGCACGGCATCGATCTTGTTACCGCGCTCGGCCTGCTGGACGATCACCTTCTCGACGAACTCCCAGGTGATCGGCTCGACATAGGTGTTGTCGGCGTACTCGGGATCGGTCATGATCGTCGCCGGGTTCGAGTTGACCAGGCTGACCTGGATGCCCTCGGAACGCAGCACCCGGCACGCCTGGGTGCCCGAGTAGTCGAACTCGCAGGCCTGGCCGATGACGATCGGGCCGGACCCGATCACCAGCACGTGGTTGAGGTCAGAGCGACGTGGCATCTACTTCTCTCCTGCCATGAGGTCGACGAACTGGTCGAACAGGTATTCGGCGTCGTGGGGCCCGGCTGCGGCCTCGGGGTGGTACTGGACTGAGAACGCCCGGCCGTTGGCGAGCCGGATACCTTCCACCACACCGTCGTTGGCGCAGGTATGGCTGACCTCGGCGGTGCCGAAGGGAGTGTCGAACTGCTCCCCCGCCTCGCCTTCGAGGGCGAAGCCGTGGTTCTGGGCGGTGATCGCGACCCGGCCGGTGATGTGGTCGATCACCGGGATGTTGATGCCGCGGTGACCGAACACCATCTTGTAGGTGGACCGACCCAGGGCCCGTCCCAGGATCTGGTTGCCGAAGCAGATGCCGAACAAGGGGATTCCGGCGCCGAGCACTTCGCGGGTCACCGCGACGATGTGGTCGGCGGTGGCCGGGTCGCCGGGACCGTTGGACAGGAACACCCCGTCGGGTTTCAGGTCGGCGATCTGATCGAAGGTGACCGACGACGGCAGCACATGGCTGCGGATCCCGCGTCGGGCGAAGTTGCGCGGGGTGTTGGTCTTGATGCCGAGGTCAACCGCGGCAACCGTGAACCGGTGGCCGCCTTCGGGTTCCACCACATAGGAGCCCGCGGTGCTGACCTCGCCCGCCAGGTCCGCACCCAGCATCGAGGGCTGATCCAGAACCCTGGCCACCAGTTCGTCGACCGGCGCCAACGCCGCACCGGAGAACACGCCGGCCTTCATCGACCCGCGGGTGCGAAGGTGGCGTACCACGGCCCGGGTGTCGATCCCGGCGATGCCCACGATGTTCTGCCGAACCAGTTCGTCCTCGAGGGTTCCGCTGGCACGCCAATTCGATGCGCGGGGCGACGGGTCACGCACGGCGTAGCCGGCCACCCAGATCTTGTCGTCGCGGCTTTCGCCGTCCTCGGTGTTCCACCCGGTGTTGCCGATCTGCGGTGCGGTGGCGACCACGATCTGCCCGTGGTAACTCGGATCGGTCAGGGTTTCCTGGTAGCCGGACATGCCGGTGGAGAACACCGCCTCACCGAGGGTCTGTCCGACCGCGCCGAACGTGGTACCGGTGAAGACGCGGCCGTCTTCGAGTACCAGGACCGCCTTGTCGTTGCTTTTGTTCGCGTTAATCGTCATTCGTCTTCCTCCAGCCAGCGGTCGTACTCAGCGCGATTGTCTGCGCGGAACCCGGTGTCGATCTCGGTGCCCGAGGGCAGCCGCCACCTGATGGCCAGAATTCCGTCGTAAGTCAGTGCCTTGCCGGCGATTCCACGTTCGGTCCGGATTGCGGTGACGGACCCGGCGGGGATCCAGATCGGCCCGGCCCCGCTGCGCTGCATCATGATTCCCTCGGGATAGCGGGTCAGCACCGCTTTGGTCCGAAACCCGAGATCCCCCGCGGCCACCTTGTCATTCCAGTGCGGAACCACTGTGCTGCCGACGTACATACCCTTGACGGGCGGGATGACCGCCGCGCTGACCGTATCGGGCAACGGCGGCAGGGTGCCGATCAGCTCGGCCTGCCGCTGGGCGCGATGCAGCCAGCCGCGCATCATCTGACGGATCAGAAATGCGATCAGCACAGCCAGCAGAGCCGCCAGCACCAGTGAGGCGATCAGGGTGGGAGTGTTCACGGTGCCGAACCCCAGGGCTTGGCGGCCGCCGCCTTACCGTCGAGCGCGGTGATCCGGCCCCGCAACAACGTCGCGGTGACCGTCGCCGGCAGCGTCATCGATTCGAACGGCGTGTTGTCCGAGCGACTGGCCAGCGCATCGCCTTCGACGGTCCAGCTCGCGTCCGGATCGATCACCGTGAGGTTGGCGGGCTCCCCCACCTCCAGCGGCCGGCCCTGATCGGGCAGGCCGACGATGGCCGCAGGGGCCTCGCTCATCACCTTGGCCACCCCGCGCCAGGTCAGCAGGCCGGGGCGCACCATGGTCTCGGCCACCACGGACAGCGCGGTCTGCAGGCCGAGCATGCCCGGCCTGGCCACCGAGAACTCACAGCACTTCTCGTGCTCGGCATGCGGCGCGTGGTCGGTGGCGACGCAGTCGATGATCCCGTCGGCCAAGGCCTGACGCAGCGCCTGGGCATCACTGGCTTCCCGCAGCGGCGGGTTGACGCGGTTACGCCCGTCGTAGCCGGCCAGCCGGCCGTCGTCGAGCAGCAGGTGGTGCGGCGTCACCTCGGCGGTGATCGAAATACCTTGGCCTTTCGCCCATTTGAGCAACTCCACGGTGCCGGCGGTGGACGCATGGCAGATGTGCACCCGGGCACCGGCATCGCGGGCCAGGATCGCATCCCGCGCGACGATCGACTCCTCGGCCGAGCGAGGCCAACCCGCAAGTCCGAGTTGGGCCGCGTTGGGTCCCTCATGGGCGACGGCGCCCACGGTCAGTCGCGGCTCTTCGGCGTGCTGGGCGATGAGGACCCCGAGGCCGGTGGCGTATTCCAGCGCCCGCCGCATGACGAGCGGATCATCCACGCACAGGCCGTCATCGGAGAACATCCGAACCTGGCCGACGCTGTCCGCCATCAGCCCCATCTCGGTGAGCTGCTTGCCTTTCAGTCCCACGGTCACCGCACCGACCGGGTGCACGTCGACCAGGCCCACCTGCTGGCCGCGGTTCCATACGTGGTCGGTGACCACCGCGGAGTCGGCGACCGGATCGGTGTTGGCCATGGCGAACACCGCGGTATAACCGCCCAGAGCCGCTGCTGCCGAACCGGTTTCGATGTCCTCGGCGTACTCGCGGCCCGGCTCGCGCAGGTGGGTGTGCAGGTCCACGAAGCCCGGCAGCATCACCTGACCGGCGGCGTCGATCACCTCGGCATCCTCGGGAGCCTTGAGATCAGCCCCCATCTCGGCGATCTGTCCGTCGGCGACCAACACGTCGAGCGGGTCACCCTCACCGTAGAGACGGACGCCGCGGATCAGCACCGGCGGGTTCGAGCTTGCGCTGTGCTTCGTCATACGCTGATCGCCTCCCGATCCGCACCCACCAGCAGATGGAACAGCACCGCCATCCGCACATGGACACCATTTGAAACCTGTTGCAAGACAGCTGATTGCGAGGAGTCGGCGACCGGAAACGCGATCTCCATGCCGCGCAGCATCGGCCCCGGATGCAACACCACGGCGTGGCCGGGCAGCATGGCCTGACGTTTCTCCGACAGCCCGTAACGCACCGAGTACTCGCGAGCGGACGGGAAGAACGCGCCGTTCATCCGCTCGGCCTGCACGCGCAGCATCAACACCGCGTCGGCCGCGGGCAACTCCGCATCAAGGTCATGTGACACCGTGACCGGCCACCCCGACACCCCGACCGGCAGCAGCGTCGGCGGCGCCACCAGCACCACCTCGGCCCCGAGGGTCGCCAGCAGCGACACGTTCGACCGGGCCACACGGCTGTGCAGCACGTCGCCGACGATCACCACCCGCTTGCCGTCGATGGAGCCGAGTCGCTGCCGGATGGTCAGGGCATCGAGCAGCGCCTGAGTCGGATGTTCATGGGTGCCGTCACCGGCGTTGATCACGCTGGGTCCCGCGCCACCGTCCTCGGCGGTCCATTCGGCGAGTTGTTGGGCCGCACCCGATGCCGGGTGGCGGATGATCAGCGCATCGGCGCCGGCAGCACGCAGGGTCAGCGCGGTATCGCGCAGCGACTCCCCTTTGGCCACCGAGGATCCCGACGAGCTGACGTTGATCACGTCGGCGCTCATCCACTTGCCCGCCACCTCGAACGACACCCTGGTCCGGGTGGAGTTCTCGTAGAACATGGTGATGACCGTGCGGCCGCGCAGCGTGGGCAGCTTCTTGACCTCGCGGCCCAGCAGCGCCTCGCGGAACCGATCGGCGTCGTCGAGGATCGCGGTCGCGTCATCGCGGGTGAGATCCGCAGCCGAAAGGAGATGACGTGTCGTCATTTTGAAATCACCACTCCGTCACGGTCGTCGTCCTCGGACAACAGCACATGCACACTTTCGGTGCGTGAGGTCGGCACGTTCTTTCCGACGTAATCGGCGCGGATCGGCAGCTCGCGGTGCCCACGGTCGACCAGTACCGCCAGCTGAACCACCCGCGGGCGACCGATATCGCGCAGCGCGTCCAGCGCCGAGCGCACCGAGCGTCCGGAGTAGAGGACGTCGTCGACCAGGATCACCACCGCGTCGTCGATGCCACCGGGCGGGATCGATGTGGCCGCCAGGGGCCGTGGCGGCTTGAAGTTGAGGTCGTCGCGGTAGAGCGTGATGTCCAGCGCGCCGACCGGCAGCGCCACATCGGCGAACTCGTTGACTTTGGCGGCCAGCCGGGTGGCCAGCGTCACGCCGCGCGTGGGGATACCGAGGAGAACGACCCGCTCGCGCTCGGCGGGATCGTCGAGGGCGGTCTTCTCGATGATCTGATGGGCGATCCGGGAAATGGTGCGGCCGACGTCCGCCGCAGACAACAATTCCCGGTCGGCACTTGAAGAGCCCATGAGGTGACCCTGACCTCCTTCTCCGCCTCTCTGGACGGATCGTTAAAGGACGTCGAACTGCCACGCAGCTTAGCAGGCCGCAAACCTGCGGCGTGCCACGGTCACGTCGCTGCGTCACTCCTGACGGCGTCCAATTCGGTTCCCTTCGTCTCGGGCAACAGCACGGTCGAGACGATGCTGACGACGACGAACACCGCCATCATCGCCCCAACGGCCCAGCTCCCCAGCGTGGCCACCAGAACTCCGGCGACCAACGGCGGAACTGCCCCACCCACGATGCCCGCCAGATTGAACGAGAGACCCGCGCCCGTGTAGCGGTAGCGGGTGGCGAAGATCTCAGGCAGGAAGGAGCCGATGGGCCCGTAGGACAGCCCGAAGATGCAGAAGATGCCGGCGATCGCCACCGCGAACAAGACCGGCGATCCGGAATCGATCATCGGCATCACCAGGAACGCCCAGGGCAACGAGAGCGCGAACCCGACGAGAATGACGCGCCGTCTGCCGAACCGGTCGCACAGCACCGCCGAGATCGCCGAGAAGGCCATCAGGGCTATTCCGGCGAGCACCCCCACCCCGAGGATCAGGCTGCGCGGATGCCCGATGCGGGTGCTGGCGTAGCTCATCAGGTAGGTGCCGCCGAGGAAGCTCATCGTGAAGATGCCCACCATGCAGCCCGCGGCGAGCACCACCTGGCGGGTCTGGGTCCGGAACAGTTCGCTCAGCGGTGCCTTGGGCACGCCACCGGCCACCTGCTCGCGGGCGAAGACGGGCGTCTCGTCGATGCTCAGCCGCACATACAACGCGACGGCCAGAAGCACCGCGCTGAACAGGAACGGCAACCGCCAGGCCCATTCCAAGAAGACCGGGCTCTTCTCCCCGATGGTCATACTGACGATGAACACCACCAGGTTGCTCACGGCGAGGCCGGCACCGGCACCGAGCTGGGTGAACATTCCGTACATGCCGCGCTTGCCGACGGGCGCGTACTCGGCGCTCAGCAGCGCCGATCCCGCCCATTCCCCACCGACGGCGAAGCCCTGCAGCAGTCGCAGGGTCAACAGGATGATCGGCGCGGCAACGCCGATGGTCGCCGCGCTGGGCACCAATCCGACGCAGACCGTCGACAGGCCCATGATCAACAGGGTCGCGATGAGAGTCTTCTTGCGTCCCAACCGGTCTCCGAAATGCCCGAACACCGCGGCACCGATCGGACGGGACAAAAACGCCACCGCGAACGTGCCGAGTGAGGAGATGGTCGCCATCGTCGGACCCATGTTCGGGAAGAACACATGGGGAAAGATCAGGGCCGCGGCGGTGCCATAGATATAGAAGTCGTAGAACTCGATCGCTGTGCCGACGAAGCTGGCGAAGGCCACCCGCCTCATGGGGTTGGGCTCGGGGGTGGTTGCCGGGTTCGGTTCGCCCGCGACCTGTTCCTGCTGGGTCATCTGCCTCTTCTCACAACGCGCTCTTCGCCTGAGAAGTATCACCCACCCGATGGGTCAGGCCATCTCGAACCCGTGATAGCCCGCGACGGCCACACCATCTCCGATCTGCTTGTAGACGCCCACGCCGGCGACGAAGGGCAGGAACACCCGCCGCTTGCCCGGCACGTTGGCGCCCATGTACCAGGACGCCGCCTGCGGCAGGAGGGTCAGATCGGCCGTGTCATTGGTGATGTTCACCCAGTTGTCCTCGGCCGTCGGCTCGGCTTCCATGCGGTCCAGCCCCTGTTCGCGCAGGTGTGCCAGCGCCGCGCTGATCCACTCCACGTGATACTCGATCGAGGTGAGCATGTTGGACAGCACCGACGGACTCTGCGGCCCGGTGACGGTGAACAGGTTCGGGAAACCCGCCGACATCAATCCCAGATAGGTTCGCGGCCCGTCGGCCCATTTGTCCCGCAGGGTGCGGGTGACGCCGTTGTGGTCGACGGCGCGGATGTCGATCGCATTCAACGCACCGGTCATCGCGTCGAATCCGGTGGCCAGCACGATGACGTCGACTTCGTGCTCGGTGTCCCCGGCGAGAATGCCGCGTGCCGTGATCTGGCGCAGCGGTTGCTCATTGAGGTCCACCAGCGTGACGTTGTCCTGGTTGTAGACCTCGTAGTACCCGGTGTCGACGCACAACCGCTTCGCCGCGATCGGATAACCGCGCGGGGTCAGCTTCTCGGCGAGCTCCGGATCGCTGACCTTCTGCCGGATGCGGTCGCGGACGTATTCGGCCGCCGTCTCGTTGGCCACGGGATCCAGCAGCAAGTCATAGAACGCCTGCTGGAAACAGAGTCCACCGTCGTCCCAGCGGCGGGTGAGCTCCGAACGCGTGGCGTCGCTGTCGAGGTCGCCGAAGAACGGCGGCAGGTCAGCACCCTCACCGCACTGGGCGCCACCGCGGGTCACCCGGCTGACCTCCCGGAACTGTGGGTAACGTCGTTTGACCTCTTCGAGTTCGTCGGCGATCGGGCGGTTCTGGGCGGGCACCGCGTACGGCGGGGTCCGCTGGAACACGGTCAGGGTGCCGACCACCGGTGCGATCGCGGTGATCGTCTGCACCCCTGAGGAACCCGTGCCCACAACCGCAACCCGCTTACCCGCCAGATCCGCTCCGTCCGCCGGCCAGTCCCACGTCCAGAGCACGTCACCGGTGAAATCGTCGAACCCCTCGAACGACGGCACCAACGGCTTGGACAGGCACCCGGTCGCCGCGACCACGAACGTCGCGGTGAGGGAGCCGGATTCGGTGTTGACGGTCCACTCAGTAGCGGTGTCGTCGAACTCCATTGCGACAACGCGGGTATCGAAAGAGATGTGGGGTCGCAGGTGATAGCGGTCGGCGACATGCTTGGCGTAGGCGAGCAATTCCGGCTGGGCGGCGTACCGCTCGCTCCAGTTCCAGGACTGCTGCAACTCGGCGTCGAAGGAGTAGGAGTACTCGATCGATTCGATGTCGCAACGGGCGCCCGGATAGCGGTTCCAGTACCAGGTGCCGCCCACCTCCGGGCCGGCCTCCAGCACGCGCGCGTCGAATCCGAGCTCACGCAACTTGTAGAGCTGGTAGAGGCCGGCGAATCCGGCGCCGATGATGATCACGTCATGGTCGGCCACCGCTCAGACCGCCTTTCGGTTGGACTGGTGGGCATCGATGAAAGCCCCGATGTGATTGGCGACCAAGGCGATTCCGGTGTGATAACCGGGCAGGATGTTCGCCATCTGGAAGTACCCGTGCATCTGGCCCGCCGCCTCCTCCAATGTCACGCTCACCCCGGCCTCGGCCAACGCAGCGGCATAGGCGACGCCCTCGTCGTGCAGGGGGTCGTACTCGGCGACGTAGACCAGCGCAGGTGCCAGCCCCGCGAGGCTTGACGCCCGCAACGGCGAGGCATCCGGGTGCGCCCGCGCGCCGGCGTCGGGAAGGTAGTGACCCCAGAACCAGATCATGGTGTCCCGGCTGAGCATCAGCTGGTTCTCGGGCGCGACATACGACGGCCGGTCGAAGTCACAGTCGGTGACCGGATAGACCAGGGCCTGGTAGTCGATCCGCGGCCCCTGCCGGTCGCGGGCCCACCGCGCCATCACGGCCGCGATGTTGCCGCCGGCACTGTCGCCCGCCACGATCAGTGGGGCCTCGGGTGCCGCGAACTCCGCGGAATGCGCTGCGGCCCAGCATAACCCGATCCAACTGTCCTGCAGCGCGGTCGGGAACCGATGCTCGGGCGCCTTGCGGTAGTTCACCAGCACCACAGTCGAGTCGGTGAGGTTCGCCAGGTGCCGGCCCAGGTGGTCGTACTGCAGATCGATGTCGCCGATCACCCAGCCGCCGCCGTGGAAGTACACGATCACCGAACGGGATTCGCCTTCCGGGACCAGAACCCGCACCCGGAACTTCCCGCCGTCCTGCCCCTCCAGCTTGCGGTTGTGCACCGCGGCCACCTCCGGTCCGCGCCCGCTCATGCCGGCGAAGATCGGTCCGGCCATCCGCGCCATCGCCGGCGTGCCTTCGTGCATCGGCGGATCACGCGTCTCGGCGAGTTGTGCCAGCAGTGCCTGGGTCACCGGTTCCAGCGGCATGGCGTGTCTCCTTTCCTCCGAGGGGTCACCGCTGGATCGACTTGACCTCGAGGAACTCCTCGAGCCCGTACACCCCGGCCTCGCGCCCGTTGCCGGATTGCTTGTAGCCGCCGAAGGGGGCGTTGGCGTTGAAGGCGCCGGCGTTGATCTGCACCTGGCCGGCCCGGATACGGCGCGCGACCTTCTCCGCCCGCTCGGAGGAGGAAGACCAAACGGCGCCGGCCAGACCGTAATCCGTGGCGTTGGCGATCCGCACCGCGTCGTCCTCGGAGTCGTAGGCCTCGATCGCGAGAACCGGTCCGAAGACCTCCTCCTTGTGGATCGTCATGTCCTCGGTGACATCGGAGAAAACCGTCGGTCGCACGAATGCACCCGGTGAGGCGGTTTCGGTGTCCCCACCGGTGACCAGACGCGCCCCTTCGGCCAGTGCCGTACGGATGTAGCCGAAGACTCGCTCTTGCTGTGCTCGCGACGACAGCGGGCCCAGCGCGGTTCCCTCGTCGGTGGGGTCGCCGACCGGCAGCGCGTCGGCGGTCGCCTTCGCGAGGGCCTCCACCTCGGCCAACCTTTCGCGCGGCACGATCATGCGGGTCAGTGCCGAGCAGGTCTGCCCGGAGTTGAGCATCATGGTCTGGACCGATGCCGGCACCACCGTTCCCAGGTCGGCGTCATCGAGAATGATGTTGGGGCTCTTGCCGCCGAGCTCCAGCGAGACCCGCTTGACCGTGCGCGCGGCGACTTCCTGCACGCGCCGGCCGGCTCGGGTGGACCCGGTGAAGCTGACGATATCGACGTCGTCATGACCGGCGATCGCTTCACCGACGTCCGCCCCGGTGCCGAACACCAGATTGAACACCCCTGGCGGAAGGCCGATCTCGTCGATGATCTCGGCCAGCCCGAGCGCGCACAGCGGCGTAACCTCGCTGGGCTTGACGACGACGGTGTTGCCGGCGGCCAGTCCGTAGGCGACCTTGAGTGCGATCTGGTGCAAGGGGTAGTTCCAGGGGGTGATGGCGCCCAGCACGCCGAACGGCTCCCGTACGATCGTCGATCCCCGGTACTCACTCTCGAACTCGTACCCGCGCACGATGTTGGCCGCCTCGGCGAAGCTGTTGAGCGGCAGACCGAGCTGGATCGCCCGGGAAATCGAGATGGGGCAACCCATTTCGGAGGAAATGGTGCGGGCCAGGTCCTCGGACCGCTCGGCCAGCTTGCCGGCGATGGCGGCGAGGTAGTCTGCGCGCTCGGCGACCGGTGTGGCGGCCCAAGCCGGGAAAGCGGCCCGGGCCGCCGCGACGGCGGCGTCGACGTCGGCGGCGGTACCGGCCACCACCTCGGCGATCACCTCGTCGTTCGCCGGGTTGATGACGGGTATGCGCGTGGTGCCGCCGGAAACCGCCCACTTGCCGTCGATGTAGTTGTTTTCCTGGATCTGCATTGGTGTCCCCTGGTTCGGTTCAGTAGTCGGCGTCGGAGTAGACGACCAGACCGCGAAGGTTCTTGCCGTCGAACATGTCCTGGTAGCCCTGGTTGATGTCTTCGAGTCGGTAGCGGGTGGTGACGAGCTCGTCGAGCTTGAGATGGCCGGTGCGGTAGAGGTCGAGCAGCCTGGGGATCTGGGTCCGCGGACCGACGCCGCCGAACACCGCGCCTTGAACCCGCTTCTGCAGCAGGGTCAGCTCGAACAGGTTGAGGTCTACGGTCGACTGCGTGAAATCGCCCATGCCCGTGACGATTACCTGTCCACCCTTGCCGGTCAGGCTCAGCGCCTGCTGGATGTGTTCGCCCTTGATCTCCCCGACCGTGATGATCGAGACCTGGGCCATCTTTCCCCACGTGAGGTCGGGCAATTCGGCAGCCGCGTCAGCCACGGAGGCGAACGTGTGGGTGGCACCGAATTCGAGGGCCTTCTTGCGTTTGAAGTCCACCGGGTCGATGGCGACGACGTACCGGGCCCCCGCGAACTTCGCCCCCTGCACGGCGTTGATGCCGACGCCGCCGACGCCGATCACCACCACCGTGTCGCCCGGGCGGGTGTCGCCGATCTCGGTGGCCGAGCCCCAACCGGTAGAGACACCACAGCCCAGTAGAGCCGCCACCTCCAGCGGTACGTCCTTCTCGATCTTGACCACCGACGCCTGACTCACGGTGACGTACGGCGCGAAGGTGCCGAGCAGGCACATCTGGATGACCGGTTGACCGTCGCGCGTCACGCGATAGGTCTTGTCGGAGACCGCCTGCCCGGTCAACAGCCCGGCACCCTCGTCACACAGGTTCTGCAAGCCGGTGGCACACGACGGGCAGGTGCCACACGCAGGGATGAACGCCAGCACGACGTGATCGCCCTCGGCCAATCCGGTCACCCCGGGCCCGACCTTGGTGATCACACCCGCGCCCTCATGCCCGCCGAGAACCGGCATGAACGGCACCGGGCTGCTGCCGGCGACGACGTGCGCATCGGAATGACACAGCCCCGACGCGGCCAGCTTCACCTGGACCTCGCCGGCAGTGGGGTCCCCGAGGTCGACTTCACAGATCGTCCAGGGCGCGCCGATCTCCTCGACGACTGCAGCCTTTACTTTCACCAGAGCCTCTCCTCGCGTGTCAACGGACACAGTTCAGGGCGAACTGAGACCTACATCACCATGCGAAAACCGTAGAGCCGCCGCCCTGCCTTCGACAGGACCGTCCCGGCCACAAGTCGACATTTCCGGCCACTTCGGCGGGCTCCGATGCCGTTGACCGGGCATCGAGGGTCGGCAAAACTGGCTGTCATGACGCCGACTTCCGTCGAATCCGCAGATCAGAGCCCGCTGCCGGGCTCCCCGGTGCTGCAGTCGACGAATCGGGTCATTGCGGCCATGACCGACCCCTGGGACCACCCGCGTACCGCAGTTTCGGTAGCGATCATGTGTGAATGGGCGGCCGAGCGCGGTATCCCGGCGGACTCGGTGCTGGCCGGCTCGCATCTCGACGTCTGCTCGCTGGCCGACGTCGACACCGTCGTAGAGGCCAGCCAGGAACTCGCGGTGATCCGCAACCTGGCCGCGCTGACCGGCAATAGTCCCGGGCCGGGAGTGGAGTTGGGCAACCGCTACCACCTGACCGCATACGGCTATCTGGGCTATCTCCTGGCCGCCTCGGCCAGCGTCCGCGACACCGTCCACCGAGGTCTGTATTACGCGATGCTGACCTTCGCCTTCTCGACGATGACGGCCCGGATCGACGACGACCGTTACGTTCTGGCGTTCGAAGCAGACGACATGCCCGAGGGCATCCGCCGTTTCGTCATCGAACGCGATCTGACCGCGGTCATGCAGATCCAGCGCGACACCTTCCCGGACTTCGACGCGGTGCCGCTGCGCGAGGTCAGATTCGCCTTTCCGGCACCGTCCGTTGCGGACGGCATCGATGCCTACCGGGACTACTTCCGGGTCCCGGTGTCATTCGGGCGTGAGCGGAACGAAATCGTCTACGACGCCGGATATCTCGACCTGGTGCCGCCGATGGCCAACGCCCACACCACCGACCTCATGGTCGCCCACTGCGACCGTATCCGCGCCGAACGGCTGCACCACACCGGCGTCGCCGCCCAGGTGCGGGCCCACCTGCTGGATCAGTCCGCGCTGGACCTCACGTTGGAGGACGTGGCGCTGCACCTGCACTACGCACCACGGACGTTGCGCCGCCACCTCGAGCGGGAAGGCACGACGTACGGCGCGCTGCTCGGCGAGGTACGCCGCAGCGTCGCCGACAACCTGCTGCGCGACCGCACGATTCCGCACTACGAGATCGCCCGTCGTCTCGGATATCAGGACTGGTCGAGCGTGGTCAGGGCACGCCGGCGCTGGCGTCGCGGGTGAGACCGGGGTAGCGCCGGTCCGGGCGCCACCGCTGGATAGGCTGGGTTGGATGAACCTCGACGGCAATCAGACGTCCATCCGTGAGGCGATCGACGCCGGTCTGCTGGCCGGTGCGGTCACCCTGGTGTGGCAGGCGGGCAAGGCGCTCCAGGTCAACACCCTGGGCCACCGTGATGTCGACGCCGGCTTGCCGATGCAGCGGGACACCATTTTCCGGATCGCCTCCATGACAAAGCCGGTCACCGTGGCGGCGGCGATGGCGCTGGTCGAGGAGGGCAAGTTCGCGCTCAACGAGCCGGTGGCCAAGTGGCTGCCGGAACTGGCCGACATGCGGGTACTGCGTGAGGCCCGCGGACCGCTCGACCGCACGGAACCGGCACGGCGGCCCATCACCTTCGATGACCTGATGACCCACCGCAGCGGGCTGGCGTACGTGTTCTCCGTGCTGGGTCCGCTGGCGTCGGCGTACGGCAAGCTGTCCTTGCGCCAGGATCAAGACCGCTGGCTGGCCGAGGTGGCCGCACTGCCGCTGGCCCACCAGCCCGGCGAGAGGCTGACCTACAGCCACTCCACCGACGTGCTGGGCATCGCGTTGTCCCGCATCGAAGGCAAGCCGCTGACGACAGTTCTGGCCGAGCGGATCTTCGAGCCGCTGGGCATGGCCGACACCGGGTTCTCGGTGGATGCGGCCGGCCGGCGCCGGGCGGCCACGATGTACCAGCTGACTCCCGACAACAAGCTGACCCACGACGTGATGGGGCCGGCGCCCATCACCGATCCGCCGTTCTGCACGGGCGGGGCGGGATTGTTCTCCACGGCAGATGACTACCTGCAGTTCGCCCGAATGTTGTTGGGCGGCGGCAGCGTCGACGGCGTCCGCGTGCTTTCCGAACAATCGGTGCAGTTGATGCGCACCGACCGGCTCACCCCCGAACAGAAGCAGTACCCCTTCCTCGGCGCACCGTTCTGGGTCGGCCGGGGGTTCGGCCTGAACCTGTCCGTGGTGACCGATCCGGCGAAATCACGACAATTGTTCGGCCCGGGCGGGCTGGGCACCTTCAGCTGGCCCGGCGCCTACGGCACCTGGTGGCAGGCCGACCCCTCGGCAGACCTGATCCTGATCTACCTGATCCAGAACCACCCGAACCTGGGCGTAGACGCCGCAGCCATCAGCGGCAACACCTCACTGGCGAAACTGCAGACGGCACAACCCCGATTCGTCCGCCGTACGTACCAGGCACTCGATCTCTGAGCTGCTGATCGGCTCGGGCCCACAGCCGCCACGCATACGCTGTGGCGCATGACGCAGCCCACCGTTCTTGTCAGCGGCGCCGGGATCGCCGGCCCCGCATTGGCCCATTGGTTGAGCGACTATGGGTACCGCGTGGTCGTGGTGGAATCCGCGCCCGGAATCCGCCCCGGCGGCCAGACTGTCGATCTGCGTGGCGCCGGTCGCCACGTGGTGACGCGGATGGGTCTCATGGATGAACTGCGGCGCCGGTTGATCGGCCAGAAGGGCATCGCGTGGGTCCGAGCGGACGGCACTCGCCGCGCCGAGATGCCGGTGACGGCGTTCCACGGCAACGGCGTGGTGTCCAAACTGGAGATCCTGCGTGGCGATTTGGTGGCCACACTCTACGAATACACAAGGGCACGAGCCGAATACCGGTTCGACACCCGCATCACCGCACTTCGCCAAACCGGTGATGGCGTCGAGGCGACGTTGAGCGACGGCACGACGGTGACCGCGGATCTGGTGGTGGGCGCCGACGGACCGCACTCCGCGGTCCGACGGCTCGCATTCGGCCCCGAGGAACAATTCGTCAAACCGCTCGGTGGCTACAACGCCTGGTTCACCGCCCCGGACACCGCCGGACTCGACGGGTGGTATCTGATGTACCAGGAGCCCGGACTCAACGCGTCGATGCGCCCCGCACACGAGCCGGCACTGTGCAAGGCGGGCTTGGCGTTTCGGTCCGGCCCCCTGTCGTTCGACCGCCGGGATCCCGACCAGCAACGGGCCCTGCTGGCAACACATTTCGACGGCGCGGGCTGGCATTGCGCGGAGCTACTGGCAGCAGCCGTAGAGGCTGACGACTTCTACTTCGATGCCTTCCTGCAGGTCCACATGCCGACTATCTCGAACGGCCGGGTGACGCTGGTCGGCGATGCCGGCTACTGTGCCTCACCGCTGTCGGGCATGGGCACCAGCCTCGCGCTGGTCGGCGCCTATGTGCTGGCCGGCGAACTTGGAACGGCCGAGTCCTTTGACTCCGAGCATATTCCGGACGCCCTGATGAGGTACGAGGCAGTGATGCGGCCGTACATCGACCGGTGCCAGGCACTGCCCCAGGGCGTCGACGGCTACCTCCCCAAGTCGTCCAGCGATGTCGCAATGACCGCTCAGGTGATGAAGTGGATGCAGCGCCGGCCCTTCCGCGGCTTCGCCGAGCGCAAGTGGTTCACAACCGCCGACGCTGTCGACCTCCCGGACTATCCGCTGCCGGCACGCTGAGGGCCGCGCTGGGCCCCGTCCGGGGCACCGATGCCGCGGCCAGTTTGGCCTCGGCGATCCGGTAGAAACCGTCCAGTGCCGACTCCTCCACGCTCAGGTACTCGCACACCACCTCAGGTGCGACGCCGGCATCGCGCAGCCGCAACGCCAGCGAGTAGGGCAGCGGCAGTGCCCGCAGCGCCTGCTCGCGTATCGCGCCCTCGTCGGCCATGCGCTCCAGAATGCGTCGCTGCGGATGAACGGGAGCGAGTAACCGGATACTCGAATCAGCGCTGCCGTCGCGGCAGCAGGGCGATCAGCCCGGCCCGGGTGGAAACCCCGGTTTTCGCCATGGCGCGATAGATGTGGCCCTCTACCGTGCGGACCGACAGATGCAACCGATCGGCGATCGCCCGGCTCGACAACCCCGCGCTGATCAGCATCGCGATCTCCCGTTCCCGGTCGGTCAAGGGCAGCCGTTCGGCGGCGGCGAGCACGGCGGGGGTCACCGAACCGCCGCAGGCCTGCGCCAGCTCCGTGGCGCGGGCGGCCGAGGCCATCGCAGAACCGCGCATGGCTTTGCGACGATACGCCGCGGCGGCCAGCCCCGCCGCGTCGGCCGCCGCTACCAGATCGCCGATCGTCTCGAATTCGGTTGATGCCGCGGCTAATCCATCTCCGTCATCGCGCAAAAGGGCTCGGGACAGTGCGGCGGCGACACCCACCCGAGGCCCCTCGACCAGCCCGGTCAATTCTTCGAGCCGGTGGGTGCGCGAATGGTCGCCGAATTGCGCCGCGATCTGCAGGCACCATGCCTCGGCCGCCAATTGCCCCTCGGCGCCGGCGGCCTCTGCCGCCGAAAGCGCGATTTCGACGGCCTCCGATACCGCACCCTGGGTGGCTGCCGCCCACGACCGCACCAGAGTGTGTTCGTAGGCGAGATAGCGCCAGCTGGCATGGCGGTATTCGTCGAGTTGGGCCAGCGCGGCGTCGTCGGCCAGACCGCGGATGGCCAGCGTCGTGACCCGGGGAAGCTGAAAGCGGTAGCCGAACCCGTTGGTCTCCCCCGCCGCCCGCATCATCTCGACCACCGGGTCCAACAGCTCAGCCGCGGCGCCGAGGGCACCGGCTCCCGCGGCGGCGCGACCGGCCAGCGCGGCTCCGAACAGCTGAGCCGCACCGGGCAACTCGGTGGCCTGTCGGCTCAGCCGCTCGGCTTCCTCGCGTGCTTCGCTGATCCGACCGGCCAGCAGCAGCGCGCCGATGTGGGCGTCGGCGATCACGAACCGCATGTGTGCGGCATCGAAGGAACGATCGGTGATGCGGTACCCCGTTCTGGCCGCCGCCACCGCCTCATCGGGGCGCCCGGCATCGCCGCACGCCACGACCACAGCCCAAGCGGTGACCGCCCCGACGATGGCGGGCAGGGCGTCCAGGTTCAAAGCGCTGGACGCAGCCACGGCCCGTTCGGGTTCACCCATCGCCGCCCAGTACACGGTGTAGAACGCGTCGATCGCGGCCCGGGAGGCTGCGGGGATGGCCGCCGCCGCCTCATCGATGTGCCGCTTGGCACCCGCCGGATCGGCAAGTGACCAGATCAGGTTGGAGGCGCGCAAGAACGCCAGCCGGGCTCGCCCGTCGTCGGTGAGGTCGCCGGGCTCGATGGCGGCGAGCACAGCGTCCGATTCGTCACCTCGGCTGAGCCACGACAACGCGTGGGCGCGAATGAAATTCGCTTCGGTGTCGGCACCGGCCGTGATCGCCCCCTGCGCCAGCCGGTCGGCCAGAGCCAGATCGGACAGCCACACCGCGCCCTGCGCGGCACGGGTCAACAACTCGGGGTCGGGCGGCAGATCCGAATCGAGCATCAGCGTGGCGCGCCGGACCACCACCCGCATGGAGTCCCGGTCCTCCCGGTCCGCGAGGGCAGTGGCCACCAACCCTCGCAGTCGCCGCAGGCGGGAACCGGGAGCGCGGTTGCGTCGCACCTCTGCGTACAGCGGGTGGGCGATACGAACCTCACCGTCGGCGGTATCGATGGTGATGAGCCCCCGCGCTTCGGCTGAAGCGACCGAATCGGCATCGGTGATCGCGGTGAGCCGCTCCAGCTGGATCGGCTCGGCCACCGCCAGGACATCGACGACTTCACTGACAGCCGGCGGCAACGCACCGATCCTCGTTTCGATCAGCTCGACCAAACCGGGCGGCATCACCGGGTCTCCGCTCCACCGCCAACAGCCGTCCCGACGCGCCAGCCGGCCCTGAGTGACCTCCTGTTCGACGATGTTGCGTAGGTAGAGCACATTGCCGCGGGTGAGCCGCCACAACCGCTGCGCCGCTTCGGTATCGAGGGGTCCACCGAGCGCGGCGGTCAGCAACTGGGTCGATTCGTCGCGGGACAGCGGCTGCAGGTCCAGACGCTCGAAGCGGCCGCGGTCGCATGCGGTGCGCACCGAGTCCGGCAACGAGGTACCGGTTCGCACCGTCAGCACAAGTTTCGCGGCACGCCGCTGCACGATCTGCTGCAACACGAAACCCGACAAGTCGTCGAGCAGGTGCGCGTCATCGACACCGACCACCACCGGCCGGCCCTCGGAAGTGGACGTCAGGCCCTCGATCACTCGCCCGACCAGGGCCGCGCTCTCAGCATCGGATGTCCCCACCCATCGCGCGAACGTCCCCAACGGAAGCGTTCGGGCCACTGAGGTTCCCACCGCCCAGCGAGTTCCGTGACCGTTGGCACCCGCTGCCGAGAGCGCTTCGCGGGCGATGCGGCTCTTGCCGACGCCGGCGGTCCCATGAATCACGATCCCGGACAGTTCGGTGGAGACCAGCGCGGCTTCGATCAGCCGGGTCTCCTCCAACCTCCCCGTCAGCGGCCAGACGAGTCGCACGCATCGAGATTAGGCCGCGGCCCGGTCGTTAGCAGTGGTAACGACGAACTTCGACGGAGCTGCTCAACCCGCGAGGGCCTGACGGGCATACGCCCGCACATCGGCGTCACCGTCGTCCAGTGCCACCGTGAGCGCCTGACGGGCGGTCTCCTCCGAGCGTGCCCACCGGCTCAGGCTCAGCACCGCTGCCTTGCGGACATCGAGATGCTGGTCATCGAGTGCCCGCGACAGGGTGGGCACCGCCAACTCTGGCGCCGCCCCGGCCAACGCCCGTGCGGCCCCCTGCCGAATCTGCCAGGCCGACTCGGTGAACGCCTTCTCGACACTGACCACGTCGTCGGCAGTGCAGCCGACCGCGCCCAGCGCGGCCAACGCGGCGGCGCGCACCAACGGATCCGGGTCCTCCACAGCCACGCGTACCGCGTCCGCGCCGGCCCGCAAGGTCGCCAGGCCGCCCACGGCGGCGATCCGCACCTCCCGGTTCTCATCGGTGGTGGCCGTCGCCACGCCACCGTGGTCGTCGACGGACACCAGCGCCCGCACCGCCTCGATCCGTACCCGGTGATCGGCATCGCTCGATGCCAGCCGATAGGCCTCGGCGCTGCCGACGCGCCGTGAGCTCAGCAGGTACACCGTCACGGCCCGGACCACCGGATCCGTTGATTGCAGCCGGTCGACGAACGCGCCCGGGTCAGGTAAGACCTCGACGAGTTCACGTACCGCATCGGCGGTTTCACGTCGGACCCCGGCGTCGTCGTCGGCCAGCGCGGCCACCAGCGCGGGCTGATAGCCATCGGGCAGATGCTCGACGAGAGTGGCGACGGCGGTGCGGCGCACGCCGGCATCCGGGTCGGCCAGGTAGCTGCCCAGATCGGCCAGAGACGGCTCTTCCAGGGCCAGCACCGCGGCGATGCGCGGTGATGGCGGTTGCGCCGCCCCGGCCGGGCGCACCCGGGAGTGTTCGGCGGCGGGAGCCCGACCGCCGTGCAGGTGCGGCTGTTCGACGGAGGTCACCGGATCTCGGGAAGTGAGGTGATCCAACTCGGGCACCGCGACGAAATACGGTGCCACGGGCCGCTTCACGAATTGCATGGCCCCGTCTGGGCCCTTGTAGAGGTTGAGGTGGTAGCGCCACTGCGTGTCGTCGCGCTCCGGCAGGTCGGCCCGTTCGTGGTAGAGCCCCCAGCGCGATTCGGTGCGGGTCAGTGAGGACCGGGCCGCCATCTCCGCGCAGTCGCGGATGAAGGACACCTCGGCGGCACGCATCAACTCGTGCGGGGTGCGCGCCCCGATGCCCTCGACCTCGGCCGCCATCCGTTCGAAGGTCTGCACCGCGATGGACAACTTGGTCGCGGTCTTGGGCGGCGCCACATAGTCGTTTACGAACCGGCGCAGCTTGAACTCGACCTGGGGTTGCGGCGGGCCGTCGGGGTGGCGCAGCGGACGGTAGATGAGTTCGTGCGCCTCGGCCACCTGGTCGGCGGGAAGGTCCACGGGTGCGGCCACTTCCGACAGTGTCGAGGCCGCGTGCTCACCGGCGAGATCGCCGTAGACGAAGGCGCCGATCATGTAGTTGTGCGGCACGCACGCCAGGTCCCCGGCGGCGTAGAGACCCGGCACCGTGGTGCGGGCGTGTTCGTCCACCCAAACACCGGACGCGGAATGTCCCGAGCACAAACCGATCTCGGAGATGTGCATCTCGATGTCGTGGGTACGGTAGTCATGCCCGCGGTTGGCGTGGAACGTGCCGCGAGTGGGCCGTTCGGTGGTGTGCAGGATGTTCTCCAGCGTGGTCAGGGTCTCGTCGGGCAGGTGGCTGACCTTCAGGTAGATCGGGCCCCGAGCGGATTCGATCTCCTCCTTGACCTCGGCCATCATCTGGCCCGACCAGTAGTCGGAATCGACGAACCGCTCCCCCAACGCGTTGACCTGATACCCGCCGAACGGGTTGGCCACATAGGCACACGCCGGGCCGTTGTAATCCTTGATCAGCGGATTGACCTGGAAGCACTCGATTCCGGAGAGCTCGGCGCCAGCGTGGTAAGCCATGGAGTAGCCATCGCCGGCATTGGTCGGATTCTCATAGGTGCCGTAGAGATACCCCGATGCCGGAAGGCCCAGGCGCCCGCACGCCCCGGTGGACAGGATCACGGCCTTGGCCGCCACCGTGACGAATTCCCCGGTGCGGGTGTTGAATGCGGCCGCACCCACCGCCCGTCCGTCTTGGGTCAGCACGCGCACCGGCATGAACCGGTTCTCGATGCGGATCTTCTCGCGCATCGACTTCTGGCGCAGCACGCGATACAGCGCCTTCTTGACGTCCTTGCCCTCTGGCATCGGCAGCACATAGGAGCCGGACCGGTGCACCCGCCGCACCGCGTACTCGCCATGCTCGTCCTTCTCGAACTTCACCCCGTAGCGCTCCAGCCGCTGCACCATGGCGAAGCCTCGGGTCGCGGTCTGATATACCGTGCGCTGGTTGACGATTCCGTCATTGGCGCGGGTGATCTCGGCGACGTAGTCCTCAGGTTCGGCCTTGCCGGGGATGACAGCGTTGTTGACGCCGTCCATCCCCATCGCCAACGCCCCGGAGTGCCGCACGTGGGCCTTCTCCAGCAGCAGCACCTGCGCACCGTTCTCGGCGGCGGTCAAGGCCGCCATGGTGCCCGCGGTACCACCACCGATCACCAGGACGTCGCAGTCGATCCGGATCGCGTCGGCGGCATCGGGAATCTCGGTCAGCTCGGTCATGGTTGCTCCAGGGCGGCAATGATCTCGGCGCGCAGCGCGGATCGTTCGGGATGGTCTGTTCGGGGCCGGCCCACCTCGATGAGGGCGCGCAACGGTTGCCCGGCACGACCGAGCACCACGACGCGGTCTCCGAGCGTGAGCGCCTCGTCGACGTCGTGGGTGACGAACACGATGGTCGTCGGGTGGGCCTTCCAGGTGTCGATCAGCAACCGCTGCATGGCCGCCCGGGTCTGGGTGTCCAACGCAGCGAACGGCTCGTCCATCATGACCGCGCGAGGTGCGCCGGCCAGCCCCCGGGCCAGCTGAACCCGTTGCCGCATACCGCCGGACAGATTCTTCGGAAGGAAGTCACCGAATCCGGACAGACCGACCTCGGCGATCCAGCGGTCGGCCCGCTCGCGCCGTCCTGCCTTCGGTTCGCCCCGCAGCTGCAGGGCCAGTTCGATGTTTGACCGCACCGTGCGCCACGGCAGCAGCGCACTGTCCTGGAACACCATGCCGCGGTCACGTGAGGTGGTGGTTACAGGGTCGCCGTCGGCCAGCACCCGCCCGCCGTCGGGGCGCAGCAATCCGGTGAGCGCACGCAGCACCGTCGACTTGCCGCATCCCGACGGACCGGTGAGCACCAGGATCTCACCGGGCTCCACCGTGAGGCTCAGATCCTCGATCACCGGGGCGCCGGTGTAGGACAACGTGATTCCATCGAGTTCCAGCCGCATACCCGCACCGGCAAGTGTCGTGGTCATCGCACATTCTCCTCACCGCGCGGCAGCCAACGGGTGGCCCGGCGGCCGATCAGCTCGACCGCCGCAGCGGTCAGGAAACCGAGCACCCCGATGGTGATGATGCCGACGAACACGTCGGGATAGTTCAACACCGTGTAGGCCTGCCAGGTCCGGTAACCCACACCGAGGCGTCCCGAGATCATCTCGGCCGAGATCACGCAGATCCAGGCCACCCCCATGCCCACCGAGAGTCCGCCGAACAGCCCGGGCAGAATGCCGGGCAGCACCACCTGGCGCAGCACGTCGAGACGGCCGCCGCCCAGCGTGCGGACCGAGTCCTCCCAGATGGTCGGCAGGGCGCGCACCGCGTGCCGGACGCTGACCATGATCGGGAAGTAGGCGGCCAGGAACGTGATGAACACGATCCCCGCCTCGTCGCTGGGAAACAACAGGATCGCGACCGGAACCATGGCGATCGCCGGAATCGGCCGGGCCAACTCGGTGAGTGGGCCGAAGATATCGGCGAACCAGGCCGTGCGTCCCAACAGGATTCCGGTGATTATCCCGACCACGGCGGCGATGCCGAATCCGGTGAGAATCCGGATGAGCGACTGGCCGAGATCGAGCCAGTACTCCGGTGTGCCGAGCCTGTTCACCAGGGCCGCAGTGATTTCGGTGACCGTGGGCAGAGTGTCGAATCGCAGACCGAACCGGACGTTGTTGGCGGTCAACAACTGCCACAGCACAATTGCGCTGACCACCGACACCAGACGGACCAGGCGATGCGCCCACACCGACCGCTGGCCCCGGCTGACCACCTCCTCCGGGGCAGCGCCCAGATCACCGATCGTGACGGGAGCGGCATCGGTGGTGGTCATACCGCACCTGCCAGGGCCTGGCGGTAGTCGACGATCGCCGCACCGGGATGAGCGGCCGTATAGCGTTCGGCACCCGCCTGGGTACCGAACGGCAGATACCCTTCGGCTCCGGGCGCGGGCAGGCGCACCCACACGGCCTTGTCGGCGAACCAGCGGGTACCCAGTTCTGCATCGGAAATGTAGGCGGCCCGGACCTTCTTGCCTTCGCCCTCGGCCTGTCGGATCGCCTTGAGCAGGCAGACCGGGGTCGCGGCGGGCGTGGTGGTATCCGATCCGTCGAGCCAGAGTTCGCCTGCGGTGGCGGGATCGTCGACAGCGGTATGGCAAACCGGGTCCGTCCCGCTCAGCAGCGAAGGATTGGTGTTCGACTTGAGCGCTTTGTCGTAGTCCTCACCGCGCGCCGAGTACGCCGCGCGGAGCGGGCCGTCCTGAACGAACCCGGCGACGTCGAGGTCGGCGAAGTTGTCGATCGACTTCAGATAGGGCACATCACCTTTGAGTGCATCGACCAGAGACGGCTTGAGCGTGGTGTCGAACGAGGTGCCACCCGGGCCGTTGTACAGGTAGACCACCTCCTGCGGCAACCCACTGCCCTCGGCCACCAGGCGGGCGGCCTCCAACGGCTTGGTGTTGAGGAAGTCGGTGGCATCGAGTTGGGCCTGCAGGAACGCGTCGAGCACCTCCGGGTGCTCAGCCGCGTATGCCCGGCGCACCACCACCCCGTGCAGGGTCGGGTAGTTGAGTTCGGCACCGTCGTAAAGGAGCTTTGCCTTGCCCTGTTGAACCAACAGACCTGGCCAGGCCACGAACTGTGAGAGCGCCTGGACCTGTCCGGATTCCAGCGATGACGCGCCGACCTGTGGCTGTTGATTGAGCACCTCGACACCGGTCTTGGCATCGATCCCGGCCTTGCCCAGGGCCTGCACGAGCATGCCGTGGCCGGCCGATCCGACACTGGCCGAAACCTTCTTCCCGGCCAGGTCCGTCAACGACTTGGCCGGCGAATCCGGGGCCACCACAACCATGTTCAGCGCGCCCTTCGGGTTGTATCCCGTGACCGATACGATCTCGGTCTTGGCGCGTTCGTTGGCCTGGGTCTTGGACCCGTTGATGAGCATCGGGTAGTCGCCCATCGAGCCGATGTCGATTTTCTCGGCCACCATCTGCGCGGTGATGGGTGCGCCCGTGTCGTAGTCCTGCCACGTCACGTTGTACTTCGTGCCGGTGCGGGTGGTGATGTCGGCCAGGCGACGCTCCAGGTATCCCTGGGCGCGCAACAACGTTCCCGCGGTGACGGTGTTGATGGTCTTGGACTGGTAACCGACGACGACGTCGACGGTATCGGCCGATTTCGTCGCCGAGTCCAGCGAGCAACCGGCGGTCGCGAGCGTGAGACCGGCGGTGAGAGCGATCAGGGCTGTTTTCACATCGGGTCCTCTAGCGGATGAGATAGGGCATGTTGACGGTCACGGCGCCGGTGGGACAGCGGGCCGCGCAGGGCCCGCAGTACCAGCACTCGTCGACATGCATGAAGGCCTTGCCGTTCTCCGGATTGATGGCCAGCGAATCCAGTGGGCACACGTCGACGCACAAGGTGCAGCCCTCGATACACAGGGATTCGTCGATGGTCACCGGAACATCGGCGCGCTGATTGACCAGTGTCATGCGTCTCTCCTAACGAGGTTGCCGCGCATGGTGATTCGGTCACCACGCATCCTGATGTACTCCAGGTCGACGGGTGTGCCGTCATCCAGACTGGTCAGCCGTTCCGACATCAACAGGGCCGATCCGGCGGGCACCTGCAACGTGGCCGCCGTGTGTGCGTCAGCCGAAACCGCTTCCAGGGCAAGGCTTGCCCCACCCAGCCGGCGCCCACTGACCCGTTCGATGAGCGCGAAGATGTCGTTGCTCTCCAGCGCATGTTCGATCACCTGCTCACCGATCTGGGGCGTCAGATAGGTCAGATCGAGCGACAGCGGCAGGTCGGCGAGATATCGCAAGCGCTCGATGAAGACCACCTGCGCGCCGGGTTCGAGCGCGAGCTTTCGGGCCACCGCAGGCGGGGCGGACAGCCGCTGCACGGCCCGGACTTCGTTGCGGACGTCGCCGTAGTCCTTGAACGTCTCCTTCAGGCCCACCAGCGCATCCAGGCCGTGATCGTATTTTCTGGCCGCTACGTGCGTGCCCACCTTGGTGCCACGGTCGATCAGCCCCTCGTTCTTGAGAACGGCCAGGGCTTCGCGGATGGTGTTGCGCGAGACGAAGAATTCGGCGGCCAGTTCCGCCTCGGACGGCAGCGCCCGGTCGTAGGTGCCTTCGTAGATCTGGTGGCGCAGAACGTCGGCCACCTGGCGGGCCTGATCGGCGCGCGCACGGCGACTGGGCAGCGACACGGGATGGGCTTCGGGCTGCGACGACACGCACTCACGGTAAGGGGCGATTCCAGGGTGCCGCAGTGCGGCGAATCGACCGTTTGCGCAGGTTAACTGATTGCGCCGCCAACCGACGCTCGGTACCTGCCGAAACCGCCGTCGCGGCTCGTATTGCGCCACCTCGGCCCTGGCGAGAATTTACAAATCGCGATGATCGAAACGTCGTTTGGGTACCAACGTCGACCCCGACACCGGCCGCATCCACTGGCACCCACCACCGCTGATGGACACCGGCCAAGACACCATCAACCACCACTTCCACCCCGAGGAACTACTGGTTCCCCCGCAGCGCTAGCAGCTATACCGTTGTGCGGCTGACCGTGACCGGGATGCCGTTGAGTGCACCGTTTCCCGAAGGCTCGTCGATGAAGTCGGGCAGCGACAAGACGTTGGTGTTGACCCCGGGTGAGGCGTTGGCGACCGCCAGCCGGGTGCCGGGCCGACCGTGGCCCCAACCGTGCGGCATCGACACCACACCAGGCTTGATCGCATCGGTCACCTCGACCGGCACCACGATCTTGCCCGCTGCCGAGGCCACTTCCGCATGGTCGCCGTCGGCGATACCGCGTGAGGCCGCATCCTGACCGTGCATCAGCAGGGTGCACCGGTCGCGGCCCTTCATCAGCGGGCCGACGTTGTGCAACCAGGAGTTGTTGGAGCGTAGGTGCCGCCGGCTCACCAAGACCAGGTCGTCGGGGGCTCGATCGAGCCGGTCGGCCAGTCGTGGCAGGTCGTCGAGCAGGTATTGCGGCGCCAGCCGGATCTTCTTGTCGGCGGTGCCGAGCACCTCCGGTACCCGAGGCACCATGGGGCCGAAGTTTATTCCGTCGGGATGCACCTTGAGCTTGTCCAGCGTCAGCCCGTCGGGGTTCTCGCCGTACCGGTCTCCGAAAGCGGCGGTGCGCAGCGTCAGATCGAGCATCCGCTCGGGCCCGCCGTGGTCGTAGTGCTTGCGGATCTCGGCACCGTCGAGGCCCTGGGTGAAGCACAGGTAGTCGAACCAGCCGTCGTCGAGCGCGGCGATGTCGACGTCCTCAGCCGGTGTTCCGGTGCACAGCCCGGTCAGCCGGATCAGGATCTCCCATTCCTCTGGCGCGTCGGGGTCTTCGCGATGGAACACCGGTGGTGAGTACCGGGCGAAACTGTTGATCGCCGCCCCCAGCAAAAGGTCGGCGGAGTGCGGCTGCTCGAGCGCCGAGGCACCGGGCAGGATGACGTCGGCGTGCCGGGTGGTTTCGTTGAGCCAGAGATCCACCGAGATCATCGCGTCCAACTGCGATAGCGCCTCGTCGAGCTTGTCACCGCCCGGGGTGGACAGCACGGGGTTGCCCGCCACGGTGATCAGTGCCTTCAGTTGCCCTTCGCCGGGTGTGACGATCTCTTCGAGCATGCAGGACACCGGAACCTGGCCCATCACTTCTTTGGCTCCGCGGACCCGGGTGCGGTAGCGGCCGAAGTTGGGTGCGCCGTCCTCCAGGCCCGGGATCGTTTGGCTGGTGACCGTCCACGCGGTCGGGGTGGCGAACATGGCGCCGCCGGGGGTATCGAAATGTCCGGTGACGATGTTGACCACGTCGACCAGCCAGCTGGCCAGGCTGCCGAACTCCTGGTTGCACGTGCCGATCCGGCCGTAGACCACCGCCCGCGGCGTACCGGCCAGCTCGCGGGCCAGCCCGCGAATCCGGTCGGCATCGATACCCGTTGCGGCTGAGACTCTTTCGGGCGACCAATCGGCCGCCGCCTGCTGCAGGGTCGACACCCCGTCGAGGTGGCGTGCCAACTCACCGAGATTGACCAGGCCTTCGTCGAACACGGTGTGGACGATCCCGAGCAACAGTGCCGCGTCGGTGCCGGGCGTGATCGGCAACCACTCGTCAGCCTTGGTGGCGGTGGCCGTGCGCACCGGATCGATGACGATCACCTTGCCTCGCTTGCGGATACCGGCGATGATGCCCATCACGTCTGGGGCGGCCAAGAGCGATCCTTGCGAGGCCGCGGGGTTGGCGCCCATCACCACCAGCAGATCGGTGCGCTGGATGTCCGGTGTCGGGAAGGCCCACCAGCTGCCGTACATCAGGTGCGACGACAGGTTTTTCGGCCACTGGTCGATGGTGCCCGGCGAATAGGTGATCGGCATGCCGGACAGGCCGAGCAGCACCGCCGAGTACCGCGACAACGAAAACGAATGGGCCAGCGGGTTTCCGGTGTAGGCCGCGACCGCGCCGATGCCGTACTTCTCGATGACGGGAGCGAGCAGTTCAGTGCAGCGCCGGAAAGCGGTGTCCCAGTCGACCTCGTGCCATTCGCCGTCGACCTTGATCATCGGCCGGCGGATCCGGTCCGGATCGTCGTGCAGCGCGGCCAGCGACGCGCCTTTCGGGCAAATGTGCCCCGCACTCCACTGGTCGGACTTGTTCGGCCGAACGCCGGCCACCTTGCCGGCGGAGACTTGGATCTCCAAGCCGCACATGGCCTCACACAGCGGGCAGGCATGCAGATGCAGGCCGTCCGCGCCGATGTCCGCGATCTGCCCAGGCTCGTGTCCCATCAGCGGCCTCCGATGTTGTTACGTGTGTCACCACACGTAACAACATCGTGGCACCGCACAGCACCGACGGTCCCGATGTTCGGGACAGGTCTTCGGGTTCCTACTGTTCGGGCCGGTCCTGAACCGCACCCTGCACGGCGGCAGCGGCGGCCCGGATCTGCGGAGTCACCAGCATCACCTGGCCCAGCACCCCGTTGACGAATCCAGGCGATTCATCGGTGGACAGCTCTTTGGCGAGTTCGACGGCTTCGTCCACCGCGACGGGCTCTGGAACATCCTCGGCGTGCAGCAGTTCCCAGACCGCCACGCGCAGGATGGCGCGGTCGACGGCGGGCAGCCGCTCCAACGTCCAGCCCTGCAGATGCGCCGAGATGAGATCGTCGATGTGGGCGGCGTGTTCGGTGACACCGCGGGCCACCGACACCGTGTAGGGATTGAGCGGGGTGACGTCGGCCTGGTCCTCGGCCAGCGCGGCCCGGCCGTCGGCCACCGCCTCCGGTGTCAGGCCGCGCGCCTCGGCCTCGAACAGCAGATCCACGGCGCGCTTGCGGGCCTGGTGCCGGCCCCGGTCACCACGGCGGTCAGGCATGGTCAGCCATTCACGCGGCCGAGGTAGCTGCCGTCGCGGGTATCGACCTTGAGCTTGTCGCCGGTGTTGATGAACAGCGGCACCTGGATCTCGGCGCCGGTCTCCATCGTCGCGGGCTTGGTGCCGGCGCTGGAGCGGTCGCCCTGCAAGCCGGGCTCGGTGTGGGAAACCTCAAGCTCGACCGACACCGGCAATTCCAGGTACAGCGGAACACCGTCGTGGAAGGCGATCTGCACCGGCATGCTCTCCAGCAGGAAGTCGGCCAACCGTCCGACGAGTGCCTCCGACAGCGGATGCTGGTTGAAGTCCTCGGAATCCATGAAGACGAAGTCGCTGCCGTCGCGGTACAGGTAGGTGGCGTCGCGCCGGTCGACGGTGGCGGTCTCCACCTTGACGCCGGCGTTGTAGGTCTTGTCGACGACCTTGCCGGACACCACGTTCTTCAGCTTCGTCCGCACGAAGGCCGGACCCTTACCGGGCTTGACGTGCTGGAATTCGACGATCTGCCACAGCTGTCCGTCGATCTGCAGGACGAGCCCGTTCTTGAAGTCGGCAGTCGATGCCATGAGGGTGTAGCTCCTAAGCTTTTGTCACAAAATGGCCAGTTCCTTGGGGAACCGGGTAAGCAGGTCGGGTGCCGCCTCTCCGACGACCAGGGTGTCCTCGATCCGGACACCGCCGCGATCGGGCAAGTAGACACCTGGCTCAACGGTGACCGCAGAGCCAGCAAGCAGTGTACCGGCGGCGGCGGCGTTGATTCCCGGCGCTTCGTGGATCTGCAGTCCGACGCCGTGCCCGAGGCCGTGTCCGAAGTTGTCGCCGTACCCGGCATCGGCGATGACCTGGCGCGATGCGGCGTCAACGGCGCTCAGCGAAACGCCGGGAGCCAGCGCGTCGCTGCCGGCTCGCTGTGCTGTGGCCACCAGGTCGTAGATGTCGCGCTGCCACTGGGCCGCCGGCCCCAGCACGAACGTGCGCGTCATGTCGGAGTGGTAGCCCTCCACCAGCGCCCCGAAATCGATCTTCACGAAGTCGCCGGCGGCCAGCACCGCATCGGTGGGCCGGTGGTGCGGAATGGCCGAGTTGGCACCTGTCGCCACGATCGTCTCGAAGGACGGCCCGTCGGCGCCGTGGTCGAGCATCAACGCTTCCAGCTCGTTGCGCACCTCACGCTCGGTGCGTCCGGGCCGTAAGCCACCCCGCTCCAGCAGATCCGTCAGGGCCGCATCGGCGGCCTCGCAGGCCAACCGCAGCATGGCGATCTCGCCGGCGTCCTTGACCTCGCGCAGGGCCTCCACGGTGCCGGCCGCACGGACCCAGTCGACGGTGTCGCCGCTCGCTTTCTTCATCGCGGCGAAGGCATCCACGGTCACCACGTGGCTCTCGAAACCGAGCCGCAGCGCCCCGCAGCTCGCGGCCCGCCCGGCCAGATGCGAGCCGCAGGCCCGCTCGATGACGACTTCGGCGTCCGGGGACTGCTGCGCAGCCTGCGTGCGGTAACGCCCATCGGTGGCCAGCACCGGGGTGGCGTCCTCCGCGAGGATCAGCAGGGCCGCGTTGGAACCGGTGAATCCAGCTAGGTAACGCACGTTGACCAGGTCAGTTACCAACATCGCGTCGAGGCCCTGTTCCGCCAGCCGACGCCGCAGCCGTTCCCTGCGCTGGGAAATAGTCACGGTCTGTGACGCTACTCGCTACAGTGTGCCCCCATGAGCAAGTGGTTACTGCGCGGAGTGGTGTTCGCAACAGCGATGGTCATCGTGCGCTTACTGCAGGGAGCACTGATCAACGCCTCGCCGGGTAACGCCACCTGGTTCAGCCTGGGGCTGGTCACGTTGTTCGGGATCGGGGTGCTGATCTGGGGCCTGTTCGACGGCCAGGCCGACGCCCGCGCCAATCCGGATCCGGATCGCCGTTCCGATCTCGCGATTACCTGGCTGATCGCCGGCCTGTTCGCGGGCGTCGTCAGTGGCGCGGTGGCGTGGTTCATCGGGCTCTTCTACAAGAGCCTCTACACCGATGCGCTGCTCAACGAGGTCACCACCTTCGCCGCGTTCACCGCGCTGCTGGTGTTCCTGCTCGGTGTGGGCGGCGTGACGGTCGGCCGTTGGCTGGTGGATCGCAACGCCCCGCCGATGCCCCGCCAGCGCCACCACGGTCTGGCCGCCGACGACCGCGCTGACACCGACGTGTTCGCCGCGGTGACCGCCAGTGGCGCCGCCGAGCACGTCGACGACACCACGCAGACCATCGAGTACCCCGAACAGCCCAAGCAGTAGCCGATCTGCCCGCGGGGGCAGCTCACAGATTCAGGCGCGAGTGGCGCGGGCAGTCAGGCCCGCGCCACTTCTGCGTAGGCGGCCGCCAGCAGGGACGGATCGGGGCCTTCGAGACGACCCGGCTTGGCCAGCCCGTCGAGAACCACGAAGCGCAGCACTCCCGAACGGTTCTTCTTGTCGCCCGCCATGTAGTCCATCAGTTGGGGCAGCGCGTCGCCGTCATAGCTGACCGGCAGTCCGAGCGCGGTCAGCACCGACCGGTGCCGGTCGGCGGTCTCGTCGTCGAGACGCCCGGCCAACCGGCCCAGTTCCGCGGCGAACACCAATCCGACCGACACGGCGGCGCCGTGACGCCACTTGTACCGTTCGCGACGCTCGATGGCGTGCGCCAGGGTATGTCCGTAGTTCAGGATCTCGCGCAGTGCCGATTCCTTCTCATCGGCAGCAACCACCTCGGCCTTCACCGCGATGGCCCGCCGGATCAGTTCGGGCAGCACGGTCCCGGTGGGGTCCAGGGCAGCTTCCGGGTCGGCCTCGATCAGGTCGAGGATCACCGGATCGGCGATGAACCCGGCCTTCACGATCTCGGCCATCCCGGCGATGATCTCGTTGCGCGGCAATGTTTCCAAGGTTGCCAGGTCCACCAGGACCGCGGCCGGCTGATGGAAGGCGCCGACGAGGTTCTTACCGGCATCGGTGTTGATCCCGGTCTTTCCGCCCACCGCGGCGTCGACCATCCCCAGCAGTGTGGTGGGCACGTGCACGATGTCCACGCCGCGTAGCCAGGTGGCCGCAGCAAAGCCCGCCACGTCGGTGGCCGCTCCCCCGCCCAGGCTGACGACGGCGTCTTTGCGGCCAATGCCGATGCGCCCCAGCACTTCCCAGATGAAACCGACGACGGGCAGCTCCTTGCCCGCCTCCGCATCCGGGATCTCGATTCGGTGAGCTTCAATTCCCTTGTCGGCCAAGTGTTGCCGAACCGCCTCGGCGGTCTGCGTCAACACCGGCTGGTGCAGGATCGCCACCTTGTGCCGGCCCTCGAGCGTATTGCCCAATTCGCCGAGCAGACCGGTCCCGATGATGACCGGGTAGGGCCGGTCCACCTGTACCTCGACGATTACCGGGTCAGTCATCATTACGCTCCGCGTTGCGAGCGGCCAGGGCCGCTGGGGTGGGTATCGATTTCGGTTCGGTGCCGGCAGCAGGGGTGCCGCCCGGGGTCTCGGACGACGATTGCGCGCCGGGGCCACGCCGCCACGGCGGGCGACGCCGTCGCCGCTTGGCGGCCCGCGACAGCTGAGGCTGTTGCTTCTGGGGCTGTTTCTGGACCGGCGGGTTCTCCAGGCGCGTGACGATCGTGCGCACCACCGCGCCGGGGTTTCGCCGGTTGGTGTTGATGCGCATGGTCGCGACCCGGCGGTACAGCGGCACCCGTTCGGACATCAGGGCGCGATACTTCTCGGCCCGGTCCGGCCCCGCCAGCAGCGGCCGGACGGTGGAACCGCCGGTGCGGCGGACGCCCTCGGCCGCGCTGATCTCCAGATAGACCACGGTGTGCCCGGCCAGTGCGGCGCGCACACCGGGGGTGGTGACCGCGCCGCCACCCAAGGACAACACACCGTCGTGGCTGGCCAGCGCCGAACGAATGACCTCTTCCTCGATCCGGCGGAACTCTGCCTCACCGTCGGTGGCGAAGATGTCGGCGATGGTGCGGCCGGTGGTCTCTTCGATCGCGGCGTCCGTGTCGAGCATCGTGAGGTTCAGCGCCTTGGCCAGCCGGCGGCCGATGGTCGACTTGCCCGAACCCGGCAGGCCGACCAGTACCGCCTTGGGGGCCATCAGCCCAGGGCCTGCGCCGCCGGCTCGCGCTCGGCGACGGCCCGCAGGTAGGCGTCGATGTTGGCGCGGGTCTCGGCCAGCGAGTCCCCGCCGAACTTCTCCAGCACCGCGCGGGCGACCACCAGCGCGACCATGGTTTCCACCACGACGCCTGCGGCAGGTACCGCGCACACATCCGACCGCTGGTGGATGGCGACGGCTTCTTCACCGGTGGCCATGTCGACGGTGGCCAGCGCCCGAGGAACGGTCGAGATGGGCTTCATCGCGGCCCGGACCCGCAGGGCCTGGCCGTTGGTCATGCCGCCTTCCAGGCCGCCGGCCCGGTTGGTGGAGCGCAGGATTCCGTCTGGGCCGGGGTACATCTCGTCGTGAGCGACGCTGCCGCGACGTCGGGCGGTTTCGAAACCGTCGCCGATCTCCACGCCCTTGATCGCCTGGATGCCCATCACCGCGGCGGCAAGCTGGCTGTCGAGGCGGTTGTCACCGCTGGTGAACGAGCCCAACCCGATCGGCAGGCCTTCGACCACGACCTCGACGACGCCGCCCAGCGTGTCGCCGTCTTTCTTGGCGGCCTCGATCTCGGCGATCATCGATGCTTCAGCGGCTTCGTCAAACGCTCGGACGGGGCTCGCGTCGATCTTCTCCAGGTCGGAGAACTGCGGCGGCGGGCCGGCGTACGGCTCGGACGCACCGATGGAGATGACGTGCGAGACCACCTCGACACCGAGCGCGGCCCGCAGGAAGGCCCGGGCCACGGTGCCTGCCGCCACCCGGGCGGCGGTCTCGCGGGCACTGGCACGTTCCAGCACCGGGCGGGCGTCGTCGAAGCCGTACTTGAGCATGCCGGCGTAGTCGGCATGCCCCGGGCGGGGACGGGTCAGCGGGGCGTTACGCGCCACGTCGAGCTCGGCGGGGTCGACCGGGTCCGGAGACATCACGGTCTCCCACTTGGGCCATTCGGTGTTGCCGATCTCGATCGCGATCGGCCCGCCCAGGGTGGTGCCGTGACGCACCCCGGCCAGCATGGTGACCTGGTCCTGTTCGAACTTCATCCGAGCACCCCGGCCATAGCCGAGACGACGACGCTTGAGCTGTGCCCCGATCTCCTCGGAGGTGATGGGCACGCCGGCAACCATCCCTTCGAGCATGGCCACCAGGGCGCGGCCGTGGGATTCACCAGCTGTGGTCCAACGCAACACGGGTGTCATTCTCCCACGTCGGGGTTTGCCTCCCGAAATCCGTGGTCACCAACGGCCAATGTTGCCTTGTGTGCCACATTCCCGCGATTCTTGGCACACGAGCCGACGCTCACCGCGCTTACAGCAGCACCAGGCCCACCGCCGCGGCACTGGCCGCACACATCGACGGGCCGTGCGGAACCGTGCGGATACCGCGGACGGCTGCGCCGAGTGCCAGGCATGCGGTGAGCAACGGCGCGGCCAGCGCCGCCAGCAGCCATATGTCGGCGCCGAACGCGCCGGTCATCGCGCCGAGACCGACCGCGAGTTTGACGTCGCCGCCGCCCATCGAACGCGGCGCGGCCATATGCACCAGCAGGTACAGCACCGCCAGCGCCGCGGCCCCGGCCAAGGCGGCCAGTCCACGCCCGGCCAGCGCCGCCGCCACGGGAATCAACACGGCTCCCGGCATCGTCAGCCAGTTCGGTAGCCGCCGTTCGGCGATGTCGTAGCCACTGAGCACCAGCAGCCAGGCGCCCGCGAGCACCGTCAACCCCGCCCCCATCAATCGAGGCTAAGGCCGCAGCAGCGCGTCCCTCATCGCCTCTTTGGGTGCCGGCATCCCGGTGAACTGCTCCACCTGGGCGAAGGCCTGGTTCAGCAGCATCTGCAGGCCGTTGATCGCCTCGCCGCCGGCCGCCTCGACAGCCGCGGCCAGCGGTGTCGGCCACGGGTCGTAGATGGCATCGAGAACGCGCGGCACAGCGGCCAGCGTGTCCGCGTACGCGGCGGCCGCGTCGGCCGGAATGGTGCTGACAGCCGAGTCGGCGGTGGCGACCGCATCGGTCAGGGCGCTGCCGGCGATGTCGCACCAGCTGCCCTGCGCACCGCAGCGGTTGGCCAGGTCCACCAAGCGCGATGCCTTCCCCTCGTCACGGGCGACGATCGTGATCCGCTGCGCTCCCAGCTCTGCCAGGGCGACGACGGCGGCCGGGGCGGTGCCGCCGGATCCGATCACCAGAGCGGAGTCACCGGCGGCGCCGAGCGCTCCGACGACGCCGTCGATATCGGTGTTGTCGGCGCGCCAGCCGCCCGCGGGCAGCTGGACCAGAGTGTTGGCAGAGCCCACCAGCTGCGCCCGGTCGGTGCGCTGATCGGCGAACTCCAGGGCAGCGAACTTGCCCGGCATGGTGACCGACAGTCCGACCCATTCCGGGCCCAGGGCGCTGACGAGGCCGGGCAGCTGTTCGGCCGTGCACTCGATGCGCTCATAGGTCCACGACGGCAGGCCCAGCGCCCGGTACGCGGCCAGGTGCAGCTGCGGCGAGCGCGAGTGGGTGATGGGTGAGCCGAGGACGGCGGCTTTACGCCTAGCGGGCACGGCGGCAGGCCGCCTATCGGGCACTGTCGAGGACACCGTTGTGCTGCGCCTGTTCGATATTGGCCAGGTGTTGCTCATAGTCGCGGGTGAACAGCGTCGTGCCCTGCATGTCGATGGTCACGAAATACAACCAGTCCCCGTCGGCGGGATGTTCGGCCGCGGCCAGTGCATCGGTGCCGGGCGAGCAGATCGGGGTCTGTGGAAGTCCTTGGCTCATATAGGTATTCCAGGGCGTCACCTTGGCCCGGTCGTCATCGGTGGTCGCCACTTCCTGGCGATCCAGCGGGTAGTTCACGGTCGAGTCGAACTCCAGCTTGCGATGTTCGGCGAGCCGGTTGTAGATCACCCGGGCGACCTTGGCGAAGTCCTGTGGTTTGGCTTCGCGTTGCACCAGGGAACCGACGGTGAGGATCTGATACGGCGACATCTGCATTGCCGCGGCGGTGTCGAGCAGACCGCTCTGGGTGTAGAGCGTGGCGCTGCCCGCGATCAGGCTGGACAAGATTTCCTGCGCCGAGCCCGCGGGGTCGACATTCCAGGTGCCGGGCGCGATCAGCCCCTCCAGCCGCCGATGATCGTTGGGCATCGCGGCGACGGGAGCCGCCGCCCAGTCCGGTACCGCCAGCGCGGCGGCGGGCGCCGTCTGTGCGGCCGCGCGGAGCGCGTCGACCGGCACGCAGCGCTTCTTGCCGTCGAGTTCGACACAGGAGGCCTGCGAGATCAGCGTGAAGACGCCGTCGGTGACGGCCTTGGTCTTGACGTCGGCGGTGTCGTCGAGCTGGCGGCCTTCCGGGATGGTGAGCTTGCCCACCCGGCTCTCCGGATCAGCAAGACGCTCAACGGCATCGGCGGCCGGAATCTCGGTCCGCAATTTGTAGAAACCGGGCTGGATCGCCGAGATCGCCTCGTTCTTGTGCGCCGCGTCGACGAAGGCCTTGACCGTGGCGACCACTTTCTTGCCCTGAAGGGTCTTTCCGATGGCGGTCGTGGAATCGCCGTCGTGAACCTGGACCACGACATCGGCCACGCCGTCACCGGCGTAGTCGTTGGCGCTGCCGGACATGCTGTGCCACAGCTTGGAACCCAGGAATACCGCACCGATCATCACCACGATGAGCGCTGCGATGGACAGGCCCCTGGTGGTGCGTCGTTTGCGGTCGTTGCGGGCTTTGCGGGCCCGCTCGGCCTTGCTCAGCCCGCGCCGCGGTGGTCCGACCGTTGCGGGCTTCGCTTTGTCGGCACCCCACTTCTCAGCCATCCATGCCCTCTCCGCGCGCAGCCAGGGCCGCACGTCGCTGATCCAGCCAGCTCTGCAGAATGCCCACCGCAGCGGCCTGGTCGATCATCGCCTTCTGTCCCTTGGCCCGAACCCCCGCCTCACGCAACGACCGTTGAGCCGTCACAGTAGTGAGCCGCTCGTCGGCCATCCGCACCGGTATCGGAGCGATTCGACGTGCCAGCAGATCGGCCAGTTCGACGGCGTCGACGGCTGAGCTGCCGGCGCGGTCGGCGAGCGTGCGCGGCAGTCCGACGATGACCTCGACCGCCTCGTACTCGCCGATCAGCTTCACCAGTCGTCGCAGGTGCTTGCCCGACCGGTCCCGCTTGTCCCGCTGCACGGTCTCGACCGGGGTGGCCAGGATTCCGTCGGGATCGCAACTGGCGACGCCGATGCGGACGGTTCCGACGTCGATGCCGATGCGCCGTCCGCGTCCGGGGTCGTCGTCCCCTGGGCGGTCCGGTAGCCGGTCGTCGACCGTGTCGGACACGAAGCTAGCCTCGGCCGATCTCGGCGCGCAGCGCGGCCAATGCCGCGTCGATACCCGCCGCCCCCTTACCGGAACCTTGTGCCATGTCCGCTTTACCGCCGCCACGCCCGTTGACCGCCGCGCTGAACGGTTTGACCAGCTCGTTGGCGCGCAGACCCAGATCCTGTGCCGCCGGGTTGACCGCGACCACGAACGGCACCGCGTCGTTCTCGCCCTCGGCGATCAGCGCGATCACCGCCGGGTCGTTGCCGAGCTTGCCCTTGATGTCGCCGACCAGGGTGCGCAGATCACCGCCCGACATGCCGCCGGCCATCCGCTGGGCCACGACCCGGACCTTGCCGATGGTCTCGGCGCCCGCGGCCGCGTTGGCCGCCGCAGCCCTGGCGTTGGCCAGCCGGGCCTTCTCCAGTTCCTTCTCGGCGGCCTTGAGCCGCTCGACCAGGTTGGCCACTCGGGCGGGCACCTCTTCGGAGGGCACCTTGAGCGACGAGGCCAGGCCTGCCATCAGCGCGCGTTCCTTGGCCAGGTGCCGGAAGGAGTCGAGGCCGACGTAGGCCTCGACACGACGAATACCGGATCCGACCGAGGATTCGCCGAGGATGGTCACCGGACCGATCTGGGCGGAGTTGCGCACGTGCGTACCGCCGCAGAGTTCCAGCGAGAACGGGCCGCCGATGTCGACCACCCGCACCTGGTCGGGGTAGTTCTCCCCGAACATCGCCATCGCGCCCATCGCCTTGGCCTTGTCCAGGGCGGTGACGAAGGTGTTCACCTGGTAGTCGGCCTCGACGGCCTCGTTGGTGACCTCTTCGATCTGGGTGCGCTGGTCGTCGGTCAGCGCGCCCTGCCAGTTGAAATCGAACCGCAGGTAACCGGGGCGGTTCAGCGAACCGGCCTGAACGGCGGTGGGGCCCAAGACCTGTCGCAGCGCGGCGTGCACCATGTGGGTGCCGGAGTGGCCCTGGGTGGCGCCGTGGCGCCACTTGGGATCCACTGCGGCGGTGACGGTGTCGCCTTCGACGAACTCGCCGGATTCCACATTGATCCGATGCGCCCACAGGGTTTTCGCGATCTTCTGCACATCGGTGACGGCAGCCTTGGCCGCGACCGACGAGCCCGTCCCGGAAATCGTTCCTTCGTCGGCGATCTGGCCGCCGGACTCGGCGTAGAACGGGGTGCGGTCCAAAATCAGCTCGACCCGATCGGCATCCAGGCCTTCGTGGGTCACCACGGGCACCCGCTTACCGTCCACAAAGATGCCGAGAATCCTTGCTTCAGTGGACAATTCGTCGAAACCGGTGAACTCGGTGGGACCGGCGTCGACCAGCTCGCGATACGCCGAGAGATCGGTGTGGGCCTGCTTGCGGGCGGCGGCGTCGGCCTTGGCGCGCTGACGCTGCTCGGCCATCAGCGTCCGGAAGCCCTGCTCGTCGACGGACAGGCCGGCCTCGGCCGCCATCTCCAGCGTCAGGTCGATCGGGAAGCCGTAGGTGTCGTGCAGGGTGAAGGCGTCGGCGCCGGACAACGTGGATTTTCCGGCGGCGCGCGTCGACTTCGCGGCGTCGTCGAACAGCCGCGAACCCGCGACCAGGGTCCGGTTGAACGCGGTCTCCTCGGCGACGGCGATCCGGTTGATGCGCTCGAAGTCGTTGACGAGCTCCGGGTATGAGGGACCCATCTCATCACGCACCGTGGTCATCAACTGGCTCATGATGGGCTGCTCGACGCCGAGCAGCTTGGCCGCGCGGATGATGCGGCGCAGCAGCCGGCGCAGCACGTACCCGCGACCCTCGTTGCCGGGGCTGACCCCGTCGCCGATGATGATGGCCGCCGTGCGGCTGTGGTCGGCGATGATGCGGTAGCGGACGTCGTCGGTATGGCTGCCCTGGCCATACCCGCGCGGGGCGATCCCGGCGACCAAATCGATCACCGGACGCACCAGATCGGTCTCGTAAACGTTGTCGACGCCCTGCAGCAGGCAGGCGATGCGTTCGACACCCATGCCGGTGTCGATGTTCTTGCGCGGCAGCGGGCCGAGGATCTCGAAGTCGTCCTTCGAGGTGCCCTCACCGCGCTCGTTCTGCATGAACACGAGATTCCAGATCTCGATGTAGCGATCCTCGTTGGCCTCGGGCCCACCCTCGATCCCGTATTCCGGGCCGCGGTCGTAGTAGATCTCCGAACACGGACCACACGGCCCGGGAATGCCCATCGACCAGTAGTTGTCGGCCATACCGCGGCGCTGGATGCGCTCGAGCGGCAACCCGGCGACTTCCTGCCACAGCTGAATCGCCTCGTCGTCGTCCAGATAGACCGTTGCCCACAGCCTTTCCGGGTCGAATCCGTAGCCGCCCTCGCTGACCGGGTTGGTCAGCAGGGTCCAGGCCAGCTCGATGGCGCCCTTCTTGAAGTAGTCGCCGAACGAGAAGTTGCCGGCCATCTGGAAGAAGGTGTTGTGCCGGGTGGTGATGCCCACCTCGTCGATGTCGGGAGTCCGGATGCACTTCTGCACGCTGGTGGCTCGATCCCACGGCGGCGTCCGGGCGCCGAGGAAATAGGGCACGAACTGCACCATGCCGGCGTTGACGAACAGCAGGTTGGGATCGTCGAGGATCACCGAGGCGCTGGGCACCTCGGTGTGGCCCGCTTTCACGAAATGATCGAGGAAGCGCTTCCTGATCTCGTGTGTCTGCACGTTGCTCGTGTCCTCGTGTTCGTGGGTGGCTGGGGTTGCGCGGCAACCACCAGTTCGACCGCTTTACATTACCGTTCTGCGTGTTCGCCCCGAAAAGGCGACGAGCGTCACTGCCCCAGAAAGCTCAGTCGGACGCTGCGTTGCGGGTTGTCCCGGTTCAGGTCGACCAGCACCACGCTCTGCCAGGTTCCCAGCAATGGACGACCCGCCTGGACCGGCAGCGTGACCGACGGGGACACCAGGGCGGGCAGTACGTGGTCGGCGCCATGGCCGAACGAACCGTGGCTGTGCCGGTAACGATCGTCGCGCGGCAACAACCGTTCCAGCGTATCGAGCAGGTCGTCGTCGGAGCCGGCACCGGTTTCGATGATCGCGACCCCCGCGGTCGCATGCGGGACGAACACGTTGCACAAACCGTCGCGGTGCGAGCCGCAGAACTCACGTACCGAGTCGGTGAGGTCGACGATGCGCCGCCGCGAGGTGTCCACGTCGATCACGTCGGTATCCATCAGTCCAGCCTACGAGTCAGCCGCCACACCATTGCTCGCCGCGACACACCGGAGGAAGGTGGAGGTGGAACCGGTGGCGCCACCGGGGCGCCGCCCTGGCACGGAAGGGGTGGATCGTGTTCGCACGTTCAACCACGATCGCAGCGCGCGCCCAGGCCATCGACGCCGGCATCGCCCATGTTCGTGACGAGGTGATGCCGGCCCTCGACGACGTGGACGGCTGCGTCGGCCTGTCGCTGATGGTGAACCGGGAATCAGGCGACTGCGTGCTGACGACGGCCTGGCGGTCCGAAGACGCCATGCACGCCAGTGCCGCCGCGGTAGCGCCGATGCGCCACCGTGTGGTGGAGACATTCGCCGGGACCGCCACCGTCGACGAATGGGAGATCGCGGTGGTCCACCGCGAGCAATATTCGGGGCCGGGCGCTTGTGTACGGGCCACCTGGCTGCGAACCCGCCCCGAACTTTTCGACCGGGCCCTGGACTTCTACCGCGCCTCGGTACTGCCGGCTATGGAAGACCTCGAGGGCTTCTGCAGTGCCAGCCTCATGCTCGACCGGGCTTCGGGACGAGCGGTGTCCTCGGCCACTTTCGACAGCCCAGAAGCAATGGACCGCAACCGCGACCAGGCCAGGGCGTTACGTACCGCCCGCCTACGTGACCTGAGTGCCGATCAGATCGATGTCGGCGAATACGAGCTCGCACTCGCCCACCTGCGGGTTCCCGAGATGGCCTGACCGAGAAGGCGTCCAGAATTGACGGCACCGTTTGGACGGTGAATGCCCGGGGTATCTCCCCTCCAGCCCAATACAGCCCTGGAGGAGAAATGACCATCACCGGCATCATCAGCGCGATCTTGATCGGCATCGTCGTCGGCCTGATCGGCCGCCTGATCGTTCCCGGCAGACAACCCATCGGGATTCTGGTGACGATCCTGGTCGGCATCGTGTCGGCGTTCATCGGCAGCGCCATCGCCCGTGCGCTCGGCATCCCGACGATGACCAGCGGCATCGACTGGCTCGAACTGCTCGTCCAGGTCATCGTCGCCACCATCGGTGTGGCGCTGGTGTCCGCGTTCATGGGACGCGGCAGGACCGGCCTTTTCGGCACCCGCCGGTCCGGCCTGATGCGCTGACCATCTAACCCGACCACGGTCCCGGTTGAATGTTCAACCGGGACCGTGGTTTTCGTTCGTCCCGTCAGCGCCGCACGCGCCGAATGATGGCCCGTAACTTCTCCACCCGGGTGGCGAGCTCGCGTTCGAAACCGCGACCGGTCGGCTGGTAGTAGTCGACCCCCACCAGGTCGTCGGGTGGATACTGTTGCGGCACAACGCCGTCCGGATGATCGTGGGCGTACTTGTATCCCACGGCGTTGCCGAGCTTCTGCGCTCCCGAGTAGTGGCCGTCCCGCAGATGCGGCGGCACCAAACCGGCCTTGCCGGCTCGGATGTCGTTCATCGCCGCACCCAGAGCGGTGGTCACCGCGTTGGACTTGGGCGCGGTCGCCAGATGGACTGTCGCGTGCGCCAACGTCAGTTGCGCCTCGGGCATCCCGATCAGCTGCACGGTCTGCGCGGCGGCGACCGCGGTCGGCAGCGCGGTGGGGTCGGCCATCCCGATGTCCTCGCTGGCCAGGATCATCAACCGGCGCGCGACGAATCGGGGGTCCTCCCCCGCCACCAGCATCCGAGCCAGGTAGTGCAACGCCGCATCGACATCGGAGCCACGCACCGACTTGATGAATGCGCTGATCACGTCGTAGTGCTGATCGCCGTCGCGGTCGTAGCGCACGGCGGCCTTGTCCAGTGACTGCTCGATGATCTCGACGGTGATGGTGCCGCCCGCGCCGCCTGCGGTTTCGGCGGCCACTTCCAGGGCGGTCAGAGCGCGGCGGGCGTCGCCCGAGGACAGCCGCACCAGCAGTTCGACGGCCTCGTCGGTGGCCTCGACGGCACCGCCGAGCCCGCGCGGATCGGCCAGTGCCCGGCGCACCACGGTGCCGATGTCCTGGGCGCTCAGCGGCTGCAGCTGCAGGATCAGCGAGCGTGACAGCAGCGGCGCGACGACCGAGAACGACGGGTTTTCCGTGGTCGCGGCGACCAGCAGGACGACCCGGTTCTCCACCGCCGCCAGCAGTGCGTCCTGCTGCGTCTTGGAGAACCGGTGTACCTCGTCGATGAACAGCACGGTCTGTTCGCCGTGGACCGCGGCCCGCCGCGCTGTGTCGATCACGGCGCGGACCTCCTTGACGCCGGCGCTCAGCGCCGACAGCGCTTCGAACCGCCGACCGGTGGCCTGCGAGATCAGCGAGGCCAGCGTGGTCTTTCCGGTGCCGGGCGGGCCGTAGAGGATGACGGATGCGGCGCCGGATCCTTCGACCAGGCGCCGCAACGGCGAACCGGCCTGCAGCAGGTGGGTCTGGCCGACTACCTCGTCGAGGCCGGCCGGGCGCATCCGCACCGCCAGCGGCGCCGACGAGCGCTCGGGCGAGGAGCCGACCAACCCCGAAGCGGGCGCCGGTGCACCGGACCCCGCGGATGCGGGCTCACCGGGCACGTCGAACAAACTGTCGGACACGCCTTCTGCTTACCACGCCGACACGACGGGCTACGCCGGTGCGGTCACGAAATCGATGAGTTCCTCGACCCGGCCGATCAGCGCGGGCTCCAGATCGTTCCAGTCCCGCACCCGCCCACGGATCCGCTGCCAGGCCCGGGCGATGTCGGCCTGATCCTGATGCGGCCAGCCCAGCGCTTCACAGATGCCGTGTTTCCACTCGATGCTGCGCGGCACGGTCGGCCAGGCCTTCATCCCGAGCCGGGCCGGTTTGACGGACTGCCAGATATCGACGAACGGATGCCCGACCACCAGGGTGTGCTCCCCGCCGGGGCCGCGCCGTACCACCTCGGCGATCCGCGCCTCCTTGGACCCGGTGACCAGGTGATCGACCAGCACGCCCAAACGCCGGCCCGGTCCGGGCGCGAACTCGGCGACGATGTCGGCCAGGTCGTCGACGCCGCCCAGATATTCGACGACGACGCCCTCGATGCGCAGATCAGCACCCCAGACCTGTTCGACGAGTTCGGCGTCGTGGCGGCCTTCGACGTAGATCCGGCTGGCCAGCGCGACCCGGGCCTTGGCGTTCGGTACCGCCACCGAACCCGACGCCGTGCGGGCCGGTGCCGCGGTCCGTTTGGGTACGACGAGGCTCACCGGCTTGCCGTCGATGAGGAACCCCGGCCCCATCGGGAATGCCCGTACCTTGCCTCGGCGGTCTTCGAGTTCGACGCGGCCGCCCTCGATCCGCACCACGGCACCCACGTAACCGCTCTGGGCGTCCTCGACTACGAGGCCCTTCTCCGCGGGCTGTTCCTTCGATCGAGTCAGCTTCGGGGTGTGCGGGTTTCGGGACAGGATGTCGGATCCGTAGCGATCAGTCACGCGGCGATCCTAGAAACGCCCGCGGAAAAGCCGACGTTGCGACATACCATCGTGACCGTGCTGTTAACTCGCACGCTCGCTACCGCGTCCGCTCTGGCGCTGGTGTGCTCGATGAGTGCGTGCGCCCCGCAGCAGCCGCCGGATTGCGGCGTGGCGGGAATGACCGTGTGTCCCAAGCCGGTAGACGACAACCTGCCGAACGTCGCCGACATGCTGACCTGGGATCAGTCGCAGCGGGTGGTCGGATTCCGCAACGACTACCGGGCTTACCCAGGTGACCTGTTCCGTCACGGCGATCCGTTCCCGCTTCCCCGCGCCGAGCACCAGTTGACCGACGCGTCATACACCGTCGGCGGAATCACCCACCACCTGGACGACTATCTGGCTCGCCAGAGCGTCACGGGGATGCTGGTGCTCAAGGACGGCGAGATCGCCTATGAGCACTACGGTGCCGGCAACGGTCCCTCGACGCTGTGGACATCGCGTTCGGTCGGCAAGTCAGTGGTGTCCACGCTGGTCGGCGTCGCGGTGAAAGAAGGCGCGATCGGTTCTCTCGATGATCCGGTGACGAAGTACGAGCCCGATTTCGTCGGGACCGCGTTCGACGGAGTTACCGTGCGTCAGCTCATGACGCACACCTCCGGGATCGACTGGAACGAGGATTACACCGACCCGGGTTCGGATTTCGCCAAACTCACCGCCTGCGAAGCCGCCGACGACACCTACCGGTGCGTGTTCGGATTGGTACACGGCCTCAAACGGAAACCCGGCGTCGAGCCCGGCGAGGTGTGGTCCTACACCACAGGTGGCGCCTGGTTGCTCGGAGACCTCCTGGAGAAGGCCACCGGTACCAATCTCGCCACGTATCTGCAGGACAACATCTGGAAACCGTTCGGCATGGCCGACGACGGGGTCTGGCATTCCTACGAACTCGGCCGACACGACATGGGAGGCCACGGATTCAACGCCACCCTCACCGATTGGGGTCGCTTCGGGCTGTATGTGATGCGCAACGGTGAACTGCCCGACGGCACGAAGACCCTGCCCGAAGGGTGGGTCCGCGATGCGCGGACGTGGACAACAGCGCGGAATTCGGTAACCGCGAGCCACCCTGAAGGCAGCTACGGCTATCAGTGGTGGAACAACAGTATCGCCGCCGACGCCGGTGACGTGAGCCCACCACGCACCCCGGCCATGGCGGAAAACCTCTGGGCGCTCGGCATATTCGGCCAAGTGATCATGGTCGATCAAGCCCAGCAGCTGGTGATCGTCCAGTGGTCGACGTGGCCGCAGGCCGAACCTGCCTTCGACACCCTGCCACTGGAGACGTCGTTGATGTTCAGCGCGATCGCCGCCGAACTCAACCGGCGGTGACCTCGTCGATGACGGTGTGGACGAACCGCATCTTCTCCAGCACCGCCGGAGCCAATACGAACGGGTACAGATCGTCATGGCCCATCGACCGGTTCACCATGTTCAGCGACCAGGCCAGCGGCAGCCACATCTCGATGATGGTGTCGAACCCGGCCGGGCCGAGCAGGCGTCGGCCGAAGGAGCCGCCGGCCGGGGCGAATCCGAAGGCCGCCGCGGTGTCGAGGGTGTCGCGGATGTGCAGGTAGTGGGCGAAGGTCTCGGCCCAGTCCTCGGCGGCGTGCATGGTGGCATAGGACGACACGAAGTCGTCCTCCCAACCCGGTCCGGGCCCGTCTTGGTAGTGCCGGTCCAATGCCTCCTGGTAGTCGGCATCTGGGTCTCCGAACAACTCACCGAACCGAGCGGCGTAGTCCGGTGACGGGGCGACGAGGCGATAGAAGTAGTAATGCCCGATCTCGTGGCGGAAATGGCCGAGCAGCGTTCGGTACGGCTCGTCCATCGCGATCCGCAACTGCTCGCGGTGCACGTCGTCGCCCTCGGCCAGATCCAGAGTGATGACACCGTTGTGGTGTCCGGTGTAGACCTTCTCGAACTCGCTGGAGAGCAGGTCGAACGCCAGCCCGAACTCGGGGTCCTCGTCGCGCCCGACGATCGGCAACTTGAGTTCGTGCAGTTCGGCGATCAACCGGCGTTTGGCCCGCTCGGCCTCGGCGAACGACGTCAACGCCGTGGTATCGGTGTCGGCGGGCCGGGTCCTGGTGAGCCTGCACGATGCACACAACGGCTGGCCGCCGATGCGGACCAGCCAATTGCATTCGGCCAGATGCAGATTCGCGCACAATTGGTACTGCTTTTCGTCGACCGCACCGGCGTGGCCACCCTCGTCGGTATCGGTGATCACGAGCAGGGCCATGTCGTCGAGCGAGAAACCCAGCGGGCTTCGGCACGACAGGCACAGGGAGTTCTCGAACGCCAGGCGCTGACCGCAGTTCGGGCAGTTGAAATCACGCATGTAACAAAGGCTCTCGATCAGGCGGGCAGGGAGCCACGTCCACCGAAACCTCGATCACGCTACTGAGGGAATCGGTGTAGATGATGCCACGCAACGGGGGTATGTCGGCATAATCGCGACCGAAGCCGGCCACGATATAGCGTTCGTCGACCATCTGGTCGTTGGTGGGGTCCATTCCCAGCCAGAGGTTCTGCGGAGTCCACACCGACGCCCAGGCATGGGTCGCATCCACGCCGATCATCCGTTCCTTGCCGGCCGGTGGATCAGTGGCCAGATAGCCGGAGACATAGCTTGCGGCCAGGCCGTTGGCCCGCAGACAGGCGATGGCCAGCCGAGCGAAGTCCTGACACACTCCCTCCCGCGCCGCCAGCACCTCGGCCACCTGGGTGGACACCGTCGTCGAACCGGACCGATAAGTGAAGTCGGCGTAGATCCGCGACGTCAGGTCCCGCAGCACCTCGATCAGCGGCCGTCCCGGCACGAAACTGGGTGCGGCGTAGGCGCGCACGGCGTCGGTGATCTCCGGCGGCGCCAGGTCGAGCACGAACTCTGCGGCCAGCGCGCCGTCGCCGCCCACCGGGCGTGCCAGCTCCCACGGTGCCCTGGCGGATGCACCCGAATAGTGTTCGGGGGCAGGCGGATCCACCTCGACAACGGATCGGCTGGTGATACTGAGGGTGCGGTGCCGCTCGGCTACGTGAAAATACGAGCTGATGTTGCCGTAGGCATCGCGGCTGGTGGAGCTGTCGGCGGCCTCGGGGGCGATCACCAGTTCATGGGCCAGGCAGCGTTGCCACGGCAGTTCGCGCGGGGTGAGAAAGCCGCGGCCGTACGAACTGGTGACATCGTCGGAATAGCGATACACGGTGCGGTGGGTGATTCCATAGCAGCGGGTCACCGGCGCGCCTGCGGGTTCGGTCATGGCACCACCCGCCGTTCGTCGGGCCCCCACAACGGCTGCATCCCACCGGGCAGGGAGAGGTGCGCCGCGGTGATGACACCCGAGAGATCCCGCAGACCGGCGTGCACACCGTCGAGCAGGCCGGCCAACTCCGTTCGGGTCCCGTCGTCGGCGACCTCTTCGAGATCCGCCGGATCGAGCCGACGCACCCGAGTGACCAATTCGTCGAGCAGCCGTTCGGCACGTGAGGATCCCGATGCCCCTGGCAGCGGCTTGAGATCAGATCGGATGCGCTCCAACTGATAGATCAGCGACCGCGGGTTCTCGGCATCGAACAGCACGAGTTCGGCGATCGCGGAGATGCTGATCTGGCCGGGATTGCGCCGCCGGTAGATCACCGAGGATTCGCACACCACCAGGACCGACTCGGCCACCGCGCGTTCGGCTGCAACACTGCGCGTCGTCGCCAATGTCGTGCGCAGCAGCGCGGTCAGCGCCAGTCCCCGCTCGATCCGCTTGCCCAGGTCCATCATGGTCCAGCCGACGTCCTGGACCATCGACTCCGCGGCCACTCCGGACATCGCCAACATCCCGGACAGCGTCTGGCTGTGCGCGGTCGCCAGATAGGCCTCGGCGACGCTGGCCGATCCGGGCGGGACGGCCGATGGCCGCAGCACCGCACGTTCGACGCCGGCCAGCACCATCCAGGTGTCATTGGACATCTGGTCGCGTACCGCCCGGGCCGCCAAGCCGAGTCGTTCCACCGACTGGGCGAGCGATCCCGGCCGATGCCGGTCGGCGGTGACCGACCACAGCGTGCTCGGGGCGATCGCGATCACCTCGTGGGCGTCGGCGGCGTCACCGGTGTCGGTGCCCGTGATCGAGACGATCGCCTCCAGCAGGACAGGGACACAACGGCTTTCCTCGAGATCAGGGCGGTACCGGTATTCGTGGTAGCGCTCTCGGGTGACCGTGAGCAGCCGCGCCATACCCTCGGCGCGTTCAGCGTAGCGACCCATCCAGAACAGGTCCGAGAGCACACGCGGCGAACTGACCGTCCTGGTCGGGCTGGGCAATGTCGCCCCGGAAACCAGCTCGACCGAGACCACCGGGATCCGCTCGGCCGTGACGCGTTGCGGCGTCTGTACCCAGACATCTTTGGCGGCAAGGGTATTCATCCGGTAGGCCGCGTTTCCGGGAGCCAGCACGTAACCCAGCCCACCCGTCATCGGTGCATATCCCCCGCGCTGCGCGACGGTGAACAACCGCATGCCGACATTGCCGGGCGAAAGCCCCTTGGATCGATAATTGGTTGGCGCGGTGGAGAACTCAGGAACCTCCTGCCCGACCCACCGCGCGGGGTCAGCTTCGATTCGCGCCGCCAACTCTTCGCGGTCGGCGGCCGTGAGCGTCGGCCCGACAATCGTCGCACCGCCGTTCACCGGCCGGATCAACAACGACGAGAGCTTGGCGAGCAGATGAGATCGCTCGATGTCGATTCCGCCCCAATACATCGGTGCGGTCGGCAGTTGCGGTGTCTCATCGAGCAACAACTCGGCCAGCTGCGGTAAAAACCTTGCCAGACCGGGGCTTTCCAGAATTCCACTGCCCAGTGTGTTGACCACCGTGACCGAGCCGCGCCGCAACGCCTCGACCAGGCCGGCCACGCCGAGGCGGGAATCTGGGCGCAGGTCCAGTGGATCGACATAGTCGGCGTCCACCCGACGCAGTACGACGTCGACGCGTTTGAGAGTGCCCAGCGACCGCATCCACAGCATGCCGTCACGGACCACGAGATCGGCGCTTTCCACCAGCGGGAAGCCCAGCACGCCGGCCAGATAAGCCTGGTCGAAGGCCGTCTCGGAATGGATCCCTGGACTGAGCACGACGACCATCGGCTCGTCGGCCGACTCGGGAGCCGCATCGAGAAGCGCCAGCCGCAGTGCCTGAGCCCACGGCGACGCCGGTCGCGGGCCGACCCGCTCGTACAGGTCGGGGGCCGCATGCGCGATCACCCGGCGATCGGCCAGCGCATAGCCGGCACCCGAGGGCGCCTGCGTCCAGTCCGCGTTCACCATGAAGGCGCCGTCGTCGCCGCGGCTGACATCGCAGCCGTGGAGGAACAACTGATGGCGCCCGGGCACCACGATTCCGCGGGCGGCCCGCAGGTATCCGGGATGGGCGAACAGCAACGGCGCCGGCAGCACCCCGCTGGTGATCGAACGGCGCGCACCGTACAAATCGGTCAGCACCGCATCGAGCAGCCGGGACCGCTGCACCAGACCCGACTCCAGGCCGTCCCAATCGGTGGCGGAGATCATCAGCGGCAGGGCATCGAGATGCCAGGGGCCCGGCAGCGCGGTCCCCTCATCGTCGGTGATGACCTCTCCCAGGCGGTCCACCTGGATGTAGGTGATGCCGTCGTTGTCTACGAGACCGCCCACCATGGCCCGGAGCCGGTCCAGGCCGTCACGACCGCGCTCACCGATGCCCGCCGCCAGCGCGCCCCAGGCCGGGCGGACATTGCCCGATGCGTCGACCATCTCGTCGTAGCCGGCGCCGGCACCGTCGTCGCGCACGTCGAACAACGCGCGCTGGGCCCGCGACCGGCGGTAGGCGGCAAGCACGCCGTCGACGTCGATGCCGTCGGCGGCGCCACTCGCACCGGTGTGCAGGGCAACACCGGTGGCCTGAGCGGACTCCGGTGAGCCGTTCGCGCGAAGAACCATCAGTCAAGAACGGTACGCAACCGGCCGAGTTCAGGGCTTGCTGGCGCACCGAGATCAGCGAATACGGCCGGATTCGGCCGGCGCTGGTTGAATTCGTGGGGCAACCGACGTGAAGGGATGTGGCCGCCGGCGATGTGGAGCACTGTGCTGGTGATGGCCGCCGTGGCGGCAGTCGACCCCCTGAGAATCGGCGTTGTTGCCTTCATGCTCTCGCGGTCGCGACCGGTGCGGTTGCTGCTGCCCTTCTTCCTGTTGGCCTTCACCGCCAACGTGGCGGTCGGCGCCGCGGTGGTGTTCGGGTTCAAGAACGTCACCGGCGACGGCGGCCGCACCATGCCCCCGGGCCTGGAGATCGGAATCGGGATCGCGGCCCTGGTGATCGGTCTTCTGTCCATCACCGGTGTACTCGAACGCCTGGTCAACCGGGTGAGGACCCGCCGCGCCGCGCCGGTCGCAGTGCCCGATGACGGCCCCGGCACCGTCACCGAGGACGACGTGCCGGCGCTGTCGCAACTGCCGGGCGGTATGCAGGCCGCGCTGCGTGGCGAGGCGCCGTGGGCGGCCGGCCTCCTGGGCCTGATCAACGGTTTTCCCACGCCGTACTATCTGGCCGCGATGGCTGCCGCCCTGACATCTGACGCCGCGGTGACCGAGCAGATGGCTGCGATGGTCGTGTTCAATGTGGTCGGCTTCCTCGCGGCGATCATCCCGATCATCAGTTTCTGGGTGGCGCCGGCGCCGACCCGGTCAGCTGTCGAACGCATCTACAAATGGATGGGAATTCACCATCGGCTCGTGGTGGCGGCGATCGCCGGCGCGGTTGGCGTGTATTTCCTCGTGATGGGCGTCAGCCACCTGTGACGGCGCGGCGGCCGGCCTGCGCCCGGCGGTAGACCGCCAGCACCAGCAGACCCGCCAGGGTGATGCCCACCAGGTTCACCACCAGTTGCAGAACGGACTGCGCGGCCACATCCCAGTCCCCGACCGTCGCCGCGACCACCGCGAAACCGGCAGCGGGCACGGTCGTTACCGAGATGAAGACACCGACCAGGGCTGCCGACTTCGCCGATACCAACGACAGCATTCCGGCCGCGCCGGCCAGTAGCGCCACCACGAAGGAGAAGGGGCCGACCTGGAAGATGAAGTCGACGCCCTCCAGTTCCCGAGTGTTGGTCAGCGTCACCCAGCCCAGCGCCTCGAATCCGAGCGTGGCCGCAGCGGTCACCACCATTGCCAACGGAAACCCGATCACCAGGGCCGCCGAGGCGCGTCGCGCCAGGGACATCCGCCGCTGGACGAGAGCGACGGCCAAGGCTGCCAGCGGACCGAATTCCGGACCGACCACCATCGCCCCGACGACCGTGACCGGCGAATCGGTGAGCACGCCGACCGCGGCCAGCATGCACGCGATGCAGAGGAACAGCACATACGTGACGTTGAGATGTGATTCCTCGCGGGTCCGGGAGACGAGTTCGTCCCACACCACCGCATCGGCGCCGTCGCCTTCCGCGGCATCTTCTGCGTGGTAGGCCCGGCTGGACAACACGGTGTCGAGCGGTTCCAGGGTGATGGCGCCGAAGTGATGCACGTCAAGGGATTTCAGCCGCTGGACGACGTCGTTGGCCGCCTCCCTGGCAACGTCGGCGGTGATCTGGTCGCCGGCCGGTTCGACCGCGGCACCGGCGAGCAACACGATGTGGGCGACACCGGGTTGGGTGTGCAGGACGTTGAGGATCGGCTCGCGCAGATCCGCCGGCGCTATGACGCGTAAGTGCAGCACTCGCCGAGACTAGCGTTGCCTGCCGGCCGGCCGGCGTTGACTTAGAACTGGCGCTGCATTTGTGCGAGCAGCGATGTGCGTGGATTCAAAGTCAACGCTCGTAGCGGACGACGAGCTCTTCCGGCGGCACCTGGTGTCCTTCCTCACAACGGATTTCGACTCCGGCCACTGCTCCGCATCCGTCATGGGCAAGCCGCAGACCCGTGTCGCCGAGATGCTTGCGGCCCCACTCGAACATCGCCCACACCACGGGCATGAAGTCGGTTCCCGATTCGGTGAGTACGTACTCGTCACGCTCCCGCTGACCGGGCTCGCGATACGGCCGCTTTGCCAGCAGTCCCGCGGCCACGAGGTCGGACAGCCGTGCCGAAGTCGCCGCCTTGGTGATGCCGACCCGGCGGGCGAAGTCGTCGAATCTCGTGGTGCCGTAGAAGGCTTCACGCATGATCAACATCGCCGACTTGGTGCCCGCGAACGCCATGGTCCTCTCGATCGGGCAACGCCCCACCGCCGACCAACTGTCCCGGTCGGCGAGCTTGCCCTGCAGCATTCCCACGGAATCAAACCCCATCCCTGAGTTGTTCTTACTATACCCAGGTGCTATACCTGGGTAGCCATAACAATACTCAGCGTGGAGCATCAGGAGGCACGGAATGACCGGATATGCAGACCGCGACGCAGTCATCGTCGGAGCGGTCCGGACCCCGATCGGCAAGGGCAAGGCCAACGGCGCACTGCACGGCGTCCTGCCGGCGGACCTTCTGGCCCACAGCCTGCGGGAGCTGACCGCCCGCACCGGCGTCGACCCGGTACTCGTCGACGACGTCATCGCCGGGGCCGTCACCCAGGTCGGCGATCAAGCCGTCAACATCGCCCGCAACGCCCTGCTCGGCGCGGGCTTCCCCGAAACCGTCCCCGGGACCACCGTCGACCGCCAGTGCGGCAGCAGCCAGCAGGCGATCAGCTTCGCCGCCCAGGGTGTGCTGGCCGGCGCCTACGACATCGTGATCGCCGCGGGCGTGGAATCGATGTCCCGAGTGCCGATGGGCAGTTCGGTGTTGCCGGGCAGCGACCCGTTCGGCCTGGCCTTCGCCGAGCGCTACTCCGAAGGCCTGGTACCGCAAGGGATCAGCGCTGAGCTGATCGCGGCGAAATGGGGCTTCTCCCGGGCACAGCTCGACGAGTTCTCCGCAGGCAGCCACGAGAAGGCCGCGCGGGCCACCAAGGAAGGCCTGTTCGACGCCGAGCTCGCACCGATCGCCGGACTGAGCACCGACGAGATCATCCGCCCGGGAACCACTGTGGAGACCTTGTCCGGGCTCAGGCCGGCTTTCTACAACGAGGCGTATGCGGCCCGCTTCCCGCAGATCAACTGGGAGATCACCCCGGGCAACTCGTCACCGCTGTCCGACGGCAGCGCGGCGGTGATGATCACCAGCGGAGCGACGGCCAAGAAGCTCGGCCTGAAACCGCTGGCGCGCATCCACACCACCACCGTCGTCGGGTCCGACCCGCTCTACATGCTGACCGGTGTCATCCCGGCCACCGAGAAGGTGTTGACGCGTGCGGGTTTGACGCTGGCCGACATCGACCTGTTCGAGGTCAACGAGGCGTTCGCCCCGGTAGTGCTGACCTGGGCGCACGATGTCGGTGCCGATCTGGGCAAGACGAACGTCAACGGCGGGGCGATCGCGATCGGGCACCCGCTGGGCGCCAGCGGGGCGCGCATCATGACCACCCTGGTCAACGCCCTGCAGCAGCGCGGCGGGCGCTACGGCCTGCAGACGATGTGTGAGGGCGGCGGCATGGCCAACGCCACCATCATCGAGCGGCTGTAAATACCTCGTTTGTCACGCTGGAGTGGCGCTCGAGCACCACTGCCACTCCAGCGTGACAAACGACGTGCGGGACAGATGACGTGCGGGACAATGACGCGCTGAAGGCCGGCTAGGCGCGGACCAGTTCGAACAGCGGGATGGCGCGGGTGGTCTTGGCCTGGTACTCGGCGAAGACCGGGGCCCGCTCGACGATCTTGGGGTACGTCGCGTCGCGCTCGTCGGCGGGCAGTTCCCGGGCCGTCACGTCGTAGGCGTCGGTCCCGACCTCGATGCGGGCCTTCGGGTTGGCCCGCAGGTTGTGCACCCACGCCGGGTCCTTGGGCGCGCCGGCGTAGGAACCGACGATCAGGATCTTGCCGTCGACGTCCAGGTACGCCAGCGGGGACAGCCGCGGCTGGCCCGACTTGGCTCCCGTGGTGTGCAGCAGCAACAGCGTGCCGCCCTCGAACGGACCGCCCACCTTGCCGCCGTTGGCCCGGAACTCCGCGACCACGTTGCGATTGAAGTCATCGAGCGCCGCCGTGTCGGCGACCAGTTCGCTCTTGTCGAAATCAGGATCGATGTCGGTCATGACTTCTTGAGCTCCTCGGGCTTGGCGTCTATTCCCGATTCCTTGCGCTGTTGCGGGGTGATCGGCGCAGGCGCATCGGTCAGCGGGTCGACGCCGCCGCCGGACTTGGGAAACGCGATGACCTCGCGGATCGAGTCGACTCCGGCCAGCAGCGCGGTGATGCGGTCCCAGCCGAACGCGATGCCGCCGTGCGGCGGGGCCCCGAAGGCGAAGGCGTCCAACAGGAACCCGAACTTGTCCTGCGCCTCGGCGTGGTCGATGCCCATCATCGCGAACACCCGCTCCTGGATGTCGCGCCGGTGGATACGGATAGAGCCGCCGCCGATCTCGTTGCCGTTGCAGACGATGTCGTAGGCATCGGAGAGGGCGCTGCCGGGGTCCGTGTCGAAGGTGTCCTCCGATTCGACCTTCGGCGCGGTGAACGCGTGGTGCACGGCCGTCCAGGCACCCGACCCCACGGCCACGTCGCCCGAGGCCGTCGCGACGTCGGCGGGCTCGAACATCGGGAAGTCCACCACCCAGGTGAATGCCCAGGCGGTCGGGTCGATCAGGTCCAGCCGCTTGGCGATCTCGATGCGGGTGGCGCCGAGCAGTGCCCGCGCCGTGCGGGCCGGGCCGGCCGCGAAGAACACGCAGTCACCGGGCTTGGCACCGACATGGGCGGCCAGCCCGTCGCGCTCGGCGTCGGTGAGGTTCTTGGCCACGGGACCGCCCAGCGTGCCGTCCTCCCCGATCAGCACATAGGCCAGCCCTTTGTGGCCGCGCTGCTTGGCGAACTCCTGCCAGCCGTCGAGGGTGCGGCGCGGCTGAGAGGCCCCGCCGGTCATCACCACCGCGCCCACGTATGGCGCCTGGAACACCCGGAACGGGGTGTCCTTGAAGTAGTCGGTGCACTCGATGAGCTCGACTTCGAATCGCAGGTCGGGCTTGTCGGAACCGAACCGGCGCATCGCCTCTTCGTAGCTGATGCGGGGCAACGGCAGCGGCAGGTCATAGCCGATGGTCGACCAGACCGCCTTGAGCACCTGCTCGGCGATTCCCATCACATCGTCGGCGTCGACGAAGCTGAGCTCCATGTCCAGCTGGGTGAACTCGGGCTGGCGGTCGGCGCGGAAATCCTCGTCGCGGTAGCAACGCGCGATCTGGTAGTAGCGCTCCATGCCCGCCACCATGAGCAGCTGCTTGAACAGCTGCGGGCTCTGTGGCAGCGCGTAGAACGAGCCGGGCTGCAGGCGTGCGGGCACCAGGAAGTCGCGGGCCCCCTCGGGTGTCGACCGCGTCAGCGTCGGCGTCTCGATCTCGACGAAGTCATGCTCGGCCAGTACGCAGCGGGCAGCCGCATTCACCTTGGAGCGCAACCGGATTGCGTTGCCCGGGCCCTCGCGGCGCAGGTCCAGGTAGCGGTATTTGAGCCGGGCTTCCTCCCCCGCGGTCTCGTCGAGCTGGAACGGCAACGGAGCGCTCTCGGACAGCACGGTCAGCGAGGTGGCGTTCACCTCGATCTTGCCGGTCGGGATGTCGGGGTTCTCGTTGCCCTCGGGACGGACCTCGACCACGCCCGTGACGGCGATGCAGAACTCGGCGCGCAGCCGGTGCGCGGCGGCGAGCACATCGCCTTCGCGGAACACCACCTGCGACACGCCGGACGCGTCGCGCAGGTCGATGAAGATGACGCCACCGTGGTCACGGCGACGCGCCACCCATCCCGCCAAGGTGACCGTTTGACCGGCATCCGCGGCCCGCAATGAACCGGCGGCATGACTGCGCAGCACGAAAACTCCCGAATGTTGAGTCGATAAAGACTGGTGGTGACGAGTGACCAGTCTAGAGAGTCGGTTGCGCCGGTAACTTGGCGACATGACGTCCCCCATCGCGGTCATCGGCCCCGGTGCCATCGGTTCCACCGTCGCCGCACTGGTGCATGCCGCCGGCCGGCCGGTGCTGTTGTGCGGTCGCACCCCCCGTGATGGGGTCGAGGTCCGGCCCGACGACGGCGAACCGATCCGGATGCCCGGCCCGGTGCACACCGATCCGGCCGGTGTCGAAGGCCCGCTACGGGTGGTCTTCCTCGCGGTCAAGGACACCCAAAACGCCCAGGCAGCGCCCTGGCTCGATCGGCTGTGTGACGAGAAAACCGTGGTGTGCGCACTCCAGAACGGCGTTGAGCAAGTCGAGCGCGTGAGTGCGGTCAGCCGCTACACCGATGAGTCCCACGTGGTGCCCGCTGCGGTATGGATCTCCTCGGAGATGCAGCCCGCCGGCTGGGTGCGGCTGCGCAGTGAGGCCCGGCTGGTGTTGCCCGACACTCCGGCCGCCGCGCTCGTGGCCGACACACTCGACGGCACCGCGATCACCGTCGAGCACGATCCCGATTTCCGCAGTGCGGCCTGGCGCAAGCTTCTGGTCAATGCCGTCGTCGGGTTCATGGTGTTGGCCGGCCGGCGGACGGGCATGTTCCGCCGTGCTGACGTGGCGGCGTTGGCGCGGCGCTATCTGACCGAATGCCTGGCCGTGGCCCGGGCCGACGGCGCCGATCTGGGGGACGAGGTGGTCGACGAGATCGTGGGCATGCTGTCCGCCGCCCCTGAGGACCTGACCACCTCGATGCTGACCGACCGTCAGGCCGGCAGACCGCTGGAATGGGATATCCGCAACGGGGTCATTCGCCGCAAGGCAGCCGCGCACGGCCTGCCCACCCCGATCAGCGACGTGATCGTGCCGCTGCTGGCCGCGGCCGGTGACGGCCCGGGCTGATCCGTCACTAGACACTTTGCCCTAGGGTGTCTACCCATGGCCCGGACCTACCAGTGCGAACGCGTCGAGTTGGACTTCATCGACCGCGCGCCGTTCCGTTTCGTCAGCACCGTCGACCTCGCCATCACACCCGAGCAGCTGTTCGAGGTGCTCAGCGACGAAACCTCCTGGCCGCAATGGGCCACCGTCATCACCAATGTGGAGTGGACCAGCCCCGAACCACGCGGCGTAGGCACCACCCGCACGGTCACCATGCGGGGCCACATCGTCGGCGACGAGGAGTTCCTGGCCTGGGAGCCCTTCACCCACATGGCTTTCCGCTTCAACACCAGCACCTCGAACGCGATCTCGGCTTTCGCCGAGGACTACCGCGTGGTGGAGACGGCCACCGGCTGCCACCTGACCTGGGTGATGGCCATGAAGCCCAGCGGGCTGGCCGGGCGGCTCGGAATGACCATGGGCCAACCGGTGATGGCGTGGCTGTTCCAGCGGTTCCTCTACAACCTGCGCCGCTACAGCAACGAGCGGTTCGGCAAGTAGGGCGCTAGCCGATCCCCTCCCAGGCCGTACGCCGTAGCGCGTCGGGATCGGCGACGGTCTCGTCGCGGGTGGACCGGATCACCCGGGTCAGGCGCTGCTCGGTGTGATACTCGGGCCAGTCGGCGACCTCGGCCCGGGCGAAATCCAGCCAGGTGCGCTGCATCCGCCGCCCGACCGAAGGCTGGACCCGGCGCCCCAGCGGATGCAGCTTGCGCCCCAGGTATGAGGCGTAGCTGTGCTGGATGTGCACGATCTCGCTGCCATGGGTCGCGCCCAGGCCCAGCACCTTCAAAGTCCAGGTGGTGTGGTCGAACCGGTACACGTGGGTCGGCGCGTGCGCGCTGTAGGCGTCGGCGAACGACCAGGTCGGTGCGCCGAACATGACGTCGGACCCGAAGGCGATCAAGGCGCGGCGGCGGGGGAAATCCGGATAGGCGGCCAGAATGCGATCGCGGTCGTGCGGGGCGTGGCGGCGCAGATAGTCCTCGGCCCCGGCCAACGTGGTCGGCAACATCGGCGGCTTACCCCAGGCGAACATCGACGCCTCGTGGCTGTTGGTGCCGATGATCAACGGCACGGGGGACACCGCCCCGGCGCGGGCCGCCTGGATCGGGTGCAGCGGTAGCAGGTCGACACCGTGGGTCAGCCCGTAGGCCAACGTCGGTGTGTGCTGCGCACTCTCGAGCTGCAGCTGGCCGGCGGCGCGGCGCAACTGGCGTTGCGGCAGCACCTTGAGTTGCTCGGCTCCGACACCGAGCAGGTGCATGAAGCGCCGGGACTGACGGGCCCGGTCTTCCCGGTCGGCGATGAGAGGCAGTGCCGGACTCTGGGCGATCGCCCGGGCGAACAACCCGTCCGCCGCCGGACTGGCCAGCAGCGCCAACACCGATGTGGCTCCGGCCGATTCGCCGAACACCGTCACCTGCTCGGGATCGCCGCCGAATGCGGCGATGTTGTCGCGCACCCATTCCAACGCGGCGATCTGGTCACGCAGGCACAGGTTGTCGTCGAACCCCTCACCCAGGTCGCCGAGTTCGAATCCGCCGAACACGCCGAGCCGATACGTGACATTGACGACCACGACGTCGCCGTTGGCGGCCAACCGCGAACCGTTGTACAGCTGCAACTGCCCGGCGCCGTAGACGAACGCGCCGCCGGGGATCCACACCATCACCGGCAGCGACCCGCCCGTGTCGGGCGACCACACCGTGACAGTCAGGCAAGCCTCGTCACGCACCTTGGGATCGTCCCGGCCTCCGCCGACGAACGAACGGCCTTGTGGCGGCAACGGGCCGTGCTCGACGGCGTCGACGATCCCGGTCCAGGGCACCACGGGCTGCGGCGCCAGGAAGCGCAACGCGCCGATGGGCTGCTGGGCGTACTCGACACCTCGCCACACGCTGACCCCGCCTTCACGGGTGCCACGTAACCGCCCCAGCGAGGTGTGGGCGATGGTCGAATGTTCCGCAACGACGGACACGTCTGAATCGTAGTGTGAAAAGCTTAACGGGCTGTTGAGCACGCACCTACCGGCGAATGCGATGGAGTGACGGGATGACCTTCAACGAGGGTATGCAGATCGACACGAGCACCACTTCCAGTTCCGGTGGTGGCCGCGGCCCCGGCCGCGGCATCGCGATCGGCGGTGGTCTCGGCGGTCTGTTGATCGTGGTGCTCGCGATGTTCCTGGGCGTGGATCCCGGCACCGTGATGCCTCAGCAACAGCAGCTTCCGGTCAACGGTGCCGAAGCGGAAGGATTCGACCTGAGCCAGTGCAAGACCGGCGCCGACGCCAACTCCAAGGTCGAGTGCCGCGTGGTCGCCACCGGCAACTCCGTGGACGGTGTCTGGCAGCAACTGCTCAAGGGATACACCCGCCCGCATGTCCGACTGTTCAAGGGTCAGGTCCAGACCGGATGCGGTCCGGCCACCAGTGACGTCGGCCCGTTCTACTGCCCGGTGGACAAGACGGCGTACTTCGACACCGACTTCTTCCAGGTGCTCGTCGACCAGTTCGGTTCCAGCGGTGGCCCGCTCGCGCAGGAGTACGTGGTCGCCCACGAGTTCGGCCATCACGTGCAGGACCTGCTGGGTGTTCTCGGCCGGGCCCAGCGCGACCCCGAGGGTGCCACCGGCGCCGGGGTGCGCACCGAGCTCCAGGCCGACTGCTACGCCGGGGTGTGGGCGCATTACGCGTCGATCACGCGGCAGGAAGGCACCGACGTACCGTTCTTGGAACCGCTGAGCGACAAGGACATCGCCGACGCGCTGTCGGCGGCCTCCTCGGTGGGCGACGACCGCATCCAGAAGCAGGCCACCGGCCGGGTCAACCCCGAAGCCTGGACCCACGGTTCCTCCGAGCAACGGCAGAAGTGGTTCACCATCGGCTACCAGACCGGTGATCCGAACAAGTGCGACACCTTCGCCGCGAACAACCTTGGCTAGGGCCGCCACCGCCGTCGACGCGGTAGCCGAGCGTTACCTCGACACCTTCGCACGGCTAGATCCCTGTGCCGCAACAGAACTGGGCATCACCGGCCATGACGACGAGGTCACCGACTACTCGCCGCAGGGAGTGACGGCACGCGCCGAGGCCGCCCGGGCGACACTGCGGGAGCTCGACGGAACCGAGCCTGCCGACGATGTCGACGTGGTCACCGTGGCCGCGATGCGTGAGCGGCTCGGCGCGATCGTCGAGGTACACGACGCGGGCCTGGATCTGGGTGAGCTCAACGTCATCGCCTCGCCGTTGCAGACCATGCGCGACGTATTCGACCTGATGGCCACCGACACCGAGGACGATTGGGCGCTGATCGCCGCGCGATTGGCGAAAGTGCCAGAGCGGGCGGAAGGCTACGCCGCCGCGCTGCGCGAAGCGTCGCAGCACGGCCACGCCCCGGCGCTGCGTCAGGTTACCCGCGGGGTGACCCAGACCCGGCAGATCGCGGAGTTGTTCGCTGGCATGGGCACCGGCGCGGCGCCGGGCAATCGGCGCCTTCAGGCGGAGTTGCGGCAGCGCAGCCATGCCACCGCCGACGCCTACCGGCGACTGGGCGATGTGCTGCGCGAGGAGATCGCGCCGCGCGCCCGTCAATCCGATGCTTGCGGGCGCGACGCCTACAGGCTGATGTCCCGGCTGTTCCTGGGCACCTCAGTGGACCTCGACGAGGCCTACGACTGGGGGTTGGGGCTACTCGACGCCGTTGTGGCCGAACAGGAATCGATCGCCCAGGAGCTCTATCCGGGTGCCACGGTCGCCGAGACACTGCGCCGCCTCGACGAGGAGCCGCGCTACATCGTCCGCGGCACCGAAGCGTTGCAGGCCTGGATGCAGGACCTGTCCGACCGCGCCGTGGAATCCCTGGCCGGCACCCACTTCGACATCGACGGGCCACTGCGCACCTTGGAGTGCCGGATCGCGCCGACGCACACCGGCGGCATCTATTACACCGGTCCGTCGGAGGACTGGTCGCGGCCCGGACGGATGTGGTGGTCGGTTCCGCCGGGCGTCGAGGCGTTCCACACCTGGCAGGAAACCACCACGGTGTTCCACGAGGGCGTCCCCGGTCACCATCTGCAGATCGGCCGTGCGGTGGCCCTGGCAGACCAACTCAACCGGTGGCGGCGGCTGGGCTGCTGGGTGTCCGGCCACGGCGAGGGCTGGGCGCTGTACGCAGAGCGGCTCATGGCCGAGCTGGGCTGGCTCGACGATGCCGGCGACCGCATGGGAATGCTTGACGCACAACGTTTCCGCGCCGCCCGCGTCGTGATCGACATCGGTGTGCACTGCGGCCTGACCGCCCCCGACGGGGAGGTGTGGGACGCCGAGCGGGCGTGGAACTTCCTGACCTCACATTCGGCGATGGCCGAGGAGAACCTGCGCTTCGAGTTGGATCGCTACCTGGGCTGGCCGGGGCAGGCTCCGTCGTACGCCATCGGCCAGCGGATCTGGCACGAACTCCGCGACGAAACCCTCCGCCGGGGATCGTCACTGCGAGAATTCCACAGTCGTGCACTCGATCTGGGTGGACTACCGCTGGATGTGCTCAGGTCGGCGTTGTCGTCCGGCTGACCGGTGGCCGACACTGGTGCCATGGAAGATCTGCAGCCCGACACCAAGGACTGGACCTGGGTGCTGTCGCGTCCTTGCACCGAGTGCGGGTTCGATCCCACGGCGGTACGCCCCAGCGAGGTCGCCGGCATGATCCGCGACGATGCCGCCCTGTGGGTGCCCCGGCTGCATCGTCCCGGGGTGACGGTGCGGACCCGGGCCGATCGCTGGTCGATCCTGGAGTACGGCTGCCACATCCGCGACGTGCACCGGATCTTCGAGCACCGCGTGCAGTTGATGCTGACCGAGCACGATCCGCATTTCCCCAACTGGGACCAGGACGCCACCGCGATCGCCGACGACTACGGAGCGCAGGATCCGGGAACCGTCGCCACCGAACTGTTCGAGGCGGCGAGCATCGTCGCCGACACCTACGACCACGTGGCGGCCGACGCCTGGCCCCGGCGCGGGCTCCGCAGCAACGGCAGCGAGTTCACCGTGGCCACGATCGCGATCTACCACCTGCACGACATCGTCCACCACGCGCACGACGTCGCCGCCATGTGATCTGCCGAAACGCTAACCACATTGAACACATCTCGTTAATGTGTTCAAATGCGCGCTGCGGACCGCCCGGTGTCTCCCGCGCTCGTCGCCGCCACCGCAGAGACACTCAGACGTTTGGGACCAAGACAATTCAGTCTCACAGCGGTCGCCGAACACGCCGGAGTCTCCCGCGGCACCGTCCACAACGCGCTGGGTAGTCGCGACAACGCCATCAGAGTCGGGCTCGACCACCTGGCCGGCGCATTCATCGAGACCATCGCGGCAGAGGCAGGCCGCCGTGACACCCTGGCCGATCAGGTCGCCGCAGCCGCGGTGGTCATCTGCGCCCACCGGCAGCAGTCCGATTCCGTGGCACCGCGCGGGATCAACGAGAGCATCTTGGTGCTGCTGCTGCGCAACACCGGTGACGATCTGGTGCGACGTTCGATCGACCTGTGGAAGCCGTTCGTGCGCGCAGCCCAGGACCGCGGGGAGGTCGCGCCCGATATCGCACCGGCGCGGGCCGGCGAATGGATCGTGCGCCTGCTGCTGAGCTTCGAACTCCTCCCACCGATCGGCGTGAACCTCGACAGTCCGCGCGCGGTGAAACGTTTCGTGTCCGACCACATCGTGGCCGGCCTGACCGGAAGGCAGCAATGACCGAGCCAGATTACGAGGTCGCCATCATCGGGGCCGGCCCCGGCGGCATCGCCACCGCACACCTGTTGCGCCAGAAGGGCATCCGCGATTTCGTCATCATCGAACGCGGCAACGATTTCGGCGGTACCTGGCGGGACAACCACTACCCCGGCCTGGCCGTCGACATCCCCACCCTGTGGTACCAGCTGTCGTTCGCCCCCAACCCGAACTGGAGCAGATTCTTCGCGCCGGGGCCGGAAATTCATCGCTACCTGCAGGACACCGCCGCCGGCCTCGGGCTCTACGAACATCTGCGACCCAACTCCGAGGTCATTCGCCAGCGGTGGGACGACCAGCACGGCCTGTGGCGCCTGGACATCGGCGACGGCACAGCGGTAACCGCGCGTTTCCTGGTCAGTTCGGTGGGCGGGTATGTCAACGCCAAGAACACCGTCGACATCGACGGTGTCGAGGACTTCACCGGGACCATCTTGCGCCCCAACGCCTGGGACGACAGCTATGACACCGAGGGCAAGCGCATCGCGGTGATCGGGACCGGATCCTCAGGCGTTCAGATCGCTGCCGCATTGTCCGCGCAGGCGGCCAATCTCGATGTCTACCAGCGCACCCCGGCCTGGGTGCTACCGAAAGTCGACTTCGACTTCACGCCGTGGATGCGGCGGCTGTTCCGGCTACCCGGGGTGGTCCCGGCAGTCAATGTGGCCGGGCGACTGGCGATGGACATCTTCATGGTGGCGCCCATCGTTCACGTGTTCTCCCGGCTGCCGGACCAGTGGTTACGCCGGCTCATGCCGCTCTACGACGGCTGGTCCCGCCTGCTGTACCGGCTGTTGGTCCGCGCGGTCGTCGACGACCCGGAAACGCGGCGCAAATTGGTACCGCGCTACGGCATCCTGGCCAAACGACCGGTCATATCCAGTGCATTCCTGCCTGCCCTCAACAATCCCGGTACCCACTTGATCACCACCCCGATCGAACGGATCACCGCGACCGGGGTGCGGACCACCGACGGCGTCGAGCATCCGTGCGACCTGCTGGTGCTGGCCACCGGCTATGAGCTGTGGATCGATCCCGAGACCTACCGCCCCGACACCGTATTGGGCGCGCGCGGATTCGACCTCGCGCGGTACTACCGGGCACACGGCCTGCACAGCTACGCCGGAACCGCCCACCCGCGGCTGCCCAACCGCTGGGAGATCGTCGGCCCGCTCGGCTTCGTCGGATTCGCCTGGCTGGACTATGTCGAGACGATGGCCGCACACGCCGTGCGGATGATCGACGAGACCCGCCGCCGCGGCGCCCAGGTCGCCGCCGTCACCCAGGATGCGTTCAACCGCTGGAATGCCCGGATGCGCCGGGACGGCCGTGTCGCACACCTCTACTACACCGCGACGTCCGGCCTGAACACCTACTTCGTCAACTCCCAGCACGAAACGCCGTACTACCGGCCGCAGACCATCACCGGCTCCCGGCAGTTCGCCCGCCACTCCCCGTTGTCCGACTACGAATTCACCAATGTCCGTGTCCCTGCGCTTCCCGAGGAGCAACCCGCATGAGCCCCACCGACGAGCGCTTGCGCGAGGAGTCGAAGATGACCACCCCGCTGGCCGGACGGGTCGCCTACGTCACCGGAGCCGCGCGCGGGCAGGGCCGCTCGCACTGCGTGCGTCTGGCCCGCGCCGGAGCGGACATCGTCGCGCTGGACGCCTGCGCACCCGTTGCCGAACACAACGGATACGCGGCCGCCACCTCGGAGGATCTTGCCGAGACGGTGGCGCTGGTCGAGGGAGAAGGCCGGAAGATCCTGGCCCGCGAAGTCGACGTGCGCGACGCCGAAGGCCAACGCCGTCTGGTCGCCGACGCGATCGAGCAGTTCGGCCGTCTCGACATCGTGGTGGCCAACGCCGGGGTGCTCAATTGGGGCCGGCTGTGGGAGATTTCGGCACAGCAATGGCAGGACATCGTCGACATCAACCTCACCGGCGTGTTCAACACGGTCCAGGCGGTGGTGCCGCCGATGATCCAGGCAGGCAACGGCGGGTCGATCATCGCGGTCAGTTCGGCAGCCGGAGTCAAGGCGGTGCCAGGCTGCGGTCATTACTGCGCGAGCAAGTTCGGCGTCGTCGGGCTCACCAACTCCCTGGCCGTCGAGTTGGGCGAATTCGGGATCCGGGTCAACTCGATCCACCCGTACGGCACCGACACACCGATGGGCAACGACCTGTCGATGTACCAGATGTTCGCCGACCACCCCAACTACATCCACAGCTTCTCACCGGGCGCCCTGCCCACCGATTCCCTGGCCCCGCCCGACACCATCTCCGACATCGTGGTGTGGCTGGCCAGTGATGCGGCCTCCTTGGTCACCGCCGCTCAGATCCCGGCAGACAAGGGGTATCTGAAGATCTGAGCGGCGGGACCGGCACTACAGCCGCGAGTGCTCGGAGATGTTGGTATCGGTGGTGCGCAGCGGGCGGATCAGCGCATCCTGACTGAACGACGCGATGAGCTCGCCTTCCTCGGTGTGCACCGTGCCGCGGACATACGACATGCCCGCACCGACCTGGGTGCTCTCATGGCTGTAGAGCAGCCAACCGTCCCAACGGACCGGCTCGTGAAAACTGACCGTGACCGTCATCGGCGCGGTCGACACGGTGAGATGGGCCTGGGCAGTCCCGATGCCCTCGTGTGCCCGCATGGTCGTCGAAATCCCAAGGTGTCCAGTGAAGTACGCGATCAGCGCCTTGGCCAGATCATCGCGCGCCGGGACCGGCTCATAGCGCAGCCAGGCATACAGCTCGGGCGGGCCGACCTCGTCGGGGCTGTTGACGTCGACGACGTCGACCAGACGCAGTTCGCGTCCGGTCATCGGCATGTGCGAGACATTCGAGTCCGCCGGTCTCGCGACCTCGGGCCGCGGCAGATGATGGCGGATGACGTCACCGGACGGCACGTCGGTGAACACCGTGACGGTGATGCAGCGTTTCCCGTTCTGGGAGGCCGCGACCACAGCGGTGGCCGTGGAACGACCTTCACTGATCACGTCGATGTCGAGCTCGACCGGTGGACCTACCATGACCGCGCGGGCGAACACCGCGTGTGCCGAACGGATCGACTTGTCCGGAAAGCGCTTGGCCACAGCGACAATCGCCGCACCCACGATCTGGGTACCCTCCACCACCTGGCGCTCGTCGACACCGGCGATGCCGGTCTGCACGGTGAAGCGATTCTCCCCCGCCGGCTCGGCGTCGAACAGATCGAGCAGCATCTGCAGCGTCCACTGCGTCGGCTCGGTTTCTTTGAGTGCCTCGGATTCTGCGGTCATTGTCTTCTTCCTCTCACACGTTGATGACTGTCTCGGCGAATTCCGAAATAGTTTGAGGTGCCGCGAAATCGGCGAACCAGACGTAGAAGCGTTCGACGCCTTGGACGGACAGCCCGGCGAAGTGGGCGCTGAGGTCGCCGGCGTCACCGCAGACCAGGCCGTCACCGAGGTGCCCGAACAGGCGGGTGCTGCGTTCGGTCACCGCCGACCGGTCGGCACCACGCCCCACGAAACCGACCATCTGCTGCAGCGAGACCCGCGCCGAACCGACTGTCGGCAGTAGCGCGGGTAACCGATCGAGCTGATGCGACGGTATGTTCCACCAGTCGGCATGGGCTCGCACCAGCTCCATCATGCGCTTGCCGGTTCCGCCCAGCACCAAAGGAATTCGATGCTCGGGACGCGGCGTTTGCGCGCGCTCCCCTTCGCCCCAGTACTGCTGTAGTAGCTGCAGGTTCTCGTCGAGCCTGCGCACCCGCGCCGCCGCATCACCGGTCTCGACACCGAACCGCTCGAACTCCTGCGGCCACGAGCCCGAACCCAGTCCCAGCTCGAACCGTCCGCCGCTGGCCGCCGACAACGTCACGGCCTGTTTCGCGAGCACGGCAGGATGCCGGAAGGCGTCGCACAGCACCAGGTGACCGATCCGCAGCCGCTCGGTACGCGAGGCCACCCAGGTCGCGATTGTCATTGCCTCCCAGATGCTTTGGTGGGTTGCGCCGGGGGCTTCCAGGTGGTCGATGAACGCGATGCCGTCGAATCCGGCGGCCTCGGCCACCCGCGCACGCTCGACGATGTCGTCGACGTCCAGCCGCACCTGGGGCAGGAACAGGAACCACTCACTCATCGATCAAACACAGTAATCACAAGCCGCCTATTGCTTCTACAGAAACGGTAACGTCATTCTCGCAAGTGCAGCACGACGGAGGTGATGGCGCAATGGCTAGGCCGGCCGCACGACCGTCCGACGGCGCGCGCGCCGAAGCGCACGCGGACCGGGCGCGTCGGTTCATGAAATCGGCGCTGGCCATCCTGGGCGAGACCGGCCGCACCGACTTCACGGTGCTGGAGGTCGTCGAGCGCTCCAAGACCTCACTGCGGTCGTTCTACCAGCACTTTTCCACCAAAGACGAGCTTCTACTGGCCCTCATCGACAAGATCATGGCCGAGTCGACGCAGCGCTGGCGCGCCGATACCGACGGATTGGACGGACCCGACGCGCTCCGTTCACTGATCGAGCGCATCACCATCCCGGCATCGTCGAGCACCCAGGACAGCATCAACCGCGGCCTGACCTTCTACAACGACCATCTAGCGGAGTCGCTACCTCGCGACTACGCACGGGTGCTCGCGCCATTGCACGAGCTCATCGGCGATATCCTGCGCCGCGGAATCGACGCGGGAACCTTCCGGTCGGATGTCGAGATCGAGAGCACCGCCGCCCTGATCATGCAGTCGGTGCTGGGCGCCATGCGCCTGCGGTCACTGGGTGTGGAACTCAACGGAACGCCGATCAACGGCGAGCACATCTACCAGTTCTGCGTGCGCGGGCTATTGACACCCGAATCACCGGCCTGAACAGCATGTTTACTGCGATTTGAGCAGTCGCCCGAATGCGCTCGTGCACCCCGGCGATCGCGTGGTAACGTCATTACCAGTTTCGGTAACAAGACTCTCCCAGGAGGCGAACATGCCCTCACGCGAGCTTCCGTACCCGGTGTTCGACGCCGACAATCACTTCTACGAACCCAAGGAAGCGCTCACAAAGTTCCTGCCCGAGCACCGCAAGGGCGTCATCGACTACATCGACGTGCACGGTCGCACGAAGATCGTGGTGCGCAACCACATCAGTGACTACATCCCGAATCCCACGTTCGAGGTGGTCGCCCGGCCCGGCGCGCAGGAGGAGTACTTCCGGCACGGCAGCGGAGGAAAGAGCTATCGCGAGGTGATGGGCAAGCCCATGAAAGCCATCCCCGCCTTCCGCAATCCCGAAGCGCGCCTTGAGGTTCTGGACAGCCTCGGCCTCGACTACACGATCATGTTCCCGACGCTGGCCAGCCTGGTGGAGGAACGCCTCAAGGATGATCCCGACCTGATTCTCGACATCATTCACGCACTCAACGAATGGATGTACGAGACCTGGCAGTTCAACTACGCGGACCGCATCTTCTCCACGCCGGTCATCAATCTCGGCGTCGTCGACCGTGCCCTCGAAGAACTCGAGTGGTGTCTGGAACGCGGCGCCAAGACCGTGCTGGTCCGCCCCGCGCCGGTGCCGGGTTACCGCGGAACCCGCTCGCTCGGCTTCCCCGAGTTCGACCCGTTCTGGGACGCGTGTGTCAAAGCCGGTATCCCGGTGTGCATGCACGCCTCCGACAGCGGCTACGCGCAATACCTCAACGACTGGGAACCGGCCGACGAGTTCCTGCCGTTCAAGCCGACCTCGTTCCGGATGGTCGCGATGGGCAAGCGGCCGATCGAGGACACCATGGCCGCGCTGGTCTGCCACGGTGCGCTGACCCGCAATCCGGACCTGCGAATCCTGTCGGTGGAGAACGGCGCCTCGTGGGTGCCGTACCTGTTCTACCAGTTCAAGGACGTCTACTCGAAGATGCCGCAGGAGTTCCCCGAGGATCCGATCGAGGCATTCAAGCGCGGTGTGTACGTCGCTCCGTTCTGGGAGGACGACTTCAAGCAGATGGCCGACCTGGTCGGCATCGACCGCATCATCTTCGGATCCGACTGGCCCCACCCCGAAGGCCTGGCCGATCCGATCAACCTGGTCGACGACCTGCAGGCACACGGCCTCGACGAGGACGGTGTTCGAAAGGTCATGGGCGGCAACCTGGTCGACCTGTTCAAGGTCGAGAACAAGAAGGTTTACCGGCCCGATGTTCCGGCACTCGTCCTGAACTGATCACGTCCCCCTCACACACAAGAAGCTGGGCCGACTCCATGACCGATGTGGCAAATCCCGAACAGATGCTGTTCACCTCCACCGCGCAGGCCTTCCTGGAGAAGGAGGTGCCGCTGACCCGGGTGCGTCAGCTGCACGCCGAGGGCACCGCGTTCGAACCCGAATGGTGGGGCCGGGCAGCGGAGTTGGGCTGGGCCAGTCTTTTGGTACCCGAAGAGCTCGGTGGCGGCAGCCCGTCCGGGGACGGTGTCACCGACCTGGCCCTGCTGGCCGAGCAGGCGGGGCGCACCGTGGCGCCCGGGCCGCTGCATCCGGTCAGCATCGTGCTGGCCGGGCTCGTGGAATCACCCAGCGGTCACGAGGAACTCATCGAGGCTCTGGTGTCCGGTGAGACCGTGGCGTCCTGGGCTCCCTATGAGCCCAACCGGCCGTTCTCAGCCCTGCAGTCCCCCACCGGAATCGGCACCACGGCCACCCGCACCGCGTCGGGCTACCGGATCGACGGCGTCAAGGACCGCGTCGAAGCCGGCGACCAGAGCGGCACGCTGCTCGTGGTCGCCGGCTGCGAAGGGCAGATACGACAGTTCGCGGTTCCCACCGACGCGCCCGGCGTCACGATCACCCCGCAGAAGTCGGTGGACCTGGTCAAGCGTTACGCCCGTGTGCATTTGAACGGAGTCGAGGTCGGCGAATCCGCTGCGGTGGGTACCGCCGAGCAGACCCCGGCCATCATCGAACGCCAGCGCCAGGTGGCCCTGCTGCTGCAGTGCGCCGAGATCGTCGGCATTCTCGACACGGTGCTCACGATGACCAATCAATGGCTTACCGACCGGCACAGCTTCGGTCGCCCACTCGCCTCGTATCAGGCACTCAAACATCGGGCCGCGGATATGAAGATGTGGTTCGAGGCCGCTCGGGCCACCACCGCGGGAGCGGCGGCCGCGGTGGCGGCGCGCTCCCCCGAAGCGCCGAAACTGGTCAGCGTGGCGAAAGCCTATGTGGCCGAACGCGCTCCGGTGATGCTTCAGGACTGCGTGCAGTTGCACGGCGGCATCGGCGTGACCTGGGAACACGACCTGCATCTGTATCTGCGGAGGGTCGCCCTGCACCGGGCGTTCTACGGCTCCCCCGAAGACCACCATCGCGCGGTGTATGCCTTGAGCCGCAAGACCCGCGCAGCCGAGGAGATCGAGGCATGACCGACACCGTGAGCACCCCCGCGAACACCGAGTCTGTCGAAGAGTTCGCGCAGCGCGCCCGGACCTGGCTGGCCGAGAACATGCCGGCCATCGATCCGGAGAATCCCCCGTTCGCGGTACGCGCCGAAACCGAATCCTGGGAGCGGGCAAAGGAACTGCAGAAGCGTCTCTACGAAGGCGGTTTCGCCGGCATCTGCTTCCCGCGTGAGTACGGCGGCCTCGGCTTGGATTACGCGTATCAGAAGGCGTTCAACGACGAGTGCGTCAACTACGAGATGCCGCTGATCCTGAACACCCCGTCCTTCACCATCTGTGGCGCGACGATTCTCGACATGGGTAGCGAAAAGCAGAAGCGCGAGCGCATTTCGGCGGCGATCCGCGGCGACGAGGTGCTGTGTCAGTTGCTGTCCGAGCCCAGCGGCGGATCGGACCTGGCCGGCGTGATCACCCGCGCCGAGCTACGCGGCGACACCTGGATCATCAACGGCGCCAAGACCTGGAGCACCAGTGCGTTCGCCGCGGACTACGGGTTGATGCTGGCGCGCACCGACTGGACCGTGCCCAAACACGAGGGCCTGACCATGTTCCTGGTGCCGCTGAACGCACCGGGGATCACGATGCGTCGTATCACCGAGGTGAACGGCAACGAGGAGTTCTGCGAGGAGTTCTTCGACAACCTCGAGTTGCCCGCCGACGCCGTCGTCGGCGCGGTCAATGACGGTTGGACGGTCGCCTCGCGCCAACTGCATCACGAACGTCGCGCTGTCGGTGGCGGTTCGGAGTTCGCCAGTGGTACCGGAGCCGAGAACGCCAACGAAATGCCGCCGGACCACGTCGGGCTGGCCGAGGCCACCGGGCAGGGCGACGACGCCCGGGTGCAGGACCTGGCCGGGCGGGCTCTGGTGCGGCGCATCGTCAAGAAACAGCTCATCGATCACGTCGGCAAGGCGATCGGTAACGGTTCCCTGCCACCCAACGCTGGCACGCTGATCCGGCTCTTTCACGCCGAGACCACCGAACTCGAGGTGGACACCGCACTGGCCATCGCCGGCACGGCCGGTGTGGTCGACGAGGGTTCTGACGACGTCCCCGGGCTTCTCGACATCGGCGTGCGGTATCTGTCGCGACAGACCGGATCGCTGGGCGGCGGGAGTTCGGAGATGGCCCGGAATGTGATCGGCGAGCGGATCCTGGGCTTTCCACGCGAGTTCGCGGCTGACCGTGGCGTGCCCTTCAATCAGGTCAAGCGCAACAAGAGCTGACCGGACACGGACGCGCTCAGAACAGCGTCGGCTGCGCGACCGGCGGCTCCTGGGCCATCGCCGAGGCCGGCACCGGCATCATCCGCGCCGTCCGCGCCAGGCCGTGCCGGGCAACCAGCGGCGCGGCACGTGCGCGCAGCATGTCGCGGTACTGGGCGGGTAGATATGCCCCGCGGCGGTACAGCCGCTGGTATTCGCCGACCAGGCCCGGATGTGAGCGTTCCAGCCAATCCATGAACCAATTGCGCGTGGAACCACGCAGATGCAGCCCGAACACGGTCACCCCGCAAGCCCCTGCCGCAGCGATTCGGCCGAGCAACGCGTCGAGGTGCTCGACGGAATCGGTCAGGTACGGCAATACCGGGGCGACCATGACATGGCAGTCCAGGCCCGCCTCGCGGATCGCCGAGATCAAGCCCAACCGCGCCTGGGGCGACGGGGTGCCCGGTTCGACATTGCGGTGCAGGGCTTCGTCACCGACCGCCAGGGAGACCGCCACACTCACTGGCACCTGGCCGGACGCATCGGCGATCAACCCGAGGTCACGGCGCAGCAATGTGCCCTTGGTCAGTATGGAGAACGGAGTTCCCGACTCCGCCAACGCCTTGATGATCCCGGGCATCAACGCATACCGGCCCTCGGCGCGCTGATACGGATCGGTGTTGGTGCCCAGCGCGACTGTTTCCCGTTGCCACGACGGGCGCCGAAGTTCCCGACGGAGCACGTCGGCGACGTTGGTCTTGACCACCACCTGCGAGTCGAAGTCCGACCCGGAGTCCAGATCGAGGTACTCGTGGGTGGGACGGGCAAAGCAGTAGCGGCAGGCGTGGCTGCAGCCGCGATAGCCGTTGACCGTGAAGCGGAACGGCAGCGCCGAGGCGGCGGGGACCTTGTTGAGTGCCGATTTGCACAACACCTCGTGAAAGGTCATCCCCTCGAACTGTGGCGAGCGGACGGTGCGCACGAAGCCGACGCGCTGTAGGCCGGGCAGTGCGCCGTCCTCTGCTCCGACCGCCTGCCCATCCCACCGCACAGGTCAATCGAACACCCGTTCGAGCAGGATGTCAAACGTAATTCCACTCGTGTCGGGTCAGCCGGCCGCACACCGCCGCGTCGAGTCCCGCACCACCAGAACGGGTTTCGTACGCCGTTGACCGGCATTCTTCCCGGCCAGCAATTCAGCCAGCAGCCCCAGGGCATCGCGACCCATGTCGAAGGCGTGAGATTCGATCGAGGTCAGCGGGACATGCATCTCGGTGGTCAGGGCGATGTTGTTGAAACCGATCAACGATATGTCCGCGCCGACCCGCAAGCCGTGGTTGCGGATCGAGCCGGCAGCACCGATCGCGGCGAAGTCGTTCACCGCGAACAACGCAGTCGGTGGTGTCGGCCCATCGAGTAGGCGGTCCGCGGCGACGTGCCCACCGTTACTGTCCAACCCCGAGAAAACGATGTTCTCCGCGGGCACCTCCACCCCGGCTTCCCGGAAGCGGTCGACGAAACCTGCCGGCCGGTCGATACCGGTACTGGCGTGCGCGAGGCCGGCGATGACGCCGACGCGGCGGTGCCCCAGCTCGAGCAGATGCTCGGCCGCCAGGCGACCACCCAGGTAGTTGTCGCACGTCGCGGCTGGATAACCGGCGACACTGCGGTTCACCAGGACGAACGGCACCTCACGTCGAGCCAGCTCCTCGAGCACGGTGTGGTCGTCGGCGCGCGCGTCGCCGAGGATGAGCCCGTCGACGCGACGGTCGAGCATCATCTCGATCCGCTTGCGCTGATCGGCCGGATCGTCCTGAGTGTTTGCCACGAATGCGGTCAGACCGCGCTCGGCGGCGGCCGATTCGATGCCCTCGTAGACGGTGGCCAGCACGACGTCGCTCAACCGGGGAACCAGCACGCCCACCAGATTGGTACGTTTCGTGCGCAGGCTCGCCGCGTGCGGATTCGGCCGGTAGTTGACCTCCGCCGCACGTTGACGGATACGTTCGGCGGTGGCGCCCGATGCGGCACGTTCACCTTCGCGCATCCCGTTGAGCACGCGCGCGACAGTCGAGACGTGTAGGCCGAGGTCGTCGGCGATCGACTGCAGCGTTGCTTGTTTCGACTTGGCCACTCCGGTCTTCCTGTTTGCCGTGCCCTCACCTCTTGACAGTGACGCGCAACTGGGAGCAGTATAGCCCGAACGTTCGGCCCGAACGTTCGGGCTACATGGGCCGGACGTGTCGATCGCCCTCGCGTCGACCCCTTACAACCTCGGACAAGGACATTTGATGCCTGATCAGCACGCCTCTTCTGAATCCCATCGGTACAGCCCCGCACGGGTGGCCGTGGTGCAGTTCAACCCGCAGGTCGGCGTTGAGAACCTCAAGGCCAACTCCGAGGCGGTCTACGAACGTCTGCACCAGGCTGTAGCCGAGGGCGCCAACCTCATCGTCTTGCCGGAGCTGGCGACCACGGGCTACACCTTCGAATCGCGCGCCGAGGCCTACGCCCATGCCGAACCGGTGCCCTCCGGCGCAACCGTGGCCGGCTGGATCGAATTCGCCGCAGCGCACGACGCGTACATCGTCGGATGCCTGCCCGAGCTGGACGGAGCCGAACTTTTCGACACGGCGGTCCTGGTCGGCCCGGAGGGTTACATCGGCAAATACCGCAAGACCCACCTGTGGAACGAGGAAAAGCTGTTCTTCTCACCCGGCAATGTGGGCTTCCCGGTATTCCCCACCCGGATCGGCCGGATCGGCCTACTGGTCTGCTGGGACATCTGGTTCCCCGAAACCGCCCGGATCGTCGCGCAGCAGGGGGCCGACGTCATCTGCATCCCCACCGGCTGGGTATGGACCCCGCCGCCGCTGTACGACGCGAGCGGCACATGTATGGCCGCCTACCTCACCATGACGGCCGCTCACGTCAACAACGTCATCATCGCGACCGCCGACCGCATCGGCACCGAACGGACGTCGGGCTTCATGGGCAACTCGTTGATCGCCGGGACGAACGGCTGGCCGATCGACCGGATCGCGGGACCCGACGAAGACACGATTCTGTACGCCGACGTAGACATCACCGCCTCGCGTGGCGCGCCGATCTGGAACCAGTTCAACGATCTACACCGCGACCGGCGCACCGACCTGTACGACCAGCTACTCGGTTACCGCGGCGGCCCGGCACTTCCCCGGTAGGCAGCGGCATGACGACTGCACCGCCCGCCCGGTACGAGCGCGCCGCCCTGCCGTTGTGGCCGCTCGTCGCCGCCATCGGACTGCTCGCCGCGACGTTGTGGAGCGGCAGCCTCCGCGCCATCACACCCATCCTCGGTGTGATCGCCTCCGCAGCAAGCGAACCCAACTTCTACAGCAGTTCACTGGCCGGCCTCGGCCTGCTCCTGGGTGGAGCACTCGGCCACTGGTTACAGACCCGACGTCCGGCAGCCGGTGGCTTCGCACAAGCCTGCGGCACCGGGCTGTGGGTCCCGATGCTCGCCAGCGCAATGCTCGGGGTGGTGGTCAGCAACCTCATGTGGGGTTGGACCTTGGCAAGCGGCACGTGGCAGCCGTTGTTCGCGCCCTTCGTGTCGGTGTCCCCGGCCGTCGTGCTGATGTTCGGGGCGGAGGCCAAGACCGTACTGACCGGCGGAGTACTCGGTGGTCTCGTCACGCCGCCGTTCTCGGTGTTCGGCGCCGACGTGGTGTGCCCGAAACTGGGGCTCCCGCCCGTCGTCGGAGTGACCGGCGGCATGGCGGTCGCGGCGGTGGTCGCATTCACGATCTGCCGTCACCTGCGCTGGCTCCCCCGACCGGTGCGGCTGCGCACCGAACCACCGGCCCGGTCCCCGGAAAAGCACGGCGCCGTCTGGGTGCTTCGCCGGAGCCTGGCCGATTTCTCCGAAGCACAATTCTTCGGCAGCGAATGGGCCAGCGCCGGGCTCATCGTCGGTGCGATCATCGCTTATCTGCTGAGCCCGCCAGCGCCGGCCTACGGGTCGGGCCTGCTCCCCCAGATCCTGGCCGCGCAGGTTCTCACCGCGCTCGTCGCGGTGACCTTGTGGCGGCGGCGCTGGGACCAACGACCGTTCTACCCGACCTTCGTCCCGATCGTGTCGGTGGCGCCCGCCTGCGTGCTCACCTACGGAGGGACGCCCGCCTCGATCCTCGGAGGTTCCATACTCGGTGCGATCATCGGGCCGCCGCTGGCCGCCGCGATCGCGGCGAGACTGCCCGCCCATTTTCATCCGCTCACCGGCTACGTGGCCGCCATGGCGGTCGCCACCTCGTTGATCATCCCTGCCCTGCAACTACTCCCAGGAGTTTGACATGACCGAAACCGCCGATACCGCGGTGGTGAGCGGATATTTTCACGACCGCGACATCCCTTCGCTGGCAGCTGATCTGCGTGCTGGGCGCACCACGAGCGTGCAACTCGTCGAACACAGCCTTGCGGCGATCGCTGCGCTCGACCCGATCTTGAACGCATTCACCGCCGTTGACGCCGACGGCGCCATCACCGCCGCCGTCGAAGCCGACCTCGAACTCTCGCACGGACACGACCGCGGCGCCCTGCACGGCATCCCGGTATCCGTCAAAGACCTCATCGACATCGCCGGGCACGTCACCACGTCGGGATCACAAGTGAATTCCGGCCCTGCCGAAGCGGATGCCGAATGCATCCGCCGGTTGCGGGCCGCCGGTGCGGTGATCGTGGGCAAGAACGTCTTGCATGAATTGGCCTACGGCGCCACCGGTGACCGGTCGGCACACGGACCATCGCGAAATCCGTGGGATACCCGCAAGATCAGTGGCGGATCGAGCGGCGGAAGCGCCGTCGCGACCGCGGCGGGCATGGTGCCGCTCGCCGTCGGCACCGATACCGCCGGGTCGGTCAGAGTCCCCGCGGCCCTGTGCGGCGTGGTCGGCTTCAAGCCCGCCTACCGGGCCATCCCTACCGCCGGGGTCCATCCGCTGGCTCCATCGCTGGATCACGTAGGACTCTTCGCGACCTCGGCGCGCGGGGCCGCCGACGCTTACACCGCCCTATCCGGTCGGCCACCGCAATCCACCGGCGCAGCCCCGCGCGTCGGATGGTTCGACCCGGCAGGCATCGGGCCGTGCGACCCGGAGATCGCCGACATGGCGCGCGCCGCGTTGGCGCGGGCCGGCATCACCGTCGACGGCACCGTCGGAATCCCGTTCGCCCCAGGCGAGTTGTTCTCCGCGCTCAGTGTCCTACAAGCCGCCGAAGCCTACGCCGAGCACATGGACGGCCTGGCCGGACACGAACACACCATCGACCCCGAGGTCCTCGACCGCCTCCTGAGCGGGCGGGATACCGCGGCGTGGAAGTACGTTCGCGCCGACCGCAAGCGCGACGCTCTGCGCACCGCGGTCGCCGCACTGTTCGACCGGTTCGACGTATTGGCGATGCCGACCGTGCCGACCGTGGCCACCGAGATCGACCAGCGTGAGCATGAAATCGCCGGGCAGCCAGTCGAAGTGCGGTCGGCACTGCTGTCGCTGACCTGCCCGTGGAATCTCACCGGACATCCCGCGTTGAGCGTTCCCGCGGGTACCGTCGCAGCCCTGCCCATCGGGCTCCAGCTGATCACCACGCGCGGTACCGAGCACCTGATCTTCGACCTGGCCGAGAGAATCGCACGCCCATGACCGTGCACTACACCCCGTTGCTGCCCGTCGGACCCGACACCACCGATTACCGCCGACTCGACACCGGCGACGTGCGTACCGTGAACGCCGCCGGCCGGGACTTTCTGGAGATTCCGCCGGACGCGCTCGAACAGTTGGCCTTCGAGGCCTACCGCGACGTGTCACACCTGCTGCGGACCAGCCACCTGCGACAGGTCGCGGCGATCCTCGATGACCCCGAGGCATCGCCCAACGACCGGTACGTCGCCACCGAGCTGCTCCGCAACGCCAATGTCGCGGCCGGCGGGGTGCTACCCATGTGCCAGGACACCGGAACCGCCATCGTGCATGCCGCACGCGGCCGCCACGTTTTGACCGACGGCGATGATGCCGAACACCTTTCGCGCGGGATCGCCCGTGCCTACACGACGCTGAACCTGCGGTATTCGCAACTGGCACCGTTGTCGATGTTCGACGAGCGCAATACCGGCACCAACCTCCCGGCCCAAATCGAGATTCTCGCCGACGGTGATGACGCCTACCGCTTCCTGTTCATCGCCAAAGGCTGTGGCAGTGCCAACAAGAGCTTGCTGTTCCAGCAGACCGCCGCGCTGCTCAAGCCCGCCGACCTGCTCGACTTCATCGTCGCCAAGGCCGCGCAGATCGGCACCTCGGCATGCCCGCCCTATCACCTTGCGGTCGTGATCGGCGGCACCAGCGCCGAATTCGCCCTCAAGACCGCCAAACTGGCCTCCGCACACCACCTCGACAGCCTGCCCACCTCCGGAACCGCAGCGGGGAACGGATTTCGCGACTGCGACTTCGAACAGCAGATCCTGACCGCCACACAGCAACTCGGGATCGGTGCGCAGTTCGGCGGCAAGTATTTCTGTCATGACGTGCGGGTGGTACGCCTACCGCGCCATGGCGGCTCACTTCCCATCGCATTGGCGGTGTCGTGCGCCGCGGACCGTCATATCGTGGGCAAGATCAGCCGCGACGGCGTCTTCCTCGAACAACTCGAGGTCGATCCGGCGCGGTTCCTCCCCGACGTCGCGGGCGGTTTCGACGAGGATGCCGTGCGAATCGACCTCGATCAATCCTTGGCCGCCACCCGCGCTCAACTGTCGGCCCATCCGGTCGGCACACGAGTGTCCTTGACCGGGACGATGGTGGTGGCACGCGACCTGGCCCATGCCAAGATCCGTGACCGCCTCGACGCCGGAGAACCGCTGCCGGACTACTTTCGCCGCTACCCCGTCTACTACGCCGGGCCGGCCAAAAGACCGGACGGCTACGCCTCCGGTTCGTTCGGACCCACCACCGGCGGCCGGATGGATTCCTACGTCGAGCGGTTTCAAGCTGCCGGCGGCTCATTGGTGATGCTGGCCAAGGGAAATCGATCAGATGCCGTCCGGCGATCCTGTCAGGCTCACGGCGGGTTCTATCTGGGATCGATCGGCGGACCCGCGGCCCGGCTCGCCCAGGACTGCATCACCTCGGTCGAAACCCTCGAATACGGAGACCTGGGCATGGAGGCGGTACTGAGGATCCACGTCAAAGACTTCCCGGCATTCATCGTCATCGACGACAAAGGTCACGACTTCTACCGTAACGACCGCACTTCACTCACGATTGGAGCTATACCACAATGACTTTCACCGACGCCGGCCTTCGTCATCTCACCTTTGACCGTGCCGGCACCGAGCTCACCGCCGAGGTCAAACCGGGCCGCGGGACACCGATACTCGTCGTCCCCGGCGTCATGGCGGACGCGGCCACCTGGCAGCCGGTGGTCGAAGAGATCGACCCGCCCAACCCGGTGATCACCGTCAACCGGCGCGGCCGGACGCCCAGTGGTCCCCTCGGTGCCGGATATTCGATCGATGTCGAGGTCGCCGACCTGCGGCACCTCATCGGCCAAACCGGGCCAGCCCACCTGTTCGGGTGGAGCTACGGCGCGCTGATCGCACTGGAGGCAGCGCTGGAGAGCCCCGGTATCGCGTCGCTGGTCGCCTACGAACCCGTGGCCGCGCCGTTCGCAGCCGAGACCGTGCGACCCATCCGCGCCGCCGTCGCTGCGGGCGACCTGGACCGGGCTGTCGAACTGGTCAACACCGACGTATCGGGTTTCTCCGCGGACTATGTGGCCGACTTGCGACGCAGCCCAGCCTGGTCGGCGCTGCGACCGCTGGCCGAGCCACTGGGCGAAGAACTCGCCGCGATCAACTCGTACACGCCGGCCCTGGACAGATACCGAGACCTTGAGATGCCGGTGACGCTCATCCTCGGCGCACTGAACGAGAACCAGGCTCCGTACGGCACCGCCTTCGCCCCGTTCGCGGCCGCACTGCCTCAGGCCGATGTCGTTCGATTGCCAGGACAAGGCCACCTGGCACACGTCGAAGCACCCGCCGAACTCGCGCGAGCCATCACCGCCGCCGTCCAGGGAGCCGAAGCCGGCAGATGAGACTGGGGTGCGCCGATGCCGCGGTTTCGGGTACGGCATCGGCGCGCGCCGTGGGCGCTTGCCCAGTCACTCGCGCATCGGGTCCGAAACGGAACCGCCCGACGCGCACTTGAATATCGAACAACAGTTCGAGTGCGCCGTCAAGGCGGATCTCAGTTCGTGGGAATCGCGGGGTGACTGAGCCAGGTCACCACTGGCCGAGCTGGCAGCGCGGGCTGTACGGATGATCGTTCTGGACCGCGATCTGGCCGTCGACGGAAATTTCGCAGTGCGCGTTGGGCTCGGCCCGGCCGCCGTGCGTGGTGCTCGCGACGGTGAAGATGGCCCACTGCGGATCGGCGAGCGTCGTCTCGAACACCCACGGCGCATCCGGACCGACGTTGACCGTTGCCTTCTGCAGGTACTTGTACGCGTCGGCGTTGTAGGCGTCTTTACTCGCAGGCTGCGTCGTCAGGTAGTAGAGGTCGAACTCGTATGGTGCGCCGGAGGTCAGCGTGTACTTGACCTTGTGGCCCTGGGCGTCCGGTTCCGCATACGACGTTGCGTTGGAGACCGCCATACCCGCGGCCGCCAGAACCAGCGCCGCACCGACCGTGGTTGTCACTTTTCGCACATTCGTCATACCCGTCATATCCCAGCAGGCTACCGCCTTGTTACAGGTGCGACTAACGGGTCCGGCGGCGCCGCGTCAACGGCAAACCAACTCGGCCTAGCTTGAGGTTAATTTGTTTGTCACACACAGACATTTCCCAGTAACAGCCGCGATCTAACGTCCCGATTCGACACCTGCAGTCCGGTGTCAACCTCTTGCACCGCTGTCGATCGTGATCGGCCGAGAAGCGCTGCCATTCAAGGGAAAGGTCGCCCATGCGAGTTCCAGGACGTGCCCCGTTGCGTCGGTCGACGTTAGCCGCAGGGAGTTTGATCGCGGCAGCCAGCCTGCTGCTGGCCGGCTGCGGCAGCCGTGCGAGCGAAACCGACTCAGCAAACGCAGCTTCCTGCGTGGACACCTCCGGTCCCAAGATCAAAGTCGGATCGTTGAACTCCCTGTCGGGGACGATGGCGATTTCCGAGGTCACGGTCCGCGATGCGATCAAGCTCGCCGTCGAGGAGATCAATTCCAAGGGCGGCGTTCTGGGCAAACAGATCGAGCTCATCGGCGAGGACGGCGCGTCCGAGCCCACGGTGTTCGCTGAGAAGGCCGAGAAGCTGATCAGCAGCGACTGTGTGGCAGCGGTGTTCGGCGGTTGGACCTCATCGAGCCGCAAGGCCATGCTGCCGGTGTTCGAGAGCGCGAACGCGCTGCTGTACTACCCCGTGCAGTACGAAGGCCTCGAGTCGAGCAAGAACATCTTCTACACCGGCGCCACCACCAACCAGCAGATCGTCCCCGCGCTGGACTACCTCAAGGAGAAGGGCGTCAAGTCGCTGTACCTCGTGGGCAGCGACTACGTGTTCCCGCAGACGGCCAACCGAATCATCAAGGCCTATGCCAAAGAGAACGGCATCGAGATCAAGGGCGAGGACTACACCCCGCTCGGTTCCACGGACTTCTCCACCATCGTCAACAAGGTTCGCAGCGCCGACGCCGACGCCGTGTTCAACACGCTCAACGGCGACTCCAACGTGGCGTTCTTCCGGGAGTACCGCAACGTCGGCCTGACCCCGCAGGACATGCCGGTGGTCTCGGTCTCGATCGCCGAGGAAGAAGTCGGCGGTATCGGAGTGCAGAACGTCGCCGGCCAGCTGACCGCGTGGAACTATTACGAAACCATCGACACCCCGGTGAACAAGGCTTTCGTCAAGGCCTACAAGGACTTCGTCAAAGACTCTAAGAAGCCCACCTCGGATCCGATGGAAGCCGCCTACGTCTCGGTCTATCTGTGGAAGAACACCGTCGAGAAGGCCAAGTCCTTCGACGTCGCGGCGATTCAGGACAACGCCGACGGGGTCAGCTTCGACGCACCCGAGGGCAAGGTCACCATCGACGGCGAGAACCACCACATCACCAAGACCGCCAGGATCGGTGAAATCCGGCCCGACGGCCTGATTTACACGATCTGGGAGTCCAAGGGCCCGATCGAGCCCGACCCGTACCTGAAGTCCTACCCGTGGGCTGCGGGGCTGTCCGGATAAGCATGGACATCCTTATCGGCCAGCTGGCAACGGGATTGAGCCTGGGCTCGATCCTGTTGCTGGCCGCACTCGGCCTGTCCCTGACCTTCGGTCAAATGGGCGTCATCAACATGGCGCACGGCGAATTCATCATGGCCGGGTGCTACACCGCTTACGTTGTTCAGCATGTCATCACCAATGCCGGTGCCTCACTGTTGGTTTCGCTGCTGGTCGGCTTCCTCGTCGGCGGCGCCATGGGGGCACTGCTGGAGGTGACGTTGATCCGGCGGATGTACCACCGTCCGTTGGACACCCTGCTGGTCACCTTCGGAGTCGGCCTGATCCTGCAACAGGTTGCTCGCGACATCTTCGGTGCGCCGGCCGTCAATGTCGTCGCCCCGGAATGGCTGTCGGGTGGCGTCGAAATTCTCGGCGCGGTGGTGCCCAAGACCCGGATATTCATCCTGGTGCTGGCCGTCGTTTGTGTGGCGGTGCTCGCCACGGTGCTCAAGACGAGTCCGATGGGGCGCAGGATCCGCGCGGTGGTTCAGAACCGCGATCTGGCTGAAACCAGCGGAATCTCCTCGCGCAGAACCGATATCACCACCTTCTTCATCGGATCGGGACTGGCCGCGGTGGCCGGGGTGGCACTGACCCTGATCGGCTCCACCAGCCCCACCATCGGCCAGAGCTTCCTGATCGACGCCTTCCTGGTGGTGGTGGTCGGCGGCCTCGGCCAGATCAAAGGCACCGTCATCGCGGCCTTGGCCCTCGGCTTCCTGAACTCGTTCATCGAGTACAGCACCACAGCGTCACTGGCCAAGGTGATCGTCTTCGCCATCATCGTGATCTTCCTGCAGGTGCGGCCGCAGGGACTGTTCACGGTACGGACCAGGAGTCTGGTATGAGTGCAGTGACGCAGGAAATACGGTCGAGCCTGGGCCGTTGGCAGACCTGGGCCGGATTCGGGGCCGCGGCGGTGGTGCTGTTCGGCGTGGCGCCGGCGGTTCTGTCGGACTTCCGTCTGAGCCTGCTGGGCAAGTTCTTGTGCTTCGCGATCGTGGCGGTGGGCATCGGCCTGGCCTGGGGTCGCGGCGGAATGCTGGTACTGGGCCAGGGCGTGTTCTTCGGCCTCGGCGGCTACATGATGGGGATGCACCTCAAGATCGCCGACGCCGAGATCCGTGGCCACGACGTGCCCGATTTCATGCAGATCGCCGGGGTACGGCACCTGCCCGGTTACTGGGAACCCTTCGCCTCCCCCGCATTCACATTGGTGGCGATCCTGGTACTGCCGACGGCCGTCGCGGCCCTGCTCGGCTTCGGGGTGTTCAAGCGCCGCGTCAAAGGCGCCTATTTCGCCATCCTGTCGCAGGCACTGGCCGCGGCGCTGGCGATCCTGCTGGTCGGCCAGACCAGCCTCGGCGGCAGCAACGGGCTGACCAATTTCCGGACCTTCTTCGGGTTCAACCTCAACGACCCGGCGAACAAGCGGATGGTGTATTTCCTTGCGGCAGCGACACTTCTGATCGTCGTGGCCCTGGTGCGTCAGCTGATGTACAGCCGCTACGGCGAGCTGCTGGTCGCCGTGCGCGACGGCGAGGAACGAGTGCGGTTCCTGGGCTACGACCCGGCCAACATCAAGGTCGTGGCTTACACCCTGGCGGCGTTGTTCGCCAGCATCGCCGGTGCGTTGTTCGTGCCGATCGTGGGATTCATCGCGCCGTCACAAGTCGGCATCGTGCCGTCCATCGCATTCCTGATCGGCGTCGCGATCGGCGGCCGCACCACCCTGCTCGGGCCCGTCCTCGGCGCCGTCGGGGTGGCCTGGGCGCAAACCCTTTTCTCCGAACGGTTTCCCTCCGGGTGGATCTACGCCCAGGGTCTGCTGTTCATCGTGGTCGTCGCATTCTTCCCCGCGGGCCTGGCCGGGCTCGGTGCACTGTTCACCCGGTGGCGGCGCTCACGTGCCGGCGCGCCCAATCCCGAGGAGTCTCCGCTGGAATCGGCAACGGATGCCGATTCAGAGAAAGTAGGTGCCGCGTCGTGATCGCAACCGAGCAGACCGAGGCGCCGGAGCCGGTGGCCGGAGGCAACGCGGGCATGGGCGCCCAGTATCTGGAAGTCCGGGGCCTGACAGTCGATTTCGACGGGTTCAAGGCGGTGAGCAACGTCGACCTCACCCTGTTCCAGGGAGATCTGCGCTTTCTCATCGGCCCCAACGGCGCGGGTAAGACGACCGTCATCGACGCCATCACCGGTCTGGTGGGGGCCACCGGGTCGGTGAACAAGTCGGGGGCGGAGTTGCTCGGCAAAAAGGTGCACCAGATCGCCAGGTTGGGCGTGGGCCGCACCTTTCAGACAGCGAGCGTCTTCGAACAACTCACGGTGTTGCAGAACCTCGACATCGCTGCGGGCGCCGGCCGTTCACCCTGGACCCTGTTGCGCAGCCGACGCGGCGTGCTGCCCGCGATCGAAGAAGCGCTCGAGACCACCGGGCTGGTAGAACTGGCCGACAAGCCCGCGGGCGTGCTGGCCCACGGCCAGAAGCAGTGGCTGGAGATCGGCATGCTGCTGGTACAGAACGCCGATGTCCTGTTACTCGACGAACCGGTGGCCGGGATGAGTCACGAGGAACGGGAAGAGACCGGAAACCTGTTGCGCCGCATCGGAGGAGCCCGCACCGTGGTGGTGGTGGAGCATGACATGGACTTCATGCGGGCGTTCGCGACCTCGGTAACGGTGTTGGCTCGCGGCCAGGTGATCGCCGAGGGTTCGGTGGCCGAGGTTCAGGCCAACCCGAAAGTCCAAGAGGTCTATCTCGGCACTGCCGCGGCCGGCGTGGAAGGAATCGCCTGATGCTCGAACTACTCGACGTTCGAACCGGTTACGGCCGTTCCGAAGTGATACACGGTGCGAGCATCGCCGTGCCCTCCGATGGCGTCGCTGCGGTCATGGGTCACAACGGCGCCGGCAAGACGACCCTGCTGCGGGCGGCGGTCGGCCTGCTCAAATGCACTGCGGGAAAGGTGCTTTTCGACGGTGAGGACATCACCCGGCTGCGCCCTAGCGCACGGGTGGCGCGCGGTCTGGCGTACGTGCCCCAGGGACAGCAGTCCTTCGGACAGTTGACCACCGCGGAGAATCTTCAGGTGGTCGCCGATGGCCGCAAGAACGGCAAGGCGCTGATCGACGAGCAACTGGACCTGTTCCCTGCCCTGAAGGAATTGCTCACCCGTCGCGCGGGCCTGCTCTCGGGCGGCCAGCGGCAACAGCTTGCCATCGCGCGGGCGTTGATCACCAGCCCCAAGTGCCTGATCCTCGACGAGCCGACCGAAGGCATCCAACCGTCGGTGGTGGCCGAGATCGAAGCCGCGATCACCTCGCTGACCGCCCGCGGCGATCTGGGAGTCCTGCTGGTGGAACAACACATCGGCTTCGCGCTGGAATCCGCTCAGCGCTACTACATCCTGGAGGCCGGCCGCATCACATCGAGTGGCACGGGCGGCTCCACGTCCGAGGCCGATGTCCGCGCCGCCATGGCCATCTGATCCCCCAGCACCGCGAGCGTGCGCGTCTGCCGCCCGACACGCCGCCAATCGTCGGCATTTCCCGCACGCTCGCGGCTCGCCACGGGCACACTTTCGACCATGACCGAACCGGCTCAGCCCCGGGTTCTGGCCGATAGCGGCGCAACGGTGGTGGCCGAACACGGGCCGCTCGTCGTCGTCATCGATCGCGGCAGCGGGCCGTTGTCGACCACCGCGTTCGTTCTCGGTGTGTTGGCGGTCGTGTTCGGCGGGTTCGGCGCCGTCACCCTCGCACTCGCGGCCTCGGCCGGGCGCGGGGCAGACGCTGATATACCGCCGATGGTGAGTGCGGCATTCCTTGCTGTCGGGCTGGCCTTGGCCGCCGCGACAATCGCCGTGGTGCGACAGATCAAGGCGAAGCTCCGGCGGCCGCTGACCGGCTACCGGCCGGTCGCCGTGTTCGACCGGGCCCGCGGAGTGCTCGCCGACGGCGACGGCAAAGTGCTGGCCCCGCTGTCGCAGGTGCAGCTCGCCCGCCGGATGCAGCTGGCCTCCAGCTCACCCAAACTCGTCGCGGTGACCCCGAGCGGCGATCGAGTTCTGAAGCGGGGCAACCCTTTCAACGGCGGCATCGGCAACCTGGACGAGGTACTTACCGCGGCGGTGTATGGCCGCTGAGCGCGCGCGAGCGTGCACGGAATGCTGCCGAGATACGGTGTGCCGGGCGGCAGACACGCACGCTCGCGGTGCAGGCGGTCAGGACAGGCGGGAAAGCACCTCGGCGACAACGGAGTCGGCGGCAATGTCCACCTGCTCGCCGGTGGCGAGATCCTTGAGCCCGATGGTGCCGGCCTCGATATCGCGGTCCCCCGCCACCAACGCGTACTTGGCGCCAGAGCGGTCCGCCGCCTTCATCGCGCCCTTGAGCCCGCGGTCGCCGTAGGCCAGGTCGACCCGCACCCCGCCGGCCCGCAGCCGTGCGGCCAGCTTCGCCAGTTCGAGCTTGGCGGCGTCACCCAGCGGCACACCGAAAACCTCGACGCCGCCGACACCGGTCACCGATTTGCCCTCGGCCTGCAGTGCGAGCAGCGCGCGGTCGACACCGAGCCCGAAGCCGATCCCCGACACGTCCTGCCCACCGAGCTGACTCATCAAGCCGTCGTAGCGGCCGCCGCCGCCGATGCCGGACTGCGCGCCCAGCCCGTCGTGCACGAACTCGAAGGTGGTCTTGGTGTAGTAGTCGAGCCCGCGCACCATCCGGGGATTGATCACATACGGCACCCCGAGCGCGTCGAGGTGCGCCTGCACCACCTCGAAGTGCGCCTTGGCACTGTCCGACAGGTGATCGAGCATCAGCGGCGCGTCGGCGGTCATCTCCCGCACATGGGGCCGCTTGTCGTCGAGCACCCGCAGCGGGTTGATCTCGGCACGCCGCCGGGTCTCCTCGTCGAGGTCGAGCTTGAACAGGAACGCCTGCAACAGCTCCCGGTACGCAGGCCGGCAGGTGTCGTCACCGAGCGAGGTGAGCTCGAGACGGAACCCGTCGAGCCCGAGTGAGCGGAACCCGGCGTCGGCGATCGCGATGACCTCGGCGTCCAGCGCCGGATCATCGACGCCGATGGCCTCCACCCCGACCTGCTGCAGCTGGCGGTAGCGTCCGGCCTGCGGACGCTCGTAGCGGAAGAACGGCCCGGAGTAGCAGAGCTTGACCGGCAGCGCGCCCCGGTCCAGCCGATGCTGGATCACCGCGCGGATCACGCCGGCGGTCCCCTCGGGCCGCAGCGTCACCGAACGGTCACCGCGGTCGGCGAAGGTGTACATCTCCTTGGACACCACATCGGTGGACTCACCCACACCGCGGGCGAACAGCGCGGTGTCCTCGAAGATCGGCAGCTCGATATCGCCGTAACCGGCCCGGCGCGCCGCGGTCAGCAGGCCGTCCCGGACCGCGACGAACTGCGCCGACTCCGGCGGGAGGTAATCGGGCACGCCCTTGGGCGCCTGAAATGCAGAAGTCACAGAGTCAAACCTTCGAGAAACGGGTTGGTGCGGCGTTCGTGCCCGATGGTCGTGCGCGGGCCGTGTCCTGGTAATACCACGGTGTCATCGTCGAGTACCAACAGCTTTGTCACGATCGAGGTGAGCAGGTCACGTCCGCTGCCACCGGGCAGGTCGGTGCGGCCCACCGAGGACCGGAACAGCGTATCGCCCGTGAAAACCGTCTCGGCGGCCGATGCATTCTCCGGCCCGGAGACCCGGAACACCACCGACCCCCTGGTGTGTCCCGGCGAGTGATCGACGGTGACCGAGACACCGCCGAAGTCGAGTGTCTGACCGTCGCGACCCAATTCGACCAGCTGTTTGGGCTCGGACAACAGCACGCCGAACGCAAGCCGGGACAACGATCCGAGCAGCGCCGGGCCGAATCCCTTGATCGGATCGGTCAACATGCCCCGATCCTCGGGGTGGATGTAGACGGCGCAGCCGTAGGTGTCGGCGACCTTCTGCGCCGACCAGATGTGATCGAGGTGACCGTGTGTCAGCAGTACCGCTGCCGGGGTCAGGCGATGCTCGTCGAGAATCCGGCGCAACCGGTCCATCGCCCGCTGCCCCGGGTCGACGACGACCGCGTCGGCCCCTGGCCGCTGCGCCAGGACATAGCAGTTGCACGCCAGCATCCCGGCCGGAAATCCGGTAATGAACACCGCCCCAGTTTCCCACGTGGTGACTTCCCCCATGCGCCGCGACCTGCGGCTGCCGCGGGTCGCGGCACCGCCGCGCAGGTTCGCCTGGCAGACTCGTTGCCAACCTCAACCGCCAACAAGGAGGACTGCCGCGGTGCCGACCAACGAACAACGGCGTGCGACGGCCAAGCGCAAGCTGGAGCGTCAGCTTGAACGTCGCGCCGCCCAGGAACGCAAACGACGCATCGTAACCATCGTGGGCACCGTCGTCGGGGCGCTCGTGGTCATCGGCGCCGTCGTGGCCACGTTCGTCTTCACCAGCAAGGACTCCGGCAATACCACTGCCTCCGCGGATACCACCACCGCCACGTCAGGAGCTCAGGCGCAGCCGGCCGGCGACGGCCAGCTGCCCGCCTTCGTCGCGCCCGCCGACCTCGGCGCCAACTGCCAGTACCCGGCCGCGGCGCCGGCGAGCAAGCCGAACACCCCGCCCCGCACCGGCAAGATCCCCACCGACGAGAAGACCGTCAGCGTCAGCGTGGTCACCAACCAGGGCAACATCGGTCTGCTGCTGGACAACGGCAAGGCCCCCTGCACGGTCAACAGCTTCGCGAGCCTGGCCGGGCAGAACTACTTCAACGACACCCCGTGCCACCGGCTGACCACCAGTGGCATTTCGGTGCTGCAGTGCGGGGACCCGTCGGGCAGCGGCACCGGCGGCCCCGGCTATCAATTCGCCAACGAGTACCCGACCAACCAGTTCCAGCCGGGCGACCCGGCGTTGGAGAAGCCGGTGGTCTACCCGCGCGGCACCGTGGCGATGGCCAACGCCGGGCCCAACACCAACGGCAGCCAGTTCTTCCTCGTCTACCAGGATTCGCAGCTGCCCCCGAACTACACGGTGTTCGGCAAGATCGATGACACCGGTCTGGCCACTCTCGACAAGATCGCGGCGGCCGGTGTGGCCGGCGGCGGACCGGACGGTAAGCCGGCGCTCGACGTCCAGCTGAAGTCCGTGGCCCTGGACTAGGGTCGCCGAGGCGTTGACCTTCCCGCCCTCTTACGGCGGATACCGGCCGGAGCACCCCACTCACCCGGTGGGCTATCCGGCCGGGCCTCCCCCGCCCGCCCACACCAACAGCATGGCGGTCGCCTCACTGGTGTGTGCCGTCCTGTTCGCACCGCTGGGAATCCTGTTCGGCCATATCTCGCTGTCGCAGCTCAAACGCAGCGGTGAACAGGGTCGTGGCATCGCGATCTCCGGCCTGGTCATCGGGTACGTCATGACGGCGCTGGCGGCCGTGATGGTGGTGCTGGCCGTGGTGTTCGCCTTCGTCGTGGTCGAAGCCGCCGAGAACATGCCCCGACAGGACCGCTATACGGCGACCCCGGGCTCTGACCGGCAGCTGCCCGCGTTCGCACCGCCGCGCAACCTGGGTGCCAACTGCCAGTACCCGGCCACCACCGAACCGGCGACTCGGCCGACGGTCCCGCCCCGCACCGGTACGGTGCCAACCGAACCCGCCACGGTCGAAGCCGGGATCGTCACCGATCGCGGCAGCATCGGTCTCATCCTGGCCAACGGCAAGGCGCCGTGCACGGTGAACAGCTTCGCCAGCCTGGCCGCGCAAGGGTTCTTCGACGGCACCGGATGCCACCGCCTGACCACCGGAGACCTCGCGACACTGCAATGCGGTGACCCGTCGGGCAGCGGGACCGGCGGGCCCGGTTACCGCTTCCCCAACGAGTACCCGACCAACCAGTACCGGCTCTCCGACCCAGCGGTGAAGCAACCGGTGGTCTACCCGCGCGGCACCGTGGCCATGGCGAACGCCGGTCCGGGAACCAACGGCAGCCAGTTCTTCCTGGTGTACGAGGATTCCCTGCTGCCGCCGACCTACACGGTGTTCGGCACCGTGGACCGGACGGGATTGGCTACCCTCGACGCGATCGCGGCCGACGGGGTCGTCGACGGCAGCGACGACGGCCGGCCGGCCACACCGGTAACGATCAAATCGGCGATGGTGGGTTGACCCTGGCCCGGCGCAGGCCCGCGCCGACTGACCAGCACGCGCGGGTCAGGCCGCACTGGTGACGCGGTAGACGTCGTACACGCCCTCCACGTTGCGCACCACACTCAGCAGGTGGCCGAGATGTTTGGGATCGCCCATCTCGAAGGTGAACCGGCTGATCGCCACCCGGTCGTTGGACGTGGTGACCGACGCCGACAGGATGTTGACCTTCTCGTCGGCCAGCACCCGCGTCACGTCCGAGAGCAGCCGGTGCCGGTCCAGCGCCTCCACCTGAATGGCCACCAGGAACACCGACGACGGCGACGGCGCCCAGTTCACCTCGATGATGCGCTCTGACTGTTGTTGCAGCGACGCCGCATTCGTGCAATCGGTGCGATGCACACTGACGCCGCCACCGCGGGTGACAAAACCCATGATGGTGTCGCCCGGTACCGGTGTGCAGCACTTGGCGAGCTTGGTCAGGGTGCCAGGGGCGCCCGGCACCGCGACACCGGTGTCGTCGGTACTGCGCTGGCGCACCGGCATGGTCAACGGGGTGGACCGCTCGGCGAGCTCGTCCTCGGCCGCATCGTCGCCGCCGAACTGGGCGAGCAGACGCTGCACGACGTGGCGCGCCGAGACGTGGCCCTCACCGACCGCGGTGTAGAGCGCCGAGACGTCGGTGTAGCGCAACTCACGGGCCAGCGCAGCCATCGAATCGGCATTGATCAAGCGCTGCAACGGAAGTCCGCCCCGGCGGACCTCCCGCGCGATGGCATCCTTGCCGGACTCCAGGGCCTCTTCGCGCCGCTCTTTGGCGAACCACTGCCGGATCTTGGCCTTCGCGCGCGGCGACACCACGAAGGTCTGCCAGTCACGTGACGGCCCGGCGTTGGGCGCCTTCGAGGTGAACACCTCGACGACTTCACCGTTCTCCAGCTTGCGCTCCAGCGCGACCAGCCGGCCGTTGACCCGGGCACCGATGCAGCGGTGACCCACCTCGGTGTGCACCGCGTAGGCGAAGTCGACCGGGGTCGAGCCGGCCGGCAGGTTGATCACGTCGCCCTTGGGGGTGAAGACGAAGATCTCTTGGACCGCAAGGTCGTAACGTAACGACTCGAGGAACTCGCCGGGGTCGGCGGCCTCCCGCTGCCAGTCCAGCAGCTGGCGCATCCAGGCCATGTCGTCGATCTCGCTGGCGGCGTGCGGATGCGGAACTCCGTTGCGGCCCTTGGCTTCTTTGTAACGCCAGTGCGCGGCGATGCCGTACTCGGCGGTCCGGTGCATGTCGCGGGTGCGGATCTGCACCTCCAGCGGCTTGCCCTCCGGGCCGACGACCGTGGTGTGCAGGGACTGGTAGACCCCGTAACGCGGCTGGGCGATGTAATCCTTGAACCGGCCCGCCATCGGTTGCCACAGCGAGTGCACGACGCCGACCGCGGCGTAGCAGTCCCGGATCTCGTCACACAGGATCCGGACGCCGACCAGGTCGTGGATGTCGTCGAAGTCGCGGCCCTTGACGATCATCTTCTGGTAGATCGACCAGTAATGCTTGGGCCTGCCCTCGACAACCGCGTTGATCTTCATCGCACTCAGCGCCACACCGATCTCGGCACGCACCTTGGCCAGGTACGTGTCGCGTGACGGCGCCCGGTCGGCGACCAGCCGCACGATCTCCTCGTACTTCTTGGGGTGCAGGATCGCGAACGACAGATCCTCCAGCTCCCACTTGACCGTGGCCATCCCGAGCCGATGAGCAAGGGGCGCAATGACTTCCAGCGTCTCCCGGGCCTTGCGGGCCTGCTTCTCGGGCGGCAGGAACCGCATGGTGCGCATGTTGTGCAGCCGGTCGGCCACCTTGATCACCAGTACCCGAGGATCACGGGCCATCGCGATGATCATCTTGCGGATCGTCTCGCCCTCGGCTGCCGAGCCGAGCACCACCTTGTCCAGCTTGGTGACCCCGTCGACCAGGTGGCCGACCTCGGCACCGAACTCGGCGGTCAACGCCTCCAGGGTGTAGCCGGTGTCCTCCACGGTGTCGTGCAGCAGCGCGGCGACCAGCGTCGTGGTGTCCATGCCGAGCTCGGCCAGGATGTTGGCGACCGCCAGCGGGTGGGTGATGTAGGGATCACCGGACTTGCGGAGCTGGTCGGCATGACGCTGCTCGGCCACGTCGTAGGCACGCTGCAGCAGCTGCAGGTCGGCTTTCGGATAGATCTCGCGGTGAACCGCGACCAGCGGCTCCAGCACCGGGTTGACAGCACTGCGCTGCGCGGTCATCCGGCGGGCCAGCCGCGCGCGCACCCGCCGGGAGGCGCTGGTCTTGGTGGCGTCGGGTCCCGTGGTACCCGGCAGCGCCGGGGGCGACTGCACCGCCTGGCCCGCCGTCGCGTCCGTACCCGTATCGCCGGCCATCGTCACCTCCGCTCAACCTCCGAGAGTTCGAGGATATCCCTCACACCGTGTGCAGGCTGGTGACCTGTAGCGGCGCCACGATGTCGCGGCCGCCCAGGGCCGTCAATTCCAGCACCACCGCGGCGCTGCGCACGTTGGCCCCGCTCGCCTCGAGCAGCTGCCGTGCCGCTCCCAGGGTCCCGCCGGTGGCCAGGACATCGTCGATGATCACAACATTGCGACCGGCGATATCAATCCCGTCGGCCGGGATCTCCAACGTCGCGCTGCCGTACTCGAGCTGATAGGTGACGCTGTGCACCGGGGGCGGCAGCTTCCCGCCTTTGCGCACCGCCAGCACACCGACGCCCAGCCGGGTCGCGACCGCAGCGCCCAGGAGAAAACCCCGCGCGTCCAGTCCCGCGACCAGATCGGCATCGGCGGCAGTGGCGGCGAGCGCGTCGGTCACCGCACCCAAACCCTCGGCGTCGGCCAGCAGCGGCGTCAGATCCTTGAATTGCACACCTGGCTCGGGAAAGTCGGGAACCTCCCGAATCAGTTTCCGGACCAGCTCCGAAACTTTGGCGGTGTCCTCGCTCATGTGGACAGCTTCCAGCGGTCCATGTTCCAGCCTGCGCCCCAGCGAGTCGGATTACTGCTCACGGCATACATCTTGGTCGACGTCAGCACCGTGCGCTGCTGGCGGTACAGCGGCAGGGTGGGCATGTCGTTCCAGAGGATCGGGGCGCCCTCCCCCGCCAGCCGGGCCAGTTCCTTGGGATCGTTGGTGACGGCCTGGGCATCGATGATCCCGTCGACCCGTTCATTGGCGTAACCGGGCAGGTTGTTGCCGTTGGCGGAGTGGAAAGCGTAGGCGTCGATCGCCGACGAACCCGAGGAGCCGCTGCCCGCAGCCCCGCCCGTGCCGGCCAGCAATCCGTCGAGCTCGTTGTTGCGCAAGGCCACCGGCCCGGCGGTCGCCGATCCGGCGTCCTGAACGGTGATGCCCGCTGCCGCACACGATTTCGCGATCGCACCCACCGTCGCGGCCAGTCTGGCGTTGGGTGTCTGGTAACCGATCCGGACGGTCAGCGGCTTGTTGTTGAGGGCAGCCCGGGCGGCATCGGGGTTGGCCACGCCGAATTGCGCTGCCTCACCGACGTTCTCGGCCGCACTGAATGCGTCGTCGCTGACCGGGCTGAGCCGCGAGTTGATGATCGGCGTCGCGGCGTTGCGCGCGATCACGTCCCGGGGGGTACACAGTGCCACGGCCCGTCGCGCTGCCGGGGCGGCCAGCGGCCCACCCGGCGCGAAGATCAGCTGCTCGATACCGGCCGACGGGCTCTCCATGCTGACGTAATCCTCAGGCAGGTTCAGCAGGCCCGATGATCCGGACTCGATGTCGACGACGTCGAACGAACCCTGATTGACCCGTTCCTGGATGTCGGCTCCGCGTGGCCACACCGCGATCCGGTTGGTGATGGCCGGGGTGCCCCACCACTTGTCGTTGGCCACCAGGACCACCACGCCGTCCTCGGACACCGAGTCGATCCGGTACGGACCCGACGACGGGAACTTCTTCAGATCGAGGTCGGGCTTGAGATCCCACACGGTGTTCCATGCCTTGGCGATCCGGTCGATCGTCGGCTGGTCGCCGTTCTGCAGTGCGGTCGTCACACCCCCGTCACCGAGACCGAGTTCGTCTGCGATGACGTGCGAGGGCATCAGCGACGTCGCCGCGAACAGGTGCCCGTAGTCGAGGAATCCGCGGTCCTGGGCGAACGACACCCGGGCCCGCTTCTGGCCGGGTGCGCAGTCAACGGACGCGATGTCGCGGTAACCCGCCCGGCTGGCGGCATCGAAACCGGGAAAGCGCCCGGATTGTGCGCCCCACGCCAACACCAGGTCGTCACAGGTGATCGGCTTGCCGTCGGAATAGACCGCCTTGTCGCTGATCACGTAATCGAGCACCAACGGAGCGCGGCCGACGACCGACACCGAGCCGAAATCGTTGTCGGCGACCACCTGGCCCTCTGGGCCGTGGTAGGCGAAGCCTGTCAATGCCCGCGCGAAGGCCTGCGGACCGGCCGACGCGGCCCCGGCCACCGTGTTCGTGTTGTAGGTGGTCAGGGTGCCGTCGACGGCGTAGTCGATCTCGTCGGCCGAGCTGCCCGAACACGCCGACAGCCCCATCGCGGTGACCATGGACAGCGCCGCCGCCGTCACCGCCGTCCGGGCCCGGGCGATGCCCCGCCACTGAACCATGCGGTTTACCGCCGGGTGTTCCGTTTGCCCGACGGACGTCCGGTCCGTGAGGCCGGTCGCGCACCGGGTGCCGGCTTGTCCGGTGCGGGCTCGGCGGCGACCGAAGCCGTCACCGTCTCGGCACCGGCGTCGTCCGCATCCGCCGTGTCGGTGGCGTCTGCCGCCCCCTTGGTGGTAGTCGCCGCCTTGGCGCCCTTCTCCCGGCGATTGAGCACCCGCTTGGTGTGCTTGCGCACCAATTCCGTGCGTTCGCGCAGCGAGACCAGCAGCGGCGTGGCGAAGTAGATCGAGGAGTAGGTGCCGACGATGACACCGACCAGCTGGACCAAGGCCAGATCCATCAGCGTTCCGACCCCGAGAAGCCAGACCGCGACCACCATCAGCGCCACGATCGGCAACACCGAGATCAAGCTGGTGTTGATCGAGCGCATGAACGTCTGGTTGACGGCGAGGTTGGCCTGCTCGGCGAACGTCCGGCGGGTGGTGTGCTCGAAGCCGTGGGTGTTCTCCTCGACCTTGTCGAACACGATCACCGTGTCGTAGAGCGAGAAGCCCAGGATCGTCAGCAGGCCGATCACCGTGGCCGGGGTGACCTCGAAACCGACCAGCGAATAGACGCCGGCGGTGACGACCAGGTCGAAGACCAGCGTGGCCATCGCCGCCATCGCCATGTAGCGCTCATACCGCCAGGCGATGTAGATCGAGGCCAGCACGAGGAACACCACCAGCGCGATCAACGCCTTGTCGGTGATCTGGCCGCCCCAGGTCTCCGACACCTTCGAGTCGCTGATCGCCTGCTTGCTGGGCTGGCCGTCGCTGCCCTTGGGGTGGAACTCGTCGAACAGCGCGGTCCGCAGTTGTTCGATCTCCGGTTCGGACAGTGTCTCCGAACGGATCTGGACAGTGGCCGAGTCGCCGCTGCCGACCAGCACCACCGATTCGGGCGCCCGGTTCAGGGTCTTGCTGTAGACGTCCTCGACCTGCTGGACCGAGACAACTCCCTCGGAACCGGCCGACGGCATCGACACCTTCGTGCCGCCCTCGAAGTCGATACCGAAGGTGAACCCGCGAAGCACCATGCTGGCGACGCACACCGCGACGATGACGCCGCTGATCGCGTACCAGAGCTTGCGGCGCCCGATCACCTCAAAGGCGCCGGTGCCGGTGTAGAGCCGGACGAAGAAGCCGTGCTTCGGCAGTGCCGCAGCCGTGGATTCGATGCTCGGCGCCTCCACCGCGGTGTCCTTGACGTCGTCAGCTGCAGTGTCGTTTTTTGCTGCCATGTGCTTATCCCCGTCCCGCGGTCGCATGCGAAGCCTCCCGGCGTTCCCGCGCGATCTGTTGCACCGCGCCGAGACCGTTGAAGGCTGGTTTTGCCATCGTCGGGGACTTGGAGGCCAGGTACACCAGCGGCCAGGTCACCAGGAACACCACCACGATGTCCAGGATCGTGGTCAACCCCAAGGTGAACGCGAAGCCCTTGACCTGGCCGATCGCCAGGAAGTACAGGACCGCGGCGGCCAGGAAGGTGACGGCGTTGCCGGACACGATCGTCTTGCGAGCGCGCGCCCAGCCTCGGGGCACCGCCGACCGGAAGGATCTGCCTTCTCGGATCTCGTCCTTTATTCGTTCGAAGAACACCACGAACGAGTCCGCGGTGGTGCCGATGCCGATGATCAAACCGGCGATACCGGCGAGGTCCAGCGTGTATCCGATGTATCTGCCGAGCAGCACGAGGATGGCGAAAACCATTGCGCCGGCGGCGACCAGCGACAGGGCGACCAGTAGACCGAGCACCCGGTAGTAGAGCAGCGAGTACAGCAGCACCGCTGCCAAGCCCACCGCACCGGCGATCAGACCGGCCCGCATCGAAGACAGGCCCAGGGTCGCCGAAACGGTCTCGGCTTCCGACGATTCGAACGACAGCGGCAGCGACCCGTACTTGAGTACGTTGGCCAGTTCCTTGGCGGTGTCCGAGTTGAACTGGCCTGTGATCTGGGTGTTGCCGCCAGGGATGGCTTCGCGGATCTCAGGGGCGCTGACCACCTGCGAGTCGAGTGTGAACGCCGTCTGTGTGCCCACGTTGGCCGCGGTGAAGTCGGCCCAGGTCTTGGCTCCCCCGCTCTTGAAGGTCACGTCGACGACGTACTGGCCCTGCTGCTGGTTCAGGCCGGAGGTGGCGTTCTCGATCTCCTCGCCGCTCATGATCGACGGGCTCAGCAGGTACACGGTCTGGCCGTCGGTGGAACACGTCACCAGCGGCAACTTCGGATCGTCGTTGCCGGCCAGCACGTCATCCTTGTCGCAGTTCTGGGCGCGTTCCATGATCGCCTGGATCTGCATCATCGGATTGGTGCTCTGCCGGATCGTCTTCGCCAGGGTGATCAGCGCGGCCCGGGTCTGCGCCTCGCTGACCTGGCCGGGAGCGCCCGGCGGCGCAGGCTGCGGTGCTGGGGCTGGCGGCGCCGGCTCACCGGGAGCCGGCGCGGGGGCCGGTGCCGGGGTGGGCTCGGCTGGGGTGGGCGCGGGATCCTGCGGGTACGGGCGCGGCTGCGGTGCGGGCTCAGGTGCGCCGGCCGGCGGGGCCGCGGGCGCCTCGGCCGGAGCTCCCGGGGCCTGCCCCGGAATCGCACCGGGAAGGCCCGGCACTGCACCCGGTGCGGGCGGCGCGGCTGGTGCGCCCGGGGCCCCTGGCGCCCCCGGCGCTCCCGGTACGCCACCTTCGGCGAGTTGCTTGAGCTGCGCCACCGGCACCGCACGGGCCACCGGGCGGATGTACAGACGGGCGGTCTGGCCGAGGTTGCGGGCCTCGCTGCCGTCGTTGCCGGGAACGGTGATCACCAGGTTGTCGCCGTCGATGACGACCTCCGAGCCCGAGACGCCGAGACCGTCCACGCGGGCACTGATGATTTGTTGGGCCTGGTTGAGCGCCTCTCTGGTCGGCGTCGAGCCGTCCGGGGTGCGCGCGGTCAGCGTCACCCGGGTACCGCCCTGCAGGTCAATGCCGAGCTTGGGCTTGGCCTGCTTGTCGCCGGTGAGGAACACCAGCAGATAAACGCCGATCAGAAGGACCAGGAAAAGTGTCAGGTAGCGCGCAGGATGCACCGGCGCCGAAGACGATGCCACGTTTCTAGGGTCTCCTCGAGATCAGTTCGTCAGCACCGCAAAGGGTACGTGCTTGTGCTGGGTGTGCTGCGGTCAGTCTTTTTTGAGGCCGTCGGTGTCGGTGACACCGGTGCTCTCGGTCAACTCGGTCGCGCCGGCCGACTCATCGGCGTCTGCGTCGACCTCGGTGTCCTCTTCGATGCGGTCGCGCACCGCGAGCTTCATCCAGGTGGTGACGACGCCCGGGGCGATCTCCAGGTCGACGTTGTCGTCGGTGATACCGGTGATCGTGCCCTGCAGACCCGAGGTGGTGTGCACACGATCGCCGATCTGCAGCGAGTTGTGCAGGTCGATGGTCGCCTGCATCGCCTTGCGCTGACGACGCGACGCGAAGAACATAAACGCGCCCATGACGATCAGCAGGGGCAGGAAAATGACGAGATCCATGTCAGTTATGTCTTTCGTGTTGTGTCGAATGTCAGGGCTACCGAGGCCACGATACCGCCGCCGACCGCCACCACCCCATTCGCCGCCGACAGACCGTCCCCGCGGCTAGGCTCGATACGCGTTGTTGCCGTCGCCGCCCGTGGAGTATCGAGGAGGCAGTGTTGAGCCATCCCGAGCAGTCCCGCCATCTGGCCACCGCCATTCCGGGCCCGAAATCCGCGGCATTGATCGGCCGGAAATCGGCTGCCGTCTCCCGCGGAGTGGGCACCACCATGCCGGTGTATGCCGCCCGGGCCGGTGGCGGCATCGTCGAGGATGTCGACGGCAACCGGCTCATCGACCTGGGCTCGGGCATCGCCGTCACCACGATCGGCAACTCGTCGCCGCGCGTGGTCGAGGCCGTGGCGGCCCAAGCCGCCGACTTCACCCACACCTGTTTCATGGTGACGCCGTACGAGCAGTACGTGGCGGTCTGCGAGCAGCTGAACCGGTTGACACCGGTGCGCGGTGAGAAGCGGTCGGCCTTGTTCAACTCCGGATCCGAGGCCGTGGAGAATTCGGTCAAGATCGCCCGGTCGTACACCCACAAACCGGCCATCGTCGCCTTCGACCACGCGTATCACGGCCGCACCAACCTGGCCATGGCGCTGACTGCCAAGGCCATGCCCTACAAGCACGGCTTCGGTCCGTTCGCTCCCGAGATCTACCGGGCCCCGCTGTCCTACCCGTTCCGCGATGCCGAGTTCGGCAAGGAGCTGGCCACCGACGGCGCGCTCGCCGCCAAACGGGCCATCGACGTGATGGAAAAGCAGATCGGCGCCGACAATCTGGCCGCGGTGATCATCGAACCCATTCAGGGCGAGGGCGGGTTCATCGTCCCGGCCGACGGGTTCCTGCCTGCGCTGCTCGGGTGGTGCCGCGACAACAACGTGGTGTTCATCGCGGACGAAGTGCAGACCGGGTTCGCCCGAACCGGGGCGATGTTCGCGTGTGAACACGAGGGCATCGACCCCGACCTCATCGTCACCGCCAAAGGCATCGCCGGCGGCATGCCGCTGTCCGCGGTCACGGGGCGGGCCGAGATCATGGACTCGCCGCATGTCTCGGGGTTGGGCGGAACCTACGGCGGCAACCCGGTCGCGTGCGCGGCCGCGCTGGCGACTATCGAGACCATCGAGGCCGACGGACTGGTGGACCGGGCCCGGCACATCGAGCAGCTCATGAAAGACCGGCTGGGCCGCTTGCAGGCCGAGGACGACCGGATCGGCGACGTGCGCGGCCGGGGCGCGATGATTGCCGTCGAACTGGTCAAGAGCGGCACCATCACCCCCGACGCGGAGCTGACCAAGGCGCTGTGCGCCGGCGCCCACGCGGCGGGGGTGATCGTGCTGTCCTGCGGCACCTACGGGAACGTGTTGCGGTTCCTGCCGCCGCTGACGATCAGCGACGAGTTGCTCATCGAGGGGCTCGATGTGCTCGAGCTGATCCTGCGCGACCTTTGAGGCGCTAGTGCGCGTGGGTGTGACGGCCACCGAACATTCCGCCCCAGCCCCGGCGGCGCGGTGCGGCGACGGCTTCGGTCCGTGGCGCCTCGGCGACCGCAACCGGCTCGGTCGCGGCGACGGGCCGCTGCGCGTATTCGACGTCCCGCACGCTGCGTACCGACAACCGACCGATCGCCATGGCGCCCAGCAACACGATCAGCGCGCCGAGGCCGGAGAAGTAGGCCAGCTCCAGCACCACCCGCTTGGCGTCGGTCACGGCTATCGGCATCCCGGCGTCGCCGAGGCCCAGCGGCCCGGCCAGCGCTCGGCCGACCACGAACCACGCCCCACCGAGAACGGCCAACCAGGCGCCGAAGTGGGCCGTGGCCCGGTTGCCCGAAGCCAGCAGGAGCAGGCCACCCAGCGCCGTCACAGCACCCGGAAGCACCTCCAACCAGCCGCGCGCCGACGTCCACACCCAGGCTTGGTCCGGGGTGAAGGCGAAGTCGAAGTACGGTCCGATGAACGGGATCAGCGCACCCCAGATTCCGAGTAGAACCAGCAAAAGGCCGCTGGCAGCACCACGGCTGCGGCGCATACGTAGCCGGCCGCCGCGGGTATCGAATTCGGTCATGATGCCTCCTTTGACACACCGGAGATACCCCGAACCCAAGCGGGACTAACGCTCCTGCCCCGGACCACGCTCGGAGAAAGGCCGGCCATTCGGTGACGCGGCTAACAGGACCGGGCCGGCCGCACGCGGGAACGCCCAGACTCACAGCACATTGACAGCTGAGATGCTGGTTTTCAGGAAATAAGTTTAGTTTCACTAACGTAGTAATCCGATAGCGCAACGTCGCGCCGGTGATTATTTCCGCAATCTGTAAAGAGGGTTTTTGATGTCGATTGATACTCGTGATGAGCAACTGGCCAGCCGCATCGCCGATCTGACCGCCAACGATCCACAGTTCGCCGCCGCGATTCCCAGCGACACCGTCACCGCCGCCGTCGACGTCCCCGGCCTCCTTCTGCCCGAAATCGTCCAGACCGTCCTACAGGGCTACAGCGACCGTCCTGCCCTCGGGGAACGTGCCGTCGAATACGTTGCCGACCCGGCCACGGGACGAACCACCGCACGTCTTCTCCCCCGCTTCGACACCATCAGCTACGGCGAGCTCTGGGATCGGGTCCGCTCCCTTGCCGCCGCCTTGCACACCTCCGGCGTCGCAGCCGGCGACCGCGTCGCCATCCTGGGATTCACCAGCGCCGACTACACCGTGATCGACACCGCACTGAGCCAGATCGGCGCGGTGTCGGTGCCCCTGCAGACCAGCTCGTCGCCCGAGGCCCTGGCCCCGATCGTGACCGAAACCGAGCCACGAGTGATCGCCGCGAGTGTCGACCACCTCGCAGATGCCGTCGAGCTGGCGCTCACCGCCCACGCTCCGGCCCAGCTCGTCGCCTTCGACCACCACGCCGAGATCGACGACGATCGTGACGCCGTGGCATCGGCCACCGAGAAGCTGGCCGGGGCGGGCGTGAAGGTCGAAACGCTCTCGGAGCTGTTGAACCGCGGCAAAGACTTGCCGACACCCCCGGTCCCCGAGTCCGACGGCACCGATCCGCTCGCCTTGCTGATCTACACCTCCGGCAGCACCGGCGCCCCGAAGGGCGCGATGTACCTGCAGAGCTCGGTCGCCAAGTTCTGGCGGCGCAACAGCAAGGCGTGGCTGGGGCCGGTGAGCTCGGCGATCAATCTGAGCTTCATGCCGATGAGCCACGTGATGGGCCGCGGCATCCTCTACGCCTCGCTCGCCGCCGGTGGCACCTGCTACTTCGCCGCGCGCAGCGACCTGTCCACCCTCTTGGAAGACCTCGCCCTGACCCGGCCCACCGAGCTGAATTTCGTTCCGCGCGTGTGGGAGATGATCCACAGCGAGTTCCAGAGCCGGGTCGATCACCGCCTGGCCGAGGCCGGCGCAGACCGCGACGCCGTCGAAGCCGAGGTTCTGGCCGAGGTGCGGGACCAGGTGCTGGGCGGGCGGTTCGTCGCCGCGATGACCGGCTCGGCACCCATCTCCGCCGAGCTCAAGGCCTGGACCGAAGACATGCTCGGAATCCACCTGCTCGAGGGCTACGGGTCCACCGAGGCCGGAATGGCACTGTTCGACGGGGTCGTCCAGCGGCCCCCGGTGATCGACTACAAGCTGGTCGACGTCCCGGATCTCGGGTACTTCGGCACCGACCAGCCCTATCCTCGCGGCGAGCTGCTGCTCAAGACCGAGAACCTGTTCCCCGGCTACTACAAGCGTCCCGAGGTCACCGCGTCGGTGTTCGACGAGGACGGCTTCTACCGGACCGGCGACGTGGTCGCCGAGGTCGGCCCGGACCAGCTGCGCTATGTCGACCGCCGCAACAATGTGCTCAAGCTGGCCCAGGGCGAGTTCGTCACGTTGGCGAAGCTGGAAGCGGTGTTCGGCAACAGCCCACTGGTTCAACAGATCTACGTCTACGGCAACAGCGCGCAGCCCTACCTGCTGGCGGTCGTGGTACCCACGGATCCGAGCGTTTCCAAAGAGGCGATCGCCGAGTCCCTGCAAGAGGTGGCCCGGGAGGCCGACCTGCAGTCCTACGAGATCCCCCGCGACTTCATCGTGGAGACAACACCGTTCAGCCTCGAGAACGGGCTGTTGACCGGCATCCGCAAGCTGGCGTGGCCGAAGTTGAAGGCGCACTACGGCGAGCGGCTCGAGCAGCTGTATGCCGAGCTGGCCGAGACGCAGGCCGCCGAACTTCGCGAGTTGCGTTCGGCGAGTGCCGACGCCCCTGTGGTGGAGACCGTCAGCCGGGCTGCCGGCGCCCTCCTGGGCGCCGCCGCATCGGACCTCGGTCCTGACGCCCACTTCACCGATCTGGGCGGAGACTCTTTGTCTGCGTTGACTTTCGGCAATCTCCTTCGCGAGATCTTCGATGTGGATGTCCCGGTCGGCGTGATCGTCAGCCCGGCCACCGACCTGGCCGGTATCGCCGCGTACATCGAGACCCAGCGCAGCGGGTCCCAGCGTCCGACGTACGCGTCGGTGCACGGCAGGCACACCGCCGAGGTGAGCGCTGCCGACCTGACCCTGGACAAGTTCCTCGACGCCGCCACCCTGGCCGCCGCCCCGACCCTGCCCAAAGCAGGCAGCGAGGTGCGCACCGTGCTGCTCACCGGTGCCACCGGTTTCCTCGGCCGCTACCTCGCCCTGGAATGGCTGGAACGCATGGACCTGGTCGACGGCAAGGTGATCGCGCTGGTGCGCGCCAAGTCCGACGCGGAGGCCCGCGCCCGGCTCGACGCCACCTTCGACAGTGGTGATGCGAAACTGCTTGCGCACTACCAGGGTCTGGCTGCCGACCACCTCGAAGTGATCGCGGGCGACAAGGGCGAGGAGAACCTCGGCCTGGACCAGCAGACGTGGCAGCGGCTGGCCGACGAGGTCGACCTGATCGTCGACCCGGCCGCGCTGGTCAACCACGTGCTGCCCTACAGCGAGCTGTTCGGTCCCAACGCGTTGGGTACCGCCGAGCTGATCAAGATCGCGCTGACCACCAAGATCAAGCCGTACACCTATGTGTCGACGATCGGCGTGGGCGATCAGATCGAGCCGGGCAAGTTCGTCGAGAACGTCGACGTGCGCGAGATGAGCGCGGTCCGCAAGATCAACGACGGATATGCCAACGGCTACGGCAACAGCAAGTGGGCCGGTGAGGTGCTGCTGCGCGAGGCCAACGACCTGTGCGGGCTGCCGGTCGCGGTGTTCCGCTGCGACATGATCCTGGCCGACACCACCTACTCCGGTCAGCTGAACCTGCCGGACATGTTCACCCGGATGATGCTGAGCCTCGTCGCCAGCGGTATCGCGCCGAAGTCCTTCTACGAGCTGGATTCCGACGGGAACCGCCAGCGCTCGCATTACGACGGTCTGCCCGTCGAGTTCATCGCCGAGTCGATCTCGACGCTGGGCGGGCAATCGGTGGAGAGCTTCGAGACCTACCACGTGATGAACCCGTACGACGACGGCCTCGGCATGGACGAGTTCGTCGACTGGCTCATCGAGGCCGGCTACCCGATCGAGCGCATCGAGGATTACGGGCAGTGGGTCCAGCGCTTCGAGAGCACCCTGCGCGCCCTGCCGGACAAGCAGCGTCAGGCGTCGCTGTTGCCGCTGCTGCACAACTACCAGAAGCCCGAGCGGCCGATGCTGGGTGCCCTGGCGCCCACGGACCACTTCCGTGCGGCAGTGCAGGAAGCCAAGATCGGGCCCGACAAGGACATCCCCCATGTCAGCCCGGCGGTGATCGTCAAGTACATCACCGACCTGCAGCAGCTCGGCCTGCTCTAGTCCGTCGCGCGCCCGCCCCACACCGCTGTGGGGCGGGCGACGTCGGGCGTGACGCATCTCGCACCATCAGCGCTGGCATCTCGAAATATAATTAGTTTTACTAACGTAGTAATCAGTAGGCACGGCAAACGTGCCGACGATATTGATTTTGATTTGCTCAGGGGAACGATATGACCAACGAAACTCGCGAAGATCGGCTCCAAAGCCGCATCGCGCACCTGTATGACACCGACGCCCAGTTCGCCGCCGCCCGCCCCAGCGATGCCGTCAACGCCGCCGTCGCCCAGCCCGACCTCCGGTTGCCGGCTGTCGTCAAAGCGGTGTTCGCCGGCTATGCCGACCGCCCCGCGCTCGGACAGCGCGCCGTGGAGTACGTCACCGACGACGCCGGACGCACGTCGGCACAGCTACTGCCCCGCTTCGACACCATCACCTACCGGCAATTGGGCGACCGCGTTCAGGCCGTCACCAACGCCTGGCACAACCACCCGGTGAAGCCCGGCGACCGCGTGGCCATCCTCGGGTTCACCAGCGTCGACTACACCACCATCGACACCGCCCTCATCGAACTCGGTGCCGTATCGGTGCCGCTGCAGACCAGTGCGCCCGTCACCACGCTGCGTCCCATCGTCGCCGAGACAGAGCCCACCGTGATCGCGGCGAGCATCGACTTCCTCGACGACGCACTCGAATTGGTGAAGTCCGGCCCTGCACCCCACCGCCTGGTGGTGTTCGACTACCGGCCGCAGGTCGACGCTCAGCGTGAAGCCTTCGAAGCCGCCAAGGCCGCACTGGCCGGCACCGACGTCGTCGTCGAACCGCTGGCCGACGTCCTCGACCGCGGCCGCTCACTGGCCGACGCACCGCTATACACCCCGGGACAGCCCGACCCGCTGACCATGCTGATCTACACCTCCGGCAGCACCGGCACCCCCAAGGGCGCGATGTACCCGGAGAGCAAGGTCGCCAACATGTGGCAGCTGGCCACCAAGGCCACCTGGGACGAGAACCAGGCGGCGCTGCCGGCGATCACCCTCAACTTCATGCCGATGAGCCACGTGATGGGCCGCGGCATCCTGATCGGCACACTGAGCTCCGGTGGCACCGCGTATTTCGCTGCGCGCAGCGACCTTTCGTCCTTCCTGGAGGACCTCGCCCTGGTCCGGCCCACGCAGCTGAGCTTCGTGCCCCGCATCTGGGACATGCTGTTTCAGGAGTACCAGAGCCGGTTGGACCGGTCCGGCGCCAGTGAGGACGAGGTGCTCGCCGAGGTCCGCGAGGACCTGCTCGGCGGGCGGTTCGTCTCCGCGATGACCGGCTCCGCGCCGATCTCGGCGGAGATGAAGCACTGGGTCGAGCGCCTGCTCGACATGCACCTGCTGGAGGGCTACGGCTCCACCGAGGCCGGTTCGGTCTTCGTCGACGGCCACATCCAGCGCCCGCCGGTGATCGACTACAAGCTGGTCGACGTCCCGGATCTGGGCTACTTCCGTACCGACCGGCCCCACCCGCGCGGTGAGCTGCTGGTCAAGTCCGAGCAGATGTTCCCCGGGTACTACAAGCGTCCCGAGATCACCGCCGAGATGTTCGACGAAGACGGGTACTACCGCACCGGCGACATCGTCGCCGAACTCGGACCCGATCACGTCGAGTACCTCGACCGGCGCAACAACGTGCTCAAGCTCTCGCAGGGCGAGTTCGTCACCGTCTCCAAGCTGGAGGCAGTCTTCGGAGACAGCCCGCTGGTACGGCAGATCTTCGTCTACGGCAACAGCGCCCGCTCATATCTGCTGGCTGTCGTGGTGCCGACCGATCCGGCCGTGTCGAAGCAGGCGATCGGCGATTCGCTGCAGGACGCCGCGCGCGCCGCGGGGCTGCAGTCCTACGAGATCCCACGGGATTTCATCGTCGAGACAACGCCCTTCAGCCTGGAGAACGGACTGCTGACCGGTATCCGCAAGCTGGCTCGGCCGAATCTGAAGGCCTATTACGGTGAGCGGTTGGAGCAGCTGTACACGGAGCTGGCCGAAGGCCAGGCCAACGAGCTGAGCGAGTTGCGGCGCAACGGCGCTCAGGCCCCCGTGCTCGACACGGTGAGCCGGGCCGCAGGTGCGCTGCTGGGTGCCGCGGCATCCGACCTCGCGCCCGACGCGCATTTCACCGATCTGGGTGGAGATTCGTTGTCGGCCTTGACCTTCGGAAACCTCCTGCAGGAGATCTTCGACGTCGAGGTGCCGGTGTCGGCGATCGTCAGCCCGGCCTCGGATCTGCGGACCATCGCCGAGTACATCGACGCTCAGCGTTCGGGCGCCAACGTGCGGCCGACCTTCACGTCGGTGCACGGTCGCAACGCGACCGAAGTCCACGCCTCCGATCTGACGCTGGACAAGTTCATCGACGCCGCGACGTTGGCCGCCGCACCGAACCTGCCCGGCCCGGTCAGCGAGATCCGCACCGTACTGCTCACCGGCGCAACCGGATTCCTGGGTCGCTACCTGGCTCTGGAATGGCTGGAGCGGATGGATCTGGTCGACGGCAAGGTCATCTGCCTGGTACGCGCCAAGTCGGACGAGGAAGCCCGCGCACGGCTCGACAAGACCTTCGACAGCGGCGATCCGAAACTCCTGGCGCACTACCGTGAGCTGGCCGCCGACCACCTCGAAGTGATCGCCGGCGACAAGGGTGAGGCCGATCTCGGCCTCGACCGGGCGACCTGGCAGCGTCTGGCCGACACCGTCGATTTCATCGTCGATCCGGCCGCGCTGGTCAACCACGTGTTGCCTTACAGCGAGCTGTTCGGGCCCAATGCGCTCGGGACTGCCGAGCTCATCCGCATCGCGCTCACCACGCGGATCAAGCCGTTCGCGTACGTGTCGACGATCGGCGTGGGCGGGGGCATCGAGCCAGGAAAGTTCGTGGAGGATGCCGACATTCGCGAGGTCAGCGCGACGCGACGCGTCGACGACAGCTACGCCAACGGCTACGGCAACAGCAAGTGGGCCGGAGAGGTGCTGCTGCGCGAGGCTCACGATCTGGCCGGGCTGCCGGTGACGGTGTTCCGGTGCGACATGATCCTGGCCGACACCACCTATGCCGGGCAGTTGAACCTGCCGGACATGTTCACCCGCATGATGTTCAGCCTCGTCGCCACCGGTGTCGCACCGAAGTCCTTCAACCAGCTCGACGCCGAAGGCAACCGGCAGCGCTCGCACTACGACGGGCTGCCCGTCGAGTTCATCGCCGAGGCCATCTCCACCCTGGGCGCCCACGTCCAGGACGGTTTCGAGACCTACCACGTGATGAACCCGCACGACGACGGCATCGGCATGGACGAGTTCGTCGACTGGCTCATCGAGGCCGGCCACCCGATCCAGCGCGTCGAGGACTACCACGAGTGGTTGTCCCGCTTCGAGACCACGCTGCGGGCACTGCCCGACAAGCAACGTCAGGCCTCACTGCTGCCGCTGCTGCACAACTACCAGCAGCCCGGTGTGCCGGTGAACGGCGCGATGGCACCGACCGACGTGTTCCGCACCGCAGTGCAGGACGCGAAGATCGGCCCGGACAAGGACATCCCGCATGTCAGCCGGGCGGTCATCGTCAAGTACATCAGCGATCTGAAACTGCTCGGATTGCTGTAACAGACTTCCCCACAAGGGAAGATCCCCCCTGAGCGGCCGCGGTCCCACCAGGACCGCGGCCAATCAGTATCTAGGGTGACGCGGAAGCTGTTGTCGCGTCAGCGATCAGCTCGGTCCGCGTTCGCATGAATCGCGTCGCGACAGAATGCCGCCAAGCCCGGAAGCGCGAAGGATTCGTCGTACCTTGCGACGTATGCCGGATCGCTCACGTACAGGTCGCCCAACTTGCGGTGGAATTCGCTCGGGCAGTCATAGAACCAGCGGTTCACGTGGAGCCGGTGCCGCTCGGCTGCATCCATCGCCGCGTCGGAGTCGGCGGGAAGTCCGTTGCGGAAAGCGTCGGACAGGGCCTGCTCGACGGCTTCTCCTTCGGCTTTGATCTGGATCCACTCTTCCTTGCCGTAAGCCTTCGTTCGACGCTGCGACTCTTGCCACTCCGCCGTCTCGCCCCACTTCTGTTCGACCTCCGCCTGATAGTCGTCGAAGTCCTCGCCGAACAGTTCGCGCATATCGTCATCGGTCATGGGGGTGTTCGTCATTGCCTTCTCCAATGCCTGATCGATGGCCTCGAGGAGGTCCTTCGTCTCGTCGAGGCGGGACATGACGCGTTCGCGCTGACGGACCAGGTGACTGACCTCATCACCCTCGTCCAGCAGCATCGCGATCTCATCGAGAGTGAACTCGAGCCGGCGGTAGACGATGATCTGGGACAACCGCGTCAGGTCTGACGACGTGTACACCCGGTATCCCGAGGCGCCACGCCGGGTCGGGGTCAACAACCCGATCTCGTCGTAGTGATGAAGTGTCCGGACCGTGATGCCAAATCGCTCAGCCACCTGGCCGACGGTGAGCTCGTCCACCGGCAACTCCTGCGTCATGTCGAACAGACTGGCACCTCACGCCGCGTGAGGGTCAAGTGCTCACGGTCCGCCGGGGTCGCGTCTGGAGCCGGCCTAGAGCAAGCCGACCGCGAGCAACCCGACCGCACACAACGGAAAGACGCCCTGGGTGACTGCTGCCCGCGCCTTGTCCGGCGAGCTGGCGAGCAGCACTACCGCCGCGGCCAACATCGATCCGACGCCGGCGAACACGAGAGCGGCCCCAACCGCGGTGTGTCCCAACATCACTGTGATGATGCCCGCGACCGCGACGATCGCCAGAAACAGGTTGTAGAAGCCCTGGTTGAAGGCCAGTTCCCTGGTGGCCTGCGCCTCCTGCTCACTGATGCCGAAGGTGGCACGGGTGCGCGGTGACGTCCAGGTCAGCGACTCCATCACGAAGATGTAGACATGCAAGGCCGCGGCGAGCGCGGCGAACACCAGACCGGCGATGACCATAGGGTCTATTCAAACAGCCCTGGCTGTCCCAGTCCGGTAACCGGCGGTTGCATACCCAGATGCGTCCATGCCAATGGCGTCGCGACCCGGCCCCGCGGCGTACGGGCCACCATGCCGGCGCGAACCAGGAACGGTTCGCAGACCTCCTCGACGGTGGTCGCTTCTTCGCCGACCGCCACGGCCAGGGTCGACACCCCGACCGGGCCACCGCCGAAACTGCGGGTGAGCGCCGACAGCACAGCGCGGTCCAAGCGGTCCAGGCCGAGCTCATCCACGTCGTAGACCTCCAGCGCGGCCTTGGCGATATCGCGGGTGATCACTCCGTCGGCGCGGACCTCGGCATAGTCCCGAACCCGGCGCAACAGCCGGTTGGCGATGCGTGGCGTGCCCCGGGAACGTCGAGCGATCTCCGTACCGGCCTCACGACCCAATTCGATGCCGAGGATGCCGGCCGACCGGGCCAACACCCGTTCCAGTTCGACCGGTTCGTAGAAGTCCATATGCGCGGTGAACCCGAACCGATCCCGCAGCGGACCGGTCAGGGCCCCGGACCGAGTGGTCGCCCCCACCAAGGTGAACGGCGCGACTTCGAGCGGGATCGACGTGGCGCCAGGGCCTTTGCCGACCACGACGTCAACGCGGAAGTCCTCCATCGCCAGATACAGCATCTCTTCGGCCGGCCGGGCGATGCGATGAATCTCGTCGATGAACAGCACGTCATGCTCGACGAGGTTGGACAGCATGGCCGCCAGGTCACCGGCGCGCTCCAGCGCGGGACCCGAGGTGAGCCGCAGCGATGAGCCCAGCTCGGCCGCGATGATCATCGCCAGCGACGTCTTACCGAGGCCGGGCGGACCGGACAGCAGGATGTGATCCGGTGTGCCGCCGCGGTTCTTGGCCCCCTCGATGACCAGCTGCAGCTGCTCGCGCACCCGGGGCTGACCGATGAATTCCCCCAGCGAGCGCGGGCGCAGGCTGGCGTCGATATCGCCTTCCCCCACCGTCAGCGCCGGTGAGACCTCCCGCTCGTCCGGGTCCTCGGCATCGTCGAAACGGCCCATGACTACTTCTTGCCCAGCATGGACAGCGCCGCCCGAAGCGCGGAAGCCGTGGTGGCCTCGGGATCGTTGGCCAGCACCTTGTCGGTCGCCTCCTCGGCCTGCTTGGCGGCAAAGCCAAGTCCGACAAGGGCTTCCACCACCGGGGCCCGCACCGCGTGGCCCGTGAACCCGCCGCCTGCTCCGGCAGTGACCGCCCCGATCTTGTCGCGCAGTTCGAGCACCATCCGCTCGGCACCGCGTTTGCCGATGCCGGGTACCCGGGTCAGCGCCGTCACGTCGCCATCGGCCAGAGCCTGCCGCAGGGCCTGTGGGTCGTAGACCGCCAGCGTCGCCAACGCGATCTTCGGACCGACCCCGGACACTCCCAACAGCGTGAGGAACAGGTCGCGGGCTTCCCCGTCGGCAAACCCGTACAGCGTCATCGAATCTTCGCGCACGATCATCGCGGTGATCAGCCGGGATTCGGCGCCGCGGCGCAGCGTGGCCAGAGTCGACGGGGTGGCCATCACCTTGTAGCCGACTCCGGCCGCCTCGATCACCGCGTGGTCGAGGGCGATGTCGATGACCTCGCCGCGCACCGAGGCGATCATGCCCGGGCCGCCTTGAGCTTCGCCGCGTACTTGCGGCGCTGTTCGGCGGCCAGTGCTTCGGCGGCGGCCATCCGCGCGATCATCGGCGCGCGCCAGCAGTGACAGATGGCAAGGGCCAGCGCGTCAGCGGCGTCCGCCGGGGTCGGCTTGGCTTGCAGCGCAAGAATTCTGGTGATCATCTCGGTGACCTGCGCCTTGTCGGCGCGGCCGTTACCGGTGACCGCGGCCTTGACCTCTGACGGCGTGTGAAAGTGAACCTCGATGTCGCGGCGGGCCGCGGCCAGTGCGATCACCCCGCCGGCCTGGGCCGTGCCCATCACCGTCGACACATTCTGCTGGGCGAAGACCCGCTCGATCGCGATCACGTCGGGCCGGTGGGTGTCCATCCAGTACTCGGCGACATCGCTGATCTCCAGCAGGCGCTTCTGCAGCGGCGCGTCGGCCGGGGTGCGGACCACGTCCACATCCAGCGCGGTCACCTGCCGACCGCGACCGCTCTCGACCACAGACAGGCCGCAGCGCGTCAAACCGGGATCCACTCCCATCACCCGCACACGAACCCCTTCGTCAGAACATCTGTTCGAGAGCCTAGCGTGAGCCGGCGACAGTCAGCCGCAGGGACACGCTCAGATCCGTAGGGTCGGAGCTATGCGCGTAGTGATAGCCGGCGGGCACGGCAAGATCGCCCTGATCCTTGAGCAGCTGCTGTCCGCCCGCGGCGACGAGGTGGCCGGGCTCATCCGCAACCCGGACCAGGCCGCCGATCTGCGGGCGGCCGGGGCGGAGGCCGTGGTGCTGGACCTGGAACAGGCGTCGGTGGACGAGGTCGCCGCCGCCCTGCGCGGCGCCGATGCCGTGGTGTTCGCCGCAGGCGCGGGGCCGGGCAGCGGCGCGGCGCGCAAACAGACCGTCGACCGGGACGCCGCGATCCTGTTGGCCGATGCGGCCGAGGCCGCGGGGGTGAGCCGGTACGTGATGGTCTCGGCGCTGGCGGCCGACGACCGGTCGCTCGATGCGAACTACGACGAGGTGTTCCTGGCCTACATGCGGGCGAAATCCGAGGCCGACGCCGATGTGCAGGCCCGGACAGGGCTGCGCACCACGATCGTGCGGCCCGGCGGACTCACGGACGAGCCGGGCACCGGGCGTGTGACGGTCGCCGAGTCGACCGGCCGCGGCACGATCCCGCGCGCCGATGTGGCCCACGTGCTGCTCGCCGTCCTGCACGAGCCTGAGACCGCCGGGCGGACCTTCGAGGTGATCTCCGGTCAGACTCCTATCGACGCAGCGCTGCACCCGACGCGATGAACGACTTGATCTGATCGATGCGGGCGCTGGTCGCGCCCCAGCCACGCACGGCTTCCTCACTGACGATCTTGCGGTCACGGCGAACCACGATGATCCACGGTGTGCCGAACAGTGAACGGGCCAGCACCCAGAGCGGCAGCAGGAGCAGCAACAGCAGGAACTCGGCAGCCACCAGCAGCGCCAACACCAGGGCCGGGACCAACAGCACCACAAGGGCGATGTTCAGCACGATGCTGATGATGTCGCCCCCGTCGGTGAAGGACGCGTCGCCAAAACCCCACTCGTCTGGCATCTTTCGGCGCGGACGCCACGGCACCCAGCGCCGGCGCACCGTCCACTTGACGCCCTCAGGGTCGAGGACGCCCGCCATCACTCCTCGTCGAGCTGCGCGGCGACATCGTCAGGGATGTCGATGTTGGTGTACACCTCTTGCACGTCGTCGCTGTCCTCCAGCGCGTCGACGAGCTTGAGCACCTTGCGGGCGCCTTCCAGGTCGACGGGCACCGTGACCGACGGTTGGAAGCTCGCCTCGGCCGAGTCGTAGTCGATGCCCGCTTCCTGCAGCGCGGTGCGCACCGCGACCAGGTCGGTCGGCTCGCAGATGATCTCGAACGAGTCGTCGAGGTCGTTGACCTCCTCGGCGCCGGCCTCCAGTACGGCCATCAACACGTCGTCTTCGGTCAGGCCGTTCTTCTCCAGCGTCACCACGCCCTTGCGGGAGAAGAGGTAGGCCACCGAGCCCGGATCGGCCATATTTCCGCCGTTGCGGGTCATCGCGACGCGCACCTCGCCGGCCGCGCGGTTGCGGTTGTCGGTCAGGCACTCGATGAGCACCGCCACACCGTTGGGGCCGTAACCCTCGTAGGTGATGTTTTGCCAGTCGGCGCCGCCGGCCTCTTCACCACCGCCGCGCTTGCGGGCACGCTCGATGTTGTCGTTGGGCACCGAGCTCTTCTTGGCCTTCTGGATGGCGTCGTAGAGGGTCGGATTACCGGCCGGGTCTCCCCCGCCGACACGTGCCGCGACCTCGATGTTCTTGATCAACTTGGCGAACATCTTGCCGCGCTTGGCGTCGATGACGGCCTTCTTGTGCTTGGTGGTGGCCCACTTGGAATGGCCGCTCATGCAGGTACGCCCCTTTTCCGGTTAAAACTCCGGCCCTCCAGTTTACGTGGCCGGTCTCCCCGCGTTCGATACGACGCCTACAGTCCCTGCAGCAAGACCATCGTCGTCACCGCGGCGGCACCGCACAGGGCCGGCCAGTACCAGATGTGCCAGTGCCGCCAATGTCCGATCGCCATGCCGACGGGCGCGAGCACGACGCTCGCCACGGTCAGCATCGCCCAGCCCGCCACCGTCGCGGCCTCACCGGCCTGTTCAGGAACCGCCCCACTGAGACCCACGGGGAAGATCGCCGCGAACGCCAGCAACAGGGCGATCAGGCCAACCAGGGCCCATACGGCCCAACTCATCACCGACTCGACGACGCCTGGCCGCCGAACCGACGCTGGGGACGAGACGGACATGCACGGAGCGTACGCCGATCCGCCGGTTCTACCCGGCACCAATCGGCAGCGCCGCGTTGGCGTCGGCGGCGAGGATGTCATCGTCTCCCATCCAGTGGACGAACCGAGCCAACGGGTACATGGCGTCGTGCGGCCCACCGGCGACGTGCCCGTTGGCGGTGCCCACCCGGCACACCCGCTGAGCGCCCGCGCCTGCCAGCGCATCACGCAGCTGCGGTTTGCGCTCATAGGGGTAGACGCCGACGGTCTGCGTCGCGACGTTCACATAGCGGACCGCGTCGTGCAGCGAAGGCACCATCACCACGTTGGAGATCTTGTTCGACGGGTGGAAGTCCACCGGCTCGTCGGACAGCAGCACCAAGCCACGGCCGTCGAACCGGCCGAACACCTCGAGTTCGTCGCCCATCGCGCCCATCACCTCGATCTCGTCCCGGATGTCAGCAGACGGCAGCGGTGCCTGCGCCGATCCGAATATCCGATCGGCGCCCAGCCTCGGCAAGAGCTGCGCACAGAACCGCCGGGCGTCCGACCGGTCCGGAGCCTCCAGGAACACGAATCGACTTGCCAGACAGGCCTCCTGGTTGAATACGCAGGTGTCGGCGGCGACCCGCTCGGCGACGTCCGCCAGCACTTCGTCGGAAGCGAATGCCTCCCGCCCGATCATCGATACCGAACTCTTGGGGTCGAACGAAACCAGCTGAATTCCGGGCCCCAGGTAGCGGATGACGTTGCTGATGGCCGGTCCGCCGCCCCAGGCCACGATCTTGTCGAAGTACTGCGGCCGGTAGACGGTCCGCTCGATCGACTCGTCGCCGCCGGCCCAATACACCGCTGACATCGACTGCACCACAGGGTGTTTTGGATCGATCTCGGCCATGGTCCGCAGCACAGCGACCGTGGTGAAAGGGTCCGAGGACGGCATCTTGAACAGGCTGACCGCCTTGACCAGGGCACCCTGCGCTATCGAGGCGATACAACCGGCCGGTGCGTTGCCGGCCAGCATGTGGACCATGCGTGGCGGGAATGCGCGAATGGCGCCGGTATTGCCGGCACTGTCGGTGCGACTGACCCAACCGTCGAGCACCACCGGGTCGGTGAAGTTGGATTCGATCTGCGCCCAGAGGCTGTCGCGGCTCAGCAGAGCCGGGGCGCTGCGATAGAGGTTTTCCACCACGCGGCGCGGCAGTGGGTTGGTCTCGGCCACCAGGTCCAGGCAGCGCCGCAGATGCGGATTTTTGTCGAGCGCCAGTCGCTCGCCGGTCTCGACCAGGAAGTCGACGATCTCTGCCAGGGGCACGTGCAGTAGTGGCGGCAGTTGCGTACGAGGGAGGATCAGGGCATCGAGATCGAGTACCGGCGTAAGGAAGTCGATGCCGAGGTCACGAGAGGTGTGCTGGACCGCGTCACCCTCGACGAGCTCACCGCGCACCATGAACGGGGCGTGCAAGGCGCTCATGCCTCACCCCGCACGTAGGCGTCGATGGTGCCCGAGCAGGTGATCTTGTCCCCACCCAGATCGGCGTAGCGGGTGATGTCCGGACCGATGGTCGGACCCTGATGTCCGCACTCGCAGGCCCCGAAGTCGACGTCGATTCGGTCCCCGGAGATCACCCCGCCCCACCGACCGTCCAGCGACAGGTCGAAGAACGCCCCGCGCGCCTGGACCGGGCCCACCGAGGTGTCGACGAGATTCTCGCCGGGTTCGTCCAACGGCAGCAACAACACCCACGGCGGCACGTGGTAACGGCCGGCCCGGCATTTGGGGAACGGAGTGTTCAGTTCCTGCATCGTGTAGAAGTGGTACACCCGTTCGTCGGCGATGTTGAAGGTGCCGAAGATGAACTCCCGGTAGTCCGGTGGCAGCGCGGCACCTTTGAGGCCGCCGGCGACCAGCAGCGCGGTATCGTCGCGGAAGTCACTGCCGGACAATCCTTTTGCTCGCACCCCCAGGGCCACCTGATACAACGAGGCGAACATTCCGGTCAGCAGCAGTTGACGTTCGCGGCTGGCGATCAGCTCGTCGACTGCCTCGGCGGTGGCGGTGTCCATCGCGCTTTGGCGGGCCGCACTGGTGGTCTCAAACGCGGCGATCTCCGAAGGGCCGGCAGTGCCGTCGGCGATGCGGCGGCGCAGGTCGATCATGCCCATGATCGAGCCGACCGAGATGGGGTCGACGGGCAGCTGATAGGTGTCGGCCTCGGTGGAGAACGCCTCCACGAGCGCGATCCGGGTGCGTTCGTTGCGTTCGACATTGGTCCGCGGCCCAAGGCCGAACAGCTTGCGGCTGCCGTCAGCGGGTATCCCGGTGGCCCAGGTCAATCCGGTGACATTGGCCCGTGAGGCAACATCCAGATCAGATTCCGAGCAGGCGATCATGGCCGGCTTCCCGGTGGTACCGCTGGAGCAGGTCAGGTAGCACCCGGCCGATTCCATCCGGGCGACGAACTCGTCGAGCCCGGAGACGCCGGCGACGTCGACTCCCGCCGAATCGCAGGTCGAAACCGTACCCACCCACTTGGCCATCCGGTCCCATCGGCCGTCGGTCAGCCAGTTCTGCGCGTAGCTCTTGTAGGCGCCGTGGGCGAAGAGCAGCGGAACCAGGTCCTGACCCTCGACCACCTTGGAGACCTCGGCGGATTGAGAGCGATTGCGCAGCAAGGGAATCTGTTCGACATGCGCGGCGAACCGCTCGTTGACCGCGTCGATCTGCAGCTGCCGCACGTCGGCGGGTGCGATGTCGTAGCGATCGGGCGCGGTCTGCAGGTCGAGGAGTTGTTCGACGGCGGTCATGGCGGCTCCTGGAGGAATGGGGGAACTCCCGATTAATAGCACCTAGATCGTTTCATTACTGCTACTGTGACGCCGTGGAGCGAATCCGTCAAGTGGGCCGACCTACCCGGGAACAGGCCGCGCAGCGTCACGACGAGCTGCTCGACTGCGCCCTGGAGGTGTTCCTGGAGAACGGATTCGAACGCTCGACCATCGACGGCATCGCGGCGGCCGCCGGGATGGCCAAACGCACTATCTACGGCCTCTACCCCGACAAGGCAGCCCTGTTCGAGGCGTCGGTACAACGCGCGGTGGACCGGTGGCTGGTCCCGATCGAGACGCTGCGCGCGGCGGAGACCGACAACCTGGAGGAGACCCTGCTCGCGATCGGCCGGATCCGGTTGGCCGGCATCACCAGTCCCGCCGGTGTCGCGCTACAGCGCATCCTCAACGCCGAGGGCAACCGCTTCCCCCGACTGTTCCGGCTGCTCTACGAACAGGGCACGATGCCGGCGCTGACGTTCATCGCCGAAGTGCTCGCCCGCCACGCCGAGGCAGGGGTCATCGAGATCGATGACCCAGACGTGGTGGGTGGCGCGTTCCTGAGCATGGTCGTCGGCGGACCCGCCACCGGCGCGCTGTGGGGCGTGGATTGGGATCCCGACGATCTCGACCAGCGGATGCGGACCTGTGTGCGCCTGTTTCTCGACGGAGTGAGGCCACGGAAATGACGACCGACTCGTTCATCGACGGCGCGTCCGTGCGCTCGCCGCAGCAGTACGACAACATCGATCCGGCCACGGGCCGTTCCATCGGCGCGGTGGCACGCGGAGGCCCCGACGAGGTGGATCAGGCGGTCGCCGCCGCGCGCCGGGCATTCACGGGATGGCGGAAGACGGCACCGGCGCAGCGATCCGAGGCGCTCGCCGCGATCGCCGATCTGCTCGACGGTCACCGGGAAAGGCTGGCGCTGCTCGAGTGCGAGGACACCGGCAAGCCGCTGGGCCAGGCCCGCACCGACATCGTCGTGGCCGCTCGGTATTTCCGGTTCTACGCCCACGCCATCGACAGCTACTACGGCCACACCATTCCACTGGGCGACGACCTGCACGTGTACACGCGACGGGAGCCACTCGGCGTCACCGGGCACATCACCGCCTGGAACTACCCGATGCAACTGCTCTCCCGCGCGGTGGCTCCGGCGGTCGCCGGCGGCAACACCGTAGTCGTCAAGCCTGCCGACGAAACACCTCGCACCGCCGTTGAACTCGCTCGCCTCGCGGTCGAGGCAGGGTTGCCCGCCGGTGTCGTCAACGTGGTCACCGGCATCGGAGCCGAGGCCGGCGCCGCGCTGGCCGCGCACCCCGGGGTGGATGCCATCGGGTTCGTGGGCTCCACCCGGATCGGCTCGGAGATCGCCCATGCCGCCGCGGATCGAGTGGTCCCCGTCGTGCTGGAGTTGGGTGGCAAGTCACCGCAGATCGTGTTCGCGGACGCAGACCTGCCCCGCGCGGCGGACTTCGTCACCAGGGCCATCCTGCAGAACGCCGGCCAGACCTGCTCGGCGGGATCGCGACTGCTGGTCGACGCAACCGTCCACGACGAATTGCTACAGCTGGTTCTCGACCGGTTCCGGCGAGTAAGCATCGGGCCGGGGATCGCCGATCGCGATCTGGGTCCGCTGATCTCGCGCAAGCAGCAGCAGCGCGTCACCGACCTGGTTTCGGGCAACACGGCAGGTGAGATCCTGTGCGGTGGAACCCCTCCCGAGGATGACGAGCTGGGCGACGGTGCCTACTTCAGCCCTACCGTGATCGACGACGTCGACCCGGCCTCCGAGATCGCCCAGCAGGAGATCTTCGGTCCAGTACTGACCGTCAACAGCTTTCACGACGAGCAGGAGGCGGTCGCGCTGGCCAACGGGACCCAGTACGCGTTACTCGCGGCACTGTGGACACGGGACCTGTCCCGGGCGCACCGGCTGGCCGCCGACGTCCTCGCCGGCCAGGTGTACGTCAACACCTACGGCGCCGGCGGCGGAGTCGAGCTGCCGTTCGGCGGATTCAAGAAGTCCGGGTACGGCCGTGAGAAAGGTTACGAGGCACTCGATGCCGTGACGGCCACCAAGACCGTCGTGGTGGCGCTGTAATCCACGAACTACGGAGAGAGACACATGGATCAAGACACGTACGACAAGGGACTGGCGATCCGCACAGCGGTGCTCGGTGAGGAGTACGTCCGCAAGGCGGCCGGCAACGTCGACGCGTTCTCCAAGCCACTGCAGGACCTGGTCACCGAGTACTGCTGGGGCGCGGTCTGGGGCCGTGAGGGTCTGGAGCTGAAAACCCGCAGCATGCTGAACCTCGCGATGATCGCGGTGCTCAACCGGCCCAACGAGTTGAGCACACACATCCGCGGCGCCCTCACCAACGGTGTCACCCGCGAGGAGATCTGCGAGATTTTCCTGCAGGTGGGCGTCTACGCGGGCATCCCCGCGGCGGTCGACAGCTTCCGGGCGGCCCGCGCCGTGTTCGCCGACCTCGACCAGGAGCCCGCGTGAATCCCGCGATCGGCTTCATCGGCCTGGGCAACATGGGGTGGCCCATGATGAACCGGCTGCTGACGGCAGGATTTCCCGTGGTGGCCTTCGACGTGCGCGAGGATGTCCTGGCCAAGGCGACCGCGCTGGGCGCACAACCCGCCGGTTCGGTGCGCGCGGTGGCCGACCGGGCCGAGACGCTACTGGCCAGCCTGCCCACCCCGCAGATCTCCGAGGCCGTGGTGGCCGACGTCGCGGCAGGGTCGCGGGTTCAGCGCTTCGTCGACCTGTCGACGGTGGGAGGTCAAGCCGCGCAACGCAATCACGCAGTCCTCGGCGCGCAGGACATCGCGGCGCTCGACAGCCCGGTCAGCGGCGGAATGCACGGCGCCCAGGCCGGCACCCTGGCGATCATGGTGTCCGGACCACGCAGCGAATTCGATTCGCTGGCAACGGTCTTCGAGGTGCTCGGTCGCGCGATCTTCGTGTCCGAACAGCCCGGCGCGGCACAGACCATGAAGCTCATCAACAACCTGATGGCGGCCACCACCCTGGCTGCGACCGCCGAGGTGATGGTGATGGGCGTCAAGGCCGGTCTGATTGCCGACGTGATGATCGACGTCCTCAACGCCGGATCCGGTGGCACGCACGCCAGCCGCGACAAGTTTCCGCGAGCGGTACTCCCCCGCACGTTCGACTACGGGTTCGCCACCGGCCTGATGGCCAAAGACGTCGGGCTGTACCTGGCTGAGGCCACCTCGCTGGGTCTGCCCGTCGAGATGGCCGAGACCGTGCAACGGATCTGGGAGAACACACTGCACGCCGAGGGCCCCGACTCCGACTTCACCTCGGTCGTCAAACCGATGGAGAAGGCCGCGGGCGTGATCGTCGAAGGCGGGAAGCGATGAGCATGCGCGGCAAGACCTGCGTGATCACCGGCGCGACATCAGGGCTTGGCAAGGAATCTGCGCGGGCCTTGGCGGCTGCCGGGGCGCACGTGGTGCTGGCGGCCCGCAATGCCGACGCACTCGCCGGCACCCGCGACTGGGTCCATGCCGAGGTGCCCTGGGCGCAGGTGTCCTGCGTGGTCGTCGATCTCGCCAGCCTCGACAGTGTCCGCACCGCCGCACCTCAGATCGCCGCCGTCGCCCCCGTGATCGACGTGCTGATGAACAACGCCGGGGTGATGTTCACCCCGTTCGGCCACACCCGAGACGGATTCGAAACACAGTTCGGGACAAACCATCTGGGTCACTTCACGCTGACTGTCCTGCTGCGGACACAGTTCGTGGAGGGCACCCGCATCGTGAACCTGTCGTCGGAGGGCCACCGTCTCGGTAACATCGATCTCGATGACCCCAATTGGCAGCGCCGGGGCTACGACAAGTTCGCCGCGTACGGCGCGGCCAAGACCGCCAACATCCTGCATGCCGTCGCGCTCGACCGGCGACTGCATGAGCGGGGTATCCGCGCGTTCGCCGTACATCCCGGCATGGTGGCCACCAATCTGGCCCGGCACATGTCCCGCGAAGACGTGGTCGCTGTCAGCAGCCAGGCACGCTCGCACGCCATCGAGGTACTGACGCCGGAGCAGGGTGCGGCCACCCAGGTGTGGGCGGCCACCAGCCCCGACCTCGACGGCCGTGGCGGGGTGTACCTGGCGGACTGCGCGGAGCGCTCCGATGCCGAACCCTATGCCACGGATCCGGCCCGCGCCGAGAGGCTCTGGGAGGTCTCGGAATCGCTGTGCGCCTGGGCTATTTCCTAAGTGGTGCGCGTAGGTCGTACACGGTGTCCGAACCGATCTTGGTCGAGGTGAAGTTGGCTTTCACCCAGTCGGAGATGTCGGTGTGGGAGTTGTTGCCGAAGAAGCCGCCGTGGTCGTTCTTGGACTCGGGGAGGATGTAGTAGGTGATCTGACGGTCGGCGACGTAGTTCTGGAACTGCTCGAGCGTCGGCACCGGATCGGTTCCGGTGAAGCCGCCGATCGCCATTACCGCGGTGTGGGTGGCCAATTCGAGCCCGGATGCGGCCCCTGATCGGTTGATCGCCGCCGACCATGTGGTGGTGGTGCCCCGGAGCATCGCGTTCAACTCGGGATTGTCCGAAGTCCATCCGTGCCCGTGGTTGTCGTCCGGATCGGCCGGCCCCACACTCGGACCACCTCCGGTGTGCGGCTGGCCCAGGGTGGCCACCGTATAGGCGGTCGTCCCGGCCAGTCCACCCGCCAGCGCCGCCGCCAGCGCGACGATCGCGACGGCGCGGTGCCCACCGCGCAGCGCCGCGAGCAGGACCGCAACGCAGCCCACGGCCGACACCAGGATCGCCCACCGCAGGGCCGGCAGCCACGACGCGTTGCGGCCCAGGATCCAGAAGCCCCACACCGCGGCCCCCAGAAGCAGTGTGGCCAAACCGATCTGGCCCAGCCGGTCATCGCGTCGGTGCCACATCTCGGCCACGCCGATCGCGAACATCGCCGCCATGGCCGGAGCCAGGGATAGGCAGTAATAGGGATGGACCATGCTCTTCATGAAGCTCAGTACCAGCCCGTCGATCAACAGCCAGCTGCCGAACAGGATGGTGCCGGCCCGCACGAGGTCGGTTCGGGGGCGGCCGCGCCGCGAGATCAGTACCAACACCACTGCGACCAGGGCGGCGGGCAGCAGCCACCCGATCTCGAAACCGAACTCACCGGTGAAGAGGCGTGGCAGACCCTGGGTCTGATCGCCCCAACCGCCATGGTGTGGCCCGGCGGCGGGATGGGCGTCGGGGTTGATGCCGTAGTGGTTGTGGCCGAGAACGCGGCCGAACCCGTTGTAGCCCAACACCAGATTCATGAAGTTGTTGTCGGTGGACCCCGCCAGGTAGGGCCGTGAGGACGCCGGCCACGCCAGGGTGAGCAGCACGAACCAGCCGGACGCCGCCAAAAACGCGGTCAGTGAGCCCAACAGGTGCAGCAGGCGCACCCGCATCGCTGCCGGTGCGGCGATCAGGTACACCAACCCGATCGCCGGCATCACCATCAACCCTTCGAGCATCTTGGCCAGAAACGCGAAGCCGAGGGCGACGCCGGCGAGCGCCATCCAGCGGGCCCCGTTGTGTTCCAGTGCGCGGACCGAACAATAGGCGGCAGCCGTCATCAACAGGACCATCACCGCGTCGGGGTTGTTGAAGCGGAACATCAACGCTGCCACCGGCGTCAGCGCCAGCACGGCGCCGGCCAGCAGGGCCGCCCGCGGTCCGCTGATCCGGCGGACCGCACCGTAGAGCAATGCCACCGAGCCGACGCCCATGAGCGCCTCGGGGATGAGCATGCCGGCGCTGCTGAACCCGAACAGCTGACCCGACAGACCCATCACCCACTGGGACACCGGCGGCTTGTCCACGGTGATGAAATTGGCCGGGTCCAGCGAACCGAACAGCAACGCTTTCCAGTTGAGCGACCCCGCCCAGACAGACGCCGCGTAGAACTGGTTGCCCATGCCGTTTACGGTGATGTTCCACAGGTAGGCCAGCGCCGTGGCGACCAGCAGAGCGGGCAGCGCCAGGCGCTCGCGAGCGATCCACGGGCTGCTGGGCGGGACTTCGAGGGCAGGCTCGGCGGAGGCATCCTCCAACGTCGTCGTCACAGGACCATTAAGTCGGCGCCAGATGTGACCGAGCTATGGGGCCGCCGTGGCTTTGCTGTGATGCATCAGCGCGGGGGTCGGTGCTATCGCCCGACCCAGAGCGGGATCGGATCGTCCGGGTGATCGACAATCCGAAAATCCTGTGCCGGCGCGATCGCAGTGGTCCGCGGCACCAGGGTCACCGCATCACACCGGCCACCGTCGATCTCGATCGTCACGACAATCACCGCTGCGTCGGCAAGCATCTGCGGGGACGAGCCACCGTCGACGGAGATCCCGGCGTCCTCAACGGACACGACCGTGGCAGTACGGGTGCAATTGCCCGCGAAGCCCAGCGCGTCGGCCTGCTCGTGCCGGCGCACCGCCGTCATCGCCAACCGCTCGCGGGCCGCTCGTGCGGCAAAGGCGTCGGCGCGAAGAAGCGTTCTCATCACCCACCGGCTCATCCGCTCCGTGGCGGTCAGCGCGGATACCGCGTCGAGTTCTTCTGGCGTGTACGCCCACTCCCTCGGCAGCCAGCCGCCCTCCCGCGGAGTCTTCCAGTAGTACTTGCCTGTGCTCACGTGGTGTCGGATGGTCACACCCCGATTCTTCGGGCCGGCGGCGGCTACCGATCACAGGTGTCGCGGCAACTACAAAGAGTCGACGAACAGCTTGTGAATGCGGCGGTCCCCGGTCATCTCCGGGTGAAACGACGTCGCCAGCATCGAACCCTGGCGCACCGCGACGATGTGGCCGGCGGCGCGGGCCAGCACCTTGACGCCGTCGCCCACCCGCTCGACCCACGGCGCCCGGATGAACACCGCGTGTACCGGGGTGTCGAGGCCCTCGAAGTCGATGTCACCTTCGAAGGAATCGACTTGACGGCCAAAAGCATTGCGCCGCACCGTCATATCGATACCACCGAGCGGAACGGCCTCGCGTCCGGGCGTGCCTGCGTCGTTGATCTCACCGGCCAGCAGGATCATCCCGGCGCACGAGCCGTAGCACGGCAGTCCGCCGGCGATGCGGGCCCGCAGCGGTTCGAGCAGTTCGAATTCGCGAAGCAGGTGGCTCATCGCGGTGGACTCGCCGCCGGGGATCACCAGCGCGTCGACCGCGTCGAGTTCGGAAAGTCGCCGCACCGTGCCTGCTTCGGCGCCCGCCTCACGCAGCGCAGCGAGATGCTCGCGGGTGTCCCCCTGCAGCGCGAGCACCCCGACCCGGGGACTCACGAGCCTTCCGGTGGCGCGAAGTTGCGCCGGTAGCGGGTCAGCCCCTCCTGCATCACCGCGGCCACCATCTCGCCGTAGCGGTTGAAGATCTTCCCCTGGGTCAGGGAACGCCCGCCACAGGCCGAAGGCGAGGACTGGTCGTAGAGCAACCACTCGTCGGCCCGGAACGGCCGCATGAACCACATGGCGTGGTCGAGTGAGGCCACCATCAGGTGCTTACGCACATCCAGGTGGTTGACCTGGGCCGAACCCAGCAAGGTCAGATCGCTCATGTAGGCCAGCGCACAGATGTGCAGCACATGATCGTCGGGCAGCGGGTCGCGGTGACGGAACCACACCTGCTGCTGAGACGCCTTACCGGGAATCCGCGCCACGAGGTCCCGGGGCACGATCCGGACATCCCATTCGTCGAACTGGGCGAAACCGGCGTCGTCGAACGCTCCACCCGACCGGAACCCGGGCAGGTCGTCGGGGCCGGGGGCCTCGGGCATCACATCCTGATGCTCGATGCCGGACTGGTCGGTCTGGAAGGACGCCGACATCGTGAAGATCGTCTCGCCGTGCTGGATCGCACTCACCCGGCGCGTGCAGAACGAGCCGCCGTCACGGATGCGCTCGACGGTGTACACCGACGGCGCGCGGGCATCGCCGGGCCGCAGGAAGTAGCCGTGCAGGGAGTGCACCTGGAACGTCGGCTCGACCGTGCGCACCGCCGACACCAGCGACTGGCCGGCCACATGACCGCCGAAGGTTCGCTGCAGGAAACCCGACTCCGGGCTGAACACCCCGCCGCGATAGATGTTGACCTCGAGCTGTTCCAGATCGAGGATCTCTTCAATCGCCATAGAAGGTATTTACCAGCCGCGCTCGGCGAGCCGGTGCGGCTGGGCGATCTCCTCGACGTTGATACCGACCATGGCCTCGCCCAGACCGCGCGACACCTTGGCCAACACATCCGGATCGTCGTAGAAGGTGGTGGCCTTCACGATGGCCGCGGCGCGCTGCGCGGGGTTGCCCGATTTGAAGATGCCCGAGCCCACGAACACACCCTCGGCACCGAGCTGCATCATCATCGCCGCATCGGCCGGGGTGGCGATGCCACCGGCGGTGAACAGCGTGACCGGCAGCTTGCCGGCCCGGGCCACCTCGGCCACCAACTCATACGGGGCCTGCAGTTCCTTGGCCGCCACATACAGCTCGTCTTCGGACATCGAGGTCAGCCGGCGGATCTCGCCGCCGATCTTGCGCATGTGGGTGGTGGCATTGGAGACATCTCCGGTGCCCGCCTCACCCTTGGACCGGATCATCGCCGCGCCCTCGGTGATCCGGCGCAGCGCCTCACCCAGATTGGTCGCCCCGCACACAAACGGCACCGTGAAGCGCCACTTGTCGATGTGGTTGGTGTAATCGGCCGGGGTCAGCACCTCGGACTCATCGATGTAATCCACCCCGAGGCTCTGCAGGATCTGCGCCTCCACGAAATGCCCGATGCGCGCCTTGGCCATCACCGGGATGGTGACCGCGTCGATGATGCCCTCGATCATGTCGGGATCCGACATGCGCGACACCCCGCCCTGGGCGCGAATGTCTGCGGGCACCCGTTCCAGGGCCATCACGGCCACCGCGCCCGCACCCTCGGCGATCTTGGCCTGCTCTGGGGTGACGACGTCCATGATCACGCCGCCCTTGAGCATCTCAGCCATTCCGCGCTTGACGCGCGCGGTACCGGTCTGGTTGCTCGAACCGTTCTGCGCCGCGGTTTCCACTGCTATCTCCTCCAATTGCTACTGATTCAGTCTAGTGGAGCCGCCAAATCCATTAAATCCGCAATCACCGGATGGCTTGCAGCTCGCGATGCGCGGTTCCACGCGTATTCGCCAGCGGTGCCGCCGACTGTTCGGCCAGTTCATTGGCCTGAGCCAGCAGCTCACCCAGTTGAAGCGGATACACGGCCTCCCCGCCGGCAACCAACTCGGCGATCATTGTCTCATCGCACCAGCGGTGGCCGTGAATGTAGTGCCGTTCCAGGGTGGTGCGCCCCGTCGCCGACGGCTCGAACCGGGCCGTCCGGTGGATGAAGAAGAACTCCTCGCTGCGGATCACCGAGGCGTTGAAGTCGATGACGGCGTCGCGTCGCCACACCGGCCCGACCAGGTCGGCCGGCGCCGTCCGCAACCCGGTCTCCTCGGCGAGTTCGCGGGCCGCAGCGGCGGCCAGATCTTCGCCGGGCTGGACCGCACCGCCGACGGTGAACCACCACCGCGGCGCGGGCTTGTCCGGGTCGTCGATCGCGGGGTCGCTGCCGCGCAGCAGCAACACCGCCCCGGTCTCGTCGAGCAACACCACACGCGCGGACGTCCTCCGGCTGACCGGATTCACCTCAGCTTGGGAGTCCGGGCGCTCGACGATCTCGAAATAGGTTGGCAATGCTGCGGTTCCGCCGAGGCGAAGCGCCCGCACCGCGCGGCGTTCCCGCAGCGCCAGGGTGTCGCGGACGGCGTCGTTGTGGAACCGCCGGGCCAGCAGGACCCGGGCTTCGGCATCGGCGAGTTCGGCGACCAACGCCACCGGTAGGTCCGCCGGATCGACTGCGGACAGCGCGGCCGACAGGTCATTCTCAGCGGCTTCACGTGCCGGACGCGGGGCCCGCTCGGCGGCATCGGCCAACGCCGCGAGCCGCTTGCCCGCAGGAGCGCCCGCGTAGGCGTCGACCGCGACGGCACGGGCCACGACCGCCCGGCGGGCCAGTGCACCGTCGAGTGCCTGCCACGACAGGTCATAGCGCACGTGGAGCCGGTCCAGTCGATTGGCGGTCTGGTACGCCCACCCTCCGATGAGCAGCAGAACCACCAGTACGGCCAGCGCCGTGATCACCAACCAGGTCGGCACCTCTAGTCACCCACCTGAACTTTGACCCCGGTGCTGGCCACCGTCTCGTACACCCGCATGATCTGACCGGCCACCACCGACCAGTCGTAGCGGGCCACCCGCTCGGTCGCTTTGTCGATGTACTGCGCGCGCAACGCGTCGTCGTCGAGCACCTCGATCAGCGCATCGGCCAGCGCATCGGCATCGCCGACCGGAACCAGCCGGCCGGCCTGCCCCTGATCGAGAACGCGGTTGAACGCGTCGAGTTCGCTGGCCACCACAGGTGTTCCCGCCGCCATCGCCTCCACCAGCACGATCCCGAAACTCTCGCCGCCCAGATTGGGGGCGCAATACACGTCGGCGCTACGCATGGCCGCGGCCTTGCCGTCGTCGTCGACCTGGCCCAGGAACCGCAGGTGCTCGGCGAATTCGCCGGCCTGCTCGCGCAGCGTCTCCTCGTCACCGCGGCCCACGATCAGGATCTCGATGTCGGCGAACCGGCGCACCAGCTTGGGGAGCGCACCGAGCAGGACCGGCATGCCCTTACGCGGCTCGTCGAACCGCCCGAGGAACAGCACGCTGCGGCCTGGACGCGGATACCCGTCGAGGCGAGGCGCATTCGCGAAGTGCGGTACGTCGACGCCGTTGGGGATCTCCACCGCATCCGAGCCGAGCGCCTCCATCTGCCAGCGCCGAGCCAGGTCCGACACCGCGATGCGGCCAACGATCTTCTCGTGGTACGGGCGCAGAATGCCCTGAAACACACTGAGCGTCAACGACTTTGTCGTCGAGGTGTGAAACGTCGCCACGATCGGCCCCTCAGCGGCCTGCAGTGCCAGCATGGACAGGCTCGGCGCGTTGGGCTCGTGCAGGTGCAGAACGTCGAAGTCCCCCTCGGCGATCCATTTCTTGACCTTGCGGTGGGTGGCCGGCCCGAACCGGAGGCGGGCCACCGAGCCGTTGTAGGGGATCGGAACGGCCTTACCACCGGAGACGACGTACTCCGGCAGCTTCACATGCGGCGACGACGGGGCCAGCACACTGACGTAATGCCCGCCGGCGCGCATCACCTCGGCCAGTTGCAGCACATGGGATTGCACACCGCCCGGAACATCGAACGAGTACGGGCAGACCATCCCGATACGCATGGCTAGCTCCGTCGCCTCTTCACGCAAGTGCTCATCAGGTGGTACCCAGCCGGGCGCGACGCTCGTCGGACAGATCGGCCAGCCACTGCGGCTGGAGCATGTGCCAGTCGGCCGGATGTGCGGCGATGTTCGCCTCGAACCGGTCGGCCAGGGCCTGGGTCACCACCGCGACGTCCTTCGACGACGTGTCGAGCGCATCGAACACCTCGACCACACAATCCTCACCGTCGTAGTGCACGTGCGCCGGGTGCAGTGGGGCACCGGTTTCGATGGCCAACTTGGCCGAACCGGCGGGCATACGGGTGAGCTCGCCGAAGAACTTCACCTCCACACCGTTGCGAGTGAGATCCCGGTCGGCCATCAGGCAGACGAACTTGTTGTCCCGCAACCGTTCCGAGAGCACCTCCAACGGCGGCCGCTCACCGCCGGACAGCGGGAACACCTCGAACCCGAGGCTCTCCCGATAATCGATGAAGCGCCGGTACAGCGATTCGGGCTTGAGCCGCTCGGCGACCGTGGCGAAAGTGCCGAATTGCTGGGCCAGCCAGACCCCGGCCATGTCCCAGTTGCCGCTGTGCGGCAAGGCCAACACACCGCCGCGTCCGGCCTCATGGGCGGCCCGCAGCTTGTCGGCGCCGACGAAGACCTCGTCCACACGTTTGGCCACAGTGCTCAGATCCATCGACGGCAACCGGAACGCCTCCCGCCAGTACCGGGCATACGAGGCCAGTGAAGCACGCATCAACTCGTCCGGCACCTCGGCCGCGGGAACCCCGCTCACCCTGGCCAGGTTCTTGCGCAGTTGCCGCGGTCCGCCGCCGCGGGATGCATAGGCGGCACCTGCGTCGAACAGGTTGCGCGCCAGGACTTCCGGCATCGCACGCACCAGCCGCCAGCCTGCCGCATAACCCAGATCGGTCACCTGCCCGGACAGCGGAATGTTCACGAGGCTCCCGGCTCCTGTGTGTCGCCGCCCTCGGGCTGGGACGGCTGCAGCGGTTGCAGCAGATCCATGGCGCCCGGCGAGGTGCGCACGGCATGGATCCGCTGTGCCACCGTGACCACGCTGGCCAGCGCCAGCAGCCAGACGGCACCGTGCAGCAGCCAGGGCGCGTGCAGGAACGGCACGCCCGAGAGCCCCGCGCCCACCAGCACGATCACCAGGCGTTCCGGCCGCTCGATGATGCCGCCGTCGCCCCGTAGCCCACTCGCCTCGGCCCGGGCCTTGATGTAAGAGATCACCTGTGAGGTGACCAGGCAGATGAGGAGCGCCACCACGAGCGTCGGGTCGTGCAGACCGAAAGCCGCCCACCACAGCAGGCCGGCGAAGATGGCGCCGTCGGCGATCCGGTCGCATGCCGCATCCAGCACTGCACCGAACCGCGTGCCGCCGCCGCGTTCACGCGCCATGGCTCCGTCGAGCATGTCGGCCAGCACGAAGAGGAACACCGCGAACGCGCCCCAGAACAGCTGACCGATCGGGAACAACGTCAGCGCGGCGGTGACCGACCCGGCGGTGCCCACGATGGTGACGATGTCGGGAGTCAGGCCCGCGCGCAGCGCCGCCTTGGCCACCGGCCTCGACAGTTTTGCGTAGGCCGCCCGGCTCATCAGGAACAGATTGCTCACGGCTGGCGGGCCCATTCCGAGGCCAGCAGCTGCCGGGTCTCGCTCAGCAGCTGCGGAATAACCTTGGCACCACCGATGATCGTGATGAAGTTCGCGTCGCCACCCCATCGCGGCACCACGTGCATGTGCAGGTGCTCGGCCAGTGACCCGCCGGCCGAGGTGCCCAGGTTCAAGCCGACGTTGAAGCCGTGCGGACGGGAGACGGCCTTGATGACGCGGATCGCCTTCTGGGTGAATGCCATCAACTCGGCGCTCTCGGCCTCGGTCAGGTCCTCGAGCTCGGACACCCGTCGATAGGGCACCACCATGAGATGACCCGGGTTGTACGGGTAGAGGTTGAGCACGGCGTACACGAGCTCGCCGCGGGCCACCATGAGCCCGTCCTCGTCGGACATCTCGGGAATGTCGGTGAACGGTTGGGATGAGCCGGCCGACCCGACCTTGTTGTCGCCCTTGACCGCATCGACGATGTAACTCATCCGGTGCGGGGTCCACAGCCGCTGCAGATGGTCGGGTTCACCCACACCATGGTCGATGATCGACCGCTCTTCCCCCGTCATTCGCTTACCCGTCGGTTCTTCGCGCGAGCGCTCATCACGAGCCCACCGGTACCAGATCCGCCGTCGGCACCGCGTTGTTGCGATCGGCTATCCACTTCACGATCGCCTCCACCGCCTCGTCGACCGGCACGCCGTTGATCTGGGTGCGGTCACCGAAGCGGAAGGAGATGGCGCCCGCCTCTATGTCCTTGTCCCCCGCCAGCAACATGAACGGCACCTTCTGGTTGGTGTGGTTGACGATCTTCTTCGCCATCCGGTCGTCGCTGCCGTCCACCTCCACCCGCACGCCGCGTGACTTCAGCTGGGCGGCAACGTCATAGAGGTAGTCGAGGTGCGCGTCGGCGACCGGGATGCCGACCACCTGCACCGGCGCCAGCCAGGCCGGGAACGCGCCCGCATAGTGCTCGGTGAGCACCCCGAAGAAGCGTTCGATCGAGCCGAACAGTGCGCGGTGGATCAAGACGGGGCGTTGACGTGACCCGTCGGCAGCGGTGTACTCCAGCTCGAAGCGGTCGGGCATGTTGAAGTCCAGCTGGATCGTCGACATCTGCCAGTTGCGGCCCAGCGCGTCCTTGACCTGGACCGAGATCTTGGGACCGTAGAACGCCGCACCGCCCGGGTCCGGCACCAGGTCAAGACCCGAGGCTTCGGCGACCGACCGCAGGGTCTCGGTGGCCTCGTCCCACATCTCGTCGGATCCCACGTACTTGTCGGGGTCCTTGGTGGACAGCTCCAGGTAGTAGTCGTCCAGGCCGTAATCCGAGAGCAGATCGAGCACGAACTGCAGCAGCGAGGTCAGCTCGTCGCGCATCTGCTCACGCGTGGTGTAGATGTGCGCGTCGTCCTGGGTCATGCCGCGCACGCGGGTCAACCCGTGCACCACGCCGGACTTCTCGTAGCGATACACCGAGCCGAACTCGAAGAGCCGCAACGGAAGTTCGCGGTAGGAGCGGCCTCGCGCCCGGTAGATGAGGTGGTGCATGGGGCAGTTCATCGGCTTGAGGTAGTAGTCCTGGCCCGGCTTGCGCACCGTGCCGTCCTCGTTGTACTCGGCGTCGATGTGCATCGGCGGGTACATGCCGTCGGCGTACCACTCGAGGTGGCCCGAGGTGATGTAGAGGTGCTCCTTGGTGATGTGCGGGGTGTTGACGAACTCGTAGCCGGCCTCGGAGTGCTTGCGCCGCGAGTAGTCCTCCAGCTCCTTGCGGATCACCCCGCCCTTGGGATGGAACACCGGCAGGCCCGAGCCGAGCTCGTCAGGGAAGCTGAACAGGTCCAGCTCGACGCCGAGCTTGCGGTGGTCGCGGCGCTGCGCTTCCTCGATCAATTCGAGGTGGCGGTCGAGGGCCTCCTGCGACTCCCATGCGGTGCCGTAGACGCGCTGCAGGCTGGCGTTGTTCTGGTCACCCCGCCAATACGCGGCGCTGCTACGGGTCAGCTTGAACGCCGGGATGTACTTGGTGGTCGGAATGTGCGGGCCGCGGCACAGATCCCCCCAGACCCGCTCCTTGGTGCGGGCGTTGAGGTTGTCGTAGGCGGTCAGTTCGTCGCCGCCGACTTCCATCACCTCGGGGTCGTCAGCGCCGGACTTGTCGTCGACGAGCTCCAGCTTGTAGGGCTCGCCGGCCAGCTCCTCGCGCGCCTGATCCTTGGATTCGTAGACCCGCCGGGAGAACAGCTGACCGTCCTTGACGATCTTGGCCATGCGCTTCTCGAGCTTGTCCAGATCCTCGGGCGTGAACGGCTCGGCCACGTCGAAGTCGTAGTAGAAGCCGTCGGTGATCGGTGGGCCGATGCCGAGCTTGGCGTGCGGAAACAGGTCCTGCACAGCCTGGGCGAGCACGTGAGCGCAGGAGTGCCTGATCACGCTGCGGCCGTCCTCGGTGTTGGCGGCCACCGGAGTCACCTCGACGTCGGTGTCCGGGGTCCACGACAGGTCGCGCAGACGCCCCTCGCTGTCACGCACCACCACGATCGCGTCGGGGGTCCCGCGGCTGGGCAAGCCCGCCTCGCGCACCGCCGCACCGGCGGTCGTCCCGGCCGCGACCCGGATCGGTGCAGCGGGGGCTGGGCTGAGGGCGGCGCTCATCGGGGAGTCTCCTACCATGCGTGGGCTGATGCGAACGCTGTCATGCTATCGGTGTGGGCCATCGGTGTTGCTGATCAGGACCCCATCCCGAGAGGGCTCTTGAGCCACTCCTGCTCCAACCCGACCAGGCCCGCCGCGAAACCGACAACGCCGAACAGCCACAGCGTGCCGACCACCACCAGTCCGGTGAAAGCGGCACTGACACCTTTGACCGCGATGTGCTGGCGGTCGAACCAGGCCATCACGGAGTCGTAGCGGGCCCGGACGTAGCGCAGCGCCCGCTTGGCGAAGTCGAACTCGCTGGCCAGAATCGCCAGCCCGAGGAACACGATGGCCCAGCCCGGGCCGGGATACGGGATCGCCACGATGCCGACCGCCAGCACCAGCGTGCCCACCACACCGACGACGATGCGGTAGGTGAACTCGACGGCCGGGCGCGCGCGCAGCCTTTCCCGCCAGCTGGTCCAGCGCCGCTTCACCTCGGCAAGGTTGGTCGCCAGGCTCATGGCTGCCCCGGCTTGAGCCGCACGAACAGCGCCTCGGCCTCGGTGAGCACGTCGTCGCCGTCGAGCAGACGTCCTTCGACGAAGATCTTGCGCCCCTCGATGCGGTTGATGCCGGCCTGCACCTGCAACTCTTTTTCGATCGGGGCGATCCTGCGGTAGTTGACGTGCAGGTATGCGGTGCGCTGATACATGCTGCCGGTCAGTTTGGCCGCGGTGTAGCCGAGCAGTGAGTCGAACAGCAGTGCCAGCGAGCCGCCGTGCACCGCACCGTTGCGGCCGAGGTGGAAACGCCGGAAGCGGGCGGTCCCGGCGATCCGGTTGTCGTCGGTCCGTTTCAGCTGCACCGGCACGTTGTTGACGTTGCCACGGTTGGGCAGGTCCATTCGCCGACCGGACGGTGAATTCCATTCGTCGGCTTCGTACGGGGCCAGCAACGCCGACACCTTCTCGATCAGGTCGGCGGCCTCGGTGATCACCTCGTCCGGGGCGTCGGCGCTGCGTGCGTGGTCCTGCAGTGTGCGCACCGCCTCGATGAAGCGCCCGTAATCGGGGCCGCCGCGATCGGTGGGCTCGGGCGGGTTGAACCCTCCGCCGGGGTGCGCTGTTGGTGTGGCCACGAAGCCACCGTATTAGTGCCATGGTGGTGACGTGAAACTGCACGACCTGGCACGGTTGTCGTTGAGCTATCCGGAGGTGGGTGCCACTGCCGGCGACCCGCCCGCCGGCTACCGCCATATCCAGGCCTCGGAGGTGATCGGCACCGGCCGAGCCCGCTTCGACCGGGCCGCCGATTCCGTCTTGCGCTGGGGCATGCAACGCGGCGCCGGCCTGCGGGTGCAGGCCGCCGCCGAAGCCGCCACCGTGGGCACCGACCTGCTGGTCCGCCTCGGTCCGGTACCGGCACCCTGCCGCGTGGTGTACGTGCTCGACGAACCCGATCGACGGGGTTTCGCCTACGGCACCCTGGTCGGGCATCCCGAGTCCGGAGAGGAGTTGTTCTCGGTCCGCTACGACCCGTCGACCGACGAGGTGCTCGCCGAAGTGGTCGCATTCTCCCGGCCGGCCACCTGGTGGAGCCGGTTGGGCGGACCGGTGACGCGGTTGCTGCAGCGGGTGGTGACGCGCCGCTATCTCACCGGCATCTAGCGTGCTCGCCTCGTAACCGGCCGCGATCGGCTTCAATTGCGGCCTATGACTTATCGGGTGATTCAGTGGGGAACCGGGGCGGTCGGGATCGAGACGCTGGGAGCGGCCCTCGACGACCGTCCGGACCTCGACGTGGTCGGGGTCCGGGTGTATTCAGGTGACAAGGACGGCGTCGACGTCGGAGACCTGTTGGGCCGGGCGCCGATCGGCGTTCGCGCCACCACCGACGTGCGGGCCATCCTCGCATTGGATGCCGACTGCGTCGTCTACACCCCGCGGACCACGGACCTGGACGACGTGTGCGCCTTGCTGGCCAGCGGCAAGAACGTGGTGACGACGGCGTTCCTTTTCCATCCGCAGCGAATGCCCGCGCCAGACCGGGACCGGCTGCTCGCGGCGTGTGAGACCGGTGGGACGACGGTCCACGGCAGCGGGCTCAACCCGGGAAACCTGTCCGGTGCCCTGCCGCTGGTGCTGTCCGGCATGAGCCGCCGGATCGACAAGATCACCCTGCAGGAGCGTGCCGACTGGTCGGATTACGACAGCACCCATATCACTTTCGACAACATGTCGTTCGGCCGTCCCGTGGACGAGATCGGCGTCGACGCCACCGAATTCCTGGCCTTCAACAACGAGTTGTTCACCGAGCAGGTGTGGCTTCTGGCCGATGCCCTCGGCGCCGACATCGACGAGGTCACCTCGTCGGTGGAGGCGGTTCCCGCCCGTCACGACCACCAGATCTTCGACCACCTGCTGGCGGCCGGAACCACTGCCGGACAGCGGTGGAACTGGGTGGGGGTGCGAGACGGTGAGGCGCTCATCGAGATCGAGACGCTGTGGACGGTCGGCAACGAATATCCCGACCACTGGCCGCGGCCCAAACACGGCTGGACCCTGACCATCGAGGGCGACCCATCGATGCAGACGCACTTCTTCAGCCTGGCCAGCTTCACCCGCGAGGCCACGATGGCCGAGCATGTGCGGGCGGCCAACGTGGCCACCGCGATGCAGGTCCTCAACGCGGTACCCGAGGTGTGTGAGGCCGAGCCGGGGTTCGCCACCCTCGCGACGCTGCCACTGATCCGCAGCCACACCGGGTTTCGGCGGTGACGACTACCTGACGACGGCCGAGCTGGGTTCTCTCGGCGCGCCGAGCATGTCCCGGTGCGACGGGGGTACCCGCCCGCCTTCATCGGTGATGCCGTAGCGGGCCGCGAGTTCGGCGCCGATCACGGTGCGTCCGGACAGCTGCGCCAGCTCCGGGTCGCGGTACAGCGCGTCGATCAGGTAGCCGGTGAACTCGGGCGTTTCGGCGTGCTCAGCGGTCTTGGCCAGGGCGTCGGGATGCCCGGCGAAGGCGGCCTTGAATTTCTCGGTGAGCAGGATGCCCATCCAGATCGACACCGTCGACACCCCGGTGTCGGCGAAGTCGACCGCCATGTCGGCGGCCAGCTTGTCCACCCCGGCCTTCTGGGCGCCGTAGGCGGGGCCATGCATGTAGCAGACCGATCCGGGCGACGAGGTGAACGCGATCAGGCCCCTGTCCGCGGCGAGCAACAGCGGCGCGGCATGCCAGGACGCCACATAGGCCGAGCGCAACCCGACGTTCAGCACGTCGGCCAATTCGATCGGCTTCTCCCAGAACGGTTTCGGGTTCACCAGGTCGTCGTGGATCGCGGCGGCATTGTTGACCAGGATGTCGAGCCGACCCTCCTGCTCGCCGATCCGCTCGAACAGCGCACGCACGGCCGCGTCATCGGCGTGGTCGAGTTGCACGGCGATGCCGCCCTCCCCCGGATCCGTCGCCGTCCGTCCGGTGACATACACCCGCCAACCCGAGGCGAGCAGGGCCGCGGCGATTCCGCGGCCGGCGCCGCGACTCGCCCCCGTGACGACAGCGATCGGAGTATCCATGGGCATCAACGTACTTCTCCGCACCCATCAAGCTGCTTGGCGGGTAAGACGTCACGGCGGTGCTCGGTCAACGTCGGCCACGGTGCGGCATGTCCTGAGCTTTGTCACGCTGGCGTGGCTGTCGAATCCGAGAGCCACGCCAGCGTGACAATGGCTCAACGTGAGGGCAGGCCCAGGCGCTCCAGTTGTTCCCGCAACCGGTGTCGACCGGACAGCGAATGCGGACCGGCGAGCCGGCTCAGCACCCGCTCACTCCAGCTGCCCGACAACCCGTAGCGGTCGTTGTAGACCGCCAGCCGGTCGTCGTAGGCGGGCACATGCGCGTCTGCCGCCTGTACGTCGTAACGCTCGCGGTGCAGCACCGCATCCCGGGGCAGGCGCGGTTTGATGCCGGCGTTCTCCGTCGGATCCGGGCTGCCGACGGCCAGACCGAAGGTCGCCACGGCGTGCGGCGGCAGCCCCAATTCTGCCGCCACCTCTTCGGGGTGGTTGCGGATTGCGCCGACGAAAACCGTTCCCAGTCCGAATGATTCGGCGGCCATCACGGCGTTCTGGGCTGCCAGAGCCGTGTCAACGAATCCGATGATCGTGGTTTCCAGGTAGTCCGCACCGTCCAGTGCGGTCCCCGCCCGCTGCGCGAGTCGGCGGGCACGGCCCAGATCGGCCACCCAGACCAGAAACAACGGTGCCTCGTTGATGAACTGCTGGTTGTTGGCCAGGGTGGCCAAGCGCGCCTTGCGTTGCGGATCACGGACGGCGATCACGCTCCACGGTTGCAGGTTCGAGCTGGTCGCCGCCGACTGCGCGGCGGCCACCAGCGCCGAAAGTTGCTCATCAGTCACCGGTTCCGCGGTGAACTTGCGCACGGACCGGTGTGCGAGTTGCAGCGCCAGTGTCTCGTTGTGTACGGCCAGCACCGCATCGATATCGCCGTAGCGGGCGATGACGGTCATGCCGCGGCCGCCACTGCCAGTCGGCGACGCTCGATCCGCGGTGATGCATCTGTCATGGTTGGCTGCTTCCTGTGACGTAGTGGGTGATCAGGATCCGTAGAACGGTTCTCCGGACACCGATTCGGATGTCCGTCCGTCGACACCCACGGGAACGTCTCCTTCGAGGGTGACGCGGTAGAGCACACGGTCATAGTCGAGGTGGCCGGCGTCGGCGATGGCCAGATGCGCGGTGGCCCGGTTGTCCCAGAACGCGATACTGCCCGGAGCCCAGCGGAACCGGACCGTGTACTCGGTGCGCGTCGCCTCGTCCCACAGCAGCTTGAGGATCGCCTCGCTCTGGGTCGGCGTGTAACCGCGGATCTCGCGGGCACCACGGGTGAAGCCGGGACTCACGAACAGCGCGCGCTCCCCCGTCACCGGATGCACCCGGACGGCGGGGTGATAGGTCACCAGGTTCGCCTCCCGCACCTTGCGGTCCCGCTGGCTGCCGGCCACCGCCCGGGCGTTGAACTGGTGCTTGATGTCCAGTTTGTCGGCGAACTCACGCAACTCCTTGGGCAGGTTCTCATACGCCGCAACGAGATTGGTCCACGCGGTGTCACCTCCGTACGGCGGCAGAATGTGCGCGCGCAGGATCGAGGCGGCGGGCGGGTTGATCAGCGCGGTGACATCGGTGTGCCAGCTGTTGTCGTAGGAGGTGCGCTTGCGACCCAACTGGCGTTCGTAGCGGCGGCTGTCGATCGGCAGGATCTCGGGAAACCCCTCCGGCGGTTCCTCCTCGTGCGGATGGGCCGGGGTCACCTTTCCGAAGTTCCGGGCGAACGCGATCTGCTCGGCGTGACCGATCTGCTGATCGCGGAAGAAGATCACCTTGTAGGTGTGCAGGGCATCCCGGATCTCGTCGACGACGGCGGCTTCCAGTTCTTCGCGGAGGTCGACGCCGCGGATTTCGGCGCCGATGTAGCCCGCTTGTGGGACGACATCGAGGCCGGTGTCGGTGAGCGTATTGCGTTCGGTGAGATCGGTCATCTGCGGACTCCTCGTATTGGCTCGGCGATGGGCTGGCGAGGCAGCCGAGCTGACTCGCTGTGGTCAGCGTCGACGCGACGACGGCCGTGAACAACAGTCTTTGGCTACCGGAACCTTTCAGCGCGCCTTAACATCTCAGCCACCACCGTGACGACGCGAGAATTACAACCGGCGTGATTCCTGCCCACCGGGACCGCTCAAAGCCCTGCTCAGGGTCACAGCGGCAAATGCCCTGAGGCGCATACCGCAGCCTTGCCCACCGTTGGTTCTGCGATCATCACCTCGCAGGAGGTGGGAGATGCTGGACTTGCGTCGGATGATGCTGTTGGCCGACCTGGCCGACCTGGGCTCGGTCACCGCCGTGGCTGAGCATCGCAACATCACGAGTTCTGCGGTGTCCCAACAACTCCGCGTCCTCGAAGACGAGGCAGGTGCGGTGCTGTTCCGCCGAGACGGACGCACCCTCGGGCTGACGCGCAGCGGCCAGGTGCTCGCCGAGCATGTCCGCCGCGTCCTGGTCGCCGTCGACGAGGCCATGAGTGCAGTCGCAGAGACCCGCGATCGGGTGTCCGGGCAGGTCGCGATCGCCACCTTCAACATGGGCATTCCGACCCTGGCCGTTCCCCTCATGCAACACCTCAGCAACAAGGAGCCGAATCTGCGAGTGCAGGTTCAGCAGGAGACAAGCGCGGCGGCCGTTCGCCTACTGCGCCAAGGCGACGTCGATATCGCGATCACCTGCCACTACGACTTCCTCGGTCCGGATCTGAGCGGCGGGCTGACCACCGTGGGGTTGCTGGTCGAACCACTGGTGCTGTTGGCACCGACCCACTCGCATCGGAGAATCCGCAAGCAAGGCCTGTCCGCCCTGGCCGACGGATCCTGGGTGACCGGGCCGCAGGCTTCCGGGCTCGAAATCGCCGCCGTGCATGCTTGTGAGGGCGCCGGCTTCACGCCGCAGATCAAGCATCGGCTGATCGGGGCGCAGAACATCTGCGAGTTGGCCGCCACCGACTCCGCACTCCGCCGAACCGCTCGGTGTCGCATCGTGACGGCGATCCTGACCCGACCACTCGTGGTCTACGGGGTGGGAGCGATCGGCGGCGTGATCGCCGCCCGATTGCGGCTGGCCGGCTTCGACGTGACGGCCGTCGCCCGCGGTGCGCACCTCACCGCCATCCGCACCCACGGCCTCACCCTGGTGACGCAGGCCGGCAGCGACACCGTGAGCCTTCCGGCCGCCGCGGGCGCCGCAGAGGTCGATTGGTCCGCCAGGCCGGTCGTCATCCTCGCAGTCAAGAGCCACCAAACCTTCTCCGCCCTGGACGATCTCAGTGCTCACGCGCCGGTCGAGACACCGGTGTTCATCGCCCAGAACGGCGTGGCCAACGAGGCCGCCGCCCTGCGGCGATTCGCCGATGTGTACGGCGTCACCGTGATGCTCCCGGCAGCCCACCTCGACCCCGGCGTGGTCATTCAACAAAGCGGTCCGGTCGCGGGCATCCTGGACCTCGGCCGCTACCCCACCGGCCACGACGCGCTGGCCGAACATGTCGCCGCCACGCTGCGCGCCGCCGGATTCCAGTCGCAGGTCCGCGATGACGTCATGGCATGGAAGCACCGTAAACTGATCGCCAATCTCGGGAACGGTGTGATCGCGGCATACCGCCCCGGGCCCGACGCCGACGAGCTGATCGCCCGGGCCCGCACCGAGGCCGAACACGTGCTCACCGTCGCCGGGATTCCCTTTGTGACTGCCGAGCAGGACGCACAGCGTCGCGGCGATCTGCTGCAAGGCCGGGTGCACGACGACTACTTCAGTTCCACCTGGCAGAGCGTGGCCCGCGGGCACACCCAGGTCGAAACCGACTGGTTCAACGGCGAAATCGTGTTACAGGCCCGCAACCACGGTCTGCACGCACCCGTCAACGAGCTGATCCAGCGGGTGACCGCCGACCATGCCCGGGTGGGTCGCCCGGTGCGGTCCCTCGACGCGGCCGCCGCGCTCAAGAAACTCGGGCCCGCCACAAGCCCGCCGGGTCTTCACGACGTGCCGGTGGCATCCCCCTAGACAGCGGGAAGCTGTCGGCGTTGGCAGCCTCGGGGTGAGGCTAGCGAAGACGGTCCAGTGCTGCCTGCAAGCGCCTACCGACCTCGGTGGCGATATCGGTCAGGACGGGCTCATCGGTCACCTCGGCCATCAGGTTCGGATTCATCGCCTCGACGACGACCACCGCGTCATTGCCGCGGCCGCTGCGCAACACCACGTTGCACGGAAGCAGGACACCGATCTGCGGAAATGCGGTCAGTGCCTGCTGAGCGAACTGAGGATTGCAAGCACCCAGGATCAGGTAGTCCCCCACCTCGTCACCGGCGCCCCCGCCCAATTTCGCGTTGAGCGTGGCCTTGATGTCGATCTCGGTCAGCACCCCGAACCCCTGCTCTGCCAGTGCTTCCCGCGTGCGCGCGACAGCCTCGTCGAACGGGCCTCTTGTGGTGGCCACCAACGCGATGTCCATCTCGTGCTTCCTTTCGTTGTGTCGCCACAACACCGATTGACTTCACGCTACGCGCCGAGTTGCCGCACGGTACGGAACAATCGTGGGCGCGATGACTGACGACGACGATCCGCCTCCCCCCACCAACCGGCGACCGCACATCCTGCGACTGGTCGCCTTCGCGGTGTTCCTGCTGGTCCTGTTCTATCTGGTCGCGGTCGCCCGGGTCATCGATGTCGGCGGCATCCGGGCCCTAGTCGATTCCACCGGCCCGGCCGCACCCCTGGCGTACGTGGTGGTGTCGGCCTGCCTGGGCGCCCTGTTTGTGCCCGGTCCGATCCTGGCCGCGGGCAGCGGAGTGTTGTTCGGTCCGGTGTTGGGCACCTTCGTGACCTTGGGCGCCACGGTGGGCACCGCGGTGGTGGCCAGCCTGATCGGCCGGCGTGCGGGCCGCGACAGCGCCCGGGCCCTGCTCGGGGCGCAACGCGCCGACCGGCTGGACCACCAGATCGAGCGGGGCGGGTTGTGGGCGGTGGTCGGGCAGCGTTTCGTTCCCGGGCTCTCCGATGCGCTCGCCTCCTACGCCTTCGGCGCGTTCGGCGTGCCGTGGTGGCAGATGGCGGCGGGCGCGTTCATCGGTTCGGTGCCACGCGCGTTCGTCTACACCGCACTCGGCGCGTCGATCGGCGACCTGTCGGCACCGTTGGCCTACACCGCGATCGGGGTGTGGTGCGTCACGGCGGTCATCGGGGCGTTCGCCGCCCACCGCGGCTTCCGGTCCTGGCGCCGTCACCGCTCCGGGGCCGAGCAGGCCCCGGAGCAGACCTCGTAGCCGTTACTTGCCGAAGCCGGCGTTGCGCAACGCCTCGGCCATCGACCCCATCGGCTGATTCGACTCGCGCCGGCCGGAGTTGTTGCCGCGGTTCTGGTTTCGCCCGCCACGTCCTTGATTGCCGCCGTCTCGACGGTTCTGGCCACCCTGACCGCCTCCACCGGGCCGCTTGCCCTGCTCGCGCTGTGGAGTGTCGTTGAGCCGCAGGCTCAGTCCGATCCGCTGCCGTTCCACATCGACATCGACGACCTTGACCTTCACCACCTGACCCGACTTCACCACCTCGTGCGGGTCGGAGATGAACCGGTCTGCCATGGCCGAGACGTGAACCAGGCCGTCCTGGTGCACGCCGACGTCGACGAAGGCGCCGAACGCCGCGACGTTGGTCACCACGCCCTCGAGCACCATGCCGGGCTTGAGGTCGGCGACCTTCTCGACCCCGGCGGCGAAGGTGGCGGTGGAGAACGCGGGCCGCGGGTCACGTCCGGGTTTTTCGAGCTCAGCCAGGATGTCGGTCACCGTCGGCACACCGAACCGCTCGTCGGCGAACTCGGCGGGCTTGAGCTTCCGCAGCGTACGTTCGTCACCGATCAACTCGGCCAGCGTCACCCCGGAGCGGTCCAGGATGCGCCGCACCACCGGGTAGGCCTCGGGGTGCACGCCGGATGCGTCCAGCGGGTCCTCCCCGTCGCGGATGCGCAGGAACCCTGCGCACTGTTCGAATGCCTTGGGCCCCAGCCGCGGAACGTCCAGCAGGGCCTTGCGGCTACGGAACGCGCCCGTGCTCTCGCGATAGGCCACGATGGCTTCGGCCAGAGATTCGGTCACGCCCGACACCCGGGCCAGCAGCGGCACCGAGGCGGTGTTGAGGTCCACGCCGACGGCGTTCACGGCGTCTTCGACCACCGCGTCGAGGCTGCGTGCCAACGAGCCGGGCGTCACGTCGTGCTGGTACTGCCCCACGCCGATCGACTTGGGGTCGATCTTCACCAGCTCGGCCAGCGGATCCTGCAGGCGACGGGCGATCGAGACCGCACCGCGCAACGTCACGTCGAGGTTCGGCATCTCCCGGGCCGCGTACTCGGAAGCCGAGTACACCGAGGCGCCTGCCTCGCTGACCATGGCCTTGGCCGGTGCCTTGGCCCCGGCGGCGCGGATGTCGGCGATCAGCTCAGCGGCCAACGCGTCGGTCTCACGCGAGGCGGTGCCGTTGCCGACGGCGATCAACTCGACGTTGTGCCGGGCAACCAGGGCCGCCAGCGTGGCCTTGGCCTGGTCCCACTGCTTCTGCGGCTGGTGCGGGAAGATCGCGCACGTGTCGACCACCTTGCCGGTGGCGTCGACGACGGCAACCTTCACACCGGTGCGGAACCCCGGGTCCAGACCCAGGGTGGCGCGGGTGCCGGCCGGTGCGGCCAGCAGCAGGTCTTTGAGGTTGCGGGCGAACACCGCGACGGCTTCCTCCTCGGCGCGCTGACGCAGCCGGACGCGCGCATCGACGGCAGCCGAGATCATCAGCTTGGCCCGCCACGCCAGCCGCACGGTGGTGGCCAACCACGGGGTGGCGGGCGCCTTGGCGGTCATGTCGATGCCGAGAGACCGGGCGATCATGGCCTGGTACTGCTCGTCCTCGCCACCGTCGAAGTTCAGGGACAGCGCCTGCTCCTTCTCGCCGCGGAGCACGGCCAGCACGCGGTGCGACGGCATGTTCTCCAACGGTTCGGAGAACTCGAAGTAATCCCGGAATTTCTGGGCGGCAGGGCTTTTGGCGGCCTCTTCCGACCATGGGCCGGTGCGCAGCGAGCCATCGGCCCAGAACTTCTCACGGGTGGCGCCGACCAGCTCGGCGTCCTCGGAGGCCCGTTCGATGATGATGTGGCGGGCACCTTCCAGCGCCGCGGACGCGTCGGCGACGTCATCGTTGAGGAACTCACCGGCCACCTCGTCGGGTACCAGCGTCGGGTCCGCCAGCAGGCGGTCCGCGAGCGGTTCCAGCCCGGCTTCCTTGGCGATCTGCGCCTTGGTGCGCCGCTTGGGCTTGTACGGCAGGTAGATGTCCTCGACCCGGGCCTTGGTCTCGGCGGCCATCAGCGCGGCCCGCAACTCATCGGTGAGCTTGCCCTGTTCCTCGATCGAGGCCAACACCGCCTCACGGCGCTGGTCGAGCTCACGCAGGTAGCCGAGGCGCTCTTCGAGCGTGCGCAGCTGCCCGTCGTCGAGGCCGCCGGTGACCTCCTTGCGGTACCGGGCGATGAACGGGACCGTCGCACCCTCGTCCAGCAGTGCCACCGTGGCGGCGACCTGCCCCTCGCCTACGGCGAGTTCCTCGGCCAGACGGGCGGTTACGGATTTGACGGTTCCGACGGTCACGCTCTGAGTCACGTCGGAGGACCCTACCGAATCGCGGCGACAACCCTCGGTCACGCCGGTGTGTGTGTCCGGCCACAAAAAACGGCCCCGGATTTCTCCGAAGCCGTGGGTGGTGATGGTGGTCCCGGCTGGGTTCGAACCAGCGACCTTCCGCGTGTGAGGCGGACGCTCTCCCACTGAGCTACGAGACCGTGGGAACGACGTCGAACACTAGCACGCATATCGCGCCAGACCCGAATCGGTATCCGCCGGATGGACTTGTCCGATTTGCCAAATATGCACGCCGATGCGGGCGTATGGTCACCCGTCATGGTTCACCTGCGGGTCCGCTGGCCGGCCGTCTGCGGCGCAGTTTTTGCTGCTAGTGCCCTATTTTCGGGCTGCCACAGCGCCCCGGCCCCCATGACAGATGGGGGAGCGCCTGTAACGCCGAATTTTCACAGCGTCGCTGAGGTGGTGAACCGGCAGGTCAAAGAGCCGACGGCGTTCACCTCCCCGTCGGGCAATGTGGGGTGCCACCTCGACGCCTCGGTGGCGCGCTGCGATATCCGCGAACGTAGCTGGGCGCCGCCGCTGCGCCCCGCGAGTTGCGAGTTCGCCTATGGGCAGGGCATGACACTGCGCCCGGGACGGCCGGCGGAGTTCGTCTGCGCGGGCGACAGCGCGTTGGGCGCGGGCGCCGAACTGGGATACGGAGATTCGATCACGGCCGGGACCCTGCGATGCGAGAGCGCCGACACCGGCATCACTTGTCGCGACACGAAGACGCGCCACGGATTCACCCTCTCCCGGGAGGCTTACCACCTGTTCTGAAACACCGTTTTTGGCCACACTTTGCCCTCCCGTAATGGGGATTTGTGTCTGCGCACGTCGGTGGACTAATGTTCTGCATCGCGACGGGCGACGATCTCGCTCGTGGCGCGCGGATGTAGCGCAGTTGGTAGCGCATCACCTTGCCAAGGTGAGGGTCGCGGGTTCGAATCCCGTCATCCGCTCGAAGGTGCGATTTGTGGCATCAACCCCAGTGGTGGAGTGGCCGAGTGGTGAGGCAACGGCCTGCAAAGCCGTGCACACGGGTTCGATTCCCGTCTCCACCTCCAAGAGAGAATTTCGACCCGCGCGATTAGCTCAGCGGGAGAGCGCTTCCCTGACACGGAAGAGGTCACTGGTTCAATCCCAGTATCGCGCACCATATCAACGCAGGTCAGGCCCGGTTTTCGAACCGGGCCTTTTCTGTTTCTGTGCCCATTACGTGCCCAACCATTCGCCGGGCGAAAGCTGGCCGCCAAGGAGGTGCCAGCCGACCTGGGTGAGTGTGACCTGGAGGATCCTCGCATCGGCAGCATTTGCGTCGATCCATCCATATGTCCGATTTCGAGCATCTGCGCGTGTCGCGATATATGCGCGACTTTCCGTGCAGCACTTGATACTTCGATTTTCATGGAGCTAGCTTCGGTGCCATGACAACCACCACACCATCACCCGCGGCAACGACGCCGACCTCACGGTGTCCATGTCCGATGGCCACATCTTCATCTACGGCACCTATGCCGAGAACATCACGGACCTGACACCACAGCACGCTCGGAAAATCGCCGTGGCGCTGCTCAAGGCGGCCGACGAATGCGACCAGCTCGCGGGCGTGTTCCGAGCGGTCCCGCGCCTTCCGTTGCCGCTGGCGTGGGCCCGCCTATCTCACCGCGGAGGCCGGCCTATGCCGCGCCGAGATAGCGCGCGTGCATCGCAGCGGCCTGACCCGCGGGCCGGCGGCGCCCCACCTCCTGGTCCACGGCAAGGGCGGCAAGCTGCGCGTGGTGCCAATCAACGACGACCTGGCCTCAGCGATCGGCGAAGCCGAAGCGTTGCTGTTTTCAGGTGACGACGACGGCTACCTACCACGCCGCTACGTCGGCAAGCTGCTGGCCAACGCGCTGCCAGACCACTGGACCGCCCACACCTGCGCCACAGTTCGCCACCAGGGCCTATCACGGATCCCGCAACCAGCGCGGGGTTCAAACTCTGCTCGGACAGTCGTCAGTCGCGACCACCGAGCGGTACACCGCCGTGGATAGCGACTAGATCCGCGCCGCGATGATGGCGACAAGTGCCCAACAAGGTGCGGCGCGCTCGTTGTAATCTCGGCGCCGTGGCGACAGCACACGATGGAGTGGAGTTCCGCAACGATCAACGTCAAGCGCTCAGCGCTTCGTGGCTGCTGCGGTTCGCTGGCGAAGCGGGCTACGACGTGTCTCAGACCAGCCTCTCGTTCGCGCCTTTCATCATCGGTCCGCAAGCCGAAGGCGCGTTCAACATAACGGTTACACCAGCCTCTCAGCATCCGTGGATTACAGCTGTCGCAAGCGATCCGGCGGAGCAAGATCGGATCGACAATCTAGCGAGGCAGAGCGGAGATCGTGTCGCTGCAGGCGACCTCGGCGGATTGGTCTGGTACAGCTCCACGCTTGTCGCCGAGCCAGACATGCTCGCCCTACCGTATATGGACCGAACGCTTGAGCAACTGATGAATCAGACGCGGTTCGTCGGCTGGGGGCGCGTCAGCTCCGGAATCCTGCTCGAGTTCCGCGAAGAACTGCCCGAGGGGCAACCGAATCCCGACAACAACCCATTCGTAGTACATCGAGCTCTCATCGACGTACACATCGCAGCGCCCGGACCCGCTCGCGGACCGTTTACGGAGCCGATGGCTCACCGTTTCCTGGAAGAAGTGGCGGCTGTCTGCACGCTCTTCCTCGGCCGCGCGGTTGATTTCCCACCGATGATCATGCCGTCCAGTGACGAAGCCATACCAGATCTCAACACCAGACTGTCGGATCCGAACATCGGCACCCTCACGCGCGATGGAGTGTTACTTGACATCTACGGAGATCTGTTCTTGCGCGGCGGTCTCGAATCGGTGAATCGGGCACGCAATGCTCTACTAAGCTACGATTCCGCCATCCGCCAGAATCGCGAGCAAGCGGCACTCATCTTGTATGTCGTTGCGGCTGAGTGCCTTACGAACCCGTATCAGCCCTGGAAGACCGAACGCCTAACCACTCGGTTCATCAAGTTCTTTGACGAGCTGATGCCAGACGATCTGGACGCGCTTGTCCAACACGACAACTTCGAAGCTGCTTTCGAGATCAGACGCGGAAGCCGGACAGCTCGGGCGCTACGCCGCGAGTTCCTAAGCGCGATATACAATCAGCGTTCTGAACCCGTTCACGAAGGCCTGTCTGCGTCCTTTCAGGGGATGGCGGGAATGGGTGGTCGGGCCCATCTACGACGGGCCTTAGCATCTCAGTTCGCCAAGTGGGCGATACTTCGGTTCCTCGAATCGCCCCGCACGTCCTTGGTGGGGCACCCGGCAACCGCGCCCCTGGAAGAATCCTGACGCGTCGGGTTAAGGGAACCTCTCTTTCCAATGCGTTGCATCGACGAGCGCTAAATCGCAATTGCCGGCCCGGTATCGATCCGCACCCTCAGCATCCGCATGTACCCGCGCATCCATAGTTTTGCGAGGACGAGCGACTGGCCTGCGTAGGGGTTGCGGTCGCCGGGTTCGGCGAGTGAGCCAGAGTAGAGCGCGAACGTATATTCCGCGCGCTTCGTCACCGGGCAATCATGCAGGCATAGCGGGCCTACAGCTGTGGTTCCCACGCCGACGGCAGGCAAGGACCACGACGTCGAACCGTGGCCAGCTTGGTGAATCGCTGGAATCCGTTCAGCCAAAATGCGCCGTCTCTCGCAACCGGCAGACTTGCCCCAGAAGAGAGCTGCTGCTATCGACTGGCATCCACTGTTTGTCAGGACCGGCGCTCGACCAGCATTAGGGCTCGGGTCGCCCGCGTCAGCGGGTGAGCTCCCGTACGCGGCGCGCGGCCCCTCTAACCCTCACAGGCCAAGTACGTGTATCGCCGGACACACTGCACCGAAACAGGCCATCTGAGGGGCTTTCGACCATTCGATTGCTAGCTTCTCTCCGTGGCCGAGAAGTTTAAAGTGTTCATTAGTTGGTCCGGTGAGCTTGCGAAGGCCGTCGCGACTGTATGGACAGAACTTATTACGGAAGTGTTCGACGGAGTCGCGCCGTTCATGTCCGAGGAGAATATTGGCGCCGGCGAGCGCGGCCTCGCCAAGATCGCGACCGAACTCGCCGGCACGGGCTTCGGCATAATCGTCGTGACTCAAGACAACCAACACTCGCAGTGGTTGAACTACGAGGCAGGCGCACTGTCGAAAGATGTCGACGATCAGACTGTGCGTGTCGCACCATCGTTGGTTGACTTTGATCGAAAGAACGATGTAACTGGCCCGCTCGGCCAGTTCCAAGGAACGCTTCTGAACGAGGGCGGCGTGGAGAAGATCCTCACGGAGCTCGCCAAGGTGATCGGCGTCGACGAAACGTCTGTTCGAAAACGATTTCACCGCGCGTGGGCAGACGAGTATGAAGACAAATTCGAGCGAGCGAAAGCGACCCGTCCTCGCCCGACCAAGCCAGCGCATCGACAAACGCCGGAAATGCTCGACGAGATACTGACGCTCGTGCGGGAGATCGCCCGTACGAGCAAGCCCCCGGTCGAACTCACTAAGGCGCCGAGACCAGACTTGCACCGCATCCGAGAGGCGATCAACTTCATCCTGGCCGATGATTTCGATCAGTGGCGTGTCGAGGTAGGCCCGCGAAATGCCATCCGCCAGAATGTCACGGTTACGCTGCCCTTTGAGCTGCCGGATGACATCGAGGAAAAGCTCGCAAACGATCTGATGGACATCCCGGGCGTGCACGGAGTCGCGGTAAAGACTGACCCACATCGATTCGGCAAACGCCAAGACGGGTCGCCACAGAACTAGCATCGAAAGTCCGGCGACCTCGACCTCAGCCAGCGGGAATTTTGGGAGAGACTGGTGAGCTTCGTCCATGCCCAGTTTCTGCCTGAGTTCATGCTGGGCGACGACGTAGTCATGCTGGCAATGGACACCGCAGGAGCCGCTGTCGTCCGTGCCACGTTGAATGATGCAGTGCAGCATGGGTGGTCGCAGTTTGTACACGACGGAGTCACCCACGAGTTCCGGGTGGAGTTCCGCGCAGCCGACATCAAACCTGGGCAATGGTCGCGTCGAATGGCGCCTAGACCGGACAACTGCGGTCAAAATCCTCGATGGCCTGGCGGAGCCCACCGACCACGCTGGACATCAATACGTCGACATCCACACGCCTGCATCCACCCTGGTTCTGTCCTACCACCAGTACACGCCCGAGTATTTCGAGCAGCTCCCAGACGAACTGCGGTACGCCAAGCCGGGCGAAAACTCCGCCTAGACAGCTCGAATCGCGTGCTCCAGTTTGCGCGGCCATAACGCCACCCGGCGGCGCCATCTAGGCAGGCGGGGGTGGAGCCGGCGGAGCGGGGGGCGGCGGCACGATCGGGCCGATTGACGGCGGCTGCGCCGGCGGAGCAAGAGGCGGGGGCCCCAACGGAGGTGCGGGCGGCGCTGCAGGCGGAGGCGCCGCAGGGCCGGGTGGCGGCGGGTCCGCGACGGCGATCGGGTCGGCGATCGGGCTGCCCGGTGGAACCTCCTCGAGCCGAGTGGCATATACGGGCACGGTGATCACCGCACCCTGCAGTCCACACTCGTTGGATTGGATCGTGGTGGTTTGCGCGCCGGCCAGCCCGCCGTCCGGCTGCGGGGTCAACGCCAACGCCGTTTCCATCGCCTGCGCTTGTCCGAGATTCGGCGCGTCACACGGCAGCGAGCCTTTCCCGGGATCCCCTTGCCACGCATTGTTGACGAACCGGAACACCGCTGTCATGCCGCCGGCCTCGGTGTAGGCCACGGCGTGGTTGGTGCCGTCCATGCGCGTCGACGTCGCAACGCAACTCGTGGGCTTGCAGGCCGACCGGAATGCCCACCAATAGCTTGCGATCTGGTTTCCCGCCGCCGGCCACGGGTTGGCGTTGAGAGTGGCGTGCGGGTTGTCGTAATCGAGGCGGTAGAGGCCGTCGAAGACCGGCTCGGCCAGCGGCGGGGCGACTGCGGCGTTGGTGGCGCTGGCAATGGCAGGGCTCGGCGATGGGCTCGGCGGCTCACCGGCGGCGGCCCCGGAGGACGGCCACAGCTGCCACGCACCGAGGCCGACGACGACACCGACAGCGGCGATCGCCGCCACCGGTGCCCAGACCGGCATCTCCGGCACCCGGTAGCCGGCCACGTTTTGGCCAGGCGCCGGTGCGGCCGGTGGCGATGCCAAACTCACTGTGGGCACCGGTGTTTCGTCGGCGAGGGCGTGGGCGAAGGCACCGCAGCTGGCGAAGCGATCAGCCGGGTTCTTGGCGAGGGCTTTGGCAAACACCGGATCGAGATCGGCCAACTCGGCCCGGGTGTCAGCCAGCGCCGGCGGCTTCGAGTTGACGTGGCGGCTGACCACGACAGCGGGATTGGCGTGCTCGAACAGTTGCGTTCCGGTCAACAGGTGATACGCGGTACACGCCAAGGCGTACTGATCGGCGCGTCCGTCGACGTGCTCCCCCACCAGTTGTTCCGGTGCGGCGTAGCCGGGGCTGTCGGCAACGTCGACGTTGCGTGCGACGCCGAGGCGGACCAGAACGGCACGCGGCCGCGCATCGTCGCCGTCGGTGAGGATGATGTCGGCCGGGCTGATGTCGCGATGCAGCAAACCGTGCTTGTGGGCGTAGTCGAGCGCCCCGGCAACTGCGAGGATGATGCGGTAAACCTGTTCGCGCGGCATGCCGTTGGGATATCGCTGTTCGAGGACGGCGGCGAGATCGCGACCGTCGACGAAGTCGGTCGAGACCCAGAGCTGACCGTTGTGTTCCCCGCGGTCGCGAACCTTGGCGATGCTGGGATGCCACAACGTGGCGGCGACATCGGACTCGCGGTGAAACCGCTCCCGGTAGTCGGCGTCGTCGGCCCACTCGACCGGTAGTACGGTCAGCGCCTCACGGTCAGGCCGCCTGGGGTGCTGCGCGAGGTAGACCTGCACCGCTGCGTCCGACCCCAGCAGTCGAACGATGCGGAACACGGAGAACGTCTCGTCGACGCTGAGCGGCATCCACCAATGCTACGAACTGCCCGGTGCACTGTTTACGTTGCCCCACAATGCAAGTCAGAGGCGGAATTTGTGTCTGCCCGCGCCGGTGGGTTAATGTTCCGCATCGCGACGGGCGACGATCTCGCTCGTGGCGCGCGGATGTAGCGCAGTTGGTAGCGCATCACCTTGCCAAGGTGAGGGTCGCGGGTTCGAATCCCGTCATCCGCTCGACGGCCCTACCTGCCCCGTCGGCCCCTACGGCCGCAGGGTCAAGGTGCGCACGCCGAGTTTGCCGTCGTGGTCACGGATCTTGAGCCGCCACGTGATCGGTGGAACCGCCGGGGGCGCCGGCGCATCGGGCGGTACCGGTGGCGGCTGCGCGATCGTGACGGTGACGGTGGTTCCGGTGATGCCGACGCGGGCGCGCGACGCCTCAGGCGGGTCATCGACGAGTTCGAACGGCCCGCTCCCCCCGGTGATCGTCAAGTCGAGCGGCGCCGCCGGGGTCACGTCGAAAGCAGCGGCGTCCAAGGTGAAGTTCGGGTTGACCGTGATGGTGAACTTCCGCTCGACACCCGCTCCGAACCGCACCACCACGTCGACGTTCTGGGCGGACTCCACGAACTTGTCTTTCGCGGCGGTGAACCTCCATCGTTCGCCTCGCGGCGCGACGTCTGCCTCACGCTTGACCTGCAACAGGTTTCCGGACGGGACGATGCTGGCCGGTCCGGCCACCTTGATCGGTAGCTCGAGATCTAAGGAACCGGCGGCGGTCATCGTCGACGGGCCACCGCCGGGCGGCAGCGCCGGCAGGTTGGTGACGGTGATCAGGAAGTCGCGCACCGGAATCCAGAACTCGTCGTCGATGTAGGTGCGTTTGCCGGCCAGCGTGGGGACGTCAGGGTGGTCGAGGTCGAACAGGTCCGCGTCGGCGGGCCGGACGGGCGCCCAGATGCGGACCCGCACGTCGGCCGGCAAGGTCGCACCGGCCGCCGGCGGGTCGACGGTCAGGTCCCAACCGGCTCCGGCGGGCCGGGCGGTGACGGTGACGCCCGCCCCCGCAGCGGCCTCCCAGGCCGTGGTGTTGTGTCCGGCAACTTTGAGAATCTGCTTCTCGGTGATGAACCGCGCGATACCCGGACCCGTCGGCGCGGCGCCACTGGCGGCGGGGGTGCTCCAGGCCACCGGATCGTCACCGAGGGTGACGGTGGATTCGACGGTGATGGTCGCGATATCGGTGTTGGCCCGGTCCTCAGACGGAGTTGCGGGCAGCGGCAGCCGGACCGGCGGAATGGTCGCCTGCCAGGTGCCCGGCCCCGCGCAGACCAGGTAGCACCCGAGCCCGCTGAATACCCGCGGCGGGATGGGCACGATGGCCCGCAGGTGCGGCCGCATGACGGTGCCTGCCGGGACCTCCAGCAGTTCGGTGACGGTAGGGGCCCCGCCGCCGGCTACCGGCGGGCCGTCGACCCGCAAGGTGGTCAGCGCTGTGCCGCTTACCGTTTCGTACAGCTGGGCCGGCAGCAGCAGCGTGCCTGCGGCGGGCGTGAACTGCAGGATGCCGTAGAAATCGGAGCTGTCGTAGTAATCGATGCAGGTCACCAGGCCCGAACCGTCGGCGTCGCAGCGACCCATCGCGGTGTTGCGGCTCTGCCAGCCGTCGTAGAACGACATCAGCCGAACCGCATCGCCCAGCGGGGCCGTGACGTTCGCATCGGCAATGTCGGGCATGTTGGTCAGATCGGCGTTGAACTTGTCATCGACGCTGAGAATGTTCGAGTACAGGTTGCCGCTCTTCCGGGTCGCCTGCTGTTCGAGGAAGTTTCGCTCGCTGTCGGGAAGGATCAGCTTGATGAACCCCACCAGCGGGGTCCACGCCTTGAGGTCCAGCGCCCTGGTCAGCACCCGGCCGAGCACTACCCGCCAATCCTTCGACTCGTCATCGGAGGCACGCACTTTGGGAATCTCGTTGATGATCGCTTGGTTGACCGGGTTGAACACGGACGCCCAGTCGTCGAAGTTGGTGGACAGGATCGCCTTTCGTGCGTCGTCGTGCGGCAGAGCGGGGCCGAGGATGACGAAGCTCCAGATGATCTGCATCAGACCGCCGATGCTGATCAGCTCGAACCAGTTGGCGTCGAGGCCGGCAGGCCCGTCCACATCGATCGGCCCATGGTCCATCCAATGGACGTCGTCTCGATCGGCGTCGTTGGCAACCAACACGTCGCGGATGCTGCGGAACGCCCCCTGCAGCGGCAGCGCGCCGAGAATCGGTCCCCACCACGTGTTCTGCAACGTGTGCACGAGTTCGTGATCGGCCAGTGCGTCGGCCATGGACCAGCGGGCGCGCGGTTCCTCGGGCACCTGCACCTCCCCCGGGAAGGCAAACACCTTCCCTCCGCCGGCGTCCGGGCGGGTGACCGCACCTTTGACGAACTCCCGCACCGCGACCGGGAAGGCCCCGGTGGCATCGGGTGTGATCTGTTGCCGGTACCGGCGGGGTCTGCTGTCGAAAGCATCCGGCTCCCAATAGAATTGGCCGTCCTCGTCGACGATTTTCAACTGTGAGGACAACAGCCAGTAGTGACTCCCGGCGACCGTCACCGGCTGCCAGTAATCGTTGAAGTCCGGATGCATGGCGGCCGGGCGCGGCGTGGCCCGTAGGAAGTACCGCCAACCGCTGGGTTGCCGGTCGAGGCTGTAGTTGCCGGCCCCGACAACCGGCGTCACACCCATGATCGACGCCGGCCAGGCGCCGTAAGCGGACGGCAGACCGCTGCCGGTGTGCCGGATGAACCGCGCCGCGCACATCTTGGTGCCCACCGAGCCGCCTTCCGGCACGTAACGGGTCAACGTGAACGGCCCGGTTCCGACGAGCGGGTCGACGGTGTCCACGGCGACCGTGCCGATAGCTGAGATCTGCCGAACTCGCCGGGCCGCACCGTCTTCGATGAGCACCGGTTGGTTCATCGCAATCAGCGCGGTGTCTTTGACCTTGACCGTCAGCACGTCGGCGGCCTGCGTTACCCCGGTCCCCTTGTCACTGTCCCGGTTCGTTTCCTTGAGCCTGGCCACCCGGACGGCGCCGACGGTCAGCCCGGTGAGTGGTTCGTCCAGGGTGATCGACGGCGGAACCGCCGCAGCGCCGGGCTGCCCCTCCGGGCCCGGCGGGCCGGCCGGGACTGCCGCGTCGACCCTGCTCACCCAGCCGTACCCGGAGGCCGAACCTGAGATGACCTGGACCAGATCACCCACGGCGAACGGCTGATCGCCGCTGAAGGTCAACTGCGCCGGTTGCTCCGGCGGCCCGGGGTACTGCCCGTTGGCCGCGGTCCCGTCCGCCGCCAGCCGGTACACGGTGGCCCCGGCGACGGCCGCGCCGCCAAGAGTCGGTGCCACCGTGACTGCGACGGACACGGCCTCCACCTGTGTGTAGGCGTCGGGACGTTCGGGGGTTGCTGGGTCGGGTGTTGTTGGTGCGCAGCGGAACACATCGCCGACGGCCACGGTGTGCCCTGGCGCTGCGAGGTCTATCTGCTGGGCACCGGTCGCCCCGGCTCGAACCGCCCAGCCCGCACTGGTGGCCGTCGACGCAGTCAACATCTGAACGGTGATTTCGTCACGCAGGTCGGGTTTGGCGGTGAACCGGGCCGGCAGATCGTGGTCGAGCACGGCGACCGGATGTGCGCCCGGGACGACGGTCAGCACCGCGCCGTACGCCGCGGTGAGGGTGTCCGCGGAAACCCCGATCACCGTGCCGGTCGAAATGCCCGCACCATCGGGCACATTGATCGCGAACCACACCTGCGGGATGAGATCGGCGGTGCTGGTCTGGCCGCCGGTCCCCAGATATTCGTCCACCCGAAGCGTTTCGTCATCGTCGTCCTCGGTGGGCGCGGGCATCACGGGCGGCATCGGCGTCGCCAGCACGACGGTGCCGCGAGCATGCGCCACACCGGGTTTCACCCGGTCCTCGAAGGTCTGCAGCGGACCGCGGGTCCCTACGGCGTTGCCCGGGCCGCGGGTCCAGAAGCTGGCGTGCACCCATTCCCGGTGGTCGTCGTCGGTGCTGGTGATCACCAGTATGGAACCGCCGGCCTGGCCGGAGAATCGTCGCGCGTCCAGGCTCGGCCTACCGTCCGGACCAGGGGTCCCGCCGATGTCGTCGAGTTCGATCATGCGGGGCCGGTCGAGCATGTGGAAGTAATGCCGGCTCTCCCACACCACGTGACCGATGGTGATGCACCGGTCCCCGCTGACGCCGGTGACGCAGCGCGGGAAGAAGCCGTTGAGCGCCAGCGCCGTGGTGGCCAACCGGGAACTGCCGCTGAGCCCGCGCATGTCGAACATCGAGTGCTGCGGCCAGAAGAGCCCGAAGAGGCCGATGATTTCGAAGTAGAAGTTCAGTGGGGCGAACAGGAATACCGACAGCGAGGTGAGCGGTGCGCCCCAGGTTGGTGCCAGGAAGAGGGTGAGAAAGAAGTTCACCCACGAGAAATGACCGTCACGGTCCAGCCGGCCCAATGGGTCGTACTGGCTCAGCGCATAGGCGTGAACGCCGGCGGCCGGCACCTCGACCGGCAGCGTCGCAGCGGCCTGGCCCGCAAGCCGGCGAGGATCGTCAGGGTCACCATGCCACGGATCGGGGGTCAGGAAACTCCCGGTCTCCGAATCCAGTTCGCGTGCGCCGAAACAGATCAGGCCGCTGCTACCGTCGGCGATGTGCCCGAACAGTGTCGGCCGCCATCCGGCGCCGATCTCGACCTCCCCGAACGGCGGCTGCATCGCATCCTCGAAGCACCAGCCGGTCGCCGCACTCGCCACCCCGAGCAACGTGCCGAGCGGATCGGTGAGATAGAGCTCGTCGACGTCGTCGTCGGCATCACAGCGGGCGATCACCCGGCCGTTCCACCACAGGAATCGGCACACCGGGTCGCCCGAGGCGGTGGTCACCGACCACAGTCGCCCGGTCGGATCGCGATGCTCGCGAAACTCGGTGCCGTCCACGGTGACCGAGATACGTCGACCCAACCCGTCCCAGCCGTACTCGACCGTGCGCTGCGGGGTGATGACCGCACGTAACTGCCCCAGCGGGTCGTACCGGTAGTCGGTGCGGTACCCGCGGCAGGTCCGGGCGGTGCGCCGGCCGTTCGCGTCATAGTCGTAGGCCACGGTCTGCTGTGGCCCGATCAGCTTGCGGATCCGGCCGCCGTCATCGGTGCGCACCACGGTGCGGACACCGTCGGTGACCTGAGCGCACAGCTCGCCGGCGCGGTACTGCCGACTGTGCGTAATCCGTCCCCCGTCATTGCTTTCCGTCCATCCGGACAGGGCGCCCTGACCGTCACGGGTGTAGTCGATGGTCCGCCCGCCGTGCCAGGTGCGGCGGGTGACGCGGCCGGCGAGATCCAGTTCGGTATCGACAAGCGGGTTTTCAGCCGCATCCGCCCATCGGGTGCCACGTTCGGTGACCCGCTCCGACCACCGCAGCACCGCCGTTTCGAACTGCACCGCATCGCGGGATTCGGTGACGGTCACCAGTTTCCGGCCGTCGAGCCGGTGTACCGACCAGTGGCCGTCGGACCACCCGTAGATCAGATCGTCGTAACCGGGCACGGTGACTCGGCGGGGCCGGCCCTGTTCATCGGCATCGATCCGCAGCACTGCCGCACCGCGCTGCACGCGCACGGTCCGTTCGCGCAGTTCGGTGCGGGTGACTCCACCCGGATCGGTTGCGGTCAACCGGTGGGTGCGGTCGATCTCGGCGGCCTGCGCCGGTGTCAGCCCCATGGCACGCAAGGCTGCGGGCACGGTGGCACCGCCGGCGGCCAGCCCGACCAGCGCAGTGCCGTCGTCGGCGACGATGCGCAGGGTGCCGTTGGCGTCATCGCGGTGCACCGTCAACGTCGTACCGTCGGCCAGTTCCACCCGTACCGGGTGGCCCTCGCCGTTGTGCCACACGCGTCGGCGCCCGCGCGCGGGATCGTCGAAGATTTCTACGAGAGCCTCGTGTGCCCGGTCGTCCATCGTCGTCATCTCGACCTCATCCCACGCTCACGCTCACCGACGCTCCGTCGGAGATCCGGGCCAGTTCGTCGAGCAGCGCGTCCCACTCACGTTGCACACCGTCGAGCACGGCGGTGAACGTCTGCCTGATCTCGTCGACGATTCCCAGCGCGAACTGCAGATCGATGGCGGCGATGGTATCCAGCGCCGTCCCAAATGATTTGGTCTTGGCCACCAGTGGGGCCAGCACGGCGCTGGGTCGCATGGTTTCCAGTTGCGCCTTGATCGGCGCGAACGGATCGGTGTCAGCGAACAAGGTGGCCGGCGAGACCGATCGCAGCTGCGCGATGCAGGTGTCGAACACGTGCCCGAGTTCGGCCGCCAGCGCCGCCGGTGAGTGCAGCCCGAGGAGAGAGATCGCGGCGTGGATGACGCCGCGCACCGCCTCCTCGACCACGGCCGGGTCGAACACCTCGACATTCGCGAGCACTCGGTCCAGGCCGGCCTGCAACCGGTCGATGACCGCCTCCGGCATCAACTGCTCGATCCCGGCGAACAGGCTGTCGACCAGTTGGAACAAGCCGTCGGCCAGCGCGTCGGCCAACGCCACGAACCGAGACTCGATACGGGAGCCGATGGCGTCGAGTTGGTCGGCCAACGCGCTGGGATCGATCCGATCGAACACCGCATCGAGGAACGCCGCAGTGGCGGTCGTCGGGTCCAGGGTTCCGGACACCAGCTCGACCGGAAGCGCCGCGTCGAGCGCACGGGCCAGCACCCGCAGGCTCCGGCCCAACGTGGCCGAATCCGAAGTCTGCCGCAATCGAGCGACGTGCGAAGTGAGCTGCGGGTCGACCGCCGCGCTGACCCGGGTGTCGAGCTGCACGCCGCTCGTCGCCGCGTTCAACTGAACGCTCGCCGCGGCGTCGACGTCGAGCGCGGCCACCGCCAACCGGAACGACTCCAGGTCACGGCGCAGCCGCGCCGGCGGGCCGTCACCGGCGTTCGGGTCCAGCCAGGCCAGCCGCGCGTCGAGGGCGTCGCCGAGCCTGACCGCGAATCCGTCGGCCGGGTCGGTCAACGCGCGCAAACCCCTTGTCGCCGTGGCAAGTCCGGCCAGCGCCGGTTCCAGGGCATCTCCGGACAGGTCCGCCAGCCGATCCCGCACCTCACCGAGAAACAGCGCCAGCGGGCGCAGCACGTCGCCGAGCCGGAATCCGTCACCGGGTACCGGCACCGGGACCGCACCGGACAGGCCGCCCTGCAGCCGCTGCCCCAAGCGGCTGGACATCTGATGGGGCATGTCGGCGAGCCCGCCCAGCACAGCCCGCAGCGTGGCCGCAATGTCTATGCCGTCCAACGTATCTCGTAGTTCACCATGCGCCTCCCGCAGCGGTGCGAACAGCGGCGCTGGGTCCAGCGCGGCGGTCAAGCCGCCAATCACATCCTGGAATTCGCGCTCCAGCGGCGCGACCAAGGCGCGGGGATCGAGATGACCGAGTCGCGCGATCACCTCGTCGAACAACCGTTGGACGGCGTCGATCAACGGTTGCAGGCTGAGCCGGTCCACCGCACCGACGAATTGTTCGTAGGGCGGGTCGAGTTCGGCGATCAACGCCGTCGGCGTCGCCTTGGCCAGCGCATCACCGGCCACCTGCCAGATGCCTTCGACAGGGCTGATCAGCGCGCCGACATCGATGACCGCGACGGACTTCTCGAACGGATGAGTGATCTCGCCCGCGACGTCGATTTCACGAAGCACGGCGGCGGCGGTCGAGACGGCGACCTTGACCGGTTCCGGCACGTCTCCGCCGCCGACTGCCTCGGTCACCTGATTGCGGATACCGTGAAGCAGGTCCAGAGTCGCGGTGCCCGCCGCCTCCAAGTCGATGCCGTTCAGCTCGTCGACCACTCGGGCGAGTTGTTCGGCGACCTGCTGCACGAACGGCACCAGCCGGTCCACGATGCCGCCGAGCGGTTCGATGACGGCGTCCACCGCATCGCGTACCGGTGCGATATCGATGTCCGCGAGCAGTCCGTTCACCTGAGCCACCACGGCGTCGACGCCGTCGGTGACCGTAGTGGGATCCAGGGCCGCGATCGCGGCGTTCAGCTCGCGGATCGGAGCGATCGCCTCGTCGAGGAAATCGAACCCGTCGAAGGCCAGCACCTTCTGCTGGGCGGCGACCACCGCGGCCACCGCATCGTCGCGCAGCGCACGGACCGGCAACCGCTCCAAAAACCTTGCGGCTTCGTCGAATCCCCGATCCAGTCCGGAGAGCAGATCGTCCAGCCGGTCCAGCCCGGAGGCGGCCAGCAGTTCATCCTTCATCGCCGCCATGGCGGCTGCCGCGGCTTCCGGAGTGAGCTGTTCGAGCCCATCGGCCATCCCGTCCAACGATTCGACGAGTTGGCGCGGGATATCCTCGCCCGGCAACGGCAGGGCCGCGGCCAGCCGGTCCAGCGCGGCGGCCAGGTCCAGCTCGGGCAGCGCGTTGGCGGCCGTGCGCAGATCGGTGGCCAGCCCGTCGGCGAATCCGGACATAGCGACGCCCACGGCGTCGAGCGCGATCCCAACCTCATCGATCACCGCCAGTAGCGCAGGGATGTCCGGCGTCGGGGACGCCATCAGTGCGTAGCCCGCGTCCAGCCGCAGTCCCACGGTCGCGATGGCCGACTGCAGCGGACGGGCGTCGCCGGCGTCACTGACCAGGGTGAGTATGCGCCCGGCCCCGTCCACCAACCGTTGGACCGCGGTCAGGTCCAACCCCGTCAGCACGGTGCCGAGGACGTGGAGAAGCTCAGCGGGGCCCGGATCGCCGGCCAATGCCGACAACGCCTGTAGTGGGGCGGCGAACTCGTCGGGAATCTCGACCTGCAGCGTGCGCGCGGCCTGGTCGGTGACCTCCCGCAGCATCGTCTCGAGGTTCAGTGAACCGCCCAGTGCGGCGAAGATCCGGTCCAGCACCACGGTGCCGTCACCCCCGCCGCTGAACGCCTCGGTCAGGATCCTCAGCCGCGCGGTGATCTGCTCGAACCCGCCGACAATGTCTGCCACGCCACTCAAGTCGGGCAACTCGATCAAGCCGGACAGCGCGTGAAGAGCTTGTCCGCCACGGTCATTGACGACAGCCGCATCCAACTTCACCGCGCCGGCCGCAGTCAGCGCCGGCCCGAGGTCGCCCAGCAGGACCGTCGGGTCGAGGTCAGTCAGCGACAGCTGCTGGGCCTGCTCGAACGCTTTTCTGGCCCGGCTGAGCGCACTGTTGACCGCCGCGAAGTCCAGGGCGTTGATCTCGGCTTCGAAGGTGGCCATCATGTCCCCCGCGGGTAGCTCAGCCGGGCGTCGGTGATTTCGACGGTGCAGAACAGGGCGCTGGCCAACACCGGTGCCGTGCCGAGGAACGCTTCGGCAGGTAATGAGGCCCGCACCGTCGCGATCGCCGGCTGATCGACGGTCAGCAAGGTGTGGCCGCCCAACCGCACAGGGCGACCGGCGGGATCTGGATCGACCACCACGATGCGCACCAGCGGATCCGGGTCGGCGACCCAGTACAGCGTCCCGGTGCCGGCGCTGACCTCGATCGCAGCGGATTCCTCGACGCGCACCGGCTGCGGCAGGTCGATCCAGATAACGCCGAGGGCGGTGGACGCGTCGACGGAGACAGTGCCGGGTGCGCCGAGCACCTTCGCGGGAGTTCCGCGCACAGTGGGGGCCGCTGCCACCAGGCGCACCAACAGCGCGCTCGGCTGCGGGCAGTAGCCGACCAGACCGATACGGCTGATCTGCTCACCGCGCAATGCCAGCGGCGGCAGGGCCCGCAGCACCGCATCCTGGCGGACCACTACGCCACGCTGGGCCCCCACGGCCGGCATCGGATCGGACACCTCGGCCAGCCGACTGCCGTTATAGGTGACCCGCACATCGGCCACCACCGTCGTCGGGGCGGCCTGCGGCAACGGCGAATCAACGGGCAACCCGACCGGCTCGCCGGCCAGTTCGACAGTGGCGGTGCCTGGGAGTTCGCGAATCAGTTCACCGGTCACCGGGGTGAGCCGGAACCGCACCTGGCACGGGAATTTGCTGGTGAGCTTGATGCTGCCGGCCACTGGTGACGCCGCGGCCCGCAACTTATCGACCGCGGCGGACAGCGCCACTGTGACATCCTGCTGCTGTGCGCTGCCCTCGGGCAACGGACCCGGAAAACTCCACAACGTCGCACCGTCCGGACCGGTCAAGGTGAGATCGACCGGGACCGGCGCGGCCCACCCGTAGACGTGTTGCACGGTCAACGGAAGGAACTCGAACTCGGCCGGGTCGGCGCCCTTGACCACGGCTATGCGCAGCGGACCCGGCAGGTCCGGTACGCGCAGCACGGCATTGTCGAAGGTGGCCCCGGTCAGCATCGGCGGTATCGGACCGCTCCCGTCTACGGGGGGTACAGCCACCGCCGGCGTCCAAATGCCCTGCGCGCCGCGCTGACTGACCATGATCCGATAACCCTTGACTTTCAGGTTGTCCGCGGACCCGAAGGTCCGCCCGTCGGCCTTCAGCCCGGTGAGCTTGAGCGCCCGGATCCGCCGTCCGGCAGGCACGTTCACAGTCAGCTCGGTGCCCGGCCCGGTGGCGAGCTCGCCGAGCGGATAGCCTGCGAAGTCCGCTGCCCTGACCGCCTGCACTTCGATCGTCACCGGGTCCAATTCCGCCCGGTCGGCCCCGGATAACATTGGCCCCCAGTCGAATCGGAATTCCAGCCCCTCAGCGGGGACTTCCACGATCGGGGGCAGCACGAAGATCTGCTGGGTCTGCGCGCCGACGACAGCGACGGCGTCCAACCGAACCGTCTTCTGCTCCGGTGAGAGCAAGGTGAGCACGTCGAGCGCCGCCATCATCCGGTCACCGCCAGCGGGAACCGGGCCAGTTCGATGCCCACAGCGGGGGCGGCGCCGGCGTGGGCCACGCAGACCACCAGCTGGTCCTCGGCGGGCCCGGCCGGGGGCTCATAACCGAACTCCGCGGCGTCGCCGGCGAGGGTGATCAACCGGGTACCGCCCGGCCCCACCGCCCCTCCTGACAGGTTCCCCGCGCCGGGTCGCCCGCCGGCATCGACCACTCGCACCGCGAGCTCACCGAACGGGCTGACCGTCGGCGCGTCACCGGTCAGCCGTGACGTACCCACAGCACCGACCCGGACAGTCAACGGAACCAACGGATCCCCGGCCCGGATCAGCAGCGGCCACGGTTCCAGCGCCACCGGCAATGTCGCGGTCCGTACCAGCGCGGCGGTGATCTCGACCCCGGTGATACCGGGCGTGTTCCGTGGCCAGAACCAGCCGTCGGCACGCATTTCGACTGCAGGCAGCGCATCGGAATCCGAACTCGGCAGAATCGAAACAGACTCGGGCAGCAGATAATCCAAAACGAACCCGGGGTCTCCCGGCGCGGTCAAAGCGCGGCCGCTGCGCAGGTCCTGGCTGTCCAGTTCGTACAGCAGTGCGTCGAGTGCCGTCGCGGTCTGCGCGCGGGTTCCGTTGGCGCCGGACCGGACCTCGACGCGGATCCCGCAACTCAGCCGCACCACCCGACGGGGGTCGTCGGCGCCGGGAACCTGCTCGGGCCGACGGCCGGCCCCGAACTTCTCGGCGACCACCTCGGCTCGACTGACACCCACCAGCGCGGTGATCTGGTTGGCGTTGGCCGGTCCCGGCGTGACGAACACCCGGCCCGCCAGCGGCGCGGCGAGACGGCTGCCGAGAACGTCGGCGAGTCGGGTCTCCAAGTCGGCGATCATGCGTCGGCCTTATCCGCGCGGCCGCACGATCGGGCCCAGCACGATGCCAGGCCCGGGATCCACATGTGTTGCCAGCCTGGTCATCTCCGACCGCAACTGGTCATTGTTGCGACCCAGCTCGGTCAGCAGCTCTTCACGGGTGATCCCGGTCGGCCGCGGCGTGACCTGACGTTGTAGCTCGGACAGCTGCCCGTCGACCCGGCGCCGTTCGGTTACCATCTCGGCCCGCAGGGCGGCGTCACGGCTGTCCAGTGTGGCGTTTGTGCGCTGCTGGACGGCGGCCAGCTCGGTGTTCGTAGCGTTCAGCCCGACCCGGATCTCGTCGAGCCCGGTTTGAAAAGTGCTGAGCTGCCTGGTGAGTCCGCTGATCCGGTCGTCCACGGTCGCGGTGAACGCGGCCAACAGCTCGGGGCGCGCCTCGGTGATCGCGGCGCTCACCCGGTCATCCAACGACCCTTGCAGTTCGGTGATCCGCTGATCGACCGTGGCGCGCAGGGCCGAGGCGGCGGCGTCGACACGCTCGGTCAGCCTGTCGTCACTGGCCGTCTGCCCCTGCTGGATAAGCTCGGTCAGGTGGGTGGTGATCCTCGTCTGCAACTCGCCGCGGAAGTCGGCGGCGGCGTCGCGGGCGGCCTGCACCGCGGACAGGATCACCTCGTCGATGCGGGTGCTGAGCTGGGTTTGCATCGCCTCGGTCAGCGTCCGTGCACTGTCTTCGGCCTGACGTTGCGCGGTAACCCTGGTCTCGTCCAACAACTCTGCTTTGACGGCGGCAGTCAGCCGCGCCGGCCGGCTCTTGATCGCGTCGGTGAGTTCCTGCTCGGTCACCAAAGTGGTCTGCAGCTCGGTAAGGCGGCGTTCGAACTCGGCGGCATCCAACAGTGTTCCGGTGGGCGTGGTGAGGCGTTGCCTGAGCTGGTCGATCTGGCTCAGGCCGTCGAGCAAGGCGGCCGGGGTGAGGTCCCCGAGCCCGGTGGCGAAGGCGCTGACTGCCGACACATTGGTGGAGATGGCGTCCAGTGACGAGCGCAGCGCGGCGATCTCGTTGCGCGGGTCCTTCATTCCGGACACGGTGCGGGACAACACGGTCAGGGCCGAGGCCCGGTCCAGGTCGTTGGTCTCCTGCCGGCCGGTGACCGTCCGCAGTTCGCGCACCTCACGGCTCACGTCATCGAGCCGCCCGCTGACGAGCGCCGCCTGACGTTCGATCGACGTGACCCGGGCCGTAGCCCCGGGATCGGACAGCGGTCCACCTTCGATGAGTGCCCGTAGCCGCGGATCCAGCCAGCCCAGCGTGACCTGGTCGGGATGGTCATGGGCGGGTACCGCGGTCGGCACGCCGGCGGCGACGACCGCGCGAGCCACTTCCAGCAATGCGCCGACCACAGTGTTCCAGTCTGCGGCGGCGATCACTTCGCCACGAGCCCGCGACGACAGCGGCAACAACCGGTCGGTGAGGGCTTTCAGCCGCTCGATGTCGGCAACGGTGGCCATCGCCTAACTCCCCCCGAGCTTGGTGGTGCGCTGCAGCAGGCTGGTACGCCGATAGGTGTCGAGTTCCTGGTCGGCGCTCAGGGCGCCACCGCCGGCGGCGAAGGCCTGCGTGATACCGACCATGGTCTTGACGTTGTCGTTGTTCAGGAACGCGTCGGCATCGGCGCCCTGTGCCTGAGCGATGTGCTGCACCTCGGCCGACAGCACCGCACCCGCATCGGCCAGCTTCTGCGAATACTCCAAAGTGCTGCTCTGCCGGGCCAATTCGAGGTCGTCGACCCGTGCCAGGATCCGGTCGCGGTCGGCGCCGACGACTCCCCCGACGTCGAGCACCTTTGTGGTGACCCGGCGCAGGTTCTGGCTTTCGATGTCGCGCCGCAGCTCGAGCATGCTGTTGCCGAACGAGGTGATGAACCGGCGCAGGTTGCCCTGCACCTCATCGATCTTGGCGGCGATCTCGGGGTGGTCATGTCCACGCGGGCTGACCAGCGCGGTCAGCTCGAGCACTGCCCCGGCCACATCCGCCACCGCATTCACCAACTGATTCCAGTCGCCGGCGCGGATCGCTTCCCCCGGCGCCTTGCCACCGACCGCCGTCGCGCTCGTGCGGGCCGCGGTCACCGTCTGCTGAACAGGTCCCAGGTCGGCATCCGGCACATCCTGGATCGGGGTGTCCCGGAAGTCATCGGGCCGGATCGGGATCGGGACGAAGGTCGGTAGTGGCACCGGCAACGTGGTGACCACGCCGGTGAACAACGGCGATATCACGTTGGGGTGTTTGACCGCGATCTGCCACTGACCCGGATCGAGGTCGCGGACCAGCAGGGTGCCGTCCAGGAACGGTTTGCGTTCCAGCGTTTGGCCGGTGACCGGATTGGTCAGTGTGACCACGGCATCCCGGTTGGCCGGCGGATAGTTTTGCAGCCTGATGCTGAGGCTGCTCTTGGCGACTGGCATCAGCGTCTCCTTTGTCTCGGCGCGGCCCTCAGCGGGCCAGCCACTGCAGGTCTCCGAACGGGAATTCGACCTCCCAGAACAAGGTCAGGTCGTGGTCGGCCGCCTTGGTCACCGGCGGGAAGACGACCCGGTTGTAGAGCACGTCACCACCTGCCCGCCGGGACATCAGAGCGGCCTCACGAAGCGTTCCGACCCCGGCCGCGTTGGGCAGGGTGGCCCGCACCTTGACCAGAACCCGACTTCGCGTCTCGTCGACCGAGGTGGTGAACGCCTCGGCAGGAATCGCCGCGACGGTGTCGCCGGTGATTCCCGGTTGGCCGGTGCCGTCGTCGTTTCCGAGCGCCGCCACCGCGACGGCAGTGGGGTCGGCATCACTGGTGCCGACCGCCATGTGGGTGATCGGGGCGCCGGCACCGGTGAACAACTCCGCGATCAGCTGGCCGCCGGTGCGCAACACCGTGTTGTGGGCTTCGCGCGCCTGTAACACGGTCCCGTACCGGTCGACGAGTTCTATCCTCAACTGCGCTCGCATGTCGTCTCCTGTCCCTACGCGTAGGTGCTGTCGTCATATGCAGTGACGCCGAACAGGCCGCCGGAGTCGGTCAGCCGGCCGATGCCGACGGTGCCGATTTCGTGTTGCGCCAGCCCGCTGATCCCGGCCAGATGATCGAGTTGACGTTGGCTGTCGTGCAGCGGCCGGAACCGCGCCTCGGCGTTCACCCCGGCAGCGGCCAGTTCACGGATACCGGTACCGACCGATCCGCACAGCTGTTCGCGCGCCTCGAGGGCGGCCTCGAGGCGACCGGTGTCACTGACCAGAGCGGCGGCGTCCAAGTCGAGCCGAATCGTGGCGGGACGGCGCTCGAACCAGCTCAGATCCAGGTAGGCGGCCGGGTCGAGATAGAACAGGGCGTGGTCGAAATATGATGTGTCCCAACGTCCCTCGGAGAGATCCAGCCCGGCCAGCGCGAGCAGCGCTCGGTCGAGTCCGGGGGCGTCGAAGTGGGCGACCGGCAGAAACCACAGATCGTTGGGCCCGGGCCGCAGGGTCAAGGCTCGTGGCGCGCCCACATCGGCCGGCTTCCACGGGGTACCGGCAACCACCTGGCGGATGCCGTGCAGCTGGGCGGTGGCGTCGGATCGGTTGAGCTGCGCGGTGATCGAACCGTCGGGGCGAGCCTGCAGCCACAACCGATCGCCGAGGCGCAACTCACCGAGGAAGGCCAGGCCCTCGCCCGTGGTGGCGTTGACAAGGACGGGAACGTATTCACTGTGCCGGCCTCCGACGTACAGCACCGACAGCGCAGCGGAATCCAAGCCGCCGTGGCAGACCTGCCGGGTCAGCGGTTCGGCCGAACCGGGTCCACCGAGTCGCATCGTGCGCAGCTGCGGCTGGTTCTCGATGAACGCGTGCCCGCCGCGGGTGAACTCGGTCGCCCAGGCACCGAACGGCGGTAGCACGTCGATCGCATTGGCCCTCTCGAAATCCTCGGTATACAGCCGCGTGAACGCCATGAGGGCGGGAACGCTCACGGCGCCGTGCTCCAGCCTCGCAGTACGCAACGCGTGCAGCCAGGCGCGGTACTCGTTCAGGCCCTGCCAGGGTTGCGGCGGGATGTCCAGCAACGCACCAAGGGCGGCGGCCTCCGACAGCTCGACAGTGGTGTCAAACCAGTGTGCGCGCTGGATGATCCGTGCGATCTCGTCGATGACGTCCAATTGCAGCCCGGCCACTTCGGCCAGCCCCCTGACCAACTCCCCGTCGCGGTACAGCGTGGGCAGGCGAGCGGCAATGGCGTCGGCGTGCGAGGTCATGACACGACCTCGTGGACATCCAGAGTCCGCTGCCGCAACTGCTCACCCGCGGCCACGGTGTAGCTGCCCTGTCCGTCGAGCAGTTGGACGAACTTTCCCGCCGACTCGACCACGATGCGGGCCTGCTCGCGGACCAGACCGAACAGCGGGCTGGACTGCAACGCCGACGCCACCGCGGCCAGCGTCAGCGAGGCACCGGTGCCGAGCGTGGCCAGGTAGGCCTCGACCGCCAGCCGGATCGCGGTCGTCGCATCGTCGAGCGTGACGCCGGTCTGCAACTGCACTGGCAGGACCAGGTCGACCTCACCGGTGGTTGCCACGACACCGGTCGGGGTGCGTTCGGCCTGCGGTGTCGGAAACTCGAAGGGGCGCAACACATCGAGCACTTCGCCGGGCTGCAGGACTACCGGCGCGCCGGGCGCGGACGGGTCGCTCAGGGTGATCGCGGCGTCGGCGATCAACGGATCGGCCAGCGCGGCCGCGCTGAGCGCCGCGGGTCGGATCAGCGCCCCCGGTTCCAGCGCGGCGAGCTTGGCCGCGACGCGTTCCTCGACACCATCGGTCACCCGGTCCAGTTCGGCGCCGCTGACCCCGGTCCCACCCAGCACCAGTGCGACGCTGACCCGTACGGAACGCCGTCCTGCCGTGCGGGTGTCGACTCGGATCCCGGCCGGCCGTAACTCGTCGATACGGCGGCGAACCTCTTTCTCGACCGCCGGGTCGGGACGGACGTAGGCGACAGCGGCGCGCACCACACCGGCCTGGCCGTCTGGCCACTCGGTGAGTTCCACCGCCTTGACCCCGGGGATCGACAAGATGCCGAAGCGCAGAGCGTCCAGCGTGCCGCACACGCTTCCGTGCAGCGCTCCCCTGGCCCGTACGCGCAGCGCGTCATCGGACTCGGCCGCCGACTCTCGGTATGCCGCGGCGGGATTGCTTGCGGTCGAGATGCCGCCGAGGGTGGTCTCCAACCGGTCCAGGGCACCGGCGGCGACCATCGCGGTGTCGACCGTGGCTCCCGCGGCCAGCACGCTGCGGGACTGTTCGCCTGCTTCGAGGGTGAGGTCGGCAACCGTGCGGTAACGCGCGGGTGGGGTCGCCGCGTCGGTGACGACGGTGCCCGAGGGGATGGTGATCTTGCCGCCCGTTGTCGCATTGCGGCTGAACCGCACCTCGACGAGCGGATGGCGCGCGGGCAACCGAGTGACGCCGATGAGTGCCACCACTTTGTCCAGACCGGACCCTTCGGCGGTGTCCAGGAACGCCGAACGGTAGATGAGGTCGAGATACTGCTCGTCCTGGGCGATTTCGCGAGCAAACGTCTCCAGCACGGTGCGTACCACCGAGCCGACGTTGAGGTCGGTCAGCGGCACCGGCCGGGCGATCTGCGTCGGATAGTAGTTCACTGTGAGGGTGGTTCCCGGAATCGGCTTGCGGCCGTTGTCCCGAAACACGACGACGTCGGGTAAGCCGTCGTTGTCGGCGTCGGCCAAGTCGAAGTCGGCGTTGGTGAACCGCACCGGCACCGGAGTTCCGGCGACATCGGTGACCCCTTCGAGATGCGAGATGCGCCGGATCGGGCGGGATGCCAACTGGTTCAGCTGCAGTGGCCCGGCCACCGGGGCGGTCACCGCTTCGCGCACCGTCCCGCCGGTGAGAGTGGTCAGCAGATCTCGGACGATGTGCGGGTACGGCCGCGGGGTGTATTCCAGGTCGCTCACAATGCGACCTCCAGATCGAGTGTGACGGGGTCGCCACCGGCAGTGGGCACCACCGTGATCTCTACGACGAAGTCATCGAGATGCTCTCGTGCCGGATCGAATTCCACGGCCAACGGCTTGTCCTGGACGCGAGGTTCCTCGCGGACGGTCTCGAGAATGTATGCGCGGCACAATCCCCGCAGGGCTTCGGTCTTGCGCTGTCCGACCAGCTCGGCGAGCCGCGACCCGTATCCGGCATGCCCCAACTCGGCCAGCGCACCTTTGGGGGTGAGTAGGCGCACAATCATCGCCTGCGCCAGGTTCTCACGTCCGCTCACCGTGTCCAGATCGCTCAATTCCGCGACCCCGTCTGGTTCCGGTTGCCACCCCCGTGATGCGGCTGTGGAGGGTTTGACCGCCGCGAAACTCGGCCGCGGCGCCGCGTGTTGCACGGGAGTCGGTCGGCTGCGCAGGTCGAGCCCGGCGGCATCGTGAGCCGCCATTCCGGGTGGTCCGGCCACGACCCGCAGGTCGGTGCCGAGCACGGATTCGGTGGTGGTCATCGCATCAGCCGATCAGCACATTCGGGACGGTGGCGACGATCTGGCCGACCGGCGCCTCGACGGGGTCATTGCAGGTGCGAACGGGATCGCCGTTGCGGGCGGCCGGCTGCCCGCCGATGCGCACCCCGGTACTGCCCAGGTGAACGGTGCCGGTATTGGCCGGCGGTATCTGGAATGCGACCCCGGGCGGCGTGGGCAGGTGTGGTGGCTGGTTGGCGGCGACGGAGCCGAGGACTGCGGCCGGTTGACCCGCGATGAGCACGGTGTTGACGAGGCCGGCCGACAATCGCCCGGTGAACGGATGCGGCAGCGGTGTCGGGACGGGCCCGCCCGGTGTCGGCACCATCACGATGTGGGTATCGGTCGCCACGACCACGGCGGCCCCGTTGGCTGCTGGCTGTCCCATCAGTTCACCTTCACTTGAGGGGCTGAAATGGTCACCGCGCCATCGCCTTTGATCTCGATGTCGGTGGCCTGCAAGCTCAGTTTCCCGGACGTTTTGAAGGCGATGTCGCCGCGCCCGGTGACCGTGAGGCTGGCATCGCCGATGGTCAGTTCGATGCGGCCGCCGCCCGCCGAATCGACGGTGGCCTCCGCATCACCGGATTTGACGCGCGGCTTCGTGTCATCCGCGGTGAGCTCCACAGCGCCCATGGTGATGGTGAGCGCCGGGTCTCCCCCGCGCAGCACAGCTCGGAAGGCCGGATCCTGCGCGCCGGCGGGCAACGCGAAAACCACGTCGCCGTCGCCGTGCTCGGGCGGGGCCAGGTCGGCGTGGTACAAGCTGCCGATCACCACTGGAGCATTGATGTCACCATCGGCGAACACCACCACCACCAGGTCCCCGGCGCCAGGGGTGGCAGCGTGTCCCAAGGCGGGCACCGCGATCGGCACCCGCGGCAACACCAGTCCGGTTTCGCGAAGCTCGACGGTCACCGAATGATCGGGAGGTTCGGCGGTGCCGTCGAACACGTCGACCACCACGCCGATCGCCGCGATCGAGCGGGCTGCGGCCTCATGGCGGGCGATGCGGCTGACGGAATCGAACAACGCGGCGGTCACGGCAGGCTCCCGATGGCCCCGGCCACCTGATCCGCCAGGCCGCCACTGTCGCCGGTAATGCCCAGCGCTTCCAATGCCGTCCGCCCCGTCGGTCCCGGACCCACCACATGGGTCACCCGGGTAATCAGCCACGGGCCACTCGATTGCGGAGTCGGCGCATCGGTGATCTGAACGGTGACCCCGGGCCGCACCTGCGGAACCAGCCAGCATGCCGCCCGAAGCCGTGGCGCACCGTTGCGCCGGCCGTAGGACTTGGCCGCCGATTCCGCGCCGGCCGGGGTCCGCAGCGCAGCGGCGGGCACCCGGATGGTGTGGGTGTCGGGTCCGGGCGCGGACTCGGGCAGCGTACCCGTGGTCTGCAGCGGCGCCCTCGCATCCGAGGCATTGCCGGCCGGCCCGTTGCCTGTCCACACCAACGCCGGAGTGGGCGTCGCGACAAGGACACCGAGTTCGGCGATCTCCCGGCCGTAGCGGAGCGCGACAGCCGCCGGGGGCGACGGAGCGGGCCGCACCTCGACATAGCCGTCAGCGGTGGTGGTGGCCAGTGCGCCCGCCCAGTCGGCGAGTCTGCTGATGTGTTCCCAGGCGGTGCGGCCCTGGTCGGCGGTGTAGCGAACCAGGTCGAGATCGACTTCGACAGATCCGGTGCGTACACCGGCTTGCTCCGCGAGGGCGGTGATGATCGCGCTGACCCTCTGCTGTTCGAACGTGCTGCCGCTGCGAGCGGCCGCCAACGCGGCGGACGCATCACCGCAGTGCACCGTGGTCTGGTCCAGACCGCGGCGCACTGCGAGTACGGTCCCGGTGAACACCGTTGACGGCGTTGCCGTTTCGCCGACGAGGGCTACCTCCACCTCGTCTCCGGGTACCGCGTCGGCACGCAGGTCGCGCGGCAGACTGATGCGGGCCGATCCCACTCCGGGCCCCAGCGACTGCACGATCCGGACCTGGGCGATTCCGGCGTCGTAGCGCAACGAGCCGATCGTGGCCGTGGCACCGAAACTGAGCACGGACATCAGCCACCACCGAGCAGTTGACTCAGCGACTTGGAAACCTCGGTATAGGTACCGACGGCCGCGCTGACCCCGGAAACGGCCTTGGTCAGCGGTTGCAGCGGGCCGCCGACGTCGATGTCGGCCATGGCCGCCAATGCGGTGAGTTGGTCGGCCACCTCCATCACCGCGTCAACCGCAGCGGCGACATCGCCGGCCACGGCGGCGATGTCGCCCACGATGTCGGCGTCGAAACCGAGATCCCCGACACCGAAGTCGTCGAGGCCACCGAAACCACTGACCTCGGCAGGCGGTGGCAGCGGCGGACTTTCGACGAGGCAGAGCTCGTAGCCGACCATGCCGGTGGTGCCGGCGACAGCCTGCGCCCGCAGGTCGGTGACCACCACCTGCTCGAGCTCCAATGCACTGGTGATGTCGGCGGAAAACGGCACCGGCGTACCGTCTGCGGCCAGCTTCTGCAGTCGGGCCAGGTCAACCAGGGCGGCGTCGCCCGACAGCAGCCCGCGGATCCAGATGCCGTGAGATCCGCGGCCCGCCCGTTGCAGGACGTCACCGTCCAGACCGGGTACCGCGACCCGCTGGAACCCGGCGCTCATCACATGGTCGATCTGCTGCACCGAGCTCAGGGTGATGTCGCCGACGAGCGGCATCGGCGGAGGTGGTGCGGCCGGCGTGGTCATGGCAACAGACCTCGCAGGTCGGATTCCTCATTCAGCAGCACGGCAACGAGATTCGCCGTGTCGAACGGGTCGATGTCGGCGGCTTCCGGGGCGGCGAGCCGCTGTGCGCGCGACGCGGAGCGCTCGTCCCGCACGACGGTCGCTTCGGTAGCGGCCGGCACGGAGGCCCGGTAAGCCGGCCGTTGCGCCCACGCGTGCGAGCCCTGATCCGCCGGCCAGGGTGGCATCGGGTACGGGTCGGCGCGGTGGTCGACGTCCGGGGCGTCAACCGGTGGCAACGGTGAACTCGCCGCGGGCCACCCGGCTGACCGGGTGGCACGGATGGGAACGGGGAACGCCGGCGATACGGCCGGGCCCGGGGCCGGCGTTGCCCCGGGTCCTGGTACACCAGACCTTTTGGCGCCCAAGCGATTTTGTGCCTCGATGTCAACCGGAACGGCTGTTGCCGGCGGCGCCGCATCCGTGTCCTTACCCGGGGCGCAGGCCGCTGCCGCCACACCGGCGGGGACGGGACCCGCAGCCGGCCGTCGAAGGTCGACAGGCACAACCGATTCGGTGGCATCGTCCGCAGCCAAGCGAAACTCGTTGCGCACCAAGGGGATTGTCGGCACATCGGCCGCTGTCGGCAGCAACCGGCTCAGCAACTCGCCTTCGAGAACGCGCAGCGCTTCCGCAGCTGAACCCGCCCCGCCGTCGGCAGCGGTGAGCACGATGCTCGTCCACCCGTCAGCGGTGCCGCCGGGCACCTCGCTGGTGAGCAGGTCGATCAGATCCGCGTCGGTGTCGAAGACCGCAGGGGGCTCCCACCCCGCCGCCGTCAGCGTCGCCAGCTGTGCGGTGAATCCGGGAGTGCTGCGTTCCGGGCGAGCCCCCGCCAGATGCAGGGCCAGAACTTCGGCGATCGTGTCGGTTTCCGGAGTCGACGCGACCTCGGTGGCGCAGGCCAGCACCGTCGCCCCGATCCGGTTGCCCGCGTTGACTGCCGCGTCGAGCAGTCGCCACCGTTCGCCGAAGCGCAGCGGCCGAATGATGCGTTGGCCGAACATCAGTCCGCCACCGGGCCGCGGCTGCACCGCCACGGCGACGCCGGCAATCCAGGCCCGGCACGCGGCCAGGTCGAGCGAAACGATCGGATCGGCCATCTTCGGCCCTACCGCATCCGGGCGGCACTGAAGGCATAGACCGCCGCTCCCTGACCGTTGACCGAAAGGTCGAAGGTTTTCTCGGTGAGGCAGCAATCGTCGAAGGTGACGGTTGCCTCGGTGTCTCCGTGCCGCAGGTTGGCGATAATCTGAAACATTTGCTCACCACCGAGCGCATCCAGTTTGGCGCTTGCGGAGGTGACGCGGATGCGTCCCTGGACTTCGTAGGCACCCGAGACGACACCGACGCGTTCGGTGCTGCCGAGCGCGTAGATGTTGGTGCGCTCATGGCGGGTCCGGTAGTCGATTCCCTGCACTCCTTCGATGGGCTCACCGTCGACCAGGACGGTGCTCTCGGAGGCGGCATAGATGGTCGGCATGGTGGAGTCCTCTCGGCCGATCTAGTTCTTGACGCGGATGGTTGCGTAGACGTAATCGATTGCCCGGACCGGCCGGACTGCGATGTCGACGCGGACGATGCCCTGGGCGAAGTCCTGCTGGGTCGAGTAGACGTCGACGATGAATGCCGGGTCGGACCCGTCGGTGCTCGGCACCAGGGCACCGGAGCGTTCCAGTCGGGTGAAGGTGGCGATCAGCTGCTGCTTCAAGGCTTCTCGTGCGTCCGCCGAGTTGAGCCGGCCGATGAAGTTCTCGCTGATCGCCTTGGTCTCCCGGATGCAGCGGTCGGCGACCCGGGTGACCGAGATCTGGTCACCGATCGTGTTGATGCCCTTGAGGACGATCACTCCGCGCCCCGCCCGCTGCTGCACGACGAGCAGGTTCACCGCCGGGCCCAGCAGAACGTTCAGCTCACTCTCGCGGTACCGCGACGGTGGGATTCCGAGTAGTTGCGCCGAGGAGAAGGTGGGCGATATCTCCGGGTTCAGGCGGCCGATGAGTCCGATGACCGCACCGGTGGCTCCGGGCGGCGCCACCAGTACGAAGCGCCGGTTACGCACCGCGGCTGCGTGATCGCGGATCGCGTCGAGGTCGGCGGCATCGGCAGCACGGATCGAACCGAACGCGATCCGCGGTGCACCGGCATCGCTTGCCACCAGCGCGTGTGCGAGCAGAGCCTGGTGGATCGCGATCACATCCGCGGTCTCCAGCGCCGGGTCGAAGCTGGCCATCACCAGGTCGATCCGGGGATCGTCGGTGAGCAGATCGATGGCGTTGCGGTAGGCGTTGACGTTGGGCGAGGATCCGCCGGCGAAGGCGACCGGCGCCGGGGTGGCCCTGGGCAACCGGGCCTCGGCGGGTAAGGAACTGCGCGGCACCGCACGGACGAACCGGCTCTGCCGGGACAGTACGGCGGGCAGGTGGTTCGCCGAATCCGGGTCCATCGTCAGGTCTTCGAAGATCTCCTGTCTGGCGCCGTTGCGTAACACCTCGAGCGTGATCTCGTCGTCGGCCCCACTGATTCGCACCACCACCCCGTCGCCACTGGCGCCGGGGATCAGTCGCAGATCCATGAGGACCGTGCCCGCGGCGCCGTCCTGGCCCACCTCGGCGGTGCCCGCGGCGGTGAGCGGGTAGTCCCCGGGCGCGGGATCGTCGCCTTCGAAGCCGGGTTCGACCGCCACCACGTAGTTGGACTGAGAGTTGACGACCGAGAAGAGGTCGAGCGGCTGGCCGGGTTCGACAATCAGATCGTCGAACCGTTCCACTTCGGCGTTGTTCTGCAGGATCCGCAGCGTGACCCGGACGACGGCGCCGGTGGCATTGGTCACCGTCCGCACGTCGGCGGTCAGCTGGTTGGCCCACGCCCCGGCCGCCCTGGCCCGCAACCGGACCACCGGGGTGTTGTCGGAGTTGACGAGGCTGGCCCTGGCGGCGGCGCCACCGGCCACCGCCGAGACCACCAGCTCCCGGGCCCCGGTCGACAGCGCGGCGACGGCGTCGGGCATCGAGGCCAGGGTTCCGGGACCGCACAGGTCCTGCAGTTCGGAGACGCGGGTGACGCCGACCAGACGCGGCGCGGCCGGGGGCCGATCGACGATGCCGACCACACCGACGATGCCCGCCGCGGCTGGTAGCGGTGGCAGCACATCGAAGTTGGCCTCGACGGACACTCCTGGGACAACTAGAACAGGCATGAAATCCTCCGTGGGGCTTGATGTTCCGTGGCTGAGGTGCGGCGTGGGCGTGTTTCTGCGACGCGGTGGGGGCTATCGGGCGGGAGGGCGCGACGGGCCATACCGACCGGTCCGTTACTCGGTGTGGTGCTGATCATCGATGGCCTTTCCCACGACGTCCTCAATCCAGTTACGGACTTCGTCGACCAGAACGGAGAGCTCGGTGAAGCGGCGACGCTGCTCCGAGATCGGGTCGACGAGCTCACCCGTCACTTCCCCGTTGCCCTCGATGGCGACACGCACCACGACGACGAACTGACGTGTGGCAGAGAGCTTGTCGGCCTGTTCACCTTCCGTCATAAGTCCTCATAGAATTGATTTGGCAATTCAGTTGTAGCCGTGGGCACTCAGCATCGAATGAGACTTCCCGGCCCGGCGGTGAGCCACCGATGAGGTTTGACTGAGCTTCCACTGAGGGCGCGGGCAGAGGCGCCCACAGCACAGCCGCGCATGCCGAAATGGCATGCGCGGCAGTGGCTGAGGTGGGTTAGATGGCGCCCGGATCGGTGCGGATGACCGCGAACAACTGCTCGGTGGCGGGCTCGGGCACCGCGTCGAACTCATCGGCCAGAAGCCGGCGGCATACCGAGTATTGACGCAGCGCCTGCGAGCGGGCGCCCATGCGGACGCAGGCCCGCATCGTCATCCGGTGCGCATCTTCACGGCACGGATCGACCTCGAGCAGCCGCGCCGCGTAGGCCAGCGCCTGCTCGTAGTTGGCCAGCTCGAAATGGGCGTCGGCCAACCGGGCCAGCGTGGCCAGGCAGACCGTACGCAATCGCTCACGCTCCAACAGGCCCGCGATGCCCGACTCCGACGACAGATCCCCGCGGTAGAAGTTGACCGCACGCTCGTACGCCTCGATGGCCGCTTCGGTGGCCCCGGTCGAGAGCAGGCGATGTCCGGTATCGACGGCGGATTCGAACTCCAGCGAGTCGACCTTCAGCCCGCCGTCCAGATTCAGCACGTAGTGACCGTGCTGGTGGACCACGGGCGCTTGGCCGGCGAGCGCATCGGCGAACTGGGTCTTGAGCCCGTGAATCAGAGTGTTCAGGCACTGCGACGACAGCTCGGGCGAGCTGTCCGGCCAGATCGTTTCGATCAGCGCCTCACGGCCGATCCCGCAACGGTGCCGAATCGCCAAACTGCTCAGCAGCTTCTCGGCCTTGCCCCCGGATCGCAGCGGTACCGGCCTCCCCCACTTGCAGACCTGGAACGGGCCCAGGACCCGTAGTGCAACACCGGCGTCGTCCATGCCGATCACCCACCGCACATGTGGCGGACAACGCAATGCGCCCCGCGACGGTCAGCCGTGCTCGCCACCCTCATCCGCCACCCCGCTCGTAGGTACCTGTCGACTGATCGAATCATCGTCCGGTGGCCGCGGCCGCAATAGAGTAGTGGCCTACTCGGAAATTCTCAGACCGACAGCTTCGGATTTCGTGGCGGGCGTTAGAGTCGAGCGTGCCCAGGATCAGCGCCTCATCGGTCGAAGAACACCGCGAGCTGGTCCAACAGCGCATCTTCGAGGCGTTCGCGACGCTCATGGCCGAGCACAGCTTCGACGCGATCACGATGGCCAAGCTGGCGGCCGAAGCCGGCATCGGCCGGACCGCGATCTATCACCACTTCCCCGACAAGGAATCTGTGGTGATCGCCTTCGCCTCCCACGAGACCACCAGGTACCTCGACGGGTTGCGGGCCGCGCTGTCCGAGGTCGACGATCCGGTCAGGCGGTTGGGCGTCTACATCCGCCATCAGCTGGAGGCGGGGCAGGAATTTCACATGGGCATGGGCATGCAGCTCTACGGCGCATTGACCACCGAAACGATGCTCGCCATCCGCGACCACGTGGTGGCGGTCGAAGACGTACTGCGCGAGATTCTGACCGAGGGGGTGGCCACCGGACAGTTCGTCGTCGACGATGAGCCCGCCACCGTGTCGTTGATTCACGCATGCTTGGCGCCCCGGCATCTCCCGGTCGAGGCGATCGAACGGTTCGTCCTGCGCGCCCTGGGCGCCACCGCCCAGTAGTGACCCGCCTCTCGAATCCGTAGGCCCCCGAACCCGTCGGCCCCGTGTTAGGTTTCCGACAGGTTGTCAGCATCATGCTGACAACCTGTCAAAGTTGAGCCCTACCAAGTGGAGCCGAGTATGCCGCCGAGCGCCGTCGCAACCCCGTCCGCCCGATCGCTTTCGGTGGCAATGCGTCAGGACTCGACCGACCAGCACGACGCCGCCGAGCAGTCGCCGTTCGTCACCGAGCTGCTGAACGGCCGGGTCAACGAGCAGGGCTACGTCGACTACCTGCTGCGGTTGCGGGCGATCTACGCCGCGCTGGAGGCCGCCGTGCGGGAGCACTGTGAGGACCCACTGGTCAGCGCCGTGTACGACCCGGCCCTCGAGCGGCTGGATGCCATCGACGCCGACCTGGCCCACTGGGCACCCGAGGCGGATCGTGAAGTGGATTCGGATGCAGTGCGGGCCTATTGCGCTAGGTTCGCCAACTCCCCATGGGGAGGCGCGCTCGTAGCCCACCACTACACGCGCTACCTCGGCGACCTGTCCGGCGGCCAGGCCATCGGACGCATACTGGGCCGTTCGTTCGGTCTGGAATCCAAAGGTCTTGCATTCTATGACTTTCCGATGCGGCCGAAGCCGTACAAGGACGCCTACCGGGCCCGTCTCGACGGACTCGACCTCGACGCGTTGGAGATCGACCGCGTGGTCGACGAGGTGAAACTCGCCTTTGCGCTCAACCAGCGGGTCTTCGACGAGCTCGCCGAGAAGCTGCCCGCCTACCGTCGCTGAGCGACCGCCTACCCACAACGACGGATCCGCCGAGACATAGGAAATTCATACCCCAAATCCGCTGGAGTTAGCTTATGCTAACCAAACTTAGCTACCGGGGGGCGAAGTGATCGAAAGGAGATACCGGGCCGCCTGCGCGCACCGCACCCGGGACAACACCGATGACCATCTGCGACCCCAACCCCGTCACAGCAAATAACCCCGCCACGCCGCTTCCCGACTTCTCGCGAGGTGCGCGATGACCGCCCCGGTCTGGATGGCCGTTCCGCCCGAAATCCACTCGGCACTTCTCAGCAGCGGCCCGGGCGCCGGGCCGCTGCTGGCCGCCGCCGGCGCATGGAACTCGCTGAGCAACGAATACTCCTTGGCCGCAAACGAATTGACCGCCCTGGTAGGCACCGTGCAGGCCGCCGCCTGGGAAGGCCCGAGCGCCGAGCGTTACACCTCGGCGCACCTGCCCTATCTGGCCTGGCTGACCGAGACCAGCGCGAGCACCGCCGGGGTGGCCGCGCAGATCGAGACCGCTGCCGCCTCCTACACCGCCGCACTCGCGGCGATGCCGACGCCGGCCGAGTTGGCCGCCAACCGAACGACCCTCGGCGTGCTGGTGGCAACGAACTTTTTCGGGATCAACACAGTCCCCATCGCCGTCAACGAGGCCGACTACGTCCGCATGTGGGTCCAGGCCGCCACCACGATGACGGTCTACCAGGCCGCGGCCGAAGTCGCGGTGGCCACCACACCGCCCTCCACCGCGGCACCGACGCTGATGGCTCCCGGGGCGGCCGCGGTCAGTTCGGCGTCGGCCACCATGGTGCAATCCGCGGCGCTCGCGCGGGCCACCGAGTCCGGCTCGTCGCTGCGCTTGAGCGACGTGATCAGTTCCTACGAGGAGTTCATCGAGTGGGTCAAAGCCAACGATCCGATCGGGAACTGGTTGGCCGGCCAGTCTGAGCATTTCTACGGGATGTACGACCAGCTCAGGGAATTCATCCTCGAGCCATGGCGAATCCCTCAGATTCTCGCCGAGATCATCGCCGATCCGTCCTTGTTGTTCAGCACCTACATCAACGTGTTCTTCCTCGGCGCCTACACGGCGGTGTTCGCCGTCCTCGGAACTCCGTTGTACGCCGCTGCCGTCGCCGCGGCCTCGCCTGCGATGCTGGGCATGCTCGGGCTGCTCGGGTTGGCGCAGGCCTACGACGTTCCGATCGACCCAGGGGCCGAGGCCCTCGCCCAACCGGGCGAGCACCCCGCAATCGCCGCACTCCCGGGCCCGTCGGCGCCGTCGGTCGCCGCGGGCACGACAGCTGCCCCTGGGCCCGGTTCGGCGCCGGTCACCCCGGCGCCGTCCCCTGCGCCGATCGCCGCCGGCGCCGAACCCGGCATATACGCGGTCCCCGGCGCAGGACCCGGGTTCGGATTCGGCCCGACCATGCGACACAGCGCGACCGCCCAGGCCTCGGACTCGGTCGGGGCATCAGCCGCTGCCGCCGCGACAGCGGCCGCGATCGACAAGCGACGGGCGCAGGCCCGCAAACGTCGCGGCGGGACGGCCAAAGACCGTGGTTACCGGTACGAGTTCATGACCGCCGACGCCGAAGCCACCCCGGCCCCGCCCGAACAACCCGCCACCGGGGCCTCCATCAACGGCGCGGGAAACATCGGATTCACCGGTACCGCAGGGAAATCCAGTGTTACCGGTCCAGCCGGACTGACCACACTCGCCGATGACACTTTCGGCACCGGTGCCACCACCCCGATGATGCCGGGAAGTTGGCAGCGTGAAGCCGGCGACCTTCACGATGACTCGCCCACTTAACCGAACCATGTTGCCGCTGTGAACAATTGGTGAGAACTGCACCGCGCGGGGCGGCTCAGACCCCCGCGGGCAGATCTCACGGCGATACTGGTGGCTCCGAACGAAGGGAGCACCGCATGACCGGCGATACCACCGTGCAGCCGGGCAGCTGGGAAAGTTCGCTCCCCCACTTCTCGACGGTGGAGAAGCACAGCCGCATCACGGTGCCGACGTCGCAGCCGTCGCAGACGCTCCGATTCTTCGCCGTGCTGACCTTCACCCTGTGGGTGCCGATCGCCGTCGCGGCCGCGGCATGGTTTCGCAGCCTGCAGCACCACGACCCGTCGCCGTGGTGGGGCCTCACCGCGATCGTGGGTTCGTTCTTGCCGCTCATCCTCGCGAGCATCGTTGCCGACGAGGCGCGCGACACGTTCGGTCAACGCAGAACCGGCAATTGGATCGCACTGATACCCGCCTTCTCGGGCGCCGCAGTCGGATTGCTCGGCGCGGCCCTGTGGTTCAGGGATTTCAGCGGCGGAGTCATGGCCGTGGCCAGTGTGGCGTGCTCGGTGGGCGCGACGACCGCGATACTCATGGCCTGGCGGGGCGCGCGGTACACCCGCCGGCGCCAATGCCGGTTGGCGACGCTGCGCAGTCAGGGTGTTCGTTGCCCCGGCGTCTTGCGCAACGTGGAGTTCCTCAAGCGCTGGACCGCCGATGACCCGCAGTTCAGCGTCTCCGTCGCATTCGAAGGGCCGACCGGCCGGCGGGTGGTGACCGCCAACATGGTCGCCGACCACGCCCGGGTGCCGCTGGCAGGCTCACGAGTCATCGTCTTCAGTGCGCCTCACCAGGAAGACGACGACGTCCTCATCGAACTCGACCCGGCCAACCCGCCCAAGTTCGACCGAGATCCGAGCGGCCGGTTCCGCAAGCCGAGCGGGAGCTAGCTCTCCCGCCTGGCCAGTTCGCGCAACACCACGTCAGTGGCCTCCCAATCCATGCACTTGTCGGTGACCGACTGGCCGTAGGTGAGCGGCCGGGCGTCGGGCGACTGCGCACCGGCGACCAGGAAGCTCTCCAGCATCACACCACTGATCGGCAATCCGTCCCGCACCATCTGGGCCACCTCGGCTGCCACCGACGCCTGGCGCACGTGATCCTTACCGGAATTGGCATGGCTGCAATCGATCACGACACGTCCGGGCAGCCCGGCACCAGCCAGCTTGGCCGCGGTCTCGGCCACCGCGTCGGCCCCGTAGTTGGGGCCGCCGGTGCCCCCGCGCAGGATCACATGACAATCCTCGTTGCCGACTGTGCTCACCAGCGCACCACGGCCCAGGTCATCCATCCCGAAGAAGACATGCTGAGCTGCAGCGGCTTTCACGCCGTCGACGGCGACCTGGATGTTGCCGTCGGTGCCGTTCTTGAACCCGACCGGCATCGACAAGCCCGAGGCCAACTGGCGGTGCACCTGGGATTCGGTGGTCCGTGCACCGATAGCGCCCCACGCCACGGCATCGGCGATGTACTGCGGACTGGTCGGTTCCAGGAACTCGCACCCGACCGGCAGGCCGATGTCGATGATGTCGAGCAGCAGTTGACGCGCGATACGCAATCCGCGGGCGACATCGAAGGTGCCGTCCATGCCGGGATCGTTGATCAGGCCCTTCCACCCGATCGTGGTGCGCGGCTTTTCGAAGTACACCCGCATCACGATCTTGAGCTGGTCCTTGAGCTCGTCAGCCACCTTCACCAGCCGGCTGGCATACTCCAGCGCGGCTTCGGGGTCATGCACCGAACATGGGCCGACGACCACCAACAGCCGCTGGTCACGGCCGGCCAGGATGTCGGCGATCTCGTCGCGGTCTCGCGCCACCCGCTCGGCGCGGCGCTCACCGAGCGGGAACTCGGTCAGCACGTCGTGCGGGCTGGGGATCGCGCTGAAGCTGCGGACCCGTCGGTCTGATGTGGCGGGGGCGTTGGCGATCTGCGCCAAATTCATTTTCAGGTGCCTTCCTGGTGGTGGGCACCTGCGAGAGTTCCGGCGCCCTGTAACGACGAAAGGCAGCGACCGATGGTCACTGCCTGGGCTCCGGGTGGATGCGTGCTTAGTGCTGCGCTTTATCGGCTCCGCCCGGAGCCTTGATAAAGCGCCAATAGGCGGCACACACACCGATAGTCACGTCGGCCAGGTTACACCACTGTCGCCTGCGGCCCACAACAGGGCGTTCACAAGCGTGGTTTGTGGCCGCGACCTACGATCCTGGCATGCCGCTGAGCGCCCGGATGCCCGAGCTGGCAGCGTTCGAAGTGCTGCTGGCGATCGCGCGCACCGGCAGCCTCGGCGCGGCGGGCCGGGAGCTGGGGCTCACCCAGCAGGCCGTCTCCGCGCGCCTGGCCTCCATCGAAGCCCAGACCGGGGTGCGGCTGGTGCAGCGCAGCCCGCGTGGCTCGCGGCTGACCGCGGCCGGGGCGGTCGTGGCCGAGTGGGCCGATCAACTGCTCGATGTCGCCGGACGCGTGGACGCAGGGTTGGCCGCGATGCGCAGTGAAAGCCGCACCCGGATCACCGTCGCGGCCAGCTTGACGATCGCCGAGCAGCTCATGCCGCGATGGCTCGTGTCATTGCAGGCCGACGCGGCGCGCCGCGGTGTCACCGCACCGCAAGTCATCCTCACCGCCGCCAACAGCGATCAGGTGGTCGCTGTGGTGCGCGACGGGTCCGCCGACCTCGGGTTCATCGAAACTCCCGGTGCCCCATCGGGTTTGCACAGCCGGGTGATCGCCCGTGACGAGCTGGTCACCGTGGTACCTCCCGGGCACAAATGGACCCGCCGGTCGGCGCCGGTGGACCCCGCCGAGCTCAACGGGACCGCGCTGGTGTCCCGCGAACCAGGTTCGGGCACACGCGAAGCCCTAACCTCTGCGCTGCGATCGGCGTTGGGACCGTCGAGCCGGCAGGCCGATCCGGCGATCGAGTTGTCCTCGGCGGCCGCCATGCGCGCCGCGGTTCTGGCCGGCGCCGGGCCTGCCGTGATGAGCAGGCTGGCCGTCGACGACGACCTGGCCCTCGGCCGGCTGCGCGAAGTGCCCGTCGCCGGGCTGGATCTGCGTCGCGAACTGCGTGCGATCTGGTCGGGAGGCCGAACCCCGCCGGCGGGGGCGGTGCGCGAGCTGCTCAGCCACATCGCGTCCCATCCACACCGCCGAGAGTGACGCAAAAGTCGTTTCCACAACGGATGAACGACGCCTGCGTCGCACTCGGCGCAACCGGCAGGCCTCAGCCGCGCAACAGCCGGCCGGACCGCACACCGCGCACCGTGTTGGTGGCGACCGTCGCCCACGCACCGAGCAGCAGCACGTACAACGCGACCGCCAGCCAGGAGATGGCCACGGCGCCGGTGGCCGCACCCAGCGCGGAGGCACCCGTCACGCAGGTGCCCACCGGGAAGGTGAAGCTCCACCAAGTCAGGCTGAACGACAAACCCCGCCGCGCGGCATGCACCGTCAGCGCCGTGGCGAGACAGAACACGAACGCTCCGAAGCCGCCCATCACCAGGCCGTACACAATGCCGAAGGCGTGCAGCGCCGACACGGTGGCAGAGTCCGCGAGGACCGAGCCGGCATGGGCGGCAAGCAGATTGGCGGCGGTGATCGACTGGCCGACGACACCGAGCACGATCCACACCGTGGGGACCGCCTGCACCTGACTGAAGCCGCCGTGCATGAGCCGCGAGTACACCATGGTCGTGGTGATCAGCCCGGCCAGCAGGCTCAGGCCGAACATGGCGTAGCAGGCCACCAGCAGGGTCATCCCGGCCTGCCCGGGGCCGAGGTGTGACAGCAGCAGAGCGCCGGTCGACGCCGAGACCATGGGCGATACCACCGGCATCATCCAGGCCGGGACCGCCTCCACATCGGTGTGGTCCTCACGGGTGATCATCGCGAACGGAAGCCACAGGGCGACAACCAATCCGAGTGCCGTACCGGCGATCCACAGCACCACGTCGAGGGCCAGCGCCGCGGGCTGACCGATGATCGGGGCGCCGAACAGCAGCGCCCCAGCACCGACGGTCAGCAGTGCCATGGCCGGTGCACCGTAGAACTGACCTACGACCTGGTGCGCGGCATAGGCTTTCGCCTGCTCGCGGTGCCGGATCCAGTGTGTGGCGAAGGCGCCGGCCAGCACCACCAGCACGGTGCCGGCGAGAACCCACACCGCGGTGGCGAACCCGTGCAGGCCCGGCAGGTGCAGCGGCAGAGTCGCCGCGGCCGTCGCGACGATGCCGGTACCCATGACCGAGGCGAACCAGTTCGGCGTGATGTGCCGGAAGGCCGAACCCGCACTGTCCAATTCGGCCAGTAGCGCGGTGTGGAACGGCCTTTCGGCGGTATAGGCGGCTGCGTAGGTGGTCACCTCGACAATGATGGTGGGGCGTTCCGATCACCGGTAGCCGCCAGGTCGTTGTGGCGCCACAACCCGGGCTTGTGACTCAGACGTAGCGGTTACGTCCGGCGAGCGCACCTGCCACCATTTGCACCAGGTAGACCACCAGAACCATGACGAACGGCGCCGTCCAGCCGGCGGTCATGTCATGGAGCAACCCGAAGGTGAACGGCCCCACGCCGGCCAGCAGGTAGCCGAAGCCCTGCGCCATCCCGGACAGCCTCGCGGTGTCCTCGGCATTGCGGGCCCGCAGCGCGATCACGGTGAGCGCCAACGAGAACACGCTCATCCCGATGCCGACGAAGAAGCTCCACAGCAGCGGCGCCGCACCCGGATTGACGAGCAGACCGACCATGCCGACCGTGCCGATCACACCGAGGCCGACGATCCAGCCGCTCTGGTTCTTCTGCTTGGCCGCCAGCGGCGGCACGATCAGGCTGATCGGCACCGCGAGGATCGACACCAGCCCGAGCAACAGCCCCGCGTCGGTCTTGCTGACCCCGCTGTCGATGAAAACCTCGGGCAGCCAGCCCATCATGATGTAGGCCAGGAACGACTGGCAGCCGAAGAACAAGGTGACGGTCCAGGCCAGCGGACTACGCAGCAGGGACCGAGCGGACCCACCCGAGGCAGCTTGCTCGGTGCGGGCCCGGCTGATTCCTCGAGCCCCCACCAGCCAGAACAGCAGCGCGACGACGGCCACCAACGCCCATGAACCCAGCGCCCCGCGCCAGCCGCCGAGCAGGGGTTCCAGTGGCGGAGTGACCGCGGATCCCAACGCCCCGCCGCCCTGCAGCGCAGCGGTGTAGACACCGGTCATCAGGCCGATCTGAGCCGGGAAAGAACCCTTGATGACGACCGGGATGAGCACGTTGACCAGCGCGATTCCGCCCGTGGCCACCAGCGTCCCGCCGATCACCACATAGGGGCCGTCCAGCACCCGGGTGACCAGACCGATGCTGAGGATCACCAGGGCGACCGAGATCGCCCGGCCCAGCCCGATCCGGCGGGCCAGCCACGGCGCGGTCAGCCCCGCCGCGGCGAAGCACAGCCCGGGCAGGGTGGTCAGCGCCCCGGCCCAGACCGCCGAGGCGCCGAGCGATTCCCGCATCTCCCCGAGGACCGGGCCGATGCTGGTGATCGCCGGACGCAGGTTGAGCGCGGTCAGGATCACCGCCACGACCAGCAGCGCCCCGCCTGCCGCCATCGCCCCCGGGCGGACCTCTACGGCACCGTCGAGCTCGAGCTCCAGGTCGTGCTCGTAATTGTTCCGGGTTTCATCGCGCAGGGTCCCACTCACCCGGCTATGATGCCATACATCCCATGATTGGATGAAAGGACTTCAAGTGCCTCTCGCCACAACGCGACGCACAGGCCTCGTAGACCAGGTCATCGAGCAGCTGCGCACCCTCGTCACCTCCGGCGAATGGCCGGTCGACAGCCGGATACCCACCGAGCCCGAATTGGTCGAGGGACTCGGGGTCGGCCGCAACACGGTGCGCGAGGCGATCCGGGCGCTGGCGCACAACGGCATCTTCGAAGTCCGACAGGGCGACGGCACCTACGTACGCGCCACCAGCGAGGTATCGGCTGCGTTGCGCCGGCTGTGCGGAACCGAGCTGCGCGACGTGCTGCAGGTCCGGCGCTGCCTGGAAGTCGAGGGCGCCCGTCTGGCCGCCGTCGCGCGCACCGACGAAGACCTCGCCGAGCTACGCGGACTTCTGGCCCACACCGACACCACCGACCATGCGCAGTTCACCCGCTCCGACACCGAGTTCCACCTGGCGGTAGTGCGTGCATCGCACAACCCGGTGCTGATCGAGATCTACCGCGGGCTCCTCGAGGCCATCACCGCCAGCGTCGCCACGACGAGCGCCGCCCCGGGCGGCATGTTCGCACACGACGAGCTGGTCGAGGCCATCGCCACCGGTGACGTCGAGCGCGCCGGCCGCGAGGCCGCGGGCTTCCTCGACGAACTCCTGGCGCGAGCACCGATGCCGGACTGCTGAGCAGGACCCGGTTTATAGGTGCGCAACTGCGCACATATTGACATACTGGCAGGGTGGCGACCCACCCCCTCCGCATCCGCCTGTTCCGATGCCTGTACGCGGCACAGGTCGTGGCACTGCTCGGCACCGGCCTGCTGACGGTCGCCCTCGGCCTGCTGGCCTACGACATCGCCGGCGACGACGCCGGGGCAGTGCTCGGCACCGCGCTGGCGATCAAGATGGTCGCCTACGTGTTCGTCGCTCCGATGACGGCCGCGGCCACTTCACGGCTACCGCCGCGGTCGGTTCTCATCACCACTGACATCATGCGGGCCGCAGTCGCACTGTCCCTGCCCTTCGTCGAATCCATCTGGCAGATCTACCTTTTGGTGTTCGCACTACAGGCCGCGTCCGCCACGTTCACACCTGCCTATCAGGCGGTGATCGCGTCAGCACTGGAGGACGAGCGCACCTATACCGGGGCGCTGTCGTTGTCCCGCCTCGCCTACGACCTGGAATCGCTTGCCAGTCCCGTACTGGCGGCCACCCTGCTGACCGTCGTCGACTACCCCACCCTCTTCCTCGGCACCGTCGCCGGATTCCTCTCGTCGGCAACCGCCATCTCGTCGGTGCGCGTCCCCCACACACCGCGGGCTCGGCGCAGGTCACGGTTTCGCGATCGCACCCTGGGCGGCTTCCGCGTCATGTGGCCGTCGTCGGAACTGCGTGCCCTATTGGCCCTCAACGTCGTCGTCGCAGCCGCGACCGCGCTCGTGGTGGTCAACACCGTGGTCTATGTCCGGACCCTGCTCGGCGGCCAGGACAGCGGACTCGCGCTGGCACTGGCCTGCTTCGGCGGAGGCTCGATGCTGGTCGCATTGACGTTGCCGCGGCTGCTCACCGCGATCTCGGACCGCTCGGTGATGCTCATCGGAGCCGCCGCCTGCGTCGGAGCACTCAGCGCCACAACTGTTTTCATCGCAGCCGCGCGGCCCGGAGCATTCGGGTGGGTCACCCTGTGCACGCTGTGGGCGATCACCGGCGCGGGCACCTCGATGATCAACACACCGTCGGCGCGCCTGCTTCGCCGCAACTCGACAGTCGAGAACCGCACCGACGTGTTCACCGCGCAGTTCTCGCTGTCACACGCCGCGTTCCTGCTCACGTACCCGGTGGCCGGCTGGGTCGGCGCCACGCTCAACCAGGCTGTTGCCGCGCTGTTGCTGACCGCACTGGCTACACTCGCGACACTGGCGGCAGTCACGATGTGGCCGCGTCACGGGAGGGAGTTCCATGGCACCGCAGCCCGGGCGCCCATCGTCGCGGTCGCAGGACAGCCTCGTCCATGAGGGTGCGCCCAACCAGGAGCGGCTCGACGTCGCCAGCGAGACGTTCCGAATGTTGTCGGACCGCACGCGGCTACACCTGCTGTGGCTCCTGACCCAAGGCGAGGCCGACGTCACCGCACTGGCCGAGGCCACCGGAGGATCCCGCACCTCGATCAGCCAGCACCTGGCGAAACTCCGCTTCGCCCGCATGGTCGAAACCCGCAAAGAGGGACGGCGGGTCTACTACCGGCTGCGAGACGGACACTTGAGCCGCCTGGTCCAGGAAGGGCTCAACCACGCCGACCACCGCGTCACCGGCGAGCCTTCCCACCCCTGAACTCAGAACGGCGCATCCTCCACCCGCGCCCGCCTCAGCGGCAGCCGCAACAACAGCCGTGCGCCCCCCAACGGGCTTTCCAGCAAAGCCGCTGTGCCGCCGTGCAATTCGGCCTGTTGTGCCACCAGGGCCAGGCCCAGTCCGGATCCCGAACGCGACGCCGTCGAGCCGCGGGCGAACCGTTCGAACACCTCGGCACGCTCGGCCTCCGGCACCCCGGAACCGTTGTCGTCCACCACGATCTGCACGTCGTCGGCCGAACTGACCGCACTGAGCCGGATCTCGGTGGCACCACCGTGTTTGACGGCGTTGGCGATGGCATTGTCGATCACCAGACGCAGACCCGCGGGCATCCCCAGCATCAGCACCGTCGGCGAGGGCATCAACGTGGCCCGCAACCCGGGATAGGTGCGCAGCGCATCGTGTGCCGCCCGGTCGAGAAGTTCGGTGACGTCCATCGGCACGAAATCCTCGACGGTCGTCAGCTCCCCCTGAGCCAACCGCTCCAGAGCGGTGAGGGTGCCCTCGATCCGGCTCTGGGTACGCAGCACGTCGCCGATCACCTCTTGCCGCTGGTCGGCGGTCATGTCCAGGGTGGACAGCACTTCCAGGTTGGTACGCATGGCCGTCAGCGGGGTGCGTAACTCGTGGGAGGCGACCGCGGCGAAGTCCCGGGCCGATTCCAGCGCAGCCTTGGTGCGTTCCTGTTCATTGCCGATGCGCGCGAGCATGCCCTCGACCGCCTCGGCGATCTCCACCGCCTCCCGCACACCACGCACCTGCACCTCGTCGGGCTTGGATTGGGCGTTGATGGCCCGCGCCTGCTGCGCCAGCAGCCGGAACGGAGTGATCATCACCAACGAGATCATCCAACCCACCACGATGGTGCTGCCGATGACGCCGCCACAGATCAGCAACACCCGCAGGTGCAGCTCGTCGATCCGGCGCTGTGTCTCGGCCAGCGGCGCCCCGAGGGCGATGCTGGCCGGACCGGCGGTGAACGTCCGCACGCGGTACTCGACCCCGTCGATGGTGGTGTTGGCGTAACCGTTCTCCAGCCTCGGCAAGACGATGTCGCTGGGGACCGAGACACTGACGCCACCGATGTGCGCGGTGCGGACCAGCCCGCCGTCGTCGTGCATCGACTTGTCGGCGGAGCCCTGCTTGGTCGCCGTGAGCAGCGTACTGACGTCGCCGAGGCTGCTCAGCGAGTCCAGCCGCCGGTCCAGCTGGCTGTACTGATCGTTGGTGACGCCGAGCCACACCCAGGTCCCGAGCGTGATGACGGTGACCACGACCGACAGCGCACCGACGATGACGATGGTGCGCAGTGACAGCACCCGCATCACCGGCCGCAGCACAGGCCGCAACAGGTTGAGCACGCGCTCTTCAAGATTCACCGGCGTTATCTTGCCCGATCCGCCCGTGCAGGTATTCCCGGCACCGTCTCGCCCACCACCCGACATTCGTCAACCCAGGGTTGACGCCCGGGCATCGTCAACTTAGAGTTGACGCATGAGCCAGCCAGTCCACCTCACCAACCCCGTCCGTCTCGACGACCTCATCGGCGCGATCAAGAAAGCCCACACCGAACCGCTTGAGCAGTTGATCGACGCCGTCATCGCCGCGGACGCCCTCGGCGACATCGCCGACCACCTCATCGGGCACTTCGTCGACCAGGCCCGACGTTCCGGCGCCTCTTGGACCGACATCGGCAAGGCCATGGGGGTCACCAAGCAGGCGGCCCAGAAGCGCTTCGTGCCCAAGGTCCCCGACTTCGACCCGGCCGCACTCGACCCGAACGCCGGATTCGGCCGGTTCACCCCGCGGGCACGCAATGTCGTCGTGGTCTCACAGAACACCGCGCACGCGGCCGGCAACGCCGAGATCACCCCCGAGCACCTGCTACTGGCCCTGTACGCCGAACCCGACGGCTTGGCCGCCAAACTCCTTGTGAGCCAAGGCATCACCGAAGAAGCCGCCCGCGCGGTCATCACCCTGCCGCCGCGAGCCGGTGAGGTACCGGCCCTCATCCCGTTCAACGGCGGGGCCAAGAAGGCCCTCGAGCTGACCTTCCGCCAAGCGCTTCGGCTGGGGCACAACTACATCGGCACCGAACACATCCTGCTCGCCCTGGCCGAAGCCGAGGACGAGGACGGACCGCTGCACCGCCTCGGCGCCGACCCGCAACGATTCGAAACCGAACTCGCCGCCGCCCTGGCCCCGTTCATGGCCAAAGAACAGGCCGGCGGCGAAGAATGAACCGGGAATGAAAGCTCCCGCCGAACCGTAGAAGCAATCGTGAAACTCAATGACGCCGCACGCGAGCTGATCGGCGCGGGAGCCGATGCCACGCTCGTCACGCTGAATCCGGACGGTAGTCCACAGGCCACGCTGGTCTGGGTGGCGCTGCAGTCCAGCGCCGACGGCGACGAACTCGTCACCGCACATCTGGCCGAGCACAAGAAGGTCCGCAACGTGCGCCGCGATCCTCGGGTTGCCCTGACCATCCTCGATCCCGGTCGGGTGGGCGAGGCGATGCGGCCCTACCTGGCGATCACGGGTACCGCCCGAATCGTCGAAGGCGGCGCACCGGAACTCCTCGAACAACTGGCGCAAACCCTGGCCGCGCCCGATGTGCCGTTCCCGCCGAAGGATGCGCCACCCGGCTGGCTGACACGGATCCGGATCGACAAAGTGGGCGGCGTCGGGCCCTGGATGTCCTGACCCAACCGGCTGTAACACGTTTCAGTCTGTGCGATCATGCCTGGCATGCCTCGCTGGTTTGCGCTCATGTTCACGGCCATGGTGATGTCGGTTACCGCCCTCATCGGCCCGCCGGCGGCCTCGGCCGAAGGGACTCCGATCGGCAACATCGGCGACACGTTGCGGGTCAAGACGGCCAACGGCATCGTCGCCGACGTCACCGTGCACGATGTGCTCGCCAGCGAAGTCCCGCCCGGCTGGGGCTGGAACGGCTCGCCGCGCTGGCGGGCCCAAGGCGGTCCGTGGCGCGCCCCGGTCACCGTGACCACCGTCGCCGCCCCCAACCCGTACGCGATGGCACTGGCGTTCACGTTCAACGGCGTCACCCCCTACGCCGACGCATACGCGCCCAAGCACACCGATGCGCCCAACCGACTCGAAGCGGCGCTGCGCAACGCGCCGCCGGGGGCCACCGTCAACGGCGACGTCTACTGGGACGTCTACCGCGCACTGGTCACCAATGTGGTGTTGACCGACACCAAGACCGGAGAGCACCTGGCGCAGTGGAACCTGTGGCAGCCAGGCGCGCCGCTGCCGTGAAGATAGCGCCCGCCACGGCAGCTGACCTCCCGGAGCTGGCCGCGGTCGCGGCCGCCACCTTCCCCCTGGCCTGTCCCCCGTCGGTGACGCCGGACAACGTCGCCGCCTTCATCGCCGAAACCCTGTCCGAGGAACGCTTCGCCGAGTACCTCACCGACCCCGGTCGGATCGTGCTGGTGGCGAGGGAGGACTCGATCACGGGATACGCCATGCTGATTCACGGTGTCCCCGACGACGACGATGTCCAGCGGGCGGTGACGCTGCGGCCCGCGCTGGAACTGTCGAAGATCTACGTGCTGCCCGGCCGGCACGGCGCAGGGGTGGCCCAGGCACTGATGTCAGCCGTCTTGGATGCCGGGAGCGAATCCGGTGTGGCCTCCGTCTGGCTGGGGGTCAACCAGCACAACCACCGCGCCCAACGCTTCTACACCAAGCACGGTTTCACCGTCAGCGGCACCAAGACCTTCCGGCTCGGCACCCGCATCGAGGACGACTACGTGATGGTCCGGCCGGTCTAGACGGCCTTCTGCGCCGCGGCGGTCAAGGCCAGCAGACGCGAGGTGGCCCGCAGGTACTTCTTCCGGAATCCCCCGGCCACCATCTCCGGGCTGAAAATGGTGTCGAGCTTGGTTCCCGAAGCCAGCACCGGGATTCCCGCGTCATACAGGCGGTCGGTCAACGCCACGAGCCGCAATGCCACACTCTGATCCTCGATCGGGTGCACCCCGGTGATGAACACCTCGGTCACCCCTTCGATCAACGCGTGGTAGCGCGACGGGTGCATGGTCGCCAGGTGCGCGCACAACGCGTCGAAGTCGTCGAGCGTCGCCCCGGCAACTCCCTCGGCCCGCTGCGCCACCTCCGCATCGGAGAGCGGCTCGGGCGCCGGCGGCAGATCACGATGCCGGTAGTCGGGGCCCTCGATGCGCACAGTGGTGAAGATCTGGGCCAGCGTGTTGATCTCGCGCAGGAAGTCCTGGGCGGCGAACCGCCCCTCACCCAACTGTTCGGGCAGGGTGTTCGAGGTCGCCGCGATCGACACCCCACGCTCCACCAACGCCGAGAGCAACCGTGAGATCAGCGTGGTGTTGCCCGGATCGTCCAGCTCGAACTCGTCGATGCACACCACCACATATTCGGAGAGCAGGTCGATGCACTCGTTGTAGCCGAACACCCCGGCAAGCTGGGTCAGCTCGCCGAACGTGGCGAACGCGGTCGGAGCATCCCCCTGCGACAGCGTGTAATACGTCGAGGCCAACAGGTGGGTCTTGCCGACGCCGAACCCACCGTCCAGGTACAGCCCGACCCCCGGCAGCACCTCACGCTTGCCGAACAGCTTCTTCTTGCCCGCCCGCCTCAGCGCTGCCTGATCACAGAAATCGCGGCACGACTGCACCGCGGCGGCCTGAGACGGTTCGGACGGGTCCGGGCGATAGCTGTCGAAGCTGACATCGGCGAACGTCGGGGGCGGAACCAACTGTGCGACCAGCCGCTCCGGCGTGACGGTGGGATGACGATCGGCGAGATGAGCGACGCCGCTGGACCCGTGCATGGAGGCAGCGTAACGACGTGCTCCAATTCAGTTCATGTCCGATGACACCGCCGGAACCGACCTGACCGTGCTGGGAAATGTCGACACAATCACCGACGGCCAGCTGGCCGCTTACTACTCCTACCCCGATGACCTGCAGAGATGTTGGGTGCGCGGCAACATGATCAGCAGTCTCGACGGCGGCGCCACCGAGGACGGCAAGTCCGGTGGGCTGGGCGGTCCGGGCGACCGGGCTGTGTTCAATCTCATGCGCCACACCGCAGACGTGATCCTGATGGGCGCCGCCACCGTGCGGATCGAGAACTATTCGGGCGTCCAATTGACCGTCGCACAACGCCAGCAGCGGCAACGTCGCGGGCAGCACGAAGTGCCGCCCATCGCGGTCATCACCGCGTCGGCCGACCTCGAGCCCGACGCCAAGTTCTTCACCCGCACCGAGGTGGCACCGCTGATCCTGACCACCACCAAGACCGTCGCCGACGCGCGGCACCGGCTGGGCGCCGTCGCCGAGGTACTCGACGCCTCCGGTGCCGATCCCACCCGGGTCGACCCTGCGGTGGCCCTGCGAATCCTCGCCGAACGCAAGCTCTTCCGGGTGCTGACCGAGGGCGGACCGCAACTACTGAGCCTGCTCATCGAGGAGGACCTGCTCGACGAGTTGTGCCTGACCGTGGCGCCGATCCTGGTCGGCGGCGTGGCACGGCGCATCGCCACCGGCCCGGGCCACGCACACACCCGGATGCGGCCGGCACACCTGCTCACCGACGACGACGGCTACCTGTACACCCGCTACGTCCGCGGGTAGATGCGCCGACGAGCGCTGGCGCGAGGTGCATCGGCGCTGTCTGTCGCTACTGTGGTCAGCATGCGTCATCAGCTGGTGAAAGCCCTGAGAAGGTCCGCGGTCGCCGCGCCCGTTCTGTCACTGGGAGTGCTCACCGCTTGCGCACCACTGTTCGCCGCAGATCCGCGATATGCCACCAACTCCGGCGCTCACCCGCAGGGCCAACCCGTGACCACCGCCGCCGCCCCGCCCGGTCCGCCCGGCATCGACGCGCCCAAGAACGACCTGTCCTGGCGGGACTGCACGCCTCGGCTGTTCAGCAGCGCCGGCGTGCAGCCGCCCGCCGACGTCACGCTGGATTGCGCCACCTACGACGCCGATCTCGACTCGATCAACGGGGCCACCGGTACCGTCAGCATCGGCGTGGTGCGGGCCCGCTCGACGCAGACGCCGCCCGACGCCGGCCCGCTGGTGATGACCACCGGATCCGACATCCCCACCTCCGTGCAGCTGCCGACCTGGTTGGCGCGCTCGGGAACCGACATCCTCAAGACCCATCCCATCGTGGCCGTGGACCGGCGCGGTATGGGCATGTCCGGCGCGATCGACTGCCGCGACGTCTACGACCGCCAGGAAATGCTGGACCAGACCCAATTTCAGGCCGGCGACGACCCGGTGGCCAACCTGGGCGCGGTCACCATGACCGCCACCACCAGTTGCACGGACACCATCGCCCCGGGCGACTCGGCGTACGACAACGCGCACGCCGCCGAAGATCTGGAACGCCTGCGCAGCACCTGGGACGTGCCCACCCTGGCCCTGCTGGGTGTCGGCAACGGTGCTCAGGTGGCCCTGGCCTACGCCGGCTCGCACCCCAACAAGGTGTCGCGACTGGTCCTGGACTCCCCGTTGCCGCTGGCAGTCGGCGCCGAGGCGGCCGCCGAGCAACGCGTCAAGGGCCAGCAGGCCGCGCTCGACGCGTTCGCCGCGCAATGTGTGGCGACCAACTGCCCGCTGGCACCGGACCCGAAGGGCGCCGTCGACGCCCTGCTGGCCGATGCGCGCGCCGGCCGCGGACCCGGCGGCGCCTCGGTGGCCACGCTGACCGACGCGATCACCACCGGCCTGGGTTTCCCGCAAGGCGACCGGGTGGCCGCCACCAACAATCTGGCGACGGCATTGGCCGCGGCCCGGGCCGGTGACACCGGCCCGATCTCCGGCTTGATCACCCAGGCCGACAACCTGCGCCAGACCGACGGCCAGTTCGTCAACTCCTGCAGCGACGCGCTGAACCGACCGACCCCCGACCGGGTCCGCGAGCTCGTGGTCGCCTGGGGCAAGCTCTACCCGCAGTTCGGCGCCGTGGGCGCGCTGAACCTCGTCAAATGCCTCAACTGGCCCAGCAGCACGGCACCCAAAGACCCGCAGGATCTCAAGATTCCGGTACTGCTGCTCGGCGTGCGCAATGACCCGATCGTCGGCAACGAGGGTGTGGCGGCCGTGGCCGCCACCGTCATCAACGCCGGCGCCAACAACCGTCGGGTGATGTGGCAGGGCATCGGCCACGGTGCCAGCATCTACACCCCGTGCGCGCTGCCCCCGTTGACGGGCTACCTCGACAGCGGCAAGCTGCCCGAGACTGACACGTACTGTCCCGCCTGACGCCGGGCCTGATCGGCCTCGGTATAAGGTTCGCTGGTGGCCGAAGCAGAATCCCCGACCAATGCCGTCAAAGTCGGTCTTCTGAACTTGTTCCGTCCCCGCACCTCTCCGCCGAGCACCGGCACGGTGCTGCGCTCGGTGCTGTGGCCGCTGGCGATCCTGTCGATCATCCACCGCAGCTATGTGCTGGCCACCAACGGCTACATCACCGACGACTTCGGTCCGGTGTACCGCGCCGTGTCGAACTTCCGGCGGCACTGGGCCATCTACAACGAGCACTTCAGCTACGTCGACCCGCACTACCTGTACCCGCCCGGCGGCACGTTGCTCCTGGCGCCGTTCGGCTTCCTGCCCGAGTTCGCCTCCCGGTTCTGGTTCGTGGCGATCAACGCCGTGGCCGTCGTCATCGCAGCCGCACTTCTGGTTCGGCTCTTCAAGTTCTCGCTCACCTCGGTGGCGCTGCCCGCCCTGCTGCTGGCCATGTTCTGCACCGAATCCGTCACCAACACATTGGTTTTCACCAACATCAACGGCTGCGTGCTCCTCGGTGAGGTGCTGTTCTTCACCTGGCTGCTGTCGGGCAAGGTGGGGCATCAGTGGTGGGCCGGCGCGGCCATCGGGCTCACCCTGGTGGTCAAACCCCTGCTCGCGGTGCTCCTGCTGCTGCCGCTGCTGAACCGGCAATGGCGCGCCCTGGTCACGGCATTCGCGGTGCCGCTGGTGTTCAACGCAGTGGCCTGGCCGCTGTCGGCCGACCCGATGGGCTTCGTGCGCAACACCGCGCCCTACATCCTTGAGACGCGCGACTACTTCAACTCGTCGATCCTGGGCAACGGCATCTACTACGGGCTGCCGATGTGGTTGATCGTCGTGCTGCGGGTGGCGGCGGTGGCGCTCACGGTCATCAGCCTGTGGCTGCTGTACCGCTACTACCGCGAACGCGACCAGCTGTTCTGGATGCTCACCTCGTCGGGTGTGCTGCTGATCGGTTCGTGGCTGGTGCTGGGACTCGCCCAGGGCTACTACTCGATGATGCTGTTCCCGTTCCTGATGACGGTGGTGCTGCCGAACTCGGTGATCCGCAACTGGCCGGCGTGGTTGGCGGTCTACGGGTTCATGACCATGGACCGCTGGCTGTTGTGGCGTTGGCCCACCACCGGCCGGTTCCTGGAATACATGAAGATCACCTACGGCTGGTCGCTCATGCTGGTCGTGGTGTTCTGTGTGCTGTACTTCCGCTATCTGGACGCCAAGCAGGACGACAGGCTCGACGAGGGCATCGACCCGCCGTGGCTGAGCCGGGCCAAAGAAGCCGAATCAGTCTGAGCTGAACTGCATGACCTGGCCCGCCAGCCGGGTCCGGGTCCGCACCGCCAGGCCGTGCCGTGCACAGACCTCCTCGAGCTCGTCGGGGTTGACCAGCCGGAACGGTGACCGATCCAGCCGGTGAATCGCCGTCGCCATCGGCGTGCGGGTCAGGTCGTAGCCGGTGAACACTCCACCGGGCCGCAGCACCCGGGCGATCTCGGCGATCGCCCGCTCCCACTCCACGATGTGATGCAGCATCAGGCAGCTCAGGACCGAATCGAACGAGTCGGCCGAGAACGGCAGGTCGGTGGCGTCGGCCCCGCGCACGGTCACCTCCGGATACGCCTGCAGCCGCCGGGCCGCGGTGCGCACCATCGCCGGATCGAAATCGGTCGCGGTGATCGCCAAGTCAGGATTGGCCTGCCGCAGCCGGGCCGCGATATCACCACTACCCGAACCGATTTCGAGCACATCGTGGCCGAGGCGATCCAACGGGAGACTGCCGAGCACCGCCTGCCCGGTCCCGCCGCGCCACAGCGCAGTCTTGCAGAAGGCGCGTTCGATCTGTGACATCGCCGGCATGTGAGCTCCCCTGTCCTCGTGGATTTCCAGCATGGCCGATCCCCGGCAGAGGCGGCTTGTACAGATCGGCCGTATGGGAGATTGGGAAGGTGAGCGGCAATCGCGACGGGACATGGTCGGGCGCAGTGGCCGTCGTAGCGGGCGCGCTCTGCTACACCGGCACCTTGTCCGATGCGCGCCAACACCACCATGTGGCCACGCAGGTGGTCCGGACGTTCACAGGTGCGTTCGAACTGTCCGATGCGCGCGGACGCCGCGTCGTCACCTCGGCCGCGGTCATTCCATCCGGACATGACCACGGCATCCGCATCCTCGAACCCACCTCCGGGATACTGGCCTTTCTCGACCCGAGCGTGTTCAGCCGCATCGCCGCCGACAGCGATGACGTAGCCGCATGGGTGGCGACGGGCCGCCAACTCCCCTGCTGGACAAGCCCTTTGCCACCAGAACAACTACTCGAGCAGCTGATCGCCACGCCGCCCACCGGTTACACCCGGCCCACGGCGGACATCTGGCATCCCAGCGTGCTCGCCGCGGTCGAGCTGATTCCGCGCCTGCTTCCCGGCCAGGTCCGGCTCACCGACGTCGCACGACAGGTGGCACTGTCGCCGAGCCGGCTCGGCCGACTGTTCAATGATCAGGTGGGGCAGTCGTTTCCGACGTACGTGCGCTGGGCACGGTTGCGCTGCGCCGTCGAGGCGGTGCGGGATGGCGCGTCACTCACCGATGCCGCTCATGCGGCCGGCTTCACCGACAGCGCCCACGCCAATCGGGTGTGCCATGAGATGTTCGGTCTCTCACCGAGTGCGGCGAGCCGCGACCTGGTGTGGGCGTAGCGGCGCTCCGCCCGAGGTCAGTGGCGCTGACCGCCGAGCAGAACGTAACTTGGGGATATGACAACCGACGGTCCCAAGCTGCAACTCACCGATGACGAGTGGCGCGAGAAGCTGACCCCCGAGGAGTTCGCGGTGCTGCGCCGCGCGGGCACCGAGCGGCCCTTCACCGGCGAGTACACCGACACCAAGACCGAAGGCGTCTACGAATGCCGGGCCTGCGGTGCCGAGTTGTTCCGCAGCACCGAGAAGTTCGAATCCCATTGCGGTTGGCCGTCGTTCTTCGACCCGGCCGATTCCGCCGCGGTGATTCTGCGGTCGGACACATCACTGGGGATGCGCCGAGTCGAGGTGCTGTGCGCGAACTGCCACAGCCACCTGGGGCACGTGTTCGAAGGCGAGGGCTATCCCACGCCGACCGATCAGCGGTACTGCATCAACTCGATCTCCCTGAAGCTGGTGCCCAAGCCGGTGTGATGCCGGCCCACGGGTCAACCACCTTGCGCGAGCAGACGCAAATGCCCCCGACACGCCGGGTGTACAGGGGCATTTGCGTCTGCTCGCGCAGGAAGAACTAGGGCAGCTTGGCGACCAGATCCTCGACGCTGACCCGCGGGCCGGTGAAGAACGGCGTCTCCTCGCGGGTGTGGCGCCGGGCGTCGGTGGCCCGAAGATCACGCATCAAGTCGACGATGCGGTGCAGCTCGGGCGCCTCGAAGGCCAGGATCCACTCGTAGTCGCCGAGGGCGAACGCCGGCACCGTGTTGGCCCGCACATCCTTGTACCCCCGGGCGGCCATACCGTGCTCGGACAGCATGCGGCGACGCTCTTCGTCGGGCAGCAGGTACCACTCGTAGGAGCGCACGAACGGGTACACGCAGATGTAATTGCCCGGATCCTCACCGGCGATGAACGCCGGGACATGGCTCTTGTTGAACTCGGCGGGGCGGTGCAGCGCCACGCTGCTCCACACCGGGTCGCTGATGCGGCCCAGCGCGGTGGTGCGGCGGAAGTCCGAGTAGGTGGCCTGCAGCGCCTCGATGTTGTCGGCGTGGGTCCAGACCATGAAGTCGGCGTCGGCCCGCAAGCCGGCCACGTCGTACAGGCCGCGCACGACCACCCCGCGCTCTTCCTGCGTCTTGAAGAACGCCGTCGCCTCGTCGGTCACCTGGGCGCGTTCCTCGCCCAACTCTCCGGGGCTCACCGCGAACACCGAAAACATCAGGTAGCGGATGGTGGAGTTCAGTTCGTCATAGTCGAGCTTGGCCATGCGCCTATCGTGCCACGCCGCTGTACACCAGTTCCGCGGCCGCCCGGGTGGCGGTGCCCACACATGCGGGCACCCCGATCCCGTCCAGGTAACCGCCGGCCACCGCCAGCGTTGCAGGCAGGCCCGCACGCAGTTCGGCGACCAGATCGAGGTGGCCGGGCCCGTACTGCGGCATCGCGTCGATCCAGCGATGCACATGGCTGTCCACCGGTTCCACCGCGACCCCGAACAGCGTGTTCAGATCGCGCGCCGACCAGGCCAGCAGATCCTCGTCACCGGTACTGCGGGCCATGTCGTCGCCATAACGGCCGAACGAGAGCCGCACCATCTCGACGTTCCCGCGCCGGCCCCATTTGCGCGACGACATCGTGATCGCCTTGGCGTTGAGCCGTTCCCCCGCGGCCACGAGCACCCCGGACTGCTGCGGCAACGGCGTACCGCCCGGCAGCGCCAGAGCTACCACCGCCGCCGAGGCCACCCGGATCCGCCGGGCCGCGGCCGCGGTGCGCGGGGCGACCTGTTCGATCAATGACGGCAGATGTGGGGCGGGTACCGCCAACAAGACCGCGTCGGCATACCAACTGGCGCCCTCGTCGTCGAGCACCGACCAGCCCCGGCCACGCCGGTCCACCCGTACCGCGGCGACCTGAGCCCACCGCACATCGGCGCGACGACGCAGTTCCTCCAGCAGCACCATGTAGCCGCCGTCGACGGCGCCGAACACCGGCGCGTCCGAGGGCGGCGGCAGCGCATCGCGCACCGCCTCGGTGAGGCTTCGCGCTCCGCGGTCCAGGGCTGCCGCCAGCGACGGGACCGCCGAACGCAACCCGATCGTCGCCGACGACCCGGCATACACACCGGTGAGCAGCGGGTCCACGGACCTGGTCACCACCTGGGCACCGAACCGGTCACCGACCACCTCGGCGACCGACGGGTCCGCACCCGGGGTCCACCGCAGCGGCCGGGAGCGTTCGTCGTGGATCCGGGCGACGGTCTCGTCGTCGACCAACCCGAGCAGCGACGACGCCTGGGCGGGAAGCGCTCTTGCCACGGAACCGGTTGCGGGCCAACACGAGCGCGGTGGGAACGCCGAACAATACGTTCAGCGGCACCACGATCGCGACCACCAACAGCGACAGGTTCAGCGCCGAGATGGCCGCCGGGGTGCCCACCGATGCGAAGAACGCGCCGATTCCTGGGCTGAAGGTGCGCCAGAGGATCAACCCGACCGGCACCACCACCAGCACTGTCACGTAAGCCAGTGCCAGAAAGCGCAGCAGGTAACGCACCGGCGGCGAGAGCGTCATGCCGAGAGCTCCTCACGCTTGGCCGCGCGCGAGCCCACCGCTCGCAGCACGAACAGCACGACGAACGAGATCACCAGCAGCACAATCGAGATCGCCGCGGCACCGGTGCGGTCGTCGTTCTCGATCAGGGTGCGGATCCACTGGGACGACACTTCGGTCTCACCCGGTACCGCGCCACCGATCAGCACCACCGAGCCGAACTCGCCGATGGCACGGGAGAACGCCAGGCCGGCACCCGACAACAACGAAGGCAGCAGCGCGGGCAGGATGATCTTGGTCAGGATGGTGAAGGTGTTGGCACCCAGCGAAGCGGCGGCTTCCTCCACATCGCGGTCCAGTTCCAGCAACACCGGCTGGACCGAGCGCACCACGAACGGCAACGTGACGAACAGCAGCGCGACACCGACACCCCACTTGGTGTGCTGCAGGTGCAGGCCGACCGGACTGGCCGGACCGTAGAGCGCCAGCATCACCAGGCTCGCCACGATGGTCGGCAAGGCGAACGGCAGATCGATCACCGAATCGACCAGCCGCTTGCCGGGGAAGTCATCGCGGGTCAGCACCCAGGCCACGATCAGGCCGAAGACAAGGTTGACCACCGTGACCCCGGCCGAGATGGTCAACGTCACCCGGAACGATTCCAGGGCGGCGTTGGAGGTGACGGCCAACCAGAAGGCCTTCCACCCGCCGCCGGCGGCCTGCCACAGGATCGCGGCCAGGGGCAGCAACACGATGACGCTCAACCAGATCGAGGCGGCACCCACTCGCAGTGAGGTGCTTCCGTAGCGGCCGGGCCGCGCGCCGGGGGCGGAATCCCCCGGCGCGGGCGCACCCGGATCAGGCTGGGCCGCATCGGTCTGGGCTACAGATGTCATCCAGTCGCCTGCTTGTAGATCTTGGTGATCGAGCCGTTGTCCTTGTCGAACAACGCCGGGTCGACCTCGCTCCATCCGCCGAGATCAGCGATCGTCCACAGCTTCTCCGGCGTCGGGAAGTCCTTGGCGAAGTCGGCCGCCACCGCGGGGTCCACCGGACGGAATCCGGCCTCGGCCCACAACTTCTGTCCCTCTGCGGTGAGCAGGAAGTTCGCCAGGGCCTTGGCCTTGTCGGCGTGGGCGCTGGTCTTGACGACCGCCACCGGGTTCTCGATCTTGAAGGTCTGCGGCGGGTTGACGTGCTCGACGTCCTTGCCCTGCCGCTCGACGTTGATCGCCTCGTTCTCGTAGCTGATCAACACGTCGCCCGTGCCCTGCAGGAACACGTCGGTGGCTTCGCGGCCCGAACCCGGGCGGGTCTTGACGTGTTCGGTCACCAGCTTGTTGACGAAGTCGAGACCGGCCGCGGAATCCTTGCCGCCGTTGCTCTTCGCCGCGTACGGCGCCAGCAGGTTCCACTTGGCCGAACCCGAACTCAGCGGGCTCGGGGTGACCACCTCGAGCCCGGGCTGCAGCAGGTCATCCCAGTCTTTGATGCCCTTGGGGTTACCCTTGCGCACCACCAATGACACCACAGAACCGAACGGGATGCCTTTCGTATTGCCCGCACTCCAGTCGTCGGCCACCTTGTCGGCCTTCACCAGGCGGGTGACGTCGGGCTCGACCGAGAAGTTGACGATGTCGGCCGGCTTGCCGTCGGCCACGGCCCGGGACTGGTCGCCCGAGGCGCCGTAGGACGTCCGCACCGCGACGCCCTTGCCTTCCTCGCTGGCGGCGAACGCCGGGATTATCTTGCTCCAGCCGGGCTCCGGCACGGCGTACGCGACGAGCGTCAACGTGGTGTCCGCGTTCGCGGCACCCTGATCGCCGCCGGCGACATCGCTGGCACCGCCACCGCAGCCGACCGCGAGCACGCCGGTTGTGGCCAGGACGGTGGCGGTACGCCAGAACTTGTTGAGGTTGGTCTTGTAAACGGGCACTGATGACCTTTCTTGCGGACAGCGGACATTGCGAGGTCCGTCAGGCGGAAAGGCGAAGAAGAGTATCCGGGCGTAGAAATAGCGCCACCGACACCAAACCGCGGACGGAGTGGAGTCAGCGACAACAGGCGACGTCAGCAACAGCGCATGAACCCACGGCAATGAGAGCCAACACATGGCTCTCGGTCTTGCCGGACGCTGAATGCATGGCGCGAAGAATAACAGAATTCCGGCGTCGCGCCCGTCGAGCGTTCAGCGTTTGGCTAGCGAGTCAGCAACCACATCACGATGACCAGCACGACCAGCAGAATCAAGATCAACGTGACGCGTGAGCGCGGCATACCGTTCACTCTGATTCCACCTCGTCAGCCGGGGCGTGGCGCAGCCGGTGCAAGCCGGTGGTTCCCCAGCTCAGCGCGCCGTCGAGAACGACGGCACTGCCATAGGCCAGTGCCAGCACCACCGGCATCACCACGGCGGTCTGCACGACGAACGGCAGCCCGGTCAGCCACAATTCGACGCCGTCCCACCAGTTCAGGATTGCCGCCATGGGGCAAGCGTAGGCGATCGTCCGGTTCATCCATTTTCGGTCCCGTCCCGCCCGTAACGTTCGCCACGTGCGTATTGGGTAGACGACACCTCTATCCGCAGATGATGATGTGCGGATGGTCCTGCAACACACCGAGCCCACGGATGTCGTCGCGGCACTCGACAAGACAGCTGAGGCCCCCAAGACACCCGAGGCGCCGTTGACCGCGACCGCCCCGGTGCCGTATTCGTCGGGCGGGGGCCTGCGGAACCCGTTCCCACCGATCGCCGACTACGGCTTCCTGTCCGACTGCGAGAACACCTGCCTGATCTCCTCGGCCGGTTCGGTGGAGTGGCTGTGTGTCCCGCGCCCGGACTCCCCCAGCGTGTTCGGAGCGATCCTGGACCGCAGCGCGGGCCACTTCCGGCTCGGACCCTATGGCGTGACCGTTCCGGCGGCGCGGCGCTACCTGCCGGGCAGCTTGATCCTGGAAACCACCTGGCAAACCCACACCGGCTGGCTGATCGTGCGCGATGCGCTGGTGATGGGTCCGTGGCACGACATCGACACCCGGTCGCGCACCCATCGACGCACCCCCATGGACTGGGATGCCGAGCACATCCTGCTCCGTACCGTCCGCTGCGTCAGCGGCACCGTCGAACTCGTGATGAACTGCGAGCCGGCGTTCGACTACCACCGGGTCAGTGCCTCGTGGGAGTACTCGGGACCGGCCTACGGCGAAGCCATCGCCCGCGCCAGCCGCAACCCGGATTCGCACCCCACCCTGCGCCTCACCACCAATCTGCGCATCGGCATCGAGGGCCGTGAGGCCCGCGCCCGCACGCGGCTCACCGAGGGCGACAACGTGTTCGTCGCGCTGAGCTGGTCCAAGCACCCGGCCCCGCAGACCTTCGAAGAAGCGGCCGACAAGATGTGGAAGACCAGCGAGTCGTGGCGGCAGTGGATCAACATCGGCGACTTCCCCGATCACCCGTGGCGGTCGTACCTGCAGCGCAGCGCGCTGACCCTGAAAGGGTTGACCTACTCGCCGACCGGGGCACTGTTGGCCGCACCCACCACGTCGCTACCGGAAACCCCGCAGGGCGAACGCAACTGGGACTACCGCTATTCGTGGATACGCGACTCCACCTTCGCGCTGTGGGGTTTGTACACGCTCGGCCTGGACCGGGAGGCCGACGATTTCTTCTCCTTCATCGCCGACGTCTCCGGCGCGAACAACGGCGAGCGGCACCCACTGCAGGTGATGTACGGGGTCGGCGGCGAACGCAGCCTGGTCGAGGAAGAGTTGCACCACCTCTCGGGCTACGACAACGCCCGGCCCGTGCGCATCGGCAACGGCGCCTACAACCAGATGCAGCACGACATCTGGGGCACCATGCTGGATTCGGTGTACCTGCACGCCAAGTCGCGCGAGCAGATTCCCGAAGCACTGTGGCCGGTGCTGAAGAACCAGGTCGAGGAAGCCATCAAGCACTGGAAGGAACCCGACCGCGGCATCTGGGAGGTGCGCGGCGAACCGCAGCACTTCACCTCCAGCAAGATCATGTGCTGGGTGGCACTGGATCGTGGTTCGAAGCTGGCCGAGCTTCAGGGCGAGAAGAGCTATGCGCAGCAATGGCGCGCCATCGCCGAGGAGATCAAGGCCGATGTCCTGGCCCGCGGCGTGGACTCGCGAGGCGTGCTGACCCAGCGCTACAACGACGACGCACTGGACGCCTCGCTGCTGCTGGCGGTGCTCACCCGATTCCTGCCATCGGACGATCCGCGGGTGCGGGCCACGGTGCTGGCGATCGCCGACGAACTCACCGAAGACGGGCTGGTGCTGCGCTACCGCGTCGAGGAGACCGACGACGGCCTGTCCGGCGAAGAAGGCACGTTCACCATCTGTTCGTTCTGGCTGGTGTCCGCACTGGTCGAGATCGGTGAGGTGAGCCGGGCCAAGCATCTGCTGGAGCGGTTGCTGTCCTTCGCCAGCCCGCTGCACCTGTACGCCGAAGAGATCGAGCCGCGTACCGGCCGGCACCTGGGCAACTTCCCGCAGGCATTCACCCACCTGGCGCTGATCAACGCCGTGGTGCACGTGATCCGGGCCGAGGAGGAATCCGACAGCTCCGGAGTCTTCCAGCCGGCCAACGCCCCGATGTAGGCCGCGCGGGAGAAATCACGGTGCGCCGATCCCTGGATCCGGCGTTGCCCGGCGAGCACCATCGGTGCATGAGCTACAACCGTGCAGACGACACTTCACGCATCAAGATCGACGTGGCGATCGGTGTTCTGGTCGCCCTGCGCGGTTGCGCGCCGGATCAGGCGTTCGCCGAGCTGGTCCGGGTGGTGCAGCGCACCGGGATCGGAATCGGCAGTATCGCAAGGGCTTTGGTCGATCTCGCGGGCGGCAGCTCGGGCACCTCGGCCGAGTACGCCGAGGCGTTCAACGCCTGGGGTGAGCTGCTGGCGCAGGCCCGGCGGATTCCCGTCAACGCCGCCCGGTAACAGGCGCACGGGCCAGCAGCCAGGCCTCACCATCGGCCTCGCACGCCTCGAACGTCTCAAGACCGGCAAAGGCCGCCCCGAGTTCACCTGCCGCCGCGCGGAATCGGCCCGGCTCCGCGCCCACCTCACTGAGCACACAGACGGCCAGCAGGCCGCCCGGCTTCAGCCGGGCGGACAGTGCCGGGTAGAGGCCTGGGTCGCGGAAGCGATGGCACAGCACGACGTCGACCTGCGGCCCGGCGGGCAGGCCATCGTCGAGGTCGGCGACCTCGAACCGACAGCGCCCGGCCACCCCGTGGCGGATGGCTGAGCGCTTCGCCCGGTCGATCGCCACGGAGGATACGTCGATACCCCGCACGTGTAGGCCGCGCTGCGCCAGCCACACCGCGGCCCGGCCGGTACCGCACGCGATGTCGATGGCCGACCCGGTCACGGGAAACTGGTCGGCGTGGCCGTCGAAAACCTGCGGCAGGGCCGGCAGGTCATCGTCCGGCTCGCGGTCGGCGTAGGCCGCGTCCCAACGGATGCGGTCCTTGTCGCTCACGTCGCCACCTTAAGGGAATAGTGGCAGACCCTCCGGGGTTAGCCCGTTCATGCGAGCCCTCGTCTACGACCCGCACGCGCCGGCCAACCTCCGGTTCGACGAGGTGGCCGAGCCTTCGGTCACCGAATCTCAGGCCCTGATCGACGTCCATGCGATCGGGCTGAATTTCGGGGAACTGCACTTCATCGATCAGATGCGCCGTCCGGGCGAAGTTCCCGGCTGGGACAGCGCGGGCGTCGTCACCCAAGCCGCGGCCGACGGCTCCGGACCGCCGGTCGGCGCCCGGGTGGTCGGATTCAGCGGTGAGGCCGGTTGGGCCGAACGTCGTGTCGTCTCGACGGACAACCTGGTCGAGCTTCCCGAATTCGTCGAATTCGACGAAGCTGCCGCGCTGCCGGTCGCCGGGGTGACCGCACTGCAGGCGTTGCGGGCGCTCGGCCCGGTGGTCGGCCGCCGGGTGTTGATCACGGGCGCGTCCGGCGGTGTCGGTCGGTTCGCGGTGCAGCTGGCCGCCCGGGCCGGCGCTCATGTGATCGCCGCGGTCGGCAGTGCGCCGCGCGGCGAAGGCCTGACGGAATTGGGTGCCGCCGAGGTGGTGGTCGGGCTCGACGCGGTGACCGATCCGGTGTTCGGCGTGCTCGACAACGTCGGTGGAAAGCTCTTGGCGCAGGCCTTCAGCCTGGTGTCCGACGGCGGGTCGGTGCAGTCCATCGGCATGGCCTCCAATGAGCCGACCACCATCGACTTCGAGGCCGAGCGGCGGCGCGGGCACCGGAAACGCTTGGAGCCGTTCACTGTTCGAGCGCCGTTCCAGGCCGATCTCGCCTACCTGCTGACCCTGGTGGCCGACGGCGAACTCGACCCACAGATCGGTCTGCGCGACTCGTGGGACAACATCGCGGCGGCCGCCCACGCCCTGCTCGACCGAAAGGTCGCCGGCAAGGCGGTGCTGCAGGTCGACTGAAGACGGCTCAGTTGCCCTGGCCGCCGCGGCCCCGGCGCACCAGATCGGCCACCGGGTCCTTTCCGTTGACGAACCAGTCCCCCAGGATGCGCGCCTTGTAAACCGCGGGGTTGTGCGACGCCAAGGTGCGGGCGTTGCGCCAATGCCGGTCCAGGCCAAGCTCTTCGGACACACCGGAGGCCCCGAGGGCATCGAATACCTTGGTGGTGGACCGAAGCGCCGCACCGATGATCGCCAGTTGTGCCTGTGCCACGGCCACCTCGGCGTCGATCAGCAGCTCGCGGGCGTGGTCGTCACTGCCGGCCAGTCGGCCCAGGACGATGCGATCGAGGGCGCGGGCACTCAACCCCAAGGCCGCCTCGGCACCGAACGCCTCGGCCGAGATCTCCCCGATCACCTGCAGCAGTTGTGCGTCTTCGGCAGGCAGCTCGGAAAGGCCCTGCGGATAGTTTCGGGTACGTCGGCGCAACGCGGCCGTCCCGTCCCGATGCACGGCCCGCGTGATTCCGGTCAGGACCGCCAGCATGGCGATCTGATAGAAGTGCGCCTGATAGCCAAACCGCTCGGCGGCGGGAAAGACGTTGCCCGGTTCCGCGCGCGCCGCCTCGTAGCGTGCCGAACCGCTGGCTGTCGTGCGCTGGCCGAACCCTCGCCAGTCGTCGACCAGCGTGACGCCCGGATCGTCGGCGCGCACCAGGGCCGTCCACAGCTCGCCGTCCGCACCGCGACCCAGGACATCCAGCCAGTCGGCGTAAAGACTGCCCGTCGCATAGTATTTCGCGCCCGATACCAGCCAGTGGTCGCCCTCCTCGGTGACCGTCGTGGCCAGATTCGCCAGGGTCAGGTTGTTGGCCTCGGTCCAGCCGCCTCCCACGAATTCGCCGGCCAGGAACCGCTTGATCCAGGCGGCGTTGTCCTCCGAAACCGGTGCGTTGAGCCGGTCCTCGACGAACGCCAGGTGGTTACGCCAGATATGGGCGACGTTGGCGTCGGCCTCACCCAATTCGGCCAGCAGCAGGAAGGTCTGCTCCAGGGACGCGCCGAAACCGCCCTGTTCCGCGGGGATCCGCACGGTGCCGAATCCGGCATCGCTGAGCCACCGCACCTGCTCGTGCGGGAAGACCCGGTCCCGTTCGCGTGCCATATTGCCCTCGGCAATGCGCTCGAAGATCGGCCGGAACACCGACTGCAACTCGGCGTCGTAACCGGACGGCCGCTTCAGATACGTACCTGCACTGCTCATCGGAGCCTCCCGTCATTGTCGATGCGATATGCGTACTGGTCCCCGACCGCCACGTACCCGAGGCGGCGGTACAGCTCATGCGCCTTGCTGGCGTTGTCGATGTCAGTGCCCAACGAGGCGACGGTGAACCCGCGCCTCAAGGCCGCCAGCCAGACTTTGCGCAACAGCAGTTGCCCGGTCCCACGCGTTCTCCGGTCGCGGCGCACACCGATGTAATCGGTGTGCGCGCTGCGCTCCTCGTCGGTGCCGGTTCCCACGGTGTACGTCGACCCCAGTACATAGCCGACCACCACCCCGCCCTCATCGACCGCGGCGATGCTGAAGTCCGGGTTGAACGCCCGGCTGCGCAGGTGGTGTTCCCAGCGCTGCGGGGTTTTCGACATGTTTCCGAAATGCTCACTGAACGTGTCGAACTGTAGCTGCCGGACTTGTTCGGCGAATCCGGCCGAGATCACCTCGGGCCAGGACAGAATCGTCAGGCCGTCGATGCGTGCGGCGCCCAGCGCGGCGGGATCCTCGCCGTGCAGCGGCTTGCGGGTCGCGACGAACTGCCGCTCCTTCCACGCCCCGCGGCGCACCAGCGCGTCGATCGCCGCCGGCTGGTCGGCCCCGATGTAGACCCGCAGATACGCGCCCGGGGTGGCAACCCGGCGGAATCGCTCGACGGTCTCGCCGACCACCGCGTCGACGGTCGCGCTCGCAACCGACGGACTGAATACGAAGTCTCCCAACACCTCCGGCTCGGCACCATCGGGCCGGTGCAACGCGGCGTATCCGAGCACGTCTGCCGACGCACCGCGCAGGACCACTGCCGAACCGGGATACACGCCCTCGAACTGCTCGGCGACATCACGCGAATCGGCGGCGAACTTTCGTCCACGCAAACCCGGTGTGGTGGCCAGGAAGTCCGCGATCAGTGGATAGTCATGTGGGGTGGCCGCCTTCACCGTCCGGCCGGTGGTCAGCCCTTGGTCGGTGAGCGTCATTTGCGTTCCTCGTCGATCGGAGCGACCTGTGACTGCTGGAGGACCTCGCCGATACCTTGGTCGGCCAGGCGCTGTTGCTCGTCCTCGGACAGGGTCTGAATGCTGCCGATCCGGTTGGCCACCTCGGGGTTGGTCCGCTTCAGGTACCAGTACCAGGACAGGCCGGCCAGCAGGATGGCGGCGAACACGAAAGGCAGGATGTTGAAAGGGAACTCGGGCACCGGGTAGAAGTTGCTGACGATCACATAACCCAGGCCGGCGGTAGCCGCGATCGACACCGCGAGCCGGGCCGGGGTCAGAGCCCCGATCTTGCGCAGCCAGACCGGAGTGGCGATGACCACCAGCAGATAACTCACCAGGAAGCCCCAGTTGGCCACGTACCCGCCGTAGACATCGAAGACCAGCCGGCCGGCGGAGCTGAAGGTAGCCACGATCGAGAACACCAGGGCCAGGAGTCCGACGAACACCACACCGGCCCACGGCGTCTTGTAGGCCGGATGCACCTTGGTGAACACCTGCGGCAACGCACCCTCGTGGGCGAACGTGAACAGCGACCGGGCCGCCGCGGTGGTGACCGCGGTGACGAACACGATGAACGCGATCGCGACGGCGCCGCTGACGATCTGGTTCACCCAAGCCACCCCGACACTGGTGGCCAGCTGCGGCAGCACCGCCTTGTCCCCGTCGATCTCACCGAAGTGCAGGATCTGCGGATAGGTCGCGAAGATGTACAGCGCGCCGATCAAGAGCACGACGCGCAGCAGAGATCTGGCGATGTTGCGGTGCGCGTCCTTCGCTTCGGCGCCGAGCGAGGCGACGCTCTCGAACCCGGCGTATGACCCCACCGCGGTAACCGCCGCGATGAACGTTGCGCTGGACCCCAGGTGCTGCGGACTCCACTGCTCCCAGTCGATGCGGAAGCCATAGCCGATGTAGGAAGCCACGATGATCACCAGGATCGACGCGATGGCCAGCAGTTCGAAGGCCAGCTCGTATTTGGCGGCCAGTGACACCCCTCGGTACGGCAGGTACACCGCGATGCCGACCACCACGAGCACCAGCAGTAGGCGGAACCAAACCGCCTGGGAGCCAAGGCCGATGGACTCCAAAAAGGCGTCGAGGTAGAGCACCCCGCCGAGGGTGCCGGTGGTGGCGAAACCGATGTAACCGAACAGCAGGCTGAACCCGGCGGCGAAGGCGAAACCGGGACCCAAACCGTTGCCGGTGTAGGTGCCCAGCGATCCGGACGACACCGTGCGCTTGGCCTGGAAACTGATCGTGACGGCGACCAGCACCACGATGGACAGGCCGATCACAGCAGCCCAGGCGGCCCCCTTGCCCGCGGCCACGAACAACGAGAACGGCACCACGGCCAGGGCCACGCTCGGTGCGGCAGCTGCCAGCCCCTGGGCGAACACACCCCACGGGCCGAGCGCCCCGGATTCGAGACCGGTCGATTCCGCGGCGATCAGGGTGCGGCCCGCCGCCTGAATCTCCGGGCCTGTCTTCGGTTCGTCTGTAGTGGTCACGGCAATGTCCCTTTCTGACCGCGACGCCTCCCGCGGTGTGTACTGCCACACTGCCGCAATCGGTTTCGTGCCGTCAGCTATGGAATCGGCGGGATTCTATTGCGAAGTAACGGAATTCCTGCGAAATGCGGCGCCAGGGTGGCCGTCAGGGAGAAATCCGTCGCCTCCGCCGAACAGCCTCTGCCGCAAGGTCGTCGGATCGCCGAGTTCACGGGCGCGGCCGCGCCGTCGCAGCTCGGGAATGAGGTACGTGGCCACATCGGCAAAACTGCCGGGCGTGACGTGATAGGCGATGTTGAAACCGTCCACCCCGGTCCGGTCGGCGTAGGCGTCCAAGGAATCAGCGACGGTGGTGGCGGATCCGACGAACAGCTCGCCACCGAAACCGCCCAGCCCGCCGACGTAATCCCGCAGGGTAAGACGGTCCCGGACATCGGCATCGGTGACCGCAGCCAGGATGGACCGGCTGGCGTCGGTGTCGAACTGCCCGATCGGGCGATCCACCCCATATGTCGACCAGTCCACGCCCGACAGTGCCGACAACAACACCAGGCCGCCTTCGAGGTCGTGGAACTCGCCGAGTTCACGCGCCTTTGCCTGCGCTGCGGAATCGGTACTGTCCGTCACGATCTCGACGGAGGTGATGAATTTCAGGGATCGGGGATCCCGCCCGTGCGCGCTCGCCCGGCGACGGATGTCGTCGATGTGGCCGCGCAGCACCTCGGGCCGCGGATCGCTGACGAACACCAACTCTGCGTTGCGGGCGGCGAACTCGCGGCCGGCAGGCGAGGTGCCCGCCTGGAACAAGACCGGGGTGCGTTGCGGCGAGGGTTCCACCAGGTGCGCCCCGGGAACCGTGAAATACCGCCCGTAGTGGTCGATGTCGTGCACCTTCGCCGGATCGGTGTAGACCCCGCGCTCGGTATCACGCAGCACCGCACCGGGTTCCCACGAGCCCTCCCAGAGCTTGTACGTCACCTCCACGAACTCCTGGGCCATCGCATACCGCTCGTCGTGCGGGATCTGCCGGTCCCGTCCGATGATGTTGCGGGCGGCACTGTCGAGCAGAGATGTCACGATGTTCCAGCCGATCCGGCCGCCGGTGAGGTGATCCAGCGTGCTGAACTTGCGGGCCAGCAGATATGGGCTCTCATACGTGGTGGACACCGTGATGCCGAACCCCAGCCGCCGCGTGGCCGCGGCCATCGCCGAGACCACCAGCAGCGGATCGGTCACCGGCGTCTGCACCGCGCGGGCCAACGCGGCACTCGCGTCACCGCCGAACACATCGAGCTGCCCCAACGCATCCGCGATGAACAACGTGTCGAAACCACCGTCGTCGAGCAGCTTCGCCAACTCCACCCAGTAACGCACATCGGTGTAATCGCCGGTGCGATCGTGCGGGTGGCGCCACAACCCGAAATTGCCGTGCGACACCGTCGACATGGTGAACGCCGACAGCACATACGGTTGAGTCATGACGCCTGCCGCTGCGGCACGTCGAGCCCCAGATGGGATCGCAGTGTGGTGCCGGCGTATTCGTGGCGGAACAGCCCACGCTTGCGCAGGACGGGAACGACCTGATCGACGAAAAGCTCATGCTGTCCGGGCAATCCGGAGTCGCGCAGCACGAAGCCGTCAGCGGCGCCGGTGGTGAACCAGTGCTCGATCTCGTCGGCGATCTGCTCGGGTGTGCCCGCCACGGCCGCGCCCCAACCGTTGACCGTGCGATACAGGAACTCCCGCACCGTCGGGTTTCCTTCCGTCGCCAGCAGGCGGTAGCCGGCCAGCGCGGTCTGGTGGGTCTCGGTGTGTGCCGGGAAGGCCGATGCCGGAACCGGACCGTCCAGGTCCGCCCCGGTGACGTCCACGTCCACCTCGAGCAGCCAGCCGGCCTGGTACTGCGGGCTGAAGTACTCGTACTCCTGCTGCTGGGCACGCCTGGCTTCGTCCTCGGTGGAACCGACGACATATCGCAGCGACGGGGTGATGAGTGGCGGCCGGGCCCGGCCCAGTCGCCGTGACTCCTGATGGATCTGGGTGTAGAACTCCTGCGCCCGCGCCCGGTTGCCGTGGCTGGTGAAGATCACCTCGGCGTGCCGGGCCGCGAAACCCCGCCCGGTTTCCGATGATCCGGCCTGGAAGATCACCGGTCGGCCTTGCGCCGAGCGGGCCGCGCCCAGCGGACCCGCCACGTCGAAGTACCGGCCGTGGTGGTCGGTCGGTTGAATCTTGTTGACGTCGTTGAATATCCCTGCGGCCCGGTCCTCGACGACGGTGTCCTCGCCCCAGCCGTCCCACAGTTTGCGCACCACCGCGAGCGCTTCCTCTGCGATGCGGTAGCGCTCGTCGTGGGCCACCACGCCGCGGGCACTGAAGTTGTCGGCGGCGGCCTGCGCGAAGCTGGTCACCAAATTCCAGCCGGCCCGGCCGCCACTGAGATGATCGAGTGAAAGCAATTGCCGGGCAAGGTGGTACGGATGCGCCAAGGTAGCCGACCCGGTGACCACCAGCCCGATCCGCTCCGTGACCGAGGACAGTGCCGCCGTCGCGGTGAGCGGTTCGAAGTCCTCGGTGATCTTGTAAGCCCAGGTCGCGGGTGGCCCGTAGTTCAGGCCGTCGGCGAAGAACAGCGCGTCGAACGTACCGGCCTCGGCGGTCTGGGCATAGCTGATCAGCCGCCGGCGCACGCCCGCCGTGCTGTTGTCGATGTCGGGATGCCGCCACGGCCCGGCAGACCGGGTATTGCCGAAGGCGAGCAGATGCAGCTCTCTGGACACTCCGGCGACACTACGATCGCGACCGACCGCAGCCGAGGTTTGCGCTCAGCGCGAAGCTATCCCCGCGGTTACTTCTTCGACTTGTCCGCGGCCGCGTCGGTGGACAGCGCCGCGACGAACGCCTCCTGAGGAACATCCACACGACCGATGGTCTTCATGCGCTTCTTGCCCTCTTTCTGCTTCTCCAGCAGCTTGCGCTTACGGGTGATGTCACCGCCGTAGCACTTGGACAGCACGTCCTTGCGGATCGCCCGGATGTTCTCGCGGGCAATGATTTTCGAGCCGATCGCGGCCTGGACCGGCACCTCGAACTGCTGGCGCGGGATGAGCTCCTTGAGCTTGGTGGTCATCTTGTTGCCGTAGGCCGACGCCGAATCCTTGTGCACGATCGCACTGAACGCATCCACCGCCTCGCCCTGCAGCAGGATGTCGACCTTGACCAGGTCGGCCTGCTGTTCGCCGGCCTCCTCGTAGTCGAGGCTGGCGTAGCCGCGGGTGCGGGATTTGAGCGAGTCGAAGAAGTCGAAGATGATCTCGCCCAACGGCATGGTGTAACGCAGTTCGACCCGCTCGGGTGACAGGTAGTCCATGCCGCCCAACTCGCCGCGCCGGGACTGGCACAGTTCCATGATCGTGCCGATGAACTCACTCGGCGCGATCACCGTGGTCTTGACCACCGGTTCGTAGACCTCCCGGACCTTGCCCTCGGGCCAGTCCGACGGGTTGGTCACCACGCTCTCGGAGCCGTCGTCCTTGATCACCCGGTAGACCACGTTGGGGGAAGTGGAGATCAGGTCCAGGTTGAATTCGCGCTCCAGCCGCTCTCGGGTGATCTCCATGTGCAGCAGCCCGAGGAAGCCGCAGCGGAACCCGAAGCCCAGCGCCACCGACGTCTCGGGCTCATAGGTCAGCGCCGCGTCGTTGAGCTGCAGCTTGTCCAGGGCGTCGCGCAGGTCCGGGTAATCCGAGCCGTCCACCGGGTACAGGCCCGAGTACACCATCGGCTTGGGTTCGCGGTAGCCGGTGAGGGCCTCAGTCGCACCCTTGCGCGCCGTCGTCACGGTGTCGCCGACCTTGGACTGGCGGACGTCTTTCACACCCGTGATGAGGTAACCCACCTCACCGACACCGAGGCCCTCACTGGCCTTCGGTTCAGGCGAGACGATGCCGACCTCGAGCAGTTCGTGGGTGGCGCCGGTGGACATCATTGCGATGCGCTCGCGCGGGGTGATCTTGCCGTCCACGACACGGACATACGTCACCACACCGCGGTAGATGTCATAGACCGAGTCGAAGATCATGGCACGGGCGGGAGCGTCGGCATCGCCGGTCGGTGCAGGCACCTGCCGCACCACCTCGTCGAGCAGCTCGGCCACCCCCTCGCCCGTCTTGCCGGACACCCGCAGCACGTCCGACGGCTCGCAGCCGATGATGTGCGCGAGCTCACCGGCGTAACGCTCCGGGTCCGCGGCGGGCAGGTCGATCTTGTTGAGCACCGGGATGATCGTGAGGTCCCGGTCGAGCGCCAGGTACAGGTTGGCCAGCGTCTGCGCCTCGATGCCCTGCGCCGCGTCGACCAGCAGCACCGCACCCTCGCACGCCTCCAGGGCACGGGACACCTCGTAGGTGAAGTCGACGTGGCCCGGGGTGTCGATCAGATGCAGGACGAACTCTTCGTCGTTGACCTTCCAAGGCAGCCGGACGTTCTGGGCCTTGATGGTGATGCCGCGCTCACGCTCGATGTCCATGCGGTCCAGGTATTGGGCACGCATCGACCGGTCGTCGACGACACCGGTGAGCTGCAGCATCCGGTCCGCCAGCGTCGACTTGCCATGGTCGATGTGGGCGATGATGCAGAAGTTCCTGATCTGCGCCGGCGCAGTGAACGTCTTGTCGGCGAAGCTGCTGATGGGAATCTCCTGGTGAGCGTGGGTGTCCAGCACGTGCTGTGCTCCCTAAGGGTATCGAGCAACCACCGTCGCGACACAATCGCCAGGCGTCCACTCGCATATGCTCGACACCATGGCGTCGCAGTGGAAGGCGTTCCAACAGGTTCTCAGGGGCGTAGTGGATGGTGCCGAGAACCTGGTGTTCAACGAGGCACCCAAATTCGTGCGCCAGTTGCAGACCACGGACAACGTGCCGCGGACCGTGCAGCAGGGCATCCAACAGGGACTTCAGCAGGGCCTTCGGCTGGGGCTCGGCGTGCTCGCCGGTGCCACCGCCCCGCCGCCCCAGGCGATCACCGCCGGCCGGCCGGTATCCAAGCACAGCGCACCCACCGCCCACCGGGCCCGCAAAGTCGTCTATGCGCCCGACCTGGACGGGCAGGCCGATCCGGGCGAGATCGTGTGGACGTGGGTGGTCTACGAAGACGATCCGACCCAGGGCAAGGACCGCCCGGTGCTGGTGGTGGGCCGCGATCAGCACACCTTGCTCGGGTTGATGCTGTCCAGCCAGGACTACCACCGAGACGACGCAGACTGGATCAGCATCGGCACGGGCACCTGGGACTACGACGGCAGGCCGAGCTGGGTCCGGCTGGACCGCGTGCTCGATGTGCCCGAGGAAGGCATTCGCCGCGAGGGCGCGATCCTGGACCGCACCCGCTTCGAGGCGGTCGCCGTCCGACTGCGCACTCAGTACTCCTGGAGCTGACCCGCCGCACCGCCGTGCTCGAACCGCACGTACGGGCCGGCGGCATCGACGGTGATCCGGCAGCGCACGCCGTAGACATCGGCCACCAGGGTTTCGGTCAACACCTCGACCGGGCTCCCCGCGGCCACGACCGACCCCTGCGACAGCACCACCACGTGGTCGCAGAACATCGCCGCGAGGTTGAGGTCGTGCAGCGCCACCACGCTCGTGACGTCGAGCGCGCGGACCATCGCCAAAATCTCGAGCTGGTGGGTGACGTCGAGATGGTTGGTCGGCTCGTCCAGCAGTAACTCGCCGGGCTCTTGGGCCAGCGCCCGGGCGATCTGCACGCGTTGCCGCTCCCCTCCCGAGAGCGTGTGCCACATGCGTTCGGCCATGCCGTCGAGCCCGGTGGCGGCCATCGCCGCGGCCACCGCGGCGTCGTCGTCACCGCTGCCGAACACCGAGCCGTGCGGTATCCGCCCCAGCCGCACCACGTCGGACACCGCGATATCCAGGTCGGTGTCCGCGTGCTGGCCGACCATTGCCACCCGTCGCGCCACCGCGCGCCGTGACATCCGGTGCAGCGCCCGACCGTCGAGCTGCACACTCCCGGCGTCGGGACGGTCTATGCCGGCCATGAGCCGTAGCAGCGACGACTTGCCGGAACCGTTGGGTCCCAGAAGCCCGACGGTGCTACCGGGAACCGGATCCACCGTGACGCCGTCGAGCACGATCCGGCCTGACCGGGCCCAACTCACCGCGACCGCTCGCAGACTCATCGACGTATTCCTCTGCGCCGCAACAAGATCAACGCGAAGGCGGGAACTCCGAGCATCGCGGTGACCACACCGGTGGGCAATTCCTGCGGGGCGAAGACTGTGCGAGCCAGGGTATCCACCCAGACCATGAACACCGCGCCGAGAATCGCCGCGGTCGGCAACAGCCGTCGGTGGCCGGGCCCGACGACAAAACGCGCGGCGTGCGGTAGCACCAGCCCGACGAAACCGATCGCCCCGGCGGCACTGACCAGGGCCGCCGTCACCAGGGCGGTGATCACCAGCAGCACGACGCGGGCCCGGTTCACCGAGACTCCCAGCGTCGCGGCGGCATCCTGCCCGAAGGCGAAGGCGTCGAGGGTGCGTGCGTAGACCAGACACACCAGCAGCCCGATACCCACGACGACCGCGCAGGTGGACACGTCGGACCAGGACACTCCAGCCAGCGAACCCAACAGCCAGAACAGCACGCCCCTGGTCTGTTCGGCGTCGGCCGAAGACAACACGATGAAGGACGTCAAGGCCGAGAACAGCTGGGTGCCGGCCACGCCGGCCAGTACCACCCGATCGGTCCCGCCGCCGGCCGCGTAGGCCAACAGCAGCACCACGGCGAACGACAACACCGCACCGGCGAAGGCGCCACCGGACAGGCTGAGCGTCCCCGCGCCGACGCCGAGCACCGCGACCAGCACGGCGCCGGTAGAGGCGCCCGAGGAGACACCCAACACGAACGGGTCGGCCAACGGATTGCGCAGCAGGGACTGCAGTATTGCCCCGCACAAGGCCAGCCCCGCCCCAGCGATCGCCGCCAGCACGACCCTGGGCAGCCGCAACTGCCACACGATGCTCTCCTGCAACCGGGTCGCCCCCGATGGACCGGCCCCGAGACGGTCGCCGACGATGCGGTAGACGTCCCCCACCGACAACGCGGCCGGTCCGATGGTGATGGCCACCGCGGCCGACAACACCACCAGTACGAGCCCGACGACCCACACCCCGCCGAGCCACGCGCTGCGCACACTCACGGCGCCGCACCGAACCCGAGCTCGTCCAGGCCCTTGGCCACTTTCTCGGCACCGTCGACGGTACGGATCGACGGGTTGAGATCCGCCCCGTTCACGACGATGTAGCGGCGGTGCCGCACAGCGGCCAGTCCCCGGGTGACCGGATTCGACTCCAGGAACTGGATTTTCGTCTCCACTGCGTCACCGTCGATCGTGCGTCTGCTCAGGTCACCCAGGACCAGCACGTCGGGGTCGCGGTCGGCCACACTCTCCCAACTCACCTGCGGCCATTCATCGGTGGTGTCGGCGAACACGTTACGGGCGCCCACCGACGCGGCGATCACACCGGGGGCTCCGCAGCAGCCGGCGAAATAAGGAGCGCGAACATCGGAGAACCAGAACGCCATGTCGACGCCGGTAGCGGCGCCGGCGATATCGTCGATCCGCCCGCGCAACTGCGCGACGAGCCGGTCACCGCGATCGGTGACATCGAATATCTTTGCCAGCTCGCGGATTTCGGTGTATATCGCCGTCATGCCGAACGGCACGCTGCGCGCACCGTCGCCGTTGACCGACGTCTTACCCTCGCAGTCGCTGGGTGCCAGATACGTCGGAACACCCAGTTGGTCGAACTGGTCGCGGTCGGCGACGCCGCCGGGCCCGAGGGTGCCGCCGAACGAGGCTGACACGAAGTCCGGTTCGGCATCGAGGACGGTCTCCAGCGACGGTTTGTTCACCGCCAACCGTGGCACCCTGGCGTTGTCGGCCTCAAGACCCGCACGGACGGGGTCCGTCCAGGTCGCGGTGCCGACCATGCGATCGGCCAGGCCCAGCGAGAGCAGTATCTCGGCGGAGCCCTGATTCAGGGCGACCGCACGCTGCGGCGGTGCGTCGATCACCACGTCCCTGCCGCAATTCCGCACGGTCAGCGGATATCCGGGCGATGCACCGGGATCCGGTGCCCGGTGGGTGGACTGAGCGCACCCCACCAACGACAACGCGCACACCACTGAAGCGAGCAGACAACCCGCGCGGTTCACTGGGCCAGCCCGAAGGCCTTGAGACCAGCGGCCATTTTCACCACCGCATCGACTTCACGGATCCCCGGGTCCAATTCGGAACCGGTGAGCACGACATAGTGCTTGTTTCGCACCGCGGCCAGGTTCGCCGTCACCGGGTTCGACTCCAGGAACGCCACTTTCGACTCCAGGGCATCCCCGTCGACACGGCCTCGGCTCAAGTCGCCCAGCACCAGCACGTCGGGATTGCGGTCGGCCAGTGCCTCCCAGCTGACCTCGGGCCAGTCCTCGCGGGCGTCGGCGAAGACGTTGCCGACCCCGAGTTCGGTGGCATAGAGCCCTGGCGCCGAACAGCAGCCGGCCAGATACGGCGTGCGCAGCCCTGAGAACCAGAACGCCACGCTGACATCCGGTGCAGTGGTCGACGGGATGTCGTCGAGACGCCGGGTGAGCCGCTCGATCAGATCTTGGCCCCGTTGTTGCACATCGAAGATCTGCGCCAGTTCGCGGATCTCCCGATACAGGGTGTCGAAGGACAGCCGTTCCGTGCGCGTGACGCTCTCGCCGTCGACTTTCGCGCCCGCGCACACCGAAGGTGATTGGTACGTAGGAATTCCCAGCTGAGCGAACCGGCTGCGGTCGGCAACCACGGCGGCGGTGAAGGTGTGTGCGCTGGCCGAGGCGACCAAGTCCGGTTCGGCTGCCAGCACCGTCTCCAACCCAGGGTCGTTGTCGGCGAGGCGAGGCACCGTGGCGTTGTCCGCCGCAAGCTCGGGAAGCACGGGATCGAACCACGTCGAGGTGCCGACCATCCGATCGGCCAGTCCGAGCGACAGCAGGATTTCGGTGGACGCCTGGTACAGCGACACCGCCCGCCGAGGCGGTCCGTCGAACGTGACCTTCACACCACAGTTCTCGATGGTGAGCGGATAGGCGGTCGAGTGAACTGCCGAAGCTGCGCCCGATGTCTGCCCTGCCGCCGACTCTCGATGGCCGCAGGCCACTGCGACGGCCGACAACGACAACAACGACAACAACGACAACAGTGCGGTGAGCACGCGCACGGTCAGAACTTCCTTTGATCCAGGGCCCTATCGCGGAGCCGTCAGCGGTCATCCCGACTACAGGTGATCGGACTCGAGGCGGTGCCTCATACCGTTGCGCGTCAGTTCCGGCTTCTCACCGGATTCCCCTGATGGTCGGACTTCGCACTGTAACAGCCGTGCGCCGGGCGATTGCCCGCACGCAACCAGGACCCTGCGCTTGAAAACGGCCTCAGCGGGCATTCCTAGGACATGACCGCGCTACCACCCGACCCCGACCCCGCGGAAACACCCGATCTGGAACCCGGCGGCGGCGTCGCTCCCGGCGCCACACCTCCGGACTCGGCACAGACGTCAGGACTGGGCGAACCCGAACCGCGCCCCAGGCACAAGTACACGCCCACCTCGGTGGCCGCGATCATCGGGCTGGTGGTGCTGATCGGGGTGTTCGTCGCGGTCGGCGTGCTGCTGATCATGAATATGTCCGGCGTCTTCGATTAGCAGCCGGCGGACGATCGGGCCTACCGCGGCCGCCGCCACATTGCCGTCATGACCGGGCCGCGGTCAGGGAGCGCGATCTCGCCGGTGACTTCGAACCCGAACCGCAGGTAGTACGGGATGTTGTCGGGGTTGCTCGATTCCAGATAGGCCGGAGCATGCTCGGCATCCACCCGGTCGAGCCGCGACTGCATGAGGGCGTGCCCGAAGCCGCCACCGCGCACGGTCGGATCGCTGCCGATCACGGCCAGATACCAGTGCGGTTCCTCAGGATGGTGCTGCTTCATGAGCTCGACGACCTGTTGGCCGCGTCGCATGTCGCGGCCGAACGCCAGCAACATCGTCGGCAGCATCCGCAGTTCTTCACCGGGACTTTGCTTCCAGCGGCCGGGCCCGTCCCAGAGCGCTGCCGCCGCGATCTCACCATCGCGGACGGCCACTTCGGCACCGCCGCCGGCGAGGAAATGATGGCGCGTGATCGCCGCGAACATGCGCGGCAACCCCTTGGCCCGCCGGGCATCGTCGGCCAGGATCCACGACATCACCGGATCGTGGTGGAACGCCCGGCCCAGGACGGCGGCGAGCCGCGACACGTCGGACTTGTTCGGGGGACGGACGTCAACGGCAGCCACTCGCCCACCATTGCACAAACTCCGGGTGCGGACCTGTCAACGACTCTGGGTGATATAGGCCTGCAATTGCTCCTGCTCGGCCTCGAGCTCTTCCATCCGCGTCTTGACGATGTCGCCGATGCTGACGATGCCGGCCAGCCTGCCGCCGTCGAACACGGGGATGTGCCGCACCCGGTTCTCCGTCATCAACGCACTGAGGTGATCCACGGTGTCGCGCGGCGTGCAGGTCGCCACCACCGTGGTCATGATCTCCGACACCGGTTGGGCGAGCAGGCTGCTGCCCCGCTCGTGCAGCTTGCGGACCACGTCACGCTCCGAGACGATGCCCGCCAGTCCGTCAGGTCCCATCACCACCATGGCGCCGATGTTCAGCTCGGTCAGCCCGGCCAACAGTTCTGTCACCGTGGTCTCCGGCGAAATCGTCACCACCGCCGTGCCCTTGTTCTTCAGCACGTCCGCGATTCGCATCGGCAGCCTCCGATCGTGATCCACCTCACACCAGGCTAGGTCGATGGTCGCCAGGAAGAAAGGAGGCACACACGTTCGGGCTGGAAAAGAGGCTGGAAAGGAGTAGGAATGGGGCCATGATCGAGGTCACGCTGCTCGGCACCGGTAGCCCGATCCCCGATCCGGAGCGGGCCGGGCCGTCAACCTTGGTGCGCGCGGGCGACCAGATGTTTCTCATCGACTGCGGCCGCGGAGTGCTGCAGCGCCTGGCCGCGGTCGGTGCCGGCGCCAACCAGCTCAGCGCACTGCTGCTGACCCATCTGCACAGCGATCACATCGCCGACCTGGGCGATGTGATCATCACCCGCTGGGTGAGCACGTTCACCCCGGACGCACCGCCGCTGCCGATCATCGGCCCGCCCGGAACCGCAGAGGTGGTCGAGGCGACGCTGCGCGCTTTCGGGCACGACATCGGCTACCGCATCGCCCACCATGCCGACCTCACCAGCCCGCCGCAGGTGGAAGTTCGTGAGCACACCGACGGGCTGGTGTGGGAACACGGCGGTGCCGATATCCGGGTCGCACCCACCGATCACCAGCCGGTGACGCCGACGATCGCTTTCCGGATCGAGCATGGCGGCGCCTCGGTGGTGGCAGCCGGCGACACCGTACCGTGCCCCAGCCTGGACGCACTGGCCGCCGGCGCAGGGGCCTTGGTACACACGGCAATTCGCAAAGACCTGATCGAACTTCTTCCCCAGCAACGGATCCGCGACATCTGCGACTATCACTCCTCGGTGCAGGAGGCGGCGGCCACCGCTGCGCGGGCCGGGGTCGGGATCCTGATCCTCACCCACTACGTGCCCGGCATCGCCGCGGGTACCGAGGACGCCTGGCGGGCACTGGCCGCCTCGATCTTCGACCGCCAGATCGAACTGGGTGACGACCTGCACCGCGTCCAGGTTCACCCGGGAGTGTGCACCCGCTCGGGCAGCTGATTCGGCCGCCTGCGTCGAAATCCGTTGGCATCGGCCGGGCTCTGCCCGCACACTGAACCGCACTGGTCTGGCAGGGGGACGATCGCGATGCAGGGTGACGACGGCGCGCTCGACGACTTGGCCACCGCCATGGCGGACGCGGACCGTGGTGGCAGCGTCTACGCGGCGGCGGACTTACTCATACAGCTGGCCCCCGAAAGGGCCGACCCCGACAAGGTAATGCGAGTGTTGTCGGGTGTACGCCCGCGCACCTGGCTGCGGCTGGACGTCGAGTTCCGGAGGTGGAGCCATTCCAGTGACCGGTGGCCACTCATCTTCGACGCCGCCTGGGACGGCTCAGATTCCGTCGCGCTGCTGCTCACTGCCTGTTCCGGAAACGGGCGGCTACGGCAGCGTGCCGTGAATGCGCCACTGATGGTCAGCGATCAACAGCTGCTCCCGATGTTGTTGATCCGGTCCGCCGACTGGGCGGAACCCGTTCGGGTCGACGCCACCCGGGCACTTGCCTCAGCGCTCGACGCCGCGGATACGGACGCGTTGATGCGAGCGGCCGGGGTGGCGATGGCGATGCGGGATTGGCGCCGCGGTGACAATGCCGTCGCAGCGGTGGCCGAGGCGTTCCGCAAGCTTTCGCCTGGGACGCTCGCCACGGCCCGCAAGAGCGACGACCTTCCCGTGCGTAGGCTCGCCTACCGGGTGTGGCTGGAACCGGGGCGGGCCGATTCGGCAGCGGTGGCCGAAGCGGCCCTCGCCGAGCACGACAACATCTGCCAGAGCCTGTGTGTGGACGCGGCCATCCGTGCCGCCGCTGATGATCGTCGACGGGACACGTTGGAACGCTTGCTCGGCGCCCGCTTCGCGCGCGTCCGCGGGGAGGCGCTGGCCGGGCTGGTCCAGATCGGACACCCAGAAGCAGGGGAATCCTTGCTCCCCGACCGGTCCGCGGCGGTGCGAGCCACTGCCCAGTGGGCGATGCGGCGGGCCGGCCTCGACTCGGGCGACCGCTACCGGGAAATGCTGCTCTCCGTGGACGACTCACAGCTGCGCGGCGTGCTCGCCGGCCTCGGCGAATGCGGGACGACCGATGACGCGGAGCGGGTCTGCGGCTATCTCGGGCACGACCGCCCACGGGTGCGTACCGAAGCGGTGCGGGCGGTGCGCCGGCTGGGCGGCCCGCTCGACAGGATCGCGGGCATGATCACCGACCCGGCCCCGATCGTCGTGCGCGAGGTGCTGGCAGCACTACACGGGCAGCCCGGTCTGCCGCCGACGGATCTGTTGTGGAACCTGCTGAGCGCTGACCAACCGCCACACGTACGACGCGCCGCGTTCAGCCTGCTGGTCAGCAGGGACACCTGGACTCGGATCGCGGCGGATCTCGGCGGCGTCGTCGACCCCGACGAAAAGCTTCGCGCCCATGCCAGATCAGATCTCACCGGGTGGCTGGACCACGAGGCCTCGACGACCTATCACAAGCCGCACCCGTCCACCGTCGATCACCTGGGTGCCCTCATCGATACCGCGGCCCACGGCATCGGTGCATCCCAAGCCCACGCCCTTCGCTGGCACCTCGGCCTGTCGTCTTAGGTTGCGAGCTGATCGGCCACTGTTGCGACGATGTCGAGATCACCGGCGACCCAAGGGCGTCCTCGAGTGATCAGCACGACGTGCTGCAGTCCCAGTTCGGCCAGCCCACGGCACCGCTCGGCGAGCGCGTCGGACCGTTCGCCGTCGTGAAACGCCGTGGTGACAGTGCGCTCGATATCGCCGGCCGGCCGACCGACATCGGCGCAGTGTCGATCGAGAACCTCGAGCTGTCTGCGGATCGCGGTGCCGCCGTCGGGCACGTCGAACAGATTGCAGGCGTCACCGTACTGCGCCACGAGCCGCAGCGTGCGGCGCTCGCCGGTGCCGCCGATCAACACCGGAGGGTGCGGCACCGTGACCGGACGAGGACTGCCGATGGGCTGCTGTGCTGTCAGATGTTTTCCCAGGAAGGCGGATCGGTCACCGTCCCACATGTGATGCGCCAGCCGTAGCAGCTCGGTCATCCGCTCGAACCGTTCTGCGGTGCCCGGCAGGAACAGACCCATTGTGCGTGCTTCGGCCGCGTTGTAGCCCGCACCGAGCCCCAGCCAGGCACGGCCGCCGGAGAGGACGTCGAGCGTCGTGACGGCCTTGACCGATAACGCGGGCGCCCGAAAGGTCGCCGCGGTCACCATGGCGCCCAACCGGATTCGGCTCGTCGCCGCGGCGAGGTACCCGAGTGCGGTGTAGGCCTCGAGCATCGGTTCGTCGACGGCACTGGCTGGATCGGCCTGAACGAGATGATCGGGCACCCACAGGGTGTCCACGGCGGTGCCGTCGAGAACGCTTGCCAGCGAGGACAACCTGTGGTGAATCGGATCCGGCCACGAATAGTTCGTGACGCTCACACTGACCAACATGGCCGGTTCCGAGCTGCCCGGCGCGCGGGCAGAAGGGCTCCGGCAACGATCAGCCAGACCAGACCGGTGAACCGCGCGATCGGCAGGATCACCGCCGATTCCGGCCAGATCAGCACCAGCGTGGCCAGTTCCGCCAGCGCTGCGATGGCCAGGCCAATCCAGGCCACCGGGCGCGGGAGCAACCCGAGGATGAGGCTGGGCACCGCGATGCCGGCGAGCAGCAGGCCGAGCGCGACGATGTGCCCGACCCCGCCGGTGAGAAACACCAGGTAATAGAGCGCGCGAATCAGGCTGTCGTCCACCACTACCTCAGCCCGGGACATCGTCCAGCAGATCAACCCGGACAACGCCAGCGAGCCGGCCGCCAGAATGCCGCCGGACAGCGCGATCGTCGCACCGGGCGCCGTCACCCCGAGCTGTCGCAGGCGGGTACTCACGGTCGCGGCGTAGATGGCCAGCGGCACCGACGCGGCGAATGTTCCCACCGCTGCCGCTTGTACCGCGGCGGGATGGTCGTGGACGTATCGCAGGACGTCTGCGGCCGCGCCGTACGGCAGTGGCATCACGCCGCCCAATGCAACGCTGACACTGAGCCCGGCCAGCAGCAACACGAGCGAGACCGCTGCCACGGGAGCCAGCGGCGGTCCGCCTTGTCGACCACCGCGCTGCGGGGATTGCACTCCATCATCTGATGAATCGTTCATTTTTTGAACGATATGCTCGCGGAAGCTTCGTCGCAAGAGCGTGCGACCGCAAGAGCGTGCGACCGCAAGAGCACAGCAGCGCAAGAGCGCGACCGAGTGAATGTTTGCGATGGTGAACCGTTTGGTGCTGATACCGTTTCAGCATGGAACCTGGTCCGCCGGACACCGTGGCGTTTCTGTTGGCACAGCTCGGTCACCGAGCCGCGACGCAGTTCGCCGCGCAGATGGCGACACTCGAACTTACCCCGCCGCATGCCGGAATCCTGCGTGCCATCGGAGCGCAACCGGGACTCAGCCAACAGTCTTTGAGCACCCAGTTGGGCCTGCTGCCGAGTCGTGTCGTCAGTTATGTCGACGACCTGGAGGACCGCGGCTACGTCGAGCGCCGGCGCAACCCCGACGACCGCCGCCTGCACGCGCTGTTCCTCAGCACGGCGGGCAAGAAGACGCTACGTCGTATCGGAGAGCTGGCGCGCCGGCACGATGACCGCATGACCGCCGCGCTGGACGCCAAACAACGCGACCAGCTCCGCGGCCTGCTGGAGACCCTCGCCGACCACCAGGGGCTGACTCCGCACGTCCACCCCGGCTTCCGCAATCTGGGGCGCAGCGCGGGCCGCGTCAAGCCAGTCGGGTGACCTCCACCACCACGTCGAGATCGGTCGATCCCTCACCCGAATAGATTCCCTTGAGCGGGGCCACATCCGAGTAGTCCCGGCCCACCCCGACGCTGACGTACTGCTCGGTGATCTCGCTGTCGTTGGTCGGGTCGTAATGCCACCAGCCACCGGCCCACGCCTGGATCCAGGCGTGGCTCTGCCCGTCGATGGTGTCGCCCACCGCGGCCTCGCGTGTCGGGTGCAGATAGCCCGACACGTAGCGAGCCGGGATCCCCATGGCCCGCAACATGATCAGCGAGAGATGAGCGAAGTCCTGGCACACGCCCTTGCCCTCGCGCAGGGCGTCCAGCCCCGAGGAGTGAACCCCGGTGGTGCCCGGAACGTAGTCGAGTTCGCTGCGCACCCATTGGGCCACGGCCGTCACCGCCTCGAACGGGTCGTGTTCCCTGGCGATTCGCTGCCCGACCCGCGCGATGCGCCGGCTGTGCGGGGTGTAGTGCGTCGGGCTGAGTACCTCGTCGAAGCGGTCGATCACAGCCTCGGAGCGCAGGTCGTCCCAGCTCGCCCGCTCCTCGGGTTTCTCGGCCACCTCCGTCTCGACCACCGAGGAGCCCGAGACCTCCAACTCGGTGTGCGGGGCGTGTAGGTCGAACGCGGTCACCGCCGTGCCCCAGTAGTCGACGTATCGATAAGACCTGGTGGCCGGAATGGTCTCGACCCGGTTCAGGATCACGTTCTGACGCGAATCGGAACGCGGGGTCAGCCGGGCCTCGTTGAAAGACGCGGTCACCGCCGACTTGTAGGCATATCCCGTGGAGTGCACCACCCGCAGCCGCCACATCAGACTTCGCCCTCCTCGATCACGACCCCCTCGCCATGCCCGGCATCGGTCCAGGCCACCCACGGAGCCGAATGGAAGTACTGCAGCGCCAACGCTTCTCCCACATCACGACAGGTCTTCTGTAGCCCCGCCAGCCGGCCGTCCAGGGATTCCAGCAGCGCACCCGGCTGCAGGAACTCCAGCTCACTGCGCGCCCGGCCCAGCAGGCGCTGCGCCTCGGCCGTGGCCCCCAATCGGCTGTGCGGCCGGTTGAGCAACTCGTCGAGACTGTGTTCGGCCAACCGCAGCGAGTAGAAGATCGACCGCGGGAACAGCCGGTCGAGCAACATGAACTCGACCACCCGACCGGCGTCGAGTGCACCACGGTAGGTCCGCAGGTAGGTGTCATGGGCACCGGCCGAGCGCAGCAGCGTGACCCAGGCCGGAGACGATCCGCTGTCCCCCACTCGAGACAGCAGCAGCCGGACGGTCATGTCGACCCGCTCGATCGCGCGGCCCAGCACCATGAACCGGTAGCCGTCGTCGCGGCTCAGCGTCGAATCCGCCAGGCCGGCGAACATCGCCGCGCGTCCCTCCACGTAGGACAGGAACTCATGGGGCCCCAGCCGTTTGGCCGCACGCTCGCGCTCGGCCAGTGCGTTGTAGGTGGTGTTGAGGCACTCCCAGATCTCGGTCGAGGTGACTTCCCTGGCGCCGCGGGCGTTTTCACGCGCCGCCGAGATCGAGTCCACGATCGAGTTGCCGCCGCTGTCCCGGCTGAACGCCACGATATCGGTCAGCGACCACACATCCAGCCGCCGCGCGGGCGGGTCGATACCGAGCACCCGCAGCAGCGTGCGCGAGGCCACATCCGGGTCGACGCTGGAATCTTCCAACAGCTGATGCACCGTGACGTCGAGAATGCGTGCGGTGTCGTCGGCGCGTTCCACATAACGCCCGATCCAGTACAGCGACTCGGCATTGCGTGCCAGCATCTGTCCCCACCCCCTACTGCTGTTGTTGAGACGACGAACCCTCGGGGGCGCCATTGGTTTTCGGCCCTTTTGCGGACTTGGGCAGCGACCGCACCACCTCGGCGGCAGCCAGCTCGCGGTCGGCCGCCGACGTCCGCGACGCCAGCACCCAGGTGTCCTTCGAACCGCCGCCCTGACTGGAGTTGACCACCAGAGACCCTTCCGGCAGCGCCACCCGGGTCAGCCCGCCGGGCAGCACCCAGACGTCGTTGCCGTCGTTGACCGCGAACGGGCGCAGATCCACATGCCGCGGAGCCAGCTTGCTGTCGATCTGCGTGGGCACCGTCGACAGTTGCATCACCGGCTGAGCGATCCAGCCGCGCGGGTCGGCGCGGATCTTCTTGGCGATGGCCGTCAACTCCTTCTCCGAGGCGTCCGGGCCGAACACGATGCCGTAACCACCCGAACCCTCGACCGGTTTGATGACCAGTTCGTCGATCCGGTCGAGCACTTCCTCGCGTTCGGAGTCCAACCAACAGCGGTAGGTGTCTACGTTGGCCAGGATCGGTTTCTCGCCGAGGTAGTACTCGATGATGGTCGGCACATAGGTGTAGACGAGCTTGTCGTCACCGACGCCGTTGCCCACCGCACTCGAGATCACCACGTTGCCCGCACGGGCGGCGTTGAGCAGCCCGGCGACCCCGAGCACCGAGTCGGGGCGGAACTGCATCGGGTCCAGGAACGTGTCGTCGATGCGGCGGTAGATCACGTCCACCTGACGCTCACCCTCGGTGGTGCGCATGTAGACGGCGTTGTCGCGGCAGAACAGGTCGCGGCCCTCGACCAGTTCGACACCCATCTGCCGGGCCAGCAGGGAATGTTCGAAGTAGGCCGAGTTGTAAACACCGGGGGTCAGCACGACGACGGTGGGATCGGCGACATTGGTGGGCGCGGCATTGCGCAGCGCCCTCAGTAGGTGCGAGGAATAGTCGCCGACGGCCCGCACGCGATGAGTGGCGAACAGGTTCGGGAAAACCCGCGCCATGGTGCGGCGGTTCTCCATCACATAGGACACCCCAGAGGGGGAACGCAGGTTGTCCTCGAGCACCCGGAAGTCGCCCTTGTCGTCGCGAATCAGGTCGATACCCGCGACGTGGATGCGCACCCCGTTGGGCGGGACGATCCCGGCGGCCTCACGGTGAAAGTGCTCACACGAGGTCACCAACCGCCGCGGGATCACGCCGTCACGCAGGATCTCCTGTTCGCCGTAGATGTCGTCGAGGTAGCACTCCAGCGCCTTGACCCGCTGGGTGATGCCGCGCTCGAGTCGAGACCACTCGGCCGCCGAGATCACCCGCGGCACCAGATCGAGTGGAAACGGCCGCTCCTGGCCGGACAGGGAGAACGTGATGCCCTGGTCGATGAAAGCCCGGCCCAACGCCTCCGAGCGCGACTGCAGTTCCGAGGCATCAGACGGAGCAAGCTCAGCGAAGATGCCCTTGTACGGGCCGCGGACGTTGCCGGCGGCGTCGAACATCTCGTCGAAGGCCTCTGAGTAGCGGCCCAGCCGGTTGTAGCCGTCGAAGACGCCCTGGTGCTTGACGCGCCGGGCCGCGCCGGCACGTTGGCCGGCCGGCTTCGACCCGTTCGAGTCGGCCCCTTGGGTACGGACAGTTCTCAGGCTCACCCTCAACATGCTGCCCCACCCCGCAGGGTTTCGCCGGGTCAATGCCCCAGCCCGTTTCGGCAGGCCAAAGGCCGATTGACGTGGTATGAATGGCCAAAACCAGGCCCGCTGCACCCGGCGTTCGGCCTGCGCCGCTTTGGGAGTTCAGGGGCCTCGCTGGTACCCTGAACAGTCGCTGCCCGCAGTGCGGGTGTGCGCACCCAGACTTCGGTAACCCCAGCTAGAGAATTACGAAGGAATTTTTACGTGGCCAACATCAAGTCGCAGGAAAAGCGCATCCTCACCAACGAGCGTCGCCGGCTGCGTAACCAGTCCGTGAAGTCGTCGCTGCGTACGGCTGTGCGTGGCTTCCGCGAGGCCGTCGAGGCGGGCGAGAAGGACAAGGCCGCCGAGTTGCTGGTGTCGACCAGCCGCAAGCTCGACAAGGCCGCCAGCAAGGGCGTCATCCACGCCAACCAGGCCGCCAACAAGAAGTCGGCCCTGGCCCTGGCGTTCAACAAGCTCTGATCCTCCGGGGGTCACCCCGAGCAATACCGCCGGTTCACCGGGTGGCGAGTTCCGCCACCCGGCGCACGGCTGTCTCAAGGGCGTAGTCGGCATCAGCCGCTGCGCCCTTTACGTCTGCGTTGAGGGTGGCGACCACCCGCATGGCCTCGGCCACCGAGTCGCGCGACCAACGGCGCGCCTGCTTCTGGGCCTTCTGCACCCGCCACGGCGGCATCCCCAGTTCACCCGCGAGCCGGTAGGGATCTCCCGAGAGCGGGCCCACCCGCGCGATGGTGTGCACCGCTTCGGCCAGCGCATCGGCCAGCACCACCTGCGGCTCACCGGCCAGCATCGCCCACCGCAACGCCTCGGCGGCCCCGGCGACATCTCCGGTGACGGCCTTGTCCGCGATGTCGAAGCCCTTCACCTCGGCCTTTCCGCTGTGATAGCGCCGCACCGCGACGGCGTCGACCTGTCCGGCGGTGTCGGCCACCAGTTGCGAACAGACCGCGGCGAGCTCACGAATGTTGGATCCGACCGCGTCGAGCACCGCGTTGACCGTGTCGTCGGACACCTTGGCGCGTAACCGGCGAAACTCGGCCCGCACGAAGTCCGCCCGCTCGGCCGGCTTGGTGATCTTGGCGCACGGATGAACTTGTGCACCAAGTTTTTTCAACTGATCGGCCAGCGCCTTGGCGCGGCCCCCGCCGGAATGGATGACCACCAGCACCGTGCCGGGCGGCAGATCGGCTGCGGCCGAGGCGATCAGGGCCACGGCGTCCTTACCCGCCTCGCCGGCGGCTTCGAGCACCACCATGCGTTCCTCGGCGAACAGCGACGGGCTCAGCAGCTCGGCGAGCTCGCTGGTGCTCACCTCGCCGGCCCGCATCCGGTCCACCGGGACGTCGTCGGACCCGGCCTGCTGACGCAGCGCCCGCAACACCGCCCCCACGGCTCGTTCGACCAGCAGTTCCTCATCGCCCAGAACCAGGTGCAGACCGTCGATCTGTTCGCTCACACCGATGATCGTGTCACGCCGACCTGACAGCTCCGGCCACCTGCCCCGCCAGCGTCCAGGCCAGCAATCCGAACACCAGCACAGCCAGTGCGCGACGCACCCAGCGCAGCCGCCACAACACCGTCAACGCCACACCTCCCAGCGCGACTGCCACCACACCGGCCAGCCCCGAGGGTGCCGGCAGCGCGGCGGCCGGCAGTGCCGAGGCCCACCGCGCCACCGACAGCAGCCACCACAACTCCGGTCCGGTGAAGCGGATCAACAGCTGCGCCCCGTCCGGCCAGATACCCGAACACACCGCGGCCGCCGTGCCGAGCACGGTGATCGGCGGAATCAGCCCGGCCACTGCGAGATTGGCGGCCACCGCCACCAGGCTGACGGTTCCCGAGATCCCCGCCACCAGTGGCGCCGTGACCAGCTGAGCCACCACCGCGACACTGACCGCCGCCGCCACCGGCCGCGGCCACCCACGCTCGTGCAGTCGGCACGCCCACGCCGGTGCCAGGACGACGATGCCCGCTGTGGCGCAGACCGACAGCGCGAAACCGACGTCGACCGCGAGTTCGGGTGCGGCGATCATCAGCGCCATTACGCTGGCCGCCAATGCGGGCACCGCTTGGCGGCGCCGGTGGGTCAACACCGCCAGCAGTGTCACCGCGCCCATCACCGCCGCGCGCAGCACGCTGGCCGAAGGCTGCACCACGATGACGAAAGCGACCAGTCCGGCACCAGCGAGCAGCACCGCCAGCCGCGGCCCGATGAGCACAGCGCTCAGCAAGAGCGCGCCACAGACAATCGTGACGTTGGCGCCCGACACCGCGGTCAGATGAGTCAGACCAGCAGTGCGGAACTGCGCCGTCGTCGTCGCGGTCACCGCCGAGGTGTCGCCGAGCACCAAGGCCGGCAGCATGGCCGCCTGGTCCGCGGGCAACGCCGCCCGCGCCGCGTCGGCGAAACGCGAACGGACCTGTGCCGCAACCCGTTGCACCGCCGAAGCCTCCCCCAGCGTCGGCCGGTCCGACGCCGACAGCACCGCCACACTCAGGTCCCTGCGGTCCGGGCGGTTCACCGCGGCGCGGAAGCGCACCGGAGTCCCGGGGCCGGCTCCACCGAACGATGGTGTGGCGAACACCAGGACCCGACCCCGCATCGGGGCCTGATCGACCTCGCGCAGCCCGGCGCGGAACATCAGCCGACCGCCCTTGATCGGCCGCGGCGTCTCCGCCGGAACCACCTCGACTGTCGCGCTGCCGCCGTAGAGCCGGGCGATGGGATGTTGCTCGACCTGATGCACGCGCAGACCGACCGCCACCGCGAATCCGGTGGCGACCGCCGCGACGGCCAGGACCGCTGCCCCGAGTGCCCGCGGTACTGCGGAATCGGGATCGGCGCCCCGTCGAACGGCCAACCAGGTCACCCCGACCGCGCCGAGGCCCACCATCGTCGCAGCGCCGAGGTGCCAGACGATTCCGGCCGCCGACACCGCCCAGGCGGTCAGGGCGGCAGGGACGATCCGCAGATCCAGGGACTGCCGCTCGGCGCACGCCTCGCCGACCAGGCCGTCACCGCCGGCGCCGTCATGCCCGGACCAGTTCACGCAGTTTCTCCAGCCGCGCGGGTCCGATCCCGTCGACGTCTCCGAGTTGGTCGACGCTGTCGAACCGGCCATGCGCGGTCCGCCACGCCACGATCGCCTCGGCGGTCACCGGGCCGACGCCGGGCAGCGCGTCGAGGTCCTCAACGGTGGCGGTGTTGAGGTCCACCGGCCCCGCGGGTGTGCCCGACGCGGGTGCCGAGACAGCGCGTGAGGGAGACGCCCCGGCGTCACCGGCGACCGAGCTGCCCATGGTCGCCGGTTGTCCCGGTGGGGCTTCGATGCCGACCACGATCTGTTCCCCGTCACCCACCCGGCGGGCCATGTTCAACCCGATCAGATCGGCGCCGTCGAGGGGACCGCCGGCCGCCTCCAACGCGTCGGCGATCCTCGCCCCGGCCTGCAGGGTCACCAGGCCCGGCTTGTGCACCAGGCCGACCACACTGACCACTACCGGCCCGGCCGGCGCATCCGCGACCGGGGTCGGCACGGCCGACGAAACCATCTGCACCGATGGAAGATTCGCCGACGCGACCGGCGGCGGCTGCTGACGGATCAGGGCGAACACAGTGACCAGGACGGCCAGCACCCCGACACCGGCCAACGCCAGCGCCCCGGCCCGGCCGGGATCGGCGCGCGCGGCGGCCAGCCAACCGCGGCCGTCGCCCGGTGCTGTATCGGGCAGCCACCTCGACAGCGTGCTCTCGGACGCCGTGTCGCGATCGGAATCACCGCCCGGCTCGGATTCGAGATCGTCCCCGCTGCTCGAGCGGCCGCCACCGAGACGCCGGAGCCGCTCGACCGACAATTCGGTACCCATGCCCGTGACGGTAGGTGCGGGACCCGACGAGTCCAGGCCCCCGAACGGTCCGCGCAGACCGGTTGTGGATGAATCTCGCGCTGTGGACTACCTACCCCACCACCTGGGTGGAGGACTGGGGGGTGGCGCGTTCCAGGTAGCGCAGCAGCTCCACCGGGAACGGCAGCACCAGGGTGGAGTTCTTCTCCGCAGCCACTTCGACCACGGTCTCCAGCAGCCGAAGCTGCAGGGCAGCCGGGTCCGCTGCCATCACATCGGCGGCCGCGGCGAGCTTTTCGGACGCCTGCAGCTCGCCGTCGGCGGTGATGACGCGGGCCCGCCGCTCCCGCTCCGCCTCGGCCTGACGCGCGATGGACCGCTTCATCGAGTCCGGCAGCACCACGTCTTTGATCTCGACCCGGTCGAGATGGATGCCCCAACCCACCGCCGGGTTGTCGATGAGCAGTTCGAGGCCCTGATTGAGCCGCTCCCGGTTGGACAGCAGATCATCGAGGTTGCTCTTGCCGATGATCGACCGCAGCGAGGTTTGTGCCACCTGGCCGATCGCCGACATGTAGTCCTGAACGTCGACCACGGCCCGCACCGGGTCGAGCACCTTGAAGTAGATCACCGCGTCGACCCGCACGGTGACGTTGTCGCGGGTGATGCCGTCCTGCGCCGGAACCGGCATCGTGATGATCTGCATGTTGACCTTCTGCATCCGGTCGGCGACCGGGATGAGCATCGTCAGACCCGGCTGCCTCACAGTGGCGCGGACCCGGCCGAACCGGAACACCACGCCGCGTTCGTACTGTCTGACCACGCGGAGGTTGCTCACGCCGAGCCAGATCAGGGCGATGACGCCGGCACCGGCCGACGCGAGCACGTAGAGCATGTCCATGATCGGACCTCGATTCATGGCGACACCGGGGCGAGCTCGTCCCGTACTTCGATTGTGCGACGACGGGGTGCCTGCCGCCAGGATGGGCACCTACCGGTGGTGAACACTTCGGAGATAGTGTCTAGGGTCCAGCTCAGGGCTCAGCGAGGAGACGAATCATGACCGCAGCGGGTAGGCCGATCCGGGTTATCCAATGGACCACCGGGAACATCGGGCGACGCTCGCTGCACGCGATCATCGGCCGCGACGACATGGAATTGGTCGGCGTGTACGCCTACGGCGCCGAGAAGGTCGGGGTTGACGCCGCCGAGCTGGCCGGCTGGCCCGAGCCCACCGGGATCAAGGCCACCAACTCCATAGCGGAGCTGCTCGCGCTCAAACCCGATGCGTGTTGCTACAACCCGATCTGGCCCAGTGTCGACGAACTGGTCGCGCTGCTGGAAGCCGGGGTGAACGTGTGCTCCACCGCGGCCTGGATCACCGGCGGCAAGCAGAGCGCCGAAGACCTCGAGCGGATCCAGAAGGCCTGCCAGACAGGTAATTCCACGATCTTCGGCAGCGGGGCCCATCCCGGCCTGACCAACATGATGGGCATGGTGCTGTCCAGCGCATGTGAGAGCGTCGACGAAATCCGCATCACCGAGTCGGTCGACTGCGGGGTCTACGAGTCGGCGGGAACCATGGCCGCGATGGGCTTCGGCAAGGACCCCGAGACCCCCGGGCTGGCCGAGAGCGTGCGCCTCGAAAGCGAAGTGTTCGCCGAGTCGGCGGCGATGATGGCCGACGCCATCGGCGCCAAGCTCGACCGCATCACCTTCGACGTCACGTTCACAGCGGCCACCGACGACTCGGATCTGGGCTTCATGCAGATCCCCAAGGGCACCGTCGCCAGCGTGTACGGCTATCACCGCGGCTGGGTGGGCGACAAGAACGTCGTCAGCGTCGGATTCAACTGGATCATGGGCGATCACGTCACTCCCCCGAAGCCGGTGGCGCACGGCCACGTGATCCAGGTGTTCGGCGTGCCCAACATGCGCACCGTGGTGTACTGCCTGCCGTCGAAAGACTGGAGCGAGGTCAGCCTCAACGGGCTGGGCATGATCTACACCGCGCTGCCGGTCACCAATGCGGTGCCCGCCGTGGTGGCCGCGGCGCCGGGCATTCTCACCCTCAAGGATCTGCCGCCGGTCACCGGACGATTCGCCGGCTAGCTCGATCGGGTCGCCGATCCGCCGGTCCGCCGATCCGCCGGTCCGCTAAGCGTCCTCGACGGAGATGCACGCGCCGACCGCGCCACCACCGACATGCACCGCGAGCACCGGGCCCATGTCGGTCACCGACAGGGACAGCAGGTTCGGCAACCGGTCGGTGAGCGCGGCGGCGATCTCCTCGGCGCCGTCCGGGTTGTCGACATGGTGCACGACGACACGCACGGCGCGCTCGCCCGCGGCCTCGGCAATCTGATCGACAAGCGCCGCATGCGCTTTGGATATCGTCCGGATACGTTGTGAGAGCACCAGCCGCCCGTCCACGTCCAGGCGCAGCAGCGGTTTGAGTGACAGTGCGGTACCGAGCCAGGAGGCCGCGGTGCCGATCCGGCCGCCGCGCCGCAGGTTGTCGAGGCGGTGCACCACGATGAACGCCTGCCCGCGTGGGATCGCGGCGCGCGCCGCCGCCTCAACCGTGTCGAGAGTGCCTCCGGCGCGGGCTGATTCGGCGGCGGCCAGGGCCACGAAGCCCACCCCCATGGCCGCGGCACGTGAGTTCACCACCCGTACGGCCGGCCCCACCTCACGTGCCGTTGCCGCGGCGGTGCTGTAGGTACCCGACAGTGCCGCCGAAATGTGCACGGCGACAACACCGTCACCGCCGCTGTCGGCCAATGCCTGCCGATAGATGTCGGCGAGATCGGCCGGCGAAGCACCCGAGGTGGTGACCCGGGGCCGGTCATAGATATCCGGCGGCATCTCGTCGAGACCGTCGCGCAAGTCGGCGCCGTCGTCGAGGATGTGCAACGGCACCTGCCGAATTCCCCACTGCTCACACAACTCCGGCCGCAACCGCGACGTCGAGTCGGTCACTACCATGACCGCCATCGTCAGTCGGTGGCATCCAGTTGCGGCACCCCGGCAGCGGCCAGCCCCTTGAGCATCAACTCGGCCACCGCCCGGTGAGCTTCGAAATTCCAGTGGATGCCGTCAGGATTGCCCCGCCCGCTGAGCACCTCGTCGGCCACCGCGGCTTTGAGATCCACCAACGGGACGTCATGCTCGGCCGCCCAGGCCGTGATCGCCTCGACCGTGGGCTCGCGCCCGTGATGGGCCTTGCCGTAGGTGTCGGCGATGTGTACCGAAGGCAGCGACGCCACCACCGGAATGCCGGGCCGGTTGAAATCGATCGCGTTACGCGTCATCTCCAGGTATTCGACCGTCAGGTGCGGGGGCAGTGCCGAGCGGGCGATCGGTGACAACCGGGGCTGGATCCAGCCGTAGCCGTCGCGGGCCCAGCGGCGCAACCACGCCGGGCGTACGTAGCGGATCAGCTCACGCAGCGCGGTGGGCAGCGGCGAGGGCAACGAGTCCATACCGCTGGTGGCGAAGATGACCGCACCCGCGCGCGGCAACGCCGCCCAGGATCGCGGATCCTGGGTGGCGGCCCACCAGACGTCGCGGGTGGTCCAACCGATCCGGCCGATCAGCTCGACATCCCAACCCAGCTGCTGGGCCACAATATTGGGCCAGATTCGCGGATCGTCGGACGGCAGACCGCCGGTCGGGCCGAAATAGGACAGGGAGTCGGCGAAGACCAGCAACACCGGTCTGCGAGCTGCGGTGTGGTCAGAGGACATCGTTGGCCACCTGCGCCGAGGCGTTCCAGACATCGAGCCGCCAGCGGATGGCGTCGAAATCGTCGTCAGCGGATTCCGGCGAATGTCCGGACAGCTGAACCCAACTGGCGTTGCCCATGCCGCCGAGCACCGGCCAGTTGTCCACCGGCAGGCCGAGCAGTCCGGCCGTCAGCGCTGCGATCAGACCGCCGTGCGCCACCAGCACCACGGGGCGGTCCGAGCCGTCCAGGCCCCATTCCTTTTGTCCGGCAACAGCTTGCGCCACCACCGGGATGCTGCGGTCGGCCACGTCGACGCGGCTCTCGCCGCCGTGCGGTGCCCATCGGGCGTCCTCGCGCCACGCCACGCGAGCGCCCGGTGCCATGGTGTCCACTTCAAGGTGGGTCAGGCCCTGCCAGTCCCCCAGGTGTGTCTCACGCAACCGCTTGTCCACAGCCACCGCGATCCCGGCGCGGTCACCGAGGGCCACCGCGGTGTCGAGGGCGCGCTTGAGATCCGAGGAAACGATCAGCAGCGGCTGGCGCTTGGCCAAGACCTCGGCGGCCGCGGCGGCCTGCTCGCGGCCGAGGTCGGACAGCTCGGTGTCGAGCTGACCCTGCATGCGGCTGCCGGCGTTGTATTCGGTCTGACCGTGCCGCAGCAGCACCAGCCGACGGACCTTCATCGCACCCTCATTCGGTGGGCTCCGCCGGTACGTCCAGGTCGACCGGAATCGTCGGGCAGTCCCGCCACAACCGCTCGAGGGCGTAGAACTCCCGCTCGTCCTGGTGCTGGATGTGCACCACGATGTCGACGTAGTCGAGCAAGGTCCAGCGCCCTTCCCGGGTGCCCTCGCGGCGCGCGGGCTTGTACCCGGCCAGCCGCATCTTCTCCTCGACCTCGTCGACGATCGCGTTGACCTGGCGCTCGTTGGAGGCCGATGCGATCACGAAGCAGTCGGTGATCACCAACTGGCCCGACACATCGATGACCACCACATCGTCGGCCAGCTTGGCCGCTGCGGCCCGGGCGGCCACCGTCGCCATGGCGACAGCCTCGTCGGTCGCGCTCATCGAATCGGCTCCATGATGCGTTCACCCTTCCCGTCTGCGGAGTACAACCCGCGTTTGGCCACGTACTGCACCACACCGTCGGGTACCAGGTACCAGATCGGCCGGCCGTCGGCGGCCCGCTTACGGCAGTCACTGGACGAGATCGCCAGCGCGGGCACCTCGACCAACGTCAGTGCGTCCGGCGACAGCTCACGCAGCGCCGCCTCGATATGTTCACCGTCCAACTCGTAGCCCGGCCGGCTCACGCCCACGAACCTCGCCATGGAGAACAGATCCTCCCAGTTCTGCCATGACAGGATCGATGCCAGGGCATCGGCGCCGGTGATGAAGTACAGGTCGGTATCGGCGTTGAGGTCACGCAGGTCACGCAAGGTGTCCTTGGTGTAGGTCGCACCGCCCCGATCGATGTCGACACGGCTGACCGAGAAACGCGGGTTGGACGCGGTCGCGATCACTGTCATCAGATACCGGTCCTCAGCCGCGCTGACCCGCCGATCGTGCTTCTGCCATGGCTGACCGGTGGGAACGAACACCACCTCGTCGAGGTCGAACAGGTCGGCGACCTCACTGGCGGCGACCAGGTGTCCGTTGTGGATGGGATCGAACGTCCCACCCATCACACCCAGCCTGCGCCGTCTTGCCACAAAGAGGCAGCTTACGGCAGCGGCAAGGGCGACTCAGACCGGCAGCAACCCGTCGATCACGGCGGCCAGCTGTTTGGCTGACCGGCACTCGTGCATCGGGATGGTTTCGAGGTACTTCGGCGCCGCGGAGTCCCCGCTGCCCCACAGGTGCTTGGGCTCGGGGTTGAGCCAGTGCGCGTGGCGACTGGCCGACACCATGTGCGCGAGCAGTGCCGTCTCGGGGTTGCGGTAGTTGTTCCGGCCGTCCCCCAGCACCAGCAGCGAGCTGCGCGGCGACAGCACGTTGGGATACTTGTCCAGGAACGATACGAAGGCATGGCCGTAGTCGGAATGCCCGTCGCGGGTGTACACGCCCGCCTCACGGGTGATGCGCTGCACCGCCACCGCCAGATCGGACTCCGGCCCGAACATGTCGGTGACCTCGTCGGTGGTGTCGATGAAGGCGAAGACCCGAACCCGGGAGAACTGCTGGCGCAGCGCCGAGACCAGCATCAGGGTGAAGTGGCTGAACCCAGCCACCGACCCCGACACATCGCAGAGCACCACCAGCTCGGGGCGGGCCGGATGCGGCTTCTTGAGCACCACGTCGATCGGCACCCCGCCGGTGGACATCGACTTGCGCAGCGTCTTGCGCAAGTCGATCTCCCCGGAACGAGACCGGCGGCGCCGGGCCGCCAATCGCGTCGCCAACGTGCGGGCCAGCGGCTGCACCGTCTTGCGCATCTGCCGCAGCTGTTCGCCCGAGGCGCGCAGGAATTCGACGTTCTCCGCCAGCTGCGGCACCCCGTACATCTGCACGTGGTCGCGGCCCAACTGCTCGGCCGTGCGCCGCTTGGTCTCCGACTCGACCATCTTGCGCAGCTGGGAGATGCGCTGGGCGGCCAGCGCCTTGGCGATCTCCTCCTGGGTGGGCGTGGGCTCCTCGCCGTAGGGCGCGAGCAGCCCGGCCAGCAGCCGGCCCTCCAGATCGTCCAGGCTCATCGCCTTGAGCGCCTGATACGACGAGTACGACGGACCACGGCTGGAGTTGTAGCGCCCGTAGGCCTCGACGATCCGCGCGATCATCGCCGCCATCCGGTCATCGAGGTTGGCCAGATCCTCGTTGTCGGACAGCATCTGCACCAGCGCTTCGCGCATCGCCTCGATGTCCTCCGGCGGCAGCTGAGGCTGACTGTCGTCGTCGGGGCTGTCTTCCTCGTCCGCGAGCACGGTGCGGGCCCCGAGCGCCGCCGGGAAGAACAGGTCGAACATCGCGTCGTAGGTGTCGCGGTGGTCCGGGCGGCGCAGCACCGCGCACGCGATCCCCTCACGCAACGCCTCGCGGTCGCCCAGCCCCAGCACGGTGATCACCCGGCCGGCGTCCACGGTCTCCGACGGGCCGACCGAGATTCCCTGCCCGCGAAGGGCTTCGACGAACTCGACGAGGTGCCCCGGCAGGCCGTGTGGGGCCAGCGGCTGAGGCGGTCGAACCCGGCGGGGCACCATTAGTTCAGCCTCAACTCGCCGGCCGCTCTGACTTGGTCTGACTGGTGCTTGAGCACCACACCGAGGGTGGCGGCGATCATCTCGTCGTCGATGGTGTCCAGACCCAGCGCCAGCACCGTGCGGCCCCAGTCGATGGTCTCGGCGACCGACGGGAGCTTCTTGAGCTGCATACCGCGCAGCACGCCGATGATCCGCACCAGTTCGGTCGCGATGTGCTCGGGCAGCTCGGGCACCCGGGACAGCAGAATGCGGCGCTCCAGATCCGGATCCGGGAAGTCGATGTGCAGGAACAGGCAGCGTCGCTTGAGCGCCTCGGAGAGCTCACGGGTGGCATTCGAGGTGAGCACCACGAACGGCGGCCGCTCGGCGGTGATCGTGCCGAGTTCGGGGACTGTGACCGCGAAGTCGGAGAGCACCTCCAGCAGTAGGCCTTCGATCTCGATGTCGGCCTTGTCGGTCTCGTCGACCAGCAGCACGGTCGGGTCGGTGCGCTTGATCGCGGTCAGCAGCGGACGCGTCAGCAGGAACTCCTCGCTGAACACGTCGTCCTTGGTCTGATCCCAGTCGGTCCCCGAACCGCCGGCCTGTCCGGCCTGGATCCGCAGGATCTGCTTGGCATGGTTCCACTCGTAGAGCGCACGGGCCTCGTCCACGCCCTCGTAGCATTGCAGCCGGACCAGCTCCGAACCGGTGGTCGCCGCCACCGCCCGGGCGAGCTCGGTCTTGCCGACGCCTGCGGGCCCCTCCACGAGCAGGGGTTTGCCGAGCCGATCGGCGAGGAAAACCGCTGTCGCCGTGGCGGTATCGGGCAGATATCCGGTCTCCGCCAAGCGTCGCGCGACATCGTCGATGTCGGCGAACAACGGAGCGGGGCGGGCGGGCACGCTCATGTGGTCTCCTGGTCTGTATCTGGTCGGCGGGTTACGCCGGGCGGGTCTGACCGTCTCCCCACACGATCCATTTGGTCGAGGTCAGTTCGGGCAGGCCCATCGGTCCGCGGGCGTGCAGCTTCTGGGTGGAGATGCCGATCTCGGCGCCGAAACCGAACTGTTCTCCGTCGGTGAACGCGGTGGACGCGTTGACCATCACCGCGGCCGCATCCACCTGCTCGGTGAAGCGTTGGGCCGCAGCAAGATCCGTTGTCACGATGGCCTCGGTGTGCCCGGTGCCGTACGTGTTGATGTGGGCGATGGCGCCATCCACTCCGTCTACCAGGGCCACGGCGATGTCCATCGAGAGGAACTCGGTGTGCAGCTCCTCTTCCGTGGGATCGGCGTGCACAGTGACACCGGCGTCGCGCAACGCGGCGGTCAGCCGGGGCAGCGCAGTCGCCTCGAGCTCCTTGTCCACCAGCAGGGTCTCGGCGGCGTTGCAGACACTCGGACGCCGGGTCTTGGAGTTCAGCAGGATCTTGCAGGCCAAGTCCAGGTCGGCCGAGCTGTGAACGTACACATGGCAATTGCCCACACCGGTCTCGATGGTGGGTACCTGCGCATCGCGCACCACCGCCTCGATCAGGCCGGCTCCCCCGCGCGGGATCACCACGTCGACCAGGCCGCGGGCCTGGATCAGGTGGGTGACGCTGGCGCGGTCATGGCTGGGCAACAGTTGCACGGCGTCCAGGGGCAGGCCGACCGACGCCAGCGCCGAACGCAGCGCGGCCACCAGCGCCTCGTTGGACCGGGCCGCAGACGAACTGCCGCGCAGCAGAGCGGCATTGCCCGATTTCAGGGTGAGCCCGAAGGCGTCCACGGTGACGTTGGGCCGGCCCTCGTAGACCATGCCGACGACGCCGAGCGGCACCCGCTGCTGACGCAGTTGCAGCCCGTTGGGCAGGGTGCGGCCGCGCAACACCTCGCCGACCGGGTCGGGCAGCCCGGCGACCTGCCGCAGACCGGCGGCGATGCCGTCGACCCGCTGCGGGTTGAGCGCCAGGCGGTCCAGGATCGACTCGGGCGTTCCGGCGGCGCGCGCGGCGTCCACGTCGGCGGCGTTGGCGGCCAGGATCTCATGCACATGGGCCAGGACGCTGTCGGCGGCGGCGTGCAGCGCGCGGTTCTTCGTCTCGGCGCTCAGGGTGCCCAGGATGCGGGCGGCGACACGTGCCCGACGCGCGGCCTCGTGCACCTGCTCACGCAGGCCCTCAGGGGGCGGCGTCGTCGTCGGAGACTCTGTCTGAACGCTCATCTGGCCAGCGTATCGGAGGAGTTGAGGTGCTTCGACAGGTGTCAGGCACCGGTAGCAACTAGCCTTTTCAGTCATGGCCGCTGCGCGGGTTTGCGTCGTCGGGAGCATCAACGCCGATCTCACGTTCACCGTCGGTGCGCTGCCGCGTCCAGGACAGACGGTGCTCGCGTCCTCGCTGGCGTCGGCGTCCGGGGGCAAGGGCGGCAACCAGGCGGTGGCGGCCGCGCGGGCCGGTGCCGAGGTGGCCCTGGTGGCCGCCGTCGGTGACGACCCGGCGGCCGTGACCCTGCGTCGTCATCTGAAGGCCAATGGAGTCGGCACCGATGCCGTGACATGTGTGCCCGGCCCCAGCGGGTCCGCGGCGATCCTCGTCGACACTGTCGGTGAGAACTGCATCGTGGTGGCGCCGGGCGCCAACTCCCGGCTCGAGGTGGACTCCGCGGCAGCCCGCTCGGCGATCGTCTGGAGTGAGGTCACGTTGGTTCAGTTGGAGATTCCGGTGACGACGGCGATCGCCGCGGCCAAGCTGGCGCGCGCAGCCGGTGCGGTGGTGATGCTCAACGCGTCGCCCGGAGGTACGCCCGCCCATCATCTGCTGGCCCTGTCGGAACTGGTCGACGTCGTGGTGGTCAACGAGACCGAGGCAGCCGAGTGGCATTGGCCGGTGCGGCATCTGGTGATCACCCGGGGCGCACGCGGCGCCAGTTACCTGGGTGACGACGAGCGCTTCGACGTGCCGGCGCCCTCGGTGCGGGCGCTGGACACCGCCGGGGCAGGCGACGTGTTCGCCGGGGTACTCGCCGCCGGGTGGACCGCGGGCCACGAGCAGGCGCTGCGCCGGGCATGCGCGGCCGGAGCCCTGGCCACCCTGGTGCGCGGCGCCGGCGACTGCGCGCCCTCGGCCGCCGATATCGACGCCGTCCTGACCCCCTGAGACGGCCAACTGAAGCCGATACCGTTGGCGTTATAGTCGCCAGCATGACGCAGGGACTCACCCCACGACCGCCCGAAGGCGACTGGCTCGGCACCCCTTATCTCCGGTTCGAGCGGCGGGGCCCGTTCGGGGTCGTCACCCTGGACCGCCCCGAGGCCCGCAACGCGATGACGCCGGCCATGTACTTCGGCATCCGGTACGCGGTCACCCACGTCGAGGCGGACCCGGACCTGGCCGGGCTGCTGATCACCGGTACCGGGGACGTGTTCGCCCCGGGCGGTGACCTCGGCGGCGGCAACGGCGTCGACGACTGGATGAGTTTCGGCGCGGCCCTGTCGATGGACGTCACGCCTTTCGAAACCCTGCGCCAATCGGTCAAGCCGGTGGTCAGCGCGGTCAACGGGCTGTGCCAGGGCGGCGGGTTGCAGATCGCGATCTGCAGCGACATGGCCGTGGTCAGCGACCGCGCCACCTTCCGGGTACCCGAGTTGTACCGCGGCATCGCCGACACCTATTACAGCCAGATGCTGGCCCGCCTGATCGGCGTGGTCCGCACGCGCGACCTGATGTTCACCGGGCGCACCCTCACCGCACAGGAGGCGGTCGACTGGGGCATGGTCGCCCGCGTGGTCCCGCACGACGAATTGCTTTCAGCCGCAACCGAAGTGCTCGCCCAGTGCTGCCGGACCGCGCCCCGGGCCCGCGGGGTGGTCAAGTCCAGCCTCGACAGCTACATGGGCCTCTACGACCGGATCGGCATGAAGGCCAGTTACAGCGGCGACGAGGCGGTGGAGGGCTTCCGCGCGTTCAAGGCCCGCCGGTCACCGGAGTGGGTGCATCCGGATCTGCGGGCCGACGGCCGCCTCTAGACGCTGACCAGATCCTCCGCGGCGTCCGCCGCCGGCTGCGCGTTGGCACCGGCCCCCACGGTCGGGAACACCACCTGCACACCGGAGATGTTGATGACGCCGAACTGGGTGACGTTGAGGAACGGCGTGGCCGAGCTGGTGATCTGCACCGTGGCGGTGTGCCCCGGTTCCAGCGTGTAGGCCACGGCCTCCATCGGGATGGTCACGGTGTGCTCCCGGCCGTCGAGGGTGACCGGAATCGGGGTGACCACATTGCCGATCACCTGGCCGGTCTGGTCGTCGACGATCTGGGCGTAGACGTGACGGCTGGTGCCGATACCGGAATACGTCATGGTCAGCTCGGGCGCGCCGACGATCTGCGTGGCAGTGCCCGACGGGGCGGTGACCGTGGTGTTCACCGCGTTGGTGGCTTTGGTGCCGTCACCGAGCCCGAACGGAATGCCCGCCGCGCCCGGCCCGGAACCGCCGAGGATCGGGACGATGCCCAACAGTCCGCCGTCGCCTGACGCGTTCACCGGAGTCCCGGTGAAACCGGGGTCGGACGGCAGCAGGTCTGACGTGTAGTGGTCGCCGTTCTGGTCGATCCACTGGAACTTGGGTAGACCGTCGTCCACCTCCTCGCCCTTGTGCTTGACGTAGGAGTCCAGCCAGCTCAGTGTCGCGGTCTGGACCATCTCGGCGCTGTCCCCGGGCGGGGTCTCGCAGTTGCCGTGGCCGCCGCAGAACCAGACCATCTTCACCGGCACACCGTTGGCGTCCAGAATCGTGGCGTTGTCGATCGCCTGCTGCAGCGGGAACAACACGTCGACGGTGCCCTGGATGATCAGCGTCGGGGCGGTGACCTTGTTCACCAGGGCGGTCGGGCCACTGCTCGCCAGCAGAGCCTGCTGTTCGGGGGTGAGAACGCCGAGCAGCGCACCGGTGAAGATGCCGCCGTAGAGCTGGTTGTTGATGTTCGCACCGCTCGTCACCAGCGACAACAGCAGAAGCGCCGCGTACGACGTCTTGAACGCCTCGTTGGGATACAGCGAGCTGTTCAGGGAGTTCCACGAGATCGTCGGGACGATCGCATCGACCCGGTTGTCCGTTGCCGCTGTCACCCACTGGATGCCGCCGCCGTACGAGCCGCCGACCATGCCCATGCGCGGATCGTTGGCGCCGTCGAGTTGTGTGAAGGGTCGCTTGGCGACGTAGTCGATCATCGCCGAGGCATCGCGTCCCTCGAAGAACGGGTTGTCCAGCTGCAGGAGCCCGCCCGAAGCGTGCTCGCCGCGGGAATCCCAGGTGACGACGTTGTAACCGTTGTCCCGGAACGTGCCGACACCGGTGGGGCCGCCGGTGTACGGATCGGTGTCACCCGCGCTCGACAAGCCGGCGCCGCTGAAGATCGTCGGGGCCTCATCTCCGGCCTGAAGGCCCGATGCCGGGAACCAGTTCATGCTGATCGGCGTGCCGTCGAAGGACGTCACGTTGACGGTGTAGGCCACCGGGGTGCCCGCCGGTGCCAGCGCACCGACGTCGACGTTGACGTCCACCACCTCGGCCTCGCCGATGAGCGGGGCCAGCAGATCGCTCACCACCGGCATCTGGTGCACGATCACCAGCATCTGCGGCACAAACGAGCCTACGATCGGGATCTGTTGCAGCGCAGCGTCGAACGCCGTGGTTTCGGCGACCAGGACGGTGAACTTCTCCGCGCCCCCGCTGTCGACGACGGTCGCGTACGGCAGGAACGTGAAGGTGCCGTCGGCCGAGTCGAGCCGCACCTTGCCACCCGCGCTCGGGTCGCCGATCACGGTGTAGGTGAGCGGTAGCCCGCCTGTGCTCGTCGCTCCGGTCGTGCCGTGGATGATGCCGTCGGTGATGCCGACGGACGGGGCCGCGGTGATACCACCGGTGCCGGACAGTGACGGTGAGACGGCGGCCGTGGCGAACTCCCGGCGCGCGGCGGCCAGCAGCACCCACTCGGCGGGCGAATCGGTCGCGGGCGCGGCCGGCGAGTTCCCGGCCAGCGTCCTGGCGATGTCGTTGACCACGGTCTCGATCAGGTTCCGCGCCGGAGCCGGGGCTGCTTGCACGGTCTTGGCCGTCGCGATGGCTTCCGGTTCCGCATCGGGTACGTCGACCGGGCTCTCGACGGCCTTGGGGCTCGCCTGAGGCTTGGCCGCCTCAGGCGTCGGGGAAACGTCCGTGCCGGCAGTGTCCGGTTCGGAGCTGCCGTTGCGGTGACGGGTCAGGCGGGCGTCGACCTTGCTCTGCGCCTCCGACAGTCGGTCGGTGATCGACTGCGCGACATCGGACTTCGGCGTGGTCGCGCTGACGCGATGACGGCCGGACTCGCCGAGCTTGGCCGCGCGATCCTTGGTCGCCGCCCGAACCGCGGCCTGCCGCAGCGAGCGTGCGCTCTGCCGGTCCTTGACCGGTCCCTTGTGGGTGGCAGGGGCCGACGCCGACTCCGACGATGCCTCACCCGACCCGGGCGCCGCCGAGGCGAGCGGAGTACCCAGCGCCTGGCCACCCAGAACGACAGCAGACCCGACCCCCAGCGCGACCGCCAATCCCCCTACCCGACCGACGTACTTCGCAGCAGCCAACGCAACCTCCTCGACCCGGCGCCCGGCAGCGCCGGGCTGTGACCCGCCGCACATTAGCGCGGCAATGTGAGCCAGAAGGTTAGCTTGTCAATTTTTTGCGTCGTAAATTGGGTGGGCACGGCCATCTGGCCAGGTCACAGCGGCGTCTACCGCTCGGGGATGTTCCGCTCGATCTCGTCGAGCCAGATCCGCGCCGACATGTCCGAGGGCGCCCGCCAATCCCCGCGGGGCGACAGGGCACCGCCGTGCGACACCTTGGGGCCATTGGGCAGCGCCGAACGCTTGAACTGGGAGAACGAGTAGAACCGCTGCGCGAACACCTGCAGCCAATGCCGGATCTCTTCGAGCGAGTATGCCGGGCGCTTGTCCTCGGGAAACCCGGCCGGCCAGTCCCCAAGGGCCGCGTCATGCCAGGCATGCCAGGCCAGAAACGCCACCTTGGACGGGCGGAAACCGTACCGAAGCACCTGGAACAACGAAAAGTCTTGCAGCACATAAGGACCCACCTTGGCCTCGCTGCTCTGGATCTCCTCGTCCTCCCCGGTGGGTACCAGCTCCGGGGTGATCTCGGTGTCCAGCACCGATTGCAACACCTCGTTGACCTCGGAATCCTCGGAGCCGAACTGCCCCGACGAGATCACCCACCGGATCAGGTGCTGGATCAAGGTTTTCGGCACGCCGCCGTTGACGTTGTAGTGCGACATCTGGTCACCGACCCCATAGGTCGACCAGCCCAGCGCCAGCTCGGACAGGTCGCCGGTGCCCAGCACGATGCCGCCGCGCTGGTTGGCCAACCGGAACAGGTAGTCGGTGCGCAACCCGGCCTGCACGTTCTCGAACGTGACGTCGTAGACCTTTTCACCGCGGCCGAACGGGTGATCCATCTCGGTGAGCATCAACTGGGCGGTCTGCTTGATGTCGATCTCTTCGAACGTCACACCAAGGGCGTGGCTCAATCGGATAGCGTTGTTCTTGGTCCGGTCACCGGTGGCGAAACCGGGCAGGGTGAACGCGAGAATGTCACTGCGCGGCCGGTTTTCCCGGTCCATCGCCCGCGCGGCCACAATCAGGGCATGCGTGGAATCCAGACCGCCGGACACGCCGATGACCACCTTGGGGTAGTTCAGCGCCCGCAGTCGTTGCTCCAACCCGGAGACCTGGATGTTGTAGGCCTCGTAGCAATCCTGTTGCAGCCGTGTCGGATCCGCCGGAACGAACGGGAACCGCTCGACCTCACGCAGCAGACCGATGTCGTCGGTCGGCGGATCGAGCTGGAACTCGATGCGGCGGAACGAATCCACTTGGGCGCCATGCTGTCCGGCGTTGTCGTCGAAAGTACCCATCCGCAGGCGTTCCGACCGCAGCAACTCCAGGTCCACGTCGGCCACCGAGCGTCGTTCACCGCGCGGAAAGCGCTCGCTCTCGGCGAGCAGCAGCCCGTTCTCCCAGACCATCGTCTGGCCGTCCCACGCCAAGTCCGTCGTCGACTCCCCCTCGCCGGCCGCGGCGTACACATAGGCGGCCAGGCACCTCGATGAGGCCGAACGGGCCAGCAGCGCACGGTCTTCGGCGCGGCCGACCGTGATCGGGCTGCCCGAGAGATTGGCCAGCACCGTCGCGCCGGCCAGCGCGGCCTGCGCACTGGGCGGCACCGGCACGAACATGTCCTCACAGATCTCGACGTGCAGCACCAGCCCCGGAACATCGGAGGCGACGAACAGCAGGTCCGGACCGAACGGTACCTCGGCACCGGCCACCCGGATGGTGCCGCGAACGTCGGCGCCGCTTGCCATCTGCCTGTGCTCGTAGAACTCTCGATACGTCGGCAGGTAGGACTTGGGTGCCACGCCCAACACCGCACCCCGGTGGATCACCACCGCAGTGTTGTAGATCCGGTGCCGGTACCGCAGCGGTGCGCCCACCACCAGGACCGGTGTCAACACCACCGAGGCCGCGACGATTTCGATGAGTGCCTGCTCCACCGAGTCCAGCAGCGCATCCTGCATGACGATGTCGTCGATCGAGTACCCCGACAACGTCAACTCGGGGAACACCGCGACGGCCACACCGTCGTCGTGGCAGGCCTGCGCCAACCGGAGCACCGATTCAGCGTTCGCCGGCGGATCCGCCAGCGCTGTGTGGTGAGTGCAGGCGGCAACCCGCGCGAAACCGTGTCGATAGGCGCTGTAGAAGTCCATCACGCCCATTGTGACCCGAAAAGTGTCAAGATCGGGCCAGTGGGTACCAATTGACGCATGAGCGATACCGCACTCGTGGTCGTAGACATGCTCAACACCTATCGACACGAAGACGCCGAGTTGCTGGCGCCCAATGTGGCGGCGATCATCGATCCGCTGGTCGGGCTGATCGAGGCCGCGCGGGGACGCGAAGACGTCGACCTGATCTACGTCAACGACAACTACGGCGACTTCACCGCCCAGTTCAGCGACATCGTCGAGGCCGCGCTGACCGGTGAGCACCCGGACCTGGTGCGCCCGATCGTGCCCGCGGACGGTTGCCTGCTGCTGACCAAGGTGCGCCACAGCGTGTTCTATGCGACGGCATTGGAGTACCTGCTGGGCCGGTTGGAAACCCGGCGGGTGATCCTGGCCGGCCAGGTCACCGAACAGTGCATCCTCTACAGCGCGCTGGACGCATACGTGCGGCATCTCGACGTGGTGATTCCCTCCGACGCAGTGGCGCACATCGATGCCGGCCTGGGCGAGGCCGCCCTGGAGATGATGCGGCGCAACATGAGCGCCGAGATCGTGCCCGCCGCCAAATGCCTGGACTGACGGGCGGCCTATCCTGGCGAGGGTGGACGCTCCCGAACTCGTCGCCCTGCTGCAGGGACGCCGCGTCGCGGTGTTGACCGGGGCCGGGATGTCAACCGACTCGGGCATCCCGGATTACCGCGGGCCCGACTCCCCGCCCAGCAATCCGATGACGATCCGGCAGTTCACCTCCGATCCGCAGTTCCGGCAGCGGTACTGGGCCCGCAACCACGTCGGCTGGCGGCATATGGACGAAACCGAGCCCAACGCCGGACACCGGGCCCTGGCCACGCTGGAAGCCGCCGGTGTGGTGACCGGACTGATCACCCAGAACGTGGACCTGCTGCACAGCAAGGCAGGCAGCCGTTCGGTGGTCAACCTGCACGGCACCTACGCGCAGGTGATCTGTCTGGACTGCGGTGCGACCATGGGCCGTGCCGAATTGGCTGCCCGGTTGGAGGCGGCCAATCCCGGTTTCTACGAACGCGCCGAGTCGGTCGGCGGCATCGCGGTAGCGCCCGACGCCGACGCCGTGGTCCGCGAAACCGACTCGTTCGTCATCGTCGACTGCCCGGCCTGCGGGGGCATGCTGAAGCCCGACATCGTCTACTTCGGCGAAAGTGTCCCCAAAGACCGTGTCGAGCAGGCGTATTCGATGGTGGACGAGGCCGACGCACTGCTGGTGGCCGGGTCTTCGCTGACCGTGTATTCCGGCTACCGATTCGTGCGGCATGCCGCTGCCCACGCGATCCCGGTGGGGATCGTCAACCGCGGCCCCACCCGCGGTGACGACCTGGCCGCGGTCAAGGTCGAAGCGGGCTGTTCGGAGATATTGGCGCTGTTGGCCGGCGAGCTCAGTGATTTGGGTGCGTTCACCGGCGGCACGCGCCGCTAGGTGCACCCAAATCGCTAGATGGCGACCAGATCGTCGGCATGCACCGCTGGGCGGCGCAGCTCGGCCGGCAGATCCGGCGTGGAGCGGCCGATGATCGCAGCCAGTTCCGACGCCTCGTAGGCCACCACGCCGCGTGCGACCGTCCGCCCGTCAAGCCCCCGCAGATCCACCACGTCGCCACCGTGGAACTGGCCGCTGACCTCGGTAATCCCCGCCGGCAGCAGTGAGCGCCGCTGTTTGACCACCGCGCGCACCGCGCCGTCGTCGAGGGTCAATGCCCCGTGTGACTCCGCGGCGTGGCGAACCCAGAACCGCCGCGCCGACATCCGCTCGGGCCGCGGCGCGAACACCGTGCCCACCGAGGCATCGCTCAAGGCCGCAGCGGCATCGGCCGCGGCGGCCAGCAGTACCGGCACACCCGCATCGGCGGCCAGCAGGGCCGACGACAACTTCGAGGCCATCCCACCGGTACCCAGATGACTGCCACCACCGGCCACCACGCCGTCGAGGTCTCCCTGGGCGGCCACCTCGGGAATGAAGCGCGCGTTACCTTTTCGCGGATCAGAATCGTAGAGGCCGTCGATGTCGGACAGCAGGATCAGTGCATCGGCGCCGACCAGCTGGGCCACCAGCGCCGAAAGCCGGTCGTTGTCACCGAACCTGATCTCGTTGGTGGCCACGGTGTCGTTCTCGTTGACGATCGCCACCGCATGCAGGGCCCGCAACCGGTCCAGAGTGCGTTGGGCATTGTTGTGCTGCACCCGCATCGCGATGTCGTGGGCGGTCAGCAACACTTGGCCGACCGTGCGGCTGTAGACGGCGAACGCCGAACTCCACGCGTTGACCAAAGCCACCTGCCCCACACTGGCGGCGGCTTGCTTGGTGGCCAGATCCGTTGGGCGCCTGGAGAGCCCGAGCGGTTCGATACCGGCGGCGATGGCACCCGAGGACACGATCACCAGATCGGAGCCAGCTCTCATCCGGCTTTCGATCGCCTCGACCAGCACCGCGAGCCGCCCCGCGTCGAACACACCCGTGGGGGTGGTCAGTGCGGTGGTACCGATCTTGACGACGACGCTGCGGGCGGTGCGAATCGCCTCGCGATGAACGCTCACGCGTCCTCGCTACCGGGCTGGCGGCGCTCCCGTCGGGCAGCCTTGCGTTCGGCGGCACCGGTCCGGTCCGTCTGCTCAAGCCGAATGTCGGTGCCACGGCCCGTCATCGGCATGTCGACACCGGCCGGGGTCTGCGGCTCCCAGTCGAAGGTCATGTCACCGATGGTCACGGCGCAGCCGGGCGTGGCGCCGAGCTTCAACAGCTCGTCCTCGACGCCCAGGCGCGCCAACCGGTCACCGAGGTAACCGACGGCCTCGTCGTTGTCGAAGTTGGTCTGGGCGATCCAGCGCTCGGGCCGGGTACCGCGCACGATGAACCCGCCGTACCCGTCGGTCTCGACGGTGAATCCGCTCTCGTCCACGGCGATCGGCCGAATCACCGGACGCCTCGGCACCACAGCGGGCTGAGCGTCGCGATAGGCCTTGACCATCTCCCACAGGGCGAAGATCAACGGGCGCAACCCGTCACGGCTGACTGTGGAGATCTCGTACACCGGCCAGCCGAACCTCTCGGCCACCTCTTCCCGCACGAAGTCCGCCAGCTCGCGAGCATCGGGGACGTCGATCTTGTTGAGCACCACTGCCCGTGGGCGCGACGCCAGATCGCCCAGGGTGGAGTCTCCCTGCAGGGTCGGCGTGTAAGCGGCCAGTTCGGCTTCGAGCGCCTCGATGTCGGAGATCGGATCGCGACCGGGTTCCATGGTGGCGCAGTCCACGACATGCACCAGCACAGCGCAGCGTTCGAGGTGCCGCAAAAAGTCCAGTCCGAGACCCCGGCCCTCGGACGCTCCGGGAATCAGGCCCGGGACGTCGGCGACGGTGAAGGTGTTGTCGCCGGCCGATACCACGCCGAGGTTGGGCACCAGAGTGGTGAACGGATAGTCGGCGATTTTGGGTTTGGCGGCCGAGATGGTCGACACCAGAGACGATTTACCGGCCGACGGAAAGCCGATCAGGCCCACATCGGCGACGGTCTTGAGTTCGAGAGTGAGATCGCGGGTCTGGCCCTTTTCGCCCAGCAGGGCAAAGCCAGGAGCCTTGCGGGCCCGCGAGGCCAGCGCCGCATTGCCCAGGCCACCGCGACCGCCTTGCGCGGCCTCGAAGCGGGTACCGGCACCGACCATGTCGGCCAGCATCCGGCCGTTCTCGTCGAGCACCACCGTGCCGTCGGGCACGCGCACGATCAGGTCTTCGCCGGCGGCGCCGTCCCGATTGCTGCCTGCACCCTGCTTGCCGGAGGGCGCGACGACATGGGGATGAAAGTGGAAGTCCAGCAGCGTGTGCACCTGAGGATCGACGACGAGCACAATGCTGCCGCCGCGACCACCGTTGCCGCCGTCAGGACCGCCGAGGGGTTTGAATTTCTCGCGGTGCACCGACGCGCAGCCGTGGCCGCCATTTCCCGCACTCGCATGGATGACGACGCGGTCGACAAACCGTGGCATCGGACATCCTCTCCGTCGAATGTGAAGCTATCGCGATAGTCCTATCGAGAACTCGCAGCTGCTTCACATTCGCGGAGAATCCTCTTGGTCTCAGGCCTCCGGGCGCGGCACGGGAACGATGTTCACGTGCTTGCGGCCGCGCTTGGAACCGAACTCCACCGAACCGGGAGCCAGCGCGAACAGGGTGTCGTCGCCGCCACGGCCGACGTTCACGCCGGGGTGGAAATGAGTACCGCGCTGCCGCACCAAAATCTCGCCCGCCTTGACGACCTGGCCGCCGAAACGCTTGACGCCGAGCCGCTGTGCTGCGGATTCGCGACCGTTACGAGAGCTGGAAGCGCCCTTCTTGTGTGCCATGTCTGAACGCCTCCTACTTGATGCCGGTGACCTTGAGCACGGTCAGCTGCTGACGGTGCCCCTGGCGCTTGTGGTAGCCGGTCTTGTTCTTGAACTTGTGGATACGGATCTTGGGGCCCTTGGTGTGCTCGAGCACCTCGCCGGTGACGGCGACCTTGGCCAGGTCATCAGCCTTGCTGGTGACGTTCGCGCCGTCGACCACCAGGGCCACGGGCAGCGACACCGACGCGCCGGGCTCGGCGTCGAGCTTCTCAACCTTCACCACGTCACCGGCGGCAACCTTGTACTGCTTGCCACCGGTCTTGACGATTGCGTATGTCGCCATCGTGTCCTCTGCTCTGCTGCTCTCTGCGGGCGCGCGCTACCGGTCGGTGCGTGCGCGGGTCTTGGGTGGCGGGGATACCCCCGCCGTCACCGGCCTACGACTACGCAGGCTCTGGAGACAACTGGTCAAGGGTACTTGACCAGCGGGTAGAGGGTCAAACCGCCCGCTACTCGTGGCTGGGCGGCCCCGCCGGCCTTGCCGCCGCACGTCGACGGGTACGGCCACGGCTCGGCGGCGCCTCGACGACCACGGGCTCCGGGGCCTGGTAGACGTCGTCCTCGGACTCGTCTGAGTCCTCGCCGTCCTCGCCGTCCTCGTCATCCTCGGAATCGTCGAACTCGTCCGAGTCATCCTCGTCGGAATCGTCATCCTCGGAATCGTCGTCGATGTCGTCCAGCTCGTCATCGTCGTCGTCATCGAGGTCTTCGTCGTCGAGGTCGATCTCGTCCTCGTCGTCGTCCTCGTCTGCTACGTCATCGGCCTCATCGGCCTCGTCGGCGTCCTGCGCGTCGAACTCGCCGTCGGTGGATCCGTCGGCCACGCCCAACAGCTCGGCGGTGTCCTGCTCGTCGGCGTCGGCAGTCGCGTCGGTGGTGTCCTCGTCGACCGATTCGTCGTCGTGGTGACGGCCGTTGGCCGCGGCCATCGCCTTGAACATCGGGTGTTCGCCGGCCGGATGGTCGGGCACCTTGACGACCGGCACTTCTTCGGGCTCGGGACGGGCATTGCCCCGCTTGCCCCGCTTGCTGCGCCGCCCGCCGCCGCCGCTGGGCTCAGACTTGCGGCCCGCGTTCGACGACGAGGCGGTGTCGACCGGATCACCGTGCAACACGATGCCGCGGCCGCCGCAATGCGTGCACGACGTCGAGAACGCCTCCACCAGACCGGTGCCCAACCGCTTTCGGGTCAGCTGCACCAGCCCCAGCGACGTTACTTCCGACACCTGGTGACGGGTACGGTCCCGGCCGAGCGCCTCGGTGAGTCGGCGCAGCACCAGATCCCGGTTCGATTCCAGAACCATGTCGATGAAGTCGATGACCACGATGCCGCCGATGTCGCGCAACCGCAGCTGCCGCACGATCTCCTCGGCCGCTTCCAGGTTGTTCCGGGTGACGGTCTGCTCGAGGTTGCCGCCGGCGCCGGTGAACTTGCCGGTGTTGACGTCGACGACGGTCATCGCCTCGGTGCGGTCAATGACCAGCGTGCCGCCCGACGGCAGCCACACCTTGCGGTCCATCGCCTTGGCCAACTGCTCGTCGATGCGGTGCACGGCGAAGACGTCGGGCGCATCTGCGCCGCCGGCCGGCTCGTACTTGGTCAGCCGCCCGACCAGATCGGGGGCGACGGTGTTTACGTAGGAGTTGATCGTGTCCCAGGCCTCGTCGCCGGAGACGATCAGACCCGAGAAGTCCTCGTTGAACAGGTCGCGGATGACCTTGACCAGGACATCGGGCTCTTCGTAGAGCGCGACGGCGGCGCCGGCCTTCTTCCCGGTGACCTCGGCGGCCTTGGCCTCGATCTCGGTCCAGCGCTGCTGCAGCCGCTCGACATCGGAGCGGATGTCCTCTTCCTTCACGCCCTCGGAAGCCGTGCGGATGATCACGCCGGCGTCGGACGGCACGACCTCTTTGAGAATCTCCTTGAGCCGCTGGCGTTCGGTGTCGGGCAGCTTCCGGCTGATCCCGGTCGACGACGCCCCCGGCACGTAAACCAGGTAGCGGCCGGCCAGTGACACCTGCGTGGTGAGGCGGGCGCCCTTGTGCCCGACGGGATCCTTGCTGACCTGGACCACTACGTAATCGCCCGGCTTGAGAGCCTGCTCGATCTTGCGGTTCGACCCGCCGAGCCCGGCGGCCTCCCAGTTCACCTCACCGGCGTAGAGCACACCGTTGCGGCCCCGGCCGATGTCGACGAATGCGGCCTCCATGGAGGGCAGCACGTTCTGCACGATGCCCAGATAGATATTGCCCACCAGAGACGCCGACGCCGCTGACGTGACGAAGTGCTCGACGACGACGCCGTCTTCCAGCACAGCGATCTGGGTGTAGCGGGCGCCCTCGTGCGGCGGTTCGGTGCGCACCTTGTCGCGCACGATCATGGTGCGTTCGACGGCCTCGCGCCGGGCCAGGAACTCTGCCTCGCTCAGGATCGGGGGGCGACGGCGACCCGCGTCGCGTCCATCGCGGCGGCGCTGACGCTTGGCCTCCAGCCGGGTCGACCCGCTGATCCCCTGGATCTCGGAATCGTCGCTGCTCTTGCCCGACCGCTCGGCGCGCGGCGCGCGCTCGTGCACGACGGTGTTGGGCGGGTCATCCGGCGAGCCCGCGTCATCGCTGTCACCCGAGCCGGACTTGCGCCGTCGGCGGCGCCGCCGACGCCGGTTGGTGCCGTCGCCGCCCGTGGTGTCCTCGTCGTTGCCTTCGTCCGACTCGTCGGACTCATCGGAATCCTGATCGGATTCGCCCTGGTCGTCGAGGTTGTCGCCATCGGAATCCGGGCCGGATTCGGCTGCGTTGTCGTCGGACTGCTCTCCGCGTCCACGACCGCGCCCACGGCGACCACGCCGACGCCGGCGTGCGGCGGGACGATCCGCCTGCTCGTCGTCGCCGTCGGAGTCGGTGTCAGCGGTGTCGTCGTCGTCTTCTTCGTCGTCGTCCTCGTCGACGTGTACTTGCACGAAGCTGACCGGCTGGGGCGCCACGAACAACGGCAGGTAATCGGCCCGCTCGGTGTGCGCCTCCCGCGCCGTGGGGATGTTCGCCGTCTCCAGGATCAACCGGGACTCGGGCTCGTCGCCGACCAGCACGGGCTCGGGCTCGGCCTGCTGCGCGGCACCGGCCGACTCCTCGGCCACGGCGACCACAGACTCGGTCACGCTGACGGCCTCCACCTGCACCGGCTCTGCCTGCGCAGCTTCTACTGGCTCGGCAGGCGCCGCTTCGGCCGAATCGGCGGCCAGTGCCTCACGGACCCGCTCGGCGTCGACCTTGTCGATCGTGGAATGCGCACTGCGCTGACGCCCGTCGAATTCCGCCAGAGCATCGAGCACGCGCCTGCTGGTGGTGCCGAGTACCCGCGCCAGCGAGTGGACTCTCAGGCGCTCGGGCAGTCCCTCCTGTTGCGGAGTCTGGGTTGATAGGTCGTCATTCTGGGCATCTTCGGCCACGAATTCTCCTCAAGCCCCCGGGCGCGTCGTAACGACGCGGCCACGCGAGGGCTTCCGCTATTGGCCCGGGACACTTTCCCCGGACTTGTTGTGGTCTCGCTCCGGGCGGCTCGATACCGAACCCACCCGGTGCCTGGCTGAATGATGGCTGGACGGCCCGCGCCGCACCGGATTGCGGTGGTCGCGCTCGTCGAAGTCTTCATTCGGGTTTTCAGCCTCGGTTGAGGCCGGCTACCCGGAACCAGTATCCCACATCACTGACGCGGTACTGACCAGACTGCGAGAAGGTTTATCGGGCGGAGGCTTCGCCAGGGAACCACAGGGCGATCTCACGGGCCGCCGACTCCGGCGAATCCGAGCCGTGCACGAGGTTGTCCTGGGTCACGAGCGCGAAGTCACCGCGGATGGTTCCGGGCACCGCTTTCTCCACCGGGTCGGTGCCGCCGGCGATCTGACGGAACGCCGCGATGGCGCGCGGACCCTCGACGATGGCCGCGACGACCGGGCCGGAAGTGATGAATTCCAGCAGCGAATCGAAGAACGGCTTGCCGTCGTGCTCGGCGTAATGCTGCTTGGCCAGCTCGATGCTGACGTTCTTCAGCTCCAGCGCGGCCAGGGTCAGACCCTTGCGCTCGATCCGGCCGAGGATCTCCCCGACCAGGTGGCGCTGCACGCCGTCGGGCTTGATCAGGACAAGGGTCTGCTCAGTCACGGCATGCAGCGTACCGGTCGGTAACCGCGCCGCGCCATTTCGGGGCCACCACCAAGCGAGCACTGTGGCGCAGCTATCACCGACCTATTCGCTGGGCGGCTGCTGCCCCGGCAGTAGGCCGCGATCCTGTCGGCGTTTGACCTCGCCGCGCAGGTACACGATCAGTAGCCAGACCACGGCGAAGATCACCCCGATGAAACCGATGGCCCCATGGATGAGCGCTCCGGCGATCACCACCAGTTGGATGCCCAGGTTGGCCCAGATGGCCCACGGCCGGCCCTGGATCCCCGACATCAAGATCAGCACGACGGCCAGCCCGACGACGAATCCGCCCGAGGTCCAGGTCAACCCGGTGCCGCTGACCCCCACCACCGGCAGGGCCAGCAACACGACGATGGCTTCGAGGATCAGTGTCCCCGCCATCACCCCGCGAAAGCTCTTCCACGGGTCCGGCGGTGCCGGTTTGTCACTCGGCGTCTGATCGCCAGGGGTCTGATCGCTCACTGTGGGTCCCGTCCGAACAGGGTCCGGGCCGCACCGGCCGTGACCACCGAACCGGTGATCACCATGCCGGCCCCGGACAGGCCTTCGTCAGCCCCGGCCTCCTCGACCAGGGCGGTGGCAGTCTCGATGGCATCCGCCAACGTGGTGGCGGCGATCACCCGGTCCTGCCCGAAACGCTCTTCGGCCAGCGATGCCAGCGACTCGACGTCCATCGCCCGCGGTGAACCGTTGTGGGTGACCACGATCTGGTCGAACACCGGCTCCAGGGCAGACAGGATGCCGCCGACATCCTTGTCCCCCATCACCGACACCACACCGACCAGGAAGCGGAAGTCGAACTCCTGCTGCAAGGTCTGCGCCAGCGCCGCCGCGCCGGCGGGATTATGTGCTGCGTCGATGAAAACCGTTGGCGCGCTGCGCATACGCTCCATACGGCCCGGGCTGCCAACTGCGGCGAAACCGGCCCGGATCGCGTCGACATCGAGCTGGCGGTCGGCGCCCGCACCGAAGAACGCCTCGACCGCGGCCAACGCGAGAACGGCGTTGTGGGCTTGATGCTCACCGTGTAGCGGCAGGAAGATGTCGGAGTACACCCCGCCCAGTCCCTGCAGCTCGAGCACCTGCCCGCCGATGGCGACCCGCCTGCTCAGCACCGCGAACTCGGAGTCCTCGCGGGCCACGGCCGCGTCGGCGCGGACCGCCTCTGCCAGCAGTACCTCCATGGCCTCGGGCACCTGCTTGGCGATGACCGCGACGGTGTCTGTCGGCACGAGGTCATCGGGCTGGCGGGTGATGATGCCTGCCTTCTCCCCCGCGATCTCGGCGATCGTGTCGCCGAGATAGTCGGTGTGGTCGATGCCGATCGGGGTGATCACCGCGACGGGGGCATTGACGACGTTGGTGGCGTCCCAGCGCCCGCCCATGCCGACCTCGATGATCCCGACGTCGATGGGCACGTCGGCGAAGGCCGCGAACGCCATCGCGGTCAGCACCTCGAACTTGCTCATCTTGGGGCCGCCCGCGGCTTCGGACTGCTGGTCCACCAGATGCACGAACGGTTCGATCTCGCGATAGGTCTCGACGTAACGGGCTGGGGTGATGGGCTTTCCGTCGATCGAGATGCGCTCCACCGCCGACTGCAGGTGCGGACTGGTGGTGCGGCCGGTACGCCGGTGCAGGGCGATCAGCAGCGCGTCGATGATGCGTGCGACCGACGTCTTGCCGTTGGTCCCGGCGACGTGAATCGACGGGTACGCCTTCTGCGGTGAGCCCAGCAATTCCAGCAGGGCGGCGATCCGCGCCGTGCTGGGGTCGAGCTTGGTCTCCGGCCACCGCTGATCGAGCAGGTGCTCCACCTGCAGCAGCGCGGCGATCTCGTCCGGCGACGGGACTGGGTCAGTCACCTGGTCCTCATCGCTGCAGCCCGGCCAGGCGTGCGGTGATCCGCTCGACCTCTTCGGAGGCCAGCTGCTGACGCCCGCGGATCTTGTCGACGACGTTCTCGGGCGCCTTGGCCAGGAAAGCCTCGTTACCCAGCTTGGCCGTCGTGGTGGCCAGTTCCTTCTGCGCGGCGGCCAGGTCCTTCTCCAGCCGGCGCCGCTCGGCGTCGACGTCGACGGTGCCCGAGGTATCCACTTCCACCAGCACCGTGGCGTGGGTCAGACGCACCTCGACCGAGGCCGACGGAGTGAACCCGTCACCGGCGTCGGTCAACCAGGCCAGTGCGGTGACCGCCGGCAGCTGCTCGGTCAGACCGGCCTCGCTGATCGCCGACAGCCGGGCCGGAACCCGCTGCCGGTCGGCCAGGCCCTGGTCGCTGCGGAAGCGACGCACCTCGGTGATGAGCTTCTGCATGTCGGTGATGTGTTGTGCCGCTTCGGGATCCAGCGCGATACCGGACGGCTGCGGCCACTGCGCGATCACGATCGACTCGCCCTCGGTCAGCGTCTTCCACAGCGTTTCGGTGACGAACGGCATGACCGGGTGCAGCAGCTTGAGCAGCGCGTCGAGCACGGCCGCCAGCACCGCAGTGGTGTGCGTGACGCCCTCGTTCAATTGCACCTTGGCCAGCTCGACGTACCAGTCGCAGAACTCGTCCCAGGCGAAGTGGTAGAGCGATTCGCAAGCCCGGCTGAACTCGTAGCTGTCGAGCGCGGCGTCTACGTCGGCGCGGACCTCTTCGAGCCGCCCGAGGATCCAGCGGTCGGCATCGGTTAGGTCGGCAACCGCGGGCAGGTCCGCGGGAGCGGCCCCATTCATCAGCGCGAAGCGGGTCGCGTTGAACAGCTTGGTGGCGAAGTTGCGCGACGCCCTGGCGTGGTCTTCACCGATGGACAGGTCGCCGCCGGGGCTGGCGCCGCGGGCCAGGGTGAATCGCAGCGCGTCAGCGCCGAACTTCTCCACCCAATCCAGCGGGTCGATGCCGTTGCCGCGCGACTTGCTCATCTTGCGGCCGAACTCGTCGCGGATCAGGCCGTGCAGGAAGACGTTCTCGAACGGAACCTGCGGACCCCGAGCACCGTCGAACGTGATGGCCGGATCGTCGCCGACGAAGGTGCCGAACATCATCATCCGGGCCACCCAGAAGAACAGGATGTCGTAGCCGGTGACCAGCACCGAGGTCGGATAGAACTTGGCCAGGTCCGGGGTGTGGTCGGGCCAGCCCATGGTGGAGAAGGGCCACAGCGCCGAGGAGAACCAGGTGTCGAGCACGTCGGGGTCCTGCTCCCAGCCGGCGGGCGGGGTCTCGTCGGGGCCGACACACACCGTCTCGCCGTTGGGGCCGTGCCAGATCGGGATCCGGTGGCCCCACCACAGCTGGCGCGAGATGCACCAGTCGTGCATGTTGTCCACCCAGGCGAACCACCGCGGCTCCAGGCTCGGCGGATGAATCACGGTGTCGCCGTTGCGCACCGCATCGCCGGCCGCCTTGGCCAAGCCGTCCACCTTGACCCACCACTGCAGCGACAGCCGCGGTTCGATGGGTTCGCCGCTGCGCTCAGAATGGCCGACACTGTGCAGGTAAGGCCGCTTCTCCGCGACGATCCGCCCCTGTTCGGCCAGTGCCTCGCGGACCTTGACCCGGGCCTCGAACCGGTCCATGCCGTCGAATTGGGTTCCGGTGTCGGCGATCCGGCCCTTGGCATCCATGATGGTGGGCATCGGAAGCTGGTGGCGCAGCCCGATCTCGAAGTCGTTCGGGTCGTGTGCGGGGGTGACTTTGACTGCGCCGGTGCCGAATTCGGGGTCGACGTGCGTATCGGCGACAATGATCATCTCGTGCTCGACGAACGGGTGCGGCAGGGTCTTGCCGACCAGGTGGCGGTACCGCTCGTCGTCGGGATGCACCGCGATCGCGGTATCACCGAGCATGGTTTCCACGCGGGTGGTGGCCACGATGATGTGGGGCTCGTCGTCGTTCATCGAGCCGTAGCGGAACGAGACCAGCTCGCCTTCGACGTCCTCGTACTTCACCTCGAGGTCGCTGATCGCGGTCTCCAGCACCGGCGACCAGTTCACCAACCGCTCGGCCTGGTAGATCAGACCGGCGTCGAAGAGTCGCTTGAAAATCGTGCGGACCGCACGCGACAGGCCCTCGTCCATGGTGAAGCGGTCGCGGCTCCAGTCCACGCCGTCACCGAGCCGGCGCATCTGGTCGCCGATGGTGCCGCCGGACTCACGCTTCCAGTCCCACACCTTCTCGACGAACAGCTCGCGGCCCATGCCTTGCCGGCTCAGCCCCTCAGCGGCGAGCTGCTTCTCCACCACGGTCTGGGTGGCGATACCGGCATGGTCCATGCCGGGCAACCACAGCACCTCATATCCCTGCATCCGCTTACGCCGGGTGAGGGCATCCATCAGGGTGTGGTCGAGCGCGTGGCCCATGTGCAGGCTGCCGGTCACGTTGGGCGGAGGCAACACGATCGAGTACGGCGGCTTTTCGCTGGCCGGATCGGCGGTGAAATACCCGGCATCCACCCAGCCCTGGTAGAGGTCGGCTTCTACCGCAGCTGGATCCCAGGATTTGGGGAGGGCATCGGCGCGATTGTCAGGGCTGGGGGTCACCGAGCCATTCTAAGAAGGACGTACCCGAATACGCGAAAGCCCCCGATGCCCGATGCGTTCGCTGGGCGTCGGAGGCTTTCGGGCCGGTCTGTGCTGGGGCTACTTCTTGCCGCCGAGCAGGCCGCCGAGGATCTCGCCGATGGCATTGTTCTGGCCGCCACCGCCGCCGAGCACGCTGCCCAGGATGCTGCCCAGCGGGTTGTTCGCCGCACCGCCGCCGCCGACCGCACCGCCCAGGATGCTGCCGAGAACGTCGCCGAGCCCGCCGCCGGAGGCCTGGGGCTGCGGGGCCGACTGTGCCGGCGCGTTTTTCTGCGCGAACTGCTTGCCGATGTAGGCCAGCACGATGGGCGCCAGGATCGGCAACAGCTGCTTGATCAGGCTGCTGTTGCCGCCCGCACCGGAGCCGGCCAACGCCGAGGCGACCTGGTTGCTGTCGTTGCCTCCGAAGATCTTCGAGACGATCTGGTTGCCCTCGTTGGCGTCGACCTGGTCGACGCTCACGCCGCCGTCGAGCAGCCCGCTGGCGCCCTGCGCGGTGACCGCGGACTCGAGTTCGCTCGAATCGATGCTGTCCGCTTGTACGTTTTCCGCCACACCGCCGACCAGGGCCGGAACCAGTGTCTTGATGGCGGCGTTCACCTCGCCTTCATCTGCGCCGAGCTTGCTGGCGATATCCGCCACGGGGATCTGAGCGAAAAGTTCGTCGAGACCGGCCATTGTTCATCCCATCTTCGTTGCTGGCGTACTGAAAGTCGTCGGCACCGACACTAGTCGAATGTGATCTTGTCCCACAGGTGTTCGACGCAGGCCGATCTGTTCATGTCGCGCCGGCTCAGCCCAGCTTGGTGGTCTCCAGCGCCACTCCGGCCGCTGGTAGCCGGGTCAGCAGGACATCCCCCATCGCGGCCACCGGTGTCAGCACACCACGCCGTTCCGACAGCGCCTCACGGTCGGTTGCCAGCGCGAGCCCGCACTCACCGAGCAGCACCGCGGTGGACTTATATCCGGGATCGCCTTGCTGGGCCATGCTTGTCACGTACCGCGCACCCGACGTCGTGGTGGTGTACGTCTCGACGCGGTAATGACCGCGCTCGCGAGCGCGTTCGCTGGGACCGGTTCCCGGCTTGGGCACAACCTTCGAGACGAGGCCACCGGGCAGGCGGTTGAAGTAGCGGCCGCCCACCCCGAGGGTGAAGGCGTTCGCGCCCGTCACCACCGCGGCGGCCAACGGCGCGGCGACTGAGCGGCCCAGGCTCATCTGCTCGGCGTATTCGAAGCGGCGCCCGTAGGCATAGTTCAGTAATGCGTTGCTGCGCCGCACGATTCGAGTGTTCGGGGCCGCCATGGCGAAAGCACCGGTCCAGTAGCCGGCCAACTCGGGGGCGATCTCAGCGCCGCGGCGCCACCGCACGTCGGGCTGGGCGCCCAGTTCGGGCTCGGCCCCGCGATCCGGGCTCAGGGTGTACGGATCGTTCATCAATGCCCGGGCCTCTGGATCCGACGACAGGGTGTCGAGCAGCTCCAGCATCGAGGCCACGGTGCCGCCCGACACACCGCCGGCGGAGCTGCGCACCACCAAATTGGTGTCGCCGAGCTCCCCGGCGCCGTCAGCGAGGGCTCGCTGGTAGAGGGCGTACACCGTGAGATCTGATGGCACCGAATCGAATCCGCACGAATGCACGATGCGCGCACCGGTGTCGACCGCCTGCTTGTGGTGCAGGTCGATGCTGTCGCGGATGAACGTCGTCTCACCGGTGAGGTCGGCGTAGTCGGTCCCGGCGGCGGCACAGGCCGCGACCAGCGGCATGCCGTAACGGGCGTACGGCCCCACGGTCGTCACCACCACCTGGGTGCGTGCGGCCATCGCATCGAGCGAGGTCTGGGAGGTGGCGTCGGCGGTGACCAGCGGCCACGACTGGGCGCCGGCTCCCAGACCGTCCCGGATCGCCCGCAAGCGCTCCTCGGAACGGCCGGCCAGGGCGATTCGGGCCGCTCCCCCGGCTCTGGCCAGGTATTCGGCGGTCAGTTTTCCGGCGAAACCCGTGGCGCCGTACAGCACCAGATCAAACTCACGCTGCGTCACGATCCCGACGCTACCCGAGCAGTTCGGGCAGCTGCACCGGCTCGTCCCGCAGGTGCTCCCCCAGGAAGGCGAGCACCACCTGGTACCAGATCTTGGCGTGTTGCGGTGAGAGCACCCAGTGGTTCTCCGTCGGGTAATACAGGAACCGGTGTGGGCTGTCTCCGTTCTCGTCGGCGGGCAGCCGTGAGTAGGTGAGCAGCTCGTACCACAGCCGCAACGCCTCGCCGATCGGCACGCGATAGTCCTTGTCGCCGTGGATGACGAGCATCGGAGTGGCGATGTCACCGACGAACCGGTGCGGTGAATTGTGCTGGGCCATCTCGGGTGTCATTTCCCGAGCCCACCAGTACGCACCGTCGGTGGTGGGTCCGAACTGGTCGAGCGCCCACAGGCTGGCATGCGTGACGATCGCCTTGAACCGACCGGTGTGCCCGGCGATCCAGTTCGCCATGTAGCCGCCGAACGATCCTCCCATCGCGGCGGTACGAGAGGCGTCGATGCGCGGGTGTGCACACGCGGCGTCGGTGGCCGCCATCAGGTCGGTATACGGCTCGGCGCCCCAGGCGCCCCACCCGCGGGCGATGAAATCCTGGCCGTATCCGGTGGACAGTCCCGGGTCAGGCATGAGCACGGCGTAACCCTGGGCGGTGAGCAGCCACGGGTTCCAGCGCCAGTGCCAGCTGTTCCAGCTGCCCAACGGCCCGCCGTGGATCCACAACACCAGCGGAGCCGGTTCGTCGCCGTCGGGCAGAGTGAGCCAGGACCGGATCGGTGTGCCGTCGGCGGCGGTCGCGGTCACCTCGGTCAGGGTTCCAGGAAGGTCTGGCACCTCGAAGCACGGCAGCGCGGTGACGGTGCCGTCGGAATCGATGCGGACCGGATGCGGTGGCACGGCATACGAGCTGCGTAGCGCGAAAATCACCCCGCCGGGCGCGGGCCGCACGTCGGTGTAGGTGAAATCGTCGTGGGTCAGCCGGGTGACCCGGCCCGACGCGGGGTCGACGGAGAAGATCGGTCCGCGGCCACCGTCGTCGGCCGTCACGATGAGCGCCGACGAATCCGGCGTCCAGGCCACCGAGGCGGGCCAGCGATCCCAGCCTTCGGCCAGCTCCACCGGGTTCTCGCCGAATCGCATGCACCACAGTGTGATTCGCGGCGGCGATGTCGGAGTTGAGTGCGTCTCCCTGGTGAAGGCCACGGCGTGGCCGTCCGGCGCGATGGCCGGGCGCTCCAGGTCTGCCCCGGCCTCTTCGACGAGCGTCGAGCGCTCCCCGGTCGCCCGGTCGATCCGTACCAGGGCCACGCGTACTGCCGTACCAGGGCCCGTGACCCGCCAGGACGTCACCACGAAGTCACCATCGGCACTGAGGTCGAATGAGCTCTCGCGCAACGCTGCTCCCGAGCCTGGGGTCAGATCTCGGGTTCCGTCGACGTCGAAAAGGTGTGGCTGGTCCGGGCCGAGGTCGTGATCCCAGTGCCGGACCGGATAGCCGGTGTGCAGGATCGCTGACACCTTGTTCTCCTTGCGCGCCTCGCGACGCGTCTTGTCGTCGTCGACGCCCGCTGATGACGGCAGCAGCGGCGCGGCCACCACGGTGACGTCGGCGGCCCGAGCACTGACCGCGCCCGCGATCCCGCCGGGCATCGTCAGCGCCTCGAATGCCTCACCGCCGGCGGCGGGTAGGCGCCACAGGGCTGCCGGTGGTTTGTCGTCGTCCTCGCCTGGACGCACCGCGAGGAACAAGACGTCGCCCCCGGCGGTGAACACCGGCGCCGACTCCCCTTTCACCCCGTGGGTCAGCCGGCGCGCGGGTTGTTGCCCATTGGGATCCAATTCCCATATGGCGCTGAGGAACTCATTTCGTTTTTCGTTGAGCGTGCTGACCGTCGCGACCAGCCGCGAGCCGTCGGGAGAAATCGCCAGGCCCGACACCCGGGGCACCGCCAGGTAATCGTCGAGATCCTCGAACACCGTCATGGCTCCCCACCGTAACGGCGCGGCCCGCACCGGAGTCCGGTACGGGCCGCGTGACGTCAGTTCGTCACGCTACGTCGGTGACGTGACCGGTGACGTCGGCCCGCACCTGCTTGCTGCTGCGCTCACCCTGGACGTTGATGAAAATGATCACGTTCTCGTCGAACGGGATGTTGCGCTTGATGCTCACCGTCTGGACCTTGCCGTCGGGAATCTCGCTGGCCGCCACGGCGCCGTCGATCGCCGCGGCGATCGCGCTGCTGGGCACGTCGGAGGTGGCGAACAGATTCTGCTGCAGCGCCTCGGTGTCGTCGTCGTAGTCGATCGGGCGAGACGGCGCCACCGCGCCTGAGGTGTAGCTCCACTGATTGAGCTCGGTCGGGGCGTTCGGATCGATCGCCTCGACCGACAACACGCCCGGCGCGATGCTGACCTCGACCACCTGCATCGGGTTGGCACCGACCTTTTCTGAGATCGCCGCGTAGGCATTGTCGATGCCCTCGGCGGTGAACAGGTTGCCCGAGACCGCTTCGGTGATCTTCTCGGTGCCCGACGAGACGACCTTCTCGGCCGCCCCGGCGGCTGCGTCCCTGATATCGGTCACCTTCGAGCAACCGCTCAAGGCTGAGACGGCAAAGACCACGGCGCCCAGTGCGACGCCGAAGCGGGTGAGTTTCATCGGACCTCTCATTCGTTTCATTCGGCCGGAGTCGGGCCGGGAGTCTGTCCACATACTGTGAGACCGCTGGAAGGCTACCGATCCCAACTCGGGCCGCGGCCACTCCCCGGTGCCCGACACGGCTAGATTCGACGGATGGCAGCGTCCATCCTCGTCATCGGCGCGGGTATCACCGGCCTGGCCACCGCAGTCGCATTGCAACAGCGGGGATTCGAGGTCTGTGTGGCCGAGGCACGCCGGGATGTCAGCCCCGGCGCCGGGATCAGCTTGTGGCCCAACGCGCTGGCTGCGCTCGATGAGATCGGTCTCGGCGATCAGGTGCGCGGTGCGGGCGGTCGCGTTACCGCGGGTGCGCTGCGGCGGGCCGACGGATCCTGGTTACGTCGGCCGGCTCCGCAACGATTCACCCGGGCGCTGGGCGAACCCCTCGTGGTGATCCGACGCTCCACCCTCACCGAGATCCTCACCGGCGCGCTGACACCGGGCACGGTCGACTACGAACTCACCGCCGACAAGATCGACGTCGGCACCTCGGGCGTGCGTGTGACGTTCACAGACGGCACTGTCCGCGAGGCGGCCGGCTTGGTCGGCGCCGACGGTGTCGACTCCGTCGTGGCCCGGCATCTGAACGGAGCGTTGCCGCGCCGCTACACCGGCTACACGGCGTGGCGCGCGGTGGCCGCCTGCTCACTCGATCCCGACCTGTCGGGCGAAACGCTGGGCGCCGGCTCGCAGGTCGGGCACGTACCGCTGGGCGCCCACCACACCTACTGGTTCGCCACTCAGCGTGCGCCGCGCGGCCAGACCACTCCCGATGGCGAGCTGGCCCACCTCAAGCGGCTATTTTCGTCATGGTCGGAGCCGATCCCGACGCTGCTGGCCGCCACCCCGGGCGATCAGGTGCTCCGCAACGATCTGTACGACCGTGCCCCCGCGCGCGTCTGGGCGTGCGGCCCCGTGGTGATCGCCGGCGATGCCGCCCACCCGATGCGCCCGCATCTGGGCCAGGGTGGCTGTCAGGGGCTTGAGGACGCCGCCGTACTGGCGGCTCTCGCGGCCAAAGGGCCGGATCTGGCGGGCACGTTCTCGCGGTTCGCCGCGATGCGGCGCAGGCGTGTCGGCAAGATCGTGCGGGAGGCCGAGTTGATCGGCCGGCTCGTGAATTTGCGCCCGTCGGCGTTGAGCACCGCGGCCACCCGAGCGTCCGTATTGGTGCCCGAGTCCGTGTTGACGCGGCACCTGGCGTCGATCGCTGGGCGTCGGGCGTTCACCGCGGTGCGCTGAGGTCAGTGCGGAAGACCGAAGGCCCCGAGCGGGTTCAAGAACGTCGAGCAGATCCGGCGAAGATCGAAGATGCCCAGCACCGCACCGGGACGGACGGCCTGGCAACCTGTCGGTGCGCTCGGCGCGGCCCAGCCCGCCGGCATTCCACCTCGTACCCCGCACTTGGGCCAGGCCCCGATCCCTTGGGTGGCCAGGACATTCTCGGCCACCCGTATCTGTTCCTCCCGGGAGGCGGAGGCGGGTGACCCGACGCCACCGTGCGAGGCCCAGGTGGTGGGCTTGAACTGCAGGCCGCCGTAGTGGCCGTTACCGGTATCGGTGGACCAGTCACCGCCCGATTCGCAGTCAGCGATCGCGTCCCAGTTCACCGTGTCCGCGCCGGCTGTCGCCGGTGCCGCGACAGCCGGCGCGAGCATGAGCCCCGACGACATCGCAGCAAGCCAGAAAACCCTGGTCAACGCCTTTCGTATGGTCATCTCGCGGTCCTTCCCCGACCTTTGACACCAAGGACCACTGCAGATGCCGATCACATTCGTGCAACTGTGCGGTCACTAATGGGTTCGTGTGACCAAGGTCACCCGTTACAGAGGTGGCTGAAGTTTTTTCGGAGGTTCTAGGGACTCGAGTAACCGGAGGGCCTATTGATGAAACAGAAGCGGTGCCGGCCAGAAGACCGACACCGCTTCGTATCAAGTTGTGAGCGGGCGCTGCCTAGCCGCGCTTGCCGCACACCGGCCAGGCGCCGATGCCCTGGGAGCGCAGCACATTCTCGGCGACGCGGATCTGCTCGGCCCGCGAGGCCTGATGCGGCGAGCCGGAGCCGCCGTTGGAACGCCAGGTGCCCATCGTGAACTGCAGGCCGCCGTAGTAGCCGTTCCCGGTGTTGATCGCCCAGTTGCCACCCGACTCGCAGGCAGCGACGGCGTCCCAGTTGACGCTGTCCGCATTGGCGGTACCGGCACCCAGTGCCACGGGAGCCACAGCGAGCGCTCCAGCGATGATGCCCAGCCCAAACGTCTTGCGGATGTTCTTCACTTCTTTCCTTTCGCCAAGCGCGCGCCATCGGCGCCCGCCTAGGCGGGCGCGGAAGCCTGAAACAGGCCGGAGGGGTTGGTTCGCGCCGTCTCGGTCAGGCACGAAAGGGAGGGCCACAGTGCCCGGCCCGGGATCAGGCCCAGGCCCCCGCATCGGGCGAAATCGCCACCGCGGCCCCACTCACACGCAGGTTCTTGGTGTTGAAATTATTTGCTCCCTGTGGAGTCGCTTTGGACCGTACAAAGGACTCGGAGAGAAGTCATATCGATGTAGGAGCGATAGCGGAAAGATCACAGACAGATAACGGGACGCTGAATGCAACGTTTCTGCAGGTCAGCAGCGGGTGCCCGCCGTTACCGTTTCGTGATCGGCGTAAACGGATCGTGAGGCACATCACGCATTTTTTGTGAGCTGGCCCACTTGCCGGGGGCGCGCCGTAAGCGGCAAACAACGGTTGGGGCCACAAAAAGCCCAGGTAGATGCCATCGGCGAGTGTCACTACGCTCCGAGCCAAGGAAATCCGTTCGCTGCAGACCGCCAGTTCTCGACATCACAGAGCAACCTTCAATCCCTCTGGTGCGCAAGGGTTATCGCGCGTGCAGGGCACTCAGACGGGCCGCGCCCCCGCCGAAGAGGTCACCGCCGAACTCGACAGCCTTCCTGTCAAACAGGCTGCGCCACAACACCTTTGACCGAACGAGATAGAAACGTCAGCCAGCCCGGCCACCTCTGCGGCAATCCAGGCTATCGCCCTGATCGGACAAACAGAGCCGTCAAGGGCATTTTGTCACATATTTGGTTACCCCGAGCACCTGCACCGGCGAATATCGGCAAGACACCCTTGCCGCACGCCAAGACGAATGCGCTTGAGGGCCAGAAGCTTTCGCGCACAGCCGAAGTGCACCGCGATATGACGTTTCTCGAATTCACTCGGCTTCCGAGAGCTCAAATCACTTCTAATGAGCGTCCAATTATTTCGAAACGGTAAATAGCGCCCGATTCGGCATCAAATTTGCAATTTGCTGACCGTTTGTCGGCAGATGGTTCACGTTCCGGGCAGATCGGCCGCGGTGTTGACGTTGGTCAGTGCCCGCTGCGGTGCCATCACGATCCGTTGGGTATCGACGGACTCGGCGAGTGCCCGCATGCTGCGCTGGCCGCCACGCACCAACTCGGCGATCCGCTCGGTGAGCGCACTGCGGTAGATCCCCGCCAGATAGTGGTCCCTGCCGTCCCACGGCAGCACGATATCTGCAGGTAATCGCTCGGCCGGGCCTGCCAACGCGTCGATGAGGTCCGAGGACAGATACGGCATGTCCACCGCACACACAAAGGCCCGGTCCAGGCCGGCCTCCGCGACGGCACGCAGGCCGCGGCCCGTCGCTACCAGCGGCCCGACACCGCGCACCTCGTCACGAAGTATCTCGGCGTGCAGTGCCGGCAGCGGTTGGCCGGGAGCGGCGATGACGAAAACCGGTGAACACCGCGCGCTTACCGCGGCCACCACATGCTCGACCATGGTCGAGCCGTCGAACGGCAACGTCGCCTTGTCGCGCCCCATGCGACGCGAAGCCCCGCCCGCCAGAACTACCGCGGCGAGCGGGGCTGTGCTCAGATGCTGTTGGCCGGTCGGATCAGTACTGCTAGTCGACAGTCCAGGTGTCTTTGCCACGCAGCAAGGATTGCAGAGCCGCGGTGTCATGGGGCTTCGATTCGATCGCCGTGTTGACCTGCTGACGCGCAGCGTCGTCATAGGTGGGCCGGCTGACCTTACGGAAAATGCCCATCACCATGTGATCGAGGTTCTGCTCGCTCAGCCGCGACAGCGCGAATGCGTAAGCAGGATCATCGATCTCGGCGTTGTGCACCACGATGTCCTCGGCCGCGACGTCGGCGGTCTTGGCGACCTCCAGGCCGTACCCGGACTTGACCACGCAGTACTCGCCATCGGTGCCGAACTTGATCGGCTCGCCGTGGCTGACGTTGATCAGCCGCTCCTCGGCACCCTCCTTGCGCAGGGCGTCGAACGATCCGTCGTTGAAGATCGGGCAGTCCTGCATGATCTCCACCAGTGCGGCACCGCGGTGCTCGGCTGCACCGCGCAGCACCTCGGACAGGCCCTTGCGGTCGGAGTCCAGCGCGCGGCCGACGAACGTGGCCTCGGCACCCAGCGCCAGCGACACCGGGTTGAACGGGTAGTCCAGCGAGCCCATCGGAGTCGACTTGGTGACCTTGCCGACCTCGGAGGTCGGCGAGTACTGGCCCTTGGTGAGGCCGTAGATCCGGTTGTTGAACAGCAGGATCGTGATGTTGATGTTGCGACGCAGCGCGTGAATCAGGTGGTTGCCGCCGATCGACAGCGAATCACCGTCACCCGTGACGACCCACACCGACAGGTCGGGCCGGGCCAGCGCCAGGCCGGTGGCGATGGTCGGGGCACGACCGTGGATCGAGTGGAAACCGTAGGTCTCCAGGTAGTACGGGAACCGGCTGGAGCAGCCGATACCGCTGATGAACGCGATGTTCTCGCGCTTGAGGCCCAGCTCCGGCAGGAAGTTGCGGATGGTGTTGAGGATGACGTAGTCACCGCAACCCGGGCACCAGCGGACCTCCTGGTCACTGGTGAAGTCCTTGCCCTTCTGCGGTTGGTCGGTGGTGGGCACCAGGGCGTGCTTGTTCAACGGGGCTTCGCTCAGCCCGAGGTCCGCACCGATCAGGTCAGTCATGCGTTCGCTCCCACTGCGTTCTCAGTTGGTTCCTCGATCGTGGCCGCCGCCAGCCGCGCGAACTTGGCCTTGTCCGCTTCCTTCTCACCGAGCGTGCCGTCCAGGGCCGCGTCGATGATGCCCTCGACCTCGTCGGCCAGGAAGGCCATGCCCTCCACCTTGGTCACCGACTGGACGTCGACCAGGTACTTGCCGCGCAGCAGCAGCGCCAGCTGGCCCAGGTTCATCTCCGGCACCACCACCTTCGGGTAGCGGCGCAGCACCTCCCCGAGGTTGGCCGGGAAGGGGTTGAGGTGGCGCAGATGCGCCTGGGCCACCTTGATGCCCTTGCGCCGCGCGCGCCGGCAGGCCTCACCGATCGGCCCGTAGCTGCTCCCCCAGCCCAGCATCAGCAGTTCGGCATCGCCGGTGGGGTCGTCGACCTCCAGCTCCGGCACCGCGATGCCGGCGATCTTCTCCTGACGCAGCCGCACCATCAGGTCGTGGTTCTTGGGCTCATACGAGATGTTGCCCGAGCCGTTGGCGGCCTCAAGGCCACCGATCCGGTGTTCCAGGCCCGGGGTGCCCGGCACCGCGAACTGGCGGGCCAGGGTCTCGGGGTCACGCGCGTACGGCGCGAACGGCTCACCCGACTTGGCGAAGTTGTGCTCGATCGCCGGGTAGCTGCTGATGTCCGGAATCTGCCAGGGCTCAGAGCCATTGGCGACGGCGCCGTCGGACAGGATGATCACCGGGGTGTGGTAGTCGACCGCGATGCGCGCCGCCTCGACGGCGATGTCGAAGCAGTCCGACGGTGACTTCGGCGCGAGGACAGCGACCGGCGACTCACCGTTGCGGCCGAACAGTGCCTGCAGCAGGTCCGCCTGCTCGGTCTTGGTCGGCAGACCCGTCGACGGGCCACCGCGCTGCACGTCGATGATGATCAGCGGCAGCTCGGTCATCACCGCCAGGCCGATGGCCTCGGACTTGAGGGAGACACCCGGACCGGAGGTGCTGGTGACACCCAGCGCGCCGCCGTAGGACGCGCCAATGGCCGCACCGATTCCGGCGATCTCGTCTTCGGCCTGGAAGGTCAGCACGTTGAAGTTCTTGTGCTTGGACAGCTCATGGAGGATGTCCGAGGCCGGCGTGATCGGGTAGGTGCCCAGCACCACCTGGATCTGGGCCAGGTGTCCGGCGGCCACGATGCCGTAGGCGAGCGCCGTGTTGCCCGAGATCTGGCGGTATTCGCCCGACTTCAGCTTGGCCGGCGACACCTCGTAGGTGGTGGCGAAGGCCTCGGTGGTCTCACCGTAGTTCCAGCCCGCCTTCAGCGCCAGGACGTTGGCCTCGGCCACGTCGGGCTTGCGGGAGAACTTCTCCCGGATGAAGGCCTCGCTGTGTTCGAGCTCGCGGCCGTACATCCACGACAGGAGACCGAGGGCGAACATGTTCTTCGCGCGCTGGCCGTCCTTCTTGGTGGCGCCGATCGCCTCGACCGCACCCAGGGTCAGCGTCGTCATCGCAACGGAGGTCACCACGTAGTCGGACAACGTGTCATCCTCTAGCGGATTGCTGTCGTATCCGACCTTGGCGAGGTTGCGCTTGGTGAACTCATCGGAGTTGGCGATGATCAGACCGCCGCGAGGCAGGTCGGACACGTTGGCCTTGAGCGCGGCCGGGTTCATCGCCACGAGCACGTCGGGACGGTCACCCGCGGTGAGGATGTCGTAGTCGGCGATCTGGATCTGGAACGACGACACACCGGGCAGGGTGCCCTGTGGCGCGCGGATCTCGGCCGGGTAATTCGGCTGGGTCGCCAAGTCGTTGCCGAACAGTGCAGCTTCAGAAGTGAAGCGGTCACCGGTCAGCTGCATACCGTCGCCGGAGTCGCCGGCGAAGCGGATGACGACCTTCTCGAGCTTCTGCCGCGGCGCGGCGCCATTGCCGTTGCCGTTCTCACCCACGGCTACCGCCTTTCACACGTTCTTTGACCACGTCTTTCCGGGCCGCTGTCACGTGACGCGCCGCCGGATCAAACGTCCACCGAATTTTGATGTCACTACCAGTACCGATTATTGCACTGCTCTTAGGCTGCACTTCACCGCGCCATCCCCCGACACGCGGGTGGGTTCGGAATGAAGGTCCTGATCGCGGGCGTGAACAAGCCCGTTTTGAGACAAAACTGTGGTTTTCGTCACGTTTAGGAGAATGTCATTCTCTAAGGAAAAAGCTACCGGCCGGTAGCTGTCCGCTAGCAATAGCAAGCAGTTTCTTGACACGTGTCGAGTTTAGCCTTCGACCTGCGGCTACATGCGGCCGGGTGCCCCCGTCTGCGCGCGCTTTTCCAGCTCACCGGCCACGAGTTCGCTGGCCGCTTCGGCCGCTCGCCGCGGATCGCGACCGGCCGCGCGGTGCGCGACGTAACAGGCCGTGAACATGTCGCCCGCCCCGGTGGTCTGAACATCCAGCACCCGCCAGGCGGCCGGCACGCGCTCCACCGCACCTTCGACATAGATGTCACACCCCTCCGAGCCGTAGGTCACCAGGATCTCCGCGACGCCGAGCCGCTGCGCGGTCGACGCGTCGAACCGACCGTCGGCGACGATCACCGCCTCGTCCTCGGCGAGCTTGAGAATGTCGACATCGGCCAGCAAGTCGGCGGGAAAGTGACGGTCCTCGACCAGCGGCCCCAAACGGTCCGCACGCACGAGCCCCTGCCCGTCGTAGGCGAGCCGATGCCCCCGCGCCGCCAGGGCCGCAAGCGTCCCGGCCGGAAAATCGGTGCGCAACAAGGGTGCCAGGTGCACCCAAGTTGTGGCCGGATCCGCGACTTCGATGTCCGTGGCGCTCCATACCGGGCCGATCGCCTGCACCCCCATGTGCCGGTGATCGGTGTCGTCATAGTCGAGGCTGAATGAGCTCGTCACCTCCGAGAGCAGGATCTGCACCAACGACCCGAACCGCGCGCGCAGCCCGTCGAAGAGGACGTGGTCGCGTTCGGCGCCCATCGCCACGATCCGGCCCGATCCGCCGGCAGCCTGCAGTGCCACACCGGCGAACGACGCACACCCGCCCGGGCTCGGCGGCGCCCCGTTGATGATGTCGATCGCGAGGTTGCCGAGCACGGTTACCCCAGGGACTAGCTCTCGTGGCATGGATGAAGTGTCCCGGTCAGGACCATCACCACACTCTCCGACCCCGCTCAATCGCCAGCCGAGAACCAAATGTGGTCCACATCACCACACCTGGGGTGGAATGCCGGACGCTCGATTCACCTTCAACACATAGATAGTCGATGTTGCAACGAAGGACATGGCGAGACGCATGAACGCAAAGATCAAACTTCTCCTCTGTACCGCCGGCTTGACCGCTGTCGCAGCGCTGGCAGTTTTGGGCCTACAGACAAACCAGGTTCACAGCACACCCGAGATCTCCGTGCCCTCAGCTCAATCCACCATGCAGTTCGGCGAGACCGTGACCCAATCCGTGCCGCCGTCAAAGCCCGACACCCCTGCCGCCACACCCCCGGTCAAGGCCGAACCGGCTCCGACCGCCGAGCCCGGCTGAGTCGGAGACGTCACGCCGGTCCGGCGTCGGCCTGCCCCCTCGAATCCCACCAGCCGTCGATGCGGCTGCCGAGGTCCAGGTCGGCAGCCACCTCGACCAGAGCGGCGGCCACGATCGAGGCGGGCGCGCGGTCGAGCACCACCAGCCCGATCGCTGGACGCGGACCGTGTTGCACCATCGGTCGCGCCGCAAAACCGGAAGGCACTCCGAGCTGTGGCAGCCATGCGGTGGACGCGATGGTCGCCCGCGGTGAATTGGTCAGGTGCGCATACAGCGCATCGACCGAATCCGCCTCCACGACGGGGCGGTAGCCCACCCCTTCGGCGGCCATGTTGGCATCGAGGATGCGCCGGTTACGCATAGTCGTGGTCAGCACGCATAGCGACAGTCCGGCCGCATCCGACCAGGTGATCTCCGGTTGAGCCATCAGGGCGTGATCAGCCGGCGCCACCAGCACATAGCGCTCCCGGTACATCTCGACCGACCGGGTTCCCGGCGGCGCTTCGTCATCGAGATAGGTCAGCCCGGCGTCGATCTCGAAATCGGCCAGCCGCCGGGCGATCTCGCGAGACGACAGTGCCTCGATGCGTACCGACGCCGCCGGGTTGCGGCGGAGGAACTCCGTGGTGATGAACGGGCCGGTGGGCACTGCCGTCGGTATCGCGCCGATGCGGGCCGTGACGGTCAACCGCCCACGCATGCGATCGATATCGGCGAGCATCTCATCGCGTTCCGCGACGATCCGCTGGGCCCACGTCACCACCCGCTGCCCCTCTTCGGTGAACCCCTCGAACCGCTGCCCCCGCTGCACGATGACGATGCCCAACTCGCGCTCCAACCGGCGGATCGCCACCGACAGCGTCGGTTGACTCACGTGGCACCGCGCGGCCGCCCGGCCGAAGTGCCGCTCGGTCGCCAGCGCCAGCAGATAGTCGAGCTGCTGGAGCAGCACGTCACTCGCCATGGGCTCCCCACATCCGTCACCGTTCGATAGATAGCATCTATCACTGCATGTGAAAACTCGAATATGGACGCCCGCCAACCGGCCGGTCCGACCGTTTTCGAGGACTAGATTGGGTTCATGACCAGCGCCAAGGACATCGACGCCGATTACGACGAGCACCACGTCATCACCACCGGCGCCGAAGACGAGGCTGCCGGCGTCAAGGCAGTGCTGGTCAGCATGCAGCGCGGGTTCGAGCAGATGGGTCCCCTACGCACCGCCGCCGCGCTGGCCAAGCTCAATCAACGCCACGGTTTCGACTGCCCGGGCTGCGCATGGCCCGAGGAGCACGGGGGCCGCAAACTGGCTGAGTTCTGCGAAAACGGCGCGAAAGCCGTCGCCGAGGAAGCCACCAAACGCGTGGTGACACCCGAGTTCTTCGCCCGCCACACCATCGCCGAGCTCGAGACCAAACCCGAGTACTGGCTGTCCCAGCAGGGCCGGCTGACCCAGCCGATGGTGCTCGCACCCGGAGACGCGCATTACCGGCCGATCGAGTGGGATGACGCCTACCGGTTGATCGCCGAACACCTCAATGCGCTCGCCTCTCCGGATGAGGCGCTGTTCTACACCTCCGGCAGGACCAGCAATGAAGCTGCGTTCCTCTATCAGCTGCTCGTGCGCAGCTTCGGCACCAACAACCTGCCCGACTGCTCGAACATGTGCCACGAATCCTCCGGCACCGCCCTGACCGAGTCGATCGGCATCGGCAAGGGCTCGGTCACCGTGGAGGACGTCACCGAAGCCGATCTGATCCTGATCGCCGGGCAGAATCCCGGCACCAACCATCCCCGGATGCTGTCGGTGCTGGAGAAGGCAAAAGGCAACGGCGCCAAGATCATTGCGATCAATCCGCTACCCGAGGCCGGGCTGATCCGGTTCAAGGACCCGCAGAAGGTGCGTGGTGTGGTCGGGCACGGAATCCCGATCGCCGACGAGTTCGTCCAGATCCGGCTCGGCGGGGACATGGCCCTGTTCGCCGGCCTGGGCCGGCTGCTGCTGGAAGCCGAGCAGGCCGCCCCGGGCACGGTGTTGGACCGCGAGTTCATCGAGGCCCATACCGCGGGCTTCGACGAGTACGCCCGTCAGACCCGCACGGTCGACCTGGCCACGGTGACCGAGGCCAGTGGCATCGACGAGACCCAGCTTCGCCGCGTCGCCGACATGCTGATCGCCTCGGAGCGCACGGTGATCTGCTGGGCCATGGGCCTGACCCAACACCGCCATGCCGTGGCCACCATCGGCGAGGCCACCAACCTGCTGTTCATGCGGGGCATGATCGGCAAGCCAGGTGCGGGCGTGTGCCCGGTCCGCGGGCACTCCAACGTGCAGGGTGACCGCACCATGGGCATCTGGGAGAAGATGCCCGAGAAGTTTCTGGATGCGCTCGACAACAGGTTCGGCATCGCCAGCCCCCGCAAGCACGGTTACGACACCGTCGACGCGATCCGCGCCATGCGGGACGGCCGCGCCAAGGTCTTCGTCGGGATGGGCGGCAACTTCGTCTCGGCCACCCCCGACACCGAAGTCACCGAGGCCGGATTGCGCAGTTGTGCCCTGACCGTTCAGATTTCGACCAAGTTGAACCGCAGTCACCTGGTGCACGGGCGCACCGCGCTCATCCTGCCCACGCTGGGGCGCACCGACAAGGATTTCCAGGCCGGCGGAAAGCAGATGGTGTCGGTCGAGGATTCGATGTCGATGGTGCACCTGTCACGCGGCAGCCTGACCCCGCCGAGCGAGCACCTGCGCAGCGAGGTCGCGATCGTCTGCCAGCTGGCCCGCGTATTGCTGGGCCCGGACCATCCGGTGCCGTGGGAGCAGTTCAATGCCGATTACGACCGCATCCGTGACGCCATCGCCGACGTGGTGCCCGGATGCGAGGACTACAACCGCAAGGTGCGTCAGCCCGACGGGTTCCAGCTGCCGCACCCACCCCGTGATTCCCGCGAATTCCGCACCACCACGGGTAAAGCCAACTTCTCCGTTCAGCCGCTGGAATGGGTGCCGGTACCGCAGGGCCGCCTGGTGCTGCAGACGCTGCGTAGTCACGACCAGTACAACACCACGATCTACGGGCTCGACGACCGTTACCGCGGCGTGAAGGGTGGCCGCCGGGTCGTGTTCGTCAACCCCGCGGATCTGGACGCCATGGGCCTGAAGGCGGGAGACCGGGTGGATCTCGTATCGGAGTTCGACGGTCAGGAACGGCGCGCCAAGGACTTCCTGATCGTCGAGTACTCCACCCCCAAGGGCAATGCCGCGGCTTACTACCCGGAGACGAATCCGCTGGTGCCACTTGACCATACGGCCAAGAAGTCGAACACACCGGTGTCGAAGGCTGTCGTGATCCGATTGGAGCGCACCTAGTGGGTCGGGTCACCGCTCGCCGTCGCGCCCACCATCTGAGCGGCGCCGTCGCCGAGGCCCGCCCGGAGACCCTGGTGGTCGAGGAACCACTGGAGCTGCGGGTCGACGGCACACCGATCACCGTCACGATGCGCACGCCGGGCGCCGATGTCGAACTGGCCCAAGGCTTTCTGCTGACCGAGGGGTTGATCGCGCAACGTGAGGACCTGGTGGCGGTGCGCTACTGCCGGGGCGCGGACGACGACGGGGTCAACACCTACAACGTGCTCGACGCGACCCTGGCCTCACATGTCCCGGCGCCCGACGTCGACGTGACCCGCAACTTCTACACCACCTCGTCGTGCGGTGTGTGTGGCAAGGCCTCGCTGGAGGCGGTGCGGTTGAGCAGCAAGCACTGCCCCGGCGACGACCCGTCGACCGTCGCCGCCACCGTGCTCTCGGCGATGCCCGCGCAACTGCGGGAGGCGCAAAAGGTCTTCAACAGGACCGGCGGACTGCACGCCGCCGCGCTGTTCACCACCGGCGGCGACATGCTCGTCGCCCGGGAGGACATCGGCAGGCACAACGCCGTGGACAAGGTGATCGGCTGGGCACTGGAGCACAACCGGATCCCGTCGACCGGTACGGTCCTGCTCGTCAGCGGCCGGGCCTCGTTCGAGCTCACCCAGAAGGCCGTGATGGCGGGCATTCCGATTCTGGCCGCGGTGTCGGCGCCCTCGTCGCTGGCAGTCGATCTGGCCGCGCAATCGGGCCTGACCCTGGTGGCCTTCCTGCGGGGCGACTCGATGAACGTCTACACCCGGCCCGACCGCGTGACGCGCTGATGACCAAGAACTTCTGGTTGCCGCCCGACAAGATCGTCAACGGCCTCGCACCGAACTACGCGTGCTACGCATCCGATCGCATCATGGTCGAAGGTGCGCCGGTCGGATACATGTATCGCGACGGCGAAGGATGGAACTTCCTGGCTGGGGACGAAGATCAGGACTACGTGGACGACCCGGCGAATCTCGGACTGTATTCGCTGAACACCCTCGCCAACTACGACCGAGCGATCATCGATTACCTGGATGCTCCGCCCGGGGCAGCGTTCATCCGCAGTGGCGACGGCTTTGTCGAGGATCCCGAAGGCGCGCCCACCGACCCTGATGCCGATATCCCGGCCTACCTCAATCCGAACTTCCCGACCCGCTCGGGTTATCAGCAGATCACCCGCAATTGGGCGCTGACCCTGCCCGAGCCGATGAACCAGCGCATAGAGGACGGCAGCCTCGTGTTCTGGCGGCCGGGCTTGACTGCCTGGTTGTCCGCATGGGGCGACGAAACATACACAACCGCGGCCGAACGGCGCGACGAGTTCCGGACGAAGATCAGTCCACTCGCGTACGACCATGCGGAGTGGGCGTCCGGCACATCGTTGTGCCTGTCATATCGGCTGGCCGAGGACCACGATGATGCGCGCATGCCAGCGCTCTACGGCTCCGCCGTCACCGATGCCAGTCACCTGCTACTGGCGCTCTACGTCGACAGCGGCGACGACCTGGCTTCCGCGTATTCGCTTTTGCGGTCGGTGACGCCGATATAGCGCCGGCTTACGCCGATTGTTGTCGAAAATGCACTGAGGGCCGTGATCCGGCTGGGATCACGACCCTCAGTGCGATCTCGATGGAGAACCTACGCGCTCTTGTCGCGACGCTCGGACCGCGACGGCTTACGCGGCACGATGGTCGGCAGCACGTTGTCCTGCACGGTCTCCTTCGTGACGACCACCTTGGCGACGTCGTCGCGACTGGGGATGTCGTACATCACCGGCAGCAGGACTTCCTCCATGATGGCGCGCAGACCGCGGGCACCGGTGCCGCGGTGGATGGCCTGATCGGCGATGGCCTCCAACGCCTCGTCGGTGAACTCCAGCTCCACGCCGTCCATCTCGAACAGCCGCACGTACTGCTTGACCAGGGCGTTCTTGGGCTCGGAGAGGATCTTGACCAGGGATTCCTTGTCCAGGTTGGTCACCGAGGCCACGACCGGCAGACGGCCGATGAACTCGGGGATCAGACCGAACTTGATCAGGTCCTCGGGCATCACCTCGGCGAAGTGGTCCTGGGTATCGATCTCGGCCTTGGACCGCACCTCGGCGCCGAAGCCCAGGCCGCGCTTGCCGACCCGGTCGGAGACGATCTTCTCCAGGCCCGCGAAGGCACCCGCCACGATGAACAACACGTTGGTGGTGTCGATCTGGATGAATTCCTGGTGCGGATGCTTGCGGCCACCCTGCGGCGGAACCGAGGCCTGGGTGCCTTCCAAGATCTTCAGTAGGGCCTGCTGCACGCCCTCGCCGGAGACATCGCGGGTGATCGACGGGTTCTCGCTCTTGCGGGCGATCTTGTCGACCTCGTCGATGTAGATGATGCCGGTCTCGGCGCGCTTGACGTCGTAGTCGGCGGCCTGGATCAGCTTGAGAAGGATGTTCTCGACGTCCTCGCCCACATAGCCGGCCTCGGTCAGCGCGGTGGCATCGGCGATGGCGAACGGCACGTTGAGCATCTTGGCCAACGTCTGGGCCAGGTAGGTCTTACCGCAGCCGGTGGGCCCCAGCATCAGGATGTTGGACTTGGTCAGTTCGACCGGCTCCGAGCGCGAATCGCGGGACTTCTCCCCCGCCTGGATGCGCTTGTAGTGGTTGTAGACCGCCACCGCCAACGTGCGTTTGGCGGTGTCCTGTCCGATGACGTAACCCTCGAGGAAGTCCCGGATCTCCGCCGGTTTCGGCAGCTCGTCGAGCTTGACGTCGTCAGCGTCGGCGAGCTCCTCCTCGATGATCTCGTTGCACAGATCGATGCACTCGTCGCAGATGTACACGCCCGGGCCGGCAATGAGCTTTTTGACCTGCTTTTGACTCTTGCCGCAGAACGAGCACTTCAGCAGGTCACCGCCGTCTCCAATGCGCGCCATGTGGGGGGGTCCTACTTCCTGTTCGCAGTCTGTCGTTACGCCAGTTGCTGGGTCACCTCGGGCGTAAACCCGACGCTACCCGTTCGTTCCGTCGCGGTGCGACCGATAAGGCCGAATCGCTCCGGTGGTATTTGTTCACGTGCAGGAGAACATATCTCTCCTGACGGCTGGTCACCCGTCGGCACGCTGACTGTGTCCTTGGCGTGTCGTAACGGAGCCAGGCCGAATAGCCGAGCGATGTGATCCGAACGTGGTGTTCGCCGCGGTCGAGGCTACCTGGATCGCTCGAACACCGACGCAGTCGCAGGTCAGCTGGTTTTCCGCCCTCCTGCCTGACGACACACGCCCCGCACCGGGGGTGACCGGGCAGGGCGTGTGTCATCGGGCGGAGGTTGCCGCTGGTGGTACTAGCTGCTCTGCGCGGACAGCTTGCGGTACTCCAGGACCGTGTCGATGATCCCGTACTCCTTGGCGTCCTCGGCCGTCAGGATCTTGTCGCGGTCGGTGTCCTTGCGGATCTGCTCGGGATCCTTGCCGGTGTGGCGGGCCAGCGTGGTCTCCATCAGAGTGCGCATCCGCTCGATCTCGGCGGCCTGGATCTCCAGGTCGGAGAACTGGCCCTGGATCACTCCGGACAGCGACGGCTGGTGGATGAGCACGCGCGCGTTGGGCAGGGCCAGACGCTTACCCGGGGTACCCGCGGCCAGCAGCACCGCGGCGGCCGAGGCGGCCTGACCGAGGCACACCGTCTGGATGTCGGCGCGCACGTACTGCATGGTGTCGTAGATCGCCATCAGCGAGGTGAACGAGCCACCGGGCGAGTTGATGTACATGGTGATGTCGCGGTCGGGATCCAGCGACTCCAGCACGAGCAGCTGGGCCATGATGTCGTTGGCCGACGCGTCGTCCACCTGCACGCCGAGGAAGATGATGCGTTCCTCGAACAGCTTGTTGTACGGGTTCGATTCCTTGACGCCGAAGCTGCTGTGCTCGATGAACGACGGCAGGATGTAGCGAGCCTGCGGCTGCACGCGGGGGTCCAATGACGGATGAATCTGATCGGTCATTTGTCTAGTCCTGCCGTCGGGCCCGAACCGTTGAGGTTGGCACTGGTGATGATGTGATCGACGAAGCCGTACTCCAGCGCCTCCTGCGCGGTGAACCAGCGGTCACGGTCGGAGTCGGCCTCGATCTGCTCGACGGACTTGCCGGTGAATTCCGCGTTGAGCCGGAACATTTCCTTCTTGATGACGTGGAACTGCTCGGCCTGGATGGCGATGTCCGCAGCACTGCCGGTGACGCCACCGAGCGGCTGGTGCATGAGCACCCGGGCGTGCGGCAGGGCGTGACGCTTGCCCTTGGTGCCCGCTGCGAGCAGGAACTCACCCATCGAGGCCGCCATGCCCATCGCGTAGGTGGCGACGTCGCACGGGGCCAGCACCATCGTGTCGTAGATGGCCATACCGGCGCTGATCGAGCCGCCCGGCGAGTTGATGTAGAGGTGGATGTCCTTGGTCGGATCCTCCGCCGACAGCAACAGGATCTGCGCGCACAGCTTGTTGGCGATGTCGTCGTCCACTTGGGAACCCAGGAAGATGATCCGCTCGGCAAGCAAGCGCTCATAGACGGAGTCGACGAGGCTGAACCCGCTCCCGTTCGAACGCATGTCAGTCACGACTGGATACCTGCTTTCTCTCACGCGTTGGTACTGACGACACTAACGAAACTGGGGCGCCACGCACTCCCGTACGGGGGCGCGTTCGCTCACAGCGTCATTCGGTGGCGTCGGCGTCCTTGTCGGCGGCCTCGTCACTCTGCTCGCCCTCCGCCTGGGCAGCCTCGGCCGGGCCGAAGAACTCCGTGGTGTCGATCACTGTGCCCTCGGTGTCGGTCACGGTGGCGGCGTGCACCACAGCGGCGATGGTCAGGCCGCGACGCACGTCGGCGAACATGGCCGGCAGCTGATTGTTCTGCTGCAGGATCTGGATCAGCTGCTGGGGCTCGATGCCGTACTGGCGCGACATCAGCACGAGACGCTCGGTGAGATCGTTCTGGCCGACCTGGATGTCGAGCTTGTCGGCGACGGCGTCCATCAAAAGCTGGGTCTTGACGGCCTTTTCGGCGTTCGCCTTGTTCTCCGCGTCGAATTCCTCACGGCTGCTGCCCTGTTCGGTCAGCTGCTCGGCGAACTTGTCCTCGTCGTGGTCGAGACCGTGGATCGCGTTGTGCAGTGTGTCGTCGATCTGGGCCTGAACGATCTTCTCCGGCAACGGAACTTCGGTCTGCTCCAGCAGCGCCTCGATGGCCTTGTCGCGGACCTGCTCGGCCTGCTGCACGCTCTTGACCCGCCGCACCTGGTCGGTGAGGCTCTCCTTGAGCTCGTCGATGGTGTCGAATTCGCTTGCCAGCTGGGCGAAGTCGTCGTCGGCCTCAGGCAGCTCGCGCTCCTTGACCGACTTCACGGTCACCGTCACCTCAGCGTCCTTGCCGGCGTACTCGCCGGCGGCCAGCTTGGTGGTGAAGACCTTGGACTCGCCGGCCTTCAGGCCGGTGATCGCCTCGTCGAGGCCCTCGATCAGCTGACCGGAACCGACCTCGTGCGACAGGCCCTCGGTGGCGGCCTCGGGCACCTCGTTGCCGTCGACGGTGGCCGACAGGTCGATCGAGACGAAGTCGCCTTCCTGTGCACCGCGGTCGACACCGGTCAGGGTGCCGAAACGGGCGCGCAGCGACTGCAGCTCGGCATCGACGGCCTCGTCGTCGACCTCGATCGGGTCGACGGTGATCTTGAGCGCGTCGAACTCGGGCAGGGTGATCTCGGGACGCACGTCGACCTCGGCGGTGAACGCCAGCTCCTGGCCGTCCTCAAGCTTGGTCACCTCGATCTCGGGCTGACCCAGCGGCTTGACGTCGGAAGCCGTGACGGCCTCGCTGTAGCGGCTCGGCAGCGCGTCGTTGACGACCTGCTCCAGCACGGCACCGCGGCCGACGCGGGCCTCCAGCAACTTGCGCGGGGCCTTGCCCGGACGGAAGCCGGGCAGACGGACCTGCTGGGCCAACGCCTTGAACGCGCGATCGAAATCAGGCTCAAGCTCGGTGAAGGGCACCTCCACATTGATGCGCACCCGGGTGGGGCTCAGCTGCTCGACTGTGCTCTTCACTGTTCCTGCTCCTAGATAGTCCTGGTCGTACTGGCGGGTGAGTCGGGGTGACAGGATTTGAACCTGCGGCCTTCCGCTCCCAAAGCGGATGCGCTACCAAGCTGCGCTACACCCCGTGGTGGTCGATCCGCCGCGCAAAACCCACGAATGGACCACGCGAGATACTACGTGGTCACGGCACGGAGCATTCAATTGGCTTTGATCGGGGGCACACCGGTACAGTGCTGATGCTGCACTTGCGGGCGTAGCTCAATGGTAGAGCCCTAGTCTTCCAAACTAGCTACGCGGGTTCGATTCCCGTCGCCCGCTCCAAAGGAACCGCCCTCACGGGCGGTTTTTGGTTTGTCCAGCCTTCATCGGGGCACGTCCGACGGCGGATCGATGGGCGTCAGCGATATCGGCAGCCAATGCGTGCCCGGCCCCTCACCAGGACATCCCGCTCCCCCGATGACGAGCGTGCGCTCGCCGAAGAAGCTGCCGTCAGGATTCGGGGCCCAGTAGTCCGAGCGGTGCGCCTGCACGGCGCTGCCCGGATCGTTGCGGTCACAGAAGTAGGGGTACTGCCCGCCCGTCTCCCAGCGATCGCCGCTCCAGCGATACTCATAGGCCACCGGGGCGCCCGGGTTGCGGGCGTGATCGTCCGCGTTGTCCATGCGCGCAATGCATCCGTCGACATCGCACCGCGTGGTGAATTCGGCGGGCACGGTCATCGAATGCATCGGCGTCGGCATTCCGTTGAATGTCTGTTTCGAGAAATCGATGAACAGGTCGTAGAACCCGTACAGCGGCGGTGGTCCGATTCGATCCGCGTGAGCGGTTGGCAACCCCAGCGCCAGAATGCTTGCCGCGAGGGCTGTTCCGAGCGTGATTCTCATGGCGCTAGTCGTCCTTGTCATCGTCGCGGTGTGCCGCCTCGATCACCTCGGGCGGCACCGGCTTCTGCAGCCAGGCACGAATGCGCAACAGTCCACCGGCGACGACGCCGACGGCGAATACCGCGACAAGAACCCACAGCGCGGTGGTCATGGCACCGAATTATCCCGCCCGGTCGCACACTGCGGCCGATTACCCACGAGTAGGCCGCTGTCGGATATCGCGCACGTCTCAAAACTGGCCGACTGCCGAAAATGAGAGGAAAGTGATGTGTATCACACCGCTTGCAAGAAGTCGGTTTGGACGAAAGGCAACGAGATGATCGGAGCAATTATCACCGCAGTCGTCGTCGGTGCGATTATCGGCGCACTGGCGCGGCTCATCATGCCCGGTCGGCAGAATGTCAGCACACTCATGACGGTCGTGCTCGGCATTGCCGGCGCCCTCATCGGGTCCTGGCTCACCGCTGCCGTCGGATACACCAACTCGAACGGCGGATTCGCAATCGTCCCGTTCATAGTCGGTGTGGTAGTCGCGATCGTGCTGATCGCGATCTACACGGCGCTGACGGGGCGGCGCGGTACACCCGTCGGACACTGAGCCAGATCACCGCCGACCCCGCCGATCCTCCCCCATGATCGGCGGGGTCGCTTAGCGTCTGCTGTGCTCGAGCAGCCCGATTAGTCTCGTTGGCTGAGTTAGATTTCGAGCGACGGGGGCTGATGAAGAACCATCTGTTCAGCGTCCGTTCCCTGGCCCGCCAGGAACGCCAGCAATTCGCCGATCTGCTGGACGACTTGAGTCCGCAGCAGTGGCAGGCAGCCACTTTGTGTGGCGACTGGAATGTCCGTGACGTCGTCGCTCACACGATCGCATACCTCGGGCAGACCAGGATGGGGCTGACCGCGGCGATGCTGGCCGCACGCGGGAATGTCGACCGGCTCAACGAATCGGCGCGCCGGAGCAACAGTGGGCTCACGCCCGACCGGCTGCGAGTACTGATGCGCTCCGGTGCGGACCCCTCCGGTGCGGGCGCGCTGTTCAGCAGCCGGGTGGCATTGATCGAATGCCTGATCCATCAACAGGACATCCGGCGGCCGCTCGGGCTGCCCCGCACGATCGCCGCCGAACCGCTGTCGGCAGCATTGACATTCGCCCGCGTCAGCCCGGTGATCGGCGGTGCTCGGCGCACCCGCGGTCTGCGATTGATCGCAACCGACCTCGACTGGTCGGCCGGTCGCGGGCTGGAGATCCGTGGACCCGGCGAAGCGCTGTTGCTGGCGATGACCGGACGCGTCGAGGCGGTCGCCGATGAGCTGCACGGTCCCGGTCTGACCGAACTCTGTCGGCGCTGACGCACTCAGGCTCGCCGATTTCGACCGCAGGGCTGTGCCCACGGGCGATCTACAACCCATGGGTAGAAAGCGGCGATGGATCAGCACCCAGCATCACGAGCCCGTCTCGAATGGCTTGCGATCCATAGCCGAGGGGGTGCTTCGCGGTCATCTCCGGCCTACCGTGAGTAACAGGTGGGGACTGTCGACCGATCTTGAAGACGGCAGCTCAAATCAGGCAGAGCACCGCTGCCGCAATACCCGCCACAGCTGTGCAGGGAGACGAATGCCCGCAACGACCGTCATCGCAGGCACCTGCGCACCGGAATTCACCCGGGTGCGCGATGCCTTCGAGGACAACTTCGCCCACCGTCGGGAGGTGGGCGCCGCGGTCGCGGTGTGGGTCGAGGGTGATCTGGTGGTCAACCTCTGGGGCGGCTCGGCCGATGCGGCAGGCACCCGTCCGTGGCAACAGGACACCCTGGCCAGCGTGTATTCCGGCTCCAAAGGTCTGGCCAGCACCTGCATCCATCTGTTGGCCGACCGCGGCGAGATCGACCTCGACGCTCCGGTAGCCCGCTACTGGCCTGAGTTCGGCCAGGCCGGCAAACAGGACATCACGATCGCGATGGTGCTGGGTCACCGCTCCGGCGTGATCGGCCCGCGCGAACCGATGGAATGGCAGCAGGTCACGGACTGGGACACGGTGTGCGCTCGGATCGCCGCCGCGACGCCGTGGTGGCCGCCGGGCAGCGCGCAGGGCTATCAGGTGGTGACGTTCGGGTTCATTCTCGGCGAGATCGTGCGCCGGGTCACGGGCCGCACCATCGGTCACTATCTACGCACCGAGGTCGCCGAACCGCTGGGCGCCGACGTCCACATCGGCCTGCCCGCCTGGCAACATCACCGGTGCGCGGAGATGGTGAACAAGCCATCGGTACGCAGCCTGCTGGCCGACAATCAGGTCGACCGACCGCCTGCCTCCCTCGACGAGCATCCGATGGCCGGTTGGGCGGTGTCGATGGACTTCGTGCCGGACGACGAATTGGGTGTGCAGGCGCTTGATGCGTGGCGTGCGGCGGAGTTCCCGAGCACCAACGCGCACGTGTCGGCGCTCGGCATGGCGACGTTCTACAACGCGTTGGCCCAGGAAAAGCTGCTGACCCGCGAACACATGGAACGCTGTCGGGTTTCGCAGGGCGGTTTCGACGTCGACGTGGTGCTCGGCGCCCGCGTCGCCGACCACGGCTGGGGTCTGGGCTACATGCTCAACCAGCGCGGTGTGGCCGGGCCGAACACCGGCATCTTCGGGCATGGTGGGTCGGGTGGCTCGTTCGCGTTCGTGGACCTGGAGCACCGGATCGGCTACGCGTACGTGATGAACTATTTCGACGCCACCAAGTGCAATGCCGACCCGCGGACGGTGGCGCTGTCCAACGAGGTGTACTCCGCTCTCGGCGTAATTTGAGTTCCCTTCGAGAACCCGGAAGCACCATTTCCCGTCGGTACGCTGGACGCCATGAACGGCGTCTTGCTGGTCCTCATCATCCTGGTCATCGGCGCGATCGCGTTCGCCGTCTACAGCTCGTCACAAGCCAACGGCCGCCGTTCGGCGGAGTCACTGGCCGACGCCAAGGCTGACGCGCGCCGGCTGATCGAACGTCTCGGCGGGCAGGTGCTCAACCTGACCGGTACCGACGATGCCTCCAAGCAGGCGCTTGCCGACGCTTCCGAGCGGTACACCGCGGCATCCTCACAGATCGATCAGGCCACCACCGCCAAGCAGGCCGCACTGGCCAAGGAGAGCGCCATCGAGGGGCTCTACTACGTGCGCGCGGCCCGTACCGCGATGGGCATGGACCCCGGCCCCGAGCTGGAGGCGTTGGCCGGGCAGCAGTCGGCCGGCACCGTCACCGAGGACCGTCGGGTCAACTTCGAGGGCCGCGAGATCGAGGCCTCGCCGACGCCGTCGCAGCGCACCCCGAACTACTACCCCGGCGGCCGCGTGGCCGGCCGACCGGTGCCCGCCGGCTGGTACTCGGAACCGTGGTGGAAGCCGGCCCTGGTGGCCGGCGCCTGGGGCCTGGGCTCGGTCCTGCTGTTCGACGCGATGTTCTCCGGTATGCACGGGGTCAACTACGGCGCCCAGGGCTTCGAAAGCGGTTACGGCGACGGCTATTCCGACGGGTTCGCCGCGGGTCAGGATTCGGGCGGGTTCGACGGTGGCGATGCCGGCGGCGGCGACTGGGGCGGCACCGACGCCAGCGGTTGGGACGGCGGCGGCTTCGACGGTGGCGGCTTCGGCGACTTCGGCGGTGATTTCGGGGGCTTCTGATCCCCTGCCGAGCAGACGCAACCTCAGAGGCGGCTCTCCAGGCGGGCGGACACTCCGGCCTCCTGTAGGTCGAGGCGCTCGAGCATGGCCCGCACGGCCTCATCCTCGATCCGGCCCTCGTCACGCTCGGCGATCAATGCACCGCGTTGCGCCGCAAGCACATCGCGGTACAGGCCCGAGAACACCGCGGCCCGCTTGGTCAGCGCCTCGGGGTCGGGCATCTCGTCGGCGTCCTGCGAATGCCGAGCGATGACGGCGCGAATTTCGGCCACCAGCCCGGGGTCCAAACCTTCGGGCGGGTCTGCCTCGAACGCATCGAGCACCTCGTCGGCCGCATCGTGCACCACCCGCTCGGCCTTGAGTTCCTCCTCCCGGTCGGCGGCGTGGTCGTCGCAGAACCGGGACAGGTTCAGCCGGCGGATCAGCACCGGCAGGGTCCAGCCCTGGATCAGCAGGGTGCCCACGCTCACCACGAACGCGATGGCCTGGATGGTGGCGCGTTCCGGGAACGGTTCGCCGCTGGCGGTGGTGGCCGGAATCGCAGCGGCTGCCGCCAATGTCACCACGCCGCGCATCCCGGTCCAGGACACCACGAGGTTCTCGCGCCAGCTCAGCGAGCGACGGTCGATCATTCTGCGCCAGCGCGCCTTGGGTTTTCGGTTGCGCCGGCCGAGTGCGCCGCGGGCACCGTCGGGCACCGGCACACTGAACTTGCTCTCCACGTGCCGGGACAGCTTGTTACGCCCGAACATCAGGAACACCGACAGCGGGCGGATCACCAGCACGATCAGCAACACGATCACCGAGGCCACCGCGACGACGGCCAGTGACTCGTGAGCCTCGTTGAGGTGTTCCAGCACAAAGCGCAGGTGCAGCCCGATGTAGGCGAACACGAACGCCTCGAGCAGCACGTCCAACGAGTTCCAGACGTACCGCTCCTGCAGCCGGGTCTGGTACCCCGCGCCCATCGCGCCGTTGCCGACTACAAAGCCCGCGACCACCACCGCCAGCACGCCGGAGGCATGCAACTCCTCGGCGGTGATGAACGCGGCGAACGGAACCACCAGGCCCTGCACCGTTTCCAGGCCGGGGTTGTCCAGATGCTTGCGGATCCACAGCGTCAGGTAACCCAGGAGCGCACCGACCAGCGGGCCGACGGTGGCGCTGTACCCGAACAGCAGGAACGGGTTCTCGATGAAGGTGTGGCTGCCGGCCACCTGGGCCACCGCGATGGAGAACAGGGTCAGTGCGGCGGCGTCGTTGATCAGGCTCTCGCCGGTGAGGATCGCCATCACCCGTTTGGGCAGACCGAGTTTGCGGCCGACGGCCACGGCGGTCACCGCGTCGGGAGGCGCGACAATTGCGCCGAGCACGAGCGCCAGCCCGAAGGTCAACGGCACCAAAACCAACCACGATGACACTGCGGCCACCGCGAAGGCGGTCACGACCACCAGTCCGACGCCGAGGCCCAAGATCGGACGGATGTTGCGGAAGAAGGTCGGGAAAGAGAAGTCGAGGGCGGCTGAATACAGCAGCGGCGGCAGCACGACCGTCAGCAGGATGTGGGAATCGAGTTCGGGGGGTTCGAAGCCGGGAAGGAACGACACCAGGCTGCCGATCACCACGATGATCAGGGCGGGTTCCTGACCGCGCCGATGTGCGGCTGCGGTGACGAGGATGGCTCCGACGACGACGAGGATCAATTCCACCCGGTGATTGTCCCGTGTCCGCGTCAGCGGCGCGCAGTCACACCTGACAGCCGGGGCACCAGAACAGGTTGCGGCCCTCCAGTTCTGCGGTGCGTACTGCTGCGCCGCAGACTCGACACGGCTCGCCGGGCCGGCGGTAGACGTAGGTGCGCGGCCGCCCGGGTCCGTAGGAGGGAGCGCCGTGATCGTGCTCGGGGCGCACGACGACGATCTTGCCGCGGCGCACGCCGACCTTCATCAATTCGACGAGATCGGTCCACATGGCGCTGAATTCGGCTTGCCCGACATGCGTGCCGGGCCGGTACGGGTCGATGCGATGGCGGAACAGCAGCTCGCTGCGGTACACGTTGCCGACCCCGGCGATCACCGACTGGTCCATCAGAAGCGCACCAATTGACCTGCGCGACTTGCTGATTCGGGCCCAGGCCAGGCCGGGGTCGGCATCCTTGCGCAGCGGGTCGGGACCGAGCCGCGCCACGACGTCGCCGATTTCGGGTTCGGTGATCACCTCGCACACGGTCGGGCCGCGCAGGTCCGTGCCGTATTCGGTGCCGACGATGCGCATCCGCACCGCACCGACCGGCAGCCCGAGTGGGACCGGGGCCTCGGTGAAGGTTCCGTAGAGGCCGAGGTGGATGTGTACGACGTGACCGCCGGCGTAGTGATGGAACAGGTGTTTGCCCCAGGCGTCGGCCCTTCGGAACACCTGGCCGTTGACCGCGGCCGCACCGTCGGTGAAGCGGCCCTGCGGGCTGGACACCACCACCGGCGCCCGGCCGAATCGCTTCTGGTGCAGCCGGGCCAGCCGGTGCAGGGTGTGCCCCTCGGGCATGGGTCAGGCAGGCGCGCCGGGAACCGGCGGGGCTACATGGTCCTTCTCGTAGGCGGCGAGGATGTCGATGCGGCGCTGGTGACGCTCGGCCTCGGACCACGGTGTCGACAGGAACGCGTCGACGATCGCCAGCGCCTCCTCCTCGGTGTGCATGCGACCACCCAGGCCCATCAGCTGCGCGTTGTTGTGCTCGCGGGCCAGCTTGGCCGTCTCGACGCTCCAGGCCAGCGCGCAGCGGGCGCCGGGCACCTTGTTCGCGGCGATCTGTTCACCGTTGCCGGAGCCACCGAGCACGATGCCCAGGCTGCCCGGGTCGGCGACGGTCTTGACCGCGGCATCGATGCAGAACGCCGGGTAGTCGTCATCGGCGTCATAGGTGTAGGCGCCGCAGTCGATCGGCTCGTGGCCGGTCTTCTTGAGGTGCTCGATGATGGTCTGCTTGAACTCGAATCCGGCGTGGTCGGCACCGATGTAAACGCGCATGTCGGTAACCCTAACGCGTCATCTGTTCGCCACAGCACCAGCTCGGATACCCGCCAGCAACAGATCGAGCATGCGCTGCGCCTGCTCGGGTGAACCGCTGGCCAGGAAAATTCCGAGCAGGCTCGACACCACATCTTCGGCCCGCACGTCAGCGCGCAGGCTGCCATCGGTGACGCCGGCATCGAGCAGGCTCTGCACCGCGCCGGTGACGCTGGCCTTGGTGTCGCGGTGGTCGACCGCCCCCGATTCGAAGATGGCGCGCAGCGATTCGGCCATGCCCTTCTTGGCGGCGACGAACGTCGCGTAGCGGTCCATCCAGCGGCGCAGCGCCACCGGCGGCGGGTACCGGCCGGCCAGGTCTGCGGCGGACGCGGAGACCTCGGCCAACTCGGCGCGGTAGACCGCCTCGATGAGGGCCTCGCGATTGGGGAAGTGCCGGTAGAGCGTTCCGATACCCACACCGGCGTCGCGGGCGATGGCTTCCAGCGAGACAGGTCCGTCTGAACCGGCGAACGCGGCTGCGGCGGTCGTGAGCAGGCGCTCTCTGTTGCGCCGCGCGTCAGCCCGTTCAGCCATAGCGGAGGCTCCTCCGTTTTGCTAGCCTACGAAGCGGAGGATCCTCCGCATCGCTGTCAGTATGACATTCCAGGAGCACAGCATGACCACATCGCACCCCGGCGGAACCGGCGCCATCGGCGAACACACGGTGGCGCGGATCGGCTACGGCGCCATGGGACTCGGGCCTGAGGTCCCCCACGACGTCGCCACCGCGGTGTTGCGCCGCGCGGTCGAACTCGGCGTCAACCACATCGACACCGCATCCTTCTATCACGACGGCGTGGTGAACCGCCGCATCCGCGACGCGCTCGCGCCCTACGCCGAGGATCTGCTGATCGTCAGCAAGGTCGGCGCCCGTCCGGCCACGGGGCCGGTCCCGCTGGCACTTGCCCAGCATCCGGCCGATCTCCGCGCGGCCGTCGAACTGGATTTGACCGGTCTCGGACTGGACCAGATTCCGGTCGTGAACCTGCGCCGCGCCGACCTCGGCCCCGGCCTGATCGCCGAAGGCGACCAGATCGTCGACCTCGACGACCAGTTGGCCGAGATGATCACGCTGCGCGACGAGGGCAAGATCGGCGCGATCGGCATCAGCAACGTCGACCTGGCGACTCTGCGCCGCGCACTGCCCGCCGGAATCGTGTGCGTGCAGAACGCCTACAGCCTGCTCAACCGCAGCCATGAGGACGAACTGGCACTCTGCCGAGCAGAAGGCATCGCGTGGGTACCGTTCTTCCCCCTCGGCTCGGCGTTCCCCGGATTCCCGAAGGTCGCCGAAAACGCTGTGGTGCAACGGATCGCCGCGGAAATCGGTGCCAGCGGCGCACAGGTCGGGCTGGCCTGGCTGCTCGCCCATGCGCCCAACACCATGCTGATCGCCGGAACCGCGTCGATGCCCCACCTGGAGGAGAACCTCGCGGCCGGCAACATCACACTGAGCCGACGGCACCTGGCCGACCTCGACGCCGTCGACGCGCAGTTACCCCAGGGTGATGGCGTCCAGGCGTTCCTTGATGAAGGCCGATGACGTCACGGGCTCCAGGCCCACAGCCTTGCCGATGGGCGGTTCCAGCGGGGTGACCAGCGCATCGTGGTTGGCCTCGTAGAAGTAGATCAGCGAAACCAGGTCTTCTTCAGGTGCCTGCGGCTGTGGCGGCAGCACGCGGTGGCGGCCCGACGGCCAACGCCGGCCACTCCAATACTCCAACAGGTCGCCGATGTTGACGGTGAGCGACCCCGGCTCCCACGGCGCGTCTTCCCAGCCCTCCTGCTCGGAGTAGACCTGCAGTCCCCCGGCGCCCGGTTCGCGATCGAGGACGGTCACCGTGCCGAAGTCGGTGTGCGGGCCGATGCGGAACTGGCCCGGCTCGGGCTCCCCCACCACGCTGACCGGCGGATAGTGGTTGATGTTCATGGTCCAGGTCGGCCGATTCGCCAGGGCGACAAAAGGATTGACGGGAAGCCCGAGGGCGTGGGCGAACAGGGCCAGCAGGTCGTCGGACACCTTCCGCATCGCGGCGGTGTACTCGTCGACCAATGCCTGTAGCGCGGGCACTTCGGCCGGCCACACGTTGGGCGCAAACCAGATCCGGTCGACGTCGGGATCGCCCGTCGCCGTTTCGGCACCCAGGCTGTAGCTCTCCTTCAGGTCCGGCGGCGTCTCGGTGCCTTCGGCGTAGCCGTTGGCTTCGGCGCCCGGCCCGATCCAGCCGTGACCGCCGACGGGTACCGAGTAACGCTGCTTGACGGAGTCGGGCAGCGCGAAGAACTCCCGGCTAGCGGCCCGAACCTTGGCAGCGAGGTCGGGGGCAACGCCGTGGCCGGTGACGACGATGAACCCGGCGCGCTGCAGCCCGGCATCCACCTCGGCGGCAACCGCGTCGGCCTCGGCGCCGCCGGCGTACCAGCGCGACATGTCCACAGTGGCAATGGCACTCATTCGCCGATGTCCTCCGCCCAGAGATCCGGTCGCTCGGCGATGAATTCCTCCATCATCGTCACGCAGCGGTCGTCGTCGAGCACGGTAACGGCCACCCCGTGCTCGGCCAGCCAGTCGTGACCGCCGGAGAAGGTCCGGCTTTCGCCGATCACCACGGCGCCGATGTTGAATTGGCGGACCAGGCCGCTGCAATACCAACACGGCGAGAGCGTCGTCACCATGATCGTGGACCGGTAGCCGCGCTGGCGGCCGGCGGCACGGAAGGCGTCGGTCTCGGCGTGGATCGACGGGTCGTCGTTCTGCACGCGCCGGTTGTGCCCGGCTCCCAGCAGTGTGCCGTCCGAACCGAACAGGGCCGCGCCGATGGGAATCCCCCCTTCGGCCAGACCTTTTCGCGCTTCTCCGACGGCGACGTCGAGCATCTGTTCGGGGGTCATGCGGTCACCGCCCGGTCCGCGGTGAGTTTGGACCGGCACAGCACGAGGTAACAGGCACCGGCGATGAGGAATCCGACGAAGAACGTGATGTCGCCCAACTGTGGAATCTCCCGCGCGATGTAGCCGACGAACTTCGTCTGGTTGCAGAACAACGTCACCGACACCACCAGCCCGATGAGGAACGACACCAGGCCGGGCCAGTTGGTGTAGGTCCGGTCGTAGAGGAAATGCGCGACGGGCGCGTCGCCACGTAGGTACTCGTCGGCGAACACCACGCCGAGCCACGGTCCGATCCAGTACGCGATGATCAGCAGGAACGCCTCGTAGCTCGCCGCGGCGTCGGCCAGCGCCCACCAGGCGATGAGGAATCCGACCACCCCGAAGAATGCGGTCGCCAGGGCGCGGGCGATGTGATGTGGCAGCTTGATCCCGATCGTCACGAACGCCATTGCGCCCGAATAGATGTTGATCGCATTGGCCGCGACCGCTCCGATCGCGATGGCCAACAGGGTCAGGCTGGCCAGCCACGGGGCCAGCTCCGAAGTGAACGCCGTCGTCGGATTGTCCGAAACCGCGGGGCCGATCGTCACCGAGGCCGCACCCACGGTCTGCAGCACCATGCAGGACACGAACAACCCTGCGGCAGCGAAGAATCCGGTGCGCGGACCGGCCTCGGACCGCGGTAGGTAGCGCGTGTAGTCGGCGGCGTACGGCGCCCACCCCGCGACGTAGCCGAACGCGGTACCCACGGTCAGCAGGAACCCACCCATGCCGCCGACACCCCCGCTCACCGCGGGCGCGCCGAGGTCGGCCTTGGTCAGGATCACCACCGAGGTGATCGCGAAGATCACCGCGAGCACCGGGAAGGCCCACCGCTCGAACGCCTGAACCAGGTTGTGCCCGAACACCGCGAGCGCCGTCTGCACCACGACCACGAGCACGAGGGCCAGTACCGGCGCGATGCCGAACAGCGTGGAGAGCGCAAACGCGCCACTGACGCTGTTGGTGGCGAACCACCCGATGCCCGCGGTGACCGTCATCAGCAGCGAGGGCACGGCATTGCCCTTGAAGCCGAACGCCAGCCGCCCCAACACCATCTGCGGGACACCGTGCAGCGGGCCGCGTTTGGACAGGAAGTAGTGTGCGAGCGCGCCCAGACCGGTGCCGATGCCCAGGCCGGCCACCGCCTGCCAGAACGTCATGCCGTAGACCGAGACGGCCAGCACGCCGAGGAAGATCGTGGCGAATTCCAGGTTCGGCGACGTCCAGGTCCAGAACAACTGGCTGGGTTTTCCGTGCCGGTCGGCCTCGGCTATGTGTTCGTTGCCGCCCGGCTCGACCACGGCGATTCGGTCCCGGTAGGAACCGTCGGTACTGGGCTCAGCCGCTGTCATGCGTACACCGTGGCGTGAGCCGCGGTGTTACGCAACCGGAATCGCGATTTTGGGTGCGGTTCACCCCTCAGTCGAACTGGGGAGCCTCCGTGCGGGACCGCTTGAGCTCCCAGAAATGCGGGTATGACGCGAACGTCACCGACGCATCCCAGAGTTTGCCGGCTTCTTCGCCGCGCGGGATCTTCGAGAGCACCGGGCCGAAGAACGCGACACCGTTGACGTGGATGGTCGGTGTGCCGACGTCGTCGCCGACGGCGTCCATACCCGCGTGGTGGCTCTTGCGCAGCGCCTCGTCGTACTTGTCCGTGGTGGCCGCCTCGGCCAGTTCGGCGGGCACGCCGACCTCCTCGAGCGATTGGGCGATCACCTGGTCAAGGTCTTTGTTGTCCTGATTGTGAATCCGGAACCCCATCGCGGTGTAGAGCGGCCCGAGGATCTCCGGACCCTTGAGCTGTTCGGCGGCGATCGCCACCCGGACCGGACCCCATGCCTTCTTCATCAGTTCCTGATAGTTCTCCGGCAGGTCGCGGCCCTCGTTGAGAACCGCCAGGCTCATGACGTGGAACTGCACGTCGACGTCGCGGACCATCTCGACTTCGAGAATCCAGCGGGAGGTGATCCAGCACCACGGGCACAGCGGGTCGAACCAGAATCCGGCGACATCTTTCTGAGCCATCTATGCGTCCTCTCGATGTGGTTCAGGGCACAACTGCTTCCAGCACAACTGTGTACCCACATCGGGATGTTCCCGAGACGAGTAACTATCCGGGGATTGTTTACGACAACCTTGGTGGCATGCATGTCCGGCATGCATGCTGAAGTCACGGCAGCAGCACAGGAAACGCATAGTGCGCGAATTTTTATCGAAGCGTGTTGTTCCTGTGACCCTGGTAAACCACTGTTGCCCGAGTGAGCAGAGCGATATAAGGGTTCTGCGTGATAGCTGAGGAGCTCAAATGTCCGCTCGTCCCATCCTGGCGGCAGCAGGCGCCATCGCCGCCGCCCTCGCCCTGGCAGTCCCCGCGCAGGCGGATCCGGTCCCGGCCGATCCGACCGACAACTCGTTCCTCGACGCCCTGAACACGGCCGGGGTCAATTACGGCGACCCCAACGCCGCCGTCCAGATGGGCCAGGACGTGTGTCCGATGCTGGTCGAGCCCGGGAAGGACTTCGCGTCGGTGGCTTCCCAGATGCGCGGCGACGGCGGCATGTCCCCCCAGATGGCGTCGTTCTTCACCGGCATCGCGATCCAGATGTACTGCCCGCAGATGATGTCGTCGATCAGTGACGGTTCGATCCTGAACAACCTCGGTGCGCTGAACGGACTCGCCGGGATCGCCGGCTTCCCGCAGTAGCCCGGGTCCTGCCGACGTCCAGCCACTAGGTTGGACGGGTGGCACTTCCCAATCTCACTCGCGATCAGGCCGTCGAGCGCGCAGCGCTGGTCACTGTCGACAACTACCGCGTCGTGCTCGACCTCACCGACGGCAACGGCAAACCCGGCGAACGCACCTTCCGGTCCACCACGACTGTGACGTTCGACGCCCTCGCCGGCGCCGATACCTTCATCGACCTTGCGGCCGACACCGTACGCAGCGCGACGCTCAACGGCGTCGCCCTGGATGTCTCCGGCTATGACGAGTCGACGGGCATCGCGCTGTCCGGTCTGGACACGCACAACGTCCTGGTGGTCGACGCCGACTGCCTGTACTCCAACACCGGTGAGGGTTTGCACCGGTTCGTCGATCCGGTCGACGACGAGGTCTACCTGTACTCACAGTTCGAGACCGCCGACGCCAAGCGGATGTTCGCCTGCTTCGACCAGCCCGACCTGAAGGCCACGTTCGACGTGCAGGTCACCGCGCCGTCGCATTGGCAGGTGATCTCCAACGGTGCGACGGTCAGCAGCGAGGCCGACGGGGCGGCGACCGTGCACACCTTCGCCACCACCCCGAAGATGAGCACCTACCTGGCGGCGTTGATCGCCGGACCGTACGCGGTGTGGCGCGACTCCTATTCCGACGCCCACGGCGAGATTCCTCTCGGCATCTTCTGCCGGGCCTCGCTGGCCGAATTCATGGACGCCGACCGGCTTTTCACCGAGACCAAGCAGGGTTTCGGCTTCTACCACGCCAATTTCGGCACGCCGTACGCCTTCGGCAAGTACGACCAGCTGTTCGTGCCCGAGTTCAACGCGGGTGCCATGGAAAATGCCGGCGCCGTGACCTTCCTCGAGGATTACGTCTTCCGGTCCAAGGTGACCCGGGCGTCCTACGAGCGCCGCGCCGAGACCGTGCTGCACGAGATGGCACACATGTGGTTCGGCGACCTGGTCACCATGCAGTGGTGGGACGACCTGTGGCTCAACGAGTCCTTCGCGACGTTCGCGTCGGTGCTGTGCCAGGCCGAGGCCACCGAATACGACACGGCCTGGACCACCTTCGCTAATGTGGAGAAGTCCTGGGCCTACCGGCAGGACCAGCTGCCCTCGACCCATCCGGTCGCCGCCGACATCCCCGACCTGGCCGCCGTCGAGGTGAACTTCGACGGCATCACCTACGCCAAGGGCGCCTCGGTGCTCAAGCAGCTGGTGGCCTACGTCGGGCTCGAAGAGTTCCTGTCGGGACTTCGGGACTACTTCCGCGACCACGCGTTCGCGAATGCGACGTTCGGTGATCTGCTTGGCGCGCTGGAGAAGTCGTCGGGACGTGATCTGTCCGGCTGGGGCCGGCAATGGCTCAAGACCACCGGTTTGAACACGCTGCGGGCTGACTTCGACGTCGACGATTCCGGTGCGTTCACCCGGTTCGCCATCGCCCAGTCGGGTGCGGCACCGGGCGCCGGGGAGACCCGGGTGCACCGGCTGGCCGTCGGTATCTATGACGACGACCCAGCCGGCTCCGGCAAGCTCGTCCGGGTCCACCGCGAAGAGCTGGACGTCGAGGGCCCGATCACGGATGTGCCTGCGCTGGTAGGTGTTTCGCGTGGGAAGTTGATCCTCGTCAACGACGACGACCTGACCTACTGCTCGCTGCGGCTCGACCCGGCGTCGCTGCAGACGGTGCTGTCACGGATTGCCGACATCGCCGATCCGCTCCCCCGCACGCTGGCGTGGTCGGCGGCCTGGGAGATGACCCGCGAAGCCGAGATGAAGGCCCGCGACTTCGTCGCCCTGGTGATGAGCGGAGTGCACGCCGAGACCGAGGTCGGTGTCGCGCAGCGGTTGCTCATGCAGGCACAAACCGCACTGAGCTCCTACGCCGATCCCGCCTGGGCGATCGAGAACGGCTGGCCCGCGTTCGGTGACGCATTGCTCGATCTGGCCGGCACGTCCGCACCGGGTTCTGATCACCAACTCGCGTTCGTCAATGCGCTGTGCGCTTCGGTCCTGTCGCCGAACCACGTCGCGGTGCTGTCGACCCTGCTCGACAACGAGCCGGCCGCGGTGAACCTGCCCGGCCTGGTGATCGACACCGATCTGCGCTGGCGGATCGTCACCGCGCTGGCCCGCTCCGGCGAGATCGACGCTGACGGGCCCGAGACGCCGTTCATCGACGCCGAGGCCGAGCGCGACCCCACGGCCGCCGGCAAGCGTCACGCCGCCGCGGCCTCTGCGGCCCGGCCGCAGGACGAGGTGAAGTCCGCGGCGTGGGAGCAGGTCATCGAGGACGACACGATCGCCAACATCACCACCCGCGCGATCGTCGGCGGATTCGTCCAACCCGGCCAGTCCGAACTGTTGGCACCGTTCACCACCCGCTACTTCGCGGCGATCTCGGGAGTCTGGGAGCGGCGGTCCAGCGAGGTCGCCCAGACCGTGGTGATCGGGCTGTACCCGTCGTGGGACATCAGCCAGAACGGGCTCGACGCGGCGGATGCGTTCCTGTCCGATCCCGAGGTGCCGCCCGCGCTGCGCCGCCTGGTGGTCGAGGGACGTGCCGGTGTGGAGCGCTCGCTACGCGCCCGCGCCTTCGACGTCAGCTAGCCCGCCTGCACCGCGAGCGTGCGCGTCTGCTGCCCGACACGCCGTGCCTGAGCAGCATTCTGCGCACGCTCGCGGGCCATACGCTGTCCCGATGGCGGTCAGCAGAACCCGCGCGGCCCGGGCCGCCCGCAAGCGCAAGCGCCGGATGGACCTCGTGGTCCATGACCTCACCGATGAACAATGGGCAGCCATCCAGGCCGCGTGGGGCGGGTGCGCCTACTGCCGCAGCACGACGGGTCCGTTCCAGAAGGACTGCGTCATGGCCATCTCGCGCGGCGGGCGCTACACCGTGGACAACGTCGTGCCGGCGTGCGGTTCCTGCAACGCCAGCAAGTGCAACTTCGAGGTGAGCACCTGGATGCGGCGCAAACGGCTGGACGAGCGCGAATTCTTGACGCGCTATGTGGAGATTCGCAACGAGCTGGTGGGTTGACCGCGGGTCGACCCCACAAACGCCGACCGCGAGCGGCGTGTCAGACAGCAGACACGCACTCAGTGTCAATGTGGTGATTGCCGCTGTTGCGGTGGTTGGGTTCTTTCTACCTGGTGTCTGGCTCAGACACGCACTGCCACCTGTCTGGGTTGGCATTCGAGCATTCTGCCGACATCAGGTGGGAAGGACCGACCGGCGTGACTTGATAGGAGCGTGGCACCGCCCCCACTGAGATGTGTCCGCCGGCCGGCCCAACCTTCACTCATCCACCTCTTGATGAAAGAAGGCACTGTCCATGGTGATTGTTGGCACCGACGTACACAAGCGCACCCACACCTTCGTCGCAGTCAACGAGGCCGGCGCCAAACTCGGCGAAAAACTCGTTCCCGCGACCAGCACGGGCCATCAGAAGGCATTGCAGTGGGCCCGTACGGAGTTCGGCCAAGACCTGCTCTGGGGTATCGAAGATTGCCGCAATCTCTCGGCCCGCCTCGAGCGCGATCTACTCTCAGCGGGCCAACGGGTGGTCCGGGTAGCGCCCAAACTGATGGCCCAGACCCGAGCCTGCGCCCGCACCCGCGGCAAATCCGACCCGATCGACGCTCTGGCCGTCGCACACGCAGTGCTGCGGTATCCCGACCTGCCCGTCGCCGCCCACGACGAGGTATCCCGGGAGTTGAAACTACTGGTGGATCGCCGCGAAGACCTTGTGGCTCAACGGACCTCAACAATCAACCGACTACTGGGACGAATCCATGAACTCGACCCCGCCCGCACCCCCAAACGCGGTGCCCTGGACCGGGCCAAGACCCGTAACGAGCTGGGCAACTGGCTCGACACCCTGCACGGACTGCTCGCCGAGCTGGCCCGCGACGAACTCGACGACATCACCCGCCTGACCGACACCATCAACGCCCTAGCCGCCCGAATCGGCCAACACGTCCACGACGTCGCCCCCGAACTGCTGGCCCTGCAAGGCTGCGGCGAGTTGACCGCGGCCAAACTCGTCGGCGAAACCGCCGGAGTGAAACGGTTCAAAAACGAGGCTGCCTTCGCCCGCCACAGCGGCACCGCCCCCATCCCCGTGTGGTCAGGAAACACCGCCGGACGCGTCCGTTTGACCCGCTCAGGCAACCGCCAACTCAACGCCGCCCTCTACCGCATCGCCCTCACCCAGATCCGCATCACCGACAGCCCCGGACAGCTCTACTACCGCAAACGACTCGCCCACGGCGACTCATCAACCGAAGCCCTCCGCTGCCTCAAACGCCGCCTCACCCGCACCGTCTACCACCGACTCCACACCGACGAACAAGCCCGCCTCAACGACCCACACCCGGCCGCCGCTTGACATAGGAGCAATGCTCGCGGTGTTAGGTCGCGGTGCTAGGTACTGATTCAGGCAGGTGAAACGCCGGCCGACAGCACGCGCACAGCGCTGATCAGACCGTCGATGAGGTTGCCTTCCTTGAAGGACGCGGCAGCTGCCGAGACACCCAGCGGGGCGGCCTCCTCGATGCCACGGCCCTTGACGTCGGCGCCGTAGACCACCTCGATCGCGTGCTGGTCGGGTGAGACCGCGAGCAGCACCGCGTTGTTCGGAGTAGGCACCTTCGCCAGGATCTCGCGCGCGGTGGCCGCGGTCTCCGCACCCAGCGGGCCGATGTAGACGGCGAACCGGGCCTTGGCCGCCCGCGAGCCGTACTTCAACGCGTCGTCGAGGACGACGAGATCCATCGTCGGGAACGGGTAGTGCACCGACAGCTCACCGGGCTCGGTGACACCGGAGATCCGGCCGCTGTAGGTCAGCGCGTAGCCGTAGGGCAGGTCGAGATCTCGACCGACGGCTGCGACATCCGTTGTTTGGCTACCACTTGCCACTTGCGCCGCCTCCGATCGTCACGCCGTGCGAATCATGCCCGCCATGCCCGTGGTCCTGCGGCTCCTCGGCAGCCCACAGGATGGGCTCGTGGGTCCACGGATCGGACATCTTGTAGGTGGCCGGGTGCGGTCCCTTGCGGGTCAGGTAGATCAACGCCAAGACCACGAACAACACCAGCGGAACCCCTCCGAGGAGGGAATGGGTAAGTGCTGTGCTCACGCGCAAACCGTATCAGCCGCAATGCGCCGGCGCGCCGAGAGTGCCCAGCAAGTCGGGCCTCAGGCCGCACCCTCGCCGAGATAGCGCACCCAGGCCGGGTCGAGCTCCTTGATCGTCGACAACAACCGCCAATGCTGCCCCTTCGGCGGCATCGGCACACATCGCAGTGACCAGCCCAGTTCGGCCAGCAACCGGTCGGCCTTGCGGTGATTGCACGGTCCGCACGCGGCCACGCAGTTCTCCCAGGAATGCTCGCCGCCACGGCTGCGGGGAATCACGTGATCGACCGTGTCGGCCCGCCCACCGCAGTACGCACAGCGGAACCGGTCACGATGCATGAGCGCGGCGCGGGTCATCGGGATGCGGGCTCGGTAGGGCACCCGCACGAAGGTGCGCAGCCGGATCACCGAGGGCACCACGATGGTCCGGGTGGCCGAGTGGATAACCGGTCCCGACGGGTCGTCATGTACGACGTCGGCCTTGCCGCACATCACCATGATCACCGCACGCCGCAGGGGAAGCGCGGTCAGCGGTTCATACGTGGAGTTGAGCAGCAGGACCCGGCGGCGCCCCCACAGGGACGCGTCCGGCGCGGCGGTCGGAAGGATTTCGACGCTGTGCAGCGGGCGATTGGGCACATGGGGTCCCGATGGGCCGGGTATGTGGCCGGTCCGTCGCATATGGCTTTTTTTGCTGTGCGCCATGGAGCCTCCGAGGAGACAGTCCACCACGGATCACCGCAATACGCACGAAAATTCTTCGGGTGTTCGCAGGTCAGTCCAATGAACATGAGGTGACGAGACGGCCGTGACCGGCCCCGACGTGCCTTCAGGCCACAATGGACCACAATGAGTGACGTGACACAGGTGCAGCGATCTTTCTACGACGAAGTCGGGGGCCACGAGACGTTCGCAGCGATCGTGTCAAGGTTCTACCAACTGGTGCGCGAGGACGAGATCCTGCTGCCGCTGTACCCCGAGGACGATATCGACGGCGCCGAGGAACGGCTGCGGATGTTCCTTGAGCAGTACTGGGGCGGCCCGAGGACGTACTCCGACCAGCGTGGCCACCCCCGGCTGCGGATGCGGCACGCCCCGTTCCGGATCGGCTACCTCGAACGCGACGCCTGGCTGCGCTGCATGCACACCGCGGTGGCCTCGATCGACTCGCAGACACTCGACGACCCGCACCGGCGCGCGCTGCTGGACTACCTGAACATGGCCGCGGACTCGATGGTGAACTCGGCGTTCTGACATGCGCCGATGGTGGGCAGACGCGGTGTTCTACCAGGTCTATCCCCGCTCCTTCGCCGACAGCGACGGCGACGGGGTCGGTGACCTCGACGGGGTCAGTGCCAGGCTGGATTACCTGGCCGCACTCGGCGTCGACGCGTTGTGGCTCAACCCGGTGATGGTGTCGCCGATGGCCGATCACGGCTATGACGTCGCCGACCCCCGCGATGTCGATCCCCTGTTCGGCGGTCTGGATGCGTTGGACAGGCTGCTCGCCGCCGCCCAGGACCGCGGCATCCGGATCACCATGGACCTGGTCCCCAACCACACCAGCTCGGCACACCCGTGGTTCGTCGAGGCGCTGGCGGATCCGTGGCGGCGCGACCGCTACATCTTCCGCGACGGGCGTGGCCCGCATGGTGAGCTGCCGCCCAACAACTGGGTGTCGGTGTTCGGCGGCCCGGCCTGGACCCGCGTCACCGAACCTGACGGCTCGCCGGGCCAGTGGTATCTGCACCTGTTCGACCCGGCCCAGCCCGACCTGAACTGGAACCACCCCGAGGTGTTCGAGGACCTGGAGAAAACGCTGCGGTTCTGGTTGGACCGCGGGGTCGACGGGTTCCGCATCGACGTGGCGCACGGCATGGCCAAACCGCCCGAGTTGCCGGACATGGCGGTCACCGACACCGCACTGCTGCGCAACAGTGACGACGACCCGCGGTTCGACAACGACAGCGTGCATGACATTCACCGGTTCATCCGCACGGTATTGGACGACTATCCCGACGCGGTTGCCGTCGGTGAGGTGTGGGTGCACGGCAATGAGCGCTTCGCCAGGTATCTGCGTCCCGACGAGCTGCATCTGGGCTTCAATTTCCGTCTGGTGCAAGCCGATTTCGACGCCGGGGCGGTCCACGATGCGATCGACAACGCGGTCGCCGCGGCCAACCTTGCCGGAGCGACGCCGACCTGGACGCTGTCCAACCACGACGTGGAACGTGAGGTCACCCGCTATGGCGGCGGCGCCCGCGGGTTGGCCCGGGCACGGGCGATGGCCCTGGTGATGCTGGCGTTGCCGGGAGCGGTGTTCGTCTACAACGGTGAGGAACTCGGGCTACCCAATGTCGATCTGCCCGATGAGGTGCTGCAGGATCCGGTGTGGGAACGCTCGGGTCACACCGAACGCGGGCGCGATGGCTGCCGGGTGCCGATGCCGTGGTCCGGAAATGCGCCGCCGTTCGGGTTCTCCTCGACCGCCGACACCTGGCTGCCGATGCCCGCCGAGTGGGCGGCGTTGACGGTGCAGCGTCAACAAGTGGACCCGTCGTCGACGCTGCAGTTCTACCGCAGGGCGATCGAACTGCGGGCCGACCGTGCTGAATTCACCGGCAGCCGCATCGAACTGACCACCGCCGACGACGTGCTGACGTTGCGACGCGAAGGCGGACTGACGTGTGTGCTCAACACGGGCAGCGAGCCGGCGTCGTTGCCGCCCGGCCAGATTCTGCTGAGCAGCGCGGAGTTCGTCGCCGGCAGTCTGCCTCCGGATGCCGCCGCCTGGATTGTCTGAGCCGGTCCGGTTCGCTTTGCTCGCCGGACCGCGCCCGCCCACTGTCACGCCAGAGTGGCACTCGGGCTCGGCAGCCACTCTGGCGTGACAAAGCGGAGATAGCTTGGCCGTCCGGCCACTCTGGCGTGACGCTCGGGCTCGACAGCCACTCTGGCGTGACAAAGCGCCGGGCCGAGGTGGGACAAGCGCCGGGCCGAGGCATGACAAGCGCCGCGCCGTGGCGGGATCAGGACAACGCGCGAATTCAGCCCAGGATCAGCGCGGCACTGTCGCGGCGGCGGTACACCGACCCGAACCTCGCATCGATGCGTAGCCAGGACGGATGGGCGCGGACCCGGACGATCTCGTCCGCACTGACCTCGTTGCCGGTCTGCGGCAGAAAACCCATGGCGGTCAACGCGAATACGCATCGCATCGGCACACCTACGGTGAAATCGCCTGAACTGACGGCAATCACCTCTTGATCCAGCAGCGACGACGGGGGGCCATGGGCGCTGCCGTGCTCACGGGCCAATGCAGCGCCCTGCTGGGCCAGATCGAGCATCACCCGTGCGGGCACGTCGTCGAGGTGGACGAATCCGTCGTCGGGTGGTAGCCCACCGCGCCATGATGAGTCCATCGGGAAGCCGGGGTCGACGTATCCCTCTCCGGCAGCGGACAATCCGGCGACCAGCGCGTCGGCCCCCGCGGACAGATCCGACGGACGCACGCGTCCGGACACCACCCGGCTGGCCAGCACCTCCAACCCGGTCGCCACCCAGGCCACGGCCCGCCCGCCGGCGCGCTCCCTCAACCGCACCACCGCGGCGTCGTCCAATCGCAGTGCACGGTCGAGGAACGTCGCGAGATCCCTACGGTCGCGCGGATCGTCGATCCATAGACCGCGCTCCGGGGCGGTCATCGCAGATGGCTCTCCAGGTAGCCGCGCTGCTCTGCGGTCAGACGTTCCAGTCGTTGCTCGGCGATGTGAACGGCGGCGAGCTGGGTCTCGCCGATCACGGACGGCTTGGAGTCGGGGGCGGCATTCACCGAGCGCACCTCATAGCCGATGGTGAAATCGACCGCGCGCACCCGCTTGGACCACATGGTCACCTGCAGCGGTGAATCCACCAGCCGCAACTGACCCTTGTAGGAGATGTTGACCTCGGCGATCAGCAGTCCGATGGTGTCGATCGTTGGGCCGAAGGGCTCACGCAGAAACGGAATCCGGGCCTCTTCGAGAATCGTCACCATGGTGGCGTGGTTGATGTGCTGGTACATGTCGATGTCCGACCAGCGCACATGCACCGGCGTTGTAAAACTCACGCAGTCGTTCCCGTTCCACTCGTTCGTGTCATGCTGCGGATCTGGCGCGCTGCCACAGACAGCGTCGCCAGGTCCTGTTCACCATCTTGGTATATCTCGGTCAGCGTGCGGCGGGCACGGGTCACCCGGGAGCTGTTGGTCAGCTCCCACTCGGCGATCTTCTCCTCGCCGGTTTCGTCGGGTTCGCCGACCGCCAGCACGTCGAAGCACAGTGCGCGCAGTGAACCGTAGATGTCATCGCGGATTGCCAACCGCGCCAAGGAATGCCATCGGTCGTCCCGGCCGAGCCGCGAAACCGCGGTGAGCAGGCCGTCGGCGCCGAGGCGATCCATCAGTGCGAAATAGGTGTCGGCCACCTCGGCGGCATCACGGTCCACGATGTCGGAGATGTCGATCACGTCGAGCAGGCTGTACTGGTACAGACCGGTCGCCACCGCGTACGCCAGTTCGTCGGACACGCCTTGCGCGGAGAACTCCCCCGCCTCTTTCTCGACGATGGCCTTGTCGTCACCGCGCAGCCATTGCGGCATCTGCGGCCGCAGGGCCGACACCTGGGCGGCGAACCGGTTGATCTCGGCGCCGACGGCCAGCGGCTGCGGGCGGTAGTTGAGCAGCCAGCGTCCGGCCCGGTCGACCAGCCGACGCAGATCCAGCGTCATGCGGTCGGTCACGGACACCGGCACTCCGTCGTCCGCGGCGGCGCGAATCTGTCGCCATACCTTGCCGATTCCGAAGATGGCGTCGGTGGCGACGTAGCTGCGCACCGCGTCGACGGGGCCGACGCCGACATCTTCGGTGATGCGGTAGGCATAGCTGATCCCGCTCGTGTCGACGAGGTCGTTGACCAGCATGGTGGTGACGATCTCCCGACGCAGTTGGTGGATGCGGATCTCGCTGGTGAACTGCTCCCGCAGCTTCTCCGGGAAGTACTGCGGCAGCCGGGACGCGAACACTTCCTGGTCGGGCAGGTCGCTGGCCAGCGCGTCGTCCTTGAGGTTCAGCTTGACGTGGGCCATCAGGGTCGCCAATTCCGGTGAGGTCAAACCGATTCCCGCGTCGGCGCGGCGGCGGATCTCCTTCTCCGAGGGCAATGCCTCCAACTCGCGGTTGAGCCCACGGTTGGCGACGAACTCCTTGATCATCCGGGCGTGAACCGAGAGCATGCTCGCGGAGTTGGCCCGGCTGGTGCCCATCAAGTCGTTCTGATCCTTGTTGTCGGTCAGCACCAGGGTGCCGACCTCGTCAGTCATCGACAGCAGCAATTCGGTGCGTTCGTCGGGACTGACCTTGCCCGCGGTGACCAGCGAGTCGATCAGGATCTTGATGTTGACCTCGTGGTCGGAACAGTCCACGCCCGCCGAATTGTCCAGCGCGTCGGTGTTTATCCGGCCGCCGGCCAGGTCGAACTCGATGCGCCCGAGGGACGTCACCCCGAGGTTGCCGCCTTCGCCGATGACCTTGGCCCGCACCTCGTTTCCGTTCACCCGGATCTGGTCGTTGGCCCGATCACCGACGTCGGCCTCGGTCTCGGCTTTGACGTAGGTGCCGATCCCGCCATTCCACAGCAGGTCGACAGGCGCCTTCAGAATCGCCTTCATCAACGCGGGCGGGGTGAGTTCCTCTATGCCACTGTCGATCCCGAGTGCCGTGCGGGCCTGGGGGCTGATCGGGATGGACTTCTGCTGGCGGCTGAACACGCCGCCGCCCTCGCTGATCAGCGTGGCGTCGTAGTCCTCCCAGCTGGAACGCGGCAGCTCGAACAGCCGCTTGCGCTCTACCCAGGACACCGCGGGGTCGGGGTTGGGGTCGACGAAGATGTGTCGGTGATCGAATGCGGCGACCAGCCGGATGTGCTTCGACAGCAGCATGCCGTTGCCGAACACGTCACCGCTCATGTCGCCGACGCCGACGACGGTGAAATCCTGGGTCTGGGTGTCCACACCCATCTCCCGGAAGTGCCGCTTCACCGACTCCCAAGCGCCCTTGGCCGTGATCCCCATGGCCTTGTGGTCGTAGCCGATCGAACCGCCGGAGGCGAACGCGTCGCCGAGCCAGAACCCGTAGGACTTCGCGACCTCGTTGGCGATGTCGGAGAACGTGGCCGTGCCCTTGTCGGCCGCGACCACCAGGTAGGCGTCCTCCCCGTCGCGCCGCACCACATCCGGTGGAGTGACGACGGCGCCGGTCCCCTTGTCGACGTTGTCGGTCACGTCGAGTAGGCCGGAGATGAAAAGCTGGTAGCACGCGACGCCTTCGGCGCGGGTCGCCTCACGGTCGACAGCGGGGTCCCCGGTCGGCTCGGGCGGCCGTTTGACCACGAACCCGCCTTTGGCCCCGACCGGCACGATGACCGCGTTCTTCACCGCCTGCGCCTTGACGAGGCCGAGGATCTCGGTGCGGAAGTCCTCACGTCGGTCCGACCAACGCAACCCGCCGCGGGCCACGAAGCCGAATCGCAGATGAACACCCTCCACCCGGGGCGAGTACACGAAGATTTCGAACTTGGGCCGCGGCAACGGCAATTCGTTGATCAGTCCGGGATTCAGCTTCATCGCCACGACGCCCCGCTGGCGGGCCGAATCAGGCTGCTGCACAAAGTAGTTGGTACGTAAGGTGGCCTGGATCAGGGTCGCGAAGGCCCGCAACACCCGGTCGGTGTCGAGGCTGACCAAGGCGTCGATGTCGGCGGCCACCGCGGCAGCCGCTCCCTGAGCGTCCCGCGAACCCGCGGATTCTTCGGACGGGTCGAAGAGCGCCTCGAACAGTTGCACCAACGACCGGGTGGTGTGCGGGTTCTCGTTGACCACCGATTCGATGTGCGACTGGCTGTACGGGAAACCCGCCTGGCGCAGGTACTTCGCATAGGCACGCAGGATCACCACCTGCTGCCAGGTCAGGTCGGCACGCAGCACCAATTCGTTGAACCGGTCCACCTCGACCCACCCGTGCCAGATCGCGGTGACCGCATCGGCGAACCGCTGGGCGGTGGCCTCACGCGAAGCCGCATCCGGTTCGACCGGGATGCCCCGCTGCCGGATCACCTTGAACTGGTAGATCCAGACCGGCAGACCGTCGGCCCGGTGCACGGTGTACGGGCGCTCCTCAAGCACCACCACACCCATCGACTGCAGCATCGGCAGCAACTCGCTCAGCGAGGCGGATTGTCCGCCGAGGTACCAGGTGAGTTGAGCCGCCCCGTCCGCGCCGCCCTCGTCGAACACCAACTTCACCGAATTGTCTTGCAGCGCCTCGATGATAGCGATATCGGCGATGGCATCAGCGGGAGCGACGGCTTGTTTGTAATCGTCGGGAAACGCCGTGGCATAGTGCTCGACCGCCGCCGGGCTCAGCGCGGCATGCGCTGCCGCGCTGGTCATGCGATCACCCCAGTTGCGGGTGGCCTCGGTCAGCAGATCCTGGATCCGGTTCTCGTTCTCGGTGGAGGTGTCGACCGTGTGCGCAGAGGTGCCGTCGGGTAGGCGCACCGTGAAATGAACTACCGCCCAGGGTGATTCGCTCACCCTCGCCGAGTAGTCGATGCTCTCGCCGCCGAGTTCGCGCACCAGGATGTTCTGCATCTCCAGCCGTACCGCTGTGGTGTAACGGTCGCGCGGCAGATACACCAGGCAGGACACGAAATGCGCCAGCTGATCCGCGCGCAGGAACAGCAGGGTACGGCGCCGCGAACCGAGGTCCACCACGGTCAGCGCCATGTCCAGCAGTTGTTTGGAACTCAACGCGAACAGTTCGGGGCGCGGGATGGTCTGGACGATGTCGCGCAGCAACTGCCCCGGATGGCTGGGGTCACGCCGCGCCATGGCCAGCGCCTCCTCGACCCGGCGCGAGATCAACGGAATCTCCAGCACATTGGCGTTCATCGCGGCCACGGTGAACAAGCCAACGAAACGGTGTTCGGTGGCGGTCGTACCGGCCCGATCGCCACCGCTGTCGCGAACCACCACGATGTAGGGGTTGGCGCCGTAGCGCACATAGCTCGGCATGGTGGCCTGAGCCAGCACCATCAGATCGTCGGCGGCGGTCAGCGGCGGGAGCACATCCTCGCGCAGCTTGAGCACGCCGAGCCGACTCGACGGATCGACCGTGGCCTGCCCGTCGCTGATCGAGCATTGCTGGTAGCCCAGTAGCACGAAATGCCCGTCGGAGAGCCAGCGCAACAGCGCGGCGACATCTCTGCGGTCGGTGTTGGGAAACCGGCCCTCGACATCGGTGGCGACGTCGTTGGCCAGGGCGTGCAGCGCTGCGCCCATGGCCGCGGAGTCCATGCCGATCTGTCGCGCCTCGGCCAGGACACCGGGCACCAGCCCGACCACTTCGGTCAGTGCCGGACCGTCAGCGGCCCCGTGGACGGGCACCAGGATCCAGCATTCGTCGACGCCGTCGACTCCGGTGGCCTCTGCGGCGGGCTGGAAATCCCGCAGTACCCCGTCGGCGTCGCGGTGCACCCGAAAGACGGGGTTCATGATGGCCGGATAGGCGATGCCGTGGCGGTGCAGCAGCACCGTCACCGAATCCACCAGCATCGCCGCCTGCTCGGTGACGATCTGCAGCGCCGGCCCGGAGTCGGCGTCACCCGCGTACACGGCGACCTTCGTCTCGCCCGGTGCCCGTTGACCGCCCAACGCATAGTGGGCGGCCACCAAATCATCGGAGACCAGGCGCTCGGCCACCGCCGCCTGAGGACCGGTGGCGGCCACTCCCGGCGCGTCGGCCTGCGGAGCTCGGTAGGTGGACAGGAAAGCTTTCGCGAGCCGGTGGATCACCTCAGGTGGTGCCGGCGCGCGATCTTTATCGCTAATTCCCTGTCCCCGAAGAGCTCCCGGTTCGGCCGTCATACGGATCACTCCCTACTCACGCCTACACACCGGCGCCGGTGCATGGCTGCGACATTAGTAGCGTCATCGAGCCTGCTGCGCCGTTTAGCCTGTCACGGGTCAGTCGCGGGTCAGTCTCCGGTGGGTCACCCGGTGCGGCCGGGCCGCCTCGGCGCCGAGACGCTGGATCTTGTTCTCCTCATAGGCACCGAAGTTGCCCTCGAACCAGAACCATTTGGCCTCGTTGTCGTCGTCGCCCTCCCACGCCAGGATGTGCGTGCAGGTGCGGTCCAGGAACCAGCGGTCGTGGCTGATCACCACGGCGCATCCCGGGAACTGCTCAAGCGCGTTCTCCAGCGACGACAGCGTCTCGACGTCGAGGTCGTTGGTCGGCTCGTCGAGCAGGATCAGGTTGCCGCCCTCTTTGAGGGTCAGCGCCAGGTTCAGCCGGTTGCGCTCACCACCGGACAGCACGCCCGCGGGCTTCTGCTGGTCCGGCCCCTTGAACCCGAAAGCCGACACGTAGGCCCGCGACGGGATCTCGTTCTGGCCGACCTCGATGTAATCGAGCTTGTCGGATACGACTTCCCAGACCGTCTTCTTGGGGTCGATGCCGGCGCGGCTTTGGTCGACGTAGGACAGCTTGACCGTCTCGCCGACCTTGACCGTGCCGCTGTCGGGCTGCTCCAAGCCGACGATGGTCTTGAACAGCGTGGTCTTGCCGACGCCGTTGGGGCCGATGACACCGACGATGCCGTTGCGCGGCAGCGTGAAGGACAAGTCCTTGATCAGGGTGCGGCCTTCGAAACCCTTGTCCAGGTGCTCCACCTCGACCACGACGTTGCCCAGCCGCGGCGGGGTCGGGATCTGGATTTCCTCGAAGTCGAGCTTCCGGGTCTTCTCGGCCTCGGCGACCATCTCCTCGTAGCGGCCGAGTCGGGCCTTGTTCTTGGCCTGGCGTGCTTTGGCGCCCGAGCGCACCCAGGCCAACTCGTCCTTGAGCCGCTTCTGCAGCTTCTGGTCCTTCTTGCCCTGGACCTCGAGGCGCTCGGCCTTCTTCTCCAGGTAGGTCGAGTAGTTGCCCTCGTAGGGGTAGGCCCGGCCGCGGTCGAGCTCGAGGATCCACTCGGCGACGTTGTCCAGGAAGTACCGGTCGTGGGTGACGGCCAGGATGGCGCCCTTGTAGCTGGCCAGGTGCTGTTCGAGCCAGAGCACGCTCTCGGCGTCGAGGTGGTTGGTGGGCTCGTCGAGCAGCAGCAGATCCGGCTTGCTCAGCAGCAGCTTGCACAGCGCGACGCGGCGGCGCTCACCACCGGAGAGGTGGGTGACCGGCTCGTCGGGCGGCGGGCAGCGCAGCGCGTCCATGGCCTGCTCGAGCTGGGAGTCGATGTCCCAGGCGTCGGCGGCGTCCAGCTCCTCCTGCAGCTTGCCCATCTCTTCCATGAGCTCGTCGGAGTAGTCGGTGGCCATCAGCTCGGCGACCTCGTTGTAGCGGTTGAGCTTGGCCTTGATCGGCACGCCGTCCTCGACGTTCTCGCGGACGGTCTTGCTCTCGTCGAGGTGCGGCTCCTGCATCAGGATGCCGACCGTGGCGCCGGGGGCCAGCAGGGCATCGCCGTTGTTCGGCTGGTCGATGCCGGCCATGATCTTCAGCACACTCGACTTACCGGCACCGTTGGGACCGACGACGCCGATCTTCGCGCCGGGCAGGAAGTTCAGGCTGACGTCGTCAAGGATGACCTTGTCGCCGTGCGCCTTGCGAACCTTGCGCATCGTGTAGATGAATTCGGCCATGCCGTGATGTGCCTTTCTGAAGCTTTCGGGAACGTCGGATGGGCGCTCGCGCGAAGGGTCGCGTCAAGCCCAACTCACTCGCGCCCATCCTAGGCGTGACCCGAACCCGCTAGGCCGACAGTGGCAGCTCCGCCTCGTCAGGGTCGGTTCCGGGGTCGTCGGCGTCGACGGGTTCGGGCTGGGCCGCAGGGCCGGCCGCGGGTTTGGGCAACGGCGCGACCCTGGCTGTGCAGCGGGACAGGTCGGGCCCGACCGCCGAGGCCTTCACCTCGATCGAGGACCGGCGCACACCCTCTTTGTCGTCGTATTCGCTGGTGTGGACGTGCCCGACCACGATCACGGCGTCACCCTTCATCAGGGAGGCGCTGGTGCCGGTGGCGAGATTTCCCCAGCAGTTGACGGTCACGTAGAGCGAGTTGCCGGGCTCCCAGTTGCCGTCGGGCGTGCGGCGCCGCGAGTTGCTGGCCACCCGGAACTTGTAGAGCTCCTGATCGCCGAACCGTCGCCGCACCGGATCTGTGATGATGTTGCCGACGATGGTGAACGGGGTCTCGAACATTTCTGGTTCCTTTCGCTTCATCCATTCCGGCGGCCGGTGCCGAAGCGTCGACCGCCTTACGCAGCCATTGACCGCCGCCACCCCGACACGCGGCCGGTGTGCGGACCCGACGAAGCCGTCGGCTGTGGATGAAACGCAGGCTGGGGATAAACCCGACCTATCAGCGCGGTGGACCGTCACGCCGCGCCATCTCGGCGAGCATCGCGTTGTAGGCCGCCAGGTCGGCGTCGTCATCGCGATCGGCGGCCCGGTCCAGCCGCTTGGCGGTGCGCTGATCGCTGCGTCGCCACTGAATCAGCAACGCCAGCATCACGATGACCAGCGGGACCTCTCCGGCCGCCCAGGCGATCGCTCCGCCGAGGTGCTGGTCTCCGATCAGGTCGGTGTGCCACGGCAGCTGCAATGACCGGTAGAAGCTTTCGCCGAGAACGGTGTCCATGCCCATCATCACCACGCCGAAGAACGCGTGTAGCGGCAGCGAGGCGAACACCATCCCGATCTTGACCAGGTGCGGGACGGGCCGCGGAGTCGGATCCACTCCGATGACGACCCAATAGAAGAGGTAGCCCGACAGCAGGAAGTGCACGTTCATCAGGATGTGCGCGGCATGATTGCTCACCGCGGCGTCGAAGAGGCCGCCGAAGTACAGGCCGTAGAAGCCGGCCACGAACAGCACGGTGGCGACAATGGGATGGGTCAGGAACTGCGACACCCTGGAGTGCAACGCCGCCAGCAGCCATTCCCGGGGACCCGGTGGCGATCCGCGGCCCGCGGTGGGTAACGCCCGCAGCGCCAGGGTCACCGGGGCTCCCAACACCAGGAGCACCGGAACCAGCATGGACAGCAGCATGTGGGCGATCATGTGCATGCTGAACATCGCCGGCATGTAGCGACCGAGCCCGGATGAGGTGGTGAACAGCAGGACCGCACAGCCCAGCAGCCACGCGACCGTGCGGCCGGCCGGCCAGGCGTCGCCGCGTCGGCGCAGCCGCCACATACCGGCCAGGTACACCACCGCCCCGATGATCGCGGCGGTCCCGAACAGCAGGTCGAATCGCCAGTCGAACAACACCCGCGCCACCGTCGGCGGCCCGGCGAAGTCGTATCCGATGGCGACCTCGGTGGCACTGGGGATCTGCGGCTCGGGTGGCGGCGGGGTACGTCCCAATCCGACGGCGATGCCGAAGGTGACTCCGAACAGGGCGGCCTCGGTCAGCGCCAGCCGGATCAGCGGTCGACGCGCCCCCGGATCGGCGGCCAGTGCGGTCAGGCTGACCCGACGCTGCCGCCAGCCCAGCACGCCGAGCAGGCTGAGTGCCAGCACCTTGGCCACCAGCAACCAGCCGTAGCTGGTACGCACCAGGTCGGGCAGCTGAACGCGCACCAGTGCGTTGAGCACGCCGCTGATGGCCATCGCGACGAAGCACCACAGGGCCAGCGCTGAGAAGCGTCGCGCGGCCAACGCGGTGTCGGGGCCGTCAGACCCACCTCCGGCCCGAAGGGCATGAGCCAGCAACGCCAGCAGCCCGCCGGCCCATAGCGCGGCGGCGACCAGGTGAATGAACAAGCTGTTGGTGGCCAGATCGTGGGCACCTCCGGCTGAGGAGTGTCCGGTCAGCACCAGCGGCATCAACGTCAGCAGTGACCCGGCCAGCAGCACCGGCGTCCATCCCCATCGCAACACCGGCAGGCTGGCGATGGTGACGGCCGCGGCCAGGAGCGCCGTCCAGCGCCAGGCGACGGCCACATCCACCATTCCGGCCGCCGACCACACGTCGGCGGGCCCGAGATGGTCGAGCAACGGCTGTCCGGACACGTCTGAGACCGTCAGCGGAACCAGCAGTGCAGCGCACACGGTCCATACAGCCGACGCCGCCGAGCCGACCCGCAGCGCCCGATAGCCGGCGACGTCGAGGACGCCGTTGGCCTGGGGTGCCGCCAGGAACGCCGCGAACAGGAATGCCCCGACCGCGACGACGGCGGCGATCTCGCCGGAGGCGCGCACGAACGGCAGGCCGTAGGTGGTGACGGGGCCGGGGTCCGGCAAACCGGTGGCCGTCAGCGCGTCGGCCAACGACAGCGCGCCGATGCCCGCCGCCACCGCCCCGGCCAGCACGCCCACGCCGACCAATACCGGCCACACCGGGCTGTTCCGCACGCCGGATGCGGCCACGTGGCCGGCAGAAGTCATGGTCCAAGGGTATGGCGTGGATGCCGCCGCACCCCGGCCGGCAGCCGGACTAGCCGGAAAGGTGCCGCTGGGCGCGCCGCTGCTTCTCCCGGTTGTAGAACTGCTCACGGGCGATCTCGTCGACTTTGTCCATGTCGTCGACGATCCCGCGCAGTTCGTCGCGGAAGGCATTACGCCGCGCCTTCAGGTCGGGGCCGTTGACCAGCAGGTCCTGATCGGCGGCCACCTGACGCGCGGTGGCGAACAACAATGCCGAGACCGACTCGTTGCTGCCCACCCGGCCCTGGGCGACGTACTGCCGTCCGACGCCGAGTGCCCGCTTGGTCAGCTCCCGCTCACCGATCTCCGGCGGGGCGTCGCGCAGGACGTCGGCAACGATGGCGTAGGCCTCGAAGAACGGTCGCAACATGGCACCCACCAGCAGCGGACGTTTGCGCCGCAACATCTGGTAGATGTCGTCGCCCCCGGCTGACACCCTCGCTTCCCAGCCGCCCGCCGCCTGGCCTTCGGGCGTGCGGTCGTACCACGACATCTCCTCGGCGACGTTGTCGCGGAACGCCGCCGAATCGGCGAAGTAGAAGTCGAACTTGAGTAGGTCCCGCAGCCGCATCACCTGATCCCAGAACGCCTGCAGCGGGTTGTCGGTGACGCGGGCCGCGTACGCCAGGGCCAGTTCGACGATCGAGGTTTCCTGAAAGGCGTGGATCAGAGAGTTGCGGTAGAACGCGGCCTCCAGCTCGTCCTCAGCAGCGATGCGCCACACCGGCTCGCGTCCGCTGTCCACCAACGTGACCGGGTGCCCGCCGGAGAGCGCGTCGACCGCCGAGCGAACCCCCTCGGCGGTCCGCAGCCGCAGCGCGCTGTTGGTCATCGGGGTGTTCTTGCGCTCCAGGTAGTCCAGCGAGTCCTGCAGCGTGTGATGCAGCTGATCCAGCGTCAGGGCCACTCCACGGGCGCCCAGCAGCAGCGCCGAGACCAGGTTGGTCGCGTTGACCGGCGTGACGCGCAGGATGCGCCAGGCCACCTCGAAGGCCATCTTCTGCATCGCCAGGCGTTTGGCCGCTTCGTCGTGGGCCATCTCGCCGCCGGGCTCGCCCAGATGCTCGCGCATCGAAACCGCTTCGGGGAACCGGACATAGATCTTGCCGTAGTTGCGTTCGCCCTGCGCCTTGATGAAGTTGTACAGCCAGCTCAGACCCTCGGGCGTCTTCTCACCGCCGCGGGCATAGGCGGCGTACTCGGCCGTCTCGTGCAGTTGGTCGAAGCTGATCGACACCGGCTGCAGCAGGATGTCGTCACTGCGGCCGTCGAGGTACGCGTTGGCGACGTAGGCGAGCAGTCCGAGCTTGGGCGGCAACATCTTTCCGGTCCGGGACCGGGTGCCCTCGATGGACCAGTTGAGGTTGAACCGCTTCTCCACGATGTAGCCGACGTACTGCCGCAGCACGTACTTGTACAACGGGTCATCGAGTTTGCGGCGCAGGAAGATCACGCCGGAATGCCGGAACAGCGGACCCATCAGGCCGAACGACAGGTTGATCCCGGCGAAGGTGTAGACCGGCGGGAGCCGGTTCTCCTGCATGGCCACCGGGACGATGACGCCGTCGAGATAGGACCGGTGCGAGAACAGCAGCACCGCCGGATGTTGTTCCAGGGCATGGCGCATCGACTCGATCTCGCTGCGGTCGTAGTCGATGCGCGGGTCGAACCCGCGGCTGAAGATGGCGCGGCCCAGGGTCGGGATCAGGTCCACCGAGAACCGGCTCCACCCCGTGGACAGCTCGTCGAGCATCTCCCCGGCCTTCTCGACCGTCGCCCCCGGAATCTGCTCCAGGCCCTGCCGGAAGCGCGCCGAGTCGAGCATCTCCGGCTTGACCAGCCGGGGCGACTTGTATTCGGGGCCCAGTAGCCGAAGCTCCACCCGCTCGATGGCCAGCACCGCCCGGCGAAGGACGAATCGTGCGAATTCCCGGGGGTTTTCGGCGACCGTGGTCTCACTCCACTGCTTGCGCAGCTCCGATACCTTGGCCGGTTCACCGGCGACGATCCGGGCGCGCGTCGGGTTCTTGCGCAGGATGCGACGTTGCAGGATCTCCGGAGGCCGGTAGGTGTCGCGGCCGGAGATCAATCCCACCACTTTCAACCGGGTGGGCAATCCGCCGGGCACCCAGAACACCCGGACCGGAACCACCAGCCGGTCCTCGTCCGATTCCAGCTCCTCGACCAACCGGGCCACCGCCCCGGGGGCGGGTTCATCGGTGGCCGGCAGTTGCAGGACTTCGACGGTCGTGTCCGGATGTTCGCGCCGCTGCGCCTTGAGCCAGTCGTTGAGCAGCTCGAGCTCAGCCGGTGAGGACACCGACGCGAGCACCAGAGCATCGTCACTGGTGCTGAAGCTCGGGTAATCGTCGATCCCGGCGGTCACGGCCGGCCCTTGGGAGTCGACCGCTGTGACGCGGTGTCCGGTTTGGGGGCAGTCTTTTTGGTGGGCGCTTTCTTGGCCGGTGCTTTCTTGGCCGGCGCTTTGGCAGCGGCCCGCCGTGGCGCGGCTTTCTCGGTCGACGCGGCGCGGGAATAGACGTCGAACGTGGGAAGTTCGTCGTGCGGCCAGGATTTCAGCGTGTCGAGGTAGATCTGGCGGACCTCGGTGATGCGGTCGGAGAGGTTCTCGACCGTCCAGTCCTCGACGGAGATCGGCGGGTACACCGCGACATCCACCTTGCCAGGGTTGAACGTGCTGGAGTCGCGGTGCGCGATCACCTCGGCGTTACGGATCACGATCGGCACGATCGGAATGCCTGCGGCCATCGCGATGCGGAACGGTCCCTTCTTGAACGGACCGACCTCGATGGTGTCGAGCCGCGTCCCTTCCGGGGCGATCAGTATCGACAAGCCTTTGCGGGCAAGCTCTTCGACCTTGTGCAGACTTTCCACGGCTTTCTCCGGGTCGTCGCGGTCGATGAATGCCGCATCCATGACCTTGCCCAGCGGACCCATCAAGGGATTGCGCTCGAGCTCCTTCTTGCCGACCCCGGTGAAGTCCACGCCGACCAGCCGGCCCGCGATCATCGGGTCCGCCTGGTTGCGGTGATTGAAGATGAACACCGCGGGTCGCTGCGCGGTCAGGTTCTCCTCACCGAGGACGTTGAGCTCGATGCCCGTGGTGAGCATCAGCAGCTTGCTCCAGTTCGAGGTGAAGAAGTTGACGCCGGTGCGCTTGTTGCGGGTGAGCAGCCCGAGTCCGATCGCCCCGGCGGCCACCGTCGGGATGGTGGCCAGGCTGGCCAGGGTGCGCAGCTGCGCAACCGGACTGCTGCCGCTGCGGCTGCTGAACTTCAGCACGGGCCAGCCGCGTTTGGCCGCAACTGCGGCCAGCTTGCCGGCTGGATTCGTCGGCCGTGGATGGCCAACCAGGTACATCAGGGCGACGTCCTCGTCGCCGTCGGCATAGAAGTAGCTCTTGGTCAGGTCCACCCCGTTGGCGGCCGAGAAGTTCTGCACCGCACGGGCTTTACCGGAGCCCCAGATCACCGGCGTCTTGACCTCGCCGGTGATCAGACCGTCCGCGTCGGTCTCGAACTTGTTGCACAGGACGTTGTCGATACCCAGGAACCGAGCGACGGGCTCCACTTGGACCGTCAGCGCCGACGAACTCAACACGACGGTGTGGCCACGGGCCATGTGAGCACGCACCATCGCGCGCATCTCCGGGTACATGCGGCCCTGCACGTGTTGCAGGAACAGCCGCTCACCGAGTTCGTCGAGGTCACTGAGTGAGTTGCCGCGCAACATCCGGGCGCCCTTGCCGATCAGGTCCTCGAACTCGGAGCGACCCAACTGATGGTTGAGCCCGGCCTGCACCATGCCGATGAACTCACCGACACCCATCTGGCCGCGGCGCAACCGGTCCCGGGTCATGATCACCCCGGTGAACCCGGCGACGAGCGTCCCGTCCAGGTCGAAGAACGCGCCGATCTCAGGGCCCTCGGGACTGCCCTCGATCTCGGCCAGGGTGCCGGGCAGCCGCATCTGCCTGGTTGCCCGTGCGCTCGGTTCTTTCGAAGTCACTGTGCAGCACTCCCGTTCGTCGCCGACGTATCGCTGCTGAAGGAGGCCGGTTCCGCCCGGCCGTCGCCACCGAGCGCCAGCACTTCGTCGAAACCGTCCAGCAGGCATTGGGCGAACAGCTTCTCGTCGGTGATGGCGGCCCGGTCGTAGCGAGCGGTGACCGTGATGTATCCCGATCTGGAGATCAGCACCACCATCATCGCGACGCCGGGCAGCGGCCCTATCCCGTAGTGACGCAATATCTTTGCGCCGGCGAGGAAGGTGTCACCGGGGTAGACCGGAACATTGCTGGCCTGCACGTCGGAATTGACCACCGAACCGGCCACCGTCTCCAACACGGCGTCGGGCAGCAGGCTCAGCACAGGCGCGATCGAGCCCACCATGTCGATGGCACGCTCCTCGCGCTTGGTCATTATCTGCGCCCGGACAGCTTTGACCCGGGTCTCCGGGTCGACGATTCCGACCGGTGCGGCCAAGTTGACCCCGGCGAAGCGGTTGCCGCCGGCCGGATCGTCCTCGGATCGCAGGTTGACGGGCACGGCCATCGGCAACGTGTCGATGGAGATGCCCTTCGCCTCGTGGTAGAGGCGGAGGGCGCCGCACAGCCCGGCGAGATAAGCGTCGTTGATCGAACCGCCGGCGGCCTTGGCCGCCCGGTGCAGGTCGGAGAACGGGATGTCGATCGCCTCCGTGCGCGACGACAGGCTGCGGCGGCGCAACAGCGGCGAGGGATGCGCAGCCGGACCCATCACCCGCGCCCCGGACATCGCGTAATCCACCGCACCGTTGACCGCCGAGACCGGATCGCGCACCACCTTCGTCACCGCGCGGGCCGCCTGCCCGAGGGCACCGAGTACGCCGCCCGCGATCGATCCGGGCAACCGGCTGATGCCTTCACGCATCAGGTCGTTGGGCGAGAGGTCCTGCGGGATGGGCAGTGGCGCCGGCGCGGTCGGCTCGGGATCGCGTTCGAGGTCGTAGATGTTGGCGAACATCTCGACGATGCCGACACCGTCGGACACCGCGTGGCTCAGGTGCAGGATGGTCGCCGCACGCCCGTGGGCCAGCCCTTCGACGAGGGTGGCGCTCCACAGCGGGCGGCTGATGTCCATCGGTGACTGCAGCGCGATCTCAGCCAGGTCGAACACATCGCGCAACGTTCCCGGCTCGGGAACCCGCACGTGCCGCACGTGGTAGTCGAGGTTGAAATCGGGGTCGACGACCCAGCGCGGAGCGGCGGTGGGCAGGGTGGGCATGACCACCTTCTGGCGCAGTCGTAAAACCTTGCGCGACGCGTGGTCGAGCCGGGCGCGGAATCGTTCCCAATCCGGTGTGGTGTCGAGGATCTCGACGCCGAGGATCCCGGACCTGGTACGCGGGTTTGCCTCACCCCGGTGCAACAGCTGATCGACTGCGCTCAGCTCTTCGGGCAGTCCGGCCGCATCCAACTCCGGCACGTCGCTCATAGCGTGGTCCCTCTCCCCTCCCCCGGCCACCGATGCAGCGTCCACGCTAGTCCGCCTCCGGTGGCAGCGGAGGGCTTTGCCGGGCGTCCGTCGCGCGTCCCCGCCCCATCACGCCGAGGTACGGGTGGAAGGTACCGGCCGCGTACGCCACAAGGTCGAACGGCGCATGCTCGGTCGCGGGAAACAGCACATAAAAACCCTTGGCAACCAGGTCGGCATGCGCTTTGGCGACGCCGAGGTCGCCTTTGTCTTTGGTGTGATGTCGACCCACTGACTCGCTCGTTTCATCTGTTGCGGTTCGAGCACCCACATGGGGCGTATCCGTTTCGGTAACGACACCCACCCGGTGTAAATTGTGGTGGTCCGACTTGCCCCCGTGGCGCAACGGATAGCGCATCCGGTTTCTACCCGGTAGGTTGCAGGTTCGAATCCTGTCGGGGGTGCCATATCTCGTTCGTTTGACGTGTGCTTCTCGTTCTTGAGCGCACCGTACCCCGCACATCCGACAGCTCCGTGCCCGTTCGGCGAAAGCGGCAAGCGCAGCAAGAACTTCAGGTAACGGCCACCGGTCTCCATCGGTATCGATCGGCCGACACTTGCTTCGGTTGATCGTTGACACGGCGTGGGGCACAAATTCCATCGGGGGACGATTGGCGTGCATTAATGTCCTGTTCGCCCCGCTAGCCGACAGTTCGGAGACAACATGAGCACGTATCGGACGATCGTTGTCGGAACCGACGGCTCGGATTCGTCGCTGCGTGCGGTGGATCGCGCGGCAATGGTCGCCGCCCAGGAGGGCGCGAAGCTGATCATCGCGAGCGCTCATCAACCCGTGGCCGAAAAGGGTGGCTGGTCGCGAGCGCCGTCGCCCGATCACGTGGTCGACACCCGCGCGGAGGACAGCCTCAAGCGCGAGGGCTACCGGATGCACGGCGCCGCCCCTGTCTACGAGATCCTCCAGGCGGCGCGCGACCGGGCCAGGGCCGCCGGCGCCGCGGATATCGTCGAGCGGGCGGTCGAAGGCGCCCCGGTCGACGCCCTGGTGAGGCTCGCCAAAGAGGTCGGTGCGGATCTGATCGTCGTCGGCGACATCGGACTGGACTCGGTCGCCGGGCGCCTGTTGGGCTCCGTGCCCGCCACCATCGCCCGCCGGGTGAAGATCGACATCCTCATCGTCCACACCGCGAACTGAGACGCCTCCGGCTAGAGCGGCACCCACATCAGCCGGTCGCCGTCGGTGACGACGGTGCCTGCGGCCGGAGCGGCGAAGTGGGTTCCGAGCAGCAGTGCCTGCTCCTCGGCGACGCTGCGTAAGAACCGGGCGCGGGTCTCGGCGGCCGCGGCCGGGTCCTCATCGGGTAGCGGCTGCACTTCCGGGTGGGTGATCTGGAGCGGGTGGTGGATGACGTCTCCACTGATGACCGCCACTTCCCCACCGGATTCGACCCGCACCGCGCTGTGACCCGGTGTGTGGCCCGGTGTCGCGATCAGCCGGATCTCGTCGGTGATCGCGTGGTCCATGTCGGTCAGTCGCAGAACGTCGTGTGCGACAAGCGGTTCGACGGTCTCGGCGGCGGCACGGTTCGGTGCCGCGGATAGCCGCCATGCCGCGTACTCATCAGCGGTCAGCAGGTAGGTCGCGTTGGGATAGGTGGGCACCCAGGCGCCGTCGCGCAGCGTGGTGTTACGCCCGGCATGGTCGAGGTGAAGGTGGGTGCAGACGACGGTGGTGACATCGTCGGGGGCAAATCCGGCCACGGTCAGCGACCGCCGATACCGGTCCGGGTCCATCGGGATTTGGTATGGCAGGTCATGTCCTTCGCCGAAGCAGCAGTCCACGACCACGAGCTCCTCACCGGATTCGATGAAGAACGACTGGATGGCTACCAGCAGATTGCCCGCGGCGTCGAGATAGTGCGGCTGCAGCCAGCTTCCGAGCTCGGAGGGAAGGGCACGAAACAGCCGGTCAGGCCGGGTCGGCACCACGGTCTCCAGGACGGAATGGATCGTCACCGCGCCGATGGACCACTTCTGCATGGCTCACCGTAGGAGACAAATCATTTGGAAACAAGCCTCCACGCGCAGCCTCAAGCGGGGCACGTCTGGCACACTCGATGCGTGGCGCAGCCGAACGTCCGGTTCCAGCGACTTGCCGAGCAGGTCGCCGATCAACTGCGCCGCCGGATTCTCACCGGCGAACTCGCCGACGGCACGATCCTGCCCAAAGAAGACGAACTCCTCGTCGAGTATCCGATCAGCAAACCGTCCTTGCGTGAGGCGATGCGCATCCTCGAGGCCGAGGGGTTGTTGACGGTGCGGCGCGGCAAGCTCGGCGGAGCGGTGGTACACCGGCCCGACGCGGCAAACCTCGCCTACACGATGGGGCTGGTCCTGGGCGCCGGGCGGGTCGGTCTCGCCGATGTGGGTACGGCACTCCTTCAGGTCGAGCCGGCATGTGCGGCGCTCTGCGCCCAGCGTCCGGACCGCAAGCGCACAGTGGTGCCCATTCTGCGTGCACTGCATGAAGAATCGGTCCGTTCGGTATCCGATCTCCGGCAAGCCACCTCGGCGAGCCGCCGGTACCACGAGGCGCTGGTGCGCCACTGCGGTAACGAGACGATGATCATCTTGGCCGGCGCACTCGAAGCGTTGTGGTCTGCCCACGAGCAAAACTGGTCGGCTCAGGTGACCGATCACTCCACGGTGCCGGTCGAGGAGCGCCGTGCGGTACTGGAAGACCACCGGCAGGTGATCGACGCGATCGACGTGGGCGACGCGCAACGAGCCCGTGATCTGGCGGCCGCGCATCTGGTCAACGCTCAGCAGTACCCCGGCGTCGATGGGGTGGTCGACCCGACGATGGTGCGCACCTGGGCCCAGTCCGGACCCCCTCGACCCTGAGCCGGCGACGGCCGCGGTGCGACCGTTGACACACATTCTTATTTCCATATGATTTGGCAATGAAGGCTGGGTACCCCGCCCATGCTGCAGACGCAGCCCACTACCACGCGGCAGGATGGTGGTCGGACCGCACTCTCTCGCAGACCGTGCGCGAGAACGCCATCGCACATCCGGACAAGCCGGCCTATGTCGACTACCCTGATTCCACGCTCACCTGGAACGAATTCGACTGTGCCGCACTACGACTGGCCGCACAGCTGGCCGGGCTGGGCGTGCGCCCCGGCGATCGCGTCGCGGTCTGGCACGGGGATACGGCGGCCATCCACATGCTGTTCGTCGCGGTCGAACGCTGCGGTGCCGTCGTGGTGGGAATCGGCGCCCGCGCCGGGTCCCGCGAGGCCACCCAGATCCTGCGGGTCACCGAACCGCGCCTGCTGATCAGCGATGCGGCGCGGCGCTCCTCAGCACAGGCCACCGTGTCGGCGCTGACTTCCGGGATCAGCGCCCTGGTTCTGGACGGGATGTCCCTCGACGCCGACACGCCGTCGCGTCCACCGGCGGCGGGCGTCGGAGCCGACGACGTGTTCCTGATCAACTCGACCTCGGGCACCACCGGTCTGCCCAAATGCGTTGTGCACACCCAGAACCGGTGGCACTACTTCCATCAACAGGCAGTTGCCAATGGCGCGCTGAATTCCGACGACATCTTCCTCCCGGTCATCCCTGCCCCGTTCGGATTCGGCATCTGGACCGCCCACACCACACCGATCTATCTCGGGGCCACCACGGTGCTGCTGGAGAAGTTCGACGCCCAGGCCGCGTGTGAGGCGATCGCCCGCCACCGGGTCAGCGTGTTGTGCTGTGTCAGCACGCAGTTGATGATGATCATGGCCGACGGGGCATCGCGCGAGAACGACCTGAGCTCGCTGCGCGTGGTGTTCACCGGCGGAGAGGCGCTGCCCTATCGGCGGGCCGCCGACTTCGAAGAGCTCACCGGCGCCACCATCCTGCAGTTCTACGGCTCCAACGAAACCGGACTGTTGAGCGGGACGACACTGCGCGACTCCCGGGAGCGCAGGCTGCGAACGGCCGGACGGTTGGTGCCGGAGATGGCGGTGCGGCTTTTCGACGGCGACAACGACGTGAGCTCGACCGGACGCGGGCAACCGGCCTGCCGTGGGCCGGCCACCAGCCTGGGCTATCTCGGCGGGGTGGACCACGACAAGCTCTACACACGTGACGGCTGGATGCGGATGGGCGACATCTGCGAGATCGACGCCGAGGGCTACCTGACCGTCACCGGCCGCACCTCCGATTTCATTCTCCGCGGCGGCAAGAACATCAGTGCGGGCGAGGTCGAAGATGCGGTGACGACACATCCCGCCGTGGCGGTCGCGGCGGCGGTGGCGATGCCGGACCCGGTGTTCGGCGAGAAGGTCTGCATCTACGTCGAGACCGCCAACGGGCAACACATCGATCTGCCCGGCCTGGTGGAGCATCTGCTGGCGCAGGGCATGTCGAAGGAACTGCTACCCGAAAAGCTCATCGTGCTCGACGAGCTGCCCCGGTCCTCGGGCGGGAAGATCGCCAAAGGTCAACTCCGCGAAGATATCCGGATACGGTTGGGAGACGGCCATGAGCGTCGGTGAGGTACGCCAGGGCGGCTTGAAGGTGTGGTCGCCGTCGGTCACCCCACCGATCGGCGTCGACCTGACCGAGGAGCAGACGCTGGCGGTGGCATTCCGGCACCTGGCCGCCATCGGATTCGCCGAGAACATGGCCGGCCACATCACCTGGCAACCCGACGGCCGCGCCGAGATGCTGGTCAACCCGTGGGGGCTGTGGTGGCAGGAGCTCACCGCATCCGACATCTGCACCGTCGACGGGACCGCCCGCGTGGTGCGCGGACGTTGGGACGTCACCCCGGCCATCCACATCCATACCGAACTACACCGGGTGCGCGACGACGCCCGCGTCGTCATCCACAATCACCCCTACTACGTGAGCCTGATCGCGGCGTTGGGGAAGCTGCCGGAGCTGGTCCACCAGACCGGGTCGCTGTTTCTCGACGACATGTGTTTCGTCGAAACCTACGACGGCGAGGTCGATTCGGCTCCGAGGGCGCGCGAACTCGCTGAACGGATCGGCACGGCCAATCTCACCATCCTGGCCAACCATGGGGTGATCGCCACCGGGGGCACCGTCGCCGAGGCTGTGTATCGGGCCGCGTCGATCGACCGGGTCTGCAAACTGGCCTACCAGGTGATGCTGACCGGACGCGAGCCCACGGCGATGAACCGCTCCGATATGTACGGCATGAAAGCCTCGCTCATCGAGCGGGCGGCCGACGTGTACTGGGCCGGGGCGGCCCGCATGACCATCAAGGCCGACCCGGACGTGCTGACCTGAAAGGAGACTGCCCATGAAGTCCATCGATGAGCTCGCCGGCAATCTCGACTTCACCACCGCGAACAAGGGTGCCGAACGGACGGTGACCTTCCTCCCGGAACCCGAACGGGCCGAACGGCTCTACACCGTGATCTCGGTCGACGATCACATCGTCGAGCCACCGGACACCTTCACCGGCCGCGTGCCGCGCAAGTTCGCCGACCGCGCCCCGAAGGTGGTCGACACCGGGGACGGCGGGCAAACCTGGATGTTTGACGGACAGTCGCTGCCCAACGTCGGCTTCAACGCCGTGGTCGGCCGGCCGGTGTCCGAGTACGGTTTCGAACCGGCCCGGTTCGACGAGATGCGGCGTGGCGCTTGGGACATTCACGAGCGCGTCAAAGACATGGATCTCAACGGGGTATACGCGTCGCTGAACTTCCCGTCGTTCCTTCCGGGGTTCGCCGGCCAGCGGCTGCAGCAGGTGACCAAGGACCGGGATCTGGCGATGGCGGCCGTGCGAGCCTGGAACGACTGGCATCTCGAGGCGTGGGCCGGGGCGTATCCCGATCGGATCATCCCGTGCCAATTACCCTGGCTGCTCGACCCCGAGGTCGGCGCCCGGATGATCTACGAGAACGCCGAGCGCGGCTTCCATGCCGTGACCTTCAGCGAGAACCCCGCGATGCTCGGCCTGCCGACCATCCACTCCGGGTACTGGGAACCGATGATGGCGGCGTGCGCGGAGACGGGCACCGTGGTCAACCTGCACATCGGGTCCTCGGGTTCGGCGCCGTCCACCACCGACGACGCCCCGCCGGACGTTCAGGGGGTGCTGTTCTTCGCCTACGCGATCACCGCGGCGGTCGACTGGCTGTACTCGGGGCTGCCCAGCCGCTACCCCGATCTCAAGATCTGCCTGTCGGAGGGCGGAATCGGTTGGGTGGCAGGTTTACTCGATCGCCTCGACCACATGCTGAGCTATCACCAGATGTACGGAACCTGGAAGGCGCTCGGTGAAACGCTTTCCCCCGCCGAAGTATTCGCCAGGAACTTCTGGTTCTGTGCGGTCGAGGACCAGTCCTCGTTCGTCCAGCATGAGCGGATCGGCACCGGCAACATCCTGCTCGAAGCCGACTACCCGCATTGTGACTCGACCTGGCCGCACACCCAGCGCACGATCCACGAACAGATCCGTGACTTGCCGCCCGACGCGGTCCGCAAGATCACCTGGGAGAACGCCGCTGCGTTGTATCAGCATCCGGTTCCGGCGGCCGTCCAGAACGATCCGAATGCATACTGATCCATGACCGAACCGCTGCGCATCGCCGTTCTCGACGACTATCAAGGCATCGCCGACACCGTCGACTGGTCACCGATTCCCCGCCCGCCGCACGTCACAGCACTCAGAGAACACATCGCACCCGGCCCGGCACTGATCGAAAACCTCACCGGCCACGAGGTGGTCGTCGCGATGCGTGAGCGCACGCCGCTCGACGCGGCGCTGCTCGCCCAGTTGCCGGCCCTGAAGCTTCTGGTGACGACGGGGCCGTTCAACGCCGCCATCGACGTCGCCGCCGCGCACCGCCTCGGTATCACCGTGTCAGGTACTGGCGGTGCGATCACCCCGACCGTCGAACACACCTGGGCCCTGATCCTCGGGCTGCAACGCCACCTCGTCGTCGAGGACCAGCGCATCCGCGACGGCCTGTGGCAGAGCACCATCGGCAGCGATCTGCACGGGGCGACCTTGGGCCTGGTCGGGGTGGGGCGGATCGGCAGCCGCGTGGCCGCGATCGGCTCGGCGTTCGGGATGAACGTCATCGCCTGGAGCCCGCACCTCACCGAAGAGCGCGCCGCCTTGGCCGGAGTAGTCCGGGTGGAGCGGGAGGCGCTGTTCTCCGACGCCGATGTGGTGTCGCTGCACCTGGTGCTGGCCGAATCCACGCGTGGCCTGGTCGGCGCCGCCGAACTCGAGGCGATGAAGCCGTCGGCCATCCTGGTGAACACCTCACGCGGCGGGCTTGTCGACGAGGATGCGTTGGTGGAGGCCCTGCGCGGCAACAAAATCCGCGGTGCGGCACTCGACGTGTATCACCACGAACCCCTGCCTGCGGGGCACCCGTTGGCCAGCCTCCCCAACACGCTGCTGACCCCGCACCTCGGCTATGTCACCGAGACCGTGATGTCGATCTTCTACCGCGACATCGTCGAGGACATCGCCGCCTACTGCGCGGGTTCCCCGGTACGTCTGATCGCCGGGTAGGCCACCAAAAAATTCCACTTCGCAAACAACTGTGAGGTATCTCAAAATCCCTTAATGGAACGTTGAGGATCCACTAAGGGCTTGTTACGTTCAGCCGATCAAATCGCGGTCGGATGGGGTTTTCCGTCGGCATGCGCCGAACCGGAGAGGTGGATTTTTGCCGTGGCTACGCTATTTCGGCTCGCCAAACGCTTCTGGATTCCCCTGGTGTTGATAGCCGCGCTCGCCGTCAGCGGTTTCACGATGAGCCGCATGCACGGAATCTTCGGCACCCACATCAACACCGAACCGGGCCAATCCGCCGGAGACGACATCGTCGAGTTCAACCCCAAGCGCGTCGTCTACGAGATCAACGGGCCCAGCGGCACCAGCGGCCACGTCAGCTACCTCGACGCCGACGCCCAACCCCACACCGAGAGTTTCAGCTCGCTGCCATGGCGGCACGAAGTCGTCACCACCCTGCCCACGGTGTTCGCCAACGTGGTCGCCCAAGGAGATAGCGAAGTGATCAGCTGCCGGATCGTCGTCAACGGCGAGGTGCGTGACGACCAGACCGTGAACCAGCACAACGCCCAGGCCTTCTGCTTGGAAAAGGCCGCCTGATGGGCAACCACGAACACCCCGACCACAGGGGAATCGCACGCGTCATCCGCGTCGCCGCGGTCCCGATCATCCTGCTGTGGGTCGCACTCGTCGTCGTCCTGAACGCACTGATCCCCCAGCTCGAGGTGGTCGGTCACGAACACGCCGTCTCTCTGTCGCCGCAGGACGCTCCGGCTCTGGTGGCGATGAAGAAGATCGGTGAGCGCTTCGATCAGTTCGACTCCGACACGATCGCGATGGTGGTGCTCGAAGGCGATCAGCCGCTCGGCACCGAAGCCCATCACTACTACGACGAGCTGGTCCGCACACTGCAGGCCGACACCGAACACGTTCAGCACGTACAGAACTACTGGGGCGACCTGATCACCGCGGCCGGCTCACAAAGCACCGACGGCAAAGCCGCCTACGTTCAGGTCAACCTCGCCGGCAACCAGGGCGAGACGCTGGCCAACGAGTCGGTCGCCGCAGTCCGCAAGATCATCGACGAGTCGCACCCGCCCGCCGGCGTGAAAGCCTATGTCACCGGCCAAGGTCCGCTCACCACCGACATGAACGAGGCCGGCGACAAGAGCATGGTCAAGATCACCTTCGTCACCATCGCCGTGATCGCGGTGATGCTGATCGTGGTCTACCGGTCATTCGCGACGATGCTGTTGATGCTGATCGTGGTGCTGCTGGAGATGTCGGCCGCCCGTGGTGTGGTGGCCGCGATCGGCCACGCGGGCCTGCTCGGTTTGTCGACGTTCTCGGTGAGCCTACTGACCTCGTTGGCCATCGCGGCCGGAACCGACTACGCCATCTTCCTCGTCGGCCGATATCAGGAAGCCCGGCAGAAGGGCCAAGAGCGAGAAGATGCCTACTACACCGCATTTCACGGTGTCGGCCACGTCATCCTCGGCTCGGGACTCACGGTCGCCGGCGCCATGTTATGCCTGCATTTCACCCGGCTGAACTACTTCAGCTCCATGGGTATCCCGAGCGCCATCGGCATGTCGGTGGTGGTGCTGGCCTCGCTCACCCTGGCTCCCGCGGTGCTTGCCGCGGGCAGCCGGTTCGGCCTGCTCGACGCCAAGCGCGAGATCCGTTCCCGCGGCTGGCGCCGACTCGGCACCTCGGTGGTGCGCTGGCCGGTTCCGATCCTGGCGGCGGCCATCTCGGTGGCACTCGTGGGTCTGCTGGCCCTGCCCGGCTACAAGACCTCCTACAACGAACGGCTCTACATTCCCAAGGACCTGCCGTCGAACGTCGGATATGCCGCCGCTGAACGGCATTTCACCGCGGCCCGGATGAATCCGGATCTGCTGCTCGTGGATGCGGGCCGAGATCTGCGCAACCCGGCCGACATGATCGTGCTGGACAAGATCGCCAGGGAATTGATCCGTGTGCCCGGTGTCGCGCGTGTGCAGAGCATCACCCGGCCGCTCGGTCGCCCCATCGCGCACAGTTCCGTGCCGTTCCAGGTGAGTATGCAGTCGGTCTCCATGACCGAGAACCTGCAGTTCCTGCGCGAGCGCATGGGCGACATGAACACGCTCACCGACGATCTGGGCCGGATGATCGCGATCATGGAGAACATGCTGGGCCTGATGAACCGGATGACCGACATCACCCACGAGCTGACCGCGAGCATGAACGAGATGCAGGCCAGTACCAACGAAATGCGGGATCACATGGCTGATTTCGACGATTTCATGCGACCGCTGCGCAACTACCTGTATTGGGAACCGCACTGCTACGACATCCCGATGTGTCATTCGATGCGCTCGATGTTCGACGGTCTCGACGGCATCGACACCATGACCGAGACCCTCTCGGAATCGGTGAAGAACATGAACGACATGGATCAGCTGATGCCGCAACTGGTGGCTCAGTTGCCGCCGATGATCGCCATCTCCAAGTCCATGCAGGGCACGATGAAGACGATGTTCAGCACGTTCAACGGGCTGGTCGATCAGATCGGCAAGATGACCGACACGGCATCGGTGATGGGACAGGCGTTCGACGACGCCCGCAACGACGACTCGTTCTATCTGCCACCCGAGGCGTTCGACAACCCGGATTTCAAACGGGGCCTGGACCTGATGGTCTCACCGGATGGTCAAGCCGCACAGTTCATCATCACCCACGATGTGGATCCGGCTACTGCCGAAGGCATTTCGCACGTCGACCCGATCCTGAAAACGGCCCGCGAAGCGATCAAGACGACGCCCCTGGCCGACGCCAAGATCTACCTCGGCGGCACCGCAGCCACCTACAAGGACATCCAGGTCGGTGCGCAATGGGATCTGCTGATCTCGGCCTGCGGCGCGATCACCCTGATCTTCATCGTGATGCTGTTGATCACCCGCGCGCTGATCGCGTCGTTTGTGATCGTCGGTACCGTAATCCTTTCTCTGGCAGCCTCGTTCGGCCTGTCGGTCCTGGTGTGGCAGTACCTGCTCGGAATCGATCTGCACTGGATGACCTTGGCGTTCTCGGTGATCATCCTGCTGGCGGTCGGATCGGACTACAACCTGCTGGTGGTGTCCCGAATGAAGGAGGAGATCAGCGCGGGCATCAACACCGGCATCATCCGGGCCATGGGCGCCACGGGTGGGGTGGTCACCGCAGCCGGCCTTGTGTTCGCCTTCACGATGGCCTCGATGGCAACCAGCGATCTGATCGCGATCGGCCAGGGCGGTACGACGATCGGTTTGGGTCTGCTGTTCGACACCCTCGTGGTGCGCTCGCTGATGACTCCGACGATTGCGGCGATTCTCGGGCGCTGGTTCTGGTGGCCGTTGCCGGTTCGGCAACGTCCGGCACGTTTCCTGGCGGACCGCACGACGCCGATACCGGTGGCAAGACCGTCGTGACGGTCGCCGATACCATCGACGGATGAGTACCGGCGAGCTCTCGGCTACCCAGGCGCGCACCCGCGCCGCGATCATCGAGGCCGCCGCCGCAGTCCTGGCCGACGACCGGACCGCTACGTTGCCCGAGATCGCCAAGGCAGCCGGCGTCGGCCGAACCACCGTGCACCGCTACTTCCCCGACCGGGAAAGCCTGATCAACGCCACCATCGTCGACTCGGTGCAGGTGGTGACCGCCGCGGTGGCCGCTGCTGCCCCCGAGGACGGCTGCCCCGTCGATGCCATGCGGCGCGTCATCAACGCGATGATCTCGGTCGGCAACCGGCTGCTGTTTCTTTTCGACGACCCCAACCTGCTCCGTGACCTGCCCCCGGAGGCGATGCCGGATAACAGCTATCTCACCAATCTGATCGCACGCGGCCAAGCCGAAGGCGTGTTCGACTCGGAGTCGAGCACCCAGTGGCTCGAACACGCGCTCTACGGGTTGGTCATGTGGGCTTGCCAAGATTCCAAGGACGGCCTCATGCCGCAACACGCGGCCGCTCCTGCCGTCATCCGTACCTTCGAGCGCGGGATGCGTTGCCGCGACTAGTCAATGCGCGACGAACTCTTGCGCGAGGAACGCCAACAACACCTCGTTGAATTCGTCGGCATGGCTGATCGGGATTCCGTGCGGCCCGCCGGCGATGACGTGCAGCCGGCTGTCGCGTAACGCCTCGTGCGTGCGACGTCCTGAACCCTCCAGCGGCACAGTCGTATCGGCGTCTCCGTGAATGATCAGGCTGGGCACCGTGACCCGAGGCAGGTCCTCACGGAAGTCGGTGTTACCGAAGGCGGTGAGGCAGGCGAGTGCGGCGTTCTTACTGGCCTGCCTGCACATCGCCAACGCCTGCCGGCGTTGATCCTCACTGATCGTCAACTGTCCGTTGGCCGAGAAGACGTCGGTCATCATCCGGTCGTAGAACGCGTCTTGGTTCTTCGTCAGCGACATCGCCATCTGGGCGGCCTGCGTCTTGCTCAACGGCCCCTCGGGATTGTCGCGGGAATGCAGCAGATACGGAGTCACCGAGGCCGCGAACACCGCGCTGCGCACTCGGGCGGTGCCTTTGCGGGCGCAATAGCTGGCCACTTCTCCCCCGCCCATGGAGAAGCCGACCAGAGTCGCATCCCGTAGGTCCAGCTCCTCCATCAATGCCGAAAGGTCATCGGACAGCGATTCGTAGGTGTAGCCCACCAGTGACGTGTCGCTTCGGCCGAAACCCCGGCGGTCATAGGTGATCACCCGGTATCCGGCTGCGACGAGGGCATCGACCTGTGGGGCCCAGGATTCTCCGGTGAGCGGCCAACCGTGGATCAGCACCACGGGGCGTCCGGCGCCTCCGGTGTCCTCGACGTGCAGGTTGATTGTGCGAAGCAGTCCGCGATCTGCGGTGATCGCCGTCATGAGCAGCATCTCCCTCCGGGTCAGCTCAGTGCATTACCCGCTGGCTGCCGACCGAAACCTGGGTCGTGACGGCCTCCGCCGACCGGGCTAGCTCATTTCCGCCAGAACAAGTGATGCGTGACCGCGCCGCCGGGGCTTGGCACCACGTCATGGTGAAAGCGATCGTCCAACTCCTCGGGTGACTCCCAGAGCCGGGACCCACCGCCCAATTCGGTCGGCGACACCGCCACGTGCAGGGTGTCCACGAGGTCGGCGTCCAGAAACTCCCGGATGGTGAACGCGCCCCCGCCCAGCCGGACATCCTTGCCTTGTGCGGCGGCCCGGGCCTGTTCGAGGACGGTCGCCGGATCGGCGTCGACGAAATGGAAGGTGGTGTCCGACAGGGTGAATGACGGTCGCTGGTGATGGGTCATCACGAAAACCGGGGTGTGGAACGGCGGTACCCCGCCCCACCAGCCCTGCCAGTCGGGGTGATCCTGCCACGGACCCCGGTACGGGCTGAACTTGTTGCGGCCCATGATCTCGGCACCGATGTTGTGATGGAAGTCCCTGGTCAGGTAGTCGTCGAGGCCACGACTGCCGCCCGGGTCCGTACGGTTGGGCCAGCTGGCCGTGGCTCCGGCCCAGGCGAACATCGTCGCCGGCTCGGCATGACCGAACGGGCGCTCGAAGCTCTGGTTCTCGCCGGCGCCGAATCCGTCGCTGGACACGTTGAAATTCTGGACTTTGAGCAGTTGTGCCACGAGGTTCTCTCCCGTTCGGTCAGCAGTGGATACTGCTTGGACTCGGAACGAGGGTAGAACTCATCGCGCGGGCCGCGCGGCTACCGCGCGGCCTCCAGTTGACGACGCACCTCCAAGCGCCGGAGCTTTCCGGATGACGTCCGTGGCAAGGATCCCGGCGACATCAGCACCACATCGGCCGGTGTCACCCCGCACACCGACACGATGCGCCGGATCACGGCACTGCGGGTGGTGTCCTGCTCAGTGCCGACGAACTCGGCTGCCACCAGCAATCGGGATTGTGCGGCACCGGATTCCGTGCCGACAGCGACCACCGCTCCTTCCCGCACCCCCTCGACTTCGCCCGCGACCTGCTCGATCTCGGTGGGGAAGATGTTGCGCCCGGCGATGGTGATCATCTCCTTGGACCGGCCGCAGATCACCAGCGCGCCGTCGACGAGGTAGCCGATATCGCCGGTCGGGAACCACTGGCCGTTGCTGCCCGCGTCTACCGGCGCATTTCCCAGGTAGCAGGTCATCATCGACGAGCCCCGAATCTCGACTTCGCCGGATGTGCCGGTGTCGTCATGGGCAGACGGCACGATGCGGACCTCCATACCCGGCACGGGCCGCCCGAGCAGCGCAAAGCGCCGGTCGATATCCCCCGCATCCGGGATGTCGATGCGCAGACCCTCCCCTGGGGCGGGAAGGGTGACTGCGCAGGTTGACTCGGCCATCCCGTAGGCCGGTGTCATCGCCGCAGCGTCGAAGCCGAACCGGCTCATGCCGACGGCGAATCGATCGACACCGGCACAGTCGACGGGCTCGCCGCCGTTGATCGCGATCCGCACCGCACCGAGGTCGACGTCGGACACCCGATTGGCGAAGCGGCCGAGTACCGAGTATCCGAAGTTCGGCCCGGCGGTGAAGGTGGCCGACGATTCGGACAGCCATTCGGCCCACCGCAGCGGCGCCGCCGAGAAGGCCCCCGTGGGCGCCAGCCACAACGGCATGCCGGACATCGTCGACGCCAGCACCATCGCCAGGCCCATGTCGTGGTAGATCGGCAACCAGGAACAGCCGACATCGTTGCGGCTCAGCGACAATCGCTGCGTGACCGCCAGGATGTTGTTGAGCACAGCCTCCGGCGCCAACGTCGCGGTGCGGGGAGAACCGGTGGAGCCGGCCGTGCCCTGCAGGATCGCGACATCGGCATGGTCGGGATGGCGCAACTGGGTCGATGTGGACGTGCGTGCGGCGTCGGCGACGTCGCACACCGTCAGCGCCGAGTCCACGGTCCGCAACAGTTCCAGCGTGCTGCCATAGCTGAACACCGTCGTCACGCCGATGCCGGCAAACCGGGACAGCGTGGCATGCGCCCATTCCGACGGCTCGGCGCGGCGTTGCGGCCGCGGCAGGATCGACACTCCCTCACCTGCCAGCCACGAACCCTGGATGGCGGCAACAATTTCCACGGTCGGCTCGCCGACCAGCCCTACCGCTCCCCGTCGGTCCCGGCCCAACAGGTAAGCCGCGATGGATTCGGCGATACCGTGCACCTCGGGCCACGGACGGCGCTGCCAGGAATCGGTGTCGCGGTCGAGTACCGCCAGGTGGTGCGGCGAGGTGACCATGGCCTCTCTCAGGGCGCCTGCCAGCGGATTCATGCCGCGCTCCGGTCGTCGATCACGGTCTGCAGGTCACCCACCGTGCGGCAGGTGATCAGGTCTTCCTCGCTGAGCTGCACCCCGAACTTCTCCTCGATCGCCACCAGCCCCACGGCGAACGAGACCGAATCCATGCCGAGGTCCTCGACCAGACGTGTGCCCACATCCAGCGATTGGCACGGAAGTTCGAGATCGTCACGCAAAATGGACACCAGTCCGTCGGACACAGCCGGTGATGTCGATGAATCAGTCGTGGTCATAAGTGAATACCCGGCTGGTCGACGAGACCCAGCCTCACCTTTCATTTCGATCTGTTTGATTGCTCATGGAACCGTCTGTCAGGCAGCCGGTTTGGGGGAAAAAAGCTCAAGCCATCCACTTGCGGGCGGTGGCCCGATCGAGTTGATAGAGCGCCATCCTGCGGTTGGACATCTGATGCTCGCCGAGGAATTTGCATCCGGCGAACTCACACAATCCCCGCACGGTGGTGTTGCGGTGATCGGGGTCGAACATGATCCGCCGGCAATCGGGGTCGGCAGCCAGGACGCTTGCCACGATCTTGGGGAGCAGCATCGGCCCGAGACCTCGGTTCACCAACTCTTCGTCGGCGATCGCGCCGTGTAGCCCCAGGTCATGCGGCGCACTGTCGTAGCGGTCGGCGATGGAATCTTTGGCAGCCCGGTAGATTTCGAGGTATCCACGATCTACGCCGCCGATACTCAGCACAAGCGGCAGCGAGTAGTCGCCTTCGAGCTGAGCTTGCAGATGTGTGCGCCAGCGCTCGACCGGCCAGTCGTACTCCCAGGCCTTGGCGAGGTGTGGGCGATTCATCCACTCGGCGATCATCGCGGCGTCGGTACCGGTAGCCACCCGGATCTTGCTCGGCCGCAACAGTTGTGGGACCGGCGGTGCCGGCGTGCTGCGTATCGCCTCTGAAACGTTCTTGCGTTCCCGAGGAAGCACGGGGTAGTCCGCGGTTGACGTGTTGGTCACGTCGGCCCCTGCGTTAGATAACCCGCAGCGTCAGTTGCGCTGTGCTGCAGTACTTCTTCACACGTCAAGCCTCATCCCCCCTGTGTACGGCGCAGGCCGGGGGCGCCACCAAACGTGTGCGCCGTGCCCGGGCCCGCAGCCCTCCTCAGTTCAGCGAGGGTGAGACTAACCAAAACTCTTCTGTTGGTGTGGCGTCCCTTTCGCGATACCAGTCTGGCTCCAATACGGCTCACAGCAGCCGTAAATATTCGCAGAGGTTTCAAAAGCGCAGTACAACAGCCATTCTCGCGTCGGCAGCGGGCAGTTCGGAGGTTCCGCCGAGCACGACCGCCCTACGGCAGGCCGGCGGTGGCCGCAGGGTGCGATCAAGTCGACCCCGCGAATGCAACGACTGGGCGGCCCGGGCGGTTGTGGTCGGCTTTCCCCGCCGGTGGCTCATCTCAGCCAATTCAGCGCCGGCGCATCCGCACCGCACGTGGGCTATCCCACACCTCGCGGCTCATCTTGATCTGAACAGCGCCGGTACGCGCCGATACCACGCCCCGACTCGACGGCTGACCGCCAGAACCGAACCTCGGAGATCACGAGAGCGCCCGCTGCGGCTGCCCGCTGTAGTCACTGAGCGGCCGGATCAGCGCGTTCGATGCTGCCTGTTCCATGATGTGGGCAGTCCACCCGGTGATCCTGCTCATCACAAAAAGCGAGGTGAAGCTGGGGATGTCGAAGCCCATCAGGTAGTACGCCGGCCCAGTGGGGAAGTCGAGGTTCGGCTTGATCGTGGTGGCCGCGAACATCGCGCCTTCCAGAACGTTGTAGATATCCAGCCACCGCTTCCCATCGCGCACCGCCGCGACCTGTTGCAGGGCAGCCTTCATGGTCGGCACCCGAGAGTCGCCGTTCTTGTAGACCCGGTGTCCGAAGCCCATCACCTTGTCCTTGCGCGACAGCTTGCCGTGCAGCCATTGCGCCGCCCGGTCAGCAGAGCCGATCTCGAGCATGTCACGCATCACTGCCTCATTGGCGCCGCCATGGAGCGACCCCTTCAAAGCGCCGATGGCCGCCGTGACAGCGCTGTAGATATCGGACTGCGTGGAGGTCACCACGCGCGCCGCGAAGGTAGACGCGTTGAAGCTGTGCTCGGCATAGAGGATCATCGACTGCTCGAAAGCCTTGACGACCACCGGATCCGGCACCTCGGCAAAGCACATGTTGAGAAAGTTCTCCGAATAGCCCAGATGGCTGTGCGGGGCAACCGGTTCCAGCCCCCGCCGCCGGCGCATATCGGCGGCGACAATCGTCGGCAACACCGCAAACATCCGCAACGACTTGGCGAAGTTGGCCGAGGGCCTGCTGTCGTCCTCCTCTGGATCTTCGGCGCCCAGATAGCTGATCGCAGTCCTGACCACATCCATCGGATGGCAATTGTCGGGGATCTTGGCCAGCAGCGACTGCATCGAGCGGTCGATGCGCCGGGACGCCCGTTCGCGTTGGGAGAACAGCGCCAGTTGCTGATCTGTGGGGAGCTCCCCGTGCCACAGCAGGTAGGCGACCTGCTCGAAGCTGCAGTGCGCGGCCAGATCCTGCACCGCATAACCCCGGTACGTCAGCGAGTTGGTTTCCGGGACCACCTTCGAGATGGCGGTGGTGTCGACCACCACGCCGGCCAGCCCCTTGTGGATACTCGGCTTGACTGTGTCGTTCGCGGTGGTCATCGTTTCACCCCTCGCAGCGCGAAATTGTAGATATCCGAGTCGAACTGGTTGTAGTCGCGGTAACGCAGCAGCTCATACAGCCGGCTGCGGTGCTGCATCCGGCCTAGCAGGCCGGATTGCGTTCCTGCCATGCCGATTTCGCGTAGGCCGTTCTCTACAGCGTGCATGGCCAGGCGCAGCGTGGTCACCGGGTAGATCACCATGTTGTAGCCGATCTCGGACAACTGCTGCGTTGTCAGCAGTTCGGACTTTCCGAATTCGGTCATGTTGGCCAGCAGCGGCACGTCGATTGCTTCCCGGAATCGTTCGAATTCCGCTGGGGTACGCAGAGCCTCGGTGAAGATCAGATCGGCACCGGCGTCGGCGTATGCCTTGGCCCGGTCGATCGCCGCGGGGATCCCCTCGATCCCCGCGGCATCGGTGCGGGCACAGATGATGAAGTCGGGATCACGGCGCGCCGAGACGGCGGCGCGCAGCCGCTTGACCATCTCGCGGGTCTGAACCACCGCCTTTCCGTCGAGGTGTCCGCACCGCTTCGGGTTCACCTGGTCTTCCAGGTGGAGCCCGGCCAGGCCCGCGTCTTCGAGCACTGTCACGGTGCGGGCTGCGCTCATCGGCTCACCGAATCCGGTGTCGGCGTCGATGAGAGTCGGAAGATCGGTGGCCGAGGCGATCTGGGCGCCGCGGCCCGTCACTTCTGTCAGGGTCGTCAACCCGATATCGGGCAGCCCCAGGTCGGCCGACAGCACTGCGCCCGAGACGTACACGCCGTCGAAGCCTGCCTCGGCAACGAGCTTGGCCACCAGTGGGGAGAACGCGCCAGGAAAGCGCAGGAGCCGGCCGGATTGCAGACCACGCCGGAGATTTCGGCGCTTCTCCGAGGCCGGTACGGCGGAGCCGAGCAACCCGCTCATTTGAAAATCCCCGGGGGAACCGTCGGCGCCTTCTCCAACACCCGCGGATCGACCCGCACATTGAGGGCGTCGAGTCCACCTGCCTTCGTGGACGAGACGTTCTCGACGGCAGCCAGGAAGCGCTGTTGCTCTTCGGTTTCGACGACACCGTCGGCCAGCTCGGCGAACTTCGCGACGTACTGTTCGCGTTCGAATGGCCGCGCCCCGAGTGGGTGGGCATCGGCGACGGCGAGTTCGTCGACAATGGTCTCGCCGCTCTTGAGGGTGATGACGGCCTTGGCGCCGAACGCCTTCTGGTTCGGGTCGGCCGAGTGATAGCGCCGGGTCCACTCCGGGTCCTCGACCGTGGAGATCTTGCGCCAGAGCTCGATGGTGTCGGGCCGGTGCGCCCGCTGGGGAGCGTAGGAACGCTCGTGATGCCAGGTGCCGTCCTGCAGTGCGACGGCGAAGATGTACATCACCGAGTGGTCGAGGGTCTCACGCGACGCATCGGGATCGAACTTCTGCGGATCGCCCGAGCCGGTCCCGATCACCACGTGTGTGTGATGGCTGGTGTGCAGCACGATGGTGGCGATCTGATCCAGGTCACCGATCCGCTCACGCATCCGGCGGGCCAGGTCGATCGGCGCCTGGCTCTGGTACTCCGCCGAATGCTCCTTGGTGTAGGTGTCGAGAATGGCGCGCTTGGGCTCGCCCGGAGCCGGCAGCGGGACCCGGTAGGTGTGTTCGGGGCCCGCGAGCATCCAAGCGATCACGCCGTCCTCGCCTTCCCAGATCGGGGCGGGCGAACCTTCGCCCCGCATGGCGCGGTCGACGGCCTCGATCGCGACCTTGCCTGCCCAGGCCGGCGCGAACGCTTTCCAGCTGGAGATGAGGCCCTTCCGCGACTGGCGGGTGGCGGTGGTCAGGTGCAGCGCCTGACCGATTGCGGCGTAGATGGTCTCGGGGTTCAGCCGCAACATGGTGCCCAGACCCGCGGCGACGGACGGGCCCAGATGGGCCACATGGTCAATCTTGTGCTGGTGCAGGCAGATTCCCTTCACCAGATCGACCTGCACTTCGTAGGCGGTGGCGATGCCGCGGATCAGGTCGGCGCCGTTGACGCCGACCTGCTGGGCGACGGCGACGAGTGCGGGGATGTTGTCCCCGGGGTGCGAGTACTCCGCGGCCAGGAACGTGTCGTGGAAATCAAGTTCGCGAACAGCGACGCCGTTGGCCCACGCGGCCCATTCGGGTGAGACCGTGCCCTGGACTCCGAACACGGAGGCGCCCCGCGGTGTCTTGTGCGCGAGCGCCTGCGCGCGGGCCACCGTCACCGGGCGCCGGATCACCGCGGCCGCCGACACCGCGGCGTTGTCGATGATGCGGTTGACCACCATCGCCTCGGTTTCGGGCGGTACGGCCACCGGGTCGGCGGCAACCTCGGCGATCTTCCATGCCAGGTGTTCTTCGCGCGGAAAGGCTTCGGCACTGCGCCGGGTTCTGACGTCATGTTCACGCATGATCCGCACGGTACGCAGCTTGAGCGACCGGGGAAATACCCGGTAAATGCGTATTTTTGTGGCCTTGGTCGGCCGATTTTGCGAATCCTGCGAAAGCTGGTCGCGGTAACCTCGTCATCGGTGACCAAGACATTCGCCGGCGCTCGGCTGCGACGGCTCCGCGACGAGAAAGGCCTGACACAGGTCGCACTTGCGCGTGCGTTGGGACTGTCGACCAGCTACGTCAATCAGCTGGAGAACGATCAGCGGCCGATCACGGTCCCGGTGTTGTTGGCCCTGTCCGATCGCTTCGATCTGCCGACGCAGTACTTCGCCGCGGATGCCGACGCACGGCTGGTGTCAGACCTTCGGGAGATCCTGGTCGACGGTGCGACCACCGCCCAGATCGAAGAACTTGTCGCTCGCATGCCGGAGATCGGCCAGACCATGGTGAGCCTGCATCGCCGCCTGCACGACACCACCGCCGAACTGGAGGCCGTGCACGGCCGAGCCAACCTGGCTGCGCAGACCGGGGTCCAACGACCCATGCCGTTCGAAGAGGTCCGCGACTTCTTCTACGACCGCCGTAATTACATCGACACGCTCGATCGCGCCGCCGAGGACCTCTTCTCGACGCACCGGCTGCGGGTTGGCGGGCTCGACCGGCAACTGACCGACCTGTTGTCCGGCGAGTTCGGCATTTCAGTGATCGTGGACGACGGAGACGCGCTGGGCCCCAACGTGAAACGTCGATATCTGGCCGAAACCGGCTCCCTCTACGTCGCACGGTGGCTGCTGCCCGGGCAGCGTGCATTTCAGCTCGCCACCCAGATCGCGTTGCTGATGCACTCGGAGCTGATCAGCAGCATCGTCGCCACCGACGATCAATTGAGCCCAGAGGCAAGGGATGTGGCGCGGATCGGGCTGGCCAACTACTTCGCCGGCGCCCTGCTGCTCCCCTACCGGATGTTCCTGTCCGCAGCCGAAGACCTGCGGTACGACATCGACCAGCTCGCACGCCGCTTCGAGGTGGGATTCGAGACCATCTGCCATCGGCTGTCGACGCTGCAGCGGCCGAACGCGCGTGGCGTCCCGTTCATCTTCGTGCGCACCGACAGCGCGGGAAACATCTCTAAACGTCAGTCCGCCACCGCTTTTCACTTCTCCCGCATCGGCGGGAACTGCCCACTGTGGGTGGTGCACCACGCGTTCGCCCGGCCGGGTGAATTCCTGACCCAGGTGGCGCAGATGCCCGACGGCCGCAACTACTTCTGGATCGCGAAAACCTCCACGTCACCGCCCAGTCGTTACCTGGGCACACCGAAGAGCTTCGCCATCGGGCTCGGCTGCGATCTCAGCCACGCCGACAAGCTGGTGTACTCGGTGGGCATCGATCTGAGCAACCCCGAAGCGACCGTGCCCATCGGAGCCGGGTGCCGGATCTGCGACCGGCCGGCCTGCCCGCAACGGGCCTTCCCGTATGTGGGCAGGCACGTTCACGTCGACCCGCGAACCAGCAGCAATTTGCCCTACTCGTCGACGGCGTGAGCAGATGTGCAATCGCGGAGGTCAATGCGGGAGAATGGCCGAGTGGATTGCGTGGTGGCTCGAGAGGCGCTGTCGGCGCGCCTCGACGGGGAGCGTGAGCCGGTCCCCTCGGCGCGCGTCGACGAGCACCTGCGCGATTGCCACGACTGTGCTGCCTGGTACGACAAGGCTGCAACGCAAGCGCAGTTCCTTCGCGATCTGGCCAACACGGGGCTGATCGGCACGGTGAGCGGGCAGCCTCCGCACCGGAATACCGCTCTGGGCCGGCTCCGCGAGTGGCTGAGCCGGTATTGGCTGACCGTCGCGATCGTCGTCATCGGGGTGGCCCAGGTGGTCGTGGCGGTCGCTCAGGCAGCCGGCATGAATTTCGGAATGGTTGGCGCGCATCACGGCTCGGCCAGCGGTGCCCATCTGCTGAACGAGTCCACGGCGTGGTCGGCCGCACTCGGACTGGCAACTGTGGCAATGGCTTTCCGTCGGCGTATCGCCACGGGCCTGGCCTGTGTCCTGGTGATCTACTGCGGGTTCCTGGCCTTCTATGTGGCATCGGACGCGCTTGCCGCCCAGGTGACACCGGTTCGGGCCCTGAGCCATCTTCCGGTCGTGCTGGCCGCGGTGCTCTCGGTGTTGGCCTCCCGCACATCCCGCCCGCAGGACCCCTCGCCCAGGGCACGCGGGGGCGGTGACGAACCGGGCGCGGCCACGCCCACCCGCCGTCATCTCCGCGCGGCCGACGACCCCGCTGCCTGAACCGCTACACCATGACGCCGAACATGATCGCCATGCCGGCCGCCATCATGGCCCGGCACAACGTGCCGAAATGCGAGAACGACGACGTTCCGGGCTGCTGACGGGACGAGAAGTACTGGTACAGCCACACCACGGCGGCGCTCACGAAACCGATGGTCAAGAGCCAGTTGAGCGCGGGAATCCACGGCGGTTGCACCGGCAGGGGTGCCATGACCATCGCCGCCCCGCCACCGTGGTGCCCGGCCGGGTGCATCGCAGCCATGTGGTGGCCACCGGCGGCCATCGTGCCCGCGCCGCCTGGAAGCACCTTGCCGTTCATCACGGCATACATCCACACCATTGCCAGCATCATGGCGGCGTGGTAGCCGGCGACGAGGCGGTTTTGCGTCGTAGTGGACCGCACCAGACCGACAGCGAACCAGACAGTCGCGGCCAGGAAGAACAACATCGGCGCCACCGTCGGTAGGTGCGAGCCGCGGGGCCAGGCCATCACCAGCATCGCGACCGCCATCGTCAGGTGGAGCGCCTGACTCACCGCAAGGCTCAACCGGCCACGAGAGCGGACCAAGGCGTACCCGCACTCGGCCGCACTCAAAGCGAACAACACCGTTACCACCCACCGGAGCGTGAGATCGGCGATCATTCCGGGTCCTGTCTACGAGAGTGTCGGGCTGTGGTCGTCGTCTGTTGGTCGCGGCCGCCTACGCCAAAGTTCCCGCGCGCCCATCAGCACTACGACATATTGTCGTAGACTCGCCTGGCCGCGATGTTTCGTTGTTTCCGCGGCGGAAGGCCGGTTCGACTATGGCGCGTGTGCAAACACCCGACGGCACCAGCGTGTGGCGGGCTCGTTCGGTGCTGTTCGGTTCCGTCGCGGCCTGCGCGGTGGTGCTGTTCCTGTGTGCGGTCCAACTGGGTGCACAGCGGCTCGCCGCGGCAGGGATCGCCGACCCGGGGACGGCCACCAGCGCAGCCCGGCTGCTCGGACACTGGACCGCCACCCTGGCCGGAGCAGTGTGTGCCGGCGCGCTGGTCTGGATTGTGACCACCGCTAGGCCGCGTTCAGACGGGCGCATCGACGCGGGATCGTTCTCAGCGCACCTACTGGTCGAACGCGCCGCGATCCTCTGGGCCTGCTGCGCCGCCGCCATGGTCGTCGTCTCCGCGTCGGCCGACGCCGGAATCCCCGTGGGCCGCCTCGTCTCCAGCCCCGGCCTCGGCAGCGCCATCGCGGCCTCGGAGGCCGCGCGCGGGTGGTGTGCAGCCGCGATCTTTGCGCTGGTGCTGGCCGTCGGCATCCGATTCGCGCTCCGCTGGATCGGGCACTGTGTGGCGCTGCTGCCGACCCTGCTCGCAGTGATCGCCGTGCCCGTCACCGGCAATGCCGGCCAAGGCCCGGACCATGACATCGCCACCAGTGCGGTCATCGTCTTCTCCGTCGCCGTCGCGGTGTGGACGGGCACCAAGATCGTCGCCGCCGCACTGCCAGACGTCACCCTCAGCCGCCTGGTCCAGATGATGCACGTGGCCTGCGGAGCGGTCACCGTCGTGTACGGAGCCCTGCTGGCGACGCTGATGTTGGGCGGGTCGCCGATCCTGCGGTCGACGTACGGGCTCGCCGTGCTGTCCGCCGGGCTCCTGGTGACGCTGACCTGGCTGTGCGACATCGTGTTTCTGCGCAAGCACCGACATCCCTCGCGCCTGGCGAACACCGTGTCCGCGGCCGCGATGATCGTCGTCACCGCCGCGCTGGCACTGGCCGCGAACAGTGTGCCGCCCCGGTTCACCCTTCACGAGTTCTCGACGTGGGACGTCTTTCTGGGCTACCAACTCGACGCGCCCCCGAGCCCACTCAGCTTGGCCACCGTGTGGCGGTTCGATCCGCTGATCGGTACGGCTGCCATCGTGCTCGCACTGGGCTATCTCTACGCCGCGGCACGACTGCGACGGCGCGGTGACCACTGGCCGGTGGGCCGCACCATCGCCTGGACCCTGGGGTGCGCCGCGCTGCTGATCACCACCAGTTCCGGCGTGCGCGCCTACGGATCGGCGATGTTCAGCGTGCACATGGGTGAACACATGGCGCTGAACATGTTCGTCCCGGTGCTTCTGGTCCTCGGCGCACCGGCGACCCTGGCCCTGCGCGTGCTCCCCACCGCCCCTAAAGACGCGTCCCCGGGCCCGCGCGAATGGCTGGTCTGGTTCGTGCATTCACCGGTGACGCGATTCCTGTCGCATCCGGTGACGGCGTTCGTCTTGTTCGTCGGGTCGCTCTATCTCGTCTACTTCACGCCCCTGTTCGACACCTTGATCCGGTATCACTGGGGCCACGAGTTCATGACGGTGCACTTCCTGCTGACCGGCTACCTCTACTACTGGGGAATCATCGGGATCGACCCCGGCCCGCGGCGGCTCCCCTTCTTGGGGCGGCTCGGTCTTCTGTTCGCCGTGATGCCCTTCCACGCCTTCTTCGGTATCGCCACCATGACGATGACCTCATCACTGGGCGAGAGTTTCTACCGGTCGGTCAATCTTCCGTGGCTGCAGAGCATCTCGGACGACCAACACCTGGGCGGCGCCATCGCATGGGGTTCCAGCGAGGTTCCGGTTGTCATCGTGGTGGTCGCGCTGGTGGCGCAATGGGCACGTCAGGACCGCCGGGCGGGAGCCCGGGAGGACCGCCACAGCGACCGTGGCTACGACGACGAACTCGACGCGTACAACGCGATGCTGCGCGAGCTCTCCCGCACCCGGCGCTGACACCGCCCGCAACCGGATGGGGAGAGCCAGCGGTCATTCAGACGTGTCGGCACCGCAGGTGCAGTTGCTCCCGCAGTTGCAGTTCTCGCACGTACAGTTCGGGTTGTCGCACTTCGTCGATCCGGCCGTCTCATTGCTGGTCATGCATATGAGGCTACGCCCGACACCCGCCGATCAGGCGGCAACGGAACTTATCCGGCCGTGTCGCCGACCAATCAACGGGGCGACCGATATCCAGACCGCACGGACGATCCGAAAGGTGTTTCAGTGACTTCTCAGCAGATGGCCGCGTCGGTGGAGACCGAGCTGCGAGCCATCGAGCGGACGGTGTTCGAGGACGTCTGGATCAGTCCGACCCGCGCCCGTGTCCTGGCCGCACTCGTCACCGCGCTGGCGGGGACGGCCGTCGCGCTGCGCGCCACCGGCGACGTTCCCGCCGGCGCCACCCGCAACGGGCACTGGATATCGCTGGTGGCAATCTCTCTGTTCGCCCTTGCGGCGGTGGCCTCGGCTTTCGCCCTGCTACGTCGCCGGTTTCGGTGGTGCTGCATGGCGACCTGCGCTTCGGCTGTCGCCACGGTGGGCGGCGCCGGAGCGTTCTGGTGGCATCACACCGCGCACACCGCCTCCTGGGTTCCGGCGGTACTGGGCACCGTCACCGTCGCGGCATTGACGGCGGGATGGCTGGGTGTGTGCCTGGCCCCGCTCGACTCGTCTCAGCCGGATATGCGCGCCGCCGCCCGCTCCTCCGGTTGAGCATCGCTGAACGTATTCGGTTGGACCGTGCCGTAATTGCGCAACCGCAGGCTGTTCGACACCACCAAGAACGACGACACCGCCATCGCCGCGCCCGCGATCAACGGGTTCAACAGGCCCGCTGCGGCAATCGGTATGGCCGCTACGTTGTAGCCGAACGCCCAGATCATGTTGAGCCGGATGGTCCGCATCGTCGCGCGGGCCAGACCCAGCGCCTGCGGCACCGAGTCGAGATTGTCGCGGACCAGGATGATGTCGGCCGCGCCGATGGCGACGTCGGTCCCGCGGCCGATGGCCAGGCCCAGGTCAGCACATGCCAGTGCGGGACCGTCGTTGATTCCGTCACCGACCATGGCCACCACCCGGCCCTGGTCGCGCAGCTTTTCGATCGCGCCGACCTTGTCCTCGGGCAGGACTTCGGCGACCACGTCGTCGATACCCACGGCCGCCCCGATCGCGGCGGCCGTCGCGGCGTTGTCACCGGTCAGCAGCATGGTTCGCATGCCCTCGGCGTGAAGTCGTGCGATGGCACCGGCAGCCGACTCCTTGACCGCGTCTGCGATGCAGATGGCACCGCAGACCGTGTCGCCGTGTGCGACGAAGACGACTGTCTGGCCCTGTGACTCGCCCGTCTTGCGGGCTGCGGCGAGGTTGGCCGGCACCACGCGGTCGCGGGTCACCCAGCCGGGGCGTCCGACCACCACGGTCACGCCGTCGACCGAGCCGGCCACGCCGTGCCCCGCGAACGCCTGGAAATCCTCGACAGCGGCGATCTCGTGTTCGGCGCGGGCGGTGACGATCGCATGTGCCACGGGATGCTCGGATGCGGTCTCGACGGCCGCCGCGGGTCCGAGAACCTCGTCCTCGGTCCAGCCGTCGGCCACGGCGACGGTGATGACCTGAGGTTGGCCGGTGGTCAGGGTGCCGGTCTTGTCGAACACGACCGTGTCGACCGCGCGGATCGCCTCCAGCGCCCGGTGCCCCTTGAGGAAGATGCCCAGCTGGGCGCCGCGGCCGGAGGCCACCATCATCGCGGTCGGAGTGGCCAGGCCCAGCGCGCACGGGCAGGCGATCACCAGAACGGCCAGGGCCGCCGACACCGCGCGGTTGACGTCGCCGTCGATCAACAGCCAACCGACAGCGGTGGCCGCCGCGATCACGAGCACACATGGCACGAACACCGAGGCGATGCGATCGGCAAGTCGCTGCGCGTCGGCCTTCTGCGCCTGTGCCTGCTCCACCAGTCGGACCATCCCGGCGAACCGGGTGTCAGGACCTACCGCAGCCGCTTCGACGACCAACCGGCCGTCGAGCACCACGGTTCCACCGACGACGCTTGAACCTTCCTGGGTCTGAATCGGTTTCGACTCTCCGGTCATCGCGCTGACGTCGACCGCGGCCGCCCCGCTGACCACGAGGCCGTCGGCGGCGATGGCCTCGCCCGGGCGGACGACGAAACGCTGTCCTTCTTTGAGCTCGTCCGCGGGCAGCACGAGCTCGCCACCGTCGGCGAGCAGCACGGTCACCGACTTGGCTCCGAGTGCGGCGAGCGCCCGCAACGCTCCCCCGGCACGGGAGCGGGCGCGCGCCTCGAAGTAGCGGCCGGCGAGCACGAAAACCGTTACTCCCGCGGCGACCTCGAGATAGATCGCATCGCTGCCGAGCAGCGCCTGCCACACGCCCGCAGCGTGGTAGGTCTGATGGTCGAAGAAGATCGTGTACATCGACCACACCGTGGCGGCGGTCACGCCGATGGAGATCAAGGTCTCCATGGTCGAGGTTCCGTGCCGGGCATTGCGCAGCGCCACGCGGTGGAACGGCCAGGCCGCCCACGTGACGATCGGTGCTGCCAGCGCGGTCAGCACCCACTGCCAGCCGGTGAATCTGGTGTCGGGCACCACGGCAAACATCACTGACAGATCGGCCAGCGGGATGAACAACACGGCGGCGATCGCGAGGCGCAGCAGCAGGCTGCGGGCGTGGTCGGCATCCGGGTCGACGTCGGTCGCGGCGCGCTCGACTCGCGGCGCTGCCTGATAACCGGCCCGCTCGATCACCGCACAGAGCTGGTCGACGCCGACGTCCGCGGTGGCTTCCACGGTGGCGACGCGTGTGGCGAAGTTCACTGACGCGCGCACCCCGTCGACTTTGTTGAGTTTGTTCTCCACGCGGGCAGCGCAGGCCCCGCACGACATTCCTGTGACGTCGAGCGCGATGCGCTGGGTCGCCGTGTTGTCGGCGACAGTTGCTGTGGTCACCACTACTCCAATTGCTCACTCACCACGTCGGTGGCCTACGTCATCGACATAGGTCACCAGATATCTAGTCGCTCCGGCCCGATGCCGAGTTCCCGGGCGGCATCGAATAATGTCGAGGACCGTGACTACCGAACGCGGCGAGGACCACGTTACGCGGCTGGCCTTCGCCGCCGGCCGCGGTGACTCAGCGGCGCTCGAGCAATTCATCCGGGCCACCCAGACCGACGTCTGGCGCACCGTCGCCTACCTCGGCGACGCCGGTTCGGCCGACGACCTCACCCAAGAGACGTTCATGCGCGCCATCACCGCGCTGCCCCGGTTCAGCGGCCGCTCCTCCGCGCGCACCTGGCTGCTGTCGATCGCCCGCCGCGTGGTGGTCGACCAGATTCGGCACAAACAGAGCCGGCCGCGCACCCAGCACGGGGTGGACGTCGAGCAGGTCCTGGAGAGCTACCGCCCGGTCGGCGGGTTCGAGAAGATGGTGGAACTCCGCCTCCTGCTCGACGGCCTGGATCCCGACCGGCGCCACGCCCTGCTGCTGACCCAGGTCCTGGGCCTGTCCTACGCCGAAGCCGCCGAGGTGTGCGGCTGCCCCGTCGGCACCATCCGTTCCCGGGTGGCACGCGCCCGCGAAGACCTGATCGCCGCAGCCGAACGCGACGATCTCACCGGCTAGCGCTGCCGGCGGTGCTGCCGCCATCCCACGGCGACGTCCACTGCCACGAACACCACCAGGCTGACGCCCAGCAACGGGATGAACCAGCCGATCGTCGCCGCCGCCACGACCACGGCCACCGCAGCCGCGGGCGGCAGTCCGGCGAGCACACCGCGCCGAGGCGCAGACCCCACCGGCCGGCGACCGGCGGTGGGCCGACGCTGCCACCACATCCGGTAACCGCGCACGATGACGGTGACCAACGCGAGCGCCAGTCCCAGCAACAGAAGCTGGTTGGCGATCCCGAACAGCAGCCCCATGTGCAGCTGGATGCCCCACGCGGAAAGCTTTGCGGCCAAGGGCCAGTCGGAGAACCAGGAGGTGTCGCTCACCGTTGCCGTCGCCCCGTCGACGGCCACCGCGTTGTTCGACATCACCCAGGGCTGCCGGGTCTGGGCCACGGTGAAGGCGGTGTGCGAGTCCGAGGGAATGCTCACCTCGACCTTTCCGTCAACACCGGCCTCGTGTGCCGCTTTCAGCACCCGGTCGATGTCACCGACCAATGACGCGCCGTTCGGGTGAGCTGCTGCCGGGGCGCTGTGATGCCCCTCATGGCCGGACATTTCGCCGCCGGGAGCGCCGTTGAGTGCGGTCGACACCGCCGGTGTCTCCCACGACAGTGCGGTGCGCAGATCGGTGACGTTGTCGCCGGCGAACCGTGACCAGGTGAGTCCCGTCGCGGACAGGAACAGCAAGCCCACGGCGATCCAGATTCCCACCACCCCATGCCAGTTCAGGGTCCGGGCTCGACCTCGGCTCGAGCGGTCCAGCGTCAGCAGCCGGGCGTCGGGGTCTGGGCGTCGTGAAGCACGCCGGTACCGTCCCCACCACAGGAAGACCCCGGCCAGCGCGATCAGCCACAGCCAGGAGGCTGCCAGCTCGCTGTACAGGCGGCCAGGCTCCCCGAGGTGCAGGCTGCGGTGCAGCTGATCGATCCAGGTCCTCACCGGCAGCGCACCGCTGCTGCCGTAGACCGTCAGCTCGCCGCGCGAAGACGCCGTCACGGGATCGATGAACACGGCGTGGCGCTCGGACTCACCCAGCGACGGGTCGTCGAACATCACCCGGGTGGTCTCGCCGGGACCGGTCGCGGGACGCACTGCGGTAACCGTCAGGTCGGGACGCTGCGCCTGGGCGGCCCGTACCTGTTCGGTGACCGGCAGGATGTCGCCGCTGCTGTGGCTTTGGAGCTGATCACGATAGACGAACTGCTCAATGGTGGGTGCGATGGCGTACAAGCCACCGCTGATCGCGGCGATCAACAGGAATGGCCCTACGAAGAGGCCCGCGTAGAAGTGCAGTCGCTGCAGGAAAGCGCGGTAGTGCGCGGTTCCGACCTGTGGCCTCGGCTCCGGAGTCTGGCTCTCATCGGTGGCTGTCGCCGGGTTCTCGCCCATGGCTCCTCAGTGGTCGAACGGTCCTCGATAAGAGTGGTCGTTCGTACTGCCTCGGCAGTTCCCGGCAACCGGCCGCCTGTTTTCAGCCGCCCATGTGCCCGACGGTCACCCAGCGGATGGCCCTCGCCACGATCGACGGGCTTTTCTGGGCCGGCGCGGATTGGTCGTCGTGGCCGGCGGTGCGTTCTTCGGCGTGGTAGCCGGCCCGCTCCACCGCGTCGCACAACTCGGCGACCGTGATGTCGTGACGGGCGTCGACCGTCGCGATCTTGGTGGAGATGTCGACGGTGGCCTGGACTCCGTCGACCTTGTTGAGCGTGTTCTCGACCCGGCGTGAGCAGGCTCCGCACGACATGCCGGTCACGTCGAGTCGAATCCGTTTGATACGTGATGTCTGTTCACTGTGCGCGGCTACTTCTGTCACTGCCATCCCTCACTGTGTCGTGGTCTCTTGTTGATAGGTCGTCGCCCGGCCGCACCCAGTTCCCGAATGTCCCGGAGAGATCAGTGCCTCCACGGACGGCCCGGGCGCTACGAGTTCGCCGACGCCGCGGACCGGCAGCGGTAGAGCCGGAAACTCGCCCAGGTATTCCGCATAGGAGCGGCCACCGAGCCGGAGCCCCAAACTGATCCAGGCGTCGATCACCGACCACCTGCGCGCATTGGCCTTCGCCCAGTCACTTTCGTCCAGCCGGCGCTTCCATTCGTCGATGCCGACCCTGCGGCCGGCCACCGAGCCGAGCACTTCCTGGTAGGCCACCCTCTGTCCGCGCAACACCTGGATCCCACAGCCGAGCTCGCCCGGGCCGCCGAACTCTGGCAAGCGACGCAAAATGCCGGCCGCCGCGGCGCGTCCGGTGGTCACCTCTTCGATCAGCTCCACCGCCGGATACGCGTTGAGCGCGCGGCAGGCATCGGCAACCGACACCAGGATGTCGGCGGAGCCCCGTACCTGATCGACGGTGCCCAGGACTCGGGGTAGGCGCACGATCGTGAAGTCGAGCCACGGTTCGGCGCGGCTGACCACCAATTCGCCGAGTGCCTTGGAGGCCGCGTAGGGGTAAGGGGCCTGCCGAGGGTCGACGACCTGCGGCGCGGCGACGTCCCTGTTGACGACATGAGTCGACAGGTGCACCATCCTGGCGCCGACACGAGCGCACGTCTCGGCCATGGCAGTCACCAATTCCACGTTGGCGCAGCGGAGTTCGCGATAGGGCACGACGACGTTCGTGTTGCCGATGCAGTTGACGAGGGTTCGGGCGCCGGTCCGGTGGATCAGCGTCGCCAGTTCGGCGACGCCGAATCCGGCGCACAACTGCTCGATGCGTATTCCCTGCGCGCCGCGCAGTTCGGCCCAGACCGGGGTGTCGGGCGGACTCGACCTCATGGCCAGGACCACGTCGGGGTGCGCCGCACCGTCGCGGGTCCGGTCCAGGACGGCCTCGGCGAAGCCGGTCCCCAGCACGCCCGATGCGCCCACCACCAGGATCGGCCCCGCCTCGCGGCGCGCCGACGACCGTCGCGAGGCCGGCACCGCGCACGCGCGCCGCAGTGCCAGCACGGTGTAGTCGTGTTCGATCTCGGCGGCGGTCGCACCGTCGAGCCAACCCTCGTTCGCCGATACGTCACACACGAGGTTCGCCGCGGTATCGGCACTGATCAGGTCGAGGATCGACACCTGCCTGCCCAGATACCTGCGTGTGTCGGGCAGGATTCGGACCAGGTCCAGTGATCCGATGCCCTCCTCCAGCAGCGACGTATCGGCCGTGATCGGCCGCTCGAGGTGGGCACTCCACACTCCGGCGAGACCGGTCGCCCGGTCATCGATATCCGGGTCAGCCCGCCCCTGCGATCCGACGGCGATGCCGGCGTGTAGACGAGCGATGTCGTTCTTCCCGTTGGGTTTTCGCGGTATTCCGGAGACCGGTGTCACGACGAACGACGACACACCCGAGTCCACGAGGACGCGCCTGATCGAGGCTGCCGCGCCGGGATCCTGGTCACCCGCGCGGGTTCGCTGGGTTTCGAACCATACCCGGAGGCGGCCGCGGTCCAGCTCGACGGCGATGTCGACCACGGCCGGGTCCACCATGATGCGACGGGTGATCGCGGCCGTGTCGACCCGCCGGCCCGAGACTTTGACGAGCGCGTCTCTGCGCCCGGCGAACACCGGATACCCGTCGGCGTCGACAGTCACCCGGTCCCCCGTCGCATACGCCCGTTGCCGCGCACCGCCGGCGGTGACTATCGAGCCGAAATCGGCACCGTCCCCGCCGATATGGCCGTCTGCCACGGTGTCCCCCACCACCACGACTTCACCGAATGCGATCACCACCGAGTTCGCCACGAGCGGTCGCCCCAGTCGGAGCCGCACCCCGTGCTCGGCGATCCGGCCGCCCTCGATGATCGGCAGATAGGTCACCACCACCGTCGTCTCCGTAGGCCCGTAACTCGACACCAGTGAAACCTTCTCGGCGCCGGCGGCGTCGATCCACTTGTCGACCGAGCTCGGGCGGACGGCCTCACCGCCGATGACGATCTGCCGTAGCGCAGAGCTCCCGATCGCGGCGATCGTGTCGGCGTCTTCACACCACAGGTGCCACAGCGCGGTGGGCAGGTCGACGATCGTCGCCCGGCAGGCCCCCAGATCGCCGGCGAGCCCCGGTAGATCACCGGCCTTCACCGACGCCGAACGGACGAGTGCCGCCCCGCTCAATGCGGCTCCGAAGATTTCTTCGACACTGATATCGGACGTCAGAGGTGCACACTGCAGGACGGTGTCGTCCGGCCCCCAGCCGTAGGCGCGGGTCATCGCGACACCGAACACGGCGAGTGAACGATGGCTGACCTGAACGAGTTTGGGTTCGCCGGTCGATCCAGAGGTCGGCATGACGTACGCGGTTCTGCCGGCCAGATGCGGATCGTGCACCGTCTGTTCGATGCGGGCTTGAACCTGCGGATCCACGCCCGGGCTCGGTGAGGGATGCGCCGACGTGACGTCGACGATGTGCGCCGAGATGCCGTCGCCGTATCGATTGATTCGTCGTACCCTCGACGCGAGCTCGTCATCGCTGTCGCAGACGCTGTAGCCACAGCCGGCCAAGTGACATGCGAGTAACAGGTCGAGCGCCTTGTCGGAGTCGTCATCGACGAACACCACGACATCACCTGGCGCGATATCCGCTTCGATCAGCCAGGCGATCCACGGATCGACATGCTCACGGCGACCCCGACATTCCTCGATCGACTCTCGACGCGCGACGAACCACGCGGCAGCCGGCGGCTCTGCGGAGTCATGACCGGGCGATGTCGAACCCAGCCGCCCGTCCCCGTCGACCGTGCGCCAGGCATCGACGGTCGCCGCGATCGGAGAATCCCACATCGTTGTCATGGCCGTCAGCGCCCTCGCGATTCGGCTCGCGACGCCGGCGGCGCTTTTCGTCGGAAGGTCATGCCGGTCCCAGACGTTGACGGTGAGCGTGCGCCGCTGCTCGTCGAGCACGGCCGCCACCGTCATACCCTCGACGGGACCGATGTCTGACGTCACCGGCGCGTCCGTCAGGAACGGGGCCAGTGCGGGTGCACCGGGTTCACGCAGAAAATTGAGCGTCAGCGTCTGAACGGACGTGGTCCGATTGATCGCCAGATACATTCGGCGGTAATGCTCTTCACGCAACCAACGGCGCCGGCCGGCTTTGACATATCCCCGGTCCATGATGCGCACCACCTCGGCTACCGATGCGTGCGGTGGGAACCGGACCGGCTGTGCGATCGAATTGACCAGGCAGGTCGCGACATTGAGCTCTGGGTCAGCGAAGCGATTGTCCACGGCATGCACCAGCAGAGTCTCGGTGGTGTGCCGCACACTCGCGTCGACCGCCGTCGCCGCAGCCGCCACCAGCACGTTGAGCGGAACGTTCTCCCGCTCGGCCAACGCGAGCACATCGGCGTAGTCCGCTCCCCGGATCGCCGCGGAGGCGACGAGAACTCCCCTGCCCGCGAACGCGGGGCCGTCGGCGGCGGCACCTGCACGCCCGATGTGCCCGGCGGCCGCGGTGAGCTCGCCCTGGACGACGGCGGTGAGCCGCTGCCGGGATTCGTCGATCCGCTCGGCCTCACGGCGGTGTGCGGACGCGACCCGGACCAGGCCGTCAGTGACGCTTTCGGGTGACGCCCTTCCGGCGAGGAAGTGCCCCAGGTCGGCTTCGATGACGCCGATCGCGCCGCCGTCGAGAAGAATGTGGTGCGCATAGGCTTCCATTGCCCGCACCATGTCCGTGCCGTCGACCCGAACGACGTAGCGCACCAACGGTTTACCGACTATTCCTGATTCCCATGCGTGGGCGGGCCCCGCAGCATCGTGATCGTCGGCGCAGACGGACACGATCTCCTCGACCGACAGTCGCGGCACCAGGTCCGGATGGTCGCCATCGTCGGCCGGGGCGGTCAGCACACACAGTTGAATGGGGTTGGCCAGGATGGTCTTGTGCAGAGCGCGCAGGAACTCCGCCCGCGGGATGGGCGCGAACCGGTAGCGTCGGCCGATCCGATACAGCCCGGGGTCACCGTCCCGCAGGACTCCGTGGTAAATGTTCTGCTGCGAGCGGCTCAGTGGAATGCGTTGTGCGCGGGGGTCTTCAGGAAGCCGCACGCGGTCTCTCCAGCTCTTGGACCCAGCCGGCGACCGAGAGGTTGTCCGCCAGCCGCCGCGGCACCTCCGACTCCCGGTCGATGCCGAGGCGCCTCATCACCTGGACGAACCGAACCGAGTCGAGTCCGAGATCTCGCAGGTCGGTGGCATCTCCGTGGATGAAGTCTGCTTCTTCGACGTAGAGCACCTCCGAGAGCGCGACGAGGATGGCATGCCTCAGTGCCTCAGACACCGGCCACCGCGCCCAGCGCCGCACGAACAACCTTGCCGGACTGGGTTCGCGGAATTTTCTCCACGAGCCTGATCGTCGACGGCCTGGCGATCGGCTCCGACTCGCGCCGGAAGTGCGCTGCGATGGCGTGTTTGAGCTTGCGGGCGGCGGGTTCGTCCGACACTGCCGATGCGACCACCGCCAGGCCCACCAGCGCTCCGAACTCGTCGTCAGGGATCTCGTAACACGCCGCCTCGTCGACGCCGGGGACCGCCTCGGCGATCCGGTCGACCTCGTCGGGCGCGATGTTGACACCACCGGAGATGATCATCTCCGATGACCTGCCCCTGATATAGAAGAAGCCGTCGTCGTGGCGGTCGAGGACGTCGCCGGTGTTCACCCACCCGTCCACCAGCGTCTCGGCGGTCCGCTCGGGATTCCCCCAATACCCCAGCATGTTCGCGGGCGACTTGATCCACAGTGTGCCCGAGGCCGCGGAGTCAACCCCGGATCGCGTGGGCGGTCCGCTGCCGTCACCGTCCAGGTGGACTTCCACACCCGGATAGGGACGCCCCACCGCGCCGGCCTCGATTCGGGCGATGGATCCGTCCTCGGTGGGCAGGCACAGTGCGGTACAGCCGGTTTCGCTGAGACCGTACACCTGCGCGGTGCGCACCCCGGCCGCCTCTACGAAGCTGACGTCGGTGGCGATGGCGCGGGATCCGCCGTACCCAACCATCCGTAGTGACGGCGGCACCGGTGCGCCGGTGATCCGCAACTCGGACACCAGTCGGCTCAGCAATGTGGGCACCAGGCACGTGGTGGCAACATCATTGGCGGCGAGGATCTGCCCGATGGTCATCCCACTCTCGCCGCCGGTGATGCACTCCCCGCCCTGCATCAGGCAGTTGAGGATCCACCACAGTCCGCCGATGTGGGTGGCGGGCAACGGCGAGTACGTGGTTTCGCCGACGACCCAGTCGACCCACGCCAGTTGCTCGCGCTGCAGGATGTCGGCGACGGAGTAGAAGGTCCGATTGGCCAGCAGCACTGCCTTCGGTGTGCCGGTGGTGCCGCTGGTGAAGATCATGGCCAGTGGCTGCTCGGCATCCCCGGCTGCCGTTTCGCTCAGCGCAACGGCAGCGGGCTCGTCGCGGGCCGCTGCGTGGGTGATCGTGACGGTCAGGGCCGGGGTCGAGGTGAGCGCCCCGCATTGATCAGCGGTGCCGCGCTGGGCGCCAGGTGTCAGCAAAACCGCACTCGGCATGGCTATTTCACCGAACCGGTCGATCGCCGCCGCGGGTAGGCCGCCGTCGACCATGACCGCGATCGCTCCCAGTTTGGCACAGGCCAACACGGACAGGTAGGTCTCGGGACCGTTGTCCGAGAGCACGAAGACGCGCGCGCCTCGCGACACGGCATGTGAGCGCAGAGCTGCCGCCAGCCGATCCACTTCGGCCATCAAGTCGCGGTATCGCAGCGCACTGGTCCCGTCGCAGCTCCGCAGGGCGATCGCCTCAGGCTGCTCCCGGGCCCGCCGGCCGATGCGCGCGAGTACCGTCGATGGTGGGTATGTCATGGCGGTGAGGCTGCTTTCGTACCGGATGTCAGGGAATGTTGAGGGCGGCCAGTTCGACTTCGCCGGAGGCGGCTCCGCCGTCCTCGTCCCAGAATTCGACCGTGCAGGCGATCTTGAGATAGCGGATCGTTCGGTCGATGACCTCGAAGTCATTGCACAGCAACCGCGCCGAGAACTTCCGGGATTTGATCGGGCGCTTGAACCGTGATGCCGTCGTCTTGATCAGCATGCTGGGAAGCTGGTAGTCGAAGTAGTCCTCGATCGACCAGCCCCGGAATTCGGGTATCTGCTCGTTGAGGATCGCCGGTGCGAACGCGCTGTATGCGAGTTGGTTGAAGCACAGGACCCATTCGGCCGCGTTGAAGTGGCCGGTGTCGCGAATGTATGCGGGCTCTTTGATGCTGAAGTTCCCCACGGCGAACACCGAGGTCTCGGTGGCTTCGTACTCCGCATCGAGCAGGTAGCGACATCCCTTGTAGGAATACGGTTCCAGCACCTTGACCAGCAGGTCTTCGGGAATCGGTGCCAGCTGGGCGCTGCCGTAACCACTGGTGGCCACAGACAGCGTCTCGGCGATGCTCATGGTCATACCCCATATCCCGGTGTCTTGAGGCCGTCCAGCATGGTCAGCCGATGGGTGGTCAGTGTTCCTGGCGTCGTTCCGTGTTTCGCGCGGTGCATCAGAACCCGGTTGTCCCACAGCACGACATCGCCGACCTCGTAGTGTTGGGTGTGGATGAACGGCGACGTGAACTCCGGATCGAGTTGCCCGGTGGCAGTCATAAGTTGTTCCAGGACATCAGGATCCAGCACCCGCCCGTGCTGATCCTCGATCTTCGTGGTCCCTGATGCGCAGATGTAGAGGATTTCCTGCCCGGTCTTCGGATGCCTGATCACGGTGGGCCAGGTGATGGGCGGCGTGGTCGCGGAGATCTCGTCCCACACCTCACCGATCGGCTTGTAGACATCGTGTGGACGAATCTTGATGTGGCGCCGAGGATCATGGGTTGCGAACGTACCGCGCACCGGATCACGCATCGTCTCCGGCAGGGACTCCCACACCCGGTTGAGATCGATGAAATAGGTGCCTCGGTCACGGCCCGGAACCGCCAGCGGCACCACCATCGAAAATGCGAACGGCTCGGGCATGAACATGTAGTCGATGTGCCAGAAGGCGCCGGTCTTCGGGACGCCGTGCCCTTCCTCCGTCGACGACACGAAGATCTCGGGGTGGTCGTGATGGTGGTAGATCGGCTCGTAATAGGTGACGACGTCACCGATGATGCGGCCCAAGCGAAGGAACTGCTCAGGCGTCGGATGAACGTCTTTCAGGACGACCAGCTTGTTCTGATAGACGATCTCACGAATCTCTTCGGTGGTGATGTCGTCGAGGTTCTCGGGGTCGATTCCCGTGACGTACGCCCCGAGTCCCTCGCCTTTCACGTTCAGCGTCATCTCTCTCCTCGTGCGGCTCTGCACTGCGCCGGCGGTGCGGCTACCGGATAAGTCGCATCAAACCGGTTGCGGGTTCCCGCTATTCGCGAGTGTGATCTGAATTGCACTGCCACGAGGCAGGCAGCATCGGAGCCGACATTCCGGCGCCGTCGCGGGCATGCTGGACCATCCCGGCCGCCGATGTGTGTGCGGGAACCGACGCGGCCCCTGCGAAGCCGAGCGTGGAGGTCCCCTGGTCGCTGGATGACGGCTGCGCAGACCGGTTCGCTTCCGGCTCGCCGTCAGTGGTGGTATCGGGGTCGTCCAGGAACTCGTAGCGGTAGCTCGGGGCCTTGTCTCGCTTTCGGCCTGCCCGACTTCGCCGGCTGCGGGCCCGGGCAGTCACTCTCGCCGCGGTTACCGCAGCGACGATATCCGCCATGTTCTCAGGTGCTCCGGTGCTGGACTTCGGCCCTGATGAGACTGCCGGCGGGTCCAGGCCGGGGACGACGTATGCGGCGAATGCCGACGGTGCAGCGCTCGCCGCAGCGTTGCCTCCGGGAGCACCCGGACCGGTGCTGTCGGTAGTCTGCGGCGCAGCCGAGGACATCGGCGACGGACTCAATGCCACGCCGGGGCCGGCCGCGGACGCGGCGGTCCGATGGCCGCCGGCGACCTCGGTCGGGACCGGTGCCACGCCCGGATTCGGCACAGTGTCCTGCAGCAGCGATAGCGCGCTCAAGGCGCTCAATGCGCTGAGTGCCGGCGCGAAGAACGGCAGTAGCAGTAGCGAATACGAGGCGTAGTAGGGGTACCAGAGCATGTCGTAGAGCACCAGCGCGATGATGGCGAGAATGGCCGCCTCGGCCGGGTTGAACCCCAGTTTGCCGAAGAGCTGCTGAAACGTCTCGAGGAGCTGTTCAGGATTACCCGCGCCCGAGATGAGCTCGGAGATCAGCTTCCAGATGCCGCCCAGCCGCTGACTGTCCGCGGATGAGCCCGACGTATTCAGCTGGTCGCTTCGCGCTTCAGCTCCAGGGGCGAGGATCGACGGGGCCGGCTGAGGCGACGGGACCGCTGCGGAGGCACTGGCCGCCGACGCCTCGTAGAGCGTCATCACCTCGGCGGCCTGTAGCCACATCCGAACGTAGTCGGCCTCGTTGAGCGCGATCGGTATGGTGTTGATGCCGAAGAAGTTGGTGGCCAGCAGTATCCCGTGGGCGACGTGGTTGGCGGCGAGTTCGGCCAGGGTGGGCATGGTCGCCAGGGCCGTGCTGTAGGCAGCCGCGACCGTCTCGTGCTGCGCGGCGGTGATGGCGCTGTCCGCTGCGGCCTGTTCCAGCCAGGCCAGGTAGGGCCCGTGGGCCGCGACATACTCAGCAGCGCTGGGCCCTTCCCAGCTGCCGGCCTGCACCTCGGTCAGGATCTTGGTGAGTTCGGCTGCTGCCGAACTGTATTGAGCACTCAGCGACTGCCACTGGGCTGCAGCGGCGAGAACCGATCCAGGACCCGGCCCCATACTCAGCAAGGCCGAATGCACCTCTGGAGGCGCTGCCGGCCAGAACGGGACTGTCACGATCACCTCCTCACATGAGCCGCTGCCGGCGCGTATCGACCTGTCTCTGAGCTAGTCGGGTCTCTTCGCGAGAAAGTTCCCCGCGATGTGCGATTGATCTGTCCACCGGCGCAATGACTCTCGACACCGGGGCGGTGATGTCCCAGCTACCGGCCAACGCGTACGGTCGTGCCCATGCCCGTCATCGACGCCCGACATCTGACCGCGATCTCAGAGACTGCACTGCTGACGCTGCATCAGAGAGCGACCGAGGCGGCCCGGCCCGACGGCATCATCGAGGACCCGCTGGCGATCAGCTTGCGTGACAGCCTGGGCTACGACTACCGCTGTTTCGGCCGGACGCACCAGGCCACCGCCCTGCGGGCACTGGCCTTTGATCTCGCCACCCGCAGCTACCTGCAGGCATACCCCAAAGCGACTGTGGTGGCCCTGGCAGAAGGACTGCAGACCAGCTTCTGGCGCTTGGACAACGGCGAATTGAATTGGCTCTCAGTTGATCTGGAACCCATCGTGGCGTTACGTGAACAGTTGCTGCCGTCGTCCGACAGGCTTCGCCACCTGGCGCAATCCGCGCTCGACCACTCCTGGATGGACCAGGTGGACACCACCCACGGGGTGCTGATCACCGCAGAGGGACTGTTCCAGTATCTGGAGCGCGACGCGGTGTTCGATCTCATCGCGGCTTGTGCCGCCAAGTTCCCCGGCGGGCAGTTGATCTTCGACAGCGTCCCGCGATTTCTGAGCTGGTACTCCCGAAGACACGGCATCAGGCTCAGTGAGGAATACACCGCCCCGCCGATGCCGTTCTGGTTCACCGCCGGCCAGTACGACGAATTGCTCGACATCCCCGGAGTTTTCGCGGTACACGAGGTCGAAATGCCGCCCGGTCGCGGCAAGGTGCTGTCCCGTGCCGCGGCGCTCGTGTACCGCTCCCGGTCGCTAAGGCGCTTCCGGGCACCGACCAACCTCGTAGAGTTCGAAGCCAAGCCGACGATCAGCGCGGCATCGCAGCCTTGATCCTGTCCACCACATCATCGGCCTGCGTCACCGCCGAACCTGCCGGCTTGCACGCCTGAATGTCCATCACGAGATTGGCAGCGACCGCCAGCGCACGCTGACAGGAGCGGACCTGGTCGCCGTCGGTACGGGTGAAAGGCAAGGTGAGCTGCGAATCCGTCGCGGTCAGGTCGCCGCTGCGCCACTTCGGCAGCGGCTGCCCATTGAGGGTGATGTTCACATTGTGGTTGGTGCACTTGGACCAGCGATCGGCGGACTGACCGAGGAAGTCGGTGGCCTCTTGTGTCGACGGGAAGATCACCACGGACTGCACCAGCAGGTTGTCCCACACGTCGGTGTCCGGGTCGCGTAGCAGCACCTGACGCATGGCGGTCCAGCGGTCACCGTAGATGGCGGCCTCGTCGACTTGCCACACGCCGAGGCAGTTCAGATTGGGCAGCAGGTTGCGATGGTCGTTCATCTCGGTGACCGGTGGGTGTGCCACCATTGCGCTGGTCCCCATCAGGGTGTTCACCTGGTCGGTGGTGAGCAGCAACCCCTCAAGGGCCGACTTGGGCACTTCCTTCGGCGGACCTTGGGCCTTGTCGCCGCTGCCGGCACAACTGGTGACCAGCCATACGAGAGTGAGCAACGAAATCGCAAGCCGGAGCACGGTATTCCTTCACTGATGGCACGGTTCACCGCGCATGGTGGTTGAGCTGGAAAGGTGACTACTGCCGACGATGGCGTCAGGCGTGGGTTCCCGCTGCGGCACACGCCATCTGTGCATTGGTGGCATCGTTGTTCAGCTGGGTAGCGGTGTCATTGAGCGATTGACCGCCGCTGCGCAACCCCATCTTCAAGAGCAGCTTGGTGGCACCGAAGGACCACGATCGCATCGGGTTGGCGATGTCTGGCGAAAGCCCTGGCGTGCCAGCAGCATTCATCGCCGTTGCGGCTGCCTCACGCAGCGCGGTCCGACCGCTCGTGTTCGTCGTGCTGATGGTCGGATCTCCGTAGTCCGGCCGCTCCACACCTTCGATCGAGTCCGCGAAATCGCCGTAGAACGTCGATGCCGAGTCCAGTGCGTTGGCGAACGTCGAGCAGGCCGTAACCGCAGGCACACCGGCATCATCGGTGCTGGCGACCGGCACAGGTACCGGACCGGCGGCCGGCGCACCTGCGGTCACCGGCGGCAGCTCGGGCGCCGCCGGCCCGGGCACGGGGGCCTGGTCACCAGGTTCGGCGACGGCTATCGGCATGGCCGCGAATCCGATGCTGAAGGCCATGCATAGCGACACCAACCCTCGCCCGTACATCTGAGACGACCTCAACGATTCCTCCTTCAGTCGGTGGCAGTTTCGAGGCTTGCGCCATAACCCTCCGAATCACCACACCGTTGAGGGTTCACATGTCCAAAAGGTGAACAATCAACCAACCGGCGCCCTCTACGGGTCGTCCATCGCGTGCCGCCGGCGATCGCCTTTCCTCATATATGGAATGCGCTGCAGCACAAACACTTTCCCAGCAAGTTCACAGGTTCGAGAGCACCCAGCTGGACGGGAATGCGGCGGCAACTGTTGGCACGTTGTTCACCGAACCGAAACGCAACACGTTCATGATTCGTCGCGACAGATCCCTTGGACCCGTTGGGTTCTGGCGACCACGGCGCGTCGCAGAACGACAGGGACCAGACCCACGAGAGGCGCACGTTCACGCATGTTCAGTCGTTTTGCCCCCCTGGCTGCAGTCTGCATGTTGGCCCCTGTAGCGATTGCGCCCCTTGCGTACGCAGATCCCCCGCCGCCGCCGGACCCCGCCGTCCCCGCAGCGGCCGCGCCGGCTCCGCCCCCACCGGACACCGGCGCGGTGCCGTCCTCACCCCCCGGCGTCCTGGACACCCCGGACGGTTGGCACGTGACGGTGGCCGGCTCCAACGAAACCCTGCTCCCGGTCGCACCGTTGACCACCGCGATCTCGTCGCGCGAATACCTCGTCGGTGGCACGTTCACCGGAAAGGTATCGGGCGGCGGTAAGACCAAGCTCACCGGCGGCACTCTGGAGGCCGGCGCCCAGATCGGCTGCGGCATCATCAGCGACGAGACCGAGATCAACCCCGGCCTCAGCTTCACGCCGGGCATCAAGATTCCGTTCACCGGCTCCGCCGGCGACGCCAGCCTCGGCACCGGAATCAGCTTGCAGGGCAAGGTGTACCTGAAGCCCGGCACGGTCACCATCGTTCCGATCGACAAGAAGTCGTTCAAGGGCACCGGTACCCGCGTGACCATCACGGGCGTCCGCATCAAGTTCGATCAGTGCGCCGGTCAGTCGTTCATTCGCACCTACGCGACGCTGACCAGCTCGACCGACAACACCGACGACGTCATCACCTACCTCGGCGTCACCAAGGCCGTCTGAGCCAGGCTTCGGTACCACATCATGATTCGCCCTGATCACCACGTTGATCCCTCGGATTCGAACCCCACGAGAGGCACAAGTTCCCGCATGTTGAATCGTTTCGCCACCCTGGCTGCTGTCTGCCTGCTGGCCCCGGTTGCGTTGGCGCCCCTCGCGTCGGCGGACCCGCCACCTCCGCCGCCGGACCCCGCCGCCCCGGCCGTCGACGCCGGGCCACCGCCCGACAACGGGCTCGTCGCCTCTGCCGAGCCGGGTGTCGTCAAGACCCCGGACGGCTGGACGCTCACGGTCTCGGCCAAGGACGAGAGCCAGCTTCCGGTCGCACCGCTGACCACTGCTGCGTCGTCGCGTGAATACCTGGTGGGTGCCACGTTCACCGGCACCGTCACCGGCAGTGGATCGACCACACTGAACGGCGGCACGCTCGACACCGGTTACCAGATCGGCTGCGGCATCGAGCTGGGGCAGGTCCGCCTCATCGGATCGATCGGTCTGAGCACCTCGGGCTCCACCCTGGCCGGCATCATCCCCACCGGCGTGAGCATGCCGATCTCGGGCACGATCGAAATCCACGCCAAGCCAGGCACCGTCACCAATGTCTCGGTGAACAAGAAGTCGTTCAAGGCCGCGCCCGTGCGCGTCACCGTGAAGGATGTTCACATCAAGATCGACGGGTGCGTCGGCCAGTCCTTCTTGCGGTCGTACGCCACGCTGACCAGCTCCACCACCGACACTGACGACGTGGTGGCCTACTACGGCGTCACCAAGGCAGTCTGACGGACTGGCTGTGACAGCGAAACACGAAGGCATGAGCGAGAACTCGGACGGCCCATTCGCAGCCAGGAACGCGATGGCCAACCTCGCCGCAGCCGGGCTGTTCGTGATCGGCGCGGCGGTCGCCTGCTCGGCGACCGCCGCCGCCGATCCGGCACCGCCGGAGGTTCCGGGCGCGCCCGCGGTCGCCGCGCCGGCCCCGGCCCCGGAGCCGCCACCGCCGCCCGGGCCCGAGGTGCCGCTGATGGGGGCGCCCCTCGGGCCGAGCGGGTTGTCGGTGCTGGGACAGACCGGCACGGAAACGGCACCGGGCCGGCTCGGCGTCCCGAACGGGGTCGACATGAGCCCGGGCGCGCTGCTGGGCCAGTACGCAGCTCCCTCTGCACCCGGTGGTCCGCCGCCGACTGAGGCACCCAACCTCCGGGCTTTCAACAATGGATACTTCTTCCCGCAGAACGAGAAACCGTCGGCGCCCGGTCAGGGCACCGTCGTCGGAGTCGAGCCGGGCCAGGAGAATGCGGATATCTCCGGGCTCGACTGGATGCGGCAGATGCACACGCTGTACCGCAATGGGAACCTGCGCGGTTCCCTGCTCGGTCAGGTACCCAAAGAACAACTGGGCGAACCACTTCCGGGCACTGCGCCGCCACCGGGAACGAACATTCCGCAGGGTCTCGGAGAGAATCTCTCCGATCCGGCAGCCCCGCCGCCGGCTCCGGGAGCCCCCGTGCCTCCCGCTCCGGCACCACCTGCTCCATAACGCCGAACATTTCGGGCAGCGTCCACCAGCATTCGGGCGCTGCCCGATTTTCGTTTCCTCGCGCCCCATCGGTTGGACGGAATCCGGTAACGTTCCGTTCACTTTCCGTACATCCCGCGTACACTGGCCGATGACGGCCGGCGCTACCGGTGAGAGCAGCAGCATGAGATCCGACCGCCAGGAGGTCGGGGATGCTGGCACACAAGCGATGTCCGAAGTTGATCGGGATGACGATGGCGCTGTCGGCTGTCGCCATAGCGAGCGCGCCATCGGCCGCTAGCGAGCCGACCGGGGGCAGCGGGCAACCCGCCGACCAGGTCATCCAGGAATTGAGTTCCGACGGATATACCGTGGCGATCAACTGGATCGGCGGCACCAGCACGTTGCCGCTGGACCGATGCCGGGTCAACTCGGTGCACAACCCCAACCGTGGAGTTCCGGCCCTGCCGAAAACCTCGGTGACGGTGTACGTCGACGTGCAGTGTCCGGACGAGTCCGAGACATCCTGAATCCGAACGCGCGTAGACTGGCAAAGCCGGTCTGACCGCGGGAGGAAGTAGGCCGCGAATGTCGAGTTGCGCGAAGGTCTTCACTACCTTCGGGGTGCTGTGTGCGGCGGTGTTTCTCGCCCCACCTGCCGGAGCTGATCCGACATCGGGCGCTCGATCGGCGGCGGACACGATCAACGATCTCACCGCCAAGGGCTACAACGTCCAGATCAACTGGGTCAGCGGCGTGAGCAGCGAACCACTCACGCGTTGCAGGGCCACCGCGGTCCACAATCCCGACCGGTCACCCGGCAACGATCCGTCCAACACCACTGTGTACGTAGATGTGTCGTGCCCAAACCAACCCGATGACGCTGTCTCGGGCGGCATCGGGATCGGATTCGGTTGATCCTGTTTCGAACGCTGCAACCCGGCCCGCTCAGAACGCCGCCCCATTGGGCACCGACGTGGTGGCGTACGGGTTGGACATGGTCGTGGTCGGCGGCGTCGTGGTATCAGGTTCCTGCGCCGGCGGCGGAGCAACCGTAATCGGCCCGAGGTCTTCGCTGGTGCTCACCGGTGTCCTCGGCGCGGTGCTGATGCTGGTCGTGGTCGAACGCGACGACACTGGCTTCGTCGGAGCCAGCGGGGTCAGCCGCTCGGGTTGATGAGGCAGCACCGAGTGGTGCGACGTCATCAGAATGGCGACCACCAAGGCGACGATGGCCGCAACGCCACCGATACCCGCGACGACGATCGCCGCGGTGGTCTCGTACCACGGAACACTGGGCGGGCGTTCGGCGGAAGCGACCCGCCGCTGCTGGTCAACTTCCGGCATGAGTCCCTGAGATTCGGGCGCTGTCGAATGGAAAACCCAACAGCGACAACGCGATCAACCACACCACACCCGCCAACACGGCGAGGTCCGCAACGTTGAACACCGGCAGCGGGCCGATGGCCAGAAAATCGACCACATGCCCCCGCATGGGTCCGGGAGCCCGGAAGAGCCGGTCTACGAGATTGCCCGCCGCGCCGCCCAGGATCGCGCCCAGACCCACAGCCCACCATGGCGAGCGGGCATGTGCGCCGATCCACCCGATCGCCGCCGCCACGCACAGGACCAGAATCGTCAGCATCACCGTGCGATTCGCCGCCATGGACAACGCCGCCCCGGAGTTACGGGTCAGTTCCCAGGCCAACCAGTCACCGAACAAGGGGACCGTGCGTCCAGGCTCGAGCAAGCCCACGGCCAGCATTTTGGTCCCCACATCGATCACGAAGATCACTCCGGCGGCCGACAACAACAGACGCCGCCGGGGCGGCGGAACCGACCCGGCGCTCGGGGCGCCAGAAATACCGGCAACGTCGGCCGTCACCGGATCAGTGTCCGCTCGCAGGTGCCGGAACGCTGGCCAACCTGGCTGGCGTTTCGATGAACATTTGGGGTCAACGGCTAGGGTGACCTCGTGTCCGATTCAGTATTGGTCAGCGTCGACGATCACGTCGCAATCATCACCGTCAACGATCCGGATCGCCGCAACGCGGTGACCTTCGAGATGTCGGCGGCCCTACGCGCCGCGGTCGAGGCCGCCGAGGCCGACCCCGATGTGCACGCCGTGATCGTCACCGGCGCGGGCAAGGCGTTCTGTGCCGGTGCCGACCTCACCGCACTCGGCGAAGCTACCGAAGAGGGTCTGCGCAAGATCTATGACGGCTTCCTTGCGCTCGCCGACTGCACGCTGCCGACGATCGCAGCGGTCAACGGCGCCGCCGTCGGCGCCGGCCTGAACCTGGCGCTGGCCGCCGACGTCCGCATCGCCGGGCCGGCGGCGCTGTTCGACCCGCGGTTCCAGAAGCTGGGCATCCACCCGGGCGGCGGCGCGACGTGGATGCTGCAGCGAGGCGTCGGCCCGCAGGTCGCCAGGGCGGCACTGTTGTTCGGCATGCGTTTCGACGCCGAGTCCGCGGTACGCCACGGGCTGGCGCTGTCGATCGCCGAAGACCCGGTCGGCGCTGCCCGCATGCTGGCCGCCGGCCCCGCAGGTGCTCCGCGCGACGTCGTGATCGCGACGAAAGCCTCGATGCGAGCCACCGCCAATCCAGGGACCGTCGACATCGACCAGCACCGGTCCGCCGTCGACATCGAACTCGGCCCACAGGCCCGCTCCATCGAATCCCCGGAATTCGCGGCCCGTTTGGCCGCTGCCAAACGCAAATAGCCGCTACAGGTCCATCACCGCCAGCTCGGGCGCTTCGACCAGCGAACGCAGATCGCGCAGGAATGCGCCGGCCTGCGCACCGTCGACGATGCGATGGTCGAAAACACAGGTCAATGACATGGTCGGGCGCGCCACCACTGCGCCGTCGACCACGACCGGTCGCGGTTTGATCGAGCCCATTCCCACAATGGCGGCCTCCGGATAGTTGATCACCGGCACACCGTCGTCCAGGCCGAGGGCCCCGAAGTTCGACACCGTGATGGTCGATCCGCTCAGCTCGCCCGGACTGAGCGTTCCGGCCCTGGCCTGTTCGGTCAGCCTGGCCACCTCTGCGGCCAACGCGCGGGTCGTTTTCGATTGCGCATCCCGCACCACCGGAACCAACAGCCCACGCGGTGCGGCGACACCGAAGCCCAGATGTACGGCCGGATGCCGGTGGACCTGAGGGCCTTCAGTGGTTTCGAGCCATGTGGAGTTCAACAGCGGATGCCGTCCGAGCGCCAGAACCAGCAGCCGCAGCGTCAATACGAACGGCGTGGCGACCAAGTCGGCATCCGCGTCCTTGATGCGGTCACGCAACAGCAACAGCGCTGAGCAATCCACCTCCACCCGAGCGTGCGCGTCAGGTATCTCCTTACGCGACAGCGACATCCGCCGCGCCATCGTAGCCTGGACACCGCCCACCTCGACGATGTCCGGACTGCCTGCGGCGGCCAGAACATCCTCACGCGTAACGATGCCCTCAGGCCCGGATCCCGGCGCCATCTTCTGAAGGTCGACGTGGAGCTCGGCAGCCAGTTTCCGCACCGCAGGTTTGGCCCGGGCTCGCGGTTCCGCGGTCGCCGCTCGCCTGCTGGCATCCATCGTGTCGTCGGCGCCGTACCCCACGAGTACCGACTTACGCGACACCGCACCATTTGTCACAGTCTCAGTTGTCGCCGTCCTACTTGGCTGCGCGGCAGGCTCACTGGTGTCGACTCGGACCAACAGCGACCCCACGGTCAAGGTGTCCCCCGCCTTGCCGCCGAGCTCGAGCACCTGGCCGGCGAAGGGGCTCGGGATCTCCACCTCGGCCTTGTTGGTCTCGACGGTGCACAGCGTCTGGTTGAGCTCGACGGTATCGCCCACCCCGACGCTCCAGCTGGTGATGGTCGCATCTTCCAGTCCCTCACCGAGGTCGGGGACCAGGAATTCCCGGTTCACGGCTGCCCCATGGCACGCTCGACGCAGTCGAGGACGCGGTCGACGCCGGGCAGCCAGACCTTCTCCAGCCGGGCCGGTGGGTAGGGCGTGTCGAAACCGGTGGCGCGCAATACCGGCGCCTCAAGGTCGTAGAAGCACTCCTCGGAGATCCGGGCCGCAAGCTCGGCGCCGAAGCCCAGGGTGCGCGGCCCCTCGTGCAACACGACGGCTCGGCCGGTTCGCCGCACCGACGCGGCCACCGTGTCGAAGTCGAGCGGGTTGAGCGAGCGCAAATCGATGACCTCGAGGCTCCACCCCTGCTCGGCCGCCAGCTCCGAGGCGTTGAGCGCCGTGGCCACCAGCCCGCCGTAGGTGATGACCGTGACGTCGGTTCCGTTGCGCCGCACCGCCGCCCGGCCGATCGGCGGGGCGGGCGCGGTGGTGTCGACGAGTTCGCGTGTCCAGTAACGTCGCTTGGGCTCCAGGAAGATCACCGGGTCGGCGCCGGCGATCGAATACCGCAGCAACCAGTACGCATCAGACGGCGTCGACGGTACGACCACCTTCAGCCCCGCGGTGTGCAGCCAGTACGTCTCGGTGGACTCCGAATGGTGTTCGACCGCACCGATACCGCCGAACGACGGAATGCGCACCGTCACACCCATGTTGACGTCGCCGTGGGTGCGCATCCGGTACTTGGCCAGGTGACTGACGATCTGGTCGAAGGCCGGAAAGCTGAACCCGTCGAACTGGATCTCCGGCACCGGGACGAACCCGCGGATCGCCAGGCCGACAGCCACCCCGATGATCGCTGATTCGGCCAGCGGCGTATCGAAACATCTTTCTGAGCCGAAGGTCTCGGACAGTCCTTCAGTCACTCGGAAAACCCCGCCGAGAGTGGCGACGTCCTCACCGAACACCAGCACGCGGTCGTCGACGGCCATCGCATCGTGCAGCGCCCGGTTGATGGCCGCCACCATGGTCAGTTCAACGGCCGGCATTCCCACGGGAGCCAGTGTCGGTTCCCACGGCTCTGGCGAATCACCCTGAGCGGCAGGACGATCGATGATCTGCGTCATGAACCTCACGCCTCCTTCGCCAGTTCACCCGACAACGCCTCGCGCTGACGTGCCAATTCCGGCGTGATCTCGGCATATACGGTGTCGAACAACTCAGCCGGATCCGGATCCGCCGCCCCCACGAGGGACTCGCGCACCTCGGCGCACAGCCGCCGCGAACGCGCACCGACCCGCTGATCCAACCGTTCGTCGAGCAAGCCGGCGTTCTGCAGATAGGTGCGGTAACGCGCGATCGGGTCGCGGGCGCGCCACTCCTCGACCTCGTCGGCCGACCGGTAGCGGGTCGGGTCGTCGGAGGTGGTGTGCGGCCCCATCCGGTAGGTGACGGCCTCGATGAGCGTGGGGCCGGCGCCGGAGCGGGCGCGTTCGGCCGCCTCGGCCATCACCGCGTAGCAGGCCAGGACATCGTTGCCGTCGACGCGGATCCCCGGCATGCCGTAACCGATGGCCCGGTGCGCGATCGACGGTCCGGCCTGCTGCCTGCTGACCGGCACAGAGATCGCCCACTGGTTGTTCTGCACGAAGAACACGCACGGCACGCGGTACACCGAGGCCAGGTTCAGCGCCTCGTGCACATCGCCCTCACTGGTGGCTCCGTCGCCGAGAAACGCGACCGTCAGCGAATCCTCGCCGAGCCGCTGAGCCGCCATCGCGGCCCCGACGGCATGCAGTCCGTGGGTGCCGATGGGTATCGCGATCGGGGCGACGCAGCGGCTGGTGAACTCGCTGCCACCATGCCATTGGCCCCGCCAGACCGCCCCCATCTGGCCCGGGGTGATTCCCCGCAGGAGGAACGCGCCGATCTCGCGGTACTGGGGGAACAACCAGTCGGACTTGCGAAGGCAGGCGGCAGCCCCGATCTGGGCGGCCTCCTGGCCGCGACAGGAGGCGTACAGCGCCAGCTCACCCTGGCGTTGCAGATTGACGAACTCGGCGTCCAGATCGCGGGTGACCACCATGGACTCATAGAGCCATCCGAGTGTCTCGGGCGGCAGATCGCGGCTGTACCGCGTCTCGTCGGTGGGTGACCCGTCGGCGTCGAGAAGACGCACCGGATCCAAATCGACACTCAGTGCCGCAGCCAGCTCAGCCATACCGCCTCCTTCTCGGGTGGCAGCATGTTGCGCCGCCAGTCCATGAGGTGCTCAGCGCAGCGGCGGTACGTGCAAAACCCCTGGTGAGAGGCCTCCGGCTAGATGCCTGGATGTGGCGCTAGCTGGACGATCCGCTCGGCCCGTCGCAGCACTGGGGCATATGGCCATTATGCGCCCGAACCGAAACCGACCGCGTTCATCGCGGGTAACGGATTGGGCGCGTGTCGGACACGCGCGCCGGCTCAGCCTTGCGGAGCCAGCGCGACGATCCGCTCGGCGCGGCGCAGCACCGGAGCGTCGACCATCAGTCCGTCGTGCTGGAACACACCGCGTTCTCCTGCCACCCGGTCGAGGACGGCTCGCGCCCAGACGATCTGCTCCTCGGTCGGCGCATAGGCCGACCGGACGACGGCAACCTGCGTCGGGTGGATCGCCACCTTGGCGTCGAAACCGACCGCGACCGCGTCGTCGGCCTCGGCCCGCAGGCCGTCGAGATTCTTGATGTCGAGGTACACCGAATCCAGCGCCAGCTTCCCGTAGGCCTTGGCCGCCAGCAGGGTCTGCGACCGGACATGCTGGGCGACGTCACGGTATGTGCCGTCCGGCCAGCGATTGGCGGTGCCACCGGTGACGGCGAACAGATCCTCGGCGCCCCACATCACCGCGAAGGCATTGTCGGGCTGCACCAGCTCCACCACGTTCAATGCGGACAGCGGCGTCTCGATCAACACCACGACGTCCAGCGGGGCCAGGGCGCGCACCTGATCGGCGTGTTCGGACTTGGCCAGCATCACGGTGGTGTAATCGGTGGCCGCGACCGCCTTCAGATCCAGCTCGTGGTCGGCGGTGTTGGTCGGATTGACCCGCACCACGGTGCGGGACGGGTCCAGCGGGGTGTCGATCAGGGCCTGGCGGGCGGCCGGCCGGTCCTTGGCCGCGCACCCGTCCTCGAGGTCCAGGATCACCACATCGGCTGCCGCCGCGGCCTTTTCGAACCGCTCGGGCCGGTCCGCCGGGCAGAACAGCCAGCCCGCTCCGTTATTGCCAACTGTCATTTTGCTCCTCGCGTGCGCGGTGTCATCGGGATTCTCCCTCCGGGCGCATCCGCATCAGGGCCTTGCGGGTAGCGGTGGCGACGACGTCGCCGTGTTGGTTGCGTCCGGTGTGCACGAACGTGACGATGCCCTCGCCGGGACGGCTCTTGGATGCCCGCTTCTCCGTGGCGACGGTCTCGGCGTACAGGGTGTCACCGTGAAACATCGGCTTGGGGAAAGCGATTTCGGAGAACCCGAGGTTGCCGACGGTGGTGCCCTGGGTGAGCTGGGAGACCGAGAGCCCGACCAGGGTGGCCAGCGTGAACATCGAGTTCACCAGCCGCTGGTTGAACGGCGGCTGTTGCTCTGACCAGGCCGCATCGAGGTGTAGCGCCTGGGTGTTCATGGTCACGGCGGTGAACAGTGTGTTGTCGGCCTCGGTGATGGTACGCCCGGGTCGGTGCAGGTAGCGCACCCCGATCTCGAACTCCTCGAACCAGAGCCCACGCTGTTCGATCACTCGATCCTCGGTCACAAACCCGCCTCCCGCGCGATCAGCATCAACTGCACTTCTGTTGTCCCCTCACCGATTTCGAGGATCTTGCTGTCCCGGTAGTGACGCGCCACCGGATATTCGTTCATGAAACCGTACCCGCCGAAGATCTGGGTGGCGTCGCGGGCGTTGTCCATCGCGGCCTCGCTGGAGACCAGCTTGGCCACCGAGGCCGCCTTCTTGAACGGCTTGCCGGACAACATCAGTGCGGCCGCGTCGTAGTAGGCGGCGCGGGCGGCATGGGCGCGCGCCTCCATCCGGGCGATCTTGAACGCGATGGCCTGATAGGTGCCGATGGCCGCGCCGAACGCCTGACGTTCCTTGGCGTACTTGACACATTCGTCGACACAGCCTTGCGCAACGCCCACCGACAATGCCGCGATCGCGATCCGGCCCTCATCGAGGATGCGCAGGAAGTTGGCGTAGCCACGGCCCCGCTCGCCCAGCAGGTTCTCGGCGGGCACCCGCACGTCGTCGAAGCTCAACGGGTGCGTGTCCGAGGCATTCCAGCCGACCTTGTTGTAGGCCGGCTCGGCGGTGAATCCCTCGATCGGCACTGGCACCAGGATGGACGAGATCTCCTTCTTGCCGCCCTCGCGTTCCCCGGTCACGGCGGTGACGGTGACGAGCTTGGTGATGTCGGTGCCGGAGTTGGTGATGAACTGCTTGGAGCCGTTGATCACCCAGGTGTCACCGTCGAGTTTGGCGGTGGTCTTGGTGGCCCCGGCGTCACTGCCGCCACCGGCCTCGGTCAGGCCGAACGCGCCCAGCGCCTTACCGCTGGCCAGCAGCGGCAGCCACTCTTCCTTCTGGGCGTCATTGCCGAAGCGGTAGACCGGCATGGCGCCCAGCGAAACGCCTGCCTCCAATGTGATGGCCACGCTCTGGTCGACCTTGCCGAGCTCCTCCAACGCCAGGCACAGCGCGAAGTAGTCGCCGCCCATGCCGCCGTACTCCTCGGGGAACGGCAGGCCGAACAGTCCCATGTCGGCCATACCGGCGACGACCTCATACGGGAACGAGTGTTCCTCATCGTGTTTGGCCGCGACCGGGGCGACCACGCTCTGGGCGAAGTCGCGGACGGTCTTGGCCAGTTCCGCGTAGTGGTCCGGCAGCGTACCGGTCGACAAAAAGTCGCTCATTGCTCGTTCTCCTGTGTCGCAGCAGTGATTCGGGCCAGCAGCTGACCCACCTTGACCTGGTCGCCGACGGCGACGAGTAGTTCGGCCACACCATCGGTGGGTGCGGTCAGGGCATGCTCCATCTTCATCGCCTCGACGGTGACCACCGTGGTGCCCGCCGTTACCGCGGAGCCGTTCTCGACGCCTACCGCGACCACCGATCCCGGCATCGGGCTGAGGAGCTCGGCGTCGCCGCTGTGCTCGTCGTCGGGGCGCACCGGCGCCTCACGAACCTCCTCGACCAGGTAGCTACGCCCGGCACCGGAGAGCCAGAGCTGCCCGATGCCACCGCTGGGCTGAGCGGCGACCAGGTACTCGGTCCGCACACCGTCAAGGGTGACAGTGAACCGACCTCCGGCGAAAGCGGCGCTCACAGTATGAGTTTCGCCGTTCTCGACGGTCGCGGTGGCCCGGCTCGGGATCCCCGTGAGATACACGTGGTCGGTGCGGTCTCCGGCCCGCAGCCGGAAAGCGGCCGGGGCACGCTCCCCCACTCGCCAGCCGGTCGGCCGGGCCCACAGATCGTCGCCGGCCTGCTCCCAGTGGCTGATCCACTGATAAGCCGCGGCAGCGATCAACTCGGCGTCGCCGAGTGCCGGCGGGGCGAAATCCGGTGCGCGACGGTCCAGCAGGCCGGTGTCCAGACGGCCCGCGGCCACATCGGGGTCAGCCAGCAGGAAGCGCAGGAACTCGGTGTTGGTGGTCAAGCCCAGCACCGCGGTATCGGCCAGCGCGCGGTCCAGTTTGTGCAATGCCGCGGTCCGGTCGGCGCCATGAGCGATGACCTTCGACAGCATCGGGTCATAGTCGCTGCCCACAACCGTGCCCGCGACCAGGCCGGAATCCACGCGCACCCCTGGCCCGCCGGGCTCGCGCAACCCCAGCACCGGGCCGCCGGTTGGCAGGAAACCGTTGGCGGGATCCTCGGCGTACACCCGTGCTTCCACGGCGTGGCCGGTCATGACGATGTCGTCCTGGCCGATCGCGAGCTTCTCGCCCGCGGCGATCAGAACCTGCTGTTCCACCAGGTCGACGCCGGTGACCATCTCGGTGACCGGATGCTCGACCTGCAGCCGGGTGTTCATCTCCATGAAGAAGAACTCGTCGGGCGCATCGGCGGACACGATGAACTCCACGGTGCCCGCGCCCGCGTAGTCGACACTACGCGCCGTATCGCAGGCGGCCGCACCGATGCGCGCCCTGGTCGCCGGGTCCAGCAGTGGCGACGGCGCCTCCTCGATCACCTTCTGATGGCGGCGCTGCAGGCTGCATTCGCGCTCACCGAGGTGGATGACGTTGCCGTGAGCGTCGGCAAGCACCTGCACCTCGATATGCCTGGGCCGCAACACAAACCGCTCCAGAAAAAGGGTGTCGTCACCGAAGGCGGCAGCGGCTTCCCGTCGGGCGCTGGTCAGCGCGGCCGGCAGATCGGCGGCCCGCTCCACCACCCGCATGCCCTTGCCGCCGCCGCCTGCCGACGGCTTGACCAGAACCGGGAAACCGACCTCCGGCGCGCCGGCGATCAGCTCATCATCGGTCAGGCCCGGCCGCGAGATACCCGGCACCACGGGGACACCGAACGCCGAAACCGCGGCCTTGGCCGCGATCTTGTCGCCCATGGTGGCGATCGCCGGCGCCGGCGGTCCGATGAACACGATGCCCGCCGCCTGCAGCGCAGCGGCGAAATCGGCGTTCTCGGACAAGAATCCGTAGCCGGGGTGAACGGCCTGCGCACCGGAAGCCTGCGCGGCCGACACGACAGCGTCGATGTCGAGATAGCTCTGCCGGGCCGCGGCAGGCCCGATGTGTACGGCTGTGTCAGCTTCGGCGACATGGCGCGCCCCTGCGTCGGCGTCGCTGAAGACCGCCACCGACCGGATGCCCATGGTCCGCAGGGTGCGGATGACCCGCACCGCGATTTCGCCGCGGTTGGCGACGAGGACTGTGTCGAACATGCCCCTCACATCCTGAATACGCCGTAGGAGACCGGCTCCAGCGGAGCCTGGCCGACAACCGAAAGAGCCAGTCCGAGCACAGTTCTGGTGTCTGCAGGGTCGATCACGCCGTCGTCCCAGAGCCGCGCGGTCGAGTAGTACGGGTTGCCCTGGTGCTCGTACTGGGCCCGGATCGGCGCCTTGAACTGCTCTTCCTCTTCGGCGCTCATGTCGCCGCGGACCGTGGCCAGAACGGACGCGGCCTGCTCACCGCCCATCACCGAGATGCGGGCATTGGGCCACATCCACAGGAAGCGAGGAGAATACGCGCGTCCGCACATCGAGTAGTTGCCCGCCCCATAGGAGCCGCCGATCACCACGGTCAGCTTCGGCACCCGGGCGCAGGCCACCGCGGTGACCATCTTGGCGCCGTGCTTGGCGATGCCCGAAGCCTCGTAGTCACGGCCGACCATGAAGCCGGCGATGTTCTGCAGGAACAACAACGGTGTCTTGCGCTTGTCGCACAATTCGATGAAATGTGCGCCCTTGAGCGCGGATTCGCCGAACAGCACGCCGTTGTTGGCCACGATGCCGACCGGATGGCCGTGGATGCGGGCGAACCCGGTGACCAGGGTGGTGCCGTACTCAGCTTTGAATTCGTTGAACTCGCCGCCGTCGACGATCCTGGTGATCACCTCGTGCACGTCATACGGCACGCGGGCGTCGACCGGGACCACGTCGTAGAGCTCGGTCTGATCGGCGACGGCGTCCACGGTGGGCGCCACCGCCCACGGCGGCGCTTCGGCCGGGCCCAGGGTGGCGACGATGTTGCGGACGATCCGCAGCGCATCGCGATCATCGTGGGCCAGATGGTCGGTGACGCCGGAGGTCTTGGAGTGCAGGTCCCCGCCGCCGAGCTCCTCGGCGGTGACCACCTCACCCGTGGCAGCCTTCACCAGCGGCGGGCCGCCCAAAAAGATCGTGCCCTGGTTACGCACGATGACCGCCTCGTCACTCATCGCAGGCACGTACGCCCCGCCCGCGGTGCACGAGCCGAGCACCGCGGCGATCTGCGCGATGCCCGCCGCACTCATGGTGGCCTGGTTGTAGAAGATGCGGCCGAAGTGCTCGCGGTCTGGGAACACCTCGTCCTGCCGCGGCAGGAACGCACCACCCGAGTCGACGAGGTAAATGCACGGCAGCTTGTTCTGGAGCGCGATCTCCTGCGCCCGCAGATGCTTCTTGACCGTGACCGGGTAGTACGTTCCGCCCTTGACCGTGGCGTCGTTGGCGACGATCAGGCATTCCCGGCCGGAGACCCGGCCGATGCCGGCGATCATCCCGGCGCCGGGACATTCGTCGTCGTACATCCCGTCGGCAGCCAGGGCGGCGATCTCCAGGAACGGGCTGCCCGGATCCAGGAGTCCGTCGACGCGGTCCCGGGGCAGCAACTTGCCGCGGTCCACATGGCGTTGACGGGCCCGCTCGGGGCCGCCGAGGGCGGCGGTGGCGAGCTTGGCGCGCAGCTGCTCAACCAGCGCCAGATGCTCGTCGCGGTGCGATGACAAGGCAGCTCCCATTTCGGTTAATGACAACTAACTCGTGATAGGTTAGTTTTCATTAACTGAGTTGTCTACCCTCCGGAGGCGCCATGCCCGAGCGCGCCGTCACCCGTCGCAGCAAGGCCAAATCCGATCGCCGCAGCCAGCTGATCGCCGCCGCCGAACGGCTTGTGGCCGAACGGGGCTACCTCGCGGTGCGCCTGGAGGACATCGGTTCGGCCGTCGGCATCAGCGGGCCGGCCATCTACCGGCACTTCCCCAACAAGGAAGCGCTGCTGGTCGAGTTGCTCGTCGGCATCAGTACCCGCCTACTCGCCGGCGCGCAGGAAGTCATCGCGGCCGACGAAAGCCCCGCCGACACGTTGAACAGCCTGGTGGACTTCCACCTCGACTTCGTGTTCGGCGAATCCGATCTGATCCGCATCCAAGACCGCGACCTGGCTCACCTGCCCGACAGCGCCAGACGACAGGTGCGCCGCGCCCAGCGGCAGTACGTGGAGATCTGGGTGACGGTGCTGACCCGGCTCGACCCGGAGCTGGCCGAGGAGGATGCCCGGGTGATGGCCCATGCCGCGTTCGGCCTGCTGAACTCGACCCCCTACAGCGTGAGACCCGCTGCGTCCAAGACACATTCACGCGCGGTGTTGCGCCGGATGACGTTGGCGGCACTCACCGCCGGCTAGATACCGAACGCTTTGGACAACCAGCGGGTCGCGGCATCGACCAGGGCCGCGCGGTTCTCCCGCTTGACGATCTCGTGCCCGTCGTCCTCGAAGATCAGCAGTTCGACCGTGCGGCCCAGCGCAGTCAGCGCGTCGTACATCTGCCGCGATTCGTCGGGCAGCACATTGGTGTCGTTGCCGCCGTGCACCAGCAACAGCGGCGCGATCACCTGATCGGCCTTCGGTAACGGCGAAAGTCGTTCCAGCAGATCACGATCCGCCACCGGATGGCCGTACTCGGGATAGGACGCCGCGGCGATCCACGGCTCGGTGGTGTGGTAGAAGCTGTTCAGGTCGCTCATCCCGCAGATACTGATGCCGGCCACGAACAGTTCCGGATGAAACGCCAGGGCCGCCTGGGTCAGATAGCCACCGTACGACCATCCGGTGCAGGCCAGCCGATCAGCCCGGGCGATGCCCTGGTCCACCAGGTACTGCGCGCAGTCGGCGACATCGTCGATCGCGGCGAACCGCAACTCCTTGTCATCGGCGTGCACGAAGGCCCGGCCGAACCCTCCCGAGCCGCGCACGTTCGGCGTCAGCACCGCAAAACCCGCTTCCAGCAGCGCCGGGAAGATCTCGTTGTATTCGGGCCGCGCCTGCCCCTCCGGGCCGCCGTGCAAGAACATCACCGCGCCCACCACCTCGTCCGGCGGCCGGTACAACCACGCCGTGAGCTCGAGGCCGTCACGCGCGGTGATCCGCTCCAGCGTCGGTAACGAGGTGAGCGGGCCGCGGCTGGGCTCGCGGTCGATCCGCTCCCATTCCAGCGACCGCGGGTCGACGAGTTCGACGGTGCGCGGCAACGACGGCCCTTGCACTGTCATCGCCACCATGGATCCGCCCGCGCTGATGGTGAGCTCACCGGCAACCGGGCCGGGCAGCGGGATCGGTACCGACAACGTCTCGTCGGCGTACTCCAGGATCTGCAGTTCACTGCGGCCGTCGATGTTCCACAACAACGCGACCGTCGACAGATCGTCACTGACCACGAACTCGTCGAGTTCGTAGCCTTCCCGTTCGGCGACGACGTGATACGTCACGCCCTCGGCCGTGACGGTGACCTCCAGCAACCGGGCATGGGAGGCGCCGTTGTCACTGCGGATCAGGGCCCGCACGAAACCCTCGGTGCTGTTGGGTCCGTAGGTGCTGGCCGGGTAATAGAGCGCGGTCTCGCCGTCGATACCGCTGCGGAGCCGGCGCGGCGTGTGATCGTCGAGGATCACACCGAAATCGGTCACCGAGCCGGGATCTGATGGCAGCAGGGCGATTTCGGTCAGCCCCCACAACATGATGAGCTCCTGGTACCCACGCGGCCCGACCCGCACCAGCGAGGCACCGGCCCAGGCGTCGACCAGCCGACCACCCGAGCGCCGGTCGAGCACCAGGGTGTCCCCGGTGGCCGGGTCGATCAGACACGAGCTGCCCACCCCGTCTTCCCCGGTGAGGATCGCCGCGACCTGGGTGCCGTCCCAACCGATCAGTTCTGCCGTGCCCTCGGCATCGGTCGGCCAATAGTCGATCCGGCGCGCGTCGCGGTCGTCAGGATCGGTCGTCACCACCCAGATCTGGCTGCGGGTGCCGCCTTCGGGAGCCACCTCGCAGGCCAGCCAGTGGCCGTCGGCCGAATGAATGACCTTCGTCACTGGGCCGACCACCGGCAGCTCGACGTCACGTGAGGAGCTGGCCCGCCACCCGCGCAGGAACCGCTGCACCGCGCGCGGATAACCACCGTCGTCGACCAAGTGGGCAAACGCCGTCGCATCCGGTGACAACGACGCGCCGTAGTTCACCCGCACGTGCCGGTCTGCGGCCACTTCGCGTCCTCCCGTCAGTTCCGCGGTTCTCTTCAGCATCCCTCATCACCATCCGATACCTGCGACCTCGGTGGCAGCGGACTGAGCATCCGCACAGGTACCCTCGCAGCCATGAGGTGGGCATGACCGATTCACCACGCCGCGACGGGTCCGAGCCGACCCAATCTCTGGGTAGCGGCTACCCCGTGGACTATCCCGATCCGGCGTACTCGAACCAACCGCCGTATCAGAGCGTGTACCCGGCGGTGCCCGCTCCGCCACCGCAGCCCAACCCGACCCAACAGCTGCCGTCCTACCCTCCCTACGGATACGACCCGAACGCAACCGGCCAGTACGGGGCCGGTTCCCCACCGCCGCCGGGCGCGCCCAATCCTCCGGAGCCCGACGACCACGAACCCCGGCTGTGGCTGTGGATCCTGGCCGCAGTCGCCATCCTGGTGGTGCTGGGCCTGGTCATCGCGCTGGTGATCGCCAACGGATCAAGCCAGGAGACGGTGGTCGCGCCACAACCGGTCACCCCGCAGCCCGGTTTCACCACGTCACCGACGGCGCCCACGACGACTTCGCGCGTACCGCGGCCGGTGCCGCTGCCGCCGCCGAGCACTGTCCCGCCGACGGAGACCGCGCCCGGGCCGACCGAGACCGTCACCTACGAGGTGACCGGTGAGGGCCGAGCCATCAACATCACCTATCTGGACACGGGCAACATGCTGCAGACCGAGTTCAACGTGCCGCTGCCGTGGAGCAAGCAGGTCGAACTCACCGCACCCGCAACCGAAACCGCCAGCGTCAGCGTCGTGAACTTCGGCCCGGATGTCGCGTGCACGGTGACGGTCAACGGTGTGCAGACCCAGCACCGCACCGGCACGGGCATCACGATCTGCGTCGGTACGCCCTGAGCCGTCGTTTTCAGCGCGTCGGTACAGCGGGGCCGGAGTGCCGCGCGGGCACCCGCACCGCGAGCATGCCCGCCAGCCCCACGGCCAACACCAGGACCAGCCCGCCCATCCCGGCGCGGTCGGCGCCGAAGAGGTCGATGAACGTGAAGAACAGCCACGGGGCCAGGAACGAGGCCGCCCGCCCCACGGTCGTGTAAAGCCCGAATGCCACGCCTTCCTTGCCGTCGGCGGTGATCCGCAGCATCAAGTTGCGTGCCGCGGACAGTGTCGGCCCGATGAACAGGCACAGCAACAGCCCGCACACCCAGAACGCCACCGGTCCGGACAGCACCAGCAGGGCCAACCCCACCGCGATCAGGCACAACAACGATCCGACGATGACGGGCTTGGAACCCACCCGGTCGTCGAGCAGGCCACCGGTGACCGCCCCGATGGCCGCGATCACACAGGCGCTGATGCCGAACAGGAGGACGTCGGCCTGTGAAATGCCGTAGACGTTGACACCCAGCACCGCACCGAACGCGAACACCCCGGCCAAGCCGTCACGGAACACCGCGCTCGCCACCAGGTAGTAGACGACGTTGTGGTCGCGCTGCCATTCGCCGCGAATCTCGTTCCACAGCTTGCCGTAGGCGCCGAAGAAGCCGATGCGTTCGAGGGGGGCGGTATCGGTCCCTTTCGGCACCATCACGAAGATCGGCAGCGCGAACAGCACGAACCAGACCGCGGTGAGCAGCATCACCGCCCGCACGTTCTGCCCGTCGGCGGCCGGAATGCCCAGCAGCCCACGGGTATCCCCGTCACCGGCGATGAACCCGACATACGCCAGCAGCAACAGCACGACGCTGCCCCCGTAGCCCAGCGCCAGGCCCAGCCCCGAGATTCGGCCCGACGTGTTGGGGGTGGACAGCTGCCGCAACATGGCGTTGTAGGGCACCGTCGCCAACTCGTTGCAGGCCGCGGTGCACGCCAGCAGGACCAGGCCGGGCATCAGGTAGCGATGATCGTCGCGGATCAGGCTCATCGCCGCCGTGAACACAACGGCCGCACCCGTCATCACCGCCAGCACCCGGCGCCGCCGCTGTGGCGCATCGACCCAGATACCCGTCACGGGGGCCAACAGGGCCACCACCAGTCCGGCGACCGTCATGGCACGGCCCAGCCAGCTGGCCGGAGTGGTGTCGCCGGGCAGATCCGCCCCCACACTGCCGGTGAGGTACACCGAGAACACGAAGGTGACGACGATGGCGTTGAGGCCCGTCGCACCGCAGTCCCACAATGCCCACGCGAGCACCCGCGCTCGCCCCGGGTTCGTCATGCCCGCCACCTTATGGCCTCGCACTGCTCTTAGGATTGGCCGCATGCCAGTACCCGCACCCAGTCCGGATGCCCGTGCCGTGGTCACCGGCGCCTCGCAGAACATCGGCGAAGCGTTGGCCACCGAGCTCGCCGCCCGCGGCCACAACCTGATCATCACCGCGCGACGCGAGGATGTGCTTACCTCCCTGGCGCAGCGCCTCACCGAGCGCTACGGAGTGACCGTCGAGGTGCGCGCTGTCGACCTCACCGACCCCGCGGCCAGAGACGCACTCTGCGGAGAACTGGCCCGGCGCGAGATCTCCATCCTGTGCGCCAACGCGGGCACCGCGACCTTCGGTCCGGTCATCGACCTCGACCCGGCCGGCGAGAAGGCTCAGGTGCAACTGAACGTCCTCGGCGTGCACGACCTGGTGCTGGCCGTGCTGCCCGGAATGGTCAAACGCGGCTCGGGCGGCATCCTCATCTCCGGATCCGCGGCAGGCAACTCCCCGATCCCGAACAACGCCACCTACGCGGCCTCCAAAGCGTTCGCCAACACGTTCAGCGAGTCGCTGCGCGGCGAGCTCAAGGGTGCGGGCGTGCACGTCACGGTGCTGGCACCGGGCCCGGTACGCACCGACCTGCCCGACGAGTCCGAGCAGTCCCTCGTGGAGCGGCTGATCCCCGACTTCCTTTGGATCTCAACCGAATACACCGCCAAGCTGTCGCTGGACGGCTTGGAGCGCAACAAGATGCGGGTGGTCCCCGGCGTGACGTCCAAGGCCATGTCGATGGCCAGCGGGTACGCCCCGCGCGCCATCGTGACCCCGATCGTCGGCGCCGTCTACAAGAAGCTCGGCGGCGGTTAGTCTTTCGGCCCCTGATCGCCTCAGCGGCGGCGGCCCGTCCCGAAGATGCTCCGAGTGATCTCGCGGCCGATGACGGTGCCCGCCGAGCGCATGGCGCTCTTGAACGCCGAGCTCTTGAGCACCTGCTCGAGCATGCCCGGCTCCTGGGGTTGCGCCGGGGCCGGCATCGGCTCGATCTCACCGGAGGCCTCGACGCCGGCGAACCCGCCCGGATCCTCCGCGGTGGCCGGCGGTGCCATCTTGGCCGCCAGCCGCTCGTACGCGGAATCCCGGTCCACCGTCTGGCCATAGGTGGCCTGCAGCGGGCTGGCCTTGGCGGCCGCGGTGATCGCGTCGTTGCCGATCGTGTCCATCAGCGACCGCGGTGCGCGCATCCGGGTCCAGGCCACCGGCGTCGGCGCACCCTTCTCCGACAGCACCGTGACAACGGCCTCGCCGATGCCCAGTGACGTCAGCGCCTGCTCGAGGTCGTAGACATCGGTCTTGGGGTAGGTGCGCACCGTCTTCGACAGCGCCTTCTGATCATCGGGAGTGAAGGCGCGCAACGCATGCTGCACCCGCGCACCCAGCTGTGAGAGCACCTCGTTGGGCACATCGGTGGGCAGCTGGGTGCAGAAGAACACGCCGACCCCCTTCGACCGGATCAGCTTGACGGTCTGCTCGACCTGTTCCAGGAAGGCCTTGGACGCGTCGGCGAACAACAAGTGCGCCTCGTCGAAAATGAAGACCAACTTGGGCTTGTCGACGTCGCCGACCTCGGGCAGCGTCGTGAACAGATCGGCCAGCACCCACATCAGGAAAGTGGAGAACATCACCGGCCGCGCGGCCTGGGCACCCAGCTCCAGGAGGCTGATGATGCCGCGACCCTGCGGATCGGTGCGCAACAGGTCCTTCGGTTCGAGCTCGGGTTCACCGAAGAAGGAATCGGCGCCCTCGGCCTCCAAGTTGACCAGAGCCCGCAGGATGACACCCGCCGTCGTCGTCGACACCGCGCCGAGCGCCTTGAGTTCGGGCTTGCCCTCATCGCTGGTGAGGAACTGGATCACCGAGCGCAAGTCCTTGATGTCCAGCAGCGGCAGACCCTTCTGGTCGGCCCAGTGGAAGATCAAGCCGAGCGTGGACTCCTGAGTGGTGTTGAGCCCCAACACCTTTGACAGCAGGATCGGGCCAAAGCTGGTGATCGTGGCCCGGACCGGCACCCCGATCCCCTCGGTGCCCAGCGACAGGAACTCCACCGGGAAGGCGGTCGGGGTCCAGCTGTCGCCGGTGTCCTTGGCCCGCTCATCGATCTTCGCGTTGGTCTCGCCGGCCTTCGCCAACCCCGACAGATCACCCTTGACGTCGGCCATCATCACCGGGACGCCCGCGGCCGACAACTGCTCGGCGATCACCTGCAGCGTCTTGGTCTTACCGGTGCCGGTGGCGCCCGCGATCAACCCGTGGCGGTTGACGGTGGCCAGCGGGATGCGGACCTGCGCGGCCGCGTCGACGACGCCGTCGACGACGACCGTCCCCAATTCCAATGCCTGGCCTTCGACTGCGTAACCGGCGGCAATCTGCTGCGCGGGGGTGGCTGTCGATTCGGTGGTCATGCCGCGGTCCTCCCAGTTTTCGCGAACGAGCCAATCGGGGTCTGACACTACTTGGCGGGCGGCACGCGCGGTGGGTGTGACGGCTCGTCACCGCTATAGGAATACTGTGGATCTTCGTGCGAGACGAACTGGTATGGATCGACTGCGAGATGACCGGCCTGGACCTCAAGTCCGATCGCCTGATCGAGATTGCGGTTCTGGTCACCGACGCTGACCTGAACATCCTCGGTGACGGCTTGGACGTGGTCATTCACACCGACGACGAGGCATTGTCGTCCATGGTCGACATAGTCAAACAGATGCACACCCGGTCGGGGCTGATCGAAGAAGTCCGAGCCTCGACCGTCGATGTGGCCACCGCCGAAGAGATGGTGCTCGATTACATCCGCGGGCACGTCAAGACAGCCAAGGCCGCTCCCCTGGCCGGCAACTCGATCGCCACCGACCGCGGCTTCATCGCCCGCGACATGCCCAAACTCGACGATTACCTGCACTACCGCATGATCGACGTCAGCTCGATCAAGGAACTGTGCCGGCGCTGGTACCCCAGGATCTACTTCGGCCAGCCCGAAAAAGGACTCGCACACCGCGCCCTGGCCGACATCCACGAGTCGATCCGCGAACTCAAGTATTACCGCTCGACGGCGTTCGTCGCCCAGCCCGGGCCTTCTACCAGCGATATCGCCGCGATCGCGGCCGAGCTCGGGCCGCCGAAGGACGACGCACCCGAATCCGATTCGTCTGCCGAGCACCCGAGCAGTTAGTATCTACGAGCCGCATACGCCGCGAGGCGCGAGCGGCGATGGTGGCTGTAGTTCAGTTGGTAGAGCACCAGGTTGTGATCCTGGCTGTCGCGGGTTCGAGTCCCGTCAGCCACCCCGATAACGGGAACGCCGTCTGCGCAAGCAGGCGGCGTTTCTGCTTCCCCGACCCGTTCGCCGCTCAGCTCGGGTGCGGAAGCCATTCCTGCGGATGCAGGCAGAGCCACGCGCTGAACGCCAGCGTCGTCGCGGCGAAGACCAAGACGGGGAGCCGGCTCAGCACATTTCGCCGCACTGCGATGACGACGACGCCGAACATCGCAGCCGCCTGAGCGTAGACCGCGACGGTCAACGGCCATCCGTCGTCGAAGGCCCAAACCGCCGGGTAGTAGAGCAGCAGGGCGAAAAACGCCACGTACAGTGCCGTCACGGCTGCAACCACCGACAGTCCGCCGATCATCAGAACCCTGGCCGCCGTTTGCAGACGAGCCACATCCGGGCCGTAGCGGCGCAACAGCCAACCCGTCAGCGCACCGGCCAACCCGCCCAGCAGCAACCATTCCCAGCGCATGCGCAGAGTCTGGCAGCCGGGCGTTCGGTGAGGTTCGACCGGCACCGACCCGCTCAGTCCTTGAGGTCCGGCTTCCAGGTCGAGGGCAGCATCGGCGCGCTCGGGCCTTCCCCGAACTCGGCCTCGCCCAACGTCGTCAATCCCGTCGTCGTCGCATCCGTCTTGTCGAGTACGCCGGAAAACCCCAGTGGCCCCGCGCCACGGCCCGAGGCCGTGGGCGAGGTCTCCGGAGCGGCATCCCCTGGCGGATCCGTTTGTAGGTCCATGAATTCGTTGCCGTATCCGCGCTCACGGATCGCTGCGCGCCGACGACGCCGGGCACGGGCTTCTCGCGCTGATTCCCCGGCTGCGGCCGCAGTGGTATCGGCTTCGGAGGCCTTCTTCTTGGCGGTAGTCGCGGATTTGGCCCGCGCCGCAGCGGGAACAGCAGCGCCGGGCGAGCCGATCAAGTACGGCGGGAAGAACCCCGGCCCGCCGCCGGGAGCGGCCGACGGCACCGGGCCGGTGGTGACGGTGGCCGTCGTCGACACACCGGCCGACGGGGCCGCGGGGGCCGAGGTCGCAGTCGCCGCAGGTGAGCTGGTCGGCGCCGCCGATGTTCCGCCGGCGGCAGGCCACGATCCGGGCTCGGCCCCGGCGGGAGCCTCTGCCACGACGGGTACGACCGGTTGGATTGCGGCCAGACCGGCAATCGCCCAGCCCAGGTTGGCGGTCACCACGCCCAGGGCCGGCTGGATCAGGGCCGGGGACAACTGAACTACCACCTGCAGCAGCTGGGCCGCGTGAAAAGCCATGTCCGCCAGCACCATGGGCAGGTTGGTCAGCAGGGCTGCGGGGTCGTTCAGCAGGTTGTCGATCAGCAGACCGATATTTTCGATCTGCTCGTGGCCCACCTCAAGCCACCACCGCGGGTCGAGTGGGCTCAGGTCGCCGTGGCCGTGGTCGTCATGATCGTGGTCGCCGTCGTGATCGTGGTCGCCGTCGTGATCGTGATCGTGGTCGTGTTCGTGGTCGTCCTCATGATCATGCTCATCGTCGTGGCCGTGCTCCTCGTGCAGGATACGCGGTGCCGCCGTTGTCGACGGGCTGGATGCCACCGCCGCCCCCGAAACGCCTTGATAGACGGTCATCGTGGTGGCAGCCAGAATCCACATCCGGACGTAGTCGGCTTCGTTCAACGCGATCGGAATGGTGTTGATCCCGAAGAAGTTGGTGGACACCAGAATCGCCTGTCGGGCATGGTTGGCGGCCAACTCGGCCATGGTGGGCATGGCCGCCAACGCACTGGCATAGGCCGCTGCCGCGGTTTCATGCCGGGCAGCGATCGCCGCGGTGTCGGCGCTGACCTGACGCAGCCACGCCAGGTATGGAACGTGAGCGGCGACGTATTGCTCCGCACTCGGGCCTTGCCAGGCTGCCGCTTGCACCGCCCCCAGCACCGCAGCGAGTTCCGTTGCCGCCTCGGCATATTCGATGCTCAATGACGCCCATGCGCCGGCGGCGGCCAACATCGGGCCCGGGCCCGGGCCGCTGGTCAGCAATGCGGAATGCACCTCCGGCGGCGAGGCCATCCATACCCCTGACATAGAACCCTCCTTGTAGACCGGCTACCCGAAGAGTCCAAGTTATTGAACATGATTGTCATTATCAATGAATCCATTGACAACTCATAGAAAAGCCGTCCCGCGACGGCGCAGGCGGCGGCACGGAGCAGATTTCGGAATCACACATCGCGGGGTGCGCAATGCACGCGCCCCGGATACGGCCAAAGCCCTTGCGCAGCGACCGGATTCACCGACCGCTCGATCGAATTGCGAGCTATCGCGCTGCGCCGGCCTTCTTCTTGATCCGCGGCGCAAGCTGCACGACCTCGGGCACCACCGACGGATTCTCATAGGCAGTCGTCACCAATGACACCAGGGTGTTGGCGACGTCGCGCAGGGCCGACATCCGGGCGGGCAGGGCACCCTGGGCCACCCATGTCTTGACCAACTGATCCAGCAGATCACGATCGGCGCCGCGCAGGATCTCGGTGTCGTCGGTCGGACCGACGCCGACCCGGAGCAACGACAGCTCAGGATGTTCGACGCGCCAGGAGTTCAGGATCTCGTCCAGGGCGGCCTTGCTCGCGCTGTATGCCGCCACACCGGCCCGCGGGCGACCCACGTCGTAACTGGAAGCCACCAGCACCACGCCGTTCTCGGCCAAGCGCGGCGCCGCGGCACGCAGCACATTGTTGGCACCGACGGTGTTGACGCTGAACGCGTGCAACCAGGTGGCCACATCGGTGTCCTCGATGTAGGCGAACGGGATCACCGTGCTGGTGAACACCACGGCATCCAGACCGCCCAGGGCGTCGGCCGCCTCGTTGACGACACGATTGATGGCCGCGGGGTCCTCGACATCGAGTTCGAAGGCGAATCCACCGATGGCCTCGGCCAGGGAGTTCAGCAGGTCGATACGTCGCGCAGCCACGGCAACCTTGGCACCGCGTTCGGTGGCGCCGACTGCAACAGCGTGGCCGATGCCCGACGAGGCACCGACGACGAGGAGACGCAGCCCGGCCGCGTCGGCTCGTTGACCGCTCATTCTGGATCAACCTCCATGGTCCATCTCGAGGTGTTAGGTCACCCTTCGCTCGTCGGACATTACCGCCTGCGATGAATTCCGGGCGCGCGGCGGGTCCACTTGAGAGAACGAGATTCTCCGACGAGCAATCAGGAGCACTTCATGACGACAGGAAAACCGCCGATTGTCGACCAGCAGACCTGGCGCGCCGCACTCGACGAGGTGCGGCGTCGCGAGAAGGCCGCCACCCGGGAACTGGACGCGATCGCCGCGGCACGACGGCGCCTTCCGATGGTGGAATTGCCGGACTACACGCTGATCGGCGCGGATGGTCCGGTGCGCCTGGCCGACGTATTCGATGGCCGCAGTCAACTGATCACCTACCACCACATGTGGACCGACGGCGCCGAGTGGCAGTGCGGCGGTTGCACCGGCTTCACGTCGCAGTTCACCCGGCTCGACTTCCTCGACAACTACGATGCCCGCTTCGTCATCGTCACCAACGGCCCCATCGAGGAGGCGCTGGCGTACCGCGACAAGGTCGGCAACCGCATGGACTGGTACTCGTCATCGCAGAGCTCGTTCGGCGCCGACGTCGACGCCGCCCCGGGCGAGGGTTTCGCGGTCAACGTGTTCCTGCGCGACGGCGATACCGTCTATCGCACCTGGCATACCAACGGTCGTGGCACCGAACAGCTGAGCCACACCTTCGCCCTGATCGACGTGTTGCCGTATGGCCGGCAGGAGGAATGGCTCGATTCGCCCGAGGGCTGGCCGTCGCATCCCACATACTCGGGCTGGCTCGACAGCCCCGACGTCGCCCGCCTGTACGGAAAGGAAAACGCATGACCGCCCCGGAGCGCTTCACCGTCACCCGGACCATCGCCGCGGCCCCTGCCCAGGTGTTCGCGGTCCTGGCCGACCCGGCCCGGCATTGCGACACCGAGCCGGGCGACTGGGTGCGCGACGCGATCGACCCGGAGCCGATCACCGCGACGGGCCAGATGTTCGTGATCAACATGTTTCTGCCTGCCGCCGGCGGTCATTACGTCATGCACAACCTGGTCACCGAGTTCGACCAGGACCGCACCATCGCCTGGCTGCCCGGACAGCTCGACGAGCAGGGCCACCACGCACCCGGTGGGTGGTGGTGGCGCTACGACCTGGTCCCCAACGGGGACCAGACAGACGTCACTCTCACCTACGACTGGACCGACACGCCGCAGAGCTTCCGGGACCAAATCGGTGGGATGCCCCCGTTCGGAGCCGACTTCCTAGACGAATCGCTTGCGGCGCTGGACCGTTCGTCGACGTAGTCAGGCCGGCACCCGATCCAGGAAGCCGAGCACGGTCTGAATCCGCCCTTGGCCGTCTGTGGCCAGCACATCGAACCCGACCACCACCGGATCAGCGTCGCGCGGGCCGAGGCCCCACTGAAATCGCGCCTGCCGGTGGTGGGCGTCGGGCCCGCTGACGAGTGTGAACACGAACCCCGGGAACTGGTTGTGAACGGCCTCGATGGCACCGGACACTCCCTCGTGACCACTCACCTCGACCAGCGGGTCGGAGTAGGTGACACCTGGGGCCCAATGCTGTTCCAGCAGTGCCTGCCGCTCGGCGGCATCGGTGGCATTCCAGGTGCTGAGGTACGCGGTGACGGTGTCGTCGAACTCGGCCATTTTCGCCTCTTTCACGGTAATCAACTGGGACTCAGTCAGATTCACCGATCCGGGGCGGGTTGTCGATTACCGCAGGGGTAATCGGGTCACGTACTGGCGTTGCCGGTGCGCCACTGATCCCAGGGGATGTTCCAGTCCCCCAGGCCCTCGGTGCCAGGCAACACCGAACCTACGGTGTTTCTGACCTCGACGATGTCGCCGCGCTTGGTGTTCTCGTAGAACCAGCGGGCGTTGGCCGTACTGACGTTGAGGCAGCCATGGCTGACATTGCTGTAGCCCTGGCTGCCCACCGACCACGGGGCGCCGTGCACGTAGATACCGCTGTAGGACATCTGCGTCGCGAAATCGACCTCGGTGCGATAACCGTTGGGCGAGTTGACCGGTACCCCGTAGGTGGACGAATCCATGACCATGTGGTCGAAGCGATCGCCGATGATGTACACGCCGTTGTTCGTCGGAGAACTGTTCTTGCCCATCGAGATCGGCATGGCCTTGATGACCTCACCGTTGCGCCGGACGGTCAGCGTCTTGGTGTTGTCATCGGCGAACGCGATCACCTCGTCCCCGATGGTGAAGTGGGTGGCAACGTCGCCCTGACCGAACAGTCCGTCGCCCAACGCGACGCCGTAGGTGTTGACCGTGACGTCCACCGAGGTGCCGGGCTTCCAGTATTTCGCCGGGCGCCAACGCACTTCGCGATTATTGAGCCAATAGAAGGCGCCTTCGACCGGCGGGTTGGTCTTGACCGTGATGGCCCGCTGGGCGGCAACGCGGTCAGTGATGTTCTCATCGAAACGCACGGCGATCGGCTGCCCGACCCCGACCACTTCCCCGTCGTTGGGCAAGACGTAGGGCATCGTCAGGTTCGCCGGCGAGTGTGTCTCGAACCTCAGGCGCCTGTTGGCGACTCCGCCGAGGCCGAGAGACTGCGCATTGAGTGTGTACTGCTCGTTGTAGTCGAGCGGATCGGTGGTCGACCACGTCAGCCCGTCGGCACTGAACTGGCCTGCGACGCTGACACCTTCTTCGTTGGTCATGGTGACACCGCCGAGCACGCCGTTCTCTGCGCTCACAGTGACCGGCGCGTCCACGGTCACCCCGACCGCGCCGTCGGTCACCGACGCATTCACCCTGGGCACGAGCAGGTCACCGTACGGAGTGCCCTTGTCGGCGATCACCGGCGGCGGACCCTGCGTCTCCTCCCCGCCACACGCTGTCAGGCCCAGCATCATCGCGGGCACCATGGCAACCACCGCTCGCCGCAAGACGTCCCTGTACGGACGGGTCACCGTCTGGGCCTGCCCCATGTTCGTCCCACCCCTCGCGCGGTCAACAGCAAATTCTTGGCAATAGTCTAAGGGCTACCCGGAAGTCTGGCTCACCAGAAGGTCGCCCCGGGCCTGCGACCAGCGGATTTCACTGTTGAGCGAATCTCCTGTTATTGTCTCTCACGCGCGCCGTTAGCTCAGTTGGTAGAGCAGCTGACTCTTAATCAGCGGGTCCGGGGTTCGAAACCCTGACGGCGCACCAACCAAAAACCCTGCCTCGGCAGGGTTTTTGCGTTTCAGGTTTTGAGAGTTACTGCGGCAGTACACCTCTTATCTGATTACCCGGCTTGATAACGTTCGGCCAGCCTGTCGCCGACGCTGGGTTCGGCTTCTTCCAACAACATCTCTACCGCACCCGCCAGATGGGCGGCCGCGTAGCCGTTGTCCCGGTACTGCTCAGTTTTGAAGCGGTCGAGTTCCCGGCGTAGATCGCCGAGGGTTTCATCGCTCACATGCGCCATATGGCTACCTCCAGTCGGTGTGACCATGGCCCACGTCGCCGCCCAGAGGTTCGACATGAGCCATTTGGTGTTGTCAGCGAATCTCGACGACGAGTCCGCCGAGTTCGGCCGTACCGGCGAAGGCACATGCAGCAGTCCTGGCAAACGGAAAATAAGTTAGCTGCAACGCAATACCCCCTTGTCACGCGTTCGTCCCGTGTTGCGGTCGAGATCAAGAACCAGGTCCGACTCCCCTATCCTGACCCGAGGTCGACCTTAGCTGGACACCTATGCACTAGCAACCGGTTCCACGAGAAATAGCCGTTCCCACCGTGCCAGGCAGCGGTTTTCAAGGACCGCCGGGATGCGGACTCCGAGTTGCGCGGAACGCCTCGGGTTATCTGACCGATCCGGGTTTGCCAATCGTTTCCTGCGCCGAATCGCCACCACATCCCGGCAAAGAGATGGACGTCCGCTCGCCCCGCGCCGCAGTCACAGCAAACTTTCAGGCCATTCCGCCGGTTTCAAGGCGGCATCGCCCACCGGCCGGCCCGGCGGCCACCCGGCAAAATTTGCGGGACGAAACTCAAGCGTTGCCGAGCGCCGCGGGCTGACACCTGTCGAATAATGTGCTGGTAGATGCGTTGCAGCGTGACCGGTCACGTACTCCCCCAGGCGTTGACGCTAGCGCAAGTTACTGTCTACAACCTCGAATCAGCGCTTCCGCTGGTCAGACGCAGAATGCCATGCTAACCTCAAGTTAGCTGATTAGTTGTGGTTAGTTCCCCGGTGGCGGTCACGCCAAGATAAGAGGTATTAGCTGATGGCTACCGCAGGTGGCGTCGACCCCGCAGCTGCATCAACTTCTGCATTTGTTGCTACAAACCGGCCGGTGATGGTGTATAGCTGCAACCGGCTCGGACGCGTCGCCAATCCCCCGAGCTTCTCGCTGGCGGACTGGCTCCTGTTCCGCCGCCGCTGAGCGGCGCATCAAGCTGGAGCCGCTGAGCGGCGCATCAGGCTGGAGTCGCTGAGCAGCTCTTTCGCCACTCAGCGATGCCAGGGGCTACTCAGTGCCGCTTTATCCGTCGGATCACCACGATCACAACGAGCACACCGGCACCCGCCAGTGACGCGGTCACCGCGGGTTTCTTGATGAAGCCGATGACCGCTGACTTGAAATCGTCGGCCAGGCGCTGCGGGTTGGCCCGCTCGGCCAGGGAGTCGACAGTCAACGCAAGTTGATCGCGAGCCTGATCGATGTCCCGCTTGATGCTCTCCGGGTCCCGGTTCGCCACTGTTTGCTCCTCCAAGCCGCTCCACGTCGTGCTGCCCTGCCGCACTACCCTAGATCAGCCGGCATCGTGACGACGGAGCCGGTCGACGAGAAGGGATACCCACGCATGCCGCCAACCCCGCGCCTCGAGGTGGGAGACACCGCCCCGGCTTTCGCTCTGCCCGATGCAGACGGCAATGTCGTCAAGCTGTCCGACTACAAGGGCCGCAAGGTCATCGTGTACTTCTATCCCGCCGCCTCGACGCCCGGATGCACCAAGCAGGCGTGCGATTTCCGTGACAGCCTCACCGAACTCAACGGCGCCGGCCTCGACGTCGTCGGCATCTCGCCGGACAAGCCGGAGAAGCTCGCCAAGTTCCGCGACAAGGAAGAGCTCACCTTCCCGCTGCTGTCCGATCCCGACCGCGAGGTGCTCACCGCCTGGGGTGCGTTCGGCGAAAAGACCATGTACGGCAAGACAGTTCAGGGTGTCATCCGCTCGACGTTCGTCGTCGACGAAAAAGGCAAGATCGCCGTCGCACAATACAACGTGCGGGCCACCGGTCACGTCGCCAAGCTGCGTCGCGACCTATCGGTCTGATTGCCCCAGCTTCTCCAGCAGCAGCGCTTCGGCCGTCGCCGCCTTCTCCAGAACCCCCAGGTGGAGGCTTTCGTTGATGCTGTGCGCCTGGGTGCCCGGGTCCTCGACGCCGGTGACCAGAATCGTCGCGTCCGGGAACGCCTCGGCGAATTCGGCGATGAACGGGATGGACCCGCCCATACCCATGTCTATGGCATCGGTTCCCCAGGCGGTGCGGAACGCCGAACGAGCCGCGTCGTACACCGGACCCGAGGAGTCGATGGCGTAGGGCTGACCGACATCGCCCGGGACGACGGTAACCCGGGCGCCCCAGGGCGCGTGCGCCTCGAGGTGACGGGTCAACGCCTCCAGATGCGCGCGGGCATCACCGCCCGGCGCCACCCGCATGCTGATCTTGGCTCGCGCGCGCGGGATCAAGGTGTTCGACGACTTGTCGATGGGCGTGGTGTCGATACCGATCACGGTGATCGCCGGCTTGGCCCACATACGTTGCACCACCGAGCCGGAGCCGATTTGGGATACCCCGTCCAACAAGCCGGACTCTTCCCGGACCCAGCCCGGTCCGCGGTCGACGTCGGCGGCGGTGGCCTCGTGCAGGCCGGCGACCGCGACGTTGCCGTCGTCGTCGTGCAGGCTGGCCAGCAGCCGCACCAGCACACTCAACGCATCCGGCACGACGCCGCCCCACAGGCCCGAGTGCAGCCCGTGGTCCAGGGTGGCCACCTCGACCACGCAGTCGGCCAGGCCGCGCAGCGTCACGGTCAACGCGGGAATCTCAGTACTCCAGTTGTCGGAGTCGGCGATGACGATGACGTCGGCGGCCAGGGCCTCCTTGTGCGCGGCCAGCAGCGCGCCCAGTGACGGTGAGCCGGACTCCTCCTCGCCTTCGACGAAGACCGTGACACCGACCGGAGGCTTACCGTCGAAAGCGCGTATCGCGGCCAGATGCGTTGCGATACCGGCCTTGTCGTCGGCGGTGCCGCGACCGTAGAGCCGGCCGTCACGCTCGGTGGGCTCGAACGGCGCGGAGTCCCACTGCGCCGGATCGCCTTCGGGCTGCACATCGTGATGGGCATACAGCAACACCGTGGGCGCACCCGCCGGCGGCGGGTAGTGCGCGATGACCGCAGGCGCACCGCCTTCGCTGACGATGCGGACGTCGGGAAAGCCCGCTTCCGACAACAGCTTTGCTACCGCTTCGGCGCTGCGGTGCACCTCGTCACGGCGGGCCGGATCGGCCCACACGGACTGGATGCGGACCAGATCCTCCAGATCCGACCGCACCGACGGCAACACCTGCTGTACCCGCTGCACGACGTCACTCATGCTGACGACATTAGCCGCACTGTCGAACGCCGCGAGCGTGCACGAAGTGCTGCCCGATCACGGCGGGTCGGGCAGCAGACACGCACGCTCGCGGTGCAGGGGGTTAGAGCTCCTCGATGATCGCCACCGCGGCGGCGGTATCGGCCTCGTGCGTCAGGGAGACGTGAATGGTCACGGTCTCCAGGTGCTTTGCGATCTCGCCGGACAGCCGCACCTTGGGCCGACCCCACATGTCGGTGACCACCTCGATGTCGCGGTGGATCCCCTCCGGCAGGGCCGGCCGCTTGGAGAACCGTGAACTCGACCAGGCCTTGATCACGGCTTCCTTGGCCGCCCACCGGGCCGCCAGGTGCCGGGCCGCCGACGAACTCTTGTCCGCGGCGTCCCGGCGCTCACCCGGCGTGAACGTCTCGGCGAACACGGTTCCCGGCCGATCCACCTGCTCGGCGAAATCAGGTATGGAAACCACGTCGATGCCTATGCCCATAATCGCCATGGAAGCGAACCTAGCTCACCTCTCCGCGCACCCACTCACCGCACATAGAGATCGTCGTCGCCGAGCCGGGCATCCGCGTTCAGCAACATCGCGGCTTCCTGACGCTTCTCCGGCACATCGTGGTCGAAGCGGCGGTCGGCAGGCTTCTCGTACATCGGCCGCCCACCGGCGATCGCGCCGGCCAGGCGACGCTGACCGGCCAGCGTGCGCTGCTCGGCCCGCTTGCGGTAGTCGTCGCGCTCGGCCGGATCCAGCGCCGCGATGAACGCCTCCGGGTGCACCAGGGCAACCAGACCCGACACGTGACCGAACCCGAGGCTGGTGACCAGACCGGCCTTGAGCGGGAATTTCCCACGCAGGTCCAGGGTCTCGCGCACCCAGACGAAGTGGCCGGAGGTGGCCAGCTCGTCGTCGACGCAGTCCAGGCTGCGGTTCGGCGGGATAACGCCGTCACGCAGGATCTGGCACAGACCCATCATCTGGAACACCGCCGCACCGCCCTTGGCGTGCCCGGTCAGCGTCTTCTGGCTGACGATGAACATCGGCGCCCCTGCCGAGCGGCCCATCGAGTCGGCCAGCCGCTCGTGCAGCTCGGTCTCGTTGGGATCGTTGGCCAGCGTCGAGGTGTCGTGCTTGGAGATCACCGCGATGTCGTCGGCACCGACACCCAGCTTGGCCAGCGAGCGGGCCAGCTGCGAGTCCTTGCCGCCACGCCCGGCGCCCAGGGCGCCGAGGCCCGGGGCCGGGATCGAGGTGTGCACACCGTCGGCGAAGCTCTGCGCGTAGCCGACGACCGCCAGCACCGGCAGGCCCATCTTCGCGGCGAGGTCGCCGCGGGCCAGCAGGATCGTGCCACCACCCTGGGCTTCCAAGAAGCCGAGGCGACGACGGTCGTTGGCGCGGGAGAACTTCGAGTCGCTGATGCCCTTGGCGCGCATCATCTCGGTGTCGGCGGTGGCCGCCATGTCACCGAAGCCGATGATCGCTTCCAGGGTCAGGTCGTCGAAGCCGCCGGCGATCACCAGGTCGGCCTTGCCGAGGCGGATCTTGTCCACACCCTCCTCGACCGAGACGGCCGCGGTGGCGCAGGCGCCGACCGGGTGGACCATCGCGCCGTAGCCGCCGACGTAGCTCTGCATGACGTGTGCCGCAACAACGTTCGGCAGCACCTCCTGCAGGATGTCGTTCGGCTTGGCCCGGCCCAGCAGGTTGCCGTGGTACATGGTCTGCATCGAGGTCATGCCGCCCATGCCGGTGCCCTGCGTGGAGGCCACCAGGCTCGGGTGCACCCAGCGCATCAGCTCGGTCGGGGTGAAGCCCGAGGACAGGAACGCATCCACCGTGGCCACGATGTTCCACAGCGCGACCCGGTCGATGGAATTGGCCATGTCCGGGGTGATGCCCCACACCGTCGGGTCGAACCCGGTCGGGATCTGGGCGCCCACCGTGCGCGACAGCTTGGTCTTGCGCGGAACGCGAATCTCGGTGCCCGCCTTGCGGATCACCTGCCAGTCACTGGAGTCCGGCACCGGCCGGGCCACCGTGTGCTCCGGATCGAAGGACACGAACGCCCGGGCGTCGGCCTCGCTGGACACCACGAAGCTGAAGTCCTTGTCCAGGAACACGCTGACCAGCAGCGGCGAGGCGTGATCGGGGTCGATCGCACCGTCGTCCACGAATTCGCGGATGCCGCAACGCTCCACCACGGCGTCGTGGTAGCGCTCCACGATCTCCGATTCGGGAACCAGCTCACCGGTCTGAGTGTCGTACCAGCCGGCCTTGGGATCGTCTTCCCACTTGACCAGACCGGTGGTCCAAGCCAGCTCCAACACACCGGCCGCCGAGAGCTCGCCGGAGACCTCCATCTCGAAGCGCGTGCGCGACGAGCCGTACGGTCCGAGCTCGGCACCGCCGACGATGACCACCAGGTCGGCCGGGTCGACATCGAGGTCGGCCCACTCCGGGGCGGGCGCCGGGTTGTATCCGCGCGGCGGCGAAGGCAGGGCCGAAATAGCACCCTCGTCCTCGTCATCGTCGGATTCGGCTGCGGCGCTTGCCATGTCCTCGCGGGCCTTGGCGGCCAGCTCAGCCATGTCGATCTTGATGTCACCGAGACCGCCGGTCAGGTCGGCCTTGATCGGCGCGTTGGCCGCGGCCACCTTGGACTCCACCGTGCACAGGTTCAGCAGCATGGCTGCCATCTGGTCGGTGCTGTAGGTGGTGACACCGGCCTCCTCCACCGCGCTGACGATGGCGTCGTTGTGCCCCATCAGACCGGTGCCCTTGGTCCAGCCGATCAGCGCGTGCGCCAAGCTGACCCGTTCGGCCCACGAGGATTCGGCACTCCAGCGGTTCACCAGTGCGTCGAGCGCGGACTTGGCTTCGCCGTAGGCACCGTCGCCGCCGAACATGCCGCGGTTGGGCGAGCCCGGCAGCACCACGTGCAGACGCGAGGCGATGTCCCGCTCGGCGCCGATCGTCGACAGCCCGCCGATGAGCCGCTGCACGGCCCACAGCAGGACCTTCATCTCCATCTCGGAGCGGGAACCCGCCTCGGACAGGTCCCCGGCCACGCGCGGCGCGGCGAACGGGAACAGCAGCGTCGGGGTCTGCGCATCCTTGAGGTGGATCGATTGCGGCCCAAGGCTTTCGATCTGCTCACTACCGACCCACTCGACCAGCTTGTCGATGTCGGCGTAGGACGCCATGTTGGCCGGGACCACCCACAGGGTGGCGCCGAAGCGGGCGTTCTCGCGGTAGAGCTCCTTGTAGAACGCCAGCCGGTCGTCGTCCAGACGCGAGGTGGTCGCGATGACGGTGGCGCCGCCGTCGAGCAGCTGCCCGACGACCGAAGAGGCGATCGAGCCCTTCGACGCACCGGTCACCACGGCAACCTCGTTCGAGTACCGACCGGTGCCGGGATTCTCGGCGCCGGCCGCGATGCGCCCGAACAGCGAGGCGTGGATGGTGCGGCCCGCGGCGAGCGCACGCCCCTGCCACCAATTCGCCTGCGTGGCAACGACATGCCCGGCACCCTCGAACCGCTCCGACAGGCGCGGCCATTCGGTGTCGATCTCGTCCTCGTCGGCGAGCCACAGCTTGACCAGGTCCTCACGGGCGCTGGCCCAGCGGTCGTCGAACACGACGGCCTTCTTGCCGTCGAACGCCGGAGCCACCAATCGCGGCCAGTCCGAACCGAGTTCGGTGGTGACCAGGTCGATCAGCTCCGCGTCGGTCGCTGCCTCCGGGGCACCCACCGGGGTGTCGAGGCCGAGCTGTCCGAGAATGGTGCGCGCGGCCGAGGCCAGCACGCCGTCGGGACCGGTGACCTTCTCGGCGAACTCGTTGAGCGCGGCCGAGTCCACCACGCCGCCAGCACCGGCACCGCCGGCCGAGGGCAGGCTCACCGGCACACCCTGGCGGGCACCCACCGCGGCCACCGCGGCATCGATGACCTTGTCGACGTCAGCGGCAGTCGCCAGCGCGCCCGGGTGCAAACCGCCCAGGTCGCCACCGCGAACGCTGCTGCCTTCACGGGTGCCCAGGGCCACCTCGACGGTGACGTGCTTGGCCCAGCCCGGGCCCAGCTCCCAGGTCTTGGTGACCCGCTCGGCGATGTAGCCGGGGCGCTTGCCCGACGGCCCGAACACCGTGCGCAGCTGATCGTTGATGGCGTCCGACAACACCGGGCCGAACGGCTTGTAGGTGCGGGCCAGCTTGCTGACCTGTCCCTTGAGCGCGCCCAGATCTGCTTCGGCGGCACCGTCGATCGCACCGAGGTTCAGCTCGGAGCCCAGGTCGACCAGCAGCTGGTTGCGGCGCGAGGACGCACCGTCGGTGATGGACTCGATGGAGTCCAGCGCCTCGATCTGGTCGATCCGCATCTTGGCGCTGAGCGCGATGAGACCCACGGTGGCGTCGGCCGCGTCGAACGTGATGTCGTCGGGTCGCGGGCCACCGGACGGGGCGGCAGGAGCGGCCGCGGGGGCCGGAGCGGCCTCGGCAGCGGGAGCCGATTCCGCTGCGGGAGCAGGATTTTCCTCAACCTCCGGCTCCGGCTCCGGATCGGTGTCGCTGGCGAACAGCACCGCGGCATCGCGCTCGGCGTTGAGCACCTCGACGGTGCTGTGGGCGTATTCGGGCAGCTTCAGCGTGTTGGTGGCCAGGCCGGCGACCGTCGGCGCGTTCTTCACGCCGATCTCGACGAACCGCTCCACCCCGAGACCGCCCGCGGCTTCCTCGATGAACAGCAGGTCCTGGGTCTCGATCCAGCGCACCGGGCTGGCGAACTGCCAGGCCAGCAGTTCGATGACGATCTTGCGGCACAGTTCGATCGGCCGCTCGTTACGCCAGGTGTCGTAGTCGGCGAGGATCTCGTCGAGCGGCTCGGCCGGCACCAGGTCGCGGATCTCCTGGATGAAGTCGCGGTCCAGCGTGAACGGCCGGGGCACCAGGTTCGGGATGTAGCGGCCGACGACCAGCTCAGGGTCACGGTCGCGCGGCAGGACGCGCTCCAGGCTGCGCCGGAAGTCGTCCACACCCACCCGCAGCACGCTGGAGTGGAACGGCACGTCGATGCCGGGCACCAGGATGAACGACCGCTTGCCGCCGCTGATCTCGCGACGACGCTCGACCTCTTCCTCCAGCGCCTCCAGGCCGCGCACGGTTCCGGCGATCGCGTACTGCGAACCGCGCAGGTTGAAGTTCACGATCTGCAGGAACTCACCTGTGCGCTCGGCGATCTCGGCGACGAAGCTCTCGACGTCCTCGTCGGCGAGGTCGATCTGCGACGGCCGGATGGCGGCCAGCCGGTAGTTGGACCGGCCCCGCTCGTCGCGCGGCACGATGTCGTGCATCTTGGAGCCGCGGTGGAACACCGCCTCCAGCAGACCTTCGAGCTCGATGACGCCGGACACGCAGGCCAGCGCGGTGTACTCACCGACGGAGTGACCGCAGGCGATCGCGCCTTCGACGAACGCGCCCTGCTCCCGCATCTCGGCGACCTGGGCCGCAGCCGTCGTGGCCATGGCCACCTGGGTGAACTGCGTCAGGTACAGCACGCCCTCGGGGTGCTCGTAGTGCACACCGGAAGCGATCAACGACGTCGGGTTGTCGCGGACCACGTGCAGCACCGAGAAGCCCAGCGTCTCGCGGGTGAACTTGTCGGCCTTGTCCCAGATCTTGCGGGCGGCCTTGGATCGGGCCCGGACCTCCATACCCATGCCCTTGGACTGGATGCCCTGCCCGGGGAATGCGTAGACGGTCTTGGGTGCGGCCAGCCGCGCGGTCGCGGCCATGACCAGTTCGGAGCCGATGCGGGCCTGAACCTCGACAACCTCTGCGCCGACGTCGATTCCGACCCGGTCGACACGGAAGTCGACCTCGTCGCCCGGCTTGACCATGCCCAGAAAGCGTGCGGTCCAGCCGACCAGCTTGGCCGGCGGGATCGGCTTGCCGTCGGTGGCGGTGAGGACGTGCTGCGCTGCGGCCGACAGCCACATGCCGTGCACGATCGGCGACTGGAGACCGGCCAGCAGTGCGGCTGCCCGGTCGGTGTGGATCGGGTTGTGGTCACCGGACACCACGGCGAACGGCCGCATGTCCACGGGCGCAGCGACCGTGACGTCACGGCGACGACGGCGCGGGGTGTCGGTGGCGTTGTCCGAGATCGCCCCGCCGGCCCGGACCGGGTCGGTCAGTTCGGCCTCACCGGTGCGGCCGCGGATGGCGAACCGCTCCTCGAGCCGGGCGAGCTCGGTGCCGTCGATACTGCGCACGGTCACCGAGACCGGCACAACGCGGCCCACCTCGGTGTCGGTGGCAGCCGAAGCAGTTGCGGTGACGGTCAATTCGGCCGGCTCATTGGGCAGCGGAGCGAGCAGATGAGCGGCGTGGTCCAGGTGAACCAGGCTCAGCAGGCCCTCGACGACCGGGAAGCCGGAGTCGGTGACCGCGGAGCCGATGGCGGCGAACACCGCGGGCCAGCAGCGCCCGACCAGCGCGTCGGGCACGACGGTCAGCGTCGGGGCCAGCGGCGCACCGAAAGTGGCGGTGACACCGGTGTGATCGGCGACCTGCTCGGGGTTCCAGCCCACGGTGACCTTGGCGGTCCCGTCGACGACGGGAGGCAGCGCGTCGGGACCGTCGACACCGGCGGCGATGGCGAGCACGGACCGCATCGCGGTCGCGGCATCGTCGACCTCGACGACCGGTGCGCCACCGCTGCGGATGGCGTCGGTCAGGGTGAACCGGATCTCGATCCAGGTTCCCGACAGCGGCACCGACAGCACCACATGCTGATCGTCGGCGACCTCGAGCCGGGCTCCGGTGGAAGGATGTGTGGCGGAACGGTTCTCAGACCCTTCACGTACCTGCCACTCGGCCGCGGGGGCGATCCGGTGCACCGGGTTGACCGAGGTGCGCCCGGCCCACAGCACGTCGGGGGCGTCGAGCAGCACGGCCAGCGGCCCGGTGACGTCGTCGCGGCCCTGACGGCGCGACAGCACCGGCTGCGGCTGGGCGCCGGCGGCCAGCACCTCGTCGACGGCGGCCTGCTCGAAGCGGTCCAGCAGCTCGCCGACCGGCTCGTCGACCCGGGTGATCCCGGCGACGGCGGCGGTGCCGGGGATGACGCAGACCTGGTCGGCGTCGTAGCGCGCGTCGTGGGCCTGCCACAGCGAGTCGCTGCGCCACCAGCGGCGCACGTCCTTGTCGATCACCGGCACGAAGTTGACCGGCTTGCCCAGCGTCTTGCACAGCTCGACGAAGAACGGCACGTCGGCCGGGTGCAGCTGCACGGAGGCGGCATCCGGGTAGGCCGACACCAGGGCGGTCAGTGCGGCCTTCGGATCCTCAAGCAGCTGCTCGTCGTTGAAGAGGGTTTCGATGGGGCCGAAATCCTGTGCGTGCAAACGTGCTTCGGCACGCTTGAGCATCTGTTCGAAGCGGTCGCGCCAGGTGATGTCCAGCCACGGCGAGTCGGCACGCTTGGTGTCGGCGGTGCTGTTTCCCTCCCCGATCGCCAACTCGATGTAGCGGCGCAGCCACTGCAGGTAGGTCATCTCGGCGACATCGCCGAAGTACGGCTTGGCCGTGTTGGCCATCGCGGCGATGATCTCGTCGCGGCGGGCGGCGACCGCATCGGCGTCACCGGCCACCTCGTCGAGCAGCCGGCCGCAACGCGACGCGGTGTTGTCGATCTCGTGGATGTCGGCACCGAGCTGGCTGCGCCCGGAGGCCATACCGTTGGCAGCCTTGCCCGCGCCCACCCATGCCTCGGTGCCCTTGGTGTCCACCAGCAGCTGCTTGACCTGCGGGCTGGTGGTGGCTTCCAGGGTGGCCATGGCGGCGGTGCCGACCAGGATGCCGTCGATCGGCATCAGCGGGTAGCCGTGAGCGGCCGACCAACGGCCGGACAGGTACTCGGCCGAACGCTCGGGAGTGCCGATGCCGCCGCCGACGCAGATGGTGATGTTGGACCGGCTGCGCAGCTCCGAATAGGTGGCCAGCAGCAGATCGTCGAGGTCCTCCCACGAGTGGTGGCCACCGGCGCGGCCGCCCTCGATGTGCACGATCACCGGCTTGGTGGGCACCTCGGCCGCGATGCGGATGACCGAGCGGATCTGCTCGACGGTGCCCGGCTTGAACACCACGTGGCTGATGCCCAGGTCATTGAGTTCGCCGATCAGCTCGACGGCCTCTTCGAGGTCCGGGATACCGGCGCTGACGACGACACCGTCGATCGGGGCACCGGACTGACGGGCGCGCTGCACCAGCCGCTTGCCGCCGACCTGCAGCTTCCACAGGTACGGATCGAGGAACAGGGTGTTGAACTGGATGGCCCGGCCGGGCTCCAGCAGCTCGCCCAACTCGGCGATGCGGTCGTTGAAGATCGGCTCGGTGACCTGCCCGCCGCCGGCGAGTTCGGCCCAGTGGCCGGCGTTTGCTGCGGCCGCGACGATCTTGGCGTCCACTGTGGTGGGCGTCATACCGGCCAGCAGGATCGGAGACCGTCCGGTCAACCGGGTGAACTTGGTGGAGAGCTTGACCGATCCGTCGGGCAGGCTCACCACGGTGGGGGCATAGCTGGACCACGGGCGGGCGACCTCGGGCACCGCGCCGATGGTGAACAGGTTGCGCTGGCCCCCGCGAGTCGCGGCGGGCACGATGCCGATGCCGAGGCCGCGGACGACCGGGGCGGTCAGGCGGGTCAGGATGTCGCCGGGGCCGAGGTCAAGAATCCAGCGGGCACCGGCGTCGCTGATCTCGGTGATCTCGTCGACCCAGTCCACCTGGCTGACCAGGATGGCCTCGGTCATCTCGCGGGCGAGCTCGACGTCGATGCCGACCGCTTCGGCCCACCGCGCGACGATCTCGATCCCGTCGGCCAGGCGCGGGGTGTGGAAACCGACCTCGACCTGCACCGGGTCGAAGGCCGGGGCGAAGACCGCACCGCCGCGGACTTTGCTCTTGCGCTCGGCTTCTTCCTTTTCAGCGATCTGGTTGCAGTACAGCTCGAACCGGGACAGCTGCTCGGGTGTGCCGGTGATCACAACCGAGCGCCGGCCGTTGCGGATCGACAGGACCGGCGGCAGCACCGTCCGCACGTCCTGGCTGAACTCTTCGAGCAGTTCGTAGATGCGCTCGGGCTCGGCATTGGTCACCGAGACCATCGGCGGCCGGTCGCCGAGCACGGTGATGCCGCGGCGACGGGCCACGAGGGTGCCTGCGGCGCCGATCAGCTGTGCCAGCGCCAGCAGTTCCACATCCTTGGCGCCCTTGGCGGCCAGCGCCTCGACGGCCAACACGCCCTGGGAATGACCGGCGACGGCCACCGGCGGGGTGGCGGCCAGGTCCATGCCCTGACGGGCCAGCGCACGCACGGCCGCGATCTGGGTCAGCAGCACCCCGGGCACCGATACCGCGGCTGAGGTGAGCTGCTTGTCCGACGGCACCGGCTCCTCGGCGGCCAACGCACGGACCCACTGCAGCGGCTCGAAACCGATGGGGCGTACGACGACGAGTTCGGCGGCCACCGGCTCGAGCAGCAGCTCGGCCTCGCCGGCCAGGGTCGCCAGTTCGGCCTCGATCCCGGCCGAGGACACCAATTCCTCAAGGGTCTCCAGCCAGGCGCTGCCCTGGCCCCCGAAGGCCACGGCGTAGGGCTCACCGGCGCTCAGCCGGTCGACGAGAGCATGGGTGGAGTCAGCCTGCCGACCATCGGATCCTGAGTCGTCGTTGCGACCGGCGGACACCCGGTCGTGTTCATAGATCGTCACTGGCGCTATCTCCTCGGTGCTGCTGTGGTTCTGCGGTGAATGGTGTCGCGTATGGCTGTCGCGTGCGGTCTTGGTTCTCTGTCTGCATGTCTGGGGCGATGTGGCTGCCCGGCGACAGGCCAACGGCGATTCAGCGTCGAATCAGGCGCGGAACGCGGTGCCGCCGGACCCTCCGGCCCGGGTCACTCACATTCCCGCCGTACTAAGAGTGTCATAAGAGCGGAGGGGCTTTTTCCGGCCAGATTGGTTACTGGCGAGTTCTACGCATGGGTAACCGCCGGTAACGTCACGCCGCGCCGAGCGGCGCCCAAAGCTATTCGGGACAAACGTCCTGCATGCAGGTGGTTACGGTCGAGTAGGGACAACTGCGCAGATCAAGGCAGTATTGTTATCGAATCGTTATCTAAATTTTCCGCCACATCGGCAGCCCCGAAGTGGCCTGCAACCGGCAGACAATCGCGCCGATTCCGTCTAGCGAATCCTGAGCGTCCGAACAAAAAGTTTGCTGGAATATCTTACTCACCGGTAACAATTTCCATCCGGCTGACAGAATCAGGCGGTTGCCGGCCCTAGTCGGCGGTGGCCAAGCTCTTCCGCACGGCCCGTTCGACCTCGACCGAGACCACGGCGTGGACCAGCTGACGCAGATCCGTGCCGGACGGTTCCTCGCGGGTCTCGTTGAGCGCAGCCGCGGCAGCCGTGGCCACCTGATCGACGGCCGCGTCGGTCGACCGGGCGACGTGGGCGACGATCCGGATGCAGCGCCGCTGATCCTGTGCGCCGGTGACGAGCGCGGCCAAGGCGGGGTCGGGCATCTCCGCGGAACCCTCGACCACCCGCACCAATCCGGCCGCTGCGAGCGCGCGGACATCGTCGTCGTCAGGATCTACGTTGAGCGTCGATGCGTCTGGTCGGCACCAGTCCGACGCGTCGATCCCGAGGGCTTCGGACAGGTCCTTACCGCTGCGCAAGCCCGCGAAGAACTCGGCGATGTGCGCCGAGTTGAAACCCTTGGCGAGTAGCTGGCTGATCGCCGTCAACTGAGCCAGATGCCGCTCGCCGTAGTAAGCCGAGCGCCCTACGCGCCGCGGCGAATCGAGCAATCCGCGCTCACGGTAAGCGCGGATATTGCGGGCGCTGACGCCGGAAATGCGCGCCAGGTCTTCCAGACGGTACTCAGACAAGCCGACGTCCTCCGCGCCGGTTTGAACAGCGATTCATGCCGACACCCTACTCCCCAGTTAATGCCGCGAGCGAATTTACACCTAAGCACATCGCCCATCCAGCACCTCCGCTCGTACGGCGGTTAGCTGCACATATGCCGCACCACCCGTCTCATTCTTCACGCGAGTGTGCATTTTCAGCCAACTCTTAGATTCGCCCGAAAGCCGACCGCGAGACCAAATTCACAACCCCGACAATGACGGGCGTTCGCTTCGTCGCCTCCGGTGCGAGAGCATGTACGTCTGCCCCGACAAATACATTCGACGAAAGGTGCCCGCGTGCGTCCCTGGATCGTGTGGGCCACCGGGCTACTCGCCTACATCATCGCGGTCCTCGACCGCACCACCCTCGGTGTCTCGGGTCTACAGGCCGCCGACAGATTTGCCGCGAGCCCGGGGGTGCTCTCCACGTTCGTGGTGCTCCAGGTGATCGTCTACGCCGCGGCCCAGGTTCCGGCCGGATTGCTGTTGGACCGCTTCGGTTCCCGCGCACTCATCGTGTGCGGAGCCGCGCTGATGACCTCAGGCCAACTTGTGCTCGCGCTCAGTGAGTCCCTGCCGGCGGCCATCGGCGCACGGGCCGTCGTCGGCCTCGGTGACGCTTTGACCTTCATCTCCGTTCTCCGCCTCGTCCCGTACTGGTTCGAACCCGAGCGGGTTCCGTTGGTCGCCCAGTTGACCGGCATCTGCGGGCAACTCGGCCAAGTCCTCTCCGCCGTCCCATTCCTCGCGATCCTCACCGGCTCGGGATGGACACCGGCATACCTGTCGGTCGCGGCGTTCGGCGTCGTGGTGATCGCGCTGGCGTTGGCACTGATTCGCAACGCCCCGCACGGTTCGGCCCTGACATCCGAGCCGATCTCCCTGCACACCACCCTGTCTCGCATCAAGACCGTCTGGCTGCGTCCCGGAACCAGGCTCGGATTCTTCACCCACATGGGCACCCAGTTCTCGGTCACCGTGTTCGCCCTCATGTGGGGGGTGCCCTACCTCACGGTGGCGCAGGGACTTTCGGAGACCGCAGCGGGGTCCCTGCTGACCATCTCTGTGGTCGCCGCCATCTCGGCCGGAATCGTCATCGGCATATTCACCGGACGTCATCCCCACCGCAGGTCACGGCTGGTGCTGTGGATCATCGCCAGCAACGCCCTGGTGTGGACCGTGGTGCTGGCCTTGCCCGGCCCGGCGCCGGTGTGGTTGTTGGTGGTGCTGATCGTGGTGATCTCCGTGGGCGGTCCCGGTTCGATGGTCGGCTTCGACTTCGCTCGCACCTTCAATCCGAGCCACACGCTCGGCACAGCCCAGGGCATGGTGAACATGGGGGGCTTCCTGGCAGCACTGCTCGTGATGCAGGCCATGGGCTTGATCCTGTCCGGAGCCGACAGCTATTCGTTCGCCTCGTTCCGGCTGGCCTGGTCAGTGCAGTACGCGGTGTGGGTCCTGGCCACGATCGGAATCCTGATCACCCGCCACAAGACGCGGCGCCTACTCGCCGCCGAACAGGAACGAATGTTGTTGGAGAGCTTCGAGACTCACCCGGGACGGTGACCACCGGTGATGCAGGGTCTCGGATCGCTAGGTAGCGAGGCCTGATGAGGATGCCGACTGGTTCCATACCGAAACGACCTTTTAAGGATCGATCCAACCGCGCTGTCTGACATAGGTTTCGGGAAAGTTCCTTGCTAACCGTGTCGTAGCGTGGTTCACTGCACTCGCAGCGAAGAGGCTCCGCTTGCGAGACTCGGGATCGCAAACTGGGGCGGGGGCACACAGACATGACGACCATCCATCGGCTCGCTGGAATCGACACGGCGTTCCTGCGGATGGAAGTCTCCGCACAGCCGTTGCACTCGTGTTCACTTGCGGAACTCGATGTCTCCGCGCTCCCTGGCGGTTACAGCTTCGAGAAGTTCCGCGCCAAGCTGGACGCACACGCCCAGCTGCTGCCCGAGTTCCGCGCAAAGCTGATCGACAGCCGGTTGAATTTCGGGACACCGGCGTGGGTGGACGACCCCGATTTCGACATCAACCGGCACGTGCATCGCGTCGAGGTGTCCGCACCAGGTGGCCGGGCCGAATTATGTGAAGTCGCAGCGCGTCTGGTCGCCGAACCCATGGACCGTAGCCAGCCATTGTGGGATATCACGATCATCGAGGGGATTTCAGGCGCCGACCCGAGCGTCAACGGGCGCGTCGCTGCGCTCGTCCGCACGCACCATGTTTTCGCAGACGGGGTTACCTCCGGCGACCTGTGGGCCAAGTTGTACGACGAAGGGCCGCCACCGGCCGAGGGAGTCGGGAGGTTCGGGGCATGGACTGCCCGACAGATTGCGGTCCAAGGAATGGGGCAGGCTGTTCGACGCCCGTGGCTCTTCGTGACCAGCGTATTGCCACGAACGGTGGTGGCTCTGTCGCGGACCATCCGCCGGATGAAGTTCGGGGAGACCATGAGCAGTTGGTTCGCCGCACCGAGAACCCTTTTCAACGGCGACATCGATCCGACCCGCGAGGTTGCCTACGTTCACCTCGAGTTGAAGGCCATCGAGGCGGCCAAGCGTAAGTTCGGTGTCAAGGCCAACGACATCCTGACCGCCGTCGTGTCCGGTGCACTCACGCGATACCTGACAGCACACTCGGCGCTGCCCGACAAAGACCTGGTTGCCGGAATCCCGGTGTCGCACTACGACCCGAACCGACCGGCTCGTAATCAACTCACCCCGATGTTTTGTTCCATTCACACCAGCCAAGCCGATCCGGCTGAACGGGTCGCAGCGATCGCGAAGACAAATACCATTGGGCAACAACATATTTCAGCCATCGGTTCGACACTTCTCGAGGACTGGGCACAATTGGTGCCCACCCTATTCCGAAATGTGGTGAGGTTTTTCGTCAAGACCGGTATCGGCAAACGGCAACCGCCCGTCAATCTGACGTTCTCGAACGTACGAGGTTTCCAGAAGCACATTCTGGGTGCACCGATCATCGTCAATTACCCTTTCGGACCCATCGTCAACCAGATCGGGCTCAACATCACCGCCTCGACCCTCAACGATGCCGTTGGGATCGGTCTCGTAGGCTGCCCGAAGTTGATCCCAGACATCTGGGAGTTGGCGGAGGCCGTGCCGCAGGCACTCGAAGAGTTGCTGAACGCCTAGCGTCGCCGGGCCGGTCTCGGAGCCCTAAACCCTGAGCAGCCCCGGCGGGGTCAGCCACCGAAGCGGCTACGCGGTTGAGCCTCATCACGAAACTGTCTGCGGCTCAATGGTCCAGCGTGGCCTGTCGGGCTCACCTCGAGCACCGTATCTTCGTACCCATGGCTACGCAGAAGTGGACTGAGGCCGACATCCCCGACCAGAACGGCCGGGTGGCAGTCGTCACCGGAGCCAACACCGGCCTGGGCTATGACACCGCATACGCGCTTGCATCGCACGGCGCCCAGGTGGTCCTGGCGGTGCGCGACACCGCCAAAGGGACCGCCGCGGCCGCCCGAATCACGAAGGCAGTACCCGCCGCGAAAGTCACCGTACAGGAATTGGATCTGGGGTCACTGGCGTCAATCCGCACCGCCGCCGACGAATTGGGCCGCGACCACCCCCGGATCGACCTACTGATTAACAACGCCGGGGTGATGAACAGGGAAAGCCGACAGGTCACCTCGGACGGATTCGAGGTGCAGTTCGGGACCAATCACCTCGGCCACTTCGCTCTGACCGGGCTGCTCATCAAACATCTACTGCCGGTCCCCGGTTCCCGCGTCGTCACCGTGTCCAGCAACGCACACAAGCGGCGCGCCACAATCCATTTCGACGATCTGCAGTGGGAGCGTCACTACGACCCGAATGCCGCATATCCACAATCAAAGCTGGCCAATCTACTGTTCACTTACGAACTTCAGCGTCAGTTGACCACCAAGAACGAAACGACGATTGCGGTGGCCGCCCACCCGGGGCTGTCCAACACCGATATGTTGCGTCACTTGCCCGGTGTCGTCCGACCGTTCCTTCCGCTCTTGGCGCAGTCCTCCGCCGCCGGGGCGCTGCCTACCCTCCTCGCGGCCACCGCCCCGACTGTGCGCCGAGGGAAGTACTACGGTCCGGACGGAATCGGCGGGTTTCGCGGCGCTCCGAAACTGGTCCGGTCCAACAGAAAGTCCCATGACGAGGATCTGCAGCGACGTCTGTGGTCGGTATCAGAGGACCTGACCGGTGTCGTCTACCCGCTCTGATGCGCAGAGTCCAAGAGCATCAGCACATCGTCGCCGGTGTGTCACGGCGGAGGTTCGGGCAACTCCGCTACGACGGCTACGTGCTGTACGTCGCCGACGTAGAAAGAGCGGATCCGAGTAGCCCGTGAAAATCCCTGCCGCCGAGGATATCCGGCTTGCCGTACCGATAGGCCGACTTTCAACCTGACCTGCCGCAAGCACTCCGAGGAGCTATCTGGACGCCTAGGATGCCGAGCCCGCCGGCGTGTGACGTCTATCGACAACCGGCGAATCGCCCACGGTGCGGGCGCGTTCGGGTGGACCGCTAATCCGGTACAGGTATGCAAGCTGTTTGACGATGAACGGAAGGCAGATCGCTGGCCCGACCAGCCAGGGGCTGTTCATAAACAGGAACTTCAGGACGAAGCCCCAGAAACCCTGTCCGAGATGTTCGAATGACGCGCGCGCTTCGGAGACGTAGTAGATGCCGAAAGCGGTGAGATTGTTAGTGAGGGCGAGGCAGCACCACCACAACGCGTTGATGCGCTTGCTGATGTCGTCGCCTGCGGCCAACAGACGAATCCATTGCACAAGGAGCACGATCCCGCCGATCACGACGAACGTCTCAACCGCAAAGAGGCCCGGATCACTGGTCAGGTACCGGGTGTCAGCCGCACCGAAAAACCACCACATCCAGCCCCACCGGTCCTCCTCGGTGAGATCCATGTAACCGAAAACATCGCCGATCAGCCAGACGAGCTCCCAGAAGATCTGACTGGAGGCAGTGATCGGAATCCACACCATCAAGAACTCGTTCGATTTCTCCAACCTCGTGCGGTTCTCACCCGGCGCATCCCACCACGCTACAGCCATCGCTACGTACAGGGGAACGGTCAGCGCTGGCCCGAAGATCAGGCCCGTGGGTTCCGTCGGCCAAAAGCCAGTCCCGACGAGAATGACCGGCACCCCGGACAGCAACAGCCCGAATATCGAGCACGAGAAATACACCTTCAGGCGACGAGGTCCCCACCGTCGCGTGAAGTCATGCCGCCCGTCGATCACGTTTGTTGTCCCCCATTTTCTCAGCCGTGCCTCCGGCCAGAGTTCATCATGACAGCGGAGGACATGCGTCCATAGCACTTCTCCACTTGAGGACCGAATCCTCGTCGGTACAGCGAATATCCTGAGTACCCCGTACCCGTTGTTGACACAGTAGACATGACGTGTAAACCTTTGCGCTAGGGGCAAGCCTGCTACTGCCGATTCTGGGGGTTTCGACGTTGGGGGCTGTGAGATCGATGTTGGGCTGGGGGAACGGCTCGGCCGAACATGAGCCGAGTTATCGTCGACCGCCAGGGCCCAGCCTCGTCGAACTGGTCGTGCTCAGCGCACGGCACGACATCTTCTACGGCTTGCTGCCCGAGATGGCGCGTCGGCATGGCGACGTCGTCAACATGCCGGTGCCTCTCCTAGGTTGGACGATGACCCTGCTGAGCCACCCAGATCACGTCGACCATGTGATGACGCGTCACCACGGCCGTTACGTCCGACACCACCTCACCAATGAACTCGTCGTCGGCGAACCCGACGTGATGCCGGTGCTGGAGGGCCAAGAATGGCGGCGATGGCGTCAGTCACTCAATCCATTCTTCACCGAGAATTCCCTTGCACGGCTTAGTGAATCGATGGCAGAAGCTGTCGCCGCCGGGATGGACGACTGGCGCAGACATCTCGACAGCGATCGGTGGATAGACCTCGAGCTGGAACTCGGAACGGTCGTCATGGACGCGCTGATGCGATCGATGTTCAGCACGGTGCTCAATCGCGACACTCTCGGCCGCTACGTCGAGGCCGCGCGTGACCTAGGCTCATACACGATCAGCCGGGCGCTGATGTCGACGTTCCCAACCCTACTGCCCAGGCCCTTCCAACGCCGTGGCGAAGCCGCCCAGGCCACTCTCCTCGGGGAACTCGACAAGGTCATCGAACAAAGGCTGTCGGACGGACCGCGGGCATCCCTCGATCTGCTCGACGTACTGATGGGCATGGCGTTCGATGGAACTCCGGATCAGCGGTACCGTCGGCTACGCACCGAGCTGTCCTCACTGATCTTCGCCGGCTTCGAGACGACGGCACAATCGGCGGCGTGGACAGTGGCTCTGCTACAAGGGAATCCGGCCGCGCTGGCCAAGGCTAATGCCGAGGTCGATGCGCTCGGCGGCGTCCAGCTGCGGTATGCACACCTGGAGCAGCTCCCATACCTGCGCGCATGCTTCGACGAGGCCTTGCGCATGCAGGCCTCCCCCGGCCTCATTCGCACCGCCGACGAGGACGACGAAATCGGCGGCTACTGGATTCCCAAGGATTCCCACGTCCTACTCTCGCCGTACGGGCTACACCACGACCCGCGGTTCTGGACTCGGCCAGAACGCTACGAACCGGAGCGATTCCTCATAGGCAAGATCAACCGAAATGCCTATATTCCGTTTAACATTGGACCACGAAAGTGCATGGGCTGGCGGTTGGCCTATATCGATGGCCTGATGACGCTGGCCGCGATCCTGCAGCGCTACACCGTCGAGCTTCGACCCGGATGGTCACCCAAACCCAAGATCCGCATCTCGACCGGCCTGGTCGGCGGACTGCCCATCCGACTTGCGCGGCGGTGACGGATGTACGGATATGCGAATCCAGATGGGATGGTGCCCGACCAGCGGCCCTGGCGCAAGATAGCCGGGTATTGGTTCCGTGCCACTCGCGCCGTATGGTTGGCACCGCCGCACGATCCGTACATTGGCCGCGCAGCTCGGGTGCGTCAGAGTGTTCTCGACATCGTCAAACCCACCGGCGCACACATGTTCGCAGGTCTCTACCTGCTCTGCGCTCCGGCCTTCGCCCGTTTGTTCTATCAGGTTCGCGCACATCCCCACGGAGGCAAGGTCATCCGCGACAAGCCCGATCTTCTCGCATTACTCAGAGACGATGAGTACCTCGCGCAGTTGCCGGTCGGGACGCTGGGACACGGCTACCGGTCTTTCATGGCGACATACGGACTCGACAGCTGTCTGTTCCACGAAGCCGACGTCATCCGCCCGCTGGCTCGGGCGCTCGACTGGCACGAAGACTTCTTCTACTTCATGGTGCGCCACACCGTAGTACACGACCTCCAGCACGTTGTGTCGGGATACGGGCCGGACGTCGTCGGTGAAGTTCTCGCCATAGGCTTCCAGTCGGGTCAGACTCAGCCCGCTGGTGCCCTCGAGAAGCTGGGCTATGCCGGGGCGGTATGGGTACCCGGAGCCTCGCTGCGTCACAGGCTTCGCGTCTACCGAAAGGCGGTCGAAAGGGGCAGCCGTGCCGATAAGCTCGCCGCGGCACCGTGGGAGGATCTGCTCGATAAACCACTCGGCGAAGTGCGAGCGCTGCTGGGTGTCAATTCCTTACGCGCGGACCATCCGTCTGGGCTCTGGTCCGCGACCTGGACGCCGGCGTGGATGTCCCCTGGGAACCATTGGGATTACGACGCGCTTCTGTCCGAAGGGGACGCAGGAGAAATGGCAAGCGATGGAAGGTGACGGGTAAGTCTGAAGGGCTGTCGCTCGCAGGGAACCTCGCCGGCCGCGTAGGACGCCTCGCCGGGGGATACGACCAACGTCTGTTGCACAACGGAGTTATCAGCGCACCAGATTCGTGACGATCAGCACTTGGTCTGGATGAGTGAAATCGGGGGAAACATGGATTCTGTTCGCGATATCGAAACCGGGGCGCTTCCTACGAGGTATGCCCGCGGATGGCATTGTCTGGGCCTGGAAGATTCTTTCCGCGATGGCAAGCCTCACGCCGTCGAGGCCTTCGGCACCAGACTCGTCGTCTTCGAGGACGGCAGTGGACGGTTGAGGGTCCTCGACGCCTACTGCAGGCATATGGGCGGGGACCTCAGTCGCGGGTCGATCAAGGGCGACACCGTCGCATGCCCGTTCCATGACTGGCGTTGGCGCGGTGACGGTCGGTGCGCGTTGGTGCCCTACGCAAAACGGACTCCCAGGCTCGCCCGGACGAGGGCATGGATCACCTGCCAGGAGAACGGCTTCCTCTACCTGTGGCACGATCATGAGGGCAACCCACCGCCGGATACGGTGGCCATTCCCTCGCTCGAAGCGGCATACAGCGAGGAATGGACCGACTGGACGACCAAGCAGTGGCGTATCGACAACTCGCACAGCCGCGAGATCGTTGACAACCTGGCTGACACGGCGCACTTCTTCTACGTCCACGACGGATTCCCGACGACGTTCAAAAATGTGTTCGAAGGACACGTCGCGCGCCAGTTCCTGATCAATCGGGGACGTGCCGACACGAATCTCGGTCCGGAATTCGGCAAGTCGATCCTCAAGGTGGAGTCCTCCTACTACGGGCCCGCCTACGTCGTCACACACCTGCACAACGACCTCGGCGGGTATCGCACCGAGGCCGTCCTGATTGCATTTCACTATCCGGTGGATCAGAACTCCTTCATGCTGCAAAACGCGGTTTCGGTACGGAAGCCCACGGGGCTCGATCCCGAAACCACCGCCAGACTCGCCTCTCTGGTAGCCGAGGGCGTGACAGCAGGGTTCGAACAGGACGTCGAGATCTTCCTGCACAAGGCGAAGATTGACAATCCGTTGCTCTGCGATGAGGACGGTCCGATCTACCAACTTCGGCGATGGTACGAACAGTTCTACGTCGATGTCGCAGACGTAACCTCGGACATGACGGCCCACGTCGAATTCGAACTCGACACCGAATACCCCGTCTCCGTATGGAGCCGAGAGGTCGAGGACAACCTTGCACGGCAATCCTCCATCACCACAACGGCATCGGTGCTGAGCTCTTGACGCCTAACACGGTGTCGGTGACGGCAATCCGCGGACGCGCCACCGGAAGGACGCAATGATTGACGGCCGGTCGTATCGTGTGCAGTGACCTGCTGCAGCTACTTGCTCGAGTGGCGGTCGGCGCGCCGCGGCGAGTTCTGGCCGGTGCGGCATTGCTGACGGTCGTCTTGGGCCTATTTTCGAGTTCAGTGGCGGGAAGTCTCAGTACCGGCGGCGGATTCGATCCGGAATCGGAGTCTGCGAAAGCTAATACGTTGCTGGAACAGAAGTTCGGGCGAAGTCAGTGGCAGCTCATGATCACCGTGTCCGCCCCGCATGATGTACGAGGCGGTAAGGCGCGTGAGGTAGGAAAGTCGATCGTTGACCAGTTGAGTGCCTCGCCGGACGTCGCCACTGTCGCATCGCCGTGGACCCTACCGCCGCAGGACGCCGCGAGGCTCATCAGCAGAGACGGATCGTCAGGTCTGATCGTGGCAAGCATCGGTGGTGACGAAAACACGGTCACGGCACGGGCTACGGAGCTCGCTCGCCAGCTCGCCACCGATAGGGACGGTGTGACGGTACGTGCCGGCGGCGTGACGGTATTTGCCTCGCAGATCGAACAACAGACCAAGCACGACATGCTGTTGATGGAGTCGATCGCCATCCCGATCAGCTTTTTGGTTCTCGTCTGGGTGTTCGGCGGCCTGGTCGCAGCGGTGCTCCCCGTCGCAGTCGGCGTAACGGCCATCGTCGGCTCGTTGACTGCGTTGAAGCTGATCGCGTACGCCACCGATGTTTCGCTGTTTGCGTTGAACCTCTGTCTAGGACTGGGATTCGCCCTGGCTGTGGACTACACCTTGCTGATCGTCAGCCGCTACCGCGACGAACTGGGCGATGGAAAGGCCCGAGACGACGCGTTGGCCACCACGCTAGTGGCAGCGGGACGCACCGTGCTCTACTCCGCAATCACGGTCGCGACGTCGTTGCTAGCGCTGGTGTTCTTTCCGACCCCGATGATCCGCTCGCTGGCATACGCGGGCATCGCGGCGGTGGGTTTTGCGGCGTTCGCTGCCATGGTCGTCTCTCCCGCCGCGATCGCACTCCTCGGTGACCGGATCAACGCACTTGACGTCCGCAAGCTCGTCCGACGCGCCCCCTCGGGCGGCTGCCGAGACGAGGAAAAGAACCTTTACCGGACAACGCGTTTCGTCATGCGCCATCCGGTCTCCGTCGGCGGGACTGTGGTTGTCCTGCTGCTCGCACTCGGCGCGCCGTTCCTGAGCTTGAAGTTGGGTAGCCCCGACGACCGGATGCTGCCGAAGTCGTCCTCCGCACGGCACGTAGGCGACCAGCTGCGCGATGACTTTTCGAGTGATGAAGCGTCGACGATCACGGTGGTGATCCCGGACGCGGCTGGGTTGCCTCCGGATGCGCTCCATCGCTACGCGGCGCAGTTATCCGGTGTCGCAGGCGTATCCGCGGTGTCGGCGCCGGTCGGCACATACATGTCAGGCATGATGGCCGGACCGCCGGCAGCCGGTAGCATCGGGGCCGACGGCAGTGTATTGATGACGATCAACAGCACGGCGCCCGCGCTGTCAGAACAGTCCGATGGTCAACTCGAACAACTCCGCGCGGTGGCGGTGCCGGCCGAGCGCTCGGTTTTCTTCACGGGAATGGCCCAGGGGAACCGCGACAACGTCGAAGCGGTAACCAAACCGTTGCCGAGGGTGCTTGCCGCCTTGTCGGTGACGGTATTCGTCCTGCTCTTCCTGCTGACCGGCAGCGTGGTGATACCGATAAAGGCCTTGGCGCTCGGGACGCTGTCGTTGACCGCCACCCTAGGCGCTCTGGTATGGATCTTCCAGGAGGGCAACCTCGCGGCTCTCGGCACGACGCCTACCGGGACGTTGTCGACATTCCTGCCCGTACCCCTGCTTTGCTTCGCATTCGCACTCTCGATGGACTACGAAGTATTTCTCGTCTCACGAATTCGTGAATACTGGCTGAAATCGGGACGCACTCAAGCGGACAACGAAGCGAGCGTGGTCCTCGGGGTGACCCGCTCCGGCCGTGTCGTGACCGCAGCCGCACTTCTCATGGCCATCCCGTTCGCCGCGCAAATCGGCAGCCAGGTCGCGTTGATCCGAATGTTCGGTGTCGGGCTGACTATCGCCCTGATCGTCGATGCCACGCTGATCCGGATGGCGCTGCTACCGGCGTTCATGCAATTGCTCGGAGGACGGAACTGGTGGGCTCCCGGCCCGCTAGCTCGGTTGCACGGGCGCCTGCAGCGCAGTCGGATATCCGCTCCGCCCGAGCCGTCCCCGACCTGATCATCCGATGCACGCCACCAACCCCGACCTACGAAAGTTGGATTCCTATGGACCTGGTGTTCCGCGCCGTCTACAACCCGATCACCTGGAAGTACTCGGCCAAACATGCCTATCCACTGCAGACCCGTCGGCTGGAGCGCGACGGAACGGTATTCCTCGATGCCGGCTACGAGACAGACCCGCCCCTCGGACTGACACTTGACCCCGCTGACGAACCCGACAGACCCTCGATCCAGCTTTATCACTCCACGGCCACGCAAACCGACCTCGCGGACAAGCGTGTGCTCGAGGTCGGATGCGGCCACGGTGGCGGCGCTTCCTACCTGACGCGGTATCTGCGACCAGCGTCGTATACAGGCCTCGACTTGAACGGCAGGGGAATCGCCTTCTGCCGGCGCGCCCACCAAACACCAGGATTGACGTTCATTCAGGGAAATGCACAGGACCTTCCCTTTCCTGATGCATCATTCGATGCTGTCGTGAACATCGAATCGTCGCACTGCTACCCCGATTTCCCAGGGTTCCTGTGCGAGGTGGCACGGGTGCTCGTCGACGGCGGGCACCTCCTCTACGTCGACCTCAGGAAGCGCAAGCACGTACCGGAATGGGAAGCTCAGCTCGCCGCCTCACCGCTGACCATCCTGGCCGAGCGCGACATCAACGCCGAGATACTGCGGGGCCTTGACGCGATTTGGGGCGCGCCCGCCACCCTTGAACGTTTCAAACGCCACACGCCCCTGCTCTTGCGTCAGCTCAGCAAAGGCGTGGCGGGTGCACCCGGGCACGGTCTCCACCGCGCAGTAGCGACAGGAGATATCGCATACCGGATGTACCACTTGTCGAAGCTCAGTTAATCCGCGCTCCCCGCACGACCAGCTCTCAGGAGAGCGCTAGGCGACCCGCCGTGTCAGCAACATAGACGACCCCGCCGGCGCTTGCATCGCCCGGCTGAAGTGGTGGCGGGGCCGCCAATTGGGCGGCAGCCTCAGCTCGTAACGCTGCAGTATCGATGCCAGGGTCAGGACCGCGGTGGCATTGGCCATTCGGTAGCCCATGCACTTTCGCGGTCCGATGCTGAAGGGCAGGAATGCGCTCTGATTGACCGTGTCAACCTGAAAGCGGCTGGGACGAAACTCCTCCGGGTCCTTCCAGAATCTGCCGTCGCGGTGTATGCCATACGGGGAGAACAGGATATGCGAGCCGGCGGGAATGGCATAGCCTCCGATCTCGTCGTCCTGTATTGCGATGCGCCGGTTGATCGGCACCCATGACTGAATCCGCTGCCCTTCGTCGAAACAGCACTGCACATATGGGAGTTCGGCCAGGTGCCGATAGGCCAGCGGCTCGCCACCGAGTGCATCTACTTCGGCTCGGGCTCGGGCGAGTGCCTCGGTATCGCCGAAAAGTAGCGCCACCGCCCAACCGACCGCGCTGGTCGTCGTGCTGGCCGCACCTAGCATGAGGGAGACCAGTTCTGAACGCAGTCGCGCGTACTGGTCTTCGGCAGAACCAGGGAACGGCGCCTTGAGCAACGCATCCAGAAGATCTGTCCGCTCGCGCGGTCCATCGCGCCGGCGCTGCGCGATCATCTGGTCAGCCTGCGCATACAGGAACCGTTTGGCAGCAGCGCCGCGCTTGCGGAACGGCCGCGGGAGGAAGAACGGCAGCGCATCCATGGACACCCGGGCAAGCATGTAGCGGTCATAGTCACGGGTGGCGGCGACACAGCGGGTCAATCGCTCGCTCGGCCACGCGCTGGAAAACATGCTGCGCAGCAATCCGTCCAGAACGACCAGCCCCAGTTCCTCGTGTAGTGCGGCCGGTCGATCGTCCTCGACGTGTGTGGTCCATGCCCCGACCCGATCGGTGATGGCGCTGAGCATTCCGGGGCCAGCGTCGGCCAGCCCGCTCGCCCGGAAATGGGGACTGAGCAGCCTTCGCATGCGCCGCCACTCTTCCCCCTCGAGCAGGCCAAACGGCGTGGGTTCGTCGAAAGCGAGTTCGCGGCTGGATTCGTGCTTGCGGTAGTTCTCGTGCTTTCGGATCAACACCTGTTCCAGGTGATCCGGGTGACTGATCAGCGTCATCCTCGGTCCAGCGGCCGGAATCGGGAGATTCACGACATCGCCGTAGCGGCGCGAAACCTCAGGCAGCAGTGTGTATGCCAGGTTGCGCAGATCACTGGCAGCGATGCGGGTAAGCTCGATCAGGCTCGGCCCCGGCGGTCGCAGCGTCGGTTTCGCGGCACCATGTGTCGTCCTGATCTGACCGTGCATCGCTCCCCCAGTGATTCCCCGCCGTTCAGTGCCAGCGATGTTACTGACTTGAGTCAGGGATTGCGACTGTTGGAGAGCTTCGAGACTCACCCGGGTCGGTGAACGTCCAGGCGGCGGCCGACGATCTCGGCGGCGTGCCGGTGCCCGACCGCCTCGAACCCGATGACCACCACCACCGGTGCCGCGGTGACGACCAAGAGACACAGCGCCATTGACGTGCCCTGCGCCGCCAGCACGACCGCGATCACCAGGACCGCTGCGGCCAACACCAGCAACAGCGCATGCAACAGATCGAGCTCTTTCACCAGGAATGAGTAGATGACGAACATCGCCACCAGGTAGACGCCCACCGGGATCGCCACGGCCAGCACCGTGCCTACGGCATCCAGCTTCGATTCACCGTCGACGTAATAGGCGGCGACGTGCAATCCCGCGCCGGTGGCCACGATCGCCGCGAACACCGCCAGGTGCAGATATCCGTACCAGAACGACAGCGTGCGCTGGGCATGCAACAGGGCGCCGGCCGGAACGAGGAAGTAGACCCACCACATCCCGAAGGTCAGCCCGATACCGGCGGCCACGAGCAGGATCGCGTCGGTGGACCAGCCGTGCTCCCCCACCGCCGCCGTCAGGGACGCCACCGTGCCGACCACGCCCTCGCCCAGCGCGATGATCGCCAGCAGTCCATAGCGCTCGGCCACGTGATGGGCGTGCCACGGGGTGCCGCCCATCAGCCGCTCGGCCAAGATCGGCCCACTGATCTCCACGACCATCAACACCAGTGCGGTACCGAAGAACACCGTCAACGACGTCTGGACGAAGATCTGCACCACCCACCCGATCTGCGCGACGACGACTGCGCATGCGTAGGTCAGGCACGCCGTGCGGCGGGGCGGATCCTGCACGGCAGCGCGTAACCACTGTCCCACCAAAGCAATTCGCATCACCACGTAGCCGGCGACCATCACCACGTTGTCGACGTGCCCGCCGTGTTCGATGGAGGCGAAGACCGGGGGTATCCCCATCGCCAGGATGATGACGCCGACCATCTGCAGCATCGTCATCACCCGATAGATCCAGTCGTCGGTGTCATAGGCGGAGGCGAACCAGGTGAAGTTCATCCACGCCCACCAGATCGCGAACGCGGAGAACCCGAACCCTGCCAGCCCGGCCGACACGTGGCCCTCGGCCATCAGGTGCGCCAGCTGTGCGGCCGCAACGCCGAAGGCGATCACGAAGGTCAGGTCGAACAACAATTCCAGCGGGGTCGCCGCGCGGTGCTCTTCATGCGGATCCCGGCCGCTCATCCGGCTCAGCCGATGGGTTTGAACCGGGCTCGGTCTGTCCTCGTTCACCCTTGTATGTCCCTTTCTCGCCAGATCGCACCGCAATTCCACCGCATCAGGGCGTCGGCGGTCGGATTGTCGACGGCGTGGTGGCGGGAACATACGCCAAACACAGGTAGTGCACTACTGATGTCAGTGGAGCAGCCAGGCTCGAGGATGAGCGTGTGTCCAAGCAATTCAGCCTGAACCTCCTCGGCGAGTTCGCCGTATACCGCGACCTGGAGCCGGTGCTGTTGCCGCCGTCGTGTCGACGGTTGGTGGCGTTGGCCGCGGTCAAGCGCCGCGAGCTGCATCGCAGCTGGGTGTGTGACTTGCTGTGGCCGGGGACCCCGCCGCAGAAGGCGGTGTCCTCGCTGCGCTCCGCCCTGTGGCGGTTGCGGCCGTTGGGCGCCGATGCCCTGCTCGTAGTTCGGCATCAGTATGTCAGTCTCGCCCCCGATGTGAAGGTCGACTGGCACGAAGCCCTTGCCATGCACGAGTCGATGGCAGAGGTGGACGGGCGACCGGCACCGGCAGACACCCATCCTGCCCTGCACCGGCTGATCCGAAGCCGTGATCTGCTCGAAGGCTGGCCAGACTCCTGGTGCGCGGCCGAGCGGGACCGCTACCGGGCCATCAAACGGTCGGTCCTGGACGCACCCGGCGGCTTGGCGCCGAGGCAGGTAACGCAATACCTACCGTCAGGCGCCCCGCACCGATCAGTGCAGCGTGGCGGACGCCACAACGATGACGCGAGATGCCTGCCATGAGTGCGCTACTGCTCGTGCTCGCCGTGGCCGGCGCGGGGGTTACCGCGCTGGCCATCCACGACCTGCAGAGCTGGCTGGAGCGATGGGCCTACGAGCGGCACGCGCAAGACTGATGCCGCCCGCCGAGGACCGGTTGCTACACCGGGTCGAACGATGAGATCAACCAGTTGCCGTCGATCTTGCTCAGCCCGACCTTGACCGCACTGGCCGAGAAACTGCCGTTCGGGTTGTCGGCACTGGTGGTGGCCTGGTTGACGAAGACCAGGGCGACCGCCGAATCGGGATGGATCTCCGAGATGGCCGAGCGAACCACCGAGGCCGAGGTCTTGACCGACTTCTGCTTGGCGGCCGGCGCGACGATCTCCTGGGTGAACTGGGTGTAGTACGACAGGAAATCCCCGGTCAGATGCGACTTGGCAGCGCTGAAATCCCGGTCAAGACTGTCGGGGGCATAACTCAGCAATGCCACCGTGCCGTCGTTCGCCGCCTTGAGCACCGTCGCCGACGCATCCGGACCCGTCTGCTGGTCCACCCGATACTGCGCGAAGTACAGCCAGCCGGTCAGTGCTGCGGATGCGATCAGCGCCGCTGCCAGGGCCAGCGGGAACCACATCTTGACCAGCTTCTGCCGCCATCCAAGATTGGCCGGGGGGTCAGCCGGGGCGTCGTCGGACACGTCAGCTTCGGCCTTGGTCTCGCCGGCGTCGGTGGTCTCCTCCTCGACCACCGTCTCGGTGTCGTCTTTCTCGACGGCCGTCTCGGTGTCGTCTTTCTCGGTCTCTTTGGTTTCCTGATCCAGGCTCACGGCACGAACTCGACTTTCGACAGCTTGATCTGGTCACCCTCGCGGACCAAGTCCACGGCCACCCGCCACGGTCGGGGTTGCTTGTTGGCCCCAGTGGTATTGGTGACCTTGGTGTTCACCGCCACCAGGACCACCGCCTTGTCGTCGCTCATGCTGTCGACGGCGGCACCGGTGACATTGGCCTCGGTCACCACTTTCGCGTCCTGGGCCAGCTTGACGAAGTCTTTGGACTGGGCTTCGAAATCTTCCCGGAACTCGCCCGTGGAGTTGTCGAGGATGCTCTTGACCGCGTCCTGGGCGTGGTTGAAGTCGAGCGACATCAAGGTCACGACCGTCTGGCGGGCCGCCGCGGTGTATTCGGCGGTCAACTGCTCGCGATGCTGGGCCTGACGATGATGCCAGATCATCAACCCGCTCAGCACGAGCAAGCCGACGATGACGATGAGCGTGATGCAGGTCGCCAGCACTTTCCAGAACAGGCGCGAGACTCGGCGCGATGGGGTGCTGTCGGTGCCAGCCTCTGACCCGGCGCTGCCGGTGACTTCGGTGGCCCCGGTTTCGGCCGGCTCGGGGGTGTCGTCAGAATCGACGGCCGACTCCTCGGCGGCGGCGTCGTCGACCTCTTCGGGAAACTCGGCGATGTCGGCAGCGCCCTTGTCGGCGGCGGCCTCGTTGCGCAGCCGAATCGCTTTGGCCCTGGCCCGCGCGGCCGCTGCCACCGCCTCGGCCTCGGCGGCCTCCGCTTCGGCCTGTTCGGCCAACTTGAGCGCGTCGTCGGGCGACGCCTTATCTTCGCTAGTATCGAGTACCGGCGACGAAGGCTTGCGGGACGGCATGCCGACCTCCTGTCCGTTCAGCAGCCTGCTTAACGAGAATTACGTTATCAGTTTGCGGTAGTGACCCGAGAGTACATCATCGACTGCAGGCACTTAAATGCCTATTTACCTGCGGAAATGATGTTTACGTGCTGTGCGTTCACTTAGCTTGGATTGCCGCTATCCGCTTCTCGAGCTCATTCTTCATCACCTTGCCCGTAGCGTTGAGCGGTAGCTCGTCGAGAAACTCGACATACCGGGGCACCTTGTAGCCGGCCATTCGCTCACGGCTCCAGGCGATCAATTCCTCGGCGGCGATCCCCCGACCACTCGGGTCGTCTCGGAGGACCACGAATGCCTTGCCGACCTGCCCCATCCGCTCATCGGCGACGCCGATGACAGCAACCTGGGCAATCGCGGGATGCTCGAGCAGGAACCCCTCAATCTCGGCGGGATAGGCGTTGAATCCGCCGACGATGAACATGTCCTTCTTCCGTCCGACGATCCGCAGCCGCCCGGATTCGGTGAACTCGCCGAGGTCTCCGGTGTGCAGCCAGCCGTCGGCGTCGATCGCCTCGGCGGTGGCAGCGGGATCGTCCAGATAGCCCTGCATCACGTTGTAACCCCGAACGAGGACCTCGGTGTCGTCGGCGATGCGGACATCGACGCCCTCGCACGGCAGCCCGGCGGTGGTGGCCACGTCCTCGGCCGAGTCGCCCGGCCGCGAGAGCGTGACATTGCCCGCCTCGGTCAGGCCGTAGCCGGTCATCAATGTCTGGAACGGCAGCTCTTCGCGGATCCGGCGTATCAACTCGACCGGGATGTCCGCGGCGCCGGTCACCCCGGCCCGCAGCGTCGACAGCCTGGCCCGGTCCGGGACAGCCAGCAACGAGTGATACAGCGTAGGTGGACCGGGCAGCATCGTGATGCGCTCGCGTTCAATGAGTTCGACGACATCATCGATGTCGAAGACGGCCACCGGCAGCATCGTCGCACCGCGCAGGAAAGACGCCACCAATCCGGCCTTCAACCCGAACGTGTGGAAGTACGGGTTGATCATCAGATAGCGGTCGCCCTCGCGCAGATCCGCCAGGGTGGCCCACTCCTCGTAGGCCCGCAGGGTCTGGCGGTGGTTCATCATCGCGCCCTTGGGCCTGCCGGTGGTGCCCGAGGTAAAGATGACGTCAGCGATGTCGGTGGACTGCACATCGCGAGTGAACGGTGAGCCGCTGTCCAGGAAGTCCGACTTCAGATCGATGACCGGCACCTCGAGGTCGATGCCGGAGAAGCCGAAATCCTGTCCGAGGAATCCCTCTTGGACCATCACCGCCTTGGCACCGCTGCGTGCCACCACGTCGGCGGCCTCGTCGGTCTTGAACCGGGTGTTGACCGGGACCAGCACGCCACCGGCGGCCATGATCCCGAACGCCGCGACGATCCACTCGGCCGAGTTGGGGGCCCAGACCGCGACCCGGTCCCCCTTGGCGATGCCGAACTCGACGAACGCACCCGAAGCCTTCCGGATGCGCTCGCCGAGTTCGGTAAAGGTCAGACGCAGCGGACCGTCGGCCTCAGCCGAATTGTCGCCATAGTCGACGACCGCCTCCGCGTCGCCGAACCGGTCCGCTGCGCTCAAGACCATCGCGGGGATGGTCTGCCACGATGACACGCGTTAAGTGGTGACGAGGCGACCGAGGTTGCCGCCCATGATCTTCGCCTGGTCCTCGACGGCCAGGTGCTCGAGCGCGGTGACGTAGTGCGTCGGCTCGGCCAGGCCCTCGGGGTGCGGCCAGTCGGAGCCGTACAGCACCTGATCGACACCGATCAGGTTGATCAGGTCGTCGATGCCTTCTTCGTAGAACGGGCTGACGTAGATGCGGTTCTTGATCTCTTCGATCGGGTTGCCCAGGAATGCCTCGGGGGCCTTCTTGTACACCTCGGCCATCGAATCAAGAAGGGGGAACATCCATTTCGAGCCGGCCTCGACGATACCCACCTTGAGCTTCGGGTGGCGGAACAGCGCACCGTGGATCACCCAGGAGGCCACCGCGTCCTGAATGGGACGCCACTCGTTGAGGATCGACATCGCGTTGGTCTGGAACGGCAGCATCTCCTGCACCGTGCCGTCCCATTCAGAGGTGTAGCGCGAGTAGCCGCTGTCAGAGGAGTGCATGCCGACGAACACGTCGTACTCGACGCAGCGCTCCCAGAAGGGGTCGAACTCGGGCAGCGCGAAGGAGCGCGGGCCGCGGAAGCCGGGCACCGGTGCCGGGCGGACCAGGATGGCGCGGGCGCCACGCTTGACGGCCCACTCCAGCTCCTCGATGGCCTTCTCGACGATCGGCAGGGTGATCACCGGGGTGACGAAGATGCGGTTCTGGTAGTTGAAGCCCCAGACCTCGTCGAGCCACTGGTTGAGCGAGTGGATGATGACGTGGATTGCCACCGGATTGTCGCGCAGCCGCTCCTCGATGAGGCTGGCCAGCGTCGGGAACATCAACGATCGGTCGACACCGAGTTCATTCATCAGCTCCAGACGCGGGGCCGGCTCGAAGAATGCCGGGATGGACCGCATCGGCTCACCGAACAGCTCGCGCTTGCTCTTGCCGTCCGGGTTACCGAACTTGAAGTACTCCTCCCAAGCGCCCGGCTTGGCGACATGCGAGAACGTCGGGTTGGGGATGTAGTTGCTGATGTGGCCGTCGATCGCGATCTTGGTACGGCCGTTGACCTCAACGTACTGGACGAGGTCCTTGTACTCCTTGGGGAGGTACTTGGTCATCGCCTCCGGCGGCTCGTAGAGATGGTTGTCCGCGTCGAACAGCGGAAACGGAATGTCGACCCTATGCGACAGTTGCCCCATGGAAAACTCCTTTGCAATTCGAGAGAATCATATTCTCACTTGATGCCTGCCGCAATGCCCATCTCGGCCCGAGGGCTGCTCACCGGGCGATTGCAGCAATCTCCTGACGGATGACGAACTTCTGCACCTTCCCGCTGGCCGTGCGGGGAAAGTCTTCGGCCAGATGTAGCTCTTCCGGCCATTTCTGCCGGGCGACGCCACTGGACTCGAAATGCGACCGGACCTGATCGAGGGTGGGCATCGTGCCGCCGTCGCGCACCCGCACCACGGCGGCCACCCGCTCCCCCAGGCGTGCGTCCGGAGCGGCAACCACGATCGCCTCGATCACGTCCCGAAGGCCGAGCAGCACCTCCTCCACTTCCAGCGCGCTGATGTTCTCGCCGCCGCGGATGATCAGATCCGCAGTGCGGTCGGTGATGGTCAGGTATCCGTCTTCGTCGAGCACGCCGATGTCGCCCGTGCGATACCAGCCGTCGGAGTCGAAATGCTTTGCGGTAAGGGCATCGTCGGTATATCCCAGGCACAGGTCGGGCCCGCGACTGAAGATCTCTCCGTCCGGACCGAGCCGGATCTCCACACCGGGACGAACGTTGCCGTCCGTGTACAACCGCTTGGCCTCAGGAGCGCCGGCTCCCGATCCGGTGATGGACGGGTGCTCGGTACTGCCATACGAGCGGAAGACGAACAGGCCCAGATCGGCCAGCCGCCGCGTGACGGTCGCCGGCACCGTCGAACCGCCCAGGCCGACCGTGGTGAACCGAGCCAGATGACGCTCGTTGAATTGCGGATGATCCATCAGGCTGGTGACGAAGTAGGGCGGCCCGCCGCCGATCGACAGCTCGTCGCGCTCGATCAACTCCAGCACCTTGCCTGGATCCCAGACGTCGCACAGATCGATCGGCGCACCTTCGAGTACGGGAATCAGGAATGCGCCGAGCATGCCGATGAAATGGCCGACCGGGGTGGCGGTGAGCTGGCGACCGCGGTTCGGCCGGTAGTTCTCCAGCAGCTGGCGGGTTTCGAAGCCCAGCGTCTGATGACTGTGGATGACGCCCTTGGGCTCACGGGTGGTTCCGGAGGTGAACGCGATCAGCGCCGGCGCGGCAGGGTCTGCGGTAAGGGTCCCGCTCATCGGTTCCTCGGTGAGGAGCTCGGTGAACGAAGATTGGCCGACCAGGCCGACGATCGGCACCTCGGCGCACAGGTCGGGCTCGAACTTCATCCGCCCGAACTGCTCGGTGCTGATGAACACCTTCGGCTTCGACGTGGCCATGATATGGCCGAGTTCCTTGCGTCCGTAGAAGTGCACGATCGGCACCGTGACCGCGCCGAGGAAGGCCGACGCCCAGAATGCGACCGCTGCCTCCATCCAGTTCGGCAGTTGCATGGCCACCACGTCGCCAGGTCCGACGCCGCGATCCCGGAGCCCGGCGGCCAGGCGCCGGGCAGTGTGCTCAACCTCCCTGAACGTGCCCTGATACGGACGTGTCGCGGAGTGCACGTAGAACCCGGCATCGGGGCTGGCGGCCAGACCGTCGGCCAGCATCTGGCCCAGGGTTTCCGGCCGCCACCAGCCTTCTTCGACGTACCGTTTGGTCAGCTCAACGGGGATGTCGCGCACATCGGTGATGTTATTCTCATCAAACGAGAATGCCAATCCCGGAACTGGAGAACGTTTGATGGTCGACCTTGAAATCGACGGCGAACTGGCGGTCATCACGATCGACCGCCCGCAGGCGCGCAATGCCATCTCGCTGGACACCATGGATGCGCTGAACAAGGCGCTGGACGGGGCTGTCGGCGCCCGCGCCCTGGTGATCACCGGTGGCGGCGACCGCGCCTTCGTGTCCGGCGGCGACCTCAAGGAACTGGCGGCGCTGCGCACCGAGCTCGAGGCCTCCGAGATGGCCTGGCGGATGCGCACGATCTGCGACCGCATCGCAGGTTTCGACGGACCGGTCATCGCGGCACTCAACGGCCACGCACTCGGCGGTGGCGCCGAAGTGGCGGTGGCGGCAGACATCCGAATCGCCGCCGATGACATCAAGATCGGCTTCAATCAGGTGGCTTTGGCGATCATGCCGGCCTGGGGCGGGGCCGAACGGCTCGCCAAACTGGTCGGCCCCAGCCGGGCGCTACTGCTGGCCGGGACCGGCCGCATCCTCGGCGCACGCGAAGCCGAGCAGGTCGGGCTGATCGACCAGGTGATCCCCCGGGTCGAGTTCGCCGAGGCGTGGCGGACGACGGCGCAACTGCTGGCCCGGCGTCAGGCCGGCGAGGTCAAGCGCGTGATCAACGGAGTTTCGACGACCGAGGCGGTTGCCGCGTTCGCCCGGCTCTGGTGCTCCGATGAGCACTGGGCCGCCGCGGACAAGGTGATGAACAAGGGGAAATAAGCCGGTTCGGTGTCAGGCGCCCAGTTCCCGCACCGGGTCGCTGCCGTCCCAGTCGGCGGCCTGCGCGCGAACGTAGGCGCCCATTCCGGCCGAGGCCTCGGTCAGTTCCATGACCTCGACGATCGCGGCACCGGCCGGCGGTTCGAAGTAGGCGAAGCGCACCCCCTCCCCCTCGCCGCCGGACCACACCTGGGGCCAGCCGGCCGCGCTCAGTGTCGCCATCGCCGCATCGAAATCTTCTGTCCAGTAGGCAAGTTGGTGAAAACCTCCGCCGGTGGCGGTCAGGAACTCGGTGAAGATGCTGGGCGTCTCGTCCACTTGCTGGATCAATTCGACCTGCAGATCACCGCTGTTGGACAAGCCCAGCGACAACTTCACCTCGCACGGCACGCCCCGGTAGGTCACCTTCTGCGGCAGGTCGCGAATCACGAACCATGGGCCGACGCCCATCTTGAGCCAACCCGCTATCGCGTCGTCCAGATCCGTCACGACGTACCCGATCTGCCGGACGTCGCCCGGTAGTACCTCGCTCACGCCGCCCCCTATCTGTCCGTGCGGTTTCAGCGGTGTTCGCGAGCCTACCGACAGTCGGTTCTCACTAGACGAGAATTCCATTTCCAGTTATCGTCAGCGACGTGTCAACACAGATTGCTCTGGCGCCAGAGATCTCGACCTGGCCCGACGCCGAACCCCAGTTGATCGGCAGCCGGTGCACCGACTGCGCGGCCACCACTTTCCCGGCCCAGGCCCGCTGCCCCAAGTGCTCCGGCGGCAATACCGAACAGGTGAACCTGCCCCGCCGCGGCACCGTCGTCGCCTGGACCACCCAGGGCTTCCCACCCGGCGCCCCCTACAAAGGCCCCACCGGAAAGAACTTCGTCCCCTTCGGCGTCGGCCTGGTCGAACTCAGCGACGAGAACGGGCCGGTGATCCGCGTCGAAGGCCGCCTCACCGAAAACGACCCGACGAAACTGCAATTCGGCATGGACGTCGAACTCACCATGATCCCGTTCACCACCGACGAAGACGACCCCGACAACCCCGTCGAAATCGTCACCTTCGCCTTCCAGCCGGTGTAGAGAGGCAACAACATGACCAACGATGTAGCCATCATCGGCGTCGGCCTGCACCCGTTCGGCCGGTTCGACAAGACCGCGATGCAAATGGGCGCGGAGGCAATCCAATTCGCGCTCGAGGACGCGGGCCTGGAGTGGAAGGACATCCAATTCGGCTTCGGCGGTAGCTACGAGGTGTCGAACCCCGACGCGGTCACCCGCCTGGTCGGGCTGACCGGCATCACGTTCACCAACGTGTTCAACGCCTGCGCCACCGCCGCCAGCGCAATCCAGCAGACCGCCGACACGATTCGGTTGGGCAAGTACGACATCGGTATCGCCATCGGCCTGGACAAGCACCCGCGCGGCGCGTTCACCGACGACCCGGCCAAACTCGCCCTGCCGCAGTGGTATGCCGAGAACGGCCAGTTCGTCACCACCAAGTTCTTCGGGATGAAGGCCAACCACTACATCCACAAGCACAACATTTCCGAGGAGACGTTGGCGCGGGTGGCCAACAAGAACTTCCGCAACGGTGAGAAGAACCCGAATGCGTTCCGCCGCAAGGAGATCTCGGTTGAGGAGATCATGGCCTCGCCGGTGCTGAACTACCCGCTGCGGCAGTACATGTTCTGCGCCCCCGACGAAGGCGCGGCGGCGGTGATCATGTGCCGCGCCGACATCGCACACAAATACACGGACAAGCCGGTGTACGTGCGAGCCAGTGAGATCCGGACCCGGACGTTCGGCGCCTACGAGGTGCACGCCACCTCGGCGCCGCTCGATGAGGATCCCTCACCGACCGTGTTCGCCGCCAAGGCCGCCTACGAAGCCGCGGGCATCGGGCCCGAGGACGTGGACATCGCCCAGTTGCAGGACACCGACGCCGGCGCCGAGGTGATCCACATGGCCGAGACCGGGTTGTGCGCCGATGGTGAGCAGGAGAAGCTGCTGGCCGACGGTGCCACCGAGATCGGCGGCTCGATCCCGGTCAACACCGACGGCGGGCTGATCGCCAACGGCGAGCCCATCGGCGCCTCGGGGCTGCGCCAGATGCACGAGTTGGTCCGCCAACTCCGCGGTGAGGCCGGCGAACGCCAGGTGCCCGGCAATCCCCGCGTCGGCCTGGCCCAGGTCTACGGCGCACCCGGCACGGCCTCGGCCACCATCCTGTCGCTCTAGCTGCCTGGCGAGAAGACGTGAAGGTCCCCCGCAACCATCGGTTCGGGGGGCCTCCGCGTCTGCTCGCGCAAGGGCCAGCCTCAGGCCGGCAGTTCCAACGGTTGCGGTTCACCTTCCAGACGCCGCAACCAGTCTTCGCAGAACTTCAGCACTTCGGCGTGACCCGCCGTCATCCCCAGCGCCTGCTCCATCACCATCACTCGAGACACGCTGGCGGCGATGAAGGTCCAGACAATAGGCGGCACTTCCGAGGATTCGACGCCATAGCGCCGCAGTGCGGCTTCAATGGCCTTGGTCTCCGCCTCGCGGAACATTTCGGCGTAGCGGCCGATCTCAGCCCGCAGGGCCGGGCGGTGATTGGCAAGTCCGGTCATCTCCATCGTCAACCGGGTGGCACTCGGGTCGGTGCCGAATCGCCACAGCGCCCACAGCGGCTGCGGAGAGTTCAGGGCTTCGGCTTGTGCCGCCAGCCCCTCCTCGGCCCGCCTCGTGAACACCGCAAGGAACAGGTCGTCCATCGTGCGGAAGTAGTAGTGCACCAATTGGGGCTTGAGGCCGGCCCGCTCAGCCACCCGGCGGGACGTCACCGCGACGTACCCCTCCTCGATCATCAGCGCCTCAGCGGCGTCGAGCAGCACGATCCGGTTCTTCGCGTCCGGCGCCCCGATCCTTCGCGCCGATGCCATCGATCCTCCTCACAAGATGTCCCCGACGACGTTTGGCCGATCGTAGCTTTCCGCCGGCCAGGTGATCTTGACCACGACTCTACCGCCATGCTAAGCAGGTGCTCAGCAATTTTCGAAAATTCTTCGCGCGGTGCAGCCCGTCGCGAAACCACCGCAGCGCATATCGATTTCGGGAGGCAGCACACACCATGAGCGATTCCAGCACCACCGATTACGACACTGTCGACTACTTCACCGATCCATCGCTGGTACCCGACCCACACCCGTACTTCGACCACCTGCGCAGCAAGTGCCCCGTCGTGAAGGAGCCCAACTACGGCGTCCTGGCGATCACCGGGTTCGAGGAAGCCACCACCGTCCTCAAGGACACCGAAACCTACTCGTCCTGCATCGCGGTGGCCGGACCGTTCCCGCCGCTGCCGTTCACCCCCGAGGGCGACGACATCACCGAGCAGATTGCCGCGCACCGGCCGCAGATGCCGATGTTCGAGCACATGGTCACCATGGATCCGCCCGACCACACCAACGCCCGCTCCCTGCTCAATCGGCTGCTCACACCGCGGCGGTTGAAGGAGAACGAGGACTTCATGTGGCGGCTGGCCGACCAGTGCCTCGACGATTTCATCGCCGACGGCAAGTGTGAGTTCCTCAGCGCGTATGCAAAACCCTTCTCCCTCTTGGTGATCGCCGACATGCTCGGCGTGCCCGAAGAAGACCACGAGGAGTTCCGCACGGTGCTCGGCGCGCCGCGTCCCGGGGCGCAGGTCGGCTCGCTCGACGGCGATCTCGTTGCCAGCAATCCGTTGGAATGGCTCGACGAGAAGTTCATCACTTACCTGGAAGACCGGCGCAAAGAACCGCGCGACGACGTGCTGACGGCACTGGCCACGGCCAACTACCCGGATGGATCGGTGCCACCGGCCATCGAGGTGGTGCGGTCGGCGACGTTCCTCTTCGCGGCCGGCCAGGAAACCACCACCAAGCTGCTGTCCGCGTCGCTGCGGGTGCTCGGCGACCGTCCGGACATCCAGCAGGCCCTGCGCGACGACCGGAGCCGGATCCCGACCTTCGTCGAGGAGGCGCTGCGGATGGACGCACCGGTCAAGAGCCAGTTCCGGCTGGCCAAGAAGAACACCAAGCTCGGCGACATCGATGTGCCGGCCGGCACCACGATGATGGTGTGCCCGGGTGCGGTGAACCGGGATCCGGTCCGGTTCGAAGACCCGCACACTTTCAGCCTGGACCGCAAGAACGTGCGGGAGCACATCGCGTTCGGCCGCGGCGTGCACAGCTGCCCGGGTGGCCCGCTGGCGCGCGTCGAGGGCCGCGTGTCACTGGAGCGGATCCTGGACCGGATGGCCGACATCGGCATCGACGAGGAGTTTCACGGCCCCGCCGACGATCGTCGATACAACTACGAGCCGACGTTCATCCTGCGCGGCCTGACCGATCTGCACATCACGTTCAAGCCCGTGCGCTGACCGCCGCTCGACTGACGATTCCACGGATCTCGTCTTCGCCGCATTTGCTATTCTCCGATTGGGAGAATAACAATCTCACTGGCGAAGACGAGATTCCGGTTTCGGCACGGTGAGGCCTGATGTCGTTCTATAGTCAGCCGACCAGTGCCCGATCGTGGAGGTGTGCCTGTGAAATCCAGCTTGATCCGCGTGGCGGTGAGCGCCGCGCTCGGGTTGGGGACAGCGATCGCAGTGGCACCGCCGTCGCAGGCCATGTACTTCGGCAACTACAGCCTCAACATCCCGGATCGCCGCGATTTCCATACCTGGATCTGGTCGGCGATCACGCCGTGCCACGAGCCCGGGACCGACGTGTTCCTGAAGGACTGCATCACCATCCGGACCATCCCGCAACCGGTCGCGAAAGCGGTACCCAACACCGGGGACGCAAAACTGGTCGACGGTCGCTACACCCTGACGATCGATGAGTTCTACGGCCTGCGGTGCGGGGATATCTACTACGGGCCCACCATCCCGACCCATGACGTCTACACATGGGACGCGAACACCCTTGCGGGCGAGATGGTCTCGTCGTTCGATGCCGGCTGCGACGGTGCGCCCGGCGGCTCATTCACCTACCCGTTCACCTTGACGAGGATGTGATAGATGCGCCACCCGCTCGGCCGGATACTCACCGCGGCGATAGTCCCGACAATGGCAGCCGGCGCGATAGCCACGGCCACACCGGCATTCGCCGATGACCCACCGCCGCCCCCCGGTCCACCGCTGCATCACGTGCAGTACACGGTGACCGCCGACGCGCCGTATTGGGTGCACATCTACTACCGCGACACCGAGCCGGCGATCTTCTCGGACTACAGTCACAACCCGTACCAATTCAGTCCCCGCGCCGACGTCGATGTCGCGCCGGACAAGCCATGGGTATTCGACGCCATGCTGGCCGATCCAGACCTGTGGGCCATGGTGCTCGTGCAGAGTGGGGAGTCACCGAACTTTCCGACACCCGGATTCAACTGCAAACTCGCAGTCGACGGCGTCGTGGTCAAGACCCACAGCGGCCCCAAGGGCGCGCTGTGCTCCATCCGAAACTGGTAGTACTCAGCTCACAACCGAAATGCCTGGGGGCGACGCGGTTCGCGTCGCCCCCAGGCATTTCTCCAGCGTCAGGCTCAGGCGTCGCCACGAAGCCAGCGTGTCTCACCGTTCATCGGAACGCAGCTCAAGAACAGCCCGTCCGGGGCCTGGGCCACCGAGTTCTGTTCGTTGATGCACAGACTGTTCTCGTCCCGGATCCCCACCATCGGCGGGGACCGGAACCACCGCGGCTCATAACGCCGCGGTGAGCCGCAGAACAACAGCCGGCCCCACCCGTTACGCGCGTCCACCCCGAACACGAAGTACGAGGTGTTGTCGCACGGCGCACCGAGCACCGCATTGGGGTTGATGCCCGGCGTGCAAAACGCGTCATTACAGGTCTGCGGTCCCGCATTCGCCTGCGGGGCAGCCAGCATCCCGGCGACAATCACTGAAGCGGTCGCCATCACCGTCACACGCACGTTGCTACTTTCGCATAGCTGGAAATCAAACTCTCGATTTTGGAGAATATTACTATGAGCGGCCGGCCCCAGCTCCCCCACTCACCGGCGGCGACATGGTGGGCGCCGGCGAATCCATCGTGGACCCGCTGCCGATAGTGATATTCTCTCAAATTGAGAACATGGCTACCGCGTGACCAGGACGGCCAGAAGGAGCAGTTCATGTCAGTCTCCCGGGTAAGTGCTGCCGCGGTAGCCATCGCCGCCGCGACAACTGTCGGCCTCAGCGGGGCCGCCCCAGCCGGTGCGGGCGAGCAGTGGGGCATCAACGGCACCTTTGCCACCTCCTCCAACGGCGCGTGGGCCAAGATCAACGAACGCTACGAGGAGCAGCCGCGGGTGGTGAGCAACTGGACGATCTCCACCCAGTGCATCTCCCCCACTGAATGCAGCGGCACGGTGAACAGCGACGCGGGCTGGTCTGCACCGGTCTACACCACCAATGGCCTCTGGTACGTCAAGCGGGTCGTGCCCAACTGGCGTTTCTGCGCCGACGGCACGCCTGTCGAGGGCATGCAGGTCTACAAGTTCTATCCGGTGGGCTTCGACGGGCATGTGGACCAGGCTTCGAACGAATACGCCGGCGAGGATGTGACCAAGGGCCCCAGCGGTTCGTGTGGGCGCAATCAGTGGCCCGCCGTCCGGATGCCGTTCTACATGCGGCCCGCTTAGCCGAAAACCGAAGCGCGGAAAAGAACTGGCCCCGGGTTGTTGCCCGGGGCCAGTTCTTTTCCGATGGACCTATGTCGGCATCAGGTCCTGCCACGTCTTGGGCGTGGTCACCAGGTCCGTCTGCTTGTAGAGATTTCCATCGCTGCCCATGTACTCACCCGTGCGCGGGTTGTACTTGGCGATCGCCACCGAGGGCCCATCTCCGGCACCACCCTTGAACGCGCTCGGCGCCACGGCGGGCTCCGTGGGCATGGGAAGCTCCGGGGCATCGGGAAATACCCCTTGACCGTGCGGAACCTGCGGCAGCTCGGTGGCTTGCGGCATATGCGCCTCAGGCACCGGAACCGCGTTGGGGTCACCGGCCGGCGGCGGTGGCACACCGGGCACCGGCGGCTCCAGGTACAGCGGCTGGCCCGGCAGCATCGGCCCGGGATTGGTCCCGGCGAAGTTCGGGGCCGGCTGCGGTTCGGGTGCCGCGCCCGGTGGCGCAACGCCGACTCCCGGCGGCAACGGGGTACCGCCGAGCGGCCCGAAGATCTTCTCGTCCGGCAGCACCCGCGAGTCCGGGGGGATGCCCTGGGCGATCAGGTTGGGGTCGAGAGGATACGGGCCCAGCGCATGCTGACGCTGCGCGAGCGGCTGGAATCCCTTTGGATCGTCGCACAATTCGACCGTGGGCGCCCGCTTGCCCGGATGGGCCATACACGGGTAGTTGCGTGCACCGCGGACGCCGATCGGCGAATCCTGCGGCAGCTTGCAGTAGATGTCGTCCGGAGTGTCGATCACGGTCGTGTCAGCCGGGGAGCGCCACGCCGACGGTGGCAGGAATCCGACCGTACACGTCGGCGGATCACCGAGGCCCAGCGAGAAGTCAGCCATCGGCAGACCGCTCGTGTTGTTGGTGTGCGCGTACGTCTGCAACTGGGCCACGTACGGTGGCAACAACACCAGCAATTGCTCGATCGACGGGTTGTAGGTGACCGCGATCTGACCGAACGTGGTCAGATTCGCCAGCAGGATCGGCAACGTCGGCTTGATCTGGTCGAGCAGCTTGGTGGTCTCCTGGGCGAAACCGGGGCCGTTGCGCAGCAGTGACCGAATCTCGGGATCGTTTTCGGCGACCTGGCCGGTGATACCGGCCACGCTGGCCGCCCAGGTCCGGATCGAATCAGTGGTCTGGGCCTGAGCATCGAGGAACGGCCGCCCGTCGTCGATCAACGCCCGCGTCTGATCGGAGATCGCGTTGGAATCCCGCGTGATCGTCGATGCCGAGTCCAGCAGCGAGCCGAAGTCGTACCCGGTTCCGTTGAACGCGTTGTATGACTCGTCGAGCAGTTGACTGAGCTTGTCCTTCGGGATGGTGTCGACGAGTGCGCTGAGCTGATCCAGCATCGGTCCGACCTGTTGCGGAATCTTGGTGTCAGATACCGAGATCACCGAGCCGTTCTCCAGGTAGGGACCAGAGTTGGTGCGCGGCAACAACTCGACATACTGCTCGCCGACCGCCGACATGCTGCGGACTTCAGCCGCCAGGTCGGCCGGCACCTTCGGCGACCGGTCCAGAGACAATGTCGCCTCGGCACCCTTCTCGGTCAGCTCCACCGAAGTCACCTTGCCGATCTGGGATCCGCGATAGGTGACGTTGCTGAACTGGTACAGGCCTCCGGTCGCCGGCAGCTCCAGCTTCACCGTGATACGGCCGATGCCGAGCAGCGTCGGCACCTGCATATAGGCGAACAGCATGACGGCCACACCGACTACTGAGGCGACGGTGAACAGAATCAGCTGAGTTCGGATGAAGCGGGTGAGCATTTATCCGCCACCCCCTGTCGGTGGAGTAGGTGCGGTGGGTGCCGGCGGTTGATCCGTTGAACCGCTTTGAGGCGCATACGGTCCCGCGAAGATCGACGTCGGCCCGCTGGGCGGGGACTCCGGTTGGGGCATGCCGCCGGGCATGGTCATCGGCGCCGGTGGCACCACCGGGAGCACCGGACCCGAGTAGGTCGGAGCCGGAACGTCCGGCGGGGGCGGTGCGTCCGGAGCCGGCGGGAACGCATCCGGCGGCGGCGGGGCGACCCCGGTCTTGAGCGGGTCGTAGGTGTAGTTCAGGTAACTCGGGTCCCCGGGCACCGGAACGTTTTGCGCATCACCCTGTTCCCAACGAGTTCCCATCATCAGGCTGCGCTTGAGATGAGGAACGGTCATGTCGAAGTAGGCGAACAGGTTGTAGTAATCGCCACGGATCACGCGGTCCATGAACTGCTGGGTGAACGGGAAATGCGGCGCATACTCGAGCACCGAAGCCAGGTCCGGTCCGACGTTGGCCAGAGCCTTCAGCGCCGGCTCCAGGTTCTTCAGGTTCCTGACCAAATCAGCCTGCGAGTCGTTGACGAACTGGTTGGCGGTAGCGCTGAAGGTACCGAGCTTCTGCAGCGCGCTGGTGAATCGCGGCCGCTCCTTGATCAGCACGTCGAGTGCCGGTGGAATCTTCTCCAGCGCGCGGGTGATGACGTCACGTTGCCCGGCGAACGTCGAGGCCAGCTGATTCAGTCCCTGGATGGAGGCAACGATGTTGTCGCGCTGGGCATCCAGCGCACCCACGAACGTATCCAGCCGGGTGAGCAGGTCACGGAAATCAGTTTCCCGGCCGTTGATAGCGGCGCTGAAGTTGTGGATGATGTCGCCCATCTGCCCCAGTCCGCCGCCGTTCACCACCGCGGCCAGCGAGGACAGCGTCTGCTCCGTCGTCGGGTATGTCGACGAGTTGTTGAGCGCGATCGTCGTTCCCGGAGCGAGTTTCCCCTCGGGGGTTTGACCGGCCGGCGGGTTGATCGCCAGATGCATCGAGCCCAGCAGGCTGGTCTGTCCGATGCTGGCCACCGCGTTGGCGGGCACCACAACGCCGGGCTTCACCGAGAACTCGACGTCGGCGTGCCAGTCCTTCACCGAGAGGCTGCGCACACTACCGACGACAACATCGTTCATCATCACCGGCGAATTCGGTTCCAGGGTAGCCACATTCGCGATCTCGACGTGGTACACGCTGGAATCCGCACCGCGTCCCACCGCCCCGGGCAGGGGCAGCGAGTTGACGCCCTGGAAGGCGCACCCACTGGCCGTCAACGCGACGCACGATCCAGCTGCGATAGCCAGTCTTACCGGTTTTCCCCTGATCATGCCGGAGGCGTCCCTTCTGCTGGTGCCGGTGCCGCAGGCGCCGGGGCTTCGGCGGCCAGCGGGCCAGGCGCAGGCCCTGGCGCAGGACCAGGAGGCGGACCCGCTTGTCCGCCAGTCGGATTGAGCATGTCCGACACGGTGTTCGGCATGTTGGGCGGGTAGAACTCGCCACCTGGCAGTAGCTGCTGGGCCCCGGGCGGCGGCTCTCCGGGCCCCCTGCCGGTGAACGGCGGAGGCGGCTCCGGGCCGGGGTTGTAGGCCGAGAGCGCCGGCGGCGTCTCGGGCGGAGTGGGATCCCCACCCCCACCGCCGGGCGCAAGCCGCGGCTCGGAGTACTCGATCATCTCCGGACTGGCCGACGGCATCAGGTACGGCGAGATCGGGAACGGCAGGTAGTTGAAGTTGACCAGTCGCAAAGCCGGCCCCAAATACTGCGAGCAGAGTTTTGCGGTCTCCGGTGCGGTGGTGTTCTCGACAGCACCGATGGCACCGCAGATGAACTCGACCGGGTTGGAGAAGTTGTTCATCACGAACTGACCCACCGGGCTACCCGAGTCCGGGTTGTAGATGTTGTAGCCATTCATGAACGCGTTGGGCGCTACGTGAAGCAGCTGCTCGATGTGCCTCTTGTTGTCGACCAGGTTCTGGGTGACGTTGGCCAGTCGCTGGACCTGCTCGGAGGTCTGGTCGCGGGTTCCCGCGACGAATCGCTGAACTTCGACGGCCGCCACCGACAGGTTGGTCAGTGCCGCGTCGAGGTCTGACCGGCTGCCGTCGACCACGCTGGTCAGGGTGGCCAACCGGTTCTGGAACTGCACCACCTGCACGTTGCTGTCCCGCAGTGCGGTGACAAAGGTCTGCAGGTTCTTGATGATGTCGACGATGTTGCCGCTGCCCTCAGCCAGTACCCGGGCGACGCCGGACAACTGCGAAATCGTCTGGCGCAGTTTGTCACCGTTACCGGCCATCGCGTCAGCGGTGCTGTTGATGAACCGGGACACCGCCGTCCCGTCGACACCGCTCTGCGGTCCGAGATCGGTGGACAGCCGCATCAGCTGTTCCTTCACCTGATCCCACTCGACCGGAACAGCGGTGCGGTCCAAACCGATCACCGCGTCGTCGGGCAGCGTGGGGCCGCTCGACCGGTAGGCGGGCGCGAGCTGCACATAGCGTGCGGCGACCAGGTTCTGGGCCACGATCACCGCTTTCGCATCCGCGGGGATCGGTACATCGTGGTCGACCTTGAGCGTCACCCGGGTCTGGGTGCCCTCCGGCTCGATCGACTCGATGGTGCCGACCTTGACACCGGACACCCGGACATCGTCACCCGGGTAGACGCCGGTCGCCGAGGTGAACAGGGCGGAGACGGTCTTCTGCCCGAAAAAGGTCTGCCTCAGCAGCACCGCCGCGCCGACGACGAGTAGCGCCACCAACGCCACCGCCAGCCACTTACCGAGACGACTGCGGTTCATCAGCGTGAACCTCCGGGAATTCCGTTGTAGGGCAAGGGGAATTCTGCACGTGGGCCGGCATTGTCCGGTGGCTGACCGGCATTCGTCCCGCGCCGGAACCCGAACGCGTAATCGAAGAACGGCTGCAGCAACTGGGCCGGTTGGAGATTGGGAACGTAGGCGTTGTAGTACGCGCCGTTCGCCAGCGTCTCCGCCTGGGACAACTGGAACTTGTTCATGTTCGGTAGCGCCTTGGTGATGTTGTCCCTGTTGCGTTCCAGCATCGCGGTCACCGAGTTCAGCCGCTTGAGCGTCGGCGCCAACTGCGCCTCGTTGTCGGCGACGAGTCCTGACAGTTGCTGCGACACAGCTGCGGTGTTGGCCAGCAGATCGACGATGGCCTGGCGCCGGTCGTTGAGCACGCCGAGCAGGTCATTGGCGTTGAGGATCAACGTGTTCAGCTGATCGCTGCGCTGCGACAACACCACCGTCACGTCGCTGGCGCTCTTGAGCAGGCTGGCCAGACTCTCGTTGCGGCCGTTGATCGACTTCGACAGCCGGCTCAGACCGTCGAAAGTCGGCCCCAGCTTCGGTGCGACCTGGTCGATGGTCTGTGACAGCGTGTCCAGGGACTGGTTCAGCGAAGCTGTGTCGGTCCCTGCCGAATTCGTGGTCAGGTCGCTGACCGCATCGGTCAGCGAGTACGGCGACGACGTACGTGACGTGGGGATCACGTCCGTCGTGCGCAGCGTGCCTGCGCCATCGGACTCCAATGTGAGCACTCGCTCGCCCAGCAGTGAACCCGTGCGGATGTGCGCGGTGGTCAGCGACCCCAGTGGGTATTTGCCCTCGGTGGTGAAGGTGACCAACGCGTCGCCGTTCTCCAGCGAAACGTCGGTGACCGCACCGATCTTGATTCCGGACAGGGTCACGTCGTTACCGGCGGCGATACCGCCGGCCTCGGTGAACAGGGCCTGGTGGCGCACGGAAGAAGCCCATTGCTGCAGCCGCTCGGGCTGCAGCCCGACGGCGATGATGAGCATCATCAGCACGACTCCGATGAAACCTGCCTTGATCAGATTTGATTCGCGATATTTAAGCATCAGGGCTCAGAGCACCTCCCGCCTTCTTGTTTGATCATCGGGAAGTGCGCGGTGCGCCCCTGCAGATCGGTGACACGGATGGCAAGTCCGCAGATGTAGTACATGATCCAGCTGCCGTAGGAACCCAGCCGGGCCAGCTTGCGGAAGTTGTCTGGGGCTTTCTGCAGACCCCGGTCCAGGACGATCTGATGGTCATCGAGCAGCGGCGCCAGTCGGTTCAGCTGATCGACGGTGCCCTTGAGCGGCGGCCTCGCCTCGGTGAGCAGGCTTGCCAGCGACGCGGTCCCGTTGTCCAGCTGCGTCACCGCCGTGCCCAGCGGGTCGCGGTCCTGCGACAGGCCGCTGATCAACTGTTCGAGACGGTCGACCGTTCCGTCGAACTTCTTGCCGTCCTTGGCCAGCGTGCCGACCACCGCATTCAGGTTGTCGATCAACTGCTGGATGACCTGGTCGTTGTTGGCCAACGTATTCGAGAACGACGAGGTCTTGCTCAGCAGCGAATCCAGGGTGTCGCCCTGCCCTTGGAAGATCTGGATCAGCGAGGACGTCAACGCGTTGACGTCCTGTGGGTTGAGCCCCTGGATCACCGGACGCAGGCCGCCGAGCAACAGATCGAGGTCCAACGCACTTGCGGTGCGGTCCTTGGGGATCTGCGAACCGGCGGGCAGGAGTTTTGTCGAACCGGGGCTGTCGATCAGTTCCAGGTAGCGGTCCCCGACCAGGTTCAGATAGCGAACCGCGACCTTGGTGCTGGTGGTCAGCGCAACGCTGCGGTCGGTGTCGAAGTCCACCTTGACCGACTTGTCGGGTTGCAGCGAAACGCTTTTCACGGTCCCGACCCGGACACCGGCAACGCGCACCGAGTCCCCGGATTCCAATCGGGAGGCATCGCCGAAGACCGCCGAGTACCCCGAGTAGGAACCGCCGCGGTATTCCGAGAACGTCATGAACAGGAAGGCCGTGAGGACGGCCATCACCACCGCGAAGGACGTGAATTTGATGAATGTGCTTCTGCCGCGGGTCATCCCGGTTGTCCGATCTGCATGGTGTTACGGGGCGGGCCGGCGATCGGGCCGAACAGCATCTGCTTGAGCCCGTCCGAGTTGAGCAGGATGCCCTGGTTTCCGTACTTCCACGGGTTGGCGTTGGTATCGGTGACGAGGTACTTCGCCCTGTTGCCGAATCCGATGTACGGCAGGCCCATGCAGTGCGGGCCGCCCTTGGCTGCCACCTTGGGCAGGTTGTCCGGGTAGCGGTAGCGCTCGATACCGAGCGTGAAGGCCACGTTTACCACCACGCCGGGTTCCGGCTGTGGCGGCGTTTTGGCCATGTAGTTCATACCTTTCAGCCCGCATTCGATGCCGGGTGCGTACTCGTTGAGCAGATCTGTGGTGGGCGCCAACAGGTTCAGCGTGGTGCTCAGGGCCTGCCGGTTGCCGCCGAGGACGTCGTTGCCGGTGTCGGCCAGGCCGATGGAGCTCACCAAAAAGTTGTCGAGGTTCTGCTGCTCGGCCACGATGCTGTCACTGAGTTTGTTGGTGTTCTCGACGGTCTTGAGCAGGTCCGGCGCGGCGTCTCCGTAGGCGCGCGACACCGCGGCCATGCTCTCGATGTCTGCGGTCAGATTTGGCAGGCTCGGCTCGATCTTCTTCAGCACCGCGTCGAAGTCTGACAGGGACTGCCCCATCGCCTCGCCTCGGCCGGAGAAGGCCGAGGACAGCGCGCCGAGAGTCTCGTTGAGCTTGGCCGGGTCGATCTTGTTCAGCACGTTGGTGAGCTGTTGAAAGACGGTGTTGATCTCGACGGTGACGTGGTCGCCCTGAAGGGTTTGACCCGGGCGCAGTTTCTCGGACGACGGATTCTCCGGCGCGACGAGCTGTACGTACTTGGCGCCGAACACCGTGGTGGAGGCGATGTCTGCCTGAACGTTGCCGGGGATCAGACGCAGCTGTGCCGGGTTCATCGCCAGGTGCAGCACGGCCTTGCCGTCGGGGCGCTGCTCGATGGAGCTCACGGTACCGACCTGAACGCCCCGCATTTTCACTTTGGCGTCCGGGTTCATCACCAGTCCGGCCCGGTCGGAGATCAGGGTGATCGGCTCGGTCTTGGTGAAGCTGCCGCGGAACAGTGCGACCGCGAGGCCGAAGATCAGACCTATCGCGACGACGGTCGCCAAACCGGCCAGTGGCCGTGCAGAACTCGTCGCGCCGAAGCTGCGGCCGGGGCGGGCTGCCACCGGCGACGCGCTACTCGTGGTTTCGGACCGGTGGGCTGGGCCCGGTCCAACGTTTCGTGTCAACTCTTCTCCCTAACCCGACAGGTTGAAGTTTCCGTTGGAGCCGTAGACGGACAGTGACACCAGCAGGGTCACCGAGACCACGACGATCAGGGACGTGCGTACGGCGTTGCCGACGGCCACTCCCACCCCGGATGGCCCGCCGGAGGCGAAATAGCCGAAGTAGGTGTGGATCAGCAGGATGGTGATGGCCATCAGGACGGCTTGCAGGAATGACCAGAGCAGGTCGATCGGATTGAGGAACGTGGTGAAGTAGTGGTCGTACAGGCCGCCGGACTGCCCGAGCAGCACCACGGTGGTGAACTGGGAAGCCAAGAAGGACAGGATCACCGCGATCGCATACAGCGGGGTGATGGCGATCATCCCGGCCACGATCCGGGTGGATACCAGATATTCGACGGGCCGGATCGCCATGGATTCCAGCGCGTCGATCTCCTCATTGATGCGCATCGCCCCGAGCTGGGCGGTGACGCCGGCACCGAACGTGGCTGCCAAGCCGATACCTGCCACCACGGGCGCGGCGATGCGGACGTTGATGAAGGCGGCCAGGAAGCCGGTGAGGGCCTCGATGCCGATGTTGCCCAGCGAGGAGTAACCCTGGATGGCCAGCACGCCGCCGGTGGCCAGGGTCAAAAACCCCACGATCACCACCGTGCCGCCGATCATGGCCAATGTGCCTGCACCCATCGAGATCTCGGCGATCAGCCGAACCAGTTCCTTGCGGTAGTGCATGGCCGCGTGCGGGGTGCCGGCCAGCGCCTTGAGGTAGAACAGCGTGTGGTCGCCGACCCGGCTCAGCGTCGACACCGGCTTGTTGAACTGGCGGGTTACCCGCGGATACGTCGACCGCAGGATCGTCATCGTTCCCATTACGTTTCCTGCCTCAGTGCGCCGTCATGCGGATACCGATGGCCGTGACGACCACGTTGATCACGAACAAGGCCATGAAGGCGTACACCACGGTCTCGTTCACCGCGTTACCCACTGCCTTGGCGCCGCCGCCGCTGATCGTCAACCCGCGGTAGCAGGCCACCAGCCCGGCGATCAAGCCGAACAACGCCGCCTTGACGCAAGAGATGATCACCTCGGGCACGCCCGTCAGCAGCGTGATCCCGGCCGCGAACGCGCCGGGGTTCACGTCTTGGATGAACACCGAGAACACGTAGCCGCCGAGAATGCCGATGATCACCACCAGGCTGTTGAGCAGCAGCGCCACCAGTCCGGAGGCCAGCATCCTGGGAGTCACCAGCCGCTGGATCGGGTTGATGCCCAGCACCTCCATCGCGTCGATCTCCTCGCGGATGGTGCGTGAGCCCAGGTCCGCGCACATCGCCGTCGCGCCGGCACCGGCGACGATCAGCACCGTCACCATCGGGCCCAGCTGGGTGACCGCACCGAATGCCGCACCGGCGCCCGACAGGTCAGCCGCACCCAGCTCCCGCAGCAGGATGTTCAGTGTGAAGCTCACCAGCACGGTGAACGGGATCGCCACCAGCAGTGTGGGCGCCATCGACACTCGTGCGACGAACCAGCACTGCTCCAGGAACTCCCGCCCCTGGAACGGCCGCTTGAAGATGAACCGGATGGCGTCCAGCGACATTGCGAACAATGCGCCGACCGCCTGCATCGGGCCCGAGAGGTTGCGTAGCGATACTCCGGTCGACCATTTATCCGCCATTGGCCAGTGGTCCCTCCAGGCTGATGACTGCCACCCCCGCAGTCGGTGCGCCGATGTTAAGTGCTTGGCCGTGCGGGTGCACGCACCGGTCAGCGACGGACTGTGCGGCTTTCCGCCCCAGCCGGGTCACGCCGCAACCCCCGAGCCCAAACCTGCCAACCGGCCGGTCGGGCACCCGATGGCCACCGAAACAAACTGGGCCGCATCATCTTTCATTGGAACATCGGTACGCGAACAGGCCGGCTGCACAAAGATCGGCAAATACGGGGTGCCTTCGTACATTTGGCGCACCTCCTTTTTCCTGCGGATCTTGTGGACTTCACCGGACCTACCGATGGAGCCGGACAGACTCGTCCCCGCGACCGCCCCCCGAGTGCCTGATGCTATCGGACCCGCTATCTGTCGCGTGGGCAAATAAGCCAGAACTTGCTCCGGTAGTTGACAATTGGGGCGGACCGCGGTCGACGGTTGCAACGCGCGACCCGCCTGCGCGGCGGCCACGCCGGCAGCCGCCCGCGACGGACGGGTTGCGATGGTGGCGATCAAGGGCATCTCCGGCGGCAGCCTAGGTGACGGCGCCGACGGTCTTGAGTTCGATGATCCGATCCCAGTCCAGACCGAGTTCACCCAGGATATCGTCGGTCTGTTCGGCGAAGCCGGGTGCCGGGCCGGTACTGGGCGCCGTGACGTCGAATTGCACTGGGTTGGCCACCAACTCGAGCTCGCCGGCCCGCACCAGGTACTCGTTGGCCCGGATCTGGGCATCCTGTCCCGCCTGCAGGGTGTCCTGCACAGGCGCCCACGGACCTGCCAGCGTAGCGAATCGCTCGCTCCACTCTGGCAAAGTCCGTTTTTTCATCGCCTCGGTGAGGATTTCGACCGCGTCAGGCGTGTGTTCCGCGAACGATTCCGCCGTCGCGAACCTCGTGTCGTCGATGTAGTTCTCGAGGTCCATGTGCCGGCAGACATCTGCCCAGAACTTGGTCGGCTGCATCATCACGAACGAGATGTAGCGGTCGTCCGCTGTCCGGTAGAGACCTACCAGCGGATTGATCGGCGAGCCGTGCACGCCCGGCGGCGGTGTCACCATCAGTTGGTTCAAGTGCTGGGTCAACGCCACCGTGTGCCCCATCGACCAAAGGCCACTGCCCAACAGCGAGACATCGACGATGGACGGCTCACCGGTGCGCTCCCGCTTGAACAACGCTGCGGCGATTCCGCCGGCGAGGTTGGTGCCCGAGATCGTGTCGCCATAGGCCGGACCGGGGGGCGCGATCATTCCTTCCATCCCGGCCGGTGTGATGGTCGCGGCCGTCCCGGCGCGGCACCAGAAGGCAGTCATGTCGTAGCCGCCCTTGACCGACTCCTCGCCGCGGGGACCGAGCGCGCTTCCGCGTGCGTAGATGATCTTCGGGTTCACCGCCCGGATGTCGTCGACGTCGATGGCGAACTTCTGCCGGTGCCCGGGCAGAAAACTGGTCAGGAAGACGTCGGCCTTCTTAGCCAGCTCGAGCAGGATCTCGCGTCCTTCGGCCACAGACATGTCCAGCCCGATACTGCGCTTGCCACGATTGGCGTGCTCGATGTTGGGGTTGGGATCGCCTTCCACGCGCAGCGGCCCGGTCTGACGCAGACCTCGCTGCGGGTCACCGGTGACGGCGTGCTCCACCTTGATGACGTCGGCACCCCACTCCCCCAGGACGGCACCGGCAGAGGGGACGAAGCCGTACATCGCCACTTCGAGAACGCGGACGCCGTGCAGTGGGCCGGTCATGAGAGCACCCGCGCGAAAGTCTTGGCCTCCATGAACTCTTCGAGTCCGGCGGTCCCCATCTCCCGGCCGATACCCGACTGCTTGTATCCGCCGAACGGACTGTCGGGACTGAAGTAGTTGCCGCCGTTGATGGAGAAGGTGCCGGTGCGGATGCGGCGGGCCACGGCCAGCGCGCGGTCCTCGCTGCCGAACACCGCGCCCGAGAGCCCGTAGATCGAGTTGTTGGCGATGCGCACCGCGTCGTCGTCGTCTTCGTAGGCGATCACGGCCAGCACGGGTCCGAACACCTCTTCCTGGGCGATCTCACTGTCGGGGTGGACATCGGCCAGCAGGGTCGGGGTGTAGAAGAAGCCGGGATCGACCTTCTCGCCACCGGTGACCAATGTTGCTCCTGCGGCCACAGCACGTTTGACCATGCCGTCGACCTTGTCGCGCTGCTTCTCGCTGATCAGCGGGCCCATGTAGGTCTTGGGATCGGTTGGGTCGCCGTAGCGCACCAGGCCGAAGTTGTTCTTGATCAGCTCGACGATCTCGTCCTTGTGCTTCGCGGGAACCAGCAGCCGTGAGGTGAGCGCACAGCCCTGACCGGCGTGGGTCACCATGCTGAACGCCGAGAACAGTGCCGCGCTGTTGAAGTCGGCGTCGTCGAGAACGATCGCGGCGGACTTGCCGCCGAGCTCCAGGAACACCTTCTTCAAGGTCTCACTGGCCGCGGCCATGATGCGCCTGCCGGTCGGGGTGGAGCCGGTGAAGGTGACCATGTCGACGTCGGGGCTCGTGGTGAGCACCGCGCCCACCTCGGGATCGGGACCGGAGAGCACGTTGACGACGCCGGCCGGGATGTCGGTGTGGTTGGCGATCAGCTCTCCGAGCGCCAGGGTGATCAACGGGGTGTCGGGCGCCGACTTGAGCACCACGGTGCACCCCGCGGCCAGTGCCGGTGCGAGCTTGGCCAGCGCCAGCTGGTTCGGATAGTTGTAGGCGATGATCGCCGCGACGACGCCGGCGGCTTCCTTCTCAACCCACCGGTGATGCTGCATGCCACGGCTCTCGATGTTTCCGAGGTCCTCGGTCAGCGGGTAGGTCTTGAGCAGCTCGGCGTAGTACCGAACGATCTCGATCGGCCCGTCCAGCTGCGCGCCGGCGCACAGCGCCGCGGTGGCACCCACCTCGGTGGTGGTCAGCGCGGCCAGTTCCTCGCGGTGCTCGATCAGCGCGTGGTGCAGTTGCTCCAGGCAACGGACCCGCAGTTCGGTGTTCGTGGACCAGTCGGTCGTGTCGAACGCGCGCCGGGCCGCAGCGATCGCGGCCTGGGCGTCGGCCACCGTGGCGTCGGGTGCATAGCCGAACACCTCGCCGGTAGCTGGATTCACGGAAGGAAACGTCCGCGGCGTCTCGCGCAGCTCTCCGCCGATCAACAACTTCCGGTCAGCCCGCTGTTCTTGCGCGATGGTCGGCGCTTCCTGCTGCATCATCCTCCTCAGGCGTTTCCCTACTGTGATGGAAACTGCATTCTCATCACCGGCGAATCATACATTCGCTCGATGAGAACTCAAGTGAAAGATAGATCAGCTAGTCATGCCCTATTCGCTGCGGATCCGGCATCTGCGCAGGCGGCACGCAGGTTGACCCCAGATCTTGCGGCGCGGGCCGATCCGAGAGTACGGTTCTCATAATCGGAAGGATGATTCTTGAGCCTTGAGAAAGCCCGGCTGCGCCCGGCGACCGGAGAACTGTCATGAAGAACGCCGTTGTCACCGGAGGAGGTTCGGGCATCGGAGCGGCCATCGCCACCCGGTTGCGCGCCGACGGCCTCAACGTCGCAGTCCTTGACCTACAGCCCTCGGATGACGAGTTCGCCCATGTCGCCGACGTGACCGACCGGGCCGCCGTCGATACCGCGCTCAACTCGGTTCGCGCCCAACTCGGGCCGATCTCGGTGCTGGTCAATGCCGCCGGCCTGGACTGCTTCAAGCGCTTCAGTGACGTCTCGTTCGAGAAGTGGCAGCAGATCATCGACGTCAACCTCAATGGCGTATTCCACTGCATCCAGGCCGCACTTCCCGACATGCTCGAGGCCGGTTGGGGCCGCATCGTGAACATCTCGTCCTCGAGCACACATTCGGGTCAGCCCTTCATGTCGCCCTATGTCGCGGCGAAATCCGCGGTGAACGGCTTGACGAAGAGCCTGGCGCTGGAACTCGGCCCGAGCGGAATCACGGTCAACGCCGTCCCGCCGGGCTTCATCGACACGCCCATGCTGCGCAAGGCCGAGGGCAAGGGCTTCCTCGGTGACACCGACAAGCAGATCGAGCAGACGCCGGTGCGGCGGATGGGCAAGCCAGAGGACATCGCCGCCGCCTGCGCCTTCTTCGTCTCCGAGGAAGCCGGCTACATCACCGGCCAGATCCTCGGCGTCAACGGCGGCCGCAACACCTGACGCGCACGCGGCGCACACCAAACATCATTGAAGCGAAAGGAAATATGCAGTGGGACGGGTAGAGGGCAAGGTCGCGTTCATCACCGGCGCAGCACGCGGCCAGGGCCGCAGCCACGCGATCCGGCTGGCCGAAGAAGGCGCCGACATCATCGCGGTCGACATCTGTAAGAACTACGACACCGTCGGCTATGCGATGGCGACGGCAGAAGATCTCGAAGAGACCAAGAACTACGTCGAGAAGACCGGTCGGCGCATCGTCACCGCCCAGGCCGACGTCCGCAACGAGGCCGAGTTGCGCACCGCGCTGGACGCCGGGCTCGCGGAGTTCGGAAAGCTCGACATCGTCGTGGCCCAGGCCGGTATCGCCGCGATGAAGGGCCAGCCCGCCATGCAGGCCTGGACCGACGGCATCAACACCAACTTCGTCGGCACCATCAACGCCATTCAGGTCGCATTGCCGCACCTGAAGGAGGGCGCCTCGATCATCGCGACCGCGTCGGCCGCAGCGCTCATGGACGCCCACAGCAAGCCGAACCCCGGTGCCGATCCGGGCGGCATGGGCTACATGGTGTCCAAGCGGCTGATCTCCGAATACGTCCACGCGCTGGCCACCGAACTGGCCGTGCGCGGTATCCGGGCCAACGTCATCCACCCCACCAACTGCAACACCAACATGCTGCAGAGCGAGCCGATGTACCGCTCCTTCCGGCCGGACCTGGAGAACCCCACCCGCGCCGATGCCGAGCCCGTGTTCGGCGTTCAGCAGGCCATGAAGGTCAACTTCATCGAACCCGAGGACATCAGCAACGCGGTGCTGTGGCTGGCTTCCGAAGAGGCCCGGTACGTCACCGGCATGCAGCTGCGGGTCGATGCCGGCGGCTATCTCAAGTGGTACGACTACCACGTCTGATCCCGCGTCCACAGTTTCGAAAGGAGTTGGCGTAGTGAAGGTTTCGGTTGATGCCAGTCGTTGCCAGGGTCACACTCTGTGCTCGATGATCGCGCCGGACTCGTTCGTCCTCGATGACGTCGACGGTCACGCGTCACCGGTTTCCGACGTGGTACCCGCCGATCAGGAGGACGCGGTCCGTGAGGCCGCGCACTCCTGCCCTGAGCAAGCCATCGTCATCGAAGATTGACGCAGACCGAATACCAAAGGGAGACAACGCCGTGAGCTCCGATGAGCCGCTTGCGCGAAGAGAGTTGAGCACAGTGGATGTCACGACCGACGACGACCGCAAGAAGAACACCTACCACTTCGACCGGCACACGCCGGAATACCGGTTGCAGTTCGAGAAGATCACCGAGGAGATGCAGTCCCGCTGCCCGATGGCGTGGACCGACGTCTACAACGGGCACTGGGTGGCCGCCGACAGCAAGCATGTCTTCGAACTGGCCCGCTGCCCGGCGGTCTCGAACCATCACGACATCAGCGGCGAGACCCCCTTTCAGGGCATCACCATCCCGAAGGCCAGCCGCGCGACCGTCGTGCGCGGCGGCATCCTGGAGATGGACGAGCCGGAGCACAGCGCCTACCGCGGCGCACTGAATCCGTACCTGTCCCCTGCCGCGATCAAGCGGTGGGTGCCGTTCGTCGACGAGATCACCCGCGCCGCACTCGACGAGCACATCGAAACCGGCGAGATCGACTTCGTCGAGCACCTGGCCAACGTGGTGCCGGCGGTCTTCACGCTGGCCATGATGGGTATCGAGCTCAAGAAGTGGAACGTGTACAGCGAGCCCACCCACGCCTCGGTGTACACCCCGGAACACTCCCCCGATCGCGAAAAGATCAACGAGCAGCACCGCGAGATGGGCATCGACATCATCAACAACATGATGGAGATCCGGGAGACCCCCCGGCCCGGCCTGGTCAACGCGATGCTGCAGCTGCGCATCGACGGTGAGCCGGCACCGGACATGGAGATTTTGGGCAATCTCCGTCTGGTCATCGGCGGCGGCTTCGACACCACCACCGCATTGACCGCTCATGCCCTGGAGTGGCTGGGCGACCATCCTGACGAGCGCACACGGCTGAGCAATGAGCGCGCCACACTGCTCGACCCGGCGACCGAGGAGTTCCTGCGTTTCTTCACGCCGGCACCCGGTGACGGCCGGACGTTCTCCGAAGACGTCGAGGTCGAAGGCCAGCAGTTCAAGCAGTACGAGCGGCTCTGGCTGTCCTGGGCGATGGCCAACCGCGACCCGTCGGTGTTCGAGAAGCCGAACGAGATCATCTTGGACCGAAAGGGCAACCGGCACTTCAGCTTCGGCATCGGCGTACACCGCTGCGTGGGTTCGAACGTGGCCCGCACGGTGTTCAAGTCGATGCTCACCGCGGTGCTCGACCGGATGCCGGACTATGTGTGCGATCCCGAGGGCACCGTGCACTACGACACGATCGGCGTCATTCAGGGCATGCGGAACCTTCCGGCGCGGTTCACCCCGGGCAAAAAGCTGGGCCCTGGCCTGGACGAGACCCTGGAAAAGCTGCAGCGTATCTGCAACGAGCAGGAGCTGGCCCGGCCGATCACCGAGCGCAAGGAAGCCGCCGTCATCGACTGAGCCGCTTCCGCGAGGACGCCTTGTACGTCAGCCGCCTGTTAACCTCGAAAGAGGTCGGGTCCGGCAAACGTGCAAGGCGTCGCCTTTTCGGGCGTACAACATGGGGGTTCCAACACGTGATCAAGTCTTCTTTCAAGTACCTCGCGGCCGCTGTCGGCGGTCTGGCGCTGTCCGTTCCGCTGGTCACGGGTATCGCCTCGGCGCAACCCGATTTCAGCGGGGTGGTAAATACGACCTGTAGCTACGAGCAGGTGATGGCGGCGCTCAACGCGCAACGGCCCGACCTGGCTCAGCAGTTCAACGCTTCCCCGTTCGCCCAGGGCGCCTTGCGCAACTTCCTGGCTTCCGGGCCCGTCGAGCGTCAGCAGACCGTGGCCCAGCTGCAGGCCAGCCCGGCCGCCCAGCAGTACTTCGGTCCGATCAACTCGATCGCCAGCAGCTGCAACAACTACTGATCTCTTCTCTGCCCGCTGATCTGTCCGCATTGTCACGCTGGGGTGGCCCTGAATCTCGGCCGTCACTCCAGCGTGACAATGGCGTCTCGGGACCAGCACATCGGTTATCTCGGCTGATTCTCCACTCCTCCGAACAGCTGCTCGGTCGGCCCTACCGTCACCCACCCGCCGAGTTTGGTGACCAGATGCGGCGCGAAGACCGACGCGTAGACCGCGTGCCCCACGACGATGACGGCGATCACCGACAACACCGCCGACTGAAGCCGGGTCTTGGAGATCTTGTCGGCCCACATCTCGATGACGTTGCGGCCCTGCGCATCAGTGCGGCCCAGTAGGTAGGTGAACACCATCATCTGCACGCCCATCGCGATGGCGTCGTAGATCGGGTACTGGTGCTTGGTCCCTTCCCACAGGCCGAGTCCTTCGATCACATACCCGTAGTAGAACAGCCCCATCCGGGCGCCGATGATCGCGTTGAAGAACAGTGCCCAGCAAAAGCCGACGCCGAAGCCCACCAGCAGCAGCGTCTGCGGCCGCCGCCAATTCCACTTGCCGCTCGCCCAGCGGCCCAGTGCCGCACCGATGATGGCAGGCAGCACGAAGTACCCCATGTAGCCGACGGGCACAGCCGAGGGCAGCCCGCCCCAGGTCAGGTTCAGCGGCCACCAGGACGGCATCCGTGGCAACGCCGGCGGGAACTGTGCGTACATCGCCCAGTCGTACGGCGCCTCGATCCAGGAGAACGAGAGCGCCGAGATACACAGCAACAGCAGCGGATGCAGGCGCCCGCGCCGGTAACTCAGGTAAATGCCTACCGCCAGGAATCCCAGACCGGTGACGTACGCGAAAGCCACACCCGCTTTGATCAGGAAGTCGACGCTCACCCTTCTGCCTCCGGTGTCGGCGCACGACGCGCCTCAGGATCGAAGTAGAGCACCAAGCCGACGATCACGGCGATCAGGACGAGCAGGCTGCCGAGCATGATGATGGCGCCCACCACCACCTCCTCTCTGATGGGTTGTTCGGTTCAGCGGCCAGGTCCATTGGGCCACTTGAGCAATGAGCCCGCGTCCACGCGAATCTGTTGCCCGGTGATGTAGCGGCTGTCATCGCTGGCGAGGAACACTCCGAGGTTCGCCATGTCCTCGGGTTCGATGTACGGAACCGGCATGGCCTGGAAGATGGTGAACAGCGGCTCGGCGTCCTCGCGGGTGGCCTTCTTGCCCTGCTCGGTGAGGTCGGGCCGGAACATGGAGTACATGCCGTCGTTCTGCAGCAGATGGGTGTTGCAGTTGGTCGGGTGAATCGCGTTGACCCGGATCATCTTCGGGGCCAGGTGCAGGCTCATCTCCTCGACGTACTCGATGACGACGCGCTTGCTCCACCCGTAGCCCGCTCCACCTGGACCCATGTTGGGGTTGTCGGTGGTACCCCGGATCATCCCGGCGGTCGATCCGGTGACGATGATCGACGAGCCGTCAGGCAGGTGCGGGACGGTGACCGCGACGGTGTTCATCACCCCGACCAGGTCGACGTCTGAGGCGTCGACGAACTGCATGGGGTCGGGCTTCCCCATCGCCATCGGCAGAATGCCGGCGTTGGCGACCACGATGTCGATCTTTCCGAGGTCGGCGATGCCCGCCTCGACGGCGTCGCGGAGTTCGTGGCGCTCCCGGACGTCAGCCACGCGTGCGACGATACGGCGGCCCAGTTCTTTGACGGCCCTTTCGGTTTCGGCCAGGTCATCTGGTGTGGCCAACGGATACGGGTTGGACGGGATGTCACGGCAGATGTCGACCGCGATGATGTCGGCGCCTTCTCGGGCCATCGCGAGCGCATGCGCCCGGCCCTGTCCCCGGGCCGCTCCGGTGATGAAAGCGACCTTGCCGTCGAGCTTTCCGCTCATGTGTACTCCTACCTGTGATCGCCGGTCAGGCGGCCGGCTTGAATTCGATGTGCAACTCGCTGAGCCCGCGCATGATGAACGTCGGCTCGTAGGTGTACCGACGGTCCTCGGCTGGGCCATGGTGCTCGGTGGAGATCGTGATATCAGACATTCTGTCCAGGATCCGGTTCAAGGAGATCCGGCCTTCCGCGCGTGCCAGTGGCGCACCGGGGCACGAATGCACACCTCGAATGAACGCGATCTGTTCACGCACGTTCGTACGATCTGGATGAAAAGCATTGGGGTCGGCAAACTTACGTTCGTCGCGGTTACACGCCCCCGGCAGCACCATCACAGTGGTCCCGGCGGACACCTCGACATCGCCGATGCGCGTGGTCCGGCTGGCCATCCGAAAGTGTGATTTGACCGGGCTCTCCATTCGCAGTGTCTCTTCGAGGAAGGCCGGAATCCTGGTCCGGTCGTCGCGCAGCATCGTCTCGAATCCCGGGTTGTCCGCTATGAATCGGACAGCCGAGCTGACCAGCTTGGTGGTGGTCTCCGTGCCCGCCGCGAACAGGAACGTCGACAGGTTCATGACGTCCTCGATGTCAGGGGTCGAGCCGTCTTCGTACTTGGCCTGGGCCAGCCCGGTCAGGACGTCTTCACGCGGTGTGCGCCTGCGGCCCTCGATGTAGGCATAGAACTTGTCGTTGAGCCACTGCAGAGGATTGTGCGTCGTCGGCGCCTCCTTACCCAGCTCGCCGACGGTCTCCAGCGCGAACGCCGCCTTGAACTCCTCGTGGTCTTCACCTGGGACACCGAGCAGGTCGGCGATCACCAGAAGCGAGAACGGTTTGGCGTAGTCGGCCAGGAACTCCGCCGATCCGCGGTCGACGAAGGTGTCGAGTTGTTGATCGGCCAGCCGCCACATGAAGTCCTCGTTCTCCTTGAGGCGCTTCGGCGTGATCAGCTTGTTCATCAGACCCCGTGTGCGGGTGTGCAGCGGAGGATCCTGCGACGTGATGTGCTCGCCCATCGGCACCGCGAGCCTGTGCTCCTCGATCAGCTCCGAGACGTCGTCGCTCTCCCCCGGCCCGAAGGGCAGGCCGGAGAACGGGCCTGCCACCGACACGCACGACGAGAACGCCGGGTCCCTGTAGACGGCCAACGCCTCGTCGTAGCCGGTGACGGCCAGGACGTTGAACGGAGTGGCGTGGGAGACAGGACACTTCGATCGCAGATGGTCGAAGTACGGGTACGGGTCGGGCACCAGCGCCGGGTCGGTGAAGAAATCCACTGTCTCGAAGTCGGTCATCTCAGTCTCCCTTCTTCTCCGCGAGCAGACGCATATGTCCCCAGAACTGCGGCGTGTCGGGTACATATGTGTCTGCTCGCCGGGTTGTCATCCGAACAGCACGGGTAGCGACGTCGGCGACCGGAAGACCTGGCCCCGGATGTGCGGGTCGTCTCCGTCCGGGTCGAGCCGAAGGTTGGGCAGCCGGTCCAGCAGAAGGTTGATGGCAGTGCGCATTTCGAGGCGCGCCAGGTGCATTCCCAGACACACGTGCACCCCGTGGCCCCAGCCGAGGTTTCCCTTGGCGGTGCGGAAGATGTCGAACTCGTCGGGGTTCTCCCAGCGATCTTCCTGTCGATTCGCCGAGCCGAGCATCGGCATCACCGAACAACCTTCGGGAATGTGCACTCCGCCGAGTTCAGTGTCACAGGTGGTGGTGCGGGTGATGGTCAACAGCGGCGGGTTCCAGCGCACCGCCTCTTCGATGGCCTGCGGCAGCAATGACCTGTCGGTCTTGACCGCGTCGAGCTGCGTTGGGTCCGAGAGCAACCCGAACAGCAGGTTGCCCAGCGATCGGTAGGTGGTCTCCACGCCGGCGGGCAACAGCAGCCGGAAGAACGAGAAGATCTCTTCGTCGGTGAGCTTTTCGCCGTCGATCTCGGCCTCGGCGAGAAGGCTGATCATGTCTTCTTGCGGCTCGGCACGGCGAGCCGAGAGAATCGGCGCAAAGTACTCGCACAGCGCGGCCGACGCGGCCAGTCCGCGTTCGGGGTTCAGGATCCAGCTGAGCAGCGAGATGGACCAGCGCTGGAACTGCGGGTAGTCCTGTTCCGGCAGCCCCAGCAGCCCGGCGATGATGCGGCTCGGATAGTCGAAGGTGAATTCCTTGACCAGGTCGGCCTTGCCGTTGTCGGCGAATTTGTCGATCAGCTCGTTGCCGACGCGGCCGACCAACTCGTCTTCCCAACGCGCCAATGCCTTTTGCGAGAACGCCTTCGATACCAGCGAACGCAGCCTGCCGTGCACCGGTTCGTCCATCCCCAGCATCACACCGTCGCCGAGCACCGGGCCGAATGCCGCGATGACCCCCGACGACGAAAAGGTCAGATTGTCGCGCAGCATCTGCTGGGCATCCTCGTAGCGGTAGACGATGAAGACGGGCTTGCCCTGCTCCCCCGGCATCGCCGACATGTCGATTCGCTGCACCGGTTCCTCACGCCGAAGCCTGGCGAGCTCCGGGAACGGATCCCGGACGTCTCCCGAAACGGCGTCGTCGAACGAGCCGAAGTCCTCGAGATCGTCGAACAACTGCGACAAAGCTCTCTCCTCCCTAGCCGGCCGGGTACGCGACGGACTTGACCTCGGTGTACTGCTCGAATCCCGCGATGCCGTTCTGTCGGCCCACCCCGCTGTTCTTGTAGCCGCCGAACGGCGTATCGGCGCCGTAACCCGCGGTGCCGTTGAGCCCGATGAACCCGGCCCGTAATCGGCGCGCCACGGAAAGCGAACGGTCCAACGAGGCCGACATGACGTTGCCCGCCAGCCCGTACGGACTGTCGTTGGCGATCCGGACGGCGTCGTCTTCGTCCTGGTAGGGAATGACGACGAGCACGGGCCCGAAGATCTCCTCCTGAGCGATCGTCATCGAGTTGTCCACGTCGGTGAAAAGAGTTGGGTTCACCCAGAATCCCTTGTCGAACTGGCGAGGCGCGTCGGTACTGCCGACGAGCATGGTGGCGCCTTCCTCGACGCCTTTCCTGATGTAGCCCAGGATGCGGGACTGCTGCCTGGCCGAGATCACCGGACCGCAGAGAGTTCCCGGGTCCTGCGGATCGCCGGGGGTGATGTTCTCGTAGATGGCCTTCAGGATCGCGACGCCCTCGTCATAGCGGGAGCGCGGCAACAGCATTCGGGTGGGGGCAGCGCAGCCCTGCCCAGCGTGGAGCAACGGGCCGATACCGATGAGGCATGCCGAGTTGAAATCCGCATCGTCAAGGACGATCGTGGCCGACTTACCGCCGAGTTCGAGGAACAGCCGCTTCATGGTCGCGGCGCCTTTCTCCATGATCCGCCTGCCCACGCCCGTCGACCCGGTGAACGAGATCATGTCGACCTTCGGTGACAGGGTCAGCTCTTCGCCGACGAGGTGGTCCGAAGCCGTGACGATGTTCACCACACCTGCTGGGATATCGGTGTTCTCGGCGACGAGCCGTCCGAGCCGGGTGGCGTTGAACGGCGTGTCCGGCGCGGGTTTGAGCACCACGGTGTTTCCGGTTGCCAACGCTTGCCCGAGTTTGTTGATCGTGACTTCGAACGGAAAATTCCACGGTGTGATCGCACCGACCACCCCGACCGGCTCACGCCACACCTTGCGAGTGGTGTTCACGCCGGTGACGGACACCACGGTGTCCCCAAGATCCGTTTCCCACGGGAAGTTTTCGATGAGCCGGGCCGGGTATCTCAATCCGTCGGCGAACGGCGCGTCGAGTTGTGGCCCGTGCGTCACGGCCCGCGGTGCACCGACTTCGGCGATGAGCTCCTCGCGCAACTCCTCCAGTTCGCTCTGGATCGCGTCGTGTAGTTGTTCGAGGCACCGCTTGCGCAGCTGGCGGTTGGTGGACCAATCCGTCGCGTCGAACGACCGGCGGGCGGCGTCGATGGCCCGCTGCATATCGGCCGTCGAGGCGTCCGCGACCTCGCCCAGGATCTGCTCGTTGGCCGGATTGATGTTGGTGAAGGTGCCCGCCGATCCGTCCACGAGCTTGCCGTCGATCAGCATCCTGGCCTCGAAGTCAGCCATCGGCAGTGCCTTTCTCTCGCAGTGCACCGAACCGCGGGATGCCCATCATCAGCCTGGTCATCTGGTGCAGGCCGGATGACGGCAGTAACCGGTTGGCGATCAAAAGCATTCGCGCGTCGAATCCGACGGCGGTCTTGACGAACGGCTTCGAGCTGTCGAGCACTCCGGTCAGGCCGGCGGCGAACGTGTCGGGTGACTTCGCCGCACGCTTCATCATGGCCCGCCCGCGTTTGTCCATCGTGCGGTGGTGTGCCGCGTAGGGACCATCCAGATCGCGGTCGTCCGTCGTGCCCGCGTCGGTGATGATCTCGGTGTCGTAGGTCCCGGTCACCAGGATGGTGACGCCGATCCCGAACGGTGCGACCTCGCCTGCCATCGCCTCGCCCCACCGCTCGAGTGCTCCCTTGACCGCGGAATACGGTGCGGTCGCTGGCATTCCGCGCACACCGGCCGCACTTGAGATGAGCACGATGCGGCCCCGGCCCGAGCTGCGCATCGACGGCAGAAGTGCCTTGGTGAGGGCTACCGGGCCGAAGACGTTCGTCGCGAACATCCGCTCCCACAGTTCGGGCGATGTTTCCTCGACCATGCCTGCGGCCGAGATCCCGGCATTGTGGACGATGGCATAGGGCGCACCGGCGGCCTCTTCGATCGACTTGGCCGCAGCGGCAACCGATGCGGTGTCCGTGAGGTCGAGTTGGACACCGATCAGTCTGTCGTCGTCCTCACCGGCGCCCGTCGCCTCACGCAGCAGCGGCATGCCCTTCTCCGGCGTCCGCATCGCCGCGACCACGCGCCACCCCTCGTGATGAAGGCGCACGGCCGAGGCGAAGCCGAGACCCCGGGACGCCCCGGTGATGAGCACGCTTCTCGGTTCACCCATTCTGGCTCTCCGATGCGCACCGATCGCTCTTCGAACCCAGTTCGACGTCGGGGTTCCGCGCGGGACCCTGCTGCCAGGTGGCCCACTTGCCCACCGAGTACGGCCCTTCGGCTCCGTTCGCCCGGTAATAGCCTTGCGGGTCATAGATCTTGGCCTCGGGATAGGGCCACGGGCAGGCGACCGAGGTGGCCAGGCCGCTGGCCTTGATCGCCCAGAACCAGCCGCCGTAGGCGAAGTACGAGACGTTGATGATCGCGAACATCACCAGAAATGTGCCCAGCACGGGCTTCGCGGGAAAGATCCTGGCCTTCGCCGCGAGTTTCTCGGCCACGGACTTTCCGGTGTCGTCCCGGTAGACCAGAATCGCCGCCGGAATCATCACGAAGGTCACCGAGAGTGACTCCCAGATCAGCGGGAACTGGAAGGTGCTGCCCGGGAACAAGGTTCCGAACGGGATGGCCTGGGAGTAGATGTAGAGCCCCGTCCGCACCAGGCTGACTTCCAGGATCGCGTCGAAGACGAAGCCGATCACCAACACCAGCCCACCCAGGCTGATCAGGGGGTGGCGGGTGACGAACGCCTCCGGACCGTGCTTGGCCTGCAGCTTGCGAAGAATCCAGATCGCCGGGAAGTACGGTCCGAAGTAGAACAGGACGTAGCCGAACACGATGAAGGGCTCCACGGTCGGCGACATCATGACCAGGTACCAGTTCTCGGGCCAGTGCAGCAGCATCGGGTTGTACACCGCGTACGGCGACCAGTTCATGATCGGGTCCTGCCAGACGATCAGCGTCGTGCACAGCACCATGAGCAGCACCGGACTGCCGGGGTTCTTCCGCCAGCCGACGATGAACATCACGGTGAACACCACGACGATGATCACGGCTCCGACCTGCGGAATGATCTGCCAGTGATCGAATGCGGTCAGGAACCCGACAGGACGTGGCCGCCCTTCGACATTCGGATTGGCCACCCGTGGGTCGACGTCTGTGCGACCGACGGCGACGAACAGGCCGAGAAAGCCGAGCCAGGCGAGCAGGGCGATCACCCGGCCCCAGTTGGGGCCCTTGCGCGCCGGTGCTTCGACCCGGGTATCGGGCGAGGATTCCTGTGTCGTCACGAGGCATCCTCGCCGAAGCGGTCGACCAGGTGGGAGTTGACGCCGTCTTCGTCGAGGGTCCGGGCGACCAGATATCCCGCGCCCATCCAGGCTCTGCGGGTCCACTTCCCCAGGGACACCCGGGTTCCGGGCGCGCCGGAGGCCGCGGGCATCATCTTCACGCGTTCGAGCGCTTCTTTGACCCCGCGCGGGCTCAGCGGATGGGCGTCGGTAAAGGCACGCACCAGCGTTGCGGCGACGTCGTGGTTGACCACCGAGACGCAGTACTCGGGGCGGCTTCCGCTGTACCGCTTGGCATATCGGTCCAACCAGGCCTGTCCGACGGGGTTGCCCTCGTCGTACTGATCGACGCCGATCCAGCCCAGAAACGCGTTCCACATGATCGGGTTGACCCAGGCATTCTGGAATGCGGTGGTGGTGAACCGCGGTGGATCCCAGTTGACGGCCTCCAGTGCCGGGTTGATGAAGACGATGCCGAAACCGAAACCGAGATGCACGATGGCCTCTGCCTTCGCCTCGTGCAACGTGCTGACCGCGGCGTTGATGTCCTGTGCGGTCTGCGCGATCGCGGCTTCAGCGACGATCCGAATACCCTTGCGCGCGCAGGCGGTTCGCAGATTCTTCAGGTAGCTGTCGCCGATGAGGTTCTGCTCTACGAGCACACCGATCTCGGTCAAGCCCCGTTTGGCGACCAGGTCGGCCAGAAAGATCGGTTCGTCGGTCATCGAGCCTTGCGGAAAGGCGAACGTCCACTCACCGAGCCAGTCGTCGGTACCCGTGACACTGATGGCCGGCACCTTGAAGCGGTCCTCGATCGCTTCTCGCAGCGGCACACAGTTGTCGGTGATGTTCGGTCCGAAGACCACCAGAGCGCCCTCGTCCACGAGTTCGCCGTAGGCATCGATCACCGCCTTCACCGAACCTTTCGGCAGCCCTTCCACTTCGCGGTAGATCATCTGTACCGGCCGATCCATCAGGCCCTGCTCAACGGCCTCTTCGAACACCAGGTCAAAGGTCTGGGTGAACGATGCCCGCAACTCGTCCGGAAAGCCCGGCGGCAAGGTGAAGTCCATCAGATAGCCGACCTTGATGGGCTCGGCAGTGCTCTCGTATGACATCTGACCTCCGTGGTGTGGGCGTTCGTCGCGGGGAACACCGGGGTCCTGACCTAATATTTGTTCTGAACTTAACGGCGGTACCGCGGGGCGTCAATGATCGGATGCCGATCCATCCAGGTAGACGTCGATCAGCTCGTGCAGGCCCCGGCCCACCGCAACGTCATCGGTGAGCGGTCCAGCGACCGCCACCCGGGCCGCCACGGCCATCGACAGCCCCTCGGCTACCAGGCGACCGGCTGCGATGAGCACCCGGGTGGAGGCGACTTCACGCAGGCCGCCCGCCTCCAGACGCCGGATGGCCTGGCCGAACCGCACCAGCTCGGCAGCGGTGGACTGATCCACACCCGCCTCGTGGGCGAGGATGCACTCTTCGACTTCCGGGTCGGGAAAACCGAACTCGATGGCCACCATCCGCTGACGCGTCGAGTCCTTGAGGTCTTTGAGAACGCTTTGGTAACCGGGGTTATAGGACATCACCAGCCCGAACCCCGGCGCTGCGTCCAACGTGATGCCCAGACGCTCGATCGGCAACTGGCGGCGATGGTCGGCGAGGGGATGCAGCACCACGGTGGTGTCCTGGCGGGCTTCGACCACCTCGTCGAGGTAACAGATCGCACCATCGCGCACCGCGCGGGTCAAGGGGCCGTCCACCCAGACCGTCTCGTCACCGCGCAACAGGTAGCGGCCGACCAGATCGGCGGTGGTGAGATCGTCATGGCAGGCGACGGTGATCAGCGGCCGGCCGAGGTCGTGAGCCATGGCCTCGACGAAGCGCGTTTTACCGCATCCGGTCGGCCCTTTCAGCACCAGCGAAAGGCCTTGGCGATATGCCGCCTTGAACACCGTCTCCTCATTGCCGACCGGCCGGTAGTAGGGACGCGAACCCGCAGTGTGCGAACTGGTGCCGTTCGGGTGGGCGAGTCCGGGCTCGTTGGCCATCAACACACCTTTCGTCGGATCCTCGACGCTGCGATACCCCAGCGAGCCTAACGCGGAACAGATGTTTGTTTCAAGCACAGGTTGCGGCTACCCCGAGCCCGTCGTGTAAACGTCAATGATGCTCTGGTGGTTGGTATCTCACGAGACCCGCCGGCGCACCTCTGCGGAGCGAATAGCCGAGCGGAACATCGGACCGATGACCCCGGCGAGCTGATCCGGGCCGGAGACGGAGGCGTGTGCGGTGCTGCCGAACACCCGGCGCAACGTTTCCACGTCCGTGCTCGCACCGACGGTCAGACACACACAGCCGGTGCCGCGGCGCCGGGCCTCGGCCAAAGCGCGTCTGGCGTCGGCGGCTCCGTAGGCCCGCTCGTAGCCGTGGTCATAAGCCAGTCCGTCGGACAGGACTACCAGCAGCCGCCGCGATGTGCCGCCGCGCGTCTCCAGGACCGACGCTCCGTGCCGGATCGCCGCACCCAGTCGCGAATATGCGCCTGGCTCAAGGCTGTTCAGCCTACGGACCACCTGCGCGTCCAGGTGGTCCTCGAACCGCTTCACCGGAACCATGGTGACCGCGGACCGCCCCTGGGAGTAATAGGCGTACAGCGCCACCCGGTCGCCCAGGTCATGTAGTGCCACCATCAGATTGGCCACCGCGGTGCGCTGCTGCTGGTGCACGGTGCGCCCGAGGCTGCCCGGCTCAGCCGTCGAACCGGATACATCGAGCAGCAACAACACCGACAAGTCCCGCCGCCGCCGCAGACTATCTAGATAGACCGCCTCGTCGGGCACCGATCCGGCGCGGACCTCCACGCGCGCTTCGAGCGCCGCATCGATGTCGATGTCGTCGCCTTGAGTTTGACGGTGACGCCGGTGCAAGCCCATGCCCAGGCGGGCCAGCGGGCGCCGCACGCTGATGGCATCTTCGATCTCCTGCGTGGCATGCACCTTGATCTGGGGTTCAGCCTCGCGGACAGTGCACCAGTCGAGCCGGTAGCTTCCCCTCTCCGCGTTCCATTCCGGGTACTGCACCCCGTCGGTCCTGATGTCGGCGACGTCCTCAGATGATGTCGTCGCCGACGACGAGACCGCGCGTACCCCACGTCTCGTGGAGTTGGTGCGATGCGTCGGCATGTCTGCACCGGGCGGCCCGCCGCCGGCGCCTATCTTGCGCGTCGACGACAGCAGCTTCTTCAGCCACTTACCGAGGGCCCCGCCCCCTCCGACGGGGCTGGAGAACAGATCAGGGTCGCCGGAGTCGTCGACCTCGTCTTCGCTGATTTCCTCGAGCTCGTGGACCCCCTCCCGGCGCGGCACATGTCCGGCCGGCTGCTGATCCGCCGGCCTGGCCGGCGCACACGCCGCCAGCACCTTTTTCGCGGCAATCACGCCGAAGCCCGCGGGCGGGGCTTCGAGCACATCCCGCCCGCGGGCGATCGCCAGGGACGACGCGGCCGAATCGCTACGGGCAGCGATCGTTCGGTCCGCCAGGTTCCCAAGGGATTTCGGCAACAGCGCGCGGTGGATCCACAACGCGCGATGCCCTTCGACCGCCAGATAACGCCGGACCAGCCGACGATGGCGGACCAGGTATCGGACCACATCGGGGTCCAAGCTGCCTGCTCCGATCAGCGCCGCTTGGACTGCCACCGACCCGAGCTGTGTACGTGCAGGCTCCGACACATCGATGAACACGGTCTTGCCGTCGGTCCACGGTGGGCTGCCCCGCTCGGCGGCGGCCACGGCGATCGGACGCGCGGCGAGCGCGGACGCCAGCATGCCCAACCCGGCGAATCCACCATCACCGCCGCGGTCAGACACCCGACCACCTCCGCACCACCGGTTCGCGTTGACCAAATATCTGTTCCACCGTAGAGTTTCGCCCACATCGACGTCAATCGAACGAACCGCGACGTCAACTGACAAGGGTTGCAAAGTGATCGACTTCAACGGCCAGGTCGCCGCCGTGACCAGAGCCGGACGTCGACGACGCTGGAGCAACGGTGATCTACCGGCGCTTTCGGACGCACAGGATCCCCGGCGCAGCAGCTCCGTTCTGGTAGCCTCTAACCAAATATTGGGTCTGACCACCCGATACGTGTGACAGGAGCCGAGCAATCATCGTGGAGCCGCTGTGGGCCGTCCCCAGGTAACGCCTGGGGAGCGCAAGACGCTCAAGCGCACCCCAGGTCGCGCGATCGACGCCGGCTCCGCAGCTGAGGATCGCACACGGCGAACGGAGATCCTCCAGACCGCCGCGTCGTTGATCGCCACGTCCGGCCTGCGTACATCGCTCCAGGAGATCGCGGATGCGGCCGGCATCCTGCCGGGCAGCCTGTACCACCATTTCGAGTCCAAGGAAGCGATCCTGGTCGAACTGCTGGAGCGGTATCACGAGGATCTCGACGGCATCGCCGAGCAGGCCCAGAGCCGTTTGGACGGCCCGGATCCAGCGTCACCGTTCGCCCGCATCGCCGAGCTCGGCTCAGATATCGCGCGATGTGCCGTCGCGCACCGCGCCGCGCTGCAAATGTCGTTCTACGAGAGCCCGAGCTCCAATCCCGTCCTCATCGCATTGGCTCAACGACGCCCGACAGCCACGCTGGAGGCCATGCTGCAGACCTTGCGGGCCGCCCGATGGGCCGGCTATCTGCGTTCGGACGTCGATCTGACCGTGCTCGCGGACCGGATCTGCCAGACGATGCTGCAGGTCGGCCTGGACGTCATGCGCCACAACGCCGCACCGGAGAAAGTGGCCACGCTGCTGTGCCGAATTCTCTTGGAGGGCTTGTCCACCGAGCAGCCCACAGACACCGAACTCGACAAGTCCGTTCCGTTCGCGGCAGCCGACGCCGTGGTGCGCAGCTGGATCGAGGAAGCCCGGTCTGAGGCCGACGACAAGACCGCTCATATCCGGGCAGTGGCCCGGGCCGAGTTCGGCCGCCGCGGCTATGAGGGGACGACCGTGCGGGACATCGCCTCGGCCGCGGGCATGGGTACCGGCACGGTGTACCGGCTGATCGGATCCAAGGACGAACTGCTCGCGGCCATCATGCAGTCGTTCGGCGAGAAGATCGCGGTGGGTTGGACGGAGGTCCTCGGCGCCGAGGGCACGCCGATCGAAAAGCTCGATGCGCTCAGCTGGATACACACCAACGCGCTCGACCAATTCGGAGACGAGTTCCGGATTCAGCTGGCCTGGATGCGTCAGTCTCCCCCGGATACACCCAACCCCGGCTGGTTGTTCACCCAGCGTGTCAAGCAGGTGAAATCGCTTCTCGCCGAAGGGATCAAGGCCGGACAGATCAGCATCGACAGTCCCTCGAACGAGATGCTGGCCCGGTCGGTCCTCTGCGTCGGCTGGATCCCCGAGAACATCCTCAGAGAGTTCGGCACGCGCACATCACAGATCCATGTTCGCGATACCAGCCTGCGCGGGGTGATCGCGCGCTAGCCGAATACGTGCCTCGGCAACGTATTCGGGATGTCCAGTGAGCTCAACAGGCCTGCGGGCGCATCGACGATGTAGGGAATCGCGTTGACCACCCGCATCGCAGTCGCGGCCATCGCCGCCTTGCCGGCCCCGTGCCCCTCGTGCTCCCCCAGGTTCATCGCACAGTGGATGTCGGGATCACCCTCGATGTCCACCCGGTAGGTCGCATCGAATTCCGACGCCGGCCAATCCGGTGCGACGTCGCGCGACATCCGGATGATGTGCTCGACGACGATGGCCTCACGACCGTTCACCACGCCGGCAGCACGCGTGCGGACGGCACCGCAGGTGCCCGCGGCGACGGTGCCGAACTCCACCTCGATGTCACGGTCGGTGGTCCGCCGGTCCAACGAGCCGTGGATCTCGGACACCTCAGCGCCGAACGCGTCCGCCATGAGGTGGATCGGTGCCTTCCAAGCCATCTCGATGAAGCCGGGCGTCTTGAGCATCGGCTCGAAATCCAGCGGACGCCCGAAGCCCATGCCGTCCATCATCACGTCAGCCACCGGATAGTGATCGTTGAGGGATACCTCGGTGACCGTGAGCCGGTCGATCGTTTTGGACTGCGTGGCCAGGGTCAGCGCCAGCTGATCCGAGCCGAAACCGGGAAAGACCCCTGATGCGTAGAACGAACAATTGCCCGCTTTGGCCGCCGCCTCCAGCTGGTCGCGCCATTCCGCCGAATAGTAGGCCGGCGGGTACACCAGGGCGGTCGATGTCGTTGATACCACGTTGATCCCGGCATTCAGCAGGCGCAGGTAATCCGGTACCGCCCCGGCATCACGCGCGGGCCCACTTGCCGCATACACCACGCAATCGGGAGCCGACGCGATCAGTGCCTCGGCATCGCTGGTGGCCGAAATGCCCAGTGGCTCAATCCCGGCCAGCACTCCGGCGTCTTGGCCCGCCTTCGCCGGCGAGTGCACCCACACACCAACCAGGTCGAGATCAGGCCGTCTGGTGATGGCGTCGATGGCGACCGACCCGACACCGCCGGTCGACCAGACCACGATCCGCAGGGGTGCTGACATCTTCGGCTCCTTTGTATCGGTTCACGCGGGTTGTGATGCCGCGGCTGCGCGCTCAAGGTATGGCCAGGCCACCTCGGGTAGCAGCCCGCCACACAGCGGGAGCAGCGGCAGCGGCCTTCCGCTGCGGGCATACTCGGCAGCCTGGTCGGTGGTCAGGATTTGGTACGGGCCGCCGTCCTGCCGAAGTGCGGCGACGCTTTCGGCGTGCGAGATGCTGGCGACTGTGTCGTCGCCGTGCCGGTACGACGCAGCGGTGCGGGCATCGTGAAGCAGAAAGGGGCCCAACTCCTCCCACGCCCGGTCGAGGTCGTCGGCCACGAAGACCGCAGTCGGCGTGTTCGGTGCCGGAAACTGGACTACACCCGGCTCGGTGCCGGCGGCCCGGCACTGCGCCTCGTAATACTCCTGGAGCCCGGGCGCCGTCGTCTGCGAGATGAACCCCAGGCCGTGCCGGGCTGCGCGTCGCGCTGCCGCACGAGAGCCCCCTGCGATGAGCAGATATGGGCCAGACGGTGTTGCGCAGCCAGGCGTCACCGCGATCTTCCGGCCGTCATGCTCGACGGTCTCCCCCGCCAGCAGACGCAGCAAGAGCGCCAACCGATCGTCGGCGAGCTTGCCGCGCGCGCTCATCGCCACACCGAAGTGTTCGTACTCTTCGGCTCGGTGCCCGATCCCGAAGGCATACGAGATCCGGCCTCGGCTGACGATGTCCAGGGTGCAGATCTCCTCGGCCAGCCGGACCGGATCCCAGAACGGAATCGGCACCGCGGCAAGCAGAATCGCCAGCCGGCTGGTGCGTGCGGCGATGGCGGAGGCAAGGATGGTCGGGGCCGCGAGGTGCCCGTCGGCCGTGCCGTGGTGCTCCGAGAGCACCGCCATCACCGCACCGCGCGTCTCGGCCCAGGCGCACATGTCGATCGCGGCGCCGTAGAGGTCAGTTGTCGGGGTGTGCGGCGCACGCATGTCGAATCGCAGCGTGAACATCACGCCGACCCTAACCTAAGTTTTGTTCCGCGTCACCGGGTATCTCACCGCCACTGTCACGCCAGAGTGGCTGTCGAGCTCGAAAGCCACTCTGGCGTGACACCGGAGGTCTGAAGCCACTCAGCGCCGGGGCAGGCCCAGCACCTGGGTGGCGATGATGTTGCGCTGGATCTCCGACGTCCCACCCGCGATGGTGCCGCCGAAGCTCCTGGCATAGCGCTCGAACCAGCTCGCGAAGTAGTGATCGAGGTTCATGTGCGCGTACGGCCCGGAGGTGGTCGGGTGGATCAAACCATCAGGGCCTGCCGCGGTCAGCGCGTTCTCGAACGCGTTGCGCTCCGCTTCGGATCCGAACAGCTTGAGCACCGACACCGACGCGGTGTCCGCCTCTCCGCGGGAAGCCTTGGCCAGCGCGGCAGATCCCATGGCGCGCAAAGCCTGGTAGTCCATGATCGTGGTGGCGTACTGGTCGCGCTCCAACTCGGTCTTCGGATGGAAGTCGGCCAGCATGTTGTCGATCCGGTCGGCGAATCCGAGCCACATCATGGTGCGTTCGTGGCCGAGCGACCCGTTGGCCACCCCCCAACCGCCGTTGAGCGGGCCGACGAGGTTCTCTGCCGGCACCCGGGCGTCGGTGAAGAACACCTCGTTGAAGTCGAGGTTCTCTTCCCCCGTCATGTCGGCGAAGGGCCGGCACACCACTCCGGGAGTGTCGGTCGGAATGATGAGAACGCTGATTCCCTTGTGCTTCGGCGCATCCGGGTCGGTGCGCACGAAGGTCAGCAGCCAGTCGGCGTCATGGGCGCCCGAGGTCCAGACCTTCTGTCCGTTGACGACGAAATGATCGCCGTCCCGGACCGCGCGGGTACGCAACGAGGCGAGATCGGAGCCCGCACTGGGCTCGCTCATCCCCAGTGACGCGGTCTTCTCGCCCCGCAGCACGGGCACCGCCCAGCGGCGCTTCTGTTCGTCAGAGCCGAACGTAAGCAGTGATGCGGCAATGATGTTGACGCCCTGCGGGTTGAAGCTGTGGTAGATCCGGCGCCGGCACAGTTCGTCGAGGTGGACGAACGTCTGCACCACGCTGGCGTTGCGCCCGCCGAACTCGGGCGGCTGGGCGGGCAGCAGCCAGCCGTTGTCGAACAGCAGGCGCTGCCAGTCGCGGGCCCACTGCGGCATGTGCGACACCGATCGGGGCCGCTCCAGCGTCTGCGCCTCGGCCGGCAGGTTGGCATCGAGGAACGCGGAGAACTCGGCGCGGAACTCCTCGACGTCGGAATCGTATGTGAGCTGCATTTACAGTCCCCTGTAGGTCGTGCGGTACTCGGCGGCGATCGTCGCGCGGTGCTCGGCGGCGCCGCCCAGCAACAGTTCGCCGGCCTTGGCTCGCTTGAGGGCGAACTGCACGTCGTTCTCCCAGGTGAAGCCCATCGCTCCGAACAGCTGCAGGCCGTGACGGAACACCACCGCCTGGCACTCTCCGGCCGCTGCCTTGGCCATGGCCGAGGCCAGACGCCGGCGGGGGTCGTCGGCGGCGATGGTCAGCGCGGCGAAATACGAAAGCGCACGGGCTCTTTCGATCGCGACGTGCATGTCGACCGCCTTGTGCTGCACGGCCTGGAAGGACCCGATCGCCGCCCCGAACTGCTGGCGTTGTTTGACGTGTTCGAGGGCCAGGTCGAGGACTCGTTGACAGGCCCCGACCATGGTGACGGCCATCCCGGTCAAGGCCAGGTGACGGGCTTTCTCGGTGTCGGTGTGAACACGTTCGGCGTCATCGACGTGGACGTTGTCGAACGACACCTCGGCAACGTGCAACACCGGATCGAACACCGCACTGCGCTTGACCGAGACCTGGGCCGCATCGACGAGGAACACGCCTCCGTCGGTGACCACAGCCAGGTTCTGCGCCCGATCACCGTCCAAGACGTGAGGGGCGGTTCCGGTCAGTACCCAACCGGTGGCATCACGGTTGGCCGTCACCCCGCTGTACACGGCGGTGCCGGCCTTTCCCGCGTCGAAGCGGTCTCCCGCCAGCGGTGCGTACTGCGTCATGGTCGCCAGGTACGGCGTCAGGTCCGTGGCCCGGCCGAGTTCTTCGAGCACGATGGCCAGTTCCACCGCGTTCTCGGAGTCGGTGAGCTCGGTCCAGCCCTGGTCGATGTAGCTCTGCCACAGCGGTGTCGGGTCGACACCCCGCTCGGCCACTTCACGGACCAGCGTGGCCGGGCATTGCTTGGTCACCGCGTCGCGCACGGTTTCCTGCCATAGCCGCTGATCGGCATCAAATTCGAGTAGCAACCGCCGCCTCCTGCCGCACTGTCTCGTCCGAGAGGAGAATAGCATTCTCTTTCTATGGCGCGATCTTCTCCTCCAGCAAGCACATGTTCTCCGATACGGCACGCTGGGCGGATGACCAGCACCGGCGCTTACCTGCAACGAAAGGCAGCAGCGCCTTGAGAACTATGTTCTTGCCATAGAAGAATATGGATCTAGACTGGCTGTAAGATCCGGCGCAGTGAGCACGTCGCCATCAGCGCGTGCCCGCTCGTTTCCGGACGAACATCGGAGGACAGTCTTGGCCCTGAAAGACCCGGCGCAACCCGGCAGTGCGGGAACGCCGCTCATCGATGCGAGCGTGCACATCTTCATGCAATCCAACAAGGATCTGCGGCAGAACTTTCTGAAGGAACCCTTCGCCAGCCGTGGTTTTCCGGATTACGAGATGAACTGGTACGGCGCGCCGGGTGGTGAGTACGCCAAGGACACCAAGGGCCCGAACCGCGAATATCCCGGTTCGGACCCCGACATCGCCGCCCGGCATCTGTTCACCGACCGCGGCGTCGACATCGCCATCCTGCATCCGATGACCCGCGGCATCATGCCCGATCGTCACCTCGGGACCGCGCTGGCCGCCGCGCACAACGAAATGATGGTCACCCGCTGGCTCGATCACGACGAGCATGGGGAGCGGTTCCGCGGAACCATCCGGGTCAACCCTGACGACGTCGTGGGAGCCTTGCGCGAGATCGACAAGTACAAAGACCATCCGCGGGTGGTGCAGCTCGGTATCCCGATGCAGTCACGGGAGCTTTACGGCAAGCCACAATTCTGGCCCTTGTGGGATGCCGCAGCAGAAGCCGGTCTGCCGGTGGCGGTACACATCGAGGGCGGAGCGGGTATCCAGTTCGCACCGACGCCGTCGGGAAAGACACGGACGTACGAGCAGTACCTCGGGTTCATGGCCCTCAACTACATCTACCACCTGATGAACATGATCGCCGAAGGCGTGTTCGAGCGGACGCCTGACCTGAAGTTCGTCTGGGCCGACGGCGCCGCGGACCTGTTGACGCCGTTCATGTGGCGGATGGATTGTTTCGGCCGCCCCCACTTGGAGCAGACGCCCTGGGCTCCGAAGATGCCCAGCGACTATCTGCCCGGGCACGTGTACTTCGTCCAAGGCTCTCTCGACGGTCCGGGCGACACCGAGTTCGCCGGAGAATGGCTGAGCTTCACCGGCAAGGAAGACATGGTGATGTTCGGTTCCAGCTACCCGCACTGGCAACTGAACCAACCGCACATCCCCAGCGCTTTCAGCGCCGAGCAGCGCGACAAGTTGTTGTGGCGCAATGCCGCACAGTTGTACGGCCTCGAGAACGAATTCGCGAGTGCCGGTTCATCGTCCGCGGCTGCGGCGCAGTAGGTATCTGAGGGAGGCTTCATGACCATCACGACCAACCCCCGGGTGCCGGCAAAAGAGCGGATCGCGATTCGCTGCGTCGACTCCGACGTGCATCCCATGCCGCGCCGCGGTGAGCTGATGGACTACATACCCGAGCCGTGGCGCAGCAAGTATTTCCTCAGCCACAAGGTCGGTGAGCAGATCTATTACGACGCGCCCGACTATGCGCACGCGTATGCCATGCGAGTGGACGCGTTCCCGCCCGATGGCGAGTTCGCCTGCAGTGACCCGGATATGGCGCTACGCCAGCTCATCATGGAGGCCGGCTCCGACATCGCCATTCTGGAACCCACCCACTCCGAGCACCGCCTCGGTGAAGCGACCGCGGCCTACTGCACCGCGGTCAACCGGTGGCTGGCCAACCACTGGCTGGACAGTCACAACAACTGGCACGAGCGGTGGCGCGGCTCGGTCTGTGTGGCGATCGAGGAGCCACAGTCCGCGGTGGCCGAGATCGAGCAGTGGGCCGAACATCCCTTCATGGCGCAGGTTCTGATCAAGGCGGAGCCGCGCCCGTCCTGGGGTGACCCGAAGTACGACCCGATCTGGGCCGCGGCCACCAAACACGACATCACCGTGAGCTGCCACCTGTCCCGCGGCGAATACGAGACCCTGCCGACGCCGCCGGTCGGTTTACCCAGCTACAACCACGATTTCATGGTCAGCTATTCGCTGTTGGCCGCCAACCAGGTGATGAGCCTGATCTTCGACGGGGTCTTCGACCGGTTCCCGACGCTGCGCATCGTGTTCGTCGAGCACGCTTTCACCTGGATCCTGCCGCTGATGTGGCGCATGGATGCCATCTACGAAGCCCGCAAGAGCTGGATGGACATCAAGCGCAAGCCGAGCGAATACGTCAAGGACCACATCAAGTTCACCACCCAGCCGCTGGACTACCCCGAGGACAAGACCGAACTGTCGCGGGCCTTCGAATGGATGGAATGCGAGAAGATCCTGCTCTACTCCAGCGACTATCCGCACTGGACCTTCGACGACCCGCGCTGGCTGGTCAAGCACCTGCCCGAGCACGCCCGCGAGGCCATCATGTTCCGCAACGGCATCGAGACCTACAAGCTGCCCGAGACCGTCCCGGTCCTCGAGGGACAGGTCAGGGTGTTCTGAGATGGCCGAACCGGAGAAGCCGAGGAGGCTCGCCCAGGGGCGCGAGCATATCGTAGCCACAGTCGACGAAATCCCGCCCGGCACACACAAACTGGTGCCGATCGGGCGCCACGGAGTCGGCGTGTACAACGTGAACGGAACGTTCTACGCCATTGCCAACTACTGCCCGCACGAGGGCGGCCCGTTGTGCTCGGGTCGGGCCCGGGGTCGCACCGTGGTCGACGCGGACGTGCCCGGCGACGCGGTGATGGTGCGCGACAAGGAGTTCATCTACTGCCCCTGGCATCAATGGGGTTTCGAGCTGGCAACCGGCACCACCGCGGTGAAGCCGGAATGGAGTATCCGTACGTATCCGGTGCGCGTGGTTGGAGATGATGTGTTGGTGATGGCATGAGCGAGCTTGCGAACGAATCAACGGTTCTGACGACAGGTCCTCAGCTCAAGCCGGGCGAAAAGACCATGGAGATCAACGGCGGCAACGTCGTCTACGAAATCCTCGGCGACAAAGGCGATTTCATCGCCCTGACGCCCGGTGGCCGGTTCAGCAAGGACATTCCGGGCCTGCGACCTCTGGCGGAAGCCCTGGTCGAGGGCGGCTACCGGGTGCTGCTGTGGGACCGGCCGAACTGCGGCAAATCCGACGTGCAGTTCTACGGGCAGAGCGAATCACACATGCGGGCCGAGACGTTGTACCGATTGATCACCGCCCTGGATGTCGGACCGTGCTTCATCCTGGGTGGCTCCGGCGGCGCCCGTGACTCGATGCTGACCACCATGCTCCATCCCGAGATCGTCCGAAAACTGGTGGTGTGGAACATCGTCGGTGGGGTCTACGGATCGTTCGTACTCGGCGGCCACTACGTCACCCCGAGCATCTTGGCGGTACGCGGCCTCGGTATCGAGGGGTTGCTGAATGTGCCCGAGTGGCGCGAGCGCATCGCGGAGAATCCCGCGAACCAGCAGCGTCTACTCGATCTCGACGCCGACGAATTCCTCAAAGTCATGCTGCGCTGGCTCAACGCGTTCGTGTCGAAGCCAGGCCAGACCATCCCCGGCGTGCCCGACGAGATGTTCGACAACATCACCGTACCCACCCTGATCATCCGTGGCGGCGAGAACGACTGGGATCACCCCAAGCGCACCTCGCTCGAAGTGAGTTGTCTGATCAAGGGTTCCAAGCTGATCGATCCGCCCTGGCCCGAGGACGCATGGGAACGAGCGGGTGAGAAGTTCGCCCAGAGCGGCGGTAAGACGTTCTGCCTGTTCGACACCTGGGTGCAAGCGGCACCGGCGATCATCGACTTCCTGAGGTCGTCGTGAAGGCGGTACCGGCGGCCAGACCCTCACACCGTTCGGATGTGCACCTCGCAGTTCAGCGAAGCCTCCAGGGCAGTATGGATGCGGCTTTCCGGGATGCGTGCCAGGTCAGCCTTGTTCAGGGTCACCGTCACCACATCCCAGCCCTCGTCGTCCACGGATCGCACGATGTCGCCCGACAGGCCGAATCCGGCCAGCACGCCACGCGCGTCCTCGTCGGTGCCGCGACTGACGAAAGTAACCACGCCGGCCGTGGGAGAAGTGCCGAAAGCCTTGGCGCACAACTCCATCGCGACGGTCTGCAGCTCTGGTGCGTCGTCGCCGGCGATCAGCACCTCGACCTCGCGGCGATGCGCGGGGAGTCCGGCGAGCTGGTTGTCCAGCACTTCGGCACCGCGCACACCCAGCAACTCACGGAGTGTTGCCATGCCGTCGGATAACTCCTGCGCTCCGAGCTCACCAGACGGATCCACTCCGACGCGCACCACCGCAGTTCTCATGCCGGTAAGCCTAACCGGGGACGGGATGTGACCATGACAGCCGAACTGACGGTCGCCGCGTGGCCCGGAATCACCCCGCGTCTCCTGTACGACGGGCCCGAGTCTCTCGACGCCTACCGGAATGCCGGGGGCTATGCGCCCCTTGCCGATCCGGAGCATCTTCTCGACGAGGTGCAGGCCGGCGGTTTGCTCGGCCGCGGCGGTGCGGCATTCCCGATGGCGGTGAAGTTGCGCACCGTGCGCGACAACGGCCGCAGGGCCGCTGCCGGCACAGTGGTGATCGCCAACGGCGAAGAGGGCGAGCCGGCCTCGATCAAGGATCGCTGGTTGCTACGCAATCGCCCGCATGTCGTGCTCGACGGCCTGCGACTGGCGGCCGCGGTTGTCGGCGCCGACCGCGCCGTGGTGTACGTGTCGGATCCGCATGCCGCCGAGTGTGTGGAACGTGCACTGGCCGAGACGGCTGCCGACCTGGGCGGCCCCAGCATTGAATTGGTCACTGTGGCACCGGGTTACGTCGCCGGCGAGGAAACCGCTGCCGTGCACGTGGTCAACGGAGGGCCGGCCAAACCGACCGACAAGCCGCCGCGTCCGTTCGAGGAAGGAGTGGCCGGCAAGCCCACGCTGATCAGCAATGTCGAGACGTTGGCACACCTGGCATATCTTCATCAGCACGGAGCGCAGTCGTTCCGCGAACACGGTACCGACTCCTCCCCCGGCACGTTCCTGGCCACGATCACCGGCGCCGGCCGTCCGCCTGCACTTTACGAAATTCCGCACGGCATCTCCTTCGCCGACCTGCTGACCCTGCACGGGGTGGCCCCGGACCGCGTCCGTGGCGTGCTGATGGGCGGATATTTCGCCGGCTTGGTCAACCGTGAGATCGTCGGAGCCGCACTGGATCACGAATCAGTGCGGGCGCTGGGCAGCGGACTCGGCTGCGGTGCGATCGGCATCCTCACCGATGACTGCCCGGTGGCGGTCGCTGCCGCGGTGCTGGCCTACTTCGACCGGGAGAACGCCGGGCAATGCGGCTCCTGCTTCAACGGGACCGCAGCGATGGCCGCGGTCGTCACCGGACTGCGCGACGGCACCGCCACCGACGAGGATCTGGAGCGGCTCAAGCGGTGGTCGGTGGTGTTGCGCGGCCGCGGCGCCTGCGCAACGCTCGACGGCGCCGCCAACGTGGCGGCCAGCCTGCTGGCCCAGTTCCCCGACCTGGTCCAACACCACCTCGAAAATGGCTGCCAGGCCTGCCGTTCCGGTGCTTTCACTGCCGCACGGCCGTACGAAGTGGAGTCTCTGGAGGCGGTGGTGGCGGTATGAAGATCAAGCTGGACCGCACGTTGTGCGATGGCTTCGGATTGTGCGCCAAGCATGCGCCGGAGTACTTCCCGCTGGACGACTGGGGCTACGCGGTGCTCAAAGGCGACGGCAACATCCCCGAGGCCGACCAAGCCGCGGTGCGACGCGCCCTGCTGGACTGCCCGGTACACGCCATCATCGAGCTCAAGGACCCGCGCACCGCGCGGGAGGCCGGCTGAGCGCAAGGGTATGGATCACTTATCCCGGAAACTGGTAACGTGATTCTCCGCACAGAATAACCCGCTTACCACCGGAGTCGAGTTGTCACAGATACCGGGACGTCCGCTCCCGACGGTCACCACGCTCAACGAGTACTTCTGGACCGCGGGCGCCGACGGGGTGCTGCGAATCCAGGAGTGCCAGGACTGCAGCGCCCTCATCCATCCGCCGCAACCGATCTGCCGGTACTGCCGGAGCCACAATATGGGTGTGCGCGACGTGTCCGGGCGCGGTTCACTGGCCGGGTTCACGGTCAACCACCGGTTCGGTTTCCCAGATCTGCCCCCGCCGTACGTGGTGGCCGAGGTGGCCATCGCCGAGGATCCCCGGGTCAGGCTGACCACCAACATCGTCGATTGCGATTTCGACGACCTCAAGCTCGGGATGCCGGTCGAGGTCGACTTCCAGCACATCGAGGATGTCTGGCTGCCGGTGTTCAAACCGTCGGCCGACACCAGCGCTACCCCGCCGGTCGCCGAACCTGTCGCGCCACAGGACGTCGCCAAGTACGTCCGGCCGATGCTGACCAAGCAGAAGTTCGAGGACCATTCGGCCATCACCGGCATCGGGATGTCCAAGATCGGTCGGCGCCAGATGGTGCCGCCGCTGGCGCTGACCATCGACGCAGCCGAAAAGGCCGTGGCCGACGCCGGTTTGACGTTCGACGACATCGACGGGCTGTCCACCTATCCGGGACTGGCCATCGCGGGCATGGGCGAGGGGGGTGTGACCGCACTGGAGGGTGCGCTCGGGCTCCGGCCCACCTGGATCAACGGCGGCATGGACACCTTCGGCCCCGGCGGCTCGGTGATCGCGGCGATGATGGCCGTGGCCACTGGCCTGGCGCGCCACGTGCTGTGCTTCCGCACGCTGTGGGAAGCGACGTTCGGCCAGCTGGTCAAGGAGGGCAAGATGTCCCCTCCGATGGGCGGCCGCAGCGACAACTGGCAGCACCCGTTCGGGTCCACCTCGGCGGCACACACGTTGGCGCAGAACGCCGGCCGCCACTTCGACCGGTACGGCACCACGAGAGAGACCCTGGGGTGGATCGCCCTGAACCAGCGCGCCAACGCCGCGCTGAACCCGACCGCCATCTACCGCGATCCGCTGACCATGGACGACTACCTGTCGGCCCGCATGATCACCACCCCGTTCGGCCTCTACGACTGCGATGTGCCGTGCGACGGCGCGGTCGCCGTCATCGTCTCGGCTGTCGACGCCGCCCGGGACCTGCCCAAGCCGCCGATCCTGTTCGAGGCGGTCGGCACCCAGATCATCGAACGGCTCGACTGGGACCAGACCACTCTCACCCATGAGCCGCAGGTACTGGGCCAGAGCGCCCACATGTGGTCGCGAACCTCGTTGCGCCCCAGTGACGTCGACGTCGCCGAGCTCTATGACGGGTTCAGCTTCAACTGCCTGTCGTGGCTTGAGGGTCTCGGCTTCTGCGGCATCGGAGAGGCCAAGGATTTCCTCGACGGCGGCCACAACATCGCGCGCGACGGTGTCATCCCGCTCAACACCCACGGCGGACAACTCTCACATGGCCGTACTCACGGGATGGGGCTGATCCACGAGGCCGTCACCCAGCTGCGAGGCGAAGCCGGCGAGCGCCAGGTGGCCGATGCCAAAGTCGCGGTGGCCAGCAGCGGCGGCCTGACCCCGAGCGGCGTGCTGCTGATGCGCAGGGACGACTGAAGCATGCGCGTATCCCATGAGTAGGACAGCCCCACACCCCAGGGTGGTGATGGTCGACGGTGTCCCGATGTCGGCGCTGGTCGCCGAGGCCGCTGAGCCGCGGGCCGTCCTCGTCGCGCTGCACGGCGGAGCCACCACGTCGGCGTACTTCGACTGCCCCGGTCACCCCGAACTCTCGTTGCTGCGCCTGGCGGTCGACCACGGGTACACGGTGGTAGCCCTCGACCGTCCCGGCTACGGCGCGTCAGCCGCCTATCCAGATGCCATGGCCCGGCCAGAACAACGAGTTGCCTTGGCGTTCGGGGCAATCCAGCGCATCGCCGGCGCGACCGACCTGTTCGTCCTCGGCCATTCCATGGGCTGCGAACTGGCCCTGCGCCTCGCCGTCCAGCAGCCCGAGGTGTTCGGGGTATCCCTGGCCGGCACCGGGCGCCGCTATCACCCGGCGGCGCAAGAATTGCTCAAGGACGCCTCACCCGTGAACCGGCCGCGTGGCCTGCGCGAGCTGCTGTGGGAGCCGGCCCGCCTCTATCCGCCGGATGTGATCGGCGCCGGACTGTCCGCCGGTGGCACCGCCTACGAAGGCGATGTCGTCAAAACCTGGTCGCGGCAGGACTTTCCGGCGCTGGCCGGACAGACGAAGGTGCCGGTGCAGTTCCTCGCGGGCGAGTACGAGAACGTCTGGGAATCCGATACCGAGGCGCTGGCCGCGATCGGCGCGATGTTCACCGCCGCACCCCGAGTACAGACCGGCGAACTCCCCGACAGCGGGCACAACCTCAGTGTGGGATTGACCGCGGAGAGCTATCACCGCACGGTGCTGTCGTTCGCCGACGAATGCGTGGCCCACCGTGCCCGCGAGACTGGGAAAACCGAAGTGGAAGTGGAGGCACGTTGATGCGAGTCGGATTTATCGGACTGGGCAGCCAGGGGGCGCCGATGGCCCGGCGGATCATCGAGGGCGGCTTCGAGACCACGCTGTGGGCCCGGCGTACGGCATCGCTGGAGCCCTACGCCGACACCGCAGCCAAGACCGCTGGCTCTCCGGCCGAGTTGGCTGCCGCGAGCGACCTCGTCTGCCTGTGCGTGGTCGGTGACGACGACGTCCGTCAGGTGCTCGACGGCGAGACCGGCGTACTGGCCGGACTGGCCCCGGGTGGCATCATCGCCATCCACTCCACAGTGCACCCCGACACCTGTCGGGAGCTGGCCGAACAGGCCGCGAAACAAGGGGTTACCGTCATCGACGCCCCGGTGAGCGGCGGCGAGCCCGCCGCCTCGGCCGGCACCCTGCTGGTCATGGTCGGTGGGGACGAAGAGGTCGTCGAGCGGGTGCGTCCGGTGTTCGCCACCTATGCCGACCCGATCGTGCATCTCGGTGGTGTGGGCGCCGGCCAGGTCGCAAAGATCCTCAACAACCTGTTGTTCAGCGCCAACCTGGGCGCGGCCATGAGCGCCCTGGAACTCGGTGAAGCACTGGGAGTTCCGCGCCAGGCACTGTGCGAGGTGATCTCGCGCGGATCGGCAACCAGCAAGGCGCTCAACAGCATCGCGATGTTCGGCGGCACGCTCGACAACCTGGCGCCGATCGCCGGGGCGCTGCTGCAGAAAGACTGCCGACACGCCGCCAGCCTGGCCGACGATGCCTCGGCCCCGCAGGGCGCCGTCTTTGACGCCGCGGACAATGCCCTGGCCATCATGAACCACCCCCGCTGATGCGCGTCGGCTTCATCGGCGCTGGCCGCATGGGCGCGCCGATGGTGCGCCGGTTGACCACCGCCGGCCACCAGGTACGGGCGTTGGGCCGCGACGACGAAAAGCGAACGGCGGTGGCCGAACTCGGCGCCGAGCCGGCCAGCTCGGCGCCCGAGGCGGTCGAGGACGCCGACGTGACGATCGTCTGCGTGTTCACCGATGAGCAGGTGCGCGACCTCTGCCCGGATCTGATCGACGAGATGTCCGAAGGTTCGGTGCTGGTGCTGCACACCACGGGCAGCCCGCGCACCGCCGAGGCCCTCGCCGAGCGCGGGGCCCCGCGCGGCATCACCGTTGTCGACGCTCCGGTCAGCGGCGGACCCCATGACATCGCGGCCGGGACTGTCACGGTGTTCGCCGGCGGCGACGAGGCCGCCGTCGCGCGCGCCCGGGAGGTGCTGACAGCCTATGCCGATCCCGTACTGCACGTCGGCCCAGTGGGCTCGGGTCAACGGGTGAAGCTGGTCAACAACGCGTTGTTCGCCGCACAGATCGGCGTCGTCGCCGAGGGCGTGCGCCTGGGCGAGCGCCTGGGGATCGACGAGGCGACACTGCTGACCGCACTCACCCACGGCAGCGCGGCCAGCCGCGCACTGGGCGGTATCGCTGCCACCGGTTCAGCCGATGCCTTCATCGAGCGGGTCGGCGAATTCATCGGCAAAGATGTCGCCGTCGTTCGCGGCACCGCATCTGAACTGAACAGCGACCTCGGTCGCCTCGAGGGACTGCTCGACGCCGCGATCAAGTGACCCGAACCGACACCACGACCTGATCAGCACCCATTTTGTGCTTTTCAAACACACTCAACAGGATTACTGTTAGCGTTACAGTTCAACAGATTCCCGTAACGTGTCACGACGCTTCCGGCCCAGCCCGCCGCGAAGGAGGAGCCAGCCAATGACCAAGGCCCAGGTGATCTTCGATCCGTTCTCCGAGGAGTTCTTCAACAACCCGTTCGACATGTACCGGCGGATGCGCCAAGACGCACCGCTGTACTACAACGAGGACTCCGACTTCTATGCCCTGACCCGGCATGAAGACGTCGCAGCGGCTCTGAAGGACCACGAGGCGTTCTCCTCGTCACGTGGCTGCGACCTGGCCATGGTCCAAGGCGACGAGCCGCCGCAGAAGTCGATCATCTTCATGGACCCGCCCGACCACAGGCACATGCGCAGCCTGCTCAACAAGGCGTTCACCCCGCGCATGATCCAGTCCCAGCGCGACACCGTCGTCGAGCAGATCGAGCACTTCCTCGGGTTGATCGACTCCGACGAATTCGATGTGGTGCAGGACTTCTCGGGCCCGTTCCCGGTCGAGGTCATCACCCGGATGGCCGGTGTCGACCCGGAATACCGCCAGCAGGTCCGGCACTGGATCGACACCAGCCTGTCCCGCGAGCCCGGCCAGATCGGCTACTCCGAGGCCGGCATGCAGGCCAACATCGACACCGGCATCTACTACTACGGGTTGGTGCAGAAGCGCCGGGAAAACCCGCAGGATGACATGATCAGCCGGCTGATCGCCGCGGAGATCCCCGGTGAGGACGGCCAGATGCGCCGCCTCGACGACATCGAGATCACCGGATTCGCCACTCTTCTCGGCGGCGCCGGCGCCGAGACCGTGACCAAGCTGGTCGGTACCGCCATGGTGCTCTTCGCCCGCAATCCCGAACAGTGGCAGAAACTGCTCGACGACCGCGAGAAGATCCCGGCAGCTGTCGAGGAACTGCTGCGCTACGAGGGCCCGGTCCAGTACAACGTCCGCTACACACTCAAGGAAGCCCACGTGCCAAGCGGGACCATTCCCGCGGGCAAGGCGGTGTTCCTGATCAGTGCCGCGGCCAACCGCGATCCCGACGCGTTCACCGATGCCGACACCTTCGACATCGAGCGCGACCGCACCGAGGCACAGAACCTGGGCCTGGGCTACGGCATTCACAGCTGTCTCGGGGCGGCGCTGGCCCGCATGGAAAGCGCCATCGCACTGGAGAAGCTGCTGGACTTCATGCCGCGCTACGAAGTGAAATGGGATGAGCTGCAACGGGTTCACATGCAGAACGTGGCAGGTTACTCGCATGTGCCGGTGAAGGTGTTGAGGTGATGACGAAGAAGGTTCACGTAGATTTCGAGATCTGCGAAAGCAACGCGGTCTGCATGGGCATCATCCCCGAAGTCTTCGACCTCGACGATCAGGATTACCTGCACATCCTCCAGGAGGACGTGACGCCCGAAAACGAGGAACAGATCCGCGAAGCGGTTCGGCAATGCCCCAGACAGGCGATCTCGATCAAGGACGAGTAGGCCGCAGATGCGGTTCGTCTTCGTCCACGGCGGTTTTCATGCTGCCTGGTGCTGGGAGCGCACCATCGCCGAGTTGCACGGTCTGGGGCACGAGGGCGTTGCGGTGGACCTTCCCGGTCATGGCGCTCGACTGGCCGAGGATTCCACGCTGGCCGGTCGGCGCGCCGCGATCGTCGACGTGATACAGGCCGGAGATGTGCTGGTCGGGCATTCGGGCGGTGGGTTCGACGCCACGCTGGCCGCCGATGCAGCCCCGAACCTGGTGCGCCACATCGTGTACCTGGCCGCCGCGCTTCCCCGGGAAGGGCGAACCTATCCCGAGGCGATGGCCATGCGTTCGGCCGACGATGAGCTGGGCGGCGAGTTCGACGGCGATGTCGGCGAGATGCTGGGATATTTGCGTTTCGACGAGGAAGGCGCGATGCACTTCGCCGACTTCGACGGGGCCTGGCGGTACTTCTACCACGACTGTGACGAGGCAACGGCCCGGTGGGCTTTCGAACGGCTGGGTCCGGAGCGGTTCGGCGACACCACGGTGACACCGGTGTCGGTGCCGCAGTTCTGGGCGGCCGATCTCCCCCGCAGTTTCATCCGCTGCCTTCAGGACCGCTCGATGCCGCGCTGGTTGGCCGACACCGTTACCCAGCGTCTCGGCGTCGAGCAGCTGACCATCGACGCGTCGCATTCTCCGTTTCTGAGCCGTCCGCGTGAGCTGGCCGAGCTGCTGGTGCACGCCACGACGACGACGCCGATCGCCGAATTGACACCGGCGTAGGTGGCCTTTCCGCTGCGCGCGACTCAGTTCGACCCGTGCTGAGCGGCGATCACCGTCTTGCCGAATTGCTCGGTCGCCTCGAGCGCATGCGCCAGGCTGTCACCGGGCAGGGTGACGTGCAGCCACGTCACCCCGAGTGCGGCCAGCTTCTCCACACCGGCCAGGTACGCGTCGGCGTCGAAATCGTCGCTGCCGGGGTTGCCGCCCTCAAAGTTGTTGAACACGACGTCGATTCCGTCCGGGTCGCGACCGGCCGCGGCGAGCCCGGCCCGCAGATCCTCGATCCCGGCGGCCAAGGCGTCCAGTGAGTCCATCGCCGCGGTTCCCGCCGTCTTGGCCAGACCGGCCGGCGCCGCGAACGGGCACCAACCGTCGCCGTGCTTGGCCACCCGCGCCCGTGCGGCTGCGGTGTTGCCACCGATCCAGATCGGTGGGTGCGGGCTTGCCGCCGGCCGGGGATGCGCGGTGATGCCGCGGGCGCTGAAGTTCTTGCCCTCGAAGGAGTAATCATCGGTGGTCCAGATTCCCCGGATCACCTCGAGCGCCTCGTCGAACAGCGAGGCACGCTCGTCGTAGGACACCCCGAGCGCGGCGAACTCGCGTTTGAGATACCCGACTCCGACCGCCAGCGTGAACCGCCCACCGGACAGCAGGTCCAAGCTGGCGCCGGATTTGGCCACCACGAAGGGATTCCGGTACGGCAGCACCACGATGTTGGGCACCAGACGCAGGGTCGTCGTATGTGCGGCGGCAAAGGCCATGGCCACGAACGGGTCCAGCGCATCGTGACCACCGGCGTCGAGCCAGCGCTGGGACGGAGCCGGATGATCGGTGAAGCCGAACCCGTCGAATCCGGCGGCTTCAGCCGCGGCGGCCATCGCCGCAACTCCGCGGCCACTCACCAGATCCGGATGGTACGGGTGGGTGTGCATCGGATAGGTGATGCTGTAGCGCACTGCGGCCGGCCCGGTCAGGAAGGAAAGCCGGAAAGGATGACTCCGTTGCACTCGGCCGCACCCTGCCGGACCTTGGCAGCCGCCTGGTAAGCGTCGGAGTAGTACCACTCGCGTGCGGCATCGACCGACTCGAATTCCAGCACCACGGTTTGGGTCCCGTGCCAGGAGCCTTCGATCACCTCGGGTTTCTGGTCCACGGCCACGATGGTGGCCCCGCCCATCGCCTTCGAGGCCAGCTTGGCGTACTCCCCCATGCCGGCGGGGTCCTTGATGTCCTCGGTGATGATGACGTAACCCTTGGCAGATGCCATGACGAATCTCTTTCTCTAGTTGTCGATCTCGCTGATCGCCCGTTCCGGGCAGTTCTGTATGGCTTCGCGTGCCGCGTCCTCGGATCCGGGGGGAACCTCTTCGGGTGAGGCGACGGCCCAGCCGTCGTCTGACATCTCGAAGACCTCGGGACACAGCGTCAGGCACATGCCGTGGCCGGCACAGCGGTCCTCGTCAACCCTGACCCGCATCAGCTGTCGAACTCCAGGTGCAGTTCGGTCAGCCCGCGCAGGATGAAGGTCGGGATGTAGTGGTATCGGCGATCGCCGTCCGAACCGTGCTTGGCCTCGGAGATGCGGATGTCGGTGGTCCGATCCAGCAATCGCTCGATACCGACCCGGGTTTCGGCACGGGCCAAGGGGGCGCCGGGGCAACTGTGGATACCGCGGCCGAAAGCCAGATGCTGGCGGGCATTTTTGCGGGCGGGATCGAAAGTGTCGGGGTCCTCGAAGCGGCGGGGATCACGGTTGGCCGCACCATTGAGCACCATCACGGTGGTGCCGGCGCTCAACTCGGTGTCACCGACGGTCACCGGGCAGCGTGAGAGCCGGAAGTCACCCTTGACCGGACTCTCGATACGCAGGGCCTCCTCGATGAAATTCGGGATCAGGCTGCGATCGGCGCGCAGGCGCTGCTGGATCTCCGGTTGCTCGCCAAGGACTTTCAGCGCGGTGCTGAGCAGACGGACCGTGGTCTCCTGTCCGGCCGAGAAGACGTTGGTCGCCACGCGCGCGACATCACCGATGTCAGGAATGCTGCCGTCCGGGAAGGTGGCCAAGGCCAAGCCGGTCAGGACATCGTCACGGGGGTTGGCCCGGCGGTCGGCGGTGTAGTCGGCGAACTGGCCATAGAGGAACTCCAGCGGGCTGTGGGACAACTCGCTGCTGGTGCTGCCGACCCCGCCGCCGGAGTTCTGCTTGATGCCGTTGACGAAGGTCTCTCGATCCTCGGCCGGGATACCGAGCAGGTCGGCGATCACCAACAGAGTGAACGGGCCGGCGAAGCCTTTGATGAACTCGCCATGGCCGGGCTCCAGGTAGCTGTCGAGCACCTCTCTCGGCCAGCTGCCACATGGCGTCCTCGTTTTCCTTGAGGCGCTTGGGCGTGATCAGCCGCATCAGCAGCGAGCGGTGATCGGTATGGGTGGGCGGATCGAGCGTCGGCAGCTGATCGCTGAACGGCAGTTCGTCGCGGTGCTTCTCGATGAGGGCGGTGACCTCTTCGGTGCTGCGTCCCTCCAGCGGAACCGGGAAGCCCGGAAACGGTCCGGTGACCGACAGGCAGGACGAGAAGGTCTCCTCGTCGTTGTAGACCTGCACGGCTTCTTCCCAGCCGGTCACCATGGTCACGTTGTAGTGGTCTTCGCGGGTAACCGGGCACTTGTTCCGCAGCGCCTCGAAGAATGGGTACGGATCGTCGACCAATCGTTCATCGCGGAAAAAATCGATACCGGTTGGGTCGATCGCCATCTTTGCTCCCGTTCCAGCCGCACATATGAGAATGCGGCTCTCATCTATGAATAGTAGATTTCCACAGCGCCGGAGGCCCGTCAACGGCAGACCCCATCCATCAGGCACAAGCAGCAAGAATAGGATTCTCGGCCCATTCGCCTCGTCATCGTCCGCACGGTTCACCAACCGAGCACCCCTACCGAGATAGTTAGACGAACGTCAACTATTTCCAACCGCCGAATCCGTTGTTAAAGTCCGGCTATGCCCAAGGGAACCGCAGCGGACACTGCTGACAGCAGTCAACGCCGCGCCTCCTTCCAGCGCGCACGGTCGCACCAGACCAAGCGCGATCTGGTGCAGGCCGCGATGGCACTCTGGCGTACCAACGGCTACGCCAAGACCACGGTCGCCGACATCTGCCGCGCCGCGGGGGTGTCCCGGGCCCTCTTCTACTTCTATTTCCCGGCCAAGGAAGACGTGTTGTTCGAGGTCGGCCTGACCTCGACCCGGCTGGCGCAGAAGCGAGTGAAAACGCTGCTGGTGGGCGATTACGACGTCATGGATGTCGTCACCGAGGCGCTGCGCAGCCTGGAACGGTCCATGGCCCGCAATCCACCCGAACTGATCGTCCAGACGATCCTCGAGGGCTACCGGCACGAGCACCGGATCCTGGCCGGAGACCTCGCCCCGGACACACGGGGCGCCGACATGTTCGGCGAGTTGTTCACCCGCGCACAGGTCGACGGCAAGCTCGCGGCCCACGTCGACGTCAGCCACCTGTCCCGGCTGGCGCAGATCCTGGTCAGCGAAGGCGTCCGGCACTGGGCCGGCGGCAGTTTCGGCGACCGCGCGTTCACAGACGTCGTCGCGCGCGATATCGGCGCGATGATCACCGGCTTCAACAACACCAACTAGATTCGGAGGGCCCCCGATGGCGTGGGATTTCGAGACCGACCCGCAGTATCAAGAATTACTGGACTGGGCAGATCAGTTCGTCACCGAACAGGTCGAGCCGCTCGACCTTGCTTTTCCGCACCTCCAGTTCACCCGACTGGAGGGCAAGCGCCGCGAGGCGATCGACCCACTCAAGGCACAGGTGCGCGAAAAGGGCCTGTGGGCCACTCATCTGGGCCCGGAACTGGGTGGGCAGGGCTACGGACAGCTCAAGTTGGCGTTGCTCAACGAGATCCTCGGCCGCTCGCAGTGGGCTCCGATCGTGTTCGGATGTCAGGCACCCGACACCGGCAACGCGGAGATCATCGCGCACTACGGCACCGAGGAGCAGAAGAAGCAATATCTGCATCCGCTGCTCGAGGGTGAGCTGTTCTCCTGCTATTCGATGACCGAGCCGCACGCCGGTGCCGATCCGACGCTGTTCACCACCAGCGCTGTGCGCGACGGGGACGACTGGGTGATCAACGGCTGGAAGTTCTTCTCCTCCAACGCCGCAACGGCGTCGTTCCTGATCGTCATGGTGGTGACCAATCCCGAGGTCAGCGCCTATCAGGGCATGTCGATGTTTTTGGTGCCCACCGACACCCCTGGCGTCAAGATCGTCCGCAACGTCGGACTGTACGGCGAAGCGGACAACCACGGCAGCCACGCGCTGATCCACTACGACAACGTGCGCGTACCGGCCGAGGCCCTGCTGGGCGGCGAGGGGCAGGCGTTCGTGATCGCCCAGACGCGGCTGGGCGGCGGCCGGATTCACCACGCGATGCGCACCATCGGCCTGGCCCAGAAGGCACTGGACATGATGTGCGAACGCGCGCTGAGCCGCGAGACCCAGGGCAGTCGGTTGTCCGACAAGCAGTTCGTCCAGGGTTACATCGCCGATTCCTATGCCCAGCTGCTGCAGTTCCGCCTGATGGTGCTCTACACCGCATGGGAGATCGACAAGTACAACGACTACAAGTTGGTCCGCAAGGACATCGCCGCGGTCAAGGTGGCGATGCCCACCGTGCTGCACGACATCGCCTGGCGGGCAATGCAGGTCCACGGCGCACTCGGGGTCACCAACGAGATGCCGTTCCTCGGCATGGTCACCGGCGCCGCGGTCATGGGCCTGGCCGACGGCCCGACCGAAGTACACAAGACCACCGTCGCCCGGCAGGTGTTGCGCGACTACCAACCGACCACCGATACCTGGCCCACCGAATGGATCCCGCGCAAGCGCGAAGCGGCGAAAGCCAAGTTCGCCGAATACCTCGAGGCCGAGGTGGGCAATCTGTGAGCGAGATCGACGTTGCGCGCCTTGCCGATTGGATGGACAACGCGGGCCTGGCCGGCAAAGGCGAGCCGCTGGAGGCCCGCTTCCTGTCCGGCGGCACCCAGAACGTCATCTATGCGATCCGCCGTGGTGAGCACACCTGCGTGCTGCGCATGCCACCGGCCGGCGCGCCACCCGACCGGGACAAGGGCATCTTGCGCGAATGGCGCATCATCGAAGCGCTCGACGGCACGGATGTCCCGCACACCGCCGCGGTCGGGGTATGTGCCGATGCCGATGTACTGGGCCGGCCCTTCTACCTGATGGGATTCGTCGACGGCTGGTCGCCGATGGACACCCATGGCCGTTGGCCAGAGCCCTTCAACAGTGACCTGAGCACCCGGCCCGCGCTGAGCTACCAGCTGGCAGAGGGCATTGCGCTGCTCTCCAAAGTCGATTGGCAAGCCAGAGGTCTCAGCGATCTCGGGAGGCCCGACGGCTTCCACGAACGCCAGGTCGACCGCTGGATCGGGTTCCTCGACCGCATCAAGAACCGTGAACTGCCCGGGCTCGACGTGGCCACCGACTGGCTGCGCACGCACAAGCCGCTCGACTTCATCCCAGGCCTGATGCACGGGGACTACCAGTTCGCCAATGTCATGTACCGCCACGGCGCCCCGGCCACGATGGCCGCGATAGTGGACTGGGAGATGGGCACTGTCGGCGACCCGAAGCTTGACCTGGCCTGGATGGTGCAGAGCTGGCCGGCCGATACGGACAATCCGGCGCCCTCCGAGATGGGTTACGTCGACATGCGCGGGATGCCGTCGCGCGACGACGTTGTCGCCCACTACGCCAAAGTGTCCGGACGCCAAGTCGATGATCTGGACTACTACCTGGTGTTGGCCAAGTGGAAGCTGGCGATCGTCCTGGAGCAGGGTTTCCAGCGGGCCGGTGACGACGAGAAACTGTTGGCGTTCGGACCGGTGGTCACCGAGCTGATGCGCGCTGCCGCCGATCTCGCCGAATCCACCGACTACCGGTGAAGGCCGCCGTCTGCCCGCGGTACGGGCCGCCGGATGTGGTTCGGATCGAAGACGTTCCCGCTCCCCCGCTGGAGCCCGGCCAGGTACGGGTCAAGGTCGGCGCGGCCGCGGTGAACTTCCCCGATGTGCTGCTGGTCGCCGACAAGTACCAGATTCACGTGCCGGCGCCGTTCATCCCGGGCAGTGAGTTCGCCGGGGTGGTGACCGAGGTTGCCTCTGACACTGACGATTTCGCCGTCGGCGATCGGGTGACCGGCACCGGATTGTTCGGTGCGTTCGCCGAACAGGTGTGTGTTGCCACGCCGGGGTTGGCTCGTATTCCCGACGGCGTGGACGATCGCACCGCGGCGGCATTCGGGGTGGCTCACCGCACCGCCTATCACACGTTGCGATCGATGGCGCGGATCCAACCCAACGACGACGTGATCGTGCTCGGCGCCGGCGGCGGCGTCGGGTTGGCGTCCGTGCAGCTCGCTGCGGCGCTCGGCGCGCGGGTCACGGCAGTCGCCTCATCTGACGAAAAGCTCTCCACGGCTGCAAAATACGGTGCCGTCTCGCTGGTCAACCACACCTGTGGCGATGTACGCGTCGCGCTTCGGGAAGCCCTGCCCGACGGCGCGCACGCCGTGCTCGACCCGGTCGGCGGCGATCTGTCCGAGCCGGCGTTACGATCGCTGCGCCGCGGCGGCCGGTTCGTGACGATCGGCTACGCCTCGGGCGAGATCCCGCGCATCCCACTGAACCTGGTACTGGTCAAGGGGATTCATGTGCTCGGCTTTCAGTTCCAGGACGTCGCCGCGGACGAGTTCGCCCGCAACGAAGCCGAGCTACGCGAGTTGCTGTCCACCGGATCCGTCAGGCCGCATATCGGCGCGGTCTACCCGCTGGACCAGGCAGCGGCCGCTCTCCAACAGGTCGCCGAGGGACGGGCCGTGGGCAAGATCGTGATCGACCTCAGGACTCCTTCGGAGGATAGAAGTACTCCCGCCAAGCCGTGATCTTGTCGTGGCGCACCTCATAGGCGCCCATGACCGGCCAGCTCTTCTGCTTGCCGTCGACGATCCAATGATCGCGCCGTTCCATCAGCACGACCTCTCCGTCCACGGCGAGGTGCAGGACTTCGAGGTCCACGCATGTGCCCCCGGCGAAGAACGCCTTCATCATCTCGTGGATCGCCTCGCGCCCTGAGAGCTTCGGCCAATCGGGCCCGATGTCGAAGGTGGCGTCGTCGGCGAAGTGACTCATGACTTCGTCGACGTCATTGCTTGCCCACGCGGCGATCTCGGCTCGTACTACTTGCTCAGCGGCCATGACTTTCCCATCGGTCCGTAGCGACAGTTATTTACACTTCACCGACCAACTGTAATGATGGTCGGATACCTGCTAAGCAAGTGCTCAGGAAAACAGCCCGCATCAGCACTCCTGTCACCCGATGGAGGCCCCGTGACAGCGCCCACCGCGCCAGCCGAACCAGATCTGTACTACGACCCGTACAGCGTCGAGCTCAACATGGACCCGTACGCGGTTTTCGCCCGAATCAGGGAAGAAGCCCCGCTGTACTACAACGAGCAGCACGACTTCTACGCTCTGAGCCGCTACGACGACGTCAACAAGGCCGTCATCGACCACGAGACATTCATCTCGGGACGCGGCGCCCTCCTCGAGATCATCAAGTCCGGCATGGAGATTCCGCCCGGAACCCTGATCTTCGAAGATCCACCGATCCACAACATCCACCGCAACCTGTTGTCGCGGGTGTTCACCCCGCGCAAGGTGCTCGCGCTGGAACCCCAGATCCGCGAGTTCACCGCGCGTTGCCTGGATCCCCTCGTCGGATCGGACCGCTTCGACTTCGTGCAGGATCTCGGTGAGCAGATGCCGATGCGCGTCATCGGCATGCTGCTGGGCATCCCCGAAGACCGGCAGCGCGCCATCACCGACCACGGCGAAGAGACCCTGCAGGGGCAGACGGTCGATGCCCTGGCCACCGGTGAGGTATTCGCGGAGTTCATCGACTGGCGCACCCAGCACCCGTCCGACGACATCATGACCGATCTGCTCAACGCCGAGTTCACCGACGAAACCGGCACCGTACGCACGCTGCGCCGTGACGAGCTGCTGCTGTATCTGACGGTGATCGCCACGGCCGGCTCCGAGACCACCACGCGGCTGATCGGCTGGGCCGGCAAGACGCTGGCCGACGTGCCGGACCAACGTCGCGAGCTGGTGGAAAACCCGGAACTCATCCCCCAGGCGATCGAGGAGATCCTGCGCTGGGAGCCGCCGGCCCTGCAGATCGCGCGCTATGTCACCCGCGATGTCGAGTACCACGGCCAGACCGTGCCCGAGGGGTCGGCGATGCTGATGCTGGTCGGTGCGGCCAACCGCGACCATCGGCGGTTCGCCCCCGACGGCGACGTCTTCGACATTCACCGGGAACAGAAGTCCCACATGACTTTCGGCGCAGGAACCCATTTCTGCATGGGCAACGCACTGGCCCGGCTGGAAGGTCGTATCGCCTTGGAGGAGATTCTCAAACGCTTCCCGGAGTGGGAGGTCGACTGGGCCAACGCCAAGCCGTCGGAAACCGCCGCGGTGCGCGGCTGGGCCTCCATGCCCACCTTCGTATAGCGCCCGTTTGACATCGAGACTGCGTACAGATCGCGAATTTGGTGATTTTCGCGATCTGTACGCAGTGTCGGCGATCTGTTCGCAGGGTCGACGGATCAGCCTGAAGAGGTCAGAAGGGAAGATCCACGAAACCGTTGGTGGTGTTGACCTCATCGTGGTTGTCGACGCTGTAGTGCGGCCCCACCGGGGTGACAGGCTCGGCCGAGGCGGGTGCGGCCAAGCCGAGAACCGCTGCGCTCAGTCCGCCGGCAATCAGGGTGGCGAATCCGATCTTCTTCATTGTGGTGCCCTCTTCCGATGAGTTGAAGGTGGCGTCGAGCATCGCGCTACGGCTCCACAGGCCGACGATCCGGTGTTGCGATTTCGTCGATCTGAACCATCAAACATCGAGGTCAGAGGGTTAATTCCGGTGGCAGAAATTGATCTGCCGGTGGCAGAAACGCTCCGTCAGCTGGCCGGAATCAGGTCGGCGGGCACCGAGCGGCTGATCATCGTGCCGCATCGAAATGCTTCAGTGTGTCCGACGCCGCGGGCCTCGGGGTGGTTTACCGCAGCGAGCGCCTGGGCTTTGAAAGCTCGTGCGGCGGCAGACAATTCGTGACGAACCGGGTCGACGCTCAAATCCGCCGGACACTCGTCGCCCCACAACGTCACCTCGGTGTGGCCCTGCTCCAGCGCGCCCAGGACGCCCCGCCGTACGCGCTCGTCGGCGTTGAAGAGATCAGCGGCCACTGCGACGGTCTGCGGATGCGGCCGGTCCTCCCAGGACTCCAGCACCGACTCCAGAGCGATGGTCTCCACGCCGAGGATCGCCAGCGGACGGACGTCTTCGTCGGCGCCGATCAGAACCGTGACATCCCATCCCGCCATCACCCGGTCGACCAGCCACCCACCGGCGAACCGCACCGCGTCGACCACGCAGGGGGCGACCACATCAAGCCGATACCGCATGTCGTCCTCCAATCTCACTGGACGGCCGCCCCGTTGCGGCCGACCGGCTGCTCTGCGCCCTTCCCGAGGCCCTGCCCCAGGTCCCTCCCCAGCATCTCCGCGTAGCTGTTGAAGACTTCCGTCAACGGGAGCGAGGGATCGAGTAGCCATGAGGTCTCCATTCCATTGATGAATGCCAGGATCTCCACGGCCTTGGTGGCCGGGTCGAAGTCGGAGCGGTAGCGGCCGCTGAGTTGGCCGCGGGTGATGATGTCGGTGACGATGTCGCGCGCAGCCTGCTGCCGTTTCAGCAAACGATCGTGCAGTGGAGCGTCCGGTTGGATGTTCTCGACGAGCAGCACCGTGAAGGTGCCGACCAGCTCGGGCGCCCGGACGAACCGCTCTGCGACCCGCTTGATCTCCTCAGCGAGGTCGCCGGAGCGGTCGGCGTGGGTGTCGTCATCGTGATCGCGCGCATCGAGCACTGCGTTGAGCAGTTGCTCCTTGGACTCGAAATGGTGGAGCAGACCGGCCGGCGTGACGCCGACCTCCCTGGCGATCTGCGCCAGCGAGGTGTTGCGCCAACCGTTGCGCGCCAGCAGCTTCTCAGCCACGGAAAGTATGCGCTGCCTGCGGTCTTCCCCCTTGGCCAGCAGCGTCTCGTAGGGCCTCACACCCGCAGAAGATGCCTCTGCCCCTACCACCGCAGCCACCGGACTCCTTCGTCGAACCAACCTAGTGAACACACAGTAAGTTGGTTTCGTCGGTGTGACAAGGGTCTCAGCGGAAGTATTTCCCGACGGCCGTCACTGCCGACGGGCGCGCCTGGTCAGAGCCCCAGCGACTTGGCGATGATCACCTTCATGACCTCGCTGGTGCCGGCGTAGATGCGGGCCACCCGCGCGTCCGTATAGAGCCGCGCGATGGGGTACTCCATCATGTAGCCGTACCCGCCGAAGAGCTGCAGGCAACGATCGATGACCCGAGCCTGCATCTCCGTGCAGAACAGTTTCACCCGCGCCGCATCGGCGCCGGACAGCTCACCGTCGACATGCAGCGCCACCGCCCTGTCGAGCATCGCCTGGGCCGCTTCGACCTCGGTCGAGCACGCCGCGAGTTCGAACTTGGTGTTTTGAAACGACGCCACGGGCTGGCCGAATGCCTTGCGGTCCTTGGTGTAGTCGATCGCCGCGGCGATCGCCGAGCGTGCCTGCGCCACAGAGCCCACCGCGACGGTGAGCCGCTCCTGGGCCAGGTTGTGGCCCAGGTAGCTGAACGCCTCACCCTCGACTCCGAGCACATTGGCCGCCGGTACCCGCACGTCGGTGAACGACAGCTCCGCGGTGTCCTGCACCTTGCAGCCCATCTTCTCCAGCTCACGGCCCCGCTCAAAGCCCGCCATGCCGTCTTCCACGACGAGTAGCGTCAGCCCCTTGCGCCGGTTCTCCGGGTCGGTGGAGGTCCGCGCCACCACGACCACCAGATCGGCCTGGATGCCGCCGGTGATGAACGTCTTGGCGCCGTTGAGCACGTACTCGTCGCCGTCCCGCACCGCGGTGGTGCGCATCCCGGCCAGATCCGACCCGGTGCCCGGCTCGGTCATCGCCACGGCGGTCAGCAGCGTGCCCGCGGCGAGGCCGGGGAACCAGCGCTGCCGCTGCTCTTCGTTCGCGTAGTGCAGGAAGTAGGGCAGGATCACCTCGAGCTGGGTCCGCACCGTCGACAATGTGACCAGCGCGCGGGCCGCCTCTTCTTGCAGCACCACGTTGTAGCGATAGTCCGCGATGCCGGCGCCGCCGTACTCCTCGGGGATCGCCATGCCGAGCATGCCGAGTTCACCCATCTGCTTGAAGACGTCACGCGGCATCCGGCCGCCCTTCTCCCACTCGGGATAAGCAGGGACGACTTCCTTTTCGATGAAATCGCGGGCCAGCGCGCGGAACGCCTCGTGGTCCTCGGTGAACAGGTTGCGTTGCACTACTTCTCCCTAGCTTCAGTCGATGAGCTCGATCAGCGTGGCGTTGGCGGTTCCGCCACCCTCACACATGGTCTGCAGGCCGTAACGAATTCCGTTGTCGCGCATGTGGTTGATCATCCGGGTCATCAGGACCGCACCCGACGCGCCGAGCGGGTGCCCCAGCGCGATGGCCCCACCGAGCGGATTCAGCTTGGCCTCGTCGGCGCCCGTCTCGACCAACCAGGCCAGCGGCACCGGGGCGAAGGCCTCATTCACCTCGAACACGCCGACCTCGTCCAGCCGCACTCCCGCCTTGTGCAGCACCTTCTCGGTGGCCGGTATCGGGCCGGTGAGCATCAGTACCGGATCGGCACCAGTCACCGCGCCTGCCCGGTACCGCGCGATGGGTGAGAGGCCCATTGCCACGGCGGCCTCGGCGGTCATCACCAACAGGGCCGCGGCCCCGTCTGAGATCTGAGAGGAGTTGCCCGCGTGGATCACCCCGTCCTCGGCGAAAGCGGGCTTGAGGCCGGCGAGTTTCTCGACGGTGGTGCCGCGGCGCACCCCTTCGTCGGCGACCACCGGATCGACCTGGTCGGCCGGGTCGGGAAACACAGTGATCATCTGGTTCTCGAAAGCCCCGCGGTCCTGAGCGGCGGCGGCCCGCTCATGAGAAGCGACCGAGTACTCGTCGAGCCGGGTCCGGCTGAAACCCCACTTCTGCGCGATCATCTCGGCCGAGATGCCCTGGTTGAACGCGAAGTTCTGGTACCGCTCAAACACTTTCGGTCCGTACGGGGTACCGGTGGCCCGCGCCGCCCCCAACGGGACCTTGCTCATCACCTCCACACCGCCCGCGACCACGACGTCCTGCTGGCCCGACATCACGGCCTGAACGGCGAAGTCCAATGCCTGCTGGCTGGATCCACAGGCCCGGTTGACCGTGGTGCCCGGGATGTGTTCGGGCCATCCGGCGGCCAGCACCGAGTAACGACCGATGTTGCTGGACTGATCGCCAACCTGCGAGACACAGCCCCACACCACGTCGTCGATGATGTCGGGGCTGATACCCGCCCTTTCCACCAGCGCGTTGAGCACCAGTGCCGACAGGTCGGCGGCGTGGAATCCGGACAGCCCGCCGTTGCGCTTGCCGACCGGGGTACGGACGGCCTCGACGATGACGGTTTCACGCATGGGAATCTCCGCTTCTGTTGATCAGGACTGCGAGTAGGCGGGGCCGATGGCACCCTGCTCCCGCAGGGCAGCGATCTGCTCGGCACTCAAGCCGATTCCCTCCAGGATGACATCGGTGTGCTCGCCAAGGGCCGGTACCGGGCCCATGCCCAGTTCCATCCCGGCGATCACCGGCGGGGGCAGCAGCGCGGCGATCTCACCGTTCGGAGTGGCCACCGGACGCCAACGGTCGCGGGCTTTCAGGTGCGGATGCTCGATCACCTCACTGGGCAGGTTGTACCGCGAGTTACCGATCCCGGCCTTGTCGGCTGTCCGCTGGATGTCATCGAGATCATGCTGAGCACACCAGGATTCGATGGCCTTGTTGAGCTCGTCGCGATGTGCGCAGCGGTCCGAGTTCGTGGCGAACCGAGGGTCATCGGCCAGGTCCGGGCGTTCGATGATCTCGCGGGCCAACCGCTGCCACTCGCGGTCGTTGGTGGTGCCCAGCACCACCGTCTGTCCGTCGCGGGTGTCGAACGCCCCGTAGGGCGCGACCGCAGGCGAGCTCATGCCCAGCGGGATCTGGTCGATCCCGGAATGCTGGGTATAGGTCAGCTGGTACCCCATGATGTCGGTCATGGCGTCGAACAAGCTGACCGCTACCGCCGGAGCCGCGGCGGTGTCCCCCGTGCGGGCCCGTCCGAGCAGCAGCGCCATGATCGACAGCGCCGAGTACAGCCCCGTCGTGATATCCGCTACTGCGGCACCGGGTTTCGCCGGCATCCCGGCATACCCCGTGGCGGCACACGATCCCGATTCAGCCTGCACCAGCAAGTCGTAGGCCCGCTTCTCCGACAACGGGCCACCCGGTCCATATCCGTCGATCTCCAGCGGAATGACCTGCGGATGACGCACGTTCAGCTCGGCCGGTGACAACCCGAGCCGCGCGGTCGCACCCGGGGCCAAGTTGGAGACGAACGCGTCGGCCCCGTCGAGTAACCGGTGCAGCACCTCCATGCCTTCGGGCGACTTCAGGTTGAGGGTGATCGATTCTTTGCCTCGGTTCGCCCACACGAAGTGCGCGGCCATCCCGTTGACGACGGTGTCGTAGTCACGGGCGAAGTCGCCGCCCTTGGGGTTCTCGATCTTGATCACCCGGGCGCCGAAATCGGCCAGTACCCGCGTACACATCGGCGCGGACACCGCCTGCTCCATGGCGATGACGGTGATTCCGGCCAGCGGCAAAGCGGATTCAGCCGCTGTGCTCGACGATTCGCTCCTCAACTCGCTCACAGGGTCACATAACCATGCCGCCATCGACCGGCAGCACCTGCCCGGTGATGTACGACGCGGCATCCGATGCCATGAAGACGAAGGCTCCCGCGACCTCGTCGGCCTCGGCCCAGCGCTTGAGCGGGATGCGGTTCATCATGTTGGCCGCGAACTTCTCGTTGGTCCGGATCGTCTCCGTCATCGGCGTGGCCGCCAGCGGAGCCAGCGCGTTGACCATGATGTTCTTGGGCGCCAGCTCACGAGCCAGCGATTTGGTGATGCCGATCAGGCCGGCCTTGGCCGCTGAGTAGTTGACCTGGCCGAGGGTGCCGGTGATACCCGCCGAAGAGGTGACGTTGATGATGCGGCCGGTGCCGTCGGTGGGCATGTGCGGCAGTGCGGACTGCGTGACGTGGAAGGTGCCCATGACGTGGATGTCGAACGTGAGCCGAAACGTCTCGTCGGTCAGCTTGGGGAACATGGCCGGAGAGGTCACGCCTGCGTTGTTGACCAGGATGTGCAGGTTGCCCTCGGTGAGTGCGGCCGCCTGGGCAGCGGCGGCTTCGGCCGCCTGGCGGTCGCTCACGTCCAGCGCCGCACTGTCGGCCTTGCCCCCGGCGGTGTTGATGCGCTCGGCGACCGCGGCCGCGGCCTCACCGCTGATGTCGGTCACCAACACCGAGGCACCAGCCGCGGCCAGGGCCTCCGAAACGGCGGCGCCGATCCCGGCACCGGCACCGGTCACCAGCGCCGAACGTCCGGTCAGGTCGAAATAGGTCTTCATTGGTGTAGCTGTCTCCTCAGTAACTCTTGGGCAGGCCGAGAACGTTGGCGCTCAGGAAGTTCAGGATCATCTCCTGGCTCACCGGTGCGATTTTCATCAGTCGCGACTCGCGGAAGAAGCGCGAGATGTTGTACTCCTCGGAGTAACCCATGCCGCCGTGGGTCTGCAGCGCCCGGTCGGCCGCCCCGAACCCGGCGTCGGCGCACAGGTACTTGGCCATGTTGGCCTCGCGCCCGCAGGGCTTGCCGTTGTCGTAGAGCCAGGTGGCCTTGCGCAAGATCAACTCGGCGGCGTCGAGGCGGGCCAATGAATCCGCCAGCGGGAATCCGATGCCCTGGTTCATGCCGATCGGCCGGTCGAAAACGACTCGCTCGTTGGCGTACTTGACCGCTCGGTCGAGCGCAACGCGGCCGATGCCGAGGGCCTCGGCGGCGATGAGCATCCGCTCCGGGTTGAGCCCGTGCAGGATGTAGGTGAACCCCTTGCCCTCCTCACCGATGAGGTGTTCGGCGGGCACCCGCAGGTCGTCGATGAACAGCTCGTTGGAGCTCACCGCGTTTCGGCCCATCTTGTTGATGGGCCGGATCTCGACGTGATCGCGGTCGAGGTCGGTCAGAAACAACGACAGCCCGTCGGTCGGCTTGCCCCCGCGTTTTTCGACGTCTTCGCGGGACTCGGTGCGGGTGAGCAGCAGGATCTTCTCCGACTCAAGCGCTTTGGAGATCCACACCTTGCGGCCGTTGACCACATAACTGTCGCCGTCTTTTCTGGCGAACGTGGTGATCCGCGAGGTGTCGAGTCCCGCACCGGGTTCGGTGACGCCGAAGCACACGTGCAGGTCACCGTTGACGATGCGCGGCAGCGTCTCCTTCTTCATCTCCTCGGAGCCGAACACCACCACGGGCTGCATCCCGAAGATCGACATGTGGATCGCGCTGGCGGCATTCATCGCCCCGCCGGACCGGGCGACCTCCTCGGCCAGGATGGTGGCCTCGGTGATGCCCAGGCCGTGCCCGCCGTACTCCTCGGGGATGGTCATACCGAGCCAGCCACCGCCGGCGATGGCGTCGTAGAACTCCTGCGGGAACTCGTGGGCCTGGTCCTTGGTCATCCAATAGTGATCGTCGAACTTGCCTGCCAGCTCCGCCACTGATGTGCGGATCAGCTGCTGGTCTTCGGTCAGCTCGAAGTTCATACCGCCGGACACTTCTGGTGCTCTCCTAGTTTCTCGGCCGAGAAGTCTCGGCGTTCAGTCTCGGGCCCCGGCAACGGCTTTGGCGTTGGCCTGGAAGTCGGCGAAGGTGGCGCCGGTCTTCTCTTTGTGGCTCAATGCGCGGATCGAGACATCGTGCCCCTCGGCGGCCTTGCGCAGCGCGCCGACGGTGGCCTGGTCCTTCGGGATGTGCGCGAACGGCTCGAAATGGTAGAGCCGCATGGCGTTCTCGTGGGTGATCTTGTTGATCTCGTCGTCCGGGACATCGTAGGTGTCGAATACCGCGTGCAGTTCCTCGGGCGCGCCCGGCCACATCGAGTCACTGTGCGGGTAGTCCATCTCCCAGCAGATGTTGTCCACGCCGATCTCGTGACGGTTCTTCACCCCGACCGGGTCGGAGATGAAGCAGGTCATGAAGTGCTCCCGGAATACCTCCGAGGGCAGCTTGCCGCCGAAGTCCTGATGGGTCCAGGTCGAGTGCATGTCGTAGGTGCGGTCCACCCGGTCCAGGAAGTAGGGAATCCAGCCGGTGCCGCCCTCGGACAGCGCAATCTTGAGTCCCGGATAGGCCTTGATCGGCGCGGACCACAACAGGTCGGCAGCGGCCTGCACGATGTTCATCGGCTGCAGTGTGATCATCACGTCCATCGGGGCGTCGGGGGCCGTGATGGCCAGTTTGCCCGACGATCCGATGTGCACGTTCATCACGGTGTCGGTGTCAACCAGAGCCTCCCACAACGGCTTCCAGTACTCCAGGTCATGGAAGGACGGGTAGCCCAGGGTCGACGGGTTCTCGGTGAACGTCAGCGAGTGCACGCCCTTCTTCGACACCCGCCGCACCTCGTCGGCACACAGTTGGGGGTCCCAGATCGCCGGGATGGCCATCGGGATGAACCGACCAGGGTTGGACCCGCACCATTCGTCGATGTGCCAGTCGTTGTAGGCCCGGACAAGTGCCAGCGAGAACTCGTCGTCGTCCGTGGCGAACAACCGGGCGGCGAAGCCTGGGAACGAGGGGAAGTTCATGGTGGCCAGCACGCCGCCGGCGTTCATGTCCTTGACCCGCTCGTCGGGGTCGTAGCAGCCCTTGCGGATCTCATCGAGCCCCTGGGGCTCCAGTCCGTACTCCTCCTTGGGGCGGCCTGCCACCGCATTGAGGGCGACATTCGGGATCACCGTGTCGCGGAACTGCCAGGTGTCGCTGCCGTCGGGGTTGTGCACCAGACGTGGCGCCTCGTCACGGTACTTCTCGGGAAGGTGGTTCTTGAACATGTTCGGCGGTTCGATGATGTGGTCATCGACGCTGATCAAGATCATGTCGTCTTTGTTCACTGCCTCGCTCCGTTCCGTGGACCGTCACATTGGTTCTCTATGAGAGAAAACTAGCTTCTCGCCTAGAGAGAATCAATGTCTGATGCCGCTGACGAGGAGATTTGGCCAGGTCACCGGATGGACCGCCACGTTCTTGTTGACCATCGACGCAAAAGATGGAAACCTCTTAGTCGGAAATGAGAACCTGATTCTCGCAACCGAGAGTCACAGCTGGGTCATCGAGAGGAGAACCGCCCCGTGCGCTTGGCCCCCTTGCCCGCCGAGGAGTGGGACGACGATGTGCGACGAGCACTGTCGGTCATGCTTCCGGAGGAGCGGCTCAACCCCGAGGGTGCGGGGACCGCACTTTCGACCCTGGCCCGCCACCCCGCGCTGACCAAGGCGTTCCTCCGGTTCAGCAATCACCTGCTGTTCCGCTCGACCCTCGACGCGCAGATGCGCGAACTGGCGATCCTGCGGATCGCCCATCGCAAGCAATGCGAATACGAGTGGACCCACCACGCCTTCATCGGCAAGGCCGAGGGTCTCACCGATGAGCAGATCGCCAGCAGCACCAGCGGCGAGGGCGTAACTGCGCTCGATCAGCACGTGATCGACGCTGTTGACGAACTCGATGCGGACTCACGGATATCGGACGCCACCTGGGCCGCCCTCAGCCAGCACCTCTCCGAGCAGCAGCGGATGGACCTGGTGTTCACGATCGGCGGCTATGGCCTGATGGCCATGGCTTACAACACCTTTGGAATCGCGCCGGAATCCGGCCACTGAGCCCGAACAAGGCTTGAGAAAGAAAGTAGGTAGATGATGGCGTTCTTCCCGAAGCCGGCTGTCGGTAGTTGGACCGAGAACTGGCCCGAACTCGGCACCGCACCAGTCAATTACGAGGATTCGATCGACCCCGAGCACTGGAAGCTGGAGCAGCAGGCCATCTTCCGCAAGACCTGGCTACAGATGGGCCGGGTGGAGCTGATCCCCAAGAAAGGCAGCTACATCACCCGCGAGCTGCCGTCGGTCGGCCCGGGCACGTCCATCATCATCGTCAACGACGGCGAACAGATCCGGGCGTTCTACAACTTGTGCCGCCACCGCGGCAACAAGCTGGTCTGGAACGACTACCCCGGCGAGGAGGTCTCCGGTAGCTGCCGCCAGTTCGTCTGCAAGTACCACGCCTGGCGCTACAACCTCAAGGGCGACCTGACCTTCATCCAGCAGGAGCAGGAGTTCTTCGACGTCGACAAGGCCGACTACCCGCTCAAGCCGGTGCGCTGCGAGGTGTGGGAGGGCTTCATCTTCGTCAACTTCGACGACGACGCCGTCTCGCTCGAGGAGTACCTGGGCGAATTCGGCGAGGGCCTGAAGGGTTACCCCTTCCACGAGATGACCGAGCACTACAGCTACCGCTCGGAGGTCAAGGCCAACTGGAAGCTGTTCATCGACGCGTTCGTCGAGTTCTACCACGCGCCGATCCTGCACATGAAGCAGGCGGAGAAGGAGGAAGCCGAGAAGCTGGCCAAGTTCGGCTTCGAGGCGCTGCACTACGACATCAAGGGCGATCACTCGATGATCTCCTCCTGGGGCGGCATGAGCCCGCCCAAGGACCTCAAGATGGTCAAGCCCATCGAGCGCATCTTGCACAGTGGCCTGTTCGGACCGTGGGATCGCCCCGATATCAAGGGCATTCTGCCCGATGAGCTGCCACCGGCGATCAACCCCGGCCGGCACGCGACCTGGGGCCAGGACTCGTTCGAGTTCTTCCCGAACTTCACCCTGCTCTTCTGGGCCCCGGGCTGGTACCTGACCTACAACTACTGGCCCACTGGCGTGGACAGCCATATCTTCGAGGCCGACTTGTACTTCGTGCCGCCGAAGAACCTGCGCGAGCGGCTCTCCCAGGAATTGGCGGCGGTGACGTTCAAGGAGTACGCGTTCCAGGACGCCAACACGCTGGAAGCCACCCAGACCCAGATCGGCACCCGCGCCGTGCTCGACTTCCCGCTGTGCGACCAGGAAATCCTGCTGCGCCACCTGCACCACACCGCCCATAAGTACGTGGACCGGTACAAAGAGGCCAAAGCCAACGGCAACGGTTCGGCCAACGGCAAGCACGCCGGTGCTGACAAGAAGGATGAAGTCAATGTCTAAGCTGCCCGAGGAATTCGCCGACCTGGAGCGGTTCAGCGACTGGTGCCTGCCCACCGAGGAGGAGCGCTATCAGAAGCGTCTCAACTCCACGATGGACGAGATGCAGGAGCTCTACGATGCCGGCATGGCCCGGCTCGAGGACATCATGGTCTACGTCGACGCGCGCTTCCCGCTGGCGAGCATGCCCGACGACGCCAAAGCGCTTGTGCACCTTGGACAGTCGATCGTCCAGGTCAGCTTCCCCGTCGAGGTGTGGAAGCAACCGCGCGTGCTCGACAGCGGTGCGGCCTACATCAATCTCATCAAGGAGCCGGTGGTCTAGGCGTGTCGAATGTGCTGACCCTCAAAGCCGCGGGTCTGGTCGACGTCGATGCCGGGACGATCATTCGTCCCGGCATTGTCCGTGTCGACGGAGACCGCATCATCGCCGTCGGAGACGGCAAATCAGACCCAGCCGTCGGAGACGGCAAATCAGACCCACTCATCGGTCCTGACGACGAAATCATCGATCTCGGCGACTCGATCCTGCTGCCCGGCCTGATGGACATGGAGGTCAACCTGCTCATGGGCGGCCGCGGGGAGAACCCCGGCCTGTCCCAGGTGCAGGACGATCCCCCGACCCGCGTGCTGCGGGCCGTGGGCAACGCCCGACGCACCCTGCGCGCGGGGTTCACCACGGTGCGCAACCTCGGACTGTTCGTCAAGACCGGCGGATACCTGCTCGATGTCGCCCTCGGCAAGGCCATCGACGCGGGCTGGATCGACGGTCCGCGCATCGTCCCGGCCGGACACGCCATCACGCCCACCGGCGGGCATCTCGATCCGACCATGTTCGCGGCGTTCATGCCGGGCGTGCTGGAGCTCACCATCGAGGAGGGCATCGCCAACGGGGTCGACGAGATCCGCAAAGCGGTGCGCTACCAGATCAAGCACGGCGCCCAGCTGATCAAAGTGTGTTGCTCGGGCGGTGTTATGTCGCTCACCGGAGAGGCCGGGGCACAACACTATTCGGATGAAGAGCTGCGTGTCATCGTCGACGAGGCACACCGCCGCGGGCTGCGCGTCGCGGCCCACACCCATGGCGCCGAGGCCGTCAAGCATGCCGTAGCCTGCGGCATCGACTGCATCGAGCACGGCTTCCTGATGGACGACGAAGCGATCCAGATGCTGGTCGAGCACGACCGGTTCCTGGTCACCACGCGTCGCCTGGCTCAGGCCATGGATGTGTCCAAGGCACCGAAGGTATTGCAGGACAAGGCTGCCGAGATGTTCCCGAAGGCCGAGACGTCGATCAAGGCCGCCTACGAGGCCGGGGTGAAGATCGCCGTCGGCACCGACGCGCCGGCCATCCCGCACGGGAAGAACGCCGACGAACTCGTCACGCTGGTCGAGTGGGGCATGCCACCGGCCGCGGTGCTGCGCTCGGCCACCACGATCGCGGCCGATCTGATCAACGTCACCGACCGCGGCCGACTGGCCGAGGGCTTGCTCGCTGACATCATCGCGGTACCGGGCAATCCGCTCGAGGACATCAGCGTTACACAACATGTGGATTTTGTAATGAAAGGCGGTAAGGTCTTCCGCAATGAGCACATCAACTGATTCCCCGACACGGACCGAGGACCTGATCGAGATCCAGCAGGTGCTCGCCAAATACGCGGTGACCATCACCCAGGGCGACATCGACGGTCTGATCAGTGTTTTCACCCCCGACGGCACGTACAGCGCATTCGGTGAGACCTACACGCTGAATCGCTTTCCCGTGCTGGTGGACGCCGCCCCCAAGGGCCTGTTCATGACCGGCACCGCCCTGATAGACCTGGTCGAGGGCGCCGATACAGCTTCGGGCACCCAGCCGCTGTGCTTCATCGAGCACTCCAAGCACGACATGCGCATCGGCTACTACCGCGACACCTACGAACGCACCGCCGAGGGCTGGAGGCTGAAGACCCGGGCGATGACCTTCATCCGGCGCAGTGGCGATCACGACCACGGCCGGCCGCACGCGATCGGCAGGCCGGAAGCAGGATGAGCGAGCAAGTCGACCTCTTCGAACCGGCAAAGTTCCGCACCGCGCTGCAGGACTGGCTTGCCGAGAATGACCTGACACCACCTGAGGATCATTCGCTTTCAGGTCACCTGCGCCAGTTCGCCCGAGTGCAGAAGGCACTGTACGAAGGCGGCTGGAGTCGCTACGGCTGGCCCGAACATGCCGGTGGGCTGGGCGGTCCGGAGATGCTGCGCGCCATCGTCGGCGAGGAGGTCGTGGGCCGCAGACTGGCCGAGCCCGGGCCGTATTCGATGCTGGAAGTGCTGGCGCCGACGATGATCGACTACGCGCCCAAGGAACTGGCCGCCGAGATGGTGCCGAAACTGCTGTCCGGCGAAGAGCAATGGTGCCAGGGGTTCTCCGAACCCGGCTCCGGCAGCGATCTGGCCTCGCTGACCACCCGCGCGGTCCAGCGGGGCGACAAATGGATCATCAATGGCCAGAAAGTCTGGACCAGCTTCGCCCAGTATTCGCACCGGTGCATCTTGCTCACCCGCACCGGCGACGCGGACACCCCCAACCACCAGGCGATCACCGCGTTCTTCGTCGACACCGACTCCCCCGGTATCAGCATCCGGCCGCTGCGCACCATGCATGACGTCGACGAGTTCTGCGAGGTTTACTTCGACGACGTCGAAGTCGATGAGAGCCGGATGCTCGGCAAGCCCGGCGACGGTTGGCAACTGGCGATGGATCTGCTGCCCTACGAGCGCTCGACCTGCTTCTGGCAACGCATCGCCTACTTGTACTCACGCTTCGACGCCCTCGTCGAGGCGGTGAAACGGCAAGGGCAGGTGGTAGATCCGGACCTCGGCGAGGTGTATCTGGCTTTGCACACCCTGCGCTGCCGTTCGGCGGCAACTCAGCACCGGCTGGCCGACGGCCACAAGCTGGGTCCCGATACCTCGATCGACAAGGTGCTGCTGGCCGGCGCCGAACAACTGCTCTACGACACCGCGCGCAACCTGATGCCCGGCGTCATCGAACTCGACGAGTCCGAATGGCGCACCGAATACCTGTACTCGCGGGCGTCGACCATCTACGGCGGTACAGCCGAGGTGCAGCGCAACATCATCGCGCGCCGTCTGCTGGACCTCGGGAAGGAGTGAAGCCATGACCGACTTGGACACCGAATCGCTGGGCCTGCTCGAAGACACGCTGCGCAAGACCATGCTCTCGGCCTCCGGCGCCAAGCTGGACGCCGCACTGGCTGAACTGGGCTGGGCCGAGATGCTGGCCGACATGCCGGAGGTTGCCATGCCGCTGGTGTTCCGGCTGCTGGGTGAAACCGGTTCGCACGCTTCGATCCTCAACGATGTATTGCTTGAGACCATCGGTGGCCTGCCCGGCGGCACCCCGCCGATGCCCTATGCCGGCGGAACCTGGGTGGTGTGGGAACGCAGAGAGAACACGGCAGACGCGTCCGCAATTCTGGGCGGGCTGCCGCTGAAGCAGGTACCCGACGGCCAACTGCTGCGGATATCGGAGGCGCGCCGCGCCTTGGGCTGGTGGCTGGTCGGCTCGGCCCGCGCGATGCTGGCGCTGGCCCGGCAGCATGCACTGGACCGGGTGCAGTTCGGCAAGCCGATCTCGTCCTTCCAGGCAGTGCGGCACCGGCTGGCCGAAACACTGGTGGCCATCGAAGGTGCCGAGGCAACGCTGAACCTGCCCAACGCCGACAACGTCGACCTGAATTCGCTGCTGGCCAAGGCCGCTGCGGGCAAGGCCGCGCTGACCGCCGCCAAGCACTGCCAGCAGGTGCTCGGCGGCATCGGTTTCACCGCCGAGCATGAGCTGCACCACCACGTGAAGCGGGTTCTGGTGCTCGACGGATTGCTGGGCAGTTCAAGGGAACTCACCCGCAAGGCAGGTGCCGGCCTGCGCGCCCGCGGGACCGTCCCACGCCTGGCCCAGCTGTAGGTTTTTCCACCGCGAGCGTGCGCGTCTGCTGCCCGACACGCCGCGGTGGGGCGGCAGTGAGTGCACGCTCGCACCGGTCGAGCGTGCACGAAGTACGGATATTTGTCGGAGTGTCGGCCGGCAGACCCGCACGCTCGCGGAGAACGACGCTCGCTGCTACGACGAGTCCGCAACCGGTTCGGCGAAGACTGTAGCCGTCGAACGACCGCGCAACACCGTCGAGCCGCGAACGACCCAGTGCTGGCCTTCGTCGGCGTCGGCATGGGCCAGCGCACTACCCGAACACAACACCGTCGACTCGCGATCCTTGGCGTGGTCGGCCAGCCGCGCCGCCTCGTTGACCGCATCACCGATCACGGTGTACTCGTAGCGGTTCTCGGCGCCGATGTTTCCCGCGAACACCGAACCGCACGAAATACCCACGCCGAACTCAACATCGGGCAGTCGGTGCAGTCGTGGCACCAGCGCCCGCGCAGTCGCCAGCGCAGAGGAAGCCGGGTTGTCCAGCCGTAGCGGCGCGCCGAACACCGCCAGTACGGCATCGCCCTCGAACTTGTTGATCAGACCGTGATGCGCCTCGACGGTGTCCACCACGATCTTGAAGAAACCGTTGAGCAGTTGCGCCACCTCTTGCGGCGGTCGCGACGCTCCCAACGCGGTCGAGCCGACCAGATCCACGTAAAGCACGGCGGCGTCGCGGACGTCACCGCTGACCGCGGTGCCCTGCTGCAGGGCGTGGCGGGCCACGTCGACCCCCACATAACGACCGAACAGGTCGCGCAACCGGTTCCGTTCGGCCAGGCCGGCCAGCATCCGATTGAATCCGTACTGGAGCCGACCGATCTCAGACGACTCGTACACCTTGACCGACACACCGGACCAACCGCGCTCCACAGCTTTCATGGCCAGCACGACCTCCCCGATCGGATCGGACACCGAACGTGCCACCAGCACCATCGACCGCAGACCGAAGATCAGCGAGACGACTGCCAGGACCAGCACCGCGGCTTCGACCGGTGCCGTTTTCTGCACGAACCAGCCGTTCGAGCGCGCCAACACGATCAAGGCGATGCCGACCATCGGTAGCCCACTGAACAGGGTCCAGATGGTGATCAGCCGGGCCAGCACGCCTGGCATCCGCACCATCGTGGACGAGGACGCCGTCAACGACGCAGCGACGATGGGCCGCAACATCCGTTGGGTCACCAGGAATCCCATGCATGCCGCCGCGACGCCGCCGAAGAGAATCGCGCCGCCCATCACGTAGGCGACACCACCACCGGCGTCGAGGTTCAGCAGCGTGTACACCAGTGCGCTCACCGCCCAGGTGGTGAACTGGATGATGGTCTGACGCGGCGCGATACGCATGGCCGCCCGCTGCTGTCGCGGTGTCGGGTCCTCGCCCGCGGCAAACCATTTGAACGTCGGATGGACATTGACCCAGCCGACGACGGTGTCGACGATCGCTGCGGCGACCATCAACGCGATCAGTGCGATCAGGTTGGCCTGGGTCAACAGCTGGCGCGCGTCACCGACGGTGTTGCGGCTCAGTGCCAGCACCACGAGCGTGACCGCTGCGGCCGCGGTGGTCTGCGCGTAGATCTGTCTGGCCGCGTAACTCACGCTGAGCCGGATCGCCCCCATCTTCAGAGGCCCAGGCTTACTTGATGTTCTGCTTCATCCCGTCGATATCCATCAGCACCGGCCATCCGCTGACGCTAAGCGCATTGCCGTGCCCGGTCTGGTGAATGTCGAACACCGATTGGATCGCGGCGTAGAAACCCTGCACATCGAGGGTCTGGTTCACCGCCCGCTTGGCCTGGCGCAGCGCGAACGCCGGCATCTGCGCGATCTGTGCCGCCAGCTCAGCGGTCGCAGTGTCGAGTTCGTCTCGCGGGACCACCCGGTTGACCATGCCGGTGCGCTCGGCTTCGTCTGCGGTCAGCGCGCGACCGGTGAACAGGATCTCCTTGGCCTTGCGGGCGCCGAGTTCCCAGGTGTGCCCGTGATACTCGACACCGCCGATGCCCATCAGGGCCACGGGGTCGGAGAACAGCGCATCGTCGGCGGCCAGGATCAGGTCGCAGGGCCAGCACAGCAGCAGGCCACCGGAGATGCAGCGTCCCTGGACCGCCGCGATCGACGGCTTGGGCACGTTGCGCCACCGCAACGTGTACTCCAGATAGCGCCGCGATTCGTGCTCGATCAGGAACTCCAGCGTGATCTTGTCGGGCACTGGGCCGCCGCCGCGCAGGTCATGCCCTGCCGAGAAGTGCTTGCCGTTGGCCCGCAGCACGATCACCTTCACCTCGCGGTCATCGGCAGCCCTGGTCCAGGCGGCATCGAGTTCGTCGAGTAGTTCGGGGTTCTGCGCGTTGGCCGCTTCCGGCCGATTGAGCGTGATCGTGGCGATCGAGTCGGCGACGTCGTAATCGATGTACACGTAATTCCTTTGTTCACAGCTGCCACGCGACAGCCGCCCTCGCGACCCCGGCAGCCACCTGCAAACAGCGCCCCGGCGGCGCCACATCTGACGTGAAACCCTTCTTCTCAAAGGACTTCTATAATTCCCCTCATGAGAATACTATTCTCATAGTGCGAAAGTTACAATCTCCGACACATTGGCCGCGAGGGGGTCTGGCAGCACAATGGCAAGGCGTTCTCCGGTACAGTCAGTTCATGTTCTCCCCACTCGACAAGCGTCGGAGCAGCCAGTGACCACCGCTGGCGAAGAACCCGCGTGGAAGCAAAGAGCTGTCGAGCGGTCGATCAAAACTGCCAAGTTGCGCGCCGCCCAGCGGGTACAACGCTTCCTGGACGCGGCCCAGGCGATCATCATCGAAAAGGGCAACACCGACTTCACCGTACAAGAGGTCGTTGACCGCTCCCGGCAGTCGCTGCGCAGCTTCTACCTGCAGTTCGACGGTAAACACGAGCTCCTGCTCGCCCTGTTCGAGGACGCGCTGAGCCGCTCGGCGGATCAGATCCGGGCCGCCACTTCGACCCAGGGTGAGCCGATCGAACGGCTCAAGGTCGCCATCCAGCTGCTCTTCGAATCGTCCCGCCCCGATCCGGCGGCCAAACGCCCACTGTTCACCGATTTCGCGCCCCGATTGCTGGTTTCGCACCCCTCTGAGGTGAAGGTCGCGCACGCGCCGCTGCTGGCGCTGCTGACCGAGCTCATGGAAGAAGCCTCCGCAGCCGGCCAGTTGCGCGCCGGGATCAACCCTCGCCGGATGGCTGCGATGACCATGCAGACGGTGATGTTCGTCGCACAATCAAGCGGTGGCGCCGACGAGGCCTCGGTCCATCCGATCACCGCCGACGAGGTCTGGGACTTCGTGGCCAACGGATTCGCCGCCAGCTAGCTGAGAATTTCGTTCTCCTAAGGAAAGAATTTTCCTCGCACCCCGGTGCCTGTCCGATCTCCGGACTCACCGCCATCGCGCCGCGCAATGGCCAAGCGGCGACTCGGCGACCCAGGCTTCGCCCGCGAACCTCGGACTTCCGCCACCGGGAGCGCACTGCTGTTCACGTCTGACGGCCGGTCAAGCGGACCGTGGGCGCAGCGAATGACGGATTCCGAGCTCGCTTTGTAAGGCCCATCTTGGTGAACATGGCGGCCTTGCGGCCCACCTTCGAGAACTTCATTCTGCTAAGCAGAGAGTACAAATAGCCAGAAACGTATCCGTCGTTGACATGGCGGGCGGCCCGGTGTCAGAGTTGCTGAGCAGGTGCACAGAATTCACCGAGCATGCGGCAGACACGAAACAGAACTGGGGTAATCAATGACTGGACGGGTGGAAGGCAAGGTCGCGTTCGTCACCGGCGCGGCCCGCGGCCAGGGCCGTAGCCACGCGGTGCGGCTGGCGCAAGAGGGCGCCGACATCATCGCAATCGACATCTGTGGACCGATCCGGCCCGGCGTGGAGACCGCCATCCCGGCCTCCACCTCCGATGACCTGGCAGAAACCGCCAACCTCATCAAAGGACTCAACCGCCGAGTGGTGACCGCGGAGGTCGACGTCCGCGACGCGGACGCCATCAAGGCCGCCGTCGACAGCGGCGTGGAGCAGCTCGGCCGCCTCGACATCATCGTGGCCAACGCCGGCATCGGCAACGGCGGCGACGTGCTGCACGAAACCAGCCAGCTCGACTGGGACGAAATGATCGACATCAACCTGTCCGGCGTCTGGAAGTCCGTCAAAGCCGGTGTGCCGCACCTGATCGAAGGGGGCCGCGGCGGCTCGATCATCCTGACCAGCTCGGTCGGCGGACTCAAGGCCTACCCGCACTGCGGCAACTACGTCGCTGCAAAGCACGGCGTCGTCGGCCTGATGCGCGGCTTCGCCGTCGAGCTGGGTCAGCACAACATCCGTTGCAACAGCGTCCATCCCACGCATGTGGCGACCCCTATGCTGCACAACGACGGCACGTTCAAGATGTTCCGCCCCGACCTGGAGAACCCGGGCCCGGACGACATGGCGCCGATCTGCCAGCTGTTCCACACCCTGCCCATCCCGTGGGTGGAGGCCGTTGACATCAGCAACGCCGTGCTGTTCCTGGCCTCCGACGAGGCCCGGTACGTCACCGGTGTGACGCTGCCGGTCGACGCGGGGAGCTGCCTCAAGTAGGTCCGGTCCCTAGCCCGGACCGAGTGTTGCGGCACCGGTCTGCGGGTGGCGGTACCAGCCACCCGCAGCCCGTGTGCCACCGTCTACGTGAATAGTCTGCCCAGTGATGTAGCCCGACATTCTGGACGCGAGAAAGACGGCCGCTCCGGCGATTTCGTCGACGTGCCCGGCACGGCCGAGCGGGATGGCGTCAGCGATACCGTCAGGCGGGCCGCCCGGCGACAACGCCAGGAGCCCCTCGGTGATGGTGAGGTCGGGAGCGATTGCGTTGACCCGGATGTCGTGCGGGGCAAGTTCGAACGACGCTGTCTGCGTGTAGTTGATGACGCCCGCTTTCGCGGCCGCGTACGCAGCGTAGCCGGGAGCCGCACGCACCCCTTCGATCGACGTGAGATTGATGATGCTGCCCGGTAATTCATCGGTCACCAAGCGCCGTGCCACCCGCTGCGTGCACAGCAGCACGTGGCGAAGGTTGCTCTTGTACAGCGCATCCCAACCGTTCTCGCTGGTTTCGAGCAGTCCAGAGGCGAACACGCCGCCGGCGTTGTTCACCAGGATGCGCACCGGCCCCAGTTCGTCGGCCGTCTGTGTCAGCGCCGCATCCACTTGCTCGGCATCGCGCACATCGGTGACGATGCCGAGGGCACCGATCGATTCAGCGGCAGCGGCGCAGTTGTCCGCGTCGCGCTCCCAGATCGCCACCGTGGCGCCGAAGGCCGCCAGGCCGGCGGCGATGCCCCGGCCGATCCCGGTACCGCCGCCCGTGACAACCGCCACCTGTCCGGTGAGCATGATGTCAGAAGGATTGATAGCCATGGTTATTGAAGCTACTGGCTCAACTGCTGGTGAGGCTAGATGCGACGTTGGGTGAGCGCAGGCGCAACCGGGCTGGAATTCCCGGCCGATCCAGGAACCCTGTTCGGTGCCGGCCCGGAGTTCCTCACCGCCGCCCTGCAGGTGTTCGGTGCACTCCCCCGAAGCAACCGGGTCAGCGCGATCACCCGCTTCGAGGAGTGCGGCGGTGGCAGCACCGGACGCAAAGCGCTACTGGATGTGGAATATGCGCACCCGGAGATCGGCTTGCCCACAGAGCTGTTCGTCAAATTCTCCCGTGACTTCGACAATCCCCGCCGCGACCGGGGCAAGTCACAGATGGAGCTCGAGGTGGCGTTCGGCGTGTTGTCGGCCGATTGCCCGCTGCCCGTCACCGTACCTGTGTGCCTGTTCGCCGACTACGATCGCGAATCGGCCACCGGGATGCTGCTGACCGAGCGGATCTCGTTCGGACAAGCCGGTATCGAACCGCACTACGACAAATGCCTGGACTACCGGATGCCCGACGCGCTCGGTCACTATCGGGCCTTGCTCAGCTCGGTCGCCCGGCTGGCCGGTGCGCACCAGGCCGGTGCGCTCCCCGCCGCGGTGACCGATCAGTTCCGGTACGACGCCGCCAAGGTGGCCGTCGGCCGCCGCATCCACCGCTCTGCCGGTGAGCTCACCGCACAGGTCCACCGACTGGTCGAATTCGCGGGCCGTTACCCGGCTCTGCTACCGCCCGCCGTCGCGGATCCCGGGTTCGTCACCAGGATGCTCGCCGACGTCGGCCGGATTGCCGCCGCCGAGGATGCCATCATGGCCAGACTGCATTCCACCGACGACCAGGTGGCGCTGTGTCATTGGAACGCCAACGTGGACAATGCCTGGTTCTGGACCGACCCGGACGGACGCCTGGATTGCGGTCTCATGGACTGGGGCTGTGTCAGTGTGATGAACGTGGCGATGGCACTGTGGGGCTCGCTGTGCAGCGCCGAGACGGAGCTCTGGAGGCAGCACATCGACGAGCTGCTCACCCATTTCACCGCCGAGTACCGCGGCGCCGGTGGTCCCGACCTCGACCTCGGCACGCTACGAACACAAGTCATGCTGTACGCCGCGGTGATGGGAGTGACCTGGCTGCTCGACGCGCCCGCTCATCTGCAAGCTGTGTTGCCCGACCAGAGCATCGACCGCACGGATCGGTGCGTAGCCGACCATGAAGCTGTTCGGTCCCCGCTTTTGATGCTGAGCAACGTTCTCCACCTTTGGGACACCGAAGATTTCGGAGCGCTCCTCGACGAGTTCGGGCAGAGCTGAGCCTCGCCTCAGCGCGCCGCCTTACGACGCCCGCCCACCCCCGGTTCGGTGCCGATCACACCGTCCTCGACCAGTGCGGCGATCTCGCCGTCGGACAATCCCAATTCCGTCAGCAATTCGTGGTTGTGCTCGCCCAGCAGCGGTGCCGGCTGACGGTGCAACGCCCGTGGTCCGTTGGCCAGCGACACCGGAAGCGTGCTGTGCGGTGCGGCGTTGTTCACCGGGTGCCCGACGTGTTCGAAGAACTGCCGGAACCGCAACTGCGGCAAGTCCAACTGCCGGTGCGGCTGCATGACCTTCGCCACCGGAACACCGGCCGGCCACAAGGTTTCGACGATCTCGTCGCCACTGCGCGGCAGACACCACTCCGCCAGTTTCTCGTCGATCAGATCGTGGTGGGTTCGGCGCCCGTCGGCGGAATCCAGCTCCGGGTCGGTCGCCCATTCCGGCTGGCCGAGCGCCGCACAAAGGGCTGTCCACTGGGAATCGGAGCTGACGGCGATAGCCACCCAGCTGTCGGCGCGGCCGAACTCGTCGATGTCGGCGCACTGGTAGATGTTCTGCGGCGCCGCGGCCGGACCACGGTTGCCGTCGCGTTGCAGCAATGCCCCGTAGGCCGAATACTCGATGACCTGTTCGGCCGCGATGTTCAGTGCGGCGTCGACCATCGCAGCCTCGACGAGCGCGCCCTGCCCGGTGCGGCGGCGATGCTCGAGCGCCAGCATCAGCCCCGACAGCGCGTGTATCCCGGCATTGGGGTCGCCGATCGAATAGGGCTCGAACGGGGCGCGATCCGGGTAGCCGGTGAGCCAACTCAACCCGGACGAGTCCTCGATGATGTAGGCGAATGCCGGATTGTCCCGCCACGGCCCGTCGAGTCCGAATCCGGGCATCCGGACCATGATGATGTCTTCGCGCAATTCCCGTAGCGAGTCGAAGTCGAGCCCGATCTGTTCGATCACCCTGGGCGTGAAATTCTCCACCACCACATCGCAGGTGGCGATCAGCCGGCGCAACAAATCCCGGCCCTGCTCGGTCTGGAAGTCCAGGGTGAGGCTCTTCTTGTTGGTGTTGAGTGCACTGAAGATCGGTGATCGCTCCCACCACTGCTCCACACTCGCCGGGATGCCGGCGATCAACCGGGTGCCGTCCGGGCGTGGAGTCGACTCCAGGTGGATCACCTCGGCGCCGAGCATGCCCAGCAGATGGGTGCATGACGGCCCAGCCCAGAACGTCGTCATGTCGAGCACCCGTAATCCGCTGAACGGCAGGCGGTCCCCGCCCGGCCTACCGGCGGGCAAGTCGCATGGGCTCCACGCGGCGGCCTCGATCTCACCGTTGTGCTCTCCCAGGCGGGGTGCGCGCGACGCCGCCCGCAGGGTCACCCCGGAGAGCCGGTACGGCATTGCCGGCTGGGTGAACCCGTGCTGGGGGTTGCGGACGAACGCCTGCCGCTGCACGAAATGGTCCATGGCGGTGAGGTTCTCCCCGTTGCCCACCGGCGAGTTGGGGATCCGGAACGCCCCGGCAAGCTCGCGCACGTCGTCCGCACGTTGCTCGCGCAGCCAGGCGTACAACTCGTCGGCGTGCAGGTTCGCCTGCTCGGTGATCGTCAGCTCGGAGGCTTCGTCGATCCACTCGTCATGACCCGACATCGCGCACAGATCCCACCACTGCTGGGCGGTGCCGCAGCCGAGTGCCACCAGACCGTCGGCCGCTTCGGCAATACCGGGGACCGTGGGTTTGCGCTCGGTGCGCCACGGCCGGCCAAACATCTCGAAATAGGTGACCGGGTAATACGTCAGGCCCAGCACCTGAGCCTCCAGTGCCGAGAGATCCACCAGTTCGCCGTGACCGTCCCGGATCGCCCGGGCCCGGAACGCCAGCGTCATCGCCGCCGCGTACGCACCGGCCAGCCACTCACCCACTTGACCACCGATCGACACCGGCGCCCGGTCCTGCACACCCCGGCCGATCCCGATCGCGCCGCCCGACCAGGCCTGCAGGGTGAACTCGGTGGCGGGCCGGTCACTCCACGGCCCGTCCAAACCGAACGGCGTGATGGTGGTGACGATCAGGTGCGGATGCCGACGGAACAGTTCCTCGGGTGCGACCGCCTGAGCGACGGCCGATTCCGGAGACCAGACCACGGCGTCGGCCGCCGCCGCCAACCGGTCCACCAGCTGAGTGTCACCCGGCTCGATGACCACACTGCGTTTACCACCGGCCAGGAAGGTGAACAGGGCGCCGTCCCGATCCCGTCCGATGTGTGCACCCGAGGCCGACCACCGGCGCAACGGATCGCCTTCGGGAGCTTCGACTTTGATCACGTCGGCGCCGCCGTCGGCCAGGATCTTCGTGGCGTATGCGCCGGCGATCCCGCTGGAGAGGTCGATGACGGTGTAGCCGTCAAGTGGTGAGCTCATCTGCCTATTCGGATTTCGCCCGGTTCTTCTTGGACAGCCGGAACTCGGGCGGGAACTTACTGTCGTTGTCGTTCACCGCGGCCGACAGTCCGGAATCGATGGATTCGAACATGTCCAGGTCGTCGTCACTGTCGTTGGCCACCCCGTTGCCCATCGACTCGAAGAACGCGCTCAGCAGGCTGCCCATGTACTCGCCCTGCTGTTGTTTGAAGATCTCGAAGAACATCTTCTGCTGGAAAACGGTGTCCACCGGCCGGTTCCGAGCGCACGCCAGGGCGTACTTCTGCGTCTCGGCTTCCAGCTGGTCGCGGGCAACCACCTTGTTCAAGAAGTTGCAGTCGTACATCTCCGCGGCGGTGAAGGGCCGCCCGGTGAAGACCATCTCCTGGAATTTGCGCAAGCCCATCATCTGCACCCAGGTCCACATCCGGGGGCCCCAGCCGTGGTACCGGAACGACGGATGACCGAACAGGGCGTCGTCGGAGGAGATCACCAGATCCGCATCGGCGCACTGGTAGAAGTGCCAGCCGTAGCAGTAGCCCTTGGCCTCCACGATGCTGATCTTCTTGAAGTCCTGCAGCGCCCGATTGCCGGCCTGAGAGTTGGCGTACCAGGAGCTGATCGTGGCTCCGTTACGGAACGTGCCCTTGGGCGGGTACGTCACCTCGCCCACTCCGTCGTCCTCCAGGCGCAACTCGGCCAGCCGCGCTGCCGGATTGTCGTTGCCCTCCATGAACTCCGGCAGGTCCGCACCGCTGCCCAGGTTGTCCCCGACGCCTCGGATGATCACCACCTTCACATCGTTGTCGGCGTTGGCCGCCCGCAGCACGTCGGCGTAGCGCAGCCGGGCCATCGACGTCGGCGCGTTGAAGAATTCCGGCCGGTTGAAGGTGATGGTGGCGATCTTGGTCTTGGGATCCTTGTCGTAGAGGATGATCTCCTCCGGGGTGGGCCGCTCCGCGGCAGTGGGCTGGAGTCGCTCAGGCATGTGCCGCCTCACTGTCTGTTGGGGTCTGGGTGAGTACCTCGGGTCCGTCCGCGCCGACGACGACGGCATCGCGGGTGAACACCGCCCCGAGGTCCGGCTCCCAGACATAGCCCGTGACGGCGAGCACCATGCCCTCTTCGAGAAGGTCGGACTCGGCCGTCGACCGAAGGTTCTGCGACACCACCGGCGGGTCGAAACCCAATCCGAGTCCGTGGGCCACCGGCATCGCCGGGAGCAGTTCGCCGGCCTGCTCGTAGGCGTCCAGCAGTGCACTGGTCGGGTTGCCGGGACGGCAGGCCTCAACCAGCCTGTCCCACAGCTCGTCCCGACGTCGATACAGTGAGCGCACCGCATCCGTGGGATCGCCGACATGGAGAGTGCGGGCGACCTCGGCGACGTAGCCGTCGGCCAGCACGCCTGCCGACAAAGCCACCAGATCACCCTCACCCACACGTCCGTCGCCACCGGCACGGCGCCAGGGATGGTCCTTCGAGGTAACCCATGCGGCGTCCTGGGTGGCGGGGGTACTCACCCCGCCGGCCGCTTCAGCCTCCAATATCGTCCCGGCGAGGCGCTTCTCAGTGGTTCCCGGAGCCAACTCGGCCGCCCCTCTCGCCAGTGCCTGCTCGGCGACAGCCAACGCCCGTCGCAGCGCGAGGATCTCCTCCGGGGTCTTCACGCGACGTGCGGCGCGCATCGCCTGCTCGGCGTCGACCAGTTCCGCGTTCGGGAAGGCCATCGGCAGCAGTTTGGCGAATGTCGGTGTCAGAGCGTCGGTTCCGACCCGTCGTGCGGCATCGGTGCCCTTGATGTTCTGCAGCACACCGATCAGGGTCATCGGATTCCACGCCAGGCCGTACAGGTTTTCGTGCGGGATCTCCTCGGGTATCCCCTCGTCCCACGTGCTGTTCAGATGGATCTCGCCGGTCGCGCGGACGAACGTGCAGATCGGCCCGAACGGCCGGGTGCCGACCACCCACAGCTGCGGAGCTCCGGAGATGTACCGGACGTTGGCCTGCCTGCCGAGGACCAGCACGTCGAGGTCATGGGCCTCCATCTGCGCGATGGCGCGCTCCCGACGGCTGACGCGCAGGGCCCGGCCGTCGGCCTCGATTTCAGTTCCCACGGGCCACCTCATAGGGGTCGTACGGATATGCGGTCAGCGGCATCCAGCCGCCCTCGGTGACCACCACGATCTCCTCGCCGCGGTAGCCGCCGGTGCCGTCCTCCCAGACCACGGGTTCGAACACCAGCAACATGCCTTCGGGGAAGACGAAGTTGTCGTCCCACTCCTGTCCGAGATCGGTTCCGATCATCGGCATTTCAGCCGCGCTGGTACCGATGCCGTGGCCCAGATAGAAGTGCGGGAGCCACGGTTTCCGGCCGCCGGCGGCTTCGGTTGCCGCCCGGCCCAGATCGCCACAGGTGGCACCGGCCTTGGTTACCGCCAACACCGCGTCGACGATCCGGCTCCACTTGTCGAACTGCTCCTGCTGGGCCGGGGTCGGGTCCTGACCGACGATCCAGGTCCGGCCGTGGTCGGAGCAGTACCCGTGGTAGGCGATGGACACGTCGGTCCACAGCACATCGCCCTGCTGCAGTTCACGCTCGGTCGTCAACAGGGGCAGGGCGAGATCACCGGTGGTGGTCCAGGCGCCCTCGGCCTTCGATGCGGGCATGGCCTGCCAGATCGAGTCGAACATGTTCGTGGTGGCACCGAGTTCGAAAGTACGACGGACGAATTCGGCAGACAGATCGATCTGCCGAACGCCGGGCACCACCGACTTGTGGATCTCGGCGATGGCCTCCTCGGTGATCCGGCAGGCTCGTCGAATGCACGCGATCTGGTCGATCGTCTTGACGATCTTCGCCGCACCGATCACCGGCGCGGCATCCACCGGCACGTTGGGGAACAGCGCGCCGCCGGCCAGCCGCATCGCCCCGGTCAGCTCATCGGTCGCGATCGTCGCCCCGGCGGGCACCAAACTGGCCAGGACCCTTGCGAATTCCGTGACACCTTCGTCGAACTCGAGATACACCGGTCCGTGCAGATGGTCATCTGGCAGCCCGGTTTCCATAGCCGCACCCTCGCGGAACGGCAGGAACAGGTGCGGGTGCTCGTCGTCGGCCAGCACGACCGCGACCGGCCGCTCGACGTGCGACAGGCCCGCGTCGGCCAGCGGCCAGGCGATGCCGGTGGCGTACATGACGTTGCTGTTGCCGAGCAGGACGAGCGCATCAACGCCCTGATCAGTCATCGCCGCGTGCAGACGCGCACCGACCTGTGCGCGCATCCGGTCGAGGTCGGGCTCGTCTGGAATGTCGAGCGGGGTAAAACCGGTTCGGGCGATCTGGGTGACTCCTGGGTGAGTGAGAGCGCTCATAGAAGGCCCAGGAACTTCTGGATGTTGGTGGACACGATCTTGGTGGCGTCCTGCGGGCCGACCGCCTCGACAACCGTGGCCAGTGACTTCTCCGAGTACCCGAAGGTGCTCTCGTTGTGCGGGTAGTCGCTGGACCACATCACGTTGTCGACGCCGATCTGGTCGATCAGGCGCAGCCCCAGCGGATCGACCATGAACGAGGCTGACATGTGCTTGTCCCAGTAGTGCCGGACATCGTGTTGCAGTTCGTGATTGAACATGTGCCGGTAGGAGGCCAGCATGTGTTCGGCGTCCTGCAGCGCGGTGGGCACCCAGGCGATGCCGCCCTCGAACCAGCCGATCTTCAGCTTCGGATGCCGATCCAGGATGCCGGAGAACACGTATTTGGCGAACTGCTCACGGAACGAGTCGACGTTGACCATCATGCCGACCACGACGCTGTTGTTCTCGCACGGAGTCTTCGGTGGGGTCTCGCCGATGTGGTGGCTGACCGGTATTCCGGATGCCTCGACCTCGTCCCAGACCGCGTCCATCGCGGTGCTGCCGTAGTCGTAGATGTTGCCCTCGTCGTCCTTGCCCGGGTTCAGCGGCAGCAGGAATGTCTTGAGCCCGAGCGACTTCAGTTCTTCAAGGGTGCTGCGCGCTCCCTTCGGGTCCCACCAGTTGATCAGCCCGACGCCGTAGAAGTGCCCGCCGGACTGCTCCTGCAGAGCGGCGATGTGCTCGTTGTAGATCCGGAACACCCGCTCGCGCAACGCCTTGTCCGGGTAGTGGAACAGGGCCAGCACCGCGTTGGGGAACGCCAGTTCCTTGTCGATGCCGTCCTCTTTGAGCTCGCGGACTCGCGCGGCGATGTTGTTGGACGCAGCGCCGGCCAAGTCGTCGTACTGCATCAGCACCCGCCCGAAATCGCCTCCGGTCCAGGCCTTGCCCTTCATGCCGACCATGTAGGCGCCGTCCTCGTACCAGATGCGCGGGGCGGCTCCCTTGAGCTCCTCGGGGAAACGCTCGTAGAAGATGTCGTCGGCTACCGAAATGTGGTTGTCGGCAGAGAAGATCTCGGTGCCCGTCGGCAACCCGAGGTCACCGGTGGCATGGCCCTTGCGGTTCTTCGGCGCACCGAAGCCCTCGGGCGGATAGAGGGTCGTCGAAGCAGTCATGTGGTACTCCAATCGGGCTGTTGGCTGAGGTCACCAGGTGACGGGGAGTTCGTAGACGCCGTAGGCGAGCCGGTCATGCTTGAACGGCACCTCGTCGAGCGGGATCGCCAGACGCAGGGTCGGGATCCGGCGTAGCAGGGTGTGGAAGACGATCTGCAGTTCGGCACGCGCGAGCTGCTGACCGACGCACTGGTGCCTGCCGTAGCCGAAGCCCAGTTGCTGGCTGGCGTCGCGGCTGAGGTCGAGCTTGTCGGGCTCCGGGTAGGCCTTCGCATCCCAGTTGGCCGGGGACAGATCGATGATGACGCCGTCACCGGCGCGAATGGTCTCGCCGCCGATCTCGATGTCTTCCAGCGCCACCCGGCGCTGGCCGGTCTGGATGATGGACAGATAGCGCATCAGTTCCTCGACCGCATTGGCGATGACCTTCGGATCCTCGGCATTTCGCAGGAAGTCGGCCTGCTCCGGGTTCTCCAGCAGGGCCAGGATGCCGATGCCGATCATGTTGGCCGTGGTCTCGTGCCCGGCGATCAACAGACCGGTGCCCAGCTGCGCGGCTTCTTTGACGCTGATCTCCCCCGCGGTCACGCGTTCGGCCAGATCCGAGACCGCGTCCTCCGACGGATTGGCCTGTTTCTCCTCTACCAGGTTGATCAGGTACTGATGCAGGCTCATCGCACCTTTCTGCATGGCGTCCGCCGCGGCGTATCGGGCCAGGCCGGCGTTCGCGTGCTCCTGGAAGAACTCGTGGTCTTCGTAAGGCACACCGAGCATCTCGCTGATCACCACGGTGGGCACCGGCAAGGCCAGCTTGGCCACCAGGTCGGCCGGCTGTGGACCGGCCAGGATCTCGTCGATGCACTCGTCGGTGATCTTCTGGATGGCCGTGCGCAAGCCCTCGACACGGCGGAACGTGAACGGCTTGGACAACATCCGGCGGAACCGGGTGTGCTCCTCGGCATCGGAGGTGAATACCGAGCGGGGCCGCTTGTCGACGGTGGAGAGCATGTGCTCGTTCCAGTGCGGGAAACCGTCGATCCGGTCGTCCACGCTGATCCGGGAGTCCGCGAACAGCGTGCGGGCCTCTTCGTGGCCGGTGATCAACCACGGGGTGCTGCCGTTCCAGATCTTCACGCGGAAAAGGCCTTTGGGGTTGCCCAGCATGGGCGCCGGAGGGGCGAACGGGCACGCCGCCGCCCGCTCCATCGGGTATTCGGGGATGTCTACTTCGGTCACGGTTTCGGACACGTTATTCCTCAGGTCAGTCTTGGATCTCGATGGCTAGGGCTGGGCAGGCCGCCGCGGCGCGGCGGGCGTTGTCTGTGTGGTCCGGCCCGGGTTCTGGCTCGAGCAGGACGACGACACCGTCCTCGTCGCGCTGGTCGAACACCTCGCCGGCGTTGAGTACGCACTGGCCCGACGACACGCACTTGTCCTGGTTGACAGTGACTTTCATATGAGGTCGCTTTCTTGAGTAACCGGCGCCATCCACAGGCCGACGATCGCGTCGATCAATCCCGACGCCGCGCCCTGCCAGGACGCCCGCGGCACATTGCCGCCCTGGGCCATCGCGCGCTCCCGGTCGGCGCAGCTGTGCATCAGCAGGTTGCGCGCCATGATGTTGCGTTCGGCGCGGACCTCGGCGGGCAGCTCCGGCAGGCAGTTGTTCATCCCCTCGATGACCTGCACCAGCGAGGGCGAACTCAGTGCATCGCGGACCACGATGTTGTGGTAGGCCGGATCGGTCATCACCTGCGCGGCGAACCGTGCGTACCAGGTCGGGTTGCCCAGCGCGGCAAGGTGATCGGTGAGTGGCTGCACCAGGCAGGACACCCAGTCGCGCAGACTTGCCGAGTCCCCGGTATCGGCCACCATCTGCTCATGCAGACACTCGATCGGCCCGCGGTGCTTGTGCTCGATCGCGCGGACCAGGTCGGTCTTGGTACCGAAGTGGTAGCCGACAGCGGCGTTGTTGCCCTGCCCGGCCGCCTCACTCACCTGACGGTTGGACACCGCGAACACGCCGTGTTCGGCATACAGCCGCTCAGCCGCCTTGAGGATCGCCTCCTGGGTAGTGGTCGCCCGGTCGGCACGGGCGGTCCGGTTGGCTGCTGTCACCGTTACAGTCAACGCCGCTCCTGTAATTAAGTCAAGCAGTTGATTTAATCTGGCCGCACGGTCCGAGACCGGCGTTGAGATTGCGGCCACGGTCGCGGTTCGGCGCAGCTCACGACCCTGTACGCAATCTCATTCGGTCAGCTCGGACCTATTTGGCCTTCCGGACGATGACCTTGCCCGCGACCGTGCCGCCGTCGATCGGCAGCACGGTTCCGGTCACATACCGCGAGCGGTCGGTGGCGAAGTAGAGCGCCGCCTCGGCGACGTCCTCGACCGTGCCCTCCCGCTTGAGCGGCCGGTCGTTGCGCATCTGCGCGCGAATCCCGGCCTCGAACTCTTCGATGCGTTCGCGCTCCTCGGGCGACGCCGACTTGGCCACGATCGCCGTACGGATGTTGCCGGGCGCGATGGCGTTGACCCGGATCTCGTAGTGGGCCAATTCGATCGCCGCCGACTTGGTGAACTGGATGACCGCGGCTTTGGATGCGCGGTACGTCATCACCCCGCCGCCGGCCTGGATCCCGCCGATCGAGGTCAGGTTGAGGATCGAACCACCGCCATGCTCGGACATGTACCGGGCGGCATCGCGAGTGCCGGCCATCACGGCCCGGACATTGACCCGCATCACGGAATCGAAGTCGGCGAGATCGTCATCCATGAACCGCCGGTGCATCCGACCAGAGACGCCTGCGTTGTTGACCATGACGTCCAGGCCGCCGAAGGTGTCCACCGCTGCCGACACCAGGCGGCCCACCTGCTCGATGTCGCTGACATCGGTGAGCAGGAACCGGGCGTTCTCGCCGAGTTCGGCGGCCAAGGCCGTGCCGCGGTCCTCGTCGACGTCGCCGATCACCACCTTGGCGCCCTCGGCCGCGAACCGGCGTACCAGTCCCTCACCGAGACCCGACGCACCGCCGGTGACGACCGTGACTTTTCCGGCCAGCTCGTTCATCGCACCTCTTTCAGGAATTCCAGCAATACCGCCGTCAGCGCGGCGGGCTGTTCGATCTGTGGACAGTGCCCGGCACCGGGGATCACCGCACTGCGGGCATCGGCGATCCGGCCGGCGATGTCGGCGGCCCAACCGGACGGCAGCAGCTTGTCACGATCCCCCTCGATGATCATGGTCGGCACACCGATGCGGTCATAGGCCCGTTGCGCCGACGGCATCGCCGGCGCCTCGAGTCCGGGCCGCCGAAACCTGGCCGCGGCCAAGGACTCCCAGGCTCCCGGGGCGATGCTCGCCTCGTACCGCCGTTGCACGTAGGCCTCATCTGCCGGGTAGGACGGATCGGCGAACAGTGCGGTGACGATGCGTCGCATCCCGTCCAGTGTGGCGTCGTAGTCGTACAACGCCGCTGAATGTTCGTTGCGTTGGATCTCCCCTCCCCCGCAGATCGCGGTGAGCGATCGCACCGGGAGCCGCGGGGCATCCGAGGTGGCATCGACCAGTAGGTTGACCGCTCCCATCGAGTTGCCGACGAAATGTGCAGCATCGACGCCGAGTTCGGCGCAGAAGCGGGCGATATGCCGGATACGCAGGCCCCGCCCGTCGTTGAAGTCGATGACCTTGGCACTCTCACCGAAGCCCAGCATGTCCGGGGCCAGCACCCGGTAATGCTCGGCCAACTCGCCGATGACGCGCTCCCAACCCAATTCGGCACCGGCGCCGAACTCGCCGCCGTGCAGCAGGACGACGGGGTCACCCTGCCCGGCTTCCAGGTAGCTGGTGGCCAGGCCGTCGACGTCGATGGTCTTGCGTGCGAACGTGCGCTGCGCCGTCATCGCGCGGCCCCGTCGGCCCGGCCGAAATTCAGCAGCTGGGTGGCCAGCATCTCGAGTTGACCGCGGACCGTGGCATCGGCCAATTCACCTGTCTCAGACCAGATCTTGTCCGCGGAGTTGATTGCCACCCCCAGCGGGGTAGGCCAGGCCCGCAGCGCATGCCCGATAGAGCGCAGCTGCCCCAGCGTTCCGACGGCGGCCTGCCAGCCGTACGCGCAGCTGATGCATCCCCACGGGGTGTTGTCCAGGTAGACGCGCGGGTCTTCGCGAAGATCCTCGATGTAGTCCAGCGCGTTCTTGACCAGACCGGAGATCGCACCGTGATAGCCGGGTGAGCCCACCACGACAGCGTCGGCGTCGCGCAGCGCGGAGACGAACTCCAGCGCTGCCGGTGTGCGCTCCAGTGAATGTGGCGCATACATGGGCAACTCCAAGTCGGGCCCCGCGAACATCCGCGTTCGGCCGCCTTGGCGTTCCACTGATTCCAGGCAGTACCGCACGGCGCGCTCGGTCGAGGAGTCGGCGCGCAGCGTGCCGCCGAGCCCGACCACGAACGGCACCTTCTCAGTCGACGTCATCTGTCCTCACTTGATCGCAATGGGATTCACCGGCGAACCGACGGCACCGGTGACCCGCAGCGGCGGCGCGATGAGCTGGAACTCGTAGACACCGTCGGCCGCGCAGTCTGCAGCCAGTGCGCCCAGGTCCCAGTACTCACCGAACATCAGGCCCATGTCCCGCAGGCACAACATGTGCATCGGCAGGAACGTGCCCTCGACGCCGTTGGCCGGGTCTGGATCCTCCACCATCAGGTTGTCTGCCGCGACGGCCGCGACCTGGTGGTCATGCAACCACGACGCGCAACGCCAATCCAGACCTGATCCGGGCTCCGCCCCATCACCGTTGGCCGAAAACCGGGTCCACCAACCGGTGTGGACCAGCACGATGTCGCCGGGGGTGATGCTGACGCCTTGCGCGTGGGCGACGTCATCCAATTCGCCGGGCGTGATCGGGTTGCCCGGCTCGAGGAACTGTTCGACGCCGCGGTGGCGCACGACATCCAACAGCACCCCGCGTGAGGTGATGCCCTTGACGTCCACCTTGTCGATACCGCAGTGGAACGCACCGAAGCTCGTGACCGAATCGGCCGGAAAGCCGTTGTAGAGCTTGTCCTCGTAATACACGTGTGACAACGCGTCCCACTGGGTGGCGGCCTGCAACGGCATGACGATCATGTCGTCGTTGAAGCGAAAAGGGTTGTCCACGAAGAATCCGCTGACCTGGTGGGCCACCGAGTTACGCAGCCACTGGGGGCCGTACTGCGCCAGCGTATTCGCGTCCCCGCCGTCCACTGTCATCACATGCGTCGGATTCTGCCGGAACTGGAACGCCCCCTGTGGCCCGGCAGAGGAGAAGTCGACACCGAGTGCGAACACCTTGCCGTGCTTGGCCAACGATGCGCCTTCGGCGATCTTCTCAGCGGTGATCAGGTTCAGCGTGCCGAGTTCGTCGGCATCACCCCAGCGGCCCCAGTTGCGCACATCGTCGGCGACCTTACGGAAGTCGCGCATCGTCCCGGCCAAGCTCAGCTCCTCTGCTCGGTGTCTGCGGTGCCCGCTACAGCATCGACCAGGGCGGCCTCCCGCTGGGCCAGAATGCCGCCATCGGCCCAGATCACCTGCCCGGTCACGTAACTGGCGGCCGGGCTGCCAAGGAAAGCCAGCAGCGACGCCTGCTCGGCGGCCTCCGAGTTGCGACCCAGCGGGGTGTTGAACGAATCGAGGTACTGCTGCCCGTAAGCCGTGCGCAGCTGCTCGAGAATTGGTGTTTCGGTGACGCCGGGTGCGGTGCAGTTGATCCGGATCCCTCGGGCACCGAGATCTGCGACCCGGTACATCCCATAGAGAATCGTGGCCTCCTTGGACAACCGGTAGCCACCGTCGGCCAATGCCTCGGGATGATCCGCGCACCACTGCAACCCCTCGTCGACCGACCGGCTGTGAATCAGTCCTGCAGTGGTGGAACGGTTTTCGCGGTACCCCGAGGCCGCCAGTGACGCCACCGACGTGATGGAACCGCCCGCCGGAATCTTGCGCTCCAGCGCTTCGGTGAACTGCCGGGTGCCCAGGAAGTTGATCCGGACCACCAGCAGCGGATTCCCGATGCCCGAGGACACCCCGGCGACGTTGAACAAGGCGTCCACCGGACCGTCGACCGCGCCGGTGGCACGGTCGACGGACTCCGGGTCGGCCAGGTCGAGTTCGACGAACTCATCGGGAAGGTGGTCGGGTGGCCGGAGGTCCAGACCGGTCACCCGGGCGCCGAGTTCGCCCAGCGCAATGGTGAGAACGGCGCCGATGCCCGACCCACAGCCGGTGACCACAACGTGTTTGCCGTCGTAGCGCACCAACTCGTCCAGTGCGGCCACAGTCAGCCGGCAGTCTCGCGGGCAGACTTCTCCGCCTGGGCGGCCTTGACCCGACCCTCGTTGATCTCGGCCATCGCCTCGGGGATCTCACCGGCGGTGAATTTGTCGCGACCGGTGGGCAGACCGCCGAAGGCGTAGGTCTCGTCGAACAGCGGGGCGTCGGACGGACGTCGACGCGACTCCACTTTCTCGATCACCGGTTCCAGGCGCTTGGCTTTGTCCGCGGCTGCCTTCGCGTCCCGCTCGATGAACTCGGGCAAGATCTCCTTACCCATGATCTCGATCGATTCCATGGTGCCCTCGTGGCTGCGCGGGTTGAGCAGCAGGATGATCTCGTCGACGCCGCTGGCCTCGTAACCGCGTAGGAACTCGCGCACGGTGTCGGGCGAGCCGATGGCGCCCCGGCCGGGGCCGTAAGCCAGCGTCGGATCTTCCTTGACAGCCTGCTCGTAACGCTCCCACACCTTGGTTCGGCCGGGCGTGTGCATGCCGGTCAGGTAGTAGTGCATGATGCCGAACGAGAAGAAGCCGCCGCCGATTCCGAGGCGTTTGAGTGCCTCCTCGTCTGACTTCGCCACCATCATCGACAGGTCGCCGCCGATGGCCAGGATGTTGGGGTTGACAGCCGGGGTGACGGGAGCACCCTGCTCTTCGAATTCCTTGTAGTAGCCGTCAACCCGCTCCTTGAGCGCCTCGGGTCCGGTGTAGGCGAAGCTCAGCGCACCGATGGCTTTCTGGGCCGCCATCTGTACCGAGGACGGGCGGGTGCAGGCCACCCACACCGGCGGGTGCGGGCTCTGCAGCGGCTTGGGGATCACGTTGCGTGCCGGCAACTCGACGTGCTCACCCTTGAATCCGGTGAACGGGGCCTCGGTCATGCAGCGGATCGAAACCTCGAGGGCTTCTTCCCACATCGTGCGCTTGTCGGCCGGGTCGATGTTGAACCCGCCCAGTTCGGCGACCGAGGAACCCTCACCGGTGCCGAACTCCACCCGGCCATTGGACAGGTGGTCGAGCGTGGCGACGCGCTCGGCGATACGGGCCGGATAGTTGATCGGCGGCGGCAGGTGCATCACTCCGAAGCCGAGCCGAATGTCCTTGGTGCGCTGGCTCGCCGCGGCCAGGAACATCTCCGGGGCGGTGGCGTGGCAGTACTCCTCCAGGAAGTGATGCTCGGTGAGCCAGACGGTGGAGAAACCGGCCTTGTCGGCGGCCTCCACTTCATCCAGCCCGTCCTGGAACATCTGGTGCTCGTCATCGTCGGACCACGGCCGCGGCAGCGCGAACTCGTAGAACAGCGAAATCTTCATCGGTTTCCTCCTGAGGGGTTACTCACGGTGTCCTGGATCTGTTGGTCGGCCGGTGGTGCGACGTGTTGCGCGACAGACTTCTCGGCTTGGGCGATATGCCTGGCCGCCACATACCCGAACGTCATCGCGGGTCCGATGGTCGCGCCCGCACCGGCGTAGCTGCGGCCCATGACCGCCGCCGAGACGTTGCCCACCGCGTAGAGTCCGTCCACGACGGACTCGTCGGCGCGCAGCACCCGAGCGTGTTCGTCGGTACGCAAGCCGCCCGAGGTGCCCAGGTCCCCGAGGACGATCTGGAAGGCGTAGTACGGCGGCTTGCCCAGCGGACGCAGATTGGGGTTCGGCAGCGTCGGGTCCCCGTAATAGTTGTCGTATGCACTGTCACCACGGTTGAAGTCGTCGTCGTGCCCGCTGTGCGCCAGCCGGTTGAACCGCTCGGCGGTGACGCGCAGATTCTCCGCAGGTACGCCGATCTTGCCTGCCAGCTCCTCCCAGCTGTGGGCCTCGACCACCACTCCGGAATCCAGCCAGGCCCGAGGGACTTTGCGCCCGGTGGGCACCGGGGCGAACGGGATCTTCGGGATGGGCAGATGCCCGGCCACCACGTACCGGTGGAACGAGTCGATGTCGGTGACCAACCAGCAGGGGATGTGGTCGACTCCGGACTGCTGCCCTTTGATCATCGCGTGGGCGAAATCCATGTATGGTGCCGCCTCGTTGATGAATCGCTTCCCCTCGCCGTTGACCACGAACTGCGACGGCATCATCCGCTCGTTGAGCATGAACTGCAGCCGGCCGTCCGGCCAGCAGATCGCCGGGAACCACCATGCCTCGTCGAGAAGTTCGGTGGCACCGCCCACTTTCTCGCCCGCCCGGATTCCGTCACCGGTGGCTGCGGGATTGCCGAAGCTCCAGTCCTTTTCCAGGACCGGCAGGTGCTCCTTGCGCCACGCGATGTCGTGGTCGAACCCGCCTGAGGCGAGGATCACGCCCCCGGTGGCCCGGATTCTGACATCGTGCCCGTCCCGTTCTACGACGGCGCCGAGCACCTCGCCATCCGGTCCGGTGATCAGCGAGGTCATCGGCGCATCCAGCCACAGGGGGATGTCGTGCTGCTTGAGCGCCAACCGCATCCGGGCAGCCAGCGACTGGCCGATGGCGGCCATGCGATCGCCGAATACCCGGGCGCGCACCATCCGCCAGATCAGCTTCAACAGCACCGCTTTGCCGCGCCAGTTCTGCCGGATCTGGTAGAAGAGGCGAAGATCCTTGGGTGCGAACCAGATTCCCTTGGGCGCCAGGGCCAGCGGGGCGAGCAGTTCCTGCTCGTGCTCGCCGAGCTTGCGCAGGTCGATGGCCGGGACATTGATCGTGCTGCCCTGGGCCGAGCCACCCGGGAGCTCCGGGTAGTAGTCGGCATAGCCTGGCTTCCAGACGAACTCGAACCAATCGCTGTTGCGCTCGAGGAAGTCCATCATCTCCGGTGCGGCCTCGACATACTTGCGGAGCCGGGCATCGCTGACTGTGCCCTCGGTGATCTGTTTGAGGTAGTCGAACACGCCGTCCGGTGACGGCACATAACCGGCTCGACGCTGCGACGGCGCCCCGGGTACCCAGATCCCTCCGCCCGAAAGGGCAGTAGATCCGCCGAAATGCGACGACTTTTCGACCACGAGGGTCTTCAGCCCGGCCGCGTCGGCGGTCAGGGCCGCCGTCATGCCGCCGCCCCCGGAACCGACGACGAGCACGTCCACCGTTTCGTCGAAGGGGTGTGCACTGGTGTCTGAAGTCATGCTGAGATTCCTACCGCCGTCCTGATTGCGAATCCTGCGATCAATTCCGGTGCCGCCCGGTAGAAGTGGTTCTCCGACCGATACGGGCCGTTGGCTGCCAGCGCTGCGAAGGCGGCCACCCAGGTACGGATCTCGTGGGCCGAGTTGCCTCCTTCACCGGCGATGAAAGTGTTGGACCAGCCGTCCAGTTCAGCGAGCCGGCCCTGGTCGAGGATCTCCAGCAGGCTGTGGTCCCATTCGGGGTTCAGTGGCCGCAGCGGACTGTCACCGTGGGCGAAGTCGTGCGCGGCCTGGCTTACCGCGGTCTGCCGGGCCATGCGCTGCTCGGCCGTCATCGGCACCCCGTGCACGATGCGGTCCAGCGCCGCCGGCGGCGCGGTGGCCAGCGTCGGCACCGGCGGGTCATGCGACAGCCCACCAGAACCCAGAACCAATACCCGTTTGTCGAGGGTGGCCAGGTAGGCACCGACCGCCGCCCCGAGAGCGCGGGACCGCGACAGCGGGCCCAGCGGGGTGGCAACAGAATTGATGAAGATCGGCACGATGGGCCGTGCGGTCGCCTCGCCGAACAACTCCTGCAGCGGCTGCACGGTGCCGTGGTCGACGTCCATGCTGGTGGAGATCGCGACGTCCACGCCGGACTCCCACACCGCCTGTGCGCACTCCTGGGCGATGTCACCGGCGACGTCGAGCGCACCGTCGTACGTCCCGTAGTCCCCCACTCCGGAGGCGGCGGTGCCGATGCAGAACGGGGGCATCAGTCGATAGAAGAATCCGTTGTAGTGGTCGGGCGAGAACGTGACGACCAGCTCGGGGTCGTAGTCGGCGACGAACTCCCGCGCCCGACCGACCGCCGCTCTGATCTCGCCGAGGAGCTCAGCCGACGGTCCCGGAAGATTCAGCAGTGGGCTGTGGGACATACAGCACAGGGCTACTGGCACCGTTGGCACCTCCTTCCACCACATGAAGGACGTCGAACAGAGCCTCGCTCAGTTCCGGGGCACGCTGAGCGATGTCGGCCCCGGCGATGCAGCGATCCGGGCGCAGCACCAGCACGGATTCGGCGTGCACGTCGAACCAGGATTTCAGGGCACCGGTGCGGTCGCCGACGATCACCACAGAGCCGTCATCGTGGTCGGCGTCGTGTCCGGTCCAGAACAGCTGAGTCTGGGGCCGGGCCGCAATGAACTTCGCCCCCAGTGCTTTCCAGCGCGCATACGCTTGCTCACCGAGTAACGCGCGCGGATTGTTGTTCCAGCACAGCACCGCGAAGTTCAGCCCGATCACGTCGTCGAGCAGCACGTTCGACTGCTCGCGGGTGTCGACCCGCGGCTGGATGAACAACGTGCCCGCGGGGGCGTCCGGCGTCGGCGCCTTCGAGTGGTAGACCGCGCCCTGGTCATAGCGCGGCATGGGCTTGAACCGCATCTCCAGCACATAGCGCTTGAGCGCCGGGACCACTGAAGCACCGCGAATCAGTTTGTCCCGCAGGACCGCGATCTTGCGGTTGGTCGGGGATATCACCCGACCCACCAACGTGGACAGGTCGATCATGGCTCGGGCATGCTTGCGGCGCTCGGTGTCGTAGCTGTCCAGCAGTGCGTCGCCGGCCTGGCCGTTGACTACCGCGGCCAGCTTCCAGCCGAGGTTCGCCGCGTCGCGAATGCCGCTGTTGTAGCCCTGGCCCTGCCATACCGGCATCAGATGCGCGGCGTCGCCGGCCAGTAGGAACCGGCCCTTGCGGAAGTTGCCGGCGATGCGGGAATGGTGGGTGTAGACCCGGCGCCGGATCACGTCGACCTTGTCCGGGTGCGGCACGAACGGGGCCAGCAGCCGGGCCACGAACTCGGGATCTTCAGCCTGCTCATCGGTTTCGTCGGCGTGGATCATGAACTCGAACCGGCGGATGCCGTGCGCGATCGAGATCGAGGCATACGGCCGGTCCGGGTCCGCGCCGACCTCGCTGTTCGGGTGTCCCAGCGGGTCATTGGCCAGGTCGACCACCACCCATCGGGTCGAAGACGTGGTGCCGTCGAACGACACTCCCATCAAATGACGGGTGGCGCTGCGCCCGCCGTCGCATCCCACCACGTAGCGCGCCCGCACCGCGGGTACGTCAGGCCCGAACTCGACCGTCACCGCATCAGCGGTCTCCACCGCCGACTCCATGCGGCGGCCCCAAGCCACCTGAACATGTTCGAATCGGTCCAGCCCGGCCAGAAGTTGTGCATCGACGAGGGGCTGGACGAAACCGTTGCGCTTGGGCCAGCCGAATCGTGCGTCGGGAGGCGCCATTTCGGCCAGCAGCCGGCGATTGCCGTCGTAGAACCGAAGGATCTGGTTGGGCACCGTGTGCGGGAGGATCGCCTCGACCAGACCGATCGACTGGAAGGTGCGCAGCGATTCGTCATCGAGCCCGACCCCGCGGGGATAGTCGATGAGGGTGTCACGCTCCTCCACCACCAGTGTCCGGACGCCCTGGATACCAAGCACATTCGCCAGGGTCAGGCCGACCGGCCCGGCACCGACGATCACGACATCGACGTCGTCAGCCACGGTCGCGCCCCAACAGGAAGTCCAGGTGCAGGCGGTTGAACGTCTCAGGGTCTTCGTACTGCGGCCAGTGCCCGCAATCCGGCATCACCTCGAACCGGGCGCCGGGAATCATCGACGCGATCCGCCGGCCCTCGCTGACGTCGGCGGTCGGGTCATCGCTCGTCCACAACACCAATGTCGGCGCGGTGATCGATCCGTACTCCTTGGGTCCCAGCAGGTTCCGTGCGCGGATCTCGGGATCTTGCAGCGCCATGATGTCGCTCATCGCGGCGACGAAACCGGGCTGGCGGTAGACCGCCTGGCGGCTCGCCACGATGTCGTCGTAATCCTTCGACTTATCGGCCATCAGCCACTTGATCCGGGCCTGCACAGTCTCCCAGCTGGGGTTCTCCGCGGCTGCCATCGACAGCGTGATGATCCGCTTCATCACCTCGGGGTCGGCCTGCGAACCGCCGGCGGTGTTGAGCACCAGCCGGTCCACCCGGTCCGAGTGATCGGCGGCAGCCCGCGCGGCCACCCAGCCGCCCAGCGATTCCCCCGAGATGTGGGCGCGTTGCGCGCCGATCGTGTCGAGGAAGCCGATCAGGTGATCGACGTAGTGCGCGACCTCCAGCGGATGGCCCGGCTTGTCGGTGTAGCCGTGCCCGAGCATGTCGATCGACCAGGTCGAGAAGTGCTCGGCATGGGATTCCAGATTGCGCACGTAGGCCTCGGCATGCCCGCCGGACCCGTGCAGCAGTACCAGCGCGGGCAGCTGCGGATCACCGGCATGCAGGTAGCGGGTGCGGATGCCACCCACATCGAGGTAGCCCTGCGAGAACGCCACGCCCTGCAGGTCAGCCCAGACGCTTTCGTGTTCGGTGGCCGAGACGGATCCGGATGCCGGCCCGGCGGCAGTGCTTGTCATGGTCCCCTCTCCGGAGGTAGCGAGAATGTTATTCTCCAAATTTGTAAGCACTTTGCTCATATAGCGCACATCTGAGTGCATTATTATCAGAGCATCACTCTCGGGGTGCTATCTGTCAAGGAGGGGCGCTATGGCGGCCAAGGCAAGCCAGCCGCAGACACAATCGAAGCCCGATGGCACTCCCACCGGTGCGCCCGGATCACAAACGCTGGCAAGGGGTTTGAGCGCGCTGGCCGCCATTGCCGCGGCGCCGGCCGGTCTCACCGTTCAGCAGGTCGCCGACCACGTCGGGGCCCATCGCACGATCGCCTACCGGTTGCTGGCCACGCTGAGCCAGTTCCGTTATGTGACAAAGGGTGAGGACGGCCGCTACCGGCCCGGTGCAGGACTGGCCGCGCTCGGCGCGTCCTTCGACAACAACATGCGGGCGCTCAGCGTCCCGACCCTGCGCGCACTGGCCGACGAACTCGGCAGCACCGTCTCCCTGCTGGTGGCCGAAGGCGACCAACAGGTGGCGGTGGCGGTCATCGTGCCGACGCAGGTGTTCTACCAACTGTCTTTTCACGAGGGCAGCCGTCACCCCCTGGACCGCGGTGCGGCCGGGGTGGCCTTACTGGCGAGCATGCCGCCGCGTCCCGGCGAACGCGAGCTGGTCCGCCAAACCCGTGAACAGGGTTGGGTGATCACCCACGGCGAGATCGAACCCGACACCTATGGCCTGGCGGTTCCCGTGCGCCGGCGTCTGGCCTCACCGCCCACCTGCATCAATCTCATCTCGCACCGCGAAGACGTCGTGCTGGGCGGCAAGGACGCGGTGGTCCGGGCGGCAAACGAACTATCGGCCATCCTGTACTGAAAGGGAAAGACAGTGACCCGTACCGAATTCGATTGGGACGACGAGGTCGACGTCGTCGTACTGGGCAGCGGCGGCGCCGGTCTCACCGCGGCCCTGACCGCGTCGGTCAACGGCGCATCGGTCGCGATCTACGAGAAGGCACCGACTGTCGGCGGCACCACCGCCGTCTCCGGCGGCATCGTGTGGATCCCGGCCCACGACCGCAGCGCCGACGGGCCGCTACCGGTCTCGGACGCGATCGATTATCTGCAGGCCCAGTCGCTGGGCTACATGGACGCCGATCTGGTCGACACCTTCGTGCGGACCGGCCCGGCGATGCTCGACTTCGTCGAGGAAAACAGTGGGTTGCGATTCGCCGTAGCCGAGGGCTTTCCGGACTACAAGCCCGAACTCCCCGGCGGGCGGCCCGGCGGCGGTCGTTCGCTGAGCGCCGGGCCGGTGGATCTGGCCAGGCTCGGCGCCTGGAAGGACCGGATCACCTCCTTCCCAGCCGATTTCAGCAACGTCGGCATCGACGCCGAAACCCGGGCGCGGATTCACGCCGGGTACGACGATCCCGATGCCGACCTGTGTGTCGCCGGTACCGCGCTGATCGCCGGTCTGCTGCGCGGCCTGCTCGATCGCGGCATCCAGCCGGTCACCGAGGCCCGGGCGATCGAGCTGATCAGCGATGACACCGGTATCACCGGGGTGCGCCTCAGTGTGGACGGCACCAACGTGACCGTGCGGGCCCGCAGCGGTGTCGTCCTGGCCACCGGCGGATTCGAATGGGACGCCACGCTGGTCGAGGCCTACCTGCGCGGGCCGATGCGCGGTGCCGTGTCACCGCCGAACAACACCGGCGACGGCCTGCGGATGGCCATGGCCCACGGCGCCGACCTGGCAAACATGGGTGAAGCGTGGTGGGTTCCGATCGTGCAGATACCCGGCGACACCATCGACGGTCATCCGCGCAGCCGCAGCGTCCGGCTGGAACGTACCCGTCCGCGCAGCGTCATCGTCAACCGTGCCGGCAAACGCTTCCTCAACGAGGCCGGCGAGTACAACTCGATGGCAGGCGCCTTTCAGTATCTCGACCCAAGGACCGGCTATGCCAACGATCCGGCCTGGATCGTGTTCGACTCCGTGCACCTGCAGCGCTATGGCTTCCTCGGTGTGGAGCCGGGCGACGCAGTGCCGGACTGGTTCTGCGAATCGGCCAGCCTGGCCGAGCTGGGCGCCAAGACCGGCATCGACGCCGCTGGCCTGGCCGAAACCCTGAATCGCTGGAACGACAACGTCTCCCGTGAGGTGGACCCGGACTTCGGTCGCGGGTCGAGTGCGTACGACGGGTACTGGGGCGACAATTCGGCGCCCACCCCGGCACTCCAGACCCTGGGCCCGCTCGACACCGCGCCGTTCTACGCCGTACCCGTCAAGATCGGCGCGATGGGCACCAAGGGCGGTCCCCGCACCGACCGCGACGGCCGTGTCCTGCACGTCACGGGCAGCCCGATCCCCGGCTTGTTCGCCGCAGGCAATGCCATGGGTGGAGTGACCGGGAAAGCCTACGGCGGAGCCGGCGGCACCCTCGGCCCGGCGATGGTGTTCGGCTACCGAAGCGGCTATGCGGCGGCGACGGGGAAGTCGGTGAGTTGACGGGTCACGAGCTACCCGGCTGAGCCCGCGATCAATTTCGCGGCCGCACTGTACGGGTCGGTGGTGCCGTCGGCCACCGCGGCGGCGAGCCCATCCAACTCACCGTGATTGCGCAACAAGGTCTGCGCCAGTGACAGGATCTGCGTCCGCGCCCGGGCGCTGCGGCGGTCAGCCGTGTCGGCCCGATGGTGGGCGTCGATGGCCTCCACCAGCTCGGCCAGTCCCTCGCCTTGGGCCGCAACGAGTTTGAGTACCGGAACACTGGCCTCGGCCCGCAGGTCACGGGCGGTCTGATCGGCACCTTCGCGGTCGGCCTTGTTCACCACCACCAGATCGGCGACCTCCAGCAGCCCGGCCTTGGCGGCCTGGACGGCGTCGCCGGCACCGGGGTTGAGGATGACCACGGTCGGGTCGGCGATTGCGGCGATCTCGATCTCGGATTGCCCCACCCCGACCGTCTCCAACACGATCAGGTCATACGACAGCGCGGCCAGCAGCCGGATCGCCGCCGGTACCGCAGCAGCCAATCCACCCAAGTGGCCTCGGGTGGCCACGGACCGGATCAGGACGTCGGGATCGTTGATGTGGGCGGCCATCCGGATCCGGTCACCCAGCAGCGCGCCGCCGCTGTACGGGGACGACGGATCCACCGCCAGCACGGCGACCCGCAGACCGCGCTCGCGGTACGCACCCACCAGCGCGCCGACCGTCGTCGACTTGCCTGCCCCAGGTGGCCCGGTGATCCCGATGACGCGTGGCGCGGCCGGACCGAGCACCGCGAGAACCTCGTCGCGGCGCTCACTTTCGACCAGACTCAACAACCGGCCGACGGCACGCTGGGATCGACCGCGGGCCGCGGTGATCAGTTCTTCGATGTTGTGCTTCGTCATCGCGATCGACACTACGGCGATGCCACCTCGATGACCGTCGCCGAGCCCATGCCGCCGCCCGCGCACATCGCGGCCACCCCGATCCCGCCGCCGCGTCGGCGCAACTCATGCACCATGGTGGCCAGCATGCGCGCCCCGGTTGCCGCCACCGGATGCCCCAGCGAGCACCCGCTGCCGCTGACGTTGACGATCTCCGGGTCGATGTCGAGCAGCTTGATGGTGGCCACGCACATCGACGCAAACGCCTCGTTGATCTCGAACAGGTCCACATCCGACAGCGAGAGACCAGCCCGGCCAAGGGCTTTGGTGATCGCCTCCACCGGCGCCAGCCCCGTGGAAGCCGGGTCGACCCCCACCGAGGCCCAGGACTTGATGGTGGCCAGGGCCGGCAGCCCGAGCTTGTCACTGGCGACGGCGAGCACGGCGGCCGCGTCGTTGGCGCCACAGGCATTGCCGGCGGTGATGGAGAAGCCGTCGATCTCGGGATGCAGCGGCTTGAGCGCGGCCAGCTTTTCCAGCGTGGTGTCTCGGCGCGGATGCTCGTCGGTGTCGAACAGCCCGTGCGGGGTCGGAACGGGGACGATCTCCTCCTTGAACCGACCCTCGTCGATCGCGGCGACGGCCTTGAGGTGCGAGCCCAAGGCCCACCGGTCCATCTCCTCGCGGCTCACCCCGGCCTTCACCGCCGCGTTCCAGCCGACCGTGATCGACATGTCCATGTTCGGCGCATCCGGGGTGTCCGGATGGGTGGGCGGGAACCAGTTCACCCATTCGGCGTCCTTGGCGCTGCTGGCCGCGCGGATGAACCGCGGTGAGGTCGAGGCCGAGTTGACCCCGCCGGCCAGGACCAACCGGTCCATTCCGGCCCGGATGCCGGCGGCGGCGCTCTGCACCGCGGCCTGGCCGGCTGCGCAGTGTCGATTGACTGAAGCACCGGGGACCGTGGTGAGGCCGGCGGTGATCGCGGCATGGCGGGCGACGACACCGCCGCCGTAGAGGCCCTCGCCGAGGATCACGTCGTCGACCGGAATGGTGCCGTGTCCGGCGAGGTCGTCGACCGCGGCACGCACCACGTGGTCAGCCAACGCATAGGCATCGGTATCGCGCAAGGTTCCCTTCTTGGCGGTGCCGATTGGGGTACGCAGCGCGGACACGATGACGGCTTCAGGCATTGATCTGCTCCCTGGTTTACCCGGTAAGAGAATGTTATTCTCGCAGCCAGAGAGTCTGAGTTGCAAGAAGGGGAACCGTATGCAAATCGCCGGTAGTTCCGCGATCGTCGTCGGCGGTGCGGGCGGCCTGGGTGAAGCGACCGTCCGCCGCCTACAGGCTGCGGGCGCCAAGGTGGTCGTTGCGGACCTGGCCGACGAGAAGGGCGCCAAGCTGGAGAAAGAGCTGGGTGTGCGCTACGTGCCCACCGACGCCACCTCCGAGGAGTCAGTGCTGGCCGCCATCGCCGAGGCCGAAGCCCTTGCCCCGCTGCGAATCTCGGTGGACACCCACGGCGGCCCCGCTGCCGGCGGCCGGCTGGTCGGCAAGGACGGCTCCCCGCTCGACCTCGACGGGTTCAAGAAGACCATCGAGTTCTACCTGACTGCGGTGTTCAATGTGATGCGCCTGTCGGCTGCGGCGATCGCCAAGACCGAGCCCGCCGAAGAAGGCGGCCGCGGCGTCATCGTCAACACGGCTTCGATCGCCGGATACGAGGGCCAGATCGGCCAGCTGCCCTACTCGGCGGCCAAGGGCGGTGTGCTCGGCATGACTCTCGTCGCCGCGCGCGACCTGTCACCGCTGGGGATCCGCGTCTGCACCATTGCCCCCGGCACCATCAACACCCCCGCCTACGGCAAGGCCGCCGATCAGCTCGAGCAGTACTGGGGCCCGCAGGTGCCGTTCCCCAAGCGCATGGGCCGCTCGGTCGAGTACGCCCAGCTGGCGCAGAGCATCATCGAGAACGACTACCTGAACGGCGAGATCATTCGTCTCGATGGGGCGTTGCGCTTTCCGCCGAAGTGATGCCTCTGCCCCGCGAGCGTGCGTGTCTGCCGACGGAAACGCCGGCGCTGAGTGACATTTCGTGCACACTCGGGCCATGACCAACGTGCGAGGAATGTCGACCCACCGCAGCGGGACCCGCGGCAGCCTCGACGGAAAGGTCGCTTTCGTCGCCGGCGCCAGCCGCGGCATCGGTGCCACGATCGCGGCCGCACTGGCCGCCGAAGGTGCCGCGGTGGCCGTGGCGGCCCGCTCCGAACAACCGGGCAAGCTGCCGGGCACGATCGGCTCGGTGGCCGCGTCCATCAACGAGGCCGGCGGACGGGCATTGCCGGTCTCCTGCGACGTCACCGACGAGGAGTCGGTGAACAAGGCTGTCGCCAAGGCGGTTTCGGAGTTCGGCGGCATCGACATCCTGGTCGCCAACGCCGGTGTGCTGTGGCTGGGTCCCATCGAGACTACGCCGCTCAAACGCTGGCAGCTGTGCTTGGACGTGAACCTCACCGGGGTGTTCCTGGTGACCAAGGCCGTCATCCCTGAGGTGCGTAAGCGCGGCAGCGGGTCCCTCATCGCCATCACCACGACCGGCGTCGACATGGTCGAACACGGCGCCAACGCCTACTGGGTGTCCAAAGCCGCGGCCGAACGCCTCTATCTCGGCCTGGCCGCCGACCTGCGCGCCGACAACATCGCGGTCAACTGCCTCAGCCCGTCCCGGGTCGTTTTGACCGAAGGGTGGCAGGCGGGCGGCAGTGGGCTTCACATTCCGCCGGAGATGGTCGAACCGCCCGAGGCGATGGGGCGCGCGGCCGTGCGCCTGGCCGCACAGGATGCCAGCGGCGTCACCGGCACCGTCCAGCGCTCCGAGGCCCTGACCTTCTAGTCACACCGCGAGCGTGCGTGTTTGCTGCCCGGCACGCCGCTTTCGGTAGGCACTTTGTGCACGCTCGTCGCCGACCCGCCGCCATTTCATCACCCAGGCGGGTGGCGTAACAGCTTGCGCACCTTCACGTCCCGCGAGCGTGCGTGGAATGCTGCCTCGGCACGGAGTGTCGGGCAGCAGACACGCACGCTCGCGGTGCCGAGGGGATCAGTTCTTGGCGATCAGGCCGTCCACGATCCGGTTGAAATCCGCCGTGCCGAACGACACGTACTCGGCGAGGTTGGCGTAATCCAGTGACGCCATCACCTGCTGCTCCAGCTGGATGTTCATCAGGCGCTTGGTGGCCTCGACCGCCTGCTTCGGCAGATCGATCAGCTTCTTCGCGCATGCGATCGCCTCGGCCAGCGGGTCCTGCACCACGTGGTTGGCCAGGCCCAGTTCCAGCGCCCGCTGAGCCTTGATCCGCACACCGGTCAGTGCGAACTCCTTGGCCTGCAACAGGCTGATCTGCGAGCCCCACACCAGCGGACCGCCGTCGGCCGCCACCAACCCGATCTGCACATGCGGATCGGCGAAGTGTGCGGTCTCGGCCATGTAGACGACGTCGGACAGCGCGGCCAGGCTGCACCCGAGCCCGACCGCCGGGCCGTTCACCGCGGCGACCACCGGGATACGGCACCGCACCATGCCGATGACGAGATCACGTCCGTGCTTGATCGTCTTCTGCCGCAACGCTTCGTCACGCCGCAACTCGTCGAGGTAGTTGAAGTCACCGCCCGCGGAGAACGCCCGGCCCGCACCGGTGATCACGGCCGCACGCGCGTCGGCGTCTTCGTTGAGCTCTTCCCACAGCCGAGCGAGACCGACGTGCAAGTTGTCGTTGACCGCATTGAGCGCATCGGGACGGTTGAGCGTGATGATGCGCAGCGCACCGTCGGCCTGCACGTCGATTTCTTCTGGCATTCCATACATTTAGAGCTAGACCCCCAGTCCGAGGATTCGTGACGCGATGATGTTCTTCTGGATCTGCGACGTGCCACCCATGACGCTCTGGGCACGGCTGTACAGGTAGGCGCTGAGCAGCTCGGGATCAGACGTCCCGGTGACCGCGAGCGCGGCGTGCCCGACGGACTGCTCGACCCAGGTCATGAGCAGCTTGTCCAGCGAGCCGTCCGGACCGTGCTTGAGCCCGTCGAGCTGTTCGGACAACCGCCGCCGGACGTGCAGACGCAGCATCTCGGCCTGCACCCCGGCCCAGGCCAGATCCTCGGGAATCCTGCCGCCCGCGCTGTCGACCCGAGAAGCCATCTCGCGCACCAGCTTTCCGTAGCGCGCCGAATAGCCGAGGGTTGACGGTTCCCGCTCGTGGCTGACCACCGTCATGGCCAGCCGCCAACCGTCACCGGGTTCGCCCACCATGTTCGAGGCCGGTACCACCGCCCCGTCGAACGCCACCTGCCCGAATTCCGTGGTGACACCGTTGATCATCTGCAGCGGCCGCTGCTCGATGCCGTCCTGGTGCATCGACACGATGAACGCCGAAATCCCTTTGTGTCGAGCCACATCCTTGTCGGTGCGGGACAGCACCAGACACCAGTCCGCCACATCGGAGTAGCTGGTCCAGATCTTGTGTCCGTTGATGATGTAGTTGTCGCCGTCGCGCGTCGCAGTGGTGGTCAACGAGGCCAGGTCCGAACCGGCGCCGGGCTCCGAAAAGCCCTGGCACCAGCGTTCGGTGCCGTTGATCATGCCCGGCAGGAAGCGCTGCTGCAGTTCCTTGCTGCCGTGGTGGCCGAGCCCGACCACCAGGTAACCGAGGCTGGGTCGGGGCGGCGCGCCGGCCCGGGCCAGTTCCTCGTCGACGATGACGTCGTAGACCGGCGGCAGGTCCTGGCCGCCGAACTCCTCGGGCCACGAGGTGCCGAAAAACCCTGCGGCATAGAGGGCCTGATGCCACTCCCCCATCCGGGTCCAGTAGTCGTCGCCGGATGCCTTGAACGACGCGGCGTTCTCGGCCAGCCAGGCCCTCAGTCGGTCCCGGAAGGCGGCTTCCTCGGCTGAATCACGAAAGTCCAAGATCAGTGACCTCCAAGTCTTCTAGCTTGACGGGCCACAACTCGGTGGCCACCAGGATCCGGCGCAGATACACATGCGCCAAGCACTCCCAGGTGTTTCCGATGCCGCCGTGCACCTGGATCGCGGTCTCACAGACGGTGCGCGCGGCCCGGGCACAGTAGACCTTGGCGATCCTTGCGGCCCGGACGGCTTCGGCTGCCGGCAGTTCGTCGACCGCCCATGCCGCGTGGCGCAGCACGCTGATCGACCCTTCGATGAGCGCGAGCCCCTCGGCCAGCAGGTGCGCGATGGCCTGGTACGAGCCGATCGTCGAGCCGTACTGCTCACGCACTTTCGCGTAGTCGACGGCCAGCGCATGTGCGCCCCGGGCAGCACCGACCAGATCGGCGCTGGTGGCCGCCAGCGCCAGCGCCTGCCAGCGCAGGGCGTCCTCACTGGACAGTTCCGCCAGCTCTGCGGGCGACTCGACCACACCGACCGTGCTGCGGGTGAGATCCACACCGGCGGTGGCGGCTTCGTCGGCACCGAGCTCGATCTTCCGGTCGAGCCGCCGGGCCAGATCGTCGGCCAGCACCGGTCCGAGGAAAGGCACGTCGACCAGGCCGCGTGCGAACTCCTCGGCGATGATCGCCACTTCCACGCCGGAGGCCCCGTCGGTACGCAGGGTGCGCCACTCGGTTGCGGCGACCGTGCTCTCCAACCGGGCGATCCGGCCCTCGTCCGACAATTCTCCGACCGCATCAGGTCCGAGGTCGTCGGCCAGTTTCGCTGCGGCCTCGCGCAGCTGCTGCTGTTCAGACGTCAGACGAACGTCCATGCCGCTCCTTCAGCACTCGTCGCAATACCTTTCCGGAAGGTAACCGCGGTATCTCGGTTACGAACTCCACGCGGCTGGGCCGCTTGTATGAGGCCAACTGATCGCCGATGAGCGCAATCAGTTCGGTGGCCGGCACCTCAGCATGTGTCGACACGGCGGCCACGATGGCCTCTCCGTCGGCCGCATCCGGCACACCGAACACCGCACAATCGGAGACCGCGGGATGGCTGTGCAGTACCGCCTCGACTTCGGCCGGTGCCACCTGAAACCCACGGACCTTGATCATTTCCTTGGAACGGTCGGTGATGTGCAGGTATCCGCCGTCATCGAGAAAGCCGATGTCTCCCGTGCGGTACCAGCCGTCGCAGAACGCGCCCGCGGTGGCGTCCTTCGGTAGATACCCGGCCATCACCGAGTCCGACCGCACCTGGATCTCGCCGTCCTCACCGATGCGGACGTCGACCCCGCGCACCGGGGTGCCGACGGTGTCGATGCGGGTGGCCTCCAGCGGGTTACAGGCGATCACCGGGAGCTCGGTGGTGCCGTAGGCGGTCAGCCACCGGATTCCGGATCGTTCGGTGACCGCATCGGCCACGCTGCGGCTCACCGGGGTGGCGCACCACATCACGTAACGCAGTGAGGACAGATCGTAGTGCCCCAGATCAGGGTACGCGGCCAGCGCCAAAGCGATTGGAGCCACTGCCATTTCGATCGTGATGCGATCGGATTCGATATGCCGCAGCATCGTGTCGACATCGAACCGGCGGTGCAGGCGCAACCAGGCGCCGGTGTCGAGCGCCATCGCGATGTTGAGCAAACCCAGGATGTGTGACGGCGGTGTCATGATCTGCATGCGATCGGCACTGGTGAATCCCAGCGCGTGCCGCCAATGCTCGATCGCCGCCGCGAAACCGCGATGGGTATGTCGTACCGCTTTGGGCAGCCCCGTGGTTCCCGAGCTGAAAACGAAGAGCGCGTCGGCGTCCGGCTCAGGCGGGTCGAACTGCCGGCGTCCCGGGGTGATCGGCTCATCCAGATGCAGCATGGGCATCTGTGAGGCCAGTGCCTCGTGATCACCCACCGCATGGCCGGGTGCGGTCAGCGCGAGCACGTGAGCCACCTCGGTGGCCTTCCAGGCCGGGCTGATCAGCACGGCAACCGCGCCTAGGCCCCAGATCGCCCGCAGCGCCACCACGAACTCAGGACGGTTGGACGACATGATCGCGACGCGGCCGCCCGTACGTACGCCGCGCTGTTCCAGCGCAGTGGCCATCCCGCTGGTCAGCGCGTCGAGTTCAGCCAAGGTGTACTCGCGGTCATCGAATGCGAGCACGACGGGGTCAGCCAAGATCACCACCCCTCTCTTGAGGACACCCGGTGGGCGCCGACCATGCCGGAAAGATACTATCAGTTAGCGAGAATGGTATTCTCTTCATATCAGAACGTACTTGCACAGGGGAGTCACATGACCGCAGAACCGATGACCGGCAGCACAGCGGACGGCAAGGTCACGATCGTGTTCGACCGCGAGCAGTTGACCGTGCCGCGCAGGCAGGGCGAGACCCTGCTGGAAAGTGCGCGCCGCGCCGGCATGACGCCGCCGTTCTCGTGCGAGGCGGGCAACTGCGGCACCTGTATGGCCAAGCTGCTCGAGGGGACCGCCACCATGCGGGTCAATGACGCGCTCGACGACGACGAAGTGGCCGACGGCTACGTGCTGACCTGCCAGGCAGTTCCCGACTGCGATTCAGTGACGGTCTCCTACGACGAAGACTGAGCGGAGCCGTCACAGCCGCCGCCGGTTTCCCCTGCAGGGCTGCGACTTTGGCGCGATCACGACCCCGCGGTAGAAACCGGCGAATCCGCAACCATCGGCCCGTACTCGTCGAACACGGGTGCGGGCCGGTAGTCAGGCGTGTAACCCGAGACGTGCACCGGGGTTCCCACCAGCCGAAAGTCCCCGGCCGTCACGAGCATCTCAGGCGTCGCGTCCAACGCCTCGGGCAAGCTGCGCACCGCCGCCGCCGGAATTCCCAGTGGCTTGAGCCGTGACTCCCAGCCGGCGGCGGTATCAGTGGCCAATGCGGCGGTCACCACGTCCAGGACCTCGTCGCGGCCGGCGGCCCGCTCCGCCATGGTCTCGAAACCCTCGATCCCGGCCTCCCCGGCGAACGACTTCCAGAACCCGTCGTGGGTGATGAACAGCGCCAGATAGCCGTCAGCCGTGGGGAACAACTGCGCGGGCACGTAATACGAGTGCGCGCCGAACGGATGGCGGCGTGGCTGGACCCCGTCGTTGAGGTACGCCGAGGCACGGTAGTTGAGCTGCGAGAGCATGACGTCACGCAGTGAGACATCCACCTGGCCGCCGTTGCCCGAGACGATCATCGCCAGCAAGCCGAGCGCTGCGGTCAGACCGGTCGAGTTGTCCGCGGAGGAATAGCCCGGCAGGGTGGGCGGCCCGTCAGGATCGCCGGTCATCGCGGCCACCCCGGTGGCGGCCTGGATGACGTAGTCGAACGCCGGATCGTCGCCCCCGCTCAACCCGAAACCCGTCATCGCGACACAGACGATCTTGTCGTTGAAACGGCGCAGATTGTCATACGTCAGGCCCAGCCGCCGGATCACCGAAGGCTTCATGTTCACCAGCAGCGCATGCGAATCCGCAACCAGCTCACCCAGTTTCGCCTTGCCCTCGTCGGAGCCCAGGTCGATACAGATACTGCGCTTGCCCCGGTTGAGGCTCGCGAAATAGCTGTCGCTGACCTGACGGGATATCTCGCCACCCGGTGGCTCGACCTTGATCACCTCGGCGCCCAGGTCGGCCAACATCATCGTGGCGTACGGGCCGGCCAGCATGACGCCGACCTCGATGATGCGGATACCCGCAAGCGGCGCGCTCGAATTCACCTGACCGCCTTGGCGAGTTCGGCGATCACCTCACGCGTCCGGTACTTCGACGCGATCAGCTCGTCACGGTTCTCCCCGATCGGCAGCAGCCGCACCGACAGATCTGTCACCCCGGCGTCGGCGAACTGCTTGAACCGCTTGAGGATTGACTCCTCGTCCCCCGCCGCGCACAGATCGCCGACATTGCGGGCCTCACCCCGGTCTAGCAGCCGCTGATAGTTCGGGGAGGTCTCGGCCTCGGCCAGGATGCGGTTGGCCCGCTCCTTGGCGGCCTCGATCTCGGAGTTGGCGCACAGGGTGACCGGGATGCCGGCGACGATGCGCGGTGCGGGTTTGCCCGCCTCGGCCGCGGCCTTGTTGATCTTGGGCGCGATGTGCTCACCGATCGCCTTTTCGTCGGCCATCCACAGCGATGTACCGTCGGCGTGCTCACCGGCGATCTGCAGCATCACCGGGCCCAACGCGGACACCAGGACCGGCATCGGGGTGTCGGCCGCCAGCACAGTCGGATTGTGCACGGTGAACGAGTCGTTCTCGACGTCAACAGGTCCCGGTCCGGCGATCGCGGTGTTGAGCACCTGGAGGTAATCCCGGGTATAGGCGGCGGGTTTGTCGTAGGGCAGGCCGAGCATGTCGCGCACGATCCAGTGGTGTGACGGCCCGACGCCCAGCGCCAGCCGCCCACCCGACATCGCGTGTACCGACAGCGCCTGGCGGGCCAGCGCAACGGGATGCTGCGCCTGCAACGGCACTACCGCAGTACCCAACTCGATGCGTGTGGTGTTGGCCGCCATCAGCGCCACCATGGTCAGGCAGTCGAAGTCGTTGGGCACCTGCGGCATCCACGCGCTGTCCAGCCCGGCCGATTCGGCCCACTGGATGTCGGAGACCAGTTTGGAGACCTTGCGGGCCATGTCGCCGCGCTCGGCCCCGATCATCACTCCGAGGCGCATGTCAGCTCGCTTTCTCGGTCAGGGCCCGGACGTCGGTCACCAAGGTGTCCAGCGACGTTCCCGTCGGGAACACCGCCGCCGCACCGGCATCCAGCAGTTTCTGCACATCGGACTGCGGGATGGTGCCGCCGACGACGACGGCGATGTCGCCCGCGTCGGCGGCCCGCAAAGCCTCGACGGTGCGGGTGGTCAGCGCGACGTGCGCGCCCGAAAGGATCGAAAGACCCACCAGCGCGACGTCTTCCTGCAGCGCGATCGACACGATGTCCTCGATGCGCTGACGGATGCCGGTGTAGATCACCTCGAATCCGGCGTCCCGCAACGTCCGCGCGACAATCTTGGCACCGCGGTCGTGCCCGTCGAGCCCGGGTTTCGCGACAAGTACTCGAGTTGCCATGGCTAGAACACCACCGGCTGCTGGAACTCGCCCCACACCGACTTCAAGGTCGACACCATCTCTCCCACTGTGCAATACGCATTGGCGCAGTCGATCAACCGGTGCATCAGGTTGTCGTCACCTTCGGCGCCCCGGGCCAACGCGGCCAGAGTTTCTTTGACCGCGACGTCGTCACGCTCGGCCTTGACCTTCGACAGCCGCTTGAGCTGAAGATCACGCCCCTCGGCGTCGAGCTCGTACGTCGCGATGTCGGGTGCCGGTTCATCGACGACGAACTTGTTGACCCCGACCACCGGACGTTCACCGGATTCGGTCTCCTGGTGAATCTTGAACGCCTCGTCAGCGATCAGCCCCTGCAGGTAGCCGTCCTCGATGCACCGCACCATGCCGCCATGCTTCTCCAGGTCGTCCATGATCTCGATGATCTTGGCCTCGGTGGCGTCGGTGAGCGCCTCGACGAAATACGAACCGCCCAGCGGGTCGGCAACTTTGGTGACACCGGTCTCGTAGGCCAGGATCTGCTGGGTCCGCAACGCCAGCGTCGCCGATTCCTCGCTGGGCAGGGCGAACGGTTCGTCCCATGCGGCGGTGAACATCGACTGCACGCCGCCGAGCACCGCGGCCATGGCCTCGTAGGCCACCCGGACCAGGTTGTTCTGCGCCTGCGGGGCATACAGCGAGGCTCCGCCGGCCACACAACCGAAGCGGAACATCGAGGCCTTGTCGGTGGTGGCACCGTAGCGCTCGCGCACGATCGTGGCCCAACGGCGCCGTCCGGCGCGGTATTTGGCGATCTCTTCGAAGAAGTCGCCGTGGGTGTAGAAGAAGAACGAGATCTGCGGGGCGAACTTGTCGATCGTCATCCGTCCGCGTTCAACCACGGTGTCGCAGTAGGTGACGCCATCGGCGAGCGTGAACGACATCTCCTGAATCGCATTAGCCCCGGCGTCGCGGAAGTGCGCTCCGGCCACCGAGATTGCGTTGAACCGCGGCACCTCGGCGGCACAGAACTCGATGGTGTCGGCGATCAGCCGCAGTGACGGCTCGGGCGGCCAGATCCAGGTGCCGCGCGAGGCATACTCCTTGAGGATGTCGTTCTGGATGGTGCCGGTCAGTTTCTCGCGCGGCACGCCCTTCTTCTCGGCGGCGGCGACGTAGAAGGCCAGCAGGATGGCCGCGGTGCCGTTGATGGTGAAGCTGGTGCTGATCTTGTCCAGCGGAATGCCGTCGAACAGGATCTCGGCGTCGGCCAGCGTGTCGACCGCGACGCCGACGCGGCCGACTTCCTCGCCGTACTCTTCATCGTCGGAGTCGTAGCCGCACTGCGTCGGTAGATCCAGCGCCACCGACAGACCCGTACCGCCCTGGTCGAGCAGGTAGCGGTATCTACGGTTGGATTCCTCAGCGGTGCCGAAGCCGGAGTACTGCCGGAAGGTCCAGGTCTTGCCGCGATAGCCGGAGGCGAAGTTGCCACGGGTAAACGGATAGGTCCCAGGAGGAGGCGGCTCGACCGCGCGATCGCCCGGCCCGTAGACGGGTGCCAGCGGAATGCCCGACGGAGTCTCTACCGGAGGGACAGCTTGCTCGTTCATCAGTGGATAACGTACTTGCTAAAAATGAGAATGCCAATACCGCCGGATGGAAATGTGGCGCCTGTACTGGCCTGAACCGCCTAGACCTGCACAACCGGCGCCGGCAGCTACCCGCGCGAACGGGTGTGGGCGAATGCCGATTCTTCAGCCACCCAACCGCACGATTACGAGACTTGCTAAAAATGAGAATGCCAATACCATTTGGGTACGGTTGACACACGGCGCATAGCGGACGCTGCGCTCGACGAGGAGGACCATGTCCAGCCAGCAAGAGTCATTCACCGATCGCACGCTGGTGGTATCGGGCGGTAGCCGCGGCATCGGTTTGGCGATCGCGCTCGGCGCCGCCCGCCGCGGGGCGAACGTGGTGCTGCTGGCCAAGACTGCGGAACCGCACCCCAAGCTGCCCGGAACCGTGCACACCGCAGTCGCCGAGGTCGAGGCGGCCGGGGGCAAGGGCGTCGCTGTAGTCGGCGATGTGCGCAAGGAAGAAGACGTGGCCCGCGCCGTCGACACCGCGGTCGAGCACTTCGGTGGCATCGACATCGTGATCAACAACGCCAGCGCCATCTCCACCGAACCCACCGAGGCGCTGTCGGCCAAAAAGTTCGACCTCATGATGGACATCAATGTCCGTGGCACGTTCCTGCTCACCAAGGCCGCCCTGCCACACCTGCGCAAGTCGACCAACCCGCACGTCTTGACGCTGGCCCCACCGATGAACATGAACCCGTACTGGCTGGGCGCACACCCGTCCTACACGCTGTCGAAGTACGGCATGACGCTGCTGTCACTCGGCTGGGCGGCCGAGTACCCGGGGATCGGCTTCAGCTGCCTGTGGCCCGAGACCTACATCGCGACCTCGGCCGTGGCCAATCTGGCCGAAGGCGACAAGATGGCTACCCGGTCGCGCAGCCCCGAGATCATGGGCGACGCGGCAGTCGAGATCTTGTCCCGCCCGGCCGCCGAGGTCACCGGCCAAACCTTCATCGACTCCGCCGTACTCAGCGAGGCCGGGGTCACCGATCTGTCCCGTTACGGCGGCGGGGACAATCCGATCATCGACATCTTCATCGACGCACCGGGGCAGGGCCTGTGAGCATCTCGCTACTACTGGAGATGGCGGTCTCGGGCGCAGCCGACCGCACCGCGGTGGTGTCCGACGACCTGCGCCTGACCACCGAGGAGCTCAGCGCCCTGGCCGACGGCGGCGCCGGCGTCATCGCAGGCGAGGGGGCCTCGCACGTCGCTTATGTCGGCACCGGGGGCGCACTGCTTCCGCTGCTGTTGTTCGCCTCGGCCCGGGCCGCCGTGCCGTTCACGCCGCTGAACTACCGGCTCAGCAGGGACGGCTTGCATGAGCTGATCGAGCGGCTGCCCGAGCCACTCGTGGTCGCCGACGCCGAATACGCCGACGTCGTCGCGGGGACGGGCAAGCAGGTGATCTCGTCCGAAGACTTCCTCGCCGCGGCGCGCACCGCCGAACCGGCGGCCGAGTTCGCCGACCCCGACGCGGTAGCGGTCGTGCTGTTCACCTCGGGCACCACCTCACGTCCCAAAGCCGTCGAACTCACCCACAACAACCTGACCAGCTACATCACCGGGACGGTCGAATTCGCCTCGGCGGCACCCGAAGACGCCGCCCTGATCTGCGTCCCGCCGTACCACATCGCCGGGGTCAGCGCGGCCATGTCCAACCTGTACGCCGGCCGAAAGATGGTGTACCTGCGCCACTTCGACGCCGACAAATGGGTCGAGCTGGTCCGCACCGAAGGTGTCACGTCGGCGACGGTGGTACCGACCATGCTGGACCGCATCGTCACCGCCCTGGAAAAGGCCGGTCTCGAACTGCCCACCCTGCGCAACCTCGCCTACGGCGGCTCCAAAGTGGCGCTGCCGCTGGTCCGCAAGGCCCTTCAACTGCTGCCCGACGTCGGCTTCGTCAATGCCTACGGCTTGACCGAAACCAGTTCCACCATCGCGGTTCTGGGGCCCGACGACCACCGCGAGGCGCTGGCTGCCGAGGATGCGGCCGCGGCCCGTCGGCTCGGCTCGGTGGGCCAGGTGGTACCTGGCATCGAGGTTCAGATTCGCGCCGAGGATGGCACGGTGCTGGGCGCCGGAGAGACCGGCGAGCTGTTCGTCCGCGGCGAGCAGGTGTCGGGGCGATACACCGACATCGGCTCCGTGCTGGACGCCGAAGGCTGGTTCCCGACCAAGGATGTCGCCATGCTCGACGAAGGCGGCTACCTGTTCATCGGCGGACGCTCCGACGACACCATCATCCGCGGCGGCGAAAACATCGCCCCGGCCGAGATCGAGGACGTACTCGTCGAGCATCCCGAGGTCCGCGACGTCGCCGTCGTCGGTCCCGAGGACCCGCAATGGGGACAGATCATCGTGGCCGTCGTGGTTCCGGCCGCGGGCGCTTCCCCCGACCCCGAAGCGCTACGCGATCATGTGCGTAAGCAACTGCGTGGATCCCGCACCCCCGACCGGGTGGTGTTCCGCGACGAACTGCCCACGAATCCGACCGGCAAGGTCCTGCGCCGCCAGCTTGTCGACGAACTCGCACCTCTTTCGAAGGAGTCAGCATGATCAAGAACGGCACCCGCCTGCAGAGCCAGGTGTGCGACACCCAGGTCATCGTGGTGCGCAGCGCCGACAGCCTCGACGATCTGCGTGCCGGCGGCGTGCCGATGATCCCGCTCGACCAGGAGAAGCCGGCGCAGGATTCCGATCTCACGATCGACGCGGCATTCTCGGACGGCAACCTGATGGGCAAGCGTTACGTCGACGACGGCGGCGCCGAGGTACTGGTCACCAAGGCCGGCGCCGGCACGCTTTCTATCGGGACCACGGCCCTCAGCCTCAAAGAGGCCAAGCCGCTGCCGGCCAGCGACTAGTTCAAGCGTGACGGCTGGTCACTCCGCCGTCCACCACGAGCTGGGTGCCGGTGATGAACGACGCCTTCGGCGACATCAGGAACGCCACCGCGGCCGCGACCTCCTGGGGCTGACCGAGCCGGCCCATCGGCGCGGCCTGTTCGAAGCTCGCGCGGATCTCCTCGACGTCCAACGCGATCTGCAGCATCGGGGTGTGGATGAAACCCGGACACACCGCATTGACCCGAATTCCCAACGGACCCAGCTGAGCAGCCATCGAACGGGTCATGCCGAGCAGCCCGGCCTTCGACGCGCAGTAAGCCGGAATGAACGGGTTGGCCGCCAGACCCTCGATGCTCGAGATGCCCACCACTGCAGGCGATCCGCCGTCGGCGGCGGCCTTCTCCAGGTGCGGCAGCAGCAGCTGCGTCAACAGCGCCTGCGCACGCAGGTTCACGTCGAGCACCGCGTCCCAGGACTCCTCGGTGTAGGCGCCCACCGGTTCCGGCAGCACGCGGCCCGCGGCGTGCACCAGGCCGTCGATGCCGTCGAGCGCGATGGCCGCCTCCTCGACAGCGGCCGGCAGCGCGCCGGTGTCGCACACGTCCATCACCGCGGAGGGCATACCCAACGCCTCGGCCACGTCGTGCACCTCGGGGGCCATGTCCCACAACGCAACCCGCCGACCATCTGCGATCAACGCCTCCGCGCTGGCCCGGCCGATCCCCGACGCCGCACCTGTCACCACCACACCTGTCACACTGTCCTCGCTTCACCACTGGGTTGGATACAGCTGCATCATGCCCGGGCGGCAGCAGGCGCGAGGCGGAATCCCGACGGCTACAGCGCCGAGCGCACCCGGTCCACGATCCGGCTGACCGACAGACCGTAGCGGTCGTACAACGTGGGCAATGCGCCGGCGACGAGGAACTCATCGGGCAGTGCAATCGGCGACACCGGCCGCGATACCCCGTTGCGCACGAGCGCAGAGGCGATCGACTCGAACAATCCGCCGATCACCGAGTGGTTCTCCAGCGTGAACACCAGCCGGTCCTTGGCGATCTCGGCCAGGATCGTCGCCTCGTCGAGCGGCTTGATGGTGGGCACGTGGAGCACCGCGACATCGACGTTGTCCCGCTCGAGCTGCGTGGCGGCCTGCAGGGCACGCTCGGTCATCAGGCCCGAGGAGATGAACAGCACCTCGCCGCCGTCCCGCAGCTTCGCGGCCTTACCGAGCTCGAAGGTGTAGTCGTACTCGTCGAGCACGGTCGGCACGGCGCCGCGCAGCAACCGCAGATAGGTCGGGCCAGGGCTGGCGGCCAACTGTGGGACCGCCTGCTCGATGTCCACCGAATCGCAAGGATCGACGATGGTCAGATTCGGCATGCCGCGCAGGATCGCGATGTCCTCGGTCGCTTGATGACTCGGCCCGTAGCCCGTCGTCAGCCCCGGCAGCGCCGCCACGATGTTGACGTTGAGCATGCGCTCGGCGATGTCGAGGCAGATGAAGTCGTAGGCCCGACGCGTGGCGAACACCGAATAAGTCGACGCGAACGGCACGAACCCTTCCTCGGCCAGCCCGGCGGCCGCTCCCATCAGCACCTGCTCGGCCATCCCGACCTGGTAGAACCGGTCTGGCATCGCGTCACGGAAGATGTGCATGTCGGTGTATTTCGCGAGATCCGCGCTCAGCCCGACGATCTGGGGATTCCGCTCGGCCGCGGCCAGCAAGGCGTGACCGAACGGCGCGCGCACCACCTTGTCGCCGTCGGCGATCGAGGCGATCATGGCGTCGGAGGTCAGGCGTTTCTTGGGGGCTGCGGTGGTCATGACGTGAACCCTTCGTCGAGCTGTTGGTGGGCAAGCGCCCATTCGTCCGGCGCGACCTGCATGAAGTGCAACTTGTCGCGGCTCTGCAGCATGGCCACGCCTTTACCGAGCACCGTGTCGCAGATCAGAGCCTTGGGCCGGCCGCGCCGAGCTCGAAGATCCTCCAAGGCCTCCACCACCGCGGCGATGTCATGGCCGTCGACCCGGCGCACATCCCAGCCGTTGACCGCGAACTTCTCGTGTACGGGTTCGGTCCCGAGCATGCTCTGGGCCGGCCCATCGGCCTGCTGATTGTTCATGTCGACGACCGCGATGACGTTGTCGAGACCGAAGTGCGCGCAGGTCTGCACGGCTTCCCAGGTGGAACCCTCATCGAGTTCCCCGTCGGACAGAATGTTGTAGACGAACGCCGGATTTCCCTTGCGGCGCAAGCCGAGTGCCTTTCCGACGGCGATGCCCAGCCCGTGGCCCAGCGAGCCGCCCGAGATCTCCATGCCCGGCGTGTAGCCGGCCATGCCGGACATGGGCAGCCGGGACTCGTCGGTGGCGTAGGTGTCGAGCTCCTCGACAGGGATGAATCCTGCCTCGGCCAACGCGGCGTACAGGGCGATCGCATAGTGGCCGATGGACAGCAGACAGCGGTCGCGGCCCTCCCACTCCGGCTCCTCCGGACGCAGGTTCAACTGGTCGGTGTAGAGCACCGCCAGAACGTCGGCGATGTCGAGAGCCTGGCCGATGTAGCCCTGGCCCTGCACCTCGGCCTGGGTCAACGCGTAATGCCGGATGCGTTGTGCGGCTTGGGCGATGCGGCGCACCCGCTCGGGCGCGACTGCCGTTGTCGCGGGATCGGAAACAGTGGTCATGATCAGGCAACCTTTTCTGCCGGCGGCCGGGGGGCCGATGGGATCAGGGCGGGCGCTGTCTCACGTGTGCGGACCGCGAGCGCGGTGGAGATGACGCCCATGAGGATGAACAGCAGGGCCGGACCGAGCCAGCCCATGCTGCCGTAGACCAGGGTGGCGATGAACGGGACGAAGCCGACGATCACCGATGCGCCGTTGTAGCCCAAGGAGATTCCCGAGGACCGCACGTTGGCCGGGAACTGTTCGGAGAACCAGCTCGACTCGACCGCGAAGATCGGATCGTGGCTGAGCAGCAGGGCGAGTGCGACCGCGACCACGATCATGACGAACGCGCCGGTGTTGATCAGCAGGAACATCGGAATACCGAACGCGATGGTGAACACCGAGCCGATCAGGAAGACGGGTTTGCGGCCGATCCGGTCGCTCAGCGCACCGAACAACGGCAGACTCGCCAGGCCGAGCGCAGAACCGATCAGCGTGCCGGCCAGGACGTCGTTCTTCGACGAGATCGCGGCCAGGCCCACGTAGGACAGGACGAAGCTGGTCGACACGTAATAGCCACCGGTCTCGGCCAGTCGCAGACCGATGATGCGCAGGATCATCCGCCAGTCCGACCGGATCACCTCCAGCGCGGGTTGACGGTGAATCTCGTTGGCTTTCTTGACTTTCTCGAAGTCGGGAGATTCGCTCACGCCGAGTCGGACATAGATGCCGATGGCGATCATCACCGACGACGCCAGGAACGGCGCGCGCCACACCCAGTCTCCGTCGAACAGCGCGCTCGAGAGCAGGAAGGCACCGTTGGCCAGGACCAACCCGAGCGGGATGCCGATCTGGGGCACCGCACCGAACAGCCCGCGGCGGTGCGGCGGCGCGTGTTCGACGGCCATCAGCACGGCCCCGCCCCACTCCGCGCCGAAACCGATGCCCTGCACCATGCGCAACACGATGAGCAGAATCGGCGCCAACACCCCAATCTGTTGGTAGGTGGGCAGCACTCCGATCAGGACCGTGCCCACGCCCATCACGACCAGGGACCAGAACAGCACGGCCTTGCGGCCGAACCGGTCACCGAAATGCCCCGCCAGGTACCCACCGACGGGCCGGAACACGAAGCCCACCGCGAGCGTGGCGAATGAGGCCAGCACGCCGACGATCGGCTCGTCGGCATGGAAGAAGACACTGCCGAAATAGGCTGCGGCAGCGGTGCCGTAGATGAAGAAGTCGTAGCTCTCCACGGCCGAGCCGATCATCGACGCGAGCGATACCCGCCGCGGATCGTCAGCCGCGACAGTCGGATTCGCGGTCATCGGGCGGCTCCTGTGTCCGATTCGTAGGTTTCGATGACGCGACTGTCGTCGCGCCGGCCCAGGCCGAGGCCGACGGCGTCGAGGTAGCGCCGGCGCGCGAGGTCGAGCAGTGGCACGTCGGCGCCGGATCCGGCGGCGGCATCGGCAACCAGCCCGCTGTCCTTGACGAAGATGTCGATGGTGCTGGTGACCGGGGCGTCGGTGCCGAGCAGCATGCGCGGGCCGCGATCCGACAGCATCCAGGAACCGGCCGCGCCGTGCTGGACGAGATCGAGCACGGCCGCCTGGTCCAGTCCCAGCGTGGCGGCCAGGTTCAGCGCTTCGGCCGCGGCGACGATGTGCACCGAGCACAGGTGCTGGTTGACCACCTTGATGGCTTGACCGTCGCCGAGGGCCGTGCCGACGGCGCGGACGGTGCCCAAGGCCTGAAGCACGCCGCGCACGTCGTCGACCACGGCGTCCGGACCGGCGGCGAAAATCACCAACTCGCCCGTCTGCGCGCGCGCCACGCCTCCGGTCACCGGTGCGTCGACGGTCCGGGCACCGGCGGTGCACAGCCGTTCGGCGGCAGCCTTGAGCGCGTCGGGGCCGACGGTCGACATCAGCACCCAGGTCTGGCCGGCGAGATCCGCACCGGCCTCATCGATCAGGGTGTTCAGCTGGTCTCCGGTGGCCACCATGACAATGACCAGTGGCGACGGCGGCGCCGCGGTGATGGTCTCGACGGACGAAATGCCGGCCTCGCCGGCCCGCCGGCGTGCCGCCTCGATCGGGTCGACACCCACAACCTGGTGCCCGGATTTCGCCAGAACCTGGGCCATCGGCAACCCGATCGCTCCCAAGCCGACGAAGGTGATGGAACTCAAGCGTGGCCTCCGCGTAGTCAGATTGGTTGAACCAATTTGGTTTGACCAATACGGTATGGCGGAGGTCACTCACTGTCAACCGTCGTGTTCGTCGTCATGCCACCAGCCACGATTGGGCTACAGTGAACGAACACGCGACATTGGTCGGCCAATCTGCGGGAGGTGGATGTTGGACGCCCTGGAACGAGTGGTCGACGAGATCATGCGTTCGGCCACACGTACCGCCGACGGTGAGATCGCCCGGCTGCCCACCGAACGCCAGCTCGCAGAGACCCTGGGGATCAGCCGCGGGGCCCTGCGCGAACAACTCGCCGCACTGGAGTCGCTGGGCCTGGTGACCCGCACGCAGGGCAGCGGAATCCACCTCGCCGCCTCCAGCCCCACCGCGGTCCGGTTGTTCTTCGACCTGAGTGTGCGCTTGGGACTGATCACCACAGATCAACTGGAGCGCGGCCGAGAGATGTTGGAAGAGACCGTCGTTCGTGCCGCCGCGATACGGGCGACCCCGGCCGACCTCGCTGAGCTCGAGGACTATGTCGAGCAGATGGTGACCGGTTCAGCGGCCGGCGACCATGCCGGCGCCGACGCCGCCGACTACAACTTCCACCGGTGCCTGTACCGCATCGTCGACAACCCGGTGCTCAACCTCATCGCCGATGGCCTGGTGGACGTCCTGCGCGAGTTGCTCAGCCAACGCCGGATCCGGGCCATCACCTCCGAGAAACCCGATGAGCACGGGCACTTCCGCACCGACCTGATCCACCGTCAGATCGTCGGGGCGCTGCGCCTCCGCGACCCAGATCTGGCCGCCGCCACCATGGCCGCGCACTTCGAACAGTGGCGGCACATCACCGATCTGCCGTCAGACCTGCCCGCGACGGGCTGAGCAGCCGCGGTCGACCTCAGCGGTCGAGGAGATCGGCCAGTGCCTGTGCGGTCTGCAGATCCTCATAGGCCGTCGAATACCGCTGCGCCAGTGCCAGTGCGATGTCCGGGCGCTGCCACAACTCCCCCGCGCTGGCGGTGGCCAGCCAGGTCGTCAGACCGTGGGCGACCGAAGCCCGGTAGCGCAGCCAGATCTCGTCGGGCGACGGCAGTTCGTCGGCGGGCAGGCCAAGTTCGTTGCGGTACTCCTCAAGCAGCTCACGCTCGGCCACCCGACGGTCCTCCGTGGTCAGTGCGCCTTGCAGGAAGTAACCGAGATCCAAGGAGAAGTTGCCGTGGCGGGCCACCTGCCAGTCCAGGAACCCGACATCGCCACTCGGCACCAGGTAGGTGTTCCCGATGTGCGGATCGCCGTGTAGCAACGTCCTGGCAGTACCGGGCGAGGTCAACGTGCGGATGAAGGGCTTCCAAATCCCTTCCACCAGATGGTCGATGGTCAGTGCCTGCACCGATCCCGGTGCGTCGTCACCCAGGCGCTCGAGTGCAGCCGGCAACGGCGCCCACTGCATGCCGTCCCACGGCACGAACGGCTCCAGCCACTCCAGGCCGGGACGGCGCACCCGCTCGCCCCAGAATGCCCCGTGCAGCCGGGCCAGGCCCCGCACTCCGTGTGCGGCCTGCTCCACCGTCAGCGGCCGGGTGGCATCCCGCGGATCGGCCGCGCGGGCCGTCAGGTCCTCCATGATCAACACGAAGTCTTCGTCACGCTCATCGAGCGGTGCGGCATAGACCGTCGGATGCTCCAGCGGCAGTTCGACTTTCGAGTTGAACAACCTGGGCTCGTGCAACAGGCCGCTGGTGTACTTGATCATCTCCTTGTGGTCGGGATCCACGGCTTTGGCGAACACCGTGGACGGACCAGCGGGCCCTGGCTTGTACGTGACCGACAGGCGCGCCCGACGATTGGTGCCGTCGTCGCGCATGTCGACGGTCACCTTGTCCACCACCGCCTCCGGGTGATGATCGGCCAGCGCCTCCGTCATCCACTCAGGGGTAACTTGAGCCCAGTCCTTCGGGACGGTGAGCGCAGCGGTCACCGAATGACCGCCGGCATCGAATCCCACCCGCGGACGGTCGAAGTCGGCGACAGAACGGCGTTGTCGAGGTCGACGTCCCACTCCGGGAACCGCTTGAGCATCTCCTCCAACGCGATCCGGCCCTCCAGTCGCGCCAGCGCCGAGCCCAGGCAGTAGTGGGTGCCGACACTGAACGCCAGGTGCTGACGCTGCTCGCGGTGGATGTCGAAAACCTCACCGTCGGGCGGGAACTGGCGGCTGTCGCGAACGGCCGCGCCGATCAGCATCATCATGACGCTGCCCTCGGGAACCGTTTGACCATAGAACTCGATGTCGCGCGTGACATACCGGGCCACGTGCGGGGCCGGAGGCTCGAAGCGCAACAGCTCTTCGATGGCCTGCGGGATCAGCGAGGGATTCTCGGCGAGCTGACGACGCTGATCCGGATGCTCGGCGAGCACCTTTGCCGCCCAACCGATCAGGCGTGTGGTGGTCTCGTTCCCCGCGCCCGCGACCACGTTGATGTAGATCAACAGCTCCTCGCGGGTGAGGTTGCGCGTGACCCCGTGCTCGTCGGTGAACTCGACGTTGAGCAGGTCGGTCATGATGTCGTCGGACGGATTGTCCTTGCGCCAGTCGATGTACGTCTCGAAGATCGAGCCATCCACCAGCCCCTGCTCAGCCGCCTTCATCGGCTTGCCGGCTTCGGTGCGCAATTGGTCGTTGCCGTGGTCGCGGATCATCTCCTGGTCATCCTCAGGGATGCCCAGCAGCGCACTGATCACCCGCATCGGCATGATCGCGCCGAAATCCTTGATGAAGTCGATCTTTCCGGTGCCCACCAGCGGGTCGAGCGCCTGTGCGCAGAACTCGCGGATCTTGGGTTCCAGCGCATTGATCTTGCGTGGCGTGAACATCCGCGACAACAGCTTGCGATGCACGGTGTGGATCGGCGGATCCTCGAAAATCAGAGCGCCGGAGGGAATGTCGATGTTGGCTTTGATCAGTTCGATGATCGCGCCGCGGGCGGAGCTGAAGGTCTCGTGATCGACGAGGCCCTTGTTGACATCGGAGAAACGGCTCAACGCGTAGAAGTCGTGTTGTTCGTTGTAGTACAGCGGCGATTCCTCGCGCAGCCGGGCGAAGGTCGGATAGGGATTGGCGTTGATCTCGACGTCATAGGGGTCGAAGTAGACGTCACTGGTGGTGCTCACACTCACGGCGGTCCGCCTCTCTGAGGGCTGCGGAGAGTTACTTACACGCGTAAGCTACACGCCGGGAAGGTCACCGGACAAGGCCATGCCGGGTTACGGTTTGCCGTTCACATGTAATGCTCAGGTGCTGTCGCGCACGATGAGGCGGGCCGGGTCGCTGCCCTCGGCATCCGCGGCTGTGGGGTAACCCAGCTCGGCCATCATGGCCGGGACTGCGGCGTCGACAATCGTCTTGGCGTCGAACATGACTGACGTCAGCGGGGGTGAGCTCACCGCGCCCAGCGGTATGGCGTCGACTCCCATGACCGCGAGATCACGGGGGCAGCGCAACCCGGCCTCCCGTATCCCGTGCAGCACCACGAACGCCGTCTCGTCGCTTTGCGCGCATACCGCTGTCACGCCGGCCGATACCCATTTCGAGACGACCGCGGCTGCGTCGGCTCCGTCGGCGGTCACGCTGTCGACCTCGATCTCGGGCAGGCCATGGTGAGCGGCGGCCACCCGCAGACCCGACAACCAGTAGTCACCGAGTGGCCGCAGCACCTCCGTGGCGGAATAGGCGAAGGCCAGCCGGGTGTGCCCGCGTGAGATCAGATGCTCGACCCGCATCTCTCCGACGGTCAGGTGCAACGAGCCGAGCGCGCGCAGCTTTTCGCTGCCCAGGTAGATCTGCGGGATCCGCGCCGCCTCGACCGCCGCGGCGGCGGCGCCCGTAAGGGGAAACACGCCGGCCACGGCGACCGGGTCGAGGTTGGCCACCGCGTCGACGATGTTCTGGCCATCGTCGGTCTCGAGCTGCATCGACAGCACGATGCCGTGCCGGCCGAGGGCAGTGGTCAGCCGACTGCCCACCTCCAGAGGCAATTCCCCCAGGTCGGTGCGAGGCACGATGTAAAGCACCACACCGCTGCCGCCGACCGCCAGGTTGCGGGCCGCCAGGTTGGGCCGGTACCCGAGTTCAGCCGCGGCCTTGCGCACCGCGGCCTGGGTCTGCTCCGAGATACGTTGCCCTTGAACATTGTTGAGCACATAGCTGACGGTTGCCGTGGAGACGTTGGCCAGCCTGGCAACATCGGCTTTCGTCGGACGGGCGGTCGGCTTGGTCGCGCTCACTGTGCCATCGTGGCACGTTGCTGATCCGTTGGGCCGCCCACGCCACACATCGGTTGCCCCGCACTTTCGCGCAAGGTCAGAACAGTGAGCAACGAGACGATGCCCGCAGCGGCGAGATACAGCGCCGGCGCCAGGTTGTTGCCGGTGGCCGCGGTGAGCCAGGTGACCACATACGGGGTGGTGCCGCCGAACAACGCGACCGCGATGTTGTAGCCGATCGAGAAACCGCTGTAACGCACCCGGGTGGCGAACAGCTCGACACCGGCCGTCACCGCGGTCGCCACATACACCGATTCGATGGCCGCCAGCACGCAGTGTCCCGCGATCGCCGCCACCGCCGAGCCTGAGTTCATCAGCAGGAAGACCGGATACGCGCACACCACGAACCCCACCGAGCCGGCGATCAGCAGGGGCCTGCGTCCGATCCGATCGGACAGCGCGGCCAGCGGCAGGATGAGGATCAGCGCCACCAGGCTGGCCAGCGTGATCGAGACGAACGCCTGGGTCTTGCTGAAGTTCAGCGCCTTGATGAAGTAGGTCGGCAGGAAGGTGAAGACGACGTAGTAGCCGACGTTGAACACGATGAACAGGCCGATGACCTGCAGGACCGCCCGACGAGCCGTACCGACGGCTTCGCGCAGAGGCGAGGCCGCCACCCGGTCGGCCTCGTCGAGTTTGGTGAACTCCGGCGTGTCGTCGAGGCGTAGCCGGATGTAGAGGCCGACCAGCCCCAGCGGCGCGGCCACCAGGAACGGGATACGCCAGCCGAAGCTCGCCATCGCCTCAGGCGGCAGGTACGCCTGCAACAGGGTGACGGTGATAGAGCCCAGCAGGAAGCCCAGCACACCTGACCATGCGATGAACGTGACCGTGAATCCCCGCCACCGCGTACTCGCGTACTCCGCCAGATACACTGCGCCGCCGCCATATTCACCGCCGGCCGAGAACCCCTGCAGGCACCTCAGCAGGAGCAGCAGCAACGGGGCGGCCACTCCGATGGTGGCGTAGGTGGGCAGCAGGCCGATGCCGAGGGTGGCGGCCGACATCAGCAGGATCACCACAGCGAGTACGCGTTGCCGCCCCAGCCGGTCACCTAGCGGTCCGAAGACGAAACCGCCGAGCGGACGCATGAAGAACGCGGCCGCGAAGATGGCGAACGTGTTGAGCAATGCCGCGGTTTCGTTGCCTGACGGAAAGAAGTTGGCGGCGATGTAGGTCGCCAGGAATCCGTAGATGGCGAAGTCGAACCATTCCACCGCGTTGCCGATGGACGCGCCGGTGATGGCCTTGCGCACGGTGGGGTCGATTGGGGTGCTTCGCTTCGGTTCTGTCAACAGAAAACTCGCTCTCAGAATTCGAGAGGCGAGTTTATCCGCTGGGTTATGCGCATAAGTCCCTTTCGCGCATGGCGGTCTCGTGCGTCGACACGGGCGGTGATCAGATCATCAGTACGAGTTGGGCAACACAGCATCGATCGAGACGACGAGATCGGCCCGCACCGCCGTGGCGGCCACCAATCGCGCATTGGGTTCGTCGACCTCGGCGACCCAACGCCGTGCAGCGTCGGCAGACTTGCCGAAAGCCATGTGCCGGGCCACCAGCCGGGCGATGCGTAGGTCGTCTTGTATTGCGCAGTACCAGATTTCGTCGATCTCTCCTGCCACTGCCGCCCAGGCGGAGTCGTCGAGCAAAAGGTAGTTGCCCTCGGTGAGCACCACAGCGACGTCCGGGGAAACCGGGATCGCGCCGGCCACCGGCTGCTCGATGTCACGCTCGAAGCACGGGGCGTAGACCAGCTCGGTCCGAGCACGAATGCGGCGCAGCAGCGCGGCGTAGCCGGCAACGTCGAACGTGTCGGGCGCGCCCTTTCGCTCCAGCCGGCCCAGCCGACGCAGTTCCACATCGGCGAGATGAAATCCGTCCATCGGCACGTGGGCCACCGCGTCGGCACCGAGACGGAGCCGCGCCGCGGCAACGAGTGCCTCGGTCAACGTCGACTTGCCCGCCCCCGGCGCTCCGGTGATCCCGATGACAGACGTGCCCGAATCCGCGGCGCGCGCCAGCACACGGGCCAGCAGATCGTCGAACGTGCACATAACGCGGCCATTGTCGCCCACGTAACCGGCGGCCGATCCCGAACGTCGGCGCGAACAGGTAGAACTGGCTGGGGTGAATTGCACGGAAGGCGGCTCAAAGTGGCGAGGCTTCGCTGGTGGCTCGGTCTGGCCTGTTGTGTAGTAATGGTCGCCGGCTGCAGCGACGCCACGGTGATCGGCGGCCGAGCCACCTCGATGTTGTTTCTGCCCGACCGGGTAGGCGGCCTGCCCGTGACCGACGGCCACAGCGGCATCCGGCCCGAAGCCCCCGGACCCACCCGCAAAGCCGAGAACACCGACGGCGGCCAGATCGACGACTTGGCGCTGCTCGCCGTCGACGACATCGAAGACTTCTGGTCGCAGAACTACAGCGGCGGCTCACTGCCGGGCACGTTCACACCTGTCTCCCGGCTGGTGTCCTACAACTCCGACGTCTCCCCCGGCCTCGACATCTGCGGACAGAACACCGTCGGGCTGACCAACGCCTTCTACTGCCTCAAGAGCGACGTGATGGCCTGGGACCGCGGTGTCGCGATCCCCGTTGCGGCCCAGTATTTCGGGCAGATGGGCGTGGTCGGGGTGATGGCGCACGAGTACGGCCATGCCGTCCAGCAACAGGCCCGGCTGATCAACGAGAGCACGCCCGTGCTCGTGGCAGAACAGCAGGCCGACTGCCTGGCCGGGGTGTACCTGCGCTGGGTGGCCGCGGGCAATTCGCCGCGCTTCGAGTTGAGCACCGGCGACGGTCTCAACCACGTCCTGGGCGGCCTGATCTACATCCGCGATCCCCTGATGACGCGGGTCGACGCCGCGCTCACCGGCAACGAACACGGGTCTGCGCTGGACCGGGTCAGCGCATTCCAGATCGGGTTCAGCGGCAACGTCGACCAATGCGCGGCCATGGACTCCGAGGAGATCAAGAAGCGCCGCGGCGACCTGCCCAAATTCCTCGACTTCTTCAGCGGCGCACACGACGGCAACAGCACGATCACCGCCGATCTGATCGACAAGACCATGCAGTCGCTGCGGCGGGTCTACGCCCCCGCCGACCCGCCGTCGCTGAGCACCGAGCCCAGCGCGTGTCCCGACGCCGGGCCGTCGCCGCCGGCGTCCTACTGCCCGGCGACCAACACCATCGTGGTGGATCTCGACGGGCTCAAAGCGTTGGGGGAAGCCAGGAACGAGAACGACGAACAGGAACTGCTTCAAGGCGACAACTCGGCGATCTCCGTGCTGACATCGCGCTACGCACTGGCCGTGCAACACGAGAAAGGCCTGACCCTCGACACCCCGGTGGCCGCCATGCGCACCGGCTGCCTGACCGGAGTCGGGCAGGCGCGGATGACCGAGCCGGGTTTGCCGATCACGCTGTCAGCCGGTGACACCGACGAGGCGATCAGCAGCCTGCTGACCAACGGGCTGGCCGCCAGCGACGTCAACGGCCGGGTGCTGCCGGCCGGGTTCACGCGAATCCTGGCCTACCGGTCCGGCCTGCAAGGCGACGACGCACAGTGCTACCAACGGTTCGCGTGATGAGCCGAGTCGAGGAGATCCGATGAGCGGTCCCGAGCAACCGTGGTGGGCGCGCCCGGGCGGGGCACCCCTGCCGGGCCACACGCCACCACCACCCGGGCCCCGCCCGGCCCGGCCGTCATGGACGCCGCCCCCGCGACAGCCCCCGCCGTCGCAGCCGCCACCACACCAGCAGCCTCGACCACACGCGCGGCCCGCACCCCCTCCGCCACGCGCACCGCAACCGCCGTCGCACCCGAAGCCCAAGCCCAAATTCTCCAGCCGGTACATCGGGGTGGCCGCCGTGGTCGGGGTCGCGGTGATCGGCGCCGGGCTGTGGGCCTGGAGCCGCTCTGATACCGGTGGCACCCGGCTCGACGTTCGACAGGCCGAGGCGGGAGTGGCGCAGATCCTGTCCGACCCCATCAACGGCTACGGAGCAAACCGAGTCGTCGCGGTCGCATGCAACGACGGCAAAAACCCGGTCGTCCGGACCGGCGCGACGTTCACGTGCGCGGTTGAGATCAACGACACACTGCGCCGCGTAATCGTGGAATTCACGGATAATAACGGGACTTACGCCGTCGACGGACCCCGATAACGAGACGCAAGTCACATTTTCGACAGTCGGTGACAACCCACACCGGACCACGAGGCCGAGCTTTATTAGAGCCGCTATTAGTCTTACCTGTTATGGGTCGGGATCCCTTCGCAACCAGTGCAGTTGATTCGTCGACGTCGAACATCGAGAACTACGTTCGCGAGGACGGCACCATCGTCGTACCCGACGGCGTCACCCTCACGTCGTTCCTGGATCGCAACCGGTTCACGTTCGGGGACGAGCCGTCATACCGGTTCCTCGACTACTCCACCGACTCCGACGGCCGCGCCGTCGAACTGAGCTGGAACGCCTTGTGGTCCCAGGTATGCGCTGTCGGCGCCCGGCTGCAACAGGTCACCCAGCCCCGCGACCGGGTGGCGATCCTGGCCCCGCAGGGCGTCGAATACGTGGCCGCCTTCTTTGCCGCCATCCACGCCGGCAACATCGCGGTGCCGCTGTTCGCGCCCAGCCTGGCCGGTCACGCCGAGCGGCTGGCCGCCGTACTGGCCGACGCCAAACCGACCGTCGTCCTCACCACGAGCGCGGCCTCGGAATCGGTGCGTAATTTCCTGCGCACCCTTCCCGCCGCGGAGCGTCCCCGCCTGATCGCGGTGGACGCCGTCCCGGACTCATTGGCATCGATGTTCCAGGCCCCGACCGTCGAAACCGACGACATCGCCTATCTGCAGTACACCTCGGGATCCACCCGGACCCCGGCCGGTGTGGAGATCTCCCACCGCAATGTGTGCACCAACGTTTTGCAGATGATCCTGGCCGGTGACCTGAGCATGGGTATCCGCAGCGTCAGCTGGCTACCGCTGTACCACGACATGGGCCTGATCATGATCATGTTCCCGGCGTTGTGCGGCAGCCACATCACGCTCATGGATCCGATGGCGTTCGTCCGGCGGCCCTACCGCTGGATCAAGCAGCTCGGCATCGAGGCGGCCCACGGCCGCACGCTGGCCGCCGCACCCAACTTCGCTTTCGAGCTGGCCGCCGAGCGCGGTCTCCCGCCGGCCGGCGAAACCCTGGACCTGACCAACGTGGTGACCCTGCTCAACGGGTCCGAACCGGTGACCATGGCCGCCGTCGAGAAGTTCACCTCGGCATTCGCGCCGTACGGGCTGCCCGCGACCGCGGTCAAACCGTCCTACGGCATGGCCGAGGCGACCCTGTCGGTGGCCAGCATCGCGCCGAGCGCTGCGGCCAGCGCGGTGTACCTCGACCGCGACGAGCTCAGCGCCGGCCGCGCGGTGATCGTTGACCCGACCGACGAGGGCGCAGTGGCCCATGTGTCCTGCGGCCAGCCGATCCCGAACCAATGGGCCGTGATCGCCGACGGTGACGGCGGCGAGGCCCCCGACGGCGTCGTCGGTGAAATCTGGCTGCACGGCAACAACGTCGGCCAGGGCTACTTCGGCCGCCCCGACGAGAGCGAACGAGTGTTCGCCAACAAGTTGCAGACCCGGCTGGCGTCCGGCAGCCACGCCGAAGAGGTGCCGGACAACGGGCACTGGCTGGCCACCGGCGACCTCGGGGTCTACCTCAACGGCGAGCTGTACCTCACCGGCCGGATCAAAGACATGATCCTGATCGACGGGCGCAACCACTACCCGACCGACATCGAGACCACGGTCAGCGCGGCATCACCCGCCGTGCGCTCGGGCTACGTCGCGGCGTTCTCGGTAGTCGGCGACCGCGGCGAGGAACTGGTGATCGTCGCCGAGCGAGCCGCCGGCGCCGGCCGCGCCGAGCCCGGCCCGATCGTCGACGCCATCCGCGCTGCCGTCTCGCGCCAGCACCAGATCCGCGTGGCTGACGTGCGGATGGTCGCCGCCGGCGTGATCCCCCGCACCACGAGCGGCAAACTGGCCCGGAGTGCTTGCCGCGCTGAGTATTTGAGCGGGAAGTTCAACAAGTAGTTTTCGGGGGCGTGCGCAAGTCAGGCCGTGGAGACTGACACCAGAACTGTGCTGAGCGGGGTTGGCTGACGCGCCTGGACTACGACGCCCGGTTGGACATACAACGCACCGGCGGACCTGGCGTCCGTCAACCCACTCGGCGGTATAGTCCACCGCTCAACTGCCGTGCATCGGTCGAATATGCCGCGGTCATACCAGGCGGACAGGACCGAGGAATCGGGAGCGGCCGTGGCGGCCAGGTCTTCCGAACTCGCTGGACAATTCGAAGTGTCCCTATACACGCCACTTCTGCTGGCATGAATATGAACAAGCAACTCGTTGACCGCGCTCGGGGGCGCGGAAAAGGCCGCTTCGATCGCGCGAGCTTGGGCACCCCAACTTGCGTGCCGATCAATAGCTTTGGTCGGTACAAAAGATTCCGGCAGTGGCATCGAGAGCTCGGCGTCAACCCTTTGCTTCGCATCGGTCAACACCACGTCTTTTGCCACCATCTTTCCGTCACCGGTACACCCCGTGAGCAGAAGTGCCATCACCGCGATCAACCCCGCGACGATCCCTGCGCCACGCACCCTACTGCACCTTGCCTTGAGTCTGTTGCACACTGCCTGATCCCGTTACAACGAAATCCTGAGCGAAACCGGCTGCTTGAAGATCGTGGGCAGCGGACGAAATTGATTGCGCGACTCCGTCGTATGGGAATGTCGCAAAGTTGTACCAATCATAGACATCGCTTCGGTACGTGGCCGAATACGTGCCGTCAGGATTGACCGTCATCGAGTACGCAGTAGACAACCCAAAGTGTCCCAAAGACCGCACACTATCGCCGTCACTCCCGGCCACGGGCGTCCACGGTGTATTTCCGGACACTGTCACCGGCTTGCCCTCCTTCTGCGCAACTTGCCATGCGTTGGACGCCACAGATTGCAGATGGCTGCTCGTCTGTTCTGCGGGGGGCAGGTATTCATCCGCGTAGCCGTTTACTGTATCCGATAACCATCGATCCAACAGATCTGCCGGCAGTTCAACTGCTTCGCCCGAATTCTCAAGGTAATGGGAGAGCAAATCTTGAGCGGTCGTTTGGTTGTTCCGCTCCATTTCGAGAAGTGCCATGGCAACATATTTCTGCTTAACCCCAGCACTAGCGATTGACTTCCAGCGCCTATCACCGCCGTGCTCCCACGGATCATCGTTTTCCTCCGGCGACAACGGCGGAGGCAACGGAGGTAGGCCATCGAACGGCGTGGCAGGAAGATTGGTGAATACTTTTTCTCGAAAGCTCACCGCGAGAGCGTCAAGCTGTTGGGCAACATCACGATCAATATCCAGGAGAGAAGCAGCATGAATCCGGATAGTGTCTGTAAGCATGTTGGCCTGTGGCTGCAACAACATGGCGTCTGCGATTCGTCGATTTGGAACGAACGCGCTTACTGCGAGCTGATCAGAAACGATGAATCCTGCGCGACGCGCATCATCGACCAGGTCGAGCACTTTCCGCTGAGCAGCGAGCAGTCTGGCGTCACCTGTTCGGGCGATGATTGCCGCACCCCGCAACCTTTGAGAATGTTCGCGAGCGGCCGTCCGGGCACCGGCAGTGTAGCCCAGGGCGGCTTCGTAGGCTTGACCTTGCCACTGAACCTGCTCGACCTGCTGATGGGCACGGTTGAAATTGTCTTCAATTCGGTCAGCCTCCGCGCCGAAGTGCAAGGCGAGATCGGCCAGATGCCGCGTATCGAGAGTTTCTATCTGCCCAAGGGAAGGAAGAACATCCGCAGCGGACATTTACTGCGAATCCATAGTAGTTTTGATGGTATGCGCCAATGTGAGGTCGCTTTCGGCATAAAGCTTGCCGGCGATTGCCAGCTTGCGTGATGTCGTTTCCATCCGCTTTCTCAGCAGACTCCGGACATCATCCGCACTATCACGCACACGGGATACGGCGGCAGAACTCAGCAACCACGCCGCACCGGGTGCAGGTGGATCAACCGACTCCTCGAGTTGATTCGCAAATTCTTCCAGCCGACCTGCCGCCCTGCGCACATCGTTGGGATCGACTGACAGTGACTTCATTCTGCGCTGCCCATCTGACCAGGCGTAACCGATTCCCCCGAGCCCATGTTCGCAGCATAGCGAAGGCTCTTAGCTCAGGAATCTACGAGCCCTTGGTCACTGCCGTCTGGTCAGACGCGCCGGTCGGCCCTTCTCACCTATATACAGTCCTGTTCACTTCTTGACGGCAGCAAGGGGCAGTGCGGTGATCACGGGTGAGTTGAAGAGCGAGGTCTACCGAGTTTGGGACGCGTTCTGGTCCGGCGAGATCTCCAATCCCTTATAGCTGATCGAACAGATCACCTATCTGCTGTTCATCCGCCGACTCGATGACCTCGAGATCCCTCACCGAGAAAGAAAGCACGTGCCACCGGCAAGTCCGAGGGACTGCGATTCGACCCTGACCAGCAAGGTCTGCGATGGTCGCAGTTCAAGAACGCCGAACCGGCGGTATGTTCTCCACGATCGGCGACAAGGTTTTTCCGTTCCTGCGTGAACTCGGTGGCGCCGTAGTCGCTCCATCTCTCAAGACCTCCCATGTGCCCCGCTCGGATCGGAGTCAACGTAGCGCGACGCGAGGGCGTAGCGGTGACGTTTCTAGACTGCACGACCGGTTCCGGTTCAGGAATACTGGCACCGAACTTGTTCGGACTGGCATGGTGCCGGCACGCGACGGCCAGACCGATCGGGCTCTTTGGGACGGGCCTCCGCTTTTGCTGATGTGGTCTTCAGGTGAAGTTGAATCGGTTGCCCGCAGCTCCCGACGGCGGTATATCTCTCGAACCGATGTTCGTTGGCCGGTAGGTCTGACGCAGACGAACTGATCGCAATCAGGCGAAAGTTCGTTCACACCTTGGGGATCCAACCCGACCACGACGGAGACAACACGAACCCGCGCCCCTGAGGATCCTTACAGGCGGTAGTACCTTGGTCGTCCACACCGCACGTCACCTCATACACAGTCAGCGTGTGAAAAGGCGGCAGCACCTTGTGTGGCGGCAAATCATCGGAGCAATTCCTTTCCCCCCGGGGCCACTGCTGCACACCCTGACTCGTACTAACAAGGTTGTATCGATAGACGCCTTGCGCCGAGTCGCATACTGCCGCGGGTATGGAGGGAAGGTTGTTGCCGCCGCATGAGGCTGAAGCAAGTTGGCCAAAGCTACATCGGATTCCGTCGGGGGTATTGAACGAATATTTGTTGAGCTTGGTGGGTCGTCCGGGGTTGTCGAGCTGCTGAATGTAGTCGTCCGGGTTGGCCGGGGTGTAGGCGCTCATGTCTGGAAACTTGCCTGCTTCCACCGTCGGTGTGGGCGTGGGTGGGTCAGCAGTAGCCGTGCAAGCGGAGGACATCCACGCAGTCGTGAAAAGTAGCAGTGTCGCCGAGATGCGATACATCATATCCGTCCTATCGCGAATGTGAGTACAGGTATTTCACCGATGTCCGGGTGTGACGTTGACGCGGATGTCTTGGACGTCGTAATGCACTGGACCGTTGTTGGATTGGAACCACTGGCTGCCGAAGAGGCTGAGATTGTCGAGAGCGGAGCCGGGCAGAATGTAACCGCCATAGGCGGCCGGTACGAAGGCGAATTCGCGCCGTTGCTCATCACTACAGTCGGTGGCGCCCCCGGACTGACGACTGTTGTGGGGATATCGCCGACGTGTACCTCCACAGCGGGCACATTCGTGTCGCCATCGCCGCTGTGGAAGTTGGTACCGGAAAGTACACGCTTGCCATCAACTTCGCGGAAGCTGATTTCGCCCCAGTTCCGACCTGGAGGGGTGATTGTGGCGGTGGCCGGCTGCCCGGCCGGTCCACATGGGTTGTCTACAGGGTTGTACGGCTGCCAGGCTGAAAGGTCGGTGACATCTGCTGGGTCAACCCGATACATCGAGGCGCTTTGGCTGCGGTCGAAGGCGCCAGCGGCGATGTAGACCTTGCCGTCGTTGCCCTGGTAGCCGCTGATCGGTGTTGGCGGGCTTGATGAGTTGGTGCCCACAGGTGCGTGGCCTGGGCCCGGGTCGGGACGACCCGGAGTTGGTGATGGCTGCGTTCATATCCCTGATCCACTTCCTTTCCCCCTCAGCGGAATCGGTGACCCTGGCCCAAGAAATGGCGGCAAACCTGATCGACCGCAAGGAGATGTACCACCCGATGCGGGCGGCCGACGCGGCCTACCACTGCGCAATAGCCGAGTTGAGGTTCGCCGAGTTGAGTCCGCATCGGGTGGATCACGCGATCGACGCCATCACGCGGCCGACGATCACGATGCTCGACGACATCTGTTTCCACGGCAACAGCCAGGCGCTGCAACGGCTCGCCGCGGAAGTACTGCGAAGTGTCGGCCGTGATACCGAAGCAGACGAGTGGCAAGCCGACGCCGACAAGTACGAGGATTGGTCAGTTTTCATGGAGCAGGAGATCCCCGGCCACGTCCACCGGTGGGATATCCGGATCGATCTGTCCGCCGGCGCGGACGAAGTCGAATGACGTCTGCATCGGGCGTCAGTCCAGTGACTCCCAGAAGCGCGCAAGCGCCGCCGCACCGCGAGCCGGATCCTGCACCATCCACCAGTGATCCAGCCCGTCGAGCACCGCTGTGGACGCACCGGCTCGCTCGGCGGCGCGACGCCGGATTTCCTCGGAGCCGACGTATGGGTCCGCAGTGGCCAGCAGCGAAAGACCCGGGCGGGCACTCGCCCGCTCCAATCCGCCGCCGGCCGTTGCCATGTCCCCGGGTTCTCCGGCCGAGCGGTACAGCCGCAGGGTCGCCTGCCCCATCTCCGGGCCTTGCGCTTGCGCCATCGATGCTGCGATGTCCTGCGGCAGCAACGCGGCCCACACCGCAGTGCGGTCCTCGACAGTGCCGCCCATCATGTTCTCTACGAGCCGTTCCCCCTTGCCGGGTGTCCGCCATGCCTGAGCCATCTCAGCCCAGACGTAGTCCGGATCGAACACGCCGACGATGTCGCTGGCCCAACTACGCACCAGCTCGGGTCGATGCATCATCGCGTTCACCACGTGCACACCGCCCCAATCGTGTCCGACGACGTCCACCGGCCCGTCGATGGCTTCGAGCTCGCGTTCGAGCCAGTCACGGTAGGCCACGTACGTTGCCGAGAAACCGTCGGGCACCGGCGCACCGAATCCGGGCGGTGACAGCCGCACGACATCCCGACGTCCGAGCGCGTCGACCAGCGGACCCCAAATCGCGTCGGACTCCGGATTGCCGTGCACCAGAACGATTGTCATGTCCGACATCGTGACACGACAGAGCAGAGCTCAGCCCGCGGCCCACTCCTTGGCCGCGTCGAGCTCATCCAGCCCGAAGACCTTGAGCTCGCCAGGAATCATCCACGCGAACGCATGCATGGCGTGGGCCACCCACTCGAAGTCGGATACCACAGCGATCCGCTTGAACGCGGAGTGGTGGCGAAACAGCGCGCCGAAGCCGAGTTTCAGATCCTCGACCAGCCCGCCGGGCCCAAAGCCCTCGTAGTCCGGCGAGATGACCTCGACGATCCGGATCTCCCCGGTTTCCAGCAGGTCGTCCATCGTCGGCCGGAACTCGCGCAAGTCATCGCCACGCACCCGACCCGACACTCGGATACCGAACACGCCCTCGGGCATATCGGGAAGGACGTCGATCATCGGTTCTTCTCCCCTCTCGCCCCTCGAGTCTGCACCCGTGGAGTCAGGAACGCGAAGACTCCCAAAGTCCGGATATCTCCGACGGCACGTTCTCGGGTTTGATGCCGGACCTGGTCCATCCGCCGTGGCTACCCGGAGCAATCCGGTACACGCCGGCATCGGCTGAATACACCCAGAGCTGATCGGGTTCGGTCGGCAACCAGGTGATCATCACCCCCTTGGCGGGGCTATAGGCGGAACGGTCGTGGAAGACCTCCTGGCCGGCCTTGTCTCGAACCACCACGACCCACGTGTCTGCCCCGTTCTCCACGGGTCCGTTTTGGGCATATGCCGTGTATGTGCCCGACGGGGATGTCTGGGCATGCTCTGGGGTGACCGGGTGCGCCGCGGAGTCGTCGCCCTTTCCACAACCCGCAGCAATCGCCATCACCGAAAGGATCACCGCAACGATCCGTTTGTTCACGTGTATCGCTTCCTTCCGCACTGACGAGCACGCCATGTACGCGCCATCACCGTTCTGGCGAAACGATACTTACCTCGCCAGCGTCGACGTCAGCCCGGCGATGACGACATCGAGGTTGAACTCCAACTGCGCGTCCTCGTCGGATTCCGCGGCCATCGCCACCAGCACCTGCTGGAGTAACGCGTAAGCGCGGCGCTCACCAATCTGCATGGCCGCCAACGCCTCTTCGTGCTGGGGATGGACACCTCGCCCGGCCCGCAGCAAGGAATCGCGTGCCGCGGACAGCGCCAACTCAACGATGGTGTTGGCCGCCCGGCCTGCCTGCTTCACGGCGAAGCCGGCGTCCACCAGCGTTCGGAGCACAAATTCGGCCTGGTCCAACGCCGCGAGACCGATCGCGCCCTCCATCGGGAACGCGTCGTGAACACCGAGCTGGGCTATCGCGTCGCGTACCCGGTATGCGTACCACCGCAGCACATCGCGCCAGTCACCGTCGGATGGCGGTGGCACACGCTCGAATTCCGCCTCGAACACCGCTGATGCCATGAGCGCCAACAACGTTTCGCGATCACCGATGTGGTACTTGACGGATTTGCGGTCCACGCCCAGCGCATCAGCCACCGCCTGCATGGTCAACGGCTCCGGCGCGACGCCGAGCGCGGCAGAGACAATCTGGTCGCGGTTGATTCGTGCCGGTCGGCCACGCCGCGCCGCTGACGCGGGGCCGTCGCCACTGTCAGGATCGTGACTGCTCACACCTTCCAGCCTAGATACCGGGGCTGCCGATGTCGGGCGTCCCGCAGTCCGCCAGAAATGAGTGAGCTTGCCGTATATCCGTACACCGTCCGCTTCGCGCCGTCGGGCAGTTACGTACCGCCCGGGACCCGCATCATCGGTGTGCCCGACCGGTTGTTGTGCCGCAACGACATTGCCTCCGACTTGGTTGCCGCGGTTGTCGACGTCGTCGCCGCCGACGCCCCATACCTCTTCATCCCGGCGCCGTGGATGCCTACCGCGCGCTGCACGGCTGAGCGACGAACCTCGGGGTTACCCATGCCCGCCTCGGCTCCATATCGCACACTTTGGCGGTGACGACGCAACGCCTCGACAAATGGGAGGCCCGTGCCGAGTGGCCGCTGGCCTCGGTGGCAGCAGTGTTCCTCGCCGCGTATTCGGTGGAGGTCCTGGTACAGCCGCACGGGCTGGCGGCCCGCGCCGTCGAGCTGGCAACCTGGCTCACCTGGGCGGTATTCACGGCGGACTATGGGGCCAGGCTGTACCTCGCCGATGACCGCGCGCACTGGTTCCGAACCCACCTGGTCGACCTGGCGATCGTGATACTGCCCCTGCTGCGGCCGCTGCGGTTGTTACGGCTCATCGTGCTGATCGGGGTGATCCAGAAAGCCGTCGGCCACGCGATCCGCGGCAAGGTCATCCTCTACACGATCTCGGGCGCGGTGCTGCTGGTGTACGTCGCATCGCTGGCCGTGCTGCAGGCCGAGCGCGGTCACCCCGACGCCCACATCACCGATTTCGGCCAGGCGGTCTGGTGGGCGATCACCACCATCACGACCGTCGGATACGGCGACATGTACCCGGTGACGACGACCGGGCGAGTCATCGCCGCGCTGCTGATGATCGGCGGGATCAGCCTGGTCGGCTCGATCACCGCCACGATCGCGTCGTGGATCGTGCAGAGCGTCGCGGACGACGACGCTGCCACGGCAGCCGTGACGGCGGCACACATCAACGAGTTGCGTGCCGAGATCGCATCACTGCGCGAGGAGTTGCGGGTGCCTTCGGTCGAGGGCTCGGAGAACGACCATCGTCCATAAATTCGGCACCGTATGCGACCAGTTTGAGATCACCTGAAGAGTGCGGGCGGTGGGATTCGAACCCACACGCTCTCTCGAGCACCGGCACCTAAAGCCGGCATGTCTGCCGTTCCATCACGCCCGCAAGGGTCCTGATCCTACCGGTCTATCAGTTGCCGAATCTGTCAGTGGCCACCAATATCGTCGAGGCATCGCCTTTCGAGAGGGGTGCGCCATACGGTCGGCAAACGAGTTCAACAAGGTTCAGCAACTCATCGCGGCTGGCTTGAACGACTGCGCAATCGCTCGGCACACGGGTATACCTCGTCCGACTGTTCGGGACTGGCGAAGCCAACCACCCAAACGATTGCAAGAGCCAGCATCGTCGCCATGCGGCGTAGACCATGATTTTGGTGCGCTGCCTGTCAGCGCGTACGCGTATCTCCTCGGCCTCTATCTGGGAGACGGCGACATCTCACGCAACACGCGCGTCTGGCGCCTACGGATCACGCTCGACAAGAAGTACCCCACAATAATCGACCGGTGCCGCCAGGCAGTTGAGTCGGTCATGCCAGGTCAAGTAACAGGTCTCGTGGCCAAGAAGGGTTGCGTCCAAGTTTCGCTGTACTCCAAGCACTGGCCATGCCTGTTCCCCCAACACGGGCCTGGCCGTAAGCACAACCGACCGATTCGGCTCGAGAGCTGGCAGCAGGATCTTGTGGACCGGGCCACCGAGGACTTCGTGCGCGGCCTGATTCACAGCGACGGGTGTCGCGTGGTCGCGAACGACCGCGGCATCAAGAGCATCCGATACCACTTCACGAATCACTCAGACGACATCCTCAACCTGTTCACCGCCGCACTGGATCACCTCCGTATCCCGTGGACGCGTTCGACCAAGTACGTCGTGTCGATCTACCGCAAGGCCGCCACCACTCGTCTCGACGAGTTCATCGGCCCCAAGGTCTAGCCACCGTCATACGGTGCATTTTCGACGCCCGCGACCCGCGCCGTACCATGGACGAATGTCCACTACACGGCGTAGGAGACCAGCGCTCATCGCACTGGTCTGTCTTGGCGCCGCCGGATGCCTGGCGCTGGCGTGGTGGCAGTGGACGCGCTACGAGTCGGCCTCGGGGACGTTCCAGAATCTCGGTTATGCCCTGCAGTGGCCGATGTTCGCCGGGTTCTGCTTTTACGCCTATTACAAGTTCGTCCGTTACGAGGACGCTCCGCCGGAGCGGCCGAGCGGCGATGTCACCGAGATCCCGGCGGGCCTGTTGCCGGAACGCCCCAAGGCCGTGGCCGCGGATGCCGGCGACGAAGAACTGTCCGAGTACAACGCCTACCTTGCCGTGCTGGCCAAGTCCGACCAGTCCGAGAAGAAAGACAGGACCGATAGATGACCGAACCGCAGGCCGAGGTCAGCACCCCCAAGGAGACCATCCGTAAGGCCCTGTTGGGCTACCGCGTGTTGGCTTGGACCACCGGTATCTGGTTGATCGCGCTGTGCTACGAGATGGTCCTCAAATACATCGTGCAGGTGGACAACCCGCCGAGCTGGATCGGCATCGTGCACGGCTGGGTCTATTTCATCTATCTGATGTTCACGGCCAACCTCGCGGTCAAGGTTCGCTGGCCCATCGGCAAGACCATCGGCGTGCTGCTGGCCGGCACGATCCCGCTGGTCGGCATCATCGTCGAACACTTCAACACCCGCGACATCAAGGAACGCTTCGGCGTCTAGGGACCCCGGTCCCCTATCCCATCGAGGCCAGGCGCCGAAGCAGCGGCCCGGCTTTGACCAGAGTCGCCACCTCCTCCTCGGTCATCTGAGCGAACTGCTCGCGGACGGCCTCGGTCCATGCGGCGTCGATCATCTTCTTGTGCTGTGCCGCCCTGGCCGTCAGGTGCAGCCGGATGCAGCGACGGTCATGTTGGTCGGGTGCCCGGTCGATCAAACCGCGCTCAACCAGTTTCCGCACCGTGGTGCTTACGTTGCTGGGCTGCAGCGTCAACACCTGAGCGGTCTCGGAGACACTGATTCCCGGGTGGTCGCCCACCGTACGGATGACTTCGAACTCCGAATGCGGCAAGGGTTCCAGACCGACCTGCTTCTCACCGAACCGCCGCAGCGACCAGACCAGAGTGCGCAGGGCAGCCGCGGTGTCACGCACATCACGCGGTGCCGTGGTTACTCGAGGAGCCGTCATATCCGCTATATTACATATAACTTTATACATAAATCTTTGATCTAAGGCCTCATGACTACTCGAACCACAAATGCCGAGACGACGTCCCAGACACCCGCGCTGCCACTGAGCTGGCTGGGCGTGCTTGCCCTGCTGACCGCCGTGGCGCCGCTGTCGATCGACATGTACCTGCCGGCCTTCCCGGCAATGGCAGCCGAATTCGGCACATCGGCCTCGGCCGTTCAGTTCACCCTGACCTCGTTCATGGTGGGCCTGGCCAGCGGGCAGTTGATCATCGGTCCGCTCTCGGATCGATTCGGCAGGCGCCCTCTCATGCTCGCCGGCACCTTCGTCTGCATCCTCGCCGGGGTGGCCTGCGCATTGGCTCCGAACATCGCCGCACTGACGGCATTTCGATTCGTACAGGGATTCAGCGGCGCCGCCGGCGTGGTGCTGAGCCGAGCCGTGGTGGCGGATCGCGCACATGGCGCCGTGGCCGCCCGGGCGTTCAGCCTGATGATGATCATCAACGGTGCCGCACCGGTGCTGGCGCCGCTCATCGGAGGATCGCTGATGGGCCTGATCGGCTGGCGCGGCGTCTTCTGGATTCTCGCCGGGCTCGCCGTCGCGATGTTCCTCGGCGTCGTCGCCGTCCTCCCTGAGACCCATCCCCACGACCGGCGCCATACCGGCGGCGTCGCCGCCATGCTGCGCGATGCGCGGTCGGTGCTGACCAATCGCGGCTACATCGGCTACACCTTGGCCTTCGCCTTCGGATTCACCGTGATGTTCGCCTACATCTCGGCTTCACCGTTCGTGCTCCAAAACGTGCTCGGCCTGTCCCCACTGCACTATTCGTTCGCCTTCGCCGCGAACGCCGCGGGCATCGTGATCGTGAACGCCGTCAACGCAAGGATCGTCGGCCGTTTCGGCCAGCGCAGATTGCTGCACCTCGGGGTGGGCCTGCTCGTCCTGTTCTCGGTGCTGCTGGTGGTCGACGCCCTGATCGGCCCGGTGTTGTGGGCGTCATTGCTGCTGTTGTGGGGCGCGGTGGCAAGCCTCGGCCTGGTGGCGGCCAATGCGACATCGCTGGCGCTCGATCAGGTTCGCCATGCGGCCGGCACCGGTTCGGCGGTCCTGGGTGCCCTGCAGTTCGGCCTGGCGGCGGTCGTGTCGCCGATCGTCGGGCTCGGCGGTGACCACACCGCGTTGCCCATGGCCGTTGCGATGGTGATCAGTGCCGTCATCGCCGCGGGGGCACTCATGCTGACCCGCCGCTGCGTTGTCACTCTGGAGTGACGCCCGAGCTCGGCCGCCACTCCAGAGTGACAATCGCGAGCCCGCCGGCAATTTCATGCACGCCAGCGTGACGCTCGAGCTCGACAGGTGCGCTGGCGTGACAAAACGCAGGCTAGGACGCAGCCAATTCCCGCAGCGCAGGCACCAACAACGCCAGCGCCCGGCCGCGATGCGATGCCGCATCCTTCTCGGCTGGTGACAGCTGGGCGGCGGTGCGATCAGATCCGGCAGGCAGAAAGACCGGGTCGTAGCCGAACCCGCCGTCACCACGGGGTTCGCGGGTCACGCTGCCCGGCCACTCCCCTCGCACCACCGTCGAACCGGACGAAGAGACCAAAGCACACGCGGACACGAACGCCGCCCCGCGCCGTTCATCGGGCACGTCGGCCAGCTGCCCCAACAGCAGGGCAGTGTTGGCCGCGTCGTCGCCGTGCACACCGGACCACCGCGCGGAGAGCACGCCCGGCATCCCGTTCAGGGCATCTACCGAGATCCCGGAATCGTCTGCGACACAAGCCAATCCGGTAGCCCGAAAGCCGTCCGACGCTTTGGCCAGCGCGTTTTCCTCGAACGTCGCACCGGTCTCGGGCGCCTCGTCATAGGCCGCCACGTCGGCCAGCGACAACAACTCCAGGCCGACTACCCCGGCGGCATCCAGCACCCGGCGCAGCTCGGCCAGCTTCTTGGCGTTGCGGCTGGCCACCAGCAGCGCGGGCACTCAGCTACCGAACGCTTTCTTGGGCGCCGGCCCCTCGGGCAGCACCCCCGGATACGGCAGTTCCAAAGCCTCGCGTTGGATCACGAACAACTGCTCGCAGGCGCCGAGCGCGGCATCGAGCATCTTGTCCAACGTGGACCGCGGGAAGGTCGCACCCTCGCCGGTGCCCTGGATCTCCACCAGGGTGCCGGTGTCGGTGGCGACGACGTTCATGTCCACTTCGGCGCGAGAATCCTCCACGTAGGGCAGGTCGACGCGGACGCGTCCGTCGACCACGCCCACCGAGACCGCGGCGATCGCGCACGACAGCGGTCGCGGATCGGAAAGCCGGCCGGCCGCAGCGAGATACGTGACGGCATCGGACAGCGCCACATAGGCGCCGGTGATGGCGGCGGTCCGGGTACCGCCGTCGGCCTGCAGCACGTCGCAGTCGATGGCAATGGTGTTCTCCCCCAGTGCGCCGAGGTCGATGCACGCCCGCAACGAGCGTCCGACCAGCCGGCTGATCTCCTGGGTGCGGCCGCCGACGCGGCCCTTCACCGATTCGCGGTCCGAGCGGTCATGGGTGGCGGCCGGCAGCATGGCATATTCGGCGGTCAGCCAGCCCTGCCCGGAGCCCTTACGCCAGCGCGGCACGCCTTCGGTGACCGAGGCGGTGCACATGACGCGGGTCTGGCCGAACTCCACCAGCACCGAGCCGGCGGGGTGCGTTGTGAATCCGCGGGTGATGGTTACCGGACGCAGCTCGTCGTCGAGACGGCCGTCTTCTCGCTTGGACACCCGGCCAACCCTAGCGGAGTCAGCCGCGGGTGACGTCGAACGTCTCGCCGCACACCACGGCGTGTACCGGGCCGTCGAACTCGGCCTTGGCTTCGCTGATGACGTCCTCGCGGGACGTCCACGGTGGAATGTGGGTCAACAGCAGCTCACCGACGCCGGCTGCCGCAGCGGCACGTCCCGCCTCGGTGCCGGACAGGTGCAGCTTGGGCGGACGCGACGGATCGTGCGTCCAGGACGCCTCGCACAGGAAGACATCGGCCCCGCGGGCCAGCTCGACCAAGGCGTCGCAGTATCCGGTGTCCCCGCTGTAGACCAACGTCGCGCCGGATGGATCGGTGAACCGCATGCCGTAGGACTCGGTGGGGTGGCACACCAGGCGCGGCGTGATGCTGAGGGTGCCCATCTGTATCGCCGAGCCGTCTTCCCAGTGCCGCACCTCGAAGATGTCGGTGAAATCGTCGATCTCGCCACCCTCGGGTGACGACGCCGCACCGAGCCGGGACCACGTGTCGGCCGGCCCGTACATGAGGCCGCGCTCGGTCGCCGGGATCGGGTGGTACCGGCGCCACACGAACAACCCCGGCAGATCCAGGCAGTGGTCGGCGTGCAGATGTGACAGCAACACGTTGACCGAATTCGGGTCGGCGTAGCGCTGCAACGCACCAAGGACGCCACCACCGAAGTCGACAACCATCGGAATCGTGTCTGGTGCGGTGACGAGATAGCCAGAGGCTGCCGAATCCGGGCCGACAACGCTGCCGGAGCATCCCAGGATGGTCAATCGCACAGTGTCTAGCTTGCCATGCCCGATGTGCGCGTTGCCAAGACATCGCCGCTTTGGGCGACGGAGATCATTTTCCGACCCCTGCATGACGGCGCACCTGCCGCGCCCCGTCCAGGCCCGGACCCAAAAACCGGGTAGCGAGTGTGGTGAACGCCTCAGGATCGCCGGTGGCCTCGAACACCCGTCGGACCGGACCGGATTCATGCGGTTTCAGCAAATCGAGTTCGGTGAGCACCCTCAGGAGATCCTTGGCCGTCTCCTCCGCCGAGGACACCAGGGTGACGTTGTCGCCCATGGCCAACTGGATGAGGCCCGACAACATCGGATAGTGCGTGCAACCCAGAACCAGGGTGTCCACCTCGGCGCGCTGCAGGGGCTCCAGATATCCCTCGGCCAGGCCGAGCACCTGACGGCCGCTGGTGACACCGCGTTCGACGAAGTCGACAAAGCGCGGACAAGCCACCCCGAACACCTCGGTGTCCCGTGCGGCGGCGAACGCGTCCTGATAAGCGCCCGAGGCGATGGTGGCCGCGGTGCCGATCACGCCGATGCGGCCGTTGCGGGTCGCGGCCACCGCGCGTCGCACCGCGGGCAGGATCACCTCGACCACCGGCACCGGAGAGTAGCGCTCACGCGCGTCACGCAGGCAGGCCGACGACGCGGTGTTGCAGGCGATCACCAGAGCCTTGACGCCGCGGGCCACCAGATCGTCGCCGATGGACAGCGAGTGGGCCCGGATCTCGGGGATGGTCAGCGGTCCGTACGGACCGTTGCCGGTGTCGCCGACGTAGATGATGTCCTCGTCGGGCAGTTGGTCGATGATGGCGCGGGCGACGGTCAGCCCGCCCACCCCGGAGTCGAAGATGCCGACGGGTGCGAGTCGGTCGTTCATGAGGTGAGCTGGTTGGGGCGCTTGCGCGCTTCCCGCGCCTTGCGTTCCGGGCCGGACAGCAGGTACGCCGCGATGAGGCCGGCGATGGCCCCGCTCAGGTGGCCCTGCCAGGACACCCCGGCATTGCCGGGCAGCACTCCGAACAGCACGCCGCCGTACACAAACAGCACGACGACGCCGATGACGATCTCCCACGCATTGCGAGTGAAGAAGCCGAACACGATCAGGAAGGCCAACCAGCCGAAGATCAGACCCGATGCGCCGATGTGAGTGCTGGTGCATTGCACGGTCACGTACGGGCAATGCAGACCGATATTGCCGATCACCCAGGTGCCGAACCCGCCGAGAATCCAGATGATCGCGGTGGCGGCGATGAACCGCCCCATCCCGGCCAGCGTCATGAGAAATCCGAGCACCAACGCGGGCACGGTGTTGGCGATCAGATGCGCCCAGCCGCCGTGCAGCAGCGGCGCCCAGAGGATGCCCCACAGCCCGTCGGTCTGCAGGGGCCGGATGCCGTCCTGGTCGAGCCGGTGACCCATGGCGGTGTCGACGATCTCGATCACCCACAGCAGCACCACGAAGCTGATGATCGTCAGGCCGCCGACCAGCCATGCGGGTCGTTTCTTCGGCGCGGTCGAAGGGACGTTGGTCATGCCTGCCCGCTCACGCCCATAGCTGCCCTTCCAACGCATCCTCTGCGTCATCAAGGCTACCGGCGTAGGCACCGGTGGACAGATACTTCCAGCCGGCGTCGGCGACCACGAACGCGATGTCGGCGCGCTCACCGGTCTTGATCGCCTTGGCCCCCATACCCAACGCCGCGTGCAGCACCGCGCCGGTGGAGATGCCGGCGAAGATTCCTTCGCGGGTCACCAGGTCCCGGGTCCGTTTGACCGCGTCATACGAGCCCACCGAGAACCGGGTGGTCAGCACGTCGGGGTCATACAGCTCGGGGATGAACCCTTCGTCGATGTTGCGCAGTGCGTACACACCTTCGCCGTAGCGCGGTTCGGCCGCCACGATCTGCACCCCGGGCACGTGCTCGCGCAGGAAGCGCCCGGTGCCCATCAGGGTGCCGGTGGTGCCGAGGCCCGCGACGAAGTGGGTGATCTCGGGCAGGTCGGCCAGCAGCTCCGGGCCGGTGCCGTAATAGTGCGCGTCCGAGTTGGCCTGGTTGCCGTACTGGTAGAGCATCACCCACGACGGGTTCTGGGCCGCAAGCTCTTTCGCGGTGGCGACCGCGGTATTGGAACCGCCCTCGGCCGGGCTGAAGATGATCTTCGCACCATAGAGCTCGAGAATCTGGCGTCGTTCGACGGAGGTGTTCTCGGGCATCACGCAGATCATGTTGTAGCCCTTGAGCATTGCGGCCATGGCCAGCGAGATCCCGGTGTTGCCGCTCGTCGGCTCCAGGATCGTGGCGCCCGGGCTCAACAGGCCGTCCCGCTCGGCCTGTTCGATCATGCGCAGCGCGGGGCGGTCTTTGATCGAGCCGGTGGGGTTGCGGTCCTCGAGTTTGGCCCACAACCGCACATGTGGCCCGTCCGGACCGTCCTCCCACCGAGGCGACAGGTGCTGCAGCCCGACCAGCGGCGTGTTGCCGAGGGCCTGCAGCAGCGAGTCGTATCTGGTCATGGAGCGTCAGGCTCCACCCGCGACGGCAGGCAGGATCGTCACCGAGTCGCCGTCGGCGATCGCGGTGTCCAGTCCCCCGGAGAAGCGCACGTCCTCGTCGTTGACATAGATGTTGACGAAGCGGTGCAGCTTGCCGTTATCCACCAGCCGGTCCGAGATGCCGGAGTAGTTGGCCTCCAGGTCGGCGATCACCGCCTGCAGGGTGTCGCCGGAAGCACTGACGCGCTTCTGCCCGTCGGTGTGCGGACGCAGGATGGTCGGGATCGAAACGGTGACTGCCATGTCAAAAGCTCCTTAGCTGTACTGCTCAACGATAGTGACGGGTTCTTCGGTGACGACGCCGTCGAGAATCCGGTAGCTGCGCAGCTCGTGCTCCTGCGGGTCCCGCGTGGAGACGAGCACATAGTGCGCGTCCGGTTCGGAGGCGTAAGAGATGTCCGTGCGGCTCGGGTAGGCCTCGGTCGCGGTGTGCGAGTGGTAGATGACCACCGGCACCTCATCCGAGTCATCCATCGCGCGCCACACTTTGAGCTGCTCCCCCGAGTCGAACCGGTAGAAGGTCGGGGAACGTTCGGCGTTGACCATCTGAATGAAGCGCTCGGGCCGGTCAGAGCCCTCTGGCCCGGCGATCACCCCACACGCCTCGTCGGGGTGGTCGGCGCGGGCATGCGCCACCATCGCCTCGACGAGATCCCGGCGGATCACCAGCACTTGATCACTCCCATCAGCTTTCCTTCACTGCGAACGCTCCCGGCAACATGTCCCGGTAGGTCGGTATTCCGGCCACCGGCTCGGCGGCCAGCAACCCGACCATGACGGCGCGGGCCAGGACATCAGCCGCGGCCGCCCCGACCCGGGTCACCAGCACCGTTTCCGGCGACATCGCCACCGGGGTGTTTTCGTCCGGCTCGACGGTCACCGCGCCGGTCGCCAGCGCAAACACCGTATCGCCATCCAGCGGGGTGTGACACGGGGAGATGGTCCTGGCCAGCCCGTCGTGCGCGGCGACGGCCACCCGGCGGCACCCGGCCGGGCTGAGCTCGGCGTCGGTGGCGACCACCGCGATGGTGGTGTTCAGCGGCCCCAGCTCCCGGTGACGGTCGGCGTAGGCGGCGAGCTGGTCAGCCGGTGGCGTGACGAGCCCGAACTCCTCTATCAGCGATGCCATCCAGGGCAGTCCGGTGGCCGGGTCTGCCACGTCGCCGGCCGCGTTGAGCACTACCAGGGCACCCACGGTCACCCCGCAGTCCAGGGTCACCGAGGCCGTGCCGACACCCCCCTTGAGCACTCCGGCGCGCGCGCCGACCCCGCCGCCGACAGTGCCCAACGCGAACTCGGTGGACGCCGCCGCGGCAGCTGTGTAGCCGAACTCGGCCGTCGGCCGGTTGGCCCAGCCACCCACGGGCAGGTCGAAGATCACCGCGGCAGGCACGATCGGCACCACGCCGCCGTCCATCGCCACTCCGCGGCCCTGCTCCTCAAGCCAGGTCATCACCCCGTCGGCGGCGGCCAACCCGTACGCGCTGCCGCCGGTCAGCACGACGGCGTCGACGTGGCGCACGGTGTTGATCGGGTCGAGCAGGTCCGTCTCGCGGGTGCCGGGCGCTCCGCCACGGCCGTCGACAGCGCCGACGGTGCCCGGCGGGGCCAGCACCACGGTCGATCCCGACGCCCACCCCGAACCCAGGGTCGCGTCCGGGTCGATGCGGTGGTGGTGGCCGACGAGGATGCCGCCGACGTCGGTGATCGAACCCATCAGACCTATCTCCCCATGAGGCCCAGGACGAGGTACTCCTGCAGCACGGTCAGCCACTGGTAGACGTCGACGTGCCCGGCCATCGGATGTTCGGTGGGCAACTGCTCGGGCCCCTGTGGTCCGATGTCGAGCATGGTGCCCAACGCCAACCGGATGTCGTTGACGGCAGCCGCCCATGCCTCGGCATCCTGTTCGGTCAGCTCGAACTTGCCGCCGCCACTCGGGATGGTGTCCAACAAGCGTTGGGCCGCTTCACGTTTGGCATCGATGATGGCGGGCTCGTGTAACCCGCGCAGCGCACTGTTGAGACTCTCGGCGGTGCCCGAACCTGCCGGGTGCTCGGTCTGCGGCCGGTAGAAATCCGGCAGCAGACGCTTCATGGTGGCGTCCTCGGGCGGCTGCGGGTTGCCGGTCTTCATGCCGGTGATCATCTCGAGTTCGTCTGTGGGCCCGGAAGATCCGCGTTCGTCGAGCATGCCGAGCATCGAGGTGCCGAGGCTGGACAGCAGTGCGGCCTCGTGAGCTTCCAGCGCCGACCGCAACCGCAGGCCGTCGGCGGTCTCGACCCGTTTCCATTTCCGCACAGTCGTTCAGCGGTCCTGTTGCATGGTCGCCCACAAGCCCGCGGCGTGCAGTTTGGACACGTCGGTCTCCATCGACTCACGGCTGCCTGCCGACACCACGGCCTTGCCTTCGTTGTGCACCTGCAGCATGAGTTTGGTGGCGTGCGGCTCGCTGTATCCGAACAGCTTCTGGAAAACGTAGGTGACATAGGTCATCAGGTTGACCGGATCGTCCCAGACGATGGTCACCCACGGGCTTTCGGTGGCTGAATCTTCCCGGGGCGACCCACCCACACTGCGCTCTTCGCGGGTCCCCGGTCGGGCCTTCGCCGGTGTAACCATGGGCCCACAATACCGGCAGGGGTGCCGCCCTATTGAAGCAGCCGCGAACAGCTACGGTTGCTGGTGTGACCGTCGCGTTGCTCACCGACAAATACGAGCTGACGATGCTTGCCGCCGCGTTACGTGACGGCACGGCGCACCGCCGCACCACGTTCGAGGTCTTCGCCCGCCGGCTGCCCGAAGGGCGCCGTTATGGTGTGGTCGCGGGCACCGGGAGGTTTGTGGAAGCGTTGGCGGAGTTCACCTTCGCAGCCCACGAACTCGCTGCGCTCGCGGAGTTCCTGGACTCGGAGACACTGGATTTCCTGTCGAACTACCGGTTCAGCGGCGACATCGACGGCTACGCCGAGGGCGAGCTCTACTTCCCGGGTTCCCCGGTGCTGTCGGTACACGGCAGTTTCGCCGAATGCGTGGTGCTGGAGACCCTGGTGTTGTCAATCCTCAACCACGACACGGCGATCGCGTCGGCGGCAGCCCGGATGGCCAGCGCAGCGGCGGGCCGGCCGATGATCGAGATGGGCTCACGGCGCACCCACGAGTTGGCCGCCGTGGCCGCGGCCCGCGCCGCCTACCTGGCCGGCTTCACCGGGTCGTCGAACCTGGCCGCCCAGCAGCGTTACGGTGTGCCCGCCCTGGGCACCGCGGCACACGCCTACACCCTGCTGCACACCACCGAGTCCGGCCCCGACGAGCAGGCCGCCTTCCGCGGCCAGGTCGCGGCGCTGGGCGTCGACACCACGCTGCTGGTGGATACCTACGACATCACCGCCGGCGTGGCCAACGCGATCGCGGCGGCCGGCCCGCAGTTGGGCGCGGTGCGCATCGATTCCGGGGATCTGGGTGTGCTGGCCCGTCAGGTGCGCCAGCAACTCGACGACCTCGGCGCCCCGCACACGCAGATCGTGGTCTCCGGCGATCTCGACGAGTTCGCGATCGCCGCCCTGCGCGCCGAGCCCGTCGACAGCTACGGGGTAGGCACCTCGGTGGTCACCGGATCGGGCGCACCGACCGCGGGCATGGTCTACAAGCTGGTGGAAGTCGACGGGATGCCGGTGGCCAAGCGCAGCAGTCACAAGGAGTCCCACGGCGGCCGCAAGCAGGCGGTCCGCCTCGCCAAGGCCTCGGGCACGATCGTCGAGGAGGTGGTCTACCCCTACGGCCAGGAGCTGCCGGAGACCTCGGGACTCACCACCCGCCCGCTTACCGTGCCGCTGGTGACCGGCGGCGTCCCGGTCGAAGGGCACCACCCCGCCGCCGACCTGGCCACCGCGCGGGAGCGGGTCGCTTCAGGGCTGCACAGCCTGCCGTGGGACGGGCTGAAGCTGTCCCGCGGCGAGCCGGCCATCCCCACCCGGGTCGTGCCGCCCAAACCATGACGACCAAATCGAAGCCATCCCGCGAGGTGGCCAACGTGGTGACCAATCTGCTCAAGATCGCGGTGAAGGGGCTCGGCGGTGCCAGCCGTCCGGGCCAGGTGGAGATGGCCGAGGCAGTCGCCCACGCCTTCGAGTCCGGTGAACATCTGGCCGTGCAGGCCGGGACCGGCACCGGCAAGTCGCTGGCCTACCTGGTGCCGTCGATCGCCCGCGCTCTGCAGACCGAGCAACCTGTGGTGGTCTCGACGGCCACCATTGCGCTGCAACGTCAACTCGTGGATCGCGATCTGCCCCGGCTGGTGAACTCACTGGCCGATGCGCTGCCCCGCAAACCCACGTTCGCGTTGCTGAAGGGCCGGGGAAACTATCTGTGCCTCAACAAAATTCACAACGGCGCAGCCGAGGAGCCCGCCGATCGCCCGCAGGACGAACTGTTCTCACCCATGGCGCTCAGCGCCATGGGCCGCGATGTGCAGCGGCTGACCGAATGGTCCTCGGACACCGAGACCGGTGATCGCGACGAGCTGACTCCCGGTGTGCCCGACCGGTCCTGGTCTCAGGTGAGCGTGTCGGCCCGCGAGTGCATCGGGGTGTCGCGCTGCCAGTTCGGGACCGACTGCTTCGCCGAGCGGGCGCGGGAAAAGGCCGGTGCCGCCGACGTCGTCGTCACCAATCACGCGCTGCTGGCCATCGACGCGCTCTCCGACTTCTCCGTATTACCCGAGTACGAGCTGCTGGTCGTCGACGAGGCCCACGAACTGGCCGACCGGGTCACCGGGGTGGCCACCGCCGAACTGTCGGCTACGTCCATGGCGGTCGCTCACCGCAGGATGGCGCGATTGGTGGATGACGAACTCGCGCAACGCTTCGAGGCCGCCGTCGCGACACTCTCCTCGCTGCTGCACGAACTCGACGCCGGCCGCATCGACGTGCTCGACGAGGAGCTGGGCGTCTACCTGACCGCGTTGCGTGACGCCGCCAACGCGGCGCGCACCGCGATCGACACCACCCCCAGCGACCCACAGGCGGCCTCGGCCCGCACCGAGGCCGTCACCGCACTCAACGATGTCAGCGACACCGCCACCCGAATCCTGACCTCCTTCGTCCCGCCGATCCCCGACCGCGTCGATGTGGTCTGGGTAGCGCGGGAAGAAAGCGCGAACGCTACCCGGGTGATCCTGAGGGTGGCTCCGATGTCGGTATCGGGCCTGCTGCGCACCAGACTGTTCGCCAACACCACGGCGGTGTTGACCTCGGCGACGCTGACCCTTGGCGGCAACTTCGATGCCATGGCGCGCAATTGGGGGCTGGGCGGCTTCTCCGACGCCGACGCCGGCGCGCCCGCCAAACCGGGCTGGCGCGGTCTCGACGTGGGCTCACCGTTTGACCACGCCAAATCCGCAATCCTGTACGTGGCCAAGCATTTACCGCCGCCCGGCCGCGACGGCACCGATACCCGCACCCTGGACGAGATCGAGGGACTGATCACCGCGGCCGGCGGGCGCACCCTGGGCCTGTTCTCGTCGATGCGCGCGGCCAAGGCCGCCGCCGAGGTCATGCGCGAGCGGCTGTCCACCCCAGTGCTCTGTCAAGGTGAAGACACGACTTCGGCTTTGGTGCAACAATTTTCCGACGATCCCGAGACGTCGCTGTTCGGCACCCTGTCGCTGTGGCAGGGCGTGGACGTTCCGGGGCCGTCCCTGTCCCTGGTGCTGATCGACCGCATTCCGTTCCCACGCCCGGACGATCCGTTGCTGACCGCACGGCAACGGGCGATCAGCGCGCACGGTGGCAACGGCTTCATGGCCATCGCCGCCAATCACGCCGCACTCCTGCTGGCCCAGGGCACCGGGCGCCTGTTGCGCCACACCGACGATCGCGGGGTGATCGCGGTGCTGGACTCCCGGCTGGCCACCGCCCGCTACGGCGGATACCTGCGTTCGTCACTGCCGCCGTTCTGGTCCACCACCGACGCTGACCGGGTGCGTCAGTCGTTGAAGCGGCTTCGGGGCGCGGGCTGACAATCGACCCCGGCGCCCGCCCGAGTTAACTAGTGTGTGCGACATAACCGCGCGGACAGTCAGCCGCCAGAGTGCACCGGAAGGCAGCGATGATGAGCCGACGCACCCTGATCGGCATCGCCTTGACGGTGTTCGCAGCGTTGCCGCTGGCGGCATGCTCGTCGATGGTCGACGGTACGGCGGTATCGGTGTTCGCCGATCCCTTCTCCGTCGCCGGCATGCCCGCCACCGATGGCTCAAGCGGGCTGCGGCCCAATGCCCAGCCGCCCTCGCGCCAGGTCGCCAACACCGACGGCGGCAAGGCCGACAATCTGGCGGCCAGTGCCGTCAGTGATCTCGAGGAGTTCTGGTCGGACGCCTACTCCGAGGCGTTCGACGGCCAGTTCCAACCGGTACGCGCGCTGATCTCATGGGACGCCGAGAGTTTCGACGGACGGTTCTGCGGGATGGACACGTACGGTCTGGTCAACGCCGCGTTCTGCAAACCGGATCGGACCATCGGCTGGGACCGGGGGGTGCTGATACCCGGCCTGCGTCAGCAGAACGGCGACATGGGCGCCGTCATGGTGCTCGCCCATGAGTACGGGCATGCGATCCAGCAGCAGGCCGGACTGATCAACCGCACTACGCCGACGTTGGTGGCCGAGCAGCAGGCCGACTGTCTGGCAGGCACTTACCTGCGATGGGTGGCCCAGGGCGATTCCCCGCGGTTCACACTCAGCAACGCCGACGGCCTCAACAAGCTGCTGGCCGCGGTGATCGCGTTCCGGGATCCGCTGCTCACCGAAGCCGAGGCCCAGGTCGGCATCGACGAGCACGGGTCAGCGTTCGAACGGATCTCGGCGTTCCAGTTCGGCTTCACCGACGGCCCGGCGGCCTGTGCCGCCATCGACGTCAAGGAGATCGATCAGCGGCGCGGTGATCTTCCGGTCCTGCTGCCCGAGGACCAAAGTGGCGATCTCGACATCACCGAGCGCTGGGTGCGCTCGATGGTGGATGCGCTCAACATCGTCTTCAAACCCGCCGATCCCCCGCGGCTCGACTTCCGGCCCGACGCGGCGGTGGATTGTCCGAGTGCCCGGCCCAGCCCGCCGGCGTCCTACTGCCCCGACACCAACACCATCGTGATCGACCTGGCCGAAATGCAGGCCCTGGCAGCGCCGTCCGAGGAAGTCGACGTCGGCGACCTGGCCGGCGGTGACAACACCGCCTTCTCCGTGCTGATCTCGCGCTACATGCTGGCCCTGCAGCACGCCCGCGGCCTGGTGCTCGACAATGCCGAGGCGGCGTTGCGCACGGCCTGCCTGACCGGGGTGGCCACGGCCAAGATGATCAAACCGGTGCACCTGCCCAACGGGGACACCATCCTGTTGACCGCAGGTGACGTCGACGAGGCGGTGTCGGGCATCCTGACCAACGGGTTGGCGGCCAGTGACGTCAACGGCGAGTCGGTGCCCTCAGGCTTTGCGCGCATCGACGCCTTCCGGGTCGGCATCCTCGGTGACGAGCAGCGCTGCCTCAAGCGATTCACCTGAGAGCCGCCGGCTCAGACCACCTTCGTGGTGCCGTACCAGGCCAGCACCGCCTCGGACTCATCGGTCGACCGGGTCAGCACGGCGTAGGACCGGATGAACGACTGGCCGACACAACCGTCGATCTTCACCCGGAAGTTGCTGATCATCACCCAGGGTTCGGTGCCCTTGAATTCCTTCTCGGTGACCGGGATGAGGTTGATGATGCCCGGTTTGAGACCGATCGTGATACCGCCGCCGATGTTGGCGCCGACGCCCGGCAGGATGCCCTCCGGCCAGGGTGAGATCGCGTCGGTACCGAGCACACCGATCGACCCGTTGAGGCCTGCGGTGCCGGTCAGCGCGACGCCGTTGGAGGTGCTCATGTCGATACCGCAACCGATCTGGTAGCCGGCCTCCAGCGTCCCACGCAGATCGTCACCGCCGCCCGGGCCGGTCATCGAGCCGCGGTAGGTGCCGCCGACCACGTATTCGCGGGACGAGATCGCGGTGGTCAACGGCGGCACCGCGGCCCGTGTCTCGTCACTGGCCGACACGGTCAGATGCCAGCCATCGGGGGTCGTGAGGTGGGCCGGTGGGGTCGACTCGACGAGGTCGGCGGCCGGCTCGCCCGGAACGGGCACCGCATCGGCGACGACCTCGACTTCGGGAGCGACGACGGGGTCGGCCCAGGCCGGTGTCGCCGATGCCGCGCAAGCCACCGATACGGCGGCGAGCAGTCCGAACGAGCGAATCAACACAGGCGGCCTCCCGTTACGGTTTCCCGCGGAAACGTATCGCCTATCTACTTACCCGACCGCCCCGGCGGCAGCGCACTCAGGTGGGCATTTTCAGGACGAATCCACACTCGAGCGCCACCCAGCAGGCGCCGTCGGGACCGATCGCCAAGCCGTGCGGTTCGCTACCGGATGGCAAGTCGATGGTCACCACGTCCCCGTCGCCGCTGATCCGGGCGATCTGATCGGAACCCCACAGGCTGACCCACACCCCGTCGGTCGGGTCGGCGACCACCGCATGCGGTTTGCCGGGCAGGTCCAGCTCCTGGATGGCGTCGTCGACCGGGATCCGGCCGATCTTGTCCGCACGGATCTCGGTGAACCACACCGCATCGTCATGAGTGGCCGCGATCCCGACGGGACCGGCTGCGGCAGTAGGCAATTCGCGTAACTTGAGCGTCCCGTCGACGGCCAGCCGGCCAACCGCGCCGGACTCGTTGAGGGTGAACCACAGCGCGTCGTCAGGTCCCCTGGTGATCATCGACGGCATTCCGCCCACGGTGGCCGCAGTGGTGATCTCACCGTCGGTATCGATCCTGCCGATCTCACCCGATGACATCATGGTGAACCACAACGCACCGTCGGGTCCGGTGGCGATCCCGAAAGGAGCACTGCCACTGGGTAATTCGAAGGAGGTCAGCTCACCCGCCGTGGTGATCCGGCCGATGCGATCATCACCGGCCCGGGTGAACCACAGCGCCCCGTCCGGACCGGCCGCGATGATCGACGGGCGCGAGCCTTCCCCGACCGGATAAGTGCGGACGTCCCCGGTGACCGAAACCCGTGCGACGGCACCGCCGTGCACCAGGGTCACCCACATCGCGCCGTCACTTCCGGCAGCCAGCGCGTACGGTCCGCCGTCGAGCTGAACTTTGAGCGCCTTACTCAAGCCAGCGCCACCAGGCCGAGTTCGTTGTCGGCGGTCAGCAGCCGGTGGTGCGGCAGCACCCGGACGGTGTAGCCGACCGGCCCGGCCACCGGAAGCGGTGTCGAGGCCGAGAACACCTCGGTCCCGCCATCGGCCGAACCGGTGTGCGCCATCGGCACAGTCACCGGGTTCAGGATCACGTCGCTGGCGTCCACCCGGCCCAGCACAGCCTGCACCGTGACCTCGTCGGGGCGCAGGCCGGCCAATTGCACCGTGGCGGTCAGCGTCAGCGAAGACCCCAGCAGTGGCGTGTCCGGCAGGCCGTAACTGTCCACGTCGGTGATCTGGATCTTCGGCCAGGCATCTTCTGCCCGACGGCGGTAATCGGCCAATTCCCGGGCCGCGCCGAACGGCTCCCCGGACGTGGCCTCGACGGTCTCGCGCAGCGACCGTGCCGCCGGCAGGTAGTACTTCTCGGTGTAATCCCGCACCATGCGCGAGGCCAGCACCTTCGGCCCGAGCACCTGCAGCGTGTGGCGCACCATCTCGACCCAGCGAGTCGGCACCCCGTGCTCGTCGCGGTCGTAGAACTTCGGTGTGACGGCGTGTTCGAGGAGGTCATAGAGTGCGGCGGCTTCGAGGTCGTCGCGCCGCGACTCGTCGTCGACGCCGTCGGCGGTCGGGATCTCCCATCCGTTCTCGCCGTCGTACCACTCGTCCCACCAACCGTCCCGGATCGAGAGGTTCAGCCCGCCGTTGAGCGCACTCTTCATCCCCGACGTGCCGCAGGCCTCCAAAGGCCGCAGCGGATTGTTGAGCCACACGTCGCAGCCCCAGTACAGCAAGCGCGCCATCGACATGTCGTAGTCCGGCAGGAACGCGATGCGGTGCCGCACCTCCGGCCGGTCAGCGAACCGCACGATCTGCTGGATGAGCGCCTTGCCGCCGTCGTCGGCCGGGTGCGACTTACCCGCCACGATCAACTGCACCGGCCGCTTCTCGTCGAGAAGCAGTTTCTCCAGCCGCTCCGGGTCACGCAGCATCAGCGTCAGCCGCTTGTACGTCGGCACCCGTCGCGCGAACCCGACGGTCAGCACCGATGGATCGAAAGCTGTTGCGATCCAGCCCAGTTCAGCTTCGGAAGCACCCCGCTCGAGCCAGGAGCGACGCAAGCGGTCACGCACGTCGGCGATCAGCGTCTCCCGCAGCTGCGAGCGGATCCACCACATGTGCCCCGGTTCGACCTCCTGCAACCGCTCCCACACCGCCGGCTCGGCGGCCTCCGAACCGATCAGCTCCCGGCCCAGGGCCAGCCACTGCGGCGCCGCCCAGGTGGGCGCGTGCACCCCGTTGGTGATCGATCCGATCGGCACCTCGGCCCGGTCGAATCCCGGCCACAGCTCGTTGAACATGGCCCGGCTGACGCGGCCGTGCAGCAACGACACCCCGTTGGCCCGTTGCGCCAGCCGCAGACCCATGTGCGCCATGTTGAACTTCGAGGGGTCGTCCTCGGCGCCGAACGCGACCACCCGTTCCAGCGGCACACCGGGCAACAAACGGCTGTCGGCCGGCCCGCCCGGTGGGCTGCCGAAGTAACGCCTGATCATCTCGACCGGGAACCGGTCGATGCCGGCCGGGACCGGGGTGTGGGTGGTGAACACCGTCGACGACCGCACCACGGTCAGTGCGGTGTCGAAGTCCAGCCCGGCAGCGACCAATTCGCGGATGCGTTCCACGCCGAGGAAGCCGGCGTGGCCCTCGTTCATGTGGAATACCTCAGGGGCGGGCAAGTTCTCGATCTCGGTGAACGCCCGGATCGCGCGCACGCCGCCGATGCCGGCCAGGATCTCCTGTTTGATGCGATGTTCCTGATCGCCGCCATAGAGCCGGTCGGTGACACCACGCAGTTCGTGCTCGTTCTCCGGCACATCGGAATCGAGGAGCAACAGCGGGATCCTGCCCACCTGCGCGACCCACACCCGGGCCCGCAGCTCACGGGCGTCGGGCAGCGCCAGCGTTACCAGCACCGGTTCCCCTGCGGCATCGGTGAGCAGTCGCAACGGCAACCCCTGCGGGTCCAGCGACGGGTAGGTCTCATGCTGCCAACCATCAGCGGTCAGCGACTGCCGGAAGTAACCCGAGCGGTAGTACAGACCCACGGCGATCAACGGCAGGCCGAGATCCGACGCGGATTTCAGGTGGTCACCGGCCAGGATGCCCAGGCCACCCGAATAGTTGGGCAATACCTCGGCAACACCGAACTCCATCGAGAAATACGCGATGCCCTTCGGCATCTCGACTCCGTCGGTGACCTGCTGCTGGTACCACAGCGGGCGGCTCAGATAGTTGTCCAGATCGGCGGCCAGCTCATCGAGCCGGCCCAGGAACGATTGGTCACCGGCGAGTTCGTCGAGCCGTTGCGGGGTGACCGCGCCCAGCAGCGCCACCGGGTCACCCTTGGTCTGCTCCCACAGCTCGGCATCGACGACAGCAAACAAGTCCTGGGTCGGTTTGTGCCACGACCAGCGCAGGTTGATCGACAGCCGTTCCAGCGCCGCCAACCGCTCGGGAAGGTGCGCGCGGACGGTGAACCTTCTGAGGGCTTTCACGCGAACCAACCTTACTGACTATTCCGGTTCGTGCATCGGCGAGCGAAATCCGTACAGACACTGTTGTCCGCGCGGTTATCCGCGCAGACGTCGGTCAGGCCGCACTTAGCGCCCACAAGATTGGGCAGCCCATTACGGTGGGTATCAGACGCGACAAGGCAAGTGAACGAGAGACAGCCGCTTGATCGAGACGACGTGAGGAGTGGATGGGTGGCCGGTCGGATCGGAATCGACGATGTCGCGCCCGTGGTGTTCGGCGGACAGTTCCCGGCAAAAGCCGTCGTCGGCGAGGTCGTGCCGGTCCGGGCAACGGTGTGGCGCGAAGGCCATGATGCGGTTGCGGCCACCTTGGTGGTGCGTTACCTGGGCGCCGACTACCCGCGGCTGGCCACCGGACCCGGCACCGCGACGGTCCCGGTACCGATCGCCGAGGTCGTACGTCCCGCCCAACGCATCAAGCCGCAGGCCCTGCCCATGTCACAAGGCGAGGTCCCCGATGTTTTTCATGGCCAGTTCACACCCGACTGCGTCGGACTGTGGACCTACCGGGTGGACGGCTGGGGCGATCCGCTGGCCACCTGGCGGCACGCGGTCGAAGCCAAGCTGGGCGCCGGTCAGAGCGAGGCCGAGCTGTCCAACGACCTGCTGGTCGGGGCACGCCTGCTCGAACGCGCCGCCGCCGGCGTGCCCCGCAAACTGCGTGACCCGCTGATCGAGGCCGCCGCTGCGCTGCGCACCCCCGGCGATCCGTTCCTGCGGGCCGGGGCGGCGCTGTCCGTCGAGGTCACCGAACTTCTCGACCAGTATCCGCTGCGCGAATTGGTCACCCGCGGTGAGCAATACGGCGTGTGGGTGGATCGACCACTGGCCCGGTTCTCGTCCTGGTACGAGATGTTCCCGCGCTCGACCGGCGGTTGGGACAAGGCCGGCCATCCGGTGCACGGCACATTCACCACCGCCGCCGAGCAACTCCCCCGGATCGCCCGCATGGGTTTCAACATCGTGTATCTGCCACCGATCCACCCGATCGGCAAGGTGCACCGTAAGGGCCGCAACAACGCCGTGACCGCCGCACCTGACGACGTGGGGTCGCCGTGGGCGATCGGGAGCGACGAGGGCGGCCACGACGCCGTGCACCCGGCTCTGGGAACCATCGACGACTTCGACGCCTTCGTGGCCGCCGCGCGCCGGCAGGGCGTCGAGGTGGCCCTGGATCTGGCGCTGCAGTGCGCACCCGACCATCCTTGGGCCGCAGCACATCCGGAGTGGTTCACCGTGCTGCCCGACGGCACCATCGCCTACGCGGAGAATCCACCCAAGAAGTACCAGGACATCTACCCGCTCAACTTCGACAACGACCCCGCCGGCCTGTACCACGAGGTGCTGCGGGTGGTTCGGTTCTGGATCTCACACGGCGTCAAGGTGTTCCGAGTCGACAACCCGCACACCAAACCACCCAACTTCTGGGTCTGGTTGATCGCCGAGGTCAAGAACGAGGATCCGGACGTACTGTTCCTGTCCGAGGCGTTCACCCGGCCGGCGCGGCTGTACGGCCTGGCCAAGCGCGGTTTCACCCAGTCCTACACGTACTTCACCTGGCGCACCAGCAAATGGGAGCTCACCGAATTCGGCAATGAGATCACCGAGAACGCCGACAGCGCTCGGCCCAGCCTGTGGGTGAACACCCCCGACATCCTGCACGAGTCGCTGCAGCACGGGGGCCCCGGCATGTTCGCGATCCGTGCGGTACTGGCCGCCACGATGAGCCCATCGTGGGGCATGTACTCAGGGTTCGAGCTCTTCGAGCACCGGGCCGTCCGCGAGGGCAGCGAAGAGTATCTCGACTCCGAGAAGTACGAGCTGCGCCCACGCGACTTCGCGTCCGCCCTGGCTGAAGGCCGTTCTCTTGAGCCATTCGTGACCCGGCTCAACGAGATCCGGCGCCTGCACCCGGCCCTACGTCAACTGCGCACCCTGACCTTCCACCACGTGGACAACGACGCGCTGCTGGCCTACAGCAAGTTCGACCCGATCACCGGGGACACCGTGCTCGTGGTGGTCACCCTCAACCCGTTCGGCCCCGAGGAAGCCACGTTGTGGTTGAACATGGGGGCTCTGGGTATGGAATCACATGACCGGTTCTGGGTACGTGACGAGATCACCGGCGAGGAATACCAATGGGGGCAGTCGAATTACGTCCGCATCGATCCCGCCAAGGCGGTGGCACACGTGTTGAACATGCCGCTCGTACCCTATGAGCAACGACTGGGCTTGCTACGCAGGGAATGAGAACGAAATGACACGAAGCAACCACCTCACCGACCTACATCTGCGGCCCGACCCCTCCGACATCCAGCGACTGGTGATCGGGCAACATCACGATCCGCATTCGGTGCTGGGAGCCCACGAGTACGGCGACCGGACCGTGATCCGGGCTTACCGCCCGCACGCCGCCAAGGTCGTGGCGGTGATCGGCGGTGACCGGTACCCCATGCAACACATCGATTCCGGGCTTTTCGCCGTATCCGTTCCGTTCACCAGTTTGGCGGATTACCGCCTGGAGATCGGCTACCCCGGCGCCGACGACACGATCTTCACGCACACCACCGCCGACGCCTACCGGTTCCTGCCTACGCTCGGCGAACTGGACCTCCACTTGTTCGCCGAGGGCCGCCACGAACGCCTCTGGGAGATTCTGGGCGCGCATCCGCGCAGTTTCACCACGCCTGACGGCATCGTCGAAGGCGTCTCGTTCGCGGTGTGGGCTCCTAATGCCAAGGGCGTCAGCGTGATCGGTGACTTCAACCACTGGGACGGCAACGAGGCGCAGATGCGCGTGATGGGTTCCTCTGGGGTGTGGGAGCTGTTCTGGCCCGGCTTTCCCGTCGGCGGTCTGTACAAGTTCCGGGTGCACGGAGCCGGTGGCATCACCACCGACCGCGCCGATCCCATGGCGTTCGCCACCGAGGTGCCGCCCCAGACCGCGTCCCGGGTGACCGCCAGTTCCTACACCTGGAACGACAGCGACTGGATGACCCGGCGGGCCGCGCAGAACCCGGTGTTCGAACCGATGAGCACCTACGAGGTGCACCTGATGTCGTGGCGCCCAGGGCTCAGCTACCGGCAGCTGGCCACCGAGCTCACCGAATACGTTGTGGAACAAGGCTTCACCCACGTCGAACTCCTCCCCGTCGCCGAGCACCCGTTCGGCGGTTCGTGGGGCTACCAGGTCACGTCCTATTACGCGCCGACCTCCCGGCTCGGTTCGCCTGACGATTTCCGCTACCTGGTGGATTGCCTGCATCAGGCCGGGATCGGGGTGATCGTGGACTGGGTGCCTGCCCACTTCCCCAAAGATGCCTGGGCCCTGGGACGGTTCGACGGCACCCCGCTCTACGAGCATTCCGACCCACGCCGCGGCGAACAGCTCGACTGGGGCACTTACGTTTTCGACTTCGGCCGGCCCGAGGTGCGCAACTTCCTGGTCGCCAACGCGTTGTACTGGCTGCAGGAGTACCACGTCGACGGCCTGCGCGTGGACGCCGTCGCCTCGATGCTCTACCTCGACTACTCCCGTCCCGAGGGGGGTTGGACACCCAACATCTACGGTGGCCGCGAGAACCTGGAGGCGGTGCAGTTCCTGCAGGAGATGAACGCCACCGTGCACAAGGCCAACCCGGGAATCGTCACCATCGCCGAGGAGTCGACTTCATGGCCCGGGGTCACCCGGCCGACCAACCTTGGCGGCCTTGGGTTCTCGATGAAGTGGAACATGGGCTGGATGAACGACACGCTCGACTACGTCAGCCATGACCCGGTGCACCGCAGCTACCACCACCACGAGATGACGTTCTCGATGCTCTACGCCTTCAGCGAGAATTACGTGCTGCCGATCAGCCACGACGAGGTCGTGCACGGCAAGGGCACCTTGTGGACCCGGATGCCCGGCGACGATCACGCCAAGGCGGCCGGGTTACGTAGCCTGCTGGCCTACCAGTGGTCCCACCCGGGCAAGCAGTTGTTGTTCATGGGCCAGGAGTTCGGCCAGCGGGCCGAATGGTCGGAGGAACGCGGCCTGGACTGGTTCCAACTCGACGAGCAGGGCTTTTCCGGAGGTGTGCAGCGATTGGTGCGGGATCTCAACGAGATCTACTCGCGCCACCCGGCGTTGTGGAGCCGTGACACCAGCCCCGAGGGCTATTCATGGATCGACGCGAACGACTCGGCCAACAACGTGCTGAGCTTCCTGCGGTTCGGCGCCGACGGTTCCGTACTGGCCTGCGTGGTCAACTTCGCCGGCAGTGAGCACAGCGAGTACCGGCTCGGCCTGCCGCACGCCGGCGAGTGGCGGGAAGTGCTGAACACCGACGCAACGATCTACAACGGTGCGGGCATCGGGAACATGGGCGCGGTGCAGGCCACCGACGAGCCCTGGCACGGCCGCCCGGCCTCAGCGGTGATGGTGCTGCCGCCGCTGGCGATGCTGTGGTTCGAGCCCGCCTGACGCGCTCTAGTAGAGCGCGTTGGCGAGGTTGCGGCGGCCGGCGACCACCTCGGGATCGGCCGGGTCGAACAGGTCGAACAGCTCGACGAGCCGGGTCCGCACCTTGGTCCGGTCGTCGCCGGCGGTGCGCTTGATCAATGCGATCAGCCGGTCAAAGGCCGCAGCCACGTTCTGGGCCAGGATCTCGGCGTCGGCGGCGGCGAATGCCGCCTCGATGTCATCGGGGGCGGCCTCGGCCGCGGCCACCGCGTCGGGGCGTTGCGCGCTGGCCCGCTGCAGGAAGGCGATCTGGCGCACGGCCCCCTTGGCCTCGGCGTGGTTGGGCTGAGCATCGAGGATGGCCTGATAGGCCGCCGCTGCGGCGGCGAAGTCGCCGTTGTCCAGGTGCGTCCGGGCCGCCGCCAGCTCGGGGTCGACCTGCTCGGGCTCGTCGTCACCGGAACCGGTCAGCTTGCCTGCGGTGGCCTGCAGCAACGAGTCGACCCAGCGACGAAGTTCGTCGGCCGGCTGCGAGCCCTGGAAGCTGGCGATCGGCTGTCCCCCGGCCAGTGCGACCACGGTGGGCACACCCTGAATGCCGAACATCTGCGCCACTCGTGGCGTGGTGTCGACGTTGACCAGTGCCAGTGACCATTTGCCGTTGTCGGCGGCCGCCAGACCGGCCAGGGTGTCCCCCAACGCGGCGCTGGAATCGCTGCGCGGTGACCACAGCAGCACCACCACCGGCACCTGCCCTGAGCGGACCAGCACCTCGGCTTCGAAGTTCGCTTCGTTGACCTCGGTGACATTCGGGCCTCCGGCAGCGCCGGGACCGCCTGTACCGCCACCGCTGCCGCCGCCCGCCGCGGGTCGCTGCTTGAGTGCCGAGAGGTCAACCGCGCCGGCCAGCGCCGGCCCGACAGAAGGTCGTGGACGAGTCACGTCACCAAGTCTGTCACGTCGTTTCGGACACGGCGTCGCCCGGTTGCGACACCAGCGCCGAGGCGGCAGCCGGTTGCTCCCCGGAGCCCAGTCGCGCGGTGCGATCAGCCCACATGACAAAGATCACACTGCCCAATGGCACGATGCTGGCCAGCAAAGCCAGGATCCAGGTACCGACGCCCCACTTGTGGGCCCATCCGACCAACACCGCAGCCACCACGAAGGCCACGAAGACGCCCCCGTGGATCGGACCGAACACCTTGACCCCGATCTCGGTGCGCGGAGTGCCCAGGTACTTGAAGTACATGCCTACCAGCAGTCCGGCCCAGCTGACCGCCTCTGCAAGGGCGATGAGCCGGAACCAGCCGGCAACCGTACGCAGGTCGAAGGAGCGTGTCATGGCCGCCATTGTGCCGCAGCCGACGGCCAGCTACTACGCAGCGTCGTTGGTAAGCGTGGTCGATTAGCTGTCAGCGACGCAGGATCAGCGCATCGCCCTGGCCACCGGCACCACAGAGCGCGGCCACTGCGTAGCCGGAACCCTTGCGGGCCAGCTCCAGCGCGGCGTGCAGCGTGATGCGCGCGCCCGACATACCGATCGGGTGGCCGATCGCGATGGCACCACCGTTGACGTTCACCTTGGCCGGATCGACACCGAGCTCCTTGGTCGAGGCCAGCGACACCGCAGCGAACGCCTCGTTGATCTCGAGGATGTCCAACTGATCGACACTGATGCCCTCACGCTCGACAGCCTTCTTGATCGCGTTGGCCGGCTGGCTCTGCAGCGTGGAGTCCGGCCCGGCGACCACACCGTGCGCACCGATCTCACACAGCCAGTCCAGACCCAGCTCCTGCGCCTTGGCCTTGCTCATCACCACGACCGCGGCCGCGCCGTCGGAGATCTGCGACGACGAACCGGCGGTGATGGTGCCGTCCTTGCGGAAGGCCGGGCGCAGACCACCCAGCGATTCGGCGGTGGTGTTGGCCCGGATGCCCTCGTCCTCGGCGAACTCGATCGGGTCGCCCTTGCGCTGCGGGATCGACACCGGCACCACCTCGTCGGCGTACACCCCGTCTTTCCATGCCGCGGCGGCCTTCTGGTGCGACTGGGCGGCGAACTCGTCCTGCTCTGCGCGGGTGAACTTGTCGGTCTCATTGCGCTGCTCGGTCAGCGCACCCATCGGCTGGTCGGTGAACACGTCGTGCAAGCCGTCGTAGGCCAGGTGGTCCACCAGCGTCGCATCGCCGTACTTGTAGCCCTCACGGCTCTTGGGCAGCAGGTGCGGCGCCTGGCTCATCGACTCCTGACCACCGGCCACGACCACCTCGAACTCACCGGCCCGGATCAGCTGATCGGCCAGGGCGATCGCATCGATACCCGACAGGCACATCTTGTTGATGCTCAGCGCAGGCACATCCCAGGGAATGCCCGCGGCCACCGCCGACTGGCGCGCCGGCATCTGGCCGGCGCCCGCGGTCAGCACCTGACCCATGATCACGTAGTCCACCAGCGAAGCGTCGACCTTCGCCTTCTCCAGCGCGCCACGGATCGCGATCGCGCCCAGATCACTGCCCGAGAAGTCTTTGAGCGAGCCCATCAACTTGCCCACCGGAGTACGCGCTCCAGCAACGATCACCGACGTTGTCATTCCTACCTCCAGTGGGTACTCAGTAAATCTGTGTGGCCGATCACACATACGCGAACGTTCAAGGAAAGGTTACCGTTGCGTTATGACCGCCGATCAGGTTGATGCCCGTCCCGCGCTCGCTTCCGCACTGGTGACGGCGATCGATCACGTCGGAATCGCGGTTCCCGATCTCGATGCCGCCGCGAAGTGGTACCACGACCATCTCGGCATGATCGTCCTCCACGAGGAGGTCAACGAGGAGCAGGGCGTCCGCGAGGCGATGCTCTCGGTGCGCGGCGCCGCCAAGGGCAGCGCCCAGATCCAGCTGTTGGCGCCGTTGAACGAGCAGTCGACGATTGCCAAGTTCATCGATCGCAGCGGCCCCGGCCTGCAGCAGCTGGCGTATCGGACCAGTGACATCGACGCGCTCAGTGAGCGCCTGCGCAGTCAAGGTGTTCGGCTCCTCTACGACGCCCCCCGCAAGGGCACCGCGAACTCGCGCATCAATTTCATCCACCCCAAGGACGCCGGCGGCGTGCTGATCGAGCTGGTGGAACACTCCGCAGACGAGCACTGACCGCTCAGGACCACTTTCTCGTCGGGCGCCGATTGGCCCGGTTCGCCCAGCAGCCGGTGTGCCAGTGCCTGCGGTCGTCGACGTCGCCGACGTCGATCGGCAGCACCACCACGTGCGCGGTGGCCACGCGGATCTCTTGGTCGCACCCGGGGCATCGATAAACCTTCACCGCACGCGATGCGGCCACTGTCCGCACTTCGTAGTCGTAGCCGTCAGGCCCCGTCTCGACTCGTCGCGACGGCGGCAGCGGCGCCAACCGGCGGTGTTCACGGGGCCGACGACGCATCTCAGAACAGCCGATACTCGTCGCTGTCCATGCCCCGCATCTGGTCGTAATCCAGTGTCACGCAGCGGATTCCACGGTCAGTAGCCAGCGTTCGGGCCTGCGGCTTGATCTGTTGGGCGGCGAACACGCCCGTCACCGGAGCCAGCACGGTGTCGCGGTTGAGCAGTTCGAGGTAGCGCGTCAGCTGTTCGACGCCGTCGATCTCCCCGCGGCGTTTGATCTCCACGGCCACCGAGCGGCCGAGCTCGTCCCGGCACATGAGGTCGACCGGGCCGATCGCGGTGGGGTATTCCCGGCGCACCAAGGTGTAACCGGCACCCAGCAGCTCGACATGCTCGGCCAGCAGGACTTGCAGATGCGCCTCCACGCCGTCCTTCACCAAGCCCGGATCGACGCCCAGCTCATGGCTGGAATCGTGCTCGACGTCCTCGACCGTGATCCGCAACTGTTCACCGGCCTTGTTCTCGACCACCCACACCGGCACACCGTCGCTGTCGCTCTCGGTGAGCCAGCAGGGCGGACTCATCCAGTTCAGCGGCTTGTAGGCGCGATCGTCGGCATGGACACTGACCGAACCGTCGGACTTGAACAACAACAGCCTGCGGGCCGAAGGTAGATGGGCGGTCAGCCGCCCGACGTAGTCGACGGTGCACTGGGCAATCACGAGGCGCACCCGAACCACCTTAAGGGCATCCCCGGACGAACTAGGCTGGCGCCACAATGAACTCCGACAAATCGCTGGCACGACGGCTGGGCCGAGTCCTTGAAGGTGTCACCCGCCAGAGCAGCCGGCTCCCGGCGACCACACCGGAATACGGTTCGTGGGTGCTGGGCCGGGTATCGGAAAGCCAGCGCCGCCGCCGGGTGCGCATCCAGGCCATCCTGACGACGTTCGTGATCCTGGTGAACCTGCTCGGCATCGGCATCTCGATGTTCATCGTCACGGTGCTGTTCCCAGCTCCCCCCGTTTTCGAACCTTCGGTCCGCTGGATCACCTTCATCGTGGCCCCGGTCTACATCGCCACGGCATTGATCGTGGGAGTGTTCTGGGCGACCACCCGGGTGATCGACAACGTGCGCTGGGCCATCGAAGAACGCCCGCCAACCGTCGCCGACCAGCGCAACACTTTCCTCGCCCCGTTCCGGCTGACCCGCGTGCTGCTGGTCCTCTGGGGTGTGGGCACCGCGCTTTTGACGACGCTCTACGGTCTGGCGGACACCAACTACATCCCGAAGTTCTTACTGGGGATCAGTTTTCCCGGCATCGTGGTGTCGGTCAGCTGTCATCTGTTCACCGAGTTCGCACTTCGACCGGTCGCTGCGCAAGCTCTGGAGGCAGGCCCGCCGCCGATCCGGCTGGCTCCGGGCATCATGGGCCGCACCATGGTGGTGTGGGCCCTGAGCTCGGGGGTTCCGATCGTGGGAATCATGTTGGCGGCGATGTTCTCCGTGACGCTGAACAATCTGACGCCGACCCAATTCGCTTACGCCGTCATCGGTCTCGGCTCATTCGCCTTGATATTCGGTTTCTTGCTGATGTGGATCCTGTCCTACCTGACCGCAACCCCGATCCGCGTGGTGCGGGCCGCGCTCAATCGTGTCGAGAAAGGTGATCTCGATACCAACCTGGTGGTGTTCGACGGCACCGAACTCGGCCAGCTACAGCGCGGATTCAACTCGATGGTGAACGGTCTGCGCGAGCGCGAACGGGTCCGAGACCTGTTCGGCCGTCACGTCGGTCGTGAAGTCGCAGCGCTGGCCGAGCAGGAGAAGCCCGTGCTCGGCGGCGAGGAACGCCATGCCGCCGTGATTTTCGTGGACGTCATCGGCTCGACGCAGTTGGTCACCACGCGGCCCGCGGTCGAGGTGGTCGATCTGCTCAACCGTTTCTTCGCGGTCATCGTCGACGAGATCGACAACCACCGCGGGCTGGTCAACAAGTTCGAGGGGGACGCGATACTGGCGGTGTTCGGCGCACCGGTCTCGCTGCCCAATCCCGAGGATGAGGCGTTGGCCGCCGCACGGGCGATTGCCCGGCGGCTACGAGCGGAAGTGCCCGAGCTCAACGCGGGTATCGGGGTGGCCGCCGGCCAGGTGGTGGCGGGCAACGTCGGGGCCAAGCAACGCTTCGAATACACCGTGATCGGAGAACCGGTCAACGAGGCAGCGCGGCTGTGCGACTTCTCCAAGCAAGTGCCCGGGCATCTGGTCGCTTCATCGGACACGATCGCCAATGCCTCCGAAACCGAGAGGGCCCGTTGGTCTCTGGGTGAATCCGTGACCCTGCGCGGACTCGGCGAACCGACACAGGTGGCCGTGCCGGTCTGAGCGCCGGAGGAAGTACGCATTCGCACGACCATGTCGTTTTTCCGCTAGTGAAGCGCCGGTTGCCGTGCCATCGTTGAGCGCATGCACGAGGATTTCGACCGCTGCTACCGGGCAGTCCAGTCAAAGGACGCACGGTTTGACGGCTGGTTCGTCACCGCGGTGCTCACCACGGGTATCTACTGCCGCCCCAGTTGCCCGGTGCGGCCGCCGTTCGCCCGCAACATGCGTTTCTACCCGACCGCCGCCGCCGCCCAAGCCGCCGGCTTCCGGGCGTGCAAGCGCTGCCGCCCCGACGCCTCGCCTGGCTCGCCTGAATGGAACGTGCGCGGCGATATCGTCGCCCGCTGCATGCGGCTGATCGCCGATGGCACCGTGGACCGCGAAGGCGTGACCGGACTGGCCGCCCGCGTCGGGTACACCAGTCGGCAGTTGCAGCGCATCTTGCAGGCCGAACTCGGCGCGAATCCGCTGGCCCTGGCCCGGGCGCAACGTACCCAGACCGCCCGCGTATTGATCGAGACCACCGAACTGCCGTTCGCCGACGTGGCGTTCGCCGCGGGGTTCGCCAGCATCAGACAGTTCAACGACACCGTACGTGCGGTGTGCGATCTGACGCCGACCCAGCTGCGCGTCCGGGCGCGCGCCCGGTTCTCCTCCGATGCTCCTGCTCCCGGCGTCCTGTCCCTGCGACTGCCGGTGCGCACCCCATTCGCATACGAGGGCATGTTCGGCCATCTGGCGGCCAGCGCGGTGCCGGGAGTCGAGGAGGTCCGCGACGGCGAGTACCGGCGCACCCTGCGGCTGCCACACGGGTACGGCGTGGTGGGCCTGACGCCTCATCCCGATCATGTCCGCTGCCAGTTGGTGCTCGACGACTTCCGCGATCTGGCGGCCGCCATCGCCCGATGCCGGCGCCTGCTTGATCTCGACGCCGATCCCGAAGCCGTCATCGATGCGCTCCAGGATGACGTTCACCTCGCGGCCGTGGTGGCGAAGGCACCCGGGCAACGCATTCCACGCACCGTCGACGAAGCTGAACTCGCACTCAGAGTGGTGATCGGGCAACAGGTCTCGATCAAAGCGGCAGGCACCCACGTCGGCCGCCTCGTCGCCCGCCACGGAACCGCGATCTCCGACGAGGGCGGAGGTCTGACCCATGCCTTTCCGAGCACCGCCGAGCTCGTCGGCCTCGATCCCGATGACCTGGCGATGCCGGCATCCAGGAAGCGGACCGTCACAGCTTTGGTAGCCGCCATCGCGGCCGGCGACCTGACCCTCGATCCCGGGTGCGATTGGGAGCAGGCCCGCGAACAGCTGCTCGCGTTACCCGGGGTGGGTCCATGGACCACGGAGGTGATCGCCATGCGCGGACTCGGCGATCCAGACGCCTTCCCGGCGACCGATCTCGGTGTCCGCGCGGCTGCCGAGCACCTCGGCCTCGCGCCGGACGGGCTGGTCGAACACAGCACGCGATGGCGGCCGTGGCGGGCGTATGCGGCACAACATCTTTGGACCACACTGGACCACGCGGTGAACCGGTGGTCCCCGCACGATCGACAGGAGAAGTCATGACGCTGCAATACCGCACCATGGACAGTCCAGTCGGCCTCCTTACGCTCGCAGGCCGGGACGGAAAGCTGATGCACCTGCGGATGGTCGACCAGACCTATGAGCCGAGTCGCGAAGGCTGGGAAGCCGACGACACCGCGTTCGGCGAAGCCGTCGAGCAGCTGTCAGAGTATTTCGTCGGCGAACGCACCGAATTCGACCTCGAACTCGACATGGTGGGAACACAGTTTCAGCGCCGCGTGTGGCAGGCCCTGCAGGCCATTCCCTACGGAGAAACCTGCTCATACGGAGAGATCGCCCGGCAGATCGGATCACCGAGCGCCTTCCGGGCAGTCGGCCTGGCGAACGGGCACAACCCGATCGGAATCATCGTCCCGTGCCATCGGGTGATCGGAGCGAATGGCAGCCTCACCGGTTACGGCGGCGGCCTGGACCGCAAGCGGGCGTTGTTGGAATTGGAGAGAAGCCGAACGACACCGGCTCTGTTCAATTGAAGAAATAGGGGCGTTTCTCAATTCTTCGACGGAGTTGAAAACGCCTCCAATACACAACTGCCCGAGCCCTCCAATCGGTGATTGGAGGGCTCGGGTCTTAATGTGTGTTCGGCGGTGTCCTACTTTTCCACCCGTGTGGGTAGTATCATCGGCGCTGGCAGGCTTAGCTTCCGGGTTCGGGATGGGACCGGGCGTTTCCCTGCCGCTATGGACCGCCGTAACTTTATTCACTCGTTTTTGAGTGTAAACCTTTGTGTTTTGGTGGTGGGGTGCGGTGCACTCCAGACACAAGTGTGTGTGGGTGTTTATGGATTGTGGTTGCGAGACAGATGTGTGTTCTTACTTGAAACCCACACAGTTGGTGTTTGTGGGTTGTTGTAAGTTTTCGGCCGGTTAGTGCCAGTTCCCTGCACCCATTGCTGGGCTTCCAGGTCTGGTCTATCAATCCCGTGGTCTGCGGGGGGCCTTATCCCTCTAAAAGGGTGAGAAGCCTGGTCTTGGAGGGGGTTTCCCGCTTAGATGCTTTCAGCGGTTATCCTGTCCGAACGTGGCTATCCAGCGGTGCTCCTGGTGGAACAACTGGTATACCAGAGGTTCGTCCGTCCCGGTCCTCTCGTACTAGGGACAGATTTCCTCAAGCTTCTGACGCGCGCGGCGGATAGAGACCGAACTGTCTCACGACGTTCTAAACCCAGCTCGCGTGCCGCTTTAATGGGCGAACAGCCCAACCCTTGGGACCTGCTCCAGCCCCAGGATGCGACGAGCCGACATCGAGGTGCCAAACCATCCCGTCGATATGGACTCTTGGGGAAGATCAGCCTGTTATCCCCGGGGTACCTTTTATCCGTTGAGCGACACCCCTTCCACTCAGAGGTGCCGGATCACTAGTCCCGACTTTCGTCCCTGCTCGACATGTACGTCTCGCAGTCAAGCTCCCTTGTGCACTTACACTCAACACCTGATTGCCGTCCAGGTTGAGGGAACCTTTGGGCGCCTCCGTTACATTTTGGGAGGCAACCGCCCCAGTTAAACTACCCACCAGGCACTGTCCCTGAACCGGATATACGGTCCGAGGTTAGAGGCCCAATACGATCAGAGTGGTATTTCAACAACGACTCCACCCACACTGGCGTGTGAGCTTCACAGTCTCCCACCTATCCTACACAAACCGTATCGAGCACCAATACCAAGTTGTAGTGAAGGTCCCGGGGTCTTTTCGTCCTGCCGCGCGTAACGAGCATCTTTACTCGTAGTGCAATTTCGCCGAGTCTATGGTTGAGACAGTTGAGAAGTCGTTACGCCATTCGTGCAGGTCGGAACTTACCCGACAAGGAATTTCGCTACCTTTAGGATGGTTATAGTTACCACCGCCGTTTACTGGGGCTTAAATTCTCTGCTTCACCCCGAAGGGTTAACAGGTCCTCTTAACCTTCCAGCACCGGGCAGGCGTCAGTCCGTATACATCGTCTTGCGACTTCGCACGGACCTGTGTTTTTAGTAAACAGTCGCTTCTCACTGGTTTGTGCCACCCCCTCCCGCTGCCGGCCGCAAGAGCCTTGACGATATGGGGGTCCCCCTTCTCCCGAAGTTACGGGGGCATTTTGCCGAGTTCCTTAACCATAGTTCACTCGTACGCCTTAGTATTCTCTACCTGACCACCTGTGTTGGTTTGGGGTACGGGCCGTGTATGTCCTCGCTAGAGGCTTTTCTTGGCAGCATAGGATCACCGAATTCGCCTCAAACGGCTATGCATCACCTCTCAGGCTTAATGAAACGCGGATTTGCCTACGTTTCGCCCTACCGGCTTACCCCAGTACAACCACTGACTGGTACGGCTACCTTCCTGCGTCACCCCATCGCTTGACTACTACCCACCGGGGTCCCACGCAGCCCCACCAACGCCGCACCCCGAAGGGATTGGTCACGGTGGTTTTGGATGGTTAGCACAATGGATTCATCAGGGACGCACATACACGGGTACGGGAATATCAACCCGTTGTCCATCGACTACGCCTGTCGGCCTCGCCTTAGGTCCCGACTCACCCTGGGAGGACTGGCCTGGCCCAGGAACCCTTGGTCTTTCGGCGGGCAAGGTTCTCACTTGCCTATTCGCTACTCATGCCTGCATTCTCACTCCCACACCCTCCACAGCTAGATCACTCTGCTGCTTCACCGGATGCAGGACGCTCCCCTACCCAGCCATAAATGGCTGCCGCGGCTTCGGCGGTGTGCTTGAGCCCCGCTACATTATCGGCGCACAATCACTTGACCAGTGAGCTATTACGCACTCTTTCAAGGGTGGCTGCTTCTAAGCCAACCTCCTGGTTGTCTTCGCGACTGCACATCCTTTTCCACTTAGCACACGCTTAGGGGCCTTAGCCGGCGATCTGGGCTGTTTCCCTCTCGACGCACGGAGCTTATCCCCCGCCGTCTCACTGCCACACTCTTGGACTTGTCGGCATTCGGAGTTTGGCTGACGTCAGTAACCCTGTGGGGCCCATCGGCCATCCAGTAGCTCTACCTCCAACAAGAAACATGTGACGCTGCACCTAAATGCATTTCGGGGAGAACCAGCTATCACGGAGTTTGATTGGCCTTTCACCCCTACCCACAGCTCATCCCCTCAGTCTTCAACCTAAGTGGGTTCGGGCCTCCACGCGGTCTTACCCGCGCTTCACCCTGGCCATGGGTAGATCACTCCGCTTCGGGTCCAGAACACACCACTACACCACACACTACTGTGTGGATACGCCCTATTCAGACTCGCTTTCGCTGCGGCTACCCCACCCGGGTTAACCTCGCGACATGTCCCTGACTCGCAGGCTCATTCTTCAAAAGGCACGCCATCACCCCACCACGAAGGAGGGCTCTGACGGATTGTAAGCGCACGGTTTCAGGTACTATTTCACTCCCCTCCCGGGGTACTTTTCACCATTCCCTCACGGTACTAATCCGCTATCGGTCACTGGGAAGTATTCAGGCTTACCGGGTGGTCCCGGCAGATTCACAGCAGATTTCACGGGCCCGCTGCTACTCGGGAACACCATTAAGGTAGATGTCAGGTTTTCACGTACCGGGCTCTCACCGTCTACGGCAGGTCATCCCAAACCACTTCCGCTAACCACAACATTTTCTCACTACCCTCCAGCCAGGTAGAGCTGGAAAAACAGGTCCCACAACCCCGCACACACAACCCCTACCCGGTATCACATGCATACGGTTTAGCCATCCTCCGCTTTCGCTCGCCACTACTCACGGAATCACATTTTGTTTTCTCTTCCTACGGGTACTGAGATGTTTCACTTCCCCGCGTTCCCTCCCTACACCTATGTATTCAGTGCAGGGTGACACGACATCACTCGTGCCGGGTTTCCCCATTCGGACATCCTCGGATCAACGCTCGGTTGGCAGCTCCCCGAGGCATATCGCAGCCTCCAACGTCCTTCATCGGCTCCCAGTGCCAAGGCATCCACCATGCGCCCTTAAACACTTACAACACAAAAACCAAAAATGAGTTTCAAAAGAAATTGCACATCAACACACAAGAACACAGCAGCCAACCCCCCAAAAAGAGGAGTCGGCGACCCGTTCCCTTGCGTGCTAGATGCTCGCAACCACTATCCACAAATCAAACACCACACCCCACCACCAAAGTGAGGCAACAACACGCCGACCTCCGCAACCGGAAGCCACCCCCCGAAAAGGGGCACGGGCCTGTTGTCTCAAAGCCCAATAGTGTGTCTGGCAGTCAAAGAAGTTTGTTGTGCACCAAGCCGGCGCCACTACAGCGCACAGACTCCTCACGGCTCGGGTAAGACCCAGTGTCTCAACCCTTTTCGTGGTGCTCCTTAGAAAGGAGGTGATCCAGCCGCACCTTCCGGTACGGCTACCTTGTTACGACTTCGTCCCAATCGCCGATCCCACCTTCGACGGCTCCCTCCACAAGGGTTAGGCCACCGGCTTCGGGTGTTACCGACTTTCATGACGTGACGGGCGGTGTGTACAAGGCCCGGGAACGTATTCACCGCAGCGTTGCTGATCTGCGATTACTAGCGACTCCGACTTCACGGGGTCGAGTTGCAGACCCCGATCCGAACTGAGACCGGCTTTGAAAGGATTCGCTCCACCTCACGGCATCGCAGCCCTTTGTACCGGCCATTGTAGCATGTGTGAAGCCCTGGACATAAGGGGCATGATGACTTGACGTCATCCCCACCTTCCTCCGAGTTGACCCCGGCAGTCTCTCACGAGTCCCCACCATAACGTGCTGGCAACATGAGACAAGGGTTGCGCTCGTTGCGGGACTTAACCCAACATCTCACGACACGAGCTGACGACAGCCATGCACCACCTGCACACAGGCCACAAGGGAACCAATATCTCTACTGGCGTCCTGTGCATGTCAAACCCAGGTAAGGTTCTTCGCGTTGCATCGAATTAATCCACATGCTCCGCCGCTTGTGCGGGCCCCCGTCAATTCCTTTGAGTTTTAGCCTTGCGGCCGTACTCCCCAGGCGGGGTACTTAATGCGTTAGCTACGGCACGGATCCCAAGGAAGGAAACCCACACCTAGTACCCACCGTTTACGGCGTGGACTACCAGGGTATCTAATCCTGTTCGCTCCCCACGCTTTCGCTCCTCAGCGTCAGTTACTGCCCAGAGACCCGCCTTCGCCACCGGTGTTCCTCCTGATATCTGCGCATTCCACCGCTACACCAGGAATTCCAGTCTCCCCTGCAGTACTCTAGTCTGCCCGTATCGCCCGCACGCCCACAGTTAAGCTGTGAGTTTTCACGAACAACGCGACAAACCACCTACGAGCTCTTTACGCCCAGTAATTCCGGACAACGCTCGGACCCTACGTATTACCGCGGCTGCTGGCACGTAGTTGGCCGGTCCTTCTTCTATAGGTACCGTCACTTGCGCTTCGTCCCTATTGAAAGAGGTTTACAACCCGAAGGCCGTCATCCCTCACGCGGCGTCGCTGCATCAGGCTTGCGCCCATTGTGCAATATTCCCCACTGCTGCCTCCCGTAGGAGTCTGGGCCGTATCTCAGTCCCAGTGTGGCCGGTCACCCTCTCAGGCCGGCTACCCGTCGTCGCCTTGGTAGGCCATTACCCCACCAACAAGCTGATAGGCCGCGGGCCCATCCCACACCGCAAAAGCTTTCCACCACACACCATGAAGCGCGTGGTCCTATCCGGTATTAGACCCAGTTTCCCAGGCTTATCCCAAAGTGCAGGGCAGATCACCCACGTGTTACTCACCCGTTCGCCACTCGAGTACCCCGAAGGGCCTTTCCGTTCGACTTGCATGTGTTAAGCACGCCGCCAGCGTTCGTCCTGAGCCAGGATCAAACTCTCCAAACAAAAACTTCCCATCCAAAGACAGGCAGAATTCGAATCAGAAAAATCCGATCACAAACAAAAGACACCAAAAACTGGCATCAAAAAAACAAACCATCCCACGTGGCAGGAAGACGGGGAGTCCCCCACCAAGATGGCCAAAAAACAACAAACAAAAACCACCAAACACACTATTGAGTTCTCAAACAACAGGCTTTTCTGCTTTGTCACCCTGTTTTGGGGCAACCTCACCAGCGTAATTGGAACCTTGCCGGCAAGTCAAGTTGCTTCATCCTGGCTTATTCCATCCGGTCTGAGGCAACCTCGCCAGCTTAGTACGTTCTCGGCTGGCTTGTCAAGTCGCTCTGGCCCCGGGGGTTTTCCCCGCTCCGCGGCGACTTCAAAAGATTAGCCCGAGCCTGCCCGCAAGGTCAAATCGGCTGGTCAGCGCGATTTCGAGGCCGAAAGGCGGCTCGAAACATGCGCTCACGAGCCTACGCGTTCGATCTCGGCGCCGAGGCTCAACAGGTTTTCCACGAACAGCGGGTACCCGCGATCGATGTGGAACACGTCGTGAACCTCGGTCTCCCCGTCGGCGACCAGGCCGGCAAGCACCAGGCCGGCGCCGGCGCGGATGTCCGACGACCACACCGGCGCGCTCGACAGCTGCGGAATCCCACGCACGACCGCGTGATGTCCGTCCGTCCGGGCATCTGCGCCCAACCGGATCATCTCCTCGACGAACCGGAAGCGCGCCTCGAACACGTTCTCCGTGATCATCGACGTGCCGTCGGCTACCGCCGCCAGACCGATCGCCATCGGTTGCAGGTCGGTCGGGAACCCGGGGAACGGCAGCGTCGCCACGTTCACCGCTTTGGGTCGCTCGTACTGCACCACCCGGAAACCGTCATCGTTCTGGGTCACGGTCGCTCCGGCGTCGTGCAACTTGTGGAGAACCAGCTGGAGGTGCTGCGGGTCCACGCCGGTCACCGAGATGTCGCCGCGGGTCATCGCCGCGGCTATCCCCCACGTGGCCGCGACGATGCGATCGCCGATCACCCGGTGCTGGGTCGGATACAGCCGATCGACACCGGTGATGGTCAGGGTCGAGGTGCCGGCGCCGCTCACCTTGGCGCCCATCTGGTTGAGCATCGCGCAGATGTCGACGATGTCGGGCTCACGTGCGGCGTTGTGGATGGTGGTGACCCCCTCGGCCAACACCGCGGCCATGAGGATGTTCTCGGTCGCCCCCACCGAGGGGAACTCGAGTTGGATCTCGGCTCCCCGTAGATGGTCGGCTTCGGCCACCACACAACCGTGCTCGATATTGCAGGTGGCTCCCAGTTGGCGGAGCCCGGCCTGGTGCATGTCCAGCGGCCGCGAGCCGATGGCGTCACCCCCGGGAAGCGCTACCTTCGCCTTCCGGCACCGACCCACCAGTGGTCCCAGCACACACACCGAAGCGCGGAACTGACGTACCGCCGCGAAATCGGCGTCGTACTTGGGTTCATCGGGCGACGTGATGCGCACCGTGTCACCGTCGAGCTCGACCGTGGCACCCAGCCCTCGTAAGACCTCGGCCATCAGCGGCACATCGAGGATGTCCGGGCAATTGGTGATGGTGCTGGTGCCCTCAGCCAGCAACGACGCCGCCATCAGTTTCAGCACGCTGTTCTTCGCGCCACCGACGGCAACTTCGCCTGATAACCGGTTGCCTCCGGTCACCAAGAAACGCTCGCTCACGCCGGTTAGTGTAAACAGCCCGCCGTCGAGTTTCCGCGTGCTCGGACAGATCCGGCGAGCCCGGCGGCCGCGTCCGCGAGCCCGGTACGGTTCAGCTATGGCGGTTCATCTCACCCGTATCTATACCCGCACCGGCGACGACGGCACGACAGGGCTGAGCGACTTCAGCCGGGTTTCGAAGAATGATTCGCGATTGGCGGCCTACGCCGACTGTGACGAAGCCAACGCCGCCATCGGGGTTGCAGTTGCCCTCGGCGAACCCGATCAGCAAATCCTGGCAGTACTCAGGCAGATACAGAACGACCTGTTCGACGCGGGTGCTGATCTGTCCACGCCGGTCGTGGAAAACCCCGAGCACCCACCGCTGCGAATCTCGCAGGCCTACATCGACCGGCTCGAGAAATGGTGCGACGAGTTCAACGAGGGTCTGCCGGCACTGAACTCGTTCATCCTGCCCGGCGGCAGTCCTCTCTCGGCGCTGCTGCACGTCGCACGGACAGTGACCCGCAGAGCTGAGCGGTCGGCCTGGATCGCGGTGCAGGAATACGGGGATTCTGTGAGTGTCCTGCCGGCGAAGTACCTCAACCGGCTCTCGGACCTGCTGTTCATTCTGTCGCGGGTGGCCAACCCGGACGGGGATGTGCTCTGGAAACCCGGCACGGGTCAGTAACTTCGCCGCCGGGCCCGGGGTGATGGCCGGGATTCAAGCCAGGAGGTGAACGCCGTCAGGGCGCCCCGGTCCAAGGCGATCTCGTAGCCTCGCCGGCGTTCCGGACTGTTGTCCCGGAGTTCGAGAATGACCGTCGCGTCGGTCATGATGTCGAACTCGTCGCCGCGAGGGGCCCGGCGTGACACCACTTCCAGCCCGCGCCGGCTCAAACGCCGGTCGGGCCACCACCGAATGCTCGACAGCCGGTAGAAGCCGGCCTCCCCGCCGCGATAACGCATCACTCCGTGACGCCAACCGCTACCGCCGTCCGCGGGAAAGTCGCGCAGGATGGCGGCTGTTCCGCCAACCTGACGCAGCTTCCACAATCGATAACTCAGCGCGCCGGCCAACACGGCCAGAACGCAGACGAGCGCGACCATGACAATCATGGGCGCGCTCATCTGTCGTCTCTGTCGTCAGTCGATCTGGCCGAGAGCGCGCAGGCGCGCCCGACCCCATGCCGCTGTCTGCTCGTCGTCGGACTCGGAGTCCCGCTTTGCCGAGTCGGCGTCGATCTCGGATTCGAACTGAGCGTTCTCCACCAGGATCCGAACCGTCTCCTCCGTCACCGACAGGAAACCGCCGTCGACGGCGATACGCAGATCGTCGTCGCCTTCCCGCTCGACCCGCACCATCGCGTCGTCGACCAGTTGCGCCACCAACGGGATGTGGCGCGGCAGGATGCCGATCTCACCAGCGGTGGTCCGGGTGAAGACGAACGTAGCGGTGCCGGACCAGAGCTCACGCTCGACGGCAACGATCTCGACGTTCAAATCAGCCATTCCACACCACCTTTCGCCGGAGAACTACCGTCACAGCTTCGCGCCGAGGCTCTCGGCCTTCTTCGCCAGGTCGTCCAGACCACCGATGAGGAAGAACGCCTGCTCGGGCAGGTGATCGAACTCGCCCTTGGCCAGCTTGTCGAAGGCCTCGATGGTCTCCTTGAGCGGCACGGTCGAACCCGGCTGACCGGTGAACTGCTCGGCCGCCATCATGTTCTGGCTCAGGAAACGCTCGATCTTACGGGCGCGGTACACCAGCACCTTGTCCTCTTCCGACAGCTCGTCGATACCGAGGATGGCGATGATGTCCTGAAGATCCTTGTAGCGCTGCAGGATCCGGATGACTTCCTGGGCGACGCGGTAGTGCTCGTCGCCGACGATGCTGGGGTGCAGGATCGTCGAGGACGACGCCAGCGGGTCCACCGCCGGGAAGATGCCCTTGGAGAACACCGCACGCGAGAGCTCGGTGGTGGCGTCCAGGTGGGCGAACGTGGTGGCCGGCGCCGGGTCGGTGTAGTCGTCGGCGGGCACGTACACGGCCTGCATCGAGGTGATGGAGCGGCCTCGGGTCGAGGTGATGCGCTCCTGCAGCTCGCCCATCTCGTCGGCCAGCGTCGGCTGGTAACCCACGGCCGAAGGCATACGACCCAGCAGGGTCGACACCTCGGAACCGGCCTGGGTGAACCGGAAGATGTTGTCGATGAACAGCAGCACGTCCTGGCCCTGCTCGTCGCGGAAGAACTCGGCCATGGTCAGGGCCGAGAGCGCGACGCGCATACGGGTGCCTGGCGGCTCGTCCATCTGGCCGAACACCAGGGCGGTGTCCTTGAGCACGTTGGCGTCGGCGAGCTCGACCCACAGGTCGTTGCCCTCACGGGTGCGCTCACCCACGCCGGCGAACACCGAGGTACCACCGAAGTTGCGGGCGATACGGTTGATCATCTCCTGGATCAGAACCGTCTTACCCACACCGGCACCACCGAACAGGGCGATCTTGCCGCCACGCACGTACGGGGTGAGCAGGTCGACGACCTTCAGACCGGTCTCCAGCATCTCGGTGCGGGGCTCCAGGTCGGCGAAGGCCGGCGGCTTGCGGTGGATCGACCAGTGCTCGAAGTCCTTGCCGTAGCCCGGATCGTCGAGGCAGTCACCGAGGGCGTTGAACACGTGGCCCTTGACGCCGTCGCCGACCGGCACGGAGATCGAGGCGCCGGTGTCGGACACCTCGACGCCACGCACCAGGCCGTCGGTGGGCTGCATGGAGATGCAGCGCACCAGGTTGTCGCCGAGGTGCTGGGCAACCTCGAGCGTCAGGGTCTTGGCCAGCGCGCCGAAGCTGATCTCGGCGTGCAGCGCGTTGAACAGTTCGGGCACCGCGCCGCGCGGGAACTCCACGTCCACCACCGGACCGGTGATGCGGACTACGCGGCCCGCCGTCTTCTCTGCAGTAGCAGTCATTCTCTCTTCGCTTTCCTACGAGGCTTTCGTCTTTATCCGGCTAGCGCGCGTCGGCCAGCGCGTTGGCGCCGCCCACGATCTCGCTGATTTCCTGAGTGATCTGTGCCTGACGTTCGCGGTTGGCCGCGAGCGTGAGTCCCTTGATCAGTTCGTCGGCGTTGTCGGTGGCCGACTTCATGGCGCGCCGGCGCGAAGCCGACTCCGAGGCCGCTGCCTCCAGCAGCGCCGCGTACACGCGGGTGGCGATGTAGCGCGGCAGCAGCGCGTCGAACAGGGTCTCGGCGCTCGGCTCGAACGAATACAACGTGTGCGGACCGGTTTCGGGCTCACCGACGTACTCGACGACCATCGGTGCGATGCGCAGTGCGTTGGCGGTCTGCGACAGCATGGACCGGAACTCGGTGGAGACGATGTGCAGTTCGTCGACACCCAAGATGCCGTCGGCTCCCGCGTCGTCGCCCTCGTCGTCGGCGCCGGACATGAACGCCGTCACCAGGGTGTCGGCGATCGCCTTGGCGTCCTCGTAGGTGGGCCGCTCGGAGAAGCCGGTCCACGACTCGGTGACCGTGCGCTGCCGGAAGCTGTAGTAGCCCAGGGCTTTCCGGCCGACGACGTAGAGCACCGGGTTCTTGCCCTCTTCCCGCAACAGCGAGAAGAGTTCCTCGGCCCGACGCAGCACGTTGGCGTTGTAACCGCCGCAGAGACCGCGGTCCGACGACACCACCAGCACGCCGGCGCGCTTGGGGTTCTCCCGCTCGACGAGCAGCGGGTGATCCAGCGCGCTGGCCCCGGCCAGCTCGGTGAGCATGTTGGTGATCTCGGTGGCGTAGGGCCGGGCCGCATCGACTCGGGCCTGTGCCTTGGCGATCCGCGACGTGGCGATCAGCTCCTGGGCCTTCGTGATCTTCTTGATCGACGAGGCGGAGCGGATACGCCCGCGTAGCTCGCGAAGTGTGGCTGCCATTGGTTACCTAGGCCTTCTTGGGAGCCGGCTTGCGGACCTTGACCGATTCCTTCTCAAGGTCCTCGGGATCGAGCGCCTCGGCGTCAGCCTCGTTGGCCACAACGGAGCTGCCGTCGGAGGCGGCGAAGCCCTTCTTGAAATCGTTGATGACTGAGACCAGCTTCTCTTCGTTCTCCTCGGAGAGCTTCTTGGACTCCTTGATGCCCTTGAGGATGTCGCCGTGGCTGGCCTTCACGTGCTCCAGCAGTTCGTCGACGAAGCGGGTCACGTCCTCGGCCGGAACCGAGTCGAGGTGGCCCTGGGTACCGAGGAAGATCGCGACGACCTGGTCCTCGACGGCCAGCGGGCTGTACTGCGGCTGCTTGAGCAGCTCGACCAGACGCACACCACGGTCCAGCTGAGCCTTCGAAGCGGCGTCGAGGTCCGAGGCGAAGGCCGCGAAGGCCTCCAGCTCGCGGTACTGCGACAGGTCCAGACGCAGCGAACCCGCCACCTCTTTCATGGCCTTGATCTGCGCGGCGCCACCGACGCGGGACACCGACACACCGACGTTCACTGCCGGGCGCACACCCTGGTTGAACAGGTCGGACTCCAGGAAGCACTGGCCGTCGGTGATCGAGATGACGTTGGTCGGGATGTAGGCCGAGATGTCGTTGGCCTTGGTCTCGATGATCGGCAGGCCGGTCATCGAACCGCCACCGAGCTCGTCGGACAGCTTCGCGCAACGCTCCAGCAGACGGGAGTGCAGGTAGAAGACGTCACCCGGGTAGGCCTCGCGGCCCGGCGGGCGGCGCAGCAGCAGCGAGATGGCGCGGTAGGCCTCGGCCTGCTTGGTCAGGTCGTCGAACACGATCAGGACGTGCTTGCCGTTGTACATCCAGTGCTGGCCGATGGCCGAGCCGGTGTAGGGAGCCAGCCACTTGAAGCCGGCCGCGTCCGAAGCCGGGGCGGCGACGATGGTGGTGTACTCCATGGCGCCACCCTCTTCCAGCGCGCGCTTCACGCTGGCGATGGTGGAGCCTTTCTGGCCGACGGCGACGTACACGCAGCGCACCTGCTGCTTGGGGTCGCCGGTCTCCCAGGCCTCGCGCTGGTTCAGGATGGTGTCGACGCAGAGCGCGGTCTTGCCGGTCTTGCGGTCGCCGATGATCAGCTGACGCTGACCGCGGCCGATCGGGGTCATGGCGTCGACGGCCTTGATACCGGTCTGCAGCGGCTCGGACACGCTCTGGCGCTGCACCACCGACGGGGCCTGCAGTTCGAGCGCGCGGCGCTCCTCGGCCTCGATGTCGCCCTGGCCGTCGATCGGCTGGCCCAGCGGGTTGACGACGCGACCGAGGAAGGCGTCGCCGACCGGCACCGAGAGCACCTCGCCGGTGCGCTTGACCTGCTGGCCTTCTTCGATCTTCTCGAACTCACCCAGGATCACGGCGCCGACGCTGTGCTCGTCGAGGTTGAGCGCCACACCCAACACACCGCCCGGGAACTCAAGAAGCTCCTGGGTCATGACCGAGGGCAGGCCCTCGACGTGAGCGATGCCGTCACCGGCGTCGACGACGGTGCCGATCTCTTCACGCTCGGTGTCGGCGGAAAACGAGGATACGTAATCCTCGATGGCACCTTCGATATCAGCAGCCGAGATTGTCAACTCTGCCATGGTTTTTCGTCTTCCTACCTTGTTCTTGGGTGGTTCGTGGGGGTTATCAGTCCGGCAGCTGGGTCGCCGCTGCGGCCAGTCGGGACGAGATGGAGCCGTCGATCACCTCGTCACCGACGGTGATCGACAGACCACCGAGCAGTTCTGGGTCGACATGCAGCTGCACCGAAACCGGTTGGCCGTAGATGCGGGTGAGCACCTGCGACAGCCGGGTGCGCTGGGCGTCGGTGAGGTCGGCCGCGGCGGTCACGTGCGCAACCACCTCGCCGCGGCGGGCGACTGCGAGCTCGGCGAGGTCGATCACGGCCTCGTCGGCACGCTCACCGCGCAGCAGGCCCACGGTCTGGGTCAGCAGCGCCGCTGCGGTTCCGTTCACTCCCGTGTTGCCGCCGAGCACCTTGTCCAGCAAGGCAACTCGACCGTCGGCCGGGGTGGTGTAGTCGCTCAGCAGGGCCGAGAGCTTGGGCTCGGCGTCGAGCACGCGGCCGAACCGGAACAGCTGGTCCTCCACCTCGTCGACTTCACCTGCGGTCTCGGCGCGCTTGAGCAGCGCCAGACGTGCGGCATGTTCGATGGCGTCGACCAGGTTCGATTCGATCGACCAGCGCTGCGAGACGGCGGTCCGCAGCACGTCCAGCGCGGCATCGCCGACCTTGCCGGACAGCAGCCGTTCGAGCAGCTGCACCTTGGGGGCGGGGTCGTCGGACGGCTCGGCGAGGTGCTTGGTGAGCACCGATTCCGAGACCAGCAGCTTGGCCACCGAGCTCAGATCGTCAGCGAGCGTGGTCAGCCCGTCCGCGTCCAGACCGCCTGCGACCGAGTCGAACTTGTCGACCACGACCGCCAGCGATTCACGGCTGGCCGCACGCAGCTTGGCGGTCGCGGCGGTGTCGATCACCACGGCGGACGGGGCCATCTGGTCGAGCTCGGCGAGGAATCGGTCGACGGTGGCCGCCTGCGCGGCCGGATCGGCGACGTGTGCCCGCACCAGGGCATCGGCCTTGGCGACCGACTCCGATCCCAGACCGGTCCGCAGCTGACGGATGAGCTGCTGGCGCATCAGCTGAATCTGCTGTGCCCCCTGAGCCTTGATCCGCTCGGCCTCGGTGCCCGCCTGCTCGGCCAGCTGAGCGGTGATCCGCTCGGAGTCCTGCGTGGCCTCGTCGGTCACCTTGGCCGATTCGGCCTTGGCATCGGCGAGCGCCTTGGCGTGCATGTCATCGGCCTCGGCGAGTTTCTTCGCCGCCTCAGCACTCTCTGCGAGGGCGACCCGCACGGCTTCCTGCTGCTTCTGCATCAGGCTCCGCACCGGAGGCACCACCCACTTGATGATGATGAATGCGATGACGGCAAAGCCGATCAGCTGCCCGATAAAAATCGACATCTACTGCGTCCCACCTGATTTCACGTCGACGCCCAAAATTCGGCTGGCCAAGGTCTGCGAGAGTCCGTCCACCGACGACTCCAGACCCGACCGCACCTCGGCACTCTGGGCAGCGAGCTGCTCATCGGCCCGGCGCACTTGTTCGGCCACTTCGGATCCGGCTTCGGCACGCTTGGCATCGACCACCTCGCGGCCCGCGGCACGGGCCTCGTCGCGGATGGCCGAGGCCTGGGTACGCGCCCCGGCCATCGCCTCGTCATAGTCGGCCTGCGCCGCGGCCACCTGCTCGGCTGACTTCCGATTGTCGGCGGCGGTCTTGGCCAGCATCGCTTCCCGCTCTGCCAGCACCTTGCCTACCGGTGGCACAACCCATTTCCAGATCACGGCCAGCGTGATCAGGAAGATGATCAGCACGGCGAAGAAGGTGCCGTTGGGGACCAGGAAGTTGCTCTGGCCCCCACCGCCTTCCTCCGCCGCGAGGAGTGTCAGTTCACCCATGCCGATGGACTACTGCAGGCCCGGCGTGGCGAAGACGAACAGCGCCATGAAGGCCAGGTTGATGAAGTACGCGGCCTCCACCAGACCGACGGTGATGAAGAACGGGGTGAACAGCCGGCCCTGGGCCTCGGGCTGACGGGCGATGCCCGAGATCAGCGCGTTACCCGCGATACCGTCACCGATACCGGCGCCGATGGCGCCGCCGCCCATGATCAAACCGCCACCGATCAGCGCGCCGGCCGTGATGAGGGCGTTGGGGTCGAGTTCCATTCCTTTTATCCTCCTTGATAACTGGTGGCTGCGCCGCCAGAGGTTCGTGTGATGCGGTTGTAGAGATCAGAGTTGCGGATCAGTGTGCTTAATGGTCTTCGTGGTCCAGCTCCATCGACTGGCTGAAGTACAGGATCGTCAGCAGCGAGAAGATGAAGGCCTGGATCAGGCCGACGAACAAGTCGAACGTCTTCCAGATCGCGTTGGGTGCCCACTGGATGTACCAGGGGAACATCGCGATCAGCGCGACCAGGATGCCGCCGGCGAAGATGTTGCCGAAAAGACGGAGGGCCAGCGAGATCGGCTTGGCGAGTTCCTCGACGATGTTGATCGGCATCAGCGCGGTGACGTGACCCTTGAGCAGCTTCTTGGGGTGGCCGAGGATGCCGCGGCGCCAGATGCCGGCCGCGTGGTAGCAGACGAACACGAACAGGGCCAGGGCCAGCACGAAGTTGATGTCGGAGGCCGGCGGCTTGTACCACTCCGCGGCTGCGCCGTCGGCGCCGCCGTACTGCAGCGGCAGGACGGCAAGCCAGTTGGAGATGAGGATGAACGCGAACAGCGCCACCGAAAGGGGCAGCACGAACGGCGCGACCTTCATGCCGATCGAACTTTCGATCTGGCCGCGCATCTGGATGGTCAGTGCCTCCCAGAACAGCTGCACACCACCGGGCACGCCGGTCGAGGTGACCTTGGCGCGAAGGACGAACGCCAGGGCGATCACGATCACCGCGGTGATCGCGGTGGCCAGGATGGTGTCACCGTTGAACGTCATCCCGAACAGCTCGAACACCATCGTGTGGTGGCCGACATGGATGGCGGCGCCACCCTCTTCGGCGGCGAGCACGGTCGTCGTCTGAGTCATATAGGTCAGCTCAACCCTTCGATTCCGTATCCAAGACATCCAGGCCGTTCGAGCGGATCTTCCGCAGCACGGGGATGCTGGTGCTCATCACCAGCAGAGCCTGGAAAATCGCCAGCCCGAACAGCACCGCGATGCCGCCCGAGGTTTTGAAGACAAATGCGATGCCGAGTGCAATCGCGGTGATGATCAGCAGCCGTGTCGCGGAGTTGACGGCCATCTTCTTCTTGAGCGGGTGGTCTTCGGCCGTGATCGCTTCGACGGCCCGGCGCACCAGCAGGGCGTTGACCAAGCCGAGGGCCAGGCCGACACCGAAGAAGACGCCGAAGAAAATGTGTCCGGTGAATGCGGCGGCGACCACGGCCAGCGCGGTCAGTGCGACGCAGACGATCAGCAGACGCAGCGGCCGGAACGCCACTGACGGGAACACCAACGGCGCGTCTTGCGCTGGTGTCGTCACCGCTTCACCCCAATCCCGCTGTCACGAAAAGCTGCACCCTCGGTGATGCCAACGGTTGCTACCCCCTGGCAAAACCCTGTGCGTGCCCGCCGAGAATATCGGAGGGCGGCAGGCGGGCTCGAATCACCCACGGGGTAGCTCCCTTTGTCGGTCGTTGATCGGCACCTACGGTTCGTCGAACCGATGGGCCGGGCCGGCAACCCGCGAGGTTTTTCGGGTTCTGGCAGCACCCTAACACATGGTAGGCACCCCTAAACGTGGCCTACTACTTTTCGTCGTACTTCGCTCCGGCGCTAGTCCTCGGACGCCTCGCCCCCGCGTTGCAACAACGGAATCAGTGTCACCACGATCGCCACCAGAATGGCCGCCGCCACGACCGCTCCGGTGTAGCGCGGATCGAAGAAGATCGTCGCCGCGGCGCCGAAAGCGATGATCCCGACCCACAGGTAGATCAGCAGCACGGCACGGCGGTGTGAGTGCCCGATCTGCAGCAACCGGTGATGCAGATGCATCTTGTCGGGGCTGAGCGGGCTGCGGCCGGCCCGGGTGCGCCGCACGATGGCCAGCAGGGTGTCGAGTGCGGGCACCAGCATGACGGCGATCACCAGCAGGAACGGCGACATCAGCGCGAAGACGTCGCGCGCGCCGTAGGCGTTCTGCGAAATCGGCCCGGCAGCCGTCGTCGACGCCGCACCCAGCATGAGACCGATCAGCATCGACCCCGAGTCACCCATGAAGATCTTGGCCCGGTGGAAGTTGTGCGGCAGGAAGCCCAGACAGGCACCGGCCAGCACCACCGAGATCACCGCGGGAGGGTAGAACAGCACGTCGCCGCCGTGGTCGCGCAACAACCCGACCGAGAAGATGCAGATGGCCAAGGCGGTGATCAGCCCCAGGCCGGCGGCCAGGCCGTCCAGCCCGTCGACGAAGTTCATCGCGTTGACGATCGACACCGTGAGCGCCAACGTCAACAGGATCGATGACACCTGGTCGAGCACGATGGTGCCCACTCCCCCGAACGGGATGTAGAGCACGCTCCAGGCCACGCCCATGGTGACCAACACGCTGGCCGCGGTGATCTGGCCCGCGAACTTGGTCAGCGCGTCCAACCCCCAGCGGTCGTCGATCAACCCGATCGCCATGATCAGGCCGCCGGCCACCACCACCGCGGGCATGCCGGTGGAGTAGACGAAACCTCGGGTCAGGGCCGGCAGTTGAGAGGCCAGTAGCACCGCAGCAGCCACGCCGATGTACATGGCCAGTCCGCCCATTCGCGGGATCGGCTGGACGTGGACGTCACGTTCGCGCGGGTAGGCCACCGCGCCGACCTTGATGGCCAGCACGCGCACCCAGCCGGTGGCGAAGTAGGTGATGATCGCGGCCGTGAGTCCGACCAGTGCCAACTCGCGCAGCGGCACACCGGCACCCCGGTCAGAAAGCGCGAGCAGCCCGGAATTGACCGCGGGGAGCACTGCGTCACCGGCCGACATCACCGATGAACCGTACTGCAGCAAGCTGAGATCACTCCGTAGGTGTTGTTGTGAGCGTGGACGTTTCCACGCCGACGACCCTAGCGATGTCCGCCGCACTGATCGGGCCGGTCCGCAGGATGCGTGGCTGGGCGCCGGTGAGGTCGACGATGGTGGACGCGGATTGTTGCTCGGCAGGCCCGCCGTCGAGATAGACCTCGACCTTGTCACCGAGTTGCTCGTGCGCTTGAGCCGCGGTCAGCGCGGCGGGCCGGCCCGAGACGTTGGCGCTGGACTGCGCCATCGGGCCGACTTCCCGGAGCAATTCGATGGCCACCGGGTGCAACGGCATCCGCAGCATGACGCTGCCGTTGGCGTCGCCGAGATCCCACTGCAACGACGGGGCCTGTGTGACCACAAGGCTGAGCGCGCCGGGCCAGAACGCGCGGATCAGCTCACGGGCGGCCGGCGGCACCGAGTAGACCAGTCCGTCGATGGTGTTCCACGAACCGACGAACACCCCGACCGGCATGTTGCGGCCTCGACCCTTGGCGGCCAGGAGGGCTCCGACCGCCTCCGGGTCGAACGCGTCGGCGCAGATGCCGTAGACCGTGTCGGTCGGCATCACCACGAGGCGGCCACCTTTGACCGCGCTGACCGCCGAGGCGATACCGGTCGCACGCTGTTCGGCGTCGCTGCAATCGAAAATGGTCATGTCGGCTCCCCTGTCGGTTCGCGAATCAACTCAGCTTCGCCCAACCCGGGTGGCGGTGACAAAGCGGGGTCGCCCGGCCAGGTCGCGGCGCGCAGTGATCTCACCGAAGTGTCCGTCGTTTGCGAAGGCCGCGACGGTCGGTTCGGACGTGGTGTCGTCGTGCTCGACGGCACACGGCGCACCGGCACGTAACCAGCGGGCCGCCAGGGTGACGATCGGCCGGATCACCGCCATGCCGTCGGGGCCGCCGAACAATGCCTGAGCGGGATCATGCTCGGCTACTTCGGGTTCCAGGTCCGCAGTGTCGGGGATGTAGGGCGGGTTGGATACCAGGAGGTCCACCTGGGCATCGAGTTCGGGCAGCAGACCCGGGGTGGTGACGTCGGCATCCAGTACTTCGACGCGCGTTCCGACCGCGTTCCGCCGGGCGAATTCCAGGGCGGCAGGAGAATTCTCGACGGCTAGCACCCGCGCATCGGGCCGGTGCGCGGCCAACGCCAGCGCCAGCGCGCCCGAACCGGTGCAGAGATCGATGATCAACGGATTCGAAGGAAGTTGTTGCGCACAAGCCCATTCGAGCAGCGCCTCGGTCTCTGGTCGCGGAACGAACACCCCGGGGCCGACTTCCAGCGTCAACGGTCCGAACGGTGCGGTGCCGAGAAGGTGTTGCAGGGGGACACGACGGGACCTGACTGCGACGAGTTCGTCGTAGGCCGGGCCGAACCCTTCACCGGGGTCATCGAGAAACATCAGCCGGCTGCGCTCGACGCCCGCGACGTGGGCGGCCAGCAGTTCGGCGTCGATGCGAGGGGAGGCGACGCCGGCAGCGGCCAGGCGCGCTGCTGCGGTCTCGATCGCCTGCCGCAGGGGGGTCATGACCTCGCCGGCGGGCCGGCTGATGTCTCCTGCTGCAGCCGAGCCTGCTTGTCGGCGGCGCCCAGCGCGTCGAGCAGCGCGTCCATGTCGCCGTCGAGGACCTGGTCGAGGTTGTGCGCCTTGAAGTTGATGCGGTGGTCGGCGATGCGGTTCTCGGGGAAGTTGTAGGTCCGGATCCGTTCGCTGCGGTCGACGGTGCGAATCTGACTGGCCCGGTCGGCCGAGGCATCGGCCGATGCCTGTTCCTCGGCCAGCGCCTGCAGCCGGGCGGCCAGCACCTGCATGGCGCGAGCCTTGTTCTGCAGCTGTGACCGTTCGTTCTGGCAGGTGACGACGATTCCCGTCGGCAGGTGGGTGATGCGCACCGCCGAGTCGGTGGTGTTCACGCCCTGGCCGCCCTTACCCGAGGACCGGTAGACGTCGATGCGCAGGTCGGATTCGTCGATCTGGACCTGCTCCACCTCGTCGGGCTCCGGATAGACCAGGACGCCGGCCGCGGAGGTGTGCACGCGTCCCTGCGATTCGGTGACGGGCACCCGCTGGACGCGGTGCACGCCGCCCTCGAATTTCATCCGCGACCACACGCCGTCTGCCGAATCGCCCTTGCTGGCGATGGTGATGGTGGCGTCCTTGTAGCCGCCCAGATCCGACCACGTCTCATCGAGCACGGTGACCGTCCAGCCGTGTCGCTCGGCGTACCGGATGTACATGCGGGCCAGGTCGGCCGCGAACAGAGCCGACTCCTCCCCGCCCTCGCCGGACTTGACCTCCAGCACGATGTCGTCGGCGTCGTGCGGATCCCGCGGCGCAAGTTGATCGGTCAGCTGGGCGTCCAGTTCGGCGACCTTGGCGGTGAGCTCGTCCACCTCATCGGCGAAGCTGGCATCGTCGGCGGCCAGTTCCCGGGCCGCCTCCAGATCACCACGGGCGGCCTCGAGCTTGCGGTAGGTGCCCACCACCGGTGAGACCTGGGCGAAGCGCCGGCCCACCTTGCGGGCGGCCGCGGCGTCGGCGTGCAGGTTGGGGTCGGCGAGCTGGCGCTCGAGGTCCGCGTGCTCAGCGAGCAGCGCCTCGATCGCAGGTGCGGTGTCGGTCACGTCAGCCACATCCTTTCCACTTGTGCCGCCAACTTGTTCCCGGAAACGAGAACAGCGCCCAGATCTGACGCGTATGCGACAGATCGGGCGCTGTTGACGTAGCTACTTGTCGGCTGCGGCAGCCTGATCGCCGGCAGGCTTGCGCTTGCCGTACCGCTTCTCGAAGCGGGCCACGCGGCCGCCGCTGTCGAGGATCTTCTGCTTGCCGGTGTAGAACGGGTGGCACTGCGAGCAGACCTCGACCACGATCTGGCCGCTCTGCTTGGTGCTGCGGGTCTGGAAGGTGTTGCCGCAACCACAGTGCACCGTGGTCTCGACATACTCAGGGTGAATACCTGTTTTCATGGGTTCCTCTTCAATCGTTGGCCCGGGTCGCCCGCAATTCAGATGGACGTGAACCGGGACCGAGGGTCGGCGGTCCATTATGCCAGGTCAACCGCCAACCTCCTAAACGCCCGATGACCGGGGCCTATTCCCCGCGCCGTTTGCGCGTCACAGAGTCGCGTACGCCGTGCCGTCGCGCTTCCAGAGCACCCGTCCGGCCGGATCGGCACCCAGTGCGACGAGTTCGCGCTTGAGGATCTTGTTGGTCGCGGTGCTGGGCAGATCCTCGGCGATCCAGACGTAACGGGGCCAGGATTTCGGTGACAGGTCCTGCTGCTGGGCCAGGAATGCGCCGAACTCGTCGGGCGTGAGCTGCCGGCCGTCGCGCAGGACGATGGCTGCCATCACCTGATCGCCGACGAACTCGTCGGGCACCGGGTAGACCGCAACGCGGCTGATCACCGGTTGGCGCAACAGGATCCGCTCGATGGGTGCCGCTGTGATGTTCTCGCCGTCCACCCGCATCCAGTCCGCGGTACGGCCGGCCAGGTAGATCCAGCCGTCGGCGTCCCGGTAGGCCAGGTCGCCCGACCAGTACATGCCGTGCCGCAACCGTTCATCGGTAGCGTCCTGATCGTTGTGGTAGCCGCGGAACATCCCGCTGCCGTTGGTGTTGACGAGTTCACCGGTGGCGGCGTCGGCGTTGATCAGTGCGCCGGTGTGGTCGAACTGTGCGACCTCGCATTCGGTCACGGTCTCCGGATCGTAGATCGCCACCCCGGGGAAACCCTGGCCGACGCTGCCGGCCGGGGTGCCCTCGGAACGGGTGATGATGATGGCCAGTTCCGTGGAGCCGAAGCCGTCCCACACGCTGCAGCCGAACCTGCGGCTGAACTCGTCGATATCGCGGTCGGCCGCCTCGTTGCCGAACGCCACTCGCAGCGGGTTGTCGTGGTCGTCGGGCTGCTCAGCGGTGGCCAGGATGTAGGCCAGCGGCTTGCCGACGTAGTTCATGTAGGTGGCGCCGTAGCGGCGGATGTCCGGCAGGAAGCCGGACGCCGAGAACTGCGCCGGAGCCATCGCCGCGCCCGAACTGAGGGCCACTCCCCACCCTGCGTACACGCCGTTCGAGTGGAACAGCGGCATGGCCAGGTAGCAGGTGTCGGCCTCGGTGAGGTCGTAGCGCTGCACCAGGGCGGCGGCGGAGAACAGCACGATGGAGTGCGCCACCTGGACGGCCTTGGGCTCGCCGCTGGTGCCCGAGGTGAAGATCATCATGAAGGTGTCGTCGGGCCCCACCTCACGGTGCGGGGTGAGCTCCTGCCGCGACCAGGTGGTTTCCGAAACGTTGATGACGGTGACGCCGGGCAGGTCGACGCCGTCGAGCAATGCACGGTGCTGATCGTCGACCAGCACGACCTGACACTCGACCCGGGCGATGTCGCGCGCCAGCGCATCGCCGCGGCGGGTGTTGTTGATGCCGCACAGCACGTAGCCGCCGAGCGCCGCAGCCGCCAGCGCGGTCAGCATGTCCGGGGTGTTGCCCAGCAGGGCGCCGACATGCAGGGGACGCCGCGGATCGGCCATCCCGATCAACGTGGCCGCCTGGGCCTTTGCCTCCGCGACGTGCTCCCGCCAGGTCCAGGTGCGGTCGCCGTATTTGACGGCGACGGTGTCACCCTCTTCGCGCTCGCGGAGCAACTGCTGCAGCGTTTCGGCCATCCGATGATTCCCCAAGGCTTGGTGAACAGAATTAGAAAACTGTCTACCATGGTTGTGGCGCGACGGATACGCCCTTGGCAGAATCATGTACCTAACCCGATCCGAAGACCAGGAGACGCCGCAGTTGACCAGCACCACGGCACCCCGCAGCGTGCGAGATCGACTGATCGACGCCGCGGAAGAATGCTTACGGACCAAGGGGATTCGCGCGACCACGGTCTCGGAGGTGGCCGAGGCCGCAGGAGTGTCCCGCGGGTGGCTCTATCGGCACTTCCCCGACAAGGTGACTCTGCTGGGCGCGGTGATCGTCCGGCTCAATGACACGTTCTGGTCGGAAGCCCAGGCCGTGCTTGAGCAGATCGACGGCTTGGACCGCCAGATCGCCTGGGGCGTCGGAAACGGCCTGAGGGCGTACGACGATCCGGGCGCGGTGTTGATGAAACTCCGCACCGACGAACCCGAGGAATTCGCCGCCTGCGCCGGCGCCGGCGTGCAGGGCATGATCCCCGACCTAGCCGAATTCTGGTCCCCGTATCTGGCTGCCGCCCGCGACCGCGGTGAGGTCCGCGCCGACATCGACATTCCCGAAGCATCGGAATGGGTTGCGCGCGTACTGATCTCGCTCGCAACGGTGCCCGGCAACACCCTCGACCCCAGCGACGAGGACGCAGTCCTGGCGCAAGTGCGGCGTTATCTGATGCCCGGGCTTCGCGGCTGACCTCCCGACGGTACGCAAAAGGCCCCCGAATGATCGGGGGCCTTTCACGTTGTCGGGGTTAGTCGACGTCCATCGAGCCGGGCGCGGTCTTGGAGACCTGGACCAGGAACTCGTAGTTGTTCTTGGTCTTGCGCAGCTGGCTCATCAGCAGGTCGATGGCCTGGTGGCTGTCGAGGCCCGAGAGCACCCGGCGCAGCTTGTGCACGATCGCGAACTCGTCCGGGCTGAGCAGCAGCTCGTCCTTGCGGGTGCCCGACGGGTTGACGTCGACCGCGGGGAACACCCGGCGCTCGGCGATCTTGCGGTCGAGCTTGAGCTCGGCGTTGCCGGTGCCCTTGAACTCCTCGAAGATCACGGTGTCACCGGTGGAGCCGGTCTCGACCATCGCCGTGGCGATGATGGTCAGCGAGCCGCCGTGCTCGATGTTGCGGGCCGCGCCGAGGAACCGCTTCGGCGGGTACAGCGCGGTGGAGTCCACACCACCGGACAGGATGCGGCCCGAGGCCGGCGACGCGTTGTTGTACGCGCGGCCCAGACGGGTGATCGAGTCCAGCAGCACCACGACGTCCTTGCCCTGCTCGACCAGGCGCTTGGCCCGCTCGATCGCCAGCTCGGCGGCCTGGGTGTGGTCTGACGGCGGGCGGTCGAAGGTCGAGGCGATGACCTCACCCTTGACCGAGCGCTGCATGTCGGTGACCTCTTCCGGACGCTCGTCGACGAGCACCACCATCAGGTGGCATTCCGGGTTGTTCTTGGTGATCGCGTTGGCGATGTCCTGCATGATCGTGGTCTTACCGGCCTTGGGCGGCGACACGATCAGGGCACGCTGTCCCTTACCGATCGGCATGATCAGGTCGATCACACGGGTGGTCAGCCGCTCGGGCGTGGTCTCCAGGCGCAGCCGCTGGTTCGGGTACAGAGGGGTCAGCTTGGTGAAGTCGGGCCGGTTCTTGGCCGCTTCCACCGGACCGCCGTTGACGCTGTCCAGGCGCACCAGCGGGTTGAACTTCTGCCGCGGGTTGTTGCCGCCGCCCTCGCCCTCGCGGGGCACGCGGACGGCGCCGGTGACCGCGTCACCACGACGCAGACCGTTCTTGCGCACCATGTTCATCGACACGTAGACGTCGTTCGGCCCGGCCAGGTAGCCCGACGTGCGGACGAATGCGTAGTTGTCCAGGACGTCGAGGATGCCGGCGACGGGCTGGACGACGTCGTCCTCCCGCAGCTCGGTCTCGTTACCGCCCTCGCCGCCACGCTCGCCGCGACGGCGCCGGTCACGGTCGCGGAACCGGCGGCCACGGCGGCCCTGACGGCCTTCACCGTCGCCGTCGTCGTCGTTGTTGTTGCCCGACGAGTTACCGCCCCGATTCTGCTGGTTGTCCTGCTGATCGGACTGGTCGCGGCCCTGGCCCTTGTCCTGCTTCTGGTCGCGGTCCTGCTTCTGGTCGCGCTTGTCGTCCTGCTTGTTGTCGGCCTTGTTCTCGCCGTCGGACTGCTCACGCTTCTCGCGACGTTCCTGACGCTCGCGCTTGTCCTGCTTGGCGGGCTTTTCCTGCTGCTCAGCGGCAGGCTCGGCGTCCTTGCTGCCGGCCTCGGCAGCGGAATCGGCCTTCGCCTCAGCCTTGGCACCCTCGGTGCCCGCCTCGTCCTTGGCGTCGGCGGCCGGGGCACCGGCCTGACGCGAGGATGCTCGACGCTCACGACGCCGCGGCGCGGGCTGCTCAGCGGCTTCGGCGCCCGCGTCCGGCTGGGCCTCGGCGGGGGCGCTCTTGGCGGCCTCGTTGGCACCGTTGGACTCGCCACGATGGGCGCGGATAGCTGCGATCAGCTCACTCTTGCGCAGACCGGACGCGCCTTCAACACCGATTTCCTTGGCGAGCGCGCGCAGCTCAGGCAGCACCATGGTCGACAGCGACGCAGGCCGGGCGCTCGAAGCGCGCCGCGCAGCCGCGGTGTCAGCGGTCGCAGTGCTTTCAGATGTCACGGCTTGCGGTAAATCCCCAGCGCCATTGGCGCTGTCAGCCGTGAAGAGGTCCGTATCTGTCACGGATTTCCTTTCTTTCCCCCGCTCATCAGGTCGTGCGAGGGTTCCCCAAAGGTCGATGCGCGATCAGCTGAACCGCTGAGCGCGTAGCTCACACCGTCGCCTGCGCAACGGCGATCGCCAGGATTCGCCGATATACGGCGAACCGTCAGTCCACGAGTAGAACACAAGAAGATTGGGTGGTCGTCCTGGTGTCGACGCAGGCAGAGACCCTGCGAGTGCTGGACGAGAGCGAGAATAACTCGCTTTGGTGAAGTAATCAAGCAACATCAACGCTGGGCGTGTGGTGTCTGCTGCTCCTTGTGCTGCTCAATCGTCAGTTCCGGGCGGCCACACCCGACGTCCAACGGACGCCGCTTCCGACCGACATTTCCCTGACGGTGAACCCGTTCGCGGTGCCGTAATCCACAGCCTCATCAGGCAGTCCCGCCTGTGAGCTGAGTCCAAGAACCGTTGGCCCGGCCCCGGACAACACCGCTGCCACCCCATAACGCCGCAGCAGCTGCAGGTATTCCGCCGAGGCCGGCATGGCCGCGGCCCGTTGTGGCTGATGCAACACATCCTCAGTAGCCGACATCAACAGATCCGGGCGGTCACTGAGGGCCACCACCAGCAGCGCTGCCCGGCTCAGGTTGAACCGCGCGTCGAAGTGGCTGACCTGCTCGGGCAACACGGCCCGGGTCTCGGCAGTGGACGACCGTTGCTGCGGAATCGCAGGGAACAGCCGGATGTCGGGGTGGATCCGAACCGGCGCCGCGCGATACTGCGGCGCTCCGCCCGCGTCGGTCTCGGTCCAGGACACCACGGCACCGCCGAGCACCGCGGCCGCGGCATTGTCGGGATGCCCCTCGAATTCACTGGACAGCTGGATCAGCTGTTCGGTCGACATCGGATCCGAACCCACTTGCACCACAAGGCCGTTGACCACTGCCAGCCCACCGACGACTGCGGCGGCCGACGATCCGAGCCCGCGTGAATGCGGAATTTCGTTGCGGCAGCGCACGATCAGGCCTGCAGCGCGATGCCCGGTGGCGGCCAACCCTGCCTCGATGGCGCGCACCACCAGGTGCGTGCTGTCCAACGGGACCTGACCCGCCCCCTCACCCTCGACCTCCAGCCGAAGGCCGGATTCGGTTGTCTCGACGATGATCTCGTCGTAGAGGCTCAAAGCCAGCCCGAGGCTGTCGAAGCCTGGGCCGAGGTTGGCGCTGGACGCTGCGACGACCGCGGTGGCGGTGAGTCCGGCGGGCAGGGTGGTGTTCACCAGGCTCAGACCAGTCCGAGCTTCGCGACGACGGCAACCGGATCGACCGGCACCGCGGTGACGGTGGGCATGTCCTTGAGCGCGGTATCGGGGTCCTTGAGACCGTTACCGGTCACCGTGCAGACCACCGTAGAGCCCCGCTTGACCCACCCGTCCTCGATCGACTTGAGCAATCCCGCGACACTGGCGGCCGACGCGGGCTCGACGAACACGCCCTCGCTACGGGCGACCAGGTGGTACGCGGCCAGGATCTCGTCGTCGGTGGCCGCCAGGAACCGGCCCTTGGACTGCTGCTGGGCTTCGACCGCACCGGACCACGACGCGGGCGAACCGATCCGGATGGCGGTGGCGATGGTCTCGGGCTCCTTGACCGGCTCACCCAGCACCAGCGGGGCGGCTCCGGCCGCCTGGGTGCCGAGCATGCGCGGCAGCCGTTCAGACAGGCCGTCGCGGTGGTACTCGCTGTAGCCCTTCCAGTAGGCGGTGATGTTGCCCGCGTTGCCCACCGGCAGGGAATGCACGTCGGGGGCGATGCCCAGCGCGTCGACGATCTCGAACGCGGCGGTCTTCTGTCCCTCGATGCGGTACGGGTTGACCGAGTTCACCAGGGCGATGGTCGGGAAGTCCGCGGTGATCTTGCGGGCCAGCTCCAAGCAGTCGTCGAAGTTGCCGTCGACCTGGATGATCTTGGCGCCGTACATGACCGCCTGCGCCAGCTTGCCCATCGCGATCTTGCCTTGCGGGATCAGCACCGCGCAGGTGATACCGGCCTGGGCCGCGTAGGCCGCGGCCGAGGCCGAGGTGTTTCCGGTGGAAGCGCACAGCACGGCCTGCTGCCCACGGGCCAGCGACTCGGTGACCGCGACGGTCATACCGCGGTCCTTGAAGGACCCGGTCGGGTTGAGCCCTTCGACCTTGAGATGCACTGTGCAACCGGTGAGTTCACTCAGGCGCTTGGCGTGGATGAGCGGCGTGCCGCCCTCGAGCAGGGTGATCGGCGTCCAGTTGTCGCCGACCGGCAACCGGTCGCGGTAGGCCTCGATCAAGCCCGGCCAGGGCCGGTGCACCGGGCCTGCGCTGGTCTTTCCTTGCGTCCCGGGGTTCATGCGTTCGTTCCTTCCATACGCAGCACGCTGTTGATGGTCTGCACCACGTCGAGATCGGCCAGCGCCTCGACGGTTTCCGAGAGCGCGGCATCGGTGGCCTGGTGGGTGACCACGACGATGCGAGCGCCACACGGCTGCCCCTCCTCGTCGACCATGCCCTCCTGACGGACTTCGGCGATGCTGACCTCACGCTTGGCGAATTCGGCTGCCACAGCGGACAACACGCCGGGCCGATCCGAGACGTTCATGTTGACGTAGTAGCGAGTGGGGATGAATCCGATCGGTGCGATCGGCAGCTTGGCGTACTTGGATTCCCGCGGACCACGGCCGCCCTGGACCCGGTTGCGCGCGGCCATCACGACGTCGCCCATCACCGCCGACGCGGTCGGCGCTCCCCCGGCACCCTGGCCGTAGAACATCAGCCGGCCGGCCGCCTCGGCCTCGACCACCACCGCGTTGAAGGCGCCGTTGACCGCCGCCAGCGGGTGGGTCAATGGCACCAGTGCCGGATAGACCCGCGCCGAAACCCGTTGCTTGCCTTCGTCTGTGGTCAGCCGTTCGCAGATGGCCAGCAGTTTGATGGTGCAGCCCAAGGCGCGGGCCGACTCGAAGTCGGCGGCGCTCACCTTGGTGATGCCTTCCCGGTATACGTCGTCGGCGGTGACGCGGGTGTGGAAAGCGATCGAGGCCAGGATCGCGGCCTTGGCCGCGGCGTCGTAGCCCTCGACGTCGGCGGTGGGGTCGGCCTCCGCGTAACCCAGCGCGCTCGCGTCGGCCAGCGCCGAGCTGTAATCGGCTCCGGTGCTGTCCATCTCGGACAGGATGTAGTTGGTGGTGCCGTTGACGATGCCGGCCACCCTCAGCACAGTGTCACCGGCCATCGACTGGGTCAGCGGGCGGATGACCGGGATGGCGCCGGCCACCGCGGCCTCGAAATACAAGTCGACGCGGGCCTTTTCGGCGGCTTGGGCCAATTCTCCGGTGGATTGGGCCATCAGCGCCTTGTTGGCGGTGACCACCGACTTGCCCTGTTCGAGCGCGGCCAGGATGGCCTTGCGGGCCGGCTTGACCGGACCCATCAGCTCGACCACGATGTCGACGTCGTCCCGCGACACCAGTTCCATGATGTCGTCGGTGAGCAGGCCCTTGGGCACGCCCCGGTCGCCGGAGACCTTGCGGACACCGATGCCGCGCACCTCGAGCGGAGCGCCGATGCGGGCGGCGAGGTCGGCGGCGCTCTCGTTGATGATGCGCACCACTTCACTGCCGACGTTGCCCAGCCCCAATACCGCTACGCCGATGGGCTTTTCACTCATTGACCACTCACCTCCAGGCTCAAAAGATCGTCGACGGTTTCCCGACGGAGCACCAGCCGCGTCTTGCCGTCTTTCACGGCGACCACGGCGGGGCGGCACAGCAGGTTGTACCGGCTCGACATCGAGTAGCAGTAGGCACCGGTCGCGGCGACTGCCAGCAGGTCACCGGGCGCGATGTCATCGGAGACCCAGGTGTCACGGACGATGATGTCACCGGTCTCGCAGTGCTTCCCGACGATACGGGCCAGCGCCGCGGAGGCGTCGCTGAATCGCGACACCAGACGCGCGTCGTACTCGGCGCCGTACAGGGCGGGGCGGATGTTGTCACTCATGCCGCCGTCGACGCTGACGTAGCGGCGCTGCGCGGTGGCGCTGACCGCCACGTCTTTGACGGTGCCCACCTCGTAGAGGGTGATGGTGCCCGGCCCGGCGATGGCGCGCCCCGGCTCGACCACGAGCTTCGGCGTCGGCAACCCCACGGCCTCGGACTCGCTGCGCACGATGGCTTTGAGCTTGTCCGCAAGCTCCTGCATCGGCGGCGGGTCATCTTGCGGCACATAGGAAATCCCGAGACCGCCACCGAGGTCGATGATCGACATCTGGGCGGTCTTCTCCACACCGAATTCCGACACCACGTCACGCAGCAATCCGATCACCCGGTGGGCGGCCACCTCAAAGCCGGCCACGTCGAAGATCTGGCTGCCGACATGGCAGTGCAGTCCGACCAGCCGCAGGTTGTCGGTGGCGAAGACCTTGCGCACCGCGTCCATGGCCGCGCCACTGGCCAGCGACAGGCCGAACTTCTGGTCCTCGTGGGCGGTGGAGATGAACTCGTGGGTGTGTGCCTCCACACCCGGGGTTACCCGCACGAGCACGTCCTGGACGATGCCCGCGGCTCCGGCGACCTCATTCAGACGCTCGATTTCGATCAGCGAGTCGACCACCACATGTCCGACTCCGACTTCGACCGCAGTGGCCAGTTCGGCAACGGATTTGTTGTTGCCGTGCAGGGTGATTCGTTCCGGCGGGAAGCCGGCGTGCAGCGCAACGGCCAGCTCTCCCCCGGTCGCCACGTCGAGCGACAGGCCTTCCTGGTTGACCCACCGCGCGACCTCACTGCACAGAAAGGCCTTGGCGGCGTAGTGCACGTACTCACCGCCGCCGAAGGCGGCAGCGATGTCGCGGCAACGGGAGCGGAAGTCGTCCTCGTCGATCACGAACAGCGGGGTGCCGTACTCGGCCGCCAACTCGGTGACCGGCACTCCGGCGATGGACACCACACCGTCGCCGCCGCGAACCAGGTTGCGTGGCCACACGTTCGGGGCCAGCAGCATCACTTCTTCCGGGCTCTGCGGCTTCTCGGGAGCACCGGCGTGGTGCACCTCGTCGGCGTGCCGGGGCCCGGCGGGGTGCGCGTTCACATGCGCTCCGGAGCGGTGACACCCAGGATGGCCAGACCGTTGGCGATCACCTGGCGCGTCGCCTCGCACAGCGCCAGACGCGCGGAGTTGAGTTCGCCGGGTTCTTCGTCGCCCTGCGGCAGCACGCGGCAGGCGTCGTAGAACCGGTGGTAGTCGCCGGCCAGGTCCTCCAGGTACCGGCACACGCGGTGCGGTTCGCGCAGGGCGGCAGCGGCTTTGAGCACCCGGGGGAACTCACCGAGGTTGCGGATCAGGACGCCTTCTTTTTCGTGGGTCAGCAGATCCAGGTGAGCAGTGTCGGCGGTGACGCCGAGATCAACAGCGTTCCGTGACAAGGCGGACAGCCGCGCGTGCGCGTATTGCACGTAGTAAACCGGGTTTTCGTTGGACGCACTGGACCACAACGCCAGATCGATGTCGATCGGGGTGTCCACAGAGGAGCGGATGAGCGAGTACCGCGCGGCATCGACACCGATGGCCTCGACCAGATCATCGAGGGTGATCACGGTGCCGGCGCGCTTGCTCATCCGTACCGGCTGGCCGTCGCGGACCAGGTTGACCATCTGGCCGATCAGCACCTCGACGGTGTCCGGGTCGTCCCCGAGCGCCGCGGCAGCGGCCTTCAGACGCGCGATGTAGCCGTGGTGGTCGGCGCCGAGCATGTAGATGCACAGGTCGAATCCGCGCTTGCGCTTGTCGAGGTAGTAGGCGAGGTCGCCGGCGATGTAGGCGGCGTTGCCGTCGCTCTTGATGACGACGCGGTCCTTGTCATCCCCGAATTCGGTGGTGCGCAACCAGGTTGCGCCGTCCTTCTCGTAGATGTTGCCGGTCTCGCGCAGCTTGGCGATGGCCTGGTCGACCCGGCCGGAGGTGTGCATCGAGTCTTCGTGGGTGTACACATCGAAGTCGGTGCCGAACTCGTGCAGCGATTCCTTGATGTGGGCGAACATCAGGTCCACGCCGATCGCGCGGAACGTCTCCTGGCGCTCGTCGTCGGTCAAGCTCATCACGTCGGGCCGCTTGGCCAGCACGGAAGCGGCGATGTCGTTGATGTAGGTGCCGGCGTAGCCATCCTCCGGGGCCGGCTCCCCCTTGGCGGCGGCGACCAGTGAGCGGGCGAACCGGTCGATCTGTGCGCCGTGGTCGTTGAAGTAGTACTCGCGGGTGACGTCGGCGCCCTGGGTGGTCAGCAGCCTGCCCAGCGCGTCGCCCACCGCGGCCCAGCGGGTGCCGCCGATGTGGATCGGTCCGGTCGGGTTGGCCGAGACGAACTCGAGGTTGACCTTCTCGTCCAGCTCGGCGGAGTTGCCGTACGTGTCCGCTGCGGCCAGCACGTTGGTGACGATGACGCCCTGTGCGGACGCCTCGATGCGCAGGTTGACGAACCCGGGCCCGGCGACCTCGGCGGCCGAGATGCCGTCGGCCGCGGCCAGAGCGGTGGCCAGCCAGCCGGCCAGCTCGCGCGGATTGACGCCGACCTTCTTACCGAGCTGCAGCGCGAGGTTGGTCGCGTAGTCGCCGTGCTCGAGGTTGCGCGGACGCTCGACCGTGACGGTGTCGGGCAACGCGGCGGGGTCCAGGTCGTGTTCGGTCAGCACTGCGGCGGCAGTGGCCTTGAGCAGCTCTGCAAGGTCGGCGGGGGTCACGAGGGTCCATCCTATGGTCTGGGGTCCCCGCGCCCCGAATCCGTATTCGCGCTTCCATGCGCTACGCTATGCAAGCCCAATCGGCGCAGCTGGTTTCCAGCCCCGCGCCCCCGTAGCTCAGGGGATAGAGCGTCTGCCTCCGGAGCAGAAGGCCGCAGGTTCGAATCCTGCCGGGGGCACTCCCAAAAAATCCTTTTACCTGTGCAAACAGGTCATTCTGGGCTGTTGATGCCCTTCGACCACGCCCACGCGGTCAGCCGCCAGCCGTCGTCACCGTCGCGCAGCGCAACCGTGAAGACTCCCCCGTTCTGCACGATCCGCTGCCCGTTGAGGTCGAACGTCATCGTCGTCGGAACGACGACGTAGCCGTACGCCCCGTTGACATCGACGTGGCGCGGCTCGCCGAGCGTGACGTGATATCCCGAGGCGCCGACGTGCTCACCCTCGGCGAGCACGTCGCGCCACCAGTCCCGGGTGGCGGTCGACCCCTGCCACACATGCGGCGCCATGCCGTCGAGAATCTGCATCGGATCAGCACAAACCGCCGCCAGCGCATCGACGTCGGCCCGGTTGAACGCGTCGACGTATCGGCGGATCGCGGCCATCGGGCCATCAGGATCGGACATCCCCGAACTCTATAGAATATTTTCTACAGAGTTCGACGAAAGGATCGCAGTGATCACGTTGTCCGCCGAAGAACAGGCCATCGTCAGTACCGTCCGCGACTTCGTGGACAAGCAGGTCAAGCCGGTGGTCCGCGAGCTCGAGCACGCCAACACCTATCCCGAAGAACTCATCGAGGCGATGAAGGAGATGGGCATCTTCGGACTGGCGATCCCGGAACCGTATGGCTTCGCCGAGGTGTCGATGCCCTGCTACGCCCAGGTCACCGAAGAACTGGCGCGCGGCTGGATGAGCCTGGCCGGCGCGATGGGCGGGCACACCGTGGTCTCCAAGCTCCTGCTGCAGTTCGGCACCGAGGAGCAGAAGCAGCGCTACCTGCCCCGCATGGCCACCGGCGAGCTGCGCGCGACGATGGCCCTGACCGAACCCGGTGGCGGTTCCGACCTGCAGGCCATGCGGACGGTCGCGACGAAAGACGGTTCCGGGTATGTGATCAACGGGTCGAAGACCTGGATCAGCAACGCCCGCAAGGCCGGCCTCGTCGCGCTGTTGTGCAAGACCGACCCGACCGCCTCCCCCGCCCACAAGGGTGTGTCGATCCTGTTGGTGGAGAAGGTCCCCGGCTTCACGGTCTCCAAGGACCTGCCGAAGCTCGGCTACAAGGGTGTCGAGAGCTGCGAGATCAATTTCGTTGACTGCCATGTGGATTCAGATGCCCTGCTGGGCGGCGCCGAAGGGCGCGGCTTCGCGCAGATGATGAAAGGCCTGGAAGTCGGTCGGATTCAGGTCGCGGCCCGTGCCACCGGCGTGGCCCGCGCCGCCTTCGACGATGCCCTGCAGTACGCCCAGGACCGGGAGAGCTTCGGGGTGCCGATCTGGCAGCACCAGTCGGTCGGCAACTTGCTGGCCGACATGGGCACCAAGCTCTACGCCGCCCGCAGCCTCCTGCTCGACGCTGCGCAGCGCCTCGACGCCGGCGGACGTTGCGACATGGAGGCCGGCATGGCCAAACTGTTCGCCTCCGAGACCGCGATGGAGATCGCGCTGAACGCGGTCCGGATCCACGGCGGCTACGGGTACTCCACCGAATACGACGTCGAGCGCTACTTCCGGGACGCGCCACTGATGATCGTCGGCGAGGGCACCAACGAGATCCAACGTGGCGTGATCGCCAAACAGTTGGTCAAACGCGGCGGACTCGACATCTGAGGCGGTCCGACATGACCAATAGACGCCCGCCGATGCGGTTGTCCGATGTCGTCGCGGCCCATGTTCGGGAGCTCATCGTGTCGGGACAGCTGCAGTCCGGCGCGTTCATCCGCCCAGAGGCGGTCGCCGAGGAACTCGGGGTCAGCGCTACGCCGGCGCGGGAGGGACTGCTCCAACTTCAGACCGAGGGCTTCCTGTCCGTAGAGCCTCGGCGCGGCTTCATGGTGACCGCGTTGTCCAGCGACGACATCCGCGACATCTACGACGCGCAGGCGCTGTTGGGCGGCGAGCTCACGGCCCGCGCCGCCACGACCATCACGCCGGCAGCGGTCGACGAACTCGAAGGCATCCAGAACGCACTCGAAAAAGCCGCTGCCGCCGGAGATTTCGACGAGGAGGAGCGCCTCAACCATCAATTCCACGCACTGATCTACCGGCTGAGCGGGTCGCGCAAGATGCGCTGGCTGATCAAGACGACGCTGGCGTATGCGCCGCGCAAGTTCTTCGCCGCGGTGGATGGCTGGCCGGAAGCCTCGGCCCAGGATCACCGCGCCATCATCGAGCACCTGCGGGCCAACGAGCCGGAGAAGGCCCGCGCCGCCATGGCCCGGCATATCCGCAATGCCGGCGCTCTGCTTGCCGACCATTTGGCGCAGGTAGACACACCCTCCTGACCGCGACCACGCACGAAACGGTTGTTATGGCAAACACCACTGCGATCGAGAAATTGAGCCAAAGCGACGGAGAAAAGGCCTTCAGCAAACTGCCCACAAGGTATACAGTTGCTCCAACGCTTCGGCATTCCATATGGGGGGACACACCATGCACAAACTCGTTGCGGCGGCACTGGCCGCCGGCGCCCTGAGCGCCGGACTCGCGCTCGCCGCGCCGGCCGCGGCCGCGCCGAACTGCACCGACATCGTCGACAAGATCAACAGCGAGGACGGCTACACGCCGACCAGCGGCGAGAAGTGGGCCTGCGCCACCGAGATCCAGGCCAACAAGTGGGCCACCTTCCCGGGCGCGATCGCCGACAAATGGGCGAGTGCTCCCGCCAACACCGCCGACAAATGGGCCAACGCCCCCGCTGACGTCGCCAAGAAGTGGAGCGATTTCCCCAAGAAGATTCAGGACAAGTGGTCCGGCGGCGGTGACGAGGAGTAAACCTTCGCGCACCGTCCTCCATCAGTGGTGATCCGTTTACAGCGGGTCACCACTGATCTGTTTGTGGGGCCCCGCCTCCCCCACCCCGAGCGCCGCCAGCAGCGCCTCACGATGGGCGACGAACTCCGGGTTGCGATAGGTGCGGGCCTCCGGAGTCCGGAAGTCCAGCTGACGGTCCACGACGAAAGTGCCACCGTCGAGCACCAGTACCCGGTCAGCCAGCGTCACGGCCTCGTCGACGTCATGCGTCACCAGCAGCACCCCGGGTTCGTACTTCGCGCACAGCTCCTTGAGCAGGTGGTGCATCCGAACCCTGGTCAAGGCGTCGAGCGCGCCGAAGGGCTCATCGGCCAGCAGTAGCGCGGGGTTTCGCACCAACGACCGGGCCAAGGCCACCCGCTGCTGCTCACCACCGGACAGCTCGTAGGGCCAGGCGTGTTCACGTCCGGCCAGGCCGACGTCGGCCAGTACCGCACTCGCCCGCTGTTTGACTTCGCGTCCGGACAGTCCGAGCGCGACATTGTCGAGCACCCGTGACCACGGCAGCAGACGGGAATCCTGGAACACCACCGACACATCGCGGGCGACGAACAGGTCCCCCGTGGCGGCCACTCCGTGGTCGAGCCCGGCCAGCGCGCGCAGCAGCGTGCTCTTCCCGGAGCCGCTGCGCCCCAGCAGGGCCACGAATTCGCCCTTGCGGATCGTCAGGTCCACCGCATCCAGAATGGTTGTGCCGCCGAATGATCGGCTCAGTTGCCGGACGACGGCCACTTCCTCGGTCAGGTTCCCAGTGCGCGTCGCCACGAGAGCGCTCTCCTCTCGACGGCGCGGACGACGTAGTCCCCGGTGAGGCCGAACACCGCGTACACCAGCAGGCCCACCACCACGATGTCCAGCTGCCCGTACAGCCGCGCCTGGGTCATGAGATAGCCGATGCCGCTGGTGGCGTTGACCTGTTCGACGACCACCAGCGCGGTCCAGGAGATGGTGACCGCGAGCCGCAGTCCGGTGAAGAAGCCGGGCAGGGCGCCCGGGATGGCGACCTTGCGGATGAACTGACCGCGGGAAAGCCCCACGGTCTCAGCCAGTTCCACGTGCCGCAGGTCGACGCCTTTGAGTTGTGCGGTGGTGTTGATGTACACGGGAATCAGCACGCTGGTGGCGATGATGATGATCTTCATGGTGTCGCCGATGCCGAACCAGATGATCGCCAGCGGAATGATGGCCAAGGTCGGCACCGCGCGTTTGACCTGGATCGGCCCGTCGACGATGGCTTCTCCGACACGGCTCAGGCCCGAGATCAACGCGAGAACCAGGCCCAGCACCACCCCGATGACCAATGAGATCGCAGCCAGCTTGAGGGAGGCGAGGATGTTCGTGGGTAACCGACCGTCCGACCACATCTCGCCGATCGTGCGCACGATGTCGAGGGGATGCGGCAAGGTCCGCGGGTCGAGGATACCGAGTTGCGAGGTGACGACCCAGACGGCCACCAGCAGGAGCGGTCCCACCGCCAACGCCGCGGGTATCGCGCGACCCGGCCCCAGCCGCCGGCGACGTTGTGTACCCGAACGGTGCTCGAGGTGCGGATAGTCCTGCTGCTCAACCGGATTGGGTTTCGGTCTAATTGCCGAGGACGGCGCCGTCTGCACGGTGGTCATTGCTTGCCCGTCGACGTCGCGTTGAGTTCGGCGAACCGGGAATCAAATTCGTCTCTGGCCCTGAGCTGTTTCCCGGAGAACGCGCCGGCCTGCTGAAGCAGGTCGATGGTCTCCTGCTGGGTGTTGATCAGCTCATCGGTGAATCCGGGCACCGAGGACTTCCCGTCGGCCGCCGCGATGGCCTTGGCGTCCTCCGGGCTGACCTTCTGGTCTTTGATCAGGTACTCGTCGATCCAGGTCTGCTTGTTCTCGTTGAGCCACTGTTCGGCGCGGTACCAGGCGATGACGAACTCGCGGATAGCCGCGGCCTGGGCCGGGTCGGACAGCGCGTCCCGGCTGGCGTAGACGTAGTACAGACCCGGGTAAGCGCCTGGGGCGTTAGGGATTTCGATGCTGCCCTCCCCCTTGGTGGAGGTGAGGTACCGGACGCGGTCCGGTTGTTTGAGCACCGCGGCGTTGACCTGCTCGGCACGCAGGCCGTCGGCGAACTCGGCCAGCCCCAGGTTGATCGGCTGTACGTCCTTGATGCTCAGGCCGACGGACTTGAGGTTACGCAGCACCACCGCCTGCTGCGCCGTACCTTCGTTGATCGCGATCTTCTTGCCGGCCAGGTCTTTCAAGGACTTGATGCCCGAACCGGGTGAGGTGGCCAGCACCAGCCCGTTCCCGTCGTACTTCACGGCACCGACGATGGGCACCCCGGCGTCGGAATACTGCGCGAGGATGGGCGGCACATCACCGACGCGTCCCAGCTGCGCGTTGCCCGAGCGGATCGCCTCCAGACGCAGCGGGCCGCTGCTGAAGTTGGCATACGTGACGTCCGCGCTGAGCCGGTCCTGTTCCCCGGAGAGTTTGAACAGGGTCTTGAGCCGGTTGGCGTCGTCGGCGACCACCAGGGTGGTGCCTTGCGGAACGGCGACCGGAATCGGTGCATCGGCGGCCAGTCCGCCGGAGCCCGCCGCACCGGAGCCGGACGACTGGCAGCCGCTGACCAGGCTCACGATGAGACCGGCGGCAAGAACACCCCGGGCAAGGCGGGGCAACGGATTACGCATATCGGATCCCCTGTCAGCTCGCCGCCGACACGGTGGTGTCTGTGGCGGTGGCGAATCGGTTGGCCGGCCGGTCCAGGCCGAGATGGTCACGAAGGGTGGTGCCGCTGTACTCCTCGCGGAAGATGCCGCGGCGCTGCAACTCTGGGACGACATGGTCGACGAAGTCGGACAGGGAGGACGGCAGGGCCGGCGGAATGAGGTTGAAACCGTCGGCCGCACCCGTGGTGAACCACTCCTCGATGGTGTCGGCCACCTGTTCGGGCGTCCCGGCGAACAATCGATGTCCCCTACCGCTGCTCAGCCGCAGCAGAAGCTCCCGAACGGTGAGGTTGTCGGTCTCGACCAACCGCTTCACCAGGGCGAGCCGGCTCTTGATGAACGTGTCGCCCGGGTCTTCTGCGGGGAAGCTCAGTTTTCGGTCGAGCTCGTCCTTGGTGACCGTGAATCCGACGATGGCGCTGAGTTGTTCGAGCCCGTAGTCGGGCACGGTGAGTTCTTCCAGTTCGCGCTGCCGCTCGCGGGCCTCGGCTTCGGTGCCGCCGATGATCGTCGACAACCCGGGCAGGATGTGTACCTGGTCCGGGTTGCGACCGTGGCGGCGGATGCGGGCCTTGACGTCGCGGTAGAAGTCGCGGGCTTCCTCCAAGGTGGGCTGCGCGGTGAAGATGGCCTCGGCGTACCTGGCGGCGAGATCCTTACCGGGCTCGGAAGATCCGGCCTGGAAGAGCACCGGATGCCCCTGTGGCGAGCGCGGGACCTCCAGCGGACCGGCCACCTCGAAATGAGGGCCGGAGTGATTGATCGCGTGGATCTTGTCGGGGTTCACAAAGCGGGGCGCCACCTTGTCGCCGACGATGGCGTCGTCTTCCCAGCTGTCCCACAATTTCAACGCGACCTGGAGGAACTCGTCTGCGCGCCGGTACCGCGCCGCCGGGTCCGGATGATTCGGCGCCCCGAAATTGGCTGCGGCAGAGGCATTGGCCGTCGTCACGACGTTCCAGCCGGCCCGTCCCCGGCTCACGTGGTCGAGGGTGGCAAACCTCCGGGCCAACCCGTACGGGTCGTTGTAGGTGGTGGACGCCGTCGCGATCAGGCCGACATGGGTGGTCGCGCCGGCCAGCGCCGAGACGAGGGTGACCGGGTCGAGTGCGTCGAACGGACGGAACTCGGTCTGATCCTTGAGCACCGGATGGTCGGCGAAGAACACCGCGTCGAGCTTGCCGCGCTCGGCGATGCGGGCCAGCTCGACGTAGTGGCCGATGTCAGTGATGCCCGCCAAGTCGGTTTCGGGCAGGCGCCACGCCGCCTCGTGCTGGCCGATGTTGCGCAGGAATGCGTTGAGGTGCAACTGCCGAGCGGGCGCAGCCATTGAGACGAGCTCCTTTGGACGGTGAACGGGCTGCGTCCATTTCAGGGGCCGGTAGGCAACGCGAGAACAGTTAAGATCAGCGAAATTCCAGCTAACACGCAGGGGCCTAGCCCAGGCCGGTCCACTTCTTGAGGACCTTGCCGGGGAAGCCGCCCCACTTCTCGGCGGTCTTGCCGGGGAACGACGCCCACTTCTCGGCGGTCTTGCCCGGGAAGCCGCCCCACTTCTCCGCGGTGTCGCTCGGGAAGTTCGTCCACTTGTCCACGATCGGGCTCTCGGGCAGGTCGACACCGCCGGTGAGCGCGCTCTTGGCGGCATCGGTGACGGCATCGGTGACAGACGAATTGACGCGGTCGCACGGCGAGCACCCGACGGTGCTGTTGTCCTTGGAATCGGCCGACGCCGGCGCGGACAACGCCACCGCGGCGCCGATGGCCCCGGCGGCGAGGGTCGTGGCGATCAAACTCTTCTGCATCATGGGTCCCCAACTGTCGTATCCGACGCCGTCTGACGACGACAGATTGACACGCTAGTACCAGAACCGCGGGAGCGCTGGGTGAAGTTGAGCGACCGCGGTGGTTTGCTGTGGCTACCCCGCCGCTTGCCCACATTCGACCGCGCGGGCCACACCGGAGGGTAGGTCAGGCGAAGATTTTTGCCACCTCTGCCACCCGGCGCAGCTGATCGATGTCGGAACTGGTCGGGATCAGGTGGACCTCGTCGGTGCCGATGTCCTCGAACTTGCCGAGGACATCGATCAATTCCTCTTCGGTGCCGGCCCACCCGGTGGTGGGCGCCATTGCGTCGACGAATTCGGCCGGGATCCAGTTCATGTACCGGCGCAGATGGCGGTGCACCTGGGCGCGTGCTTCCTCGGGCTTGCCGAGGGCGAACCAGAACGATGTGGCCAGGTGCGGCTTGGGTTTACCGGCGGCGGCCCATGCGGTCCGGGCGATGTCGAACAACTCGGCCTGACGGTTCAGATCCAGGTCCAATGTCGTGCCGGCCACACCGTCGGCCCAGGCCGCGGCATCGCGGATGGTCTTGGGGCCGATGGTCCCGATCTGCAGCGGTGGGCCGCCGGCCTGCACCGGTGGCGGCCCGACCGGAAGCACCGACTCGGTGACCTTTTCCCCGGCCCAGACCCGCTTCATCACCGCGACGCGCTCGGCCATCGCCCGCCGGGTCTGCGTTGCCGGGTCCGCGCCGACGGCGTGGTAATCCTCGTGACGGCCGCCGACACCGATACCCACGGTCAGCCGGCCACCGCTGAGCAGATCGCCCGTCGCGAGCCCCTTGGCCAGCATGACCGGATCGTGCAACTGCGGCACGATCACCGTCGTCACCAGCCGCACGCGGTCGGTCCACGCTGCCAGCGCCCCCAACAGGGTCAGGCTGTCGGGGTTGTCGAACGCGATGCGCTCACCCCAGCACAGCGACGAGAACGGACCCCCGTCGATGACGCGGGCCCAGGACCGCAGCGTCGTCGCATCCAACTGAGGCTCCATAACCGGCATCGTCATCCCCACGCGCACGCACGAATTCTGTCACGTGAGTGGCAGCATGAACCCATGGCCATCACCACGTCCTCGGTCGCTCATGTGCGGCTCACGGTCACCGACATCGAACGGTCGCGGCAGTTCTACGAGAGCGTGTTCGGGTGGCCGGTCCTCATCGAGCTGCCACAGGATGCCGAACCGGCAGTCCGCGCCCGTCTCAGTTTCTTGTCCGGCGGGGTCATCTACGACGCCGGGGCCACGCTGGTCGGCCTGCGTCCGGTCGGACGCGACGCATTCGACGAGAACCGAACCGGTCTGGACCACTTGGCCTTCCGGCTGAAGAACATCGCAGAGCTGGACGACGCCGCGGCACACCTCGATGGCCTGGGCATCGCGCACGAACCGGTCAAGGACATCGGACCGTCCTTCATTCTGGAGTTCCGGGACCCCGACAACATCGCGTTGGAACTCACCGCACCGAAGTAGGCCTGGGGGATATCCCCCAGGGGCATTCGGAGGAAAACGTTGTGTCGCCAGGCCGCTCTACTTCGTAGGTTTGAAGCCATGGTCGCAATCAGCGAAACCGCCCACCGCGCCCCCACCGTCGGCCTCGTGCCGACGGCGTCGATGATCACCGGTGCCGCACTGGCGCTGGTGTGGTTCTGGATTCCGTTGTCCATCATGGTCATCGGGTTCTCCTCGATTCCGTCGGTGATCGGATTTCTGCTCGCCGCGGTGGTGTTCATCTACCTGGTCCGGGGCGTCGAGTGGGTCGAGCGGGCCCGCAGTGAAGCGGTGTTCGGCCTGGGTATCGGCGTCCCGCCACGGCAGCTGTCGCCGCACACCGGATTTCAGGGCTGGGCACACCAGCTGTGGCTGGACCTCAGCAGCACCCGGTTCTGGAAAGGCTTCTGCCACCACTACCTGCGGATGACCTACGACATGATGGCCACCGGCCTGGCGTTCGCGTTGCTCGCCTTCGCCTTCGTGGGCCCGGCCGCCGCCGTGGCGATTCGCCAGAGCGATGAGGACGCCGGCCTGGTCTTTCTCTCGCCGCCGATCGCCTGGTTGCTGGCGATCGTCGCGGTGATCGCTGCGGCCGCCCTTTTGATCTTCGCTCCCACCATGGACGCCGCGATCGACCGATGGCTCTTGCCGCCCTCGCCCACCGCCGCACTGGAGTACCAGGTCAGCGCGCTGGCCGATGCCCGTCAGGGCGCGGTGTCCTCGGCGCAGACCGAACGCCACCGCATCGAACGCGATCTGCACGACAGCGTGCAGCCACGGCTGGTGTCACTGGCGATGACGATCGGACTGGCCCAGACCAAGCTGGAATCGGATCTCCCCGCTGCCAAGGCGTTGATCGCCGAGGCACACGACGATGCCAAGAACGCGCTGGTGGAACTACGCAACGTGGTGCGCGGCATCGCCCCCACCATCCTGTCGGATCGAGGCCTCGACGCGGCGTTGTCATCGGTGGTGCAGCGAACCGAGACCTCCGGGGTACCCACCACACTGCACATCGAACTCCCGCGCCGGTTGTCCGACGAAGTGGAATCGGTCGCCTATTTCGTGGTCGCCGAGGCGTTGACCAACATCGCCAAGCATGCCAACGCCTCGCAGGCGGTGGTCACCGTGCGGTTGGACCAGGACGCCGACGTGCTGCACGTAACGGTGTTCGACGACGGTCAGGGCGGTGCCGTCACTGACGCGGGCGAGCATGCGACCGGCCTACGTGGACTGGACGAGCGGGTACGTGCCGCAGGAGGCACGTTCGAGGTGTCGAGCCCCGCCACCGGCCCCACGATCGTCACGGCGGTGCTGCCATGCGCATCGTGATCGCCGAAGACTCGGCACTGCTGCGGGCGGGCATCGAACGGATTCTGGCCGACGCCGGGCACGAGGTGGTCGCCGGCGTGCCCGACGCCACCGACCTGCTGCGGCTGGTCAACGAGCATCATCCCGACCTGGCCATCCTCGACGTCCGGATGCCGCCGACGTTCACCGATGAGGGCATCCGCGCCGCAGCCCTACTGCGCAGCCAGAACCCGGAATCCCCCGTGCTGGTGCTGTCCCACTACGTCGAGGAGCGTTACGCAGCCGATCTCATCGCCTCGGACACAAGAGGATTCGGCTACCTGCTGAAGGACCGGGTGGCTGATGTGCCCGCGTTTCTGGATGCCGTGGCCGTGGTGGGCAGCGGAGGCACGGTCCTCGATCCCGAGGTGGTGTCACAGATCTTGGTACGTTCGGCTCGCCACAGCGCTCTGGACCAACTGACCCCGCGCGAACGCGACGTCCTGCAGTTGATGGCCGAGGGAAAAACCAACTCGGCGATCGCTGCGGCACTGCATATATCGGTCGGTTCGGCGGAGAAGCACATCGCCTCGATCTTCACGAAGTTCGACCTCGCTCCCGACGAGAGCGAGAACCGCCGGGTGTTGGCGGTGCTGCGTTACCTCGAGACCTAGATCGAACGCCGCCACGGGAAGGAACGTCATCGTGACCACCATCGCCCCTCCGCCCCCGGTCAATACGCCGCCTCGGCTGAATCCCGGTGGGCGCACCACATTCCGCCTCGTCCTGATCACGGCGGCGTCACTGCTGGTCGCCGGTACCGTGGCCGCGCTCGGTGTGACGGCCTGGGCCGTGAGTAACGTCCGCGTCGTCACCGACCATCAAAGCCTGCCCGCGGCAATGCGAACCCTGGTGATCGACACCGCGCACATCCCCGTCGCGATCCGCATCACCGCCGATCGTGAAACCCGCGAAGCCGCAGCGGATCTGCGTCTTGTGAACACCTCGCACAGCGGCGCGCACAGCCTTCAGCTCACCACCGACGGCGACGAGACGCGGATCGCCATCATGGGCAATCCTTCCCGCATGCTCGAGTGGGCCCGTGGCGGTGAGATCACGATCGCGGTACCACCGGAGCAGGCCCGGCGCCTGACGGTACGCACCGAGCAGGAGCTCGGAACCGTGATCGCACAGGCCGATGTGGATCAGTTGATCTCCCGCGTCACCGATGGGGCGATCATCCTGCGCGGGGCTGCCCGCCGCATCGAAGCCCACACGGTCGACGGCGAGATCGTCTCACGCGATCCGATCGCGGTCACCGAAGAGTTCAACGCCACCACGTCCGACGGGGACATCACCGTCGACTTCCGCGATGCCGCGCCGCGGCGGGTCGACGCGACGAGCCGCGACGGCGATGTGGTGATCGGATTACCGGAACGCGGACCGTATCTGGTGCACGCGCAGTCGGGAGCCTCGACGCAGGTCCGTGTCGTCGAGACGACTGATCCCAAGACCGCGGCCGCAGAGGTCACCGTCCGCTCCGACGATGGCGACGTGGTTGTGGAGCGGGTGGGCCCAGGGCAAGGGCGGGGCTAGGCCGGGGCCACCCGGTCGAAGATCTCGGCCACCGACCCGGGCCGGGCCTGACGCCATCCGGTGCCGGCCCACACGTTCGTGGCCTGCGGGTCGCCGGCGGCGACCGAAGCCTTGCGCACCGGGCTGGTCAGGTAATGGATCTCGGGGTAGCCGAGCGGGGCCTGCGCATCATGTTCGGTGATGAAGCGGTTGCGCAGTCCTCTGGCGTACCGGCCGGAAAATGATCGGGTGACAACGGTTTCGGTGAACTCCGGACTCTGCAGGGCAGCGCGGTGCACGGCGCTGCTGCCGGCTTCGTCGGCCAGCAGGAACGCGGTACCGAGTTGGGCGGCCACCGCACCGGCGGCCAGCACACCCGCCACGTCGTCGGCGCTGACCAACCCGCCCGCCGCGACAACCGGGACGTCCACCGCTGCCAGCACGTCGGCCAGCAGATGGTCCAGCGATTGCGAAGCGGGTGAGGCAGCGGGGTCGAACGTACCGCGGTGCCCACCCGCTGCAGGCCCCTGTACGGCGAGGGCGTCGATCCCACGACCTACCGCCAGCCAGGCTTCGTCCAGCGTCGTCACCGTCCCCACGGTGGTGATGCCCGCACCGCGCAACCGATCGATCTCAGGCGCGCTCGGCAAGCCGAAGGTGAACGAGACCACCTCTGGACGGATGTCGAACACCAGGTCCAGTTTCGCCGCCCACGCGTCGTCGTCGTAGCGCGGAGCACCCAGCTCCACCCCGTAGCGCTGGGCCTCGCCGGCCAATTCTGCGGCATAGGCCTGGATCTGTTCGGGTGTCCCCGCGCTGGGTTGCGGCGCAAAAAGATTCACCCCGAGCGGTTCTGTGGTCAAACTTCTTGCGGCAGTTATCTTCTCGGCCAGCGCGTCGGCGGTCAGGTAGCCGGCGGCCAGAAAACCGAGCCCGCCGGCGTTGCTGCCGGCCGCCGCCAGCTCCGGCGTCGAGGGCCCACCGGCCATCGGTGCCACGATCACCGGCCGCCGCAGTCCACGAATATCGAATGTGCCCATCACCGCACCGCCTTCCCGAACAGCAGTACGTCCTGCGGTTCTTCGCTGATATTGGGAAACATTCCGTAGCGCGCCAGCCTTCCCTCAAGTGACAGACCACACCGTCGTAACACCCCGGCCGAACCGGCATTGTCGACGTGACAGTGCGCCGTGACCCGGTACACCGTGGGATCGGCTTGCACGTCGGCCAGCATCAACGAAACCGCCTCCGACATCAGACCGCGTCCCCACCATGGCCGGGCCAGGCAATAACCCAGCTCCACCGAGTACGGCTGTGGGCGTCGCCGAGCACACAATCCCACTACCTCGCCGTCCACCTCGATCAGCCAGGTCTGCTCGTCGCCGACGTTGAACAACGTGGTGATCACGCGGCGTGTTTCAGTCACCCCGGAGTGCGGGCGCCAGGCCAGATAGCGCGTCACGTCAGGATCAGAAGCGATCCGGGTGTACAACGCTTCGGCGTCCTCGACGACCGGTGGCCGCAGTCGCACCTGTGGCCCGGCCAGAATCTGGGTGTTGGGCATGGTCCCCATCCTGCCCCGTTGCCGGTGCCACCCGTCCAGCGGTTTACTGGACGGGTATGGCAATCACCTTCAACCACACCATCGTGGCCGCCAAGGACCGGCAAGTCTCAGCCGAGTTCTTCACCGAGTTGTTCGGCCTACCGGACCCGCAGGAGTTCGGTCCGTTTCTCGCCGTGACGCTCAATCACGGGGTCAGCCTTGATTACGCCCAGGTAGGTGCCGGCGAGGACATCCCGCCACAGCACTACGCGTTCCTCGTGTCCGAGGACGAGTTCGACTCGATCTACGGCAAGATCCGCGACCGCGGCCTGCAGCACTGGGCCGATCCGCATGGCCGACACCCCGGCGAGATCAACCACAACGACGGTGGCCGCGGGGTCTACTTCCAAGACCCGTCGGGGCATTACCTGGAGATCATCACGCGCCCGTACGGCGGCTGACCTTCACCGGTGCCCGCGCTTGTGCTCCTGGTCGCGGTAGGCGTCGGCCAGTTTGTCGACATGCCCGGGCAGTGACCCGGCCGCCACATCGGCCAGGCTGGTCTCCTCGAGCACCGAGCGCATGCTGGCCCGCAGGGCTCGCCAGACGTCGGTCAGCGCCGCCGTCGGGCCGGAATACGGCAGATCCCCCAACCCGATGTCGCGCACGCTGGCCAGCGGCCCGTCGATGCAGCGCAACACGTCGGCGATGCTGATGTCACCGGCAGGCCGCGCCAGCTCGTAGCCGCCGTCGCGGCCCCGATGACTGCGCACGAGTCGGTCGGTGCGCAGGGCGGTGAGGATGTCCACCAGAAACTGCGCCGGGATTCCCTGCGCCTTGGCCAGGTCATCGGTCTTGACCAGCTCACCTTCGGCAACCGTCGCGAGCTGGACCATGGCTCGGACGGCATACTCCGCCTTCGCCGACATCCGCATGCCCTCAGATTGTGCCAGGCCAGCATCGTCCGGCGGCCCCGGACCTAACCCTTGCAGGATGCAATAATTTCAGTAGCTGACAATGCCGAGAAAGGGGACGGCAGTCGTGAAGATCATCAAGAACGTCGGTCCGCCCAGCGGATTGAGCAGGCTCTTCTACCGCGCCCCCATCCAGCTGTATCGATGGAGACTTGGCTGGCTGCTCGGCGAACGTATTCTGCTGCTGCACCACGTCGGACGAGTAACCGGCAAGCAACGTGAGGTGGTCCTCGAAGTTGTCGACCACGACAAGGCCACCGACAGTTTCGTCGTCGCATCCGGCTGGGGTCCCACCGCGGCGTGGTACCGCAACATCTTGCATACTCCGGAGGTGACCATCGAGGTCGGCAGGCGGACCCTGCCGGTGACCGCCCATCCGCTGAACCAGGCCGAAGGCGCCGACATCTTCGCCCGCTACGCGGCGCGGCACCGGGTGAGCGCCAAGTATCTGCTGCCACGACTGATGGGATTCTCCGTCGACGGTACCGAGGCCGATTTCCGGGCAGCGGGAGAGCGCATTCCGTTCGTGCGGTTGGTGAAACGGTCATCCGCCACGTGACGCGCCGCAACCTGTGGCGCCGCTGGGCAATGAGCTTGGGTCTCGTTGTCGTCACCGCAATCGCGAGCGCATGCCACGCCGACCCACCCGACCGCAGCGCAGATGTCGCACGCTTGGCACGACTGCTCGGCCAGATGCCCGGGGTCCAGACGGTCCACCACACCGTGACCAACCGCCCGGCCCAGGGCCTGGTGCGCTTCACCATTGACGTCAAGACCGACGCGGGGATCACCGAAAACCAGTTCGTGGCAATGGTATCCCGGTACCTACAGGGCCTCACGATGGTCAACTACACCGGCTACCACACCGAGCTCACCGCTCACCACGGCTGGAACGTCTTCGCAATCGACAGCGGCAGGCTACCCGTCGGCAACGACCAGCAGGTCATCTCACAGGCCCGCGACTGGATCCGCCTCCGACACGAATTCCCCACGGCCACAGTACGTCTACGGGCCACGGTGACCCACCCCGACGGCCGGTTCCCGATGCAGGAATGGGGGCATTCCGACCTCGGTTCAATCCGACTGGCCGATGCCACCGATTACCGCGACGTAGCCGCAGCGGTCACCACACTGTCCGAGAAGTTCGCCGATCTGGCCAACCTGACCTGGACGATCAGTGCCGGTGATGACCACCCCGCCGACATCAAGAGCACCCGACGCTTCCCCACCGCGCGCGAACTCGACATCTGGAAGCAGCTGAACGCCGATCAGACCATTCCGCACATCGACAGGCTCACCGTCAACGGCCGCGTGCAAGCGCCGGTATGGCTGGCAGAACAGACCCGCTCCCACGACCCGGCTGATGCCGTGGCACTCGCCCACCGGCACCTGCCGCTCGTGGCAACTCTTGGCGGGGCGGCGCTGTACACCGCCAGCGACCAGATACAAGGGCACATCACGGGTGGTGGGCAAGCCACCGGCCCCATCGCCGTCACCGTCGGCGGGTGCACCGCCCGCGACCTGTTGGTCTACCAGCCATCAGCGGCCGAGCAGGCGCTGATGGGCAAGTACGAGACCTGCAGGCACCCGTAACGACAGCCGTCAGTCCGGGACTGCCTGTGCGTCCGGCACCACGACCGCGAACAGGTCCGACATCGCGGCCAGGCTCGCCGATTGCATGACCGCGGCAGGCACAGGTGTGCTGTCCGGACCGGCGAGCGTGCGGGTGGCGGTGGCCGCGGCCACCACTGTCGGGGCGTACCCGAGGTTGAAAGCGCCGCGCGCGGTGGAGTTGACGCACATGTGCGTCATGAAGCCGGCGAGCACCAGGTTGGACGCGCCCAGCCCCTTGAGCCGATCGTCGAGATCGGTCTGCACGAACGAGTTGGGGAACTGCTTGACCACCACCGGTTCTCCCTCGCGCGGGGCCACCGAAGCGACGATGGCACCGCTCTCGCCCTCGATGTCATACAGCGAGCCAGGGCCGTCGGAGTGCTGGATGTGGATGACCGGGATGCCCGCACTGCGGGCCCGGTCGAGGAGTTCGGCCGTCTGCTCCAAGGCCGCCTGCACCCCTTCGAGCTCCATGATTCCTTGGGTGTAGGTGTTCTGGCAGTCGATCAGGACCAGGGTGGAATCGGCGAGGCGGGCCGGTGCGGCCGGCAGGCTGGCCAATTCGCGCAACGTAGGGCGGGTCATCTTGGTGAGCCTAGTGACCCGTCGGCGCATTTAGGCTCCAATGATGGGTCTACCGGATTGGTCAGGGGCCAAGATCAGACTGGTCATGTTGGCAGTCGCGATGCCGGTGATGCTGATCATGGTTGCGGTTGGCTACGCCACCGAGGACAGTGAGGAACCCAGCGCGGACTGCCAACGCGCCGACCAGATCGCGCACCAGTGGGTGAACGTCGTTCCGGGTGTTCTCCAGGGGATGGGAGTCGGCGAAGTCGACCCGAACCTGGCGCGAGATGCCGGCGAGGCGGCCACCGCAGTTCGGGACGAAGCTGCCTCGATCGAAGACCACGACCTGAAGCGGCAAGCGCTGAGATTCGCCGATGCGCTACAGCGGGTCAGCCAGGGCAATCCCAGGATGCCGCCGAGCGGATGGCCCGACAAGAACTTCGTCGGCGGCTTCCAGGATGGAACCGACGCGCTCCACGAACTAAAAGTCGCCTGCCCCAACGTCGGAACCGATGAGCTGCCCGCCGGCGTGCGGACTAGCGCGCCGTGACGGCCAGCACCCGGTCGGCCAGCTCGGGCCGGCACACGATCAGATCCGGCAGCGTGGGGTCGGCCGAGTTGTAGACCAACGGCGAGCCGTCGATGCGTGAGGTGTGCAGGCCCGCCGCGCGCGCCACCGCGACCGGCGCAGCCGAATCCCACTCGTACTGGCCGCCGGCATGCACGTACACGTCGGCGACCCCGCGGATCACCGCTGCGACTTTGGCTCCGGCCGAACCCATTTCGACCAATGTCCCGTCGAGTGCCTCGCGCACGGCCAGCGCTACCGCGGGCGGCCGGGTGCGAGACACCACGACCCGCGGCGGGCCGTCGAACGGACGTGGTGCGGCCACCTCCGGTGTGGACAACGTGGTGTTCTGCGCGGGCAACGCGACCGCGCCGGCCACCAGTTCACCTGCACTCCACAGGGCCACGTGCACGGCCCAATCGTCCCGGCCCAGTTCGGAGAACTCTCGGGTGCCGTCGAGCGGGTCGACGATCCAGACCCGCTCGGCGCTGAGCCGTGCCGGATCGGCGCGCTCGTCGGCCGTGGCCTCCTCGGACAGCACCGAGTCCCCGGGAACCAACTTGGCCAGCTCGGCCATCAGGAAATCATGGGACTGCTTGTCCCCGGCCGCTTTTCGCTCGGCCGCCGGGGCATCGGCGTAGTCGGCACGGACGTCGAGCAACAGATCCCCGGCCCTGGTGGCCAGCCGGGCAGCCAGTTCGTGATCGTTCACGACGGCAAACCCAGCAGCTCGATCACCATGTCGGCCAGCTCATCGGTGCTGTGGTCGGGAGTGAGCCGCAGATCCGGGTTCTTCGGCCGCTGGTACGGGCTGTCGATACCGGTGAAGTGGGTGATCTCACCAGCGCGAGCCTTGGCGTACAGGCCCTTGGGATCGCGGCGTTCGCAGTCCTCCAGCGGGGTGTCGCAGAACACCTCGAAGAATTCGAGGCCGGCATCCGTGGCGACCTTACGGGCCAGCGCGCGGTGCTCCTCGAGCGGGCTGATCGCGGGCACCAGCACCACCTGGCCGGAGTCGGCCAGAATCGCCGCGATGTGGGCCAGCCGGCGCTGGTTCTCGGCCCGGTCGGCCATCGAGAAACCCAGGTCCGCGTTGAGCCCGTGGCGCAGGTTGTCGCCGTCCAGAACGTATGCCGGAACACCCTTTTCGAGCAGTTTCTGCTCGACGAGCATGGCCACCGAGGACTTGCCAGATCCGGACAGGCCGGTGAACCACACGGTCCGGCCCTTCGACAGCCGGTCCTCTGCGGTGCACAGCGACTCGTGCCGAACGGTGTTGGGGCTCGCGGTGTCGTTGCGGGTCTCGCGCAGCACCATGCCCGCGCCCACGGTGCCGTTGGTGTTCGGGTCGATCAGGATGAACGATCCGGTGGCAGCATTGCGGCTGTACTCGTCGAGCAGCAGCGGCGCCTGGGTGCGCAGCGAAACCCGGCCCAGCTCATTGAGTTTGAGCGCTGTCGCGGACTTGTCCCGGTGCAGGGTGTTGACATCGAGGCGGTAGTCCAGACCCGTGACCTTGGCCCTGGTCGTGCGCGTGGTGTGCTTGACCAGGTATTCGCGGCCCGGTTCCAGTGACGATCCGTCGGCCATCCAGCACACCGTGGCGTCGAAATCCTGGGTGACGCGCGGCTGGTTGTTGGGCCGGGCGATCATGTCGCCGCGGGAGATGTCGATGTCGTCGGAGAGGCTGATCGACACCGCCATCGGCGGGAATGCCTCGTCGACCACGCCACTGGGGCCGTCGATCTGGGTGATGCGGGTGGGCTTTCCGGCCGGCAGCACGATCACGTCGTCGCCGGGACGCAGCACACCACTGGCGACCGTGCCCGCGTAGCTGCGGTGGTCGGCGTGCTCGTGGGTCTGCGGCCGGATCACGTACTGCACCGGGAAACGGACATCGACCAGGTTGCGGTCACCGGCGATGTAGACGTCCTCGAGGTGACTCAGCAGCGACGGGCCCTCGTACCAGGGGGTGATGTCGGATTTGGTCACCACGTTGTCGCCCTTTAGCGCCGACATCGGGATGGTGGTGACGTCGTGCACGTCCAACCGGGCGGCGAACGCATGGAACTCGTCGCGGATCGCCTCGAAACGCTCCTGGTCCCAGTCGATCAGGTCCATCTTGTTGACGGCCAGCACGATGTGCTGGATGCCCAGCAGCGAGGCCAGGAAGGCGTGCCGACGCGACTGCTCGAGCAGGCCGTGGCGCGCGTCGACCAGCACGATGACCAGCTGCGCGGTGGAGGCTCCGGTCACCATGTTGCGGGTGTACTGGATGTGCCCCGGGGTGTCGGCGATGATGAATTTCCGCTTGGCCGTGGCGAAGTAGCGGTAGGCGACATCGATGGTGATGCCCTGCTCGCGCTCGGCGCGCAGGCCGTCGGTGACCAGCGCCAGGTCGGTGTAGTCGTTGCCGCGTTCCTTGGAGGTGCGTTCGACGGCGGCCAGCTGGTCCTCCATGACCGCCTTGGAGTCGAACAGCAGCCGGCCGATCAGGGTGGACTTGCCGTCGTCGACGGATCCCGCCGTGGCGATTCTCAACAACGTGCTCATCAGAAATACCCCTCGCGCTTGCGGTCTTCCATCCCGGCCTCGGAGATCCGGTCATCGGCGCGGGTGGCGCCACGTTCGGTGAGCCGCGACACCGCGGTCTCGGCGATCACCTCGGAAACCGTTGCCGCCGTTGACTCGACGCATCCGGTGCAGGTGACGTCGCCGACCGTACGGAAACGGACGGTCTTCTCGATCACCGGCTCGTCTTTGCGGGGTTGCATGTACTTGTGCACCGCGAGCAACATGCCGTCGCGCTCGAACACCTTGCGCTGGTGCGCGTAGTAGATGGACGGCAGCTTGATCTTCTCGGCACCGATGTAGGACCAGATGTCGAACTCGGTCCAGTTGGAGATCGGGAAGGCACGGATGTGCTCACCCTTGTGATGTCGGCCGTTGTACAGATTCCACAGCTCAGGGCGCTGCGCCTTGGGATCCCACTGGCCGAACTCGTCGCGGAAGGAGAACACGCGCTCCTTGGCGCGGGCCTTTTCCTCGTCGCGCCGAGCACCGCCGAAGGCGGCGTCGAACTTGTTCTCCCGGATGCCGCGCAGCAGCGTCACGGTCTGGATCGGGTTACGCGACGGGATGGTCTCCACCACGCGGCCGGCGTCGATATCGTCCTGCACCTTGGCGACGACCAGCCGTGCCCCGTACTGCTCGACGAGTTCGTCGCGGGCCTGGTAGACCTCGTCGAAGTTGTGGCCGGTGTCGACGTGCATGACCGGGAACGGCAGCCGGCCGGGCGCGAACGCCTTGACGGCGAGGTGCAGCATGACGATCGAGTCCTTGCCGCCGGAGAACAGCAGCACGGGCTTCTCGAACTCGGCGGCGACCTCGCGGATGATGTGGATGGCCTCGGCCTCCAACGCGCGCAGGTGGCTCAGCTCGTAATTGCCGGCGCGGGCCGACTGCTGATCGGATTTCTGTGCAGTGGTCATCGCTTCCCCATTAAGTTGGTAGGAATGGCCAGAATTGCAAGCATGACCAGGAATCTAGCCGCCGCGCCGATGCGGTGTCAATGACGGCCTCCTCAGGCCCGGTGCCCGCTGACGTGGGCACCCGCCCGCCGCGGTAGTCGCACCGTCGCGACCAAGGTCAACGCCAGCAAAGCCCCCAGGATCAGGTAGGTCACCGAATACGAGCTCAGCTGGCTGAGCAGCAGCGCCGCCACCGCGACGCCGAGGCCGGCCGCGAGCTCCTGCACCGAGGCATTCAGCGTGTTGGCATGGGTCAGACGCTCACCGTCGACGTCAGAAAACGCCAGGCTGTTGTAGGCGGTGAAGCCGATCGACCGCAGCGCTCCACTGACATAGAGGACGACGGCCATCCCCGCCACCGGCAGACCCGGGCGCAGCGTGGCCAGCAGACCGAAGCACACCACCGACGCCACCCCGTTGACCAGCAATACAGTCCGGATGCCGAACCGGCGCATCAACGGGGTGGTGACCGGCTTGATGGTCAGGTTCCCGGCGAACAGCACGGCCACCATGACCCCGGCGGCCAGCGGCGTCCAGCCGAACTCCAGCTGAAACTGCAGCGGCAGTAGGAACGGCACGGCGGTGATCACCAATCGGTACAGCGACCCGGCCACCACCGTGATGCGCAGCGTGTGCACCTCCAACACCCGCAACTGCACGAGCGGGGCCGCCGCGGTGAGCAGCCGCCAGACCGCGGCGGCCAGCAGCACCAGCGCTGCGGCACCGCCGGCGATGACCAATCCCCAATCGGTCCCCGAGACCCGGATGCTCTCCAGTGCGATCAGGGCGGCAGCGATCCCCGAGCCGAGCGCCAGCAACCCCGGCCAATCCAGCGAGCGCGCCGTGGTCTGCGGCTCACCGCGGACGAGTCTGAGCGCCAGGACAATTCCGATCACGCCGATCGGAATGTTGACCGCGAAGATCCATCGCCAGCTGCCCAACGTGGCGATCGCGCCGCCGAGCACCGGGGCGAGTACCGGCGCGGTGAGCGCCGGCCAGGTCAACAATGCGATGGCCCGCACCAGGTCGGCCTTACTGCTGTGCCGCAGCACCGCCAGCCGTCCGACTGGCACCATCATGGCGCCGCCCACCCCTTGCAGGATCCGCATCAGCACCAGCATGGGCAGCGAGGCACTCGCCGCGCAGCCGACCGAGGCCACGGTGAACACCACGATCGCCCCGATGAACACCCGGCGGACGCCGAACCTGTCGGCCAACCAACCGCTGGCCGGAATCAATACCGCAACCGTGACCAGGTACGCCGAGATCGCCACATTGACGTCGATGGCCTCGACACCGAACGAGGAGGCGATCAGCGGAATAGCCGGCGCGATGATCGTGGCATCAAGAATCTCCATGAACAGGGCCCCGGCCACCAGCAGCGCCATACCCCTGGGGAACGGCGGATTCACGGTGCGCTTACCCCGCAGGTAATTGAGATGCTGACCGCCGGCAGCAGACACTGGCGCCTATGAGTGTCCAGACCGGTCCGGAAGTGATGGCGCAGTTTCTCCCCCAGTCGCCGTTCGTGGCCAAGCTCGGCATCGTCGCCGAATCGCTCGACGGCCCCGAGGTCCGACTGCGGTTGCCCTGGGACCCGTCGAACATCACGATCGCCGACATGGTGCACGGCGGCGCGATCGCGGCGCTGGCCGACGTCACCGTGATGGCAGCGGCCTGGGCGCAGGCCGAGGTTCCGGATTCGCTTCGCGGAGTGACGGTCTCGATGTCGATCAGCTATCTGGCGCCGGCCCGGGCCACCGACCTGATCAGCCTCGGGCGCGTGTTGCGTCAGGGTCGGTCCCTGGTGAACAGCGAGGTGGATATCGTCACTCCTGACGGCGAGGCGGTGGCGAAGGCCATCGCGACGTACAAGGTGGGGTGAGCGGGCGCCGGGAACAACATGATGCGTTCGCGTTCGTAACGCCACGGCGAAAAAACGGCCCGATCTCCGCCACTGCGTTACGAACGTGAGCTACAGCGTCACCTCGTTGAGCTTGCCGGTAGCGACGTCGAAGATGAAACCGCGCAGCGACTCGTGCCTGGTGACGAACGGGCTCGATTCGATGCGACGCAACGACTGGCGTACATCTTCCTCGAGGTCGACGAAGGACTCGGCCGCCCAGTTCGGCTTGATGCCGGTGTCATCCTGGATCTGTTGCTTGAACCCGTCGTCGGTGAAAGTCAGCATGCCGCAATCGGTGTGGTGGATCAGGATGATCTCCTTGGTCCCCAACAGTCGCTGGCTGATGGCCAATGACCGGATCTCGTCGTCGGTGATGACTCCGCCGGCGTTGCGGATGACGTGTGCCTCACCGTCGCCGAGCCCGAGGATGCGATACACATCCAGTCTGGCGTCCATGCACGCCACCACCGCCACGTGCTTGCTCGGCGGCAGCGGCAACGGCCCGGAGAAGGTCGCAGCATAGACCTCGTTGTTGGCCAGGTACTGGTCGGTGACAGACATATTTCGACGCTAATCCCGCCTCGTCACCGGGGCCAGAGGCAGAATCAGCCTGAGCCGATGGCGTGCCCCAGGCGGCGGCCGTCCTGCCGGGGGATGTGGACGGCCGCCGCAGTCGGGGTCAGGCGACAGGCGCCGACAGGTCGTACACCGGCACCTCGCCGAGCATGGTCTTGGTGAAGTGCTGCCGCACCCAGGTGGTGATCTCCCCCGCACTGCCTTCGGGATCATGCGGCGGCCCGGGCGGCCCACCGCGACCACCCGCGGGCCGGTCGAGGAAATAGCGAACCTGGCCATCGGCCACGTATTGCTGGAACTGCGCGAGCGTCGGCGAGTTGTCGCTGCCGGTGAACCCGCCGATCGCCATCAACGACTCGCCCGTCTTGAGCTCGAGATCGCTGACCTGCATCGAGCCCACACTGGCTGCGGCCCAGCGGCCGTCAGCACCCGCGATGAGTTCGGCCAGCGCCGGGTCGTCGGCCCGCCCGAAGCCGGGAGGCCCGCCGGGGCCGCCGAAGCCCATGTCCCGGTTGGGACCCGAGGTGGCCATCGGACCACCGCCGTGTACCTTCGCCACGGTCTCTATCGTGTAGGCCCCGGTGGCGGCGAGCCCGAAGGCCAGAGCTGCCACGGCCGCCACCGCGGGCATCTTGCCCGGCCGGTGGGCAGTGATCGCCAGGGCGATCGCCGTCAGCAGCGAGCCGATCAACACGACCCAGCGCAGCGCAGGCAGCCAGTCCGGCGTCCGATTCAGCAGCACGAACGCCCACACCCCGGTGCCGGCCAGCATCGCCGCCAGCACCAAGCGCGCCACCAGACCCGCACGCACGCGCCATAATTCGACGACGGACATGCCCACCAGCGCGGCTACCGAGGGCGCCAGTGCGACGGTGTAATAGGGATGGATGATCCCGTCCATGAAGCTGAACACCGCCGCGGTGACGAACATCCAGCCGCCCCACAGCAGCAGACCGGCCCGCCGGCCCGAAGTACGTGCGGTGCGCCGGGTCAGCCACAGCGCCGCAACGAGGCCGATCATTGCGGCGGGCAACAACCACGACGCCTCGGTGCCCATGGACATCCCGAACATCCGGCCGATACCCGGATCGCCGCCGAACATCAGGTTCGGGCCACCGCCGGGGCCGTGACCGAAACCGGGACCGCCTCCGGGTCCGCCCGGTCCGTGGCCCTCCTGTCCGAGGATGCGCTGCAATCCGTTGTAGCCGAACGCCAGCTGCAGCAGGCTGTTATCGGTCGATCCCGCGATGTACGGCCGGGAGTCCGCCGGCCACAGTGCCACCAGTGCGATGTACCAGCCCGACGAGATGACCATCGTGGCCGCGCCGATCAGCAAGGTGCCCAATCGTTTCCACACGCCTGCCACAGGCGCGGCGACCAGGAACATCAATGCCAGCCCGGGCACGATCAGGAAGGCCTGCAGCATCTTGGTCAGGAAGGCGAAACCGAGCGCACATCCCGCCAGTGCCACCCACCCGGCGCTGGCCCGAGCCGACACCGGCCCCACGGCGCGCACCATGAAGTACGCCGCCAGCACCAGCAGCAGCACCAGAAGGGCGTCGGGATTGTTGTAGCGGAACATCGAGGCCGCCACCGGCGTCAAGGCCAGTGCGGCTCCGGCGATCAGGCCGGCGATCGGGCCGCTGGTGCGCCGCACCGTGGCATACAGCAATGCCACCGCGCCGACGCCCATCAAAGCCTGCGGCAGCAGCATGGTGAACTCGTTGAAGCCGAACAGCCGACCCGACAACCCCATTGCCCACATCGCGGCCGGCGGCTTGTCCACCGTGATGGCGTTGCCGGCGTCCAGCGATCCGAACAGCCAGGCCTTCCAGGACTGGGTTCCGGCCTGGGCCGCGGCGGCGTAGTAGCTGTTGGCCCATCCCGAGGAACCGAGTCCCCACAGGTAGAGCACCGCGGTGCCGGCCAGCAGCACCCAGTAGGAGGGTCGAACCCACGTCGGCGTCAAGGTCTTCGGCGTTTCCGAGGCCGGGGCGGCAGCAGCCGGTGCCGCGTCGACGGTTGTCGTCATCGTCCTGTCTCTCCATTCGGGCCGGTGGCACGTCGCGTCCGGGACGGGTGGAACACCCATCCCCGCAACAGCACGAAGCGCATCACGGTGGCCAGCAGGTTGGCCGCCACCAATACTGCGAGTTCGACGCCGCGGTGCGGTGCAGGCGCGAGGATGTGCAGCAGGCCCAACGATCCGCTGGTGATGGTCAGCGCGATCGCGAACACCGTCAACCCCTCCAGATGGTGGCGGGTGATGTTGCCGGACCCGGCGATACCGAAGGTGAACCGCCGGTTGGCGGCGGTGTTTCCGATCGCGGTCACCAGGAGGGCGATCAGGTTGGCGGCCTGGGCACCGACGCCGGTGCGAAGCGCGGTGAACAGCAGCAGGTACGCCAGTGTGGAGACCACACCGACGGCGGCGAAGCGCACCGCCTGGCGCAGCAAGGATTGCGGTGCAGCTGATTTCCGTGACGACCCGAGCTGCGCGGCGATGGTGTTCACCGGAATCGAACCGTTGGCGAATCCGCGGAGCAAGCGACCGATGCCCTTGAGGTCGGCGGTGGCGGTGGCGACGATGTCGACCCGGCTGTCCGGATCGTCCACCCAGTCCACCGGCACTTCGTGAATACGCAGGCCGCTGCGTTCGGCCAGCACCAGCAGCTCGGTGTCGAAGAACCACCCGGTGTCGGCCACATGGGGCAGCAGCCGATGGGCGACGTCGGCGCGGATCGCCTTGAATCCGCACTGAGCATCTGAGAACCTCGCCGCCAGAGTTGATTTCAGGATCAGGTTGTAGCACCGCGAGATGAACTCGCGCTTGGCCCCGCGAACCACGCGGGACCCGCGGCCCAGCCGGGTGCCGATGGCCAGGTCCGAATGACCGGAGATCAGCGGGGCCACCAACGGTGCCAGTGCGGCCAGATCGGTCGACAGGTCGACGTCCATGTACGCCAGCACGGGTGCGTCCGAGGTCGACCACACCGCGTGCAGTGCGCGTCCGCGACCCTTCTCCTCCAGCCGCACCACTCGCACCCCGTCGAGCTCGGCTGCCAGTTCGGCGGCGATGCGCGGAGTGTCGTCGGTGCTGGCGTTGTCGGCGATGGTGATGCGCACGGGCACAGCGAAATTCTCGGCGAGATAGCGGTGCAGCCGTCGTACCGAATTCGCCAGCGCGGCCTGCTCGTTGTACACCGGCACAACCACGTCGAGCACCGGAACCCCGGCTTCCCGGGCGGCCAGTGCCGCGTTGGGCCGGGACGCGAATTGGAACCGCTGCTCGGGTTGTTCGACCAAGGTTGTCATGAGTTCATCGTTCTCCGGCGGCTTGTGATCTGGGTTGGGCGAAGCTATGCGCCTGCTATGTGTTCGTCGCACGGGCCGTCAGGTCGTAGATGGTGGTGCCGTCGACGGTGATCGGGGGGTAGTGAGCCTGCACCCATTCGGCGATCTCGGTGGCGGCCCGGCTGCCGCTGGGGGTGTGCCCGCCGAATCCGCCTGCCATGATGCGGCTACGGATGAAGTAGTGGACTGCCCCGTCGTCGACCAGCTGCCGGAACTCCTGGAGCGTGGGCGCCGGGTCGGTGCCGTTGAAGCCACCGACGGCCATGACCGGTGCGCGCGCGGCCAATTGGTATCCCGCCGCGTTGGATGAGCCGACCACGGCCGCAACCCATCGATAGCGCTCGGAGTCGGCCGCCAGGGCCGCAGTCAGAGCCGGCCCGGGTTCCGGGGCGGCGAACATCCCGCCGAAACCGCCGCCGCGCGACGGCCCGACGGACGGTATGGCCCCGGTGTGTGGGCTTGCCGCAGTGGCGATCGAGTACGCGGCCGGGCCGGCCAGGCAGGCTGCGACGGCCAGCGCCGCGGTCGCCCGCACCAGCGGACGGTCCAGCCGAGCGACCGCGAGCAGAAGTACCGCCGCCCCGACGCCGCCGACGGCCACCGCGGCCCGCAGCCACGGATACGGGTCGTCGTCACGGGCCAGCAGCACCGCGGCCAGGATCGCAGTCACCAGCGCGGTACCCGACATCGCCGTGGCGGCACGGATATCGGCTCGGTGCCGCCACATCAGCGTGGCACCGATGCCGATGACGGCGCCGATCGCCGGGGCGAGCGCCACCGTGTAGTACGGATGCACGATGCCGTTCATGAAGCTGAAGACCACTGCGGTGACCAACAGCCAGCCGCCCCACAGGATCAGGGCGGCACGGGTCGGGTCGGTGCGGGCCGCGCGACGAGTCAGATAGATACCGGCCGCCAGGCAGATCAGGGCGGCCGGCAGCAGCCAGGCGATGTCGGCACCCATCTGCGAGCCGAACAGCCGGCCCGGCCCGACGTCGAAGTTGAGGTTGCCGAGGCCGCCCGTCTCGTCGCCGGTCAGGCGCCCCAAACCGTTGTAGCCCAATGCCAATTCGACGATGCTGTCGTTCTGCGAACCGCCGATGTAGGGCCGGGCCGAGCTCGGCCACAGCTCGACCAGAGCCAGATACCAGCCCCCGCTGACGACCATGGCAGCGCCGGCCCGGATGAGGTCGCCCATCCGGCGCCGGAGCGCACTGTCGCCGGCCACAAGCGCCGTCGCGGCGAATGCCGGCAGGACCAGGAACGCCTGCAGCATCTTGGCCAGGAAACCGAACCCGACTGCTACCCCCGCGCCGACGAACCACCAACGGCTGGCATCCTTTTCGATTCCGCGCTGCACGCAGTATGCCGCGGTCACGAGCAGCAGAACCAAGAGCGCATCGGGATTGTTGAACCGGAAGATCAACGCCGCCACCGGCGTCAGCGCCAGCACGGCGCCGGCCAGCAGACCTGCCCACGGCCCGGCGGCCCGCCGCACCGCGGCGTAGAGCAGCGCCACCGCCCCCACGCCCATGAGGGCCTGCGGAACCAGAACGCTCCACGAGTTCAGGCCGAACAGCCGGACCGACAGGTCGGTGACCCACAGTGCCGCCGGGGTCTTGTCCACGGTGATGGCGTTGCCCGCATCGCTGGACCCGAACAGCATGGCGGTCCAGTTCTGCGCGCCGGCCTGCGCGGCGGCCGAGTAGAAGGCGTTCGCCCAGCCGCTGATCGACAGGTTCCACAGGTAGAGCACCGCGGTGCCCGCCAAGAGCAAACCGAGGGCCACGCGATGGGCCCTCGTCATCGAGCTGCGGGATGTCGACTCGTCGGGTGTCGCCGCCTGCACCTCGGCAGCGGGATGCGCGGCAACTAGGGTCACGAATCCATGGTTGCCGTGGCCGCTAGGTGTCGGATTGGTCCATCCTGTGTGTGGCCTGTGAGCTCGACCGGGGCAGTTGCACGACGAACTCGGTGGAACCCGCCCTGCTGCTCACTGCGATGGTGCCGCCGTGTGCCTTGACCACGGCGGCCACGATCGCCAGACCCAGTCCGGTGCTGCCTTCGCGCCGGGAGCGCGACGAGTCACCGCGCGCGAACCGCTCGAACACGTCGGGCAGCAGCGCCGGCGGTATGCCGGGGCCGTTGTCGGCGACACTCAGCAGGACCGCATTCGGGCCAGGCTTGAGCGACACTGTGACCGAGGTGCCGCCGGGAGTGTGCGTGCGGGCGTTGGCCAGAAGATTCGCCAGCACCTGATGCAGGCGGGCCTCGTCGCCCTCGACGACCACCGGGTCCTCGGGCAGGTCGAGCGACCACTGGTGGTCGGGGCCGGCGATGTGGGCGTCGCTGACCGAGTCGACCACGAGCCGCGACAGGTCGACGCTGTCGCGTTCCAGCGGCCGTCCGGCATCGAGGCGGGCCAGCAACAGCATGTCCTCGACCAGCTGCGTCATCCGCGTCGTCTCGGACTCGACCCGGTTCATCGCGTGCGCGACATCGGTGGGCAGGTCGTCACGTTTGCGCTGGGCGAGTTCGGTGTAACCCCGGATGGCCGCCAGCGGCGTCCGCAACTCATGGCTGGCATCGGCCACGAACTGGCGGACCCGGGTCTCGCTCGCGTGGCGTGCCGAGAGTGCGCTGGCGATACGGTCGAGCATCCGGTTCAGTGAGGTGCCGAGCTGACCGACCTCGGTGTGGGCGCTGGTGGGGTCGACCGGGACGATCGGCGTGGGCAACTGCACCTCGCCGCGGTCGAGTTCGAGATCGGCGACTCGACGCGCCGCAGCCGAAACCCTTGACAGTGGCGCGAGTTGGTGACGGATGATCAGGATTCCGGCGACGGTGGCGGCGACCAGTGCGATGAGCGCCAGCACACAGAACATGCCGAGCACCCACAGCAGCGTGTCGTCGACGATGGCGGTCGGCAGCCCGGTGACGATGGTCTGCGGCCCGCCGTGGCGCGGGTGCAGACCGATCAACCGGTAACGGCCCAAGCCGTCGAGGTCCACAGTCTCGGGCACCCGGGTCGCGGGTATCTGCGAAAGTTGTTCAGCTGCAGTTGCGCTCACCGCGACCCGCTCACCTTCGGCCGTGATCACCCCGGCGTCGACGGGACGGTTGGGCGACACCACCGCGCCGACCATCCGGGCGGCCTGTCCGGGGGCGTTGAGGAACCCGGGGCCCGGCCCGTCCTCCGGATCGAACGGGATGCGATGGTGACCGCGCGTGCCCGGCGGCGGTGGGAGTCCCGGTGGCGGGGGCGGCAATTCGAAGATGGCCGCTGAGCGCCTGCCGGCCTCGATGAGCTGATCGTCGAGCTGATTCATCAGAAATCGTTGTAGCGCAAACTCTGTGGCGACGCCGATGCTGACGCACACCACCGCCAGCAGGACGACCTGGGTGACCACCAGCCGGGCGCGCAGTGACCAGGTTCGCGGTGACCACCACCGAGTCGCGCTCGTGGTCGCGGTAGTCACCTCAGCGCGCGGGACGGAGGACATAACCCGCACCGCGCAGTGTGTGGATCATCGGTTCGCGTCCGCTGTCGATCTTCTTGCGCAGATACGAGACGTACAGCTCGACGATGTTGGACCGGCCACCGAAGTCGTAACTCCATACCCGGTCGAGAATCTGAGCCTTGCTCAATACGCGCTTGGCGTTGCGCATCATGAACCGCAGCAGTTCGAACTCGGTGGCCGTCAGGGTGATCGCGTCTCCGCCGCGGGTGACCTCGTGGCTGTCCTCGTCGAGCACCAGATCGCCGACGACGATCTTGGCCCCGCCGTCTTCACTGGTCACCCCGGTGCGCCGCAGCAGTGCCCGCAACCGCAGCACCACTTCTTCGAGGCTGAACGGTTTGGTGACATAGTCATCGCCGCCCGCGGTCAGGCCCGCGATGCGGTCCTCGACGGAGTCCTTGGCGGTCAGCAGCAGTAAGGGCAGACCGGGAATCTGCTCGCGCAGCTTGCGTAGGACGTCCAGACCGCTCATGTCTGGCAGCATCACGTCGAGGACCACCACGTCCGGCGGGTTCTCCCGCGCCGCGGCGATCGCACTCGCGCCGTCGCTCGCCGTTGTGATGTCCCAGCCTTCGTAGCGCAACGCCATCGACACCAGTTCGGCCAGGACCGGCTCGTCGTCGACCACCAGGACCTGGATCGGGTTACCGTCGGCACGCCGCATGATGGCGCGCCCGGATTCGGAATCGGTGCCATTGGTCGTCATGCTCACCCGCTCAGTATTCGCCCGCTCGCTAGGCCGGGACTGAGCGCTGTCTATGTACCAGCTGTGAAAGCCTGGCCACATCGCGCGCACAGCGGGCTCACAGGCACCACCTGCACCGTGGAGCGCATGAGCATCCGACACGCTGCCGCGGCGGTAGGCATCGCCGCAGCGATCGCGGGGCTCGGCGGCACGGCGATCTACGCCGCCACCGACACCCACAGCCCGGGTTTCCCGGGGCCGCCGCCTGGAATGGGAGGTCCACCAGACCGGCCCGATCCGGCCACCGTGCACGGTGAGGTGGTGGTGCTCGACGCGCACGGCGCGTTCACCACGACGCTGACGCAGACCGGCACGATCACCCAGCTGACCGCCACCTCGGTGACGGTACGCAGCAACGACGGATACGTGCAGGACTACACGGTGCCCGCCTCCGCCGACATTCCGTTCGGTGTCGGCGACCAGGTAACGGTGCGGGCCTCCCGCACCGGAACGGCCTCAACCGACAGGCCGACCGTCACCAGTCTCGGCGAGGCGCCACACCCGCGTCCGCTCCCCTAGTTTCCATACCCGTCAGGCAGGTCCACCTTCACCGTCGGCTTGGCGAAGGAGGTTTCCAGTTCACTGGGAGCCGTTGTCTTGGTTACGGTTTCACCCTTTCCGGCGGCCGGCAGCGGGCCTACCGTCGCGCCACTGACCGGCACCTCCCCCATCACCGCGCCGAGAGCCCCCATGCTTGCCAGTGCGATCGCTCCGACACCGGCCATGACTCGCGTGGTCCGCTTGTTGCGTTCGTCTCCTGTCACAGCGACCTGCCTACCGTCTGTCCGACGGCGAAGGAAACCCGCTGTGTTGTAGTTCCAACGACGAAAGCCGCCCCGCTCAGTGCGGTGTAGCAAATCCTGACGGCGTGGTGGCCGACACCGTCGGCGAGGCCTCCGACGTCTCCGGGGCCGACGGCGCCGTCGTCTCGGTGACGGTTTGTCCAGTGGTGATGGCGGGCGGTTCCACCCTCTCCTGGGCTCCGGCGAGGCCGCCACCCATGGCCACTCCGAGCACGGCGGTGGCTAACCCGCCGATCGCGCCGACGCCGGCCGAGATCAATTTCAAATTTCGCCGATTGTTTTCCTTCGCGCTACCCAATGCGCTCACCTCCCGCGCGAGGTATAGCCATGGCGGGTGGCGGTGAAACCACCACCGGCGCCGGGTCACGTGATCAGTGCGTGGTGGCGAAACCAGACGGCGGCGTGTACCCCTTGATCGCGGGTACAGCCATCGAAACCGCCGGCGCGGTCGGCGGCGTGGTCTCCGTGCTGGTCTGACCCACGTTCATCCGCGATCCGGAAGCCAAGGGCTGACCGGCCCCCAGGTGAATGTCCGAGACCGCACCGAACACGCCCAGCCCCACCACTGCCGCACCACCGGCCACCGCGGCGATCACTTTCACATTCCTCAGTCCGCTGACCTTCATGTATTTCAGTGAACGCCCGATTTCTATCCCGAGCCTGTGCGCCAACTGTCAGTTACCGCCGAGTGCGGCTGCTTTACCCTGTCTGGCATGCAGCCGAGGCCAGGACCGACCGGATGACGCGCTTTCTGGCGCGCCGGCTGCTCAACTACATCGTGTTGCTGGCCCTGGCGTCGTTTCTGACCTTCGCGCTGACGTCACTGACGTTCGAGCCGCTCGACAGCCTGTTGCAGCGCAACCCACGGCCACCGCAGTCCGCCATCGACGCCAAGGCCGCCGAACTAGGCCTCGACAAACCCATCCCACTGCGTTACCTCGACTGGGCTTCCGGCGCGGTCCGCGGCGACTTCGGTACCACCGTCGCCGGCCAGCCAGTGTCCGATGAGCTGTGGCGGCGCATCGGTGTGAGCCTGCGACTGCTCGTCCTCGGATCGGTGGTGGGCACCGTGATCGGTGTCGTGCTCGGCGCATGGGGCGCTATCCGGCAGTATCGGCTCTCTGACCGATTCATCACACTGCTGTCGTTGCTCGTGCTCAGCGCACCGACTTTCGTGATAGCCAACCTGCTGATCCTGGCCGCACTCAACGTGAACTCGATCCTGGGCGTACAGATCTTCGAATACACGGGGGAAACCGCGCCGGTCCCCGTAGGCGGTGCCTGGGACCAATTCGTGGACCGCCTACAGCACCTCGCACTGCCGACCTTCACCCTCGCGCTCGGCGCGATCGCCGGCTACAGCCGCTATCAGCGCAACGCCATGCTCGACGTCCTCGGCCAGGACTTCATCCGCACGGCACGGGCCAAGGGCCTGACCCGCGGTCAGGCCCTGTTCAAGCACGGACTGCGGACCGCGCTGATCCCCATGGCCACGTTGTTCGCCTACGGTGTGGCCGGTCTGGTGACCGGCGCGGTGTTCGTCGAGAAGATCTTCGGCTGGCACGGTATGGGCGAATGGGTGGTGCAGGGAATCGCGACCCAGGACACCAACATCATCGCCGCGATCACGGTGTTCTCCGGCTCGGTGGTGCTGCTGGCCGGGTTGTTGTCCGACGTCATCTATGCGGCGCTCGATCCGAGAGTGCGGGTGCGATGAGCGACGCGACGACCACCTCAGCCCGGTCGGGTCTGCACACCGAGGAATTCGCCACGCGGCGCACCCTGGTGTTCCGCCGATTCCTGCGCAACAAGCCGGCGGTGATATCGCTGCTACTGCTCGTGGTGCTGTTCGTCGGTTGCTATGCGGTACCGCCGCTGCTTCCTTACAGCTACACCGATCTCGACTACTACGCACTCCAGCAGCCGCCGTCGGCCGACCACTGGTTCGGAACCAACGCACTCGGACAGGACATCTTCGCCCAAACCCTGCGGGGCATGCAGAAATCCATGCTGATCGGGGTCTGCGTGGCGTTGATCTCGACCGTCATCGCCGCCACCGTCGGCGCCGTCGCCGGCTACTTCGGCGGCTGGCGGGACACCGCACTGATGTGGGTCGTGGACCTGCTGCTGGTGGTGCCCAGTTTCATTCTGATCGCGATCGTCACGCCTCGGTTGGGCCAGTCCGACCGGGTGTTCTGGCTCATCGTGCTGTTCTCGGTGTTCAGTTGGATGATCAGCTCACGGATCGTGCGGGGCATGACACTGAGCCTGCGGGAACGCGAATTCGTCGTCGCGGCACGGTATATGGGCGTGCGCAGTTGGCGGATCATCGCACGCCACATCCTGCCGAACGTGGCGTCACTGCTGATCATCGACACCGTGCTCAACGTCGGTCTGGCGATTCTGGGTGAGACAGGTTTGAGTTTCCTGGGTTTCGGAATCCAAGCTCCCGACGTGTCGCTGGGCACGCTGATCGCCGACGGCACCAAGTCCACCACCACGTTTCCCTGGGTGTTCCTGTTCCCGGCCGGGATGCTGGTTCTGATCGTGTTGTGCGCCAACCTCGCCGGTGACGGTCTGCGCGACGCTTTCGACCCGGGCAGCGGGCAGCTCCGTCGCCGCAAGGGGGCATCACGATGACCCGGCTGCTCGAAGTATCAGGACTGACGGTGGATTTCCCCACCGACACCGCCGCCGTGCATGCGGTGCGCGGGGTGAACTTCCACGTCGACTCCGGCGAGGTCGTCGCGCTGGTCGGCGAATCGGGAGCCGGCAAATCGGCCAGCGCCATGGCCGTCGTCGGACTGCTTCCCGAATTCGCCGAGATCTCCGGATCCGTGCGGCTACGCGGCGAGGAACTGCTCGGGTTGTCCGACGCAGAGCTCTCCCGAATCAGGGGCAACACCATCGGAACGGTGTTCCAGGACCCGATGTCCGCCCTGACCCCCGTCTATACCGTGGGTGATCAGATCGCCGAGGCCCTCACCGTGCACAACCGCGACCTCGGCCGGCGTGCGGCCCGGGCCCGCGCCGTCGAATTGCTCGAGCTGGTCGGTATCGCCCAACCCGAACAGCGCGCTCGGGCCTTCCCACACGAGTTGTCCGGCGGCGAACGGCAACGGGTGGTGATCGCCATCGCCATCGCCAACGACCCGGATCTGCTGATCTGCGACGAGCCCACCACCGCGCTGGACGTCACGGTCCAGGCGCAGATCCTCGACGTGCTCAAGACCGCGCGAGACGTCACCGGCGCAGGGGTGTTGATCATCACCCACGACCTCGGCGTGGTCGCCGAGTTCGCCGATCGGGCCCTGGTGATGTACGCGGGACGAGCCGTCGAAGACGCCCCGGTAGCCGGGCTCTACGAACGAGCGCGCATGCCCTACACCGTCGGCCTGCTCGGCTCGGTGCCACGGTTGGACGCCCCACAGGGCACCCGGCTCGTGCCGATCCCGGGAGCCCCACCGTCGCTCACCACGGCCCCGACCGGTTGCCCGTTCGCCCCTCGCTGCCCGCTGGCCATCGACGAATGTGAGGCCGCCGAGCCCGAACTCATCGAGCTGACCCCGGATCACCACGCGGCCTGCATCCGCACCGATCAAGTGGCCGGCCGCAGCGCCGCAGAGATCTACCAGGTGCCCGGCACCGTCGGCACTGCCATCGAAAAGCCTTCCGCCGAAACCGATGTGGTGCTGCGGGTGCGGGACCTGACCAAGACATACAAGCTGACCAAAGGCGTGGTGCTCCGCCGGCAGGTCGGCGAGGTCCGGGCGGTCGACAACGTCAGCTTCGACCTGCACAGTGGCCGAACCCTCGGCATCGTCGGCGAGTCCGGCTCCGGCAAATCCACCACGTTGCACCAGATACTGAATCTGTCCGCACCGCAATCGGGTTCGATCGAAGTGCTCGGCTCCGACGTAGCCACGTTGGACCGGAAGACCAGCCGTGCCCTGCGAACCGAACTTCAGGTGGTGTTCCAGGATCCGGTCGCCTCACTCGATCCGCGACTGCCGGTGTTCGACGTTCTGGCAGAGCCGTTGACTGCCAACAATATCGACAAGCGCCAACTGCACGAGCGGGTCGCCGAGCTGCTGGAATTGGTGGGATTGCGACACACCGACGCCAGCCGCTACCCGGCAGAGTTCTCCGGCGGTCAGAAGCAGCGCATCGGGATCGCCCGGGCACTGGCCCTGCAGCCCAAGATCATCGCGCTCGACGAGCCGGTCTCAGCGCTCGATGTGTCCATCCAGGCGGGGATCATCAACCTGCTGCTCGACCTGCAGGACCGGTTCGGCCTGGCCTATCTGTTCGTGTCGCACGACCTGTCTGTGGTCAAGCACCTCGCCCACGACGTCGTGGTGATGCACAAGGGTGCCGTCGTCGAACAAGGCCCCGGGGACACCGTGTTCGCCGACCCTCAGCACGCCTACACCCGCAAGTTGCTGGCCGCGGTGCCACAGCCCAGAAAGACGGGGTGAGTCGGACCCGCCCCATGAAAAACCCGGTTCCCACGGTATCGGCCGCCGTCGCAATGCCACCGTCCGGCCAGCGGTGTCCGAGTCGTCACCCCATAGCGGCCCGGGTACCTCTAGCATCGGCGGGATGAACGGATTGAAGATCCGCCGTTTGGCTATCGCCACCGTCGTTGCCGGCCTTGCCCTCACCGGGTGTTCGGGCGGAGATCGGGAGACCCCCTCGGCCGGCGGTAACGCCGAGCTCGGCAGCACCAATGACGTCAATCCGCAGGACGTCGCGAACCTGCGGCAAGGCGGCAACCTGCGCCTGGCCCTGACCGAGTTCCCGACGAACTTCAACCCGCTGCACCTCGACGGCAACACCGGCGACGTCGGCGCACTCACCAAGGCCACGTTGCCCCGCACCTTCGTCATCGCCGCTGACGGATCGGCGACGGTGAACACCGACTACTTCACCAATGTCGAACTGACCGGAACCAACCCCCAGGTGGTCACCTACACGATCAATCCCAAGGCGGTGTGGTCCGACGGCACGCCGATCACCTGGGAGGACATCAAGTCCCAGACCGAGGCCAACAGCGGCAAGAACCCGGCGTTCGTGATCGCCGCGCCCAACGGCTTCGAGCGGGTGGCCTCGGTGACCCGCGGCGTCGACGACCGCCAAGCGGTGATGACCTTCGAGAAGCCGTACGCGGACTGGAAGGGCATGTTCGCCGGCAACGGCCGGCTGCTGCCCAAGAGCATGACCGCCACCCCGGAGGCCTTCAACAAAGCCCAGCTCAGCCAGCCCGGACCGTCGGCGGGCCCGTTCATCGTGTCCAACATCGATCGGGGCGCACAACGGATCACGTTGAGCCGCAACCCGAAATGGTGGGGAGCCCCACCGCTGTTGGACACCATCACCTACCTGGTGCTCGATGACGCCGCACGCATCCCGGCACTGCAGAACAACACCATCGACGCCACCGGCACCACCTCACTGGACGAACTGACGATCGCTCGCAAGACCCCGGGGATCAGCATCCGTCGCGCCCCGTCGGCCAGCTGGTATCACCTGACCTTCAACGGCGCGCCCGGTTCGATCCTGGCCGACCCGGCACTGCGCCGCGCGGTGGCCAAGGGCATCGACCGTCAGGCGCTGGCCAACATCACCCAGCGCGGCTTGACCGACAATCCGGTGCCGCTGAACAACCACATCTTCGTCGCGGGCCAGCAGGGTTATCAGGACAACGCCGCGTCGGTGGCCTTCGATCCGGAGAAAGCCAAGGCCGAGCTCGATGCGCTGGGCTGGAAGGTGCCTGAGGGCAAGCAGTTCCGAGAGAAGGACGGCAAGGAACTCGTGATCCGCAATGTGTTCTACGACGCGGGCAGCACTCGCCAGGTGGCCCAGATCGCCCAGAACATGCTCGGTCAGATCGGGGTGAACCTGAAGCTCGACACCAAGCCGGGCACTGGCTTCTTCAGCAATTACATCATCAAGGGCGACTTCGACATCGCCCAGTTCGCCTTCCTCGGCGACGCTTTCCCGTTGAGCTCACTGACCCAGATCTACGCGCAGGACGGGGCCAGTAACTTCGGCAAGATCGGTAGCCCGGAGATCGACGCCAAGATCGAGCAGACGCTCGAAGAGCTGGACCCTGTCAAGGCACAGGCCCTGGCCAACGAGCTCGACCAGATGTTGTTCGAGGAAGTCTTCAGCCTCCCGCTGTTCCAATCACCCGGAAACGTGGCGGTCCGCAGCAGCCTGGCCAACTTCGGAGCCTCAGGTCTGGCCGACACCGACTACACCAAGGTCGGTTTCGTCAAATAGTCGCGCCCGTGCCCGGCGATCGACCGCCGGGCAACGCCGCTTCCACAGCAAGCGCCGCCGCGATCGCCGACACGGCCGCCCGGATGAAACCGCGTGCGGGCAGGTCATCCAGCTCGTCGGCGGTGGCGGCGAGTTGCTCTGCCGCACCGTCGCACACTGCCCGGATCACCGCAAAGGCAGCACGTTCCCGGGTGTCGAGCACACTGTGGGCCACCGTGGGCATTCGCACCAGCACGGATTCGGGCACCAGGGCCGCGATGCGCTCGGCCACGGCCGGCGGCGTGGTCAGATCCCGGCCACCCGACACGACGACCGTGGGCCAGCGGAAGTGGGGCATCTCGGCCGTGAGGTCGAAAGGTTCGGCCTCGAAAGGTTCGTAGAACTTCGCGCTGCCGATCATGTCGGCCATCTCCAGAGCAGGGTCCAGCGGCAGACCATCGGGCACACCGGCGTAGTTCAGTTCGCGGAAGGCGATCCGGCCCACGAGGTCGACCTCGTTGCGGTACGGAGCTTTTCGCGTCGACAGTCGGTTCAGCCAGGCCAGTGCCGACCACACCAGGGTGCGGCCGCGCAACAGCAGATCGAGCTGGCGGCCCAACAGCGCCGGGCCACCGAAGCCATAGAGCAGGCCCGCCAGCTCTCCGCCTCGGGGGGCCAGCATGCCGTCTGCCACCAGGCGCCGGACCTTTGGCGCCAGCTTCGCGGTTTCCGGATCGGAGCCTTCCCAAAGCAGACCGCGGATGGCGCTGCGCATCGCCTCGATGTCAGCCGTGGACAGCAGCGGGGAGTCCAGCACCATCGCCGCGATCCGGTCGGGATGCCGCACGCCGAACCCGGCTGCGACGTAGGTGCCGTACGACGTGCCGTAGAGCACCGCCGCGTGCACACCGGCGTCGTCGAGCACCGCGGCGATATCGTCGACCACCTGCTCGACGGTGATGGCCTCGGGAGGCAGATCGGCACCCGCGTCCGTATGCCGTGACATCCCGATACCCCGATGCTCGATCATGATCACGTCGAATCCCGCGGCGGCCGCGCGCCGGCGCAGCGCGCGGTAAGGCTGGATCGATGCCACACCGGGACCACCCGGGATGATCACCACCGGATGCGCAGATTTGCGCCCGGCCCGCACGTAGAACAGGTCGAACCGCTCCTCGGAACCCGGGCTGACCGGGCGTCGTACCGCTCGCACCCCCGGGAGCGCGGCGAGCTTGTCGTGCACCCGCCTGCGCTTGGCGTTCATCGTCATTGCGCTCCATTGTGCCGCGCAAACCGTCAGATCAGATAGATGGTGAAGATCGACGCGAACAGCACGGTCAGCCATCCGTCGGTGGCGAGCTTGAGCCATCTGGGCGCGGTCCGCACCTCCATGAACTGCCGAATGATCAAGCGCGACTTGATCAAGGTCAGGGCCAGCACCAATGCGGTGATCGGCACGCTGGCCCGCAGTGCCTCCGAGTACTGGGCCGGGGCCAGCCACCACGATCCGACGGTGATCGCGACCAGCAGCAGCCACGTCTGAGTTACACCCTTGTCTGTCATGGTCACCTCATCACGTAGAGCAGGCCGAAGATGATCACCCACAGCAGGTCGACCATGTGCCAGTAGACCGCGCTCGCCTCGACCACCGATGCACGGCGGCGAGACGGATTGCGCAGCTCCCGCACGATCACACCGAGCACGATGAGCCCGATCAGCACATGGATCAGATGCACGCCGGTCAGCACGTAGTAGAACGAATAGAACATTTCGGAGTTCGTGTGGCCGGCCTCGATCTTGACCACCCACTCATAACCCTTGCAAACCATGAACATCAGGCCGCCGATTCCACCGGCATAGGTGAGCCGGATCGCGGCCTCGTGCCGTCCGGCGCGGGCAGCCAGCACGGCTCGGGCCACCACCCAGGAGCTGGTCAGCAGGATCACGGTGTTGACGACACCGATCGTGATATCGAGATGTTGTTGGGCGCGCAAGAATTCGTCCGGATGCATGCTCCGGTAGATCATGAACACGATGAAGTAGCCACCGAAGATGACCAGATCACCGAGCACCATCACCCACATGTGCCCGTCGCCGGGCAGGTGTTCCGGCGCGGCTTGTGGTCGCGAATCAGTCTGCGTCACTGCTTGTTTCCTCACGCTTGAGGGCCTGACGCAACAGCACGATCAGCGCCGACAGCCAGACCGAGAAGACCACCACTGCCCACCAGAACGCGATCGAGCCGTTCCAGGCGAACGGTCCTGAGTGGAATACGAACATCTGGGTGGCGATCACCTCGGTGATGATCTGCCAGATGGTCACGTAGGCGAACCACGCCGGGAAGACACCGTTCTTGTCGTAGAGGACGGCGATCGCCAGCACCAGGTAGGCCGCCGTGAAGCAACCCAATGAGCCGTTGTACGAAAGCATTCCGAGGTCGTAGAGCAGGCTGATCAGTTCGGGGTCGCGGTCCGGACGAAATGCCGCGGTCAGGAAACACACCGAGACCAACAGGAATCCGGGCAACGCTCCGACGCCCATGCCGCCGATATATCCGTAGGCGAACACCGAGCCCACCGACATGCGCTTGATCTGGTAGGCCACCAGACCGTTGGTCATCGCCGCGCCGCCCAGCAGGATCAGCAGCAGACAGAATCCGATCTTGATGGTCAGTCCGTGTTCGGTGAAGAACGCGACCTTGTCGGCTGCGGTGACATCGGGACGCGGCGGCGGTGTCACCCGAGTCAGGATGCAGATGATGACGCCGAACGCGCCGTACCAGATCGGGAAGAACCAGGTCATCAGCCGCACATCCGGCTTGCCCGGAGACGCTTTCGTCAAGACCGTCATGCTGTGGTGTCCTCTGTTACGCCCTCCTCGACGGCCTGGTTGAGCACCGCGCGGCGCAGCACGAAGAACATCACGATGACGAACACCGCGAAGGCACCGTTGCGCAACCAGAAGGCCAGCACGCCGTCCCAGGCCAATGGCCCGGTCTGGAACACCGCAGCGCCGGCCGCCGGGATCATCGCGATCGCGGTGGCCAGCGAGTAATGCCCGACCCACCGGGGAAACACCGGGGCGGGCCCGTTGTCGAAATAGACAGCGACTGCCAGCAACGCGAACTGCGACACCACCATGCCCACCGGCGCCACCAGAACGATCCAGGCCAGGTCGTTGAGCAGCATGACCAGCTCGGGATTGCGGTCCGGACGAAACGCGGCCACCAGGAAGAACACGTTGGACAGCGCGAAGATCGTGGCACCGCTGACCGCTGCGGTCAGGTAGCAGTACGCGAACACATGGCTCTGGGTCTTCATCCGCTTCATCTGGACGACGATCACCATGAAGAACGGCAGGATCAGGATCCCGCACAGATTGAATGTCACCTGGCTGAAGCGGATCCAAGCGGTGTGGTCGGCATAGAACCCGGCAACCTGATGCGCAGTCCAGGTCGGCGACATGGGCGGCCAGAACCCCGGGAACGCCAACGCTGCCGCCAGCAGGACCACGCCGACGGCCGGCCCGGTCCACAGGCTCACCCACTGTGCCTTGATGTTCCCGGCTTTCGGCAGGTCTTGAACCTGCTCCAAAATCTGCACGCCAGCCTCCAGAATTGACTTGAGTCAGAAAAATGTCCCCTCGAAACCGTAACGGCAGTAACGCCGAAATGAAAGCAGTCAAACTGAGTACAGTCAGTTTCTCCTGTCGTAGCATCGGTCCCGTGCTCACCGGACCGCCACGGAGCCGCAAGGGCTTGCAGACCCGAGAACGGCTACTGGGGGCCGCGATCTCCGAGTTCAAGCGCGGCGGAATGGCCGCGGCCGAAACCGCCGCCATCGCGTCGGCCGCGGGCGTCGCGCACGGCACCTTCTTCTTCCATTTCCCCACCAAGGAACACGTCCTGCTGGAACTCGAGCAGCGAGAACAACAGCGAATGGCCGCCGATCTCGCCCGGTTCTTCGCCACTCCTCATGACGTCGCCGACACCCTGGCCGAAATGGTTCGAGTGCTGGAGAAGCTCGAACGGCGCCTCGGCGGCCGGCTGTTCAAAGACTTTCTGGCCCTGCACTTTTCCACCTCCCGGCCACCGTCTGAGGAATGGACGCACCATCCGGTGATCGTCGCGGTGATCGAGGAACTCCAACGCGCACAGCAGCGTGGTGAGATTCCCGCCGAAGTGGACGTGATGCACAACGGCATGTCGTTTCTGGCAGGGCTCTACGCACTGCTGATCACCATCCCGGAGGCCGCCGAGGTCCGAGCCCCGGTGATGGCCGAGTACCTGACCACCTATCTGTACGGCTTGCGGGTGCGGCCTTAGGTTCGGCCTGATCCAAACGCGTGCCCATCAATGGCCCGTGCGGATACAACGGTGCCATGACCACCGTCGAGAACGTGACCCGTGTTTTGCCCGGTACGCCGGAATGGGACGACCTGCTGGCCTCGATCGCCGCGGGCGCCAAGGACCGCGACCTCAATGACGAGAATCCCTTCGACCAAGTCTCCGCGCTCAAACGGGCCGGGTTCGGCACCCTACGGCTGCCCGAGTCCCTCGGTGGCGCCGGATTCACCGTGCCGCAACTGTTCTCCGCGGTGATCGACGTGGCCAAGGCGGATCCCATTGTGGCGCATATCTTCCGAACCCACTTCTGGTTCACCGAAGAGCGGCTGCGCAGCGCCGACGATCCGGTATCGCAGCATTGGCTGGGCAAGATCGCCCAGGGCAAGATCTTCGGTAATGCCTTCAGCGAGAAGGGTTCGCTGGCCGTGGGCAGCCTGGTGTTCAACACCCGCCTGCTCCCCGACGACGCGAGCCCGGGCACCTTCCGGCTGACCGGCGAAAAGTACTACAGCACGGGCACCCTGTTCTCGGATTACCTCACCGTCACCGCCACCACCGATCACGACTCGGTGGCCAGCGTCCTGGTGCCCGCTGACCGCGACGGCGTACGGCTGGTCGACGATTGGGACGGGTTCGGCCAACGCCGCACCGGGACGGGTACCACGACGTTCACCGACGTCGCGGTCGCTGCCGACGAGATCCTGACCGACGCGCCGTATGACGCCGAACCCGTCCCGACCGTCCAGTACGCCTCGCTACAGCTGTTCATCCACGCCGTGGTCGCGGGCATCCTGGCCAATGTCGTCGACGACGGGGTGGCCTTGCTGCGCTCACGCGAACGCAACTTCAGCCATGCCGTCACCGAGCGGCCCACCGACGATCCGCTGCTGCAACGCCAACTCGGCGTGCTGGCCAGCACCGCCTATGTCGCGCGGGCTGCCGTGCTGGACGCGGCGGCCGCGATCGGCGCCGCGACCGACTCCGCGGTCGACGGAGTTCCCGATCCTCGCCTCGCCGCGGAGGCGCAGCTCAAGGTCGCCAAAGTCAAAGTGCATCTCGACGACGTCGCGCCCGAGGCCGCCACCCGACTGCTCGAGCTGGGCGGGGCCAGCGCGGCCTCCCGGCAGCGCAATCTCGACCGGCACTGGCGCAACATCCGGACCATCACCCTGCACAACCCGGTGGCCTACAAGGCGCGGGTGATCGGTCAGAACCTGTTGCACGGCACGCCCGTTCCGGCCAACGCCTACTTCTGACCGTTCGTTCTCCGACAGGAGTGACATGAGCCGACAACTGCATTTCGGTGGGTTCCAGATCGCCTCGCAGGTCACCCACAGCCACGCCGCATGGCGGCACCCGGGCAGTGACACCGCGTTCACGACGCCCGAGTACTACCACCGAATCGGGCGCATCCTCGAACGCGGCAAGTTCGATTTCGTGTTCTTCGCCGATCTCCTGGCTGCCCCGGTGCGCTACGGGGCTGACATCACCGAGCCGTTGCGTCGCGGTACCCAGGCCACAGCGACACTGGACCCCTCGATCGTGGCAGCCAGCATCGGTGCGGTGACCTCGAAACTCGGTGTGGCGATCACCAAGTCCGCGACCTACTTCCACCCCTACGAACTGGCTCGCATCTTCTCCAGCCTCGACCACATCACCCGTGGGCGAGTCGCCTGGAACATTGTGACGTCTCTGACTCAGGGCGAAGCGCAGAACTTCGGGCAGGACGAGCACCTCGATCACGAGTTCCGCTACGAGCGGGCCGACGAATTCGTCCGCACGGCACTGGAGCTGTGGGCGAGCTGGGATCCCGACGCACTCGTGCTCGACAAAGCCGACGGTGTATTCGCCGATCCGTCACGGGTCCGCCAGGTCGACCACGACGGGCAGTTCTTCCGCACCCGCGGGCCGCTGAACGTGCCACATTCTCCGCAAGGCCGGCCTGTGCTGATCCAAGCGGGGTCGTCGAACACCGGGCGTGACTTCGCCGCCAAGTGGGCTGAGGCGATCTTCGAGATCGACCCCACGCCGGAGGGCCGGCGCGCCTACTACGACGACATCAAGTCCCGCGCAACCAATTTCGGACGCAATCCCGACGGGGTCCTGATCTTCCCGGCGTTCATCCCGTTCATCGGCGAGACCGAGTCGATCGCCAGAGAGAAGCAGGCGTTCCACAACGAGTTGGCCGACCCGATCTCGGGTCTGATCACGCTGAGTGTGCACACCGACCATGACTTCTCGGGATACGACCTGGACGCACCCGTCGAGGACGTCCAGGTCTCCGGTACGCAGGGGTTGTTCGACACTGCGCGCCGGGTGGCCAACCGCGACAACCTGACCTTGCGGGATGTCGGCAAGTGGTACGCCCAGGGCGTTCTGCTACCCCAGTTCGTGGGCACCGCGAGCCAGGTGGCCGATCAGATCGAGGAATCGTTCGCCGCGGGCGAAGCCGATGGGTTCATGGTGTCGGCAGCCCAAACTCCGGGCACCTTCAACGATTTCGTCGACTATGTGGTCCCGGAGCTGCAACGGCGCGGCCTGTTTCGCACCGAGTACACCGGTGAAACCTTGCGCGACCATCTGGGATTGACACAGTTGCCGACTCCGCAGGGCGTCAGCCACGCCGTGGCCTAGCTTTCGGTAACCGAAGCTAGGCCGATATGGCGATGTGGTGGGCGCCCTGCACGCTGGCGTAGCGCTCCGGACTGCACGTCAACACGATGACCTGCCCGTCCCCGCCGACGGCGTCGAACACGGCGCCCATCTTGGTCAGCCGGTCCGGGTCGGTGAAACCGAGTGCGTCGTCGATGATGACGGGCACGCTGTCCTCTTTGGCCACCATCGTGGCGCCGGCCAGCCGCGCCACGATGGCCAATTGCTCCTTGGCGCCGCCGGACAGCGATTCGTACGGAACCGTCCGACCGGACAGCGTGCGGGTCCGGATGTTCAGATCGCTGTCGACGTCGACCTCGAAGTCCTCACCGAACACCAGCCGGCCCAGCCGCTGCACCTCAAGGCGGAACGGATCGGCGTAACGCTGTCGGGTGGCGTCGCGGTGACGCGCCATCACCGACCGCAGCGTCTCGGCCGCGCGGGCCCGCCGGTGCACCCGGAGATACTCGGCGTGGGCGTGTTCACGCTCGGTCTCGGCGGCATCGAGATGGCCCTTGCGCCCTTGTGTGCCGTACACCTTGAGCTGAGCGGCCACTTCGCGCAGACCTTCGACCGCCATGTCGTGCCGGGTGTCGAGCTGCTCGGCCCGGCGCGCTGCGTCATCGAGCGCTGCGCGCACCGCATCTGGTTCAGTTGCCGACAATGCGGTCCGTAGCGCAGCGACCCGGCCCGCGGTGGCGGCCGCTTCCTCGGCTGCGGCCTGGGCCGTGACCGCCAGCGCATCGTCGCCGGTCTGCGCACGCTGCACCTCCAGGCGACCGCCGGCCACCGTCAGCTCGGCCTGGGCCGTGGTGAGCTTGTCGCGCAACACGCTGCAGCGGGTCGACTTCTCGGACAACTTCTTGGCTGCCGCGGCGACCACCTTGCGGCTGGTCTCGCAGTCGGCGACCGCTTGCCGGTGCACTGCCACCGCGGTGTCGAGCTCGGTGCGGGCGCTGCCGGAATCGGCGGGCCCGGACAACTCGAAGAGCCCGTCCGCATCCGGCTGACCGGCTCGCAACTGCGTCAGCCGTGCCCGCAGGGCCCTCAGATCATCGTCACCGGTGAGCGCTGCTGTGGTGGCGCGCAGCCGTTCCCGGCTGCTGAGCAACTCTCGACGGCGGATGTCGAGGGCGCGCGCGGCGTCGACACCTTCAACCCCGGCTGCGGCCAGCGCAGCGCTCAACGCAGTCTGGGCCTCGTCCAGACGTGCCTGGGTCTGCGCGGCCGGGGCGCCCGGCACCACGCGCACCGTGAGCACCCCGGGGACGTCGATCTCGGTATCCGCGGTGGTGTTGACCGACCAGGGTTGTCCGGCGACCAAGGAAACCTGCGCCTTGTCCACCCGGACTTCACGATCGGCAACTGTCACGAGTTCGATTCGGGCAGAGGCTAGTTCCGCCTGCCCCGCGGCTCGTTCCACCGCCACCGCGGCCGCTTCGATGGCGCGCATTCCGGCGTCGTCGAGGGCGATCTCAGCGAGTTCCCGGGTAACCACGTCGAGGTCACGTACGCCGGCGTCGATCTTGCTCAACCGGGTGGCCAGCCGGTCGGCTTCGTCACGCTCGGTCATCCGGGTCAACGTGGCGCGAGCTGCCTCCACCCGGGATTCGTGTTCCTGGGCGGCCGCTGCGGCTCGCTCGGCCGCTTCCTCGGCGGCCTCATGAACCTCACGCGCCGTGGCGGTTTCGTCGTCGGCCACGGCAAGCGCGGCCTGAAGCTCGGTGATGGTGGCAGCGCGCTCGTCGAGTTCGGCCCGCAGCCGTCGGCGTTCGGTGAGCGCCGCGGTCGATGCGGCCTCAGCCACCCGGGCAGCCTCGGCCACTACCTCGGCTTCTTTGAGCCGCTGGGTGAGGGCGGCAACCTCGTCGGCAGCTTCGCGGGCCGCGGCCAGGCCCGCACGAGCCGCTTCGCGTTGCGCGGCCAAACCCGCGACCTCCACGCTGAGTTCGGCATGGCGGCGCACCGCGTCATCGACTTCGGCCACAGCTGCCGCGCAGTGCGCGACCTGCTCCTCGGCGGCGGCGAGCCGCTTCGTCACCGCCGCCCACTCACCGGTGGGACGGCCGGTGGCGGTGAAGTAGCGCAAGTACTCCGCATCGATCCGCTCGATCAGCAGCGGCTCGTCCCCTGAGAGCGCGACGGCCTCACCCGCCGCCACGTCCAGGGCCCGGGCCAGCGCATCTGATCCCGACAGGTCGACCGGCGCGGTCGAGCTGGCCTGCAATACGCGCTGGGCCTGCCACAGGCTGGTGTCCACGGTCTCGGCAAGCATGGCCAGCACCCGCTCGTGCGCCTCATCTCCGCTGAGCTGTTCGCGGACCGGCGCCAGCACCGTCAGCTGGGTCTCGGCCCGCTTGTGAAAGCGTTTGCGATACATGAACCGGTAAGGGCCGGTGGAGATTTCGGCGGCCACCTCGGCGCCGACGTCGGCATGGGTCGGCTTGACCTGCTTGACTTCCTTCTTCCCCGAGCGGTCCTTTGCCTCCAGCAGCAGATCGAGCGCCTCGATCATCGAGGACTTGCCGATCTCGTTGGCGCCGCTGACGACCACCACACCGTGATCCGGGAACTCGATCTCGCGGTGGGTGATGCCGCGGTAGTTGGTCAGCACCAGGCGGTGAAGTTTCATGCCGCGCTCCCCCGGTCGACCAGACGCAGCAACAGACCCAGGGCGGCGCGCGCGTCGTCGGCTGCCGCGCCATCGGTGCGGGCGGTGGCCACCAACTCGTCCACCGCGGCCGCCGCGAACCCACCGATGCCCAGGTCGTCGAATTCACCGTCGGCAGGCAAGACCGCGAGTTCGGTGTGCCGCTCCCACTGGGTGAGCGCCGCGAACAACCGGGCGTAGCGGTCAAGGCAGGCGTCCAGCGCGGCCTTGTCGGTCACGGTCAGCGAACCCGTCAAGGCCAGCCGCACAACGGTACGTTCCTTGTCTTCCAACAGATCCAGATTCAGATCCAGATCCGCCACGTCTCGATCGGTGTCCACCTCGCGACGCAGCGTGATGAACCGCCACCGGCCCACGCGCTGCGAGTAGACCCGAACGCCGCGATGCGGATCGGTCTCGTCGATCTCGACCACCAGCACGTGACCCGGATCCGATTCGATGTCGTCGTAGTTCGTCACCTCGGGTGAGCCCGAGTACCAGACCCGGCCGGTCGACCCGACCTGCGTGCGAGAGTGCTTGTCCCCCAACGCCACATAGTGAACCGCGCCCCGAGCCAGCGCGTCCTCGACGGCGGCAAGCCGGATCAGCGACGGCTTGTCCTTGTCCGGATCGAGGATGTCGACCCCACCGTGGCCGACCACCACCCGGGTGACCCCGTCGGCCGGCAGATCGGCCAACACGTCCCCGATCAGATCCGACGTGGGCGCCTTGGACCGCCACGGCGCGGCCACGATCTCCAGCCCCGGGCGTACCTCGTGCACCCCCGCACGGTCGAGGACCACGACATTGTCCGGGCATTCGGCGGTGAACAGTGCGCTGGTGTAGACCGACGCGGCATCGAGCGGGTCATGGTTGCCCGGCAGCAGATAGACCGGCACGCCGATGGCACGCATGGCTTCCAACGACAAGCTGACCTCACGCGGGGCCAACTGGTTGTGCTCGAACACGTCGCCGGACACCACGACGAACTCAGCACCCGAGGCCGCGGCCACCGGGCCAAGGGCCGCCACCGCCTCCCGGCGCGACGCCGAGTAACGGGGCTGGGCCTCACCGTTGAGGAAGTGACGGGTCATGCCGAGTTGCCAGTCGGCGGTGTGCAGAAAACGCATCGGCCCCGTCCCTTCTGTGTCTCTTCGGAAGCAAGGCGAGTGTAAAACCGTGGGCCGACAAGTCTCGGGACCTACAGCGGCATGGCCCCGGGCTTGCCTATTCTGTTGAGAATGGCCGACCCCGACAGCCCGATCAGGACCCTGCTATTGATGCGTCACGCCAAGTCTGACTATCCCGACGGGGTGGCCGACCACGACCGTCCCCTGGCCGCGCGCGGCATCAGGGAAGCCGGGCTGGCCGGAGACTGGATCCGGGCCAACTTTGCCGCGGTGGACGCGGTGCTGTGCTCGACGGCGACGCGCACCCGGCAGACGTTGGAGCGCACCGGCATCGACGCACCCGTGCAATTCGCCGAACGCCTCTACGATGCCCGGCCGGGCACCGTGATCGACGAGATCAACGCGGTGGCGTCGCGTTTCGGTTCCGACCCGTCCACCCTGCTGGTCATCGGCCACGAACCGGCAATGTCTGCGGTCGCCCTCGGCCTGGCCGACGGCTCCAACCGCACTGCGGCCGAGAGCATTTCGTTGAAGTTCCCGACCTCGGCCATCGCGGTGCTGCGCAGCAGCGCCCCGTGGGACCAGCTCGCGCTCGGCGGCGCGACGCTGGTGCGCTTCCACGTCCCGCGTTAGGAGTTGGTGGCCAGCGTCAGTTCCATGAGCTTGATGGCCATCGGGCAGGCGTCGATGCCGGGCCCCTGCGGGTTGACCCACCAGCCGACCACACCGGCCGCGTCGCTGGCCACGCCGCAGGCCCCGTTGAGCCCGTTGGGCCTCATGACGATCGAATCGACGCCGGCGATCCGGCGTTGCTCGATCGCGTACTGCAGCTTCTCTGCCGTTTGACGCTCGTTGTCCAGGCTGCCCTGCTCGTACCAGAACCGGGTGATGTCGACCAGCCCGGCCGGGTTGGCCGCCTGCCACCGACACACCGCCCCGACGAACGTGCTCTGGATGTCCAGCGGGTCCGCACCCACCGTCTTGGCGAGGATGTCCGTGGTCAGGACATCACATTCCTTGAGCAGGTTGGGGTAGGTCTTCTCAGACTTGTTGTTGCTCGGGCCGCTGACGGAACCCTCCTTGGCCGCGGTGCCGTCCACCGTGGTGGTGCACCCGGTCAGCCCGACGAACACGGTCAGCCCGGCCAGCGCAGCCGTCACTCCTCTGATCCCGCGTCGCGTCATCATTTGGAATTCACAATCGACTGGCGGGTCAACTCCTTGGCGACCTCGCACGGATCGGGATAGGGCTTCTGGTCGAAGCTCACCGACCACTCGATGAAATCGTCGTCGAACTGGATACCGATCTCACACAGATTCACGTCGCCGGCCTTGAGTGGGTTCTCACCGACCGCGATGAAACCGCCGTGGCCCTCGATGTTGATGTCCTCCACGCTCGTCCGGGACAGCTCCTCGGTCTTGCGTTCGCGGCCGATCGGGCTGCCCCTGAACCAGGTGAACGAGAAGTGCGGTCCCAGGATGCTACCGCCCTGCAGCCACTGGCAGCCCGAGGAATTGGTCGCGGTGTTGACCAGCCCCTGCACCTGCGTCAACTCGGTCACCGTCTGGTCCGTCACGCCGCCGCAGTGCGGAAAGTGCGGGCCGTGCTTGCCGGCACCGCCGGCGCTCGGCGTCTCGGTCTGAGGAACCTGGGGGGATGCGGGCTCGTCGGTCGAGCACCCGGCGAACACCGGGACCATTGCCGCAGCCAATACCGCCAAGGCTCTGGCATTGCGGAGTAGTGGCTTGGTGGACGTGCGGGCAGTCACGCCATGCACTGTAGCTGCAACGGCCATGCCCCATCCCGACATGCGTACTGACCTGGACTTTCGCCGCGCGGGACACGACGGCCGCAGGACAAGGAACGACACAGGCAGGTGTGCGAGAGTAGCCAGATGCTCTGGGCGCTGCTGCGACAGTACGTGCGGCCGTACCGGCGGCTGCTCGCGGTCGTCGCGACACTTCAGGTGATCAGCACCCTGGCCTCGCTGTACTTGCCGACGGTCAACGCGGCCATCATCGACGACGGCGTGGCCAAAGGCGACACCCGGCGGATCGTCGAACTGGGCGGGGTGATGCTGGTCGTCACCGGTCTTCAGGTGGCATGCGCCATCGGGGCGGTGTTCTTCGGGTCACGTGCGGCCATGGGGTTCGGCCGCGATCTGCGCTGCGCCATCTTCCACCACGTCACCACCTTCTCGGCCGAGGAGACCGCCCGATTCGGTGCCCCCCTCCCTGCTGACCCGCACCACCAACGACGTCGGCCAGATCCAGCAGCTGCTGCAGATGACCGCCACGATTCTGATCACCGCCCCCATCATGTCGATCGGCGGCATCCTGATGGCCCTTCATCAGGACGCGGGGCTGTCGTGGCTGCTCCTGATCAGCGTGCCGGTGCTGGCACTGACCAATTTCGCGATCATCAGACACCTGATGCCGATCTTCCGTCGCATGCAGCGGTTGATCGACGGGATCAACCGGGTGATGCGCGATCAGCTGTCCGGCATCCGGGTCATCCGGGCGTTCGCCCGCGAACCCGTCGAAGGGCGCCGGTTCGCCGACGCCAACCAGGCCCTGTCGGCGACCGCCATGGAAGCCGGGCGGTGGCAGGCGCTGATGCTGCCGGCCACCACGCTGGTGATCAACGTGTCCAGCGTCGCCCTGATCTGGTTCGGCGGGCTGCGCATCGATGCCGGGCACATGCAGGTGGGCTCTCTCATCGCGTTCCTGGCCTATTTCATGCAGATCCTGATGGCGGTGCTGATGGCCGCGGTGCTGGCGGTGATGCTGCCGCGCGCGTCGGTGTGCGCCGAACGTGTCAGCGGCGTCCTGTCCACACGACCCCGCATCACCACCCCGGCCCATCCGGTCCAGCCGCAGGCGTTGGCCGGCGAGATCACCTTCGATGACGCGTCGTTCAGCTATCCCGGCGCCGACCGACCTGTGCTGCAGCAGGTTTCGCTGCGCATACCACCCGGGACCACCACCGCGGTGGTGGGGTCGACCGGCTCGGGTAAGTCCACCCTGCTCGCCATGATCTGCCGGTTCTACGACGTCAGCTCGGGCTCGGTGCGCGTCGACGGCCACGATGTGCGCGAACTCGACCTCGAACAGTTGTGGGCCACGATCGGTCTGGTCCCCCAGCGCGGCTACCTGTTCTCCGGGACGATCGCCGAGAACCTGCGCTACGGCGCGGTACCGGGCCAGGATCTCACCGACGAACAGATGTGGGAGGCGCTGCGGATCGCGGCGGCCGACGACTTCGTGGCCGCCCATCCCGACGGTCTGGACCGCCCGGTCGCCCAGGGCGGTATCAATTTTTCGGGCGGGCAGCGGCAACGGCTCGCGATCGCCCGCGCGGTGATCCGCAGGCCCGCGATCTACCTGTTCGACGATGCGTTCTCGGCACTCGACGTGCACACCGATGCCCGGGTGCGGGCCGCCCTGCGCGACGTGTCGGCCGATGCCACCGTGGTGATCGTGTCGCAACGAATCTCGACGGTGATGGAGGCCGACCAGGTGGTCGTGGTCGCCGACGGCCGCATCGTCGGCACCGGCACCCATCAGTCGCTGCTCACCGAATGTCCCACCTACGCCGAGTTCGCCGCCTCGCAGGCCATCACCGCCGGAGAACCACGATGACCGGACCTGCGCTGCGCCGCAGCGGCACTCCGGTCGCCCCTGCTGAACGCACCCGGGATTTCCGCGGCTCGGCGCTGCGCCTGCTCAAACGCCTGATACCGCAACGGGGACTGGCGATCTCGGTGGTGCTGCTCGGCGTGGCGGGGATCGTGCTGGCAGTGATCGGCCCGCGGATCCTCGGGCACGCGACCGACCTGCTGTTCAACGGTGTCATCGGCCGTGAACTGCCCGCCGGCCTGAGCAAGGAGCAGGCCGTCGAGGCCGCCCGCGCCCGCGGTGACACCGCGTTCGCCGACCTGTTGTCGGGCATGAACGTGATTCCCGGCCACGGTGTCGACTTCGCGGCGGTGGCCCGTACCCTCGGCCTGGCGCTGGGACTGTACCTGCTTGCCGCGCTGCTGGTTTGGCTCCAAGCCCGGCTGCTCAACGTCACCGTGCAACGCACCATGGTGGCGCTGCGGGCCGAGGTGGAGGACAAGCTGCACCGGCTTCCGCTGTCGTACTTCGATTCCCGGCAGCGCGGCGAGGTGCTCAGCCGAGTCACCAACGACATCGACAACATCCAGGGCTCGGTGTCGATGACCATCAGCCAGTTGCTGACCTCGGTGCTGACCGTGTTCGCGGTCCTGGTGATGATGCTGACCATCTCACCGCTGCTGGCCCTGCTGACGGTCGTCACCGTGCCGCTGTCCCTGTGGGTGACGCGCTGGATCACCCGTCGCTCCCAGCCCTTATTCGTGGCCCAGTGGCGCAACACCGGCCGCTTGGCGGCTCACATCGAGGAGACCTACAGCGGTTTCACGATCGTGAAGACGTTCGGGCACCGAGAGGCCGCGCAACGCCGCTTCGACGAGCTCAACGACGACGTCTACCGGTCCAGCATCGGGGCACAGTTCTTCTCAGGCCTGGTCGGCCCGTCGACGATGTTCATCGGCAACCTCAGTTACGTGGCCGTCGCGGTGGTGGGCGGCCTGCAGGTGGCCGGCGGCCAGATCACCCTGGGCAGCATCCAGGCGTTCATCCAGTACGTGCGTCAGTTCAACCAGCCGTTGGGCCAGGTGGCCGGGATGTACAACACGCTGCAATCCGGGATCGCCAGTGCCGAGCGTGTTTTCGACCTGCTCGACGCCGACGAACAGTCACCCGACCCGGATCCACCACTGCAGATCCGCTCGGGCCGCGTCGAATTCGACCGCGTGAACTTCGGCTACCTCCCGGACACCCCGGTGATCGAAGACCTGTCGCTGGTGGCCGAGGCGGGCAGCACCGTGGCCATCGTCGGCCCCACCGGTGCCGGCAAGACCACGTGCGTGAACCTGCTGATGCGGTTCTACGACGTCGACTCCGGCCGCATCCTGATCGACGGCGTGGACATCTCGACGGTGAGCCGGCAGTCGCTGCGGTCCTCGATCGGCATGGTGCTGCAGGACACCTGGCTCTTCGGCGGCACCATCTACGACAACATCGCCTACGGCCGGCCGGAAGCCTCCGAGGACGAGGTGCTCGAGGCGGCCCGGGCGGCGTACGTGGACCGGTTCGTACACACCCTGCCGGACGGCTACGCCACCCGGGTAGACGACGACGGCGGTGCCATCAGTGCCGGTGAGAAGCAGCTCATCACGATCGCGCGGGCGGTGCTGGCGCGACCGCGGGTGCTGGTGCTCGACGAGGCGACCAGCGCGGTGGACACCCGAACCGAACTGCTGATCCAGCAGGCGATGGCCGAGTTGCGTCGGGACCGCACGAGTTTCATCATCGCCCACCGGCTTTCGACGATCCGCGACGCGGACCTGATCCTGGTGATGGACGCCGGCCGCATCATCGAACGCGGTACGCACGAGGAGTTGATGTCGCGGCATGGCCGGTACTGGGAAATGACCCGGGTCTAGCGTCAGACTGTGATTTCCGAGGTAAGAGCACTGAGGTCCCACAGTCCGGCGGCGGTGGCCAGATAGGGCGTACCGTCACCGGCGATCACCACCCTGCCGGATGGGCTGCCCGGTAACTCGTAGGTCGCACCGCCGGCGTCGGGTTGCAATACCGAGACGACGGTGGTTTCGCCCTTGACGCTGACTTGGTAGGCCGTGCCGTCGGGTCCGATGACGACACCGCCCACAACCTGGCCCGGCTGGCTGTGGTCAGTGAAGGTCCCGTCAGGAGAGTACGCGCGCACCATCGTGGTTTCGGTCTGGTAGCCGCCCGATCCGGTGGTTTGGTAGAAGGTGCCGTCGGATGCCAACTCGACCAGGTCCCAGCCGCCGACAGGCCTGCCCGGTTGGGTGTAGTCGATGATGGTGCCGTCGGGGTGGAGCGCTCGCACGGTGGTGGTGCCGTCGCTCAAGTTGTAGCTGGTCGTGTAAACGCGTCCGTCCGAGCCGATCTCGATGGCCGAAACCGGCCGGCCAGGTTGGGTGTAGGAGGTGGTGGTTCCATCGGCGTGCAGCACGGTAACTATGGTCGTGTTCTGGACCGTGCTGGTCTGGTATGCATCGCCGTTGGGGCCCAGCACTATTGGGCCATAGACTTCGCCGGGCAAGATCGTTGTGGTGATGGTGCCGTCCGGATGCAGCACGCTCACGACGGGTTCGGTGCCGGAGCGTCCGGATCGATAGATCGTGCCGTCGGCGGCCACGATCGCGCCGCCGATCTGGTCGGCGGGGCCCGGGCGGGCCGTTGTGGTGCCGTCGGAATGCAACTCGACCAACACGGCGTCCAAGGTCATGGTGCTGGAGTCCCTGACCGTGGTGTTCAGGTAGGCCGTGTTGTTCGGCCCGAGAATCACCCCGTCGAGAGGCGCACCGTTCAGCGTGTATTCGGTGGTCGTCCCGTCGGGGCGCAACGCGACGACAACGGTGGTGAAGCCGTGGTCGGCGAGTTCCCGGGAGCTGGTTGTGTATGCGGTGCCGTCAGAGCCGATGACGACGCGGCCACTGATTCCGCCGGCTTGGGTGTGCGTGGTGCTGGTCCCGTCAGGCCGCACGACCAGCACCGTGATCGTGCGGCCGGCGATACTGCTGCCGTTCGCGATGGCCTGGTAGATCGTTCCGTCGGTTCCAACGACTGGGCCGTGTTCGCCGACGCCGGATTGGGTGTAGTCGGTGGTGGTCCCGTCGGCGTGGATCACTCGCATCGTCGTGGTGTAGTAGGTGAAGTCGCTGCCGTAGTTGTCGGTGAAGCTGGTTTGGTAGACGTCGCCGTTGGGTCCGAGCACTACGCCGTCGTAGCTCTTGCCGGGCTGGGAGTAGTGGGTCGTGGTGCCATCGGCATGCACGACAGTCACATGGGTGACGTAGCCGGATGACAAAGACTCGACGCTGGTTTGGTAGACGTTGCCGTCGTCGCCGACGACCGCCGCGCTGTTCGGGCGGCCGGGCGTGGGAATGCCTCCGGGAGGCCGGTTTGTCGCGGTGACGCTGACCGGGACGGTCACGGTTGTGGTGTCAGACTCACTCAGGCCGATGGCTTGGGCCAGCGAATGGAAGAGGCCGAGGATCGAACCGGCGACGCCGCCGCTGTTGCGGTAGGCCGCCCCGCCGTCGACGGACACCGTGAACTGATCCGTTCCGCCGGTGTTCGCGAAATCCGTGTCCGGGTTGTACCTGTAGCTGCCATCGGGATTCACCACCACGGTGCCATGGGCGGGTTGTTGCGTGACGGTGTAGGTCACCTGATCCCCGTCGGGGTCGCCGGCCCAGAGATTTCCGGTGACCACTCCCATGGGGGATTGTCCGCGCGTCTGTTCCGGGCTGACCGTCGGCGCCTTGTTGGAGAACGCATGTTGCAGCATCTGAAGGAGCGAAGGTGCCGTTGCCGGCGTTACCACAGGTTCGGCGCCGACGGTCTGGCTGCTTGCCGCCGTCCGCTCGGTGGATGCCGTTGAGGCAGAAAGCAACTGTGAGTCCTCGAACCGGCGCACCGCCACCCATGCCAGCTTGTCCAGGCGTGGCATCGAGACTGGCTGAGCAGGTTTGACCGAAGCCACGGGCGTGGGTGCTACTGTTGCCGCAATTTGGTCAACTGACTGCACCGCAACGGAGTCCGTTGCCACAGTCGGCGTCGTCGTGGTCTCGGGCGGGTCTGTCTGCGCTCCGACGGCACCCTGCTCGATGCTCGTCGGACGTGAACGCGCGACCCGGTTGGAACTCACCGAGCCTGATCGCTTAGATGTGGTCGTGGCGACTGCCACGTTGCCGTCGCTCTGGGAAACTCCGATCGCACCGGACAGACGACGGGTCTTGTGCTTCTGTTTTGACCGAGCGCCGTCGTCCGAGCCGGCCTTGCTCGCTGTGTCCTTGCCGGCTCTGCTGGTCGCGGAGGATGTGTCGGAACCAGTGTTGTCTGCGTGCGCGACCCCCGAACCGCTCGCCAACGCCGCACCAACGCCCAACGTGATCGCACCGGCTCCCAACCACGAACCAATCCCGAGTTGCCGACGCCCGGAGGCGCGATGCCGTCCCCGAGGGTTCTCGCCACTCGCCGAAATTTCCGAGTTGCGCACGCCCGCCACTGATATCCCCCTATCGCTGTGGAAACGCAGGACAAGGGCTGTCGCAGCGCTGGAGGATATATACCAGACCGTCAAATAACGGGAGCCACAAACAGTGAACCATGGCGCCACGACGGGCTCGCCGGCACTGCGCCTCCGGGTTTGGCCGCCGGAATCCATTACAAATTGTAGTCTCAATGTAATGACAACCACGACCGTGCACACCTTCTGCCGGTACTGCCTGGCCTCCTGCGGCCTGGAGGTGACGGTCGAGGACAACCGGGTGCGCAAGATCGCGGCCGACAAGCTCAATCCGCACACCTGGGGCGATTTCTGCGCGAAGGGCCGCACCGCCGGTCAGATGGTGGACCATCCACGACGCATCGTGGCGCCGATGCGCAAGGTCGGTGACAGCTACGTCGAGTCGACCTGGGACGAGGCGATCACCGACATCGCGCACCGGATGAACCGGATCATCGACGCCGGAGGCCCGGACGCGGTGGCCGCCTACTACGGCAATCCGGCCGGGTACTCGTCGTCGAACCTGGTTTTCATGAACGCCTGGCTGGACGCCATCGGCACGAACAACCGTTACGCGGTCGGATCGGTGGACCAGAACGCGCTGCACGTGGTGGCCGAGGCGATGTACGGATCATCGCTGATGGTGCCGGTGTCCGATGTCGACAACTGCGACTACTTCCTGATCGTCGGGGCCAATCCCGCTGTGAGCGCGTGGAACTGGGTGGAATCGGTGCCGGGCGGGTGGCGTCGCGCGCTGGCCCGCCAGAGGCAGGGCGCCCGCATCGTCGTGGTCGACCCGATGCGCACCGAGAGCGCGCAGGCCGCCGACCTGCATCTGCCGGTGCGTCCCGGCCAAGACTGGGCGCTGCTGCTGGCGATGGTCAAGGTGATCCTCGACGAACAGCGCGAGCACCGCGGCGATTGTGCCGAGCTGGCCACCGGCATGGCCGATCTACGCGCACTGGCCGCCGCGGCCGATCTCGACGACCTGGCCACGCGCTGCGACATCCGCCGCGACGTGATCGAGCAGGTGGCCCGTGAATTCGCCTCGGCGACAGGGGCTATGGCCATCACGCGGACCGGGGTGTCGTTGCACTCCGCGGGCACGGTGGCCGAGTGGCTGGGCCATGTTCTCAACCTGATCACCGGGCGGATGGACCGTCCGGGCGGGCGCCGCTTCGAGCCGGGCTATGTCGACACCCTGCGGCTGGCCGCACTGGCCTCCACCCGTCCACGCACGAGCCGGCTGGCCGGGCGGGACATGGTGGCCGGCGCACACGCCCTGGCCGAACTGCCCGACGAGATCACCACGCCTGGTCGTGGCCAGATCCGGGCATTGCTGATCAACTCCGGCAACCCTGTGGTCTCCGGACCGGACGGAGCCAAGCTCGACGAGGCCCTGGGCCAACTGGATCTGCTGGTAGCCATCGACCTGGTGCAACGCGAGAGCCACCGGCACGCGCACTGGCTGCTGCCCGGAGTGCACTGGCTGGAACGCGACGACCTGCTGGCCTTGACCAGCGGCATGCACGACGAGCCCTATGCCCAGTACGGCGTCAGGGCCGTCGAACCACCCGAGGGCGCCCGGGAGGAATGGCAGATATTCACCGACCTGGCGCTGGCGATGGGTCGTCCGTTGTTCGGCGCCAAGGGATTCAACGGATTCGTCCGCGCCACCCGCCGGCTCGCGGACCGCACCGGACGGCCCGGGTTGGCGTTCGGGCCGCACTGGATGGACCGCCTGATCATCCTCACCTCGCGGAGGTTCGACGGGCACAAGCTCACCTGGCGCGAACTCAAGGCGCACCCCCACGGCCTGGTGCTCGGGCCCCGGCGCTTCGGCCGGTTCCGTGCGGCATTACGGACTCCGGACCACAAGGTCCGGGCAGCACCCGCGGAGTTCGTCACGCGGGCCCGTGAACTGCTCGCCACGCCGGATCCCGGGGCGCCGGAGGGATTCCCGTTCGTGCTGGGCAACCGGCGCCGCCGGCATTCGATGAACTCGTGGCTCAACGAGTTGCCGGGCCTGCATCCGGCCGGCAAGGACAACGAGCTACTGGTCCACCCCGATGACGCCGCAGCGCTCGGCATCGCGACCGGCGACCGGATCCGGGTGTTCTCGCCGATCGGGCGCCTGGAGGTGACGGCCACCCTCAGCGACCGGCCCCGCCGGGGCGTCGTCGTGCTCGACCACGGCTGGGGCTCACGGGTATTCGACCCACGACACGGCGGCGCACCGGATTCCTACGGGGTCAACCGCAACCTGCTGGCCGACAGCGCGTCGATCGATCCGCTGTCCCAGACCTCGACCCTGGGCTCGGTGTACGTCGGGATCGAACGGCTCTAGACGCCCGGGCCTTCGGCACGCAGATCGTCGACCGCTTTCATGGCATCGCGCAGCTTGCCCAGCCACTCCTCGGTGTGCTGACCCACCAGGCGCACCGACCAGGCCAGCGCGTCCGAGCGGGACCGCGCCACACCCGCGTCGACGAGGGTGTCGAGCACCTGCCGTTCGGGCTGCTTGAGCCGGGTCATGACCGGTACCGCGATGTGGGTGAACAGGATTCGCTCGACGCCGCCTTCGCCGGCAGTTACCTCAACGCCCCAGGACACCTTGCGGTCGAACCGGCCCTGCGCCTCGTCGGCGATGCGCATGCGCTCGGCCCGCGTCTCCTCGCGGAACCGCGCCGCCCGGCCGGAGGCCCGGGCTGCAGTCTCGGAATCCTCGGGGGCCGGCAGCCTGCCGATGACGGTGATCTCTTCACGGTCGACGATCACCGTCGGGTCGCCGCTGAACCAGGAATCGGGCAGCCGGCCCGCGAACCATTCGGCGGCCTCATCCGCGGACCGGCGATGGTGCTGATGTTTACTCATGATTACATGATTACACCGTTACACCGCAGATGGGACGGCGTTCACCACCGGCGAACGCCGCATGTACGGCCGCGGGTCAGTTGCGTTTGAGCAGCAGCGCAGCGCCCCCGGCCAGCACCAGGGCGACCAGCAACAGCCCCGCCCACCCCGGCCCGGCGATCCACCACACCGCGCCCAGCACGATGATCACCGGCGACACCGCGAACAGCACCATGCCGGGATGCTGCTTCAAGACAGCGAGGGCACCCTGGGCGCGGATCGGGTCGATTTCCTTTGCCATGGCATCAGAATGCCAGGGGTTCGCCGCAATCGGGACGCACTGGCGACTTGTAGCCTGGTGTCGATTTCTCCCCTCCTGACGATTCGAGGAATGACTGTGAACGGAAACTGGCAACCCGGCTGGCTGCCCGATCCTGAAGGCCGCTACGAATACCGCTGGTGGGACGGACAATCCTGGACCGACCAGGTGTCACATCAGGGCCAGCCCGGCCGGGCACCGCTCAGCGCCGCACCGCAGCCGCCACAGCAGTCCCCCGCGCAACCACAGGCCCAAGCCCAGGCCCAACCCACGGGTGACGGATTCGCCGGGATCAGCGGAGAACTCGTCGATGGACGGTTCAGCGAGAAAGAGGCGACGCCGATCGCCAACCAGAACAACAAGATGCTGCGGGTACGCCTCGGCGAACCGTTCATGGCGCGACAGGGCTCGATGGTCGCCTACCAAGGCAACGTCGACTTCGCCTTCGAAGGCGGCGGTGCGTCCAAGTTCATCAAGAAAGCGCTCACGGGCGAAGGCCTGCCGCTGATGCGGTGCCAAGGTCAGGGCGATGTGTTCCTCGCCGACCAGGGCTTCGACGTCCACCTGCTGCAACTGTCCAACTCCGGCTTGTCGATCAGCGGCAAGAACGTGCTGGCCTTCTCGTCGGGCCTGGACTGGAACATCGAACGCGTCCGTGGCGGCAGCATCGCCACCGGCGGCCTGTTCAACACCACGCTGCGCGGCACCGGATGGGTAGCGCTGACCACCGACGGTCCGCCGGTGGTGCTCAACGCCGCCGAGGCCCCGACCTTCGCCGACACCAACGCCGTGGTGGCCTGGTCGGCACACCTACAGACCCAGCTCAAGACCAGCTTCAAGGCAGGTGCACTGATCGGCCGCGGCTCCGGCGAGGCCCTTCAGGTTGCGTTCCACGGCAACGGCTTTGTGATCGTGCAGCCCTCGGAAGGGGTCACGGTTCCGATGCAGTGAGCGGCGTACTCGGCGCCAACTTCCCACCGTCGCGCATCAGCAGGTAGAGCGCCGCCGCGGACACCAGACCGATTGCCGTGAGGCCCAGCCACACCAATTCGGCCAGGCCCGCGGCGCGCGCCGCGCCGATCAGTGAGCCGGTCGCCACGTTGCCCGCCAGGATGCCCACTCCGACCACGGTGTTGTAGAACCCGTAGTGCGTGGCGACCAGCCGATCACCCGACAGCGCCACGACGGTGTCCATCTCGAACGGGAACACCGCTGCCGATCCGAGGGCCAGCAGCGCCGACGACACGAGCAACGCGGCCACCGCGGCGGCGGTGCCGAACCGGTCCCCGTCGGGCACCACAGCCAGCGGGACGAAAGCCGCAGCCAGTACCAGCAGCCCGACAACCAGGCTGCGGCGCGGACCCCAGCGGTCTGAGAACCAGCGGGTGATGCGCAACTGACCGCCCACCGCGATCAGGCCAGACACCACGAACACGGCTGCCACCAAGGCTGTTTCGTTGCCGGGACGTAGCACCGCGGCCTGCAGCGGCAGCGCCAGATACACCTGGAACGACAGCACGTAAGAGCCGATCATGGCAAGTGCGAACAGCAGGAACCCGCGGTTGGCGACGACGCTGCGCCAGTCGTCCAGCACCGAACTCGGCTGCGCCGCCGGCTCGGCACGGTGCCGCGGCAGGGCCAGCAGCTGGGCCACCGTCAACACCGCGAATACCCCGGCCGCAGCCGCGGCGGTCACCCGGAAGTCGAAGGCCAGCAATGCCATTCCCGCCAGCGGACCCAGCAGGATTCCGGCCTGGTAGAACACGTTGAAGGTGGCGAAGGCCTCGACCCGCCGATCACCGGCGTCCGCGGCCAGGTAGGCCCGCACCGCGGGATTGAACAGCGCCCCGGCGAAACCGGTTGCCGCCGAGGCGATCAGCATCGCCGGCAGGGAATCCGCGACGACGAGCAGGCCGAACCCCGCGGTGCGCAACAGACATCCGGCGACGATCAGCGGCTTGTAACCCAGCCGGTCGGCCAGGGTGCCGCCGACGATGAACATGCCCTGCTGCGAGAAGTTGCGCACGCCCAGCACCAACCCCACTGCCCACGCCGCCAGGCCCAGCGGCCCGGCGAGATAGCCGGCCAGGTACGGCATCAGCATGTAGAAGCCCAGGTTGATGCCGAACTGGTTGACCATCAACAGCCGGCTGGGCAGGTCGAAACTGCGGAACTGTCTGATCAGCCCGTTCATCCGGCCACCGCCATCGGATCGGCGACCGTCTCGCAGCGGGTCCACGATTGCACCACCCGGTCAGTGGGATCGGCGATCGTCTCCGGATCCTCGGCCGGTCGGTGGTCGAGCAGGCCGAGCTCTCGGCAGTAATCGTCGTTGTACACCGTGTCGAAATAGCGCTGCGGACCGTCGGGGAACACCGCGGCAATCGTGGTGTCGGCCGGATGGTTTCGGGCCGCCCAACCGGCCACCAGACCGACCGCGCCGACGCTCCAACCGCCACTCGCGTAATACGTCGACGCCAGGGTCCGGGCGGCCCACACCGCGTCGGCCGGCGCGACCCAGTGCACCTCGTCGAACGCACCGTAATCCACGTTGCGCGGATAGATGCTCGACCCCAGACCCCGCATGACGCGCGTTGCGGCGGGCTGACCGAAGATGGTCGAGCCGATCGTGTCCACCCCGATCAGCCGCATCTGCGGATTGAACTCGCGCAACACCCGCGCCACCCCGGCTGAATGCCCACCGGTGCCCACGGAGCAGACCAGCACGTCGACATGGCCGATCTGAGCATTGAGTTCCAGCGCCAGCGGCCGATAGGCCTCGACGTTGTCCGGGTTGTTGTACTGGTCCGGGTACCAGGCGGTTTCGTCGGCGGCGAGCAGTTCCGCCACCCGGGCCCGCCGGGCCTGCTGCCAACCACCGCTGGGATGTGGTTCGGTCACCGTCGATACCTGGGCACCGTAGGCAGCCAGCATGCGTGCGACGATCGGCTCCAGACCCGGATCGGTCACCACGGTGACCGGATGGTGATAAATCGTTCCCGCGAATGCGAGTCCCAGCCCCAACGTGCCGCTGGTGGACTCGATGATGCGGCCACCCGGCTTCAGATCACCGCGGGCGCGGGCCTGCTCCACCATGTACATGGCGGGCCGGTCCTTCATGCCGCCCGGGTTGAACCCTTCGAGCTTCGCCCAGAATCCGCGCCCTGCATCGGCGAAGGGAGTGGACACCCACAGGGTGGGAGTGTGGCCGACCATGGTGTTGGGCCCACGGTTTCGGCGCAGTACGTGGAATGAACGGGTGGACAGAGCATGGTTCATGGATTTGCCGTTTCTGTATCTCGGCACCGCGCTGCGCGCGGTAACTGACGTGGGCAGCGTTGACACGCTGCCTGTCAGCGGCGCGCGATACAGATCCGGAGCAGAAGTTGTTGTCCGGCGAGCGGAATCCGGTGGCGGTCGGGCGGACCCCGCTGGGTACGCACCGCAGCGCATGCGCACAACACCATGCAGCCGACCACGACCGCCACCACCGACAGTGCACCCGCCGTCACCGCGGTACGTGGCAGCACCACAGCGGTGAAGGCATCCGGGGAGTGCGGCACCGCACCGTCGCTGACGTGCGGGTGGTCCAGCATCATGGCTTCGACGCCGTTCCCGACCGCGGCAGCGACGGCGTGCGGAAGATGCGGCACCTGGTCGTGAACCGGCGCCTGCCACTGCACGGCAAGCGCTACCGCCCACAGCACGATCGCCAACAGAGCCGTCGGCCGCTTCATCGGAATCGTCTCAGCCGCAGGCTGTTACTGACAACGAACACCGAGGAGAAGGCCATCGCGGCACCGGCAAGCATGGGATTGAGGAGTCCGGCCGCCGCCAGCGGCAACGCGGCCACGTTGTAAGCGAAGGCCCAGAAAAGATTGCCCTTGATGGTGGCCAGCGTGCGCCGGGACAACCGGATGGCGTCGGCGGCCGCCCGCAGATCACCGCGCACCAGGGTGAGGTCACTGGCCTCGATCGCCACGTCGGTACCCGTCCCCATCGCCAGGCCCAGGTCGGCCTGGGCCAGCGCCGCGGCGTCGTTGACGCCGTCACCGACCATGGCCACCACCCGGCCCTCGTCCTGCAGCCGCCTGATCACGTCGACCTTGTCCTGCGGCAGCACCTCGGCGTAAACCTCTTGCACACCAACCTGTTCGGCGATTGCGTGGGCTGCCGCCTGGTTGTCTCCGGTCAGCATGATCGGCTCGAGACCGAGGTCACGCAACTGCCCGATCGCCGCCTTGGAGGTCGGCTTGACCGCGTCGGCGACCACCAGCACCGCTCGAGCCTGCCCGTCCCAACCCACGGCAATAGCCGTGCGGCCCAACTCCTGCGCTTCGCGCATCGCGCTATCCAGGTCCGGCGGCAACTGCTGTCCCCAGTCGGCCAGCAACTGACGGCGTCCCACCACCAGGGCATGACCGTCGACGACACCCTGCACCCCGAGGCCGGCCACGTTGGCGAAATCCTGGACCGCCGGCAACTCGCCGACCTTGTCACGGGCACCCTTGGCGATGGCCCGGGCGACCGGGTGCTCGGAGCCGTCCTCGACCGCTCCGGCCAACCGGAGTACTTCGGCGGGATCCTCGCTGTCCGCGGTGATCACGTCCAGCAGTGTCATCGCCCCGGTGGTCACCGTCCCGGTCTTGTCCAGCACCACGGTGTCCACCCGGCGGGTCGACTCCAGCACCTCCGGCCCCTTGATCAGAATGCCGAGCTGGGCGCCACGCCCGGTGCCGACCAGCAGGGCCGTCGGGGTTGCCAGGCCTAGCGCACACGGACAGGCGATGATCAGCACCGCCACCGCGGCGGTGAACGCCGCGGCCACCGATCCGCCTGTGCCCAGCCAGAAGCCGAGGGTCCCGACGGCAAGCGCGATGACGATGGGGACGAAGACCGCGGACACCTTGTCGGCCAGGCGCTGCGCCTGCGCCTTTCCGGATTGCGCGTCCTCGACCAACCGAGCCATCTGGGCCAACTGAGTGTCGGACCCGATCCGCTTGGCCCGCACCACGAGCCGACCGCCGACGTTGACCGTAGCGCCGACCACCTGGTCGCCCGGACCGATCTCGACCGGGACCGATTCACCGGTGAGCATCGAGGCGTCCACCGCCGAGGAACCGTCGACCACCTCGCCGTCAGTAGCGATCTTCTCTCCGGGCCGGACCACGAACTCGTCACCCACGGCGAGCGACTCGATGGGAATGCGTTGTTCCGCACCGTTTCTCAGTACCGCAACGTCTTTGGCGCCGAGCTCGAGCAGGGCCCGCAGGGCAGCCCCGGCACGTCGCTTGGACCGCGCCTCGAAATAGCGGCCGGCCAGGATGAAGGTGGTGACGCCCGCGGCGACCTCGAGGTAGATGTTGCCGGTGCCGTCGGAGTGCGAGATGGACAACGTGAACGGGTGCGTCATACCCGGCATCCCGGCGGTGCCCCAGAACAGCGCGTAGAGCGACCAGCCGAACGCCGCGATGGTGCCCATGGAGATGAGCGTGTCCATGGTCGCGGTGCCGTGCCGCAGATTCGTCCAGGCCGCCCGGTGGAACGGCAATGCGCCCCAGACCACGACCGGTGCGGCCAGGGTCAAGGAGAGCCACTGCCAGTTGGTGAATTGCAGCGCGGGGATCATCGCCATGGCCACCACCGGGATGGTCAGGACGGCCGAGACGATCAACCTGGCGCGCAACCGCGCAGTCGGATCGTCCTCGACATGGTTCTCGCCCGATTCGGCGGCGGGCAATTGGGCTGTGTAGCCCGCGGTTTCGACAGCCTCGATCAGCTCTTGGGGCGTCACCTCACCCGCCACGTCCACCGTGGCCTTCTCGGTGGCGAAGTTCACCGTCGCGGTGACGCCGTCGAGGTTGTTGAGCCTGCGCTCGATGCGTCCGGCGCACGAGGCACACGTCATCCCACCGATCTCCAGTACGACATGGCCGGTGGCGGTACTCACGATGCCCCCTCAACGGTGAATTCGGCGGTGTGCACCGCGTTGCGGTGCTTGAAGTCCAGGAACAGCCGGTAGGTGCCGGCACTCGGAAGTGTGGTGTGGAAGGCGATCTGCGGACCCGGTGCGGTGGCCGGGTCGGCCGCGTCGCTCATCGGATGGACGTGCAGATATTCCAGATCCGACGCACGCACGGCGACCAGGTGCCCATAGGCGCCCAGGTACGGCTGCAGATCCGTGACGGGCTTGCCGTCCCGATTGATCGACAGCGTCAGCTCCGATGGTTGACCTGCCTTGCCCAGTCCGGCGAGTGTGACGGTATAGCCATCGACCGTGGCCGTGGTGGACGGCACCGGGAGCGGCCGCGGCTGGTAGTTACCACCGACGGTCAGGTCCGCCCCCACGGTGGCCGCGTGGCCATCTGCCGGCACGAAGTCGGCGAACACCCGGTAGTCGCCGGGTTTGGCCAGATCCAGCGGAACGCTCCAGGTACCGGAATCGTCGAGCACCGGATGCACGTGCTGATAGTCGGCGAGATCGCGGCGCACCACGATCAGATGCAGCAGTTTTTCGTGGCTCTCGACGTAGTCGGTCACCGGGGCGCCCGAGCGGTCCACGACGCGGAACCGCAGCGGCACCGAGGTGCCGGACGGCAGCGCAGCCTCATCGAGTTGAAGCGTGTACACCCCATTGTGGCCGGCATCGTGGCCCGTGACCGGGGCAGTGCTCGGGGTGACCGCAGCGCCGACCCCGAAAGATACGGCGAACACCATCGCGAGTCCGACGACGAACCCGATGAGTTTCTGCGGTGCGCTCATGATCGGCCTCTGCTCAACTCGCGACGGCGTAACCGGCCTCGGTGACCGCGTCACTGATGGCGGAGGCGTCGAGCTGGTTCTCGCTGTCGATGGTCACCAGACCGGTAGCCAGATCAACCTCCACGGTGCGCACACCGGGCAGGGCACCGACCTCCTCACGCACCGACGTCGCGCAGTGCCCGCAGGTCATGCCGGTGACGGTGACAGTCTGGGTGCTCATGCAAGTTCCTCCTCAATGGGCTTGGTTCTCGCCTCATACTATACCCCCCTAGGGTATGAAGGGGTGATGTGCCCTGCCCCACTCCTGCACTATGGGCTGATGGAGCACAATCCGGGCGGCTACCGGGCCCTGGTGGTCGACGACGAAGCCCCACTGGCCGAGGTGATCGCCAGCTATCTGACCCGCGAACAGTTCGAGGTAACCCTGGCCCACGACGGATCCGAGGCCCTGCGGGTGGCCCGGGAGGTCGACCCCGACGTAGTGGTCCTGGACCTCGGCCTGCCCGGCATCGACGGCGTGGAGGTGTGCCGATCGCTGCGCACGTTCTCCGACGCCTACGTGGTGATGCTGACCGCCCGCGACACCGAGATGGACACCATCGTCGGCCTGTCGGTCGGCGCCGACGACTACATGACCAAACCGTTCAGCCCGCGCGAACTGGTGGCCAGGATCCGGGCCATGCTGCGCCGGCCCCGCGTCTCCTCCCCCGCCGCCTCCGACGGCCGGGTGTTCGGTGCGCTCCGCATCGACGTCGACGGACGCCAGGTCTTCCTGGACGACGTGCCGATCATGCTGACACGCACCGAATTCGACGTACTGGCCGCCCTGTCCGCCCGTCCCGGAGTTGCGCTCAGCCGTCGGCAGATCCTCGAATCCGTCTGGGAGACCACCTATTTCGGTAACGAACACCTCGTCGACGTCCATATCGGTCACCTCCGCCGCAAGCTCGGTGACGACCCTGCCGATCCGCTGTACGTGATCACAGTGCGCGGGGTCGGGTACCGGATGGGCACCGGGCAGGAAGCCCAGAGATGACCGTCGGACTGCGCACGCGACTGCTCTCGGCCCAGGCCCTCGTGCTGGCCGCCGGCGCCGGCACGACCGGACTGGTGGCCGCCATCGTAGGGCCGCCGTTGTTCCGCGAACACCTGCACCGCGCAGGGGTATCCGGCGACTCGGCCGAGCAGATGCATGCCGAGGAGGCCTATGTCTATGCGACGGTGATCTCGATCGGCGTGGCGTCGTGCGTCGCGATACTGGCGGCGCTGCTCGTCACCTGGTACTTCGGCAGGCGCCTGCAGCGATCGCTGACCCAGGTGTCTCAGGCCGCCACGGCCATCGCCGACGGCCACTACGATTCGCGGGTTCCGCCGGCCCACCTCGGTGACGAGTTCGCTTCCCTGGAAAGTTCTTTCAATCAGATGGCCGGACGCCTGGAAGCCGTCGACGCCAGCCGGCGCAGGCTGTTCAGCGATCTTGCTCACGAGATCCGCACTCCCGTTTCGGTTCTGGAGGCCTACTTCGAAGCCATCGAGGACGGCGTGAGAACCCTTGATCCTGAAACCGTTTCGATGCTGCGCCAGCAGACCCACCGGTTGGTGCGGTTCGCCGGCGATGCCGCCGCCCTGGCCAAGGCCGAGGAAAGCCCCGCCACGATCACCCCGGCGCCGGTGGCGACGGAGGCGGTGGTGGCCGCCGCGGCCGCCGCGGCTGCGGACCGGTTCGACGACAAGGGCGTCACGCTCAGCCAGCAGGTGGCCGACGGCGTGCCGTCGCTGTGGGCCGACCCGCACCGGCTGGCTCAGATCCTGGGCAACCTGCTCGACAACGCGTTGCGGCACACGCCCGCCGGGGGGCGCGTGACGCTCGCAGCCACCACCGGCCCCGGCCGCAACGTCACGCTCACGGTGACCGATACCGGCGAGGGCATCCCTGCCGAGCATCTGTCCCACGTCTTCGAACGGTTCTACCGGGCCGACTCGGCGCGCGACCGTGACCACGGCGGATCCGGTATCGGCCTGGCGATCGTGAAGGCCTTGGTCGAGGCGCACGGCGGACAGATCACCGTCAGCAGCTCGGGCGCCGGCACCACCTTCACGATCATCCTGCCGACCGGTTAGAGCGAACCCAGGATCTGGCGCATGGTGTCGATCTCCTGCTGTTGCGTGTCCACGATGGCGTGGGCCAGCTCGACCGCAGCAGGATACTGACCGTCCTTGATCTCGTCCTGAGCCATGGTGATCGCGCCTTCGTGGTGGGCGATCATGTGCGTCAGGTACAGCTTGGCCGCCTCCGCGCCCTGGGCGTTGCGCAGTGCGGTCATATCCGCCTCCGACACCATGCCCTGCATCGCGGGCATGTCCCCGTGGCCCATGTCGCCGTGGCCCGGCTGCGGCATCGGAGGCATCGGCGGGTTGCCCCACTGCTTCAGCCAGCCCTGCATCTGCTCGATCTCCGGGGCCTGAGCACCCTTGATCTGCGTGGCCAGGTCCGTCACCCGCGGATCGATGCCCTGCTTGGCCAGCAGCACATCACTCATCTCCACGGCTTGCTGGTGGTGCGGAATCATGTGCTGGGAGAACATCACGTCCGCGTCGTTGTGGGCCTCGGCGGCCGATGGCGAACTTGCTGCGGCCGATGTGGGCGAGGTGCTCGTCGTCGCCCCATCGGTGGATTGATTACTACAGCCGGCCACCAGGGCCGCCGCGACCAGCGCGCCGGCACTCAACATCGTCAGTTTGGACATGTCTCCAGCGTCCCGCGACTCGGTGTGGCTGTTCTAGTCGTTCGATGAAGATTCGATAAAGCTCTAGGCCGGCCGTGCACGGAACAGCTTCACATCGCTGCGGACGCCCTTCAGGCGCCGGGCCCCGGCGAACGACCAACTGAAGCGGTCCGCACCCCGTTGGCCCTCGGCGATGGCGGTCCGGGTGCTTTCGGCGACCAGGACGGAACCGGGCCGCGCCGCCCCGGTGACGCGGCTGGCCAGGTTCACCGAGCTTCCGAACCAGTCACCGGCCCGGCTTACCGCAGGCCCGGTGGCCAACCCGACCCGCAGCCGCGGGAACTCCTCGTCGGTTTCGGTGGCGGCGACCAACTCACACGCCGCCTCGAGCAGCGCAGCCGGGTCCGCGCTGACCAGCATCACCGCATCGCCGATGGTCTTGATCAGCCGCACCGGGCCGACGGCCACCTCACGTGCCGCGTCGGCCAGGCGATTCGCCAGCCGCTCAAGGTCTTCGGGCGGCACGACCTCGCCCAACCGGGTGAACCCGACGATGTCGGCGAATGCGATCGTGACCACTCGGGCACCTGGCAGCGGAACGCCCTCGGCGCGCTCGGACGCGTTGACCGCCTCGGTCTCCATCGCATGGCGCAGTTGCACGAACAGCATGTCCCGAATCATCGGTCCGATCAGCGGGGCCGCCTCGGCCACCAGCGCCTCGCTGGCCTTGGCGGTCTCCAATTCCGTTGCCCCAGGAGTCAATACCGCCGCCAGCGCCGCGTATCGCATCACCTCGGCGGCCCGCCCCAGCCCCTCGGAGAGCAGCCGGGTGATCAACACGATCTGGTCAGGCGCGATACCCAATTCGAGAAACCGGTCGGCGAAGCCCACTGCTTCGGCGTCAGCGCGCAACAGCACCGCCGCGTCGGGGTCGTCGACGGTCGCCAGCCCCATCGCCCGTTGCAGCCGCTGCACCAGCGCCACGTCGAGGCCGGTCTCGTCGCTGACCTCGCGCGTCGAGACGTACCTTCCGTCGTCCCCAGCCACTCGACGCGAAGCCAGCAACATGGGGGTGACGGCCTGGCGGATCTGGTCGGCCGTGATGCCGCGCGACAGAAGCCAGTCGACCAGCTCGGCACGCTGTGCAGCGGCCTCGCCGTCGAGCCCGTCAAGGAGAGTGGGATCGGCCACCATCAGGTCAAGGTATACCCACGGGCCGCGTGGACGGCCGGAGCGGTCGATGCGGCCAACAATGCCGACATGTCCTGGGGATAACGGACGTCCACGATCACCGAGTCCCCGAAGCGGTACGGCTTGCCCGCCACCAGACCACCGAACTGCTTACGCAGCCGGGACATCTCGGCGCGCACCGTCACCACCCGGGACCGATCGCCGTAGAGATCCTCCGCCAGTTCGGGGGCGGTCCGGCCCTGCTGGTTGGTGGCCAGGACCAACAAAATCTCGGCGTGGCGGCTGGAAATGCTGCGCCGCCAGCTGCCGAACTGGCCGGCCATCTCCAGCGACGGTTCGCCATCCCGCAGATCGAGGACGACGCGCGAGGGCGCTGCGCTGGGCTCGGCGTCGTCGGCAACCCGGACCAGCCACCCGCCCGGCAGCGCCTCGACATCGCACATACCCAACGGGGGAATCCACACCCGTCCGGGTAACCCGTTCTCGGGCAACAGGATCCGATTGTGCAACGGCAGGCAGTCGACTGCGGCGACCCAGCCTTCAGCGTCGACCGCCAGCGCGGGACTGCCCACTCTGGCCAAGATGGGCGCAGCCACCGCGCGCAACCGGTTCAAGGTCCTGTCATGTGCCTCGCGCAGTTGCGATTCGGCCAGCCGCGCGACCAGATCCACCAGCGCGACCGTCGTCGGATGCACCGTCGAGGCCGGGCCCGATACGTCCACGATGCCGATGACCTGACCGGTGCGCGGGTCCTTGATCGGCGCACCGGCACAGGTCCACGGATGGTGACTGCGCAGGAAATGTTCGGCCGAGAAGATCTGCACCGCGCGATGGGAGGCCAGCGCGGTGCCGATCCCATTGGTGCCGACCGCGTTCTCACTCCACGTCGCGCCCTCGACGAAACCGAGTCGATCGGCGAGACCAAGCACCCGCGTCGAGCCCGAGCGCCACAGCACCCGGCCCCGGGCATCGGCCACTACCAGGATGTTGTCACCCTCTTCGATCACCGACTCCAGCCCTCGGGACACGTCCTCGAGCACCGCGATCAGCCCGGACTGTTGGCGCAGCAAGTCCAACCCCGTCGTTTCGACCTGTGGCGGAATGTGACGATCCGGGTTTATCCCCTTGGCCCGCAGCCTGTTCCAGGAATCTTCGATCACCGCCCGAGGACGGGCCGGCGCACGGTCACCCGACATGGTGGCGTCATAGACCGCCGACAAGAGCATGGCGTACTGCCGCGGATCCTCACCAGGCGATACCGCGGGCTCAGGTACCGAAGAACCGGACATCACCGCCGATTGTGCTCCACATCACATCTAGACGCCAATCGGCACCCCCGTCGGATCGACCAGCACCTTCATCTTCTCGCCCGCGTGCAGGGCTTCGAATCCCTCGTCGATCACGTCGTCGAGCGCGATCGGGGTGACCCATCCCGTCGTGTCGTACCTACCCTGCGCCATGAGATCGATGACCGCCTCGAAATCCGCCGACGTGTAGCACAGCGAACCCTGGATCCTGGACTCGTTCATCACCAGATTGAGCAACGGTGTCGCCAACGGTTTCTCGTAGATCGCCACGCTGACGGTGGGCTTGCGGGCACCGACGCAGGCCGTGGCCGCCGCGATCGCCGGGGCCACGCCGGCGGCATCGAAGGCTGCGTCGGCGCCCCGTCCATCGGTGTGGTCGACGATTAACTCCGGCACGTCGGTGGTGGTCGGGTCCAAGGTCCTGGCACCGAGCGCCTCGATCGCAGTCCTGCGGGTGGGCGAAGGTTCCACCACGAAAACGTCGTCAAGCCCCTTGCCGCGCAACGCGAACCACAGACCGATGCCGATCGGCCCGGCCCCGAAGATCACGGCCGTGTGCAGCGGACCGACCTCACCGAGCGTGGCGGCGTGATAGGCCACCGCCATGGGCTCGACCAGTGCGCCGAGTTCCAGCGAGACGTTGTCGGGAAGCCGGTGCAGCATGTCCGTCGGCACCACGGTGTATTCGGCCATGCCACCGTCGGACATCAGGCCGTGGAAGCCGATCTGACGGCAGATGTTGTAGGTGCCGGCCCGGCACGGCCCGCAGTGCCCGCACCGGTAGATCGGCTCGATCGCGACGCGGTCGCCCGGGGCATAGTCGGTGACGCCCGCACCGATCTCGGTGATGGTTCCGGAGAATTCGTGCCCCATGGTCAGCGGCAACTGCCGGCCGGTCAGAGGGTGCGGTCCGGTCGGCACGAAGATCGGACCGGCATAGTATTCATGCAGGTCAGTGCCACAGATCCCGTTGAAGCCCACCTTGATCTTGACGGTACCCGGGGCGGGGTCGGGTTCTGGGACATCGGCGACTTCGACTTTGTTCGGTCCGTAGTACACGGCTGCTTTCATAGGGACGTTCTAGGCCCTCGACCGGGTGCGCCGGAAGGGTTGCAACCCCGTGCAACCCTTGTTGCGGCGTTTGACACGGTGTGGGCTGGGCCACATGACGCAGACCACCGCCGCACCGCTGGCCACACTGTCACCACAAGAACGGGTGGATGCCTGGCTGGCCGATTTCGAATCCGCACTGGCCGACCGCGACATCGAGCGCGTCGCCGGAAAGTTCGCGACCGACAGCTTCTGGCGTGACCTGGTCGCCTTCACCTGGAACCTCAAGACCGTCGAAGGTCGGGACGGCATCGCCGACATGCTGACCGCACGGCTGCACGACACCGACCCGTCCGGCTTCCGGACCTCGGAAACCCCGACCGAGGAATTCGACGGAGACCACGTCGTCACCTCGGCGTTCATCGAATTCGAGACGGCGGTCGGCCGCGGCAAGGGACATCTGCGGCTGCGCGACGAACTGGGCTGGACCTTGCTGACCACCCTGCAGGAACTCAAGGGTCACGAAGAGCGCAAGGGCGCGACCCGGCCGCTGGGTGCGGTGCACGGCTCCGATCCGGACCGACGGTCGTGGGCCGAGAAGCGCCTCGACGAAGATCTGACACTGGGCTACACCGAGCAGCCCTACATCGTGGTGATCGGCGGTGGCCAGGGCGGTATCGCCCTGGGCGCCCGGCTCCGCCAGCTCGGTGTGCCCGCCATCGTCGTCGACCAACACGAACGCCCCGGCGACCAGTGGCGCAAGCGCTACAAGTCGCTGTGCCTGCACGATCCGGTGTGGTACGACCATTTGCCTTATCTGCCGTTCCCGGCCAACTGGCCCGTGTTCGCGCCGAAAGACAAGATCGGCGACTGGCTGGAGTTCTACACCCGGGTGATGGAAGTGCCGTACTGGAGTTCGACCACTTGCCTTTCGGCGGCCTACGACGAAGACGAACAGCGGTGGACCGTCGAGGTGAACCGCAACGGCGAGCCGGTGACGCTGCGCCCGGTACAGCTGGTGCTCGCGACGGGAATGTCGGGTAAGCCCAGCATCCCGACGCTCCCGGGCCAGGAACTGTTCCGCGGCGACCAGCACCACTCCAGCCATCACCCGGGGCCGGACAAGTACGTGGGTAAGCGAGTGGTAGTGATCGGCTCCAACAACTCCGCTCACGACATCTGTAAAGCGTTGTACGAGAACTACGTCGACGTCACCATGGTGCAGCGCTCGTCAACCCACGTCGTGAAATCGGATTCGCTCATGGAGCTGGGCCTTGGTGACCTGTACTCGGAGCGGGCCGTCGCGGCGGGAATGACCACCGAGAAGGCCGATCTCACCTTCGCATCGCTGCCGTACCGCATCATGGCCGACTTCCAGCGGCCTATCTACGACGCGATCCGGCAGCGCGACAAGGACTTCTATGCCCGATTGGAAGCCGCCGGATTCGATCTGGACTTCGGTGACGACGATTCCGGCCTGTTCATGAAGTATCTGCGGCGCGGCTCGGGCTACTACATCGACGTCGGCGCGTGCGAGTTGATCGCCGACGGCAGTATCAAACTCGCACACGGCGAGGTGGACCGGCTGACCGAGAACTCGGTAGTGCTGGCCGACGGCACCGAACTGCCCGCCGATGTGGTGGTGTACGCCACCGGTTTCGGCTCGATGAACGGTTGGGCGGCCGACCTGATCAGCCAGGAAATCGCCGATCGGATCGGCAAGGTGTGGGGCCTCGGCTCTGGCACCACCAAGGATCCCGGGCCGTGGGAGGGCGAACAGCGCAACATGTGGAAGCCCACCCAGCAGCCCAACCTGTGGCTGCACGGCGGCAACCTGCACCAATCCCGGCATTATTCGCTGTATCTGGCGTTGCAGCTCAAGGCCCGCTACGAGGGCCTGGCGACGCCGGTGTACGGACTGCAGGAGGTCCATCACCTGAGCTGACGACCCACGACATGGCGCCCCGAACGTGAGTCCCCCACATGCCGTTCGGGGCGCCCGCGTGTGTGCGGCCTTGGTATACAGCAGTAGTGCGATGGGTGTGGCGTTTGGGAGTCCTGCTGATCGCGGCGGTGACCGCACTCGCCGCGGGCTATTGGGTGATGAACTCACGCAGCTTCACGCTCGCCGGTCACCTCGTGCACCGGGTAGAGACTTCCGCCAAGGTCGTCGCGCTCACCTTTGACGACGGTCCTACCAGGTACACCCCCGAGGTGCTACGGACGCTCGACGACGCCAAGGTTCGAGCGACCTTCTACCTCACGGGCGCGGAATTGACGGCCGCGCCCCAGTACGGCGCCGCGATTGCCGCCGCCGGCCACGAGATCGGCAATCACAGCTACTCGCATCGGCGGATGGTGCTGATCTCACGAGACACCGTCGCCGACGAGATCGAACGAACCGATTCCGCGATCCGGGCCACCGGTTATCAGGGCGCGATAACGTTCCGCCCGCCCTACGGGAAGAAGTTCTGGGCCCTGCCGCGATACCTCGCCGCCCACGATCGGACAATGGTCACCTGGGACGTCGAACCCGATTCCGCCGCTGGCGCGAACGCCGACGCGATAGTCGCCGACACAGTCTCGAGAGTACGGCCGGGGTCCATCATCCTGCTGCACGCGATGTACGACAGCCGCGACGCCTCCCGGGCGGCCGTGCCTCGCATTATCGGCGAATTACGCACGGCAGGTTATCGATTCGTCACCGTATCCGAACTGCTGGCCACTCCGTGACGGGCCTGCTGCACGGGCTGACGCCCATCATCGGCGACGAGCCCGAGGTGCTGATCCTGGGCAACATGCCCAGCGCCATGTCGCTGGCGTCAGGCCAGTACTACGGGAATCCGCGAAACGCGTTCTGGCGCATCACCGGCGCACTCTTCGGATTCAGTGCCGACGCGCCCTACCCGGAACGAGTGGCGCAGCTGTGCGCCCACCACGTCGCGGTGTGGGACGTACTGCGGTCGTGCCGCAGGGTGGGCAGCCTCGACTCCGCAGTAGAGCGCGACAGCATGGTGCCCAATGACTTTGACGCATTGTTCACCGCACACCCCACGCTGCGCCAGCTGGTTTTCAATGGGGCTGCCGCCGAGACCAACTATCGACGCCTGGTGGGCACTCCTCCGCTTCCCAGCGTGCGGGTGCCCTCGAGCAGCCCCGCGCAGACCATGCGCTACGAAGACAAGCTGGATGCCTGGCGGCGGGCGCTGAACGCTTAGCCACAGCCAGGCGATGCCCTGAGGCTTGACACTGTTGCGTGTCCCCAGGTCGTGGCATAATCGAACATGTGTTCGAAGAGGGGTCCGAGTCTGATGTGGCGTTGATCGATCAGATCAGCGCTGCCGCGCGGGCGGAGTCGGTGGCGATCGCTGCTCGGCTGGCCGCGATCGCAGCCCTGGACACGCTGCGCGAACAGGAGCTGATCGACTCGATTTTGTGGCGCACCGACCCCTACGAAGAGGTGTGCGCCGAGGTGTCGGCGGCGATGCGGATCGCCCGCGGCCGCGCCGGCACCCAGGTTCAGCATGCCCGGGTACTACGCGACAAACTGCCGCAAGTGGCGGCCCGGTTCGCCGTCGGCGACATCGACTATCGGGTGGTGCGGATGATCATCGCCCGCACCGGCATCGTCGACGAATCGGTGTGGGCCGCGTTGGATGCCGAGTTGGCCGGCCGGGCGCATCGGTGGATGCGGTTTTCTGAGCGGCAGCTACGCGATCGGATCGATCACTGGATCGCCCAACACGACCCCAACGGGGTGCGGGTGCCCCCGGATTTGGCCCAAGACCGGTTCGTGCAGGTTGATCCGGGCCGCCCGGGTGCGGCCACGATCTGGGCGAATGTGGACGCCGAAGACGCTGTGGCATTGGATCAACGATTGGATGCGATCGCCGACACCGTGTGTGAGCATGATCCGCGCAGCCGGGAACGGCGCCGCGCTGAGGCGATCGGCCCGCTCGCCAGGTTGGAAGCGCATCTGGTCTGCCGCTGTGGTCGCGATGACTGCCCGGCCGCGCAGAAACGGGCGGCGGCCAATGCGGCTGTGGTGCATGTGTTGGCCCAACGCGCCACCGTCGACGGCACCTCCGATGCCCCGGGGTATCTGCCCGGGTATGGGATCCTGCCCGCCGAATCAGTGCGCAACCTGGCCGGTCGCGCCACGATCAAACCCCTGCGGGTACCTGCCCCGCCCAGCGACACCGGCGACCAGCCTGCGGCGCCCGAGCCCGCCGAGGGTGCCGAGCCTGGGTATCGCCCGTCGGTGGCGTTGTCGGAGTTCATCCGCTGGCGGGATCTGACCTGCCGGTTCCCCGGTTGTGACGCCCCGGTGGCGCGCTGCGACATCGACCACACCGCGCCCTGGCCGGCGGGTCCGACGCATCCGTCCAACACCAAGCTCTACTGCCGGGCACATCATTTGATCAAAACGTTCTGCCCCGGCTGGTCAGACCGCCAATTTCCTGATGGCACCGTCGAAATCACCACACCCACCGGCCACACCTACCTCACCGAACCCCACGGTGCGGCAATGTTTCCCGACCTGGCCCACCCGACCGGGGACCTGGACCTCCCGGCGCCGCCGGCGCCGAACACCGATCCCACCCGCGCCGCCAAGATGCCCAAACGCTCACAAACCCGCGAACAAGACCGCCAAGACCGCATCAACGAAGAACGACGCCTACGCGCCGAACTCAACAACGACCTCGAAACCGAACGCCAATACCAAGCCTGGCTCGCCGAACAATACGAACCACCCCCACCCTTCTGAACCGCCCGCTAGCCCGCTGTCACGGCCAGCGCCGGGCGACCTCCTACGCCACGCGGAGGCCGGATTCGATCGCGCCTTCGACGTAGCTCAACTGAGCGCCAGCTTAGGGTGAAAACATGACCAACACCGTCGTCCGCGTTACCTCACCGGACGACCTCGATGCGATCAGCGCCATCTACGCCCACCACGTCGAGACCGGGGTGGCCACGTTCGAGCTGATCCCACCGCATCGCGAGGAATGGGAACATCGCCTATCGACCGCCCGCGAACGCGAATTGCCGTTCCTGACCGCCACACTCGACGGTCAGATTGTTGGCTACGCCTACTGTTCGCCGTGGAAATTGCGTCCGGCCTACCGGCACACCGTGGAGAACTCCATCTACCTCGCACCCCAGGTTGCCGGCCGTGGCATCGGAACCCTGCTGCTGCAAGGACTTCTGGACGGCTGCGCTGTAGCAGACATCCGCGAGGTCATCGCCGTGGTGGTGGACACCGACGAGGCGGCGGCGTCGCTGGCGCTGCATCGTAAGCACGGCTTCGTCGAGGCCGGGCGACTGCGCGCGGTGGGCTACAAGCACGGACGATGGCTGGACACCGTGCTGCTGCAGTGCAGCCTTCCGGTCAGCAGTTGACGAGTTCCGGCTCACAGATCGGCTGCGAAACCGGCTCGGGTGCAGGCTCCTTGACGGGCGGCTGGGGATCCTTGGGCTTGCCGCCCCATGGGAACGCCAGCCGGACGATCTTGCGCACCACCGAGGCGAACTGCTTGTGGATCGGGCCGGTGTTGTAGGGCAGGCCGTAACGCTGGCAGATCTCCTTGACCTCACCGGAGATCTCGGCGTAGCGGTGCGCCGGGATGTCCGGGAACAGGTGGTGTTCGATCTGGAACGACAGGTTGCCACTGAAGATGTGGAACCACTTGCCGCCGGACAGGTTCGCCGAACCGAGCAGCTGACGGTAGTACCACTGGCCACGCGTCTCGTTCTGGGTTTCCTCGATGGTGAACTCGTGCGTGCCCTCGGGGAAGTGCCCGCAGAAGATGATGGTGTAGGACCACACGTTACGCATCAGGTTCGCAGTCATGTTGCCCGCGAACACGAATGGCGCGAACGGCCCGGCCAGCAGCGGGAAGGCCACGTAGTCCTTGACGGTCTGCTTGCGCACCTTGGCCCACATCTCGCGCAGCATGTCCTTCTTGTCTCGCAGCCGGATCTCGCCCGAGCGGATGCGCTCGGTCTCCAGCTCGTGCAGCGCGACGCCGTACTGGAAGAACACCATCAACAGGAAGGCGTACAAGGGATTACCCAGGTAGTACGGGCTCCACTTCTGGTCCTCGCTCATCCGCAGGATGCCGTAGCCGATGTCGCGGTCCATGTCGACGATGTTGGTGTAGGTGTGGTGCATGTAGTTGTGCGAGTGCCGCCACTGATTGGACGGGCAGGCCGAATCCCACTCGAAGTTCTGGCCGCGTAACGCCGGATCGCCCATCCAGTCGTACTGACCGTGCATGACGTTGTGGCCGATCTCCATGTTGTCGAGGATCTTCGACAGGCCGAGCATCACGGTGCCGACCGGCCAGGCCGGCGGCAGGAACAGTAGGGCACGGCCGCCGACCTCAAGCTTGCGCTGCATCTTGATGATTCCGCGGATGTAGTCGGCGTCGCGCTCACCGAGATCGGCCACCGCCTTCTCGCGGATGGCGTCGAGCTCGCGGCCGAACTCTTCGAACTGCTCGGGGGTCAGGGTGTAGGTCTTGTCGGACATGGCACGTCCTTTCGTCAGAGAACTCAGAGGTCTATGGCGACGTCACCGACGGGAGCGGTGACGCAGATCTGGATTTCTTCGCAGTCGGCGGTGGAAACCGCGCCGGTGATCAGGTTGCGTACTGCGCCACGGCTCTTGAACCGGGTGCAGCTGTGGCAGATACCCATGCGGCATCCGCTCTCGGGATTGAGTCCGGCCGCCTCGGCTTGCGCGAGGATGGTCTGACCGTTGTCGGTCACCTCGATGTCGCTGCCGGTGAAGGCGACCGTGCCGCCGGTGGCTTCGGCCGGAAGGCTGAACACGGGTGGGACGAAACTCTCCGAGCGCGCATCGGGGCACTGTTCGCGAACGGCGTCGACGAGGGCCGGCGGACCGCAGACGAACACCGCGTCCGGCGTGCCACCGGGAAAGGCGGCCGCAAGATGCGCCGGGCCGAAGTAGCCGTCCAGGTCACCGGCGCCGTCCCGCGTGTAGCCGTGCAGGACCCGGATGCCGGGCATGGCCGCGAGCTCGCTGCGGTAGCAGGCCTCCTCGGCTGCGCGCGCGTAGTGCAGGAAGGCGATCTCGCCGGTGAACGCCTGTGCACGCAGGGTGCGCAGCATGGACAACACCGGGGTGATGCCACTGCCGCCGGAAACGAGCAGGATGCGCTGCGGCAGCACCTCGGGCAAGACGAAATCGCCGCCGACGGAGTCGAGGCCGAGCACCATTCCCGTGTACGCGTGGTCGCACAGGTAGGTCGATACGAGGCCATTGTCGTGACAGCCGATGGTCAGCTCGATCGAAGCGGAACCCTCGGCACTGGCCGGTGAATAACACCGGGTGCGACGTCGGCCGTTGATCTCGACGGAGAGGTTGATGTGCTGCCCTGCCCGAAAGCCGGTGAAGGCCGCGTTGGGCTCCAGGGTCAGCGTGACGCTGCGCGGCGTCTGCCGCCGCACTGCGGTCACCTTGGCGCGGGCGTCGCCGCGGGTCCAGGTCGGTTCGACCAGCTCGGTATAGCGGTCAACTCCATGGGGACCGGTAAGCAGGTTCGCGAGCGCACTCATTCGGGGACCGGCCAGCAGCCTGCGGCCGACACCTTCGGTCAATGTTTGAGTGAACATGTGTACACAGTGCGCGTGCACACGCGGCTGTGTCAACGATAAAATTGCTGCAAGTGGTATGGTTCACATCAGTGAACAGACGTACGCCCAATTCACGAACATCGACGTCACGAACGCGAAAGCCCGAGTCAGCCTCGCGTTCGCGGGACACGCTGTCCAGGGAAGAACGCAAAGAGGCCACCCGCCGCGCCATCATCACCGCCGCCCTCACTCTCCTGGAGGACCGCAGCTTCAGTGCGCTGTCGCTGCGGGAGGTCACCCGCGAGGCGGGCATCGTGCCCGCCGCGTTCTATCGGCACTTCGATTCGATGGATGCACTCGGCCTGGTCCTCATCGATGAGTCGTTCCGGTCGCTGCGCGACATGCTGCGCGGCGCCCGGGCCGGCAGGCTCGACCCGCACCACGTCATCGAATCCTCGGCCGAGATCCTGATCGGCAGTGTCAACGACCGGCGCGAGCACTGGCGGTTCATCGCCCGCGAACGCTCCAGCGGGGTATCGGTGTTGCGCTACGCAATCCGCACCGAAATCCGGCTGATCACCTCGGAACTCGCGATCGACCTCGCCCGCTTCCCCGCCCTGAAGGACTGGAGCAGTGAGGATCTCAACATCCTGGCCAACCTGTTCGTCAACGCGATGATCTCGATAGCCGAAAGCCTCGAAGACGCAGGCGACGCTCAATCCGTCGAGGCCATCCACCGCACCGCCGTCAAACAGCTACGGATGATCGCCGTCGGCGTCAACGGGTGGCACAGCACCGGCTAAAGCGTGTCGAACAACTCGACTGAGTTTCGGCACCGCCCTTCTCGGGCGTCGTCAGTTCAGGCCGCGGGTGCGGTGTGAACGTCGGTTCCCGCGTCTTTCGGGCTGGTTTCACCAACACGGGGGTGTTGGCCAGCGCCGTCCCGTCGGCGGGCATTGGTGGCCCGGCCCCGTTGCTTGGGGGTCCGGGGATCGGTTGGGTGGGTGTGAGGCCAGCGGGCCAGATTCGTCGCGGCGTTGCCGTCACGATCGATCACATGGCCGTTGGGGCAGGTGAACACTCGGTCGGCCAGGGTCAGGTCGGTGCGGCGCGCTCCGCAAAGCGAGCAGAGCTGACTTGACGGATACCAGCGGTCGGCTTCGATCAGCTGCCCGCCGCGCCACGCTTGTTTGTAGCGCACCATCCGGGCGAACTCGGCCCAGCCGGCATCGGAGATCGCGCGAGCCAGCCGGTGATTGGCCAGCATGCCTGCCACATTCAGGTTTTCGATGACGATCCGGTCGTGGGTCTTGACCAGCTCGCCCGATACCTGGTGCAGGAAATGCCGCCGAACGTTGACGACACGATGGTGATGGCGCCCTAGCCGGGCCGCGGCATCCTTTCGATGGCGTGATCCTTTCTTTTTGCGGGACAACGACTTCGACAACCGCCGCTGCTGATTCATCCCCACAGCCAGCGCCTTGGGTGCATCGTCAATGCGGGCGACCTCGGTGCCGTCGGCGGTCGCGGCGACCAGGAACGCCGACAGGCCGCGATCGATGCCCACCCAGCCGCCAGCATCGTCGGGGTGGCGTGTCGGGTGCTGCTGGGCCGGGTGCAGGTCGGCGGCCTCGACATTGAGTGCGATCCACCACCGACCCCCGTGGCAACTGATGGTGGCGAACAGGATCTTCGCCCGTCCTTTGCCCAGCATGCGCCGCAGCCGACGGGTGTCGCCGTGCACGGCCACAGCGCCGATGCCGGGCAGGGTGACCGAGCGGGGCCGATCATTGTCGCCGACACGAATCGCGGCGAGTTTGCCCTTGGCGTGCCTGTTGCGCAGTCGAAACGACACGATGGCGCCGGTCTTCTTCTTGAACCGCGGGAACCCGACCCGGCGGCCTTTGCGCTTGCCCGACCGTGAATCCGACCATGCGGCCAACCCTCTCCCGAAGTCGACGGCGGCTTCCTCAAACACCTGCTGACACACCTCACGCCGCCACGCCAAACCGATCACCACCACCTCGACGCCACCGTCGGCATCGGCGGTGAACACCCGGCCGGCGCCCTCGGTCTTCTTCCACGCATTGAACGCGTTGATCAGATCGAACCCGGTCCACGGCACCTCCACGCCCGGATCGGTGCGACGTTGTGTGAGCGCGGATTTCACGATCCGCAGGCACTGGTTAAACGCGAATCGCGACGCCCCGGCATGCCGGGCCAGCACCGCGTGCTGCTCGACCGTCGGATCGAGACAGAACCGGAATGTCGCGTGCCGCGCCATCACCGTGCAGCGTCCCATGCACCACTGACAACACTCTGGGCCAGCGACGACGTGTCCGACCTCTCAATCGCCACCGATCGTCATGTGCCCCAAGTCCCGGTCGGCGCCGGTACCGCTGCGATCTGTCTGACACCGCGTGGGCACGTACCGCCAACTTCGCCGTGCTGAAACATCCACGCGGTGGACGGCCCTGCCCACCGCAGCGGTGGCCGGAGTACCTCGACGCCATTGTGTATGTGCTGCGCACCGGGTGCGCCTGGCGGCATCTGCCGCACGACTTCACCGTGTTGTGGTCGTCGGCACATGCATTTCCTGCGCTGGTGCCGTAACGGTGCCTGGACGCGAATCCTTACCGCGGTCCGCAGCGAGGTCCGCACCCGATCCGGGCGGCGCCAATCGCCCGCCGCAGCCGTCGTTGATTCCTCGTCGGTCAATGCCTCGCCGGTGGCCGGGCGGCGAGGCTTCTACGGAGCGACTAAAGCGGGCGTCACAGTCGAGGTGGTGACCAGGGCAGAACCCTGCCACGGGTTCATCGTCCAACCACGACGCTGGTGGTCGAATGCACCGACGGCTGGATCAATCACTGTCGCCGCATCACCGTCACTACGAAAAAACCCTGGTCGCGCACGAAGACTTCGTCTACCCGAGGCAAATCGCCCTACTACTCCGACGGCCCGACCGCAGCCAGCTGTTCGACACGTTCTAGGGTCCGGTCATGTCCCCTGCGCAGCCACTTGACCTTTCCTACCCGCGACCCGATATCGCCGTCATCACGCTCAACCGGCCGGACAAACTCAACGCGTTGTCGTTCGAATTGGTCGAGGCACTGCATGCCACCCTCGATGAGATCGCGGCGAACAACGAATGCCGGGTCGTCGTCCTCACCGGTGCTGGTCGCGGATTCTGCTCGGGCCTGGATCTGAGCAATCCAAACCCGCCCGAGGCCGGCGGCGGCACCGAGTTTCCCCGCTCCGGCATGCGCTGGCAGGAGCGCATCGCCAACCTGACCGTCAAGCTGCACCGACTGCGCCAGCCCGTCATCGCCGCGGTAAACGGCGCCGCCTACGGCGGTGGTTTCGCGCTCGCCGCGGCCAGCGATATCCGCATCGCCGGCCCGGCGGCGAAGTTCTGCACCCAGTTCATCAAGCTGGGCATCGGCGGCTGCGACATCGGAGTGAGCTACACCTTGCCCCGGATCATCGGCGCGGGCCCGGCGTTCGATCTGATCCTGACCGCGCGAGCGGTCGACGCCGCCGAGGCGCTGCGGCTCGGTTTGGTCACCCGCGTCGTCGACGACACTGCCAACCTCCTCGACGCCGCCTTGGAAATCGCCGAAACCCTATGCGGCTATGGCAAATTCGGCCTGGAATCGACCAAGCAGGTGCTGTGGGCCAATCTCGATGCCGGCTGCCTGGAAACGGCGCTGCACGTGGAGAATCGCAGCCAGATCCTGTCGGTCGGTACCGGCAGCCTGAGCGGGTCCGATCGGTTCACGAAGCACAGCTGAGCGTCACAGCATCTTCCCGTTGATCGGCACGAGGGCCAGGAAGCCGATCACGAGCAGCCAAGCCAGCATGACGGTGACGAACATGTAACCCGCGATCCGAAAACGCCGAGGCGAGGTGAACGGCAACGTGAGAACGACCATGGCCGCCATGATGCCGAGTCCACCCAGAAGCGATTTGGCCGCAATGAACGATCCCACCAGCCCGGCTACCAGAGCGAACGGGATGACCCACCGGTAGTACTCACGCGGTATGCCGAACGGCAACATCGCTCCGTCGGCGGGTAGCACCAGATCGGGCCGGTAGTGCGCCAGCCAGCGCCCGATCTGCCCGGTGGGCCAATCCTTCTCGAACTCATGCGGGTAGATCGCGTCGGCACCCTGCGCGCAGATGGCCCACGCATTGAAGACGACTCGAAAGGACCCGCTCATATTGACCATGGCGATGCCGGTGATATCGCGCCACTCGAGCTGCACCGTCTTCCCGCGACGTTCGAACCTGATCCCGGCCGGCGACATCGTCAGCGTCTGACGCCGGCCGCGCCACACGCGTGTGCTGTCCGCGCCCTGCAGCACGACCGGCACGGTGAAGTCGTCGTACACCGGAACAGTCATCGCGGAGTGCCGCCGCCGTCGACGATGACCACCTGCCCGGTCATGTAACTGCCGGCATCGGAACACATCAGCAGGGCCGCGCCCACCATTTCGTCCGGGGTGGCCAGACGCTTCATCAAAGTGCCGCCCTTCATGAGGTCGATGGCCTCCTGCGGGTTGTTGCGCATCATGTCGGTGTCGACCGGTCCCGGCGCCAAGGCGTTCACCCTGATGCCCAGCGGAGCGAACTCGGCAGCCATCGAGCGCGTCACCGACATCAGCGCGGCCTTGCCCGAGGCGTAGATCGACAAGGCCGGCGCGAAGTTGAACGCGCCGACCGACACCATGTTCAGCACTGCGGCCTTTGAACTGGCCTTCAGATGCGGCAAGGCATGCTGCACCAAAAACACCGGCCCGCGCAGGTTCACCTCGTAAGACTTTGCCCACGCTTCCGGCGTCATCTGCCCCAACGGCTGCGCCAACGCGTTGGCAGCATTGTTGACCACCACGTCGATCCCGCCGAACTCGGCGACCGTGCGCTCCACCAATGCGCCGAGGTCATCGATGTTGCCACTGTGGGTGGGAACTCCGATGGCCTGCCCACCGAGCTCGCGCAGGTGCTCGGCCGCCCGCTCGCAGGCCTCGGGCTTGCGGCTGGCGACCACCACCCGCGCACCGGCCAACGTAAAGCCCTCGGCGAGAGCCAACCCGATGCCACGAGTGCCGCCGGTGACGATCACGGTACGGTCGGTCATGTCGAACAGATGGTCAAAAGTCTCACGGTTCACCCCGTCAGTAGACCATCACCGCGATCCGGCGGCGCAAGGCTTCAGCCCAATCCGCGGGAGCTGACGAACTCGCGGTCCTCACCGGTGATCGGGTCGGTGAACTCGAGGCGCTGAGCCAGCAGTTGTAATGGGTCGCCGAAATCATCGGGTGCGACGTCGACCACCTTGGGATACAAGGAATCACCGATGATCGGTAAACCGATCGAGGCCATGTGCACCCGCAGCTGATGCGTCCGGCCGGTGCGGGGAGACAGCCGATAGCACCCCTCCCCCAGATCCTCGATGTAGGTCTCGGCGTTGGGCTCCCCGGCCTCTTCAAACGCCTGTAACTGCCCCCGCTGCTTGATGATCCGGCTGCGCAGGGTGGCGGGCAGATGCACTGTCGCCGCGCCGTCGGAGCGAGCGAGGTACGTCTTGCGGGCCCCGCCCTCGGCGAACAACCGCTGATACCGGCCCCGGATCTCACGGCGCACGGTGAACAGCAACACGCCAGCCGTCAGCCGGTCCAGCCGGTGCGCGGGGCTCAGCTCCGGTAGGTCCAGTTCCCGTCGCAGCCGGACCAGCGCAGTCTGCGCGATGTGGCCACCTCGGGGCATGGTGGCCAGAAAGTGCGGCTTGTCGACCACCAGGATGTCGTCGTCGCGGTGCAGGACCGGGATGTCGAACGGCACCTCCACCTCGTCGACCAGGTCGCGGTAGAAGTAGACGTGCGCGCCGGCGGGTAACGTCGTGGTCGCGTCGACAGGCTTACCGTCGGGTAGAACCACTTCTCCGGCAAGCACTTTCGCGCCCAAACCGAACCGTTTCTGCAACTCGTCGTGCACATTGCCGCCCCACAACCGCAGTCGCGCCGGCCCCAGTCCGTCACGTACCGGCAGCGGCGGAGGCTTGCTCAATTGAGCGGCACGGGCTCGAGGATCTCGGCACGGGCCTCCGGCGCGGCTTGACGCAGCGCGTCGGCGGACTCGTCGTCGGGTTGCGTCTGCGACAGCACCTCGGCCTCCACCCGGGCGACGTAGGTGGCGACCTCCCGGTCGACGTCCGCAGCGGTCCAACCCAGCACCGGCGCAACCACTTCGGCCACCTCACGCGCACAATCGACGCCGCGGTGCGGATATTCGATCGCGATCCGCATGCGGCGGGCCAGGATGTCCTCGAGATGAAGGGCGCCCTCGGCCGCGGCGGCATAGTAGGCCTCGACCTTGAGGTAGACCGGCGCCGCGGTGATGGGTGCCAGCAGTTCCGGCTCGTCCTCCGCCATCTTGAGCACCTCACCGATCAGCGAGCCGTATCGGTCCAGCAGATGCCGGACCCGGTACGGATGCAGCCCGTAATGCTTTCCGACGAACTCGGTTTGATTGATCAGGGCGAAATACCCGTCGGCCCCCATCAGCGGGACCTTCGCGGTAATCGACGGGGCCACCCGGGCCGGGATGAACTCGGCGGCAGCGTCGATGGCGTCGGCCGCCATCACGCGGTAGGTGGTGTACTTGCCGCCGGCAATGGCCACCAGTCCCGGAGAGGGCACCGCGACGGCGTGCTCACGCGAGAGCTTGGAGGTTTCCTCACTCTCCCCGGCCAGCAGCGGGCGCAGCCCGGCGTACACACCGTCGATGTCGTCGTGGGTCAGCGGGGTGGCCAGCACGGTGTTGACGTGGCCCAGGATGTAGTCGATGTCGGCCTTCGTCGCGGCGGGATGCGCGAGATCGAGATTCCAGTCCGTGTCGGTGGTGCCGATGATCCAGTGTGTACCCCACGGAATCACGAACAGCACCGACTTCTCGGTGCGCAAGATGATCGCCACCTCACTGACGATCCGATCGCGTGGCACCACGATGTGCACGCCCTTGGACGCGCGCACCCGGAACCGGCCGCGCTCCTTGGACAGCGCCTGGATCTCGTCGGTCCAGACCCCGGTGGCGTTCACCACGACATGGCCCCGCACTTCTGTGGTGGCACCGTCTTCGGAATCGCGCAGCGTCACGCCCACTACGCGATCACCCTCGCGCAGCAGCGCCACCACCTGACTCGACGAACGCACCACGGCGCCGTAATGGGCCGCGGTACGGGCCACGGTCATGGTGTGCCGGGCGTCGTCGACGACGGTGTCGTAGTAACGGATGCCACCGATCAGCGAGCTGCGCTTGAGCCCCGGAGCCAACCGCAGCGCCCCGGATTTGGTCAGATGCTTTTGTGCGGGAACGGATTTCGCTCCGCCGAGCTGGTCGTAGAGGAAGATGCCCGCGGCGATATAGGGCCGTTCCCACCAACGGTTGGTCAACGGGAACAGGAACGGCAACGGCTTGACCAGGTGCGGTGCGAGCGTGGTCAAGCTCAGCTCACGCTCGTAGAGGGCCTCACGAACCAGCCCGAACTCCAGCTGCTCGAGGTAGCGCAACCCGCCGTGGAACATCTTGGAGCTGCGACTCGAAGTGCCCGACGCGAAATCCCGGGCCTCGACAAGGGCGACCTTGAGGCCCCGCGTCGCCGCATCGAGAGCCGCGCCGGCGCCGACGACACCGCCGCCGATCACCACCACGTCGAATTGTTCGCTGCCGAGTCGTTGCCAGGCTTGCGCCCTTTGCTGCGGACCGAGGAAGGTTTGCCCGTCGCCCGGTGCTGAGATCGGGTCAGTCACGTTCCCAGGCTACGTGGACGACGTGGGATCTGCCCGATTCTCTAGTCCAGGTCGTCGTGTTTCATCAATTGCCGGGCCGCCTCGGTGATCGAACCCGACAGCGACGGGTACACCGAGAAGGTCTGGGCCAGCTCGTCCACCGGGATACCGTTCTGCACGGCCAGCGCGATCGGCAGGATCAGCTCGGAAGCGATCGGTGCCACCACCACTCCGCCGATCACCACCCCGGTGGCCGGACGGCAGAAGATCTTGACGAAACCACGGCGCAAGCTGGACATCTTGGCCCGGGCGTTCGTGTTGAGCGGCAGCGTCAGGGTGCGGGCCGGAACGGAGCCGTCGTCGATAGCGGCCTGGGGAACTCCTACGGCGGCGATCTCCGGGCGGGTGAACACCGCCGCGGCGACGGTTCGCAGCCGGATCGGGGCCACCGCCTCACCGAGGGCGTGATACATCGCGATGCGTCCCTGCATGGCCGCCACCGAGGCCAGCGGCAACAGGCCGGTGCAATCACCCGCCGCATAGATGCCCGGCACCGAGGTGCGCGACACCCGGTCGACTTTGAGGTAGTTGCCGGGCCCCAGCTCGATCCCGACGCGGTCCAGACCCAGACCACTCGTGTTCGGAACCGAACCGACCGTCATCAGCGCATGGCTGCCGTCGACGGTGCGTCCGTCGGCCATCGTGACGCACACGCCGTTGTCGGTCCGAGTCACCGACTGGGCGCGCGCGTTCTTGACCAGCGTCACGCCGCGTTCGGAGAACACCTCCTCCAAAACGGCGGCGGCGTCGGAATCCTCGTGCGGGAGGATCTGGTCGCGGCTGGCCACGACCGTCACGGTGACCCCGAGTTCGGTATAGGCGTTGACGAACTCGGCGCCGGTGACGCCCGAACCGACCACGACGAGATGCTCGGGCAGCGCTTCGAGGTCGTAGAGCTGGCGCCAGTTCAGGATCCGCTCCCCGTCGGGAACGGCGTTGGGCAGCACCCTCGGGCTGGCGCCGGTGGCGATGAGCACCACATCGGCGGGCAGCTGGCTGACCTCGCCGTCCGGTCCGGTGACCTTGACCCGGTGCTGGGCCATGCCCGGAACGTCGTCGATGAGTTCGCCCCGGCCCGCGATCAGCTCGATGCCCTCGCTGCGCAAGCGCTCGGCGATGTCGTCGGACTGCGCCGTCGCGAGGTGTTTGACCCGCTGGTTGATCTGCGGCAGCGAGATCTTGGCCTGCTCGAAATCCAGCGAATATCCCAGGTTGGGGGCACGCCGTAGTTCGGTACGCACCCCGGTGGAGGCGATGAACGTCTTGGACGGCACACAGTCCCACAACACGCAGGCACCGCCGATGCCGTCGGAGTCGACGACGGTCACATGAGCGACCTCAGGGCCGCGGGCAGCGGCGACGAGTGCCGCCTCATAGCCGGCGGGACCGCCGCCGATGATCACGATGCGGGTAGCCACGGGACTAACCTAACCAACTTCGCCGATTAAGCTGTCTTACCGTGCCGCTCTATGCCGCGTATGGATCGAACATGCACCCGGAGCAAATGCAGCAGCGGGCTCCGCACTCGCCGATGGCGGGTACCGGGTGGCTGCATGGCTGGCGGTTGACCTTCGGCGGGGAGGACATCGGCTGGGAAGGCGCGCTCGCCACCGTCGTCGAGGACCCGCTGTCCAAGGTATTCGTCGTGCTCTACGACATGACACCGGCCGACGAGCATTCGCTCGACCGGTGGGAGGGCTCCGAACTCGGGTTCCACAAGAAGATCCGCTGCCGGGTGGACCGGTTGTCGTCGGACACCACCACCGATCCCGTGCTGGCCTGGCTCTATGTGGTCGACGCCTGGGAGGGCGGCTTGCCCTCGGCGCGCTATCTCGGGGTGATGGCGGACGCCGCGGAGATCGCCGGCGCGCCGGAGGAGTACGTGCACGATCTGCGCACCCGTCCCGCCCGCAACATCGGCCCCTAACCTTTCACCGCGACCGTGCGCGTTTGCCGCCCGACGCGCCGCATTTCGCCGGCATTCTGTGCACCCTCACGCCGCACGAGCGTGACCCAACTGCCGATTGATCCGCGCCACCATCTCGCCGTCGCGGTGCCGCACATCGTCGAACACGATCGAGATGACGGTCCACCCGACGTCCCTCAACGCTGCGGTACGCCTGCGATCGTTGTTCAACGCATCGGGATTGCCATGCCAGTCTAAGCTGTCGTACTCGACCGCAACCTTGTCCTGCGGCCAGGCGAAGTCCAACCGGCGCACGGCGCCATTGCCGTCGATGACCTCGAACTGCAATTCCGGCACCGGCAAACCACCGTCGAGCATCACCAGCCGTGCTTCACTTTCCATCGGTGACTCGGCGCGCCCATCGGCCAGGGCGATCAGGTTCCGAACGTTGACGATGCCGCGCCGCCCGGCCTGTTCAAGAGCTGCGCGCCAGAGATCGGCGCGAGTGCAGGTGCCGCTTCGCAACGCGGCATCCAGGGCGGCCAGCGCGCGCGGGCGGCGCAACGCGCGGGCCACCTCAACGGCCGTCCATGCCGGCGCGGTGACGTACCTGCCGTCGACCGACGTCAATGGCGCACCGTCCCTTCGATGCACCACCAAACCGTCAGCCGAGCGAAGCTGGCATCGCGGCGGATTCAGGACATGCAGGTCGGCTGAGCCTTCGGTGTCGAACCCGTGCACGGCTGCGGCGCTGGCGAGGCAGAGCGGCACCTTCCGGCCACATGCGAGATCCAACCCGTGCAACAGGAGCTGCTCCGTGGGTTCGCCGCGGCAGTAGATTCCGTACCAGATCCTTTCCAGCGCACCAGAGTTCACTGCGGATTGAAATGCGTGGCGCGTCATGTGGGCCAAAACCTGACCACTGGTGGCCACACCGCCCTGTTCGTCGAACAATTGCATCAGTTGAGGGTTCATGACGACGATCGTTGTTGGTGCGCAACGACTTCGGTAGACGCAATGTGCGGATCTGTGGATGAATCGCGCGCTGTGCACAACCGATGGCGACGAGGGTGCGCGGAGCGCTGGTGATGCGCGGCGTGTTGGGCGACAAACACGCGCGCTCGCGGTGCGAGGGGTTAGGCCAGCAGGTCCGCACGCTCGGCAGCCAACCGGTTCAATTCTCCCGCATGAGCGCGGGTCCGCCGGTCGAGATCGCCAAGGATCCGTTTGATACCCGCGGTGGCCTGGTCGACCTTCTCCTGGGCCTCGATGATGCGGTCGCGCACTGCGAAATCAGTGAAGAAGTTGTCGAACCATACATCGAAAACCCTTGTGAAAGAGCTGAGTTCGATGAGCTGCACACCTTCCATGTGAACGTCGGCGAGCTCGGTGCTGAATCTCTTGAGATCGGTGTCAGCCGAACGCAACGACGCCGCAACGCCGTCGAGCTTGCCCTCTTTGACCATGCTGGCGATGAGGCCGCCGTCGAACCAGGTGTCGTAGGCCGACCAGGACCGGGCACTGTCGAGTTGCGCGGCCGCGCTGCGCAAATTCTGCAATGCTCGTTGCCCGGCGGCACTCGCCTGTTCCATCTCCGCGAGTTCCGCCGTCAATCGACCACGCATTGACGCGATTTCGATGAGTCGGGCCGCACCCGGACCATCATTATCCCGCAGCCACTGCTCCTTTGCGTTCAAGGCTCGCTCCAAATCGAGTCTGACATCGCCCAGCGCCGCAATCCGATTGGTCAGATACTCGACGTGCCGTTGGTCGGCGTCCGCGCGGGCCCGCTGGGTGAGGTAGTCATACTCGGCGCACTCACGCTCGGCGGCTTCGCGGACCAGATCGTCGGCGTGTGATCCCTTCAAATGAGCCCAGATCTTGGTCAGTGAGAGGGATTCCAGCTTGTCGACATCGCGAGACTCCGCCCCGAGTCGACCCTCGGCTGCCGCAGCCCGGGCAGCGGACTCTTCGGCGTGCAGCCGGGCGGCACCGAGCTGACGTTCGAGTGTTTGAGCCTCCCGCATCGCGCTGGTCGCCGATGCCAGTTGGTCGTCGGGCGGAGCTGTCATGCTCCCAGCCTATGTGCGCTCGTACGCCACGAGTGACGCCAGAATGTTGGCGAAATGCGGCGTGTCGACCAGCAAACACGCACGCTCGCGGTGCAGAAAGAACCACTAGCCAGAGGCGGCGACGATGTTGACCATCGTGCGCACACCGACACCGAGCGCCCGCTCATCGATGTCGAACGTCGGCTGATGCAGGTCCAGCTGCGGGCCCTGACCGCTCCACACCCCGAGCCGGCCCATGGCACCCGGTACGTCCTCGAGATACCAGGAGAAGTCCTCGCCGCCGCCGGACTGATGGGTGTCGGCGAGCACATCGGGGCCGATCGCCTCGATCGCGTGGGTGAGGATGCGGGTGGACACCTCTTCGTTGACCACGGGCGGCACCCCGCGCCGGTAGTTGAGGCTGTGTTCGATGTTGAGCGGAGCCAGCAACGCCGTAACCGTTTCTTCCACAATCGATTCCAGCGTGAGCCAGGTGTCGCGGCTCGCGGTGCGGATGGTCCCGGCCAAGGTGCCGATCTGCGGGATGGCGTTGGCGGCCACACCGGCGTTGACCGCACCCCACACCATCACGGTGTCGTGGCGCGGGTCGATGCGACGAGACAGCACGCCGGGTAGCCCGGTGATCAGCGTGCCGAGACCGTAGACGAGGTCGCCGGTCAGGTGCGGCCGGGATGTGTGCCCGCCCGGCGAGTGCAGGGTGATCTCGATGGAATCTGCGGCCGAGGTGATCGGTCCGGGCTTCGTGGCCACCCGACCGACGGCCAGGCGCGGATCGCAGTGCAGAGCGAAGATCCGGCTCACCCCGTTCAGCACGCCCGCGTTGATGGCGTCGATCGCGCCGCCGGGCATCAGCTCCTCGGCCGCCTGGAACAGCAGCCTCACCCCGACCGGCAACTCCGGCACCGACGACAAGGCCATGGCCGTGCCCAACAACACCGCGGTGTGGGCGTCGTGCCCGCAGGCGTGCGCGACGTTGGGCACCGTCGAGGCGTAGGGTGCGCCGGTCCGGTCAGCCATCGGCAAGGCGTCCATGTCTGCGCGCAGCGCGATCCGCGGTCCGTCTTCGGGCCCGAAGTCACACGTCAGCCCGGTACCACCGGGCAACACCTTGGGGTTCAACCCGGCATCGGCAAGGTGGCGGGCGACGAACTCGGTGGTGGCGAACTCTTGACGCCCCAGCTCCGGATGGGCGTGCAGATGGCGTCGCCAGGACACCATCTCGTCGTAGTTCGCCGACAACCAGCGCGCAGCAGCGTGCTGCAACACACTCACGAAGCCCGCCTCCTCTCCTCCTGCGCCTGCAGTACTCGATTCCGCTGCGCCGGTGTCTCGGCGAGCTGAACAACGGTGCGGGCCAACATGATCGCGCCCTCGATCACGGCCTTGTCGGCACTCGGCCCGGCCGCCGCCGCGGTGAACGCCGGCTGGTGGATCGCGGCCCCGCCCGAGTCGATCCCGATCACCGGATGGATGCCGGGCATCACCTGGCTGATGTTTCCCATGTCTGTGCTGCCCAACGGCACGCTGGCCTCCACGTTCTCCGGCAACGGGTTACGGCCCAGCCGCAGCATCTCGGCCCGGACGGTCTCCGACAGCCACGGATCGGGCGCCAGTTCGGCGTAGGCCGGTCCGATCTCGGTGACCTGGTGCTCGCAGCCGGTCGCCAGCGCTCCGGCCGAAAAGCATCCCGCCATCCGGTCCTCCAGCTCACGAAGCGCGGACATGTCGGTGGCCCGCATGGTGTAGCGCATCTCGGCCCGGCCGGGGATGACGTTGGTGGCCTGCCCGCCGTGGGTGACGATGCCATGCACCATCTGCCCCGGCATCAGTTGCTGACGCAGCAGGCCGATCGCCACCTGCGCGACCGTGACCGCGTCGCCCGCGTTGACGCCAAGGTAAGGGGCGACCGCGGCGTGCGACTCCCTACCGGTGTAGTCGACTGTCACCTCGGAAAGGGCCAGTGACCGGGCTGCGGCGATATCGACCGGCCCGGGATGCAGCATGACCGTTGCGGCGATGTCGTCGAACACTCCGGCGTTGAGCAGCAAAACCTTTCCGCCGCCGAGCTCCTCGGCCGGCGTTCCGACGAGCACCACGGTCAGGCCGAGCTCGTCGGCCACGTCGGCCAGAGCCAGTGCCGTGCCGACGGCCGACGCCGCGATGATGTTGTGCCCACAGGCATGCCCGATCTCGGGCAGGGCGTCGTATTCGGCGCAGACTCCGATGACCAGTGGGCCGCTCCCGTAGGACGCGCGAAATGCGGTGTCCAGCCCACCGGCGCGCTCGGTGATCTCGAATCCGTACTCTGCGGCCAACTCTTGCGTCTTGGCGCAGCTCCGATGCTCGGCGAAGGCCAATTCCGGCTCGGCGTGGATCGAATGTGAGAGCTCGACGAGGTCGCCACGACGCCGGTTGATGGCTTCCTCGACGCTGCGAGAGGCGGTGGCAGACGGCATCCTCGCAGTATCTCACTGCGTGTTCAGGGCCGTTAAGCTCGCCTATCGTGACCGATCTCCAGGCAGCCGTGCCAGATCCGCTCCTCACGTGCGCCGCCACCATCGCGGAGCGCACCGGCGTGGAACGTCACGACGTGGCGGTCGTGCTCGGCTCGGGTTGGGCACCGGCTGTGGCCGCGCTCGGCGATCCGGTCGCCACCGTGCCGATGGCCGAACTGCCGGGCTTCACCCCACCGAGCGCGCAGGGGCACGGCGGCCAGGTGCATTCGGTTCGGGTCGGCGATCACCGGGTGCTGGTGCTGGCCGGGCGCATCCATGCCTATGAAGGCCATGACCTGCAGCATGTGGTGCATCCGGTGCGGACCGCAGCGGCCACCGGCGTTTCAACGGTCGTGCTCACCAACGCTGCCGGCGGCCTGCGAGCCGAATATCACGTCGGGCAGCCGGTGTTGATCAGCGACCACCTCAACCTCACCGCAAGGTCTCCCCTGGTCGGGGCGCAATTCGTCGACCTCGTCGACGCGTACTCACCCCGGCTGCTGGCACTGGCCCGAGAGATCGAACCGAGCCTGACCGAGGGCGTCTACGCCGGTTTGCCGGGCCCGCATTACGAGACGCCGGCTGAGATCCGAATGCTGCGGACCCTCGGGGCCGACCTTGTCGGCATGTCGACAGTCCACGAGACGATCGCCGCGCGGGCGGCGGGTATGCAGGTGCTGGGTATCTCGATGGTGACCAACCTGGCCGCGGGTATGACGGGTGAGCCGCTCAGTCACATCGAGGTGCTCGAGGCCGGACGGCAGTCCGCGACCCGGATGGGCGCGTTGCTGCGTTCGGTGATCGACCGGATCTAGCCGACGAGATACCGCTGCAAAGTGGGGCCGATCCAGTCGACGACCTCGTGGCGGCCCATGGCGACCAAGGGCGGAAACTCCAGCACATAGCGGCACAGCGCCATCCCGAGCACCTGCGACGCCGCGAGACTGGCCCGTACCTGGGTGGCGGGAGCGTTGCCCGTGGTCTCGGCGATGACGGGCGCGAGTTGGGCGGCGAAGATCGTCCGCATCCGCTCGGCGACGGCCTCGTTGGTCACGCCGGCCCGCAACAGGATCAGGAGTGCTTCGTCACGCTCCCAGCGTTCGAGGAAGTGGGTGGCCAGCACGGCACCGAGCTGGTCGCGCGGGACTTGGGTCAGATCGGGTAGCTCCAGATCGAACTCGGCGGCCGCGGCGAACAACCGCTCCTTGTTGCCGTAATAGCGCATCACCATCGCCGGGTCGATGCCGGCGTCGGCCGCGATGGCCCGGATGGTGGCGCGTTCGTATCCGTCGGCGGCGAACCGCTCCCGAGCCGCGGCGAGGATCACGGACTTGGTCTCGGCTGCTGCTCGTCGCATGGCGACAAGTGTAAGTCAACAACTGTTGACATCAGCTCCGCACCGGCCTAACTTGATGTCAACAGTTGTTGACCAACGGTTGTTGACAAAGGAGTCGGAGATGCAAACGTCCACTACAGACGTCCTGATCGTCGGGGCCGGACCGGTCGGGCTGACCGCCGCCATCGTGCTCACCCAGCACGGTCACGACGTGACCGTCGTCGACCGCCAGGCCGAGGGCACCAACACCTCGCGGGCCGCCGTCGTGCATTCGCGCACCCTGGAACTTCTGGAGCCCTACGGCGTCGTCGGCGACCTGGTCGCGCGGGGAGTCCACACTCCGACCTTCACCATCCGGGACCGTGACGACCTGTTGATCGCGGTCCCGTTCAGCAAGCTGCCGACCCCCTACCCGTACACGTTGATGATTTCGCAGGCCGACACCGAGGCGTTCCTGCTCAACCGGTTGGAGAACCTGGGCGGCGAGCTCGTCCGCCCGGCGTCGGTCAGCGAGATCCGGCAGACCGCCGAGTGCGCGATCGCCACCTTCACCGACGGCCGGCAGATCCGGGCCCGGTACCTAATCGGTGCCGACGGCATGCACAGCACGGTCCGCGACCAGGCCGGCATCGCGTTCAGCGGCGGCACGTACGCCGAATCATTCATGCTGGCCGACGTCCACCTGTCCGGCGGGGTGCCCGCCCACGAGGTCATCCTTTACTTCTCGCCTGCCGGGCTGGTCGTCGTCGCGCCGCTACCCGACGAGATGTACCGCATCGTCGCGACTGTCGATGAGGCGCCGCAAAATCCCGACGTCGCGTTCGTGCAAGCGTTGCTGGACGAGCGCGGTCCTCAGTCACGACCCGCAGTGATCGAGGACGTCGTGTGGGGATCTCGTTTCCGCGTGCATCACCGGATCGCCGACCAATTCCGCGACAACCGGATCCTGCTGGCCGGCGATGCCGCCCACGTGCACTCCCCCGCCGGCGGACAGGGCATGAACCTGGGCATCGAAGACGCCGTTGTCCTGGGCGAGCAGCTCTCACAAGTGCTCGCCGGCGCGAGCGACGCCGTGCTCGACGACTACGCCGCCACTCGGCGCCGCACCGCGGGCGACGTCGTCACGATGACCAGCCGGCTCACCGAGCTCGCCACCGCATCCGCCAAGCTCCGTCCCGTCCGCAATCGCGTCATGCGGCTGGCCGGCAAGCTTCCCGCCGTTCGCCGGGCCCTGGCCTGGCGGTTGTCCGGTTTGAACCGACGTTGAACCGGCGGCCCAGACGGGCCATGCCCCGGGCCATCAGCGGTGCGGCGAACAACATCAACAGGACGCGCACCACCTGGGCGGCGATGATGAAGGTGACATTGGACCCGGTTTCCACCGCGGTGGCCAGCACGGCATAGACCCCGCCCGGACTGGTCGCGAGGTAACCCTCAAGTTGAGTCGCCCCGGTGACGTTGGCCAGCACCACGCCGAGACCCGCCGTCGCCACGCCGAGCACCACGATCAGGATCAGCGCCAGCGGCAGGATGCGGCCGATCGCGCGTAGCGACTCGCGGGTGAAGGCGATGCCTGCCTGCCAACCGATCACCATGTAGGCCGCCTGCACCAGCACAACCGGGACGGACAGCCCGAAGGACAGACCGGAGAGTTCCAACGCCACGGTCAACGCCAACGGGCCCAGCAGTCCCGCGCCGGGCAGCCTGGCCCAACGTCCACCGACGATGCCTGCCGCAACGATGACAGCCAGCATCACAGCACTCAGATACCAAGGGGCCGAGGCGCTTTCGGTCGCAGCGGGGGCCGGATGCGACCTATCGGCATGGAAGATCAGGGTCACCACGAGGGGAATGGTTGCGGTGACGAGCGCTACCCGCAGGTATTGAATGACGGAGACGACGCGATCGTCACCGCCGAGTTCGCGGGCGATGGCGACCAGTCCCGACGCACCACCGGCCACCAACGCCAGAGATCCGGTCAGCGGACTGACATCGCGGTGCAGGCCGAGCAGCCCACCGGCGAGGAGGCTCAGCAGCAAGGTGGCCACGGTGATCACCAGCACGATCAGCCAGTTCGAGCCGATCGCGCTGACGGCGTCCCGATGGACCATCGTGCCGATGTAGACCCCGAGCACTCCTTGCGCGAGCACCCCAGCCGGCCGGGGCATCCGGGGCGGAGCCAACGCGGCCAGGGCCAGCGCAATCCCCACGGCAAGCCCGGCGAACAGTGCCGCCGAGGGGACGCCGATCAGGTTGAGCGGGACCGTGACGGCGATGGTCGCGACGACAAGCAGTCCCCACCGCAACGCCTGTGTCATTCGAGTCTCGCACCTCCTACTGAAATAGTAAGGTATTCCTTCGTAATGTTCGCGGCGATTCGAGTGATTTCTGCGAGCACCGGGTCTAATACCAAGGTATAACTTCTTTATGGCTGCGACGTCGGCGACAGAACTACGTGAGGCGATGATGGCGGTGGCCCGGCAGATGCGGCGGCACCGGCCGGATCACGGTCTGACGTTGAGCCAGCTGGAACTGCTCGGGGAGGCCAGTCGCAGCGGCACCACCACGCCTGCCGAGATGGGCGCCAGGTTGCACGTGCGGGCACAGTCGCTGACCGACAGCATCAATGAACTCGTCCGCCGCGGCTTGATCGCCCGCCGCCCGGACGACACCGACCGCCGCCGTCAGCTCATCGAGATCACCGCGGCCGGCGCCGCATTACTGCAGGCCGACCGTGCCGAGCGAGACGCGTGGCTGCACGCCACCATGCGGGAGAACCTGACAGACCTGGAGTTCGACCTGTTGATGCTGGTGGCACCAGTCCTGCGCAAGCTTGCGTACTCGGACGCCGCTGCGGGCACACTTGGATCATGACCTCCGTCGCGACCGCCGCCGCAGATTGGATCGCACACGACCCCGACCCACAGACTGCTGCCGAACTGTCCGCCTGCAGTCCCGACGAGCTCGATCGTCGATTCAGCCGTCCGCTGACGTTCGGCACCGCCGGGTTGCGGGGCCCGTTACGGGGCGGACCCGATGCGACGAACCTGGCCGTCGTCGTGCGCACCACATGGGCGCTGGCGCAGGTTCTCAAGGACAGAGGCCTGGGCGGCTCACATGTGGTGGTGGGCCGCGACGCTCGGCACAGCTCCGACGAATTCGCCTTGGCGGCCGCTGAAGTCCTGGCCGCGGCGGGATTTCAGGTCCTTCTCATGATGGCTTCCGTGCCGACACCGGTGGTCGCCTACACCGTCCGGCACCTGCCGGCCGTGGCCGGAGTCCAGATCACCGCATCGCACAATCCGCCCTCGGACAACGGCTACAAGGTCTTTCTCGACGGCGGCATGCAGATCATCTCCCCTACCGATCGCGAGATCGAGGCGGCATTGACCCGTGCCCCACACGCCGACGAGATTCCCAGGGCGGCAGTGCAAACCGGCGGCCTTCGCCAGGTTTACGGCTACCTCGAACGCGCCGCGCGGGTACGCCGCACCACCGGTTCGGTGCGGATCGCACTGACTCCGCTACATGGCGTCGGCGGAGAGTACGCCCTTGACGCCCTCGCCCTGGCCGGGTTCGACGATGTCCATGTGGTCGAGGAACAGTTCAACCCGGACCCGGACTTCCCCACCGTCAGCTTCCCCAACCCCGAGGAGCCCGGCGCCGTGGACGCGCTCCTCGCCCTGGCCGACGACGTCGACGCCGAGATCGCGATCGCGCTGGACCCCGATGCCGATCGGTGCGCCGTCGGCGTACCCGGACCCGATGGGTGGCGCATGCTCACCGGCGACGAAACAGGTTGGCTACTCGGCGATTACATCTTGTCCCAGCTTGAGCCGGGTCCGGTCAGCGAAGCCGCGTTGGTGGCCAGTACCGTCGTCTCTTCGCGAATGCTGGCATCGATCGCGGCGGCACACGGTGCCCAGCACGCCGAAACCCTCACCGGGTTCAAGTGGCTGGCCCGTGCCCAGACCCCCGGCAACACCCTGGTCTATGCCTACGAGGAGGCGATCGGCCATTGCGTCGACCCGGCCTCGGTTCGCGACAAGGACGGGATCAGCGCCGCGATCCTGGCTGCCGACCTGGTCGCTGCGCTGCGCGACCAGGGCCGCACCCTACTCGACGCCCTCGACGATCTGGCCAAGGTCCACGGCGTGCACGTGACGGGAGCGCACACCCGCCACGTCGATGACGCCGCGGCAGCCATGGACCGGTTGCGCGCAGCCCCGCCGGCCGAACTGGCCGGCATCGCCGTCACCGTGGAGGACCTGTTGCAGCGAGACGGACAGCAGCACACCGACGCCCTGATCTTCACCGGCCGCGACGGTGACACCTCGGTGCGGGTGGTGGTGCGCCCGTCGGGAACCGAACCGAAACTCAAGTCCTACACCGAAGTTCGCTGCGCACCGACCGATGACCTGAACACGGCCCGGGCTCATGCCCAGAAACTCAGCCAGGACCTGGCCGACACCGCGGCGCGCTGGTAACGCCTCAGCGCGGGCCGAACTGACGATCCCCGGCGTCGCCGAGACCCGGGACGATGTAAGCGATCTCGTTGAGACCCTCGTCGATGGTCGCGGTGATGAGCCGCATACCGGGGGCGACCTTCTCGATCGCGGCGATCCCCTGCGGCGCACACACCACACAGACCGCGGTGATGTCGACCGCGTTGCGCTCTTTCAACAAGTCGATGGTGTACGCCATCGACCCGCCGGTCGCCAACATGGGGTCGAGCACGAACACCGACCGCGCGCTCAGATCGTCGGGCAGCGACGCCAGGTACGGAGTCGGCTGATGCGTCGTCTCGTCACGCGCCATCCCGACGAAACCGACCTGTGCCTCCGGGATCAGGGCATGGGCCTGATCGACCATCCCCAGCCCGGCCCGTAGCACCGGCACCAGCAACGGCGGATTGGCCAACCGCGAACCGGTGGTCTCGGTGACCGGGGTGCGCACCGCGATCTGCTCGGACTCCGCGTCCCGGGTGGCCTCGTACACCAGCATCAGGGTCAGGTCACGCAGCGCGGCACGAAACCCAGCGTTGTCGGTCCGCTCATCCCGGAGGGTGGTCAGCCGTGCGGCGGCCAGGGGGTGGTCGACGACGCGTACATCCATGCGCTGACCTTAACGGTCGGCGCCACGCACCACGGACTACGGGTTTTCAAGGGTCCGCAATCACGTGCCGTCGAACCAGGCTGAGAGGGCGTTCGTACTCGTCCCTAGCTCTGGAGATCTGATCATGACTGTCGTGGCCGTCCGATGACCGTGAGCGTGGACGTCGAGTCTGACGCGGAATTGGCGGCCCGGTTCGTCCGGGAGGCCATGCCCTTCCATCCCACCCTGTTGCGCACCGCGCGGCGGCTCACCCACAGCCATGCCGATGCCGAAGATCTGGTTCAGGACACACTGATGAACGCCTACACCGGTTTCCGCCGGTTCGAGCCGGGCACCAACCTGCGAGCCTGGCTGTTCCGCATCCTGCACAACCGGTGGATCAGTACCCACCGAACGAAGCTCCGCCGCCCGGATGCATTCGCGGTCCCCGACTTCACCGACAGTGACATGCTCAGCAGCGCACATCATTCCGCGACTGCCGAGCGCTCAGCCGAAGACCGTGCGCTCGACATGTTCTGCGACAGCCGGATCCGCGACGCGGTGCTGACGTTGCCAGAGGGTTTCCGAACGGTCTTGTACTACTCCGACATCGAAGGTTTGACCTACGCCGAAACCGCGGCGCGCATGGAAATCCCGCTGGGAACCGTCATGTCACGCATCGCGCGTAGTCGCGAGCGCCTGAGGGCAGCTCTCGGCGACGGTGGCGACACCCGATGTGTCGCATGACGAATCAACGGAAGGACACAATGGAATCGACAGATGAACTCAAGGGCTACCGCGCGCTGGTGACCGGCGGCACCGCAGGCATCGGATTGGCATGTGCCCGCCTGCTCGCACGTGCGGGCGCGGCCGTGACCATCACCGGAAGAGACGAACAGCGGGGCCGTAACGCCGCCGCCGCACTCGGTGCGGACGTCCGTTTCGTCAGTGCCGACCTTGCCGACCTCGATTCAGTGCAATCCCTTGCCCGACAATGTGATCAGCTCGACATCCTGGTGAACAACGCCGCCGCTTTTCCGGGTGCGCTCACCGTGGAGCAGGATGTCGCCTCGTTCGAGCAGACCTTCGACACCAACGTACGCGGCACCTATTTCCTGGTGGCCCAACTGGTGGGCGGCATGCTCGAACGCGGCCGCGGCAGCATCGTGAATGTCACTTCGATGGTCGCGTCGAAAGGGGTGCCGGGCGCCTCGGCCTACAGCGCTTCCAAGGCGGCCGTTGAATCGCTGACCCGGACCTGGGCCGCCGAATTCGGTTCCGGCGGTGTGCGGGTCAACAGTGTGGCGCCGGGACCGACCCGCACCGAAGGCGTCGAGGCCCAATGGGGCGACACGAACGAGGAACTCGGCCGGGCACTGCCGCTGGGCCGCACGGCGACCCCGGAAGAGATCGCTCACGCGGTGCTGTTCCTTTCCTCGCCGCGCGCCGCGTTCATCACCGGCTCGACGCTGCATGTCGACGGCGGCGGTACCGCGATCTGAAACACGGTGGAACCGATCGGCGTCGGCCGGCGTCCTAACCACATGCCCGCCGAAAACCTGCGCGCCGACCTGGCGGCCATCCGCGCGCTTGGCGACGCCCTCGACGCGCACGCCGCCGACCTGCTCACCGTGGCCGCCACGCTGCGGTCGATGCCGTCGCCGGGGGCCGCTCTCGGTCCGATCGGCGACCGGTTCACAGCCGCCTTCGTCGAGGCCGTGAGTGCACACAGCGACGCGGTCGCCGCGCTCGCGGTACACGCCGGGGCCGGCGCCGTCAGCGCTCGATGTACCGCCGTGGATTACGACTCCGCAGGTCAGCGGGCCGCTGCGCTGTTGCCGCGGATGTAGCCGTGCCTGCGTCCACGGTCGCGTTGGCCGCGCCGCTCTACCAACTGCGGGATCTCGTCGGCAGCGGCTGGCCGAACCACAATCCGGCCGCCGCCGCGATGGACGAGGCCCACGGTGCTCTTTCGGACATCGCGGCCGCGCTCGGGCGGTCGTGGGACCGGGCCGCCGGAGATTGGTCGGGCGTCTCGGCGACGGCGGCCTCGGACTTCGCCTCCGACGCCGCGGCCGAGGTCGCCGGCCTGGCCGAGCGGGCGCGGGGCCTGGGTACGGCCGCCCGGGAGGCGGGTTCGGCTGTGGCCCAGGCCAGAATCCGACTGCAGGCGATCATCGACCGCTTCGAGCAGCGCGCCGCCGCATTGGCTCCGCACCTCGATGAACCCGGGGTGGCCCAGGAGCTGCAGAGCGAAGCGCAGCGTGCGATCACCGAGGCGTCGGCCGTCGTCGACGAACTGGGTGCCGAACTGGACCGGCACGCCGGCGCGGTCGCCGGCGCCGCCCCGGCTCCGGCGGCCACCGCTCCCGCATCGCCATCCCCGGCCGGGATGTATCCGCGCTCGGCAGGCTTCTCCTCCGGCTCCGGCTCCGGCGGCTTCGCAGCGACTCCGGCCACCTTGCTGGGTGCCGACCGCTCTGACGCGCCGGTCGGACTGCGCGACCCGGGCATGTTCGGCGACGGCGTGGCGCTGCGGTTACCCGACGGCAGCACGGCCGTGGCACCCAATGCCGTGGCGGCCAGCGCAGTCCGCCATGCCCTGACCCAGCTGGGCGTGCCATACCGGTGGGGCGGTACCACGCCGGGCGTCGGCCTGGACTGCAGCGGCCTGACCCAGTGGGCCTACCGCGAAGCCGGGCTCGACATTCCCAGGCTGGCGCAGGAGCAGGACATCGGCAAAGCAGTGTCACCCGCAACATTGCGGCCAGGTGATCTGGCGGTGTGGGACGGGCACGTCGCGATGATCGTCGGGCCGAAAACCATGATCGAGGCCGGCGATCCGGTGAAGCTGTCGCCCATCCGCACCACGAATGCCGGTCAGGGCTTCCAGGGATTCTGGCGGCCCACGGCGTGACTTTCCGTCACGGCATCGCCGCAGCAAGCTCAATATGGCCCGTGAAGTCCAGTGTGGTGGCCATCGTGCGATACCGCTCGCGACAATCGTTGTAAGCGGCAGCGTCACCACGTGCTCTGGCCATCAGGGCGTGCAACCGCAATAACCAAATATCGCGCATCGCCACAGGGCCGCCTGCCTGCGCGGCGGCCAACCGATCGATCACACCTTGAGCTGCCAGGAGGTCTCCCGCTGCCGCTCGGTCGAGCAGTGTCTCTGCGACAACAGCTGTCGTAGGAGTCCCCCATGCGAAGAGTTGACCCTCGTGTGCCAACTGATCGAGGGCAGCACACATCTGCGGTACCGCCTCCTCGTGCTCTCCATGGCGAACCCGTTCCCGGGCGAGGTAGACATTGACGAGCGGAAGTTCTCCGAGATTGTGTTGCTGGCTTTGCATCGCCTCGCTCACCTCAGCCAGTAGCACCTGCCCGCGATCACGCTCGTAGTCCGGCCCGCGATGTACCAGCACAATTCCCAAAGCGAATCGCGCGAAAGCCAACGCCATGTCATTGCCGGACCGTTCGGCGATCCGCAATGCTTCCTCGCTCTCACTCAGGGCACGATCATCGGGAGACAACACACGGTTCACGACGCCCGGGAAGTAGCTCAAGGCGACGACCGCGGCGTAGGTCAACGGATCCGCGGTGTGGGCCATGGCGATGCCACGACGCAAGTCGCCACGCCAATCTGGAAGCCCCAGGTAATAGCGAGCTGTGGCCCGCGCTGTCAGCGCAAGCGCCAACGGAGACCCGAAGACGAAATTACCCTTGAAGGGATCATCGCCGGCCAGGTCGACCACCCGCTGTGACCATCTCAAAACTTCGTGGTACTCGCCACTTTGGATCTTGGCGTAGATCGCCGGGTACGACAGCCCCACCGTCAGGTTCTCGTCGTCGACCGACTGGATGAGGGCCATCGCTTCCGATGCCAACTGCGACGCCTGACGGATCTTGCCCTGGTAAGCGTGATCCATCACCAGACCGGCCATAGCGATGGCGAGTGAAGGCTTGTCCTCGGCACGTGTACACAACTTTCGCAACTCGGCAAAGCGGGCGTCGGCACCGTGGGAACGCAGCCGATACGCGGTCGCACACAACATGGCGCGACAGGCGATGCGCATCGCTGCGCAGTTCGGGTCTGCGTCCGGCAATGCGTCGGCGATCGTTCTGGCCCGCTCCCAGCTAAGCCGAGCTGCAGTGATGTCGCGGCCTCTCGCCCACGTTGCGGCCCGCATGTGCCAGCCATACGCAGCGTGCAGATCCCCTGCAGCCTGGTGATGTTCGGCAATCAAGGCGGCATTCTCATCGACAGATGCGGATTCACGCTGTTCGAGGACGACCGCCACTCGACGGTGCATCTCGGCGCGATCGGCCCTGAGCTGTGACTCGTACGCCACCGCGCGAATGAGCGGATGGTGGAACACATATTCGGATTGCCGTGTGGACGGGACTTGATCGATGAGCTCAGCAGCAACGAGGTCGTCGAACTTCGGATCGACCTCGAGCATCGTCAGCAGGTCGACACTGAAACGTGAGCCGGCAACCGATGCGGCGGTGAGAGTGCGTTTGGCATCGGGTTCAAGACGGTCGATACGCGCACCGATGATCGCCTGCAGGCTCGCAGGCACCGTCACCTCGACCACTTTGGTCGTCGAACTGTATGCGCCGATCTCTCCGCGTAGCACACCACGCTCAGCCATATCCCGCACCATCTCCTCAGCGAAAAACGGAGTCCCCGCAGCCCTTTCGATGATCATGCGGCTGACAGCTGTCACCGTAGGGTCCGAACCGAGCAGCTGCGAGACGAGGTTGCCGCTCTCTGCATCACTCAGCGGTGCGAGGTTCAAAGTCTGAGCGCCATCCACCCGTGCGAGAGCCCCCGCGTATTCCGGGCGGTACGTGATGATCGCAAGCGAAGGAGTCCGCGCGATTACCGAGATGAACTCAGCGAGCATCGATTCACTGACCTGATCGATCCAATGGACATCCTCGATGATGTACAACGCGGGTGTTATCCGGGCCATCTGTGCCGCATTCACCAGCGCGGCCAATCGCCGCCGTCGCGCGTCTGGATCTATCTGAGGCAAATGCACACCGGGATCGCAAACACCCAGCAGATCAGCAAACAACAGCAGATCCTCGGCGTCTGCATCGGGAAACCCCTCACGCAAATGGGCTCGTGCGTCCTGCGGGTCGAGACCGGTCACTCCGGCCCCAGCCCGCAATAGTCCGGCGACGATGTGAAAGGGAATCTGACTGGTATGTGACTCACAGGTGACGGCGAATACCTCGGCGCCCTGCCTGCGGGCGAAGGCCGAAAGTTCGCGCACCAAACGGCTTTTGCCGATGCCGGCCGGTCCGACGACACCCACCACTGCGCCGACTCCGCCGATGGCACGGTTCAGTGCCGACTCCACCATGCTGAGCTCTGACCGCCGGCCCACCAGAGCCGCCTCCGCCCGGCGAATAATCGGGTGCCGACGCATCGCCGTCAATCTGACCGCCTGCACCGGCTGGTCAGCGCCTTTTATCCAAACCAGCTCAGGCTCAGCGAGAACTGCATTTCGCTCGACCAGTCTCGCGGTTGATGAGCTGAGCACCACTCCACCTGGTGGCGCAACCGACTCCATCCGTTGAGCCATCCCGACCTGCTGCCCGATGGCGGTGTAGCCGAGCGGACCCGGACGTACCTCACCGGCGATCACCTCGCCGGAGTTCAATCCGACCCGAAGCATCAACTCCACGCCGTCGCGCCGCCGAGCCTCGACCGCGAGCCGATTCGCCTCATCCTGAATACCCAAAGCCGCCAGGCACGCGTGGACAGCGTGATGTTCCAGTGTCAGCGGCGCACCGAAAACAGCCATAATTCCGTCGCCGGTGAAACTGTTGACGGCGCCGCCGTAGCGCCGCACAACTGCTGCGGACCTCACCACCAACTCGGCCATGATCTCGCGCAGCCGCTCAGGCCCCACCGCCGCCGCGATGTCCATGGAGTGCACCACGTCGGCGAACAACACCGTCACCTGCTTGTACTCGGCAGGTTGGGTGGCCGTAGCGAGCGGCGCACCGCACTCACTACAGAACTTCGCTGTAGGGCCCAGATCCGCACCGCACGAAGTGCACGACACACGAACATCGTGTCATCGCAGGTCAGCGATATCTTCGATATTGCGCTCACACCAGCCGCACATAGTGCCCACCGCAAAGAGGAGACGACCTCACCGAGCGTCCAGGAGCCCCCATTAGGCTGTGCCGCATGGCTGCTGACATCGTGCCGGTCCGGCTTGGGCTGACCAAGGGCGACCTTTACACACTGTGGGCTCCGCGTTGGCGGGATGCCGGCGACGAGTGGGAGGCCTTCTTGGGCGAAGGTGACGCCCTGTACGCCTTCGAATCGGTCGCTGACCTGGTGGCATTCGTCCGCACCAACACCGACAACGACCTCGCCGATCACCCGAAGTGGGACAAGCTGACCGCGGCCAACGCGCACAAGCTGCAACCGGCCGAGGATCGTGAGTACGACATCGTCGGGCTGCCCGACCTGGTGGCCGACAAGCCGACCGAGGAATCCGTCGCGAGCCTGCACCGCACCCTCGTGGTGGTGTCCGCGATCGGCTCGGTGTGTGAGCTGCCGGCCATCAGCAAGTTCTTCAACGGCAACCCGGTGCTCGGCACGGTCGGCGGCGGGCTGGAAGGCTTCACCGGCCGCTCCGGACGCAAGCGTTGGGCTGAGATCGAAGCCGTGATCGGCCGGGGCTGGGACGGCGTGCTCGACTCGATCGACGAGATCGTCTCCATTCCTGAGTCGGTCGATGCCGACGCGGTCAAGAAGGCCGAGGCCGAGCTCGAGGAGCCGGCGCCCGAGGAGGACGAGGACGAGCTCGCGGTGGACACCGACGACGCCGAGGGCGGCGACGAGGACGACGAAGCCTCGGCCGAGCCTGTACGCAGCGCGGCCGACACCGCTGTCCTGGGTGACGACGAGGACTTCTGGCAGAAGGTCGGCATCGACCCGGTCCGCATCATGACCGGTTCTGGCACCGTCTACACCCTGCGCTGCTACCTCGACGACGATCCCGTGTTCCTCGGCCGTAACGGCCGGATCAGCGTGTTCAGCTCGGAGCGGGCACTGGCCCGCTATCTGGCCGACGAACACGACCACGACCTGTCGGACCTGGCCACCTACGACGACATCCGGACCGCCGCCACCGACGGCTCGCTGCGGGTCGAGGTCGCCGAGGAGAACATCTACGTCCTGTCCGGCATCTCCGACGACATCGCCGACGGACCCGACGCGGTCGACCACGACCAGCTGGAGTTGGCCGTCGAGCTGCTGCGCGACGTCAGCGACTACTCCGAGGACAAAACCGTCGACGAGACGCTCGCCGGCACCAAGGCGCTGGGCAAGTTCGTGAGCTACGTGCTCGGCGACGACAACGCCCGCAAGCCGGAGGCCCCGTACGCCGAAGCCGTCGAACAGTGGGACGCACTGGAGCGGTTCGTCGAGTCGCGCCTGCGGGCGGAGTAGCCCGCACCGGCTGATTCAGCCCACCAGCACCGCGTAACGGGGCTTGATCACCTCGTCGATCAGCGCGAGCCGTTGATCGAACGGGATGAAGGCGGACTTCATCGCGTTGATGGTGAAACGCTCCAGATCGCTCCAGCCGTAATCGAACGCCTCGACCAGGCGCGACATTTCCTGGCTCATGGTGGTGTCGCTCATCAGCCGGTTGTCGGTATTGACGGTCACCCGGAACCGCAGCCGCGCCAGCCGGTCGAATGGATGCTCCGCGATGCTGGGGGCGGCCCCGGTCTGCACGTTGCTGCTGGGACACATTTCGAGCGGAATTCGCTTGTCGCGCAGGATGGAAGCCAGCCGGCCCAGGTGTGGTGTCCCGTCCTCGAGTTCGGTGATGTCGTCGACGATACGCACCCCGTGCCCGAGCCGGTCCGCTCCGCAGAACGCGATGGCCTCGTGAATCGACGGCAGGCCGAATGCCTCACCGGCGTGAATCGTGAAGCGCGCGTTGTTGCCTCGCATGTACTCGAACGCGTCGAGGTGACGGGTGGGCGGGTATCCGGCTTCGGCCCCGGCGATGTCGAACCCGACAACTCCCTTGTCCCGGAAGCGGATTGCCAGCTCGGCGATCTCGCGGGAGCGGGCGGCGTGACGCATCGCGGTGACCAGGCAGCGCACGGTGATGGTGCGCCCCTCCGCCGAGACCGCCTTCTCGCCGTCGGCGAAGCCGGCGAGCACGGCGTCGACCACGTCATCGAGAGACAGCCCGCGATCGATGTGCAATTCGGGCGCGAACCGCACCTCTGCGTAGACGACGTTGTCCGCGGCGAGGTCCTCGACGCATTCGAAGGCGACGCGGTGCAGCGCCTCAGGAGTCTGCATGACCCCGACCGTGTGGGCGAACGGCTCCAGGTAGCGCACCAAGGAACCGCTGTGGGCGGCAGTGCGGAAGAACGTGGCCAGTTCGTCGACCTCGGTGGCCGGCAGGTCGTCGTAACCCAGCTGGCCGGCCAGATCGAGCACGGTCGACGGCCGCAATCCGCCGTCCAGGTGATCGTGCAGCAGTGCCTTGGGAGCGTGTTGGATCTTCTCCAGACTCAGCGGCGTACTCATGAACCCATCATGCGCGACCGCCGACTGTCGGCGGTGCTCAATCAATCCGGTCGATGATCAGTGGCCGCTGCGCAGGCGCCGTGTCACCGACGGACCAGGCCCCGTCGAGTTCGGCCAACGCCGCCGGCAGCCGGTCAGCGGTCTCGGTATGCAGCGTGAACAGCGACTCCCCTGCGGCGACGGGCTCACCGGGCTTGCGGTGGATACGCACGCCGGCGCCCAGCTGCACCGGCTCACCTGGCTGCGCCCGGCCGGCGCCCAGCCGCCAGGCCGCCATTGCCACGCCCATCGCGTCGAGGTCGCCCATGAAGCCGCCGTGCGGGGCCGTCACGGTCTCGCTGGCAGCCCCGAGCGGCAGCGGGCGGCTCAGGTCCCCGCCCTGGGCCGCGACGAGCGCACGGAAGCGATCCATCGCGCTGCCGTCGCGCAGCGTCTCGGCCGGATCCGCGCCGTCGATGCCGGCCGCGTCGAGCATTTCCGTCGCCAGCGCCAGCGTCAACGCGACCACGTCGGACGGTCCGCCGCCGGCGAGCACCTCCAGCGACTCGGTGATCTCCACGGAGTTTCCGACGGCCCGGCCCAGCGGGCAGTTCATGTCGGTCAGAAGCGCCCGGGTCGGGACCCCGTAGTCCTTGCCGAGCCCGACCATGGTGGCGGCCAGCTCCCGTGCCTCGGCCTCGATCTTCATGAACGCGCCGCGGCCCACCTTGACGTCGAGCACCAGGGACCGCGCCCCTTCTGCCAGTTTCTTGCTCATGATGGAACTCGCGATCAGCGGCAGCGAGTCGACCGTCGAGGTGATGTCGCGCAATGCGTAGATCTTGCGGTCGGCCGGCGCCAGCTCGCCTGCGGCGAAGACCGCCGCACCGATGTCGGAAAGTTGTTGCCGGATCTGATCTTTCGACAGCTCGGCGGTGAATCCAGCAATAGCCTCAAGCTTGTCCAGCGTGCCGCCGGTATGTCCGAGCCCGCGCCCGGAGGCCTGCGGAACGCTGGCGCCACAGGCCATCACGACCGGCAGCAGCGGGATGGTGATCTTGTCGCCCACTCCGCCGGTGGAGTGCTTGTCCACCAGGGCGAGCGGCTTTCCGTCACGACGAAGGTCCGTGAAGTCGAATCGCTCCCCGGAATCGACCATGGCCGCGGTCCATCGGGTGATCTCGCCCGGGCTCATGCCCTTGAGGAAGATCGCCATCAGCAGCGCCGACATTTGCTCGTCGGCGACCCGTCCGTGGGTGTAGCCGTCGATCACCCAATCGATCGCGGCGTCGGACAGTACTGCGCCGTCACGCTTGGTCCGGATGACGGTGGGCGCGTCGAGATGCGGCATAGCGCTAAACCTACTCGCCAGTAACCCGGAGTTGTTGGACCACTTGGCCTTACCGGCGCTCAAGATCGTCGGGCCCGAAGGCGTCGGGCAGTAACTCACGCAGCGCGCGGGCCCCGCTCGGGTGGTCGATCAGGAGCTCGGGCCCGCCGTGCTCCAGCAACACCTGCCGGCACCGTCCGCAGGGCATCAGCAAGCCCCCGTCCGGCCCCACACACGACAGCGCGACGAGCCTTCCGCCACCCCCGGAATGCAGGGCACAGGCCACAGCACACTCGGCACAGAGACCTAGGCCATATGAGACATTCTCCACATTGCAACCGGCCACGATCCGGCCATCGTCGACGAGTGCCGCGGCCCCCACCGAAAAGCCCGAATAGGGCGCGTAGGCGTGGAATGAGATCTCGATTGCCTTGTTACGCAACACATTCCAGTCAATATCGACGTTCATGCCATCACCTCGAGGATAGGTTCTGAATGCATTCCGAAACCCCAATTCCCGACCCGCACATTAAGATAGGTAAGCCTAACTTTTCCCTGTTTAGCGGGTCGAACTGCTCAACCGTAATTCGTTCGCCACTACAAATGGGTTTAGAGTCGCCCCGAGGTTTGGGGCTAATTAACAGGCAGTCCCAGACGTCCCACCGATGGCGTTGGAGGGCCCGATGAGTACTCAGACGGAGGTACCGGCTCCGCAACCCAGGAAATCACGACGGCGCACCCTTTATCGCGGTGATCCGGGAATGTGGTCCTGGGTGCTGCACCGTATTACCGGTGCCACGATCTTCTTCTTCCTGTTCGTACACGTCCTCGATACCGCGTTGGTCCGGGTGAGCCCGCAGGCCTACAACGAGGTCATCGAGACGTACAAGACGCCCATCGTCGGATTGATGGAGATGGGCTTGGTCGCCGCGGTGCTCTTCCACGCACTCAACGGCATCCGCGTCATCCTCATCGACTTCTGGCAGCAGGGTCCCCGCTACCAGCGGCAGATGCTCGCGGTCGCCGTCGGCGTGTTTGCCGTGGTTCTCATCGCAGCACTAGGAGTTCTCGGGATGCACATGACGGAGCGGTTCCTGTGAGCGCGCCAGGAGCGGGCGAGTCGCGGCTGGGCCGTCCGGCACCGGTGATGGAACGTGAGCACGACCGGCCTGCCGCGCTGGACCACCCGCGCGCGCCCCGTCGTCCCCGCGGGATCCCGTACTTCGAGAAGTACGCCTGGCTGTTCATGCGGTTCTCGGGTCTGGCGCTGGTCTTTCTCGCACTCGGCCACCTGTTCATCATGCTGATGTGGCAGGACGGCGTGTACCGGATCGACTTCAACTACGTCGCACAGCGCTGGGCCTCGCCGTTCTGGCAGATCTGGGACATGGCCCTGCTGTGGCTCGCGATGATCCACGGGGCCAACGGCCTGCGCACCATCATCGGCGACTACGCCCGCAAGAATGTGACGAAGTTCTACCTGAACTCGTTGCTTCTGCTGGCGACAGGGTTCACGTTGGTTCTGGGTACCTACGTCCTGGTCACCTTCGACCCGAATATTGGGGGCTAACCAATGATTCAGGAACACCGCTACGACGTCGTCATCGTCGGCGCCGGCGGCGCAGGCATGCGCGCGGCCGTCGAGGCCGGACCCCGCGTCCGCACCGCCGTGCTGACCAAGCTGTACCCGACGCGCTCGCACACCGGCGCGGCCCAGGGCGGCATGTGCGCCGCACTGGCCAACGTCGAAGAGGACAACTGGGAGTGGCACACCTTCGACACCGTCAAGGGTGGCGACTACCTCGCTGACCAGGACGCCGTCGAGATCATGGCCAAAGAAGCCATCGACGCGGTGCTGGACCTCGAGAAGATGGGCATGCCGTTCAACCGGACGCCCGAGGGCCGCATCGACCAGCGTCGCTTCGGCGGCCACACCCGCGACCACGGCAAGGCCCCGGTGCGCCGGGCCTGTTACGCCGCCGACCGCACCGGCCACATGATCCTGCAGACGCTGTACCAAAACTGCGTCAAGCACGACGTGGAGTTCTTCAACGAGTTCTACGCACTGGACATCGCGCTGACCGAAACCCCGGCCGGCCCGGTGGCCACCGGCGTCATCGCCTACGAGCTGGCCACCGGCGACATCCACATCTTCCACGCCAAGGCGATCGTCTTCGCCACCGGCGGTTCGGGCCGGATGTACAAGACCACCTCCAACGCCCACACCCTGACCGGTGACGGCCTGGGCATCATCTTCCGCAAGGGACTTCCCTTGGAGGACATGGAGTTCCACCAGTTCCACCCGACCGGCCTGGCCGGCCTGGGCATCCTGATCTCCGAGGCCGTGCGCGGCGAGGGCGGCCGGTTGCTCAACGGCGAGGGCGAGCGGTTCATGGAGCGCTACGCGCCGACGATCGTCGACCTCGCGCCGCGTGACATCGTCGCCCGCTCGATGGTGCTCGAGGTGCTCGAAGGCCGCGGCGCCGGACCGAACAAGGACTACGTCTACATCGACGTGCGTCACCTCGGCGAGGACGTGCTGGAGGCCAAGCTTCCCGACATCACCGAGTTCGCCCGCACCTACCTGGGTGTGGACCCGGTCAAGGAACTGGTCCCGGTCTACCCGACCTGCCACTACGTCATGGGCGGCATCCCCACCACCGTTCACGGCCAGGTGCTGCGCGACAACACCAACGTCATCCCCGGCCTGTACGCCGCCGGTGAATGCGCGTGTGTGTCGGTGCACGGCGCCAACCGCCTGGGCACCAACTCGCTGCTGGACATCAACGTGTTCGGCCGTCGCGCCGGTATCGCCGCCGCCGAGTACGCCGCCAACCACAACCACGTCGACCTGCCGAAGAACCCGGCCGACATGGTGGTCGGCTGGGTCGGCGACATCCTCTCCGAGCACGGCAACGAGCGCGTCGCCGACATCCGCACTGCCCTGCAGCAGTCGATGGACAACAACGCCGCGGTGTTCCGCACCGAGGAGACACTCAAGCAGGCGCTGACCGACATCCACGCACTCAAGGAGCGCTACGCGCGAATCACGGTGCACGACAAGGGCAAGCGCTACAACAGCGACCTGCTCGAAGCCATCGAGCTGGGCTTCCTGCTGGAGCTGGCCGAGGTGACCGTGGTCGGTGCGCTCAACCGCAAGGAGTCCCGCGGCGGCCACGCCCGCGAGGACTACCCCGACCGCGACGACACCAACTACATGCGCCACACCATGGCGTACAAGGAAGGCCCCGGGCTGCTGGCCGACATCCGGCTGGACTACAAGCCCGTGGTCCAGACTCGCTACGAGCCGATGGAACGGAAGTACTGATCATGAGTGCACCTGTCATCGACAAGCCGGAAGCCGGCGACCCGCCCCTGCCTCCCGTGCCCGACGGCGCGGTCATGGTCACCCTGAAGATCGCCCGGTTCAATCCCGAGAATCCCGATGCCGCGGGCTGGCAGAGCTTCCGGGTCCCCTGCCTGCCCTCGGACCGGCTGCTCAACCTGCTGCTCTACGTAAAGGGCTACCTGGACGGCACGCTGACCTTCCGGCGCTCCTGCGCTCACGGGGTGTGCGGTAGCGACGCCATGCGGATCAACGGGGTGAACCGGCTGGCCTGCAAGGTGCTCATGCGTGACCTGCTGCCCAAGAAGGCGGGCAAGCAGCTCACCATCACCATCGAGCCGATCCGCGGCCTGCCCGTGGAGAAGGACCTCGTGGTGGACATGGAGCCGTTCTTCGACGCCTACCGTGCCGTCAAGCCGTACCTGATCACCAGCGGCAACCCGCCCACCAAGGAGCGCATCCAGAGCGCCACCGACCGGGCCCGCTACGACGACACCACCAAGTGCATCCTGTGCGCGTGCTGCACCACGTCGTGCCCGGTGTACTGGAGCGAGGGCTCGTACTTCGGTCCCGCCGCGATCGTCAACGCGCACCGGTTCATCTTCGATTCGCGTGACGAGGCAGCCGCTGAGCGGTTGGACATCCTCAACGAGGTCGACGGTGTGTGGCGCTGCCGCACCACGTTCAACTGCACCGAGGCCTGCCCGCGTGGCATCCAGGTGACCCAGGCGATCCAGGAGGTCAAGCGCGCTTTGATGTTCGCGCGCTAGGTTTTCGCTCTCCCCGAATCTGAGCTTGTGTACGTGGTTCTCGCAGAATCGCGAACACAGGCTCAGATTCGTCAGTAGGGTGCGCCGGCTGCCTGCAGTGCCGCCATGGTCCGGGCAATGATCGTGTCCCGCCGATAGCGGAGCAGGTCGGCACCGACGCGGACGATCCGCCAGCCGAGGTCCTGGTATTCGACGTTCTGGTCGATGTCCTTGGTGCGCTGTCTCGGGTCGGTCCAGTGCTGAATGCCGTCGTACTGGACACCGACTTTCCACTCCGGCCAGCCCATGTCGATGCGTCCGACGAGTGTGTAACCGTCGAAGACGTTGATCTGGGTGTGCGACGGACGCATGCCCGCCTCGGTGTACAGCAGGCGCAGGCGGGTCTCCTGCGGCGACTCCGCTCCGTCGTCGGCAAGGTCGAGTACCTCGCGGAGTTGAATGAGACCGCGCATCCCCTTGTGCCGCACCACAAGCGGGTGCACTTCCGGGATCTTCAGGGAAGTCGCCTGTAGCAGCGCATCCACACGAATCACAGCTGTCGTGAGTCCACGTCGCCGGCCGAGGTCGAAGGCCGTTCTGTGAGGAGTTGTGGTCCTGATGCCACGCACCAGGCAGATCTCATCGTCGGCGAGAGCATCGCAATGCAACCGAATACCAACGGTCCGGTGCTGGCTGGCCTGATTCAATTCTGCAGGGTGCTTCGCGTCGATCCACAGCGATCCATGGAGCGCGGCTGCCGATAATCCGACCACGGTTGCGCGCCGCCCAGACCACAGCCAGGCCGCCATTGCCTTGTCTTCAGGAGTGAGCTTCGTGCCCCGCGGGACGTAAACGCCCCGGTACACCGCGTCGTACCGGGTGCGCAGCTGATAGCGGTTGAGCTTGCCGGCCGCCAACGCCTCGGTGCCCACAAATGGCATGCAGTTACGACGGCGGGGGCGCGCCTCTGGTTCCATTCGGATCGAAACTGAGCTCATGTTCGAGATTCGAGCGAAAACTCGCACACAAGCTCAGACTCGGGTCTGTCACACATTGCGGGGCTGCCTCGTCTAACCGATATGACCGAGAACAAGACACGAATCCCCGCCGTAACCCCCAAACAAGCCGGCCTGCTGACCCGCGCCATGTACTGGTACGCCAAGCGCGAATTCGGTGAGGTGCCAGAGCCGTTCGCGGTGGCCGCACACCATCCACGGCTACTGGTCGCCAACGGTGTCCACGAGATGCTGTTGCAGGGCGGCTCCAAGAAGCTGCCCGCGACCGTCCGCGAGCTCGCGGTGTTCTGGACCGCCCGCACCGTCGGCTGCTCCTGGTGCGTGGACTTCGGCTCCATGCTGATGCGGCTGGAAAACCTCGACATCGAACGGCTCAAGTCGATCGACGACTACGCCACCTCCCCGTTGTTCACCGATGACGAGCGCGCCGCGATCTCCTACGCCGACGCCATGACCACCGACCCGCACACCGTCACCGACGAGCAGGTCGCCGACTTGCGTCAGCGCTTCGGCGACGACGGCGTGATCGAGCTGACCTATCAGATCGGCGTGGAGAACATGCGGTCGCGGATGTACTCGGCATTGGGCATCACCGAGCAGGGCTTCAACTCCGGAGACGCGTGCCGGGTGCCGTGGGCCGACACTGAGTGACCGCGTGGCAAGACCGGGTGGTAGAACACGTTACAGAAATCACCCGCTCAGGTAGGGACACTCATGCACTGGTACACCGGCAACACGATCTATGACACGGTGCTGACCGCGGCGTTTGCATTCGCGGCATTCGTGATCATCGGCGGGTTCTTCGCGCAGAGTTCCTACGGACGCTTCTCGTCGACCAAACTCGGGCTGAACCTCAACCCGAAGCTCGGCTGGTGGCTGATGGAGATCCCCGCGACCGTGGTGTTCTTGATCAGCTACCTGGCCGGGCCGCACCGGTTCGAGCCGACATCCCTGGTGCTCGCGGGGATCTGGATGTTGCACTACGCCAACCGCGGCTGGTTCTTCCCGCTGGCGATCCGCCAGGCACCCGGCAAGCGCGGCACCTTCAACATCTCGGTGATCGTGATGGGCATGCTCGTCACCTCTATGCACGGCTATCTCAACGGAACCCTGTTCAGCCACGACTTTTTCGGTCAGTACACCACCGGCTGGTTGACCGACCCGCGATTCCTGGTGGGCCTGGTGATCTACCTGTGCGGATTCGCGCTGCTGGTCAACTCCGAATCGATCGTGCGCAACCTGCGGGACAAGAACAATCCGGGAGCTGCCGAATACAAGATCCCGTTCGGCGGCGGTTTCCGGTTGGTGACCAGCCCGGCCTATCTGGGCGAGATCATCGCCTGGTCGGGTTTCGCGATCCTGACCTGGGCGTTGCCCGGGGTCGCGATCCTGCTGATCACCGCGGGCAACCTCATTCCCCGTGCATTGGGCACCCACACCTGGTACCAGGAGAAGTTCCCCGAGTACCCCACCGACCGCAAGGCGCTCATCCCCTACGTCCTGTAACGGTCACACCGCCGCAGGCGTGATCTCAAGGTAAGCCGTTGGGATTCCGGCCAGTTGGCTGCCGTAGTCGAGGCTGCGCTCGAACAGCTTCATCGGAGCACTCCAGTTGGCGGCGATCACGGCGTCGGCGTGCGCGCGTTCGGTCTCGGACAGGATGCGGGCCACACCGGCCACCACCGGCCCGGTCGGTTTACCCCGCAGATTGCTCGCCACCACAAGGACTTTCGGGTTGTTGCGGATGCGCTTGACCTTCCCGCTCGAGGGATCGGTGCGCACGTACAGCTTCCCGTCGGCGAGGCCGTGGTTGATCGGGCTGGGCATCGCCTCACCCGATTTCTTGAAGGTCACCAACACGATCTGCCGGTAGTTCTCGAACCCGGCGAAATCCGACCCGGTCGGCGCGCCGATTTCGAAGGCGTCACGATGTCGCATTTTGTCCATGCCGCGGAACATCATTCGGCTGAAGGTGTGGGCCAACGTGCCCCGGTCGTTCGGCATCACCGGGCACCTCGCAGGGGCGATCCGGTGAACTTGTCGGGGTTGGCGATGTCCCACACCGCGGAGACCAACCCGTCTCGAACGGTGAAGATCGTGACCCGGGGCATCATCTCGGGATAGCCGTCGCCGGCAGGCGCACCTGTCGTGTAGACGCCCAACTGCCCGTTGACGAGTGCGAACTGGCTGCCCGCCAACCAATTCGGCCCGTACTTCTGGGCCAGCCCGAGGATGAACCGGGCCACCTTGTCCGGACCGTGGATGACGCGGGCGGCGGTCGGGGCGCGACGGTTCGAATCGCCGGTGAAGGTCACTCCGGGGTGCAGCAACCGCACGACGGCTTCGAGTTCCCCCGACGCCAGCGCGGCCATCAGCTCGCCGGCGACCTGGTTGTGCAATTCGTCGGGCGACGAGGGCGGCGGATTGTCGGCGACCGCGCGGCGGGCGCGCGACGCCAACTGGCGCGCCGATGCGTCGCTGACCCCCAGGACATCGGCGATCTCGGTGAACGGCACACCGAACCCGTCGTGCAACACGAAGGCCACCCGCTGATCGGGGGTGAGCCGCTCCAGCACCACCATCGCCGCGAACCGGGCGTCCTCGCCCGCCACCACGGCATTGAGTGGGTCGTTCGTGTCGAGACCGGTGACGACAGGCTCTGGCAACCATTCCCCGTAATACGACTCTCGCCGATGCGCGGCCGAGCGTAACCGGTCCAGGCCGAGCCGGCTGACCACCGTGGTCAGCCAGGCGCGCAGGTCAGCGATCTGAGTGCGGTTGTCGTGCCAGCGCAGCCAGGCGTCCTGCACGATGTCTTCGGCATCGGCATAGGTACCCGTCAACCGGTAGGCGACCGCCAGCAGGTGCGGCCGCAGCGCCTCGAAATCATCGGTACGCGCCGCAGTGGTCACATGCCCAGACTAGCCGCGCCGAGCGTCACGCCAGAGTGGCTGTAGACCCCGAGCGCCACTCCAGCGTGACATTCACGCCCACAGAGGTCAGCGCTTGTTGAAAATCGTTCGGTGCCAGCCCTTTTCGGCAACGCCAGTGATGTCGCTCATCACGTGCTTGATGGTGAGGTACTCCTCGAACGAGTAGTCGCTCATGTCCTTGCCGAACCCCGAAGCGCCTACACCGCCGTGCGGCATCTCGCTGATGATCGGGATGTGGTCGTTGATCCACACGCAGCCGGCGTTGATCTCCCGCGATGCGCGCTGGGCGCGATACACGTCACGAGTCCAGGCCGAGGCGGCCAGGCCGTACTCGGTGTCATTGGCCTGCCGGATCGCGTCGTCGTCGTCAGCGAAAGGCCGCACGGTCAGCACCGGGCCGAAGATCTCGTCGCGGTACACCTCGGAGGTCTCGGCCACGTCGGCGATCAGGGTGGGCCGGTAGAACGCGCCGGGCAGATCGGGAATCACCCCACCGGTGACCACGCGGCCGCCCTGTTCAGGTGCCCGGGCCACCATGCCGGCCACCTTGTCGCGGTGCGCGAACGAGATCAGGGGACCCAGGTCGGTGTCCGGATCGTGCGGGTCGCCGACGACGATCTTGCCCATCACCTCGGCGACGCCGGCGACGAAGTCGTCGTACAGGTCGCGGGCGACGATTGCCCTGGTGGCGGCCGTGCAGTCCTGCCCGGTGTTGATCAGGGAACCGGCGACCGCGCCCTGGATGGCGGCGTCCAGGTCGGCGTCGTCGAACACCACGAACGGCGCTTTACCGCCGAGCTCAAGCTGGGTGCGGTGACCGTGCAGCGCGGCGGCCGACATCACCTTGCGCCCGACGGCGGTGGATCCGGTGAAGGTGACGACGTCGACGTCGCGGTGCCCGGCCAGTGCGGTGCCCACGTCGACGCCACCGCCGGTGACGACGTTGAACACACCGTCGGGCAGGCCGGCCTCGGTGGCGAGGCGGGCCAGGGTGAGGGTGGTCAGCGGGGTGATCTCAGCGGGCTTGATCACCACGGAGCACCCGGCAGCCAGTGCCGGGATGACCTTCCATACCGCCATCTGCAGCGGGTAGTTCCACGGCGTGATGGTGGCGACGACGCCGACGGCTTCCCGCCGGATGCTCGACGTGTGGTCACCGGAGTACTCCGCGCTGGCCTTGCCTTCGAGGTGGCGGGCCGCACCGGCGAAGAAGTCGATGTTGTCCACACTGCCGGGGACGTCGAACTCGGTGGCCAGACGGACGGGCTTGCCGGTCTGGCTGACCTCCTCGGCGATCAGCTGGTCGGCGTGCTCGTCGGCGAGTTTTGCCAGCTTGGCGAGCACTGCCGAGCGCTCGGCCGGCGTCGCCTTGGACCAGCCGGGGAATGCCTGGCGGGCGGCTTCGACGGCGTTGTCCACGTCGGCCGGGGTGGCCAGGGCGTAGTCGGCGACGGGCCGGCCGGTGGCCGGGTCCACTATCTGATGGGTGGCCCCGGCGGTCGTCACAGGCGCCCCGTTGATCCAGCTGCTCGTCACATTCACTGCCAAACTCATGGGGCCTCACGGTAACCGATGTGCCACCCGATATCTACGCAATCCCGCACTGAGGGCCGGTTTGAACGAGGGATTTCATCGATTCGGTTGCCCTAAACGACGGATTCCGTGCACAATCTGTGCATGACCAACCCTGATGGTCCCGACCTTCAGGCCGTCCCGCTGCGCGTGAGCAATTCTCGCACCGCCTTTCAACTCGACGAACTGTCGAAGGCGATCATCGAGAAGCTGCAGGCCGACGGCCGCCGTTCGTATGCCGGAATCGGTAAGGCCGTCGGCCTGTCCGAGGCCGCGGTGCGCCAACGCGTCCAGCGCATGGTCGATGCCGGCGTCATGCAGATCGTCGCGGTGACCGACCCGCTGCAACTCGGATTCGCCCGGCAGGCGATGATCGGCATCCGCTGCACCGGCGACACCCTGAAGCTGGCCGAGAAACTGTCCGCCATCGACGCCGTGGACTACGTAGTACTGACGGCCGGATCCTTCGACGCCATCTGCGAGGTGGTCTGCGAGGACGACGACAGCCTGCTCGAGCTTCTCAACACCCAGATCCGCTCATTACCGGGAGTGATAACCACCGAAACCCTCGTCTATCTGAAACTTGTTAAACAGCAATACAATTGGGGAACTCGATGAGCGTCACCGAAACATCTGAACTGGGAGCCAAAGCCAACCGCCACCTGTGGGGGCACTTCGCCCGCCACGGCGAGGGCATCACACCGCCGATCATCACCCGTGGCGAGGGTGTCCACATCTTCGACGACAAGGGCAAGAGCTACATCGACGGCCTGTCCGGCCTCTTTGTCGTCCAGGTCGGTCACGGCCGCAAGGAACTTGCCGAAGCCGCGGCCAAGCAGGCCGAAAAATTGTCCTTCTTCCCGCTGTGGTCCTACGCCACGCCACCGGCGATCGAATTGGCCGAGCGCGTAGCCAACTACGCGCCAGGCGATCTGAACCGCGTGTTCTTCACCACCGGCGGTGGTGAAGCCGTGGAGAGTGCGTGGAAACTGGCCAAGCAATACTTCAAGCTGACCGGCAAACCCGGTAAGCACAAGGTGGTTTCGCGGGCGATCGCCTACCACGGCACCCCGCAGGGCGCGCTGGCGATCACCGGCATTCCAGCCTTCAAGGCGCCGTTCGAGCCGTTGACTCCCGGCGGCTTCCGCGCACCGAACACCAACTTCTACCGGGCTCCGTCCGAATACGCCCATGACGAAAAGATGTTCGGCCGCTACTGCGCCGACCGGATCGCCGAGGCAATCGAGTTCGAAGGACCCGACACCGTGGCCGCGGTGTTCCTTGAGCCGGTGCAGAACGCCGGCGGCTGCTTCCCGCCGCCGCCCGGATACTTCGAACGGGTCCGCGAGATCTGCGACGAGTACGACGTTCTGCTGGTATCCGACGAGGTGATCTGCGCGTACGGCCGCATCGGTTCGATGTTCGCGTGCGACGATTTCGGCTATGTGCCGGACATCATCACCAGCGCCAAGGGCCTGACCTCGGGCTACTCGCCGCTGGGCGCGATGGTGGCCAGCGACCGGCTGTTCGAGCCGTTCAACGACGGCAAGACCACCTTCGGTCACGGCTACACCTTTGGCGGACATCCGGTTTCGGCCGCGGTCGCCATGGCCAACCTGGACATTTTCGAGCGCGAGGGCATCAACGACCACGTCAAGGAAGCCGCTCCGGCATTCCGGGCCACGTTGGAGAAGCTCTACGATCTGCCGATCGTCGGCGATGTCCGCGGCGAGGGCTTCTTCTACGGCATCGAACTGGTCAAGGACAAGGCCACCAAGGAGACCTTCAACGACGAGGAATCGGAACGGCTGCTGCGCGGCTTCCTGACACCCGCGCTGTGGGAGGCCGGTTTGTACTGCCGCGCCGACGACCGTGGCGACCCAGTGATCCAGCTGGCCCCGCCGCTGATCAGTGGGCAGGCCGAGTTCGACGCCATCTACGAAATCCTCAACGGTGTACTCACCGAGGCGGGAAAGCTGTTGTAACTGGCGCGAACAGCGCAATCGGCCCTCTCCAGGTTTTCTGGAGAGGGCCGATCGCCTGTCGCGGACTAGCTTTCGCTGCCGGCGCTCGAGGCGCTTGCACGATGTTTGCCCGGCTTGGCCTTGAGGGCCTTCCTGACATTGTCACCGAGCTTCTTCAGACCGGACTTCACATCCGACGCCGCCCTGTCCCCCATCTCCTTGACGGACTTGCCGATTCGATCAGACGGCTTGCCAACCGCTGCCTTCAGCCGAGGAGCCGACAGGGCCTTGGGGCTGTCCGAGGCTGTGACATCCTCGTCGTCCGCGGTTTCGTCAGGTGCGGCACGCAAAGCGGAAACCGGAGCCGCGTCCAGGCTCGCCGGTGCTGCCGCGTCGGCGGTGACGATCTGAGGCACGGGCACCGGCGTGGGAACCGGGTTGAGCGTGCCGCCGAGTGCCTTCACCACGGCATCGCGCGCATTGACGAAACCTTGGATCGGACCGGTGATGTTGCCCAGGTTGAGAGGCAACCGGACTTGGTTGCCGTTCAACAAGCCTGGGTAGTGAAACACGAGCAGAGCGTTGATGGTCGGACCGTAGCCGCCGTTGAGGACGCCGTCGGCAATGGTGGCCGGCGCATTGACGACGGCCGAAGCCATTCCGATCGGGTCGCCTTCCTTACCGGCATCGATCACGTCCTGAACGGCGGCGCCCACCGCACCCACCCCACTCATCAACGGGCCGAAGATGCTCTGCGCGGTGAGCAGGATGGACACGCCCTTCAACAATCCATTGCCCCACAGCGCGATCACCACCTTCTGGGCGTTGGCCAAGGGATTCACGATCGAGTCTTTGATCGCCGTGGTCACCGGGAGCACGTTGTTCATCACCCCGAGGAAACCGCCCGTGCCTCCGAGGACACCGATGGGCAAGTTCAGCAGGGTGTTGAGAGCGCCCTCGACATCGAGATCGGCCAGATCGGTGCCGATTGCGTCGAAGGCGGCCGGCACCGCCGTCTCGGCATTGGTGGCGGCCTTCTCGATGAAGGCCTGCAGCGCGTTCGCGACGGCGGTCCCGTTCTTGGTCTGGTTCGCGATGACCGTCGCCAATACCGGAGCAGGGTTCGCATTGAAGACGTTGACCAGGTTCTGGGCGTTGGCGACCGTACGTTGAAAGACGTTGTTGTACCAGGTGATCGGGTCAACGGTAGCCGTAAGTGCGACTGCCGAGTTGGAGACGCTGACGGCATGCACGTCGCGGATGTGAGGATCGATGGGGTTGACCGGGCTGAGGGCTATCGCCCCCGCACCGGCCAGCGCAACCCCCGCCGTGAGATATGAACGCATCGATACTTGCACTTGGCCTTCCCCTTGGACGCCGGTGTGATCTTGGACGTCAGAAAAGCTACTAAGAAGAACCTGAGAACTTCGATATTTCTCACGATGTCGCACCAACCGGATCGCCGAGCCGCCGCCTCCCGGATCTGCCCAGTCGGACCATTTGCCCAGTTCACTCGCATCTTTCCGGGCGACACCGACAGCTCGGCGCGCCAGCCGATGAATTTAAGATCGCAAGCATCTCCCGCCCCGCGATTGAAACACGTTCTATGAGCCAACGAAGTTAGCTATGTCGCACTTTCATGGACATCTACCTGCAACGATGATTGTCAACGGCCTATCTGGACAGCGGCGGTCGGTAATGCTTCTCGTAGGACGCCGGATGCCACGTCTTGCCCAATTCTGTCAGCGAAGGACTCCGAGACGCCTTATGGTGTGAGGCCTCAAGATCAAAAAATCAATCTGCCAGGAGTTGCTGCATCTTGTCGGGAGATGTCTGTGGCGAGCGTTGAACAGGCAGGCGACGATGCCTGCAATCGGACGGGACACAACGAGACCGGAGCGACTTGGGCAGACGCCGATGATCTCGAAATCCTCAGCTGGCACGGCTATCTGGACACCGCGATCCGCGCGTACCACGCGCTCAACCGCACCTTGCACACCGCCCACGCGCTGTCCTTGCTCGACGTCATCCTGCTCGATTTTCTGATGCGGTCTCCTGACGGCGCAGCCCGGATGGGGGACCTGGCCCAGGCCGTGGTGTTGATGCCGGGGCGGGTGACCCAGCAGGTCCGTCGACTGGAGGGCCAAGGGCTGCTCCGCAGGATCGCCAGCGAACGCGACAAGCGAAGCGTGCTCGCGCAGATCACGCCCGCCGGCCGGGCGCGGATGCGATTGGCGCTACGCACGTACGCAGGGTGGGTTCGAATCCACTATCTGGACCCGCTGTCACGGCGGCAGGTGACCGCGATCGGGGACAGCTGTCGACGTATCAGCACCGCACTCCGGGAATCGGGTATGCCTACCGGCAGGTAACTCAGGCCGGCCTCCGGCTCATCCGCCTCAACACGACTGGCACTCACCTCCACGGCGAGATCAGTCAATGTCGAGATAGTTAAGTTCGCAGCTGATAGCGGGTCGGCAGCCGAGTTTGGCAACTTTCTGCCCTCGATAGAACGAGTTCTAAGACGGCCGGGTGCTCGTTGCGATCTTAAATATCAGCCGATTGATTTTTTATTGCTGACGCGAGCGTAGAGCAGGCCCTGATCAGCGCGATCGCTGCGGTAAGCGACTTGCCGCCCGAAACGCCTGCCCGACAGGTTGGAAGCCAGGCATGAATTCGTGCACTTTCATCAGGTTCCTCTCAGGTAGGTTCTGCGTGTCCAAGATCACACCCCGAAGGAGGTGGCCCCGTGCACGTAGCTGTCCGTTCATCCCTGACAGCCGGTGTTGCACTCGTCGGCGCCGGAGCCATGGCGGTAACTCCGCTGTCACCGGCTCGACCCGAACCACTCGCGCCCACAACACAATCCGTCGCTGTCGACCTGACTGCCGCGACCAACCCGATCACGGCATGGACCAAACTCGTCAACGACACGTTCGGCAACGTGACACGAATCGGTGGCGCCATCGCCAGCGACCCGGCACCGGTACTCCGTCAACTGATCACCAACGATGTCGGCTACGTGACGTCCCTCGCGACCGCGCTGTCAGGGGCCGTCGCCGGACTGGCCACCACGCCGGGCGCCGTCGCCGAGGCGCTGCAGACGGTGATCGGCGACATCAACGCGGGCGACTACCACCAGGCCGGGCTCGACGCCATCAACGTCGTGTACGCGGTTGTCCCGGCCGCGTTCGCGTTGCTGGGACTGGCGGAGATGCCCATGACGATCACCCAGAACATCGCCGATGCCACCTCCGTCGGGCTCACCTCCTTGGTGGGAGGGCTTGTTCCGGTTCTCGGCACTTTGCAAGGAGCGTTCGTCGCCGCAGGCGACAGCGCGCAGGCTGTGGCCGACTCGGTCAGCAGTGGCAATGTCGCCGACGCGGTCGTCAACCTGATCAACACGCCCGCGACGTTGACCGGTGCCGTTCTGAACGGCTACAGCTACGAGTTCTTCGGGTCACAGACAGAATCCTGGGGCCTGCTCTCGTATGACCCGGCAACGTTCAAAGTCGGCACCGTCCCGTCGTTCTTGGTCAACCTGCCGCGCGCCATCCGAGACGCGATCAAACCGGACCCAGCACTGGGCCTGGCCAAGACTTCCGGCGACACGGTGACACTCGATGCCGCAGCGGAGGACACGGCCGTCGGGGCGCCCACTCTCGGACCGTCAACCCGCCAACTGGTCCGCCGCGGTCCGATTGGCACCCCGGCCGAATCCGTCAACAAGGTCGCCACGGCGGTGTCCGACAACGTGGGATCGGCGGTGGCGAAGGTGAAGCAGGGCCTCAAGAAGGGCTTCACCAAACCGCCCAAATCAGCCAAGCCCGTCAAACATGCCAAGACCACCAAGGCTGACAAGGCCGGCGACGGCGGCAACAGCAACTGATCCACATCCCGGTCGGCCCCCTTTCCTCCAAAGGGGGCCGACTCATGCGTCCAGCTCGACCGTTGACAACTGGTCTATGGTTTGTGCAGGGGGACGGCTCCTTCGGTGGTGTGATCTTGGACAATCGCGCTTAACGGCTTGGTTCCGTCCCCCGCCCTCCACCGCAGCACCGTTTTGACGGCAGACTGGCACCGTGCCTCGTAAACCCCCGATCGATCCGGTCCGTTGGACTCCGCCTCCGATTGACGCGTTGCCGGAATTCGGCCCGGCCGAACTGACCATCGTCCCGGTACCGGGCGACGGACCCGAGGATGTGGTCCTCGACGCGTCCGGAGACCTGTGGACCGGCCTGGTAGACGGGCGCATCGTGCGGGTGTCCCCCGACGGAACGGCAGCGGTGATGGCCAACACCGGTGGACGTCCGCTGGGTCTGCACGTCGCCCGCGACGGGCGGGTGCTGATCTGCGACAGCCACTGCGGGCTGCTGGCGCTGGATACAGCCACGGGCCGGTTGTCCACGCTTGTGCAGTCAGTGGACGGCCGCCCCTTGAGGTTCTGCTCGAATGTCACCGAAACTGCTGACGGCACAATCTATTTCACCGAGTCGACCAGCCAGTTCCACTTCGAACATTTCACCGGGGCCATCCTGGAGGCGCGTGGGCGGGGCAGCCTGTTCCGGCTCGACACCGACGGCACCGTCACCACGCTCGTCGAAGGTCTGTACTTCGCCAATGGCGTGACCGCCACCGCCGACGAGTCGGCGCTGGTGTTCGCCGAAACGCAGGGCCGCAGGTTGTCGAAGTATTGGTTGAGTGGGCCGCACGCGGGGACAGTAACGTCGCTGGCGGTCAACCTTCCGGGTTATCCGGACAACATCTCCACCGGCTCCGACGGACGGATCTGGGTGGCGATGGTGTCCCCACCCAACGCCGCGGCCGAATGGCTGGCCCCTCGGGCGCCGGTGATCCGGAAACTCTTGTGGCGGCTGCCCGACCGGCTCCAACCTCAAATTCACCCGCAGGTCTGGGTGCTGGCCTTTGACGCCGATTCCGGTGAAGTGCTCACCGGAATTCAGACCACACGCCCGGATTTCGGCACCGTGACCGGAGTCGTCGAATCCGCAGGCAAGCTGTGGATGTCGACGATCGCCTTCCCCGCGCTGGCGTATGCCGAACTGCCAGAGTTGAGCTAGCCGTCGTTCTTCAAAGCAGACCCGACGCGCCTGGCGCTCTCCCCGAGAGCATTCATCTGCTCACGGTTCAGCGGCACCAGGTAGAACTGCCGCACCAACATGACGTAGGTGCGTAACGCCGTCCGCAGCTGATCCTGCCCCCGCCGAGTGATCCCGACTACGACCCCTCGCTTGTCCTCGCAACTCCGAAATCTGCGGACCAGTCCGCGTGTTTCCAGGCGCCCCACCTGCCACGTCACCCGGCTCGGAGTAAGGACCAACGCATCGGCGACCGCGCCCATTCGGACATGTCGGCGGGGGTCTGCATTGAGCAGATTGAGCAGGTGCAGGTCGGGAACCGTCAGACCGTATTTGGCGACGAGTGCGGCGTTGATTTCCCGGTAGAGCAATTCGGCGGATTCACCGAAGCGCCCCCAATGCCGCCACTCCTCGTCGCTGACATTCGGTATCGCTCGGTGTTCCGGGGTTTCAACTGTCAGCATGGCGCTGCACCATCTCCTTCGACCAGCGGGCCAGACCGGCGACCGCTGGTGAGAATCACATCCGACCCGGAAATTTCGGTCTATGCAGAATGGGACAGCCTGCTCGCGTCATACACTGCTGCGCCATGGACGTGCCGTTGGTCCGGACCCGGATCACGCAACTCGAGGATCTGCGCAACGCGGTCAAGGATGCCGGCCTGAGCGCGTTCCAGATTTCCCGCGAACCACCCAGCGGCAGCCTGATTCACGCCGCCGACGGCGGTATCGGGTTCAGTTCGGGGCGCTTCGACAGCCGAGTTCAGATCCGTGGGCCAATGTCCGCCGATGCCGTCTCGATTGCCGTCGGCTTGCGGATTCCGCCCCGTAACCGACTCCTGCTGAGGGAGATCGACTCCGGTGTGGTCACAGTTTTCCGCCCCGGCGATGCGCAAGAGGCGTTCCACGACGTCAACTCGCTCTACGCCGTCGTCACCTTGGGTGAGGAAACCCTGGAACGCGAAGCCGAACGCCATGGACTCCGCCTCTCCCCCAACGCTTTCCGACGTACCGGTATCCACCCGCAGCCCTTGGCGCTAACCCATCTCAGCGCGATATCCGCGTACCTGGCCGGGGTGCACGACGGCTCGCGCGGACAGTTCGGCTCGGCCGCGCTGGCCGACATCGTCGCAGCGTTCGTCGGGCATCTCGCACAGCAACCGGCCCAACTGCCGGCGTTCACGTTGCGGCAGCGTCAGAGAATCGTCGAGTCGATCCGCTCGTACATCGACCAGAACCTCAACAAGCGGCTGGAGATCGAAGGCCTGGCGAGACTGGCCGGGGTGTCCCGACGGACGCTTGCCCGGGCCTTTCAAGAGACCCTCGGGGAGTCACCACAGTCCTATATCGCTCGGATGCGGCTGCACCGGATCCGAGCGGACTTGCTCACCTGCGGTCGGCAGGTGACGGTCGCCGCCGTGTCCAACCAGTGGGGCATCGGCGAACTCGGCCGGATGGCTGCGCGGTACCGCGGTCTGTTCGGCGAATCGCCGTCACAAACCAGGGCCCGCGGGCCGCGCTGACGAGCGCGATTGCGGCCCTGGGAGTCATGGCCACCGGACCACACGCCCCGTTCACAATCGTCACACAAACCACACACGTCACAGCGTGGCAAACGGGAAAACGGCCCCGAATCGCCTAACCTTCGGTCACGATGGCGACCTTGCGGAGGACTACCCAGCGCGCTGTGTCCGCGTTCGCGGCACTGGCGATGCTGACGGCACCCTTGATGACGGCCGGTATCGCACATGCGGACCCGGCCCCCGAATGCCCGTACAAGGTGACGACACCTCCGGCCGTAGATGCCTCCGAAGTCCCCAAGCCGGGAGAGGCCGCTCCCGGCCCGCTACCCGTACCCACCAAGACCATTGGCGGCGAGGCACTTTCAAGCTGTGGCGTGATCACTGCGCCCGACACCCCGCCACTGCCCAACGACGTCTCCGCCGAGGCCTGGCTGGTGGCCGATCTGGACAGCGGCGACATCATCGCCGCCCGAGACCCGCACGGCCGTCACCGTCCGGCGAGCATCATCAAGGTCCTGGTGGCCACCGCCGCACTCAACGAACTCAACCTCAACAAGGTGGTGGCGGGTACGCAGGAGGACGCCAACTCCGAGGGCACCCGCGTCGGCGTCGGCCCCGGCGGCCGCTACACGATCAACGATCTGCTGCACGGCCTGCTGATGCACTCCGGCAACGACGCCGCCCACGCGCTGGCGATGCAACTCGGCGGCTGGGATCCCGCGTTGCAGAAGCTGAACATCCTGGCCGGCAAGCTCGGAGGCCGCGACACCCGCGCCGCCACCCCCTCCGGTCTGGACGGCCCGGGCATGAGCACGTCGGCCTACGACATCGGGTTGTTCTACCGCTATGCCTGGCAGAACCCGGCATTCGCCGACATCGTCGCGACGCAGACCTACGACTTCCCGGGGCGCGACGGCAATCCGCCCTACCCCGTCGAGAACGACAACAAGCTGCTCTACAACTACCCGGGCGCCCTCGGCGGCAAGACGGGTTACACCGACGACGCCGGCCAGACGTTTGTCGGGGCGGCCGAACGCGACGGCCGCCGCCTGGTCGCCATCTTGATGAGGGGCACCCGCGTGCCGATCGCGCCGTGGGAACAGGCGGCACGCCTGCTGGACTACGGTTTCGCCACCCCACCGGGAACCAAGGTCGGAACACTGGTCGACCCCGATCCGTCTTTGAAAGCACCCAAGGCCGACGAGCCGACCGCCGCACAGGCGGCTTCTGTTCTGCCACCGGCAGATTCACTTCCCGTGCGAGTTGGCGTCGCGATCGTCGGCGCCGTGATCGTGTTGCTGCTGATCATGGGCGCACGTTCACTGAACCGTCGCCCGGCACGCTGAGCGAGGGTCATCAGCGATATAGATGTCGATCATCGAGAACGTTCGTTGGACGCGATGACCTGAATCGTGTTCGACTCGACGGCGTGATCTTCGAACAACGCACCACACCGACCAGCCGCGCCCCTCGCGAGTCCGTGCTGTCGGGCTGGACACTGACGTGGTCGCTCATCGCGGCGATCGCCGTCGGCTCCACCGTCGCCGCGTGGGCTGTGGGCGGTGTGAACGGGGCCAATCTCGGCATCCGCATCACCGCCCGAACATCGGCGATCCTGTTCCTGCTCGCCTTCACCGCGTCGTCGCTCTATCAGTTGTGGCCGAACGACACCACCAAGTGGATCCGCCGTAACCGCCGCTATCTCGGCGTCGGGTTCGCCGGATCTCATCTCGTCCACGCCGGATTCATCGTCGCGACAATCGTTTTGAACTCACAGCGGTTCGAGACCCGCGTCGTCGACCCGACCCCGCACGGGGTGTTCGTCCTGGATTTCATCGCCTACGGATTCATCATCGCCATGACCGTCACCTCATTTGACCGGGTCGCCAAGCGCATGCAGTACTCCACGTGGAAACGCCTGCACCTCACCGGCAGCTACGTCATCTGGTTCACGTTCTTCATCGCCTACTGGCGCCGGGGCGTCACCTACACCGAGTTCTACGGACCGTTCCTGATGATCGTCGTGGCCGCGCTGATCATCCGGTTCATCGCCAAGGCGAAGCGAGGTGCGGCGAAGGCCGAGCACGCATAGCGACGGGCAATCTTGCTCGACGGCTGTTCGGGCTCGGTATCTGCCCGGAGTCGATCCAGCAACGTCATCTCGGCGCCGACAACCTCAGTTCAGCGACCCAGCATGACCGCACCAAGCAACTGATCATGAATTTGCCGATTCCGCTGACACGTTATTGCCGTTGGAGTTAAATACAGGGCGGGACCTGCCGAACCGCCGCCGCTCTCGGCGGTTCGGCAGGTCCGGTCAACGCCACCGTCCAAGTAGCTGTGCCGCTCCTTCGGAAAGCGATCGCACGATCTCGGCCGCACCGGCCGAACCCGTCACCCGCCCGACGCCCTGTCCCGCGTTGACCGGCGACCCGCGCAGCACGCGCTCCGGAATGCTGGGCGGCCATCGATATCCGGCGGCGACGTCGTAGTCCGTGGTGAGCTCGGTGGACTCGCTTCCGGCAGCCAGCAGGGCGTCCCGTGCCGACGGCGGCGTCAGCGCCTCGGCGCATGCCGCGAATGCCGTGCCGACCCAGGCCCCGCCCGCCCCGGCGGCGAGCACCGCGGCGACCGCACGCGGCGAGGCGATTCCGCCGGCGGCCAGTACGGGCACGTCGACCGTGTCGAGCACCTCGGCCAGCAGCGGCAGGGTGCCGATTGCCGGCTCACCATGACCGCCGCCTTCGGCCCCGCGCGCCACCAGGACATCGACACCGGCATCCACTGCTCGCCGCGCCGCGTCGACGGTGGCCACCTGGGTCGTCACCGCCAGGCCCGCGTCGTGGGCCCGACGCACCCAGTCCCAGTCGTCTCCGAAGCTCACGCTCAACAGCGCCGGCCGGGCAGCCAAGGCCACCTCGAACAGGTCCGGGCGATCCTGGGCGACCCAGTGCACCAAGCCGATTCCGAATCGCCGCCCATCGAGTTGAGCCAGCTCGGCAGTCAACTGCTCTGCCGTCGCCGAACTTCCCATGCCGATCATGCCCAGGCCGCCGGCAGCGGAGACCGCCGCGGCCAGCCGGCCCCCGGCGGCGCCACCCATGGGCGCGTTGACGATAGGGACATCGAGGCCGATCGACCGAGACCACGTGGTTGCCAAGCTCACAGCCTGCAATGTTACGTCGTTGTTACAATTGGGATCGCCAGCACATGGCACCGGACGAGGCACACCCGTACCCGGCCAGCGACAAGACGGGATGTTTGGAGGTGTGTCATGGCTTGGCTGATTCTCATCGTTTCCGGTGTCCTCGAAGCGGTCTGGGCAACTGCATTGAGCAAGACCGAAGGCTTCACCCGACTCTGGCCGTCGGTGGTCTTCGGGGTGGCCCTCGTGTTGTCGATGATCGGACTGGCCATCGCAATGCGTAGCCTGCCGCCCGGCACCAGTTATGCGGTGTGGGTGGGTATCGGCGCGTCACTCACCGTCGGCTTCGCGATGGTCACCGGCGCCGAATCCGCCTCGGTGATCAAGGTATTGCTCATACTCGGGGTGATCGGTTGCATCGTCGGCCTCAAGGCCGTCACGCACTAGCGCCGCAACGCTATCTGCACTTTGTCACGCTGGAGTGGCTGTCGAGCGTCAGCGCCACTCCAGCGTGACAAGGGGCGACGGGTGTGCACGCCAGCGTGACGCTCGAGGTCGGGCGCCACTCTGGCGTGACAAAGCGGGCGTGTCAAAGGGGGCGCCACTCTGGCGTGACAAAGCGGGCGTGACAAAGCGACAAGTGCGGCCGGACGCCCTAGCGCCGCAGCAACCGCGAAAGCCCCAAGGCCCCAATGGCTCCCATCGCCGCGGCGGCCAAGGCGCCGGTCACCCCCACCCCTTCGTGGACCTGCACCCTGGTCACGATCTGCGCGGGGCCCGGTGGCAGGACCGGCGCTTCGGCCAGGCTCTCCTTGGATGTCGCCGCCCAAGCCGTCGCAAAGAGGATCAACCGCGCGGTGACATAGGCGAACACCATCAATCCGAGCACCGGGCCGAAGGTCGCTCCGGCCGGACCGTTCAGGACGGACTGCAGATAGATCGACGCCACCTGTTTGAAGATCTCGAAGCCGACGGCAGCCAGCAAGCCGGCCCGAATCGACCGGCGGAACGGTACCGGTTCACGCGGTAGCCGGGAAATGATCCAGGTGAACAACAGCCACGAGATGGAGACGGACACGGCGATCGATATCAGCCGCAACCCGCTGCCGAGGACCACGCCGTCGTGAAGACCGATCCAGCGCAACACCTTACGCATCAACGCGGGGTCACCGAGCGCGGTCAGCGCGATGGTGATCACCATCGCCAGGAACGCCGACACCAGGGCGAGCAGGTCCGAAAGCTTGTTGCCGACGAAGCTGGTCTCGGCGTGCTGCTCCCACATCTGGCTCAGCGCCTCACGCAGGTTGGCCATCCAACCCAGGCCGGCCCACGCCGCGGTCACGAGTCCGATCACGCCTACGGTGCCGCGGGAGGCAATGGCTGAATCCATGAGCGTGACCAGTTGCTGGCCGAGGTCACCCGACACCGCTTGCCGGATCCGTTCCTCGATTTCCTGCAAAAGCTCAGGCCGGCGCGACAGCAGGAAGCCGCCGGCGGCGAAGCCGACCATCAGGAGCGGAAACAGCGCAAAGATCGTGAAATACGTGATACCGGCGGCGTAGAAGTTGCCGTTGCAGTCGTTGTAGCGCTCCTGGGCCCGCATGACGTGGTCGAACCAGGGAAAGCGGGCGCGTAGCCGGTCCAGGAATCCCGGCTTCTCCGGCTCGTTCACCGCCAACCCCTCCCCGGTGTTTACGACGTTTGCTGGAGAAACCCTATCCTGTCGTAAACCCGAGCGAGGGTCTTCCCGGCCACCTCGCGGGCGTGTTCTGCCCCGGCGGCCAGAACGGACTGCAGCTCAGCCGGGTCGGCCAGCAGTTCATCCACCCGGGTCTTGATCGGCGTGACGAACTCCACGACCGCCTCGGCGGTCTCCTTCTTGAGATCGCCGTAGCCGCGGCCGGCATAGCCCTCGACCAGCTTGTCGACATCGGTACCGGTCACCGCCGACTGGATGGTCAGCAGGTTCGAGATGCCGGGCTTGTTCTCCTGATCGAACCGGATCTCGCGCTCGCTGTCGGTCACCGCGGAACGGATCTTCTTGGCGGTGGCTTTCGGATCGTCGAGCAGACTGATCAGCCCGGCATCACTGGCTGCCGACTTGCTCATCTTCGCCGACGGATCCTGCAGGTCGTAGATCTTGGCGGTGGTCTTGGGGATCATCGCCTCGGGCACCACGAATGTGTCCGCGAATTGGGCGTTGAAGCGTTGCGCCAGGTCGCGCGTCAGCTCGAGGTGCTGACGCTGGTCTTCCCCGACCGGGACCAGATCGGTGCCGTAGAGCAGGATGTCGGCGGCCATGAGCACCGGATAGGTGAACAGGCCGACCGTGGTGGCCTCCGCCCCCTGCTTGGTTGACTTGTCCTTGAACTGCGTCATCCGTGAGGCCTGGCCGAAACCGGTGAAACATCCCAGCACCCAAGCCAATTGGGTGTGCTCGGCCACATGGCTCTGCACGAACACGGTGCTGCGCGTCGGGTCGATGCCGAGCGCCAGGTACTGCGCGGCCGTCACCAGTGTGCGGCGGCGCAGGGTCTCGGGATCCTGCGGCACGGTGATGGCGTGCTGGTCGACGACGCAGAAGAACGCCTCGTAACCGTCCTGCAGCTGCGCCCAGTGCGTGACGGCACCCAGGGCATTGCCGAGGTGCAGGGAGTCGGAGGTGGGCTGGGCGCCCGAGAATACGACCTGTTTGCTTCCGCTACTCATGATCTTCTGATTTTCGCACTGACGTCATCCGGGTTATTCAGGGGTCAGCTGCTGTAGCACTCGCAGGAACACTTTCCGATCATCGGCGGTCAGCTCCCCCAGCCACCGCTCCTCCCCGCGCTGAATCTCGCGCTGGACCGCATCCTTGACCGCGCGCCCCGCTTCGGTGATGGCCAATAGCCGCACCCGGCGGTCGTCGGGATCGGCTTCGCGCTCGATGTAGCCCTGTTGTTGCAGGTCATCGAGGGTGCGGATGATGCGGGTCTTGTCCGCCCCGATCGCCTCGGCCAACGCAGCCTGGGTCCGCACCGCGGAGCGATCCAGGGCGAGCAGTACGACGTAGCCCCACATCGACACGCCATGAGCGTCGAGCACCGGCTGCTCGGCAGCGATCAGCTCCCTCAGCAGCGGGGCCAGCATGGCCGCCAGGTCGGGTCGAGACACCGGATCAGGGTAAGCGTTGCCATATGATGTGCTCACGCTTATCGTAAGCGTATGCATACTATTGAGACAGACCTACGCCCGTTACACCGCCTCGCCGTCCTGCGTTCCGCCGAGGTCGTCGAAGCAGTACGCCCATCCGACCTGGACCGGCCCACCCCCTGCGCCGGATGGACGTTGGCCGACCTGCTGGCGCACATGACCGTCCAGCACCGAGGGTTCGCCGCCGCAGCCCGCGGCCAGGGCGCCGATGAATCGGCCTGGGACGTCGCGACCGTGGCCGACGCTGTGCGCGCCGACCCGGCCGGCAGCTACACCGCTGCCGCCCATGACGTGCTCGACGCGTTCGCCGCCGACGGGGTCATGGAGGCGACATTCGCATTACCCGAATTCGGGCCGAACGCGACGTTCCCCGGCGCTCTGGCGATCGGGTTCCATTTCGTGGACTACGCCGTGCACGGGTGGGACGTAGCCGCGTCGATGGGCGCGCGGTACGAACTGCCGGACGACGTGGTCACGGCCCTGTTGCCATTGGTCATGGCGATCCCCGACGGCGACGTCCGCGACGCGGCGGCCGTTCCGTTCGACCGGGCGGTCAACGCCTCGGCCGCAACGGATTTCGAACAGGCCCTGCTACACCTGGGCCGTCGGCCCAACTGGCGTCAGCCGTAGCAGACCGTCACCGGTGAATGATCCGACCACCGCAGCGCGTACAGCTCGGCCCGGTCCACCCGCGCCGAGGTGGCCTTGACCGCCAGCGTCGGGCTGGCCAGGTGATAGTCGATGCGCCAGCCGGCATCGTTGTCGAAAGCCTTACCGCGCCATGACCACCAGCTGTAGGGCCCGGCCACGTCGGGATGCAGCACCCGCACCACGTCCACCCAACCGGTGCCCAACAGCTCGGTGAGCCAGGCGCGCTCACTGGGCAAAAACCCCGCCTTCTTGACGTTGCCCTTCCAGTTCTTGATGTCGTTCTCGGTGTGCGCGATGTTCCAGTCCCCGCACAGCACCGCATCATGCTCCAGCAGCTCGGCCATCCGGGCGGCGATGGTGGCCATGAACCGTTCCTTCTCCAGCTGACGTTCCGTCTCCGCCTCCCCGGTGGGGACGTAGACGCTGGCCACCGTCACCCCCGCGGTATCCACCTCGAGGTAGCGCCCGTGAGCCTCGAACTCATCGGAGACCAGCAGCCGGGCCGCCTCGATGGGATGCCGGGACAGCACCGCAACGCCGTTGCGACCCTTGACATGCGGGACGGCCGAAGCCAGGTTCCAGCCGTCGGCCAGCGCCGGCGCCAAGGCATCGCTGAGCTGTTCGTCGTCGGCCCGGGTCTCCTGCAGGCACACCACGTCGGCCTCGGTTTCCTTCAGCCACGGCAGCAGGCCGAGGTTGTCGGTGGAGCGCTGCTTGACCGCTGCGCGAATCCCGTTGACGTTGATGGTGCTGACGGTCAGAGGTGCCGGAGATGCCACGGCCCAGACCCTACCGATCGGCACCGACAGGGCCTTGCGGTACCGGCGGTATCACCTTAATGTCTGGCGGCATGGCTGAACGTGCTCCGATCCACCTCGGCACTCCCGACGGCGATCCGATCCTGCTGCTGCATCCGTTCCTGCTCTCGCAGAGCGTGTGGAAGTACGTCGCGCCGCAACTCGCCCAGACCGGCCGCTACGACGTGTTCGCCCCGACCATGGCCGGTCACCACGGTGGCGCGCACGCACCACTGCTCCTCGACGTCGCGTCACTGGCCGACGACGTCGAACGCCGCCTCGACGAACTCGGCTGGACCACCGCGCACATCGTCGGCAATTCCCTGGGCGGCTGGGTGGCCTTCGAGCTGGAACGACGTGGCCGGGCCCGCACCCTGACCGGTATCGCCCCGGCCGGCGGCTGGTCGATGCACACGCTGGCGAAGTACGAGATCATCGCCAAGTTCATGGCAGCGCTGCCGATCGTGCTGTCCACCGCGGTGTTGCGTGAGCAGCTGCTGAAATTTCCGCTCACCAAGCAGATTTCATATGTCGCGGTGAGCGCGACGCCCGACGTGCTCAACGACAGCGACCGTCGCGATCTGATCGAAGACCTGGCACATTGCCCGGCCTACTTCAAACTCATGGTCAAGGCCCTGACCACGGCCGGGCTGATGGAGATCGCCGACTCGCGAACCCCGACCCAGCTCGTCATCTGCGAGAAGGACCGGGTGTTGCCGGCCCCGCGGTTCACCCGGCACTTCACCCGAAGCCTGGCGCCGGACGCCGTCGTCACCACCCTCAAGGGCGTCGGGCACGTGCCCATGTTCGAAGCACCCGACACCATCACCCGGGTGATCACCGAGTTCGTCGATCGCCACATCGGCCAGGCCCGCGCGACGGGCTAGGTCGTAACGGCGTGGCGCCAGCGGCTGCGCCGCTTTCCACACCACGGTTGCCCGCGTTCGCGGGTTACCGCCCTACGGTGGAAATCGACGCCGCCGCCTGCCGTGCCGCCTCTAAGCCTTCGCGGAGGCCGCCAGCGTGTCGTTGAGCGTCTTGCTCGGACGCATCACCGCGGCGGTCTTCTCGGGGTCCGGGTAGTAGTAGCCACCGATGTCGGCCGGCTTGCCCTGGGCCGCATTGAGTTCGGAGACGATGGCCTGCTCGTGCTCGCCGAGCGACTTGGCGAGCGGCGCGAAGTGCGCGGCCAGCTCCTTGTCCTCGGTCTGCTCGGCCAGCGCCTGCGCCCAGTACAGCGCGAGGTAGAACTGGCTGCCGCGGTTGTCCAGCTCGCCGGTCTTACGTGACGGGGACTTGTTCTCGTCCAACAACTTTCCGGTTGCGGTGTCGAGCGCGTGGGCCAGCACCTTGGCCTTGTCGTTGTCGGTCTTGTTGCCCAGATCCTCGAGGCTGGCGCCGAGAGCGAGAAACTCACCGAGCGAATCCCAGCGAAGGTGGTTCTCCTCCACCAGCTGATGCACGTGCTTGGGGGCCGAACCGCCGGCGCCCGTCTCGTACAGGCCGCCGCCGGCCATCAGCGGCACGATCGAGAGCATCTTGGCGCTGGTGCCCAGTTCCAGGATCGGGAACAGATCGGTCAGGTAATCACGAAGGATGTTGCCGGTCGCGGCGATGGTGTCCTGCCCGCGGATCACACGCTCGATGGTGTACCGCATGGCCCACACCTGCGGCATGATCTGGATGGTCAGGCCCTCGGTGTCGTGGTCCTTGAGGTAGGTCTTGACCTTCTTGCGCAGCTCGACCTCGTGCGGCCGCTCGGTGTCCAGCCAGAACACCACCGGCATGCCGGACAGCCGGGCGCGGTTGACGGCGAGCTTGACCCAGTCCCGGATCGGCGCGTCCTTCACGACGGGCATGCGCCAGATGTCGCCCTCTTCGACCTCCTGGCTCAGCAGCACCTCTCCGGTGTCGATGTCGACGATCTTGGCGACACCGGCCTGGGAGATTTCGAAGGTCTTGTCGTGGCTGCCGTATTCCTCGGCCTTCTGCGCCATCAGGCCGACGTTGGGCACCGTGCCCATCGTGGTCGGGTCGAACTGCCCGTGGGTCTTACAGAAGTTGATCATCTCCTGGTAGATCCGCGAGAACGTGGACTCCGGGTTGACCGCCTTGGTGTCCTTGGTGCGGCCGTCGGCGCCGTACATCTTGCCGCCGAGGCGAATCATCGCCGGCATCGAGGCGTCGACGATGACATCGGACGGCGAGTGGAAGTTCGAGATGCCCTTGGCCGAATCCACCATGGCCAGCTCGGGGCGGTGCTCGTGGCAGCGGTGCAGGTCCTCGATGATCTCCTCACGCTGCGAGGCCGGCAGCGCCTCGATCTTGCTGTAGAGATCGGACAGGCCGTTGTTGACGTTGACGCCGAGCTCGTCGAACAGCTTCTCGTGCTTGGCGAAGGCGTCCTTGTAGAAGACCTTGACGGCGTGGCCGAACACGATCGGGTGGCTGACCTTCATCATGGTCGCCTTGACGTGCAGCGAGAACATCACGCCCGTCTTGTAGGCGTCCTCGATCTGCTCCTCGTAGAACTCGATGAGCGCCTTTTTGCTCATGTACATCGAGTCGATGACATCACCCTCGTCGAGCTTGACCTCGGGCTTGAGGACGATCGTCTCGCCACCCTTGGTTTCCAGCTCCATGCGCACGTTGCGCGCCTTGTCCAGCGTCATCGACTTCTCACCGTGGTAGAAGTCGCCGGTCTTCATGGTGGCCACGTGGGTCCGCGACGCCTGCGACCACTCGCCCATGCTGTGCGGGTGCTTGCGCGCGTACTCCTTGACCGCCTTGGGGGCGCGACGGTCCGAGTTACCTTCGCGCAGAACCGGATTCACCGCGCTACCGAGGATCTTTGAATAGCGATCGCGGATCGCCTTCTCCTCGTCGGTCTTCGGGTCGCCCGGGAAGTCGGGGACGGCGTAGCCCTTCTGCTGCAGTTCCTTGATCGCGGCGGTGAGCTGCGGGACGGAGGCGCTGATGTTGGGCAGCTTGATGATGTTGGTCTCGGGCAGCTGGGTCAGCCGGCCCAGCTCGCCGAGGTTGTCGGGGACCTTCTGCTCGTCGGTCAGGTAGTCGCCGAATTCGGCCAGGATGCGGGCCGCCACCGAGATGTCACTGGTCTGGATGTCGATACCCGCCGGTTCCGCGAAGGCGCGGATGATCGGCAGGAAGGAGTACGTCGCAAGCAGCGGCGCCTCGTCGGTCAGCGTGTAGATGATGGTCGGCTGCTGGGCAGTCATGGTTGCTCTCCCGGCGTCAGTCTCGGTTCGACGAGGATCACTCGTTGTCACTCGTGGTTATTCGCTGCTCTTGTGTCGCGGCCAGACTACAAGGACGGGAACGGCCTCGAAGGGGCAGCTTTCATTACTGACCAGTAACTTTGACTCGTGTTCAGGCGCCCGACACCTACCTTCGCCCGCGCAGATGAACGCTTTTCAGTCCGGCTCGCACAAAACGGGCAAACACCCCGAAGAACCGACTGGCACGGTCTCAGCGCGTTGCGATAAGCTGCAGGCCGGTCATGAGTGTCAGCATCAAGCCCCGGCTTGCTGGCCGGCAACCCTCCAACCGCGGTGGGGTGCCCCGGGTGATGACCAGGTTGAGCAGTCGTCCACGGCTGTAAGGCAAGCGCGGGTCCGACGGTACGGGCCCCCAGACAGACAGGGAAACCTGATGGAGGCCAGCCATGTGTATGTGTCAGTGAACCCTTAGGTAAGCCGACCACACCCCTGACCTTCCTCGTCCCGTCACCGGAGGAGATACCCCAGCCATGACAAACCCTGAGATCGCTGCCAACTGGTCATTCGAGACCAAGCAGGTTCACGCCGGCCAGACCCCGGACAGCGCCACCAACGCCCGGGCCCTACCGATCTACCAGACCACGTCGTACACGTTCCGCGACACCGATCACGCCGCCGCCCTGTTCGGCCTGGCCGAGCCGGGCAACATCTACACGCGGATCATGAACCCCACCACCGACGTGGTCGAGCAGCGCATCGCCGCACTCGAAGGCGGAGTCGCCGCGCTGCTGCTGTCCTCGGGCCAGGCCGCCGAGACGTTCGCCATCCTCAACCTGGCCGGCGCCGGCGACCACATCGTGTCCAGCCCGCGGCTCTACGGCGGCACCTACAACCTGTTCCACTACACACTGCCCAAGCTGGGCATCGAGGTCAGCTTCGTGGAAGATCCGGACAGCCTCGACAGCTGGCGCGCGGCCGTCCGGCCCAACACCACGGCCTTCTTCGCCGAGTCCATCTCCAACCCGCAGATCGACATCCTCGACATCCCGAGCGTCTCGGCGGTGGCGCACGAGAACGGCGTCCCGCTGATCGTCGACAACACCATCGCCACGCCGTACCTGATCCAGCCGATCGCGCTCGGCGCCGACATCGTGGTGCACTCGGCCACCAAATACCTGGGCGGTCACGGTTCGGCGATCGCCGGCGTGATCGTCGACAGCGGCAACTTCGACTGGACGCAGGGCCGCCACCCCGGCTTCACCACACCGGACCCGAGCTACCACGGCGTGGTCTTCGCCGAACTCGGGGCACCCGCCTACGCGCTCAAGGCGCGCGTGCAACTGCTACGCGATCTGGGCAGCGCGCTGTCGCCGTTCAACGCCTTTTTGATCGCGCAGGGATTGGAAACGCTGTCGCTGCGTGTTGAACGCCACGTGGCCAATGCGCAGAAGGTCGCCGAATACCTCGCCGGGCACTCCGGCGTCACCTCGGTGAATTACGCCGGACTTCCCACCTCGCCCTGGTACGAGCTGGGCCAGAAGATCGCCCCGAAAGGCACCGGCGCCGTGTTGGCGTTCGAACTGGCCGGTGGCGTGGAGGCCGGTAAGGCGTTCGTCAACGCGCTGACCCTGCACAGCCACGTCGCCAACATCGGTGACGTGCGCTCGCTGGTGATCCACCCCGCCTCGACCACGCACGCCCAGCTCTCCCCCGAGGAGCAGCTGTCCACCGGTGTCACCCCCGGCCTGGTGCGGCTGGCGGTCGGCATCGAGGGCATCGACGACATCCTGGCCGACCTGGAGCAGGGATTCGCCGCGGCCCGTCCGTTCAGCGGCGTCGCACAGACTCCGGCGGCGGTGTAGGGCGGCGAGAGAAGACCGGCATGACGATCACCGAAGAACCGGCCGTGTCCACCCTCCCTTTGCCTGCCGAAGGCGAGACGTGCATCGTGCGCATCGGCGACCTGACGCTCGAGAACGGCACCGTCCTGCCCGACGTGTCGATCGCTGTGCAGCGCTGGGGTGAACTGTCACCCGCGCGCGACAACGTGGTGATGGTGCTGCACGCGCTGACCGGCGACTCCCACGTCACCGGACCGGCCGGCGACGGCCATCCGACCGCGGGCTGGTGGGACGGGGTGGCCGGACCCGGCGCCCCGATCGACACCGACCAGTGGTGTGCGATCTCGACCAACGCGCTCGGCGGCTGCCAGGGCTCCACCGGCCCCGGCTCGCTCGCACCCGACGGAAAGCCTTGGGGCTCAAGGTTTCCCCAGATCACCATCCGCGATCAGGTTGAGGCCGACCGGGCCGCGCTGGCCGCGTTCGGCATCACCGAGGTGGCGGCGGTGGTCGGCGGGTCGATGGGCGGAGCGCGCGCCCTGGAATGGCTCGTCGGGCATCCCGACGAAGTGCGAGCCGGGCTGGTGCTGGCGGTCGGTGCCCGCGCCACGGCGGATCAGATCGGTACCCAGAGCTCCCAGGTGGCCGCCATCAAGGCCGATCCGGACTGGCAGGGCGGCGACTACCACGACACCGACCGGGCCCCGTTGGCCGGCATGGAGATCGCCCGGCGGTTCGCGCACCTGACCTATCGGGGCGAGGAAGAACTCGACGAACGTTTCCGCAACGACGCCCAGGGCGACGAGGATCCGACCGCCGGCGGACGCTACGGAGTGCAGAGTTACCTGGAATACCAGGGCGGCAAGCTGGCCCGCCGGTTCGATCCCGGCACCTATGTAGCCCTTTCGGATGCGTTGTCGACGCACGATGTGGGCCGGGGCCGCGGCGGTGTCGCCAGCGCGCTGCGCAGCTGTCCGGTGCCCGTCATCGTCGGTGGGATCACCTCCGACCGCCTGTACCCGATTCGGCTACAGCAGGAACTGGCCGAGTTACTGCCCGGCTGTAGCGGCCTGGACGTGGTCGACTCGGCCTACGGACACGACGGTTTCCTGGTCGAGACGGAAGTGGTCGGCAAATTGATCCGCCGCACACTGGAGCTGGCACAACGGTGAGCTCTCCCAAGCAGCGTTCTCTGTCCTTCGGCTCGGAAGCCGCGGCCTACGAACGGGGCCGGCCGTCGTATCCGCCGGAGGCGATCGACTGGCTGCTGCCCGAGGGGGCGCACGACGTGCTGGACCTGGGCGCGGGCACCGGCAAGCTGACCACCCGGCTCGTCGAGCGCGGACTGGACGTGATCGCCGTGGATCCCATCCCGGAAATGCTTGAGCTGCTGTCGAACTCACTGCCGGACACCCCCGCGCTGCTGGGTACGGCCGAGGAGATCCCGCTGGCCGACAACAGTGTCGACGCCGTGCTGGTGGCGCAGGCCTGGCACTGGTTCGACCCTGAGCGGGCCGTCAAGGAGGTCAGCCGAGTGCTGCGCCCCGGCGGCCGGCTGGGCCTGGTGTGGAACACCCGCGACGAACGCTCCGGTTGGGTCAAGGACCTGGGCCGCATCATCGGCCCCGAACACGACCCGTTCAACAACGAGGTGACGCTGGCTGAGCCGTTCGGCGAGATCGAACGTCATCAGGTGGAGTGGACGAGTTACCTGACGCCCCAGGCCCTCATCGACCTGGTGGCCTCCCGCAGCTACTGCATCACCTCACCGGAGCAGGTGCGCACCCGGACGCTGGAGCAGGTGCGCGAACTGCTTGCCACCCATCCGGCGCTGGCCAATACGTCGGGGCTGGCGCTGCCCTACGTGACGGTCGGGATCAGGGCCACCCTCGGCTGAGCCACCCTCAGGCGCTGAGCGCGGACGCCTCGACCTCCGGGCCGAACCAGCGCGCGCACGCCACCCGTAGCCCTTTTTCATCGAATTCGTCTGCCGCCCAGGCGACGTAGCCGTCGGGCCGGATCAGCAGGGCTGCGGCGGGCCGATCTGCTGCGGGCGTCGTCGCCACTTCGAAGTCCACCCGGTCACGCCACCGGTGAACGACGTCGCCGTAGTCGCCGGCCGACAAGTCGAGCAGCAGCGGCCGGCCCGAGCGCAGCAGCTCGGCGACCCGACGCCCATCGTCCAGCACGAAATCGGGCACGAAGAACCCGGACAGCCGGTGGCCGTCACCGACGTCGTAGCGAACATCGGAACCGGCCAACAATCCGGCGATGTGCGCCGCGCCGTCCGGGGTGGCCAGCAGTTCACCGAAAAGCGTTCGCAGCGCGGTGACTTCGGGACCGGAAGCCATCAGGGCGGCCTGGGCCATGGAGTGCATCATCACCCGCTGCCCCGCCGGCCAACGCTCACTGTGGTAACTGTCCAGCAGCCCCTCCGGAGCCCAACCCCGCACCGTCGCGCCCAGTTTCCAACCCAGATTCATCGCGTCCTGCAGGCCGAGGTTGAGCCCTGGGCCACCCATGGCCGAGTGCACGTGGGCCGCGTCGCCGACCAGGAAGACGTTGCCGGCCCGGTACTGCGCGGCCTGACGGGTGTTCTGGCCGTTGATCCGCCGCAGGGCATGCGGACCCGGTCCGTCCGGCGGCGCGATCGGCAGGTCGGCACCCACCACGCGCTTCACGCTCTCGCGCAGCTCATCGATCGTCAGCTCTGGTGCGTCATCCGGCAGGACCGAACCGTACTCGATGGTCCCGAGCATCGACCGGCCCGCGTGGAACTCGGCGTAGATCAGTACACCACCGTCGAAACGGTTGTGTCCGAACGGGATATGGCCGATCCCGGGCACATCCAATGCTCCGTAACCGGTGCGCAGTTCGTCCGGCACCCGGATGTGGGCCACCCGGGCGACCACGTCGGTGGTCAGCCCCGGAAACTCTATGCCTGCCTTCTTCCTGACCGGGCTGCGGCCACCGTCGGCCCCGACCAGGTAGGTGGCGGGCAGTCGGTAGTCGCCTGCCGGCGAGGCGACGTCGACGACGACTCCCCCGGCCACCTGCTCGAGGTCGACGAGCTCATGCCCCCACCGGATCTCGACCCCGAGCCCCTGTACCCAGTCCACCAATTGCCGTACCACGCGCGGCTGCTGGATCAGCATGCCGTACATCGGGTTGTCGACGACGTCGATGAACGGCACCTGCATGCCGGCGAAGATGTAGCCGGCCATCGGCTCCGGCGGCTGACCGGTCCCGCTGAGCTCCTGATACAGCCCGCGCAGGTCGAGCACTCGGTTGGCCTGTCCGACAATGCCGTTGGCCTTGAGCTCCTCGCTTGGCTCAGGCAATTGCTCGAGCACCACCGGCCGCACCCCGGCCAGCGCCAGCTCCCCCGCCACCAACAGGCCGTTGGGGCCGGCACCTGAGATGACGACGTCCACCTGGTCTTTCATTTCTTCCCTCCCGGTTCCGGCAGACCCGCGGCCACCGCCGCGAAGCCTTTGCGCAGCAATGACGCGAGAGTCACTGGCGGATCGGCATTTCCGTACTCGTCCATCGCAGTGTCGCCGACGGCCCGCACGACCGCCGCCACGAGGCGCGGATACATGTCGTGCGGCTCCGCGCCGGTCCGCTCAGCGATCGCAACGACCCACTCATCGGCCAGTCCTCGGTAGGTCGCGTCGCGAATCTCGGGGATCATCAGCAATTTCCGGACCTCGACCAGCTGCTCGCGGGTCGGCAGCGCGCTCTCAGCACCGTAGACGTCGGTCATGTCGTCGTCCAGTGGTTTGATCACCGATTCAGCGATCGCGGTCCACAGCGGCTCGTTCACGGGCCGCACCCGCAACATGTCGATGCTGCGCCGCAGGCGTTCCTGCTGGCGATAGGCCAGTGCGTCGTACTTCCCGGAGAAGTAGTTGGTGAAGGTACGCAGCGAGACTCCGGCCAGGTTGGCGATGTCCTCGCGGGTGACGTTCTCCAACCCGCGCTCGAACGCGAGACGCAGCGCCGCATCGCTGAGCGCCCTTCGGGTGTCGAGCTTCTTGCGTTCCCGCAGTCCCGGTGCCATGTCTTCACCGTAGCCAAATATTGCCTATTGGGCAATATTGCCTTCTGGGCATTTTCTACGAAAATCAGTTGAGGCTCGGCCGCGCCGCTGGCTACCGTGGCAGCCATGTCCGTGACCTACCTCCGCTTGCGCACCCAATAGCCGGCGGATCTCCACCTTCTCGGAACATCCGCCGCAGTAACTTTGCCCCTGCGACTGCGGAGTATCCGTGCCCTCAACTCGTCATGGCCGTCACGAGTACGGCCAGAACTTCCTGTGCGACCGACGCGTGGTCGCCGACATCGTCAAGATCGTTTCCCACACAACAGGTCCCATCATCGAAATCGGCGCCGGCGACGGTGCTCTCACCCTGCCGCTGCAACGGTTGAACCGTCCGCTGACCGCCATCGAAATCGATCGGAGGCGGGCCCGAAGATTGGCGGACCGAACCTCGGCTGAGGTGGTCAGTGCGGATTTTCTGCGGTACCGACTCCCCGCAGCGCCGCATGTGGTGGTGGGTAATCTGCCATTCCATCTGACCACCGTCATCCTCCGGCGCCTGTTGCACGAGGAGGGTTGGACCGACGCGATCCTGCTGGTGCAGTGGGAGGTGGCTCGGCGGCGGGCCTGTGTCGGCGGCGCCACCATGATGACCGCCCAGTGGTGGCCATGGTTCGAATTCGGCCTGGCGCGAAAGGTCTCGGCCGACGCGTTTCGGCCGCGGCCGAGTGTGGACGCCGGACTGCTGACCATCAAGCGCCGAGCTGAGCCGCTGATCCCCCGGGCAGACCGTCGTTCATACCAGGCACTGGTCCACCGGGTTTTCACTGGGCGCGGCCGTGGTCTGGCCCAGATTCTGCGGCCCCATGTGCATCCTCGGTGGCTGTCCGCCAACGGAATCCACCCGTGCGCTCTGCCCAAAGCGCTCACGGCTGGGCAGTGGGTGGCGTTGTTCGAAGCCGCCTGCTAGCTGGTACCGAGCGGGTCGATGGTCCAGGCGATGTAGAGCACCGCCGCACTCACCGTCGCCGTGGTCGCGAAGTCGATGGTGCGCGAACGCACCACCAGAAGACCGGCCCGGTCATCGGTCAGGGCCAACCGCAACGCTGCCGCCGCCCCCACCCCGATACCAATGATGAGCGCACCGCGGCGCCAGTAGCCCGCCACCACCAAGACGAACGCCGCGATGAAGATCAGCCCGACCACCAGGATCGGCCACTGCCCGGCGACCACCTTGCGGACGAACTCCTTTGCTGTCACGCCAGTTTCGACTCTTCGAGCTCGACAACATTGGTCAGCAGGAACGCCCGCGTCAGCGGGCCGACGCCACCCGGGTTGGGCGACACGTGCCCGGCCACGTCCCAGACGTCCGGGGCGACGTCACCGGTGAGCTTGCCGTCCACGCGGCTCACGCCGACGTCGACGACGGCCGCGCCCGGCTTGACCATGTCCGCGGTCACCATGTGCGGCACACCCACCGCAGCGATGATGACGTCGGCCTGCCGGGTCAACGCGGGCAGATCCCGCGTGCCGGTGTGGCACAGCGTGACGGTGGCGTTCTCCGACCGCCGGGTCAGCAGCAGGCCCATCGGCCGGCCGACCGTCACGCCGCGGCCGATCACCACGACATGAGCCCCGGCGATCGGTACCTCGAACCGGCGCAGCAGGTGCACGATGCCGCGCGGGGTGCAGGGCAGCGGCGCGTCCTTGCCGAGCACCAGCCGGCCCAGATTGGTCGGGTGCAGGCCGTCGGCGTCCTTGGCCGGATCGATGCGCTCGAGCGCGGCGTTCTCATCGAGGTGCTTGGGCAGCGGCAGCTGCACGATGTAGCCCGTGCAGTCCGGATTGGCGTTGAGCTCGTCGATGGTCTCGTCGAGCTGGGCCTGCGTGATATCGGCGGGCAGGTCGCGGCGGATCGAGTTGATGCCGACCTTGGCGCAGTCGGCATGTTTGCCGCGCACATAGGCCTGCGACCCGGGATCGTCGCCGACCAGAACGGTGCCCAGCCCGGGCGTCCGCCCCGCTTCGGCCAACTTCGCTACGCGCTGCTTGAGGTCGACGAAGATCTCGTCACGCGTGGCCTTACCGTCCAAATCAATCGCACCCACGGGTGCCATTGTGTCAGGTGGCGTGGCAAGCTCCACCTATGAACACTCAGCCCAATGTGTTCACTGATGTTTTCAGTGAGGCCAAACTCGGCCCGGTGACGCTGCGTAACCGCATCATCAAGGCCGCCACCTTCGAAGCGTCCACGCCTGACGCGCTGGTCACCGAGGATTTGATCAACTACCACCGCCTGCCCGCTGCCGGTGGCGTCGGCATGACCACCGTGGCCTACTGCGCAGTGGCCCCCGGTGGCCGCACCGACGGCTGGCAGATCTGGATGCGGCCCGAGGCCGTGCCGGGCCTGACCAAGCTCACCGAGACCATCCATGCCGAAGGTGCGGCCATCAGCGCCCAGATCGGCCACGCCGGGCCGGTGGCCAACTCCCGGACCAACAAGGCCCCTGCGCTGGCGCCGGTGCGGTTCTTCAACCCGCTGTCGATGCGGTTCGCCAAGAAGGCCAGCATCGACGACATCCGTGACGTGACCGAAGCCCACGCCAACGCTGCCCGGCTGGCCATCGACTCCGGTTTCGATGCCGTCGAGGTGCACCTCGGCCACAACTATCTGGCCAGCTCCTTCCTGTCGCCGCTGATCAACCGGCGCACCGACGAGTTCGGCGGATCGCTGGAGAACCGGGCGAAGGTGGCCCGTGGAGTGGTGCGCGCGGTGCGCGACGCCGTCGACAAGCACGGCGACCGGAAGATCGCCGTCATCGCCAAACTGAACATGAGCGACGGGGTGCGCGGCGGCATCCCGATCGACGAGTCGCTGCAGACCGCGAAATGGCTCGAGGAAGACGGCGGGCTGGACGCCATCGAGCTCACCGCGGGCAGCTCGCTGGTCAACCCCATGTACCTGTTCCGTGGCGGCGCCCCGGTCAAGGAGTTCGCGGCGAACTTCAAACCCCCGATCAGCTGGGGTATTCGGATGAGCGGCAACAAGTTCTTCCGCGAATATCCGTACCACGAGGCGTATTTGATGCGTGACGCCGAAAAATTCCGCGCGGAGCTGACCATGCCGATCATCCTGCTGGGCGGCATCACCAACCGCGAGACCATGGACCGCGCGATGGCGGCGGGCTTCGACTTCGTCGCGATGGGCCGCGCACTGCTGGCCGAGCCGGACCTGCTCAACCGGATCAAGGCCGAAAGCGAAAAAGGTTCCGTGAAATCGCTGTGCACGCACTGCAATGAGTGCATGCCCACGATCTACCGCCATACCCACTGCGTGGTGACGGGGGCCCCGGACTCGCTCGTGAGCTAATAGCTCCATGGTTGGTAACGACCCCAGCGACACCATGGTGACCTACCGCTACGTGCGGGTCGGACTCGTTGCGCTGGTGGTGTTCCTGTTGACCTCACTGGCGTTGACATGGACGGACACTTGCCCGCAGGGGTCCATCAGCGCGTTCTTCTACACCCGCACACACGCGGTTTTCCTGGCGTCGTTGTGCGCGATCGGAATCTGCCTGATCGCCTACAAAGGCAGCCGCATCGGTGAAGACGCGCTGCTGAACTACTCCGGGTTCATGGCCTTCATCGTGGCGTTGGTGCCCACCGGCCCCGGTGACCTGTGCCGGCCGTGGCTTCCCACCGTCGCCGACCCCTTCGGCGGCGTCGCCAACAACGTCGCCGCGCTGTTCGTGGCCGTCGCCGCGGGCACCGGGATGTATCTGGCGCTGGGCCGCTGGCGGCGACCGCAAGAGCCACCGGTGGCGTCCGAGCCTTCCTGCGCCGAGGCCGCCACCCTGTGGAAGACCATCGCCACCGCGCTGTTGCGGGTGGAAAAGTGGCTTCCGGCGGCGTTGTTGGTCATTTCCGTGGCCGGGGCGCCGCTGATGTTGTGGGGCTGGTTCGCCCAGCACGCGCACGTAATCGCCTCGGTGGCAATGTTTCTGGCCATCACCCTGGTGGCGGTCTACCACGCGTGCTACGCCAGGGCGGCCGTGCGCCAGCACCTGGCGCGGTTCTACGCCACCATCGCCGCGCTCATGCTCATCACGATCGTGGCCGGCGTCGTGCTGCTGGTCCTCGGCTGGCACTTCGGCGTGATCACCGTCGAACTCATTCTCATCGTGCTGTTCGCGGTGTTCTGGGCGGTGCAGACCGCCGACGTCTGGGACGCCCAGGACCGCTACCCGGAAGAAGCCGTTCCGGCCCTTGCCAATACGCCCGCCTAGACGTACCGGGACAGCACGTTGGCACCAGCGGCCGCCGACTTCGATGCTCGACGCCTCGCCCGGGTGCCTAACCGACGGCAACCGCCGTCTCGGTTTTGACCCACATGCCGCTCGACCGCCACCAGCGCCGCGGCGCCAACCAACGAAGCCAGCGCCCACCTCGCCCATCACCCGCGGGTCCCACTCCACGGCAGCGGATTACGCTGTGCCGGCCCGCCCACGCTCGCATCGCCGCTCTACTTACTGGACGGCGGCGCGGACGATCTCGGCAACACGCTGCTCGGTGACATCGTCCAGGCCATCGAAGTACCATGCCGCGGGAATCAGCATTCCGTCTTTGTCTCCGGCGGGCTTCAGCGTGGCCTTCTCGCTCACGCCAAGGCTCATCAGTTCATCGTTCCGGAAAAAGACGAGGACGGGACTGCTGGCAGACTTTGCATAGCCCGGCATGCCGTACCAAATGCGCGGCTTGAGTTCCGGCGCAGCGGCGACGATCACGTCGTGCATGCGTCGCATCAGAGCACGCGCCGGCTCATCCATACCCTCGATCTTTTTGAGAACGTCCTTGAGGTTCTTGTCGTCCTTGGAAGCCACTCTCATGTCCTTTTCGTCTGCCGGTATCAATCCACCGACACAATGGAATTGGTGCGCCAGAAGGCGCAGCACCCCATCCGGACATGTCCTGATGATCTCAGGCCTCTCCGCAATGATTCAGGTGATCGTTCACCTGGAAGCGCAGAATGTGACGGCAGACATCGTCGCCACACGGGGGATGCTAACACGCGGTTCCCTCGGCTGACACCAACGCCATGACTCACTACGCTAGGCGGTACCCGTCGATCTGCAGGGTCTGCCCGTCACGCCGCAGGACCAGCACCGCACCCGGCACCGGGACGAAACCCTCGACCGACGCCGCGGGCACAGCCGAGGTCTGAGCACAGGTTTTCGCGTCGAAGGTGCGCAACGAGCCCTGATCTGAGTTGTCCGCGAGGGTGAAGCCGTTCGCGAACGACAGGTACGCCAAGCCTCCCCCCTGTCCCACCAGGCGGGTCTGGCTGCCGCGGATGCCTTGGGCGCCGGCGCATCTCTGCTTGCCGTCGGGACCGAACAGCAGTAGCTGACGGCCGCCGTCGCGGCCGGAGAACAGGAAGTCGTCACCCGGGCCGAGTGAAGGTTCGCCCGTGCCGCGCTCCGGCAGCGGGGTCACCGTCTTGTCCACGACGTTGACGTACGAGATCCCGGGCGGTGCACCGGCCCCACCGAACTGAACGAAGATGCCCACCGCATTGGCCGGCGTGGCCACCGCGGTGGCGTCGGCCTGCCCCTTGAACACCTCGTGGTCCCAGACGGCTTCGCCGTTGTCGGGGTTGAGTGCGACCACCCGGATCGCGTTGCCCTGCTCGGATGGACATTGCACCACAGACACCAACCACGCACGGGTGTCCACCGCGCGCGGCGGGAAGGCGCAATCAGCGTGCGGTGCGGGCACCGACCACTTCGGGGCGCCGGTGCGAGTGTCGAAGCGCACCCACACCCGGTCGTCGCGATACACCACGAATGGCGCTTCCAGGTTGTAGCCGGGAACTTCGGCCAGCGCGTACATCATCTGGTCGTCGGCATTGGACCACAGCCGCTCGCCCGTGGTGGCGTCGAGTCCCACCAGACCCTTGTCGACGAAGGCCACCACCGTGGCCCCGTTGTCGAACACCCGCATGCCGTTGACCGTCACGCCGCCGGGGCCGGTGCGCGCGAAGTGCCAGCGTTCCTTGCCGTCGGCGCCGTACGCGGTGATGCGGTGATCGCCGTAGACCACGAAACCGGCTCCCGCAGCCACGATCTGGCGGCCGGGCTCGTGCTTGTCCCCCTCGAAGGCGTCGGGCACAGACACCGTGAACGTTCGCTTGCCCAGCGCGTCGGGCACGGCGGGCACATCGGTAGCCGGCGCCGTCGTCGCATCGAGGAAGCGCGCGTCGTCGCCCGCGCGAAACGCGCCCACCGTCACCACCGCGGCAACCACCACCGCGATCGCTGCGCCGACAGCCAGCAACTTCACCGCGGCGCGCTCCAACAGAGGGAAGGCCCGTGCCGCCAGGAAGGTCGCCGCCGCTCCGGCCAGCCCCAACCACCACGACGCCATCCCGGCCGGCAGAGCCGCGGTCACCGGTGAGTTGTCCATCGCTGCGCGGTAGAACGCCGGAATGCCCTGGGTGACGTAAGCCATCACCAGCAGCGCGGCCACGCCCGCGGTTCCGGCCGGCGTAGCCGCCAGATCCCGGCCCGTGTGGCCGCGCCAGACGCTGTAGGCCATCGCGGCGATCAGCACCACGGCGACGATGCCCACGACCAGCGCCATGCGGTTGGGCAGGGCCTCGCCCCACCGGTGCAGGCCGACGACGTACCAGGCGCTTTCGCCGGTGCTGCGTGCCGCGCCCAACCTCGCCCAGGCACCCAACACTGCCGCCCACACCAACCACACCACCGCCGCCCCGGCCAGCATCGTGCCGAGCGTCCGCAGCACGCCGAGCACCCGGCCGGCCGTCTTCTGCGCCCCTTCAGAAACCATGTGAGCCATCGTCACACGCCGCGACACCTCCGCAACGGCCCAGTCCCGGTGAGAACTACCGATAGAGTTGAGCGCGATGAGCCCTGCGCTGACCGTTCGTTACGACGGATCGACCCGTACCTTTGCCCCGGGCAACGATGTCGTCATCGGCCGAGACCTCCGCGCCGACGTCCGCATTGCCCACCCGCTGATCTCACGCGCGCACCTGGTGCTGCGCTTCGACCAAGGTCGTTGGGTCGCGATCGACAACGGCAGCCTCAACGGCATGTATGCCAACGGCCGTCGGGTGCCCTCGATCGACATCCACGATGGCCAGGTCGTCAACATCGGTAACCCGGACGGGCCCCAGTTGACGTTCGAGGTCGGACGACACCAGGGATCGGTCGGCCGGACCCCGACCGCGGCCGTACCCGTCGGCAACCGGCCCAGCGGCGCCTGGCCCACTCAGGCCGCCGCACCCGGGCGTCCCCAATACGGTCAGCCGCCCGCGGCGCCGCGTCCCGGTTACTCCTCGGGGCCGCAGCCGCGCTACCCCACCGCACCCACCGGATATCCCAGCGGGCCCCAGGGCGGGTACCCGAGCGGCCCGCAGACCGGCTACCCGAGCGGTCCGCAGACCGGCCACCCCAGCGGGCCACAGGCCTATCAGTCCCAGCCGGTCCGCAGCGCCCCGAACCCGTCCGCGGCACCGACCTCGATGGCGCCGGCCGCCGGCTCGGCTCGCGGCAGCAGTGAAGCCGGCGGCAACATCGCCACCAGCATGATGAAGATCCTGCGGCCAGGGCGCACCGCGCCCGCGCCCGCAGGTGCGGTGAAGATCGGCCGCGCAACCGACAACGACATCGTCATCCCCGACGTGCTGGCCTCGCGGCATCACGCGACGTTGATCCCGATGACCGGCGGCACCGAGATCCGTGACGAGCGCAGCATCAACGGCACGTTCGTCAACGGCGCACGAGTGGACTCCGCGGTGCTGCACGACGGTGACGTGGTCACCATCGGCAACGTCGACCTGGTGTTCACCGGCGGCACCCTGGTGCGCCGCAGCGAAACCGAGGCCGACACCCGCACCGGCGGCCTCGAGGTGCGCGGACTGACGTGGACCATCGAGGGCAACAAGACGCTGCTCGACAACATCTCCGTCGATGCCAGGCCCGGCACCCTCACCGCCGTGATCGGCCCGTCGGGTGCGGGCAAGTCGACGTTCGCCAAACAGGTCGCCGGCTACACACATCCGACCAGCGGCACCATCACGTTCGAGGGCCACGACGTGCACGCCGAGTACGCCTCACTGCGGTCCCGGATCGGCATGGTCCCCCAGGACGACGTGGTGCACGGCCAGCTCACCGTCCGGCAGGCCCTGATGTACGCCGCCGAGCTGCGACTGCCGCCGGACACCACGAAGGAAGACCGCGAACAGGTCGTCATGCAGGTGCTCGAGGAGCTCGAGATGACCAAGCATCTCGACACCCGGGTCGACAAGCTGTCCGGCGGGCAGCGCAAGCGCGCCTCGGTCGCGCTCGAACTGCTGACCGGCCCGTCACTGCTGATCCTCGACGAGCCCACCTCGGGTCTGGACCCCGCGCTCGACCGCCAGGTGATGACGATGCTGCGCCAGCTGGCCGACGCCGGCCGCGTGGTGCTGGTCGTCACGCACTCCTTGACCTACCTCGACGTATGCGATCAGGTGCTGCTGCTGGCCCCCGGCGGCAAGACCGCGTTCTGCGGCCCACCCGACCAGATCGGCCCTGAGCTCGGCACCACCAACTGGGCCGACATCTTCAGCACCGTCGCCGGCGACCCGGCCGAGGCCAACCGCAAGTATCTGGCCCGGACCGGTCCGGCGCCCGCGGCCGCGGCGTCGTCGGCACAGCCCGGCGACCTGGGCGAGCCGGCGAAGACCAGCCTGTTCCGGCAGCTGTCCACGATCGCCCGGCGCCAAGTCCGGCTGATCGTGTCCGACCGCGGCTACACCGCGTTCCTGTTGATGCTGCCGTTCATCATGGGCGTGCTGTCGCTGTCGGTACCCGGTGATGTCGGGTTCGGCCTGCCGGTGCCGGCCGTCCAGGGCGGCGCCGCACCCAACGAGCCGGGCCAGATCCTGGTGATGCTCAACGTCGGTGCGATCTTCATGGGCACCGCGCTGACCATCCGGGCGCTGATCGGCGAGCAGGCCATCTTCCGTCGCGAGCAGGCAGTCGGCCTGTCGACCACGGCCTACCTGCTTGCGAAGATCGCGGTCTTCGCCGTGTTCGCGGTGCTCCAGTCCGCCATTGTCACGGTGATCACGATCATCGGAAAGGGCTGGGGCCCGGGCTCCGCCGAGAGCGGGGCCTTCATCAGCGGCCGCAACCTGGAGCTGTTCATCGACATCTCCATGACGTGTGTGGCCTCGGCGATGGTGGGCCTGGCGCTGTCGGCACTGGCCCGCTCCGCCGAGCAGATCATGCCCCTGCTGGTGGTCACCGTGATGAGCCAGTTGGTGTTCTCCGGCGGCATGATCCCGGTGACGGACCGCGTGGTGCTCGATCAGCTGTCGTGGATCACTCCGGCGCGCTGGGGTTTCGCGGCGTCCGCGTCAACCATCGACCTGACCCGCCTGGTGCCGCCGCCGCTGCTGCCCGCCGACTCGCACTGGAAGCACACCCCGACCGTGTGGCTGGTCAACATCGGCATCCTGCTGCTGCTCTGCATCGTCTACACCGGCTTCGTGCGCTGGCGGATCCGGCTGAAGGCCGGCTGAGTATCGCCCGCTCGTTGTCGTTGTCTTTGTCGTTGTCTTTGTCGTTGTCACGCCAGAGTGGCGCTCGGCTTCGGGCGCCACTCTGGCGTGACGAAGCAAATCGGGCTGCCACGCTGGCGTGACACTGGACGCCGGCAGTCACTCTGGCGTGACAAACGGGGTGCGAGAGCGGTGAGTGAGTCTTACCCGCCGTGGACGTCGAGACCGTGGGCGGCGGAATAGGCCAGCGCCTGGGCGATGTCGATCTTGGCACCGCGCAGTTTCGCGGTGGTCCAGAAGGTGGGGTCGACTCGGGCACCGCGTAGATCGGCCTCGTCGAGCTTGGCGTCCTGCACCCGCGCGCCGGTCAGATCCGCCTGCCGTAGCACCGCTTTGCGCAGATCAACCCCGACCAGGCTGGCCTCTCGCAAGCGACAGTCCGACAGGTCGACGCCGCGCAGGTCGCAGCCGCCGAGCACGGTCAGGGTCAGGTCCGATTCCACGATCTTGATCGGCCGCAGCCGGCACTCGCTGAACACCGAACCGAGCAGACTGCAGTTGGTGAACTCGCTGTGCCAGAGAGTGGCGCGGCGGAACGTGCAATTGCGGAAGGCCGAGCCGAGATGCTGCGACTCGGACATGTCCACGCCGCTGAAATCGCACTCGGTGAACACCACCCGCTCGGTGCGCAACCGGCTCAGAACTCCGTCGTATTCCTCGGCACGGAAGTCCACACCGGTGAATTCGCGGTCCGCCCAGGTGGTCTCGTCGGCTGCCACGCCTCAGCCGGGCAACGCGGACAGCGTGCTCAACGAGTATTCGGTGACCGCGATCAGTGCGGCCTTGGCCGAGTTGCGGTCACGGGCATCGACGGCCACCACCGGAATGTGCTCCGGCAGGGCCAACGCCTTGCGCACGGCCTGAGTGGGATGCTTTGGCGCATCGTCGAACTCGTTGACCGCGACGATGAACGGCAGCTTGCGGGCCTCGAAGAAGTCGACCGCGGCGAAGCTGTCCTGCAGCCGGCGCACGTCGACCAGGATGATCGCGCCGATCGCACCGCGCACCAGGTCGTCCCACATGAACCAGAACCGGCGCTGGCCGGGCGTGCCGAACAGGTAGAGCACCAGGTCCTCGTCCAGGGTGATCCTGCCGAAGTCCATCGCGACCGTGGTGGTGCGCTTGTCCGGGGTGCCGTCCAGGGCGTCGACGCCCTCAGACACGTTGGTAACCAACGCTTCTGTGCGCAGCGGCATGATCTCGGAGACCGCACCGACGAAGGTCGTCTTGCCTGCGCCGAACCCGCCTGAGATGACGATCTTCGTCGAGGCGGCCCCACGTCGGGGGGCGCCACCGCCGGAGGCCGAGCGGGGTTCAGAGTGCTCGTAGGCCACGCAGGGTCCTTCCAATCAATTCGCGGCGTTCGTCGAAGCTAGCCGAGTCGTCGAGGGTGGCTTCCACCCGTAGATAACCCTGCGTCACCAGGTCCCCGATCAGCACGCGCGCCACGCCGAGCGGGAGGGATAAATGTGCGGCAATCTCGGCAACCGAAGGGGTGCCGGTGCACAACTCTACGATCTGCGCGCGCACATCGTGCCCCGTCCAACGCGGTTCGCGCGTCGTGTCGGTTTTTTGCACCGGCGCTTCCAGCGGAAGGTGCACGCGCGAGTCCGTACGGCCGGCCGTCAACGTGTACGGCCGCACCAAACTCGGTCGATCGGTGGGTTCTGGTTCGTCCACAGGCACCTCGCGAAGGCAGAAGGGGACAGAGGACTCAGGAGGGCTGCGGCGTACGGCGCGACGACTGCACCACCGCGCCGACCCGCTCGACCAAGATCGCCATTTCGTAGCCGACCTGTCCGATGTCACATGACGGGGCGGTCAGCGTAGCCAGGTTGGAGCCGTCGCCCACCCGCATCAGCAGGAGGTAGCCGTTCTCCATCTCGACCACCGACTGCATCACGTGACCGCCGTTGAACAACTGGGATGCGCCCGTGGCGAGGCTGGCCAGGCCGGAGGAGACCGCGGCGAGTTGATCCGCCCGCTCCACCGGCATGTGTTCGCTGGCCGCCATCAACAGTCCGTCGGCCGAAACCAGCACCGCGTGGGACACCCCGGAAACCTCGCGGGCGAACTTGGACACGAGCCAGTCCAGGGAGTCGCGCTGGGTCGGACGGGTCATTCGTTATCGGTTCCTCTGGTCTCACGGGCATGCGACCGACCGGCGTGCACGCCTCCGAAAAGGTTGCTGGTGCTCGTACGGACAGCCTCGGGATCACGCGGTTTGAACGCCCCGAACATGCCGCTGTCAGGTTCGTCTGCCGATGCTACCGTCTCGAAGCTGTCGTCGTTACGGTGTACTCCACCGTTGCGGTGACGGCCGTTGGACTCGCCGCCGGCTCCCACGGCTGCGGCCACGCCGCCGGGCACCAGGCGAGCGCCCGGCGTACGCATGGGCAGCCCCTCCTCGGTGTGCTGCTCGACGGGCGCATCCTGCGCGGCGGCGGCCACCGACCAGCCCTTCTCCCAGACCGTCTTCCAGTCCAGGTCGGCGCTGCGCACGTGGGTCGTCGGGTCGATCTCGAATTCCGAGACCATCGACTGATAGATCGAGTCGCCCTGAACGTCGGGACTTTCGGTCTGGGCTGCGGGCTCGACGGGCGCCTCAGGTTCCGGCGCGGCTTGATGAGCCGCACCGTTCAGACCGTTGACTCCGTTCAGGCCGCTGTGTCCGTTGACACCGTTCAAGGCACTGTGGCCGTTGAGGTCGTCGGCCCCGTTGACACCGTTGACGCCGTAGGCGGCGGCCTGCCCGCGGGACGCGAAGAACGACGAGGTGTTGGTGGGGGTCTGCCGTCCGGCCTCCGCGTCGTCCGCGTCAGCGGCCGGCGGGCCGGCCTCACCCTTGACTTCGCCCTTGGCCAGCGCAGCACTCTCTTCGGTATGCACCGGCCATTGCTGTGGCCACTCGCTGACCGGCTCGTCCTCAGGTTCCTCGACCGGCGCCTCGGCTTCCGGTTCCGGTTCCGGTTGCGGGGCGAGGGTGCCCGGCAGCTCCGAGATCCCGCTGGCGCCGGGGCTGCGCTGCGGCAGCAGGTCGAACGGCACCTCCGCGCCGTTGACGTGGGGCTCGGCCGATTCGGAGCCGAACCCCGAAGCGTCGGCCGGATCGGAATCCAACGACAGCACAGTCGAAATCCCGGCGTGGGCGTCGACGGGCCTGCCGTAGGGCAGCTCGTCGACCGGGTCGCCCCCGTCGCGGGCCAGCAGCGCGGCCGGGATGTACACCCCAGCCGTGGTGCCTGAGCTCGGTTCTTCGGCGACGGTGCTGCGAAGCCGCACCACCAGGCCGTGCTGAGTGGCCAGCCGCCCGACCACGAACAGACCCATGTGACGCGCGGTGTAGGGGTTGACCTCACCGCCGGACTGCAGACGGGTGTTGGCGACCCGCAGGTCGGCCTCGGTCATGCCCAGGCCGACGTCACTGACCTCGATCACCAACGCGCCCTTGGCCGCATGCACAGCCGATACCCGCACCTGCGAGATCGGTGGCGAATAGCGCAGGGCGTTGTCGAGCAGCTCGGCCAGCAGGTGGATCAGGTCACCGGCTGCGGCGCCGGTGATCTCCACGTCGGCCACCGACGCGGTGACGACGCGGGTGTAATCCTCGACTTCCGAGGCGGCGGCGTTGATCACCGTCGCCAGCGGCACCGGCCGGCTGTGCTCGCGGGCGAGCTTGGAACCGGACAGCACCAGCAGGTTCGCGCCGTTCCGGCGCATGCGGGCAGCCAGGTGGTCGAGCCGGAAGAGGCTCTCCAGACGTTCCGGGTCGTCCTCGTTGCGCTCGAGTTGATCGATGAGCGACAACTGCTGGTCGACCAGGGAGCGGCTGCGCCGCGACAGCGTCTCGAACATGTCCGAGACCTGAAGCTGCAGCTGGGCCTGCTCGCCGGCCAGGAACACCGCCTGCTCGTGCAGTTCGTCGACGGCATGGGCCACCTGCCCGACCTCTTCGGTGGTTTGCACCGGGATCGGGTTGACCGGCACCAGCTCGCCACCGGCTCGGACGCGTTCGATCTCCTTGGCCAGGTCCTGGTGGGCCACCTTGAGCGCGCTGTCACGCAGCGTGCGCAGCGGGCGCACCAGCGATCGGGCCACCAGCAAGACGATGACCATGGCGCTGACGATCGCGGTCGCCACCAGAATGGCGTCGCGGATGGCGTCGTTGCGGGCGTCGGCGGCCTGGGCCTCCACGGCGGCCGGGATCGACGTCGTGGTGTCTTCGATGATCTTCCCGGCGATCTTGTTGGTCGCGTCCAGCGAGGCCAGCATGTCCGGGTTCCCGACGAGCGGGATAGCGGGATTGGACATCATCGCCATGCGCTTGACCATCTCGGCGCGCAGCGTGGCCGCCTCCTCGGAGCCACCCCCGAGCACCTTCGTCAACGCCGCGACCGTGGACGGCTCGGTGCCGGCCATCGTGATCATCGAGGTGCGCAGCAACGGCTCCGGCTCATCACCGCCGCGGATGACCAGCATCCGCTGGATCGCCATCTGCCCACGGGCACCGACCGCGCGAGCCAGTGCCTCCACCTGGGCCTGGACCGACTGCTGATTGCTGTGCACCGAACCGGTGATGGCGGCTTCGCCGGTCAGCAGCAGCGGACCGTAATCGAGAATGCGCTGCCGCAGGTCGATCGAATTGGACATCACCGCGTCGACGAGTTGCTGGCCCTTACCGAGCAGGCCGGCCACCGCCTGATCGACGTCTTCGGGCAGGTCAGTGGCATCCACCCGGTGCTGCAGGTCGGATTTGCGCTCTTTGAACGTCGACATGGCCGACTCCCCGTCACCACCTTCGGTGGCCGCGATCAGCACGCCCTCCATCGCAGCCATGTAGCTGTCGATATCGGGGATCAGCTCGGCGCGGTCGGCCGCCAGCCGCAGGTCTCCGGCAGCGCTGGCACTGGCATAGATGCGCAAGCCACCGAATGTGGCCGCCAGGATCAACGGCACGACGACGATGGCAAGGACTTTCCGCGTGACCGGCCAGTTGGCCGGCGACCAACGCGAGGGGCGCTTGGCCGGAGCCGATGGTGCTGGGGAGAATTCGACGAGGGTGCCGTCAGCCTGTTTCAGCTGCGTAAAGGCAGTCATCGGCGCCCAACCGCACTACCGGCTGCGTGGCCGCAATTCACTCGTGGGGCGTGATTCATAAGACTTCCTGCTGTTTCCGCCCACGCTGGGGCGGGCGTCAAACGCCTTGGCAATTGCACGAGTATGACAGTCTCCCGCGAGCGTTTCCACAATTCTTACTGAACAGACAGAGTTCGTGACCGAGCTGTAGCGCAGTTGTGTGGTAATCGAGCAAACAGCGCCATCCTTGCCGAATCGTGTGCCGATTTGCGGTTCCGATTACGGGTGCCGATTTCGCCCGCATTTGCAGCCCGATTGGCCCGGCGACCGGCCTTCGTACGATCATCGTCGGATGTTTCGGGTGTTGTTCTTTTCGCCGCGCATCGCACCCAACACCGGCAATGCGATCAGGATGGTGGCGGGCACCGGGTGCGAGCTGCACCTGGTCGAGCCGTTGGGCTTCGACCTTTCCGAGCCCAAGCTGCGCCGCGCCGGCCTCGACTACCACGACCTGGCATCGGTGACCGTGCACGCCGATCTGGCGGCCGCGTGGCGAGCATTGATGCCGGCCCGGGTTTACGCGTTCACCGCGCACGCGTCGACCTCATTCGCGGACATCGCCTACCAACCGGGCGACGTTTTGATGTTCGGCCCGGAACCCACCGGCCTGGACGCGCACACTCTGGCCGACCCGAATATCACCGCACAGGTGCGTATTCCGATGCTCGACGGCAGACGGTCATTGAATCTGTCGAATGCCGCGGCAGTTGCCGCTTATGAGGCGTGGCGTCAACACGGGTTCGCCGGCGGGGTCTAGTTACGCCTCGGGCGTGGGCCGCCCCGCGGCCCACGCCCGAATCTCACAGAGAGTTCATACACCGGCTTCACAATTACATCGGGGGCAACAGCCGTCTCAGTGCTCCCCGAGTCACCAGCTGTCCCAGTGCGAGAACTGCTCGGCCGGAAGACGCTTGGCCTTCTTGAAGTCGGTACCCACGGTGTAGGCGATCGGGAACAGGCCCGCCTGGGAGTACCGATCGAACGGGATCCCCAATAGTTCGGCGGCCTGCTTCTCCCCTTCCCCGAGCAGGTGCAGGGTCGTCCAGGCCGACCCCAGGCCCCGGGAGCGCAGCGCCAGCATGAAGCTCCACACCGCGGGCAGCAGCGAACCCCAGAAGGACGCGCTCATCCCGGCGGGCGCACCGTCGGGACGCCCCTCAAGGCACGGCACCATCAGCACCGGCGCCTTCTCGAAGTTGTCGGCCAGGTAGCGGGCCGAGCTCATCACCGCGCCGATCTGCTCATCGCGGATGTCCCCGCGCTCCGGCTTCGGTTGGTCGAGATACGGGTTGGCGTTGGCCCGGTAAATGTCGGCCAGCGCCTTCTTCTTTGCCGAATCCTCCACGAAAACCCATTGCCAGCCTTGCGCATTCGACCCTGTGGGGGCCTGTAGGGCCAGGTCGAGACACTCCATGATCACCTCCCGCGACACCGGCTTTGAGAAGTCGAGCCGTTTGCGCACCGAGCGGGTGGTGGTGAGGAGCTCGTCGACGGTCAGGTTCAGGGCTGGTTCGGCTGTCATGTCCGCGAGACTACCGCGCCACCCAACAGAGAAGCTCCCCAGCAGTTTGCTGGGGAGCTTCAATCATCGTGCGCCGCAGTAGAACTCAGCTAACCGATGAACGTTGCGCGCCGACGCCGCCGAGGCGCCGGCGCACGGGCCGATCAGCCGGCGTTCTCCGAGACCACCACGGGCTCCCAGCCGTTGACCTGGGAATCGTCGGCCGAGGCGTAGTCGACCGGGTTGGGCACGGCGTGGATACCGTGATCGTCGCCGGGCAACCCGCCGAGCGCGGCAATGGTGTCGCGGATCTTCTGCGCCTCGGCATCGGTCGGCGTTGCGCCGGCTTCGAGCTCGTCGAGCAGGCCGTCGCGCAGCCCGGCGCCGTTGGCGACTTCCTGGGCCGACAGCTTGGCGTGGACACGCGTTACGTAGATCTGCTGCCCCAGAGAGGATCCCGGCGCCGCAGCGGCGTGCGCCATCAGGGAGTCGTACCGCTGACGGACTCCGCTGAGCGCCACGATGACCGCGGGCGAAGGACGGTCGCTGCTGGCCGCCTCGGTCAGGGAAGCCCGCAGCTTACGCAGGCCGGACAGGACGACGTCGGCGCGCTTGTGGAACTTCTTGTCCTCGGGGAACGGCAGTGCGTCGATGGCGGCCGAGTACATGTGCATCGCCGCTTCCGACAGACTGACGATGACCGCCGAATCACCTTCCAGTGTCGCTTTTTGTCCCATGAGGCCTCAATTCTCCAGCGAGTGCAATAGATACATGGTGAACGGCCGACTGCTCGGTCTGATGGTCCGATTCGCCGCCGCTCGCGGTTGAGCTCGGGATGACACTAGCGGTTTCGACGCGGTCCGTCATCGCTAGGGGCACTTGAAGAATCGCGAAAAACAGGGTATGCGAATGCCGATGCCACCGGCCGGTAGCATCCGCCGCCGAGGATGGCCTTACTCTGAACGCCGCACGGTGGCAGGCTTGGCCGACGGGAGGTCGACATGGCCGGACTAACTGAATCGACTAGGGTCGCTGAGCCTTCAGGGGGTGCCCCGTTGGATTACAGCGAGATCGGCGAAACAACCGAGCCCATGCGGGTGGCTGCAGTGCATCCAGACCGGATCCCCGACGCCACGTCGATCGACACCAAAGCCGGCATCACCAAGGTCAGCATCGGCTGGCTGGTGTGCGCCGCCCTGGTCGGCCTGGCCATCGTCGGATACTTGGTGTTCGGCCCGGGAGAGTCGGGAAGCAAGGCCGAGTGGTTCTTCGGTGCCGTCGTCTTCGTCGTCGTGATGGTGACGATGTGGCTGATCCTCACCATCCAGCGTCAGGCCCGTTACGACCGCGCCCAAGCCGACGAACGGCTACGCCGCGAGCTGGCGGCCGCCGACGAACGGTCGGCGCTCGAAATCGCCTTGAACCAGAAATGGCATCGGGCCCAGATGGAGTCCCAGCAGAAACTGCACCACGCCGAGCTGGTGGCTCAGCAGGAACTGGCCCGGATCGAGCGCAACAACCTGCTCGAACAACTGCAGAAGCAAGCCATGATCGAGGTGTCGCGGGCGGTCGGCGCGCACACCCGGATGCTCGCGACACTGTGGAACGAAGCTGCGACGCAATTGCGCAACCCGGACCGTGCCGAGCGCGAAGCCGCGATGAACGCGCTCTTCGAACAGATCAGCCAGGTGGTGAACGACGTCTCGGTGGAGCTGGACAACGCCCACCTGCTCAGCCAGGACGACCGCCTGCAGGACGCGCTGAACCGGGTCAACGATGCGGTGCTGATGGCGATCCAGGTCGCCGAGGACGTGCACTCCGACGTGGTCGAGGGGCGCACTCCCGAACCGAACCCGATCCCGGCGGTCCAGCGGCTGCTGCAGGAGCGGGCCACTGCGGCGAGGCGACTGGCATGGTCGTTGTTGCGAAACGGGCTCGCGGAAAGCACGCAGAGCACCGAGGATCAGGGCGACAGCGTCTGACCTGACTGCAACGACCGCCGGGCGTGGTCGATCAAACGAGCGGCACTGGCAGTCGGTTTCCTGGCGTTGTTCCACACCAACGCGAGAGTCCCGCGTAGATTCCGGCCGGAGATCGGCATGACATGCAGCCTGTGGCCGCGGGCCCGCGCGTACGGCTCCGGCACCAGCGCGACGCCCAGTCCCCCACTGGCCAGTTCGGCAAGCACGTTGGGATCACTCGCCTCGATACCTACCTGAGGTTCAAGCCCGACGGCGCTGAAGGCGGCGTCGATGGTGCTGCGGGTACCGATCATCGACGAAAACGTGATCAGCGGATGGCCACTCAACTCCTCGAGAGACACGCTCGTGTACTCCGACAACGGATGGTCCGGACTCACCGCCGCGACAATCGACTCGTCCGCGACCACTTGCAGCCGAAGGTCCGCGGGCGCCGTCGCGGGCGGCGAAATGATCGCCATGTCATGGCGTCCGTCGAGCAAACCGTTGACGAGATCGTCGGTGTTGGCCTCAAGCAGAGCGATTTCGACCATCGGATGTTCGCGGTGAAACTCCGCGAGCATGTCGACCAGATCGAAGGCGAGCGACGACGATGCCGCGAGGCCGACGCTGACATGCCCACGCAACGCGGCGCTGTACTCATCGGCAACTTGCTTGGCATCGGTCACAGCGGCCAGCGCGGCCCGGGCGTGGGTCATCAGGGCGGTGCCGACCTTGGTGAGCCGCACCGGTGATCGCGACCTGTCGAACAGCCGCTGACCGAGTTCGCGTTCCAGCAGCAGGATTTGAGCACTCACCCCAGACTGCGCGATGTGCATTCGTGCGGCCGCCTTGGTGAAGCTGCCCGCTTCTGCGACGGCCACAAAGTACTCCAGCTGCCGCAGCTCCATAACTAAAAATGATAGCAGTCAGCACATTTCGATGTTGGACGACAAGAAGTGCCATGAAGCATGGTTGTCCCAGGTGCGCAAAAGCGCGCCTGAATGGTTTCGCCTTATGCAGGAGGCACATATGACGGGACGGATGAAAGTAACCATTTTCGGAAGTCTCGCCGTGATGGTTCTGGCCGCGGCGGCTATCGGTTCGTGGTTTGTCATCGACGCTCCCGACAGCCGGGCCACTCCGGAGCCGGTCGCGCTCACCCTGGAGGTGAAGAACGACCAGGTGGCCAAGCACGACTTCGGCAAGCCCGGCATGGATGTCGGTGACATGGATATCTTTTCCGACATCCTTTCGGTGAACGGCAAACAGGTCGGATACGACGGTGGCGCGTGCTTTTTCACCAATGTGACACCGGATGAACCGATGACCTATTGCGAACTGACGATTCAGCTCGACGAGGGTCAGATTTTCGCTCGCAGCCTGACTCCGCACACCCTGGCGCCTTTCACCATGGCAATTACCGGCGGAACCGGAGAGTACGCCGAAGCCAGGGGCGAGCTGACCGTATCCGGTGTTGCGACTCCCGATGAGAAATACGAACTGAAACTGAGGAAATGACGATGACGGATGCGGCGTTCAGTCGTCGAAGCCTCTTGATCGGCAGCGGACTGGCCCTCGCCGCGGCGTCGGTGGGTTGTTCCGGCCCGCGAGCGGAAGGGCTGGCCGGTCTCCGCTCAGCGGTGCGCGGGCGGGTGCTGTTGAGCGGCGATCCCGGCTTCGACGCCGCCCGGGCGCCGTGGAATCTGGCGGTCGATCAGTCGGTACAGGCGGTGGTCGACGTTGCCGACGTCGACGACGCGGCGGCCCTGATCCGCTTCGCGCGAAAGGTCGGTGTGCCGATAGCGGTACAGCCCAACGGGCACGGCGCCTCGAATGCGATGGCCGGCACGATCCTGGCCCGCACAGCCGCACTGAACTCGACCCACGTGGACACCGCCACCCGTACCGCCCGGGTCGGTCCGGGTGTGTCCTGGGCCGAGGTGCAGGCACTCGCCGGCCCCGCGGGCCTGACCGGGGTGGCCGGTAGCGCACCGGTTGTCGGTGTCACCGGGTACCTGCTCGGCGGCGGCCTCAGCTGGTTCGGCCGAAAGTACGGATGGGCGGCCGACAGCGTGAGCGCTTTCGAAGTCATCACCGCCGACGCGGAACGTCTGACCGTGACCGGCACCAGCGAACCTGACTTGTTCTGGGCTCTGCGCGGCGGCGGCGGTGACTACGCATTCGTCACCTCGATCGAATTCGCCCTCAAACCAGCACCATCCGTGTACGGCGGCACCATGACCTGGCCGGCGAGCCACACAGCGGCCGTCATTTCGGCGTTTCGTCAGGTCGCCACGTCAGCGCCCGACCAGCTGACGACCTGGTGCAGTCTGACCCGGTTCCCGGGCGCTCCCCCACTCGTACGCATCGACCTGACCTACCTCGGGACGGCGGAGGCGGTGGCACCTCTGCTACAACCGTTCGACCGCATCGAGGGAAAGCTTTCGGATACCCGGAGAGTACTTCCGGTCGCCGAGATCGGGGGCATCACCGATGAACCCACGGAGCCGGCACCCTCACGGCAAGAGGCCACCCTCGTCGACGACTTGACCGACCAATTCGTCGATGCGCTGGTCACGCAGCCGATCGAACCGCTGATGACCGTTCAGATCCGCCACCTCGGCGGAGCGCTGCAACGGCCGTCGGATAGTGCCGCGGGACCGGTCGCAGCTCCTTACCTTGTCAGTTTCCTTGGTATGCAGCCGGACTCGACCAGCGAGGCCGCCCTGAAAGACCGGACCAACGCGTTACTCGACACGCTGGCACCGGTCAACACCGCCAAGGTCCCGTTCAACTTCCTCACGCCGGAACAAAGCGCGGCCGACGCCTTCGACGCAGGCACGCTCGCCCGGCTGCGGGAGGTCAAACACCACCGAGATCCCGACGGGGTATTTCGCAGCAACCACCCCGTCGGGTAGGTGCGACAGCTCCGTGACACCTGCGCTGTCTCACAGAGCTCAACGGAAGTCGCGTGACCGGGAACCGACCTTCAACTCGACCGGGCCCATCCGGTCGGCGATCACGGTGACCGCACCGCTGGCATTCTGCACGATGCCGCGGACCACCAATGCCGGCGCGGTCTGGGCCAGCTTGCGGTAGCGCGCCCACACTCCGGGCGCGCACAGCACGTTGACCATCCCGGTCTCGTCTTCCAGGTTCATGAATGTCACCCCCTGCGCTGTGGCCGGTCGCTGCCGGTGAGTTACCGCCCCGGCAACCAGGATCCGGGTTCCGTCGACGACATCCAGCAACTTGTCGGCGGGAATCACTCCCAGAGCGTCGAGGTCGGCTCTCAGGTACTGGGTGGGATAACTGTCCGGCGAGACACCGGTGGCCCACACGTCGGCCGCCGACAGCTCCAGAGCGCTCATCCCCGGCAAGGCCGGGACGTGCGACGAGGTCCCTACCCCGGGCAGCCGGTCCGGCCGTTCGGTGGCCGCCGCACCCGCGGCCCACAGTGCCTCGCGCCGGCTGACACCGAAACACCCCAGTGCCCCGGCGGTGGCCAGCGCCTCGGTCTGCGGTACCGACAGCTGCACCCGGTTGGTCAGGTCGATCAGGGTGGTGAACGGCCCGTTGGTATTTCGCTCGTCGACCAACCGCTGGGCCAGCTCGTCACCGATGTGGCGGACGCTGCCCAGCCCCAGTCGCACCTCCATACCGGCGTTCTCCAGCGTCGCGTACGCCAGGGACGCGTTGACGTCGGGGCCGTGCACCACCACCCCGTGCCTGCGGGCGTCGGCGACCAGGGACTGCGGGGAATAGAACCCCATCGGCTGGGCCCGCAGCAGGGCCGCGCAGAACGCCGCCGGATGGTGCAGTTTGAACCACGACGAATAGAAGACCAGTGACGCGAAGCTCAACGAATGACTTTCCGGGAAGCCGAAATTGGCGAACGCCTCCAGCTTCTCGTAGATCCGCTCGGCCACCTCGCCGGTGATGCCGTGGAGGTCTCGCATGCCGTCGTAGAACCGGCTGCGCAGCCGCCGCATCTTGTCGGTGGAGCGCTTGGAACCCATCGCCCGGCGCAACTGATCGGCCTCGGCCGGGCTGAAACCCGCACAATCGACCGCCAATTGCATGAGCTGCTCCTGGAACAGCGGCACCCCCAGAGTCTTTTTCAGCGCCGCTTCCATCGAGGGATGCTCGTAGGTGACTTCCTCCAACCCGTTGCGGCGCTTGATGTAGGGGTGCACCGAGCCGCCCTGGATCGGGCCGGGACGGATCAGCGCCACCTCGACCACCAGGTCGTAGAACTTGCGCGGCTTGAGCCGGGGCAGAGTGGCCATCTGCGCACGCGATTCCACCTGGAACACCCCGACAGAGTCGGCTTTCTGCAGCATCTCGTAGACCGCCGGCTCGGACAGGTCCAGCTTGGCCAGGTCGACGGTGAGGCCCTTGTGCTCGGCCAGCAGGTCGATCGCGTAGTGCAACGCCGAGAGCATTCCGAGGCCCAGTAGGTCAAACTTCACCAAACCTATTGCCGCACAGTCATCTTTGTCCCACTGCAGCACGCTGCGGTTGGCCATGCGCGCCCACTCCACCGGGCACACGTCGGCGATCGGACGGTCGCAGATCACCATGCCGCCCGAATGGATGCCGAGGTGCCGGGGCAGGTTGGCGATCTGAGTGGCCAACTCGATCACCGGTTGCGGGATGTCTTCCGCCTCCGGCGAGTCCGGACGTCCGTTCCACCGGCTGAGCTGCTTGCTCCAGGCATCCTGCTGCCCCTGGGAAAATCCCAGCGCCCGGGCCATATCGCGGGCCGCACTGCGCCCGCGGTAGGTGATGACGTTGGCGACCTGGGCGGCGTAGTCCCGGCCGTAGCGTTCATAGACGTACTGAATGACGTTCTCGCGCAAGTCCGATTCGATGTCGATGTCGATGTCGGGTGGTCCGTCACGCGCCGGGGACAGAAACCGTTCGAACAGCAGCTCGTTGGCGATCGGGTCGACGTTGGTGACCTTCAGCGCATAGCAGACCGCCGAGTTGGCCGCCGAGCCCCGGCCCTGGCACAGGATGTTGTTCTCCCGGCAGAACCGGGTGATGTCATGTACCACAAGAAAATAGCCAGGAAACTTCAACTGCTCGATGATGCGCAGCTCGTGCTCGATCTGCGCATAGGCCTTGGTTGCGCTTTCGACGGGACCGTACCGTTCGGCCGCACCCGCCATGACCAGATGCCGCAGCCAGCTGTCTTCGGTATGCCCGTCCGGGACGTCGAACGGCGGCAACTGCGGGGCGATGAGCGCCAGCCCGAAGGCGCACTGCTCACCGAGTTCCGCTGCGGCCGTCACGATATCGGTACCGAACCGCCGGGCCATCTCCTCCCCCGAGCGCAGATGAGACCCACCGAGGGGAGCCAGCCAGCCAGCCGCGGTGTCCATCGAGTTGCGAGCCCGGATCGCGGCCATCGCCATGGCCAGCCGGCCCCGGTCAGGGGTGGCGAAGTGCGCACCGGTGGTGGCCACCAGCGGCAGTCCGAACCGCCGGGCCAACCCGGCCAGCACGGCATTGCGTTCGTCGTCGCACGGATGGCCGTGATGGGTGAGCTCGACACTGACCCGGCCGGCCCCGAAGCGGTCCACCAGATCAGCCAGTGCGGCAGCTGCCGCCTCCGGACCGCCTTCCGAGAGCGCTTGGCGGACATGGCCTTTACGACATCCCGTGAGGATGTGCCAGTGCCCGCCGGCAGCCTCGGTGAGGCCGTCGAAATCGTACCGGGGTTTGCCCTTCTCACCACCGGCCAGGTGTGCCTTGGCGATCTCGCGGGACAACCGCCGATAGCCCTCCGGCCCGCGGGCCAGCACGAGCAGATGCGGGCCGGGCGGATCGGGGTCTTCGGTGCGGGGAACGTTGCCCAACGACAGTTCGGCACCGAACACCGTGGCCATGTCCAACTCCCGGGCCGCCTCGGCGAATCGGACCACGCCATAGAGCCCGTCATGATCGGTCAGCGCGACCGCCCGCAGGTTCAGCCGCGCCGCCTCCTCTACCAATTCCTCCGGCGTACTCGCGCCGTCGAGAAAGCTGTACGCCGAATGCGCGTGCAGCTCGGCATACGGCACCGAGGTTCGCGGCCGGTCAAGCTCCGGCGGCTGATAGCTACCGCGCTTACGTGACCAGGCCGGGCTGTCGCCACCGTCACCCGCGGGCTCCAAGGGCAGGCCGGAACGGCGCGGCTTGCCGGTAAGTACCCGCTCCATCTCCGACCAGCTCGGCGGCCCGTTGTGCCAACCCACCAGATCAGTGTATCGAACGCATGTTCGAAATTCCCAAATGTTCGCGCGGTTCCACACTGCGCCATTAGCCAGTGGCAGTAATATTCGCGAATGGCGTCGCAGCTTGAGGGGCAACGGGCCAAGGTACTCGGCACGGTCTTCGATCCGCACGCCAACGCACTCAACGTCTGGCGGCTCATCTTCGCCTCGATGGTGATCATGCAGCACTCGTGGCCGCTTACGGGCCGCCGGATGAGTGGCCCCTTCACCCAGTTGCTCACTGAAGTGTGGGTCGACGGCTTCTTCGTGATCTCGGGATACCTGATCACTTCGAGTTGGATGCGGCGGCCCAAGCTGCGTGAATATTTGGCGGCGCGGTTGCTGCGGATTTTTCCGGGCCTGTGGGTCTGCGTCTTCGTCGTCGCGTTCGTCATCGCACCCATCGGCGTGCTCGTACAGCATGGGGAACCGCTGGCGTTCTCGTCACAGCTCTCCTGGGCACTCAACAACGGCCTGCTGAACGTCTTTCACGGCGACATCGACGGCACGCCCTTGGGAGTGCCATGGCCCGGGGTCTGGGACGGACCGCTGTGGACGTTGATCTTCGAGCTGATCTGCTACGCCGCGGTCGCCGTGCTGGGCGTGGCCGGGCTGATGAGCAAGCGCTGGACCATCCCGACGGCGTTCGTCATCTCGCTGATCGGCGCTGCCGCCGTGGGTTACCCCGTGCTCGCGGTCGAGACGATTCCACAGATGGTGACCCGCTTCGCGTTGACGTTCAGCGCCGGTGCCCTGCTCTATCAGTTCCGCGAAAGGCTCCCCGCGAACTGGCCGTTGGTCGCGCTGTGCGTACTCCTGGTCGTGGCCGCCGGCCTGCTGCCGAACTACCGTGTTTTCGCCGCACTGCCGTTGGCGTACGCGGTCGTCGTGTCCGGCGCGTTGCTGAAACGGTTTCGGCCACAACTGCGCAACGACATCTCGTACGGCATCTACATCTACGGCTGGCCGGTCCAACAACTGCTGGCGATGATCGGGCTGGCCTGGTTGCCACCCGGCGTGTTCTTTGTCGTCGCGACCGCGGTCACCATTCCACTGGCGGCAGCGAGTTGGTTCCTCGTCGAGAAGCACGCCATGAAACTCAAGCGGCGGGTACAGACGGAAGAACAGGCTCGGCCGGGTACGTCCATGCGCTGGGTGCCCAGCGCCGCCAACAGTCGCATCGCCTCCTCGGCCGGCGAACCCGGCTCCGGCGTGTAGATACCTCGTGATGCCGATCACGCCGCCACCCCCTACGATGCCCGTGGGCTGGGGATCGGCTGTGAGAGGACAAGTAATGGCGTCGACGTCACCGTCAACCAAGTACATCGGCTATGTCGGTGGTGTCGCAGTAGCGGCAGGAGTCGGGGCGGCGATCGCCGTGGCCGGTCAGGGCACCGCCCACGCCGATTCGACCGACGGCTCTGCCACAGGGTCGGCCAGCAGCACCTCACAGCACGTCAAAGCCGGGCCCAAGCGCGCTGAGGCCAAGCGGCCCAAGCCGTTGTCCACCGTAAAGGACAGCGTCAAGGAAGCCGTCGACAAGCAGGCCGCCAAGATCGAGAAAACGGCCGCCCACGTCACCAAGACCGTTCAGGCTGCCAAGCCCGCCAGGCCGGTAGCGGTCAAGCCCAAGCCGAAGCCCAGCGCCGAGGAGTTCGAGGCCGGCGAGGTCGCCAAGCTCAAGGACCTGTTCAACCCCAAGCAGGCCGCCGCGCCCAAGCCAAAGGCCGAGAGCGAGGCCGTCGCGCAGCCGGAGAGCAAGACCTTGGCCACACCGAAGCTGGCCGTCGCGCAGACCGAGTCGGCCGCCGCGGACGAAGGCCAGGCGTGGGATCCCAACCCGTTCCGGGCTATTGATCCGGACCCGACGGACATCCCTGAGCCGATCATGAAGCTGCGAGACGCCTTGATGGGGGCGTCACCCGACGAGTTCGACCCGTTCGTTCGTGAGGCCACCGAGCAGATCTACCGGGGCAGCCAGATGATTCCGTGGGTCAACGCCGTCATCCCGATCGGCAAGATCGTCACGAACCTGGCGCCGGCAGTCGGCAGCGGACCGGAGGCCTTGGATGCCCGGCAGACCATCATCAACGAGCTGATCAAGACCACCCCGCCGGGATCGTTCATCTACTACGGCTACGACCTCGTCGCCGACGTGATCAACCTGGAGACGCCGGGCGCCCAACTCAAGGACACCGCGGTGGCCACGGTGTGGGATCTCCTGGACCCGTTCCAACTGGCCCACAACAAGGGCGAGTCCGGTATCGGGTAACGCGGCCGGATAGCCCGCGCGTCTACTCCACGAGCGAGGGGGTGTCGTAGCGCAGCGTCTCGCCCTGGAAGAAGGCCGGATTCACCGACCGCCAGACGAGCATGAGCACGGCACCGAGCAGCAGCACGCCAAAGCCGATGAAGAACACCAGGCCGATGCCGCCGATCGCCGCACCGCTGGCGTTGTCCGGGTTCATGCTCTCGCCGATGGAGATGACGAACACCGCCGCCAACACGCTGCCGCCGAGGAGTGGAAACAGGAATTTGAACACCAGGTTGTGGGCGTTGGTGAACAACTCACGGCGGAAATACCAGACACATGCGAACGCTGTGATGCCGTAGTACCAGCAGATCATGATGCCAAGGGCGGCAATGGTATCCAGCAGGGCGCTCTCTGACAGCAGGCTCACCACCGTGTAGAAAACGCCGGTGATCACGCCCGCGGTGATGGTCGCGAAGCTCGGCACCAGGTAGCGCGGACTGACCTCGGCGAAGCGTGACGGGAAGGCTTTGTAGGCCCCCATCGCGAGCATCGCCCGTGCGGCGGGAAGGAATGTGGTCTGCAGGCTGGCCACCGACGAGGCCAGTATCGCCAGGAACAGCAAGGGGCCGGCCCACGTTCCCAGCACCGGATCCGCCAGCGCTGCGAACACGTTCTCGGCATTGTCCGGGTTGCCCAGCCCGAGATCGGTTTCCCCGACACCGGCATACATCATGACCGCGACCGCGATCAGCAAATACGTCGCGAGGATGGACAGCACGCACAGCAGCCCGGCCCGACCCGGCACCTTCGTCGGGTCCTTCGATTCCTCCCCCAGCGTCAGGCAGGTGTCCCAGCCCCAGAACGCGAAGATCGAACCCGTGACACCAACTACGAAGGCGCTCAAGGCGAGCCCGCTGAACGGGTTGAACCAGTCCAGGTCGAACGACAACCCGGCCGGCGCGTCACCGCGCCCCACCCGGACGAAGGCCATGACCGCGAATGCGAGCAGCACCACCATCTGGAAACCGACCAGTACGTACTGCACCCGCTCACTGGTGGTGATGCCTCTACTGGCGATGGCGGTCGCAATGGCCAAAAACACCAGTGTGGTGACGATGTTGATGGCCTTGTTGTCGGCGAGCTCGGCGATCGAGGGCTCGTTGGCGATCCGGGCGATGAACAGATAGAAGAACTCGACGGCGATGGCGGCGAGATTGGACAGCACGATGATGGACGCAACCACCATGCCCCAGCCGCACATCCATCCGACGTACGGGCCAAACGCCTTGGTGGACCAGGTGAACGACGCACCGCAGTCAGGTGCTCGCGAGTTTAGTTCGCGATAGGCGTAGGCGGTCAGGAACATCGGGATGAACCCGGCGATGAAGATCGCGGGCATCTTCAGGCCGACCGCCGCGACGATCAGGCCGATGCTGGCGGTCAGCGTGTATCCGGGTGCCACACACGAGATCCCGAGGATCGCCCCAGACAACGTGCCGACTTTGCCCGCGGCCAGCCCCTTGGACACCAACCCCGCTGAGTGTTCGGCCTCCTCGAGCTTGCGGTGGGACTCGTGTTCCGATGCGGACTCGCTCATGACTTGTCCTCGCCGTCGTTCAGTTCGTCGCGGGGCACAACCACCATGGGTACGTCCAACACCCGCAACATCTTCGCGGCCGTGGAACCGAGGAAGATCCGGCGCGGCGCGGAGAGCCGGCTGGATCCGACCATGATGATGTCGCCGTCATCCCAAGCCAACTGCTCGACGGCCGCTTCGACGGTTGGACCGTTCACAATCGTGGACGTCACCGGAAAATCAGCCGGCAGTTCGTTTCTGGCCGCATCCAGGGTCCGTTCGGCATGCGCGAGGGCACGCCCCCGCACCGCCTCGGCGTCGCCACGCAGCGAGCCGAAGGCAGGGTCCAGCGCCACCAGCGACACCAGCCGAAGCGGCACACCCGCGGCCCGGCTGGCCCGTACCGCGGTGTCGAGCAACAAATCCGAGCCCTGCCGTTGACCGATGGCGCACGTGATCTCGTGCACCCGCTGAACTTTGGAGAAGCGTGTCCCGCGCGGCGCCACCGCAACCGGCAGCGGCGCGGAGTGCAGCAACTCGTTGACCACCGAGCCCAGCGAGAAACTGCCGGCCAGTCCCCCGCCCGCGCCGCCCACCACGATCGCGCTCGTCTGCAACCGCAGTGCTTCGCGGACCAGGCCGTCGGTGAACGACTCGGCGAAACTGAGATGTGTGTGTGCCACAACGCCATCGGGCACCAGGGCCAGCGCTTCGTCCAGCCAGCGCTGCGCTTGCCCGGCGACGACGTCTTCGTAGCCACCGCCTTTGGGCACGGTGCCCGGTGGCGCGGTGTCGGGCGGCAGCACGATGCAGATGTTGATCTCGGCATCCAGAGTCCGGGCGAACCGGACTGCCAAGGCCAACGCATCGGCCCCTCCGGGGGTGGCCAGATATCCAACGACCAGGTTCGTCCGCGTCATCTGCCACCACCCATCCCGCACCGCGCCGTGCGACGTAGTGGCTCGATCCTGTCAACCCACTACCCGGCGTGCAGGGCTTCTACGAAATTGCCCGGATCAGGCGGAATACTCGGCGACACCGTCCTCCAGGACGAGGCGGGCATCACCACCGTCGGGCCCGGCCGCTTCAGTGCGGAACACCGCCCGGCCCGGTTCGGTACGCCAGATCGACGTCGTGAGCGTCTCGCCCGGAAACACCGGCGAACTGAATCGCGCGGCCACCGCATGAACCTTCGTGGCGTCGCCGCCGCCGAGTTCGGCCACCAGCGCTCGCCCGGCCACCCCATAGGTGCACAGCCCGTGCAGGATCGGCTTCGGGAATCCGGCGAGATTCTGTGCGAACCACGGATCACTGTGCAACGGGTTACGGTCCCCCGAGAGGCGATAGATCAGCGCTTGGTCCTCGCGGGTGGGCAACGCCACCTGGGCGTCCGGCGCACGGTCGGGAATCTGCGGTGCCTCCGGGCGCTTCCCGGGCTGGCCGCCGAATCCGCCTTCACCCCGAATCACCACGGTGGTAAGGGTTTCCGCGACCACCTCGCCGGTGGCCGGGTCGGTGCCGATGCCCTTGAGCATGACCACCGCGTTCTTGCCCTCCCCCTTGTCCTGGATGTCGGCGACCTCGGAGACCACGGTCAGTTTTCCGGCGGGAGGCAACGGTCGGTGCAGGCGGATCTCCTGAGAGCCGTGCAGCAGCATGCTGAAGTTGAAGGTGCCGATCTTCAGAGCGGCCGGGAACGCCGAGCAGGCGATCACCGCATACGTCGGCAGCACCTGCTGCTCGATCTCGTGGCTGTTCTCGGTGGTGAAGGCGAGGTCGTCGGTTCCCGCACCGACACCGATGGCATACAGCAGGGTGTCGCGGTCGGTCCATTCGAACGGAATCGGATCGGTCTTCTCGCCTATGGCGTCCGGATTGAGGGGCATGGGTGCCGACGATAGTTGAGGCGACCGCCCCTGTTGACGTTTGCTCAATCTCGGGCCACGATGGCTCGCATGCGTTATGTCGTTACCGGCGGTACCGGGTTTATCGGCCGCCGAGTGATCACCCGGATCCTGTCCCGCGATCCCGGCGCCGAAGTGTGGGTGTTGGTGCGCCGTGAATCGTTGACGCGGTTCGAGAGGCTGGCCCAACACTGGGACGAGCGGGTGAAACCGCTGGTCGGCGACCTGACGGCAGCTGACCTTGGGCTCTCCGACACCGATGTCGCCGACCTGGGCGATGTCTCACATGTGGTGCATTGCGCGGCCATCTACGACATGACCGTCGGTGAATCCGAGCAGCGGGCCGCCAACGTCGAGGGCACCCGCGCGGTGATCGAACTGGCTCGGCGCCTGGACGCCACGCTGCACCACGTGTCCTCGATCGCGGTGGCCGGCAATCACCGGGGTGTGTTCACCGAGGCCGATTTCGACGTCGCCCAGGACCTACCCACGCCGTATCACCAGACCAAGTTCGAGGCCGAACTGCTGGTGCGCTCGGCGCCGGGACTGCGCTACCGGGTGTACCGGCCGGCGGTTGTGGTCGGCGATTCGCAGACCGGTGAGATGGACAAGATCGACGGCCCGTACTACTTCTTCGGAGTGCTGGCCCGGCTGGCCGCGCTGCCCAGGTTCACGCCGATGATGCTGCCGGATTCGGGCCGGACCAACGTCGTGCCGGTGGACTTTGTGGTTGAAGCCGTCGTCCACCTGATGCATGTCGAAGGCAAGGACGGTGAGACGTTCCACCTCACCGCACCGAAGACCACCGGGCTGCGCGACATCTACCGCGGGGTGGCCGCCGAAGCGGGACTGCCGCCGCTGCGCGGCTCGCTGCCGCGGGCGACCGCGGCACCGGTGGTGCGGGCACGGGGCCGGGTCAAGGCGGTGCGCAACATCGTCGCCACCCAGCTGGGCATCCCGGGCGACGTGCTCGACGTGGTCGAGTTGCGGCCGACGTTCACCGCGGACAGCACGACCGCCGCCTTACGTGGCACGGGGATCGCCGTACCCGAATTCGGCACGTACGCACCGAAACTGTGGCGGTACTGGGCCGAGCACCTCGATCCGGACCGAGCGCGGCGCGACGACCCGGCCGGTCCCCTGGTCGGCAAGCACGTCATCATCACCGGTGCCTCCAGCGGCATCGGCCGGGCCTCGGCAATCGCCGTCGCCGAGCGCGGCGCCTGCGTCTTCGCCCTGGCCCGCAACGGTGAGGCACTCGACGACCTGGTCGCCGAGATCCGCGCGAACGGCGGGCAGGCCTACGCATTCACCTGCGACGTCACCGATTCGGCGTCGGTCGAGCACACGGTCAAGGACATCCTCGGCCGCTTCGACCACGTCGACTACCTGGTGAACAACGCCGGCCGGTCCATCCGCCGCTCGGTGACCAACTCGACGGACCGGTTGCACGATTACGAGCGGGTGATGGCGGTCAACTACTTCGGCTCGGTGCGTATGGTGCTGGCACTGCTGCCGCACTGGCGCGAACGCCGGTTCGGTCATGTGGTCAACGTGTCCAGCGCCGGGGTGCAGGCCAACACCCCGAAATACAGTGCCTACCTGCCGTCCAAGGCCGCACTGGATGCGTTCTCCGAAGTGGTGGGCACCGAGACCCTCTCGGATCACATCACCTTCACCAATATCCATATGCCCCTGGTGAAGACGCCGATGATCGCACCGTCACGCAAGCTCAACCCGGTGCCGCCGATCTCGGCTGAACACGCCGCGGCCATGGTGGTGCGAGGCTTGGTGGACAAGCCGGCCCGGATCGACACCCCGCTGGGCACCGTGGCGGATTTCGGTAACTACCTCACCCCGAAACTGTCTCGCCGTGTGCTGCACCAGCTGTATCTGGGCTATCCGGACTCGGCGGCCGCGCAAGGGCTCAGCGCCGGCGGCACCGATATACCGGATGGCGGTGAGGCGCTACGACGGCCGAAGCGGCCCGCCCGCAGCAGCCGTAACTTGCGGGTCCCGCGCGCTGTGACGCGCCCGGTCAAGCGCGCGGTGCGGTTGGTGCCCGGGGTGCACTGGTAGCCGATCTGGGTCCTGTCGTTGGCTTATCGTTGACACGGTGACGTCCTCCGCAATTCCCGTGTTCGCCGACGTCGATACCGGTGTCGACGATGCCATGGCGCTGGCATATCTGTTCGCCAGCCCTGAGGCCGAATTGGTCGGTATCGCCTCCACGGCGGGAAACGTTCCGGTGCAACAGGTCTGCGCCAACAACCTCGGGCTGCTGGAGCTGTGCGGGGTGGCAGGGATCCCGGTCTCCAAGGGGGCCGAGCAGCCGTTGAGCGCACCCCTGCGCACCGCTGAGGACACCCACGGGCCGCAGGGCCTGGGATACGCGCAGCTGCCGAGCAGCGACCGGCTGCTCACCGCGCACGATGCCGCCGAGGCCTGGGTACGCGCCGCCCGCGCATATCCGGGTGAGTTGATCGGGCTGGCCACCGGGCCGCTGACCAACCTGGCACTGGCCATGCGCGCCGAACCCGCCCTGCCCAAGCTGTTGCGTCGGCTGGTGATCATGGGCGGTGCGTTCGACTACCGGGGCAATACCACCCCGGTGTCGGAGTGGAACGTCAGCGTCGACCCCGAGTCCGCCGCCGAGGTGTTCAGCGGTTGGAACGCCGCCTGGGGTCTCGACGACGCGGCACATGTACCAATCGTGCTGGGCCTCAATCTGACCGAGAACATCGCGATGACGCCCGCACTGCTGAACCGGTTGGCGGCTGCAGCCGGCTCACCATCGGCGCCGATGAGCGTGCTCGACGAGCGGGGCACCCGGTCGAGCGCGGACAATCCGTTGATCCGCGTGCTCGAGGACGCCATGCGGTTCTACTTCGAGTTCCACTTCGACACCGGCGACGGGTACCTGGCACACCTGCACGATCCCCTGGCCGCTGCCGTCGCCCTGGACCCGGAACTGGTGAGCTACCGGGAAACCACGGTCGATGTCGAGCTGGCCGGAACGCTGACCCGCGGTATGACGGTGGCCGACTGGCGCGGACACTGGGGCCGCCCACCCAACGCGCTGATCGGCACCGAAGTCGACCCGACGGTGTTCTTCGACCGATTCATCAGCCGGGTCGGGGAATTCGCCCAGCGAATGGGCTGAGCCCGCTGCGGCACTCATTCATAGGCACCCTCCAGATACCACCGGCGCTGCCGGTAACACAGCAGCAGGGCAAGATCTCCCCCTTCCCTATCTCCAGAGCCCAGCAGCACCTGGACCCGCGCCGTACGTCCGGCCCCTCGGTTCTCCGGATCCCACCACCGCTCGTCGACCGGCCATGGGCCGGCCCACCAGCGCAACCTGCCGTCCCGGCGGCCCGCACCGGTCAGCTGCGCCGGATCGGTGGAGAACAACCCGCGACTGGTGATACGCACCGGATTCCCTTGTCCATCAAGCAGTTCCACCGGATCGTCGAGCAACACGGTCGGTGAGGGCTCGGGCAGTTGACCGGGCCAGGGTTGCCGAGGATCGGCTCGCGGCACCGGCTCATCCCCCAAGGGGGTGAAGGTGATGCGTTCGGCCGGCCCACGCCCGCCGCTGAGCACCGGAACCTGAACCGCCTCCTGTCCGAGCAGACCCTGGACCCGCAGCAGCGCCCGTCGGGCCCGCAGCCGATCCTCCTCTCCCAAGCCGCCCCACAACGGCAGCTGCAGTGCCGCCGCCGACACCACCTCCACCGGACGCAAGCGCAACATGACGAGGGGCGCACTAGGCCGATCAATGGTGCGCCGGTTCAGCCAGCCGTCCAGCTGCCAACGAACCCGGTCGGCGGTGGCATCCTCGGTCAGTGGTTCGGCACATCGCCAGACCCGTTCCAGCTCTTCACCGTTGGTGGTGACGGCGTGGATGGCCAACCGGGTGCAGCCCACCCCCGCCGACTCAAGGCAACGGTGCAGATCACTGGCCAGTGACCGCCCCGCGAACGCTGCGGCATCCACCCTCTCGATCGGCGGGTCACAGTTCATCACCGCGTCGAGTTCGGCGGCCGGATCCCTTCCGGAAGGCCCCCGATCCGGCTCCCCGCAGGCGAACCGGTGCGCCGTCACCGCGTCGGCTCCGAACCGGGAGGCGACGTCGGTGCGGGACAACTCGGCGAACTGCCCGAGGGTTCGGATACCCATCCGCCACAACAGGTCTGCCAAGTCCTCGCGGCCCGGGGCGGCCAGGGCCGGTTCAGTGGACAGTTGCCGGATCGACAGACCGGACAGAAACCGCGCATCGCCCCCGGGTTCGACGATGCACCCCGCCCGGGCGGCGAAGACCGCGGTGGAAAGCTGATCGGCGATGCCGACCTGGCATTCGGCCCCGGCCGCGGCGACGGCATCGATCAATCGTTCGGCCGCAACCGGTTCGGACCCGAAGTACCGTGCCGCGCCACGTACCGAAAGCACCAGCAGCCCCGGGCGCAGCACTTCGGCACGCGGCACCAGATCATCGACTGCCAGCGTCACGTTTTCGAAATGGCGGGCGTCCCTGGCCGGATCGGCGGTGACGACATGCAGTTGCGGGCACCGGCCCTGCGCCTCACGGCGACGCAGCCCACGCCGGACCCCGGCCGCGCGCGCCGATGCCGAGCAGGCGATCACCCGGTTGGCCAAAGTGACCGCGACCGGCACCGTCGACGTCAAACCTGCCGCCGTGGCCGCGGCCACCGCCGGCCAGTCCATACACCAGAGAGCCAGCACCCTGGAATCCGCGGGCATGAGCTACCCGCCTGCCGCGCGACCCGAGCCGACGCCCCGGCCCCTGGCACGCATGGCCAGCCGGACCCGGCTGATCCGGCCACGGCCGGGCATCGGGATGTCCTGACCGGCACCGACCACCTCGTAGCCGGATACCCGCGCCTCCAGCCGAGCCGACGCCCCCTGCCAGTCACCGTCGGTGACCAGCAGAGTGCAGCCCTTCTGCCGAGCCCGCGCCACCATCACCCGGGCCCGGCTCGGCGGCACCGAGCGCCCGCCCAGCCCGAGCACCACCAGATCCATCCCGTCCATCAGCACCGAAGCCACCTCGACAGGATCGGCACCTGGATCGGGGATCACCGCGAGGCGGCTCAGATCGGCACCCATCTCCACCGCGGCCAGCAAGCCGACATCGGGCTGGCCGATGATCACCGCATGCCCGCCCCCCGCCGTCACCGCCGCCACCATGCCCAGCGACAGCGACCGGGCACCCACGGCCACCGCGACGGACCCGCGTGGCAGCATCGTCGGTAGGCCCTCGGGCAACGCGTCAACCAGGGTTTCAGACGGTGACAGCAAAGATTCCGGAGGCGATATCACCGCCGTGGAGCGAGGTGCGCCGCGATGCACCGGGCCGACCTTGCCCGACACCGAGGCGATCTTGCGGCGGAGGTGTTCTACCTGCTCAGAGCGGGTAAGCAGGTGCAATTCCCGTTCTGCCACAACAGTCACAAGAACACCTCCCGCATCAGCCGTTTTCGAATATATGTTCGATGGCTCGAGTAAACACCCAGCCCCCGACAGCGTCAAGCTGCGGGCGACGGTCGCCGCTACGGCAAGCCGTACCGGTCGCAATGGTTCTGCGACCGCGCACGCCTTCGGTTAGAGTTCCGTTCACCAGAACCCTCTTCGGGATGGGGCTGGGCCACGATTTGCGTTGCAAGTAGTGGGAATCCACCGCGATTCGCCGAAGGCCAGCTCTATAACAGCACGGGGGACAGTGAGGACAACATCATGAAGTCTGGGCAGTTGACTCGTCGGCTCACCGTCATCGCGGGCGGTGCGGCAGTCATCGGGATGATCTCGTTCACCGCGGCGTGCGGTACCGAGGAGAAAGGTCCCGAGACCACCACACCGACCACCACGACGACGACCACAACCACCACGCCGCCGGCCACTCCCGCTCCGCCGCCATCGGTCGAGCCCACCGAGAAGTCGATCAACCCCACCGGTGGCAATCTCTTCACCCCCGGTGTGAAGGCACCGCCTGCACCGACCGCCATTCCCGGCGACAACTGAACGCGGAGCAACAGAAAGTCGGTCGTTCACCCATGGCCGGGATGAACAACGCCCCCACCCGGGCGTTACTGGCCCTGATCCTGTTCAGTGCCCTGCTGGTCTCCGACCTGCGAGCCACTCCCACCACGGGTGACCGGGCGTACGGGTCCGCTCAGATAAGCGGCCCGTACGCCCAACTGCTCTCCGCCTCAACCGATCTCGGCCCGGCCGACAACGGTTCGGCGCAGCTCACCATGACGCTGCACCATGCCGCTCGGCCGGCGGCCCTGTTCGACTGGGCCCAGCAGCACGCACTGTCGGTGCGCTGGCGGCCCGGTGACGCCTGGGCGATCACCGAAGGCCGATCCTCCGACATGGCAACCGCTTTCGGCGTGAACATCCACGACTACCGCGGGCGGCGAGGTCAGGAGTTCTATGCCTCACCGCAACAACCCTCGGTGCCCGAACCGCTGACCGCAGAGGTCAACGAGGTCGGCCGCATCCTGGGCTACACGCCACACCGGATGTCATTGCCCGACCTGCGGAACCTGCCCACCGATGTCCCGGACCAAGGGTTGACACCACAGGGGGTGCTCAACACCTACAACCTCGCCAATCTGGCGAAACAGGGGTTCACCGGCAAGGGCGCCACCATCGTGTTCTTCGCATTCGACGGTTTCGACCAGTCCGATCTGGACACGTTCGCCACCACCTTCGACCTACCCAGGTTCACCCCCACGGTGGTCGGCGGGCAACCGAGTGCACCGCGCGGTGAGACCACCATGGATCTGCAAGTCGCCCATGCCATCGCGCCGGATGCGCAGAAGGTCGTGGTCAATGCCCGGCCGACCGTTCAGGGCGACGGCGCCTACGAGAAGATCGGCAAGATGCTGGAGTCAGCCGACCAGCAATTCCCCGGTGCGGTGTGGAGCTTCTCGATCGGCTGGGGCTGCGACAAGCTGATCACCGCCGCCGACCTCGCCCCGGTTCGCTCGGCGCTGGCCACCGCACACACCCACGGCACCACGGCCTTCAACGCCAGCGGAGATCTGGCCGGCCTGGAATGCAAAGGCGGACAAGACTGGTCGTCCGCACCAGGCCAGGACGACGTCGGCCTGGACTCGGTGGCCTCGCTGCCGGAGATGACCGACGTCGGCGGCACGACGCTGTCGACCGACGCCGATGGCGACTGGCTGGCCGAACAGGCCTGGTTCGACGTCCCGCTGTCGCAGGGCACCGGCGGCGGAGTGTCCTCGCTGTTCGACCGCCCGGACTGGCAGCGCGGGCTTTCCGCACCCGGTAGCACCGAATCCGGTGGCGACCAGAAGCGGCTGACCCCCGACATCTCGGCTGTCGCCGATCCGTTCACCGGCGTGAAGATCGTGCTGAACGGCCAGGTTCTGGTCGGTGGCGGCACCTCACAATCCGCACCGCTGTGGGCCGCGATGGCCGCGGTGATGAATCAGTACCTGACCGCCAACGGTGGCCGTGCGCTCGGCGATCTCAACCCGATGCTGTACCGCATCGCCAAGGGGGCACCGCTTCCGGCTTTCCGCGACATCACTCTCGGTGGCAACGCGGTGGCCAGCGCCGCACCCGGCTACGACATGGCGACCGGGTTGGGCACACCCAACGTAGAGAACCTCGTCAAGAATCTCCTCGTCCTGCAGAAGGCGAACCGATGACCGACACGCCTGAGGGCACTGACGTCCCGACCACCGAATGCCGCGTCTGCAAGGTCGACGTGCCCGACGGCAAGTACTGCGGCCTGTGCGGGGTGCCGCTCGACAAGGAGCAGGGAGACGGGCCGGAATGGTTGCGCCTCAGCGCATCCTGTGTCGCACCCGACGAACATCTGCTGCGCCCGTCGATAGCCAGCTCGTTGTTCCCTCACCTGTCGCATCAATCGCGCACGCCGTTCCGCGTCGCGATGCTGGTACTGCTCGCCGCGTTGGTGGCGTGTGCGCTGTTGCGCCTGCCCGCGGCCCTGATCGCCGTCGCTGCGCTGGGCATTCCGTTGCTCTTCCTGATTTATCTCTATGAGTCCGACGCCTTCCGCGACCTGCACCGCGCCAACCTGGTGCTGACCGCCGTGTTGGGAGTCGCACTGGGCGTGGGCTGGGTGCTGCTCACCGGCCACGTCATGGCCAAGTCCTACGGCGTCCCGCTCGGCGCGGGTATCACCGGATCGCGGATCATCCGCAACGGCTTGGGGATTCCGCTGGGCGGTGCCATCCTGATGCTGGTGCCCGCCGTCGTCGTCCGGCTGTCGCGCCCGGCGAGCCGGGAATCCCTGGACGGCTTCATGATCGGCGCGCTCGGTGCGACGGCCTTCACCGCGGCGGCCACGCTGACCCGGCTGGCGCCACAGCTGACCACCGGGATGATTGCACACAACCGTCCACTGTCCGGGCTGCTCGTCGAAGCCGGGATCCGTGGTATCGCAGTGCCGTTGACCGCAGCCTCCATCGGGGGACTGATCGGTGCGGCGTTGTGGTTCACCCGCCCACCCACCAAGGTCGACAAACACGTCGGGTACGTCCGGCTGGTGATGTTCTCCTGCGCGTTCGCCGTACTGATCGTCTACGCGGCACTGGGTTTGGTCGACGTGGCCCGCATCCCGCAGTGGGTCCAATTGTCTGTGCACATCACGGTTGCCTTGCTGGCGGTCTTGGCATTGCGCGTGGGCCTGCATCTGGCACTGCTGCACGAAGCTCAGGACGAGATCGCTTCCGACCAACCCATCTTCTGCCCACGGTGCGGCCATGTCGTGCCCGACATGTCGTTCTGTCCCCACTGCGGCGCGGCCACGCACGCGTCCTCACGCACGTCCCGGGAAGAACGCCGCGAGAACCGCCCCGTGCGTGGTCCGGGGTCGGACGCCGGATGAGCACGTTCTTTCCCGGCTATGCGGTACCTGTTTCGACGGGCAGAACCCGGGCCGTCCGCGGCACCTCAGCGCTGAAACTGCTGGCCGTCCTGGTCACCGGAATCGCCCTGGTGGCCGGTGTACTGGCCTGGATCTCCCACACGACCAGCGAATCCCCGGCCCGTTACATGTGTCCCCCCGACTGCGGAACGCCGCCCACCGGGCGGCCGGTGGCGATCAATCCGGTGTTCACCGCCCCCGACCAGAGCTTCTCGGTCTCGTACCCCGTGTCCTCCTCGGCGTACAAGGTCACCACCAACCCGACCGGTGTCACCGCGGAATTCCAGGCCGGCGACGGTGGCATGCTGCAGCTGTTCAGTGAGCAGGCCGGCGGGCGCAGCGCCGAGGACATCGCCAATTCCCTTGTCGAGAAGACGTTTCCCGATACCAAGACCGCCTACACCATCCCCAACGCGATGGTGGGTTACCAACCGGGTTTCGGCCTGGTCGCCGATTGCTGGCCCCAGGGCGCCACGAGCAATTACATGAGGATGCGGGTCCTGGTGTTGGTCGCGGTCAAAGACGACCTCGCGCTGGTCGCGTCAGCCGTCGGGCCGTACCGCGAATTCGGCCCTGGTTCCGGCGCCAGTAAACCCTCGGGCGCCAACCTGCAGTTGGCACTGGACATGGGTAAATACGTCAACAGCTTCCGCTGGCGTGGAGACCCGGATCGCTGATGCACCACAGGTGAGGGCAGTCCCGGAAAGGAAAACCGGCAATTGACGCCCATGTCGGCCCGCATTGGGTTAACGTTTGCCAGCAAACCGATTCAGATGCTGCTTCTGAACCGCCCGCCGGGGGACAGTTAGGACGAATCATGAGATCACGCCGATCAACATGTCGCCTCGCAGCCGCCGCCGCGATCATAGGGATGGTCGGGCTGAGCGCTTGCGGTACCGGCGAGAAGGCGCCCGAGACCACCAGCCCCTCCCCGACCACCACAACGACAACCACGACAACGCCGCCTGCGGCGCCCACCGAGAAGCAGGTCACCCCCGGTGGCGCCAACCACTTCACGCCCACCCATGTCGAACCGCCGGCACCGCCCACCGGGCGCCATGGGATCGGCAGCCCACATCGGCAATAGCGCCACCGGGACCCGGCCGCCGCCCCCGTGACTGACGTCGAATGCCGGGCGTGCCGAACACATGTTCCGGCGGGCAGCTACTGCGGCCGGTGCGGGGCATACCTGTCCCCGTCGGGCGATGGGCCCCGGTGGTTGCGAAGCCGGGCCTACTGCGCAGGACGCGAGCATCTACTACGGCCGTCGGTGGTCAGTTCGCTGTTCCCACAGTTGCCCGAGCGTTCGCGCGCACCGTTCCGGCTCGCGCTCGGCGCGCTCCTGGTCGCGGTGGTCGTTTGTGCCCTGCTGCGACTGCCCGCGGCGATGAACGCGTTCGCCGCGTTCGGAGTGCCACTGCTGTTCGTCGCCTATCTGTGGCGATCCCTTGTTCTCAAGAGTGTTCCGACCCGCACTCTGCTCCTGACCGCCGCCCTTGGCGTCGGGTTGGGTGTCGTCTGGACACTGATGACCGGAACCGCGGTAGCCCGCGAGTACGACATGGCGATGGGCGTCGACATCCCGCGGTTCCGGATCGTGAGGGACGGCCTGGGGATCCCACTCGGGGCCATGCTGCTGATGCTCACCCCGGCAGTGGTGATCCGATCGGCCGGGACGCGAACACGAGAATCATTGGACGGCTTCGTCATCGGTGCCTTGGGCGCGCTGGCCTTCACCGCGGCCGCCACCCTGAGCCGATTGGCCCCTCAGTTCGACGACGGAATGGTGGACCATGACCGCCCGTTGAGCGGGCTGTTGGTCCAGGCCGGAATCCAGGGCGTGGCGGTGCCGTTGACCGCCGCGGCCGCCGGCGCTGCCGTCGGCATCGCCCTGTGGTTCACCCCGGCGTCGACCGGTGCGCCGCACCGTCCGAAGCACGTGCGGGCGGATTTGGTACTGACCATCGCGGTCATTCCGGCATGCTATGCCGTCCTGGGTCTGATCGACGTCGCGCCGGTGTCACAGTTATGGGTCCTGGCAGTGCATTTCGTCGTGATGGCGCTGGCACTGCTGGCATTGCGAGTCGGCCTGCAACTGGCCTTGCTGTACGAGGCACACGACGCGGTCAACGCCGACGAGTCGATGCTGTGCGGGCAGTGCGGTCACACCGTTCCGGATATGACGTTCTGCCTGAACTGTGGAACAGCGATCCGGGCGTTGTCGCGACCACCGCACCGAGGCGACGATCGGCGATCGCTGGGGGCATGGGCGGTCGGGGTCACGCTGGTGGCGGCTGCCTTGGTCGGTCTGTCGGCAGCGGTCAGCTCTCCGCCCGCGCGCTACGTATGCCCGCCGGATTGTGGCAGCCCACCGACCATGGAGCCCGTGGCGACCAATCCTCGATTCACCGCCCCGGACGCCGCGTTCTCGGTCGCGTATCCCGTCTCCGGTGCGGCCTACTCGGTCACCACCACCGACGAGGGTGTGACAGCGGATTTCCTGGCCGGGGACGGTGGCACGATGCAGCTCATCGGCAAGCCCGCGGCCGGGCGGACGCCGAAGGAAATCTCCACCGCTCTGGTCGAGGACACCTACCCCGACGCAGATCTGGACTACGAGATTCCCAATGCCATGGTCGGCTATCAACCCGGGTACGGCATGGTCCTCGACAGCTGGCCACAGAACGCCACCGGTGGCTACCAGAGGATGCGGGTGGTCATTCTGGCCGCGGTGAAAGACGATCTGGCCCTGATCGCCGTGGCAACCGGTCCATATCATGCCTACGGTCCGGATTTCGGCCCGGGAATTCCGTCCGGCGCCAACTTGGACCTTGCCTTGGATATGGGCAAGTACGTCAACAGTTTTCGTTGGCGCGGGGACTCTCGGCGCTGATCACTCCCACTCGATGGTGCCCGGGGGCTTGCTGGTGACATCCAGCACCACCCGGTTGACCTCGGGTACCTCGTTGGTGATCCGCGTCGAAATCCGTTCCAGCACTTCGTAAGGCACCCGCGTCCAGTCCGCCGTCATCGCGTCTTCACTGGACACCGGGCGCAGCACGATCGGATGGCCATAGGTGCGCCCATCACCCTGCACACCGACCGAACGGACATCGGCCAGCAGCACCACCGGGCACTGCCAGATCTGCTGATCCAGGCCGGCGGCGGTGAGCTCCTCCCGGGCAATCGCGTCGGCGCGGCGCAGGGTGTCGAGCCGGTCGGCCGTCACCTCGCCGACGATGCGGATGCCAAGCCCCGGACCCGGGAAGGGTTGGCGCGCAACGATTTCCTCGGGCAGGCCGAGCTCCCGGCCCACTGCGCGTACCTCGTCCTTGAACAGCAGCCGCAGCGGCTCGACGAGCTTGAACTTGAGGTCGTCGGGCAGACCGCCGACGTTGTGGTGGCTCTTGATGTTGGCCGTACCGGTGCCGCCGCCGGATTCCACCACGTCGGGGTACAGGGTGCCCTGCACCAGAAACTCGATGTCCGCCTCGCTGAGGGTGTCGCGCACCGCACCCTCGAAGGCCCGGATGAACTCCCGGCCGATGATCTTGCGCTTGCCCTCGGGGTTGGTCACGCCGGTCAAAGCCTCAAGGAAACGATCGGCGACATCGACCGTCACCAGCTTGGCACCGGTCGCGGCGACGAAATCGCGCTGCACCTGCGCCCGTTCTCCCGCCCGCAGTAGACCGTGGTCGACGAAAACACAGGTGAGCCGGTCCCCGATGGCACGTTGCACCAGCGCGGCGGCCACTGCGGAATCGACGCCGCCGGACAGACCGCAGATCGCCTGACCGTCACCGATCTGGGCGCGCACGGCCTCGATCAACTGCTCGGCGATGTTGGCCGGGGTCCAGCTCGCCCCGATGCCGGCGAACTCGTGCAGGAACCGGCTCAGCACCTGCTGGCCGTGCGGTGAGTGCAGCACCTCGGGGTGGTACTGGACGCCGGCCAGCCGCCGGGTGCGATTCTCGAAGCCGGCGACAGGAGCGCCCGCGCTGGAGGCGACCACGTCGAACCCGTCGGGTGCCGCGGTGACCGCGTCGCCGTGGCTCATCCACACCGGCTGACTGGCCGGCAGCTCGGAGTGCAGGTCACCGCCGGTGACCTTCAGCTCGGTGCGTCCATATTCGCTGGTCCCGGTGTGTTCGACGGTGCCGCCGAGCGCCTGCGCCATGGCCTGGAAGCCATAGCAGATGCCGAACACGGGTACGTCGATATCGAACAGCGCAGGGTCCAGGCGCGGAGCACCCTCGGCGTACACGCTGGCCGGCCCACCCGAGAGGACGATGGCCTGCGGATCCTTGGCCTTGATCTCCTCAACCGTGGCGGTGTGCGGGACGACCTCGGAAAACACCCGCGCCTCACGGACCCGGCGGGCGATCAGCTGTGCGTACTGAGCGCCGAAGTCGACGACGAGGACAGGGCGAGGTGATGGAGAAGCCACCGCAACAGTCTAGTGGGCTGGTCAGGGCGTGCTCGACGTGCCGGAAATCTGGGTGCAGCCGCCCGAGCGCCGACCCTCAGGGCAGGTTGATCCGCCAGTACATACCGACGAGGAAATCCGCGAGCTCGGCCGGCGAGATGTCGAGCAGACCTTCAGCCCACGCGATCAACAGTTCCGAAGCCGCCCCCGACAATGCGAAGGCCTTCATGCGGGCCTCCACCGGGCTCGTCGTGAAGTCCGCCGCATCGGCCCCGGACCACCGGACGAAGTTCGCCGCGGCACGCGTCAGGATCTCGTTTCGGCGGCTGCCGGCACGCCCGCCTTTGCCGAGAGCCTCGACAAAGATGATTCGAATCATCCGGGGATCTTCGGCCAGCGTGTCGACCACTGTCCGCAGTGCAACCGAAACCCGGGCGAAGGCATCGCCCGAGGCATCGGCAACCGCGGCATCCACATCGCGTTCGACCTTGTCCATGACAAGTCCGAGCACTTCGTCGAACAGCGCGTCCAGATCGCCGAAATTCTCGTAGAAGTACCGCTCGGTCAATCCGGCGTCGGCGATCACATCTTTGACGCGAACGATTCCGGAATCGCCGGAACCGAACAAGTTCATGCCGGCCTCGACCAGCTTCCGGCGGCGCTCAGCGATCCGCTCTTCACCGGTGACTCCGCCGTACAAGCGGCCCGCACTCGAAGCCGACACCCTCACTCCTACCCGTTGCGCTGCGTCGCACCAGCATAGTGCCGATGGTTGCCCGCACCGGGGACGCCGGAGCCCGTCAGTCGAGCAGGCCGGAGATCTCGGACTTGATCTGCTCAGGGGTCACGGTCGGCTCATATCGCCGAATCACCCTGCCGTCGCGGCCGACGAGAAACTTCGTGAAATTCCATTTCACCTCGTCGGTGTCGAGTGCTTCTGGACGCGTGGCCTTGATGTGCTCGTACAGCGGCCCGCACTCAGGACCGAAATCGCCCGGCGCTTCGGACCGCAGGTAGACGAAGAGTGGGTCCGCATCGGGGCCGTTCACCTCGACCTTGCCGAAGACAGGGAAGGTGACGCCGTAGTTCGTCGAGCAGAAGTCCTGGATCTCGGCATCAGTGCCCGGTTCTTGGTCACCGAACTGATTGCAGGGGAAGCCGAGGATCTCCAAACCCCGATCCCGGGTCTCCCTGTACAGATTCTCCAAACCTTCGTACTGCGGGGTGAATCCACACTTGCTCGCGACATTGACGATCAGTGCCACCCGTCCGGCGTACGCATCGAGCGAATGCGTCGAACCATCGGCTGCCGTCGCAGAAAAACCGTGAATTGTCATCGACTACACACCCTTCCCAGTTGCGGCCAACGCCTCGGCTGCTCTCGTTCGATCCTCCTCGAACGCCTGGCTCATCTGATCGACGTTGAAGTTGACCGGCTTGTTGATCCCCGCACGGAACTCGAAGTGCCGGATCAGTTTCGGGTCCACCGGTTGATCGTTGAAGAGTTCACTGTAGAGCGGTCCGACCCGTTTCGCCGTCTTCTCCAGCAGCGCCCGGTCCAATCCGTAGAACTCAATCGCGTTCTCGCCCAATATCGCCCGGGCCTCGGTCTCAGGGACCGACCCAAGCGTCGTACGGATCCAGTCGTGGGTGTTCGGCCACGTTCCCTCGAAATGCGGGAAATCGCTTCCGAACATCAGTTTGTCGATCCCGACTTCGTGACGCACGGCCACGTCGCCGTAGCGCATCAGGGAGGTCCCGCAGGCGCAGTGGCGAGCCCAGTACTCACTCGGCGTCAGCTTCATCGGCCCCGGGTTGGCTGCGTGCGCACGGTCCAGATAAGCCAGTGTCACCGGCACCCAATCGGCATGGATCTCACTGAAGGCAACCTTCAACTTCGGGAACCTATCGAACACCCCACCCCACATCAGCTGCCACAACGGCCGGCGCTCACCGAATGTCTCGAACAACTCACTCAGGAAAGAGTTGGTACCGGCAGCTTCTGCGCCGGCGTCCGGATCGAACTTGGGCAGCATGCTCTCGTCGAGCGCCGCCAAACCTTCCCCGCCCACGTCCTCGCCGCTTGTCTGGCTGAACATGCTTCGGATCCACCCGACCACGAATCCCTGCGCGTTGCCGAACCCGGCATGGATGTGCACCACCACGCCAAGGTCCTGACAGGCCGCCCACATCGGATCCCACCAGCTGTCATACAGCGGCGGTAAATCGTCGGGGGCCGAGCCCGGCATCATGGGCGGGAAGATCGCATGGAAACCCGACTCCCGCGCCCGGACGATCTCGGCCACCGTCGCCTTCCAGTCCGGCCACGGATAGATCAGCGGCACACCCAGCAACCGTCCGGGAGCCTCGGAGCAGAAATCCTCCAAGAACCGGTTGTGTGCCTGCGCGCCCGCCTTGCGCAGCTCATGCGAGCGACGCGAGTTCTGGGGATCGAGAAAGGGCACGAACCCGATGGGCCCGAACGGGTGTAGGAATTCAGCCGCGATGCCCTCGGCCTCCACATGACGGAGCCGCCAGACCGGATCGAAATAGCCGACCTCACCGGCGTGCTCCACCACACGCCTCTTGTCGTACACCTCCAGCGATTCCTCCGGCGCCGGATACCCGGTCAGCCCGACCACCTGGTTGATGACTGCCACATCGTCGAGATAACCGCCGAAGTCGGCGTGGTACTTCGAGTCGACATAGTCCTTGTACATCTTGGGCGGCAGGGAAACGTGAGAATCCGCCGACACCATGGTCATCGGCTTCAGTTCGGGGCTCGACAGGGTGGACGCGTCTGCGTTCCGGACATCAAAACTGACTCGCATTCGAGTTTTCCTCTCAGGGCTGCGGATTGATTTCAGTGGCCGGACCGGTGGCGGACGCAAACGCCTTCGGTCCTCGATACCGATCGATCTATCTGACATAGATGTATGTCAGTTTTCTCTACCACTCCCCCCGCGTCAAGCTTTTTCGGTGACTTGTCTCACTTCACTCGGTAGCGCCGCGATAGATCACAGGCTCCATCGACTCCGATCGAGCAGCTCAGGCGAGTTCTCGGGCGGCTTCAGCGAGCAACTCAACCTGCCGAGACCAGTCGCCCACCAGCGTGACGGTCACCCGCTCGGCCCCGGCCTCGCCCAAGGCGGCCAGCTCTTTGGCGATCTCGGCGACAGTTCCGGTCATCACCATCGCGTCAGCGACCTCGTATGGAAACCCGTACATCCCGGCCGGATCCGCCACGGCCTCGACAGCAGCCCGGCGGTCAGGCATCGTCGGGTCACCCGAGATGGAGGCCATGACGAAACCGGTGATCCCCGGCGCCGATCGACCCGATCCGGCAGCGATCTCCGCCAAAGTGTCCCGCACCCGGGCAATCTCAGCCGGTGGCAAGGGCAGGCCGAACCACCCGCCGGCCGCCGCGGCACGGTTCAGCGCCGCCGGCGATATGCCGCCGACAAGGATGGGAGGCACGGTCGCGCCCGGCAGCAACCGAAATCCGACACCGTCCTCCCCCGCCGCCGAGCGGCCGGCGATCAGGTCGGGGAGCACGCTCAGCGCGGCATCCGTCAAGCGGCCACGTCGGCGTCGGGAAACTCCCACAGCGCCCCAGGATCCCGGGTGGCGGTCTTCCCCGATACCGACACCGAGGATGACCCGGTCATCGGACAGGTGCTGGAGGGTGGCGACCTGTTTGGCCACCCAAGCCACCGGCCGCAGTGGCAGCACCATGATGCCGAAGCCCAGCTTGACCCGCTGCGTGGCCGAGGCCACCGCGGCCAGCACGGTGGTGCTCTCATGAAAGGCCATCTGACTGCCGGCCACCAGTTGGTCGATCACCCACACCGACTCGAAGCCGAGTTCCTCGGCGAGCCGGGCAGCCGCGACAACATCTGGCGGTACGTCCCCGACCGGGCTCATGGTGGGCAGGAATACACCGATGTTCGGTCCAGACATGTTGCGCTCCTCAGTGTCAGTTCTGCAAATGGACCGTAGGCGGAAGAATCGCATCTGCGCCCGAGATGCACACCTGCTCTTGGTGTTTCACTCACGACACGCGTGTCGCCAACCGACGGCGACGCCACTTACGTGCCGTCTGGCGCGAGATTATCCGAATCCGACACGCTGCCATGTCAGATTTGATAACTTCGCCACAGTTCGGCTTCCGACCCGGCCAGCCCCGTGTCCGCCACATACCCGACATGTACGGAGATACGAAATGTCCGCATCCACCTACACACCCGAAACGCACCTGTCCCCGGCTCAGCGTCTTGAGTCCGGTCCCAAAGTCGCCGACCTCGACACTTCCCAATGGCTGATGGAACTCGATACCCAGCGCTATTGGTCACAGGAGTTCGCCGACCTCGAGCGGGACCGGTTGTGGCCGCACACGTGGCAAATCGCCTGCCACGCGTCCGAAGTGCCGGAACCGGGCCACTGGTTCGAGTACCGGCTACTCGATCAGTCCTACTTGATCGTGCGCGGCAATGACAATGAGGTTCGCGGCTTCATCAACGCCTGCAGGCACCGCGGCAATGCGCTGTGCGAAGGGCACGGCCATTCGGCGCGGTTGACCTGCCCGTTCCACCTCTGGCAATACGAACTCGACGGCCGGCTTCGCCGGATCTCCGACGAAGCCGAGGAATTTCCCGCCTCCGAGAAGGCGGACCTCGGCCTGATCCCCGTCCGCACCAGCGTCTTTGGTGGCTTCGTCTTCATCAATCCGGATCCCGACGCGCCCTCGCTTGATGACTATCTCGGCGACGAGGTCAAGGAGCTGCTGGAGCCCTACCGGATGGAAGAGCTGATCCCGCTGGGATTCAACGTGAGTCAGTCTCTGGCGGCCAACTGGAAGGCCGGTATCGAGGCGTTCATCGAGCAATACCATGTGCACGCCATCCACCCCCAGGTGCTCACCACCAGCGATGACAAAGACATGCACTACGGCTTCTTCGGCGATCACGACGTCTTCACCGTCGCCTACGCGGTCCCGAGCCCGCGGCTCGGCGACGTCACTCCGGAGCGCATCGTCAAAGGCTTCGGTTCGATGGCCGAGGCGATCCAGGGCCCCGGCGCGATCAATCCCATGGAAGAACTCGTCACCCCCTACCGCGGCGAGGACGGCAAGATCGCGTTCCCGCCCGGCGTGACACTGCGGACCCTATTCCAGCAGGCCAACCGCGCCGCAGCCGAGGCCGACGGGCAAGACGTGTCCGGCATGACCGACAACCAGATGAGCGACGCTCACTCTTGGTTGCTCTTCCCGAACACCACCATGGTGGTGCGCGCACGCGAAACGCTGCTGTTCCGGTTCCGCCCGGACCCCTCAGGCGATCCGAACCGCTGCATCTTCGACGTCGTCAACTACCAGTGGGTGCGCCCGGAGGATCGTGAAAAGCTGTCGACACCGCACAGCTGGGTGCCCGAGGATCAGAGTCTCGGCCTGGTGCTCGACCAGGACCGGGAACAGATCCCGCGTCAGCAGCGCGGTCTACGCAACCGGGCACTCAAGACAGTCGTCCTGGCCCGCAACGAAGCTCGGATCGGCCACTTCCACAAGACGCTGAACCGCTACCTCGGGGTCTAACCGGAGCCGTGATGAGCGAATCTGACGCGCATGTCGTCATCGTCGGCGCCGGACATGCCGGGGGTTCCGCCGCGGCCACCCTGCGGCAGTACGAATTCGCCGGCGCCATCACTTTGATCGGTGAGGAGGTTGTCGTCCCCTATCAGCGGCCACCCCTGTCCAAGGCCTGGCTGAAGGGCGAGGCCGACGCCGACTCGCTGGCATTGCGGCCGGCGAGTTTCTACCCCGACCGCGGCATCGATCTGCGGCTGAACCAGAAAGCGGTAAAGCTCGACCGCGCCGCCAAGACAGTTCACACCGATACCGGCGAACAGGTCCACTACGACAAGTTGATCCTGGCCACCGGAGCGCGCGCCCGGCCTTTACCGGTGCCTGGCGCCGATCTCTCTGGGGTGATGTACCTGCGCAATTCGGTTGATGCCGAGATGCTGAAGGCGTCCCTCGAGAGAGGCAAGCGCTTGGCGGTGATCGGCGGCGGCTATATCGGGCTTGAGGCGGCGGCGTCGGCCCGCGCCCTGGATGCCGAGGCGGTGGTGATCGAGGTGATGCCCCGGGTGCTGGCACGGGTCGCCTGCGAACAGCTGTCGACCTTCATTCAGGATTACCATCGGGCCCGCGGGGTCCGGTTCGAGCTGAACGTGGGCGTCATCGGGTTCGTGGGCGAAGAAGGCCGCGTCACCGGCGTGCGGCTGTCTGATGGACGAGTAATCGACTGTGACGCAGTGCTTGTCGGGATCGGTGCCGTTCCCAATGCCGAGCTGGGGCAAGAGGCGGGCCTCCAGTGCGCTGACGGCGTCGCCGTCGACCTGGCAGCCCAGACCTCCGATCCGGACATCTTCGCGATCGGTGACGTGACCCGCCGGCCCATGCCCCTCTACGGCCGCGATGTCCGCCTGGAAAGTGTGGCCAACGCGTTGGAGCAGACCAAGCAGGCCGCCGCGCATATCGTCGGCAAGCCGGCGCCGCGACCAGAAGTCACCTGGAACTGGTCCGACCAATACGACCTGAAACTCCAGATCGGCGGTCTCGCAGTGGACGCCGAATCGACCCTGCTGCGCGGAGATCCGGCGACCGGCAGTTTCGCCGTCTTCCACCTTCGGGGTGATGTGATCCGTGCCGTGGAAGCGGTCAACGCCGCACCGGAATTCATGGGCGGCAAGCAGTTGATCGCCTCGCAGAAGCCGATCGCACCCGAACGCCTCGCAGATATCTCAGTTCCGATGAAAGAGATTGCCGCCTAAGGCGATCCGTGGACACCGAAAGAAGACACATGCCCAAGATCACCTATGTCGAGTACGACGGCACCGAGCACGCCGTCGATGTGAAGTGCGGATTTTCGGTGATGGAGGGAGCCGTGAGGCACAGCGTTCCCGGTATCGACGCGGACTGCGGTGGGTCGTGCTCCTGCGCCACCTGTCATGTCTTCGTGGACGAGGACTGGCTGGACAAGACCGGCGAACGGACTGCGATGGAAGAAACCATCCTCGATTTCGCCGACGACGTCGCGGCCAATTCGCGACTGTCGTGCCAGATCGAGGTCACCGACGCCTTGGACGGCCTGATCGTGCGGATGCCCGAGACTCAGCAGCGCTGACTCCTCGCGGCGATCAGGCCTTTGCCTGGTTTCGCGATGGTTCGCGCTCGATCGGAGAGCCCGGAATGACGAGTTCCACACCCAGCACTCGCCATCCGGGTAGCAGGTCGGGCGGCTGCTCGAACTCGCGAATCACGCGGTGCTGATGCCCGGGCGTTACTGCATCGCGAACTTTCATGGGCGTTAACGCTTTCGGCGGCAATCCCTCACGACGACGCCTCGACCTTGGTCTTGAACGTCTTCTCCATGAAGCCCGGATCGATCAGCATGCCGTGGATCTGCTGGTTGTGGCTGTGGCACAACTGGTGGTACGCGAACGACGTCTGCATCCCACTGATGCGGCCCTGGTTGTCTTGCGCCGCGTTCACCGATTCCTTGGCCAACCTCAACGCGAACAAAGGTTTCTCGGCTATATGGGTGGCCAGCTCCAGCGTGAACGTATCGAGCTCATCGTGAGGCACGACGTGGTTCACCATGCCCAGACGATGGACTTCCTCCGCTGTCAGAAAGTCTGACGTGAACAGCATTTCCTTCGCCTTCCTGGCGCCCACCTCGAAAGTGTGATTGAAGAACTCCACACCGGCCACACCCATCGACACCGTATTGTCCTGGAACAGTGCGTCTTCGGCCGCCACGATGAGGTCGCACGGCCACACCAGCATGAGTCCCCCGGCAATCACCTTGCCCTGCACCGCAGCGATCGTCGGCTTCGGCAGATTGCGCCACCGCTCGCTGAGACCGAGATACATCTCCTTCTCGACCGCCATCTGCGATTCGGCACCGGCACAGCCGAAGCCGCACCACGTGCCGACCCGCTGGTGCTCCTTCACCACCTGCAGCGCGTCCTGCTCACGCAGATCGTGACCGGCGGAGAAGTGCGGACCGTTGGCGGCCAGGATGATCACACTCACCGAATCATCCTGCGCCGCAATGTCGAAGGCGTCGTTCAGCTCATACAGCATCCGCATGCTCTGTGCATTCCTGGTTTCGGGCCGGTCCAGCACGATCCGGGCGACCTTGTCAGCCGGCCGCTCATAGCGAACGGTCTCGAACTCCTTCACCGTCATGCTTGCCCGTCCTGAGGCAGTCGCGAAGCGGTGTCGGCCAGGATCGCGGCCACCGTGCCGGTCGCGGTCTGAACCCGCTCGGGCGTCAGCGGCGGCGTGAATGCCGCAGCAAACGGGGTAGGCAGGTCACTCTGAGCAACCGGGCGCTGGTGGGAGAACGTATCGAACCCGGCCTTACCGTGGTAAGCGCCCGAGCCGCTCATCCCGACACCGCCGAACGGCACCGCGTCGTTGACATACGCCAACCCGAAGTCGTTGCGAGATACCGCACCTGAAGTGGTGTTGAGCAAGAACCGCTGGAATTCTTCGGTATCCGCGCCGTACCAGTAAGACGACAACGGGTGTTCCCCCGTCGCAGCGTAGGAGATGGCCTCGTCGATATCGGAATAGGTGTGCACCACCAGCACCGGGCCGAAGATCTCCTCGGTGTGGATCGCAGCGCTCTCCGGGGTGTCGAGCAGCAGTGTCGGGGGGTACCGGCGGGACCCGGCGTCCGGAACCCGGTCTTTCTCCTCCTCCGGCACGATCACGATCTCCACGGCGCCCTTCGACTTGGCGTCTTCGACCAATCCGGAGACCCGGGCGAAGTTGGCGTCGTTGACGATCGACACCACGTCGGGGTTGTCGACAAAGGTGGGGAAGTGCGCAAGCACTGCTTTTCGATAGGCATCGACGAAAGCGTCCCTGCTCGACTCCGGCACAAACGCGTAGTCCGGGCACAGGCACACCTGTCCGCTGTTGACGTGCCGGGCTGCGGCCAGGCGGGTTGCGGCGTCGACGATGTCGGCGTCGGGAGCGACGATGGCCGGATTCTTACCGCCCAACTCGAGCGTCACGGGCACCAGATTCTTCCCGGCAGCTGTGGCGACCAGGCGACCTACCTTCGGTGAGCCGGTGAAGAAGATGTGGTCGAATCGCAGATCGGTGAACGCCGTGGCGGTCTGCAGTCCGCCGTTGACCACCACCACCTCCTCGGGGCTCATCCGGGAGGCCACGGCACGTGCGAAGACCGCCCCGGTGCGCGGTGTCATGTCGGAGAACTTGATCATCACCCGGTTGCCTGCGGCCAGCGCTTCGACGGTCGGCACGAATGCGAGCACGACCGGGAAGTTCCACGGGCTGATAACGCCCACAACACCTTTGGGGCGATTCTGAACGAAGGTCGGAAAGGCGCCGCCCATCCCACCGGGCACCTCTGTCGGCGCCATCCATGCCTCGAGGTTCTCCCGCGCATAGGCGATGGACCCCATTCCTCCGAGGATGTCGAGTTCCAACGAGGTGGTCGGTGGCCGACCGCCGAAATCGGCGTCGAGCGCTTCGGCAAGCTCGGTGCTGTGTTCCAGGACGGCCGCGACGAAGCGGTCGATCCGATCGCGTCGAGTTTCGGCGTCGGGAATCGGATCGAGTGACTGCGCGGCGCGCTGAGAATCGAGGAGCCGCTGCAGCTCAGCGGCGGGCACGTCGACGAGTGGACCGGCGGTCGCCGGAGATGTGACAGTCATTTGATCAGCTCCTTCTGTGCGGGCGATTCAGCTGCGGCGGCTAGGTCTCTGGCCCAGCGGTAGTCGGCTTTGCCGGCGGGACTTCTGAGCAGGGCATCCACGCGGACAAAGGCTTTCGGTAACTTGTAGCGAGCCAGCCGTTGCCCGGCATCGGCCAGCAGTTCCTCGTCGGTCGGGTTGAGTCCGGCCACCAGCTCGACGACGGCAACGATCTCGCTGCCCCAACGCTCGCTCGGCCGTCCCACCACGACGACATCGCGGACCGCCGGGTGGGAGATCAGGGCGTCCTCGACCTCCTCGGCGAAGATCTTCTCCCCACCGGAGTTGATCGTGACCGAGTCCCGTCCCAGCAATTCGATGATGCCGTCGGCGCGGTGGCGCGCTCGATCGCCGGGTAGCGACATGCGCCGGCCCTGCACCGTCGGGAACGTCCGCTCGGTCTTGTCCCGGTCGTTGAGGTAGCCCAACGGGATGGCCCCCTCCCGGGCCAGCCAGCCGGTCTCGGGATCCCCAGGCTCCAACACGCGGCTGTGATCCTCGGACACGACGCAAGTCCCGGCCGCCGGAGTGAAGACGCCGGAGGTGGCCGGCGACTGACTGGTACTGACATTGGTCAACTGAGAACCGGTCTCCGAAGAACCCGCGACGTCGGCGATGACCACCTGCGGCAGCAGCCGCAGAATGCGGTCCTTGACCGATGCGCTGGTGATCGCACCGCCCACGCCGATGAGCTGAAGCGACTTCCCGGAATGGCCGCCACGCTCGAGTTCGTCGCACAGCGGCGTCGCAAACGCGTTGCCGACCATGTTCATCCGTTGTACGCCCTCGCGGTCGATCAGTCGCCAGATCGCCGCGGCGTCGAGCCGGTCCACGACATCGGGGAAAACCACGGTTCCCCCGCCCAGAAGGCCCGCCAGTGCCATCCACTGGGCCGCGCCGTGCATCAGCGGCGGTAGAGGCAGCACGACGGACTGCTCGGCTTTGGCGACGAGCGCGACGCCGTCGGCGAGGGTCGCCGCGTCGAACATGCCTTCCGGCAGGAAGCCTCCCAGCCCGCTCTCGAGAATTTCGGCCTGCGTCCACATCACGCCCTTGGGCATCCCGGTCGTCCCACCGGTGTACAGCAGATAGAGATCGTCGGGGTCCGGCTGCGTCGGTGGCGGGTACGAGCTCGCCGCGGCGAGGGCGTCCTCATAGTCGAGGGCGCCGGGAAGCAACGCATTTCCGGATTCGTCGGCCACCTGGAGAAGGAGCGTCGGCGGCTCACGTAGGGCACCCAGGACCGCGGCGAGGGTGGGGGCGAAACGCGCGTGATAGATGATCGCGCGCGGCGAGGCATCGTTGAGCAGATAGGTCAGTTCGGCTTCCACATACCGGTAGTTGACGTTCAACGAGGCGGCACGGGCGGCCGCGGCGCCGAGCATGCCTTCCAGATACTCGTTGCCGTTGTGCAGATACAGCGCTACATGGTCCTGGCCGGATTCCCACGGCTGCAGTTCGGCGCGCGGTTGGTGGACCGTAATCCCGTGGAACAGCAGGATGTTCGCCAGCCGATTGATTCGTGCCGCCACGTCGCGGTAGGTGAATCGATGTTGCCGGAACACGATGCAGTCGCGTTCGGGCAGCGCCGCGGCGACACCGGCGAACAGCTCAGCGTGGTTGTATCGCATCAAATCTCCAGTTCGAGGGTCACAGGCCCAGGCGACGCTGCCCGGGCCTGTGACATGTCATCGGTGCCCCCGGGTCACTTGGTTCGGACGTCGACGAGGGCCTGACGCCGCTCGTCGCGCACCACGCGCAACGCCTCCTTCAGCGCACCGGCAAGCTCACTGCGGTGGTGAACGGTCACTCCGTAGCCACCCGAGGCGGTGCAGTAGGACGCCAGATCCGGCGAGGGCGAGAGATCCGAGAAGCGTCCCTCGCCGGTGGCGACCGCTTCGCCCTCCGGATAGACGAGTTGCGTCGCCATGTCGACGGCCCACCAGTTGCTGTTGTTGGCGATGATGGTCAGCACCGGCAGGTTGTGCTTGGCCGCCGCATGGTGGCACGCCGCTGGGTTGGCGAACATGTAGGCACCGTCGCCGAGCGTGGCCACCACCGTCCGGTCCGGCGCGGCGTACTGGGCGCCGAGAGCCGCAGGCAGCCCCCAGCCCAGTCCGCCCGAGGCGGGCAGGAAGTAGTAGGTGCCAGGCTTGGTCCGGTTGAGTAGGCAAGCAGTCGACACGTATTCGTTGAACACGATGTCGTCCTCGTCGAGCAGCTCGCCGAGCACCGCCGAGATCGCCGCAGAGGTGATCGGCTCATCGGCATCACGGCCGTTCTCGTCGCGGCGCTGGTCGTCGATACGGCCCTGACGAGCCGCGGCCACGGCGCGGATCTCCTCGGCGCGGCTCTGATCGATCCGGTCGGCGCGGGCCTGCAGAGCGGCAGACAACTGGGTGAGGAATGCAGCCGGCGTGGCGCTGATGTTGAGATCGGAGCGATGAGACCGGATCGGGTAGGTGGAGTAGAGCGGATCGACTCCTACCTGGGCGATGTAGGTGTCGGCGCGGGGCGGCGTGTGCGTCTCCATCCACGGCACGTCGCTCTCCAGGAAGACGATGACATCGGCCCGGGCGAAGACGGTGGCCGCCACGTCCATGTTCGCAACCCGGTGCGGATGGTTGTACGGGATGTTCAGGTAGCGAGCCCACGGATCGGCCACACCGATCCCGAAGCGAGTGGCGACATCGCCCAGCAGCTCAACAGATTCGGGCTCGACCCCGTTGGCCGTGGCCACGATGACCGGGAACTCGGCGGCGGCGATCCGGTCGGCGAGCGCCTCGATGGCGTCGGGATCTGGTTGCACGGTGGCCGGAACGGGCGTGCGTGTGACCGGCACCGCGGCGTCCTGCGCGGGCTCGGCCAGGACCTCACGGGGCAGGGCGAGGTACACCGGCCCGCGCGGGTGGGCGGTGGCGACACTCACGGCGCGGTCGACCACGGATTCCACCTGGCGGGGGTCGCGCAGTTCGTAGTCCCACTTGACGAATTCACGGACCAGACTCGCCTGGTCGAACATCTCCTGTGACCAGTGGATGGGCAAGTCGCGGGCTCCGACAGCACCACCTTCGAGGATCGGCGACCGACCGGCGGTGACGAGCAACGGAATCCGATCTCTGGAGGCGTTGGCGACCGAGCACGCGGCATTCGCCGTACCGACGTTCACGTGCAGCATCAGAGCCTGGGGCCGTCCGGTCACGAGAGCGGCACCGTGTGCCATGCCGCCGGCCAAGTTCTCATGCGCACACAGCACGGGTGTCGGCAGCGCCGGATTGTTGTCCTTGTTGAGCGCATAGGCTTCGACGATCGGCGCGAAATCCGTCCCCGCATTGACGAAGAAGTATTCGATGCCGTGCTCGACGAGCGCGTTCAGGTAGCGGGTAGCTGCGGTCTGCGACATGGTGTTCTCTCTGTTTTGCGTAGGAAAGGTGTTAGGCGGCAGTCGGTCTGGCGCGAAGCGTGGGGATGATCGATGCGAGTTCGCGCCACTCGGCCACCGGCAGTTGACGCCGGTCCCCGTTCTGCACCTGCACGCACACATGGTCGGCACCGGCATCGAGGTGTGCCTGCACCCGCGCCGCGATGTCATCGAGGGAACCCCAAGCCACGATCGCGTCGACGAGCCGGTCACTTCCGCCCCCGCTCAGCTCGTCGTCGCCCCAGCCCAGACGCCGAAGGTTGTTGGTGTAGTTCGGCAAGCCGAGAAAACGACTCATGAACTCGCGCGCGATCTGACGTGCCACGGTCGGGTCCGTCTCGAACACGACGGTCAGCTCAGGCGCCAGCAGCGCATCGCCCAGCGCCTCGCGAGCCACCGCAGTGTGCTCGACGGGCACGAAGTATGTATGCGCGCCGACGCCACGTTCGGCGGCCAGCCGCAGCATCCGGGGCCCCAGCGCCGCCAGCACCCTCTGTGGAGCGACAGGCGGTGGGGCGCCCCAGTATTCGCCGACATCCATCGTGTCGAGGTAGTCGACCATCGTGCTGTAGGGCTTGGTTCCGTACTGGCCTTGGTGGGCCACGTCGACCGTGGCCTGATGACTCACCCCCAGGCCCAGCAGGAACCGTCCGGGGAATGCCTCGGTGACCGTTTGCCATCCTGCGTTCATGGTCATCGCGGTGCGCGCGTGCAGGCTGGCCACGCCGGTGGCCACCGTCAATCGGGCGGTGGCCCCCAGCAACAGCGCGGCATTGGCGAACGGTTCTCGTGTAACCGCCTCCGGTATCCACAGCGCACCGAAGCCGAGATCATCGAGCTCGGCTACGGCGTGCTGCGCACGGGCCATCGGCTGGACATCGAGGTGGTACGACCAGATTCCGAGCGGACCGAGGCTTGGTGCGGGTGCCTGGTCGCCTGCGGTCACGGCAAGAGCCACTCTGCATTCGTGCGGAAGAACTTGGCGGTGATCTCCTCACCCAACGGCTCGACCTTGGCCAGCATCTTGTTCATCGAGTCCTTGGTGCCCTCGACGTGCGGGTAGTCGGTCGAGTAACAGAACACGTCGGCCAGTTCTGGATCGTCCTGGATGTAGCGGTCGACGGGCTCGAAGTTGAACGGCGAAACCCGCACGTTGCGGGCCACATACTCCGACGGCTTCATCGGGAGCTTGGCTGCGGCAGCGCCGGGGAATACCTTGCAGTACATGTCCATTCGCCGGGCGGCCGGGCCAACCCAGTGTGCGCCGACCTCGAAGAGCCCCATGCGCAGCCGGGGGAACCGTTCGAACACTCCGCCGAGGACCATGGCAGACAAGTAGTTGTCGATGGCCATGTGGCAGGTGGCGAACATACCGATGTTGGTGTTCGGGATCTCCGGGGACTGGAACAGATCCTGGAAGGTCTCGGCGAACGTCCAGCGCGGGTCCAGGAAGAAGAACTCGGTGCCGATGTGGAGCGTCATGGCGACGTCGTTTTCCTCCAGCAACCGCCACAGCGGATCCATGCTGGAGTGCGCCGGCGATACGCCACCGGGCGGAATGTCGGCCTGCAGATAGACGGCCTTGACGCCGCCGTCGATGAGCCGCTTGACCTCGTCGATCATGACATTCACGTCATTGGCGTCGGTCGGGATGATCCCGACGACGCGAATCCGACCGTCGTGCAGGGTGGCATTCTCGATGGCCCAGTCGTTGTACGCCCGAACGAACATGGCGGCGAATTCGGGCCGGGTGATGCCCTCGAACATCGAGGTGTCATTTCCGAACCGCTGCTCGAAGCCGAAGTCCGTCATGCCGCCGACCATCATCGCCGCGATTGCGGTGGTCGGGAACACCAGCTGCTTTTCGATGCCCATGGCATCGAGCACCTCGACCCGCCGGTTCAGGTCAATGGCACTGGGAGCCTTGGGCCCCTTGACCTTCCAAACGTTTTCGTCGGTGATCTCCATGGTGTCGTCGACCTCGACGTGCATGTTGGTGTCAGTGGGATCGGGACGCAGCCTGTCGGCGGCCTCGAAAACTGCGCCCATGATGCGGCCGGCCTGGCCGAAGTAGTCACCGAGTCGCGTGCTGGGGATCATCTCGTGGGCGTCAACGTCATGTGCAAGGAGCTTCATCGCTACCTCCGAGGGCTGATTCGCCGGTGAACGACCGGCGTGGTGGTGGAATTTGCGTATTTCGGCCGCTAGTCCGCCAGCTTCAGACTCGACGTGTCGGGGTGATCTATGCCCTGCAGTCGCGCCGATGTGACGGACTAGATAGATTGCTCTAGCGCCATCAGACAATCACAATTGTCGGACAGCGTCAACCCTAGGAGACCGGGCTCGACCCGTCCCCGATTTGACCGAAAACGGAAGGAAAATATGCGCGGCATCCCTGACTCCCACCGAGACCTTGCCGATGCACCACTAGTTGCGTCATTGGCTACCGTCGGCGCCGACGGGACCCCTCAAGTGACGGCGGTCTGGCACGTGACCGAGGGCGATACCGTGCAGATTTCGCTGTTACGAGCCCGGCAGAAGTACCGGAACGTCTCCGCGCACCCGTACGCGACGCTGTTCATCATCGATCCGCAGAACCCGTTCCGGACGCTCGAGATCCGGGGCACGGTAACGGTGTGCGAAGACACCGGCCTGACTCTCTTCGAGAAAGTCTTCCGGCACTACGGCCAGGACCCGACGGCGTCTGCGGCACCTACCGAGGGACGCGTCGCAATCACCCTGACCCCAACCCACGTCGTGGCACAGGGCTGAGGAGTTGCGGATACCGCGGACAGGAGCGTGGGCTGTCGCACTGATCAGCGAGATGCCCGGGCGCCCTTTCCGCGGCCCGACCGCCCCTTGGGGGCAGCAGCTTCGAGCCCGGCCGCGACGGCATTGGCCGCCGCCCGCCCGGCGGTGTGCATCGGCACCGACGATCGCGTCGTGCGCGACAGCAGAACCGCACCCTCGATCAGGCAGAAGACCTCCACCGCGACATCGCGAGCACGCTCGTCGGTCATGCCTGCCGCGGTGAAACGCTGCTGGAGTACCGCCAGCCACGATTCGAACGCGTCAGCGGCGGAAGTCCGCATCAGCTCGTCGTTGTTCGCCACTTCCAACGCGATCGTGGCGATCGGGCAGGCGTAGCCGTAATCGGTTTCCTCCAGCAACTTCGCAGCTCGATCGAACGAGTCCGCGGTCGCCTCTACGACGTCCGAATCGGCCGGATAGACCGACTCGAGCAGCTCGCGGTAGCGTTCACCGCCATACGTAAGCGCGGCGGCACCCAACTCCTGCTTGCCGCCAGGGAAGAAGTGGTAGAGCGATCCGTATGGCGCCTCGGCCGCCGCGAGGACGGCCTTGATGCCGGTTGCCCCGAAGCCCTGCCGGCTGAACAAATCCGTGGCGGACTCCAGCAACCGAACTCGCGTTTCAACCGGCTTACCGGCGGTTGACGAAGTGGGAGACACACGCCCAGATTACTCCGTTAGATCAATCTGTTAAGGCCAATCTCCCGCCCTTTTCGTGTGATGTTCGTCGTCGCAGTCCTGCAGCTATGACCTGGACGACGCCACATCTACTCACCGTACCGCCGGAAACCTCCGCAGCCGCCCTACCGAGCCTGCTGCCCTTTTCCACTCCAACGCCGGGGCGTCGACCCGGAGCGTTGACCTCTCCAGAGGCGAGATATAGATTGATCTAATGGCTGACACACGTGTTTTTGAACTCCGTACGTACGAGGCGGTGCCGGGCAAGATCGATGCACTCGTGGCTCGCATCGGCGATCACGCCGCGGCGCTGTTCGAGAAGCACGGCATGACCAATATCGGCTTCTGGGTGCAAACCGACGAAGAGGGCAAGGCCACCGACACCCTCACCTACATCGTGGCTCACGCGAGCCGTGAAGCCGCGGCCAAGTCGTGGGAGTCCTTCTGGGCCGATCCTGAATGGCAGGCGGCGAGGGCCAACGGCGAACAGGTCACCGCCGGCGCCACGTCGGTGTTCATCGAACCCACTGCGTACTCCAAAATCCGTTGATCTCCCAAGATGAAGTCCCCGCTGTCAGCAGTGGGGACTTCATCTTGTCGGCACCCGTCGCCGTCGGCCACAGGTGAATCTGACCACTCTCCGGGCTGCCCGGACCACTCCGAGGAATCTGCATGTCTTCCCTCTTCGATCTCACCGGACACGTCGCGCTGGTCACCGGAGCCAATTCCGGCATCGGCTTGGGCATGGCGCACGGCCTGGCCCAAAGCGGTGCCGACGTCTGCATTTGGGGCACCAACGTCGAGCGCAACAAGTCCGCCGCCGAAGAACTGGCCAAACACGGCACCCGGGTGCACGCCGTACGGTGCGATGTGGGCGACGAGGAGGCGGTGACCGCAGCCTTCGCCGAGACGCTCGAATACTTCGGCCGAGTCGACTCGTGCTTCGCCAACGCCGGCGTCCGGGCGCCCGAAACGCCCTTCCTGAAAGCGACTCTCGCTGAGTTCCAGGGTGTCACGAGGGTGAACCTCGACGGTGCATTCCTGACGCTGCGCGCCGCAGCGCAGCACATGGTCGAGCGCGGCGGCGGCGGCGTGCTGGTGGGTACGTCGAGCGTCTCCGCACACCACGGAACGCCACGCGGCCAGGCCTACGCGGCGAGCAAGGCCGGCCTGGCGGCGATGATGCGCAGCTGCGCCATAGAGTTGGCGCGATACCAGATCAACGCGCACTCGATGGTGGTCGGATGGACCGAAACACCGCTCATTTCAAGGGAACTGAGCAATCCGACATTCGAAGAGAACGTGATGAAGCGGATGCCGCAGCGGCGATGGGGCGAGCCCAGCGACTTCGCCCGCACCGCCGTCTATCTGGCCAGCGGTATCGGCGGATTCCAGACAGGTGACGAAATCGTCGTCGACGGCGGGTACATGGTTTTCTGACCAGACCTTCGCCCACCGGAAAGACCGCTAGGCTTCGGGCGCGACCGGAACTTCGGCCCGACGCCAGACCACAACCGGCTTCCAGGTGCGGTTGTCAAAGACCTGCTGTCGTGCCGTCAGTGTCATCCGATCACCATCGAATCGGACCCACCGCGCCCCCTCCTCGCCGACCCAGTTCGGGAACAGCGCCACCGACATCCCGTGGTACACAACACTCTGTGCCTCATCGATGCGATACGGGCCCGAGTAGGCAAGATATCCGGCAGCCGCAGCGCTCAGTTCGTGCGGTTCGCCGCCGTGGACACGGCGTGACCGGAATCGCGGACGGTCTGGATTCATGAGTTGCGCCGACATGAATCCGTCGGCTGTATAGAGGATCAGCCCCCGAGCGTCGGGGCCGAGTGGATGGTGAATGTCCCCCTCGGTTGAGATCATGGAATATTCGACAAGTTCCCAGGCCCCGACGATCCTGTCCCGGATCACTCCGCGCTCGCCGATACTCAGATCCGTCTCGAATCGAGCCGCAGGCTCTCGGTTCATTACGCCCTCTCCTTCGAAATCGTGCCGGGTCGACGAATTCTGCTGCCGTTGAACGACAAAAGGGCGCCGCACGCCAGCGGTTCCCTTGGGCGCTTCCGGCTGTCGGCCCGAGCCAGGCAGTCAGCCAATTCGACGCCGACCACGCTTGAGCCTGATAGATTGATCTAGTAGCGTAACGCATGCTACTGGGTGGCCGGCTGCCTGGTGAGAGCTTCGATCGTCGCCGCATCAAGCGGCATCGAAATATCGAGAGGTTTGTCAAATGATCAAGATCGACAGGATCGCGCACGTCGTCATCAAGGTCCGCGACATGGAGAAGTCGCTGGACTTCTACACGCGCGTGCTCGGACTGAAGGTGATGGGCGAAATTCCTCCGGTGGTCAAGTTTTTGTCCACCGGACGCGACCACCATGAGTTGGGCATCGCCGAAGTCGGCGCCGACGCCGTTCCCGTCGGGCCGTTCCACCAGCTCGGGATGGAACATTTCTCGTTCCGGCTGGCCAACGACGATGATCTGCGCGAGGCCTACGACACTCTGCTGCGCGAGAACGTCAAGATCGCCTACACCGTCAATCACGGCGTGACGAAGAGTGTGTACTTCTATGACCCCGACGGCAACCAGCTCGAGGTGTACTCCGACAATTCGCCGGAGGAGGTCGCGACCTTCGAGAATCCCTACGGCGGCATGGAGAAGCTCGACTTTGCCCAAGATCAGCCGTCGTTGATGGATTCGATCATCGAGGCGCAGCAGGCCATGGCCGCAGCGGCCGCAGCGCCCGAGGCCTGATACGCCGAACTAGGGCACCCACAAGTAGTTCACCCAGAACTGGCTCGACGCCAAGCGTCGAGCCAGTTCTTGTTTGCGCGCCGCGAAGGAGCCCTTGCTGCCACCCCACCGCCGACGAAGTTGGCCGCGCCAAAGAAGGCAGAGATCGTCAGATTGTCCAGCAGCTCAACAGCTTTGGACGTTGAGAGGTCCGTGCGGGGCGACGGCGGACAATGGGCACAGCAATGAGCCCAGTTGATAGATTGATCTAGTAATGAAGTAGGCTTGCGCCGTGTCGGAAAGTACAGTCACCTCCTCGCCAGAGCGCTCGTCAGCGGAGCGCACCCCGCAAGTTGTCATCGAAGACGCCGAGATCTTCGATGCTCACGAAGGCGGAAAGCTCTCGGTCGAGTTGAAGGAGCCGCTGGACACCCAGCGGGCGCTGTCGATCGCCTACACCCCCGGAGTGGCGCAGGTCAGTCGGGCGATTGCCACGGATCACACGCTGGCGGCCAAGTACACCTGGGCCAACCGCCTGGTGGCGGTGGTCAGCGACGGCACCGCGGTGCTGGGTCTCGGCGATATCGGGCCGGCGGCGTCGTTGCCGGTGATGGAGGGCAAGAGCGCGCTGTTCAAGTCTTTCGGCGGGCTCAATTCGATCCCGATCGTGCTCGACACCAAGGATCCCGACGAGATCGTCGAAACCCTGATCCGGCTGCGTCCGACGTTCGGGGCGGTGAATCTGGAGGACATCTCGGCGCCGCGGTGTTTTGAGATCGAGCGCCGGGTCATCGAGGCGTTGGATTGCCCGGTCATGCACGACGATCAGCACGGCACGGCCATTGTGGTGCTGGCCGCGCTGCTGGGCGCGACCAAGGTCCTCGACCGTGACATTCATTCGTTGAAGGTGGTCATCTCGGGTGCCGGTGCGGCCGGGGTGGCCTGTGCCAACATCTTGCTGAACAAAGGCATCACCGATGTGGTGGTGCTCGATTCCCAGGGCATCGTGCACGCGGGCCGCGACAACCTCAATTCGTTCAAGGCCGAGCTGGCCGGGCGGACCAACCCGCGCAAGCTCACCGGTGGGGTGGCCGAGGCGCTGCAGGGCGCCGACGTGTTCCTCGGGGTGTCCGCCGGTGTGGTGCCCGAGGAGTTGATCGCGACGATGGCGCCCAACTCCATCGTCTTCGCGCTGTCCAACCCGGATCCCGAGATCCACCCGGACGCGGCCCGCAAGTACGCCGCGGTGGTGGCGACCGGGCGCAGCGATTTCCCCAACCAGATCAACAACGTGCTGGCCTTCCCCGGGGTGTTCCGCGGGGCGCTGGACGCCGGTGCGCGCCGGATCACCGAGAAGATGAAGGTCGCCGCAGCCGAGGCGATCTTCTCGGTCGTCGGCGACGACCTGGCCGTCGACCACATCGTGCCCAGCGCGCTGGACCCGCGCGTCGGCCCCGCAGTGGCGGCCGCCGTCGCAGCGGCAGCGGCCCGCGAGATGTAGCGCAAAGACAAATGCGGGCCGGCACTTGATACCGACCCGCATTTTTCGTGGCCGATACCTGCGCCCGGCGCGGTCACCTCTGACACGGGTCAGGGCCGATATGGGGACCCGGGAACAGCTTCGAGACGATGCAGTCCCGCCGGCTTGGCGTCAGCCCACCAGCAGAATGAGCTGGCCGACGACGACCAGGCCGGCCACGGCGCATACCACCACCGCGGGCAGCGCCGCTCTGGCGGAATCGCCGACGCGCCGATGAATTACCACAGCTCCGACCATCAGCAACATGAGCCCCACCGCCGCAGCAGCACCCAGCACCGGCCAGAACAAGCCCGCGCTCAATCCGATCGCTCCAGTCAGCTGACACAATCCGACGAATCGGCTCAACCGTGGCGAAATCTGCAAATGCTCGCTTTCGTGACGGGCCTTCTCCAGGTAGAGGATGTTGACGAAGCCCGCGATGCCGAAAAGCGCTGCCAATGCTATCGAAACCACCGCTACCGCAACCTGCATATCGCCCCTCACCTGAACTCCACAGTGACTGCATCCCGGGATCGCGGGACGCTGAGGCGAGCCGAACTCTGCTCATCCTCAACCACTTTCGGTCAATCCCGAGTTGACCATCTGACATGTTCAAATGTCAATATATTGCGAGTGTAGCCAGATCGCTTGCACCTATGATGTTTTCACGGCGACTCGCAATCGAGCTCCACGTTATTCGGGGTCGACGAAGTCGGCCACGTCCCCGCCGAACGCGATCCCCGCGAGGCGGCGGAACCGGCTGCCGTGGAAGACCAGCGGAGCGGCCTGGGGGTTGGCCTGCAGGCCCCGGATCTCCAGCAGTGCGACGGCATGGTCGCCCGCCGGAATATCGCCGTACACCGAGCATTCCAGCCACGCAGTGGCGCCACGGACGAACACGGCCCCGCCGTCGGTCTGGTCCCAGGCGACGTCGGCGAAGCGGTCAGTGGTCGACTGGGCGAGGCGCATACAGATGTCGTCCTGGCCTTGGGCCAGCACGCTGATACCCAGTCGGGGCCGCTCACGCAGCCGCTGCCAGGTGGTCGACGACGCCTGGAAGCACACCGAGACCAACGGTGGGTCGATCGACACGGACGTGAACGAGCTGGCGGCCATGCCGACGGGCGCGTCCTCGACCATGGCGCACACAGCGGTGACCCCGGACGGAAAGCAACCGAATGCCCTTCGCAGCAGGTTGGGATCGGCGGCAACGGAATCGACAGCGATCATCGGCCGGCTCCGCTCACAGAAGAAGGTTCGTCGGCGATCTGCACCATGAGCTTTCCGTCGTGGTCGCCGGTGAAGAGCCGGTTCATGGCCTCCGGCGCGGAATCCAGGCCCGCAATGACGTGGTCCTTCCAGCGCAACTGTCCGGATTGAATCCAGGCCGCAAGGTCGCCATAGGCTTCGCGGGCGCGGGAGAAGTGATCAAGGATGACGAAGCCCTGGATCGTCAGCCGGTTCATCAGCACGCGGCCGAAGTCCGTCGGTCCGGCCATCGGGCCGTCGGAGTTGTAAGCCGAGATCAGTCCGCACACCGCCATCCGGCCATTGACGTTCATCCTCGAGTAGACGGCGTCCATTATCGCCCCGCCGACATTCTCGAAGTCCATGTCCACGCCGCCCGGGCACAACCGGTCCAGCGCCTCTCCGACATCCTCGGACTTGTAGTCGATGGCGCCGTCGAATCCCAGTTCGTCGCTGATCCACTTGCACTTGTCAGGGCCGCCGGCAATGCCGATCACTCTGCATCCCTTGATCTTCGCGATCTGTCCGACGATCGATCCGACCGCGCCGGCGGCCGCGGAAACCACTAGCGTCTCACCGGGATTGGGACGGCATATGTCAAGAAAGCCGGTGTAGGCGGTCAGTCCGGTGGTACCCAGGACCGACAAAGAAGCGGTCAGCGGAATGTTCTCCCGCCGCCGGATCCGGCTGGCCGCCGAGGCGTCATACGTCGAGTACTGCTGCCAGCCGCCTTGGCCGAGAAGCACGGTGTCCCCGGGTGAGAAGCGCTCAGACGAGCTGTCCTCGACGATGCCGATCGTCACGCCACGTACGACATCGCCGATACCGACGGGCGGTAGATATTGATCCCGGCTGCTCAGCCATACCCGGTTGGTCGGATCGATCGACAGATAGATGTTCTTCACCAGGATCTGACCGGGACCCAATGGTGCGACCGGTGTTTCGACGAGCTCAAGGTCTGAGCTCCGAACTTCGTGTTGGGGTCGTTGCTTGAGTACCCAGCCCTGATTCATCCGCGCCATGTCGAACTTCTTTTCTCTTCGTGGTTTTGGCCGGCACATGTTCCGCCGGTCGCGCAGCGCTGCATCTCAGGACGCCACCGGGTTCACTCCGTCGAGCATCATCTGCACCGTCACGTCCGGACCGTACCGACCGTCGAATTCCGTGAGTACGCTCTCGACCTCGTGGTGCCAGCCGACAACGAGGGGCTTCCAATCACCATGGGTGACGATCCAGAATTGGTTGTCGCCGATGGCGGCGACCACCTGCTCTCCCACCCGATCGGGGTCTGCGCCTTGGGCCTGCAGGGCCCGGTTCTGCTCCGCGACCGCCATATTGGGTTCCCGGCCGAGAAGTTTCGCCTGGCCTGTCTCGGCGGTCAAGGCCAGCCGGGTGGCCACCACGCCGGGGCACAGCAGCGAGACACCGATATCGCTGCCACGCAGCTCCTCCCGCAGCACCAGAGTGAATCCCACGCTGGCGAACTTGGATGAAACATAAGCGCCAACGTTGGCCATCGGCGCCAGGCCTGCCATCGAGGCGGTGTTCATGATGTGCGCGCGCCCACCCCGGCTCTTGAACCGCGGCAGGAATGTCGAGACGCCGATGAACTGGGCGTCAACGTTGATCTGCTGCACCCAGCGCCAGACTTCCAACGGTGTCTCATCGATCGCGCCGCCACCGTTGACGCCGGCGTTGTTGCACAAGATCGAGACGGGGCCGAGCGCTTCCTCGGCCTTGTTCGCGGCGGCCTCCCATTTCCCCGCCTCGCTGACGTCGAGTTCCACGGTGGTCACGATTCCGCCGGCCTCGGCCAGTTCGCCGGCGACTTCATCGAGCCGCTCGGCGTCGATATCCGCGAGCGCGACCTTCGCCCCCGCCGCCACCAGCGCGCGGGCGATACCGAGTCCGATGCCTGACGCGGCACCCGTCACGAACGCCGCCTCCCCTGCGGGCCAACCCATAATGTGCTCCCAATCTCCGTCGATGACAGTCGATGTGCCGTGAAGGCACCCCAGAGTCCGAAATTGACACCGCATCCAGGCATGTCCTACCGTCAGCGTAGTAGATCGTTCTATCTAGTTCTAGGGCCTGATTTTTACACACGCCCCGACGTGGGCGCTCTGACCGGAGTGCCTTGATCACTGGAGTTGATGTTGAGCGCTGATGTTGAATCCGCGCGGGTGGCTGAAGCCGCGAACCGCGTCGTCTCAGAGCACGATCCCCGATCCGTGCCCATCACGGAGTTCCTCGGAGCCTGCTACGACGCCGGCCTGTCGTGGGTACATTTTCCCGAGGGTCTCGGCGGTCTCGGTATCTCACGCGGCTATCAGGCGATCGCCGACGCGATCTTCCAACAGGCGGGCGCTCCGTCGCCGTACGACCTGAACATCATCGGCTACGGCATGGCTGCCCCGACCTTGGTCGAATACGCCCAAACCGAGGAACTCAAACGCCAGTGGATGCGTCCGCTCGCCACCACCGAGGACATCTGGTGCCAGCTCTTCTCCGAGCCGGGCGCCGGATCCGATCTGGCCGGGCTGGCCACCTCGGCGGTACGTGACGGCGACGATTGGGTGGTCAACGGACAGAAGGTGTGGACGACGCTGGCGCATTGCGCCAACTGGGGAATCCTGCTGGCCCGCACCGATCCCGACGTCCCGAAGCACAAGGGCCTGACCTACTTCGTCGTCGACATGCGTGATCCGGGCGTCGAGGTACGTCCGCTTCGCCAGATGACCGGCCAGGCCGAATTCAACGAGGTCTACCTGACTGACGTGCGGGTTCCGGACGCGCACCGGGTAGGCGCGGTCGGAGCAGGCTGGGGCGTCGCGATGACGACGCTGATGAACGAGCGCAGCTCCATCGGTGCGGCGGGGGTTCGACGCGGTGACGGCACGATCGCCGACGCGGTGGCGCTGTGGGCGCAGCGTCCGGAACGTCACAGCCCCGTGCGGCGCGACCGGCTGGCCCAGCTCTGGCTGCGCGCAGAGGTACAGCGACTCACCTCGGAAAGGGCCCGCGCCACCGCGACCGTAAGTGGTCCCGGACCCGAGGGATCGATCGACAAGCTCGTCGGCGCCGAACTCAATCAGCATGTCTACGAGTTCTGCATGGACCTGCTCGGTCCGGAGGGCATGCTCTACGACGACTACGCCATGCGCGAGGTCACGGCCGCGGACGCCAACGCCGGCGGGCCGGTGCAACAACGCTTCCTGCGCTCACGCGCCAACACCATCGAAGGCGGTACCTCCGAGGTACTGCGCAACATCCTCGGCGAACGGATCCTCGGCCTTCCGGGCGATCTGCGTGCCGACTCCGGACGACCCTGGCGTGAGGTGCCCCGTGGCTGACACTGATCAAAACCACCATGCGAGCGAGCAATTCGCATTCACCCCCGAACAACAGGAGCTGCGCACCGCAATCCGCGGCTTCTGTGCCGAACACTCCGACGAGGCCACCATCCGGCAGCTGATGGAGTCTCGGCCGGCCTTTGATCAAAAGGCTTGGGCCCGGCTCGGTTCCGAGCTCGGTGTGCTCGGCCTCGGTGTGCCGGAGGAGCTCGACGGTTCGGGCGGCGGGCTCGTCGACGCGGCGATCGTGGTCGAGGAGCTGGGTGCCGCATTGTTCTGCGGTCCCGTCTTCGGCACCCTCGCATTGTCGATTCCCGCGCTCGTCGCCGCACCAGATTCGCCGGTACGCACCGAGACTCTGGGGCCGCTGATGGCCGGCACTCGCACCGCGGCCTTCGCCGTACCCGAACAGGCGGGATGCTTCAGCGCGAATGCGGTCACCGTACGGGCCACCGCCTCGACCGACACCTGGACCCTGACCGGGACCGTCGAGCAGGTAGTGGACGCGGACACGGCAGACACCCTGCTGGTCGCCGCCACCGGCGCGGACGGGGTGTCGCTGTTCGTGGTGGACGCCACCGGCGCCGGCGTCGAGCGCACCATTTTGTCCACGATGGATCTGACCCGACCACAGGCCACCGTCCGGTTCGTCGACACCCCCGCACTGCTCCTGGCCGGGCCGCGACATGCGAATCAGATCTGCCAGCATGCGCTGCAGGTGGGTTCGGTACTTCTGGCCGCCGAGCAGGTCGGCGCCGCCCAGCATCTGCTCGACCTGAGCGTCGCCTACGCCAAGGAACGCTTGCAGTTCGGCCGGCCCATCGGTTCGTTCCAAGCCGTCAAGCACCGTATCGCCGACATGCTCGTCGAACAGGAGCACGCCCGATCGGCGGCCTACTACGCCGCCTGGGCGCTGCAGGACGGCAGCGACGATCCGGCCCTGGCCGCATCGATCGCACAGGCCACCTGTTCGGCTGCCTTCACGCGCATCGCTACCGATACCGTCCAAGTTCACGGTGGCATCGGCTTCACGTGGGAGCACCAGACGCACCTGTACTTCAAGCGTGCTTTCACCGATGCCGCGTTGCTGGGCAGCGCTGAAGAACATCGGTCTCGAATCGCCGAGCTCGTACTCGACGTCATGACAAGCGATTACGAGGTTCCAGTCGCGACCGGCTGAGCTCGTCAGGGCAGCGGGGCGGTGATGGCTCCCCTCCCCGCGGCCCTCGACACCACCAATACCCAGTACTGCCAATCGTTCGAATCGGAGACCCATGCCAGTCGATCGCATGTTGCCCAATGATGATGCTCGTGACCTGATCGATCTCGCCCGCACAGTGGCCGCCAAGGCCCTGGACCCCGTTGTCGACCAGGCGGAGAAGGACCGTGCCTATCCCGACGGGGTTTTTCGCACGTTGGGCGAATCCGGACTGTTGACCCTGCCCCAACCGACGCAGTGGGGCGGCGGAGGCCAGCCCTACGAGGTCTACCTGCAGGTCGTCGAAGAGATTGCGGCGAGCTGGGCCGCGGTCGCCTGTGCCCTGAGCGTGCACAACCTGTCGTGCCACGCACTCGTCGAGTTCGGCACCGATCAACAGAAGAACACCTGGCTACCAACTATGCTGGACGGCAGCACAATTGGCGCCTACAGTTTGTCCGAGCCCCAGGCGGGCTCCGACGCCGCAGCGCTGGCCTGCAAGGCCACCGCGGTAGATGGTGGATACCGCATCAACGGGACGAAAGCCTGGATCACCCACGGCGGTGTCGCAGACTTCTACACGCTGTTCGCCCGTACCGGAACAGGTTCGAAGGGCATCAGCTGTTTCCTGGTGCCGAAAGGCACCGAAGGTCTGTCGTTCGGCAACCCCGAGGACAAAATGGGCCTACACGCCGTGCCCACCGCATCGGCGTTCTATGACAACGCGTTCGTCCCGGCCGAGCGGCGGATCGGCGCCGAGGGCACCGGTCTGCACATCGCCTTCAGTGCTCTGGACAGCGGCAGGCTCGGAATCGCCGCCGTCGCAGTCGGAATCGCCCAAGCAGCCCTCGACGAAGCCGTGCGCTACGCGCACGAGAGAACCGCCTTCGGTCGCCGAATCATCGACCACCAAGGATTGGGTTTTCTCCTGGCCGACATGGCCGCAGCCGTCGATTCCGCGCGGGCCACCTACCTGGACGCGGCTCGGCGTCGCGATGCCGGCCTGCCCTATGCGCGACATGCTTCCGTCGCCAAACTCGTCTGCACGGACGCCGCGATGAAAGTCACCACGGACGCCGTACAGGTTCTGGGCGGGGCCGGTTACACCCGCGACTATCGCGTCGAACGTTACATGCGCGAAGCGAAGATCACCCAGATCTTCGAGGGCACCAACCAGATTCAGCGACTGGTGATCAGCCGCGCGCTCACCGAACAGGCCGGCTGACAACCCGCGTCGAAAGGGATGAAGCATGGACTTCGAGCCAAGCGCACGTGCACAGGAGTACCTCGAACGCGTCAACACATTCATCGACGGCTGTGTCGCCCCCGCAGAGGCACGCTATGAGCAGCAACGACGCGACCTCGTCGCGGCGGGTACGCCGCACGAAGTCCCCGGGGTGATCGAAGAGCTCAAGGCGCAGGCACGAGCTCGCGGACTGTGGAATCTGTTTCTGCCCCAGTCGACCGAGCCGGCTCACGGCTTGAGTGTCCTCGACTATGCGCCGTTGGCCGAGCGCACCGGTTGGTATCCGCAGCTCGCCCCGGAGGCGATGAACTGCTCGGCACCCGACACCGGCAACATGGAGCTACTCGACCTCTTCGCCACCGAGGAGCAGCGCGAGCGGTGGCTGAAACCCTTGCTGAGAGGTGAGATTCGTAGCGCCTTCGCGATGACCGAGCCCGATGTGGCGAGCAGCGATGCGGGCAACATCGGCACCACGTTGCGGATCGAGGGCGACGAGATCGTGGTCAACGGACGCAAGTGGTGGACCACGGGAGCACTGGACCCGCGCACCGCGTTCTACATCGTGATGGGCATCAGCGACGCCCAAGCCGATCGGGCCGGCCGGCATTCCTTCGTGATCGTTCCCGCTGACGCCCCTGGGGTATCGGTGGTGCGCGACCTGAGCTATTTCGGCTACACCGACCAGAACGGCCACGGTGAGGTCACCTTCGTCGACGTGCGGGTCCCGCGCGCGAATCTGATCGGGGCCGCCGGCGCGGGGTTCGCCATGGCGCAAGCGCGGCTCGGACCTGGCCGTGTCCACCATTGCATGCGGGCCATCGGGATGGCCGAACGCGGCATCGCACTGATGAAGGAAAGAGCCCTGGAGCGCGTCACGTTCGGGCGGCCGCTGGCCAAGCAAGGGGTGATCGGCGAATGGATCGCCGACGCGCGCATCACCATCGAGCAGCTCCGGCTGTTGGTGCTGAAAACCGCGTGGCTCATCGACCGGCACGGCGCACGTGAAGCGCGCACCGAGATCGCGGCGATCAAAGTGGCCGTGCCCCGAGGGGTATGCCGGATCCTCGACGACGCCATACAGATCTTCGGTGGGGCCGGGGTCAGCTCAGACACACCACTGGCGTCCCTATGGGCCGCGGCGCGCACCATGCGTATCGCCGACGGCCCCGACGAGGTGCACCTTCGGTCCATCGCCCGAGTCGAATTGGAGAGGACATGAGCAGTCCGCGCTCCAGCGCTGACGATGTCATCGGCATCGATCGCGAAGCAGTCGAGCAATGGTTCACGACTGCCGTACCGAACGTGTCGCTCCCCTTGTCTTTCTCTCTACTCGCCGGCGGACGCTCGAATCTCACCTACCGGGTCGCCGACGCGCAGGGCCGATCCTGGGTGCTGCGCCGCCCTCCAGCCGGACCACTGGCCCCCGGCGCCCACAGCATGGAACGTGAATGGCGCATACTCAGCGCCCTAGAAGCGAGCGCCGTCCCGGTTCCTCCGACCACTGCATTCTGTGCCGATCCAGAGGTGACCGGTGCCGCGTTCTATGTCATGGAGCATGTCGGCGGCACGGTGATCGACAACGCGAAAAATGCTTCATTGCTTTCACATTCGGCGCGTCACCGACTGGGAAGCGACATCATCGCCACCCTGGCGGATCTACACAACGTTGATCCCGCGGTAGTCGAACAGCGACCGGTCGCTCGTACCCGCTCATACGTAGGCAGGCAACTGGACTTATGGATACGCCGAACAGCCGGCAGCCGCGCCCCACGCACACCAGAAATTCTCGAAGTTCACGAGTTGCTCTGTCGGGCTGAACCACCACAGCGGTGGAACACCCTGACCCACGGTGACTTTCGTCTCGGAAACATACTGGTAGCCCCGACTGGCACGATCGAGGCCGTCCTCGACTGGGAACTGTGGACCGTCGGTGACCCGTTGGCCGACCTAGGCTGGCTGACCGCCTGGTGGAACATCGCCGAAGACGACGGTTGGACTCCCCGGCGGGCCGCCAGTTTCCCGTCGGTGTCCGAGCTGACGTCGCGGTACCAGCAGTTGACCGATCGTGACACCTCCGATCTGCCGTACTACACGAGTTTCGCCTTATGGCGACTTGCCTGTATCGCGGAGGGGGTCTACGAGCGCTACCTGTCGGGTGTGATGGGCAGGCCATCGGTACCACTCGACGTGCTGGCCGCCAGGCCGCGCGAGCTGGCCGCAGCCGCACGGGCGGACCTTGCCTGAAGCGTGCCGGACTCCGGCAGACCAGTAGTTGTTGACACCTCCTCGCGATCCTAACTAGCTTGATAGAGCAATCTATTTAGTATTCGAAGTCACATTCGGGCCCGCAAACCGTTTCAGGCAAGAAGCCCGCCGACGCGAGGAGAAGAGATCCGTGGGAAATCTAGAAGGCAAGGTCGCGATCGTTACCGGATCGTCGCGCGGTATCGGTGCGGCAATCGCGGCACGCTTGGCAGCAGACGGGGCGTCGGTCGTAGTGAATTACGTTGCGTCGAAGGATAAAGCCGACCAGGTCGTCAAGCGGATCGAGCAGGCGGGCGGCAAGGCGATCGCGATCCAGGCCGACATGGGTGACTGGTCGCAGGCCCAGATGCTGGTCCAGAAGGCGGCAGCGGAGTTCGGCCGCCTCGACATCCTGGTAAACAACGCGGTTCAAGAGGTGGGCCGAGAGCCCATCGAGGACGTGACCGAGGAGTTCACCTACAAGCAGTTCGCGGTCAACATCATCGGACCGATTGCGGCCATGCAGGCTGCTGCACCGCTGCTCCCCGAAGGCGGTCGGATCATCAACATCAGTTCGTGCGTCACAGTTCATCCGGTCCCCTGGAGCACCGTCTACTCCGGAACCAAGGCCGGGCTCGAAGGGGCAACCAGGTCGCTCGCTGCCGAACTCGGGCCGCGCAACATCACCGTCAACTTGATCGGGGTGGGTTTCACCAAGACGGATCTGATCGGGACGAACACCAAGGAGCAGGACGATGCCTTGATCGCCCGCACGCCGCTGGGCCGCATCGGAGAGCCCGAAGACATCGCCGACGCGGTGTCGCTGTTGGCATCTCCGGATTCGCGTTGGATCACCGGACAACTCGTCGTGGCAAGTGGAGGCATCGTTCCCTGATGCGGTTTCACGACGGCCATGTCAGCGCAGCCGCGAAGGAGAAGCCATGAAGGCAGTCGGTGTTCTCGACTTCGGAGGCCCGGACATGCTCCGGGTGATCGAACTCCCTGAGCCACCCATCCCCGACCGAGGATCGGTCCGTATCCGTGTCCGTTCCGCGGCAGTCAATCCCGCCGATGTGGCCATGCGGAGCCGACGCGGGCCGGCACAGCCCGCGTCGCCCCCGTACGTGTTCGGCATGGATGCCGCGGGAGTGATCGAGGAGATCGGCGAAGGAACCGACACTGATCTGAAGGTCGGCGACGAAGTGATGGCCATCGTCATCCCCCAAGGTTCGTACGGTGCGTATTCCGAACAGATCGTGGTGCCGGTGGAGTCGGTCGCCCCGATACCCGTCGGCACCACGCTCCCGGAGGCCGCGACGTTGCCCATGAACGGGCTCACCGCTCGGCTGGCGCTTGACGAGCTGGCCCTGAAGCCCGGCAACGTCCTTGCGGTGACCGGGGCCGCCGGCGCCCTCGGCGGCTGCATGATCCAGCTGGCCAAGTCAGACGGGCTCACGGTCATCGCGGACGCCTCCGAAGCCGACGAGTCGCTCGTCCGAAAACTGGGCGCAGACCATGTCATTCGACGCGGTAAGGACTTCGGGGCCCAGGTCCGGGCCATCGTTGCAGAGGGCGCCGATGCCGTCCTCGACTGCGCACTGCTCGATGATCTGGTGGTTCCCGCCGTCCGTGACGGTGGCGCGGTCGCCACCGTGCGCGGCTTCCAGGGAGAGGCGCAGCGAGGGATCGTGTTCCACCCGGTGTACGTCCCCAAATACGCCCGCGAATCGCACAAGCTCGACCGGCTACGCCAGCTGGCCGAAGACGGCCAGTTGACGTTACGCGTCGCGAAAACCTTCGCGGCCGAGCAGGCCACAGATGCACACAGGATGCTCGAAGCAGGCGGGGTCCGCGGCCGATTGGTCCTGGAATTCTGATGGCACCAACGCGAAAGGAGTAGACACGATGACGGAGACGACTCTCGTGAACGAATCCGCCGAATCGGTAGTACGTGGGTTCATGGCCGCGTGGCCACGTTGGGACGTAGACGAACTCGCTGATTTCATGGCCGACGGCGCAGCGTGGGTAGATGGACACAACGAGCCTTGTGTGGGTATAGAGGTGATCAAGGCACGCCTCGGGACAATCGGACGGCTGATTCCCGGGCCCTCAGCAGAGGTCAGGAACCTGCTCGTATGTGACGGCACGGTGATGGTCGAGCGCATCGATGTCATCCGTGTCAAAGGCGTGACGTTCAACGTTGAGGTCACCGGGGTGTTCGACGTCGACGCCGACGGACGAATCACCCGATGGCGTGACTACTACGACTCCCGAACACTGGAGGAGCGAATCGGCGTACTCTTGCGCACGGCGTAAGCCGAACTGCGAAACGAGTAAGGCCCCTACCGCGAACGGCGATAGGGGCCTTTCTTCGTTCCTCACAAACTGAGGAAACTGGCGTAAATCGGTGGCGCCGTGGCGGCGAGCGCCTGCCGCAGTTCCGGTGAGACGTCACCGAACACCTCGATATCGAGGCCACCGCCGAGTCCCGCGAGTTGACCGATCAGCGCGCCGGCGTTCGCCAGATGCGCAAGTACTGCCTCCGAGCTCGCATACTTCTCCAGGACCACGCACCTTGTCCGGTCATCACTGAGAAACCAGTCGTACTGGAGCGCTCCGGCCTCGCCGCGAACCGCGACGACGGCGTCCTTCGCCAGAGCTGTGAACTCGTCCAGTTTGCCGTTCGCGATACCCGGAAATGTGGCCCTGAGTTGGATCTCGCCCACTGTTACTCCTGTTCTCTTGGTTACCAAAGCTTTTCAGAGTCGCCACCTGTTGCGGCCGGGCCGCAGTGCTAGTTGATCGTCACTCCGTGACGCTCCGCAACCTCATACGCGTCATGGCGGTCGATCATCGGCGCCGCATCGGCCAGCTTTTTGACGCCCGGCAGCCCGGCGAAATCCGGACCGAGGTTCTCGGCCATCATCTCCGCGAAGTTGGTGTCCATGTACATCCGCTCGCCCGAAATCAACCTCTGCTCGGGATCGAAGGACATCACGACGATGTATCCGCCGGTCACCCGCTCACCGTTGGATTTCGTAAAGGAGACATGCGCTTCCCGGACCAGTGTGTTGCTCGAGATGGCGTGCACTCGCATCTTCGCTGCCACGTTCCGACTTCGGGTACCGGGCAGAATACGGCTGTACGCCTCGCGAACAGCCTCGCGGCCGTCGAAGGCATATCCGAGAGTCGGAAGTTCGTAGTGCGGGTTGTCGACAAGGGTGGCCATGGTGGCGTCGATATCTTCTTCCAGCTCGCCCTTTTCGTGCGCGAGCAGCACTGCTTCCATTTCCTTCTTGGTCATTTCTTCCATGGCCTACAGGGTCTCCTTTGATCCGTCACTGGGCTGAGATCAGATCCATCGTCGCCTGGGCACCCCGTCCCGACGCCGAGCTTGGTGTCCGCGCCGGCGGTCGGTCGAGCCCACTCACTAGATAGATTGATCTAGGCATGAGACCCTAATCACAATGGCGCGCGTCGTCAATGCCCGCGCGCGCCAACGGCTGTAGCAGATTTCACCCCCGATGCCTCCACCGCGCTCATCTATTGACGACGGTGCAGCACAGTGACTAACGTCCAATTAGATCAATCTATCGCGTCGATGGCCCCCGATGTCGCGCACAGCGCCGCGTCCCGGTTCTGAACACAGTCGGCCGGCCCATCAGCGATCGATCAGGTCGCCTTGCAGTTACCAATGAACAAAGTGCTTGCCCGAGACCACACTCGCTGCGGCCTCCGCAGCCGTTGTCGCTGGGTGACCACCTAGGAGGGTGTCATGTCCGATTCTTTCAACGCATTCGTCCTGAACAAGGGAGACGACGGGTTCAGCGCCGGCGTACAGCAGCTGACGATCGATGACCTGCCCGCGGGCGATGTCACCGTGCGCGTGCAGTACTCGAGCGTCAACTACAAGGACGGCCTGGCCTGCCTGCCCGAGAGCCCGGTGGTGGGCACCTACCCGATGGTGCCGGGCATCGACCTGGCCGGCACCGTCGTCGAGTCGAGTAATCCGCGCTTCACCGCCGGCCAGGAGGTCCTCGCCATCGGCCGTGCACTGGGAATCTCGCAGTTCGGCGGCTACGCCGAATACGCCCGCTTGTCGAGCGACTGGCTCGAGCCACTACCAGCCGGTCTCACCCTCAAGGAAGCCATGGCGCTCGGCACCGCGGGCTTCACCGCGGGTCTGGCGATCCAGCGCCTGGAGGACAACGGCTTGAAGCCGGGCGATGGCCCCGTCCTCGTGACCGGCGCCACCGGCGGTGTCGGCAGTGTTGCGGTAAATATGCTTGCCGGCCTCGGGTATGAGGTCGCGGCCAGCACGGGCAAGGCAAGCGAGCACGACTACCTTCAAACACTGGGCGCCACCAAGATTCTCAGCCGAGAAGATGTCTCCGGCCAGAGCGACAACCCGCTCGAGGCCGAACTCTGGGCCGGCGCCGTCGACCCAGTGGGTGCGGACACCACCGCCTATCTGCTGCGCACCACTCGGTACGGCGGCTCCGTCGCAACCTGCGGGCTCACCGGCGGATTCGCAATCGGCACCACGGTGTTGCCCTTCATTCTGCGTGGCGTGAACCTGCTGGGGATCGATTCGGTGCAGTGCCCGGCCGATGTGCGAGGCGCGGTGTGGAAGCGTATGGGAGCGGACCTCAAGCCGAAGAACCTGGCCGAGAGCATCTCTCACGAAATCAGCCTCGACGAGATTCCGGCAGTGACGGCAAGCATCCTCGGCGGCGGCGTGAAAGGTCGAACCATCGTGCGGCTGTAGGTAAACCCGTGGGCACCCCACTGCCCCCAAACGGGTTGCCGAAACACCCAGAACCGATTTCGACAATTCGGACACATCTGACATACAGCCATGTCAGAGTGGAGGTTCAGCAGAGAGGAAAAGTAGATGGCAGCAACAACGCTCACCCTGCAGCAGATGGAGGAGTTGCTCTCGATTCACGAAGCAGCCGAGTTCAATCTCGACATCGACGCAACGATGGCGACGCTCGTCGACCACCCGGTCTACGAGTTACCAACGCTCAATTGGCACATCGAGGGCTGGGACGCCGTCAAAGAGCTCTATCGGAGGATGCTTCACGGCGGCGACGTGCGGAATTTCTGGGCCGACAAGCGCACCCACGCCATCACTCCCGGCAGTCTCATTCGCGAGGCGTGGGTGTACTTCGACACCGATGAAGGCGTGCGCGCCACCGGTAGCTACAACGTCGTGATGGAGTTCGAAGGCGACAAGATCCTGGCCGAGCGGATGTTCATGGACGCCAGTTTCGCCAAGACCATGGCCGCTGTGCTCGGCCCCGATTTCGGGGACATACCGGGCGTTTGTCCGCTGGACCAGAAGCATCCGGCGCCAGTTCCGCGACTCGATCGCGCTGCGGCCCACGCTGCCAACTCGAATCACTGATTCGACAACCTCAGGATCGGCCCCACGGGCCCGCCGCGTATGCGGCGGGCCCGTCACCATTGCGGCTACTCAGAAGCTTCGTTTGTACCAATGCGACATGCAGGCGGGCCGCGCAAGAAGTGACAACCCATCATGTCGAACCAAACGGTTTGGTTTGGTATGGTGGCGGGATGGCGTCCTCACCCGAGGCAGATGTCACCCGCGATCGGATCCTTGCCGCCGCGGCAGACGAGTTTGCCCAGTACGGGGTGGCGGGGGCCCGCATCGACCGAATTGCCCGCCGGGCGAAGTCGAGCAAGGAACGCCTGTACGCCTATTTCCGCAGCAAACAAGACCTGTACCGGTGCGTCGCGGAGCGAGAACTGGCCGCGATGACCGACGCCACCCGCCTGGACGCGACGGATCTACCTGCCTACGCCGGCCGGGTGCACGACTATTTCACCGCCCGCCCCGACCACCTACGCCTGATGCAATGGGGCCGGTTGGACGTCGCAGGCACCGACGTTCCCGAGGACCCGTTCCAAGAAGCCGTACGCCAGACCGTCTACCGCGGCGCCGAGCAAGTGCGGCAGGCACAAGCAACCGGACATCTGGATCCAGTATGGGATCCGATCGACGTCATGGTCATCGTCACCCAGATCGCCCTGGCCTGGGCCGGACAACTCGACCTCGTCCAGCTCGCCGGGGATCAGGTCCGCAACCCTGCCCCATCAGCGCGCCGAGCGGCGATCGTCGCCGCCGTGGCGGGATTGTTCCCTGCAGGGAACGGCACGAATCCAACTGCTGCGCACGAGGATCGAGGAGCCAAGTCGTGAGGGAGTTGATCGTCAAGCTCAATACGATCGACGGCAGCGCCGCGGAGGCGCTCCGGGTGATCGAGCATTTCGACACTCTGGTCGACCAGCGGTGCTCCGCGCTGGCCATGTTGCGCGCAGCGGCTTTGCTGGCCGATTGTCCTGTAGGACTAGATGATCCGGAACGCGGCCTGCGCGTCGGTGTCGATGCGGCCGGGCGGACCATGACGGTACTCGATGCCGGTACGGCATCACGTCAAGTAGAGCGGTTCGAGGACATTACGGTCTGGCTGGATCGAGAAGGACCGGCATGGCCATTGGACCACCTCGTGCTGGAACGGTTCGCCCGCAGTTTGCACGCGGTCAAGAAATCTCGCGACACCAACCCGGCCGTGGGCGCTATGCGCATCGCCTGTGATCCCGACGCCTCCCCCGCCGACCGTGACAACGCCCTCCGCCGACTCGGCCTGGGCTCGACCATCACGGTGGTCGCCAGCCATCTGGCCGATGCGCAGCGCATGCCCCGGGGGTTGGTCATCGACGAGCAGCAGATCCACCTTTTTCCGGAAGCATTGACAGACAAGATGATCCCTGTCGATCTTGCGGCCGGAATACATACCTGCGCGGGCGCCGAAGTCCACCGGGAATGGCAGTACGCCGTCACCGCCCTGCGCATCGCCGTCGATGTCACCACCGGCAAGCCCACCCACGTGCGCTACGACGAACTGGGCAGCACAGCCACCATCGTGGACAACATCGATGCGGATACCGCAGCTCGATCACCCGACGTCCGCCGCGTAATCGAGCTGCAATCCGAAAGGCCTTGGGTCATACCGACGCTTGAGGCTCTCCTCGGTCACAGCAGTATCCGCGAGACAGCCCGCCTCCAGAATCTGCACCACTCCACCATGCGCCAGCGCATCTCCTGGTTAGAACGTCAGCTTGGATACCCCCTACTCAGCAGCAGCGGCTGCGCCCGAATCAGCAGCACTCTGACGCTGTGGCGGATCATGACGGCGGCACAGCGGCCACACCCGGAGGTTCCGGCCATGGCCGCCAATTGTCGGTGAACGAGGAGGCAGTCGCGTCGCATTGTCGGCTGTGGCATCCGAGTCGAAGCCGGTTGAGTGAACTCCGAAGGAGGTTTACATGACCCAGACAGCTCCTGTGTTCGGCCCGGCACCGACACGACCCCCCTACGACCCTGAACTGCTCCCCGGGCTCGCCGCCATTCGGGCTGCCACACCACCGCTCAGCGACGAAACGCTTGAGCAGATGCGCGAAATCACGATGGCCGCCGTGCCGGGGCGCGAACCGGTGGATCTGACCGCCGGCGGGCGAGTCCAGGTCCAGGAGCTGACAATGAGATCCGCGGAAGCCGAGCTCCCCATCGTGGTACTCAGCCCTGCTGAGGGACCCGGCCCCTGGCCGTTGATCTACTTCATCCACGGCGGCGGGATGGTCGCGGGTGGCCGCCACCTCGGTTTGGACGACCTCCTGTCGCATGTGGTCGACGGCACCGCCGTCGTCGCATCGCTCGAATACCGGCGCGCACCCGAGTACCCCGATCCCACCCCTGTCCTGGACTGCTACGACGGCCTACGCTGGTGCGCCGAGAATTCCGGGCTGCTGCGAATCGACCCATCGCACATCATCATCACCGGAACCAGTGCCGGTGGTGGACTCGCCGCAGGCACTGCACTCATGGCACGCGATGAGGGCTTTCCACAATTGAGTCACCAGGTGCTCGTCTGTCCGATGCTCGACGACCGGTTCGAGACCCACAGCTCGCGGATGCTCGACGACGACGGAACCTGGGACCGCAACGGCAACCTGTATGGTTGGACCGCGCTACTCGGCGAACGCCGTGGCACGGCCGACGTCTCCTACTATGCCGCGCCCGCGCGAGCGCAGGACTTGTCCAGCCTGCCACGTACTTTCATCGATGTGGGGTCCGCGGAAGGCTTCCGCGACGAGGCCATCATCTACGCGACGAAATTGAGCGAAGCCGGCGTCAGCGTCGATCTGCACATGTGGGGCGGTGGATTCCACGGTTTCGAGAACATCGCACAGGCGGCCGTCTCTCAGGCTGCGTCCGCCACGCGGGCCGAGTTCTTCCGACGCGCGTTAGAACGTTGAGCGTGGCGTCCGAAATGGAGCCGTACGGCGAATAGCTGAGCCGCCACACCGCCTAGGGCCAGCGTGGGAATCCACACTGGCCCTTCGCCGTCGATCACGGTTGGGGCGTCACGCCGCGTCACTACGCGCAGCTCGGCTATCGCTGTTCCCGGCCGCACGCGCCGGCTTGCCGGCATTGCGGGCGGCATCGGTGATCTTCTTGGCCACGTGATCGACCCGATCACGGACCCCCTGTACTGCGTTGCGCAGACCAGCATCCCGCCGGGCGCCCACCGTCACGGTCGAGCCTGGCGCGGTCTTGTTGCCCTTGGTCAAATCAGTTGCACGATTGGGCATTTCGGTTGCTTTTCCAAGTGCCGATTTCTCGGGTGCCGCACCCTCGGCTTCAGGCACGGTCCGCGCTGTCGCCACAGCAGCCGATGTCAGTGTCGAAGGCTCCGCCGATGCCCGCCTCTCCGCAACCTCTGTGACGCGGGTCAAGCTCGATGCGTTCAGCCGCGTCGCGACCGACGTATCGTCCTGCCCCGGCTGGGATGTCGGCTTCTGAACCGCATCCTGAACCGATTCGACGGTGTCGCGGATCATCTCGGGAACAAAGTCCAGTGTCGTCTCGCCTACCTCGGTGATGCCGTCTTGAATCGCAGCCGCGATCGTCGACGTATCGCCCGTGGCGAAGGCCTGCCCGATGCGGTAAACGGCCTTCTGCGGCGCAATAGCCAGATCGCGGGCGTTGACGAACAATTTCACAGGTAGTGACGGATCAGCCGCAACCTCGACGCCACCCCATTCTTTGAGGACCCAGCCGTCTTCGGTGTTTCCTTCCACCACCACGATGTCCGTGTTACCCAGCGGCCGTTGGAAGATCAGCAAGGGATCGGGATTCTCCACATTCATCAGCGTCCAGAACATGATCGTGCCGCCGTGCGAGAACACGATGGCATTCCGATCGCCGTTGTCGTAAATGGTCTGAATGGACTCATCGACCCGGTCGTCAAGCGCGTTTCCGTCGGTCGACCCTGGAATAGGTACGGAGGTGGCGCCGAGGATCCAGGACAGCGAGGCCAGCATGATCGCGTATCGTCCGGGGCCATCCTCGGGTTGGCCTTCGAAGACACCGGCGCCGATCTCATGAACCCCTGGCAGTTCACCACCGGCCTCGCCGAGTAGCGCGACCGTCGGAGCGGCGGTTTCCTTGGTTCGGACCATGCGTGACCAGTAAATCCCGTCGTACGGATTCTGGGCGTCGCGCTCGGCCAGCAATGCTGCTACGGAGTCCGCTTCCGCCTCGCCTTTCTCAGTGAGGTGCGGCCCCGGGATCGACGAGTCCATGACACCCGAAGCGTTCCCCGCCGACTCCCCGTGCCTCACAAAGGTGATCGTCATGGACTCGGCCGCCCACGCTGGAAGTGCCGTTACCACAAGTAAAGTGGCCGCTGCCGCAGCGGTTGAAACCGCCCGGCCACGTCTCCGCGTATTCAACGAAGGATCATGCATTCCCAACTCCATCTGACGGTCCCCGGTGTGTGCCAGATCACGCTAGCCCTAAGGCACATCATCTGACAACTATTTCTTTCAAATACGCCCACCGGTTGATCTGGGCCACGGCGACTGTCGAGAAGTATTGCTATCCACCATTTCCCACAGACTCGGGCTACACCCGCCACGGCCTTCCACTGGTGGCCGTTCATCCTGTATCCGCCGGCGGAACCGCCGTCTACTGAATATGGGTTCAGGAGAAGATGTCTCGAAGAACCGGCATGGCCCGTCTCAGCGCTTCGCGATCCTGAAAGCTCAGCTCACTCAGCGCTGCGCGGGTTTTCTTCTCCCGCTTGCTGATCGACAGCTCACATTCTTCGCGGCCACGTTCGGTGATCTCGAGATGGACTTCCCTGTGATCTGAGGCCCTCGACGAGCGGGCAACCAGGCCGAATCGAGTAAGGCGTTGTACGGCCACCGTGGTCGCAGCAGGAGTCACTCCGAGCGCTTCTGCGAGGTCCGATGCTCGTGTCGGACCCAGCACGCTGAGCGCCGATAGGTAGCCGACCTGTAGCACCGTGACTGCGCCCCCGCCCTCATTCACCTCGCATTGTCGCTGGCGGGCCCAGAGTCGAAGGAGCACCCGTTGGAGGCGCTCGGCCACATCGTCAGGGTGCGCTGTCGAGTCGCCCGTGGGCGCGATGGCTGCGTCAGACATCTTCGCGCCGGAGGGCGGGCAGAATGAGGGTTTCGATGACGTCCCTCACGTACTTCGCATCCACGCTCTGGCCCGTGATGGCACGCATCAGCCCCATACCGGTGAGGACATCTGCAACGAGCGACCAGTCACGGTCACCGGCGATTTCACCGCGAGCAGCGGCCTCGCTCAAGATGGTCGACACCACACGACGCCCACGAAACAGAATCAATTCGTCCAACGCCGAGGCCAGTGCGGGGTCGTGCACAGCTTCTAATGCGACGCGCAAAATCAAGTCGTTGGAGATCATGTCCGTGTCGTTGTGTGCCGCACGAGCGATGATGACTTCCAGGTCGCCGGAAAGGCTGCCCGTTTGGGGCGCTTCCTCGTTGAGCAGATCGGGCCGCCAGTACACGAGTGCATCGGCGATCAGCGCCGTCTTGGAGGACCACCGTCGATAGATCGCGGCCTTGCCCACCCCCGCGCGTGCACAGATGTCGTTCATGTTGGTGGCGTCATATCCGCGTTCGGCCAGAATGGCCAATGTCGCGTTGAGAATCGCTGGATCGCGTGAACGGTCCAGTCGACCGTCCGTACGTTGGCGTAGCTTCGATTCAGTTTCGGCCATGATCTCCGGCCTCCGAGGTCGCTGCGGCCTGGGGAATGGGGGCGGTGTCATCGTCGCTCGGCTTCTGGTCCCCCGCCACGCGGCCGCGCCTGGTGATCTCAATGGTGTTGAGTGGCCACCAGAACCAGCGCCCCAGCGCTGCCGCGATCGACGGAGTCATGAATGCCCGCACGATCAACGTGTCGACGATCAGACCGATACCGATCGTGGTACCGAGCTGGCCGACCACCCTCAGGTCACTGACGATCATGGTCAACATGGTGAACGCGAACACCAACCCGGCCGCCGTGACAACCCGACCGGTGGCCCCCATGCCGCGGATGATGCCCGTGTTGAGCCCGGCGTGGATCTCCTCCCGCAGGCGCGAGACCACCAGCAGGTTGTAGTCCGAGCCGACAGCCAGCAGGATCACCATGGACAACGGGATCACGATCCACTGCACGCCCAGCCCGAGGACGTCCTGCCACAGCAGCACCGACAGGCCGCATGCGATGCCCAGTGATGCGGCCACGGTGCCGACGATCACCAAGGCGGCCACCACACTTCGGGTGATGATCAACATGATCGAGAAGATCAAGATCATCGACGCGATGATCGCGATCATCAAGTCGGTCTTGACGCCGTCCTGCATGTCGGCGTACATCGACGCCGTACCGGCCAGCGACACTTTCGCGTTGGCCAGCGGAGTGCCCTTGACCGCGTCGGCCACAACGTCTTTCATGTCGCGGACGTGTGCGATGCCCTCGACCGAGGCCGGGTCCCCCTGGTGGGTGATGATGAAGCGGACCGCATGCCCGTCGGGTGAGACGAACATCTTCAGGCCCCGCTTGAAGTCGGGGTTGTCGAACACATCCGGTGGTAGGTAGAAGAAGTCGTCGTTCTTGGCCTGATCGAAGTACAAGCCGATCTCGGTGGCACCCTTGGCTTGTTCCTGCTGTTGCGCCTGGATCCCGGCCATGGTGCTGTGCGTGGCGATCATGAAGTCCCGCATCCTGCTCATCGAGTCGATGGTGGTGCGCAGCACCGGCAGCATCTGCGGCATCAGCTGGTCCATGTGGTCCATGTCAACGACGAGTTTCTGGGTCTGGTCGGTCAACGTGTCGATGCCGTCCAGGGTGTCGAAGATCGACCGCAACGACTGACACACCGGAATGTCGAAGCAGTGCGGCTCCCAGTACAGGTAGTTGCGCAACGGCCGGAAGAAATCGTCGAAATCGGCCAGGTTGTCGCGCATCTCCTTGGTAGCTTCCACCATTTCGTGGGTGTTGCCGACCATGCTGTGCGTGGTCGCGGTCAGCTCGGTCATGAGCGTGTACATCCGCTCCATGCTGGCCACAGTCCGGCCCATCTCGTCGGCCTGTTCCAGCATCTGAGCCGAGTTGTCGTTGTTGAACTTCGCGCCCTGCAGGGTGCCGGCGTTCTGCGCGCCGAGCAGGAACGGGATGGAACTGTGCTCGATCGGCGAGCCGAGTGGGCGGGTGATGGTCTGCACGCGCTCGATACCGCGCATGTGAACCACGCCCTTGGCGACCCGGTCGATCACCAGCATGTCCGCCGGGTTGCGCAGATCGTGGTCGGCTTCCAGCATCAACAGCTCCGGGTTCATCCGGGCCTGGGAGAAGTGCCGGTCCGCGACACCCATGGCCAAGTTGGCCGGCATGTCCTCGGGAGTGAACTTCTGATCGTTGTACTGCGGCACATAGGTCAGCAGGCTCACGAAACCGATGACGGCAATCAGACTGGTGACGAAGATGATCGGAATCGGCCAGCGCACCACCGCCGTACCGACCTTGCGCCAACCCCTGGCCGACAGCTCGCGCTTGGGATCCAGCAGACCGAACTTGGACGCCACCGTCAGCACAGCCGGCGCCAGCGTCAGCGCTGCGGCGATGATCACCAGGATCGCGATGGCGCACGGCAGGCCCATGGTCTGGAAGTACGGCAGCGTGGTCATCGTCAAACACATGCACGCGCCGGCGATCGTCAGCCCGGAACCCAAGATCACGTGGGAGACCCCGTGGTACGCGACGTAGAACGCGTCTTCTCTGTCCAGGCCCTTCGATCGTTCCTCGTGGTAGCGACCCAATAGGAAGATCACGTAGTCCGTGCCCGCGGCCAACGACAGCATCGTCACCATGCTCACCGCGTACGGGGTCAGACCGATGATGTTCACATATCCCGCGGCCGCCGTGACCAATTGAGCGGCAAACAGTTCCAGCCCGATGATCACCATCGACACCAACATCGTCACCACCGAGCGATAAATGCCGAGCAACATCACGATGATGACGCCGACCGACACCAACTCCATGGTCCGCATGCTTTGATGACCGGCGATACTGGAATCTGCGTTGAGCACGGTATTGCCGGCAACGTGGGCCTTGATGCCGGATGGTGCGGGCACCGAGGCGACGATGTCACGCACCGCGGCCACCGATTCGTGGCTGGCGCTGGTCCCCTGGGAACCGTTGAGGAAGATCTGCACATAGGCCGACTTGCCGTCCACGCTCTGCGAACCCGCAGCGGTCAGCGGATCACTCCAGAAATCCTGAACATTCTGCACATGCTCGTGATCGGCTTCGAGCTTGTCGACGATCTGGTCGTAGAACTTGTGCGCCTCGTCGCCGAGCTTGTCCTCACCCTCCAGCACGACCATCGCCGAAGAGTCCGAATCGTACTGCTGGAACACCTTGCCGATGTTCAACATCGACTGGTACGACGGCGCATTGGTGGGACTCAGCGGCACGGACCGGCTTGCGGCGACCTCATTGAGAGACGGGACCAACGCTCCCAGGGCGACCACCACGAGCACCCAGAAGATGATGATCGGCAGCGACAAGATCCGGACCATGTGGCCCAGGAACGGACGGTGCGGCTTCGAGTGTGCGCTGCCCATTTGCTCGCTCCTCTTCGCAGTGCTCATACGGATTTCACCAAGCAGTAGATGAACGGTTTGACGGCGTCGGTACTGGCCCGGTCGTCGCGGACCTCGCCGTCGACGGTCACCCGGCACCGCAGATCGCTGACGTCACGATCGCCCTGGGCCATGATGTTGGCCGACATCGAGGGCAGCGTCGTCACGATGGTGAACGACCAAGGCAACGGGGTGTTCTCGATGAGATGGGGCTGACCGTTCTCGTCGAGATAGTTGAGGTTGGCGGTTCCGCCGGAGCCGATGACCTCATAGGTGATGTGCTTCGGGTTGAAGTTCGCGGTGATACCTGAGCCTTCGGCCACTTTGGGTACGTGATGGTTGGACTCCCGAACCCGCACGATCGCATACGCGCCCAGAGCGACGACCACCACCAACGTGAGTGGTATCCACGCTTTCTTGAGCAACCCGAACACAGTTGCGCCTCCTCGGTTGTAATCCGCGTCGCCCTAAAGGCCGATCGAAATCGGCTGTCCGACAAAGCTTGTTCACTGAACGGCACGCAAGCCCACCCGCATGGGGAACCAGGGTTCCGCATACGGCGAAACGGTACCGCAGGGTGTTTAGCGAATCTATCGATAAGTCCATTATCTGACAGTGACAGTTGTCACATGATACCGCCGCAGGCTGCAGCGCATTGTCGGGTAACTACGCCGACATGAGAACCCGCCAAACGTACGAACTTTCGGCCTCCACAGCCGCCAGTTGGTCACATCGTTGGCGAGTACCGCAGCGTAGTTTCGGCCTATGGCTCAACAGCGGGAGTTCGACATCGTCGTGTACGGCGCCACCGGCTTCGTCGGCAGGCTCACTGCCACCTACCTGGCCAAGGCGGGCGGCACAGCCAGGATTGCCCTAGCCGGTCGGTCTGTCGAGAAGGTGCGCGCGGTGCGCGGGACGCTCGGTGAGTCAGCTCAAGGCTGGCCGATGATCGAGGCCGACGCCGGGTCACCGGCCTCGCTGGCAGCCATGGCCGCGCGGACTCAGGTCGTCGTCACCACCGTTGGGCCATACACCAAATACGGCCTACCGTTGGTCGCGTCCTGTGTGGATGCCGGTACCGACTACGCCGATCTCACCGGGGAGACGCCCTTCGTCTTGGCCAGCGCCGAACAGTTCCACAAACAAGCCGTTGACACCGGTGTGCGGATCGTCCACTCGTGTGGGTTCGACTCGATCCCTTCAGATCTCGCCGTCTATGCCCTCTATGATCGTGCGCGTGCCGACGGGGAGGGCGCGCTCACCGATACCAACATGGTGGTGCGAGAGTTCGTCGGTGGGGCGTCCGGAGGCACCCTCGCGTCGATCCTGGAAGCCCGGCGCACCATGTCGGGTAACCCCGAGATCCGGCGGGCGATGCTCGACCCCTACACACTGAGCACCGATCGCGACGCCGAGCCCGAACTCGGGCACCAATCTGATACCCCGTTGCGGCGCGGAGCACAGATCGCGCCCGAACTGGAGGGTAGCTGGACCGGCGCATTCATCATGGCGGCGGAGAACTCGCGCATCGTACGGCGTAGCAACGCACTTCTGGACTGGGCGTATGGCCGCACGTTCCGTTATGCCGAGCAGGTCAGCAGCGGTCCTTCGATGCTCGCCCCGGTTGCGGCGGCGGCCTCCACCGCAGCTCTCGCCGGTCTATCGCGGCTGGGCATGCGTTACGCCGACACGTTGCCCTCGAAATTGTTGGAACGCGTCATGCCGCAACCGGGCACCGGACCTAGCGCACATGCCCTGGCCAAAGGCCGCTACCGGATCGAGACGTACACAACCACCACAAGTGGCGCCCGGTACCGGGCCGTCATCGCCCAGCAGGGCGATCCGAGTTACCTCGCGACAGCGGTGTTGCTCGGCGAGAGCGGACTGGCGCTCGCGCTGGACCGCGACAAGCTCTCGGATCTGGGCGGGGTGCTCACTCCGGCCACAGCAATGGGCGACGCGTTGCGCAATCGGTTGCCGGCCGCCGGGGTTCTGTTGGAGACCACTCGGCTGAATTGACCGACGGCCGGCCGGTCGTACGTGTCAGTCCGTCTTGATGAGAATCTTTGCGCCGGCACCGCTGCGTAGGGCGTGGAGCGCGTCGACGATGCCTGCCAGAGGCCGCTCCTCTACCCAGCCGGTGGTGTCATACACACCGTCGGCCATGGCAGCGATGACGGCGTCGAACTCGGCGGGCTCGTAGCCGACGGCGCCGACGATCTCGGTCTCCCCCATCATCAGCATCGTGGGCTGGAAATCCATGGGGTGCTCGTGAAGTGCGGCGACGACGATGCGCCCGCCGGCGACCAAACCGGCCAACGCCGATGAGATCGCCGCACCAGCACCCGCGGCATCCACCGCGGCGTCCACGCCGGCACCGCCGGTGAACTCGGCGATCGCGGCGGCAAGGTCCTCGTTCACCGGGTCGACGACGGTCGCGCCCAAACCGGAGATGATCGCGCGGCGGTCCGCACTCGGCTCGGAGACGAGAACTCTGTCCACACCGCGCGCCTTGAACGCGAACCAGGCACCGATGCCGATCGGTCCCGCTCCCGCGATGAGAGCCGTCCCCCCAGGCTCGACGCCGCTGCGGGCCACGGCATGCCAGCCGACCGACATCGGCTCGACGAGCGCGCCCAGGCGCAGATCGACGTTGTCGGGCAACAGGTGCAGCGCCGACGCGTCGACTGTCGTGTATTCGGACAGGCCACCACCGGGTGCGTTCGCACCGACCGAGCCCATCAACCGACACGAGAAGTGCAGTCCTCTGCGGCACGCCGCGCACTCACCGCAGTAGGCGGCCAGCGGGTATACCGCGGCACGATCACCGACCTTCACGCCTGTGACGCCTTCACCGACCTCGACGACGGTACCGGCAAACTCGTGGCCCAGAATCTGCGGCAATGTCGCGCCGGTAAGAGGGTGCGGCTGGTTGGGGTCGAACGGCAGCGATTCCGGGAAGAAGTAGTAGTGCAGGTCCGAGCCACAGATGCCCGAATACGCATTACGCAACTTCACCTGCCCCGGACCGGGGATGGGTTCTGAAACCTCCTCGACCCGAAGGTCTTCCTTGCCATACCACTGCGCGGCTTTCATCGTCGTCCGTCCTTTCTGCGACGTTGCGGTTGTTGAGGTTCGGCGGCGCCGGACAACGAAGTGTCCTCAGAACCACCAGACCGGCGGCTACTTCTCGAAAACCTTTGCAACCCAGTTATTCCGGGTCGAGATCGCTGCCTGCGCGAGAGCGGCGTGCGGGGCGATCAAATCGAATCCGTGAAATCCTCCCGGCCACACGTGCAATTCCGCCTGGACACCGCATGACCACAGGCTCGTCGCGTAGGCGACGTCCTCGTCGCGGAAAACCTCAGCCGAGCCACAGTCGATGTACGCCGGCGGCAGGCCCGAGAGGTCGGTGGCGCGGGCGGGCGCGGCGTAGATCGAAACATCCGAGGTGCCACGGCGATCACCCAACAGCGCGGTCCAACCGGTCACGTTGCTCGACCTGATCCAGATGCCTTCGGCGTCCCACTGTGCGCTCGAAGCGGTCTGGTCACGATCATCGAGCATCGGACACATCAGCACCTGTCCGGCCAACCGCGGTCCGCTGCGATCACGCGCCATCAGTGCATTTCCGGCTGCGAGGCCCCCGCCCGCACTCGTGCCGGCGATGATCATCCGGTCCAGATCGATCCCGAGCTCAACGGCGTGGTCGGCCGTCCACAGGAGTCCGGCATAGCAATCTTCGACCGGGTAGGGATCGGGAAACTCCGGCGCGATCCGATATTCCACAGTGACTGCGACAGCATCATGCTCGACGATCCACGGCATGACCTGACTGATTCCGGCCATCCGATTTCCGACGATCATGCCGCCGCCATGCGTGTGGTAGATACCTGGCCCCACACCGGACTTGTCTCTCCGAGCGATGATCGAGCAGACAAGCTCCGCGCCCTGGTAGCCCTCGATCATGACGTCACGTCGCACAAGCCCGGCTGCTGCCAGTTCACCGTCTGTAACCTGGCCCGGCGCCGGAGCCCTACGCAACTCGTCGATCGTGTCGAGTGTGACATCGGGAATCTGATCACTGACGGCAGCGAGAATTGCCTCCAGTTCCGGGTCGAACGGCAGTCGGGCGATTGGGCCGTGCATGAATGCTCCTGTAGATCTCGCTGTGGCGCGTCGGCGCTCCCACTACCCCATGCTCAGTTCTCCGCCGCAATACGAGTAGCCGCCAAACGCAGCGGATTCTGACTGATCTACCCGCCATTTGGTCACTGCACCGGTGGATCACATTCCCGGCTACGGAAGCGGCTCCCACGGCGGCGGCCCGTCCCGGTCGTCGCACAGCTCACTGACCGCGGTGTCGACGATGAAGTTGGCCTGCTCGATGGACAACCCATAGGGCGGATGTAGGGCATCTTGAAACACCGCTTGCTCGACCCACTGCCGCGGCGGCTTGCCCCGCTTCCGGAGTTCGCAGACCTCGAAGCCCCACTCCTTCAGCTCGTATTCACCACGCGGAGTGTTGATACCGGCATCTGTGAGCCTCTTCATATAGGAGTCGACGCCGGCATGAGCTTGGCCGATCCCGACGATGCCGGAAGCCATGCTGAGGCCGACGGCGACTCCCAGCCCGAGAACAGTCGGCCCCCAGCGAGGAATCACTTGTCTCCCACGACCTGTCCGATGCCTCCTACGTCGCTGATCTTCCACCCGTCGCCCGGATTGATGGTCACCGAGTAGGTGGCGGTGGACTGAAGGTCCTGCGGGGCCTGCACAGTCTTGGTCATGACGCTGACGAACGAATCGACCACGTACATACCGTTGTCGTGTGAGCGCACCTTGGCAGCAATGGGTTTCGCAGTGGAAGACCACTGCAATGGAAGCAGGATCTGCTCCATCGCGTTGGCTGCGTCGGTGAGTTTCTTGCCCAGTTCGGGCGTTGTCCCTTCGACCAATGCGCGCTTCCACGGCCCGAGGTCTTTGTAGTCCATGACTGCGGCTCTCACCGCATAGTCGAGCGCGATCTGCTCGGCATGTGCGTTGTCGTTCGCCTGCTGAATCTGGGCGTCGACCTTGCCATCGGCGCCGACGTACAGCCACGACATCACGCCTAGTGCTACGACCAGCGCAGCGACGAGCACCCCGAGGGACAGGCTACGGACCGAAAAGGAGATCCTGCGCTCACTACGCGGGTCCGCGTCCCTGCTCGCGACGTCGGTGTCCCGGACCTCCATGTCGTCCTTTTCCGCAACCGGGACATCCTTCTCAACTTCGGCCTGGTCGGTATCCGCAGTCTTGTCCTTTACAGCGGTGATGTTCACAGTCTCACCATCTTCCGTGTCGTAGTTTCACTGTCTTCCGCCCCGCAACTCTCACCCGCCCGCCGGTAGCACCGGCGGCTCGACCGGCGCCACGGGTTGATCGACCGGCTGGGCTTCCGCCGGCGGCGGCGCGGGTTGACCGTTCTGCGGCAGCGTGACGTGCAATTCGATCGCGCCGTCAGGGGGCGTCGCCGCCAAGAGATTGGTCAGGATCTGACTGCTGTCCACATTGCTCAGCGCACTGGCAATGGCCTGCACGTTGGGCGTCAGCGGCTCGGTGAGCACGCGCAGATCTGCGCCCCTGTCATCGAGGAACTGCTGCAGCCGCTGCATGAACTTTCCGAAAACATAGACATCACCCGGCATGTCGTTACGGAGTGTGAAGCTGACACCCGCATCCCACATCTTGCTGATCTGCGGTCCAAGGGCCTTGAGGGCCGGCGCCGGCTGAGCGAGCATGGAGCCCACGAAGCCCGCGTTCTCCAACAGGCTTTGGAGGTTCTCCAGCGCTCGCTTGCCTTGCCCGTTGAGACCAGTGGTGGTGTTGTGCAGCACCTTTCCGGCGCGCTCCAGGTTGGGCAGCACTATGTACGGATCGGGCAACGCGGCGTCGGCCTGGCCGACGACGTTCTGTAGCTGGCCGGGATCAAGTTGCTTGAGGGTGCGGACCACCGTGGCTCCGAGTTCAGAGATCGACTTGGGCGCCACAATTGATTCCGCTGCGATGCGCTGTCCATCGACGAACACCGGACCTCCGGTGTTCTGCGGTTCGAGCTCGAGGTAAGACTCGCCGAGCGCGGAGAGGTTCTCCAGGCGCACCAGGCTGTCCTCAGGGACACGGAACTTGTTGTCGATGTAGAAGTGCACGGTGGCATTCGAGATCGAGGTCTCGATCCGGTCGACCTTGCCGACCGGGACGCCCCGTAACAGCACATTGGAACCGGCAACCAGGTTGTTCACATCGGTGACATCCATGGCGAGGTTCGTCCGGTTGTCCGGTGGGCCGACGCGAACGCCCAGCTGCGCCACGTAGGCCAGAAAGGCGGCGATCATCACCGCGAAAGATGCGAATACCGCTGTGGCTCTGATGATCACGGGACAGCTCCTAGCATCCGCAGCACCTGCTCGACATTTCCCGACAGCTCCCGCCCGTCCGGACCCACGATCGAGGTGATGTTGATCGCCGGGTGCTTCTCCTGCGCCAGGTAGGACTCGTTGATGAACTTCCGCCACAGCGGATATTCGTGCTCCACCACCTGCTTCGCACCCTTGATCGCGCCCATCGCGTTCGCGCCGGACGAGAAGGTCGGCACCAGCCAGAAGCCCTTGCTGTAGATGCTGCCGACCGATGGCAACAGGTTCCCGACCTCACGGGCCACAACCGTCGATCGTTCGAAGCCTCGCACTCCCTCCGGGGTGAACCAGAAGCTCATCTGTGGTGCCCACGTCGAGACCACTGTCGAGGTCTGCTGCATGCTGTCGATCAGGATGTCGACCGTGTCCAGATTGTCGGCCACCTGATTCAGATCCGTGGTCACCTGCGACACCACCCGACGCACTTCGTCTTTCGGCGGCGTGATCCGGTTCAGCTTGATCAGGGTGTTCTGGGCCCGCTGGATCGACCCGCTACCGATGAAGTTCGCCAGATTGGCAATGGTGTCCTCCAACTGCGGTGGAGAAATTGTCTGCACCAGCGGTATTCGCGCATCGGCCGGCAACGCCGGGGCCAACGGGCTCCCGTCGGTCGAGCGTTCCAGTGCCAGATAGATGTCTCCGAGGACCGTGGCCTGTTGCAGTACCGCGGTCACATTGGCCGGCACGGCGACCCCGTGGTCTATCCGGGCTGTCACGTCGACATGGGTACCGGCCTCGGTGACCTTGGTGACCTCGCCCACCGTCGTGCCATCCATGACGACCTTGGCCCGGTCCGGCAGGTTGAGGACATTGGCGAACTCGGCGACGATGTCGTAGCCGTCCGACCGGTTGTGGCCCGGCAACGGAACCGAATCAACCGTCAACGTCGACAGTGTCGAGCAGCCAGACAGCCACACGGCGCAGCACACCGCCCCGATCACTGCAGTCATTCGAATCTTCATCGACGCTGGGCCTCCGTGAGGACGTACTGCAACAACGCGACATCCACCGCGTATGGCCGGCCGGCAACGTCTGCACAGCTGCCCGGCGCGGATGCGTTCATCGCCCCGCAGGCCAACAGACCGTTGGCGGTGGGGATACGGAACAGTGGCGGTCGATATGGAAGCACGATGAACGGGTGATTGTTGGCCCGTTTGGCGAATCCTCCTTCGGTCGCACCGGGCGGTTCGCCGTTGACACCACTTATCCACCGCGGCAACGGGTTCAGCATGTTGGCAATGCCCTTGTAGTGAGGGCTGGCAATCCGCATGAGCTCGCCTGTGGAGTCCAGCGCAGTCTGGAACTCCGGGCCCAGTTCGATCTCGATGTCATTGACGATCGTCATGAGGTCCGCGAAGGGGGCATCAAATTCGTACGCACCCTCCAGTGCACTCAACGTGTTGGGCACCACCGAGGGCAGGTCTGTGACGATCGTCTTGATATCGGCTCTCTTGTCTCGCACCATCGTGGTGAGCTCGGCAACATTGCGCGTGATCTCCCCCAGCTGTGCAATCGCCTGGTCGGGACTGTCCAGCAGCTGCGAGGAACGGCTCATCAACTGATTGAGTCGGTCGCCCTGGCCCGCCATCGCCTGGTCTATACCCTTGAGCGAATCAGCGATATTCGTAGATCCTTCGGGATTGACCGCGTTCACGAAGTCGGTGGCGGACCCGATGATCTGCGCAATGCTCAACGGCGTGGACGTTCGACTCATCGGAATGCACTCAGCCGGACGAAGTTTCGGTCCGTCCGTGTAGTTCCCGACGAGTTCGAGTGACCGGTCGGCGAGGATGGAGGGAGATCGGGTAACCGCCCGCACCTCCTCCGGAATCGGTCTCTCTGTGTCCAGGGAGAAGACGACCTTGACGTCCGAGGGCCGCGGTTCGATCCGACGCACCTCTCCTATCGGGTACCCCATCTGAGTCACGTGGTTCCCCACGTAGAGGCCCACGCTGTCGGACATGATGGCGCAGTACTCGTGCGCCGATTCCGTCGACATGGCAGATGAAACCCCACAAGACGTGGCGCCCCATATGGTGGCGGTTGCTACGCCGGCCACAACGACGACACGGCTCGCCAAACGTAGCCAATGCATCAACAGATCTTTCCCTCGATCGGAAAACACAAGTCGGTCGCGAGCAGTTGTGGTGGGGTGCCGCGGTTCTGGGCATCGAGAGTGTTCTGCATGGCGCCCCGGATATTTCGCAACCACCGCACCAACACCCCATTGCGGTCCGCGACCGTCTGGAACTCCGAGAGCACCCCCCGTACCCGGTTGATGAAGTCTTCCCGATGCTCGAAGTAGAACGGGATGAGCGGGAAGATCTTGTCCACGACCTTGCCCAGGCCGACGAGCCCTCCCGCGAATCCGTCGCCGTAGAGAACCATGGTCTCCTCAAGAATGGCAATGCGCGAGATCAAGTACTCCAAGAGTTCTCGGTTGTCGTTCATCGTCCGCAGGTACTCGTTGGACATCTCGAGAATGCTGGTCAGCTGGCCGCGCTGACGTTCCAGCACCTGGCTGACAGCGTCTCCGGCGTCGATGATCTTGGCCAGGATCTCGGTGTTCGATCCGGTCAGGCCCTGCTGAATCTGACTCAACGATTCGTTGATGGGCCTGGGGGCAACCCGGTCCGTGATCTTCGTCGCGTCGGAAAGGGTCCGAATCAAGCTGTAAGGCATGGTGACCCGCTCGATCGGGATGGGTTTGCGGCCCAACGCCTGATCACCCATGGGCAGCAGGGTGACGAAGTAACCACCGACGACGGTGAGCATCCGGACCTCGACCTGGGTCTGGTCACCGATGAAGACATCGTCCTTGACCGAGAGCTGCACCCGAACCTGCTGCGGCTCAAGCGAAACACTCTTCACGGTGCCGACATCCAGACCGGCGACCCGCACCGCGTCCCCGGAACGCACCGACGCGGCGTCATCGGTATAGAACGTGACAAGTTGCCGGTGCGGGGGAGCGATGTACACCCAGGCGACCACGACGGCCACGACTGTTGCCAACGCGATCGTGATCACCCCCCACCACAGCGGGTTACGCATCGCCTTCGTCACTGATTGCATATGACCACCTTGCGGCCGTTGAGAAGCACATCCATGGGCAGCGGCAACTCGGCCGGCCCCTTCGAGCACGGCGCGGGATTCCCATCCACGGGCGGCTCTGGGATGTTCTCCCATACCACCGGGATGCGTTTGACCCCGTCCATCTCGTTGTAGAGATTCGTGATGGCCTTGTCGAAGGCCTTTTCCGGATCCCATCCGGGTTTGTAACCCGGGGCCGTCCACTGCCCGCTGTCCAATCCCATGGCGACCAGTAGGTCGTCTACTGCAGCGGTGAAAGCCGGCCCATACACCTGTGATTTGCGGAACTCATCCAGAACGGTCAGCGTCGAATCAGTGACGATCTTGATCTGGTCGAGGATCTTGGGCAGCTCGGCTGATTTCCCGCGCACGCCCTCGGCAACCGTCTTCAGATTGTTCAGGATCGTCGAGATCACCGTTTCCCGATCCGACACCAGGGCGGTCAAGCGTTTGATGCTGTCCAGCATCGGCCCCAGACCGTTTCCGTCGCCGGCCAGGAAGGTGGCCACGTTGTCGGTGAAGGTGTTGATCTCGTCGGGGTCCAACTTCGCCAGGACCGGCTGCAGACCGTTGAACAGCACCGTGACGTCGAAGGACGGGATCGTCATCGACATAGGGATATTGGTCATTTGGTCGGGCGCATCGCCCGCAGCTGCGTCGGCAACATTGATGTAGCGCAAGCCGGTGAGCGCCTGGAACTTCACCGCCACCCGGCTCACCGGCACGATGCTGTAGCGGCGCTCCATGGTGAATCGGACTTTTGCGACGGTTCGGCCGTCCGACCGGTCTAGTCCAAGTGATTGGACCTTGCCCACCCGCACACCGCGGACCCGAACATCGGCCCCTTCGTGAAGACCCGAGACATCGGTGAATTCGGCGCTGAAGCTGCGCGTTTCACCTGCGACGGGCTGCCTGATCACATTTGAGATGACAACCAGCAGAAGCCCACTGACCACGAGGGCGATGGCGAACTTCCACAGCGCACCGAGATGTTTCCTCATTGAGTATCTCCGAGCATGACGTTCAGTGGCGCGGCAACTCCGGGCAGCTGATCCAATACGATCCGCACCTGCAGGGCGTGCTGATCCCCCGAGCCTGCATACATGCGTTCCAGACGGGAGCGCAGCTCACCCAACTTGTCCCCGAGATCCGCCGGGTCGACCAGACGAGGCACCACGTCGGCCATGACGCGAACCTGATCCACCACGGGAAAGAGGTCAAATGTGTGTGAACCCTCCAGGTCACCCATTTTGGAGAACAAGTCGTACTTCGCTCCCTTGAAGTACTCGCGGAGCCGGCCGAAGATGAACTTGTCCGGATTGGCCGCGAGATCCGCACTGGCCGCGTTGAAGTAGTCCACCTTCTCTTTGCTGTAGTACTTCAGATACGGGTTCTGGGCGCGCGCTTCTTCCGGATCGAAATGCACTCCGGCGGCGTTCCAGATGTAGCCCTGCCCGGCACTGATCGCGCCGTCCAGAAAGGAGGGCAGGCCAACGCTGATCGCCGTAGCGTTTCGCAGAAGTTGCTCGGTGCTGACACTCTGGACGTCTGTGACTGCCGTCGAGACCAGAATCATCGTCTCGAACAGAGGATTGAGCGCGTCGGTGTAACGAGTCGCACGGTCCACCACACTGATCAACTGCGGCGTGATCACATCGTGCGACAGTTCACCCAGCCGGTACAGCAGGGTCTGCAAGGTGAAGTTCCCCGTCGGGGTCACGCTGATCGACGAGCCGTTGCGCAGAACCTCGCCGTGGTCCGCAGGAACCAGATTGATGCCGGTGATACCGAAATAGTTGGCGGGGCGGAAATCGATCCCGACCGCGTCGGTCAGTCCCTTGGTAGGCGCGGCGTCGAGGTCGACGTTCACGCGCACCCGGCTGTCGGAGAGCTTCGAAATATTCTTGACTTCACCGACTTTGAGGCCATGGAGGATGACGGACGTACCGTCGTCGACCCCCTGCCCCACATACGGCGTATCAATGGCTACCGAGATGGTGTTCTCGGCCGGCCGACCGGACGGATTGATCACCGTGGAATACAGCAGGAATGCGAGTGCGCAGAACAGCACGAAGCCGGCACCGATCCCGGTCAGAATTCGCTCATGCTTGCGTTCGTCCACGCGAAGTAGCGTCGTCATCGTCCCAATCCCCTACCCGGTGAACACGAACGTCGGTTGCAGGCCCCAAAATGCCACCGTGAGGCTGAAGTCCAGGACCACGATGGCCACCAAGCTGGCTCGCACCGCCCGGCCGGATGCCACACCCACACCAACGGGGCCGCCTGACGCGAAATAGCCGTAATAGCAGTGGATTATCGTCACCGCAGCACAGAAGATCGCGGCTTTTACGGTGGAGTACACAAGATCGGTCGGCGACAGGAACTGGACGAAATAATGTTGATAGGTGCCCTCAGACGCGGCATAGAACACGGTGATCATCGCGTTGGAGATGGCGAAGCTGCCCAGCAACGCGAGAGCAAATCCGGGAATCACGATTATCAGCGAACCGAGAACTCTCGTTCCCGCCACATATGGCAATGCCCGCAAGCCCATTGCTTCGGTGGCGTCGATCTCCTCGGCGATGCGCATCGAGCCGATCTCCGCGGTCATTCGAGCACCGGCCTGGGCGGTGAAAGCGATGCCGGTCACCACCGGAGCCATCTCTCGGACGTTGGCCAAGCCGCCGACAACGCCTGACAGCGCACCGAAACCCAAAAGGTTCAACGTCGCCCAGGCTTCGATCGCGACCGACGCGCCGATCGCGACACCGAGAATCATCAGGACGCTGATCACCCCGCCGTCGACCACCAACGAGCCCCTCCCGAACGACAGACTGATCATCCGGGCCAGCGTCTCTTTGCGGTAATGCTTGACGGTGACGGGAAGGTAGTACAGGATTTGGCCGGCGAACAGCAGCGCACCGCCCATTCGATGCAGCGGAGCCTGAACGGCCTTGAGCGACCTCTCGAGGAACCGAAATTGGTTCAAGTATCGGGAAGGTGCTGCTGATCCCGTCTGTTCGTCAAGCACTATGCCACCGCCATCGGGAAGAACATGGCCTGAATCTGGGTGATCATCAGGTTCGCGATCACGATGCCGACGACGTTGACGACGACGGATGCATTGACCGCATCGGCCACTCCGCGCGGACCTCCTTTGGCCTCAATACCTTTCAGCGAAGACACAATGGCCACGATCGCCGCGAACACCACCGCCTTGCCGACCGCGAACCAGACATCGACGATCTTGGCGAACGCCCCGAACGAGGCCCAGAAGCTGCCGCTGGTCACGTCGCTGACCGTGACCGCCAACAAGAACGACGCAGCCACCGCCGAAGCGATGATGACGGCCGTCAGTACCGGAGCCAGGATTATCAGGGCCAAGAACCGCGGCACCACCAGGGTCCGAACCGGGTCGACGCCCATCACCCGGAACGCGTCCAATTCCTCGCGAATCGCCCGGGCCCCGAGATCGGATGCTATCGCCGAGGCCGCCGCTCCGCCCATCAACAAGCCCGCAGTCATCGGCGCGCCTTGGCGGACGATACCGACCCCGCTGGCGGCGCCGACGATCGATGCCGCGCCTACCTGGTTGATCAGACCTGCCGTCTGGACTGCGACGATTCCGCCGATCGGGACGGCCATCAGGAGGGCCGGCAAAGCGGTGACTTTGTACAGCGACCAACACTGATGAGTGATCTCACCACCGGGCAATCGCAGCGATATCGCGTCTTGGACCAGGTATCTGATGACCGACGCCGACAACAGCACCGCGCGACCTACCGTGTGGACGCTTTCGATCGGGCGTTTGGCCAAACGCCGAAGCAGCGTGTTCAGCCGGCCGAGACTCGGCCTGGCCACCGACGCACCTCGATGCAGTCCGGATCGGACAGGGCCCGATGGCGCTGCCCGATCCGCGTCGGCTTCGACGCGACGCTCGCTTACGTTCGTGACTGCCATCTGTTTGCTGACTCGTTCCTCTGGTGTGCTTTCCCGGGCTGTTCCACGGATGTGATGTAGGCGCATCCCCCGCTTTACTGTGATCACCCTCTCACTCGTTGCGAGGATCTTACATCACGCGATTGTCAGATATCCAGTGCCCGACCAGATCCGAAAGGAGACTCCTCATTGCCGCGCGACCACCCGGTAAGTCGCGCTTACCAGTGCAAATACGCGCCATGCGCGTATTCGGCATGGCGCGTGTTCGTCCACGCTTCTCGTCCGTGATTCACGCCGCCCTCAGATAAGTGACATCACTAATTTGCAGATAACGTTCCGCTCACTCCAGGCGGTGCCCCCGGGCCCGACGTCGCCGAGTGATGGCACCGCAGCGGGGAGGATTTGCCGAAAACCACACCCTGCCGCCGCCGTGGGCGTTCTGGGGCGGTTCAGTCGCCGGCCAAGACGATGGCAGCCGTGGTATTGCCGGTGTTGGGATCGGTGACCACGTTGGCCCCGTAACGGGTGTAGGTGCAATCCGGGATGGTGTCCCAACCGAAGAGCGCCGCGCCATAGATTGCCTTCTGTTCGGCATCGGGGAACTTCTGAGTGCTGGCAAAACCTGCCAGCAACTTCGCCTTGCCTGCGGGATAAGACAATTGACGCAACATCGGCATCGGATCCTCCATCGGCTGGAACCGGGCCGTGCGATTGGCATAGCTCTGTGTCTCGAGGTTGGCGCGCTGGGCAACGCCTTCGAGCACCGGGTCGGCCTGTAGTGCCGGGCAGTCGCCTCGCTTCGCGGCGACGGCCGACCGCAAATCTTCGGTCGGATCCGCATGTGCTGAAGGCGCGAAGGTAATCGCAGCGGCCACGGTCATGATCGCGGCCAAAGAGTCACGCCGAGCGACCATCTAGGGCCACCTCCCACCGAATCGACACTCAAAGCACCGCGAACATAGAACACCCCGGAGTTATCTGACAAGGGGCCTAGCCAGATTGCCTCGGGTCTTAGTAGGGTCGGGAGAACTTTGACCTCTAGGAGTAGTCGTGGCATTCGCGCCGTATCAGTCCAGTTGCGGATACACGCAGCGAGCAGCTCGATTCGTGACCCGGCTTGCGGTGGTCGCGCTCGCTTTCTCCACGTGCTCTGTGGCCACTTCCGTCAGCGGCGCCGAATCTCGCGCCGACGTAGGCGATTTGGGCGCTCCGCCCGCCGACTCGGACGTCAAGCAAACCCTCACCGATCTCTACAATGCGGGGCATCCCCCGGACTGGCAGATCGATGTCCAACTCGTCGGCCCGATCCTTGTCGGACAGCCGACGATGCACCCCAATCCCCCGCCGGATCCTTGGTGTGTCCGATGCGGCTACCCCGATCAAGGCGCCAGCCTGATGTATCCCGTCATGGCGACCGCATCAGTGACCTCTACCCAGGGCCTCGTGTCGAGCGCGTTGCCCTCCAGCAGTGTTGTCCACACGACGACAACGATGTACAACGGCACGCCGTGTCCCGGCCAGACAGTCGCGCAGTACTGCCCCGCATACTTTTTCTACCGCGACAGTGCGGGCAGGTGGCGGGTCGCCTGACGGAGCCGCGAGGTGATGGCGCCCGGTCTCCGGGCGCCATCACCTCGTGCCCCTTTACCGCCTCTCAGGGCCTACTGGTCACATACGCGTGAGCGCTCAATCTGACTGGCCCAGCGCTTGACTCGCTGCTGCGAAGGGCCGTAGACCCACGCGGTGTTGCGGGCCCGGATGCCGACGCCGACATTGGAAAGTTCCTGCCACAAGCGATAGAAGGGTTCGCCCTGGTAGATCGGGAAGTACATGTCGCCGGCGAAGTCCTGACTGATCGTCAGTGCAGTCGTTCTCGGAGTGAGGAAGGCGACGGCCTGCTCGACATTCGTCGCCACATTGTCAGCCTGCGCCTGGATGGTGCCGACGGTCCAATCATTGTTGGCCTGAAGAAGATTGAATCCGAACCTGTCCATCTGGTCCCGCAAGTCGTGATACCGCGCGTTGAACCACTGACACATTTCGCGCTCGGCGTTGATGTCGGCGTCGGTCACGTTCTTGCGGATCTGATCGTATGGATACGGAAACTGCGGGGCCCAGTTACTGGCGGTCGGGACGAACTCCGGCATCAACGGCGGAGGAGGGTCCGACGGATCCGCGCTCGCCGGTGCTCCGACTGTGATCAAGAGCGCCGCCAGGCTCACCACACCGCAGAGCGCTCCGGATGCGCGGCGCCGAAAGCCGAGCCGCCGTGGCCCATCATTCATTGGTGTCCTCCGAAGGTATGTTGCCCCAAGATGTTTCGTTGATTGCACGCGCAGGAAAAGCGAAGTGACGTGATCACCATCCGCGTTCGATCAGTTTTCGCGCCACGAATGTCTGGGACCCGCCGAGGATCATGGGCAACGCCTCCGCTATCGGCAATGCAAACCCCAACTCCCCGTCATTGACCCGTCGTGCGCGTGCGCCGTACGGTCCCGGCGTCACGGCGAGAGGGCCGTCAGCAGGCTCGCATTCGTCTGGCACGCAAGGATCAGGGAAGCACCACGTCCACGGTCCTTGATCGGACTCAAAACACAGTTCGATGTAGTCAGATCGAGCCGGACACCGCCGGATGCACTGGAGCGTCACCGGCATCAACGACCCGTCCTCCAGCTGCGCACCGCTACAACAGGGGGACTTCGTCATGCGTCACCCATCCCTTCCCGCACCATCGACCCGGTACAGCGTCAACGTGACGCCCGACATCGACTGCATCACTTCTCGATGCGCTTTGTGACCTATCTGACATGTGCAGATGTCAGTTTGCCTCCGGCGCGTCACCTTCGTCAAGTGCCTGATCGGATCCACCGCCACCCCACCCGGCGAGGCCGAGCGGGCCGATACACCTCAAGCCCGAACGAGCACAACGGTGATGCGCTCACCCGTGGGCAGCGTGATGGCATTGGTGTAGCGGTTGATCGGAATCACCGTTCCGAGCAATCGCTCGAAATGCCGTGCATCACGCTCCGTCGCAAACAGATTCGCGTGCTCCGGTTGGTCACTACGGATTGCGTTCCACATTTCGTGCACACTCGTTCCATTTGCCTCAGAGCCGGAAATCCCAGCGGCCGAAGGCGGTATATCTGACAAGATTGCATGTCAGTTTAAGTTGTGACCCAGGCCACGTCAAGCGCCGAACCAATCAGCCACGCGGTCGGCCCGCGCCCGTCGAGGGCACGTCAGGGGAGGTTGGCTCGCCAGTACAAGCCGACGAGAAAATCGGCGAGCTCGTCCGGGGAAACGTTCAGCAGGCCTTCCGCCCAGGAGATGAGAAGTTCTGAAGCGGCACCCGACATCGCGAAGGCCTTCATCCGGGACTCCACGGGGCCGCTTCCGAGGTCGCCGATTCCCTCGCCCGACCACCTGAAGAAGTTCTGTGCTGCGCGGACGAGAATCTCGTGCCGGCGAGAGCCGGCCCGACCGCCCTTACCGAGCGCTTCCACAAACACGATCCGGATCATCCGGGGATCGGCGGCAAGGACCTCGACCGAGGTCCGCAGTCCGGCCGAGACCCTCGAAAGCCCGTCATCAGGCGCGTCGCGGATCGACGCCTCGACATCGCGTTCGATCACATCCATGGTCGCTTCAAGCACCGCATCGAACAATGCCCCCAGGTCGCTGAAGCTCTCGTAGAAGTACCGTTCGGTCAAACTCGCCTCAACGACAACGTCTTTCACCCGAACGCTGGAGGAGTCGCCCGAGCCGAACAGGTTCATGCCCGCCTCGATCAACTTGCGGCGCCGCTCGGCGATTCGCTGCTCAGCCGTAACCCCGCCGTACACCCGACTGGCCCCCGAAGCCGACACCTTGACTCTCCTAGCAGTTACGTTCGCTCAGCCCATTGCTGACAATCGATCTTGCCAGACTGGCGCCGGAACCGTAGGCGCCGGGCGGCAGGGATTGTTCAGCTAAGTGAAATGTTATATTGTCAGATCTGTGACCGGGCTCACTCTGCGAATTTCGTTGCGGCGAAGGATCACCCAACGCGCCCACACCACAGCCCATCCTGTGGCGGGCGCGCCATCCGCTCCGGAGCACGCCTGATGTACGTCTGTCTGTGCCACGGCATCACCCGGCAAACCGTCGTCGCGGCAATGCTCGAAGGCGCCTCGACCACCAACAAGGTGGCCACAGCGACATCTGCGGGCGCTGACTGCGGCCGCTGCCGGCGCAACATCCAGGAACTGCTCAAGGCCAACCGAATGAACTGACCATCAACGGTATTCGGCCACGGTCGGTAACAGCGGTTCGACCACATATCGAGAAGAAAAGGAAACAAAGTGCTGGTAGCCAAGCAGTACAACCAGATCGCATGGGTTGTGGACGACCTCGACAAAGCCGTCCAACAGTGGCAGCAGACGGCGCAGATCGGACCCTTCTTCGTGGGTTCACATGTCGGGGCGATCTTCACCGAAGCGACCCATCGAGGCAGCCCGGCCGAGATCGACATCAGTTGCGCGATCGCCCAGGCGGGCGGAGTTCAGATCGAACTGATCAAGCAGCACGGCAGCGCTCCGTCTCCGTACCGAGATGTCTTCGCAGAAGGCGAAAGCGGGCTCCACCACATCTGCAGTCTCGTCGATGACGTCGAGGCCGAATGCCGCAACTACCAGCAGCACGGCTTCGAGGTAGTGATGAGTGCCGTTGTCGCGGGCCAGACCGCGGTCGCCTACGTCGATACCCGCCCATTGCTCGGGTGCATGACTGAGCTGATGGGACGACAAGGACTTGTGGTCCAGATGTTCGCGGCCGCTGCGGCAGCCGCAGAGGGCTGGGACGGCACCGACCCCATCCGTGACCTGACGACATTGATGTCCTGACGCGTCGGCGCACGCACCGGTGTGCAGGTGCGTGCGCCGACGCCGGGACGCGCAGTCAGGTGGTGACCGGACTGATCCCCTGGGCAAGAATCCGTGCGGTGTTGTCCGGTCCGTGACGGTTGTCGAATTCGTCGAATGTCTTTCTGATTTCGGTGTGGACAGCAGTGACGAGTGGTTCCCAGTCACCGTGAGTGATGATCAGGAACCGTCCCTCCTGCATGGCTTCGACGACCTGCTCACCGACCCGATCGGGGTCCGCCCCCTGGGCCAGGAGCGCGTTGTTGCCCTCGATGGCGGCGGTGTTCACCTCCTGGCCGAGCACCTTGGCTTCGCCTTCTCCGGAGCTCTCGCTGATTCGGGTGTTCACCGTACCGGGACACAACACGGACACACCGATATCCGTGCCCTCGAGCTCACCACGGAGAACCCACGAAAGTCCGAAACTCGCGAACTTTGCCGAGGAGTAGGCGCCTACCCGGACCATCGGCACGATGCCCGCCATCGAGGCCGTGTTGACGATGTGGGCCCGACCACCGCGACTCTTGAAGCGCGGCAGAAAGGTCGAGATGCCGAGGAACTGTCCCTCGACGTTGATCTTGTGGACCCAACGCCAGACTTCGAGGGACGTCTTGTCGAGCTCTCCCCCTCCGTTCGCGCCGGCATTGTTCAGCAGTATCGAGATCGGGCCCAGAGCATCCTCTGCGCGGTCGGCCGCGGTTGCCCATTGCTCGGGATCGGTGACGTCTAGAGGCACGGCCACCACCGCGCCGCCGGCATCGGTCAACTCCTTCTCGACCGCGGCCAACCGGTTCTCGTCGATATCGGCGAGCGCGACCTTCGCCCCTGCGCCGACGAGCGCCCGAGCCATCCCGCGCCCGATTCCAGATGCTGCCCCGGTGATGAAAGCTGCCTGCCCTGCTGGCCATTTTGTAGTCATGACCTCCACCGTACGCGATCTGACATGTGTAAGTGTCAGATTCTCTGCGTGCGATCTGCTGAGATTTCCCGGCCGGCCGAAGACAAGCCCGTGTTTAAGACCACCTACCGCGTGGTGATTACGCATGATGGAGAAGACGTCGGCGAAAGCGAGGACGCTGTGCTGGGCCTGCCCGAGCAGATCACCGCATGCCTGTTCGATCTCGACGGTGTGCTGACCGATACGGCCAGCGTGCACAAGAAGGCATGGAAGGCCATGTTCGACGAGTACCTCAAGAGCCGGGCCGAACGCACCGGCGAACCGTTCACGGCATTCGACATCGATGTCGATTACCTGACCTACGTCGACGGCAAGCGCCGCCAGGACGGTGTCCGATCCTTCTTGGCCAGCCGCGGGATCGAGGTGCCGGAGGGGACGCCGGATGACCCAGCCGACGCCGAGACCATAGAGGGCCTGGGCACTCGGAAGAACGCGATGTTTCACAAGACCCTGGAGAAGGACGGCGTCGAGGTGTTCGAGGGGTCGCGACGATATCTGCAGGCCGTGACCGAAGCTGGGCTGCGCCGCGCCGTGGTGTCGTCCAGCGCCAACACCGAGGAGGTGCTGAGGATCACCGGATTGGACACCTTCATCGAGCAACGGGTGGACGGTGTGACCATGCGCGACGAGAACATTCCGGGCAAGCCGGCGCCGGACAGCTTCCTACGTGCCGCCGAACTGCTCGACGTCTCCCCCGCCCAGGCCGCGGTGTTCGAGGATGCGCTGGCCGGGGTCGCGGCGGGCCGCGCCGGAAAATTCGGATTCGTGGTCGGCGTGGACCGGGTGGGGCAGGCCGGGCAGCTGCGCCGCGACGGCGCCGACGTCGTCGTCACCGACTTGGCGGAGTTGATGTAGCAGCATGATGATCACCCACGACGCGTATCCGGTTGAGCCCTGGCAGGTGCGCGAAACCCGTTTGGACCTCAACCTGCTGGCGCAGTCCGAATCGCTGTTCGCGCTGTCCAACGGCCACATCGGACTGCGCGGCAACCTCGACGAAGGCGAGCCCTACGGCTTGCCCGGCACCTACCTGGCAGGATTTTTCGAGGTCCGTCCCCTGCCCTACGCCGAAGCCGGATTCGGCTACCCCGAGGCCGGCCAGACCGTCGTCGACGTCACCAATGGCAAGCTGCTGCGCCTGCTTGTCGATGACGAGCCGTTCGACGTGCGATACGGCGACCTGATCGATCACGAGCGCACCCTTGACCTGCGCGCCGGGACCCTGACCCGGCACGCCCACTGGCGTTCTCCGGCGGGCAAACAGGTCAAGGTCGTCTCTACCCGGCTGGTGTCGTTCGCGCACCGCGGCGTCGCCGCCATCGAGTACAGCGTCGAGGCGCTGGACGAATTCGTCCGGGTAACGGTGCAATCCGAGCTCGTCACCAACGAAGACCAGCCCGAGACCTCCGACGATCCCCGGGTGTCGGCGGTGCTCAAACACCCGCTGCACGCCGTTCATCACGAAAACACCGACAGTGGTGCGCTTCTGGTACACCGCACCGTTGGCAGTGGCCTGATGATGGCAGCCGCGATGGACCATGACGTCGAGGTGCCCGGCCGGGTCGAGGTCCACACCGACGCCCGCAATGACCTGGCCCGGACCACCGTGATCTGCGGGCTGCGCCCCGGCCAGAAGCTACGTATCGTCAAGTATTTGGGCTACGGCTGGTCGAGCCTGCGATCACGTCCCGCGTTGCGTGATCAGGCGGCTGCAGCGATCACGGGCGCCCGCTACAGCGGGTGGCAGGGTCTCCTCGATTCTCAGCGCGCGTATCTCGACGAGTTCTGGGACTGCGCCGACGTCGAGGTCGAGGGCGACCCGGACTGCCAGCAAGCGGCGCGCTTCGGGCTGTTCCACGTGCTGCAGGCCAGCGCCCGCGCAGAGCGGCGTGCGATCGCGGGCAAGGGACTGACCGGCACCGGCTATGACGGCCACGCTTTTTGGGACACAGAGGGTTTCGTGCTGCCCGTACTGACGTACACCAAACCCCAAGCTGCGGCCGACGCGCTGAGGTGGCGGGCCTCGACCTTGGACCTGGCCCGCGAACGCGCCCAACAACTGGACTTGAAGGGAGCCAGTTTCCCGTGGCGCACCATCCGGGGCGAGGAATGCTCGGCGTACTGGCCGGCGGGCACCGCGGCATGGCACATCAACGCCGACATCGCCGCCGCCTTCGAGCGCTATCGAGTGGTCACCGGCGATGGCTCGCTCGAGCAGGAATGTGGCCTCGCCGTGCTCGTGGACACCGCCCGGCTGTGGATGTCGCTGGGTCACCATGATCGCCACGGCATCTGGCATCTGGACGGTGTGACCGGACCCGACGAATACACCGCCGTGGTGCGCGACAACGTCTTCACCAACCTGATGGCGGCACACAATCTTCGGGTGGCAGCCGACGCGTGCACCCGCCACCCCGACGCTTCGTATGCGATGGGCGTGACCACCGAGGAGACCGCGGCCTGGAGTGACGCCGCCGACGCCGCCCACATTCCCTACGACGACGAGTTGGGTGTGCACCCGCAGTGCCAGGGCTTCACCACGTTGGCCGAGTGGGATTTCTCGGCCAATACCTCCTACCCGCTGCTGCTGCACGAGCCCTATGTCCGGCTCTACCCGGCCCAGGTGCTCAAGCAGGCGGACCTGGTGCTGGCGATGCAATGGCAGAGCCATGCGTTCACCCCGGAACAGAAGGCCCGCAACGTCGACTATTACGAGCGGCGCACCACCCGGGACTCGTCGCTGTCGGCATGCACCCAGGCGGTCATGTGCGCTGAGGTCGGTCACCTCGAGCTGGCCCACGACTACGCCTACGAGGCCGCGCTGATCGATCTACGCGATCTGCACCGCAACACCCGCGACGGTCTGCACATGGCCTCGCTGGCCGGGGCTTGGACCGCGTTGGTGGCCGGTTTCGGCGGGCTGCGTGACGACGAGGGCATCCTGTCACTGGACCCGCACCTTCCCGACGGCATCTCCTGCCTGCGGTTCCGGTTGCTGTGGAAGGGTTTTCGGGTGACGGTCGACGCGCATCACGACAACGTCACCTACACGTTGCGCGACGGCCCCGACGGATCGCTCACCATCCGCCACGCCGGTGACGACGTCGTGCTCAACACCAATGGACCGACCACCGTCACCATCAAGCCCCGGCACCCACTGCTGCCGGCCCCGCCGCAGCCCCCCGGCAAGGAACCGGTGCGCCGTCGCACCGGCCCCTCGGGCCGGTAAGCAGCCTGAACAGGGTTTGGCGACAGAGCCTCAGCGGGTACCCCGCACTCGTACGTCCCAGCGGCGGCGCTGCTGCGTGTGCAGCTCCGACTGCTGAACAGCGAAAGGAGCGACGGGGTGACCGGTACCCAGCCCAAGCCGACAACCACCGACGCCGGGATCCCGGTGTACAGCGATGAGCACTCATTGACGATCGGGCCCGACGGACCGATCCTGCTGCAGGACCACTACCTGATCGAGCAGATGGCGATGTTCAACCGGGAGCGCATTCCGGAGCGCCAGCCGCACGCCAAGGGCGGGGGCGCATTCGGTCACTTCGAGGTGACCAACGACGTCAGCGCCTACACCAAAGCCGCATTGTTCCAGCCCGGCGTCAAAACCGAGACGCTCACCCGGTTTTCGACCGTCGCCGGTGAACGCGGCAGCCCAGACACCTGGCGCGACCCCCGGGGATTTGCGACCAAGTTCTACACCACCGAAGGCAACTTCGACATGGTCGGCAACAACACCCCCGTGTTCTTCATGCGCGACCCGATGAAGTTCCAGCACTTCATCCGCTCGCAGAAGCGCCGCGCCGGGAACAACCTGCGCGATCACGACATGCAATGGGACTTCTGGACCCTGTCGCCCGAATCCGCACATCAGGTCACCTGGCTGATGGGCGATCGCGGTATCCCACGCGACTGGCGGCACATGAACGGCTATTCCAGTCACACGTACAGCTGGATCAACGCCGCCGGTGAGATCTTCTGGGTCAAGTACCACTTCAAGACCGACCAGGGCGTCGAGTTCCTCACCCAGGAGGAGGGCGACGAAATGGCCGGCATCGACGGCGATGCCCACCAGCGGGACCTGTACTCGGCGATCGAGCGTGGCGAGTTTCCGACGTGGTCGCTGAAGGTTCAGATCATGCCGTTCGAGGAAGCCAAGGATTACCGGTTCAACCCGTTCGACCTGACCAAGGTGTGGCCGCACGGCGACTACCCACTGATCGACGTCGGCACCTTGACGCTCGACCGCAACGTCACCGACTACCACACCGAGATCGAGCAGGCCGCGTTCGAGCCGAACAACCGGGTTCCCGGTACTGGCTTGAGTCCGGACAAGATGCTGCTGGCGCGCGACTTCTCGTATGCCGATGCCCACCGTCACCGGCTGGGCACCAACTACAAGCAGATCCCGGTCAACGCGCCGAAAGTCGAGGTGAACAGCTACTCGAAAGACGGCGCCATGCGGATCAAGAACGTCTCCGACCCGGTCTACGCGCCGAACTCCTACGGCGGCCCGCAGGCCGATCCCGCCCGCACCGCCGAGTCGCTGTGGCGCGCCGACGGTGACATGGTTCGCGCCGCCTACACCCTGCACGCCGAGGACGACGACTGGGGGCAGGCCGGGACGATGGTGCGCGAGGTGCTCGACGACGCAGCGCGGGCCCGGCTGGTCTCCAACATCGCCGGTCACCTGTCGAAGGGCGTTTCCGATCAAGTGCTGGAGCGGGCGTTCGAGTACTGGAAGAACGTCGACAAGCAGCTCGGGGAGAAGGTCGAGGCCGAGTTCAACAAGGGCGGCTGACTAATCGGCGGCGGCGCCGGGCTGGAGGATCCGGGCGATCTCGGCGCCCGCCGCCGTCCTCACCTCGTCGTCGCTGATCGAAGCGAGTCCCGCCGCTGACCGCAGGAACGGCTCGAAGAAGCGCCAACCCAGCTGCAAGGCAACGGCATTGGCGACCGCAAGCCTGCCGTTGCGCTCATCCTCGAATCGGGGCAGCACCTCGTCGAGCAGCCTGTTGACCCCCGGAAACCGGGTCTGCAGTTCACCGATCGGGTAACCGTCGAGCAGCGCGCGGGCCATCACACGCATGTGCTGGTCCATGTTCTGTTCGATCTCTCCGTCGGATACCTCGCCGTCCAGAAGCGCGGTGAGCCGACCGCCCAGATGCTCGAGCACCGCGCCGACCAGTTGCTCCTTGGTGCCGAAGTGCCGGTAGATCAGCCCGTGGTTGACCTTGGACCGGGTGGCGATATCCCGGATCGACGTGGCGGCCGGACCGCGTTCGGCGAACAGCTCTGCGGCTGCCGACAGCGTGGCCGCCACCACCTCGTCCTTGCCGACCGGACCGGCCGCGGCCTTGGCCGGTGGCGTGGGTGTAGTCATGTGGCTACACTAACGCACATGCAGCTGTAGTCACTTGACTACAGCTGTTTCCACCAGCGAAAAGGATCCAGCGATGACTGCTCCCACCACCCCCGTTCTCAGCGTCAAGAAGCTCGGTAGCCGTATCGGCGCCCGCATCGACGGCGTAACGCTGGGCGGCGACCTCGATGAAGCCACCGTCGCCGAGATCCGGCGAGCGCTACTCGAGCACAAGGTGGTCTTCTTCAGCGGCCAGCACGGCCTCACCGATGAGGAGCACCACGCCTTCGCACGGCTGATGGGCAAGCCGGTTGGTCACCACGCCCTCAAGCAGGACGACGCCCCGCTGATCACCCCGCTGGACTCGGAGTACGCCAAGGCCACCCGCTGGCACACCGATGTCACGTTCGTACCCGACTACCCGGCCATCTCGATCCTGCGCGCGGTGACACTGCCGGAGTACGGCGGATCCACCCTGTGGGCTTCTACCGCGGCCGCTTACGACGCCCTGCCCGCACCACTGAAAGCCCTCACCGAGAACCTGTGGGCAGTCCACAGCAACCGATTCGATTACGCTGCGACACAATCTATTGCGCTCAGCGAGGAGCAGCAGCTGATGCGGGCCGCGTTCGAGAAGCCCGACTTCCGAACTGAGCATCCGGTGGTCCGGGTGCATCCGGAGACCGGCGAGCGCACCCTGGTCGCCGGCGACTTCACCCGCGGATTCCTCGGTTTGGACAGCTACGAATCAGCCACCTTGCTGGAGTTGCTGCAGCGCCGAATCACCCTTCCGGAGAATACTATTCGCTGGAACTGGGCGCCCGGCGACGTCGCGATGTGGGACAACCGGGCCACCCAGCACCGGGCGGTCGACGACTACGACGACCAGCGCCGGGTGATGCACCGCGTGACGCTTGCCGGCGACGTGCCCGTCGACATCCACGGGCACAAGAGCCGGCCGCTCGCCGATGCCGCTCTGCTGCACGCGGTCTGACTCACATCTTGATCGCGGGCATCAGCCTGATGATGTTCCACTGTCGATTACGCCTGGCCGACAAGGCCGAGATGGTCAGGGCACCGACCCAGATCACCAACAGCGTGGCGATCGCCTGCCACAACCGGTGATCGATTCCGCCGAGGATGAGCTGGCGTAATCCGTTGACACCGTAGGTCATCGGGTCGTACTGATGGAACAGCTGGAACGGCCGTGACGTAGTTTCCACCGGATACATCCCGCCGGCGCTGACCAGCTGAAGCATCAGCAGCGCCATCAACAGCACCCGGCCCACCGCGGGACCGACAAGGGCGTTGATCGCCTGGGTCGCGGCGACGAAGGCGCACGACACCAGGATCATGAAGGCCAGCATCGCAACCGGATGCACCACGTGCATGCCGAGCGCGAACCGCACCACGCAGTACAGGATGATCGCCTGGAACACCCCGATGACCGCGGCAGGCAGGTAGCTGGCGAGGACCACCCGGATCGCCGGCACCTCCGCCGCGATCGGGCGGTTCTGCAACGGCCGCAACACCATCCACAGCACCAGCGCGCCGAAGAACAACGCCAGTGTGATGAAGAACGGGGCCATCCCGGTGCCGAAGTTCGGTGCGGCGTTCTCTGCCGAGTTCTGCAGGTGTACGGGACCACCGATGGTGTCGGCGATCGCGTCCTTCTGCGCGGGAGTCCAATCAGGGACCTGGCCGGCGCCGTCGGCCAGCTTGGTCGCCAGTTCGGCCGATCCGCTCCGTAACTGAGTGGTGCCGGCTTTCAACTGCCCGGCTCCGGTATCGAGTTGGGCTATACCGCTTGCCAATTCGGCATTGCCCTTGGCGAGCTGTTGGGCACCGTCCCGCAATTGGTTCAGCTTGGCGCTGAGGTCGGAGTTCTTGCTGCCCACCTGATCGAGCGCGGAGTTCAGCGGGCTGCCCGGGTTGCGCAGTGACGACGTCATCGAGATCGCCGCGTTCTCGGCGTCGGTGAGCTGCTGGCGAATCTGCGGGGTGAACTGGTGGGCGCGCAGATCGTCCTGGACGCCACGCAGCATCCCGGCCGCGTTGTTGGCCATGGGGTCCGGGCTGGCCGAAAGCTGGTCGATCACCGAGTTCAACGCGGTCGCGGCAGAATCCTGCGCCCCGGTGATGGCACCGATCTGGTCATTGGCCTGCCGCAACGCCGCGGTGCCGTCTTCCAGTTTCTGGGTGTCGCCACCGATCTTCGACAGCGCAGAAGTCACCGCGACCAGCGGATCGGTCGCCTTGTTGATCCCGTCGGAGAGCTGCTTGGCGCCGGTGGCCAGCTGGGCCGAGCCGGAGCGAGCACTGTGGAGCCCCGTCACCAGCTGGCCGGCACCGTCGTCGACTTTGACTGCGCCGTCGGCAAGTCGGGCCGCACCGTCGGCGGCCTGTTTGATCCCGGCACCGGAGCTGACCACGACCGAAAGCACCTGGTTGACGGCCTGACCCGAGATCCGTGTGGACACCGCGTTGAGCACCTGGTCGATGGCGGTGCGACCGATGTTCGACGAGATGTAGTTGTTGGCGTCGTTGTAGACCGCGTTCAGGTTGGCCTGTTTGGGCTGCCCGGTCAGCGGTGAGGCGATCGCCTCACTGAAGTCCGGTGGGAGCTCGAGCATGAAGTAGTAGGTGCCGTGCTCGACGCCCTGGCGGGCTTGTTCTTCGTCCACTACATGCCAGTTCAAGCTGGCATCGTCGGTCAGACTCTTGGCGATCTCGGCACCCGCATTGACGTGCTGGCCCGAAACCTCTACCCCACGATCGGAATTGACCAGCGCCACCGGCATCTTGTCGACCTGGCCGAAGGGGTCCCAGTACGCCCAGAGGTAGAGGGCGCCGTACACCAGCGGCAGCAGCATGAGCACCACGATGGCGGCACGGGTCATGCGGCTGCGGCCGAAGCGTTTGATTTCCGAGCCGAAGGCGAGACCAGCAGCTGGAGAGCCGAAGGCGAGACCAGTAGCCGGGGATGAGCCGTTTGCGCGAAGGCGTTTCAGCATCAGGCGTTCTTTCCGGTAAGGATGCGGTGATCGTGCAGGTCGTGGTCGGGAGCCTCATGGCCGAGCGGATTGGTCACTCCCACAACCACACTGCGCTGCGCGGCGATCGCACCGAGCCGTTCGACCGCGATCGCCCGCCGACAGTTGTCCCGTACCTGTTCGAGGTCGCCGACCACCAGGATCGGCCGGTTCGAGAACAGTGCCAGGGTGACCTTGAGCAGAAACAGGTCGAGATCGGACAGTTCGCTGATGTAGGTGTCGGGCGCCGGGGGCGTCAGTTCTCCGAAGACCTCGCGCAGCTCGGCCTCTCCGGCGTCTGCCGGCACGCGTCGATACCACGGGGACAACCACCGCCGCTGCTCGGCGAGCACCGTCTGAACGGTGACCGAATCCTCGAGTTCGTCGATGTCGGCGAACGCGGCGATGGCACAGTGCCGCCGAATGTCGCGCGGGCGCGTCTGGCCGCAGACGGTCACCGTGCCATGGCTGGGGGCCAAACGTCCGGCCAACGTGAGCAACAGCGCGGTCTGACCCCATCCCCCTGGCATCTGGATGGCGTGAAATCCCGCCGTGAGCTCCAGGTCGATGTCCGAGAACAGCGGCCCGTGCTCGCCGTCGACACCCAGTCCGGCCGCAACGATCTGCGGCGCGTCCTGTGCGTCGTCCTTGTCTTCCATTTCCGACCTTTCGATACTCACTGGTATCCATACGATACTAGCGAGTATTCTGTTGGGCATGTCGGCTGTCAAACCCACCCGCATCCGCCCCACCCGTGACGAGGTGCGCGACCGGATCCTGGACGCGGCGCTCAAGGTTTTCGCCGCGGAGGGATTCGCCGGCGCCACCATCGACGCCATCGGTCACGCCGCCGGATTCACCAAGGGCGCGGTGTATTCGAACTTCGAATCCAAGGACGAGTTGTTCCTGGCGTTGCTGGACCGGCAGTTCGAGAGTCGCGGCGCCCTCATCGCGAGCGCGCTCGACAGCGGCCACGGCGACACCGCCGCGATCGCCGCGGCGTTGAGCTCCTCAACGCTCGACTCCATCCACGACCAGACCGAGTACCAGATCGTGCTGATGGAGTATTGGCTGCGGGCGGTCCGGGATCCGCAGTTACGGGAACGCCTGGTCGCGCGTCGCCGCGCGGCGGCCGATCAAGCCCTACACATCGTCGAGCAGGCCGGCACGTCACTGCCCGGCAAGCAGTTGGCGGCGCTCGCCCAACTGGTCGTCACCATCATCTCGGGCATCGCGACCGAGGAGGTACTCCAGCCGGGAACTGTCGACATCGACGCTCTCACCCGCTTGTTCACCGCGCTGCTGGAATCCACCCCCGATGGGCAGTAGGCGCTCAGGCCAGTTTCTTGTGCAGCGGCCTGCCGCCGGTGGCCTCGAAGATCACGCGCTTGCCGATCTCGACCGCATGATCGGCGAACCGCTCGTAGTAGCGGCCCAATAGCGCGACGTCGACAGCCGAGCACACCCCGTCCTCCCACTGGCGGTCCAGCAGCAAGGTGAACAGGTGACGGTGCTCGGCGTCGACGGCGTCGTCCTCGTCGCGCAGGCGCGCGGCAGCCTCGGGATCCCGGGACACCAGCACCTCCTGCGCGGTCTGCGCCAGCCGCACGGCCTGCGATCCCATGTCGGTGAAACTCGCGCGGACCTCATCCGGCAGCGCGCACTCGGGATGGCGCAACCGGGAGATGTCGGCGACATGCACCGCAAGCGCGCCCATCCGGTCGATATCGGCCGCGATGTGCATCGAACCGACGACCGTGCGGAGCTCGCTGGCAACGGGCTGCTGCAGAACCAGCAGGCGGAACGCCGACTCTTCGATGCGGCGGTTGTAGGCGGCGATGTGTTCGTGGTCGGCGATGACCTGCTCGGCCAGCGACAGATCGGATTCGAGCAGCGCCTCGTTGGCCCGCTGCATCGCACTCACCGCCAGAGCGCACATCTCGGCGAGTTGATCGCACAGCTGCGTCAACTCGTCGTGAAAAGCCTGCCGCATGCCTCACATCCCCTCCCCCGGACCTCGCCGTCCGGCGAGGGTCAAGTACCCGGAAGGGCTGTGCGCTAACCGCCTGAGTTGACGGGCTCGATCGGCAGGCGGCGCAACCCGGCGGGCGCTTCGGCCGGCACCACGGGATGCTCGGGCGCGATCGGCGCCAGTTTCCGGTACGGCTCACTCTGTGCCGGACGCTGGTCGTCCTGCCCCTTGTTCGGCCACAACGATGCCGCCCGCTCCGCTTGCGCGGTGATCGACAACGACGGGTTCACCCCCAAGTTCGCCGAGATGGCCGCACCGTCCATCACATAGAGCGTCGGATAGTTGTACACCCGCTGGTAGGGATCGATGACGCCGTGCTCGGCACTGTCACCGATAGCGGCACCCCCGAGGAAGTGCGCGGTGAGCGGGATGTTGAACAGCTCGCCCCAGGTGCCGCCGGCCACGCCGTCGATCTTCTTGGCGATCCGCCGCGTGACCTCGTTACCGACCGGAATCCACGTCGGGTTGGGCTCACCGTGGCCCTGCTTGGACGACATGATCCGGGCGCCCAGCGGACCTCGCTTCGTGAACGTGGTGATCGAGTTGTCCAGGTGCTGCATCACCAGCGCGATCACGGTGCGCTCGCTCCACTGCTTCGGGTTGAGCAGGCGCAAGAGCTCGCGGGGATTCTCGCCGGCCTGGTCGAAGAACTGCCGCCAGCGCGGCACATCGGTCCCCCTCGGCCCGGCGCCGTCGGTCATCAACGTCTGCAGCAGACCCATGGCATTGGAGCCCTTGCCGTACCGCACGGGTTCGACATGGGTGTCGGCGGTGGGGTGAATCGACGACGTGATCGCGACGCCGTGGGTCAGATCCAGATCCGGCGCGACCGAGAGCCGCCCCGCACCGACGATGGATTCGGAGTTGGTCCGGGTGAGCACGCCCAGGCGCGCCGAGAGCCGGTTGAGTTTTCCGGTGTCGCGCATCTTGAACAGCAGCTTCTGGGTGTTGTACGTACCCGCGGCCAGAATCAGATGCGTCGCGGTGAACGTCTTGCGCTTACGCCGCAACTTGCTGCCGGTGCGCACGGTGCTGACTTCCCACAAGCCGTCGGGGCGCTGCTCGAAGCTCGTCACCGTGGTCATCGGGTGCACTTGCGCCCCAGCCGATTCCGCCAGCCCGAGGTAGTTCTTGACAAGCGTGTTCTTGGCGCCGTGGCGGCATCCGGTCATGCACTCGCCGCACTCCAGACAACCGGTGCGGGCGGGGCCGGCCCCGCCGAAGAACGGGTCGGGCACGGTCTTGCCGGGCGTCTTCTGCCCGTCGGGCCCGAAGAACACGCCGACCGGCGTCGGCACGAAGGTGTCGCCACACCCCATGTCGTCGGCGACCTCTTTCATGACCCGGTCGGCGTCGGTGAACGTCGGGTTGGTGACCACGCCGAGCATCCGCTGGGCCTGGTCGTAGTGCGGCATGAGTTCGGCCCGCCAGTCGGTGATGTCCTTCCACTGCGGGTCGTTGAAGAACGGGTCCGGCGGCACGTACAGGGTGTTGGCGTAGTTCAGTGAGCCGCCGCCCACACCCGCACCGGCCAGGATCATGCAGTTGCGCAGCAGGTGGATGCGCTGGATGCCGTACATGCCGAACTTCGGCGCCCACAGGAACTTGCGTAGATCCCACGAGGTCTTGGCGAAGTCCGCATCGGCGAACCGTTGGCCGGCTTCGAGTACACCTACTCGATAGCCCTTCTCCGTCAGCCGCAGCGCACTGACGCTGCCGCCGAACCCGGAACCGATCACCAAGACGTCATAGTCAGGCTTCATGTGATCAGTATGACGCTACCGATTGGTAACTTCTAGACAGGAGGCCCTAACTTGTAAAGACGAATTCCTCGATGCCGCGGCCATCACGAGCCGACGGTCAGCCCGACCTTCTGGAATTCCTTGAGGTCGCAGTAGCCCGCCTTGGCCATCGACCGGCGCAGACCGCCGACCAGGTTCAGCGAGCCGAACGGATCGTCGGACGGCCCGTTGAGCACCTGCGCCAGGCCGGGGCGTTCGCCGACCGCCACCTGAAGCAGCGCACCGCGCGGCAACGACGGGTGCGCGGCCGCCGACGGCCAGAACCAGCCGCCACCCAGCGCCTCGTCGGCGATGGCGAGCGGCGTGCCCAGCACCACCGCGTCGGCACCGCAGGCGATCGCCTTGGCCAAGTCGCCCGAGGTGTGGATGTCGCCGTCGGCCAGCACGTGCACATACCGTCCGCCGGTCTCGTCGAGGTACTCGCGACGAGCGGCCGCGGCGTCGGCGATCGCGGTGGCCATCGGCACGCTGATGCCCAGCACCTCGTCGCTGGTGGTCACTCCGGCCGTCGAGCCGTAGCCGACGATCACCCCGGCCGCGCCGGTGCGCATCAGGTGCAGTGCGGTGCGGTGGTCGAGCACGCCGCCGGCCACCACCGGCACGTCGAGCTCGGAGATGAACGTCTTGAGATTCAGCGGTTCGCCGTCGGACGCGACGCGCTCGGCGGAGATGATGGTGCCCTGGATGACCAGCAGGTCGATGCCTGCGGCCACCAGCGTCGGCGTCAGCGCCTGGGCGTTCTGCGGGCTGACCCGGACCGCAGTGGTCACCCCGGCTTCACGGATGCGGGCCACCGCCGCGCCGAGCAGCTCCGGATCCAGCGGCGCCGCGTGCAGCTGCTGCAGCATGCGGGTGGCGGCGGTGTCGTCCGAGGCCGTCGCTGCAACATCGAGAACCTGCGCGATCTTGTCTTCGACATCGGCGTGCCGGCCGATCAGCCCCTCGCCGTTGAGCACGCCGAGCCCGCCCAGGCGGCCCATCTCGATCGCGAACTCCACCGACACCAGGGAGTCGGTCGGATGTGCCACGACCGGAACCTCGAACCGGTAGGCATCGAGCTGCCAAGCCGTCGAGACGTCCTTGGACGAGCGGGTGCGCCGCGAGGGCACGATCGTGACGTCGTCCAACTCATAGGTGCGGCGGGCGGTTCTGCCCATGCCGATTTCAACCATGTCGCGCATGACGTGTTCTTAGTCTCCTGCCCCACCGATTCAGCGGGTGTAGTAGTTGGGGGCCTCGACAGTCATGGTGATGTCGTGCGGGTGGCTTTCCTTCAACCCGGCCGCCGTGATCTGGACGAACTGCGCCTGCTGCAGCTGCTCGATGGTCGCCGAGCCGGTGTAGCCCATCGCCGCTCGCAGACCGCCGGTCAGCTGATGGATCACCGTGCCCAGCGGACCGCGGAACGGCACCCGGCCCTCGATGCCCTCGGGCACCAACTTGTCCTCGGAGAGCACGTCGTCTTGGAAGTAGCGGTCCTTGGAGTAGGACTTGCCACCGCCGCGTCCCTGCATGGCACCCAATGAGCCCATGCCCCGGTAGCTCTTGAACTGCTTGCCGTTCACGAAGATCAGCTCACCGGGCGACTCGGCGGTGCCGGCCAAAAGCGAGCCCAGCATGGCCGTCGACGCACCGGCGGCCAGTGCCTTGGCGATGTCGCCGGAGTACTGCAGACCGCCGTCGGCGATCACCGGCACGCCGTAAGGCTTGCAGGCCGCGACGGCTTCGAGAATCGCGGTGATCTGTGGGGCGCCGACACCGGCGACGACGCGGGTGGTGCAGATCGAGCCGGGGCCGACGCCGACCTTGACCGCATCGGCACCGGCCTGCACCAGGGCAGCGGCCGCTGCGCGGGTCGCGACGTTGCCGCCGACCACCTCGACGCGGTCACCCACGGCTTGTTTGACCCGCGCCACCATGTCGAGCACACCCCGGTTGTGGGCGTGAGCGGTGTCGACGATCAGCACGTCGACACCGGCGTCGACCAAGTTCATGGCCCGGGCCCACGCGTCGTCACCGACACCGACCGCGGCGCCGACCAGCAGGCGGCCGTCACTGTCCTTGGTGGCCAGCGGGAACTGCTCGGTCTTGACGAAGTCCTTGACCGTGATCAGGCCGGTCAGCTTGCCGTGACCGTCCACGATCGGCAGCTTCTCGATCTTGTGCCGGCGCAGCAGGCCCAGCGCGGCTTCGGCCGACACACCTTCCTGCGCGGTGATCAGCGGCGGCTTGGTCATCACCTCGGCGACCGGTTTGTTCTCGTCCACCTCGAACCGCATGTCGCGGTTGGTGATGATCCCGACCAGTTGCCCGGCCTCGTCGACAACCGGCAGCCCGGAGATCCGGAACCGGGCGCACATCGCGTCGACCTCGGCCAAGGTGTTGGTCGGCGAGCACGTGACCGGGTCGGTGACCATGCCGGCCTCCGACCGCTTCACCGTCTCGACCTGGGCGGCCTGCTCGGCGGCGGGCAGGTTGCGGTGCAGCACGCCCATGCCGCCGGCGCGGGCCATCGCGATGGCCATCCGCGACTCGGTGACGGTGTCCATCGCAGAGCTGACCAGCGGCACGCGCAGACGGATGTTGCGGGTCAGCTGACTCGACGTGTCGGCAGCGGCGGGAACCACATCGGAGGCCGCGGGCAGCAGCAGCACATCATCGAAGGTGAGGCCGAGCATTGCGACCTTGGTGGGGTCGTCACCGCCGGTCGGCACCGGTACGGCGATGGGAACGCTGCTTTCAGCGATCGACATGGGTGGGGCCTCCAGTGGCAGGCGTGGGGCGTATAACCCGATTCTATCGGCTCGGATATTGACAGTGATGTTGCCGCTCCTCGCACGTCAGCTCGCACATCAGCACGGCTGGCGCGATGGGAGGACGGCTGCGTAGTGTGGGACCCGTGCGTGACCACCTCCCCCCTGGTTTGCCGCCCGATCCGTTTGCCGACGATCCGTGCGATCCGTCGGCCGCTCTGGACGCCATCGAGCCGGGCCAGCCTCTGGACCCCCAGGAACGGACGGCAGTCGAGGCTGATCTAGCCGATCTCGCGGTATACGAAGCGCTGTTGGCGCACAAGGGAATTCGCGGTCTCGTCGTCTGCTGTGACGAATGCCAGCAGGACCACTACCACGATTGGGACATGCTGCGGGCCAACCTGCTGCAGCTGCTCGTCGACGGCACGGTACGCCCGCATGAGCCGGCCTACGACCCTGAACCCGACGCCTATGTGACGTGGGACTACTGCCGCGGTTACGCCGACGCATCTCTCAACGAGGCCACCTCGGACACCGACGGCTACCGCTGAGCACCGCCTAGCCCCGGCAACAGGGGCAGCTCGATCCCCGGCAATGCCGGGGCCTCTCCGCCGTGCCCGCCCGACGGGCCTTGGCGGCTCGCGCCACCCTCATTCTCGGCAGGTTTCTCGGCAGGCGCCCCCGGCGCACTGTGCGCCGGGGGTGCTGACGGCACCGACGTGGGCTGCACCACCGGTGCAGTGGTAGTGGTGGGCACCTCCGCCGCAGGAGCGGCCGAGGTGGCCGGCGCCGACGTCGTGCGCGGCGCCGAGGACGGAGCCGTCGCCGGGGCTGACGCGCTCGTGGTCGGCTCGGCACTGCTCGTCGGGGCCGCCGAGGAGGGCGACGGCGAAGGTTGGGTGGTTGTCGGAGCCGATGTGTCCGACGGCGTGGGAGTCGCCGACGGGCCGGCGGTCTCCGAACCGGGTGAGGTCTCCGTCGGTGAAGTCGGCGAGGTCGAGGGACCGGTGGTCGGTGTCGGTGACGTCGAGCTCTGTTCCGACGGGCTCTCGACGGGGGACGACGGCGAGGTCGTCACAGTGACCTCGGGCAACACCACCGGTGGCGCGTCCGGCGGCACGGTCGCGTGCGGGTCGCGGTTCTCCACCTTCACCGACAGCTGCTGCCACTGGTCGACGAGCTCCTGCTTGCGCTGCTCGTCACCGACGGTGGCGACTGTGGTGGTCAGGGTCTGCAGCTTCTGCTGCGCCTGCTCCCATTGCCCTTCGTCGATCAGCTGCTGAACCTGCTTGAGCTCACTGGACGCCAACTCGACGCCGACGTCGCGCGTCACCGGCGCCGACCCGAAGACCAGCCCGCGCACACCGTAGAGCGCGTCTCCGGGTCCGGAGCCGTAGACGGCCGCCCCGAACCCACCGAGGCACAGCAGCGCGGCAGCCATCGAACCCACCAGCGCCATCGGCATCCGCACACGACCCTGGGACGTGGCCTTGTTGAGTGCTGCGACGGCCTCGCGGGGTGTCGCGATACCCGACATCGGTGCACGCCGCGCCTCGTCACGCCACCCGGCCAGCAGGACGGCCAATTCGGCCTCTTCCCGGTCGGTGGCATACACCTGGCGCTCGAGCGACAGTGCCTCGATGAACTTCTCGGACCTGTTGATCTCGTTGAGAGACGGATCACCACCGTTTGAGGTCCAGCGGCCGAAGTCAGGCATGGTCACGTCCCGTCGCCATGATCTCGGTCTTGAGCCGGGCCAATGCCCGGTGCTGCGCGACGCGCACCGCGCCGGCGGTACTGCCGACTGCCTCGGCGGTCTCCTCGGCACTCATGCCGACAACGACCCGCAGGATCAGGATCTCGCGCTGCTTCTCCGGCAGCACCGACAGCAGCCGGGCCATCCGTTCCGAAGACTCGGAGTCGAGCGCGGACTGTTCGGGCCCCGCGTCAAGGGAGAACCGCTCGGGCACCACATCCGTGGGCTCGGAACGATTCCTGGCCGCCGCGCGGTGCGCGTCAGCAACCTTGTGCGCAGCGATGCCATATACAAAGGCCAGGAACGGGCGTCCCTGATCTTTGTAGCGCGGCAGCGCCGTTATGGCGGCCAAGCAAACCTCCTGCGCAACGTCATCAGCTGACAGACCACTACGCTCGGTCGCCCCCACCCTCGCCCGCACGTACCGAACGACGATCGGCCGAATGATCTCCAGCACTTCCGAGAGCGCGTTCCGATCACCTGCCACTGCCTCAGCAACGACAATGTCGAGACGGTCTCCCGAACTTGTCATCGTGGGCGATCTCTCCAGCGTTACGTTGCACCGACACTCGCGGCGATTGGCTGAGCTAAACAATAACGATCGGGGCGGGGTAGCCGTGATCAGTGCCGGTTCTAGGCGCCGGCCCACACCCCGCCTCTGCGACGCACTGTATCGGCGCTGAGGTCCCGGATTCTGCTGATTTGTTCAGCGTCGTGCGCGGCGCTCCCGATGTCGGCCAGCACGCAGGCCAAAGCCCAGCGCAGCGGGACCAGCCCGGATTTCTCGCTGGCCAGCAGTGCCGCGTCGGCGACCTCGCGAGCGGCGTCGAACTCGCCGGCGCTGCACAGTGCCGCGGCCAGCACGACGTCTGATTTGACGGCGTGGCGTGTCGAGCGGTGACCGGCAGCCGCCGCGACCCCGCGACGGGCATGTTCCACCGCCGCGGCACCGTCGCCCTGCACCATCGCCAGCTCGGCGCTCACCCACTCCAGCCGGATGCGCTGACGCGAGTTGTCGGGCGTGTCGACGGCACGGGCCCGATCGAGCAGTCGGGCCGAGACACCGAAGCGGCCGAGTCCGAGGGCATCGGCGGCCAGCCCGACGAGCGCGTCGGCGGCAGCCTCGTGGTCCTCACCGCAGTGAGCCAAAGCCCGGCCGTCGGCGGCGCGGGCCCGTGCGTGCCCGCCGAGCTGGCGCAGAAACGAAGCGCGGGTACTGTGCGCCAGCGATAGCAGCGGGCCGGAGTACCGGGCCCGCAGGATCGCGTCGAGTTCGGTGAGGGCACAGCCGTAGCGCCCCTGCCCGCCGGCGGCGACGGCCCGCAGCCAGCGCTCGTACGGTGTGGTGGCGCCGGGCAGCGGCCACTGGCCAGGGTCGGCCCCGAAGGCCGCGTCGGCCAGGGCCGCAACAGCCACCGGGAATGCAGTCATCGGTTCGCGACGCTATCAACATGGCGTTCGACGCAGGGCCGCGGGAACCACGCACCGGGTACCGGATACCGGCGGAACCGGGTATTGAATATTGCAATATAAGCATCAGTTAACAATTGGTGGCGCGAATGTTAATGGCGTGTCAACCAACTATCGCCCGCTCCGAATGGCGCACAGCGTCCCCGCCAGCGCGAACAGGGAAAACCCGAACATGCTTGCCACGGCCTTAACATGCGATCCCTGGTCCAAGCGTCACAACGATGAACGTGATGTAAATTCTGGACCTGCGAATATGCCCTTTAGCACACCGTGAGCCTATTGACTCGCTTTATTCAGTCCCCCTAGTTTGTGTGCACGAGCGGTCATCGGCGACACGAGCTCAGTTCGGTTCCACCGACTCATACCCGCCCAATTTGGCGAAATGGGCGAGCAGAGAGGGGTTTTCCATATGCCGCAGCCGCAGCAGCTTCCCGGACCCAATGCGGATATCTGGGATTGGCAAATGCAGGGACTTTGCCGTGGTGTCGATTCTTCGATGTTCTTCCACCCCGATGGTGAACGCGGACGGGCTCGGGCTCAGCGTGAGCTCCGCGCCAAGGAGATGTGCCGCAGCTGCCCCGTGATCACCCAGTGCCGTTCCCACGCTCTTGCTGTCGGTGAGCCGTACGGCATCTGGGGCGGGTTGAGCGAGTCCGAACGCGAGCTCTTGCTCAAGCGGGGCATCCGCCGCAGCGCCTGAGCCGTACAGCAAACTCCGTACGCCGATCTGAAAAGGCTCCATCCCACGCGGGGTGGGGCCTTTTCGGTTGTCCGGTTCAGGTGGTCAGCCCGCGAGAAAGGCCGCCAGCGACAGGACCGCCAGGACGAGGAACGCCGCCGGGAACGCGATGTTGTAGAACACCTGCGCGCGGATGTGGGTGATCACCGCGCCGATGAAGAATGCCACCAATCCGACTGCGGCGGCGATGCCGAGCGGCGGGAACGCGACCAGACCCACGAGCAGTCCGACGGCCCCCGCGCCCTTGAGAAGTCCGAGCACCGGAACCCAGGTCCTTCCGACGCCGACTTCCGCCGAGTTGGCCAGCACGAAACTCGCCCCGACGAGGTCGGCGAGCGCCATCGCGGCGTTGGCCACGATGGTGACAGCGACGATCAACGTCGCGATCATGCCGAGTTGTAGGGTCATGATGGTCGCCTCCGATGTTCGATTGCCAAGGGCTTCACCTTGTTGACGCTCGCCGTGCGCGAAAGGTGACGACATGACCGACCAACAAATGCTGGCCGAAAGATTCGAGGCGGATCGGCACCGGCTGCGCGCGGTGGCGTATCGACTGCTCGGCTCGGTGCACGACGCTGAGGACGCGGTCCAAGCGGCGTGGCTCAAGATCAGCCGCCGCGGCATCGAGGGGGTGGACACCCCGACGGCTTGGTTCACCACGGTCACCGCGCGCGAATGCCTCGACCGGCTGCGCGAACAGAAGCGACGCGCCGAAGTCTTCGGCGGCGACGAACTGCTTCCCGACGCCGTCTCCCCCGCAGCCGACGAGCAGGTGGCCATGGCCGAGTCGGTGGGCCGTGCGCTGCTCGTGGTGCTCGGCCGGCTCTCACCTGCCCAACGCGTCGCGTTCGTGCTGCACGACGCCTTCGCCATACCTTTCGACGCGATCGCCACGCTGCTCGACTGCACGCCGGCGGCCGCCAAGAAACTGGCCAGCCGGGCCCGCGCCCGCGTTCACGGTGCTGAGCTCCCCGCGACTCGCCCCACTGCCGAGCACCTCGACATCGCCCGGTCTTTCCTGGCTGCCTCGCAGCAGGGCAACCTGGAGGCACTGCTGGCCATCCTGGACCCCGATGTGCTGCGCCGCGTCGACCGCGTGCTCGTCGGCGGGCAGATCCCCACCGAACTGCGCGGCGCACAGGAGTTCGTCGAGGAGTCGAAGATGTTCGCCGCGGTCGCGCGGGGCGGCGAGGTCGCCGTCGTCGACGGCGCCGCCGGTGTCGTCATCGCCCCAGATGGCCAGCTGAAGTCCCTACTGCGCCTTGACATCCAGGACGGGCGGATTCGCGTCATCGACATCATCGGTGATCCGGACCGGTTGGCAGCGGCCGAAATCGTGTTGGCGGACTGAACGCTTGTGCGCGGCGCCAAGCGATCAATGGTTGAACACCACCCCGCGTCGATCGGGCAACTGAGGCGATTTAGGCGGTTCTCCGTGCGACGATCCCACCCGAATCGATCGGACGACCTGATCAGGAGAGTCGCATGACATCTGGACAAGCCGAGCCCGCCACCGTGACCGTCACGGAAGCACACACCGGGACCTACACCCAGCAGATCACCGCCGGACGTCACCAACTCGTCGCCGACGAACCTCTTCCGGTGGGCGACGATGCCGGCCCGAATCCCTATGACCTGGTGTTGGCCGGCCTGGGCGCCTGTACGTCGATGACGGTGCGGATGTACGCCAACCGGAAGGGCTGGCCGCTTGAACAGGTGCGAGTATCGTTGCGGCACTCACGCATTCATGCCAAAGACTGCGCCGACTGCGAGACGACCAAGGGCATGATCGACCATGTCGATCGCGAGATCGAGTTGGTCGGCGAGCTCGACGACACCCAGCGGCAGCGTCTCATGGACATCGCCGAGCGCTGCCCGGTACATCAGACCCTGACTTCGTCGGTGCACATCACCACGACGGCGATTTCGTGATCGGTACCGAGATTCCGCGAGCGTGCACCCAGATCGCGCATTCACGCGATTTCGTGATCTGAGCGCACCGTCGCGGCCCCGAGGCGTAGGAAAGAAGTCATGACCGACAACTGGAATGACAAGATCATCGCCGAGTTCCGAGCCAACGGAGGCAAGGTCGGCGGACCGTTCGAAGGTGCGACACTGCTCCTGCTGCACACCACCGGGGCCAAATCCGGCAAAGAGCGTGTCAATCCGGTGATGGCATTCGACCTCGACGGAAAGCTCGCCATCGTCGGTTCGTACGCCGGCGCCGACGTCGACCCCGCGTGGCTACACAACCTGCGTGCGCATCCGGATGCTCACATCGAAATCGGTACTGACGCCTACGACGTGCGGGCACGGGAGATGCCACGGGACGAGCGTGACGCGGCCTATCCACGCATCGTCGAGAAGGCACCCGGATTCGGCGAATACCAGGAAAAGACCGACCGCGTCATCCCGGTCATCGAGTTGCAACGCCGCTGACGCCCGGCCACACCGGTGGGCGCTTGTCGATGAAGGCCTGCACACCTTCGAGTGCAGTCGGGTCCATCATGTTGCAGGCCATGGTCGCAGCGGCGTCGGCGTAGGCCGATCGGATGTCGACCTCGATCTGGCGGTAGAACAAGGCCTTGCCCATCGCAACAGCGACTCGGGGTTTCGCGACGATGCTGGCGACCAGCGCTTCCATCTCGTCGTCCAGGGCATCCGGCACCGCAACCCGATTGACCAGGCCAAGCCGTTCGGCCTCTGCCGCAGAGACGAATTCGCCCGTGACAAGCATCTCGAACGCGGCCTTGCGCGGCACGTTGCGAGAGAGCGCCACGCCCGGGGTGGCACAGAACAGCCCGACGTTGACGCCGCTGACCGCAAAGCGGGCGTCCTCACTGGCCACCGCGAGGTCACACATCGCGACGAGCTGGCAGCCTGCTGCCGTCGCGAGCCCCTGGACTCGCGCGATCACCGGTACCGGCAACCGCTGAATCGCCAGCATCACCGCGGTGCATTGAGCGAACAACCGCTCGTAGTACTCCGGTGACGGCTCGGCCCGCATTTCTTTCAGGTCATGGCCCGCGCAGAACGCCTTGCCGGCTGCACCGAGCACCACGGCGCGCACAGTTTCGTCCTCGGCCAGCGCCTCGACGGCCTCACCGAGCGCGGTCAGCATCGCCTCCGACAGCGCGTTGAACGCCTGGGGCCGGTTCAATGTCAGCGTGACCACCCCGCGGTCGTCGCGGTCCTGCAGCAGCGGTGTCATGGCTCGATCAACACCTTGAGCGCTTCACGGTCAGCCATCGCCCGGTATCCGTCGGGGGTTTCGTCGAGGCCTATGGTCCGGTCGAACACCCGGCCGGGTTCGATGCTGCCGTCCAGAACGTCGGGCATCAGTTCCTCGATGTAGGCACGCGCCGGCGCCACTCCGCCGGTGAGCGTCACGTTGCGGAAGAACGTTCCGAAACCCATTGGCACCTCGGTGTATTGAGACACCCCGAGCCGACTCACCCGGCCACCGGCGCGGACCGCGTCCAGAGCGGTGGCGACCGAGGGCTCGGTACCGACGCATTCGATCACCGCATGGGTGCCGTCACCGCCGGTCAGCTCGCGGATTTTCTCGACGGCTTCGTCGCCGCGTTCGGCGACGACGTCGGTGGCGCCGAACTCGCGCCCCAGGTCGGTTCGGACCTGGTGACGCCCGTTGAGAATGATCTGCTCGGCGCCCAGCCGCTTGGCGGCCAGCACCGCGCACAACCCGACCGCACCGTCGCCGATGACCGTCACCGATGAGCCCGGCCCCACCCCGGCGGTCACCACGCCGTGGTGACCGGTGCAGAACACGTCCGACAGGGTCAGCAGGGACGGCATCAACGCGGCGTCCTCGGCCACCGGAAGTTTCACCAACGTGCCCTGCGCTTGCGGGACGCGCACGGCCTCGCCCTGGCCGGCGTCGACGCCGGGCGCACCCCACCCACCGCCATGGCGGCACGACGTCTGCAGCCCTTCTCGGCAGAAGTCGCAGGTGTTGTCAGCCCAGACGAACGGGGCCACGACGAGGTCTCCACTGCGCAAGCCGGACACGTCGGAGCCGACGTCCTCGACGATGCCGATGAACTCGTGGCCCATCCGGCGCCCGCCGTCCTTGTGCGGCATCGACTGGTACGGCCACAGGTCGCTGCCACAGATACAGGCGCGGGTGACGCGCACGATGGCGTCGGTCGGCTCCTTCAGGATCGGGTCGGGCACATCTTCGACCCGCACGTCACCAGCCCCATACATCACGGTTGCTCGCATGCTCAGTTCCTTCACTCGTCCACACGGCAGGTGAAACTCGACGTCTCGAGGCTAGGCCTGTGTCGGTGGTCTTGCCGGGAATCCGGTTTCCGCGAGCGTCGCCGCTGCGCCCGCCGGCGTCTGCGGACCGGTCTCGTCCATCGCGCTCTCACTCAGAAATTCAAGCCCGAGAACATGATCCGGCCCGGGTCATACTTCTGCCGAGTAGCGGCCAGCCGCGGCAGGTTCGCGCCGAAATAGCGCGACGCGGGCTGGTTCGCTTCGAGGTAATTCACGTACCCACCGACCGAATACGGTGCCACCGCTCGGTGCGCGGTGGCGAGCCAATTGGCTGCCGGCGCAGGCGAACCGGAGGTCTCGACATACCACTGCACCAGAGCGGACTGCCGCCGCCACGGAAAGGCGGTGTCACCCGAACCCACAGTGGCCAGCGCACCGTCGAGCGCGTGCATGATCACCAAGGGTCGGCCGGCTCCGCTGGGGAACGCGTTGAATGCCGCGGCGATCCCCTGGGCCGCCGCGGGAGTGATCGACTGGATGACATCAGATCCGCCGACATAGCCCAGCGGCGCCGGGTTGAGATTGTCGGCGGCGAGGAACTTCACCAGGTCCAGGTAGTTGAACGTGCGGTTCTCGGTCCCGGCCGGTTGCAGGCCCACCGCTTTGACGACCGAGGTGGCGACGCTGTCGCCCGACCCGGCCGGGCAGGTGGCCAGGATGCGGCAGTGCGCGCCCTGCGGGTCGGTGATCGTGTCGGCCAGTGCCCAGCTGTTGCGGTCGGCGGTATGCAGCCAGTTCTGCCACCCGACCAGAACCTGCGCGAACGCCTGCAGCGGGAAATGGAGGCCGACCACATCCACGTCGCCGATGGGGAACGTCGCGAAGGTCAGCGCGGTCGTCACCCCGAAGTTGCCGCCGCCGCCACCGCGCAACGCCCAGAACAGGTCTGGATTCTGACCGGCCGACGCCGTGACTGCGGTGCCACCGGGCAGCACCACCGTCGCCGACACCAACTGATCGCACATCAGGCCCGCATGTCGCGATTGGGCACCCAGCCCTCCGCCCAGGGCATGTCCGGCCGCGCCGACCGTCGGGCAGGTACCGGTGGGAATCCCCCGGCCGACCCCGGCCAGCGTCTGGTGGATCGCATACAGACCGGTCGCGGGCGTCACAGTGACGTACCCGGTGCCGGCGTCGTAGTTGATGTCCCCGGGCAATTGGCGCAGATCCAAGACCATGGTGCCGTTGGCCGTCGACGCGCCGACGTAGGAATGCCCGCCACCGCGCGCGGCGACCTTGAGGTTGTGTGAAGCGGCGAAGGTCATCGCCTTCTGCACGTCTGACGCCGACGTGGGGGTGACGACTGCCGCCGGAGTCAGGCCGTTGAAGTTGGTGTTGAAAACGCTTTTGGCGGAAGCGAATTGTCCACCGTTGTCCGGGAGAATCACCTGGCCCTTGATGGCGGCAGCGAGATCGCCCCAGCCGGCCGGGTCCGCGCCGGCGCGGCTCGATCCGAACACCGCTCCGGCGGCCAACGCCCCGACGGCGCCACGCAGGAACGTCTGACGCGAGACCCCACGCGGTACTTCCCGCGGTTCCGTCATGTCCGAATTGTGAGCCGCCGGAGGCGAGAAGCTGCAGTGCCACACGACGTGTCCAGGTATCAGTCCGATACCGATTCTGGTCCGAGGCTATGACCGCCGAAGACTACGAACACACTGAGGAGCAATGACGTTCTGTAACTTCCGTGGCGGGCGCGCCGACATACAGTTCAGCACGTCGGAAGGGGGGTAAGCCGGATGCCGAATCATCGTTGCCGTGCAGTGATCGCTGTGGGCGCCGCGACGGCCGCACTTGCCATACCGGCCGTCCTGAATATCGCGCCGGCCCACGCGAACCCGCTCCCCGGCTTCTGTGTGCCGCCCAACCTCGTCGACAACGTCTGCACAGCGCGGCTGGAATCGGTGACGGCCGACGTCGTCGACGGCACGATCACCGGAACACCGGTTGGCGGCGGACCGGCGATCACGCTTGCGGGACAAGCAGATGCGTATCTGAAATCATCGGGATTCGGCGACACACCACCGGGCCCCGTTCAGCAGTGGGACACCGAAATCGACAACATCAGTGGCCTGGACACGTCACCCGCCAACCCCAATTGGTACGGCAACGCGAAGGCCAGGGTGTTCCTACCCAGGACTCTGAACGAGCTGGCCACCAAGTTCCCTCCCGACAGCCTGATCGTCCGGTTCGTGTCCGACGAGTCGCGGCCGGATGCCTTGCGGTTGGTGACCATCCAGCCGACGGCTACGCCCGACCCTGCGCCAGCCCGGCCAGGTGCTTGAGCGAGTTGTCCAGATGCTGCCGGTCGAACGGCGGGAACTCGATGTGTTCGCGAAGCGCGGCCGACACCGCTGACCAGTCATATGTCAGCGTGACCTTCGTCCGGTCGCCGCCCAGCGGCTCAAGGTCGTAACGCCAGATCCAGCCGCCGAACTCGATGTCGGCGTCGTCGGCGCCTCGACCCGGCAGCCACGCGATCGCCCGCGGAGGCTCGAAAACCTCGACCCGATTGGCCATCTCGTAGTGCATGCCGCCGAAGTTGTCGTGGTACATCGCCATGCGGAAGATCTCGCCGGCTTCGGTCAGGTACTTGCCGTCCAGCGACTCCCGCACCCAACCGGTGCCGTCGATCGCCTGGTGGGTGGTCGGATCGGCCAGCACCGCGAACACGGTTTCGGCCGGCGCGTTGATGGTGCATCCGGCGCTCATGCTGTCGTCAGTCATACCTGTACTGACGGGCGGTGGGTGAGAAACTCATCGAGGCTGCACCCCGGCGGTCGACATTGCGCCCAGTTTGTCCTTTCGACCTCACCGCAGTCTCGGTGTGGTGGGCCACCAACGAAAACACCCCCGGCCCAACAGGGCCGGGGGTGTTCTACGGGACTACCTAGTGAGCGTGGCCGTGGTGATGACCGGCGTGCTCGTCTTCCTCGGCAGGCTTGTCCACGACGGCCGTCTCGGTCGTCAGGATCATGCGCGCCACGGATGCGGCGTTGAGCACCGCGGAGCGGGTCACCTTGGCCGGGTCCACGATGCCCTCAGCGACCAGGTCACCGTAGGACAGCGTGGCGGCGTTGAAGCCCTGGCCGTTGGACTGCTCGCTGACCTTGTTCACCACAACGGAGCCGTCCAGGCCGGCGTTGGTGGCGATCCAGTACAGCGGGGCCGACAACGCGGAGGCAAACACCTCGACACCGAGGGCCTCGTCGCCCTTGACCTCGCCGCGCAGCTTGTCGAGGGCAGAGCGGGCCTGCACGAGTGCGGCGCCACCACCGGTGACGATGCCCTCCTCGACAGCAGCCTTGGCCGCCGCGACGGCGTCCTCGACCGCTTCCTTGCGCTTCTTCAGGTCGGTCTCGGTGGCCGCGCCGACCTTGATCACCGCGACGCCGCCGGACAGCTTGGCCAGCCGTTCCTGCAGCTTCTCGCGATCCCAGTCGGAGTCGGTGGTCTCGATCTCGGCCTTGAGCTGCTTGACCCGGTCGGCGACCGCGTCGGCCGAGCCGCCGCCGTCGACGATCACGGTGCTGTCCTTGTTGACCACCACGCGACGCGCGGTGCCCAGCACGTCCAGACCCACCTCACGCAGCACCAGGCCGACGTCGGGGTTGACCACCTGGCCGCCGGTGACGATGGCGAGATCGTCCAGGAACGCCTTGCGACGATCGCCGAAGAACGGCGCCTTGACGGCGACGGCCTTGAGCGTCTTGCGAATGGCGTTGACGACCAGCGTGGACAGGGCCTCGCCTTCGACGTCCTCGGCGATGATCAGCAGCGGCTTGCCACCCTCGGCGACCTTCTCCAGCAGCGGCAACAGATCCGGCAGTGAGCTGATCTTGTCGCGGTGCAGCAGCACCACGGCATCTTCGAGGACAGCTTCCTGCGAGTCGAAGTCGTTGACGAAGTAGGCCGAGATGAAGCCCTTGTCGAAGCCGACGCCCTCGGTGACCTCGAGCTCGGTGTTCAGCGTCGAGGACTCCTCGATGGTGACCACACCGTCGTGACCGACCTTGGTCATGGCCTCGCCGACCAGCTGGCCGATCTGCTCATCGCGTGAGGACACCGTGGCGACCTGGGCGATGGCCTTCTCGTCGGACACCGGGGTGGCCGCGGCCAGCAGGGCCTCGGATACCGCATCGGCGGCCTTGCCGATCCCCAGACCCAGTGCGATCGGGTTGGCACCGGCGGCCACGTTGCGCAGGCCGGCCTTGACCAGGGCCTGCGCCAGCACGGTGGCGGTGGTGGTGCCGTCGCCTGCGACGTCGTTGGTCTTGGTGGCCACCGACTTCACCAGCTGGGCGCCGAGATTCTCGAACGGGTCTTCCAGGTCGATCTCGCGGGCGATGGTCACACCATCGTTGGTGACCTGCGGGCCACCGAAGGCCTTGGCCAGCACCACGTTCCGACCGCGCGGACCCAGCGTCACCTTGACCGCGTCGGCGAGCTTGTCGACACCGGCCTCCATGGCCCGGCGCGCAGTCTCGTTGAACTCAATCTGCTTGCTCATAAGTCTCTTTCATGACTCCTAACGCATACCGCCCCGGACACCGCCCGTGCTGAACACGGGGATCTCCGGGGCGGACGCACGAGTACTTACTTGGCGACGACAGCCAGCACGTCGCGAGCGGACAGGATCAGGTACTCCTCGCCGTTGTACTTGATCTCGGTGCCGCCGTACTTGCTGTAGATGACGGTGTCGCCCTCGGCAACGTCCAGGGGGATCCGCTTCTCGCCGTCCTCATCCCAGCGGCCGGGGCCAACTGCGACGACGGTGCCTTCCTGCGGCTTTTCCTTGGCGGTGTCGGGGATGACCAGACCGGAAGCGGTCGTGGTCTCGGCCGCGTTGGCCTGAACGAGGATCTTGTCCTCGAGTGGCTTGATGTTGACTGCCACGATGGAAGCCCTCCACTTGTTTGGGTATCGAGTCCCGGTGTGCTCCGGGGCCCTCGGGTTAACCAGGTGTTCGGCAAGCGTCCGTGCCCTTCGCTCCGTCGTCGCGGGTGCCGGCGCTGGGGGTTGGCCGCGTGCCACCTAGCACTCTATACATGCGAGTGCTAGCACTCAAGGGTGGGTTGTGCTCCGCCCTCGAACTCGTCTACGGGCTCGAACCCTGCCCAAAGTATGAGTCAGTGGACGGTGTTATACTCGAACACATGTTCGAAGTTGGTTGGAACATCGACCCCGACGCCACGGAGGCGGCGTTGGTCGACCAGCTAGCTGCGATGACCCGCGCGTCCGCCGGCATTGCCGCGGCACAGGTGACAGTGACGGCGATGCTGGAAGCCAAGCGCCTGGCCCGTAAGGCCGCTGAGGGTGTGCCTGCCGCCAGGCGCGCTCAAGGGCTGGCGTCCGAGGTGGGGCTGGCCCGCAAGTCCTCCCCCTGGCACGGGGCCAAGTATCTGAAAATGTCCAGGATCCTGGTCGACGACATGCCCTACACGCTCGCGGCTCTGCAGTCCGGCGTGCTTACCGAAGACCGGGCGATGATCATCGCGGACCAGGCCGCCTGCCTGTCACCAGCAGATCGACACGCGATGGATGCCGAACTGTGCGCGGATCCTGCCGTGCTGGATGGCCTGGGGGACAGAAAGGTTGAGGCTGAGGCCGGGCGGGTGGCTTTTCGGCTCGACCACGACGCGGTGATGGCGCGCATCAGCCGCCATCAGTGCGATCGCACTGTCACGCTGCGTCCGGCCCCGCACGGCATGACGTATGTGACGGCGCTGCTGACCTCCGCAGAAGGCGTTACGGCCTATCAAGCGCTGCAGGCGGAGGCCGCCGCCGCCGAGGCCGCCTCGATTGCCGCCGGAGGTGGATGCCAAGGGCGAGGCCCGTTGATGGCCGATGCCTTCTACCGACGGATCACCGGGCGTGAGGTCGAAGCCGCGGTCCCGGTCGCGCTCAATCTGGTGGTCTCCGACGCGAGCTTGCTGGCCCAGGGTTCCGAACCGGCGGTGCTGCAGGGATACGGCCCCATCCCGGCAGAGGTGGCCCGACAGATGGCCTTGGCAGCGCTGCTGGACCCCCAGGCCGAGGCTACGGTGCGCAAGCTCTACGCCGATCCGGCCACCGGCAACCTGGTCGCCATGGAGTCCACCGCCCGGGCGTTCCCCAAGGGGTTGCGCTGGCTGATCGCCATGCGTGACCAGCGCTGCCGTACCCCCTTCTGCGACGCACCGGTTCGCCACATCGATCACATCACCCGCCACGCCGACGGCGGTCCGACCAGCGCAGGCAACGGCCAAGGATTGTGCGAACGCTGCAACTACGCAAAGGAAAGCCCCGGGTGGCAGACCGCGACCACCTACGACGGTTACGGCCGGCACACCACAGAACTCACCACGCCGACGGGCCGGACCTATCGAAGTACCGCTCCGCCGTTACCCACAGGCGCGCGGGTGTTCACCAGCGACATCCATGTCGTGCGTATTCACGCTGCCGCCTGACCGGTCGGCCCGGTCCAGCTCTTCATCTCGCGGCTGACCGCCCCGCATCCGCGCCGCCATGGCCACCAGCCCGTAGGCCACCGCGAACCGATGCCCCAACTGACCTGCCACGTTTCCACGTCCGACGCTCACGTCGTGGCCGAGCTGCTCGGTGACCGCGCGCACCAGTTCGTCGTCGCCGGCGCCGCCTCCGACGAGCAGCACCCCGGTCACTCCCGGCGCCGCCTGCTCGATACCGCGCATCACATTGCCGCCGATCACCTGTCGTTTGGCGGCCAGCCGCCAACTGCGCCACTCGGCCCCCGACAGCCGTGACGTGAAGGGCAACCAGCCGCTGGGAGCTGCGGTCAGCAGCCATCCGCTGCACCGCCCGCTGACCGGCGTGTCCAAGAACTGCCGCCGGCCGTGTTCGTCCTCGATGAGCTGGACGGTGACGGCCGTGACGGCCTCGGCACGTTTGGCGTACTCGGCGGCACTTCGGGAGATCTCCAAGGCAGCGGCCGTCGCCGCCGTCAGCATTTGCCCCGCGCCCGGCAGCACGCAGCGGGATCCTTCGGACACGACGTCGACGGTGCCGCCACCGACATCCACCACCACGACATCCGCGGTGATTCCGGGTGTGGTGAGTGCGCCGACGCGGGCTGCCGCGGCCTCCGAATCGACGCGTGTGACCGGCACCCCCAACGCCCGGGCCAGCTCGTCGGCTCCCGCCGGCGGTTCCTGCTCGCCGCCCAGGCTGGCCATCACCAGACTGTCCACGGCGACCGACCCTCGACGTGAATTGGCCTGCGCCGCGATATCGGCGAGATGAACCACGTGCGCACCCTCCCCCGCCGGCCGGAGGACGGGCTCGGCTACCGCAGGTTCCGCTTCACCGAGGCAGACCACCGCGCAGGCACTGTCGAAGAGCTGGTCGGCGGTCACCCGTGCATCCGCCCGCTCGGCATCGCTCAGACCGAATACGTCGGCGAGCCAGAAGGGGTCGGTGAGCCGTTGCAGGGGTGCGATGCCCTGACGCACTTCGACGGCGACGCGAGTCGCCGACAGCAGCGATGTGACGTCGAGGTCATCCACGACGGGTAGCGCCACGTCGAGCCTGTTCGACACCAGCACTGCCTCGTCGTTGGCCGTCAGCACCGCCGTGACGTTGCACCCCTCGGCCACAGCGGCATTCACGCGCAGCGCCACCTCCCGGTAACCCCACTGCGCCGTCGCGCAGGCGATGACCGGGCGACCCGGTTCGACGGCGCCGAGGCACTCGACCGGAACTGGCTGCCCCAGACCTACCGCGTCCCCGGCGGTGGTGGCCGCCGCCCGGGTGACGATCGTGAGCCTGCCCGTGCGCTGCGCCTCCAGTCGGACCTGTTCGACCGTCGACTCCACGGGCGGAGTCGGGGCGAACGCGGCTCGGTCGAGCACCAGCCCATGCCTCTCGGTCAGGCGCCGCACCAACTGGGCGGCGCCCTGCACTGCCCGGGACGAGCCCTTGCCACCACGAGTCGGAGTGCGGGCACTGGCCAGCACGGCGAGTTCGTCATCCATCCGGCAGAGCACCACCTCGGTGGTGGAGTTGCCGATGTCGACACCGGCCCAGACGGTCACCGCAGCAGGCCGCGCCGCTGATAGGCCGTCGCGGCCTCTCGAACCAGCGCCGCACAGGTAGGCGCGTCCCGGTCCGCGAGGCGCTGCGCCAGTTCCTGGAGTTCGGCGAAGCTCGAGCGGTGGGGACGCAGCGCCTCGTAGGCGGCCAGCATCTCCTCCGAGCTGAGTGCGGTCATCTCCGCGGCCCGCCGCAGGTTCATCGCCAACTGCACAGAACCGGAGCGCTGCGCGGTATCCGCTTGTGCCAGCAGGGTTTCCCGGCTCACCCGGATGTCGTCGAGCACCAGGTCACCGTTGCGGGCGGCCTCGACCGTCACCTCGGCGAGGCTGCGACCCGAGTGGGCAGTGATCGTCATCGCTTCAGCTCCAATTCCATGTTCACGCCGCGGTCGTCGCGATCGCATTCGGACCGCTCGATCGCCACCATCGACACCACCCGGGTGTGGTAGCGGGCGGTGATCGCCTCGTCGGTGTACGCGTTACGCATCGGGGCGGGTGTCGCGCCCTTGGCGTGCCGGCCGGCGTTGATCCCGATCAGGCGGTACATCTCCGGCGTGATCAGCGGTGCGACACTGAGCAATTCGAGGTTGGCCAGCGGCGGAAGGTCGCGGCGGTGGATCAGGGTGGTGCCTTTGGCCTGCAGCCCGACACCGATCCCCGAGCCCGACAGCCGAGCCGCGGATTTGCCGATCACTCCCAGATCGACGGAGTCGGCGATCCGCACCAGGCGCGGCACGCACTGCTCCTCCTCCAGCCCGGCCAGAATCTGCTCCAACGCGTCGTAGACGACCATCCCCGACAGGGTGCGAAACAGCTTGACCCCGAACGCGGGAGACACCCCGATGACAACTTCGCGGGGATCATCCCCCACGCCCGCGGGACCCCGCATGACCAGCCGGTCCGGGTCGGCGAAGGTCGCCTGCTCCTTGACCAGGTCGGTCACCGACCGGGCTTGCCGCACCGCGTCGATCTGAGCCTGACGCTCGGCCGTCGGCCGGTAGCCGGTGCCGGGGCCGCGGTAGTCGTTCGGATCCTGCAGGGCCGACAGCACGTTCATCTGCTCGTCGAAGATCGCCGCGGTCTGCAGGTAGTCACCGGTGACACGGGCTTTGGCCATGCCCAGGACGCGTTCGGCGATATCGGTGAAACCCGTCTCGGCGAGGGCGGCGACGATGTCGAGCACCGTCAGACCCGACTGCTCGATCATCCGGGCAGCACTGAGTACCTTCACGCCGTCGGTGTCGGGTAGGTCCTTGGAACCCTCCGCCCCGACAACGGCTTCCACGTGCTCGTCGTCGAAATCGGCGAGCCCCAGATATTCGAACACGGCCCGGGTGGCTTCGGCGGCCTGACGCCGCATGGCTTCCAGCGTGGTCGGGTCCACCGACCGCAGGCCGCCGTCGACGCCCCAATCGCGCTGCATCACCAGATAGTCGTCAAGGTCAGCGGCATTGAAGTTGGACGGCCCGAACATGTTGTCGTAGGCCACCACCGAACCGAATCCGGAGAAGATGAAATCCGACCCCGACAACAGCACCGGTAGCGTCCGGCTGGTTCGGCGCATGGTCGACTCGGACACCAGTGAGTCGTTGCCGCTGCAGGATTCGAGTCCGCGCAGCATGACCATCAGGTTCTCGGCGATGAGTTCGCGCACACCGCCCGGCACCGACGCCGTGATCGAGGCCCCGTCGATACCGCCGTTCTGAACCCCTTGTGCACCAATACCTTTGGCCAAGGCCACGCAGCGGGACTCCAGGTAGTTCATCGACTTGCGCTCGGCCTGGCCCATCAGCACCTCCGAGCCCGCACCGCTGGACAGTCGCATCTTGATCCCGCGGGACGCGTAGGACGAGGTGAGAAACGCCTTCGACCAGGGGGTGTCGTCGCCGTCGGTGAAGACCTGCTCGGTGCCGTACACCGAGACGGTCTCGGCATAGGACACCAGGCCGCGCACCCCGAGTTCGAGCTCCCGCGCCTCCTCGACCGAGCACTGCGTCAGCGCTCCCGGCGCGGGTACCTGGGAACCGATCAGCAGGCCCACCGCGACGGCCGGGGCGTCGTCGAGCACCGGGACGGTGGCTTCCAGTTCCCGGAACCCGTACACGACGGCGGTGGCGGCGTCGGCCGCGATGAGCAAGGGGTCGTCGAGCCGGTTGGTGACATGGGCCTGGTTCGCGGGCGTGCGGCGGGCCCGCATCTTCATCATCGCCATCTGGATCTCGACAGGCTGCAGCATCGCCACCACCCGGGCCATCTTGGCCGGGGTCAGCCCGCCGCAGACCCGCAGCACCTCCTCGCGCGGCACCGCCGAGTCGACGATCATCCGGGCCAGGTCGATCTCGCTCATCGCCATCGACTGCGGAGCCTGCACCGGGTCGACGGCATAGCGGACGATGAACTCGTCGATCGTGTCGAAGTCGGCGGCCGCCTTGGAATCCATCTCCAGCACGGAGCCGTCGTCGGCCACTTTCCAGGAAGGTTCCGGATCGTGGGGCGACAGGTGCGAGATCATGCCCAGTTCGGGGTCGGCCTGAGCGAATCCGTCCAGGTTGACGCGTTGCTCATCCAGCAGTCGAATGCGCCCCAGCCGGTAATCCTGTTCAGTTTCGCTGCGGTCCGGATTCATGGCGGTCGTCGTACCTCTCTGTCGGCGTGACGGGTGTGTCGCGTGACCGGCCAAGCATCGACCGAACGCCGCGCTGGAAACAACGCCCGCCCGGCACCTTCCAACACAGTGTTTGACGCCGGCGCGACCGATGTGAGCTGCCTTACAACAAGGTGTTGGAAAGTGACCGGCTGCGCTGGCGGAGCGGCCCGTGGTTCTCGCAAACTTGCCCCGGACTTCACCCGGCCGCCATCTGCGACCGGCAGTTAGGAGGAATCAACCCATGACCGAGGTTGTCAACGCGGGCCACCCGCCCACACCCGACACATCATCTGCCGGAGCTCCGGCCAAACTGCGCGGCCGCCTCGGCGTGCCCGCCATCGTGCTGATGGTCGTGGCGGCCTCGGCGCCGCTGTCGACCATCGGCGGCAATGTGCCGATCGCGATGGCGTTGGGCAATACCACCGGTATCCCGGTCGCGTTCATCGTCGCGGGCGTCATCTTCGGACTGTTCGCGGCCAGCTTCGTCGCGATGTCGAAGTACGTCACCGACGCCGGCGCCTTCTACGCCTATATCCGGGAGTCGCTCGGCCGGGCGGCCGGAACCGGTGCGGCCGTGCTCGCACTGCCGGCCTACATGGCGACCCTCATCGCCGTGTCCGCCTACGACGGCGTCATCCTCAACGAGCTGATCACGCGGTTCGGGGGCCCCGACATCCCATGGTGGTTGCTGACCGGCCTGGTGCTGGCGGCCGTCGCCTGGCTCGGGTATCGCGACATCGATCTCAGCGCCAAGGTGCTGGGTGTCTTCCTGGTCTCCGAGGTCGCGATCCTCATGGTGGTCGACTTGGTCATCGTGGTGCGCGGCGGTGAACACGGCCTCACCGGCGACTCGTTCACGCCGCAGGGCATCGCCGGCGGCTTCGGCATCGCGCTGCTGTACGCCCTCTGGGGATTCGTCGGTGTCGAGGCGACCGCGGTCTTCCGGGACGAGGCCAAGGACCCCGACCGCACGGTGCCGCGCGCCACCTACTGGGCGGTGGGCATCGTCGCCGTGTTCTACGCCTTCACCAGCTGGGCGCTGGTCGAGGGCAACGGCGGGCACGACGCCATCCAGCTGGCCACCGACGACCCCGACAACTTCATGGTGAACACCGCGGGCAAATACCTCGGCATGGTCGGGCGTGATCTGAACACCGTCCTGTGGGCGGTCAGTGTCTTCGCGTGTGCCCTCGCGTTCCACAACATCGCGTCGCGGTACGCGTTCGTGCTCGGACAGAGCGGCGTCTTCTCGACGAAGATCGGCAAGGTGCACGAGCGTCACGGCTCCCCGTCGAACGCCTCGCTGGCCATCACCGTGGCCTCGTTCGTGGTCATGGGTATCTGCGCCGCGCTGCAGCTCGACCCGGTGCTGCAGATCTTCGGCCCGGGCGGTGGCCTGGGCATCCTGGCCCTGGCGCTGCTATGGCTGCTGACCACGATCTCGGTGGTGATCTTCTTCGTGCGCCGCGGCAACTCGACCGGCAAGGTGGTGCTGGCCTCGTTCGCGACGCTGGCCCTGGCGGCGGCCTTGGTCCTGGTGGTGTCCAACCTGACGTTGGTGGTCGGCGGCACGCCCACCCTGGCCGCGATCTTCGGTGTCATGCCGCTGGTGTTCTTCGCGGTAGGGATGCTGCTGAGCCGACGGTCCACCGCGGAGCTCGCCCCGATATCGTCTGTCGGCTGACACCCCCCGGCACCGGTGGCCACCTGCCGGGCAGGTGGCCACCGGTGTGACTGGTCGCTGATACCGTCGGCTTCGGCTTGACGCACCGCCGAGCAGTTGATCAGAAGGGAAGCGGCATGTCCGAGGACTCGTCGCTGAGTGTGGCGGCGGTCTTGACGATCCCACCGCTGGATCAGGGGTCGGTGGTCGCGGGGCACCGCGGACTGTCCCGCGAAGTCCGCTGGGTGGACATCATCCACGCACCCGCCGAGGACTTCGTCCGACCCGGTGACCTGGTGCTGACCACCGGCGCCGACCTCCGGCAACCCGGTGTGCGCGAATTCCTGGTTTCCCTGGTGGCCTCACCGGCCGCCGGCATCATCCTCAGCCCACCCCCGGATGTGGATGCGCACGATCTGCTCGAGCTGATGATCCCCCTCGCCGACCAGCATGCGTGCCCATTTGTCCTGCTGCCCTGGGAAATTGCCTTCGCCGACGTCCAGAAGACCCTGCTGCCGCTGGTCAGTCCGGCCCCGCCGGACAGCCGAGTGCAGATGGTCATCGGGCGTCGGGTGCGCGACGACCCGCGGTGGAGTGACACCGCGGACGGCTTCGCCAAAGCGCTGCACGAGCTGGCCCTCGCCGCCGGCCTGACGGTCACGTCGTCGATCACCGATGACCTCGTGATGAGCCATTTTTCCTCGGCCCCAACAGAATCGACAGTATCCGGCTTGGTCGATTCCGCACAGCGACTCAGCATGCTTCCCGAGGATCTCGTGACCTGGGCGCTGCTGGCGCCCGCCCACGGCCACGCGGTCACCGTCCCCGCGCCGGTATCGCCGTCCCTGCCCGAGGGCCCGGCCGGTCCCATGCAGTTCGCCGAGGTGCTGCGTCAGCACCCGCGCAGCATGGCGACCATCCTGCGCACGCTGCAGCCGCTCGTCGACTACGACCGCACCCGGCGGGGACAACTCGTGCACACCCTGGAGATCCTGCTGGACGAGGCCACGAACACCAGTGCGGCGGCCCGGGCGCTGTTCCTGAACCGGCACTCCCTGCTGTACCGGATCAAACTGATCGAGGAACTCACCGGGCTGTCACTGAAGAACCCCGCCGACCGTTTCCAACTGGAAGTCAGTGTGCGGGTGCACCAGATCAACGAAGCGCGCTGACTAGCGTTCGTACTGCCCCGGGTCGATCATGAGGTGATCGGACACATCCCCCACCATCTCCACATCCACCGTGCGTTCGGTGAAGTACCAGCCCTCGTCATCCCGGGCGAACGCGTCGAAGTACCGGCCCACCACGATGGGCTGAAGGGCCACGGTGTCGGTTTTCTGCACCACACAGAACGTCGAGCGCGACGTGGCCCGCTCACCATCGATGTCGATGATCGGGTTGAGTACCAGGTGCCGGGTCCGCGGGGTGTTGGCGTGATCGGGGAAACGGCGCGTGGTGTGGGCGAACAACTTCGCGATGGTCCGGGCTCCGGCCACGCTGCCCGAGGCCGGACCGCCGAACGTGGCCCGGCCCAGTAACTCCCCCACGCCGTCGAAGTCACCGGCGTCGATCAGCTCGGCATAGCGGTACAGCAGCTCGGCGACTTCAAGCTTGTCCGCGACGCTCATGCCACCTGGCCCTTCACCACCGGTAGCCCCGGATCGCTGGCCGCATCGAGCGGCGACGGCGTCGCACCGGCCGCGATCAGGTGGGCAGCGAAGGATGCGATCATCGCGCCGTTGTCGGTGCACAACCGCGGCCGGGGCACTCGCAGCGTCAAACCCGCTGCGGCGCAACGCTCTTCGGCGAGCTCCCGCAGCCGGGAGTTGGCCGCCACCCCGCCCGCGATCAACAGGGTCGACACCCCGAGATCGGTGGCCGCACGCACGGCCTTGGCAGTCAGCACGTCGGCGACAGCCTCCTGGAAACCGGCGGCCACATCGGCCTGCGAGGCCTCCGGGTGGGCCTCCACGTAGCGGGCCACCGCGGTCTTGAGTCCCGAGAAGCTGAACACATACGGGTCATCCCGCGGCCCGGTCATGCCCCGCGGGAAGACGATCGCAGCGCTGTCGCCGGTGCGGGCCAGCTCGTCGAGCACCCTTCCGCCCGGATAGCCCAGGCCGAGCAGCCGGGCCACCTTGTCGTAGGCCTCCCCGGCGGCGTCGTCGACCGTGCTGCCCAACTCGATGATGGGCTCCCCCAACGACCGGACATGCAGCAGGTGGGTGTGCCCACCCGAGACCAGCAGGCCCACGCTTTCCGGCAGCGGCCCGTGGTCGTAGACGTCGGCGGCCAAGTGCCCGCCCAGGTGGTTGACGCCGTAGAACGGGACGTTCCAGCCGGCGGCGTACGCCTTGGCGGCGGCCACCCCGACCAGCAGTGCCCCGGCCAGCCCCGGTCCGATGGTCGCGGCGACGACGTCGGGGCGCTCGATGCCCGCGGCGTCCAGGGCGCGGCGCATGGTCGGCCCCAAGGCTTCCAGGTGCGCACGCGAGGCGATCTCGGGGACGACGCCGCCGTAGCGGGCGTGCTCGTCGACGCTGGAGGCGACTTCGTCGGCCAAAAGAGAAACGGTCACTCCGCCACCGTCGTCAATGGCGAGGTCGGCGATGCCGACTCCGGTTTCGTCACAAGAGCTTTCGATGGCCAGGATGATCACGTCGGGCCCCCTTGGGGAAGGCGTTGCATGGTGTACGCGTCAGCCCCGCTGGCGTGGTAGTACCGCTTACGCAGGCCGATGTTGACGAATCCGAAGCTCTCGTACAGGGCGATGGCCGGCTCGTTGTCGGTGCGGACCTCCAGGAAAACCGTTCCGCGCGAGGCATAGTCCAGCAGGTCGCCGAGCAACCGGCGCCCGATCCCCTGCCCCTGGAAGTCGGGATCGACGCCGATGGTGTGGATCTCGTACTCGTACGGGCGCATCCGGCCCAGCCGTGAGATTCCGGCGTAGCCGACCAGCACCCCGTCGCTGCGGGCGGCGATGTAACGGTTGTGCTTGGCGTCGAGTTCGGCCAGAAACGCCCGCGCCGGCCACGGATCGTCGCCGGCGAACAGCTTGGCCTCCAGCTCGGCGCACCGCACGGCATCGGCCCGGTTCAGCGCATCGAACACGATCATTTCCGTACCGTTGCAGAGGGTTTGGCGTCAGGCCGGCGCAGGTACAGCGGGACCAGCGGTTGCGGTTCATCCCAATCCGCGACGGCGCGCACCAAGCCTGCGGGCGTCGGGTACACCACGTCGAGCCGGGGCAACGCGAACAGCGCGGCGTGCTCGGGTGAACCGGCCACCGCCGCAACGGAGCTCGCCAGAACAGCCGCCACGTCGGCGGGCGCGTTGACCGCGGGGCCGTCGACCCGTACACCGTCGCGATAGTGCGCCCAGTACACCTCACGCCGCCGCGCATCGGTGACCACCAATACGTCGCCGTCGGTGTGGATTCCGATGGCGTCCAGGCTGCACACCCCGTGCACCGGAACGCCCAGCGCATGACCGAACGCCGCGGCACTGGCCATCCCCACCCGCAGCCCGGTGAACGGACCCGGCCCGCAGCCGACGACAACCGCGTCCAGATCGGCCACCGTGATCCCGGCATCGGAGACCGCGCCGAGCACGTTCGGGGTGAGCTGTTCGGCGTGCGCTCGGGCATCGACGGTGACCCGTTCGGCGAGGGTTTGCGCCGCGCCGTCCTCGCCGCGACGGACCACGCCGGCACTGACCGCCGGGGTCGCGGTGTCGATGGTCAGGATGTTCATGGGGCACTCCACTGCCAGATCACCGTGCGCGTCTCGGTTTCGGTGTCGCGCTCGATCCGGATGTCCAGGTGATGGTCGGAGAGGCGTTCGGCCAAGCCCTCACCCCACTCCACCACCACCACGGCATCGTCCAGATCGGTGTCCAGATCGAGTGCGTCGAGCTCGCCCAGCAGGTCCACGCCGGGGTGGTCGAGCAGCCGATACATGTCGACGTGGATCATGGCGGGCCGGCCCGGTTGCCGAGCCGGATGCACCCGGGCCAGCACGAACGTGGGCGAGACCACCGGACCGTCGACATCCATCGCCGCCGCGATGCCCTTGGCCATCACGGTCTTGCCGGCACCCAAGGGGCCCGAGAGCACCACCACGTCACCGGCCTTGAGCCCGGCGCCCAGCGTGGCGCCCAGGGCAATGGTGTCCTCGGCGGTGGCCAGCTCGGCGGTACCGGCACTGCGCTCAGCCACGGAACCGGACCCGATCGCGAACCCGGCGGCTCAGGGTGACGAGTTTGGAGGGGGTAGCCCGCTCCACCAGGCGGACCAGTGCATCGTCGATCACCACGGGCTCCTCAAGCTGGACCAGATGGCCGGCTCCCCCGACGATCACCAGTTCGGAGCGGGGTAACTGTGCGGCCATGGCCTTCGAGTATTCCATTGGGGTGAGCAGATCCCGGTCACCGCAGGCGATCAGGGTCGGCACTTTCGCCAACACCCGCAGCGCCGCCGCCTCGTCATGGACCTCGAGGGCGTGCAGGAACTCGACGAGCGTGGTGATCGAGGTGCCGTGCATCATCCGCTGGGAGAACTCGACCACGCTCGGGCTGACCGCCTCGTCGCCGTAGGACGCCGCGCGAAGGACCGGCCCGATCACCGACCGGGCCGCACCGCGGGTGCGATGCACCGCCCCGGGCGCATAGCGGGCCACGAATCGCACTGCCTCCAGCGCCGGGTTGCGCAGGATCTCCCCCAGCGGCGAGCGGGCCACCCCTTCGACCGCCGAGGAGATCACCGCGGCACCGACGATCTGTTTCGGATAGCGATGCGGGAACTGACGGGCGTGCGAGAGCACCGTCATGCCGCCCATGGAATGGCCGACCAGCACTGCCGGCCCGCGCGGAACTGTCACGGCCAAAACAGCTTCCAGATCGCGCCCGAGTTGTTCGACGGTGTAGGTATCCGGTGACGCCGCTCCGGACTGACCGTGGCCGCGCTGGTCGTAGAACACCATCCGCACCTGCGGCCCCCATTGCTCGGCCAGCCGGGTGCGCTGAAAGTAGAAGGCGCCCATGCGCAGGCAGAAGCCGTGGGCGAACACCACCGTCAGCGGGGCGTCGTCGGGGCCGACCTCACGCACCGCCAGCGGCACCCCGTCCTCGGTGGTCACCACAGAGCTGCGGTCGGCATCGAGGCGCTCGAAGTCCTCACCCAGGTAGGGATCCTCACCGGCGGCGCGGCGGGTCAGTGAGCGCGCCACCGACCGGCCGGCCACCGTGCCCACGGCAGTCAGCCCGGCAGCACCGGCCAACCACTGAGCATTGCGACTCAACGCCCGCGACCCGCCTGCACATAGGTGCGGGTGATCCGGCCGCGCGGGCTGGTCGCCACCTCGTAGTTGATGGTGCCCAGCAGTTCGGCCCAATCCTGGGCGGTCTCTTCGCCCTGGGTGCCCGGGCCGAACAGGATCGCATCGTCACCTTCGACGACGTCGGGGACGCCCGGCCCGAGGTCGACGACGAACTGGTCCATGCAGATCCGCCCGACCGCCGGGCAGCGGCGGCCGTTGATCAGCACCTCGATCTTGCCGCTCAACGAACGGAAGATCCCGTCGGCATAGCCCACCGGCAACAGCGCCAGCGTGGTGTCCCGGTCGGCGATCCAGCGGTGGCCGTAGGACACCCCGTCGCCGGCATGCACCGAGCGCACCAGCGCCACCGGGCATTTCAGCGTCATGGCGGGGATCAAACCCATGTCGCCACGCTCCGGGATGGGGCTCAGCCCGTAGACCGCGATACCGGGACGCACCATGTCGAACGCCAAGTCCGGACGGGTCAGCGCCGCAGGCGAATTCGACAGGTGGGCCAGTTCGAACACCACCCCCTGGGCGGCGGCCTGTTCCCGCATCGCGGTCAGCCGCTTGCCCTGCAGGTCGTTGAACGGGTTCTCCGGCTCGTCGCCGTGCACCAGGTGACTCATGATGCCGCGCGGCCGGAGCGCGCCGGCGGCCTGGGCGCGACCCAGCGCGTCGATCAACGCCGGGAAATCGGCTGGGCTGACACCGTTGCGGCTCAGCCCGGTGTCGACCTTCACCGTGACGGTCGCGCTACGGCCGGTCTGCTGAACGGCCGCCACCACATCGTCGACTTGGCGTACTGAAGACACCGCGATCTGCAGATCGGCCTCGAGCGCCGGGGCGAAATCGGTGCCCGGCGGGTGCAGCCAGCACAGCACGGGGGCGGCGATGCCGCCGGCCCGCAACGCCAACCCCTCGGCGATCGTCACGACCCCGAGTTCGGCAGCCCCGGCGGCCAACGCGGCTTTGCCCACCTCGACGGCGCCGTGGCCGTAACCGTCGGCCTTGACCACGGCCATCACCTGGGCGCTGCCGGCATGTTCGCGCAGCAGGCGCACGTTGTGGTCGATCGCGCCGAGGTCCACCACTGCGCGCGGGGTCAGTGGTGTCTCGAGTTCGGTCGTCTGCATGTCATATCACCGCCGACCATTGTCCCAGAGACCCACGTCCGGGCAGATCAGCGGATCGACAGGGCGCCTCTAGTGCGCAAATGGCTGCAGGTCGTCGAACGCTCCGCGGGGCTTGAGCGCGTCGAGCCGCTTCAGCACTGTGATGGTGTCGTCTTTGAGGGCGCGGGCCAGGTCGGCCGAGAAGCCCTCGCGCACCACGACCCGGAGCACCACGACATCGGTGGCACCCTCGGGCATGGTGTAAGCCGGCACCTGCCAGCCGAAGGAGCGCAGGCCCTCCGACACGTCGAACTCGGTGTAACCCGGGTTGCCCTTGAGCCGGAAGCTGACCACCGGGATCGCCGACCCGTCGGTGATCAGCTCGAAGTGCTCGCTGTCGCGCAGCTCGTCGCCCAGCCAGCGCGCCGTCTGCGACAAGCACTGCATCACCTGGGTGTATCCGGCCCGGCCCAGGCGCAGGAAGTTGTAGTACTGCCCCACCACCTGGTTACCGGGCCGCGAGAAGTTCAAGGTGAACGTCGGCATGTCCCCACCGAGGTAGTTGACCCGGAACACCAGGTCTTCGGGCAGATACTCCTTGCTCCGCCACACCACGAACCCGATGCCCGGATAGGTCAGCCCGTATTTGTGCCCGCTGACGTTGATCGACACCACGCGCGGCAGCCGGAAGTCCCATTCCAGGTCGGGGTGCAGGAACGGGACGACGAATCCGCCACTGGCGGCGTCGACGTGTACGGGGATGTCCAGGCCCTTGTCTTGCGCGAGCTGATCCAGCGCGGCGCAGATCTCGGCGATCGGTTCCAGCTCCCCGGTGTAGGTGGTCCCCAGGATCGCGACGACGCCGATCGTGTCCTCGTCAACCGCGTCGAGCACCTGCTCGGGGGTGATGACGTAGCGGCCCTCTTCCATCGGCAGGTAGCGCGGTTCGACGTCGAAGTACCGGCAGAACTTCTCCCACACCACCTGGACATTGGCACCCATCACCAGGTTGGGGGTGCGTCCCTTCCAGTCCTTGCCGACCTTCTCCCGCCACCGCCATTTGAGGGCGAGCCCGCCCAACATGACTGCCTCGCTCGAGCCGATCGTGGAGACGCCGCACGCCGCCGACGCATCTTCAGCGCTGAGCCCTTCGGCGTGGAACAGGTCGGCGACCATGCTGACGCAACGGCTTTCGATCGCCGCGGTGGCCGGGTACTCGTCCTTGTCGATCATGTTCTTGTCGAACGTCTCGGCCATGAGCTTCTCGGCCTCGGGGTCCATCCAGGTGGTGACGAACGTCGCCAGGTTCAGCCGTGAGCTGCCGTCGAGCATCAGCTCGTCGTGGATGAACCGGTACGCCGCACTGGGTTCCATCGCGTCATCGGGCAGGCGCAGCGACGGAACCGGTGCCATTGCCAGCCTGCCGGTGTATGCGGGCGAGATGTGCGGGGCGCGATGGTGCTTGTGCGGCATGGAGTTCCTTTTCTGCTACAGCGCGGCGATCGCGGCGCGGACATGGGCGAGGATGCGCGACGCCGAGGTGGGCGCCGGGCTGGGGCCTGGATCGGCCGCCGAGAGGTTGGCGGCGCGGGCGTGGACGAAGGCGGCTGCGGCTGCCGCATCGCCGGCGGACAGGCCGGCGGCCAGCAGCGCGCCGATGATTCCGGACAGCACGTCGCCGGATCCGGCTGTGGCTGCCCAGGATTGACCGGCCGGGTTGAGATAGGTCGCGTGGCCGGGTGAGGCGACGACTGTGACGTTGCCTTTGAGCAGGACTGTGGCACCGAGCCGCTCAGCCAGATTGCGGGTAGCAGCGACGCGGTCGGTGCCCGGAGGAGCTCCGGCCAGCCGCTCGAATTCCCCGGCATGCGGGGTGAGCACGGTCGGTGCACTGCGACCGGCCAGCAGTCTTGGGTCGGCGGCCAGCAGGGTCAGACCGTCAGCGTCGACGATCACCGGCAGATCGGATTCGAGCGCGAAACGCAGCGCGGCCTTCGCCGTATCGTCGGTGCCGAGCCCGGGCCCGACCACCCAGGCCTGGACCCGCCCGGCTTCCTGTGGGCTGGGTGCGGCGATCACCTCGGGCCAGTGGGAAAGCACTTGCGGGCCAGCACTTCCCGCATAGCGGACCATGCCGGAAGTCGCGGCCACCGCCGCCCCGGTGCTCAACACCGCCGCCCCGGGGTAAGTGGCCGAACCGGACACCACACCAGCGACACCCTGGGTGTACTTGTCGTCGTGTGGGCCCGGGACCGGCCACAGCTTTCTGACGTCGGCCGCCTCCAGGCCGGCCAGTTCGGTCGGTGCCAGGTTCAGGCCGATGTCGACGAGTTCGACCCGGCCGCACTCCCCCAGCGCGTGTACCGGTTTCAGGCCGCCGAAGGTGACCGTGAGGACAGCGTGCACATGTGGGCCGTCGGCGGCTCCGGTCTGCACGTCGAGGCCGCTGGGGATGTCGACGGCGACCACCGGGGCCGTGCTCGCCTCGAACACCGCCGCGGCGTTGGGTCGCAGCGGCCTGCGCCCCGAGATACCGACCACACCGTCGATCACCAGATCGGTTGCCGCCGAGATGCGGGACACGAGGCGGCCGCCGGCCCGACGGAACGCGGCCAGGGCCTTGGCGTGAGTTTTCTCCGGGTTGAGCAGGACAGCGTCAGCGGCTGCTCCGCGGCGGCGCAGGAATGTCGCCGCCCACAGCGCGTCGCCGCCGTTGTCGCCCGAGCCCACCACGGCACAGACCCGCCGGCCGGCGACACCACCGGTCCGCAGCTTCAGTTCGGTGGCGATCGCCGTCGCCAGTCCGTACGCGGCACGGCCCATCAGCACTCCGTCGGGCAGCGCTGCCAGCAGTGGCGCCTCGGCCTCACGGATCGCATCGGCCGAGTAGTAGTACCGCATCTGCTCCCGCTCCGCTCGATGTGTCGTCGACTTTGCCGCGCGCCAACAGGTTACGTGTGTTTGCTCGGGACCGCTGACAGTCACCGAAAGTGACGGGGTGGAGGCACTGGGCGAGGCGTTATCCGCAACGCATGCCCGACATGAGCAGGTGCAACCCGAACTCGAACCGCGCGTCGAAGTCGAGCAGTTGCTCGACGGGGCTTGACGCGAGGTGCGGATACTCGCCTGCACGAACCACACCTTCGAGCGTCTCGATCTCACCCCCGGCCGCGCCCTGTTGTTCCAGCACCTCGCCGAGGACGTAGCAGAACAGTGAGCTCGCCGCCCACAAGGCGTGCTCCCTGGCCAGACCGCCGGCCTGGATACTGCCGACGAGCGTGTCGACGAAGGTCAGGTTGGCTCGCTTGGCGGCATAGTTGCCGCCGACGATCCGAGCTCCGTCGCGCTGTGCCAGCAGAGCCGAACGGAGTCCCGCAGCAAGGCTTTTGACGCGATGAGTCCATTCCGGGTCGGCAGTGTCGGCATTTTCGAGTGCCTTCGCCAAAATCGTCTCGGCCATCTCGTCGACCAGGGCATCTTTGCCGTCGACCAGCCGGTAGATCGTCGGCAGGTGCGCTTGCAGCCGGTCGGCCAGCCGGCGCATCGTCAGCGATTCCAGCCCACCGTCGTTGACCAGCGCCAGGGCTTCCCCGACCACGCGGTCCACCGACAGCTTGGCCAGCGCCACGCGATCGCGGCCAGTCGAGGCGGTTGACACGTTAACGATGTTAACACTACGCTCTGACCTGCAATTAACATTGTTAACACGGAAAGGAGGACGCGGTATGGGCAGCGAACTGACCGCCGGCGGGATCGGCGTCGCCGTTCGCCAACTGACATGGGAGGCCGACGGTGTGGTGTCCGTGCAACTGCAGCCGCGTTCCGGCGAGCTGCTGCCGGCCTGGGAACCCGGCGCCCACATCGATCTGCTCCTGCCGACCGGCATCCAGCGCCAGTACTCGTTGTGCGGACCGGTCGGTGAGCGGTCGTACTACCGCATCGGAGTGCGGCGGGAACGCACCAGCCGCGGCGGCTCCGAGTACGTGCACGCGTTCCTGCGCCCGGGGCAGCAACTCACGGTTGCCGGGCTACGCAACACCTTCGAGCTGCAGCGCGCCACCTCATATGTGTTCGTGGCCGGCGGCATCGGGATCACCCCCATCCTCCCGATGATCCGTCAGGCCGAATCCTGGGGCCTGGACTGGAAACTGCTCTACGGCGGGCGCACCGCGACCTCGATGCCGTTCTCGGACGAACTCCGCGGATACGGAACGCGGGTGAGCTTCTACGCCTCCGACGCCGGCGGTCGCATCCCCCTCGGCGAGCAGTTCGCCCAGGTCCGTTGCGGCGCGAAGGTCTATGCGTGCGGCCCCGCCGCGCTCCTGTCGGCACTGCAGGACGCCACCGCACACTGGCCGGCAGACAGCCTGCATCTCGAACGCTTCAAGCCGCGCAAACGGGCCCCGTCCGCCGGCGACAAGCCGGTCGAGGTGGTGTGCGCCGCATCGGAGAAGACCGTCAATGTCGAAGCGGGTCAGAGCATCCTCACCGCGCTCGAGGGCGCCGGCGTCAACGTGCCGTCGTCGTGCCGATCCGGTATCTGCGGTGCGTGCGAGACCGCCGTCGTCGACGGAGTACCCGACCATCGGGACGACATTCTCTCCGAGTCCGAACGCGCCGCCAACGATCGCATGTTCATCTGCGTTTCCCGGGCGCAAACTCCCCGGCTGGTTCTCGACATATAGGAAATTCGATGAAAACCACAGGCACAGCGGCCGACTCGTACTCCCCCATCTCCATGGAGCGGGTCAGGGAGATCGTCGGGTACCCGGAACGGTTCATCGCCGAGAAGAAGGAGCCGAAGCTCGGCGAATTCTCGGCTCGGTTCATCGCGCACAGTCCGTTCTTCTGTATGGCGACCGTGGGCGCCGACGGTCAATTGGACACCAGCCCCCGCGGAGACCCACCGGGATCGGTGCGGATCCTCGACCCGTGGACTCTCGCCATCCCCGACCGGCCGGGCAACAAGCTCGCCGACACCCACAAGAACATCACGGCGCATCCCGCCGTGGGACTGGTCTTCTTCGTGCCCGGCATCCGCGAGGTGATCAGGGTGAACGGGGACGCGTTCGTCACCGACGACCCGGAGCTACTCGAAATGCTCAGCGCCGACGGCAAACCCGCGGTGCTGGCCACCATCGTCCGCATTCGCGAAGTGTTCGGGCAGTGCGGCAAGGCTGTGATCCGGGCCAAGCTATGGGACGGCGACGGCCGGGGACTGGCCGACGCCGTGACATTGGGCGGGGACTTCTACACCCTCTCGATCACCGAGAGCGCGGCGAAGATGGCCGAGAAACTCGGCGACCTGGCCGGGTCACTCCACGCCGTGATCGACGACCACTACGAGAATGGGCTGTACTGACGTCAGACCGCGGCTGTGGCCGCGGCAGGCTCCACCGTCACCTTGATGGCCTCACCGTTCTGCACGATCGAGAACGCATCGAGCACATCGTCCAGCGGAATATGGCGCGTGATGAGGTCCTTCACCGGAACCTGGCCGGTCGAGATGTATTGCAGGGCACGTTTGTTGTGTTCCGGAGCGGAACCGTTGGCGCCGTGGATGTGCAGTTGCCGGTAGTGCACCACATTCGAATCGCACGTGATGGTCGGGTTGGTCTTGGGCAGTCCGCCGAAGAACGAGATGCGGCCGTTTCTGGCCGCCATCGCAATGGCCTGTTCCTGGGTGACGTTGGCCGCGGTGGCGGTGATGACGACGTCGGCGCCACGGCCGCCGGTCAGTTCCATCACCTTCTCCACGACGTCGACCTCGGCCGCGTTGATCACCTCGTCCGGATGCACGGCATCCGCCGACATCTTGAGCCGGCTTTCGTTCACGTCGACGAGATACACGGGGCCGCAGTTGTGCACCCCGCGCGCGATGCGGATGTGCATACAGCCAATCGGGCCGGCACCGAACACCACGACGGTGTCACCCTCTTCGATGCCGAGGAGGTCCTGGGCGTTGATGGCACACGCGAACGGTTCGGCCGCGGACGCCTCGTCATAGCTGACATTGTCCGGAATCCGGTTCAGCCCATCGACTTTGAGCACCTGACGGGGAACGATCATGTACTCGGCGAAACCGCCGTCGTACTGGTAGCCCATCGATGTCTGGTTCTGACACACCGCCATCCAGCCCTTGCGGCACTCATGGCATTCGCCGCAAGGGACCGCTGCGATCACCTGAACCCGGTCACCCTCAGCCCAATTCGTGGCGTTCGCGGTGTTTACCTGGGCACCCACCTCCACGATGTCACCGGCGATCTCATGGCCGATGGTGCGCGGTGGGGTCAGGTTCTGGTGTCCGTTGTGCAGGATCTTGACGTCGGTACCGCAGGTGGAGCAGTTGCGCACCCGGATCTTCACTTCGTCGGGGGCGCACTGGGGCTCTGGCACATCCTCCAGTCGGACGTCCTCGGGCGCGTAGTAACGCAGGGCTTTCATGGCGGTCCTCTCGACTCGCAGGGACTGGCGCTAACCGGGTCGGTAGGAGCACCCTAACGCCAATCCGGTCATAAAACCACAATTTTGTCTGCCCACTTCCGCCCGTTTGCTTGCAGTAGTGCCCACTTATGCGGTGTACTGAATGTGCATGTGACCGGCGTCACCCACCAGCCGGCAAGATCGGAGGTCGTCAGATGTCCACTGTCGAAGCGCCACGCACCGGGGTCCGGGTGCACGTGCAGAAGCTGGGCACCTCGCTGTCGAACATGGTGATGCCGAACATCGGCGCCTTCATCGCCTGGGGCCTGATCACGGCCCTGTTCATCGAGCAGGGTTGGCTGCAGGCCATCTTCTCCGGTCTCAGGGACCCCGGCGGCTGGGTGGCCAGGATCGGCGGCTGGGGCAGCTACGACGGCGCCGGAATCGTCGGCCCGATGATCACCTACCTGCTGCCGGTCCTGATCGGCTACACCGGCGGCCGGATGATCCACGGCAACCGCGGCGCCGTCGTCGGCGCGATCGCCGCCATGGGTGTGGTCGCCGGTGCCGACGTCCCGATGTTCATGGGCGCGATGATCATGGGACCGCTGGGCGGCTGGGCGATGAAGAAGGCCGACGCGCTCTGGGAAGGCAGGGTCAGGCCCGGCTTCGAGATGCTCGTCGACAACTTCTCCGCAGGCATCCTCGGCATGCTGCTGGCGATCCTCGGCTTCTTCGGTGTCGGCCCGATCGTGTCGTCGTTCACCCGCGCGGCCGGCAACGCGGTGGACTTTCTGGTCAGCAACGACTTGCTGCCGCTCACCTCGTTGCTCATCGAACCGGCGAAGGTGCTGTTCCTCAACAACGCCATCAACCACGGGGTGCTGACCCCGCTGGGCACCACCCAGGCACTGGACACCGGGAAGTCGATCCTGTTCCTGCTGGAGACCAACCCCGGCCCCGGTTTGGGAGTCCTGTTGGCGTTCATGGTGTTCGGTCGCGGCGCTGCCCGCGCGTCGGCACCGGGCGCGGCGATCATCCAGTTCTTCGGCGGCATCCACGAGATCTACTTCCCGTACGTGCTGATGAAACCCAAGCTGATCGCCGCGACCATCCTCGGCGGCATGACCGGAGTCTTCATCAACGTGTTGTTCGGTTCCGGCCTGCGCGCCCCGGCCGCCCCCGGTTCGATCATCGCGATCTACGCGCAGACGGCAAGCGGCAGCTTTCTCGGCGTGACATTGGCGGTGCTCGGGGCCACCGCCGTCTCGTTCGCCGTCGCCTCGTTGCTTCTCAAGACCGATCGTGCCGCCGAGGTACCCGATCTGGCCGCGGCCACCGCCGAGATGGAAGCGCTCAAGGGAAAGAAATCGAGCGTGGCCTCCGCCCTCGTGGGCGCGCGGAGGTGGCCGGTGACCAGCATCGTGTTCGCATGCGATGCCGGTATGGGCTCTTCGGCGATGGGCGCGTCGGTGCTGCGCAAGAAGATCCGGTCCGCAGGCTTCGGCGATATCACCGTGACCAACCAGTCGATCGCGAACCTCACCGACACCTACGACATGGTGGTGACCCACCGCGACCTGACCGACCGGGCGCGATTGAAAACCGGTTCAGCCGTTCATGTTTCGGTCGACGATTTCATGAGTTCGCCGCGCTACGACGAGATCGTCGAGACGCTGCGGGACACGAACTCGGCTGGGGATGAGCGCTCGCGCGAAGACCAGGCAGCTGCGGGCGAGGTCGCTGAGGAGCGGCCCGAGAACACTGCCAACGATGTGCTGCCGCTGGACTCGATCGTGCTGGCCGGCACCGCCACCTCGGCCGCCGGTGCCATCGACGAGGCCGGTGCCCTGTTGGTAGCAGCGGACGCGGTCGAGCCGGCCTATGTGGATGCCATGCACGAGCGCGAGAAGTCGGTGTCGACCTACATGGGCAACGGGCTGGCGATCCCGCATGGCACCAACGAGGCGAAGAGCGCGATCCGCCGCACCGGCATCTCCTTCGTTCGCTACCCGGAACCCATCGACTGGAACGGCAAGCCCGCCGAGTTCGTCGTCGGGATCGCTGGGCAGGGTAACGACCACATGGCGCTGCTGACCAAGATCGCCCACGTCTTCCTCGACAAGGACGAAGTGGCCCGGCTGCGGGCGGCGACCAGCGCCGACGAGGTGCGTTCAGTGCTCTCCGACAGCGAATAGCCGACGGCACACCCGGGTGCTTCAGAATGGCAAGCGTGGATTCCGATACCCGCCAGAGCCGCATCGTCGAGTTCGCGCGCAGCCGGGGCCGTGTCGACGTGCTGGCGCTGGCCGACGAACTCGACGTCGCGGCCGAGACGATCCGCCGCGACCTCAAGGCGCTGGCCGGCAGACGTCTGCTCAAGCGGGTACACGGCGGCGCGATCCCACTGGAGACCGCGGCGTTCGAATCCACCGTCGAATACCGCAGCCAGGTGGACCTGGCCCAGAAGCACCGCATCGCCGCCGCGGCGGCACATCAGTTGCACGGTGCCGAAACCGTCTACCTGGACGAGGGTTTCACGCCACGGTTGATCGCCGAACAGCTCGCCGATCACGAGCTGACGGTGGTGACATCCTCACTGCTGGCCGCCGAAGCGCTGGCCCACAGCGAGACGGTAACGGTCCTGATGATCGGCGGGCGCATGCGGGGACGCACCCTGGCCACCGTCGACCACTGGGCGGTGGAGCGACTGAACAGTCTGGTGATCGACATCGCCTTCCTCGGCACCAACGGGATCACTGTCGAACACGGCCTCACCACACCGGATCCCGCGGTGGCGGCGGTCAAGCAGACCGCGGTGAAGGTCGCGCAACGGTGCATCCTCGTAGCTGCGCATTCCAAGTTCGGGGAGACGAGTTTCTGCCGATTCGCCGAGGTCTCCGATTTCGAGTCGATCGTCACCGGAACCGAGTTGGCCGCCGAGCAAGCACACCGCTATGAAGCCCTGGGACCGGCGGTGATCCGCGCCTGATCACCTGGGCGCTCACACCTCGTCCCAGAACTGCCCCGCACGGCGCGCGATCTCTTCCGGGTATTCGCCGTTGATGGCATGGGACGCCTCGGGCCATAGTTCGACCTGCCCGCGCGGCAAGAGCTCTCGCGCCCGCGTGACAGCACGGGTGGGATCGAGCATGACGCTGCGGCCGGCGATCAGCGCCAGCACGGGTATGGCGAGGCCGCGCAGCTGCTCGTCGGTGAACAGTTTCGGTGCCGGTGTGCGCACCGTGAAGTCCTTTGCCCCCGCCGAGATCAGTGCGGATTCGACCTCGGCGTCCGCCACGTCGGCGCCTCCGGATATCCAGCTCAGCACTCGGCGTCGCCAGCGCCCCGGCACGGGCGCGAACAACGCCACCGAGGCGACAATCGCCTTGACCGGGGCGCCGGTGAAAGTGAACACGGGATCGAGCAGGGTCAGCGAAGCTACGCGGTTGGGCCGGTGCACCGCAGCGTTGACGGCGGTCCAGCCGCCGATCGACACCCCGAGCAGATGCGCCTGTTCCACCCCGAGACCAGCCAGCGCCTCGTCGAGCCACTGGGCCTGGTCGAGGGCGTCGCGAATCCTCTTGTGCTGGACCGACAGTCCTGCCTCACCGAGCAGGTCGATCGCATACACCGTGCGCTGTTGCAGCAACGGCCCGAGGTTGGTCCGGTACATCGGCGTCGATGCGTTGCGGCCCGGCAGCAGCACCACCGGCGCCCCCGCGACGGCCCCGGCGAATCGGTAGGCCCGCACGGTGCCGAACGAGGTTGGCACGTCGAACAATTCGAACGACGGCAGGGCCGCCATCCCGGCCCGGTAGGTGCCAAGGAAATGCTCGAACGCCGTGTCGGAGACAAAGGCGCCCAGCCCGTCCCGGGCCCAGCGTCCGGCGACGTTGACCTTCGGAACGAGCAGATCCATCAGACCTCGACTCCGAACGTGAAGAAGATCGCGAGATTTCTCGGAAATCTCGCGATCTTCTTCACGTTCGACGGAATAGCGGCGCTACTCGACGGTGACGGACTTGGCCAGGTTGCGCGGCTTGTCGACGTCGTACCCGCGAGCCCGGGCCACGCCGGCCGCGAACACCTGCAGCGGGATTGTCGACAGGAGCGGCTGGAAAAGCGTTGACACCGCCGGGATCTCGATCAGGTGGTCGGCGTAGGGCCGCACCGTGTCGTCACCCTCCTCGGCGATCACGATGGTCACCGCCCCACGGGCCTGGATCTCACGGATGTTGGACAGCAGCTTGGCGTGCAGCATCTGCGCGTTCTTGGGCGACGGCATCACCACGATCACGGGCAGATCCTCGTCGATCAGCGCGATCGGGCCGTGCTTGAGCTCACCGGCGGCGAAGCCCTCGGCGTGCATGTAGGCCAGCTCCTTGAGCTTGAGCGCGCCCTCCAGCGCCACCGGGTAGCCGACGTGCCGCCCGAGGAACAGCACGGTGGGTGACTTGGCGAACTGCCGAGCCAACTGCCCCACAGATTCGATGCCGGCCAGCACCCGGGCGATCAGGTCCGGCATGGCCTCGAGATCGTGGTACTCGCGCTCGACCTCATCTGGGTACTTGGTCCCGCGGGCCTGCGCCAGGGCCAGCCCCACCAGATAGTTCGCGGCGATCTGGGCCAGGAACGTCTTGGTGGCGGCCACGCCGATCTCCGGCCCGGCCCGGGTGTAGAGCACCGCATCGGCCTCACGCGGGATCTGGCTGCCGTTGGTGTTGCAGATCGCCAGCACCTTGGCCTTCTGCGTCTTGGCGTGCCGCACCGCTTCCAGCGTGTCGGCGGTCTCGCCGGACTGCGAGATGGCGATCACCAGGGTGCTGCGGTCCAGCACCGGGTCGCGGTAGCGGAACTCGCTGGCCAGCTCGACCTCGACGGGCAGCCGGGTCCAGTGCTCGATGGCGTATTTGGCCAGCAGGCCCGAGTGGTACGCGGTGCCACAGGCGACGATGAAGACCTTGTCGATCTCGCGAAGCTCTTGATCGGACAGCCGCTGCTCGTCGAGCACGATCCGGCCGTCGACGAAATGGCCCAGCAGGGTGTCGGCGACCGCGGCGGGCTGCTCGGCGATCTCCTTGAGCATGAAGTAGTCGTAGCCACCTTTTTCGGCGGCGTCGAGATCCCAGTCGATGTGGAACTCGCGGTAGTCACGACCGGCCTGCAGATCGTCGCGGCCGAAGAAGTCGGTGATCCGGTAGCCGTCGGCGGTCAGCACCACCGCCTGGTCCTGGCCCAGCTCCACGGCGTGCCGGGTGTGTTCGATGAAGGCCGCGACGTCGGAGCCGACGAACATCTCGCCGTCGCCGATACCGACCACCAGCGGGGTGGACCGCCGGGCGGCCACGATGGTGCCCGGGTCATCGGCGTTGGCGAACACCAGGGTGAAGTGCCCTTCCAGGCGCTGCAGCACTGCCAGCACGGAGGCCGGGAAGTCTCCGGCGGTGTCACCGGTGGCGTACTGGCGTGCCACCAGGTGCACGGCCACCTCGGAGTCGGTGTCGCTGGCGAACTCCACCCCGGCGGCTTCGAGCTCGGCGCGCAGGACGGCGAAGTTCTCGATGATGCCGTTGTGGACGACGGCGATCTTGGCCGCGGCGTCACGGTGTGGGTGGGCGTTGCGGTCGGTGGGACGACCGTGGGTGGCCCACCGGGTGTGGCCGAGGCCGGTGCTGCCGGTCAGGATGTTGTCGTCGGTCTCGGCCAGGGCGGTCTCCAGGTTGGCCAGCCGGCCGGCGCGGCGACGTACCGTCAACCCACCGTTGCCGTCGACCAGCGCGATTCCCGCGGAGTCGTAGCCTCGGTATTCCATCCGCCGCAGCGCGTCGACCACGATGCCGCGAGCCGGGCGCGGCCCGACGTAGCCGACGATTCCACACATAGGGTCCCAGGGTAGTGCAGCCGGCCGCCTGACCCGATTCGGCGGCGAAGGGGTTTGACACAAATCACCCTGCGCTACGGTCAACGCGTGGCCAGCACAAAGAAGCTCTTCGCAGGGTTGACCCGGCGCGGACCGCATCGCGTCCTGCGCGGCGACCTGGCTTTCGCCGGCGTCCCCGGGGTGGTGTACACGCCGGAGTCCGGCCTGAACCTACCCGGGGTGGTGTTCGCCCACGACTGGATGGCACAGGCCGGCAATTACGCGCACACGCTGGAACACCTCGCGTCCTGGGGCATCGTGGCCGCGGCGCCGAACACCGAGAAAAGCGTGGCTCCCTCGGTGCTCAATTTCGCCTTCGACCTCGGTGCGGCGCTGGAGATCATCACCGGGGTGCGACTGGGTACGGGCAAGATCAGCGTGCATCCAGGTAAGCGGGGCGTGGTGGGCCACGGCTTCGGCGGGTCGGCGGCGGTGTTCGCCGCCGCGGGCATGGGCGGTGACGCCCACCGCCCGAAGGCTGTGGTGGCCCTGTTCCCGACGGTGACCAAGCCGCCGGCAGAGCAACCCGCCGCCACGCTCAAGGTGCCGGGCCTGGTCTTGACCGCCCCGGGCGACCAGATGACGCTGCGTTCGAACGCTGTGGAGCTGTCCCGGGCCTGGGACGGGGCGACGCTGCGGACGGTCAGCAAGGCGCAGGCCGGCGGCCTGGTCGAGGGGCGTCGCCTGGCGCGTTTCTTCGGGTTGCCCGGCGCCGACAAGGGCACCCAGAAGATCGTGCGCGGCCTGCTCACCGGATATCTGCTGGCGACACTCGCCGGTGACAAGACCTACCGCGATTTCGCCGATCCCGAGGCCGCGTTGCCGCACACCGAAACGGCCGACCCGAATGCCGATCCGGTGGCGCTCGAGGACAAGGTCGTCGCGCTGCTCAAGCCGTGATCGAGCGGGCGCGGCCGGATCAATCCGGGCGGTCGATCCGCAGCAGATCACGAGCCCTGATCGCCAGGAGCAGCTGAGCCCGGACGTCGGGGCTTTGCAGGTCGCGCCGGGTCAGCTGAGCGATCTTGGCGACGCGGTTGCGCATGGTGTGGCGGTGGATGCCCAGCTCGGCCGCTGCACCTTCCAGGTGACCGTTGTGCCGCAGGTAGCTTTCCAATGTAGCGAGCAGTCCGTCGCCGGTGCCGTTGGGGCTCGTGTCCTGATCGACAACCGGGGCAATGGGTTCGGCGATCAGGCGCAATTCATCTGCGCTGCGGCCGCCGAGGATGACGTCGAAAAGCCCGATCTCAGCATAGGTTTGGAACGCGTCGTCGCTGTTACCGATCAGCGCCGCAGTGCGGGCTTGGTTCACCGCGGTGGCGATGTTGCCGAATGTGGCGGGCTTGCTCAGGCCACCGCGCACGCGCTTCTGCAGTTGGGCGCCGACCTCGGTGACCAACAACGGCGCGGCGGCGGACTCTGCGGCGGGCAAGATGACGATCAATTCGCCTGCGCCCGAACAGATCAGGTACCGGGAGTGCCGGGACTCGAGCACGCGGAGCGCGTGAGTCTCGGCGGTGAGACTGGGGCCGGTGCCGGTCAATGCCACCACGGCGATGTCCTCGTCGGGGTCGAACCGGAAGTATCTGAGGACGGCGTGATCGATGGTCGGCGGGTCGGCGATGAGCCCGGCGGTGGTGGCGACCCGCAGCCGGTGCTCGGCGTCGAGGATCTTGGCAGGCTTGCCCATCTCGATGGAGATCAGCGACACGGCATGGGAAACAAGCAGGCGTTCGGTGGGAGACAGTGGCTCGTTGGTCTTGACGGCCAGATACCCGCGCAGCGGCTGGGCCGCCTTGAGCGCCTGCAACGTGCAGTAACCGGAGCCGTCGGCGACGACGCGGCTGGCGTGTTTGGTTCGCCTGTTGGTGCTGTCCTCGATCAGGCCCGCGCCCAGCGCGCAGACATGGTCGGTTTCGGATCCGCTGGCCGCCAAGGCATTACCGTCGACGTCGATGACGACGACGGTAGCCGAGAGCAGCTTGCTCAATGCGGCGACGACAGCGGGGATACCGTTTCTCAGGGTTTCCCGGGCCAGCACTTCCTGTTGATCGACGACGCGCTGGACCGAGCGGAGTTGGTCGGCGGTGACTTCATCGATGATGGCTCGGCTGATGGCGATGAACGGGGTCTGCGGCGGAACGCTGAGCACGGGCAACCCCAGCGCGTCGCCCGCGGCGATGATCCCGGCCGGCACCGCCGGATGCGTGGTCCCGGTGTCGAAGGCCAACGCGGCGACTCCGGCCGAGGACAGCCGAGCCAGATATTCGAACTGTCGGTCGGCGGTGTCCCCCACGTTCATGCCGGTCGTCATCACGAGTTCGCCGCCCGACAGATATGGCGTCGGATCTTCGAGTTCGATCGCGTGAGCCCACCCGATCGAGCGGTCACCTCCGTCGCGGCCGGCGATCAAGCTCAGCCCAAGGCCGGGGGTCTGCGCGAGCCGGCGCACGGTCATCGCCATGGGCACGCCCTTGTGCCGGCGTCGAGGGAAGCACTGTGCACCACAGTTCTAATGTAAGGGCGCGCGCGTCAGGTGGTGCCCTGTCCAAGGCGGGGCGGGCCGCTGCGGTACTGCGGCGGTGTGATCGACAGCGAGACCGGATTGGCGACCTGCGGGGTGCTGCTGCCGGGCACCGGTACGGTCACCGTCAGCCCCAGCTTCTCGGCGAAGGTGAACGCCTCCGCCATGTCGTTGATCGGCCCTGCCGGCACGCCCACGGTGGTGAGTACCTCATACCAGTGGTCGGCGCCATGGGTGATCAGCCGGGCCTCCAACAGAGCACAGAGTTCGTCTCGGTGCCGCACCCGTAATGCGTTGGACGCGAAGCGTTCGTCATCGGCGAGGCCGTCGAGTTCGAGCGCGGCGGCCAGCAACCGGAACTGCTTGTCATTGCCGACCGCCAGTGCGATCGGCCGATCCGCGGTGTTGAAGGTCTGGTACGGCGCGATGCTGGGATGGCGATTTCCCATGATCGTCGGGACGCTTCCCGCACCCAGGAAGCCGGAGGCCTGGTTGACCATGGAAGACAACAACACCGAAAGCAGGTTGGTGTCGACACGTTGTCCCTGCCCGGTGCGGTCGCGGTGGGCCAGTGCCACCAGGATGCCGGTGACGGCGTGCATGCCGGTGAGCACGTCGACCATCGCGACCCCGACCTTGGTGGGGTCACCGGGTTGCGGACCGGTGATGCTCATCAGACCGCCGACAGCTTGGACCAGCAGGTCGTAGCCGGGCAGGGCGGCCCCGCCGTCGTGCCCGAATCCGGTGACGGCGCAGTAGATCAGGTCTGGCTTGACTTCGCGGAGGGTGTCATAGCCGAGTCCGAGCTTTTCCATGGTTCCGGGCCGGAAGTTCTCGACGACGATGTCGGCGCGGCTGACCAACTCGAGGGCCCGGGCGACATCGTCGGGATCGGTGAGGTCGAGCACCAGAGACCGCTTGTTGCGATTGACGGAATTGAAGTAGGTGGCGACGCCGTCGGCATCGTAGGGCGGTCCCCACTCGCGGGTGTCGTCCCCGACGCCGGGCCGCTCGATCTTGATGACATCGGCACCGAAGTCGCCGAGCATCATGGTGGCGTACGGGCCGGCGAGTACACGACTGAAGTCGACGACGGTGATTCCGTCGAGCGCACCGGTGCTCATGAGCGCGGTGCTCCACCGCGCAGGTACACCGTCGTGGTGTGGGTGAAGAACTCCCGGGCCGCCGATCCCTGTTCTTTCGGCCCCAGCCCGCTCTTCTTGGCGCCGCCGAACGGCACATGCGGATCGGCCCCGGCGGATTCGGAGTTGACGTGCAGTACCCCGACGTCGAGGTGTTCGACCGCCTGCAGCGCGCGGGTCAGGTCCTGGGTGAAAACCGCGGCCGAGAGGCCGAATTCACTGTCATTGGCCAACGCGAACGCTTCGTCGGCGTCGGCGGCGCGGCGCACCGCGAGCACCGGGCCGAACAATTCGTCGGTCCACAGGTCGGCGGGCTGGTCGCCGAGTTCGATGACGGTGGGCGCGACGAAGTAACCGCGGGAACGGATTTCGTCGCTGTAGGGCTGCCCGCCGGCCAGGACGGACGCTCCCTGCGACCGCGCGGTTTCGATCCCGGTCGTGATCGTCTTGTGCGCCGACTCGCTGACGACCGGCCCCATCTGGGTGGCCTCATCGACCGGATCGCCCACCACAAGTGCCCCGGCACGGTCAGTGAGGACGTCCAGGAAGCGGTCGGCGATCTTCTCGGTGAGAATCAATCGGGATGTGGCGGTGCACTTTTGACCGGTCGAGCGGAACGCGCCCAGCATCACCTGCTCGACCGCCAGGTCCAGATCGGCATCGTCGAGTACGACAGCGGCGTTCTTGCCGCCCATCTCGGCCTGGGCGGGCACCCCGCGCTCGGCTGCCAGGCTCGCGATCCGCCGCCCGATGCCGGTCGATCCGGTGAAAGTGACCGCATCGACGTCGGGATGGTTGACGATGCCGTCGCCGATGGCCGAGCCACCGATGAGCAGATTGAGCACACCCGCCGGCAGACCCGCGGTGTCGAGCGCGCTCGCCAGGTGCATCGCGAGCAGCGGCACGGTGCTGGCCGGCTTCCACACCACCGAGTTGCCGTAGATAAGCGCCGGCGCGATCTTCCAGGCCGGGATGGCGATGGGAAAGTTGAACGGGGTGATGACCCCGACGACACCAACCGGCTTGCGGGTGACCAGGATCTGTTCACCGGCACGCGGCGAGGCGTAGATCTCGCCTGCTTGGCGATCGCCCTCGTTGCCGTAGTAACGAAGAATCTGGGCAGCACGACGCACTTCACCGACACCCTCGGCCAGCGTCTTGCCTTCTTCGACCGAGAGGTCGCGCCCCCACTCGGCGGCCTTCTCGTCGAGAATCTCGGCCGCGGTCAGCAGCACGCCACCGCGCGCGGCCATCGGAGTGCCCGCCCACCCGCGAACCGCGTCGCCGGCCGCGGCCACCGCTGCGTCCAGATGGTCCGTGCTCGCGGCGCCGCCTTCGGCGACGATCGACTGTGGCCGCGAAGGATCGACACTCCGGACACCGTCACCCTCGCCGGAAATCCATTGCCCGGCAACGAGGTGCTGCAGCCGTGCAGGGGTCTGCATCGTCATTCGATTGCTCCAATCAGTTTGCGGCTCAGCGGAACGCGGCTTGGCCGGTCAGGGCCTTGCCGATCGCGAGCAGGTGCATCTCGGAGGTGCCTTCGTAGGTCAGTACCGATTCGAGGTTGTTGGCATGCCGCAGCGGCGAGTACTCCAGGGTGATTCCACTGCCACCCAACAGGGTTCGGCACTCCCGGGCGATGGCCAGGGCCTCGCGCACATTGTTGAGCTTGCCCAGGCTGATCTGTTCGGGCCGCGCCCCGTCGGCGTCCTTGATGCGGCCCAGGTGAATCGCCAGCAACATCCCCTTGCCCAACTCCAAGGTCATGTTGGCCAGCTTCTCCTGGGTGAGCTGGTAGCTGATGAGCGGCTTGTCGAACACCTCCCGCGCAGACGCGTAGTCGATCGCCGTCTCCAGGCTGTCACGCGCGGCGCCGAGCGCACCGAACACGATGCCGAACCTGGCCTCGTTGAGGCACGACAACGGGCCCGACAATCCTTGGGCCAACGGCAGTTGTGCCGACGCGGGCAGGCGCACGTTGTCCAACACCAGCTCCGAGGTCACCGAGGCCCGCAGGGACAGCTTGCGGTGGATCGCGTTGGCGGTGAATCCCGGGGTGTCGGTGGGCACCAGGAAGCCGCGAATACCGTCGTCGGTCTGCGCCCAGACTGTGGCCACGTCGGCGAGGTTGCCGTTGGTGATCCACATCTTGGTGCCGTTGAGCACCCAATCGCTCCCGTCGCGGCGGGCCCGGGTACGCATGCCGGCCGGGTTGGAGCCGAAGTCCGGCTCGGTCAGGCCGAAACAACCGATCGCCTCACCGGTGGCCAGCCGCGGCAGCCACTCGTTTTTCTGCTCCTCGGAGCCGAACCGGTAGATCGAGAACATCGACAGCGATCCCTGCACGGACACGAAGCTGCGGAATCCGCTGTCACCGGCCTCCAACTCCATGCAGGCCAACCCATAGCTCACGGCATTGGTACCCGCACACCCGTACCCCTGCAAGTGCATGCCCAGGACGCCCAGATCTCCGAACTCCTTGGCCAATTCCTTTGGCAAGGTGGCCGATTCGAACCAGCCCTCGACATTCGGCTTGAGCCGGGTATCGACGAACTGGCGCACCGTCGCGGCGATGTCACGCTCGTCGCTGTCGAGCAGGCGGTCGGTGTCGAACAACTCCAGCGGCCGGTAGGTGGACTTCTTGGCAGCGGGGGCGGTGGTCAGCGTCATGGGTAACTCCTGGGCGTTGGTTGTTTCGGGTGAGTTCAGAGCGCGGCGAAGGCGTCGCGTACGACCGCCAGTGCCTCGATGAGCAGATCATCGGAGATGGACAGCGGCGGCAGGAAGCGCAGCACGTTGCCGAAGGTTCCGGCCGTCAGCGTCAGCACACCGTTGTTGAGGCAGTGGCGGCTGACCGCGGCCACCGCGTCGCGGTTGGGGGTGCGGGTGCCGGGGACGACGAGCTCGGCGGCGATCATGGCGCCGCGACCGCGGATGTCGCCGAGTACGTCGGTGGTCGCGGCAATTCCACGAAGTCCGGACACCAGGATGTCGCCGATGGCCTGCGCGCGGTCGAGCAACTGATGCTTCTCGATCTCGTCGAAGACGCCGAGAGCGGCCGCGCAAGCCACCGGGTTGCCGCTGTACGTGCCGCCGATCCCGCCCGGATGCGCGGCGTCCATGATGTCGGCGCGCCCGGTGACCGCCGCCAACGGCATGCCGCCGGCCAGGCCCTTGGCGGTGACCACCAGGTCGGGCACCAGGCCGTCATGCTCACTGGCGAACCAGGTCCCGGTGCGAGCGATGCCGGCCTGCACCTCGTCGGCGACCAAGAGGATGCCGCGGTCGCGGCAGAAGTCGGCCACCGCACGCAGGAAACCGTCGGCGGGAACGATGAATCCGCCTTCACCCTGGATGGGTTCGACCACCACGCAGGCCACCGCGTCAGCGCCGATCTGCGCGTCGACGAGTTGGGCGAACTGGCTGAACGCCTCGGCGGCGCAATTCTCCGGGCCGGACGGCCAGCGGTACGGGTAGGCCATCGGCGCGCGATACACCTCGGGGGCGAACGGCCCGAAGCTGTGTTTGTAGGGCTGGTTCTTGGCGGTCATGGTCATCGTCAGTAGCGAACGGCCGTGGAAGGCGTGGTCGAACACCACCACGGCGGGCCGCTTGGTGGCGGCGCGGGCGTACTTGACCGCGTTCTCGACGGCCTCGCTGCCGGTGTTGAACAGCGCGGTGCGCTTCTCGTGTGTCCCGGGGGTGAGCCGGTTGAGCGTTTCGGCCACCTCGATGTAGGGCTCGTACGGCGTGGCCAGGAAGCAGGTGTGGGTGTAGCGGGCCAGCTGGTCGGCGGCACGCTCGACGACGGCCGGCGCGGCATTGCCCACGGTGGTGACCGCGATGCCGCTGCCCAGGTCGATGAACGAGTTGCCATCGACATCGACGATCACGCCGCCGCCGGCGGCGGCCGCGTAGACCGGTGCCCCGCTGGCCAGACCGGCCGGCAGCGCACCCGCGCGGCGGGCCGCCAATTCGCGGGAGCGCGGCCCGGGCACCTCGGTAACGAGTCGGCGTTCCTGACGGAGTTCCGGACCGCCGACCGCCGTGTCGAGCATCGTCATCTCGCTCATTCCTTCCGTCGATGTGGGCGTCACATTACGAACGGAACCGCCAGGAACTCTATCGCCGACTTGGACAAAATTCGCGTCCGCACTGTACATAGCGGTGGTTCCAGAACGCGGGCGGGTCCTCAACACTGTGGGCGTCGAACGCCGACGCCGAATGGAGGAAAACTGTCATGGGCTCTGACATCGTCACCACCGCGCGGCTGCACAGCGGGGTGATCGCCGAGGCGCTCGGCCGGATGCAGCCGCCGGGCGAACAGATGGTCTTCGTCGACCAGGACGGGATAGACACCACCCGCGCCGTGGTGGCATGGGCCGACCCGACGCCGTTGCTCACCGAGGCCTGCGCGCTGTTCGAGCACTTCGGCCTTCGGGTGGCGGCCCAGCACACCGTTGACACCGCCGAACTTCCGATGACCGTGTCGGTGTTCGATTTCCTGACCTCGCAGCCATGGCGGGCAGGCGCCAGGGACAAGGTCGCCGACGCATTCGCCGCCCGCACTGCACATGGTTTCCTGATCGACGACTACGCACGCCTGATCCCGTCGGCGAACATCACGTGGCGTGAGGTCGTCCTGGTGCGTTCGGCCAGCCGATTCCTGCGCCAGGCCGGGCTCGGCATGTCGCAGCGCTACGTCATCGACACCTTGACCCGAAACGCCGACTTCGTCGCCGCCCTGGTCGCGTTGTTCACCGCGCGGTTCGATCCGCAGTTGCGCGACCGCGAGCCACGGATGGCCCACGCGCAGCACCGCATCGACGCCCTGATCGAGGAGACCACCTCGGTCGACGAGGACCGGATTCTGCGGGCCTTCGCCTCGTTCGTGTCGGCCACCTTGCGCACCAACTGGTTTCAGCGCGGCCCCGATGGCCAGCCGAAGCGCCGGGCGGCCTACCTGATCGAATCCGCGGCGCTATATCCGCCGGGGCCCATCGTTCCGTTCCGGGAGATCTTCGTCGACAGCGAGGACGTCGAGGGAATCCACGCGCGCAGTGGGCCGGTGGCGCGCGGCGGGTTGCGCTTCTCCGATCGACCCGAGGACTACCGCACCGAAGTCCTCGGGCTGATGAAGACTCAGACCGTCAAGAACTCACCGATCGTTCCGGTCGGCGCCAAGGGCGCATTCGTGCGCAAGAATCCGAGGGTCAGCGTCGAGCAGGCCTACCGCACCTTCGTCGCCGGGATGCTCGACCTCACCGACAACCTCATCGACAACCAGGTCTGCCCGCCGCAACACACCGTCGTCTACGGCGGAAACGACACCTATCTGGTGGTGGCCGCCGACAAGGGCACTGCCCGCTTCTCCGACGTCGCCAACGAATTGGCGCTCGACCGAGGATTCTGGCTGGGCGATGCCTTCGCCTCCGGCGGTTCAGCAGGCTACGACCACAAGAAGATGGGCATCACCGCCCGCGGGGCATGGGTGTCGGTCCGCGCGCACTTCGCCGAGCTCGGTCGCGACGCCGACGCCGACCCCCTCACCGTCATCGGGATCGGCGACATGTCAGGTGACGTCTTCGGCAACGGAATGCTCTTGTCCCCCAACCTCAAACTGATCGCCGCCTTCGATCACCGCCACATCTTCGTCGACCCGGATCCCGACCCGCGGACCGGCTACGCCGAGCGAACCCGACTTGCCACGATGCCGGCCTGCAGCTGGGACGACTACGACCGAACCGTCCTGTCACCCGGCGGCGGGGTCTGGTCGCGCGACGCCAAGCGAATCGACCTGCCCGCCGCGGCACGCGAGGTGCTCGGCTTCACCGCCGAAACGGCCGCTCCCAACGACGTCATCCGGGCCATCCTCACCGCCGACGCGGATCTGCTGTGGAACGGCGGAATCGGCACTTACGTGAAGGCCGCGCGCGAAAATCACACCGACGCAGCGGATCCGGCCAATGACGCCATCCGCGTCGATGCAGACCAGCTGCGCGTGGCCGTCATCGGCGAGGGCGGGAACCTCGGGCTGACGCAACGTGCCCGCATCGAGTACGCGTTGGCCGGCGGCCGCATCAACGCCGACTTCATCGACAACGCCGCGGGCGTGGCCTCGTCCGACCGCGAGGTCAACCTCAAGATCGCCCTGCAGTCGGCCCTACGCGCCGAGCGGATCACCGTTCCCGGACGTGACGAGTTGCTGGCCGCCTGTGAGGACGAGGTCGCCGCTGCGGTCCTGCGCGGATGTGAGAACCAAGTGCTGGCGATCGGTCTGGCCGAAGCGCAAGCCCCTGCGCTACTCAACCGTCACGAACGGCTGATCGAGAACCTCGAACAGGTCTCCGGTATCAGCCGCACCGCCGAAACGCTGCCCGGCAGAGCCGAACTCGTCTCCCGTACCCGCGCCGGCCGCGGAATGACGCGTCCGGAGATCGCGGTGCTGCTGGCGCATTCCAAGAACGTCGTCCGCGACGAGCTGCTGGACTCCGCGGTGCCCGACGATCCGATCTTCTCCACCGCGCTGCGCGACTACTTCCCCACGCCGTTTCGCATCCACCTCGATGCCGACATCTCCTGCCATCGGCTCGCCCGGGAGATCATCGCCACCCAGATCGCCGACGACCTGATCAACCACGTCGGACCGGGCCTGATCTACCAACTCGACGAGCGCCTCGGCGTATCCACACCGACGGTTGCCGCGGCCTACACGGTGGTGCGGCATCTCTTCGGGATCGACGACATGTGGCGCGAGGCGCAGGAGCAGACCGCCGCGTGCCCCGCGCAACGGAATGTCGCACTCCACTCGGTGCAGCACTTCATCGAATACACCGCGGGACGCCTGCTGCGCCGGCACAGCGGGGATCTCGACATCGGCTCGACCATCGCGGCCTACCGGCGACACGTCGATGCCCTGCATGACCAGCGCCGCGACTTCGGCGACCGGTGGCCCCGGCTACGCCCGGACTCGTTCGACCTCAGCCGCACCGCCACCAGGATGGGCGGGGATATCACGGTGGTGGCCGGCGTGTTCCTGGCGATCGACGACCAGCTCGACCTGGATTGGATCGAACGCGGATTGCGGGCGCACACCACATCGACCTGGTGGGACGCGATGGGTGTGGGCGCCCTGTATGACCAGTTCGCCGATACCCATCATCAGCTGACCGCCGCGGTCCTGAGCTTGGCCGCCGACCCCGAGGAAGCGCTGCGGGTGTGGCGTGACGGCGCAGCGGCGGCGCTGGCCCGTTTCGGCCGGATGCGCGCCGAACTGGGCCGCGACGGCGTCATCGACGTCGCCCGAGGGGCCACCGTACTCGCCGAACTCGCGCTCCTTCTTCGCCACACCGACGACCTGATCCGCTGAGCGTGCGTAACCGTCAACCGGCCTTCACGAGTCGCCGCCCAGCGACACCAACGACCAGGGTGTCGCTGAAACCGGCAGTGCTCTCGGGGAATTCGGGTCTTCCAGCTTGGAACCGGCGACGTGCTCGGCATCGTTGGCGACGATCACCCGCCCTTGCGAGTTGGTGAGCGCCAGGGGCGTGCGATGCGCCGCGAAGGTCGGCAGCAGCGCCGCGTCCAGTCGAGCCACCGGCACATCGGCCCCTGTCACACCGATGAATTCCCCACGCCCGGAGGTCACCGGGACGGCGAATGTACACACGTACAGATCGACGCCGGTGTAGTCCAGGTACGGCCCGTACACCCACCGGGTACCGCGGTCGCGGGGCACCGAATACCACTCCATCGTGGAATAGTCGTAGAAGTACTCGCTGCCCGGATTGAGATCCAGTTCGAGGCGTTGAGCCGCTCCACCGGTTTTGGGATTCGGCTGCCACCACTCGAGGTACCGAGGGACGTCTGCCAACGCGCCGTCCGCAACGACAAATCCGACCCCGTTCACCAGATGGGCCTGCCGCCGCAATTCACCGATCACCGGGTCGCGCAGCGCCGCCAGGTCCGACGAGGTCGGCTTGGCGCCGGAGTCTTCGATGCGGTCCCACAGCACACGGGTGGCCGTTGCGACGGTGCTCAACGAGGCGAAGAGGTTCTCTACGAGTGCGGTCACGGCCGCAGAGACCAGCTCGAGTGCCGCATCGCCGTTATCGGCGCGAAACGACCGGTCCGTTCCGTTCGCCATCATCTCGAATGCCCTTCCGTCTGTATCGGCGTCAGCCTAGGCACCGGCGCCCGGCAGCATGCCGGATCAGCCTGCGGACTCATGTTCTGGCGAGCTCCATCCGCGGGCCGATGAGCCGTCGGATGGTCAGCGCGCTGTACTCCTCTGCCAATGATCGCGCGCCGGCTTGATCCCCGGCCTCGATCGCGTCGACGAGTTGGTGATGCCTGGCCGCCTCGTCCGCCGGATCCAACCCCAAACGCGGCAGCCAGACCATCGCCGCCAATTCGGCCTGAATGTTCACCTCTGCGCGGGTGAGACGAGCCGACTGCGAACACACCGCGATCTCGATCTGGAACCGGCTGTCGGCGCGACGGCTGGTGATCGCATCATCGCTGGCCGCAAGGCGGTTCGCCAACGTACGAAGCCGCGCGATGTCGGCCGCCACCGCCCGGCGGGTCGCGAGAACCGCGGTGGCACCGGCGACCGCGAAGTGCTCGTCGCCCAGATCGCGCAACCCCTCAACGGTCAGCTCCTGCAGCAGGGCCAGCGATCGCGTGTGCACGTCTTCGGCCGAGGCACGCACGAAGCTTCCGCCGCCGCGCCCCCGCTTCGTCACCACCAGCCCCTGCTCCCGCAAGATGGCCAGCGCTTCACGCAGGGTCATGGTCGATACGCCGAGTTGAGTGGCCAGATCGATCTCGCTCGGAAGTTGCTCACCGTCGGAGATCACCCCGAGGCCGATGGCCGCCGAGATCCGCGCCACCACGGCATCGGTGCGGGGGCCGCTGCCCGCCAAAGGCGACAACACAGCCCCCACCGCGGTCAGCCCGCGCAACTGTTCGACCGCCACTGTTCCTCCTGCCAGGGCAATTTCGACGATGGTACGCGATAAGTCTTGAACTATGAACTATGGTCCTTTATGTTTTAATTCTATGGCTTGCCTCACAGCCCACCTCTGAACATGGCCCCTGACACAGAAAGCCGGCCGCCTATGTCGAAAACACCCGAGCCGCACGACGAGGACCACGCGCAACTCGCCGCGCTCGGTTTCCAGTCCGAGTTCAAACGAGACATGAGCCTCTGGGCCAACTTCTCGCTCGGCTTCACCTACCTCTCGCCCGTCGTCGGCATCTACACCGTCTTCGCCTTCGCGCTCGCCGCGGCCGGCCCGCCGATGATCTGGAGCCTGTTGATCGCGGGCTTCGGCCAGATGCTGGTCGCGCTGGTGTTCAGCGAAATCGTCGCCCAGTTCCCGGTGGCCGGCGGCGTGTACCCGTGGGCCCGCCGGCTGTGGGGCCGCAAATGGGCGTGGATGACCGGTTGGGTGTACATCTTCGCGCTGCTGGCCACCATCGCCGGCGTGGCCTACGGCGCCGGCCCGTTCGTGGCGACCGTATTCGGTTTCACCTCAACGGTTTACACCACCGTCGTGTGTGCGCTGATCGTGCTGCTGCTGGCCACCGTCATCAACCTCACCGGCACCAAGATGCTGAGCTACTTCGCGATCTTCGGCTTCACCGCCGAGCTGATCGGCGCGCTGATCGTGGGCGGGTGGCTGTTGCTCACCCAACGTCACCACGGGTTGGGCGTACTGTTCGACAGCTTCGGAGCGCAGGGCGAGCACAGCTTCCTCTACGCGTTTCTCGCCGCCAGCCTGATCGGCGTCTTCCAGTACTACGGATTCGAGGCCTGCGGTGACGTGGCCGAGGAGGTCCGCAACCCCGGGGTGCAGATCCCGAAGTCGATGCGACGGACCATCTACATCGGCGGCGCCGCAGCCACTTTCGTCTGCCTCAGCCTGGTTCTGTCGGTCGTCGACATCGGTGCGGTGATCCGCGGCGAGGACGTCGATCCGATCTCGACCGTGCTGGCCACGGCCTTCGGCCCGGTCGGATCCAAGATCGTGCTCTGCATCGTGCTGATCTCGTTCGTGTCCTGCGCCCTGAGCCTGCAGGCCGCAGCCAGCCGGCTGCTCTACTCGTACGGCCGCGACGGCATGATCGTCGGCTCCAAGCTGTGGGCCCGGTTCGACAAGAAGCGCCACGTCCCCCCATATGCGTTGCTCGCCGCCGCGGTCATCCCCGCCGCCCTCATCATCGGATCGATCGTCTCCACCGACGCGCTGACCAAGCTCATCAGCTTCGGTTCGGTCGGCATCTACATCGCCTTTCAGATGGTCGTGTTCGCCGCGCTGCGTGCCCGCATCAAAGGTTGGGTCCCCAGCGGCAAGTACCGCCTGGGCGGATGGGGAATGTTGGTCAACGTCGGTGCCCTGGTCTACGGCGTGGCAGCCATCGTCAACATCTGTTGGCCCCGGACGCCCGAAGCGCCCTGGTACGACAACTACATCGTGCTGCTGATGTCGGGCATCGTCCTCGGACTGGGTCTGCTCTACATGGCCATCGTCGGTTCCCACTCCAACGGCACCACGCCACACGCCGACGCGATCCCAACGGCCCCGGCCGAATCGCCGGACAAACCCGTTGTGGTGCAGCCGGTTTAGCCGATCTCAGACTACGAACACCAGAGGAGAGCCACCGTGACTCCGAACACCATCACCACCGACACCGAGGCGCCGCGCCTGCGTGTCACCGATCCCTCGTTCTCGATCACCTCGGACGCGGTCCACGACGCCCGGGCGGCCAGCTGGTTCGCCCACACCGAGTACGGGATCGCCGTCCTGCGCTACGCCGAGGTCAGCGAGCTCATGCACCATCCGAGCCTGCGCCAGGGCAGTGTGCACTGGCCGGCCCACAACGGGGTGACCGACGGCCCGTTCCTGGACTGGTGGAACAGCTGGATCCTGAACAAGGAGGGCCAAGAGCACCGCCGGCTGCGGACCCTGCTCAACCCCGCCTTTTCGAAGCGGTTGATCAAAGGCCTGGTGCCTCGATTCCAGGCGCTGGCAGGCGAACTCGTCGACGCGTTCGCCGAGCGGGGCGAGTGCGAGTTCATCGGCGAATTCGCCGATCCGTATGCCGCCCGCGTCATCGCCATCATGCTCGGGTTGCCCGAGTCGGAGTGGGAGATCATCGCCCGCGAATCCGCCACCATCGGGCTGGCGATGGGCATCACCTTCAAGCAGGAGTTGCCCCGGATCGAGGCCGCCCTGGCCACGCTGTTCGAGTACGCCGATGCAGCGATCGCCGACCGCGAGGCCAATCCGCGCGACGACTTCACGACGACGTTGGTGCAAGCCAAGAACGACGGCGGGCTGTCCGCCGAGGAACTGCGCGATGCCTTCGTCCTGATGATCTTCGGCGGCTACGACACCACCCGCAACCAACTCGGCCTGGCGATGCAGAGCTTCATCGACAACCCCGATCAGTGGGATCTGCTCGCACAGAACCCCGCTCTCGGAGGCAAGGCGGTCGAAGAGGTCATGCGGACCAATCCGACGGTCCGCTGGGTCACCCGCGAGGCAACCGAGGACTTCGAATACCAGGGACTGGCGATCAATGCCGGAACCACCGTCCACCTGTTCAGCGAATCGTCGGGCACCGACCCGGGAGTGTTCGGGCAGCCCAGCTTCGACATCGCCGCAGAACGCAAGCCGCACTTCGGTTTCGGCGGCGGGGCGCACCACTGCCTGGGGCATTTCGTGGCCCGTGCCGACATGGCCGAGGCGCTGCCGCTGCTGGCCCGCCGGCTCCGGGACCCGAAGATGCTCGACGGCGCCGACTGGATGCCCGACTCGGGCAACACCGGCGCGAACAAGCTGCCGATCAGCTTCACCCCCGCCTGAGCGGGCCGTCCATCCACCACACACTCATCCCGAAAGGTCCGCGTCCATGAGCACAACAGCGCTCGACCAACACCGAGAGGCCAATTCCGCACCCGGAGCCCTCGACGCCGCACTCGCGGCGATCGAGGAGTACGGCGTGGAGTTCGTCTACTTCCAGGCCGTGACCATCACTGCGCGAGTCGTCGGAAAAGTCGTGCCCGCCGACCAATTCGCGCGGCTGGCGACCCGCGGCGTCATGCAGCACCGCACTGCCATCGCCAACCTGCAGACCACCCGCGAGGGCGTCCTGCTCGGCGGCGGCGTCGGCGCAGCCGAGTACTGCGCGATGCCCGACCTCGACACGTTCTCGGTGCTGCCCTGGGACCACAAGACCGCACGCGTCTTCTGCAGCCTGTACGAGCCCGACCACGTGATGGTCGATCCCGGCGCTCCCCTGCCGACCGACACCCGCGGCCTGATGAAGCGACTGCACGCCGCATTCACCGATCGGACCGGGCTGGAACTGCGCACCGGCACCGAGCCCGAGATGACCTGGGAAGGCCCGGGTTTCATCACCTCATCACGACCCGACTCGAGCCCCGCCTATCACATCGAGCACCTCGAGCGGTACCGCGCGATCTACCAAAAGGTGATCACCTACGCGAAGTTCATGGGTTTCCAGATGGTCGAAGGCGACTTCGAGGACGCCGGCCAGGTCGAGCTCAACTGGATGTTCGACCACAGCGACGCAACGGCCGACCGGCTGATGACCTACCGTCAGATCTGTAAGCAGGTCGCCCGGGAGCTCGGCATCGAGGCGAGCTTCATGCCCAAACCCGGCCAGGGTTACATGGGCAACGGCTGCCACCACAACTTCAGCCTCTGGCGCGGCGACGTCAACATCCTGGCCGAGGAAGGCCGCCACGATCTGCACCTGACCGAGGAGGGGCAGTACGCCCTGGGCGGGCTGCTCACCCACACCCCGGGCGCGATGCTGATCATGGGATCGACGGTGAACTCCTACAAGCGATACTGGGATGCGGGACAGTTCGCCCCGTCGAAGATCAACTGGGGCCTCGACAACAAGACCTGCACGGTGCGGCTGTCGGCCAACGGCCGGCTCGAGTACAAGCTCCCCGATGCCGCATGCAACCCGTACCTGACCCACGCGGCGATGCTGGTGTCCATCGACGACGGCCTGAAGAACCAGATCAACCCCGGCGCACCGACGGTCGGCTCGAGCTACGAGTCCACGGAACCGGAGTTGTTCGGTGAACTGCCGCTCACCCTCGGTGACGCGCTGGCGGCGTTCAAGGCCGACGACTACCTGATCAACGCGCTGGGTGCTCGGCTGGGGAATCTGTTGCTGGAGTACAAGACCGACGAGTGGGCGCGGTTCAACAGCTCGATCACCGACTGGGAGCGCAACATGTACTGGGAGGACACCCCGTGACCGAGCCGCTGCGCCTGGCCTGCATCGACGCCGACGCTCCCCCGCTGTTCGGGCTCGCCTCGTCGCCGGGCGGCCGGTCGGGATATGAGCCGGCCGTGGCCGAACTCCTTGCGGCCGAACTGAACCGGAAACTGGAGTGGGTCATCATGCCGTGGGGCGACATGCTGCCCGCCGCCCGCGACCATCGGGTGGACGGCGTGCTGTGCGGTCAGGGCATCATCCCTGCCCGCCTGGAGCAGGCCGATTTCACCCGGCCGTACGGGATCTTCCATGAAGGCATCCTGATGCGCCGCGGCGAGGCGGTGCCCGACCCGGCGGGCCTGGTCGGCAAACGGATCGCCGCCATCCGCGCGTCGGCCAACTACAACCTGGCCGCCTCGTTCACCGGCGCCGAGGTGGTGGAGTTCGAGTCGGAGCACGTCTACGAGGACATGCTGGCCGCACTCCGCACGGGCGAGGTCGACGCCGTCTGTGACGACGACGTCGTGTTCGTCCCGCTCGGAGACTCCGACCCGGATTTCGAGCTCGCGTTCGTCGTCAAGACCAACAACCCGTGGGGCGTCGCCGTCGCCAAGGACCGCCCGGAAACCCTTGCGGCCCTTGATGGTGCGCTGGCTCGGATCATCGCCGACGGCCGGCTGAAGTCCGCGTGGGCGCAGTGGCTGCCGACGCTGGACTACCCCTTCGAGGTGGGCTGACATGCGACCGCTGATCGCGGTGCCGGGCCGGCGCGCCGCCCGCGTGCCGATCCTGCGCTTCAGTGCGACCCTGGCCGCAGAGGCGATCTGCGAGGCGGTGTGGGCGGGTGGCGGCGAGCCGCTCGTGCTGCACGGCCCGGACGGTCACCCTGCCGCCGAACTGGCCGACCGGCTGGCCCGGTTCGACGGCATCTGCATGCCCGGAGGGGCAGACCTGGACCCGCGGCACTACGGGCAGCAGCCTGTTGCGGAGACCGAAGATCCGGTGGCACACCAGGATGCGTTCGACATGGCGGTCATGTCCTGCGCTGTGCGACTCGACATCCCGACCCTGGCGATCTGCCGCGGTATGCAGATCCTCAACGTGGTGCAGGGCGGTGATCTGATTCAACACCTGCCGCCGAGCAGCGTCGGGCACGGCAACGCCGTGCACGACGTGACGGTGGCCGAGGACAGCCGGCTGTTCCAGGTCACGGGGTCCACCCGGGTCCCGGTGTCGTCGTATCACCATCAGGCGGTCGGTGTGATCGGCGCCGACCTGCGGGTGGTCGCGACCGCAGCCGACGGGTGCGTGGAAGCCCTCGAACACACCGGCGGACATCTGCTTGCCGTGCAATGGCATCCGGAGGACCTCCACGCCTCCTCGCGCAGCGATGCAGCGCTTTTCGCCGATCTCTCCGAACGAGCCGCCAAATCCAGAATGGAGGCCTTGGTATGAACAGTCCCGTCGTCGTGCGCGACGAGGTCGAACCGTCCCGCACCCGTAACCGGGAACCGGGACGCCCGCACGTCGCGGTGCTGGTATCCCTCAACTTTCCCGATCTCACCGCACCGGTCGCCGCACTGCACCGGCGCTTCACCCGCACCGCCCTGAGCGCACTGGCCGAGCTCGATGCCAGTTTCGAGCTGGTGGACACCTCCGAACCCGCAAGCGTCGACGTGGTCGTCGATGCCGACGGCCTGCTGGTGCTCGGTGGCGGCGATATCGCCGCGACCTGTTACGGCGGACCGGAAGGCACCCTGCCGAACTCCTACGGGGTCGACGCGGAAGCGGACCGGGTCAGCCTCGCCATGATCCGGGCGTACATCGACGCCGGCCGCCCGGTGCTGGGGATCTGCCGCGGTTCGCAGCTGATCAACGTGTGCTACGGGGGCACCATCATCGGAGACATCACCGATTACCAGCTGCATCGCGGCGGGCCGGGCGAACACCTTTTCATCGATGAGAAGGTCGAGGTCCTGCCCGAGACCCGGCTGGCCGTCATCCTCGGTGCGGGGCCCCTCGTCGTCCGGTCCGGTCACCACCAGGCCGTCGACGACGTGGCAGATGAACTCGTCGTCGCGGCCCGGGCCCTCGACGGCATCGTCGAAGGCGTTGAGCACCCGACTGACTGGGTGCTGGGTGTGCAGTTCCACCCGGAAGACGACGACGGACGACTGGAACCGCTGTACCAGCTGCTCGCCGGCTTCATCGCCGCCGGTGCGCCTGCCCCGGAGGCCCGCTGATGGAAAACAGCATCGTCGTCCGCATCGCCGAGATCCAGGTCGAGACACCCGACATCCGGGGTCTCCGCTTGGAGCAACTCGACGGGTCTCCCTTCGGTGAGTGGCAGTCCGGCGCGCACATCGACGTGACCGGACCCACCGGGGTGCTTCGCCAGTATTCGCTGGCCGGCTCCCCCAAAGACGATTCATCGATGTGGGTCGCGGTGAAAAAAGAAGGACCGCAAGGCGGCTCAGCGGCCATGCATGCGCTCAAGGTCGGCGATCACCTGAAGATCAGCAAGCCGCGCAACATGCTCGGCATCGTCCCCGACGCCGCCAAACACATTCTGATCGCCGGCGGCATCGGCCTCACCCCGCTGATGAGCATGGCCTTCGAGCTGTACAGCTGGGGCGCCGACTTCGAGCTGCACTACTTCGCGCGGTCACGGGAGGAGATGGCGTTCGACGACTTCCTCACCGAACGAGTCGAATACCGCGACTTCGTCACCCTCCACATCGGGGTACCGCGCACCGAGCAACCCGCGCTGTTCGAGCGAATGGCATCGAGCCTCTCGACCGATACCCACGTATACACCTGCGGCCCAGAAGGATTCATGAACCAGGTGGTTTCCGCGTTCACGCCCGCGGTCGGCGCCGACCACATCCACCTCGAAGCGTTCACCCCGAAGGAAGTCGACACCTCCGGCGACACGGCGTTCACCGTCGAACTGACCACCGGTGAGGTGTTCGAGATCCCGGCCGACCGCTCGATACTCGACGTGCTCGAGGAAGCGGGCTGCGACGTGTTCAGGTCGTGCGGCGAGGGCATCTGCGGGTCCTGCGTCTCCGGTGTCGTCGAGGGCATTCCGGATCACCGCGACAACTGCCTGTCGGCCACCGTCAAGGCCAACAACGAAGAAATGGCGCTGTGCGTATCCCGCTCTCGCAGCGACAAACTCGTCATCGAACTCTACTGACCACACAGACTGGAGAACACCAATGAGCTTGTACGTCGTGACCGACCCGGCCACCGGCGACGTCGTCAAGGAGTACCCGACCGCCACCGACACCGAGATCGACAACGCCCTGTCGGCTGCCGTGACCGCGAGCAAGGCGTGGGCAGGCGGGACCACCGTTGCCGAGCGGGCGGCCCTCATCCGTCGGGTCGGTGAGTTGCATGCCGAGCGTGCGGACGAACTCGGCGCGATCATCGTGCGTGAGATGGGCAAGCCGCGCGACGCCGCGATCGGTGAAGTCAAGTTCAGCGCCTCGATCTACGAGTACTACGCCGACCATGCCGAGACGCTGCTGCGGGACCAGCCGATCGAACTGCTCGACGGCGCAGGCGAAGCGGTGATCACGAACAGCCCCTACGGCGTCCTCCTGGGGATCATGCCGTGGAACTTCCCGGCCTACCAGGTCGCCCGGTTCGCCGGGCCCAATCTGTGTGTCGGCAACACGATCCTGCTCAAGCACGCCCCGCAATGCCCGGAGTCGGCCGCCGCGATCCAGCAGATCTTCGATGACGCCGGTTTTCCGCCCGGGGCGTACGTCAACATCTACGCCACCAACGAACAGGTGGCCAGGCTCATCGAAGACCCACGGGTGGCCGGGGTTTCGCTGACCGGCTCAGAGCGGGCCGGTGCCGCCGTGGCCGAAATCGCCGGACGCAACCTGAAGAAGGTCGTCCTGGAGCTCGGTGGGTCGGACCCGTTCATCCTGCTGTCCACCGACGATCTCGATGACACCGTCGCCAAGGCGGCGGCGGCCCGCCTGGACAACACCGGGCAGGCCTGCAACGCGGCCAAGCGTTTCATCGTGGCCGACGACCTCTACGACGCGTTCCTGGAGAAATTCACCGCCGCCGTCCTCGCCGCCGCCGACGACATCACCCCGCTGTCATCGGAACTGGCCGCCGATCGGCTGCAGGCACAGGTGGACAGCGCGGTCGAACAGGGTGCGACGCTGACCAGTGCCGGCGAACGCAACGGCGCGTACTTCCCGACCGGCGTGCTGACCGACGTCAAGCCCGACAATGACGTCTACCACCAAGAACTGTTCGGGCCTATCGCGATGGTCTTCAAGGCCGGTTCCGAAGACGAGGCCCTGGAGCTGGCCAACGACACCCCGTTCGGCCTGGGCTCCTACGTCTTCACCACCGACGCCGAACAAGCCAAGCGGGTCGCCGCGAAGATCGACGCCGGCATGGTGTTCATCAACGGAGTCCAGGCCGACGGCGTGGAACTGCCGTTCGGCGGCATCAAGCGGTCCGGCTTCGGCCGCGAACTCGGCACACTCGGCATCAGCGAGTTCGTCAACAAGAAGCTGATCCGCACGGTCGGGTGATCGGTGGCACGGTCATGACGCGGTGGTGTGCTGAGTCAGTTGCGACGCGATGGACTCGATCGCCTGGGTGAGGTCCAGATAGGGGATGTTCGGGTCGCATTCATGGTAGATCGCGGTGACGATGATCGGCAGCGTCGCAACGGCTTCCGGATAGTTCCGAATGTCCATTCTGGCCACGGCCTCGGCGACCGGCACTCCTTGGTCGTAGAGGCGCGTCGCGTCAGCGTGCACGTTCGACCAGAATCGGATTCCACGATCGATGGCCGCGTTGATCTCATCCCCGACCAGCACAGGGCCGTGGCCGGCCACCACTGTCTTCGCTCCGAAGGCGCGGATGCGCTCCAGCGCCTTCATCCAGTTCGGGATCGAACCCGACCAGGTGACCGCAACGACGTTCCGTGTCAGTAGGTCCCCCGCGTACAACACGCCCAACTCGGGCAGGTACGCGATCGCGTCACCGACCGTGTGGGCCGGGCCTAGTTCATGCAGTTCGACGTCGAGATTGCCTACTCGTAAGGCCTTTTCTCCGGCGAACGTGGTATCCGCCGGCCGCACCCGCACCTCGGAGAAGTTGAACGGCCGGCCCAGCGGTTCCAGCGCAGGCAAGGCGCCGCCGGGTTTGGTCTCCGCGCCAAGCAGTTTCGCCGTAAGGTCGGCATGCTCCTGAGTCATCAAAGCGCCGGCAGCTTCGGTGGTGATGATCTCGGTATCTTCGGAGAACACCTGGTTGCCGAAGAAGTGGTCGCCATCAGTATGGGTGTTGAGAACATATCGCACCGGCGCAGCTGCGGTCAGGTCGTTCATGCAGGCGCACATTGCCCGGGCATGCTGCACGTCATAGAGCGTGTCGATTACCAGGGCCTCGCCCGCACTGACCACCAGTCCCGCGTTGGCCATCCCGAACGACTCGTTGCCTGAGAGAAATACATGAGCTCCTCCGCCGAGTTCGAACAAGCCTTCCTGGAAAGGAATTTGGTCGGTCATCGTCCGCCCTTCACGTGTTCTTTGTGCAGCTTGGCGGTGGCTTCAGCCAGAATGCTCGCGCCGTCGACGTCGCCCTCCTCGGGGACGATGCCGAGGGTTTTGACGAACAGCGCGGTCATCACGTAATGCCCCGCGAGCAGGACAATCTCGGCGATCTCGTTGTCTGAGTAGAACTCCTGCAGGTGCGCTGTGTCCGCTCCACCACCCTTGAGCCGCGCCAGGACGTCGTCGACAAAGGCGATGAGCGCATCGATCCGCCGGTCCCCGAACGATGTGGCCCCGCACAGCAGGTTGTCGATCACCGAATCCGAAATTCCGGCATCGCGTGCCTCGCGCACGTGGTGGTGGATCTCGTACTCCGTACCTGTCACTGCGCCGACTCGCAGAATCACCAACTCGCGCGATTCGGGCGACAAGGCACCCGTGCGAAAGGAGAGGCCGAGTGCCAGGTAGGCCTTCGCGCTCGAACCCGTCATGGCCAAGCCGCGGGACAGATTGGCCGGAAACAAGTCGTAGACCTCGCGCCCTGCGGGATGGAGATCAGCGACATCAGGCAATCGGACAGCCATGAACTCCCACCTTCACGTCAACAGGTCCGCTTCGAGCGAGACCATAAGGAACGGCACGTTCCCTATGACGACGATGCTAGTGCTTGCGGTTAAGATACGCAACGTGTCTAACCCAGGGGCGGCCACAGGACCCGAGCGGCCGTCGCGGCGCCGGGACGACGTGCTGATGTCGGCGATCCGCGACGCCACTTGGGCCGAGCTGACAGATCGCGGATACTCCGGCGTCACCTTCGAAGGCGTAGCCCGCCGAGCCAAGACCGGAAAACCAGTCCTCTACCGCCGATACAGTTCTCGGGCGCAGATGGTCACCGACGCCCTCCCGACCCTCCGCACACTGCCCGCCGAAGCGCCTTCCCAGAATCTTCGCGACGACATCGTGGGCATAGTCGAGTCCTTGATGAACCAGTGGCACGAAATCGGAATCGACACCTTCCGCAGCCTTGTCGCCGAATCCGACGACGCCACACTGGAGACCTTCGAGACCAAGGTGGCCGCGCACACCGACCACACGATTCGACGGGCACTGGAGGCCGCATGCGAGCGAGGCGAGATAGGGCCCGCTGAGATTTCGGACCGGGTGGCACTGAGCGTTCTGGCACTCATGCGCAATGAATTGCTGTTCGGCCGCAACACGAACCGATCGAGCACCGTTGCCGAGTTGGTGGACGACATCTACCTGCCGGCGATCGACGCAGCATCCCGCAAGCAGTCCTAGAGTTCGCAACCGGGGCCTAAAGGCTAAGGCCAACGCAGCAGCCATTCGATCACGCATCCGAAGCCCCATCTCCCAACCAACTGGTTGGGTTGCTACACTCCGGCGATGCGCACTGGCATCTTCCTGAGTTATGCCGGCGGCTTCAAAGAAGCGGCCGATCAAGTCGTCGAGCTGGAAAAGGTGGGCGTCGACATCGCCCTGGTCGCCGAGGCGTATTCCTACGACGCGATCAGCCAGCTCGGCTACCTGGCCGCCAAGACCTCCACCATGGAACTCGGCACCGGCGTGGTCCCCATCTACACCCGCACGCCGGCCCTGATGGCCATGACCGCGGCCGGCGTCGACTATGTATCCGACGGCCGCTTCCGCCTGGGCCTCGGCACGTCCGGTCCGCAGGTGATGGAGGGATTCCACGGTGTGCCGTTCGACGCGCCGCTGGGCCGCACCCGCGAGGTGGTCGAGATCTGCCGCAAGGTGTGGCGGCGCGAGAACCTCGACTACGACGGCAAGTACTACCAGCTGCCATTGCCCGCCGACCGCGGCACCGGGCTGGGCAAGTCACTGCACCTGATCAATCACCCTGTGCGGGAGCGCATTCCGATCACCATCGCCGCACTGGGACCCAAGAACGTCGAGCTGACCGCCGAGATCGCCGAGGGCTGGCAACCGGTTTTCTACCTGCCCGAGAAGGCCGACGACGTGTGGGGCGACGCCCTTCGCGCCGGGGCGGCCAAACGAGATCCGGAACTGGGTCCGCTGGACGTGATGGTCAGTGCCAGCCTGGCGATCGGCGACGATGTCGACGATCGGCTGGAGTGGGCGAAACCCCAACTGGCGCTGTACATCGGCGGCATGGGTGCGCGCGGCCAGAACTTCTACCACAAGCTGGCCACCCGGTACGGCTATGGCGAGGTCGCCGACCACATCCAGGATCTGTTCCTGGCCGGCAAGAAAGCCGAGGCCATCGCGGCGGTGCCCGACGACCTGGTGCGCAACGTGTCCCTCGTGGGGCCGAAGGGCTTCGTCAAGGAACGCCTGGCCGCCTACGCCGAGGCCGGGGTCACCACGATGCTGGTGCACCCACTGGCCACCGATAGCGCCGAGACCGTGAAGTTCTGCGAGGAGTTGGTGGAGCTCACCCGGTAGGAAACCAAGCGGGTCAGCCAGGATCTGAAGCAGCTGACCGATCGCGGGCCTCGGCATCGAGGAGCAGCGATTCGAACAACCGGTTCACGCCGTCCATCTCCTCCGGATCGGTGACGGCCGCCGCGTGCGCGAAACCGTCGACGATGGCACCGATCACCCGCGCCACCTGAACCGCGTCGTGCTCGGCGGGGATCAGTCCGGCTCGCTGACCTTCGACGACCGACCGCGCGAGCGCATCCGTCATCCGAGCACCCTGTCGCGCAAAACCGGCGATCAGCTCCTGGTGCCTGCGGGCATCGATCGGTGCCGTCGCGACGAAACCGGCAAGCTCGGGAAACTCACGATTGATGCGGATGGATTCGGACAGCGCGGCTCGCAACAGCTCGTGCATCGAGCGCGGCCCGGCCATCGCCGGCGCGGCACTGGCCAGGATCTTGCCGTAAACATCCGCGCAAACTTCTTCGAACAACTTGCTTTTCGTGCCGAAGTGGTAATACACCGATCCAGCAGTGACGCCGGCAATCTCGGCGATCTGGTTGTTGGTGGCCGGTCCGTAGCCGAACTGCGCAAAACACTGGCAGGCTGCATCGATCACCCGCTGCCGGGTGTCGCCACTGTCGATACCTGCGGGCCGGCCGGGCCCGGTCTTGGCGGTCTTGGTCGCGCTCATCGGACCATCTTGACGCAGAAATCGACGCCCCGGGTGACCACGACGGTTGTCAGCGATGCCCCGCTACCCGCCGACCTGCGGTAGCTCGTCGGCCGCGATCGCGCACGGCGTCTCGTCGGCCGGGACAACCGCCGCGTCGTCCGGCGGAACCGGGGCACCGGGAGCGACGACGGGCACCGGTTCGGCGGCAGGCTCGACAGTGGTTTCGGGAGGCACGGACCCGGGCGCGGCGGCCGAAATCTCCTCGGCCTTCGCTTCGGCAGGGTCGTCGTCCGCCACGTTATCCTCCTCGGCCGCAAGGTCTTCGGCTTCCACGTCGTCGTCATCCGGTTCGAGGTCTGGTTCCTCCTCGTCTTCCCCCTCGCCGGCGTCATCTGCGTCGTCCAACTCGTCGGCCGCGTCGGCGGTTTCCGGTGGGTCGAGCTGCCCGGGCAGGGCGTCGTCGGCGTTCGAACCCAGCGCACCGTCGGTTGATCCGATCAACCCGTCGAGCATGTCAGCGAGTTGCCGGCCCAGGCCCGACGCCCCGGAACCCATGCCGGACAAACCGCCACCGGACAAACCGTCACCCGACGGCGAACCCCACCCGGCCGTCGGATCCGCTGCGGCCGGACTGACGGCCGGCGGCACGGCCTGCTCGGGCGCTGCGGCCGAACCGACCGCCGGTAGCGCGAGAGTCGGTGCAGCAGCAGGCATCTGACCGATCGGCGGCGTCGCGCCGGCGGACCCGGCAGTGGATCCCCAGGGCACTGGGGCGGAATCGGCCGGTGCTACGAATCCCACCGGAACGGTGCGGGCACCGCCTACCGCCGACACCGCCGCGCCGACGCGAGGTGTCCACGCCGGCCCGAGATCACCGGGGATCTCGAACACCGGCGCCGGGCCATCGGACAGCGCGGTGATCGCCGCGGCGTAGGCGTCGGATACCGCGGCTCTCGCCGAACGCATCGCGGGCACCCAGTCGGCGCCGATGTCGTTGGAAACGAAGGGCTTCACCTGTGCGTCGATCAACTCGCTGGCCAGGTCGCGATTCCCGAGTCCGGTCCGCACGACACGCGCCGCCGCCAACCAGTCCTGGCGCTGCACCGCACATCGCGCCTCGATACGTTCAGTCACCGCGACCTTGGTGTCGACCGCCCGCCACAGTTGGTCGTGCAGCAGCGTCAGCGTGTCGACCGCTGCTCGCACGGCCGATACCGCCTGCCGGGCCGCATCAGCATGGCGGTACAGGAATTCCCGTGCGGCCTGCGCACCGCGCCCCTGCCAGGCCAGATCAAGTGCGCTCAGCTGAGCGTCCTGCAGCCCCAGCGCCTGCTCGGCCCGCCCGGCAACCGCGGTCAACGCCGCACCATCGGCGTCGAGCACCGGCAGGTCCAGGCCATCTTCGGTGGCGTACCAATCGTGCACCTGGCCGACGTAGGAAGTGAGGTCTGGGTTCTGGTAGCCCAGAAGTGCGCAGGCCCAGACGAACTCGGCGAAGGTCTCGACGGCGGACTGTCCCTGGTCCAGACGCCCTGCGACGTCAGCACTCTGGGCCATAACTCAGCCCACCCGGGCAGCCGCGTCGGCGTCTGCGGCGAGGTATCGGTCGGTGGTGCTCGTCAATACCTCGGCGACCTCGCCTGCCGCCCGGGCCCACTGCCGAAGGGACGCGATCCGTTCGTCGAGCGCGGCCCGCACTGAGTTGCCCGAAGCGACGTGTTCGCGACCGGCCGCCGCCCCGTCGAACCGCAGCCGCACCTGGGCAGCGGACTCGATGATGTCGGCGGCCGCCCGGTGCTCCCGCGCCACCTGTCGTAACGCCTCTGCGTCGACCCGCGCGGCGGTTACATCTCCCATGCCCGGTTTAGACGCAGCCGGGCAGCATCCGGTTCCCTCGGGTTTGAATGTTCCTCGCGCGAGCGCTCGTCAGACCGACTGGCCGCTGACCGAATCGGCCACCCGCACCGCCAGCATCCGCGCCGTGTTCTCGTCAGCCGCCTCGACCATCACCCGAACCACCTGCTCAGTGCCCGAGGGCCGCAACAGGATTCGTCCGGTATCGCCGAGTTCGGCCTCAGCTTGTGCCACGGCGGACTGCACGGACGGCGATTTGGCCACCGTCGCCTTGTCGTCGACTTGCACATTGATCAGAACCTGCGGCAGCGTGTGCATCGGCTCGGCCAAGGCCGCCAAGGTAGAGCGGGTCTGCGCCATCCGCGACATCAGCCGCAGGCCGGTGACGATGCCGTCCCCGGTGGTGCCGAAGCCCGGCAACACGATGTGCCCCGACTGCTCGCCGCCGAGCGAGAACTCACCGGCCCGCAGTTCCTCCAGCACGTAGCGGTCACCCACAGCGGTGGTGCGGACGTCGATCCCGACTGCCCGCATGGCCAGGTGCAATCCCAGGTTGCTCATCACCGTGGCCACCAGCGTGTCCGAGGCCAACTCGCCGGCTTCCTGCATCGCGAGTGCCAGCACGACCATGATCGCGTCGCCGTCGATGACCCGCCCTGCCGCGTCCACGGCCAGGCACCGGTCGGCGTCGCCGTCGTGGGCCAGACCCAGATCGGCACCGTGCTCGACGACAGCGGCCTGCAGCACCTCCATATGAGTGGACCCGCAGCCGTCGTTGATGTTGAGGCCGTTGGGCTCGGCGTTGATCGCGATGACGTTGGCCCCGGCGGCCCGGTAGGCCTGCGGGGCGGCCGCCGACGCCGCGCCGTTGGCGCAGTCGACGACGACGGTGAGGCCGTCGAGTCGAGTGGTGACGGCCTTGCTGACATGGCGCAGGTAGCGGTCCAGCGCGTCGTCGGCGTCGAGAACCCGGCCGATGCCGGCGCCCGTCGGCCGCAGCCCCGGTCCCCCGTTCACCAACTCCTCGATACGGTCTTCGGCGGCGTCGTCGAGCTTGTGCCCGCCGGGACCGAAGATCTTGATGCCGTTGTCGGGCATCGGGTTGTGTGAGGCAGAGATCATCACGCCGAAATCGGCATCGTAGGCGCTGGTCAGGTAGGCCACTGCGGGGGTCGGCAAGACACCGACCCGTAAGACGTCGACCCCTTCACTGGCAATGCCGGCCAGCATCGCCGCCACCAGCATCTCGCCGCTGGCCCGCGGATCCCGGCCCACCAGGGCAAGCCGACGGCCCTTACCTGTGGAATTGCCGAGACGCCGAGCCGCCGCCGAACCGAGTGCAACTGCCAGTTCAGCAGTCAGATCGCGATTGGCGACTCCGCGCACTCCGTCGGTGCCGAACAGTCGAGCCATGCCCTTAAACTTCTCATAATTGGCCGCCCGAAACACAACCGACGAGGTCAGCGACCATCCCGGGGCCAGATCGATACCCGTCCGTGATGGCCGATCCCCGCCCGCGGTCGAATTCGCGGGCGGGGATCGGTGAGAAATCGCTAGCTGCCGTCAGTGTCGGACGACGAGTGGGTGCCTCCCGGCGCCACGGTGCTGGGCGCCGTCGTCGGAGCCAGGCTGTGCGGCGCCGTCCCCTGAGCGGCGCTACCCGGCCGCTCCGCGGTGCCGTTCTGGCTGAACGAGATGGTCCCGAGGTTGTTGGTGCAGACCACGTGATCAGTGCCGTTCGCGTCGACCCCCTGGACGGCGGTGGTCAGCGATGCGGTGTCGGTGTTCTCACACACCCCCGCCGCGATCTGGGCGGCCGCGGCGTCATCGACGTTCTCCAGAACCGAGACATTGCCAAGGGTGAGATTCACCTTGCCGTCGCCGGCCGTCTCCGGCGCCGCATGGGCGATCCCCAGGCCGACGCTGAACAGCAGCGACCCGCCGAGCATCGCGCCTGCGGTCGCTGTCTTCACGAAGTTCCCCACAATTACTCCTTCCGATGGGAAAGCGGCATCCGGTCCCCCGACGTCGGCACGACGATTACCGGTGGCAGGAACTTCCTGCGGGCACAACCTCTGCTGACACAAAGCGGCCCCCAGCCCTCCGGGGAGTTGGCTTCCACGTCTTTAGGAGGCTCAAACCACAATCCGCGAAAAAATTTCTGCGCACACGGCGCCGCTTTCGACACCACGGTCGCGAAATGCCGCCAGAGCAGCCCAGATGTAGAACTCGGCGGGTGCATGCAGGCAAAAAACAAACCCGCCGGGTGCGTACAGGACACACCCGGCGGGTTCGTTCGGCCGTAAAGGCGAGGCGATCAGCGCTTGCTGTACTGAGGCGCCTTGCGGGCCTTCTTGAGGCCGTACTTCTTGCGCTCGATGGCACGCGGGTCACGCGTCAGGAAGCCGGCACGCTTGAGGGCAGGCCGGTCTTCCGGCTGCACCAGGATCAGCGCACGGGCGATCGCCAGGCGCAGCGCGCCGGCCTGACCCGAGGGGCCGCCACCATCGAGGTGGGCGTAGATGTCGAACTGCTCGAGGCGGTCGACGGTGACCAGCGGAGCCTTGATCAGCTGCTGGTGCACCTTGTTCGGGAAGTAGTTCTCCAGGCTGCGGCCGTCCAGGTTGAACTGGCCGGTGCCGGGCACCAGGCGCACCCGGACCACGGCCTCCTTGCGGCGGCCCACGGTCTGGATGGGACGGTCGATGATGACCGGCTCGCGGTGCTCCTGCTCCACCTCGACGCTCTCGGTCACGGCTTCGACCACGTCGCCGTTCTCAATCGTTTCGGTCACTGGGCCACCTGCTTGATCTCGTACGGAACCGGCTGCTGCGCGGCGTGCGGATGATCCGGGCCGGCGTAGACCTTGAGCTTCTTCTGGATCTGCCGACCGAGCTTGGTGTGCGGCAGCATCCCGATGATCGCGTTCTCGACGACGCGGGTCGGGTGCTTCTCCAGCAGCTCGCCGATGGTGCGCTTGCGCAGACCGCCCGGGTAACCCGAGTGGCTGTAAGCGAACTTGTTGGTCAGCTTGTTGCCGCTGACGGAAATCTTGTCGGCGTTGATGACGATGACGAAGTCGCCGCCATCGACATTGGGCGTGAATGTCGGCTTGTGCTTGCCGCGCAGCAGATTGGCAGCTGCAGCGGCGAGCCGGCCGAGCACCACGTCTTCGGCGTCGATGACATACCACTGACGCGTGGTGTCACCCGCCTTCGGCGTGTACGTAGGCACAGCGCTTACCTCTTCTTCTCGGGTTAGATGCCGGTCAGGTGAGTGCGCTACCGCATCCCGGCGACCGACGTTGACCCGGGACGCATGCCCAAAAGGGCAGCACACACCAACGGAGCAGCTTACCGGTGGGCGTCGGTGCAGGTCAAAACGCGGCTTTCGACGCTCGACACTTAGGACACCGCGTCCTGCTGGTCAGGCACCACACTGCCGTCCGCACGGTGCAGCGGGGCTTCCTTACCGCTGGGCTCGATGTAGCCCTCGGTCGCGCAGTCGTACGGGTCACCCTGCTTCTTCTTGGGATCGATGAACATCGGGTTGACCAGCCAGCGACCGTCAGAGTTGTCGTACGCCGTGCACATCAACTCGGTCTTGTTGCGGTTGAGCACCAGGCGCAGTGCGGTGGCATCGGTCAGGAACGTGACGTCGGTGTCGGAATCCCCGGCGCCGAACGCGGCACGTTTGGGTTCGGCCTGCTGCTCGAACGCAGCCGGCCCTTTAACACCGAAGACGTCCTCGTTGACCCGGCACCGTTTGCCCTCGATGTACGGGATGGCTGTCTCGCCACCACACGGCACGAGCTTCGACGTCAACACGTCACCGTCGCGCTCGGTGCGCACACCCATCACCTTGTCCGGTGTGAAGCCCAACTCAGCCGCCCAGACCCGCACCACCGGCTCGGCCGACGCGGAGATGATCCGGACATCGAAACCGTTGGCCCGCAAGGTTTCCACCAAATCCTTCATCTGCGGGTAGTACCGAACCCAGCCGGTCTCCTCGCCACTGCCGACCTTCTGCTCGGTGCCCTCGGGAGCTTCCAGATTCTCCTTGCGGGCGGCCTCGGCGAAACCGGTCAGCTCCGATTCGGGCCAGCCGGCCAGCATCTGCGCGGCCCAGGCATACGAGGGCTCGAACCGGCGGGCGTTGAAACCGGCGAACGCCGGCTCGTCAGCCCGCGTCTCGCCATCGGTGTAGACCGACAGCAGCTCGTCGGCGCAGCCCAGATCGGTGTTGGTGGGCATCGGCTCACCGGGCTTGGCCGCGGCACACGCCTTGGACAGCGCGGCCGTGGCCTGCGGGGTCAGGTACGGGCTGGTGGTCGACCAGTCACCGCCGGCGGGTGCCCGCAGCTTGCCGTTGCGGACCATCCAGAAGAACGTCGCGTCGCCGATGTCGTTCTTGACCACGGTGTTGTCCCAGTCGAAGAGTGCCAGCGGGGCGCCGTCGGACACCGAGCCGTTGGCCCCGCAGGTGCCCAGTTCCGCGAGCATCGCGTCGATCCGGTCCCGATTGTCGCCGTACCAGCCGGGGTTTTCGGCCAGGGTTCGGCAGCCGGCGGCCGGCGTTTGGGCGGTCGACGGCTCCGCCGAGTCACCGCCGGAACCGCACCCAGCGATGGTGACGGCGACAGTGGTCGCGGCGAGCAGGGACAGGACGGCACGCGCGGTCATTGAGACTCCTGATTCAGTTGAGCTGGGCCATGCTGGTGGGGTCGAGCGCGGAGGTGCGGGAGGTGTCCTTCAGGTCGACGCCGGAGCGGCCGAGCGCCAGTGCGCCGTCGACCAATCCGGCTGCCACCCGCGCGGCTTCTGCGTATCCCAGCCCGTCGGGCGGGTGGATGTTGGAGATGCAGTTGCGGTCGGCATCGGTTCGGCCGGGCATCGGCAGGTGCGTCAGGTAGATGCCGAGGCTGTCGGCCACGCTCAGACCGGGCCGCTCCCCGATGATGACGAGAACCGTCCGCATGTGCCCCTGCGCTCCTATGTGGTCACCGAGCGCCACTCGGGCCTGCGTCGCGATCACCGGCGGGGCCAAGGTGTAGCGGTCTTTCAGCTGGTCCACCAACGCCGCCAACAGTGCGGCACCGTGGTGATCCAGCGCGGTCGGCGACAGTCCGTCGGCCAGCACGAAGCCGATGTCGGCCGGGGTGTCGGGCACCGACATGCCGTCGGCGGGGGCCCGGCCGAGATCGGGGCGACGCAGATATTCGTCGCGCGAGGTGGCCTTACTGGTCACCACGGTCGGCTCGCCGATGCCGACGTCGCGGACAGCTTCGCTGAGCCGCTCTACGTCCAGCGGCACATGCACGGCATCCCGGGCGGCGGCGTGCGCTGCGGCCAGCTCGAGCACTCGGCGGGTGGGCAACGCGTTACCGGCCCGGCCGAGCCCGATCCTGGCCTGGGTGGTCTTGCGCAGCTCATCCCAGAACTCTTGAACCGCAATCTCATTGGAACTCATGGCGTCTCCGCGGAAGTCAGCGACCGCAGCACGGAACGCTCCAGGTCGAACGGGGTCAGCTTGCCGGAGTCGTCCACCATGCCGACGCTGCGCAGCCACGCCTCGAACTCGGCGGCCGGACGCAGACCCAGGGTGCGACGCGTGGTCAGCACGTCATGAAACGACAGGCTCTGGTAGCCGAGCATCACGTCGTCGGCGCCCGGCACGGTGATGACGAAGGCCACCCCGGCCGCGGCCAGCAACGTCAGCAGGGTGTCCATGTCGTTCTGGTCGGCCTCGGCGTGGTTGGTGTAGCAGACGTCCACACCCATCGGCAGGCCGAGCAGCTTGCCGCAGAAGTGGTCTTCCAGGCCGGCCCGGATGATCTGCTTGCCGTCGTAGAGGTACTCCGGCCCGATGAACCCGACGACGGTGTTGACCAACAGTGGCTGCAGGTCGCGGGCCACCGCATAGGCCCGGGCTTCGAGCGTCTGCTGATCGACGGGCTTGCCGCCCACGCCCAGGTGCGCACCGGAACTGAGCACCGAGCCCTGCCCGGTCTCCAGGTACATGACGTTGTCGCCGACGGTGCCGCGGTTGAGCGACCGCGCCGCCTCGTTGCCTTCCCGCAGCAACTGCAGGTTCACCCCGAAGGCGGTGTTGGCGCCCTCGGTACCCGCCACAGACTGGAACATCAGGTCCACCGGCGCCCCTGCCTCCACCAAGCCGATGGTGGTGGTGACATGCGACAGCACGCACGACTGGGCCGGGATGTCGTAGCGGGTGCGGATCGAATCCAGCAGGTACAGCAGGTCCGCGGTGGCCTGCGGCGAGTCGGTGGCCGGGTTGATCCCGATCACCGCGTCACCGCAGCCGAGCAGCAGCCCGTCGAGCACCGCCGCGGCGATCCCGCGCGGGTCGTCGGTGGGATGGTTGGGCTGCAGCCGGGTGGCCAGGGTGCCGCGGGCGCCGACGGTGGTCCGGAACGCCGCAGTCACCTCCGCGGCTGCCGACACCGCGATCAGATCCTGGTTGCGCATGATCTTGCTGACCGCGGCCACCATTTCCGGGGTCAGCCCCGGGGAGACTGCGGCCAGCCGCTGCGCGCTGTGATCGTGCGCCGCGGTGTCCATCAGCCAGTCCCGCAGGCCGCCGACCGTGAGATGTGAGATCTCCGAAAAGGCTTGGCGGTCATGGCTGTCCATGATCAGCCGGGTCACCTCGTCGGTGTCGTACGGCACCAGCTCCTCGTTGAGGAAGACCTCCAGCGGCAGGTCGGCGAGCACCCAGGCGGCCGCGGCCCGTTCACCGTCGTGCTCGGCCGCGCAGCCGGCGAGTTGATCGCCGGAGCGCAACGGGGTGGCCTTGGCCATCACCTCGACGAGACCGTCGAAGCTGTAGTTCACCCCCGAGACCTGCTGGTGGTACTTCATTTCAGGGCACTCTCCGCTTCCGCGAGCATCGCGAACTCCTCGTCGGGTGAGTTGGCCACCAGGCGGTGCCGGCTGTAGAGCGCGAAGTAGAGCATGAACGCGCAGAACACTGCCAGGCACAGGCCCGCGGCCACCGGGCTGACCACGAAGGTCGCGATGAGCGCCACGACCGCGATGATCAGGGCGAAGCCAGTGGTGACGATGCCGCCCGGGGTGCGGTACGGCCGCGGCATGTTGGGCTCGCGCACCCGCAGGGTGATGTGGCTGATCATCATCAGCACGTAGCTCAGCGCCGCGCCGAACACCGCCATGTTCAGGATCAGGTCGCCGTGACCGGTCAGTGAGAGCAGGAAGGCGACGACACCGGGGACGATCAGCGCCAGCGTCGGGGCCTTGCGCTTGTTGGTCACCGACAGCCCGGTGGGCAGGTAGCCGGCCCGCGAGAGGGCGAACGTCTGCCGGGAGTAGGCGTAGATGATCGAGAAGAAGCTGGCGATCAGCCCGAACAGACCGATGTAGTTGACGGCCTTGGCAGCGAAACCGCTGCCGCCGAGCGCCTGCACCAGCGGATCGTCCACCGTCGACATCGCTTCTGCGCCACCGGCTCCCGTGGTGAGGAACAGCACCGTCACGCAGGTGAGGATCAGCACGCTCATCGCGGCGATGATGCCGCGCGGCACGTTGCGCTCGGGGTTGGCGGTCTCCTCGGCGGCCAGCGGCACACCCTCGACGGCCAGGAAGAACCAGATGGCGAACGGGATGGCGGCCCAGATACCCAGGTAGCCGTGCGGCAGGAAGCTCGATGCTCCGGCCGCGGCGGCGTCGGGGGCGATGTCGGTCAGGTTGGCGACGTCGAAGCTGCCGATGGCGCTGACGGCGAAGATGACCAGGCCCAGCAGGGCGATAGCGGTGATGACGAACATCAACCGCAGCGCCTCACCCACACCGGCGAGGTGGATGCCGATGAAGATGACGAAGGCCGCCAGGTAGATCCACCAGCCCTTGTGAATGCCGAACAGACCGAGGGATTCGACGTAGCCGCCGATGAACGTGGCGATCGCGGCGGGCGCGATCGAGTACTCGATCAGGATCGCGGTCCCGGTGGCGAACCCACCCCACGGTCCGAGCGCGCGGCGGGCGAAGGTGTAGCCGCCACCGGCCGCGGGCAGGGCCGAGGACAGCTCGGCCAGACCCAGCACCATGCAGAAGTACATGGCGGCGATGATCACCACCGCGATCAGCAGGCCGCCGAAGCCGCCCTGCTCGAGGCCGAAGTTCCAGCCCGAGAAATCACCGGAGATCACGTAGCTGACGCCGAGACCGGCCAGCAGTAGCCAACCGGCGCTACCGGACTTCAGTTGACGTTTCTGGAGATAGTCAGCACTCTCCAGGTGTTCTTCCACACCCGCCATGTCAAACTCCTTTGTTTACAACGGTTGTCTCGTATGTGACGCCGCCAGCTGTTGACGGTCTGTACGCCGTGACCCAACCTTTACGCCGGCAACACCGCCGGACCGACGCCGGATATCCGGCTGGTTGACCTATTCAAAGGTATGAAACTCAACCTTTAATCGAAGATTATTGCCCCACTACGCGGCGGTGTCTACCCCAACGACCGATTTGGTTCTCAATCGTCGGGTTTCAGTGGCAGACCGACCACGATCCGGGCGGCGTTGTGGCCGAGTTCGCGGCTCGACACAGCGCCCGTGTCGCGCCCGGAAGACAACTCCGGCAACGGATCTGACAACTTGGAGTGCTGCACGCACACATCGCCCCTGGCGCCGATCCCCACCCCGACATGCAGCGGCGACCTGAGCGCCGCGCGACGCGCCAGGTCCGCTGCCGTCACCTGCGCGTCACTGGCAATCAGCAGGTACGGAACGCCTTCTTCCTCGATACCCGCCAGGACATCGCGTTCGACCTGACGGCCGCCCGCACTCAACACCACGATCGCAGGACGATCGGGTTGACCACTACTACGCACCGACACCCGCTCCGACCAGCCGAGCGTGTGACGCCACCAAGCCGGTGGCCACCGCATTCCGCGGACCTTCAGACCCACGCACATTTCCTGTGCCGCAGACAATTCCGAACGGGGCCAGGGCATCGGCGATGAGCTCGGGGATCTCGAAGTCGAGCGCGCAGCCGCCCAGCAGCACCACGAACCCGATCTGTCGCAGGTCGCCGCCGGGGGCGACAGTGCGCAACGCACGCAGCGCGTTGACGACGAAAACCCGTTCCTTGGCCGCGCGGCGCACCAATCTGATCCGGTCCATGGAATGGCGGGTGGGGATCGCATTCATGCCGTACTCGGCCAGCGTGACCACCCGCGCGAACGACGCGGCAGGCAACGGCTTCTCGAAGAACATCACGGTGCCGTTCTCCAGCCGAACGTGAAAGAAACTCTCCGCCTTGCCAAGTGGTGATCGCTTGATGTCTTCGGCCAGTTCCAGGTTGTCCAGGCCGAGTTCGGCATCGATCAGCTTGGTGACCAGATCGCCAGCCCCGGCCAGGTGCACGGCAGCGATCTGGGCGTCCACCTCGATCAGTGCGGCATCGGTCGAGCCGCCACCGAGATCGAGCACCACGAGCGGCTTGTCGCTGCCCGGGGTGGTCAGTGCCCCCAGCGCGGCCATCTCTGCTTCGACACCGCCGACGCGCACCTCGACATCGCGGGCCCCGGCAGCCCGCAACCGGTTGCACACCTCTTCGGCCACCGCACGCATACCGCTTTCCCGGGTCCGGACCATGGCGGCCAGCGCGACCGCGTTCTCCAGAGCCACCTCACCGGCAACCCCGCCGCGAACCTCTTGGGGCACAAAGGTGTCCACCGCCAGCAGATCCTGAATGCAGACGTCGGCAAGTGCGTGACCGGAGAGTTCGGCCATGCTGCGCCGGACGTTGGCGATCATGCCGCCGGTGTTGGTGCCGGACTCCCCCATCACATCCGCCAGCGGAGCGACCCGCTCGACCGCGCTCATGATCTCCGACGCACCACGCGATACGTCGACCGTCGCGCGTTTGTGCGCACCGGACAACTCCAGTGAGCCGGCCGGGATACTGCGATCGGCGACATCCCCCGCCGGGGTGCGCACCACGACCGCCGAGCGGTTGCCGGTCAGCGCCCGAGCCACCGGGGAGATCACTTTCGTGGCCGCCGCATCCAGATCGAAGATCGTGGCCAGCCCATAGGCGTTGGACAAGGTCCGGATCGAGTTGCCAGGCGCAGCCACCTCAACCGCGGCCAGCATGCCCAGCGGCACCGCATCGATGCGCGACACCTCGTCGATCACCGGGACCACGGAGTCGAGCCGGTTGGCCACCAACACGGCGTCGTCGTTGCCCAGGATCACCGCGCGCACATCGATCCCGCGTGCACCGGCCGCATTGATCGTGCGGGCAGCGTCGTCGAAGTCCACCGCCTTGGGGACCACCACGATCACCTCGGCCCCGGTTCGGACTTGGGACAGCGCGTGGAATGCGACGGTGACCCCGACCCCGAGACCACGACCGCCCGGGGTGCGGGGATCATGGCCGATCATCGTCGACTCGGTGATGATCGTTTCGGTGATGGTTTCCATCGCCATACCACTGATCACCGGCGTGGCCTCGTTCAGCAAGACGACGTCGAGGTCGGCCAACCCCATTGCGCTCGCCTCCAGCGCACGAGCCACCGCCTGGGCCACGCCGTCGACGTTGCGGGGCGTGCCCTTGACTCCGGTCGTCGGGGTCAGCGCGGCGCCCCGGAAGCTGACCGAGCCGTCAGTCGCGACGACCGCGGCACTGGCCTCGGTCGTCGAGTTGCCGATGTCGACACCGACAACGGTCAGTGCCATCAGGTACCCAGGGCCTCGGAAGTCAACTCGGCGAACTCCGGCGTCACCTCTACCGGGCGGGCCTGCTTGCGGATCTGCTCGGTCTCCTTCAGGTGCAGCAGCGCCGCCTTGGCCTGCCAACGCGGTCGGGCCATCTGATCGTTGAGCGTCGGAACCGGTTCGGGCGACTCGCCTTTGGCGTACTGCGCGGCGTTGGAACCGATGCGGCGATACGTCTCCAGCGTCATCAGTGGGCTCTGCGGGAACAGCTCGAGGCTGGACAACCGCGGCAGATCACGCTGATGAATCATCGATGTGCCGCGAGACAGGATGCCGATGCCGATACCCGACCCGCTCAGCTTGGCCGCCGCATGCGCGACGACGGCGAGGTCGCTGCTGTGGCGGACCCGGATGCATCGTGCGGCCACCTCCTGCTCCTCGATGCCGGCCAGGATCTGGCGGATCACCTCGGCATGGGACAGGCCGACGATGGTCTGACTGAAGAAGTCGGCGAACGCCGGCGAAATCGCCAGCACCACTTCATCGGAGCGCTGCCCCGGTTCGGCCGGCCGCTCGCCGGTGAACGTCAGGGTGCGCTGCCCGGTCACTGCCGACATGTCACTCGACCTCCAGTTCAGGGTTTTCGGCGCTGGTCACGTGACGCAGCCGCTTCATCTCCTCCCAGCGCGCGCCCGTGGGGCGGTAACCGGTGCCGGGCCCGGCATAGTCATTGCGGTCGTTGACCGCGGACAACGGCTGCAGCTCGCGCGTCATGATCGCCGAGGTCTGCAGGAGATCACCGGAAACCCGTTGGCGCAGCACGGCCAGCAGATTCTCGGCGATGTCGGAGAAGCCCGTGGATTCCAGAGCTTTCACCAGATCCAGACCGGTCACGCCGCGGTCCATCACCTGTTGTGCGCCTTTGAGGTCTTCCAGGACGTCACGCGGGATCAGTTCGCGGCTGCCGTGGGCGTACACCGCGGCCTCGATCTCCGCGTCGGTGATCGCGGGCAGATCGAGGTAGGCGAACACGGCTTGCAGCGCCCTGCCCGCCCGGCTGCGCGCGGCGAGGATCTCGGACTCGTTGACGTGGCGCAACCCGCCGTCGATCTGCAGGTCCCGCTGGATGGTGTTGAAGTCGTCGAAGTCCTCGGCGTCGACGTTGGACCCGGCGAACATGTTGTCGTAGTTGGGTGTTGCCGAGTATCCGGAGGTGATGAAATCGGTGCCGGGCATCATCTGAGGCAACAAGCGGGCCGTCCGCCGCATGGGCGAGTGCGAGAAGGACTGGTCATTGCCGGACGCGCATTCGAGGTCCACCGCTGAGGCGATCAAGTTCTCCGCCGCGACCGCCCGGATACCCGCCGGCACCGCACCCGGCACGCCGATGCACGAGATCGAGCCGTTCTGCAGGCCTTGCACGCCGGCACCTTTCGCCACCAAGATGCACCGGATCTCCAGGTACAGCATCGAGCGGCCCTCGGCGTTGCCCATCTGCACCTCGGAACCGGTGCCGGAGGTGAACCGCATCTTGATCCCCCGCGACGCATAGGCCGCCGCGAGAAAGGCTTTCGACCACGGCGTGTCATCGCCGTCGACGAACACCGACTCGGTGCCGTACACCGAGATGGTCTCGGCGTAGGCGGTGATCCCGCGCATGCCCAGCTCGAGTTCGGTGGCCTCCTCCAACGCGCACTGGGTCAGACGCCCACCGCAACCGACCTGGCTGCCGATCTGCAGTGCCATCGCCACCAGCGGGGCGTAGCGCACCACACCCAAAGTCGTTTCCACTTCCGAGAATCCGCGCAGTGACGCCTCGGCGGCCTCACAGGCCACCTGCAACGGGTTGTCGCGAGCGCTGGTGCAGTGTGCCTGGTTGGCCGTCGTACGACGGGCCCGCATCTTCTGCATCCCCATCATGATCTCGACGATGTTCATCGTCTTGGCGACCTCGAGCAGCTTGGCCGGCGTCAGGCCGCCGGTCACCGCGATCACCTCGTCGCGGGTCACGTGCGGATCGACCAACATCCGGGCGATCTCGACCGCCGGGATCGCCATGGCCTGTTCGGTGGTCGCCACGTCGATGGCGTGGTCGGCGATGAACTGGTCGATGAAGTCGAAGTCGGCACGGTCCCGGCCGTCCATCTCGACGATCACTCCGTCGGCGACACGCACACTGGGCGCGGGATCGAATTCGCTGTCAAGCGCGACCATGCCCACCTCGGGCCATTCCTCGACGAAGCCGTCGAGGTTGACCGGCCGGTCCTCGAGCACCTTGGTGCGCTCAGACTGCCTGCGTTGGCCGGCCGCGGAATGTTGTGGCGATACTGCCGTCACCGGTGTGCTCCTATTCGCTGGTGGCCAGAATGTCGCGGCGCTCGTAGACGTCGGCGGCCTCGCGGACGAGGCCGGCCAGCAACGCCGCTCCGTACTTCGTGTCCAACTCGTCGGCGATCGCGTCGAGTTCGTCCTTCGTGGAGGCGTTGGGCCGCAGCGCGTTGTAGATCTGCAGCACCCGCTCGTCACTGATGGCGGTCATCTCCGCCGCGCGACGCAGGTTCGAGCCGAGCTGCCGCCGGCCCACCTTCTCGGCGATCTGGGCCTGCAGGCGCAAGGTCTGCGGGGTGATCCGCAGATCCGACGCGGCCACCTCGCCAGACATCACCGCATCCATCGTGATGTCGCCGATCGGCTTGCCGTTGGGGGTGAACAGCAGGTCCTCGCGATGGATGCTCAGCGGGTAATCGACCGAAGGATCGAGGATCGGTTCCGTCATTCACCACTCCAACTGACTCGGGCCGGTTCGGCGACCGGCGTACCACACAACGCGAGCCAATTGTGCGCTGCATCACGTTGCAACAACGTTGCGCCGCAGGTCAGTGCGGCTAACCTGGCCCGACGATGAACGATGGAAAATCGGACCCGATCGCGGCGCTGGGCGACTTCTTTGCCCTTCCGGCGGCCGATCCCGCCACCTGGCGACCGATCGCGACACTGTGCGGCGACCAAGCGGCCGTGCACGAGTACACGATGCGCACCCGGGCCGCGACGGCGGCGGGGTTCCGGATCGACGAAGCAGCGGTCCCCGTCAAGGCCGCGGCCTCCTCGGTGCACCTCTCGATCACCGCCAGACTGCTCTCTCCCGTCGTCGGCGCCGCGGCCTGCCTGGGCACCGTCCCGCTGCTGACCCTGGATTCGCTGTTCTGGCAACCAGATTCGTCCCACCGCCCCGTTCTCGGGACAGCGGGCGCCGAATCGGTCACCGAGACAGATCCGCGCCGGGCCGCCGCCGTCATCGCCGGTTCGCTGATCGGAAGCGTGCTGAGCCTCTTGAACGACACCCTGCGGCGGGCGGAATCCCTTTCGCCCCAGGTGATGTGGGGAAACATCGCATCAGCGGCCAACGGTGCGGTCACCGTGCTGGCCCAGTCCTACCCTGCCGCGCGAGCGCGCGGGCTCGACCTCGTCGCCGCGCTGATCGCCACCGAACCGCTGCGCGGCACCGCAGAGGTTGTGGGACAACGGTTCCGACGACGCAACTGCTGCCTGTTCTATCAGGTGCCCGGCGGTGGCTACTGCGGTGACTGCGTATTGGCGTGACGGCCTACAGGGCCGCGACACCAGCGGTCGCTACCGCCACGTCCTGCTCGACACTGCCGGCGCTGACCCCGACCGCACCGATCACGACGCCGTCGGCTTCCAGCGGAATCCCGCCGCCGAACACCACGAGGCCGCCCGAGGTCTGCTCCAACCCGTACAGCTCGCCACCCGGCTGGCAGGCCTCCATCAGCGCGCTGGTGGGCAGGTTCATCATGACCGCCGTGCGGGCCTTGCGGATCGAGATGTCGATGCTGGCCTTGATCGCGCCGTCCATCCGCACAAAGGCAACGAGGTGACCTCCGTCGTCGACCACGGCGATGTTCATCGGCTGGCCGATCTCGTCGGCCTTGACTATGGCGGCGTCGATCACCTTCTGCGCCGTCGGCAGCGGCAGAGACGTCATGCGTATCCCTTCAAGTGGACCGCGAACGTTGGCTTGGGTGCGAGTTTTGCGGGGGTTTTCGCACCCAAGCCAACGTTCGACGGAGATCAGAAGAAGCCCTGGGCCTTGTTGGCGTAGCTGACCAGCAGGTTCTTGGTCTGCTGGTAGTGGTCGAGCATCATCTTGTGGTTCTCCCGGCCGATGCCGGACTGCTTGTAGCCGCCGAACGCCGCGTGCGCGGGGTAGGCGTGGTAGCAGTTGGTCCACACCCGGCCGGCCTTGATGTCCCGGCCGGCCCGGTAGGCGGTGTTGCCGTTGCGGCTCCAGACCCCGGCGCCCAGGCCGTAGAGGGTGTCGTTGGCGATCGAGATGGCATCGTCGTAATCCTTGAACGACGTCACCGCGACGACCGGGCCGAAGATCTCCTCCTGGAACAGCCGCATCTTGTTGTGCCCGGTGAAGATCGTCGGCGCCACATAGAAGCCACCGGCCAGGTCACCACCCAGATCGGCCCGCTCGCCACCGGTGATCAGTTGGGCGCCTTCGGTTTTCCCGATCTCGATGTAGGACAGGATCTTCTCCAGCTGGTCGTTGGAGGCCTGGGCGCCGATCATCGTCTCGGTGTCCAGCGGGTCACCCTGACGCACGGCCTTGGTGCGGATGGCGGCCAGTTCGAGGAACTCGTCGTAGATGTCGGCCTGGATCAGCGACCGCGACGGGCAGGTGCACACCTCACCCTGGTTCAGGGCGAACATGGTGAACCCTTCCAGGGCCTTGTCCTGGAAGTCGTCGGCCGCGGACAGCACGTCGGAGAAGAAGATGTTGGGGCTCTTGCCACCGAGCTCCAGCGTCACCGGGATCAGGTTCTGGCTGGCGTACTGCATGATCAGCCGGCCCGTGGTGGTCTCACCGGTGAAGGCGATCTTGGCGATCCGGTTGCTCGAGGCCAGAGGCTTGCCGCATTCGACACCGAACCCGTTGACCACGTTGACCACACCGGCGGGCAGCAGGTCACCGATCAGCGACATCAGGTAGAGCACCGAAACCGGGGTCTGCTCAGCGGGTTTGAGCACCACGGCGTTGCCGGCGGCCAGTGCCGGGGCCAGCTTCCACACCGCCATCAGGATCGGGAAGTTCCAGGGGATGATCTGGCCGACGACACCGAGCGGCTCGTGGAAGTGGTAGGCGACGGTGTCCTCGTCGATCTGCGAGAGCGAGCCTTCCTGGGCGCGCAGCACGCCGGCGAAGTACCGGAAGTGGTCGACCGCCAGTGGGATGTCGGCGTTCAGCGTCTCGCGGATCGGCTTGCCGTTGTCCCACGACTCGGCCAGCGCGACCGATTCGAGGTTCTCCTCGATCCGGTCGGCGATCTTGTTGAGGATGACGGCGCGCTCCGCGGGCGAGGTCTTGCCCCAGGCCGGCGCGGCGGCGTGCGCGGCGTCCAGCGCCTTCTCGACGTCAGCCTCGGTGGAGCGGGCCACCTCGCAGAACACCTGACCGGTGACCGGCGTGGGGTTCTCGAAGTAGCGGCCGTCGGCGGGAGCCACCCACTCGCCACCGATGTAGTTGTCGTAGCGGGCCTCGAACGACATCAGGGCGCCCTCGGCACCCGGACGTGCATAAACAGTCATGGCAATCTCCTGCATCGGACACCAGATGTGTCGGTCGTCACTAAAGGTAGTCAGCAGTACGTTGCAGCACAGTTGCACACGTGGAATCGGGCATCAGCACGTCGGCGAGCCGACAAAATCAACCCAGTTCGGAGTCGATTCCGGCAAGGTGACCGCGGGCCTGCGCGCGCGCCACCGGGTCGGCCTGGGCATGGTCGTGCAACACCCGCCAGCCCTGTCGGTCGTCGCGTCCGTCGGGCAGTGCCAGCCACCGCCGCAGCAACGCCAGGTCACCTCCGGCCAGTACCGCTTCACGCAGGCTGGCACTGAGCTCGGTGCGTAGCCGCGCGATCGCCGGCGAGACCGACTGCGGTAGCAACGCCCCCGAATACGCGTCCAGGGCAGCCGCGACATCGCCGGCCTGCAGCGCGTCGAACACGTCGCCCATGTCGCTGGCGACCGGCTCCATCAGGCGGTAGGGCCGCGACTCGATGTACGTGCTGCCGATGACCCGGCGCAACCGCGACACCTCGGCCCGCACCGTCACCACGTCGAGGTCCTTGTCGTCGAGCAGCATCGCCAGATGATCGGCACTCAGCCCTTCGGGGTGGCGGATCAGCAACACCAGGATGTCGGCGTGGCGGCCGGTCAGCACACTGTCCTGGGCCCGGCCGGCGGCGTCGGGCACGCGCCAGCGCGGGCGGTCGGCGCCCAGCACCGTCAGCCGCGCACCTTCGTCTGCGGCGGGGACGGCGGGCGCGGTGAGCCGCAGCAGGGCCAGCTGGTTCTCGACCGCCGCTGCGGTGGCCCTGACCAGCGCCAACGTCTGTGGCGACGCCACCTTGGAACCACCGGTCAGGTCGATGGCACCCAACAGCGCCCCGGTGGCCGGATCGTGAACCGGAACCGCGGTGCAACTCCACGGGTGCACGATGCGGGAGAAGTGCTCGGAGCCGAGGATCTGCAGTTCGCGATCCAGCGCCAGCGCGGTGCCCGGCGCATTCGTGCCGGCGGTCCGCTCGCTCCAATCGGACCCCGGCACGAAGTTCATCGCCTCGGCTTTACGCCGCACGCCCGGATCCCCTTCGACCCAGAGCAGGGTGCCGTCGGCAGCGGTGATCGCCACCAGCACCCCGGAGTCGACGGCGTCATCGACCAGAAGGCGACGAATCAGCGGCAGCGTGGGAGCCAGCGGATGGGCGTTGCGCAGCTCGGTCAGCGCCGCCGCGGCGGCCGCCGCCCGGGTGCCCAGGTCGGGGTCGACGCCGGTGGCCAGGCTGCGCTGCCAGCTCTCGACGATGATGCGACGTACCGGTGTGGAGTCCAGGGAATCCGCATCCACCTGGCCTTCGATGAACAGATCGTGGATAGCGCGCACCTTCGCGGGCAGTGCCCGGGACGATATCCGGCCTCCCGCGTTCCTCGATGCGGCCACGGCGATCATCTCTCCCGGCGTCGGGCCATGGGGTATGGCATTCACGCGTAACCGCCAGGATAGTTGACCAGCCCGGCCTGTGATGGAGACCACCGGCCGGTCAGCCGTCAGGAATCGGGGAATCCACTGCCGGACCGGTATGGTTGAGCCGTCGCGGCTTGCCTGTTCTGCCTCTGCCGCAATCTCGATCCTCACTCTCAGCGCCGCGGGATCACCCGCGCCGGGCAGGACACCGCCCACTTTCTTCGGAGTTTGTTTTTGTCTGCCCAGACGTCTTTTGCTGACCTCGGCCTGCCCGCACCGCTGGTGACCGCGCTGGCCGCCAACGGGGTGCACAGCCCGTTCCCCATCCAGGCCGCCACCCTGCCCGACTCGCTGACCGGCCGCGATGTCCTCGGCCGCGGCCGCACCGGCTCCGGCAAGACCTATGCCTTCCTGCTGCCACTGGTGGCCCGCCTCGCCACGAGCGGCACCCGCCGGGCACCGAACCGGCCGCGTGCGCTGATCCTGGCGCCCACCCGCGAGCTCGTCACCCAGATCGAGGCGTCGCTGGCTCCGCTGGCCGCGGCCACCGGACTGCGCTCGATCAATATCTTCGGCGGGGTGGGCCCCAACCCGCAGATCGCTGCGCTCAAGCAGGGCGTCGACATCGTGATCGCCTGCCCGGGCCGCCTCGAGGACCATGTGAAGTCCGGTCACGCCGACCTGTCCTCGGTCGAGATCACCGTGCTCGACGAGGCCGATCACATGGCCGACCTCGGCTTCCTGCCGGGTGTGAAGCGGCTCCTGGACCGGACCCCGAAAAACTGCCAGCGCCTGCTGTTCTCGGCCACCCTGGACGCCGGGGTGGATGTTCTGGTGGACCGCTACCTGCACGACCCGGTGGTGCACAGCGTGGACTCCGCGCAGTCTCCGGTCGCCGCGATGGTGCATCACGTGCTGCACGTGGACAATTCGACCCGGATCAACGTGGTAGCCGACCTGGCCGCCGCACCGGGACGCACCATCGTCTTCGCACGCACCAAGTACGGGGCGAAAAACCTGACCCGTCAGCTGAATTCACGCGGCATCGCAGCGGTTGAGCTGCACGGCAACCTGTCCCAGAACGCCCGCACCCGCAACCTGACCGCGTTCTCCGACGGATCGGCCGGAGTGCTGGTCGCCACCGACATCGCCGCCCGCGGCATCCACGTCGACGATGTCAGCCTCGTCGTGCACGCCGATCCGCCCGTCGAGCACAAGGCCTACCTGCACCGGTCCGGCCGCACCGCCCGCGCCGGGAACGAGGGCACCGTGGTGACGCTCATGCAGGATGCCCAGGTTTCCGATGTGCGCAGCCTGACGCGCAAAGCCGGGGTCAAGCCCACCATCACCCGCGTCAACGGCACCGACCATCCCGTGCTGCGTGAGATCGCCCCCGGAGAACGCGTTTTCGGTGATCCGATCCGTCCCGAGCCGACGGTGCAGACCGCCCCGGCGCCACGGCGCCAGGGCGGCAAGCCCGGCCAGCCGGGTAAGTCCGGCCAGCCGCGACGCAACCGTCCGAACGGGTCTTCCCGCAACGGCGGCGGTGCACCGGCAGCCCGGTCCGGCTCCGGTGGCGGCGGACAACGCGGCGGCCACCGCCGCCCCCGACGTTCGAACGACTCCGGCTCAGGCCGCTAGAGAAGAAGTGTGCGGTCCCGCTCGTCCTCTCCTCCGATCGGGACCGCACAGGCTTTTCCGGTCCGGTCACGCTCCCCATGCGTTGGCCGCGCTGCGGTCGGTGGCCGCCACCTCGTCGGCGCCGTCGCGCACCGCATTGCCGAGAGCGAACAGGATCTCGTTGAGTGCCGCCGCGGCCCGGTTCCACCGCGCCTGTTCGACGGCATAGGCCTGCGCCGCCTCACGGGTCCACACCTGCTGCAAAGGTGCGATTTGCGAACGCAATTCGTCGAGGGCGGCGTTGAAGCGGCCGGACGTGGTGTGGATCTCCTGGCGGACCGAGTACTCGATCTCACCGAAGTCGTACGACAGAACCTGATCCATCATGGGCTCCGCTCAGATTCCGTCGCCGACAGTGCCGAGGCGCTGCGCGTGAGCTTCGGCCGCAGCGCGCAACGTGCGCTCGTTGGTGCGGATGGTCTCGGCGATCCGGCTCAATGAGGTGTGCAAGGTCAGCGATTCACCGTTCCAGCGGTCGACCACATCGCGGAAACGTACGGCCGCCGCACCGCCCCACACCGACGGCGGCACGCTGCTCATCTTCTGGATGAAGGTCTGCAGCATGGCCCGGACGTCGTCGTTGAGGACGTCGATCCGGCCGGCCACGCTCGTCATTACGTCAAAGTCGGTGCCCAACGGCCCCGTCGGTCCTGGTGACATGTCCTGTGAGTCCTCCGGTGTTGTCTTGCGAGATATACCAATTCGACGCAGGCCGGCTCGGTTCGGTTCCATCGAATTTCAAGATGTCGCATGTGCCGACCGGATGGCTGCCGCGCAGGCCGGCCACACCTCTTCGGTATGCCCCGGTGCGCTCTGGCACCCGATCGCGATCCGCACCGGCCCATCGGTGAACACCGCCCAACGAATCTCTCGGCCGGCACGGACCTCCCGGTAGCTGACCACCGGACGCGCGGCGACAACCGCGGCCGGGTCGAAGTCGGCGAAGACCCCGTCAGGCTGCCCCTGCAGGGCCCGTTTCAGGGTGTCGGCCACCGCGCCGTCCCCGGTCGGCGATTGGGTGAGGTGAATCATCACCTGCGGGTCCTTCGGTGAAACTACCTGGACCCGAGCCGATCCCGGACCGTCGGTGATCTGCTGCACCGTCCACCCGGCCGGGATCTGCACAGCTACCCGCCCCTCGGTCAGAACCGTCATCGCGGCGTGGTCCGCGGGCGCGTCCACACCGGCGAAGGAGATCGCGCCCAGCATCACGGCCAACGCCGTTGCCGCACCGACCATGACCCGACCGGTCGGCGTCCGTGCCCGATCACGGGCCGCGCGGGTGTCGGGTGCGACGAGGGCGTTACACCAGTCCCGGGGATCGACCCGGGTGACGCGCACGCCACGGTGGCCCAGCGCGGTCATCACCGCTGCACCGAGATCCGCTGCGCCCGCGACGCCGTCGGGGACATCGACGGCCACCTCGACCGAAGTCCCGGCGAGATCGAATACGGTGCGTACCACGATCTCCGGATCCAGATCCTGCTCGGTGTGACGAGCCAGGGTGATGCTGCGGGCATCCCTGGCCGTGACGATGACGAGGTCGTCGGCGATCTCGACCACGGCCCAGGACGTTGCGGTCAGCGCCGCCCCCACGGCCTGAGCCCGCCGCGTCACGACAACGTCGGCGCCCGAAGCGGCAGCGGCAGATCGCACTCGACCACAGCGTTGGGCGCTCCACCAGGTCGGGCAGACCAGGGTGATGTTTCGCCACTGCGCGGCCGCGGTATCGAGCACCTGCTCCCACAAATCCGAAACCGGCACCGGTCGGTCGTCGACCAAGACCAGCTCGTCGTCGATGCCGGCGACCGCGATCACGGCGAGGTCGCAGACCGGCTCGGGACCATACACACTCACCGGACCGACCTCGACGACCGCCGATGTCACGACACATCCGCCCCGTCGGCGAGCGCGACCTGAACGAGTTGCTCGGGTGCCGCCCGGGTCACCAGCGTGCCGCGTCCGGGCGGAAGTCGCACCGGGCGCACCGATCCCAGCAGCACACCCTCATCGGGATTCGCGCTCATCATCAGGCCCATGCAGCCGAGGTCCTTGACCGCCGCCAGCACCGGATCGAACATCGCCCGCGCCGCACCGCCCGAAGGTCGCGCGAGTAGCAGATGCAGTCCGAGGTCACGCGCATGCGGTAGGTAGGGCAACAGCGGCGAGAGCGGATTGGTGGTTCCGGTGGCCACCAGGTCGTAATCGTCGACGACGACGTAGAGTTCCGGGCCACACCACCACGAGCGGTCGCGCAGCTGCCGCTGGGTCACCTCGGGGCCGGGCATCCGGCTGCGCAGTGTCTCGAGCACTCTGGGCAGCACGGCGTCCAGCGCCGCGACCGAGGCCGCGTACCCGGCCAGATGCTGCGATTCGACGGTTCCCAGCAGAGCACGCCGAAAGTCCACGATGAGCACTTGGACGCCGGACGGATCGTTGCCGTCGACGAGATTGCGGCACAGGGTGCGCAAGGTCGTGGACTTGCCACAGCCGCTGTCCCCCAGGATCACCAGATCGGGTTGTGCGGCGAAATCAAGTGTCACCGGGGCCAGTTCGCGTTCGCCCAGGCCCAGCAGCACGTCGGTCGTGGGCCGTTTCGGCCGCGTCGCCGCCAGCTCGGCCTCGCGCACACACGCCGGCAGCAGCCGGACCGCGGGTGCGCGGGCATCGCCGTACTGCACTCGCAGGACATCACCGGTGCCCGCCAGCGCCGTAGCCATTCCGGTGTCGCACGCCCGGCCGTCCAGGCGCGGCAGCGCGATCAGGAACTCGCGTCCCTCACGCGTCAGACCCAGCCCCGGTGCGCTCTGAGCCAGCTGCCTGGCGCGTTTTCGGTCCATCTCCGATTCCGCCGGATCACCCAGACGTAACTCGATGCGGGTCCCCAGCTGATCCTTGAGTGCCGGGCGGAACTCCGCCCACCGCGACGCCGTCAGCACCACATGGACTCCGAGCGAAAGCCCCTGTACCGCAAGGGCGGTGATCGATGACTCCAGAGATTCGTACTCGCCGCGAAACGTCGACCACCCGTCGATGACCAGGAACACATCACCGAAGGGATCGTCGAACTCCCCCGCGCGGCGACGGGCCCGGTACTCGGCGATGGAACCGACACCGAGAGCGGTGAAGCGCGCCTCGCGGGCACCGACCAACGCGTGCAGCTCCGCTACCGTGCGCCGGACCAGATCGGTATCGGCGCGTCCGGCCACCGCCCCGACATGCGGAAGCGCCCGTAGCCCGCTCAACGCTCCGCCGCCGAAGTCCAATCCGTAGATCGCGACGTCGCGGGGATGATGGGTGGCCGCCAACGCCACCACCAAAGTCTTGACCGCCGTCGACTTCCCGGACTGGGGGCCGCCGACGATCGCCACGTTGCCGTTCGCGGCGCCCAGTGCCAGCATCAGGCGGTCCCGTCGCTGCTCGAAGGGACAATCGACCAACCCGACCGCGACCGTCAGCGTTTCGTGATCCGACAGCAGCACATCGCTGAGCGGAACGGCCCGCGGCAACGGCGGCAACCACACCTGATGTGCCGGTGTGCCGTGGCCGGTCAACCGCTTGACCACCTGGTGCAGAACCGTGGTCGTGGCAGGCGCAGCAGTGCGGCGATCGGTCGCCGTTGCGAATCCGGTGAAAAGTCGCGGCTGTACCGCGCCCAACTCTGGTGACACGGGCTGCTCGCGCGTAGGGCACTCGGCGGACACGAACGCGGTCTGGAACCGGACAACCTCTCCGGACGGAGTTCTCAGATAGGCCGCTCCCGGCGTATTGGGCAACTCGTACGCATCGGCAACACCGAGCACCGAGCGAGATTCGCTGGGCGAGAACGTCTTGAGGCAGACCCGGTAGGACAGGTGGCTCTCCAGCCCCCGCAACCTGCCCTCGTCGAGGCGCTGGCTGGCCAACAACAAGTGGGTGCCCAGCGACCGTCCGAGCCGGCCGATCGCCACGAACAATTCGGCGAAGTCCGGGTGCTGCTGCAGCAGTTCGGAGAACTCGTCGACCACGATCAGCAGGGCCGGCAACGCGGGCAGATCGGTCCGGCGCCGGTACTCGGCGATGTTGGCCAGGTTCCCGGCTGCCCGCAGCAGCTCCTGACGGCGGGTGATCTCCCCGGCCAGGGCGTCGGCCATCCGAGTGACCAGCGGCGCCTCCTGCGCCAGGTTGGTGATCAGCGCGCTGACGTGGTTCACAGTGTTCAATCCGAGAAACGTTGCCCCGCCCTTGAAATCGATGAGGACGAGGTTGAGCTCCTCGGGCGAATGGGTGGTGATCAGACCCAACACCAGTGTGCGCAGGAACTCCGATTTCCCTGAGCCGGTGGCCCCGACGCACAGCCCATGCGGCCCCATGCCGCCATGTGCGGCTTCCTTCAGGTCGAGATGCAGCGCGGTGCCGTCAGCACAGCGGCCGACCGGAACCTGGAGGAACCGCTGCGGCTCCGATGAGAGCCAGACACTGCGCGGATGGATTCGTCCAGGATCCTCGATGCCCATCAGCGCCGGCCAGGCGGAGTCGTCGGCCGTGTCAGCCGCACGGAAGCGCGCCAATCTGCGGGCACAGGTGAGGGCCTGCTCCTGGGACATCTGATCGGGTCGCACCGGGGCGCCATCGCAGTGCACCACATCGGAGTCCAGGTCCAGATGCAGATCGCAATCCGTCGCGTCGGCGCCGGGACCGGCAACGACCAACAGCGTGACACCGGGGCCCGGGGTGGGCACCGCAGCCGAGTCGGAGTCGACGATGACAACGGTGTGCACCGTGGGCGCCGCGGGCGGCAACTCGGCCAAGGTGTGCAGCCGCAACGCGCTGATCTCGCCACTACTGTCGGTAACTGCATGGTGGCCAAGCCATTTCAGCCATTCCCAGTGCGCGACGGTCCCGCCGTCGATGACGGCCGCGATGCGCAGGTGTCGCGGGCTGTGTGCGGTGGCCAGCTGGCAGACCACGGCGCGTAGCAGGGCGCGGACCGTGCCGGCCGCACCGCCCAGTGTCACGTGAGCCAGCCCGCACAGGTTCAGTGTCACCGGCGCGTCGGCCACCGTCGAGCGACGTCGGACCAACTGTGCCAGAGCCGATACCGTTACCGGATCCGCATCGTGGCCCGGATCGGTGGTGGCGGTCACCAGGCGTGGGGACAGCGAGCGCTCCCTCACTCCGATCCGCACCACACAGAAGTCGGGGCCACCGGGGCGGCGCCGCCACATCCGCTCACTGCCGGCCAGCGTCCACAGTTGTCCGGGGTCCGGATGTTCCGCATGCAGGCCCAACCACTGTGCGCGGCCGGTTTCCCCGGCCACGGCGTCGATCCCGTCGAGATAGCGCAGATACTCGCAGCGGTCGCGGTGGATCTGCTGCGCCCGGCCGTTGCCTTTCAAACTGTAGGCCACCGTGCCGATCGCCGACATCGCCATCATGACCGGGAACATCGTGGCTGCCGGGCCGCGACTGGCAGCCGCTCCAGAGGTGACGTACACGGCGATCATGCCGAGCACCGCCACTACGAGCACCAGCGGCAGCAACCTGGCCAGTGGGCCGGTCGGGGTGTGAAGCGGCAGCGCGGGTGGCGCGTCGATCACCATCTCCCCGGTCGACGGCTCCACTGCTTGCGGTGTGTGGCTGGTGTCCATCGACTTTTGGACGCACGCCGGGCCCTTCGGGTTCCCGGTTGTCACCGAAATTTTGGTGCGCCGGCACCTCGGCCCGTTCGGTTAGCGTGAGATGTATCGGCGTCAACCGGGGGGGTGATGCGATGCCGGATTCCTTGTGCCACGTGTCGGTTCACTGCGGCCCGCCGCCCGGGGTTCAGCGAGCCGCCACAGTCGATTTGGCCTTACCCGCCGCGATGACCGTGGCCGAACTGCTGCCCTGGATCGTCGACATTCTCGGCGTCTCCGACGGCACACCACGGCATTGGCGGCTGGCGCGACTCGGCGGTGACGGGCTGGACACCTCAGCAACCCTGATGCAGAACGATATTCATGACGGCGATCTTCTGGTCCTGACCGAAGCCTGCGGCCGGCCCACGTTCGAGCGGCCACTGACCGCCGCGTTGGCCGTGGGCTCGGCCGATGATCCCCTGCCCGCCGGACTGCGGGTCGCTGCCTGCCTGTGGGCCTGCGCGCTGGGCCTCGTGGCCCTGGCGTGGGCGGGGATCGGCAGCGCCGGATGGAGTCGCATCGCCACCGCAGCGGTGGTTGCCGTCACCATAACCGCTGTCGCGATGTCCGCATCGCGCTTGAGGCTGGGTCCGAACGTGACCGCAACGCTCAACGTCGCCGCCGTGGCATTCGCGGGGACACTCGGCTTTCTCGTGGTCCCCGCCGGGCCCGCCTCGGCGAACTTCTTCCTGGCTGCCACAGCGGCGGCGTCGTTGGGCGCGCTGTTGATCCGGACGTCGCCTTGCGGCAGAGAGAGCCTGCTCGCGGTAGTCACCGGGGCCGGGGCGCTGTCGTTGGCGACCGGGATCTCAGTGCTGTGGGCTGTACCCGCGCCCGCGGTGGGCGCGATGGTGAGCGCCGTCGGCCTCGGATTGCTGCCGCTGACCCCGCGGTTGTCCATCGCGCTGGCGGGCCTTACCCCCATGGTTCCGGGACTTCCCGGATGGGATCGAGACTCATTGGCCGACAACAAATCCGACGACGACGCACATGTCGTGCTCGGACATCGCAATCTCGCGGGTCTGGTCGCAGGCGGTGCGGCTGCGGGCGCGCTGGGAACCACGATCCTGGCACTCACCGGTTTTCGTCAGGTCACCGCCGTCGAGGTGGCCTTCGCCGCTGCTGTCGGCGTGGCGCTGCTCCTGCGATCCCGCACCTATGCCTCGGGCCACTGCCGCGCCGTCACCATCAGCTGCGGAGTCCTGTCCCTCACAGCGGCTTTCGCACTCGTGGTGGTCGGGACTCCCGCGCACGGCAGCTGGATCGGCATCGCCGCGGTGGGCGCCGGCGTCGCCGCGCTCTGGCCGGTCACCGTCCAGAGTCCCGTGGCGTCGCGAATCGCCGACGTCATCGAATACACGGCGCTGGCCGCAGTGGTGCCGCTGGCATGTTGGCTCGCCGGTGTATTCGACGTCCTGCGTGAGTTGGGACTGCGGTGAACCGGTCCGGGCGATTGGCCGCAATGCTGATCACCGGGCTTCCGCTGTTGGCCATCTGGCCGGCCTCGGCGATCGAGCCGCCGACCGTCCTACCGCCGGCGGTGGATTCCACCTTGCTTCCCCCGCCGGCGCCGCCGGGACCCGTCGGGTCAGCGAAACAACGTCAGCCCTGCTACCGATCGGCGCCCGGCGCCTCGGATGCGGGCGGTAGCCCGCTGAATCTGGACGCGGTATGGGCGCTCACCCGCGGTGCGGGCCAGACGATCGCGGTGATCGATACCGGGGTGGCCAGGCACCGACTCTTACCACGCCTGCGCGGTGGCGGCGACTACGTATCCGGAAGCGACGGAACCGCGGATTGCGATGGGCACGGCACTATCGTCGCCGGAATCGCCGCCGGCGCACCGAGTGCCGGGTTCAGCGGCGTTGCACCCGATGCCGACGTGCTGGCCATCCGGCAATCCAGCAACAAGTTCGCCGCTGATGGCGCAGCGAGCGGCGTGGGTGACGTCAATACCCTCGCCATGGCGGTACGGACCGCGGCCGACCTCGGCGCCACCGTCATCAACATCTCGTCGGTAGCATGCGTGCCGGCCGACGCCGCACCCGACGACCGCGCCCTCGGCGCCGCGCTGAGCTATGCCGTCGACGTACGCAACGTCGTGGTGGTGGTCGCGGCGGGCAACGTCGGCGCAGGCTGCACTCAGGAGGGCCGCCTCGGCCAGGTGGGCGTGCCCGACTGGAACAACGTGCGCTCGGTGTCCAGCCCGGCCTGGTACGACGATCTGGTGCTGGCGGTGGGCTCTGTCGGATCCGACGGCGCCGCATCGGCTTTCAGCTTGGCGGGCCCGTGGGTGGATGTGGCCGCACCCGGGGAGAACCTGGTGTCGCTGCATCCCGACGGTGTGCAGTTGATCGACACGATCGGCCGCGATGCGCCCATATCCGGTACCAGTTATGCCGCACCGGTAGTCGCGGGTGTCGCCGCGCTCGTGCGCTCTCGGTTCCCGCAACTGAGTGCGCGGGAGGTGATGCGTCGCATCGAAGACACCGCACACAGGCCCGCCGAGGGCTGGAATTCGCACGTCGGTAACGGTGTGGTCGACGCCATGGCCGCGGTCAGCGACAGTACTTCACCGCCCGCCTCCACCGCGACCAGTCCGGCGTCGGTAACACCCACGGTGTACCCGCCGACCGATTCCGCGCCCCGGCGTATCGCCTTCGGCGGTGCTGCGGTGTGCATCGCCCTGACCGTGTTGACCGCGGTGACCCTGGCAGCCAACCGGTTACGCCGGCGCGGCTACGACGCCGGGGACCACGTCCCGCACGACTGAGGCCGCGTCCGGGTCGAGTTCGGGTCCGCGTGGCAGCCCGGCCAGCATGGGCCACGGTGCGGGGACGACGCCGGTTCCCAGGCCGACGCGTTCGGCGGTCTGCGGGTCACGAATCCCGAACAGCACGCCGAGGTCGTTCAACAGATACAGCGGTCCACCTACGGTCGTACCGCGGACCACACTGCCGGCTTGTAGCAGGACACTGCGGCCTGCCGAGATGTGCACGCGGTCGATGTTCGGCCCGGCACCGTCTGCCTGAGCCAGCAGAATGCCGGCAGCAGGCAATGAATCAGACAGCACCACAGTGGTGTTCGTGTCAGGTCCGGGTTGTCTCGGGTCCCAGCGGGCGCATACCGTCGCGCGCCCGCCAGGCATGACCTGATCCGGGAACCGGGCCACCGCGAGGCTGTCGGCGATCGGTACGTCGGCCACCACGTCCGCGGGCACAACAGGGGGTTCGTCATCGGACTGCGTCACGCTGAAGCGGATGACATCCGCCGCCACCCTGCCGATGCGCTGCAGCCCGTCGGAGAGCACCACATAGAACTCGGCGGGCCCGGCACGCACCACGCGTACGACCGTGCCCACGGCGATTCCTCCCAGTGCGGCCGGTCCCCGCGCGCCCATCCCCGCGATCAGCGGCGCCTTCAGGGCAGGCGCCTCAGGCACAACGTCCAACAGGGCTTGCGAAACCGGCTGGACCGGAACACCTTCCAGGCGTAGGGCGCGAACCACGGCGATGTCACGAAGGTCCACTCGAGCCCGCCATCCGTCGACGAGCAGATAGGTCGCTGCTCCCACGGCGCGCGCCGATACCAACAGCCCCTGGCCGCCGCGTAACGGCGGGGCCTGCCGATCCGTCCGGCCGGCCACCAGCACCGTCTCGGCGGGCTCGTCGACATCGCATATCTCCCAGCCCGACTCGTCGAGGTCCAGCGGCCGGCCGATCTGCGTCGGCGCCCCCGGTATGCCGACCAGGGGCCCACGCCGGAACTTCGCAATCATCGCGTCATCGACCACAACGTGATTCGCCGGACTACCGACGATCAGCCGGGCCGAGACGAGGTTGGCCACCGGATGCACGGTGTCGTCGATCCGCACGTACAACGCACCGGTGTCGCGCGCCATCAGGATCGGCGCGTCTCCCGGCACCGAGCCCGGGCGCATCAATGCGAGCACCGCACACACCGCGACCGCGACGGCCGTCAGCACACACCCTGCGCCGTACGCGACGGCTTGTGCCCGCAATGGGTCGTCGAGCATGCGAGCGTCACCGCGGACGAGCGCGTGTGCCATGCGCCGCAACAGAAATCGATGTCCGCTGAGCTGTAATCGCGTGGCTGGTCGCCGTGCCATATGTCCCCCGTGCGCAACCCTAACCCGGCCTCCGACAGCGCGATTACACCGATTCGGGCAGCGCGCTACTCGGTACGCTGACGCTGCCGGTAAGCCGCGACGTGCTGCCGGTTGCCGCAGTTGCCGGTGTCGCAGAAGATGCGGGAGCGGTTGCGCGACAGGTCGGTCAGCACGGCCTCACAGTCTGGCGCCGCGCAGATCTTGAGGCGGCGCAGTTCGCCGCCACGGATGAGGTCGGCCAGCGCCATCGCCATCTCGGCGCCCATGCGCTGAGCCAGCGGGTCGTCGACCGAGGCCAGGTGCAGGTGCCATTCGGGCATCTCCTTGTGCCGGGTCAGCCATGGCGACGCCTTGGTATCGCTCAGGAGGGCATTGACCCGACGGACCGCTTCCTCCTCGTCATCGGCCACCGTCCAGATCTCACCGAGGCGGGTGCGCAGTGCGCGGACAGCCTTCAATTCGGCGTCGTCGCGGTCACGCCGGCCAGTCCAGCCGAAGTCATCCAGGTAGGCGCTCAGATCGGACTGGTCAGCCAGTTGTTCGCCTTCTACCCGATCGGTGTTCACCAACACCATCGCAGCCCGGAGCGTGAGCTCCGTGTCATAGGTAAAAAGCATTTGACTCATGACCCCCTGTCCCAGTAGCGTCCACCTTAATGTCACTACCGTAACCAATTTTACTCATGACATGCTCCAGGGGAGGTGTACCGATGACTGCCGATGCCCAGCTCGACCGCACAACCGCCGATAACCACTTCCGGCTCGGCCTCCTGTTCGCCGTCAGCTCCGCGCTCACATTCGGCTCATCGGGCCCTTTCGCCAAGGCCCTGATGGAAGCCGGCTGGAGTCCCACCGCGGCCGTGACGGCCCGGCTCGCCGGCGGCGCGGTCATGATGGCCGCCTTCGCCGGTGTTGTCCGTCCCGGATGGGTTCGCGAGGTGCTCGGGCATGCCAAGACCGTCGTGGGCTACGGCCTGATCCCGATCGCCGGTGCCCAGCTCTGCTACTACAACGCCGTCGCGCACCTGTCGGTCGGTGTGGCGCTGCTGCTGGAGTACACCGCACCGATCCTGGTCGTCGGCTGGGTCTGGGCCACCACTCGCCGGCGCCCCAGTGCCATGACCTTCGGCGGTGTGGCGCTCGCCATCGTCGGCATCGTCCTGGTACTCGACGTGTTCAGCGGCGCCCACATCAACCTCATAGGGGTGAGTTGGGGGCTGGCCGCCGCGGTGTGCGCCGCCTGCTACTTCATGATGTCCAACCAGGCCAGCACCGACGGCGACGGGCTCAGCCCCATCAGCCTGGCCACCGGAGGCCTGATCGTCGGCACCGCCGCGGTCGCCCTGCTCGGCGTCACCGGCGTGATGCCACTGACCTTCACCACCAACCCCGTGACCCTTGCCGGACACACCACCGCATGGCTGGTTCCGGTGATCGCCCTGGGCCTGATCCCCACCGCCCTGGCCTACACCCTCGGCATCGTCGGGATCGCACGGCTCAAGCCACGTTTCGCCTCACTGGTCGGGCTGTCCGAAGTGCTGTTCGCGGTCCTGATCGCCTGGGTCATGCTCGGCGAAGCGATGTCGGTGAGCCAGGCGATCGGCGGCGCCGTGGTGCTGGTCGGCCTGGCCGTGGCCCGGCAAGGCGATCGCAGCGAGCAGGCGAGCCCACGGGAGGCGACCCAGATCGAGCTGGCGACCTGGCCCGATCTCGCTCTGCAGGAGAAGACGGAGCGGGCAAACGATTAGCCGCGGCTAACCATTTTGTGTGAATATGTCCCCCGTGAGTCTCCTCCGGAAGTCGGCCCGGGTGGCCGCGATCGTCTCAACCCTGGTCAGTGCGGCTTTCCCGCTGGCACTCGCCGCGCCGGCCGCGGCGGCGCCGTGCTCCGACATCGAGGTCATCTTCGCCCGCGGAACCAATGACGCACCTGATCTGGGCCGCCCGGGGCAGGCTTTCGCCGACGCGCTGCGCTCGCAGGTAGGCGGTCGCACGGTATCCACCTACGGGGTGAACTACCCCGCCAGCTACGACTTCCTGGCCGCCGCCGACGGCGCGACCGACGCGGCCAATCGGATCGCCACGCTGGCCTCGACCTGCCCGTCCACCCGCGTCGTGCTCGGTGGCTACTCGCAGGGCGCCGCAGTGGTGGACATGCTGGCCGGCATCCCGCCCCTGGGCAACCGGGTCGGGGAGATCGGTTCGGCACCGCCGCTGGCCGCCGAGCTGGTGCCGCAGATCGCCGCGGTGGTGGCCTTCGGGAACCCCTCCGCCAAATTCGGGATCCCGCTCACCTCATCGGTGTTCGGCGGCAAGGCGATCGACCTCTGCAAGGACGGGGACCCGATCTGCTCACGCGGCCGGAACCCATTCGCGCACAGCGACTACGTGACATCAGGCATGGCGGATCAGGCGGCAAACTTCGTCGCGGGAATCGTCTGATCGCTCGAGACGTTAGGATTCGGTGTGGCCATTGATCTTGTTCGTCGCTGCACCGTGTTCGTGGCGGCCGCGCTCACCGCTGCCGCCGCAATCGTCGCACCGGTTGCGGTGCCCTCCATGTCCCCGGGTCTGCCTGCGGCTTCGGCCGCATGCCCGGACATCGAGGTGGTCTTCGCCCGCGGGACGAATGACACCCCCGGCCTGGGCCGGATCGGCAATGCGTTCGTCAGTTCGCTACGCAACAAGGTCGGCGGCCGTTCCGTCGGCGCCTACGCGGTGAACTACCCCGCCAGCTACGACTTCCTGGCCGCGGCAGGCGGCGCCAACGACGCCTCCGGACACATTCAGTGGATGGTGGACAACTGCCCCGACACCCGGCTGGTGCTCGGTGGCTACTCCCAGGGCGCCGCGGTGATCGACGTGATCGCCGCCGTCCCCTTCCCGGCTGTCGGCTTCACCGCGCCGCTACCGCCGAACGTCCCCGAACACGTCGCCGCGGTGGCCGTCTTCGGCAACCCGTCCGCCAAGCTCGGGCTGCCACTGACCGCCAGCCCGGTGTACGGGTCCCGCGCGATCGACCTGTGCAACCCCGGCGACCCGGTCTGCGGCGACGGCGACAGCGTGCCCGCACACCGCGCATACGAAGGCCCGGCCAACGATGCCGCGAACTTCGTGGCCGGTCTGTTGTAGTCGACGTCGGCTACCATCGCTGAGGTGGTCGAACATTCCACCGAATACCATGCCGCCCGACCTTTTCGGCGCTGGATGGGTGTGGCCGCCGTCATCGCGGCGGCGGTAGCGCTCCTGCCGGTCGTCTCCGCCGGCCATGTCGGCTCGGTCGCGGTGGCAAACGCCGCCCCGTGCCCTCCGGTCGAGGTCGTATTCGCCCGCGGCCGTACCGAACCCGCCGGCACCGGCACCCTCGGCAATGCCTTTGTCAACGCGCTGCGCTCTCGCGTCGACAAGAACATCGGCGTCTACGCCGTCCGCTACCCGGCCGACACCGAGGTGGACATCGGCGCCAACGACATGAGCGGCCATATCCAATACATGATGAACAACTGTCCCGACACCCGACTGGTGATCGGCGGGTATTCGCTGGGCGCGGCGGTCGCCGATGTGGTGCTGGCCGTTCCGTTCACCGGCTTCGGCTTCAAGACCCCGCTCCCGGCAGGCGCCGACGAGCATATCGCCGCGGTCGCGCTGTTCGGCAACGGCGCCGCGTGGGTCGGTCCCATCACGCGCTTCAGTCCGATCTATTCCGACCGGACCATCGAGTTGTGCCATGGCGCCGATCCGATCTGCAACCCAGCCGACCCGGACACGTGGCGGAACAACTGGCCCGATCACCTGGCCAGCGCCTACATCGACGGTGGAATGGTCAATCAGGCCGCGGATTTCGTGGCCGGCCGCCTCTGACCCGAAAACACTTCGTCGCCGGATCGTTGCCGAACCGGCACCCATTCTCGACGGGCCCGTAAATACCATCTAACCCGTGATTGGCCGTCGCATGTCGGCCGCACTGATCACCGCTCTGTCGACCGTTGTGGCACCAATAGCGGTGGCGCCCAGCATGATCGGCGCTGCACATGCCGTCACGTGCCCACCGGCGGAAGTGGTGTTCGCCCGCGGCCGCATGGAGCCCCCAGGCCCCGGGCAAGTCGGTGCCTCGTTCGTCAACGCGCTGCGCACGCTGCGCGGTCCGAATATCGCCCTCTATCCGGTGAAGTACCCGGCAGACACCCAGGTCGACGTGGGCGCCAATGACATGAGCCGCCACGTGCAGTGGATGATGCGCAATTGCCCGAGAACCAAGCTCGTGCTGGGCGGTTACTCACTGGGCGCCGCCGCCACCGACCTGGTTCTGGCCATGCCCGTCAAGGCGTTCACCTTCAACAGTCCCCTGCCCGCCGGCGCCGAACGTCACGTAGCAGCGGTGGCGCTGTTCGGTAACGGCGCCAACTGGGCAGCGCCGATCACGCTGTTCAACCCGGCCTACCGCAACCGCACGATCGATCTGTGCCACTCCGATGATCCGATCTGCAACCCCAGCAGCCCCTACAATTGGCGGGCCGGTTGGCAGGATCATCTTGCGCCCGGCTACATCCGCTCGGGCATGGTGGCGCAGGCGGCCAGATTCGTCTCGGCCCGGCTCTGAGGGCTGCAGAAACCTCTGGCCGTGTACCGATTTCTACCCCGGGGTTGCCAACCCTTGAATCCACCCGTGCGGCTACCGCCCTGGAGTAGGAACCGGCGAGCTGCAGCGCTCAGTCGGCCGTTCGCACGTCCCGGGTGATCAGGTTGCGGGCTTCGAGCTGGTCATCGGCTGGGTAATCGACCTGTACCAGCGTGAGCCCCCGGGCAGGGGCAGCCGCGAAATCACTGGATCGACTCGTCTCACTCAAGAGCCCAGCAGTCCACGACACCGGCCGCCTACCCTCCCCGACCGCCAGCAGCGCACCGACCAGCGAGCGAACCATGTTCCAGCAGAAGGCATCCGCGGTGACATACGCCGTCACATAGTGGCCATCACGGACCCACTCCAGCCGCTGCAGATCCCGGATCGTGGTGGCGCCCGGTCGATGTCGGCAGAACGCCGCGAAATCGTTGAGCCCGACCAACTCCCGAGACGCGACCGTCATCGCATCAAGGTCGAGCGGCTTCGACCACGGCGTGACGAACCGCGCTTCGGCCGGCTCCACGCCGTAAGGCGCGAGACTCAGCCGGTAGGTGTAGTGCCGGCGAAGCGCCGAGAACCTGGCGTCGAAACCGGCAGGAGCCCGCACGATGTCGCGGATCCGGATGTCGGTCGGCAGCAACCGCGCCAACCGTCGCACCAGCGGGGTGAATTCGGCATCCCCCGGGCGGGTCGTGCGGGGGTATGCGTGCGCGACGGCATCGATGGGGACGTCGACGTGGGCCACCTGACCGGTGGCATGCACCCCGGTGTCGGTACGGCCCGCGGTACGCGTCACCACCGGCGTGCGGAACACCGTCGAGAGCGCCTCGTCGATCACCCCGGCGACCGTGCGCTGACCCGCCTGCACCGCCCAGCCGGCGAAATCGGTCCCGTCATACGCGATGTCGAGCCGCAGGCGGACTAATGCGACATGCCCGCCACCGGAATCGATGGCGGGCATGTCGTTAGATGCCTGATCAGGACTTGGCTTCATCCTCAGAAGCCGCCTCGTCGGCCGGAGCCTCTTCGGTAGCGGCCTCTTCGGTCGCCTCGACCTTGGCTTCCTCCGCAGCTTCCTCGGCCTCGTCAGCCTTGGGAGCCTCGTCGGCCGCCTTGGCCTGTGCGGCGGCGGCGCGACGAGCACGATCCGCCTCAGAGGTCACGGTCTTCTCCCGCACCAGCTCGATGACCGCCATCGGAGCGTTGTCGCCCTTACGGTTCTCGACCTTGATGATGCGGGTGTAGCCACCCTCACGATCGGCGAAGAAGGGGCCGATCTCGGCGAACAGGACGTGCACGACGTCCTTGTCGCGGATCTTCTTCATCACCTCGCGCCGGTTGTGCAGCTCACCCTTCTTGGCGTGGGTGATCAGCTTCTCGGCGTACGGACGCAGCGCCCGGGCCTTAGGCTCGGTCGTCTTGATGCGACCGTGCTCGAACAGCGAGGTGGCCAGGTTGGCCAGGATCGCCTTCTGGTGTGAGGACGACCCGCCGAGGCGAGCACCCTTGGTGGGCTTGGGCATTGCGACTCTCTCCTAAATGGGGCCGGTCCCCGTATCAGGTAGGACCGGGACGGATTTGTTAAAGCTGCTCGGTCTCGGCGTAGTCCTGGGTGTCATCCAGGTCGTAGCCGCCGGCGTCCGCGGTCCAGGTGCCGGTCGCGGCGTCGTAGCCGGCGACCTCGGACGGATCGAACGTGGCCGGGCTGTCCTTGAGCGAGAGACCCAGCTGGTGCAGCTTGATCTTCACCTCGTCGATGGACTTCTGGCCGAAGTTGCGGATGTCCAGCAGGTCGGACTCCGTGCGGGCGACGAGCTCGCCCACCGTGTGCACACCCTCGCGCTTGAGGCAGTTGTACGAACGGACGGTCAGGTCCAGGTCGTCGATCGGCAGCGCGAAGCTGGCGATGTGGTCTGCCTCGGCCGGCGACGGGCCGATCTCGATGCCCTCGGCCTCGACGTTGAGTTCGCGTGCCAGACCGAACAATTCGACCAGGGTCTTGCCGGCCGACGCCAGGGCGTCACGCGGGCTGATCGAGTTCTTGGTCTCGACGTCGAGAATCAGCTTGTCGAAGTCGGTGCGCTGCTCGACACGGGTGGCCTCAACCTTGTAGGTCACCTTCAGCACGGGGCTGTAGATGGAATCGACCGGGATACGGCCGATCTCGGCACCCGAGGCCTTGTTCTGCACGGCCGGGACGTAGCCGCGACCCCGCTCGACGACGAGCTCGACCTCGAGCTTGCCCTTGTCGTTGAGGGTGGCGATGTGCATGTCCGGGTTGTGGACGGTCACACCGGCCGGCGGCACGATGTCACCGGCGGTGACCGCACCCGGGCCCTGCTTGCGCAGGTACATGGTGACCGGCTCGTCCTCTTCGGAGGACACGACCAGGCCCTTGAGGTTCAGGATGATGTCGGTGACGTCTTCCTTCACCCCGGGGACAGTGGTGAACTCGTGCAGCACACCGTCGATGCGGATGCTCGTCACCGCTGCGCCCGGGATGGACGACAGCAGCGTGCGCCGCAGCGAGTTACCCAACGTGTAACCGAAACCCGGCTCCAGCGGCTCGATGACGAACTTGGAGCGGTTGTCGGCGAGGGTTTCCTCGGACAGTGTGGGTCGCTGAGAGATCAGCATGGTGTTTCTTCTCCTTCTCGGCACCCGCTATTTGATGCCGTCTGGGTACCTACCGGCCGGATGACCGGTAAGCCATTACTTCGAGTAGAACTCGACGATGAGCTGTTCGGTGAGCGGCACCTGGATCTGGGCGCGCTCGGGCAGCTGGTGCACCAGGATGCGCTGACGCTCCCCGACGACCTGCAGCCACGACGGGACCGGACGCTCGCCGGCGGTCTGCCGCGCAACCTCGAACGGCAGGGTGTTGAGCGACTTCTCCTTGATGTCGATGATGTCGTACTGCGACACCCGGTAGCTCGGGATGTTCACCTTGACACCGTTGACGGTGAAGTGGCCGTGGCTGACCAGCTGACGCGCCATCCGCCGGGTCCGGGCCAGGCCCGCACGGTAGATGACGTTGTCCAGGCGGCTCTCCAGGATCTGGAGCAGGTTCTCGCCGGTCTTACCCGACTGGCGGTTGGCCTCTTCGTAGTAGCGGCGGAACTGCTTCTCCAGCACGCCGTAGGTGAAGCGAGCCTTCTGCTTCTCCTGCAGCTGGGTGCGGTATTCGCTCTCCTTGATCCGCGCACGGCCGTGCTGGCCGGGCGGGTAGGGGCGCTTCTCGAACGACTGATCTCCGCCGACCAGGTCGACGCCGAGACGACGCGACTTGCGGGTGGCGGGGCCGGTGTAACGTGCCATTTTCTTTTATCCTCCCTAGACCCGGCGCCGCTTGGGCGGACGGCAGCCGTTGTGCGGCTGCGGGGTGACGTCGGAAATCGCGCCCACCTCGAGGCCTGCGGCCTGCAGCGAGCGGATGGCGGTCTCGCGGCCCGAGCCCGGACCCTTGACGAACACGTCGACCTTCTTCACGCCGTGCTCCTGCGCCTTGCGGGCAGCGTTCTCGGCGGCCAGCTGCGCGGCGAACGGGGTCGACTTACGCGAACCCTTGAAGCCGACGTGACCCGACGACGCCCAGGCGATGACGTTGCCCTGGGGATCGGTGATCGAGACGATCGTGTTGTTGAACGTGCTCTTGATGTGAGCAGCGCCGTGCGGGACGTTCTTCTTTTCCCGGCGACGGGTGGTCTTGCCGCGCTTGGCGCCGGCAGCCTTCTTCGGGGGTGCCATCGGGGTTACCTAGCCTTCTTCTTGCCGGCGATGGTGCGCTTGGGGCCCTTGCGGGTACGCGCGTTGGTCTTGGTCCGCTGGCCGCGCACGGGCAGACCGCGGCGGTGCCGCAGGCCCTGGTAGCAGCCGATCTCGATCTTGCGGCGAATGTCGGCCTGCACCTCGCGGCGCAGGTCACCCTCAACCTTGAGGTTGCCTTCGATGTAATCGCGCAGGATGGTCACCTGATCGTCGGTCAGGTCCTTGGTGCGCATGTTCTTGTCGATGCCCGTCGCGGCGAGAATCTCGTTCGAACGGGTACGGCCGATGCCGTAGATGTAGGTCAGCGCGATCTCCATGCGCTTGTCGCGCGGAAGATCAACGCCTACGAGGCGTGCCATGTGGCGGTGTTCCTTCTTCTCTGCGGAGGTCTGGTCCCAGCCCGTTCCCTTAGCCCCTAAGGGCTCTGAAGGGGTCCGGCCTCCGTGCCGGACGTGGATGAGTGCTCATCGCTTGTGAGCGGCGGATCCGCTCAGTGGTGCTGGGAGTTCATCATTCAGTTGTGGTGTGATCCGTCAGCTGACGGATCAGCCCTGCCGCTGCTTGTGGCGGGGATCGCTGCAGATCACCATGACCCGCCCATGCCGGCGGATCACCCTGCACTTATCGCAGATGGGCTTGACGCTCGGGTTCACCTTCACGGCTGTTTCGATCCTTCTGGCTTGTTGGTGTCATGCAGACACGCATGTCACCGTTTCTCGTCGTTACTGGTCGGGCTTCTATCGGGTCACTTGTACCGGTACACGATGCGGCCCCGGGACAGGTCGTAGGGCGAAAGCTCCACCACTACGCGGTCCTCGGGCAGGATGCGGATGTAGTGCTGCCGCATCTTGCCGCTGATGTGGGCCAAGACCTTGTGTCCGTTCTCCAGCTCAATGCGGAACATCGCATTGGGCAGAGGTTCGACCACGCGACCCTCGACCTCGATGGCACCGTCTTTCTTGGCCATACTCTTCGGCGATCCTTGCTTTCGTTTCGTAGCTTCATCAGTCACAATGCAGCCCGTCGTGCTGCGGAAACCGACCAACTTCAAAACGTGAGCCGGATCGAGGCAGAGCAGAAACTCAGCAGTTCCAAGACGGGGCACGCAAAAAGTCGGCGCGATAGCCGCACCGTTGGTCCACAATACCCGTTCAACGGGCTGTACCAAAATCACGGCTGATCAGCTGCGGCCACCGAATATCTCCGCTCCGGATTGGTGCGCCGCGGAGCCCCGGAACAGGCGAGAATAGTACGGACTGATCCGCGCTCGGAGAACGGAGACCACGAGCACGTGATGGCTGTGTACCTGGCCGCTTTCGTCGTCGGCGGCATCGCCGTTTTGGCTGCCCTGCTGTTGGCCGATGTCGGGCACGGGGACGGGATGCCGTTCCTGAGCCTCACCGGGCTGTCGGTCGCCCTGCTCGGCGCCGGCACCGGCGGTCTGATCGGCACCTGGCTGGGGTTCGGCACGGTGTGGTCGGCCGTGCTGGCCACGGCCTGCGCCGTCGTCCTGGTTTTCACCCTCAACGGCCTGCTGCTGCCCTACCTGCGTCGCCAGCAATCCAACTCGCACCGGGGCCGCTCCTCCTACGTCGGCCTGCTCGGCACCGTCACCCTCGAGGTACCGCCGGGCGGCTGGGGCGAGGTGTCCTTCGTCGACGCCGACGGCAATCGAGTGTTCTCCCGCGCCAAGAGCGACGAAGCCGATGCTCTGCCCAAGGCCACCCGCGTCTACATCTCCGACATCGATCCCGACTTCGTCCACGTCGTCTCAGTTCCAGAGACCTGAGCAGTACCCCGAGCACCGAACCTTCAGAAAGGCACCATCGTGTCCCTGTTGCTCATCGTCGTCCTCGCCGCCATCGCCGCGATTCTGATCCTGGTGGTGTTGCCGATGGTCTACGTCAAGAACTACATCAAGGTGCCGCCCAACGAGGTGGCCGTGTTCACCGGCCGCGGCACGCCGAAGGTGGTCCGCGGCGGCGCCCGGTTCCGGATGCCCGGCATCGAGCGGGTCGACATCATGAGCCTCGAACCGTTCAACGTCAGCATCAATCTGCAGAACGCACTGTCCAACAACGGTGTGCCGGTCAACGTCGAGGCAGTAGGGCTGGTGCGCATCGGCTCGGCCGACGAGGCCGTGCAGACGGCGGTGCAACGCTTCCTGACCTCCGACCTCAACGAGTTGCAGCGCCAGATCAACGAGATCCTGGCCGGCTCGCTGCGCGGCATCACCGCGACCATGACCGTCGAGGACCTCAACTCCAACCGCGACAGCCTGGCCCGCAGTGTGGTCGAAGAGGCCGGCGGTGACCTGGCCCGGATCGGCATGGAGGTCGACGTCCTCAAGATCGCCGGCATCTCCGACGCCAACGACTACCTGAAGTCCCTCGGTCAGCGCCGCATCGCCGAGGTCAAGCGGGACGCCACGGTCGGTACCGCCGAGGCCGAGCGCGACGCGCAGATCCAGTCGGCCAAGGCCCGCCAGGAAGGGTCCATCGCCCAGGCCGAAGCGGACACCGCGATCGCCACCGCCAACCAGAAGCGCGACGTCGAGCTGGCCCGGCTGCGTGCCCAAACCGAGGCCGAGAACGCCCAGGCCGATCAAGCCGGACCGCTGGCCAACGCCCGGGCCCAGAAGGACGTCGGCATCGCGATCGAGCAGGCCGAGGCCGCCCGGGTGCAGGCCCGTATCGAGGTGGAGCAGCGTCGCGCCGAACAGGCCCAGGCTGCCCTGCAGGCCGACGTGATCGCCCCGGCCGAAGCGAAGCGGCAGGCAGACATCGCGATCGCCGAAGGCCAGCGCCAGTCCTCGATCCTGGCCGCCGAGGCCGCCGCCGAGACCGAGCGGCGTAAGGGCCAGGCCGAGGCCGATGCCCGCAAGGCCGCCGCCGACGCGTTGCGGGTCGAGAAGCAGGCCGAAGCCGACAGCCTGCAGGCCAAGCTGGTCGCCGAGGCCGCCGGTAAGAAGGAACTGGCCGATGCGCTGCGGGTCGAGCAGCAGGCAGAAGCCGCCGGTATCGAAGCCAAGCTGCTGGCCGAGGCCAACGGTAAGAAGGAGATCGCCGCCGCGCTCAACGGCTACACCGCCGACGCGGCACGCCTGCTGATGCTGCCCGACGTGCTGGCCTCGGTGGTCAAGGCCACCGAAGCCGCCGCCGCACCGCTGGCCGAGATCGATCGGCTGTCGATCATCGGCGGCTCGAGCGACACCCAGGGCGCGGTCGGGAACCTGCTCGGGATCAGCCCGCTCGCGGTGTCCAACATCTTGGAGTCGCTCAAGGCCTCGGGAATCGATGTGGCCGCCATGCTGCAGGGGTCGAATTCCACCAACGGGGACAGCGCACACACGAGCTGAGAAAACTGCTGGCGGCGGGGCGCATAATTACTAGCGATGACCGGCCCCGCCTCTGCGCCCCGTAAACCCGTGATCCTGACCGTCGACGACGATCCCGCGGTCTCTCGCGCGGTCGCCCGCGACCTTCGCCGCCACTACGGCGAGCGCTACCGCATCGTCCGCGCCGAATCCGGCCCGGACGCCTTGGAAACCCTCAACGAGCTGAAGCTGCGCGGCGACACCGTCGCGGTGTTCGTCGCCGACTACCGGATGCCGCAGATGAGCGGCATCGAGTTCCTCGAATCGGCCATGGACCTCTACCCGATGGCCCGGCGCGTGCTGCTGACGGCCTACGCCGACACCACTGCGGCCATCGACGCCATCAACGTCGTCGACCTCGACCACTACCTGCTCAAGCCATGGGATCCGCCCGAGGAGAAGCTGTACCCGGTGGTCGACGGCCTGCTGGAGGCCTGGCACGCCGTCGGCGACCGCGCCATCCCGCACACCAAGGTGATCGGGCATCAGTGGAGTTCGCGGTCCTGGGAGGTGCGTCAGTTCCTGGCCCGCAATCAGCACACCTTCCGGTCGTTCACCACCGACGAACCCGTCGGCCGCCAGCTGCTGGAGGCCGCGGGGCTGGACGGCCTGCAGCTGCCGGTGGTGATCACCGAGGGCGGCGAGACCCTGGTCGAACCCAGTGACGGCGAGCTCGCCGACATGCTGGGGTTGTCCACCACCCCGTCGCTGACCATGTACGACCTGGCGGTGATCGGCGGCGGCCCGGCAGGTCTGGCCGCGGCGGTGTACGGCGCCTCCGAGGGCCTCAAGACCGTGCTGATCGAGGGCACCACGACCGGCGGGCAAGCCGGCCGCAGCTCCCGGATCGAGAACTACCTGGGCTTCCCGACCGGGGTGTCCGGTGCCGAACTGGCCACCTCGGCCCGCAGGCAAGCCGAGCGCTTCGGCGCCGAGGTGATCACCACCCGCGAGGCCGTCGCCCTCGACATCGCGGGTGCGGCCCGCACCATCACCTTCGCCGACGGCGAGACCATCGGGGCCCGCGCGGTGATCCTGGCCACCGGTGTCGAGTACCGCCAGCTCCCGGTGCCGGGCTGTTGGGCCGATCCGGACAACCCGAACAACTACGTCGGCCGCGGCGTGTACTACGGCGCCTCGGTGTCGGACGCCTCCGAATGCAAGGGCGAGGACGTCTACATCGTGGGCGGCGCCAACTCGGCGGGACAGGCCGCGATGTTCATGTCGCGCGAAGCCAAGTCGGTGACGCTGCTGGTGCGCGGCCCGTCACTGGAAGCCTCGATGTCGTACTACTTGATCCAACAGATCGAGCAGACACCCAACATCTTCGTGCGCACCTGCACGGAGGTGGTCGGTGCCATCGGCGAGGACGACCATCTCGTGGGCCTGGAGTTGGTGGACCGGCAGACCGGGGAGCACGAGGAAGTCCGGGCGACGCGACTGTGCTGCTTCATTGGCGCCACCCCGCGCACCGAGTGGCTCGACGGCGTGGTGGCCCGCGACGACCACGGGTTCATCCTGGCCGGCCCCGATCTGCGCGACGTATGCGGCTGGTCGCTGGAACGCCCGCCGCATCACCTGGAAACAAGTGTGCCCGGTGTGTTTGTTGCAGGAGACGTGCGAGCCGAGTCCGCCAAGCGGGTAGCTGCCGCCGTCGGCGAAGGATCGATGGCCGTGATGCTCGTGCACCGCTACCTGGCAGAAGCGTAACGGCCGGCAAGGCCTGAGGAGTTGAGGACGGATATGGGCGAGATGTGCGTGCGGGACGAACTTCGGACACTGTTTTTGTTCGAGCATCTGTCCGACGCGCAACTCGACACGTTGTGCGAGGCCGGCAGCATCGAGACGTTCCCGGCCGGCCCCATCGTCACCGAGGGTGACCCCGCCACCTGTTTCTACGTGATGCTCGACGGTGAACTGGTGATGTCGAAGCGCTCCGGCGGCGTCGACATCCAGACCAATCGCACGTCGATGCGCGGGGTGTACTTCGGCGCCTGGTCCGCCTACATCCCCGGTGAAGAGCATGTCTACGAAGCGTCGGTTCGGCTGACCAAACCGTCACGGGTGTTCGTCCTGGACGCCAACGCGTTCGCGAGTTTCATGCAGTCGCAGTTCCCGATGGCGGTGCACCTGTTGGAGGGCCACAAGGTCGGTGGCCGGCGACAGAGCCAGATCATCGGTCAGCGCGAAAAGCTGCTGGCGCTCGGCAACATCACCGCGGGCCTGACCCACCAGCTGAACAACCCGGCCGCGGCCACCGCGCGCGCCGTGGCCGACCTGCGCGAAGGCGTCGGCAAGATGCGGCACAAGCTGGCGATGCTGGCCGACGGCAAGTTCACCCCGCAAGCCTTGCGGATGCTGGTGACCATCCAGGACGAGGTCGCCGAACAGGTCGCCAAGAACAAGGGGCTGGAGCTCACCGCCCTGGAGACCTCCGACCGCGAGGACGAGATGGGTGACTGGCTCGAGGACCACGACATCGTGGGTGCCTGGGACTACGCCCCGACGTTCGTCGAAGCCGGTCTCGACATCGACTGGCTGGAACGCATCTCGGCTTCGGTTGACGACGCGCTCAAGGACGGTGAAGCGTCGGCGACCCTGCAGGCGGCTCTGGGCTGGCTGAAATACACCATCGACACCGAGTTGCGAATGAACGAGATCGCCGAGGCGAGCAAGCGGATCTCTGCGCTGCTGGCCGGCGCCAAACAGTACTCGCAGATGGACCGCGGTGATTATCAGAGCGCCGACGTACACGAACTGCTGCGCAGCACGCTGATGATGTTCGGCGACAAGATCGGTAAGGACAAGCCGGTCACCCTGTGCAAGGAACTCGACAAGTCGCTGCCCGAATTGCATTGCTATCCAGGCGATCTCAATCAGGTCTGGACCAACATCATCGACAACGCCATCCAGGCGATGAACGGCCACGGCAGGCTCACGCTGCGCACCAGCCGAGAGACCGACGAGATGATCCGGGTGGAGATCTGCGACGACGGACCGGGCATCCCCGCCGAGGACATCAGCCGGATCTTCACCCCGTTCTTCACCACCAAACCGTTCGGTGAGGGCACCGGGCTCGGCCTGGACCTGGCCTGGCGCATCGTGGTGGAAAAGCACCACGGGGATCTGCGGGTGCAGTCCAAGCCCGGTGACACCCGTTTCATCGTGCTGTTGCCGCTGCAAGCGCCCGCGCCGGAGGGACAGGCCTCCGAGTCGCAAGCGTCGGAGTAGCGGAGCCGGCTGATCTGCCGGTACCAGTTCGCCCGCGATTGTCACGCTGGAGTGGCCGTCGGTGCCGAGCGCCCCGCTGGAGTGACAACGCGCCCCGGCGCCGCGGCCGCGCCGTCCCCAATGTCACGCTGGAGTGGCCGTCGGTGCCGAGCGCCACGCTGGAGTGACGACGCCCGCGTCGGAGTAGCGGCCAGATCCAGAATCAGCGTGATTCGCCAGGAATAGGCCCCGGATGCGCCCGGGTTGAGACGTTCATGACCCAGACCACAGCGGGCGCCAAGCCCGATCTCGGCACATTCGGAGCGTTCGGTCACTACTCGCAGTTCCAGCAGCTGTCGCCGCAGCAGCTGCGGGATATCGAAGGGCTGGGCTACGGCGCGATCTGGGCCGGCGGGTCACCGCCCGCCGAGCTGGAGTGGATCGATCCGATCCTGGCGGCCACCACCACTTTGCAGCTGGCCACCGGCATCGTGAACATCTGGAGTGCGGCCGCCGGTCCGGTCGCCGAATCGTTTCACCGCATCGAGGCCGCCTACCCCGGCCGGTTCCTGCTGGGCATCGGGGTCGGTCACCGCGAGGCCGTCGGCGAGTACCGCAAGCCGCTCGACGCTCTCACCGACTACCTCGACAAACTCGATGAGTACGGCGTGCCGAAGAACCGCCGGGTGGTAGCCGCTCTCGGCCCGAAAGTGCTCAAACTGTCGGCGGCTCGTTCGGCCGGAGCGCATCCGTACCTGACCACACCGGAGCACACCGCACAGGCCCGCGAGCTGATCGGGCCGGACGCGTTCCTGGCTCCCGAACACAAGGCGGTGCTCACCACCGATGTGGACAAGGCCCGATCGATCGGACGCAAGGCACTCGACATCTACCTGGGTTTGAGCAACTACCTCAACAACTTCAAGCGCCTCGGCTTCACCGATGAGGACCTGGCCAAGCCGGGCAGTGACCGCTTCATCGACGCGGTCGTCGCGCATGGCACGGTGGACGAGGTGGCCGCGCGGCTGCGAGCGCATCGCGACGCGGGCGCCGACCATGTGCCTGTACAAGTGTTGACCTCACCGGACAAACTGGTACCGGCGCTGGCCGAACTCGCCGGGCCGCTCGGCCTGGCCTAGAAGCGCCGACAGACCGCGATAGAAAAGGACTCGTAGATGACCGAATCGCTTTCGCTCAAACCGGATCTGGGCCGCTACGGGGTGTGGACGTTCGGGGCGGTGCAGCCTGACCAGGCCGCCGAAATCGAGAAACTGGGTTACGGCGCGCTGTGGGTGGGTGGCTCCCCCGCCGCCGACCTCGCGTTCGCCGAACCCATCCTCGAGCGCACCGAAGGTCTTCAGCTGGCCACCGGCATCGTCAACATCTGGACCGCCGACGCCGCGGCGGTCGCCGAATCGTTTCATCGCATCGAAGCGGCACACCCCGGCCGCTTTCTGCTGGGCATCGGCGTCGGGCATCCCGAACACACCGACGAGTACCGCAAGCCCTACGACGCACTGGTGGAATACCTCGACGCGCTGGACGCGGCCAAGGTTCCGACCAGCAGGCTGGTGATCGCCGCGCTGGGCGACAAGGTGTTGCGGCTCGCGGCCAACCGCAGCGCGGGCGCACACCCCTATCTGACGACTCCCGAGCACACTGCCCATGCCCGCGACGTGCTGGGCGAGTCGGTGTTCCTGGCTCCCGAGCACAAAGTGGTGCTGAGCACCGACGGTGCCGCGGCCCGCGCGATCGGACGCGACACGGTCGACTTCTATCTGAATCTGAGCAATTACCTGAACAACTGGCGTCGGCTCGGATTCACCGAAAACGACATCGCCAAGCCCGGCAGCGACAAGCTGATCGACGCGGTCGTCGCGCATGGCACGGCAGACGCCATCGCGGCGCGTTTGCAGCAACATGTCGCCAACGGCGCCGACCATGTCGCGATTCAGGTACTCGGCGGCAAAGACAAGCTGATCCCGACGTTGACCGAGCTGGCCGGACCGCTGGGTCTCAAAAGCTGAGGGGTTTGCCCATTAGGGTTGACCCATGCGGCTACTGGTCACCGGCGGCGCCGGGTTCATCGGGGCGAACTTTGTTCATCTCGCCCTCCGGGAGGCACTCACCACATCGGTGACGGTGCTCGACGCCATGACGTACGCGGGCAGTCAGGAATCGCTGGCGCCGGTGGCCGACCGTATCCGGCTGGTGCAGGGCGACGTCGCCGACGCCGAGCTGGTGAACACGTTGGTGGGCGAGGCCGACGCCGTCGTGCACTTCGCCGCCGAGACCCATGTCGACAACTCGGTGGCCAACCCGCGACCGTTCCTGCACAGCAACGTGATCGGGACGTTCGCGATCCTGGAAGCCGTGCGGGCACACGGGGTCCGGTTACACCACATCTCCACCGACGAGGTGTACGGCGATCTCGAGCTCGACAGCCCGGCGCGGTTCACCGAGGGCACGCCGTACAACCCGTCGAGCCCGTACTCGTCCACCAAAGCGGCCGCCGATCTGCTGGTGCGGGCCTGGGTGCGCTCTTATGGTGTCCGCGCCACGATTTCGAACTGCTCCAACAACTACGGCCCGTACCAGCATGTGGAGAAGTTCATCCCGCGCCAGATCACCAACGTCCTCACCGGCCGGCGTCCGAAGCTCTACGGCGCGGGTGCCAATGTCCGCGACTGGATCCACGTCGACGACCACAACCGCGCGGTGTGGCAGATCCTCACCAAGGGCGGCCTCGGGCAAACGTATCTGATCGGCGCCGAGTGCGAGCGCGACAATCTCACGGTGATGCGCACCCTGTTGCGGCTGATGGGCCGTGACCCCGATGACTTCGACCATGTCACCGACCGGGCCGGGCATGACCTGCGCTATGCGATCGATCCGTCGGCCCTGCACGACGAACTGGGCTGGGCACCCGAGCACACCGATTTCGACGAGGGGCTGCAGGCCACCATCGACTGGTATCGCGACAACGAATCCTGGTGGGGCCCATTGAAAAATAAGGTGGAAGACACGTATTCGGAGCGCGGCCAGTGACCGCGCGCGAGCTCAGCGTCCCCGGCGCCTGGGAGATCACGCCGAAGCTGCACGGCGATGCACGCGGGCTGTTCTTCGAATGGTTCACCGAGTCGGGCTTCACCGAGATGAGCGGGCATCGCTTCGATGTGCGGCAAGCCAACTGCTCGGTGTCGGCGGCCGGGGTGCTGCGCGGGGTGCATTTCGCCGAAGTGCCGCCCAGCCAAGCCAAGTACGTGACGTGCGTGCGCGGTGCGGTACTCGATGTGGTGGTCGACATCCGGGTCGGCTCGCCGACCTTCGGGCAGTGGGATTCGGTACTGCTCGACGATCAGACTCGGCGTTCGGTCTACCTGTCCGAAGGGCTTGGACACGCTTTCCTTGCGCTGCAGGATGATTCGACCGTGATGTACCTGTGCTCGGCGCCGTACGCCCCGGAGCGGGAACACACCATCTTGGCCACGGATTTCGGGATCGACTGGCCCATCGAAGGCGAACCGGTGTTGTCCGAGCGCGACGCGGCCGCCCCGACCCTGGAGCAGGTGCGGGCCGCGGGGCTGTTGCCGACGTGGGACCAGGCCCGCGCGTTCGTCGACGAATTACGCGCGCGGGCCCGGCATCAGGCCTGAGCCGGTTGCGGCCGGCGCGCCAGTGCGCCCACCAGTAGCCCGGCGAACGGAATGGCAGCCAGGATCGCGCTGAGGGTCGCGCTGCCACCGGTCACCAGGGTGAAGTTGGTGAGCACCAACCACAGGCTGCCCAACAGTCCGGCACAAGCCAGGATCGGCGCGATACGGGTCTGCCAGAGGCGTCCGCTCGCGTGCTCGGCGTGGCGGAGGAAGTAGACCAATACCGCCACTGACGTGGTGAGCATGAGCAGAACCATGCCGACGGTGGCGACTCCGGCCATCGACCCGAACACACCGACCAGCGGGTCGACTCCGAGCACCGCGAGGATGCTCACGATCACCGTGGCCGTGACGGTCTGCACGAGCGACGACACAGACGGCGAGCCATGCCGGCCGTGCACGACTGCAACAGGTTTGGGCAGCAAGCCTTTTCGGGCCAGCGCGAACTGATAGCGAGCGATCACATTGTGGAAGGACAGGACGCAGGCGAACAGACTGGTCAACAGCAGCACGTTGACGATGTCGCGCCCCAGCCGGCCCAGGTTGTCGTTCGTGGTGTCCAGCAGCATGTTGGCGTCACCGTCGAGGGTGCGTTGGGCTACCTCCGCGACCTGGTCGGGGCCGATCGCCACGACGAAGGCCCAGCAGGTCACTGCGTAGAAGCCGCCGATCAGCAACACCGCGGCGTAGGTGGCCCGCGGGATGGTGCGCTCGGGATCGCGAGCCTCGTCACGGAAGACCGCCGTGGCTTCGAAGCCGATGAATCCGGTGAGCGCGAACAGCACCGCGATGCCGAGCACGCCGTCGGTGAATACCGCCGGTGTGAAGGAAGCCAGGCTGAGCCCGGCTGGCCCGGGGTGGGCCACGATCACCAGGTCCAGCAGGACCACGATGCCGATTTCGCAGACGAGGGCGACGCCGAGCACTTTGGCGCTGAGTTCGATGTGCCGATAGCCCAACAGGGCGACGATTGCCAGAGTGGCCAAAGAGTAGACCGGCCATGGTATTTCCGGACCGCCGTAGAACCGCACCGTGTCACCGATGGCCCAGCCGATGTATCCGTAGATGCCCACCTGGATCGCGGTGTAGGCGATCAGGGCGACTGCGGCGATGCCGCTGCCCAGGCGCGGGCCGAGTCCCAGCGTCACGTAGGAGAAGAAGGCGCCGGCCTCCGGCACGTAGGGCGTCATCGCGACGAACCCGATGCTGAACACCAGCAGCACCAGGGCCGCGATGATGAATCCGACCGGAGCCCCGGCGCCGTTGCCCAAGCCCATGCCCAGCGGCATGTTGCCGCCGATCACGGTCAGCGGAGCGGCGGCGGCGACGACCATGAACACCACGCCGACCGGGCCGAGCCTTCCCTGCAGACGCTGATGTTCCCCGCTGGTGACGGTGTCCGGCGTACTCAATGTCCCTCCAACAGCAGTGCGGCGTGCAGCAGTTTGTGGTCGAGGGCGTGCGCGGTCAGCCCGCCCCGGCCGGTCAGGGTCTCGGCCGCCACCAACGCGTTGACGATGGCTTCCTCGGTGGCCTCGATCACCAGATCGAACAGCCGGGTCATGAGCTGGGGCGCCATCATGCGCACCCCGATCTCGGGGCGCTCCACGTTGACGTTCTCGTCCCAGGCGTAGGGCGGGATGCCGCGGTTTCCGGTGGAGAAGGCCAGCATCAGGTCACCGCTGTATTGCTCGCCGGTCCCGCCGAGACGGCCGACGGCCAGGGCCGCGCGCTGCGCCAGGCGCGTGCACTGGTGCGGCAGCAGCGGTGCGTCGGTGGCGATGACCACGATGATCGAACCGGAGCCGGGCTGGTAGGCCATCGGCGGGTCGGGCGTGGGAATCAATTCCGGGCCGATCAACTCGCCGACGTGCACGCCGCTGATCCGCAGCCGCTCGCGTCGGCCGTGGTTGGCCTGGACCAGAGCGCCCACGGTGTAGCGCCCGCCCGCGGTGTCGGTGACCCTGGAGGCGGTACCGATGCCACCTTTGAAACCGTGGCAGATCATCCCGGTTCCACCGCCGACGTTGCCCTCGGCCACCGGTCCGTCGGAGGCCGCGGCCAGCGCGGCGTGGACGTGTTCGGCGCGCACGTGGTGACCGTTGATGTCGTTGAGCAGCCCGTCGTAGGTCTCCCCCACCACCGGCAGTGACCAGTACAGACCCTCGCCGCGAGCCTGCACCTGAGCGTCGACCAGCGCATCGCGCACCACCCCGACGCTGTGCGTGTTGGTCAGGGCGATGGCCGTGGTGAGCTCGCCGGATTCGCGGATCCACTCCAGCCCGGTGAGTTCGCCGCTGCCGTTGAGGCGGTGCGCGCCGGCGAACACCGGCTCGTTGAAGATGCCGGGATGCGGGACGACGACGGTGACTCCGGTGTTCACCGGATTCGGGCCGGGCAGCTGGATCGTGGTGTGGCCGACGCGGACCCCGGCCACGTCGGTGATGGCGTTGTGCGGACCGGTGGGGTGTTCGCCCAGCACGACGCCGATGTCACGGGCGCGCGGTCTCGGCTGTTGGGAGCCATTCGTCATACGGCCTCCGTCTCTAGCGTTTTTTTCACGATCGGAAAATAATGACCTTGAGGGGCTCCCCGCGCAACCAGAATGGGGAAATCCGGAAGGATGGAGCTGTGGCAAGGCCGAACCGACAGGCACAACGACGCGAAGAGATTCTCGAGGCGGCGATCACGTTGATCGAGCGCCACGACCTGGCCACCTTGCGGATCGCCGATGTGGCCGCCGAGCTCGGGCTCACCCCGAACGCCGTGCGGTACTACTTCCGAGAGATGGAAGAACTGCTCTCCGAGCTCGCCCAACGCTCCGACAGCCGGTTCTACGACGACCGGCTCGCAGTGGTCCGCCGCACGGAGAGCGCTCGCGACCAGCTCGCGCTGACCATCGCCGCCGGGCTGCCCAGCGGTCCCGAGGACGCCGAGTGGCGCGCCATCTGGCGCGCCGTACTGGCCGCCGGGTTCGAACTCCACCAGCGCCGCGATGTTCAGCACATTTACCACCGGCAGGTGAATCTCTACGCCTCGATTCTCGAAACCGGCTCTACCGCAGGTGATTTCACCCTATCCGCACCACCCCGCGACATCGCGATGACACTCATGGCGATGGAGGACTACCTCGGGTACCGCATCGTGGCGCGCGATCCCGACCTCGACCGGTCCACCGCGCTGCGGCTGATGCGGGGCTATGCGGAGCTGGCCACCGGAGCCACGCTGTCGGTGCCGGTGTGACCACTCGCGCCACAAGTGGCGCGGCGCTGCTGGTGGTGATCGCCGCAATCAGCCAGGAGGTGGGCGCCGCCGTCGCGGTCGGGCTGTTCGCCGCGGTCGGCACCGTCGGTGCGCTGTTCGCCCGGTTCGCGGTGGCAGGCGTCATCCTGTGCGTGGCGGTCCGCCCGGCCGTTCGGGGCCTGACGCGACCGGCCTGGGGTGCGGCGGTCGCACTGGCAGCAACGTTGGCCGTGATGAACTTCTGCTTCTATCTGGCGATCGCGCGCATTCCGCTCGGCGTCGCAGTCACCGTCGAAGCCCTTGGGCCACTGATCCTTTCGGTGGTGACCAGCACGCGGCGGATAGCGTGGTTGTGGGCGGTGCTGGCCTTCGCCGGGGTCGCACTGCTGGGCCTGCCCGGCGGCGGGCACTTCGAAGCCTCGGGATTCGCGTTCGCAGCCGCCGCGGGCGTCGCCTGGGCCGGCTACATCCTGGCCTCGGCCCGCACGGCCGCCGAGTTTCGGCGGGTCGACGGCCTGGCCCTGGCCACCGCCATGGGTGCGCTCGCCGTGGCGCCGTTCGCACTGGTCTCGGTGGACCCGACAGCACTCACCTGGCACGTGCTCGGGGTGGGCGCTGCCGTCGGGGTGCTGTCTTCGGTGATCCCGTATTCGTTGGAGCTGATCTCCCTGCGTCGGCTCCCACCGGCCACATTCGCGGTGCTGACGTGCCTGTCACCGGTCACCGCGGCACTGGCCGGCCTGGTGGTGCTCGGTCAACAGATCGGGCTGCTCGGCTACCTCGGCGTCGCGCTCGTCACCGTCGCCAGTATCGGCGCGGTGCGCTCGGCGCACGCCAGGCCTGCCGAGCCGCTCGGCTAACCGCCGACCTCTGCCACCGTGTTCGGCCGGGAATCACTCGCGGATACGACCACCAGATCCCCCTCGGCGAGGTGAGCTCTCAGCACGAGCGGGCGGGGCGATGACCGGTTGGTGAGGACGGTGCGCGCGACGGATTCGGCGAGTTCGGTGCGGATGGCCCGCCGCAGTCCCCTGGCCCCGTACACCGGATCGAATCCGCTGCGCCGGACGAACTGGATGACGTCGTCGTCCACCTGGAGTTCCACCCCGCGCCGTTTGAGCCGGCCGACGAGATCACGGACCTCCTTGCGGGTCACGCGTTCTGCGGTGTCGTCGTCGAAAGCGTCGAACACGACGGTCTCGTCGATCCGGTTGAAGAATTCCGGATCGAAGAACGATTCGACCGCCTGGCGCACCAGATCCGAGGTGGTCGCCGGCCGAAACCCGAAGCGCCGCCATCGTTTCCTCCTGGACCGCTGCAGCGCGGCAGCCTCCGAAGAGCCGATGTTGGAGGTCAGGAAGATGTAGCTGTTGCGGAATGAGATCTTCTGCTGACCGTTGGCCAACCGCAATTCACCGGTGTCCAGAACGTGCAGCAGCGCTCGCAGCACGGTGGCGTCGGCCTTCTCGACCTCGTCGAACAACACGATGCCGGGCAGATACGGCCCGCCCTCGATCTTGGCCTTGTCGAACAGCGTGAACGATTCCTTGCTGCCCGCGTAGCCCGGGGGCGCACCCGAGAGCGATGCCGCGTAGTGTTCCTGGGCCAGTGCGCTCATGTCGATTCGGCACATGTCGTCCGGGCCGGTCCGCAGTGCGGCGGCGACCTGCCGCACCAGTTCGGTTTTCCCGACTCCGGTCGGCCCCACCAGCAGGACACTGGACAGGGGCCGACCGGGGTCGGCCACACCGATGTGCGCGATCGAGACCGCGCGCACCACCGCGTCGACCGCGGCACGCTGCCCGAGAATCGCCGCGTTGAGCTTCCGCGACAGCGCGTCGGGGTCGAACCCACCGGCGGAACCCGTTGGGGCGGCAGGTTCTTCGGCCACCCGCGCCGAGTTGCGGTTCTGCTCGTGGTACATATCGGTGAGGTATGGCAACGCGCGGCCCTTCAGGCTTCGACGGTCTGCTCGACCGGAAGTGAACCGACCCGGCAGTCGGCGACTCCGACCGTGGTCCTGGTGATCGACTCGACCCGCTCCTGAGCCTTCTGCGCGTCGGTCACCCACAGCTTGTAGAACTCGAAGGGGCAGTCGGCCACACCCTTGTCGCCGTCGCCGGCCGCATGCACGCCGGAGTAGCCACGGTGCAGCAGCTTGAACAGGTGATTCTGTGACTGGTCGTTCTCCCGCGCATCGCGGATCGCGGCCAAAGACAGTTGTGCGTACTGGATTCCGTACTCTTCCTCACCGGTTTCGCCGAGGGTACGCCCGTCGAACCCGATGATCGCCGAATGGCCGAAGTAGGAATAGACCCCGTCGAAGCCGGCCGCGTTGGCCACTGCCACATAGCAGTTGTTGGCCCACGCCATGGCCTTGGCCATCAGCACCTGCTGGTCTTTGGCCGGGTACATGTAGCCCTGGCAGCGCACGATCAGCTCGGCACCCTTCATCGCGCAGTCCCGCCAGATCTCCGGGTAATTCCCGTCGTCACAGATGATCAGGGAGATCTTGAGACCCTTCGGGCCGTCGGTGACGTACGTGGTGTCGCCCGGGTACCAACCCTCGATCGGGCACCACGGCAGGATCTTGCGGTACTTCTGCACGATCTCGCCCTTGTCGTCGATCAACACGAGGGTGTTGTAAGGCGGCTTGTTCGGGTGGTCCTCATGGCGCTCACCGGTGATGGAGAAGACGCCCCACGTTCCGGCCTCCTGGCAGGCGGCCGAGAAGATGGCGGTCTCGTCACCTGGGACGGTGGCCGCCGTGTCATACATCTCCTGCTCGTCGTACATGATTCCCTGCGTCGAATACTCGGGGAACACAACGAGATCCATGCCGGGCAGGCCCGACTTCATGCCGATCAGCATGTCCGCGATCTTGCGGGCGTTGTCGAGCACTTCGGCCCGGGTGTGCAGCCGGGGCATCTTGTAGTTCACCACGGCGACGCCGACGGTGTCGTTGCTGGACGAGATATCTCCGTGCCTCATTGTTTACTCCTTGATGTGGGTGGTGATAATTCAGCTGAATACGGGTTCGGTTGCGGCCGTGCGTGGTTGGTGTGCGCGGTGCGAGCTGAGCACCCTGGCGACGAACAGCAGGGCGGCGAGTCCCACCGCCCAGATCGCCGCGATGCCGGGCGAGGTGCGGTAGTTGCCGCTGAGCATCAGAAACGCGGGAAGCGTGCACGTCGGCTGGCTGAGCAGTACCACCGACCAGCCGGTGAAGCGGGTCAGCCGGGCCCGGTGAAGCCCGAGCACCAGGAAGAACAACAGCCACAGCACTGCCCAGGCGAGCCAAATGACCCCGAACACGGGATCGTTGACGACGGTGAACGACAGGGCGGAGTACACCACCGCTCCTCCGGCGACGAAGAGCGAAAACCAGCCGATGCCTTCGGGTTCCAGCCCGGCCAGGTTGACGATCCCCACGTAGAGGTAGGTGAATCCGAACAGGTACAGCCCCGATGCGGCCAGGACGGCGGCGGGGTCCCCGGCGGCGATCACCAACATGACCGTCGGCAGCACACACTGCAGGGCGCCGACGAACAGGTTCAGCACCGCCGCCGACCGTGCGGGCACGACATCCAACAGCATCAACCCGTTGACGAAAAGCACTGCGCCGACGTAAAGGAGACCGACGTTGCCCATCGAGACACCTCAATTACTTCCAGATGGAATATGTCCAAATGAAAGTAAGTGACGGCCGCCACACTGTCAACAGGTGACTCGGTTCAGTCACACAGGTGAGCCGGCAGCGTTGTGACGATCTCGAAATCGACGCCGTCGGCAACCGCGAGGTGAACCGGCTGGCGGGTGCGGTGCCCACTGAATTCGACCGTGCCGCGGGGACTGTCGTAAGCGGCGCCGTCGGCGACCGCATCGAAGTCCACTCCGCGACCGGACCGGCGGATCATCTCGGCGAGGAAATAAGCTCCCTCATAACACGATTCGGCCGCATTGCCGAGCGCAGGGGCACCCGAGCCGTTCACCGCCAGATACCGGTCGAGAAGCTCCATCGAGTTGCGGCCCACCATCGAGCGAAAGTAGGACGCCGCGACGAACAGTCCCTTGGTCGCGTCGTGGCCGCTCGCGATCAACATGTTCTCGTCCATCAGCGGACTGAACCGCAGCAGTTCCTGGTGCAACCCCCGTTGCGCGAAAGCCCGATTGAACTCGACCGCATCCTGACCGACCAGCAGCATCAGCACGGCCTCACACCGTGACCACGCGACCTTGTCGACGAGCCGGGCGATGTCGCCCTGACCGAGCGCCACGAACGAACCGCCGACCAGATCCAGTGACAGCTCCTGGACATACCGACGAACCTCGGACAACGAGGTCCGCGGCCACACGTAGTCATCGCCGACCACGAACCATTTCCTGATGCCGAGGTTGTCGCGCATCCAGCGCAGTGCCGGCGCCAGCTGCTGGTCGGGTGTCTCACCACAGCAATAGATTCCGCGCCTTCGTTCACCGCCCTCGTACAACGCGGGATAGGTGTAGGGCACCCGGCCGGCCACCACCGGCGCCAGCGCGTGGCGCACCGACGAGATGTGCCATCCGCTCACGGCGTCGATACGCCCGTCGTCGATCAACCGCTTCACCTCGGCCGCCACCGCCGCCGGATGCGCGCCCCCGTCGACCACCTCGATGTGGACCTCGCGGCCCATCACTCCGCCGGCCGCGTTGAGGTCGTGCGCGACCAGGTCTCCGACCGCTTCGCAGGACGGCCCGAAGATCCCGGCGGGCCCCTGCAGCGGCACCACCATCGCCAGCCGCCATTCGGCATCGCGGCCGACGGTGCGTACTCGTACGTTCACCCCCGCAGTCCAATCCTCGTTACCGGGCAGACGAGATGGTCGGCTAGAATCATTCCAATTGGAAGTATCCTCGCGTAGGCGGTGCGAGGCAATCGCCAGTTGGGAGGGCGGCCGCGATGAGAGACGTGCTCCCACCGGACGGCGCCGCCACGCCAACGAGCAGCGAGGTCCTCCGCGCGGCGCGCATGCTCGGCGCCGTCATCGAACGCCAGGTCAGCGGCGAGGACCTGACGCTCGACGACTGGCTGGTGTTGGCGGCACTCGCGGACTCCCCCGGCCTGACGATGGCGGAGTTGCGCACCCAGACCCAGGCCGCCGCGCCCACGTTGACCCGGGTGGTCGACCGGCTGGCGGGCCGCGCGCTGGTGTTCCGCGAGGTCGACGCCGACGACCGCCGCAAGGTGCGGGTGAATCTGAGCAAGCGCGGCGCCGCCCTGCATACCCGCCTGCTCACCACGGTCCGGCCGGCCGAGCAGGCCTGGTTCGACCAGCACGGCGTCAGTCCGTGGATGCGAGCGGGCAGCTGACCCGTCAGCTGTTCTTGGCCAGGAATCGGCGGAACAACGGCCAGGCGATCGCCAGGTTGTAGATGACGCCGCCGACCAGGTACGGCCACCACGTGCCGTGCTCGCTGGCGACCCAGAACGCCTTGGCCGCCCAGTACGGCGGCAGCACACCGAACGCCAGGTTCCACGGCGAGTCGATGAACCAGGGCAGGCACGGCAGCCCGGCGATGAGCATGCCCAGCGCGCGCAACATCGCGATGCCCTGGATCTTGTTGCCCGCCATGGTGATGATCAGGAGCAACGTCACCACGGCGGACAACCCGGCGACCAGTCCGATCGGGATCAACGCCGGAATCAATCCCGGCTCCAGGATGCCGCTGAACGCCAGCGTGGCGATCACATAGACGGTCGTCACCACCATGACCGTCACGGCCCGGTAGGCGAAGAATGTCGACATCGGCACCGGCGTGACCCGTAACGCGGTCATGGTCCCGGCGTCCACCTCGTCCAGAACCAGGAACGCGCCCAGACCGCCGGCGATGATGACACTGGTGAGCAGCAGAAACGCGGTGAGCACCAGCGGGTAGTAGGGCACGAGGTCGAAGTCGTAACGCTGCGCCAGCATCTCGGTGAACATCGGCGTGAGCAACGCGACGCCGGTGGTCCAGATGACCGGCGCGACGACCACCATGACCAGGAGCGGATCACGGTAGGTACCGCGAATGTCGTTGCGGCCGAATGCAGCCAGGGCCTTGCTCGTGGTGGAGCCCAGAATCGCGGTCACAGCACACCTGACCTCTCGACGACGTAGCGGACGAACAGCACATGGGCGACGCGCCACAGCACGACCAGCGACAGCACGGGATACAGCACCGAATAGAGCAACTGCCAATCGCTCAACGACACCTGGTCGAACGCGGCGCCCAACAGCAGCAACGGTCCCTGAGTGGGGACGACGTACAGCACCGGGTGCGGCCACAGCCCCGAGAAGTAGATGAGCGGCGGCACCAGCATGACCGCCAGCGGGATGGTGGCGGCCAGGAACCAGTCGGTGACCGAGGCGAACGGCAGCGATGTGATGAACCCGACCACCAGCATGAGCAGAGTGCCGAGCACCACCCCGAGGATCAGCGGCACCGGGCGGTAGGAGATACCGTCGGCGACGGTGGACACCACCAGGGCGACGAGCAGCGAGATCGACAGCAGCACCACAAGTTTCGCGGTGAGGTACTCCCAGAACCGCAATGGCGTGGAGATCACCGCACCCAGCGTGCGTTCCTGCTTCTCGAAGAACACCGAGCCGCCGATGAAGAAGAATCCGATGATCGCGATATCACCGACCAGCACGTACGGTTCGGCGACGGGGCGCAGGCTGTGCGGCATCGGCAGCAGCACCGCAAGCCAGATGAGCCCGGAGAAGATTCCCGCGTGCAAGAACTTCTGCCGGTATTGCACCAGCAACTCGAGCCGGGTCGCGGCCATCAACCGGGTCATGTCAGCCGCCGTCCGGTGACCTCGACGAACACGTCATCGAGACTGGCTTCGCGGCTGTGAATCGTCTCGACGTGGTGATCGCGCAGGATGGCGTGAAAGTCGGGATCGTCGGCCAGGCCGTCCATCGCATACTCCGTCGTGGCCAGGCCATCGGACGTGCGGTACTGCACGCGGACCCGGCGCTCACTGCGGGCGATCTTCAGCTCGGCGGGAGAGTCGAGCGCGACGATGGTTCCGTCGACGACGAAAGCCACCCGGTCACACAGCTCGTCGGCGGTCGACATGTCGTGGGTGGTGAGAAAGATCGTGCGGCCGCGCGCCTTCAGGTCCAGGATGATGTCTTTTACCTTGCGGGCGGTGACGGGATCCAGCCCTGACGTGGGCTCGTCGAGGAACAGCAGCTCAGGATTGTTGATCAACGACCGCGCGAACGTCAGCCGCATCTGCATTCCCTTGGAGTACTTGGAAACTCGGGCGTTGGCCGCATCGGCCAGACCGACCGCGTCCAGGAGCTCCATCGGATCGGCAGTGGGCCCGTCGTACAGGGAGCCGAAAAACTGGAGGTTCTCCAGCCCGGTGAGCTTGTGATAGTGGTTGGGCAGCTCGAAGGACACACCGACGCGCTGGTAGTAGTCGGGCCCCCAGTCCACCGGATCACGCCCCCACACCGTGGCGTGGCCGCCGTGCCCGCGCAGCAGGCCGATGAGCAGCTTCTGAGTGGTGGATTTTCCCGCGCCACTGGGGCCGAGGAAACCGAAGATCTCCCCGTTCCCGACGGCGAAGTCCATTCCCCGCACGGCGGGTTCGGTTGATCTCGGATAGGTGAACGTCAATCCGCGAACGTCGATGACATCGGTCGAAGTGTGCATCAGTGCCCTTTCAGCGCAGGCCAATACCGTTTCCGACCAGACTTCCCGGAGCACCGGCCACGACTGTACTAAACTTTCAGAAATTATTGAAGAGCATTTCCGGCGAGGAGGATTGGTGGTGCCGAGATCCGCAAATCTGCAGCAGGAAGCTGAACGCCTCGCCTTGGTGCTCAGCAGTCACGGCATGCAACGGATGCCCGCGCGCGTGCTCGCCACCCTGCTGTTCACAGGCCAATCGAGTGTGACGATGACCGAACTTGCCGACACTTTGCATGCCAGCGCCGGATCGATCTCGGGCGCACTCAAGATGCTGACCTCGGTGGGCCTGGCCGAGCGGGTGCCGGCCCCGGCAAGCCGGCGCGACCACTTCCGGCTTCGCGACAATGCGTGGGCAACCCTGTTCACGAATCAGAACGAGACGCTCGCGGCGATGCAAGCCGCCGCGGACGCCGGAATCGCGGTCGCTGACCGCAGCAGCCCGGCCCATCACCGGCTGACTCAGATGCGGGATTTCTACGCATTCCTGCTGGCGGAGATTCCCGCAGTGCTCGAGCGGTGGCGGCAGCTGAACGACTAGGAGCCGGCTCGGTGCGACCTGCCTCATGCCCGGCCCGACGCGGCTATCTTCGGTCTATGAGCGTCCAGCCAATCGAGCGCATGCGGGTCGAGAGCCTCTACCGGTATCCCGTCAAGTCGATGCTCGGAGAGAGCCTGGACTCACTGTTCGTCAACGCCGGCGGAGTCGATGGCGACCGCACATACGCGCTCATCGACGCATCCAGCGGTCGGGTGGCGAGCGCGAAGCAGGCCCGGCTGTGGCGCGGACTCTTGTCGTGCAGCGCCGTCACCGAGAATCGGCATGTACGAATCCACCTGCCGGACGGCAGCACCACGACAACCGACGGGGACGACGTCGACGACCTGCTGTCACAATTCGCCGGGCGGCCGGTTCGACTGATCGACAGTCGCCCCGCCGGCGCCTCGATCGAGCGGGCGGACCCGGATCAGGTGCTGGAGCAGGGCGTCGAGGCAGAAGTCGACGCTCCGATCCTGGAACTGGCACTGGCAACCCCGGGGAACTCGTTCACCGATCTGGCTCCCGTGCATGCGATCACCACGGCGACCCTGGAACGCATCGGTGTCGAGGCAGCGCGTTATCGACCCAACCTGGTGATCGCCACGCCGCCCGGTTATCCCCCGTACGCCGAGAACGAGTGGACCGACGAAATTCTCAGCGTGGGCGGAACCAGGCTACGGGCCATGGGACCTACTCCCCGCTGCATCATTCCGACCCTCGAGCACGGTCACCTGCCCCGGGCACCACACGCACTGCGCACACCCGCCGCCGAGAATCGAGTCGAGGCCTTCGGGCTAGGCCCCCTGCCGTGTGCCGGCACTTACCTTCAGGTAGTCACTGAAGGCACTGTGCGGGTCGGCGACCGAGCCTCGCTCGGCTGAGCCACCTCGGCACGAACAGAACGCCAGAACCCTTGCGAACCACGCCGACCAATTACTACGATATCCAAGTATCTCGGGTGCTTCCCGGGCCAACCACTGTGCACATCCTCTTTGGACGGAACGCCATGACCACTCAGATCCCCCACTTCATCAACGGCCAGCGCACCACCGCCGGGTCTACCCGCACCGCCGACGTGCTCAACCCCAGCACCGGCGAGGTTCAGGCGCAGGTGGTCCTGGCCTCAGCCGCCGACGTCGACGCCGCGGTGGCCGGCGCTGCCGAGGCCCAGAAGGAATGGGCCGCCTACAACCCGCAGCGCCGCGCTCGGGTGCTGATGAAGTTCATCGAGCTGGTGCACCAGAATGCCGATGAGCTCGCCGAAATGCTGTCCCTCGAGCACGGCAAGACCGTGGCCGACTCACACGGCGACATCCAGCGCGGCCTTGAGGTCATCGAGTTCGCGGTCGGCATCCCCCACCTGCTCAAGGGCGAGTTCACCGAGGGCGCAGGAACCGGCATCGACGTCTACTCGATCCGCCAGCCCCTCGGCGTGGTCGCGGGCATCACGCCGTTCAACTTCCCCGCGATGATCCCGTTGTGGAAGGCCGGCCCCGCGCTGGCATGCGGAAACGCGTTCGTGCTCAAGCCTTCCGAGCGTGACCCGTCGGTGCCGCTGCGGCTGGCCGAGCTGTTCATCGAAGCCGGGCTGCCCGCGGGTGTGTTCCAGGTCGTGCAGGGCGACAAGGAAGCCGTCGACGCGATCCTCGAACACCCCGAGATCAAGGCCGTCGGCTTCGTCGGCAGCTCCGACATCGCGCAGTACATCTACTCCGGGGCGGCCGCGCACGGTAAGCGCGCGCAATGCTTCGGCGGCGCCAAGAACCACATGATCGTGATGCCCGACGCCGACCTGGACCAGGCTGTCGACGCGTTGATCGGCGCCGGTTACGGCAGCGCCGGAGAGCGCTGCATGGCCATCAGCGTCGCGGTGCCGGTGGGTGAAGAAACAGCGAACCGCCTCCGCAATCGCCTCGTCGAGCGCATCAACCAGCTGCGGGTCGGGCACAGCCTCGACCCCAAGGCCGATTACGGGCCACTGGTCACCGGCGCCGCGCTCGAGCGGGTGCGCGACTACATCGGCCAGGGCGTCGAGGCCGGTGCCGAGCTCGTGGTCGACGGTCGCGAACGGGCCAGCAACGAGCTGACTTTCGGCGATGACAGCCTGGAGAAGGGTTACTTCATCGGCCCCACCCTGTTCGACAACGTCACCACCGACATGTCGATCTACACCGACGAAATCTTCGGCCCGGTGCTGTGCATCGTCCGCGCCCACGACTACGAAGAAGCGCTCAAGCTGCCGTCGGAGCACGAGTACGGCAACGGCGTGGCGATCTTCACCCGGGACGGCGACGCAGCGCGCGACTTCGTGTCCCGCGTGCAGGTCGGCATGGTCGGCGTCAACGTGCCGATCCCGGTTCCGGTGGCCTACCACACTTTCGGCGGCTGGAAGCGGTCCGGATTCGGCGACCTCAACCAGCACGGGCCGCACTCGATCCTGTTCTACACCAAGACCAAGACCGTCACCGAGCGGTGGCCGTCAGGCATCAAGGATGGCGCCGAGTTCGTCATCCCGACCATGAAGTAGCACCGAACGTGAACCTGCACGATCTGGACGAGGACGAACGCGTGATCGCCGAGACGGCGGCCGCGTTCGCCGAAAAGCGCATCGCGCCATATGCGTTGGAATGGGACGAGACCCACCACTTCCCCACCGACGTATTACGCGAGGCGGCCGAACTGGGCATGGGCGCCATCTACTGTGGTGAGGACACCGGCGGCAGCGGGTTGCGTCGACTGGATGCCGTGCGCATCTTCGAAGCACTCGCCGCAGCCGATCCCACCCTGGCCGCGTTCCTGTCCATCCACAACATGTGTGCGTGGATGGTGGACAGCTTCGGCACCGAGGAACAGCGCAAGGCCTGGGTGCCCAGGCTGGCGTCGATGGAGACCATCGCCAGTTACTGCCTCACCGAACCGGGAGCCGGCTCGGATGCGGCCGCGCTGCGGACGCGGGCGGTGCGCGACGGTGACGACTACGTGCTCGACGGGGTCAAGCAGTTCATCTCCGGGGCGGGCAGCTCCGACGTGTACGTGGTGATGGCCCGCACCGGGGCTGACGGCCCGAGAGGCATCTCGGCGTTCGTGGTCGAAAAGGACGCGCCGGGGCTCAGTTTCGGCGTGCAGGAGCAGAAGATGGGCTGGAATGCCCAGCCCACGGCGCAGGTGATACTCGAGGGTGTGCGGGTTCCGGCCGAGGCCCTCCTGGGCGGCGCAGAGGGCACCGGGTTCGGCATCGCGATGAACGGTCTGAACGGTGGCCGGATCAACATCGCGGCGTGCTCGCTCGGTGGTGCCCAGGCCGCCTACGACAAGGCGCTGGCCTACCTGGCCGACCGTCAGGCCTTCGGCGGGTCCCTGCTCGACGAGCCGACCATTCGGTTCACCTTGGCCGATATGGCCACCGGCCTGGAGACGTCCCGAAACATGTTGTGGCGGGCGGCTTCCGCGCTGGATGCCGATCACCCCGACAAGGTGACGTTGTGCGCGATGGCCAAGCTGTACGTCACCGACACCTGCTTCGAGGTGGCCGATCAGGCGCTGCAGTTGCACGGCGGCTACGGGTATCTGCGCGAGTACGGTCTGGAGAAAATCGTCCGGGATCTGCGGGTGCACCGCATCCTTGAGGGAACCAACGAAATCATGCGGGTGGTCATCGGGCGTTCCGAGTCGGCCCGCACCCGCAACTCTGCATAGGGAGAGACACACGTGACCACGATCGCGTTCCTCGGCTTGGGCCACATGGGCGGGCCGATGGCGGCCAACCTGGCAGCGGCCGGCCATACGGTGCACGGCTTCGATCCCGTGCCTGCGTTGAAGGCGGCCGCTGAGGCCAACGGCGCCAAGATCTTCGACACCGGCGCCGAGGCGGTGTCCGGTGCCGAGGTGGTGATCACCTCGCTGCCCAACGGCAACATCGTTAAAGCGTGTTATGCCGAGGTGCTGCCGGCAGCGCCGAAAGACACCTTGTTCATCGACACCTCGACCATCTCGGTCGACGACGCCCGCGAGATCCATGCCAAGGCAGGCGAACACGGGCACGTCCAGCTCGACGCTCCGGTGTCCGGCGGGGTGAAGGGCGCGACCGCGGGCACGCTGGCGTTCATGGTCGGCGGTACCGATGAAGCATTCGAGCGCGCCCGCCCGGTGCTGGACCCCATGGCGGGCAAGATCATCCACTGCGGCGGCTCGGGCACCGGTCAGGCGGCCAAACTCTGCAACAACATGGTGCTCGCGGTGCAGCAGATCGCCGTCGGTGAGGCTTTCGTACTGGCCGAGAAGTTGGGCCTGTCCGCGCAGTCACTGTTCGACGTGATCACCGGCGCGACCGGAAACTGCTGGGCCGTCCACACCAATTGTCCGGTGCCAGGACCGGTTCCGACGTCGCCGGCCAACAACGACTTCAAGCCGGGGTTCGCCACCGCGTTGATGAACAAGGACCTCGGTCTGGCGATGGCGGCGGTGATGTCGACCGGGTCCTCGGCTCCCCTCGGCACGCATGCCGCCCAGATCTACGCCGCGTTCGCCGACGAGCATGCCGACAAGGACTTCAGCGCGGTGATCGAGACGCTGCGGAGCTGATTCTCGTCGCGCCAGGCCTTGGCAAGCTTGCCGAGAACATTGGCCTCGCCGTCGCGGCAGGTGACCCGAATGACGGTCCAGCCCATTTCGATCATCGCGTCGATACGGGCGATGTCCTTGCGGAGAACATCGGGATCGGTGTGGTGCAGGCCTTCGTACTCCATGACGATCTTCAGCTCCGGCCAGGCAAGATCGGCCTCTCCGATCAATGCGCCGTACTCGTTGTAGATCGGGTGCTGTGTCCGTGGTGGTGGATAGCCGGCACGAACAACCAACAGCCGCAACCAGGTTTCTTGCGGGGATTCGGCTCCGGGGTCGACCAGGGCAATGCTCGCACGTGCCTGTTTGATGCCTTTGCGGCCGGTATACCGCTGCGCTGCCAGTTCGATGTCAGCGACTTTCAGCCGAGTGGCCCGCGCCAGGGCATCGATCGCTGCCACAGCGGCGTCTTCTGGCAGTCGGCAGGCGAGGTCTACCGCCGTCCGTAGCGGGTTGGTCAACCGGATATCGCCGATCAGACAGATTTCGTCATCATCGACCGCGTCGGCCCAGGCGACGACTCCCCGGGTCGGTCGCCGATTGGTGTCGAGAATGTTGGCGGGAAGCGCAGGATCGATCCAACGCGCTCCATGCAGCGCCGACGCGGAATACCCGGCCAATACGCCCCGCCGCCGTGATCGCAACCAGGCTGCTTTGGCACGCAGCACCGCGGTGGGCCGAGTCCCCCGGGGCACATAGATGTCGTGGTGCACAGCGGTGAACCGGGCACGCAGATCGTGGCGTGTCAGCCTGCCGACCGCAACGGCCTCGCTGCCGATGAACGGCTCCACCATGCGGGCGAAGTCTGCCCGCGCCCACCGACAGCCTCGCGTTCGTAACGTGGTGGCGCCAGAAACCGAGTTTCACCGCCGCCACGTTACGAACGCGAGCCCCCCACTGGCTTAGGCAGCAGACGGGCTGCGCTGAGCCCACCACTGGCTGTGCAAGCGCTGACACACCGGCAGGCGCAGCGGCTCGGCGCCGGCGAAGTCGGGCCGGACCGCGACCGCCGCGTACGACCCGGACCCGGTCTCGGGGTCGATGAGCAGACTGGCCATCCCGGCGTCGTTGGCGGCCCGCAGACCTGGCGCCGAGCCGGCGACGGCCAGCGCGTCGTGGCCGGCCACACCCAGCTCATCCAGGGCGTGCCGGTACAGCTCGGCCCTGGCCGCGCTGACGTCATCGGTGGTGACGACCGTTTCCACCAGGCCGTCACCGACCAGCTGGCGCACCAGCGGTTCGGCCCAGCGCCGACGGCCCGCGGCGACCACGCCGACCGGCAGCCCGGCCAGGAACGCGTCGTTCATCAGATCCTCCAGGCCGGCCCGCGGCGTCAGGCCGGCGTCGAGGATCATCTCGTCGAACATCATGTCCTTGGTCATGCAGATCTCGTCGGCGAGCACTTCGGTGAGCACATCACAGTCCGGCCCGACACAACGCTTGCGCAGTTCGGCAGTGACCCGTTGACGTTCGTCGTGCAGCGCAAGAAGCTGCCGATACCGCGCCACGCCCCACTCGATGGGCAGACCGTGTGCGGCGAAGGCGGCGTTGAAGACAACCCGATGTCCGTCGACGTCGAGATCCGACAGCGCATCGAGGTCCAGGATCACCGCACGCAGCGGATGGGCACTCGTATCAGGCTGCGAACAGTCCCACCAGAACCGCCCGGCCCGCCATGACTTCTCTTGTGTTGACGACACCACATGAGAGTGGCCCACGTCACACCGCCGGCGCGTCCCCCGTAGGGGGGATTGGGCCGGTCAAGTTGATCTACTCCAGACCTCACCCCCTCTAGGGTGATGCCATGGCGCCCTCCAACCCAGTGCGCCTTGTGCTGGTCGACGACCATGAGATGGTCATCGAGGGTCTCAAGGCCATGCTTGCCGCGTTCAACGACCGGGTCGAAGTGGTCGGCCAGGCCGTAGGCGCCGAACGCGCGCTGAGCGTGATCGAGACACTCGACCCCGACATCGTGCTGTGCGATGTGCGCATGGAGGGTTCCAGCGGGTTGGACCTGTGCCGGGTGCTGCGTGAGCGCGACGCGGACCGCAAAGTGGTCATGCTGTCGGTCTACGACGACGAGCAATACCTCTTCCAGGCGCTGCGGGTGGGTGCCGCGGGCTATCTGCTCAAGAGCATCAGCAGCGATGAGCTCGTGCGTCAGCTCGAGTTCGCCCACAGCGGCCAGACCGCGATCGATCCGGGGATGGCGGCTCGAGCGGCCGGCACCGCGGCCCGGCTGCAGCGCGACGAGTTCTGGCCCGGGGTTCGGCAGGGCCTGACCCAGCGTGAGAGCGAGATCCTGTCCTTCGTGGTCGCCGGCCTGTCCAACCGCGGGATCGCCAACAAGCTGGTGATCGGCGAGGAAACCGTGAAGACGCACCTGCGCTCCATCTACCGCAAGCTCGGGGTCAGCGACCGCGCGGGCGCCGTGGCCACCGCGCTGCGCGAGGGCATCTACCAATGACCGACGAGAAGCCGGGACGTGAACTTGGCCCGATCGATCTCACCGCCGACCGTGAGCTGGCCCTGCTGCGCGAGCTCATCCGCGCCGCATCGAGCGGTCCGGGCGTCGAGCCGCTGGCCGCCGCCGCGGCCGGGATGATCACCGAGGCCACCGCCACCGACGTGTGCTTCGTGCACGTGCTCGACGATTCGGATCGCGCGCTGACGCTGGCCGGGGCCACCCCGCCGTTCGACGCCGAGATCGGCAAGATCCGGCTCCCGCTGGGGCAGGGCATCTCCGGTTGGGTGGCCAGCCACCGCCAGCCCGTGGTGATCAGCCACGACAAGGAGTCCGATCCCCGCTACAAGCCGTTCGAGTCGCTGCGCGGGCGGGATTTCACCTCGATGGTCTCGGTCCCGATGGAGACCGGGCCGGGTGGCCTTGTCGGCGTGCTCAACGTGCACACCGTCGACCGCCGCGAGTTCACGCCGCGCGACGTGGAATTGCTGTTGGTGATCGGCCGGCTGATCGCCGGGGCTTTGCACCAGGCCCGGTTGCACCGGCAACTGGTGGCACGCGAACGCGCCCACGAGAATTTCGTCGAACAGGTCATCCAGGCGCAGGAGATCGAGCGACGACGCTTGGCGGGCGACATTCACGACGGCATCTCTCAGCGCCTGGTGACGCTGTCCTACCGGCTCGACGCCGCGGCCCGCGCGGTCGACCCGCAGACGGTGGCCGAACAGTTGGCCGCCGCCCGTGAACTGGTGGCGCTGACTCTGCAGGAGGCCAGGGCGGCGATCAGCGGCCTGCGTCCACCCGTGCTCGACGACCTGGGTTTGTCGGGCGGGTTGGCCAGCCTGGCCCGCTCGATCCCCCGGATTCCCATCGATGTCGACCTGGCCGAGACCCGGGTGCCCGATCACATCGAGCTGGCGCTGTACCGGATCGCCCAGGAGTGCCTGCAGAATGTGGTCAAACACGCCGAGGCGGATCGGGCCCGGCTCACCTTCGCCGTCGACGACGGTGTGGCACGCCTCGAAATCGTCGACGACGGAAAGGGTTTCGACACCTTCGAGCACCCGCTGGGCAGTGACGAGATGGGCGGATACGGATTGCTCTCGATGGCCGAACGGGCCGAGATCGTCGGCGGCCGGCTCCACATCCGGTCGAGGCCGGGCGCGGGTACCACGGTCACCGCGACGATCCCGTTGCCGTCCGTCATGGAGTAGCCAGGTCTAGGCTCGACTCATCGCCGATCAGCCGCCGAGTTTCCCGGCCAGTTCGGGGCACTCGTACTTGAGCGCCACGTCCACGATCGTCCTGAGAGCACCCGGAGAAACTCGGCTGCCCATTTTGATCAGCACGTCGACGACGTCTTGTCTCGTCTTGTTGAAGCTTCCGCCGGCCATGATGCAGGCCAGCATCAACTGCTCGCGGATGGCCTTGTCAGAGCCTTGAATACCGGCGGCGCGAACCTCGGCGAACGCCTCCGGCGGCAGCTGCGCGGCGCCCGGAGCCGGACGGGGACTCCGTGCGGCGGTGGACCTGGGCGCCTTCGACGACGTCGTGAACGGCGTCACGTCATCGGGCGCGGTGGCCACCCCGGTGGTGGTGGTACTGCAGGCCGCCATCGACACGACGGCGACGGCACCCAGTGCCGCACCCACCCGTTTGACGTTCATGCAGCCTCCCCTCAACTGCGCTCGAGGGTAGGCGGGTTTGCCCGCCCGGCCCAGGGTCAGAAGTCCCCGGAGTGTCGGCGCAGCGTCTCGATCGACGCCACCAACGCTTGTGACTCTTCGTCGGACATCCCGACGTCGGCGAAGACCTGCTGGTTCAGGGTCACCGTGGCGTCCTCGACCGTCGAACGCCCGAGTTCGGTGATCTGCACCAATGTCGTGCGCCCGTCGGTCGGGTGCGGAACACGCTCCACCAGACCACTGGCTTCCAGGCGCCGAATGGCGTGGGTGACGCTGGTGACATGCACCTGGAGACGATCAGAGGCTTTGGTGATCGGCAGGGCACCGGCCCGGCTGAACGCCAGCAGCCGCAGCAGCTCGAACCGCGAGAAGCTCAGATCGTAAGGCCGTAGTGCGGACTCCACGCGGGCGAGCAGGATCTGGTGGGCCCGCATCACCGACGTCACCGCGACCATGCCGCCGGCCACGTCGCCCCACCCCGCGGCCTCCCAGTTCGCGCGGGCCTGCGCGATGGGGTCACGTTTGTCCGGTGGTGAGGGCACGCCTCTTCTTACCGCATCACCGAGCGGGGGCCGCGCATTCCGCGCGCATCCGGCCGCGGGCAGGGGGCGATCAGGCGGCCGCTGTCACCGCTTTCAGCACGGCTCGGGTGGACGGCCTGGATCCGACGGTGATCCGCACGCCGCCGTCACCGTAGTGGCGGACCTGAAGTCCGGTGCCCTCGAACACCTCCGGCCAGGGAATGGACCCGCCGGGCAGGTACAGGAAGTTCGCCTGACCGTCCGTGCTGTAGACGCCCAGTGCACGCAACCGGGTCTGCAGATAACGCCGCTCCGCGGCTATCATCCGGATACGTTGGCGCAGTTGGCTTTCGGCATCATACGAGGCGGCGACGGCGACCTGCGCACTGAGCCCGATCCCGAACGGCAGCTGCATCTGCCACAACTGCCCGCCGAGGTCCGGGGCGCAGAACCCATAGCCGATCCGTAGCCCCGCCAGGCCATATGCCTTCGAAAAGGTTCGCACCACCACGACATTGCCGAACCTGGCGACCAGGCCGGGCCCGTCGATACGTTGCTCGGCGGTCAAGAACTCCACATATGCCTCGTCGAGCAGCACCACGGTGTCCTCGGGAAGCCGGGTGAGCAGGCGTTCGATCTCGGCGGCCGGCTCGATGGTGCCCGTCGGGTTGTGAGGCCGGCAGACCGCCACCACCCTCGCGCGGCTGCCGGCCTCGGCCATCGCATCGAGGTCGTGGTGACCGTGCGCATCGAGCGGCACCGTGATCGTCCGCAATCGTGCCATCTGCGCGAAGATCGGATATCCGTCGAACGTGGGCGAGGCCATCACCATGGAGTCGCCCGGGCTGGTCACCGCACGCAGCACCTGCATGATGACCCCGGTGGCGCCGGCACCGACGATCACCTGGTCTTCGGCCACCCCGTCGTGCTCGGCGATCAGCGACCGCAGCCGTCGCGGCAGGAACTCCGGATACCGGTTGGCGGCCCCGTCGCACGCCCGCAGCGCCGAACGCACCGCCGGCAACGGGGGGAACGGACATTCGTTGAGCGACAAGGCCAACGGATTGACGGCCTGCGGCAGTGCGCCGACCGCATCGGACAGCGTGGTGCGCGGTGCCGCCATCACACGCGCCCCGCGTCGGCGCCGTCGCCTGCCCGCCCGCCCCAGCGCACCGCCGCAGCGCCGGCGAAGTCACCGGCGTGGGCGAAGGCGGCCATCAGCACGGTATCGCCCGCCTTGACCCGACCGCTGGTGACGGCCCGGTCCAGGTTGACGGGAATGCCTGCGGCGAAAAGGTTTCCGCATTCATCGAACGTGTCCAGGTGGCGCTCGGGAGGCAACTCCAGTGCCTCACGCCAGTTCCGCAGGAATACCCGGTTGGGCTGATTGGTCACCAACAGGTCGATGTCCTTGGGCTGTACACCGATCCGGTCGCACACCGCGTAGGCCACCTCGGGCACCTGTCGGTTGCCGCGGGCCAGCACCTTGGTGATCTTGCTCTCGGTGAATCCGATGCACGCCTCACCCGGCCCGGCCTGCCACCATTTGCGCGGCGGATCCATCACGACGGTCATGTCCCCGGCGTACTCGCCGTAGGTACGGCACTCGACGTCGAGGACGGGAGACTGGTCGGACAGTGTCACCAATCCGACGGCCGCGCCGTCCCCGGGCACCGCCGCCTGCGCCTTGCGCCGGATGGTCTTCTGATCGAAGACCTGCCCCGCCGAGTTCTGGGCGATCGCGATCACCGCGGTGCGGCCCTCTCCCGCGGTGAGCAGTGTGCGCGCCACCTTGAGCCCGAGGACGAAAGCGGCGCAGCCGCCGTTGTGGAGGTCGATCACCCAGTTGGGTTTCATACCCAGCCGGTGTGCCATGCCACCCCCTCCGCCGTAGAACGGCATGTCCGGGAGCTGGGTGTGGGTGATCAACACGTCGGCTCCGGTGATGACGTCGGCACCGTGCCGCTCGATCACCCCCGCGGCCGCCCGCTCCACCATGTCGATCGCGGTTTCCTCGAGTCCCACGTGATGACGGAACCGTGGCGCGCGGAACATCACGTTCTCGGCCAGCTCGTCGGTTTCGGCAAACCCGGCGTAGTAGTCCGCCCCGATCGGGTCACCGGGGAGGTAGGTGGACACGTCGATGAGGCTGACGGGATTCTGGTCAGACATGGCCGAACCTCACTTCATCCAGGCCGGGGTCACGGGCAGCCCGTTGCGGTGCCGGTATTCGGCGATGGCCTTGAGGTTTCGTAACTCCAGCAGATGGCCGGGACCGAACATGTCCCAGAAGTCACCGACCCACACCGGTCGCGCCGGCGGCGCGGTCTCCGGATAGGGGTTCTCGTCATAGAAGGGATGATGGCAATTGGTCCACAGCACAACAGAACCCGGCTTGTCGAAGACCACCTGCGCGTCGACGATGCGCATCAGGTAGATCATCCACAGATGCTTGCCCTGATCCCAGGCGCAGTGGTAGTCGACGGTGAGCGCGTCGCGGTTGGACACGGTGCGGGTGTAGATCTCACTGCCCGGCCCCGACGGGCCGGCGCCGAGCCGGTCGTGGGCCAGCCACAGCCCGGGTTCCTCGGTCTGGGTGAAACCGCGCAGGCTGTAGGTCCACTCCTCCAGACAGCGGGTGTCGGACAGATAGCCGAACAATTCCTCGGGCGGGCACTCGATGTAGTCGTTGACGGTGCAGTACTGGCCGAACACCTGATCATGCGGGTATACCGACCGCATCATCTCCATGATGATCGGCGTGGCCTGCTCCTTGGGCGAGGTCTCGATCCGGATCAGGCCGTCCAGCGGCGTGCGGCTAGCCCGATGGGCCGTGATGTCTTCAAGCGCGGGTAGTGACATGGGGCGAGTTCTCCTCTGACATAGAAGGTGTGCTGACCGTGGTGGTGAGAAACGCTGCGAACGGCGGGATTTCGTCGGCTGAACATTCGATGCTCAGTACCGACGGGCCGTCGGCGTCGAGGGCCATGCCCAGGGCCTGGGGCAGTTGACGGATCTCGGCGACGTCGTAGGCGGGCAGTCCGGGGAACATGGCCGCCAGCCCGGCCCCCAGCCGGCTCGGGCCGAACCTGTTGTAGGAGTATCGACCTTCGTAGAACAGCTGCTCCCGCGTGACGCACATGGCGTGGGCATGGTTGTCGAACAGCACGAAGGTGATCGGCAGGCGGTACTGCATCGCGGTGTGAATCTCCATGCCGTGCATGAAGAATGAGCCGTCACCGGCGATGACAGCGGTGCGGCGCGCAGCACCGGCCGAGGCCCGGTGAAACGTCATCCCGATACCCGCACCGAAGCTGTAGCCCATGCCGCCCATGCCCAGCGCCACCAGGAATCGGCCGTCGCGGCGGACCGGCAGGTAGTGGATGGCCGAGGCACCCACGTTGCCCGCGTCGACGACGATGTCGGTGCCGTCGGGCAGGGCGTCGTCGAGTACGCACATCGCGTCGCGATATCGGATACCGGGGCCGTCGTAGGCCGGCGGGCGCAGTTCGGTGCGCGGCGCGGTGTCCGGCACCCTCACCTGGGCGGGGCGGCCAGGACCCGACAACGCCCGGGCCAGCGCCGTCAGCGAGGCGCGTAGGTCATCCGAGTGGGCATGGGTGCACGGCGGGTAAGGCGATTGGGCGCCGATCGAATAGGTCGGCACCGAGGCCAGCGCCGTGTCGAGCCCGGCGCGGGCGGTCACCGTCATGCGGGTGCCGACGAGCAGGCACAGCGCACTCTGCGCGGCGGCAGCAGGCACCCCGGGGTGGCCCATCACACCGGCTACGCCCAATGCCGAGGACGAACCGAGACCCGGGGTGCCCGCCACGTCCTTGGCGTCGGGCACCGTGGCGACCCGTGCGCGCAGGACGGCCCGCAGCCGTTCCAGCTCAGCACGGGCATCGTCGCGGGCCACCTGCTCACCGGCGATGATCGTGACCGGGCCGTCGACGCCACGCAAGGCTCGCTCGAGCACCCGGAGATCGGCATGGCGCGCCGTCTTACCGGCCGCCCCGGCCCGGCCGTTGCCGGCTGCGGGCTCGCCCACATCTGCTTGCTGAATATCCTTGGGCAGCAACAACACCGCCGGGCCACCGGAGCGCGCGGCGGCCAACGCCTGCGGAAGCGCGGTGAGGATGTCGGCGGGCTTGCGCAGCCTGCGGCAGTACAGCGAGACCGCCGAGAACAGCGCATGCCCGTCCAGGCTTCCGTTGTCCCCGCTGGTGTCCTGGAAGGCGCCCCGGCCGTCGAGCGTTGTCGGCGCCTGCCCGATGAGTGCCAGCACCGGTACCCGACTGGCCAGCGATTCCGCCAGCCCGGGCACGGTGTTCAGGCAGCCACCACCGGAGGTTGCGGCCACCACACCGACTCCGCCTCCGCTGCGGCTGTATCCGTCCGCCATTGTGGCAGCAGAGAATTCGTGTTTCGCCAACACTGCGGTGATGTCGTCGCGGAAGTGCGCGGCGTCGTAGAGATCCTCGATATTGGCGCCGTCCACGCCGAAGATATGCGTGATCCCGGTCGCGGCCAGATAGCCGACGATGTGGTCAACCACCCGGTTCACCTCGACCATGTGTCACCTACTTTCGTGCTCTGTTGTGTGACACGACGCGTGCGCTGCGGCGGTTCACCACCGGCACGGATTGGCGTCAATTCCCCGCAATACCGCAGGAAATACCCAGCACACCATCAAGATCGGCGGGAACCGAGGGGGATAGTGGAGGTCAGGGGCTATTGGCACCGGGGGCCGCAGGACCCCACGATCGGAGGCATCGATGACACAGCCGGTATCGACCGGGACGGCGCCTGTCGAGCCCGAGCGGACCCGGGCGCCGTAGCCCGCCCAGCATGCCTCTCAGAGCTGCTTTTCCAGCAGCACCTTTCCATCGGGCGACGTAACCAATTGCACCGCAGCGATATCCGCCTTCGGCATCTGGGTGTTGCCGCTCGGCAGGGCGGTCGCGCCGGACAACCCGATCCACGTCGCGATCTCGTTGCGGCTGCCGTCCCGGCCGATCACCACCATGCCCAGGTTCTGCGGGGGCGCGTCCTGCTTGCCCCAACTGCCGTAACTGCAGGCCATGTCGATCCGGGTGCCCCAGGAGTAACTGGCCATCGCGATGCTCGCGTTGATCGGGGTGTCGGACATCTTGGACATCGCCATCATCTGCGAGTTCTGCTGCTCGGTGCCACTGTGCAGGCCGAGTACCCCCGGCCTGATACCGATCACCACGCCGACCGCCAGCAGCGCCGCGGCCAGGCCGACCGCTGCGGTGGTCACCCATCGTGAGCGGCGTCGCCGCCAGCTGACCTTGGCCAGCACGGACTGCAGCACCTCGGGCCGCAACGGCGGATCGGGCTGCTCGGATTCGAGGGCGGTCACCTCGTCGAGGTCGAGCATGGCCAGCAGCGCGGGCATACCGCTCAGCTCGGCCACGGCGGCACGGCACTGCGTGCAGCATTCCAGGTGGGCCTCGTACTCGCGGCGCTCACTGCTGTCCAGCGATCCGAGCACATAGGCCGCATCCCAGGTCCGGTAACGATCGGTTTCCACCGGATCAGGGATGTGGGGTACACCGAACTGTGTCATCGTGTCACCCCCATCTCTTGCAAGTTCAGTCGTAACGCGCGTACCGCGTAGTGCAGCCGTGACTTCACGGTGCCCTCAGGTATCTGTAGGTCTTCGGCGATCTGGCCGGTGGTCCAGCCTTGGTAATAGGCCCGGCGGACCACCGCTCGGTGTTCGTCGGAGAGCTGGCTCAGGGCCGTGCTCAGCAGGATTCTGTCCAACGCGGTGTCCACCTGGTCGGGTGTGGCAGCGGCGCCGGAATGGTCTGCCACCTGTTCGGGATCGGGCACCCCGGTTTCGTTGCGAAAGCGGGCGCTCCGGCGCTCATCAATGATCATGTTCCGCGCGACGGTGAACAGCCAAGCCCTGGCCGATCGATCGGTGTCGGCGGTGACATCTGGGTGGCGCCAGGCACGCAACAACGTCTCCTGCACCACGTCCTCGGCCCGGGCTCGGTCACCCGTGAGCCGTAGGGCATAGCGCCAGAGCGCAGCAGCGTGCTCGTCGTAGAGCACCCGCATCATGGCGGCCTCCGGATCATCCACTTCCCTACCTCCGTCTGTGATACGACGTTGGAGGCAATCCGGTTCAATTACTACCTTTGCGCGCCGGCGCAGACCAACGGTTGGGCGCGATTCGAGTAGTGATTGCTGGCGTTAATTACTGGGTGAGGATTCGTGGGCCGTCTTCGGTGACTGCGACGGTGTGCTCCCAGTGCGCCGCGCGGGTCCCGTCGGCGGTGACGACGGTCCACTCGTCGTCGAGGATCCTGGTCTCGGTGGTGCCCAGGGTGAGCATGGGTTCGATGGCCAGCACCGAGCCCGGCTCCAGATACGGGCCGCGCCCGGGGGCGCCTTCGTTCGGAAGGAACGGGTCCATGTGCATCTGCCGGCCGATGCCGTGACCGCCGTAGCCGTCGACGATCCCGTACTTGCGGTCGTGACGAGCTTCGGCGGCATGGGTCTCCACCTCGATCGCGTGCGAGACATCGGTCAGCCGGTTTCCCGGCAGCATCGCCGCGATCCCGGCCTCCATCGCCGATTTCGTTGCGGCAGAAAGGGCTTCGTCAGCGGCGATGAGTGTGCCGATCCCGAACGTGACGGCCGAGTCGCCGTGCCAACCGTCGACGATCGCACCGCAGTCGATGGACACCAGATCCCCGGCCGCCAACTTCTCGCCGGCCGACGGAATGCCATGCACCACACGATCATTCACGGAGGCGCAGATGCTGGCAGGGAATCCGTGATAACCGAGGAACGACGGCGTACCGCCACCGTCCCGGATCACGGATTCGGCGATCTGATCCAGCTCGAGGGTGGACACGCCCGGGGCGGCGGCATCGCGGACCGCGCGCAGCGCCGAGGCGACCAGGGCCCCGGCCACCGCCATCGCGTCCAACTCTCCGGCGCTACGCTGCACAACAACCTTGCGCTTACGCAACCCCGGCAATCTGATCACTTACCCAGTGCGTGCAACGCGCGGGCGAACACCTCGTCGAGGCCGCCCACCGCATCCACGGTCTTCAGGTCGTCGCGGTAGTACTCAAGCAGCGGCTCGGTCTCGTCGCGGTAGACCTTCATGCGATTGCGGATGACCTCGTCGGTGTCGTCGGCGCGGCCGCGGCCCTTGAGGCGGGTCAGCAACTCGTCCTCGGACACCTGGAACTCCACCACCGCGTCGAGCTTGGTGTTGCGAGCGGCAAGCATGTCCTTGAGCGCACCGGCCTGCTCGACCGAACGCGGGTAGCCGTCCAGGATGAAACCGTCGGCGGCGTCGGGCTGATCGATGCGGTCCTCGACCAGACGGTTCGTCAGTTCGGCAGGCACCAGGTCGCCGGCGTCCAGGTAGCGCTTGGCTTCGAGTCCGAGCGGGGTGCCGTCACCGATGTTCTTGCGGAAGAGGTCCCCGGTGGAGATTTGCGGGATGCCGAGCTTCTCGGACAGCTTTTCTGCCTGCGTGCCTTTGCCCGCACCGGGCGGTCCGAGTAGGACGACTCTCACTTCAGGAACCCTTCGTAGTTGCGTTGCATGAGCTGGCTCTCGATCTGTTTGACGGTGTCCAAACCGACACCGATCATGATCAGAACCGCGGTACCGCCGAACGGCAGATTCTGTACCGAGCCGGTGTTTCCGATCTGCAGGAAGACGTTCGGCAGAACGGCGATCACACCGAGGTAGATAGAGCCGGGCAGGGTGATCCGGCTGAGCACGTACCGCAGGTAGTCCGCGGTCGGCTTGCCTGGTCGGATGCCCGGGATGAATCCGCCGAACTTCTTCATCTCGTCGGCACGCTCGTCGGGGTTGAACGTGATCGACACGTAGAAGTACGTGAAGAAGATGATCAGACCGAAGTAGATCGCGATATAGACCGGGTCGGCCGGGTTCGTCAGGTAGTCGGCGACGAACTTGTCCCACCAACCGGAGCCCGGGTTCGAGCTGCCGCTCTGGATCAGCTGGGTGATCAGGTGCGGGATGTAGATCAGTGACGACGCGAAGATCACCGGGATGACGCCGGCCTGGTTGACCTTGAGCGGCAGGTAGGTGGAGGTGCCGCCGTACATCTTGCGGCCCACCATGCGCTTGGCGTACTGGACCGGGATGCGGCGCTGGCCCTGCTCGACGAACACCACGCCGACGATGATGAGCAGCGTCGCTGCCACGACGGCGGTGAACACCAGGCCGCCGCGGCTCTCCAGGATGGTCTGGCCTTCGGACGGGATCCGGGCGGCGATGCCGGCGAAGATCAGCAGGGACATGCCGTTGCCGATGCCGCGCTCGGTGATCAGCTCGCCCATCCACATCACCAGCGCGGCGCCCGCCGTCATCACCAGTACGATGACGATCAGCCCGAAGACCGAGCTGTCCTGGATGATGTCGAGGCTGCAGCCCTGCAGCAGGCCGCCGTTGGCGGCCAGTGCCACGATGCTGGTGGCCTGCAGAATGGCCAGCGCGATCGACAGATAACGCGTGTACTGCGTCATCTTGGCCTGACCGGCCTGGCCCTCCTTCTGCAGCTGCTCGAAGCGCGGGATCACCACGACCAGCAGCTGCACGATGATGCTGGCGGTGATGTAGGGCATGACGCCCACCGCGAACACGGTCAGCTGCAGCAGCGCGCCACCCGAGAACAGGTTGATCAACGAGTAGATCTGCGCCGAATCTCCGCCGCTGACCTGCTCGATGCACTTCTGGACGTTCGGGTAGTTAACCCCCGGAGACGGGATCGACGCGCCGGCCCGGTACAGGATCACCAGGCCCAACGTGAACAGGATCTTGCGTCTGAGGTCGGCCGTCCGCAGCGATGAGATGAAAGCCGAAAGCACTCTTCCTCCTGCGCAGCCGACCTCTCAGCGCGGCGTGCCAAATGGGGCTGGGTGGAGCCAGCGTCAATGGTCAAGTCATGTCCGGCCGCCCAGCAGGCGCGCAGCCTGCGGACTCAGCCGTCAAATCAGTCTACGAGAGTAACAGTTGTCCCGGAGAGGACCCCTGCATGCACCCGCGTCGGGCCTCCCCACTCCCCCCCGCGATGCGGCGGAGCTGCGGGCGAGATGCGGAGCAGAGCTTCTCTTCAGAATCGGAGCGTACAGTCGGCGGCAGCTCATTACATCACCTAACTAACACGTTGATTCTGACTGAACAAAGGGGAATTCATGGCGCGGACTGCTACCAGATATGAGGGGGACTCGTGGGACCTTACGCAAAGCGTGGGTGCGACGGCGACGATGGTCGCGGCAGCGCGCGCGATGGCGACGAACTCAGATGATCCGGTGATCGACGATCCGTTCGCCGCTCCCCTGGTCCGCGCCGTCGGGATGGAATTCTTCACCAAGCTCGTCGACGAGGACTTCACCACCGAGGGTCTCGACGAAGAGGCGGCCACCGGTCTGGTCCGGTTCGCCAACGGCATGGCGGCCCGCACGCGTTTCTTCGACGACTTCTTCCTGAGCGCATGCCGCGCCGGGATCCGACAGGCGGTCATCCTGGCGGCCGGTCTGGACTCCCGCGCCTATCGGCTGCCGTGGCCGGACGGCACGGTGGTCTACGAGGTCGACCAGCCCGAGGTGATCGAGTTCAAGACCACCACCATGGCGAGCCTGGGCGCGGTCCCGACGACCGATCGTCGTACCGTGGCCATCGACCTGCGCTTCGACTGGCCGGCGGCGCTGACCGAGGCGGGGTTCGACCCGTCGGTGCCGACGGCGTGGATCGCCGAGGGATTGCTGGGTTACCTGCCGGGAGATGCGCAGGACCGTTTGCTCGATCAGGTCACCGCGCTGAGCGCGCCGGGCAGCCGCTTCGGCGTCGAGGGAGTGCCCGCGACCGAAACCAACGACGAGGAGACCATCCGGGCCCGGATGCAGGAGTTCACCGACCGGTGGCGGGCACACGGCCTGGACATGGACCTCAACGAGCTGATCTTCCTCGGCGACCGTGCCGACGTGACGACGTATCTGCAAGGGCATTCCTGGAAGACCACCGCCATCTCGTCCAACGATCTGCTGATCCGGACCGGCCTGCCGCCGGTCGAGGACGAGGCCCACGCGGCATCGGTGCTCTACATCGAAGCCGAGAACTGAGGGGCGGGCGATGGCACGGTCTGACACCGACAGCTGGGATCTGGCCTCCAGTGTGGGCGCGACGGCGACGATGGTCGCCGCGGCACGGGCGATCGCGAGTGCTGAGCCCGACCCGCTGATCAACGACCCGTACGCGGCGGATCTGGTCCGCGCGGTGGGCGTCGAGTTCTTCACCAAGCTCGTCGACGGCGAGGTCGCCCTCGACGGCGAGCTGGCCGAAGGCGCCGCGCTGATGACCGGCATCATGGCGGTGCGGACGAAGTTCTTCGACGACTTCTTCACCGCGTCGACCGACGCCGGGATCCGGCAGGCGGTGATCCTGGCCTCCGGCCTGGACTCCCGCGCCTACCGGCTGCCGTGGCCCGACGGCACCGTGGTCTACGAGCTCGACCAGCCCGCGGTGATCGGCGCCAAGACCGCCACCATGGCGCAGATCGGGGCCACGCCCACGGCCGAACGCCGCACCGTGGCCGTCGACCTGCGTGAGGACTGGCCCGCCGCGCTTCAGGCCGCCGGCTTCGATCCGAGCGCACCGAGCGCATGGAGCGCCGAGGGACTGCTGGCCTATCTGCCGCCGGAGGCCCAGGACCGGTTGTTCGACAACATCACTGCGCTCAGCGCACGAGGCAGCAGGCTGGCCACCGAGTACCACCTGCCCGGTATGGCGGTGAACCTGCGGGAGCGCGGGCAGGTGTTGAGCGAGCAGTGGCGTCAGCACGGCCTCAACCTGGACCTGGCCAATCTCTGGTACGACGGCGAGCGCAATTCGGTCGTCGATTACCTCACCGAGCGCGGATGGTCGGTGACCGCGCGGCGGCGGCCCGAGCTCTTCGCCGACTACGGCCGCAGCTTCCCCTCCGGCGAAGCCGCCGCACTGCAACAGAATTCGCAGGCCGTCACCGCGATACGAGACTAGGAGCACCATGACCCGCACCGAAGGCGACACCTGGGATCTGGCCACCAGCGTCGGCGCTACCGCGACCGGTGTCGCGGCATCCCGCGCGTTGGCAACCAAGCAACCCGACCCGCTGATCAACGATCCGTACGCTGACGCGCTCGTACGTGCGGTAGGCCTGGAACACAGCATCCGGCTCGCCGACGGAGAGGTGTGCGTCGAGGGCGACGTGATGCTCGACCGGCAGCGGATGTGCGAGCAGATCGCGGTACGCACGCGGTTCTTCGACGACTTCTTCAGTGCCGCAGGCGAGGCCGGCATCCGGCAGGCGGTGATCCTGGCGGCCGGGTTGGACACCCGCGCCTACCGGCTCGACTGGCCTGCCGGCACCGTCGTGTTCGAGGTGGACCAGCCGGCGGTCCTGGAGTTCAAGACCCGCACCCTGACCGATCTCGGGGCTCAACCGGCCGCCGAACTTCACACGGTGCCGATCGATCTGCGTGACGACTGGCCGAAGGCTCTGCGTGACAACGGCTTCGACCCACAGGTTCCGACCGCCTGGATCGCCGAAGGCCTGCTGATCTACCTGCCGCCGGAAGCTCAGGACCGGCTGCTGGACAACATCACCGCGCTCAGCGCCCCGGGCAGCCGGTTGGCCACCGAACACATGGACGCCGCCTCGCTCACCGACAAGTGGTCCGAACGGGTCAGCCAATGGTCCAAGAAGGTCGGATCCGACGTGAATCTGACGGACCTGTTCTATTCGGGCGAGCGCACCGCGGTCCGCGACCACCTCGCACCCCAGGGCTGGGACGTCACGGTGCTACCCACCCAGGCGGCCTACGACTCGCACGGTTTCGACTATCCCGAAGAGCTCGCCGATCTCGCGGGCGATTCCGGTTATCTGTCGGCAACCCTGAAGGCATCGAACTAGACGATCGGGAGACACACGATGACACGTACCGACGGCGACAGCTGGGATCTGGCCTCCAGTGTCGGGGCAACCGCGACGTTGGTGGCTACGGGGCGGGCTATCGCCAGCCGGGAACCGCACGGGCTGATCGACGATCCGTTCGCAGCGCCGCTGGTCCGCGCGGTGGGCATCGACGTGTTCACCAAGATGGTCGACGGTGAGCTGAGCCTGGAATCGCTGGCTCAGCTGACACCGGACGCCGCCGACCGGGCTCGCGCCAACATCGACGAAATGGCGGTGCGTACCCGGTTTTTCGACGACTTCTTCATCGCGGCAGGAAAGGCGGGGATTCGCCAGGCGGTGATCCTGGCTTCCGGCCTGGATTCCCGCGCCTATCGGCTGCCGTGGCCCGAGGGCACCGTGGTCTATGAGATCGACCAGCCCGAGGTGATCGAGTTCAAGACCCGCACATTGGCCGATCTGGGCGCCGAACCCACGGCGGAACGCCGCACCGTGCCCGTCGACCTGCGCGACGACTGGCCGGCCGCGCTGCAGGCAGCGGGATTCGATCCCGCTGCTCCGACTGCGTGGTGCGCCGAGGGGTTGTTGATCTATCTGCCGCCCGAAGCGCAGGATCGGTTGTTCGACAACATCGCCGCGCTCAGCGCCCGGGGCAGCGCGGTGGCCACCGAGTTCGTGCCGGGGCTCAAGGATTTCGACCCGGAGAAGGCCCGCGCCGCCACCGCGGCCTTCAGCCAGATGGGGTTGAACCTGGACATGCCGTCGTTGATCTATCACGGCGAGCGGCATTCGGCTGCCGACTATTTGAGCGCCAAGGGCTGGCAGATGAACGGCGTGGCGCGCTCGGAGTTGTTCGTCCGCCACGGCCTGCCGGTACCCGACCGTGACGAGAACGACCCGATGGGCGAAATCGTCTACATCAGCGGCACTTTGGAATGACACCCCGCGCATGAAGCGCTACGGCGGAAAATCGGCCCTGCAACCGCCACCACGCTTCATACGCGTACCGAGTAGCCCTTACATGGATCGCCCGGCTACCGGTCGGCTGACGCGGCCGGCGTGCCCGCGCCGGCATCGGCCTCCGACTCCTCCTCGGCCCCCGTCTCGTAATCGAGCTGCGCCGGGGCTTCCGGAGTACCGGGGATCTCGGTGCCGCTGATCGGACATCGGGCCGTCTCGGGCACCTTGATCAGCGCCAGCATGCCGATCACGCAGGCCACCATCATGTAGTAGGCCGGGATCAGCTGGTCGCCGGTCTTGTTGACCAGCCAGTCGTTGATCGCCGGCGCGGTTCCGCCGAACAGCGACGTCGACACGTTGTAGGCGATGGCGAACCCGGCATAGCGGACCTGGGTGGGGAACATCGCCGGGAACGTCGCCGAGATGGTGGACAACTGCGGCACATAGAGCAGCCCGAGCACGGCGAATCCGATGATCGCGCCGACCATGTTCGTCGACATCAGCAGGAACATCGGCACGCCGGCGATGAACAGGCCGACAAGCGAGACCCACCACATCGGTTTGCGGCCGACCCGGTCCGAGATGTGGCCGCTGAGCGGCAGGAACACCATCATCGAGAGCATCCCGATCACGGGAACGATCAGCGAGTGACTGCTCGACAAGCCGATGGTCTGTTCCAGATAGGTCGGCATATAGGTGAGCAACGTGTAGTTGACCACGTTGAGGGCTACGACCAGGCCCACCAGACGCAGGATCGGGGCCCAGTACTCCACCACCAGATCGCGGAACTGGCTGACCGCACCTTGTTCGGTCTCGCCGGACTCCTCCAGCTCACGAAATATCGGGGTGTCTTCCAGCCGCGAACGCAGGTAGACGCCGATCAGCCCGAGCGGGGCGGCGACCAGGAAGGGTAGGCGCCATCCCCATTGCCCCATCTGCTCATCGCTGAGCACCACCGAGAACGTCAGCATCAACAGGGCGCCCACCGAAAAACCGGCCAACGTGCCGAATTCGAGGAAACTGCCGAGGAACCCGCGTCGCCGCGACGGCGCGTACTCGGCCATAAATGTTGCCGCACCGCCATATTCGCCGCCGGTGGAGAAACCTTGGATCATCCGCAAGGCCACCATCAGCGCCGGGGCCCACATTCCGATCGAGGCGTACGACGGAATCAGCCCGACGCAGAAGGTCGCGCCGGCCATCAGCACGATGGTGATGGCCAGCACGTGTTTACGGCCGAGCCGGTCGCCGAGCGGTCCCCAGACGAAGCCGCCGAGCGGACGGACCAGGAACGAAATGGCGAACGTGGCCAATGCCAGCAAGGTCGCCTGCTGGGCGTCCCCGGGAAAGATGGCGGCCGAGATATAGCCCACGCCGTAGGCGTATATGCCGTAGTCGAACCATTCGGTGGCGTTACCGATCGCCGATGCGGCGATCGCCCGCTTCAGTACGCCAGGGTCCGGCGGATTCTCGGCAGGTTCGCGGTAGTCGATCTCCGGTTTGTCTCCAAAGCCCCTGATCGGGCTTTTGCGCGCGGGCACGGGTCCTCCATGTGTCTGACGACACCGTTCCCCGCCGCGCACTCTGTTACGGCTGCTCTGACTGGGTTGAACACCGCAGGGCCAGGCCGTCGTTTCGTCGACAAATCATCAATTGCCAAGATCTGACGTTACCGCGCCGACCGGGTCGATGCACCGCGGCGTTACCCTGTCGCAATTGTCCTTTACGTCAAAATCGGTGGTCGCCCAGCCATAGGGCACTGGCCCCGGTCATCGTGCGGCCCGCATTTTCGATCGCTCCCACGACCGATTGGCCCAGCAGGTTCCCGACGGCTTGCGGCAGTGTCGCCGCGGCCGGTTGCGAAGACGGCTTGGGCCGCAACATGTCCAGCCAGGACGAGCCCGGGTAACTCAGCACCCGCACCTTGGTGTCCGGGTCCAGCCCGGCCAGCGCCTTGGCGCGGGTGACCGCGACCCGTAGCCCGCCGAGTTCGTCGACCAGGCCGCGATCTTTGGCGTCGGCGCCGGTCCAGACCCGTCCCCGAGCCACTTCATCGACCTGCTCGACCGACAGCTTGCGCCCGACCGCCACCCGCTCGATGAAATCGGTGTAGAGCAGGTCGGTTTCGGCTTCGATCTGGGTGTGCTGTTCGTCGGTGAACGGAGCATTCGACGACCAGGCATCGGCATTGGGATTGGTACGCAACGAATCCGACCCCACCCCGAGCTTGTCCTTGAGTTCGCGTGAGATCAGCTTGCCGGTGATCACGCCGATGGATCCGGTGATGGAGCCGGCGTTGGCCACGATCTCGTCGGCCGCCATCGACACGTAGTAGCCACCCGACGCGGCGACCGCGCCCATCGACGCGACGACGGGTTTTCCTCGATCGCGGGCCCGAACCACCTCCCGCCAAATGGTTTCCGAGCCACTGACCGAACCGCCGGGACTGTCTACCCGCAGGACGATCGCCGAGACGTCGTCGTCGGCGGCCGCCTCACGCAGGGCCGCGGCGATGGTGTCGCCGCCGGCACTGGAATTGCCCAACGGCAACACCTGCGGACCGCCGCGACCGCTGACGATGGGACCGTGCAGCGTCACCACCGCGATGGTGGGCTTGGATTTACGGCCCGGGATCTGCGGTGCGGGCACCTTCGGGGACGTCCGCGCATAACGCGAAAGATAAAGCCGCGGCAAGGCATCCGGATGGTTGTCGGCATCGGTACCGGCCGCCTCGGGGCCACCCGAGAGTTCACCGATGCGCGCATAGGCCTCGTCGCGGAACCCGATGTGGTCGACCAGACCGGCCGTCACCGCATCGTCCCGCAGCACCGGTGCCCGGTCGGCCAGTGCGTTGACCGCCTCGATGCTCAGCTGACGGGATTCGGCGATGGCCTGCCACACCTGCGACTGCAGGCTCTCGATCATCCGGCCGTCAGCCTCACGCTGCGCGTCGGTGTAGCGGTCCTCGGTGAAAACGTTTGCCGCTGACTTGTATTCACCGCGCGCGACGAACTGCGGCTCGATGCCCACCTTGTCGAGCGCATCACGCAGGAACGTCGCATTGGTGGCGAAACCGACCAGGCCGACCGTTCCCGACGGCTGCATCCAGACTTCACGAAATGCCGATGCCAGGTAGTACGACAGCGTGCCCGGGTAGGTCTCGGCCCAGGCCAGCGTGGGTTTGGCGGCGCTGAATTCCGCTATGGCGGCCCGCAGTTCCTGCACCGGCCCTGGAGCGGCGGCGGGAAGCTGCACCCGCGCGATCAGTCCCGCCACCCGATCGTCCTCTGCGGCGCGGTGGATCGCCGCGATGGCCTGCCGCAGCACGAGCGGCCGACCACCGCCCGCGATCATGGCCAACGGGTCGAAGCCCGCGGTCTCCGGCGGTATCGACAACAGATCCAGTTCCAGCACGCATCCGCTGGGGACGCCGTTGTGCCGGGCGGTGTCAATGCGCCGGGCCAGCACCTTGAGTTCGTCCTGGCCCGGGATCCCTGGGAGAAACGCGAACATGAAACGAGCCTACCGATCCGCGTACTGCGCGCGCGTCGACGAGAAACCTCGGCACGTGCACCTCGTCGTCGTACCGTGATACAGGTGACCTTCTCCATCTCGCTTCCGCAGCTCGATCAGGACGGTTTCGACGAATCGGGTTTCAAGGCCTACCTGGCTCGCGCCGAGGAACTCGGATTCGAGGGCGGTTGGACGATCGAGCAGACCGTGGGTCCGGCTCCGACGATCGCCCCGCTGGAGCTGCTGTCCTACGCCGCAGCGGTCACCACGAGGCTGCGGCTGGGTGTGGCGGTCCTCGTCACGTCGCTGCACGATCCGCTGCAACTGGCGTCGGCGATCACCGCGGTGGACCGGCTCAGCCACGGCCGCCTCGACGTCGGTGTGGCTCCGGGCGGGAGTTTCCGGCAGTTCCCGGCCTTCGGGGTGGACCGCTCGACGTTCATCGCCAGCTTCACCGAGGGGCTGGAGCTGATGAAGGCCGCGTGGTCGGACGAGCCCAGGATCACCTTCCACGGCCGCTTCCGCGATGTCGACGATCTGGCCATCAGCCCCAAACCGGTCCAACGACCACATCCGCCGATCTGGTTCGGTGCCAATGCGCCGACGGCTCTGGCGCGAGCGGTCCGTTACGGTGACGCGTTTCTGGGGGCCGGCTCCTCGACCACGGCGGCATTCGCCGAAGCGGTACGCACGGTGCGCCGCGAACTCGACGAGCAGGGAAAGGACGCGGAGAATTTCCGGATCGGCAAGCGGGTGTATCTGATCGTCGACGACGACCGGGCGCGTGCGCGCGAGCGGGTGGAGTCGGGGCTGAGCCGGATCTACGGCGACCGGGCCGGGCTGGGCGATGTGGCGCTGGCCGGAACCGCCGACGAGGTGGCGCGGGGTCTGCGTGAGGTGCTCGACGCGGGTGCGCAGACCATCGTGCTCAATCCGACGGGTGCCACGATCGCCGAGGACCGCGAACAGTTGGAACGCCTTGCCGCCGACGTGATCCCGCAACTCACCTAGCCTGGCTAGCAGACGCGAAAACCCCCTAAACCGCGTGGTTTAGGGGGTTTTCACTCTGCTCGCGCAGGAAAAATTACAGCTCGGTGGCCGAACCGCCGGCAGCGGAGATGGCCTCACGGGCGCTACCGCTGAACTTGTTGGCGGTCACGTCGACCTTGACGGCCAGCTTGCCGTCGCCGAGCACCTTGACCAGGCTGTTCTTGCGAACGAGGCCCTTGGCAACCAGCTCGTCGACACCGACGGTGCCGCCCTGCGGGAAGGCCTTGGCGATGTCGCCGACGTTGACGACCTCGTACTCGGTCCGGAAGCGGTTCTTGAAGCCCTTGAGCTTCGGCAGCCGCATGTGGATCGGCATCTGGCCACCCTCGAACGTCGCGGGGACGTTCTTGCGCGCCTTGGTGCCCTTGGTACCACGACCGGCGGTCTTACCCTTGGAGCCCTCACCGCGACCGACGCGGGTCTTGGCCTTCTTCTCCCCGGGGGCAGGCCTCAGGTCGTGAAGCTTGATAACAGACATCAGGACTTCACCTCCTCCACCTCGATGAGGTGATGAACGGTCTTGATCAGACCGCGGGTCTGCGCGTTGTCCTCACGAACCACGGACTGACGAATCTTCTTCAGCCCCAGCGTCCGCAGGCTCTCGCGCTGCTTCCAGCGTGCACCGATGGTTCCGCGCACCTGGGTGATCTTGAGCTCTGCCATGGTTATGCCGATCCCTCACGCGCGGCTGCGGCAGCCAGCGCTTCGCTCTCACGCCGGGCCTTCAGCATGCCGGCCGGCGCAACGTCCTCCAGCGGCAGACCGCGACGGGCCGCCACCTCTTCGGGACGCTGGATCATCTTCAGCGCGGCAACGGTGGCGTGCACCACGTTGATCGCGTTGTCGCTGCCCAGCGACTTGGCCAGGATGTCGTGCACGCCGGCGCATTCCAGCACCGCGCGAGCCGCACCACCGGCGATCACACCGGTACCGGGGCTGGCCGGACGCAGCATCACCACACCGGCAGCGGCTTCGCCCTGAACCGGGTGGACGATGGTGCCGCCGATCAGCGGAACCCGGAAGAAGCCCTTGCGAGCCTCCTCGACGCCCTTGGCAATGGCGGCCGGAACTTCCTTGGCCTTGCCGTAGCCGACGCCGACCATGCCCTTGCCGTCACCGACGATGACCAGAGCGGTGAAGCTGAAGCGCCGACCACCCTTGACCACCTTGGAGACGCGGTTGATCGACACCACGCGCTCGATGTAGTTGCTCTTCTCGCCGCTGTCGCGGCCGCCACGGCCACCACGGTCGTCGCGGCGGCCACGGCCACCACGGTTGTCGGAAGCGCCTGGGCCGCCGGCACCAGTTGCCTGCTCGGCCATCATGCAGTCCTCTCGTTGACAGTCATCAGAATTTCAGCCCGCCCTCGCGCGCGGCATCCGCCAGCGCGGCGATCCGGCCGCCATAGGTGTAGCCACCACGGTCGAACACCACGGTGTCGACGCCGGCAGCCTTGGCGCGCTCGGCGATCAGCTGACCGACCCGAACGCTGTGCGCCTTCTTGTCGCCCTCGACGGCGCGAACGTCGGCCTCGATCGACGAGGCAGCCGCCAGGGTGACGCCTTCCAGGTCGTCGACGAGCTGCACGTGGATGTGCCGTGCCGAACGGTTGACCACCAGACGCGGGGTCTGCGCGGTGCCGGAGACCTTCTTGCGCAACCGGGCGTGCCGACGCAGCCGGGAGTTACGGCGGGTCTCAGAGATGTTCTGCCCCACCGGCTTGCGGGCGGCGGCAGCTGCGGCGTCAGTCTTTGTAGTAGCCATGACTTACTTACCTGTCTTTCCGACCTTGCGGCGGATCTGCTCACCCTCGTAACGCACACCCTTGCCCTTGTACGGGTCGGGGCGGCGCAGGCGGCGGATGACCGCGGAGATCTGACCGACCTTCTGCTTGTCGATACCCGAGACCGAGAACTTGGTGGGCGTCTCGACGGCGAACGTGATGCCCTCGGGCGCCTCGATCACCACGGGGTGGCTGTAACCGAGCGCGAACTCCAGGTTGGAACCCTTGAGCTGGACGCGGTAGCCGACGCCGAAGATCTCCATCTTGCGGGTGTAGCCCTCGGTGACACCGGTGACCAGGTTGGCCACCAGGGTCCGGGACAGCCCGTGCAGGGAGCGGCTGCGCCGCTCGTCATCGGGACGGCTGACCACGATGGCGCCGTCATCGTTGCGCTCGACGGTGATCGGCTCGGCGACGTCCAGGGTCAGGGTGCCCTTGGGGCCCTTGACCGAGACGTTGCGGCCGTCGATCGTCACATCGACCCCGGCGGGAACCGGGACCGGCTGCTTACCAATACGCGACATGTTCTGCTGCCCCCTACCAGACGTAAGCGAGGACTTCGCCGCCCACGCCCTGTCGTGCTGCCTGGCGGTCGGTGAGCAGGCCCGAGGACGTGGAGATGATCGCCACGCCCAGGCCGCCGAGCACCCGAGGCAGATTGGTGGATTTTGCGTAGACCCGCAGGCCGGGCTTGGACACCCGGCGCAGGCCGGCGATGCTGCGCTCACGGCTGGGGCCGTACTTGAGCGACACCACCAGAGACTTGCCGACGCGAGCATCCTCGGTGCGGTAGTCGTTGATGTAGCCCTCTTTCTTGAGGATCTCGGCGATGTTCGCCTTGAGCTTCGAGTGGGGCAGAGTCACCTCATCGTGGTACGCCGAATTGGCGTTGCGCAGACGTGTCAAAAAGTCTGCGATCGGGTCAGTCATCGTCATGACAACCGGCTCACCTTCCTCGCGGCGGTTCCCTGTTTCAGGGCCTTCCGCAACCTGTTTGGATTGGTCTGTGGTCTGCTGCGCTCGCGCGCGGCGGGTGCTGAATTACCAGCTGGACTTCTGCACGCCGGGCAGTTCACCCGCGTGCGCCATTTCGCGCAGGCAGATACGGCACAGCCCGAACTTGCGGTAGACCGAGTGCGGGCGACCGCACTTGTTGCACCGCGTGTACGCGCGAACCGCGAACTTGGGCTTCTTGTTGGCCTTGTGGATCAACGCCTTCTTTGCCATGTGCTCAGTTCTCCTTGAAGGGGAAGCCCAGCGCCTTCAGCAGCGCACGGCCTTCGTCGTCGTTGGTCGCCGAGGTGACGACGGTGATGTCCATGCCGCGGGGGCGGTCGATGGAGTCCACGTCGATCTCATGGAACATCGACTGCTCGTTGAGGCCGAAGGTGTAGTTGCCGGTGCCGTCGAACTGCTTGCCGTTCAGGCCGCGGAAGTCGCGGATACGGGGCAGGGCGATCGAGATCAGCCGGTCCAGGAACTCCCACATCCGGTCGCCACGGAGGGTGACGCGGGCACCGATGGGCATGCCCTCACGCAGCTTGAACTGTGCGATGGACTTGCGCGCCTTGCGGATCTCCGGCTTCTGGCCGGTGATCAGGGCCAGGTCGTTGACCGCGCCGTTGATCAGCTTGGCGTCACGGGCGGCGTCGCCGACACCCATGTTGACGACGACCTTGACGACGCCCGGGATCTGCATGACGTTGTCGAACTCGAACTGCTTGTTGAGCGCCTCACGGATCTCTTCGCGGTAGCGCTGCTTCAGCCGCGGCTGAACCTTCTCTGGTGCAGTCATCAGATGTCCTTGCCATTGGTCTTGGCGATGCGGACCTTCTTGCCGGTCTCCTCATCGACGCGGTAACCCACACGGGTCGGCTTGCCATCGGAGTCGACGACCATCACGTTGGACACGTGGATCGCGGCTTCCTGGGTGACGATGCCGCCCGACGATGCGCCGCGCTCGTTCTGCGACTGCGCGGTGTGCTTCTTGATCCGGTTGACGCCCTCGACGAGGACCTTGTCGCGAGCCGGGTAGGCCTCGATGACCTTGCCCTTGGCGCCCTTGTCCTTGCCCGAGACCACCAGCACGGTGTCGCCCTTGTGGACCTTCATTTACAAAACCTCCGGCGCCAGCGAAACGATCTTCATGAAGCGCTTCTCGCGCAGTTCGCGGCCGACGGGCCCGAAGATGCGGGTACCGCGCGGGTCGTTGTCGGCCTTGATGATGACGGCGGCGTTCTCGTCGAACTTGATGTAGCTGCCGTCGGCGCGGCGGCGCTCCTTGACGGTGCGCACCACGACTGCCTTGACGACGTCGCCGCGCTTGACGTTGCCGCCGGGGATGGCGTCCTTGACGGTCGCGACGATGACATCACCGATGCCGGCGTAGCGTCGCGATGAGCCACCGAGCACGCGGATGCACAAGATTTCCTTGGCGCCCGTGTTGTCGGCGACCTTCAACCGCGATTCCTGCTGAATCACTCGATCTCCTGACCTGGTTTTGTATGCACGCCAGATACCGACCTGGACGTGCGCGGTCTTTGTTTCCGAAGGGCACGCGGGGCTGACTCAAAACAGCAGTCAACCGAGGTCTGCCCAAGGCAACCCCTACATACTAGGTGAGCACGGCGAATGCGCCAAATCGCCGTAGATCCGGTTCTGCGGGCTTCAGCCGGCCACGCAGCGAAAGCCGATGTGCGTGGTCGAGCTGTCCTGCGACTGCGGTGACCGCGCGGCCGGGCGATAGCGGTGGCAGTACTCCGGCGCGCACAGGTGCGAACCGCCCTTGAGCACCTGGTTCACCATCGGATCGGGGTCGGCGGGAGGTGGGCAGCACGCCGGGGCATCGGCCTGCGGACGGTGGTGCCCGGCGAAGCGGGTGGTGGTCCACTCCCACACGTTGCCGATCATGTCGGACAGGCCGAACGCGTTCGGCGGGAAGGCTCCGACCGGTGAGGTACCGCGCCAGCCCGAGGCGCCGTCGTTGCGATACGGGAACCGGCCCTGCCAGGTGTTGGCCATGAGCACCCCGTCAGGGGCGACCTCGTCGCCCCAGGCGTAGATGCCATCGACTCCCCCACGCGGCGCGTACTCCCATTCGGCTTCGGTGGGCAACCGGCGCCCGGCCCAGGCCGCATACGCCGCCGCATCCGGGTAGGCCACCTGCACCACGGGATGGTCGGGTGCGGCCGCGCCGCGATCGGGACCGAAGGGATGCCGCCAATTGGCGCCGGGCGCCCAGTCCCACCATTGACGCCAGTCACGTAGGTCAACGGGGCCGTCGGTGGGCCGGAACACCAGGGCGCCGGGCACCAGGTCTTCCTCGGCCACGCCGGGGTACAACGCCGGGTCCATCGGGCGTTCGGCGACCGTGACGTATCCCGTGGCCTCCACGAAGGCGCCGTACTGCGCGGTGGTGACGGGGTGCTTCTCGATGGCGAATCCGGCGACGGTCACGGCGTGCACCGGCGCCTCTTCGGGATAGAAGGCCGTCGATCCCATCGAAAAGGTGCCGCCGGGCAGTTCGACGAGTTCGGTGACCACGGATTCGAGGCTAGTCGTCGCAACCGACCGATTCGACGGCTCCTCGCTAGTCCTTGGCGAACGCCGCGGCGAGTTCGCGCTCGAGGTCCTGGTAGGGCTCGCCGGACAAATCGACGGTGACCTGGCCGATGGCACCGCCGGTGAACGGGAACGGTGCCCGGTATCGCTGGGACACAGCCGATCCGGTATTGCGTCCGATGCAGATGCCGCCCCCGGCGAGCGCGAACATACCGGGGTGGGTTCGCATCCCGGCAAGCTCGGCGACGGTCGTGTCGTCGATGTACAGGGCGGTGTCCCCGAGCGGGGTGTGACTGCCCTCGACGGTGCCGGTGCGCCGGTACTGGACTCCGAAGAGGTGCCGCCCCAACGGAACCGGATCGGGAGAGACCAACGCCTGTTCGTGCTCGCCGAGGAAGTTGTACACGTAGTGCAGCCGCCCGTCGGCGATGAACAGCACATGGCCGCCGTGCGCCCCGCCCTGCTTGAACAACACGCCGTGCGCGTCAGCGCCGTCAACGGTGACCTCGGCGAGCACGGTGAAGGACTGCCCGCGCAGTTCGGCGGCCGCACCGAGGCCGACTTCGGCGGTGTGTGGGTAGTAGGTGTAGCGGGTCCGCTCCCCGACCAGATAGGGCCGCCACCGCGTCATCGTCTCGAAGATGTTGAGATCGGCCAGCGGCAGGCCGTTGTACTTGTCGGCTTCGCTGAACCACAGGGCCTTCAGCTCTTCGAGCTTGTCGGGTTCTTCGTCGGCCAGGTCATGGCACTGACTGCGGTCGCATTCGATATGGAAGAGCTCCCAGCGGTCCGCTTCGAAGTGCGACCATCCCGAGGGCGTGGCGGCGTGCACGGTGTTGGCGAACCAGCCCTGGTGCCAGATGCCGCGAGTGCCGAGCATGGTGTAGAACTGGGTCTCCTTGCCCGTCGGGGCATCCGGATCATCCAGTGCCACTTTGAAGCTCACCCCGTCCAACGGCTTCTGCGGAACGCCGCGCACGCTGGCCGGCGGCGTGATGTCGAGCAGGTCGTAAACCGTCGGGGTGATGTCGCAGACGTTGACGTAGTTGTCGCGCACCGCACCATGGGCCCGAATGCCATTGGGCCAGGAGATGATTGCGGTGTCGGCGATCCCGCCCTCATGAGAGGCATAGCGTTTGAACAGCTTGTAGGGTGTATTGAAGGCCATGGCCCACCCGATGGGGTAATGGTTGTAGGTATCCGGTGAGCCCAACCGGTCGATGAACTTCAGCCCCTCCTCGGCGGTGTCGATATAGCCGTTGAAGAACTTGGTCTCGTTGACCGAGCCGTTCGGCCCGCCTTCGCCACTGGCCCCGTTGTCGGAGATCACCACGATGATCGTGTTGTCGAGCTGGCCCGCCTGCTCCAGGAAGTCCAGCACCCGGCCGATCTGCGCGTCGGTGTAGGACAGGAACCCGGCGAACACCTCGGCCATCCGGGCGAACAGCCGCTTCTCTTCGGCCGACAAGGACTCCCATGGCCGGACGGTGTCTTGCGCGGGCCAGGCTTCGCCGTTGGGGCCCTTGACATCCGCGTAAGGGTTCAGCGGTGACAGTTCGGTGTCGGACGGCACGATGCCGAGCCGCTTCTGGTTCTGGAGCACGATGTCGCGGTAGGCCTCGTAACCCATGTCGAACCGACCGGCGTACCGATCGGCCCACTCCTTGAACACATGGTGCGGGGCATGGCCGGCTCCCGGGCACAGGTAGGTGAACCAGGGCTTGTCCGGGGCGATCACCTTGGCATCGCGGATGAACTCGATGGTCTTGTCGGCCAGGTCGCGCGACAAGTGGTAGCCCTCCTCCGGAGTGGCCGGCGGATCGACCGGGTGGTTGTCATAGACCAAGTCCGGATACCACTGGTCGGTCTCGCCGCCCATGAATCCGTAGAACCGTTCGAACCCCCGCGCGCACGGCCAATGCCGTTTGGTGGCAGCCAGGTTGGACTCTTCCAGCGGCGTCAGGTGCCACTTGCCCACGCAGTAGGTGTTGTAGCCGTTCTCGGCCAGCACCTCCGGCAGGAGCGCCGTCTCATGCGGAATCCGGCCGTTGCAGTTCGGGAACCCGTCGGTGAACTCCTCGATGGTGGCCATCCCCACCGTGGTGGCATTGCGTCCGGTGAGCAGTGAGGCTCGGGTCGGTGAGCACAGCGCCGTGGTGTGGAACTGCGACAACCGAACTCCGCGTTCGGCGATCCGGCTCATGGCGGGCATGTCCACCAGCCCACCGAAGCAGTCCCACGTGGCGATGCCGGTGTCGTCCCACACCAGATACAGGACGTTGGGAGCGTTCTCGACGGCGACGGGTGCCGCATAGGGCGCCCAGTCCGGTTCGGAATCCCTGATGTCCAGGGCGATCTTGCCGTTGAACGCTGAGTTGGACACGGCTGCCATGGCGACCTCACTTGTTGGCGATTCAGCACCGGTAAGACTGGTCGCGCAGGAGACTACTCCTGCTCACTGGCGTTTACCGGGGAACCGAGGCAGCCATCGGCACGGGCTCAGAGCCGGTCCCCGGGTGCCGACGCAGCCATACCTGCAGGAGTAGCAGCGGAATCGTCCAGCCCAGCCAACCGCCCACGCCCGCTACAGCCCAGACATACTTCTCCTCGTTCCCACCAAAGACGCTGTCGCGCAATGGATTGAATCCCAGGTACAGCACCGGGGTCCACACTCTGTTGGTGATGATCGACAGTGCCAGCGTCGCGCTGCGCAGCATCTGACGCCGGTGAGCGCCGAACCGGCGCTGCCGTGCCGCCAGGAAACCGTCGACGGTGAACCAGAACCACAACGCTGCGAGTACGACGTTGCTGACCCCCAGGATCGGGCCGAAGGGTGTGGCCGCCCCGATCACGATGGCACAGAGAGCCGCCGGGATGGCGGTGGCGGCATAGATCCGCCCGGTACGTCGATGCCACGCCGGGTGGCGGCGCCGCAGGCCCGGCCACACCTGCGCGACCGCGCACACCATCGCCACGCTCGCCAACAGGACATGTGCGACCAGCAACGGGTAGTGCAGCCCGAACGTGGCCTGTACCCGAGTCCCGCCGGTCAGATACGGCGGCAGCGAGTACACGAGAAACACCGTCACGATCACGGTGAGTGCCGCTGCCCAGCGGACGGAACGCAGAGATGCGTATGTCATACGCAAAAGGGTATGCCATACGCATAGCGATGTCACTGGTTATTCTGAACACTGATGACCAGCGCCGATGCTCCACTCCCCCGCGCCTTGCGCCTGCTTTGGCAGCAGGACGCCGAGCCACGTCGGTCACGTGGACTGACCCGCGAGACCATCGTCGCGGCAGCTGTCGAACTCGCCGACGACGACGGCCTGGCCGCCTTGTCGATGGCACGACTGGCCGAGAAACTCGGGTGCGGCACCATGTCGCTCTACCGGCACGTGGCCAACAAAGACGAGCTGGTCACCTTCATGCTGGCCGTCGCGCCCGGCCCGGCGCCGTCGGCACCCGTGGACGCGAATTGGCGTACGGCACTGGAAAATTGGGCTGGCGCCCTGTGGGACGTCTACCACCGCCATCCCTGGGTCCTGCAGTGTGCGTCGGCTGGGCTTCCCGCCGACCCCGGCCAGTTGGCCTGGCTGGACGCCGCACTGGCCGGCCTGTCCGGCACCCGCCTGACCGAACGCGAGAAGCTCACCGCAGTCATGGCCGTGCTGATCTTCACCCGCGGTTCGGCCGCGCTGGCCATCGAAGCCCGCGATGTGGACGACAGCGAGTACCCCGGGCTGTTACGTCGCCTGGTGACCCCGGCGCGGTTCCCGGCCCTGGCGGCCGCGATCGACGCGGGCGCACTCGATCGGTCCGACGAGGACCCATTGACCGAATTCCGTTGCGGCCTGGCTCAACTGCTGGACGGTATTGCCGCCAGACTGGGATGAGCCGTCAGCGCCGTCGAGCGTCGAGCCTGGCGGCAATGCCGTCCAGCAGCAGCTCCAGGGCCGATTCACACCCGCTCCGCCGCATCGACTCGTCGAGAAAGCGGCTGGTGGCCGCGATGTTCGGATGGGTCTCGGCCGGCAAGCGCGCGTAGGTGTCACCCCACGTGTCGTCGTCGCGCTTCTTGTGCTCGGCAGGTAGGGCCTCAAACGCGGCGTCGAGCGCGGCAAAGCCCAACATCTGGTCGATGAAGGCGTGATACACCTCGACGGCTTCCCGCTCGGGGAATCCGGCTGCGCGCAGTGAGCCCAACACCGTCTCGATGATCGAGATCTCGTGGGGACCTCCGGTCACCCGGCTCGCCGCCAGTACTCCGGCCTGTGGGTGGTCGAGGTAGACCCGGTGTATGCGCAGCCCGAGTTCCCGCATGTCTTCGCGCCACAGGCCCGTCAGTTCCCATCCGTCGACCACGCGCCGCAGCAGCTCGTCGGTGATGGCCAGCACCACGTCCTCGATGCCGCGGAAGTAGCGGTACAGGGCGGTCGGGTCGGCGCCGAGCGCGACCCCGAGGCGCCGGACCGTGAGACCGGCGGCACCGTGGTACTGCAACACCCGCAAGGCGGCCTCGACGATGAGTTCCTCGGACAGCACCACACCCTGCTTCGTCTGCCGCCGCCGTCGCCGCGGCGACTCGGACTTCAAGGTTCGGCCCATCCGCACTGCTTTCTCCGCGCTTACGTCAACGCCCTCCAGCCATTGTGCGGCGCGGCCGCGTCCGGCGCACGGAAACGCTACGAGTCGAATCCCAGCCCGACCGAGTCGAGCGCCCGCAGCAGGATGTTGCGGCGCCCTTCGTGATGGTCAGCCCGGTCCAACGACCAGCGGGTCGCTTGAATACCGGCCGAGGCCAACGGTTCTGGCGGGAACGGCGCGGGGATGGACTTGACCATGTCGAGTTCGGTGCGAACCGTCGGTGCGCCGGCGAAGCGGTCGAGCATCACCTCGGCAGCGAAACGCGTTGCCGCCACCCCGAGCCCGGTGAAGCCGGCGGCATACCCGGCTCGGCCCCCGTAGGCCGACCCGAAGAATGCGCAGAACCGCGTCGAGGTGTCGATCACCCCGGCCCACCGGTGGGTGAACGTGACGTCCTCGAGCTGTGGAAATGTCGTGAAGAAGTGGCCCGCGAGACGCCGATAGGTGGCGTCACGATCCTCGTACTGGGGCCGGATCCGGCCACCGAAGTGATAGATGGCGTCATACCCGCCCCACAGGATCCGGTTGTCCTTCGACAGCCGGTAGTAATGGAACTGGTTCGACATGTCGCTGATGCCTTGCCGATTGGTCCAGCCGATGTCGGCAAGCTGGGCATCGGTCAGCGGCTCGGTCATCAAGGCGTAGTCGTAGACCGGCACCGTGTGGTAACGGTATCGCTTGAGCAGTGACGGAAAACCGTTGGTCGCCAGGATCACCCGGTCAGCACGTACCGACACACGTTCGGTCCGAACCGACAGCGGCCCACCGCGGCGATCCTGGGCCACACCGAGCACCTTGCTGTTCTCGTAGATCTCGACACCGAGTTCACCTGCGGCCCGGGCGAGTTCGCTCGCAAGCTTTGCCGGATGAACCAGCGCCGCGGCGTCCTTCGACCAGACCCCGGACAGGTATGTGGGTGACTGCACCTCGGCCCGGATCGCCTGCTGGTCGAGGTAGACCTGGTCGGGCCGCAGTGCGGCACCGGCGAGTTCGGCAGCCTGATAGGGCTCGACCGCTACCGCGATCGAGCCGGTCCGCTCGAAGTCGCAGTCGAGGCCGAGCGTGTCGACGGCCTTCGCGATACCGTCCAGATTCTCCAACCCCAGCCGGTCGAGCGTGTCGATCTCGTCGGGCCAGCGGCTACGTCCGTTTTCGGCACCATGGGTCAGCGACGCTTCGACAAACCCGCCGTTACGTCCCGAAGCTGCCCACCCGATGGTCTGCCCCTCGATCAGGGCTACCCGGATACCGGGATCCCGCTGCTTTGCCAGCAAGGCTGACCACAGCCCGGTATACCCACCGCCGACCACGACCAGGTCGTAGCGGGAGAATGGTTTGACCAACGCCGGATAGGAGGTGTGAGCAGGTATGTCGTCGAGCCAGAACGGCTGGAGCGCCGAGGTGGCCAGTGAGCGGTCGATGAGGCTTCCGGCGGGGGTATGTCGTTCGAAGACGGTTTGCACGGTTTCTTCCTGGGGTGGTGAGGTATCACCCAGTAAGAACCATGGCTCGCACTACCTCAAGGGTGTTGACGTAAGCGCAGCAGCTGCGGGATCAGAACTCTGGTATCTGGGACGAACGGCCAGTCCGGGTCGGCCAGGTGCATTGCCAGCTCCTCGTCGGTCCACCACCAGCCGTCGACGATCTCTTCGGGTTGGTGGCGAATCGGACCGTCCCAGCGCGCCTCGTAGGCGAACAGGTGACACCGCATGGGTTTTCCCGCCCAACAACCGTCCCAGGCCACCGAAGCCAGTGCCGTCAAGGGTGGGCCGCTGATGCCGAGTTCCTCGGCCAACTCCCGGGTGGCAGCCTGCAGCGGCGTCTCCCCCGGGTCGACGACCCCGCCGGCCAGGCAATCGTGCATGCCGGCGAACACCGCCTTGGTCATGGTGCGGCGGTGGACGTAGATGCGGGTCCCATCCAGCGACCGCACCAGCACACCGGCACTGGCATGCCACAGTCCCTCGGCGTACACCCGGGAACGTGGCTGGGCGCCGATCACATTGCCATCGGCGTCATACACCGTGACGAGTTCTTCGGTCACCGCTTCACGCTAGCGGGCCGCCCGGTTGATGGTTTCGCGACGGTTGGTCTACGGAGTGACGATGTTGAAGTTTTCGGGCAATTCGACGGGCGATCCGCATGGAGTGCCACTGACGGCAGGAGCGAGTGTCGTCGGCAGACCGGTGAGTTGTTAACCGAATTCGACCTCGGTGCGTGTCATACGGTCCACCAATTCAGCCCGTCGGAGACCACCACAACGGCTGCCCCGTCGATAAGCACCAATTCTGATTCGGAGTCGATGCGTTGCCCTTTCGAAGTGCCCAAACCCGCGTCGACGCCCGAGATGTTCTTGACTGTGTATCGGCAGGAATTGTCCACGGCAGTGGGCAGGGTTACCGCGCTCGCACCTGGTGCCAGCAAGTAGACGTACTCGGTGTCCTGCGCATGCGCCAGTACCGCGTCTCCGGACAGTGTGATGACTACGCGTCGTGCCGGCGTCACCCGATTCCCCGAGGTGTTGCCCGCGACCCCGACGTTGCTACCGTCGGCGCGAACCGGAGCGATGGCATATCCGTTGTTGTCCCATTGGTTTCCCGAGATCGCAATGTCATCGACGTACTGAGCATCCACCGCGTAGCTCCAGCCCGCACCCTCATCCGTGTTCGCGATGAAGTTGCCGGTGATGTTGAAACCCCTGGCACGGCGGCCGGAATCGACCGAATAGATACCGATGGCGGGATATTCGTCCGGCGCACCTTTACCGCCGTTCGTGATGTTGTTCCCGACGATAGCCACCTGCTCGTCATCCGCCTCCAGCCACGGCGGCATCGTGAAGACAATGGCTTCTCTGCGCGCACCCTCACAGATATTGCCGATGATCGTCAGCTGCTTGTTTCCGCGCAGCTCGATGTTGTGCTGCGGGGTCCCGTTGAGGTGATTGGCGAGGATCCGGACCGGACCGGCCTCGATCGACAGATTGGGTCCCGTCGACCCGATGTTGTTGTTGACGACCCACGAGTCGTAGAACCGGTAGGTGGTGTAGATGCCGTAGCCGGTGCTCTGCTCGATGAAGTTGTCGTCGATCCAGTTCAGCAGGCCCTCGGTATTGGCATTGAGCCGCATGCCGTAATCGGTCCAACCGACGATCCAACAGTGCCTGACGTAACTCTTGTCCAGATCGACGTCGAGCCCGGGAGATCCGCGAGTACCCGCATCGATCTTGAGGTTTTCGATGCGGCATTCGGTCCAGTGCCCACTGATGGGCGCGACGTTCGCCGTTACCCGCAACCGAGCCGCACGTTCACCGTCGCCGAGCAGGCAGACGTGGGAAAACCCGGTGGCGCCATTACCGATCGAATCCGACAGTGCATAGGCGCCCGCCGGGAAGAACACGGTGCCGCCACCGGCATCGTCCGCTGCCTGAATCGCCCGCATTATCGCCGCATGATCGTCGGTCGTGCCGTCCCCGGTGGCACCGTGCGACCTCACATCGATCACCGACATGGTGCCCAATCTATTGCGTATCCCGGGTACTCGATCGGGTATCCGCTCACGTGCCGCACGCTCCGATGAAAAGATGGTGGATGCCCACGACCGGCTACGGAAAACCAGGCAGGGGACGTTCGATGGTTCGAGTCACCGTTCTGTTCTCGGTCGCTCTCGCCGTTCTCACGGCGTGTGGCGGATCTCCGACACAGGACTCGGCGGAAGATCCGGACAGTGCCGGCCACGTCGTGTCTCAGGCGCCGTTGGACAACCTGGTGCCGGCGCTGCGCGAGGCAAGTGCGGAAGCCAAGACCATGACGTATGCCTCTCGCAACGGGGTCAACGACGCAGTCTCGCACGTGACGGGAACGGTGTTCGTCCCCAAGGGCAACCCACCCGCGGACGGCTTTCCGATCGTGGCACTGGGCCACCGGACCACCGGCACATCCGCCGACTGCGCACCCTCGCTGTCTCCCGACCTGCGTGGTGAGGCATCGACGGTGGTGGCCTTGCTGAACGCCGGGTATGTCGTCACCGTGCCCGACTACCAGGGTCTGGGACAGCCGGCCAAGCCCGACGACTACGATTTCCACCCGTACCTGGATTCGACCACCGCCGGCTACAACATGATCGACGCCGTGCGGGCGGCCCGCACCATGGTTGACCGTACATCGACATCCTGGGCGGCGCTGGGAGCTCGTGAAGGCGGGCAAGCCGCCTGGGCCGCAAACGAACTCATCGACAACTACGGCTACGACCTCAACCTGATCGCGACCGCGTCTCTGGCACCGATGGCCAACCTCGATGGACTCGCGGATGCTGCGATGGCCGGCACGCTGAACACTGACCAGAAACTGGCCTACGTCGCCTACCTCGCCGCCTTGAAAGATCAGTATTACTACGACTTCGAACTCGACGATTACCGGCGCGGCGCCGCTCAGGAGAATTGGGACGTGCTGCTCAGCTGCAACGACGCCGCGCAACGAATCTCATCCGCCGAGAAGCTGAGCGCCGACGACCTACGTCCCGCCGGTCCCGAAGCACTGAAGACGTTGCGCGGCTACCTGCAGAAAACGAACCTGCCGCAAGGGCCCACCAAGGCACCGATGTACGTGATCTACGCCGGCAAGGACTCCGTGATCCCGGCAGCGTCGACGGAGCGGGCGCTGGCCGAGGCCTGCAAGATGGGCGACGGCATCCAGATCGCATTCTGGCCCGAATCGACACGTGAACAGGTTGAACCCGTCGCGGCATTGGGCTGGCTGAACGACCGGATGAAATCGATTCCGGCAGCCGACGACTGCCCGGCGTTCACCGCGGCCCACCCACGATGACCGGTCAGCTCTTCCCTACCGGCTCGTTCACCCGGTAGAGCCGCCAATCCGGCTGACCGTCACCGTCATTGGGGATCTCCAGCTCCAGTGTCGCCACCTCGGCACCCGTGTCGTACAACGTCGGGTAGCGCACGTTGAGCGCGTCCGATGTGCCACGGCCGGTTGCCGGAACCGCGAGCAGATACCTGACGCCGTTGGCGCTCGGATCATTGAGCAACTCGGTGAAGTCCGGATCTGACGGGATCACGAAAACCCGCGGCCGGCTGGAGGCGGCCAGAATGCCGAAACCGTAGACGGTATCGGTGATCACCGAGCTGTCCGGTAGGTGGAGGTTCTCCAGGTATTGCGCGATCTCGCGCTCCGTCCCGAACGTCCGGGCGATCTGATGCTCGATGGCCTTGCGCTCGGTCACGTTGTACGGATCCGGGTTCAGCACCGCACCGAGTCCGTATTCCTGTGGCGCGTATTTCGGTTGAGCCATGCCGAGCATCGTCACCGGGATACCGACGGCGACCGTGGCGGCGACGGCGATGTACGGCGCGGCGGACCTGGATTTGACCGGTTCGGCGGGCTGCACCGGCGCGTACCTACCCCGGCGCGTCGGTGTCCTGAAGACGCCGTCCGGAACCCCGAGCATCGCCATGGTCACGCTCAGCGGTATCGCGATGATGAAGAAGCGCAGGAACGGAAACGTCGAGCCCGAGGCGTAGCTGTACGACTGGAAGGCCAGCACCGCCCCGAACAACGCCAAGGGCACGATCAACATCTGCCAATTCGGGCGTCCCCAACGCTGCATCACCGCCCACAACGCGAGCGGCAGCATGGTCGGCGCCAGCAGCATGATGCAGATCGCGGCGAAGGCCAGCCCGTCGAAGAGATTCGGTGCCGTCTGCCCGGATTGCTCGAGAATCGCAGTGTTGCCGTACTGCGAGGTGAATTGCGCGAAGGCTTCGCCGGTGATCAGCCAGCCGGCGGCCGCCCACCCCAGGAACGCCAGAAAGCCGGGGCCTGCGACGATCAACATGTCCAGAATGGCGCGCCGCAGCCTGGGCGGTGGTTTGGCCCGCAGATATGTCGTGATGCCCACCAGGAATCCGGCGGCGGCCACACACGCCGCAGCGTCGTAGCGGGTGAGATAGGCCAATCCCATCGCGATACCGCCGGCAGCGACGAGGTGATGAACATCGTCGTCGACCATCCACAGGATGAGTCGCCGTACAGCCCAGGTCATGAAGAAGATGAACGGTGCTTCGCTCATGCCGTTGGATCCGTAGAAGACGATCATCGGGTTGAGCGCGAACAGCAGCGTCAGCGTTACGGAGTATGCCCGGGGCAGTCCGCGATCGGTGCCCATGCTCAGCATCTGCACTGCGGCACCGGCCATGAACGTCGCTGACATGATCGTGCCGGCGAACGCCCGGCCGGCGATATCTGGCCACACCGCGGCCAGCGCGACCGCCGGTATCTGCACCATGGCGGCCACCGGGGTGAAGATGAACCCGAGCGCGGCCAGATGCGGATCCCGGCTGAACAACACCGACTGGGTGGCCACCACGCGTGACAGGGTGTCGCCCATGATGAACCCGTGCTGGACCTGCAGCCAGTGTCCGACCGCAAGGTAGATGAAAAGCATCACGACGAAGATCGTCAGCTTCAGGCGGAAGTCCGACCGTCCGGCCGTCGCTGACATCACGCCGAGGCCATTTGCTCGTGGGCAGCCTTGTCTTCGGGCCGCTCAGCCAGCCCGTGAAAGGTCTTCTCCCAGAACGACGGCTGCCGGATCATCTGGTAGGCACCCTTGGCGGCCGCGATGCTCATCATCAGCCAGAACAGCGGGACACTGAGCGCGGCGAGCAGTAGATCGGATCGATCGTCCTCCCGCAGGGCGATCATGTTCATGTACATGACCGTGAAGTTTCCGATGATCATCGCGAACAGCGCCGGGAAGTAGATCAGTGCCGGGAACACGGAACCGACGACGGCCGGCTGCCCCAGGAACCACAACACGGTGATGAACCAGAACAGCAGGTTCAGCACCGCGATGATGGGCGTTCCCGCCAGCACCAGGTTGAACCGGACGAAACTACGCAATCCCAGCGTGCGGTACAGCTTCACCGGCTGCCGGGTGTGGACCAGCCAGGTCTGAAGGTAACCCTTGTACCACCGAGAGCGCTGGCGGATCCAGTTGATCACGTCGCTGTTGGCCTCTTCGAGGGTGTATGAGTCGATCACCGCGGTGTGATATCCGTGCGACGCGATGCGCAGGCCGAGGTCCGCATCTTCGGTGACGTTGAACGGATCCCACGCGCCGATTCTCCGCAAGATGTCGCGGCGGAGGTGATTGGAGGTGCCGCCCAAGGGAATCGGAGAGGTGCTCACCATCATGCCGGGCAGCAGATAGCCGAACCAGAGCGCATATTCGGCGGTGAACCACGCCGTCAGCAGATTCTGGTGGCCGTTGTGATACACCAGCTTGGCTTGCACACACGCCACATCTTCGGGCAGGTCGCGGAACGCCGCGACCACCCGGCGCAGCTGCAGCGGTTCAGGCAGATCCTCCGCGTCAAAGATCGTGACGATATCCCCCGTGGCGAAATGCAGACCGTAATTGCACGCCTTGGGTTTGGTGCGCGGCTCGGCCGGCGGCACCAAAAGGATGGTGATGACGTCGGATTCGCCACAGGCCTTCGCGGCGTCGATCGTGATCTGATCGTCGGCTTCGAGCAAAAGCAGCACCTGCAGACGGTCTCTGGGGTACTCCAACGCATCCATGGCCTCGATGAGATCGGCGACGACTTCAGGCTCGTTGTAGGCAGGCACGAGGATGGTGTACGGAGGCAATTCCTCATCGGGAATCGCACGCGCCACGTCGTCGGGAATCACGATCGGACGCGACGCCAACCCGCGCTTGAAAATCAGCACCCGGTCGCCGAGCGTCAAGAGGTACGCCAGCGTGCACAACCCGATGAGCGTCACGGTGGTCTGCAGGGGCCGCCAGATGCCGAAGGCGATCACGATCACCAGCAGACCCCACAGCACCGGCTTCTGCCAACCCGTCAACGGTTTTGACGCCGAATGTATCGGATCGTCTTCGCGCAAGCCGTTGATCGCCCGGTTGAGCGCATAGTCGCGCTGCTCGGCGGTGACGGTCTCGGGGTCGAATCTGTCGTCGAAACTCATTGACCGGCCCCTTTCACAAACGCTTCCGCCACCAGGGCACGGCCGAACTCGGTGAGCAGCTCGGCATCTTTGTATGCCGGTTTGCGTTGCACCAAAACGGAATTGCCACGGAACAGCACCGTGAACAGGTTTCGCAACGTGGAGACCAAGCCTCGCTGCGGATTGGGGAACGGCGCGTCGGGTAGGTGGTTGTCGACCGCGAAGATGTCGATGACCTGATCCTCTTTGTCGTCACCCCAGGCGAAGCGCAGCACATCCCAGCTCACCAGGAGCCGGTCGTCGATTGCCGAGAAGAGCTTCCCCGTCACCCCGTGGCCGAGGTCAACCGGTTGCGGTCTGCTGAGCCGGGTTCCGGTGGTGTCATAGAGCACCTGTCCCGGGTACGCGTCGAAGGAGAACGGCAATTCACTGACGATGCTGTCCACCATCAGGTTTCGCCGCGCGGACAGTTTGTCGAACCGGGGATCTCCGACATCCGCGGTCATCCGCTGGCGAATGAGTACGGCTTCATCACCGTAATACCGCTTCACCCCGGTGTACTGCTGCTCGCCGGTGACCGACCAGCCAGGAGGTGCCGCCAGCCGCATACCAGGCCTCAGGTCGTATGGGGCGCTGCGGCTGATCGTCGTAGCACTCAGCTGCTTTGGCAGCGGCATCAACGAGAGCGCAACGGCTACCGCGACGACCAGTGGAATTGATGTCCAGATCTGTCTGGCGGCAAGGGGTTCGATCTTACGGACGAGCAGGCCTTTTGGTTGACCGCGGCGCGTGTAGACAAAGGCTGCGATCCCCACCGCGACGATCGAGGCGATCGAGGGAATCATCTGATAGACGATGACCGGCGCGTGCGGCCACAGCTTGTCCATCACGAACAGGATGATGAAACCGAACCCGAATGCGGCGAGCGCACCGACCACCGCGCGTTTACGCGTACGGCCCACCGCGATGGCGGTGGCGGCGGCCGCGATCAGCAGGGTGCCGACCCCGGCGGCGAAGTTCCCGCCGCCCAGCGCGATGACGACAACCTGATAGGGCAACGCGGAGATCAGCGACAACAGCACCCATACCCACCCGAATCTGGCAACCGGGCGCACGCCGAACAGCACGAAGCTGCTGCTGAGCACGAACAGCCACAGCGCCAGCAGATCCAGCCGCATCAGATGGAAGAACTCCGAATAGCGCTTCAGCAGAACACCCTGGACCATGAGCGCCAGCCCGAGCCCGATCACCCCGACGATGACGTCGGTTTGCCGATCGTGGATCGGCAGTTCGGTGCGTCGGCGAAAGTTCACGCCCAACGCCGCGAGGCCGGCGGCGATCGGCACCATCCAGACATAGCCGATGAGACCTCCGGCCAGAGTGGTCTCGACCAGGTTCTGCAGGCTCGCGCGGAATGCCACAACCGTGAGCACGCCGATCAGCGCCCAGCGCGCCACCAACCGAACTGTCGGGGGTAAACCGAACCACCACTGCGCCAGCCGTTCCCAGTCGCGCCGGGTGCCCTGCAGCGCCGCGGTCACGACTGTCCCCGGGACCGCCCACGCCATGCGACCAGCCCTGCCCCCAGCGCCGCGAGCACCACGGCGCCGACGCCAACCCACAGCCGCAGTTCCTTGTGAGCACCGGCCGCAGCGCTTTCCTGCTGAGCAGCCTCAGTGGTCAGAGTGAACGGCGCCCGGCCCGGCATGGCCAGTGCGGCATTGCCCGACAGGCCGGACCACCGCATGACGTCGCCGTCCAGCCAGTTCAGCAGCCGGTCCAGCTCCTGGGGCGCTTGGCTGGAGGTGGCGATCAGCAACGAGCGTCCACCTGTGTAAACGGTCTGCAGGGATCCGAAGCCCACTGTCGGATCGAGCGTCAGGGTGGATGAGTTACCCGATCCATCAACGTTTTCGACGGTGATCACGCCCTCGGAATTCACCGCGACGGGCAGCGCGATCCGCTCGTCGTTCCAGCCGTCGGCACTGATCAGCAGCGCGGGGCTGGGCGAGGCGACGGCATCGCCCAGCGAGCGGACCTCGGCGTCGAAGGGACGTGAGCTCAGGCGCTGCAGCCCCGTCAGGATCTGTACCGCACGACGCAGGTTGGCGAACCCTGAGTCCATCCCTATCACCACCCGCGGCATCAAAGCCTGCGGCAACGACTGGAAGCCGGCCGGGACAGGAGGTTTGGCCAGCTTGGTCTCCACCGGGGTTTCGCCGTCGATGGTCAGGGTGATCGGCTGGAACTCGCCGCACCGACCGGTGTTGCCCGCAGCGTCGACCGCGATGTCCAGATTGGTGTAGCGCTGCAGAAGCCAGTCCGGTACGTCGACCCACCGATCGATCCTGCCGTTGGCCTCGGTAGACCAACGGTCGATGGTCTGCCCACCGATGCTGACCACCACCTGGCCGGCGATGCTGGCCGGCAACGGGGTGTACGACCCCTGCAGGTGAACTCTCACATCGCGCACCGCTCGGCCAAGCCGGGTCTGGTCCAGCGGGACGGTGACGCGGGGATTGACCAGCGCGGTGGCGTTGACGCCGGGCTGGCCGAGCTTACGGATCGTGGTGTGGTCGGGCGGCAGCTGCGGGGTACTGGACAGTGGCCCCACCACGGCCTTCGACTGCACGGCAAGCTGCGAGATGTCACTGGACAGCAACCGGGCCTGGTTCGTGACCTCTCCGGCAGGACCCGAGATGAGCAGGGCCGGAACCCCATTGGGGCCCTGCAGACTCAGCCCGGGCGCATCGCCCTCGCGCACGATCACCTGCCGCTCCAGTGGCTGTGGCCGAGCTACCGGACCGCCGTCGGTCGTCACGATGTCGACGGCGGGACGTTGCAGGCCGTACCGCGCCACCACCGCCGTCGCGATGCGGATTGCGGCATCGGACTCGGATTGCGACGGATCGGGCGGGACGAACAGAGTGAGCTTGCTCAGCACCGGCGGCAAGAAATCAGCGATCACCGTCGGCGGTTGTTCTGTACCCGTGAATGCGACGTCGCTGTTGATCAACCGCAGCGGGTTCGTCGGGTCGTATGCGCAGTATTCGTCCGGCACGGTCAAATAGCTGGTCAGTTGCACCGTGACCGCATTTTCCACCACCCGGGCGCCGGCCAGCGGAATCGTGATCGGCGATTGATCCGGCGGCAATGGCACCCGCGACAAGACCCGCTGATCCTGGCTCACCTCAAGGGTGCCGCCGCGGGTGTTCACCGGAAGTTGCGCCGTGGCGACCAGCTCGGCGGGGATCAGTCCGCGCGGCACCGGGATCGTCAGGGTCTGCGAGCCCTGAATGCCATAGAGCGCGATATCTGGATTCAGTCCTAGCGTCCGCAAGTTCAATGTCGGGGTACTCACCAGCGACGGATCATCGCCTGGAGCGGCCGCGGCGGTGCCGGGCGTGATGGCCACCGAAGCGACGATTGCTGCGGCAAACAGTCGAGTTATCCGGGCAGTCACTCGAAGTAGCCTAAGCCCTCGCGCGCATTGTTGGCTTGCCTAATGCGAAATTTCGTGCCCGATCCTTGGTGGCTCCGTGCCTGCATCGATCACCAAAGTGATTCATTCGCCCACAATTGTTTCCGGCGCATCGCGTACTGCCCGATCGACCGATTTAATCATCAACGCATGCAGACGGATTCGCGCGAATTCCTGGCATAGCGGCGCGCCCGCTGACAAGATCGAATTCATGGCTGAGGATCCGAATTCCGCATTCCCGTTGCATCTGGATCGGTATCACCTGCCGGAGCCGGAGTGGACGTTTCCCAACGCCACCATCAACCTGTACGCGCAGGATTCGACACCGGACTTTCCGCCGGTGCGCCAGGCCCCGGCGGGTTCGCCCAACATCCTGCTGGTTCTGCTCGACGATGTCGGGTTCGGCTGGCCGAGCGTCAACGGCGGCCTGGTGCGCATGCCGACCGCCGAGCGCCTGCACAAACGGGGCCTGTTCTACAACCAGTTCCACACCACCGCCCTATGCTCGCCCACGCGGGCCGCGCTACTGACCGGCCGTAATCACCACTCGGTGGCCACGGGCGTCATCCAGGAGATGGCCACCGGCTACCCCGGCTACTGCGGCATCATCCCCAAGAGCTGCGCAACGATGGGCGAACTGCTCAAACAGGCTGGGTACACCTGCGCCTGGTGGGGCAAGAACCACAACGTCCCCGACAATCAGACCAGCCCGGCGGGACCGTTCGACAACTGGCCCACCAACCAGGGTTTCGACTATTTCTACGGCTTCATCTCCGGAGAGACCGATCAGTTCTATCCATCGCTGATCCGCAACACCACACCCGTCGAACCGCCGGCGCGACCCGAGGACGGTTACCAGCTCACCCGCGACCTCGCGGACGATGCCATCGCCTGGATCCAGGCGCAGAAAACGATCGCTCCCGACCGGCCGTTCTTCGGATACTTCTCGACGGGCGCGGCACACGCGCCGCATCAACCGCCGCTGGACTGGCGGGGCCGCAACCAAGGTCGCTTCGACATGGGGTGGGACGAGTACCGCAAGACCGTGCACCAGAACCAACTGGACATGAGCATCATCCCGGCCGGCACCCAACTCACCGAACGCCCCGAGCAGATTCCGTCGTGGGACAGCCAGCCCGCCGAACATCAAGCGCTGTTCGCCCGGCAGGCCGAGAATTTCGCCGACTTCCTGGAGCACACCGACTACGAGGTCGGTCGCGTCGTCGATGCCATCGACGCCATCGGGGAACTCGACAACACCATCGTCATCTACATCATCGGCGATAACGGGTCATCAGGCGAAGGTTCGCTGATCGGCACGCCCAACGAGATCATGAGCCTCAACGGCCACCAGCCTTCCATCGAGGAATCCCTGCGGTTCATGGACCGTTGGGGCCTGCCAGGCACCTCCCCGCATTACGCGGTGGGCTGGGCACACGCCGGCGACACGCCCTTCCAGTGGACCAAGCAGGTGGCCTCACACTTCGGCGGCACCCGCAACAGCATGATCGTCTCCTGGCCCGAAAAGATCTCCGACCACGGCGCCGTGCGTTCGCAGTTCCACCACGTGATCGACGTTCTGCCAACCCTTTTGGAGGTCGTCGGGGTCCGGGAACCGGTTGAGGTAAACGGATACATACAGCGGCCCATCGAAGGAACCAGCTTCGCCTACTCATTCGCCGACGGTGCCGCCACGAGCAGGCACGACAAACAATACTTCGAAATGATGGGCAACCGCGCGATGTATCACGACGGTTGGATCGCCTCTGTCCGGCACGGCCGGCTGCCCTGGGAAACCTCAGGAACCTTCTCCTACGACGACGACAAGTGGGAGCTGTACAACATCGCCGAGGACTTCAGCCAATCGGTCGACCTCGCCGAGCGGGAGCCCGCGAAACTCGCTGAGCTGCAAGATATGTTCCTGGCCGAAGCGGCCAAGTACAACGTCTTGCCCATCGACGACCGCTTCGCCGAACGACTCGATGTCACCCTGCGACCGAGCTTCTTCACCGGCCGCGAGGAAGTCACGTTCTACCCGGGCATGATCCGGTTACCGGAAGGGTCGGCACCCAAGATGGTCGGGGTGCCGCACCAGATCACGGTGCCGGTTGAGGTACCCGACGGCGGCGCCGAGGGCGTGCTCGCCGCGCTCGGCGGTGATGCCGCAGGGTTTGCGTTGTTCCTGTGGGAGGGCAAAGTCCGGTACCACTACAACTATTTCGGCCTCGACAGGTACGACGCAACGGCCGAGGAACCGCTGACGCCCGGAAAACACGTCATTGTGGTCGACTTCGAACCCGACAGTCCGCAACCCGGATGCCCGGCGTCCGTGACGGTTTCGGTCGACGGCAACCAGGTGGCACAGACCCGCATCGAACGCCAGGTACCGCAGCGCTGCGGGACCGAGTGCTTCGACGTCGGCATGGACAACGTGTCACCGGTGTGCGACGACTACGCCGACAAGGCGCCGTTCCCGTTCACCGGCAAGTTCGAATCGGTGACCTTCAAGTTCGGCGCCTACGACGAACCGACGGGTATGGACCGGCTCGAGATGGCGACGAAGTTGGACTGAGAAGCCGGCCCCGACCTCACGTCAACGAAAGCCGCGCCATCATCTCGCCGGTCGGTTGCGCCGACCCCCCATCAGGCTCCACGGTGAACGCCAACGCGGTCGAATCCCCCAGGTCGTGCACCATGGCAGTGGTTGAGGGCAACATTTGCGGCATCATGCCCGCGGACTTCGGCCCCTGATCGGTCATCAGCCACATCTGATAGACCATCCCCGGCGGTGGCGGCGCCGCATTGTTCATCACCAGGACACCGCTGCGTTCGTCACGGGAGTACATGAACGTCGCCGTCCCACCGGCGCTGAGTTGCGCTGTGGCCGTGCGGACATCGCCCGCCGAGAGCACCTGTTCCGCGGTCGTCGGGGCGCTCAAGGGGCGGAGCGCCAGGCCCGCGCCGAAGCCTGCTGCCGCGACCACCACAGCAGCGGCGGCCGCAAGTACTGCCGCGCGCCAACGGAACCCGCCGCGGCGGGGTTCGCGTGAAATCGCAAGTGCCCGTTGTCGCAGCGCCGCCGGCGGCGTCACCGCGGTCGCCGATGACGCATTGGCCATCGTCTCGCGCACCGCACGTACCTCGGCGCGGAACGCCTCGGCGACCTCGGTGGGGGCGTCGGCCAGCCGGCGTTCGATGTCGGCGCGCTCGGTGTCGGACACCGCGTCCAACGCGTAGGCCGCCGCCAGATCCGGCAGCTCGGAATCTGCTGTCATGGCACCCCCAGGCAATCACGCAGCCGGCGCAGTCCGTCACGCATCCGGGTTTTGACCGTGCCCAGACTGGCCGACAGCCGCTCGGACACCTGCGGATAGGTCAACCCGTCGTAATACGCGAGCTCGATCACCTCCCGCTGCAGATCGGTCAGGGATCCCAGGCAGTCAAGGACCTGCCGTCGCTCGTCGGACCGGATCGCCGAATCGGCGACCACATCGTTGGCGGGTTCTGTGCTCGCCGCGACGTAACGCGCCTCTCGCCGGCTCGAGGCCACCTCCGACCGCACCCGGTCCACCGCGCGGCGGTGCGCCAGGGTCATGAGCCACGCCAGCGCCGAACCCTGCCGCGGGTCGTAGTCCGACGCGTTGCGCCACACCTGTGCATAGACGTCCTGTGCTGTCTCTTCGCTGTAACCGGGGTCGCGCAGGATGCGCAGGATCAATCCGTACACCCGGGCGTTGGTGGCGTCGTACAGTGCTTCGAATGCTTCGGCGTCGCCGCGCGCCACGCGGCGCAGTTGGGCGTCGAGTACGGTGCTCACGTCCGGCGATCGGGCCATCGATGGGTAGCCTAGCGCGGATTCGGCGACGCTCATCGCCGGTCACCCGTAGGTGAACGAGAACGCCTGCAGCCCTTGGCTCAACCGGACCTCGATCTCGCCACGATGCACGTCGCGGTCACTGACGATCTGCCGCAGGGTGGGCGGGCCACTGACCGGCACGGTCGTCGTCTCACCCCCGCGCAGCACCGTCACGGTGCCGGAGCCACCCACGACGAGATAGACGTTTCTGGCCTGATAGTCGAGCTTGATGGCTGAACCGGCGCCGTTGGCCGTCGCGCCCTGGTAGTCCAGGTGCCACGGTCCGCGCAGCGCGAACGAGTCCGCCGGCAGGTTCTTCGGGTAATCGAAGACCACGTCGCCCTCGTCGTACGTCCCGCCGCCGGCATAGTTGATCTCCTTGCCGACCCCGAGATACGTCTCGGGCGTGAGCGCCGACGTCGGCGTGACATCGGGCGCATTCACCGGGGCCGGCAAGCTGGTGTTCTTCGCGTCGGTGAGCAGCTCGCGGATCAACCGTTCCGTCGTGTCGTAACCCCCCTCACCGAACTTCATATGCCGCACAACGCCATTCGCATCGATCAGGTACTCGGCCGGCCAATACCGGTTCTCGAAGTTCGTCCACGTCGAGTACGAGTTGTCCAGGGCCACCGGATAGGTGATGCGCAAGTCGGCCGCCCCTTTCGCCACATTGCCGGGAACCCGCTCGAACGCGTACTCCGGCGTGTGCACCCCGATCACACTCAGGCCGGAGTCCTTGTACCTGCCGTACCAGTCGACGACGTGGGGAATCGCCCGCTGGCAGTTGATGCACGAGTACGCCCAGAAATCGATCAGCACCACCCTGCCGCGCAGCGACTTGAGGTCCACCGGCGCGCCGTCGGGCGTGTTGAGCCACTGGGCGATCCCGGTGATGTCCGGTGCCGCCCCGCAGTTCTGAAGCTCCTCCGCACCCTCGATGCACTTCGACAACTCCCCGCTGCCGGTCGGACTCAGCTTGTCCTGAACCTCACCGGCGGTGGCGACCCGATCCTGCAACCCGCTGGTGTAATCCGGGATGGCCCGCTGCAACTTCGCCGGCACGTCGGCAGCCAGCGCCACCGCGAAGACCAGCATCACGATGCCACCGATCAGCCGGATCTTGCGCTGCTGACGACGAAAAGCGTTGACCCGCTCGGCCACCCGCCGGCCCGCCAACGCGAAGACCAGCAGAGGCAGCGCGGCACCCACGGCGAACGACAAGGTGAGCACGACCGTGCTGGCGCCGATCGAACCGGTCGCACCCGCAACCACGATCGCCGCGAGCACCGGACCCGCGCACGGCACATAGAGCACACCGAGCGCCAGGCCAAGGCCGAAACCGCTACTCCCGGAGGCGAACTGCTTCTGCGGGATCCGGCTGAACGGCTTCTCCAGCAACTGCTCGAAGCGCGGGAAGATCAAGCCAAACCCGATCAGCGTCAGCGCCAGCAAGCCCGCCCAGCGCAGCGCGTCCTGAGGCAGGTGCAACAGCTGCAGCAGTGCCGAGCCGGCCAGCGTCACCACGCTGAAGCTCAACACCAGCCCGGCGATCACCCGATAGGGCCGCAGTGTCTCGGCCAATGTCGGCTTCGCCGCAACGATTGTCGCGCCGTCCGATTCGGTCACGCGGGCACTCTGCGCACCCGAGAAGAAGATCACGGGCAGTACCGGCAGGATGCACGGCGAGATGCCGGTGACGAGACCGCCGAGGAATCCGATGAGCAGCAAGGTGTACATGCCCGGGTATTCGGTACCGACGCCCTGCCGGATTGGTGCGGATCAAATCCAATCCGGATCCGTCCCCGCTCCGAATACCCACTGACCGAGAAAGTGACGGCGGTCACCGTCAATCACCTACAGGGAGTCGGAAAATGTTGATCCTTCAGTACAAGACGGCCGCGGTGGCAGGGATGGCCGCCGCAGCACTGTTCGCGCTGCCCGCCTGCTCGAACGACACCGCACGATCGGCACCGGGCACCCCGGCGGTCACCAGTGCGCCCGCGGCAACGATGGCCGGCGATCCGGCATCAGACCTGGTGGGCCCCGGTTGCGCGGCCTACGCCCAGAAGGTGCCGTCGGGCCCCGGGTCGGTGGTCGGGATGGCACAGGATCCGGTCACCGTCGCTGCGTCGAACAACCCGCTGCTGAGCACCCTGACCGCGGCGCTGTCCGGGAAGCTGAATCCGAACGTGAACCTGGTGGACACCCTCAACGGAGGTGAGTTCACGGTATTCGCGCCCACCGACGACGCCTTCGCCAAGATCGACCCGGCCACCATCGAGGTCCTGAAGACGGACTCCGCGATGTTGACCAAGATCCTGACCTATCACGTGGTTGCCGGGCGGGCCAGCCCGGCCAAGGTCGTCGGCACGCACCCGACCGTGCAGGGCGCATCCGTGACGGTGACCGGCTCGGGCGACGCGCTGAAAGTCAACGACGCATCAGTGGTCTGCGGCGGAGTCCACACCGCCAACGCGACCGTCTACCTCATCGACACGGTTCTCATGCCGCCCGCCAATTGATGGCAAACAAATGTGAAAACCCCCAAAACCCGAGAGTTTTGGGGGTTTTCGCTGGGGGTACCTCCCGCTTGCGGGGGACTGTTCGCGCGGAAAAGAGAGACGAAGCCTTCGCTACTTCGCTTTTTCCAACACCTCGACCAGGCGCCAGCGCTTGGAGGCCGACATGGGCCGGGTCTCCATCAGCGAGACGCGGTCGCCGATGCCGGCATCACCGTTCTCGTCGTGCGCCTTGACCTTCTTGGTGGTCCGGATGATCTTGCCGTAGAGCGGGTGGCTCTTACGATCTTCCAGCTCGACCACGATGGTCTTCTGCATCTTGTCGCTCACCACGTAGCCGATGGCGGTCTTGCGACGGCCTCGGGCCTGCTCGGTGCGCGGAGTGTGCTTGGGGCCCTTAGTCTCCGCCATTAGCTTTCCTCACCTCCGGGCCCGGAAGCCAGACCCAACTCACGTTCACGCAGCACGGTGTAAACCCGTGCGATCTCCTGGCGCACAGTGCGCAGCCGGCGGTTGTTGGCCAGCTGACCGGTTGCCATCTGGAAGCGCAGGTTGAACAGCTCTTCCTTCGACTCGCGCAGCTTGTCCGTCAACTCGGTGTCGGACAGTTCGCGCAGTTCACCAGGCGTAGTTCCCACTGCCATCAGAACTGCTCCTCTCGACTCACGATGCGTGCCTTGATCGGCAGCTTGTGGATTGCGCGAGTCAGTGCTTCCTTGGCGATCTTCTCGTCGGGGTAGCTGATCTCGAACAAAATGCGGCCCGGCTTGACGTTGGCGACCCACCACTCCGGCGAACCCTTACCGGAACCCATGCGGGTCTCGGCGGGCTTCTTGGTCAGCGGGCGGTCCGGGAAGATGTTGATCCAGACCTTGCCGCCACGCTTGATGTGCCGGTTGATGGCGATACGAGCGGACTCGATCTGCCGGTTGGTGATGTAGGCGTGGCCCAGGGCCTGGATGCCGTAATCACCGAAGCTCACGGACGTGCCACCGCTGGCGATGCCACGCTGCCGTGGGTGATGCTGCTTGCGGTGCTTGACCTTGCGGGGAATCAGCATGATTAGTTCTCCGTGCTCTCAGCTGCGGGTGCCGAAGCAGCCGCGGCCTCGGTTGCGGCCGGTGCATCGTCACCGGTCGCGGCGCGGCCGGCCTCGGTGCTCGTCGCGGTGGTGCCCGAGGCACCGCTACGACGCGGCCGAGTGCCCGACGGACGCTCACGACGCGGCCGATCGCTGGCCGGCGCGGCGGCGGTCAGCTCACGCTTGCCACCGACGATGTCGCCCTTGTAAATCCACACCTTCACACCGATCCGGCCGAAGGTGGTCTTGGCCTCGTAAAGGCCGTAGTCGATGTCCGCGCGCAGCGTGTGCAGCGGAACCCGACCCTCGCGGTAGAACTCCGAGCGGCTCATCTCAGCACCGCCGAGGCGACCCGAGCACTGCACCCGGATGCCCTTGACGTTGGGCTGACGCATGGCCGACTGGATCGCCTTGCGCATCGCGCGACGGAACGCCACACGGTTGCTCAGCTGCTCGGCGACACCCTGGGCGACGAGCTGAGCCTGCGACTCAGGGTTCTTCACCTCGAGGATGTTGAGCTGAACCTGCTTGCCGGTCAGCTTCTCCAGGTCGGCGCGGATGCGGTCGGCCTCGGTGCCGCGGCGGCCGATGACGATGCCGGGACGCGCGGTGTGGATGTCAACGCGGACCCGGTCCCGGGTGCGTTCGATCTCCACGTCGGCGATACCGGCGCGCTCCAGACCAGTGGCCAGCAGACGCCGGATGGCGACGTCTTCCTTCACGTAGTCCGAGTACTGCTTGTCGGCGTACCAACGGGACTTCCACTCGGTGGTGATACCGAGCCGGAAACCGTGGGGATTGATCTTCTGGCCCACTACTCCGAGCCTCCCTTCGTCTCGGCAGACTTCTTCGTGGCGGCCTTGCTGCCCTGCGCACGACGGCTGCGCGAAGATGCTGCGGAACCCTTCTCGCTGCCCTTCCGCGGCGGCCGGCTCTCGACGATCACCGTGATGTGGCTGGTGCGCTTGCGGATCCGGAACGCACGCCCCTGGGCACGCGGACGGATGCGCTTGGCGGTCGGACCCTCGTCTGCGTAGACGGTGGCGACCACGAGGGTCGTCGGGTCCAGGCCTTCGTTGTTCTGCGCGTTGGCGGCAGCGCTGGCGATCACCTTGGCGACCGGCTCGCTGGCAGCCTGCGGCGCCCACCGCAAGATGTCGAGGGCTTCCTCGACGCTCTTGCCGCGGACCAGATCGATGACGCGGCGCGCCTTGCTGGCCGAGACGCGCACGAAGCGCGCCTTCGCCTGCGCGGACGGATATTCAGTGACAGTGCTCATCGACGCTTGCTCTTCCGGTCGTCCTTGATGTGACCCTTGAAGGTGCGCGTCGGGGCGAACTCGCCGAGCTTGTGCCCGACCATCGCCTCGGTGACGAACACCGGGACATGCTTGCGGCCGTCATGCACCGCAAAGGTGTGCCCGATGAAGTCGGGGAGGATGGTCGACCGACGCGACCAGGTCTTGATGACCTGCTTGGTGTTCTTCTCGTTCTGGACGTCGACCTTCTTGAGCAGATGGTCGTCGACGAACGGACCCTTTTTAAGACTACGAGGCATCGCTGCTACTCCTTCCGCGGCCTAGCGCTTCTTGCCGGTGCGCCGGCGACGGACGATGAGCTTGTCGCTCGGCTTGTTGGGCTTGCGGGTGCGGCCCTCGGGCTTGCCCCACGGGCTGACCGGGTGACGGCCACCGGAGGTCTTGCCTTCACCACCACCGTGCGGGTGGTCAACCGGGTTCATCACGACACCACGGACGGTCGGGCGCTTGCCCTTCCACCGCATACGGCCGGCCTTGCCCCAGTTGATGTTGGCCTGCTCGGCGTTGCCCACCTCGCCGACGGTGGCGCGGCAGCGCACGTCGACGCGACGGATCTCACCGGAGGGCATACGCAGCGAGGCGTAGGTGCCTTCCTTACCCAGCAGCTGGATGCTCACGCCGGCCGAGCGGGCCAGCTTGGCGCCGCCACCGGGCCGCAGCTCCACAGCGTGGATCACGGTGCCGGCGGGGATGTTGCGCAGCGGCAGGTTGTTGCCCGGCTTGATGTCGGCGTTGGCACCCGACTCGATCACGTCGCCCTGCTTGATGCCCTGGGGCGCGATGATGTAGCGCTTCTCGCCGTCCAGAAAGTGCAGCAGCGCGATGTTCGCGGTGCGGTTGGGGTCGTACTCGATGTGCGCGACCTTGGCGTTGACGCCGTCCTTGTCATGGCGACGGAAGTCGATGACGCGGTAGGCACGCTTGTGCCCGCCACCCTTGTGACGGGTGGTGATGCGGCCGTGGGCGTTACGTCCACCCTTGCCGTGCAGCGGGCGAATCAGCGATTTCTCCGGAGTCGAACGAGTGATCTCGGCGAAATCGGAGACGCTGGCACCGCGACGACCCGGGGTCGTCGGCTTGTACTTGCGAATTCCCATATCAGTTAAATCCTCTTAGTTCCCGGCCTTAGGCCGAGGCTCCGAACAGTTCGATCGGCTTGCTGCCGGCGGCCAGGGTCACGATGGCGCGCTTGGTGTCCTTGCGCTTGCCGAAGCCCGAGCGGGTGCGCTTGCGCTTACCCTGCCGGTTGGCGGTGTTCACCGAGCTCACCTTGACGTCGAAGATCTTCTCGATAGCGATCTTGATCTGCGTCTTGTTGGAGTCCGGGTGCACGATGAACGTGTACACGTTGTCCTCGATCAGCCCGTACGACTTCTCCGAGATGACCGGGGCCAGGATGATGTCGCGGGGGTCTGTAATCGTTGCCATCAGACCGACGCTCCTTCTTTGGTATTCGCCGAGATGTAGGCGTTCAGGGCCTCGACCGAGAACACCACGTCGTCAGCGTTGAGCACGTCGTAGGTGTTCAGCTGATCCGGCGAGATCACGTGCACACCAGGCAGGTTGCGAACGCTGCGGGCGCCGACCTCGTCGGTGCGGCCGATCACGACCAGGACCTTCTTGTTGTCCGTCAGGGAGCCCAGGAACGCCTTGGCGCTCTTGGTCGACGGGGTCTGGCCCTCGATCAGCTCGGTGATCGCGTGGATCCGCTCGTTGCGGGCCCGATCCGAGAGCGCACCGCGCAGGGCAGCGGCGATCATCTTCTTCGGGGTCCGCTGGCTGTAGTCGCGCGGCTGCGGGCCGTGGACGATACCGCCACCGGTGAACTGCGGTGCACGGGTCGAACCCTGACGCGCCCGGCCGGTGCCCTTCTGCCGGTACGGCTTCTTGCCGCCACCGGAGACCTCACCGCGGGTCTTCGTCGAGTGGGTGCCCTGGCGCTTGGCAGCCAACTGAGCGTTGACGACCTGGTGCATCAGAGCGATGTTGGGCTCGACGTCGAACAGCGCGGCGGGCAGTTCGATGGAACCGTCCTTCTTGCCGGCCGGAGTCTTGACGTCAATCTTCAAAGTCATTACTTCTCGCCTCGCTTGATTGCGCTGCGGACAACCACCAGACCACCGTTGCGTCCGGGGATGGCGCCCTTGATCAACAGCACGCCGTTCTCGGCATCGACCTTGTGAACCTTGAGGTTCTGCGTGGTCACCCGGTCGTTGCCCATACGGCCCGACATCCGGGTGCCCTTGAACACGCGGCCCGGGGTGGCGCAGCCACCGATGGAGCCGGGACGACGGTGCACCGCCTGCGCACCGTGAGCGGCGCCCTGACCGGCGAAGCCGTGACGCTTCATGGTGCCGGCGAAGCCCTTGCCCTTGCTGGTGCCGGTCACGTCGACGTAAGCACCGTCGGCGAAGATCTCGGCGGTCAGCTCCTGGCCCACCTCGTACTCGGCGGCAGCGGCCTCGTCGACCCGGAGCTCAGCCAGGTGGCGGCGCGGGTTGACACCCGCGGCGGCGTACTGACCGGTGACGGGCTTGTTGACCTTGCGCGGGCTGATCTCGCCATAGGCGAGCTGCACGGCGCTGTAGCCGTCGCGCTCGGGGGTACGGATAAGGGTCACCACGTTGGGGCCGGCCTTCACGACCGTCACCGGGACGACTTTGTTGTTCTCATCGAACACCTGCGTCATGCCCAGCTTGGTGCCCAAAATGCCTTTTCTAGCCATTTTTCTCGGGTCTCCTACTGGATGTTGACGTCGACACTGGCCGGCAGGTCGATGCGCATGAGCGCGTCAACCGTCTTCGGCGTCGGGTCGAGGATGTCGATCAGTCGCTTGTGGGTGCGCATTTCGAAATGCTCCCGCGAGTCCTTGTACTTGTGCGGCGACCGGATGACGCAGTACACGTTCTTCTCGGTCGGCAGCGGCACGGGGCCCACCACGCTGGCACCGGTACGGGTGACCGTTTCGACGATCTTGCGCGCCGAGGCATCAATGGCCTCATGGTCGTAGGCCTTGAGCCTGATGCGGATCTTCTGTCCCGCCACGCTTCTCCTACCTCTACTTCGTTCATCGGCCGGCCGTATCGAAGCTTGATGGGATTACCCCATCGAAACCCGTCGGGCCTGGTGCCCCGGCGCGGATGCGCCGAGTATTGCCGCCGCTGTTTACCTGTCTGTGGTCCACCGACCCCCGCGGTCGGGCGTGTCGCCCTCGCGCACACTTGCTCGCCCTGAAATTCAGTCGCGATCTAGTGTTGGGACCGGATGCGCCCGTGGGGGCGCCGGTCGTATGCCCGGCCAGGAATACCCGGCGCAAGGCAACCCGAACAGTATGCCTTAGATCCGGGCATGCTCCAAATCTGCGATCGAGCAGCTAGGGAGCCGCACGGCCGCGCCCATCTTCCCACCCATGAGCTCCGCGTATGAAGCGCTATGGCGAAAATTCGCGCTTTCGACCGCCACAGCGCTTCACACGCGGCGGTCGTGATGCGGCGGCACCGGGGGCCCGGAACTTACTTTTGAGTAAGGTATGGCGCATGACGCAGCCCAGCCCCACGTATCGCGCCTGGAAGAAGATGTCACCACTCCCCGGCGGCAGCTGGGCGTTCTCGGCCGCCGCCATGGCCCGGGTGCCGTATTTCGCATCGATCCTGCCCCACGTCGTACGCATGGAACCCGGCCTGGCCGAGGTGACCGTGCCGAAATGGTTCTACGTCTACAACCACCTGCACACCGTGCACGCGATCGCGTCATGCAACGCCGCCGAGATGTCGATGGGCATGCTCATGGAGGCCACCGTGCCCACGACGCACCGCTGGATCCCAAAAGCCATGAATGTGCAGTACCTGGCCAAAGCCACCACCTCGCTGCGGGCCAGGGCCGAGCTCGATCCGCCGGATTTCGGTGCCGTCACACAAGGAACTGACATCGTGGTTCCGGTGAGCATCACCGACCGCCATGGTGTCGAAGTGGTGCACGCCGACATCACCACCTGGGTGACGCCAGTCTGAGGCGGATCGTCGGCGCTAGTCCAGATAGGTGCCGTGACCTTCGCGCACCAGATCGCCGTCGAAGAGCAGCACCTCGTTGACCAGGCCGCCCTTCTGGTTGCGGTAATGGATGACCAGGGCCGATTCACCGCGGTAGACACCGACGACCTCGAAGTGCAGATCCGGCATGCTCGGCAGGGCCGTCGTCCAGTAGTGACGTAACGCGTCCTTGCCGCGCACCACGCCCCCGCTCTCCGGGAAGAGCCGCGCCGCCACCGGTGAGCTGAACACCACGTCGTCGTGGAAATGAGCCAGCACCGCGTCCACGTCGTGCGCGTTCCACGCACTCACCCACTCTTGCGCGAAGGCCTGCGGATCCGGTGTCGCCATCGAGTTCATTTCTCCTTCAGCCCGGCCCAGAACGAGCATTGATGCACGGTCGCGTAGACATTGTCGACGCGACTGCCGTCCGGCTGCAACGACATTCGGCCTTCATCGAATTTCGGCCACGCCGGCTGGCCGTCGACCGCGGGATCACCGTTGCGCACGAAAGCGCACCAGTAGTCGATCATCTGGTCGGAAAGCCGTTGCTGGGCCGGGTCCAACGGCGGCGCCCCGCCGACGTCGAACAGATAGCGAAGCTCCAACGAGTGGCTGGCCCCGACCGGGAAAGGCAGCGTTCGCATCACCTCGGGCGCGGGGGCGGAGCGATCGTTGAACTCGTAGGCGTAGACCGGCGCGCTGCGAGACAGCTCCCCTGCCATTCGTTCCGATACGCAGGCAAAGGCGCCATCGGTGACGGCCGCCGAATACGCCTGCGCCACACCGCCGTACCGGTCGACGGGGTAGTGCGCACCGACCGCTGCCGCATCGGCTCCGAAGGTCTCGGACAGTAACCGCGGGTAGTCCGCCGGGACGTAGCGCTGACCTTGCCGCAGGTAGCGCAACGCCACGAAGAGGGTGAACTCATCGCGGGTGGTGCCGATGAGCAGCGGCACGGTTTCCGAGCGGCCGGCACCGAAAGCCGCCAACGGCGGCTGGGGAATAGTTGCCGAGTCTGTGACCGGACCGGTCAACTGATCACTTCCGATATTGAAGTACCACACCGGCTTTCGCAGCGCATCCACCGGCAGGGCGCGCAGGCAACCGGCGGCGGTCACCGGGTCGGGGCAGCCGGCCGCGGCCGCGTAGTCGAGTGAACGGCCGGTCGCGACGGCCAGACCGGCCTGCGCCTGACATGGTGCGCTCATCAGGATCGCGGCATGGAACAGGCCCGCCGAACCTGGTGACACCAGATGGTCGCAGACGGACATCCCTCCGGCGGATTCCCCTGCGATGGTGACCTTTTCGGGATCCCCGCCGAAATCGGCGATGTTGTCCCGTACCCACCGCAGCGCTGCCTGCTGGTCAGCCAGACCGTAGTTGCCGACATCGCCGCCGGCCCCCAGAGCGGGGTGGGCGAGAAACCCCAGGGTGCCGAGCCGGTAGTTGACGGTGACCACGATGATGCCGCCACGCGCGGAGAGACGCGCCGCGTCGTAGATACCGCTGCTGCCGCCCGCGAACGCGCCGCCGTGAATCCACACCATCACGGGGCGCTTCTCCTGAGAGACCGGCGGCGTCCAGACGTTGAGGTTCAGGCAGTCCTCCGCGGTGTTGGCTCCGCGTTCGGGATCCGAATCCGGATCCTGCACGCAGCGTGGCCCCGGCGCGGTGGTGTCGCGCTCCCCCGGCCAACCCGGGGCGGGCGCCGGTGCGGCGAACCGCAACGGACCTACCGGCGCCGCGGCATACGGGATCCCGGCGAACAGCCGATGGTCGGATGCCACTGTGCCCCGCAGGGTTCCGGCGGCCGTGCGCACCACCGCCGGGTCCGGCCCCTGGACCCGCCCCGGCGCGCCATCGACGGGCCGGGGCGGCGTCACCGCGTGACCGCCACCTTGCGCACAGCCTCCCACCAGCATCGCCAGCAGTGCCAGCAACGCGACGACGCAACGGCCCGACCGCATGGCTGCGAGCGTACGGGGCGGATCGGAAAAATCAGCTCCCTTACGTGGCGGCGATCACATATGGTGGTAGTTGACACCCGTCAAGTACCCGCCCCGGGAGGAGTCTGTATGAGCGCGCCGACAATGGATGAAGCCGCGAAGGTGCTCGCCGACCCGACGGCCTACGCCGACGATTCGCGACTGCACACCGCGCTGACCCATTTGCGCGCCAACAATCCGGTGGCCTGGGTGGACAACCGGCCCTACCGGCCGTTCTGGGCGATCACCAAGCACGCCGACATCATGGCCATCGAGCGGGACAACGAGCTCTTCATCAGCGAACCCCGGCCGCTGCTGGCCACTGCGGCCGCCGACGATCTGGCCAAGCAGCAACTCGAGGCGGGCATGGGCCTGCGCACCCTGATCCACATGGACGACCCGCACCACCGCAAGGTACGGGCCATCGGTGCGGATTGGTTCCGCCCCAAGGCAATGCGAGCCCTCAAGGTTCGGGTCGACGAGCTCGCCAAACGCTACGTCGACAAGATGCGCGACATCGGGCCCGAATGCGATTTCGTCACCGCCATCGCCGTCGACTTCCCGCTCTACGTGATCATGTCCCTGCTCGGGCTGCCCGAAGAGGACTTTGGCCGCATGCACATGCTCACCCAGGAGATGTTCGGCGGCGACGATGACGAATACAAGCGCGACGGGGGCTCGCTGGAAGACCAACTGGCAGTGTTGATGGATTTCTTCGCCTACTTCTCCACGCTGACCGCGTCGCGCCGCGCCAACCCGACCGAGGACCTGGCGTCGGCCATCGCCAACGGCACCATGGACGGTGAGCCGCTGTCCGACGTCGACACCGCGTCGTACTACGTCATCGTCGCCAGCGCGGGCCACGACACCACCAAGGACGCCATCTCCGGCGGGCTGCACGCGCTCATCGAGAATCCGGACCAGTTGGCCAGACTGCAGGCCCAGCCCGGTCTGATGGGCACCGCGGTCGAAGAGATGATCCGATGGTCCACCCCGGTCAAGGAGTTCATGCGCACCGCGACCGCCGACACCACCGTGCGTGGCGTGCCGATCGCCAAGGGCGAATCCGTCTATCTGGCTTATGTTTCCGGCAACCGGGACGAAGAGGTGTTCGCCAATCCGCACCGCTTCGATGTCGCGAGAGATCCGAACAAGCACCTGGCCTTCGGCTACGGCGTGCACTTCTGTCTGGGAGCGGCGCTGGCCAGAATGGAGATGAACAGCTTGTTCACCGAGCTGTTGAGCCGCCTGGATTCGATCGAACTGGCCGGAACCCCAGAGCTTTCCGCGACGACATTCGTCGGCGGGCTCAAGCACCTGCCGATTCGTTACTCGCTGCGCTGAGCCGCTTTGGTCCGACGGTGGGTGGCCAGAAAGCCATCCACCGCGGCCTGCACACAACTGGCGTAGTCGAACTCCGCCAGAGTGCTGAGCTTGCCCAGCACGATCGGGCCAAGGAGCAGCGCGGCGGCCATGGTGCGATCGACCTCGCCGAGCTCGGCGATGGCCTCGGGGCTGTCGAAGATCGCCTCGAACGGCTTCGCATACTGCTCGGCCACCCGCTCGCGCAGCGTCCGCACCTCATCGCTGTCACCGGTCCGCCACGGCAGCTTCTCCAGATCCCCGCCCAGCGCCAACCACGACATCGCGGTGATACTGATCGGCGCCTCGGCGATCGAATCGGCCTGCGCCTGAACCAGCGCGATCAGCCGGTCGCGCAGCGTTCCGTCCTCCGGCGGCATCGGCGCCGCCGGAATGAGCGCGCGAAATGCCGCTGCCAGCAAGTCGTTTCCGCTCGGGAAGTGCCGGTACAACGTCGCCCTGGCCACATTGGCGTGCTTTGTCACGGCGTCGACGGTCACCGCGCTGGGTCCGCCCGACCGCAACAGCGCGGTCGCCGCCTCCAGCAGCCGGGCCCGGGACCGGGCGGGGCGCGGGTCAGCGCTTTCGGCAGCCATTCGCCTGCACCTTCCTAAAAGAGACTTACCGTCTTGCTCCGAGACTGTTAGTCTCAGAACTTCATCGACGCAGGAGGGCGAAGCATGTCCGGCACCCTGGTCGAGTCCAGCCAGGATAGCGACCCGCGCATGGCGGATCTGACGATCAAGCAGCGGTACTGGCTGCTCGCCGTCGCCTGCATGGACGTCTCCATCGTGATCGCGTCGATGGTGGCGCTCAATGCCGCACTGCCCGACATCGCCCGCCAGACCTCGGCCACCCAAGCCCAACTCACCTGGGTGATCGACGGCTATACCCTGGTGCTCGCCTGCCTGCTGCTACCGGCCGGGGCGATCGGTGACCGCTACGGCCGCCGCGGCGCCCTGCTGACCGGGCTCGTGGTCTTCGTGCTGGCCTCGGCGGCGCCGCTGATCTTCGACAGTCCCGCTCAACTGATCGCAGCGCGTGCGGTGGCCGGGGCCGGCGCGGCCTTCATCATGCCGGCCACCCTGTCCCTTCTGACCGCGGCATTCCCAAAGGCGGAGCGCAACAAGGCGGTTGGCATCTGGGCCGGCGTGGTCGGATCGGGAGCCATCGTCGGCTTCCTGGTCACCGGCGGCCTGCTGCATCTCTGGCAATGGCAGTCCATCTTCGTCACATTCGTCGGCGCCGGGGTGGGTTTGTTCGTATTGACCTGCACCGTGCCCTCCTCACGCGACGAACAGAGCGCCCCGGTGGATTGGCTCGGCGCCATCCTGATCGGCGCTGCGGTGGCGGTCTTCGTGCTCGGCGTGGTGGAGGCGCCGATGCGGGGTTGGACGCACCCGGTGGTGTGGGGTTGCCTGTCCGCAGGCGTCGTCTTGGCCGCCGCGTTCACCGTGGTACAGCTGCGGCAGCGACACCCCCTGCTCGACGTGCGGCTGTTCGCCAAGCCCGACTTCGCAACCGGCGCGGTGGGCGTGACATTCCTGTTCTTCGTGAACTTCGGCTACTTCTACGTCAGCATGCAATACATCCAGCTGGTGATGGGCTATAGCCCGATCCAAACCGCAATAGCGCTGTGCCCGTTGGCCGTACCTCTGTTGATCCTCAGCGCCACCACGCACCTGTATCTGCCCCGGCTGGGGTTGCGCACCTGCGTGTTCGTCGGCCTCCTGATCATCTCGGCCGGCCTCGTGTGCATGCGTTGGCTCGAAATCGACTCCAGCTATCCGCAATACGCCTGGCCGCTGGTGATCATGAGCATCGGCATCGGCATGTGCACGGCGCCGACCACATCGGCCATCATGGGCGCGGTTCCGGACGACAAGCAGGGGGTGGCCTCCGCCGTCAACGACACCACCCGGGAAGTCGGTGCGGCGCTGGGCATCGCGGTGGCCGGCTCGATCCTGGCCGCCCACTATCAGAACCAGTTGGCCCCCGAGCTGACCGGGCTGCCCGCCGAAGTGCGCGACCCCATCCTGAGCTCGCTGGCCGAAGCCCTGTCGGTGGCCGCGCATCTGGGCCCGCGAGGCGAAGCCGTCACCGAACTCGCCAAGCAGGCGTTTCTCGACGCCGCCAACGCGGCCATGCTGGTGATGGCGGTGGTACTGGCCGTGGCGGCGGCGTTCGTCGGAATTTGGGCACCGGGCCGCGACGGTGAACAGCTGCGGTTCGTCCGCCGGATCAAGCGGCGAGAAACTCCGCCGCCCGATGACCGATCATGGCAATGGTCGCGTGCGGGCCGCGGCTGGTGATCGCGGGCATGATCGACCCGTCCACCACCCAGAGGCCCTCGACGCCCAGCACGCGGCACGTCGGGTCGACTACTGCCTGCGGCCCGGTTCCCATCGGAGCGGTTCCGGCCAGATGCTGCGACGTAGACCACGACGCCTCACCGACTTCGGTTGTACAGCTGACCAATTCGCGGGCCAACTGGGACCCCTGCCGCAGGGCGTCGACATCAGCTGCCACCGTGTCGTAGCGGTGCTCGATCACCGGCGCCACGTTCGGATCCGCCGACGCCAACCGGACCCGGCCCCGCGAGTGCGGACGCATGAGCGCCACCCCGAGGTGCGGAAGCTCTGCGGGGTCATGCCCGGGCCCGTGCACCATCGCCGCGAAGCCGGCCGTGTACGGACGAACCTCGATGCCCTCCGATGTGGTGAGGACCGCCTCCAACGGCGGCAGGTCATGGGTGGGTACCCACGACACCGGAAGAACCCACTCCGGGTGATCCACGGTGTGCATACCGACCGGCAGGCCGGCCACCACCGGAACGCCCAGCGGCTCCAGGTCGGACGGGGGCCCGACACCCGACAGCAGCAGCAGGTGTGCCGAGCCAATCGCGCCGGAGCACAGCACAATTCGATCAGCGCGCAGAACAGAACCGTCCGCGCAGGCGACCCCGACCGCTCGGTTCCCCCGGAACAACACCCGCTGGACCCGGGTATCGGCACGGAGGTCGAGATTCGGCCGCCCCAACGCCGGCTTCAGGTAGGCGCCGCCCGGCCCGACTCTGGTGCCGCCGTTGATGTTCAACGGGACCGCGCCCACGCCGGCCGGCAACGCCGCACCGGCGTCCGAACCGTTCAGATCGTCGATCCAACCGAATCCGGCGCGTGTCGCAGCATCGACGAATGACGCTGTGCAACCGTCGAATTCGCGTACCCGACGGACAGTGATCGGGCCGGTGTCGCAGTGCAACGCGGTGCCGAAATCCAGGTCGGTCTCGATGGCACGGAAGTGCGGAAGCACGTCGTCCCAGCCCCACCCGGGTACCGCCCACCGGTCGAAGTCCGTCGGCAGCCCCCGGCAGAAGTAGCCGCCGTTGACCGCACCGGAACCACCGACGACCGCACCGCGCATGATCTGGGTAAGCCGCGGCGGGTTATCCGTCAGAACCGACGCGTAGTGGCGCACCACCGAGCTGGCCGCCCCGATCGGCAGCCGCAGGGCGTCGGTGATCTGCGCTTCCACCCGCGGGTCACTCGGCGCCGGGCCGGACTCGACGACGGTGACGCGGCAATCGGGATCGCTGGAAAGCCGTTCAGCCAGAACTGAACCGGCGCTTCCGGCGCCGACGATCAGGACATCGGTCAATTGGTTCTAGCTCCGCAGCTGCGGCTTGAGGGCACCAAGCCGGCGTTCGCGCACCACACCGGTCCACAGCCCGATGCCGTAGGCCAGGTCATCCAGACGCTTGAGCAGGATGTGGGCCAGCAGGCCGACCGGTTTGGTGTCATCGTCGGCATTGCCGCGCCGGCTCGCCCAGTCGACCACCCCGTCGAGCACCGCGGCCACCAGGACCGCATGCCTGGCCCGCCGGAACAGCAGGGCGGCGATCAGCGCCACGGGCCAGTAGTGCCGGCAGATCGCCGAACACAACTGCAGGGCCGCCGACCAGAGTCCGCGTGCGGTCACCGCGGCGACCTCCGTGGGTTCTGTCTCGACGGTACTGAGCGAGCGCGCGATCCGCCGACCGGTGATGATCGCGATCACCACCGAGCCCAGATAACCGAAACACGACCCCATGGCCAGGAACAGCCACACCATCAGCGTCCAGCCCGAGATCACCACAGGGGCGGTCTTACCGGGGTGGCGGACACTCAGCGGCGCTGCCGATGTCCCGTAGAAAGCCTTGCGGTTGAACCACTCTCGCAGATCCGTCCGGTGGTCGTGGGCCACCAGCGCGATCGGCTCGTACCGCAGCCGCGCGCCCGACTCGACCAGACGCCAGCACAGGTCGACGTCCTCGCCGGACTGCATGGTCTCGTCGAACCCGCCCACCGCGGCCAGCGCAGACCGCCGGCAGATGATGGCTGCGCTCGGGACGTAGGACACCGGGCCGTAGGGCACCACCGGCGCCTCCCGCACCCCGAGGTCCAACGACGAACGCACGGCCTCGTACCGGGCGACCACATTGTCGGCGGTGTGCAGCCCGACGATGCGCGGCGCCACCAGCGCGACCGCCGGGTCGCAGAAGTGTCCGAGCAACGCCTCCAGCCACCCGCGCCGCGGCACCACGTCCGAGTCGAGGAACGCCACGAAGTCGGTCTCGGACGCTGCCAGCCCGGTGTTGCGGGCGGCCGCCGGACCGTTGCTGCGGAGGTGCCGGAGCACCTGGACATCGCAGTGCATCCCGGCGAACTCCGATTGCGCGACCGGCACCGCCGAGCCGTCGTCGACGACGATCACCCGTAGCCCGCGCAGCGCGGCGATCAGCCGGTGCAGACCGGATACGTTGTCGCGCACCGGGATAACCACCGTCACGTCGCGATGAGACGGCCCACTGGGCGGACGGGGGTGGGCGACCGTGGCGTCGAGCAAAGTCCGCGCCAGTTGCGCGCTCTGGGCGTCGTGTACCTCCAAGCGGCCACCGTTGAGCATGGTCTGCGCCGTCGGCGCCAACCGCAGCAACCGGGTCGGTGAGCCGCCGAGCAGCGCCGCGCCGGCGCCGAGGACCTTGACCCGGCGGTCCACCTGCACGGCAAAGCCGTCGGGCAGCCTCGGTCCGGTCATGTCAGCAATCCGTTCCGGTCGGGCTGCCACCGCCTAATCCGACCGGCGCAGCCGTTGACCATCTCAGCAAAGATACGCTCCCCCTCGGCAGCCGTGGCGGTTGTCGGGTCACCGAGTACCCCGACTTCGCTGACAGCCGCGATCCCACCACTGCGCATCGCAGGCATCAGCTCGGCCAGCGGGGCCGTGTTCCCCACGGTCAGGTCATCGGTCCAGACATCGCCGGGCGAAATATGTAGCAATACAGATGTTTCGGTGTGCCCCGCATGGGCGTCGGCACCCGTGGCAATGCACGGGACCCAGCCAACGTCGCGGCCCTCCTGGCGCAACAGGGTCACCGCGGCGACCAGCGCTTCCACATTGCCCCCGTGACCATTGACGTAGACGAGTCGGCCGGCCCAGCTGGAGGCAGAGCGGCCGTACTCCACCAGCAACGACCGCAAAGCGGGAGTGCCGATCGATACCGTGCCGGGGAACCCCTCGTGCTCGCCGCTGGCGCCGTAGTACACGGGCGGGGCGACCATCCAGTCGCCGGTCGAGGCGTCGTCGAGCTGCTCGAGGACCTCCCGGGCGACGGCTGTCGCGATCCGGGTGTCGGTGTCCAGAGGCAGGTGCGGACCATGTTGCTCGGTAGAGCCCACGGGGATGATCAACATTGGCGACATGCTGCGTAGCTGTCTCGACGTTGAGTTCCCGAGCCCGCTGGGGAAAGCCACGTGCCGATCGTAGGCCGAATTCACCTACTGTGCGCCAATTGTTGGAGCCCGAGCAGCAATTGATTTGCCTTAGCTTTCTCCGACAGCCGCCATGAACATCACGTACGTCCCTTCTGCCACCCCTGTCACGCCACGCCGCGACGCGCCGGGGCCGGCCGTCAGGAGTCGGTGCGCGGCACGCCGAGGGTCCGGGTGAAGCCCTCGGGAACCAGGATGTCGTCCGGCGTCAGGTCGTGGATCGAAGACTTGCCCAACCCGCGCAGCGCCGAGTCGATGCCGCCGCTGAGGATGTCCAGCACGTTCTCGACACCGGCCTGACCGTTGGCGGCCAGCCCCCACAGGTAGGCGCGTCCGATCATCACCGCACGGGCACCCAGCGCCACCGCCTTCACGACATCGCTGCCGCGGCGGATCCCGCCGTCCAGCAAAACCTCGACCTGGTCCCCCACCGCCTCGGCGATGGCGGGCAGGCAACGGATCGCCGCAGGCGTGCCGTCCAGGTTGTTGCCGCCGTGGTTGGACACCGTTATGGCCGAAACACCCGCATCCACGGCACGTTTGGCGTCGTCGACGCGCACCATGCCCTTGAGCAGGAAAGGACCGCCCCACTGCTCACGCAGCCAGGCGATGTCCTCCCAGGTCGGCGGCGGGGTACCCATCCACTGCCCGTAGGCCTCGAAGAAGGTCGGCCCCGGCTCACCACGCCGGCCCTGGTTGGGCACGCGCAGGTCCGGCGGACGCAGGTGCTTGCCGAAGCTCCACAACCAGCGGGGCTTGGTGAGCACCTCCGGAGACATCCGCAACATCGTGCGCAGGTCCATTCGCTCCGGGATCTTCGGGCTACCCCAGTCGCGGCCGTGGCTGAAGCTCCAGTCGGTCGTGGCGATGAGCCCGACCGCGCCCGCGTCCTTGGCGCGCTGCACCCGCTCGGCGATCTCGTCGCGGGACCCGAGCCAATAGATCTGGAAGAAGATCTTGTCGTTGACGGCGGTGACTTCCTCCATCGGCTTGCTGGCGAAGGAGGACAGCCCCATGGCGGTGCCACGGGCCGCCGCCGCGCGGGCCACGGCCACCTCACCGTCGGGGTCCACGGCCTGCACACCCGTCGGCGAGATGATGACCGGCATCGAGATGTCTTGCCCCATCACGGTTGTCGCCATCTCACGCTTCTCGGTGGCGCCCACCACGTGCGGGGCGAACCCGAGCTCGGCGAACGACTCCACGTTGTCGGAGACCGTCACACCCTTCTCACTGGCAGAGATCAGCGACGAGTAGGCAGACTTGGGCAGCCGCTTCTTCGCCCGCTGCTGGGCGATGGCGACGGTCTCGAACCAGGTATCACGGGCCATGGATTTATACCGGACTTTCGTTACAGATGCGGGCGGGCGGCTTGGTCAGCAACTTCAGTGCCACCGGGCCTTGTTTGGTGCCGCGGGAGTGGTCACCGCTGGGCTTGGGTTTGGTGCGCTCCTGAGCCAGGGCGGGCTCGCCCCAGCCTTCGACGCACTCGGGGTCCGGTCCGTCCATCGGCAGACCGGTGAAGAACTTGGCCGCCATGCAGCCGCCACGGCAGGCATCGTAATGTCCGCAGCCGCTGCAGGCACCGGCCGACTGCGGCTCGCGCAGCTCGCGGAACAGGGTGGAGTTCTGCCAGACGTTCTGGAAACCGTTATCTTCCAAGATGTTTCCGGCCAGGAACTTGTCGTGGATGGCGAACGGGCAGGCGTAGACGTCGCCCACCGGGTCGATCAGGCACACCACACGACCGGCCCCACACAGGTTCAGCCCGGCCAGCGCGCCGGGCTCGCCCAGCCCCGACAGGTGGAAGAACGAATCGCCGGTCAGCACCCGCTCACCATTGGCGACCAACCAGTTGTACAGCTGGCGCTGCTGGTCCGCGGTCGGGTGCAGCTCGTCCCAGACATCGGCACCGCGGCCCGACGGACGCAGCCGGGTGATCCGCAGCGTGGCCCCGTAACGGTCGGCCAGCGCCTTGAACTCGTCGAGCTGGTCGACGTTGTGGCGAGTCACCACGACCGAGATCTTGGCATCGGAAAAGCCTGCGGCGGCAAGGTTTTCCAGCGCGCGCACGGCCATGTCGAACGAGCCCTTGCCGCGCACCGCGTCGTTGACCTCGGCGTTGGCCCCGTCCAGTGAGATCTGCACGTCGACGTAGTCGCTGGCGGCGAGCTTGGCGGCCACCTCCGGCGTGATGCGCACACCGTTGGTGGAGAACTTGACCCCGACGTGGTGCTCGGTCGCGTAGTCGACCAGTTCCCAGAAGTCCGGGCGCACAGTGGGTTCGCCGCCGCCGATGTTCACGTAGAACACCTGCATGCGTTCCAGCTCGTCGATGATGTCCTTGCACTGCTGCGTGGACAGCTCGCGCGGATCCCGCTTGCCCGAGGAGGACAGGCAGTGCACGCACGCCAGGTTGCAGGCGTAGGTGAGCTCCCAGGTCAGGCAGATCGGGGCGTCGAGCCCGCTCTCGAATTGATCGACGAGCCTGGGCACAGGGGCAACAGAAGTCATTGTGAGTTCCCGGGGATGAGCATCTTCGAGGACACCAGCACGCTCAGCGCATGCAGGTAGGGACCTTGGTCGGAGTCTGCGATGCCGGCGGCGCGACACGCGGACCGGGCGTCGGGGTGATCAGCCAGTGAGTTGACCACCTCGACGACCGTCCGGTTCTTCAGAAACGACAGCTTGCGAGTTCCGAAGTGATACAGCAGGGCGCCGAACGGCTCCGGCCGCACCGCCACCTGGTGGTGCAACCGCCAGCTGACATCGGGGTCGAATACGACACCAGTGCGCCCAGCCATATCGGCAACCTCTGCGGACACCGTCAGTAAACCCCGCACATACCGTCGATCGAGACCTCTTCGACGAGCGTCTCGGTGACGAGCTGGGTTTCGGTTTCAACCTGCGGGTTCTGATCCATGAATCGCACCTTTCCTGCAACTGTGGGTCTCGACAATTGTGACCTGAGTCGCAAGAATATGGCATCGAGTGCACAAATGGAAGGGCGGGTTTCATGCGCCAGGTATCGGGGCCCCGTGTTGGCCGACGCCCGTCCACCACGCAGGACCACATCACCGACGTGGCGCTGGCCCTGTTCGCCAGCAGAGGTTTCGACGAAGTCAGTGTCGACGACGTGGCCAAGGCCGCCGGCATCGCCCGGCGCACCCTGTTCCGCTACTACGCCTCCAAGAACGCCATCCCCTGGGGCGACTTCGACGCCCACCTCCAGCACCTGCGCGAGTTGCTCCATGGCCTCAGCACCGAGATCCCGCTGGCCGAGGCGTTGCGCGAGGCCCTGCTCTCCTTCAACACCTACGACGACCAGGAGATGGCCCAGCATCGCCGGCGCATGCGGGTGATTCTGGAAACCGCTGGGCTGCAGGCCTATTCGATGACGATGTACGCCGGCTGGCGCGAGGTGATCGCGACCTACGTGGCGCAGCGGATCGGCGCAGCACCCGCCGATCTGATGCCCCAGACCGCGGGCTGGCTGATGCTGGGCGTCGCACTGTCGGCGTACGAGCACTGGCTGGCCGACGAGGCGGTCGCGCTGGCCGACGCGATTGCCCAGGCCTTCGAGCTGGCCCGGCCCGGGCTGGAGGCGCTAGCCCCGCGGTAGCCCGTCCCATGCCGCAGCCAGAGCCCGCGGCCCTGTGGGGCTGAGCCGCTCGCTGAGCATCACGGGAGCCTGGGACATGAAACGTGGTGTGCGGCCTCGATGTACATCGGCGGCATGCGCCGTGAACGGGTGAACCACGTACATGTCGCCGGGCCGCCCCGTCGCCTGGGCCACCGGACAGCCGCGGCTCACCTCGTCCACCATGGCCCCGGCGTCGACGAAATCGAGGGGCTCCGGCCCCAGCACTCCGGCCACGCAGCGATGCGAACCCACCCGGATACGCGTCGGCGCATCGGCGGGCCCGACCTCCGACAGCAGCGTCAGCACCAGGACGGTGTGCGGGCGACCGCTGACCGCCCACCGCCCTCCCGGCAGTTCAGTGTTGGCATCGATGTGCCAACCCCGGTCATCAGCGGGCGGATCGACCGGAAATCGGACCGGAATGTTGCCCAGGGACCCGCGCGGCAGCCAACCGCCTACACCGCAGATCACGTCGAGGGCCTCGGTGAGCGCGGCGTTGCGCACCAGCCGCTGGAACGGCCCGGCACCGGTCAGGTCAGCCGCCCACACGACTGGACTGGTCCACGATGCCGGTTCGTCCGCGCGGACCCCTATTTGATGCCACAGCAGATCCCGGGCGGCATCGGCGATTTCGACGGGAACTGCCTGCTCGAGTTTGACGAAACCGTCCCGCTCGAAGGCATCGACGTCCACCACACCGACCACCATGACCCACCCCTGCTGACCTACGCCAATGATTTTCCGGCGAAATTCTTCGCCCAACCCCGTCTGAGTTCGACGCCCGGCGGCGACGATATGGATGTGAGCGCCGAAACAGACGCTCCGCGGGCGCTGCTGAACCTGTACGACGAGGCCCTGCCGGTGGTGTACGGGTACTTCGTGCGACGCTGCGGTGACCGCGGAACCGCCGAGGACCTGACCTCGGAGACGTTCCTGGCCGCGATGGACGCGGCCAGGAAACCATCGCCGCCGCCGATGTCGGTGCCCTGGCTGATCGGGGTGGCTCGGCACAAGTTGGCCGACCACTACCGGCGCCGCCGCGACCGGTTCACCGTGCCGGTGGCCGAGCTGCCCGAACCGGTGGACCCCATCGACGACTGGGACACCGAACTGGATCGCATTGTCGCCGAGGCGGTCCTGGCCCGCCTGCCCGAACACCATCGGACAGTGCTGGCGCTGCGCTACCTCGACGACCGGTCGGTGGGTGAATGCGCCGAGTTGATCGGCCGCACCGTACACGCCACCGAGGCCCTGCTGGTGCGGGCCCGCCGCGCCTTCAGATCCGAGTACCCGACACCGGAGGGAGGGACGCCGTGATCAACAGCCACGATCCGTTGACCGTGCTCAGCGGCGGGGACCACCCGGTCGCCCCCGATCCGGCGTTCGCCGCCCGGCTGCGCGCACGACTGGAATCGGCGCTCACCCTGCCCACCCACGCCGAAGGAGTTGAAATGAGCGGAACCGACACTGCGATCGCCGAATTGAACCAGCCCGCGCCCGTGCCTGCACCCCCGCGCCCGGCGGCCATTCCCTACCTGGCCGTACCCGACGCCCGGGCCGCGATCGCCTGGTACATCGATGCGCTCGAAGCGGCGCCGATCGGCGAGCCGATCGTGATGGAGGACGGCCGCATCGGACATGCAGAGCTGCAGATCGGTGACGGCGTGCTGTACCTGGCCGACGAGTATCCCGAACTTGGATTGAGAGCACCGGCGCCACAAGCCAATTCAGTGAGCCTCATGCTCGCGGTCGCCGACACCGACGCGACACTGGAGCGGGCCCGGACGCTGGGTGCGCAGGTACAACGGGAACCGTATGAGAACTACGGCACCCGCAACGCCGCCTTCATCGACCCATCGGGCCACCGCTGGATGCTGTCCGGACCGGTGACCAGGGCCGCCGTGCCCATCCAGCACGGCGATGTCGGCTACGTCTCGGTCTGGGTGCCCGACGCCGAGCGGGCCGCGGCGTTCTACGGTCACGTCCTGGGCTGGACCTACGACCCGGCCACCCGGCAGGTGACCAACACCGAGCAGCCCGTTGGCATCTTCAGCGTGGCCGGTCCGGCGACACTTTTCTGCTGCTACGCGGTGACTGACCTCGACGGCGCCCGCCAGGCGATCGTGGCAGGTGGGGGCCGACCCGGCCAGACGCAGGACTTCGATTACGGCACCGTGCTCGACGCCACCGATCCGGCCGGCGCCCCGTTCGCGGTGTTCTTGCCCAAGCCGGGCACCCGTCGGCCAAAACTGAACGGCGCAGGGCCAGGCGAACTCTCGTACATCACCTACGAGGTCCCCGACTCGACGGCGTTCAAGGAGTTCTACAGCCGCCTGTTCTTCTGGACCTTCGAACCCGGCCGGGTCAACGACGGCTGGGGTGTGCAGGGCAGCCAGCCGATGTCAGGTATGGCCGGCGGCGGCAGACGGGCCGTGACCGTGCCCATGTGGACGGTCGCCGACATCGACGCCGCGGTCAGCCGTGTCATCGAGGCCGGTGGCACCGTGTTGCAACAGCCGTCGAGGCAGGACTACGGGCTGATGGCCGAGTGCACCGACGACCAGGGCAGCCGGTTCTACCTCGGCCAGTTCTGACGCCGAGCAGGTCAGCCCAGGACGTCGGAGATGGGGGCGCCTGCGGCGATCTTGCCGCGGGCCTTCATCACCTTGCCCGGCATGCCGCCGCCGACCACGCCGACCACCACGCCGTCACGCTCGTAGAAGGCCAGGAACTTGCGTCCGTCGTCCTCCACCACGTGTACGACGTCGTCGGCCTCGGGCTCACCCAGGCACTGGATCTTGACGTCGTACTGATCGCTCCAGAAGTACGGCACCGACACCACGGGCGAGGCCTCCTGGCCCAGGATCGCCGGCACCATGGCCCGGGCCTGGTCGGCAACGTTGCTCCAATGCTCAACGCGCGCTTGGCCTCCCACGTGATCGCGCCACGACGCGACATCGCCGATGGCCCACACGCCCGCAGCGCTGGAGCGGCCCACCTCATCGCAGACCACGCCGTTGTCGAGCTCGATACCGCTGCCTTCGAGCCACTGCACCGCCGGATGCGAACCGATACCGACCACAACCAGGTCGGCATCGAGCTCGGTGCCGTCGCCCAGCACGACCTGCTCGACCTTCTCGGCGCCACGCACCTCACTCACGCCGACACCGCAACGCACGTCGACACCTTCGGCCTGGTGCAGCCGGGTCACCAATGCCCCGATCCGCTCACCCAGCACCGAGGCCAACGGCGTCGGCTGCGGTTCCACCAGCACCACCTCGACGCCCAGCTTGCGCAGGCTCGCGGCCACCTCGCAGCCGATGAAGCCCGCGCCGACCACCACGGCCCGCGAAGCCTTTCCGGCCTGCTCGCGCAGGGCCATGCTCTCGTCGTAGTTCCGCAGCACGTGAATGCCCGCCAGATCACCGAACGCCCGAATGCGTTTCGGCACCAGGCCGGTGGCGATGACGAGCTCGTCATAGGCCACGTCGCTGCCATCGGCCAGCTTCAAGGTCTTGGCCGCGGTGTCCACCGATTGCGCCGCGGAACCCAGCCGCAGCGTGATGTTGTTCTCGGCGTAGAACTCGGCCGGCTTGAGCGTCACGTCATCCGTCTCGGCGCGCAGCACTTCCTTGGAGAGCGGAGGCCGATCGTAAGGCAGATGGTCCTCGTCGCTGACGATGGTGATGGGCCCGGCGTACTCCGAGCGGCGCAGCTGTTCGGCCGTCCGGGCCGCAGCCAAGCCGCCGCCGACGATGACGATGCCCGCTGCTGATCCCGCTGAAGTAGTCACGTGGGGTTTTTACACGATCGGGGTCAAACGTTGTAGGGCACCCTACGTTTGCCCAGGCCGGCCGCTGATGCCGACGTTCTCCTAAGTGACGTTACGGCCGGCCCCGGTCGATGACGTTGGTGAGCACCACGATGCTCTCGCTGCGCTCGATCCGTGCCGTCGACCGGATGCGCTCGAGGGCCTCCTCGAGGTGACGCATGTCCCGGGCGAGCACGTGCAGGATCGCGTCGGCGGTGCCGGTCACCGTGGCCGCGCTGACCACCTCCGGGATGTCGATCCAGGCGGCGCGCAACTGGTCCGGCGCGATGGTGCCCTGGCAGAACACCTGCACGTACGCCTCGGTACTCCAACCGAGCACGTTGCGGTCGACCACGGTGGTGAAGCCCCGGATCACTCCCTCGGCGACCATGCGGTCCACTCGCCGCTTGACCGCGGGCGCCGACAGGTTCACGCGCTGCCCGATCTCGGCGAATGTCGCCCTGGCGTGCTGGGTGAGTTCGGCCAGAATCCGCTCGTCGGTGTCATCCAGACGGTCCACATCAGCCTCCACGCAACAAAACGTCGCAGTACCTCGACTTGTGCAATGTATCTCTACTCATCACGCAATGAACGGTGATTGATTGTGCTACGAGCACTTCATATCGTCGATTCATGACCATCTTCGATGAAGTCATGCCCGAGGCTGCGCCCGAAGCTCGGACCGCCGCCACCCGCCACTACGCCATGACCGCCCCGAAGTACTTCACCGTCGAATACGCGATCAACCCGTGGATGGACACCGCCACGCCGGTGCATCCCTCACTCGCACTGGCCCAGTGGGACACGCTGCGCCGCGTATACGTCGAACTGGGCCACACCGTCGACCTGGTGCACCCGCGCCCCGGCCTGCCCGACATGGTCTACGCCGCCAACGGGGGCTTCCTGTTCGGGGACATCGCGGTGGTGGCACGATTCGCCTACCCGCAGCGCGCCGCAGAGGCCGACGCCTATGCCGAGTGGATGACTGCGGCCGGCTACCGTCCGGTTCGCACCGAACACGTCAACGAAGGCCAGGGCGACCTGCTGCTCGTCGGATCAAAACTGTTGGCTGGATACGGCTTTCGCACCGACCTGCGAGCCCACGGTGAAATCGCGGCCATCACCGGCCTCGAGGTCACTAGCCTGGAGCTCATCGACCCGCGCTTCTATCACCTCGACACGGCTTTGGCCGTGCTCGACGATTCGACGATCGCCTACTATCCTCCGGCCTTCAGCGCCGCCGCCCGAGAGCAGCTGGCCGACCTGTTCGGTGACGCCATCGAAGTGGGATCGGCCGACGCATACGTCCTCGGCCTCAACGTGGTGTCCGACGGCCGCCACGTCGTGATGCCCGCAGCCGCGACCGGATTCGCCGCACAACTGAGCCGGGCCGGATTCGAGCCGGTCGGCGTCGACATGTCCGAACTCCTCAAAGGCGGAGGATCCGTCAAATGCTGCACCCTGGAGCTACATTCATGACGATCCTGGACAGCGTGGACAATCAGGCCACCCCGGATTCTGCGATCGCCCAGGCCATCGCGCTCGACGATCGCCATGTCGCCCACAACTACTCACCGCTGCCGGTGGTGGCCCACAGCGCCGAGGGAGCCTGGATCACCGATGTGACCGGCCGGCGCTACCTCGACTGCCTGGCCGCGTACTCGGCCGTCAACTTCGGCCACCGCAACCCCGAGATCATCGCCGCCGCACACGCCCAACTGGATCAGCTGACCCTGGTGAGCCGCGCCTTCCACTCCGACCGCCTGGGCCCGTTCGCCGAAGCCTTGGCCGAACTGTGTGGCAAGGACATGGTGCTGCCGATGAACAGTGGCGCCGAAGCCGTCGAGAGCGCCATCAAAGTGGCCCGCAAATGGGCCACCGATGTCAAGGGCGTTCCCGCCGGCGAATCCAACATCGTGGTGGCACACAACAACTTCCACGGTCGCACCACCACGATCATCAGCTTCTCCGACGACGACACCGCCCGCCGCGGCTTCGGCCCGTACACCCCGGGATTCCGCTCGGTGCCCTTCGGCGACCACCGAGCGATCGACGAGGCGATCGACCAGAACACGGCCGCGGTCCTGATCGAACCCATCCAAGGCGAGGCCGGGATCATCGTTCCGCCGGCCGACTACCTGCCCCGCGTCCGCGACACCTGTATCCGCAACGGCGTGCTGATGATCGCCGATGAGATCCAGTCCGGCCTGGCCCGCACCGGGCGCACCTTCGCCTGCGAACACTGGGATGTGATTCCCGACGTGTACCTGCTCGGCAAGGCCCTCGGCGGTGGCGTGGTGCCACTGTCCGCGGTGGTGGCCGACCAAGGCATCCTCGGCGTTCTGCACCCCGGCGAACATGGTTCTACCTTCGGCGGCAACCCACTGGCGGCGGCCATCGGCATCACCGTGGTGGGCATGCTGCAACGTGGCGAATTCCAGCGCCGCTCAACTGAACTCGGAACCCGCCTACACCAGCGGCTCACCGGGCTGATCGGGCACGGAGTCACCGCGGTGCGCGGCATGGGCCTGTGGGCGGGCGTGGACATCGACCCAGATCTGGGCACCGGCAAGCAATTCGGCCTCGCATTGGCCGAACGTGGGGTCCTGGTCAAGGACACCCACGGCTCGACCCTGCGGTTCGCCCCTCCTCTGGTGGTAACCGCAGACGAACTCGACTGGGCCGTAGACCAGTTCGCCGACGTGCTGATCCAGGCGCGCCGGTAGCCCGGTCAGTACTTGAGCACGCCCCGGTCGACGGCGATCTGGCTGCCCGACAAGGTCGCCGAGTTGTCACTGGCCAGGAACGCCACGACGTCGGCAACCTCTTCCGGCGCCATGAACGCCGCGAGTCCCTCGTTCTTGCCGTCGGTCACCTTGTGATAGGGCATGGGCGCAAAGCTGTGCAGGTAGCTCGGGTACTTCGCGAAGATCTCCGCCATCGCCTCCGGCTCGATCATCGGGGTGTCGATCGAGTAGGGATGGATCGAGTTGACCCGAATACCGAACTCCCCCACCTCAAGTGCCAACGTGTTGGTCAAGGCCACCAGGCCGTGCTTGGAGGCCGCGTAGTGCCCGTTGCCCGGCGTGGCCTTGAGCCCGGCCGAAGAGCTGACGATGATGATCGACCCGCCGTTGCCGGCCTCGATCATGGCGGGCACGGCGGCCCGGATGGTCCGCCAGGTGCCGTTGAGGTTGACGTCGACAACGGTGTCGAACTGTTCGGGCGAAAGCTCGAACAGCCGACCCCAGCTGAGCACCCCGGCGTTGGCCACCACGACGTCGAGCCGGCCGAACTGCTCGACACCGTCGGCCACCACCTGCTGCTGGGCCGCCAGGTCACGAACGTCGACCTCACGCGCCAGCACCTTGCGGCCCGCGGCCTCGACGGCGGCGACGGTCTCGGCGAGATCCTCTGACGTCGCGGCCGGATAGGTGATCGTGTCGCCGACCGACCGGCACACGTCGATCGCGATGATGTCGGCACCTTCGTTGGCCAACCGCACCGCGTGCGCGCGTCCCTGACCGCGCGCAGCGCCGGTGACGAATGCCACCCGGCCTTCCAGAGTTCCGTTACCTGCCGCCATCCCTGGGTCCTTTCAGTGAGCCTGGCCACAGGCTAACAGCAGAAGTAGAACGTGTTCCTGGCCGCGTACCGATCAATGGGATGACGGGTCCCCGGCTGCTCACACGGCGCCCGGCCTGATTGACCGGGGTCCAGATCAGAGCTCGGCGATGATCTGCTGTCGTTTGGCCGCGTACTCGTCTTCGCTGACGGCGCCCGTCGCCCGCAGCGTTTCCAGTTCCTGTAGGCGTTGGGCGGTCGACGGCGCGGGCGGCGCGAGGAATGGGGCCGACGGCGCGGCCGGTTCCGTGCCGGCCACCGGCGACGACGGCGCGGCCTGCTGTACGGCCGCGCGCCGCACCACGGCCTGAACCTCTTCGCGGGCCACCGGATTGGCCTGCAGATCGACCATGCTGTTGACGGCGATGCCGTGCGCCTTGAGGATCTGCAGGATCTCCATCAGCGGGCCGGACTGGCCGGTGAGGTCGTAGGTCTTGTTCTCCTCGGCGATCGTGAACGTCGCCGGCATCAGGCCGCTGACCAGACTGCTTCTCTCCCAATCGATCCGGTATTCGTTGGTAGCCGGGTCGACGAGGACGACCAACTTGCGATTGGTGATCATGGGCAGCCGCGACACCGGGGCCAGCACGCGGTCCTGACTGGCGAACGGCGCGATGCCGGGCCCCGAGATCTGCAGATCCAGCTTCACCAGCGGCTGCTCGTTGATGCGGGTGTTGGTCTCGTGAATTCCGGTGACCTGGGCCAGGGCCAGCACGCCGACCTGTTCGAGCTTCTGGTTCTGCGCGGCCGACTTCGACCCGGCAGCGGTGAGCCCCAGCGCGATCAGAACGTCGATGGCGGTGACCAACAGGCCGGTCCAGAACATCCATTTCATCAACGGGTCACCGCCGCTGGCGAAGTAGATGACCAGGAAGATCGGGCCGACGATGCCGCACAACAGTACGAAGGCCTGAATGCGTAGGTACCGCCAGAATGTGGACATCGCGGTCTCCTGTCGTCGTCGCGGGCGCCATCAGATTAGCGCCAGAGACCACGCAAATCAGGAGTGAACGACTCCATCGGGCGCGATCGCCGTCGGCACCGTCTGCTGCTGCATCGGCGACGGGCCCAGCATCCGGTACAGCGGCCACGTCCAGCGGTATCCCCCGCTACTCGACCGGGCATAGCTGGTGTGCACCGCGATGGCGGTGGCCGTCACCTCTTCGGCGTCCTCGTCGTAGTCGCACACCGCGTCGCCGCGGTCACACACGCTGATGGTGCGGCTACCGACCGTGGCGGGCAGCGGCGCCGGAGCGTGGGCCAGGATCGGCCAATCCTGTGCGACGCCCTTACCGGCCCCCGGCACGGCGGTGGCCGTACCGAGGTTGACGGTGGGATCGGCAGGCAACCGGTCCCCATCCGCCACCAACAACGCGGCGACCAGATTCGGGCTACCCGACAAGCCGGCCAGATTGCGGTGCACCACCATCGCGCCCTGCGAGTAGCCGGCCAGGACCACCTTGCTGGACGGGCACTGCTGGGTGAAGGCGGCGTACTGGTTTCCCAGGGCCGCCACGCCGGCGTCGACGCTGCTCATGAAGCCGCCCCAACCCAGAAGGTCTCCGTCTGCCGGCACCGGCGCCGCCGGGTAAGCCACAGCCTCGGCGGTCATGGTGCGCCCATCCTGCTGGACCCATTGATTCAGGTCGCGCAGCGAGTTGTAGACCACGCGGCCCATCCCGGCGTTGACCGTGGGATCGTCACGCTCGCCTGAGCCGGCGACGCCGATCCAGTGCAGGTCCGGACATCCGGGGATCGCCGTGGCCGGGCCGGCCAAGCCGATCAGCGTCGCACCGGCGACCACAGCGGCGCCTACCAGTGCACCTACCCGTCGAAACATCAGCGGACCCCCATACCCTTCGGTCTATGTGGGATCCATCGCCTCACGGATCACATGCGTTACAGCAGGCCGGTGGGATCAGAACGGGAGGCCGACCGCCCGGGTGATACTGGGCAGCTTGGTGAGCGGATTGTCGAACGACGGAGGCGGGGGCGGAGGCGGCAGCGCGGGCGGGGGCGGCAGCTTCGAGAAATCGAAGGACGGCGGTGGCGGCAACTTCGAGAAGTCGAACGCCGGCGGTGGCGGTAACTTCGTGAAGTCGAACGCCGGCGGAGGCGGCAGGGCCGGCATGCCCGCTCCGGCAACTGCCGGGCCCAGCATCAGCGCGGTCAAACCATCCGGAGACGGTAATCCGGAGTTCTGATTTCCGTAGTTGGCAGCGGTGATGACGGCGCCCAGGAAATCCAATGCGCCGCCACCGATACCACCGACCCCGCCGGAAACCGAAGAAGCGATGGTGCCCGCGGTGTTCTGCGCATTCGTGTCGATCAACGTCGACCACGGCGGCTGCACGGCCGCCGCGTCGAACTGCGGCCAGGAGATGGTCGGCAACTCAGCCGGCGCCTCGGGCAACGAGGGCAGCACCGGTTCGGAACGGCTCGCGATACTGGCACCGCGGCTGGGCCCGCCGAAGATCGGCAACGACGACGTGGTCCGACTCGGCGGTTTCGGCGACGGTGTCACCGAAGGCAACACATCCGGAATCACCGACGGCGCAGGATGGGCCGCTACTTGCTGCGCATGCGGGACCGGTGCCGCCGCCGCGACGGCAACGGGCCTCTCGCTCTCGGCCGCCGGTTTCTCGGGTTCGTGCCCGACCACCCAGACCAGGGTTCCCACCGCGGCGACCGCCACGGTTGTCGAGACCCCGGCCACGATTCGTGACGGACTCAATTGCGTCCGGATCCGGTCGGCGAGCGGCACCGACGCCGAGATCGGTTCTGTCACATCAACGTCCATCTCTAGCTCGCCCCGTAACGATCGCGGTCCCGACCGTTGCAGTTTCAACGACGTCGCCTCCGCCAAACTATCATCCAGCCGCGCGACATGCGCGTGTCCGTCCGCCGCCCCTTCAGCCGGTACGCAAAAGCCCCCGAAATCTGTGAGATTTCGGGGGCTTTCGCGTACTAGGTCAGATCATCACTTAGGTGATCCGAGTAGGCGGAGCCTACTTGATGATCTTGGTAACCCGGCCGGCGCCGACGGTACGGCCGCCCTCGCGGATCGCGAAGCGCAGGCCCTCGTCCATGGCGACGGGCTGGATCAGCTTGACGGAGATGTCGGTGTTGTCACCGGGCATCACCATCTCGGTGCCCTCGGGCAGGGTCACCACGCCGGTCACGTCCGTGGTACGGAAGTAGAACTGCGGACGGTAGTTGTTGAAGAACGGCGTGTGGCGGCCGCCCTCGTCCTTGGACAGGATGTAGACGCTGCCCTCGAACTCGGTGTGCGGGGTGGTGGTGCCGGGCTTGACCACAACCTGGCCACGCTCGACGTCCTCACGCTTGATGCCACGAACCAGCAGACCGACGTTGTCGCCGGCCTGGCCCTGGTCGAGCAGCTTGCGGAACATTTCCACACCGGTGACGGTGGTCTTGGTCGTGGTCGGGCGGATGCCGACGATCTCGACCTCTTCGTTGACGTTGATCACGCCACGCTCGACGCGACCGGTCACCACGGTGCCACGACCGGTGATGGTGAAGACGTCCTCGACGGGCATCAGGAACGGCTTGTCGGTCTCACGAACCGGGTCCGGGATGGACTCGTCGACGGCCTCCATGAGGTCCTCGACCGACTTGACCCACTTCGGGTCGCCTTCCAGCGCCTTCAGCGCGGACACGCGGATGACCGGGGCGTCCTCGTCGAACTCCTGGGCGGCCAGCAGTTCGCGGACCTCCATCTCGACGAGCTCGAGGAGCTCCTCGTCGTCGACCATGTCCGACTTGTTCAGCGCCACGAGGATGTAGGGCACGCCGACCTGGCGGCCCAGCAGCACGTGCTCGCGGGTCTGCGGCATCGGGCCGTCGGTCGCGGCGACCACCAGGATCGCGCCGTCCATCTGGGCGGCACCGGTGATCATGTTCTTGATGTAGTCGGCGTGGCCGGGGGCGTCCACGTGTGCGTAGTGGCGCTTCTCGGTCTGGTACTCAACATGCGAGATGTTGATGGTGATACCGCGCTGACGCTCTTCAGGCGCGTTGTCGATCTGGTCGAATGCGCGCGACTCGTTCAAATCGGGGTACTTGTCGTGCAGAACCTTGGTGATTGCTGCGGTGAGCGTGGTCTTGCCGTGGTCAACGTGACCGATGGTCCCGATGTTGACGTGCGGCTTCGTCCGCTCGAACTTCGCCTTCGCCACTGTGGTGTCCTCCTGGACTTGTTGGTGCTTTGGTTAAAGCAGTTTCGATGTGTTCAGTTGTGTGCCCGCGAGTTGCCGCGACGAGCTTACTGACCCGTCGCCTTCGCGTGATCGATGGCTCGACTCCGGCCCAGTTCGCGCCTTGGCCGCAAGCGGCCATCGATGCTCACTGACCCGTCGCCTTCGCGATGATCTCCTTCGCCACGTTCGCCGGAACTTCGGCGTACGAGTCGAACACCATGGAGTAGTTCGCCCGGCCCTGGGTCTTCGACCGAAGGTCGCCCACGTAACCGAACATCTCCGACAGCGGCACCTGCGCCTTGACGACACGCGCACCGCTGCGCTCCTCCATGGCCTGGATCTGACCACGGCGGGAGTTCAAGTCGCCGATCACATCGCCCATGTAATCCTCGGGCGTCGTGACCTCGACAGCCATGATGGGCTCGAGGATGACCGGCTGGGCCGCCTGGGCGGCCTTCTTCAGCACCTGCGAACCCGCCACCTTGAACGCCATTTCCGAGGAGTCGACCTCGTGGTAGGCGCCGTCGAGCAGCGTCACCTTCAGGTTCACCAGCGGGTAGCCGGCCAACACGCCGTACTGCATGGCGTCCTGCGCACCGGCATCCACCGACGGGATGTACTCGCGCGGGATGCGGCCACCGGTGACCTTGTTCTCGAACTCGTAGGTGGCACCGTCCTCGCCGACGAACGGCTCGAGGTCGATGAGCACCTTCGCGAACTGGCCGGAGCCACCCGTCTGCTTCTTGTGGGTGAACTCGACCTTCTCCACCTTGCGGCGGATGGTCTCGCGGTAGGCCACCTGCGGCTTACCGACGTTGGCCTCGACCTTGAACTCGCGACGCATGCGGTCCACCAGGATGTCCAGGTGCAGCTCGCCCATGCCGCCGATGACGGTCTGGCCGGTCTCCTGGTCCAGGTGCACCTTGAAGGTCGGGTCCTCTTCGGCGAGCTTCTGGATCGCGGTGCCCAGCTTCTCCTGGTCACTCTTGGTCTTGGGCTCGATGGCCACCTCGATAACCGGGTCCGGGAAGGTCATCGACTCCAGCACGACCTGCTGGTTCGGATCGCACAGGGTGTCACCGGTGGTGGTGTCCTTCAGGCCGATCACGGCATAGATGTGACCAGCGGAGGCCGACTCGACCGGGTTCTCCTTGTTGGCGTGCATCTGGAACAGCTTGCCCAGACGCTCCTTCTTGCCCTTGGTGGCGTTGACGACCTGGGCACCGGACTCGACCTTGCCCGAGTACACGCGAACGTAGGTGAGCTTGCCGAAGAAGGGGTGCACGGCGATCTTGAAGGCCAGCGCGGCGAACGGCTCGTCGGTCGACGGCTTGCGCAGAACCTCTTCGTCCTCCTTGCCCGGGACATGGCCCTTGACGGACTCGACGTCCAGCGGCGACGGGAGGTAGTCGATCACGGCGTCCAGCATCGGCTGCACACCCTTGTTCTTGAACGCACTGCCGCACAGCACCGGGTACAGCTCGCTGCCCACGGTCAGCTTGCGGATCGCGCCCTTGATCTCATCGATCGTGAGCTCTTCGCCGCCCAGGTACTTCTCCAGAAGTTCCTCGTCGGTCTCGGCGACGGTGTCCAGCAGCTCGCTGCGGTACTCGGCGGCCTTGTCGGCCAGCTCGGCGGGGATCTCGATGGTCTCGTAGCTCTCACCGAGCTTGGTCTCGCCGCGCCACACCTTGGCGTTCATCTCGACCAGGTCGATGATGCCCTCGAAGTCGTTCTCCGCACCGATCGGCAGCTGGATCACCAGCGGCTTGGCGCCGAGGCGGTCCTTGATGGTCTGCACGGTGAAGTAGAAGTCCGCACCGAGCTTGTCCATCTTGTTGACGAAGCAGATCCGGGGCACGTCGTACTTGTCGGCCTGACGCCACACCTGCTCGGACTGGGGCTCAACACCCTCCTTGCCGTCGAACACTGCGACGGCGCCATCAAGAACACGGAGCGAACGCTCCACCTCAACGGTGAAGTCGACGTGCCCGGGGGTGTCGATGATGTTGATCTGGTTGTTGTTCCAGAAGCAGGTCACGGCTGCGGAGGTGATGGTGATACCACGCTCCTGCTCCTGCTCCATCCAGTCGGTGGTGGAGGCACCGTCGTGCGTCTCACCGATCTTGTAGTTGACGCCGGTGTAATAGAGGATGCGCTCGGTCGTCGTCGTCTTACCGGCGTCGATGTGCGCCATGATGCCGATGTTGCGGACCTTGTTCAGGTCTGTCAGCACGTCCTGTGCCACGGAAGTCTTCCCAACTCTTTCGCTTGCTTGATTAGGTGTTCGATTGCGCGCGTACCGGCACCCGACGCTGGATGCCGGGCGCGGGTGTCACCAGCGGTAGTGCGCGAAAGCCCGGTTCGCTTCGGCCATCTTGTGAGTGTCCTCACGACGCTTCACAGCGGCGCCAAGGCCGTTGCTGGCGTCGAGGATCTCGTTGGCGAGGCGCTCGATCATGGTCTTCTCACGACGGGCCTTGGAGAAGCTGACCAGCCATCGCAGGGCCAGGGTGGTGGAGCGATCGGGGCGGACCTCGACCGGCACCTGGTAGGTGGCACCACCGACGCGGCGGCTGCGCACCTCGAGGGCGGGCTTGACGTTGTCGAGCGCGCGCTTGAGGGTGACGACCGGATCAGTGCCGGTCTTGTCGCGAGCCTGCTCCAGCGCGCCGTAGACGATGCGCTCGGCCAGCGACTTCTTGCCGTCCAGCAGAACCTTGTTGACCAGCTGGGTGACCAGCTGCGACCCGTAGACCGGATCGTTGACCAACGGACGCTTCGGCGCGGGACCCTTGCGCGGCATCAGCTCTTCTCCTTCTTGGCGCCGTAACGGCTACGGGCCTGCTTGCGGTTCTTGACACCCTGGGTGTCCAGCGACCCGCGGATGATCTTGTAACGGACACCGGGGAGGTCCTTCACACGACCACCACGCACCAGCACCATCGAGTGCTCCTGCAGGTTGTGACCCTCACCGGGGATGTAAGCGGTGACCTCAACGCCGCTGGTCAGCTTCACGCGAGCGACCTTGCGAAGCGCCGAGTTCGGCTTCTTCGGGGTGGTGGTGTACACGCGGGTGCACACGCCACGGCGCTGCGGGCTGCCCTTGAGGGCCGCGGTCTTGACCTTCGCGACCTTGTCGCGGCGACCCTTGCGGACCAGCTGGTTGATGGTTGGCATGTACCGGCTTTCTCTGTGTTGCTTCTTGCTGTTCTAAGTCTCTGTACTGCAGTTATCCCCCGGCCGCGTACCCCGCGCCCGGGCGTGTCGCACGTGCTCACACCGGCGGAATTCCGATGCGTGTTAGACATGCAAATTCGCCCGGCGTGCGGGCACGCTAGCGAAACACTCAGCCACGTGCGCCTTCCGGCCAGGCACGATCTACCACAATACCAGGGCTGGGCGCGACGAACCAAACCCGCTCACGACGACCTAATCCCAGGTCAGACGCTACGACTCCGACTGCCCCATACCTGCGGCCAGTCGTCGCAGCATATCGGTGAACACCGCATCGGTGTCGATATCGTCCATAACACCCGTCATTTCCAGCAGGACGAACCCGTGCAGAGCCGACCAGAACTGCAGTGCGGCATAGAAGGCGTCCTCCCCCTCCAGGCCGTAAGAGGTCAGGACCTCGATGACCGGCCCGGCCGCGGCCTTGGTGGCCGCCGAGTACTCCGGGTCGTCCCCACCGAAGGGCATCCGCGTGAATGCCGAGTAGCGGCCGGGGTGGTGATGCGCGTAGCTGCGATAGGCGCTGGCCATGACCGCCACCGCATCGTCGCGGGTACGGCCGGCACCGACGGTGTTGAGCATCTCGATGATGTCGTCGATCACGCGCATCCGAACCGTGCGGCGCAAGTCGTCGAGGCTGTGCACGTGGTTGTAGAGCGACGGGCCCTTCGTGCCGAGCTGGCCGGCCAGCGCATTGATGGTCAGGGCATCCCAGCCCTCACGGTCCAGGAACGTCAGCGCCGCATTGACGATCGCGTCACGGCTGAGCTTCGTGGTGCGCGCCGGCCGGGACTGGGAACGCCGAGTTCCCGCCGCCTGTGCCTCCGGCCGAGCTGACATGTGGCACTGCCTTCGAGTCGATGTGATTGACGCCGCCATTCGGGTCGCCGTGAAACTGTAGCCCCTCTGACAGCGCAGATCAGTTCACCCGGCCCTGACTGAGCCGGGCGAGTTTCTCCGTGACCTGGCACAGGTCGGGCAGGCTGGCCGGGTTCATCGTCTGAATCGACCACGTGATCACGTCCTGACCCTTGGCCACGTAGATGCTGCAGACATTGGGATCCGAGGCACGGAAGCCCTTGTTGCCGTCGATCGACAGCTCGGTCAGCGTGCGTCCGGCCCGGGTCTCCAGCGTCCTCTCGGTGTCCATGTCACTGCCCCGGTACCACCAGGTGGAGATGCCCATCCCGGCGCCGAAGGTGCCCAGCACCGTGTTCTCCTGCCAGAAACACCCGGTGTCGCTGACCACCGCCTTGGTGAACATCGAAGAGCCGACGGCATCGGCGATGTCGGCGTCGGTGATGCCGTTGCAGTCCGTGCCGTGAAATCCGTCGCCCACGGGCACCGAGTCGGGGGCAGCGGGTTTGTCGGTCGATCCGCACGCTGTAAGCAGCGCGACTGCCGCTGCGGCGCCCATCAGACACCTCGCTGCGAGGTAGCGGTGCGTCACGGTCAGAGTTCCGACTGGAGAGTGGCCGACAGCAACTTCTTGGCCTCCTGGCACGGGTCACCCTTGCCGGCCTGGGCCGCGCCGCCCGCCTTGCGGAACTGCACCCACCAACTGATCACGCCCGACCCCGCCGCCGCCGTGGCCGCGCAGGCCGCGCCCGTCACGTCGCGCCGCGCCACGAACGCCTGATGCCGCTCGACCACGACGTCGGTGATCTCGGCATCCCGGCTGCGGGCCACCGCTCGCTCACGATCCAGCGAGCCCTTCTCGAACCACGAGAAGATCACGTCGAGCATCGCGGGCGAGTCCGCATTCGCCTCGGGACCGGGTTGGGTCTTGCGGGACAACACGTACTGGCAGACCGCACCGCTGTACGGCCGCACCAGGTTGTCGGCGGCCAGGATCTCCTGGACCGTGCTGTCGACGAGCAACCCGCACCGGTCGTCGACGTACCCGAAACTGCGATCGGTATCGGCGGTGTCTGCCGACGCGCGCTGGGCAGCGCCGTCGATGGTGTGCGAACACCCCGCGACGGTCACCACGGCTGTGACTGCCACGGCAGCAGCTGCAACAACACACCGACGCATTGCTGAACACGGTACCCAGCAAGGACACCGCACGCGACCTGTCGGCAACCGCCCGTCAAACTGATCAACACTTGCCGACGGCGCAAGCGCGCCACGTACTCTTCTCGCAGCGGATCGGAAGGGGATCTCACCGTGAAATGGACAGCTGTGGGCCGGATAGCTACTGCCGGACTGCTCATGTTGCCGTTGGCACTGACCATCGGCGCTCCCGGCGCGGCAGCCAAGAACGGTGACACCACCATCACCGGCCAGGGCGTCGACCAGACCATCGACTGCAACAACGCCACGCTGTTCGTCAACGGAACCGGCATCCGGGTCAACGCGTTGGGTACCTGTTGGGCGGTCGCCGTGCAGGGGTCGTCCAACGTGGTCATCGCCGACAACGTCATCAACGACGTGACGGTGTACGGCTATGACCAGACCGTGTTCTTCAAGAACGGCGATCCGATACTCGTCGACCGCGGCCGTGAACTGGGGATGACCAACCAGATCAGCCGCGTGCCCGCCTGACGGCGCCTTAGGGCGCCTGAGCAAGAAAGCAGAGTAGACCCGTGCGTACCCGTTTCCCCCACAGCAAGCTGATCCTCGGAGTCGGCGCGGCAGCCGCTGCCCTCAGCCTGGCGGCCTGTGGTTCCGAAAGCTCGGATACCTCCACGCCCAGCGCCACCGCGGGCGAGTCCGGGGTCAATCTCGAAGTCGGCAACACCATCAACTACATGTCGGTCGGCACCACGACTGACATCGACTGCGCCGACGGCAAGTCACTCACCGTGGGCGGCACCAACAACACGTTGACGGTCAAGGGCACCTGCGCCAACGTGAACGTCGGCGGATCCGACAACAAGATCACGTTCGAGCGGATCGACAAGGGACTGACGATCTTCGGGCTCAACAACACCATCACCTATGCCGCAGGCGACCCCAAGATCAACAACACCGGTAGCAACAACAAGATCAACAAGGGTTAGTCGGCGCTGGCGCCGTGCCGGCCGGCCCCCGCCGCGAACCGGCCGGCACCGCGGGCGGCCTCATCGGCTACGCGGGCAATGCTGGCGAATTCGAATTCCATTGCCGCTTGTTCGGATTCGCCCCATTGATGAAGTGCCGACAAGCGGTCGGCCCGCAGACATTGCTGCGGTAGCCGGGACAGCTCCGCGGCCAGTTCCTCGGCATGTCGGCGGGCTTGGCCCTTCGGCACCACCCGGTTGGCCAGGCCGATCGCGTGCGCTTCGGTGGCGTCGACCGCGCGGCCGGTCAGGATCAGATCCATGGCGCGGCTCTGCCCGATCAACCGGGGCAGCCGCACGGTGCCGCCGTCGATCAGGGGCACACCCCACCGCCGACAGAACACCCCCATCACGGCGTCCTCCTCGACCACGCGCAGGTCACACCACAGGGCCAGCTCCAAACCGCCGGCCACCGCGTGGCCGCTGATCGCAGCGATCACCGGCTTGGACAACACCATCCGGCTCGGCCCCATGGGCCCCGGGCCGGTGCGGTGCAGCTCATTCATCTGCGGAGTACCGAAGGCTTTGAGATCGGCTCCGGCGCAGAACGTTCCGTTGGCGCCGGTCAGCACCGCCACCGCGGCATCGTCGTCGGCGTCGAACTGCTCGAACGCGGCGAACAGGGCCGCGGCAGTGGGGCCGTCGACAGCGTTGCGGGCATGCGGCCGATCGATGATCACCGTGGTCACCGGTCCGTTGCGGTCCACCCGCACAGCGTCGGTCATGTCGCCTCCATGAGTTCGGTGCCGTCCCGCCGCTCGACGAGCTCGGCGGCAAAGTCGTTGTACGCCTTGCGCAATTGGGCGCCCGGCCAGTTGTCGGGCAGTAATTCGTCCGGCAGCACCGGGTCTGCCAGCAGGTGGCGCACGATGCCGGCGGCAGCGACGAACCGTCCCGGCACATCGGTCGCGTCGGCCATCTCGTGCAGCAACAGCTCGCCCGTGCGCCGCCAGCCCGGCAGATCCCACAACCTGGCGGCCAGGTCGGCGGGATCCTGATCACAGGCGCGCAGCACCCGCACCCGGTCGGTGATGTCCTGGGGCAACACCTGCTCGAGGTTGTCCGGGCGCATCCAGACCCCCTCCCGCAGCTCACCGAAGCGGTACTGCTGCAACGTGTTCCGCAGGGCCGCCCGGGTGCGGGCATCGGTGCCCACACTGGTGATGACCAGCGTCAGCCACTGCCCGTCGTACTCGCGAAGCCGCGGGTCGATCGCGCCGTCCTGGCGGCGCTGGCGGGTCAGCAGCCGATCCGACAGCCGGTAGCCGTCCTCGGAGCGGACCAGGTCCCCGGCGCTGACCATGCGCGTCAGCGCCACCCGCAGCGTCGGCTCTTTGATATCGAAATCGGCTGTCAGCCGGACCAACTCGGCAGCGCTCGCCCAGGCCGGATGCGCACCGAGCAGCACGCTCAACACCACCGAGCGGGCTGTCATCCGTTTGAGCACGGGCACCTCAGACCCCGGACGACCTACGCCCGTAGTCGCCCATCGGTTCGTCACGGTGGCGCACCGCTTCGCGGAAGCCGTGCTCGACCGCGTCGGCGACGAAGGCGTGCCCCTCCGGGGTGTGCCTGGCGATGCCGTCGAACACGGTGCTGACCATCCGACTGGTTGCCACGCCCTGCTGCAGCAGGGACGTGTTGCAGGCCAGCTTGGCCATGATGAGCTGGTTGACCGGCATCGCGGCGATGCGCGCGACGAGACGCTCCGTGCGCTCGTCGAGATCCTCGGGCTCAGGCGCCTCGACGGCCAGGCCCCACTCGGCGGCCTGCGCACCGGTGATGCAATCGCCGGTGAACAGAAGGCGTTTGGCGCGTTGATCCCCCAGCCGGTGTGCCCACAGACCGGCGGCCGGAACACCCCACACCCGCATCGGCGGGTATCCGATCTTGGCGTCGGAGGCGGCGATCACCTGGTCGGCGTGCAGTGCGATGTCGGTGCCGCCGGCCACGCAATAGCCGTGGATCTTGACCACGGTCGGTTTGTCGGCATGCATCAGGCTGGAGAAGCCGCGCACGAACCGGCTCATCATCTGGTAGTCGACCATCGGGTCCCACGGCTGATCCGGAAGGTGGTTGACGGCTTGGGTTTTGCCCGACAACACGGTTCCGTCATAGCGGTGGCCCCCGGCCTCGCCCGTGCCGTCGGCGTAGGCGGACAGGTCGAATCCGGCGCAGAAGCCCTCGCCACGACCCGACACCAGGATCACGTGCACGTTCGGGTCGAGGTCCGCGCGCTCCACCAGGGCCTGCAGTTCCAGCGGGGTGCCCGCCACGATCGAGTTGCCCTTTTCGGGGCGGTTGAACGTGATTCGCGCTATGCGATCGGTGACCTCATAGGTCATCGTCTTGAGATTGTCGAAGTCGACGGTCATGCGGTGGGTCACCTTCCCCGCGAGCAGACACAAATCTGCCCGCTCTCGGCTCGAAAAGGGCAGTTTCGTGTCGGGTCGGCAGTAGCCGTCACCCCTTGACCAACGCCCGCTCGAGGATCGGCGCGAGGTCCAGCCCGGTCGGCAGCGTGCCGAACGCCTGGCCCCACTGCCCTCCGAGCCGGCTGGCCAGGAACGCCTCGGCCACCGCTGGGTGGCCGTGACGCACCAGCAGTGCGCCCTGCAGCGCCAGCGAGATGTCCTCGGCCACCTTGCGGGCCCGGTACTGAATGGTCTCCAGATCGGCCAGCTCGGTCTGCAACGTGGTGACGTGGCGGTCCAGCCGCGGGTCCTGCCCAGCGGTCTTGGACAGCTCGTCGAACAGCACTTCGACACTCTCGGGCCGGGTTGCCATGGCGCGCAACGTATCCAGCGCACTCACGTTGCCGGAGCCTTCCCAGATGCCCATCAACGGGGCCTCGCGGTACAACCGCGGCATACCCGAATCCTCGACGTAACCGTTACCGCCCAGGCATTCCATCGCCTCGGCGGCGTGCGGGGTGGCCCGTTTGCAGACCCAGTACTTGCCGGCCGCCAGGCCGATGCGGCGAAGCAGCGCTTCGCGTGCGTCGCCGCGGACCGCCTTGTCGGTGGCGCCGGCCATCCGCATCGCCAGCATGGTCGCGGCCTCGGCCTCCACAGCCAGGTCGGCCAGCACATTGCGCATCAACGGTTGGTCGATCAGATAGGCGCCGAACGCCTTTCGATGCTGGGCGTGGTGAACAGCACGGGTCAGGCCGGTGCGCATGCTGGTGGCGCTGCCCAGTGTGCAATCGAGGCGGGTGAGGTTGACCATCTCGATGATGGTCGGCACACCTCGGCCTTCCTCGCCCACCAACCATGCGGTGGCCCCGTCGTACTCGACTTCGCTGGAGGCGTTGGCGTGGTTGCCCAGCTTGTTCTTGAGCCGCTGCAGGAACATCCGGTTGCGGCTGCCGTCGGGCAGGATGCGTGGCAGGAAGAAACAGCTCAGGCCGCCCGGGGCCTGGGCGAGCACCAGGAAGATGTCACCCATCGGGGCCGAGGTGAACCACTTGTGCCCGCGCAGCGAGTAGGTGCCGTCGCCGTTGGGCGTGGCCTCGGTGGTGCCGGCGCGGACATCGGAGCCGCCCTGCTTCTCGGTCATCGACATACCCGCCGTGATGCCGGCTTTCGTCGAGGCGAGCTTGAGTTCGGGGTCGTACACCCGGCTGGTCAACAGCGGCTCGTAGACGGCGGCCAGCTCCGGGTTGAACCGCAACGCGGGCACCACCGCGTAGGTCATCGAGATCGGACACATGTGCCCCGGCTCCACCGTCCACACCGAGGTCTTGGCGGCGCGCACCACGTGCGAGCCTTCGCGGTCATCTGCCCACGGGGCGCCGTGCAGGCCGTGGGTGACCGCCACATTCATCAGCTCGTGATACGCCGGGTCGTATTCGACTTCGTCGATCCGGTAGCCGTAGCGGTCGTGGATGTGCAGCACGGGCTGGTTGCGGTCGGCCAGCTCACCCCAGCGCTGAGCCTGGACACTGCCGTTGATGGCGCCCAGTTCGTGGACCTCGTCGATGCCCCACTCGCCGCCTTCGCGGATCAATGCCTCAGCGAGCACCGGTGACGTGGCGGGGTTGTAGTCCTCCAGCGGAGGGACTTGATTGGTGACGACATGCGTATCGGCCATGCGCCCAGTGTTACAAATTTCCGACAACCGCACAATAGTTGTAATGACGTCGTCGGTCTCGGCCCGTCTCGCCCGCCGCGTTGTCACGCTGGAGTGGCAGTGGACGTCCGCGGTCACTCCAGCGTGACGCTGAGCGGGCGAGGTCGGCGCGGCCACTCACGCTCGTCACGCCAGCGTGGCTCTCGAGCTCGACAGCCACTCCAGCGTGACAAAGCGAAAGGCGCTCAGGCCGGGTCGAGTTCGGCACCAGGCACGGGCTGCTCGTTGTCCCGTTGGACCGGGACAGCCGGGCTCGACCGCCACGCCTCGTAGCGATTGAGCGCGAACAGCACCACAGCTGCCAAGGCCCAGCCGAGCAGGATGTCGACCACATAGTGCTCGGCGGTGTAGACCAGCGTGAAGGCCATGACGAGCGGATAGGCCACCAACAACGGCCGCCACCCGCGGTTCACCCGGTTCCACAAGAACGCCGCGACCGCGGCCGTGAGCCCGGCATGCAGGGAAGGGATCGCCGCGACCAGGTTCACGCTGGCCTGGCCCTGGTCGATCAACGCGGTCGCGGTGTGCAGGTTGAGTTTGCCCCAGCCCCGGGTGACGATCCGTTCGATCCACTCGTGCGCGCCGTGCTGGCTGTCCTGCATCGCGCCCAGCAGTCCTCCGTCCACGGCTTCGCGCGCCGAGCGGAACATGCACCTGGGTCCGGAGGGCCCGCCGTCGACGTCCTCGGCGGTGCATCGCGCCGCGGCCCACGGCGGCGCGGCCGGCAGCAGGGCATAGATCGCCAACGCCACGAAGGAGAGCCCGACGAACAAGCGCACGAACCGCTTCCACTCCTCACGGTCACGCAGCCACAGCACACCCGCCACCACGTAGGGGAGGATGAAAAACGACATGTACACGGTGCTGATCACCACTTCCCACCACGGCGGGTGCGGCAGTTTCAGCCGTTCCTGCAACCACACCGTGGGGACCGTGCCGAAGAACATCCACCGATCCGCGTCGACCTGCCAGTGCCACAGAGTGGGCCGGCCGACCAGGGTGGCCGCACCGCGGCTCAGGTCGTAGGCCGCCAGCACCACCGCGAACGGCAGCCAGTCGCGGATGACATAGAGCATCCGTCGGCCCTGCCCGATGCTGGCCGCCAGCAGACCGGTCGCGATGTAGAGCAGCAAAAGTTCGCGGTTGAACGCGAATCCGTCGGTGACGGTGCGGTAGACCACCACGGCGGCCCAGGTCAGGATCGCCGCGTATCGCAGGATGCGCAGCCGACGCGCGCGTGCCGGAGGGCCCGCCTGCGCGGGAGCTACGTCGGTTACCGAGTCATCAACCGCGGTCACAGAGGTGACGGTAGTTCACCAACACGTCATGTGGCCGTTGAAAACGGTTCAGACCACCGATCGTTATCAGCGCGCGTGCTCACGTAAGAAGGCGATGTCATCCTTACGTCCCGCTTCCGCGGTCTCGCAGATCACCGGCGCGTCAGCCGCCTTGACGACTGCCGCCAGCAACTGCGGATCGATCTGCCCGGCACCGAAATTGGCGTGGCGGTCCGCCCCTGAGCCGGCCGCGTCGCGGGAATCGTTGCAGTGCACCAAGTCGATGCGCCCGGTGATGCCCTTGATCCGGTCCACCGCGTCGATCAATGCCTCCCCCGCCGCCCAGGCGTGGCAGGTGTCGAGGCAGAAGCCAATTCCCTTGTCCCCGATGGAATCCCACAACCGGGAGATGGTGTCGAAATGCCGAGCCATGGCGTGGTCGCCGCCTGCGGTGTTCTCCAGGTAGACCGGCACATCGGTGTTCAGGTAGTCCAGTGCCTTGGCCCAACGTTCGAACCCGGCCTCCATGTCGTTGTCATCGGCATGGCCGCCGTGCACGATCACGGCGGTCGCGCCGATCTCGGCGGCGGCGTCACACGTGTCCTGCAGGATCTTGCGGGACGGAATCCGCACGCGGTTGTTGGCCGAGGCCACGTTGATCAGGTACGGCGCGTGCACATACAGCGGCACCGCCGACGCTTTCAGCACCTCGGCGTCCTCGCGCGGCTTGGGTTTCTTCCAGCTCTGCGGGTTACCGAGGAAGAACTGCACCACGTCGGCACCGTCTGCGGCGGCCGCGGCCAATGGGTCGGTGTTGTCTACATGCGAGCCGATGAGCACGCCGCCAAGTCTAGGCGGGGACGGTGACACCCAACTTCCGCCGAGCAGACACATATGTCCCTCACTCCGCGGCGTGTCGGGGACATATGTGTCTGCTCAGCCCGCGAGTGAGGGGCGCTCCAGATGGTGGCGAATCCTGGCAACCAGGTCCAATGGATGGCGTCGGACATCATCGACCACCAGCGGGACTGACATCCAACCGCACTCCTGCAGCCGGGCGACCTTCAGCCGGTCGTGCTTCAGCGCCTCGCGGCTGGCATGCCAATCCATGCTCTCGTATTCGGCCACCACCATCGCTTCCGGCCAAGCGAAATCGACGCGCCACAGTTGCCCGCACCGATCGACGATCTCGTACTGCAACTCAGGCAGGGGCAGTCCGCCGTCGATGAACGCGAGCCGTGCTTCACTCTCCATCGGAGACTCCGCGCGGCCGTCGGCGTGCGGCAGCAGCTCGCGGACCTTGACGATCCCGCGCCGCCCCTTCTGCTCCCGTATCGCTGCGTCGAGTTCCGCTGCACTGCAGGTGCCGCTACGCACAGCGGCGTCGAGCACCGCCAGGGCACGCGGCCGGCGCAAGGTTCGCGCGACTTCGATGGCCGTCCATGCCGGAGCCGTCGCCAACCGACCGTGCACACGCTGTAACGGCGCTCCAGTTCTCTGATGGACCATCAGCCCGACAGTCGGGCGCATCCGGACACCAGGGTCGAGTACATGAACTCGTGCATCACCGTCGGTGCCGAAGCCATACAGGTCAGCTGCGGTATACAGGCAGGCGACCATGGGCTTGCCGGCGATCAGGTCCAGCCCGGCGAGCCGGTCGCGAGTATCCGGCGAGTTGAGTGCGTAGATTCCGTGCCACACCCGGGTGATGGCTCCGACACGCAAATGTTGCGCGAGAGCCTTTCGGGACATCACTTCCATCAGCTGCCGGTGCGTAGCTACCCCGCCGTTGACGGCGAACACCTCATCGATGAACACCCGTTCATCGTGATTGCCCGCCGGCTCACTACAAAGCGGCGAGGTCGAGCACCTGTGGATAACTTGCCCACCAGACGCAAATGTCCCCGACACGCCGGGCGTGCGGGGACATTCGCGTCTGCTCGCGCAGCTACGCGCTAGCGGTAATCGCTGTATCCGTAATCGTCCAGCGGCACCGCAGCACCGGTGGCCTGGCCGAAGTCCGGGCTGTAGTACTGATCCTCGTAGGACGGGATCGTGTACGCCGCAGCGCGGGCTTCTTCGGTCGGCTGCACCTGGATGTCGCGGTAACGGGCGATGCCGGTACCGGCCGGGATCAGCTTGCCGATGATCACGTTTTCCTTCAGACCCTGCAGCTTGTCGCTGCGGCAGTTGATCGCCGCATCGGTCAGCACGCGGGTGGTCTCCTGGAACGACGCCGCCGACAGCCACGAATCCGTGGCCAGCGATGCCTTGGTGATACCCATCAGCACCGGACGTCCGGCCGCGGGCTCGCCGCCCTCGGCCACGACGCGACGGTTCTCGGTCTCGAACTCGGCCCGCTCGGTGAGCGAACCGGGCAGGAACTCCGTGGCGCCCGAGTCGATGATCGTGACGCGACGCAGCATCTGCCGGACGATGACCTCGATGTGCTTGTCGTGGATCGACACGCCCTGGGCCCGGTAGACCTCCTGGACCTCCTTGACGAGGTGGATCTGCACCTCGCGGGGGCCCTGGACACGCAGCACCTCGTGCGGATCCGCGGAGCCTTCCATCAGCTGGTCGCCGACCTCGACGTGGTCACCGTCGGACAGCACGCCTTCGGAGCCGTCCTCGTGGGTGATCACGCGCAGGCGCTGACGCTTGGAGAGCTTGTCGTAGACAACTTCCTCGCCACCATCGTCGGGAACGATGGTGATCTTGAAGAACTTGTCGCTCTCCTCCAGCCGGACCCGGCCCGCGACGTCGGCGATGGGCGCCTTGTTCCGCGGGATACGAGCCTCGAACAGCTCCTGCACGCGGGGCAGACCACCGACGATGTCGGCGCCACCGGTAACACCACCCTGGTGGAAGGTACGCATGGTCAGCTGGGTACCGGGCTCACCGATGGACTGGGCGGCGACGATACCGACGGCCTCGCCGATGTCGACCAGCTTGCCGGTGGCCATCGAACGGCCGTAGCACTTGGCACACACACCGGCAGCCGAGCCACAGGTCAGCACGGAGCGGACCTTCACCTGCGAGATGCCGGCAGCCAGCAGCGCGTCGATGGCCGGGTCACCCAGGTCATGGCCGCGCTCGATGACCACGTTGCCGTCGGCATCGACCGCGTCGGTGGCCAGGGTCCGGGCGAACGCCGAGGTCTCGACGTGGGCGTCGCGGATCAGCGAACCGTCCGCAGCGCGCTCGGCCAGCGTGACGATGATGCCGCGCTCGGTCTCGCAGTCGTTCTCGCGAACGATGACGTCCTGCGACACGTCCACCAGACGACGGGTCAGGTAACCCGAGTCGGCAGTACGAAGAGCGGTGTCGGCCAGACCCTTACGGGCACCGTGGGTGTTGATGAAGTACTCCAACACCGTCAGGCCCTCACGGAACGAGGACTTGATCGGGCGCGGGATGAACTCACCCTTCGGGTTGGTCACCAGACCCTTCATGCCGGCCAGGGTGCGGGTCTGGGTGAGGTTACCCGTGGCGCCGGACTTCACGATCGTGATGATCGGGTTGTCGGCCGGGTAGTACTCCTCCAGCGCCTTACCCACCTCTTCGGTGGCGTCCTGCCAGATCTTGACCAGGGACTCGTTGCGCTCGTTGTGGTTCAGCGCGCCGCGCTGGTACTTGCGCTCGATCGCCTCGGCCTCGGCCTCGTGCCGCTCCAGGATCTCCTGCTTCTGCGGCGGCACCAGAACGTCGGCCATCGAGACCGTGACACCCGAACGGGTGGCCCAGTGGAAACCGGCGTCCTTGAGCTTGTCGACGGTCTGCGCCACCACGATCATCGGGAAGCGCTCGGCCAGGTCGTTGATGATCCGGGCCTGGACCTTCTTGTGCATCTGCTCGTTGACGAACGGGTAGCCCTTGGGCAGCAGCTCGTTGAAGAGCACCCGGCCCAGCGTGGTCTCCGCGGTCCAGGCGTCACCCGGCTTCCAGCCGTTCTCGAAAAGTGCGGCCTCGACGCTGGCCGGCGGACGCGCGTCGGTCAGCCGCACCTTGATCTTGGCGCGCACCGACAGGGCGCCGCGGTCCATCGCCATGATGGCCTCGGCCGGGCTGCTGTACACACCCTGCTCCGGCGAATCCTTGCCGGCCGGCGCGTACTCGCCCTTGTCACCCTCGACGAGGGTGGTCAGGTAGTACAGGCCGGTCACCATGTCCAGACGCGGCATGGCCAGCGGCTTACCCGACGCGGGCGACAGGATGTTGTTCGACGACAGCATCAGGATGCGGGCCTCGGCCTGCGCCTCTGCCGACAGGGGCAGGTGCACGGCCATCTGGTCACCGTCGAAGTCGGCGTTGAACGCCTCACACACCAGCGGGTGCAGCTGGATGGCCTTGCCTTCCACCAGCTGCGGCTCGAAGGCCTGGATACCCAGGCGGTGCAGCGTAGGTGCACGGTTCAGCAGCACCGGGTGCTCGGCGATGACCTCTTCGAGGACATCCCACACCTGGGGACGCTGACGCTCCACCATGCGCTTGGCGCTCTTGATGTTCTGCGCGTGGTTCAGGTCGACCAGACGCTTCATCACGAACGGCTTGAACAGCTCGAGAGCCATGAGCTTCGGCAGACCGCACTGGTGCAGCTTGAGCTGCGGGCCGACCACGATGACCGAACGGCCCGAGTAGTCGACGCGCTTACCCAGCAGGTTCTGACGGAAGCGGCCCTGCTTGCCCTTGAGCAGATCGGACAGCGACTTGAGCGGACGGTTGCCCGGACCGGTGACCGGACGGCCGCGACGGCCGTTGTCGAACAGCGCGTCCACCGACTCCTGAAGCATGCGCTTCTCGTTGTTGACGATGATCTCGGGCGCGCCGAGGTCGATCAGTCGCTTGAGCCGGTTGTTGCGGTTGATCACGCGGCGGTACAGGTCGTTCAGGTCGGAGGTGGCGAAGCGGCCACCGTCGAGCTGAACCATCGGACGCAGCTCCGGCGGGATCACCGGGACGGCGTCGAGCACCATGCCCAGCGGGGAGTTGCCCGACTGCTGGAAGGCCGCGACGACCTTCAGGCGCTTGAGGGCGCGCAGCTTCTTCTGCCCCTTGCCGCTGCGGATGGTCTCACGCAGGCTCTCGGCCTCGGCCTCGATGTCGAAGTTCTCGATGAGCTTCTTGATCGACTCCGCGCCCATGGCGCCGGTGAAGTACTCGCCGTAGCGGTCCTGCAGCTCGCGGTAGAGCACCTCGTCCACGATGAGCTGCTTGGGAGCCAGCTTGGTGAAGGTGGTCCAGATCTCGTCGAGCCGGTCCAGCTCACGCTGGGCCCGGTCGCGGAGCTGACGCATCTCACGCTCGCCGCCGTCGCGCACCTTGCGGCGGACGTCGGACTTGGCACCCTCGGCTTCGAGCTCGGCCAGGTCGGCCTCGAGCTTCTGGGCCCGGGCCTCCAGGTCGGAGTCGCGCTGATCCTCGACGGCCTTGCGCTCGACGGCCATCTCGGCCTCGAGCGTGGACAGCTCGTTGTGGCGCATCTCGTCGTCGACGGAGGTGATCACGTAGGCCGCGAAGTAGATGATCTTTTCCAGATCCTTCGGGGCCAGGTCGAGCAGGTAGCCCAACCGCGACGGAACACCCTTGAAGTACCAGATGTGCGTGACGGGTGCGGCCAGTTCGATGTGGCCCATCCGCTCACGGCGCACCTTGGCGCGAGTGACCTCGACGCCGCAGCGCTCACAGATGATGCCCTTGAAGCGGACGCGCTTGTACTTACCGCAGTAGCACTCCCAGTCGCGAGTCGGTCCGAAGATCTTCTCGCAGAACAGGCCGTCCTTCTCGGGCTTGAGCGTGCGGTAGTTGATGGTCTCCGGCTTCTTGACCTCGCCGAAGGACCAGTTGCGGATGTCGTCCGCAGTGGCCAGGCCGATGCGGAGTTCATCGAAGAAGTTGACGTCTAGCACGTAACTCCCTTTCCCCTTGCGGGTGTTGAAACTAAATGGCTGGCGGTCTTAGGCGAGGTCTTCGACTGAAGCGGACTCGTTGCGCGACAGGTTGATTCCCAGGTTCGCGGCAGCGCGCTCCAGGTCCTCGTCGTCACCGTCACGCATCTCGATCGCGGCTCCGTCAGAAGACAGGACCTCGACATTGAGGCACAGCGACTGCAGCTCCTTGAGAAGCACCTTGAACGACTCCGGGATACCGGGTTCGGGGATGTTCTCGCCCTTGACGATGGCCTCGTACACCTTGACCCGGCCGACGGTGTCGTCGGACTTGATGGTCAGCAGCTCCTGCAGGGTGTAGGCGGCGCCGTAGGCCTGCATGGCCCAACATTCCATCTCACCGAATCGCTGGCCACCGAACTGCGCCTTACCACCGAGCGGCTGCTGGGTGATCATCGAGTACGGACCGGTGGAGCGGGCGTGGATCTTGTCGTCCACCAGGTGGTGCAGCTTCAGCATGTACATGTAGCCGACCGTCACGGGGTACGGGAACGGTTCGCCACTGCGGCCGTCGAACAGGGTCGCCTTGCCGTCGCTGTCGACCATGACGTCGCCGTCACGGTTGGGCAGCGTCGAGCCGAGCAGACCGGCCAGCTCCTCTTCGCGGGCACCGTCGAACACCGGGGTGCTCACGATGCTGTCGACCGGGGCCGAGTACAGCTGCTCGGGCAGCTTGCTCGCCCACTCCGGAGTCCCCGCGGCGACGTCGATGTTCCAGCCTGCCTTGGCCACCCACCCGAGGTGGGTTTCCAGGATCTGGCCGATGTTCATACGACGCGGCACACCGTGGGTGTTCAGGATGATGTCCACCGGGGTGCCATCGGGCAGGAACGGCATGTCCTCGACGGGCAGGATCTTGCCGATGACGCCCTTGTTGCCGTGGCGTCCGGCGAGCTTGTCGCCGTCGGAGATCTTGCGCTTCTGGGCCACGTACACGCGGACCAGCTCGTTGACGCCGGCGGGCAGCTCGTCGTCGTCCTCGCGAGAGAACACGCGGATGCCGATGACCTTGCCGGACTCACCGTGGGGCACCTTCAGCGAGGTGTCGCGGACCTCGCGGGCCTTCTCACCGAAGATGGCACGCAGCAGGCGCTCTTCCGGGGTCAGCTCGGTCTCACCCTTCGGGGTGACCTTGCCGACCAGGATGTCGCCGTCGCGGACCTCGGCGCCGATGCGGACGATGCCGCGTTCGTCGAGATCGGCCAGCACCTCATCGGAGACGTTCGGGATGTCCCGGGTGATCTCCTCGGCGCCCAGCTTGGTGTCGCGGGCGTCGATCTCGTGCTCTTCGATGTGGATCGAGGTGAGCACGTCCTCTTCGACCAAACGGTTCGAGAGGATGATCGCGTCCTCGTAGTTGTGGCCTTCCCACGGCATGATCGCCACGAGCAGGTTCTTGCCCAGGGCCATCTCACCGTTCTCGGTGCACGGACCGTCGGCGACGACCTGGCCGGCCTCCACGCGCTGGCCGGCGTCCACGATCGGACGTTGGTTGGCGCAGGTGCCGTGGTTGGACCGCGCGAACTTGCGCATCCGGTAGGTGTGCCGGGTGCCGTCGTCGGCCATCACGGTGATGTAGTCGGCCGAGACCTCCTCGACGACGCCCGCCTTCTCGGAGACGACGACATCGCCGGCGTCGATGGCGGCACGCAGCTCCATGCCGGTACCGACCAGCGGGGCCTCGCTGCGCACCAGCGGCACCGCCTGGCGCTGCATGTTGGCACCCATCAGGGCGCGGTTCGCGTCGTCGTGCTCGAGGAACGGGATCATCGCGGTCGCGACAGACACCATCTGGCGCGGCGAGACGTCCATGTAGTCGACGTCGGACGGGGCCACGTTCTCGACCTCGCCGCCCTTACGACGCACCATGACGCGGTCTTCGGTGAAGCGGCCGTCGGCGTCGATCGGCGAGTTGGCCTGCGCCACGACGTGGCGGTCCTCCTCGTCGGCGGTCAGATAGTCGATCTGGTCGGTGACCACACCGTCGACGACCTTGCGGTACGGCGTCTCGATGAAGCCGAACGGGTTGACCCGGGCGTACACCGACAGCGAGCCGATCAGACCGATGTTCGGACCCTCAGGGGTCTCGATCGGGCACATGCGGCCGTAGTGGCTGGCGTGCACGTCGCGGACCTCAAGGCCGGCACGCTCACGGGACAGACCGCCGGGGCCCAGCGCCGACAGGCGACGCTTGTGGGTCAGACCCGAAAGCGGGTTGTTCTGGTCCATGAACTGCGACAGCTGGCTGGTACCGAAGAACTCCTTGATCGCCGCCACGACGGGACGGATGTTGATCAGGGTCTGCGGCGTGATCGCCTCGACGTCCTGGGTGGTCATGCGCTCACGCACGACGCGCTCCATGCGGGACAGGCCGACCCGGATCTGGTTCTGGATCAGCTCACCCACGGTGCGCAGACGACGGTTACCGAAGTGGTCGATGTCGTCCACCTCGACCGGGACCTCGACGCCGCCGGGGACGGTCATCGTGGTCTGGCCCTCGTGCAGGCGCACCAGGTACTCGATGGTGGCGACGACGTCTTCCTCGGTCAGCGTCGACGACGTGATCGGCTGGCCGGCGTTGAGGCCCAGCTTCTTGTTGACCTTGTAGCGACCCACGCGGGCCAGGTCGTAGCGCTTCTCCTTGAAGAACAGGTTCTCCAGCAGGGTCTGCGCGGATTCCTTGGTCGGCGGCTCGCCCGGGCGCAGCTTGCGGTAGATGTCGAGCAACGCCTCGTCGGGACCGGCGGTGCTGTCCTTCTCCAGGGTGCCCATCATGATCTCGGAGAACCCGAAGCGCTCGGTGATCTGCTCGTTGGTCCAGCCCAGCGCCTTGAGCAGCACGGTGACCGGCTGACGACGCTTGCGGTCGATGCGGACGCCGACGGTGTCGCGCTTGTCGACGTCGAACTCCAGCCACGCACCGCGGCCGGGGATCACCTTGACGCTGTGCAGCGTCTTCTCGGTGGACTTGTCGATGCTCTCGTCGAAGTACACACCGGGCGAGCGCACGAGCTGGCTCACCACGACACGCTCGGTGCCGTTGATGATGAAGGTGCCCTTCTCGGTCATCATCGGGAAGTCACCCATGAAGACCGTCTGGCTCTTGATCTCACCGGTGTTGTTGTTGATGAACTCGGCCGTGACGAACAGCGGGGCCGCGTACGTCATGTCCTTGTCTTTGCACTCGTCGACCGGCGCCTTGACCTCGTCGAAGCGCGGGTCGGAGAAGCTCAGCGACATCGAGCCCGAGAAATCCTCGATCGGGGAGAGCTCTTCGAGCACCTCTTCGAGGCCGCCCTTGGGGTCGGTCTCACCGCGATCGACGGCCTTCTGCCGCCACTCATCCGAACCCACGAGCCAGTCGAAGGAATCCGTCTGAACGTCGAGCAGCCCCGGAACCTCAAGCGGTTCGCGGAGCTTGGCAAAGGAAACTCGGTTCGGTGCTCCTGGGACGGAGTTATTGGTGATAGCGTTCGCTGACTTGCTCTGGCTAGAGACTGCCAAGATGCATCCTTCCAGCACCTCATGCGACTGCGCGGAAGGCCTTCGAAGAGATCCGAGTGCCGGCCCGATCGTCGCTTTTTCTGCGTCGGTTCGGCTGGCTACTTCCCACTTCAGCCTGTCCAGAACCCCATACGCACGGCACAGGACTAGGTACTGAGCAACGCTCAGGCTAGAACACTATGTGCAGGTCAGGTGAGGGTGGGCAGGATGCAGCCAGCGCAACGTCCAACAATAGCGCAAGACGGCCACTTATTCAACGAGCAGTCCTCAACCACCAAATACCCACCGCATGAATCGGGTCACCCGGCGCTGGCTGGCGTCCCTCAACCCGTTCACACATGCTGCCCAACAGATTGGCCTGTCCATGGCCGTCCGTCAAGGGGTGACGCGCGGTTTGGTGCCTCTAGATCTCCCCTGACCTGCAGCTCGGGCAAACTACCGATCCGGGATGACGAGCCCGTTTCCACGGCCCCGCGCCGATACGTGAAAGACGTGGTCGGCGCGCCAGATGCGCTCGATGGCCCCCGGCTGCGCATGCATGTCGACCCCCTGTCCCCCGACGCAAATCAGGCCGGACCCTCGGGTCCGGCCTGATTCATCCAAACTCAGCTCTGGTGCGGCACCTCGATGGCGCCGGTCGGTGCGTCGTCCTCAACCGGGCGGTGGTGGCGCGTGGTGGGCTCGTCGCCGAACTGGTGCACCGGCAGCTTGTGCGTGCCCTCCAGGTCGTCGAGGATCGCGGCTTGCGCGGCCGGCGGCAGGGTGTGCAGGATCTCGCGCACGCGGGCCTGGCGCCGCAGGACGCCCTGCCGTTCGGGCATACCCGGGGTCGCGGTGAGCTGCGGCGGCACGCCTTCGATCTCCTCGACGCCACCGTCGTGCTGACCGGCGTCCAGCATGGCCTGCTCGGCGGCCGCAGTGGCCTCGTCCTTCTCCTCCGACATACCGATCGGACCGATACGACGACCGTTGAGGAACTGCTTGACCACAGGCTCCTCGCTGGTCAGCAACACCTCACGGGGGCCGAACATGACCAGCTGCTTACGGAACAGCATGCCGATGTTGTCGGGCACGGTCCGGGCGATGTTGATGTTGTGCGTCACGATCAGCACCGTGGCGTCGATCTGGGCGTTGATGTCGATGAGCAGCTGGCTCAGGTAGGCGGTACGCACCGGGTCCAGACCGGAGTCGGGCTCGTCACACAGGATGATCTGCGGGTCGAGCACCAGGGCGCGGGCCAGGCCGGCACGCTTGCGCATACCGCCGGAGATCTCACCGGGGAACTTGTGCCCGTCATTGGGCATACCGACCAGGTCGAGCTTCTCCATGACGATGTTGCGGATTTCGCTCTCGCTCTTCTTCGTGTGCTCACGCAACGGGAAGGCGGTGTTGTCATAGATGTTCATCGAGCCGAACAGCGCGCCGTCCTGGAACAGCACACCGAACAGGGTGCGGATCTCGTAGAGCTCCTTGGCCGAGCACTCCAGGATGTTGGTGCCGTCGATGACGATCGAGCCGCGCTCGGGGCGCAGCAGGCCGATCAGGGACTTCAGGAACACCGACTTACCGGTACCCGACGGGCCCAGAAGCACGCTGACCTCGCCAGCAGGAATCGACATCGTGACGTCTTCCCAAATCTTCGACGATCCGAAAGATTTGCTCAGCCCCGTCACATCGATCTGGACGCCCATAAAGATCCTTCCGCCTACGGCTCACCCCGCCACCTGCTGCGGCCTGTGGCTTGAGTCACCATAGCGCACGCAACGCCGACCACCTATGCATGTCTCCCAACATCGGGGAGTACCCAGGCCCAACGCGGAGCAATCCCGCCCTTACAAGCGAAGAACCCCCGAATCCGTGGGGATTCGGGGGTTCTTGCGGTCCGGTATCGGACTACTTGACGGTGACGGTGGCGCCGGCAGCCTCGAGCTTGCTCTTGGCGTCCTCGGCGGCCTCCTTGGAGACCTTCTCCAGCAGCGGCTTGGGAGCGCCGTCGACCAGATCCTTGGCTTCCTTCAGGCCCAGGCCGGAGACGATCTCGCGGACGACCTTGATCACGCCGATCTTCTTGTCGCCGGCACCCTCGAGGATGACGTCGAACTCCGACTGCTCCTCGCCGGCCTCGGCGGCGGCGCCACCGGCGGCGGGGGCGGCGGCGACGGCGACCGGAGCGGCAGCGGTGACCTCGAAGACCTCTTCGAACTGCTTCACGAACTCAGAGAGCTCCAGCAGGGTCATTTCCTTGAAAGCGTCGAGCAGTTCGTCGGTGGACAGCTTGGCCATGTTTATGGTCCTTCCTGATTTTTCTTACAGATGTTCGGGTGGATGGTGCGGTTGCGGTTAAGCGACAGCGGTTAAGCGGCTTCTTCGCCGGCCTTCTTCTCCTGCAGCGCCGCGGCGAGGCGGGCCACCTGAGAAGCGGGCGCGTTGAACAGGCCGGCGGCCTTGGACAGGTTGCCCTTCATGGCACCTGCCAGCTTGGCGAGCAGAACCTCGCGCGACTCGAGGTCGGCGATCTTCTCGACCTCGGCGACGGACAGCGCCTTGCCGTCCATGTAGCCGCCCTTGATGACGAGCGCCTTGTTGTCCTTGGCGAACTTCTTGATCGCCTTGGCGGCGTCAACCGGCTCACCCTGGACGAACGCGATCGCCGTGGGACCGGCGAACAGCTCGTCGAGACCTTCAATGCCGGCTTCGGACGCGGCGCGCTTCACCAGAGTGTTCTTGGCGACGGTGTACGTGGCGGAGTCGCCGAGGGAACGACGCAGCTCAGCCAGGTTCGCCACAGTCAGCCCGCGGTACTCGGTGACGACGGTGGCCGTCGACGCCTTGAACTGCTCAGCAATGTCGGCAACCGCCGTGGCTTTGTCAGCCTTGGCCATGCATGCCTCCTTGTGGTGGGTATCGGGTGCTCCACCAACTTGGGGCCGTGAAATGACGAACGCCCCGACGCAGACAGGTCGGGGCGCACAGATATCCAGCATGAAACTGGTCTAGCCTCGTCCTCCTGCGTGGGCCGCCGGGACATTTCCCGGACCTTCAACCTATTGCTCTAGGTGACCGACGGTCTTCGGTGGAACTCGACCAGAGTAGCCGAACACCTACCGATCAGCCAAAACGGCCGCTTCCGCCTCGCAAACTGTTCACCGTGCACCCATCACCAACAGCACGAACGCCGCCGCCAACAACGCCACCCGCAGCCAGTGCAGCCGGTCCCAGCGGCCGGTGAGCTCGCCGAACCGGTCCGGTTCCCCCTCACCGCCTGCGCCCGCCGCCACGCGGTTGTTGATCGGCACCAGTGTGGTGACGGACAACAGCATGATCACCCCCATCAACACCACGGCTGTGATGAGCAACGGCCCGGGACGCCACACCGCGACAGCGATCAGCAGCGCCGTCGCCCCGAGGTACCAGAACGGCATCACGGTTCCGAGAATCCGGCTGCCGGTGCCGCGGGCCTGGCGGTAGGCCGCGTCCGGCAGCCGCTGCAGGATCGGGTTGGTGAACGCCGCGACCCCGAACTCCACGCCGACAAGCGGGCCGGTGACGATCAGGGCGAGAATTTTCAGAACCTCTTCCATGGCATCAAGCCTGCTCAGCGTGCTGCCAAAAAACAAGGTACTGACAAATTAGTCAGCACGATGGGAGGATTTGTCCCATGGCGGTTTCCAAGAAAGAGGTCGGCGAGTGCCCTATCGACGCGACGTTGTCGGTCATCGATGGGCGCTGGAAAGGAACCATCCTGTGGCGGTTGTCCGACGGGCCGATGCGCACCGCCGAGTTGCGCCGCAGCATCCCCGAGATCACCGAGCGGATGCTGATCCGGCATCTGCACGATCTGGTCGACGCCGGGATCATCGATCGCCATGACGCGGGCACGGTGCCGCCGTGCGTGCATTATTCGATCTCCGAGTACGGCCAGACGCTGGCGCCGGTGCTGGGCGCGTTGTGCGACTGGGGCCGCACCCACATGGAGCTCCAGAAGCGTCAGCCGCGGGCCAGGGCCGCCGCACCCACCAGGCCGGCATCCCCACCGAGTTCGGCCGGGACGACTCGCAGGCCGCGCAGGAACTCCAGCCCGGCGTAGTCGGTCAGCGCCGCGCGCAGCGGATCGAACAACAGCGCCCCGGACTTGGCCACTCCCCCGCCGATCACCACCAGGTCGAGGTCGCACACCGCGCCCACCGACGCGATCATGGCCGCCACCGCCCGGGCGCCGCGCTCAAATGCCTTGAGCGCCAATTCGTCTCCCTGGTTCGCGGCGCCACCCAGCGCCTTGGCGTCGGCCCCTTCCCACCCGTGACGCCGGGCCCATCGGACCAAGCTCGGGCCGGACGCGATGGTCTCGACGCAGCCGCGCCCGCCGCACGTACACGCGTCTTCGCCGTCGGGCGCGACAACGACGTGGCCGACGTGTCCGGCATTGCCGGTGCGGCCGTCATACGGCGCGCCGTCGAGCACCAGCCCGCCGCCGACCCCGGTCGAGACCACCATGCCGAGCAGGAACTGCGCGCCCCGCCCCGCACCGCACCATTGCTCGCCCATCGCCATACATAACCCGTCGCCGCCGAGCCGCACCGGCAACCGGGTCGCACCGGCGACCCGGTCGACGATCGGAAAGCGTTGCCACTCAGTGATATTGATCGGACTGATGGTGCCGCTGCGCAGGTCGATCGGGCCGGCCGAAGCGACACCGGCACCGGTCGCGGCGCCGTCCGCGGTCTGCATGGTCTCGTCGAGCAGCTTCTCGACGACGGCCCAGACCGTCTCGGCGTCACCATCGGGGGTCGGCAGCTGTGCCCGGTGCACCAACTGCCCCTCGGGGTCGACCAGACCGGCTGCGATCTTGGTGCCGCCGATGTCGACCGCGAGGGTGAGAGTCACCTGGTGCTCCTAGTGCTTGTGCGTGTTGTCCGGTTGACGGGGATCTCCGGGATGCTCGTATCCGGGCGCGAGTCGCACCACTGCGGCACAGCGCGCGTCGAGCCACTGCCGGAAGGCCTTCCTGCGGGCGGCCGCGGTCAGATGCGCGGCGATCCGGCAGCGCACCTGTTCCAGCGGCGGCACAACCGGCCGGCCCCGCCAACCGTCGGGGCCCGCCGGTTTCAGCGCGAATCGCATGGGGTTGCGTTCGTGGTAGGCAGCGACCTCCGCATCGGAGATGTGCACCGCCGCAGTCACGTCCACGAAGACCGCTCGCGCCGGTGCGGAGTCCAGCGTCGCAGCGGCGACGCTGCCGATCTCCAGCCGGGCCGCGGTGTCGGGCAGCACCTCGTCTCGGCCGGGGGCGCCGAGGTCGGTCAGCCCGCGGGCCGAGGCCTCGTCGGCGACCACTTTTTCGGCCACCGCCAATTGGGTCAGCCAGCGGCGCAACTGCCGCCCCTCGCTGGTGCCGGGTCGTGGTAGCGCCGCTTCCCGGTTTCCCGCGCGCAGGACCGCCTCCCGTTCGTCGATCTCGTTGACCGACACCGGTTTTCCGGCCACTTGCGCCGCCCACTCCACGCGGCTCATCGCACCGTGACCTTCACCGCGGGAGAGTAGACCAGTCGCCCGGCACAACCGACCCGGACCAACGCCCACCACTGGCCCGGCTCGACCCAAGACGGCGGCGTGACGTCGAAAACGATTTCGGCGGTACCCGCAGCGGGCAGTTCGACGCCGACCGCCGCAGGCCCCATCCAGTCCCAGGTTCCCCACGGGCTGATCAGATGTGCCTCGGCGCTCATGCCGGTGCGGGCGTCGGTGCCGATCGTCATCGCCAGCCGTGCGGTCTCACCGGCTCTGATATCGACGTCCCGCGGCTCGGACACCAGCTTGAGCACGTGTGCTTCGGGTTCACCGATCCTGACAACGCAGACGTCCTCGACCACCTGCCGCCACGAGGGCGGTAGCGCCTCTGATCCGCTGCCGGTCACCACCAGTTCGGCACGCAGCGGATACAGCCCCGGCTCCGCGGAGGCCGGGATGCTCACCACCACATCGGTTTCCAGGTGTTCACCCGGCGGCAGGACATAGGGCAACTCATCGGGCTGCACGTCCCAGTCGGCAGGGCCGGTCAGCCTGACCCGGCCGTGCAGCGGGGCGTCGGTGCAATCACTGGCCGCGGTCAGCCGGACCACCACGTCGCTGCCGGCTTGGCCGACAATGCTCTCCGGGTGCAGGTACGCGACGGCAGGAAGGCCGCCCAGGGGTGCGGGACCGCGATTGTGCAGCCAGTACCTGGCGTAGAGCGGTTGGGCCGCCTCGGCGTCGGGCGCCAGTCGTCGATGCTCGCCGCGCAACACCCTGGGCAGGTTGAGTTGGGTGGAGACGGTGGCGATCTGGTAGCCGTGCAGGTTCAGATGTGAGGGCTGCTCTGCTGCGGGTTCTTCCAGCAGGTTGAGGTTCGCCGCCGCGGTGACCGCGCGCAGGCCCGAGCGCAGCGTGACCTCGGCGGGGGTGCCGGTGATCTCGACCAGCCGCGCAGTCACCCCGTCGGCCGGGTCAGTGCTGCGGACGCTGCCCGACGCGAGGGGGTTACCCGCGGCTTTGAGCGCGCCCAGTTGCACGGTGCCCGCCGGCTCGATCTCCAGCAATGAGCCCCACGACGGCAGCCCGCCGGCCGCATCCGAATCGGTCACGACCGGCTGCAGCGGCCGGTTGAACTCGGCGGCGCTCGCAGCGACACCCGCGGCCCGCCAGTCACCGGCGCCGGTGACCACCGCGTAGTCGAATGTGTGTGTCCAGTGCTGCAATTGGAAGTTGGATCCGTCCGGTGCGGTACGGCGCGGCGGGTCGATCCAGGTACCCGAAGGCCAGCCTGTGCAGGACCGCATCAGGGATGTGTGCAGGGTGCCGTCGGGCTCGATGGCGAAGCTGGGCACACCGCGATTCAGCAGTGCGACGGTGCGGGCCTCGAACGGTTCGGCCGCCGCGGGCGCCTGCTGGCTGACGAGGATCTCGGCATCCGCCAGATCCTGGATCACCGCGTCGATGTCGCCGGCCAGGATCAGCACCGGCAGGGTTCGGACGCCACGCAGGTCGGCACCGGGCACCCATTGTTGGGCCAACGGCGTGGTGGCCGGCACCCACACTCGTGCCGAGCCCGTCGCGTCGAGCTGGCGTTTGAACTCGTCGCTGTAGGCGATGTCGGCTTCGGCGAGAACAGCCGCGGTGAACGGGTTTTCATCGGGACCACCGAGCGCGAACCGGGTGTCGGGCAGGTTGGAGTCCACCGTGAGGTCGCCGTAGCGGGGTTTGTCGGCGGCGCTGCAGGTGGCCGTCACCCCGGCGCGGACCAGCGCCACCATCAGCTCGCGCGGGTCGGCACCTTCGCCGGGAGCGACGACCTCGGCCACCGACACCGCCCGGACGGCGTCGCCGATGCGCACGCGCACCGCCGAGGACAGGCCGAACCAACCGTAGGCCGGATTGTCGAGCGTCCACGGGTGTTGCGCGGCATCTACCGCCTGAGGCGACGAACTGTCGTGCAGCAGCCCGAATCCACGGCCGATCACCGCGTCGCCGACCTCGCTGACCGGCAACGCGCCGGGCACCGGGCAGGGCCAGCGCAGCCGCACCAGGCGGTCGGCCCCGACGAACTCGTCGATGACGGTGCGGCAATCGACGCGCTGGACCCCCGACCACAGCGTGATGATCTGGGTGTAGCGCAACAGATCTGGAATGTGGCCGCGCACGATCACCCGCTGACCGAGGGCGCTGTGCTGGCACTGCACGTCGTCAGCGGGAGCGGCCGACGAGCCCACGACCGGTCCGGTGGGAAGCAGATGCCAGGGTCCTTCGCCGGCCTCGGGATGGGCGGGGTACTCCTCGTAGACGGCCAGTTCGTTGCCGACGCCGCCGTCGGCGATGAGCTCGCGCCCGTCGTCGGTGAGTGAGCACACCCCACCGCCGCGGGCCGCATCGATACGCAGCCGGTAACGCTCGTTGGCGATCTCGACGCCGGCCACCGGATGCCAGGCCTGCGCCTGCCCGGCGGCAAAGCGATAGGACCGCCAGCCCAGCGAGGGAACGTCACGGGCCAGCCAGCTCACGGTGGCTCCGTCGTGCTCGACCAGCACGGGCACCTCGTTGCCGTCGCTGTCGAGCAGGGCACCGGGAAACGGTTCGTCCAGGTGCGCGGTGACGATGCCAGTCCGGTTGTGCGCCAAGGCGTTCCATACCACGACCGAACCGTCCACAGCTTCGGTCAGCAGGTTCAGCGCGTTGTCGCGGGCGGTGACCCCCAGCTCCCAGGCGTCGCGCCAGCTGGTCAGCAGGTCGAGATAGACCTGATCGGACTCCGATCCGGTGATGGCGTCGTGGTGTGCCCCGTACGCCAGCTGCACCCACGCCTTGGCCAGAGCAGCCTGCGGGTAGTCCGCGCCGCCGAGCAGTCCGGCGAACACCGCGAAGCGCTCGGCATCGAGCACCGCGTCCTCGGCGGCCCGGTTGGCCTGCTTGGTGTCGATGTAGGAGACGTCCTTGCCGGTATAGATCGGGTTCATGTCGCGGGTCTGCGGGGACGGCGTGATCCCGCGTTCGTCGGCTTCCGCGCGCACCGCAGCGAAGAACTCGGACGGAAGCGCACAGATGAACTTCGGCCAGGCGTAGCGCGCGTTCCAGTCGCGGTGGATCTGGGTGACCCATTTGTTGGGCGGGGTGTAGTCGGTGCCGACGGGTAGGAGCACGTTGCGGGTCAACGCAACTCGCTTGAGTTTGGTGAACAGCGCGTAGGTGGATTCTTCGGCTTCGGCCAGTGAGGCCGACGAGTCCATCCACCAGCCGGCCGAGTAGTGGGCGGGCATGTAGTGCGTGAGAAGGCCGCGTCCCGAGGGCGCGATCCACTCGAACTCGCTGGCGAACTGCATGCGCTCGGGGTCGCCGTCGTTCTGCATGGGCCCCCACTGGTGATGCGGCCCGCGCGCCCACGAACTGGACGTCAGGCCGACGTCGGCGGCCATCCCGGGGAACTGCGGGTCGTGCCCGAACACATCGAGCTGCCACGCGGTGGCCGGATCCGCGCCCATGACGTCGCGTTGAAAACCCATGCCGGACACAAAGTTCCGGATCGCCGTTTCCGGGCTGGTGAGGTTGGTGTTCGGCTCGTTGTAGGTGCCGCCCATGATCTCGACGCGTCCCTGCGCGATGAACCGGCGCAGGTCGGCCCGGTCCTCGGGCCTGGCGTCCCAGTACGGCTTGAGGTAGTCCACCTCGGCCAGCACGAACTTGTATTCCGGCTCGCGCCGGGCCATCTCCAAGTGGGCGGCCACCAGGTCGAAGCCGTTGGTCTGGCGGCATTGTCCGGGCGGGTCTTCGGTCCACACACTGGTGTAGGCGGCCTGGGTGTTCCACCAGACCGGGTCGTAGTGGAAGTGGCTGATCAGGTACATGGTCCAGCCCGGTTCGGCGACGGTGAAGTCGAAGGCCGTCTCCCCCACCCACGCGCGTCGGACCTCGCCGGGCACGCCGCGCTCGACGTCCACCGGCACCTCGACGATGCCGTCACCTACGGGGGCGAGCGCCTCACCCGAAAGCCCGTCCCCGCTGATCCGCACCGGCGTCGGCGCAGCGCAGGCCGCGTATCGCACCCGCACCAGCTGCCGAGGGGCATCCTCCGGCCCGGCAAACAGCTCCGTCGTCTCCACTGACGTGACGTGCATTTCAAAACCCTACGGCGTCACCGCTCCGAAATGTCGACGACAAGCGCCCGGTGATCCGAAACCGGCAGCCGCGGTGCGGCACAGTCCCCGGCCGACATCCTGGCGTCGTCGGTGAGGATGTGGTCCAGCTGCACCGTCGGCTCGTCGGCCGGGAACGTCAACGCGGTTCCCAGCGGATGCCACCGGCCCGGTTGGCCCGGTCCCATGTTCAGATCGCCCATCAGCAGTCTCGGGCCCGGAAAGCCGCGGACGTCGCGGACCAGGTGCCGCAACTGCACGCGGTTCCACCAGGGAACGAACGACAGGTGGGTGTTGGCCACCGTGATCGGCCCCAGCGGAGTGTCGACGCGGCCGACGACCGCGGCCCGAGGTTCCTCATGGATGACCCGGACCCGACGAATCCCCGAGACGTACATGGGAAACCGGAACGGGATCCGCGGGAGCCTCAGCACCTGCCAGTTCTCGACCGGGAACCTGGACAGCAGGGCGATCCCGTAGGCGGCGGTGCCGGGTTGTTCGCTGCCGGTCGCGGCCATCCACGTCGCGCCGGGGGTTCCGGAGATGGCCGCGACGAATCGGTGGTACGGGGCGTTCATCGCATCGGCGGCCACGGCGGTCAGATCGGCCTTGCCCGACCGCGGCTGATCACAGTCGACCTCCTGCAGGGCCAGGATGTCGGGGTCCAGTTCGGTGACGGCTGCCGCCAATCTGCCCAAGTCGACATCGCCGTCGTGAACACTGCGTCCGTGCAAAATGTTGAAAGTGGCCAGCCGCATGGGTACCCCATACCCACAACGGCGTCGCCCCCATCATGACGATGCCCCGACAACCCGGGATGGCACGTGCTCGACCGCAACGATGAGCTGCGGGACGCGCTCAAACGCGCGGCGTCGGCGTTCAAGGCGCACGGCCCGCGGTTCGCCCTGGCCGGAAGCTATGCGCTGTGGGTGTACGGCGCGCCCGAACCCGTGCACGACGTCGATTTCGTCGTCGCCGAGACCGACGCGGAAGCGGCCGAGACGACGTTGCGCAAGGCCGGGTTCCAGATCGTGCACGTGCCCGAGGACTGGTTGTTCAAGGCCTATCCCGACGACGATGTCCTGGTCGATGTGCTCTACCAACTCAACGGTGTGTCGGTGGACGCCGACGTGCTGGACCGCGCCGAGGTGCAGGATGTGCTCGCGGTCCGGATGCCGGTCCTGCCGCCGACGCTGGTGATGTCGGAGAAGTTGCGCTCGCTCAACGAACACCACTGTGACTTCGCCGCATTGCTGCCGGCGGCCCGCGCGGTGCGCGAGCAGGTCGACTGGGATGCGGTGCGGGTCGCGACCGCCGACAACGATTTCGCCGCCGCGTTCCTGACACTCGTCGACCGGCTGGGGATCACCTAGTCTGCGGCCGCGGCGCGCAGGCGGGCGGCGACGGCGCGTACCGCTGTGATCACCTCTGGTGGTTCCAGCACTTCGAAGTCGTGGCCGACGGTCGCGAAGTAGAGGACCATGCGTTCGGGGTCGTCGGCGCCGGCGGTGACGATGCAGGCGCCGGGACCGTCGGGTTCGACGGTGGCCGAGGCCGGCGGAAACTTCTGTGCCACAACCTCTTGCGGGGCCTGATAGCGGACCCGGGCACGGTAGCGGTAGGGCGACGAGCTGATCGAGCGACGGACGTATTCGGCCGCGTCCGGAGCTGCGCGAGGCGCGAAAGTGGTGCCGCGGGCCGCCACCGCCGACATGCGGTCCAGCCGCAGGCTGCGCCAGTCCTCGCGGTCCCGGTCATAGGCCATCAAGTACCAGCGTCGCCCGGTGGTCACGAGTTGATACGGCTCCAACCGGCGCTGGGTGTGGTTACCGCGGATGTCGGTGTAGTCGGCCCTGACGTGTTCGCGGTCGCGGCAGGCTCGGGCCAGGGTCATCAGCACCTCGGGTTCCACCGGTGCGTCCGACGAGTTGGGTGCCAGCGTCACGGTCGCGTCGTGCACCGCCGAGACCTGCGAACGCAACCGGGAGGGCATGACCTGGTCGAGCTTGGACAGCGCCCGCAGCGCGGACTCGCCGACGCCGGCGACGCTGCCGCCGGCGGCCAGTCGCAGGCAGACGGCCATGGCGACGGCTTCGTCGGGGTCGAGGAGCAGCGGCGGCAACGCGGCACCCGCGCCCAGTTGGTAACCGCCACCCTGCCCCTTGCTGGCCTGCACCGGATACCCGAGTTCGCGCAGCCGCTCGATGTCACGACGGACGCTGCGGGTGGTGACATCGAGCCGCTCGGCCAGTTCCTCACCGGTCCAGGTCCTGCGCGACTGCAACAGCCCGAGGAGTTGCAGCACGCGGCCGGTGGTTTCGCTGCTCACCGTCATGCAAGAAGTGTGCCGTAGTTTTAGGACCGAATCTGTCCTATATAGGTGTCACAGTGGTCCTATGTGGACAAACCTTCTGGCCGAGCAACTCGACTTCCACTGGACGCATCAACTCCGACCGCGGCTCGACGGACTGACCGACGACGAGTATTTCTGGCAGCCGGTGCCCGACTGCTGGACCGTGCACCCCGACGGCGGCATCGACTTCAGTTATCCACCGCCCCAACCGGAACCGTTCACCACCATCGCGTGGCGGCTGGCTCACGTGATCGTCGGCGTGTTCGCCATGCGCAATCACTCACACTTCGGTGGGCCGCCCGCCGACTATAAGTCGTGGCCGTACGCCACCGATGCGGCCACTGCCCTGACCCAACTCGACGACGCATACCGGAATTGGATCGACGGAGTCCGGGGACTGAGCGAAGATGACCTGGCCAAGCCCGTCGGTCCGGCCGAAGGTCCGTGGGCCGAGCATTCGATGGCCGTGCTGATCCTGCACATCAACCGGGAGGTCATCCACCACGGCGCCGAGATCGCCTGCATTCGCGACCTTTACGTACACACCACCAAGAGCAAGGAGAACTGAACGATGCCCGGTATGCCCGCCCCCGCCGCCGACGAACGCCAGACGCTGATCGGATTCGTCGCCTTCCAGCAGAACGCCTTCTTCGCCGTGGCCCACGGCCTGACCGATGAGCAGGCTCGCTCCACACCGTCGGTGAGCGCGCTGTCGATCGGCGGGCTGATCAAACACGTCACCGGGATGCAGCAGGGGTGGACGGCCCGCGCCCAGCATGCACCGCAGTTCCCGCCGCCGGATCCCCGGCCCATGGAAGAACAGATGGCCGACTATGCCGACCAGTATGTGATGCACGAGCACGAGACACTGGCCGAGTTGCTCGACGCATTCAAGGCCCAGAACGCCGAGACCCTGCGCGTGCTCGCCGAAACAGATCTAGAGACCCCGGTCCCGGTCCCCCGCGAGGTGCCGTGGTTTCCGCAGGACGTCGACCACTGGTCGGTCCGCTGGGTGGCCATGCATCTGATCGAGGAACTCAGTCGCCATGCCGGCCACGCCGACATCATCCGCGAATCCATCGACCGCGCAACGATGTACGAATTGTTGGCGGCCGAGGAGCAGTGGCCCGAGACCGACTGGATCAAGCGCTGGCGGCCGGCGGCGGTCTGAGGCTAGCGCCCCAGCACCAACCGCAGCGCGTAGTCCACCACGGCCTCGAGGTCGTCGCCCAGGTTCCCGCTCAGCCACTGCTGGGCAAGTTCGGCCATCGCCCCGGTGTACATGGCCGCACCGACCTGGGCGGCGACCGGGTCCGACCCCGGATTGAGCCGGCCGCCCTCTGACAGCACCGCCTCGCGTAACAAGTCCTGGGTGGCCGTGCGCCGGGCGGCCAGCACCGGGTTGGCCCTGGCGTCGGTGAACAGCACTCGTCCCCGACGCGGGTCGGCCGAACTGAAGCCCAGTACGGCGGCGATCCCGGCGCGGGTTCGGGACCGAACGGACTCGCCCGCCCCGGCCATCGCGGCGTCGACGTCGGCCGCCAAGGCCGCACTCACCTGGTCGTAGACCGCGCCGAGCAGGTCGTCGGTATCGGCGAAGCTCTCGTAGAAGTAGCGGGTGTTGAGGCCGCACTCGCGACAGACCGAGCGCACCGACAGCGCGGCTTCCCCGCCGTCGCCGAACAGCCGGAACGCCGCGTCGACGAGCAGTGCGCGACGCTCGGCACGGCGGTCCGTGAGCGGCACGCCGGCCCAGCGGGTCGGGGTGGGTGCTCCGGTCGTCATTGCTTCAGACTAGATCTGGTCACACCCGTACCCAAAATGTATTCTGGCTACAGACGTAACCAGAAAGGGGTCCGCGGTGGACGTGCCACACCAGGTGCTCGAGCAGATGCTGCAGCGGAAGTTCGACAAGGACATTCGCCAGCACTACTTCCGTGGCATGGAGTTCGCCGGGCCGGCGGGTGACCCGGGATGGTTCGGACCGGGCAGCGCGGTCTGGCACGTCCACTCACACACCGAGGCGTTGATCTTCGGCCTGCAGTGCGCGGCGTACATGGAGCGCCTCGATCCGTCGATCTACTGGATGGGCATGCACCATTCGCGACTGGTCAAACGCGACCCCGAGACCGGGGTGGCGGTGCCGCAGATCGATCCGCAGGGCGCGGCGGTCCGGCTGGGTCATTCGATCGCGTTCTTCATCGGCACCGCCTACGGCAACACCGAAACCGCCGAGCGGGTCGCCAAGACCGTGCGTTCCATGCACCACACCATCAAAGGCACCCGCCCGGACGGGGCAAAATACGACGCCGACGATCCGGACTGGCTGCGCTGGAACTACGCGACCGTGGTGTGGGGCCTGGCCACCGCACACGAGATCTACCATCCGAACCCGTTGCGCGGCAAGAAACTTGACCGGTACTACGGTGAGTTCGTCCGCGTCGGCCACGCCTTGGGCGGCACCGACCTTCCGGCCACCAAGGCCGAGACGCTGGACTGCCTCGAGTCGTATCTGCCCAAGCTGGCGCTGACCCACGGCGCGGCGATGGCCACCGGCTCCAACCTGCCCATGCCGCAGAGCGCGGTCGACTGGGCGATCCGCGACACCATGCCCAAGTGGGCCAAACAGCTCATCGGGCACACCGATCCGAACCCGATCGAGCGGGCCGGCCGGCGTGCCGTCGTGTGGTCGATCATCAACGGACTGCACACCGCGGCCGGCACCACGCTGGAGTTCCGCCAAGCCCAGAAGCGGGTCGCCGGAGGCACCACTGTGCCGCACACCGAGCCCGCCTACGTGCCCGGAAGCGACCCCGTCCTGAGCCGCGACGAGGTCGAAGAAAGTTTCGCGTCGGTGTGACGCACGGCACAGATGTTTTTGGCCGCACCGCGGCCTTTGAGACACTGCAGCTATGAGCACTACGCCGCCGAAAACCAAGCACCGCGAGGTCGCCAGGTTGAGCCGGGTGCCCCTTCCGGTCGAAGCCGCCCGTATCGGCGCCACCGGATGGCAGATCACCCGCACCGGGGTCCGGGTCGCCGCCAACATCTTCGGCGGCGGGTCCCTGCAGCAGAAGATCATCAAGCAGGTGCCGCAGACCTTTTCCGACCTGGGTCCCACCTATGTCAAGTTCGGCCAGATCATCGCGTCCAGCCCGGGCGCCTTCGGTGAGCCGCTGAGCCGCGAGTTCCGCGGTCTGCTCGACCGGGTGCCGCCCGCCGACACCGAAGAGGTCCACAAGCTTTTCGTCGAGGAACTCGGCGACGAGCCGTCGAACCTGTTCAAGAGTTTCGACGAGAAGCCGTTCGCGTCAGCATCGATCGCGCAGGTGCACTACGCCACGCTGCACAGTGGCGAGGAGGTGGTGGTCAAGATCCAGCGCCCGGGGATCCGCCGCCGCGTCGCCGCTGACCTGCAGATCCTCAAGCGCGGCGCGCAACTGGTGGAGCTGGCCAAGCTGGGACGGCGACTGTCGGCCCAGGATGTGGTCGCCGACTTCGCCGACAATCTCGCCGAAGAGCTCGACTTCCGGCTGGAGGCCCAGTCGATGGACGCCTGGGTGTCGCACATGCATGCCTCCCCGCTCGGCGAGAACATCCGGGTGCCGCAGGTGTACTGGGATCTGACCAGCCAGCGGGTGCTGACGATGGAACGGGTCACCGGCGTCCGCATCGATGACGTGGCCGCCATCCGCAAGAAGGGCTTCGACGGCACCGAGCTGGTCAAGGCCCTGCTGTTCAGCGTGTTCGAGGGCGGCCTCAAGCACGGGCTGTTCCACGGCGACCTGCACGCGGGCAACCTCTACGTCGACGACGACGGCAAGATCGTGTTCTTCGACTTCGGCATCATGGGCCGCATCGACCCGCGCACCCGCTGGCTGTTGCGCGAGCTGGTGTACGCCCTGCTGGTCAAGAAAGACCATGCGGCCGCCGGCAAGATCGTGGTGCTGATGGGGGCCGTGGGGACGGTGAAGCCCGAGGCACAGGCCGCCAAGGACCTGGAGAAGTTCGCTACCCCCCTCACGATGAAGTCGCTGGGCGATATGTCCTACGCCGAAATTGGCAAGCAGCTCTCTGCGCTGGCCGATGCCTACGACGTCAAACTGCCCCGGGAACTGGTGTTGATCGGCAAGCAGTTCCTCTACGTCGAGCGCTACATGAAACTGCTGGCGCCGAAGTGGCAGATGATGAACGATCCCCAGCTCACCGGGTACTTCGCCAACTTCATGGTGGACATCAGCCGCGAACACAAGGAAAACGCCGACGGGATCGAGGCCTGAGTGGCCGGCATGAAGGCACGAACCGGATTCGCCAAGTCGTCCGCGGAACCCGGCGACGTCGACCTGTACTACGAGGACATGGGCGACCCGAACGATCCGGCCGTGCTGCTGATCATGGGCTTGGGCGCACAGATGTTGTTGTGGCGCACCGGCTTTTGCGAGAAGCTGGTCAACCAGGGTCTGCGCGTCATCCGCTACGACAACCGCGATGTGGGCCTGTCCACGAAGTTGTCGGGCAAGCGCATCGATTCCCCACTGCCGCTGCGGATGGCCCGGTCGTTCCTGGGCCTGCGCAGCCCGTCGGTCTACACGCTCGAAGACGTCGCCGATGATGCTGCCGCCCTGCTCGATCACCTCAACATCGACACCGCGCACATCGTCGGCGGGTCGATGGGCGGGATGATCGCGCAGATATTCGCGTCCCGGTATGCCGAGCGCACCAAGACGCTGGCGGTGATCTTCTCCAGCAACAACCAGCCCCTGCTGCCGCCACCCGGCATCAAACAGCTGCTGTCGGTCATCACCGGCCCGCCCGCCAACTCGTCGCGAGAAGCCATCATCGACAACGCCGTTCGGATCAGCAAGATCAACGGCAGCCCCGGCTATCCCACTCCCGAAGACGAGATCCGGGCCCAAGCCGCCGAGCTGTACGACCGCGCCTATTACCCGGCCGGAATCGCCAGGCACTTCGACGCCATCCTCGGCAGCGGCAGTCTGCGCCACCACGACAAGCGGATCAAAGCCCCCACGGTGGTGATCCACGGCCGCTCCGACCGGCTGATGCGGCCGTACGGTGGCCGCGCGGTGGCCCGGGCGATCGACGGCGCCCGCCTGGTGTTGATCGACGGCATGGGTCACGAGCTACCGGAACCGGTCTGGGACGAGGTCGTCGGCGAGCTCAAGACAAACTTTGCCATGTCCCACTAGTTTCTCTGCTTCGGCAACGTTAATTCCCGAATTCGGCCTTTGCCAGGTTTTGAAAGCTGGGTAGCTGGCAATCCTCGCCCTACAGTTTCAGCAGCAGTCTGGGGGGGCGGCTAGGTCAAGACGTGGCATAGCGCAGCTCACCTCGGTCGGTCTCTGCCCCGAGAGGTTGCGCGTGCCCAGTAAGCCGGGAAAACTCAAACCCCACTTCGACGACGTACAAGCCCACTACGACCTATCCGACGATTTCTTCGCCCTGTTCCTGGACCCCACCAGGACGTACAGCTGCGCCTACTTCGAACGCGATGACATGTCGCTGCAGGAAGCGCAGACCGCGAAGATCGACCTGGCCCTCGGCAAGCTGGACCTCCGGCCCGGAATGACCCTGCTCGATATCGGATGTGGCTGGGGCGCAACGCTTATGCGGGCGCTCGAGCGCTACGACGTCAACGTCGTCGGGCTCACGCTCAGCCGCAACCAGGCCGCTCATGTCCAGGCGTTGTTCGACGAGAGCGAAAGCCCACGTGCCAAGCAGGTACTGCTCGCCGGCTGGGAGGAGTTCGACGAGCCGGTGGACCGGATCGTGTCCATCGGAGCGTTCGAGCACTTCGGCCCCGACCGATACGACGACTTCTTCCGCTTCACGCGCCGCGCCCTGCCGGACGACGGAGTGATGCTGCTTCACACCATCACCGCGATTCATCCGCGATACGCGCACGAGCGGGGCATTCCGCTCACGTTCGAGCTGGCCAAGTTCATCAAGTTCATCCTCACCGAGATCTTTCCCGGCGGCCGGCTGCCCACCATCGAGATGGTCGAGGAGCATGCGCAGCGGGCGTCGTTCCATCTCACGCGCCGGCAGTCCTTGCAGCCGCACTACGCCCGCACCCTCGATCTGTGGGCGGCGAACCTGGAGGCCAACCGCGAGGAGGCCATCCGGATGCAGTCCCAGGAGGTTTACGACCGCTACATGCGATACCTCACGGGCTGCGCGAACCTCTTCCGCGTCGGCTACACCGACGTCAACCAGTTCACCCTGCATGTCGCCGGCTGATTTCCTTCGCCGACGAATCGCGCCCGTGGCATTTCCGCAGGCCTCACGGGGCAAATGAGCGTACGGCAGATTGATCTTGTTTGCCGACAAAATCAGCTGATGCGAGCGCCTGCACGAACCCCACTCTGGCCTGCGGTACGCTGACATCCGCGGGGAGAACTCTTACAGCTTGGAGCATTTCGAATATGTCCAAATTGACGCCGAAATATGAAGAACTGCAGTCGATCTACGACATTTCAAACGAATTTTACGAACTGTTTTTAGGCCCCACAATGGGATACACGTGTGGCTATTTCGAGCGCGAGGACATGACCGGCGACGAGGCTCAGATCGCCAAGTTCGACCTGGCGCTCGGCAAGCTGGGCCTCGAACCCGGCATGACCCTGCTCGACATCGGCTGCGGCTGGGGCGCGTGCATGGCACGGGCGATCGAGAAGTACGACGTCAATGTCATCGGCCTGACCCTCAGCGGTGAGCAGCGCGAGTACGCCATCGAAAAGCTCTCCAAGGTCCCCACGCAGCGCAACGTCGAGGTTCGGTTGCAGGGGTGGGAGGAGTTCGACGACAAGGTCGACCGCATCGTGTCGATCGGGGCGTTCGAGCATTTCGGATTCGAGCGCTACCCGGCGTTTTTCGAGACGGCCTACAACGCGCTGCCCGACGACGGCATCATGCTGCTGCACAACATCACCGGATTCGACCTTCGGCAGGGCCAGAAGCTCGGCCTGCACATGACGTTCGAGGACGCCCGGTTCGCGCGGTTCATCATGACCGAGATCTTCCCCGGCGGTCGCCTGCCTTCGGTGGAGATGGAGAAGGAAAAAGCGATCGAGGCCGGGTTCAAGCTCACCCAGCTGCAGGAGATCGGCCCGCACTACGTACGGACCCTCAAGATCTGGGCCGACGCGCTCGAGGCCCACAAGGACGAGGCCATCGCGATTCAGGGCCAAGAGGTCTACGACCGCTACGACAAGTACCTCAACGGCTGCCAGAAGTACTTCGCCTCGGGCCACATCAGCGTGCATCAGTTCACGCTGCAGAAGTAATCTCACGCTCCTGTCGGATCCGGGCATCGTCGTTCGTCGGATAGGTAGAGAGTGGAACAGACGGTTCTCACTCGCTGACCCACCGGAGACGACGATGCACTACTTCGCATTACTGATCAGCCAGGACGTGGAACTCGCGCCCGAGCAGCAGGCCGAAGGCATGGCGGCCTTCCAGGCCTTTCACGCCAAGGCCCAGTCGTCGATCCGGGCCGGCGACGCGCTGGACAGAAGCGCTGCCGCCACCCGGATCGACGGCGGTCCGGACCACCCGACCATCACCGACGGCCCGTTCGCCGAGGGCGCCGAGGTGGCCTGCGGCTATTACGTGCTCGAGGCAGACAATCTCGATGAAGCGCTGGCCCTGGCCCGCGACATCCCGGTCGCCCAGTTCGGCGCGGTCGAGGTGTGGCCGATGGTCCACTGGCAGGCCCCCGAGAAGCCCCTCTGCAACGATTGGCTGGCGCTGCTGCTGGAGCCGGCGCAGGACGTGAACACGCCAGGAACCGACGAGTGGAATCAGCAGGCGGGCCTGCACGTCGAACTCGCCAAGACCATCGGCGACAAGACACTGGCGGGCGCGCCGCTGCATCCGCCGTCAACCGCGACCACGGTGCGGGTGCGTGACGGCAAGGTGCTGCTGACCGACGGGCCCTATATCGAAGGTGCCGAGGTGGCCAACGGCTTCTACGTGTTGCGGGCCTCCGATCGCGACGAGGCGGTCAAGCTGGCGTCGATGATTCCGGCGTCGGCCATCGAGGTCCGCCAGTTGGCCGGGGTATCGGGCCTGTAGTCGCCCCGTGACCGAGCTGGACGGCGTCTTCCGGCGCGAGTGGGGCCCGGCCGTAGCCGCGCTGGCGCGATGGTCGGGCGATCTCTCGGTGGCCGAAGACGCCGTCCAGGAGGCCTGTGCCCAGGCTCTGCGGGTATGGCCGGCCGACGGGGTGCCGGTCAATGCCGGGGCATGGTTGACGACCGTGGCGCGCAACCGGGCTCTGGACCAGCTGCGGCGTGAATCCGCCCGCCCCGGAAAGGAACTCGCGGCCGTGTATGAGCAGGTGAACGCGTCGGGTAGTGCCGGCGAACTGCACCCGGTACGCGATGACGAATTGCGGATGATGTTCACCTGCGCTCATCCCGCACTGGATCCCAGTTCGCAGCTGGCCCTGACGCTGCGGCTGATCTCGGGGCTCACCGTCACCGAGATAGCGCGTGCCCTGCTGCAGTCAGATTCCGCGGTCGGTCAGCGAATCACCCGGGCCAAGAACAAGATTCGCCAGGCCAACATCCCGTTGCGGGTGCCGCCACCGGAGCTCCTGGACGAACGCACACCGCATGTGCTCGGCTGCATCTATTCGGTGTTCACCGAAGGTTACTGGTCTACCGGCGGGCCGTCGGCCATCCGCGACGAACTGTGTGACGAAGGCGTCCGGCTCGCCGGTGAGCTGTGCGCGTTGATGCCCGGCAATCGGGATGCGCATGCGCTCGCCGCGCTTGTGCTGCTGCATGATTCGCGACGACGCACCCGCGTGGACACTGCCGGCGCGCTGATACCGCTGGATGAGCAGGACCGCGGGCAATGGGATCGGGGACGGATCGCGCGGGGTCTGGAACAGCTGCGGTTGGCCGAGGGGGCCGGCGGCTCCTACCTACCGCAAGCGGTGATCGCGGCACTGCACGCGACGGCGCCCACCTGGCAGCACACCGACTGGGCCACCATCTGCGTGGCCTATGACCGCTTGGCCGAGATGACGGGCTCACCGGTGGCGCGCGCCAATCGTGCACTCGCCGTTGGGTTTCGCGACGGCTTCGCAGCCGGGTTGGCCGCGCTCGACGAGATGGCCGAGGATCCGCGGCTGGCCCGGACCAACACCGTGGCCCCGATCCGGGCGGACCTCCTGCGTCGGGCGGGCCGGCTCGACGAGGCCGTGCGCTGGTACCGCGTCGCACTCGATGGTTCCGGGTCGGAGCCGGCGCGGGCATTCCTGCGCCGCCGCCTCGCCGAATGCTCCCCAGAAACGCCGAATGGCCAGTTATGACACGCGATTCAGAGAATCTTGTGCCCTAACTGGCCACTCGGGCTCAAAAACTAAGCCTCAGAGCCGATGGTCGGCTCCGCTGCGCTACGCCTCAGAGCCCATGGTCGGCTCCGCTGCGCTACGCCTCCGTGAAGTTCCGGGTCACCGCCGGGTCAACCGGGATACCCGGGCCCGTGGTGGTGGAGACGGTCACCTTCTTGAGGTAGCGCCCCTTCGAGGACGACGGCTTGGCCCGCAGCACCTCGTCGAGGGCGGCGCCGTAGTTCTCGGCCAGCTTGGCCTCGTCGAAGGACGCCTTGCCGATCACGAAGTGCAGGTTGGCCTGCTTGTCGACGCGGAAGTTGATCTTGCCGCCCTTGATGTCGGCCACAGCCTTGGTGACATCCGGGGTGACGGTGCCGGTCTTGGGGTTCGGCATCAGACCGCGCGGGCCCAGCACGCGGGCGATCCGACCGACCTTGGCCATCTGATCCGGAGTGGCGATCGCGGCGTCGAAGTCCAGGAAGCCGCCCTGGATCTTCTCGATCAGGTCGTCGCTGCCGACGACATCGGCGCCGGCGGCCAGCGCCTGCTCGGCCTTCTCGCCGACGGCGAACACGGCGACGCGGGCGGTCTTACCGGTGCCGTGCGGCAGGTTGACGGTGCCGCGGACCATCTGGTCAGCCTTGCGGGGGTCCACACCGAGGCGGATGGCGACCTCGACGGTGGCGTCCTGCTTCTTGGAGGAGGTCTCCTTGGCCAGCTTCGCGGCCTCAAGCGGCGTGTAGAGCTTGGTCCGGTCGACCTTCTCCGCGGCTTCGCGGTATGCCTTGCTGTTCTTGCTCATTGAAAATCCAATCGTGTCTGTTGGAGTCGTGGTGCGGGCCGATGCCAGCCCTCCCACTGAGGATGCGGATATTCGACCTCTGCTGTCGGGTCGATCCGCTTCGCTACTCGACCGTGATGCCCATCGACCGGGCGGTGCCGGCGATGATTTTCGACGCAGCGTCGATGTCGTTGGCGTTGAGATCGGCCTTCTTGGTCTCAGCGATCTCGCGCACCTGGTCCCAGGTCACCTTGGCGACCTTGGTCTTGTGCGGCTCGCCCGAGCCCTTCTGCACACCGGCTGCCTTGAGCAGCAGCTTGGCGGCGGGCGGGGTCTTCAGTGCGAACGTGAAGCTGCGATCCTCGTAGACGGTGATCTCCACGGGGATGACGTTTCCGCGCTGCGACTCGGTCGCGGCGTTGTACGCCTTGCAGAACTCCATGATGTTGACGCCGTGCTGGCCAAGCGCAGGGCCGACCGGCGGGGCGGGGTTGGCCTGCCCGGCCTGGATCTGCAGCTTGATGAGCCCGGCGACCTTCTTCTTCGGGGCCATGCTTCTGGTGTTCCTTTACTTGCTCATCCAAGGGCGCGAACGCCCGTTGTTTCTAGCCGCTGTGGCGACTAAATCTTGGAGACCTGGTTGAAGGTCAGTTCGACCGGCGTCTCGCGGCCGAAGATCGAGACCAGCACCTTGAGCTTCTGCTGTTCGGCGTTGACCTCGCTGATCGAGGCGGGCAGCGTCGCGAACGGGCCGTCCATGACGGTGACGGACTCGCCGACCTCGAAATCGACCAGGATCTCGGGCCGTTCGAGGGTGGCCTCGGTGCTGGCACCGGTGGCAGCGGCGGCGGCGGCCTTGGCGGGCTTCTTGGCCGCGCCCTGCGGCAGCAGGAATTTCACCACGTCGTTGAGCGACAGCGGCGACGGACGCGAGGTGGCGCCGACGAATCCGGTGACACCCGGGGTGTTGCGCACCGCGCCCCACGACTCGTCGTTGAGCTCCATACGAACGAGGATGTAGCCGGGCAGCACCTTGCGGTTGACCTGCTTGCGCTGGCCATTCTTGATCTCGGTGACCTCTTCGGTGGGCACCTCGACCTGGAAGATGTAGTCACCGACGTCCAGGTTCTGTACGCGGGTCTCGAGGTTGGCTTTCACCTTGTTCTCGTAACCGGCGTAGGAGTGGATGACGTACCAGTCGCCGGGCTTGAGCCGCAGCTCCTTCTTGAGGGCGACTGCCGGGTCTTCGTCTTCGTCGGCGGCGGGAGCCTCTTCAGCCTGTCCAGCCTCTTCGACCGACTCGGTCTCGTCGGCCGTCTCGGGGGCGGCAGCTTCTGGGCTGTCCGACTCCAGGTCGTCGGTCTGCGACTCGACGGCGTCGACGGTCTCGTCGGCGACGGTCTCGTCGCCGTCGAACGTAGTCACGTTGTCAGTCCTCTCTCAAAATTCCAGATCAGGTGCCGAACACCAGCGACACCAGCTTCGCCAGGCCAAGGTCAGCGCCGGAGATCAGCGCGACCATGAACACCAGGAAGACCAGCACCACCGTGGTGTAGCTGACCATCTGCTTGCGGTTCGGCCAGATCACCTTGCGCAGCTCGGCAACGACCTGCTTCAGGTAGTTGACGACGAACATGATCGGGTTTCGCGACGGGCCGGTCTTCTTGGCCTTCGCCTTCTTCGCCTTCTTCGCCTTGCCGGAGTCGGCCTTGGCATCTTCGCTCGACGCGTCGCCCTCGGCGGCCTCGTCACTGTCGGCCTCGGCAGCCGCGCCACGACGGGTCCGCTTGCCGGTCGGGCGAAGCGGCCGGGTCACCACCGCGGTCTGACCGTGGGAGGTGTCCGTTGCCCCGGTGTCGGTGCTGGCGTCGGTTCCAGTGTCGTCTGCGGAGCCGGCACCTTCGCGCTCGTCGCTCACCGCATGCCTTTCATCCTGGTTTTTGTGTGTTCACCTTCCAGTGTGCACACGTTGTCGAGTATTCAGTTTGAGCAGGGGCGACAGGACTTGAACCTGCAACCTGCGGTTTTGGAGACCGCTGCTCTGCCAATTGAGCTACGCCCCTCTGTTGGTGACTCAACTTGCGCTTCATCACCGTACTGCGCCGAGGCTTACACAATTCGCGCGCGGCCCGCTCGACTGGTCAAGCCGACGGACAGCGCGCTGAAATGGGAAAAACCCCGAGTGCCGAGTGTACCCCGGCGTGCGTGTCATCTACTAATCGACCGCTACTCCCCGGCCGCCTTCCGCATGACCTTGCCGGTTTCCGGATCCCACTTCACCTGGATGGAATCGTCGGCATCGTGGCCCATCATCGTCGTGATGGCCTCCAGGACCACGTCGCCGTCGTCGTTGGTGCAGACGTTGTGAGTGACGACGATGTCGGCGCCGAAGCGCTCCTCGACCGAGGCGATCTCCATGACGGCGTGCAGCTGATCGCCGGCCTTGAGCGGCTTGCGGTAGAGGAACTTCTGGTCGACCTGGACGATCTGCTTGGTTTCCATGCCGACGTCGACGTTCTGGAAGAAGTGTTCCTGCACCAGCAGTGCCAGGGTGGAGGCGAAGGTGAGCGGGGCGATGAGGGCGTCATGGCCGAGTTCGGCGGCGGCCGCCTCGTCGTGGCTGGCCGGATCCATGGCCTTGACGGCCTTGGCGTACTGACGGATCTGCTCGCGGCCGATCAGGAAGGGGTGCGGATACTTCCAGACCATTCCGAGGATGTCGACCTTGAGTGCCATGGCCCAGAACTCCTTACGCCAGTTGTGCGGTCGCGATCGCGCGCCCGAAGATCTTCTTTCCGCCTGCGGTCGCCGAGATGGCGATGGTGACCAGTTTCTCTTCGGGATCCACGGACTTGATGCGTCCGTTGAACACGATCTCGGCGCCGACGCCGTCGTTGGGGACGGGCACCACGGCGGTGAAGCGGACGTTGTATTCCTTGACCGCAGCCGGGTCGCCGACCCATTCGGTGACGTAGCCGCCGCCGACGCCCATGGTCAGCATGCCGTGGGCGATCGCGGTGTCCAGGCCGACCTGCTTGGCGATCTCGTCGTCCCAGTGGATCGGGTTGAGGTCACCGGACACACCGGCGTAGTTGACCAGGTCTCCGCGGGTCAGCGGGATCACGCGCTCCGGAAGCGTGTCGCCGACCTTGACCGAACTGAACTCGCGCAGCGCCATCAGTTAAAACCCTCTTCTCCGTCACCCGCACGCCCGGCCAGGGTCGTGTAGGCCTCCTGGACCACCTCACCTTTTTCATTGGTGATGATGTTCTTGGTCACGATGATGTCGGTGCCGTGCGCTTTCCGCACGGAATGCACGTACACGTCGCAGTACAGCTTGTCCCCGGCCAAGACCGGCTTGAGGAACTTGAGCTCCTGATCGACCTGGACGATCTGAGCGTCCTGGATGCCGATCTCGGCCCACTCGAAGAAGGCCCACTGCGCCTGGTAACCGAAAATGCAGATAAAGGTCAGCGGCGCGGGCAACGAGTCGTGGCCGAGCTCAGCTGCGGCGGCTTCGTCGTGGTAGAACGCATCGTTGTTCTTGACCGCGAGCGCGTGTTCGCGGATCTTCTCGCGCCCGACCTCGTAGTGCTCAGGATGCCGGTAATGCATCCCGACGATGCTGGTCGAAAGAGCCACGAGCGTTGGGCTACCGCGACTCTTTGTGCGGCTGGTGGGTGCCGCAGTTGGGGCAGAACTTCTTGATCTCGAGCCGGTCGGGATCGTTGCGGCGGTTCTTCTTGGTGATGTAGTTGCGGTGCTTGCACACCTCGCACGCCAAAGTGATCTTCGGCCGTACGTCGGTACTCGACGCCACGTCAGTTCTCCCTGCTCAAAATCACGCTCTGCTTTTGATGTTCCTGTAGCGGTGGGGAGGCTCGATCTCCCGACCTCACGATTATGAGTCGTGCGCTCTAACCAGCTGAGCTACACCGCCCCGGAGGGTCCCAGGTGGGGCTCCACGTCCGGATCTCCCGCGTCGCTTCGCTCGCCTGGCGTCCACCGAGCCCCCTAACGGAATCGAACCGTTGACCTTTTCCTTACCATGGAAACGCTCTGCCGACTGAGCTAAGGGGGCTTGTTGCGCGTCCGTAGCCGCGCAGCCTTAAAGAGGGTACAGCCTCCCCGGCAGCCAAACCAAACCGCAGGTCAACGCGGCCGCCGAGGAGCTGTTTTCCCAGGTCGCCTAGTCCAGGAGCCAGTCGTTGGGTGCGAACAGCTCGCAGTGCACCCGCTCGTGGGCGATGCCGCGGTCACTCAGCTGGCCGCGAACCGCCTCGACGAATCCCGCCCCGCCGCACAGGTAGTAGGCGGCCTCGGCGGGCAGTTCGATGCCGTCGAGTTTGAGCAGGCCGGCGTGGACGCCCGGGGCGCCGGCGGTGACGCCGTCCTCGTACCAGAGGTCGAGGCTGGCGTGGGGCAGCGCCTCGATCAGCTCGTGCTGACGCTCGCGCAGCGGATGGCCGCTGTCACTGCGGTCGGCGTGCAGAACCCGCACCTCGGTGTCGGGGGCCTCCGCGGCCAGGAACTCCAGGATGCCGACCATCGGGGTGATGCCGATTCCTGCCGACACCAGCACCAGCGGGCCGTCGGGGCGGCCGCCGTTGTACAGGTCGCCGAACGGCACCGTGATGTCGAGCAGGTCGCCGACGCACAGGTTGGCGCGGATCCAGGACGACACCTCGCCCGCGGGCTGGTCGGCGACGGCGTCCACCGGTTTGACCGCAAAGGTCAGGTCGGTCGATCCGGGCACCCCGACCAGGCTGTACTGCCGTAGCTGACGGGCACCGTCGGGCAGCGTCACGCCGACCGAGACGTATTGCCCCGCAGTGAAGTTGACGGGCGCGGCAGCGCGGACGGTGACCAGCACCGCGCCGGACGGGTCGTCGACGCGGGAGATGACGCGCAACCGCCGGAAGACGTCACCGGGTTCGACGCCGGCACTCGCGTACAGGTCCCGCTCCAGCGCGATCAGCGTATCGGCCATGATCCAGTAGACCCGGTCCCAGGCTTCGGCCACCTCGGCCGTCACGGTCTCTGCGCCCAGCACCTCGACGATCGCCGCGAACAGGTTGTCGTGCACGATCGGGTACTGGTCGGCGGTGATGCCGAGCGAGGCGTGCTTGTGGCCGATGCGCGCCAGCAGGGCCGACGGGTGCGGCAGGTCGGGGTTGACCAGGTGGGTGGCGAATGTCGCGATCGACGCCGCCAGCGCGCGCTGCTGTGCCCCTTGGGCCTGGTTGCCACGGTTGAACAGGTTGCGCAGCAGTTCCGGGTGGTTGGCAAACAGTCGGCGGTAGAACTCCGAGGTGATCTCGTCGATGTGCGCACCGATGAGAGGCAGTGTCGCCGAGACGATTTCGGCGTGGTGCGGCTCGAGTTCGTCGCGTACCGCGGACGGCTCGGGGCTGGTGACGGTCATCGGAGATTCCCTTCGGTTGTGAGTTGTAAAACGATCGGCAGGCGGCTGTCTGCCGTGAGGTCTGTGACGGTGTAGCGGTCGAGTTCGCGATAGAACGCCTCTTTGGCGTCGGCCAGCACGCGACGGAGCCGGCAGGCCGCGATGAGCGGACAGGGCGATTCGCCGCCGCATTCGATGACCTCGCGGTCACCTTCGAGTTCGCGCACCAGCCGGCCGATCGAGGCGTTGCGCCCGGCCTCGGTGAGCACCAGTCCCCCGACCCGGCCCCGCCGGGCGTGCACCATGCCGAGCTCGGAGAGCTTGGAGACCGCCTTGGCGACGTGGTGCTCGGACGCGTTGGCGCCGGCGGCGATGGTGCGGGTGGTGATGCGCCGGTTCTCGGATTCGCCCGAGGACAGCAGCATCAGCGTGCGCAGTCCTAGGTCGGTGAACCGGGTGAGGTGCATACCGGTGACGTTAGTAATTCCGTATTTTCGATGCGAGTTTTATCGCTGTGGGTTCAAACACGTCATGACGTGCGGTTTTTGGACCTGCGGGGATGTTCTGACGGAGCCGCAATAGGCTTGACGCATGTCCGAGCCCAGCGCCCAAGACCGCTTGTACTTCCGGCAGTTGCTGTCGGGTCGCGACTATGCAGCCGGCGACCCGATCGCGGCGCAGATGCGCAACTTCTCCTATCTGATCGGCGACCGCGAAACCGGTGACGCCGTGGTGGTCGACCCGGCCTACGCCGCCAACGACCTGGTCGACGTGATCGAGAACGACGGCATGCGGCTGTCCGGGGTGCTGGTCACCCACCACCACCCCGACCATGTCGGCGGCACCATGATGGGCTTCACGCTGGCGGGCCTCGCCGAGCTGCTGGAACGCCAGAGCGTGCCGGTGCACGTCAACACCCACGAGGCCGACTGGGTCTCGAAGGTCACCGGAATCGCACCGAGCGAGCTGACCGCACACGTCCACGGCGACACGGTTTCCGTCGGCGCCGTGCAGATCGAGCTACTGCACACCCCCGGCCACACCCCGGGTAGTCAGTGCTTTCTGCTCGACGGCCGCCTGGTCGCCGGCGACACGTTGTTCCTCGACGGGTGCGGGCGTACCGACTTTCCCGGCGGCAATGTCGACGACATGTTCCGCAGCCTTCAGGCGTTGGCCAAGCTGCCCGGAGACCCGACCGTCTTCCCCGGCCACTGGTACTCCGAGGAACCGAGCGCCCGTCTGGACGAGGTCAAACGCAGCAACTACGTGTATCGGGCGTCGAACCTTGAGCAGTGGCACATGCTGATGGGCGGCTGACGAATCGCCTCAGCCGGCCGTTTTGCGAAATCCGAGGAAACGGCCGCGCCCGGACGGGGCAATCCCGCCCCTCGGCCCGTCATCTGCCACGGATTTCGTTGCCTAATCCGTTGCAATAGGAACTAAGCGCCGTTTTGCGCGATTCGAGTAGTGCGATACTCAGGACACCGGAACACGGACCCGGCAAAGTAGCTGTCAGCAATTGATGAGCAGTAGTTGACAGTCCCGCCGGGGGTCGCCGTGAAGAACATCGTGCTGTGCTTCGACCACACAGATGAACATCCCGGACTCCGCGACGCATCGAATACCGAGATCCTGTTTCGGTTGCTGGACAGCACCGATCAGCTGAACTGGTATCACAGCGGCGCAGCGATGCGACAGGGCAGACGAAAGACGCCCGGCCGCCGCGGCGACGCCGTCAGCGAAGCCCGGGCAGCCATCGTCGAGGCATACCGATTCCTCGGCGACGCGTGGGATCCCGGGGATCAGATCTTCGTGTTCGGCGGCGGCGAGGGCGGGCACCGCGCGGGTGAGCTGGCCACCCTGCTCGGCACGGTCGGCTTGCTGCCGGCCCATTCCGCAGACGTGCTGGACTACGCGCTGGCCACCTACGTGCTGCCCCGCACGCCGCGCACCCCTCAGGATTGGCGACAGATCAGGGTGTTGGCGGCCCAACTCGTCGGCGACCATGACCCCGCCGTACCGGTGCGGTTCGTCGGGCTGTGGAATGCGACCGCCACCCCGGGCACCAAGCAGCGGATGGGCCCGCTGCCGACGGTGGAATCGGGCCGGCATGCGGTGGCGGTGGATGGCGGCCGCCGAACCATGCGGTACTGCGAACACCTCGACGAAGTCTGGTTCCGGGGCACCCGCTGTGATGTCATCGGCGGCCCCGGTGCGTGCTGGCCGCTGGCCGATATCGCCCTCGACTGGATGCTGGACGGCGCCATCGCCGCGGGGCTTGCGGTCGTCGACAACAGTGCCTGCCCCACCGATCTGGATGCGCTGGCCGGGACCTCCCTCTCCATCGGCCCGCGCCGGGCACCGCTGGACGCCAAGGTGCACGCGAGTGTGGAGGTGTATCTGCGCTCGCATCCGCACTATTGGCGGCGACTGCCCGCGCGTATCGAATGGGCCGACGCCGAATGGCTGGCCCGCGGTGAGCGCCTGGTGCACACTCCGGTCACCGCCACCGGGCAGCCCGACATCCTCACCGCCGTCGCGTCGTGAGACCACTGGTTTTGGCTGAAGTTTGCTGAGCCGGACCGCTGCCCCCACTGAAAGTCCGTGATATACCCACTTGGTGGGGATCATCGATTCAGTCACGGAGCGGGGGCGTGAGTTGGCTAGTTTCGAACCGGGTGCATGGACTGCGCTCGCGGCATGGGTGGCGATCGTCGTCGTCGTCATCGCGTTGATCTATGCGTGGCGGCAGTATTTGAAGGCCAGGGAGCGTCAGGCCGAGCTGACCCAGCCGAATGTGTCGATGTTCATGGAGCCCAGCAGTGCCGATTGGCATCTGGTCGAACTTGTCGTGCGCAATTACGGGCAACGGCCGGCCTATGGGCTGCGGTTCGAGTTCGCGAACCCGCCGACGGTCGGCAAGTACGAAAGCTCCTACGACGACAACTTCGTCGACATCGTGCCGTTGAACCTGCCATCGGAGATTCCGTACCTGGCGCCGTCGCAAGAGTGGCGCATCGTGTGGGATTCGGCGTTGGACCGCAAGCAACTGGGCGAGGCCATCGCGTCGCGTTTCGACGGTGCGATCACCTACTACGACGAGCCGGGCTCGCCCGGCAAGCCCAGCGGCCGCAAGCTGCGCAACACCGCGGTGCTCGATTGGGCGACGCTGCCGCCGGTGGACCGCATGGAGTTGCTCACCACTCATGATCAGGCTCGCCGTGAGAAGCAGAAGCTGGAGTTGTTGCGCGGTGTGCTGACGTATTTCCAGTACGCGGCCAAGGAGAGTGACGAGCAGACGCTGCGCAACGAGATCAACCGCATCAACGCCTTGGGTGCGGAGGTGCGGTCCCGCTGGCGTAACCGCTACGAGGCCAGTCACGACGACGATGACGACGATTACGACGACGACGATCCCGAGACCGATCTGATCAAGCCGCCGGCTTCCTCCGGCAGGCGTCATCGGGCCTGAGGCCAGTCGCTAGCATCAGTGCGATGAGCAGCCTGGTGAGCTACGAGCTCAACGACGCCGTAGCCACGATCACGATGGATGACGGCAAAGTCAACGCACTGTCGCCTGCGATGCAGGCCGAGATCAACGCGGCACTGGATCAGGCCGCCGCCGGCGCGGCTTCCGGCGAGGTGAAAGCCGTGGTGCTGGCCGGTAATTCGAAAGTGTTCAGCGGCGGGTTCGACCTGAGCGTCTTCTCGTCGGGCGACGTGGCCGCGACGCTGGGCATGCTCGCCGGCGGTTTCGAACTGGCAGTGAGGTGCCTGAGTTTCCCCGTGCCGGTGATCATGGCAGCGACCGGGCATGCCATCGCGATGGGTTCGTTCCTGCTGCTGTGCGGCGATCACCGGGTCGGCTCGTCGACGGCGCGATGCCAGGCCAACGAGGTGAAGATCGGGATGACACTGCCGATCGCGGCCATCGAGATCATGCGGATGCGCTTGACCCCGGCCACTTTTCAGCGGGCCAACTCCATGGCGGCGGTGTTCACCGGTGACGCGGCGATCGCGGGCGGTTGGGTGGACGAGCTGGTCGACGCCGACGCTGTCCTGTCACGGGCGCAGGAGGTGGCTGCCGAGGCTGCGACGACGCTGCACACCGGGGCCCACGTGGCCAGCAAGCTCAAGGCCCGCGCCGGGGCGCTGACCGCGATCAGGGCTGGAATCGACGGGCTGGCAACGGAATTCGCGGGCTAGACCCACTCCCCCGTCGCACGTGAAGCACGCGAGGCCCACGCTTTGGCGATGCGGCCGAGCGCGTTGGCGGCTCCTTCACGGGACGTGACCCGAATGACGATCCACCCCGTTTCGACCATCGCGTCGACGCGCTGGATGTCCTTGCGAAGCTGCTCCGGATCGGTGTGGTGGCGGCCTTCGTATTCCAGCGCGATCTTGAGCTCCGGCCATGCCAGGTCGACGTCGCCGATCAGCGCGCCGTACTCGTTATAGACGCGATATTGCGTTTGCGGTCGCGGATAGCCGGCACGAATCACCAATAGCCGCAGCCAAGTTTCCTGCGGCGACTCCGCCCCGGGGTCCACCAGCGCGATGGTGGCACGCGCCTGCCTGATGCCTTTGCGGCCCGTGTGCCGATCGGCGGCTTGCTCGATGTCGGCGACCTTCAGGTGGGCAGCTCTGGCCAACGCGTCGATCGCAGCGACAGCGGTGTCCTCGGGAAACTTGCAGGCCAGATCGACCGCCGTACGAGCCGGTGTGGTGAGGCGGATATCACCGATCGAGCAGATCTCGTCATCCTCGATCGCGTCGGCCCAGGTGACGATCCCCCGGGTCGGCCGTCGATTGTTGGTGTCGATGACGTAGGCGGGCAGGCTCGCTTCGATCCAGCGCGCCCCGTGGAACGCCGATGCGGAGAACCCGGCCAGCACTCCGTGTCCCCGAGACCGCAACCAGGCCGCCTTGGCCCGCAGTAGCGCGGTCGGCCTGGCGTCCCTGGCGACGTAGATGTCGCGATGGATGGCTCTGAATCGGGTTCTCAGTTCATGCCGCGTCAACGCTCCCGAGGCCAGCGCTTGGCTTCCGACGAATGGATCCCCCATGGGCGGAGTCTGCCGAGCCGTACCGACAGTTCACCTGTGAAGCGCTGCGGCGATTTTTCGACCGTTTTTCCGCCACAGCGCTGCACACGCGGGCCGGAGCGACCATTCGCTCGGAGATATATCTATGTGCTATGCACATATAGTGCCTCGCTACAACCAACTCGATGAGCTTCTGGTGCGCATCCACACCGTGCGGCAGCGCCCGGGGTGGCGGCGCCGGCTGATCGACGCGTCGGGCAGTGTTCCGTCGCTGTCGACGCTGCGGGTGCTGCGGGCCGTCGAGCAGCGAGAGAAAGCCGGGCAGAGCGCATCGGTCGGCGAGGTGGCCGAGTACATGGCCGTCGAGCACTCCACCGCCAGCCGCACCGTCGCCAATGTCGTGGCGGCCGGCCTGCTGACCAAGACCCTCGCCGCGCAGGATCAGCGCCGGTGCGAGCTCACTCTCACCGACACGGGGCGTCAGGCGCTGGCCGCCGTCACCGAACGGCGGCGCGAGATGGTCGCCGAGACGGTGGCCGACTGGGCCGAATCCGATGTCGACAAGCTCGTCGAACTGCTGGAGCAACTGGTCACCGATTTCGAGCGGGGAATCAGCTCGTGACAGCCGAGACCGCTGCCCGGCCGCAACCGCGCGGTGCCCTGCGGCTGATGTTCGACCCGGTCTTCGGCGCGTTGTTCTGGGGCAAGATGTTCTCCGTCGTCGCGGTGTGGACGCACGGCATCGTCGCGGCCATCGTGATCTTCGATGCCACGGGTTCGGCGGTGATGGTGGGCATGGTAGGCGTCGCACAGTTCCTGCCTCAGCTCATCTTGAGCCCGACCAGCGGCAAGTGGGCCGATGTCGGCAACCCGGCCCGCCAGATCCTGTGGGGCCGGGTGTTGTGCATCATCGGCTCGGGTTCGACAGCCCTCTGGCTGGGCGCGGCACCGGACCTGCAGGGCACCGCCGCAGCGGTGCCGGTGCTGGTCGGCTCCACGCTCGTCGGCTTCGGTTTCGTGATCGGCGGCCCGGCCATGCAATCGATCGTGCCGAGCCTGATCCGCGACGGCGAACTCCCGACGGCCATGGCGCTCAACAGCATTCCGATGACCATCGGCCGCATCCTGGGCCCGGCCATCGGCGCGTTCCTGGCCGCCCGTTTCGGCGCCGCGCCGGGCTTCGCGATCAGCGCCGGCCTGCACCTGGTGTTCGCGATCTTCCTGCTGCTGGTCACTTTCCCGGCCCGCCCCGAGCGCAGTCCCGACGGGGACTACCGGGTGCGCGCAGCCCTGGCTTACGTGTGGCGAGACCGTCCGCTGTTGCTGGCGCTGCTCGCGGTCACCACGGTCGGGTTCGCTTCGGATCCGTCCATCACGCTCACGCCGTCGATGGCCGAAGCTCTCGGCGGCGGCGCCCATCTGGTGGGGGCCCTGTCGGCGGCGTTCGGCCTCGGCGCCGCGCTCGGCATGGTGGTCCTGGCCGCGATGCGCGGACGGCTGCCCGCTGCCCGGGTCTCGGCGATCGGGCTGTGGCTGCTGGTGGCCGGGTGCGGCCTGCTGGCCCTGGGCACCGTGACGGCCTTGGCGCTGGCCGGTTTCGCGATTGCGGGGCTGGGTTTCGGCTGGGCGATGACGGGTCTGAGCACCGTCGTGCAGGAGCGCGCGCCGGAGGCGTTGCGTGGCCGCATCATGGCGCTGTGGCTGGTGGGCTTCCTCGGCTCGCGCCCGTTCGCGGCGGCGCTGCTGGGCGGTGCGGCCGACGTGTTCGACGTGCGCGTGGCGTTCGTGATCGCCGGCGCCATCACCCTGGCGGTCGCGCTGGCGGCCCGGCCGCGTGCGCTGTCGGCGCCAAATCCGGTGGCGGCCTGACCCCGTCTCCTATCGTGTGTGTCGATGGGATTGCACCTGCACCGCGCCGAGCGCACCGATCTGCTCGCCGACGGGCTGGCAGATCTGCTGGCGCAGCCCCCGGCTGATCCCTTCGCCCAGGAGCTGGTGCTCGTGCCCGCCAAGGGCGTGGAGCGCTGGCTGAGCCAGCGGTTGTCGAACCGGCTCGGGGTGTGCGCGGCGGTCGAGTTCCGTAATCCCCGATCCTTGATCGCCGAGCTGACCGGCACCGCCGACGACGATCCGTGGTCGGCCGACGCGATGGCCTGGCCGCTGCTGGCAGTCATCGACGAGAACCTGGATGAGCCGTGGTGTGAGCCGGTGGCCACCCACCTCGGCCACTTCGAGACCGGTGACGAGTATGAGCTGCGCCAGGGCCGGCGCTATGCGGTGGCCCGACGGCTGGCCGGGCTGTTCGCCTCCTATGCCCGCCAGCGCCCGCAGCTGCTGGTCGACTGGACGGAGCTGCCGGCCGACCTGGCCTGGCAGCAGCCGTTGTGGCAGGCGCTCGTCGAGCGGATCGACGCCGAGCCGCCGCACATCCGGCACGCGAAAACCCTTGCCCGGCTCAGCGAGTCACCAACTGAGTTACCGCAGCGGCTGTCCCTGTTCGGGCATACCCGGCTGCCGGTCACCGAGATCGAACTGCTTACCGCACTGGCCACCCATCACGATCTGCATCTGTGGCTGCCGCACCCCAGCGACGAGCTGTGGCAATCGTTGACCGCGCACATCGGCCCTGTCCCCCGCCGGGAGGACAACAGCCACCGCGATGTGGGCCACCCGCTGCTGGCCACCCTGGGCCGCGATCTGCGGGAGCTGCAGCGCGGGTTGCCGACCGCCGACACCGACGAATACCTTCCCGGCACAGGCTATCCCGACACTGTACTGGGCTGGCTCCAGTCCGATATCGCCGCCAACGCGGTCCGGCCGGCCGGTCGGGTGCCCCGGCGGGAGGACCGCTCGCTGCAGGTGCACAGCTGCCACGGGCCGGCCCGCCAGATCGAGGTCCTGCGCGAGGTGCTGCTCGGTCTGCTGGCCGACGATCCGAGCCTGGAGCCCCGCGACATGCTGGTGATGTGCCCCGATATCGAGACCTACGCCCCGTTGATCACAGCCAGGTTCGGGCTGGGCGACGTCGTGCGCGGCGCGCATCCGGCGCACAAGCTGCGGGTGCGGTTGGCCGATCGAGCTCTCGTGCAGACCAATCCGCTGCTGTCCGTGGCGGCGTCGGTGCTGGATCTGGCCGGTGGGCGCGCCACGGCCAGCGAAGTACTCAACCTGGCCGAGTCGGATCCGGTGCGGGCCCGGTTCGGTTTCACCGACGACGATCTGGAAGCCATCACCGCCTGGGTGCGTGAGGCCAACATCCGGTGGGGTTTCGATCAGGAGCACCGCAGCCCTTACGGCGTCGAATTCCTGCACAACACCTGGCGTTTCGGTATTGACCGGGTGCTGGCCGGGGTGGCGATGTCCGACGATTCGCATGCCTGGCTGGGTACCACGTTGCCACTCGACGACGTCAGCAGCAACCGCGTCGAGTTGGCCGGCCGGTTCGCCGACTTCGTCGAAAAACTGAGCCGCACCGTCCGTCAGCTCAGCGGCGTGCGCCCGCTCGGCGACTGGTTGTCGGCGTTGAGCACCGGCATCGAAGCACTGGCCCACTCCGATGAGGACTGGCCCGCCGCCCAGGTACAGCGCGAGTTCGCCGAGATCGCCGGGGCGCCCGGGGCGGCCGCTACGCCCATGCGGCTCAGCGATATTCGCGCACTGCTGGGCCGGCACCTGGCCGGGCGGCCAACCCGGGCGAACTTCCGCACCGGAACCCTCACGGTGTGCACCATGGTGCCGATGCGCTCGGTGCCGCACCGGGTGGTGTGCCTGGTCGGCTTGGACGACGGCGTGTTCCCCCGGCTGGGGGCTGTCGACGGCGACGACGTGCTGGCGCGTGACCCGCGCACCGGTGAGCGCGACATCCGCTCGGAGGACCGTCAGTTGCTGCTCGACGCGATCGGCGCGGCCACCCAGACCCTCGTCATCACCTATACCGGCGCCAACGAATACTCCGGACAGGCGCGGCCGCCCGCCGTGCCGCTGGCCGAACTCCTCGACACCGTCAAGGTCACCACCGAGCAGCCGGCGGATGTGGTGACCACGCACCCGTTGCAGCCCTTCGACATTCGTAACGTCACCCCAGGCGCGCTGCTGCCGGAAGGCCCGTTCACGTTCGACCCCACGGCGCTCACCGCGGCGCGGGCCAGCGCCGGGCAGCGGGCCGAACGCCCGCCGTTCTTCGACCATCCGTTGCCCGCGCTGCCCGCCGCAGATGTGGCGCTGGAGGATCTCGTCACCTTCTTCAAGGATCCGGTGAAAGGCTTCTTCCGGGCGTTGGAGTACACGCTGCCGTGGGATGTGGACGGGGTGTCGGATGAGATGCCGGTCGACATCGACGCGCTGGAGGAGTGGACCGTCGGCGATCGGATGCTGAACGACATTCTGCGCGGCATGACCCCGGCGGACGCCCAGCAGGCGGAGTGGCGTCGCGGCACCCTGCCCCCGGGCCAGTTGGGTTGGCGGCGCGCGATCGCGCTGCGGGATCAATGTGCGCTGCTGGCCGCCGAGGCGCTGCGGCACCGCAGCGCCGACCCGCGAGCCTATGACGTCGACATCGACCTGGGCACCGGGCGCCGGCTGGCCGGCACGGTCTCCCCTGTGTTCGGCGACCGCCTGGTGTCGGTCACCTATTCCAAGCTCGACGGCAAGCACCTGCTGCAATCCTGGATTCCGTTGTTGGCGTTGGCCGCCGGGCATCCCCACGAGGATTGGTCGGCGGTGTGCATCGGTCGACCCCGGCGCGGCGACACCCCGCGGGTCGAGGCGCTGGGCCGTCCCGACGATCCGATCGCGATATTGGCCGATCTGGTGGCCATCTATGACGCGGGCCGCCGGGAGCCGCTGCCGCTGCCGGTCAAGACGTCCTACGCGTGGGCGGCGGCCCGGCATGCCGGTGACGACCCGGAGCGTGAGGCCGGATTCCGGTGGCGCAGCGGCAGGTTCCCCGGCGAGGACGAGGCGCCTGCACACGTACGGGCGTGGGGCCGCGGCGCGCCGTTGAGCCGCTTGGCCGGGCTGGGGCTCGGTGAGTACGCCGAGCGGCTGTGGTTGCCGGTCCTTCGGGCCGAGAGGTCGCCGCGGTGAAGGTCTTCGATCTGCTCGGCCCGTTGCCGCAAGCCAACAGCACCACGGTGCTGGAGGCCAGCGCGGGCACCGGCAAGACGTTCGCCCTGGCGGGCCTGGTAACGCGGTTGGTGGCCGAGGGAGCGGCGACGCTCGATCAGATGCTGCTCATCACCTTCGGCCGGGCGGCCAGCCAGGAGTTGCGCGAGCGGGTGCGGGCCCAGATCGTCGGCGCCCTGCTGGCATTGGAGGATCCGGCGCGCGCCGACAATGACCTGTTGCAGCACCTGGTGGCAGAGGATCAGCAGGCCCGAGGGCAGCGACTGCGTGACGCGCTGGCCGGTTTCGATGCGGCGACCATCGCCACCACGCACCAGTTCTGTCAGATCGTGCTGAAATCGCTCGGCGTGGCCGGGGACAGCGATTCGGGTGTGACGCTGGTCGAAAGTCTCGACGACCTGGTGTGCGAGATCGTCGACGATCTGTATCTGGCCCACTTCGGTGCGCAGCGCGACGTCCCCGAGCTGGGCTATGCCGAGGCGCTGCGGCTGGCCCGCGTGGTGGTGGCCAATCCGGCGACTGAGCTGCGGCCGCTGGACCCCGAACCGGAGTCCCCGGCGGGAATTCGGGTGGCCTTCGCGCGGGCAGTGTTGGCGGAGTTGGAGATTCGCAAGCGCCGCCGAGGTGTGCTGGGTTATGACGACCTGCTGACCCGGCTGGCCGGGGCGCTGCAATCCGAGAACTCCGCGGCCCGGGTGCGCATGGCGCAGCGCTGGCCGATCGTGATGGTCGACGAGTTCCAGGACACCGACCCGGTGCAGTGGCAGGTGATCGAGCGGGCGTTCTCCGGGCAGTCGACCCTGATTTTGATCGGTGACCCCAAGCAGGCGATCTATGCGTTCCGCGGCGGGGATATCGACACCTATCTGCGGGCCGCGGCCACTGCCGGAGACAAGCAGACGCTGGGCACCAACTGGCGCAGCGACAGCGTGCTGGTGGATCGCTTGCAGGCGGTGTTGCGGGGGGCCGAACTCGGTGGCCCCGACATCGTGGTGCACGACGTGCAGGCCAACCACCAGGGCCACCGGCTGGCCGGGGCGCCGCACAACGATCCGTTCAGGCTGCGCGTGGTGACGCGAAACCGGCCCGGTACCAAGGTGATTCCGATCTCTGATTTGCGTGAGCACATCGGAAGGGATCTGGCCGCCGACATCGGCGCGTTGCTGACCAGCGGCGCCACCTTCGGCGGCGACCCGCTGCAGGCCCGCGACATCGCGGTGATCGTCGAGACCCACAAGGACGCCCGGGCCTGCCACACCGCGCTGCTGGCGGCCGGCATTCCCGCGGTCTACACCGGGGATTCGGACGTGTTCAATTCCGAGGCCGCCGAAGATTGGCTGTACCTGCTGGAAGCGTTCGACCAGCCGCACCGGCCCGGGTTGGTGCGGGCCGCCGCAGCCACGATGTTCTTCGGCGAGACGGCGGAAACCCTTGCCGCCGGCGGGGATGCGTTGACCGATCGGGTGGCCGATACTTTGCGCACCTGGGCCGGCCATGCCCGTGAGCGCGGAGTCGCGGCGATCTTCGAGGCCGCGCAGTTGGCCGGCATGGGCAAGCGGGTGCTGTCCTGGCAGGGCGGTGAGCGGTTGATGACGGACCTGGCTCACATGACCCAACTACTCGGCGACACCGCGCACCGGGAGGGCTTCGGGCTGGCCGCTCTGAGGGACTGGCTGCGCACCCAGCGCTCGGAGGGCGGTGGTGAATCCGAACGCAACCGGCGTCTGGACAGCGACGCGGCCGCGGTGCAGATCATGACGGTGTGGGTGAGCAAGGGCTTGCAGTTCCCGATCGTGTACCTGCCGTTCGCCTTCAACCGGTACGTGCCGGAACCGGATCTGGTGTTGTTCCACGACGAGGGGGTGCGCTGCCTGCAGGTCGGTGGCCCCGACCCGGCGGTGACCCGGGCCGGGCGGGCCGAGGCCGCCGCCGATGACAGCCGTTTGACCTATGTGGCGATGACCCGGGCTCAGTCGCAGGTGGTGGCATGGTGGGCACCGTCCAACGACGAGCCCAACGGCGGTCTGTCGCGGCTGCTGCGCGGGCGGGCGCCCGGCGAGGCCGCGGTGCCCGACCGGTGCGCCCCGGCCAAGGTCTCCGACGACGACGCGCTGGCGCGGCTGCGGGCGTGGGAGGCCGCGGGTGGCCCGACGCTGGAGGAGTCGGTGGTCCTTCCGGCCGCCCCGGTGCCCACCCACGATGTACCGGATGGTTTGGCGGCGCGGCATTTTCACCGCTCGATCGATACCGCGTGGCGGCGCACGTCGTACTCGGGACTGTTGCGGGCGGCCGAGGATGACGGGCACGCCGGGGTGTCCAGCGAACCGGAGGTCGTCGAACTCGATGACGAGTCGACCGACATCGCCGTCATCGCCGCTGCCCAGGGTGCCGACGTCCCGTCCCCGATGGCGTCGTTGCCCACCGGGGCGGCGTTCGGGTCGCTGGTGCACGCGGTCCTGGAGACCGCCGACCCGTTGGCCGCGGATCTGCCGGCAGAACTGCTGGCCGAGGTGCGCAGGCACGCCGCCCGGTGGCCGGTGGAGGTGTCCGCGGAGGAACTTGCCGGGGCCCTGCTACCCATGCTCGACACCCCGCTGGGGCCGTTGGCACCCGGCGTGACGCTGCGCCAGATCGGGCTGGCCGACCGGCTGTGCGAGCTGGACTTCGAATTCCCCATGGCCGGCGGCGATCTGCGGGGCGGCGAGTTCGCCCGGTTGGCCGACGTCGGCGCATTGCTCGACGAGCATCTGCCGGCCGACGATCCCATGGCGGGATATGCCGACCGGTTGTCGACGGGACTGCTGGGCCGCCAGCCGCTGCGCGGGTACCTGTCCGGTTCGGTGGATGTGGTGCTGCGGATCGGCGGGCGTTTCGTCGTCGTCGACTACAAGACCAACTGGCTGGGCACCGGGGACGAGCCGCTGACCGCAGCCGATTACGGCCGGGACCGGATGGCCGAGGCGATGCTGCACTCCGACTATCCACTGCAGGCATTGCTGTACAGCGTTGTGCTGCACCGGTTCCTGAGTTGGCGGCTGCCCGACTACGATCCGGCCACCCATCTGGGCGGGGTGATGTACCTGTTCGTGCGCGGGATGTGCGGGGTGCAGACCCCCGTCGTCGACGGGCATCCCGCCGGGGTGTTCAGCTGGAAACCGCCCGCCGCGCTGGTGATCGCGATGTCACAACTACTCGATCAGGGAGCCGCGTGATGCTCGACGCGTTCGCCGAGATCCTGGAGCCCGCCGATGTGCACGTGGCCCAACGGCTGAGCTCGCTGGCCGACTGCACCGACCCGGTGGTCGAACTGGCGCTGGCATTGGCGGTCCGGGCACTGCGCGGCGGATCGGTGTGCGTGGATCTGCGGTCAGTGGCCGCGCAGACCCAGCTGCCGCAGCTGCCGTGGCCGCAGGCCGACGAGTGGCTGGCGGCGGTGGCGGCCAGCCCGCTGACGGGTCCTCCCCCGGTGCTGCGGCTGTTCGGCGACCTGCTCTATCTCGACCGCTACTGGTTGGAGGAGCAGCAGGTCTGTGACGACGTGCTGGCCTTGGTGGCCGCCGAGCCGGGTGGCTCGGCGCCCGAGGTGGCGCGGTTGTTCCCGCCGGGTTTCGAAGAGCAGCGGGCTGCGGCGAATGTGGCGTTGTCTCAAGGGCTCACGGTGCTGACCGGCGGTCCGGGCACCGGCAAGACCACCACCGTGGCGCGGTTGCTGGCGCTGCTGGCGGAACAGGCCGCGCTGGCCGGGCACCCGTCGCTGCGCATCGCGCTGGCCGCGCCGACCGGCAAGGCCGCCGCACGGCTGCAGGAGGCCGTCCAGCTTGAGGTGAACCGGCTCGACGCGGTGGATCGGGAACGCATCTCGGGTCTGCAGGCCACCACGCTGCACCGGCTGTTGGGGCCTCGCCCGGACACGTCGTCGCGGTTCCGTCATCACCGGGCCAATCGCTTGCCACACGATGTGATCGTCGTGGACGAGACCTCGATGGTGTCGCTGACGATGATGGCGCGGCTGTTGGAGGCGGTGCGCCCGCAAACCCGGCTGCTGCTGGTCGGTGATCCCGATCAGCTGGCCTCGGTGGAAGCCGGTGCGGTGTTGGCCGATCTGGTCGACGGGTTGGGTTCGCGCGGAGTCGCGGCCCTGCAAACCTCGCACCGGTTCGGTGAGTCGATCGGGACGCTGGCCTCAGCAATCCGGGCTGGGGATGCGTCGCGGGCGGTGGAGGTGTTGGCAGCCGGCGGCGAGCACGTCGAGTGGGTGTCCGCGGACGCAACCGAGCGCTTACGGGAAGTCCTTGTGCCGCATGCCCTTGCGCTGCGACAGGCGGCGATTCTCGGGGACGGTCCGACGGCGCTGGCGATCCTCGACGAGCATCGGCTGTTGTGCGCGCACCGGCGCGGTCCGTTCGGCGTTGGGCACTGGAACCGTCAGGTGCAGCGGTGGCTGGCCGAGGCGACCGGTGAGCCCATGTGGGCGTCGTGGTACGTGGGGCGGCCGATCCTGGTGACCGCCAACGACTATGGGCTCAAGCTCTACAACGGCGATACCGGTGTCACCATCGCCACGCCGGACGGCCTGCGTGCGACCGTGGGTGGGTCGGGGACGTTCGCCACCGGTCGGCTCACCGAAGTCGAGACCATGCACGCCATGACGATCCACAAGTCCCAGGGCAGCCAAGCCGATGAGGTGACCGTGCTGCTGCCGCCGGAGGACTCCCGGTTGTTGACGCGAGAGCTGTTCTACACGGCGGTCACCCGGGCCAAGACGCGGGTGCGCGTCGTGGGGTCCGAGGCGGAGATTCGCGCGGCGATTTCCCGGCAGGCAGTCCGGGCGACCGGCCTGCGAAAGCGGCTGAAGCTCTAAACGGCGCGTCCGGCGAAAAATGCGCCGGAGACGAGGCCGATCACGATTGCCAGCGTGGGCAGGCCCATCGCCGCAGCCGTGACGACGCCGGCGACCGCGCCGATGCCGAGCACCAGCAGAAGTACGCCCACAAATGCACCGACCATTGCACGCCCTTTCCTATGACAGCGATCACAATGTACATCGCCGGTGGGCTGAATCACATATGGATGACGCACCAATTTGGTTAACGTTTTCGCGGCAAAATGTATAGCTGAGCTTGTTATATGCCTTGTTCAGCGCATCTCAGCGAACACCCACATCGCGCTAACCGGCACCCGACACGCTCAGCGCCCAGTACACCAGCGCGTTGAGGGCCAGGAGGGCCAGCAACGAGACCGCGAAGGCGCGGCCCCACCGGCGTTTGGGCGCGGCGAACGGCAGCACCAGGGCCCAGAAGAGACTCACCGGCACAGCGATGAGCACGCCGAAGACGATGCCGTAGCCGTGCGGATCGGTGGCCGGGTTGGTGTCGAAGGCCGAACTGAGCACCCCGAAGATGACCAGGGCCCAGAACGCCAGAGCGCCGCCGCCGATGACTCCTGCGACCCAGCGGATGCCCAGCACGGTTTGGTCCTGCCGCCCCTTCTCCTGCGGCGGCTGGACGTGCGTCTGCGGCCCGTACCGATCGACCCACTCATGCGGGTATTCCTCTGGCGGCATCTCCCCCACGGCTCCCCCCCGGTTCGGCGTTCTCACCAGGATATGGGCGCCACCACGGGGTGACAGGCACGATTTCAGCCCTCAGACGGTCAGTGCGACCGACTGTCCGGCCAGCGGCTCGTACACCGCGAATTGCATCAGGGCGTCGAGGATCGCCTCGGCCACCCCGTCCCACGGCGTGGCCTGGACGATTTCGTCAGAAGCAAACGGCAGCACCACCGCGGTGGCGGTGCCCGACGGGGTGGGAATCTCGATGCTCTCCTGCGGTGCGCCGTGCACTCCGGAGTCGGTGCCGTTGAACATGTCGTTGATCCAGCCGGCCGAAATCGTCTTGACCGCATCGATGTTCTGCGGTTGCGAGAAGCCCGCGATCAGGTATTCGGCGAACTGCAGGATGGGGTTGGCCCCCTGCAGTCCGTCGATGTGGCGGCCACCGGCCAGCATGACACCGTTGAACTTGCCGGGCCGGGCGGCCTGCAGTTCGTCACCGACCGTGCCGTCGAGGTTCCACACGTACCGCTCGGATGAAATGAGCAGCACGGGGCGGTAATTGGCGCCCTTGAGCTTGTCGAGCGCGTCGGGCATGTCGTGATCGGTGTCCACCGCGTCCAGCAGCACCACCCCGGCCAGGTCGTCGACCGCGCCGTTGTCGACCATCCGCCCGGCGGCGCCGGTGACCAGCATTCCGCCCAGGGAATGCCCGACCAGCACGAACTTGGACGGCAGCGTGACGGGGTGGCCCGCAGCCGCGGCGGCGCTCGCGGTCAGTTCCGGCCGGTCACCGGCGAACAGGTCGGCGACGGACTGCTGCATCGGTTCCCCGCCGATCCATTCGGCGCCTGTGTCGAACAGGTTTGACGACAACGTGGGTACCACGACGATGCTGTTGGTCTCCTCGGCCAGGTACGCCGCGGTGTAGCTGTACATCGGGCCGGTGGCCATGAATCCGTGCTGCAGGTAGATGACGCCGGTGGCGGAGTCCGGGTCTTCGGGGAAGTACCAGTCCGCGCGCACGGTCTGGTTGGTGCCGGGCATGTCCAGCGTCGAGCTTCGAACGGTGACGTTGCTGCCCGGCGGGAGCACCGGCGGTCCCGAGAACACCTGCAGCGCAGCACCGACCACGTTGAACACCAGTGAGCCGACGATGTTCACCAGCGGCGCAGGCCGCGGCGCGGCGACCGGGGTGCCGATGGGGGCGGCGGCCAGCTGCGCGATGGGTCGCGTAGCCGGTTGATCGGCAACTGTTTTCGATACTCGGTCAGTGAGATCGGCGAAGAGGGTCCGGCCCTCGGCCGCGGGGCCGGTGACGGCGGCGATCGCGTTGGCGATATCGGGTGCTGCCTCCTCGGCCACGGCGGTGTCGGCCACCCTGGGCAGCTGCAGCGCGTCACGCTTGAAGCCGACCTTGGGCCGTGAAAGTGGTTGCGCGGCCCTGACCTTCGATGTGTGGCCGGCACGGCTGGTCAGTGTGGTGCGCACCTTGGCGCCGAGCTCGTCCACCGCGTCGCGCACGTCAGCAGGTGTCGGCAATGACCCCGCCGAGGGCCTCGGCACGGACAGTCGCGGGCGCTGACGCGACGCGCCATCGTCGTCCCGGTGCGCCTTGGCCTTGCGCGGGCCAAGCTGGCCGGCTTTGTCCCGGATCTTCGTCGGCTTGTCAGAGTCGTTGGCGGACTGCGTGGTTGACTTCTCGCGGCCAGGATCGGCGTGGGCCGTCGACGCCGTGGCCGCGAGCAGCCCCAGCCACAGCGCGACCACCAGCGCGCCCCATCCCGTCACTGTGAACACATGCATGGCCCGCCCCGGTTTGATCACGCAGGCACGCTAACCGGCGCCAGCGGCCGTCCGCAGGAAAATGCACAAATTTGTTCAAATGTTCCTTTAACGGTTTGCGGTCTCAGCAGCAGTAGCCCGTCCTGCATACTGAGATCCCATTACGCAAACCCGATTACGCAGCCGAGCAGGACAGTCGATTGTCAGCACCAGAACGCCGACCCCGGGGCCGCCCGGTCGGCGGCGGCAACACCGCCGAGCAGTCCCGCGAGGTGTTGATGGACGCCGCCGAGCACCTGTTCATCACCCGCGGGTACCGCGCCTCGACCATGGAGGTCATCGCTCACGAGGCCGGTTACTCGCGCACCGCGATCTACCGGCAGTTCGCCAACCGCAACGAGCTGATCGCGGCCATGGTCCAGCGCACCACCCAGCGGCACATGGCGTCGATCCTCACGCGGATCCCCGAGGGCGCCGGTCCTGTCGACCTTTTGGTCGAGAGCCTGGTCATCGTCGCAACCGAGCTGGTGTCCGATCCGCTGCTCAACACCATCGCCGACCAGACGCCCGACGGCACGATCGCGTCGTTGATCGCCAGCGATTCGCGCCTGACCGAGTTGGTGCAGACCACCGTCGAGGCCATGATCGCCGACGACGCCGGCCAATTCCGGTCCGGCCTGCACGCACATGACTTGGCGCAGTTCATCATCGCGACCGCGCTGGGGTTTCTGGTGAAGGCGGTTCCCGACATGAACGATCCGGCGGTGGCCCGTGGTTACATCGAGACGTTCATCCTGCCGGCCGTCGTGAAGAAACCCCCGCCGGCGCGTCGGGTGTTCTGAGCCGGCGGTCACCCGCCTGCGCAGCGGCCAGATTTGCCGCATTCGCGCCCGCGGCGGCTGGGGCATGATCAACACCATCGACCGAACATGACGAGGGGGGCGCAGTGCGGGCTGCGGTGGGTTTGCTCGGAGCGGTTCTGCTGTTGGCAGGATGTTCGCCCGGAAGCGACGGCTCTGATGAGTCGGTTCCGACGTCAGCCGCACAGACTCCGGCACCGGCGGATCCGGCCGCGGCGGCTCGTGCAGCGCTCCTGAGCCCGGGCGATCTGGGTGAGATCGTCGGCGATTCCGATATGCGGCAGACGGCGACGTTCACCCAGCCCGGACAACCCTCGGCCGGCATCGAGCCCCGTGACTGCGCGGCCCGTCTGCTGTTCCAGGAGGCGGTGGGGGCCGACGGCTACCAGGCCGTGGTCGGCGACAACCACCGCGGCACGCGGGGACAATCGGCGGCCCAGCTGATTCAGGTGTTTCCGCAGACCTCACCGGTCTGGCGGCAGGCCGGACGTCAGGCGTTGCGGGTGGCCGGCAACACGGTCCGGATGATCAACGACGAGCAGTGCCGCGATGGCGTCGTGTTCACCATCGCCGCCAAGGACGTCACCCAGCATTGGACGGCCGGGCCGGTGACCTCGGAGAACCCGGCTGCGCTGCCCGATCCCCGCCTCGACACCGCCCGCGGTGGCGGAGGGGCTCGGCGTCAGGAAGCGCCGGCCCGCAACTGCTATCACGCCGTCTTGGCCCGCGGCAGCGCCGTCGTCGAGTCGATCGTGTGCGGTGACGGCGATTCGCAGGCGCAGGCCAATGCGGTCATCGACCGCATCGCCGCCAAACTGCCCGCGCCGAAGTAGGCACTCAGCGCAGCGCGCTGCCCTTGACCCACTCGGCCCACGGCACGGACCAGTCGCCGTTGTTGGTCGGTTTGAGCGGGTCGCCGCCGGTGTTGCGGATCTCGACGATGTCGCCGGGGACGGAGAAGTTGTAGAACCATTCGGCGTTCTCGCCGCTGAGGTTCAGGCAGCCGTGGCTGACGTTCTCCTTGCCCTGGGCCCAGATCGTCGAGTTCAACTGGTGCAGGTAGATGCCGTCGATGCTGATCCGTGTGGCCCACGGGATGGTCGTCTTGTAACCGAGCCGCGAGTTGACGGGCAGGCCGTAGGTCGAGGAGTCCATGATCACCGGGTTGGCCTTGTCCATCACCGTGTAGATGCCGCGCGGCGTCCAGAAGCTCATCGTGGTGCCGCCCACGGTCTCGGTGCCGCCCATACCCATCGAAGTGGGCATGGTGCGCACCAGCTTGCCGTTGTCGTAGACCCTGACCTGCTTGTCGGTGTCGTCGGCGATGGTGACGTGCGAGGCGCCGATGGTGAACGACACCTTCTCGTCCTGCGCGCCGTAGAGGTCGTCGCCGAGCTTGGCGCCGTAGATGCCGGCGTCGACGGTGACCTTGGTGCCCGGTGCGTAGTACTTCTCGGGACGCCAGTGCGCGGTCTGGTCGTCGATCCAGTTCCACGAGCCGACGGCCTTGGGCTCGGTGATGACCTTCATCCGCTTTTCGGCGCCGGCCTTGTCGGTGATCGGCTCGTCGAAGCGGGCGACGACCACCATGCCGACGCCGTAGGTGGCGCCCTCCTGCAGCGGGGCGTAGTTCGTACCGTTGAGGTAGACCCGGGCCTGGTAGCCCGGGGTCACCGTGGAGAAGCTGACGGTTTTACGGGTCGGCATTCCGCCGGGGCCACGCGCGTCGACCTTCAGCGTGTAGGTGCGGCCGTAGCCCAGGGTGGTGGTCGGCTTCCACGTCCTGGCGTCGGGAGTGAGGACGCCGGGGATCTCCTTGCCGGCGTCGTTGGTCATCGTCACCCGTGCCACGGTGCCGGTGTCGGCGGTGACCATGACGCGGGCCAGCGGGTCGACTTCGGCGTCGGACTTGGGCGTGATGGTCAGTTTCGCCGGCTCGGTGGGCGACGGCTGCGGGACACCTTGGGGTGGCGCGGCCAACGTCTGGCAATGCTCGGCGCAGTCCGGCAGGGCCGAAACAACGACACCACCTGAGATGGCCAGCACGGCAAGTGCGACCGCCAGGTAGGCACGACGAACAGACGTCAAAGTCACTCCAATGTGGTTCGGCGAGGGCCTGATTGATCAGGGCGTGATCAGTGACTCAATCGTAGCCGGGCGGCTTCGGCTTCGACGCAACGCCCAGGGGACGTGGGCGAGTCGGGCTGCCGTCGTCGCCTCAGCTGACGGTGCGCTCCAGGTACTCCATCGCCGCGGCGGGTTCCTCGGCGACGAAAACCAGGTGATCCAACGGCACGGGCAGAAAGCCGTCCTGCTCCATCCGCCGCAGCTGGATCACCAGACCGTCGTAGAAGCCGGCGGTGTTCAGCAGCACGACCGGCTTGTCGTGGCGACGATGCTTGCGCAGTTCCAGGATCTCGGTGGCTTCGTCGAGGGTGCCCAGGCCACCGGGCATCACCATCAGCGCATCGGAACGCTCCAGCAGCAGCGCCTTGCGTTGGGACAGGTCGGCGGTGATCACCATCTCGTCGGCGCCCACCCTGGCCTGCTGCCGCAGGAACTCCACCGAGATCCCCACCAGCCGGCCGCCGGCGGCCTGCACCTCGTCGGCCACCACTTTCATCAGGCCTTTGTCGGAACCACCCCAGACCAGCGTGTGGCCTCCCTTGCCGAGGAGCTCGGCGAAAGCACGCGCCGGTTCGGTGTAGCGCTCGTCGAGGTCGGCGGCGGACAGGAAGACGCAGACGTTCATCACCGACGATCATGCCCTGCCCGCCCACCCGCTCAATTACTGGTTTGCCCCTCAACCCCCATACCATCGCTTATCGAGATGACCGACAACGCCCTCGCCACGCCTGCCACCACCACCGCCCGAGCTGCCAAGATCGCCGCTGAGTCGGCCCGTCGCCGCACCTTCGCCGTCATCAGCCACCCCGACGCCGGTAAGTCGACGCTGACCGAGGCGCTCGCGCTGCACGCCCGGGTGATCAACGAGGCGGGCGCGATCCACGGCAAGGCGGGCCGCAAGTCGACGGTGTCGGACTGGATGGAGATGGAGAAGGCCCGCGGCATCTCGATCACCTCGACCGCGCTGCAGTTCCCCTACCGCGACTGCGTCATCAACCTGCTCGACACTCCGGGCCACGCCGACTTCTCCGAGGACACCTACCGCGTGCTGACCGCGGTGGACTGCGCGGTCATGCTCATCGACGCCGCGAAAGGCCTTGAGCCCCAGACCCTCAAGCTGTTCCAGGTGTGTAAGCACCGCGGCATCCCGATCATCACGGTGATCAACAAGTGGGACCGCCCGGGCCGGCACGCCCTGGAGTTGATGGACGAGATCCACGAGCGGATCGGGCTGCGCACCACTCCCCTGACCTGGCCGGTCGGTATCGCCGGCGATTTCAAGGGCGTGATGGACCGTCGCGCCGAGAAGTTCATCCGGTTCACCCGCACCGCGGGTGGCGCCACCGCAGCACCCGAGGAGCACATCGCCGCCGCCGACGCACACGCCGCTGCGGGCGATGACTGGGACACCGCCGTGGAGGAGTCCGAGCTGCTGAGCGCCGACGGGTCCGACTACGACCGGGAGACCTTTCTGTCCGGCGAGTCCTCCCCGGTGCTGTTCACCTCGGCCGCGTTGAACTTCGGCGTCAACCAGCTGCTCGACGTGCTGGTCGAGCTGGCCCCGGCGCCCAGCGGGTCACTCGATGTCGACGGCAACCGGCGGGCGGTCGACTCGCCGTTCAGCGCGTTCGTGTTCAAGGTGCAGGCCGGTATGGACACCTCGCACCGCGACCGGATCGCCTACGCACGGGTGGTGTCGGGGACGTTCGAGCGCGGCGACGTGCTCACCCACGCCGCCACCGGCAAGCCGTTCGTCACCAAGTACGCGCAGTCGGTGTTCGGTCAGCAGCGCTCGACGCTCGACGACGCGTGGCCGGGCGACGTGATCGGGTTGGCCAACGCCGCGGCCCTGCGCCCCGGCGACACCCTGTACCGCGACATCCCGGTGGTCTACCCGCCGATCCCGAGCTTCTCCCCCGAGCATTTCGCGGTGGCCCGCGGCACCGACCCCAGCAAGCACAAGCAGTTCCGCAAGGGCATCGAGCAGCTCGAGCAGGAAGGCGTGGTGCAGGTGCTGCGCTCGGACAAGCGCGGCGACCAGGCGCCGGTGTTCGCCGCGGTCGGGCCGATGCAGTTCGAGGTGGCCGCCCACCGGATGGCCACCGAACTCAGCGCCCCGATCTCCCTGGAGAACCTGCCGTATCAGGTCGCCCGGGTGGTGCGCCCCGAGGATGCCGAGTACGTCAACAAGCAGGTGTCCTGTGAGGTGTTGACCCGCACCGACGGCGTCATGCTGGTGTTGTTCTCGACACCGTGGCGGCTGGAGGGTTTCCAGCGCGACAACCCCGACATCAAGCTGGGGTCGTTGGTGGCCGCAGAAGGCTGATCGATGACGCAACCGGACGAACCGCCCGTGACGGCCCGCAACAGCGGCAAGCACTGGCTCTGGTTCGTCGGGTTGCTCACGGCCATGGGCTTGTTGGGATTCGTGGCGGCGGCCGTGCTGATGCTGCCGCTGGCCATGGCGACCGACCCGTGCCACGAGGGCGTCACCGACAAGGTGTGCCAACTGTCCGCGAAGGGCCAGAACGTCCTCGTGTGGATTCCGTGGATGGCTCTGGTGGCCGGCACCGTGCTGGCCGTCGCGGGTGCGGTGGTGGCCGAATGGCGCAAGCGGACTCCGCTGATCGGGATCCCGGTCGGAATGCTCGGGTATTTCGCGATGATCCCGATCGGCTACTGGTTGGCGTTCGCTGTCTGAGACTCGGTCATCCCCACCAGAACGAGGCGGCGATGATGCAGTACAACGCGATCAGCGCCGCACCTTCCAACCAGGTCGATTCCCCGTCGAAGGCGATGATCGCGGCCAAGATGACCGCGACCAGCAGCGCGACGATCAGCATCGGCCCGAACACCAGCGTGAGCGAGGCGAGCCCGAAGATCTGGCTCACCAACACCAGCACCGGTGCCAGCACCAGAGCGATCTGGATCGGGCTGTTCAAGATGATCGAGAAGGCGTACTCCGACTGGTTTTTGGCGGCCAGCTGCACGCCGACGACGTTCTCCACCGCATTGCCCGCGATCGCCACGATCACCAGACCGGCGAACGCCTGCGAAATGTGAAGCGAGTCCATCGCCGGTTCCAGCGCGGCGACAAACCAGTCCGAGACGAACGCCGCCGCCGCACCCGCGATGGCCAGCATGCCGATCGCCAGCCCGACCGGCCACCGCGGCGCTTCCTTATCCGGTTGCGGCACAGCCTCACTGGTCTTGTCCCGGTCCCGACTCAGCGAATACGGCAGTGACAACCCGAACAGCACCAGCAGGACCACCGACACGATCATCGAAAAGGACACTTCGTGTTCGGAGGCCGGGGCGTGCACCTCGTGGGCGATCGACGGAATCGCCATGGCGGTCACCGACAGCACCATCAGCACGAGGATGGTCCGTACCTGAGCCGAGCCGAGTTTCTGCGGGCCGTGCTTGAGCCCACCGACCAGGAACGCCAGGCCCAGCACCAACAGCAGGTTGGCCAAGATGGAGCCGATCAAGGCCGCGCGCACCACATCGACCAGTCCGGCCTTGAGCGCGAAGATGCAGATGAACAGCTCCGGCAGATTGCCGAGGGCGGATTGCAGCACTCCGGTTGCGCCGGGCCCGAACCGGTCGCCGAGTTGATCGACGGCCAGACCCACGACGGAAGCCAGCACGGTGACCGCCAGTGCACTGACGACGAAGCCGACCAGGTGCGGCCAGCCCCCGTAATGCGACAGCCCCGCCACCACGCAGATGGCGAGGCCACCGAAGATCAGCAGCTTGTCGGACCGGATCAACACCGCCGTCATGCGCGTCATCATGTCACTTCAGGGGGCATTGGGGCGGGAGGCAGCGCTATCCCTTCAGGGCCTCCGATGCCGCACCTAGGTCGAGGAACACCGTTTCGCCGTTGGCATCGTCGAGCCCGTCATTGTCGGTGACCACGTACAGGTTCTGGTTGCCGGCGATCGCGAAGCCTTCGACCTTCTCCTGCACATAGCCATTGGTGGCCTGCAGGTCGAGCAACAGGTTGCGGGCCAACGTCTTCGGGAGGACGTTCAGCTTGTCCGCCGCCGCGGTTTCACCTTCGGTAATCGCCACCCGGTACAGCGCTTTCACCCGCGCGTCCGGCCCGTTGAGCTTGTCGCGCTCGAGGACCAGCAATTCACCGTTGTGGACGGCGATTTCAGAGACACCCACCCAGTCGTCTTTGGTGGCGGTGGTGTCCAGCTGGTAGCCGAACCAGTCCCACTTGTCCCCGTCCGGGGTGTAGCGCCCGATGCGGACGATGCCCTTGGGGTCGGATTTGAGTTCGCGCTGCAACGCCACCCAGACGGCGTCGCCATCGACAGCGACTCCTTCGAAGCCTTGGCTACCGAGCTGCGCGGCAATGTCTTTGGGCAGCGGCACCCGCTTCTCGATGTGGCCGTCGGCGGCAACGTAGACGATCTGGTTACCGGCGCCGTCTTCGCCTTCCACGGCCAGCACGAATCCACCGTCGGATCGGGCCGACACGCCCTCGGTGTCGAGGGTGACGGGCTTGCCGCCTTCGGTGACCGGCAGCTCGGTGTCGATCAGGGCCGGCTTGTGCGCCACGTCGATGCCGAGGATGCGGGCCGGACCGTAGGCGATGTCGGTGGCGGTGTAGAGCCGGTTGTCGTTCTTCGGGTCGGCCGACAGCGCGCCGAGCGCTCCCCAGCCGATCGGTGCGCCGTCGATATCGCCGGACACGATGGACGGAAAGTTCGGTTTGCCTTCGGCTTTGAAATCGTCGCCGTAGCCGTAGATGGTGACCGAGGCCCTCACTCTGGCTTCGGCGTCGTCGGATTCCGAGGAGATCGCCAGCAGGTTGCGCGACGGAATCGGCAGGACCCCTTCGGGTCCTGGTGTGGTCGGCAGGATCTGCCGGAACCTCGGGGCGGCCGGTTCACTGACGTCGTAGACGGCGACGAAGTTGCTGCGCTCCGAGGCGATCAGCGCGACGGGGCGGCCGCCGATGGTGGTGATGGCCAGGCCTTCCGGCTCGGGCCCCTTGGATTCCGCGCGACTTTCGATGTGCAGGCCGGTGCGCACCGCGAGCTGTTCGAGGGAGTTGCCCGCGTCCCAGACGACCTTGCCCGTGCCGGCGTCGAAGATCGTCCAGCCGCGGGTGCCGCCCTTCCAATCGCCTTCGTTGGCGGTGGCGACGTAGTCGTCACCGATCCAGCCGATGGCATCGGGTTCACGCGGGGTGTCCTTGATCGAGCCGGTCTGGTCGATCGCGTCGTCTTCCTTGGTGTCGATGCCTGTCACCGATTGGCTTGCGGCGCTGAAGATCTTGGTGACCTGGCCGGTGTGGCCGTCGAGGACGGCGATGCCGTTGTTCTCCTGCAGGGTCACCGCGACCTGGCCGCGGGAGTTGATGCTGACGTATTCGGGTTCGAGGTCTTCGGGTGTGTCCAGGCCGGCTTTGCGTGCGGCCTCGACATCGAAGTCCACCTTGCGGGGTGTCCAGGTGTTCGGCGCGCCCGTGAGGTCGATCAGTTGCACGAATCCCGTTGGCGGCTGGGGCAGGTCACCTTCCTCCTTGCCAGGCGGGGTGAACTCCTCGTTGCGCTGGTTCTCCATGGCGACCGCGGCGAAGGAGCCGTCAGGGCTGATCGCGATCGAGTCGGGCTGGCCGCCCAGGTCGATGCTGTGCACGCGGGTCCGGTCGGCGATCCGGACGATGTCGACGCGGCCGGACGGGTGCGCGAAGTCGCCGCCGGTGGTGTCGACGACGACGAGGACGTGGTCGTGCACCGCCGCCACCGATGTCGGCTGGTCGTCCTTGTGGCCCAGCTCGGCGAGGGAAAGTGTGCCTTTTCCAACGGGTTTGGCGGGGTCGGTGATGTCGAGGAAACCGATGCGTTTGGCGGCGGCGTCGGTGTAGATCACCGTGTTGCCGTCGGGGGTGACGGTGGAGATCTCGGCGACGGTCTCCTTGTCGACCGGATCTTCAGCCGGCTTGTTGAGGTACACCGGGTAGGTGGCGGTGCGGTGGTAGCGGTCCGCGTCGGGCAGGTTCCAGTCGATCGGCGAGGTCGCCTTCGGCGTGCTGCTTTCTGGCTGGTTGTCCTCGGTGGAGCAGCCCGCCAGGATCAGCGCTGCCACGGTGGTCACCGCTGCGGCCCGTGCCGTTCTCATTCGTCACCCTCTTCAGTTCTGCTGACGCGTCGGACGCACGAGCTTGCCTCGCACAGGTGTCTGACAGGGAGTTCGCAGGTGAACGAAGGGCAACGAGACTTACAGCGGCGCGGAGATCGGTCCGAGCACTTGGCATTGTGGGGCGATTTCCGCGATGCCCATCCAGCCGCCGCAGGCCCGGCCGGTGGCCACATACGTCGCACCCGGTCGGAAGGGCGTCAGCACCTGCGCCGGTTGAGCACCCCGACCCTGGTTGCATTGCACCGGCGAAGCGTTGTCTTGACGCTGCACGCAGGCCACGCTGAAGCGGGGATCGGCTGGCGCTCCGCAGGCATCCGGGGAGACGGTCACACTGACCATGTCGGCGCCATCGACGTGAACGACCGCCGGCGGCGACAACGCGAAGGCGCATGGCGGCGCCGGTTCGGCGTGGGCGGGTGTCGCGATGCCAAGAAAACCCGCGAACAGAACCCCTGACAACAGCACCAACCTGGCCCGAGTCATGTGCGGATCATAGTTCCGCTGTCTCGCTGATCAGGCGGACTCGGCGAGAATCAGCGACACGACCACTCCACACAGGTACTCCACCTCGGCGGTGGACGGCTGCATCTCAAAGGCGTGCACATGGCACCGCTGAGCGACGTTGCAACGGAGCCCAGTTCGCAGCCTTCCGGATACGCATCGACGCCAAACACCGTGGGTCTCGCCAATTACGAGCCGTTGGTCTCCGGACCACCGACGACGGCGTGAATGCGGCCCTGCGGGTAAGGCAGATTGATTCCGTTCTCGTCGTAGGCGCGCAGAATTTCGCGGCGCAGCTTGCGTTGCACCGACCATTGCGCGTTCGGCCGGGTCTTCAGGGTCATCCGCAGCGTGAGCTGGTCGGCCGACAACGACTGCACGCCGAGCATCTCAGGTTCGCCGATCACCTTGCCTGCCATCGAAGGGTCCGCGACAACTTCGTGGGCGGCTTCGACGGCCACCTGCTCAGCCCGGTCCACATCCGCGGTCAGGGCCACCGGCACCTCGACGCGCGCCACCGCGTAGTCCTGGCTCATGTTGCCGACGCGGGCGATCTCGCCGTTGCGCACGTACCACAGCGTGCCGTCGATGTCGCGGACCGTGGTGATCCGCAGCCCGACGCTCTGCACTTCCCCGGTTACCTCGCCGAGGTCGACGGTGTCGCCGACGCCGTACTGGTCTTCCAGCAACATGAACACGCCGGTGACGAAATCGCGCACCAGGTTCTGGGCACCGAAGCCGATCGCCAGGCCGACCACCCCGGCCGAGGCGATGAACGGCGCGATGTTCACGCCGAGCACGCTGAGTATCGCCAGCACCACCCACACCAACAGCACGATCGAGACCGTGGATTTGAGCACCGACCCGATGGTCTGCGCACGCTGTTGACGCCGCTCGGCCGCTCGTATTCCATTGGTCGTCGCGGATGCCCGATCCCGCAAATAGCGCAACAGCGGAGGCTTTTTCGCTTGCCCCTCAAGTTCGCCGCTAACGGATTTCTTGGTCCTACCGGTGGTGGCGCGGTCGATCATGCGATGCAGCAAAAATCGAATGATTAACGCGACAACGATGTACGCCACGACCCTGACGGGGACCTCAATCAGCCAATGTCGATTGGTTTCTGTCCACTCAAAAGCCAGGTTGTACATTTCCACGTTTTCGACCGTACGACAGAACTGACGAAGGCGTCGAATGCGCGAAATGGTTCACGTCTGCCCAGTCGGCAAATCCCCTCCGTATCGGGCGAATTCGCATTTACCGCACATTGCGGTTCACGTCACGCCCGGCGAAACGACTCGGCGGGGCGCCCACGACGCCCGGTGGTGAACTCGCCCGTGGGTGAGAGCGTCGTGGACGAGCCGATCGACCCGCGATACCGCGACCCAGCGCCTACGGTTAGTCAGCAACCGCGAACCGAGAGGATGCCGAGTGGCCGTCGCAGAACCCACCACACCGACGCTGCGCGAATTAACCCTGCGCGGGATCCTGCTCGGCGGGGCGATCACGCTGGTGTTCACCGCCGCCAACGTCTACCTCGGCCTCAAAGTCGGTCTGACGTTCGCCACCGCGATCCCGGCCGCGGTGATCTCGATGGCGCTGCTGCGCAACTTCGCCAACCACTCCATCGTGGAGAACAACATCGTGCAGACCATCGCCTCGGCGGCGGGCACGCTCTCGGCGATCATCTTCGTACTGCCCGGGTTGATCATGATCGGCTGGTGGACCGGTTTCCCGTACTGGATCACCGTCGCGGTGTGCGCGGTCGGCGGGATCCTCGGCGTGATGTACTCGATCCCGCTGCGCCGGGCCCTGGTGACCGGGTCCGATCTGCCCTACCCCGAAGGCGTCGCCGCCGCCGAGGTGCTCAAGGTCGGTGACAGCAGCGGCGGTGTCGAGGAGAACCGGGTCGGCATCCGGGTGATCGCGTTCGGCGCGCTGGTGTCAGCCGGGTTCGGATTGCTGGCGAATCTCAAGGTGCTGGCCAATTACGTGGCGGCCTATTTCCGGGTCGGCACAGGCGGCTCGATGTTCGGTGCCAGCTTGTCGCTGGCGTTGATCGGCGTGGGGCATCTGATCGGCATGACGGTCGGCATCGCGATGCTCGTCGGTCTCGTCATCTCGTTCGGGATACTGCTGCCGATCCGCACCATCGGAGCGTTCGGGACTGACGAGTCCGTCGCCGACGTCATCGACGGGGTGTTCGTGCACGAGGTGCGGTTCATCGGGGCCGGGGCGATCGCGGTGGCCGCCGTGTGGACGCTGCTGAAGATCCTGCGCCCGATCATCAAGGGCATCACCGAGGCCCTGGCCTCGGCCCGCGACCGTCGGCAGGGCCAGCTGGTCGACATCACCCAGCGTGACATCCCCTTCCCCATCGTGGTCGGCATCGTGGTGGCGATGCTGGTCCCAATTGCCGTGCTGCTGTGGGACTTCAGTCATGCCACCGTGCTGCACGGCAGCTCGACGGGGATCATCGTGGCGAGCGTGGTCTTCGTCTTCGTCATCGGGCTGGTGATCGCGGCGGTGTGCGGCTATATGGCCGGCCTGATCGGCTCGTCGAACAGCCCGATCTCCGGCGTCGGCATCCTCACCGTGCTCATTGCCGCGCTGCTGATCAAGCTGGTGTACGGCCCGACATCCGATGACGGTTCCCTCGCCCTGGTGGCCTTCACACTGTTCGTCGCGGCCATCACCTTCGGGGTGGCCACCATTTCCAACGACAATCTGCAAGACCTCAAGACCGGCCAGCTGGTCGGCGCCACCCCGTGGAAACAGCAGGTGGCGTTGGTGATTGGCGTGTTGTTCGGCTCGGCGATCATCCCGCCGGTGCTTGACCTGATGCAACGCGCGTTCGGGTTCCTGGGAGCGCCGGGCGCGACCGATCATGCCCTGGCCGCACCGCAGGCCGCGCTGATCTCCTCGCTGGCCAAAGGCGTGTTCGGTGGATCCCTGGACTGGTCGCTGATCGGGCTGGGCGCGGCGATCGGGGTGGTGATCGTCATCGTCGACGAGATCCTCACCCGTACTTCGCGATTCAGCCTGCCACCGCTGGCCGTCGGGATGGGCATGTATCTGCCGATGAGCCTGACCCTGATCATCCCGTTGGGCTCACTGCTCGGGTGGTTCTACAACAAGTGGGCCGACCGGACCGGTGAGAACGTCGAACGCAAGAAGCGGCTGGGCGTGCTCCTGGCCACCGGCATGATCGTCGGCGAGAGCCTCTACGGCGTGGTTTTCGCCGGGTTCGTCGCCGGCACTGGAAGTGACGAGCCGTTCGCGATCTTCACCGGCAACGACGGGACGTTCGCCGAGGTGCTCGGGATCATCGGGTTCGCGGCCGTGCTGCTGTGGTTGTACGGGCGGATTCGACGGACTGCCGCACGGGCGCCTGTGAACTCGATGGGATAGCTGTCTCACCGGACTCCACCGGACGAACGTCGAGCGCTTCGCCGGCGAGCTACCCCTCGCGCCCCATTCCGCCGGGCTCCAACGACAGCGGCAGCGCCTCGTCCTCTCGTCCCTGCTCGCGCAAACTAGCCAGCCACTGCTCGTATGCCGGCTGCAAGGATCTGCCGAGGTCCTTGCCCTGGGTCGTGATTCGCAGCCACAACGTCCAGGGCCAACCCGCACGATCATCGAACCGGTCGACGTACTCGGCCGATATGCGACGGATCGACGCATCCAGCGCACTGTCCCAAGGCTCGAATCGGGCACCGTGGTCACGCAGGTCGCCGATCTCAGCCAACCCGTCACCGACCAGCTGACGGAGCAGTTCGAGTGTCTTTCGCTGCACTTCCGCGAGGCTGGCCGAAAGGTTCTCTTGCGCGACATGCCGATGCACCTGCCAGAGTTTGACCCAATCATGCTGCCCTTCCACGAGAATTTTCTCGCGCGCAGAAACCATGTCCGAACCTCCCGCGTCCGAACCTAGCGACACTGCGCGGAAATCGGTGGCCTGAGAGCGTCAAAGTTTGTCGGTGCCCGCCTTCATACTGTCCGGCTCGCTGGAGATTCCACGTCGAGCGAGAGGACACTCCCATGACGCTGCGAATCGCCACGCTGAACATCCGCCACGGCGGCAGGGGCAGTAGACGACTGCAACCCGGACTACCAAGTCGACTAATCCGACTTATGTCATCTAACTCGGATTAGTGCTAGTATTTGGTTCGGGTTGGGAGAGCTATGAAGCCGGCAGCACACACATGGCCACCGCATCGCCAGGAATCGCGAGACTGGTCACAGGCGCAACGCGGCGGTACACGCGACGATCGCATGCTCCGCTCGATCGTTGTGTCATTACCCCCGCTCATCGCAGACCGCCTCGTCGACCTCGACTTAGAAACCGCGGCTGATCTGGAAGCGGCAACTTCCGAGATCACCAAGCTCGACGGCACGTACGCCGATGACCTGTCAGCATTGGGCACCCTTCTGCTCCGCACCGAATCGGTGGCGTCATCAAAAATCGAGCAGATCGAAGCCAGCGTCGACGACTACGCGCGCGCGTTGCACGGCGTCCGCGCGAACTCCTCTGCTGTGGCCATGGCCGCAGCGACCTCGGCGCTGGAGGCGATGATCGGGACCGTCGGCTCTCGCGCACCCGTCCGACTGTCCGCAATCACCTCTGCCCACGCAGCGCTTATCCGCGACGACCCTTCGGAATCCTCAGCCGCTGGTGAACTCCGCACCGTGCAGAACTGGATCGGCGGCAGCGAGTTCTCCCCACGAGGTGCGCTCTACATTCCGCCGCCACCGGAAACGGTGCAGGGCTATATGAACGACCTCATCACCTTCGCCAACCGCGACGACATGCCCGTGCTGTTGCAGGCGGCCATTGCACATGCGCAGTTCGAGTCGATCCATCCGTTCACCGACGGCAACGGCCGCATCGGACGCGCCCTCATCAACACCATCCTGCGACGTAGAGGAACGACTACTCGTGTGGTGGTGCCACTGGCCTCCGCTTTGGTCGCGCGCCGCGACGACTACTTCGATGTACTGGGCAGCTATCGCTCGGGCGACCTGGCGCCACTGCTGGGCACATTCATATGTTCCGCCCGAATCGCCTCCACCGAATCACGGATCACATCGCAACGCCTGCACGAAATCCCAAGCCAGTGGCGGGAACTCACAGGCCCGGTGCGACGCGGCAGCGCCGCAGCCAAGTTGCTGGATCTGTTGCCAAGCACGCCCATTCTGTCTTCTGACGATGCGGTCGCCCTGATCGACGCACCGCGCAGCAGCGTGTTCGATGCCATCAGTCGGCTGCGCTCCGCTGAGGTGCTCCGTGCATTGACCGATCGGAAGCGAGACCAGATCTGGGGTGCCAGTTTGGTGCTCGATGAGCTGGAGGACCTCGGGAGCCGGATCGCCGCGGCAGTGCGCCGATAGTCGGTTGCCGCCCGGCGGCGACTGAAGTTTCGAGGCCCACTCAGAGGTTTGGAGCCACCTGCTCCCGCAGGTCGTCCCGCCGTCGAATGATCTGTTCCCGACGCTCAGCAGTCAGATAGTCGGGTGAGCCGAGTTCCACGTCGTAGGGTTGCCCCGGGAAGCCTACCGCCCGCAGCATGACCTCCGCGCGTTGCGACGGACTGCTCTTGATATCGAAATGCCGTGTGATGTCGGCAGATCGAAGGCGAAGGGGGCCGGCAGCCAGTTCGCATTGGCCGTTGGCCTTACCGGCGATCCACACCACCGCTGCGGCCGCCGTGTCCGCGCGCGACTTGCGCCTGAATACCGCAGGGCTCGCGGAGGCGACGCGAGCGAGTACCCGGCGAGCGACGGTGCGGTATTCGACGTCGAGTAATCTGTCACAGCAGCGGTCCACGAGCTCCAGCACTTCGGCCACCCGCGGCGCCACGTCGTCGGGAATGCCCGACCAGTCGAATGGCTCGTCGGGCAAGGGCACGGCGTTCAGCTGGTCCAACTGCTCTTCACCGCCGACCTGGCGAGCCAACGACTCCAGTTCCATCTCCTGGTACCAGTACGGCTCGTCGAACTCTCCGCCGGCACCGAGCGCGTCGAGTAGTGCCGCGGACCCCTGTGGGCGGGGTGAGCGGATCACCTTTTGGTATTCCGGTGCGTAGTAATCGATCGCGGCCAGTGTCTGATCTGTCAGGTCGGCGCGGACGCCAGATTCGTTGTGCGCAAAGCGCACAAAGGCCCTCAGCAGCTCCGGTGCCTCGGCCAGATATTCGGCTGGGGCGACGATCTTGCGGGGCAGCCAATCCATGAACAAGATCTCGACCTGCACGCCGCTCCACCGCAGCGGATCGCCTGGGCCGTAGTCCGTGCCGTACCAGAGCAGCGATTCCAGCAGGTCGCGATGATCGGCGTCGTCAAGCGGACGCCCCCACTGCGAGGCGAAGAACCGATCCGTCAGCCGGCTGAGTTCGTTCGAATCCCATTGCGGCGCTTGATAGCCGGCCCCTCCCGCTGGTAGGCCTCTGGCGATCCATTCGATCAGCGGACGACATGCGGGCCAGGATTCGGTTTCGATCGGCGGGAAGGTGATGGCGCCCACCGCGATCGCCTCCTCGACCCACACTCGCGCATCAGCCAGGCTGAGGTCTTCCCAGACCACGTCGGGTTCGTCCGCGAGGTGCTGATATTGGGCAACGATGTCGGCGATCGGTTCGGGCACCACGAAGGCGTCCTTGACCAGTTGACCTAGGTTGTGGTCGACGTAGACGACGAGGGTGATCTCGTGGTCGCCCGCCAGGTGCACCCCGATGATGATGTTGTCTCCGTCGCCGAGGACATGGGCCATCCGCACCGCCCGGTAGGCCGACGATTCCGCCAGCCTTCCGAGCCATTCCGGACCCGCTTTGGGTCGAGTGGCCAGTTCACGCCGGATTCGGGCATGCAGGAGGTCGTCGTCGTTGGCCAACTCGGCGATCACGGTCAGCAGCGCCGTGGTTTCCGGTGTTGGGACGTCGATGAACATCGCGGCGAGCTCTTCGCGGCTCGGCCCGGCCGGGGCCTCATCTGATCGGGCGAACGGGTGGTTCCTGCCCCGCGGGTCGATGGCGGTCAGCAAGCTACTTGCGAAACTGAGCAGGTGCAAGGGATCGGGATCGACCAGGGCCGTCCGTATCTGCGCGAACAGTTCCGGCTCGGCCGGCTCGTGGTTCATCGACCGGACGTTTCGGCGAGCCTGACGATGCTTGGCTGCGCGGCGTTGGCGGTTCGATTTCGACATGGGCTCGAGGCTACGTCGCCCGTCACAGGTGGCACTGCAGTTCATGCAGGCGTCCAGCTTGTCGGTGCCCTCCTCCATACTGTCCGGCTCGCTGGAGATTCCACGTCGAGCGAGAGGACACTCCGATGACGCTGCGAATCGCCACCCTGAACATCCGCCACGGCGGCAGCAAGAACGCTGACGCGCTCGCCGCCCGCCTGCTGGGCTATGACGCCGACCTTCTGGTGGTGACCGAGTTCCGGGCCAACGACGCGGGTGCTGCTCTGGTCGCCCAACTCGAACGCGCCGGATACTCGACCACCCACCCTGGCGCCGATTCGAAGCAGAACACCGTGCTCATCGCGTCGCGGACCCCGATCGACCGGGCCGCCCGATTCAGCCGGGACGTGTCCGCCCACCATGTGTGGTGCGTCGAGTTCGACGGAACCATTGTCGCCGGCGTCTACCTACCGCAGGCCCACGCGAAGCTCCCCTACTGGGAAGCCCTGATCGACCGGGCCCGCCGCAGCGAGGTCGATCTGCTCATCGGCGACTTCAACACGGGCAACAACGATCTCGACAAAGATCCCAAGGGTACGAAGTTCATCGGCTCCGAGATGCCCGATCGACTGATCGCCTCCGGATACGTCGACATATGGCGGGCTCTGCACCCCGGCGTCCGCGAGTACTCGTGGTTCAGCCGCCCCGGTGACAACGGCTTCCGTCTCGACTACATCTACGCCGTGCCCGAGTTCGCCCGGCGCGTCCGCACCTGCGAGTTCGACCATGCCCCGCGCCTGGCCGGTGAAACGGACCATTCGGGGCTGGTCGCGGTGTTGGATTAGCACCCCACCGTGCGCGGCGACGTAGCTAATAGGCTGGCCAGGTGATCGACTGGCTAGCCGAGATGGTGGAGCCGCTCAACAGTGCGCTCTTCACGATCGGCGCGGACGCGGTCAGCTGGGCCGAGTTCCTCGGCTTCGTCACCGGCGGCCTGTGCGTCGCGCTGACGGTCCGGCGCAACATCCTCAACTTTCCCGTCGGGATCGCCAACAACGCGTTCTTCCTCGTGCTGTTCACCTCGGCCAGCCTGTGGGCGGCCTCCGGGCTACAGGTGCTCTACATCGCACTGGGTTTCGCCGGGTGGTGGCAGTGGCTGAGAGGCCGAGCAGAGGCGGGCACCACCGTGGTGCGGCGGAGCCGCCGGGCCGAGTTGGCTTGGTGCGCGGTGTTCTTGGTGCTGGGCACCTGGGTTCTGTATGTCATCCTGACGGCCACGCATGATGCCGCCCCGCTCCTGGATGCGGTGACGACGTGCCTGTCGCTGGTCGCGCAGTGGCTGCTCAACACCCGGCGGATCGAGACCTGGTACTTCTGGATCGCCGCCGACTGCATCTTCATCCCGCTCTATCTCAGCCAGGGTCTGATCCTCACCGCGGCGGTGTACGCGTTGTTTCTTGGTCTGTGCGTCGCCGGGCTGCGTGCCTGGACCCGTGAGCTGGCGCCGGCGGATGACGCTCTGCGGGCAGACAGCGCGGTGCGATGACCGAGTTCCGGCACGGCCTGATGATCGGCAAGTTCTATCCGCCGCGAATCGGGCACCACGAGGCGATCCGGGCCGCCGCGGCACGCTGCGACCGGTTCACGGTGCTGGTGATGGCCGCAGCGGTCGAGACGATCCCGCTGGCCGACCGGATGGCATGGCTACGTGAAGAGCACACGGGTGACGCGAATGTGCGGATCGCCGGAATCCCTTGTGATGCACCGGTCGACATCACCGATCAGCGGGTGTGGGCGGCGCAGGTCGCCGCCATGCGAGCCGGCGTGCACGCCGCCGGTGCAGCACCCGACGTCGACGCGGTGTTCAGCGGTGACGACTATGTCGACGAGCTCGCCCGGTGGTTCGGTGCCACCGCCGTCAGGACCGGACGGAGCGGCAGCAGCACCGCGGTGCGACGCGATCTCGCCGGCCGCTGGCATGAGTTGGCGCCGGCGACCCGAGCCGGATTGGCCACGCGCGTCGTGGTGGTGGGTGCCGAGTCGACGGGGACGACGACCGTGGCCGAGCAGTTGGCCCGCCACTACGCGGCGCGCGGCGGGGCGTGGGCCGCGACGCACTGTGTGCCCGAATACGGGCGCGAGTACACCGAACTCAAGTGGGCCGCCAATGCCGACGTGGATATCACTGAGCTGCAATGGGATGAACATGATTTCGATGTCATCGGCCCCGAGCAGGCCAGGCTCGAGGAACAGGCGGCGCGGGTGGGTTCCCCGGTGTTGATCTGTGACACCGATGCCTTCGCCACCGCCATCTGGAAGCGCCGCTACCTCGGCGACGCGTCCAGAGGCCCCTGGACGGAGGTCCCGCCGCGGGCGGTGTACCTTCTCACTGACCATGAGGGCGTGCCGTGGCACGACGACGGGATGCGGGAAGGTGACCTGGCGATCCGTGCCGAGATGACCGGTTGGTTCGCCGACGCGCTCACTGCCGCCGGGCATTCCTGGGTGCTGTTGACCGGGACGCTGGAGGAGCGCCTCGATCTCGCGGTCCGCACGATCGAGCCTCTGCTGGAGTTGCGGGCACGGTTCGGGGAGCCGTTGCGGGGGCCGGGGTTTGAGGGGACGCCGTAGGCGAGGCGCTTCTTCAGCAAATAGAAGCGATACGTGTCGGTACCCGTCGGTAGAATTCAAACATGGTGGTACACCGAGCTATCTATCCTGTTTTGGACCGCGATCTTGCCCGGATCGCAGCGTCCAGCTACCAAAGCGACGGGTTTCGAGATCACACCGAGATCCCGATCGAGGGCGTCGGCGTGGTGCATGTGGTCACAGAGGTACCGGACGCCGATCCGGTATACGCGTTCACCGACGTGACTCTCGCTCGATATCGGGGTGGCGAACTCACGCCGCCTATCGCTCTGGCCGGATCGGTGTGTGAGAGCACGGTAGCGCGGTGCATGCACGAGCATTGGTGCGACCTGCAACGGTTGATCCGGTGCATTCGAGCAGACACCAAAACACTGTGCGTCCTCGACATCGACTGGGAGATCGAGGACGACGACATCGAAGACGCAGACGAGCCGTTCGACGAATCTGGTCCCGATCCAGGGCTCACCCCTCGCATCCTGGAGATCGCCGAGCGCGCACGGACCAGGCCTCTCGGGACAGACTCACTCGCGCGTGATTGACGGACCGGCTGTCATCGAGGCGCCGAGAGTTGCTCGTGCACTTCGTCATACGTCGCGGCATCGAAAGCGACGATTCTGACTTCTTCCACGCGGGTTGCAGTGCCGGCGATGGTCTCGACGGCAGCGGCGATGGCATCGTGCCGTGGCCAACCGTAGATGCCCGAACTGACGAGTGGGAATGCCACGGTCAGCGCGCCGAGCTCGTCGGCGACTTCCAGTGCCCGCCGGTAGCAGGACGTCAGCAAAGACCGGTCACGCTGTCCGGCACGGTAATTCGGCCCGACGGTGTGGATCACCCAACGGGCAGGCAGATCTCCGGCGGTGGTCCAGCCGGCGTCGCCGGTCGCCAATCCGTCGGGGAACCGCTCGATGCAGTCCTGCAGGATCGCCGGCCCGCCACCTCGGTGAATCGCACCGTCAACGCCGCCGCCTCCGCGCATGGCGCTGTTTGCGGCGTTGACGATCGCTTCTACCTGCTGTTGAGTGATGTCGCCGTGGATCGCGGTGATGTTCGGCACGGGTCCAGTATGCCTACGCGGCCCCTGCGTCACGGGCTTGTTGAATCTGATTCTTGATCTCCCGGTACGCCTGCACGCGTGCCATCACCGCTTCCACTGCCGAATACTGCTGCGTGGTTTGCGGAGTGGCATCGATGCCGTAAAGCATGGCGCTCAACTTCGCGTGCAACTCGGCACGCTGCGCGGCGATCCGGGCGTCCTCGCGTTCGGTGCGTAGTGACTTGTCGATAAGCTGTGCCTCCTCGGCACATTTCCCGATGAGCTCCACGCGTTCGATCGCCGCAGCTTCCAGGTTGGCAGCCGTGGTTTTGGCTTCCGCGAGAATCGCGCGATCCTCGGCACTCGGCTTGTCCAGTGCCGACAACTTTCCGATCACACCCCGTAGCGCGTGCGCCTTCTCGAAGTTCTCGGTGATCCCCTTGATGTCGGCGCTGAAGTCGACGTCGCCCAGCCAGCCCGCGCGGGCGGCTTCGGATGCGGCCACCTGCTTCACCGCGCTGAGCGCGGACTCCACACGCCCCGCGTTCTGCTTGCCGAGCGTGTCGATGCGTCGTTGCTTCTCCTGGCGGATCCGTTCTTCGCGTTGACGTTTGACCTGGGCGGCTTGCGCCGCCTGTTCGACGCGAGCCCGCTGCTGGGCCTCATAGCTGCGTTGTTCCAGTGCGACGACGGCCTTGTAGGCACCCCAGCTCACCAGAACGACCACGATGATGACCCCCAGAGCAATCCAGACCGGTTTCGGTACCAGCGCGATGAGCACGAAGACGAAAAAGAACGCGCCGCCCGCACCCGAGGACCTCTTGTTGCTCATGATGCACCTCCAGAGATGCGTGTACCGGGACACCCCTACAGTCCCGCCGCGGTGGCTCCGTAGGCCGCTTGAGCCGGGGTGTAGCCCTCGTACTCGAGCTGCTCGATGAGTCCGCCGCGGGAGAACGCCGAATAGTCCAGGTATGCCTTGGCCGCTTTCGCGGCTTGCGCGTTCCAGTCCACGGTGATGTGGTCGACGGCGAAAGTCGCGTCTGCCGTCGAGAAATCCTCGTATTCCAGTTGCTCAATCAGCCCCTGGCGCGAGAAGGCGCTGTAGTCGAGGTACTGTTCGGCGGCGCGCACCGCATTGCGCTGGCTCACGGTCGAGGCCGGCTCCAACGGGATCATCGGTCCGGACAATGCCCGAACGTGAGGTCCGTTGTGTTCCTCGACGCTGGTAGCAACGCCGGCCGATTGCACCGACGGGCTCGCGTCATCAACGTCCTCGCCGACGGTCCACAGCGCAATGCCACCGATGGCCAACAGCAGGCCCGCGGCCGTCTTGAACGAGTAGGTATTCATCGTATGTGCTCCATCCGTTGTTCATGGTCGCTCGCACATGCGAGCCGAACAGAATGACAGAGCCCTCCGACAAGTAGGTGTTCGTGTCGTTAGAACCCGCGACCGTCAGGTCATGCCTTTGCAGATTCAGGTGACCCCTTAGCCACACGGGTTTTCCTGCAGCCGACTTGCAGCCATCAACCCGACGTGCGCACGGATGAGCCGCTACACATCCGTGCGCTTCCGGACACCAGACCCGCGTCGTCCGGTCCAACGGACGAGAGGCCTATTCCGACAAAAGTCCTACCGCCCCGTCGATACCATCGTCGCCATGAGCGGCCACCTCTTCATCATCAACGGAGATCTGAACAAGATCGCGTGCGATGCAGTACTGCTGCCCACCGACGACTCGTTCACAATTGAGCCCAGGTGGAACGGGTTGATCAACGCCCACCGAGACGAGGTACCCAGTAGGTGGGACGGACAGAAGGTCATCCCACTCAGCCTGCGGCACAAGAATCCACGGGTGTGGTTGGGCAATGTTGGCCAATATGGCGAGCAGTCGGAGTTTTCTGCCTTCGCCCCCATCATCGAGGAGTTCGTCGAACGCGCTGCCACCGAGGCGAGATCCACGCCGAAACCAGACCGCATCTACGAATGGCCGTTGCCGCGTCTGGCCGTGAACGTGGTCGGGTCAGGGAAGGGCGGCGGTCGCGGCAAAAAAGGCGAGCTGACCCTGGGGCTGGTCGGGACGCTCACCAGACTCGCCCGGGAGCACAAGGTGGACATCATCCTCGTCACCCGCGGTGACAAGGCGTACGCCGCCGCACAATGGGCGCGTCGGAAGTTCCTCGGAGGCGCCAAAGAACGCGACACATGGCCATTGCGCGACGACCTGATAACGAATGCAGAAGCGTTGGCCGACGACGCCAAAGAACGGCAACTCGTGTTGTTCGTAGGTGCTGGGGTAAGTGCCGGTGCAGGGGTGGATACCTGGAAGGGGTTGTTGGAGAATCTGGCGGTCGAAGCCGACTTCACCGACGCCCAAAGAGATCTCCTCAAGGCAAAAGACTTGCGAGACCAAGCCACGCTGATCGGATCAGCGTTGCCTGAGACAAGCGGCAGTTTCAAGAAGCGCGTCGCGGATCGCATCCGTGAGCGGCAGCACTACTCGCTGATGCACGGATTACTTGCCTCGTTGCCGAGCAAAGAGGCAGTCACCACCAACTTCGACGAACTTTTTGAGGATGCCGTCGGGCGTGACGCCATAGCCGTCCTTCCGAAGGACCCTCGGAAGACCGATGGTCGACTGCTGCTCAAACTGCACGGCAGCGTCGACCGGCACGAAGACATGATCCTGACCCGAGCGGATTACCTGAGGATGCCACGCCAGTACGGGGCGTTGATGGGTTTGGTTCAAGGGTTGCTGATGATGCGCAAGATGGTGTTCGTCGGATATTCGTTGAGCGACGAGGACTTTCACGACCTTCTCGACGAGGTACGGGCGGCCCGCGGGAACGACGCTACTGAATTGGGGCGCGGCACCGTACTCACCTTGCGCGACGACCACCTCGAGCGACAACTGTGGAGTAACGATCTGGACACCGTCTCTCTTGTTGCCGGCGACGAATACGAGGACAACCTTCCCGGGGCCGCCCGGCAGCTCGAGCTGTTTCTCGACCTCGTCGGCTACCTGGCCGTCCCGCCCGCGGCGTTCTTCCTCGATGAGTCCTATGCCGATCTCACCGCAAGTGAGTCGGAGTTGATCGAGCCACTCGGCGAACTCGTAAGGCTGACCGCGACGAGCGAAAGGCACACGGTCGGTGACCAGTTGAAGGAGTTCCTGACAAAGCTGGGGGCCGACTACGAGTCGGCCCCCCGATAACCGCAGAGGCTAGTCGTCCGCCAGTTGGGCGCGTTCTTCGTCCGTGAATGCGGGCATGGCGGCGACCGGATCGACGAGCTTGGCGCCGCGGTAGGCGCGGACGTTGCCCGACGCTGCGGCCCACGCCTCGCGGGATTTTCCTCGTCCGTAGGTGACGGCCTGCTCAGCCTTGACGCCCAGACCTTTACCGACCTCCACGGCATCCTGGTCGGCCCCCATGTAGAGGAACTCCCAACCATGATCGTTGGTTTGTTGCTCCACAAGGGCTTTGATAGCCGCCCGGCGCCATTCCACGCTCGCGTTCTCGTGGCCGTCGGTCATGATCGCCACCACCACCGTGCCCGGCTTGTCCTCCTCGGGCAGCGCGTCGATCTGGGCGGCAGTATCGGTGATGAGCTTGCCCATCGAATCGAGCAGGGCGGTACGTCCGCGCGGGGACAACTCCAGGTGCGGCACCTTGGCGAGCGGAACGCCGCGGTAGACAACCTCGTAATCGTGGTCGAACTGCGCCAGGGTCACGGCACAGTGCCCGTCGGCCTCCCGCTGCTCGGCAAGAAAGGCGTGGAATCCGCCGATCACGTCGGTTTTGATCGACTGCATCGACCCGGACCGATCGAGCAGGAACACCAGGTGGCTGAGATTCGGGTTGGCCATGATGGATCCTTTCTGAAAGCGCTAGGAGCGCTTGGTGTTACGACGCGGTTTGAACCGCATCGGCTCAGGGGGCGCTGCCGGCGGCAGCGGTGTGTTGGCCCATTTGTCGTTGCGAGCGCGTTTGACGTCCGCGGCGGTGACGCGGCCTTGCGTGGAGGCGTACGGAGCTAGTCGAGGCGTGTTGGCCAGCCGAGGCCCGACAGCGTTCTCGGTGAGGCCTGCACTCTTTCCTGCTGCGGCGATGGAGATTTCGTCATCGACGACGGCACGGGCCAGCTGCTCGTCGAGTAGCCGGCCGACCTCCGTCAGGACGAGCCGCAGATGCTGCAGGGCCTGGGCGGCGGTGCCGGCGGATTCCGCGTTGGCGAGGTGGCTGCGAATCTGCTCGTAGGGGTTGGACATGGTCAACTGTAGCGCAGATAGTGCGGAGTCCGCAATAACTGCGGGTCAGTGGTGACCCAGGAGCCGAGCGACGCGCACCCCGAGGATCTTGTCCGCTGGATACCGGTCCAGCTGATCGAGCGTCAGGCCGCGCTCCGGCCGCATAATGCGGGCGAGGTCCTCCGCAGACACCGGCGGCAACTCGAGGGCTACCTCCCGAGCCTCATCGATGTCGATGTTCTCGTGGATCCAGATGCCCGGTTCATGCTGACGGTGATGATCCTCCGTCACAAACCAATTCGCGACAAACAGCTGCCGATTCGGGATCAACGTCCACACCTTCGATCGGTCGACGGAGGCCCGCGCCGCCGGAAGGCTGATGGCCAACCACTGGAGGCTTTCATCGTCGATGCGGTTGAGCCGCCAATACTCCCAGCCCTGCCGCGGCGTCCTGATCGTATTCTTCCTCACGAGTTGGTGATCCTCTCCAGCACAGCCGGGCGATCTTGCACCACCACGACATCGGCAAACTGCGCGAGCAACGCGCAGACGAACGCCGACCGCATCACCTTCATGTCGTGGAGCAGCTCGATGTGGCTGAGAGTTCCGTTCTTGCACAACCGTTCCCACGCCGCGAGGATCATCCATGCGGGCACCAGCTGAGGTCCCGCCCCACGTGCGCGGGATCGCTCGGTCTCCACCCACACGCCTGTACGATCGAATGACGCAATCCAGTTGGTGCGCTTGTTACTCAAGGTCTCGATGACATCGCTGCCGGCGACCACGTCCGTGATTCGCTCCAGCAAGTCGTCATCGAGTTCTGCCGCACACTTGCGGCCGTCCCGAGGATCTGTCACTGCCCTACCTCTCTCGCACTGAATAGCACTGCCTGTCTTCAGGGCAGCCGAACAGAATGGCAGAGGCCACCGACAAGCCTCTGATGTCGCGTCGTTGGAGTGCGGTTGGCATCTCCATCCTTGCGGCGGAACAAGAGGCGCTTCCGCGGTTCCGCACCAGATGGATGTGGATGCCGCTTGAGGCCCTGATGTGGAGCGTGCCTGCGAACCTGAGACCTACCCGTCCGGGTTCGAGCGAAAACCGTCCCAGCCGCACCAGTCCGTGCGATCGAAATCGGAGAGATGCTCGGCGGCCTGACAAACACGTCGACCCCACGTCGCGATCCACGCGTCCGACGACGCCCGCGCACTCTCGGCGGTCCTCAACAGACGTGGGTCGGTGAGGTCCGAATGACCGACCAGGCAATACAAGCTGCCAAGGAGGTACTCCCGTGCAGAGCACGCTGGATCGCCGGCAAGCTCCAGGAGAAGTTCCAGGTTGTCGACGTCGGCGATGATGAGGTCCCAGTCCTGCATCGGCTCGAAAGCTCCGCTGTATGCCCAGACTCGGATCTCCTCCGGCGTCGGGTTGACCACATCGACAAAGCTCGGCTCGTCGGGCATCGCCCTATCCTCGCAGGGCTTCTCCAGCTCATGTCCGATCCAGCTGAACACTAGTGGACGCTCGCCTAGACTGCCGTCCGCGAGCAAAGGAGACATCAATGGCCAGCGATCTTGATCCGGTGACGCCGGCGCCTGTCAGCAGCGCGCCCGACGAACTTCCCGCAGTGGTCCCCCACGACGGCGAGATCGCAGTTTCTGTCCAGCCCGAAGGACTTCTGGTTGCCGGCGATCCCTCGGAAATCGAAGCCTATGTCGAGCGGATCCGAGGCGTAGCCGGACACGCAGTCGGAGTCATCGGAATCGACAAGACATCGTTCGGCAACGCGACGGGCCTTGCGGCGGGGGCGATGTCGTTCCTCGGCCAGAGCGCCAAATTTGTTCAATTGCACCCCGACAGCGTCAAGGCGATCCAGAAGGGCCAGCTGATTCCCGGAACGGATGGCTTCTACCGAATGATGACGCGTAGCGCGGACAAGAAGTTCGTCAGCCAGTTGCAATGGAAGCAGGCAAGTCTCACTCCGACACGGATGATGTCGCTGCAGATGGTGGCGGTCCAGCTCGCGCTCAAGACGGCGATCGCCGAAGTCGAAGCCTCCGTGGAGCGTGTCGAAGGCAAGGTCGAGGAAGTTCTGCGACTGGCCCATGCCAACCGGTCCGGCGATGTGTTGGGCGATCGCATCACGATCAACCGGATGGTCGCCTACCTCGACCGGCATGGTTCGTTCTCCGATGCCGACTGGGATTCCATTGCCGGAATCGGGCCGGCACTCAATCGCACGGTGGAGCAACTGCGCCATCACGCAGATCGCACGTTGCGTAGCTTCGACCCGTCCAAACCCATCCAAGACCGGGCTGATTTCATCGTCCACGCAGTCGACAGCAACCAGCTCGGTGAGACGCTGAGCCTGCTCGTGGTATCACAAGAGTCGTTGTTCAAGTGGCAGCGGCTGCGGCTGGCTCGGGTCGAAGCAACTCAGCCCGAGCACGTACAGCAGGTCCTCGACGACGCCCGTGATCTACTCGCTCGACAGTTGGTCGAGGACGATGCGCTGTTCCAACGGGCGCGAGAGATCCTAGAGGCCGTCGCGAAAACCGAAGCCATCGACGGCTTTCGATTCTGGTCCGTGCAGGGATTGCAACGCAGCCTGCCCACCCTTCGCGAGGACCTCGATCGTTTCGGCAAGGCACGACGCACACATATGCAGGAGTGGCAGGCATTCAACGCGCCGTCCGCTCGCGATGCGGCGAACGCGGTGGTACAGCGTGTGGGCGACACCGCGACGGCCGCCCTCGGGGTCGCCGGCGATACGGCGAACCTGGCGATTGGCGCGGCAAGTGAAGGCATCGACAAGTTGGGCGGTCTGCTCGGGCGAGCACGGGATAAAAGCAAGGTGTGGCGGCGGGAAAAGTCAGACGAGGCCGGCGGGTCGCCCTAGCGAATCTGGTGAATTAGTGGTGTTTGGGAGGTGGGGTTCCTCAGAGTGATCTGTACCCGTGTCGTTGGTCCACGGTTGTGCGAGTGAATCGCCCCGGTGTGTCCGGAGACCTACTGGTTTGAGAAATCGGCGGTGTGCTGAGTTCGGTGGTGAAGGTATCGGTTTTGCAGAGGCCGTTGATCGTCTCGGCAAGCGCATTGTCGTAGGAGTCGCCGGTGGCGCCGACCGAGGAGTCGATGCCGGCTTCGATCAATCGGTCGGTGAACGCGATGACGTGTACTGACTGCCGCGATCGTTGTGATGGATCAGCCCGGTCAGGTCGTTGATTCCTTCGCGGTGCCGGGCCCAGCTCGCGTGCTCGATGGCGTCGAGCACCAGCTGTGAGGTCATAGTGGTCGCGGCGCCACCCGACGATCCGGCGGGCGTATGCGTCGATCACGAACGCCACGTGCACCCGCCCCTGACCATGTCGATGCATACGTAAAATCGACTACCCACAACATGTTTGGCGCGTTCGGACTGAACCGTCGGCCCACCAGATCAGCAGGCCGTTCGGCTTGCGGGTCGGCGATGGTGGTGCACTTGATCTTCCCCGGCGAGCACCGTGCAGGCACTTCCTCGAACCCGCCATGACTCCCTCCTTCACAAGAAAGAAGTCTCCGAAATCACCGGGACGATCTATTGACGCTATGGTTAAATTCTATGGTCCACCCGGGCGGGGGGCTCCGAGCAAAGCGGTAAAGGGGATCATAGGTGGAACCACAGGGCACGGTACTTCCGGTGTACTTCGTCGCAGACGAGTCGGGATCAATGACCCAGAACATCACGGAGCTAAATGCTGGCCTGGTGACACTCCAGGATTCATTACAGAAGGAATCGTTTGCCGCAGCCAAGGTGCGATTTTCTGTCATCGGATTCTCCGACACTGCTCGTACCTACCTTGAGCCCAGCGACCTACGCGCGCTTCCGGCGATGCCCATACTGCAAGCGCGAGGGATGACCTCTTACGCGTCGGCGTTCAACGAACTCACTACACGCGTCAATCAGGACGTTCCCACCCTGAAGTCCCAGGGGTTCGCGGTGAACCGTCCCGCGGTATTTTTTCTTACCGATGGCCAGCCAAACGTGGGCGATGACTGGCCGGCCGCACGCACAAACCTGCTAGCCCAGCATGGTCGTCCGAACATCCTTGCCTTTGGCATCGGCGATGCGGACGCCACGACTGTGAAAGATGTTGCTACGAAGCCTGAGTACGCATTCATCGCAGCGAAAGGTGTTGATACCGGCGCGGCGATTAGCGAGTTCATCACGTCGCTGACACAATCAGTGATTAGCTCCGGTCAGGCACTGGCATCGGGTTCTGCCGAGCTGTTGATGGAGAAGCCGGAAGGTTTCTCGTTGGCTGTCGATATTCTGTAGCGGCTCGACGGAGATATGGCTGAATCGCCAAAACGTCGTTGGGCTAAGCGGTTGAGGCCACGGAACGACGCTGACGACGCCACGGGACCGTTCGCCCATAGCAACACCTCTGATGATGATGCTGTTGAGGTAGCGGCGAACTACGACCCGTTGAACGATGCCCGTGGTTTCGGCAGGCTGCCAGACCTGCCTGGGCGGGAGAACCTGGTTTCGAATGCCCCTGCTTTTTCTGCCGAGGTTAGTGCTGGCCTCTCCTCCATCGAGGAGCAGTCGTCGGATCGCGATACCGATGTGTCAGGCGGCCGACCCGAGCGCCCGCCACAAGCTGTCGTTTCGGAGATTTCTGGACCTATTCGAGTGCCGCAGTTGGTCATCGGCACCGCCTCGCCCGACGTCGAGCCGGTCCCGATAGGCGACGCATTTCGGTCGGTACCCTTCCGCCCCGACACTGTTATTGATGGATGGTCGAGCGATGCGATGACGGTGCTGGGGGCGTCTCTACGGGGCCACTTCCACCGGTATAACGGAGCTCCCCGTCAAGATGATTTCGCAATCCATCTAATGCCCGACGGTCGCATTATTGCGGTTGTTGCCGATGGCGTATCTGCGGCTACTCAATCGCACCTGGGATCAAGCGCCGTGGTCAACTACGCCACGCAGTGGTTACTTTCCCAAGCCCCCAACGACACCGAAGATACTGACTGGGAAGCCCTGGTCAAAAGTACGGCATGGGCGTTGACGGAACGAGCGCAAGTTCTCTTTAACACTCCCCACCCCGATCCTGGTTTGACCGAGAAAGAGTTGGCTACCACCATGACTTGCGCAGTCGTGGAGGCAGTCGGTTTCGGTGTCTATCGAGCCTTCGTCATTGGGATTGGCGATTCTGGCGCATGGCTTCTGCGGGGCGGTGAATTCCGTGCTGTGTTGGACGGGAAAGCGGTCGGTGAGGGTGGCATTTCGTCGTCTGCTGTCTCAGGTCTTCCACGAGTCCCAGCCCGAGTCGAGCCCACCATTGTCGAACTTGAGTTTGGGGACGTGTTGTTGCTCGGTACCGATGGGATTGGTGATCCGTTGGGCGGAGGACAGGGCGGTGTCGGAAACCTTTTCCGGCACCTGTTTGGTACTACCAATCCGCCCTCGCTCCTCGAGTTCGCCCACGCGGTGGATTTTAGTCGTGAGACGTTCGATGACGACCGCACACTGGTCGCTATACGGCCGCGCGTCCCTGATCAGAGAGGCAGCGAAGTTGTGGCACAGCCGGCGGGAGTGAGGCACTGCACATGAGTCACGTAGACAGAGTACATCGGTGACCCAACCCATCGAACTCTCCCGAATTTCGGGAACCTTGGTGAAGATAAGTCAGGGCGGTCAAGGGGTTGTGTATAAAGCACCCCAGATCAGTATTCCTTTCGCTAAATCCATGGTTTACAAAGAGTACAAGCAGGCTGTGTTAGCCGCACTGGATGTGGATGCACTCAAGGCAATGCCAGCATTTCTCGAATCCCTTCCCTACGGGCAGGGCGCGCGGCTGATCAGCATTGCGGCGTGGCCATGTCGGATCGTGGAGGATAGCGGCAGAGCCACGGGCTTCGTAATGCCTACTATTCCAGATGAGTTTTTCACCGACTTCTGGACAGTCAAGGGTCCGTCGAAGATCGCCGCAGAGTTCCAGCACCTCCTAAACGAGCCCAACGTGCTGGCAAGAAGTTTCGGCGGCCAAATGATATCCGACCGTCAGCGGTATGGGTTGCTGCGCAGCTTGGTCTCTGCCTTGACATTTCTGCATGATCACAACATCTGCGTCGGTGACCTTTCGCCGAAAAATCTCTTGTTTGCTTTGTCAAGTAATCCCGAGATTTATTTCATCGACTGCGATGCGATGCGCGTCAACGGCGTGTCTTTGACAACGCAGTTGGAGACTCCGGGTTGGGAAGTTCCCTCCGGCGAGGAGAAGGCGACAACCTTCTCCGACTGTTACAAACTTGGGCTTCTGACATTGAGGCTGATCGTGGGAAGCCAGGATGCCAAGAACCCCGCACAACTACCTGCTTCGGTTCATCCCAGTTTGCGCAAGGTCGTCACCGATACACTCACCCAACCCCCAGCGAATCGACCGACCTTATCGATATGGGATTCAGCACTGGAACAGGCTTGGCGAACTGCGCCATTGAATGCGCCGCCGCCTCCTGCGCCACCCGCGACGACCTCGGTGCAGATAATTCCTCCGACGACATCTAATCCTGCGGCACAACGTCACAATTCGCCAGGCGGCACTGCTCCCCAGGCCTACGCGCGTACGGCAACACTTGCCTCGCCACCGTCCAAGTTTCCCCGCACACTGGCCTGGCTGCTGCTTCCCGTCGTGCTCGGCGTGACCGTTCTGGCTGCGAAAGTTGGTTTAGCGTCGTCTTCCGATGGAGCACAAGCCCCTGAAAATCGCACGACGATAACAACGACTACGCCAAGGTCGACTTCTACATCCACGATCCCGCCGTTCATGCCAACCCCATCGCCGACTCCCACCAACGTAATTCCGCCCGCCGAGGCTCCAGGGCTAGACCCGAACAAGGAATCCTGTAGCGGCGGGTATCACCTAACGGATCGGTCAGGCTGGGCGACGAAGGCGATACGTGGAACCGCGCGAACTTCATGCAAATTTACCGACAGCATTCTCGTCGCGTACTGGCGCCATTTTGCAGAGCCCTCTAAAGAACGACGAACCATGGAAGTAGCAGGGTCTGTGCGCTGCGACAGCGTCTCCGGAGCAGATTGTGCGCCCGGAGGTCGATTGTTCATAGTGACTTGTGCAGCTCCTGCCCACGAAGATTGGATCACGTGCTGGGGTGGTGTTAATGCGGAGGTGTATCTCTATTAACAAGACCGTTCCCAGTGGGCGCAGAATTTTATCCGTTGCCGTGTTGTCGGTGTACCTCACAGCAATCGTTGCTTGCAACGCTCGTGGATATCTCGCTACTGCTGATTCCCTAGGTGACCAGCCCGCTGAAGTTTCGGAAACCAATCAACCGAGATCGACTTCATCGACAGTTGTTGCATCGCCGACTGTCAAGAGCGTGCCCGTTCATGACCTTCAGCAGAGCTTTGAAGAAGTAGCCGCCGGCATTGCTGGCGACGTCGGGGTTGCTATCGCGAGCGGCGACGGAGTTCAGAGCTTCGGCTCGTGGAAGAACGGTCCTGCATGGTCAACCATTAAGGTCCCTCTCGCCATAGCCGCGCTTCGCCACTCGGATGAATCTGCCGCGCCCCTTGTCATTCCCGCGATCAAAGCCTCCGATAATTCGGCCGCGGAGGCACTATGGGCTCAGCTTGGGCAACCGTCAGAAGCCGCACAGTCCGTGGGCGCGGTCCTTAAAGAGGCCGGCGACGCTTCGACCGTCGTGCAGTCGGAAAAAACGAGAAGCGAGTTCACAGCGTTCGGGCAAACTGACTGGTCGCTGGCGAATCAGGCGGCGTTCATGTCGAAATTGCCATGTCTGAGCCAAAGCGATTCGGTGATCGACGACATGCGTAACGTTGGTGACAATCAGCAGTGGGGATTAGCTGGCAAAGCCAACGCTGCTGTCAAAGGTGGCTGGGGCCCATCGCCCGAAGGTAATTATCTGGTGCGCCAAATCGCGCTGGTTGAAACAGGTTCTGGCCTCGTAGGGATAGCAGTAGCGGCACTTCCCTCAAATGGTGCTTTCCAAACGGGGCTCACGCAAGTCGATGCGTTAGCCAAATGGGTTATTGATCATTTGGGCGCGTTTCCAGCAACACGGTGCTGAAGTTCACGAGAAACAAAGAGCGAGGTTCGTAGTATGCCTAGGTGTCTGAACGCATTGAGGTCGAACCAGCAACTGCTGTACGCCATTGCGGGTATTTCTGGTGGCGCAATCGGCGCTGTGTTCGCCGAAATTCTGGCTGGTAGTCCAGTTTTCGCCGCCAGTCGGTTGCGTCTGGTTGTAGAGATCGGTCTGTGGTCAGCCGTCTTTTCGAGCATCCTGGGACTCACGCTATTCGTCGCAGGCGAGTGGTATCTGCGGCACGATTTGATTTCGACTCGCGGATTGCAGGTTCTCGGAGTCAGCGCCCTTGCCGGCTTCGTATCCGGTGCCGCGGCGCAGTACCTGTTCAGTATGGATATCGGTTCCTTCGAGCTCAAGTATTACGCCCTGCGAATCGCGGCTTGGTCATTGATGGGAGCACTCCTGGGGGCCTTGCTATCGAAAGCGGTGCCCAACCTTGGTTTAGGTCGCGGCACCGGTGCTGGAGCACTTGGGGGCGCCATCGGGTGTATCGGGTTCCTATTGGCGTCGATGGTCCTGCCGGGTTTCGCAGGACGGGTCGTGGGAGTGGCGCTGCTCGGACTCGCCCTTGGCTTGGCGATGTATTTCGTACAGAACATCGGTCGCGAAGCCAGCGTCGAAGTGGAATGGGCTCCCTATGAAACGTCGCGCGTTGGTCTAGGCGCGGAACCTGTGTTCGTCGGAGGAGGAGGGGAAGAGCACATCTTCAAGAAGGGACTACCTCCCCAAGTTTCAAGCCTTGTTTTCAAAGATGGTCTAGTCGAGCATATTGAACTGGCGTCGGGGAAGCGGACGCCTCTTCAGGACGGCAGCCGTCTCCGTATCGGCGGATTGATCATGGTTGTCCACGCGCCGAGAACCGGTTCAGCTGAGAGGAAGACCCAGAACTTGGGTGCCATCATGGCTGTCGTCGCTACTGTCCTGATCTCAGCTATCGCCATCACCCTTCTTGGACCGAGGCCGTAGGTAGCTCCAGTCGAGCGGCCGGTGAACGGGCACGGTCGCGTGGGATAAGCGCGGCTATTCCTGAGCCTTTTGATCGATCGCCAACCGCAGATCGCGGGGCTCCCTTTGTGGACGGGGCTCACCTCAGGAATCCAGATCACCTTGGACCGCATCACATCACCGCTGCCGGCAACTCAGTCGGCCTCTCCCGCGGGCCCCAACAGCTCGCTCCGCTTCCCACTCCACGTCACCACGAGCGCGTCCCGCGCCCGACTGCTGGCGACATACAGCAGAGAGCGTTCACGCAACAGTGCTTCCGCGCGTTCCTCGTCGGGCACATTGCGCATTGTCGCGACCGCAGGCACGTGCTTGTCGTCGGCGCCGGACAGGATCACCCGGGAGAACTCCATGCCTTTCGCTCGGTGCATGGTCAGCACCAGCGGATGGCCCGGGCCGGCGGCAGCCTTGTCCAGTGCCCGTGCCGAGACGCCGCGCTCCCCCAGCCCGCGGACGAACCGGTCACGCTCATCTTGGCTGCGGGTGAGCACGGCGATGTTCTCCTCGGGCACTCCCTCATCGATCCAGGATTTGATGGTGGCCGCGACGGTGTCGAGTTCCGCGGTCAGGTCGGGGCACGCGATCAGTTCGGGCACAGGACCATTGCGGGCCGACCGGTAATCGCTTGACTTCTCCTCACCCTGCTCCAGGTCTCGATAGTCGGCGCCGGCGAGGACGCCCATCGCAAAGCGCAGGTTCTGTGCGGTCGTCCGGTAGTTCAGGGTCAGCCGACGTGAGCGACCGACGATCTTGATTCCGAAGCGGCCCAACACAACCGGGCTACCGTAGATCCGCTGGTGCGAATCCTCGGCGATGAACAAATCGTTCGTCCCTTCGGCGACCAGCGCACGCAGCAACGCCCAGTGCGTGGCGTGGAGATCCTGCGCTTCGTCGACGATGACGTGGTCGACCAGGTATCCGCCGCCGTCCTCGGCCCGCAGACGCAGCGCTTCGGCAGCCAGTGCGAGCACCTCAGGGAAACTGATCGTCTCGTCCATTTGACTCTGCCGCCGGTACGCATCGACGAGCTTCCACACTGCGATACGTTGCGGGCGGCTGAGCCGAACCCCACGGCCCGGCCGAGCGACTTTCGCGTACTGCTCCAGCGTGGTGATCCGGTTGGCCAGCACCACTGCGATGTACTCAGTGTCGAGAAACGCCGGTGTTGCCAGTTTGGTGTCCAAACCGGAGTCGACCGTCTGCACGACATCACGCCACACAGCTGCCGAATCGGTGCGTTTCGAACTGATTTCGAGGCCGCTGCGCCCGAAAAGACTTTCACACGCGGCCGGGAGGCGGGCGGAGGACAGGTCGAGAACAGCCTTGCCGAGCGCATCCAGGCCACCCACGTATACTCCCGGGTCACCGGGCTTGTCGGCGATGACCACCTCGGGATCGAGTGCGCGGAGATCGGCTTTCAGACCGTCAGCAAGAGTCCGGTTGTAGGTGGTCAAAACAATTCGGGCCTGCGGGTTGTCCCGAGCAAGGCGTCGTGCCCGGTGGATAGCCACTACCGTCTTGCCGGTCCCGGCACCTCCGGACAGCCGGAAAGCGCCGCTGTAGTTGGCCTCGACGTACTTGCGCTGCTCAGGGTGCAGGAAGATACGCCACGCCGCGAAGTCGCCCCCTTCGATGATGCGTCGCAGCTCCTCGTTGTCCTCGATGAAGGCGAATTGCATCTTCGATGCCGGCCGTTCCAGAGCCTTGATGATCTGCTGGTCCCCGGTAAGCGAGGGATCGACCGGTTCTTCGGTGAAGCCGTGCTTCTCGCGGATATCGGAGATCGCGATACCGGTTGCGAGATCCAGGAGCGCACTGCCCTCCCAATCCAGCGCGCCCTCGGCGGCCTCCAACAACGCCGCCTCGTCGGGGGCGGCCATCGCGCGATCGGCGACGGCGGGGCTCAGGCCGAGTCCCTCGGTGAGGTCTTCGAGCTTGTAGCCGAACCCGGCGAGATACATCACCGCGGGCTTCTCAACGCGCACCGGTGAAACAGTCTCGGACACAGCCTGTTCCGCAGGTTCGCCGATCAGACCTTCGAGGGTGCCGTTGATCGGATTGACCCGCAGTGTGGCACGTTCGGCGAGTTTGATCGCTTCGTCGTGGCCCCATGTGCCCATATAGATGTAGGTCGGTCCGCTGGACTTGTCGTCCACCCGGAACAGCACGGCGCGGTAGTGCAGGTCGACGCGGCCTGTCCGCACCCGGGGATCGACCGCCACATGCAACGGTTCGATGTGCAATGAAGGTTGCGTGTCGTCGGCGTTCAGCTTCTCGAAGAAGTCATACACCTTGTTCTTGATCGAGCCGTCCAGCTTCGACATCGCCTTGCTGTTCGACGCGATGACCAGGTTCGCCACCTACATCACTCCGTTCATTCTCAATGCTGCGACGATCTTGTCAGCATCCGGCTCACACAGCGTCCAACCGTCGGCCGCAGTGTCCTCATCGAACACCACACCAATTCGTGCCCCGGTCCAGGCCAGATCAAGCACGCCACCATCGTCGGTTTCATAACCCAGCTCCGGCACGGCTGCCCCCGCCTCGGCCAGCGCGCTGATCAGACTCCGCTCCGCATCGCTCACTGCCTCGTCATAGATGGTTTGCCATTCGGTAGGCAATGCCACTTCCGTTGTGACCGCCCTACTCACCACCGGTTCGGCGGACAGCAGAGTACGGGTACTTACCCGGTGGAGCTCGCTGATGCCGAGCCAGTTAGACAGCCTCAGCCATTCCTTCCATGCCTTGCCGTCGAGCTGCTCCAGACGCTCGTCACGGTCGTCAATGGCAATCACCGCCGTCGGCGGTTCGGCCTTGGTGCGTACGCCCGCCGTTACGGTGACGCCGCCGTCGACGAATGCCCAGCACACGTCGGTCCCGGACGCCGAGAATGGTTTGGCGCCGTCCAGGGCGGAAATCGCAGCTTCGGCAGCTGATTCCACCTCGGATTTCGCGCGGTTGTCGCCGCGGACAAACAGATACGGCATCCACATACTCAGCTTGTTCCACGAGCTGATGTCGGGGTTGACCATGAATTCCAGCAGTTGCGTAACGGGATCCTTGCAGAGCAGCCGCACCAGTCCGGGCTGCACCTGAAATTGACCGGTGACGATGTTCGCAGCGTTCTGGTCGAACCATCCCGGAACAAAGTCGTCGCCGGCCTTGAAGCGCTGTAGATCCTCGTGGCTGAACGACCAGACCAGATAACCTGCCTTGCGCAGCTTCTCACGCTTGTCCGCATCGTCGGCAACCCGGTTACACCCCGGGACAGCATGGAACTTCCGTCCGTCGGCGAACACCGCGATCTTCGGGATGTCCGGGTCCGCGGTTTGCAGTTCGAAGTCGGGTTTGACGAATCCGCACGAGACTTGCGGTCGCAGTGACCATTTCCGGGACTTGGCGCCCTGCATCGTGATGGTGGCCGACGGACCATAGGTGCCTGGCTTCTCGACGACGGTCGCGCCCATCAGACGCAGCCGACCCACGAAGGCGGCATAGAAGGCGCTCTCCAAGAATGACTCATCGCTGAGCGGTGTCGGCGGCGGTGCTTCTTCGGTGACGCCGCTGGTCCAGTCGTCCAGAACGGGTTCGCTCTCCGAGGCAACGTCGAGAATGGTGTCGAGCAGTTTGAGGGCGGTGGCTCGCGACACCTTGTCGAGTTCGTGTGGAGCCGCGAACGGCAACAGGCAGCGGTGGCAGGCGAGCCGGTCCTCGTTCTGGCACGGGCAGTCTCGTACCTTCCTGCGAGCTGCCGCCAGCACCGCCCAGACCTTCGTGTGGTCGGCGAATTCGGCCAGATAGCCGGTACCGCCCGGCACCGTGTCGTGGATCAGCAGGGCACGGCGGTTGGGGGCGCGCAGCGCATCGGGGATCGAGGCGACGTCGAGATGCTCGGGTGACCCACCGATCACCTCGCGCAACCCCAGCATGGTGGCAGCGGCCAAACTGGGGTGCGCGAAGGAGTCATACTCCATCTGCGGCGGCAAGTGCATCAACACGGCCTGGGTACGTAAAGTGCGGGCCAATGCGATCTCGCGGACGTCCTCGGTGGCCGAGTCCCGCAACCGACACCACGTCCGGTGTTCGTAGCGGTTGTTGCGACCGGCGCTGTGGTCGATCTGCCCGCAGGACGCGCAGACTCGGAAAAGCCCGTTGGCCGATTCCTCGCCGGCGATGATGCGCTTCTTGCCCTGGGAGTTGCGCCGTCCCAGGTTGAGCCACCGAATGTCGATGCGGCGCAAATACTCTGCACCGAACTCGGAGTCGGCGCGGAACCAGGTGCGGCCGACTTGGGTGGGGTCGACGTCGGCGGCAACCACCACGGTGAACGGTTCGCGTTGTCGGTCGTCACGGTTGTCGTTGATAGTTGCCTCGTCCCGGCGTACCTCTGCCGACACCCTGGTCATCTCGACCACTGGTACCCGCTGGCTCACGTCGGCGATACCGCTGTTCTGGCACCGTGGGCAGCTCGACACCGGGTCTGCCGTCGACCCGGCCGGGCTGACCCCGGCCCAGCCGCATTGCGGGCACAACTGCCAGCTCTGGATGTGTGATTCGGCGCTGCCCAGGTCGACGGCGTCGATCGTGACGGCAAGGCCCTGGGCGTAGAAGGTGGCTCCGGGAGCAAGTTCGGTGAGCGCGACCCGCGAGCCACGCCGATAGCTGACCGAATCTCCCATGTAGTTGCCAGTGTCGGGATCGACCCAGGTGACACCGACGTCCAGGGTCACGGTGTCGTCGAGCAGTGTGTAGTTGGGCAGCACGCCGTAGCGTTCCAGTACCGAGATCCAGTAATCGGTGGTGATCGAGTTGATCTGGGCGCCGAGGAGTTTGCGGGATCCCTTGGCGATGCGCAGGGCACGACGGTTATCATCGGTGGCCGCCGGGGAGGCCGCGCGTCGTTCGAATTCAGGAAGGTCGGCATCCACCGCGTCCCTCCGCGCGGTGAGTTCCTTGAGATCCTGGCGCCATTGGTGGGCGGCAGCGGTGAGATGCTGGGTGAGTCCGCTGGCCCCGCCCTGGGGCGGGTTCGTGGCCCAGGCCCGCAACCCGCTGATCGCGTCGGCGCTGAGGTGCTCACCGAACTGTGCCAGGAAGTGGTCGAGCAGTGTGTCGGATTTGGTCGCGGCAAGGTCGAGCAAGCCGGCCAGCCAACTGTCGGGCCCGTCGTCACCCATCACCGAGCGGGCATCCTTCGGTGCAGTCACCTGTGGGTCGCGCGCCAGCCGGTCGACGATGTGGGCGACGTACTGACGCTGCAGGATCTCCTCGGCGTTGAGAAGTGTTGCCGGAGGCCGTACTTCGCCCTGGATCACCGACAGCGGCTCGAACAGCTTGGGCAGATGCTCACCGCGGCCGCGGACGTAGGCGAGAACAAGCGAGTTACCGGTGAGCCGGCCGGCTCGGCCGACGCGTTGCAGGTAGGACGCCACCGATTTGGGCAGCGAGCCCAGCATCACGGTGGACAGGTCACCGATGTCGATGCCCATTTCCAGAGTTGGGGTGGCTACCAACACATTCGGCGCCTGCGGGTCGGTGCCGCCGCGTTTGAACGCGTTTTCGTATCCCTGGCGCACTTTGGCGTCGAGCAGTGAGGTGTGCTCGCGGGCCACCACTCGTTTCATCTCGGCCGAGCCGTAGAGCCGACGATAGAAATTGTCGCCTTTTGCCGCGCGACGCAGTTTGCCGGGGCAACGAGTGAGCAGGCACGGCGCACCGTCGAGTTGGTCGATGGTGATGAGGCTGCCGGGGACCGGGGCTTGGCAGATGTCGCATGCCAGCAGGTGCCGCCCGGCTTCCAGGGCTTCCGGGCTCGGTGCGCTGACCCGGACTGCCGAGGGCGGCAGTTCGTACACCGTCGCCCCGGTTTCGGTGGTCAGAGTGTTCAGCAAGAGCTGCGCGGTGAGTTCGGCGAACAATGCCTTGGCGAGGAACGCGCCTTCGTAGGGGCTCACACCCAGGCAGTCCGAAGTCCACCGGGCGTACCAAGACGATGGCGGCGTGACCGGGTCGTATCCCTCGGGCAGCGCACTGCTTCCCGATTTGATGGCCGGGAATGCCGGTGCCGGACGGCCTTTGGGGAAGGCGGGCATGCCCTGGCCACGGGGCCGGCCGCCCCAGATGTGGTACCGGTTGGCGTTCTTCTCCAGGTACGGACGCAGCCATTCGTGGTGGATGCCGCCCCGGGTGCGGATGCGTTCGACCGTGCCGCGGACCCAGCCGGCGACGGCCGAGTCGGTGAGATCGGTCAGCGCGATCTGCACACCCTCGGTGTGCTCGATGACGTACCGACCGATGATCGACGCTCGTTGTGGCGCACCGAGATACACCTCGGAAACGACGCTGCCGGTCAGCTCGAGAGTGCGGCCGGTCCGCGATTGCAGACCGAATTCAAGGTCGATGTCGAATCGGAGCCGGCGTTTGGCTCGGTCCTCGGCGGCTCGGCGGGTGTTGGGGTGCACATCAGACTTCCAGAACCCGACGAACTGTTCGCGGTCCACGATGTCGGGCGGCAACAGTTGATAGCGCAGCACCGGGTCGGTCCCGGCGCGGTTGATGACGGCCTGGGCAAGTTCGGCAAGGTCGAGTTCGCTGTCGCCGAGCGCGCCCCGCAGGGCAGTACGCAGGCTCAGGCTGTGGGAGCGTGCCTGCACGAACCCGGCGCGGTGCGCGGCGTCCTGCACGCTGTCGGTGAACATCAACGCCTTCTTCTCCGCAGCGTCGAGGTTCTCGTCACCGAACAGGTTCGACAGGGTCACCGACAGTTGGGTGGCGACGGCGCTGCCGAGGAACCGGATGCCGTCGGCGGCGCCGCAGGCCGGGCACACGTCGTTTTTGGATTGTTCGTCGGCATCAGGTCCGTCCAGGGTCAGTACCGGAAGTACCCTTCCCTCAACGGCTTCGGGACTTTCTGGGTCGGGTGCGGTGGACCCGAGCTCACGGTGGTTGAGGTTGAACCACCGCAGGTTCTCCACCTTGGCGGCGACTTGCGCTTCGGCAGGGGCGGTGATGAGCGCACGGAAGCGCGGCGCACCGGCGGCGTGGTCGGCACGGATCGCTTCATCGGTGACATCGAGCGCGCTGCCGGTGGGGGCCAGCCGCGCCCCCCAGCCGGAGCGTCCGCAATGCCGGCAGTACACCGCGGGCAGGTATCGCTCGGCATCATCGGCAACCGCACCGTCGTCGGACCAGCGGTAAGCGGCGGTGGCCTGCACGGCGCGATCGACGCGGCTGAGTTCACGAATCCACAGGTGTACGTCGACGCCCAGTGCCGCCCGACCGATCTCGGCGCGCACATGCGACAGCATCGCGAACAGGTGCTCGAGGTAGCGGACTCGCTGCGCCTGGATGCGGGCGGCGTCGCGCTCACCGATGGCCGATGGGAACACCCGCTCGGCGAGTCCGGACAGCGACACCGCGTCGACGGCGCTGCGCAGTACCTCGGCGATGAACGGATGCCGCTTGAGCTGGTCGAGCATCGTTGCGGTGTCGAGGATGTCGGGAACATTCGCGAACAAAGTACTGAACACCGCTTCCGCAACGGCGGCATTGTCTCCCGCCTTGTGCTGGGTGGCCGCGATCGCATCGAGCGCATCCGGCAGCACCGGTACGACCCGGTGAAACTCGTTGTCGCGCTCCCCAGTCCGCTCGGCGAGCCAGGTATCCGGGTCGACGCGGGTTTCCCCGATCACCGCCTCGGCGCCGAATTCTTCGCCGAACACGGTGTGCGCGAAGTCGATCATCGCAGTGGGGGCGGCGCCCGAACCCAAGGTCGCGGAGGTGGCGACCGGGGTGATCTTGCCGAGCGGGCGACCCCGGTCCTCATCAGTCACCTTGGAGGTTTGGCCCCAGTGGCTTTTGAGGGTGAGCCCGAGGCGGCGCAGCAGCATAGCCACATCGGTGCCTTGCGCGCCGTCATAGGTATGGAACTCGTCGAGAACCAGGAACTGCAGCGAGTTAGCCGAGAGCCGCCACATGTCGGCGCGGCCGGGGTGCAGCAGCATGTGGTCGAGCATTTTGTAGTTGGTGAGGAGGATGTCTGGCGGGGCATCGTGCATCAGGGTGCGATCGGTGATCAGGCCGTGTTCGGAGACCCGGGTGCGCCCACCGGTGGCCTGTTCACCGGTGTAGAGCCCGGCGGTCACCGCGGCCAGCCGCTGATCGCCGGTGATCAGCCGGACGAGCCGTTCGGCCTGGTCGTTGGCCAGGGCATTCATCGGGTAGAGGATCAGCGCCTTCATCCCGGTAACGCCGGATTTCCTGGCGCGCAGCACATGATCGAGGATCGGGTACAGAAACGCCTCAGTCTTACCTGACCCGGTCCCGGTGGTCACGAGTGTCGGCTGCGGCCGGTCCTGGTGTTTGGTCGACAGCCGTTCGAACGCGCGGGCCTGATGGCCGTACGGCGTGAAATGCTCTGGCCACCAGTCCAGTTGCTCGGTCCACTCGGCACCGGCCGGGGCGAACGGCAACCGCAGGCGCACGTAGGGCCCCTTGAACACCCCCGTCTCTGGGTGCCCGACGAAGTCCGTGAGCGCCGCCTGCGCGTCGGGGTCCGTCAGCGCGAATGTCGTTGCGAGATAGTCGGTCAGACCTTCGCGCAGATGCTCGGCTTGCAGAGTCGGGAGAAGAGCGCCCATCAGAAGTCCCTTATCATGGCGCCGTTTGGGACGTGACCAGCGGATCGTCGACCAACAGATCTTCCGGGTTCCAAATCTGTTGTGCCACCATCTCGTAAAGCTTGCCTCGGTCCAAAACCGCCTGTGCAGTGAAATCGTCGTACGGCGTGAACGGCAGACCGGTGCGATCGAGGAACTGCCGGAAACCCGGATTGTTCTTGTAGCACTCAGCGTTCAGAGACCGCGCGAGCAGATTCTGAGCGTTGTAGTGTTTCAGCTTCTTCTCATAGGTCATGTCGCCGTAGCTGGCATTGAACTTCTTCGGCAACAGCAGGAGATCGCCGATGAGGTTACGATGATCCGCGAAATCGGACGCGTGCTCGAACTCGTCAGAGTGGCGGCGAGGATGGTTGGCCCAGATGTGTTCCACTTCGTATTTGACCGGCGAGCCGCTGGTCATTTGGAGGTATGTCGAGTGGCCACCGGATTCTACTTCGACGTAGTCGGTGATCCGGGCAAGTAACCGGTGTAGGTGCCGACGATTCTGCTGGTGCAACCTCAGCCGGTCTGTACTGCCGATCCGCTCTGCCTCTTGCATAAGCTTGTCGTGCAAAATACTTCCAACTGCGGAGACATCTTTACCACGAATCGCTTTCGTGTCCAGAAACGTTCGATATTGCAGGGTGGAGGCGTCGATTGCACGATTGTTCCAGATCCGCCAAGTCAGCAAGATGTCGACGTAGTTCGCGACAAGGCTGATCTTGCGGACCGCAACGGCATCGTCCTCGCCGACGACCAACGGCGCGAGCAACATCGGAATTTGCAGCGTGAACTGATGATCAGCGTTGTACCGGACGCGCTCCAGACCTGTCACCAATGCCGGCGCCTTTGTTGCCGCCATGATGGTCATGAAATGACGACTGTAGAACTCGAAGTCCTCGCGAATAAATCGGGAGTAGTCCTCAGACTTCTCCAGGCCGACGCGTGAGGCATTGCTTCGCAGCCACCGGTGGAACTCGGTGCCGATTTTGTCGTAGTCCAAGCCGACCGCGCCCTTGCGCCGTTCGCGAATCGTCTCTGCGTACTGGCTGCGGAGCCACGCCTTGAAGAAGTCGGCGTCGAGTTCCTTGCCGAGAGCGGCTAGATCCTGGACTCGCTGCCGCCACAAATCTCCCGGCACTCGGCGGACGTCCTCGTCAATCCCGGCCAGTAGGTAGCCCTTGAGCATGTCGACGGGGCGCAGTTGCAGCCCGCGGTCGTTCATCGTCTCGAAGATGGTGTAGGCATCGTCATCGCTGTAAGCAGTGATCTGGATGATCTGGACGCGGTACTGCAGCCAGTCGATGAAGTACGGCAACGCATCCCTCTGAAGGTCCTGGGGCAGCAGCTCGCCGATGTCTTCGTAGCGCTCGACGAGGTTGCGCACCGAATCGCTGTCTGCGGGAGAGGGAGTGAACGGCTGTCCCTCGTACAGCGCCGTCATACAAGCGACTCGGTCCTCGACATCGAGGTTGAACGACTTCTTGCCGAACGCATTCGACAGGATCAATTCGTCGATGTTCGGCTCGTTGTGGCCATTCTGTAGTTCGCGCAGATAGGTCAGCAGTAGCGTCAGCGTCGTCAGACGTTGTTGGCCGTCAACGATGAAACGTTGCGCACCCTTCTCACTGATCACGATCGAGCCCAGGAAGTAGAACGGGTATGACTGCACTGCCTCGCGCTGGTGTGAGGGCTGGTAGGCCTCGAGGAACTGATCACTCAGATCATCGATGAGTTCGCGAAGCTGCTTTTCTTCCCACTTGTAGTCGCGTTGGTAGTAGTCGATGGTGTATTTGGCCCCCTTGAGGATCTCAGCGACAGACCGCGCTACCCCGTGTATCTCCTTCAACTGATCTCCCCTGTCACTCGCCTGGACAACGCGCTTTGCCTCATCACCTAGGACTCCATCACGGCGCTGAAATGCTTGTGCGCCAACTCCATATCGCGCTCCCGGTCCACCCCGACGAACGGCTCTACGTAGGTGACGCCGTCGACGGTCAGATCATCGGCTTTCAGCGCACCCTTCTTGCGGTACTCCGACGCCAACTTGCCGGGGAGCTGTCGCCCGTTCGCGTCATAGAGCGCGTCCCGCTCGTACTTCTGCAGTACCGGGAACTGGGTGCGATAGATCGTCGACAGTTCCTCGGCGGTGATGCCGAGCGTGATCGCGACGATCGCGTCGATCTCCACCAGTGCCTGCCGGCGGTCTGCAGCGCGGCGCAGCGGTGTGGCCCACTCCCACTTTTTGTCGACCGCACCGAGCGGGGCACGGTCCACATAGTCCACACCAATGTGCGGAACCCACGAATCCTGCTGCCATGTTTTGTCGTACAACTCCTCCCATAACGGGGCGTAGGGCCGAACGAGGCAGTTTAGTCGCAGGGTGCGGAGCAAGAGTTGGGGTCCGAGGGGGTGATTGCGCGGGAAGGGAATCTGCTTCCAGAACGAAAACTTGACGTGGCCGCTACCAACCGCTTTCACCATGAAGTCAGCAACGATCGAATGACTGACTCCTGCCAACATCGCCAATTCACGGGTCGCCCCAGCAAGGGTGAAAGTGTGCACGGCGTGCACGTGAGTTGGGCCAGGCGGTAGCAACGCAGTGTGCAGAGTGCGAACGGTTGCGACATCGCACATTTCGCGCCACGCCAGCCGAAAGAAGGTCGAACTAGGTTCGCCGTGCCACTTCGGGTATGCAGCAATGTATTCGGCGTAGGGCTTGGCGATCTGGTAGTTGGTGCGCGGGACGAAATCCTCACCGACCGCGTCGAGGTCTACCGTGGAGTAGTCCTGATTGCTACGCATCGATGGATTTGGCTGTTGATGTAGCGGGGACGCAACCGATAGATGCGGCCCTTGGAGGATGACGTCCTCCCACCGATCGGGGACCGCCGAGCCGGACTCGAAGTACCCCAGCTTGCGGTCAGCTGATTCATGCCACCCTGCGGTCCATTCAAAGCCAATGTTCCCAAGGCGCGGCGCTGCCGCAATGATGTCGAGCACCTCCGCGCTGGAGCGGTTCACTGGATACAGCATGCGGGCCTCGGCGGCTGGTGTGCCGGGTTCATCAATGAGGGCTGCCCAGGCCGCAAGTTCAGGTTCTGTGACCTCGATGATGCGCTCGGCATGAGGCCGAAGATCCCAATTGCCCTCTTCGTCTTTCACACCGGGCGCCGGTCCCGACCCTCTGTGGTCGAAAGATCTGGTCACGGTGTCGGGGTGATACAGCGACGCGGCTTGCAGGAATTTGACTGGACCTGTGGTGCCGTAGACATGCACGCCGTACTCCTTGGCGTCGTGAATCTCGAACAACCGCTTTTCATTTCGGAATTGCCAGTGCCGCCGGAGTCGCCGATATGTTTCACGGCGCAGACCCTTCGCCCTCAGCTCCGTGAAATGACTCTCCGGATGGATCAACGCCACAGTTCCATCCGGTGCCATCGAACGCCAGGTCCGATCCATAAAGCAGCGGTACAGATCAGGCTGTAACCCCGACAACACCGGCCGGTCTACACCGGAGCCCAGGTGTTCCTTGAGTCCTGCCTGCTCTGTCCGCTCGTCAAGGAACTCGGTCAGCGCACTTGGCTGCGCGAGAGTCTCCGCGCGTTTCTTAACTTTGACCGGCTCGGCCGGCTTGTCAGCCAGCTGCCACCACGGATCAAACTCAGCGAGCACTCCGGCTTCGTCCCAGTCAGGGCGCACCCACGGCGGGTTCCCGACCTGCAAGTCGAAGCCGCCGCGGGCGAATACCGGCGCGAAATCCAACTCCCAGTGGAAGAAGCCCTGCGCCTCGGCGATGGACTGGCTCACCGTTAGCCATGGGAATCCCTCGAGCGCCTTCTCGATCGGAAGGGCTTGGGAGAAGGTGCGATCCGTATCCTCGGCGACGTCGAGCTCCGACCAGCTCAAATCACCGGCCAGGCTGGTCTGTCCGTACTTCTCGAACTTGCCAGCCCTTGGCGGTACCCCGAGCAGTGCCTCCAAACCACCAATCCATTGATCCCAGTCGGGCGGTTCGATGTCGGTGGTCACCGGCCATGACCACATTGCACACCAGGCATCCATCACCCGGCGCAGCCGACGGTAGGCACCGTTCTCGTCGCGCAGCACCGCCTCGATCTGCTCGCGGGTCACCGCGGTCTCGGATCGGTCGTGCCGGTGTAGACCCCACACGTCGATATCGCGGCGGATTTCTGATTCGGCGATGGTGAGCCGGCGCAGGGTGAACTGCCACAGGGTCTCCACCCGCTGCGCCAACGCAGCCAACCGCTTCTTGATTGCTGCGCTGGGATTGGCGCGAATCCCGTTGCGCCACAGTCGCAGTTCCTCGCGCCTGTCCGGCGCATAGGTTCTCGCTTCGGCAGTGTCGATCACCGCGCCCCAGCCGCGGGCAGGCAGCAGGAAGTGGTGGATGCCCGCGCCGATTTCCTCGCCGAGCGACACATCCTTTGGCACAGTGGTCAGCCACGCCTTCTTGGCCAGCAGAGTCGGCGCATACACCGCGCGGCGCGCCCCGATCAGCGAGTTGCCGCGACGCAGGTGCAGCCCGAACCAGGGTGCCTGCAGACCGGCGACCATGGTGTCCAGCCACAACGAAATCTCGGCCAACTCGACCGCCGTCGCATTCAGGTCCACCCCGTACACCTGGTGCAGCGCCAAGTAGGCTTTCACCTTCTGCAGTTCCACCTGGTAGCGGTCGGCGTCGATGACCGCGCCGAGGTCTTCCTGCTTACGCTTGAGGTATTCGGCGGCCAAATGGCGCACCGCCTCGATCGCGAACGCGCCCGATCCCAGCGCAGGCTCGCAGATGGTGAGTTCCAGGATCTGCTCGGGCGTGGTGCGCTGGCCTTCTTGGTCCAGCAGTTCGGCAAGCGCTTGAGAGACAACGAACTTCGTCAACACCTCGGGGGTGTAGTACGAGGCGGACTGTTGACGTTCTCGCCCGGCGAGCCGGAACACGAAGGTGCCCTCGCGGTGGATCACCGGCACCTGTTCGCCGGTCGCCTCATCGACCGTCTTCACGAAATCCGACTCGGACAGGTGATCGGCCCGCGTCACCGGCACCACCCACGAGCCCTTCTCCGGGTCGCCGTTCTTGGCCACCTCGTAGAGGTCTTCCTTGGCGAAGAAGCCGGTGTAGGACATCAGGCCCTCATACACCGCGCCGAGCTGGTTGATGCCGAGCTCGGCATAGGAGATGAACCCGCGGTCGGCGCCCTTGCGACCCTTGGATTCCTTGGACAGCAACAGATGTTCGAGCACTCGCTGGGTGGCCTCGTTGCTCAGTCCAACCTCGTCGATCAGCGCTGTCGCTTCCTTGGCGAACAGGTCGGCGCGCAGCGCATTGAACTCCAGGCCCGGTGCGGGATCGTCGGCGACCTGGGAGGTCTGCGGAGTGTGGCCGCGGTCGACGAGCCGGAACAGGGTGGCCAGTGACTCGTAGAGATGGGTGCCGTTCTTGGCGGCCGGTGACACCAGTTCGGTCAGGGTGAGTTCGCGCAGGCGGTCCAGCCCGTAACCCTCGCCGTACTCGGGCGCCCCCGCGGGCAGCACCCGCAGCTCCGGGGATGCTTCGGCGTACAGCAGGAACAGGATGCGGTAGAGGAAGCGCAGCGAGTGCTTGGCGAGCTGTTGCGGGTCGATCGCATCCAGCGGCAAGTCTCGGTCTGCGCGGCGGCGCACCACGTCATTGGCGATGATCTCGATCGACAGTCGGATGCCTTCACGCAGATCTTTCGACACGCCGACGGTGTGTTTGACCGAGTCTTCGAGAACACCTGTCCACCAGATGTTTCCGTCAGCATCGGGCAGCAGGGCCTGGCGTCCCAGCATCGCAGCGACCCGGTCGAGTTCGCCGCCACGCGTGTCGTCGCGCCGCTCGGCAACCACCAGCAGGTCAACGGCGAGGTAGCGGCCTTCGGCCCACCGTTCGGCTTCTGCCAGCAGAAGCCACTGCCCCGCCTGCACCACCACGAACTCCGGCGGCTCGTCGACGCGAAACACCGCCGACACCGCCTTCGACACCGCTTCGATCGGCTTGCCGTCCTCTTCGCCTGCGTCGAGCAGATGGCCGGTCTGCGGGTCGAGCAGATCGTCGATCGACTCCACCGGGTGCGCCTGCAGAAACAGCGTGCTTGTCACGCCGGGCAGTTGCGCATTTGGCAGCCGTAATTGCGTGCCGGCACGTTCACCTGTGAACTCGGCCAGTTTCTCGCCGAAGCCCATGGTGTGGCGCACCAGGGCGTGCGCGTCGGCGGCCCCACCCGGATTCTCGGCGAGAGCGGACAGCGCGGTTTGCAGGTCGCGGGTCGCCGCGAGCAACTGCTGACGCACCGTGTCGCGGCCCTCCTTGGCCTCGGCGTCCCACTGCTTGCACAGCTCGATCACCTTGGCCTGGAAGGACTCCCGCGTCGAATCGGTGGTGAAGTAGTGCTCGCTGATCCAGTCCTCGCCGACGACGATCGAATCGTAAGAAGCCATGCTCTATCGGTCCTTTCCTGCCGCGGCGGGAGTGTCCGCGTCGACGATCACCAGCAGCGGCCGCACCAGCTGCTGGGTGGGGGCCAGCAAGTCGGCGAGCCGCTGTTCCTCGTTGATGCGCCGACTGAGCTTGCCCACTCGAGACTTCTGCGCGCCGAACAGTTCCAGCTGCTCGGCCTCGTCATGCCAGCGCTGCGCACGCTTGCGCCACTGCGAAAGTCGTTCGGTGGTGGCCTTTTCCTGCGCGTCGAGCACCCAGCGCATCTCTCGCTGGGCATTGTCCACCGCAGCCGGAATCAATGCGCGGTAGCGGTCCACATCGGCTACCGGCCCGGGGTTCGACGAGCCGGGCTTCAGCGCGGTGTCGGCGGTGAGGAAACCGATATCTTCGAGTGTCTCCACCATGCAGAAGTCGGGCTTGGCCGGGTTGGGGAACACCGCGGTGGAGAACACTCGCGAAATCAGCTGACCGCGTTTGTTGGTCAACGTGCCCATTAGGAGCACCGTCGGAGCGTCGACATTGCCGCGGATGACGAACACCTGATTGCGGCCCAATGCGGTCAGCGCCCGGTCACTGGCCCAATCCAACACCGGGTGCAGCGGGCCGAGGTAGTGGGCTTCGGGCCACGTGGTGTTGTTGACGCCCTTGCCTTCTCGCGCTTTGCGCAACTGGGTTTCACCGACCGGGCGTGTGGTGGCGAGCTTGAGCCGTTCGAGCACCCGGCCGTGCTGTAGATAGTTCTGAGGCAGTTGACCGAGGCGTTGACGAAGATCTTTCGGTGGTGTGAGCTCGGCGATGCCGTGGTTTGCGTTGACTGTCCAGCCCACACCGTTGCGGTCCGGCGGCGCGTGCGGCGCATCGTGAAACGCTGCATGCAGCGCCTCATCGAGGAAGGTCAGATCGTCGGGATAGAGGCTTTGGCGCGGCGAGGTTGGCAACACGGGCGGGGTGTCGTCGACCGCATCGAACTGGGCGAAGAACGCATCCAGGTCGTCGCCGTCTGCGACCTCCTCGGCGGTACGGACGGCGGCGTCGAGGTCCATGCCCTTGGCCAGCACGTCGCGGATCGCGTTCTCTTCCTCGCTGACACTGTGTTTGCCCATCAGTGATGCCACGTCACCCAGCGTCGAGTGCGCTTGATTCTCGCGTTCCAGCAGCCGGGACAACACCCGCAGGTCGCCGGAGAACTCCGGATCGGACGGTTCGAGGATCAGCGAGGAGATCACCGGCGGATGTTTCTGCCCGTACCGGTCGACGCGGCCGTTGCGCTGTTCGATGCGGATGAGGCTCCACGGGATGTCGTAGTGGATGAGGTGATGGCACTGGGCGTGCAGGTTCACGCCCTCCGACGCCACGTCACCGGTCACGAGAATGCGGATCGGCGAGGTTTCCAATTTGAAGTTGTCGACGATCTCCTGCTGCTCGACGTCGGAGAGCCCGCCGTGCAGCATGGCGATGTTGTCGGCAGCAAGGCCGGTGGCCTTGGGCAGGTGGTCGCGCAGCCAGGTGAGCGTGGCGACACGTTCGGCGAACACCACCGCCCGCGTCGGGCTGGCCTTGCCGACGCCGATCTCCTGCAGGCGCTCCACCAGGGCGGCGAACTTGCCTGCGCGCTCGTTGAGGGCCTTGGCGTTGAGGTCATCGAGCGTCTGCAGGGCTTTGAGTTCGGCGCGCTGCTCGCGGTCCTTGTCGTCAAGTTTGTTGCGGCGCTGTTTGATCGACTCTGCGAGCGCGGCCGGGGAGGACAGGTATGCCTTGGCCAGCGTCCACGGGAACAGGGCCTTGGTGTCCCCGGAGTACGGGGAGCTGCCGGTGCGTGGATGCAGCCAGGTCTGGGACAGTTCGGCAGCCACCGCGTCCTCCGCCGGGGAGGGTTTCACCAGCCGGTGTACCGGCTCCGCACGTTCGGCCCAGTCGCCGCCGACCTCGGTGGCCACGTCGGGGCTGTGCCGGTGGCGGCGGATGAGCAGCGATTCGACGTCTTCTCTGGTGAAGGATCCGTCCGGCTGCACCACGGTCGGATCGAGCAGTCGCAGCAGCTCGGCGAACGACTCTTCCCGGCCGTTGTGTGGGGTCGCCGACGCGAGGATCAGCGCTTCGGTGTTCGGGGCCAGGACACGGGCGAGCTCGTTGTTCAAGGTGCCGGTGTTGGTGAGGTTGTGCGACTCGTCGATGACGACCGCGTCCCACTGCTGGCGTTCCAGGTGCGCCTTGTACCGCGGGCTCTTCAGGGTGTCGATCGAGATGATGGCCCGCTTGAAATAGGTGAACGGATTGCGGGTAGCGGGGAGCTTCTGGCGCACCTTTTGAATGCCGGCCGAGTCCAAGCGGACGAACGGCAGCGCAAACCGGCACCACAGCTCGTGCTGCATCTGCTCCAGCACGTGCTTGGGAGTGACGACGAGAATCCGTTCACCGCGGCCGCGGCGCACCAGTTCCGACAGGATCATGCCGATTTCAATGGTCTTGCCGAGGCCGACTGCGTCGGCGATGAGGATGCGGGGCCGGATGTGCAGCGGATCGAGTGCTTTGGTCACCGCAGCGCGCTGGTAGGCCAGGGCGTCGGCGAGCATGTGCGTGGAGACGGTCAGATTCTGGTCGCCATACGGGACTGGTGTTTTTCTGATCAAGGCCTCCAGCCAAAGGCGGGAGTCGCGGTAACCCGACGATCCGTCCGCGACGACCTTCGCTTCCCGGGGATCCTGCGGCTCGATCTTGTCGAGGCTGGAGTAGAACGCGGCGGTGGTGTCGGCGACCAGTTCAGACAGGCCGCGGACGTGCACCAGCCAGCCGTCTGCGCCCTGTTCTGCCTTGGTGACCAGCCATTCCTCGTCGCGCACGACGACGATCGAGCCGGGGGCGACGTTGAGGTCGTTCGGGGTGGTCAGGACTTCTGTGGGCACATCATCTCCGGTTGGTGGCTTTCGGGGCTCGGGCTTTGGTGGTGTCGGCTTCGGCGGTCGAGGTTTCGGCGGCTGGGGTTTTGGCGGTGCGAGCGTTTCGGGTTCGACCTCACCGCGGTCGATGAACGCCTGGAGCACGATGGCACGCAGATTCTTGGCGTTCCTGAGCTCACGGAGATACTCCATCTGGGCTCGGCGATTGGTGATGTGTCCGTCTTCATTGCGGATTTCCCGAAGGTCCGCCACAACGCGGTCGCGCGAAGCCTTGTCGTGCCGTAGCCACCCTTCGCGCAGACTGTCCCAGGCTTCGGCAACGAAGTTCTCCTTCGGGCGAGCACCGTAGACGTCGTACAGCACTTCGGCCGGCTCGAATCCGGTGCAGTCGTCAAACAGGCATTCACAGAGTGTGTCAAGAAGGGACACGGGTAGGTTTGACCAGCGAAACTTGTATTTAGGCAATGCCTGGCCCCCGTTTCGCTCCTCGGAACACCTTCCCCCTCAGTTCCACTGTTGCTCACAGTAGCCAGCGCATCTAGATCACATGACCTTCTGCATAGAAGCTGCGGTCTTGCCGCTCAACACCTCATCCAGCGGAAGTACGGTCCATCCCTCTGCCTCTAGGTCGGCTCGATCCACGGCCTCCAAGCCGTAATCGACCGCGACCAACCTGTCCGGCCAGGAAACCGTGATGGGAACTCCCCCGGCGCTCTCGAACCCCAGCTCGGGCCGCGCGGTACCGGCGCCGGCCAGAGCAATGAGCATTTCTCGTTCGGTTCCAAATGCCGACGTGTAAACCGCCGCCCAATCCGTCGGCAATGAGTCCGGCACCGCATCCGGATCGGGAGCGTCCGCAATCGCCCGAGCAGGGCCCGTATTTTCGATCAACCGTCGCAGAACTTGCTCCGCGGCACCCCTCGACAGATCGTCGTGGTCCCTTTGGTTCTGGTAGCTGCGCAGGCAGCCGTAACACGAGGTCTCCGGGCCGCACTCACACTCACTGACCCGTTTGAGCGCTACCCGCAGGACCCGCTCCAGGTTTTGTTCAACCAGCAGCACGTGTCCCGCGCCGCCCGGCACGGCGTCGAACAAGGTTATTGCCCATCGGTCAGCTCCGGCGGGAGTAAGCGATCCGCCGATATCGTCGCGCGCGATCTCCAGAGTCTCTGAAGCGGCCTCGACGACGGCGTACATCACGGACAGCCAGGCCGGCTGACTGGCACGAATTCCAAAAACCTCCACGTCGAGCGACAACAGATCTGTCTCATAGGCGTGGCCAAGATCAAGCAATCGTTGGTACCCCGAGCACGGCTGATTTTTCAGCAAATGATTGTGTTTCGGTGGCTTCTTCGGGTTTGAGACCCGCGGCGAGCCGTGGCCACACCAGTCACATACCCAGAACCCCATCCCGCTGGGTCCATCGGCGAGGGCGATAAGGCGTCCACGCGGGCCCGCCTCGACGCTTATCGATCCGCCACCCATTAGTTTGGTGTACGAACGTGCTTCTGGCGGTTGCGCCAGGACATGAACGGCCCCACTCCACGATCGCCGCGGTGGGCGAGGACCAGGCTTTCCGGGCTCTGGCGCCGCCACGAAGCCAAACTCCGGGATAGTGATTGTGCGTGCGGCACTTTGGGCTACTTCTCCGCAGTGATCGCACTTTTCCTCGGCCGACTCAATGCCGTACCTGAACCCGCCGCAACGCTTGCAAACGTGGTAGAGATACTCCTGCAATTCGCGTCCGGGTAGCCGGTAAATGCCGCGTGATGTCCAAAGGCCGCCGCCTGCAACAATTTCCGCATCGGGAGCGTACTCGTAGATTGCCTGCGACAAATCCCTGCTGAGGTCAAGGAGCCCGCCCTTGGATTTGCCCGTCCCAAAGTTAGTCCGCAGCTCCACCGAGTCGACCGGAAATCCATACTTAGGCAACACGTTCCGATTCGCCAGAAAACCCAGGAGATCCCGCTCACGCAGGGTGTTGCCCACCATCTTGTACCGCTGCGCCAAAGGATGCTTTCCGTCCGCCGATGCCTTTAGTTCCAGCTCCTTCATCGTCTCGACTTCTTCGTCGAGCTCGAGTCGAACTTTCTCAATGAGATCGATGAGAACGTTGGCCCAGCCGCCACCTGCCACATCGATTTCTTCCGCGACGTCAGCCGGGATGATGCGAGAGAGAGCCTCGGTTACGTGGTCTGGCACCGGGTTCAAGAAGGTTTTCACGAGGTTGACCGATGGCTCATTGCCGTCCTGGTGAAGGAAAAACTCGCCAGCCTTGCGGTCAATCCGGCCAGAAGTCTCGAAGAGCCAGCGGAAAAAGGCTGCCATCGCGACTGACTGCGCATGCCTGCGATCGATTCGTGAGTTCGTCAGCGGCACGTACGGCGCGCGCACCTGACCTGAGATCATGATTTCGGGCTCGTTGAACCTGGTGAGATCATGTGAGCGTCGCATCGCGTAGGTGACGACGAGCGCCGCGGCTCCGGAACGCCGCCCGGCCCGACCCGCGCGCTGCAGGTAATTGGCCGTACTTGGTGGCATATTTCGCAGCATCACCGCCTGCAGTTCGCCCACATCGACTCCCAGCTCAAAGGTCGTCGAACACGACAGCGTGTTGATTTCACCTCGAACGAACTGATGTTGGATCGCGGCCGCTTCCGTGTTCACCCATTGTGCGGTGTGTTCTTTCGCTGTCAATGGGATGGCGTTCATGGACCGGTACAGCGCACGGTAATGATCGCGGTCTTCGTCTACCGCGGGTGGTACAAACTCGTCGAGGACGCCCTCACAGCCGAGCGCCGGACACACTCCACGCACCGAGAAGGGCGCGGTGCGTCTGCAGGTCCTGCATTGGTAGACAGGTGAATTGCCGCCGACCCAGCTGAGTCGCAAGCATTCGTGGTCGATCTGCTGCACCTGCCCCAGCCCAGACTCGGTGGAAGATCTGAGCCAGTCCACCGGAGTCTCCTTTCTGACCAGGAACTCCCAGATCCCCTTCAACAGGGTTTCCGCGTCAACATCGCTGCCGACTGCTGCAAGAACTCGGCGGGTGTAGTCGACACGACGGTTTGTTCCGCGACCCGGTAGCCACGACAGAACCTTGCGGATCGCTTCCGGTCCCGATAGACGCACGCGAATGGGCCCCAGTCGAGGGGCAAAAATCTCGTCGTTCGGTGCCACATCTTCCGGCATTGTCACCGCGCCCTGCTGGCGAAGTGTCCGAACCAGCTCTTGCAGAAAGGCCCACGCCTCGTCCTCGGTCAACCCCAGTTGTAGAAGGGGGCTCGGAGCCCGCCAATGCGGATCACGGAACAGGCTGACGCTGACCAGGCCAAGGCCTTCCAGCGATTGTCGGTCATCCATCGCGAGGACTTCGGCCATAACCCACGGCGCGACGATGCGAGTCTGTTGCTGGGCGGTCATACGGCCAGGGAATTGCTTAACCGCCGCGGCTTTCGATCGCGTTTTGAACACGATGTCATCGATTCCGACTGGCTCTTCATCGGCATGTGCGGCCAGCATCCCCTGGGAAATCAGTCGGCGGCGTTGGAGCCGAGAGTAGGACTCCGCCAGATAAGGAGCGAAATAGGCCGCGGATTGACGACTATCGCTGAAGGCGAGCAACTTTCGCCCCTCACCGGGCAACACCGCGCCGTGTGAGTCATCGGCAATAGGAACATTCTGGTACAGCGCGGTCGTGATGACCGCACCACTGGCGTCTGCCCCGGTCTCGAACATGCGGACGGTGCCCGCACCCCGCGCACCACACACCAGACAACCGGCGATCTCCTCCCCACGCTGTTTGAGTTTGCGGACTGGCCGCATCTCCGACGTCCCGCATCCACGACAAGCCTGTGCATCCGAATCCCCAAGAGCGCCACACTGTGTGCACAGCTTTGCTCCGTCGCCGGACACTTCGGCGCCATCGTCGACGACCGCGTCCTCGTCCTCATCGGTGAGCCCGTCATGGTCACCGAGAACCAACCAGATTCCTCTGCTGCCGGCCTTCCGCGGCCGCAGATACAGCTGGCCGCCTTCCGGCGTCGGCGTGCCGTGAACATGCACGGCGCCACATCTCTTGCATGATCCGATCTCGAATACTGGAGCATCACAATCCGCACAGACCGAATGCCGTGCAAGGTGGACGTGGGGTCCCTTTGTCGACAGGCACGTGAACGCGCCTTCCGTTGCTCTGAGGAATAGGTGGTACCGAGCCGATAATGGCGTCGTTCCGTCGGATTCCCGCATTGTGCTCGCCAGCTCCACCATGGCGGCGAGTCCTGCCGCACCGGCAGCTGAACTACCAAATGTCGCTGATGCAACGGTGTCGAAGGTTTGCGGCCCGTTGGCGAGGGCGGCTCGCATAGTGGCCAAGGACTTTTCATGTGACAACGCGGTAGCGGCGGTGGCTCTGTTGGCAGCGGTTGGCGCCCATCCTGCCCGTCTCGCAGCCTCGAGCAACGCGGCTTCCGGATTGGCATCGCCCGCGAGCGCCACGTAATCCGTGGGAGACAACGGACCCCAGTATGGGCCGGGGGGTGCTTCAACGCGGCGTGCCATCACAATGTCTTGACGCGCCGGATCGTCGCCGTGCCATTCGAACGGCTGACCAAACAGGCTGGACGCAAAACGGGTTACCGCGCGGGGGTCGGAATCACCGCCAACCGTTGCTGATGTGGCGATGCACTGGATCGCCCGGTCGGGGGCAACTCGGTCACGTACACGCCGCAACAGCATCGCAATCTCGGCACCCTGACTGCCGTCGTACACGTGGGCCTCGTCCACAACCAGGAAGCGCCACTTCGACTCGGCGCCGGTCTCGAACAATTCCATATCAAGTGGACGTAGCAGCAGGTACTCGAGCATCGCGTAGTTGGTCAGCAGCAGATGTGGCGGCCGCTCGCGCATCTCTTGACGGCTCAGAATTTCATTGGGCAGAAGGGGCTCATCAATGTTCAACTCCGCGAACGCCTCCTTGGCCTTTCGCGGGTCGGTCTCAGTCTCCCCGGTGTAGCGACCGAAAGTGATGTCGGGATAACCCTCCAACAGCCGTCGTAGACGTTTCATCTGGTCGTTGGCCAGAGCGTTCATCGGATAAAGGAGCAGCGCTCGCACTCCCGGCCCCAGCCGGCCTTGCTCACGTTCCCGCACCAGGCTGTTGAGGATTGGGATAAGGAACGATTCGGTCTTACCCGAGCCAGTACCGGTCGCCACCACAATGTTTCGCCCAGCCGCGACTTTTCTGATCGACTTCTCCTGATGCACATACAGCGGACGATCAAGAGGCAACGCGTCACTGGTGAGTGCCGCGAACCCTTGATCGACAACACCTTCAGCGATCAAGTCACGCAACGGCTTACCAGGGGCGTAAGGAGGTGTCGCTTCGAGGTACGGGCCTTTGTCCAGCATGTCGGTGTTGTCGATAGCCTGCCGGAGCGCGGTATCGATCTTCGGGTCCCGGACCGCAAGAAGTGATGACAGATAGCGACGGTATGTCGCTTTGATCGCGTCCGATGTCGCTACCGCATCAATACTGGTGGTCATGCTGATCCCCCTGCTTCTTCCTCTGCACGGCGCCCGACGGTCAGCTCTGCAATGATCAAGTCGATAGTGACGAGTTGCGGAGCTACCGCAGCAAGGTCTGCCCACGGCCGTTGTTCCCGGACGACCCACTTGTTTGCTTCGGCATGACCCCGCGCCGCATGCCGCGCAGCCAATGCGAAGGCCATCGAAATGGTTGGAAGCACCCGCCATCCACCGTCACGTTCCCGGTGGCAGCGGGCATCAAAAGCCTTCTGGGATGCTGGGTCCCCGATGACTCGTAACAGCCGTTCGCCTTCTTTGAGGACGCTGTGGGCATGCTTTACGAGCCATTCGAGCTTTGGATCACGACGATCCCGTAGGAGTTCCATTGATGCAATGACACGGGACTCCGCTGACAGCAACCCTTTAGGTACCAGGCCGGCTTCTCTGATGAACTGCTCGCGAAGGCCCGGCTCACGATCGAGCAACTCTGCAGATTCGTCCATCCTCCCAGCGCTGGCGTGCGGATCATTCCCATCAAGGAGTCCGGTCACCGAATCACCGCAGATACCGATCGCTGCCTCTATCTCTTCATCGGACCACAGCGAGTCTGCGGCGGAGAGTAGCGCTGCGGGCAACGCGCCTCTTACCGTCCAGGGAGGTGCACTGTTCTCATGCGCATCCGCCAAGTTGGCCCACGCGAGACCGGTTCGGACCATCAACGACGGGATCGCTTCGCTCTGCGCCTCAGAACCGGCTAGTGCGGCCAGCGCCGCGGCGGGGTTCGCGTAGATCTCAGTATCAATCGCGTCTGAGATTTCGGCCATGCGAGTACCGAGCCTCAGCGACGGCAGTAGGGCCCTTACGGTCCATAACCGCACAAAGTCGATGACATCAACCGGTTGAGAATCGTCCCCCGCAAGAAACGCTGAGATGGCATTCTCTTCCGGTGTGCCGTCAGTGACCCATCCATCTGCTTCGACCAACCTGGACTTGCCGGCCTGTGGCCAGTCAGGCACTGCCAGTGGAACCCAAGGATCCTCAATACGTGCCATCACGAGGATCGGACCCGCATCAACCAGCCAGGCGGGCAGTTTCACTCGACCGTCGACGACGGGAACACAGGCGGGCCTGCGCCAGGGTGCACGGGTAGCGAACAGATAAGCGCAGAGTCCCTCGACACTCACGCAGTCAGAGAGGTGAAGCTCGTCGCCGATCAGCGCAACCCCCGTGAACAGGGTGCGCGGTCGAATGGTCGCGATGACCAGGTTGCCGTCTTCGCTTAATGCCAGGCTCGCTTGGGGATAGTCGCGCAGGGTGTCGGCGATCTCTGCCAGTACGAAGCGGTAAACGCCGGATCTGCCAGAGCGGGGGCTGAGCTTTTGTATGACACGGTTGTTCGCGATCAGATGCAGTGTTGGTTCGGCATCCGCGCCGATGTCGAGGATCAGCTCGCCCGGGCTCTCTCGCACGTCCTCTCGGATAAGGGACAGCGGCCGGACCGAGGGGCTGACGACGAAGTGTTCGGCTTGGTACGCAACGGTCATGTGCGGCGGTGTAATGACAAGGGAACGGTACTGCGAGTGGGCGCCGGCCCGGAGCACGAAGTCACGTTTGCGCTCGTCGAAATCCATCCGATCGCGTGTGAGCTCAACCCCTTCTGTGACCCGCACTTGCGCGGTGCACGTCTGCAGACCTCGTGGCACGAAATGACGCCAAGCCGGAGAGAAGCTAGCCGACAGACCTTCGACTACGGTGAACGCTCTACTTGCTCCGCGTCCCCATGGCCCGCGCACTCGCACTGTGAACGTACCGACCAGCGGGCGAGGAACACTGTCCCACAATTCGTTTGAGTCCAACGCGCCAGTCGCTCGATGCCGAGCAATCGTCGCGCCGGAACTGTCATGCAAAGTGACGTCCCAGTCTGCATTCGCCATGCTACTCGGTATCTGAATGCGCGGTAGCTCAGCGATAACCGGTAGGCCGGTGGTTGTGCGAATGCCGTGCACGGGGGGCGCAGTCTCGATCTGCGCAGCGGCGAACTTCCGGACCGTACGGGTGCTACCGCCGGCCGAAACTGTGGTGGCGTCCGATAGGTCCACCTGCACCAGACAAAATCCAGACCAGCACGGCGGCAACGGGTTCTCAGCAACAAACGGAATGGAACCGGTTACCCGGAGCGAGTCTGGGGTGCCGGGAAACAGCAGCCACACCTTTGCCGCCGGCAGCGGTAAGCCGCGCGGGATCAACTCGCAATCCTCACCGAAAGCCAACAGTGGATCCTTGTCGTCCACAACAATGAGAGGCAACTGCAGGTGTTCACGTCCCGCAAGCGCTACCGATGCGGATCGCACCGGTTTGACGATGGCGACATCCGTCTGGGGTGCGGGCTCCGTCGAGCCCGGCCACAGTGATTCGGTAGCGACTTGCTGTGTGTCCTCGTCAAGCGCCACGACCCAAACCGCTCTCCCATCGGGCGCATCGCCGACTGGGGGCAGTCTCAGAAGCAATCCTTGTCCGTACGGATCAAGCACCAACCGTGGACGAACATCCTGGCGAATCGCCGCTGGCTGTCCTCCGTTGCTCGGCAGCTCGATCCCCCGACGATCGTGTAGCTCCTGTGCCACTTCGCAGAAGCGCTGTGGCAGCAAGACATCGTCCAACGGAGAGCCTGAGGCGACCGCATCAAGCAGTTCGAAAGATCGGTCCGCAACATCGACGGCGAACTCGTCGCCATAGCGCACGAATCGTTGCACCGGCATATCGACATTCGCGAATCCCGATCCGGCCGCTTTGGTAGCAGCCCAGGAGACAAACTCCTCTGGCGTGAGGCCTGGGGCAGAGCCTCGCTTCCAAGCCAGGATTCGGAAGAAATCCTTCAGGCAGTATGTCGGCATTCCCGCATGGAGGAGAATCCGCCCAACGTACCTAGTCCCCGCGTCACCGTCGTTCTCGAATGTCGGCATACGAAGCTTTCGAAGGTTTTCGAGGAAGGCTTCTCCCCAGTCCCGCTGAAACTCGGGGTCGGAAATCATGCCCAGGACCGATACCAACTTCGGCCAAAAGGTTCCTCGCTCATAATGATCGGCGGCAACACCGGCCGTAGCGAGCACATGCACGGCCGGCCATCGCCTCAACAACCTTTCGCGGACAGGGCCAGGCCCCTCGCGCCTGAGTTCCCGTCCAAACGCCACTAGCGCTTGTTCGCGTCTGTGAGCCGGGATCAAGTCGAGTGTCTCCGCAGCGAGCGAAACCGCCTCTGCTCGCGGGCGCCAACTTTTTTCTCGAATATCGAGCAGGTCTCTCGGGGATACCTTCTGATTGGTTGCCTGTTCAGACATGACACATCACCGTCGCCGACAACACGAACACGCGGTAAGCAGAAAACCAGAGCACTCTCGACACTCCTTCTCCAGTCCTCGATCCTTCTTCGAGGGAGCCGCACAGACTCGCATACGCCACCGACAAGTGACTACTGCGAATAACCCGCTATTGGCCCTTCAGCTCGACAAGGTCCATGTTGGGGACCAGCCTCAACGCCTCACTCAGTACTAATCGTGCCGGCTCAGTCAGCCGCTTCAGCGCCAAGACACCGAGAACCTGTCGGAACATCTCATCCTCCGAATAGCCACCAATCTCTGCGAAGTCGCCAAGGTGGGCGGCCAGCTCCGCGGGTGGAACGAGGCTCAGCGACCGCGGCCCGAGTTCTCGCCGGAGCACCTCGGGTTGGGTCGGCAGCCGGAACGTCTTGGGCTTGACCCCAGGCTGGTTGAGCGGATTGTCGGCGACAATCTGGCCCCGTCGCACCGCAGTTTCGATAGCACGATTCAACTGCCGCGCAATTTCTTTGCCGATACGTTGACCTCCGTAGGCAATCCGGTAGGCGTCGTGCAGCCGATGTCCGAGCACCGGTCCTTCGACCTCAACGATGCGAACAACGTTGGCCACCAATACCGGCAACGACGTGTCCTGGATCGGTGGCAGAGATTCGTTGAACGCGGAGTAGGGCGCGAGCGCTCCTCCACTGCGGTCTTCGTCGCCGTCAACGGCATCGAATCGCCGGTCGTCGGCGATAAACGCGACGTCGAGCTGATCCGGCGACACAGTCGCGACCACCTCGGGTTCCTTGTCGTCGCGCTCCTCATCATCGAAACCCACGTCGATCCAGTCCGCGGTCCGAATATCCAACTCGTCAAGCGTGTCCCACAGGTCTTTAAGAGTCCCCGGCATGTCGGCGTAAAACACCGACTCGCGGATGCGATAGAACTCCCAGCCGCACCGCTCGAGTTCACGTTGCCGCGCGAGATCGGCTTCGTATTGCTCTGGGCCGTGCCAGAAGTCGCCGTCGCATTCGATCGCCAGCCGACCTTTGGCCCCGGTGACCACCATGTCGATGCGGTAGCCCATAGCTTCTATCTGCGGCATGACGGTGTAGCCGCGGTCGATGAGTCGGTTGAAGATGCGCTGCTCGAACAGCGAATCGAACGGCGGCACCCGCACGTCCTCTGGTACCGCCGTGCTCAACGCGTCATCAGTACTGCGCAGCCGATTGGCCGTGCCGTAGCAATAGTCGAGCAGCTGGAAACGCATGCATTCGGAGTTCGTCAGCGCTTCGCGCGGCATCGAATGGTAAACCCACATCTGATCTTTCGCCCGGGATGCTGCGACGTTGAACCGCTGGACGTATTGCGACTGGGTCAGCACGCCCATCCGCTTGCCTTCCTCGGGTGCCTTGACCATGGACAGGAACATGACGTCACGTTCTGAACCCTGAAAGTCCGACGCGTCACCGCAGCGCAGCTCGCGGGCGGCCCACTCCTCCGGCGGCACCGCATCCAGCAGCTTGCTCTCGATCAGCTTGGCCTGTTCCTTGCCCAGCAGCGAGATCACGCCGAAAGTGGCTCCGTCGTACTCCGGTTCCACTAAGCACTTTCGGATCTGCTCGACGATCGCCTCGGCCTCTACAAGGTTCGTCTTGTTGGGCGCCTCATACCCGTCTGGCAGGTACACCACCTTGATCGGCTCCAGCCGCTCGGCACCGAACTGGCGCACCGGGACCAGCCGAATGCCTTCCGGCTCATACGCAATGCGGTTAGAGAAGCCGATGATCTCGGGCACACACCGGCGGTGCTCAGTCAGGGTGATGCGGCCACCGAAGCGCATATTGGCCTCGTCGAAGTAGCTGCGTTTGGGGTCCAACCAGGACTCCCGGTACGGGTCATCGCTGAGGTATAAATTCGCCAGGTCGCGCAGTTGTTGTTGATCTACACCGACAGCTGATGGCGAGACCTGCTTGTCGTCGCCAATCACCACCATCTTCGGCGCCAGGTACTGCAGGAACGAGGCTTCCAACCCCGCCTGCGACGCCTCGTCGACAATGACAACGTCGTACAGGTTGGGCTCGACGTGCACCTGCTCGGCGATGCGGTATAGCGGCATGATCCACACCGGCACCGAAGGCCGGCACCGATCCATCGCTTCGGCAATCGCCACTCGCTGCTTGGCGGCGTACTTGCCGGTGCCCTTGCCGAGGCGAGACACCAGCTGGGCGTATTGAGTGAGGTTAGCTCGGGCCGTGCCGGTGAGCCGATCAGGGGCCACGGCGTGGCCCCAGGCCCGCTCGGCCGCCAGATGCTCGACCTCGGTGCGGATCTGGTCTTCGACCGCGTTCAGGCTGACCTTCAGTACGTTGGCGTCCTCGCTGTCTTGCGCGAGGATCCACCGTCCGGTCATTTCCCACTGCCAGGCCTGTACATAGCCGTCGAGCCGGGAATCCCATTCCACTGCAGCCGGATTAGCGGCGATCTCGGTCGCCAGCAGCGGAGCCGACCGATCGAGTTCGCGCCGGATCCGGTCACGGTCGGTAACTGCCCGGGCCACGTCGTAGAGATGATGCAGGCGCGCGTGCGCAGCCGCATAGGCGTTGACGTCACGGTCGCGCACGGCGGCCAGCAGCTCCATCGTGATGGGCGGCGGTGTGGGTAGCTGTGCCTGGCTGCGTAGATAGCCATGCAGCCGTTCCACCGGCGTGGCGGCGGCTACGGCGTCGTCGGCCGCCGTGGCGGCCTCCACCAGGTCGGCGTAGCGGCGAATGTCTTCGAGCTTGTTCCAGTCCGGTACCGGCAGGTTGTTGGCTTGGAACCATCGCCGCTCTACCTCAAGTTGGTCACCCAACGCCAGCACCTTGTCCAGCTGGGCCACCTCGGTGACATGCCACTGGATCTTTTCGTCGAGGGTGTCCTCCTCGGGAATTAGGACATTGACCGGCCAGGCCTGATCCAACGCGGCCACGGTGCGGCTGGCGTCAACCCAATCAATGAAGGTGGCGAGCTGTTCCTTGGTGGTCGCGGGCAGGTCATTTATCTTGACCGCGGCGAAGAACGGCTCAGCGAGTTTCACCGTCTTGGACGTGAAGGCGCCGACCTTCGGCGATCCGTCCGGGCGAGTCTTGATGCCGCTGCCCGACTCGACATGGGCGAGCAGGGATTTCGCGACCTGCTGATGCACCCCAAGGTCACTGCCGGCAACGACCACTGCGGTGGTGGGACCGATCCGGCGGGTGAGCGCCCCGGCCGCCTCGGCCAGCGACTTCACCTGCGCTGACCGTGCCACCCAGGCCTGCTGACGGCCGCTGCGCACATCGTGCAGCGCGTCATTCATCCACGCTTCCTGCCGACGCTCAAGATTGCCGGCCTGCTCTGCCAGGTTGGACACCCTTGCGCGCAACTCATCTCGCAGTTCCATGGTCAGGGACCGGACAAAGCCAAACGACTCGTGGCTGAGCAGTTCGCCGAACTGGTCCTTGCGTACCGCGGCCTGCTGCTCGGAGGCGGCAAGGTTGGCGAAGTCCTCCGGTGACGCCAGCGATGCCGCGTCTGGCAGCGCCGAGGTCGCTTCCGGTTCGTTCGCAGTCACGTCCTCGTCGCGCAGCACCGCGCGCCACCGCTGAATCTCCTCGGTCGACACCGTCGTCCCGGCGCCGGCGGGATCGACCTCAAATGCCCGAATCCACTCGTATTCGGCCTCGTGCTGCAGATGGCCGTAAGCGATAGCCGCCAGAGTGCCTTGGGCTGGGCCGTCGGTGCGCGGCTCCACCTCTTGCCGTCGAACCTTGAGCAGACGGTCACGCAGCGCGGCCCGCTGACGACGCAGGTCGTCGATCCTGCTGAGGTGCCGGGCGATCGAACGCTGCGAATCGGCGGGATCGAAATCGTCTGCTCGCCGCGAGATGTTGTCGACTGCGGTACGCAGGTCGGCCATGTCAGACCGCGACTGGCCGATGACTGCGACGGCCAGCGATTGAATCTCGCGGGGCAGCTTGGCGCGAACCTCCTTGAGCGCACGGTCGGTATGCGCGGTGATCAGCACCCGCTTGCCCTGAGCGAGCAAATGGGACACCAAAGCCGCTGCAGTGTGGGTCTTCCCAGTTCCAGGCGGACCCTGAACGACGGTCTGGGCGCGACTGTCGACCCGCTCGATAATCTGGCGCTGTTTGTCGTTCACCGGTAGCGGCAGGAAGTCTTCGTTATCGACTGTGACCACCGCACCCTGCACATCTGTGCTCAGTTCCGGGTCGGGTTGGCGGTTGGGGTCGACCAGCGGCAGGATGCCCTTCGGCACCTCTCCGGCCTGCTGGATCTGCGTAACGATCTGCTCGTAGATCTGCACCATGCCGCGGTTGGTGCGACGCCGCAGGATGATCGCTGGCGCGAAAGCTCCGCGCGGACTGCGGCCTGACGGCGCCTGCATAGCGTCTTCGTCATACTGCGCATCAGCATCCAGACGATGAATCAGGCGACGGCAGATCTCACCAATCGCCGGCTGGTCGAGCAGATGCCCGTCGTACTCGGCGGCCAGCGCCTTGATTTCGTCGAGTTTGGCCGGACTGGAAATCAGTGCCGGGTCCAACATGTCAACCTCGATCGACACGGCATCGGGTGCGCTGACCTGCGTCACCGTCAGGCGGCCGGAGTTCTCATCGAAGCTAATCGCGATCGGCGCGGTAGCGACGTGACGCTGCACCTGATCATGGTTGTCGGGCCGCCAGGCCAGACATCCCACGCCGAGGACCAGCTCGAACTCTTCGCTGTGATCGGCGGCCTTCAAGTGGACCGCGAACAGGTCCTTGTAGATATCCCGGACCGCGGTGTCGCGGCGTTCCCGGTCGGCCCACAGCCGCCAATCGGTCAGCCAGCCATCGAAGGCTTCGCTGACCTCGGGATGCTCGGCAATATCGATGCGGCGGTTGACCACCTCCGGTGCGCCGTCCTGGCGTTCGTCCGCCGGAACGGGCTCCTCACGGAAGATCGCCTCGCGAAGTGTCAGCTCCTTCTCCGTGTCATCGATCGCACCCTCGACCCAGACGATGAGCTCGCGGGGCAGCGGTGGTAGGTCGAGCTTCGCCACCCGGTCCACCGTGAGAATGGGCGTATCGGGGGTGAGCTCCGTGACGCGGTGCGCCGAACGGATGGCGTCATGGTCAGGCAGGTCGGCGAACCACATGGCGTTTTCGAACTTGTCCACCGTTCGGACTGGCTTGACCAGCAGCTGCTGGGCGCACCCGAGGAAGGTAAAGAGGTTGACCGCCCTTCGCACCAAACGCTCGTTCTCGGTTTCATGCTCGGCAGCCATCGCGCCCCTCCGTGTTAAGACCCGATCACAAGAGGCGAGGACATGTGGTGCCCGTCACTTGCGTCAATTAGCGATGATTATGAACCCTGCCCCCGACACCCTCAGCACACACCCTCCGCTTTGTATTCAGTTTCCTTCTGCACTGTGCCGGCTACCCAGCCGCCACGGTCGCTGCTCCACCGCAAGGGGCGTCGATGAGCTTCCAAGACGCGTACTGGCACAAGCCCGCGGATTTGCAGGCTTGGTGCCCGCCAGCACATCTCAAGGTCATATTGAAAGCCAGAGTCCTTGCTGAACGCAAGGGTTCAAGCTGACGCAAAGCAGCTCGACCGACCCACCCTGGTCATAGCAGTGCCTCGCCGTTTCCGGACGAAAATGCGAATCTCAGCTACCTCCGTCTCAGGCCACCGCGGCCCGCGCCCCCAAGTACACCTCCATCGGCATTGCCTGCCGCAAGCGCCACTTGATGGCCATCGGCCGATCGCCCTCATGCGAGACGTAGTCCGCTGGCCCCAAGAAGATGTACGGCGCGGCCCCCAGCACATTGGTCTTCGTCTCGCGTACGAACAGCAGAATGTGGGATCCGCGCTCACGGTGATGGATGTAGCGCTGCCCGGTCGGCGACGCCGCCGAGGTCGTGGACTGTGACTCCCAGTGGAACAACTCCGGGCTAAGCGCGAAGTCTCGATACATGGTGGTCGGTGAGTAGTCGGTGTCGGATTTCTTCAGTGTGATGAGGAAGGCATCAGCGTTGACGGCCGGACACCACGCGACACCCTCGCGCATGGTGGCGGGCGTCCTCTTCTCCGACACCCAGCCCAACCCGGCCAGAATCTCCTCCCGCGAATAGCTGGCGTGCAGCGCCAGCGGCACGCCAGCGAACTCGTCACCCATATTCCACAGACCGTAGGTGCTGCGGTGGGCCGCATCGAACGCGATATCGATGACCTGGCGCATCTCCTGCGTTACTGCTTCGTCTCGAAGAACACTGAGACCTTCTGCGACACTGCCGAACCCGCCGCCATTGGGAAACAGCGAATAGAACAGCATGGCCGCCAACCGGGACTCATTGACACTGTCCTCAGCTCGGTAATCCTCCAGGAGCGCGTTGTAGGCCTCCCAGCGTCGCCGGTCATCTACATGCGCCAAAGCCTTCACCCGCTTAACCAGTTCGGCCTCGCGAGGCCCGGGCTGCTCCCCCAGTTTCCCGGCGTTTCGGCATAGCGTGGTCCATGACCGGTCGGTCCGCAGAATGTCCTCGAGCCCCCGTCCCGACTCCTCCAGGTACGACGCCAGCCGATCGTCGGGATGCTGCCGAATCTCGGACACCAACACGGCCTTCTTGGGCGACACCTGCTGGCGCACGTTCTCCAGCACCAGCTCCCGGGCGACCGAATCGAGCACGATCTGACTACCCGACGGCAGGAACGGAAAGCCTTCCTTGACTTGCTTTTCCAGCTGTTTACGGCCCAGCCCAGTCAGCGCCCGGAACCGCTGATCGAACCGGAACTCTTTGCGCTGGTGCCCGACGAAGTCGAGCGCCGTCAACACAGTCTTGCCGGGGGCACGCCGCAGGCCGCGGCCTAGTTGCTGCAGGAACACGGTCGCGCTTTCGGTGGGCCGCAGAAACAGCACGGTGTCGACCAGCGGGATGTCGAGGCCCTCGTTGAACAGGTCGACTGTGAACAACACGTTGATGTCGCCGTTGCGGAGCGCCGTCAGAGCTGCGCGCCGTTCGGCGGAATCGTCGAGCCCGACGATGGCGCGGGCCGGGATGCCCGCCGCGACAAACTGGTCGGCCATGTAGCGGGCATGCTCGACGCTCACGGAGAAGCCGAGCGCCCGCATCTCCCCGACATCGGCAACTTTGTCCTGCAGTTGGTCAAGCACGATACGTGTGCGGGCGTCATTGCCGGTGTAGATCTCGTTCAGCTCGGCCAGGTCGTAGCCGCCGCGCTTCCACTGCAGGGTCTCCAGGTCAGTCCCGTCGTGGATGCCGAAGTAGTGGAAGGGGCATAGCAGGTTCTGCTCGAGCGCATCCCACAGCCGCAACTCGGCGGCCACTCGGCCACCGAAAAACGAGCGCACGTCGACACCGTCGCCGCGTTCAGGGGTCGCCGTGAGTCCGAGCAGTTCCATCGGCGCGATGTGCTCAAGAAGCCGGCGATAGGACGCCGCTTGCGCGTGGTGGAATTCGTCGATCACCACGATGTCGAACCGGTTGGGCTCAACGGTGGAAAGTCGGTCGGCGGTGAGGGATTGGATGCTGGCGAATACATGGCGCCAGCGAGTCGGCTCATCGCCGTCAACCAATAACTCGCCGAACAGCGGATCGGTGAGCACCTCCTGATACATGCGCCGCGCTTGCTGGAGGATCTCCTTGCGGTGTGCGACAAACAGCAGCGTGAGGTCGCGGCCGTGCACTTCTCGGACGAGCCGGCGGTAGTCCAGTGCAGCGATCACGGTCTTTCCAGTACCGGTGGCGGCCACGATCAGGTTGCGATGGCGGTCGTGCAGTGCCCGTTCAGCGTGGAGTTGTTCGAGCAGTTCGGCTTGATACGGCTTGGCGGTGACCTCCAGCCCGGACAGCGTGACGGCCAGCGGGTCCCGCTGCTTCTTGCCGGAAGCTACCTCCAGCGCGAGCCTGAGCTTCTCTGAATCGTCAGCAGGGCGATAGAGCTCGAATTCGCGGTTCTCCCAGTACGAGTCGAATGTCGCCCGGAACTTGTCCAACAGGTGCGGGGTGGAAACCGCTGACAGCCGCACGTTCCATTCCAGGCCGTCGACGAGTGCGGCATGCGAGAGGTTGGACGAGCCGACATACGCGGTGTGGAACCCGGTGTTGCGGCGGAGCAGCCAAGCCTTCGCGTGCAACCGGGTTCGGTCAGTCTCATAGTTGACCCGCACCTCGGCGCCGAAGTCGTTGACCAACGCGTCGAGAGCCCGGGCGTCTGTCGCTCCCAAGTATGTGGTCGTGATGACCCGCAGCCGCACACCACGCTCAAGCAGTTCAGTGAGCTCGCGTTCCAGCAGGCGCAGGCCCTGCCACTTCACGAATGCACACAGGAGATCGACGTGGTCGGCACTGCCGAGCTCGGCCCGCAGCTCCGCCGCGAGCGTGGGCTCGTTGCGGGCGTTCGTCATGAGTGCGGCATCCGACAACGGTGTTGCGGGGCGTGGGAGTTGGACAACACCCAGGGTTCTAGGGCGAACGGCATCCAACCTATGAATCTTGGTTGGGTCGACCTGATGCAGCGTCTCCTGGAGTGAGTCCGCATCGCCCAGAACACCGAGGATGTTGCGCAGTAGTCGCGACCGTTCTTCTGCGCTACCTGCCGCTCGAAGCTGTCTCTCGATCAGCGGCGTCAGATGGCGCGCGATGGTCAGCGCTTGTTCGGCGTCGTCGACCACCCTGAGCTCGGGCTGCATGTCGGGGCACTGATTCAGCACCCCGACGAGTCGCTGGGTAAGCAGAGATTCATATAGGCCGCCATCCACTGCCGGAGACTAGCGCGAGACGGCGACACGGAGATGCCGGATAACGGATTGGCAGCCTACAGATTTACCCGGACGCCCTGGGAGAACATTGAATCGTGCAACTCGATTGCGTCGGGGACGGTACCTGGCGGGACCTTGAAACCGAGCACTGCATCTACCCCTAATCCGGGGTTCAGCGTCTCGATCGAATCTTTGGATTCGAACATGTCAGCGTCAAACTCCTTGCCGTCAACCAGCAACTTCTGGCCACTCGAGGACCACATCTGCGACTCATTGCCAATGTTCGTCACCTTGAGGTGCACTGACACAATGCCTGGCGTGCCGGTGTCGACCTTTGACACCACAAACTCGAACTTGCCGTCCCGCACAGCTTGGCCAACGCTGGCGACAGTACTCGACTTGCTGCTACTTGCGCTGAGGCTCGTGCAACCAGGAATGAACATGAGGCTCAATGCCACAGCAATGACGCCTACTACCAACTGCCGTATCCGACGTTCCCCCTTAAGAAGTGAGCTGCCACTGAAGGCCAGACAATAATGTGCATTGAGTTGCGGTAACGCTGTTTCGGCAAAAATTGACGCACTCGAAATCGCTCCCGCGGGGGCTGCCTCAGCAAGAGCTCAATCGGCGAGGTCACGACGACGCTCGGGTGAGCACTCCTGAAGCGGACCCGATCACAGCGCTGCGGATCGATCGATAGGGCCCTTATGTGTGGATCCGAGGTGATCTGATGGCGGAATGTGGATGGTGCGCAGCGATGGCGGCAAGCGATACGACGATTTTCGTGAACGTGAGGTAGCCGGCATCGGTTTTCCTGAGATCGCCGCGATCGCCAAACCCGGCGTCGACCGCAAAACCCTACTGAAGGAATTCCTCGCAGCTCGCCCCGGCGTCAAGGAGCAATCCGCGATCGCCGCTGTATCTCAGGTCTATCGGTTCGTAAACGAAATTGATACTGATGACCTGGTCGTCACCTATTCGCCGACGAACCGCCGCTATCTAGTCGGGCGGGCACGCGGAGCTGCGGCATATCACCCTGAGTGGACCGGTCAGGCGATGGAGATCTCGCGGCCTGTTGAGTGGATGCCCGTAGAAGTGGGGCGAGACCAACTGAGCGTAACTACCCGCAACACCCTCGGTTCGGTCCTCACCGTTTTCAAGCTTTCCGGCACCGCCGGCAATGAGCTGCTAGCCATCGCGAGCGGACAGCCAACTCAATTGCCCAAAATCGACGCCGCGTCAAAGGGCGTCGATCCTCTCCAGGACATAGAGGCACTGGCCTTCGAACGCATTAAGGACCAGATCAACCAACTCGACTGGGAAGACATGCAAGAGCTCGTCGCCGGAATTTTGCGCGCGATGGGATACAAGACACAGGTGTCGCCAAAAGGATCCGATCTCGGACGCGACATTCTGGCTTCTCCGGATGGATTCGGATTCGAACAGCCCCGCATCATCGTCGAAGTGAAACACCGCAAGGGAACTATGAGCAGTCAGGATATTCGCGGCTTCCTCGGCGGCCGACACAAGGATGACCGAGGCCTGTACGTCAGTACAGGCGGATTCACCAAAGACGCCCGCTACGAGGCTGATCGGTCATCCGTACCACTGACGCTCTGGACCCTCGAAGAATTGACCAAGGCACTTACTGACAATTACGAACGAACAGACTCGCGTACAAAAAGTCTGATTGCATTGCGGACGTTCTACTTCCCGTCCGACAGCTAGACCGTCAGGGCAAGCCGAGCCACTGTACGCGCGCGCCTCACCTGAGGTTGAGCTGTCCCCGTACCGACACCGGCACCGGCATGTGCAGCGCCAGTTGACCTTCCGTGACGACATCGAGCTGAATGGTCTTGATCGGCGTCAGTGCCCGCAGGTCGTCCGCCATCCGGCCCTGCCCGATCTGCAGATTGACACCGCGCGGGAACCGCGCCGTCCCAGCCGACAGCACATTCGTCTGGCTCAGCGTGGAATGCCACGCACCACCCAAAGACGTGTAGGACGTGAGCGTCGAAACCCGCTCCCCCGTCCCGTACTTCGACTGAGACGGAGTGACAGCCGACAACCCGAGGTCGACCCCACCGGCATCATTCCCAACGCGAGCGACCACCCGCTCCGCATCGATCGACACATCCAGATCCGTCACCCACTTCGGGAAGCCATACCCGTCGTGCCCGCGCACCTGGGCGATCTGGGTGCTCACCGGCAGTGACAGCACATAGGAGTGCAAGTGATCGTTGGCCAGGCTGCTCGCCAGGTCGGCGACGCCGAGCTTGCCGTGCCGCGCCGGCCGCACCGCCACCCCGACGGCGGCTTCGGTGTAGAAGTCGATATCGCACACGTCGTAGCGAAAGAACATCACCGAGACGATCCCGATTCCCGGCGCAACCTCCAGCGGTGCAAGCGCTTCCGGCAGCCGGGTACGGATATCACGGGATCGGGCCAGCATAACCAGCCGTGCGGTCGTAATCCGGTAGTAGAAGTTTGGGGTCAGCGTCGGTCCGATCGCCGAGTTCACCTCGGTCTTGGGCAACTTCCGGAAGAAGTCGACGCTGGACACCCGCGGATCGCGCTCCACCTCGTCGAGGTCGGTCCGCATCCGAAACCGGTCATACAGGCCACCTTTGGGCACGGTGACCAGGTGCCCGCCGAGGTCAACCTCGACCACATCGGAACTAGCCATCAGGCCCTCCCCACGTCGGCCACCAAGCGCTCGGCCAGCTTCTCCGAGGACTGCGGGTTCTGCCCGGTGTAGAGGTTCCCGTCGACAACGACATGCGGACGCAGCGGCAACAGCGCCTTCGAGTAGTCCACGCCGACCTCTTTCAGCTTGTCCTCCAACAGCCACGGCGCCTTCCACCCGAAGGTGTTCAGGTGCTCCTCGCGGTTCGACAACCCGGTCATCCGTCGACCCGCGAACGGTGACACCCCGTCCGCCGAAGCCGCCAGGATCGCCGCCGGCGCGTGGCACAGCAGCGCGAGTGGCTGGCCGGACTCCAACCGGTGCGCCAGCAGTGCACCGGAGACCGGGTCGTAGGCGAGGTCCTCCATCGGGCCATGTCCGCCGGGGTAGAACACCACGTCGTAGTCGTCGGCGTTCACGCTGTCGAGCGAGACCGGATGAGCCAGCACGTTGGCGATGCTGTCCAGATAGCTTTTGACCTCGCGACGCTTCCAGGGCATGCCGCCGGAGATGCCCAGGCTGAGCTTGTCGAGCGTCGGCGCCTTACCGCCCGGGGTCGCCACGGTGATCTCCCACCCAGCCTCGGTGAAGATCTGATGGGGCCGCGCAACCTCCTCGGCCCAGTACCCGGACGGATGTACCGTCCCCTCGTTGAGTGTCCAGCGGTCGGCCGCCGAGATCACCATCAGAACTTTCGTCATGATCTATCTCCCCTTAAATGTGTTGGGTACCAACAACGCGAGCCGGCCGCGGTCGGGACTTCAACCACCTGGAGTACCCACGCAGGGCCCGTCGCGACACCAGCTGATCGGCGGCCAGCGCGAACGCCGGCCCGACGCCCAGTGCGGGCTTCTTCCCCGCACCGAGTCGGCGCATCTGGTAGCGGACCATCGCCATGCTGGCGATGGAGGCCAGCGGCTTGTCCGACCAGGTCACGGGCTTCAGCCGCCCCGTCGCTTCCCTACCCTGGCGCCACCGCGCGGGCAGATCGGGGGTTTCGGCCAGCGCGGTGGCCATGCCGACCACCGCGACGCCGCTGGCCAGCACCCGCTCGGCTGTCTGGTGCCGGGTGATCCCGCCCGTCAGCATGAGCGGAATGGGGCTGCTCACCGCGAGCTCGGCGGCCAGATCCAGGAAGTACGCCTCGCGGGCGGCGGTGCGCTCGTCGGCCGGGCGTCCGGTCATGGCGGGGCTTTCGTAGCTGCCGCCGGACAACTCGACGAGGTCGACACCCAACGGGGCGAGCATGTCGATCACCTTGCGGGCGTCGTCGGCGTCGAATCCGCCGCGCTGGAAGTCCGCCGAATTCAGCTTTACCGCAACGGAAAAGCTCGGCGACACCTCGGCGCGGATGGCACGAACGATCTCCAGCAGCAGCCGAGCCCGGTTCTCCAGCGAGCCGCCCCACTCGTCGGTGCGAGTGTTGACGAGCGGAGACAGGAACTGCGACAACAGGTATCCGTGCGCGGCGTGCACCTCGACACCATCGAACCCGGCCTGCTCGGCACGCCGCGCGGTGGTGGCGAAGCGGGTGATGGTGTCGGCGATCTGCTGCCCCGTCATCGCCACCGGCTGCCCGAACCGCTTCGAGTGCCGGCCCAACTCGACCGCGACGTCCGACGGTCCCCACACCACGCCCGGCATATTGGCCTGGACCTGGCGACCGGGATGGCTGATCTGCATCCACATCGCCGCCCCGTCGTCCTTACCGGCGCGCGCCCATGCCGCGAAGGGCTCCAGCGGGGAGTCGGCATCGAGCACGACGCCACCCGGACCGGTCATCGCCTCGGCGTGAACCATGACGTTGCCGGTGATCAGCAGGCCAGTGCCGCCGGCGCCCCACTGCCGGTACAGCGTGATCAGGCGCTCATCGGGCAGCTGCGCCCGCCCGGCCATGCCCTCTTCCATCGCCGCCTTGGCGATCCGGTTGCGCAGAATCTGGCCGGATTTGAGCTGCAGGGGCGCGAACAACGCCTCCGACGCTTTCGACATGGGAACTCCTAGCAATGTTGACAGTGCTTACTTCCTCTTGCTGCTAACATACGGGGGCATGTAAGCAGTGTCAACACTTGTGAGGTAGATCCCGAATGGCCACGTCAACCAGGTCGTACCACCACGGCGACCTGCCAACCGCCCTCGTGCAGGCCGCCCTGGAGCTGCTCGAGGAGGGCGGCGCGACCGAACTCTCGCTACGCGCGGCGGCCCGGCGCGCGGGGGTGTCTACCGCCGCGCCGTACCGGCATTTCGCCGACCGTGACGCGCTGCTGTCCGCGGTCGCCGCGGTGGGCTACCGCGATCTGGCCACCCAGTTGGCCGCGGCCAACCCGTCACCGGAAACGCCCGACGATCTCGCCGACATCGCCATCGCCTACGTGAACTTCGCGCTGCAACGCCCGGGTCTGTTCCGGGCCATGTTCGCCGAACCGTGCGACCCGACCAGCCCGGAACGGGTCGCCGCGGTGGAGGCGATCAGCGAGTACCTCAGATCGATTGTGCGGCAGGTACTCCCCACCTCAGATCCGGACGCGATGGCGAACGCGGTGTGGGCGCTGGTGCATGGCCTGGCGTTCCTGCATCTGGACGGCAAGTTCGACGCGTCCTCCCCCGACACCGTCGCCTCGACGGTCCGGGCGGCCGTCGCGGCGGTGCTCGGCCAGGTCGGCTGACCGGGTTCGCTAACCTACGCAGCGTGGAGCGACGTGCACGCACGCTCATCGAGTGGGCGCATGAGTACAACGGCTACCAACGACTGGCAGGTAACCCGTCCCGCCTTGCCGATGTTCTCCGTCCGGTTATGGACGAATTTCGAAGCACCCGTGTGATCCCCGAGTGGGCCGGGGTTGATCTGCTGCGCGGCTGGGCCTTCTGGTGCGTCCGCGCTCATCGTCACGGTGGCGCCTATGGCCCCATCGAAGAGGAGTTTCCCGAGTTCACAGCGATCGTCGAGGCGCTGCGTCATCACCCTGGGGCAACCGACGACGACCGTCCGCCACTGCGAGCGACACCGTGGCCGCACGACGACGTCCTTCACGCCTGGTGGGTCAAGCCGAACCGGCTGCTGGCCGGTGAATACCCGGGTGCCGCCACGCCCGAGCGTGCCGAAGCCAAGACCCGCGTCCTGCTCGACGCGGGAATCGACACCGTCATCGACCTCACCACCGAAGCTGACCATCTGACGCCCTACCGAGCGCTTCTGCACGCGGCAGCCGAGAAGTCCGGGCGCACGGTGCGGCACTTCGCGCATCCGATACCTGACTTCGGCGTCACTGACGATGCCGGCTACGACGCCATCCTGGCGCGCATTCACTCCGAGTTGGACGCCGGCCGAAACGTGTACGTGCACTGCTGGGACGGGCAGGGCCGAACCAGCACAGTGATCGGGTGCCTGCTCGCCGAATCCGGATTGAGCTACGACGACGTCATCGCCCGCATCGCCGAATTACGCACAGGGACAAGGAAAGCTGCAATTTCCTGCCCAGAGTCTGCTGCGCAGCACGACCTTCTGCGAGCCCGCTGTGCCCGTTAGACGCCGACCGGCGAGCGACCTGCTCGCGCTTGTAACGTCAGGGCGAAGAAACCGCGTTCGGACCGCCACCAGGTTACGAACGCAGAGCCAGCCCATGGTGTGCGACGGCGCTGCGCGCGGCAGAGACGCAACTTGTCGGACCGTTGCTCCAGACTCCAGACATGAGCCGCCGCAACCGCCAGAAGCGCGCCGCCAAGCACAAGGATCGCCGCCGCGCATCGTCCCAACGGGAACGCTGGAGCACCGATCCCGGGTACGACCGGGTCGCCCTCCTCGACCGCCTCACCGCGGCGCTGTACAACTCCGCATTGTGTCCCGATCACGACGCGGAGTTTCACGCCGCTGAGTTGCTCGACGACTTCCCCGACCGGACACACGAACTCGACCTTGCCGCCGAGGGCACCGTGGCCGGTGCCATCAGCGGCGCGTGGCAGGTGGGGTGGTCGCCGAATGACCTGCACGAGTTCGCTCGTCGCCGTCTCGACGCAGCGGCAGCCGGTTACCTGGCCGAGGCCATCGTCCGCGAATCCCGGCACTATCCCGTCACCTCACTGCACCCGCGGTGGCGCGCCGAGCTCACCGCGCTGCCCGTGGACATCGGTCACGGCGCTCCGCAGATGTGGGACTGGGCGCACAGGAACGCCGTCGACCATCAAGCAGCGTTGACCGTCGTATTGAAGGTGCTGCGGCTGCTGGGTACCCTGCCGAAGCTCGTGCCGTTGCTGCCGGTGCCCGGCGCGCACCAACATTCGGCGGTCGCGGTGAACCCGACGGATGCGAAGGCGCTCAGTCGGGTGCGGGGGCTGCTCGCCAAGGCAGAAGCCACCAAGTTTCCCGAAGAAGCGGAAGCGCTTTCGGCCAAGGCACAAGAACTGATGAGCAGATACTCACTGCAGCACGCGATCCGCGATCACGAGCAAGGTCGCGCAGCAGAGGCGACCGCCCGACGGATCTGGATCGACAGCCCCTACGTCAGCGCCAAGGCAGCACTGGTGCAGTCCGTGGCAACGGCCAACCGGTGTCAGATGGTGTGCGCGGAGAAGCTCGGGTTCGTCGCCGTCATCGGCGCCGAGTGCGATCTGGAATTCGTTGAGCTACTTGCTACTTCGCTACTGGTCCAGGCCAACCGGGCGATGCTGGCAGCGGGCCGCACCACCAGCGGCCACACCCGGACGCGCTCGTTTCGCCAGTCATTCCTTCTCTCATACGCCGCGCGCATCGGTGAACGCCTCACCGCCACCTCCACAGCAGTGGCGACCGAGGTGGACCGCGGCACGCTGCTTCCGGTACTGGCCGCACGCAGCCAGGCAACCGAGGACCTCACCAACCGGCTCTTCCCGGCGACGATTCCCCGCATGATGTCGCCGTCCAACGGCGCCGGATGGGCGGCCGGACGTATCGCGGCCGACCTGGCGCAGCTGGATGTGCGTCGACCGATCGCGGGGTGATGCGGCTGCTCGACGCGACCTGAGGGACCGCTCTACCAACTGGCCTTCGAGTAATCCTTCAAGAAGCACCCGTACAGATCCTCGCCCAGTTCCCCGCGCACGATGGGGTCATACACGCGCGCAGCACCATCCACCAGATCCAGCGGTGCATGGAAACCTTCTTCGGCAAGCCGCAGCTTCGTCGGGTGCGGACGCTCGTCGGTGATCCAGCCAGTATCGACGGCAGTCATCAAGATGCCGTCCTGCTCCAGCATTTCCCCAGAACTGGTGCGGGTCAACATGTTCAGCGCGGCTTTGGCCATGTTGGTGTGCGGGTGTCCGGGCCCCTTGTAGCCGCGGCTGAACTGTCCTTCCATCGCGGACACGTTCACCACGTACTTGCGTCGGGCCGGTGAGGCAGCCATCGCGGGACGCAGCCGACTCACCAGAATGAACGGCGCGGTCTGGTTGCACAGCTGCACTTCGAGCAGTTCCATCGCGTCGACCTCGTGCACGCGCTGGGTCCAGCTGTTCACCGGCGCGGTGTCGGGCAGCAGTCCGCCGGCGTCGATCGCCGTCCCGGCGGAGATCCGCTCCGGTGAGGCGCTGCGGGCGGTCAGGGCCAACTCAGTGAGCGCGTGCGCGGACGGATGCTCGCCGAGGCTGCCGACGAGGGCGTGCGGATGCGCGTCACTGACATGGTCGAAGGTGACGACGTCGACCAACGCCGGCGGCGGGGTGCGCTCGGCCTCGACCAGCGCGGCATATGAGCCGGGCGCGCGACGCACCGTCTGCGCCGCGTTGTTGATCAGGATGTCCAGCGGCCCCTGGGCGGCGACCTCGTCGGCCAGTGCGACCACCTGGGCCGGGTCACGCAGGTCGATGCCCACCACCCGAAGCCGGTGCAGCCAGTCGGCGCTGTCCTCCATCGCGGCGAAGCGGCGCACCGCGTCGTTGGGAAACCGGGTGGTGATGGTGGTGTGCGCGCCATCGCGCAGCAGCCGCAGCGCGATGTACATGCCGATCTTGGCGCGCCCGCCGGTGAGCAGGGCCCGGCGCCCGGTCAGGTCGGTGCGAGCATCGCGCTTGGCCCGGTTGATCGCGGCGCAATCGGGACAAAGCTGGTGGTAGAAGGCGTCGACGACGGTGTGGTGGTTTTTGCAGATGTAGCAGGCTCGTGAGCGCAGCAGCGTGCCCGCAGTGGCCCCGACCGCGGTGGACACCAGCGGCAGACCCTGAGTCTCGTCGTCGATCCGTCCCGGCGCGCCCGTCGCCGTGGCGGCGATGACGGCCCGGTCAGCGGCCGCGACCCGTTCGCGTGCGGCGGCCCGGCGAACCTTCTTCAACTCCTTGAACATCTTCGCGGTGGCCTGGCGCACAGCAATGGCGTCGGGATGCTCGGCCGGCAGCTTGTGCACCTCGGACAGCACCCGCAGGCACGTGCTGAGCTGGTCAGGGTCGATCGCGTCCACGAGGGAAGGGTACGGGGAGTAGGCACAAATCCCCGTATCGAGCGAACTGGCCTGGCATGAAAATCGGGCTGACGATGGTGGCCGCGACGTTGTGGCGAGCGTGCCGGGTTTCTGGATGATCTCGCGTTCTGACCCGGAAACGCTGCACCTTCGTCACAGTGCCCCGAGGCGAACACGCGACCTGAGCCGCCGGCCAAACAGTCAGCCCGTGCGATCAGTCGTAGATGACGTCGAGCCCTCGCCGCCGCAGGTCTGCCAGGCCGTCGCGCATGCCTTGCATCTGCTCGGGTGTATGCCCCACCCAGTCGGTGATCTCACCGACGATCTTCACCGGCTCGCGGGTGCGGTAGGAGTGGGTCGGGTTGCCGGGCAGCTTCTTGTCGGTGACGTTCGGGTCGTCTTCCAACTCGCCCTCGGGTTCGACGATGTAGATGCGGCCCCGCCCCTCGCCCGCAGCCATCTCGGCTCCCCACACTGCGGCATCCAACGTGCGGGTGACGTAGACATGGTTCATGATCCGCCCGGCCTCGTAATTCGACTCGCGTCCCGGCACCAGGTAATCCCCCACCGCCAGGTCGGCCTTGGTGCCGTGCAGCAGCGCACCGGACTCGTGCACCTCGAACGGTTTCGGCGTATTCGTCACACATCCCCCATCTCGTCACGGATCGAAAGATTGTGCAGCACGTCAGGGGCCTTGCCGCAAGACCCACCCCTCGCCGTATAGTGAGAGTGGGACGAGAGCCAATCTCGTTCTCGCCCAGCCAGTCCCGCGGTACTTTTCAGAGTCGCGCGAGAAGCCGATCGACAAGACGGCTCAACTTTTCGAAATGCGATCCGGCCCAGTAGATCCGGCCACATTTCGGACATTGACTGAATTCGTCGTAGTAGCGGCGGGTCAACGGCTCAAGCTGATCGATCACCTGTTCCTTGGCCACCGCGGCCAGCTGACCGTTGCAGCGCACGCACCGGGCGAATGGCTTGGCCTGCCGCCGCAGATCCAGCCGCCGCAGCACCTCCAGCGTCTGTTCCTCCGGTTGCTGGGAGTGGACGAACAATCCATGGGTGATCGCCCGACGCTTCAACAGCCCGCGGTCGCGGGTCAGCAAGATCCGCTGCTGTTCCAAGCTGATGTCGGCGAGCATTTGATCGTCGGCATCGCTCGACCACCACACATCGAACCCCAGCACCCGGAGCAATCGCGCCAGCCGGCCGAGGTTGACGTCGACCACGAACCGCGGATGCCGCAACGGCTGCGGCCGGAGCCGGGCCGTCGACCCGATGTCGAGCGCCTCGAACATCGGATAAGCCGCGATGCGGTCGCGGGCTACCGGTCGGCGCTCGAAGCCCACCGGGTGCCCGTTCACCAGGATCAGGTCGATCTCGGTGTGCGGTATGCCCATCGCCTCCAGAACATCCTTGACGGTCTGATGGCTCTGGAAAGGACGGCGCAGGGTCTCGCCCCGCGAGCCCGCGTCCAAGAAGTCGTTGAGCTCGGCATAGGCCCGGACATGCACGAAGCCGGCCATAGCGCCATAGTCGCGCGCAGTCTCGTCGACTGCAACGTGCCGACAACCCGGCGACCCCGGGGTTCGTGGCTATATCGGTGGTCGGAGATCGTCAAAAGTTTTGACGATCTTCCCCCACACATGTTGCTCATTGGCCTCGGCGACGGACCCAAGCACAATCGCGTTGTGGCGGAGATGGTCGTAGCCCTCAATCCGGACGAAGGCTCCCGGCTGCCCTACCTGCTGCGCATTCCACAGCCCGGCGGCACGTGCCCAGGGGATCGACGAGTTGCACATCGTGGTCGACAGCCACGAGCGGTACGCGTACAAGTTCGCGAGCCAGCAGGCCAACACCATTCAGCGCGCTCTGCCATGCGGCGACTACGGGCTGCTCATCGATGGGACGCTCGTCGCCAGCGTGGAGCGCAAATCCCTGGCCGACTTGGTCTCCAGCCTCACCAGCGGCAAGTTGCGCTATCAGCTTTCCGACCTGGCCGCGCTCCCCCGCGCGGCGGTGGTCGTTGAAGACCGCTATTCGCAGCTGTTCAAGCTCGACTGGGTACGCCCCGCCGTGGTCGCCGACGGGCTGGCGGAGCTGCAGATCCGTTGGCCGAACGTGCCGATCGTATTTTGCGAGGCGCGCCAACTCGCCGAGGAATGGACCTACCGGTTCCTCGCCGCTGCCCATGCCTGGTCGACGACTGAAGAGGCTGCAACCCAACGGATTTTAACAGTGAAGTCCGACCCCGCGCCGGATCGGGACACCGAGGAGTTCGGCCCGAGTACAGCGGACGTCCGCTCTTGGGCCCGCGACGTCGGCCTGGAGGTTCCGACCCGGGGCCGGCTCCGTCCGGAGATCTGGCAAGCCTGGCAAGACGCGCACTGACTACCTCCCGGGTGGAAGTAATCTAGTAATAGCAACTTCTTGGGGGGGCACATGAGCGGATTCGTCCGATTCGTTGACGGCGACTGGTCATGGAATTCGTCGGCGACTCACTTCTTGTTCGACTTTCTCGCCGAGCAGCTGCCAGAGGGACCGACAAGATCAGAAGTGGTTGAGTTGCACGACAATAACGTCCTGATGTTGGATTTACGCGCGCCGTCGAACGACATGATCGTCACGACGATCGTCGACAAGCTGCCGGCGCACCTCGAAGCACTGGATCCGGATACTCGTTCGGCGCTTCAGCCGGCGGTGGCGAAATTGCTACGCCTGGCAACGTCCCAGCGTCGCCACGCTGAGAACTCAGACACGATGACGAGGAGTTTCCTGGAGGAAGTTCAGGCGATCGTAGGACCACTCCTGGATGGGCTTGGGTTCACCCTCGACGAGGTCGACGACAGTCCCGACCGGGGCGGCAGGCGCCACATCGTGTATTACCGATCGCGCGACTGCAAGGTGCAGATCTACACCTCTTCCCGGGAGGGTGAAGTGAACGGCATGATCGCTCCCCTGGACGCTCCCAACGACTTTGGTCTGCGTGCGGATAAATGGCAATACTTCACCCGGTTCTCGGAGCGACCCGACCTACCCCCGGAGGAGTTGGTCCGGGCCGCGAGAAGCGAATACGAGTCGTACGACAATCCGCTTGACTGGGTGCGCGATCGTATCGCCGCCAACTTCGAACGAGCGCATGCGGGAATTCTCAAAATGTATGGGAACTCGCAACTTCCATGACGAGGCAGGTTCGCGACGTAGACAAGTACCTGGGACCCACGCTGGCCAAATTGGGGTTCAGACCGGAAGCGGTCGACAGCGCGGTCGCGTACGGTGACCGGCCCGCGTGGGCGATCTACTACCGCGGTCTCGACTGCAAACTGCAGGTCTGCTGGTCAGCACGCGACGGCGGAATCGACTTCCTACTTGCCCCACTCGACGCCCCGGACGAATTCGGTCCCTCCGGTGGATCGCAAGGGTGGCAGTACCTGTTGATGCTGAGCACATCGGATGACGGCCTGACGACCCCGCCGCTTGAGGCGAGCGACGACATCTGGTGGAAGTGGCGGGAGGCCCTGCTGTTGGCGCATGTCGATGAGGCGCGTACTGCGTTGTCAGCCGAGCACTGACAGCCCATGCCCAACGACGACGCGATCGCCCAGCTCCGCCAGCGCATCACACAGAAATCGAGGCGACGGACCCAGTCGAGAAAGACGCGGCAGCTGCGGCACGAGTGATTCCGGTCCTGATCAAGATGAACGCCACCGGGGTGCGCGACCTGATCGCACCCCACCTGAAGGACCGCTCACCGGACACGCGCCGGTACGCGCGATGGAACGCGCGCCGGAACGCTTGACCTGATCGAGAGGAGACGAATCCGGTGTGGGTTCGGTACAACATGGCACCGTGGTGGGCCCGGTGGCTCGTCACATCGGCATGGATGGCGTTGTGGTTCTTGTTGTTCTGCTGGGCCGTGATCCAGCCTCGACACCACTGGTGGACGCCATGGCCGATGTGGGTCGTGATCGCAGGCCTGGCCGGATTCGGACTCCTGGCTGCCGTCCCGATCACCCTGCTAACCCAGCCCGTCGTGAACACCTACGCCGCAGTGCTCAACGGACTCACCCGACCGCAGCGCGCCGCTGTGGCCCGCGCTCTCCGCAGCGAGCCTGTACCCGTCGATCCGACAGTCCTGACGGCTGCTGTGCGCGCCAGCGACCTCGCCGGCGCGTACCGGAGCCGCGTCACCCCAGCCCGTCGCCGCCTCGGCTGGGTGCTGATCGGGATTTTCGCGATCGCACTTCCCGTCCTCGAATTCCTCGCCGATCGCCCCCAGCTCGCCCTGCTATATCTGGCCCTCGCCCTTGTGATATTGGCTCTCCAGGCCGGGCCGGAATGGATCCGGCGTCGCCGCGAGCCACATCTGGTGCGGTTGCGCGCCGCGGCCGCCGCCGACCCACAGGTCGCCGCAGCAGTCGCTCAGGCGGTGTCACCTGCGGTGCCGACGGCCCGGGAGCGTTGGCTAAGAGTCGGCTTGGTGGTCATTCTGGCGGTCGGAGCGGGGGTGGCAGTTGGCTTCCTCAGCCACGCTTCCGGCCGCGACTGCCGTACTGCAACCGCGGCCGCTCGCTACATCAGTGACCACGAAGATCTCCTCGACCCGCGTCGAATCGAGCCCGGCGGGCCAGACCTGGCCGAGTATCGAGCGTGGTCAGATCGACTGCAGCGCTATCCCAGTCAGGTCAGCACCCCGGACATCGCACGGCAGCTGCAGCGGATCGCCGACCTGTCCGCCGATGCCGTCAGCGTCGTCGAACATGCCCGCACGCCCGCAGCAGCCAACGACACCACGGGGATCCTGCTGAGGAGCTACCTCGGCGTCGTTCAACGGCTGGTCAACACTGATACGCAGATGCTTGAGGACTGCACGAGGTGAAGCGCAGTTGCCTCGCGCAAACGAATGCCACGGACCACCTGCGCAACGCCAGGTAACCGGCATAGCGTGAGGTTATGACAGAGCCGTCGCCTGCGGTAACCGTGGCGCATCCGCCGAAAGCGATGCTGCGGGTCGTCAACCCAGCACTCCGTTTCATGCTGCGCACACCATTCGCCGGTGCCGCACGCCGGCAATTCATGATTGTGACCGTGCGCGGCCGCAAGACCGGACGGCAGTACGCGATTCCGCTGAGCGCGCACGTCATCGACAACACCCTTTACGCGATGACCGATGCCGGATGGAAGCACAACTTCCGCGACGGTGCCGCCGCCGAGGTGCTCCACGACGGCAAGACGACAACGATGCACGGCGCGCTCATCACGGACCGCGCCGCCGTCGCCGAACTGTTTCACCGCTGCGCCGAGGTCTACGGCGTCAGACGGGCCAAGCGGATGATGGGTTTGGTCTTTCGCGACCAGCGCATCCCCACGCTGGAGGAGTTCACCGAGGCGGTTGATCGCGAGCACCTAGCCGCCGTCAAGCTGACGCCGGCCGGCTAGAGGAGTTTGTCGGCACCCCGCGCTACGTTTGCCGGTTCGCCAGTCGAGGAGGCAGAAGATGGTCGAGAACAACGCGCACGTGGGCGGCAATTTCGGCAAGTACGAGCTGACCGCGCTCCTCGGCCGCGGCGGAATGGGCGACGTATACGCGGCTCACGACACCGACAAGGGCCGAACCGTCGCTCTGAAGATCCTCCGCGAGCAGTATGCGGACGACGAGCGGTTCCGCACCCGGTTCCTGCGCGAGTCTCACGTAGCGGCGAACTTGGAGGAACCCCACGTCGTGCCGATCCACGACTGGGGAGAGATCGATGGAAATCTCTACATCGACATGCGACTGGTCCACGGGCAGACGCTGCACGACCTTCTGCGTGCCGCTCCCCTGGCGCCACACCGCGCGGTGTCGATCATCGAGCAGATTGCTGCCGCCCTCGATGCCGCCCACGCCCAAGGGTTGATCCACCGCGACATCAAGCCCCAGAACATCATCGTCACGGACGCGGACTTTGCATACCTATTGGACTTCGGTATCGCTCAGGCGCAAGGTGATTCGAGCCTCACCCAATCAGGCATGTACATCGGCTCGTTCGGTTACATGGCCCCGGAGCGGTTCAGCGGCGCGACGTGCTCGCCGGCTGCTGACATCTACTCGCTCGCTTGTGTACTGCACGAGGCGCTGACAGGTAATACGCCTTTTCCGACCAACAGCCACGAACAGGCCATCGCCGCGCACCTGACCACCCCACCACCCCGTTGCCGCTCCAACCGTCTACAAGACGGTGCCGGTGCCGGTGCCGGCACCGACGCCGACGTATACCGCCACAGCGGCTCGTGATCCCGAAGCCACGAGTTTTCAGCAGCTGCGCCAAATCGCCGACGAAGACCACGCCGTGGTGAGCGCCGAAGGCGCCGATCGTTGGGTGCCACAACTGAGTTCGAAGCGACCGGGTGTGGTCGACGAGGGCGTCACGTGGGACAACATCCTCACCTTGCAGGAGCATCTACGGCTGCGGGACCGCTACGGGGCCAAGCTGCTGTGGTCGGGCGACTGGTCGACCTTCGACTCCCCCGACTTCTGGGTCACCATTGCGCCGATCACGTATCCCACCGCGGCTGGGGCCTTGTACTGGTGCAGTTCCAACGGCTTCGATTCCGATCACTGCTACGCCAAGCTCATCAGCAAGACCCACGCCGTGTCCGGCAGCACCGCGTTCAATTGACCGATAGTGCCGGCTCAACCTCGGCGTGTCGTGTGGGGACCTGGGGTGCCGACTTGCCCGCCTGTTAGCGACAATTCAGCGACAATCGCCACACGAGCATCGTGGGTCGCTCTGGTCACGACGGTGATCATTACTGGGGTCACTCTGGTCATCTTTGGCCTCATAGGTATCGGAATTCGAGTTGCCCACTTATCAGCGACAGAGTCGCTGATAAGTGGGCGTTGGACGGATGAGGTTGGCGAGACTCCAGAAACTGGAGTGGTAGATGGGATCGCACAACGTGTGACTAGTGAGGCTCACGGTGGAGAAGCGCCGTTTGTCGCTGAAAAGTCGCTGACAGGCGGGCACATCGGCCCCCGTTCAGAGATCTGTGACAGATGTGGCTGACGCCCACACCAAATGCCCCAATAACCACCACCCGCCACACCCATCTCGGTAACGTCGAAAGCAATGAGGGCAACGACGTGTTGATCGCGGCGTTACGCGATCTGCAGTGGCGCCGACGGCGATTCATGATCGCCGCAGTCGGCACCGCGTTGGTTTTTGCCATGACCTTGGTGTTGACGGGCCTGGCCAACGGTTTTCGCGTCGAAGCCGAACGCAGCGTCGACGCGCTGGGCCTCGACGCCTTCATGATCAAGGAGGGTGCGGCCGGCCCGTTCCTCGGCTCGGCACCGCTGCCGCTCACCGATGTTCAACGCGCAGCCCGCATCCCGGGCGTCACCGTGGCGGTCCCGCTGGTGTACGGCTCATCGACCATCCCGAACAACGGCACGCCACGCAACGTGAACGTGTTCGGGGTGCCCGAGCAGGGGCCGGGCACCCCGACGCTCAAGGAGGGCCGGGCACCGCACACACCCGGCGAGGTCGCGGTGTCGACGACGATGGGCCAACCGATCGGCGCCGACGTCGCCATCGGCGCCTCCCGACTGCGCGTCGTCGGACTGGTCGACGACCTCACCGCCCTGGCCGCCCAGGACAACGTCTACCTGACGGTCCCCGGCGCCCAACAACTGCTGTTCTCGGGCCAGAAACTGATCTCGTCGGTCGGCATCGTCGGCGCCCCGGGCGCCGCGCCGCCGGAATTCCGCATCGTCGACCGGGCCGGCGCCATCGACGACATGGTGCGCCCGCTGCGTGGCGCCAACCAGGCGATGAGTTTGATGGCCGGCCTGCTGTGGGCGGTCGCGGCGCTGATCGTCGGCTCGGTCATCTACCTGTCTGCCCTGGAACGCACCCGCGACTTCGCGGTGTTCAAGGCCGTCGGCGTGGCCACCCGCTCCATCATGGGCGGCCTCGCGATGCAGGCGGTAACGGTCGCGTTGCTGGCCGCCCTGCTGGGCGCGGGCCTGTCGCTGGTGCTGGGTCCGCCGTTCCCGATGCGGTGCGACGTCCCCACCGCCGCCTTCGTGGCTCTCCCGATCCTTGCCGTCGGTATCGGCCTGCTGGCCAGCGTGGCCGGGTTGCGCCGCGCCGTCACCATCGACCCCGCCCTGGCATTCCGAGGACCCTGACATGGCCGACCTTCTCGTCAAAGACCTCGTCGTGGAGTACTCCAGCGGCGGCTACGCGGTACGCCCGATCGACGGGCTCGACCTCGACGTCCCGGCCGGGTCGCTGGCAATCCTGTTGGGCCCCAGCGGTTGTGGCAAAACCACGCTGCTGTCGTGTCTGGGCGGAATCCTCCAACCGACCGCCGGTCGCATCGAATTCGGCGACATCGACGTGACCACGTTGAACAAGAAGGCACTGTCGGACTACCGGCGCGACACCGTCGGGATCGTGTTCCAGGCGTTCAACCTGGTGCCCAGCCTGACCGCGCTGGAAAACGTGATGGTGCCGCTGCGCGCCGCCGGCATGAGCCGCTACGGCGCCCGTGAACGCGCGATGGAACTGCTCACCCGGGTCGGGCTCAAGGACCGACTGCACCACCGCCCCGGCAACCTCAGCGGCGGACAGCAACAGCGCGTCGCGGTGGCCCGCGCGATCGCACTGGATCCCCCGCTGATCCTCGCCGACGAGCCCACCGCCCATCTGGACTTCATCCAGGTCGAGGAGGTGCTGCGGCTCATCCGTGAACTCGCAAGCGACGAACGCGTCGTCGTCGTGGCCACCCACGACACCCGCATCCTGCCGCTCGCGGACAAGGTGGTGGAACTCGTCCCCCACGTCGCCGTCGAGCATGAAGGCCCGGAAACCATCACCGTCGACGCCGGCGAGGTGCTGTTCTCCCAGGGCGAGATGGGTGACCTGATCTACATCGTCACCGCCGGAGAGATCGAACTGGCACGCGAATTGTCCAGCGGCGGTGAGGAAGTCATCAAAGTCGTCGGCCCTGGCGACTACTTCGGCGAAATGGGACCGCTGTTCAGCCTGCCCCGGTCGGCGACCGCCCGCGCCAAGACCGATGCCCGCATCGTGGGCTACACCGTGCAGGCGTTCCGGGAGCTGCTCGGCCCCACCGGCGCCAAGAACCTCATCGGACGATCCGAACCCGAAGACCCAACGAGCGACTCCGGTTTTCGCCAAGGGGTACCGAGCGCACGATCGAAGGAGTAGCGTCCGAAACCGGCGTATGAAGAAAGCGGTGCGCCAGTCAGCTACCGAGTCCGATGCAGTACGGGGCGGATAGTGACAGTAACCAAGCACCAAAAAGATGCCACGACGACGTTTATCGGCGCGCCGCCGGGTGAACGGCACGGGTCGACGGCGGATGAAGTCCGATCCCATTACGACCTGTCCAACGAGTTCTTCCGGCTCTGGCAGGACCCCACCCAGACGTACAGCTGCGCCTACTTCGAGCGCGAGGACATGACGCTGGAAGAAGCCCAGATGGCGAAAGTCGACCTGGCACTGGGCAAACTCGGCCTGCAACCGGGAATGACGTTGCTCGACATCGGCTGCGGCTGGGGCTCGACCATCATGCGCGCGGTGGACAAATACGACGTCAACGTCATCGGACTGACGCTTTCGCACAACCAGCTGGCGCACATCGAGCAACGCTTTGCCGAATCAAACAGCCCGCGCAGCAAAGAAGTACGGCTGCAGCCGTGGGAGGAATTCGACGAGCCCGTCGACCGGATCGTCTCGATCGGCGCCTTCGAGCACTTCGGCTTCGAGAAGTACGCCGACTACTTCAAGAAGACCTATGAGCTGATGCCCGACGACGGCGTGATGCTGCTGCACACCATCGTCTCGACCAGCAAAGAAGAAGTCGCCGAACTGGGCCTACCCACCACCATGTCGCTGATGCGCTTCTTCCGGTTCATCGTCACCGAGATCTATCCCGGCGGGCGGATCCCGCTGATCAAGATGGTCGAAGACCGCGCAGTCGAAGCCGGTTTCCACGTCACCCGCAAACAACGCCTGCGGCCGCACTACGCCCGCACTCTGGACACCTGGGCGGCGAACCTGCAGGCCAACAAGGACGAGGCGATCGCCATCACCTCCGAAGAGGTCTACGAGCGCTACCTGAAGTACCTGACCGGCTGCGCGGACCTCTTCCGCGTGGGCTACACCGACGTATGCCAATTCACCTGCGAAAAAATGTAACTACGGGGAGGTTGCTACGCATGGCCGACGGGACAACGGGGACGGCCCAGATGCGGCCGCACTTCGAAGAAATCCAAGCCCACTACGACCTCTCCGACGACTTCTTCGGGCTCTTCCAAGACCCGTCCCGCACCTACAGTTGCGCGTTCTACGCCCGCGACGACATGACGCTGGAAGAAGCCCAGATGGCCAAGATCGACCTGGCCCTCGACAAATTGGACCTCGAGCCGGGGATGACGCTGCTGGACGTCGGCTGCGGCTGGGGTGCGCTGATGAAACGCGGCCTGGAACGCTACGACGTCAACGTGATCGGCCTGACGCTGAGCCGCAACCAGTATGCCTACTGCCAAAGCCTTTTGGATCAGACCGACACCCGCCGCTCGCATCTGGTGTGCCTGCAGGGCTGGGAGCAGTTCGACCAGCCGGTGGACCGCATCGTCAGCATCGAGGCCTTCGAGGCGTTCGGAAAGTCGCGCTACGCAGCCTTTTTCGACACGGCACATCGCGTGCTGCCCGCCGATGGCCGCATGGTCATCGAGACCATCTTCACCCACCCGATCAACTACTGGCGTGAACACGGCATCGCCATCACGCTGAACGACATGAAGTTCACCCGGTTCATCGGCCGGGAGATCTTCCCCGGCGGGCAGCTGCCCTCGGATCAGGACATGTTCGAATTCTCCTCCGACGCGGGCTTTTCCACCGAAGAGCTGCAATTGATGAACGCCCACTACGTGCGGACGCTGGACACCTGGGCCGCCAACCTGGTCGCCCACCGCGACGAGGCGATCGCCGCGACCTCCGAAGAGGTCTACGACCGGTACATGCGCTACATCACCGGCTGCGCCGACTTCTTCCGCCGCGGGATCTCCGAAGTCGCGCAGTTCACCTTCGCCAAAGTGTCCTAGTAGGCCCCGAAGGCCAAAGCGACATTGTTGCCGCCGAATCCGAACGAGTCGTTGATCGCGTACCGGTAGCTGCCCCGGCGGGGTTGATCGACGACCACATCCAGGTCGATCTGCGGATCACGGTTCTTCAAGTTCAGCGTGGGCGGGATGATCCCGTCGCGCAAGGCCTGCACGGTCAACACCGCCTCCACCGCCCCGGCCGAACCGAGGGAGTGTCCCAGCGCCGCCTTCGACGCGTACACCGCCGGCGTCGCACTTCCCAGCGCCCGGTGGATCGCACGCGCCTCGGCGGCATCCCCGCAGCCCGTGCCGGTCGCATGCGCGTTGACGTAATCGATATCGGCCGGGGTGAGACCGGCCAGCTCAACGGCGCGGGCGATGGCGTCGCCGGCCCGCTCGCCGGTCGGGTCGGGCCGGACCGGGTGATAGCCGTCGTTGGTCATGCCGCAGCTCAGCAGCCGGGCCAGGATCGGGGCACCGCGGGCCTTGGCGTGCTCCTCGGTTTCGATCAGCATCAGGGCTCCGGCCTCACCGAACACCATGCCGTCGCGATGGCTGTCGAACGGCCGGCATGCGGCCGCCGGGTCGTCGTTGTACGTCGACATCATGCCGCTCTGCGCGAATGCCGCGATGGGCACCGCCTCGATGCAGGTCTCGACACCCCCGCAGATCGCGATGTCGGCGTCGCCGAGGATGATCTGCCGCCACGCCTGACCGATCGCCGCCGCACCCGACGCATCGGCCATCACCGGAGACATCACCCCGGCCTTGGCGTGCCGCTCCAACGCGACCGCCACCGCGGGCGCATTCGGCATGTATTTCTGGATCGAGGTGGGCGCGACCGCGCGCAGCCCCTTCTCCTTCCAGGTGTCGTACTGCAGGATCATTTCCTCGGTGGTGCCCAACGCCAGGCCAATCGAGACCAGGAGCCGGCGGGTGTCGACCTCCGGGGAGCCGGCGTTCTCCCAGAGCCGACGGCCCAGCACCGTGGACATCTGGCCCATATACGAAAGCTTGCGCCGCTCAACCCGGCTCAGGATGTCCTCGAAGTTCTCGGTGAGCTGCCCGGCGATACGCACCGGAAAGTCGAACTCCTCGACGAACGGCTTCTCCAAGGTGCGGATGCCGCTGCGGCCCTCCAACAACAGTGCCCACGTGTCCTCCGCATCGGGCGCAAGGGAAGTGGTCGATGCGATCGCGGTGACGACGACATCGGCGAATCGACCTGCGGCCTTCGCGGGCATCTGCTGAGTTCCTGCTTCTCCTTTGCGGCCAATATGGGAGAAAGTAATTCCCACTTTAGAACTGCACATGCCCGCATACATCCGATTTGTCAGACTGGAAAACATGACCGAACTCGACACCCGCGTCGCGGTGTACCTCGATTTCGACAACATCGTCATCTCCCGCTACGACCAGGTCAACGGTCGCAACTCGTTCCAGAAAGACAAGGCCAAAGGCCTGGAACCGGACAAGCTCGCCAAGGCCACGGTCGATGTGGCCGCCATCCTGGACTTCGCCTCCTCGTTCGGCACCCTGGTGCTCACCCGCGCTTACGCGGACTGGTCAGCCGACGTCAACGCCGGCTACCGCGAACAGCTCGTCGGCCGCGCCGTTGACCTGGTGCAACTGTTCCCGGCGGCCGCCTACGGCAAGAACGGTGCGGATATCAGGTTGGCCGTCGACGCGGTCGAGGACATGTTCCGGCTGCCCGATCTCACCCACGTGGTGATCGTGGCCGGCGATTCCGACTACATCCCGCTGGCCCAGCGCTGTAAACGGCTGGGCCGCTATGTCGTCGGTATCGGGGTGGCCGGCTCATCGAGCCGGGTGCTGGCCGCCGCGTGCGACGAGTTCGTCGTCTACGACGCGCTGCCCGGCATCCCCACCCCGGCGCCCGATCCCGAACCCAAACCGCAGAAGCGCACCCGCAGAAAAGAAGAGCCCGATCCGCAGGCCCAGGCTACCGCGCTACTGACCCGCGCCCTGCAGATCGGCCTGGAGAAAGACGACGTCGAGTGGTTGCACAACTCCGCGGTCAAAGCACAGATGAAGCGGATGGACCCGTCCTTCAGCGAAAAGTCATTGGGCTTCAAATCGTTCAGTGATTTCCTGCGGTCGCGGTCAAAGATCGTCGAACTGGACGAGAGTTCGACGACGCGCATGGTCAAGCTGCGCTGATCGGGCCCGCCCCGGCGGACGCGTGAGTCCTGACGATCTGCGGCTCCGGATATCCCCCATTGCGCATGTCCCGAAATACCGCCTCGCTCACCAATCGCTCCCGCTCCGAGGGCACCAGCGCGATCACACAGCCGCCGAACCCGCCGCCGGTCATCCTCGCCCCCAACGCACCCGCCCGCACCGCGGTGTCGGCGATCAGGTCGAGATGCGGTGTGGTGATCTCGAAGTCGTCGCGCATCGAGGCATGCGATGCGGTCCACAGCTCACCGACCGAACCGAAGTCCTCCGATGCCAGCGCTGCGACGCAATCGAGCACCCGCTGGTTCTCGGTCAAAACGTGACGGGCCCGCCGGGCGTCGACCGGATCAGTGATCCTCGGCAGGCCAGCCAAATCGGCCTCCCGCAGCGTGGCCACCCCCAGGTCGGCGGCCGCCCGCTCACACGACGACCGCCGGTCCGCGTACTCACCACCGGCATGCGCATGCCGGGCCCGTGAGTCGATCAACATCAGGGCCACACCGGACGTCTCGGGATCGAAACGCACCGGCCGCACGCTGAGATCGCGGAAGTCGATCAGCATCGCCCGCGCCGGCGCACCAAACAGCGCCGCCAGTTGATCGAGCAGTCCGGTTGGCGCACCGACGTATTCGTTCTCGGCCCGTTGCGCGATGTGGGCCTGCTCGACGCGATCGAGCTCGACGCCCACGGCGGTGAGCAGCGCGCCGAGCACCGCACATTCCAGTGCGGCCGACGACGACAACCCCGAACCGACCGCGACGTCACTGGTGATCGTCATGTGGCCGCCCGGCACCGAGACCCCGGCGCGCACCAACGCCCACACCACCCCGGCGACATACGCCGCCCAGCCCGTCACATCGCCCGGTTCGGTGGTCACACCGATCCGCGCAACACCGTACACACTCGAAACCTCCAGCACACCAGAGGAATCCGGATCGAAGGTCACCGTAGTTCGCTGCGGCAGGGCGATCGGCAGTGAGAATCCCGAGTTGTAGTCGGTATGCTCGCCGATCAGGTTGATCCGGCCAGGGGCGCAATAGCGGATGGTCAACGCTGATCCACCCGCGTAGCCCGGCGGAAGCGGTCCAGATACCCGGGCCAGTCCCAGGTGGCCAGGAACTCCGTCGTCGCCGCATATCCCTTGTCGTACAACGCCTCGGCCACACCCCGGGTGATGTCGAAATCCAGCACTCCGACATCGGTCGAATCCACCTGGATCGCACGCACCTTCACCCACGGCAGGCTCAGATGGGCCTGATCGTGACCGACCAGCATGGTGGTGAGCAGGCTCTCGAGAAACGTCGGCTCTCCACAGCGCAACATTCCCAGCCCGGGAATGAGCTGCTCGGCCGACGGTGCCGGCAGATAGGGCACCACCGTGACCCCGAACGTCGGCCAGCGCGGCTCGCCGCCGTCGGGACGGTCGAAGGAGTCGATCGGGAAGTTCGACAGCACCCCGCCGTCCACCAGCGTGCACACCTGCCCGTCAGCGGTTTTCAGCGTCACCGGGTGGAACAAGAATGGAATCGACATCGAGGCCCGCACCGCGTCGGCCACGAGTTGCTCGTCGGGGTCCAGACCGTAGACGCGCCGGTAATCCCAGGGCAGTCGTACCAGTTGGCCGGTGGTCACGTCGGTCACGGTGACCGTCAGCCGGTACCGCCGCTCGGGCAGCAGATTGTCGTCATCGATGGCGAGATCACCGAAAGTCTTGGTGCCCAGGTTCTTCAGCTCGCCGCGGATCCAGTCATATGCGAAATCGCCACGGTAGATCCCGGTTTCACGTAGCAGGCCCCACGCTGTGCCGAGTACCGGAATACGTTCGACCGGTCCGCTGTCACGGAACTTGTGGTACGGCACGCTCAGCGCCAACTCCTTGAGCTGTGCACTGCTCAGCTGGTTGCGGTGCTCAGCGGCGGCCACGACGGCGCCGACCAGGGAGCCGGCCGAAGTTCCGGAGATCCGTTCGATGGCGTAGCCGGCCTCCTTGAGCGCGACGACGGCGCCCACCAGGCCGATGCCCTTGACCCCGCCGCCGGAAAGCACGAGGTCGGCGCGGTGCGGGGAACGTTTCGCAGCCATACCCCCAGCTTGGCACGCGAGTCTGACGCCCGGCTGGAACCTCGCGGGTCTGAGCCCTACGGCGTGCCATCAGTGGGGCTGACGCGGCGCCGCTTCGGCCCGGTCGCGCGTGATCTCGGCGGGCACCTCATGGATGTCCCGCACACAGATCCGCGCCCCGCGATTCGGCACCAGCGTGACGTGCTTGACGCGTTGAACTTCGTCGGGCGCAGTGGTGGTGAAAAGGTCGACGCGACGCAAGATTTCACGTAGCACAACCCGCAGCTCGACCATCGCGAACGTCGCACCGAGGCATCGACGGTTGCCGCCGCCGAACGGGAACCAGGTGGTGGGTCCCAGCGTCGCGCCGAGCATCCGGTCCGGGTCGAACCGGTCGGCGTCGGGATACACGTCGTCGCGCTCGTGCACCAGGCCGATACCCGGCGCCACCATCACCCCGGCGGGCAGCCGATAGCCGGCCACCTCCACGGGCTGCTTGAGCACTCGGCCCACGTCGAACACCACCGGCCGGATCCGCAAGGTTTCCTTGGCCACGGCGTCGAGGTAGTCGTCGTCGCCGCTACGGGCTGCCTGCACCGCCTTGTCCAGGATCGCGGGGTGCCGGGTCAACCGTTCCAGCGCCCACGACAACGCGGTCGCCGTCGTCTCATGGCCGGCGACCAGCAGGGTCATCAACTGATCGCGCAGTTCACGGTCGGTCATCGTGCGGCCGTGTCCGTCTGCTGACCGAACCAGCATGGCCAGCACATCAGGGCGGGACTCCAGCTCAGGGTCGGCGCGTCGATCGGCGATCTCGGCGCCCAGCAGCCGGTCGGCCTCCTCGATGTTCTGTTGCACAGCGCGCCATGGGCGCCACTTCAGCAGCTCGGGCCGCGCAACCGCCACCAACTCCGACGGCCCCACACTGAGCAGCCGCGGCATCACCCGCCGCAACGCCGCCAGCCGGGAGGCGTCCGACGCGCCGATCACGGTCCGCAGGATCACCTCGAGGGTTATCTCGGCCATCTTCGGGGCCGCGGGAAACGGGGTGCCGACCGGCCAGCCCGCGACGTTCGCGGCGGCGATCTCCGCCATGATCTCGGTCTGGCGGGCCACCGCATCGCGGTGAAACGGCGGCAGCATCTGGCGACGGCGTTCGTGGTGTTCATCCTCGTCGATCACGAGCACCGAACTGGTACCGAGCAGCGAGCTCAACACCGAATTCGCTTCCCCGGCATGGAAGATCGTCGGATCTCCGGCGAACACCACCTTGATGTCGGCGGGGTTCGCCAGATACACCATGGTGCCCATCGCGGCGACCCGCAGCGTGAACACATCGCCGTAGCGCCGACGGCAGGACGAAACAAAACGCGGCCAGTAGTGCATCATCAACCCGGCCTGCACCACCCGGGGCAACGGCGGCCCCGGCGGCAACGACGCGGTACCGCCCATAACCTCACCATACGAGCCGACGGCCGCACACCAAAGGCCCGAACGCCGGCTGCACAGCTCGCCGTTTTCCACATCTGGGTCGTAGATCGCGTGGACGAGCAGCCGTGAGGTAGAAATCGGCGGCGGGGAAGACGGGCAGGGCGGGAAAGAAGGGGACGGCAGAAAGGACACGGCCGACCCCGGCGCTTAAGATCAGCAAACAGATGCGAGGGGGGACTCGATGGGCATCGATCGCAAGGCGGCCGCCGTCGCGCTGAGCGCGGCCCTGATCGCAGCCTGCACCCCCACCATCGCCGACTCCGACGGCCCACACGTGGACGTCCTGGGCAGCATGATGGCCAGCGAATCAGAGATCAACACCGTGATGGACGCCAAGGTCCGGCCCAAAACCGCGCTGCGCAGCCCGATGACCAACGCCAACTACGAGCCCCTGTCCCGCCCGGAGTGCATCGTCGTCATCGGCAACGGGATGGAGTGGGTCTACGGCGACAGCGGCTACCGCGAATTCCGGGAAACCCAGCTCGCCGATGACAACGACGACGTGGAAGTGGACCAGGCGATCGCCAGGTTCGACAACCCCCAGGCGGCCGAGGCCATGGTGGCGCGCACGCTCGACATCTGGCGGCGCTGCGGCGGCGATACCTTGACCTTCAGCTACGACGGCGGCAAGACCCGGGACGCCCGCCGGATGGCCGTCCCGACCGTGCTCGACGGTGTCGACCTCACCCATGACGAACCGCTGGATGTCAGCGACCGCATCACCCACCGCGCGATCCTGGCCGTCGACGCCTACGTCGTCGACCTGCGGATCAGCGGCTACACCATCACCGACCGTCAGACGGTCCAGCTGGCGAAGATCATCGCCGGACGCAATGCGCTCTGATACCCGAAAACCCTTACGGAACAGCACCGTTGATCACCGGCTGGGTGATCATGCCTTTCTCGACGCCCCACATGGTGGCGATCGTGCGGTACTCCCCCGTGCTCATCACATGCTCCAGCGCCAGCCGTAACGACTCGGCCAAACCGGATCCCTTCGCCACGGGCCAGCCGTAGGGCGCCGAGTCGAACACCTCACCGGCCGGCTCCAATACCGGGCCACTGAGCTTGATCGCGAACCCTGTGACCGGTGAATCGGCGGCCATCGCGTCGACCTCGCCGGCGATCAACGCGGCCGTCACCTCATCCTGATGGGTGCGCACCACCTTCTCGACCGGCGGCAGCCCGGCCGCCACGCAGGCGTCCGACTTGGCCGGGATACCCGCGGTGTCCTGAATCGTGCTGTACGCCACGCCTACTCGCAGTCCACATGGCGACGCGGGATCGGCCGAGGTGCCGGCCCGCCGCGCCCACAGCGTGCCCGCCTGGAAATAGGTGACGAAGTCGACTTGCTGCTCTCGTTCGGCGGTGTCGGTGATCGAGGACATCCCGACGTTGAAATTGCCGTCGACCACCGAAGGCAGGATGCCCTCGAACCCGGTCTCGCGAAACTCGGGCACCAACCCCATGGTGCGGGTCACGGCCTTCATCAGATCGATGTCGAAACCGACGATCTCGCCGCTGGAACTCTTGAACTCGTTGGGCGCGTAAGGCACGTTCACCCCGATCACCAGGCGCCCGGAATCGCGGATCTCGGCAGGCACCGTTTTGGCGATCTCTTCAACGGCACCCGTCGGCGCCTGCACCGGACCCGACCCCGCTGAACCGACCGCATTGGCAACCCGGTCGGAGCCGTCATCGCGCAGCTGCCACACCCCCACCGCGCCCAGTGCCGCCACCAGAACCGTCGCGCCCACGATCGCGGCCACCTTCTTGGACACCCGCGGCCGCGTCGAAACCCGTTGCGCGGAATGACGCCCGGACCGTCCGCCGGTGCGCACCGGGACCGCCAAAGCCGCCCGGGCCGCCGCGGCGAGCGCGCCCGCACTCTGATACCGCTTGGACGGCTTCTTCGCCATGCCCTTGGCGATCACCTCGTCGAAGGCTGCCAGCCGCGGATCCTTGTCGGACGCCCGCGGCGCCGGAGACACCATGTGCCCGGCGATCTGCTGCTCGAGGCTGTCCCCTGGATACGGCCGCACACCCGTGAGACATTCATACAGCACGCACGCCAGCGCATAGATGTCCGAGCGCGGATCGGCCTTGCCGCCCTCGAACCGCTCCGGGGCCATGTAGGCCAAGGTGCCGACCGTGCTGCCCGCCGTGGTCACCCCCACGTCGTCGGCGCAGCGGGCCAGCCCGAAATCGATGAGATAAACGAAGTCATTGTCGGTGATCAGGATGTTGGACGGTTTGACGTCCCGATGCACGAGGCCCACCCGGTGGGCGCCGTCCAGCGCCATCCCGGCCTGCTCGACGATGCTCACCGCAAGAGCCGGCTCCATCGGTTTCGCGGTGTTGGCGAGCATGGCGCCGAGGTTTCGGCCCTCGATCAGCCGCATGTCCAGGTAGAGCCGGCCGTCGATCTCGCCATAGCCGTGAATCGGCACCACATGCGGATCGTTCACCCCGGCGGCGGCGTGCGATTCCTGCCGGAACCGTTCCTGAAAAGCCCGGTCCTGCGCCAGATGCGGGGGCAGCACCTTGAGCGCGACGATGCGGTCGGTGTCGGAATCGTAGGCCTGGTAAACCTCACCCATCCCGCCCCGACCGATCAGCTTCTGCAGCTGATAGTGCCCGAATGGGGTTGACTCCACCGTTCAACTCCTCGGGAGCGGCCAATTCGGCGTTGGCATGTCGCTCGAAGTTACATCACGATTGCCGCATCCGTCGGCCTAGATCACATCGAGCGAGCAAAAATTGTCGCCCGCGGTGACAAAAGAGACCGATGTGAATTCGTAACGGTCCAGATCGGCACCAAATGCCGATATCGGTGTCCCATCCCGCTACTTTGGTCGCGGGCTTTGGTAGCGAGTCTTGGTAACGGGTCAGGAAGGAGGAACATGCGCGTTGACGGACGGGAGATCACCGTCACCGGCAGCCTCCTGCAACCGCCGACCCGGCGCACCAACGACATCCTGCGTCTGACCCTGGCCGCGATCTTCCTGGCCACCGTCATCACCAGCTCGCTGATCACCCGCTACGAGTGGGTCGCGCTGGAGCGCTCCATCTCCGAGATCGTCGGGGTGCTGACCCCGACCCAGTCCAACCTGGTGTACCTGGCCTACGGCATCGCGATCCTGGCCCTGCCGTTCGTGATCCTGGTCAGCCTGGTGCTGGGGCGGCAATGGAAACTGTTGGGCGCCTACGCGGCTGCCGCGCTGATCACGATGCTGTCGCTGTCGATCACCGCCAACGGCATCGCCGCGCCGAAGTGGCATTTCGATCTGTCGGACCGGCTCAGTTCCCAGCTCTCGCAGTTTTTGGACGACCCGCGCTGGATCGGCATGCTCGCCGCGGTGCTCACCGTCTCCGGACCCTGGCTGTCGCGCCGGCTGCGCCGCTGGTGGTGGACGCTGCTGCTGGCGTTCGTGCCCATTCACCTGGTGGTCAGCGCCGTGGTGCCGGCCCGCTCCCTGCTGGGCCTGACCGCGGGCTGGTTCGTCGGCGCCCTGGTGGTGTGGCTCGTCGGCACCCCCGCCCTCGAGGTCCCACTCGACGGCGCCGTGCGCGCGCTGGCCCGGCGCGGGTTCGTCGTCTCGGCGTTCACCGTGGAGCGCCCGGCCGGTGCGGGTCCGCTGACACTGACCGCGCAGTCACCGGATCCCGACTCCAGCGCCGTCGTCGAGCTCTACGGCCCCAACCAGCAGAGCGGCGGCGCGGTGCGGCAGGTATGGCGCAAACTTCGCTTGCGCTCCAACGAGACCGCGCCACTGCAGACCTCGATGCGCCGCGCCGTCGAGCACCGGGCCTTGATGGCCATCGCCATCGGCGACCTCGGCCTGGCGAGCACGTCGACCATGTCGGTGGCGGCGCTGGACCGCGGCTGGACGCTGTACGCGCACAACCGCAAACGCGGGGTCCCGTTGGACCAGAGCACCGACGACATCACCGTCGGGCGGGTATGGAACGCGCTGCGCACCCTGCACGACCACCAGATCTCCCACGGCGACCTACGCAGCAAGGAGATCACCGTCGACGACGGCGCCGTGCTGTTCGGCGGGTTCGGCAATGCCGAGTACGGCGCCACCGACGCGCAACTGCAGTCCGACATCGCCCAACTGCTCGTCACCACCACGGCGCTGTACGACCCGAAGTCGGCGGTCACCGCAGCGATCGACGCGTTCGGCCGTGACACCGTGCTCACCGCGTCACGGCGGCTGACCAAAGCCGCCGTGCCGTCCCGGGTCCGCGATGCCGTGCCCGACGCCAAAGAAGTGATGGCCGCGGCGCGCGACGAGGTGAAACGCCAGACCGGTGCCGATCAGATCCAGGCCGAGACCATCACCCGGTTCACCCGCACTCAGGTGATCCAACTCGTGCTGCTGGTGGCGCTGGTCTACGTGGCGTACCCGTTCATCAGCACCGTGCCGACCTTCTTCTCCGAGCTACGCACCGTGGACTGGTCGTGGGCGTTGCTCGGCTTGACGGTCTCGGCGTTGACGTACGTGGGTGCGGCAGCCGCGCTGTGGGCATGTGCCGACGGGCTGGTGAGCTTCCGCAACCTCTCGATCATGCAGGTGGCCAACACCTTTGCCGCCACCACCACGCCCGCAGGCGTCGGCGGCCTGGCCTTGAGCACCCGGTTCTTGCAAAAGGGCGGGCTGAGTACGGCACGTGCCACCGCGGCGGTGGCCCTGCAACAGTCGGTGCAGGTGATCGTCCACGTGATCCTGCTGATCCTGTTCAGCACGTTGGCGGGGGCATCCGCGGACCTGTCGCACTTCGTGCCCAGCTCAACGATCCTGTACCTGATCGCCGGCCTTGCCCTCGGGCTCGTCGGGGCATTTTTGGCCGTGCCCAAACTGCGCCGCTGGCTCGCCTCTTCATTGCGGCCCAAGCTGCAAGAGGTCGGCGACGACCTGATCAAACTGGCCCGCGAACCACAACGGCTGGCGCTGATCGTGCTGGGTGCGGCGGGTACGACCCTCGGTGCGGCCCTGGCGCTGTGGGCCAGTGTCGAGGCGTTCGGCGGAACCACGTCATTCATCACCGTCACCGTGGTGACCATGGTCGGCGGCACCCTGGCCTCCGCGGCACCCACCCCCGGCGGTGTGGGCGCTGTCGAGGCCGCCCTGATCGGTGGTCTGGCCGCGTTCGGGGTGCCCGCGGCGATCGGGGTGCCCGCGGTGCTGCTCTACCGTGTGCTGACCTGCTGGTTGCCGGTGTTCATCGGCTGGCCGGTGATGCGCTGGTTGACCAAGAACGAGATGATCTGAGGCGCCGGCGTGTCGTGACTGGCGGGCACTTACCGATGTGCCCGGCTATGAGCGACATTTCAGCGACAATCGCCACAGGAGGCTCGTGAGCATCGTTGGCCACAGGCGCGATGTTTACTCGAGTCACTTTGGTTCGTAATTGCCTCGTAGGTAACAGAATTTGGGTTGTCCAACTGTCAGCGACGGTGTCGCGGACAGGTGGGCACGAGGCCAATGAGCCGCCGACGAGACATTGTGGTCGAGAGCCGAGTGGCCTGGGCGATCCCGGCGAAGAATCCCGGACAATCCGCGCATCCGGCGATCCCGATCAGGTGCCATGATGATTTGTCATGGACAGCGCCGATTCCACCGAGCTGATCCGCCACGCCGAGGCTGCGCTCGCCGGCGTCGGCAAACTCCGCGCCGAGATCGCCGACCGGATCCGCGCGAGCACCGACGAGGTGGTCACGCAAACCCTGAAGTCTGCGCCGCTGCCGCACCTGCGCCCGTACCTGGCGCGGGGCGCCCGGCTCGGCGGGCTGGCCAATTCCGATTACCGCACGGTCGCCGACGTTCACAGCGTGCCGGCGCGGCTGTTGACCCAGGTTCCCGGTGTCGACATCGAGGCCGCGCAGGCGGTGCAGGCCGCCGCGCAGGCCATGGCCGACCACCTCCGCACCACCACGCGGCCCCGGCTGCGCCCCGGGGAAGACACCGAGTTGCTCTCCTCGCTACTGACGCTGGCTGAGGCCGACCTGCCGGTCAAGCAATTGCGCCGGCTGATGCCCCGGCTGCGCAGCAACACCGCGTCGGATCAACTGCTGAACTCGGCACGCGGGCTGCTGGACCGCATCGACGACGCCCGGCACCGCCAGGGCGATCCGTGGGTGAGCTACCGCGCCGACCCACGGCCCATCGACCAGCTGCTCACCGAATTCGCCTCCGGAACAACCGATATCGATGCCGCACAGGGTTTCATCGGTGCCGAGGTGGCCGCGCTGGTCGAGCAGACCGTGCTGAACCGCACCCTGCTCCGCACCGAACTGCGCGGCTACCAGGACTTCGGCGCCCGCTATGCGCTGGCCCGGGAGCGGGTACTGCTGTGCGACGATCTCGGCCTGGGCAAAACCCTGCAGGCACTGGCGGTCGCGGCGCACCTGGCCGCCGCACAGCTGCGCCACACCCTGGTGGTATGTCAGCCCAACACCGGAATCCATTGGGCCGCAGAGACAGCCAAGCACACCGCACTGCGCGCGATCGAGATCCGCGGCAGCGAACGCGATGCACGCCTTGAGAATTGGAAGGCCGCCGGCGGAGTGGCCATCGTCTCCTACGACACCCTCCAGCGCATCAAGCTGCCCGAACGCCCCGGGCTGGTCATCGTCGACGAGGCGCACCTGCTGCGCGACCCGAAGTCGGACCGGGCCCGCGCTGTCCGCAACGTGCTGAGCACCGACAACCGCGTGCTGTTCCTGTCCGGTGTTCCAATGCACCAGCGGGTCGGCGGTTTTCGCCATCTCGCCGACTTTCTGCAGCCTGAGGTCGCCGGGAAAGTGGCGCCCAATGCGGGCGACCGCGGGTCGATCGCCTTCCGCCGCGCAGTAGACCGGGTGTACCTGCGGCGCGACTACCGCGACGTGGTCGACGAATTGCCGGCGCGGATCTCCACCGAGGAATGGGTGCGCCCCAGCCGCGCCGACCGAGAGCGCTACCGCCAGGCCGTCTCCAGCGGGAACTTCAGCGCGATCCGCCAGGCCGCGTGGCCGTCCGGCTCACCGACACCGGCAGCCAAACTGGACCGGCTGATCGAACTGGTCAACGAGGCCCACATCAACGGCGCCCGGGTGGTGGTGTTCTCACATTTTCCGGCGGTGCTGGACGTGATTCGGAAAGCATTGCCGGGCAATATCTTCGGCCCGGTTGATGAATCGGTGCCCGATCGGCAGGCAGTCGTCGACGCGTTCGCAACCGACCGCGGACCGGCCACCCTGTTGGCCGACATCGGCGTCGGCGCGCTGGATCTACGCCGGCTGAATGCCCCGGTCGTGTTCATCATCGCCGAGCCGCAATGGCAGCCACGCACGGAACGGCGGATCGTCGGACGCACCCAGCGGCTCAGCGAACTGCACACCGTGCGGGTGTACCGACTGTTGGCCAGGGCCACGGTCGACGAGCCCATCCGCCGCCTGGCGCAGCACCCCGACCAGGCTCCCCCACATCAGGACGAGGTGGTGCGGGCCGAGCAGGCCCGGTTGGCCCGGGCCGGGCTGACCGCCAAATTCAGTGGAACCGGTTGATGATCGGGATGCGCTCGATGATCCGGTCCCGCAGCCGCGGCTGCGGGTAAGTCACCGGCGGGGGCACATACGGCGGCGGCGTGTACACCGGCGCGGGCGGTGGTGTGTACACCGGCGCGGGCGGTGGTGTGTACACCGGTGCCGGCGCGGGCGGTACGTAGGCAGGAGCAGGCTCAGGCGCCGGAGCCGCCGGGGCCGGCGGAACGTGGGCGGGCGGCGGCTGGGCCGGCGGATTGGCCGCCTCGACAGCCTGAGCCGGCGGCGGAGCGGCGGGAGCCGCAGGGGCCGGCCTGACGGCGGGCTTTGCCGCCGGCTTGTCAGCCGGCTTCTGCACGGGTTTGGGCGCCGGGCCGGCTTCGGGCGCCGGTTCCTGAATGCTGGCGGCCTGCGCGGTTTTCGACACCGCCCCCGGATGCAGATGCAGCCCGATCGCGGCCGAGCTGGCCACCACGAGGGTCACCAAGGCCCCACCGACGACCGAAGTCAATGCACCGACCTTGGTCCAGTGCACCCTCTTGGGCGGCGTGTCAACGGTATTCACCGCGAGCGCCGCCGCCAGCCCGGCTCCCCGCGCGAATGCCAGATCGGATTCGGCTGCGGTGATCACCGAAGCCGGGATGGACTCGGCCAGCTCGGTCACCAACGGAGGGTGGGCGTCGGAGCCCAGGACGAACATCGCGCTGATCGGCCGGCCCGTCAGCGCCAGCAATCCGGTGATGTCGGCGACGAAAGTCTCGGACCGCTCGATCCGGTCGGCGCTGACATCGTCAGGGGTCACGATCGACACGACGGCAGCGTCCGGTTCGACGATGCACACGGCGATGTCGTCGTGCTCGGTGATCTCCGCGATACCGCTGGCCAGCATGCCGGCCGCCTCGATCTCCGAGACCGCGAAGACATTTCCGTAGCCGCGGGTGTCGAGGGACTGCATGATGCGGCCGGCCAACGGCGCCGCGTCATTGGTCCACGTCACGCCAATGGCATGGATGCGGTGCCCGGCTTCGAGCTCGGTGTCGTCGACCAAGCCGCGCAGCAGCCCATCAGGGTCGTAAACGGCGGCATCCTCGAACGAGATTGCGCCGCGATCGAACGGGCGCCCCTCGCCCGTGGTTCCTTCGACGAGCACCCATCGAACGGCTCTCGAAGTCATCGCGAGGCCGAGCACGAGATCCATACCGATCCCCCGATCTGCCTAGTCAGTCGTTGATCAGGTTACCGGTGTGACGGTGCTTACACGTGGGGGCGGCGATCTACGCGCAAACTCTTACAGCTGTCATAGGCGCCGCGCTCATGCGGCGCACACCATAAGCTCGCTGTATATGAGGTACCTCGCCGCCGCCGTCTTGGCCGCCACATCCGTGCTCTCCGGCTGCGCCGTCGCGGGTACGCCCACCATGGCCCCGGCAACCGATGAATGGCGCCACGCCATCACCGAAGCCGTCGCCGGCCTCGGCACGCAGATGGGCCCGATCGCCAATGCGATGGTGACCCAGAATCACCAAACTGACTTCGGCGCGCTCCACAGCGCCTGCAACGACCTGCGCAATTACGTCGACTCCGTGCGCAACAAGGTTCTGCCCGGCCCTGACGCCAAGATCAACGACTCCCTGCGGCAGGGCCTGGACGGCTATCGCAGCATGGCCGACCAATGTGTGGTGTTGACGCCGGAGAACAGCGAGGCCCGGTTGGGCAAGATGAGCGCCACGATGGACGAGGCGCATCTACACATCATGGAGGCGCTCAAGCTCCTCGAAGTCAAAATCCCGAACCGCTGACGTCGACGCGGCTACCACACCCGGCCGATTTTCGGGTCCCTACCTTCGGGCCCGAGGAGTGACAGAGACCTCATCCAGTTAATTAGGTTTTCGTAGCGATTGTGTTCAACAATTGTTTACCGTGTCGTTACAGTTCCTCCTGCTGTGCATCGTCGTCTTCACCGCCCTGATGTTCGATTTCACGAACGGTTTTCACGACACCGGCAATGCGATGGCGACGTCGATCGCCAGTGGAGCACTCAAACCACGCGCAGCGGTGGCGCTCTCGGCCCTGCTGAACCTCGTCGGCGCGTTTCTGTCGACGGCCGTGGCCGCCACGATCGCCAAAGGGCTCGTCGACGCGAATCTGGTGACGCTGGAGCTGGTGTTCGCCGGGCTGGTCGGCAGCATTCTGTGGAACCTGCTCACCTGGCTGATGGGTATCCCGTCCAGCTCGTCGCACGCCCTGATCGGTGGCATTGTCGGCGCGATGATCGCCGCCGTGGGCGGGCACGGTGTGATCTGGCGCGGCGTGGTCTCGACCGTCATCGTCCCGGCGGTGTTGTCACCGCTGATCGCCGGCGTGGTGGCCTGCATCGCCAGCTGGCTGGTGTACCGGCTGATCCGCGGCCTGCCGCGGGAGCGCACGATCTCCGCCTTCCGTTACGGGCAGATCGGCTCAGCCTCCCTGATCTCACTGGCGCACGGCACCAACGACGCGCAGAAGACAATGGGCATCATCTTTCTGGCCCTCATCTCCTACGGCGCCGTCGACGACTCGACGACCATGCCGCCGTTCTGGGTGATCGCCGCGTGCGCGGTCGCCATCGCCCTCGGCACCCTGTCGGGCGGCTGGCGCGTCATCCGCACCCTGGGCAAGGGACTCGTCGACACCGAAGCGCCCCAGGGCATGGCCGCCGAAGTCTCCTCAGCGGCAACGATTCTGCTGTCCAGCCACTTCGGCTACTCACTGTCCACCACACACGTGGCGACCGGGTCGATCCTGGGCAGCGGCCTGGGCCGCCGCACCGAGGTGCGGTGGGGCGTGGCGCGCAACATGGCCACCGCGTGGCTGATCACCCTTCCGGCCGCGGGCCTCGTCGGCGCCCTGACCTACGTTCTCGTGCACGGCATCGGCGGCTTCGCCGGACCACTGGTCGGGTTCGTCGCGCTGATCGCCGCCACGGTGCCCATCTGGCTCAAGTCGCGTAAACCGCCGATCGACCACAACAACGTCAACGACGCGTGGCAGGGCAGCCTCACCGCGTTCGAGAACAAGCAGGAACGGGACGTCGTATGAGCAACTGGATCAACCTTGTGGCCGTCGGCAAGATCCTGCTCTTCGGATTGGCGGTGGGCGCCTCAGTGCCGACGTTGTTCGCGATCGGGGTGCGCCTGCACATCGCGGGCGATGTCGCCGCCGGTGCCTCAGAACCCGGCCGTGGCCGGCTGCTGACCGGCCTGAGCTGGGTGATGTTCGCGTTGGTGCTGGTGGTCGTGGTCACGGGCGTGCTGTTCATCGCCAACAACTTCATCGGCCACCACACCGGTGTCTATCTGTTCAGCAATAACGCGCACTGACCCGACAACGCCGATTCACGGCCGATTCACGGCCGATTCACGCCAGCGGCGCGACGGGCACCGGGGTGGACGTGGTCGGCGCCGGCGGGCTTTGAGCCGGGGCCGGGCCGGGAAGGTTCCGCGGCACCGGACCCATGTGCTGTGCCGGCGGAGCGGCTTGCACCGGTTGAGCAGGTACCCGCGACGGCTGCGCCGGCCCGGCGCCGGCCAGCGTCGCCGGTGGAGCGGGCGGTGTTGCCTGACGAGCCCAGTCGTCCTGAAGCTTGCTCGCCGCAAAGGCGGCACCCTGATTGACCAGCCCGGCCTCCGCGTACTGCGTGTGGATGCCGAAGCTTCTGCCCTGCGGGTCACACACCAGGTCGTTGTCGACACAGAGGTCGATGGCCTTGGCCGTGTAATTCGGGCCGACGATCACCGATGGGTTGTTGAGCACCCTCATGAATCGCTGCGACGGCTTGCCGAACAACGCGACGGCCGACACGTGGTCAGCTAAATCCGGCGGCATGGGCGTAGGCACGCTATCCGGCGAAATCCCGTCCGGCACAACGCTGGCAGTTACGAAACCGATGACCGCCGCGCCCTGAGAGAACCCGCCGAGCACCATCTTGGTATCGGGGCAATTGGCCGCGGTGGTCATGATGTGTGCCCGGGCATCGGCGATTCCCTGTACGGCAGTGGGGAAATCGGTGGTCGCCGGGTAGTCGACCGGATAGACCTCCACCGATTTCGGAGCGACGTTGGCGCGCAACGAATCAACGAACGCCGCGCCGGTATCGCCGACACCGGGTGCTTCGGTCGTGCCGCGGGCGAATATCACCTCGGCATCCGGACACGGTGCCGCAGTGGCGGACGGCATTGCGATGGTGTTCAGCACCGAAGCCGCCCCCGCCATGACGGCAACCAAACCGACAGTTCCGAATTTCCCCACTAATTCACTGTGACATAGCGCAGCATTGAGCGCGCCCCGAGCAACCGGAGGCATACAGGTCCCTCAAAAACCAAAGAGAACTCTTAGGAAAGGAATTCACAAATGATGGCTCGGGGTCGGGGGGTGTCGTCGCGCCGTGCGCGCCGGCACAGCGTTTCATGGGCCGCGACGTTGCTGACCGCCGGCGGCGTCGCCGTGGCTTCGGCAGGGGTCACGGTCACCACACCGACGGCCGCCTACAGCGCCGCTGTTCAACTGACCGGAACGACGATCGGGGTTGGGCCGTCGTTCGACGCATTCGGGCTGACCGTTCCGATGTTGTTCTACGGAACCACGGTCCCGGAAGGCGACTCGTTCCACACCCTGCCCTACCCCGCACAGATCAACCTCGACATCCCGATGATCTCGGATCTGCCGGTGCTGTCGGACCTTCCGTACTGGCCGCAGTCGCTGAAACGATCCGAGTCGGTCGGCGCGGGTTACCTGCTGCAGGACCTCGCCGGGATTGCTGCCGGTGAAAAAGTCACGATCATCGGGGTATCGCAAGGTAACCAGGTCGCCGAGATCGCGCGAGCCGCCATGGCACTGGACCCTAATTTCCTTGCCAACGCCCACAATTACGAGTTCGTGTTCATCGGCAATCCGTATCAGCCCGACGGCGGCATCTTGTCCCGATTGGCGTCGTGGAACACTCTCCCGATATTGGGTGACATCTTCCCGCTGGGCCGCCCGGGCCCATCCGACAGCCCTTTCAAGACAACCTATTACCAGAACCAGTACGACGCCATCGCCGACTTCCCGGCCTATTTCAACGTGATCTCGCTGGCGAACTCCTTTGCCGGGCAAGCGTTCGGACACGTCTTTCCCGGCTACCTGCTGGAGTACCCGGACGCACCGAATGCCGTCACCACACAGGTGGGCAACACCACCTACGTGATGCTGCCCCAATACCTTCCACTGCTGGCCCCGCTGCGGATACCGGCATCCTTGGTCGGCGCGGAGCGTTTCGTCGACGCGCTCGACCCGGTGCTGCGGGTGTTCGTCGAGATGGGTTACGACCGCACCGCAGACCCCAGCCACGCCCCGGAATTCAGCTGGGTGGCCCCGCCGGAGAAGCTGCAGGAAGCACTCGACCAACTCCCGGCGGCCTTCGCACAGTCCCTGGCGATTCTGGGCGGCGAGAAATACGTCCCCACCCTGCCCCAGCCCGTGGTGTCGGACACCGAGCCCCAAACCCCGGTCATCGTGCGTCCGGTGCATCCGGTGGGCAACTCGCCATTCGAGCAGGATCTGCGCCACGCGGTGGAGAACGTCGCCGCTGCCCTGTCGAACGCCACCCGGCCGTTCGCCAAGGTGCTGCAGGCCATCGGCGGACGAACCTCGACTCCCCCGGCCGTTGAACCGCCCGTCGCCGACACCTCCCCGAAGCCTCTGCGCGCCCGCAGGGCCCCGGCGCAAACGGGCCTTTCGCGCGGCGATTCGCTGCCGAGGTTGAAGGCGGTCGCGGAGGCGACGGACGCAGCCGGCCGCGATTCGACCCGCTCCTCTACCCGCTCGACTGTTCGCCCGGCCAAACCCACCGCGAAGTCAGCGCAGACCAAGCGCGACCGGCCCGCCGAGCACGAGAGCGCCAAGGCCGGTTAACGCTGTGGCGGGCGCTGCGGACGACGCTGGATCCGCAGCGCCTGCGTCGGCACCTGAAGGTCGGCGGTGGGCGGTGCAGCCAGCACCGTCGTCGAATCCTCTTTCAGTCGAACGATTCTCGGCACGGATGCCGCCCGTGGCTGCCGAACGATGGTCGGCGGGGCGGACTCTTCGACGGCAGGCCTGGGCGGCACCACCTCCGTCGGCGGTTCGGGCACGGGTTTGGCGGCACGAGTTTCGCGTCGCACCAGGTAGCCCGCGAACGGCCCGGTGAACACCATCACCGCCAGCACGAGCAAGCTCAGCACACACACCGTGACGTCGAACGTGCTGGTGATCTGCTGAGCCAGGTTGTTGCCGTAGATCGCGGCCGGCGCGGGCCCGGCATAGCGCGGCGCCAGGGCCACCCCGATGGCCACGTTGGCCACGGTGAACACGAACAACACGGCGCTGAACGCGGCGGCGACGGTCGTCGAGGTGATCCCCTTGTCGAGCTGGCGGTGCAGCCACCGCGCCACCAATGCGGTGATCAGGTTGAACACCGTCATCGCCACGGTGTCGTACAACGCCCGCGGCAGGTCGAGCGACAGGGCGATCAGGAAGTCGACCACCCGCAACGCGGCGGCCGCGAACGCCCAGAAGGCGATGAGCGTCAGGCACTTCTGCGCGGCGCCGCGGTAGGCACCGATGGTGGGCGGCTTGATCAGGAACACGGCGTACAACGTCGTCGGTGCGACGATCGCCGCCGCGGCCGCCCAGGCGAGGTAGCCCTCGTAACCCACCGCGGCCGTCGACGTGTTCTGGGCGATGCCGTGAAAGGCGTCGATATCGCGGCCGATTCCGGCCAGCCACACCAGCGTGGCGGCCATCGCACCGGAGACACCGACGGCGGTGGTGGCCAGCCGCGCCGCGCCGGTGCGCTCGGTCAGCCAGCGTGAGGCGATGACCAGAGCGATCATCGCCTCCGCGCCGTAGAGCAACGTGGTGACGATCACGGCGATGTCATGACCGCCGAACTCGCCCGCGGTGACGAACAGGTACCGCAACCGCCAGTAGAGGTTGAACGCGACCGACAACGTCGCCAAGGCGATCGAGACGAACCCGATCACCCGGGCGATCGTGTACCAGCGGCGAAACTTGTTGTCCTCGATGGTGATCGAGGTGATGGGCGGTTGCCCCGCCAACAGGGCGCCGGCAACACCGAGCAGCATGCCCGGCCCCACCCCCGGCGGCACTGCGCCGGTTCCGCCGCCGCTCACCGTCTGCGCCACGTGGTAGCCGACGAAGCAGACCACCACGACGAGGTAGGGGACGCTCAGCGCCAGCCGGACGTGGCCGGTGCGGCGGACGTCGGAGCCGGCGGCGGCCAGCCGCAGCGGACCGAGGTGCGGAGCGAGCGCGGCACCGATGGCCAGCAGCGTCACGACCGCCAGCGCCGCGAACGTCGACCCGGCTCTGCCGGGGATGCCGAGGCCGAATTCCAGGTTCCACGGGAGCAACATGGCCGTGACGAGCAACACCACGGCGAGGCCGTCACGCAGCCGGTTGGTCCGGGTGGGCAGGTAGCCGACCCGCGGCGGACGCTCCACGACTGGCGCGGCCATCGTCGCCACCTCGACGGTGGCGGACGCGTCGTAACGCTCGTCGCTCACGAACCGATTCCTCTCTATGAGTGACACCGCAGCGGGACTCAACCAGCGTGCTCACTTTTGCTCCGACGCACAAGCAGCGCTGGCAGCCGCATCGCTTCACCCCCAGGGCCCGTCCCACCTGTGCGGTAGCTTGGATTTGTCCGTCGGGGCTCGTACAACACCCATAAAGCAAGGAGTAGAACCGTGGACGTAGTCCTCGGGGTGGCGGTCACCGGGCGTGTGGCGCGCTTGGCCATGATCGGTTCGCCCGCGAGCGGCGGCCAGGTTCTGGATCAGTACGCGCTCGATCTGCCCGACGACCTGGTGGCCGAGATGTCGGAATTGGCCGAGACCATCATCGGCACCTACCGAGCCGTGACCGAGTCGGGCAACCAGGTGGCCGCGACCCGACTGTGCGTGCCCGACGAGTCGGCCGCCGACACATTGCGCCAGACCGTGCTCGACGCCGGGGTGCCGAACGTCGAGGTGGTGACCGAAGCCGAGGCCGCCGCAGCGCTGGCCCGCAGCGTGGGTGCCGACGCCGCCCTGCTGCTCGCCGATGACGACACCGTGTCGCTCACCGTGGTCGGGGACCGCACGGCGGCACCGACCCCGACATCGACGACGTTGGCCACCGCGCCGATCGGCACCGCCGGGCCGGCCGCCGCGTGCGCGGCAGTGCTGCAGCGGGTGCCCGCCGACGAAGCCCCCACCCGTGTGCTGCTGGTCGGGCAGCGTCTCGATCTCGATTCCGTTGCGGCAGAACTCAGTTCGACCGCACCGGTCGAGGTGGCCGCCGACGCCGGCTACGCGATCGCCCGCGGTGCGGCTCAATTGGTCGGCGATATCGCACCGGCGAGTGCGTCCACGCAAATGGCACCTGTGGTCGGTGTGCCACAAGACCCGACCCAGATGGCGCCGGTGTCGGAGGCCACGCAGATGGCGCCCGCGGCTGACGCGACGCAAATGGCGCCCGCCGCCGGCGATGCCACGCAAATGGCTCCTGCCCCTGCGGACTCCGCCGCCGTCGGACCGGATCTGGCGTACTCGCAGGAGCCCGAGGACCAGCCATGGGCCGACGAGATGCCGATGGACGCGGTCAACGAGTTCGTGCCCGAGCAGGACGAGGACCCCGACTACACGACGGTGATCGCGCCGCCACCGCCGCGGATGCTGCTCATGGGCAGTGCCTTGACGTTCGTGGTGGTGGCCTTCGCCACGCTGGCCGTCACCGTCGCGATCAACGTCCGGCCGGCGGCCGATGTGCGCGCGCAGCCGGCGCCCACCCAGCAGGCACAGACCGTGCCCGGGAATTACCTGCCACAGGTACCGCATGAGCCGGATCCGGTGGCTCTGCCCGTGTCGGTGCTGACCCCACCGCCCGCGGCTCCGGCCGCGCCCAAGGTACGCCAGGGCACCGGCAACCAACCGGTCCAGGCGCCCCCGGTGGCCCCGCCGGCCGCCCCGCCCGCGGTCCCCGCTCCCCCGCCGGTCGAGGTGGCACCCGGGCCGGTCCCCGTTCCGGTTCCGGTGCCCCTGCCCGTGCCGATTCCGCTACCGCCGGTCGTGTGGCCGACATTGCCGTCACCGTGGGTGCCGACGACCACGCCACCCACGACCACGGCACCACCCACCACCACCACGAAACCGCCCACCACCACGACGGAGCCGCCTACCACCACCGCGCCGCCGACGACCACGACCGCACCGCCGACCACCACCGCACCGCCCACGACGACGGCCCCGCCCACCACCACGGTGCCGCCGACCCACACGTCGACGGAAGCCTCCGTGCCGACGATCGAAGTGCCGACGCACACCGCGCCGACCTACACGCCGCCGGTCGAACAGCCGGCGTCCCAGGCGCCGGTGACGACGGTCGCGCCGCAATACCCGTCGGGCGGCGGATCGTCATCGAGCGAAGGCGGATCCTCCAGCGGCGGCGGACTCTTCGGTGGCGGAAGCAGCAGCGGCTCCGGCGGTTCACCGGTGACGACGATGCCCGTCAGCCCGTAGGCCCGGACGTTCCACAAGCGCTCAGTAATCGTGATTCGGGCAGGCGACGTCGACGTAGACGGTGACGAACGTCGTCGGGCCGGGCTGCTCATCGGCGGGATTGTTGACGCCGGTAACCCAGCACTCCGACAGCGGCTTGGTGTCGAATCCGTTGGTCCAGTTGATGTGAACGGTATAGCCCTGCGATTCCAGGTCGCGGATCACATCGTCGGCCCCGGCGGAAGCCACCGGAGCCGCCACCACGGAAACTGCGACACCCGCAGCCGACAACAGTGCGCCAGAGAGAACCGACATGCGGGTCATGGACTTGATCATCCTCCCGCAAGCTGGAAACACCCGGTTCGCCCGGCGGCTACGTCACCAGCGTCGGCATGAACCGGCGTCCCACCCACTTGGCGGTCTCGATGGTCAGGAAGATCACGATCGACAACGCGATCGCCACCGACCACCCGCGGAAGGTGATGGGCGCCGAGTGGAACCAGGTGTGCATGAACGGCGCGTAGGTGAACACCAACTGCAGTGCGATCATGGCGCCGGCCATCCGCCACACCCAAGGATTGCCCCGGAACACCTGCGGCCGCAGGCTCGACGAGGTGACGAACCGGCAGTTCAGCAGGTAGGCCAACTGGCCCAGGGCCAGCATGTTCACCGCGGCGGTCTGCGCTACCGCCAACGGATATCCACCGGCGCGGGCCACGAAGAACTCCGCCAGGGTGGCGCCGGCGACCAGGATCGACACCAGCGCGATCATCGCGACGTCGGCCCGGTTCACCAACGCTTGCTTGGGAGTTCGCGGCGGCCGCTGCATCAGGCCGTCCTCGGCCTTCTCGAAAACCAGCGCCAGCGACAGGGTGACGGAGGTGACCATGTTGACCCACAGGATCTGCACCGGCTGCAACGGCAACGCGAACCCGGCCAGGATCGCCACGAGGATGATCAACGATTGCGCACCGTTGGTAGGCAGCATGAACAGCACGGATTTCCGGATGTTGTCGTAGATCCGCCGGCCCTCTTCGACGGCCCGCTCGATGGTCGCGAAGTTGTCGTCGGCCAGGATGATCCCGGCGGCTTCCTTGGTGGCCTCGGTGCCCTTGATCCCCATCGCTACGCCGATGTCGGCGCGGGTCAATGCCGGTGCGTCATTGACACCGTCACCGGTCATCGCGACCACCTTGCCCTGGCCCTGCAACGCGCTGACGATGCGCAGCTTGTGTTCGGGGCTGGTGCGGGCGTAGACGTGGATGTCGTCGGCCACCTCGCGCAACCTGGTCTGGCTCATCTCCTCCAGCTCGGCTCCGGTGAGCACCCGCGGTGCCTCGCCGGCTTTGATGATGCCCATCTCGCGTGCGATGGCCTGCGCAGTTCCGGCATGGTCACCGGTGATCATGGTGACCTGGATGCCGGCCGCATGACAGGTGGCGATGGCAGTGACGGCTTCCGGCCGGGGCGGGTCGACGATGCCGACGACGCCGAGAAACTCCAGCCCGTCCGAGACGTCGCCGATGTCGACGGTGTCCGAACTGCCCGCCGGCCGCCGGGCCGCGGCCAGCACCCGCAGACCCTGCCCGCTGAGTTCGTCGATACGCGCCTCCCAGGCGGCGCGATCGAGTGGCTCCGCGGACGAGGCGCCGGCCTGGCTGGCCGACCGGTCGAGCAGCCGGTCCGGTGCCCCTTTGACGTAGAGGTAGCGCTCCCCTCCGGGGGTGTCGTTGAGGGTCACCATGAACTTGTTGGCCGACTCGAACGGCACCACGCCCAGGCGTGGCCAGTCCGCATCGTCGATCTGGGCCTTCAAGGTCAGTGTGCGCAGCGCGCCCTCGGTCGGCTCGCCCACCACCCGCCACTGACCCTCGGACTCGTTCAGGCGGGCGTCGTTACAGACGGCCATCGTCGTCAACAATGCCGCCAAATCGGGATAGTCCGCCGGGTCGATCGATGTGCCGTCGAGTTCGAGGGCGCCGTCGGGCCGGTACCCGGTGCCGGTGACACCGAACAGGTGACGCGCGGTGGCCACGGTGCGGGCGGTCATCTCGTTCTGCGTGAGTGTGCCCGTCTTGTCCGAGCAGATGACGTTGACCGCGCCGAGTGCCTCGACGGCGGGAAGCTTGCGGGTGATCGCTCGCCGGCGGGCCATCTGCTGCACCCCGAGCGCGAGGGTGATGGTGACCACGGCGGGCAATCCCTCCGGTATCGCGGCGACAGCGAAACCGATTGCCGCCGTGATCAGTTCATCCACCGTGAACTGGTGCACCAGCTTGCCGATCACCAGCATCACCGCGGCCGCGCCCAGGATGCCCACCGACAGCTGGCGCCCGAACCGCGCCAGCTTGCGGGTCAGCGGCGTTTCGATGGTTTCCACATCGGCGATCAACGATTGGATCCGGCCGATCTCGGTGCTGGTGCCGGTCGCCGTCACCACGCCCGTGCCCGAACCCGCCGCCACGATGGTGCCGGAGTACACCATCGACATCCGGTCACCCAGACCGGCGTCCGGGCCGACCTGTGTCACATCCTTCTTGGCCGGCAAAGACTCACCGGTCAGCGCCGACTCCTCCACCCGCAGGTTCGCAACCGTCAGCAGCCGCATGTCGGCCGGGATGCGATCCCCCGACGCGATGCGCACGACATCGCCCGGCACCAGGGTCTGCGCGTCGACCTGCTGCCAATGACCGTCACGGCGGACCTGCGCGGTCACCGACAACATGCCTCGGATGCTGTCGAGCGCCCGCTGGGCCCGGCCTTCCTGGATCAAGCCGACCACGGCGTTGATCACCGCGACAGACAAGATAACCGCGCAATCGATCCACTCGTTGAGGATGGCTTTGAGCACACCGGCGGCGATCAGGATGTAGATCAGCACATTGTTGAACTGCGCGAAGAACCGCAGAATCGCAGGCCGGGGACGCTTTTCGGGAAGTTTGTTCGGGCCGTGGGCGGCCAGCCGCTCGCGCGCGCTGTCGCCATCCAGCCCGTCGCCCGAACTGCCCAGAACCTCAAGCACTTCGGTGGCGCTGCGGGAATGCGCGAGCGCGCTGACCAATGCATCCTCTGCCGGGGCGGCGATTTCCGCCATATTCGGATAGTGCCCGGCGCAGCGACGCCGCGCAATCGGTAGCTCGCTGTCCGAACCGCCGCCGGCGGATATCTTGGAAGCGACCGTCCGTTGCCAGAAAGGAACGCCGCTGTGGCAAAGAAGCGCTGGAAAGACCTGTCTCCCAGGGCCAAGACGGCCGTGATCGCGGCGGCCGCAGTGGACGCGGGGTTGCGGGCCTGGGCGCTACGCGACCTCGCCGGCCGCGAGCCGAGCCGGATCAACGGACCGAAATGGTTGTGGGGCAGCGCGCTCGGAGTACTGAGCACCTCAGGCGTGCTGCCCGTGGTCTATTTGGTGGCCGGACGTAGATCCTGACCTCACGGGCCAGGACCTACGTGCCCTTGACGTTCATCACCTGACGAAGCTCATGCTCGACCTCGATCAGGCTCTCCGCGTCGGCCATCACCACATCGATGTCCTTGTACGCGTCGGGGATCTCATCGACCCACTGCTCGCCGTGACGGTATTCGATGCCCTGCATGCGCCGCGCGAGGTCGTCGGCGGTGAACCGGCGACGGGCCTCGTTACGGGAGAACCGGCGCCCGGCCCCGTGCGGCGCTGAGCACAGTCCGGCCGGGTTGCCCTTGCCCCGCACCACATACGAACGCGTCCCCATGCTGCCGGGAATCAGGCCCAGCACCCCGGTGTGGGCGTCGATGGCGCCCTTGCGGGTCAACCACACCTCACGGCCCCCGTGGTGCTCCTTGCGGGTGTAGTTGTGGTGGGTGTTGACCCTCTCGACCTCGAAGTCACCGGCGGTCTGGGGCCGATCCAGGGGCGCATAGCCCATCCACGAGGCGAACACCCACATGTAGCGGTCCATCATCTCGGCGCGGTTCTCGAACGCGAACCGCTGCGCCCAGTTGAGCTCCCGCAGATAGTTCGCGAATTCCGGCGTGCCCTGGGGCAAGTAGGCCAGATCGGGGTTGGGCAGCTCGATCCACCACCGCTTCATGAGCTTCTGCGCGATGCGGATGTGCTTCTGCGCGATCTTGTTTCCCACCCCCCGAGACCCCGAGTGCAGGAACAGCCACACCCGGTCGGCCTGATCCAGGCACAGTTCGATGAAGTGATTGCCTCCGCCCAGAGAGCCGAGCTGCTCACGCCATTTGGGCGAATGCGACAGCTCGATATCGCCGTCCTTGGCCAGGTGCTCCAGATCGGCGATGCGGCCATGGGTGAACGGGAACCGGGCCAGCGTGTCGTTGTAATTGCCCGGAGACAGCGGAATCGCCGTCTCGATGGCTTTACGCAGCGCCGCCAGATCGCGGCCCGCAAGAGCGGCAGCGGTGAACTCCGTACGGGCAGCGATCATCCCGCAACCGATGTCGACACCGACCGCAGCGGGGATCACGGCGTCAACGGTGGGAATCACCGTGCCGACCGCTGAACCCTTGCCGCTGTGGGCATCTGGCATCAGTGCGATATGAGGGTGCACGAACGGCATCGAGGCGGTTTGCCGTGCCTGCTCGATGGTGTTGTCGTCGATGTGGCTGGCGAAGTTCACCAGCTTGTCGTCGATGACGCGTTGCGCGGTCATGACGTCGATTGTCCCCACGCTGTCGAGGGGTTTGTCGGCCCGCTCACTGGCAGAACTTTGCCAGATTTGACGGGGAACGGCACTTGCGCGCCAGAATGTAGCTCGGCAAGCGAAGACGATGTCGGCACCGGGGGGTCCGATGAAACTTGGTTGGTATGTGTTCATGCACCGTCCCGACGGTGGCGTGATACCGATCGCCGGATTCTGGCGCAAACGCACCGCCTTGCGTTGGGCTGAGGAGAACGCGGCCCCGGACCAGCATCTCGAAGTTCAACGCTTCGGCTGGTGGTCGGCTGATGCTGCCGGTCAGCGGACCGCTGCGGACCACACGAGCGGGTGCCCCAGGTCGGACTGCCGGTAAAACCAAACAGGCCCCCTCGAAAGGGGGCCTGACTCGGGTGGCAGGTACAGGATTCGAACCTGTGTAGGCGTAAGCCGACGGATTTACAGTCCGCTCCCATTGGCCGCTCGGGCAACCTGCCTGGGTGGTGCGCCGCCCCGTCTCCGGTTTGGTGCGAATAGCAGGGTACAACGAGGATGTACCTAAGTTACAAACCGGCAGGATTTACCGAGGAAAGAGGAGGGGCGTCCAATGGCGGATTCCAGCTTCGACGTCGTCAGCAAGGTCGACCGTCAGGAGGTCGACAACGCGCTCAACCAGGCCGCCAAGGAACTGTCCACCCGGTTCGACTTCCGGGGCACCGATACCAGCATCGCCTGGAAGGGCGAAGAGGTGATCGAACTCACGTCCAGCACCGAGGAGCGCGTCAAGGCCGCGGTCGACGTGTTCAAGGAGAAACTGGTCCGCCGCGACATCTCGATGAAGGCCTTCGACGCCGGCGAACCGCAGGCCAGCGGCAAGACCTACAAGGTCACCGGCGACATCAAGCAGGGCATCAGCAGCGAGCAGGCCAAGAAGATCACCAAGATCATCCGCGACGAGGGCCCCAAGGGCGTCAAGGCGCAGATCCAGGGCGACGAGATCCGGGTCAGCTCCAAGAAGCGTGACGACCTGCAGGCCGTCATCGCCCTGCTCAAGGGTTCCGACCTGGACGTGGCGCTACAGTTCGTCAACTACCGCTAGCGCACAGCCGTCTACGGTGCGCTCAGATCGCGTTTGACGTCGAAATCGCGATCTGAGTGCACGCTCGGCGTCAAGAGACCTCGGCCGCCGTCACCGTGTACCGGCTGGGCCGGTGTGCCAGGCCGTAATGCCCGCGCAGGGTCGCCGCGGTGTACTCCGTGCGAAACAGGCCGCGCCGTTGCAGGATCGGCACCACCTGCGCCACGAAATCCTCCAGGCCGCCGGGAAGATACGGCGGCATGATGTTGAAGCCGTCGGCGGCGCCCTCACGGAACCACAGCTCCAGGTTGTCGGCCACCTGTTCGGCGGTTCCGGCGAAGGTGCGGTGTCCGCGGCCGCCGCCGAGTTTCGCGATCAATTGCCGCACGGTCAAAGACTCACTGCTGGCCAGATCCTTCACCAGTTGATAGCGGCTCTTGTTGCCCTGGATCTGCTCGATGGGCGGCAGCGCCGGCAGCGGGGCGTCGAGCGCGTGCGCGGTCAGATCCACCCCGAGCATCTGCGACAGCTGACGCAAGGAGTACTCGGGCGAGATCAGATCGGTGAACTGCTGCTCCAATTCCAGCGCGGCGTCCTCGGTGGGCCCGATGAACGGAACGATGCCGGGCAGGATCTTGACGTCGTGGGCGCTGCGGCCGAATTTCACCGCCCGGGATTTCACGTCGCGGTAGAACGCCTTGCCCTCGGCCACTGACCGCTGGGCGGTGAAGATCGCCTCGGCGTATCGCGCGGCGAAATCCCTGCCCGACTCCGAGGACCCGGCCTGCACCAACAGCGGACGCCCCTGTACCGAACGCGGCGAGTTGAGCGGCCCGCGGACCCTGAAGTGCTCCCCCTGGTGGTCGATCCGGTGTACCCGATCCGGGTTGGCGAAGATGCCGGTAGCCTCGTCGAGCACCAGCGCGTCGTCTTCCCAGCTGTCCCACAATGCTGTTGCCACGTCGACGAATTCGGCGGCCCGCCGGTAACGCCCGGCATGGTCGGGAATACCGTCGACACCGAAGTTGGCGGCCTCGTCCTCACCCGCGGAGGTGACGATGTTCCATCCGGCCCGGCCGCCGCTGATGTGATCCAGCGACGCGAAGTTGCGGGCCAGGGTGTACGGCTCGATGTAGCCGGTGGTGGCGGTGGCGATCAAGCCGACGTGGTCGGTGACCGTCGCCATCGCGGTCAGCAGCGTGATCGGTTCGAAGATCGCCTGGGTGTTGTGCTTCACCCGTGGCCCCACCGCCAGCCCGTCGGCGAAGAACACCGAATCCAGTTTGCCGCGTTCAGCGAGCTGGGCCAGGCGCTGGAAGTGCTTGACGTCGGTCAGGTTTCGGACATCCGTGCGCTCGTGCCGCCACGCCGCTTCGTGGTGGCCGACACCCATCAGGAATGCGTTGAGATGTAGTTGGCGTGGCAATGGTTCCCTTTCCTAGGTGGTGGCGCGCCCTAGGTGGTGGCGCGCCAGCCCGACAGGCGCCGTTCGATGGCCACCACGATGCCGTTGAAGATGACGCCCACCAGTGCGATCGTGACGATGCCGGCGTACATGTCGGGGATCTGAAAGTTCAGCTGCGAGGCGGTGATCAGGTAACCCAAGCCGGCCTTGGCGCCCACCATCTCGGCGGCGATCAGTACCAGGATCGAGGAGGCGGCCGCCATCCGCAGACCGGTGAAGATGGTCGGCACCGCTGCGGGCAGGATCACCTTCTGGAACAGCCGGATCGGGGAAAGCCCGAGGGACCGTGCCGATTTGATCAGCAGCGGGTCCACCGTCCGCACCCCGGAGATGGTGTTGAGCAGGATCGGGAACGACGCCGCGTAGATCACCAGCGCCACCTTGGACGTCTCGCCGATCCCCAGGATCAGGATGAACACCGGCAGCAGGGCGAGTGCGGCGGTGTTGCGGAACAGCTCCAGGATCGGGTTGAGAAACTCGGCGACCGGCCGGTACCAGGCGATCGCCACGCCCAGCGGAATGCTGACGACGATCGCGATGGCCAGCCCGGCCAGAGCGCGCGACAGGCTGGCCGAAACATGCTCCCACAGCTGGCCGTTGTGCAACAGGATGAACCACGCGCTGACCACCTCGGAGAACGGCGGCAGAAACACCTTGTCCACCAGACCGACCCGTGGAGCCACCTCCCACAACGCCAGGAAGGCCGCCACCACCACGGTGGGTCGCAGCAGGCGCCAGGCCAGGGCCCGCAACCGGCGGCCCCGAGGCTCGAGCCCTGGCGGCGTCGGCGACTGGGTCGGGATTTCTGCGGGCGTCTCGACTGCAGCTACCGCGATGGCGCTAGACATGCTGAACCTCCTCGGACCGAGCGCGTTCCACCTCGTCGTGCAGCAGCGACCAGACGTGGTGGCGTTGCGCCCGGAATCCCGCACTGGAGCGGACATCGTCGGTGCCGCGGTCGATGTCGACGTCGACGATCTTCTTGATCCGGCCCGGCCGCGACGTCAGCACCGCAACCCGCTGACCGAGATACAGCGCCTCGTCGATGCCGTGGGTGATGAACAGGATCGTCTTGCCGGTGGCCTGCCAGATCCTCAGCAGTTCGTCCTGCAGCGATTCGCGGGTTTGGGCGTCCAAGGCGGCGAACGGCTCGTCCATCAGCAGCACCTCGGGATCGAACGCCAGACTGCGCGCGATCGCGACGCGTTGCTTCATGCCACCGGACAGTTCGTGCGGATACCGATCGGCGAAGCCATGCAACCCGACCAGTTCCAGGTACTCCTCGGCCCGTCGGCGCCGTTCGGCGGCGGGCAGTCCTTTTGCCTCCAGACCGAATTCGATGTTCTTGCGGGCCGTGCGCCACGGCAGCAGCGCGTACTGTTGGAACACGATGCCGCGGTCGAGGCCAGGACCGGTCACGGGCTTGCCGTCGAGCAGGATCTCCCCCGACGTCGGCCGGGTCAGCCCGCCGAGCAGGTCCAGCAGCGTCGACTTGCCGCAGCCGCTCGGCCCGACCAGCACCAGGAACTCCCCCGCCGCCAGGTCGATGCTGATGTCCTGGATCGCGGTGAACGCGGTCTTCTCGCCGCGGATCGGGAACTGCTTGCCCACATGCCGGAGGCTGAGCTTGGGTGGCGTACTCATTTGTGCGCCAGCGCTTTCCCGTCGGGACCGCTGTTGTTTGGGTAGGTCCCGTTGGCGTACGGGTTGAATTCGTTGGTGTAGAGGTCTTTGGCCTTCAACTGCCCCTCCTTGAGCTCGCCGTTGCGGACCAGCCAGTCGATCCAGGTCTGCAGTTCGCGCTCGGCGATCACCGCGCCGGGCACCGGGATGCCTGAGCTGCGCCAGTATTCGATGGACTGGGTGTCCTCGTTGCGTTTGCGCTTGGCGATGATGTCGCGGAACTTGGCCACCACCTCGTCGCGCGGCGTCACCTGGGTCCAGCGAATGGCCCGCGCGGTGCCCTGCACGTAATCGGCCACCGCATCCCGATTCTTTGCCAGGAAATCGTCGCGAACCACAAAGGTGCCGTAGCTGAACGCCCCGAACAGGGACTTGTCGGTGAACAGTGGCCGGATTCCACCGCGCTGCTGTGCGGTTTCCCGCCAGATCCCGTTGAGTGCCGCGACGTCGATCTGCTTCTCGCGCAACGCCTGTTCGGTGTTGACCGGCGGCACCACGGTCAACGTGACCGTCTTGATCTCGTCGTTGGTCAGTCCCTCTTTGGCCAGCCACTCCCGGGTCAGGAATTCGTGGTGAGCGCCAAGGGTATTCATCCCGACTTTCTTGCCGATCAGATCACGGGCAGAGCGGATCGGGCTGTTCTCCAGCACGAAGTAACCGGTGTATTCGCCCTCGTCGGCACCGTAGGAGCTGAGCACCGAGGTGATCGGCGCACCGGCGGCGTTGAGTTTGACCACCGCCCCGTTGAACGCCTCACCCACATCGATGTCGCCGGTGGCCACCGACTGGATGTCCTGCGGCCCGCTGGTGGTGTTGCCCACCCAGTCGAGCTTGATCTTCTGGTAATAGCCGAGGTCCTCGGCCAGTTCCTGGAATCGAACCTCACCGGCCCAGCCCTGGTACCGCACCACCGTTCTGCCGTCCGCGGTGTGCGCCGCCCCACCCGAGGAGCCACACGCCGTCAGTACCACCACGAGTGCGCTGAGCATCGCAAGTACCGAACTGAATAGCCGCATGGCCGTTGTCCCCCAAGAAATCGCACTGAATGGTGCGGCTCATGGTGGCAACAAACTCAGGCCGAGTAACCCTTTAGCCTCGCGAAGAATCGAAAAGCTCAGCCGCCGCGAGGCGATGGCCGGACCGTCAGGCTCCGCCGTACTCCGGCCGCAGCACCGGGGCCAGCGCCGAGAGCGGGATGTGGGCCTGCACCGTGCCGCCGTCCATCGACCATTGCATCCGGCCCGGGGTGAAATCGACCGGTGAGTCGCGGCCGACCGGGTAGTCCGGCATGTACAGGATCAGCTCGTCCGGCGTCAGCGCCCAGGCCTTGTACCCACCCGAGTAGACCTTGTCCGGCGTCCAGCGGTCCGGGGTGAACGGATAGGTGCCGGGCTGGTGTGGCGGCGGGGCGGCATCCAGGGCCGCGACGATGAACGGCTCACCCAAACGCGGAATCTCGACCCGGTGATCGACACCCGGTTTGAACAGGTCGGCCAGCTGCAACTGCCGGCCGTCCGCGAACGTGAAGGTGCGGTAGGCATCGCTCACGATGGGCGCATTGGGGTGCGAAAGGGCGTCGGTACCGAACGTTCCCGAGTACATCTCGTGGAACACGGCAGTCACCGCACCGCCATGCTGGAAGATCTCGAACTGCTCCTCGCCGAAACTGTCCTGGACCATCTTGGCGGCGGCGGTGCGCCAGTTGTTCATCAGGTTGGTCAGATACTGCCGGATGACGGGGTTGTCCACCAGATCGCCGGGCAGCGCCATCGTGATGTCACGAACCGCTTTTCGTTCCGAGGTCACCGACGTACGGCAGGCCTGTCCGTCCCACTGTCCGCCCAGCTCGTCACAGAACGTGGCCGCCGACGCTGACGCGGGCGCGGCGGTCGTGACGGCCACAGCAGTGCCTGCCGCCAGGGCCGCCGCACAGATCAGATTGCCGATGCGCATCACCGGGCGCCTCAGGCGAGTTCCACTTTGCTTGCGCGCCACTGCCCGTCGACCTTCTCCATCGTCATCTTGATGCGGCTACGGTCGATCCGCGGGTCGGGAACCGTGGTGTTGGACACCGACTGGTCGACGAACAGCAACACCACGACCTTGTCCTTGCTCGCCGATTGCACGGCCGACTCGACCACCACGCCATGGGCAGAGGCCTTGTTGTCGATGAGCAACTGGCGCAGCTGCATGCTCGACTGCGAGTACATGTCCTTGAACTCGCCGGTGGCCCCGGCCAATACCTGGTTGAAGTTCTCGTCGACTTTGTCGGAATCGATACTCGTCAAAATCTGGGCGTAGTTCACCGCGGCGTCCTGGGCCTGCTTCCCGGCCTGCGCTACCTGATGGCCTTGCCAGACCTGCCAGCCGAGGAAACCCGACAGGGCCAGGGCGGCGACGAACACCGCGACGACGGCTCCGATGAGCACGCGCCTGCCCCAGCCCGTTTTCTCGGCCTGCGCTTCGGGTCCGCTGTGAGCCTCGGATTCGTCCGTGTCGTCGGTCTCCGAACCGCCCTCGGTGGCCTCGTCAGCGGTCTGTTCGATACCGATCGCATCGTCGACGGTGTCGGTCTGCTCGTCGTCGGTCTTCTTGTCGGTAGTCACGGTCACCGTCATCTCCTTTTGGTGAGTTGGGTGGATCAGCGCGGTGGTTCGATCGGCAACGTTGGACCACCATAGGGCGTCGGAATGGTGTAGCGGCCCCGCGGTGTCGGGTCGGTGGTGCGCCCGAGATCAGCGCCGGGCGGTGGACCGGCGGTGTCGTCACCGGCCGGACGTGGTGCGTTCTTGGCACCACGGACCAGCACGCCGGGGTGATCGTCGCGGCAGTAGGTGTACATGTAGGGCTCGGGATAGTCCGCCGCCGCCGGTGACCGGCGCGGCGTCCCGTAGTCGCACGTGTAGCGCGGGTAGATGTCGGCGGTGGCCCACAGCCCGTTGTCATGCATGACGCTGCCGAGCGCATCGAGCACCGAGGTGCGGTAATTGGGAAACAGCGCGTTCAGTGCAGGCACCCGCAGATACAGCAATTGCGAAGTGCTGGCCAGACTTCCGAGCAGCTGCACCATGGTGTCGGAGTTGTCGGTGAACAGGTTGTCGACGGCGTTCAACGACCCCGGCGTCTGATTGGTGAGGCGGCGGAAGCCTTCCCGCATCTTGTTCACCCCGTCGAAGGTCGAGCTGAGGTTGTCCGATGCCACCGCGATACCGGCATTCTTGTCCGCCGCCAGATTGAACACCACACGGCTGTTCCGCAGCACGCTCACCGTCTCGGGCAGCACCGAATCCAGCGTCGACAACAGGAACGTGCCGCCGTCGATGACGTCTTTGAGTTTGCCCGGACCGGCCTGCGACATGCTCAGTTCCTTGCGGATCACCTTGAGCTTCTCGACGTCGACCTGGGCCAGTGCGCCATCGGCGTCGGCGAGCAACTGGGCCAGGCTGACCGGCACCGTGGCCTTGCCCAGGCCGATCACGCTGCCGTCGGTGAGAAACGGCCCGTCTGCCGAATCCGCCACGAAGTCGATGTACTGCTCACCGGCTGGGGACAGGCCGGACACCCGAACGTCGCTGGACTTCGGAATCGACACCGCCGAGCTGATGTTCACCACGGCTCGGACCCCGGCGGGCGTGATGTTGAGCCGTTCCACCCGCCCGACGCGCACACCGCGCAACGTGACGTCCTGGTTGGGCAGCAGGCCCGCCGATTCCGGCAACTCGATGGTGACGCGGTAGCTGGAATCGAACGGCTTGATCCGCAGTGCGCCGATCATCAGGTAGGCGCTGGCCACCACCAAGGTCATCACCAGTGCACCGGCCGAAAGCCAGGCGCGGCGCCGGTATCCGGCCCGAACCACACCGACCACGAAATCCGCGAGTGCGTTGATCATCGCGGCACCTCCGCGGCCGCCGGCGCCTCGGCGGGCGGAGCCTGCGCGGGCGGTGCCTGCGGAGGTGCTTGGGGCGCCGGGATGATCTCGCCGGGCTCGGTCGGGCTGGGGATCACCGGTACCTGCGGCACCGAGGGGCCGCGGCCGACGACACGTTCCTGCAGCCGCAACAACGTGTACTGCAACGAGCCCACCAGCTGATGCCAGTTGTACCGCTTGGGACCGTGCAGCCCGGGATCACCGGCGAACCCGATATCGGGAATCGATCCGAGAATCAACCGGTCGATGCTGGCGCGCACCGAAAGGCCGTTGCCTGACGTAGCTTTCACCAGCGGCGGCATCAGCCGGTTCAGCGAGTACAGCGACGCGTCGGGTGCCTGCGCCACATCGTTCCAGGCGCCGGCCACCTTGTTGGCATCGGCGATCACGCTGCGCCCGCTGGAGTCGGTGCCCGCGATCGACGGGAACTTGCGCAGTTGGGCCGAGGTGTCGCCGATCTGGCTGATCAGATCCGCAATCTGGGTGGTGTGTTCGGCCAACGTGTCGGTCGCCGGACCCGCGGCGTCCATCAACTCACTGACGGTCTGGTTCTTGTCTTCGATCTGCTGCAGTACCCGCGAGGTCTCGGTCATGGCGGTCGAAAGTTGGTCCGAGCGCGCGTTCAGGGTGCCCAGCGTGTGGTTTGTCTTCGCGATCAGGTTGCCGAATGCCTGGCCCTGATCACCGGTGGCCTTGCCCAAACCGTTGATGATGTTGGTGAAGTTGCGCACCGCACCACCGTTGACCAGGATCGCCGCCGAGCCGAGCAGCGATTCCACGGTCGCGGCTGCCTGCGTGTCGTCCAGACCGATGGTGTCGCCGTCTTTGAGCAGCGGCGCGTTCGGGTCGAGCGGGCTCGGGGGCCGGACCGAGACGAACACGTCGCCCAACGGTGTCGCCGAACGCAATTCGGCGGTGGTGCCGCGCGGCAGGCGGACGCCGTCCATGATGCGCAACGTGGTCACCGCGGTGTAATTGCTGGCCACCATCGACTCGAGCTCACCCACATCGGCACCGGCCAGCTTCACCTTGGCATTCGCCGGCAGGTTCAAGGCGTTGGAGAAGATCGCTGTCAGCTGGTAACCGCCCGAGCCGACGCCCGGTGCCGGCAGCGGCAGGCTTGCCAGCCCCTCGGAGGCACATCCCGAAAGGGTCAGGCAGGCCGTCAACACCGCGGGCAGGACGTATTTGCGCACCGGTCTGGTCATCGCTGCCCCATCGCCGCCATGCCGTCGAGCATGTAGGACAGTCCGAAGTCGGGACCGAAGTCCTGCACGGTTCCGGTGCTGCACCCCAACTGCCGCAGGCCCATCATGTTGCAGACCTCCTTGACGGTTTGCGAATCGAACAGCACCTTGTCCACGAGAACGTGCGCCCGCGCCGATCCGTTCTTCTGGTCGACGATGTTGTAGATGTTGTCCAGCGTCATCGGCGCGAGATCGAGGAACTCGGCCAGGTCCCGACGCTGGTCCACCGTCGTGGTCAGCGCGGTATTACCGTTGAGGACAATCTGTTTCACTTCCTCACGGTGGGTCTGGAGCACCTCACCGACCTGGTTGATCACGTCGTTGATCTTCTTGCCGGTAGTGCCGCTGCCGAAGTTCTCGTCGGCCAGGATCTGGCTGAGCTGACGTACCGAGGAACCGAATTCCCGCAGCGTGGTGTCGTTGCGGGCAGCGGCGTCGAACAGTGAGCTCAGGTTGCGCACGATCGTGGTGAGCTGGTCGCGGGTGACCGCACCACGATCGGAGCTGAGCCGCAACGCATCTGACAATTCCCCCAGGGCGTCCTTCATCTGTTGACCGTTGCCATCGGCGATCGCCGCACTGGCGTTGACCACATCGGCAATGGGTCCGTTGCCCTTGCCGTCGCCTTTCAACGAGGAGGACAGCTTGTCCAAGACGTCGAGCACCCGGGCGAATTCGACCGGGGTCCTGGTCCGGTTCAGTCCGATCGTGTCGTGATTCTGCAGGGTCGGCCCGCCGTGGTAGGCCGGGGTCAACTCGATCTGGCGGTCGGTGAGGATCGAATTGGAGATGGTGACCGCCTGCGCGTCAGCCGGCACCGCCACATCCTTGTCGACAGTGAACTCCACCTCGACGTAGTTGCCCTTGGGCGTGATCTTGGTGACGCGGCCCACCTGCATGCCCAGCACCGCAACCGTGTTCCCCTCGTAAAGCCCGGCTGCGCTGTCGAACTGGGCGGTCACGGTGATGGTGTTGGTGCGGTCCTTGACGAACCACCAGCCGACACCGATCGCCGCGGCGGCCAGCACCGCACCGATCACACACAGGGCCAGCAGCTTGCTACGGATCGCGCTCATTTGCAGTCCTTGTAGTACTGAAGCATGTTGAACTGCTTGGCGCGCCCGCTGATCGCACACATCCAGGAGTCGATCAGCAGCCCGTTGCCCACGTGCATCTCGCCCGCGTTGCCGTTACCGGTGGCGTTGGCGAGACCGCGCAGGGCGACCGGGCCTGACTGCAGCGTGCTGCGCAGTAGATCGTCGTGCTTGCCAAGCATGTCCGACAGCTCGCGGAGGTTGGTCAGTAGCTTCTCGAGCTCGGGACGATCGTCGATCACGATGCCGGTGAGGGTCTGGACCAGATTGGTCAGAGCCGCCAGCATGGCCTGAAATGAGGCGCGGCGCATGACGAATTCGCCGACCAGGTCGTTGCCCTGATTGACCAGGTTGCCGATGGTGGCCTGCTGGCGTCGCAGCGTGTTGCCGATCACGTCGGTGGTTTCCAGCAGCGAGCCCAGCTGGTCACGCCGGTCGGCGATGATGGTGGCCAGGGTATGGGTGTTCTCCAGTGCCCGCGGCACCACCGCCGGCAGGCCCTCCATCTGCTTGCCGAGGATGCTCAGCGTCTCGGCGAACTTGTCGGAGTCGACCTGCTCGAAGGTGGTGGTGACGTCGGCCAGCGCCTCCTGCAGGTCATATGGCACCTCGGTGTGGCTGAGGTCAAAAGTGTTGTCGGGCAGCGATCCTGAGCCTGCCGGTTGCAGGGCCAGATAGCGTGAACCCAAGATCGTGGTGATCTTGATGACTGCCCGGGAGTCCTTCCCGAGCGGAACGTCATTGCGCACCTTGAGTTTGGCCTCGACGTGATCGCCGGCCAGCTTCATGCTCTTGACCTCGCCCACCGGCATTCCGGCGACCGTGATCGGATTACCCGCCTTGAGCGCGGCGGCCTGCTGAAACCGCGCGGTGTACTGGCGATAGCCGACATCGGCCACCTTGACGATCAGCATCGCCCCGATCAGCACGGTCACCACGGCGATCGCGATGATCCCGAGCCACGTCCGGTTGTAACTCTCCAGCGGGCGACGCCGCTTCTTCGGCGCCTTCGGCGGCCTCGACTTCGTCAATTGATCAACCATTGGCCATGTTCCTGCATTTGGGGGTGTACTGCGCCTTGTTGCCCGGCGTCGCGGCGTCGACGATGATCGGCCCGACGTCGTTGAGGCCCGGGAAGAACCCCGTCGCGTTCAGATCGCAGGCGTAGGTGGTGGCGTAGGCACCCTCGTTGGTCATCCGGGCGAACCCCTTGAGCAGCAACGGCAGATTCGCGCCGGTGAACGCCAGCTGCGGTTCGATCCCCACCATGTGCGAGACGAAGCCGGGCTGCCGGGTCACGAGCTGATTCAGCGACGGGTACACCTGGTCGCTGATGGTCGACAGCTGCTGGACCACCTTGGAGATCGAACCCAGCGATTCCACCATCTCTGGCCGGCGGGCATCGAAAGTGGAGACCATTCCCCGGGTTTGGGTGATCACCTCGTCCAGACTGTCGTTGTGCTGGGCCAGGTTCTTGGCGACCGCGTTCAGGTTGTTGATCACCTCTCCGAGCTCCTCGTCGCGGCCCGCGAAAGAATCGGTCAACTGTGCGGTCTGGTCGACGAGCGCGACGATGGACGCGTTGTCGCCCTGCAGCGAGGCGATCACACCTTTGGTGAGGTTGTCGGCGTCACGCGGATTGAGCACACTGAACAACGGCTCATATCCGTTGAGCAACGTCCCGACGTCGAATGACGGATCGGTCTGTTCAACCGGGATCGTGCTGCCGGCCGGCAGCGGCCCGGGGTCACCGATGTTGCCCAGCGACAAGCCCAGATAGCGCTGCCCGACGATGTTCTGGTAGGTCACCGAAGCCACAGTCCGGCCGTACATCGGCTGGTTGTCCTGCACCACGAACGACACCTTGGCCAAGGCGCCCTGCAGTTCGATCTTCTCCACCCGGCCGACCCGCACCCCGGCCATCCGGACGTCGTCGCCCTCACGCAGACCGAACACGTCGGAGAACAGCGCCGCATACGGCACCGTCTTGCCGGCCACGTCACGGCGCAGCGTGACATAGACGAGCCACGTCAGAACCAGGGCGACCACCATGAACAGGGACAGGCCGATCGCCGCACCGCGGTACTTCATTAGCCTGCCTCTCCTGAAACCGGTTGTGCGGCAGCGGGTGCTGCCTCGGCGGGCAGCAACGGTCCCGCCGGAGCCGGCGGCGGTGCGCCGTTGGGTGGCGGCGCGGATCCCGGGATCGATGCGGCCGGCGGTGACCCTGGGGGCCGCGGCGCCACCGGGGCAAGCGGGCTCAGAGGCACCGGCGGAGGCGGTGTCGGCGCCAGTGCCGGATTCGCCGTCCCCGGCACCGGGCCGGATGGCGGCATCCACGGCGGCAGCGGTGGATTCGGATCGGCCAGGTTGGGGTTCGGGTTGACCAACGGCGGACCGACCGCGACCAGGTTCCCGTTCGCGCCCAGCTGTGTTCCCGGTGGTGGCGCCAGATCAGCCGGCGGCTGATAGTTCTGCGGCAGCAGCACATCCGGGAGCGACGGACGGGTCGGAACCAGCGGGGCGGTGAAGCAGCTGGGGCCCTTGAGGCCGGAATACTGTGGGCAATCCGCCCGGGTGTAGGCGTAACTCGGCGTCAGCGACAGGTTCACCCGCATGTTTCCGATGTCGTTGCCCGGCATCCACACATGCTCGAAGAACTTGCCCGACAGCTGGTTGAGCTTGACGAAGGCCGGCACCCAGTTGTGGGAGGTGTCCGCCAGCACCCCCAGCACCGGAGTCAGATCCGCGGTGGTCTTCACCAGCCGATCGGTGTGGTTGTCCAGCGCGGTATGGGTGGTCCCGACGGTGTTGATGCCGGCGTTGATCATCGTGTTCAGCTGCGAGCGCTGCTCGACCAGCGTCTGCATGGGCTGCACCGCCTTGTGCAGGGCATCGAGCAGGTCCGGCGCCGTCTGCTGCAGACCCTGCGTCGCGTCGATAAGAGCCGAGACCGTCGTCGGCCCGGGTTCGGTGGCCACCACCGCATCGAGTTGGTCGATCAGGCGGTTCAATTGCGCGCCGCTGGTGAGCAATTCGGTGCGGCGGTTCTCTGTCGCGGCGTTCACCGCGGCCAGGATGCCCACCGTCTTGTCCTCACGACCACGCCCGGTCGCGGCCAGCACGTCGCGCAGCTTGCTGATCGTGGTCTGGAACAACACCGTCGGCAGTTCGGTGTCCTCGGGAATCTGCGCGCCAGCCGCGATCGCCGGTGCCGCCCCGTCGCCGCGGTCGACCAGTTGCACCGACGACACCGCGAAGACGTTGCTCGGCACCACGCGGGCGGTCACCGTATTCGGAATGGACCCCGCATATTCGGGCTTGAGGTCGATGTGGACGAAGTTCGGGTCACCGTTGGCGGCCGGGACGACGTCGTCGACCATCCCGACGAGCACACCGTGGTATTTCACGTCGGACCGCTGCGGCAACCCGTCACCCACGTTCACCAATGCGGCCACCACCGGTACCCGGGCGTCCAGCCGCCCGGTGGCCTTCACCAGCAGGAACGCAGAAACCAGCCCTGCCACAACGAGTACGGCCGCACCGCAGGCGAGCAGCTGGCGGTCGGAAGGCCCGCGCCCGTCGGTTTCCAGCGAGTTACCCATCTAGCCGCCGAACCTCGCTCCCGAATCGACCGTCCACAGCGCCATGGTGAGCAGCATGTTGACGATGATCACCACAGTGATGCTGGCGCGCATGGCGTGGCCCGCGGCCACACCGACGCCCACCGGCCCGCCCGAGGCGTAGAACCCGTAGTAGCACTGCACGGTGGAGGCGATCCACACGAAGATGACCGCCTTGAGCACCGAGTAGAGGATGTCCTGGCCGGACAGCATGAGGGTGAAGTAGTGCAGATACGAGCCACTGGAGCCGCCGCTGATCAGGTAGACGACCACCTGGGTGGTCAGGTAGCTCACTGCCAGGCAGAGGGCGTAGAGCGGGATCACCGCGACCACCGCGGCCATCAGGCGGGTGGTGACCAGGTACGGGATCGGGCGGATGGCAATGGAATCGAGCGCGTCGATCTCCTCGGCGATCCGCATCGACCCCAGCTGCGCGGTGAACCGGCAGCCGGCCTGGGTCGCGAAGGCCAGCGAGGCGGCGATCGGCGCCAGCTCGCGGGTGTTGACCAGAGACGAGATGATGCCGGTGGCCGGGCCGAGGCCCAGCAGGTCGAGGAAGTTGTAGCCCTCGATGCCGACCAGGGCGCCCACCGTGATGCCCAGCACCACTGCCACCCCGACGGTTCCGCCGCCGACCACGAGTGAGCCGTTGCCCCAGGCGATGTCGGAGAGCAGCCGGACGAACTCGCCGCGGTAGTGCCGCAACGCAATCGGCACGGCCGTCAACGCCCGGACGAAGAAGACCATCATGTGGCCCAACCGCATCACCGGCGCCGACACTCGCTTGTAGAGCCGCACCCACGGTGCGAGCAGCGGGGGGACGAACGCTGAGGCCGTCATGTCACAGCCCCACCCGGGGGAACAACATGATGTAGAGCTGGCTGATCGCCACGTTGACCACCATCAGCAACAGAATCGATTCCACCACTGCCGCGTTCACGGAGTTCGCGACTCCCGTGGGGCCGCCTTTCGTGGACAAACCCTTCTGGCACGACACCACGGCCACGATGGCGCCGAAGATCACCGCCTTCAGCAGAGCCACGATCATGTCGCCGGTGGTAGCGAACGACGCGAAGGTTGCCACGAAACTGCCGGGCGCGCCGTTCTGGAAGTACACGTTGAACAGGAAGCTCGCCAGGAACCCGACGAAGCACACCACACCGGTGAGCGCGACGCCGATCATGATCGCCGCGACGAAACGCGGCACCACCAACCGCTGGATCACCGACACACCCATGACCTCCATGGCATCGGTTTCCTCACGCATGGTGCGCGAACCCAGATCGGCGGTGATCGCCGAGCCGACCGCGGCGGCCATGAGAACGGCCGCCACCAACGAGGCGGCCTGCCGGATCACGGCCAGGCCACTGGCCGCTCCGGCCAGTGACGTCGCACCGACCTGCCCGGCCAGCAGGGCGAACTGGATCGAAAGGGTGACGCCGATCGGCAGGGCCACCAGCACGGTGGGCAGCACCGCCGTCCCGGCCATGAAGGCGCCCTGGCGGACGAACTCCTGCCATTGGAAGCGGCCCGTCACCAGGTCGAGGAAGAGAATCTGGATGGTCCGGACACCGAGCACGAACTGGTCCCCGACCGTGGTGAGCGACGCCATCGGATGGCGCCTGGCATAGCCGGTGGCCCAGTTCTCGATGGCGTCGATTCCCCGCTCCGGCTCGACCCCCTCGGCCACACTCTCAGGCGGTGCCGTCATCCTCTCTCATTAAGCAGCAGATCGAACACAGTGCAATTCCTCCCCAGGCCGAGATATGGCCACCGCCGGCCGGATAACTCACAGTGGTTGGCACCGTAACGTCGGCGCTCATCCCGCGTCAACGTTTTGCCGAATTATCATTCACTTAGCGAGACCGGCTCATCAATTCCCGGCAAATCGGTCACCGCCTCCCAGCACACTGACGGTTGGATCGCGTCGCGCAGGTGGGCGCGTGTCAGTTCCCGTTTCACCTGTAAATGCAGTGCATTCAGGCCTCCGTCGGCGCGCCTACGCATTGACACTGACGTAAGGACCAGGCCCGGCGAGTCAAGGATCCGCACCCTTTGCGCGGACTTGCCACGGAATCGGTACCCGGTATGCGCGTTAACTTTGCCAATCGTGCTCAACGCCTGAGGAAACCAGCCGAAGTTTTGCCGACGGGCCGCACCGGAACACCAGGAGCGTCGTTGCGCCGAAGTCTACTGACTACAGCCGATGTCAGTCGAGTTTCGGCCAATCCAGTTCGGCAAGTCGGGCTCAGCCGACGCGTCGCGGCAATACGCTGATCGCCATGGCACCCGCGCAACGCGAACCCAACGTCGTCGTCCTCGGCGGAGGATCCTGGGGCACCACCGTGGCCTCCATCTGCGCTCGGCGCGGTCCGACGTTGCAGTGGGTGCGCTCCGAGGAGACCGCCAAGGACATCAACGAGAACCACCGCAACTCACGCTATCTGGGCAACGAAGTCGTCCTCCCCGAAAACCTCAAGGCAACAAACGATTTCAGCGAGGCCGCCAACTGCGCCGACGTGATCGTGATGGGTGTGCCGTCGCACGGCTTCCGCGGCGTGCTCACCGAGCTGGCCCGTGAACTGAGGCCGTGGGTGCCGGTGGTCTCCCTGGTCAAAGGCCTGGAGCAGGGCACCAACCGCCGGATGAGCGAGATCGTCGACGAGGTGTTGCCCGGACATCCGGCCGGCATCCTGGCCGGGCCCAACATCGCCCGCGAGGTGGCCGAGGGCTACGCGGCCGCCGCCGTACTGGCCATGCCCGATCAGCACCTGGCCGCGAACTTGGCACAGCTGTTCCGCACCAAGCGGTTTCGCACCTACACCACCGACGACGTGGTGGGCGTGGAGATGGCCGGGGCACTCAAGAACGTCTACGCCATCGCCGTCGGAATGGGTTATTCACTGGGCATCGGGGAGAACACCCGCGCCATGGTCATGGCCCGCGCGGTGCGCGAGATGGCCAAACTCGGCGAGGCCACAGGCGGCCAGCGCGACACCTTCGCCGGGCTGGCGGGCATGGGAGATCTCATCGTCACCTGCACCAGCCAGCGCAGTCGCAACCGCCACGTCGGCGAGCAACTGGGATCGGGCAAGTCCATCGACGAGATCATCGCGTCGATGAACCAGGTCGCCGAGGGCGTCAAGGCCGCCAGCGTGATCATGGAGTTCGCCGACAAGTACGGCCTCAACATGCCGATCGCCCGCGAGGTCGACGCGGTGATCAACCACGGCGCGAAGGTCGAGGACGCCTACTACGGCTTGATGATCGAGAAACCCGGCCACGAGGTGCACGGGTCCGGGTTCTGATTTTCCGCTCCGAGAGTGACGCCATGGTCGCTCTCGGTCGCTTGCCTTCGACCGCTACGTCGCTTTCGCGGAACCGGGTTCGGCCTCGCCGCGCACCGCGGCGCGGAAGTCCTCGGCTCCGACCGGCGGGGCGATGGTCCAGAGCACCTCGGCCTCGTCGTCGGTCGGGTTGTGCCAGTCGTGCAGTTGGGTGGCGCCGAAGGTCATGCTGTCGCCGGTGTCGAGCAAGGTGGTCTGGCCCTCGATGGTGATGCTGAGCCCACCCTTGAGCACGTAGACGAAAACCGTTGCGGCATCGAGCCGGTAGGCCCCGCCGGAACCGCCGCCCGGCCGCATGATGGTGTGCATCACCTGCACGTGGTGTTCGGACTTCGGGGTCAGTAATTCCTCCCTGACCCCGTGCCCGCCCATCTCCAGCGGCGCGCCGGCCCCACTGCGCACCACCGGCGCCGAGGGGTACTCGAACAGATCGCCGATGCCGATCTCCAAGGCGTCGCAGATGCGCATCAGCACCGGGACCGACACGTTGGTCATCCCCCGCTCGGCCAGGCTCAGGAAGCCCTTGGTCACCTCGGCCCGGGCGGCAACTTCGGTCAGGCTCAATCCGCGCTGACCACGAAACTCGCGCAACCTTGCCCCGGCCCGCCCCATACCGGTCTCGGTGCCGGTCTGTTGGCCGTCCGCCACTGACGCTCCCCCCTTAACTGTTGACGCCCATTCGTTTAGTGGTGTAAAACACGTCCATCGTTTTATGGCATTGAACCCTACACGTGGCGATGCCTTCCCGAAGCACAGAAAGGCACGCGGTGTCTGCACCTGCAACCGAACCCACCAGCGAGTCGACGCGCATCCAGGCCGCCGTCCTCGACGGCAACGGAACCATCAGCATCGAGAACGTCGACCTCGCCGCACCCGGTCCCGGCGAGGTGCGGGTCCAGATCGCCGCCGCCGGCGTCTGCCACTCCGACCTGCACGTCACCACCGGAGCCTGGGACGTGCCGGCCCCGGTGGTCCTCGGGCACGAAGGATCCGGCGTGGTCACCGCGGTCGGCACCGGCGTCGACGACCTGCAACCCGGCGACCATGTGGTGCTCAGCTGGGTGCCAGGCTGCGGCGAGTGCCGAGCGTGCCAGGCCGGCCGGCCGGCCCAGTGCTCGCTGGTGGCGTCGGTCGTGGCCACCGGTGGCACCCTGTACGACGGAACCACCAGGCTGTCCAACGAACGCGGCCCGATCCACCACTACCTCGGGGTGTCCTCCTACGCCGAGCAGGTCGTCGTGCCCCGCAGCGGCGCGATCAAGGTCCGCAAGGACGCACCCCTGGAAGACATCGCGATCGTGGGCTGTGCCATCGCCACCGGAGTGGGCGCGGTGCGCAACACCGCCGGCGTACAGCCTGATTCGACCGTCGCGGTGATCGGCTGCGGCGGAGTGGGCCTGGCCTGCGTTCAGGGCGCCCGGCTGGCCGGCGCCTCGCGCATCGTGGCTGTCGACGTCGTCGCCGAAAAACTCGACCTGGCCCGCAAACTCGGCGCCACCGACACCGTCGATGCCTCTGCGGTCCCCGACGTCGTGGCGGCCCTGCACGAGGTGCTGCCCGACGGATACGACTACGTCTTCGACGCCATCGGCAAGATCGCCACCACCGAGCAGGCCATCGCCGCACTCGGCCTCGGCGGGGCCGCCGTCATCGTCGGTCTCCCCCCGGCCGGCGAGCGGGCCGGCTTCGACCCGCTCGCACTGGCCGAAGCCGATCAACGGATCCTCGGCTCCAACTACGGCTCGGCGGTGCCCGAGCGTGACATCCCGCAGCTGGTCGACGAGGTCATGGCCGGCAACCTCGACCTGGCCTCGATGATCTCCGCCCGGCGGCCCCTGGCCGAAGCCGCGGCCGCCCTCGACGATCTGGCCGCCGGCCACGCACTGCGCCAACTCCTCGTCCCGAACGCCTGAGAAGAATCGAGATCCCAAGTGACTGAAGATCTTCAGACCCGGGCCGAGACCCCGACCGGGGACGGGGACGCGGGCCTGCGCCGCGGGGTGATGGGCGGCGGCGAACTGGCCGCGCAAGCGATCGCCAACATCGCGCCCAGCGCCGTCATCGCGTTCACCGCTGCCGCCATCTACACCAGCGCCAGTAACGGCACCTGGGTCTCCTTCGCCCTGGCCACCGTCGTCATCCTCTCGGTGGGCTACTGCATCTCGCAGTTCGCCAAGCGCCGCTCCAGCGCGGGCTCGCTGTACAGCTATGCCGCGACCGCCCTGGGACCGTTCGGCGCCTACCTGACCGGCGTCAGCCTGATCATCGGATGCTTCGGCATCGCCGCGGGTTCGCTGAGCGGCTCGGTCGCCTACACCGCCACCCTGCTCAACCAACTCGGCATTCCGATCCACGGCGTGGCCGCGCAGATCGTGCTGGCCGCCGTTCTCGGCGCGCTGGCCACCTTGTTCACCATCCGCGGCATCCGGCTCTCCGCGCGGGTTTCGCTTGTGCTGGAACTGGTTTCGGTGTCCATCATCACCCTGCTGCTGGTGTTCACCCTGGTGCACCTCGGAGCGAACGCATTCGATGCCGACCAGTTCGACCTGAGCGGCGCCAAGCCGTCGGGTATCGCGGTGGGCATGGTGTTGGCGATCCTGGGCTTCGTCGGGTTCTCCAGCGCCGACGCCCTGGCCCGCGAGGCCAAGGATCCCTACCGCGCGGTGCCGCGGGCCATCATGTGGAGCGCCGCCGGCGTGGGCGTGCTGTACGTCTTCGCCGCCTACACCCAGGTGGCCGCACTGGGCCCCGCCCTCGGCGAATCCGCGCAACCGCTCAACGATCTCGCGACCCTGGTCGGCATGCCGGGCTGGTTCAACCCGATCCTCGACTTCGGTATCGCCGCGTCGTTTTTCGCCGTGGTGGTCGCGCCGATGAATGTCATCGGCCGCATCCTGTACGTGATGGGCAAAGAGGGTGTGGTTCCGTCGGCCATCGGCCGGACCCATCCGACGCACCTGACCCCGCACCGCGCGCTGATCTCGGTCGGCCCGCTGGTGATCGCGGTGCCCGTGGTCCTGTACCTGGTCGGCGTCGACGCGATGGACGTCGTGACCTGGGTGGACACCTACGGGACCTACGGTTACATGGTGGCCTATGCCGCCGCCGCGATCGCGGCCGTCGTCTTCCTGCGGAGCATCAAGGTCCGCGTTCGGATGGTCTGGCCCGCTGCCACGCTGGCCATCGGATCGATGGCATATGTGTTCTACGCCAACGTGTATCCGGTGCCGGCCTATCCGCTCAACGTGATCCCGTGGCTGTTCCTGGCCACGGTAGCCGCCGCGCTGGCCTGGTACTGGATCCTGAGCCGCCGGTCACCAGAAGTCATCGCGAAGATCGGCACCAGCGATATGGAGACGCTCGAAGGAATCGGCTGAGCCTCAGCCGATCTGGAAGGTCGGCTTGAAGTCCGACTCCTGTTCACCGATGACGAAGCTGCCTGCCGGGCTGATCACAAAACCGGACTGGTTGCGTCCGTTGATGCATGAGGTCGTGACACCGTCGGTGCCGCAGCTGATCGTCTGATAACTGATCCGCGAGTTCGGCGGCAACGGCTTGGGATTCTCGACGACGCCGAACACCGGGGCCGGCGAGCTGGCGAACCCGGGAACCCCGGGCCCGCCGCTGACCAGGTTGGCGCCGTTGGGGGCGGCCGGGATCGGGCCGCTGCAGCCGTAGCTGCCGCTGCGCTGCAGCACACACGTGATGCCCTCCGGGATGCTGAACGCGTACCAGTTGTTGTCCATCACGGCGTATTCAGAGGTCTTGACCGGTGGATACGCGTTGACGTTGGGCAACGCCGGCGCCGGTTCCGGCTCGGCAGCCGCCAGCGGCGGCACACTCATCACCGCCGCGCCCGCGACGCTTACCAGGCCGATCACCACTCTGCTCAGCACGCCGTCACCCTAACCCGGGGCGATGGTGTGGTCCACCGCTCCGGGCGTGGGGTTACTTGCCCTGGCCGCAGGCGAGGTCGACGTAGACCGTGGTGTAGCGGACCCGCTCCTCGGTGTTGCCGCGCGGCGCGGCCTTCAGCTCCGTGATGTCACGGCCGGGACGGACCGCCTTGACATTGCAATCGTTGATCGAGCCGCTGCCCACCCGGGACAGGATGACGCGGTAGCCCTCGTCCTCCAACTGCTTGATGGTCTGCTGGGCCGTCCCAGCCCCGCTCGGGGCGGCGGCGGCCGGGCCGGCCAGGGCCAGTGCGCCCAGGGCCAGGCCGGTGGCGGCGGTGGCGACGACGGTCTTTGTGACGGTGTTCCTCATTGAACTACCTGCCTTCCTTGCTGAATAAGTTCAGCCTATTCAGGCAATTCCGGCGCGTCCATCAACTCATATTGAACCCATACGAATGTGCGTATTGAATGGCCACTCATTGGAAATTCAGGCCGGATTCATATTTTTGGAATACCCGCCGGCCGCGTCGCCCGCGACCTCGCCGGCCAGCGGGATACGCACAGTAAACACGGTTTCACCAGGCTTGGAGGCGACCGCTACAGTGCCGCGGTGCGCCTCGACGATTGTCGCCACGATGGCCAGGCCCAATCCGGTACTGCCCAATTCTCGGGATCGCGATTTATCGGCCCGCACAAATCTGCCGAAAAGATTCGGCAACAATTCGGCATCTATTCCCGGACCGTCGTCGGTAACCGTCAATTCCGCGAATTCATCACCCTTGGTGAGCGCAATGGTGACGGTCACACCGGGCGGCGTATGAATGCGGGCATTCGTCAACAAATTACTGACCACTTGGTGCAGCCGGGCCAGATCGCCCCGCACCCACAGCGGATCGTCGGGCAGCTCGGCCACCCAGTGGTGCTCGGGCGCGCCGACCGCGACGTCGTTGACCGCGTCGACCACCAGATCGCTCAGGTCGATGTCGTCGGTCTCCAGGTCTTGGCCCTCACTCAAGCGCGACAACAACAGCAGGTCACTGACCAGGCCCGTCATCCGGCGCGCTTCGGCTTCGATACGGGCCAGCGCGTACTCGGTGGTGGGCGGCAGAGTCGCACTGTCCTGCCGCGTCAGCTCGGCATACCCCTGGATCGCCGCCAGCGGGGTACGCAGCTCATGGCTGGCATCGGTGAGGAACTGCCGGGTGCGCCGGTCGGATTCGGCCAGTGCGGCCAGCGCACTGTCGACATTGGCCAGCAGCTGGTTCAACGTCTCCCCGACCAGGCCGACCTCGGTATCCGGATCGGTGTCCTTGTCCCGGACTCGCGTCGTGATGCGGTGATCGCCACCGTCCAAGGGCAACTTGGCGACCTTGGCCGCGGTCGCCGCCACCCGGCTCAGCGGCCGCAGTGCGTAGCGCACCACCGCAACCGTGCCCAAGGCGGTGACGATCAGGGCAATGACGATCATCACCCCGACGGTCACCGTCTTCCGAGCGATCACCAGGTTCGCACTGTCCAGCGACACCCCGGAGACCAGCACGTCACCGTTGCCCGCCGGCTGGCTGGCCAGCCGGTAGGAGCCCAGCACCGGAAGCTTCACCGTGCGCGGATGGGGTTCGGTCCAGCTGTACTGGTCGAGTGCCCGCGTCACCGCCTCCGGGGCCGGGTGCGGCTCACCGTCGGAGAACACCGCGGACTGGATCACCTCACCGTCGTGCAGGACCGCGATCAGGTTTCCCGGGGCCTGCCCGACGAACGCCGTGAGCGCCTCGGTATCCGCGGCCAGCTCGTGCCCGTCCCTGCTTTCGCGCCACTTCTCGAGGGAATGGCTGAAGGCCGCCAACGACCGCGACACCTCGGTATCGCTCATCGTCGTCACATAGGTGTGCAGGCTGTACACCGACAACGCGCCGACCGCGAACAACACCACGGTGACGATCGCACTGACCCCGAGCACCAATTGCCGGCGCAGCGAGCGCGGCCCCCAGCGTCTGGGCGGCATCAGCCGATCACGACGCCGGTCGCAGCATGTACCCCACGCCACGCACGGTATGGATCATCGGCTCACGATCGGTGTCGACCTTCTTGCGCAGGTAGGAGATGTACAGGTCGACGATGCTCGACTTCCCGCCGAACCCGTAGTTCCACACCCGGTCGAGAATCTCGGCTCGGCTCAATGCCCGGCGCGGATTGCGCATCAGGTAACGCAACAGCTCGAACTCGGTCACCGTCAAGTTGATCGGTTCACCGCCCCGGGTGACCTCGCGGCTGGCCCCGTCGAGCACCATGTCTCCGACCTTGAGGGTCTCGTCGGCCGGCGGCGTGGTGTGGCTCGACCGGCGCAGCAGCCCGCGCAGCCGGGCCACCAGCTCCTCGAGGCTGAACGGCTTGGTCATGTAGTCGTCGGCGCCGGCGGTCAGCCCGGACACCCGGTCCAACACGGAATCCCGGGCGGTCAAAAACAGCGTCGGCGTGTAGCCGTCGGCCTCTCGTACACGTTGCAGAATCTGCAGGCCGTCGATGTCTGGCAGCATGATGTCCAGCACCACGACGTCTGGTTCGATCTCGTCGAACTTTGCTACCGCGTCGTGGCCGTTGTGCGCCACGTCGACTTCCCAGCCCTCGTAGTGCAGGGCCATCTTGACGAGGTTGGTCAGCGCCGGCTCGTCATCAACTAGCAACACTCGAATTGCTGATCCGTCAGTGCGGTGAATCTTCGGCAACTGTCCGAGGATGGCCTGGCGGGGTTGCTGGGCGCGGGGGGAAACGGACATCGTCGTCATGGCTCCATTGTGCGGAGTACACAGAGTGTTGTCACGGAGTTCATATGGACTTCTAAGGGAATGCCGTATCTATGAGTCTTCTATGACTCAAGTCACGTTTCTGACCTGTGGTGATCCAGCTCAAACGTATTGCGATACATACAGTTTCAAACAACTAGATGAACAATTGGTGCGGCCGAATCCCTTTCCGGGAATGATTTCCCCTGCACACCAGGCGTATTCGCGGGAGCCGATACTTCCCCGAAACATTTGGGTTCTCTATGCGTGGCCCGAACTTCCTTGCGCCTGCTCACAGCGATAAATACGCTCGCCCACAGCAATTGGGTGTTGCCCAGCTATGCACGAGCCATAAGTCGACTTGTGTCGCACTGCGCTCCAACACCTTTCGCAGTTGTTCACCGACAACGGCGTCAATAACTCTGCGCGGGCCGCAACGACGCGAGTCCGCGCATCACCGATTCCAGACGGAGGCGCGCCATGCAGCAAACCAACCAACTCGCAGAACGGGCGAGATCCGTTCTGCGATACGACCTACCGGCATCACTGGTGGTGTTCTTGGTCGCCCTGCCCCTGTCCCTGGGCATCGCCGTCGCCTCGGGCGCTCCGGTACTGGCCGGCATCATCGCCGCGATCGTCGGTGGCATCGTGGCCGGCGCCCTGGGCGGGTCACCGCTACAGGTCAGTGGCCCGGCAGCCGGGTTGACCGTGGTGGTCGCCGGCCTGATCTCCCAGTTCGGCTGGGCAGTCACCTGCGCCATCACCGTCGGCGCGGGCGTTTTGCAGGTGCTGTTCGGACTGAGCCGGGTGGCTCGCGCCGCGCTGGCCATCTCCCCGGTGGTGGTGCACGCGATGCTGGCCGGCATCGGCGTCACCATCGCGCTGCAGCAGGTACACGTGCTGCTCGGCGGCAGCTCCAACAGCTCTGCCTGGGCCAACATCTCCGAACTGCCCGCCCAGCTGATGAGTGCGCACTGGCCGGCCGTGCTGCTGGGCCTGCTGGTGATCATCACCCTGGTGGGGTGGCGCTGGGTCCCCGCCCCGGTCAACAAGGTGCCGGCCCCGCTCGTGGCGATCGTGGGTGTGACGGCCCTGTCGGTGCTGGCGCCGTTCGACGTCAGCCGTATCGAGATCAACGAATCGCTGATCGATGCGCTGGCATTGCCCAGCCTGCCTGACGGCAATTGGGCGGCATTCGCCGGCGGCATCTTGACCATCGCGCTCATCGCCAGCGTGGAAAGCCTGCTGTCAGCGGTGTCCGTCGACCGCATGCACAACGGTCCGCGGACCAACTTCGACCGCGAGATGATCGGCCAGGGCACGGCCAACATGGTCTCCGGCGCGATCGGCGGCCTGCCGGTCACCGGTGTCATCGTGCGCAGCTCAACCAACGTGGCCGCCGGTGCCCGCACCCGCGCCTCCGCGATCCTGCACGGCGTGTGGGTGCTGGCATTCGCCGTCCCCTTCGCCGGCCTGACTCAGATGATCCCCACCGCCGCTCTTGCCGGCCTGCTCATCATGATCGGCCTGCGGCTGGTCAACCGCGCGCACATCGAAACCGCAAAGCTCACCGGCGATTTGGCGGTTTACCTGATCACCATCGTGAGCGTGGTATTCCTCAACCTGCTCGAGGGTGTGGCGATCGGCCTGGCGCTGGCGATCGCGCTGACGGTGTGGCGAGTGGTGCGCACCAAGATTCACGCCGAGCCGACCGGCCAGAACGATTGGCTGGTCACCATCGAGGGCTCCTGCACGTTCCTGTCGCTGCCCAAGCTGACCAAGGCTCTGGCCACCGTGCCCGCCGACGCCGACGCCACGGTGGAACTGACCGTCGATTTCATCGACCACGCCGCCCATCAGGCCATCGAGGACTGGTGCCGTCAGCACCGGGCCGCGGGCAACAATGTCGAGTTGCACGATCTGGGCGCCGTCGAGATGGACAGTGCGGTGCTGGGACCGCCGATCCGCAACTTCACCCCGTTCGACAAGCGTTCGGGTGTGGTGCCGTGGAGTTCCTGGCAACCGCAGGACACCCCGTCGGTGCTGCACGGGCTGGCCGCCTACCACCGGCGCACCGCCCCGGTGTTGCGTCCGCACATGCAGGACCTGACCGATAGCCAGAATCCGGAAACACTGTTCCTGACCTGCGCCGACTCGCGGGTGGTGCCCAACGTCATCACCAGTAGCGGCCCGGGTGACCTGTTCACCGTTCGCAACGTCGGCAACATCGTCCCGGCGGGCCAGGTCGACGAGTCGATCGAAGCCGCCATCGCGTTCGCCGTGGACAAGCTCAACGTGTCCTCGATCGTGGTGTGCGGACACTCCAGCTGCGGTGCGATGACCGCGATGCTCGGCCAGGGCGACGTCGGCGACAAGCATCTGGAATCCTGGCTGGCCCATGGCGATCCGTCCATCAACGCCTTCGACGACGGTCGTCACCCGGTCGCGCAGTCAGCGGCAGAAGCCGGCTTCGGCAGGGTGGATCAGCTGTCGATGGTCAACATCGCGGTGCAGGTGCAGACCCTGCAGGCGCACCCGGTGGCGCGGCGGGTCAACGTGATCGGCCTGTTCTACGACATCGCCAGCGCAGGCGTGCTGAAGGTGACCCCGACCCACATCGAGGCGCTCGTCGACGCCGCCTAGGTTCCTATCTGGCACCTCTTTGCACCGCGAGCGTGCGTGTCTGCTGCCCGACACACCTGATTTCGGCACCAGTTCACGCACGCTCGCGGTGTTTCGTCCGTTCTCAGCCATGCCCCAGGCCTCGACCTCGCCCACATCAGGTCCACGGCGCATTCACGGGCGCGACGCCGCGGGTGGGACCACCTGGGGAGCGGGACCTTACATCGGTCCCAGGGCGCGGTCAGGCGGCGCGAGCGTGCGCACAATGCACGCAAAAAGAACCGCGAGCGGCGTGTCTGGCAGCAGACACGCACGCTCGCGGTGCGAGGCGATCAGCGGTCAGCGGTCAGCGGTCAGTAGTGACCGGGGCCGCGGCCGGCCATGTCCTCCAGGCGCCGGATCCGGTCGGCGATCGGCGGGTGGGTCGAGAACAGCTTGCCGATACGCTCACCGGCCCGGAACGGGCTGGCGATCATCAGATGCGCCTGATCGGCCAGCTGGGGCTGCGGCGGCAGCGGGGCCGCTTCGACACCACCGGAGATCTTGCGCAGCGCCGAGGCCAATGCCAGTGGATCACCGGTCAATTCGGCACCGGACTGGTCGGCCTGGTACTCACGCTGACGGGACACCGCCATCCGCACCACAGTGGCCGCGATCGGACCGAGCAGCGAAACCAGCAGCATGGCAATCGGATTCGAGCCTTCGCGATTACCACCGAACATCCCCGCGAACATGGCCAGGTTGGCCAGAGCGGTGATCACCGACGCCATCGCACCGGCCACACACGAAATCAGGATGTCGCGGTTGTAGACGTGGGACAGCTCATGGCCGAGAACGGCGCGCAACTCACGCTCGTTGAGGATCTGCAGAATGCCGGTGGTACAACACACCGCTGCGTTGCGCGGGTTCCGCCCGGTGGCGAACGCGTTCGGGTTGGCGGTGTCGGAGATGTAGAGGCGCGGCATCGGCTGATGCGCCGTGGTGGCCAACTCCCGCACGATCCGGTAGATCTCGGGCGCCTGCACCTCGGTGATCGGCTGGGCATGCATCGCGCGCAGCGCCATCTTGTCGCTGTTGAAATACACGTAGACGTTCATGCCGACGGCGAACAGCACCGCCAGGTACATCACGTTGCGGCCGAACAGCGAACCGACGAACACGATCAGCGCCGAAAAACCGACCAGCAACAGGAATGTCTTGATTCGGTTCGCGTGCGGGTTCCACGTCATCGCAGTTTCCTCCTAGGCAACTACTCGGCAACCATCGCTGATTAAACGCTCAGTTACCGTCCGTGGTTCCTCAAATCAGCCGTGACGGTTCACCGTGTAGTCCACCAGGGTGGCCAGCGCGTCACGTCCGGGCCCGGCCGGAAGGCCCGCCAGCTCGGCGCGGGCCTGTGCCGCGTACTCGGCGACCGTCTCCTTGGCGCGTGCCATTCCGGCCGATCGCCGCAGCAGCGTCAGGGCCTCGGCGACGTCCTCGTCGCGCTCGACCGGTCCGGCCAGCAACTCACGCAACCGATCCGAATCCGGGCCCGACTCGCGCAGCGCATAGAGCACCGGCAGGGTGTGCACGCCCTCGCGCAGGTCAGTGCCGGGAACCTTGCCCGATTCGTCGGGATCGCTGTCGATGTCGATGATGTCGTCGGAGATCTGGAACGCGGTGCCCACGATCCCGCCCAGCCGGTGCAGCCGGTCGATCTGGTCGGCGTCGGCACCGGAGAACGTCGCGCCGAACCGGCCGGAGGCGGCGATCAGGCACGCCGTCTTCTCGTAGACCACCTTGAGGTAGTGGTCGACGGAGTCGACATGCTCGGCCGCGCCGCGGGTCTCACGCATCTGACCCGTCACCAGTTGCGCGAATGTGTCAGCAATCACACGCACCGCGTCGGGTCCGAGCAGCGAAACCAGCCGCGACGCCGTGGCGAACAGGTAATCACCGGCGAGGATCGCGATGTTGTTGCCCCACCGGGCATTGGCGCTGGGCGCCCCGCGCCGCATCTGGGCCTCGTCCATCACATCGTCGTGATACAGCGTGGCCAAGTGGACCAGCTCGATGACGGCCCCGGCGATCGTGACCTCCGGATCATCAGGCCGCGGGCCCAGCGACGCCGAGAGCACGGTAAACAGCGGGCGGAAGCGTTTTCCACCGGCCTGGAACAGATGCTGGACGGCCTCGGCCATGAGCTCATCGGCTTTGCCCAGCTCGTCAGACATCAGTTGTTCGATCCTGGCGACGTTGTCCCGGACGTCGGCGGCGAATGCCGCGTCCCCGAAATCAACGCCCGCCACCACAGTCGCTGGTGTCCTCATTCGTCCAACATACTGGGAGCAATGGATAACAAGGCAGACGTGGTCGTGGTGGGCGCCGGGCCGGCCGGGTCGTCGGCGGCGGCGTGGGCGGCGCGTGCCGGTCGTGACGTGCTGGTGATCGACGCGGCGCAGTTCCCGAGGGACAAGTCCTGCGGCGACGGACTCACGCCGCGGGCGGTTGCCGAGCTGGAGCGGCTCGGCATGGGGCCGTGGCTCGATACCCGGATCCGGCACCACGGCCTGCGGATGTCGGGATTCGGCGCCGACGTCGAAGTCCGATGGCCGGGGCCGTCGTTCCCGTCCACGGGAAGCGCGGTACCGCGCACCGAGCTCGACGACCGGATCCGTTCGGTCGCCGCCGACGACGGCGCCAAGATGCGCCTCGGCGCCAAAGTTGTTGGGGTCAGCCATGACTCGCGTGGCAGGGTCGAATCCGTCCAGCTCGATGACGGCGCCACGATCGGCTGCAATCATCTGATCGTGGCCGACGGGGCCCGCTCCACCCTGGGCCGCCTGCTGGGCCGCACCTGGCACAAGGAGACCGTGTACGGCACCGCGATCCGCGGCTATCTGACCACCCCGCGCGCCGACGAGCCGTGGATCACCTCACATCTGGAGCTGCGCTCCCCCGAGGGCCAGGTGCTTCCCGGCTACGGCTGGATCTTCCCGCTGGGCAACGGTGAGGTGAACATCGGGGTGGGCGCCTTGGCGACGGCCAAACGCCCGGCCAACGCAGCCCTGCGGCCGCTGCTGTCCTACTACACCCAGCTGCGCCGCGAGGAATGGGGATTTTCCGGGGAGCCGCGGGCCGCGCTGTCGGCACTGCTGCCCATGGGCGGCGCGGTGTCCGGGGTGGCCGGCCCGAACTGGATGCTGGTGGGCGACGCCGCGGCCTGCGTCAACCCTCTCAACGGCGAGGGCATCGACTACGGGCTGGAAACCGGCCGACTGGCCGCCGAACTGCTCGGGTCCGGCGACTGTTCACACGCCTGGCCCGCGCTGCTGCAGGACCACTACGCCCAGGGCTTCTCCATCGCCCGGCGCCTGGCGCTGCTGCTCACCCTGCCCCGGTTCCTGCCGGCCTCGGGCCCGATCGCCGTGCGCTCGTCGTTCTTGATGAACATCGCGGTGCGGGTGATGGGCAACCTGGTCACCGAAGAGGACGACGACTGGGTGGCTCGGGTGTGGCGCGGCGCGGGGCTGGCGTCACGGCGTTTGGATCAGCGCAAGCCGTTCAGCTGATCGCTCACTTGCGGTTGAGCATCCAGATCCGGGTGGACAGCGCCGTCGCGAAGGCACACCACAGCGGATACGGCGTCAGGATGGCGCCGGGGGCGCCCTGAGCCTGCACCGCCCGTCGGGTCAGGTCCGCGCTGCTGGCAGTCAGCACCGCCGCGGTGACGGCTGCGGCACCCAGTTGGCGGCGCGAGAAGAAGACCCATGACCATGCGGCGTTGACGGCGAGGTTGGCACCCAGCGCGGCCGTGTAGTCGCGGGCCCGGTCCGGCTCCCCGTCCGCGTGCAGCCGGTCGATGCTGCGGGCCGATACCACCGCGATCGTGGCGTAGAGGATCGGCCAGACGATCGGAAAGGCTTGTCGCGGAGGCTGAAAGGACGGCTTGCGCAGCTGCGTGTACCACTTGGACTGCGCGGGCCGGCTGGCCAGCCCGCCCACGAACGCAGTAGTCAGTGCCGCGGTGGCCGTCTTGGCCAGGGTGATCGGTCGCATGGGCGTCTACATACCCGAAACCGGTGGTCGGCACACGTGCGCCCCGGTCGCCGATTTCCACCCCTGGGTCATCACGAGCGAACTCGAACAGCCCGGCGGTGGAAAACGGCGCGGCTAAGGAGACACCGCTCAGCTCAGCGGTACTCGCAGAGATAGGCCGTCTCGACCTCGGTGCGCACCTGGAACTTGCTGTCCGCGGGCACGGTGAATTGTGTTCCGGCCGCGAAGGTTTCCCATCCTTCGGCACCGGGCAGCTTGACGGTCAGCGCACCGGAGACCACCTTCATGATCTCCAGGGAGGAGGTGCCGAACTCGTACTCACCCACGGCCATGACGCCCACGGTCGCCGCTCCCTCGGGCGTTGTGAAGCCGATCGAGGCGACGTCGCCACCGAAGTACTCGTTGACCTTGAACAATGCGGCTCCTTGAAGTCGGGTGAGCGGTCAGGATACCGGTGCCGGACGCCCCCGCCGCCGGCTACACCACGTACTTGAGCACGCCGAGCATCGCGTTGTCGTCGGCCGGTGCACCGGCGCACCGCTGCAGCCCGGCAAGCAGCGCCGAGGTGTCCATCCCGGTGCCGATCAACACCAACTCGGTGCCACCGGGGCGACGTTTCTCGAAGCGCAGCGAACTGCCGACCAGCTGCACCAGGAACCGCTGGTCGCCGAAGTCGACGAAACCCTTGGCCCGATACAGCCCCTCGGGCCGATCTCGCAGAAACTCCATGAACAAGCGCGGGTTCACCGGGGTATCAGTGCGGAACTCGATGCTCTGATACGCGGGATGGTCGTGACCGTGCTCCTCGCGCAGGAGCTCGTCGAAGGACAGCTGGGCCTGCGGCGCACGCTCCGGGGGGTCGATCAGTAGCTCCGGATCGATGCGGGCGAAGTCGGTGGGCAGCACCGGAACCCTGGGATTGAGCTCGCGGATCCGGGCGATCAGGCCGTCGGCGTCGGCGCACGAGGACGCCTTGTTCAGCACCACCAGATCGGCGACCGGTACCCCGTGGCCGAGATCGGGCTGCAGGCCGTCGACGACCAGGACCAGGCCGGCATAATGGAAGCGCGGATCGTCGGCGGTGATGATGGTGCGCGCCAGGGCGGCCGGCTCGGCCACACCGCTGGCCTCCACCACGATCAGGTCGAGCCGGGGTTTGACGGCGGCGAGCTTGCCGAGCATCTCGCCCGCCTCGTCGGCGTCGACCGCACAGCAGATGCAGCCGTTGGACAGCGACGCCATCGCATCGACCTGGCCCGCGACCAGCATGGCGTCGATGTTGACCGCCCCGAAGTCGTTGACCAGCGCCCCGATGCGGACACCGCGGCCGTTGCGCAGCAGGTGGTTGAGCAGCGTGGTTTTTCCGGCGCCGAGATGACCGGCGACCGCAAGCACAGGTACCGATGTCACCGGGCCATCGTAGTTATTGGTAACTGTTTTCAGTAAGCGGGTCACGGCATACCGCTACCACCTCGGCCCGGCAACCGCCGTGGACGCTAAGTTAATCCAGGTTCTCCGCAGGGACCGGCGCGACGCGCCGCTTCGAAGGCCCCCACCACCATGTGATCGACGGGTCACAAACCCGGGTACGGAATTGTTCCGGACCTCTGAAGACACCTGTCTCTCCACTCGAGAATGGCCATTCACTTAATTGTTGCGATCGCGTCATGAGATGTGACATGCTCCACAGACGACCGGGGGGTCGAAACGGTGCTTCAGCACAGCCGGTGTCACCGGACGGCCCCGCGCATGCCACAACACGCGCGGAAGGAACTCGATGACCTACGAGCTACCAGCGTCCAAGGGCCCCGTACGGGATGTCCTGGTCCAGGGCGGCTACGTGCTCGGCTTCTCGGTACAGGCGCTGGTCAGCGTCGTCACCGCGCTGATCCGCCGACGCCTGGTGCTCGACGAGGTCGTGACCCAGACCCTGTTCATCGGCCGGGTCTGCACCGGCCCGGCACTCTTGCTGATGATGCCCATCGGGGTGTTCATCGCGGTGTCGGTCGGTGAGCTGGCCGGGCGCATAGGCGCCGGCGGCTATTCGGGTGCTGTGGTGGCCTTCATCATCGTCGGCCAGGCCGCGGCCCTGGTCTGCGCGTTGATGATGGCCGGGGTCGCGGGCTCGGCGATCTGCACCGACCTGGGATCGCGCACCATCCGCGAGGAGATCGACGCGATGGAAGTGATGGGCCTGGATGTGATCGAGCGCCTGGTCGCACCGAGGCTGGTCGCCGCCGTCATCGTGGCGCTGGCACTGTGCTCGATCGTCACCTTCGGCGGCGTGATGGCCTGCTACCTCTACCACATCAGCGTGCAGCACCTGCCCGCCGGAACGTTCCTGGCCACCTTCAGCCAGTACGGCCAGGTGTCGGATTTCGTTATGGCACTGATCAAGTCGGCGGTCTTCGGGCTGACTGCCACCCTGGTCGCGACCTTCAAGGGCCTGCACGCCAAGGGCGGGGCCGGCGGCGTGGCCAACGCCGTGAACGAGGCGGTGGTGCTGGCCTTCGCCCTGGTCTTCATCCTCAACACCACCATGTCGGCGCTGTACACCGTGGTGGTTCCGGCCGTGGGCAGTTACCGGTGACCGCGATCACCAGCAGCGCTGCCCTGCACCGGATTTCGCGGCCGGCGGTGGCCGGTCTCGATGCGCTCGCGGTCGCCGGCCAGCACGTCACGTTCTACGTCAAGGTGCTCGGCTCGCTGCCGTACGCCCTGGTGCGCTACCGCAAACACACCCTCAATCAGATCGGCGAGGTCACCTTCGGCACGAGCTCCCTGCTGTCCGGCGGCGGAACCATCGGCATCGTTTTCGCCATGTCACTGGCAGCGGCCATGATGCTGGGCGTCGAAACCCAGCGCGGCCTGGACCTGGTCGGGATGAACACGCTCTCGGGCATGCTCGCCGCGATCGCCAACACCCGCGAACTGGCGCCTGTCGTGGTGGCGATCGCCTTGGCCGCCAAGGTCGGGACCGGATTCACCGCACAGATCGGGGCCATGCGGATCTCCGACGAGATCGACGCGATCGACGCCATGGCGCTGCGCTCGGTGCCCTATCTGGTCGGCACCCGGGTGCTGGCCTCGGTGGTGTGCGTGATCCCGATCTACATGATCGGACTGCTCGCCAGCTACCTGTCCACCCGCACGGTGGTGGTGGTCTTCAACGGGGCGTCCCCCGGCACCTATGACTACTTCTTCCATCTGGCCCTCGGCCCGCAGGACCTGCTCTACTCCGGCATCAAGGCGATCGTGTTCGCGGTTGTGGTGGCGCTGGTGCACTGCACCTACGGCTATTTCGCCTCCGGCGGTCCGGCCGGGGTGGGGCAGGCCGCGGGCCGAGCGCTACGCACCGCGATCCTCGCGGTCGGCATCCTCGACGTACTGCTCACCTTCGCACTGTGGGGCCTGGTGCCCGAGATCCCCGGGATGGGAATGTGAAGCGCCTCAAGAGATCTCACAGACGTACCGAACCCGGCCGGGCGAAGCTGGCAGCGCGGGGCCTGGCGGCGACCGTCGTGGCGCTGGCCGTGGCGTCGGTCCTGGTGGCGCGGGCCTCGGGCCACCTGGAACGCAGCGCCGACGTGTTCGTGGGCGTTCCGGTGTCGGCGGGGCTGATCACCGGCGGATCCCCGGTGCGCTACCACGGCGTCAACGTCGGGCGCATCGCCGACATCGAATCGGGTACCCACACCTCACGCGTCCGGTTGGCGATCGAACCGGACAGCCTCGGGGTCATCCCGTCCTCGGCCGTCGCCCGCATCGTGCCCCGCACCTTCTTCGGCGACATCTACCTGCAACTCGTCGACCCGCACGGTGACCGGTCGGCGACGGGCCTGAAGCCCGGCGACACCGTGGCCATCGACGACAGCCCCGACGCGATGGCGCTCTACGACGTGTTCACCAAGATCGTCGAACTGTTCTCGCAGATCAAACCCGAACGCATGCAGACCGCCCTCACCGCGATCAGCCAGTCACTGCGCAACCGGGGCACCGAGCTCGGCACCACGATCGACAACCTGAGCGCCAGTGCGCAGGTGCTGACCCCGTCGCTCGTCCGATTCCTCGACACCACACCGCAATTCCGCGACGTGATGGCCTCGCTCAACACCGCCACCCCCGACATCATCTCGACGCTGTCGGCAGCGACATCGGTGTCGAATCGAATGGTCGACGATCAGAAGAAATTCTCCTCGGCGCTGGACGGGTTCGCCCGGTTCTCCTCGGTGCTCACCGCGTTCCTGTCCGATCACCGCGAGCAGTTGATCACCGTGGTCGACGCGGCCGGAAAGATCATGGCCACCACCGCAGCCCAGCCACTGGGGCTGGTGGACACCCTGGCCGGCGCACAGTCGTTCGGCGAGGCCGGCGCCAAGGTGTTCGCCACGGGCAAATTCAACATCACCGCCGTGGCGACCTTCGCCGGGCCGATGCCCTACTCCCTTCAAGATTGCCCGGTCTACGGCAACCTGCAGGGCGCGCGCTGTGCCGAATCCGCACCAACCGGCGGGATCCCCGATCAACCCGAGGACGTGCTGGCCCGCCCGGCCGCCGACCTGCCGATCACGCCGTTCACCCCGCCGGCCCCGCACCTGCCGACGAACTCGTCCCTGCCACCGGGACCGGGATTGCCGCAGTCCGCACCGATACCGACCGAACCGCTTCCCGCCGAAGCAGTTCCAGGAGCCGCGCCGGCCTCCGCTGTCGTCGACGCCGACGGCCAGGCGCACGCGCTCGCGGTCCTGCAGGACCAACTGGTGCCCCCGGCCGGTGCCCCCTCAACCCAACCGAACATCGCCACGGTGCTCATGCTGGGCCCGCTGGTGCGCGGCACGGAAGTGCAGGTCTCATGAACCGCAACGGTCGGTGGCAGTCATGGGCCAAGCTGGGCGCCTTCGGCACCGCCGGGATGCTCAGCGCGGTGCTGGTGATGAACACCCTGTCGGTGCCGGTGCGCGGTAGCACCGTGACCTACCAGGCGCAGTTCACCAGCGTCGAAGGCCTCAACGTCGGAAACCCGGTGACCATGAACGGCATTCGGATCGGCCGGGTCGATTCGATCCGGTTCGCTCCCAACGCCGACGGCACTAGCCGCGCCGACGTCGACATCGAGGTCAACTCCGATTTCACCCTGACCAGCAACGTCACCGCAGCCGTACGCTACGGCGACATGCTCGGCGCCCGCTACGTGGCGCTGTCCGATCCGGGTGGGGCCATCATGGACGTCTCCACCGACGAACCGCCGGCACGCCTGGCTGCCGGCGGAGTCATCCCGCTGGCCCAGACCTCACCCGCGGTGGATCTGACCGCGCTCCTCAACGGGTTCAAGCCGTTGTTCGACGCGTTGGCCCCCGAGCAGGTCAACACCCTGACCCGGGGATTCGTCGAAACATTCAGCGGCCAGGCGCAGACCTTGACCACGCTGCTCACCCAGATCGCCGCCATGACATCGAGTTTGACCGGGAACTCCGCCATTTTTACCCAGCTGATCGACAACATGTCGACACTGATGCGCACCATGAACGCCCGCCAGCCGCAACTGGAGCAGATGTTGCAGGGGCTCAACCGGCTCAGCGCCGCGGTGACCTCCGGTGACCGCCAGTTCGAGACGCTCATCGACCAGGGCAATGCCGTGCTGGCCACCCTGGCCAACACGGTCAACAGTTCCAGCGCCGCTTACGGAGAAACGATCACCAATCTCAACGCCATGCTGCAGGCCTGGCAGCCCAACACCGAGCAGTTCACCACGCTGCTGAACCGGCTGCCCGAATTCGGCGATGCGATCAATCGGACCACCAGCTACGGCGGGTTCGTGAGCCTTTACCTGTGCAACTTCACCCTCAAGATCCGCAGCCACGAAGCCAACATTTTCGGCTACACGCATTCCGAGGTGTGTCAGTAGATGTTTCTCGTCAAACTGATCGACCTCTTCGTCGGCGCGGTGATCTTCCTCTTCGTCAAGGATCAGCGCAAACACAACCCGTCAATCCCGTTGGCGCTCGGCATGATCGGAACCATCACACTGGTGGCCATCATGGTCGTCTCGATCGGGATACCCCGCGCGGTCTACCACGTCCGAACCAAGGACTATGTCGCCGAACTCGCCAACGCCAGCGGACTGACCGGCGGTGACCCCGTCTACGTGGCCGGGGTGCCGGCCGGTCGGGTCGAGGATGTCGCCCTGGCCGTGGACCGGGTCCGGGTCGGCTTCCGCCTCGACAAGGCGCAAGCGCTGGGCAACCGGACCACGGTGACCGTGCGGTTGCGGACCGTGCTGGGCAAGCGCTTCCTGGACGTCATGCCCGCCGGGACGGTAAACGGCTTGGACTCCAACGTCATTCCCCTGTCGCGCACCACTGTGCCTTACAGCCTCGACGAGGTGGGGCGCAAGGCCGCCGACACCGCCGAGCACGTCGACCAGCAGCCGTTGACCGCGATGATGACCACCCTGGTGGAGACCATGCCCGGCAACAGCGCCGAACTCGGCCAGGCACTCGCCGGGATCAGCGCGGCCAGCTCGGCCTTCGCCGACAACGGCGACAAGATCGACGAGATCCTGCGGATCAGCCGGCAGATGGCCGAAATGCTGGCCCACCAGACGGATTCGCTGGCCGACACCGCCGCCAACGCGCAGTACATCGTGTCGTCGTTGGCCGCGCGTCGCCAGGCGCTGACCGACATCGTCACCAACCTGACCGTGATCATGCGGCACCTCGCCGAGATCTACACCGAAAAGCAGGCCGATTTCGGCAGTTTGATCGCCGGGCTCACCGCGGTCACCGGAACCTTGAAAGCCAACGTGGACAAGATCGACCAGACCCTGCAGAAGATGCCGCCGGCGATCCGTGCGGTCACCAACGCCACCGGCAACGGCAACTGGGCCGACGTCAACTCCCCGTCAGTGGTGATGCCCGACAACCTGTTGTGCTTCCTCAACGTTCAGCGGGAGTGCCGATGACGCGTAGAGCCTTGATCGCGATTGTGACGGTCCTGTGTGTGGCCGCCGGCGGCTGGTATGTGTTCGGCCGCACCGACCGGGCCCGTACCGTGCACGCCGACTTCGGCTACATCAACGGTATCTACCCCGGCAGCAAGGTCACCGTGCTCGGGGTTCCGGTGGGGCGCGTCACCGCCGTGACGCCACAGGGCACCACGGTGCGCGTCACCATGACCCTGCCCGACGACGTCGCGCTGCCCGCCGATCCGGACGCGTATGTGGTGAGCCCGGCGCTGATCAGCGACCGCAGCGTCGAACTCGGCCCCGCCTACAGCGGATCGGGTCCCACGCTGGCCGACGGACACGTCATCGGAGCCGACCACAGCCACTCCCCGATCACCTTCGACACCATGCTGGGCAGCCTGAGCACGCTGACCTCAGCGATCGGCCCGCAACAGGGCGATATCGGCGCGGTGCTGTCCCGCGGCGCCGACCAATGGCGCGACCAGGGCAAGCTGTTCAACTCCGCGATGCGCAACCTGAGCGCGGCCAGCGGCGTGCTGGGCGCGCGGGCCGAGGACATCGGAGCGGTGGTGGACAACCTCAGCACGCTGATGGCGGCATTCAATCAACGGCAGGTGTCGCTGGACCAGATGGTCACCGAGCTCGGGCAGGTCGGCGGTAGCTGGGCCGACACAGGCGTCGACATCGCCAAGCCCATGGCCGACCTCAAGGTGGTACTCGACCAGGTCGACACCTTCGTCGCCCAGCACGGCGACGACCTGGGCACCATCGCAGCCAACCTCAACGCTGTAGGAGACGTGTTGACGGCCAAGCAGCCGCAACTGGGCGAGTTCATGGACCTGGTGCCGCTGATGATGCAGAACCTGTCCAACACGATCGGCCCCGACCGGCGTGGCCGGATCCGACTGAACGTGTCCACGGTGCTCGCCCAGTTCGCCGCCGCCCAGAACTTCTGCGACCGCAACATGTTGCCGATGTGCGTGGGTGCGGGGATCACCAACCCGATCTCGTATCCGATCAGCCGCTCGGACCCGCTGGGCATCGTGTCGGCCGTCACCGGCAACGCTCCGGCCCCGAATCCGAAATACCCGAGGTGAACGGTCATGCGTAAAGCCTTGCCCAAGCCCAGTTTGCGGGGCGCGGCCACCGGCTGCGCCGTGGTGGTCGCCGTCGCGATTCCATTCGCGTTGAGCGGCAACATCTTCAAGCTCGGTATTCAAGACCTTCCGCTGGGCCGCACCTCTCCCTCCGACACCATGGCGGTGACGGTGGTGCTGCCGACCGCCGACGGCATCACCATCGGCGCCGACGTGCGCAACGGGCAGAAGGTGGTGGGCCGGGTCAGCGGGATGAGCCTGGCCGCCTCGGGCGCCTCGGTGCAGCTGAGCCTGGCCGACGCCGCCGGCCTGGACTCCGGAACGGTGGCCAGTGTGGAACTGCCCTCGGCCCTGGGCAATCCGTTCGTCCGGCTCAGCAGCGCACCGGTCCCGCAACGAGCGTTACGTGACGGCGACGTGATTCCGCCCAGCCACACCGAGCTCGGGCCGCAGATCGAGAGCGCGTTGGCCACCTTCGGCGCGCTGTTGTCCCGCAGCGGCGTCGACCAGCTGGCCACCATCGTCACCGAACTGGACAAGGCGTTCGCCGGCCGGGCCGACAAGGTGCGCGGCCTGATCGACTCGATGTCGCTGCTGGCCGCCAAGGCCTCCGAACATCAGGGTGAGTTCGATCAGGCAATGACCCTGGCCGCCAACATCGCCGGACAGTTCGGGCACGAACAGAAGACCGTGGCCGGATATCTCGACGCGGTACCCAAAGTGGTGGCGATGCTCGACATCCAGCGCGCCAAGCTGCAAACCCTGTTCTCCTCGACGACCGCGCTGGCCGCTACCGCCAACAACGTGCTGTCCTCGGCCGACCTGGGTGCCATGGTGAGCGACGCCGGCACCGTGGTGGGGATGATGGGCACCTTCAACGACCGACTCGGCGCGATGCTCACCTCGATGAACACCTTCCTGGAGAAGTTCGGCAGCTCGGTTCACGGCGATTACCTGATGTTCGATGGCGCCCTGGACATTCCGGGCACCATCGACAAGCTCCTGACCGGAGGGTTGATCGTCAACGGCACCCCGATCACCGGGGATGTCGCCCTCGAAGGGTTCTTGTCGGGAGGTCTGAATTGAGACGCCTGGTCGTAGTTCAGCTGGCGATCTTTGCGGTGATCGCCGCGATCGTCATCCCGTTCGGCATCCGCTATGTGGCCGGGCCGCAGGGGTTCCGGACGCCGATGACCCTGAACGCCACCATGACCGACGCATTCGGACTGACCGCCGGCACCAGCGTCACGGTGCGCGGCGTGCAGGTCGGCACCGTCGACGACGTCTGGCTCTCCCCCGACGGCGCCGCGATGGTGCGGTTGTCGATCGACCCTGACACCAAGATTCCGCGTGACGCGATCCTGACCGTCGGGATGGGCACGGCGGCCGGCATTCAGAGCGTCGACATCATGCCGCAGTCCGACGCCGGCCCCTACCTGGCCTCCGGCGACACCATCGCCGCACCCGCCGACCGCCAACCCATCCAGATGGACCGGATCATGGGCGACACCGCGCAATTGGTGAAAGGCATCGATACGCTGGCAGTCCGCGATGTGGGTACCGAGCTGTCGAACGCGTTCGACGGGCTGGGCCCCGACCTGGCCATGCTGATCGACAACGCGTCGGACATGTCCACCCGCATCCGCAACCAGACCGGCCAGCTGCAGCCCCTGATCGAGGGCACCGCCGAACTCGTCACCACGATGGCCGGCCAGGGTGACCCGTTCGTGCGCGGCATGGGCGCCAGCGCCCGGCTGGCCAACCAACTCGACGGCAGCGGACCGGCATTCCTCTACCTGACCGACCATTCGCCGGCCGCGCTGGCCTCACTGCAGCGCGTGCTCGACACCTACCAGGGCACCTTCGGTGCCACGCTGGCCAACCTCGCCACCGTCACCCCGATCATCGGCGACCGCACCGACTCGCTGCAGACGGGGTTGTCGACGATCCCCAAGGGACTGCAGGACCTGACCTCGATCGTCAAGCTGGACGCCACCGGCCAGACCCGCGCCGACTTCTCGCTCATCGCGACCCAGGGGCCAGTGTGTAATTACGACGTCGACCGCCGCGCCATCGGCGACGTCAGCCCCAAAGATCCGAACCTGGTGATGTACTGCCCACCGGCACCCGACATGCTGATGCGGGGCGCGGTCAACGCACCCCGACCCAACGATCTCGGCCTGCAGAACTCCCAGACCCCCGGGCACCCGATCGGACCCGAAGTGGTCGACGACCCGGTCAAGATACCGACCCTGGCCCAGCTGGCCTACAAATGGCGCAGCATCCTGAAAGGTGGCCCGCAGTGATCAATTTCGACGATGACGCCGTCGACGACCCCAAATCGGTGCTGACGCTGGAGGACCCGGCCGAGGAAACCGCAAGCGAAGCCGAGGCACAGGCGTCCGATCCAACTCCGCCCAGCCGTACCAAGCGCCGGGTACTGGCGGGCCTGGTCGCGCTACTGGCGGTCGCCGCCACCGCCGCGCTGGTGCTGTTGTCGATCAGCGAGTACCAACACCGTCGCGACGACACCTTGCGCGGTCAGGCCGTGGCGATGTCGCGCGACTACCTGGTGGCGATGGCCGCGTTCGACTACCAGAAGATGGACGCCAACCGCGAACATATCGTCGCCAACTCCACCCCCGGCTTCGCCGCCAAATACGACGAGATGGTCAAGGCGCTGCGCGACATCGTGGTGACCAGCAAAGGTGTCGCGACCGCGACCGCAGACCACGTGGTGGTCGACTCCCTCGCCGGCGACGCGGCCACCGTGGTGGCATTCGTCGATCAACACGTCACCAATGTGACTGCGCCACAAGGCAGTGACCAGAAGTACCGGATGGTGGTCAAGCTGGTGCACAGCGGCGATCGCTGGATCGTCGACGACGTGCAGACCGTGTAACCCCTGTCAGCCATAGTTCGCCCCCGAGAGGAGTCCCATGCCAGCGACATATGTGGATCTGGCCGCCCAGCCGCGGTTGACCACTGCCGAAACGCGCATCACCGTCACTCAGCGGGTGCCCCGGTGGATCCGGAAGAAGCACGTCGATCTCACCGACGCGCTGGACTTCTGGTCCGCCGCCGGGGCGGCGGCCAACGTCATCATGCAGATGAGCTGGCCCGAGGTGGGCTATGGGGTGGCCGAAAGCCGGGTGGAGTCAGGCAGTTTGGTGCACCACCCCTGGAAGCGGCTGCGGACCACCGCGCAGTACCTGACGGTCGCAATCCTGGGCACCGACGAAGAGAAGAACGCCTACCGCGAGGCGGTCAACGTCGCGCACCGGCAGGTCAGGTCCACCGAAGACAGCCCGGTCAAGTACAACGCGTTCAACCGCGAACTCCAGTTGTGGGTGGCGGCATGCCTTTTCATCTTCTACGAGGACACCCACCAGCTGCTCTACGGCACCATGACCGAGGAGCAGGCCGAAACCTTCTACCAGAGTGCGATGACCATCGGCACCACGCTGCAGGTGCTCGAAGAGATGTGGCCGGCCACGCGGGCGGACTTCGACGCGTACTGGAACACCGCGTGCGAACGCGTCCAGATGACCCCGTTCGTACGGGATTACCTCATGGTCCTGGTGGAGCTGCGGATGATCAACTGGCCGATGCGCAAGATGCTGGCGCCGCTGTTGCGGTTTTTGACCATCGGATTCCTGGCACCGGTGTTCCGCGAGGCGATGGAACTGGAGTGGACCGACACCGACCGGCGCCGCTTCGAACATCTCTTCCTGTTCGTGGCGTTCGTCAACCGCTTCCTGCCGAAATCGCTACGCACCGGCAACTACTCGGTGCTGATGAAGGATATCCGCCGCCGGATCCGCCGTAAGAAGGCGCTGATCTGACGACCCCGGACACCCTGCTGTCGCGCTATCTGCCGGACCGACGGTTCCTGTTCGTGCTGCCGAGGGCGGTCTGCCTGCAGTCGCTGCATCCGACGATCGCCACCGGGATCTCCCAGCACGCTCTTCTGCACCGGCGAGTCTGGTTGCACCACAAACGCACCGTGACCCAGGCGATCAGGATCGCGTTCACCGACGTCGACATGCGCCCCTACATCCGGTTCGCGCATGAGGAGGTCAAGGGCCGTGACCCGGCCGGTCACAAATACCACGCGCTCAATCCCGATGTCTTCCATTTCCAGCACGCCACCTATGTGGAAAGCCTTGTGATGATGGTCAATACCTTCATCCGAAAGCTGGACGAGCGCGAGCACGAGCAGCTCTACCAGGAGTGCTGCGCGTGGTATCGCCGCTACGGCATCTCCACGCGCCCCATGCCGGCCAGCTGGCCGGAGTTCGGCGAGTACTTCGATGACGCATGCCGTACGCAGCTGTCGGCGGGCGAGCATTTCGAGCCGTTCCGCCGGCAGATGTTCGCACCGACCGACTGGTGGCCACGGGCCGTGCCACAGCGGGCCATCCGGGCCATGCAGCATCCGCGGGCGGCCGAGCTGACCGGCGTGAGCGTCAGCGCCGGCGACCGGCGCGCCCTGCGGCGGTTCACGGTGATCAGTCGGGTCCTGAGCTGACCGTCCGCCACAATGACGGGGTGCGCAGAACTCGGATGTTGGGTGTCCTCGCCGTGGCAGCGGCACTGGTGGGGCTGACCGGTTGCACGAACACCGTGTCGGGCACCGCACTGAAGAGGGTTCCCTCGCCGGCCGAAAACAAGCTCGAGCAGATCATGCTGCCGATCGAGGAACTCAAAGCGATCGTCGGGGCCGGGAATATGGTATTGACCGGCAACTCGGCGGACATGAACAACAACTTCCCCAAGGTTCGCGACGAAAGGTGCCTGGCCGCACTCTATCCCGCAGAGGAGATGGACTACCTGTTCACCTACTGGACCGCGGTACGCACCCAGACCGCCCAGGACTCGGACTCAGACCATCAACACTGGGTGCAGCAAGCCGCGGTGCTCTACGCCTCCGAAGACGAAGCCCGAACCATGCACCAGATTTCGGCGAAGGTATGGGGCGACTGCACGGGATCGGCGATCCCGGTTCACGAGGACCACGGCATCGAGGTCTGGAACATCGGCGAGCTCGTCCTCGGCGATGACCTCATCAAACAGACAGCCACCCGGGAGGGCGCCGACGGATGGTCCTGTCAGCATGCCATCGCGACTGTCTCCGACATGTCCGTCGAGGCCAAGGTGTGCGGTCGCAACGTCCGGGATCAAGCCGCCACCATCGTCGACAAGCTGGTCGCCAACGCCCGGTGAAACCAAGAACCATCTCGCTTCGGCGGTCGCGCCGCGTGGGGCTCACCGACGGGTGAGGAACGGGAGGGACATTGTCCCGACCGATACACTCGGCGAGATGCCGACGAAGCCGTGGGATGGCGACCGAGCGCAGACGCCGCGCATCGTGCTCGAACGCAAGGCCGTATCGGCCCGCGGCCTGTCATTCACGTTCGCGACCGAGCGCATCAACGCACCGACTGATTGGTGCAGCTTCGACAGACACAACCACTTGATGTACGTGTACCGCCACGGAGCCATGCGATCGATGAAGACGCTGCTCGATTGGGGACCGTCGGGTCAGACCCCGCCCCGCGCCGGTGATGTCTGGTGGAAACCGGCGGGGATCCCGTGTGCGGCACTGGTTCAGGGCAACGTGGCCGGCTACTGCGAGATCGCCATACCCGGCCAGGCGATCGACGATGCAGCGCTGATCCCGCGGGTCAAGTACCAGGACTTGCTGATCCATCACCTGGTCGAGCAGATCAACGGCGTCGCTGGTCGTCGGGACGTCGTCGCGCGACTCCTGACGGACTCGCTTGCCGAGACGCTTCGACTGGTGATTCTCGATACCTGCGCGGCGCCACGACAGCCCGAAAGCCGACGGCGAGCCAGCCTGGACGCGGCGACCCGGGCAAACATCATGGCGTACCTGAACGACAGTATCGACGCCGAGATCACCCTGGACGCACTCGCCGAGTTGGCCGACATGCCCGTGCGGACGTTCATGCAGGCATTTCGCACCACCTTCGGCACCACGCCGTATCAGTTCGTGCTGGAGCATCGGATCACCCGGGCCAAGACACTGTTGCTGACGACGTCGCTGACGATCGGAGAGGTCGCCGCCATGGTCGGCTTCTCGAACGCAACTCACTTTGCCACCGCCTTCAGGAAGCGCACCGGCGTCTCTCCGCGCGATTACCGCGACTCCAACTGAAAGCTGTTGATACGCAGCAGATAATCGACCTAGATGGCTGATCACATAGCCGATCAATCGACGTATTGTTTAACCATGCGAACCTTCGCGCTTGCAAGAATTGAAACGTGTTACATAATCCGAATGCCGCACAGCATTCGTTCAGCTAGGTTCGCTCGGTCAGTGATCGCTGACACCTTTCACGATCCGAAGGAGAACCGAGTTGCAACTCGCGCTACGGCCTTACGTGACCGCCGGCGTGGCGATTGTCGGCGCCGGAATCATTGCGGCCACCCCCATCACGGCGGCGGCGCCCGAGATCCAGAGCCGCGCGGTGGAGCTATCGGCCGCGGTGCAAACCCTGGACCTGCCGAGCCCCGCCGATGCCAACCCGTTCGCAACCACGCTCGCCGAATCCTCATTCGTCGACCCCATTGCCCGGTGGGGCGAGGTCTTCGCGCTGACGGCGACTCGGATGACCGAACTCGCGAACGCCGTGATGGCAGACCCGGCCCCAGTACTGCGCCAAATCATCGCCAACCAGACCGGCTACGCCGAACTCGTCGGCAACTCACTATCGACAACCGCTCAGAACGCCATCAACTTGGTGACCATTTACATGCCCGACTACCTGGACGCGATCCGAATCCAGTTGGAGGCGGGCAACATCATGGAAGCCGGCAATGAACTGGGCAACAGCCTGATCACCATTGGCGCGACGTTCTTCCCGATGCTCGACCTCCTCAAGATTCCCAACGAGATCGTGGGCAACCTGTCCGCAGTGCTCGACGAGTTCGCACCCAAGTCCTTCCTCGACCTGGGTCTCGTGGGTCAGGCTGGGATGGGGGTGCTTTACACCGCGGTCGGCTACGTCAAACAGGGCTTCACCCCAATCGTGAAGAACCTCTACGACGCGGTTCAGACGGGCGACATGGTCAAGTTCGTCAGCACGATCATCAATGCACCTGCAAACACGGTCAGCTCAATTCTCAACGGGTCCTACGTCCCGCCCAATCGGCCCGGCCGGCCGGGATACTGGACCGACGGTGTGTTGACGGCCAAGGCGTGGGCGCCCCTGCACTCGTTCTTGGTGGACCTTCCCAAAGCCATCGCGGCGGTGATCACCCCGCCTGCCGCGCCGTCCACCGCACATCTGATGACCGGAACCGCCTCGGAAACAACAGGATCCGAGGTGACCAGTCAAGACAACGCCCTAGCGGCCATTGCGGAAGCCGACGAGGCAACCGGTGACTCGGCAAGCCCGCTGGCCCAGAAGTCCGAGAAGTCGGAATCGCAAGTGTCGCCCGCCGACACCGGCGCCGACGAATCCCGGACGCCGGCCGTCACTTCCGAAGCCCCGAACACCAAGCCGACCAAATCCCTGGTGCGCCAAAGCATTGTCGCCGTACCAGGCAAGACCGCCGTTGACACCGCGGCCGGCGGACAGACGGTGAAACCGGTCAAGGCAGCCGCCGAGAGGGTGTCGGCAACCCTGGGCAAGATCGGCGAGAAGGTCACGAAGGCGTTCGGCAAGCCGGCCAAGAAGGCGGCAGCGGCCGATAAGAAATCCGGCAGCACCACCAGCGACAACGAGTAGCTCCGCCGCACAAGATGACGGGCCCCCTTCAGGTTGGAGGGGGCCCGTTCCTCACCCGGCACGAGCGTGCGCAGACTGTCGGCGATCCGCGGCGTGGCGGGCAGCAGACACGCACGCTCGCGGTGCAGGTCAGGGAGACGGCTTGGTGGCGGCGTGCAGGGCCACGATGCCGCCGGTCAGGTTGCGCCACTTGACCTGTGACCAGCCGGCCTCACCGATGCGCCGGGCCAGCTCGGCCTGATCCGGCCAGGCGCGGATCGACTCGGCCAGATACACATAGGCGTCCGGATTGCTCGACACCGCGGTGGCCATTCGCGGCAGCGCCTGCATCAGATACTCCTTGTAGAGCTTGGCGAACGCCCGGTTGGTCGGCGTGGAGAACTCACACACCACCAGCCGGCCTCCCGGTCGGGTCACCCGGGCCATCTCCCGCAGCCCCGCCACATGGTCGACGACATTGCGCAGCCCGAAGCTGATCGTGACCGCGTCGAACACCCCGTCGGCGAACGGCAGCCGGGTCGCGTCGGCGCCGACCTTGGGCACCGGGCGGGACGCCCCCGCGGCCAGCATGCCCACCGAGAAGTCCGCGGCCACACACCAGGCGCCCGAAGTCGCCAACTCGACCGTCGACACCGCCGTGCCGGCGGCCAGATCAAGCACCTTGTCGCCCGGACCGATACCGAGCGCCGCCCGCGTCTGCCGGCGCCAGAACCGGTCCTGCCCGAGCGAGAGCACGGTATTGGTCAGGTCGTAGCGCCGTGCCACGGCATCGAACATCGACGCCACTTCGTGGGGGTTCTTCTCCAGGCTCGCTCGGCTCACGCCGCCGACGCTACCCGTAGCCATCCCTGTGAACTTCCTGCGACCGGGAATTGGCGCTCGCCGGGGCGACTTGAACCCGATCATGAGCGAAAAAGTGTGGTTCATCACCGGTGCATCGAGGGGATTCGGCCGCGAGTGGGCGATCGCCGCCCTGGACCGCGGCGACAAGGTGGCCGCCACCGCGCGCGACACGACGACCCTGGCCGATCTGGTCGACAAATACGGCGACGCGCTGCTGCCGATCAAACTGGACGTCACCGACCGCGACGCGGACTTCGCCGCCGTCAAAGACGCCCACGACCGGTTCGGCCGGCTGGACATCGTCGTCAACAACGCGGGCTACGGCCAGTTCGGATTCATCGAGGAATTGTCAGAGGCCGACGCCCGGGATCAGATCGAAACGAACGTGTTCGGCGCCCTGTGGGTCACCCAAGCCGCGCTGCCGTACCTGCGCGCGCAGGGCAGCGGGCACATCATCCAGGTGTCCTCGATCGGTGGCATCACCGCGTTTCCGCTGGTCGGCATGTACCACGCGTCCAAGTGGGCACTGGAAGGGCTCTCGCAGTCGCTGGCCGCCGAGGTCGCCCCGTTCGGGATACACGTGACGCTGATCGAGCCGGGCGGGTTCTCCACCGACTGGGCCGGTTCCTCCGCCAGACACGCTGCCCCGCTTGCCGATTACGACGAAGCCCGCGAAGCCGCGCAGCGCGCCCGAGCACAGCGAACCACCAAGCCCGGCGACCCGAAAGCGTCGGCCGCGGCGGTGCTCAAGATCGTCGACGCCGAGAATCCGCCGCTGCGCGTGTTCTTCGGCGAACTGCCGCTGCAGCTGGCCAAGGCCGACTACGAGAGCCGGCTGGCCACGTGGGAGCAGTGGCAGCCGGTGTCGGTGCTCGCGCAGGGCTGACGGCGTTTCATCCGGCATCACGCCGGGAAGCCTGGATAGATGCCGGAGACCGTCACCCAGAAGCTGATCGGGTCCCATCTCGTCTCCGGGTCGATGACACCCGGGGACGAGATCGCGATCCATATCGACCAGACGCTCACCCAGGACGCCACGGGCACGCTGGTGATGCAGGAGCTCGAGGCCCTCGGGCTCGACCGGGCCCGTACCGACGTGAGCGTGCAGTACGTCGATCACAACCTGCTGCAGACCGACGAGAAGAACGCCGAGGACCACGAGTACCTGCGGACCGCCGCGCAGCATTTCGGGCTGTGGTTCTCCAAACCCGGCAACGGCGTCTCACATCCGACCCACATGCAGCGCTTCGGCATCCCGGGCAAGACGATGGTGGGTTCGGACTCCCACACCCCGGCGGCCGGATCGCTGGGGATGCTGGCGATCGGCGTCGGCGGCCTCGAAGTGGCGCTGGCCATCGCCGGCGAACCGCTCCACCTACGCGCACCAGAAGTATGGGGTGTGCGCCTGGACGGTGAACTGCCGCAATGGTGTTCGGCCAAAGACGTCATCCTTGAGATGCTGCGGCGCCACGACGTCAAAGGCGGCGTCAACCGCATCATCGAGTACTACGGTCCCGGCCTGGCCGGGCTGACGGCCATGGATCGGCACGTAATCGCCAACATGGGCGCCGAACTCGGCGCGACCACGACCGTCTTCCCCAGCGACGACGCGGTGCGGGACTTCCTGGCCGCCGAGGACCGCGCCGATGACTGGGTCGAACTCGTCGCCGACGAGGGCGCCCAGTACGACATCGACGAGGTCATCGACCTGTCGGCGCTCGAACCGCTGATCGCCAAACCCTCCTCGCCGGGCAACGTCGTCCCGGTGGCGGAGGTCGCCGGTGAACCCGTCGCTCAGGTGGTCATCGGCTCCAGCGCCAACCCCGGACTGCGAGACTTCGCGATCGCAGCGGCCATGGTGCGCGGCCGCCAGACCTCGCCCGACGTGAGCTTCGACGTCAACCCCACCTCCCGTGAGATTCTGACCGACCTGACCAGGATGGGCGCCACGACCGAACTCGTCATCAACGGTGCGCGCATCCATCAGGCGGGCTGTATGGGGTGCATCGGCATGGGCCAGGCCCCGGCCACCGGGCGCAACTCGTTACGGACCATGCCCCGAAACTTCCCCGGGCGATCCGGCACCAAGGAGGACTCGGTGTGGTTGTGCTCACCGGAAACCGCTGCGGCATCGGCGATCACCGGCACCATCACCGACCCGCGGCAATGGGCCGCCGACAACGGGATCGAGTACCCGGAGCTCGATCTGCCCAGCCATTCCAGCGTCAACACCGCCATGCTGGTCGCCCCGGCCGCGGCCGAGCAGGCCCGTACCGTCGCCATCGTCAAGGGCCCCAACATCTCCAGCCTGCCCGAGCTCACGCCGCTGCCCGATGCGATCGAGGCGCCGGTGCTGCTCAAGGTCGGCGACAACATCTCGACCGACGAGATCTCACCGGCCGGCGCCCGCGCACTGCCGTTCCGGTCGAACATCCCCAAACTGGCCATGTTCAGCTTCACCCAGATCGACGAGACCTACCCGCAACGCGCGCAAGCCGCACCAGCAGGCCACGTCATCGTCGGCGGCGAGAACTACGGCCAGGGCTCGTCCCGTGAACACGCCGCGATCGCGCCCCGCTACCTCGGGCTGCGGGCGGTGATCGCCAAGTCCTTCGCGCGTATCCATTGGCAGAATCTCGCCAATTTCGGTGTGCTGGCGCTGGAATTCGCCGATCCCGCCGACTACGACTCGGTGACGCGAGGCGACATTCTCTCCCTCATCAACCTGCGGCAGGCGCTGGCCGCCGGGGACCCCATCACCGTCACCAACACCACGAAGAACACGACTTTCCCCGTGCGGCACAGGCTTTCCCAACGGCAGATCCAGCATGTGCTGGCCGGTGGTCTCATTCCGTGGCTTGCCGCTCAGCAGACAAACTAGGCCGCTGATCCGGCCTCCAGCAGCCGAAACGGGCGTAGCGTCGAGCACATGCCTACGATCACGACTTCTGACAATGTCGAGATTTTCTATCGCGACTGGGGCTCGGGCCAGCCCATCGTGTTCAGTCACGGGTGGCCGTTGTGCGCTGACGACTGGGACACGTTCATGCTGTTCTTCCTGCAGCACGGCTACCGTGTCATCGCCCATGACCGGCGCGGCCACGGGCGTTCCTCACACGTGGCTGACGGCCACGACATGGACCACTACGCCGACGACCTCGCGGCTGTCGTGAAGCATCTGGACCTGCACGATGCGATCCACGTCGGCCATTCGACCGGCGGCGGCGAGCTGGTGCACTACCTGGCGCGCCACGGCCAGGACCGGGCCGCGCACGCCGTCCTGATCAGCTCGGTGCCCCCGCTGATGGTGCAGACCGATGCCAACCCCGGCGGTCTGCCCAAATCGGTGTTCGATGATCTGCAGGCGCAGCTGGCGGCCAACCGCTCGGTGTTCTACCGCGCCCTGCCGTCGGGCCCGTTCTACGGCTTCAACCGGGAAAAGGAGAACACCCCGCAGGCTGCCCGCGAGGCGATCATCGCCAACTGGTGGCGCCAGGGCATGATGGGCGACCCGAAGGCCCACTACGACGGCATCGTGGCCTTCTCCCAGACCGACTTCACCGAGGACCTCAAGAAGATCACCCTGCCGTCACTGGTGATGCACGGCGAAGACGACCAGATCGTGCCGTATGCGGATTCCGGCCCGCTGTCGGCGAAGCTGCTACCCAACGGGACCCTCAAGAGCTATCCCGATTTCCCGCACGGCATGCCGACCACCCAGGCCGAAACCATCATGGCCGATCTGCTGGAGTGGCTGCGCTCCTGAAACCTGTTGTGCCCGAAAGGCACTCAGGCGGCGCGCAACTGACGCAGGCCCTGCACGGCCTCGTAGTGCCCGATCAGCTCATCGCAGATCGCCGGCCAGGTGCGGCTCAGCACGCTGCGGCGGGCGGCCACCGAGTAGCGCGACCGCTCGGCGATCAGATGCTCCACCGAGGCGGGCAGCGCGGACTCGAATTCATCTACCGCGAGCAGTAATCCGGTGCGGTACGGCGCCACCAGATCCCTGGGGCCGCCGGCATCCGGAGCGATCACCGGCAGCCCGGAAGCCATGGCCTCCTGCACCGCCTGGCAGAACGTCTCATGCTCACCGGGATGGACGAAGACGTCCATGCTGGCGTAGGCGGCGGCCAGCTCGGGGCCGTGCAGCTCACCGGTGAAAACCGCGGTGGGCAGTACAGTTCGGAGCTTGGCCCGGTCCACCCCGTCGCCCACCACCACCAGCTGCAGATCGTCGCGGCCGGCCAGCGCGGCCAGCCGCTCCACGTGCTTCTCCGGGGCCAGCCGGCCGACGAACCCGACAACCGGCTTACCTTCGGGAGACCACGACGCACGCAGCTGCTCATCGCGCGCCGACGGCGCGAAACCGGTGATGTCCACCCCGCGCCCCCATTTGAACACCCGCGGAATCCGATGGGCTTCAAGGTTTTCCATCGCCGACGTGGACGGGGCCAGGGTGCGGTCGGCCTTGCTGTGCAGGCGCCGTGTCCACGCCCACGAGGCCCGCGACAGGATGCCGACGCCGTAGCTCTCGGCGAAACCGGCGACATCGGTCTGGAACACCGCCACCGTCGGCACGCCCAGGTGGCGGGCGGCGTGCACCCCGCCCCAGCCGAGCAGCGCCGGTGACGCGAGGTGTACGACATCGGGGTCGAAGCCCCGTAGCACATTCACCATCCGCGGGCGCGGCACGCCCAGCGGCAGAGAGGTCACCTTGGGAAACATCCGCGAGGGCACTCGATGCACCCGCACCCCGTCATGAACGCGTTCGGCCGGCGGCTGGCCCCGTGGCGTGTCCGGGGCGATGACGAGTACCTCGTGGCCGGTGCGGCGGAGATGCTCGATCACCCGAAGCACCGAGTTGGTGACGCCGTTGACATTCGGGAGGAAGGACTCTGCAACGATTGCAACGCGCACACCAGGATGGTCGCAGCGGCACCTGTCGCCGAGGTAGCGTCCGGGGATACGACACGCTAAAACCTGATGCGCAGGGATAGGGTTGCCGGATGCGATTGTCCCGCGTTGCTGCAGCGATGCTGGCCGTGCTGACCCTGTCCGTCGCGGAGCTCACCGCGGGCTGCAGCCGGGTCGTCGACGGCACCGCCCAGGCCGACGGAAACAAGCCAGGCACCGCGATCACCAAGGACGGCGCGGGCATCCAGATCGGCTACCCGGACGCGCCGGCCCAGATCGAGTTGTTCACCGAGCCGCAGTGCCCGGCCTGCGCACACCTGCAGCATGAGTCCGGCGACGCGATCGCCGCCGCCGTCGGCCAAGGCCGCCTGGCGGTGACGTACCGGCCCCTGACCTTCCTGGACCGCTCCGTCACGGAGTACTCGGCGCGCGTCGCCAACGCACTGTTCCTGGCCGCGGGCCCCGGCACGACCGGAACCGCATTCCAGGCCTTCGTGCAGGACTTGTGGGGCCACCAGCAACCCGAGGGCTCGGCCGGACCGAGCGACGACGCCATCGCGGCCATGGCCTCCGAAAGCGGGGTCGGCTCCGAACAGACCGACAAGATCGCCGCCGGGGACAAGGCGATCGACGCCGGCCAACTCAACGACGCGAACGCCGGGCTGCTCAGCGAAACCCAATACGAGGTGTCGACCCCGGCGGTGTACGACCTCGTCGGCGAGCAGGTGGTGGACACCAGCGACCCCGACTGGCTGGCCAAACTGCTGGCTACGCCGCAGAGCTGACCCGGCTCAACCGACGCTGCAGGAACGCCAGCAGTGTCAGCGCCGCCGCCGCGACCAGCCAGCCGACCACCGCGATCGAGCCGGCGGGGATGATCGCCAGCGACGCATCGCGGTCGCGGACCCGCACCAGATCGGGGTTGTTCTTGTCGTACTCGACGTAGATGCGCATCCCGGTGTCGAGTTCGGACGGATACAGCACGCCCAGCTCGGGCCGGTAGGTCACCCGGTCGGGCGTGACGAACTCGATGGTCGAACGCCGCGGCCCGGCGCTGAGCACCTCGGCGGCGGCCACGCCCATGTTGCGCTCGATCTGCTGGTCGTTGCGCCAGGCACCGAGCACCAGCAACACCGACTGCAGCGTCACCAGGCAGGCCGCGATCACCACGCCGATGCGCACCCGGCGGATGATCCGCTGCGACCGCGTCTCCCCCGGTTCGCCGTACAGATGCGGAATCAACGGCTGCACCAACGCCCGCAACCGCGCCGCGATCTGCCCGGGCCTCACAGGGCGGCCTTGATCGACGCGTGCAGCGCACGCAACGACGACCGGTCGGCCTTCACCTCCAGCACCCGCATGCCCTCGAAGGGCTCGGCCAGCGCCGCGGCGAGATCGCCGACCTCCATCTGCCGGCTGTCGACGTGATACGCGCGGCACAGCGCCGCGATGTCGACATCGTGCGGGGTGCCGAAGATCCGCGACGAGACGTCGGCGAACCGTGGATCGCCCTGCTCGAGCAGCTCGAAGATGCCGCCGCCGTTGTCGTTGGACACCACGATGGTCAGGTCCCGGGGCGTCGGCTCGGTCGGACCGATCAGCAGCCCCGAGCTGTCGTGCACAAAAGTCAGGTCCCCGATCAGGGCGATGGTCCGGCCGTCGTGGGCCAGCGCCGCACCGATCGCCGTGGACACCGTGCCGTCGATCCCGGCGACACCGCGGTTGGAGCGCACCTTCACCCCCTCGGCACTCATCCCCACCAGCGCGGCGTCACGCACCGGGTTGGACGCGCCCAGCACCAGCTGATCGCCCGGTCGCAGCGCGTCGGCGACCGCCGCGGCCACATGCAGACCGGTGGTCAGCGGATGCGATGCCAGTTGCGCGCGCACCGCGGCGACGGCGTGCTCGTTGAGCTCGCTGCACCGCGCCTGCCAAGCCGGGTCGGGCGTGCCCGTCGTCACCGCCCGGGTCCCGGTGGCCAACGAGTTGCCCGACACGTCTGGCCAGCGCGGGCCGGTGGTCAGCGCATAGACCGGCACCGCGGGGTCGGCCAGCAGTGCCGAGACCGGCCGGTGCAGGGTGGGCCGCCCCAGCATGATGACCTGTTTGGGATGCACCAGGCGCAGTGCCAGCGGGTGCAGCGGGTTCTCCGGACGCGGCGCGGTGGGCTCGGCCACCGTCGGCAACCCGGCCAGATTCGGGTGCACCCCGGCGCCGTGGCCGGCGATCACCACGGTGTCCGGGGTGAGGTCGATCTCCAGCGGCTGGTCGAAGCTCACCGGCGGGGTGTAGGTCCAGGGCTTGCCGCCCGGCCGGCCTTCCGACGAGCGCTCGCGCGAGGAGCCGACAAACCCCGTAATCGACGAATCCCCGTGCGCGCTGTCGGGAACCAGAGGTTCCCGCAACGGGATGTCGAACTGGACCGGCCCGGCGTTGGCCGTGCGCGATCCCGTCGCCGCGGCCAGCACCCGGCACGTCGCCGAACGCCACTGCGCATTGAGGGAGTCGAGCTGTTCTGGGCGGTCTTCAGCAAGGCCCAGGCTGATACTCGCCCGCACCTGGGTGCCGAAATACCCGAGCTGTTCAAAAGTCTGGTTGGCGCCGGTGCCCAACATCTCATAGGGCCGGTTGGCGCTCAGCACGATCAGCGGCACCCGCGCGTAGTTGGCCTCCACGACAGCGGGGCCGAGGTTGGCCACCGCGGTGCCCGAGGTCATCGCGATACACACCGGCGCCCGCTCCGCGACAGCGAGCCCCACGGCCAGGTAACCGGCGGTGCGCTCGTCGATCCGGACGTGCAGGCGGATCCGGCCGGCACGGTCGGCGTCGGACAGGGCGAACGCCAACGGCGCATTGCGCGAGCCGGGGCACAGCACGACATCGCGGACACCGCCGCGGATCAGTTCGTCGACGACTACGCGCGCCTGGGCCGTCGAGGGGTTCACCACTCCACCTTATTGGTCAGTACTGACCGGTCTGGCCGGCCTGACCGGCGAGAAACTCCAGCAGCGCGGCATTGACTTCCTCGGGTTTCTCGATGAAGCCCAGGTGCCCGGTGTCGGGGATCTCCAGATACCGGGCGGTGGGGATCGCGTCGGCGACCTCACGACCCAGGTGAGCGGGCAGAACCACATCGTCGGCGAACCCGATGACCAGTACCGGCGTGGTGATGGACCGGTAGGCGGGCAGCCGGTTGTCCTCGGGCCCGACATCGAGCTGCGTGAGCAGGCCCGGGGTCTGCTTGGTGGGCCACATGGTGAACATCTCGGCCCAGTCGCGCACCAGCCGGTCGTCGTTGAGCGTCTTGGGCGAGAAGCTCTCCAACATCCGCATCTTGGCGTCGAACTTCGGCGGCAGCTGCACACCCGAGGTCGCGAAGTCCCGCTCGGCGTCCCGGAAGAACTCACGGGCCCGGTCGTGGCGACCGCGGGTCGCCATCAGCACCGCCGAGCGCACCAGCTCGGGCCGGGCCAGCATCAGCTCCTGAGCGATGTAGGAGCCCATCGAGACCCCCACCACGTGCGCGGGCGCCGCTCCCAGGCTCTCGATCAGCTCGGCGGTGTCGGCCACCATCTGTGCGGTACCGAATCCCGCGGCGTTCTCCGTCGCGCCGACGCCACGGTTGTCGAAGGTGATGACGCGGTAGCCGGCCCGCTGCAACGCCGGGACCTGATGCAGATGCCAGGTGCGGCCGGCACCTCCGCGGCCGGCGATGAACAGCACGGGCTGGCCCTTGCCTCGGTCGTCATAAGCCAGATTCACCCGGCCGACGCTACTCGATCACCCTCAGTGCAACAGATCACGCGGTGCGTCGACCCCGCACCTTCCGGATCGCCTGATCCCAGGCCAGCAGCACCCCGGCCTTGAGCGGCTCGGGCTTGATCATGTCCTTGCCCAGCAGCGCGGTGGCGCCGGCTTTGGTGGCCGCGCTCGCCTTCGACATGTGCCCGGAATCGAAAGGTGGCTGCGGGTCGTACTCGATCATCAGCTGAATGGCCTTTGCCTTCGCCTCGCCGGCGATCTGGCCGGCCAGCCAAATGCCCAGGTCGATACCTGCCGACACGCCTGCCGCTGTGATCACCTTGCCGTCGGGGTCGGCGCGCACGATGCGCCGGTCCCCCACCGGCTTCGCACCCATCACCTTCAACACGTTCAGCACCGACCAGTGCGAGGTTGCGGGTTTGCCCTCGAGCAGGCCCGCCGCGGCCAGCGCCACCGAACCCGAGCACACCGACGCCATCCACGTGGCACCCGGATACACCTGCCGCAGCCAGTCGAGCACCTTCTCGTCGCGGGCCACCATGGTGGTGCCCGGCCCGCCGGGCACCAGCACCACGTCGGGGGACGGCGTCTCGTCAAAGCTGTGGGTGGCGCCCACCGCCAACACTGCGGAGTCGGCGGTGACGGGGCCCGGCTCGTGCCAGACGAAACGCACCTCGGTGTCAGGAAGGTTGCGCAGCACCTCGTAGGGCCCGATGAAATCGAGTGCGGTGAAGCTGGGGTACAACACGATGGCGATCTGCATGGCATGGTCCTTTCAGGCGGTGAGATCTCGGGTGCGCACGTGCGCGGATGTCTTTCGATACTGGTCAGGCGAAATACCAAGGCGCCGAATGAAACTGCGCCGCATGGTCTCCGCGGTCCCGAACCCGCACCGGGCGGCGATCGCAGTGACGGTGTCGTCGGACTCCTCGAGCTGTCGGCGCGCGGCATCCGTGCGGATGCGTTCCACGTACGCGCCGGGCGCCTCGCCGACCTCGTCGGTGAACAGCCGGGTGAAGTGCCGCGGGCTCATCGCCGCACGCCGGGCCAGCTCGGAAATGCTGTGTATGCCACCGGGTTCGGTCTCGATGAACTCCTGTACCGCCCGGATCGGGGCCCGTCTGGCCCGGGGCATCCACACCGGCGCGGCGAACTGTGTCTGTCCGCCGGGACGGCGCAGGTAGAGCACCAGGTACCTGGCCACGGTCTGGGCGACGTCGGTGCCATAGTCATCCTCGACCAGCGCCAACGCCAGGTCGATCCCCGCGGTGACGCCGGCCGCCGTCCACACCTGCTCGGAGCTCCGGACGAAGATCGGCTCCGGATCGACTGCAACCGAAGGGAATTCCTCGGCCATCCGACGCGCAGAAGACCAGTGGGTGGTGGCCGGGCAGCCGTCGAGCAGGCCGGCCTGGGCAGCCAGGAACGCTCCCGTGCACACACTGACGACGCGACGGGCGTGCTTTGCCGCGGTGCTGATCCAGCCGACGACGGCCGCGTTGCCGCGGGCGGCGTCGGCACCGATACCGCCTGGGATGACGATCGTGTCGATCGGCTCGCCGGGATCGGGCAACGGGGCGGCGACGAACTCCAGCCCCGTGAGAGTGGAAACGGGTTGACCGTCCACCGCGGTCAAGGTGAGCGCGTAGCCCTCGTCGGATCTGCCCCGACCGGCCAGGACGAGCGTGGCGGTGGAGAACACATCGAACGGGCCGGCGAGGTCCAGCGCCTGCACCCCGGCGTAGCCCAGGATCACCACCGATCGCATCACGTCTTCAGTGTTCGCGACCTCGGCGATGGCGTCTATGCCATGCACCCCACAAATCAGGACATGATCGGGCTGTCAGATGACAGGGGGTAGCACTCGCGCACCCGGTCGATCCACCATTGCCGACGCTGCGGCGTCGCGGCCAGCCCCGACAACCGCGCCGGATCCGGCGCCACCGCCTCGACCGGCAGATAGCCGTCGACCGGTGCGGGCACGTCAGCCACGTCCTCCACGAAGAATCCGCCCGTGCCCAGCCCGCACGCGTGCCGCAACTCCGGCAATGCGGCGGCGGCCAGCAGCCCGCGGGCGATGCCCACCGCGGAATCCAGCGCACTGGACACCACGATCGGGATGTCGATCTGCGCGGCGATCCCGAGCATCCGCGACACCCCGCCCAGCGGCGCCACCTTGAGCACCGCCACATCGGCGGCGCGTGCCCGCACCACTCGCAGCGGATCGGATGCCTTGCGGATCGACTCGTCGGCGGCGACCGGCACGGTCACCTGCGGCCGCAGCGCGGCCAGCTCGTCAACCGTGGCACACGGCTGTTCCAGGTATTCCAGCTCCCCGTCGGCGGTCAACGCGGCCGCCGCGGCGACGGCCTGCGGCACGGTCCACCCTCCGTTGGCATCCACGCGCACCACCGGAACATGTGCGCGCACGGCATTGACGCGGGCGACGTCGTCGGCCAAGGTCTGCCCCGGTTCGGCGACCTTGACCTTCGCGGTGCGCGCCCCGGGGAACCGCGCCAGGACTTCGGGAACCTGGGCGGCGGGCACCGCGGGCACCGTGGCGTTGATCGGGATGCGGTCACGATGCACGGCCGGCGCCGGCCGGTATGCGGCCTCGATCCCGGCGGACAGCCAGGCCGCGGCCTCGGGCGGTTCGTATTCGAGGAACGCGCCGAACTCGCCCCACCCGGCCGGGCCGTCGATCAGTGCTACTTCACGAACGGTGATGCCGCGGAAGCGAACTCGCATCGGCAGGGAGACGACATGAAGGCGGTCCAGGACGTCGTCTAGCGCGGGCACAGAGTCAATGATGCCTAACTGGCACCAAGTACCCGTTGCAAGTCGGGTTTCATCGCCTGCAGCTGCGCGCCCCAGTAGCCCCAGGTGTGGGTGCCGGTCGGTGGGAAGTTGAACACCGCGTTGTTGCCACCGGCGGCCACGTACTGGTCGCGGAAGTTGAGATTGCTCTGCAGCGCCGTGCCCTCGAGGAAGGTGGAGGGAAGGTCGCCGCCGCCCAATTCACCCGGGGTTCCCGAACCGCAGTACACCCAGATGCGGGTGTTGTTCGCGACCAACCGCCCCACCTGGATCGTCGGATCGTTGCGCGCCCATGCCGGATCACCCGGCGGACCCCACATGGCGGCCGACGAGAACCCACCGGAGTCGTTCATCGCCAACCCGATCAGGCCGGGCCACTGGCCGACCGACGGATTCAGGAACGCCGACAAGGAGCCCGCGTAGACGAACTGCTGCGGGTGATAGGCGGCCAGGATCATCGCCGAGTTGCCCGACATGGACAAGCCGACCACGGCATTGCGCGACGGGGACACACTCTTGTTGGCCGACAGCCACTGCGGCAGCTCGCTGGTCAGAAACGTTTCCCACTTGTACGTCCACACACCGCCGTTGCCCGACGCCGGCTGGTACCAGTCGCTGTAGAAACTCGACATCCCACCGACTGGCATGACCACCGACAGCCCGGATTGGTAGAACCACTCGAATGCCGGCGTCTCGATGTCCCACCCGTTGAAGTCGTCACGCGCGCGCAGACCGTCCAGCAGATACACCGCATGCGAGCCACCGCCCTGGAACTGCACCTTGATATCGCGACCCATCGACGGTGACGGCACCGAGAGCATCTCGACCGGCAATCCCGCCCTCGACCACGCGTTCGCTTCCTGCGGTGGCCCGAGGAGACCGATGGTCACCGCCACTGTCAGGACTGTGAGAAGTACTGTCCCGCGGCGGTATCCCGATATTCTGAGCAAGTTACGTCCGTGCACCATGTCGGCACCCCACATCTCGCGCACACGTATGGCCCGAACCTACTCCGCCCGAGGCGGGAAATACAGAGAAATGGGAGGGTAATTCCTACACGGTGGCGCGGTCGCGGCCCTCCCAGTAGGGCTTGCGCAGATCCTTCTTCAGGATCTTGCCGGTGGGGTTGCGCGGCAGTTCATCGACGAAGTCAATCGATTTGGGGCACTTGTAGGCCGCCAGGTGCTCGCGGGCGAACGCGATCAGGTCCGGTTCGGAAACCTCGCCGTCCAGTGTCACAACGGCTTTCACCGACTCGCCCCATTTTTCGTCCGGCACGCCGATCACCGCCACCTCGGTGACGGCGGGGTGTTCGGCCAGTACCCGCTCGACCTCGATCGAGTAGATGTTCTCGCCACCCGAGATGATCATGTCCTTGAGCCGGTCCTCGACGAAGATGTAGCCGCCGTCGTCGACGCGGCCGATATCGCCCGTGCGGAACCAGCCCTCGGGTGTGATCGACTCCGCCGTGGCATCCGGACGGTTGAGATAACCCTTCATCAATTGCGGTGAACGGAACCACAATTCACCCTGCTCACCGACCGGAACATCGGCGCCGGTGTCCGGGTCCACCACCTTTACCTCGGAACCGGGAACCACGGTGCCCGCGCTCATCAGCCGCGCTTCACTGGCCCCACGGTGATCGTCGGGCCCCAGCCGGCTGATCGCACCCGATACCTCCGTCAGCCCGTACACCTGGATGAATTCCGTTTCCGGCCAGGCCTGCAACGCAGAACGCAACAACGGCAACGGCATTGGCGACGCACCGTAGGCAAAGGTCTTGAGCGCACCGAACAGAATCACCGCATCCTCGCCGGTGTCGAACACCTTGGCCAGCACCGCGGGCACCAGGAACGTGCGGTTCGCCCCGGCCAAAATGCCACCGGCCAGCGCCATCCCGTCGACGTCACGCGTCATGTACGTCGGCGCCCCATGATGCAGGCCCCACTGCATGTACGACGAGCCGCCGACATGGAACAGCGGCATGGCCACCAGGCTCTTGTCCCCGGCGCTCAGCGTCCAGCCCTCGAACGCGTTGATGGTGTGGGCGATGACGTTGGCATGGGTCAGCGCAATACCTTTGGGCCGGCCGGTGGTGCCCGAGGAGTACATGATGATGGCCGTGTCGTCGGGCCGCACGTCCGGTGACCGGCCCACCGGCGACGCACCGGCCAGCAGCGCCTCGTACTCGTCCCCGTCACCGCCCTCGGGCGTCACCGTGACGATGTGCTCGACCGAGGTGAGCCGGCCGGCGATGGCGTCGATGCCGCCCCGCAGCTCCTCGCCGACCACCAGCACCTTGGCCCCGGAGTCGTTGATCACGTAATCCAGCTCGTCGGCGGCCAGCCGGAAGTTGATGATGGCGGTGGCCGCGCCTAGTGACGCGGCGGCGATGGTGGTCTCCACGCAGGCCGGGTGGTTCTTGTCCAGGAATGCGACGGCATCACCCCGGCCGACGCCCCACGCGCTCAGTGCCCCGGCCAACCGCTGGATCCGGTCATACCACTGCGACCAGGTCCAGGTGCGGCTCAGATAGGTGACCGCCTCCTCGTCAGGCTTGGTGGCCGCCCAATGAGCGACGCGTTCGTCGAGAAACTTCGGTGCCGGCAAATCTGACATGCCCAGAGCGTGCCACGGTGCGCGAGCCGTCAACCGGCTTTCGGGTAAACCTGCCGGCCCGCCAGGAACGTGGCCCGTACTTCCAGGTCGGCGATGGCTTCCGCGGCGGTTTCGCGCGGATCCGCCGAGACGATCACCAGGTCGGCGTACTTGCCGACCTCAAGTGAGCCGATCACGTTGTCGGCGAACAACTGCCAGGCCGCATCGATGGTCTGCGCCCGGATCCCCTGCTCGACGGTGAGCCGCTCTTCGGGGGCCAGGACACGGCCGCTGGGCGCGGTGCGGGTGACGGCGACACTGATGTTGCGCAGCGGCTCCTCCGGGGTGACCGGCGGATCGTTGTGCAGGGAGATCCGCATGCCGGTCGCGACGGCAGAGCCCGCGGGCATCCACCGGCCGCCGTGCTCGGGGCCGAACAACCCGTCCACCAGCACGTCGCCCCAGTAATGCAGATGGTCGACGAACAGGCTGCACGTGACGCCCAGGGAGTGGGCCCGCCGCAACTGCTCTGGCGTGATGGCGCCGACGTGTTCCAGCCGCAGCCGATGATCGTCGCGGGGATGCGCTCGCAGAACCTCTTCGTACACGTCGAGGATGGTGTCCACCCCGGCGTCACCGTGCACATGACAGGCCAGCTGCCAACCCTTCGGGAAGAACGTGCCGACGATTTCGGACAGTTGCTCCTTGGTGTAGTTGGCGTGCCCGCAGGAGCCGGGCACCACGCCGATGGTCCGGGTGGCATCGGTATCCAGGTAGGGAAACGTCAGATCGATGTTGCCGACCCACGGCGACCCGTCGACCCAGATCTTGATCCCGACCTGGCGCACCATGTCGTCGCCCTCCGATGGGCTGGCATCGGTGTGCAGCGCCGCCGTTGACATCTCGTATGTGCGCAACCGCACCGTCAGCTGGTCGCGCAGCTGCGCCAGCAGCGGCCGGAACATCGGGTCGAATGCCATCTCCGAGCACGTGGTCAGCCCGGCCTGGTTGAGCCGGGCGCATTCGGCGACCAGCATGGCCGGATAGTCGCTCACCGAGATGGCGTCCCCCAACAGCGGAAATACCGCCCCGGTTTCCTCGGCTGTGCCGTCCAACTCGCCGTCGGCATCGCGACCGTACTTCGCCCCCTTGGGATCCGGGGTGTCTCTCGTCAGCCCGGCACGCCGAGCCGCTGCGGTGTTGAAGAAGGCCTTGTGGCCCGAGTTGTGCACGATCACCAACGGCGTCTCGGGCGCCACACCGTCCAGCCAGGACAAGGTGGGCTCGGGCAAGCCGTGCTGCAACAGCGGATCCCAGCCGTTCAAGAAGGCGCCGTCGGCACCCCGCTCGGCCACCTCGGCGGTTATCGCGTCGAGCACCTCATCGGCGCCGGCCAGGGTGACCGGGCGGATATCGACGATGCGCCCCGACAGGGTCATCGCCTCCATCAACGGATGACCATGTGCCTCAACGAAGCCCGGCATGACACAGCCGTCGACCTCACGGACGTCGGTCTCGGGGCCCTCCCAGCCGGACACCTCGGCCCGGGACCCGACCGCCACAATGCGGCCACCGGAGACCGCGAGCGCCTCGGCAGTCGGCTGTGCGTCGTCGACGGTCAGAACGGTTCCGTACAGGACGAGATCGGCGGGCGCGCTCGGGCTGGTCATGCCCGGATGCTAGAGCGTTGAGACGTTTGCCCGGGTGCGTCCCCAGAAACCCTGGAAAAATTGCAAAAAGTTTCCGCCTGCCCTGTCGATTTCCGCGGGGTGCCGTTCGACGTATGTAACGAGGGCCACCCTTTGAGTACCAACAGGCGAGCCCTTCCCTACATCAGAAGGAGACAGACAATGTCGCGCTACATGCTGATCATGCGTTCCACCCCCGAGGCCGAAGTGGCGATGGCCGAGCAGAACATCGACTTCGACGAGGTCATCGCGGCGATGGGCCGCTACAACGAGGAACTCATCAAGGCCGGCGTACTGCTGGCGGGCGAGGGCCTGACCGACCCGGAAGAAGGCTTTGTCGTCGACTTCAACGCCGATCCCCCGGTGGTCACCGACGGGCCCTACACCGAGGCCAAGGAGTTGTTCAACGGCTTCTGGATCCTCGATGTGTCCTCCAAGGAAGAGGCCAAGCAGTGGGCGCGGAAATGCCCGCTGGGCCAGGGCGTGAAGCTGGAGGTCCGCCGGGTCAGCGAGACCGAGGAGTTCCCGCAGGACAACGAGTGGGTTCGGAAAGAGATCCAGTGGAAAGCCGAGGTGGCCGAGAAGCTCGCCCGGCAGGCCCGCGAGGCCGCCAACCGCTGATCGGGGCACAGGCCCCGGCGGTCCCTAACCCGCCGGGGTCTGGCTCCCACCCCCACAATCAGTCACGTTAGGCACCGCCGGTCGCACCGGCATGAGTAGTGCACTACCTATCTTTCGGGCCGCGAGGATCTTGTGTTACGCCCATATCGGGGGATCGGCTCCGCAATTTCTGGAACACGTTCTAGTCTGGACTCCATGAGTGATGCCTTGCTGCACCATCCGATCCATTCCGGCCACCTCACCGTCGGCGCGCTCAAGCGCAACAAGGACAAGCCCGTGCTGTTCCTCGGCGAGACCACCCTGACCGGTGGCGAGCTCGCGGAACGCATCAGCCAGTACATTCAGGCCTTCGAGGCGCTCGGCGCAGGGGCCGGTGAAGGCGTCGGCCTGCTGTCGCTGAACCGGCCCGAGGTGCTGATGATCATCGGCGCCGGCCAGACCCAGGGTTACCGTCGCACGGCACTACACCCTCTCGGTTCGCTGGACGACCACGCCTATGTGCTGACCGACGCCGAGGTGACGACCCTCATCATCGACCCCAACCCTGCCTTCGTGGAGCGGGCCCTCGGGTTGCTCGAGAAGGTGCCCACGCTGCGCCAGGTGCTGACCATCGGACCCGTCCCCTCCGCGCTGGAGGGCGTGGCCACCGACCTGACCGCCGAGGCCGCCAAGTACCCGCCCGTGCCGTTGGTCGCCGCCGAACTGGACCCCGACCACATCGGCGGGCTGACCTACACCGGCGGCACCACCGGTAAGCCCAAGGGCGTGATGGGCACGGTGCGGTCGATCACCACGATGACCACGATCCAGCTCGCCGAATGGGAGTGGCCGGAGAACCCGCGCTTCCTGATGTGCACGCCGCTCTCCCATGCCGGTGCGGCGTTCTTCGTCCCGACGATCGTCAAGGGCGGAGAGATGATCGTGCTGCCCAAGTTCGACCCGGCCGAGGTGCTGCGGGTGATCGAGGAGCGGCGCATCACCGCGACCATGCTGGTGCCGTCGATGATCTACGCACTGATGGACCACCCGGACTCCCACACCCGCGACCTGTCCTCGCTGGAAACCGTGTACTACGGCGCCTCGGCGATGAACCCGGTACGGCTGGCCGAAGCTCTCAAGCGCTTCGGGCCGATCTTCGCGCAGTACTACGGCCAGTCCGAGGCGCCGATGGTGATCTCGTACCTGGGCAAGAAAGATCACGACGAGAAGCGGCTGACCTCCTGCGGCCGGGCCACCCTGTTCGCGCGGACCGCGCTGCTGGACCCCGAGGGCAACCCGGTGCCCCAGGGCGAGGTGGGCGAGATCTGCGTGTCGGGGCCGCTGCTGGCCGGCGGTTACTGGAAGCTGCCCGAGGCCACCGCGGACACCTTCAAGGACGGCTGGCTGCACACCGGCGACATGGCCCGCGAGGACGAGGACGGCTACTGGTTCATCGTCGACCGGGTCAAGGACATGATCGTCACCGGCGGGTTCAACGTGTTCCCCCGTGAGGTGGAAGACGTGGTGGCCGAACATCCTTCGGTGGCACAGGTATGCGTGATCGGCACTCCCGACGAGAAGTGGGGCGAGGCCGTGACCGCGGTGATCGTGCTGCGGCCCGACGCCGCGTCCGACGACGAGGCCGTCGCCAAGGTGACCGCCGAGATCCAGGCCGCTGTCAAGGAACGCAAAGGCTCGGTGCAATCGCCCAAGCAGGTGATCGTCGTCGACTCCGTGCCGGTGACCGCCCTCGGCAAGCCCGACAAGAAGGCCGTGCGGGCCCAGTTCTGGGAGGGTGCTGCCCGCGCAATCGGCTGACGTTCGCGGCCCGCTTGCTCTCTTCGTCACGCTGGAGTGGCGCTCGCGCTTGAGCGCCACTCTGGCGTGACAATCGGCAGAATGGCGGCGTGGCAGACGACCCGGCTAGCCCCGCCGACCTGCGGAAGACGCTCGACGCGGTGTGGCGAATGGAGTCGGCCAAGATCCTGGCCACCCTGACCCGTACCGTCGGCGACGTCGGCCTGGCCGAGGATCTGGCCTCCGAAGCCCTACTCGACGCGCTGACGCAGTGGCCGGCCACCGGAGTGCCGCGCAATCCCGGAGCGTGGCTGACCACGGTGGCCAAACGCAAGGCCATCGATCACTGGCGGCGCGCGGAGAACCTCGATGCCAAGTACGCCGTGCTGGCCCGCGAGCTGGCCGAACATGTCGAAGAGTCCTGGGACCCCGACCACATCGACGACGACGTGCTGCGGCTCATCTTCATCGCCGCCCACCCCGTGCTGTCGCGCGAAGCCCAGATCGCACTGACCCTGCGCATGGTCGGCGGGTTGAGCACCGACGAGATCGCCCGGGCCTTCCTGATCTCGACCGCGACGGCGGCCGCGCGCATCACCCGCGCGAAAAAGGCTCTGGCCCAAGCCAACCCGCCCTTCGAATTGCCACCGCGGGACGAATACCCGCAGCGGCTGTCGGCGGTGCTCTCGGTCATCTACCTGATCTACAACGAGGGGTATTCGGCCTCTGCCGGCCAGCGCTGGATCCGTGACGAATTGTGCGCCGAGGCACTGAGATTGGGGCGCGTCCTGGCCGCACTGGTGCCCGACGAACCCGAAGTCCACGGCCTGCTGGCGCTGATGGAATTCCAGTCCTCCCGCTTTGCGGCCCGCACCGACGCCGAGGGCCGGCCCATCCTGCTGGAAGACCAGAACCGGGCCCGGTGGGATCGCGCACAGATCCAGCGGGGCGTCGCCGCCCTTGAGCGCTCCAGCGCGGCCCGGCAGCAACGAGGTTGGGGCCCGTACGCCCTGCAAGCCGCGCTCGCCGAATGCCACGCGACAGCCCCCACCGCGGCCGACACCGACTGGACCCGCATCGTCGCGCTGTACGACGCACTACTGCAGATCACCCCGTCACCGGTAGTCCAGCTCAACCGCGCGGTGGCCGTCGCGATGCGATCCGGCCCCCGAGAGGCACTGGCGATCGTCGACGACATCGAAGGCCTCGACGGCTCCTATCTGCTGCCCAGCATCCGCGGCGAACTGCTGTCCCGGCTGGGGCGGCACCTCGAGGCGGCCGAGCAGTTCGACCGGGCCGCGGCCTTGACCGACAACGACCGTGAGCGAGACGTACTGCTGGACAAGGCCATCCGCGAACGCGGCTGATCCAGACCGGCATCGTGGCACGATGGCAGGCATGGTGTCGGCGGTGTTGTTCGACTTCTCCGGGACCCTGTTCCGCCTCGAGGAACAGGACAGCTGGTTCGCCGGGATGGCCGTCGACGAACGTGAGGTCGACGGCCATGTGCAAGCCGAGTTGATGCGCCGCCTGACCGCCCCGACCGGGCGCTCGGTCGCGATGACCGATGAGCAGTACCGAGCCTGGGCCAACCGCGACCTCGCGCCGCACCTGCACCGCGAGGCCTATCTACATGTGCTGCGCGAATCGGGGCTGGCCGACCACCACGCGGAATCGCTCTACAACCGCGTGATCGACCCCGCCAGCTGGACCGCCTACCCCGACACGACACGAGTATTCGAAAGCCTCAAGACACAGGGCCTTCGGACGGCCGTCGTCTCCAACATCGCGTTCGACGTGCGGCCGGCGTTCGGCGCGATCGGCGCGGCCGGACACGTCGACGAATTTGTGCTGTCTTTCGAAGTCGGCGCCGTCAAACCCGACCCGGCGATCTTCACCGCGGCACTGGACCGCCTCGGGGTGGCCGCTGCGGACGCACTCATGGTCGGCGACAGCGAAGAGGCCGACGGCGGCGCCCGCGCGTTGGGTTGCCGGTTCGCGTTGGTCGATCCGCTGCCCACCGCAGAGCGGCCCGACGGCCTGATCACGGCCCTGCAGGATGTCGGTATCCGTGCCTAATGTGGAGGCATGGCTGACGACCGCATCCGGCCACCGTGGTGGCTCAAGTACGTCAACAAGGTGATGATCGGGCTCAACAAGCTCGGCGTCGGCGGCGACAAGGGTCCCGTGGTGCTGACCGTTCCGGGGCGGAAGACCGGGAAACCCCGGTCGACGCCGGTCACGCCGATGATCATCGACGGCCACCGCTACATCGTCGCCGGGCTACCGAAAGGCGACTGGGCGGCCAACGCCCGCGCCGCCGGCGAGGCCACCGTGCACCAGGGCCGCAAGGACCAGCGGGTGCGCATGGTGGAGATCCCCGACGAGCAGGCTCGCCCGCTGCTGCGCCAGTTCCCGATCCTGGTACCGACCGGCGTCGGTTTCATGCGCAACGCCGGCCTGGTGACCGGGCCCAACCCTGACGAGTTCGAAGCGCTGGCCGGGCGCTGCCCCGTCTTCCGGCTGGACCCGATCTAACCCGGTCAGCTCAGGTGCGGGGCCTCCTTGATCTTGGAGTCCTGCTTGCCCGTGGTCTGGCAGAAGGTCTGCACCGCCAACCGGGTTCCGGTGATCTCCAGCTGCGCGGCGTCGGTGCCCTTTTCGTCCTTGAGCATCTTGGCCACCGCGTCGTTCTGCGTCTTCTCGTCCTGCCCGATGAAGTCCTTGCACTTCGTGTCACCGCCGGTCACCTCGGGTGTGCAACCCACGAGCACTACGCCCGCGGCCAAACCCGACATCAACACACTCGCCAACTTCTTCATCGTGGCCCTCTCTCCTCTGGTGATACGCGGTGCGCATCATCGCGCCGGGGTTGGTACCCCGCTGCGATACCTGTGAAACCTCTGGGCATCGTCGCTCTACAGTCGAGCACGTGAGTGCAGACAACCCGTTCGACCCGACAGCCTGGGAGCCGGTGCCCGGCTTCGACGATCTGACCGACATCACCTACCACCGCCACGTCGCCGACGGCGCCCGGCAACCCACGGTGCGAGTCGCGTTCGACCGGCCCGAAGTGCGCAATGCCTTCCGGCCGCACACGGTCGACGAGCTGTACCGCGTCCTCGACCACGCCCGGATGTCGCCCGACGTCGGGGTGGTCCTGCTGACCGGAAACGGCCCGTCGGCCAAGGACGGCGGCTGGGCCTTCTGCTCCGGCGGCGATCAGCGCATCCGCGGCCGGTCCGGTTACCAGTACGCGGCGGGCGAAACCGCCGAAACCGTCGACCCCGCCCGGGCCGGGCGGCTGCACATCCTCGAGGTGCAGCGGCTGATCCGCTTCATGCCGAAGGTGGTGATCTGCCTGGTCAACGGGTGGGCGGCCGGCGGCGGGCACAGCCTGCACGTCACCTGCGACCTGACCCTGGCCAGCCGCCAGCACGCCCGCTTCAAGCAGACCGACGCCGACGTCGGCAGCTTCGACGGCGGCTTCGGCAGCGCCTACCTGGCCCGGCAGACCGGGCAGAAGTTCGCCCGCGAGATCTTCTTCCTGGGCCGCGCCTACGACGCCGAGACCATGTATCAGATGGGTGCGGTGAACCAGGTCGTCGACCACGCCGAGCTGGAGTCCGTCGGCTTGCAGTGGGCCGCCGAGATCAACGGCAAGTCACCCCAGGCGATCCGGATGCTCAAGTTCTCGTTCAACCTGATCGACGACGGCCTGGTGGGCCAGCAGGTGTTCGCCGGGGAGGCCACCCGATTGGCCTACATGACCGACGAAGCCGTCGAGGGTCGCGACGCGTTCCTGGAGAAGCGCGATCCGGACTGGAGCGGTTTCCCGCGCTACTTCTGAGTGATTTGTGCACGATTACCCGCGCTCACCGCCGGTAATCGTGCACAAATCACCGGAAACGAAACCCGGTCTGGCCGTGCGGTGACTTCGCGAACGCGAGCACCTTGGTCGGGGTGACCCGGTAGACGAGGGCAGCCTCTCCTTCCGGGTCGAAAACCTCGTCGTCACAATCGAAATCCCAGTCATCGCCGTACTTGGCCCGGTAGGCGTCGGCCAGGGTGGTCAGCCGCTGCCGTCCGGTCACCCGCGCGGCGGTGCCCTCGACCACGACGTCGAGGCCGGAGTTCCAGGTGTTGGTACCGGTGGTGACGGCGACGGCCGTGCCGGCCCGCAGGTTGCGTGCCTTCTGCTCGCCTGCCCCGGTGCAGAACACGAACGTGTCGTCGATCCACACCCCGACCAACGGTGTGACGTGGGGCCGTCCGTCGTCGCGGACGGTGGTGAGCCAGTACAGCCCGGCGGCGCCGAGGGCAGCCGCGGCGGCCTCCCAACTCGTCGCTTCGGTCGCCTCGCTGAAGCGCTGGTCCAGCTTGCCGGTGATCGCCATACCGGTACCGACTCGGCAGCAGCCCACAAGTCATCGCGGAAAGCCAGGCCTCCTAAACTCGGCGCATGAGCAAGAGCCCGCTGCGTCGGCTGTCCGAACAGTTGCTGCTGACCAGCATGCGTCCGCCGCTGACCGAACGGTTGCAGGCCCGTGACGATATCGACGTCGCCGGCAAGCGCATCTTGCTGACCGGCGCGTCTTCGGGCATCGGTGAGGCAGCGGCCGAGAAATTCGCCGCCAAGGGCGCCACCGTCGTCGCGGTGGCCCGCCGCCAGGAACTGCTCGACGAGCTGGTCGACCGGATCACCGCCAAGGGCGGTGACGCCCGCGCCCACGCGGTGGACCTGTCCGACCTCGATGCCGTCGACGCCCTGGTCGCCACTGTCGAACGCGACCTGGGCGGCGTCGACATCCTGATCAACAATGCGGGCCGGTCGATCCGGCGCCCGCTGGCCGAATCACTGGATCGCTGGCACGACGTCGAGCGCACGATGACGCTCAACTACTACTCGCCGCTACGGCTCATCCGCGGCCTGGCCCCCGGCATGCGCGACCGCCGCGACGGCCACATCATCAACGTCGCAACCTGGGGAGTGATGAACGAATCCTCCCCGCTGTTCGCCGTCTACAACGCCTCCAAGGCGGCACTGTCCGCGGTCAGCCGGGTCATCGAAACCGAATGGGCCACGGACGGCGTGCATTCCACGACGCTCTACTACCCATTGGTGAAGACCCCGATGATCGCCCCGACCCGGGCCTACGACGGCCTACCCGGCCTGTCGGCTGCCGAAGCCGCCGACTGGATGCTGACCGCGGCCCGCACCCGCCCGGTGCAGATCGCCCCGCGGATGGCGGTGACCGCCAAGGCGCTCAACACCGTCGCGCCCGGGCTCGTCGACGCGGTGATGAAACGGCAACGGGTGCAGCCGGTCTGACGTGTCGTGTCGCCACCGGCACAGCCGCGGTGGTAGACAAGGGATATGGAAATCCTGGCCAGTCGGATGTTGCTCCGGCCGGTCGACTACCCGAAGTCGGTGGCGTTCTACCGGGACGGGATCGGTCTGGCCATCGCTCGCGAATACGGTGCGGGCACAGTCTTTTACGCCGGGCAGTCGTTGATCGAGTTGGCCGGCCACCACAGCCCCGCCGAACCCGGGCAGTTCCCCGGGGCGCTGTGGCTGCAGGTGCGTGACGTCTACGCCACCCAGGCCGAACTGGAAAGCCGTGGTGTGAAGATCGCCCGGGCCGCGGCCGAGGAGCCGTGGGGTCTGCACGAGTTACACGTGACCGATCCCGACGGCATCACCCTGATCTTCGTGCAGGTCCCCGACACTCATCCGCTGCGGCGGGACACCCGGCAATAAGTCGGCCGCGAGTTCAGCGCACCGGCGTGGCCAGCGGCCAGCCGACCGAGGCCAGGCGCGAGGCCACCTGCTGAATCTCTTCGGGATTCGGCTCCTTCTCGATGACCTTGCGCACCGCGTCGTGAAGCTCGTCGTCGGTGACCGGGGTGTCTCCGTTGTTGGAGCGCAGGATCGACTGGGCGGCCCGAACCACCTCGTCCTCGGTCAGCGAACGCTTGAGCAACGCCAACAGAGCGAAGTAGTCCTTCTGCGGCACGCCCTCGGGATAACCCTTGTGCAGCCACGTCAGCACGTTCTCCATGTAGCCGGCAGATTCGGTCATGTGTGCGCTCACTTACCCGGGATGAAGGGGACGGGGTTGAATCCGAAGTGGTGAATGATCGTGGTCTTGGTGATCCACAGGATCGCGATCACGATCACCGCGGCCACAAGACCGAACAGCACGAGACCGAACGCCTTCAGCACGGGGTTGGGCGCCACCACGGTGCCATCCTCATGCGTCCCACCGGCGCCGTTGGAGAACGCCACCAGACCGGCGGCGAACACCGCGGGCAGGCCGGCTCCGAGGATCAAGCCCACGACCAACACCTTGAAGATCGATTCCAGATAAATCATCAGCAGATTCCTTCGTCAGATCCGGTCAGACTGTGGCTTTGTCGGCGGTATCGGTGGTGCCGGCGGGCTTGGCGGCCTCACGAACCTCCGCCGGCACGACCGAGTTGGTGGAGGAATCCCAATCGGCGTTGACGTTCTTGTGGTCGACCTTCTGCTGCTGGGCGCGCCACCACATGTAGCCGGACAGCGCCACCAGGATCAGGAAGATCAGGCCGTCGCCGGCCAGCGCTGCCCCGGTGAGCGACTCGACACCGTGGGACAGCCAGAAGGCCAGCGCGCCGACGATGCCGGCGGCGGGCAGGGTGATCAGCCACGCGACGGCCATACGTCCGGCGACCGCCCAACGCACCTCGGCGCCGGGCTTGCCGACCCCGCTGCCCAGGATCGAGCCGGTCGCGACGTGAGTGGTGGACAGGGCCATACCGGCGGCACTGGAGCTCAGGATGATCGCTGCCGAGGAAGCCTCGGCAGCGAGGCCCTGCGGGGACTCGATCTCGACCAGCCCCTTACCCAGGGTGCGGATGACGCGCCAGCCACCGATGTAGGTGCCGAGGCCGATGGCCAGCGCGCAGGACGCGATGATCCAGAACGGCAGACCGTTCTCCTTCACGTCGCCGGTCAGGTGGCCGGTGGTGATGAGTGCGAGCGCGATGACGCCCATGGTCTTCTGCGCGTCGTTGGTGCCGTGCGACAGCGCCACGAGCGAGGCCGTGGCGATCTGGCCCCAGCGGAAGCCTTGCTCGCGGCGCTTCTTCAGGACGTTGCGGGTGATGCGGTAGACCAGCCAGGTACCGGCGGCAGCCACCAGGCAGGCGATGAACGGGGCAGCTACCGCGGGGATGAGCACCTTCTGGATCACGCCGGACCAGTTCACCCCGGACAGTCCGATCGCGGCGAGGCCGGCACCGATCAACCCGCCGAAGAGCGCGTGCGACGAGCTGGACGGGATACCGAAGAGCCAGGTCAGCAGGTTCCAGAGGATGCCGCCGATCAGGCCGGCGAAGATGATGGTCAAGCCGGTCGAGGCATCGATGCCAGAAACCAGCGACCCCGTCTTGCTGTCCTGGATCTTCAGCACGGAGGTGGTCACGGTGACGGCCACCTCGACCGAGAGGAACGCGCCGACCAGGTTGAGGACACCCGCCAGGATCACGGCGGTTTTCGGCTTCAATGCCCCGGTGGCGATCGAGGTCGCCATCGCGTTTCCGGTGTCGTGAAAGCCATTTGTGAAATCGAAGGCCAATGCTGTTGCTATCAGCAACACCAGAATGATCAGCTCAGCGCTCATGGCCGTAATTCTGTAGGACCGCCGGCGTTTTTGACCAGCCGGAAACACCACGCTGAGCTGGGGATTCGAATACGCTCCAAATGAGTTCACCGAGTGTTCATCTGCACACCCCGGATTGTTCGCCGGGGCGGTTTGCCGATCCCCGAGCTGGCTATAAGTTCACTGCGAGCCTGAGTCGGCGGACAGCACTACCATCGAGGCGGTCCCCCGGCTCAAAATCATTTGTCCGGAGGAACCTCGCTCGGGTGCATCAGGAGTAGGCACAGTGAACGCTTTTCTCGCGAAGATCGCGGCCTGGCTCAATGCCGGGTACCCCGAGGGGGTGCCCGGGCCAGACCGGGTGCCGCTGCTGGCGCTGTTGACGCGGCGGTTGACCAACGACGAAGTCAAAGCCGTCGCACAAGATCTCATCGATCGCGGTGATTTCGATCACATCGACATCGGCGTGCTGATCACCCAGATCACCGACGAACTGCCCCGTGCCGAGGACGTCGAGCGGGTGCGGGAGCGCCTGGCCGCCAAGGGCTGGCCGTTGGACGATCCCCGCGACGCCGAGGATTCCATCGAGGCCGACCGAACCGACGGTGGCGATCCGGATGAGCCAGGGGGCCCGGCATAACCGTTCTACGCCCCATCGCTGTCGGCTCCGCGACGGACGAACTGCTGGCCATCCTCGACGACGTTCTGACCGCAAGCGGATCGGCGATCCTGCCCGTACCCGCCGGGGACGAGCGTCAAAGTTCTTTGTTGAAAAGCACTTTGCGGGCCGGGGAAGAGATCGACGACGACGTCGCGGTGGTGATCTCGACGTCGGGCACGACTGGTAAGCCGAAAGGTGCGCTGCTGACCGCCGACGCGCTGCGCGTCAGCGCGACCGCCACCCATGCCCGGCTGGGCGGCGCCGGGCACTGGCTGCTCGCGCTGCCCGCCTACCACATTGCGGGACTTCAGGTTCTGGTGCGCAGCGTGCTGGCCGGCACCTCACCCGTCACCATCTCCGCATCGTTCGATCCGACCGAGTTGCCTTCTGCGGTAGCTGCATTGGGCAGCGGGCGCCGCTACGCCTCGCTGGTGGCCGTTCAGTTGGACAAGGCCCTGCAGGATCCGGCTGCGGCCGAGGCGCTCGCCGACCTCGATGCCGTCCTGATCGGTGGCGGGCCGATGCCGGCCGGGGTGGCCGAACGCGCCGAGGCGGCTCAGGTGAACGTGGTGCGCACCTATGGGATGAGCGAAAGTGCCGGCGGCTGCGTGTACGACGGTGTGGCGCTCGACGGCGTCTCGATCCGTATCGACAACTCGCGAATCCTGCTCGGCGGAGCCACCGTGGCCAAGGGGTACCGCAACCCGGTCAGTCCGGACCCGTTCGCCGAGCCCGGGTGGTTCCGTACCGACGACCTTGGCACCGTGGATGATTCGGGCGTGCTGCGGGTCCTGGGCCGCATCGACGATGCGGTGAGCACCGGTGGTTTGACGGTGCTGCCGCAACTGGTCGAGTCGGCGCTGGCCGGCCATCCGGCGATCGCGGACTGCGCGGTATTCGGGGTTCCTGACGAGCGGCTGGGTCAACGGGTGGTGGCCGCGCTGGTGCTGGCACCCGGTGCGCCGGCGCCCGCTGTGGCCGAGTTGCGCACCCATGTGGCACGAACCCTCGATGCCACCGCGGCTCCGCGCGAGGTGCACGTCGTCGACGAGTTGCCCCGTCGCGGCATCGGCAAGCTGGACCGCCGGGCATTGGCGGCGCGCTACAGCTGAGCGCCGCGACCACGGAGCCGGAATTTCACTTGTCGGCTTCGGCATGATGGAGACATGCGCCGAGAAGTGACTTCCGCCGATGAGCTGCGCGCCATCGTCGGGCAACCCACCGCCGCCGTCGCCAAGAAGGTGACTGACCGCTTGTCGGAGGCACAGCAGGGCTGGCTCAAGCAGTCACCGCTGGGATTCGTGGCGACCACCGACGCGCACGGCCGCGTCGACGTCTCCCCCAAAGGGGATCCGCCGGGGTTCGTCCAGATCATCGACGCAACTACGATCGCGATCCCGGAACGTCCCGGAAACCGGCGGGTCGACGGGTTCCTCAACGTGCTGCAGCGCCCGCACGTGGGCACGGTGTTCGTCATCCCGGGCCGCGGCGACACCCTGCGCATCAACGGCACCGCCCGGATTCTTTCGGACGCAGACTATTTCGACGACATGGCGGTCGGCGGTAGGCGGCCGATCCTCGCGCTGGAAATCGCCATCGAGGAAGTGTTCTTCCACTGCCCCAAGGCTTTCCTGCGCTCGGATGCCTGGAAGCCCGAGACTTGGGATCCGACGGCCGTGCCCTCGGTCGCCCAGATGGCCAAGGCGTTCAAGCCCGATCAGACTCAGGCTGAACTCGACGCGTATTACAGCGAGGACAACCTGCGCAAGATCCTTTACTGAACCCACTCGGCGGGTTTCACCAGGATCGCGCGCGTGTAGAGCAGCTGGAAACCGCGGCGTTGCACATTGTGCTGGGACTTCGAGCCGGGTGCCGTTGTCACGACGGCGACCTCGCATCCGGCGCCGGCGGCCTCACGCAGTCGCGTCGCAAGCAGGGCGGCCTGCACCCCGCGGCGCCGATAGGCCGGCGCCGTGGCAGCCCCGGCCAGCTGAGCGATCGAGCCGGCCACCCGCATCATCGCGCCCCCGGCGACCACGCCGTCACACAGCGCGACATACGCTGTGGCCCCGGCCTTTTCCATATCGCGCTCGGCTCGCTCGACGATGTCGGCGGGGAACTGCTCATGGCTCACCGGCCCCTCGCCGTCAGGATGGGCGAAGCCCTCCACCACGACATTCACCCAGGCGGTGAGATCGTCGGCCCGGCGCACCTGCACGTCCGACACCGGGGCCGGCTCATCGCCGACCGGCCGACCGAGCACGTTCTCGAACTCTTCGAGGCGGTAGCCGCGCCCGGACAGCAATGCGGTGACCTCGGGATCGGCCAGATTGGACAGCTCCACCTGGGTGGCGCTGCCCCGGGCCGCGAAAGCGCGTTCGATCTCACCCAGCACGGCCTCATCGGGTAGGCCGTCGAAACCGAGGCCGACCACCTTGTTCATCGGCGAGTTCGGCTCGGCAAAGCAGGCGAATCCCCCGGCGACCGGCAAGACCAAACCGTCGGCACCGCGATCACGGGCGGCCCGAGTCGCCGTGACGATGAGGTCCGATTCGGCTTTCTCGATACGCCTGGCCAACTCGACACCACAGAACAGCTGACCTTCGCGCACGTGGGCGCCACCGTTGATTGCCACGTGGATATTGTGCCCACACAAGCGTTTCCGAAACGTCTAACGCGGCGGGCCGGCCGGCTCCCACGACTGCATCGCGGTGTCGAGCGCATCACTGTCGAGCGCTGCCACCGGAACCGGTGACTGATCTGCGTGGTAACGCATGCCCTCCAGAAGGAGGGCCACGTACCGGCGCCAGAGATCGGGGTCGACGTTACCGGCGAATTCGCTCACCGTGCCGGACAACAACCCGAGCAGGGGCATGTCCGTCGACGACACCTCCGGACGCAGGTAACCGTCACCCTGTGCCCGCTCCACCAGCTTGGTCAGTGCCGGGACAAGCTGCTCCTGGCAGGCCTTGACCCGGTCACCGCCGTAGGCCTTGCTGAACGCGATTTCTCGCAGGCCGCGGTCTGTGGCGGTGATCTCGCACATGCACTCGACGTACCAGGCGAACCCCTGCCATGAATCGTGGTGCTGCAGTGCGGTTTCCGCCAGCGCGGTGAGTTGTTGCATGCCGTCCACGAAGATGGCCTCGATGAGCTCTTCCTTGGTGGCGAAGCGCCGGTAGACCGTACCCACCCCGACATTGGCGTGACGTGCCACGTCGTTGAGCGTCGCCTCTAGACCTTTCTCGGCAAACAGCTCCCGCGCTGCGGTGAGCACTCGTTGCCGATTGCGCTCGGCATCCTTGCGCAACACGCGGCGTGTTTCCTCGGTCATATCCACAGAGCCTAAGTGATCGGTGTCATAAGTGGATTGATCCTATCCACTTATTCGGCTAACTTTACGCTTCGAACTGCGTAGGCTGCTGAATACCCAGGTCGTAGCGAACGCATCGAACGTTGGGAGGCCCCACATTGACTGCAGTCCAGGCACGGCACCACACCGACCTCCACTCGCAGCCACAATGCTGAAGGTCATCCGCCGAATATGGCTGCCCGTACTGATCGTCATCGCCATGGGAGCCGGCGTGCTCATCGTGATGAACGTACGCAAGGTCTTCGGCGCACATCCCGTCATCATCACCGAGACCACCTCGGATAACGCCGAAGACTTCAACCCGAAGTTCGTCAAGTACGAGATCTTCGGCACGGGCGGCACAGCCGTCATCAACTACATGGACCTCGAAGGCAGACCCCAGCGCACCGGAACTGTGCCGCTGCCATGGAGTTTGACACTCCAAACCACGTTGCCCTCGGTGCAGCCCAACATCATGGCGCAAGGCGACGGCGACAGCATCAGTTGCCGAGTCACCGTCGATGACGAGGTCAAAGAAGAGAGAACGGCTACTGGATTGAACGCACAAACCTTCTGCTTTGTGAAGGCAGCATGAGCGCGCCCACGGACGACACTCCGACCGACGCCATCGCCACCGGGCGCCACGCGGCACCCAAACACCCACCGATCCCGCGCTTCATCCGGGCGTTCGCCCTGCCGATCATCCTGATCTGGATCGTGATCGTCGCGCTGCTCAACACCGTGGTGCCGCAACTCGAAGTCGTCGGCAAAATGCGCGCGGTGTCGATGAGCCCCAACGACGCGCCGTCGATGATCGCCATCAAAGAGGTCGGCAAGAAGTTCCAGGAGTACGACACCAGCAGCTCGGTGATGGTCGTCCTCGAAGGCGACAAGCCGCTGGGCCTGGAAGCGCACATGTTCTACGACCAGATGGTTCGTGACCTGCGCGCCGATACCACCCACGTGCAGCATGTCCAGGACTTCTGGGGCGACACCCTGACCGCCAAGGGCGCCCAGAGCCGCGACGGCAAGGCCGCCTACGTGCAGGTCTACATCGCCGGCGACCAGGGCGAGACGCTGGCCAACGAGTCGGTCGAAGCCGTGCGGCGCATCGCCACCGAGAGCCCCGCACCCGACGGCGTGAAGGCCTATGTCACCGGCTCGGCAGCCTCCAGCACCGATCAGAACATCGTCGGCGACGAGAGCATGCAGCTGATCGAGCTCGTCACCTTCGGCGTCATCGGCGTCATGCTGTTGGCGGTCTACCGATCGATCATCACCACGCTGATCGTGCTGGTGATGGTGGTGCTCGAATTGTCCGGCGCCCGTGGGCTTGTCGCGCTGCTGGGCTATCACAATTTCTTCGGTCTCACGACGTTCGCGACCAACATGCTGGTGACCTTGGCGATCGCCGCGGCCACCGACTACGCGATCTTCCTGATCGGCCGATATCAGGAAGCACGAAGAAACGGCGAGGACAAGGAAGCCGCCTACTACGACATGTTCCACGGCACGGCCCACGTCGTGCTCGCGTCGGGCCTGACCATCGCCGGTGCGACGTTCTGCCTGCACTTCACTCGCCTGCCGTACTTCCAGACCATGGGCATCCCCTTGGCGATCGGCATGACGATGGTGGTCGCCATGGCGCTGACCCTCGGACCAGCCGTCATCTCCGTGTTGAGCCGGTTCGGCAAGATCCTTGAGCCCAAGCGGCATTCGAATTCCCGCGGCTGGCACCGCGTCGGTACCGCCACGGTCCGTTGGCCGGGCGCAATCCTGGTGTGCGCCATCGTCGCGGCGTTGGTCGGCCTGCTCGCCCTGCCCGGCTATCACACCACCTACAACGACCGCATCTTCCTGCCCAAAGACGTCGGAACGAACATCGGATACGACGCCGCGTTCCGGCACTTCTCCCAGGCCAAGATGAACCCGGACCTGATGATGATCGAGTCCGACCGCGATCTGCGGAACCCGGCCGACTTCCTGGTGATCGACAAGATCGCCAAGGCCCTCAAGAACGTGCACGGCATCGCCCAGGTGCAGACCATCACCCGTCCCGACGGCGATCCGATCAAGCACTCGACGATTCCCTACACGCTGGGCCAGAGCGGCACGACCCAGCTGATGAACAACGACTACCTGCAGACCAATCTGGACAACATCCTCAAGCAGGCCAACGACCTGCAGACCAGCATCGACTCGATGACCGAGATGATGAACATCCAGACCGAACTGGCCGCGGTATCGCAGCGCATGGCGGACAAGATGAAGACCACCTCCGGCGATATGTCCGAAGTGCGGGATCACCTGGCCGATTTCGACGATTTCTTCCGGCCGATCCGCAACTACTTCTACTGGGAACCGCACTGCTACGACATCCCGGTCTGCTGGTCCATGCGGTCGATCTTCGAAGCCCTCGACGGCATCAACACGATGTCCGACGACTTCCAGGATCTCGTCCCGGAGATGCAGCGCATGGCCGACCTGATGCCGCGCATGGTCGCCGTGTTGCCGGCACAGATCCAGACCATGAAGAACCAGAAGCAGATCCTGCTTAACCAGTACCAGGTGCAGAAGGCCCAACAGGACCAGACGATGGCGATGCAGAACACCGCCACCGCCATGAGCGAAGCGTTCGACACGGCCAAGAACGACGATTCGTTCTACCTGCCGCCGGAGGCCTTCGGGACCGACGACTTCCAGCGCGGACTCAAGCTGTTCATGTCACCTGACGGACATGCGGTGCGGTTCACCATCATTCACCAGGGCGATCCGTTGACGCCGGAAGGCACCGCACGCATCGCACCGCTCAAGGTCGCCGCAACCGACGCCATCAAGGGCACACCGCTTGAGGGATCCAAGATCTATCTCGGCGGCAGCTCGGCGACGTTCGCCGATATGCAGCAAGGCGCCGACTACGACCTGATCATCGTCGCCGCGGCCGCACTGATCCTGATCTTCATCATCATGCTGGTGCTCACCCGCGCCGTGGTCGCCTCCGCGGTGATCGTCGGCACGGTGGTGCTGAGCCTCGCCTCGGCGTTCGGGCTGTCGGTGCTGCTGTGGCAACACATCGTGGGCATCCCGCTGCACTGGATGGTGATGCCGATGTCGGTCATCGTCCTGCTCGCAGTGGGCGCGGACTACAACCTGCTACTCGTCTCACGAATAAAGGAAGAGATCCACGCCGGGCTGAAGACCGGGATCATCCGGGCCATGGTCGGCACCGGCGCCGTGGTCACCTCCGCAGGTCTGGTCTTCGCGTTCACCATGGGATCGATGGCCGTCAGCAGCCTGATCGTCATCGGCCAGGTCGGCACGACCATCGGCCTGGGTCTGCTGTTCGACACCCTCGTGGTTCGATCGCTGATGACGCCGTCGATCGCCACGCTGCTGGGCCGCTGGTTCTGGTGGCCGCAACGCGTCCGCCAGCGCCCGCTGCCGCAGCCCTGGCCCAAACCCATCCAGCGCGATCCCGAGGAGGCCTTGACCTGATGAGACGCCTGCTGATCGTCCTATCGTTCTGCGCCGCAACCACTGTCGCCCTGTCCGCACCGGCCTACGCCGATCCGTCTTACGATCGGGATCCCGACACCAACTTCGCCCACGAGTTGCACACCTTCGGGATCTACGGGCAGAAGGACTACAACGCCTGGATCGGCAAGATCATGTGCAAGCGATTGCACAACGGCGTCGACCACACCGCCCAGGACTCGGTGAAGTTCGTCAAAAAGCAGCTGGACAAGGACAGCACCGACGCCCAGTCGTGGCAGTTCCTGGGTACCGCCATCAACTACTACTGCCCCGATCAGCGGTTCGTCTACGAACAAGCCGCGCACTGAACGACTTTGGAGCGAGGGTGAAGCGCAAGAATCTCAGTAACCTGATCCGCACCGGCCTGGCCGGGTGCGCGGTGGCCGGAGCACTGGCCGGCGCCGGCATCGCAAACGCCGACGCCACCGACGACTACCCGATCCCCAACCGGATCCTCAAGACCCCGTGCACCGCCGAACAGATCATGGCGGCCGCCCGCGACGTCGAGCCCGTCTACTACGAGCGCTACATGATCGACTACAACAACAAGCCGGTCGCCGACCAGCAGGGCGCCCAGGACCGCATCCACTGGTTCTTCTCCATGGACTACGCCGGCCGCCGCCAGTACTCCGAGAACATGGCCACCAACGCCTTCTTCGAGAACATGTCCTGGCGCTGGCCGAACTGGGCCAAGCTGTTCTTCAACAACAAGGGCGTCGCAGCCAACACCACCGACGTCTGCCAGAACTACCCGCCCAACGACATGTCGGTCTGGGATTGGCACTGACGTCGACGCACCAACCTGCCGGCTCAGTCCGGTAGCGAGTTGCTCAGCCGCTCGGTGGCAGCCAGGTAGTCCTCGATGAACTCACGGACCACCTCGCGGGCCGGCTTGACCTTGTTCATCAAGCCCACGCCCTGGCCGACGAAGTAGGTGGCCAGCGCCTGCGCACCCGGATGTCCCTGGGCGGCAAGCACATCCACCCGGCGGATAACCGGCTCGGCCAGCATGTTCTGCAGCGGCAGCGGAAGGGTCTGGTGGCCACCGGGATTCGGCTGCCAGGCATCGGTCCACTCCGAGCGGAGCTGGCGGGCCGGCTTGCCGGTCCGCCCGGTCGAGCGCACGGTGTCACGCGAGGTCGCCTCGAGCATCTTCTGCACGGTGTGCGGCGCGGTCTCGGCCTCCTCGGTGGTCAGCCATACCGAGCCGGTCCAGGCTCCGGCCGCCCCCATCGCCACCGCGGCGGCCATCTGCCGTCCCGTCACGATGCCGCCGGCGGCCAGCACCGGGATGTCGCTGCCGGCCTGCTCCAGCGTCTCGAGAACTTCCGGCACCAGCACCAGCGTCGACACCTCACCACAGTGCCCGCCCGCCTCGGTGCCCTGCGCGATGATCAGGTCCACCCCGGCGTGCACCTGCTTGAGGGCGTGCTCGCGGGCACCAACCAGCGCCGCCACGGGCACGCCGCGCTCACGGCCGGCCTCGATCATGTAGTCCGGCGGCACCCCGAGTGCGTTGGCGATCAGCTTGATCGGATGGCTCATGGCCACGTCCAACAACTCGCGGCCGGTGTCGCCGGACAACGAGGAGCCGCCGAACCGCTGCTTGGCCTCGGGCTCGATACCGTGATCGGCCAGCAATTGCGCCACGAACTCGCGGTATTCGGCGGGGATACGGTCGGTGAGCTGTCCGCGCGACAGCTTCTCGCCCTTACCTTCGAACTTCGCGGGCACGATGATGTCGGCGCCATACGGCTTGCCGCCGACCTGCTCGTCGATCCAGGACAGCTCCTGGTCCAACTGCTCGGGCGTGTAGGCCGTGGCGCCCAGCACGCCGAAGCCGCCGGCGTTGGTCACCGCGGCCACCACGTCGCGGCAGTGGCTGAAGGCGAAGAGCGGAAAGTCGATACCGAACTGCTCACAGATCGCGGGTTTCACCCCGTCAGTATTGGCACCCCGACTTGACGGGTGTCAAGAGGGGGTCCGATCGTGGGCCGTCAGGGCAGCTCGAACGGCAGCTTCACCCCGTCGTGGGCCAGGCAGTGCGTGCAGGCGCGCTCGGCATCGACAGACTCCAGAGCCTCGTGCACGAGCTTTTTGAACGGCACCATGTTGCGCTCGAATTCGGCGAAGACGTCCACCGTCGTCACCCCGGAACCGGCCTCGATCCCGGCATCCAGGTCGGTCACCAAAGCTATTGCCGCATAACACATCTCAAGTTCGCGGGCCAGCACAGCCTCGGGGTATCCGGTCATGTTGACCAGGGTGAACCCCTGGTCTGCGAACCATCGGCTCTCCGCGCGGGTGGAAAACCGCGGCCCCTGGATCACCACCATGGTGGCCCCGTCGACCACACCGGGCAGCGCGGCAGCGACGGCCCGCAGCGCCGGACAGTACGGGTCGGCGAAGCTGACGTGGATGCCGCCGGAATCGAAGTACGTGTCGGCGCGGCCGCGGGTGCGGTCCACCAGCTGATCCGGCACCACGACCGACCCCGGGCCCAGGTCGGTGGTCAGGCTGCCCACCGCACAGGGGGCAAAGATCCGTCGGACCCCCAGCGTGCGCAGCGCCCACATGTTGGCCCGATACGGCACGGTGTGCGGCGAGTACTCATGGCTCGCCCCGTGCCGGGGCAGGAAGGCCACCTCGTGCCCGCCCACTGTTCCCACCGTGACCGGCGCGCTCGGCGCACCATACGGAGTGTCCACGGTGACGGTGCGGGCGTCGGGCCCGAAGAACGAATAGAAACCACTACCGCCGATGACGCCGAGCATGCAGCGCTATTCGGCCTCGTCGGTCTTGACGGGATCCGCCGGTGCCTCGTCGACGTCTACGTCCAGGTCATCGAGATCATCGTCGAAGTCGTCGAAATCCTCGTTCGCCTTGCGGGCACCGTCGGCGATCTCGAAGACATCGGTGGCCAGGCCCCCGAGGGCGGTCGCGACGTCCTTGACGGCCGTGGTGATGATCGAGGTGACCTGCCCGACCGTGGAGGCCACGGCCTCGACGGATTCCTGCAGCACGTCCTTGCCGATCTCGGTCTTGCTGAGCTGCTCCTTCATGAGGCTCAGTGTAAGAGTCCGCGCGGGATGGCACCGGGTCAGCTCATACGATGGCCGTCGTGGCCAGTTTCGCGCAATGGATCGAAGGCGCCCGTCCCCGCACCCTGCCCAACGCCGTCGCCCCGGTGCTCGCCGGCACCGGCGCCGCCGCCTGGCTGGGGTCGGCGGTGTGGTGGAAAGCGTTGCTGGCGCTGGCCGTATCGCTCGCGTTGATCATCGGGGTGAACTACGCCAACGACTACTCCGACGGCATCCGCGGCACCGACGACGTGCGGTCCGGACCGTTACGCCTGGTCGGTTCCAAGCTTGCCTCGCCGCGGGCTGTGCTGACCGCCGCGGTGGTCAGCCTGGCGGTCGGCGCGGTGGCCGGACTGGCGCTGGCCGCGGTCAGTGCACCGTGGCTGATCGCGGTCGGAGCCGTGTGCATCGCCGGGGCGTGGCTGTACACCGGCGGGAAGAAGCCCTACGGCTATCTCGGCCTGGGCGAGGTGGCGGTGTTCGTCTTCTTCGGCCTGGTCGCGGTGCTGGGCACCCAGTACACCCAGGCACTGCGTATCGACTGGGTCGGGCTCGTCGCCGCGGTGGCCATGGGATCCCTGTCGTCGGCCGTGCTGGTGGCCAACAATCTGCGCGACATCCCCACCGACAGCCAGTCGGGCAAGATCACGCTGGCCGTCCGGCTGGGCGATGCCCGCACCCGGCTGCTCTATCAGCTGCTGGTCGGCGTGGCCCTGGTGCTGCCCCTGGTGCTGATGCTCGCGACGCCATGGAGTGCTTTCGGTCTACTGGCGCTGGCGCCTGCGGTGCGGGGACTGCGGCCGATCCGCAACGGCAGCACCGGCGCCCAACTGATCCCGGTACTGCGCGATACCGGGCTGACCATGCTGGTGTGGGCGATCGCGGTATCGGCGGCCCTGTTCCTGGGCTGAGCCGAGCCTTCTCCCGCGGGCAGCCTCCCGCAGCTACGCCGCGGCGTCCAACAGTCCAACGATGCCGGTGCGCAGTTCGCCCGCGCCCACGTGCTCGGTGATCAAGCCGACGGCCCGGTCGTCTCCCCCGCGCAGGATTCCGAGCAGGATGTGCTCGCATCCGATGTAACCGTCCTTGTGCGCCAACGACTCCCGCAGTGCCAGCTCCAAGACCTTCTTGGCGGGCTTGGTGAACGGGAGGTGCCCGCGGCGCCTGCGGCGACGGCCGGTGCTGCGCAGCGCGTTGTCGAACGCACCGGCGCCGAAGGTGCGGTCGATGTTGGCCCGCACGGCCGTCAGGTCGATTCCGATCGACCGCAACGCCTCGGCATCGCCGTCGAACGCTTCGTCCGCGGGCGCGTCGGCAGACACCAACTCGGCACGGACGGCGTCAGAGGTCAGGCCGAAACCGGCCAGCAGGGCCGACAATTCGCGGCCGGAACTCTGCAGCACCCCGACCAGAATGTGTTCCGGACGAATGTCGTTGGCCGCCAGCTCCCGGGCCTCCTCCTGGGCCAGAACCACCGCGACGCGCGCGTGACGGCTGAACCGTTCGAACATCTCATCCCCTTCGATTGTGCTTCTGATGCACGGCCTGACGGCTGACCTCGAGCGCATCGGCGATCGCCTGCCAGCTCCAGCCCTGCTCCCGCGCATTGGCCACGTGAATCGCCTCCAACCGCTCCTGCAACCGCTGCAATGCGCGCACCGCGCGCAGCCCGACGGCTGGATCCGAGCTGCTGACGCCGTCGGCGATCAGCTCATCGAGATCACTCATGCTGTCAAGGTAGGTTGACAGCCGAGAGCTGTCAAGGAAACTTGACAACTGCGGCGGACACCCGCCGCCTGCCATCCCGCCCCCGGTACGCGAGGTATTGCACTAACGTGGCCGTCGGCCTGCAACGCCGATCACGTGGGGGATGCGTATGACCACTTCGACCGAGGCGCATCAGCCCGCACCGTCGGGCCGCGCCGAAACCCGCCGGGCCATCTGGAACACCATCCGAGGGTCGTCGGGCAACCTCGTCGAATGGTACGACGTCTACGTCTACACGGTGTTCGCCACCTACTTCGAAGCGCAGTTCTTCGACAAGGCCGACAAGAACGCCACCGTCTACGTGTATGCGATCTTCGCGGTCACGTTCCTCACCCGCCCACTCGGATCGTGGTTCTTCGGCCGCTTCGCCGACCGGCGCGGCCGCCGGGCCGCACTGACCGTCAGTGTCTCCCTCATGGCGGCGTGCTCACTGGTGATCGCATTGGTGCCCTCGCGCGAAACCATCGGTGTCGCAGCGCCGATCATCCTCATCCTGTGCCGACTGGTGCAGGGCTTCGCGACCGGCGGCGAATACGGCACCTCGGCCACCTACATGTCCGAGGCCGCCACCCGGGAACGGCGCGGCTTCTTCTCCTCATTCCAGTACGTGACGCTGGTCGGTGGTCACGTGCTCGCGCAGTTCACCCTGTTGATCATCCTCACCGTGTTCAGTACCGACCAGGTGCACGAATTCGGTTGGCGCATCGGCTTCGCCATCGGCGGCGTGGCCGCGATCGTGGTGTTCTGGCTGCGTCGCACCATGGACGAATCGTTGTCCCCCGAACAGCTCGAAGCGATCAAGCAAGGCAGGGACAAGAGCTCGGGGTCGTTGAGCGAACTGCTCACCCGCTACTGGAAACCGCTTCTGCTGTGCTTCCTGATCACCATGGGCGGCACCCTGGCGTTCTACGCCTACAGCGTCAACGCCCCGGCCATCGTCAAGACCACCTACAAAGACCAGGCGATGACGGCCACCTGGGTCAACCTCATCGGGCTGATCTTCCTCATGTGCATCCAGCCTGTCGGCGGGATGATCAGTGACAAGGTGGGCCGCAAACCACTACTGGTGTTCTTCGGCATCGGCGGGGTGATCTACACCTATGTCCTGTTCACCTATCTGCCCCAGACACATTCACCGATCGTGTCGTTCCTGCTGGTCGCCGTCGCCTACGTGATCCTGACCGGATACACCTCGATCAACGCCCTGGTGAAGTCCGAACTGTTCCCCTCGCACATCCGCGCCCTCGGCGTGGGTATCGGCTACGCCCTGGCCAATTCGATGTTCGGCGGCACCGCGCCGGTGATCTACCAGGCACTCAAAGACCGCGATCTGGTGCCGTGGTTCATCGTCTACGTCACGGTGTGCATCGCGCTGTCACTCTGGGTGTACCTGGTCTTCCTCAAGAACAAGGCCGAAACCTACCTGGACCAGGAGAAGGGCTCAGCCTTCGTCAGGTAGTGCGATCGCGAACGCCACTGCGGCCGAGCGGCGTTCCGCTCAGTCCTCAGCCGGAGGTTCGTCACCACGCAACCGCGCCTGCAGTTGCTCGCGGTCTTTGCGTCGCCGCTCGTCGACCACGGCGATCGAGGCCGTCGCCCGCTCACGCAACGGACGGAACAACCAGATGCCCAACGGCAGAGCGATCACGATGGCGAACAACAGCGCCACCACGACCGGGAAATCCGCCACGACCAGACTCCCGACACCGTAGATAGCTGCAGTCAGCACAGCGACCAGCACCAGCCGGGCGATGAGATAAACCACGACGTCGGTGACCATGCGGGAGGTCGAACCACTTCCTGACACGCTCCGAGCCTACCGACGGCGCGTATATTCGGATCAAGGAGGTTTCGAGTGGCGTATCTACTCCTGCTCATTGCCGCGGCAAGCCTGGTGTACCTGGGCTGGCGGCTGGCGCGGGTCTCTGGCAGTCGACCCAAGACCCGGGTGATCGGCCCCGACGACGATCCGGAATTTCTGCGTCGGCTCGGGCACGGCGACAACCCTCGCGGCTGAGCCGCAGTCAAGCGCGGGCGTCGGTAGACCGCCGCGCCCCGGCGAAGTCTGACGCCACCACTGCGGCCAACTCGATCAGCGCCTCGCGGGTACCCGGCTTGAGGCGATCCAGGCTGATCTCGGCGCCCTCCTCCAGATGCGGATCGAAGGGCACCAGCCGCACCGCCCGGCAACGCCGGGAGAAGTGATCCACCACTTTGGACAGATCGACCTTGCCCGACCGTGGCCGCACCGCGTTGATCACCGCGATGGAGTTGCGCACCAGATCCTGATGCCCGTGCGCATCGAGCCAGTCCAACGTCGCCGACGCGCTGCGCGCTCCGTCCACCGAACCCGAGCTGATCACGACCAGCACGTCGGCCTTGGACAGCACCGCCGACATCGCCGAGTGCATCAGCCCGGTCCCGCAATCGGTGAGGACCAGGCTGTAGAACCGCTCCAGCACCTCCAGCGCGCGCAGATAGTCGTCCGAGCTGAACGCCTCCGACACCGCCGGATCGCTCTCGGAAGCCAACACCTCCAGCCGGCTCGGCCCCTGGGAGGTGTAGGCCCGCACGTCGCTGTACCGCTCGATGCCTTCGGCGTCGCGCAGCAGGTGGCGCACCGTCGCAGCCGTCTCCAGCGGCACCTTCTGGCTCAGCGTGCCCCGGTCCGGGTTGGCGTCCACCGCGACCACCCGGTCACCGCGGATCGAGGCGAACGTGGCCCCCAGCGTCGCGGTGATCGTGGTCTTGCCCACGCCGCCTTTGAGCGACATCACCGCGATCCGGTAGCAGCCCTGCAACGGCTGGCTGACTTCTGCGATCAAGTTGTTGCGGTGCGTGGTCTTGGGGCTCTCGCCCACGTTGATCTGCTTGAACGAGGCGACATAAAGCGCCTTGCGCCAGCCCGAGGTGGGCGGGTTCTTGCGCTGGCCGAGCAGCGCGTCGGTAGACAGATCCCGGTAGGCATCGGCGTGCACCGCGGGAGTGGGCGGGGCGAAGGATGCCGGGGGCCGGCCCGCGAAGTTCGGTATGCCGGGCGCCGGGAAGTTCCCCGGCATCGGCGGCGCGGTGATCACCGGGACGCCCTGCGGCGGCGTCGGGGCGGTCCATTCCGCGGGCAGCGGTGTGGAGACGCCCGGCTCGGCGGGATTGCTGAACCGCTGCTGGCTGCGGAACCCGGGAACCGGGGCGAACACCGAAGGCACGGGCGGCAGGTCGACCACAGGTGGGGACGCGGGCGGGGACGCGGGCGGTGATGCGGGTGAAACTACGGGCGCCGGGTCCGGCGCAGGTGGTGCAGCTTCGTGGGTCGCGGTCGGCTCTTCGGTTGGAGCGTCCGTCGACGGCTCACCACTGTCCGGCGAGGCGGGCTCCTGCGTTTCTGACGGCTCAGACACTGGCTCGGACACGAATTCCCCTCTTTCCCACACACTCCTGACCCGACCACCGCGGCGCCACCTCGCGTCGCGCGGTCATTTCACCAAGCCGGCGGTGTCTAGCCAACCCCCGCGTACGAATGCAGGCCAACGGTCACCAGGTTGATGAAGAACAAGTTGAAGACCATCGCGACGAAACCCACGACGTTGATCCAGGCCGACTTGCGGTCCCGCCACCCCGCGGTCGAGCGCGCATGCAGGTATGCCGCGTACACGACCCACGCGATGAAGGACACCGTCTCCTTGGGGTCCCAACCCCAGTAGCGGCCCCAGGCCTCTTCGGCCCAGATGGCACCGAAGATGACGCCGAAACCGAAGATCGGGAACGCGAAGATCGTGGTGCGGTAGGCGATCCGGTCGAGCGTCTGTGCATCGGGCAGGCGGCCGATGACGCGCCCGAGCCCGTTGTCGCGCTCGGCGAGCGGCGACATCTTGAGCAGGAACAGGATGCTCGCGACGCCGGCCACCAGGAACACCCCGGAGCCGAGGCTCACCACGGACACGTGGATGGGCAGCCAGTAGGACTGCAGTGCGGGCATCACCGGCGCGGCGTTCGAGTACAGCCAGCGACCCGACACCGTCAGCAGGATCAGCACCGGAACCAGGACGAACACCCACAGCGCGCGGTACTGCGGCTTGCGCAGCACGACCGCGGCCGCGACCAGGCCGCAGAAGCTGGTCAGGTTGATGAACTCGTACATGTTGCCCCACGGAACCCGTGAGGTGGCCAGGCCGCGCAGCACGATGCAGATGAACAGCATGCCGATGCCGACATAGGTCAGGGCCAGGCCGGTCTTGCCGACGCGCTCGTCGAACGACCGCCGGGGTTCCTCGGCGACGACGCCGGGGGTGGCGCTGTCCGCGCCGACGGTGGCGCCGACCAGTTCACGGCTTTCGACGCGGCGGCCACGGCTGGTAGCCAGCTCGACGGCGAGCAGGATCAGCGCGCCGACCAGGACGACCACCGACGACGTGAACGCCCAGTCGGAGTACCTGGCCAGCCCGATGTCGATGTGCTCGGTATTCACTGCTCCGCCTTCTCTTCTACCGCCGGCGCGTCGTCGTAACCCTCCAACACCCGTGCGGTCAGCTTCTCGAACTCGTCGCCCCAACCGGAGTTGTCGGTACGGGCCAGCCCGCCCAGCTCGACGTTCACCGTACCTGCAGCGGCGGGCTGGATCCGAACCCAGATCCGGCGCCGGCGCACCACCAGCGACACCAGCAACCCGCCCATCATCGACATCGCGAACACCAGCACCCACACCTGGGCCGGGTCATGCGAGACCTGCAGGTTGACGAACGGCACCGCACCGTCGAACCGAACCTTCGTGCCGTCGTCCAGCCGCGTGTCCTGGCCTTTCACCAGGTTCACCCGGGCCACCTTGTTCAGCTGCTTGCGGTCGATCAAGCGGGGGTCGAGCGAGAACAACGACTGGGGCCGGCCGGTGTCCAGGCCCGTGTCACCGCGGTAGATGTCGACGGCCACCGCCGGATCGTTGAGAGCGGGAAAGCTCGACGACAGCAGCGTGCCCTCGAGTTCCTTCGTCGGCGCGAACAGGCCCTGGATCGCGATCTGGTGCTTGCGACGTTCGTCGGGGTCGGGATAGGTACCCGCCGGTGGGTCGATGCGCACCACGCCCGAGGACAGCAGCGTCATCTGTTCTTCCGGGCGCCACTGGATGGTCTGGCTGCGCTGCTGGCCGTCGGGGAAGGTCACCGTGAACGACGGCGCGTAACCGTGTCCTTGCAGGTACACCCGGTCCCCGCCGATGCGCAGCGGGTGGTTGACCTCCAGCCGGTAGGACCGCCAGGTGTCGGCGGCCAGATCGTGGCCCGACTGGTAGTCGATGTCGGCCGCGAAGGACAACGCCTGCCCGGTGGGCAGGTAGTGGGCATCGAAATCGTTGACTCGCAGACAGATCGGGCTCAGCGAGGTCCCGTCGACGGTATTGCCGGCTCGGAAGGAGTCGAAGGCGGCCGGTGAGGCGGTACAGAACCCGGGGCCGCCGTCGGCGATCACGATGACGTTGCCCTCGTAGCCGAACAGCTTGCCCGCGGCCACCGCCGCGAGCAGTCCCAGCAACGAGAAGTGGAAGACGATGTTGCCGAACTCCCGCAGATAGCCCTTTTCCGCTGAGATCTCGGTGCCGGCGTCGGTCTGCCTGGTGACCGTGCGCCAGCCCTTCAGCCGCCGTGTCACCGTCTGCGCGACCTCGTCGGCGTCGGCGCTCACCCGCTCGGTGTGATGTTTCGGCAGCCGCCCGAGGTTGCGTGGTGCCGGCACCGGTACCGCCCGCAGGCTGCGGAAATGCTCGATCATCCGGGGTGTCAGGCAGCCCACCAGCGAGATGAACAGCAACACGTAGATCGCGGTGAACCAGAAGCTCGAGAACACATCGAAGGCCTGCAGCCGGTCCAGCCACGGTCCCAGCGTGGGGTGGGCGGCCAGATACTCGTCGACCTTCGACTCGTTGAGGCTGCGCTGCGGCAACAACGCGCCCGGAATCGCGCCGAGCGCCAGCAGGAACAGCAGCACCAGCGCGGTGCCCATCGAAGTCAAGGTCCGCCAGGTGTTGCGAACCAGCGCGAGCAGACGCGAAACCGCCCCAAAACGCGGTTTTTCGGGCAGTTTCGCATCTGCTCGCGAGTCGGAGGTGACCATCAGATCGGGAGCCTCACATCACTGACGAACGCGTCGCGCACCCACGACACGAAGTCGTTCCACAGCCCGGTGACGAGTGCGGCACCCACCAGGATCAGCAGCACCCCGCCGAAGATCTGGATGGTCCGGGTGTGCCTGCGCAGCCAGCCCAGGCCCGTCACCGCCCGCGCCGACCCCAGGGCCAGCAACACGAACGGGATGCCGAGACCGAAGCAGTACGCCAGCACCAGCACCACACCGCGCGCCACGGTGGCGCCGTCGGTGGCCGAGGCCACCGCGATCACCCCGGTCAGCGTCGGGCCCAGGCACGGAGTCCAGCCCAGGGCGAACACCCCACCCAGCAGCGGCGCGCCGGCCATCGTGGACCACTGGCGCGGCGCGAACCGGGCCTGGCGTTGCAGCGCCGGGATGAAGCCGACGAACACCAGGCCCATCACGATCGTGACCACGCCGCCGATGCGTTGCAGCAGAACCTGATTGGCGATCAGCGTGGTGGTCATGCCCAGCACCGCCACCGCGCCGAGCAGAAACACCACGGTGAAGCCGGCGACGAACAACGCAGCCGCGCCGGCCACCCGCAGGCGCGCGGTCTTGACGCCGATCGCCCCGGAGACCGCGTCGGACTCGTCGACCCCGACCACCGCGGCCAGATACGACAGGTACCCGGGCACGAGCGGCACCACGCACGGTGAGGCGAACGACACCAGCCCGGCCAGCACGCTGACTCCCAGCGCGAGCAGCACCGGCCCGGCAGCGGCGATCTCGGAGAATCCGGTCACGGCTGCTGCCCTTCGGCCGCCAGCCGCTCCACCACCGGCTGCAGATCCTCGGCCAGCAGCTCACGCAGGAACACCGCGGCCACCCGGTGCTGACGATCCAGCACCACCGTGGACGGGATCACCGTGGTCGGGTACTTGCCGCCGAACGCGATCATGGTCCGCATCGCCGGGTCGTAGATGGACGGGAAGGTGACCTTGCGGTCGGTGACGAAATCGATTGCCGCGTCACGGTTGTTGTCGCGCACATCGATGCCCAGGAACTGAACGCCGTCGCGGCGCGTCGCTTCGTATACCTTCTGCAACTCGCCGATCTCGGCCCGGCACGGCCCACACCACTGGCCCCACACGTTGATCACCACGACCTGGCCGGCGAAATCCTCCAGTGAGATCGTCTTGTTCGGGTCGGTGAGCTCCGGCCCACTCAGTTTTCCTGGGGTGCTGCGTTTTTCGGGCGGATCGTAGAAGATGTCGGTCTTGCCGCCGGGTGCGACGAACTCGAAGGTGCCGCCCTGGGCGACCGCGTCGTCACCCGTCGAGCACGCGGTGAGCAGCACCAGCCCTGCCAGCACCGCCGCACTCACCCGGGCGAGAGACGACCTCATTCAGATTCCCCAGGGCTCCGTGTAGCCCCATCGGATCAGTTTGTCGTCGTCGAACGTGAACGACGTGATCGAGGACAGATTGCACAACCGGCTGTGCGGCAACGGCAGATGGGCGAGCTTGCGCCCCGTCATCGCCCGGCGCAGCGTCTCGACCGGAAGCTGATGGCTGACGCACACCGCCTCGTGCCCGGCCGCCTTCTCCCGGGCCCGGTGCATGGCCGCCGTCATCCGCGCGGCGACCTCGTCATAGGGCTCGCCCCACGACGGCTTGGCGGGATTGCGCAGCCGCGGCCAGTTCCTCGGGTCCCGCAGGGCGCCGTCGCCGGGCGCCACCCGCTCCCCCTCGAACATGTTCCACGACTCGATCAGTTCTTCATCAGTGGCGATGGGCAGACCGTGCCGTTCGGCGATCGGCGCCGCCGTCTCCTGGGCGCGCTCCAACGGTGAGGCGACGACATAGATGACGTCCCGCTCGGCCAGCCAGTCCGCCGCGGCACGCGCCTGGGCCTGGCCACGCTCCGACAGGTGGTAGCCGGGCAGCCGGCCGTAGAGCACCTTTTCCGGGTTGTGCACCTCGCCGTGCCGCATCACGTGCACGGTCGTCCTGACGGTCACGGACGAGCCTCCGCGGCAGCACGGGCCGCACCGGGCAGCGCGTCGGCGATCCGGGAGAACGCCTCGTCATCCAAAACACTTGACACGAACCAGGTTTCGAAGGCGCTGCAGGGCGGGTAGACACCCGCCTCCAAGAGGGCGTGGAAGAAGGGCGGGAAACGCCAGGTTTCGGTGGCCTTGGCTGCGGCGAAGTCGTTGACCGGCTGGTCGGTGAAGAACACGCTGAGCATGTTGCCCGCGCGCTGCACGCGGTGGGCCACCCCGGCATCGGTCAGGGCGCCGGTCAGCAGGCCCGCCAAGCGGTCGGCGTTGGCGTCCACCCGGGCGTAGGCCGCGTCGTCGGCGTTGCGCAACGTGGCCAGCCCGGCCGCCATCGCCACCGGGTTACCGGACAGGGTGCCGGCCTGGTAGACGGGCCCCAGCGGGGCCAGGCGCCCCATCACCTCGGCACTGCCGCCGAACGCCGCGGCCGGCAGGCCACCGCTCATCACCTTGCCGAAGGTGAAGATGTCGGCGTCGACAGGATCAACGCCGTACCAACCGGCCCGGCTCACCCGGAAGCCCGTCATCACCTCGTCGAGGATCAACAGCGCACCGTGAGCCGACGTGACCCGGCGCAGCGCCGCGTTGAATCCGGGCAGCGGCGGCACTGTGCCCATGTTGCCCGGGCTGGCTTCGGTTATGACACAGGCGATCTCGTCGCCGAAGCGGCCGAAGACCTCTTCCACCGCTTCGGCATTGTTGTAGGGCAGCACGATGGTGTCGGCCGCCGCCGCACCGGTGACACCAGGCGAGGACGGCAACCCCAGGGTGGCCACCCCCGAGCCGGCGTCGGCCAACAACGCGTCGCTGTGCCCGTGGTAGCAACCGGAGAACTTGACAATCTTGGCGCGGCCCGTGTAGCCGCGGGCCAGCCGGATGGCGCTCATGGTGGCCTCGGTACCGGAGTTGACCAGCCGCAGCCGCTCGACCGGGGCCACCCGGTCGATGATCTCGGTGGCCAGCTCGGTCTCCGACGGCGTCGGGGCACCGAAGCTCAGCCCGTCGACCGCCACCTTCTGCACCGCTTCCACCACCGCCGGGTGGGCGTGGCCGAGCAGCGCCGGGCCCCACGAACACACCAGGTCGACGTAGCGGTTGTCATCGGCATCGGTCAGCCAGTAGCCCTTGGCCGAGGTGATGAACCGCGGGGTACCGCCCACCGAGTTGAAAGCGCGGACCGGGGAGTTCACTCCACCGGGGATGACTGCGCAGGCGTCGGCGAACAGTTCGGCCGATCGCTGAGTCTGCGGTTGAGGAACACGCATGGCCACCAGTGTCCCAGCCGGTGCAAATGCGTCAACTACAGGGTGTAGTGGTCGGGGTCACCGAGCAGGCGTCAACGCGAACACCGGGTGATCGGCGTCGTCGGGCAGTTCACGGAAGTAGCCCTCGACCACCTTGCCGGCCAGCGGCCGGTACGCGGCGATGATCGGCGCCCGCTGCTCCACCGGGACCTCCGTGGCGAGGTAGCTGGACGTGCCCAGCGTGACGCGCGGGTTCGCCCGGATATTGCGCACCCAGGCCGATTCGCCACGGGTGGAGACCAGGTACTTGACCCCGTCGACCTCCGGCACCACGACGGGGATCTGCTGCGGCTGTTTGCTGACTCGCGTGGTGACGGTCAGCGTCTGGCTATGGCCGATGCCGGTGGCCATCGCGATCCGGTTGAACACGTTGCGGACGAACCACGGCGGTTTGAGATAGGCCATGGCTTCAGTCTCAGCTCATCCGGCCCGGCGCGGCAAGATGCAGCGCCAGGACACCCGAAATCCGACCACAGTAGGTTGTGACCGCTGTCACGACTGCGATTGAATCGGGCATGCAACTTCCGCAATCGCTGGCCCGGTTCAACCGCCATGTGACGAACCCGATCCAACGCCTGTGGGCAGGCTGGGCGCCGACGTTCGGCATCCTGGAGCATGTCGGCAGGAAGTCCGGGAAGACCTACCGGACCCCGTTGAGTGTCTTCAGCACCGACGACGGCGTGGCCATCATGCTGACCTACGGCCCCGACCGGGACTGGCTCAAGAACATCACCTCGGCGGGTCACGCCAGGATCCGCCGCCACGGCAAGACCATCGAGGTCGCTGACCCGAGGGTGGTGTCCAAGGCCGAAGCGGCCGAGCACGTCAAGGGCCGGATACAAAAGGCCTTCGCGCGCCTGCCCTTCCAACAGGCGGTGCTGCTGCGACGGACCTGAACCCCTGTTCACCTGGGGATTCGAGGTCTACCGTAGGTAGGTCGCTACTGCGCCTCGGCGCCCACGGCGCGGCATCTGTCCCATCGGTGGCAGGAGGTCACCATGAAGCGCCTACTCATCGTCGGTTACGGGATCGCGAGCTATCTGCTGTTCGTCGTCTCCTTCCTCTATGCGATCGGCTTCGTCGGCGGTTTCCTGGTGCCGCGCACGGTCGATTCCGGTATCGCCGCACCGACCGCCGAGGCGGTACTCGTGAACCTGCTGCTGCTCGGGGTCTTCGCGATCCAGCACAGCGTGATGGCTCGGCCGTGGTTCAAGAAACGGTGGACGCGGGTTGTCCCGCAGGCGATCGAACGCAGCACGTACGTGTTGCTGTCCAGCCTGGCGCTGTTGCTGCTGTACTGGCAGTGGCGCACCATGCCCACGGTCGTCTGGGACGTGGAATCCGTTGCCGGACGGGCGGTTCTGTGGGTGCTGTTCTGGCTGGGCTGGGCCACGGTGTTCGCCTCGACGTTCATGATCAACCACTTCGACCTGTTCGGCTTGCGGCAGGTGTGGCTGAACTGGCGCGGGCAGCCGTACCGCGAATTGGGGTTCCAGACGGTGCTGCTCTACCGGGTGATCCGGCACCCGATCATGGCCGGGTTCATCGTGGCGTTCTGGGCCATCCCGACCATGACGGCAGGGCATCTGCTGTTCGCGGCCGTCAGCACCGCCTACATCCTGGTGGCGATCCAACTCGAAGAGCGCGACCTGGTGGACGACCTCGGAGACCAGTACCGCGACTACCGGCACCGAGTGGCGATGCTGGCGCCGGGACTACATCTGGGCCATGACAATCCCGCGCCGAAAGCGCGGCCCGCATAACCGGCCGAAAAGCCGGCGGGCCGCCGAAAAACGGCCGGCTGGCTTTTATTTTTTTCTGATGTATGGTCGGGCTCAGTGATTGTTTGCGAGAAAAGGAGCAACGATGGCTGATAAATCTCAGGGGCGGTCCCCCAAAAAACCGACGATGACCATCAAGGAGCGGCGGACAGCGAAACGCGACAAGGCCGCCGAGGCTGGAGAGACGATTCCCCGCCGGAAGCGTCCGGACCGCGGTTAGCCCGCTGGACAGCCGGTTTCCAGTCCCCGCGCCTTACTCACTTTTCGCCCAGGACCCTGAATGCGGGTGAATTCTACACCATTCTTTGCGCCGTCGAAATTCGAAATGTAGCGCCGTTTTATTTCGAGATTTCTCGGCCCGCCGCATCCCTTTCGGGGACGTTACGGGCGCCAATTTTCAGCAATAACTTTGAACTGGCGGGTGTCACGCCCGCCAGTTCAACACTTCTCCGGATCCCGCCGTCATGACCGTTCCCGGCATCACCCGCAGCCGGTAAGGCGTCAACCGCAGGGCGGCGAACTGGTCCGAGGTCGGCCCGCCACTCCACTGCGGAATGATGCGTGGGTCGTACCCGACCGGCGCGGGGCCGTTGGCGAACCGGTCCCACACCTGCGTGCAGGTTTCGTCGTCGGTGTACCACTCCACGAGGCAATCGGCCGCGCACGTGTCGTGGTTGGTGGTCCAGTAGCTGACCGAGACATGCGGGTGGACCGCCAGATGCGCGCGTTTGATCGGGCTGGGCACCGTGGCGATCCAGCCGAACAGATCGGTGCCGTCCCACTCCCAGATGGGGTGCAGAATCCGGCTGCGAGGGTGGCCGTCGGCGTCGACGGTGGCCACCGAGGCCCAGACGATCTCGTGGGCCATCGTCACGAAAGCAGGGGCAATTCGGTCGAGCGGGGTCGCAGTCACACCAGCCACAGTAGGCAAGGACCGCCCTGCCACGGGGTTACTTCCGGCTGTCGGGCTCGCCGTAGATCGGGTTGCCGTCGTCATCGACCCAGTCGTTGACGGCGGTGCCGGACACGGTGCCATGGCTGCCCGGCAGGGTGACGGTGGGGCGCGAGTCGTCGTACGACTCCATGATGCGCTCGGCTTCTTTACGATGCTCTTCGCTGACTGGCGGCGGTTCTTCTGTGGTCATACCTCGGGCTGCCCGGAAACCCGCCTCGCCAAACGCTTTTTGGCCGGCTTCCCGGCCCCGCCGGTCAGGCCGAGACGGCCCGCAGCGACACCGGCAGGCTGGGCAGGAAATGGCGGGTGGCGAACGCCCGGATGTCCTCTGCGGTATCGAGCGGCTCGACACTGGGCAGCAACAGGACCATGCCCGCATAGCGCAGGATGGTGTCTGCCAAGTCGTTGACGGCCTGCTCGCCGATCCGATCGGCGAACCCGGCCGGGAAGATCACTTTGAGCGCAGCGGCCATCCGCTCGATCGCCGCGCCGTAGTGAGTGTGGAGCATCTCCATCACCAGGGCCGGCTCATCGGCGATCAACTGGTTGAGCACATGGTGGCGACGGAACCGCAGGATCGACAGGGTGAACGCCTCGACATAGTAATTCGATTGCGGCCCAGCATCTTTCAACTCGTTCGCGATATCGGCGAACAGCGCCACATTCTCTCGCTCGATCACCGCCGCGACAAGCTCGTCGCGGTTGGCGAAGCGCCGGTAGATCGTGGTACGACTGACCCCGGCGCGGCGTGCGACGTCGTCCAGCGCGACCCGGCGCAAGCCGTGCCGCTCGAACTCGACCAGGGCCGCGTCCAGGATCCCTGTCACCGGATCAGCTTTGGGCATAGCCCTTTTGCGCGAACTTGTTGTAGCGCACGCTCATCGGTAGATGATCCCACACCCAGTTCACCGGGGCCGAGCGCCAGAACGCGGCGAACCGCTGATAGTTGCGTTCCTGGCGGTCACTCCACGGCAGGTCGAGCAGGTCGCGGGCGCGCGGTGGCAGGCCGCCCGCGGTCAGGAAGGCCGCGACGGGGTTGAACACCGCGGCGACGACGCGCCATACGGCCGGGTGCACGGCCTTGGGGCAGGGAAAGCCCTTGGTGACGTAGCCGACGCCGTAGCGGGCGGACTTGTGCGGGACCGCCACCTCGTTCATCATCCGGTCCCAGTACTGCTCGAACTCGGCATAGGTGGCCGGCATCGGCCGGTCGCTGACCCCGTAGCGCCGGTACCAGGTCTTGGACTCCAGGTAGATCTGTTCCTTCTCGGCGTCACTGAGCCGTTTGACGAAGGTGTCCGCGAAGTAGAGGACCTGCTCGACGAAGGTCGCGTGGGCCCAGAAGTAGGTGTCGGGATCCAGCGCGTGGTAGCGCCCGCCGTCCGGCATGTCACCTTTGACGTGGTGGTGGAAGTCGCGCACCTGGGTCCCGGCGTTGTCGTCCTCGGTCCCGTACACCGTGCGGAAGATCGGCGGAATGGTCCGCTTGAGCCGTTCGGCAGTGTCGGAGAAGAACGTCGAGTGGTCCAGCACGCCCTGACCGAGCTCGGCCAGCATGTTCTGGAGAACGGCCGGTCGCGGCCCGATGAGATACATCCGGTTGTCGCCGAAGTACTTCCAGACCAGCGATTGCGGGCCCAGTGGCAGGGCGTCGGTCTGCTGCGGCTGTTCGGCCAATTCGGTCATGGACACAGTGTTACAGATTTCGCACTTTGTACCAACATGGGTGTGAGCGGGGTCACCACGGAAGGTGGGCGCCGTTATCGGGCCGTTGCCGGAACGTGTCGCGGGCTGAGACCCGTGGTTGGAATGATGCGCAGGTGCCCCCGCTGACCCGCCGAGATGCGCTGCGTTTGGGCTTCTCCGGAGCGGGTGCCGCAGGCCTGATGGCGCTGGGCAGCCTGCTCGATCCGCCGACACCCCGCGCCGCTCCCAGCCCCGACCAAGCGGCCTCCACCGGCGCGTTACCGACCCGTGAATCGGGGTCGTTCGCCTCGGCGGCCCGCGGCGGCGTCGAGACCAATTGGATCATCGCGCGTCCGCCAGGCCAGCACGGCACATTGCGTCCCGTGATCGCCCTGCACGGGATGGACAACGACGCCGCCGGAGTGATGAACCTGGGCATCCCTGAAGCGCTGGCGCAGCTGACCGCGGCGGGCAAGAAACCGTTCGCGGTGGTCAGCGTCGACGGCGGCAACTCGTTCTGGCGCCGGCGAGCTTCCGGGCAGGACTCCGGGGCCATGGTGCTCAACGAGCTGATCCCGATGCTGGCCACCAAGGGCATCGACACCTCCCGAGTGGCCTTCATGGGCTGGTCGATGGGCGGCTACGGCGCCATGTTGCTCGGCGCCAGGCTGGGCGCCGCGCGCACCGCGGCGGTCTGCGCCATCAGCCCGGCGCTGTACATGACGTATTGGGGCGCACCGCCCGACGCCTTCGACAGCCTCGACGACTGGCGGCAGAACTCAGCGCTGAGGCTGCTGCCGGCACTGGGGTCGATTCCACTGCGCATCGACTGCGGTACCGGCGACCGCTTCTACGCCGCCACCAGCATGTTCGTCAATCAACTGCCCAGGACACCCGCCGTCGGCTTCTATCCCGGCGGCCACGATGAGGGCTTCTGGCGCGCGCATCTATCCGATGAGCTGGCCTGGCTGGGGTCCTGAGCGCGCCATAGGCGTTCACCCCCAGGTCAACGGGTCCAGCGCGAGGTAGAACCGCAGACGCTGCTCATCAACCTCCGCCGGATAACCCGCGGCCACACCAGCGGCGGCATCGTCGGCGAATGCGGGGAAGGTGTCGGCGGTGTTCGCCAGCAGCAACGCCAGGTCCGCATGGCGATCCGCGACACCGAGGCGGCCCAGATCGATGAAGCCCTCGACAGTGCACCCCTCGGGATCGATCAGGATGTTCGGTAGACACAGGTCGCCATGGCACACCACCCGATCGGCGGGCTCCTGCCGACGGCGCAGTTCTGCCTCACGTTCGATGCGGGCGAGCAACTCAGTGGCCGCTACCCCGCGATCGTCGTCGCTCAGGAACTCCGGGTTCACCGCGTCCGCAGCGACGACCGCGCGGGCCCGGGACAGCATGACGTCCAGGTCACGACTGAACGGACAGCTCGTCGGCGCCAGGCCGTGCAGCGCGGCGAGCGCCGCCACGATCCCCGGCCAGGCCGCCCGCAGTGCCGCTTCCGGGAGCGAATCAGCCGCGACGCCGGCGACAGCGCTCGTGATCAGCCGGGCCCCACCGTCGGCGGTGGTATGCCAGTCGATCACCGCGGGCACGGGCAGGCCCTGCTCACCCGCCCAGGCCACTCGGTCCCGCTCGGCGGCCAGATCGGCCACCTCGGCGGCACCCACGACCTTCGCATAGCGGGAACCGTCGGCACTGCGAAACACCGAAGCGCCGGATTCACCGCCGGTGACAGGCAGCCACGCCGCCATGGCTCAGCGACGCAGCCGGGCGACACCCAACACGATCAGCACGCCGGCCAGCCCGGCCAACACCATCGCCAGCACCAGCAGCGGAGCCGAATAACTGATCGCAGTGGTCGGCGGCTCACCCTCGAGCACGGGGGCCACCTCGATCGTCGTCGACGCCGCGACCCAGCTCAACACACAACCCACCGCCGCAACGGCGGCCACCACGAACTCCAGCACAGCACGCCGTTTCACGGCATGCGCTCCTCGACCAGAGGCGTGAGCGCTTCGCGCAGCTTGCGGTGCTTGCGGGCCCACGCCTGGGCGGTACGCGCGCCGGTCAGTTTCAGCCCGATACCGGTCCGGCCTTTCGGCACCCCGGTCAGCTCACCGAGCGCGCGGGCAGATTGCCATTTGGGCACTTCCGAGCCCGACGCCTCGGGGTAGATCAGCACGATCTCGTCGACCCGCAGCGTCTCGGCGCCCTGGCGCAGGGTTTCGGCGGTCAGCTCGACGGAAGTGTGGATCCGCGCGGCCTTGATCTGGATGGCCACGAACACCGACACGAGCACCAGGAAGACGATCGGGATCCACAGGTCGTGGCCGTAACCACCGGTCATCTGCAGGATCGCCATGCCGACCCCCGCGAACGGGCCCAACAACAGCCACGCCCAGCTGGCCCCGTGCTCGTAATACAGCACCTCGGAGCCGACTTTGTTGACCGGTTCACTCTCCATCGTCACCCTTCCGCAGTGGCAGCGCGTTCAGGCCGGTACCCACGAGCAGCGGGAGCAGTGCGACCAGCACGAGAATATTGAGACCGGTGAACACCACCAGGACCACGATAGCCAGCGACAACGCCATCGCCGCGCGGCGATAGCGCGGATCGTCTGTCCGGCTGCGACCCGCCAGAAAGGCCATCCCGAGGCCGGCGAGCACGACGAGCACTCCGATCCCGCGATACAGCATCGTGTTGACCCCGGGAGGGCTCGCCGAGACGGCCAGCATCCCGCCGGCGATCAACAACACCGCGCCGACCAGCCAGCAACTGAACACGATCGTCGTACGGCGCGACGCTGGTGATGAAGGCATGGTCGGCAAAGCGTAGCGAACTAGCGGGTGAAGAACCCGTCGGCGTCCTTGCGGTGCAGCAGGTACAGCCCGCCGGCGATCAACACCGATCCGACGATCGCGGTGACCGCGTAGCCCACCGCGGCCGCATCCTGGCGGTCACCGGTCAGCAGGCTGCTGATCGCATGCAGCACCGAGACGATCCCACCGCTGGTCAGCAGGGTGCGCGCCCAGCGGTACCCCTGGCGCATCAACCACAGGAACGCCACCACGATCGATGACAGCGCCACCAGGAACATCACCGAGAAGACGGCGGTCATCGACCGCTGCACGCCGGTGCCGGAGCCGGTGAACGCGTCGATCAGGAACCCCACCGCCATGAGCACCAGCGCGGCAGCCCACAACCAGAACCCGGTGTCGACGTCCTCGGGACGGCCGTTCGGGCTCCGCGGCGGTTCGGTCACCGGCGCCGTCACGCGAGCCAACCGGCGACATCGGCCGCCCAATAGGTCAGCACGATGTCGGCTCCGGCCCGCCGAATTCCGGTCAAGGACTCCAAGGCCGCCGCCTGCAGGTCGATCCAGCCGTTGGCCGCGGCTGCACAGATCATCGAGTACTCACCCGAAATCTGGTATGCCGCAACAGGAACCGGTGAAATGTCGGCCGCGGCGCGCACCACGTCCAGGTAACTCATCGCGGGCTTGACCATCACCATGTCGGCACCCTCGTCGATGTCGAGCTCGATCTCGTGCACCGCTTCGCGGATGTTGCCCGGATCCTGCTGGTAGGTACGACGATCACCTTGCAGGCTGGAGGACACCGCTTCACGGAACGGTCCGTAGAACGCCGAGGCGAACTTGGCGGCGTAGGCCAGGATCGCGACATCGGCATGCCCTGCGGCGTCGAGCCCGTCCCGGATGGCGGCCACCTGGCCGTCCATCATTCCGCTGGGGCCGACCATGTGCGCACCCGCTTCCGCTTGTGCCACAGCGAGTTCCACATAGCGCACATTGGTCATGTCGTTATCGACCCGGCCGGCCCGGTCCAGCACACCACAGTGTCCGTGGTCGGTGAACTCGTCGAGGCAGGTGTCGGCCATCAGCACCGTCGCATCACCGAGGTCCTTGGCCAGATCGCGCAGAGCGACGTTGAGGATGCCGTCCGGGTCGATGCCCACGGCACCGGTGGGATCCTTGTCCTCGTCACGCGGTACCCCGAAGAGCATCAGGCCACCCACCCCCGCGGCCACCGCGTCGGCGGCCGCTCGGCGCAAGGAATCCCTGGTGTGCTGCACCACGCCGGGCATGGAGCTGATGGCTCGCGGCTCATCGATGCCGTCGGCCACGAACATCGGCAGCACCAGATGGCGCGGCTCCAAAGAGGTTTGGGCCACCAGTCGGCGCATCGCCGGCGTGGACCGCAGCCGGCGTGGACGATGCCTCGGAAAGGCCACAGCTATCCCTCCTCCAAACGGCGTTCCAGCAGGAAAAGCTCGAGTGAGGCCCTGCCGAATGCGGTTTCGGCGAAACTAGCGCCGGCGGCTCTTCTTCCGCGGCGGAGGCAACGCGCCCTCGGCACGGAGCCGGGCCGCGTGCTCGGCCAGGGCGTCGACCAACGGGCCCACCGCGGCCGACTCGGGCTGAACATCCACCCGCAGGCCGAATTCCGCTGCGGTTTCGGCGGTCTTGGGGCCGATGCAGGCCACGATGGTCCGGGCGTGCGGCTTGCCGGCGATACCGACCAGGTTGCGCACCGTCGAGCTCGAGGTGAAGCAGACCGCGTCGAACCCACCGGTCTTGATCATCTCGCGCGTCTGCGCCGGCGGTGGGGCCGCGCGCACGGTGCGGTACGCCGTGACGTCCTCGATCTCCCAGCCCCGCTCACGCAGGCCCTCGGCCAGCGTCTCGGTGGCGATGTCGGCACGGGGCAGCAGCACCCGGTTCACCGGATCGAAAACCTCGTCGAACGGCGGGAACTCCTCGAGCAGGCCCAGCGAGGACTGCTCCCCCGACGGCACCAGCTCGGGGTTGATGCCGAACGCGCGCACCTTGTCGGCGGTGGCCTGTCCGACGCACGCGATCTTCACCCCGGAGAACGCCCGCGCGTCCAGGCCGAACTCGTTGAACTTCTCCCACACCGCACGCACGGCGTTGGTCGAGGTGAACACCACCCACTGGAACCGGCCGTCGACCAGACCCTTGACCGCGCGCTCCATCTGCGCGGGGCTGCGCGGCGGCTCGACGGCGATGGTCGGCACCTCGATCGGCAGGGCACCGTGGCCCACCAGCTTCTCGCTCATCTCGCCGGCCTGATCCTTGGTGCGCGGCACCAGCACGGTCCAGCCGTACAGGGCGCGGCTCTCCCACCAGTTCAGCTTGGCCCGGTTGGCCACGGTCTTGCCGATGGTGACCACCAGCGGACCGGTCAGCGGACCGGCCAGCTCGCTACCGGCCGGCTTCTCCAGCACAGCCTTGTCGGTCAGCCCGCCCAGCGTGGTCTCCACCGACCGCTGCTGGCAGGTGGTGCCGCTCGCGGTCACCACCGCCGGGGTGCTGTCCACCAGCCCCTGCTCGATCAGCGTGCGGGCGGCATCCGGCAGGTGCGAGGCCGTCGCATGCAGGATCAGCGGCCCGGGCGCGGCGGCCAGCGCGGCCCAGTCCACGTCGCCGCGGACATCGGCCACGGTGTGCGCCGAACCCAGCGGCAGGCCGGCGTAGGTGGGCACCGCACTGGTGGCCGGCAACCCGGGGACGATCTCGAAGTTCACGTGGGACTTGGCCAGCGCGCCGATCTCGGTGATGACGGCGTCGACCGACAGCGGGTCACCGGCGACCAGGCGCACCACGTCGTAGCCGTGGCGGGCCTCGGCGACCAGCGTCTTGGCCACCTCGGCGGGATCGCCGAGCGCGGGACGGACCTCGGGGCCGCCGGAGATGACGGCGGCCGCCGCGTCGGGACTTCCGGCCGGATCAGCGGCGGATGCGTCAGCGGTGGCGGCGTCGACTTTGGCCGGTGCCGCCGGGGCCGGGCCTGACGCGGGCGGCAACTCGGTGCCGATCAGTGCCAGCACGGCTTCTGGGACGTCGGGATCGGTGAACACCAACTCGGCGTGCGCCAGCACGGCTTGCGCCCGTGCCGTCAGCAGCCCCGGATCTCCCGGGCCCGAGCCCACAAATGTGATGCGGCCGGGCTTCGCCTTGCGACCTCGCATGGTCATTCTTCACTCCCGCGCTCTACCAACAGCTCGCGTGCACCCAGCTCGAAAAGCTCCGCGGCCACCGAGACACCCAAGTCGGCGGCCCGATCGGGAGTTCCGATGCCGGACGCACGGATCACGTCGGATCCGTCCAGCGTCGCTACGCAGCCGCGCAACGACAGCTCCTCGAAGACATTGCCGTCCTCATCGATCGACTCGACCACTTCTGCGATCGCGCCTACCGGTGCGGAACAGCCCGCCTCCAGTTCGGCGAGCAGGATCCGTTCGGCGGTGACCGCGGCGCGCGTATCGGCGTCATCCAATTCCGACAGCACCGAAATCAGCTCGGTGTCGCCGGAGCGGCATTCCACCGCGAGCGCGCCCTGAGCCGGAGCTGGCAACATCTGCACCGGCTCGAGCGACTCGGTGACCCGATCGAGCCGTCCGATACGGGCAAGACCCGCGCGGGCGACCACGATGGCGTCGAGTTCACCGCTCGTAACCCTGTTCAACCTGGTATCTAGGTTGCCTCGTAGGGGGCGGATTTCCAAACCGAGACCCAGTGCTCTAAGCTGCGCGGCCCGTCGCGCACTCGACGTGCCGATCACAGACCCCGCCGGCAACTCACCGAGCACCAGTCCGTCACGCGCCACCAGCGCGTCACGGGGGTCCTCACGGGGCGGGACGGCGGCGATCACGAACCGATCGTCACGCGCGGTGGGCAAATCTTTGTACGAGTGCACCGCCATGTCGACCCGGCCGTCGTGGATCGCCTCCCGCAGCGCGGCGGTGAAGACACCGACCCCGATCTCGGCGATGGGCCCCTGGTTGCGGTCGCCCTCGGTCGAGATGATCACCAGCTCACAGGGGTGACCGGCCGCCGACAAAGCGTCCCTGATGGTGCCGGCCTGCGTGGTCGCCAGCAGGCTACCCCGGGTGCCGATCCGGATTACCGTATCGCGCGTGTCTACCAAGCTCTACTCAGACTTATCGAGATCTGTTGTCATGAAGGGCAATTCGCTGGCCGCCACAGCTTCGACGGCCTGCGGATCGAGTTCGAACAGCTCACGCAGGGCCTCTGCGTAACTGTCCCCGCCAGGCGCGCTGGCGAGTTGTTTCACCCGCACCGTGGGTGCGTGCAAAAGCTTGTCGACGACGCGGCGGACCGTCTTGGCCACCTCGTCGCGGTGCGTCGCGTCCAGCCCCGGCAGCCGGTTGTCCAGGCGCAGCAGCTCGGCCTCGACCACGTCGGCGGCGCGCTGGCGCAACGCGGTGACGGTCGGGGTGACCTCGGCCATCCGCTGGCCGGCCAGGTAGTTGGCAACCTCGGTGGCGACGATCGTGCGGGCCGCGTCGGCGTCGGTGGCCGCGGCCCGTGCCGACGGCTCGCGCTGGATCCGGTCCATGTCGACGACCCAGACCCCGGGCAGCCCGGACACCGCCGGATCCACGTCACGTGGCATCCCGAGATCACAGATCACCAGTTGCCGCTCACCGCCGGCGGCGTTGCGCTGAGCCAGCGCATGGTGCACATCGGCCAGGGACACCACGGGGCGTACCGCCCCGGTGCTACTGACCACGACATCGGCATCGGCCAGGGCCTCGTCCAGATGGTCCAGGGACCAGGCTTGGGCCTGCACGCCCTGCTCGGTGAGGTTCTCGGCCAGGCGCTCCGCCCGCGGCAGCGACCGGTTCACCACGTGCACCCGCTCGATCCCGGCCCGGACCAGGTGCGCACCGGCCAGGGCACCCATCGAGCCCGCGCCGATCACGGCCGCGGTGCGCCCGGCGAGCCCGCCGCTGAGTTTGGTCTCGGCCATGCCGAGGGCCACCGAGACGACGGATGCGCCTGCGGCGTCGATCCCGGTCTCGGAATGCACCCGCTTACCGACGTTGAGCGCCCGCTGGGCCAGCTCGTGCAAGGTGCGCCCGACCGTCTGGTGTTCCTCGGCCGAGGCGTACGCGCGACGCACCTGCCCCAACACCTGGGCCTCGCCGATGACGGCCGAATCCAAGCCGCTGGTCACCGCGAACAGGTGCTCGACGGCGGCCTCGGCGTAGCGCACATAGGCATATTTGGTGAGGTCGTTGAGCGACATGCCGGAATGCTCGGAGAGCACCTGCCCGATGATCGACAGACCGCCGTGGAACGCTTCTACCACGGCATAGATCTCGACGCGGTTGCAGGTGGACAAGACCATGGCCTCGGTGACCAGCGAGGAGCGGAGCACCTCGTCGATGATCTTGGTCTGGTCCGACTCGTCAGTGCTCAACTGCTCGAGAACGGACACCGGCGCGCTGCGGTGCGAAACCCCGAATAGCAGCACACTCACGGCTTCATCACCACGTCACCAAGGTAATCGTTTCCCGCCCGCCCACCAAATTTCACCTGGGCGGAAGGTCAGCCCGAAGCCCCTGCTCGTCGACTTCCCAGTAACTGTGCTGGGTCCCGTTCAGCAAAATCACCGGCAACAGGTCGCCGTACCGGGCCCGCAGGGAGGCGTCACCGGCGGCGGCGGCCTCGTCCACGTCGGTGTTCACCAGCTCGAAATCGAGTTCCTCGCGCAACCCGGCCAACTGGCCGGCCGCCCGCTCACACATGCTGCAACCCGCCCGGGTCAGCAACGTCACAGTGTTCCCCCCGCCGGCCCGGCCGCCGCCACCCGCCTGCTCACGCTCCACACCGCCAGTATCCCGGCGGCGTGACTTAGGGTGAAAACGTGCCCGAATCCGGTAGTGCCGATGCGCTCGAACAGGAGCTCGGCGGGGAAGCCAGCGCCGAACTCGCAGTCACCGAGCTCGAGTCCGACATCGACCCCGTCGGGACCCCCGCGCCGCCGCCGGATCTGACGGCCGCGGCGTTCTTCGACGTCGACAACACCCTGGTACACGGATCGTCACTGGTGCACTTCGCCCGCGGCTTGGCCGCCCGCAAATATTTCACCTACCGCGACATCCTGGGCATCGTCTACGCGCAGGCCAAGTTCCAGTTCACCGGCAAGGAGAACAGCGACGACGTCGCCGAGGGCAAGCAGAAAGCCCTGGCTTTCATCGAGGGCCGCTCCACCGCCGAACTCGTCGAACTCGGTGAGGAGATCTACGACGAGATCATCGCCGACAAGATCTGGGCCGGAACCCGGGCGCTGGCCCAGATGCACCTCGACGCCGGTCAGCAGGTGTGGCTGGTCACCGCGACCCCGTATGAGCTGGCCGCCACCATCGCCCGGCGCCTCGGCCTGACCGGCGCGCTGGGCACCGTCGCCGAGTCGGTCGACGGGGTGTTCACCGGCCGGCTGGTCGGCGACATCCTGCACGGCACCGGGAAAGCCCACGCGGTGCGGTCGCTGGCCATCCGCGAAGGCCTCAACCTGCGCCGGTGCACCGCCTACTCGGACAGCTTCAACGACGTGCCGATGCTGTCGCTGGTCGGTACCGCGGTCGCGATCAACCCCGACGCCGCGCTGCGGGATGTGGCCAGGGAGCGAGGCTGGGAGATCCGCGATTTCCGCACCGCACGCAAGGCCGCGCGGATCGGTGTCCCGTCCGCGTTGGCGCTCGGCGCACTCGGCGGTGCGCTGGCGGCTGTCGCGTCGCGCCGCCACGACATTCGCTGAGGTAGCCGGGCGCGTTATAAGATTCCGCCTCGGGTCGCACCACGCGGGCCCCACAGCATGCCCGTTTCGTGCGCACCGCGCACCGCATACCGAACAGCGCAGGGAATATGAGCATCGCCGCAAACATCATCGGAACTCACTACCGCTACCCCGATTACTTCGAGGTCGGCCGGGAGAAGGTCCGCGAGTTCGCCCGCGCGGTCAAGGACGAGCATCCGGCGCTCTACGACGCCGAGGCCGCCAAGGAGTACGGCCATGACTCGGTCGTGGCCTCGGTGACGTTCCTGGCGGTGGCCGGTCGCCGGGTCCAGCTGGAGCTGTTCGACAAGTTCGACATTCCGATCAACCTGGAGCGCGTGCTGCACCGCGACCAGAAGCTGATCTTCCACCGGCCGATCATGGTCGGCGACAAGCTGTGGTTCGACTCATACCTCGATTCGGTCATCGAGTCGCACGGCACCGTGATCGCCGAGGTGCGGGCGGAGGTCTCCGATGACGACGGCAACCCGGTTGCCACGAGCATCGTGACCATGCTGGGCGAGGCGGCCATCGACGAGGCCGACGAGATCAGTTCGCAGATCGCCGCGGCACGCGACGCCGCGATCGCCAAGATGGTTGCCGGGCAAAAGTCCGGCGCCTGACTTTTCTCAGCGCGAGCAGACGCGCTGGAAAAACTCAGCCGAAGAACATGTTTCGGCGTCCCGCCAGCAGCTGATAGAGCGTGTGCTGGATGGTCTCGCGCACCTGATCGGTCAACTCGAAGGTGATCATCGGGTCGTCGGCGGCGCTCTCGTCGTAATCGGTGGTCTCGATCGGCTCGCCGAACTGGATGTGCCACTTCGAGGGCAGCGGCACCAACCCGAGCGGGCCCGCCAACGGGAAGAGCGGGGTCACCGGGAAGTACGGCAGGCCGAGCAGCCGGGCCAGCAGCTTGACGTCGGCCATCATCGGGTAGATCTCCTCCGACCCGACGATCGAGCACGGCACGATCGGTGCTTGCGCCCGCAGCGCCGCGGAAACGAAACCGCCCCGGCCGAACCGCTGCAGTTTGTAGCGGTCCTTGAAGTTCTTGCCCAGCCCTTTGAAGCCTTCGGGGAATACCGCGGTGAGCTCGCCGTTGGCGAGCAACCGGTGCGCGTCGGTGGTGCAGGCCATGGTGTGGCCGGCCTTGCGGGCGGCCTGGCCGACCATCGGCAGATCGAAAACCAGATCGGCGGCCAGCAGCCGCAGATCCCGGTTGCCGGGGTGGTGATCGTGCACGGCCACCTGGGTCATCAGCCCGTCGAAGGGCAACACCCCGGCGTGGTTGGCCACCACCAGCGCCGCGCCGTCGGCGGGCAGGTTCTCGATACCGGACACCTCGACCCGGAACCAGGACCGGAAAAACGTTCGCAGCAAAGGCAAGAAGATTGCGTTGGTGATGTGCGGGTCGAACCCGAACTCGTCCACCGAGTAGGCACCGGTCATGCGGGTGCGGATGAACTCCGAGACTGCCGCGATGCCCTTGACGAGTTCGCTGGGGCCTTCCTCGGCCGCCGACTGACCCGAGGCGCTGCTACGCCGCTGATCGATCTCGCGCACCACCGCGGCGATCTGCTCGGCCGAGGCGCGGCTACCGGGATCGGCCAGTACAGACGGATGTCTGCGGGCGCTGTCAGACCGGGCCGCAGCCCGGCGCGCAGCAGAGGAACGGCTCGAGTTCCCATGTAGCGGAATAACTTTCGCCTTGGATTCACCCGCCACGTCGATACCTTCTCCCACCCCGGATAGAGCCAGCCCTAATATCCCAAACGCTGCGCCACCCCCACGGCGCGACTCTCCATTGAGCGTACCCATCGCGGATCGAGTATCGGAGTCAATCCGCGACCGCGGACGTAGTCGTCGAATGCCTCGGCGGTCGTCCACTTTGGACTGTAGCCCAGATCCCTGTGCATTCGCGTGGTGTCCATCACCCGGCCGTAGCTCAGGTAGTTCATCTGGTCGCGGTCGAGTTCGGTGTAATTCGTTGCGCGACTGAGAGAATTGATCGCCGACAGCGCCCCGCGCGGGACGGGGAGCCGGACCCGCCCGGACCGCCGGATTGCTTGACTCATCATGATGATGCCCGACGCGCCGATGTTGAACGTGCCCGCTTTGCCGGCCATCGTCGCGCGCTCGAGGGCGCCGAGGGCGTCCTGTTCGTGCAACAACTGCAACCGGGCGTCATGGCCCACCACCGACGGCACCACCGGCCCGGCCAGATACCGCGACAGCGCGGTGTCCATCGCCGGCCCGATCATGTTGGCCAGCCGCAGGATCGTCAGGTCGATGTCCGGACGACGCCGGGCCAGCCCGCGGGCATAGCCCTCGATGTCGATACTGTCGCGGGCGAACCCGTCGCCCGGCGGGCGTCGCGCGCTGCTCTCCTCGCCGAACATCACCGGGTCACGTGAGCTTGAGCCGTACACCTCAGAGGTCGACTTGAGCACCACCCGGCGCACGGAGGGAGCCTTCTGGCAGGCGGCGAACAGTTGGATCGCGCCCATCACGTTGAGTTCCTTCAACGTGGCCCGGCCGCCGGACCGCGGCGCGTAGGAGGCCGCCGCGGCGTGCACGACGGTATCCACGTTCCCGTTTCGGATCACCTTGGCGATGAACGGGTTGCGGATGTCGGCCCGGACGAATTCGGCCCGTCCCATCCGACGCATGAGGTCCTTGCTCGGCACCACCGCATCCACGGCGATGACATGCTCGATCGACGGGTTCTGTGCCAGCCTGGCGGTCAGATAACCGCCGAGGAACCGGCACGCACCCGTGACCAGAACCACCTTCGGAGCGGGCGCCGCGCTTGCGGACTGCGTTCTATCCGAAGAGTCCGCACCAGACGACCCGGGGACTCCCGTCGGGCGTCCCCCCGACCGACCATCAGAATCCATCGGCCCAGCCTAGCGGCCGCAGCGGTTGGCTACTTGCCGAGTTTTCTACGCTGCACCCGGGTACGGCGAAGCAGCTTGCGGTGCTTCTTCTTCGACATACGCTTACGCCGCTTCTTGATGACTGAGCCCATAAAGTCTGGTGTCTCCGCTACTCACGCTGGATGGTTGACCCGGTTACTTTACCCGGGCCAACCTCTGAAACGGAAAACGCCAGCCTGCTCAGGCGCACCCCGACCGCTGCGGCGCGTGGCCTAGCCTGCGTCGAAGTACGAAGACTCCAGCAGATCGTGGACTGCCTTGGCGTGGACCCGGAACGATCGGCCCACTCGAACCGCAGGCAGTTCCCCGTTGTGCACCAACCGGTACACCGTCATCTTCGAGACCCTCATCAAGCTCGCCACCTCGGCGACCGTCAGAAATTGAGCTCGAGGCTGACCGTCGCCAGCATCCCGCGCCGATGGCCCGTTCATAGACGTCATCGCAACCCAATCAATCAGGCACAGGCAGTTCCAGCGGCTTCCCCACCGCTGGCACCGACCCGCGCATACAAAGGGAGAATAGCGTGGCGGGTGGGGTTACTGCGACGGGTGTGGGCTAATCAGTCGGAATTAATCTAATTACTCAGATGTAATTCCGAGCTGCTCAGAGCGCGTTTTCGCGGCCTGAACGGCGTTGGAGACCGCGGCCCGCAGTCCCCCGCGCTCGAGTTCCCGCAGCCCAGCGGCGGTGGTCCCGGCCGGCGAGGTCACCATCGCCCGCAGTCGGGCCGGGGTGGTGTCCAGCGCGGCGCCTCCGGACGCACTCACCTCGTCGAGACGTTCCAGCAGCATCGCCGCCGAGCCGGCCATCGTCTGCACGGCCAGATCGGTCGCCACCGCACGCGACAGGCCCGATTCCACCGCCGCATCCACGAGCGCCTCGACCATCAGGAAGAAGTACGCCGGCCCCGAGCCCGACACCGCGGTGACCGCGTCCAGCTGCGACTCGGCGACGGTGATCACTCCGCCGACCGCATCGAAGATCGACGAGACCTCCTTGAGCTGTTCCGCGGTGGCGAACCGGCCCGCCGCCAGGGCGCTCACGCCGCCGCCCACCACGATCGGCGAATTGGGCATCACCCGGATCACCGGCGATCCGGCCGGCAGCTTGTTCTCGTAGTACGCGGTGGCCACGCCCGCGGCGATGGACACGAACACCTGCTCGGCGGTGTCGCTGTCGGCGCGTGCGGCCGCCTCGGCGATCTCGTCGATCACCTTCTCGACGTCACTCGGTTTCACCGCGATGACCACATAGGTGGCGTTCTCGGCGGCAGCGGCGACCGAGGCCACCTGCACCGAATACTTCTCCGACAGGTACTTGGCCCGGTCCGGAAACTTCTCCGCGACCACCATGTCCTTGACTTGCCTGCCAGCCCGTAACAGCCCCGATAGCAGCGCCTCGCCCATGCTTCCGCCGCCGATTATCGCGATTCTCGACATGGGCGACAGCATCCCATGACGGGCGTCAGGACGACGCCGGCACCATCGCCAACTGACGCGTCTGCACGATGATCCGGCCCTCGCAGTCGACCACGATGTGGTCCTCGTCGAACCAGTCCTGACCGATCTGCACCGAAGTGCACATCACCCGCAGCCAGCCGTCGGCCGGCAAGGCCCTCAGATAGGCCGTCAGCTGGACCGTGGGCGCCCAACCCATGCGTTCCACGGCAAAGGTGACCGGGGCCGACACATCGCCGCACAGGAGCGCGAACAGCACGTCGGGAGCGACTCCCTTCGGCCGCACCCAGTACTCGAAAACCGGTGGCCCGCCGTCGGTGCGCGGGCCCATCGTGTGCAGCGCCGGCCGGATGTCACAGCCGTGCGCCAGATGCACGACGTGCTCCATCGGGTGCCCGGGGCCGATCGGCTCCAGCCCGGGTGGCGGTTCGGGCGTCATCAACGGAACCACCGGGTTGAACGACAACAGCGGGGGCACGTGATGCTCGGGCTCGCCGAGGGTCACCGACACCGTCACCGCCACCTTTTCGCCCTGCCGGAGCTCGACGTCCACCAGGCCGATCCGCCGGCCCCGCTTGCGCACCGTGGTGACCACCTGCATCGGACCGGGATCCGGCGCCCACAGGTAGTTCGCCGATATCGCGATCGGCTGCGCGGACGTACCCAACTCGGTGCGTGCCGCGTTGGCACACAGCGCGAGCATGGCCCCGCCGTGCACCTTGGGCCCGATGGTCCAGTGCTCGTTGAGCTCACCGTGATAGACGCCGTCAGCGGCCGGCGTCAGCGCCATGGCATCGGTGAACAGGGTGGAGCCGGTCATGTGCGGTCCTTCGTGGGTATGGCGCCGGGGTTTCAGCGCAACAGGTGCTTGCGGGCGAACTGGAGCGACTCGGTCAGCAGCGCCTCGCGTTCGACGGCGGTCTTGGCCGCCGAGGTGGTGACCTCCAGGACCACATGGCCGGAGAAATCGCTCGCCGCCAGCATCTGGCAGACCTCGGCGGCGGGTTGGGTGCCGCGGCCGGGAACCAGATGCTCGTCGGTGGACGCGCCCTTGCCGTCGGCCAGGTGCAGGTGCACCAGGCCGTCACCCATGCGCCGGGCCATGTCGATGGCGTCGGTGCCTGCCGTGGCGGTGTGGCTCAGGTCCAGCGTGTAGTGCGCGTGATTGCCGTCCAGCGGGTCGTAGGACGGCGCGAACGCGGAAATGCCCGGGCCGGGCCGCCCGCCGCGCTTCCGCATGCGCTCGATGGACGTGCCGCCCGCCCCGAAGAACCGGTCGGCACGAAAGGGAAACATGTTCTCCACCGCCACCAGGACCTCGCTGTCGGCTTCCAACTGCGCGACCTGGTCGCTGAATCCCTCGGCGTAACGGCGTTGCCAGCGGAACGGCGGATGCACGACGACGGTCTGCGCACCCAGCTCTTCGGCCGCGCGCACGCTGCGTTCCAGCTTCGGGATCGGATTGGCGCCCCAGACGCGCTGCGAGATCAGCAGACAGGGTGCATGCACCGACAGCACCGGCACGCCGTAGTCGGCGGACAGCTTCTGCACCGCCTTGATGTCCTGGCTGACCGACTCGGCCCACACCATGAGCTCCACGCCGTCGTAGCCGAGCCGGGCGGCGTACTCGAAGGCAGCCTCCGTCCTCAGCGGATAGACCGAGGCGGTGGACAGGCCGATCTTGATGGCGGGGCGCACGACCTAATTGTGTACTGGGTCGTTAACTGGCCTGCAGCAGCGCCAATGGCCCGAAGGTCACCAGCGCTCCGACCGCGACGGCGGTCAGCGTGCTGCCGATGTCCTCGGTCTTGCGGACCACGCGCACGCCTCCGGCCAGGCCGAGGATCACCAGCACGCCGAGCACGAGCGCGACGATGGTGTTCCACTTCCACAGCTGATCGAAGGCGATGAACAGGCCGGCACCGAAGGCCACCGCGATCACGCACTGCCCGACGATCCACAACGCCCGCACCAGCGGGGAGTTGGGCTCGGTTTCCTCGTCGTACCCGTCGTGCTCGTCGTGGTCGTCGAAGCCATCGGCGTCGCGGGCGCCCTCGGACAGGTCCTCGTCGAGTTCGTCGGCATCGCCGCGGGGCCGGCGCCGGTCGTCGACATCCGAGTCGCCGCCGAACAGCGTCCCGATCGAGCCGTAGGGGCGGTCCCCGTACTCGTCGTCGTAGTCGTCGTACGCGGCGTCGTCGGCGTCCACCTCGTGGAGGTCGTGAACGTCGGCTTCGACCAGTGCGTCGGCCGGCTCGGCCTCGTCCTCGTCTAGGTCGTAGAGCGGGTCGGGGCTCATCCGCTCGGCGCCCGTGCCCGACGGCTGATAGTCGCGGGCCGGCCGCTTGTACGGGGCGCGGCGCGGGCGGGGCCGGAACTCGACGGGTTCCGGGTCGGCGTCGCGGGCCGCCAGATGCGCGTCGTAGTCGTCCTCGGCCTCGGTGCGCACCTCCTCGGGCTCGGCCGGCCTGGCCGGCGGCTTGACCCGAGCGGGCCGCGGGCCGCCGTTGCGACCCCGGGGCTCCTCGCGCCGCTGTTCCCGCGGCGCCGGCGGCTCATCCAGGATCGGTGCCACGACGGCGGTGTCGACCAGGGGGTCAGGGGCCGGAACCGACGGCTCGTCGGGCTCGAACTCGATGTCGTCGGTGATGACGGGGATTTCACCGGTGAGTTCGGCGACGGTCACCGCGTCGCTGTTTCCGCGACGACGCCGACGACGACCGCCGACCGGAGGTGCCCCGATCGTCCCGTTCTTCGCCAGCAACTCCGCTACCGAGATCGGTCGGGTGCCGGATGGGTTGTTCTCTGGTCCTGTCATACCTATGTTGCCTTTGGGGCTAGCTTTCCTTGACGTCCGGCGTCCCGCGCCGACGTCTCTACCAAGGCTGTGCCGTCGGCCTCGCTGTCGAGTTTCCGCAGAATCAACCCTTCCCGCAACGCCCAGGGGCAAATGTCGACGGAATCGATCTCCAGTGCTCGCATACTAGCTTCAGCTACCAAAGCACCGGCCACGATCTGTGGTGCCCGCTCGGCACTCACCCCTTCCAGCTCGGCACGGTCAGCCGCTGTCATCCTAGAGATGAAAGCTATGAGCTGTCTTAATCCAGCCGCGGTGAGGGTCCGCTTCACCCGCGGGCCGGCGCCCGAGGGCGCTGCCCCGGTCAGTCGGGCCAGAGAGCGGAACGTCTTCGACGTCGCGACGGCCAGGTCCGGATTGCCCGAGCGGCGCATCGTCGCACCGGCGTCGGCGAGTTCGGTGGCCAACCAGTCCCGCAGCATCGCGACCCGGCGCCGCCCAGGTGGGTCTTCGGCCAACCATTCCCTGGTCAGTCGTCCTGCGCCCAGCGGCAGCGACAGCGCCACCTCGGGCTCCTCGTCCACCCCGCTCGACAGCTCCAGCGAGCCGCCGCCGATGTCGATGTTGACGATCCGGCCCGCACTCCAGCCATACCAGCGGCGCACCGCCAGAAAGGTCAGCCGGGACTCGTCGACGCCGCTGAGCACACCGAGGGACACCCCGGTCTCGGCCCGCACTCTTGCCAGGACTTCCTCAGAGTTCGTGGCGTCACGCACGGCCGAGGTGGCAAACGCCATCAGCTCGGCGCATCCCGAGCTGGTGGCGATTTTGGCGAACTCGTCAACGGTGGCCACCAGGCTGTCCGCCCCCTTGCGGGTCAGCTTGCCCGAGCCGTCGATCGCCTCGGCCAGCCGCAGGGCCGCCTTCGTGGAGCTCATCGGGGTCGGGTGCCCGCCACGGCGTGCATCCACCACGAGAAGATGAACCGTGTTACTACCGACATCGAGCACGCCTAACCGCACCGCACCAACCTAACCGCAACCGACCAGCGCTTCGTGGCCGGACCTCCCGCGGACGCGCGACAGCGGCGGACCCGGCCTGTGGCATGTCCCACCGCGCGTCGCGCCGCGGTTGGGAAATGTGTTCCGCCATATGCGAGTACCGTTTGCGCCGTGGCAGATGTGCATCCCGGCGAAGTCGAACTGGACTTTGCCCGTGAATGGGTGGAGTTCTATGACCCGGAGGACGCGACACATCTGATCGCGGCCGATATGACGTGGCTGCTGTCCCGCTGGACGTGTGTGTTCGGCACCCCGGCCTGCAAGGGCACCGTCGAGGGCCGTCCCGACGACGGCTGCTGCTCGCACGGCGCGTTCCTTTCCGACGACGACGACCGGGCCCGGTTGGACGACGCGGTCAAACAGCTGACCGACGAGGACTGGCAGTTCCGGGACAAGGGCCTGGGTCGCAAGGGCTACCTGGAAGACGACGAGTACGACGGCAAGCCCAATCTGCGGACCCGAAAGTACAAGGGGGCGTGCATCTTCCTGAACCGGCCGGGCTTTCCGGGCGGCATCGGATGTGCGCTGCACAGCAAGGCCCTGAAACTCGGCGTCGAGCCGCTGACCATGAAGCCCGACGTGTGCTGGCAGTTGCCGATCCGGCGCAGCCAGGAATGGGTCACCCGCCCCGACGACACCCAGATCCTGCGCACCGTCATCACCGAATACGACCGGCGCGGCTGGGGTGAGGGCGGCGCCGATCTGCACTGGTACTGCACCGGCGATCCCGGCGCACACGTCGGCGCCCGGCCGGTGTTCGAGTCCTACGCCCCCGAGCTGACCGAGCTGCTCGGCGAGAAGGCCTACGCCGAGCTGGCCGCGATGTGCCGGCGCCGCAGCGCCCTGGGTCTGGTCGCGGTGCATCCGGCCACCCGCGCCGCCGAATAGCTCGACCGGTCGCGGGCAAGCGACAGCACCATCGTTACCAAAGTGATAGGTGTTCCGTTTGTGAACTGAGTGGCTACCAGGAATGCTGAAGCAGCAAAATTGAAGCTCTCCTCCGAGGAGCCGCCATGCTGTCCCTGCGTCCTACCCTGTTCGTCGCGGGAGTAGCAGTTCTGCTGGCGACCGTGCTGTGCGTGATCAACGTCAGCCCTCCTGCGCAAGCGGCTGATTCGACCGCACTGGAGGCCGAGGCGATGACCATCCAGCCCGCCGCGAGCGGCTCGGTGTTCAACGACTCCAGCGCATCAACCGGTCGGGCACTGGGGATGTGGGCGAACTCGACGGCAACGGCGACCCTGTCCCTGCCCGCGGTAGTCAAGGTGGTCGTGCGGGCCAAGGGGCAACGCTGCCAAGGCATGCCGACCATGGTGGTGGGAATCGACGGCACCATGGTCGGCACCACCACCGTCAACGCCACGACCTGGACCGATTACGCCACCACCGTCAACATCCCGGCCGGGTCGCATGCCGTCACCGTGGCCTATACGAACGACGCGCGATCTCTGCTGTGTGACCGAAACCTGTTGGTGGACAAGCTCACCTTCGTAGCCGGCGGCCCGACCACACCCCCCGGCACGCCTGGTTCGATATCCCTCGGCGCCGTCATCCCGTTCACGGCGGCCGACCTCACCAATGCTCAACGCGGCCAGTACGAGAACCTCGGCGTCGGCCTGTTCCCCCAGAGCCAGCCGGCACAGAGCGCCTATCCGGCCTGGCCCGCCGCGGCCGACGCGGGGGCCCGATACGAATGGCGCGACATACAACCGACCGATGCCCGCACGTTCAACTTCGCCCCCATCGACAACGCGATCGCCACGGCGGCCGCGGCGGGTAAGCGATTCCATTTCCGGATCATGGCCTTCGCATCGTGCTGCCGCACTTCCTATCCGGCCGCCACCAACGTTTCGGTCCCGGACTGGCTGCGCGCCGCGCCAGGAGCGACCGGCAACTACGTGCGCAACGGGATCACGCATGTGGTCCCGAACTGGAACCACGACGGCTATCTGAGCGCCGTGGAGAACCTGGTGACCGCTCTGGGCAACCGATACAACAAAGACGAACGCGTGGCCTGGTTCGAGTTGTCCGGCTACGGCGATTTCAGTGAGAACCACAACGCGTTCATGCGCGACTCGCTCGGCGTACCGGGACCGGCACCGGCCAACAGCGTCGCCGCCCTCGGCTACTACAGCCAGTACCAGGACCAGTACATCACCAAGCCGTCGATCGCCCGGATCGTCAACGCGACGCTGCGAGCGTTTCCCGATACCCGCGTGCTGACCACCGCCCAGAACGCCGAGATCGTCAAACAGGCGATGCGCGACAGCCCCGTGCTGTCGACGACCAGGCGACCGGTCGGAGTCCGGGCGGACTGCCTCGGCGTCTACGAACCTCCCCAGACCTGGGCGGTCAACCCCTACTCGCAGTATGTGCAGGGCAACGACCCCATCATCCCGGTATTGCTCGAACGGTGGCGTACCGCTCCGGTCGTCACCGAATGGTGCAACTTCGCCCCGGACGGCAACCAGGCGTTCTTCGACAAGGGCGTCAAGGACACCGTGAACTTCCACGTATCGATGCTGTCGAGCACGGTGCCGATGTACCAGGGTTCGACATCGATGCCGTCGGACCTCTACCAGCAGTGGGCCAAGGCCAACAAGTTCAGCGGCTATCGCTACGCGATGACGGCGGCGTCCCTGCCCGGAACTGCCACGGCGGGCAGTGCGGTACCTCTCACGGTGCGCTGGGCGAACTTCGGCAGCGCGCCGACCTACGATGCCTGGCAGATCACCTACGAGCTGCGCGACGCGGCCGGAACCGTGCGACGCACCGTCAATTCCCCACTCGCACTGCAGAAGCTGGCGGCTGCGCAGAATTACACCGACACCACCAACGAACCCACACCGCAGGCTGCCGACGACACGGTGAGCCTGTCGACCACAGGCCTGTCGGCCGGCGTGTACAACGTCGCGGCAAAGGTCGTGTGGAATGAGCACAAGGCTGCCGGCACGAACGTGGTGACCAACATGCCTCCGATGCGGCTCGCGCAGGCCGGCCGCGACAGCACTGGCGGCTACCCGATCGGCACGGTAACAGTGTCCTGAATGTCGGCCGCCGCGAACGTGTTCAGTGGCGGCCCTCAAGCACGGCCTCGATGTTTCGCTCCGCCAGCGCAGTGATGGACATGAACGGGTTACAGCCGAGGTACCCCGGAATCAGCGAGGCATCGTTGACATAGAGGTTCTGGTAGCCCTTGACGCGACCGAATGCATCGGTCGCCGCACCGCGCACACAGCCGCCGAGGGGATGAACGGTGTTGGGGGCGAACATCTGCCCCGAGAAGATGTCATCGCGATAGTCCACGCCGTTGACCCCGAGAACTTTGTCGAACACTGCTCGCGCCCGCTCGATCAGGTGGTCGGTGTACGCGCTCGGCCAATCGATGGTGACGGAATCGGAGACCCGGTCGTATTCGATGGCGGCGCGGTCGCCGGTCTTGACCATCACGTAGTAGCCCAGCAGAAAGGTCTCGACCGGTAGCGGAATCGAAAACATCGTGGCGTACACCGGGTTTTCGGGGTCGGCCCGGCCGTCGAGGTTGATCAGCCCGAGCAGCGACTGCTCGGTGCCCGCCGGGTCGCTGTCCTTGAGCCAGTGTGCCAACATCACATCGCCGTTGTTGCCGTAACCGCGCCCCACCGCGTCATCGAGATCCGGCAGGGCGCCGGTTTCCCGAGCGCGGAGCAATATCTCACTGGTGCCTATCACCCCGGCACTCAGAAACAATTTCTCACAACCGATTTCGTCGCGCCCCAGCTCATTGCCCCAACGATCGATCGAACGAGTTGAAACCACATACTCGTCCCGCCCTTCGCGGCGGATCGCGGTGACCTCCGTCAGCGGCCGCACCGTCACCTTTCCGGTGGCCACCGCCGAAGCGATATAGGTCTGGTCGACACTGCCGATGCGGCCGTGATTGTTGCCGAACTGCTGCTCGAATGCGAACGCCGAGCGGGCAGCGGTGCCCGCCTCTTCACCCAACATGTAGTCGAACGAGTACGCGCTGCCGTTGTAGTCGACCGGATAGCCTGCAGCCGCGGCATATTCACGCCCCACCCGGGCGAACTGAAACCAGGGTGTGCGTTCGAACCAGTCCATGTCGCGGTAGCTGATCCGCAGGGTCCGCTTCGCCCGCTCGATGTAGGTTCCGAGAAACTCGTCCACCCCGATGTCCGGGAAGCATTCGGCGACCTGGCGAGCGGTCGGAACGGCTGCCACCGCGGCATTGACCAACGAGCCCCCGCCCACCCCGATCCCGCGAAAGACGTTGTGGTCTCCGAACTTCGTCCGGTCACACACGCCGGCCTGGACGGGCTGCGACGACCCGGTGTGCGCAGCCACCGCGTCGATCGAGAATCCCTGGAACGACGAGACCAGACTGGGCGGGACGGTGCTGAACCAACCTGCACGGGTGTCGGCAGGCAACATCTTGGAGAAGCGCGTCCCGTCCTCGTCAGGGGTGTCCCAGGACCGCCCCTTCTCGATGACCAGCGTCTCGATTCCGGCCTGCGCCAGCCGAAGTGCCGACACCCCGCCGCCGTAGCCGCTACCGATCACGATCGCCGGGTAGTGCGGCCGCGTTACGGTTCGATCGGCCCGGCGGTCGATCCACCAGCCCGCGCCCGCCGCCCCCAACAGCGCCGACGCCCCTACGCCGAGAAACCCCCGGCGGGACAAGGTCGTCATACCGCACGCATTCGGTAACGGTCCCAGTCGACCGCGGCCAGATCGACCCGGCCCGAGTAGTGCGCGAGCACTCGGGGATCCATGACACGCCGCCACAACGGCGGGATGAGCGACAGCACCAGCATGGTTCCGTACCCGGCGGGCAGCTGCGGAGCTTCTTGCACACTGCGCAGTTGTTGGTAGCGGCGCTGTGGGTTGGCGTGGTGATCGGAGTGACGCTGCAGGTGAAAGAGGAAGACGTTGGTGACCAGCGTGTTGCTGTTCCAGCTGTGCCGTGCCGACACCCGCTCGTATCGACCGCTGGGCAGCACCTCCCGGCGCAGCCCGTAGTGCTCGATGTAGTTCACCGATTCGAGTAGGCAGATGCCGACGATCGCCTGCCCGCCGAGCATGGGCAGCACCACCGGCCCGAACCAGACCGCCAATCCGGCGAACAACGCGACACTCATCAGCCACGAATTCAGCACGTTGTTCTTCAACGTCCACGGTGACTGTCCGAGGCGGGTGAAGCGGCGCGATTCCAACGCCCACGCCGAGCGAAGCCCACCGATCACCGACCGGCCCATGAAGCGGTAGACGTTCTGCCCCATCAGCGCACTGGCGGGATCATCCGGCGTGGCGACACGGACATGGTGACCACGATTGTGTTCGACGAAGAAGTGGCCGTAGCACGTTTGAGCCAGGGCGATCTTGCTCAGCCGTCGTTCCCGGCGAGCGTTCTTGTGCCCCAACTCGTGGGCGGCGTTGATACCGATACCGCCCACGATGCCCACGGTCACCATGAGGCCGACCCGGTCGACGTCTGACATCACGACCCAACCGCCGCCGCTGACCAACCAGCACGCGAATATCAACGACAGGTACTGGTTGGGTAGATAGAGGTAGGTCACCCAGCGGTACCAATGGTCGCGTTCGAGGTCGACGTAGCCGGCATCGGACGGACTGCTGCGGTCCGTCCCGACAATGTGGTCCAGGATCGGCACCACCGCGAATGTCAGCGCCGGCCCCAACCACCAGAAACAACTGAGCCCGGTCGTGAACACCATGAGCCAGGACAGCATCACCAGGCACGGAACCAACGCGGCGAGTAGCCACATATAGCGCTTGGGATCTTTCCCGGTTACCCGGATCAATAGCTTGCCAGAATCGCTACATGGCGCACTTGAACCGGATTGCATGCCCACCCTGACTCGAGCTCGATTAATTATGAATTGATACGTTAGCAAACTTTATAACCGGTTCCATACACGATGTGGCAGGTACCACACCGAAACCGAAGTGCAGTAATTTCACCTCAGACAGAGGTTTCGCCGACGCAACGGCCGATGCCGTCGAATCGGTCAATCATCTTGATTACCAACGTTAATGATCCGCACTGCAGTGCGCGCAAGCGGTGAACCGCCGGTGGCGTCCGAGACCCCTGGCGTGACCGAACCCCGATACACCCACCGGTTCCCACTATCGGGAACCGCACATATTGGCGAACTAAACTTCCTTCACTGCAGAATTGCTCGATTTATTCCATCAAATCGATCCTTGCCCGTCCGGAATTTGCCATAGCGGGAATGGCCCCGCTCCGCCACATGCGCCGGAATCCGGTCACACCCACCTCATATCACTTTCATGGGAGACGAGTTACCCTGACCGGCAGTGGTTTCCGTCAACGCCCGACGAAACCTTTCCGGAAACCGCTGTGCCAGACTGATATTCATCAGCGCCCGCCGGACGCACAGCGACCGCTCGAACCGGTGTCGAACCCCACCCGGGCCGAGAACGCACAGCAAAGTGGCGCATCAGGATCGCACCCATCGCCCGGTTTCCCGCGGGCTGTGCGCGTACATTGGTTCCAACGCTGGCCGTAGCGGCAAGGGGGCGAGTCGAAATGATCGCAGGCTCATGAGCTCGACGATCGCTGTCCTCGTCGCCGTCGCCGGATTGCTCGCGTGGCGTTGGCAGTTGAGACGCAACCCCAACTGGGCCACCAATGACGATGCTCGTTTCTACGTCTCGAGCGGCACCTGGTCCACCATCATCGCGCTGTACTGGTTTCTGCAGTCCCAACTCACCGCCCACTGGGTGTGGCAGATCTGGCCTGTGCTCGCCATCGGGTCGCTGATCCTGATGCGGCGCGGCTCCGACGGCCTGGCCGTGAGGCAGGACCAGTTCACGCCGCTGCCACCGGCACCACGACGAGATGGGCGAGGGTCGGACCGCCTCCTGACACACCGGGCTCACCACCGCTGACCTACTTGTCTGTCAGCCGACGGGGATGGGCCGACCGCCGGATCGCGGGGGCCACCGGCCGGCCGGCCAACAGCCCGTGCACCGATTGCTGCTCGATAGCACGGCGGTACACGCCGAGCGCCGACCGCACAGCCTCGATCGTGTGCGCCACGGCGGCGTCGTCGTGAGCAGCCGAGGTGACGAACGACTGCCCGAGTACGCCGTGGTGCAGGAGTTCTTGCAGGAACAAGGTTCGATATTCCTGAGACGGCGCGAGTTGGGCGTCGCGAGTTACATACACCAGACACGACGGCCGGCCCACGACTTGCACATACTGCGACAACCCCTGCTCGGCCACCGCCTCCGAAACCCCTTGCTGCAAGAGCCGACCGGCGTGCTCCATCCGTGCGATCGGATCGTCGTCGGTATACGCGCGGGCCACCGCCCGGAAGGCGGCCAGTGACGCGGTCTCGGGGCCGTGGGTGGTGGATAACAGGAACACCCGGTCACGGTCGGTTCGCAACCCGCCCAGTTCCATGAATTCCCGCTTGCCGGCCAGTGCGGACAACGGGAACCCGTTGCCCATGGCCTTCCCCCAGCACGAGAGGTCGGGCCTGACTCCGTATACCGCCTGGGCCCCTCCGGCCGACCACCGGAAGCCGGTGATCATCTCGTCGAAGATCAGCAGGGCCCCGGTACGGTCGCACAGTTCCCGGACTGCCGCGAGATAGCCGGGGGCAGGTTCGGCCGTGGCGGTCGCCGCCTCCATGACCACGCAGGCAATGTCGTTGTGGCGCAGGCATTCCTCCAGTGCAGGCAGGTCCCCGTAGGGAAAGCGCACCGTTTCGCCGGCGACCGCCTCGGGAATCCCCGCCGCCATCGCAGTGGTACCGATGTACCAGTCATCGGTCGAGAAGAACGGCTGGTCGCAGATCGCGATCCCGGTCCGGCCCGTGACAGCGCGGGCCAACTTCACCGCAGCGGTGGTGACGTCAGATCCGTTCTTCGCGAACTTGACCATGTCGGCACCCGGGACCAGACGCAGAAAATCCTCGGCAGCGGCGAGCTCGTGCACGGTTGGCCGGCTGAAGCTGATGCCGTCGGAGATCGCTGCTCGGACCGCATCGTTCACGGGCGGATACGCATGCCCCAAAGTGACCGAACGCAGACCCATTCCGTACTCGACGTACTCGTTACCGTCGGCATCCCAGACCCGGCATCCGTTGCCCCGCACCAGGATCGGCGACATGTGCTCCGGGTACTGGTCAGCGCCGCGGGCATAGGTGTGGGCCCCGCCGGGCACCATGTCGTGAAGCTTGGCCTGCAGCTGGTTGGACCGCTCGAACGTCCGGCGCGACATCATCGGCTCAGTACGCACCGGAACCCAGCGCGACGGCCTTCACCGTACTGGCGATGATGACAAGATCTCCTACCATCGACCAATTCTCGACGTATGACAGATCCAGCCGCACAGAGTCCTCCCACGACAGGTCCGAACGCCCGCTGACCTGCCACAGCCCGGTTACACCGGGGGGCACCAACATCCGCCGCCGGACCTGGAAGTCGTAGCAGTCGACCTCGGCGCGCAGCGGAGGCCGCGGGCCGACGACGCTCATCTCCCGGCGAAGCACGTTGATGAACTGGGGCAGTTCGTCGATGCTGTAGCGCCGCAGCAGCCTGCCCACCGGCGTCACGCGCGGATCGCGGCGCATCTTGAACAGCACGCCGTTGCCGTCGTCGCGGCCGGCGAGCTCGGTCAGCCGCTGATCGGCGTCGACCACCATGCTGCGGAACTTGAACATCATGAACGGGACACCGTCGAGGCCGATCCGCTCCGCCTTGTACAACACCGGGCCCCGGCTGGTCAGCTTGATGGCCAGTGCCGCCGCCAGCATCACCGGCGCCGCGATCACCAGAGCACTCGTCGCGAAGCACACATCGAAGGCCCGCTTGCGGAACTGCTTGGCGCCCTCGTACTGCGGCTTGTCCACATGGATCAGCGGTAAGCCGCCGACCGGACGCACCATGAGCCGGGGACCGGCGACACCCGCGATACCCGACGACACCACCAGATCGACGTCCAGCTTCTCCAATTGCCATGAGAGGTCGCGAATTTCGTCGGGACTCAAATGGCCGGAGGTCAACGCCACCGTATCGGCCCCGGACTGGATCACCGTGCCGACGATGTCACCGTGGTGCTGATAGGTAGGGATTCCGTCGACCGCCGGTATCTGCACCCCGTCACCGCCGGGCACGCACACGCCGACCACTCGGTATCCGTCCTGCGGATGCCGCGCCAGCGACCTCACCAGAGCGCGCACCGAGCTGAGGTGGCCGACGGCGAGCACCGCGTTGACGAAAGCGCCGTCACGCCGCCGGGCGGCGACGTACCGGCGGCTCATCATTCGGTTGAAGGTCAGCGCGACCAACCCGAGCGGCAGGGCCAGGGCGAGGTAGCCGCGGGCGATGTCGAACCGGAACATCGCCGAGATCACCGCGACGATCGCGAAGACGGCCAACGTGGCCGTCCACACTCGGCGGTACTCCTCGACGCCGTGGCCCAGCACCTGCACGGCTCGGCTCCGTTGAAACGTCAGCGCCACCAACCAGGCCGCGAAGATCACCGCCGACACGAACGCGTAGTCGACATTGGTGTAGGCGACGCTCTCGCCGGTCATCGACCCGAACCTGAGGGTTTGCGCCAGCGCGACAACCGCAGCCACCACGAACGCGTCCGTCAACAGCAACCAGCGCGCGTAGCGACGCTGCCACGAGCGCCGGTTCCGGACCGGTAGTAAGCCAGGCTCAGCAATGGGCGCGGCCGATGCACGATTCGTTGCTGATTTCACCAAGTCGTGTGACGCAGCCAGCTCATGAAGGCTCATAACGGCGCCGCTCCTTAGCGAATCAATATAAGAACGGGCTAAGCTTGCACCATCCGAAGCTCAGATAGCAGCGCCGGATGGCGATATGTGACAGGAATCACCTACAGACCACCTACGTGATTGCTGCAATCTGGTAGTGCAAATCCACTTTCAGCTCGATCACCTGCGTATTTGACTTAATGGCAAATATCAGAGAATTGACGGGAGTTCGTCCTCAACATCGACCGCCAGCCGAAGGGCATGGACGCACCGCGGCAGATTTGTCACCACCCCGCGAGGTCCAGCACACCCGACTCAGCGGTGTTCCGCCCCCAATCGGGCCGCCCCGGCGGAATACGCAACGCCACGTGTCGCAATACACCACGTCGTTTGCCATAATTGCGCGGTGGCGACCAAAACCCAGGTGCGCATCCTGACCGTCGGGCCCGCGCCGGCGGGTCCGGCCAGCCGGGGTGGCATGGCCTCGGTGATGCGCCTGATGGTGGACGATCCCGATCCGCGATTCACGATCACCGCAGTGCCGACGTTCGTCGACGCCGCGGTCATGACGAGGTTGTGGGTCGGAATCCGCGGCATGGCAATGGCAGTCGCGCTGATCATGTGCGGGCGTGCCGACTTGGTGCACGTACACCTGTCGCATGGCGGCAGTGTGGTACGGAAGTCCCTGCCTCTCATGGCCGCCCGGCTACGCGGCATCCCGGCGGTCGTGCACGGCCACAGCTTCGACTTCTCCGGCTGGCTGGATCCCCTGCCCGCCGTTGTCCGCCGTCTGGTGCGCGCGGCGCTGCCCGCCGACCGATGGCTGGTTCTGGGCCGTTCACTGGCCCAGCAGTATCGGCGCAGCCTCGAGCTTCCGGAGGCCAAAGTCGAGGTGTTTCCCAACCCCGTCGTCGTTCCGGCCGTCGAATCCCGGCGCGTTGCGGCAGCGCGGCCGCTGACCGCGGTGGCGCTCGGCCGGCTGGGACAGCGCAAGGGAACCTACGACCTCGTGCACGCTGTCGGCCTGCTGCCCGCAGACACCCGAACTCAGCTGCGCGTCGTGCTGGCCGGCGACGGGGAGGTGGATCAGGTGCGCGCGCTCGTGACCGCACGTGGCCTGGCCGACGTGATCGAGGTTCCCGGCTGGATCGAACCACCCGAGCGCGACCAACTTCTCAGCGCCGCAGACATTCTCCTGTTGCCGAGCTACGACGAAGGCCTGCCGATGGCGATCCTGGAGGCCATGGCACACGGCGTGGTGCCACTGACCACGCCCGTCGGCGGCATTCCGGAGGCCGTCACCGACGGCGTCGACGGAGTTCTGGTTCCCCCCGGCGATCGGCAGGCACTGGCCGCCGCGCTGCACCGGCTGACCACCGACGACGCGTCACGCCTCAAGCTGGCCGCCTCAGCCCGGCAACGTGCCGAGGCATTCGACATCGCCGGGTGGCGGGCACACCTTGCCGAGCTGTGGCTCAGCCTCGCCGCTCGACAGCCCGGTTGAACACCTCCAACAGCGGTCGCGCCGCGACTGCCGCGGAATGCCTTCGGCGATAATGTGCTTCGGCTTCCGCGCCGCGCGCCGCCGCGGCGTCAGCGTCGGCGAGCGCGTCGAACGCCCGCGCCAGACCGTCCACATCGTCGATCCCTATGGCCGGCTCGCCCGCCGGCTGGAACTCCGGCAGCGCGCCGGCTGTCGACACGATCGGAACCACCCCCAGCTGCATGGACAGCACCTGCACCCCGCTCTGCGATGCCCGCCGGTAGTGAACCACCGACCCCTTGGCCCGAGCCAGCAGTGGTATCACGGTCTCATACCGGAACGGCTTACGTTGCCACACCACGTGTTCCGGCAGACTCCCACGCCATTCCCCGTCGCCCACCAGCACGAGGTTGTCCCCGGCCCAGTCCGGCCCCGCGGTGTGCTGCTGCCACGCCTGCAAGCACACGTCGATGTTCTTGTAGCCGTTGAGGCGGCCGAGCAGAACGAAATCACGACGATGTGCCGCGGAGACGAAAGGCGGCACCTCGGCATCGGCCAGATCGCTGGTGAGCGGGACCATCTCGTCAGCGCCGACCTGCTCGGCGACATACCTGCTGAATGCCAACGCCCGCGAACCGCGGGCTCTGAAGCCGAACAGCACGCGTTCCCACCCCGGGCGTAGCTCACCGGCGTCATGAGGGCGGTCGTCGTGGACGAGTTCGACCCGCGGCGCGCGGGGGGCGAACGCCAGCCAACGCGGGTCCCGGACCAGCTCGGACACCACGACATCGGGAGCGAAGTCTTTGACGCGCAATGCCGCCCGCGCGGTATCCGGCCAGGTGGGCAGGCGCTTGGGCCGCGGGTCAAGGACGAGCTCGTAATCACGCCGACCATCCGAGGACGGGTGCTGGTCGGAGGTCACCAACAGAACCTGTGCTCCCGCGGCGCCCAGCGCTTCTGCGTAGACCCGGGCCAACGGCCGCATCCAGGGTGACAGCCACAGCACCCGCAACCGGCTCATTCGAACGCCGCCGCGATCGCAGCCTCGTAGGCGTCGGCCATCGCCTCGACCGTGTAGCGGTCGGCCATGCGTTCAAACCCCTTGTCGCCGATCTCTTTCCACCCGGACACGGCACCGATGGCGGCAGCCAGCGCCGACCGCCAGCCGGCTACCGAGATGTCGTCGACCAGAATGCCCGCCCGTCCCCCGTCGAGCAGATCGGGAACCGAGCACACCGCCGACGCGGCCACCGGGATGCGTCTGGCCATGGCTTCCAGGATCACCAGCGGAAAGGCCTCGGACCCGCTCGGTACACACAGCAGATCGCAGTCGGCCAGGGCCGGCCCCGGGCCTGCCACCCAGCCTCGCCAGGACACTCGCCCGGCCAGATCGGCTGGCGTGCCGGCCTCCAGTTCGGCCCGGTCCGGTCCGTCACCGAAGATGGACAGCCGCCAGGGCAGGTGCCGCAAACCGTCGAGGGCCTCGATCAGCAGATGCGGATTCTTGTGTCGGACGATGCGACTGAGCATCACCAGGTGAGGCACCTCGGCGACCGGCGGACGTGCCGGCACCGACGCCACCTCGGCCCGGGTCGATACCCCGTTGGGGGCGAAGAACGTCCGGCTGCCGAGGTTCTGGTACGCGGTGGCCTCGGCCCAATGCCGCGGCGACAACGCGATGAACCCGTCAGCCCGGCGCATGGCCGCGGCCAGCGGCGCCGAGTAGGTGGCCCTGTCTTCGTTCGGCGGGATGTGGGCGGCGACCAACCACCGGCGGTCGCGGCCGGCGGCTCGCCATCCGGTGGCGAATCCGGTCTCGGTGTTGGTGTCACCGCTGATCACGATCGAACGGCCGGCGCCGACATCGACCACCGGGGCCCACCAGGGCTGGCGCACCACGCGCACTGACGACGGTATCTCGGCGACCAGCGGGCCGAAGCGTTGCACGCAGGCGATGACCACCTCGTAGCCGCGGCGGTCCAGTTCTCCTGCGAGCAGCACATGTTGGCGTTCGGCACCGCCGAACACCAGCCGGTTGGTGGTGATGATCACCGACGGCCGCCGGCCGGCCGGGCGCCGCCGGGCTGCGCGCTGCCGCCGGGCCGAACGCTGCACCCGGTCCAGGACCGAGGTGCCTGCCAGGTACAGGTCCGCGGTGGTCTTGCCCTTGTCCAGTTCCAGATTGAGCGCGATGTTGGCGCGCAACAGGTCTCGCGAACGCGTGCCGGCCAGCGGGTCGTCGGTGACCGTGCCGTGACCGGTGTGCGCCACGCCGATCTCGTCGATGAGTTCGACCGACCAACCCGCCGACCGGGCCCGCCGCTGCCAGTCGGATTCTTCGCCGTAGAGGAAGAACTCCTCGTCGAAACAACCGACGGCGTCCCAAGCGTCGCGGCTGACGGCGAGGCAGGCTCCGGTGAGGTACCCGCTCACCGCGGTGGGCCGGTCGCGGTAGAGCTCGGAGAACCAGGTGCCCCGCAGCCGGTCGGCATACCCGGCCCGCGACACCAGCGCCCGGATCAGGCTGTGTTCCCGATGGGCCACATCCCAAATGCGGTAATGCCTGTGCGCGCCCGCGTCATCGATCACCAACGGAGCGGCTGCGGCCACCGCCGGGCGGTCCATCGCGGCGAGGGTGCCGTCGAGCGGCCCTTGCAGCACCGCATCGGGGTTGAGCAGCAACAGATTGTGCTGGGGAACTTCGGCGGCCAGGGCGTTGACCGCGGGTGCGAATCCCACATTCGCCGAACCGCGGAACCACCGCACCTCCGGATGTTCGGCCACCACCTCGTCCATTCCCGGATACTGGGCGCCGGAGTTGTCCCACACCAACACCGGCAGATCCGGCAGGTGCTTGCCTACCGCGGTGAGGCAGTCGGAGAGCAGTAGCGGATTGCGGTACGCGACGATCAGCACTGCCGTCTGGCGACGTGTCGGCGGACCCGACGGCGGTGCCGGTGTCCGAAACCGCTCGGGCAGGTAGGCCCGGTCGAGTTCGCGGTTCATTGGTTCTCCCTCGACTTCTCTCGATCGGCCAGCACACTCTTGACCACCTGCGGGGTCACCGGCCCCACAACGAAATTCACGAGCAGGTACACCACCGCCGCCACCGGCACGGTCACCAGCACCGACATGTGCTGCAGCGATGCCGCGACCGCGGCCGCCGCAGCCAGGGGCACGAGCAGTCGCAGCGCGAACCTCCACGGGGTGCGATACGGAGCGACTCGGCTCAACCGCCACGTCACCACCACAAGACCGACCGACTCGGCGACGATCAGTGCCGCGCCGGCTCCCACGGCGCCGTATCTCGGCGTGAGCACGATGTTCAGCACGATGTTGCCGATCAGGTTGACGAGGTTCAACCGGAACAGGAACACCTGATCGTGGGCGGCGAACAGGGCCTGACTGATGGCCGCGTTGAGGAAGGTCAGTGCGACGGCCACCAACAGCAGCGCCAGGGTCAGGCCGCCGTGCGCGCCGAACTCCGACGAACCGACCAGTTCGACCACCGGGTGAGCCACCACGATTCCCACCACCGCGATCGGCGCGCCGAGGAACATCATCGACTCAACCGTTCTGGTGACGAACCGCGCGAACTCGCCGCGGTCCGTGGCGAAGGAGTGGGTTGCCGCCGACAGCGTCGAGGTCTGGAAGAAGGTGGACAGTACCGACAGGGTGAACGCCAGCGTGTAGGCCAACCCGTACACGCCGACCTGTTCGGGTGTGCTGCGCAGGCTCAGGATCACGCCGTCGGCCCGCCAGTACAGGACCGCGATGATCAGAACCCCGGTTTGCGGCAGGCTTTCCCGCAGCAAGTGCCAGCTCTCCGAGAGCGAGAAGACCGGTCGCCAATCGCTGATCCTGGCCGCCGCCACACCTTGGATGGCCAGGACCACCAACGGCGGGACGAGCTGCACTGCGGCAAACCACACCGTATTCGCCGCCGTCGCAATCAGAATCATCGTGGCTCCGAGCGAGGCAACCCGGCTGACCAGGTCCGACCAGGCCACCGCGGCGAATCGCACACTGGCCAGGAAGACGGGTTCGAAGCAGCTCGTGATCGTGGTCAGGATCAAGCTGCCCGACACGATCAACACCATGCGCACCACTTCGTCCTGGCCTCGATACACCAGGACACCCGAGATCGCAGTGATCGCGAACAAGGGCACGCAGTACAGCAGCGACATGCCGGCGTTGACCCGGACCAGCCGGCTCAACTCCCCCTTGCCGGCCGTCACGCGCCGAACCACCACGGCACCCACACCCAACTCGGTGAGGCTGGTCCACAGCCCCACGAACACCACCGCGGTGGTCAGATGTCCGTAGCCGGTGGGCCCCAGATGCCGGGTCGTCATGGCCACCGTCAACACCGAGGCGATCATCCCCAGCGCCCGGAAAATCAACTGCTGACTGAACGCCCGGGCCATGGCCCGGTTGGATACCCGGCCCACCGCTACCGGCCCGGCGACGGCCACGCTGTTATCCTCGTTGCATTCAGCAATGCTGGAACCGGGGACAGATGCGCGCGTACATACCTTTGCCACACGGCCTTTCCGCAACCACGTGGGCCGAGCGCCACCACCGCGGCGAGGTACCGGACGCATCACCGTACGGTCTCCACAAACTCGCCGACCATGGCGTCGACGTCACGTTCGGCGAGGTCGCGCCCGGCCGCATCGTCGAACGCGTCGCGGCGTCGGTGCGCTACCGCACCTCCGGACTCGAGCTCGTCGAAGGCCTGCTGACCGCGCGCGTCCGACGGCACGCCGACGTGGTGGTGGCATACGACGAACGCACCGGAGTGCCCGCCGCGCTGCGCGCCGCTCGGCACCGGCCCACGGTCCTTGGCATCGGCTGGCTCACCAACCGCGTTGCCGCTCCTCGCCTGCACGCCGCGCTGGCCCACCGGGCGCTGTTGCGCGCCGCCTCCGTATTCACCCAATGCGAACCGGTACTGCCCATCTTGCACCAGGAATGGGGTGTGCCGCGGTCGCGGCTGCACTACGTCCCGGTGGGGATCGACACCGATTTCTATGCCGTGCAACCCGATCCCGAACCCGGCAGCGTCGTGGTGGCCAGTGCCGGCGAGGACCGGTACCGCGACCACGCGCTCCTGGTGGCGGCCGTGAGCCGTTTGCGTACCTCTCATCCCGGGATCCACCTCGAGCTCGCGACGGGTCTGCCGGTGCACCTGCCCGAGGAGCTCGGCACGCTCTACCGCGGCCGGCTCGACGGGAAGATGCGTGAGCTGTACCGCCGGTCGAGCGTGGTGGCGGTCGCCCTCAAGCCGACCGTCAGCGGTTCGGGACTCACCGTGGCACTGGAAGCGATGGCCAGTGGGCGCCCACTCGTGATGACCGACAACCCGGGCGTCGATGCCTACGTCGAACACGGTGTCACCGGTTTGCTCGTACCCCCGGGCGATGTGGATGCATTCGCCGCTGCGATCGGCCAGCTATTGTCCGACCCGGCCCGGCGCGCGGAAATGGGTGCCGCCGCGGCGATCCGGGCCCGCGAACGGTTCACGTCTTCGGTCATGGCCGCTCACCTGGCAGCCCTGGCCCGCGCCGCGTGAACGCATCGGGCCCGGTGTTCTCCACGACCGCGTGCCGCAGTTGGGCGAAAGCCGGCGGACCCTGCACGAGATAGCGACGGGCCAGCCGGCGCGGCTCTTGATTGAGCCGGTACAACCACTCCATCCCGTGACGCCGATAGCGCTCCGGGGCCCGGTTCACCACCCCGGCCAGAAAGTCCGCTGCCGCACCGAACGCCGCCAACACCGCCGCCCCGGTGGCCGCCCCGTGTCGGTCTATCCACAGCTCTTGGCGGGGCTTGCCCAAGCCGACGATCAGCACTCGCACACCGGCCGCGCGGATCTCGGCGGCCAGTTCCGCTGAGCTGCGGGGGCATTCGACCTCCCGCCGGCTCGGCGCCCAGAACAGCGGTGCCGGCGCCTGCGGATACCGGTAGGCCCAGACCTCGGCCAAGCGCCGGTGGGTGTCGCGTTGGCCGCCGAAGAAGCCGACCTGCGCCCGGCGCAGCACGCATTCGTCCAACAACGGGTCGAGCAGGTCGGCACCGGTGACCCGGGGCCACGGCGTCCCGGTCAGACGAGAACCGCGCCACGCCACCGGCGCACCGTCGGCCAGCCACAGCCACTCCGGGCCACTGCCCGGACCGCCGAGCGCCGTGCGACCCGCCCGGAAATGGTGCAGGTGGTCGAGGTTCACCGAACCCAACGCCAGCGTAGGCGCGTCGGGCACGCCCAGGTGTCGGGTCACCAGTGCGATGACTTCGGCCGTCGAACACCGGGCAACCGAGGTGGCGCCGATCCGCATGGTCGGCCTGGCGGAGAGCGTCAGCAACGTGTACGGCCTTTCTGACAAAGCTCCGCACCGGAGCCGGACCGGAATATCATGGCAAACATCCCGCCGAAATGGCGAGCTCATGTTTAGCACCCTGCGCCCGCTACGGCGACACGACGTTTTCCGTCAGTGCTCCGCGCGGGGCCGAACCGGTGATTTCTGACTGGCGTCACCCGCATCTGCGGCGGCCCCCGAGATTCGACTCGCTGTGACAAGTTTTCGCAAATGCAGCCCACAGCAAGGAGATCTTCTCGCCCCCAGGACGGTACCCATTTGCGATCGGCGCGGCGGTCACTAATATCAGCAAACGTAAACGGATTTTTCACCGCACATCACACCCGCAGGGATTGCCTTGAACGTCGCCCAATTTCTCCGGTCGCTCGGCCGGAGACCGATCGTGTTGACGCTGCTGGCAATTCTTGCCGCGATTGCCGGATACATCGGCTTCTCGTCAACATCGTCGGTGTACCAGTCAACCGCCGTCGCCGTCGTGATCCCACCCGGGAGCGGATCACCCGATGCCGGACTCAACCCCCTGGTCAACCTCAACAACGACATGGCGCAACTGGCCGCCGTCGTGGCAACCGCCATTCAAGGCGACGACGGACACCGCGCTGCCGCTGATGCCGGCGGAACTGGCAACTTCACCGTCAACACCACCTACGGCGATGCGGCGCTGTACGCACAACTGACCTCGCAACTGGTCGTCACAGCCGACGGGCCCGATGCGGATTCGGCGCGCCGCGCCGCCTCGGCGGTCATCGAGTATGCGCGCACCTGCTTGAACAAGATCCAGCTCGACTCCGCTGTGCCGGTGGTCAACAACGCGTTGCTGATTCCCTCGGTCGAGCCCAGCGAGGCGGCCAAGATGCCCACCAGCGGCGTACGGGCCGCCGCCACCTACGCGCTCGGCGCGCTTCTGGCCGGGCTGGTGGTGTTACTCCTCGTCGACGTGGCACGGGATCTGGCCCAGCGCCGGCCATCGGGGCGCAAGACCAGTGACAGCAGTGCCACCGCGGCGTCCGACGACGCGGCCATCGGAGCGACCGCCCCCGATGCGCATGTCCAGCCGTGACCTGACCTCGCTCGACGTCGCCCCGCGCTCTCGCCGCGATCTGATCGGGCCGCTGATCTTGGCCGCCGGCGGCTTCTTTCTCCTCGGCATGCGCCAAACCTTCACCGTGCCATTGACTTTCGGTCTGAGCCTGGGCCAGTTCCTGCTCTATATCGGTGCAGCGGCCTGGGCGCTGGCGGGTGCGGCGGGGCAAAAGTCGGCGGTGGCCAACCGCTGGCTCGTCATCGCGATCCTGGGCTATCTGACCGCGTCATTGGTCTCCTACGGCGCCGCGATGAGTCGCGGCACGGTGCTGCGCGGCATCGAGTTCGCCGACCGCTACATCTTTTCCGACCTCGCGTTGAGCGCCATGGTGATCGCCATCATCGCGATGATCACCACCCCGGGACGCGTGCTCCTGTTGTTCAAGGGGCTCGTCCTCGGCGGTGCGCTGTCCGCCGCGTTTGCGCTCGTCCGACTGGTCGCCGGGCTGGACCTGGCACCCATGTTCATCCTGCCCGGATTGAAGGCAAGCGATTTCGTGCTCGTCACCAATCTGGCAAGGGAGGGCATCGACCGGCCCCAGGGCAGCGCGGGTCACCCTCTTGAGCTGGCCGGCGTTCTGACGGTCATCATCCCGCTGAGCATCGCGGTGGTGGCCTGCGTGCGGGCTCGCGGTGAGCGCACGTGGCCGTGGGTCCTGTGCACCGCTGTCCTACTCTGTGGCGCGCTGGCCACCGTGTCGCGCTCGGCCATCGTGGGGTTGACGGCGGCACTGCTGGTCATGGCGTGGCGGTGGTCGATTCGGCGCTTCGCCGCGGTGCTGCTCACCGCGGCCGCCGGGCTAGGGCTCGGCATGCTGGCCCAGCTGCAGGTGATTTCGGCGATCGCGCAGTCGTTCGCAGGTGTCTCCAGTGACTCGTCGATCGCCTCTCGGGGTCTGGGCGCCGCGTACGTCGCAAAGCACTATCGGGACCACTTCTGGATCGGCCAGGGCACCGGCATGTACCCGGCCTATCGGCAACCCGTGCTCGACAACCAATACCTGTCCCGGCTCATGGAAACCGGCGCCCTGGGACTGGTCAGCTTCGTCATCCTGATTTCAGTCGCGCTGCTGCTGGCCCTGCGGTCCTCGGCCACGGCCGACCCGGTCGTCGCCGAACTGGGCGGTGCGATCAGTGGATCGCTGGCGGCGCTGGCGGTGATCAGCCTCATCCTCGATGTCAGCGGGTTCATCCAGATCTGGACGGTCACTTGGATTCTCATCGCGCTGTCCACCGTGGTGTGGCGGCTGGGCCGCCGCAGCGGAACCGGGAAGGAGCCGTGCCCAAGACCATGCGACGGTTGAACGCGACGAGTGTGGGAGCCATCCTCGCCGTCTGGGCCTTGACGGCCGCCGGATGCACCTATTCCGGGCAGGCGGACGTTTCCAGTCGGCGCAGCGGCGTGATCCCCTACTCCGAACCCGATCTGGTCAACCCGCTGCGCGGCCAGTACCAGAATCTGGCCACGGAATTGTTTCCGCAGGCCAGCCCGGCTCAGCGGGAGTACCAGCCGTGGCCCGGCACCACCGATGTCAGCCTGCGGCTCGACTGGCGCACCCTGCAGCCACGCGACCCCCGCAAGCTTCCCAGAGACGCCCGCGACGACGTCCGGTACGACTTCAGTGTGCTCGACCGTGCGCTGGCTTCGGCGCACGCCAACGGCCGCCGGGTGGGTTTCCGGGTCACCGCATTCAACTCCTGCTGTGAAACCAGTTATCCCAAGGGAATCGACATCTCGGTGCCGGACTGGCTGCTGACCATCCCCGGCACCACGCGCACCTACCCGCACGGTGGCGTCAAGTACGTGATCCCGGATTGGAACCACCCGGCGTATCTGTCGTATTTCGCCGACCTGCTGGCGGCCCTCGGCCGTCGCTATGACCGTGACGAACGGCTGGCCATGGTGGAGATGTCCGGGTATGGCGACTTCAGCGAGAACCACGTGGCCTTCATGCGCGATACCCTCGGCCGGCCGGCGCCGTCCCCGGAACGCAGCCAGGCCGAACTCGGCTACTTCAGTCAGTATCGCGACCAGTACATCACCAAGAAGGCGATCACGTTCCTGGTCAACGCGAATCTGCGGGCATTTCCCAACACCGCGCTGGTCACCGCCGCCGGAAATCCCGAGATCACCAAGCAACTCTTCCGGGACAACCCGCTGCTGCGCGCCAGGCGCAAACCGGTGGGTATCCGGGCCGACGGGCTCGGCAAGTTCGACCCGATCCCCACCTGGGTGGTCAACGAATACTCACGCTACGTGCAGATTCACGACCCCATCATCAACGTCGTCCTCAACCGTTACCGCACCGCACCGATCATCACCGAGTGGATCCCCGACCCGCCGCAGGCCGGTGCCATGGACTACTACCTCACCGGCCTGCGTGACGTGGTCAACCGGCACGTCTCGATGACGGCGAGCACCGGTTTTCCCGGGCAGCTCAACGACATTCCGATGCCCGCCGATCAATACCGGGTCTGGGCGAACGCCAACAAGTTCAGCGGATATCGCTATTCGGTGACCGCCGAGCAACCGGCCGAACCGATCCCCGCGTCAGAGCGCTTCGCGCTGAAATTGCGCTGGACGAACTTCGGCTCGGCGCCGGTGTACGAACGTTGGCAGGTCCGCTACGACATCGTGTCGGCGTCAGGGCAGGTGGTTCGGACCATCGATTCCCGAATGGATCTGCGCACGCTGGTCGCCGACCAGAAGTTCGAAGACGTCGCCGGCCGGCCCGCAGCTGCCACGACGGTGGACACCGTCGAGCTGAACCCCGGCCTGCCGGCCGGGCGCTACACCGTGCGAGCCACCGTCGGGTGGCGCGAACACAAGCCCAATGCGTCTGTGTCCGTGGACTTTCCTCCGATGCAACTGGCGCAGTACGGGCGGGATGACGACGGAGGCTATCCGGTCACCGAGTTCAGCGTGCAATGATCGGCCAGTCGGCGCGGAGCAGGCTCCACAGCTCGTGGTCGCGCCGGCCGCTGCCCACCTCCATGTAGTTGCGCAGCACACCTTCTCGCACGAACCCGAGCCGGCGCGCCAACGTGGTGGTGGCGATGTTTCCCGTGGCGATCGGGGCGGCGATCCGTTCGATCCGGGGATCTGAGAACAGCTCGTCGATCACTAATCGGACTGCCACAGCGGCGATCCCGCTGCCTCGATGCCGCGAATCCACCCACAGTCCGAGTTCGCTTCTGCCGTGGAAGCGGTCGATCCACGCGTCACACTGACCGACCAGGTGCCCGTCTACCACGATCGCGGTGTGCAATCCCGAGCCGGCGCGCATCCGGCGACGCGCTTTCACGCACTCCCGCAACCACGCCCCGCGGGTGTGGCGCTCGGGCCAGCTCAGCGGCGAGTAGTCCCAATATGGCTCGATGAACTCCTGATCGGCCAGGCGGACCTGCCGCCAGCGGGCCGCATCGGAGAACCGCGGCGTGCGCAGGGTCACCTGAATGCCCGACGACGTCATCCCAGACAGATTCGGTGCGGTTCCCAGTAACGACATCTGGGTCACAGGTCCCGGTCGAGGACAACCCACCGGCCCGCGAGCTCGGGGAAATCGGCCGAAACCTCGTCCGAGAGGTCGGAAAGCGTGAGCAGCACCAGGTCAGGGTCAGCCGCCACAAGCCGATCGGGCGAGATCACCGGGATGTCGGTGCCAGGCATGCGCCGTCCCTGCTTGGCCGGGGCAGCATCCGCCACCGCGGCCAACAGCGAGCGGTCCAGCCCGGCCAGCGCGAACAGGGCCACCGCTCGTGACGCGGCGCCGTAGCCGTACACCCGCTGCCCGTCGCGTCGCCGGTCCAGTAACCATCGGCGCAGACCCCGCACCCGACTGTCGGCGGCCCGCTGCAATGCGCCGCCGCGCAGTAGCTCGGTCGCCTCATCCGCGGCGGCGCCGGGCTTCTCGTTCGTGCCGTGCACGGCAGCCACCAGGACCGTGCCGCCGTACAGGTCGAAATGCCAGCTGTCGACAACGGCCATCCCGGCCCCGGCCAGCAGCCGCTGCAGCGCGGGCGCCGAGTAATAGGCGAAATGACCGTGCCGCAGGGCATTCCACTGTCCCTGCCTGACGATGGCGCTCAGGGCGTGGTACTGCAGCAGCAGCACCCCGTCGGCCGCGGTGGCCGCGGCCCGCTCGGCGAACGCGGCGCGCTGATCGGGCTCGTGCATGATGCCGAAGCAGTCCAGCACCACATCCGCCGGGCCCTGCGCGCCGGTTACCGCGGTGAACCCACGGTCGGCCAACAGCCCGAGCCAGCTGCCCCCGTGCGGACTACCGAACTCGCGCACCGTCTTCCCGGTCAGCCAACCGGCCCGGTCCACTCGAGCCACCGCGTCGGCCGCCTGGTCTTTGAGCGCCTGCGGCTCGACGCCGCGCGGTTCGGACGTCACCGTGTCGTCCTCGGCCAGTTGGGCCAGCCCGCACCGCCCACACAGGTCCATGGCCAGCGGGTGTGACGCCTCCTCGGCCCGGATCGGCTCGGTCACGGGCGGGAAGTGGTCGGCCGCCGGAACCGCACCGAGGTCCAGGACCCGCTGCAGGCGTTGACTGCCACATCCTCGGCAACGGCTCATGGCAGCATGTCCGTGTGCGTATCGAACAGTCGCGGCTCGCCGGGGTGGCGGTATTCCTCCCCGAGCCACACCGCGACGACCGCGGCCTGTTCACCCGCACCTTCGACGCCGAGATCTTCGACCAATGGCGCGGTGTGCCGGGTGCCGCAGCGACGTTCGTCCAGGATTCGCAGTCCCGTTCGGTGGGCGGGGTGATCCGCGGGCTGCACGGCCGCCGCGGCCGGGGCGAAGCGAAGTTGGTGCGGTGCGCCAACGGCGCGGTCCACGACGTTCTGGTCGACGCTCGGCCGGGCTCCCCGACGTTCGGGCAACACGAGGCGTTTCGGCTCGACGACAACGATTTCCGGCACCTGTACGTGCCGCCGGGCCTGCTGCACGGCTTTCAGGCCCTGACCCCGACGGCCGACGTCTGCTACCGCATCGACCGCGGGCACGATCCCGCCGAGGACGTCGCGGTCGCCTACGACGATCCCGACCTCGCAATCGAGTGGCCGTTGGCGGTAACGGTGATGTCCGCGCGCGACTCCGCGGCGGGCAGCTGGGCCGATCTGGTCAGGCAACTGCACTGACACGCCGCAACTGCCCGTCCACCGATGCGCTGTCACGCAACTGCTGCAGGCGGGCCAGCCGGGTGAATCGGCGCTCGAAATCCTGCTGCGTCAAACCATATTCGGTGTAGGCGCGGTACAGCTCAGCCGCGCCGTCGGCCACGGTACGCGCGGCCTCGAAGCCGAGTTCAGCTCGGGCCCTACTGAAGTCCACGCGATAGGAGCGCGGGTCGGCACCCGTCTCACCGGTGATCGCCAGGGTGGAATCGGGCACCACCCGGACGACCGCCTCGGCGATGTCGGCAACGGTCACGTTGTTGGTCTCGGAGCCGATGTTGTACGCGCGGCAGGACACCACATCGGCTGGGGCGGTCAGACAGGTGAGAAACGCCTCGGCGATGTCGACGGCGTGTACGAGGGGCCGCCACGGGGTGCCGTCGGACAGCACCCGCACCACCCCGGTGAGCACCGCGTGCCCGACCAGGTTGTTGAGCACGATGTCTGCCCGCGGCCGGCTGGTGAACCCGAAAGCTGTGGCGTTGCGCAGGAATACGGGAACGAAACTTTCGTCGGCGAGCGCCGCGACGTCGTCTTCTACCCGCACCTTGCTGATCGCGTACGGGGTCAGGGGCCGTAGCGGCGCCTCTTCGTCGACCAGACCGTCACCTGCGGCGCCGTAAACCGAACAGGTTGAGGCGTACAGGAACCGGTGCACCCCGGCGTCACGGGCCAGTCGGGCCAGCCGCACCGAAGCCCGGTGGTTGATGTCGAAGGTGATATCCGGTTCCAAAGCGCCCAGCGGATCGTTGGACAGGGCGGCCAGGTGAACCACCGCGTCGAATCCGGCGAGCGTCTCGGCCGTCACATCCCGTAGGTCGACGTCGTGGGTGGGCACCGCGAGCGGCGGTGGACCGAGCACGCAGTCGGCGAAGTATCCGGTGTCCAGCCCGACCACGTCGTGCCCGGCTCGCTGTAGCACCGGCACCATGACCGTGCCGAGATACCCCTGGTGTCCGGTCACCAGAACCTTCATGCCCCAACCCTTTCCGCAAATTCGATGACGGCCTTCTCGACCACAAACGCTTCGGCGTGTCCGCTGCGGCACTGCACACCGCGCAGCCGGGACAGCCCGAGAAAAGCCGCCTCGTCGAACCAGTCCCGCTCGAGTTGGGACGGATAGTGTTCGTGCAGAAGCCGCACCTTTTCGCGCGCGATTGCGGGCTCGACGGGATGAAATACCGTCGGTGTCGGAGTGTCGGTCTCCCACTTCAGGATTTCGTAGCCCAGGATCAGCTGGTCGCGAAACTCGGTGGGCAGCAGCTCAGCCAGCATCCGGTGGTCCTGGTGGGCATCGCGACGGTGTGGCCCGAACACCAACTCAGGTGCGCAGGTCTGGCGAAAAGCGTTGAGCTCGGCCTTGACCCGTCCCCAATGCGCGGGCGCCATGCCGTCGGGCACGTCGAGCACCCGCAGCCTCACATCGGCCCCGGGACAGAAGGCGGTCAGCGCGGCGCGTTCCTCGGCTGCCCGCGCACCGTCGCCTCCGGACAACACCAGGGCGTGCACCCGAAGGCCAGGGCGCGCCCGCGCCATCGTCAGCAAGGTGGCGCCCATACCGATCGCGATGTCGTCGCAATGAGCACCGAGCAGCGCGATCTCACTGATGCTTCCGGTGTTGAGTCCGATCACGAAGCGTGGCTCTCCCACAACATCCACGGGGCGTCACCACGCTGGTATGCCGCATCCAAGTCGGCGCGCTCCTTGAAGGTGTCGGCCGGCTTCCAGAAGCCCAGATGCTTGTAGCCGTAGAGGCGCCCGTCCGCGGCGAGCTTGGCGCAGACGTCCTCGACCAGATCGCAGTTCTCGGTCAGCAGCTCCAGCACCTCCCGGGACAACACGAAGAAGCCTCCGTTCTCCCAGATCGGCAGCTGCGACACCGGAGTGATGCCCTCTACCCCACCGGAATCGGACAGTTCCACGCAATGGAAGGACGACTGTGGCGGGACCACGAGCATCGACGCGGCAGCGCCGCGCGCCCGGACCTCGTCGATGATGTCGTTCATCGGCGCATCGGTCAGCACGTCGGCGTAGTTGGCCAGGAAATACTCGTCGCCGGCGACGAACTGGCTCACCCGGCGCAGCCGCTCGCCGATCGGTGACTCGGCGCCGGTGTCGACGAACGTGATCGTCCAGTCGCTGATGTCGGACTTCAGCAGGTCGACCTGACCGTCGCGGATCACGAAATCGTTGGACACCGCTTCTTGATAGGTGAGGAAGTAGTTCTTGATGTGGGTGGCCCCGTAGCCCAGACACAGCACGAAGTCCTTGTGCCCGAAGTGCGCGTAGTAGCGCATGACGTGCCAGATCAGGGGGCGGTTGCCGATCAGCTGCATGGGTTTCGGGATGGTGTCGTCAGCGCTGTTGCGCATCCGCATTCCGTACCCGCCGCAGAACAGCACCACCTTCATCGCAACTTCCCTTCCGCGGTGACAACGTGAAGTTCGGGCAGCGGGTACACCAACTCGGCACCCCACTCGCCGGTGTAGGCCAACTGTGCGGTGATCTCGGCCTCCAGGTTCCACGGCAGCACCAGGATCACGTCGGGACGGTCCTTGTCGATGCGCTCCACCGGGTGGATGGGGATGCGCGCGCCCGGGGTGAACTTGCCGTGCTTGTACGGGTTTCGATCCACCGTGTACTCGACGAGATCGGTTCGGATGCCGCAGTAGTTCAGCAGTGTGTTGCCCTTGCCGGGGGCGCCGTAGGCGACCACCCGCTTGCCTGCCGCGCGATAGTCCAGCAGCAGACGCAACAGGTCCTGCCGCAGGCCGTCGGCCCTGCGCTGCAGGTCTGCGTAGCCGCTGACATCGTGCAGGTTGGCCTGGTCCTCGGCGGCCAGCAGCTGCTCCATCCGCGCCGAGCGCGGACCGGCCGCCGCGTCCGGGGTGGCCCACAACCGGATCGAACCACCGTGGGTGGGGATGGCTTCCACGTCGACGACGGTCAACCCGGCGGTGGCCAGGGCCCGCACTGCCGAGGCCACGGTGTAGTACTGGAAATGCTCGTGGTAGACGGTGTCGAACTGGGCGAACTCGACCAGGTTGCCCGCGTGATGCACCTCGATGGACACCCAGCCGTCGTCTGCGACCAGCCCGCGCAGCGCCCGCGTGAAGCCCAGCAGGTCCGGGATATGGGCGTAGACGTTGTTCGCGACGACCAGGTCCGCCGCTCCGTGTTCGGCGCGCACCCCGGTTGCTGTGTCTTCATCGAGAAACGCCGTAAGCGTCGGGACACCGCGTTCGCGAGCGGCCTCGCCGACGTTCACCGACGGTTCGATGCCCAAACACCGCACCCCCGCGCCGACCACATGCTGCAGCAGGTAGCCGTCATTGCTGGCGACCTCGACGACGAAGGAGTCGGCCCCGAGCTCCAGCCGTTCGATCGCGTCGGTGACGAAAGCGCGGGCGTGGCTGACCCAGGAATCGGAGTACGACGAGAAGTACGCGTACTCGGTGAAGGTGTCTTCGGGCGTGATGAGCGCCGGAATCTGTAGCAGCAGGCAGTTTTCGCAAAGCCGGAGATGCAGCGGATAGGTCTGCTCGGGCAGGTCAAGTTCCGCGGCGGACAACAGCTTCTCGCACGGCGGCGTCGCACCGAGGTCCAGGACACTCAACAGGCGTTCTGACCCACACAGCCGACACAGCACAAGCGGACCTTCGCTCTCTGACGAGATTCACCCACAACGTTTGGTTGACGGTGACCACGCCGGAACAGGCGAACTGCCGTGGCCCCGCGCAGGAGCCTAGCAGGTGTCAGCTAACTTTGCGCCAGTTGCTGGTGGCAGTTCAGCCCTCCAGCTTGTACCCCAGGCCTCGCACCGTCACCAGGTGCACCGGGTTGGCCGGATCGGACTCGATCTTGGAGCGCAGACGCTTGACGTGCACGTCGAGGGTCTTGGTGTCGCCCACATAGTCCGCGCCCCAGACCCGGTCGATCAGCTGGCCGCGGGTGAGCACCCGGCCGCTGTTGCGCATCAGGTACTCCAACAGGTCGAACTCCTTGAGCGGCAACGTGATCTGCTCCCCGTTGACGCTGACGACATGCCGTTCGACGTCCATCCGCACCGGGCCGGCCTCCAGCACGCCGTCGCCGATACCGGTGTCGTCGGTGTCCGCGCCGCGGCGCAGCACCGCCCGGATCCGCGCGATCAGCTCGCGGGCCGAATACGGCTTGGTGACATAGTCGTCGGCGCCCAGCTCGAGGCCGACGACCTTGTCGATCTCGCTGTCGCGCGCGGTAACCATGATCACCGGCACGCTGGAGCGGGCCCGCAGTTGCTTACAGACGTCGGTACCGCTCATCCCCGGCAGCATCAGGTCCAGCAGGACGATATCGGCGCCGGAGCGCTCGAACTCGGCCAGTGCGGAGGGACCATCGGCCACCACGGTGGCCTCGAAGCCTTCCTTGCGGAGCAGGAATGCCAGGGGATCGGCCAGCGACTCCTCGTCCTCAACGATCAACACGCTGGTCATCGTTCTCGCTAATCCTCTCGGTCGTCTGAGCCACTTTTCGACTCATCGGTTTCGGGATAGGCCGGGATCGACAACGTGAACGTCGACCCGGTGCCCGGCTGACTCCACAGCCGGATGGTTCCGTTGTGGTTCGCGGCCACGTGTTTGACGATCGCCAGGCCCAGCCCGGTGCCGCCGGTGGCGCGCGACCGGGCCTTGTCGACCCGGAAGAACCGCTCGAAGACCCGTTCCTGATCGGCCTTGGCGATTCCGATACCGCGGTCGGTGACCGCGATCTCGACACTGCCGCCCCGCCGTCGGCGGCTGATGGATATGCCGGAGCCGTTGGGCGAGTAGGCAATTGCGTTTGACACCAGGTTGGCGACGGCGGTCACGAGCAGGGTCTGGTCACCCAGCACCCGGTAGCCGGTCGGCGCATCGGTGGTGATGGAGATGTCGGCCTTGTCGGCGGCCACCTTGTGCCGGGACAGCGCCTCGGACACCACGGTGTCGACGTCGACGGCCCCGAGGTCGGGCAGCCGCTCGGCGCCCTGCAGCCGGGACAGTTCGATCAGCTCACCGACCATGTCGGCCAGCCTCAGCGATTCGGCGACCATCTTGTCGGAGAAGCGGCGCACCATGTCCGGGTCGTCGGCGGAGGCCTGCAACGCTTCGGCCAGCACCCGCATGGCGCCCACCGGAGTCTTGAGCTCGTGGCTGACGTTGGCCACGAAATCCCGCCGGGTCGCTTCCATCCTGGCGTGCTCGGACTGGTCGTCGGCATAGACGACGACGAACCGGCGGTCCTGGTCGGACAGCAGCCGCACCCAGCCACGCACCGAGATACCCGAGCGTCCGGGGTGCGGAAGCTTGCGCGGCGACAGGTCGACGTCAACGGGCTGACCGGTGGCGAACACCTGCTCGGCGACCCGCCAGGCCCTGTCGTCGAGAAGCCGGTCGCGCACCACGCCGAGCTCGGTGGCCCGGTCATTGGCGTAGACCACGTCGTTGAACGTGTCGACCACGACGATGCCGTCGGGGGATGCGGAGACGATGTGCGCCAGCATCTGCGACACCGTCATACCCGCCTCATCGGCTTCGCGACGCTGCCGCCTGGCCATGAGGCGGGGTACGACTGCGGCGGCCACACCCGCACCGACGATCAGCGCGAGCAACGACACGACCGCCGTCAGCAGTAACGCCGACACCAAGCTCACGCGAAAATCGTACGCACCCGGTGAACGTCATCCCAGCAGCGTGCGGCCAAAACGGGACAAGTCACACCGACAAATACAGGAGTTCGGCTGTCGTTAACCCTCGGTAACCTGCCGTTTGCCCGCATGCCCGCGTGTTCAGCGAACTATTTCTTGGCGCCCTGCGCGGCGACCGCGGCAGCCCCGGCGGCGGCTGCCTCCGGGTCGAGGTACTCACCCCCGGCGACCAGCGGCTTGAGGTTCTCGTCGAGCTCGTAGCGCAGCGGGATGCCGGTCGGGATGTTCAGGCCGACGACCTCCTCGTCGGACATCTGATCGAGGTATTTGACCAGCGCGCGCAGTGAGTTGCCGTGCGCGGCGATCAGCACGGTCTTGCCGGCCCGCAGATCGGGCACGATCGTGGCCTCGAAATACGGCACGAAGCGCTCCACCACGTCCTTGAGGCATTCGGTCAGCGGTCCGCCGCCGATGTCGGCGTAGCGCGGGTCGGCGTCCTGGCTGAACTCGCTGCCCTTCTCGATGGGCGGCGGCGGGGTGTCGTAGGAGCGCCGCCACGCCATGAACTGCTCTTCGCCGTACTTCTCCTTGGTGGCGGCCTTGTCCAGGCCCTGCAGCGCGCCGTAGTGCCGCTCGTTGAGCCGCCAGTCGCGGTGCACGGGGATCCAGTGCCGGTCGGCGGCGTCCAGGGCGAGGTTGGCGGTGGTGATCGCGCGGCGCAGCAGCGACGTGTACACCACGTCGGGCAGCACGTCGTTCTCGACCAGCAGCTTGCCGCCGCGGACCGCCTCGGTGCGGCCCTTGTCGGTGAGGTCGACGTCGACCCATCCGGTGAACAGGTTCTTCTGGTTCCAGTCGCTCTCACCGTGGCGGAGCAGGATCAGCGTCGGCATTTGTTGGTTTTCCTCCTCGCGTGCGGGCCGTGTGATCTTCTCACGGGCGCTCAGTCGTCGATGAGGTGCTCGAACGCTTCGAGGTTCTTCAGCGACTCACCGCGCGAGACCCGCCATTCCCACTCCTTCTGGATCGAGGACCGGAAGCCCAGTTCCAGCAGGGTGTTGAAGTCGGAGTCGACGGCCTCGAGCACCTGGCCCAGCACGCGGTCGATCTCGTCGGCGGTGACCGAGTGCAGCGCCATCCGGCCGACCAGATAGATGTCGCCGACGTTGTCGAGGGTGTAGGCGACCCCGTAGAGCCTGCGGTTGCGCTTGAGCAGGAACCGGTAGACGCCTTCGAAGTTCTCGTCGGGCTTGCGGCACACGAACGCCTCGACCCGCACGGAGTGCTCGCCGATGCTCAGGATGGTGTTGGTCTTGAGCTTCCGTTCCCCGGGCAGCTCGACGACGATGCCGGGCAGCCCGCCGTGGGCCCCCTTGTGGTGCTGGTAGACCAGCTCGTGCTCGTCGAGGGTGTCGGTGATGGTCTTGGCGACGTCGTTCATGCCCGCACCCCCCGGCGCAGCGCGAACCGACGCCCAGCCCGTCGACCGGACGGCCTGCGGTGCCGGGACCGGTAATCGCTCATCGCATGGGCGTAGCTGTTGAGCAGGGCGTCGACGGTGTGGCCCCAGGAGAACTGTGCGGCGTGAGCGGCGGCGGCCACGCTCAGCGGACCCGGATCGCGCTGCAGCACGCCGTCGATCGCGGCCGCCCAGTCGTCCACGTCATGCCCGTCGACCAAGGCCCCGCTCACCCCGTCGGCCACCGCCACCGGCAGCCCGCCGACGGCCGCCGCCACCACCGGCGTGCCGCAGGCCTGGGCCTCGATGGCGACCAGGCCGAAGGATTCGGAGTAGCTGGGTACCGCCACCAGATCGGCGGCGCGGTACACGTTGACCAGTTGTTCGCGAGATTGCGGAGGCAGGAACGTCACACGATCGGTGATACCCAGTTCGTCGGCCAGACGAATCAGGGTGTCGGGCTCGGCCAGGCCGCTGCCGGACGGACCGCCGGCGACCAGCACCCGGACCCCGGGCAGTTTGGCGGCGGCACGCAACAGCACGTCGGGTGCCTTGAGCGGCTGGATCCGGCCTACGAACGCGACCACCTGTTCGCGGGGCGCAATCCCGAGCACCGCCCGCGCCGCGTCGCGGTCCCCCGGGGTGAAGGCATCCAGATCGACCCCCGGATGCACCACGTCGATGCGCTCCGGGTCGGCATGGTGCAGTGAAACCAATTGCTGTGCTTCATGTTCGGTGTTGACGATGAGGCGGTCGGCCTCGTCGACCACCTGCTGCTCCCCCACCGCGCGCAGCGGCGGCTCCGGCGAGTCCCCCGCGGCCAGGGAAGCGTTCTTCACCGCCGCCAGGGTGTGCGCGGTGTGCACCAGCGGCACCGCCCAGCGGTCGGAGGCCAGCCAGCCGACCTGACCCGACAGCCAGTAGTGCGAGTGCACCACGTCGTAGTAGCCGGGCTCGTGCGTCGCCTCGGCCCGCAACACCCCCGCGGTGAACGCGCACAGCTGGGTGGGCAGGTCATATTTGTCCAGACCCTCGAACGGTCCGGCCACCACGTTGCGCACCAGCACCCCCGGCGCCACCGGCACCACCGGGGCATCCGACGAGGAGGTCGCCCTGGTGAAAACCTCCACCTCGACACCGCGACGGGCCAGCTGCAGCGCCGTCTGCAGCACGTAGACATTCATCCCGCCCGCATCGCCGGTGCCCGGCTGCGCCAGCGGCGAAGTGTGTACGGATAACACCGCAACGCGGTGCGGAATCTCGAGGTCCGTGGCTAGACGCACACAGACATGTCTACACCGCTGCGGATCGGCGGGTTTGAGCGCGCCGCATGGCACCGATCGGATCGGCGTACAGACCGCCCAGCGAAACGATGCCGGCGCTGGCTTCCTGGACCCGGTTGCCGAAGGCCGTCAGCCGGATATCGCGGTGCCCGAGCACCGACCGGCGTGCGACGGCGTCCTCCACGACCGGCAACCCCTCGGGGTATTCGGTGAAGGCCTGCCCGCCGAGTACCAGATCGTCGGGGTTGAGCAGGTCACGAAGCAGCGCGACGGCCTCGCCGAGTACCCGGGCCCGGTCCGCCAGCAACTCTTCCGCCTTGTCGTTGCCCTGACGGGCCGCGCGCAGTACGGCCGCCAGGGTGGACGACGGGCCCTCGGCGGGGATGATCCGCAGTCTGCGGGCCGCGTTGAGCACCGCTTCGTCGCTCACGGTGGATTCCAGTTGCCCTGAGCCGCCGAGCAATTCGGACTGGGCCGGCAGACCGGCGATGGTGCCGGGCCCGCTGGCCGGGGAATGCACCCGGCCGTCGATGGACAGCGCGTAGCCGACGGTCTCCCTGGCATACACATACAGGCTCGTCCGGGCCGGGGCGCCGGCGGCCTCCGGTGCGGAACGCGGTGCGCCTAGCAGCAATTCGGCGCCGGCCATCGCGTCCACGTGCGAGGCGACCGACACCGGCAGCCCGAGGGCTTCGGCGAGCACCGGGCCGACGGGCGCATCGACCCAGCCGAGCCGGGGGTGATCGAGATACCCGGTGGCACTGTCGACGACGCCACCGACGGCGACGCCGACCCACAGTGGGCGGCGGCGGTGCCAGCGGCTCAGGTAGCGGCGGGCGCTGGAGGCCAGCGTGGCCAGCGCGGCGGACTGGGAGCCAGACGGGGTCGGCGTCTCGACCACGTCGAGGGTGCGACCGAACAGGTCGGTGGCCACGATGCTGGTGGTGCGAGCACCGATGTGGATGCCGAGCGTGAGATAGGGCTCGTGGTTGACCTCGACGGGCACGCGGGGCCTGCCGATGGCCCCCGAGACCGCGAGATCGGCGCGCTCACGCAGGACACCGGCGTCGAGCAGTGCGGTGACCTGGCGGTTGACGGTCGCGATGCTCAGCTGCGTGAGCTGGGCGACGGCGTCGCGGGCGATGGGGCCGCGGGTGCGCACAGCGCTGAACACCGATGCCGCGGCGGCGTCGGGCACCTTGAGCGACGGCGCGACGATGTGCAGCAGCCGTGATTGCGGCAAACGGGAGGCGGTGGCCAGTGGCCGGGACTGCCGGGTCAGGTTGGTCGACGAGGCGGCGCGGGCGGAGGTGCGGCGGGGAGCGGCGATGGCGGTGGTCACGTGAATGGTCCTTACTGGTTGTCGGCTGGTGGGTGGAGACCACACCTGGCGACTCAGCAGGACGGGAAGAAAAGTCCGGATTCAGTCAGGCGCGGCGGGGTGCGCAACAACAACACGCACGCCGCGCGAAGCGGGACTGGAGGTTTCCGGACACAGAAAGAACTTAGCACGCCATCTAGGGTTGGTCAGGTGACGACATCTCAGGCAGACAAAAAGGTGGCAGTGGTGACCGGCGCCAGCGCCGGGATCGGCGCCGCAACCGCTAAATCCCTTGCCGCCCTGGGCTTTCACGTTATCTGCGTGGCCCGCCGAGCGGACCGGATCCAGGCCTTGGCCAAGGAGATCGGCGGGACGGCGATTGTGGCGGATGTCACTGACCAGGCCGCCGTCGACGCTTTGGCGGCCCAGTTGGACCGGGTGCACGTGCTGGTGAACAACGCCGGCGGGGCCCGTGGGCTGGAGCCCGTCCTGGACGCCGACCTGGAGCATTGGCGCTGGATGTGGGAGACCAACGTGCTGGGCACCCTGCGGGTCTCCCGGGCCCTGCTGCCCAAGCTCATCTCCTCCGGCGACGGCCTGATCGTCACCGTCACCTCGATCGCGGCGTTCGAGACCTATGACGGCGGCGCGGGCTACACCTCGGCCAAACATGCCCAGGGTGCGCTGCACCGCACCCTGCGCGGTGAACTTCTCGGAAAACCTGTGCGGCTCACCGAGATTGCGCCGGGCGCGGTGGAGACCGAGTTTTCCCTCGTGCGTTTCGACGGCGATCAGGAGCGCGCCGACAACGTGTACCGGGGCATCACCCCGCTGGTGGCCGAGGATGTGGCCGAGGTGATCGGGTTCGTCGCGTCCCGGCCCTCACACGTCAACCTCGACCAGATCGTCATCCGCCCGCGCGATCAGGCACCGCACGGGCGCTTCAACCGGACTTGAGCACGCGAAAGTGACGCAGGGGTCGTCGGGCGCGATGCCAAACGACCCCTGCGTCACTTTCGGTGCAAAGAGTTCTAACCGCCCGGCTCGGGACGCGGCGGCGCGGTGGTCGTCGGGGTGCCCGACAGCGTGGGCGCATCCGTCGGCGTCGCCGGCGCACTCGCGGGCAGGTTCGACGGAGAGTCCTGCGAGGACAGCGCCGACATGGACTTCCACTCGTTCCAGTCCACGGCCCAGTCCCAGATGTCGCCGTCGGCGTAGGACAGCTCGATGCGGGTACCGGTCACCTCGACCGGGTCGCCGTACATCGCGCTGTTGAAGTACTGCTGGGAGTTCTCCAGGTTCAGGTTGATGCAGCCGTTGGTGACGTTCGTATTGCCCTGCGAGTTGATGCTGTTCGGGTTGCAGTGGATGAACTCGCCGTTGTTGGAGATCCGCACCGCGAAGCGTTCATGCACATTGCTGTAGCCCGCGGCCGGGTTCGTCATCCAGAAGTCCTCGTACTTCTCGGTGACCACGTGGATGCCGCTGCGGGTGACGTTGCGGTCCAGATCGCCCTCGCCGTAGCTGCAGGGGAAGTCCATGATCACCGCGCCGGACCCGTCGAGCACCTGGATGCGGTGGCTGGACGCCTCGGCCTTGACCACCTGGCGCCGGCCGATCTCGAAGTCGAGCGTGGAATCGGCCGCACCGTAGGCGCCGTCGCCGAAGCTGACCCCGTACAGCGGCGCCTTGACGCTGACCTTCGTTCCGGCCGGGAAGTACTCCCGGGACCGCCAGTGCACGCGCGAGCCGCCGGCTTCGTCGGGCAGCCAGGCCCAGCTGCCCTCGACGGGCGGCGTGGTGGTGACCTGGAGGGCCTTTTCGACGGTCGCCCGGTACTTGTCGTCGATCGCGGCGTCGAACTGCAGGATGATCGGCGCCGCGACACCGACGACCTGGCCGTCGGCGAGCTGGAACTGGCCGTTGACCTGTTTCTGTGGCGCGACGGTGCTGAACTTGCCCTGCACGGACTGGGCCTTGCCGTCCTTGCCCACCACCGAGCCGGCCCACGTGTAGGTGGATTCGTAACCAAGCGGTTCGGTGATAGTGAACGCGGTGCGGTCGCTGTTGAATTTGCCGGCGACCACCTTGCCGTTGGCGTTGGTCAGGCTGACGCGCTGGAACGAGCCGTTCTCGACCTTGACCCCGACCGGTGCGGTCGGCAGCACGTCCTCGGAGTCGGCAGCGGGCTCGTAGGTGACCGTCGGGGCCACCGGCTCCTCGGCCTGAGGTGCAGAGATGGGCGACTCACCCGAGCAGGCAGCCAACAACCCGGCTCCTACTCCGACGGTCAACACCGTCAAGGCACGACGCCGACTGAACAACGGGGCGTCGGCCTCCATATCACCGGCAGGGCTCACGTGGATCTAGGGTACTGATAGATCGCACCCAATCAGAATCGGCTCAGGCTGCAAAGCGATGCCGAAGCGGTCCAAAACACCCGCCTGCACCTCCCTGGCCAGGGCAATCACATCGGCACTGTTCGCCTCGCCACGATTGGTCAACGCCAGCGCATGCTTGGTGGAAAGCCGCGCCGGGGCACCGTCCCCGGGGTAACCCTTGCCGAAACCGGCGTGCTCGACGAGCCAGCCGGCGGCCAGCTTCACCCCGTCCGGCGCGGGGTAGTGCGGCACCGGCGGAGCCTGCGGTCCCGCGGCGTCCCGGAACGTGGCCTGCACCCGCTCGAACTCGTCCTGCGACACCACCGGGTTGGTGAAGAACGACCCGACGCTCCAGGTGTCGTGGTCGTGCTCGTCGAGCACCATGCCTTTGCCCGCACGCAGCTGCAGCACGGCCTGGCGAACCCGCAGCGGGTCCGCCCGCTCCCCCGGCTCGACCCCCAGCACGTTGGCCAGTTCGCGGTAACGCAGCGGTGCGCTTCGGCCCGTGTCGTCCAGAGCGAACTCCACTTCGAGCACGATCACCGCATCGGAGTGTTTGAGGATGCTGGTGCGGTAGCCGAACTTGAGTTCTTCCGGTGCGGCCCAACGGACTTCACCGGTACTGCGGTCGAGCAGCCGCACCCGGCTGATGGTGTCGGCGACCTCTGCCCCGTAGGCGCCCACGTTCTGCACCGGGGTGGCCCCGACCGATCCTGGGATCCCGGACAGACATTCGAGCCCGCCCAACCCGTGCTGCAGCGAGGCGACCACGACGTCGTCGAACACCGCGCCGGCCTCGGCCCGCAGCAGGTTGCCCTCGACCGTGACGGCCGTGTTGGCCACCCGCACCACGGTGAGGTCGGGCATCGTGTCGGCCAAGTCGTCGGCCAGAACCACGTTGGATCCACCGGCCAGCACCAGGATCGGCTCGGCCACGGCGCGCAGCACTCCGATCAGCTGATCGGTGCTGGTACAGGCGAGCACCCGCGGTGCCACCGGACCGACCCGCAGTGTGGTCAGCGGTGCCAGCGCAACCGCCTCGGCAACTGCGACACCGGCAACATACGAACTGACCACGGCCCGTAACGGTAGCCTGACCAGCTATGCCGCGATCATTCGACATGGCCAGCGACTACCCGGGCAGCGTCGAACAGGTCCATCGCGCATTCGCCGACGAACGGTATTGGCGGGCCCGGCTCGCCGATTCCGGAGCCGACGACACCTCGCTGGACGCCCTGAACGTCACCGGCGACGGCGGCATCGAGGCGGTCACCACGCAGATCCTGCGCGCAGACCGGCTGCCCGGCCTGGTGTCGCAGTTTCACCGCGGAGATCTGAGAATCCGGCGCGAGGAGCACTGGCAGCCGATCCGGGACGGCTCGGCTCACGGCACGGTCGAGGGCTCCATCTCCGGGGCACCGGTATCGCTGTCTGGGGCCGCGACGCTCACCGCCAGCGAGGCCGGGTCCCGCTTGTCGGTGCACATCACGGTCGAGGTGCGGGTCCCACTGGTCGGCGGCAAGATCGAGAATTTCATCGGCACCCAGCTGGTCGATCTGCTCAAGGCCGAGCAGCGCTTCACCTCGGTGTGGATCGCCGAGCACACCTGAGGGCAGCCGGTACCGTCGTTACCCGTGAGCAGGCGGCTGGAGTACACGCTGGCGTTCGACGTCCCCGCCGAGACGCTCTACGCCGTATACGCCAGCGGCGAGTACTGGCAGACGCTCATGGACCGGTACGACGAGCTCACGCCCGGCAAATCAGACATCACGGAGTTCAGGGCCGACGCGCAGGGGATTGAGGTCGCGTTCCGGCAGGTGCTGCCGCACGCGGAGATGCCCGCGATCTTGCGGACGGTGATACCGCTCGACATGGCCATCACCCGCAGGCAGTGTTTCGGCCCGTTCGACGGTGGCGGCGCCAGCGGCCACTACGCGGCGTCGATCTCGCATGCGCCGGGGCGGCTCGACGGCCGTTATGCGCTCACCGGTGGCCCCTCGGGCTGCCGGCTGCGGATCGACAGCACCTGCAAGGTGGCCATGCCGCTGATCGGAGGCAAGCTCGAAGACATGGTGATGCAAACGGTCAACGACGTGTTCACCGTCGAGGAGGCGTTCACCGCTGACTGGATTGCCGAACACCTCTAGGCCGCTCGGCGCGGTCACCCGGGGCACCACCGGGTACAACCGGCTACGCCGCAGCGACCGCTGGCTGGTGCACTCGCCGCGCGTGCGCAGCGTGCTGCGGGCCGCGGCCGATCCGCTGGTCGTCGACCTCGGGTACGGCGCACTGCCGGTGACCACCCTGGAGTTGGCGACGCGGCTGCGGGTGATCCGCCCCGATATTCGGGTCGTGGGCCTGGAGATCCATCCCGAACGGGTGGCCACCGCACGCGCGGTGGCCGGCGGCACCGACGTGCGGTTCGAGCTCGGCGGGTTCGAGCTGGCCGGGCTACGCCCGGTGCTGGTGCGAGCGTTCAACGTGTTGCGGCAGTATCCGGTCGAGTCGGTGCCGGACGCCTGGGCGACGATGTCGGGCCGGCTGGCGCCCGGCGGTCTGATCGTCGACGGAACCTGCGACGAGCTGGGCCGCCGCTGCTGCTGGGTGTTGCTGGACGAGAGCGGGCCCGTGAGCCTGACCCTGGCCTGCGACCCGTTCAGCATCGAACGTCCCTCGGATCTGGCCGAGCGGCTGCCCAAGGTGCTGATCCATCACAACGTCGAAGGCCAGCCCATCCACGCGCTGCTCGGCGCCGCCGACCGGGCCTGGGCCAGCGCGGCCGGGCACGGCGTGTTCGGGCCCCGGGTGCGCTGGCGAGCCATGGTGGAACTGCTGCGCGCAGAGGGTTTTCCGGTCGACGCGCCGCGCCGCCGGCTACGCGACGGAGTGCTGACGGTGCCCTGGGCGACCGTGGCGCCGGCCACCGATCAGGAGCAGCGGCGCCGCTAGGCTGTCTGCATGCGAATTGCCCTGGCGCAGATCGCCACCGGTACCGACCCCTCGTCGAATCTGACACTGGTCGACGAGTTCACCCGCCGCGCCGCCGACGACGGCGCGGCGTTGGTGTTGTTCCCCGAGGCCACGATGTGCCGGTTCGGCGTGGCACTGGGGCCGGTCGCCGAGGACCTGAACGGGCCGTGGGCGACGGCGGTCCGCGAGATCGCCGCACGTGCCGGGGTCGTGGTGGTGGCCGGGATGTTCGTGCCCAGTACCGACGGGCGGGTGACCAACACCCTGCTCGCGACGGGTCCCGGCGTCGATGCGCATTACCACAAGATCCACCTCTACGACGCGTTCGGATTCACCGAATCGCGCACTGTGGCACCGGGTTTCGAACCCGTAACCATCACCGTCGAAGGGGCGACGGTCGGCCTGACCACCTGCTACGACATCCGGTTCCCCGAGCTGTATGTGGAACTGGCCCGCCGCGGCGCCCAACTGGTCACAGTGCACGCCTCCTGGGGATCGGGGCCCGGCAAGCTCGACCAGTGGACCCTGCTGGCCCGGGCCCGCGCCCTGGACACCACGGGCTTCGTGGCCGCGGTGGATCAGGCCTACCCCGGCGATGAGATCGCCAAGGCCGGCCCGACGGGCGTCGGCGGCAGCCTGGTGTCCTCCCCCACCGGCGAGGTTCTGGTTTCGGCCGGCGCCGATGAGCAGTTGCTGGTGTTCGACGTCGACCTCGATGCCGCCGACCAGGCCCGCGAGACCATCGCGGTGCTACAGAACCGCTCACAGTTCGCTCAGTCGGGTAGGGCACAATCGCTGGGGTGACCGATCCCTGGGCTCGCCCAACCGACCAGTCCCCGCCGGCTTCTTCAGCGGAGCTGCCTCCGCCGCCTCCGGCCCCTGACCAGCCCATTCACCCCGGTCAGCCGGGTCAGCCGGGTCAGGTCGATCAACCCGCGCTGCAGCCGCAGGACTCCTCGCCGCTGGCGAAGGTCAAGGAGCTGTTCTCGGATCCGCTGTCGGTGGTGCTGGTGGCCGTGATCGTGGTGGCTCTGGTGGCCGCCGGCGTGCTCGGCGGTGAGCTCTATGCCCGCAACCGCGCCGACCAGATCGTCGCGTCCACGGTGGAGTGCGTCGTCGGCGACGGCGCGAAGGCCTCGTTCGATCCGTTGCCGCCGTTTTTGATGCAGCACATGAGCGGGCATTACACCAACATCAACGTCGAGACCGCGGGCAACCAGATCCGCGAGGCCAAGGGGATGAAGGTCAAGCTCGGCATCAAGGATGTCCGGCTCAAAGAGACGGCCGACTCCAGCGGCACGGTGGGCTCACTCGTCGCCGACATCGACTGGAGCACCGACGGCATCCGCCAGACCGTGGCCGACATGGTGCAGCTGCCGTTCATCGGCTCGGCCATATCCGATGTGCGCACCAACCCGTCCAACGGGACGATCGAGCTCAAGGGCCTGCTCGGCACCATCACCGCCAAGCCTTCGGTGGTCAACAAGGGCATCTCGCTGCAGATCATCGATCTGAGCGCGATCGGGCTGTCCTGGCCGCGGGAGACCCTGCAGCCGATCCTGGACAAGTTCACCGCCCAGATCACCGAGAACTATCCGATGGGCATCCACGCCGACAGCGTGCAGGTCACCGAGAACGGCGTCGTGGCGAAGTTCTCGACCACGAATGCGTCGATGCCCAAGCCTGCCGACGATCCCTGCTTCGGCAAGCTCTGATCCTTCAACTCGAAGCGTCAGCCGGCGAGGCCGTCGAGCACCGCCCGGGTGCCCGACAGGCCGAGCCGGGTGGCTCCGGCGTCGAGCATGGCCGTGGCCGCCTCGGCGGTACGGATGCCGCCGCTGGCCTTCACCCCGACCCCGGCGCCCACCGCACGGGCCATCAACTCCACGGCCCGGGTGGAGGCACCGCCGCTGGGGTGGAAGCCGGTGGAGGTTTTGACGAAATCCGCTCCGGCGTCGACTGCGGCCCGGCACACGTCCTGCAGCAGCGCCTCATCGGCGAACTCCAACAGCGCCGCGGACTCCACGATGACCTTGAGGGTGGCGCTGGGAACGGCGGCGCGCACGGCGGCCACCTCGGCCGCCGTGGCAGTCAGATCGCCGCTCAAGGCCAGCCCGACGTCGATCACCATGTCGATCTCGGCGGCGCCTTCGGTCACGGCCAGCTGCGACTCCCGGGCCTTGATCTCGGCCAGGTGTTTACCCGACGGGAAGCCCGACACCGCAGCCACCACGAGGCCGTGTGGGGCGGCTGCCGCGGCGGTGGCCACCAGCGACGGTGACACGCACACCGAGAACACGCCGAGATCGACGGCCTCGGCCACCAGTTTCTCGACGTCGGCCCCGGTGGCCTCGGGTTTGAGCAGGGTGTGGTCGACCAGTGCCGCCACCTGGGCCCGCGTGTAGCCGCCCATCAGAACGGCTCCTCGCTGCCGCCGGGATTGCATCCGCTGGCCAGCATCACCTCGGGGCTGACCTCGGGCCGCCACGGCTCCAGGTTCCAGCTGGTCTTGCCGGGCTCGGCGAGTTCGGCGAACGTCCAGTGGCACAGGAACTGCTCACGCATCCCGGTCAAGTCGGCCTCTGGTGACAGGGTCAAGACCTCTGCCCAGGCCTGGTCCGCTTGCGCCGTGCTGCCGGGCTGGTGGGTCAGGGCGCGGGCAGTGTCGGTGGGGTACACGCGCAGGCTCGACAGGTCGCCCCACTTGGCCCATTCGACGTGATCGACGTACGTGTGGTCGCCGGGATCCGCGGTGACGCCGGGGGCAGTGATCAGCGCCGTGCCCAGCGCGAGGCAAGCCGCGCCGAACGCGGCTGGTCGTGACGGCATCGGATCAGTGCGACTTTCCCTGAATTTCGAGCAGTTTGGGCCGCACGTCGACGAGGTAGACACCGGCGGCGCACGCCGCGATGACGGGGATGAACACTCCGCCCACCAGCAAGGTCAGCACCGCGCTCACACCGAGGATGCCCAGCCAGACGGGCTTGGTGAGCTTACCGGTGGCCGTGTAGGCGTCCGGGCGCTGCCGGGCCGCATGGATGAAGGCGTACGCCGCCACGAGAACGACCAGGTAGCCGAGTACGGAAATAATGACGCCCGCAAGGTTGGCAAGTTGCACCTCACCAGCCTATGCGGGCGTCATCGTCAGCGTCGACCGGCGGGGCTCACGGCCCCGCCGGTCGATACCGGAATTACTTCTGGGTGACCTTCTTGGCCGGAGCGGCCGCGGTCTTCTTGGCGGCCGGGGTGGTCTTCTTGGCGGCGGTGGCCGGCGCAGCCTTCTTGGCGGGGGCCTTCTTGGCGGGAGCGGCGGCCGGCTCGGCAGCCTTCTCGGCCTTCTTCGGCAGCTCGACGCCCACCAGCTTGGCGGCCCGCTCGCCGACCGCACGGGTCTGCGAGGCGACGGTGCCCAGCGCATCCTGGGTCAGCTCGGTGACCTGGTCGGTGTAGCCCTCGACCCGGCTGGCGGCTTCCTCGATGGCCGGCTGGTTGCGCAGGCGCTCCAGCGCGGCCTCGCCGCGCTCGACGAGCTTGTTGTAGGTCGCGGTGGCCTGGTCGGCGTAGCCCTCGGCGGCCTTGCGCAGCTCCTCGGAGGTGAACTTGTCGCGCAGCTCGTCGAACTGGGCCGGCAGGTCTTCCTGCAGCTTGGTCAGGCGGGCGCGGCCTTCCTCGACGCGGGCCTCGGCGTCGGTGCGGGCACCCTCGGCACGCTCACGCAGGCTGGCGACGATCTCGTTGACCGTGGCCAGGGCCAGGTCGGCAGCACCGACGGCGGCCAGCAGCGGGGCCTTGAGGTCTTCGATGGTGGGCTGAGTCTTCTCGGTCATGCGAATTCCTTTCTCAGGATTGGACTTTGGTTCGAGTGGTGGTCAGGCAGTTGGTGAGATGTCAGTCAGTTGTCGACTCCTCACCTGCAGCGGCTGCATCGGCTTCGTTCTGCTGACGGAACGACGTGTAGATATCGAGCAGCACCTGCTTCTGCCGTTCGGTGATACCCACGTCGTTGACGATGGCGTCGCGGACCTCACTGGGCTCGCTGGGCTCCAAGATCCCGGCACGCACATAGAGGACTTCCGCAGACACCCGCAGTGCCTTCGCGATCTGGTTGAGCACGTCGGCGGAGGGTTTCCGCAATCCCCGTTCGATCTGACTCAGGTAGGGATTGCTGACGCCGGCCTTCTCGGCCAACTGCCGTACCGATACCTGTGCCGCCTCACGCTGGGCCCGGATGAAGCTCCCGATGTCCTGCGCAGCGTTGGAGACGACAGCCGCGAGATTTTCTTCTTGCGCCATGTCATTCCCCTCGTAGCCCGGGTATCCGTTAACGACGAAATTCACGCTACGACGGGGTGCTAACTTTTGCAAGCACTAGTTAGCGCAGGTCAGAAGAGTAGTTGGGCTATCGAATAGATGATCAACCCCGCCAGCGAGCCCACCACGGTGCCGTTGATGCGGATGAACTGCAGGTCACGGCCCACATGCAACTCGATCCGGCGGCTCGCCTCGTCCGCGTCCCAGCGCTCGATGGTCTCGGTGATGATCGCTGTGATCTCGGTCCCATACTCCGCGACCAGGTGTTTCGCGCCCCGGACGATCCAAGTGTCGACCTTGTCGCGGAGTTCGGCATCGTCGCGCAACGACTCCCCGATCCGCATCACCGAGTCGGCGATCCGGGTCCGCAACGCCGAGGACGGATCGTCCACCGACTCCAGGATGATCCGCTTGGCCGCCGCCCACGCGGTCTCGGCCGCCCGGGCCACCTCGTCGCGGCCCATGATCTGGTCCTTGACGTTCTCCGCGCGCGCAATCGTGGCCTCGTCGTGCTGCAGGTCGTCGGCGAACTCGAACAGGAACCGGGTGGCCGAGCGCCGCAGCTCGTGATCCGGATTGCGACGCACCTTGTCGGTGAAGTCCATCAGCTCCCGGTGGATCCGGTCCCCGACCAGGTGGTCCACCCAGCGGGGCGACCAGGTCGGCGAATCCCGCTCGATGACCCGCTCGATCACCTCACCGGAGTTCAGCGACCACTGGAACGCCCGGTCGCACAACAGCTGGATCAGCGCCTCCTGCCGCCCCTCCTGCAGCAGGGTCGACAGCACCCGGCCGATCGGCGGGCCCCATTTCGGTTCGGCGATGCGCTTGACGATCATCCGGTCCAACACGTGCTGAACGTCGTCGTCGCGCAGCATCTCCACGCCCACCCGCAGCACGGTCGACGCTTCGGCGGCCACCCGCTCGGCATGCGGACGGTCACTCAGCCACTTACCCAACCGGCCCGCCACCTGGGCGTCGTGCAGCTTTGTGGCGATCACCTCGGGAGACATGAAGTTCTCCCGGACGAACGTGCCCAGGCCCTCGCCCAGCTGGTCCTTCTTGCGCTTGATGATGGCCGTGTGCGGGATCGGCAGGCCCAGCGGATGCTTGAACAGCGCCGTCACCGCAAACCAGTCGGCAAGCGCGCCGACCATGCCGGCCTCTGCCGCGGCCCGCACATAACCGACCCAGCCGGCCGCGCCCCGCGACTGGGCCCACGTGCAGAACAGAAAGACCACGGTGGCGCCGACGAGAAAGCTCAGCGCGACGAGCTTCATCCTCCGCAAACCCCGGAGGCGTTCGGCGTCCGCGGCGCTGTCCGCCCCGGCCAGCGTCTCGGCAAAACTGGGCCGCGGACCCGCATGCGCGCGGATTCCCTCGTCGGATCGATGTGCCACGTTTCCATCTTGCGCTATCAGCACGACAGAGGGCCTGACCCACGGACCGGTATGCGCAGATTCGCCGTACTATCGAGTGGAACTAGGGAATGGGACTACTGCGACTGTGGCACAGCAGACTCCGCCGGTGGCGGTGAAGACCGATGGACGCAAACGGCGCTGGCACCAGCACAAGGTGGAGCGGCGCAATGAACTGGTAGACGGCACCCTCGAAGCGATCCGGCGCCGGGGCAGCAACGTCAGCATGGACGAGATCGCGGCAGAGATCGGCGTATCCAAGACCGTGCTCTACCGCTACTTCGTCGACAAGAACGACCTCACCACCGCGGTGATGATGCGGTTCGCCCAAACCACCCTGATCCCGAACATGGCTGCCGCCCTGTCCTCGAACCTCGACGGATTCGACCTGACCCGCGAGATCATCAAGGTCTACGTGGAAACCGTTGCGGCCGAGCCCGAACCGTACCGCTTCGTGATGGCCAACAACTCGGCCAGCAAGAGCAAGGCCGTCGCCGATTCCGAGCAGATCATCGCCCGCATGCTGGCCGTGATGTTGCGCCGCCGGATGGCCTCGGTCGGCATGGACACCCGGGGCGCCGAACCGTGGGCGTTCCACACCGTCGGCGGCGTTCAGCTGGCCACCCACTCCTGGATGTCGAACCCCCGGATGACGGCCGACGAGCTGATCGACTACCTGACCATGCTGTCCTGGAACGCGCTGTGCGGCATCGTCGAGGTCGGCGGGTCCCTGGAAAAGTTCAACTCACTGCCGCACCCGTCACCGGTTCTGCCGCCGCAACTGCTTGACTGATCGGGTGAGCGACAGAGATCTGCCTACCCTGTGGACCCACGAACCACACGACCAGCTGGCCTTCCGCCCAGGCGACCAGGTCGCGCGAATCGACACCAACGGCACGCCCGGCTTCCGCGGGAGCAAGGCCGACGCGCCCACTCTCCAAACCGAACGCAACCTGCGGCTGGCCTCCCTGCAGGAAATGCTCTACGCGCGCAGCAAGAGTGGAGACGACAACCGTTCGGTGCTGCTGATCCTGCAGGGCATGGACACCGCGGGCAAAGGCGGGATAGTCAAACACGTTGTGGGGGCAGCAAATCCGCAGGGTATCCGGTACACCAGTTTCGGCAAACCGACCGAGGAAGAGCGCGCCCACCACTACCTGTGGCGGATCCGCAACGCCCTGCCACCGGCCGGGCACATCGGCGTGTTCGACCGCTCACACTACGAGGACGTGCTGATCGTGCGCGTGCACAACCTGGTGCCGCCGGACGTCTGGGGTGCGCGCTACGACGAGATCAACGCCTTCGAGCGCGAATTGGTCGATGCCGGCACCACGCTGGTGAAGGTGGCCATGTTCGTCTCGCTCGCCGAGCAGAAAGAACGCCTGGCCGAACGCCTGGAGCGGCCCGACAAGTACTGGAAGTACAACCCCGCCGACATCGACGAGCGGCTGCTGTGGCCCAAGTACCAGGAGGCCTACCAAGCCATGCTGGAGAAGACGTCGACCGACTACGCCCCCTGGCACATCGTGCCGTCGGACAAGAAGTGGTACAGCCGGCTGGCCATCACCGAACTGCTCATCGAGGCACTCAAAGGTCTCAACATGTCCTGGCCACCGCCGGACTTCGATGTCGAGGCCGAGAAGAAGCGCCTGGCTGACGCCTGAGCCCGGACCTGTCGGCACCTAGCTGGCGAGGGCCCTTCGCCGAGCCGTCGTCCGGGCAACCGCTTTCTTCTTGGCGGGCGCCTTCTTCGGCGTTGTCTTCTTGGGCGTCGCCTTCTTCGGTGTCGCCTTCTTCGCAGCAGCCTTCGTCTGCGTCGTCTGCTTCGTGGCGGCTCTCGTCGCGGGCGTCTTCTTCGCCGGAGTTTTCTTCGCCGGAGCTTTCTTCGCCGGGGCCTTCTTGGCGGGCTTCGCCGGCCGCGCAGCGGACAGCTCTGCCAGCCGGCATTCGAGAATCGAGACGTACTGTCCCAGGCTCGCCACATAGTCGACCAACGACTTGTCGCCCAGCTGTGTCCATCCGTTGCCGAGAGGTCCGCGCAGCTGCTCCCAGATATCTTCGAGCAGTTCCCGGTCCGTGCGGGTGTTGCTCGGCTTGGGTAGATGCGGTGCCACCGCAGGCGAAACCTCGACGGGGGCCGGATGACTGAACTCGCCGCGCATCGCCTTGGCGATCTCGCCGCGGAACCAGTCCATGTCGAGGTTGCCCGGGTCCCACTTCCCCTGCGCGGACCCGGCCCATTCCTTATGGCCGATGTTGCGCTCCGCGCCGTACCCGAGCCTGGTCGTCAGCGCGGCGGCCACATCCCGCATCGAGATGATCTGGGCATCCGGCCACCGCTCGTCCGCGCGATAGCTGCCGTCCGGGTGGATTGTCGGCCAGGCGCATTCGACGCCGATGAGCCGGTTGTTGGCGGCGTTGGCGGGCAAGCCGAAGCCGCTGCCGCGGCCCGAATGGTTGCAGACCCCGACCGCGACGATCGTGACCGTCCCGTCGGGCGCGATGTGCAGATTGGCCAGCGGGCCCTGTAGGTCGGGGCGTCCGGCCCTGATGCTCTCCGGCCGTTCCCGGCTGTTGCCGGTGTGGTGCCACATCACGCCCCAGATGTCACCGAAATCGCCGACTCCCGAATTCTCCCATCCCGCAAGGGTCTTCAACTTGTCGCCGAGAACCGGGCGCAGCACGTCTTCCAGCCAGACCGGGTCGCCGGCCCACCCGGCCTGCTGCTGGGCCGGCACCGGCTCCTGACCGTCCAAGGCACGGGCCAGCACTTCATGCGCCTCGTCCCATTTCTCGCGGTACCGGTCAGGGAAGGCGCTGCCCTGCACAAGTTGTGCGAAGACACCCGCGGTGTGCGCGTCACGCGCGTTGACGTAATCGTCGGACAACCGGTCCAGGAACATATCGGCAGCGGCGTCCAGCGTCATCCGCTGGCTCGCGGTGCCCCACCACGCCTCGCCGTTCGGTCCCGGCTGCTGTTGGAAATAGCCGGACGACCGGTTGTCATCCGACGTCGAATCGTGTGGAAACCCGTCCGAATCAGGGTCATTGGTCGGATTGGACGGGCACCACCACTGCCGGTTCCCGCTCCCGTCAGCCGAGCCCACCTCGGTGGAAATCGTCATCAAGGCGATGATCGTCGCGGTCTCGGTCAACCCGCGACGTCGCGCCACGGCATGCACCTCCCGCGCGACCTGCTCACGGGTCCTCAGCGGTGCGGCGTTGAAAGATGTGAAACTCATTGGGATCACCTCAAGTTCGATCTTGATGGTTACGTGCGGACGGGAGTGCGACTGGACCAGTCGCGGACATGGTCGATGCCGAGTTGAAGGTAGGTGCGGCCGGGCAACACTTCGACGAACTCATAGGTGATGTGTGGCTTGGTCGGCGGCTGGGCCGCGAAGAAGGTGAGCGCCAGTCGCGCGGCATGCACGGCGGCGGCGGTCTCGGATCCGAATTGGGCCGGCACCACTCCCGGCAGCAACGACGAGACCAAACCCGCCCACACACCGTTGAGAATGCCGAGCGGGTTGGGCGGCAAGTCCACGCCCGCCTCGTCGAGCATCTTGATCAGATGCGGAATAACCTTCTGCATCATGCCGATCGGATCGCTCACGGTGGTATCCATGACGATGTTCTGGCCCTGACGGCAGACGTCGCCGACGTCGCCCAACGGCACGTTGGCGTAAAAATCGTCTGGCTGGACCAACTCGCACCAGTCCCACGTGCACGCCTCGCGCGGGACATGGAAGTTGCTGATGCCCTCCCCATCCGGCACCGGGCCGAGGAAGAACGTGTGCCCGAATGCCCGCGACGGATTCGCCACCATCATGCCGCAGAAGTAGTTGCCGGCGAATCTCTCCAGGCGGCCTCCGGGCAGTAGTTCGGCACGTACCCTGCTCGCGGCGATCGCCCCCTGTGAGTACCCGAGCAAGCAGAAGGTCCGGCTCGGATGCTGCTCGATCCAGTCGATGGCAAGCTCGACGGCGATCTCGACGGAATCGTTGCCGCTCGGTGCATTCGGGTTGTTCTCGGCGCCCACCGGAATGCCGCCCATCGACCCGGGGTAGAGGATCGGCACTTCCTCGAGATCCGCGGCCCACGCGACCCGGGACGTGTAGTCCATACCGACGATGCCGCCGGTGCCCCGGAAGGTCAGGGCAGCGTGGCGAGGCGGTGGCGGCGGAGGCCAGGCCCCAAGGCGCACACGGGTTTTGAAATCAGCGATACCGTTCTCAGGCATGCCGACTCGCCGCTGAAACTCTGCGACCGCGTCGGCGGTGGTCTGATCGTAGACGTCGCCCTCGGTCAGGCCCATGGTGCGGGCCCAGGCGAACTTGGCGACCAGTTTGCCGCGGATCAATGCGACATCGGGTCCGCTCATCGGCGGATCCGTGAGCTCGAAACCTCGCCAGGCCATAGCGCAGACCTCCCACGGAACCCAAGGCGGATCATCTGTGTCTGCCCTCGCGAGCGTGACAATCCGATGCTCGCAGTCAGTTCGATTACGAGCACGAGTAGTGAGGTACTCGAATTCGGGTCGGCCGATCAGTCCGGGGGTGGCGGGTCGAGCATCTCGACCTTGCTGCCGTTCCAGTGATAGCGCACCGTGGTCACCGTGCCGTCAGCGCACGCATTGCAGCTCTGACCCGAACGGTAATTCAGCACGACGGTGTCGCCGGTCGACGCGCCCGCGTCGAGCGAGGTGAACCCGTAGGCCTTCCACGTCCCGGTCCCCAGGAACGTCCCGCGGTGAAACATCAGGGCCTGGATCGGTGAACTCCCCGTCCCGCCTTCGATCCCGACCAGGATGGTCGACAGGTCGGCACACGGGTTGTAGTTGCTCTGAAGCGGAGCACCCGCCCACCGGCGGCCGGTGACGCGGTCGACGGGCATCCGCGCCAGCGCCGACCACAAGGCCGTCATCTCGTCCGGGCCGCACACCGCCCGCGCCGGCGTGATCCGCGCGGACAACCCCATGAGGCCGGCCGCCACGACGACAACCGCAACGACGGACACCATGACCCGACGCGGTGCGATGCTCACGGCGGCCCTCCCGCCTCAGTCAGTCAAGCCGAGTCCGTCCAGACTAAAACAGCAGCTGAGCCGGCGGGCCGACTCAGCTGCTGTTCTGTGAGCTCACGATGGGCCGACGCCCATCGCCAAGAACTACTTGACCAGGGTGAACTGGCCGATGTTGGTGATGCCGCGGCGGAAGAAGTCGGCGCAACCGGTCAGGTACTTCATGAACCGGTCGTAGACTTCCTGCCCCTGCAGGGCGATGGCCTCGTCCTTCTTGGCCTCCAGGTTGGCCGCCCACATGTCCAGCGTGCGCGCGTAGTGCGGACGCAGCAGGTGGATGCGCTCCAACTTGAAGCCCGAGCCGTCAGCCAGCTTCTCGATGTCCTCGACCGCGGGCAGCTGCCCGCCGGGGAAGATCTCCTCGCCGATGAACTTCATGAACTTCAGGTCGCTGATGGTCAGCTTGATGTTGTTCTCGCGGAAGAACTGCTGGGTGTGCGCCAGGATGGTGTGCAGCAGCATGATGCCGTCGTCCGGCAGGATGCTGTAGGCCCGCTCGAAGAAGATCGGGTAACGCTCCTGCTTGAACGCCTCGAACGCACCGATCGAGACGATGCGGTCGACAGGCTCGTTGAACTCTTCCCAACCCTGCAGCCGGATGTCGACGTTGCGGTTGGTGTCGATCTTGGCGAGCCGCTTGCGGGCGTAGTCGGACTGTTCCTTGCTCAGCGTGATGCCGATGACGTTGACGTCGTGGTTGATCAGCGCCCGCTCCAGGCAGCCGCCCCAGCCGCAGCCGATGTCCAGCAGGGTCATGCCCGGCTCGAGGTTCAGCTTGCCCAGCGCCAGGTCGAACTTGGCGTTCTGCGACTCCTCGAGGTTCATGTCCTCGCGCTCGTAGTAACCGCAGGTGTAACCCATGGTCGGCCCGAGGAACAGTGCGTAGAACTCGTTCGAGATGTCGTAGATCGACTGCGACTCCTCGTAGTACGGAGCAAGATCGGACTCGACGTTGGACATGCGAAAAATTACCTCTTTGCGTTTTCTGCTGCTGACGACCGACGGTTTGGGGCCGACGCGTGAGTTTTCACGCAGACTCTTTAGAGCGAGCCAGCAGGCCCTACTGTGGGTAGACTAGCTAAGCCTCGGCCAGAGTGCCAGCGCGGGTCGGTTCAGTACTTGTAGAAGCCCTGGCCTGTTTTTTTGCCCAGTTGCCCGGCCTCCACCATGCGCAACAACAGCGGCGGCGCGGCGTACAAAGGCTCTTTGAACTCGTCAAACATCTTGTCGGCGATGAGCTTGAGGGTGTCCAGCCCCACCAGGTCGGACAACCGCAGTGGCCCCATCGGGTGGGACAACCCGGCCACCACCGCCTTGTCGACATCGTCAATTGTGGCAAAGCCGCCTTCGACCATCCGGATCGCCGCCAGCAGGTACGGCACCAGCAACGCGTTGACCACGAAACCGGACCGGTCAGAACAACGGACAACCTGTTTTCCGAGAACCGTGCCGGCGAATTCCTCGACGCGGGCCGCGGCGGCATCTGAGGTCACCAGGGTGCTGACCAATTCGACCAACGGCAACACCGGAACCGGGTTGAAGAAGTGCAGGCCCAGCACCCTGGCAGGATTCTGGGTAGCTGCTGCGAGTTTCATGATCGGGATGCTGGAGGTGTTGGAGGCCAGCACCGCGTCGGGGTCGGCGATCACGCGATCCAGGTCGGCGAAGATCTTTGCCTTGACGTTCTCGTCCTCGATCACCGCCTCGATGACCAGCTGACGATCGGCCAGGTCCTCGATCGAGGTGGTGAACGCCAGCTTGCCCAGCGCGGCGTCCTTTTCCGGCTCGGTGACTTTGCCGGCGCTCACGGCGCGCTCGAGGGACTTGGTGATGCGGTTGCGGCCCGCGGTGACGAGTGCGTCGGTGGTCTCGAACACCAGCACGTCGACGCCCGCCCGGGCGGACACCTCGGCGATACCCGCGCCCATCTGGCCGGCGCCGATCACACCTACACGTTCAATTCGATTGCTCACTAATTCACTTTCGTTTCAAGATCCGGACATGCGACAGGCCCCGCCCAAGAATTCTGAGCGGGGCCTGCTGCTGTCAACCTTCGGGGGTCGAGGGTCTAGCCGAAGATCAGTGGAACTGACCCTCTTCGGTGGAACCGGCCAGCGCGGTGGTCGAGCTGTTCGGGTCAACCGTGGTGGCGATCCGGTCGAAGTAGCCGGCGCCGACCTCACGCTGGTGCTTGGTGGCGGTGTAGCCACGCTCTTCGGCGGCGAACTCGCGCTCCTGCAGGTCGACGTAGGCCTTCATCTGCTCGCGGGCGTAGCCGTAGGCCAGGTCGAACATCGAGTAGTTGAGGGCGTGGAAGCCGGCCAGGGTGATGAACTGGAACTTGAAGCCCATCGCGCCCAGCTCGCGCTGGAACTTGGCGATGGTGTCGTCGTCCAGGTGCTGCTTCCAGTTGAAGGACGGCGAGCAGTTGTAGGCCAGCATCTGGTCCGGGAACTCCGCCTTGACGCCCTCGGCGAACTTCTTGGCCAGCTCCAGGTCCGGGGTGCCGGTCTCCATCCAGATGAGATCGGAGTACGGCGCGTAGGCCTTGGCGCGGGCGATGCAGGGCTCGAGGCCGTTCTTGATCCGGTAGAAGCCCTCGGAGGTGCGCTCACCGGTGATGAACGGACGGTCCCGCTCGTCGACGTCGGAGGTGATCAGGGTGGCGGCCTCGGCGTCGGTACGGGCGATGACGACGGTCGGCACGTCGGCGACGTCGGCAGCCAGGCGGGCCGAGGTCAGGGTGCGGATGTGCTGCTGGGTCGGGATCAGCACCTTGCCACCGAGGTGGCCGCACTTCTTCTCCGAGGCGAGCTGGTCTTCCCAGTGCGAACCGGCGACACCGGCGGCGATCATGGCCTTCTGCAGCTCGTAGACGTTGAGCGCACCACCGAAGCCGGCCTCACCGTCGGCGACGATCGGGGCGAGCCAGTTCTCGACCGAGGTGTCGCCCTCGACCTTGGCGATCTCGTCGGCGCGCAGCAGCGCGTTGTTGATGCGGCGGACGACCTGCGGCACCGAGTTGGCCGGGTAGAGGCTCTGGTCGGGGTAGGTGTGGCCGGACAGGTTGGCGTCGCCGGCGACCTGCCAACCCGACAGGTAGATGGCCTTCAGGCCGGCGCGGACCTGCTGGACGGCCATGTTGCCGGTCAGCGCGCCCAGCGCGTTGACGAAGTCCATGTCGTGCAGCTGCTCCCACAGCACCTCGGCGCCGCGGCGGGCCAGGGTGGCCTCCTCGACGACGGAGCCCTGCAGGGCAACCACGTCGGCCGGGGTGTAGGTGCGGGTGATGCCCTTCCAGCGGGGGTTGTGATCCCAGTCGTGCTGGATCTGCTCCGGTGACTTGGGGGTGCCCACGGTCGACATAGGACTGCTCCTTCGGTTTTTTGGTTCGGCCGCCGCGGTTTACTTGCTAACGCCGCAGCGGCTTCACTGGTGTGCTAATCCGAAGATGGCACAACCTATATCCGCAGGTCCACCCGTTTCAGTTGCCAAGTTTCGCCAAAGCGCTTAGTTAACTTGCAAAGGTTGCGAAGAAATATGATGGCTGTACCGGTTCAGAAGCTACCGATGAGTAGCCCAAAGGCGCAGGTCAGTACGCTCGTACTGTTAAACCGGCAGGGGTCAGAGCGAGAACAGTGAGGCGATCGCTTTTGTCTCGTCGCCGACGGCATATGTGAGCGTTCTAACAGTGCGATCGGAGAGCTCTTCGCCGAACTTGTCGGTCGATCCGGCGGGGTGAACGTGCGACAGGATCTCGAGTTTCTCGCCGAGAGCCACGGCCGCGTCGTGCTCGATGGTCACCCGCAGCGGCTTCTCCAGCAGCTCGGGATGCGAGTACAGGTAGTCCTCGATCACGGTCCAGTAGACCGAGTTGTTCATGTGGTCGAACAGGTCGATGTCGGACACCCGGACCGGGTACTCGCGGATCTCGGCGGCATCCTCACGGCTGCCGGCCTTCAGGTAGGACTTCCAGCGCAGCCGGGCCTCGTCGGTGGTGCGGCGCAGGCCGGCCAGGAAGTCGTCGGAGATGCGGGCCGGACCCTGGGTCTCGCGGTTGATGTTGATCCAGAACGCCTCGGATTCCATCAGCCCGCCCTTGCGGCCGTCGATCCGCACGCGCATCTCACACCACCGGTTGGAGGTCCCCGAGCACCAGCGCCGCATCCGCAGCATGTCCTGGAACTCGATCGGCTTGATCAGGTCGATCATCGTGCGCCGCACGATCCACAACGGATGGGTCTCCTCGAAGCCGAGTTCGCGGAGGTGGTCGGAGCCGATGTCCTGGATGTGGCGGGCGGCGGCGTCGAACCGCAGCCGGCCGACCCGGTCGATGTCGCCCACCCGCAGCGGCCATTCCCGGTCGAAGACATCGGGATGGGGATCGGGCACCGGCATCATCACCTTGTTCAGCCCCGTGGTCGAATTCTGCGCGGTTCCCGTCATGATTCATCTCCAGTCGCTGTCGCCTGAGCCGATCATGCCAGGCGGCCCGATCCTGCCAGTAGAGACTGAACTGCCAAGAATGCAAAGGCGGTCTTCGCAGCCTTGTAGGCTATTTGACGTGGCAAAAACGTTCGTGGGGTCGCGCGTGCGACAACTCCGGAGCGAGCGTGGACTGAGCCAGGCGGCGCTGGCCCAGATGCTGGAGATCTCCCCCAGTTACCTCAACCAGATCGAGCATGACGTACGGCCGCTGACGGTGGCCGTACTGCTGCGTATCACCGAGGTATTCGGGGTCGACGCGACGTTCTTCGCCTCTCAGGACGACACCCGGCTGGTTGCCGAGATGCGCGAGGTGGCGCTCGACCGCGACCTCGGCGCCGATATGGACGCCGCCGAGGTCGCCGACATGGTCGCGGCGTACCCGAACTTCGCCCGCGCGATGGTCAACCTGCACCGTCGTTACCGGCTGACCACGACACAGTTGGCGGCCGCCACCGAGGACCGCTACTCCGACGGCAGCGGCAGCGGTTCGATCACCATGCCCCACGAGGAAGTGCGCGATTACTTCTACCAACGGCAGAACTACCTGCACGAGCTCGACACCGCCGCCGAGGATCTGACCGCCAAGATCCGGATGCACCGCGGCGATCTGGCCGGCGAGCTGGCCAACCGGCTCACCACAGTGCACGGCGTCCGGATCGTGCGACGCATCGACTTGGGCGACACCGTGCTGCACCGCTACGACCCGGCCACCAAGACCCTGGAGATGGGCAACCACCTGTCCAGCGGCCAGCAGGTCTTCAAGATGGCGGCCGAATTGGCGTTCCTCGAGTTCGGCGACCTCATCGACAAGATGGTCGACGAAGGCATGTTCACCAGTGACGAGTCCCGCACGCTGGCCCGGCTCGGGCTGGCCAACTACTTCGCGGCGGCGACCGTCCTGCCCTATCGCCAATTCCACGGTGTCACCGAGAATTTCCGCTACGACGTCGAGCGGCTGTCGGCGTTCTACTCGGTGAGCTACGAGACCATCGCCCACCGGCTGTCCACCCTGCAGCGGCCGTCGATGCGCGGTGTACCGTTCTCGTTCGTACGCGTCGACCGCGCCGGAAACATGTCGAAGCGTCAGTCCGCCACCGGGTTTCACTTTTCCTCTTCGGGCGGCACCTGCCCGCTGTGGAATGTCTACGAGACCTTCAGCAACCCGGGCAAGATCGGCGTGCAGATCGCCCAGATGCCCGACGGCCGCAATTACATGTGGGTGGCGCGCACCGTGGAGCGACGGGCCTCGCGCTACGGGCAGCCCGGCAAGACGTTCGCGATCGGGCTGGGATGCGAACTGCGCCACGCCCATAGGTTGGTGTACTCCGAAGGCCTGGACCTCTCCGGCGAGGTGGCCACGCCCATCGGCTCGGGCTGTCGCGTGTGCGAACGCGACAACTGCCCCCAGCGCGCATTCCCCGCGCTCGGCAAGGCCCTCGATCTCGATGAGCACCGCTCCACGGTGTCGCCGTATCTGGTGCGGGAGCCCTAGCTTCTCGTCCTGCGCCGCTCACCCCGCGGCCGCACCTGTGCCACACTCGGCGGGGTGAGTGCACTCGAGCCGGCCCGCATCGCGCCGGGCGGATTCCGTGAGCTGGGCCCGGTCAACTGGGCCATCGCCAAGCTGGGCGCCAGGGCCATCCGGGCGCCGCGGTTCACCCTGATGAACGTGTTGGGCCAGCACAAGCTGCTGTTCCTGGCCTGGCTGCCGTATTCGGGCCTGCTGCTCGGCCCGCTGGGCAAGCTGACACGTCAGGATGCCGAGCTGGTGATCCTGCGGGTGGGCCATCTGCGGGACTGCGAGTACGAATTGCAGCAGCACCGCCGGCTGGCCCGCAGCCGCGGCGTGGATGCCGAGACCCAGGCGCGCATCTTCGAGGGGCCCGACGCCGAGGGGCTGACCGACCGGCAGCGGGTACTGATCACCGCGACCGACGAGTTCGTCGTCACGCGGTCCGTCTCATCCGAGACCTGGGCGGCCCTGTCGAAGCTGCTCACCAAGCAGCAGCTCATCGAATTCTGTCTGCTGGCAAGTCAATACGACGGCCTGGCGGCCACCATGACCACCCTGCGGGTCCCGCTGGACTTCCCCGACTGAGCGATTTGGGTGCATCTGGCGGCGGTGGGCGCCGCCAGATGCACCCAAATCACACGTCTACAGGTAGGTGACACCCAGCAGCACCAGTGAGAACACCACCGGCGACAGCGGCAGCATCCACAGGAATGCCGCCCAGGTCCGGGATTTCTGCTGGTACTTCCGCCAGCCGAAGTAACCGCCGGCCGCTCCGCCGATGAGCGAAAGTGCGGCCACCAAGAGCACCCAGATGTTCACCCGGGAGCCCTCGGTCGCCAATGTGATGGCAGCCAGCCACAGGATGTGGCCGGCCACCAATCCGCCGATACCGGCGACGATTTCGTTTCTCAAAAGTTGATCATGTGGCCGGTCAGCCCGTGGAAGCACTCCTGCAGCGCCTCCGACAGGGTCGGGTGGGTGTGCACGTTGCGGGCCAGCTCGTTGGCGGTCAGGTCCCACTTCTGGGCCAGCGTCAGCTCCGGCAGCAACTCGGAGACGTCGGGCCCGATCAGGTGCCCGCCGATCAGTTCGAGGTGCTTCTTGTCGGCGATGAGCTTCACGAAACCGGTCGGATCGGCCAGGCCGTGGGCCTTGCCGTTGGCGGTGAACGGGAACTTGGCGACGACGACGTCGTAACCCTCGGCCTTGGCCTGCTCCTCGGTGAGGCCGAAGCTGGCCACCTGCGGCTGGCAGAACGTGGCGCGCGGCATCATCCGGTAGTCACCGAGCGCGAGAGTCTCTGCGCCGCCGATGGTTTCGGCCGCGACCACACCTTGCGCCTCGGCGACGTGCGCCAGCTGCAGCTTGCTGGTGACATCGCCGATCGCGTAGATGCCCGGCACGTTGGTCCGCATGTAGTCGTCGATGGCGATGGCTCCGCGATCGGTCAGCGCCACGCCGGCCGCCTCCAGACCGAAGCCTTCGACGTTGGGGGCGAAGCCGATGGCCTGCAGCACCTTGTCGGCCTTGAGCTCCTCGGTCTTGCCGTCCTTGCTCACGGTGACCTTCACGCTGGAACCGTCGTCGGCAATTGCCTCGACCTTGGTGCCGGTGAGGATCTTCACGCCCAGCTTCTTGTACTGCTTCTCGATCTCCTTGGAGACCTCGGCGTCTTCGTTGGGCAGGGCGCGCGGCAGGAACTCGACGATGGTGACGTCGACTCCGTAGTTCTTCAGGACGTAGGCGAACTCCATGCCGATCGCCCCGGCGCCGGCGATGATGATCGAACCCGGCAGCTCACGCGAGAGAATCTGGGTCTCGTAGGTGACGACGTTGTCGGACAGCGAGGTGCCCGGCACCAGACGCGTCGACGAGCCGGTGGCGATGATGACGTTGTCGAAGGTGAGCTCTTCGGTCCCGCCCTCATTCAATTTCACCGACATCGACTTGGGCCCGGTGAAGGTGCCGTAGCCGTGAACCTCGGTGATCTTGTTCTTCTTCATCAGGAAGTGCACACCGGCCACGCGGCCGTCGGCGACCTTGCGGCTGCGGTCGAAGGCGGCCCCGTAGTCGAACGTGGCCTCGCCGCTGATCCCGAAGGTCTTGGCTTCCTTGTTGAAGATGTGCGCGATCTCCGCGTTGCGCAGCAGCGCCTTGGACGGGATGCACCCGACATTGAGGCACACGCCGCCCCAGTATTTGGGTTCGACAATTGCGGTGTTCAGCCCCAGTTGGGCGGCACGAATGGCCGCGACGTATCCACCGGGACCAGCTCCGAGAACGACGACGTCAAAGTGGGTCACGACCCCACCCTAATGGGCGGCGCAATGGTGCTACCGGGCGATCCAGCCGAACACGTAGGCGCCGTAGAACACCGCCGCCGCGGCCAGTGCGGCCAGCGGCGCCGACATCAGGGCGATGGCCAGGCCCGATACCAGGGGTTTGCGCTGGGCGGTCGACGCCACCAGGGCGCCGACGGTGGTGACGACGGTGTAGGCGAGCACGGCGAACACCGGCCAGGTTTTGTCGGCCGACTGGTACCAGTAGTAGTAGAGGCCGGCTCCCGCCGCCGCGGAGACGAACCACACCCCCGCCAGCACGCCCACGAAAGTCCACCACTTGACCGATAGATAGGACCCTTCCACCACGATCGACGGTGCCGGGGCGGGCAGCGGAGCCGAGGGTGCGTCGTCGGCGACCGTCTCGTCCGGTGTCATGTCTTCGGCGGAAGGCACGGGCGACGACGATTTGTCTTCGATGACCTCGTTCTCGCCGGTGTCGAACAGCGGGGTGAAGTCGGCGGTGGACGTGTCGAGATCCTCAGCCATGGGATGCCACCTGGATGATCGCCAGCGCGCCGAACCAACCGGGCGCGACGCCCAGGACACATGAACCGAGCGTGGTGACCCATCGCCGGCCTGACACCAGGACCATCAGAATGCCGAGCACACCGGGCACACCGAGGACGAGGGCGATCACCACATCGGGCCGGACGGCGAACGTGACCAGCAGGGTCATGGCGATGCCTGCCAGCAGCCCCACCGCTACGCCGACCAACATCGCGCTGGTCAGCAGCCACGCCCGTGGCAGCGGAATCACTCTTCGACGATAACGCCGCGGTGAGTCAGCGCCCGCTACATCCGCGCGGCGCGTCCCCCGGGGATCGGGCAGGCGTCGGCGGCTTCGTCGACGATGTGGCTGCCGGTGTCGGCAGGGCGGGCTCCGGCGCTGTACTGGGCTCCGGTCACCGGTGATTGCTCGGCGAGTAGCGCGTTCTCGTCGTCGGTGAAGGCCCGGCCCCTCGACAGAAACCGCATGCCCTCGGGTGCTTCCAGGCTGAACCCACCGCCGCGGCCGGGCACGACGTCGATCACCAACTGGGTGTGCTTCCACGCCTCGAACTGCGGGCCGGAGATCCACACCGGAACGCCGAAGGTCCCTTTGCTCCTCGCGTCCGCACCGCCCACGTCGAGGATCGCGAGCAGGATGTCGCGGTCGCCGACGATGAAGTCGCCGTCGGGATAACACATCGGCGACGACCCGTCGCAGCAGCCGCCGGACTGGTGGAACATCAGTGCCCCGTGGCGTTCCTGGAGCCGCCCCAGCAGTTCGGCGGCGGCCGCGGTGATCAGGGCCCGCGCCGGTGCCTGGCCCATGCCGTCCCTCGCTTCTCCTCGACAGTGGTGTTGTCCGGCTCACACTACGCGCGCGGTAACAATGTGGGTGTGGCGAAGGACCCTTACCTGTGGCTCGAGGACATCACCGGCGACGACGCGTTGGCGTGGGTGCGGGCGCACAACGAGCCGACGGTCGCCGAGTTGGGTGGTGATCGTTTCGAGGCGATCCGCTCGGAGGTGTTGGAGATTCTCGACACCGATGCACGGATCCCGTATCCGGGGCGGCGCGGTGAATATCTGTACAACTTCTGGCGCGACGAGGCGAACCCGCGCGGCCTGTGGCGGCGCACCACGCTGGAGAGCTACCGCACCGACGATCCGGACTGGGACGTGATCCTGGATCTCGACGAGCTGGCCCGCGTCGAGGGCGAGAACTGGGTGTGGTCCGGGCCCGAGGTGATCGAGCCCGATCACACACTCGCCATGATCAGCCTGTCCCGCGGCGGCGCCGACGCCACCGTGGTGCGCGAGTTCGACATGCGGACACGGGAATTCGTTCCCGGCGGGTTCGAGTTGCCCGAAGCCAAGTCGTCGGTGTCCTGGGAGGACGAGGACACCCTGCTGGTGTGCACGGACTTCGGTGAAGGTTCGATGACCGAGTCCGGCTATCCGCGGATCGCCAAGCGATGGCACCGTGGCCGGCCGCTGGCCGAGGCCGAAACCGTGTTCGAGGCGGAGCCGACCGATGTCCGGGTGATCGCGTCGATCGACCGGACCCCGGGCTTCGAGCACACCCGGTTGGGCCGCTACACCGACTTCTACAACCGCATCCGCTACGAGGTGCGCGACGGCGAGCTGATCGAACTCAAGGTGCCGACCGACTCGTCGTTGTCGCTGCATCGCGAGTGGCTGCTGATCTCACTGCGCACCGACTGGCAGGTGGGCGATGTCACTTACCCGGCCGGCGCGCTGCTGGGCACCAGGTTCGACGATTTCCTTTCCGGCACCGCCGATCTCGCGATGATCTACGAGCCCGACGAGCACAGCAGCCTGTCGAGTGTGCAGTGGACGAAGGAAAAGCTGATCCTCGTCACCCTGCGCGACGTCGCCAGCCACGTCGAGATCGTCACTCCAGGGACCTGGGAACACACCGACGCACCGGACATCCCGCCGGCGACGGACACCATCGTCGTCGACGTCGATCACGAAGGTGACGAGGTCTTCTACAACTCAAGCGGATTCACCACCCCGTCGCGGCTGCTGTACGGCACCGCCGGCGGCCCGCTGGTGGAGATCAAGTCGGCACCGGCGTTCTACGACGCCGACGGCATCCGCGTCGAGCAGTTCTTCGCCACGTCCAAGGACGGCACCAAGGTCCCGTATTTCGTGGTCGGTCGCCGTGACGAACCGAGCCCCACCCACCTCTACGGCTATGGCGGATTCCAGAACTCGTTGACTCCCGGCTACCTCGGCGGCGCCGGGCGGGCCTGGCTGGCCCGCGGCGGCACCTACGTGCAGGCCAACATCCGCGGTGGCGGCGAGTACGGCCCGGTCTGGCACAAGCAGGCGATGCGGGAGAACCGCCATCTGGTGTACGAGGATTTCGCCGCGGTCGCGGCCGATCTGGTGCACCGCGGCATCACCACGGTCGAGCAGCTCGGCGCGTCCGGCGGCAGTAACGGCGGGCTGCTGATGGGTGTCATGCTGACGCACTACCCGGACCTGTTCGGGGCGCTGGTGTGCAGTGTGCCGCTACTGGACATGAAGCGTTTCCACCTGCTGCTCGCGGGCGCGTCCTGGGTGGCCGAGTACGGCAATCCCGACGATCCGGCCGACTGGGAGTTCATGTCGAAATATTCTCCGTACCAAAATATTTCGGCTACCGCGAAGTACCCACCGATCCTGATCACCACCTCGACGCGCGATGATCGGGTGCACCCCGGCCACGCCCGTAAGATGACCGCGGCGTTGGAGGCGGCCGGGCACCGGGTGCTGTACTACGAGAACATCGAAGGCGGCCATGGCGGTGCGGCCGACAACAAGCAGGCGGCGTTCAAAGCGGCGCTGACCTACGAGTTCTTGTGGCAGACGCTGGGTTCCTAGCGCGGATCGGTCAGACCGCCACCTCGACCGGCTCCTCGGCTTCCTCGCGCACCGGTTTCCGCTGTCTCGCAAGCAACGAATGCGACCGTCCGTAGGCGAGGTACACGACCGCGCCGATCGCCATCCAGATCACGAAGCGCAACCAAGTCTCGACTTCGAGGTTGAGCATCAGCCACAGGCAGGAGCCCGCGGCCAGGATCGGAATCAGCGGAACGAACGGAACGCGGAAGCCGCGCTTCAGGTCGGGCCGGGTCAGGCGCAGGATCGGGACACCGATCGCCACCAGCACGAACGCCACCAGGGTGCCGATGTTGACCATTCCCGCCAGCGTGCCGAAATCGACGAACGCTGCGAGTCCCGCGCAGACCGTGCCGACGATGACCGTGAGCCGCACCGGCGTACCCCGCTTACCGGTGCGCGCGAGCCCGCGGGGTATCAGGCCGTCACGGGCCATCGCGAACAGCACGCGGGTCTGGCCGAGGAACATCACCATCACGACGGTGGACAGGCCTGCCAGCGCCCCGACGGCGATGATGTTCTTCACCCAGGTGGCGCCGTGGAGGGCGAACGCCGTTGCAAGGGTGACATTTTCGCCCTGCAGCTGGGTGTAGTGCACCATGCCGGTCAGCACGATCGACACCGCGACGTAGCACACGGTGACGATGGCCAGCGACGCGAAGATGCCGCGCGGGACGTCGCGCTGCGGGTTGCGGGTCTCTTCCGCTGCGGTGGCAACCACATCGAAGCCGACGAAGGCGAAGAACGCGATACTTGCCGCCGACAGCAGGCCGAGCCAGCCGAAGCTGGTGCCGCCGGATCCGGTGAGCCAGGCCAACATCGACTGGTGCACTCCGTCCGCCTTGGCCGACGGTTCCGACGGCGGGATGAACGGTGTCAGGTTGGACGCCTTGAAGTAGGTGGCCCCGACGATCAGGATCAGCAGGATCACCCCGAGTTTGATCGCGACCGCGACGGCGGACACCCGCGACGACAGCTTGGTCCCGGTGGCGAGCAGGATCCCGACGATCGCGATGATCGCTACCGCGCCCCAGTCGAACGTGACCGACCCGAGGTGCACAACCGGTGCCAACCCGCCGAGCACGTCGCCGAGGTATTGCGACCAGCCTTTGGCGACAACGGAAACCGCGAGCGCGAACTCCAGGATCAAGTCCCAGCCGATGATCCAGGCGATCGCCTCACCAAAGGTGGCGTAGGCGAAGGTGTAGGCACTGCCCGCGACGGGGACCGTTGAGGCGAACTCGGCGTAGCAGAGTGCGGTCAACCCGCACGCGATCGCCGCCAGGATGAAGGCGAGTGACACCGACGGTCCCGCCATGGTGCCCGCGGTCCGGGCGGTGAGGGTGAAGATGCCGGCGCCGATGACGACTGCGACACCGAAAACGGTGAGATCCCTTGCGGTCAGGTCCCTGCGCAGCTTCGAGTCCGGTTCGTCGGTGTCCCGGATCGACTGCTCGACCGATTTGGTGCGGAACATCCCGCCGGCGGCCGGCATCAGATGGCCCCGTCGAGTCGCCGCTCGGCGAACAGGTTCGCCGCCGCGCCGGTACCGATGCCCGCATCGCGTGCCGCGGCGATGATGTCGCGGCACCGGTCGAAGATGCGGGTCACGTCGACTTCGACGGCCGTTCGGTCTGCACGGTGCAGTTCGCCGCCGACCTGGATGAGACCGCCTGCGTTGGCGACGAAGTCGGGCACCCAGGTGATCCCGCGTCGGCCGAGCGTCTGCTCGACATCGGCAGTCGCGAGCTGGTTGTTGGCCGCACCGCAGATCAGCTTCGCCTCGATGGCTTCTGCGCTCGCCGGCGTCAGGGTCGCGCCGAGGGCGCACGGGGCGTAGACGTCGACCGGGGCGGCCGCGACCGAGCTCAGCAGCCGGATCGACGGGTGCTCGGCCGATAGACGTTGCAGTGCGGCGTCGTTCACGTCGGTTGCACACACCTCCGCGCCGTCGGCGAGCAGCAAGGCGATCAGTTCACGGCCGACCTTGCCGACACCCTCGACACCGACCGTGCGGCTCGCCAGCGATGCTGTCCCCCAGACGGATTCGGCACCCGCGCGCATCGCGTTGAACACGCCCAGCGCGGTCAGTCGCGCGCTGTCGCCGGACCCGCCCGCGGCGACGCTGCGGCCGGTGACGTGCGTGGTGTACTTGCCGATGACGTCCAGGTCGTCAGTGTTGGTGCCGACGTCTCCCGCGGTGACATACCGGCCGCCGAGGCCGTTGACGAACCGCGCGTAGGCGGCGAACAGCGCCTCGCTCTTGTCGGTAGCGGGGTCGCCGATGATCACCGCCTTGCCGCCGCCGAGGTCGACTCCGGCCGCCGCGGCTTTGTACGACATGCCCCACGACAGCCGGAGCACGTCTTCGAGCGCTTCGAATTCGTCGGCGTACGGGTACATCCGGGTGCCGCCGAGCGCCGGGCCGAGTGCGGTCGAGTGGATGGCGATGATCGCCTTCAGGCCGGACTTGGCGTCCTCGCAGAACACGACCTGCTCATGGGCTCGTGCGCTCAACTCCTGCGAACGGCCGAATACTCCCGACGCGGTGTGCATAGCAGTCACTACGGATTCCTTTCAGGTTGCCGCATGTTCGGCGGCATGGGGTTGGGCTGCCGCATGTTCGGCGGCAGGAGACTCAGCGGTGGCCGGTCAGGCCGTGATGCCGAGGTCGCGCAATCGGGCCCGGTACAGCTCGACGTTGCCGAGCTTGACGTCCTCGTAGCCCCGAACCAGGTCGGGCAGTCCGGCTGCCTCGACTGCTTGTGCGTAGTTGTCGACGCTCAGCTCAGCGGCGAGCCGGCGCACCATGCCGATGTAGTGGGCCAGCAGCTCCCGCTCCACTTTCCGGACGTGGGCATAGCCGAACGGGTCGAGCTTGGTGCCGCGCAGCACCTTGCCCTTGGCGAGCAGCTTCAGTGCCGCATGCGATTTCGGGCCGAAACCCACCTTCTTCGTGCGGCCCATCGCCCGCAGCACGGGCGGGTGCAGCCGGTAGGTGAGGTTCTCCCCGCCGGGCACCTGCGCCTGTACGTCGGCCAGGAAGGCCGGATCGACCAGCAGGCGGGCGACTTCGTACTCGTCCTTGTAGGCGGTGAACTTGTGCAGCCCACGGGCCACGGCCTCGCTGAACTCCGTGCGCTCGGTGATCGCACGCTCCGACTGCCACACGGTGTGGACGGTTTCGACATAGTGCCGGGCCACTTTCGCGTTCTGGTAGCGGACCAACTCGCCGGCCCGCACTTCGACCAGTCGGCGGACTGCACCGTCGAAGGTGGTGCCGGCCAACAGTTCCCGGTCCACGACTGCCGACGCGGACTGCGGACGTCCTGCCGACACGGCCGCGGCGAAGGCCGCCGGATCGGCGACCGCGACGCGACCCCAGCGGAAGGCCGCGACATTGGCGGCGACGGCGACCCCGTTGATCCCGATGGCCTCTTCGATGCTGGCCTCTGGCAGGCGCAACCCGCCGTTCTGGAACGCGGCGCCGACGACAAGGAAATTGGCCGCCGCGGTGTTGCCGAACAACGCCTGGGCCGCGGCGAGCGCGTCGAAGTGGGTCAGCGTCCGGGTGGTCGCCGCGAGCCGGTCCAACAAAGCCTGGACGTCCGGGTAGGCAACGGACTTGTCGTACACCATGTCCCCGGTCGGGGTCTGGCTGGTGGAAGCGACGGCGACGGTGCGTGCCGGGCTGCCGTAGGACAGGTTCCTGGTGTCGGTCGCGGTCAGCAGGTCGATCGCGATGACGCAGTCGGCGCTGCCCGGCGTCAACCTGTTCGACGGTTCCAGCGAGGTGGTCGAGAACCGCAGGTGCGACACCACCGGTCCGGCCTTCTGGCTCAGCCCGATCTGGTCGAGGCTCTCCACCGCGTATCCCGCGCGCAGCGCTGCGGTGGCCAGCACCTGGTTGACGGTCACGATCCCGGTCCCGCCGATACCGGCCAGCAGCACGTTCTGGGTGCCCGTCGGGACGGCGAAGCCTGGGTCGGCGACGCGCGGCGGCTCCGCGAGCTTGCTACGCCGCGAAGATCGGGAGGCTTTGCGCCCCTTCGTGTCCGGCGTCATCTCGACGGTCACGAAGGACGGGCAGTCGCCGTCCAGGCAGCTGTAGTCGGTGTTGCAGGAGGTCTGGTCGATGCGGGTCTTGCGCCCGAACTCGGTGTCGACCGGCTGCACGGACAAGCAGTTCGACTTGGTGCCGCAGTCACCGCAACCCTCGCAGACCGCCTCGTTGATGACGACGCGGGTGGTGCGGGTGGGCAGGGTTCCGCGCTTGCGCTGGCGGCGCGCGTCGGCGGCGCAGTGCTGGTCGTAGATGAGCACTGTGACACCGGGAATTTCGCGCAGCAGCTTCTGGGCTTCGTCGAGCCGGTCGCGGTGCCACAGCAGCGTGCCCTTGGCGAGCGCTTTCCGGTTGTGCCGCTTGGGTTCGTCGGCGCAGACGATGATCTGCTTGACGCCTTCGGTGGTGAGCTTGTGGGTGAGCTTCGCGACGCCGAGCCCGCCCTCGACGTCCTGCGCGCCGGTCATCGCGACGACCTCGTTGTAGAGCAGCTTGTAGGTGATGTTCACCCCCGCGGCGATGCAGGCCTGAACCGCGAGCTGCCCGGAGTGGAAGAACGTGCCGTCGCCGACGTTCTGGAACAGATGCGGCACATCGGTGAACGGCGCCTGCCCGATCCACTGGCTGCCCTCGCCGCCCATCTGGGTCAGCCCGACCACCGCGCTGTCACTGCGGCCCGACATCGTGACCAGGGTGTGGCAGCCGATGCCGCCGCCACCGATCGAGCCTTCGGGGATCGCCGTGGAGCGATTGTGCGGGCAGCCGCTGCAGAAGTAGGCGGTTCGCTTGGCGGACAGGACTTCCAGCGACAGCGGGGGCGGCGGCGTCCGCTTGAGCTCGACATGATCGCGCAGTACGCGGCGCAGCGGCGCCAGCAGTCGGCCCGCGGTCAGCTCGCCACCGACCGGGAACAGCGGGGCGCCGGCCGCGTCGTACTTGCCCACGATCTGCGGTGCATCGGCGGACCCGTACAGGATTTCGCGGATCTGGGTCTCGATGAACGCGGTCTTGTCCTCGACCACGATCACCTGCTCGAGACCGCAGGCGAACTCCCGGACGGACTGCCGGCCTACCGGATACGGCATACCGATGCGCAGCAGCCGGATTCCGGCCCGGTGCAATGCCGCGTCGTCGACGCCGAGGTCGAGCAGTGTCTGGCGCACCGCATCGAACGTCGTGCCGGTCGCGGCGATGCCGATCTTCGCGCGGACCGGGGCCACCTCAAGCACGTCAAGGCAGTTCACATCGCCGAAGGCACGCACGGTCGCCCAGCGCGGTCCGTAGAGGTCGGCCTCGGCAAGCAGGCTGTCCGCCGGTGCGGCCATCGGACGTTGCCGGTAGCTGAACGGCTTTCCATCCCAGTTGATTTCGGGCACGATGATCGCCAGGTCGGCCACATCGGCATCGACGGTCCAGGCGCCGTCGGCGACGTCGGCCACGATCTTCATCGCCACGACGCAGCCTGACGCGCGGGACAGCGCGATCCCCTGCATGCCCATCGTGACGATCTCTTCGGCGTTGCGCGGGAACAGCACCGGGATGCCGAGGGCCGCGAGGGACCGCTCGCTGACAGCCGGGACCGTAGAGGACTTCGAGGCCGGGTCGTCGCCGACCAGCAACAGTACGCCGCCGCGTGGGTTGACGCCGTACATGTTGGCGTGCCGCAGCGCGTCGGTGGCGCGGTCGACGCCAGGCCCCTTGCCGTACCAGACGCCGACGACGCCGTCGTGGGTCGGCGTACCGGCAGGGAGATCGGTCTGGCTGCCCCAGACCGCGGTGGCGGCGAGCTCTTCGTTGAACCCGGGTGTGAAGACGATGTCGTGCTCGGTCAGGACGCCGGGCATGTCGAGCAGCATCTTGTCCACGCCGCCCAGGGGGCTGCCCTGGTAGCCGGAGACGAAGGTGGCGACGCGCCGCCCGGCGCGGGTGTCCCGGACGTGCTGCTCGACCATCATTCTGGCGATGGCCTGCACTCCTGTGAGGAGCACCGGGCCGGCGCCGGAGCGATACCGGTCAGCAAGGTCGTACGGCGCGGTGGGTTCCACCATCGCGAGTTCGGAAGCGCCCAAAACGCTTGTCACGTCTAACCACCACACCTTCCACAACCCAGATCGTGAGCTGCAAAGCGAGGAACATCGAGCAATCGGTGCAGTGGAATCTGCTCCTGCGTGTGATCTACGTCAATAGTCAGCAAAAATGTTGATCAGATTGCTCAATTGTGACGTGGCCCACTGTGACCTACGCATCATTTTGTTCGATGCTGCGTCAGCTGCTGCACGAGAGGCAGTGACCGGTATTCGACCGGCGTCGCCATCGCCAGCATCGTTTCGGAATGCTTCACCCCGTCGATCCGGTGCACCTGCTGGATGATGTCGAGCAGTTCCTGTTGGGTCTGAGCGGCGATCCGGACCAGCAGATCCGCTCGCCCGGTGGTCGCATGCACCTCGAGTACGTGGGGATACGCCCGCAAGGCTTCGATGATGGCGTCCATCTTGTTCTGGTCGGTCTCGATGCCGACGAAGGCGTGCACCGCGAACCCGAGCTCGGGCAGGTTGATGTTCGGTGGATAGCCACGAACCACTCCGGAGTCCTCCAGCCGCTTCATCCGCGCCTGCACGGTGTTGCGGGCGACCTTCAGCCGCGATGCCAGCTCAAGGATCGGCAGGCGCGGTTCAGCCGCCAGCGTGGACAGCAGTGCGGAGTCCAGGGCGTCGAGCTTGATGGCCATGGGGCATTGTCCCACCGCCGCACGAATCAGCCCGACTTGCCGCGCAACCCGCCGAGCATCGCGACGAGCACCCCGAACGCCACCAGTGCGCCACCTGCGGCCAGTGTGAGGTTGAGCCACTGGTGCAGACTGTCGATCGCATGGCCGGCCATGGCGTCGGCGATCTGCCGGATGTCGCCGGTGGTGTGATTGAGCGCCTCGTTGAGGTAGCGCCGTCCCGCTTCCAGCCCGGCCCAACCGGCCGCACCTACCAGTAGCGCCGAAACCCCGAGTGCGGCAAGAGTTTTACCGCGAGCCCGGGCAACCGCCAAGGTCAGCAGGGCGAAAACACCGGCGAGCACCGTCACCCCGACGCTCACCCAGGGGCCCCATACCGCCAGCGGACGCAAGATACCCGGCCGCAAACTGTCCGGCGCCGACGACGCGATGGGCACCGTAAGCGTTTGCGGCACTTCGACACCGAACTCGGACAGGGTCTTGCGGAACGACGCATCAGAGAGCATCGGCGCCAGGTCGATCACCCAGCTGCCGTCTTCGTTTCGGGCCAGCCGGTCGGTGAACATCCAGGTGTGGGCAACCTGGTTGGCCAACGCGAACTGCCCGGGAAAGTCCGGGCCCGAGGTGTATGCCCCGGCGACGGCACGCACCTGCCGCGAGTCGACGTCCGCTCCGTTCTTCGATGCCAGGGACTGCACCTGGGTGGTCAGCTCGCCGGCCACGGCCTGCTGCAGCTGTGGGTCGGCGGCAGCTGCCGTGGCGAAGGCCGAGTAGCCCTGCTGGTCGATGATGTTCTTCTGCACCCATGCCGAGGGCACCGCGGCCGCCAGCAGGATCGTCGTCAAAACCCACAGGAACAGCGTCATGACGAAGCGCACGCCGTCCTCCTAGTCCCGGGCGGCGGCCAGACTGCTCAGTCCGACAGGGCACGCCCCACGATCAGCGGATCGGCGTGGCCGACCACGTCAAAATCCTTGTTGTCGTAGTCGAACTTACCGAGCACGTAGCGCATGGCGTTGATGCGGGCGCGTTTCTTGTCGTTGCTCTTGACCACGGTCCAGGGGGCGATCTCGGTATCGGTCCAGGCGAACATGTCTTCCTTGGCCGCGGTGTAGTCGTCCCATTTGTCCAGCGACGCCAGGTCGGTGGGTGAGAGTTTCCACTGCCGCACGGGGTCGACCTGACGGATGGTGAACCGGGTCCGTTGCTCGGACTGGGTGACGGAGAACCACAGCTTGGTCAGGCTGATGCCGTCGTTGACCAGCATCTGCTCGAACAGCGGGGCCTGGCGGATGAATTCGGCGTGCTGCTTGGGGCTGCAGTAGCCCATCACACGTTCCACCCCGGCGCGGTTGTACCAGGAGCGGTCGAACAGCACGATCTCACCGGCAGCGGGCAGGTGCTGTACATAACGCTGGAAATACCACTGGGTGCGTTCTTTTTCGGTGGGCTTCTCCAGTGCGACGACGCGGGCCCCGCGCGGGTTCAGGTGCTCCATGAATCGTTTGATGGTGCCGCCCTTGCCTGCGGCATCGCGTCCCTCGAAGACGATGACGTGCCGCAACCCGTTGCCCTGGCTCCACTTCTGCAGCTTCAGCAGTTCGATCTGCAGCAGTCGCTTCTGCTCTTCGTACTCCTGGCGCGACATCCGGTCGGAGTACGGGTAGTTCTCCCGCCAGGTGTCGACGACTTCGCCGCTGGGTTCCAGCAGCAGCACAGGATCGTCATCGTCGTCGTCGCGGACCGTGTACCCGGTGATGTCGAGAGTCACCGGCGCAACGTAGCCGACTGTACGGACGAAACGGTGATGCTCCGGTGAACGCCCGGTAGCCACATATTGCAGTACTGCACTACTCAGTCCGCCTGACCGCCTCGGCGTAATGATCGTTGGCGTCAACGGTCACGTTCGGCATCTTCGGGAAGGGCAGCCCATGTTCATGACGCTCGTTGTTCGCAGGTTCGTGGTCAGCGCGGCAATAGCCGTCGGCGCGGCGGGACTGGGAGCCGGCGCGGCCGCAGCCGCGCCGGGCATCTCCTACGACCCCGGCCCCGGTGACCCCATCGGCATCGGGGACAACTCGGCCACCGGTGCGCGGGCCGAGGCATCCGCCGGCAATCGAGCGTTGGCCATCAGCGTGTTCCGCCCCGCCACGGCCACGGCGGTGGGGCAGAACCGCACCGGGAACAAGGTGTTCGCGCTCGACGGCACGGCCGGGTTCCAAAAGGACTACATCGACCCGTATACCGGCGACCACGACAACACCGTCGTGGCGATCAACGGCACTGCGACGGTGCACGGTGAGTGGACCAACGTGCTCGCCGTCGGCAGCAAGGTGTCGAACAGGCCGATCGTCACCTACCCGGATGGCTCGCAGGCGTTCGCCTACAGCGGGCCGGCAGCCACGTTCCCCGTCATCGTCCCCAGCTCCGTGGTGGTGATCTGCGGTCAGCGGATCACCGGAAGCGACGACGTCTTCGAGACTGCCGGGGGCATCGCCTGCCGTGAGTGACCCCGGCTATTTGGCCTTACGCCGGGGACGCGCCAGCGCCATCTTGGTCAGCAGCTTGTTCATCCGGGCGATCGCCTTCTCGGAGTTGTTGTAGTAGCTGCCGCCGGCGCCCACACTGGTGCGCGGCACCACGACGGTCTCCTGCTTGCAGAATTTGCGTACGCCGTCGATGCCGCCGAAGCGCGCACCGATGCCCGAGGTCTTCCAGCCGCCCATCGGCGCCGTGGTGCACATCAGGTTGGAGATGACGTCGTTGACGTTGACGGCGCCGCAATCCAACTGGAGCGCAACGGCTTTGGCGCGCTCGACATCCTTGGAGAACACCGATGCGCTCAGGCCGTAGGGGCTGTCATTGGCCAGCCGGACGGCTTCGGAGACCGAGGACACCTTCATGATCGGCAGGGTCGGCCCGAAGGTCTCTTCCGTCATACAGGCCATCGAGTGGTCCACGTCGACGAGCACAGTCGGCTCGAAGAAGCTGCCCCCGCCCTCGGGGCGCTTGCCACCGGTCAGCGCCTTGGCGCCGGCTGCGACGGCCTCGTTGACGTGCCGCTCGGTGATCGCCACCTGGCTGTCGTCGATCTGGGAGCCAAAGTGGTAGCCCTCGCCGGTGCCCATCTTGAGGTTCTCGACGGCTTTCACGGCGGCCGCGACGAACTGGTCGTACACCGGCTCGAGCACGTAGACCCGCTCGACGGACACGCAGGTCTGGCCGGCGTTGAACATCGCGCCCCACACCGCGGCGTTGGCGGCCAGTTCGACGTCGGCGTCTTCCAGCACGATCATCGGGTCCTTGCCGCCGAGCTCCAGGCTCACCGGGGTGAGGCGGCGGGCGGCGCGCTCCATGACCTTGGCGCCGGTCGCGCTGGAGCCGGTGAACTGGATGTAGTCGGAGTTGTCGATGACGGCCTCGGACACCGCGCGGGCGCCCTGCGCCAACGCGAATACCTCGGGGGCACCGGAATCCAGCCAGCCGCGCAGCAGCACCTCGGCGGTCAGCGGGGTGCGCTCGGACGGCTTGAGCAGCACCGCACATCCGGCGGCCAGGGCACCGATGGCGTCCATCATGGCGTTGGCCACCGGGTAGTTCCACGGCGCGATGATGCCGACGACGGGACGCGGACGGTAATGGACCGCGATCTTCTTGATCGACATGACGGGCAGCGCGGCCGGCCGCGAGTCCGGCGCCATCGCCTCCTCAACGACCTTGATGTAGTACGAGAGGATCATGATCAGCAGCGGGACCTCTTGTGCGGCATCCATGGCCGACTTGCCGGTCTCGGCGATCAGGAGCTTCTCGATCTCCTCGCGGTGGTCCCCCAACCACACCGCGTAGCGGGAGAGCACCTTGGCGCGGCCTTTCGCGCCGCGTGCCTCCCATTCCTTCTGGGCTTCCCGCAGACCGGCCGCGATGCGCGGCACGTCGGCGGCATCGGTCCAGGTCACCTGGCCGGCGACGGCGCCGGTCGCGGGGTTGTGAATAGTGCCCGTACCCGTGAACTCCGCGGTCCGAGCTACATCTGGGGTCGCTGTCATGAGGCCTATGTTAATCACCGTTTGTGACCCACGTCGCACCGGGGTTGACACCTGTCAAGTGCGGGCGCGGGCCAGGTGGCGCCGACCGTGCACTCAGATCGCGAAATCGCCCGAAATCGCGATCTATATGCACGCTCGACAACCAGATCAAAGACGACGGCGTGTGACGACCCCTCACGTCGCCACACGCCGCCTCTCCCCCAAACTCAGTCTTCGGAGCTCGACTTCTTGGAGCCGAGCTTCTTGGCTGTGTTGCCTGCCGCTTCCCTGACCTTCTTCACGACGTTGCCCACGTTCGCCTTGGCCTTGGCCCGACGTTCCTTGGCCTTGTCCTTGGCATCGTTGAGCGCGGTGTTGAGGCTGGTGACGTGCGGCTTGAGGGTGTTGACCTTCCCGCCGTCGTTGTCGTCATTCGCTGCCAGCAACTGCGTGCGGCTGAACGTGTCGGCGCTGGAGTCGATCACGTTGCCCGTGTTGTCCACCTTGTCGCGGACGCCGAGGACGTTCGCCGCAGCCAACCGCACCTGATCCCGCGCACCGATCAGTTGCTTGTTGCGGAACTGCATGATCGCACCGTCGCCGTCCGGCGTCGTCGGATCACCGTTGGTCCCGCCGCCGAGCGATTCGGGCAGCGCTTGGGCCAGCCCCTCGATGGCCGGGTCCGCAGCCCACATCGGAGCATCGATGTACTCCTTGACCGCCTGGTAGACCGCAAGGTTGTCCCCGCTCGCCACGGCCTGTGCGACGCCGAGCAGACCCACCGCGCCGAGCGCGGTGCCTTCGGCGGTCCTGGTGGCCGACTCCAGCAATCCCTGCGCCAGCACCCAGGCATAGTTCGCATCCTGGTCGGGATCGACTCCCAGAGCCTCCGCGATTTGCGTCCGCGTGGCATTCGTGGCAGCCCAGAACTGCGTATCGCGCCAGATCTTGGCCGCTTCGCCACCGCCGAACCCCTCCGGCAAGGTGTCACGGGCGATCTCGATCAGCGGATCGGCCACATACAGCGGCGCGTCGACGATCTGCCGGATCTGCATGTACACGCGGTCCGGGTCACCGCCGGCCACCTGCGCGGCGAGCACCAGCGGGAGCAGTGGCGCCTGCGCGAACTGCTCTGACACTCGCACCCCGAACTCGACCGCCAGTTCAGCCGGGTCCATGTTCCGGAGAACCGAGTACGACACCCCGGCCAGGCTGGTCTGAGCCTGGACGAGACGCGCCGGTGCCGGCGCTTGCGTGACGACCGGAGTGATGGCGATGACGCCTGCGGTGGCGGCGGCTACGCATGCGGTGAGGCCGCTGGAGACAAGACTGTTCATTAACTGAGATCCCCTCGATGACTTGCTGTTTGGGCTGGCCGACGGCTCAGCCCGCGCAGAAAATTACCCTGCGCTCATCAAGATCTCAGCTTTTTCTCAGGTGCTCTCGGCGCAGTATTTGCACAAGCAAATATCCAGCCCTCCTGCGCCATTGCCGCAAAGGGGTGAAAGTAGCCGTCCGCCCAGCTGGGCATGGATCTTGAAGTTTGCCGGATCATTCCGGTGCAGCGAAAAGCCTTGCGGAGCGCAACGGTAGGACAACCTGAATGATCAAGCGATTCTTGATAGTTAGAGGCAACCTCGGCTCACGATCACGCCCCGACGACATCGCATGCGTTGCCGCTACGTGCAGATGCAGGGAACGGGCATGTGATCGCTCAGCGAATATCAGAAGGCGCGTTACTTATCGATGTCGACGGCTCGCCACTCCACAGTGCAGCCAGACCCGCCACCGAGGTGCCCAGCAGGACACCACCGACGGTGTCGGTGAAGTAGTGAAAGGTCATCGACAGCCCGAATATGCCGAGCACGACCACGCACACCGCGACCGCCAGCGCCCACAACCGCAGGCCTGCCACCACCACCAGCAGCGTCGTCACCGCCACCAGGAACGTGGTGTGCCCGCTGGGATAGGCCAGCGATCCCTCTTTCTCCCGGCCGAACAGCGGTTTGATCAACCGCACGACCGTGATCGCCAAGATCGGGGTCACCACCATGGCGATCGCCAGCCGCTTGCGGTGTTGGCGGACCGCCACGACGACGCCGGCCAGCAACGCGGCCGCCACCAGGGGCGGCTTGGTGAACAGGAGCAAGACGTCCCGTCGCGGCCCCAGGTCGGCGCCGAGGTCTTGGAACCAGTCGTCGACGGGCACCGGCGCGCCATGCACCGCCCATCCGAGCAGCACCATGACGGCGAGGCCGATCAGCGGCCACCACCGGGCGATCAAGGGATGATGCCGCGCAGATAGGCCGCCTGGCCGAGGTGCTGTGCGCAATCGTCGATGATGCTGACCAACCGGGCGCTCGCCGTCACCGGCGGATCCCAATGGGTGTCGACGATGCGGCCGAGCTCTTCGGCGGTCACCCCGGCGATGTAGGCCAGCGTGGCCTTGTGCACCGCGAGGTAGTACCCCGCCAGCAGGTCGGCCGGGGCATGCACCTTCGCGACGTCCTCCGGCCTGTGCCCGTAGCCGATGTCGTTGGCCGGCAGGTCGAGTCCGAAGCGGTCTTTCCAGCCGTCGCGCGTCCACACCTGCTCGATCCCGGCGATGTCGCACAACTGCAGGTCCTGGCAGCGGGCGCTGTGCCAGATCAGCCACGCGATGCTGTTGGCGCGCGGGGTGGGGCGATAGCTCGACACCTCTTCGGTCAACCCGTCGGTGAGGTCGTCGACGTGCTCGATGAGCCTGGTGAATGCGTCGCGCAGCAATTCTCGGACGGCATCGGAATCAGCGGCAGCCATGGCCTCGACGCTACTCGCGAACCGGCGAGTCTCGGTCCCGACTACGATCACGGGCATGCCGTTGAATGCCGGTGACGTGTTCGCCGGGTACACGATTCAACGTCTACTCGGTTCCGGCGGCATGGGCGAGGTCTACCTGGCCCAGCATCCGCGCCTTCCCCGCCAGGATGCGCTCAAGATCATGCCCGCCGCGCTGACCGGCGACGCCCAGTACCGCGACCGGTTCAACCGTGAGGCCGACATCGCCGCATCGCTGTGGCACCCGCACATCGTCGGCCTGCACGATCGCGGTGAGTTCGAGGGGCAGCTGTGGATCGCGATGGACTACGTCGACGGCACCGACGCCGCTCGACACGTCCGGGAGCGGCACCCCGCCGGAATGCCCCTGGCCGAGGCGGTCGAAATCGTCACCGCCATCGCCGAAGCCCTCGACTACGCGCACCAGCGCAACCTGCTGCATCGCGACGTCAAACCCGCCAACATCCTGCTGACCAGCCCCGAAGCTGACCATCGTCGAATTCTGTTGGCCGACTTCGGTGTTGCCCGCCGCGTCGACGACATCAGCGGGATCACCGCCACCAACATGGCAGTGGGCTCGATGGCGTACTCGGCCCCCGAACAGCTCCTGGGACAGTCGATGGACGGGCGGGCCGACCAATATGCCTTGGCTGCCAGCGCCTTTCAGCTTCTGGCCGGGCATTCGCCGTTCCACCATTCCAATCCGGCCGTGGTCATCAGCAAGCAGCTCAATGAGCTGCCGCCCAGCCTGCGCAATGTACGTCCCGAGTTGGCCTATCTGGACGAGGTGATGCTCAAGGGCATGGCCAAGGACCGCGAGGGCCGTTATGCACGCTGCATCGATTTCGCGAAGGCGCTCGCCGACGCCCGGGCCGGCAGCCCGGTCACGCAGCGCCCTCCGGCAGTGCCGCCGGTTGCTCCCCGACCGGTCTCGTCAGAGCCTCCTCGGGTGATCGCGGCCCCGGCCTTCAACCCGCCCGCTCCCCCGGTGGTCAGTGCACAACATCGGTCACCCCACTGGTCGGGGCCCAGCCCGATCCCACAACCGCGCAGTGTCCAGAAGCGCAGCCCGGCCAGGGTCGCGGTGCCGGCCGTGCTCGCGGTGTTGCTGGTGTGCGCGCTCGGCTTCGCGATAAGCCAGTTCGTCCGCGCCGCTCCGGCGCCGCGCACCACGCCGTCGTGGCAGCCGTACGTCGACGCGGCCCGGACCTTCGCCCTGCACAGCGTCACCGTCAGCGCCGACACCGCCGACAGCGATCTCGCGGCGATGATGGACGGGGCCACCGACAAGTTCCGCGCCGATCTGAAGAGCCAGGCGCCCGAGATCAAACGCAAGGCCCAGGAAATGGGTGTCAAAACCGAGGGAACGGTCACCGGGGCCGGTGTGGAATCGTTGTTCTCCGATGAGGCGGTCGTGCTCGTCACGGTCGACACGAAGGTCACCGTCACCAGCAATCGGGTCGGCGTGGTCTCGCTGCAACGGGTGCGGGTCACCGTCGAAAACGCCGATGGCGCCTACAAGGCCTCGAAGCTGGAGTTCGTGAACTGATGGGCACACGTACGCGAGGGTGGACGGTCCTGGTCGGTGCCCTGATCGCCGGCATCGTGGTGGCCATCGGTCTGGGTGCCTGGCAGCTGGCGGTCAAGAGCCGGCCGGCGCCGGCGCCCATCGCCGACGACGACCATGCGCGCGAGCAGATCACCGAGTTCGTGGCCGACAACGTGGTCAAGGTGCTGAGCTACAGCCCCACGACCAGCCGGTCCGACATCGACACCGTCACCGCGCTGCTGACCGGGTCGGCCGTCGACGAGTACCTCAAGACGATCCGCACGAAGGCGGACAACGTCACCCAGATCGCAACGGTCCGCAACACGGGTGTGGAGTCGCTGACCGTCGACGAGGCCAGTGTGGTGGCATTCGTCGACCAGAAAACCGAGACCGCGGGTGCCGACGCCCAGTCGACCAAGGATGCGCTGGCCTACCGGGTCAGCCTGACCCGTGTCGACGGCGACTGGCTGATCTCGGAATTGGAACCGCTCTAGCGCTTACTGCCCGGCGGGTGCCGCCCCGTGGAACACCGCCTCCACATTGTTGCCGTCCGGATCGCGGACGAAAGCCCCGAAGTAACCGGGGTGGTATTCGGGCCACAGCCGCGGCGCGTGCAGTGACTCGGCGCCCAGTTTGAGCGCGGCCTCGTAGAAAGCGGTGACAGCGTCGACATCCGCGGCGTGGAACGCCACGTGGATCTCGCGGTTGGGGCCTTTGGCGTCGCCCGCGCTGGCGTCGGCGATCCAGAAATCCGGATGCCCTGCGGTGCCGTAGCCGATGGCCACGCCGTAATCGAGCTGCCGGGTATAGCCCAATACGCCCAGCACAGTGTCGTAGAACTGGGTGGCCTTGGGGAAATCGGTGCAGTTGATACCGAAGTGATCGATCACGTTCCGATCCTGGCACGGTCTGCCGACATGCGATGAATTTCGGCGCACCCCATAGGCATACACGGATCGCCGTCGTAGGTTAGTTAGATGAGCTATGACCTATGTATCCGGGGCGGCACCATCGTCGACGGCCTGGGCGGCGCCCCGTACGTGGGCGACGTCGCCGTGCGCGACGGCGTCATCGTGGCAGTGGGGTCTGCGCCCGGGCCGGCCGAACGTGAGATCGATGCCACCGGCCTGTTGGTCACCCCGGGCTTCGTCGATCTGCACACGCATTACGACGGCCAGGCCATCTGGTCGGACCGGCTCAACCCATCCTCGGCGCACGGGGTCACCACGGCGGTGATGGGCAACTGCGGCGTCGGATTCGCACCGTGCCGCCCCGACGATCACGATGTCCTCGTCGACGTGATGGCCGGTGTGGAGGACATCCCGGGCGTGGTCATGGTCGACGGCCTGCCGTGGACCTGGGAGACCTTCCCCGAGTTCCTCGACGCGCTGTCGTCGCGGCAGCTGGATATCGATGTGGCGGCGTTCCTGCCGCACTCCCCGCTGCGGGTGTACGTGATGGGCCGGCGCGGTGTCGACCGGGAACCGGCCACCACCGAGGACTTGGCGCTGATGCGCAAGCTCGCCGCCGAGGCCGTGCACTGCGGCGCGCTGGGATTCGCCTCATCGCGGCTGACCATCCACAAGACCGAGAGCGGCAAGCCGATTCCCAGTTACGACGCCGGCTATGCCGAGATCGAGGCGATCGCCCGAGGCGTCGACGACGCCGGAGGCGGCCTGATCCAGTTCGTGCCCGATCTGGTCGCCGGCGACTACGAGCCGGCGCTGCAGACCGTGTTCGACGTCGCCGCCGATGTCGGACTGCCGGTGACGTTCACCCTGGCGATCGGCAATGCCGGCCCGGCCTTCTTCGAGGACGCGCTGCGCATGGTGGAGAAAGCGAACAATAACGCGGCAACAGCTGATCCCGTCGTGACTGCCCAGATCTTCCCGCGCCCGATCGGGCTGGTGCTCGGCCTCGAACTGTCCGGCAACCCGTTCGTGCTGTATCCGAGCTACCGCGAGATCGCCCACCTGCCCTTGGCCGAGCGGGTCGCCGAGATGCGTAAACCCGAAGTGCGCCAACGAATTCTGAGTGATTCGTCGGCCAGCGACGGGCATCCCCTGATGTTCGCCGTGCAGGCCTGGGACTATATGTATCCGCTGGGTGAGCAGCCCGACTACGAGCCCGACCCGTCGAACTCGATCGGTGCCCGGGCCCGAGCCCGCGGCGTCGACCCGCTCGAGGAGGCCTATGACCGCCTGCTCGACGACGACGGGCATGCCATGCTGCTGGTCACGCTGGCCAATTTTCGTGACAACTCGCTGGACACCGTCGCCGAGTTGATCCGGCGCGACGACGTCATCCTCGGCCTCGGTGACGGCGGGGCGCATTACGGCATGATCTGCGATGCCAGCTTCCCCACCTACCTGCTGACGCACTGGGTCCGCGACCGCGGCGCAGGCACGCTGAGCGTGGCCGAGGCGGTGCGGGAACTGACCTCGGTACCCGCTCGCGTCGCCGGGCTGGCCGATCGCGGTCGAATCGCCTTGGGCTACAAGGCTGATCTGAACGTCATCGACCATGCGGCGCTGCGGCTGCACCGGCCGGTCGTCGCCTACGACCTGCCCGGCGGCGGACGCCGGCTCGACCAGACGGCAGACGGATACGTCGCGACCGTCGTCTCCGGTGAGGTGATCGCCGAGAACGGCGTACCCACCGCTGCGCGCCCGGGCCGGCTGGTCCGTGGCCGGCAGCCGGCGCCGCCCGCATGAGCCGCGTCGCACCACTCGCCCCGCCGTGGAGCGAAGAGGATGCCGCGGGCATCCAGAGTTGGGGCCACCCCGACCGGACCTATGAGCCGCTGCTGCTGGTGCGCTGCCTGCAGCGGCATCCGAAGCTGGCGGCCAAGCTGCGCAAGCTCGGTGAGGCACTCTACGTCGACACGCTGCTGCCGCCGCGGGTGCGCACCATCGCGATCCTGCGGATCTGCGCGCTTGTCGGCTGCGCCTACGAATGGGGAGGACAGGCCGCGTTCTGGGGTCCGATCGCCGGGGTTTCCGACGCCGAGTGCGATGCCCTGGTCACCGGCGCCGACGCGGGCTGGTCGGCCGCCGAACGAGTGCTCATCGATGCAGTCGACGAGCTGGAACGGACCGGCTCATGGTCGGCGACGACGTGGGAAGCCTTGGGTGACGACCTCGATGAGGAACAACGGATGGAGCTGCTGATCGCCGTCGGGTGGTACCGGACCATCTGCACCCTGTGCAACGGCCTGGACCTGCCGGTCGAGGCGTGGATGCGGCCCTGGCCTGGTTCAGCGGGCTGATCGGTCCCGGCGCAGCGCCGGGTGTTGTTTGGCCAGCATCGGTAACAACAACCGGTTGGGCATCAACTGCGCCAGCCGGGTGCTGACCCGGCTGGGCGCACCGGCGATCACCTCAGCCTTGTCGTGTGCCAGCGCGTCGAGCCCTACCCGTGCCACGTCGCGGGCCGGCATCCAGAGGAATTTGGGGAACGCGGCGGCGAAGGCACGTTCGTCCATCCCGGCGGATTTGAGGAATTCGGTGCGCACCGGGCCCGGGTGCAGCGTCGTCGCCGTGACACCGGTTCCGGCCAGTTCGGCGCGCAGACCCTCGGTGTAGTTGCGAACGAACGCTTTTGTAGCCGCGTACCCGGCCTGCCCGGGGAAAGGGTGAAAGCCGGCCGTGGAGCCCACATTGAGGATGGCGCCGCTTCCACGCGGCACCATCAACGCCACGGCCCGGGTGCACAGGTCGATCACCGCTTCGACGTTCACCCGCACCTGAGCGATCTCAGCGTCCGGGGTGGAGCGGGTCACCGCGCCCATGGTGCCGATACCGGCGTTGTTGACCAGGATGTCCACCGTCAGCCCGCGGCGCTCGACCTCGTCGAAAAGCGTTGCCCGGGCCTGCGAGTCGGCGACGTCGCACGGAATCACCTCGACCCGCACCCCGGACAGTTCGGCCGCGAGCTCGGCCAGCTTGTCGGCACGGCGGGCCACCAAGGTGACCCCGTATCCCCGGGAGGCCAACTCCCGGGCCAGCTCCGCGCCGATCCCCGACGAGGCGCCGGTGACGACCGCGGTGCTGGTGGATGAGGGCGGTGGCAGTGACATGAGGTTGAACGTACCCGCCGCGGTTCACCTCGCGGGGCGGCAATCGCCACCAGTCCGTCGAGGTCGGACCCGCCGCGGCCCGGACCGGCCTATTCTCACGTCATGAGCGTGAAAGTGGATCTCAACCAGCTGGCCGACAAGCTGGCGGACTACACGTTCGCCTACCTCGTCACGGTCGACGACAACTACCACGCACACACCGTCGCGGTGGAGCCACATCTGGTCAACGGCATCATCCATGTCGGGCCGGTCGGCGGACACACCCGCAGAAACCTCGCCTCCCACGAACACGCCACGCTGGTCTGTCCGCCGCGTCAGCCCGGCGGGTATTCACTGATCGTCGACGGGCGGGGCCAGGCCGGCACTACCGGGGACGAGACACATGAGATCGTGCCCAGACGCGCGGTGCTGCATCGCAAGGCAACCAAGCCGGGCCCGCCCGGCCAGTGCGACAGCGACTGCATCGTGTTGTCGGAGAACTGACACCGCGAACGGCCGCTGTCACTCCCGATCGGAACCACTGGCGTTGGTGTCTTCGAGCACTCGCTTGATCACCTCGCCCGGGTCACCCTGTCCCGGATTCAGCTGGTGCGTGGCCACCCCGTCCGATTCGATCGCGATACGGTCCGCGCCGACGGTGTCCGGCGTCGGGTCGGCTTTGGCCTCACCGGTGCCCTGACCGTTCTCACCGTTCTGACCCTGCTGGCCTGGGCCCTGCTCGCCCTGACCCTGCTGACCTGGGCCTTGCTGACCTGGGCCTTGGCCGTTTTGCCCTTGGTCCCCCTGGCCGTTTTGTCCCTGGTCGCCTTGGCCCTGCCCCTGGCTGTTCTGCCCCTGGCCGTTTTGCCCCTCGCCGCCTTGTCCTTGGCCCTGGTTGTTCTGGCCCTGGTCGCCCTGGCCCTGGCCCTGGTCACCGCCGCCCTGGCCACCACCGCCGCCGCCACCGCCGCCTTGGCCACCATCGGGCGATTCGGGGTCCTTCAATTTGTCCTCGAGCCGCTGTTCGGTCTCGTTGAGGTGCGTGCGGCGCTCTTCGTCGGGTTCGGTCGTGGTGTCGAAGCAACCGCCGGGCGCCTCTTGCGTCACCTTCAGCGCCTCGGTCCAGAGCGACTTCGCCTCGTCGCGGTGCTTGTCGGCGTTCTTGAGATCGCCGAGGGTCTCCAGCACCACTTCGAGATTGATTCGCACCGGGCATGATCGGGCTTGGCTGACCAGAGACAGCGATTTCTTGAATTCCGATTCGGCCTCGGCCAGTTTCCCTTCCAGCACATAGCGGTCGCCCTCGGCGAAATAGGGTTTGTAGGAGTCGATTACGTTGAGCGACTTGAGCGTCCGCACATCGTCGGCCAAGCCGTAGGAGTCGTACGCCAGATAGTCGGATCTGGCGGAACTGCCATAGCCGACCATCGTGATCAGTTTGACGGCGATCGCCACGAGCAGCACGGCCGGCAGAATCGAGAACACGATGAGCCGTCGTCGCAGCACCTTGCGGCTCGGTCCCTGCGAGAAGTACGCGCCGATCCTGTTGAGCACCAACCGGAACGCCGGAATGCCACGTCCGCTCGACATCATGTGTCCCGCCCGGTCCGGCGGGAGACCCGGTATTCTCGTGCCATCGCGAACAGCTCATAAAACATCAACAGCATCGCGATCGCCGTGAAAATCCAGTAGAACTCGGTGCGGTCGCCCGGCATCGAAACTTCCTGCTGCACCGCTGTCGAGGACTCCCCGTCCACCGCGGGGATGATCGTGGAGGTCGAGTCGCCGAGCCCACGGTGGAAGTACGGTACGTGCAGTTGCTCGGCCACGGTCCGCAGCGAGGCTTCGTCCAGCGGCGAAAGGAACTGTCCGCCACCACTTGCCGGGTCCGGGAAGTAGGTGACCTCCCCGCTGGCCGCGATCTTGCTGGCCACCCGCCCGCCGGCCGGTGTGCCGTATCCCAGCACCGCGCCGCCGGCCACCAGCTCCGACGGGACGTCGAAGGCGGTCGCGTCGCGCTTCGAGATCCCGGCGCCCTCGCCGAGATAGAAGACCAGGTTGTTCGAGCCCGGATACTGCTGGGCGGCCAGCTCCAGCTGACGCTTCAGTTGATCGGCCGCAGCCCCCACGTCCACCTGGTAGACCGAGTCGAATTCCGATTCGTATGCCGAGTAGTTCTTGAGCAGCGCGCGCAGGCTCCAGACGTCGTCGGACAGCGGCCAATCGACCCGGGCTTTCGTCGCGAACGAGGTTATCGAGAAACGTCCGGACGGGTATTGGTCGACGATCGCCTGCATGTCAGTGCGGATCCCGGCCATCCGAAACTGGTTGTTGCCGAAGTCTTCTGCCCGGGAGTTGAGCGATCGATCGACCACGAAGAACACGTTCACGTTGCTGTTGGCAGCGGCGTCGGCGGCGGCCTGGTTCACCGGGTGGGTGTCGGCCTCGACTCCGGGCCTCACCGCGGCGGCGAACAAGCACACGATCACCAGCGTCAACAGACTCCACCGCACGACGACCTTGCGCTGGCTCTCTTTCCCCACGACCACCAGCACCCGGTACAGCGTGTACATCCGCAGTACCAGCGTCAGCGCCGCCAGCAAGAGGAAAACCCACCAGGCCAGGACGGGCTCGAATGTCATCGCCGCACCCCCGCGAGGCTGACAGCGAAGACGATCACGATTGCCAGCCCGATGGTGAGCACCAGGTTCGGGCGGTCGCGCAACTGCTGGACCATGATCGTCCCGTCCGAAGCTGTCAGGACCGGCGGATGTGATCGGATGTCGTCGAGGTGGCTGCGTAGCGCCTTGTCCAGCGAATCCTGGTCACCGTGCGGGGTTCCGCCGTCGGCATCTGCGGCGGTGACATAGCTGATGAAGCGTCCACCGGTGGCTTCGGCGATATCGCTGAGGCCACCGCTGGCGTCGAGGGTCGAATTCGTCAACACGTTGACCTGGATTCCCGATGAGCGAGCCAGGTTCGTCAGCTCATCGTCGGAGAAGATCGGTGTTGCCGCCGGAGCGGCCGGGCCCATGTAGATCACCGACCGCCGGGCGTCCGACGGCTTGCCGACTCCGGGAAAACCCTTCATACACATGGCAAGTGCGTCGTTGACGGTGAGTTGGTAGTCCGTATAGCTGACGGTCCTGCCGAGTTCGTATTGGGCGCGTTGCAGGACGGCGGCGTCCTCCGGAGTGGGGTTCTGCTCGGACCGCAGCCGCTCCAGGCTGGCGTACCGGCCGAGTACCTCCTCAAGAAAGGGGTAGTCCCGGGTCAGCGGGATCACCCGGCTGGCACGGGAGGTGAGGCCGAGCCGTTGCGAGTCGAAACCGGCGGCCTGGCCGGCGAAGTAGGACAGCAACACGGACGCGTCGTGGGACGCCGGATCGTCCTGCAGACACAGCATCACATCCTCTGGATGGGCGCGATTGACCTCAGCTGCGGTGGCCTGGGAGCTGACCGGGCGGGCCGTCGCGACGATGGCGCACATCAGCACGGCGACCGTGGTGACTGCGATGGCCGTCAACAGGATTCGGTAACGGCGGTAGGCCCGCGCATACTCGGGCATCTCGGTCAGCCGACCGACCCACGCCAACGGACGCAACCGTCGTGGTTGCCGGCGCATCGGCCACAGGAACGCGGCCAGCACGATGGCGCCGAGCGCCACCAGGCCGACGATCACCACCCATCCCCACCTCAGCTCCATGACTGGATCGTGCTCCGCACCTGGGCTGCCGTAGCAGCGACGTCCGGATTGTCTTCGAGCTCGAACTGTTTCGAGTACAGCGCCGACACGGCCGGTGCCGCTGCCGCCGCGGCACTACCCGCCACCTCACCCAGCGCCATGTACGGTGCGGCGACGCCGGTCTGGAGGTAGATGAAGTTCCGCAGTATCCGGCTCATCGCGGTGTACGCCTGACGGGAGGTGAGCTCTCCGGCGTGGTAGCGGTCGCTGATCCTGCCGATCGCGGTGCCGAATTTGCGTCGCAGCACCCGTGCACTGATGTCCCGGATCACCGGGATGCCGCGCAGCCGTTCCACCGGAAGCGTCCACACCACCACCCCGACGAACCACCCGATGACCCCCAGGATCAGCAGCACGCCCAGCACCAGCCATCCCACCGAATACGGCAGCGGCGCAACGATCCACTTCAGATAGTCATTTGCCACGGCTGGCCTTCTTCAGCATCAATGTGACGGCGCCGAACAGCTCGCCGCTCGCGGAGATCCGGGCGCACGGGATTGCCGAACTGTCGACGTATTCGGCGAACGCGGCCTCCCGTTTCGCCTCGGCCCGACGGTATGCCTCCAGCACCCGAGGGCCGAGAATCTCCTCGCGCAGCAATGTTCTGCCGCTTTCGACGTCATACCCTTCGCCGCCGAACGCCGGTACGCCGATCAGCGGCGCATCCCGCACGGTGATCCAGTAGACGTCGTGGCGAGCTCCGACCTTGCGGAACTGCTCGGCCAGCCGCGGTGAGACGTCAGGTTCGTCGGAGATCACGAAGACGATGTGGCGACGTCGGAAATGCTGCTGCACGTAATCCAATTGGGTGGCGAGCTCACTGCGAGCGCTGTCAGCCACCTGATGTCGGTTGACCCGCTCCAGGATGTGCTCGAGGTGTGCCTCACCGCGCCGGTTCGGCATGTGCGCCGAACCGGTGGCGTCGCCGTACACTAGCCCCATCTCGTCGCCCTTGCTGATCGCGATCAGCCCCACCAGACCGACCGCGTTGAGGATCACCCGCTGTTTGACCTCACCGCCGGCGGCCAGTGCGAGCATGTTCCGGCCGAGGTCGACGACCATCAGCACCCGTTGCTGCCGGTAGGAGACGAAACGCTTGACCAGCACGTCGGTCGAGCGCGCCGAAGCCTTCCAGTCGATGTCGCGGACGTCGTCGCCCGGGATGTAAGGGCGCAGGTCGTCGAACTCCAGGCTGCGCCCGTGGAACATCGAGCGATGCTCGCCTTCGAGAAGGCCACGGGACACCCCGCTCGGACCGGACAGCCGGTTACCGGCGAGGGTCTGCGCCTTCACCTCCTGCAGTAGCACTCCCATAGCGGCTACGGAGTTCGCACTACCCGAATGATGTTGTCTATCAAGACTTCCGGGGTGACATTTTGGGCCACCGCCTCGAATCCGAGAATCAGCCGATGCCGCAGGATCCGATGTGCGAGAGCCTTGATGTCATCGGGCAGCACATGATTGCGTCCCGACAGCAGCGCGAGGGCCCGCGCGGCCTTGCAGAAGGCGATGGTCGCTCGCGGGCTGGCACCGTATTCGATGAGCCGAGCCAGGTTCGGCGGAAGGAACTGCTGCGGAGTACGTGTCACCGCAACGATCTGGGTGATGTAGTTGACGATCGCGGGGTCGAGGTAAACCCGTCGGACCACGTCGCGGATGTACAGGATGTCGTCCAGTGAGGCCACCGCCGCGGTGCGGCGGTTGGTGTAGACCCCCGCGTCGATCCGGAAGACCATCTCCGACTCCTCCTGGGGCGTCGGGTAGGTCAGGATCTCTTTGAACATGAACCGGTCCATCTGGGCTTCCGGCAGCGGATAGGTGCCCTCCTGGTCCACCGGGTTCTGGGTGGCGAGCACCAGGAACGGTTCGGGGATCTTGTAGACCTCGCCGGCGATACTGGTCTGGCGTTCCTCCATCGCCTCCAGCATGGCGCTCTGGGTTTTCGCGCTGGACCGGTTGATCTCGTCGAGCAGCACGATATTGGCGTGTACCGGGCCCAGCTGGGTGTGGAAGGCGCCCCGGGAAGCGTCGAAGATCTGGGTCCCGATGATGTCACTGGGAAGCAGGTCGGGGGTGCACTGAATGCGCCGGAAGTTGGCCTGCACCGCATCGGCGACCGCACGCGCGGCTGTGGTCTTGGCAAGTCCCGGAACGCTTTCCAGCAGGACGTGCCCTCCGGTGAGCAGACCGATCAGCAGGCTCTGCTGCAATCCGCTCTGGCCCACCACCTTGGCGGCGAAGGCGTTGGACAAGGCACCGACCACCCCGCGCGCCCGGTCGATCTCCTCCCGGGTGGGCTGGGGCGCCCGCTGCGGCGGCATGGTGACGCTCATTTGCCGGCCCATTTCACTGTCAACGGTTCCTGGGTCATGTCGATCTGCCCCATCATCGGGACCAGCGGCGTGCCCTGCATGGGGGTGCCGTCGGTGCTGTTGGCGGTGAGCTTCCACTCCGCCGTCCCCATCACCCGCAGGCCCATGTCGAGCGACATGAAGGTGTATTGCAGGCCGCTGAGGTCAGCGGGCGCCTCCCAATGCGCGGTACCGTCCACCAACATCGGGTTGGGGACGCTCTGCGGGCATCCAGGGGGTGAGAGCTGCGTGGACTTCGCACATTCGGCGATCGCGTCGGCGACTGCCTTCTTGGCCGCCTCCGACCCGGCGTCGCTCAACTGCACCTGCAGCCCGGCAGGTATGGCGACCCCCTGAGCCACCAGGCCCTCCAGTAGCACCGGCCGCTGCGCCGTCACCGAGAGGTACTTGTTCGCCGAACCCAGCTCCAGCCAACCGGGAAATACGTAGACCACCGATGAACCCGAGATGGGTTTGCCGAAAAGCGATACCGGCGGCGCGGGCAGGGGCTGGCCGGTCACCGGGTTGGTGGTCAGGGCGCTCGCGGTGAGGTTGATCTTGGCGGCCGCCCCGGATAGCTTCCAACCGCCGTCCTGCTTCTTCACCATCAGCGTCTGGTCGGAGGTCTGGTCACCGAAGTTGGCCACCACGTGTACCTGCGCCATGTCACCGGTCTCGTTGGCGTTGAGGATGCGGATGTTCGTGATGGGCCACTTCGCGATCTGCTGCTTCAAGACGTCGTCGGTGAGGAAATCCTTCGACGCAGGCTGATCGGAACCGAATGCCAACGCGGCGTTGGCATCTCCCTTCGACAAAGCATCCAGGTAGCCCTTGACCGCGTCGGTGGCCGTGCTGGCGCCGCCACCACCGATACCACCGGCGCCGCCACCCGAGAACGAAACGATGCCCACCACGACGGCCACGATCAGCAGCACCGCACCGGTGGCGCCGGCCGTGATGAGCAACGCCTTCTTGTTGCGACGCGGCGCGGGTACCGGTGTGGGAAACCCGATCTGGGGATTGTGGAAGTCGCGCTGCAATGGGCCGCGCCAGTCACCCTGCGGCGGGCCCTGGGGCACCTGCGGCGCAGGGGGCGGGGGCGCGTCAAACCCGAGCGGTCCGGGTTGGGGTGCAGCGCCGGGCGCAGGCGCGCCCCACTGCGGCGGCGGGGGCAGCGGCGCTTGCCGGTAGCCGGAATTCTGGGGCGTATGGTCGTCGACGGGGTTGGGCCCGCCGAACGGCGAATGCGGCGGATGAGTCACGCAGCAAACCTGCACGCGCGGAACGTCAACAATTCGATCTCCCCCCGAAAGCAAGCCACGAACGCGATCAGCGCCCGCACCGTATCACGGGAATCTCACCCGACCGGTCACGGGTTTGCCCGCGCACCCGCGGAGTGGGGACGAGCAAACCCACCGCCCGACCCGACGAAAAATCCCCGGCGTGCGTGAGCACGCCGGGGATTTCCCGTGTAGTTCTCGCCGAAGCAGCAGGACTTCTAGAAGTCCATGCCGCCCATGCCACCGGTCGGGTCGGCCGCGGGGGCCGCCTTCTCCGGCTTGTCGGCGACGACGGCCTCGGTGGTGAGGAACAGCGCCGCGATGGACGCCGCGTTCTGCAGCGCCGAGCGGGTGACCTTCACCGGGTCGGCGACGCCGGCCTTGAGCAGGTCCTCGTACTCACCGGTGGCGGCGTTCAGGCCGGTGCCGGCGGGCGAGTTGGTGACCTTCTCGGCGACGACGCCGGGCTCCAGGCCACCGTTGAAGGCGATCTGCTTCAGCGGGGCCGACAGCGCGACGCGCACGATGTTGGCGCCGGTCGCCTCGTCACCGGTGAGCTGCAGCTCCTCCAGCGACGGAGCCGACTGCAGCAGGGCCACGCCGCCACCGGCGACGATGCCCTCTTCGACGGCAGCCTTCGCGTTGCGGACGGCGTCCTCGATGCGGTGCTTGCGCTCCTTGAGCTCCACCTCGGTGGCAGCGCCGGCCTTGATCACCGCAACACCGCCGGCCAGCTTGGCCAGGCGCTCCTGCAGCTTCTCGCGGTCGTAGTCGGAGTCGCTGTTCTCGATCTCGGCACGGATCTGGGCCACGCGACCGGCGATGGCGTCGCTGTCGCCGGCGCCCTCGACGATGGTGGTCTCATCCTTGGTGACGACGACCTTGCGGGCCTGACCCAGCAGCGCGACATCGGCGGTCTCCAGCGAGAGGCCGACCTCTTCGCTGATGACCTGGCCACCGGTGAGGATGGCGATGTCCTGCAGCATGGCCTTGCGGCGGTCACCGAAGCCCGGAGCCTTGACGGCCACAGACTTGAAGGTGCCACGGATCTTGTTGACCACCAGGGTCGACAGGGCTTCGCCCTCGACGTCCTCGGCGATGATCAGCAGCGGCTTGCCCGACTGGATGACCTTCTCCAGCAGCGGCAGCAGGTCCTTGACGGTCGAGACCTTGGAGCTGACCAGCAGGATGTAGGGATCCTCCAGGACGGCTTCCTGGCGCTCGGCGTCGGTCACGAAGTAACCCGAGATGTAGCCCTTGTCGAAGCGCATGCCCTCGGTGAGCTCCAGCTGCAGGCCGAAGGTGTTGCTCTCCTCGACGGTGATGACACCCTCGTTGCCGACCTTGTCCATGGCTTCGGCGATCAGGTCACCGATGGACTGGTCACCGGCGGAGATACCGGCGGTGGCAGCGATCTGCTCCTTGGTCTCCACCTCCTTGGCGCTCTTGAGCAGCGTCTCGGTGACCTTCTCGACGGCCTTCTCGATGCCGCGCTTCAGGCCGAGCGGGTTGGCGCCGGCAGCGACGTTACGCAGACCTTCACGAACCAGGGCCTGGGCCAGAACGGTGGCGGTGGTGGTGCCGTCACCCGCGACGTCGTCAGTCTTCTTGGCGACTTCCTTGACCAGCTCAGCGCCGATCTTCTCGTACGGGTCCTCCAGCTCGATCTCCTTGGCGATGGACACACCATCGTTGGTGATCGTGGGGGCGCCCCACTTCTTCTCCAGGACGACGTTGCGACCCTTGGGGCCCAGCGTCACCTTTACCGCGTCGGCGAGGCTGTTCAGGCCCCGCTCAAGGCCGCGACGGGCCTCTTCGTCATACGCAATTGTCTTAGCCATTGCGAAGTGATTCCTCCGGATAGGGGATCGCACGTTGTGTGGTCAGGTTCAGTGCCCGCGACGGACGACTGGGGTGTGCTCCCGCAGGTGCGGCCCCGGTCTCACCGTCCCGACCTAGCACTCACTGATCGAGAGTGCCAACTGCATTCTTAGCACTCGACCATGCCGAGTGCAAGGTTGTCTGACGCTTGCTCCCGCCTCCGGCTTACGCGCCTGGCGAAAGCCCGCTCACTCCGGGCTTCCTCCGGGCTTCCTCTGGGCTTTGCGCCGGCTTTGCGCCGCCAGTTTCTACCTCAGGGTCGTGCCCGTCGCGTGCTGGCGACCCCCACGTGGAAATCGGCGATGGTCCCGTCCAGTAATGGCGAAAGCACCGCTACCCAGTCCGCCCCGTCGGTGACACGAACTGCCAGCCCGCCGCCTGCATGGCGGGAATCGCAGCGGCGAATCCCGCATGCGTGCCCGACTGCGGATGGTTCATGTGCGCGATCACGATCGAACCGGGCGCCGCGTTCATCACGTTGGCGCGCACGGCGGCAGCCGACGCCGTCGCACCGTTGTCGGCGTTGACACTGAACCCCAACGGTTGCTCACCGAGTTCGTGCACGATTTCGACGGCTACGTCGTCGTAGTGTGCGGTGCCGGGTCGAAACCAGGTCGGCGGCCGGCCCGTCAGCGCAGTCAGCCGCTGATGGTTGCCCCACACCTCGTTGACCACCTCATCGGCCGAGCGCGTCCTCGCGATGCCGTACGCCGAGCGGCCCGTCACTGAAAGCGGCACGTGACGGGTGCCGTGGTTGCCGATCTCGAACAACGGATTGGCCGCCAATTGCCGGGCCCGGTCGGGGTTGCGGTCGATCCATTTCGAGTTGAGCATGAGCACCGCCGGCACACCGTTGTGCTGCAAGGTGTCGAGCAGCGCGTCATCGCAGGCACCGTCGCAGGCGTCGAACGTCAGGGCGATCTGGCGGCCGGCGGCGGCGAAGGATGTGGTGATTCCGGGCAGTGCCATCCCCCACTGCGTGGCCGTCCGCCTCTTGGTGAGCACCGCGACCGATGGCGCATCGACGGCATTGGGGTCGGCGTGCGCGGTCGGCACTCCGGCCCGCAGCGCGTATCCGGCGGCGATCGAACCGACGGCCGTCGCCGCCAGGAATGAACGCCGGTTGATCACATGCCGGACGGTAAGCGCGGTTCTTGAGGGCCAACCGGTGGATCAGCTGTGGGTTGACTGCGGAAGCCACGCCTCGGCTTGTCGCCGGTTCCCACCGCGTGGCTGCCGTCGGAGTGTTTCGGCGACCTCCACGCAGGAAGCGACGCCGCAACGAGCAGAGGCCAGGCCTCAATTCCCCAACTGATACTTCTTCACGGCCGCCGCATAGTCATCAAGCAGGCGTAGGGACTCATCCTTGCCCACCGACGGCAGGAAGAGCCCCAGTTGGTCAAAGCCGAGATCCTCTGCGGCGCGCCAATAGTCGACTTTGACGGGTGTGCCGAACATCATCAACGGTACGTCGTCGGCCCCGCCGTCGCGCATCTGGCCGATCCGTTTGGCCAGCTCGTCTCTGGGCAGCGGGTTCGAAATCCAGCCTGCGCCATGGCGAATCACGCGTTTGACGGTGGCATCGGAGTTTCCGCCGACATAGATCGGCGGATGTGGTTGCCGGACCGGTTTGGGACGGCAGTAGGACGAATCGAAGTTGACGTACTTGCCGTGGTATTCGGCGGGCTCGTCGGTCCACAGCGCCTTGACCGCCTCGATGCTCTCGTCCAGCAGTGCGCCACGGGTTTTCGGGTCGGTGCCGTGGTCGCGCATCTCCTCCAGATTCCAGCCCGCGCCGACGCCGAGCACGAACCGACCGTCCGAGATGAGATCGATGCTCGCGGATTCTTTGGCGGTGTGGATCGGGTCGCGTTGGATCAGTAACGCGACGCCGGTGACGAGGTCGATCGTGGACGTCACTGCGGCCGCGGCGGCAAGGGTGACGAACGGGTCGAGCGTGTTGTAGTACCACGCGGGCAGGTCACCGCCACTCGGATACGGCGACTCGCGACTGACGGGGATGTGGCTGTGCTCTGCCACGATGAGCGAGGCGAACCCCCGCTCCTCGATCGCGAGAGCCAGCGACACCGGATCGATGCTGTCGTCGTCGACGAAGGTGGCGATGCCGAACTTCATGCCGCTGACGCTACTCCGCGGTGCGGGCCACCGACCCGACGCCGCATGAGGCCGTCGGATCGGTCTTCGCTGAACCATCGGAGACGCAGCGAACGCAGGCATACATCGGCGTATCTGGCCAACTTGTGGCTGAACGTTTTGGACTTGACGTTCAACCTGGCCGCCTTCCCGCGAGCCGCCACGTTTTCTGTCGTTAAAGGGCCGTTCAGGCGCATCACCGCCATCTGCAACCTAGCCGCGAGCGGCGATTTTGACACTCACAACAGGTTTCCGGCAAACCTCGAAATCTTGATCCATCTGCAGATTTCGCCGATGCAAGAGCTTTGCGGCAATCAAACCTGTCGCCTGGTTGTTTGCGTGCGCAACAACCGCGCCAAGCCGCCTGAGAAAAAACTGAGATTTCAGACGGTCAGTGCGTAAATTTCTCCGCGAAACCGGGGGAATCGTCCAACGGGATCGAGGGGTCTCACCAACTGGAGCAACATCGTCAGTGGTTGCTACTCGCCTGCCGAAAATATTGACGGCGGCGTCAATGGCCACTGCCGGAGAAGGGGCGTAATCGTGGGGAAACACAGCGTGGCACGTGGCCGGAAGGGTACGGCCGGCCCAATTGCGACGGCAGGACTGGCGAGCATTGCGTTGGCCGGGGCCGGCGTCATGCTCTTGTTGGGTCCCGATTCGCCGACGATGAGGTCGGTGACCGCCGACGTGCGGCTGGTCAACACCGAAGGTCCGTCCAGCAACAGCGGCTCCGACGCAGGGAACACCCCCGGCGCGAGCGGAAACACCAGCACTCCGGGCACGAAGCCCAAAGCCGACAAGCCACGCCTTCCCAGCCTCAAGCAGGTTCAAGACCGCTTGAGTGAGCGCGCGACCGAAGCCACCAAGCACCTCAACGACTTCACCCGCAACGGCGTCCAACGCGCTATCGACAACACAAAGGCCAACGGCGACAAAGAAACCCGCAGTCCGCAGCGGCGGCACAAGTCGCCGGCAGCGCCGAAGACCGACTCAACCGACAAGGCCGAGGCGCCCGACACCAGCACGGCGAGCGAGTCGCAGCAGAACACCACCCCAGGTCACCGCTTACGCGAGATCGCCGGCCGCGTGACGGAAGCTCTCCCGCATCCCAGCGGGGACAAAGCTCAGAACACCTCGCCGGCCGAAAGCCTCCTGGCCGGCCCCTCGGCAGGCTCCTCGCAACGCCCCACGGCGTTCGCCGCCCCGACACCGGCCCCGGCACCCTCCTCGCCGATCAACCCGATCACCGGACTGCTGTCGGCAGTCACGCTGGGCACCTTCCTGGCCCCCAACGCCCCGACAGAACCAGCCGACATGCCGGCGGTCTGGGCCGTAATGGCCTGGGCTCGAAGGCAATCCGCGTACACAACCACCAACAACACGGCCGCCAACCGGAACGCCCTGGTGGCGCCGACCCTCACTGCTGCGCCCGTGACACCCGGGGTCCCCGATCCGACCGAGCTCGTCTACCAGTTCATCTACCAACCCCTGCATGAAGGCACCCAGCTCTGGATCACCAGCCCACTCGGCGGTGCCGTCAACGGTGTGATCAACCAGGTCTCGGGGCAGTATCTGATCGGCAACGGCACCGACGGAACCCTGGAGAACCCCGACGGCACCGACGGCGGTCTGTGGTTCGGTGACGGCGGCGACGGCTTCGACGGAACAGCCGACGGGGTGGCCGGCGGCGACGGCGGTGACGCCGGATGGTTCGGCGACGGCGGCCAAGGCGGTGCAGGCTGGGCCGGTCTCAACGGCGGCGACGGCGGCCAAGGCGGATCGTTCATGGGCACTGGCGGCAGGGGTGGCGCCGGAGGCGCATCGTCCAATGGGCAGGCCGCAGGCTCCGGCGGTAACGGTGGCGACGCCGACGGCTGGTTCTTCGGCATCGCCGGTAACGGCGGGCAAGGCGGCATCGGCCTCACCGGTACCGCGGGCCGCGACGGAGACTGGACCGTCAACTACGGCAACGGTTTTGGGAACGGCGAAGACGGCGGTGTCGGCGGCGGTAACGGCGGCGACGGCGGCCAGGGCGGCACCGCCAACGGTTGGTTCTTCGCGAACGGTGGCGACGGTGGCCAGGGCGGCACCGCAGGAACCGGCGGTGTGGGCGGACGCGGCGCCGACGGGGACGCCGCGCACCTCGATGGCGGCACCGGCGGCACGGGTGGAACCGGTGGTGGCACTGGCGGTGTCGGCGGCACGGCCGGTCTCGGCGGCGGGATCTTCGGCCTCGGCAACGACGGAACCACTGGGAGCACCGGCGACGGCGGTGCCGGTGGCAACGGCGGCGCCGGCGGTGACGGCTTCGGGCTCGTCACCGGTGGCAACAACACCGGGACCGCGACCGGAGGCGCGGGCGGCGCGGGCGGGCAGGGCAAAGCGTCCACCACTGCCGGAGCCGGACATGGCGGCGGTGGTGGCGGCGGTGGCGGCGGGGCCGTTGTGAGCACCGCCAACGGCGGAACCGCCAGCGGTACGGCGACCGGCGGTGCCGGCGGCCGTGGCGGCGAGGGCTCGACGACCGCGGCCGGTGGTGAAGGCGGAACCGGCGGCATCGGCAAGATCGAGGCCGACGGCGCGGGCACCAACGCCAGTGGTGCCGCGACCGGCGGTGCCGGTGGCGATTCGATCGGCACCGGGACCGGCGGCGACGGTGGCGTCGGCCGCATTGTCGCCGATCAAGACGGCAGCGTTGCGGGTGGCAACGGCTCGTGGGCCAAGGGTGGTGCTGGCGGCGACGGCGACAACGGCATCGGCGGAGACGGTGGCGAAGCCGCCATTCTGGCCGGTTACGGCGAGGGCTCCATCATGACCGGTACCACCGGCGGTGCTGCGGACGCGGACGGCACGGCACTGGGCGGCCGTGGCGGCGACGGCGCCAATGGCGGTGTCGGTGGTGAGGGTGGTGTGGCCTGGATCAGGAGCGCTGGTCAAGGAAGCACCGCGAGCGGCGATGTGGTGGGTGGCCGCGGCGGCGACGGTGTCGACAACGGTCACGGCGGTGCCGGCGGCTGGGGCATTCTCGACAGCGGTTACGGCGACCCCGGGCCCGGCCTCATCGCAACGGAGGGCCATACCAGCGGAACCGCCACGGGTGGAGACGGCGGTAAGGCCACCGGTGCGGGCAGTACCGGTGGAACCGGCGGCGATGGATGGATCTTCGCGGTGGATAAGGCCACCAGTTCCGGTGACGCTCAAGGCGGTAACGGCGGCGAAGCCAAGGGCGGCGGCACCGGCGGCACCGGTGGCACCGGCTGGATCTCCGCGATCAACGAGGGCCGGACCGCCGAAGGTAACGCGGTCGGCGGTGCCGGCGGCGACGCCAATGGCCTTGCCGCTCAAGGCGGTACCGGCGGAGACGGCTGGATCCGAGCCACGGGCAGCTACTGGACCCCGATCGGCGAGAGCCACGCCGAGGGCACATCGACCGGCGGTGACGGCGGTGATGCGCAGGGCGCCGGCGCTCAAGGTGGTGCTGGCGGCAAGGGCACGATTTCCGCCGGGTTCTCCGGCGGCAGCGCCGTTGGTGTTGCGACCGGAGGTGACGGCGGCGCGGGCAACAGCGGCACCGGCGGTGCCGGAGGGGCCGCGCTCGTCGGCGCGGATCGGGGTGGCGAGGTGTCCGATGCGAACGCCACGGGCGGCGCGGGCGGCGACGGCACCAATGGCGGCAAGGGCGGCACCGGCGGTTACTCCGAAATCAGCGCCGGGCTGCAGGGCGGTACCGGAGGCACCGCTTCTGGCATCGCCCACGGCGGCACCGGCGGCGATGCCGCGGATACCGGCAGCATCGGAGGCGACGGCGGCAGCGGCAACATCCAGGCTGGCTTCGTCAGACCCGGTCTCGGCGGAAACGACGGCACTGCAAGCGGATCCGCGACCGGTGGCGCCGGCGGCGACGCTATCGGCGGAGGCAAGGGCGGCACCGGCGGTATCGGCAGTGTTGTCGCAGGCGGCACCGGCTCAGTTGCCAACGGCACCGGCATCGGCGGCGACGGTGGCAATGGCGCCGATCACGGCACCGGCGGCAACGGCAGCAGTGGCCAGGTGGCAGCGCTGAACACCGGCGCGAAAGCCAGCGGCACCGCCAAGAGCGGTGATGGTGGCGACGGCACGGGCGCAGGCAGCGTAGGCGGCAACGGAACCATCGGCAACATCCAGGCATTCGGGATCAACAGCGAGGCCGGCGGAACGGCGACCGGCGGCAACGGTGGTACGGCCACCAACGGTGGCCATGGCGGCACCGGAGGCCAGGGCCGAATCGTGGCCAACGGCACCGGAAGCATCGCGACGGACGGCTCCGCTACCGGCGGCGCCGGCGGCGATGCCACGACAAACGGCAGCACCGGCGCCATGGGTGGACAGGCCTACGTCTTCGCCGGCGTGTACCAGCAGCCCAACAGCGGCGGCACGATCACCGGCAGCACCGCTATTGGCGGCGATGCTGTTGGCACCAGCCAGGGCGGCATCGGCATGGTCGAGGCGATCAACGGGACCATCTCCGACAGCAGCGCGACCGCTGCCGACGGAAATTCCGGCGGCCTGGGCGGCTACGCCACAGTGAGCGCCACCCATGGCGGCAGCATCTCCGGTAGCCATGCTGTTGGCGGCCAGAACAGCGCCACCGCCATCGGCGGCAACGCCACCATCACGGCCGACGGCACCGACAGCTCGGTGACCAATGCCGATGCCACCGGTGGAAACGCCGGAACCGGCGACGCGAATGGCGGCATCGGTGGCAACGGCGGTGCGGCCAACGTCAACGCCATTGGCGGAGGCAAAGTCACCGATGCCATCGCACGAGGTGGCAAGGGCGGCAACGGAACCGACGGCGGCAAGGGCGGATTCGGCGGCGAGGGTCTGATCCAGGCCACCGGCGCCACCAGCACAGCCACCGGGAGCGCGACTGGCGGAGCAGGTGGCGACGGCATCGATGGCGGCCTGGGCGGCAATGGTGGCCGCGGCGTGGTCTCCGGCGGCTACGGCACCCTCACTAACCCCGGTTCGGCAGACGGCGTCGCCCTGGGTGGCGCGGGCGGATCAGGCTCCGGTGCAGGCGGTACCGGCGGGGCCGGTGGAAATGCCTTCGTCGTCGCCGCCAACGGATACGGGCACGACGCCTCCGCGAGTGGCACCGCGACCGGCGGGGCCGGCGGCAACGGAATCCGGGGCGGCCATGGCGGTGCTGGCGGAACCGGACTGGTCGACGCCGGAATCGGCGGTGATTTCAGCGGCGGCACCGTGACCAACGGCACGGGCACCGGCGGCGCGGGTGGCATCGGTTACGACGGCGCCACCGGCGGCAAGGGCGGAAAGGGCGGCGTCTTCGGCGAGTACGGCGCCGTCGTCGATGGGACCTCCGCCGCCGGCGGCAAGGGTGGCAACAGTGGCACCGGAGCCGGTGCAGGTAAGGGCGGCGACGGCGGCTACGGCTATGCCCTGTCGTCGGTCGACCTCCGCGGCGGCAGCGTCACCGGCGGCGCCGGCGGCACTGGCGGAAACGGCGGCACCGGTGGTGCACTCGGTGGGGACGGCGGCGCCGGCGGCAACGCCCACCTGTGGATCGGCACCGACAACACCGTTCTCGGTGGCACCGGCGGAGCTGGCGGCAACGGCGGCAGCGGCGTCGGCCACGACGGTGGCGCGGGTGGTAACGGCGGCTACGCCACCATCACCGGCTACACCCCCGCAGGTGCGGTGACCGACAGCAGCGCCACCGGCGGCGATGGTGGCGATGGCGGCAACGGCAGCGCCACGACGGCCGGAGGAACTGGCGGCGACGGCGGCACCGCCAAGCTCCAGGCCAACGGAACCACCATCGATGTCGACGACGCCCATGCCACCGGCGGCAAGGGCGGCAACTCAACGGGCACCGGCATCGGCGGTGACGGCGGTCAGGGCGTCATCTTGGCCAACTTCGCGAACAACACCGTCAGTGACGCCGACGCAATCGGCGGTGACGGCGGCGCCGGGATCAATGGTGGTACCGGCGGCCTGGCCGGTGACGGCATGGTCGACACCGGCGGTGCAAATGCCAGCGTGAGTGGCACCGGCCGGGGTGGCGATGGCGGTGACGGAATCACCAACGGGCACGGTGGGTTCGGCGGCATCGGCGAGGTCTATGCCAAGGCCGAAGGAACTGCCGGCGGCACCGCGACCGGCGGAGACGGCGGCAGCGCCACCGACGCCGGCAGCATCGGCGGCAACGGCGGCGATGCCTGGGTCCAAGCGGGCTATCTCTCAGACTTTGGTGGCACCGCTACCGGCTCCGCTCAAGGCGGCGACGGTGGTGATGCGACCAACGGTGGCACCGGCGGCGACGGCGACTACGGCTTGGTGATGACCGGCGGAGCAGGCAGCGTGGCCGACGGCACCTCGACGGGTGGCGACGGCGGAGACGCCGATGGGGCCGGGTCGCACGGCGGCGAGGGTGGCAGCGCTCAGTTGACCGGCCTGTACGGCGAGATCTCCGGCAGCAGCACCGCCGGTGACGGCGGCAACGCCACCGGCGGCGGCACCGGCGGCCTCGGCGGCCGGGCCTGGGCTGCGGTGTGGGACAACGCCGGCGGCGTAAACGTGGGCTCCTCCATCACCAACAGCACGGCGATCGGCGGTGACGGCGGCGACGCAGATGGTGTTGGAAGCGTCGGCGGCACCGGCGGCTGGGGTGACGTGCAAGTCGACACTGGCGGCACGTCCACCGACTCCACCGGGCATGGTGGCGACGGTGGCGACGCCAGCAATGGCGGTCACGGCGGCAACGGCGCCCGCGGCGCTGTGGAGGCCCACGGCACAGGCAGCCACGTTGAAGCCACCGCGACCGCCGGAAACGGCGGGGTCGGTGACGGCCACAACGGTGGTAGCGGTGGTTCTGCCATGGTCAATGCCCTCTCAGGCGCCACGATCACAAGCACCTCCGCGACGGGCGGCAACGGATCAGACAGCGCCAACGGCGGAAACGTCACCATCATCGCTTCTGATGCCGGCACCACGATCACCAACGCCACGGCAACCGGTGGCAACGCCGGGCTCGGCGACACCAACGGTGGCAGGGGCGGCAACGGGGGCAGTGTGAGCATGACGGCCGCATCCGGCGGTCACATCGGCACTGCGACCGACACAGCGACGGTGCATGGCGGCGACGGCGGCAACGGCACGAACGGCGGTCAGGGCGGAGCCGGCGGCGGCCAGGCCGGAACTGAGGTCAAGAACTCGGATATGGCCGCCCGCAATGGTGGTACCGCATACGGCGAGTCCCGCGGTGGCCGAGGTGGTAACGCCGACGGTGCCGGCAATACGGGTGGCGCTGGTGGGTGGAGCTACATCGGGGCCGGCCGGGACACCTACGTGATTTCGGCCCCTAGCGGCGATTTCACGCCCGCCCCCGGTGACAACGCTTTGGCTCACGGGACCGCGGTCGGCGGCGACGGCGGAAACGCTTCCGGTTCAACGGGTTCCAGGGGCGGTGACGGCGCCAGGGTGGCCATCAATGCTGCAGGTCAGGATTCGGTTGCCAGCGGCACAATTACGGGCGGCAAAGGCGGCGACGCGACCAACGGTGGCACCGGCGGCGGAGATTCGGGTATCTCGTCGATCAGCGCGCTGGGACCGAACACCACGGCCACCGGTGTCACCGCAACGACTGGTAGTGGCGGTGACGGCGTCGACGGCGGCAAAGGCGGTAAGGGCGGATACTTCCAGGTGGGCGCGTACAGCTGGGCCGACCCCGGCAGCACCCCGCCCGCCATCACCTTTACCAACAACACCGTCACGGCGGGCGATGGCGGCGATGGCAGTGGAGCCGGGCATACCGGTGGCGACGGTGGAAGCCTGTCCCAATCCGCGGTGACACCCGGACCGGATAGCTTTCACGCCACCGCCAACCCGCTGACGCCCGACGTCACCAACAAGACCGTCACGACCCCTAACGGAGCCGACAACCCGTAGCCGACGGCACCCAAGCGAAGGCCCCGCACATCCTCCCCTGGCGTGCGGGGCCTTTCGCATGGCCCCGAAGCTCTCGCCGTCTCTACCGCAGCGCTGTGGCGGGCGCACCGCAGCGACCCTCAGGTCGAAAATGACGCAACCAGGTCCCGGCGCCGCCGCAACCTACACCACGCGCAAATCCCCCGGCACCTTGCTCGGATCACGCCAAAACGCGTCGTGGACAAAGCGATTGAACAGATCCGGCGGGAGCACGGTCTCGCGTGGTTGGGCCTTCACCTCACCGCGCACGGTGTGCAGCCCGGGGGTTCCGGCCCGATTGTCGAATTCGGTGACGTCGTAGTCGACGTGACGGAAGTCGTGCTCGAAGACCGGCTCACCGATGAACTCGGAGATGGCCGCCATCACCTTCGCGGGGTCGGCCGTCAGAGTTTCGTACTGCACCAACAACAGTCGGTCACGTTGAGCGCCGTAGCACGCCTGTTTGAGGGCGTCGTAGGGGCCGCCGACCATACCGTCTTGTGCGGCAACGTCGTTGGCCCTGGTGTAGACGGTGCCGCCAGGGCTGTAGTTGAACATCGATGACGGGCTGAACACGTTGCGCTGGACCAGGCGCTCGATGCTGTCGATCACCCATGGCAGATCGCGCACGCAGGCAATGACTTTCGCATCAGGGAACAGCTGTGCGATGGCCGGCATCCGCGCACACCAGGCCCGGTTGGTGTCGAAGACCACCTCGGCGGAGCTGTCGGAGTAGTAGCTGTCGAACAGGCCGCGCAGAATCCGCTCGCGTTTGGCGTCGTCGAGGAACACCGAGAACTCGTTGCGGGCACTCATCTGCGCGAGCAGGGCGTCGAACAGACCGGCCAACGGCCCGGACATGCCCGCCTGGAAGCGCGGGTTCTGTCGTAGCAACGCAGCCAGCAGCGTTGACCCCGACCGCGGTAGCCCCGAGATGAAATGCAGCGTCGTCACTGTCGCCCTCTCGCCCGTAGCCCGTCGAACACCACCGACGTGACCCGCTCGGCTACGTCGTCGTTGTAACTCTGCATGGCCTGGCATCCGACCAGGAGCGCTTTCACTTCGGGCACGGTGACGTCGGGGCGCACCGTCCCCGCTCGTTGCGCCGAGGCCAGGAGTTCACCGAGCACTGCCAAGTAGTCGCCCTCGGCTTCGGGCATCACAGCGTTCACGTCGATCCCTGAGCCGGCAAGTGCGTCGACCAATCCGCGGTCGGCCGCACCCCACTGCAGCACCATCGACCGAAGGAAGTCGAAGAGTCCTTCGTCGGGATTGGCTTCGAGCAGTGTCCGCGCTTCTTCCACGACGCCGCGGATCCGCTCGGCGATCACCGCCTGGAACAACGCCTCCTTGGTGGGGAAATGCCGGTAGACGGTCCCGGCTCCGACGCCGGCCCGCCGCGCGATCTCGTCGATGGGCACCGACAGGCCATCGGCCGCGAACGTTTCGTAGGCGACCTCCAGCACCCGGGCGCGATTCCGGGCCGCATCCGCACGCATTCGCGATCACCTCACCATTCATCGACAAACACACCATTGACAAAGCGGGGCGCAAGTTCCGTATATTCGAACGCAACCGGAGTATCCACTCCGCTTAGCCTCACTAGGAGTCTCCCATGACCAAGTGGACCACCGCCAAGATTCCGGACCAATCGGGCCGCACTGCCATAGTGACCGGCGCGAACACCGGTCTCGGGCTCGAGACCGCCAAAGCTCTGGCCGCCAAGGGCGCCCACGTCGTCCTTGCCGTGCGCAACCTGGACAAGGGCGAGGCAGCGGTCGAGTGGATCTCCCGGTCCGTGCGCGATGCCGACCTGGAGCTGCAGCGCCTCGACCTGGGATCGCTGGCCTCGGTACGGGAAGCCGCCGCCGAACTGAGGGACAAGCACGCACGCATCGACCTGCTGATCAACAACGCCGGCGTGATGACGCCTCCCAGGGAGACCACGAGCGACGGCTTCGAGCTGCAGTTCGGTACGAACCACCTCGGTCACTTCGCCCTGACCGGCCTGCTGCTCGACCGCCTCCTGCCTGTCGTCGGCTCACGGATCGTGACCGTCAGCAGCATCGGCCACCGCTTCGCGCCCGGCATCCGGTTCGAGGATCTGCAGTGGGAACGCAGGTACAACCGTCTCCAGGCCTATGGGCAGTCCAAGCTCGCCAATCTGTTGTTCACCTACGAACTGCAGCGTCGCCTGATCGGGCAGCACACCACGGCGCTGGCCGCCCACCCCGGCGGATCCGACACCGAACTGGCGCGCCACCTGCCCGGCGTAGTGCAGCGGGCCGTCCCGCTGGCGCGCCCTTTCTTCCAGGAGGCCGCCATGGGGGCGCTGCCGACTCTGCGGGCGGCAACGGATCCGGGCGCCCTGGGCGGCCAGTACTACGGACCCGACGGCCTCGGCCAGCAGAAGGGCCACCCGAAGGTGGTGACCTCCAACGAGCGGTCCTACGACGTCGAGCTGCAGCGTCGGCTCTGGGCGGTGTCCGAGGAACTGACCGGCGTCACCTTCCCGGCATTGGAGTCTGCGCGCGCCTGAGTTCTCTTCGCCGAATTCGACGCCAGGGCAGTGCCGACGCGCGCGGAACAACCCTGGCGTCGATCTCGACGCGAACTAGTCGACACCAAGTCGGCCCGCGAAGACGCCGATGGGTGTTTGCTCCAGCTCACCGAGCGACACGCCCGGCGCTTTCCTGCAGAGATGCGCCGGCGGAACCCACTGGCCTAGACTGCTTTCCGACTGAGAGGAGTCCTCGGGTGCGGGCTGATGCAGCGCCCAGCACCCAGGCACTTCGGGGCTGGCAGCGCAAAGCGCTGGTGAAGTATTTGACCGCCAAGCCACGGGATTACCTGGCGGTGGCAACCCCTGGCGCAGGGAAGACGACGTTTGCGCTGCGGATCGCGGCTGAACTTCTCAGCGACCGCACGGTCGAGGCGATCACCGTCGTGGTGCCGACCGAGCATCTCAAGATCCAGTGGGCGGAGTCGGCCGCGCGTAACGGCATCGCGTTGGATCCGAAGTTCAGCAACTCCGACTCCCGGACCTCTGCCGAGTACCACGGGGTCGTTGTCACCTATGCCCAGGTGGCCAGCCATCCCACCCGGCACCGGGTGCGTACCGAGAATCGCAAGACCTTGGTGATCTTCGACGAGATCCACCACGGTGGTGATTCGAAGAGCTGGGGCGACGCGATGCGCGAAGCCTTCGACGACGCGACCCGACGCTTGGCACTGACCGGCACCCCGTTCCGCAGCGACGACAGCCCGATCCCGTTCGTCAACTACGAACCGGACGAGGCCGGTTTCCAGCGCTCGCAGGCCGACCATGTGTACGGCTACGCCGACGCACTGGCCGACGGCGTGGTCCGGCCCGTGGTCTTCCTGGCCTACTCGGGTGAGGCCCGCTGGCGCGACAGTGCCGGGGAGGAACATGCGGCACGCCTCGGCGAACCGCTGACCGCCGAGCAGACGGCGCGGGCCTGGCGCACCGCGCTGAACCCGACGGGTGAGTGGATGCCCGCGGTCATCGCGGCCGCCGACAAACGGCTGCAGCAGAAGCGGCAGCACGTGCCCGATGCCGGCGGCATGATCATCGCCACCAACCAGACCACCGCCCGCGCCTACGCCGATCTGCTCACCAAGATCACCGGCGAGGCACCGACGGTGGTGCTCTCCGACGATCCGAGCGCGTCCGACCGGATCAGTCAGTATTCGGCGGGCACCAGCCGGTGGCTGGTTGCGGTGCGCATGGTGTCCGAAGGCGTCGACGTGCCCCGGCTGTCGGTCGGCGTGTACGCCACGAGTGCGTCGACACCGTTGTTCTTCGCCCAGGCCATCGGCCGGTTCGTGCGGTCGCGCCGCCCGGGTGAGACCGCCAGCATCTTCTTGCCGTCGGTGCCGAACCTGCTGCTGCTGGCCAGTGAGATGGAAGCCCAGCGCAACCACGTGCTGGGCAAGCCGCACCGCGAGTCGGATGGGCTGGACGACGAGGCCCTGGAAGCCGCCGAGAAACGCAAGGACGAGAAGAGCGAGCTGGAGAACGGCGTCGAGTACCTGGGTGCCGACGCCGAGCTGGACCAGGTCATCTTCGACGGCGCCTCGTTCGGCACCGCGACGCCCGCCGGCAGCGACGAGGAAGCCGACTACCTGGGCATACCCGGCCTGCTCGACGCCGAGCAGATGCGAGACCTGTTGCGGCGCAGGCAGGACGAGCAGCTCACCAAGCGCACGGCCGAGGCCGCGGTGTCGGGTGGTCCGCCACCGCCTCGCACCACCCACGGCCAGATCCGCGAGTTGCGTCGCGAACTCAACGCGTTGGTGACCATCGCTCATCACCGCACCGGCAAGCCGCACGGCTGGATCCACAACGAGCTCCGGCGCATCTGCGGCGGGCCGCCGGTGGCCGCTGCCACCACCGATCAGCTCAAGGCCCGCATCGAAGCCGTGCGGGATCTGAAGGCCTGAGCGCACTCCACAGGTAAATAAACTCAGAGTCCGTCAAACTCGCCCGAGACCGAACTGGAACTTGTTACAGTCGGCCAATTGCGTTCTGTGACAGTCAGAACAGTTGGGGGAGGCGACATGACGACGACGTCCGCTACCGCTGGCGGGGCACGATTCATCGGACGGGTGGGCGCTCTGGCCGTCGCCCTAGGGATCGGGGTGGCGGTTGCCAACGGCACCGCGATCGCATCCGCACAGACCGGCAGCTCGGACTCGTCGGGCACCTCGTCCGGAGTCGGCAGCAGCTCGAAATCAGACAGCACGACCCCGAAGCGAGGTCCTCGCAAACCGTCGTTCTCCGGTCACGACAAACTGGCCAAACGGGTCAGCGAGGTGACCGCCAAGGTGGAATCCGCGCTCGGCGGCTCGAAGCTCAGCGAGCGTCGCCCTTCCTCGGCGTCGATCACGTCGACCGAACGGAAACCCAAGGGCGACAAAGGCGGTAAGGACTACACCAAACCCGAGGCGGCCGATACCGTCGACGATGCGCAACAGGCGGTCTCGCGTGCCATCACCGATGCCACCGACGGGTCTCGGAATCGGCAGGCGACCCTGGACACCAGGCCCCAGGAACCCGTCGAGACCGACAAAACCGAGCCCCTCGAAACCCTGACCGCCGTCACCCAGACGGTCGTGAAAGACGTTGTGGAGCACATAATCCCGGCGTCCGGCCCTCGTATCCAGGCACCGGCGGTGCAGCCCATCCCCGAGATGGTGGCGGCGGTGACGGAACGGCTCAAGCCGCACCTGCCGGAAACGCCGGTGAGCCCGATCCAGGAGATCGGCCTGGCGGCACTGCTCGGCTGGTCTCGCCGCGACGGCCGGCAGGGGCTCGTGCCCTTTGGACGGGTCACCACTCCGGAAGCGACATCGCAGGTGACCTCCGAGGTGACCGCGGAGGCGACGAGCATCCTGGCCACCGAGGATCAGCTGGCCGCCGAACAGCAGGTCAGCCAGATCGTCAACACGCCGATCGTCCAGTTGGCCAAAGTGGTCCTGATGGCGGCCTGGTACGTGGAGGCGGCCAAGAACTTCTCGGCGGTCGGGGGCCCCGACTGGACCAACCTGTCGCAGCTCAACGAGGCGGCAACCGAGTACGCCAACCAATCGGCGACCGAGTTCATATTGCTCAATTCGAACGATCCGAAGCTGCTGCTGCAGGTCAACCCGCCGCACAGCTGGAATGGGCAGGACGCCGGCGGCACCAGGATCTGGTACGACAACCCGGATACCGTCTATCGGTTCACCGGAATCAACGGCGCCTCGACGTACGAGATCCAGGGAAAGATCGAAGGCTACGACCCAGCCGATCCGAGCACCCATCCAACCTCTGCCAACACCAATTTCAGTGTGCTGACCGGCATCAACGGTGTCACGGCGCAGAATCTCGACGGTGAGCAGCTGAGCATCCGCGACGACGGGACGTTCACCATCGTGGTCAGCCCGAACGCGGCACCTGAGAATCCCGAGCAGGGTATGAACTACATCCAGGCCCCGGCGAACTCGACGATTCTGGCCACCCGAAACACGTTGGGCGACTGGAACACCGAGACGCCGATGACGCTGACGATCGAGAAGACCGCCGGGCCGCCCAGCAGCTTGTTCAGCCAGATCGGCGGATTCGCAATCCCGGGCATCGGCGAGACCGTGGTCAAGAACCCGGCGTTGATGAACTTGGTGTCGATCATCCCGGCGTTCGACCAGGCGCCGCTGCTGCTGTCGTCGACCGAGACCGCCCTGCTGATGCTGGTGACCGGAATCAGCGGTGAGAACACGTACATGACGGTGGCCACCGGCGCCACGGGCACACCCAACACGCTGTCCCAGCCACAGCACAACGCGCAGTTCCTCTCCACCCAGTTGCAGAGCGCGGGCTACTTCCAGCTCAAGGACGACGAGGCGATGATCATCACCGTCGATCCCGGTGACGCCGAGTACTTCGTGGTGCCGGTGACCAACGACTGGACCATCACCAACGACACCCGCAATCAGCAGACCAGCCTCAACAACAGCCAGGCCGTCAAGAACGCCGACGGCACGTACACGATCGTGGTATCGAAAAACGATCCGGGCGTGGCCAATTGGGTGTCGACCGGTGGCCTGAATCAGGGCACCATCTCGATGCGGTTCCAGGGCGTTGACCCGGACGCCACGAACATGCCGACGGTGTCAACGCAGGTGGTGAACGTTTCAGAGGTCAAGGGAATCTTGGAAGGCGACCCCAACACCACCGACGAGCAGTTGAACTACGACCGCGCGCAACAGCTCGCCGAGCGTAAGGCCGGATACGACCGCCGCTACACGGTGTAGCTGCGCCGGCCATCACGCCGCTCGCCGCTCGGAACCCCACCGATTTCTGCACCTGGGTCGTGCTCGTCGAAAATCACAGCCCGGGTGTAGAAAACGGCGCGACGCCGAAGGCGGGCGCGTCGCCGCCAGCCCTACAGCCCCAACAATTCGGGAAGGTCTGCCACCGAGTCGATGACGTAGTTGGGCTGCATCGCGAATTCGTCTGTGGCCCAACGGTCCAGCGTGGCCTGGCGGAACTTCCCGGTCCGCACCAGCACCCCGGCCATCCCCACCACCTGGGCGGCCAGCACGTCGTTGTTCAGGTCGTCGCCGATCATGTACATCTCTTCGGGGTCGACGCCGAGCCGGTTGGCGGCGGCCAGGAACCCCTCCGGCGCGGGCTTGCCGACGGCGGTGGCCTTGCGGCCCGAGGTCGCCTCCATGCCGGCCAGATACATGCCGGTATCCACCCGCAGCCCGTCGGTGGTGTTCCACGCGGTGCTGCGGTGCATAGCGACCACCGGCACCCCTTGCGCCATCCAGTCGTAGACCCAACTCAGCGTGAGGTGGTTGTACTCCGGCCCCGCACCGCCGAGCAGCACCACATCCGGGGTGTCGGGGGCGGCCGGTCCGGTGAAGTCACTGGAATACACGACGTCGACGCCGGGCATGTCCTCGCCGATCTGCCCGCTGTTGACCAGGAAACATCGGGCGCCGGGATAACGGTCCCGCACGTACTCGGCGGTCAGCGCGGCCGCGGTGATGACTTCATCGGCGGCGACGTCCATGCCGGCCGCGGTCAGCAGGTCGGCGATCTGGGCGCGGGTGCGGGTGGTGGTGTTGGTCAGGTAGGACCGCGCGATGTCGTTGTCGGCCAGTACCCGCAGCGTCTGGGCCGCGCCGTCGATGGGCTGCCAGGAGGTCACCAGCACACCATCGATGTCGAAGAGCACTCCACCGATAGCCATGCAGCGACAGTAAACGCCCGCGAATTCAGCGCAACTCGGGGCCTGCCTGCCCGGTTGCCCACGCATTGTCGGCCACCCACGGGGTGGCGGCCGCCGCCACCGACCAGGCCTGCTCGGCCGGCACGTCGAGCACCTGGTAGCGCTTCTCCCCTGCCGCCGTCGCCGCGATCAGGGTGGCCACCCCGGCGCGACGTTGAAAGAACGTCTGGCGCACCGTCCATCCGATGATGCCCGCGGTGTCGAGGTGATCCCGGCGGCGCTCCAGGCTTCCGGCACGGGCCACCAGCCAACCGTCACGCACCCGATGTCCCAGGGACCGCACCCGGTCAGCAGCCAGTAGACCGGCAGCCACCACAGCAACCGCCCACAGCATCCAGACCCAGGCCGGCACGCCGACCAGGCCCAGCATCGCGGCGGCCACCACCGGCAGGGTCAGGGCACGGGTCCAGCGTCGCCGCACCGCCGCCGGTCCGTGGGCCACGAGCGGCGCGTCCACCGCGCCGGGGTCGCCGATCAGCTCGGCCAGTACCGCGGTGGCGGTTCTGGACGGGCACGGTGGCAGCAGCAGCGAGGCCTCACCCTCCCCGCCGACTCCGGTCATCACGGCGTCCAGGCGGGCGCCGCCGAACGCACGCACCAGCAGTGGCTCCCGCAGGGTTCCGCCGCGCAACCGCCGCATGTCGTAGGTGTGCTCGCGCAGGCGCAACAGGCCGTGCTGCAGGTGCAGCACCTCGGCGTCTCGGCGCAATACCAGATTCCCGTACGTCAGCAAGGACCGCAGTACTGAGAGCACCACCGAGACCACGACAATCACGAGCGCGCCCACCAGCACGCTGACCAGCACGCCCAGGCGCTCGGCGATCGCGACACCCGACTGTGCGATATCCGAGTTCTGCAGGGCGGCACCGGCACCGGCTTGGTAGACCACACCGGCCGCGGCGGCGATCATGGCCAGGCCCGTGAAACTCAGCGGGCTGTAGCGCAGCCAGGACGGCTGCCAGCGGGCGAGTTCGAGACCGGCCGGTGCATCGGCGACCGGGACGGCGTCGGCGAGCAGGATCGCCCGCAGCCTGGGCACCTGCTGTGCTTCGACCGCGTCGAGAGCGAACTCGGTGTCGCCCTTGGCTTCCTGGCCGGTGCTGATCCTCAAAACGGTCAGCCCGAGCATCCGGTGCAACAGCCGGGCGTCGGTGGATACCGACCGGATGCGGTTGCGCGGCACCGAGAGCACCTTGCGTTGCAGCAACCCGGTGCGCAGCTGCACCTCGTCGGGTTCGATGCGGTAGCTGGTGGTGAACCAGCGGGCCAGGCCCACGGCGACGGTCAGGCCGATGGCCGCGATGGTCCACCCTTGGTTGCCGGTCGCCGAGCCCAGCACCACCGCGCCGATCAGCAGCGGAATCTGTTGCAGGACTTCGTGGACGGGGTGGACCAGCAGCATGCGGGGGCTCAGCCGCTGCCAGTGCCGCTCGCTCGCCCGCGTGGTCACGTGGCGTCCTGCTCGCCGATTGCCGCGATATCGGTCAGTTGCGCCACCACGTGCTCGGCGACGTCGTCGTCGAGTGCCACGATGCGCACCGCCCCGGCCGACGACGCCGTCGTCACCGTCACGTTGGCCAGCCCGAAGAGCCGATCCAGCGGCCCCCGGTAGGTGTCCACGGTCTGCACCCGGGAGATCGGCGCGATCCGCCGCTCCTGCACCAGCCAGCCGGTGCGGGTGTACACCGCGGGTGTTCCGGACCCGACATTGATATCCCAGCGGTGCACACGGTAGCGCCACATCGGGACCACCACGACGAAGAACAGCGCGCCCAGAACCGTGGCGGCAGCGGCAACACCGTGCAGCCATGGCACCCGGGAATCGATTGCGAACCAGATCAACTGGGCCAGGGTCAGCGCTGCCCAGGGGATGGCGGCGCTCAGCGCCCAGACCAGTGGAGCCTTGCTGCTGGGCCGCTGGGCCGGATCGATCAATCTCACTGGGCGAACACCGTCTTCCAGTCGTTCTTCATGTCGACGACGGTCCAGCTGTTCGGTTCGGCCGCCTGCAGTGCGGTGACCAGCTTTCCGGACGACGGCGGGTTGGCGTCGTAGGCGTATTCGCGGTCGGCGTCGGTGTGGTGGATCAGCACGCCGAGGCTGGGCCGTGGGTTGTCGATCGTGGTGTATTCCAGCATCGCCTGGTCACCGTCGCTGTTGCCTACCGCCAAAATCGGCCGATGGCCGACGAACTCGTGAATTCCCGACGGTTTGCCGGCCTTGTCGTCGACGAACACGTAGTCCATGCTCTTGACGAGCACCGGTTTGCCTTCGCGCAGTTCGTATTTCGTGGTGCCGGTGGAGCCGACGACCTGCTCGGGCGGGATACCGTACACCCGCTGCGAGAACACCCGCATGAAGTCCGCCCCGCCGCCAGAAACGATGAAGGTCCGGAAGCCGTTGTCCCGCAGGTAGTTCAGAAGCTGCTGCTGTGGCTCGTAGGTCAGCTGGTCGTAGGGTTCGCCGAACCGCGGATGGCGCGCGGTCGCCATCCAGTCGGTCACCCGTTGGTTGAACTCCTCGGTGGTCATCCCGGCGTGGGTGAGCGCCAGCACTCGCAGCAGCCCCTCATGCCGGTCACCGGCGAGCAGAGCTGCGACGTCCCCCTTCAGCGCTGCCTGCACCATCGGGTCAGCGGCCAGGGCCGGTTCCTGCGGTGCCCGGCGTCTGAGTTCGTCGATGACGAATGCCGCCTGGAACGGTAGCGGCGCTTCGGCCCACAACGTGCCATCGTTGTCGAACACCGCGATGCGGTCCTCCGGCGCGACGAAATCGGAGGTGTCCGCGGTGGTGACGCGCTCGACGAACTCGGTGATCGACTTCTTCGCCGGTGCGTCGTTCCACGCGGACAACGGGTCTGCGGCCGAGTCCTTCGATGAACAGCCGGTGACGCACAGCAGCGCGGTGAGCATGACCGCCAGCAGTTTGCGCATGGCTCCCAGCCTGCTATGGCTCCGGGGTGCCGTCCAGCACCGGCGTTCCGTATGTTCAACACCCATGAGCGCCAATTCCAAGTGGACCGAGGCCAACGTCCCCGATCAGTCCGGCCGGATCGCGATCGTCACCGGCTCCAACACCGGTCTGGGTTATGAGACCGCGCGTGTGCTCGCCGCCAAGGGCGCGCACGTCGTCGTCGCCGTACGCAATATGGACAAGGGCCGCCAGGCCGTCGCCCGGATCACCGCCGCGGTACCCAAGGCGGACCTCAAGCTGCAGCAGCTGGATGTGGGCTCGCTGGATTCGGTCCGCACTGCCGCCGACGAGCTGAAGGCGGCCTACCCGCGGATCGACCTGCTGATCAACAACGCCGGGGTGATGTACCCGCCCAAGCAGACCACCGTCGACGGCTTCGAGCTGCAGTTCGGCACCAACCACCTGGGCGCGTTCGCGTTGACCGGGCTGCTGCTCGATCACCTGCTGCCGGTCGACGGGTCACGTGTCGTCGCGGTCGCCAGCGTCGCGCACCGCATTCAGGCCGGGATCCACTTCGACGACCTGCAGTGGGAACGCAGCTACAACCGCGTCGCCGCCTACGGACAGTCCAAGCTGTCGAATCTGCTGTTCACCTACGAACTGCAGCGCCGCCTGGCCGCCAAGAACGAGCCGACGATCGCGGTGGCTGCCCATCCCGGGGTGTCGGCCACCGAGCTCACCCGTCACATCCCCGGCGCCAGGCTGCCGGGCGTGGACCAGGTCACCGCTCTGCTCGTCAACAGCGCGCACAAGGGCGCACTGGCGACACTGCGCGCGGCCACTGATCCCGAGGTTCGCGGCGGCCAGTACTACGGGCCGGACGGATTCCGGGAAGTGCGCGGTTACCCGAAGCTGGTGTCCTCCAGCAAGCAGTCGCATGACGAGGAGCTGCAGCGCCGGCTGTGGGCGGTGTCCGAGGAGCTCACCGGCGTCAGCTTCCCGGTGTGATGATGCGGACTGTCGAAGAACACCAGGTGGTGGTGGCCGGGCTGATCAAAGCCCGTGCACCGCAGGATGTTCCGTTGAACGACACACTCGGCCTGGTGCTGGCCGCCGATGTGGTGGCACCGCTGTCGCTGCCGGGGTTCGACAACTCGGCGATGGATGGCTATGCCGTCGTCGCCGACGACGTCGCGTCCGCCTCCGAGGAAACCCCGGTGCGGCTGCCGGTGGCCGAGGACATCCCGGCGGGCCGCACCGATCTGCTGACGCTGCAGCCGGGAACCGCGCACCGCATCATGACCGGGGCGCCGCTGCCGTCCGGCGCCACTGCGGTGGTCCCGGTCGAGGCCACCGACGGCGCGACGGACACCGTGAGCATTCGCGCTGCCGCCCGCGACGGTCAGCACATCCGGCGGGCCGGTGAAGATGTCACCGCCGGCACCACCGTGCTGCGCGCCGGTCAGGTGATCACCCCGGCGGCTCTCGGTCTGGCCGCCGCGCTGGGACTGGCCACCCTGCCCGTGCTGCGGCGGCAGCGGGTGATGGTGATGTCGACCGGCACCGAGTTGGTGGCTCCGGGCGCCGAGCTGCAGCCGGGGCAGATCTATGAGTCAAATGCGGTGATGCTTTCCGCGGCGGTCCGCGACGCCGGCGCGCAGGCGACCATCGCCCCGATGTCCGCCGACGACGTCGACGCCTTCCGCGCCGCGCTGGCGCAGCACGCCCACGATGCCGATCTGATCATCACCACCGGCGGCGTCAGTGCAGGCGCGTACGAGGTGGTCAAGGACTCCCTGTCAGATCAGGTGGAGTTCGTGAAGGTGGCGATGCAGCCGGGCATGCCGCAGGGCGCGGGCACGGTCAACGGGGTCCCGATCATCACGCTGCCGGGCAACCCGGTCAGCGCGCTGGTGTCGTTCGAGGTGTTCGTCCGTTCGCCACTGCGTGCGGCGATGGGCCACACCGCACCGGACCGGCCGCGGCGCACCGCACAGCTGACCGAGGATCTGACGTCGCCGCGCGGAAAACGGCAGTTCCGGCGGGGTGTGCTGACCGGGGATTCGGTGAGCAGCTACGGTCCCCCGGCCTCGCATCATCTGCGCTGGCTCGCCTCGGCCAACTGCCTGTTGGAGATCGCCGAGGACGTCACCGAACTGGCCGCCGGGGCGACGGTTCCCGTGTGGGACCTCAGCTAACCGGGCGCACGTAGAATCCTCCCGATGGCCAGACGCCCAGACCTCCAGTCCGGACCAGAACGCCTTGTGGCCCTGGTGCGATCCAGTGTTCCGCCGATGCACTCGGCGGGCCTTCCGTTCGTCGGCGCCAGCCTCGCCGTTGCGGCCCTGGGCCGCAAGAACCGCTGGGTGCGCCGGGCCGGCCTGCTGGCCGCCGGCGCGAACGCGGCGTTTTTCCGGCACCCGCCGCGCGTGGCGCCGACGCGCCCCGGCGTCGTGGTCGCTCCGGCCGACGGACTGGTCTGTCTGATCGAGGACGCTGTTCCACCCGTCGAGCTGGGCCTGCCCGCCACACCTCGGCCGCGGATCAGCATCTTCCTGTCGGTGCTCGACGCCCATGTGCAGCGGGCCCCGATCGGCGGTGACGTGGTGGCCGTGCAGCACCGGCCCGGACGGTTCCACTCGGCCGAGCTCGAGGCCGCCAGCGAGGACAACGAGCGCAACAGTGTCGTCATCCGCAACCCCGAGGGCGTCGAGGTGATCGCCGTGCAGATCGCCGGCCTGATCGCCCGGCGCATCGTGTGTAACGCGCACGTCGGCGACAAGCTCGATATCGGCGAGACGTACGGGCTGATCCGATACGGCTCCCGGCTGGACACCTACCTGCCTGCTGGTTCGAGACTGCTCGTCACCAAGGACCAGCGGACGCTGGCCGGAGAAACCGTCCTGGCGGAGTTGCCATGATCAAGCCGCGCATGAGGCCGCCGTCGTTGATCAAGGGCCGCATGAAACCGCCGCCGTTCAGCGTGCGGATGCTGCCGAGCGCGATGACGGTGGCCGCGATCTGCCTGGGTCTGTCGGCGGTCAAGATGGCGCTTGACGACCGGCCCACCGAGTCGATGGCTTTTCTGGCGGTGGCGGCGATCCTCGACGCGCTCGACGGCCGCGTGGCGCGGATGCTCAACGCCACCTCCAAGATGGGTGAGGAGATCGACTCACTGGCCGACGCGGTGAATTTCGGTGTCGCACCGGCATTCATCGTGTACGGCACGCTGCTGTCGCACTCGCGGGTCGGCTGGATCGTGGTGCTGCTGTACGCGGTGTGCATCGTGTTGCGGCTGGCGCGGTTCAACGCCCTGCTCGACGTGGACCAGCCCGCCTACGAGAAGGAATACTTCGTCGGGATGCCCGCGCCGGCCGGTGCCATCGGCGCGATCGGTCTGCTGGCCGCCAAGATGCAGTTCGGTGAAGGCTGGTGGACCAGCGAGTGGGCCGTGTCGATCTGGATGATCGGTGTCTCGCTGCTCGTGGTGAGCCGGATCCCGATGCGCAAGATCCACACCTTCTCGGTTCCGCCCAACATGGTGGCGCCCTTGCTCGCACTGGTGGCCATCGGCGTCGCGGCGTCGGTGTTCTACGGCTACATCGTGATCATGGTGATCATCGTGGCCTACGTGATCCACATCCCGTTCGCCATCCGCACCAAGAAGTGGGTGGCCAGCCACCCCGAATCATGGGACGACAAACCGCAACAGCGCCGCGCCGCCCGGCGCGCGATTCGCCGGGCACAGCCGCACCGGCGGTCCATGGCGCGGCTGGGGTTGAGAAAGCCGGGTCGCTGACATGTCGCAGCTCGAGGTTGACGAGGATCACGCACTCGGGCATCTGCGCCTGACGGCACGCTTGAACACGTCCGCACTCGACTCGCGCCGCGGGGTGGTCCGGTTGCATCCGGAGGCCATTGCCGCCCTCGGGTTGCGCGAGTGGGATGCGGTTTCGTTGACCGGCTCCCGCACTACCGCCGCTGTCGTGGGCGTGGCACCCGGCGGGACGCCGACCGGAACCGCCCTGCTCGATGACGTCACGTTGTCGAACGCCGGGGTGCGGGAGACCGCGACGGTGATCGTGGCGCCGGTGACGGTGTACGGGGCCCGGGCGGTCACGGTGAGTGGCTCCAAGCTGGCGACCGACTCGATTTCGTCGGCGACGCTGCGGCAGGCACTGCTGGGCAAGGTGATGACGGTCGGCGACACCGTGTCACTGTTGCCCCGCGATCTGGGGCCCGGCACCTCGACATCGGCGGCCACCGCAGCGCTGGCGTCGTCGGTGGGTATCACCTGGACCTCGGAGCTGCTGACGGTAACCGGGGTCGACCCCGCCGGACCCGTGAGCATTCAACCGAATTCGGTGGTGTCCTGGGGGTCGGGCCTGGAGCCGAGCTCCTCGGATTCCACCGGCGCGCACACGATCAGCCCCGCGCGGACCGCGCCTGCGGTGAGCTTCGACGACCTCAAGGGCTCCCATGTCCAGGCCGGTAAGCTGACCGAATGGCTCAAGCTGTCCCTCGATGAGCCCCAGCTCCTCGAAACTCTCGGCGCCACACCTAATCTCGGTGTCCTGGTGTCGGGCCCGGCAGGCGTCGGCAAGGCCACCATGGTCCGGACGGTGTGCGCCGAGCGACGACTGGTGGAACTCGACGGCCCGGAAGTGGGGGCGCTGGCCGCCGACGACCGGTTGAGCCGGGTGTCCGACGCGGTCGCGTCGGTGCGCGACGGCGGTGGGGTGCTGCTGATCTCCGATGTCGACGCCCTGCTGCCGGCCACTGCCGCTGACCGGACACCCGAACCTGTTGCGGCCCTGATAATCGGCGAGCTGCGGGAGGCCGTGGCCACCCGCGGGGTCGCGTTCATCGCCACCTCGGCCGTGCCCATCGGGGTCGATCCACGGCTTCGGGCGCCGGACCTGTGTGACCGTGAGCTCGCGTTGTCCCTGCCAGATGCCCCCACCCGTAAGGCCCTGCTGGAGGTGCTACTGCGCGGCGTGCCCTCCGCCGAGCTGAATCTCGCCGAGATCGCCGACCGTACGCCGGGTTTCGTGGTGGCCGACCTGGCCGCTTTGGTCCGCGAGGGCGCGCTGCGCGCCGCATCACGGGCCAGCGCCGACGGCAACGAGCCGGTGCTGTGGCAGGAGGATCTGACCGGGGCGCTGACCGTGATCCGGCCGCTCTCCAGGTCGGCCGCCGAGGAGGTGTCGGTCGGGTCGGTGACGCTCGAGGATGTCGGCGACATGGTCGAGACCAAGCAGGCCCTCACCGAAGCCGTGCTGTGGCCGTTGCAGCACCCCGATACATTCCAGCGGCTCGGCGTCCAGCCGCCGCGTGGTGTGCTGCTCTACGGCCCGCCCGGCTGTGGCAAGACCTTCCTGGTGCGGGCCCTGGCCAGTTCCGGGCGGCTCTCGGTGCATGCCGTCAAAGGTGCTGAGCTGATGGATAAATGGGTCGGCTCGTCGGAGAAAGCGGTGCGTGAGCTGTTCGCCCGCGCGCGCGACTCGGCACCGTCGCTGGTGTTCCTCGACGAGATCGATGCGCTGGCCCCACGCCGCGGACAGAGCTTCGACTCGGGGGTGACCGATCGCGTGGTGGCCTCGCTGCTGACCGAGCTCGACGGCATCGAACCGATGAACGACGTCGTCGTGCTGGGTGCTACCAACCGCCCAGACCTCATCGACCCGGCGCTGCTGCGGCCGGGCCGGTTGGAGAAGCTGGTGTTCGTCGAGCCGCCCGACGCTGATGCGCGACGTGAAATCCTGCGTACCGCAGGTAAATCCATTCCGCTTGCCGCCGACGTCGATCTCGACGGCCTGGCCTCCGAGTTGGACGGCTACAGCGCGGCCGATTGTGTGGCACTGCTGCGGGAAGCGGCGCTGACGGCCATGCGCCGGTCCATCGACGCGGCCGACGTCACCGCCGCCGACGTCGCCAAAGCGCGCGAGACAGTGCGGCCGTCGTTGGACGCGGCGCAGGTGGAATCGTTGCGGGAGTTCGCGGCTGGGCGCTGAGGTTGGCGGGCTGGGTGCGTCCAACGGGCTCTTCGCCACCGTAGTTTCACCACCAGGGCGAACGTCCTCATTGCCCAAGCCTCACGGGATCGAATCACCCCTCGATGTGCCCGCCTACGAGCGACAACCGAGCGACAATCGCCTCCTGAATCGCTTCCGTACCACTGGCCGCAGAACGCGCATCCTCATCCGCCCCTCGGACACCTGGAACCTCAACTGTCCCTCCGGTCCAATGCCCGACTCTGAGCGACACTGTCGCTGATAGGCGGGCACACTGGCACCCACTCGCCGCGGCGTGATTGTTGAGACGGCTGTGACTGACGACTACTCAGCGATCGCCGCCAACCGGTCGATCGATCCTCGCAGCTTGTCCGCAGTGGTCGCCCGTGCCCGCACCAGCCGCTTCTCGTCGGTCAGCCGCGACCAGTCGTAGGTGTGGGTGACCAGGGTTCGGTTGTCGCCCAATGGTTCCAGCTCCCAGCGCCACAGGTGACCAGGTGGTTCCTTCCCCACCTCGGACGGCCGCCACGCTATCCTCCGACCCTCCTCGAACTCCACGACGTGGTTCTCGCGGTCGCCGCCCTGGCTGATCGTCATGACGAACACGTCTCCGACCGCCCGAACCCGCTGATCGGTCGGCGCTTCGGCGAGATTCTCGTTCCCGTCCCAGCGGGGCTGTTGAGACGGGTCGGCGATCATCTCGAAGATGACCTCTGCCGGTGCGGCGATCTCCCGACTGGCTGCGACAACCTTTGAAGCTCCGGCCTTATCATCCATAGGCCAGGAGCCTACCCACCATGTCCACCACGCACGCAAAGGGCGAAATGGAAAAATTTGCGAGACGATCCGGGATCGCAGTGGCGCTGATTTTTATCGCAATGCTGGCGCCCTGGGCGGTGAATGCCGCAAAGCAATTGTCATTTGTGACATTAATCGTAATTCTCGGCTTGGTATGGGCTTGCGTTTACCTGATTCTCATGATGACACAATCAAAGACGGTCGCATTCCAGGCATCCTTCGACGCCACTGGAACACAACTGCGGCCCGACAAGCGGATAGAAAACAATCTGCGGAGATTCATCGTCACTGCGGGCCTATCAACGTGGTTGATGTTCCTAGCCTGGGTCGCTGGTGTGTTGTATCTACCTTTTGACGTCGGCCGACATGTGTTCCCACTATGCGGCGGTGCTGCCGCGGCAGTTCTGACCTGGTGTTGGGTCAAATTGCGCCGACAGGGCAGCCTCAGCTATCTCTCCTTGACCCCGGACGGTTTTGAATTCTCGACGCTGCGCGAACCGAAAACCGGAAAATGGGACGAGATCGAGAACATCGCAGACAGACTGCCCGATGAAGAGCGCTTCTGGAACCCGATGGTCGTGACATTGGCCGGCGGCGAAACACTGCTGATGGAGGCTCCCGGGACATACACGCCCAAGGGCACGGCGCTCGTGCAGTGGGTTCGGCTCTACTGGCAGCATCCCGAACTGCGCGACGAGCTCACCGACGGCCGCGCCGTAGCCAGACTGCGCGCGGCCTAGAAGGCCCATCCCACCTGCGGTTTCAGTCGAATCTTGGTGCATTCAGCCTCTCCGGTGCGGTGTTAGGCTCGTCGGTATGGGCGTAGGAAGCTTCTACTACTTGCAGGGCAACTACGTCTATGGCATCGCCGATCACGCCAACGGGGCGAAGTCGAGCGTGCCGTGGGCCATGGCAGGCATCGGATCCGACTTTCTGTCGATGGGTCAGCTGGTCGCTACCGAAGGCGCGGGCGCACTCGCCAAATCGGCCGCCGCGAGCGGCGCGACATCGTCGGCCAAGACCCTGGGGAATATCGCGAAGGGTGCGGGCACACCGATTATCAATGCCGGTCTGATCGTCCTGACAATGGAAAGCAACATGCTCGGGTTTGGCCGACCCGAGGATGGTGCACGATTCACCGACGGGGCCAATCACTTCGTCGACGCTCATTCGACCCTTTTGAGATCGGCGCCACCCGGCGACTGGACGGGCGACGCGTCGAAGGCTTACGGAGAGAGAAACAAGGAACAACAAGCACGCGCCGCCGATATGTCGTCCACCGACGCCGATATTCAGAAAGTCATCGCCGAGGAAGCGCGCCAAGTCGGCGACACCCGCGATTTTGTTTCGCAAATGCAGACGATACTTAGCTTGAGTATTGTTCCTGCTCTACTCGCCAAAGCTATTCCCTACGTTGGCCAGGCAGTTTCGACGGCAATAGAGGTGGCGGCGGTCGCGGGCACTGTACCCGCCGCAACAGTCCAATGTCATCAGATGGCCAGTCGTTCCGGCGAAAATGCGGGGAAGATCAGAGACCTTGCCTCAAAATATGGATCGACGAACGCGAACGCCAAGATTCCCGGCGGCGGTTTCGGCCCTAGCTAGGGCCACCCACCCGAATCCGACCAAGGAGCTTCCATGACACAGCCGCCACTTACCGTTTCCGACCAGATACGGGCGACCGCGACCGTGCAGGGAGAAGCCGCGTCGTTCATCGAGAGGGCCAAGTCGGCGACGGATGGAACGGCGGGCCACGTCTTCCAGACCCACGGCTTGGTGTGTTCTCCCACGGCGATGGCGGTCAAGTCCGCAGAACTGTCCCGCCGCGAAGCCGCCGGCAAGATGCACCTCATCTCGACCGATTTGTCGGTCAAGCTGAACAAGGCAGCGACCGACTACACAACCACCGACCACCAAGAGGGCGGCAACCTCGACGGCCAGATGCATCCGCGCTGAGCCAAACAGCTACACCGCCAACAACTTCCGGATCGCGTCGGCCAGGTCCTCTTCCATCCAGGCCGGCAGTTCGGCGTCATGGGCATGCCGGCGCACCATGGCATAGGGCAGGTCGACGACAGCGCGCGACATGGCGTCCATGGTGCGCGCATCGTCGTCGCCGAAAATCTCGAGGGCCAGTTCGCGTAGCCGCTCGATGAGCGGGGCGTTCATCGCCGCCAGCGTCGCGGCGAACTCCGCGTCGGGGGCACCGTCGAGCAGGTCGCTCGGCCGGATGGTCAGCAGCAGCCGCGCATCTTCGGGAACCGAACGCGCGAAGCCCACCGCGGCAACACCCATCGCCACCGCAGCCTCCAGCGGAGAATCGCCCGTCGCCGCCATCGCCCGGGTCTGAAACCGTTCCAGCGCCCGCAACCACGCCGCCGTCAGCACCCCATTGCGATTGCCGAACCGGTGATACAGCGTGCCCGCCGGCGCCCCGCTGACCTTGGCGATCGCCGCAACGCTTGCCGCCCTTGGCCCTTCGGCGAGCACCAGTGCCCGTGTCGCATCCAAGATCGCGTCGGTTTCATGCTTCCGCGGAGGCGCCATGATCTAGTACAGTCCTTCTATATGGAACGCTTACCCTATATCGATGAGCATGCCATAACCGTCGACGCCGACGCTGCCACGACATGGGCGGCCGTCCTGCGCACCATGTGTGGCGACCCCGCCGAACCGCGCGCCCCGTTCGGATTCGCGATCGGCGAGTGCGCGCCGCGCCAACGCCTGGCCCTCAAAGGCCGCCACCCCTTCTCGATCTACCAATGGATCTTCGAGCTGGACGAGCTCGGTCCGCACCGCACGCGGGTGCGCTCGCAAACCTGGGCGGCCTTCCCCGGACTGCACGGAAAGATGTACCGCGCCCTGGTAATCAGCTCCGGCGGTCACAAGGTGGCGGTGCGTCACATGCTCAAACGCATCGCGGGGCGGCTGCGTCCGCGTCCGGACGTGCTGACGTGATCCCGAACTGCGCAACCCCGCCGAACGAGACCCGGCCGAAACTGCATCTTGACGCTGACAAGTTACAGTGGAATAGTCCAACTTGTCACTGACTAGATTCACGGGAGTTGGAAATGGCCGACACCGCATCAACCACCGTTGAAACCACTCGCGCCGGCGACCGGGAGCGCGAACGCACTGCCGACGACCTCGGCCAGGCCCTCACCCAGGGCTACCTGACGATGCCCGAATATGAGGGTCGGCTGCAGTCGGCATTCCAAGCGCAGACCACCGCCGAACTGCGCGCGCTCGTCGCCGACCTACCCGTCAACCGTCTCCGGCGGCATGACGCGCGGCGTCGCGCCGCCCAACAACGGGCCGTCCGGTTGAGCGTCCGGATCCACCTGGCCGCCTACCTTGCCGGCTCAGCCCTGATGCTCGGCATCTGGCTGGCCGTCGGGTTCGGTGGTGGCGGCTGGTACTTCTGGCCGGTGTGGCCGATCATGGGCTGGGGCATCGGCGTTGCCTCACACGCCATTCCGGCTTTGGCTCACGGTTCGATGAGCCCGGCGCGAATCGCGTAGCGCGTCAGGGCCAGCCGATCCCTCAGCCCGAGTTTGGCCAAGATGTTGGTCCGGTGCCGATCCACGGTCTTGGCACTGATGGTAAGTGTCGCGGCGATCTCCCGCGTCGAGTAGCCCTCGGCGATCAACTTGAGCACTTCTTCCTCTCGCGGCGTGAGGATGGTGTCCGGCAGTTCGCTGCCCTGACGTGACCGGTGCAGATAGTCACGGATCAGCGCCGTCACCGCGCCGGCGTACAGGAACGGCTCGCCACGCATGGTGGCCCGGCAGGCCTCCAAGAGGTCACGGTCGGCGACGGACTTCAGCACATACCCCGACGCCCCTGCCTTGAGGGCCTCGAAGAAGTACTGCTCGTTGTCGTACATCGACAGGATCAGGATCCGCACGTGCGGATGAGATCGGTTGATCTCACGCGCGGCCTGCAGCCCCGTCATCCGTGGCATCGCGATGTCAAGGATCGCCAGGTCCGCCGGCGTCGTGTCCAGCGCGTTCAGCGCCTCGTATCCGTCCGCGGCCTCGGCCACCACCTGCAAGTCGGGTTCGGCATCGATGATCATCCGCAGCCCGCTGCGGACCAGCGCGTGATCATCGGCCAGCAGTATCCGAGCGGGCATCACGTGCCCCGGGTCGGAATGACCAGCCGCACTTCGGTCCCGCCGTCCTGCGGTGAGGTGATCGTCAGGATGGCGTTCACCAGCAATGCCCGCTCACGCATCCCGTTGATCCCCGCGCCCTCGGCATCCACTCCGCCACGACCGTCATCGGCGATTCGCAACGTCACTTCCGTCGCGCCGGTGTGCAGATCGAGCCACACCTTGCTCGCGCCGGAATGTCTCGCCACGTTTGTCAGGCTCTCTTGAGCGATCCGGTAGCACACCAGCTCGACGTCCGGCTTCAACCGATCCGATTGCGGTGCAATGTGTTTGACCACAGCGATACCGGATGCCTGGGCGAAGTCGTTGCACAGCGCGTTGAGTGCGCTGTGCAACCCGAGGTCCTCGAGCGTGTCCGGCCTCAACCGTCGAGCGATCTCGCGCACCTCGTCGAGGCTGGACCGCACGATCTCCTGCGCATCGACGAGCTCGGCGTGGATCGACTCCGGGGACCGGTCCACGGCACGCTTCAAAGTCAGCAATGCGACGGTGAGCGTCTGACCGATCTCGTCGTGCAGTTCCCGTGCGATGCGCTGACGTTCGTTCTCCTGGGCCGCCAACGCCGAAGCGCTGGCGGTGGTCCGTTCGGTTTCCAGCCGATCCAGCATGGCGTTGAACGACTCGATCAAGTGCTGGAGATCGCCGCTGCCACGATCGTCGACACGGTCGCTGCGCTTGGGCGGATCGACCCGCCGCATTGACGCGGCGAGCCGATCCAATGGGGCAAGACTGGATCGCAAAAGTAGCGCGTTGGCAGCCAGAATAATCGCCAAACCTATGACCAAAACTGGGATTTCGGTGAGCTTTATCCGTGAAGACACCGACGCCGGCGACAACGCGAGAATCAGGGTGCCCAGCGTGAAGATCAACCCGTTGATCAGGAACACCCGACGGAACAACGCGGCAGCCGGGGTGCGCGCCGGTTTCACCCCACCAGCGTGACCCGAGACCAGCGCTCTTGTCCATACAGGTAACGCCCCTGGCGGAATGGGTGTCAGCCCCGATGGTCCCCGAGGTCCCGGCGGCACACGATCGACACAGGGCCGTCCCGAATGATCGGAGAACGAGGACGATGACACTGGCGACGCATTGGAACGAGCTCATGCAGGCACACGAAATCGCGGCCCACCTGCCGACCGTGCGGATCGACGACCCTGTGTCGAAGGCCGTCCAGCTGATGGTGGTCAACCGGCTTCCCGGACTGGTGGTGGTCGATGACGACGACCGCCCGGTCGCGGTGCTGCCCGGTACGCAGGTGCTGCGGTTGACGATTCCCGAGTCCTACCAAGACGATCCGGCGTTGGTCCGCACCGTCGACGAGATTCACGCCGACCTGTTCTGGCACGGGCCGGGCAAACTCACCGTCGGTGATTGTCTTCCGGGACCCGCGACCAAGCCTGCGACCGTGACGCCCGAGGCGACGTTGCTGGAGATCGCCACGGTGATGGCCAACAAGCGCAGCCCGTTGATCGCCGTCGTCGACCGCAGCGGGCGGCTTACCGGGGCCGTAACGCTCGAACGGCTGCTGACCAGCCTCGCGGTCGCCGGGCCCGGCGACTGATCCCCGCGGCTTGTGCTGGCTGGAGTCTCGGCGCTGACGATCTTCGTCGTCGCCTTCTGGTTCATCGCCACCGAGCGAGCCGACAAGGTCAAGACCGTCTTGGTCGCCGCCGGCCTGATGGCCCTGCTCGGGTTGATCCCCGGAGCCGAGGTCTTTCATTCAGAGCATCAGGGCATCGACTGGAACGTCATCTTCCTGTTGCTCGGGATGATGGTGATCGTCGGCGTCATCAAACAGACCGGGCTTTTCGATTTCCTCGCGATCTGGGCCGCCAAGCGCTCCCGCGGCAATCCGTTCCGGCTGATGGTCATGCTGATGGCGATAACCGCCTTCGCCTCGCCGGTGCTCGACAACGTGACCATCATCCTGCTGATCGCTCCGGTGACCCTGGTGATCTGCGACCGGCTGCGCATCCCGCCTCAGCCCTATCTGATCGCCGAGGTGCTGGCTTCCAATATCGGCGGCGCCGCCACCCTGATCGGTGACCCGCCCAACATCATCATCGGCAGCCGTGCCGGCCTGACCTTCAACGACTTCCTCATCCACATGGCGCCGATCGTCGTCATCATTTTCGCGTTGTTCGTGGTGTTCACCCGGGTGCTGTTCCGCTCTGACCTGCGCGCGCGGCAGGTGCACATCGACGAGGTGATGGCGCTGCAGGAACGGCGTGCGATCAAGGACAAGCGCCTGCTGTTGCGAGCGCTTCTGGTGCTCAATGTAGTGATCGTCGGCTTCGCGCTGCATTCGGTACTGCACGTGGCGCCCTCCATCGTCGCGCTGTTGGGCGCCGGGGCCATGCTGCTGGTCACCGACATCGATGTGGCCGACGTGCTGCCCGAGGTCGAGTGGCCCACGTTGGTGTTCTTCATGGGCCTGTTCGTGATGGTCGCCGGGTTGGTCCACACCGGTGTCATCGGTGCGCTCGGGTCGGTGGCCGAGTCGGCGTTCGGCGACAACTGGTTCGCCGCGGCGACGGCGCTGCTGTTCGGTTCGGCGATCGTGGGCGCGTTCGTCGACAACATTCCCTACACCGCGACGATGACGCCAGTGGTGGAGGACATGGTGGCTCAGGCTCCAGAAGCCGAGACGGGTCGGGCGCTGTGGTGGGCGTTCGCGCTCGGCGCGTGTTTCAGCGGCAACGGCACCGCCATCGCGGCCAGCGCGAACGTGGTGGCGATCGGTATCGCGAAGCGGGCCGGGCACCCGATCAGCTTCTGGCGGTTCACCCGTTACGGCCTGGTGGTCACCGCCCTCAGTACCACGCTGGCCTGGGGTTATGTCTGGCTGCGTTACTTCTGAGGCACGCTTTCACCGAGGCTGTAATGAGGGACGACATCACGCCGATTTCTGTCCCTCAGTACAGTCTCGGCGCCAGCCACGGCCGCGCAGAGCGCGTTCGACACGGGCGATGACCTCCGCCATGTTGTCCTCGGCGATCACGCGGATGACGATCCACCCCATGGCCTCCAACTTGCACAGGGTCTTCTGGTCCTGCACATAACGTTTGCGATCTGACTGGTGGAAGATGCCGTCGTAGTTGACGCCGACTTTGAACCGTTCCCAGCCCATGTCCAAGATCCCGACGATGCGGCCGCGTCCCTCGATCACCATGATCTGGGTTTCATCGGGCGGCATTCCGGCGTCCGTCAGTTGTAGGCGCAGCCAGGTTTCCCTCGGCGAATCGGCGCCCCTGTCGACCAGTGGCAGCGCGGCCTTCAACGCTCGAATCCCCCGGACACTCGGGTAGCGCTCGATCAGCGGGGTGACGTCGTCGACGGTGACCTGCAGGGTCCAGGCCAGTGCATCGATCCGTGCCACAGCCTCGTCGCGAGAGAGGTGACGGCCCAGGTCGAACACGGTGCGCGCCGGCGTGGTGACCGGCAGGCCCACGACCCGCTTGATCTCGTCGTCGGAAAGGGTCTCGTTGCGAACGACCAACCCCGCCGGTGGCCGGGTGTTGTTCCAGATGAGTTCGATGGGGACATCGGCGTCCACGTACGCCGCCCCGTGCAACGCCGACGCGGCGACGCCGGCAATCACCGCCCGACGGCCCGACCACAGCCACGCACCGACTGTCCGGTCGCGCAGCGTCGGTTCCCCGCGAACATAGACGTCCGGGAACAGCCGCTGGTAGTGGCGCCGAAGTTCGTTGCGGGTAACGAGCTGCGTGGCCAACGCCTCACTACCGACCAACACCCCACTCATGGCCGAATGTTGGCATGCCACACCGACACAACACCGAGACTGTAATGAGGCACAGCATCTCGCCGATTTCTGTCCCTCTGTACAGTCTCGGCGCCAACGATGCCTACTCCGAAGCGGACATCCAATGGATGATCGCCGCCCGCACCTCCGCCGCGTGCGGCAACCGCTCACTGGCCCAGGCCGCGTAACCGTCAGGCCGGACCAGCACCGCATCGGGCAACTCGGGCCGGTTGTCGATCGCGTGCACCTCGAAGGCCCTGGTGATGTTCGGCGTGGATGTGCGTTCCTCCAGCACCGTGACCTGCGCTCCGCCGAGCGCGAGCTCGCAGGCCAGCATCAATCCGGTCGGTCCGGCGCCGACCACCACGACCTCGCCAGCGGCCATGACGTGATGCTAACGACGAGCCGCCCCGTAGACTGCGTGTTAACCCAAAGCCATAACCACACATGCCGGTGCTCGTCGCGCAAGCGCTCATCGGTAGCCGACACCCCGACCCCAACCCGATCGGAGTGCCATTGCTCGCCGTCCTGCTCGCCCACGCGGTCGCCACCGCGCTGGCGCCACTTCTGGTGGCCAAATGGGGACGACGAGCGTTCTATCCGCTGGCATTGGTGCCGCTCGGCTCCCTGGCCTGGGTGGGCCTGAACTGGCCGAGCCAGGATCGTGTCCCGACCGTCAGCATCCCGTGGGTGCACGAGCTGTCGATGGACATCACGCTGCGGTTTGATTCGCTGGCCGCGATCATGAGCGTGCTGGTGCTCGCGATCGGCGCGTTGGTGCTGTTCTATTGCGGCGAGTATTTCCACCACCACGGCGGCAAGGTCGAGAAGCGGCTGCCCAGCTTCGCGGCCGAGCTCGTGGCCTTCTCCGGGTCGATGTTCGGCCTGGTGGTCAGCGACAACATGCTGGTGCTCTACATCTTCTGGGAAACCACCACGGTGTTGTCGTTCCTGCTGGTCGGGCACTATGCCGAGCGCGCGACGAGCCGACGCGCGGCCACCCAGGCGCTGTTGGTGACGACGTTCGGCGGGCTGGCGATGCTGGTCGGCATCATCGTGCTGGGCCACCTGTCGGGCACCTATCTGCTCTCGGAGTTGATCGCCTCTCCCCCGGGCGGTACCGCGGCCGCGATCGGCATAGCGCTGATCCTCGTCGGAGCGCTGTCCAAGTCGGCGATCGTCCCGATGCACTTCTGGCTGCCGGGCGCGATGGCCGCGCCCACACCCGTCAGCGCCTACCTGCATGCCGCAGCCATGGTCAAGGCCGGTGTGTATCTGGTGGCACGGATGGCGCCGGGTTTCGCCGAGACGCCGCTGTGGCGGCCGATGGTGATCGGCCTGGGGTTGCTGACGATGCTGCTGGCCGGCTGGCGTGCGGTGCGTGAATACGACCTGAAGTTGATTCTGGCGTTCGGCACGGTCAGCCAGCTCGGCCTGATCACCGTGATGGTGGGCACCGGCGGCAGCGACATGATGCTGGCCGGGCTGGCCATGCTCTGTGCCCACGCGATGTTCAAGGCCGGGCTGTTCATGGTGGTGGGCATCATCGACCACACCACCGGCACCCGCGACATCCGCCGCCTCGCCGGCTTGGGCCGCCAGTGCAAGCCGCTGCTGATCATCGCCGCGTGTGCGACCGCGAGCATGGCCGCGCTGCCGCCGTTTTTCGGGTTCGTCGCCAAGGAAGCCGACCTCGAGACGGTTCTGCACAGCCCGGCCCTCGGCTCAGCGGCTCCGTGGGTGCTGACCGGCATCGTGGTCGGCTCGGTGTTCACCACCATGTACAGCTTGCGTTTCATGTGGGGCGCGTTCTCCGACAAGGGGCTGCCGCGGCCGAGCACTCGTGTCGCTGAAATGTCCTTCCCATCAACAACTTTCCTGGCCGCCCCGGCCGTGCTGGCCGCCGCCGGATTGGGATTCGGGTTGTGGCCGGCCGGGATGGATTCGGTGCTCGACGAATACGCCGACACCATGCCGGGCGGGTCGGGTTATCACTTGGCCCTGTGGCACGGGCTGGGTCTGCCGCTGCTGCTCTCGGTGGTGGTGCTCGCCGTCGGCACCGCGGTGTTCTTCGGACGCAACCGTTTACCCCGCACCCGGTTCGCCTACCGCCCGCTGGGCAACGCCGACCGCATGTACGACGCGGTGATCCGAGGGCTGGACATCGCCTCGGTGCGGTTGACGGGCGAGACTCAGCGCGGCTCGCTTCCGGCCACGCAGTCGGTGATCCTGTCGACGCTGGTGGTGCTGCCCATCGTGATGCTGGCGCTGGGAGCGCGCGACCGTCCGGATATCGCACTGTGGGATTCCCCGCTGCAGGTGGTGGTCGGGTTGCTGATGCTGGCCGCCGCGATCGGCGCGACGGTGATGCGTAACCGACTGGCCGCGGTGCTGCTGGTCGGGGTCACCGGCTACGGCTGCGGTGCGATCTTCGCCTTCCACGGTGCACCCGATCTGGCGTTGACCCAATTCCTGGTCGAGACACTGGTTTTGGTGATCTTCGTGCTGGTCCTTCGGGTCCTGCCCGCCGAGGCTGACGCCACCAACATCAACCGCCACCGGCTACCGCGTGCGGCGCTGGCGCTGGCGGTGGGCGCCACGGTCACCACACTCGCGGTGTTCGCGATGGCCGCGCGCAGCGGCGTCGGCGTCGCCGAGTTGCTTCCCGACGCCGCCTACTACCGCGGGCACGGCGCCAACACGGTCAACGTGTTGCTGGTCGACATCCGCGCCTGGGACACCATGGGCGAGGTGATGGTGCTGCTGGTGGCCGCCACGGGCGTGGCGTCGCTGGTGTTCCGGCACCAGCGATTCGGCACCGCGCCGCGCGTCAGCACCGCTGTCGGCCAGCCCGACATCGGGCCTGTCGGCGCGTACAGCCCGGCTGTCGGCGATGTGACCTGGCTACGCGGGAGCGAGCTGCGCGACCCGCGACACCGCTCCCTGGTGCTGGAGGTCGCCACGCGCGTCATCTTCCCGCTGATCATGGTGCTCTCGGCGTACTTCTTCTTCGCCGGCCACAACACCCCCGGCGGCGGTTTCGCCGGCGGGCTGACCGCAGGCCTGGCGCTCGTCCTGCGGTATCTGGCCGGCGGCCGTTACGAGCTCGGCGAGACCCTGCCGCTCGACGCGGGCAAAATCCTCGGCACCGGGCTCGGCCTCTCGGCGGGTACGGCGGTCGCTTCCATCCTGTTGGGCGCGCCCGCGTTGTCCTCGGCGGTCCTTCAGTTCGACGTGCCCGTGCTGGGTTCGGTCAAGATGGTGACCGCGCTGTTCTTCGATCTGGGGGTGTATCTCATCGTCGTCGGTTTGGTGCTCGACATCTTGCGCAGCCTCGGCGCCCGGGTGGATACGGAGATCGCCCGATGACGACGTTCCTGATCACGCTGATCATCATCGGCGGCCTCACCAGCACCGGTGTCTATCTGCTGCTCGAACGCAATCTGACCCGGATGCTGTTGGGGCTGTTGCTGATCGGCAACGCCGTCAACCTGTTGATCCTCACGGTCGGCGGCCGCGGGGGTAACCCGCCCATCCGTGGGCGCACCAGCAACGGCGCCACCACCGATGCCGATCCGCTGGCCCAGGGCATGATCCTCACCGCCATCGTGATCAGCATGGGGCTCGCGGCGTTCGTCCTGGCGCTGGCCTACCGGTCCTATCGACTCACCACGGTCGAAGAGGTCGGTAACGATCCTGAGGACACTCGCGTCTCCCAGCGGTCGAGTGCTCAGGAAGAAGAAGTCATTCCGGTCGCCGATCCCCATCGCGATACCGACGCGCCCGACGAGCTCGATGCGCTGCCGGGATTCGAGGGATCGAAGTGACCGCCCAGGCTCTGATCCCGCTGCCGGTACTGATCCCGGCGCTGGCTGCGGCGGCGACGCTGGTGGCCGGGCGCCGTCCCCGGTTGCAGCGGGTCATCACCCAGTTCGCGTTGACGGCCGTGGTCGTGGTGTGTGCGGCGCTGGTGTACCTGGCCGACCGGGACGGCACGCTGGTGCTGCATGTCGGCGGGTGGGGGCAGAGCGTGCCGGGGATGGGGCCGTTGGGCATCACGCTGGTGGTGGATCGGCTTTCGGCGCTCATGCTCGTGGTGTCGGCCATCGTGTTGTTGGCGGTGGTCGCCTACGCCATCGGGCAGGGTATCCGCGACGGCGACGAACGCCAGCCGACGTCGATCTTCCTGCCCACCTATCTGGTGCTGTCGGCCGGTGTGTGCACCGCCTTCCTGGCCGGTGACCTGTTCAATCTGTTCGTCGGCTTCGAGGTGCTGCTGGCCGCGAGCTTCGTGCTGCTGACCATCGGCGCCAGTGAGGACCGGGTCCGAGCCGGCATCTCGTACGTGCTGGTCTCGATGGTTTCGTCGCTGATCTTCCTGATCGGCATCGCCTTGGTGTATGCGGCGACGGGCACGCTCAACATGGCGGAGCTGGCGCTGCGCCTCGATGACATCTCGACGGGCACCCGCACCGCACTGTTCGCGGTGTTGCTCGTGGCGTTCGGCATCAAGGCCGCGGTGTTCCCGCTGTCGACATGGCTGCCCGACTCCTACCCCACCGCGCCCGCGCCGGTCACCGCGGTGTTCGCCGGCTTGCTGACGAAAGTCGGTGTGTACGCGATCATCCGGGCTCACTCGCTGCTGTTCCCCGGTGGGGAGCTTGACAACGTGCTGCTGGTAGCGGGCCTGCTCACCATGATCATCGGCATCCTCGGCGCGATCGCCCAGAGCGACATCAAACGGCTGCTGTCCTTCACCCTGGTCAGCCACATCGGCTACATGGTGTTCGGTGTCGCACTGGCCAACCAGCTCGGCATGTCCGGGGCGATCTACTACGTGGCCCACCACATCGTGGTGCAGACCACGCTGTTCTTGGTGGTCGGCCTCATCGAGCGGCAGGCCGGGGCGTCGACGTTGCAGCGTCTCGGCGGGCTGGCTGCGGCCAGCCCGGTGCTCGCGTTCGTCTTCGTGGTGCCTGCGCTGAACCTCGGTGGCATTCCGCCTTTCTCGGGTTTCATCGGCAAGGTGGCGCTGCTGGAAGCCGGTGCCGCGAACGGCTCGGTCCTGGCCTGGATCCTGGTCACCGGCAGTGTGGTCACGAGCCTGCTGACGCTCTACGTGGTGGCCCGGGTGTGGACGAAAGCCTTCTGGCGCGCCCGCGCTGACGCTCCCGAAGGACACCTGGCCGCGGCGGCACCGGCGGTGCTGCTCGACGACAGCGAGGACATCGAATTCGCCGATCGTGACAGCGTCGGGCGCATGCCGGTGGGAATGTTGGCCCCGACAGGCGCTTTGATCGCGGTCGGGCTGGCATTGACCGTGGCCGCCGGGCCGATCTTCTCCTATAGCGAGCGCGCCGCGGCCGAGGTGTTGGATCGTGGACAGTACGTCTCGGCGGTGCTCGGAGGCGATCGGCGATGAGGTGGCTACTGCTTCGGGCCTGGATCCTGTGCTGGCTGATGCTGGTGTGGGTGCTGTTGTGGGGCAGCTTTTCGGTGGCCAACATCGTGTCGGGCCTGGCCGTCGCGGTGCTGATCACGGTACTGCTGCCGCTACCCGCTGTCCCGGTGGAGGGCCGGGTTCACCTGCTGTCGTTGGCGCGGTTGGTCATTCAAGTGGCCGTCTGGCTTGTGATGTCCTCGTTCCAGATGGCGTGGCTGGCCGTCAAGCCCGGGCCACTGCCCGTCAATGCGGTGTTGCGGGCACATCTTGCGGTCAAGTCGGATCTGGTTCTGGCCCTTGGGGTGAACATCATCAACCTGACGCCGGGAACCATTGTGCTGGAGATCGATCAGACCCGGCGCCTGATCTACGTACACGTCGTCGACGTCGGGTCCGAGCGGGCGATTCATCGGTTCCACAACCAGATGACCACTCTGCAGCGGCTTTTGGTGGCGGCTTTCGAACGCGAGTCCGACTGGCGGCCCGTGGTCAACAAGGAGGGCGCCTGACATGAGTACCGTGTGGACGATCGCGGCGGTCATGTTGACTGCCGCCGCGGCGATCACCATGTTTCGTCTGTTGGCGGGGCCGAGCACCTTGGATCGGCTGGTCGCGCTGGACACCCTGGTGGCCGTCACGTTGTGCGGTATCGGCACCTGGGCGGCGTACAGCCTCGACACCACGGTGACCTACAGCCTGACCGCGTTGGCGTTGATCAGCTTCGTCGGTTCGGTCAGCGTGGCGCGTTTCCGCGTGCCCGATACCGATGAACCGCGGCGGAAGCGGGCACCGTGAACATCCTCGACATCGTTACGGCGGTCTTGATTCTGGCCGGGTCGACGCTGGCTTTGACCGCCGCGATCGGCATTGTGCGGTTCGGCGACACCATGTCGCGGATGCATTCGGCGACCAAGCCGCAGGTACTGGGGCTCCTGCTGGTGCTGGCCGGCGCTGCGATCCGGCTGCGAGGCCACGCCGATGTCGGCATGCTGATCCTCACCGGCTTGTTCACCCTGATCACCGCGCCGGTGATCGCCAACCGCGTCGGGCAGCTCGCTTACCGGGAACAACGCAACCGGGAGAACCTGCTGACCCGAGACGAGATGGCCGAGTTCGAGGAGACTGGTAACGATGGCCAGAACTAACGACGACAACTGGGAGATCACCGAGAGCGTGGGCGCCACCGCGCTCGGCGTGGCGATGGCGCGGGCTGCGGAAACCGCCGCCGTGACACCGCTGTTCACCGACCCGTATGCCCAGATGTTTCTCGACGCCGCCGGCGCGCGGGGCTGGAGTCCGCCCACCGGCGCGATGGCTCAGCGCATTCGTGCCATCGGCGGGTACGCCGCGTCCCGCACCAAGTGGTTCGACGAGTTCTTCGTCGCCGCCGGCGCGGCGGGCATCCGGCAGTCGGTGATCCTGGCGGCCGGCCTGGACGCGCGTGCCTGGCGGTTGCCCTGGATCCAGGACAGCGTCGTGTTCGAGATCGACCAGCCGCAGGTGCTGCGGTTCAAGGAGGAGGTCCTCGCGGCGCACGGGGTCACGCCGAAGGCCCGGCACGTCGCCGTCGCGGTCGACTTGCGCCAGGATTGGCCGAAGGCGTTGCAAGACGCGGGTTTCGACGCGACCCAACCGACGGCGTGGTCGGTCGAAGGCTTACTGCCGTATCTGCCCGCCGATGCGCAGGACCTGCTGTTCGAGCGCATCACAGAGCTGTCTGCGCGGGACAGCCGGATCGCGGTCGAGGCTTTCAGCGCCGGGTTCTTCTCCGAAGATCACCTGGCCCGCCGTCGCGCGCAGATCGAGAAGATGCGGGCCGAGGCCGCCGAAGCCGGCGATGACATGCCCGATCCGGAGCAGTTGTGGTTCATCGAGGACCGTCCCCATGTCCCTGACTGGCTCAGTGAGCACTGCTGGGAAGTGGCGGCCCTGCCCGCCGACGACCTGATGGCCCGCTACCACCGCAGCATGCCGGCCGACACCACCGAAGGATCGATGGCCACTGAGTTCGTCGAAGGCATTCTGACCGAATAACTTCGGACTGACCGCGATTCGGGGTCGGCGGTCCGCATCACGCGGTCGCGAAGAAGCTCTGGAGCGTCTGCGCAACGCGTTCGGGCACCGTGGCGGTGGCGAAGTGGGACTGGTCGGGCCAGACGACTCGCCGAGCGTGTGGGAGCACCTCGGCCAGGCGGTCCATCCCCTCAGGCAGCGGAGGCCAGCTCAGGGCACCTTGCATGAGCAACACCGGTACGGTGATCGCCGCCCACCGATCGAAGTCACGTCCGTCGTGGGCCATGGCTTCCAGGTCCGCACCAGCAGACAGCGTGCTGATCCTGCCGATTTCTTCGCTTTCCACCTCGAACGAAGCCGCCTCCACCAGTTCAGAAGGAACGCAGGCGACCTCGCGGGCGAAGAGCTCCACCGCGTCCGCATAGCGGGCGTCGGCGCACAAGCGCCGGTAGCGGTCCAGGACCGGCACCAGATGCTCGCCGGACAACAACAAGGGCGGTTCGAACAGCGCCAGCGAAGCGATGCGATCCATGTCGGCGAGCGCCGCATGAAGTGCCACTGTCGCCCCGTAGGAACCGCCGACGACGTGCGCACCCGTTCCCGACGAGTCCGTCACCACCTCCAGCACACACTCCAGATCTGCGGCCTCCACGGCAAAACTGTTGGAAGATGCGCCAACTGCACTCGGTGGGTGGTTCCTGCGCGCATACCGCACGACCTGGAAACCGCTGACGTGTCGGGCGACGTCGGCCCAAGAATCCAGGCCTCCGTTGGACCCGTGCACAAAGACCACCGGCGGTCCGGTTCCCGTCGTCTCAAATGCCAGGTCGGTACCGTCCGACGTTGTCAGCACAGAAGCCATCTTCCGAGTATTCAGTGCTATTCCGAAAGCTGGAACTCCACCATCGCGGCGACGGTGTCCACCGCCTCGCTGAGCACGTCGAGGCGGGCCGCTTCCGACGGTGCGGCGAGCAGCGAATAACGATCGGCCTGCCCGATGGGTAACCGAGTAGCCAACGCGTACAAGCGATTATCCGGGTCCACTCCGGCCGATTCTACGATGTCACGACTGCGAATCGGGGTGCCTCGCGCTTCCCCGATGCGATCGAGCAGTGCCACCATCCGGTCTTCGACATCACTGATGCGGGAAGCGTCGAGGAGCCCGTCGGCTTCGTCGGGCCAGAGTTCGATCTCGGCGCGTGGATACGGGTCGTCGTCGAGCCAGCGCTGCACCCGGATTCGCTCACCCATCACGCACAGCAGTCGGTACTTGCCGACCCCGAACTCCTGACAGTCCACGATCTTGGCCAGGGCCCCGACATCGCATCGGCGGTCGCCGCCGCCCACCTCCCGGCCGGCCGAGATCAGCACCACCCCGAAGGAAGGCACCGACATCGCCATGCAGTCGCCCACCATCGCCACGTAACGCGGTTCGAATATCCGCAGCGGCAGTTCCTGGCCGGGCAGCATGGCCACTTCGAGAGGAAACATCGGTGAGACCATCATGAGTGCCAGGATCGTCCTCGCCTGTGGGGTTGGCAAGCACGGCAGCCGGTAGCCTCGGATGATGCCACCGTCAGCGGAGCTTGAGGCAGCCCGCACGCTGCTGTCCGACCCGGGCTACACCGACCTCGACCCGGTCGACCGCCAATTGATCGAATTGCTGCAGGCCGATGGCCGTATTCCCTACGCTGAGCTGGCCCGTCGCGCCGACATCACGGAAAAGACTGCGCGCCGCCGGGTTTCGCGTCTACTGGACGAGGGCTATATGTCCATCGCCGCCGTCACCGACCCGGCCGTGCTGGGATTCGGCTCGCTGGGTCTGGCATTGCTGACCGTCGACGGTTCTCGTACGCCGGTCGAGGTCGCCGATCAATTGGCTCGACTGCCCGAAGCCGACTACGTGACGGCGACGACGGGACCGTACGGAGTGGTGTTGGAGTTGGTCTGCACCGACGCCCGCGAACTGCACGATGTCGCGTTCGGAAAGATCGCGACTCTGCCGGGGGTGCGTTCGGTCGAACTGCTTCCCTATCTACGGCTGCACTATCAGCAGGCCCGGCTCTCCGGTGCGCTCGCCGACGGTGCGGTACGTCCGCGCGCACTCGATGACATCGACCGCGCAATCCTGACCCGCCTCGCGGTCGACGGCCGCGCCGCCTTCCGTGACTTTGCCTCTGCGCTGGGCCTGTCCGAGACCACGATCCGGGTCCGGTACAACCGCATGGTGGAGACGGGCGCGGCCCGCGTGATGTGCATAGCCAACCCGCTGCGGCTCGGTTACCGCCACAGCAGCTGGGTGGCGCTCCGTACCGAGGGCCGGGCCGGTGCCCAGAAGGTGGCCGAGGCGCTGACGCGGGTGGAGCCGGTGTCGTACGTGGCGCTGACCGCCGGCCGCTGGGATGTGCTGGCCGAGGTGATCACTGCCCGGGACGCCGATCTGCTGGATGTGCTCGACGAGAGCATCCGTGGTCTGGACGGTGTCACCGCCATGCAGGCCTGGCCGTACGTCGCGGTGCACTACAAGGCAATTCACCCCCGCGACATCGAACGGGCGTCTGGCTATGGCCCCGACATCCGGTTGGCCTGAGGGCTACAGCACGAGTTCGCTGACGAGGGCGTCGACGACCTCGCGCAGGTCCCCGTCGTTCTCCTCGGCCACCCGGCGCTGCCGCTGGTAGGAACCGCCGCCTCGGTAGATGTCGGTCACCGCGGCGAGCTCGTCCGAGCAACCCAGCGACTTCGCCACCGGCTCAAGGTGATTCAGCAAGTCATCGAGATCTTCGGTGACCAACCGCTCGTTGCTGTCGGCGTCCAGGATGATCACGGCGTCCAGGCCGTAGCGGGCCGCCCGCCATTTGTTCTCCTGCACATGCCAGGGCGGCATCGTCGGCAATTGTTCGCCCGCATCGAGCCGGTGGTCCAGATCGACGATCAGGCAGTGGGTCAGCGCTACGAGGGCACCGAGCTCCCGCACGTTGGACACCCCGTCGAAGATCCGCACCTCGACGGTGCCCAGGTGCGGCGACGGCCTGATGTCCCAACGAATCTCGTTGAGGTGGTCGATGATGCCGGTCTTCTTCTGATCGTGGACGAAGCCTTCGAACTCCGGCCAGGTCTGGAATTGGAACGGCAGCCCGGCGGTGGGCAACTGCTGAAACATCATCGCCCGGTTGCTCGCGTACCCGGTGTCCTCACCGTCCCAGAACGGTGAGGACGCCGACAGCGCCAGCAGGTGCGGGTACTGGTTGAGCAGCGAGGAGATGATCGGCATCACCTTGTGCGCCGAGGACACCCCGACGTGCACATGCACACCCCAGATCAACATCTGGCGGCCCCACCACTGGGTGCGCTTGATCAGTTCGGCATACCGCGGGGCATCGGTCAGCTGTTGGGCCGACCATTTCGCGAACGGATGGGTGCCCGCGCAGAAGAGTTCCATACCGCGGTCGTGCACGATCTTGCGCACGGGGCCGAGCGTGCTGCGCAAGTCGTCCATCGCCTCACCGGTGTTGTCACAGATGCCGGTGACGATCTCGATGGTGTTGCGCAGCAGCTCCTTGTGCACGTGTGGGCTCTCGCCTACTTCGGCGATCACCTCGGCGGCGCCGTTGCTCAGATCACGAGTGTCGGCGTCGACGAGAGCGAACTCCCATTCGACGCCGACAGTTGGCCGGGGCGACCCGGCGAAATCGATCCGGCTGTCAGCCGGCGCCGATAACACCGCACGCCACCCGACTGCCGGCGTCGCCGGTGGCCAACGTCGCCTGATCGGGTCCGGGGGCGCCACCAACGACCTGCTGGTACTTCTCCGGCGGAATGTTGGCGAAGTTGTCGGCCTTCTCGTGGATGATGATGGCGGTCTTGGCGCCGCCCAGCAGGTCCTCGGCGGTGAAGGCGTCTGTGGTGGTCACCAGCTTGCCCGAGCCGTCAGCACGGACCTGCAGCGAGCTCAGGTCTCCGCTGGAGGGGTGGCCCGAGTGTCCGGAGACCTGGAAATGGCCGCCGGCCGAGTTGAAGTCGCCGGGCGCGCCGCCGGTCGGGGCCACCGAGTTGGCCTCGCACTTGCCGACCGAGTGGATGTGCAGGCCGTGGAAGCCCGGGGCCAGCTTGCCCGGAGCGGTGGTTTCGACGGTGACGGTGGCGAACCCGTCGGCGAACTGGAAGTCGGCGGTTGCCACGGACGTGCCGTCGGCGGTCTTGAGCTCTGCGGTCAGGGCCTCACCACCGGTGGTGCCCTGCGCACCGTGTCCCTCACCGTGCTCACCGGGAGCAGCCGAGGGCGACGGCGATCCGGTCCAGATCGCCGGGGTGGTGCCGGGCGCGTCGGACGGCACCTGTCCGGGTGGACTGCAGGCGCTCAGCGCGACAACGGGGGCAGCGAACAGAATGGCAACACTGACGGGCTTCAGCATGGCCCAAAGCCTAGCCGGTGACTACTACGATCACGCCCGGTGGTTGCTCGAGAAGTTCGGCACGTCGGGGTTCGACGGGCGCCTGGATCGCCTTGCCCACGGCTTCGGCAGCTTCCTTCTCGCCCGCGGTCTCACCGAAGAACACCGTGGTGCCGGCAACACCTTCCATCGTCAGGTTGCCGGTGTCGGTGACATTCCAGTGCGCCTCGCGCAGCCGGTTGGCCGTGGTCTCGGCCGCACCGGCGACGTCGGAGACGTTGTAGACGCGCACGTCGGCCTTGGCCTCTGGTGCGGGTTCGGCTTTCGCCGAGGTCTTCGCGGTGGTCGTCGTGGTGGTCGTGGCCACGGACGACGACTGATCCGACGAGTCGTCGTCGGAGCCGAGCGCCTGGAAACCGACCAGCAGGAACACCACCCCGAGGAACAACAGCACCATCACCATGGCACGCAGGGGCAACCCGGAGGAGTCTCGCTGATTCATCGCCACCACTGTATCGAGCGAACCGCCCGATCCTTCATTGTGTGACCTTTAGGTGCTGATATCGAAGCCGAGCCGCCGCGCGGCCCGCGCCTTTTGCCGGCTGGCCCGCATCCGCCGCAGCCTCTTGACCAGCATCGGATCTGCCGCCAGCGCCTCGGGGCGGTCTACCAGCGCGTTCAGCACCTGGTAGTAGCGGGTGGCCGACATCGAGAAGAGCTCTTTGATCGCGTCTTCCTTGCTTCCGGCGTACTTCCACCATTGGCGTTCGAAGGCCAAAATATCGTGCTCGCGCCGGGTGAGCCCATCGCTCAGTTCAGAGTCGTCCCCGGATTGCTCAGTCCGCGCCATGGCGCCGTCCATATCGCTCCTTGGACCCTTCCGACACTTGAGAAATGACATCGCTGTGGTTCGGCGATTATTCAACCACGGCTTGCTGGGTCCGGCTGACACATAAACCCGCGAGTCGGGTGAGAAGGATCGCCACTTTAAGCTTCCCCCATGGCCGTCGTACCGATTTGCATCGTCGGGGATCCCGTTCTGCACACGCCGACCGAGCCGGTGCCTGTCGGCCCGGACGGTTCACTCCCCGCAGATCTGCCCGCACTCATCCAGGACATGTTCGACACCATGGACGCCGCGAACGGGGTTGGCTTGGCCGCCAACCAGATCGGCGTGGCCAAGCGGTTGTTCGTCTATGACTGTGCGCCGACCCGCGGCCACACCACCCGCCGTCGCGGCGTGGTCATCAACCCGGTGTTGGAGACCTCCGAGGTCCCCGAGACGATGCCCGACCCCGATGACGACGAGGAGGGCTGCCTGTCCGTGCCGGGCGAGAATTTCCCGACCGGACGGGCCGACTGGGCGCGGGTCACCGGGCTGGACGCCGACGGTTCACCGGTCACTCTGGAGGGCAACGACTTGTTTGCCCGGATGCTGCAGCACGAGACGGGGCACCTCGACGGGTTCCTCTACATCGACCGGCTCGTGGGCCGGTATGCGCGCGCGGCGAAGAAGACCGTCAAGCGCAACGGCTGGGGCGTGCCCGGCCTGTCCTGGATGCCCGGCGAGGTTCCCGACCCCTTCGGGCACTGATGCCGCAATTGCCCGCGCCCGGGTCCCGGGTCAGCCTGCGTTACCGGCTGCCGGCCGGGTCGGCCAAGCCGCTGACCGACGTCATCGGTCACCTGGAGCGCGTGGAGCCGACGGTGCTCATCCGCACCAAGGACGGCGAGCTCGTCGACGTCGCGCCTGCCGATGTCGTGAGTGTGCGTGAGCTGTCCCATACCCCGGTGCGCGCCTCGGAGATCCGCGCGCTCGAGCACGCCGCGGCACTGGCCTGGCCGGGTGTCGAACAGCAATGGTTGGGAGGTTGGCTGCTGCGCGCCGGGCACGGCGTCACGAGCCGCGCCAATTCGGCTGTCCCGTTGGGTGTGTCGGCACAGATCGCCGACCTGTCCGCGGTGCAGGAGTGGTACCGCGATCGTGATCTGCCGGCCTGGCTGGCCCTGCCCGAGCGGCTGCTGCCGATTCGCACTCCGGGCATCAAACCGGCCCGGGTGATGGTGCGCGCCCTGCCCTCTGCGCCGGCCCCCGCCCCGGCCCCGGCCCCGGCCCCGGCCCCGGCCCCGAATGTCACGCCAGGGCAACCGTCGCCGTCGAGCGTCACGCTGGCGCAGCAACCGGACGCGGAGTGGCTGCAGATCTACGAACGCGAGGTCCCCGTCGAGATCCTGACCGCCGTGGTCGACGGCCGGCTCACGTTCGCGACGGTGCCCGGATGCGCGGTCGGCCGCGGTGCGGTGACGACGGCGCCGGATGGCACCGTCTGGCTGGGCATCTCGTCGGTCCGGGTTTCCCCGGATGATCGCGGGCACGGCCACGCCCGGGCGGTGTGTGAGGCGCTGCTGGCCTGGGGTGCCGCCGCCGGCGCCGGGCGGGCGTACGTGCAAGTGGAGGTCGACAACCACGCGGCCATCGCGCTGTACACGTCGCTGGGTTTCCGGTTGCACCACCAAACCCGTTATGTCGCAGCCGACGACGTGGTCACGCCGCGCTGATGCTGCCCCCGCCGTCGACCCGGATGATCTGTCCGGTGAGGTAGCCGGCGTCCTCGTCCAGCAACGCACAGATGGCGTGGGCAATCTCGCGGGGCTTGCCCACCCGCCCCATCGGAACGGTGCCCAGCATGCGTTGCTCACGTTCTGAGCCCTGGGGGCTGCGTTCGCGGTACATCTCGGTCTCGGTCGGGCCTGGGGCGACGGCGTTGACGGTGATGCCGGTCGAGGCGAGCTCACCGGCCCAGATCCGGGTGGCCGTCTCCAGCGCGGCTTTCGCAGCGGCATAGGGCGTGCGTTCGGGGCTGCCCAACGTGGTCAGGCTGGTGACGTTGACGATGCGGCCCCAGCCGGCGGCCAGCATGCCCGGCAACGCCGCCTGCACCACCTGCACGGCCGTTCGCACGTTGAGGTCATAGGTCTCGAACAGATCGTCCAGTTCGATGCTGCCGATGCGGGCGAAGCGGGCCAGGCCCACGTTGTTCACCACCGCGTCGATCGGCCCGTCGGCCAGCACCGCAGCCAGCGCCGCATCGGTGGCCACGCGATCGCTGAGGTCGACTTCGACGAGCTTTCCGGGAAAATCCGGGGTGGCAGTCCTGGCGAAGCCGATCGGCTCGTGACCGGCTGCGGCCAGCCGCTCGGCGACCGCGCGTCCGATGCCCTTCGAGGCGCCTGTGATCAGTACTCGTCGTGACGTCATCGTGTTTCCTTTCGGTCCTCCGTCTATTACGTAAACGCTTTACTTATCCGCATGTTCCATGCCATTTTGGGTATAGGGGCATGTCAAACATGCATAGCGAGGTGCACGATGCCCACCCTGTTGCAATTGAGGTCATTTCTGGCCGTGGTGGACCAGGGCGGTTTCACCACGGCGGCCCAGCAGCTCAACCTGACCCAGCCGGCGGTCAGCCGCGCCGTGGCAGGCCTGGAGAAAGAGCTCGGCCTGCCACTGCTGCGTCGGCATCGCGACGGGGTCACGCTGACCGCCGCAGGTGAGCGCGCGGCCGAGCATGCCCGGCACGCGGTGAGCCACCTGGAGTTGATGCGCACCGAAGTGGCGGCACTGGCCGGGCAACTCACGGGGACGTTGCGGGTGGCCAGTCTGCCGTTCGCCACCGGCACCATGCTGGCGCCTCGGCTGCGCGCGTTCAGCGACGAGTATCCCGGTGTGACCGTGCATTTGATCGAGGGCAGTGAACCCGAGATCCGGGACTGGTTGGAGCGCGGCGCGGCCGATGTCGGGGTGGTGAGCCTGCCTGCCCCCGGACTGGAGGCGGCCGAGCTCGGGGTCGACGAAATGGTGGCGGTACTGCCGGCCGGGCACCGGCTCGCCGGACTCGACGCGGTGAGTTATGCCGAGCTGGCCGCCGAACCGTTCATCCGGTCGACGGGCGGCTGTGCGGCGGTGTTCACGCCGGTCGCCGCCCAGGCGGGTGTTGAACTCGGCGCCGACTTCGAGGCCCACGAGATGACCGCAGTCATCAACCTGGTGCGGGCCGGACTGGGCGTGAGCATCCTGCCGTCCCCGTCCGGCCCGCATCCCGGAATCGTCGCTCGCCCGCTGATCCCGCGTACCACCAGGACTTTGGCGCTGGCGATCGGCAGGAGCGCCGGACCTGCCGCCCGGGCGTTCCTGGCTCAGGCCGCCGCCCGTAACCTCTAAGCCCATGCGCCTGGCCACTTGGAACGTCAACTCGATCCGAACCCGCGTGGACCGCGTGGTCGACTGGTTGGAGCGGGCCGATGTCGACGTGCTGGCCATGCAGGAAACCAAGTGCACCGACGCCCAGTTCCCGATGATGCCGTTCGCCGCGCTGGGCTACGAGGTCGCCCACGTCGGGCTCAACCAGTGGAATGGCGTGGCCATCGCGTCTCGGGTCGGCCTGGACGACGTCGAGGTGGGGTTCACCGGTCAACCGACCTGGAGCAGCAAGCCTGAGGAGGAGGCCACCGCCGAGGCCCGTGCCCTCGGGGCCACGTGCGGTGGGGTCCGGGTGTGGAGCCTGTACGTGCCCAACGGCCGCACGCTGGCCGACCCGCATTACGCCTACAAACTGGATTGGCTTGCCGCCCTGCGGGATACCGCCGCAGGCTGGTTGAAGGACGATCCGGAGCAACCCATCGCGCTGGTCGGCGACTGGAACATCGCCCCCAAGGATGAAGACGTCTGGGACATGGCCGCCTTCAACGGCAGCACCCACGTTTCCGCCCCGGAGCGGGCGGCTTTCCAGGCCATGCACGACGCCCAATTCACCGATGTGGTGCGGCCTTTCACAGAAGGCCCCGGGATCTACACCTACTGGGATTACACCCAGCTGGCCTTCCAGAAGCGCCGCGGCATGCGTATCGACTTCATCCTCGGCTCACCCGGCCTGGCCTCGCGGGTGACCGGCGCCGAGATCGTGAAGGACGAGCGTCGCCCCAAGAAGGGCACCACCGCACCGAGTGACCACGCGCCGGTCCTGGTCGAGCTCGGCTGAGCCATTCAGCCAGGGCGGGACAGCTAACATTGCCCGACGGGAGGGGGCCGGATGACCACCAGGTGGAGCGCGATATCCAAATCGCCGACATTGCCGGTGGACCACGCGCCGGCCGCGGGCCTCACCGCCGCCGACCTGTTCACCCCGCCCACTGCGCCGGAAGTGACTCTCGACGAGAAGCTGCGCCGCACCTACTTCTGGCTGATCAACAAGGCCGTCATCTCGCCGTTCTACGACGTCGAATTCGGCTCGGACACCACGGTCAACTACCCACTCGGCGATGCCGGCGCTTCCCTGAGCCTGCCGAAACAACCCGCCTATTCATCCAATGTCCTTGTCCCGCTACTGACTTTCGCCGTCGGAGGTCGATGCCTGCTGATCGGCGGGCCGGGTCGCGGCAAGACCACGCTCGCGGTGCTGATGGGGGTGCTGGCCGGGTCGGCGCCCGCCGACGTCCGCCGCCACGTCCAGCAGGGCCAGCCACAGCTGACGGTGGGTGACCTGGTCGGGATTCCGTTGCCCCGCGACCTGGTGCAGGCCGGCAGCCTGGCCGAGATCACGATCGCCTGGAAGAGCTGGCTGACCGCACCGGTCAAGATCGTCGACGAGTACAACCGGATCCCGACCAAGACCCAATCCGCGCTGCTGACCATGGTGGCCGAGGGCTATGTCGAAAGCCACGACCAGATGCACGTCACCACGCCCGAACATGGTGTGCAGAGCTGGTTTTTCACCGCCAACGACGACGGTGGCGGGGGCACCTTCCCGGTGATCCAGGCGCTGCGCGACCGCATCGACGTGACGGTGCAGGCGTTCGGATTCAACAGCCGGTTCCTCGATGAACTGGTGAGTCGTGTGGAGGCCGGTGACCGGCCGGAGGACAACGTGCCCGGCGAGCTGGTGTTCAGCGCTGCCGAGCAGTCCGCCATGGTCACGGCGATTCGCGCGGTCCCCGTACCGGCCGAGGTGCGCCGGCGTCTGGAGTTCTTCGTCAGTCACTTCGAATTCGTCCAACACGGCGGCCGTCGGTTCGAATACCGGACCAAAGACGTGGTGGCCACGGCCGGACTTGAGGTGGAGCAGATCATCGACGCCAACTCGGGCGCTGATCTGCAGGTCGATCTCGGTGCTCAGACCGTCAACGGGGTTTCGGTGCGCTCGCTGCAGAACTTGGTGCTCTACGCCAAGGCGCTGGCCTGGTTCCGCGGCAACGGCACCGTCACGCTCGAGGATGTGCGGGCGATGGTTCCGTTCGCGTTGCGCGGCAAGCTGTTACCGAACACCGCTCATCCCCGCTTCGATACCGGGGCCGACCGGGAGCTGGCATCGGATCCGGCGAGCTGGCTGACCGATCTGTTCGACACTTCGTGCCGCGAGTTCGTCGCGCTGGCCCGCGAGCATGAGGACCCGGTGGCCGAACTGCTTGCCGAGTTCGGCCACGGCCTCGACGGCTTGGACGCACTGGAGGTGTCGCGGCGCCTGACCACGATCGAGTCCCGGATCGCGGCGGTCTCCGGCGTGGGCAAGGTCTACGGCCGGGATTTCGATGATCTGGTGGCGTTGAAGTATCTCTACCAACGCTATTCGAACTATCTGCATTGGCTGGAGAGCGGCCGGTGATTGCCCGGGCGTATCACCAGGTCAACCTCGATCAACCCGTGCCGGCTGTTGAGCTTCCCGCGATGGCTGGGCTCGACCTGGCCCTGTCGGCGGACAACGTCGCACGCTTCGGCGGGGATCCACGCCGGTACTGCCATGCGCTGCACGGTATCTCGTTGCCACCCGAGACGATGGTCAGCGTCGCGGCGGTCGCCGCGTGGCGGGCCGGGGTGCTCGGGATCCGTGCCGACGCCTTGTCCCGCTTACAGCTGCTGCCGATCGATGTCGCGGCCTCGGTGCTCGGGCTGCCGGTCGACGCGGTTGTCCCCTTCACCAATGGGCAGGCGGTGGATCGCTTCTACTGGCCGTTGCGTCCACCGGGCCAGTTGATCGCCCGGGTCGGCGGCTTCACCGGCTTGGGCGGCAGGTGGGACCACCCGCCTACCGCTCCCGCACCGTGCGGGCCGGGCCGGTGGACGGTGGATGTCGGCCCACGGCGCTGGCAGATCGACGCCGACGTGTTCGGCCATGTGGTGACCTCCACGCCCGCCGACCACGTCCCGGGCGACGGCACCCGAACCGCACAGTTGGTCGTGCGGCCCACCTCTTATCTGGCCGAGATCTGGCCGGCATGACCGGGCGGGCGCCGACCGAGGCCGAGCTGGTGGCCTGGCACGCCGCGCTGGATCTGTGGGGCGTGCAGCTGCACCCGCCGAACATGGTGTCCGACAGCGCAACCGGCACGTTCGCCTGGTTCACGTTCCCACCGGCGATCTCGATCGACACCGCCGAACTGGCCCGGGTCGGGGCGCAGCGCCATCTGGTCAGCGTCTTCGCTCACGAGATCGGGCATCACGTCCTGTCCCCCAGCACCCGCATCGTGTCGTTCAAACTGACACAGCAGATGGCCCGGGCGATCGTGGCGAGCGATCCGCGCCGAGCCATCCCCGTCACCGGCACGGCTCGCCACCTGTCCAATCTGTGGTCGGACCTGCTGATCAACGACCGGGTGGTGCGGATGCAGCGCCGCCTGCACCCGGGCACCGAACCGGACATGATCGCGTTGTGGCGCACGTTGACCGACCGGGAGCCGACGACCCACGCAGCCTGGTGGGTTTTGATGCGGGCCTACGAGCTGTTGTGGTCGCTGCCGTCGAACACGTTGTGTGCCAATGACCCTCCTGCGGTACCGGAATCGGCGCGGCAGGCGGCCCGGGCCCGCCAGCAGATCGACCCGGCCACGCTCGACGTGTCGACGGTTCGCGAGGACCTGCGGGAGAAGGAACGCATCCACCGGGCGGCGGCCCTGCGGGTGCGCGCCCTACAGGATGAGCTGCTGCTCAGCCAGCCGGTGCAACCGATCGCCGATGCCGAATACGTCGCACAAGCGGTCCGGACCTTCGCCGCCGATCCGGTGGGCGGGGCGCTGACTTTCGGCATGGTCATGGTGCCCTATCTGGTGCTGGAATCCATGTTGCCCGCAGACGCTCGCCTGCCGCACGGAGGGTGTGCCGAACAGGACGGATCGCCGGCCACCGCAGCCGAACTCTCCGAGGTGCTGTCCGATCCGCGGCTCGACGAGCCGCCCGTGCACCCGGCGGCGGCCGCCGTCGAAACCACCGAACCGGGTCAGGCGCCGAACCAAAGTTACGGCATCGCAGAGACTTTGGATCTATTCGCCGGATCAGATCCCGATGCGGTGATGCTGGCCTGGTACGAGGCGCAGGCCCGGCCGTGGATCCGCCCGCTGCTGCAGCCCGGCCGCGGTGTGGCCGCTCAGGGGATTCCCGGCCCGCTTCAGACGTGGGAACTTGGTGACGATGCCACCGAGTTGGACTGGCCGGCCACTCTGGCCGCCAACCCGGTGGTGGTGCCCGGGGTGACGACACGCCGTCGTACCCAGCTGCCAGACGACCCGGTCGTCACCACCGAAGCGGTGACATTGGATCTCTACATCGACTCGTCCGGCTCGATGCCGCGTCCCGCCCACGGCTCCCCGGCGGTCCTGGCCGGCATGATTCTCGCTCTGTCGGTCCTCAAAGGTGGTGGGCGCGTGCGGGTCACGTCATGGTCGGGCCCGGGCCAGGTGGCCGGTGACAGCGTATACACCCGCGACCGGTCGGAGATCATGCGCCAACTGACGACGTTCTTCAGCGGTGGCACGGTGTTTCCTCTCGATCTGCTGGCACACCGGTACCCGCCCGGCAACCATCGCTCCGACGAACTCCGTCACCTCGTGGTGCTCTCCGATGACGGTTTGCAGTCGCTGTTCGGCGCGGGCCAGCCGGAGTACGCGACAGTGGCCGCCACGGTGCGGCGGCAACTCGATACCGCCACCTTGCTCGTGCAGGACCGGCGTCGGTCGGTGGCCGCGCCCGCCGCCGAGGCCGGCTACGACGTCGACTATCTGGATCACATGTCGGACTCCCCGGCGGTGTGCGCGAGGTTGGCCGCCCGCATCGCGGCATATCGGCGGGAGGTGGTGCGTGGCTGACGAACTGGCGAACTGGTTCACCGAGGAGTTGGACGAGCAGGCGGTGTGGTCGGGCCTGAGGCCCGGCCCCACGGTGGATGAGGTCGCCGCACGGCTGGCCAGCACGCCGCAGCCGTTTCTCGCCGACACCGTCGACGTGGTGGCACTGGCCTGCGACGTGTTCAACCACACCGGTTGTGCGGCCATCGCCCAGCGGATCGCCGAGCGGGGATCACCCGAGTCCCGGCGCGGCGCAGCGATCGGGTTGTGGTTGTTCGCCAGCGCCGAGCTCATCGGTCCGTTCACCGCACCGCTCGACGAACGCAAAGCAGCGCCGGCACTGTTGGCGTTGGCTTTTCGAGTGGCTCCCCTGGTCGATCCCGGCCGCTGGCTCAGCGATTCGGAGCGCCGGGACGAGGCGGTGCGCACGTTCCTGCTCTGGGACGGTCTGCTGCCGCACGGTGAGGACGTCACCCAGGCCCGGTCGTTGTTCGAGATGCGCGATTCAGTGCGGCGCGAAGGCGCGCTGGCCCAGGCGCTGGCCGATCACGAACATCGCATGGCGGTGCAACGGCGCCTGGCCGACGCCAAGGCCAAAGAAGCGGCGGCACGGTACAACAGTGAGTGACGATCCGCTGCGGCTCGACGACTACGTACCGTTCGGCCAGGTGGCGCTGACCGACGAGCAGCGCTGGCCCGGGCTGTCGGCCTCCGGTCGTGCGCGACTGGCCGCCCTGGAACAGCATCGTCATGCACCGGCGTGGTGCCACCGCGCCGGCCACCGGCTCACCCCGGACCAACAGCGGCAAGCCACCCGGCAACTGCCGCTTGATGACTGGCTGCCACGGCATCTCGCACTGGCCCGCACCCTGCCGGCCTACCGACGGCACCAGGGCCCGCTGGAAACCCTCACTGACTTCCCGCTGATCGGCCGAGAAGATCTGGTCGACGACATCGCGGCGTTCGTCCCGCCGGGCGCGGACCTGAGCCGGATGCTGCACGGTACGAGTTCGGGCAGCACCGGGGCCGCGTTGGTGATGCCGGACGATCCTGACGAGTTGGCCCGCGGATTTCACTGGCTGCGCGGACTGGTGGGCTCCCACTGGGAACCGGTGGGGCATCGAGTGGCGTTGGTGCAGACGGTGTTTCAGCGTCAGGCATTCACCTATACCTCGGTGGTCCCCGGCTTCGGCGAAGCCCTGATGGCACGGCTGAACCTGCACCCGGCCGCCTGGGCGGGCGGCGGTAGGCAGCGCGACGCATATCTGCGGGACACCGATCCGCAGGTGATCAGCGGCACGCCCACCTCATTGGAGGTGCTGCTCGAACCCGGGTTGGCCGCCGCATTGCGGCCGCTCGCGCTCATCTCCGGGGCGATGACGCTGACCGCACCGCTACGCCGGGCTCTCGAGGCGGCCTACGACTGCCCGGTTCTGGACATCTACGGCCTGCACGAAACCCGGCCGATCGCGGTCAGCGACGACGGCGGTCCGTTTGTGGTGGCGAGCCGCCGTGTGCATGTCGAAGTGCTGGCGGACGAGATCGTGGTGACGTGCGGGGAGAACCAGTTTCTGCCGCTGGTGCGCTACCGCACTGGCGACTATGCACGGCTGGTGACCTATCGGGGCCGGCCGGCCCTGGCTGATCTGGAAGGCAGGCAGGCAACGGTTTTCGTGTCCGCGACGGGCGACGCGGTGCCGTGCGTCGACCTCACTCAGCAGCTGCAGGCCGCGGGTGCGCGCGGGTGGAGCGTCACCCAGGACCTGCAGGGCCGTGTCGCGGCGGTGATCGCCTCCGGCGACCGGCAGCGGGTGATCGAGGCGCTGACCCTGCTGCTGGGACGCCCTGTCGAAGTCACCCGGGTGCCGACGCTGGCCGATCTGGGGCCCGGCAAGCCGCGTCGCTACTCGTGCGCTACCGCGCTGATGCGACGATGATCTCCACAGCTTCTGCGACGCTGTCGGTGCAATGCAGCAGGTCGAGGTCCGTCTCGGAGATCTTGCCGTCGGACAGCACGGTGTGGCGGAGCCAGTCGACCAGGCCCGACCAGTAGTCGACACCGAGCAGGATGATCGGAAACTGGGTGACCTTGTGGGTCTGCACCAGCGTCAGCGCCTCGAACAGTTCGTCGAGGGTGCCGAATCCGCCCGGCAGGCATACGAATGCCTGCGCATATTTGACGAACATGGTCTTGCGGACGAAGAAGTAGCGGAAGTTGATGCCGAGATCCACCCAGTGATTGAGGCGCTGCTCGAAGGGCAGTTCGATGCCGAGTCCGACGGAATAGCCGCCGGACTCACTGGCCCCGCGGTTGGCGGCCTCCATCGCGCCGGGACCGCCGCCGGTGATCACCGCATAACCGGCCCGCACCAGCGCGATGCCGAGTTCCTCGCCCAGCCGGTACTCCGGCGAATGCGGAACCGTGCGGGCCGATCCGAAAACTGTCACCGCCCTGGGCATTTCAGATAGGGCATCGAAGCCGTCGACGAACTCGCCCTGGATGCGCATCACCCGCCACGGGTCGGTGTGCACCCAGTCAGAGGGGCCGCGCCGGTCCAGCAGCCGCTGGTCGGCGGTCGTGGTGGCGCAGCGGTCGCGCCGCAGTTGCACCGCACCTCGGATCTGAGGCTGGCTGTCGTCGTTGTCCGTCATGCGGGCTTGACGCCGACGGTGATGACGTCGGAGATCGGCGTCCAGATCGGTCGGCGTACCCGGTGCTGCTCGACGACGGTCAATCCGGCCGCCTCGAACAGCGCGCGCATCTCCTTCTCCGTGGGGCTGTGCGCGGGCGCACCCAGATCGGCCGACAGCGCGTGCAGCGGCAGGAAGGTACGGCGGGGACTCATCGTCGTCACCGCCACCATCCCCCCGGGCGCCAACACTCGATGGAACTCCGCGAGCGCGGCGGGCTGGTCGAAGAAGTGGAACGCCGATGTGGTGACCACCGCGTCCAGGAAGCCGTCTTGGAACGGCAGTTGCTCGGCGGGTGCCGACTTCCACCGCACATCGCCCGAGCGCTTGCGGGCCTGGGCGAGCATGCCGTCGGACATGTCCAGGCCGTACACCTCATCGGGTCGCAGTTCGCGCTGGATACGGTCGGCCAGGATGCCGGTACCGCAGGCGATGTCGGCGATCGAGCGGGCACCGCGCTCCTGCAGTTGGGCGATCACCTCGTCCTGTGCGGGCCGGTACACCCACCGCTGGAGGCAGCCCTGGTCGTAGGCCGGCGCGGCGAAACTCCAGAAGCTCGTGACGGCGTCGTTGAACCCGCGGCGTTGAGTGGTGGTCACGGGGACGAGTGTAGGTCGGCTACGACGGCGCCTCGGCGCAGTAGACCCGCGCCGGCTCGGGGAAGGCCACCGCGTGTGAGCCGGAATCGCAGACGGCGGTGTCAGTTGAACCGTCAACCCGCTTGACGATCTTGATGACTGCGTCCGGGTCGGAGCATTCCACCGCGGTGATGAGCTTGTCCTTGATGTCGAAGCACTTGCCTTCCTCGAGGACCGGGATGAAGCAATAGGTGCGGGAGTCGTCCATCAGCACGTTGTAGTCAGAGTCGGCCCGTTTGCCGTCCGGGCATGTCGCGGCTCCGCCACCTTTGGACACCAACTCGTAGATGGCGTCGGGGTCGCTGCAGTCGGTCGGAGTGAGATCGCTGCCCGCCGCGGCGTACTGAGCGCCGGTGAGGCACTCCCCCACTGCCAAGTCACCAGCGTCCCCGGACTTCGAGGAACCGGAACTTGAGCTCGTGCTCGGCACTGAGCTCGTGCTCGACGCCGAACTGGAATTCGACTCCGACGTGCGGGACGCGGCCCGGCCGGCAATTCCAAGCAGGCCGAGCACCAGCAGCACCGCACCGATCACGATCATTGCGGTACCCGATTTCTTGGGTGGCGTGCCGTAAGCCTGTGGCGGGGCCGGCGGGTAGCCGGGCTGCTGCGGATACCCCGGCTGCGCGTAGCCGGGCTGTGGATAGCCCTGTGGTGGATAGCCCTGTGGTGGATAGCCCTGCCCGTACCCGGGGTAGCTCGGTGGATACCCGGGCGGGCCGGTTGGCTTCGACTGGGAACGCCGGATCAGGCCGAGGATGAGCAGCAGCAGTCCCAGCCCGGGGATGAGTAGCATGCCGATGAGGCGGCCCGCGGATTCTGCGGCGCTTCCGGCGGCGGCCAGTGTCTGGACGACCATGGCGGCGAGTATCCCACCCACGAGGCAACCAGATATCGGTTTGCTCAACGGGCGGTCAGGCCTCGTTGTCGGCTCCCGCCTCGGTGCCGTAGCGGCCCGCACTGAACATCGAGGCCACCGCACCGATCACCATCATCACCGCCGCCGCGGTGAACACCACCGTCAGCCCGGAATGGAACGGTTCGGTGATCAGCTGCGGGAAGAACGTCTGCCCGGTGATCACGTCGGCGTTGACGCCGGGCTGGTGCAATGCGTCGTAGGGTGCGAGGAGTTCGGCCATGGGGTTGTAGCCGAGGAAGGCCGCAAACAGGCTGCCAACCGGCGGCAGGTTGGCCACATCGTGGGCCACCGAGGCCGAAACACCTTGCTGGGTCAGGCCGGTGGTCAATGCCGACGGCAGGGTGTTGGCCAGCCCGACGATCATCAGTGAGAAGAAGATGCCGATCGACAGTGAATTGCCCGCGTTGAAGAACGTGGACCGCACACCCGAGGCCGCGCCGCGCTGATCGGCAGGCACGCTCGACATGATGGCCGCGGTGTTGGGGGCGGTGAAGATGCCGCCGCCCAAACCGTTGAGGAACACCAGGACGGCGAACACCCAGTAGTCGAAGTTGACCGGGATGAGCAGCAACGCCACGAAGGTGGCCGCCATCAGCAGCATGCCGCCGACGGTCAACGGTCGCGCGCCGATGCGGTCGGAGAGAGCTCCGGCGATCGGTGCGGCGACCAGGAACCCGACGGTGACCGGCAACAGGTAGATGCCGGCCCACAGCGGGGTGGATTCGAAGCTGTAGCCGTGCAGCGGCAACCAGATGCCCTGCAACCAGATGATCAGCATGAACTGCAGCCCGCCGCGGCCCACCGAGGACATCAGTCCGGCCAGGTTTCCCATGCCGAACGCGGCCGACTTGAACAACCGGATGTCGACCATCGGCGAGGGCACCTTCAACTCGACGATGCAGAAGGCCACCAGCAACAACAGGCCGACCGCAATGGAGCCCAGCACCCACGGGCTGGTCCAGCCGGTGGTCGAGTCGCCGTAGGGCTGGATGCCGTAGGTGATGCCGATCAGCAGCACGGTCAGGCCCAGGCCGAAGGTGAGCGTGCCGGCCCAGTCGAGCCGTCCGGCGGTGCGGACGCCGAGTTCTTTGAGCGAGCGGTAGCTCCAGATGGTGCCGATGACGCCGATCGGCACACCCACCCAGAAGACGGCCTTCCAGTGCCATTCGGACAGAAAGCCGCCGATCAGCAGGCCGAGGAACGATCCGGCGACGGCAGCCACCATGTTCGTGCCCAGCGCCATGCCGCGCTGGTTGGCGGGGAAGGCGTCGGTGAGGATCGCCGACGACGACGCCATCAGCATGGCGCCGCCGACACCCTGGATGACGCGCCAGCCGATCAGCCAGACCGCTCCGCCGCCGAGCTGGAACGGGTCGAACGACAGGGCGATCGCAGCCACGGTGAAGACCACGAAACCGAGGTTGTAGATGCGGACGCGGCCGTACATGTCACCGAGACGCCCGAACGGGACGACGAGCACCGCGGTCACCACCAGGTAACCCATCAGCATCCACAGCAGGTAGCTGACGTTGCCGGGGGCGAGCGGGTTGAGCCCGATGCCCCGGAAGATCGCCGGCAGTGAGATCAGCACGATCGAGGCGTTGATCGAGGCCAGCAGGATGCCCAACGTGGTGTTGGACAGTACGACCCACTTGTAGAAGGGGTGGTCGTGGTCCATCCGCTTGCGCCGGTCGGCGGTCGCGGCCTGGGCAGCGTCGACGTCGCCGGCTGCCTTCGTGATCTCAGTCGTCATACCGTCTTCGCTCTGGTTGCTATCGAGGGGCGCTGAGGCCCAACATGTTCAAAACGCATATATTAGCTATGCAAATCAAGCCGGGGCAACTCCTGACCCCGATATCGACGCTGGGGTCACCGACCCGCGCGAACCGCCGCCGTGACGTCGAAAACCACGCCATCCGGTTCCCTCCGCCCCGGCCTCTGCGCTAGGTTGGGGCCTGCAAACCACACGCGGGAGTGCGCACGAGCGCGCTGAGAGGACGGGTACGCCCGTCGACCGTACGAACCTGACCGGGTCATGCCGGCGTAGGGAGATGAAAAATGAGTAGTTCTGTTGTCGACCCATCTGTGACGACCGGCCCGATCACCGGAAGCACGAAGGTCTATCGCGAGATCGATCATGACGGCACCACGATGCGGGTGCCGTTTCGCCGGGTGAACCTCACCAACGGTGAGCACCTGGACCTGTACGACACCTCGGGCCCGTACACCGACGACGACGCGGCGATCGACCTGAACGCCGGCCTGCCGCCGCGGCCCGGAGTACGCAGGGACCGTGGCACCCAGCTGCAGCGGGCCCGCGCCGGCGAGATCACCGCCGAAATGGCGTATATCGCTGAGCGCGAAGGTGTTTCGCCCGTGCTGGTGCGTGACGAAGTCGCGGCGGGCCGGGCGGTGATCCCGGCCAACCACAACCACCCCGAGGCTGAGCCGATGATCATCGGCAAGGCGTTCGGCGTGAAAGTCAATGCCAACATCGGGAATTCGGCCGTCACCTCGTCGATCGGCGAGGAGGTCGACAAGATGGTGTGGGCCACCCGCTGGGGCGCGGACACCATCATGGACCTGTCGACCGGCAAGGACATTCACCAGACCCGGGAGTGGATCCTGCGCAACTCGCCGGTCCCGGTCGGAACGGTGCCGATCTACCAGGCGCTGGAGAAGGTCAACGGCGATCCGACCAAGTTGACGTGGGAGATGTACCGCGACACCGTGATCGAGCAGTGTGAGCAGGGTGTCGACTACATGACCGTGCATGCCGGGGTACTGCTGCGGTACATCCCGCTCACGGTCAAGCGCGTCACCGGCATCGTGAGCCGCGGCGGTTCGATCATGGCGGCCTGGTGCCTGGCGCACCATACCGAATCGTTCCTGTACACGCGCTTCGAGGAACTCTGCGAGATCCTGGCCCGCTACGACGTGACGTTCTCGCTCGGTGACGGGCTGCGGCCGGGGTCGATCGCCGATGCCAACGACGAGGCCCAGTTCGCCGAGCTGGCCACCCTCGGGGAACTCACCAAGATCGCGAAATCCCATGGCGTGCAGGTGATGATCGAGGGGCCGGGCCATGTCCCGATGCACAAGATCGTGGAGAACGTCAAGCTCGAGGAAGAACTCTGCGAAGAGGCGCCGTTCTACACACTGGGTCCGCTGGCCACCGATATCGCCCCGGCGTACGACCACATCACCAGCGCGATCGGCGCGGCCATCATCGCCCAGGCCGGCACCGCGATGCTGTGTTACGTCACGCCCAAGGAACACCTGGGCCTGCCCGACCGCAAGGACGTCAAGGACGGGGTGATCGCCTACAAGATCGCCGCGCACGCCGCCGACCTCGCCAAGGGCCACCCCCGCGCACAGCAGCGCGACGACGCACTGTCCAAGGCCCGGTTCGAGTTCCGCTGGCACGATCAGTTCGCGTTGTCACTGGACCCCGACACCGCGCGCGAGTTCCACGACGAGACGTTGCCGGCCGAACCGGCCAAGACCGCGCATTTCTGCTCGATGTGTGGTCCCAAGTTCTGCTCGATGCGCATCACGCAGGACATCCGGGATGCCTATCCGGACGGCACGGCGCCCGAGTTCGCGGACGAGATTGCGCGCGGCATGGCCGAGAAATCCCAGGAGTTCGCCGACCACGGCAACCGCGTCTACCTGCCCTTGACCACGTGAGGCTGACGTGAACTTCCTGCCCCTGCCCCCCAAGGGGGACACCCCGCTGCGGGTGATGACCATCGCCGGGTCCGATTCCGGCGGTGGTGCCGGGATCCAGGCCGACATGCGCACCTTCGCGATGCTGGGGCTGCACGGTTGCGTTGCGGTCACCGCGGTGACCGTGCAGAACTCGGTCGGCGTCAAGGGTTTTCACGAGATCCCCCTCGACGTGGTGTCGGGCCAGATCTCGGCGGTGACTTCCGACATCGGCATCCAGGCCGCCAAGACCGGGATGCTGGCCTCCTCGGAGATCATCACCACGATCGCCGAGACCTGGCGCGCCGAAGAACTCGAAAGCGTGCCACTGGTCGTCGATCCGGTGTGTGCGTCGATGCACGGCGATCCGCTGCTGCACCACAGTGCACTCGAGGCGTTGCGCACCGAGTTGTTCCCGCTGGCAACGCTGGTCACGCCGAATCTCGACGAGGTCCGGTTGCTGGTGGGCATCGAGGTCGTCGACGAGTCCTCGCAGCGGGACGCGGCGCGTGCCCTGCACGCCTTGGGCCCGCAGTGGGCGCTGGTCAAAGGTGGGCACCTCCGCTCGTCGGCGGCCAGCCCGGATCTGCTGTTCGACGGCACCGATTTCCACGAGTTCGCCGCCCCTCGGGTCGACACGGGCAATGATCACGGGGCCGGCGACACCCTGGCCGCGGCGACGGCTTGCGCACTGGCACACGGATATTCGGTTCCGCAGGCGGTCGAGTTCGGCAAGTCCTGGGTGACCGAATGCATTCGGGCCAACTATCCTCTGGGCCACGGCCACGGCCCGGTGAACGCATTGTTCCGGTTGCAGTCATGAACCTGGAGGCGATCGCCGGCGTCGCACATGAACCCGAAGGATCGGCGCGGGGCGTTGTCGTCCTCACTCACGGCGCCGGCGGAAACCGTGACTCGGCAATGCTGGTCAAGCTCTGCGACGAGTGGGCCTCGCGGGGCTGGCTGGCCATCCGCTACAACCTGCCGTACCGCCGCCGCAGGCCCAAGGGGCCGCCGTCGGGCTCAGCAGCCGCTGACCAGGACGGGATCGCCGAGGCCATCGCAATGGCTCGGACCGTGTCCGATGGCCCGCTGATCGCGGGCGGGCATTCCTACGGCGGCCGGATGACGTCGATGGTGACCGCGGACGGGGCCGGGCCGGACGTGCTGACCCTGTTCTCCTATCCGCTGCATCCGCCGGGCAAGCCCGAACGTGCCCGCACCGAACATCTGCACCGCATCACCGTCCCGACGGTGTTCACCCACGGCACGTCCGATCCGTTCGGCACCATCGACGAGCTCACGGCGGCCGCGGCATTGGTGAGCGGACCGACCGAGCTCGTCGCCATCGAAGGTGCCCGTCATGACCTGGCATCCAAGCGCCTCGACGTGCCGGCCCTTGCGGTGGACGCGGCGTTGAGGGCAGTCGATATCGTCAAACCATGACCTACCCGCCCGGTCCCCCCGGCCCGCAGGGCCACAACTACCCACCACCGCCTCCGCTGCCGTATTCCACCGGTCCCGACCAGTTCTCGACACAGCCGAAGAGATCCCCGGCACTCAAGTGGGCGCTGCTGGGTGTCGTGGTGCTGGTGGCCATCGTGGTCGCGGCGGGCGTGGTGTTCTACCTTGCGCGCGACCGCGGGGCCACCGAGGCGAGCCAGGTCCGCTCCGGTGACTGCCTGACCGAGATCCCTGACAGCAGTCGCGTGCTGTACGTGAAGACGGTGAGTTGCGATCAACCGCACAAGGGTGAGGTGTTCGCGGTGCTGCAAATGCCAAACGGGGATTTCCCCGGCGATGCCGCGGTGGTCAAGTACGCCGACAAGTGCGGTCCCGAACTCAGCCGGTATGCGCCCGACGCCAACTCGGAATCCGGTGTTCAGCTGTTCGTGCTGTACCCCACCGCGGACTCCTGGCAACGTGGAGACCGCACCGTGACATGCGTCGCTACCAGCAAGAATCCCCGCACGGGGAAAATAGGGTAACGCGCTACTCTATTCCGGCCCGGCCGCCCGGGTCGACACTCGGCGCATGGTCGAGATCCAGCCCGCTCCGGCGGCAACCGCCCTACCGCTGGCACCGCGCAATCGCCTACCGTACCGACAGCAGCTCACCTCGCTGCGGGACTTCGCCGCAGGCCAGCAGAGGCTGCACGACGCAGGCGGCCCGGTGACCCGGGTCGTGCTGGGTCCCCGGTGGCTGATCCCGCCGCTCGTGCTGGTGGCGTCGCCGCAGGGCGCACGCGACGTGCTCAGCCGGCGCGACGGGATCGTCGACCGCGGTGGTGTCACCACCATGGTTCAGATGCACCGTCTCATGGGTGGCAACCTGCTCGATCTGCCGCACGATCGCTGGCTGCCACGGCGTCGCACATTGCAGCCTATGTTCACCAAACAACATGTTCCCCGGTATGCCGGTCACATGTCGGCCGCGGCGCAGTCTTTGACCGACGGATGGGTACAGGACCAAACCGTCGACCTCGACAACGCTTGCCGGGTCTTGACATTGCGCGCATTGGGCCGTTCGGTCTTCGGCCTGGATCTTGACGCACGCGCCGAGGAAGTGGGGCCTGCGTTGCGTACTGCGCTCTCGTGGGTGGCAGACCGCGCGGTACGACCGGTCAATCTTCCGCAATGGTTCCCCACCCCAGGCCAACGCCGAGCCCGCGCCGCCAACACCAAGCTTCATCGGCTGGCCTCCGAAATCCTCACCGAAGTGCGCAACGATCCGGATCGCGACGCGCCGCTGGTGCGTGCGCTCATGGAGGCTCGGGACCCGAGCACCGGGCAATCGCTCACCGACGACGAAATCGGCCATGAACTGGTCCTTTTCATGCTCGCCGGCCACGACACCACGTCAACCACCCTGTGCTATTCCCTGTGGAGGCTGGGCCGGCACCCTGCCATTCAGGCCCGGGTGTTCGATGAGGTCGCCGCGCTCGGCGAACGCGTGCTCACCCCCGACGACGTGCCGCGCCTCGAGTACACCGTGCGGGTACTGCACGAGGCATTGCGGCTGTGCCCGCCGGCCGCGGGGATGATTCGCCAACTCAACGAGGAGATGACGGTAGACGGCTACCGCGCCGAGACCGGCTCGATGGCGAGCGTCGACATCTATGCGATGCACCGTGACCCGACCCTGTGGGACGATCCGCTGACCTTCGACCCGGACCGGTTCAGCCCCGAACGGTCGGCAGGCCGAAACCGTTGGCAATACCTGCCTTTCGGTGGCGGTCCGCGGTCCTGCGTCGGCGATCACTTCGCGATGCTGGAGGCCACCCTTGCGTTGGCGACCATCGTCCGCGAGGTGTCTGTCACCTCCCTGCATGACGGCTTCCCGGTGGAGACGCCCTTCACAGTCATCGCCGCCGGGCCGATTCCGGCCCGCATCACCAGGAGGAGAACACCCTGAAGTTCCTCGTGCACTGGTGGGCAGCCACCGGCGGGGTGATCGCCAAGCTGTTCTGACGGCCCGGCCGGTCCTGCCGTTCCGCCAGTGATCTTGCCGGCACGCGGCTACGCTTGCGTTGCCGCGTGCCGTGCGGTGCCGCGGCGGGAAGGCAGGATTCCTCTCCATGAGCGCGCGGACCGACAACAGCTGGCCGGCACTGCGGGTGTCGGACTGGGAACCCACCCGCAGCACGCTTCACATGTGGACACAGATCGTCGGCAAGATCCGCCTGACCTACTCACCACTGCTCAATCACTGGTGGCAGGTCACCCTGTATGTGAGCCCGCGCGGGTTGACCACGTCGTCGATTCCGTATCGAGACCGGTTGTTCGACATGGAGTTCGATTTCATCGACCACGTGCTGGCGATCCGGACCAGCGACGGGGGTTCGGTCAGTGTCGCACTCGCGCCGAAGTCGGTAGCCGAGTTCTACGCCGAAACCATCTCCGCACTGGGCCAATTGGGTATCGAAGCGCGAATCCATGCGAGCCCCAACGAGGTTGACCCTGCCATACCGTTCGCCGAAGATCACCAGCACGCCTCCTACGACCCGCAGGCCGCCACTCTGTTCTGGCGTCAACTGATTCAGGCGCACCGGGTGATCAGCGATTTCCGGGCGCATTTCATCGGCAAGGTAAGCCCCGTGCACTTCTTCTGGGGCTCATTCGACATGGCCTGCACGCGGTTCTCCGGCCGGCCCGCACCCGAGCACCCGGGCGGTGCACCCAACTGCCCCAATGGGGTGATGGTGGAGGGATATTCGCACGAGTTGAGCAGTTGCGGCTTCTGGCCGGGCGGTGGCGACGAGGGCGCGTTCTATGCCTACGCCTATCCCGAACCTGCGGGCTTCGCAGACTACCCGGTCGGCCCGGACGCGGCCTTCTACAGCCAGGACTTCAAGCAGTTCCTGCTGCCCTACGAAGCGGTGCGCACGGCTGCCGATCCCGACGGCGCGCTGACGGAGTTCCTGCAATCCACCTATGCCGCCGCTGCCGACCTGGCCGATTGGGACCGCGCGAGCCTGGAGGACGATCCGCGGCGCTGGCTGGACTCCCGCTGACGGGTCAGGTCAGGCGAGGCGGGATTCCAACACGGGTCTGCCGTCGAATCCGACCAGGGCCTCGACGACATGTGCGACCCGGAACGCCATCGCTTCGTCGTGCGGGTGGCTGACCACCTGGACGCCGGTCGGCACGTTCTCGTCGGACAGACCACTGGGCACCGACAGCGCCGCGCAGTGGTTGGCCACGTTGAACGGACTGGTCAGGTGGCCCTCCCAGTAGTGGCTGAGATGCCTGGACGGCGTGTCCAACCCGTCGAGGTATTCGCCGGCGGCCTGTAGCGAGGTCACGGCCGAGGTCGGGCACAGCAACACGTCGACGTCCCGCATGGCCACCGCCAGGTCGTCGCGCAGCCGGGCATCCATGGCCAGCGAGTCCACCAGCGAATAGCGCTGTGCCGCAATGGCCGCATCGTGGATGAACTGCCGGGTGTAGCCGGCCAGCTCGGCTTCGGTTCCGGCGGTCTCGCGCGCCATGGCCGGTCCGAGGATGTGACCGAAGTGCGCGAAGATCGTCTCGCGGATCATCGCCGTGGTCCAGGGCAACTCGACGTCGACGATCTCGGCCCCGGCCTGCCGCAGGGCCACCGCCACGGCGTGCGTGTTCGCGGCGACCACGTCGGCGACCGGGAAGTCTCCGAGCCGGACACTCAGGCCGATCCGTAAGCCCTGCACGCCGCCGTCCAGCGACGGGAGCTCGCCATGCGCTCCCCACGACGCATGGTCGAGGGGGTGCTGCCCCGACATCACCGATGTCAGCAGCGCCACGTCCGCGACGGACCGGCCCATGGGCCCGTCCCCGCGGTACCAGTCCGCGGCCAGCGGCGGCAGCCCGGGAATCCGGCCGTACGGGGCCTTGTAGCCGACCGTGCCGGTGAATCCCGCGGGAATGCGGGTGGAGCCGGCGATGTCGGATGCCGTTGCCAGCGTGGTGAATCCGGCGGCCAGCGCCGCCCCCGCACCGCCGGACGAGCCGCCGGGCGAGGTCTCCCGGTTCCACGGGTTGCGAGTCACGCCCCACATCGGCGAGTGGGTGACGGTGGCGCAGCTGAACTCCGGACTCGTGGTGCGGGCATGGATGATGCCGCCTGCCGCCTTGATCCGTTCCACGACCGGGTGGTCACGGTCGGCGACGCGGCCGCGGTGGGCGGCCAGTCCCTGTTCGAGGCGCAGACCGGCGATCCCGTGTTTTTCCTTGGTCGCCACGGTGACGCCCAGGAGCGGAGGCGGCTGTTGACCGGTGGCAGCGCAGCGGGCGTAGGTATCGGCGGCCCGGCGAGCCGATGCCCTGGCCTCGTCTAACAGGGTCTCGGTCAGGGCGTTGATGCCGCCGGCGGCGTCGCCGTTGTGGGTCTCGATCTGCGCGATCTGCGCTTCGAGCACATCGAGCGGTGAGAGTTCGCGCCGCCGAAAGGCTTTCACTGCCTCGGTGGCGCTCAGGTAGGCCAGCGGAGTCGTTACGCCGGCGTCCATCAGTCGTCCGACTCGGCGGGGAGCGCACCCCGGATCATCTCCCAGGCCACGCCCGTCATGGCTTCCACACCGGCGGCCATGTCGTCGTCGGTGCTGAACTCCCGCTCGCAGTGGCTCACGCCGTCTACCGAGGGGATGAACATCATGACGGTGGGCACGATGCGGTTCATCGCCACCGAATCATGGCCGGCCATGGTGCGGATCGGCCGCACGCTCAGCCCGAGATCGGCAGCGACCTTCTCGATGAGCTCGATACCCGACTGCGGGTAGCGCTGAATGTCGCGGATGTCGAAGTCGCGTACGTTGATCCGGATGTCGTGTTCGCGGGCGATCTCGGCGATGTCGGCGAGCAGGCTGGCGCGGGCCGCGGCGACGATCTCCGGCGAGGCCGAGCGCAGGTCCGCGACCAGGTGGACGCGGCGGGCCACCACGATCGGCGAGTTGGGCTCGACGGTGAATCGCCCGACCGAGGAGACGATGGCCTCGTCCTCGAACTGCTGTGTGACGTCGTGTACGAGCAGGACGACCTTGCTCGCGGCGACCAGTGCGTCGTGGCGATCGGCCATGGCCGTGGCGCCGGTGTGCGACTGTTCGCCGAGTACCTCGATGTCCAACTTCTGGGTGTACCACGAGTAGTCCACCGCCCCGAGCGTGATGCCTTCGCGTTCGAGGATGCGGCCCTGCTCGATGTGGATCTCCGCGTATCCGGCGACCTCGGGTCGCGGGTCACTACCGCGGTAGCCGATGGCCGTCAGGGCTTCGGCCACCGAGACGCCGGAAAGGTCACGCACGTCGAGCATCTCGTCTTCGGACATGAGTCCGGCGAACACCGATGAGCCCATGATCGACGGCGCGAACCGGCCGCCCTCCTCGTTGAACCAGTTGACGACACCGAGGTTGTACTGGACACCGGCACCGTGCTCAGCCACCCGTTGGGCGACGAGCTCGGCCGCGTGCAGCGCCGCGACCACGCCGTAGGCCCCGTCGAACCGGCCGCCGAGGGGTTGGGAATCCAGGTGGGACCCGATGAGGATGTAGGGCGCACCCGGTACGAATTCGACGAGCGCGAACATGTTGCCGATGCCGTCGACCCGAAGCTCCCAGCCGCGTTCGGCAGCGAACGCGGCGAACCAGTCCCGGCTCAGCTTGTCCTCGGGCGTCGCGGCCTGCCGGTCGACCCCGTTGTTGTCGGTGGCACCGAAGGTGGCCACGTGATGGAAGTCGGTGAGGAACTCGGTGGTTCCCATGGTGAATCTCCTTTTTGTCAGCGAAATTTCGAACAGGCCTGCGGTCAGCCGACGCGCCGGCGGGTCTCGGGAACCCGCGTGAACACCAGCAGGAGCAGCACGATCACCGCTGCTGCGGCCATGTAGTAGCCGGGCGCCGAGCTCTTCTCGGTCATCGAGACCAGCATCGTTCCGATGAACGGCGCGGTGCCGCCGAACAGCGCGTAGGCCACGTTGTAGCTGATCGCGGCGGACGTGAAACGCGTTGCCGTGGTGAACACTTCGACGAAGAAGGTGTAGCAACCGCCACCGTAGATGCACAGCGGGATGACGAACAGCAGCTGCCCGACCATCGCCAGCGAGAGCGAACCACTGGTCACCAGCATGAAGCACGGGACGGAAAGGATGGCCAGCGCCGCGGATCCGGCGATCAGCATCGGTTTGCGACCCACCCGGTCACCGATGATTCCGCCGATCGGGAGCAACAGGGCGTAGAACGCCATGGCGACCGCGTTCACGAGCAGGGATTGATCGCGACTCAGGTTCCCCGAGGTCTGGACATAGGACACGAAGTAGCCCGAGAGGAAGTAGAAACCCATGGCGGTCAGACCCATCACGAAGATGACCTGCGCCATGCGAACCTTGTTCTCCCGGAATGTCTCACGGATCGGGCTGTATTCGTCGTGTTCGTGCTTGGCCAGCACCTGTTTGAACGCCTCGGATTCTTCGGTCTTGGTGCGGATCCACACGCCGAAGATGGCCAGCGGCAACGCCAGCAGGAACGGAATCCGCCAGCCGTAGGCCAGGAAGGCCTCGGACGGCATGGCCGAGGAGAGCACGAGAATGAGCGTCCCGCCGACCACGGACGGCAGCGCGGTCGCGGCGATCGTGATGTTGAGCCAGAAACCGCGCCGGTCCAGGGGTGCATGCTCGAACACGAAGGCGGGGGCGCCCACCGACTCGCCTCCCGCGGAGAATCCCTGAATCAGGCGACACACCACCAGAAGGACCGGTGCGGCGATGCCGATGCTCGCGTAGGTGGGTAGAAGTCCGATCATGGCGGTGGCGAGGCCGATCGCGAGCAGCGTGACGAACAGAACCTTGCGACGACCGATGCGGTCACCGAGCGCCCCGAAGAACAATCCGCCCAGGGGCCGAACGAAGAAGGCCACTCCGAATGTGGCGAACGTGGCGAGCAGACCGGCCAGCGTGCTGCCGCCGGGAAAGAACAGTTTTGCCAGCGTGACCGCGGACAGCCCGTAGAGCGTGAAGTCGTAGAACTCGATGAACTGCCCGATTCCGCCGCCCGCCAGGACCCTTTTCTGCATGCCCGAGCTGGGTTGCTTGTCGGACGGCTGGGGCACCGGGACGGTGCCTACGACTCGTTCGGGGTCTGTCATCGTCATGAGGGCTCTCAGATCGTCGAGGGATCGCTGCTTTCGTTCAGCATGGTGATCGGCCTCACACAAGTCCAACGAAAAAGATTGCACAGACCAATCGAGAAAATCGATCAGACCCGATCGTCGGTAGGTGCGTGCAAATCCAGGCACACCTCCTCGAACGCCAGAGATTTACGGGTCGGCCGCGCGCCCTGCAACCTGACCAGGACGACCTCGATCGCCGGTAGATCATCGGCCATTTCGAGCGGTACCACCCGCGCCCCGGCGTAGGTCATGTCGTGCACGAGTCGCCGGTTCAGGATCGAGTAGCCGTGCCCCAATCCCACGTAGGACCGGACCGTTTCATAGCCGGCGACAAAGTGTCTGATCCGCGGCCGAAGACCGAGGCGCTTGAACATGTCGAGGTAGTACTCGCGAGTGTGTTTGAGATCCAGGAGGATGAAGGGCTCGTCCTCGAAGTCCCGCAGGTGCACCGGTTCGTCAGGATGGGCCGCTCGTGGATGATCGGCCGACACCACGATGTGCGGTGGGATGCGTTCCAGCACCCGGTAGCCGAACTCGGTCCCGACGCCGAGGTCGTACATCACGGCGATCTCGCATCTCCCGTCGGTGAGCGCGCGCATCAGCATCTCCTGATCGCCTTCCAGGAAGGTCAGGTTGATCCCCGGGTGGCGTTGTTCCATCGCGGTCAGGATGTTCGGCGCGTGGAAGGGCGCGATCGGTGAGTAGACACCCACCACAAGGTCGCCGACCAGTTCTTCCCGTTCGGCGCGGACCGAGTGATACAGCTGGTCGGCATCCTCGAGGAACGATCTGGCACCGACGAGCAACCGGCGCCCCTCGGCGGTCAGACGGAGGCCGCGGCTCGACAGCCGAGCAAAGAGCTCGACGCCGACTTCACGCTCCAATTGGTGGATCGCCGCCGACAACGTCGACTGGGTCACGTTGAGTTCGTGCGCTGCCGCCCGCATGTTCTCGTGCCGGGCGACCGCCATGAAGTACCGCAGCTGCACCAGGGTGAACGACTTCGCCATGACGGCATCATGCCTACTCCGCAGGGCACGGCAAACCTCTCGACAAAGTACCCGGTACCTGCGGTACTGTCTGCAGCATGAGCCCGGGGGAATACGAGGCAGTCATCGTCGGCGCGGGATTCGCCGGGATCGGCGCCGCCATCCAGCTCAAACGGCTGGGCATCGAGAACTTCGTGATCCTCGACCGCGAGGACGATCTGGGCGGCACCTGGTACGTCAACCACTACCCCGGCCTGGCAGTCGATGTGCCCACCACCACGTACTCGTACTTCTTCGAGCCGAATCCGAACTGGTCACGGCTGTTCTCGACCGGCACCGAGATCAAGCAGTATGCCGACGAGGTCGCCGACAAATACGACGTGCGTCGCCACATCCGGTTCAACACGACCGTCGACGGCGCCTGCTGGGACGAGGAGTCCTCGCGCTGGCGGGTCGACCTCTCCGGTGGCGATGCGCTGAATACGCGCTTCCTGATCACTGCCACCGGCTTTTTGTCCCAGCCGCACACGCCCGACATCCCCGGCATCGGCGACTTCGCCGGCAAGGTCATCCACACCGCTGACTGGGACGACGATTACGACGCCACCGGCCGTCGCGTCGCAATCATCGGCACGGGCGCCACCGCCGTCCAGCTCATCCCCGAGTTGGCCGCAAAAGCCGCCGACCTCACGGTCTACCAGCGCACCCCGATCTGGGTCGTGCCCAAGATCGACCTGAAGTTCCCGTCGCAGGTGCGTCGGATGTTCGCCCGCGTGCCGGCCACGCAACGCACGATCCGGGCCGTCACCGACGCCGTCTACGCCTTCATGGTCGACACCGCGGTGCTCAAACACCGGTACTTTCGCCGGTTCAACATCGCCGCGGCCGACGTGGCCAAGCTGCACCGGTTCCTCTCGATCCGCGATCCGGAGCTGCGCCGCAAGCTGACACCCGACTACGACTTCGGCTGCAAACGTCCGACGTTCTCCAACGGCTACTACCGCGCCTTCACCAAGCCTCATGTTCACCTGCAAGCCGACGGCATCGATCGAGTCGAAGCCGACGGCATCGTCAACGCCGACGGCACCCGGACCACAATCGACACACTGGTGCTGGCTACCGGGTTCGATCTGTGGGACGCCAATTTCCCGGCCATCGAGGTGATCGGACGCGAGGGTCGCAACCTCGGGAAGTGGTGGCGGGAAACGCGGTTCCAGGCCTATCAGGGCGTATCGATGCCGCATTTCCCGAATTACCTGAGCTTGGCGAGCCCATATGCGTTCCTGGGTCTGAACTTCTTCAACACGATGGAGTATCAGATGCGGTTGATGGACCGGTTGTTCGGCGAACTCAAGCGCCGAAACGCGTCGAGGTTCGAGGTCACCGAGCAAGCCAACAGCCGGTACCTGGACCGGATGACAGAGTTGCTGGGCGACTCATTGTTCACCCTCGGAAACTGCTCATCGGCACGGTCGTACTATTTCAATCCGAGCGGCGAGGCAACGCTGCTCCGGCCGATGACGACCCGCCGGGCCGTCGCCGAAGCTTCACGATTCCCGTTGAGCGACTACACATTTGCCTGATCAGAGAGGATCACACATGTCAGAGGGCAAGAACTCCACGCTGGCCAAGCTCGTCGGTCTCAGCGTGGCCGGCGCCGGTATCTCACATTTCGTGAAGCCGCAGCTGTTCGAATCGATCACCAAGCCGGCGTTCCCCAAGGACACAAGGGCGCACATCTACACCAACGGCGGCATCGAGACGGCGATCGGCCTGGGCCTGCTGCTGCCCAAGACCCGCAAGCTGGCCAAGATCGGCACCCTCGGCTACGTGGCCTACCTGGCCGGCAACGCCGTCCGCAACCGGTAACGGCCCAACAGGGTCAGATCGATCATGACCGCGACGACGGCTCGGGCCTGCTCCGAATTCTGATAGTTCATGAGCCGGCCCAAGTCGATCACCAAGGCCATCGCGGCATGAACCGCGAACCGCGCCTGCGCCGCACTCCAACCGGGGCGCACGGGCATCACCACCTCGACCCACGATTCCACAGCCGCTCGCTGCAGGTCGCGCAGAATTTTCTGGTCGGCGGGCGTCATGTTCAGGCGCTCGGTGTAGTAGACGTAGTCCAGTTCGGGGCGGTCGAACGAGCGAGCCACATAGCCGTCGATGAGCGCACCGAGCGCCTGCTCCGGGTCCTGGGCCGCTCCGAGGACTTCCGACATGTCTGCCGAGAGCCGGTCGGCGGCGCGGCGAAATCCGGCGGCCAAGATGTCGGACTTGCCGGAGAAGTACCGATAGATCCCCGAGGCCGGCATGCCGACCGCGGCGGCGATATCTTCCATGGTGGTGTCGCGATAGCCGTTCTGATTGAACAGCCGCATCGACTCCGTCAGCAGCGCTTCATATTTCGTCGCGTTGACGGCCGGCGGAGTCGGGGTGACGGGGTCGGTCTCGTTCGGAAACTCGGGCAGTTCGGCGTCCAGCACGCTGTCGCAAATCTCGGCCAGCAGCGCGCGGATCTGACCGGCGGGCAACTTGGACCGGTGATCGACGACGCTGCCGATCACGCCGAGGACCGCAGTCGACAGAGTCCACCGGGCCCGCGAACTGAGCTCGGGCCGCAGTTCCATCAGCGGCCGGTGGATCCGGCGGTGCACGGTACGCACCTGGGCGTCGAGGGTGCTCTGGTCGTCGCCGCGCAGATATCGCGCCTCCCAGCGGTACAGGCCTCCGGATTCCCGGTTCACCAAGGCGGTGTCGCTGAGCGCGGCGACCAGCCTGCGCAACTGGTCACGCGGGTCCCCGTCGGCCTCATCGGCGAACGCCGTCCCGTCGACAAGTTGCTGGCTGAGGTTGAGCACGGCGTCGCGAAACAATTCGTACTTGCTCGAATAGTGCCGGTACAACGCCGCCGCGGAGATCCCTACCCGCGAGGCGATGGCCTCCATGCTCACACCGTGGTATCCCAGCGCACTGAACGACTCCGCCGAGGCCCGCGCGATCTGGGCCTTTCGGTCTTTCGGTCGGCGTCGCACACCGTTGGCACCACTGTCGACCGACCGGGGCGAGATGCGCGCCATTCCGTCACACTAACGGACCGAACAGCATGGTCAAAATGGTAGTTGGGGAGAGAATGGTCATTAACATAGACGGCAAGATGTTCAGATGGGGGTCCATTGCTTGCCAAGTTGCGGAGGTTGCTGGCCTACCGCGTCGCCGTCGGCGAACTGATCGTCGTAGCTGTGGTGCTCGGGGTGCCGTATGTGGTGATCGGCACTTTCTGGTCCGGCACGCACACCGACCACCTGCAATCGATGGGCGGCCTCGATGCCGTGGTGTCCTTTTTGGGGGCGATCGTCTCGTGGCCGGTGCTGTTGTTCACCGACGTCTGCATGACCTGAAGGGGGAACGGTGAGTTTTCGCGCCGTCTATATCGGCATCGCCGGAGCCGTGGTGTTGGGCCTCGGGCTCTATCTGTTGAGCCTGCCGGTCTACCTGGACGACTTCGACCAGTTCGGCATGCAGATTCCGTGCGGTTCCGGGTACAGCGCCCACCTGGTGCAGGCCAACGCCGCCGGCCAGGAGTACGTCGACAAGTGCGGATCGGCCCTGACCACACGTCGGTTGTGGACCATCCCGATCGCGGCACTGGGAGCACTGGCTTTGATCGCGGTGCTGTTCCGGGCAGCGACATCCTCGGCACACCAAACACTGCTACCCAAGCACGATACGCACTAGATACCGTGGGACTGTCATGCCTCTAGACATCGGTGTGTGATGTATCAGGACATTGGTGACAGTTCTGCATCAGGACATCGGTGACAGTTCCGGTGGTCTTGGTGGTGACACTTCTGGGGCCACGCTCTGGCGGTGGCTGGTAATGAACCCATCGATCCTCGTGTTCGCCTTGCGATCTCGCAGTGGCCTGATGATGCACCCCGTGGAGCGGTGTCGACGGGGCGTGTCAGATGGTTTGTGTAGGAGCTGCATGAACCGGATGGAGCACGATGATGTCCATGGTTGTTCGGCAGGACAGTCAGGCCGGTGACGGCGATAACGGCGAGGAAGTAGACCGGCTGGATTCAGGGCCGGCAGGCGTTCGAGGAGTTTGAGGCCTCGGGCGGTTTCGATGACGTGCTGGCCAAGATCGACGCCGGCGAGGCTGGTTGTCGCCTGGTTCAGATAGACCAACACTTGCGCGGTGTCAGATCGCCCGTCGACCGGGGCAGCGCGAACCACCGACGCGGTCGCCTGGACGTCCTTCTGCTTGGCCGCCGGACCGACGAAGTAGACAGTTGCCGCCAAGCCAGCTGAAGCGAGCAGTACGCACGAGACCGCGATCGCACGCCAGCGCCGTTCGCCAACAGTCGCGCCACCGTGTGTCCCACCCATGACCCGGTCAGCGGAACGTGCGATTGCCACCCCCCACGCACCCATGTGAGGCTGGGTGCGACGAGTCAGCCAGAGGAAAGAAAAAGCCGTGTCGAATTCTGTTCCGGTCACCGATGACACCGGTACGACGGGTGTCGTGCGTGAAATCCAGACCAGCGCAGGCGCTTTGCGCTACTACGATGTCGGCAGCGGCCCGACCGTGCTGTTCCTGCACGGATCAGGTCCGGGGGTCACGGGCTGGCGCAACTTCCGTGGAGTGCTGCCAACGTTCTCTCAGCACTTCCGGTGTCTGGTGCTGGAGTTCCCCGGCTTCGGTGTCTCGGATGACTGGGGCGGGCACCCCATGGTCACCGCCCAGGGTGCGGTGACTCCCTTCCTCGATGCCCTGGATGTCGACCGGGTGGACATCGTCGGCAACTCGATGGGCGGCGGCGTCGGCATCAACACGGCCATCAACGCTCCCGAACGGGTGGGCCGTCTCGTGACGATTGGTGGAATCGGAACCACGATCTTCTCCCCCGGGCCGAGCGAAGGGATCCGCCTGCTTCAGGAATTCACCGAGGACCCGACTCGGCAGCGCCTGGTCGATTGGCTGAATTCCATGGTCTACGACCGGTCGTTGGTCACCGAGGAGCTCATCGAGGAGCGCTGGGCACTGGCAACCGATCCGGAGACGCTGGCCTCCGCACGCCGGATGTACGGAAAGGCGGCATTCGCGGCGATGATGGCGTCCATGGCGGCGTCGGATCTGCCCATGCCATGGGCACGGATGCACAAGGTGTCGGCACCGACGCTTCTGACGTGGGGTCGCGATGATCGCGTGAGTCCGCTTGATATGGCGCTGATTCCGATGCGCACCATTCCCAACGCCGAGCTTCACGTGTTTCCCAACTGCGGGCACTGGGCCATGATCGAGGCGAAGGAAGCCTTCGAATCCGTGGTGACCGGCTTCCTGACCAGGGACTAGCTACTACGATCCGACCGCTGCAGGCCGGACAGCACCATGCCGATCCCCGATCGGTGCGCCGCTACCAGCTCATCGAGTTCGTGAAGTTCTTTGGCGTCAGTCCACCAGATGTAGGCATTGCTGCTGACGTGGATGATGAGCCTGCTCGGTAGCGCTCGGGCGAACTCGTCGTCCCCGAGTTCGAAATGTCCTGCCAGGTACTCGGTGATGGAGTCGGCGAGGGTCGCGCTCCAATCCAGCCACCGCAGGCGATACTGCGGAGTCTCGGCAACGAGCGCCATCAGCTTCCGTCCGATCTCGACGGACTCGCGGTGCTGGACGTCGACGGTCCGCCGCTGCCGGACCTCGACGGTGAACATGTCGACGAGAACGTCGACGGGATCGGCTTCCGCTGCAGCGGAAGCCAACAGGTTGCGCATGTGGCTCTCGCTGCGCCGGAACAACGGACCCAAGACGTCTTCTTTGACGGGGAAGTGACGGTAGAACGTCCGCGTCGCGATGCCGACTTCGGCGCAGATGCGCTCGACGGTCGCCGTGGTGTCACCGTCGGCGATGAAGATGTCGCGCGCCGTCCGGGCGATGTCGAGTCGTAATTCCTCTGCGCGACGCTCCGTGAGCGTCGGCCCTCTACTCCTGGCCATCTTTACTTCGCGGAGGCATTGTGCCTAGACTCACACCTGTCATCTTGTGACACATACGCAGAGTATGACAGGTATGGAGGGTGTTGTGCCAACGTCGGATGACGACGCAGCTCCCATAGCGATGCTCAACCGGGTGGCCTCGCTTCTGGACGTCTTTGGGGCGCGACAAGCGCCCACGCTGGCGGAGATCACCCGGCACTCGAACGTGCCTCGGTCATCGGCACATCGCATCTTGCAAAGTCTGGTCCAGCTGGGCTGGATCGAACGCCAAGGTGCCGGATACGCCCTTGGATCAAAGCTGTTCGAACTGGGCTGTCAGGCAAAGCGGTTACATCGGGTGCCCGAGGCGGCGTTGCCGGTGATGGCCGACCTACACCGACGCACCGGCCTGACCGCTCATCTCAGTGTCCTGGCGGACACCCACCTGCTCCACATCGAACGCTTCGGAATGTGGCCCGACACCGGCAAATGTTGGCAGGTGGGCTTCAAGCAGCCCGTGGAACAGAGTGCCGCCGGACGCGCACTCTTGGCACAGATGGACGAATCAGCGTGGCCGGAGCTGTGTTACGCGGTGTCCTCGCCGTACGGCATTCGCAATCGAGCGGAGTTGGATCGACACCTGACCACCGTTCGTGCCCGCGGCGGGGTCGCGGTCGACGTGGAGGGTTGTGAGCCGGGTGTCACCGTCGTGGCCGCCCCCATCAGCCTGAGCGAGGGCGGCAATCGATTCGCGCTGTCGCTGTGCGGTCCGGCCAGGTCGATGCGCATCGAGCCCGTGGCAGCCGCCGTTCACAGCGCCGCGTGGGCGATCTGCCACAGCATGTCAGACGTACCGCGCAACGGAGCACGTCAGGCGCGCGCGGCTCATCGCGCGGTCACACCGGCCATGGTCCATCGGGTCGGGGAGACCTCTGTGGCCGCTGCCGGAGGTCGGTAACCGTCGCAGGCGCCCGACCTCTCACACGCCGAATTGGAGCGCCATTCGGCCGTCGGAGGCCAAAGGCCCACAGGGGGACGGACTTTGGGTGCCAATCCGTTTCCAGTGTTGTGGAAGGGGTGAAGACCTTCATCGTGGGCCACCTCGCGACCGCAGACGGGGTAACGGTCCGCGCCGAAGGCGTTTTCTTTCACCCGTACGCTGCCGGTGACAGCAACGCGCCCTAGTATCGCCAGGTGACCTCGGGCGGCCTGCAGCGCAGGCTCGGGACGACCGACGCCGTCGTGATCGGCCTGGGATCGATGGTGGGGGCGGGCATATTCGCCTCCCTGACCCCGGCGGCTGCCGCGGCCGGCAGCGGCCTGCTGATCGGCCTGGCCCTGGCGGCCGTCGTCGCCTACTGCAACGCGACATCCTCGGCGCGGTTGGCCGCGCGCTATCCGCAGTCCGGCGGCACCTACGTCTACGGACGTGAACGGCTCGGTGAATTCTGGGGTTACACGGCCGGGTGGAGTTTCATCGTCGGCAAGACGGCGTCGTGTGCCGCGATGGCGCTGACGGTCGGTTTGTATGTGTGGCCGCAGGGGGCGCATGCCGTTGCGGTGGCCGCGGTGGTGGCGCTGACCGCGGTGAACTATGCCGGAATTCAGAAGTCCGCCTGGCTGACCCGCGTCATCGTCGGCTGTGTGCTGGCGGTCCTGGCCGCCGTGGTGGTAGTCATCGCCGGTTCGGGCGCCACCGATCTCGCCCGGTTGGAGATCGGTGGCGAAACCGGTTTCGGCGGTGTACTGCAGGCCGCCGGGCTGCTGTTCTTCGCGTTCGCCGGATATGCGCGCATCGCCACGTTGGGTGAGGAGGTCCGCGATCCGGCTCGCACGATTCCGCGTGCGATCCCGATCGCGCTGGGTATCGCGCTGGTGGTGTACGCGGTGGTGGCGGTCGCGGTGCTCGCCGTGCTCGGCGGCCCCGGACTGGCGTCCGCACCGGCGCCGCTGGCCGATGCGGTCACCGCAGCCGGCGCACCGCAGTGGCAGCCGGTGGTGCGCGCGGGGGCCGCGGTGGCGGCACTGGGCTCACTGCTGGCCCTGATCCTCGGGGTGTCGCGCACGACGCTGGCCATGGCCCGCGACCATCACCTGCCGCACTGGCTGGCCGCGGTGCATCCCCGGTTCAATGTTCCGCACCGGGCCGAGATCGTGGTCGGCATCGTGGTGGCGATGCTGGCCGCCGTGGCAGATCTGCGTGGGGCGATAGGGTTTTCGTCGTTCGCGGTGCTGCTGTACTACGCGATTGCGAACGCTTCGGCGTGGACGCTGGGGGCCCGCGTGATCCCCGCGGCCGGCCTGGCGGGGTGTCTACTACTGGCCTTCTCGCTGCCGCTGACCTCGGTGCTGACCGGGCTTGCCGTCGTCGCGGTCGGCGCGGTGAGCTATGCCGTGCGCCGCCGCTAGCCGGCCGGGCTTAGCCGGCGCCCTCCACCAAAACCGCTGCGGCTGAGCACATGTGGTCGCGAACGGTGGCGGCCGCGGCAGCCGCGTCGCCCGATTCGATGGCGTCGACGATCTCCAGATGCCGCTTGGCATCCATGTTCTTGAGTGCGCGGTCCACCCCGGCGAACATGATCGACATCCGGATGCTGCCCTCCAGCGACGACCACACGTGCAGCAGGGTCTCGTTGCCGCTCAGGTGACACATCGTGCGATGGAATTTGAGGTCGGCCTCGATGCGATCCTCCAGGTTCGACGCCGCCCACCGTTCCATGTCGGCCACCGCGGCCCGCAGGGCTGCCACGGCGTCACCGCGGTCCTCCCGCGCCGCGAGTTCACTGGCGGCCAAGGATTCCAAGGCACCTCGGACGTCGAACATGTTCTTGATCTCTTTGGCATCGAGGTGACGGACCGAAAGCCGACCCCGGGCTCCCGCGGAGATCAGCCCCTCCTGCTGCAGTTGGCGCATCGCTTCACGCAGAGTGCCCCGGCTGATCTGCAGCGCATCGGAAAGTTCAGTTTCCACAAGATGAGTGCCGGGCTGCAGCTGACCCGACGTGATGGCCCGTCGCAGCGCCGAGAGCGCCTGTTCACGCAGGCTGGTTTTCTCAAGCCGCAGCAGCGACGGGGCCTCGACCGACATGGACTGCTCCTCGACTGTCAACATTTGTTTGTCAACACTTGATGCTAGTCGCCAGGAACCCGTTCGGTACACGGTGATGCAGCCGGCGGCGCATCAGGCGGCCAGTGCGTGATCGGCAGCGGCTTTCTCAGCGGCCTGACGTTCGGCCGGGCCCCAGGTCTCACGGGTCACCAGAGCCGCCCACAGACCGATCGCGGCATACGCGGAGAAGAGCAGCGCCGGACCCATCCACCCCATCGACTCGAACAGCAGCGTGGTGATGAACGGTGTGAAGCCCGAGACCATCGCCGAGATCTGATAGGCCAGCGAGGCTCCCGAAGCACGGGTGTTGGCGGTGAACAGTTCGGGGAACCAGGCGCCCTGCGCACCGGCCAGCGCGTTCTGGCACACGCCGTAGGCAATCACGAACGTCGCGATGATCAGCAGGACCAGGCCGGTGTTGACGAGCAGGAACATCAGCACACCGAACGGGATGCCGAATGCACATACCCACAGATACACCGGGCGGCGGCCCACCCGGTCGGTCAACCGGGCCCAGCCCGCGGTCGCGAAGATACCGAGTGCCGCCGCGATACACAGCGCCACAAGGGTTTCGGTTGCGGTGGCCAGCTCGGCTGTCTTGAGGTAGGAGATCATGTAGGTGATCGAGACGGCGTAGCCCGCGGTCTCGGCGACCCGAAGGCCGATGCCGCGCAGGACGTTTCGCCAGTCGTTCTTGATCACCTCGACGATGGGCGCCTTGACGATCTTGCCCTCGTCCTTGACGTCTTCGAAAACCGGGGACTCGGGCACCTTGGCGCGGATGATCAGCCCGACCGCCACGAGCACGATGCTGGCCAGGAACGGCAACCGCCAGGCCCAATCACCGCCGATGTGCACGCTGCCGAGGAACACCAGGTTCGCCAGCAGCAACCCGACCGGGAAGCCGGCCTGCACGATGCCGGTGTAGCGACCCTTCTGCTTCCACGGTGCGTGTTCATAGCTCATGAGGATGGCGCCGCCCCACTCCGCACCGAAGGCCAGGCCCTGGATGATCCGGACCGTCACCAGCAGCACCGGCGCCAGCACACCGACCGCGGCGTAGGTGGGCAGGAGGCCGATGGCGAACGTGGCCAGACCCATGATGAGCAACGACGCCACCAGCACGGGTTTCCGGCCGAGCTTGTCGCCGAGGTGGCCGCCCAGGATGCCGCCGAGCGGACGCGCGGCGAACCCGACGCCGAGTGTCGCGAAGGCGGCCAGCGTGCCGGCGACGGGGCTGGAGTTCGGGAAGAACGCGTGGCCGAAGTACAGCGCGGCGGCAGTGCCGAAACCGATGAAATCGTAGGTCTCGATCACTGCGCCGACGGCGGAGCCCACCGCGACCCGCTTGGCGTCCTTGGTGCCGAGTACGGGACCCCGCATTTTCAGAGCGTCGTCGCTCATGGGCGTCATCCTTTCAAATCCCGATCAAATCCGCGCCTACCTGGGAAATCCCCGTAACTGTTGACGGTCAACAGTGGGCTGGACCAACCCAGTGTGACCCGGCACACATCTCACTGTCAACAGTCAACATAATTTCTTTGCCGCCCGTTGACTGTTAACAGTCAACCGGCGTACTGTGGGCACGATCACAGCCCGGAAGGAAGCAATGCACATGGCAGCGCCCGCGCACCCGTTCCACAGTCGGCTGGGCTGTTCGACCATCAGCTTCCGGCACCAGCCGCTGCCCCAGGCCCTGGACACCATCACCGGCCTCGGCTTCACCGAGATCGATCTGGGCGCACTGCCCGGCGTGTGCGATCACGTGCCGTTCGTCCTCGACGAGGACGCGGTACGCGACGTGTCGGCGACCGTCGCGGCGTCCGGGATACGGGTCCGCTCGATCAACGGCGACATCGGCGACCTCAATGTCCCCCTCGACTCCCAGCGCCGCACCGCCCGCAACCGGCACCTGGCCATGCTGGTCGAACTGTCAGCTGCCACCGGCGCCGACGCCCTGGTGCTGCCGTGCGGGGCGCTCGACCATCAACCAGTCGCCTCCCTCGACGAGGATCTGGCCACCGTCGCGAGCGAACTCGAAACCGCCGCACAGGTTGCCGCCGCCCACGGCGTCGCACTCTGGACCGAATCGCTGCACTTCTTCCGGCTCTGCTTCGACACCGAACGTGCCCAGCGGCTGACCGATCGCCTGGACGAAAGCGTCGGCGTCGTCATGGATTTCAGCCACATTGTGGCCTCGGGTGGGGATCCCGTCGATTTCGTGCGCCGGTTCGGCCCGCGCATCCGCCACGTCCACATCCGCGATGCCGTGCCCGGCAACATCAACCTGTCGGTGGGCAACGGCCGGGTCGATTTCGCGACCGGCCTCAAAAGCCTTGCCGACGCCGGGTATCTCGGCCACTTCGCGCTGGAACTCGAGACTCGCGACGTCACCCACGACGAACGGCCCGCCGCTGCCGCCGCAGCCGGGACCCTCATCTCTTCCCTGATCTGAAAGGAAAACCCATGTCTGCCACCCGCACCGCCGTCGTCACCGGAGCCACCTCCGACAAAGGCATCGGCATGGCCGTCGCCCAGCGCTACGCCAAGGAGGGCTGGGCGGTCGTGGTCCTCGACCTCGACGGCGAGCGTTCGGCCAAGGTCGCCGCCGAGATCGGCAACCAGTTCGGGGTGCCCGCCTTCGGCCACGCGGTCGACGTCACCTCCGAGGAGTCCGTCACCGCGGCCTACGACGCGGTCGCCGCCGAGGTGGCATCGGGCAACCTGCCCGTCGTCGGCGCCCTGGCCAACATCGCCGGCATCACCTCGCCGGTGCCGTTCCTGGAGACCACCCTTGACCTCTGGAATCAGGTCATGGCCGTCAACGCCACCGGAACCTACCTGGTGACAAAGGCTTTCCTGCCCGACATGATCGAGGCGGGCTGGGGCCGCATCGTCAACATGAGCTCGGTGTCCGCACAGCGCGGCGGCGGCGTCTTCGGCAAGGTGCCCTACTCCTCGGCCAAAGCAGCCATCCTGGGCTTCACCAAGTCCCTGGCCCGCGAGATCGCCAGCACGGGCGTCACGGTCAACGCCGTCACCCCGGGTGCGGTCGACACCAACATTCGCGTCGGGTCCACCGATGAGCAGGAAGCCAAACTCGCCGCCGACATCCCCGTCGGCCGCACCGCCACCACCGACGAAATCGCCGCCGTCATGACGTTCCTGTCGAGCGAGGACGCCAGCTACCTCACCGGAACCACCGTTGACATCAACGGTGGCAGCCACATGCACTGACGGGATGCCGCCATGACACGTCTGTTCAACGATCCGGCCACCTTCACCGAGGACATGCTCGCCGGATTCCTCGACGCGAACGCGCGCTACGTCACCGGGGTGCCCGGCGGGGTCGTGCGCGCCACCGAAACCCCATCGGGCAAGGTCGCTGTCGTCGTCGGCGGCGGCTCGGGGCACTACCCGGCCTTCTGCGGTGTGGTCGGGCCCGGGTTCGCCGACGGAGCCGTGGTCGGCAACATCTTCACCTCACCGTCGACCAGGGAAGCCGCCTCGGTGGCTCGCGCCGCGCACGGGGACTCCGGTGTCCTTCTGATCACCGGCAACTACGCCGGCGACGTGATGAACTTCGGCCTGGCCGTCACGCAGCTGCAGACCGAGGGCATCGACGCGCGCTACCTCGCGGTGACCGACGACATCGCCAGTGCGCCGACGGACGACATCGCGAAACGGCGTGGCATCGCCGGCGACTTCACCGTATTCCGTTGCGCCAGTGCGGCTGCCGAAGAGGGACGGGACCTCGACGGGGTCGAGGCCGTGGCCCGCAAGGCCAACGACCGCACCCGCACGCTCGGTGTGGCGTTCGACGGCTGCACCATGCCCGGCGCCGACCGGCCGCTGTTCACCGTCGACGCCGGCACCATGGACTTGGGCCTGGGCATCCACGGCGAACCCGGCGTGTCCAGCCACAACATGCCCACCGCGGCCGAACTGGCCGAACTGCTCGTCACCGGGGTGCTCGCCGAGAAGCCTGCCGGCACCGGTAACCGGATCGCGGTGATCCTCAACGGGCTCGGCCGCACCAAGTACGAAGAACTGTTCGTGGTGTGGAAGACCGCCGCGGCCCTGCTGGCCGAGGCCAGTTACACGGTGGTGCAACCCGAGGTGGGTGAGCTCGTCACCAGCCTGGACATGGCCGGCTGCTCACTGACCGTGATGTGGCTCGACGACGAACTCGAGCGGCTGTGGACCTCCCCCGCCGACACCCCGGCCTACCGCAAGGGCCGGATGGCCGCCACCGACGCAACGCCTCGCTGTTCAGAGACGGCGCAGGCCACCTCAGCACAGATCGAACAAGCCGACACCAACGGCGCTGCGGCGGCTCAACTTGTCGCCGAGGGCATTTCGGCGATCGCCGCGCAGATGGTCGCGGCTGAAGCCGAACTCGGCCGGATCGACGCAGTGGCGGGCGACGGCGACCACGGCCGGGGCATGGTCAAGGGCACCGGCGCCGCCTGTGCCGCAGCCGATTCGGCGGTCTCGGAGGGTGGCGGGCCCGAAGCGGTGCTGACCGCTGCCGGAGAGGCGTGGGCCGCCAAGGCGGGCGGAACCTCCGGAGTGCTGTGGGGCGCTGCGCTGGCCGCAGCCGGCCGGCGGCTCGGCAACCACGGCACACCGGGCGACCGGGACGTGACCGCCGCGCTCCAGGCCGGCCACGACACGTTGACCTCGCTGGGCGGGGCCCGGCCGGGTGACAAGACGATGCTCGACGCACTGGTGCCGTTCGTGACGGCACTGACATCGGCGGTCGAGCGCGGAACCGATTGGCGCACAGCCTGGTTGGCCGCCGCCGAGATCGCCGAGAAGGCCGCCGCGGACACCGCAGAGCTGCGCCCGCGCGTGGGCCGGGCCCGCCCGCTGGCCGAACGCAGCGTCGGAACCCCCGATGCCGGAGCGATATCCCTGGCGATGTGCATCCACACCGTCGCCGACCTGATCGAGGAGCACACCACATGACGTTGCGCATCGTCGTCGGAAGCGACGACGCCGGACTGCTGTACAAAGACGCCCTGCGCGCCGACCTCGAGGCCGACGACCGCGTCGGGTCCGTCGTCGACGTCGGAGTCCGCGCCGACGAACACACCGCCTACCCGCACGTCGCGGTCGCCGCGGCCCGCATGGTCGCCGACGGGAAGGCCGACCGGGCACTGCTGGTGTGCGGCACCGGACTCGGCGTGGCCATCAGCGCCAACAAGGTACCCGGCATCCGCGCGGTCACCGCGCACGACAGCTTCTCGGTCGAACGGGCCATCCTGTCCAACGACGCGCAGGTGCTCTGCTTCGGCCAGCGGGTGATCGGACTCGAACTGGCCCGTCGGCTGGCCCGGGAATGGCTGGGTTACACCTTCGACCCGGCCTCGGCCTCCGCCGAGAAGGTGGCCGCGATCTGCGGCTACGAACCGCAGGACGCCTAGCGGTTACGGAACGCCGCCACGGCGGTCGGCAGGGTGGGAAAGATCCGGTCGGTGCCGACGCGGTCGACGAAACCCGCGGCCACCAGGTCGTCGCGCAGGTCGGACTTGACCCGCGCCATCGCGAACACGATGCCTCGCGCGGTCAGTTCACGACGCAACTGCTCCAGCGCGTCGACCGCGGTCAGGTCCGGATCCACCTGGGCTTCGGCGTTCAGCACGAACCACTCCACCGGTCCGTCCGCCTCCGCCACCGCGGCCAGCGCGCGCTCCCGGAAATCCTCGGCGTTGGCGAAGAACAGGGGCGCGTCGTAGCGGTAGACGACCAAGCCGGGAATCAGCTCTGCCTCCGGGTAGTCGTCGACGTCGTGCATACCCGCGATACCGGGAACGTAGCCGAGCACACTGTCGTGCGGGCGGGCGATCCGCCGCAGCGCATCCACCAGCGAAAGAGTGATCGCCACCAGCACCCCATATAGCACCCCGAGGCCCAGAACCGCGGCCGTGGTGGCTACCGCCAGGAGCAACTCGCTTCGCCGGAAGCGGGCCAGCCGCCGGAACTCCGCCACGTCGATCAGCCGCAGCGCGGCGTACACCACGAGAGCTCCCAGCGCGGCCATCGGGAAATGTTCCAGCAGATCGCGCCCGGCCAGCATCACCGCCAGCACCGTCGCCAGCATCACCAGCGAGTACAGCTGTGTGCGGCTGCCCACTGTGTCGCCCAGTGCCGTGCGGCTACCGCTGGAACTGACCGGAAAGCCCTGGGTCACGCCGGCGGTCAGGTTACACACCCCAAGTGCCCGCAATTCGGCGTTGGCGTCGACGGTCTCGCCTTTGCGCGCCGCGAAGGTGCGCGCCGTCAGGGCGTTGTCGGAGAACGCGACAACCGCGATACCGATCGCCGGAACCACCAACGTCACCAACTCCGTGAGTGTCACCGGTGGAAGCGTGAGGTTCGGCAACCCCGACGGGATGCCACCGACCACCCGAATCCCCTTGTCATCCAAGGAAAAGAGCCATACCACCGCCGTCGCTATCAATACCGCCACCAGTGGGCCGGGAAACCGGGGCGAGATCCGGTACAGCACCAGCAGCAGCACCAGAACCGTGGCCGACAACACCACGGTGGGCAGTTGCACCGACCCGATGCCCGTGACGAACGAGCGGACCTGATCGATGAACTCGTCCCCGGTAACGTCTACGCCGGTGACCTTGCCGAGCTGGCCGCTGATCATGATGACGGCCACGCCGGTCATGTAGCCGACCAGGACCGGGCGCGACAACAGCTCGGCCAAAAACCCCAGCCGTCCCAGCCCGGCGGCCAGACAGATCACCCCCACCAGCAGCGCCAACACCGCCGACATCGCGGCATAGCGGGCCGGGTCACCGATGGCCAGCGGAGCCAACGCCGTGGCGGTCATCAGGGCCGTGGTCGATTCCGGCCCGACCGACAGTTGTCGCGACGACCCCAGCACCGCGTAGACGGCCATGGGCGCCAACGCAGCCCAGAGTCCTGCGACGGGCGGCAGCCCGGCCACGGTCGCGTACGCCATCACCTGCGGCACCAGATACGCCGCGACCGTCACCCCGGCCAGGACATCTCCCCGCAGCCACGACCGCTGATAGCCGGCGAACTGCCCCAGCCCGGGAACCCACGTTTGGGATGCGCGACCAACTCTCATGGTGTTCAGTCAACACTCGTGACGCTGCTGAGTTGGAAGTATGTCGAGACCCGCACCGACGACGACTTCGTCGTCAACCCAGGGGAACGGCTCGATTGGGCCAGCACCATCGGCATCGGGGCCCAGCACGTGGTGGCCATGTTCGGCGCCACGTTCCTGGTCCCGGTGCTCACCGGCTTCCCGCCGGCTACCACCCTGCTGTTCTCCGGTGTGGGCACCATCCTGTTCCTGCTCATCACCGGCAATCGGCTACCGAGCTATCTGGGGTCGAGCTTCTCGGTGATCGCCCCGGTGACCGCAGCGGTGGCCTCGGACGGAACCGGAAGTGCGCTGGGCGGTTTGGTCGCCGTCGGCGTCCTGCTGATCCTCATCGGCGCCGTGGTGCATCTGATCGGCACCCACTGGATCGATGTCGCGCTGCCTCCGATCGTGACCGGGGCGATCGTCGCGCTGATCGGTTTCAACCTGGCCCCGGCAGCCAAGGCCAATTTCGAGAAGGGTCCGCTCGTGGGACTGGTGACGCTGGTGTTGCTGGTGGCCACGCTCGCGTTCTTCAAGGGGCTGATCGGCAGGCTGGCGATCTTCGGCGCGGTGGTGATCGGGTATGTGCTGGCACTTGTCCTCGGCGAGGTGGACACCGCCGCGATCGCGGCGGCACCCTGGGTCGGGCTGCCCGAGTTCCATACGCCCACGTTCGATCTGGCTGTGCTGCCGCTGTTCCTGCCCGCGGTGATCGCCCTGGTTGCCGAGAACATCGGGCACGTCAAATCGGTGGGCCAGATGACCGGCACCGATCTCGATCCGATGATCGGCCGGGCGCTGGCCGCCGACGGGGTGGCCACGGTACTGGCCGGTGCCGGCGGCGGCTCGGCCACCACCACCTACGCCGAGAACATCGGGGTGATGGCGGCCACCCGGGTCTACTCGACCGCGGCGTACTGGGTGGCCGCCGCGGTGGCGATCGCACTCTCGTTGTGCCCCAAGGTCGGAGCGGCGATCTCGGCCATCCCGCCGGGTGTGCTGGGCGGCGCGACCATCGTGCTCTACGGTCTGGTCGGCATCCTAGGCGTGCGCATCTGGCTCACCAATCACGTGGACTTCTCCAAGCCGATCAACCAGATGACAGCGGCTATTCCGCTGATCATCGGGATCGCCGACTTCACCTGGCAACTGGGGTCCCTGACCTTCACCGGCATCGCGCTGGGCTCGATCGTCGCACTGCTGATCTTTCACGGCATGCGGTTGCTGGAGCACCTCGGCGACCTGGTTCGGCCTACGACCCCAGCGCGTTGACCACCCGGGCGAACACCGAGGGCAGCGCCGCCGACGCCGGGGTGATGCACGTACGCACGGGCCCGAACCCGCTGCCGTGCAACAGGGCCGCGGTGAGCCACCGATAACGACGGGTCATCGCACGCCACTGCCCGTCGTAGTCTTCGGGCCGGTCGGCGCGCACGCAACCCACGAGAAGTTCGGCCGCGCCGAACGCAAGCCCCATCCCTTCCCCCGTGAGCGCATCCACGTAGCCCGCCGCGTCACCCACCAACAGCACCCGGCCGGCACTGCGGTGCCGGACCTTCTGCCGCAGCGGGCCCGCGGCCCGGTCATGACCGTGCTCATGACCGTGAATCCTGTCGGCCAGCATCGGGAATGCCGCCAAATGTTCGTCGAATCCGCCGCGCACCGAGGTCAGGATGGCCACCCCGACACAGTCGGCCCCCACCGGCGTCACGTACGCCTCGGCGTCGGGCCCCCAGTACACCTCGACGCAATCGGACCACGGCGCGATCTGAATGTGGCGGCGGATGCCCCAACGGCGCCGCCTGCCCTCACCGCCGCTGAGCCCCAGTGACCGGCGGATCGGCGAATGCAAACCGTCGGCGGCCGCCAGATAGCGGGCCCGAAACCCGGCCGCGCACACCGATACCGAGTCCTGGGACACGGGGCCGACCTCGCCGTGGACCACCCGGACCCCTGCCGAGGCCGCCGCTTCCGACAGCGCGGCGTGTAGCACCGTGCGACGCACTCCATAGCCGGCGCCGTCCCGGAACGTGGCCTCGGCGGCTCGGTGTCCGTCCAAGTAGCGGATACCCCGAAACTCGCGGCCCTCGGGGTGAGCGCCCAGCCGCTGTAACTGCCGGACCGAGTGCGGCATCAGGCCCTCGCCGCAGGCCTTGTCGATCGGGGCGTGGCGGCGCTCCACCACCACGGTCTCCAGCCCGGCGCGCGCCGCGTGCACCGCGGTGGCCAGCCCGGCCGGGCCGCCGCCTGCGACGAGCAGATCGATCACGTGAGGCCTTGCAGCGCTTCGTTTTCCACGCGAATACGAGTTCGCAGCAACGCGGCGTTGGCCACGGTGAACACCAGGGCGGTGATCCAGGCACCGCCGGCCAACGGCAACGCCGCCCCCTCGGTGACCACCGCCAGGTAATTCGGGTGCGGCAGCACCCGATACGGACCGTCGACCACGCGTGTCGCACCGGGCACCACCACGACCCGGGTGTTCCATTGCTTGCCCAGCGTGGTGATGCACCACCACCGCAGCGCTTGGGCGGCGAGCACGACCACCGTCATGCTCCCACCGAGCACCGGCGACGGTCGACGCCGGCGTGCCTCGACCACGGACCCCACCAGTAGTGCGCTGTGCAGGGCCACCATCACCGGGTAGTGCCCGGCCCCGAACTCCTTGCCGCCCCGAGCGGAACTCCAGCGCAGGTTCCGTTGGGACACCATCAGTTCAAGGATCCGCTCGGCGGCAACCAGAAGAATCAGCGCGGTGAATCTCTTGGTCGTCATCAGCGCCAACGCAGCAGGACGAGCTCCGAGCAGAAACCCGGGCCCATGGCCATCAGCAGCCCGGGCGTATCCGACTCTGGCCGTTTGCGGATGGTGTCACGCAGCACGTGCAGCACCGAGGACGACGACAGGTTACCCACGTCGGCAAGCGACTGCCAGGTGAGATCCAGTGCGTCTTCAGGCAATCCGAGGGTTTCGATGATCGCCTCGATCACCTTCGGCCCGCCGGGATGACTCACCCAGGCGGACACATCGTCGACGCGGAGACCGTGATCGCCGAGGAACCCGGCTACATCGTCACCGAGGTAGCGCCCCACGAAGCCCGGCACTTCGGCGCTGAGCACGATCTCGAAGCCGTCGGCGCCGATGTCCCAGCCCATGGCCTGCAACGAGTCCGGATACAGGTGACTGCGCGAATCCAGCACATCGGGGCCGGTGGGGTTGAGTTTGCGTGCCCGCTCCTCCCCGACGGCCACCACCGCAGCGGCACCGTCGCCGAACAGCGCACCGGCCACCAGCGTCGGCATCGCGGGATTGTGTTTGCGGGTCAGCGAACACAATTCGACCGAAACCAGAACAGCCACCTTGTCGGGTGCACCGCGCAGATAGTCGTTGAGCCGGGCGATACCGGCGGCACCGGCCACACAACCCAAGCCGAAGATCGGGATGCGACGAACGTCGGGGCGCAGGCCCAGGCGCCCGGCGATGCGGGCGTCCAATGACGGGACCGCAGCGCCGGTGACGGTGGTGGTGACGATCAGATCCACATCCTGCGGGCGCAGGCCCGCCTCGTCGAGCGCACCGGACAGAGCGGCGCAGCCCAGTTCGGTTGCATGCTCGATGAAAAGGCTGTTGCTCTCACCGAAATCGTCGAGGCCCGCATATTTCTCAAGAGGCAGGACCAGATACCTGCTGTTCACCTTCGCGCTCTTGTGCAGGGCCCGCACCACCTCCTCAACCTCGGCGTATCCGGGCAGGTCAAGCAGCGCGCTGGTGACCTCCTCCTGGGTATACCGGTGTTGGGGCAGAACAGCGTGGACGCCGGCAATCGTGCTGTGACTGGGCATTCTGGCGACGTTAATTCCCATACCCGTATTACGGGGACCTACCCTGCCCGGTTCAACCGCGGTGGCGCTTGTCCCGAGCCGGCACGCCATTGGGTCCGTCGATCGAGCGGGCATACGTGCCCACGGTGAACGCGATCGCAGGCCCCATGATCCCGAGCGCATGCGCGTCGACGTTGTCGATCGTGTCTCGCCGGGTGTGATAGTTCGGATCGAAGGCCGCGCCGGCCCGCCCACCCCACAACCGGGCCTGGACCTCGGTTTTGCGTTGCGACGACCCGGTGGTGGCCCCGCCGACCGGCACCCCGGCCTGCAGGAACGGGTGATAGTCGGTGTTCGCGTTGATCGGCATGTCCGCGGGCCGGGCACCGGCCAGGTTGAGGTAACCCGCCATGGTTCGCTCGATGCCGGCCGAGCCCTCGGGCATCGGCTTGGGATCGGTGGCCTGACCGGACTGGTCACCGTCATAGGTGAAGAATCCGGCGTTGGGCGAGCCGACCATGTCGAAGTTCAGGTACAGCGCCAGATCGTCGAGCTGGTCCAGCGGCAGGTTGCGCACGTACTGCGTCGACCCGTCCAAACCCATTTCCTCGGCACCCCAGAACGCGAAGCGCACCGCGTTGCCGACATTCGGCGAACTGCCCAGCTGCAGTGCGGTTTCCAGCACTGCGGCCACCCCCGAACCGTTGTCGTTGATGCCCGGGCCGCCACCGATGCTGTCCAGGTGCGCGCCGACGAGCACCACGTCTGAGCTCGACCCGGTCTTGGTCTGCGCCGTCACGTTGCGGGATTTCACCATCTCGGCCTTGCCGTCCAGGGTCAGCCGTACCGGGGCGCTGGTGCGGCGGAGCGCGGCGTCCGCGGTCTCGTCGATGACGCCGACCGGGACGGTGAGTTGGCGGTAGTAGCCGGTGTTGAACAAGCCGCCAGGAGCGGGCTGGCGCCCATTGTTGACCACCAGCACACCCACCGCACCCTTGGCCAGCGCGGTGTTCTGTTTCGCCACAACCGAACACCCGGTGTCGTCGACGACCGCGATGGCCCCCGAGATGTTCAGCGACCCGTAGTCGGCTGCCGAGCACCCGGACGGCTTGCCCGGGCGCAACGTCGGTGCGTTGAGCCCGCCGGGCGGTGTCGTCACCAGCATCGACGCCTGGTCCACCTGGTAGTTGACCCCGGACACGGTCAGTGCCGGATTCCCCCCGCGCATCGCGCCCATCCGCTCGAACTCGGGGGTATCGACGTCAAAACCTTTGTCCCGCAATACTTGCACCACATAGTCGACACTGGCGTCGTATCCGCCACTTCCGACGGCCCGGTTGCCGTCATGAGCATCGGCGATCTCCTGCAGCTTACGCAGGTGGGTGTACATGGCGTCGATGGTGATCTTGCCCGCCAGTTCCTGCGGATCGAGCGCCTCGGGTGATGGCTGCGCCGAGCATCCCGCGAGCGCGGCGCCGAGCAATATGGCAGCGAGTCGACGCGCCGTCACTGCGCGGTGATCTGGTGGCGCGTGCGATCCGAACGAACCGGTAAACCGTTGCGGCCGCGCTGATCTTGGGAATACACCCCCACAGCGAATGCGACTCCCTCACCATGTATCTGCAACGCGTCCCGGTTCACGTGGTCAAGGGTATCGGTGTTCTTGTGGTAGTTCGGGTCGAACGGCTGATCCACCTCACCGGCCCACAATTTTGCTTCCTCGGCGTTCATCTTGTCCTCGGCGCCGGAGAACAATCCACCGGCGGGAACGCCCGCCATGGTGAATCCGTCATAGTCGGAACGGCCGTCAAAACTGGTGTCGCGCGGCGTCTTTCCGGCGTCTTCCAGGTAGGACGCCAGCGTGCGCTCGATGCCCGCGGAGCCCTCGGGGACGCGGGGCCGGCCCTGCTCGTCCAGCGGTGCGGACTGGTCACCGTCGTAGGTGAAGTAACCCGGGTTCGGCGAGCCGAGCATGTCGAAGTTCAGGTACATGGCGATGTCTTTGAGCTGATCCAGGTCCAGGGACTCGACGTAGTTCGTCGAGCCGAGCAGACCTTCTTCCTCTGCACCCCAGAACCCGAACCGCACCGCGTTGGCCACCTGCGGCGAATCACCCAGCTGCAATGCGGTTTCCAGCACCGCGGCCACTCCGGAGCCGTTGTCGTTGATGCCGGGACCTTCCGGAACGCTGTCGAGGTGGGCGCCGACCATCACCACATCCGAGGTCGAACCTGTCTTGGTCTGCGCGATGACGTTGCGGGTGTGCTCAGTGCGCACCCCTGCGACGAGTTTGAGGGTGGTGGCCCCGGGCGCGTTGCGCAGCCGGGTGCCCTCGTCCTTGGTCACGCTGACCACCGGGATCTTGACGTCGGTGTTGCGCCCCAGCGTGCCGCCCATCTTCTCGTCGTTGTTGGTGTTGACGACGATCATGGCGACCGCGCCGCGCTCGGCGGCGGCCGCCTGCTTGTCGGCGAACGGGCAGGCGCCGCGATCCACCAGCACCACCGCACCGGCGACCGGCAGACCGTCATAGTCGGCGGCCTGACAACCAGGGGTGTCCTCGACCTTGGCCGGAACCAGCGGCGCGGTCAGCCCTTCTTGGGCGGTGCCGATGGTGAACTCCAGCGGCTTGGCGGCGACGGCTTGGCCGCCGACGGTGACCTGCGGGTCCTCGGCGAACGGCAGTTTCACCTCGAACTCCGGGGTCTGCACGTCGAACCCCTTATCGCGCAGCGCGCCGGCCACATAGTCCACGCTCGCGTCGTAGCCGGGGCTGCCCAGCGCCCGGTTGCCGTTGTTGGCGTTGGCGATGTCCTGGAGCTTGCTCAGATGCCCCATCATGGCGTCGGCGGTGACCCGCTCGCGCAGCTCGTCGGCGAACTGCACCGCCGCCGGAGCGGACTCCCGGGACTGTTGCTCATCGGTCTGCAGTTCGGTCTTTGCATCACAGCCGGCCAGCCCCACGGTCAGCACCAGCGCGCCGAGCACCGCCCCCGTCGAAGTACGTCGCATTGCACCCACGGTAGCGGCTATCGGCAGGGTTCCTGGTAGTCCATGTCGGCGGACACCCACTCGTCCCATTCGGCCTCGGTCATGTCGGCCGCCACCTTCGAGCAGAGCTCGTCGGCCCAGCCCGAGGGCGCCGGCCAGACCATCCACAGGTTCAGCTCCCCCCACGACTGGATGCTCTTGCCGTCCGCCCCGAACCCGACGCGCAGGATCCTGGTCGCATGGCCGGTCAGCGGTTTGCCGATGGGCCGCCGGGCGCCGACGTCCCACAGATGAATGTTCGTCGAGTAGGCGTCGGCGGATACCGCATACCCCCCGTCGGGGCTGAACGCGACGGCCGTGCCCGATTGCGCGGACCGTTCCGGGGTCACCCACGGGTCGCCGTCCGGCTTTCCCGACGCCACGTCGTACAACTGAAGGCCCGAAGCCGTACCGATCAGGACCTGCTTTCCGTCGGGACTGATCGCCGCGGCGCTGATCGGGAGGTGGTCCTTGGCGAAGGCGAACTCGCTGGGCCGGCCACCGCGCCCGGTCAACATCGGCCCGGCCGGCTCACCGGTGTCGGCATCCCACACTTGTGCAGACGACGCTGTTACCCGTTGTGACAGCGTGAAGACGTTGTTCGTCGATTCGAGCGCGCTGGAATCACCGGACTCGGGATGTGTCTGCGTGGCCGCGAGCACGCGGCGCCCGTCCGCGCTGAACCCGACAATGGTCACCGCGCTGACGTTGCCCTTCAACTGGGTTCCGCGGCCGGGTTGCTGCTCGGTCAGGTCCCACAGCCACGCCGAGCCGTCAGCCGTGCCCGCCACGATGCGATTGCCGTCCGGACTGAACGCGAGCACCACGATCAGGCTGGTCGCCCCCGCCAAAGGCGAGCCGAGAGGTTCGCCGGAATCCGCGGACCAGACTCGGACCGATCGATCGTCCTTGCCGCTCGACGCGATCGCCTTGCCGTCCGCCCGCCATGCCAGGGCCGTCACGTGCCCGATGTGGCCCGTGGGGATGGTCCGGATCAGCTCGCCGGTGTCGACGTTCCACAGCGCGACATCGGTGACCTTGTCGTCGTAGCGGGTGGCCATGGTCCGGCCGTCCGGGCTCAGCGCGGTAGGCCCGGACCAGGCGAACATGTCGAGGCTCTTCCCCACGGATTGATCAGGATCGGCAGCCCAAACGTGCACGAAGTCGCCGTTGCTGACGATGCGGGTGCCGCCCGGACTGTAGGCGAGCACACTGGCATTGCCGGATCGCCCGGTGATGGGTGTGCCCACCGCGGCGCCGGTCTCGGCATCGTGCACCCTGATCTTTTTGTCGTCTCCGCCGATGGCCACACGTTTCCCGTCCGGGCTCACCGCCAGGCTCAACGCACCGTAACCCGACTCCGTCACGTCGACGACCGGACGGCCGGTGTCCACCTCAGTGATGCGCAGTTGCGTTGCCCGGCCGCTGGTATCGGCATAGTTGTTCATGTAGCTCGCCGAGGCGATGCGTCGGCCGTCGGGCGCAAACTGCACGCCCGAGACCACGCCTCGGTGACCGGGCACCACCTGTGCCGCAGGTCCCTGGGTAGCCACATTCCAGAGCCGCACCGCACCGTCGAATCCTCCGGTGGCCAGCAACTTCCCGTCCGGACTGAACTCCAGTGCCCCGATCGGCACACCGCCGTGCGCGGCGATCGGCGCACCGACCGCCTCACCGGTCTGGACCTGCCACAGCTGGACGACACCGTTGCTGGCCGCGGTGGCCAGCAGGGCACCATCCGGACTCAGGGCCACTTGCCACACCGCTTCGGGTGCGGTGATGCGACGAATCTCCTTGCCGGTCTTCATATCCCATATCCGCGCGGTTCGATCTCCTCCCCCGGAGGCAATCCAGTCCTTGGTGACGGCGAGACTCTCGACAATGTCGGTGTGCCCTCTCAACGGTTCCCCGATCGGCTCACCGGTCTGAAAATTCCAGCGGCGCAACATGTGGTCCTCGTCAGCCGACACGATCACCTGCTCGTCGGGGCTGATCGCAAAGCTGTTGACCCCCGCCGGCGACTTGATGACTTTCACCAGGCGGGCCGAGTCGCTCAGCGTGTCCACCAGCGCTCCGGGATCACTTCCCGACGCCAACCGGTCAGCTGCCACCATCTCCAGGATCGCGCGGCGCTCACCACCCGAGCGGGTACCTCCCATCATCGCGCGGGACTCCAGGGCAAGCTTGGCCGCCACCGCCTGACGCGCCTGGTCATTGGCCTTCTTCTCGGCCGCCAGTGCGTTCCGCTGCGAAATCACCGCAAAGACGGCCACCAATACAATCACGCCGAGCAGCGCGGCCAGGATCTGCGAGCGGCGCCGCAGTGACCGGGCATGCTCTTGCGCTTCGCGCTTCTCCGTTTCGAGTTTGTGGTTGGCGTGCCGGCGTGCGGCCAGCAGGAACTCGCCGGCCGGATTGAGGCGAGCGCCGAAACCCGGTCGGGTACTCAGGTTTTCCGCCTCGGCGAGCCGGGCACCGTCGAGCAACCAGTCGTCACGACGGCCGCTGCGTTCCCACGCGACCACGGCCCGCTCGACGGCGTCGGCACCACGCAACTCGGCGGCTTCGGCCCGCAACCAGTCCGCCAACTCGTCCCATTGCCGCAGCAGGCTCTCCAGCGCCACTTCGACGACCACCTGACCATCGCTGTCGCCTTTGACCAGAAGCCGGCGAGCGACAAACTCGTTCAGCAGGGCGTGACTGTTCTCCGGCAGGTCAGACCATCGCGCGATGCGCCGCATCGGCTGGTCGGTGTCCGAATTCACCGTCGCCAACCATGGGATGAAGGCATCGTGCAGCCGGCACAATTGTTCGGAACGTTCGCCCGGATCACTGGACAACAGGCTGTCGATCTCGTTCTGCACCACTCGGCGCATCCCGCCCATCGCCTCGTAGTTGTCGACGGTGACGGCGTCACCGGTACCGGCATAGTCCTCATAGAGTCGCGCCAGGGTCAAGGCCAGCAACGGCAAGGTGTCGGCGCCGCCACTGGCGTCTTCGATGAGCCGATCGACGAGCTCCGGTGAGATGGCGAACTTGGAACCCGACTCAGCGGCCCGTCGGGCCGGACCTTCGATGACCTCTGCGAATTGCGCGGCCGGCATCGGCTTGAGCCGGTCGAAAAGGTGGCTCTGGACGTCCGAGAGCTGCGGTGCGGTCTGCAACGGTTCGTACCGATCGGAGCGGATCGTGGCAACGACCACCAGGTCCAGGCCCTCCCCGGCGTCGTTCAGCAGCCTGCCGAGTATTTCCAGGAATGCCGAGCCCTCCTGTCCCGCATCGACCCCGAACCACTCCTCGGCCTGGTCTACCGGTAGCACCAGGGTGGGCGGCCGGTCGGTATCGGCGCTGCCCGGCATCCGAGCACGCACTGCGGCAACAGCTTCGAGCAGCAGCCGGCGCACGGAATCCGGGTCCCCGATCGCGTTCCTGATCTCCCCGAGGCCCGGTGTCGTCAATCCGACCTGCGTCCGCAGACCGTGAACGGACCGCGCCAGTCCCGTATCACCGGTGAGTGCGTGGCGTTCCGGCCTCACCACGGGCATCATCAAGAAGCGCCGGTCGTCACGGGTCAGGCGGGGAAGCAGACCGGCCCGCAGAAACGACGACTTGCCGACGCCAGATGGGCCCAGGATGACGAACATTCGCTCCAGACCGGCCTCGCGCATGCCGCGCAGTTCATCCAAGGCGCGAACAATCTGTGCGTCTCGACCGAAATAGACTGCGGCGTCCACCGATTCGAGCGGCTGCCACCCGCGGTACGGCGAACGGCCGGGATCCCCCGGTGGCGGCCACGGGAAGCTGTCGGCACCGATGCCCACCGACCGCAATCCCGTGAGCAGTCGGTTGAGCCCGTCGGTGGCCAACCGCACTTCGGGCCCGCCGTCGACTGCGATCGTCGTCGAGGCCCCCGACCCGAAGAGGTCACAACTCTGCCAGGCTCGGGTCACGTCGTCCCCGTCAACACTTTCCAGCCGCGCACAGAAGATCGGCTTGCGCATGCCTTCGGCCTGGCGAAACTCAGCGTGGCATTCCTTGGACGCCACCCAACTCTCCGATACCAGGCAGATCACCGCCTCACAGCGGGCATTGGCCTGCCAGAGGGCATCGGTCCACCGCGTCCCCGTGCGGATTCCGCTCGCCCGGTCCAGATCAAGAAAGATCTCGCCGGCCAAACCCGGGTCGACCCGCTCGAGCCAATGCTTCAGCGCGACGGCGTACCGATTGTCCCGGCTGGAGTGACTCAGAAAGATGCGCGACATGTCACTACCTCGATCTCGGCCACAGCGCCTCACCGCCGATCAGACGTCGAATTCGACGGTAACCAGCCCAGAATCGGCGGCCTAGAGTAGCCGGCTACCCGAATAATCGGTTGCCCTCGGATTTGCTGCGGTGGCATGGTGTTTCCCGGCGCCGAGCGGGAAGCAGGCGAAGCGGGGTACCGCAACGTTTCTGTGTGTTGCCGGCGGCGCCATGGCACAGGTAAAGGGCCTGAGGTTCGAATCCTCTCTGCAATCCCGATACCGTCGCCGGGCTCACACGATCGCCAGACCTTGTGGCCCACACCCGCCGGTACGGGGGTGTGACGCCCCGTCTGCGATCGTGTCCGGCGGCGGTATCCCTTTGCCGCACAGACACATACGCCGGAAGGAGGACACGACATGGGAATCTTCACGTTCAACCGAATCACTGTTTCCGCGGGCCAGTGCGCATTGGAGTACCGCGACGGCACGCTGCATCGTGTCCTTCCGCCGGGGCGCCACCGCATTGATGTGGCGGCCTCGGTGGTGCGTGTCGAGATGCGTGAGCAGGTGCTGACGCTGGCCCCGCAGGAAGTGCTGACCTCGGACGCGGTGACACTGCGGATCACCGTCGCGCTGCAGTTCAAGGTCAGCGACGCCGAGGCCTACGTGGAGGCGGCGGCCGATCCGATGGCGGCGGTGTACCTGGCGGCGCAGATCGCCCTGCGCGACCTGGTCGCCGCGGTGACCGCCGATGAGGTGATGCAGCGCGGCAATCGCATTGATGCGGACGCGATCGCCGCGGCGGCGCGGGCAGCCGGCACCCGCACCGGCGTCGAGGTGATCGAGGCGTTCGTCAAGGACGTGATCGTCCCGGCCGAGATCCGCGCCGCGGCGATGCAGCTGGTGACGGCCAAGGCCACCGGGGCGGCGAAGCTCGAGGCCGCCCGTGCCGAGACCGCGGCGCTGCGCGCGCTGGCCAACGCCGGCAAGCTGCTCGACGCCCACCCGGCGCTGGCGCAGCTGCAGCTGGTCCAGCGGGTGCCGTACGGATCGAAGGTGGTACTGGCAGTGGGCGGTTCGACGGATGTGGCGTCTGACCCGGAGTGATCCGGGTCAGGCGTCACGCCTGTTCAGCACCACCGCGGCAGCCGCGAACGCCACAGCCACCCACACCACGAAATAGAACAGTGAGCCCAATTCACCCCACGGCATGACATACGCCGGGAACAGCCAGTCCACGTGCAGGAACGTGAACATGTTGGCGAACGGCAACCAGGGGCCGGTCTGCGGGCCGGAGTTCGGCATGTTGCCCAGCAGCGGTTCGGCCACCAGCGGCCACAGCAGCAGAACAGCCACCGCGCCGGCCGCGAACCGCACCAGGGCCCCGACGGCCACCCCGAGCACCGCGGCCAGTGCGGCGTACAACGCGAAACCGCCTGCCACCCGCCAGGTCGCCGGGTTGGCCATCGACAGTTGGGTTCCGGCCACCGGGTCGGCGACCAGCCGGGCCACCAGTACCGAGGCAAGCACCATGACCACCGCGCACACCGAGGAGAAGGCCGCGCACACCACCGCTTTCGCGGTCAGCACCTGGGTACGGTTCGGCGTGGCCAGCAAGGTGGTGCGGATCAGGCCGCTGCGGTACTCGCCCGTCATCGTCATCGAGGACAACACCATCAGCACCGGAACCCCGAACACCGCGACACCGAGCGCGGCCTTGGCTGGAGGTAGCCCGGCATAGTGATGCGCGCCCATTCCCTGCATGGCGGCCACGCCGAGGCTCAGCACGGCCACGCCGATCGTGGACCACAGCGGGGAGCGGGTGGTGGACAGTTTGATGCGCTCGGCGTCGAGCGCGGACAGCGCGCTCACGCGCGAGCCGCCCGGTAGTCGACCGCGTCGTCGGTGAGTTTCAGGTATGCCTCCTCCAGAGAAGCCTGCCGCTGGCTCAACTCGTGCAGGGTGATGGCGTTGCGGGCGGCCAGGTCGCCGATCACCTCGATGGCTGCCCCGTGAACCGCCAGCGCGTCGCCGTCGGCCGCGGCCTCCACCTCGAAACCGGCGTCGGTGAGAACCTCGCGCAGCGTCTCCAGTTGCGGGCTGCGCACCCGTACGGTGTCGGCCGAAGTACCGCTGACGAACTCGTCCACGGTGGTCGAGGCGATCAGCTTGCCCTGACCGATCACCACCAGCCGATCGGCGGTGTTGGCCATCTCGCCCAGCAGATGGCTGGACACGAACACCGTCCGGCCCTCGGCGGCCAGGCTGCGCATGAGCGTGCGCACCCAGTGGATGCCCTCGGGGTCAAGGCCGTTGACCGGTTCGTCGAACAGCAGCACCGGCGGGTCGCCCAACAGCGCCGCCGCGATGCCCAACCGCTGGCTCATGCCCAGCGACAGCATCCCGGCATTGCGATCGGCCGCCGAGGTCAGCCCGACCATCTCGAGCACCTCGTCCACTCGCGGCGACGGGATCCGGTTGGCCGCCGCAATCCAGCGCAGGTGGTTGCGGGCCGATCGGTTCGGGTGGGCCTGACGCGCGTCGAGCAGGGCGCCGACCGTGCGCAGCGGATCATGCAGCTCGCGGTACCGCTTGCCGTCGATGGTCGCGGTCCCGGCGCTGGGATGGTCGAGCCCGAGGATCAACCGCATCGTGGTGGTCTTGCCCGCGCCGTTGGGCCCGAGAAATCCGGTCACCACGCCCGGTTCGACGGTGAACGTCAGATCGTCGACAGCTCGGTGGGACCCATAGAGTTTTGTCAGCCCGGTGAGTTCGATCATCACCGCCATCATTGCAGGCGTTGTGTTCTGACTACTCAGGTCAGTTCAACTGAACATTCCCGCCACATCGGACTCACCGCTGTTTGCCTGCACCAGGGGTCAGCGCGGTGACCGTCGCCATGTCTTTGGACCCATCGAACCGCAACAGCTGCAATGTCAGTTCACTCTCGGGCGCTCGCAGGGACGACAGGTACTCGAGCATGATGCCCTCACGCAGCGCCCACGGACTGACCTCGACCTCTTCCACACCCAGACAGCGCATGGTTTCGAATGCCACCACCGCACCGCCGAGGACCTGCCAGGCCCGGGCCGGCTTGATGCCGCGGAACTGCGCGCGATCCTGTACGCCGACGGCCATCAGGTCAGCTATGGACCGGCGAACTTGCGCCCTCGTCAGGGTGCGACGGATGAAGGGGCCCTTGCGTCCGCAGGCGGCGCCGCCGAAGCGGGCCAGCTGTTTGAACGTTTTCGAGGTCGCGATCACCCGTCTGGGTGTGCCCTCCCACTGCACCCGGTTGGCCACCTCGCGCACCTGCTGGCGGACATACCGGCGCAGATCCTTCACCTGGGCTACCGACGGCGGATCCGGCCGCAGGAAATCGGTACTTACCCGACCGGCGCCCAGCGGAAGGGACACCGCCAGTTCCGGGATGGCGTCGCGACCGAATGCGAGTTCCATTGAGCACCCGCCGATATCGATGTTGAGCAGCCGGCCGGCCTGCCACCCATACCAACTGCGCACCGCGAAGTACGTGAGCTTGGCCTCCTGCTCACCGCTGAGGAACCGCAGCCGGACCCCGGTCTCGGCAGCCACGCAGTCCAGAACGTCGGCACAGTTGCTGGAGTCGCGAATCGCCGCGGTGACAAAGGGGTAAAGCTGATCCACGTGGAGAGCCTGCGCCGCGTCGACCGCCGCGCGTACCGCGGCAACGATCCGGTCGACGCCCGACTGCCCGACCGCCCCCTCAATGCTGGCATCCTGGCCAAGCCGGGTGGGCACCTTCACACCGCGCAAGGGCAATGGCGGGGCGCCGGCGAACGCGTCCACCACCTGCAACTGCGCGGCGTTCGAGCCGACGTCGAGCACACCCAACCGCATGCCGCTGAATACCCGCCACGTGACGGGTGAAAACGGGTCGGCACGGGCTTGGCTCACATACCCCGACCGGCCTCTGCCACCACCAGATCGGCGACGGCCCGCATGCCCGCGGCATTCGGGTGCAGCGGCGCGGCCCGGCCCGGCCAGGGCAAACCCGGCCGCGTCGTCCATGGGTGGGCCGACCACGCATGGTGGGCCAGGCTGGCCTGCGCCGCACGCACCCAGCCGCAGTCCGTCTGAGCGGCGGCCGCTCCGGTGAGTCGCTCCAGCTCGCTCGCGACGCGTCGGCCGAGGGCCGCGTCGGCCTCTGACAGCGGCGGGGCCGCTACGCCTTCGGGCGGCAACAGCGTCAGGTAATCGACGAACAGCACCCTGGCCCGTGGAGCCCGTCGCCGGATCTCGCGCCCTACCGTGACCAGAGAATCGGCCACTTCGGCCAAAGCCTCGGCCCGGGCGGCTGGATCCAGCAGGCCGCGAAGCCGCGGCCCCACCAGCGGCAGGGACCGGGTGAAGCGCGGCAGTGCAGCCGCCATCAACTGGGGCACATAGCCGACATCGTTGCCACCGATCGTGACCGTGACCAGCCCCTCGGTGCCGTCAAGTGCGTCGATCTGCGGCGGCGCACCGTTTTGGCGATCGGTCAGCACGTGCGCGGTGGTGGCCCCGGAGTACGTGACATCTGTCAGATCGAGCCCGAGCCGGCCGGCCACCAGATGCGGGTAGTTACGCGCCGAGCGACCCGCCTGCCACGGCGCCCCCTGGGCCGACGGCTTGATACCCGGCCCGGCAGCCATCGAACTGCCCAGGGCCACATAACGTTTCACAACGCGGGGCTGGACGCCTGAGCCCAGAACCGCTTCGGGATCCGGCCCGCCTGCCGGGCCAGATAGCCGGCGGTGACGGCTGCGGACATCGCGGCGGCCATGGTCGGCGGGTCGGAAGCACGCGTGACGGCGGTAGCCAGCAGCACGGCGTCGCAACCCAATTCCATCGCCATCGCCGCATCGGAGGCGGTGCCGATACCGGCGTCCAGCACCACCGGCACGCCGGCTCGGTCGACGATCATCTCGATGTTGTGCGGGTTGGAGATGCCCAGGCCGGTGCCGATCGGCGAGCCCAACGGCATGACGGCGGCACAGCCCGCGTCCTCCAGCCGGCGGGCCAGCACCGGGTCGTCGTTGGTGTAGGGCAGCACGACGAACCCGTCATCGACCAATTGCTCTGCGGCCTTCACCAATTCGATGGCGTCCGGCAACAGCGTGCGCTCGTCGGCGATGACTTCGAGCTTGACCATATCGGTGCCCAGCGCCTCCCGGGCCAGCTGCGCGGTCAGCACGGCCTCGGCCGCGCCCCGACAGCCCGCGGTGTTGGGCAGCGCCGCGATCCCCAATCGGTTGAGCAGGTCGAGCACCCCGGTGCCCGTCTCGGCGTCCACCCGTCGCATCGCCACGGTCGTCAACTCTGTGCCAGAGGCCACCAGCGCCTCTTCGAGCACAGCCAGATTCGGGGCGCCGCCGGTACCCATGATCAGCCGGGAGCCGAACTCCCGGCCGCCGATGACGAGTGCGGAATCAGCCACCCTGCACCGCCGTCACGACCTCCACCCGGGCGCCGTCGGACAGGGTCCGGTCCCATTCCGAGCGCGGCAGCACCGACCAGTCCAGCGCGACGGCGATGCCCTTGTCCGGGAAACCCCGGGTTTCCAGCAGCCCCTCGATGGTGGTCTGCTCGTCCACCTCAAGGGTCTCGTTGTTGACCGTGATGGTGATCATTTCGCTCCCACACTCATCTCGAGCTCAGCCGCGATCCGCTCAGCGGTCCACGGCGCCAACAGAAATCCGTTCCGGCCGTGTCCGACGGCCACCAGCGTGCGTTCGTCGACCCGCTCGACGCGCGGCAACCCGTCGGGCGTCATGGGACGCAGCCCGGCCGCGGTCTCGGCCAGTTCGTACTCGCCGAGCGCGGGCATCACCGCGCATGCGTCTTCGAGGAGGTCGCGCACCCCGCTGACCACCGGCGCGGTGTCGCGGCCGTGCTCGTACTGGGTGGCCCCGACCACCACGCCGTCGGCGCGCGGCACCAGGTACACCGGCCGCCCGTGCACCCGGGCCCGAACCACGCGCTGCGGCACCGGCATACAGCCCTTGCGCCAGCGCAGCCGCAGCACCTCGCCCTTGACCGGGCGTACCGGAAGGCCCGGCAGGAGCTTCGGCGCGTCGATCCCGTTGGCGATCACCACCGCGTCGACATCTAGGACCTCGCTGAGGTCCTCGACCGGTCCGGCCCACCGCACCGCCAGCTTTTCGCAATGCGCGGCCAGCCCGTCGACCACGGCGCGGTTGTCCACAGCGAGTTCGGTGGTAGCCCGGAAGCCATGCCGAATACCCTGGGCCAGTAGCGGTTCCACGTCGCGGGCGGTCGTGGTCAGCTCGACCGGCTGCCCCTGAGCCGACAGCCATTCGGCGACGGTGTGCAGGTCAGCCACGTCGGCCCGGTCGACGGCGACGACGAGCGACTCGCGCGCCGTCACCACTTCGGGGGCCAGCCCGTCAAGGAACCCCGAGTGCCACAACTTCAGCGATTCGAGGCCGATCTGCAGGATCTGCTCCTCGCCCGGCCATCCTTCGCTGTGCGGGGCCAGCATGCCGCCGGCCACCCACGACGCCCCCCGCTCGGGCGCGCAGTGCAGCCGCACGGTCCAGCCGTCCAGCGCCGCCCGCCGTGCCACGGACAGCCCGATGACACCGCCGCCGATGACGGCGAGTGTCCTGGCTGCTCCTGTTGCCATACTCCGCTCCCTACGCCGGCATGACCCGGATCAGGTGTGACGGTCAGGGCCGGTCCGTATGCCCACTCTCAGCCCCTCGTCCCCGGGACTCCCGTATTGCCGTTCCAGGGTACTCGGGCGGCACAGGCTAGGTTCGCGGTGTGGAATCACCCTTCGACCGTTTGCAGCGCGCCACCCTCTACCTGTGCACCGACGCCCGCCGCGAGAGTGGTGACCTGGCCGAATTCGCCGATGCCGCGCTGGCCGGCGGGGTCGATCTGATCCAGCTGCGCGACAAGGGCTCGGCCGGGGAGAAGCAGTTCGGCCCGTTGGAGGCGCGCCAGGAGCTCGAAGCGCTCGAGATACTGGCCGACGCCGCCCGGCGCCACGGCGCCTTGCTGGCCGTCAACGACCGCGCCGACATCGCGCTGGCCGCCGGAGCCGACGTGCTGCACCTCGGGCAGGACGATCTGCCGCTGGGCATCGCCCGCGGCATCATCGGCGAGCGCCCGCTGATCGGCCGCTCCACCCACGACGCCGCGCAGGCCGCAGCCGCGATCGACGAATCAGTGGACTACTTCTGCGTCGGGCCGTGCTGGCCGACTCCGACCAAGCCGGGCCGGTCCGCACCGGGACTGGACCTGGTGCGTTCGACGGCTGCACTGAATCCGGCCAAGCCGTGGTTCGCCATCGGTGGGATCGATCAGCAGCGGCTGGCAGAGGTTCTGGCTGCCGGGGCCCGGCGCGTCGTGGTGGTCCGGGCGATCACCGCGGCCGACGATCCCCGAGCAGCGGCCGAAGATCTCAAGGACGCGCTCAACGCGGCGGGTTGAGTTCCAACGGCAGCGACGCCGTCACCATCCGCAGCTGACCCCAGCTCGCGGCGAACCCGGGATGCAGCGGCAACTCGGCGACCTCGTCCTCGGCCACCCAGCGCAACTCGGAGCTCTCCCGGTTGGGAATCGTCTCCAGCGGTTCGGGCACGTCGGCGATCACCGTGGTGTAGGACCAGTGCGTGCCGCCGAGGCCGGCCACCTCGGCCGTCACCACCGTGGTCCGCACAGTGAGCTGCTCGGCCGTCACCCCGGCCTCCTCGTGGGCTTCCCGGACCGCGGCCTGCTCGGCCGTCTCGTGACTGTCTCGGGCACCGCCCGGCAGCGCCCAGGTGCCGCCCTGATGACTCCACGGGGCCCGGTGCTGCAGCAGCACCGCCGCTCCGCCCGGCCACGGTGCCCGCAGCAACAGACCCGCCGCACCGTGGCGCCCCCAGTAGCGGGCGCCGTTGTCGGAGAACACCCAACCGTCACCGTCGCCGCGCACCCGTACAGGATAAGGAACGCCGCCGGTTTCGGTGCGGCCCAATTTCTCCGCGAGCCTAAGCGCGGCCCTCTTAGAATTTTTTTATAGTGGTGGCACGCCCCGATTGCACCGAAACTAAATGAGGTCCGTGCGCAGGTGACTGTGGAGTTGGCACATCCCTCGACCGAACCGCTCGCGTCCCGGTCGCCGACCACTCCTGCCCATCCGCGTTGGTGGTTTCTGTGGACCACTCCCGGACGCATCCTGACGATCGGGCTCGTGTTGTCCGCACTCGTGCTCGCGAGCGCATTCGCGACGTCCACCACCATCAACGACCGCCAGCAGGCGTTGACCACGGTGCTCGACCACACCGAGCCTCTGGCGTTCGCGGCCGGCCAGCTCTACACCACGCTGTCGGTCGCCGACGCCGCCGCGGCCACCGCCTTCATCGCCGGCGCCGAACCCCGCGATGTGCGGCAGCGTTACGAACAGGCCATCACCGACGCCTCGGTGGCGGTGACGCGGGCATCGAGCGGGCTGACCGACGAGACGCTGGTGCAGCTGCTCGGCCGGATCAACGCGCGGCTGGCCGTCTACACCGGCCTGGTCGAGACCGCACGCACCAACAACCGAGCGGGCAACCCCGTCGGTTCGTCGTATCTCTCCGAGGCCTCGGCCCTGATGCAGTCGCAGATCCTGCCCGACGCCCAGCGGCTCTACGAGGAGACCTCCGCCCGGGTGGACGCCGAGACGACGGCCTCCACCCGGATCCCGGCCCCGGTCATGTTGGTGGTGTTGGCGACGCTGATGTTCGGGGTGTTCGCCAATCGCTGGCTGGCGCGGCGGACCCGGCGGCGGGTGAACATCGGCTTCGTGGCGGGTGGCCTGGCCGTGCTGATCATGCTGATCTGGGTGACCACGGCGCTGGTGATCTCGACGTCGGACAGCCGCAGTGCCAAGGACACCGCCGCCGAATCGCTCAAGACGGTGACCAACCTGGCCATCACCGCCCAGCAGGCCCGGGCCGACGAGACGCTGGCCCTGATCCGGCGCGGCGACGAGAACCTGCGCAAGCAGTCCTATTACCAGCGCATCGAGGCTATGCAGCAACAACTGGCGCAGTATCTGGCCCGCGACACCGGCATCGACAAGAGCGATCTGACCGGCGCCGAAGATCTCCTCGTCAAGTGGCGCACGGCCGATGACCGGATCAACGCCTACATCGCGGTGGGCAACTATCAGGCCGCGACGCAGGTGGCCCTGGGCACCGGCGAGGACGATTCCACGCCGGCCTTCGACAAGCTCGACGACGCGTTGTCCAAGGGCATCCAGGAGAGCCGCAGCCAGCTGCGCAACGACATCGCCAATGCCCGCCGGGTGCTGTCCGGCGCGACGGTGGGTGCGGCGTTGCTCAGTGTGGCCGCGGCGCTGGCGGTGGCGCTGGGCTTGTGGCCTCGACTCAGTGAGTACCGCTGATGAGCGCTTGCGCGAAGAAGAGACAGCCGCTGATGAGCGCTTGCGCGAAGAAGAGACAGCCGCTGATGAGGGAAACGATGCGAAAGATGTTGGCCGTCCTGGCCGCGGCCCTGGCGGTGGCTGGGTGCAGTCAGAGCGCACCGGCGTTGACGGTGCCGACGATGACGCTGGCGCCGCCCAGCCCGGCCGGCATGCAGGAACTCGCGCCCCAACCGGTGCGGGTGCCGGAGCCGGAGACCGACGAGTGCAACCGCACCGCCAGTCTGCGGCCGTTCAGCAACAAGGCCGACGCCGACGCCGCGGTGGCCAAGATCCGCGAGCGCGGGCGTCTGATCGTCGGGCTGGACATCGGCAGCAATCTGTTCTCGTTCCGGGATCCGATCACGGGCCAGATCAACGGATTCGACGTCGACATCGCCGGAGAGGTGGCCCGCGACATCTTCGGCACGCCGTCGCAGGTCGAGTACCGCATCCTGTCCTCGGCCGACCGCATCACCGCCCTGCAGAACAATCAGGTCGACATCGTGGTCAAGACCATGACCATCACCTGTGAGCGCCGCAAGCAGGTGAACTTCTCCACGGTGTATCTGATGGCCCATCAACGCATCCTGGCCGCGCGGGACTCCAACATCTCGCAGGCCTCCGATCTCTCGGGCAAGCGGGTGTGCGTGGTGGACGGCACCACCTCGCTCAAACGGATCCAGCAGATCAGCCCGTCCCCGATCATCGTGTCGGTGGTGACCTGGGCCGACTGCCTGGTGGCACTGCAGCAGCGGCAGGCCGACGCGGTCAGCACCGACGATTCGATCCTGGCCGGTCTGGTGGCGCAAGATCCGTATCTGCACATCGTCGGCCCGAGCCTCAACGAGGAGCCCTACGGCATCGGGTTGAACCTGGACAACACACCGCTGGTCCGCGTCGTCAACGCGACGCTGGAACGCATCCGCCGCGACGGCACCTGGAACACGTTGTACCGCAAGTGGTTGACAGTTCTGGGCCCGGCGCCGGCGCCCCCGGTCGCGAGGTATGTCGACTGATGAAAAAGCCCGACGAATCCGGACTCCCACCGTCCGCGGACACCGATCCCGACACCGCGGGCGGTCCCGGAACGCAGCCGGCGAGCCTGGAAGACCTCGACATGGACTCGCATTCGACCATGCGGCCCATGGCGACCCAGGCGGTGTTCCGCCCGGAGTTCGACGATTCCGACGACGGGCCGTTCGGCGGTGCCGACACCGAGCCGCAGAACCTTGCCACGATCGCCACCCGGACGCTATCTCCGATCCGCAGGCTGGGCGGCGGACTGGTGGAGATCCCGCGGGTGCCCGAGCGGGACCCGTTGGCGGCGTTGATGACCAACCCGGTGGTGGCCGAACAGAAACGGTTCTGCTGGAACTGCGGCAAACCGGTCGGCCGGTCGTCACCCGACGGGCGCGCGTTGTCCGAGGGCTGGTGCCCGCACTGCGGCAGCGCGTACTCATTCCTGCCGCAGCTGTCGCCGGGCGAGATCGTCGCCGATCAGTATGAGATCAAAGGCTGTATCGCCCACGGCGGCTTGGGCTGGGTGTACCTGGCCTTCGACCACAACGTGAACGAACGCCCCGTCGTGCTCAAAGGTCTGGTGCATTCCGGTGACGCGGAGGCCCAGGCGATCGCCATGGCCGAGCGTCAGTTCCTGGCCGAGGTGACCCATCCGGGGATCGTGAAGATCTACAACTTCGTCGAGCACGATGACAAGCACGGCAATCCGGTCGGCTACATCGTGATGGAGTACGTCGGCGGAACGTCGCTGAAGCAGGCCAGGGGAACCCGGCTCCCGGTGGCCGAGGCGATCGGCTACATGCTCGAGATCCTGCCCGCCCTGGGCTATCTGCATTCGATCGGGCTGGCCTACAACGACCTCAAGCCCGAGAACATCATGATCACCGAGGAACAGCTCAAGCTGATCGACCTCGGTGCGGTGTCGCGGCTCAACTCGTACGGATACCTCTACGGCACACCGGGATTCCAGGCGCCCGAGATCGTGCGCACCGGGCCGACGGTGGCCACCGACATCTACACCGTCGGGCGCACGCTGGCCGCGCTCACCATGAATCTGCGGACCCGGCGTGGCCGCTACGTCGACGGTCTGCCGTCGGAGGACCCGGTGCTCGACACCTACGACTCGTTCGGCCGGTTCCTGCGCCGCGCCATCGACCCCGATCCGCGGCGCCGGTTCACCAGCGCCGAGGAGATGTCCTCGCAGCTGCTCGGGGTGCTCCGCGAGGTGGTGGCGGCCGATACCGGGATCCCCCGCCCCGGCCTGTCGACCGTGTTCAGCCCGTCCCGGTCGACGTTCGGGGTCGATCTGCTGGTCGCCCATACCGACGTCTACGTCGACGGGCAGGTCCATTCGGAGAAGCTGACCGCCCAGGAGATCGTGCGGGCACTGCCCGTGCCGCTGGTGGATCGCACCGATGTGGGGGCGCCGATGCTCGTCGCGAGTGTGCTCAGCCAGCCGGTGCACACCCTCGACCAGTTGCGTGCCGCCCGCCACGGCGCGATCGACTCCGAAGGCGTGGACCTGTCCGAGTCGGTGGAGCTACCTCTGATGGAGGCCCGCGCCCTGCTCGACCTGGGTGACGTCGCCAAGGCCACGCGCAAACTCGACGACCTGGCCACCTGGGCCGGGTGGCGCTGGCAGATTGTCTGGTTCCGCGCGGTAGCCGAGATGCTCTCAGCCGATTACGACTCGGCGACAAAGCATTTCACCGAGGTGCTGGATACCTTGCCCGGCGAGCTGGCCCCCAAGCTGGCGCTGGCCGCGACGGCCGAATTGGCCGGCACCGCCGACGAGCTCAAGTTCTACAACACCGTGTGGAGCACCGACAACGGCGTGATCTCAGCCGGTTTCGGTCTGGCCCGCGCCGAGTCGGTCGCCGGGACCCGCGACAAGGCCGTCGAGACGCTCGACGAGGTTCCGCCCACCTCACGGCATTTCACCACTGCCCGGCTGACCAGCGCGGTGACCCTGCTCTCGGGCCGATCCACCGGGGAGATCACCGAACAGAACATCCGCGACGCGGCCCGACGGGTGGAGGCTCTGCCCGATTCCGAACCGCGCGTGCTGCAGATCCGGGCGCTGGTGCTGGGCACCGCGATGGACTGGTTGGCCGACAACACGGCGAGCAGCAATCACATTCTCGGATTCCCGTTCACCGAGCACGGTCTCAAGCTGGGTGTCGAGGCGTCGCTGCGGGCGTTGGCCCGCGTCGCCCCCACGCAGTCACACCGCTATGCCCTGATCGACCTGGCCAACAGTGTGCGGCCGATGAGCACATTCTGACTGCTGTCACACCAAGGCCGCGGCGGCCTGCGCGATCGCCAGCTCCTCGTTGGTCGGCACCACCAGCACCGTCACCGGTGAGTCCGGTGTGGAGATGCGCCGAGCCTCACGTGACGACGAGGTGTTGAGTGCTTCGTCGATCGCGATTCCCAGGCCGGTCAACCCGGCCAGCGCATCGCGACGCACCGCGGCATCGTTCTCCCCCACTCCCGCGGTGAAGCTGATGACATCGGTGCGGCCCAACACCGCGAGATAGGCACCGACGTACTTGCGGAGCCGGTGGATGTAGACGTCGTAGGCCAATTGGGCGTTCTGGTCTCCGGATTCGATGCGGGCCCGCAGTTTGCGGAAGTCGTTCTCGCCGCCGAGGCCGCGCACACCCGACTGTCGGTTGAGCATCGTGTCGATGTCCTCGACCCCCATACCGGCCGCGCGGCACAGGTACATGATGATGCCCGGATCGACGTCGCCGCTGCGCGTGCCCATCACCAGGCCCTCCATCGGCGTCAGGCCCATCGAGGTGTCCACCGGCCGGCCGCCGGAGATCGCCGACGCCGACGCCCCGTTACCCAGGTGCAGCACAATCTGATTCAGCGACTCGTACGGTTGATCGAGGAAGGCAGCCGCCTGCTGGCTGACGTACTGGTGTGAGGTGCCGTGGAAACCGTAGCGCCGGATGCCCCAGCGCTCGGCCACCTCACGGTCGATCGCGTAGGTCGCCGCCGCTTCGGGCAGGTTGTGGAAGAACGCGGTGTCGAACACCGCGACGTGCGGCAGATCGGGCAGCAGCTTGCACGCCACCTCGATACCCAGCAGCGCCGGCGGATTGTGCAACGGGGCCAGCGGGGCCAGCTCCTGCACCTTGGCGATCAGCTCGTCGTCGATCAGGGTCGGCCGGTAAAAGGACGTGCCGCCGTGTACCACCCGGTGCCCCACGGCCACCAAGCCGAGCGTGTCCAGGTGCAGACCCTGCCCGGCCAGCTCGTCGAACGCCGCCCGCAGCGCGGCGTCATGATCCGGTACCTGGGCCGAGCCGATCTGCTCGATGATGCCGTCGGCCAGGAACTCACCCGTATCCGGTTTCACCACCGCGTATTTGAGCGACGAGGAACCCGAGTTCACCACCAGGACTGTCATCAGCACCCCTGTGCCTGAATCGCCGTGATCGCCACGGTGTTGACGATGTCCTCCACGAGCGCGCCGCGGGACAGATCGTTGACCGGTTTGTTGAGCCCCTGCAGCACCGGGCCGATGGCGATCGCGCCGGCGCTGCGCTGAACGGCCTTGTACGTGTTGTTGCCGGTGTTGAGATCGGGGAAGATCAGCACGGTGGCGCGCCCCGCCACGGGCGAATCCGGCATCTTCGTCGCCGCCACCGACGGCTCTACCGCGGCGTCGTACTGGATCGGCCCCTCGACCAACAGATCCGGTTCCCGCTGACGCACCAATTCCGTTGCCGCACGAACCTTGTCGACGTCGGCGCCGGTGCCCGAGGTGCCAGTCGAGTAGGACAGCATGGCCACCCGCGGGTCGATGCCGAACTGGGCGGCGGTGCGCGCCGACGAGATGGCGATGTCAGCGAGTTGCTCCGAGGTCGGATCGGGCACGATCGCGCAGTCACCATAGGCCAGCACGCGGTCGGCCAGGCACATCAGGAAGATGCTCGACACCGTCGAGATCCCCGGTGCGGTGCGGATGATCTCGAAGGCCGGCCGCACCGTGTGCGCGGTGGTGTGCGCCGCGCCCGACACCATGCCGTCGACCATCTGGTTGTGCACCAGCATCGTGCCGAAGTACGAGACGTCGTGGATGATCTCGCGGGCCTGCTCGACCGTCACCCCCTTCTTGCGGCGGAGTTCGGCGTACTGCTCGGCGAACTGGTCACACAGTTCGCTGGTACGCGGATCGAGCACCGAGGCCGCGTCGAGGTTCACACCGAGTTCGGCTGCCCGGGAGCGGATCTGGCTCTCCTCGCCGAGGATGGTCAGCTCTGCCACCTCGTGTTGCAGCAGCCGGCCGGCGGCCTTGAGGATGCGATCGTCGGTGCCTTCGGGCAACACTATGCGCTTGCGGTCCGAGCGGGCCTGGTCGAGCAGTTGGTAGGTGAACATCTGCGGGGTGGTGACCGCCGGGATCGGGATGCTCAGCTGCGCGAGCAGGTCGTTGACGTCGACGTGTTTGTCCATCAGGGCCAGCGCGGTGTCGATCTTGCGCTGCGATGTCGCCGTGACCCGGCCGCGAGTCCCGGCCACCCGGCTCGCGGTCTCGAAGGTGCCGTATTTGGTAGCCACGATCGGCAGCCGCAGCCCGAGTCCTTCGACCAGCGCCGCGATGGCCGGATGCAGCTCGAGCCCGCCGTTGAGGATGATGCAGGACAGTGACGGAAAGCCTTCTGCGGCATGGGCGCTGACCACCGCCAGCACCACGTCGGAACGGTCACCCGGGGTCACCACCGCGACGCCCTCGGTCAGCCGCTCCAGGCAGTGCTCGGCCGTCATCCCGGCCACCATCACGCCCATGGCCTCCCGCGAGAGCAGCTCGGGATCCCCCGCGATCATCGTGCCGTCGACGGCCACCTGTAGTTCGGCCACCGACGGGGCCACCAGCAACGGCTCCTCGGGAAGCACATAGGCGGGCGGGCCGAGCGGTTTGAGGGCCTCGGCCACCGCGCCCAGCTGGGCCGGGTCGCACCGGTTGGCGACGACGGCCGCGGCATGCGCATGCTGGTGGTTCAGTTCGGCCAGGCAGACCTCGACCACATGGGCGACCTCGGCGGGGGTGCGATCGGCGGCCTTGACCGCGAGCACGACGGGTGCGCCGAGGTTGACCGCGATGCGGGCGTTCATGCTCAGCTCGCTGGGGGTGGCGACGTCGGTGTAGTCGCTGCCGACGATCAGCACGGCGTCGCACTGCTCGGCCACGCGGTGGAACCGGTCGACGATGTCGGCGATGGCGACGTCGGGATCCTCGTGCACCTGCTGGTAGCTGACCCCGACACAGTCGTCGTAGCTCAGTCCCGCGGTGGTCCCGGCCAGCAGCAGTTCGAGAATGTAGTCGCGGTCCTCGCCCAGGCGGGTGATCGGGCGGAACACCCCCACCCTCGGCACGGTTGCGGCAAGTCGATGAAGAATGCCGAGAGCAATCGTCGACTTTCCGGTGTCACCTTCAGGCGATGCAATGTATATCGCGGTAGCGACGTCTGCCTCTGGCACTGATACAGCTTCCCTCAATCAGGGTTTGGACGGCCAGATGCTCTGCTTTTGCTCAGCGCAGCTCCCGCAGCGCATCGGCGAATTCGGTGCAGAACCAGTCCACATCCGACAGAGAGAATACCAGGGGCGGTCTCACCTTCAGCACACTGCCCTGCGCTCCGCAAACCGAGATGAGCACTTTGCGGTCCCGCATCGCGTTCACCAGATCGTGCGCCGCGACCCGATCCGGACCTGCGCTGTCGCGGTCCGTCACCATCTCGACCCCGACGTACAACCCGGCCCCGCGGACATCGCCGATGCGCGGATCATCTGCGGCGATCCGGGTGAGCTCGTCGCGCAGGGCGGTACCGACCCTCGCCGCATTCGCCATCAACTCCTCGTCCTCGATGACGTCGAGCACCGCGCCCGCGGCGGCCATCGATACCGGATTGCCCCCGAAGGTGTTGAAGTAAGGCACCTCCCGGGCGAACGCCTCGAGCACCTCACTGCGCGCTGCCATGGCCGCCACCGGCAAGCCGTTGGCCATGGGTTTGCCCATCGTGACCAGATCGGGCACGACGCCGTGGCGGGTGAAGCCCCACATCGTCTCCCCGGTGCGGCCGAAGCCGGGTTGCACCTCGTCGGCGATGAACACCCCGCCGGCCGCACGGGCCGCCACCACAGCCGGCGCCAGTACCGACGGATCCGGGTAGATGCCGTCGGAGGAGAAGAACGTGTCCACGATCAGGCAGCTCAGCCCGAACCCGGCGGCGTCGAGGTCGGCGATCGCGGCTTGCAAATCGGCCAGGAAACGCTCTGCCACAGCGGGACCCGAGCGGTAGCTGTCCGGCGCGGGCACCGTGCGTACGTGCGGGCCGATAGCGGTGGCGCCGCCGATGGACGGCGAAATCGCCGTCACCGCTTCGGTATTGCCGTGGTAGGCGTCACCGGTGACGATGACGCCGCGGGCGCCGGTGTACATCTGCGCCACCCGCAGCGCCAGGTCATTGGCCTCCGATCCGGTGCACGCATACATCACCTGGTCGACTTCCGCGGGGAGCGTGGCGAGCAGCCGCTGTGAGTACTCCACGATGCCCTCGTGCAGATAGCGGGTGTGGGTGTTGAGTGTCTCGGCTTGGCGGGTGATGGCGGCCACCACCCGAGGGTGGCAGTGCCCGACGCTGACGACGTTGTTGTACGCGTCGAGGTAGCGTGCGCCGTCGGCGTCGAACAGGTGGCTGCCGCTGCCCCGGACCAGGTGTACCGGCCGCTCGTAGAACAGCCGGTACGCCGGGCCGAGTAGGTGGGTGCGGGCCTCGATCAACTTCTCGGTGTCGGGATCGGTCGTAAAACCCCCCGAGTAGCTGTTGGAGTCCATGATGTTCGAGAACCCCATGCCCGCACCCCCAATCAACGTTCGTGCGCTTCCTCCAACACCGTGCGACCGAGATCGGAATAGCGTTGCGGATCCCGGAATTTCAGGAACAGCGCCCACAGCACACCACCGATTCCGGCGATGCCAACAACATACGGGATCGATGTGAAGATCCAGTCCGAAGCGGCTGAACCCGCAGCAAACGACGCGTTCTTGGCGAGCAGGTAGATGACGTAGAGCATGCCGGTGCCACCGAGCAGCGGCGCGGCGAACGTGGTGAACCAGTTCGCGGTCTCCGGATGGCGCTTCTGCACGTGGAAGAAGGAGATCACCGAAAACGCGGCCAAGGCCTGCACGATCATGATGGCCGTGGTGCCCAGCAACGCCATCAAACCGTAGAGCCCGGTGTAGGGGTCCCGCCCGGTGATGTCGAAGAACAGCACCACCACGGTGGCGAAACCGGTCTGCACGAATCCGGCGATGTGCGGCGAGCCGTGCACCGGATGGGTGGCGCCGATGGTCCTGCGCATCCCGGGGATGACGTTCTCCCGGCCGATCGCGTACAGGTAGCGTGCCGCGCAGTTGTGGAATGCCATGCCGCAGGCGAACGAGCCGGTCATCAGCAGGATCTTGAACAGGTCGACGGCCCACTGTCCCAGATGCTGATGGACCGGGGTGAAGAAGATATCGCCCGCGGTGGCCGAATCCTGCGCCAGGGCAATTGCATTCTGCGGGCCCGTGCCGACGATCGCCAGCCACGAGACGATGACGTAGAACGCGCCGATGCCGACCACCGAGCAGATCACCGCAATCGGGATGATTTTCTTGGGGTTTCGTGATTCCTCGCCGTACATGGCGCTGGACTCGAAGCCCACCCACGACCAGAACGCGAAGAACAGGCCGACGCCGGCCGACCCGGCGACGGTGATCATGCTGCCGTCGACACCGGCCACCTCACCCGACAGACTCTGAAAACCGTTGAGCGGGTTGAGCGATCCCAATGACCAGCCCTGCGGGCCACCACCGGTGAACACCACCGACAACGCCATCAGCGCCAGCATGACGATCTCGGTGATCAGGAAGACGCCGAGCACCTTGGCCGCCAGATTGATGTCGAAATAGGTCAGCACGGCGTTGACGGCCAGCATCACCACGGCGAAGATCACCCACGGCACGTCGATGTTGAAGAACGACTTGAACAGATCGTTGCCGAAGAACGAGAAGATACCGATCAGCGAGGCCTCGAACACCATGTACGCCATGGCGGTGAGGAATCCCGCGCCCAGGCCCACGGTGCGCCCCAGTCCGTGGGAGATGTACCCGTAGAACGCTCCGGTGGCGGTGATGTGCTTGCTCATCGCGGCATAGCCGATCGCGAACAGGGTCAGCACGATGGTGGCGACGAAGTATCCGGCGGGCGCGTAGGCGCCGTTGCCGAAGCCGACCGCGATCGGTACGTTGCCGACCATGGCCGTGATGGGGGCCGCGGTGGCGACCGCCATGAACAGCACGCCGACCAGTCCCACGGCGTTGGGTTTGAGGCGTTGGATAGAGGCGCCGGTCTGGGCCGGCGGATCGATGATCTCGCTCATTGCGGGTCCTCACTGAAGGACGGTTTTCGGACCACTATTTGGTCTGATTGGTTGACGTCGACGACGACTTTGTGGTGCGACGCAGCACATTGTTATCCGACCCAGGACGTCGGTCAACTCGAAAATTATTGCAGGCCAGGCGTTTTGTTGCGGTGATGTTTCGAACCTGGGAATGGTGCAACGGCCAGGTTAAACAGTCGGTTTTGGTCTGCTCTGCAGGCTCGATTTGGTTCACACTCGGGGCATGTCCCAGTCTGCTGGCGGCCCCGTCGCCGAGGACGTGCGTCGACGCATCCTGTCCATGTTGGCCGCGGGCACCCTGCGGGCCGGTTCGCGACTGGGTACCGAGCGGGAGATGGCGGCGGATTTCGCGGTGTCTCGCTCCACGCTGCGCAGCGCGCTGCTGCCGCTGAGTCAGGCCGGCGTGCTGGAACGCCGCGCCGGGCGGAACGGCGGCACGTTCGTACGCGCCGACGTCATCGAACGCAATGCCGCCGAGCTGACCGGGCTCCCGGCGCGGCTGCGCACCGGCGGTCACACCAGTTCCACCCGGGTGCTGGCCACCGATCGCAGACCGGCCACCGCCGCGGAAGCTCACGCGCTCGAAATCACCGACGGGGCCGACATATTCACCATTCGGCGGCTGCGTTTCGCCGACGGTGTGCCACTGTCGGTGGATCTGGCCTGCTTCCCCGCCGAGCACATGGAGGACTTACTGGAGCAGCCGCTCGGCGGCTCGCTGTACGAGCTGGTTCGGGTGCGGTACGGCTTGACGCCGGCAGCCACCACCGAGACCATCGAGGTGGTCAGCGCCAGCCCCCGCGAGGCGCAGTGGCTCGACATCGCCCACCGCAGACCGCTGCTGGCCATCACGCGCATCACGCGTGAGCGCACCGGCCGCCCGTTCGAGTACGCCTACGACCTGTTCCGCGCCGACCGGGTCCGGCTCACCGCCACCAGCCACGGCGCGGTTGGCGCGGTGCAACGTTCGGTGAGCAGCGCCTGAGGTCAGGACTCTTGCGGGACAACGACATCCGCGATGAGCGCCATGTGATCGGCACCCGGCACCAGCCCGGTCCGGACCGCGGTGGCATCGGCATTGCGCAACAAGACATGGTCGATACCGACGGCGGGCACGCGGCGGACGCCGACCGGGAAGGTGCGGATCATGCCCGCACCCGCCTGCTCCGCGGCGTCGCGGTAACCGGTGTCCAGTAGTTCCCGGAACGGCAGCATGTCGTGGGTGGCATTGAAGTCCCCCGCGACGATCACCGCACCCGGCCCGGCCTCGCCGGCCAACTCGCGCAGCATCGTGGGGAACTTCTCCATGTCCTTGCGCCAGGACTCGATCGGTTGCGGCCACGGCGCGGCGAAATGGACGCCGACCAGAATCGGCGCCACCGCGGCATCGGGCACGTGCACCCTGGTCCGCAGCATCACCATCGAGTAGCCGGGGACGTGGGCGCTGTCGGTCAACGGGAATCTGCTCCAGATCCCCAGACCACCGGCCATCGGCTCCGGGTCGAAAATGCGGTGGCCGAAGGTGTTCTCCAGGCCGGCCGCGATCACCCCGTCGGCGGCTTCCGGCGTGAGCTCCTGCAAGACGACGATGTCGGCGGTCCGTTCGGCAGCGGCCACCACGGCAGCCGGATCCCCGAGTCCCATGCCGAGATTCGACGTGAACACCCGCACCGGCGCGGACCGTGCCGTCACCTGCTCCGGGCCGAGGTACTGCGGCACCTGGATCAGCGCGACCGTCAGGGTCAGCACCACGGCCAGCGCCGTCAGCACCCATCGGCGACCGAGCATCAGCAGCAGCACCGCGATCGGTGCCGCCAGCATCAGATAGGGCGATGCCGTCGCCAGCAGCACTGTGCCGTGGCGACCCAGCGGTACGTAGCGCACCGCCAGGCCCACCACGGCCGCCCCCGCCGCGACCACCCCGAAGAGGGTCGCGAGAATTCGGATCAACTCAGCCGAGCTTGCGCAGCCGGGGCTCGAGGTCCTTCTTGAACAGGTCGAGGAAACGACGCTGATCGTGACCGGGGGCGTGGAACACCAGGTGGTTCAGGCCCCACTTCACGTACTGGCCGACCTTCTCGACCGCCTCGTCGGGATCGGAGGCGACGATCCAGCGCTTGGCGACCTGCTCGATGGGCAGTGCATCGGCGGCCTTCTCCATCTCGATCGGGTCGTCGATCGAGTGCTTCTGCTCGGCCGTCAGCGACAGCGGCGCCCAGAACCGGGTGTTCTCCAAGGCCAGCTTGGGATCCGGATCATAGGAGATCTTGATCTCGATCATCCGGTCGATGTCCTCGGCGTTGCGACCGGCCACCTCCGCCCCCTCCTTGACCGCGGGGATGAGCTTGTCCTTGTACAGCTCCTCCCCCTTGCCCGAGGTGCAGATGAACCCGTCACCGGCCCGGCCCGCGTACTTGGCCACCACCGGCCCGCCGGCGGCGATGTAGACCGGCACGCCGCCCTCGGGCACGTCATAGATCGAGGCCCCTTTGAGCCGGTAGTACTCGCCGTCGAAATCGACGCGGTCACCGAGCCACAGCTCACGCATCAACTTGACCGACTCCCGCAGCCGGGCGAAGCGCTCCTTGAACTCCGGCCACTCCCCGGCGTAGCCGGTGGCGATCTCGTTGAGCGCCTCACCGGTACCCACACCCAGGAAGATGCGGTTCGGGTACAAACACGCCATCGTCGCGAAAGCCTGCGCGATCACCGCCGGGTTGTACCGGAACGTCGGCGTGAGCACCGACGTGCCCAGCACCAGCCGCTGCGTGCGCTCGCCCACCGCGGTCATCCAGGCCAGCGAGAACGGCGCATGCCCGCCCTCGTGCCGCCACGGCTGGAAATGGTCGCTGACCGTCGCGCTGTCCATTCCTGCCGCCTCGGCCAGCACCGCCAGCTCGACGAGTTCCCGGGGCGCGAACTGCTCCGCCGATGCCTTGTATCCCAGTTTCAGTTCAGCCACGGGTTCGTTTCTACTCCTCTGCTTAAACTCGCGACATGGCAGCAGCCCTCACGGCGATCACCGAGCACGTTCACTTCGCCCAAACTGACTTGGTCAACTGGACGCTGGTGACCGACGGAACGCGCCTCATGCTGATCGACGCGGGGTTCCCGGGACAGCGCGAGGATGTCCTCGGCTCGGTCCGACAACTCGGGTTCGGCATCGAGGACATCGCCGCTGTGCTGTTGACCCACGCCCACATCGATCATTTCGGAACCGCGATCTGGTTGGCGAAAACCCATGGCACACCGGTGTTTTGCCATGTCGCCGAACTCGGGCACGCCAAGCGCGAATATCTCGAGCAAGCCGCACCGGCCGACGTGGTGCGCAACATCTGGCAGCCCCGCTGGCTGAAGTGGGCGGCCACCATCACCGCCAAGGGCGGGATGAACCACGCCGGCATCCCGACCGCCCGGGCCCTGACCGACGACGACGATCTCCCGGGCCGGCCGGTGCCGGTTCCCACCCCGGGGCACACCGGCGGGCACTGCTCCTTCATCGTCGACGGCGTCCTGGTCAGCGGCGACGCGCTGGTCACCGGGCATCCGCTGGTCACCGAAGGCGGACCGCAGCTGCTGCCGGCACTGTTCAACCACGACGAGGCGGGCTGTCTGTCCAGCCTCAAGGCGCTGGCCGCCGTCGAGGCCGAGGTGATGCTGCCCGGGCACGGGCCCATGTGGCGCGGCTCGATCTCCGACGCCGCCTCCGCCGCGGCCGCCCGGCACACTTAGTGCTGCAGGATCCGGTACCCCAGTAGGAAGAAGCCGGTCAGGCACAGGCCGCAGGCCAGCACGATCGTCGGCATCAGGACCATCTGATCGAGTTCGTCGGGGTCGAAGACCTCGTCGTCGTACACCGACCCGAACAGCACGCGGGCAAACTTGGTCCGGCGGAAGGCGTGCATCCGCCGCTGCGATTCCGCCGATTCCGCCCGCCGCCCGATGAACAGCCGCAAAGCCACCCCGGTCGCAAACACCACCGCAGCCGCTGCCAGCAGCAGCGATCCCACGATTACCTGCAGACTCGGCAAATACACCCCCAGCGGCGACAACAGCTACGGGGCCAGCCTAGCCGCTACTGGCCCCACCGCTCGGCAATGAGCTGGTGGGAGCGCAACCGGTCGGAGTGACGGTGTGTCACCGAGGTGATGACCAGTTCGTCCGCCCCGCTGACCCGCGCCAGCGCTTCCAGCCGCGCAGCCACCTGGTCGGGGTCCCCGACGAATTGTGTTGCGGTACGGTCCCGGACCACCTCGAGCTGCTCGGGTGTCAACGGCGCACAGTCGGCCGGATCCGGGTAGGGCGCTGCGCCGCCGCCGGCCCGGATCGAATAAACCCAGTGCCCGTAGCTGGACGCCAGATGCCGCGCGGTGGCCTCGTCGTCGGCCACCACCACGTCGGCCGAAACCGCCACATAGGGCTCGGACAGGTGCTCCGACGGGGTGAATCCGTTGCGGTACACCTCGATTGCCTCCAGCGCGGTGGCCGGGGTGATGTGATAGCTGGCCACGAACGGCAGTCCGCGCGCAGCAGCGACGCGGGCGCTCTGACCCTTGCTGCTGCCGAACACCCATGGCGTCAGGGCAGCCCCCGCACCGGGAACGGCGGTGCCCACCTCATATCGGCCGGCCAGCATGGCCAAGATGTCATCCACTTGTTCGGCGAAATCCGGTGTGAGCGCTTGGGGTTGCTGCAACACCGCCATACGCGAGCGCAGCCGGGGATCCCGCATCAGCGCGCTGACGTCGTAGGGCGTCGGGATCACCACGCCGTCGATCTCGTGCCACTGGCGCGGCAGCCTGGGCTCACGGGGCTTGTCCCGCACCGCTTCGGCGCGTTTCTGCCCCGATCGACCCACCCCGAGATCGATGCGGCCCGGGTGGAATGCGGCCAGCGTGCCGAAGGCCTCCACCACGGCGACGGCAGTCGTGTGGCCGAGTTGCACGGCCGCGGTACCGACCCTGATCCGTTCGGTGGCCGCCGCGATCTGCCCAACCAGTACCGCGGGCGAAGAGCTGGCCACCGAGACGAAGTGATGTTCGGCGACCCAATACCGTTGGAAGCCCCACTGTTCGGCGTGACGGGCCAAGTCGACGGTGTTGTGCAGTGCGGCCACCGCGTCGCTGCCCGCGCTGATCGGCGCGAGGTCGAGAATCGAGAGCGGGACCGCGTGGGTCACGTCAGCTCTTTCTCGAATGCGATGGGGAACACCGTCCCCTGCCCCTCCGGCGGCAGCGGGGCATTCAGCCGTCTATAGCCGGCGGCGTCATAGAGTGCCTCGGCCTCCGGCTGCAGGTGCCCCGTCGTCAGATAGACCCGGCGGTAGCCGCGTGCCGCGATCTCGCTCTCGAGGTGGGCGAGCAGCACCCTGGCATATCCCCGCTTCCGGTACCGGCTGTCGGTCCAGATGCGTTTGAGTTCGGCGGTATCGGCGTCGAATCGGGTGAATGCGCCGCCGGTGACCGGCACGCCGTCGAGTACGCCGATGTACATCCCGCCGGACGGCGGGGCGAACTCGTCGGCGGATTTTCCCCGCAGCCAGCCCATCATCAGCTCGGGTGTGCCTCCGTAGCGCCCCGAGTACTCGACCGACAGCTCGTCCAGCAGCGGGGCGGCCAACGGATCGTCCAGGCCGACCGCCACAAATCGCACACCACTCACGGGGGCTGACTTAACCATCGTTTCGGCACCCACAGCGAATTCAACGCACCGCCACGGCCCGGATATGCCCACAGGCTCAGCCTGATCGAAACCCTGCCGGGCCGGTCGTCATTTCCTGGCGAGGTAGTAGTAGTTCGCCGGGTCCTGGTCGATCTCGGCGACGTCCACGTCGGCGAATCCGGCGTCGTTCAGCATCGACACGGCCAGCTGACTGCCCCACATCGTGCCCAACCCGGCACCACCCAGGCCGAGCGAGACCGACATGCAATGCGTCAGCGACACGGCATAGCGATACGTGCTCATCGCGACACCGATGTTGTCCTCCAGCCGGCTGGAAGCCTTGATATCGGCCATGACCAGGACTCCGCCCGGACGCAGTGCCCGGTAGATGTTCGCCAGCACCCGGGCCGGCTGGGCCTGGTCGTGGATCGCGTCGAATGCGGTGATGAGGTCGTATGCCTCCGTTTGGTCCAGCGCCGCCAGGTCGGCAGGGACGAACGAGACGTTGGTCAGCCCGCGTTGCGCCGCGGACGCGACACCGGTGGCCGTCGCCTCCTCGGAGAAGTCGATGCCGGTGAACCGGCTGTCCGGGTAGGCCTGCGCCATCAGACAGATGGCATATCCACTGCCACAACCGAAGTCGGCGACGTAGAGGCCGCTCTTGAGCCGCTCCGGCAGGCCGTCGACCAACGGCAGCACCGCATCGATCAGCGCGGCATCGAACACCTCGGCGCTCCGCTCCGCCATCACGGTGTGGAAGCGCGGATAGTCGCTGTAGCTCAGACCGCCGCCGTTGCGGAAGCAGCCGAGGATCTTCTGCTCGACTTCGCACATCAGCGGGACGTACTGGGCCAGGCGCGCCAGATTGTTCAGGCCGGAGTCGCGGGTCAGCGCGACGGCACGGTGAGCGGGCAACCGATACGTCGAGGACTCGGGGTCGTAGTCCACCACCCGCCCCGCGGCCATCCCGCCGAGCCATTCACGGACATAGCGTTCGTCGAGGCCGGCCGCCTCGGCGATCTCGGTGCTGGTCGCCGACGAGAACTTCGCCATCGCGTCGAACAGCCCGCCCTGGTGGCCGAGACTCAAAAGAAGCGTCAACCCAGCGCTGTCGATCGCCGAGGTGATCCGCTCCGAGAAATCCTCTGCTGATTCGGTAAATGCCTGTTGATCGGCGGGGTTCGTCATCACGCCCGCCCAGACTACGCCACCGCCGCCACCCTCTTCCGTCCAAAACTTGACACGTGTAAAGTTCGCCGCCATGGACAACATCAGGGGCAAGACCATCGCGATCACCGGCGCCGCCCGCGGCATCGGTTACGCCACCGCCAAGGCCCTGCTGGCCCACGGCGCCCGCGTCGTCATCGGCGACCGTGACGTGGCACTTCAGGAGTCGGCCGTCGTCGAGTTGAGCAAGCTCGGCCAGGTCTCGGGCTACCCGCTCGACGTCACCGACCGCGAATCGTTCGCCACGTTCCTGGACAAGGCCCGCACCGACGGCGGCGGGCACATCGACGTTCTGATCAACAACGCCGGCGTGATGCCGGTCGGCCCGTTCCTGGAGGAAACCGACCAGTCGGTGCGGTCCTCCCTGGAGGTCAACGTGTACGGCGTTCTCACCGGTTGCCAGCTGGCGCTGCCGGAGATGGTCAAGCGCCGCAGCGGCCACGTCATCAACATCGCCTCGCTGTCGGGCCTGATCCCCCTGCCGGGCCAGGTGGTCTACGTCGGCGCCAAGTACGCCGTCGTCGGACTGTCCACCGCCCTGGCCGACGAGATGGCCCCGCACGGCGTCAACGTCTCGGTGATCATGCCGCCGTTCACCAACACCGACCTCATCTCGGGCACCAAGGCCACCGGCGCGATGAAGCCGGTCGAGCCCGAGGACATCGCCGCAGCCATCGTCAAGACGCTCAACAAACCCAAGACGCACGTCTCGGTGCCGCCGCCGTTGCGCTTCACCGCCCAGGCCGCCCAGATGCTGCCTCCCAAGGGCCGCCGCAAGCTGAACAAGCTCCTCGGCCTGGACCGGGTGTTCTTGGAGTTCGACAAGGCCAAGCGCAAGAGCTACGAGGACCGGGCCCGGTCCGCGCAGGGCGTCATCGAATCCGACGGGAAGAGCTAGCCGAATTCCGGCAACGGCTGACCGGCGCGGTAGCCCTCGATCACGTCGAGGGCTCCGTCGCGCAATTCCTCGTGGCTGAACTCGTAGCGCTCGACGCTGCCGACGAACACCACCCGCACGATCTCGCCGTCCTCGGCCGCATCCAGCCACAGTGAGGTCACGGGCAGGCCGTCCTCCACAGGGGCGCCGGACGGCTCGTAGAACCACACCGCGTAGTCGTCGTTCGACTGCTCCTCGTCGAACTCCCAGCCGCGCTCGGTGATTCGCTCGTCGAACTCCGCCAGGTCGGCGACGACGGCGTCGGGGATCTCCGCCAGCTGCTCGACGGACTCCGCCGACACCCGGTTCACATTCCGGACCGCCTGCCGCTTACGGCGGCGGGCCTTCTTGGCGTCGGATCCGCGGGACACGGGCTAGCCCAGCGCCTGGTCCAGGTCGGCGATCAGATCCTCGGTGCCTTCCAGACCGACGGAAATGCGCACCACACCGTCGCCGAGGCCGATGGCCGCACGCCCCTCCGGGCCCATGGCCCGGTGCGTCGTGGTGGCCGGGTGGGTGATCAACGTCTTGGCGTCGCCGAGGTTGTTGGAGATGTCGATGACGCGCAACTTGTCGAGCACCTCGAAGGCGCGGTCCTTGCCGCCATCCAGTTCGAAGGTCACCACGGTGCCGCCGCCGCTCATCTGACGCTTGGCCAGATCATATTGCGGATGTGACTGCAGGAACGGGTATTTCACCCAGTTCACCCCGGCCTTGGCCTCCAGGAACTCGGCCACCGACTGCGCCGACCGATTCGAGTAGTCGACCCGAACCGCAAGCGTTTCAAGACCCTTCAGCAGCGTCCAGGCATTGAACGCGCTGATCGCCGGGCCGGTATGACGCATGAGCTTCTGCACCGGGCCGTCGATGTACTCCTTGTCGCCGAGGATCGCCCCGCCCAGCACCCGGCCCTGCCCGTCGATGTGCTTGGTGCCGGAGTACACCACCACGTCGGCGCCGAGCGGCATACCCTGCTGCAGCAGCGGGGTGGCAAAAACGTTGTCCAGCACCACTTTTGCCCCGGCAGCATGCGCCAGCTCGGACACCGCGGCGATGTCGACCAGAGACTGCATCGGGTTGGACGGCGTCTCGAAGAACACCGCCGTCGTCGGGACCGACAGTGCCTCCTCCCACTGCGAGAGGTCGTCGCCGTCGACGAACACCGTCTCCACGCCCCAGCGCGGCAGAATCTCGTTGCACACCACGAAGCACGACCCGAACAAGCTGCGGGCGGCCACCAGGCGGTCGCCGGCACCCAGCAGCGCACCCAGCGCGGTGAACACCGCCGCCATCCCGGTGGCCGTGGCGAAGCATGCGGGCGCGCCCTCGATCAGGCGCAGCCGCTCCTCGAACATCGAGATGGTCGGGTTGCCGTAGCGCGAGTAGACGAAGCGGTCGATCTCACCGGTGAACGCCTTCTCCGCGGCAGCCGCGGACTCGTAGACGTAGCCCGAGGTGAGGTACATCGCCTCGGCGGTTTCCTCGAACTCCGAGCGCAATAGACCGCCGCGCACACCGATGGTGGCCTGGCTGACGCCGTCGGGCAGGGCAGCCGGGATCCGGACAGATGGGATGTCAGTCATGCAGCTCTCAACTCTGTGTCCAAGGCAGCCCGACGGCCTTCCAGCCGGTACCGCCGCGATGACGGTTCTCGTCCAGGTTGCCCTCGAATCCGTCGAGCACGTTGTAGGACGGGGCGATGCCGGCGGCAGTGGCGGCCTCGGCCGCGCCGATCGAGCGGTTGCCGGAGCGACACAGGAACACCACCGGCCGCTCGCCGGGCGTCACCCCCGCCGCCTTCAGATCGTCGACGAATCCATCGTTGTGGGTTCCGTCGTTCCGGTTCCACTCCACGTACACCACGTCACGCTGAAGGGTGGACAGGTCCGGTACACCGACAAAGCGCCACTCGGCGTCGGTCCGACAGTCCACCAGCACGGCCTCGGAGTTCTCACTCAGAAGTTTCCAAGCCTCCTCAGGCGTGATGTCTCCCGCATAGCTCACGGGCGTGAGTCTCCCATACTCGAACAGACGCGCCATTGGCCGTCCTCACGCACGAACGTCGTCTCGCTGTTCACCTTGGCGTCGGGGGTGTTGGCGAAGTGGTAGACCACCGTCGCCGTCGCCCGGTCCCCGTCGACCTTCACCTCGGTCACGTCATCGACATATCTGGCACCCTGCTTGGCCACCGAATCACGCTGGCGGGCAAGGAAATCCGGTTCGATACCGCGTTGCGCGGCGCAGGTGTAACCGGAGAACTCACCGAAGTTCTCCCGCTGCAGCGCGTCGTTCTGGCCGACGGCGGCGCGGGTGACCTTCTGTTCCTCGCTACGACCGTCGGTGCCGAAGACGTTCAGCAGGACCACCACGATCACCACGAGCACAATGACGGCCAACGCGCCCAGGAACGGCGCCATGGTTGGCCGGTCCGCCGCCTCGCCGGTCTCCTCAGTCATCGCCGCCTACCACAGCTTGCGCAGCGCGGTGCCGACGCGGCGGGCGCGGTCACGGGCGATGATCACGTCGGGAGCGGTCGCCAACGCGAGTCCGAGCCGCCGCGGAGCTTCAGATTCGCCCGGGCGGCCGAACAGCCGCACGTCGCTCTCCGACGTCGCGAGGGCGTCGGCCAGCACCGCCCCGATCTCGGCCGGCAGCTCGCCGGCATCGGCCGCGCCGTAGGTGACCTCGGCTGCCGCCGGCGAGATCATGATCGTGTCCACCGCCAGGCCCATGATCGCCCTGGCATGCAGTTCGAACTCCGAGAGCCGCTGGGACCGCAGGGTCACCAGGCCGCTGTCGTGGGGACGGATCCGCACGTCGGAGAAATACACGTCATCGCCCTGAACCAGCAGCTCGACCCCGAAGACGCCCCGACCGCCCAACGAGTTCACGATCCGCGCGGAGATCGACTTCGCGGCGTCCAACGCGGCCGGCGACAACGGCTGCGGCTGCCAGGCCTCCAGCACGTCGGTACCGACCTGGCGGTGCCCGATCGGCTCACAGAACTGCACGCCGGGACCGGTGGGTCCGGCGGTGCGCACGGTCAGCATCGTGATCTCGTATTCGACCTCGACGACGGACTCGGCCAGCACCCGATTGTGAGCGATGTGGCCCGCGGTCGTCGCACGCTGCCACGCCGGTTCGACGTCGTCGGGACGCAGCAACACCGACTCCCCATCGCGCTGGGCGCCCACCACCGGCTTGACCACCAACGGGAATCCGGCGTGCTCGGCTACCGCCGACAGCTCCTCGACCGACCCGGCGAACCAGAACGGCACCGTGGGCAGGCCCAGCTCGTCCGACGCCAACCGGCGCAGCCCCTCGCGGTCCTGGGACAGCCGGATGCTGCGCGGGGCCGGCAAAACTTCGATGTCGCCACGCTCAGCCACCGCGATCAAGGCGTCGGCGGCGATGACACCGGACTCTGCCACCACATAGCGCGGCTTCTCCCGCTCGATGAGCGCTGTCAGTTCCTCGGCGTCGTTCATCTTGATCACCGCCGAACGGTCCGCGACGCCGTGCGCGGGTGCGTAATACCGATCAGCGGCCACCACCACGCCACCCAGCCGCTGGAACGCCAGTGCCAACTCACGGCTGAGCTCACCGGAGCCCAGCAGCAGCACCGTCGCCGCAGGTGGTGTGGGTTTGACCGCCTCCGTCGGCTCTTGTGGTCCGCTGTCGGTCGCCTCGGCCGGAACATCTTCGGCGCCGTCGACCTGATCGTCGGTCAGGTCAGTTGTCTGCGCGTCCTCAATCGATTCACTCATCGCACGCACCAGCCTGCCAGATCGTCACCCGACCCGATGGTCGATATAGCACCAACGCCAACTCTCGCCGGGTTCCGCCGAACGCATGACGGGATGGCCCGACTGCTGAAAGTGCTTGGTGGCATGCTGATGCGGGCTTGAGTCACAGCAACCGACGTGACCGCACGTCATGCACATCCGCAGATGCGCCCAGTTGTCCTCGCCGTCTTCCTCACATTCCTGGCACCGCCCAGGGGTCAAGGGATGCGGCTCGGCAACCTCGGCGTTCAGATGCTCACAGGTGCGAGGCGCCGGATTGTGCTCGCGCCGACGTGATCTCCTCAACATGTTGACCAAGGATAAGCAAGCACACGAAGGAGGGCTGACAACGTGGGTGCCTCACTCCTGGCGGCCTTGGTGGCCGCCATCCTGCTGGCCGCCGTCGCCCGCCGATACGACGTCTCAGCCCCGCTGGCGCTGGTGGTTGCCGGCCTGGCCGGCAGCGCACTGCCCGGCTTTCACGACGTACACCTGGACCCCGACCTGGTGCTGTTCGTGATCCTGCCGCCGCTGCTGTGGTCGGCAGGCCTGGAGAGCAGCTACGTCGCGTTGCGACGCAACATCCGCCCCATCGGGTTCCTGGCCGTCGGGCTTCCGCTGGCCACGACGTTCGTCGTCGGCATCGTCGCCTTCCACACCGTGCCCGAACTCACCATCGCCGCCGCCCTGACCCTGGGCGCGATCGTGGCCCCGCCGGACGCGGTGTCCGCCACGGCCGTCGGCCGCCGGCTCGGCCTGCCCCGGCGCACCATGACGCTGCTGGGCGGCGAGAGCCTGCTCAACGACGCCACCGCGCTGACGGCCTACAAGGTCGCGCTGGGAGCCGCGATCGGGACGGCCGCCACCTGGGGCAACGGCCTGGCCACCTTCGGGTTGGCCGCCGTCGGCGGCGTGGTGGTCGGCTGGGTTATCGGAATGGTGGTGCATGTCATCCGCACCCGGCTCGACGACCCGTTGGTCGAAAGCGCGGTCGGCCTCGTCGCGCCCTTCTTCATCTACCTGCTGGCCGAGGAGATCCACGGCTCGGGTGTGATCGCCGTGGTGGTGGCCGCGCTGCTGCTGGGTCAGCGCGAGACGCAGGCCAGCTACGCCACCCGGCTGCAGGACAAGGCGGTGTGGAAGGCGCTGCAGCTCATCCTGGAATCGTTCGCATTCCTCTTGATCGGCCTGCAGCTGCCGAAGGTGATCAGCGAGCTGGCCGGAATCTCGGCGGCCACGCTGGCGATCTCGTCGGCCGCCGTGCTCATCACGGTGATCGGGGTGCGGATGGTGTGGGTGTATGCGACCACCTACCTGCCCCGCCTGCTGTCCAAACGGATCCGCACCCACGAACCCGAACCGCCGCGAGCCCAGGTGTTCGTCGTGGCTTGGGCGGGTATGCGTGGCGTCGTGTCCCTGGCCGCAGCGTTCGGTGTCCCGGCTACCACGCTGGCCGGCGACCCGTTTCCCGGACGCCCGCAACTGGTGTTCCTGACCTTTGTCGTCGTGGTCGGCACGCTGTTGCTGCACGGCCTGACCCTGCCGTGGTTCATCCGGGTCCTCGGCGCCCAGGGCGACGAGGCGCACAGCGATGCGATCGCCACCGCGGCAGCACAGGACAAGGCGGCCCGCGCCGCCGCCGAGCGACTCGATGAATTGCTGGCCGAGCAATCGGCCACCACCGACGTGCCGCAGCGTGCCGCGGACGTGTTGCGGGCATGGAACACCCGGCGGCGCAACGCCGCCTGGGAGCGGCTTGGCCGCGGCGACGACGACATCGGCGAGAGCCCCACATCGGCGTTCCGTCGGCTGCGGCTGGAAATGCTTGCCGCCGAACGAGACACGTTCATCGCCGAACGCGATGCCGGGCACATCGACGACGAAGTGCTGCGTACTGTGCTGCATGGGCTCGATCTGGAAGAGGCGACACTGAATCGTGATTAGGCGCTTGACGTGGCTGGCCGTGCTGGTCATCGTGGTCTCCGGCGGGCTACTGGGCCTGCTCAGCGGTAGCGATGCCGCCTCGCAATCACCGGTCGCCGTGCCGGCCGATGCCGAATCGGCGCGAGCCGACGCCTTGCGCAGCGAGTTCCCCGGCGGGGACCAGGTGCCGACGATCCTGGTGGTGACCCGCGCCGACGGCGGTGAGCTCACCGTCGCCGACGTCGACGCCACCGCCGATGCCCGCAACCGCATGACCGACGTGCCCGGACCGCCGTTGATGGTCTCCGACGACGGCAAAGCCGCCGTGGTCACGGTGCCGCTGAAAGCCGACCTGTCGGGTTTCGGACTCAACGACGCCGTCAAGGATCTGCGCGCGACAGCCACCAACGGACTGCCCGGCGAATTGCGGGCCGAACTCACCGGCGGGCCCGCATTCGGCGCCGACATCGCCAATTCATTTGCCGGAGCCAACATCACACTGCTCGTGGTGACCGCGACAGTGGTGGCCCTGCTGCTCATCGTCACCTACCGTTCGCCGGTGCTGTGGCTGGTGCCGCTGCTGGTGATCGCCTTCGCCGACCGGGTCGGCTCCGTCGTCGGAACCGCGGTCGCCTCGGGACTCGGCCTCAACCCGGACGGTTCGACATCGGGTATCACAAGCGTGCTGGTGTTCGGCGCAGGCACCAACTATGCGTTGCTGTTGATCTCGCGCTACCGCGAGGAACTCGGGCGGACCGAGCAACACCGCGAAGCCCTCGTAGTAGCCGTGCGGGCCGCCGCCCCCGCGATCGTGGCGAGTAACGCCACCGTGGTCCTGGCCCTGCTGACGCTGTTGTTCGCCTCCGCACCCAGCAACCGCAGCCTCGGCGTGCAGGCCGCGTCCGGCCTGGTGATCGCCGCGATCTTCGTCCTGGTGGTGCTGCCGCCATTGCTCGCCCTGTGCGGCAAGCGGCTGTTCTGGCCCTTCATCCCCAAGGTCGGCGCCACCCCGCTGACTGAAAGCGGTGTCTGGCACCGCATCGCGGATTCCGTGGCGGGCAAGCCCGTCCGCGTCGCGGTGGCCTCGCTGGCCGGCCTGGCCGTGCTGGGCACCGCGCTGCTGGCCACTCCGGTCGGGCTGACCCAAACCGAGCAGTTTCGGGTGCAAGCCGAATCTGTCAGCGGTTATCAAACATTGGCCGCACACTTCCCGAGCGGCTTGACCGACCCCACCCGCGTCATCGCCTCCACCACCAAAGCCGGTGCGGTACAACGGGCGATCACCGACACCCCCGGCGTCGTCTCCGCTATCCCGGCGGGCCAGTCACCGACCGGGCTGACCCAGTGGTCGGTGGTCCTGGCAGCCGAGCCGGCCTCCGATGAAGCATTCGAAACCATTGACGCCGTTCGCGATTCTGTCCACTCGGCGGACGCCACGGCGGTTGTCGGCGGGGCCGACGCCCAAGCCCGCGATACGGCTACGGCGGCCCAGCGCGACCGGCTCGTGGTGATCCCGGCGATCCTTGCGGTGGTGCTGGCGGTGCTTTACCTGCTGCTGCGCTCGGCGCTCGCACCGCTGGTACTCGTCGGCGTCACCGTGCTCAGCGCCCTGGCCGCACTCGGACTGGGCGGCTGGGCCAGCGTGCACATCTTCGGCTTCCCCGCCCTGGACAACAGCACTCCGCTGTTCGCCTTCCTGTTCCTGGTCGCCCTCGGCGTGGACTACACGATCTTCCTCGTGACCCGCGCCCGCGAGGAGACGCCCGAACACGGCACGCGGCAAGGCATCGTGCGCGCGGTCTCGGCCACCGGCGCGGTGATCACCAGTGCCGGTGTGGTGCTGGCAGCGGTGTTCTGCGTGCTGGGTGTGCTGCCGCTGATCGTGCTGACCCAACTCGGCATCATCGTCGGGCTGGGCATCCTGCTGGACACCTTCCTGGTGCGCACGGTGATCATCCCGGCGCTCTTCACGTTGATCGGCCCGCGGATCTGGTGGCCCGGGTTGCGGGCCGACCCCTGACGATCACGCGCGTACCGTCGAGGAATGACCGAGGCACCCGTCCTGCCGCCGCTGCACATGCGGCGCAACGCCTTCGACCCGACACCCGATCTGCGCGAGATCCGCGAGGCCGACGGCGTTCGCCAGGTTCTCAGCGCGCTCGGCAATCCGGTGTACCTGATCACCCGCCACGAGGACGTCAAGGCCGTGCTGGGCGACCACGAACGGTTCTCCAACAGCAGGCCACCCGGTTTCACCCTGCCCGGGGCACCCGCAATGTCCGAGGAGGAGCTGGCCAGCGCCCGAGCCGGAAACCTCTTGGGCCTCGACCCGCCCGAGCACCAGAGGTTGCGCCGCATGCTCACCGCGGAGTTCACCATCCGGCGGATGAAACGGCTCGAACCGCGCATCGTCGAGATCGTCGACGCCCAACTCGACGCGATGGCCGCGGCCGGCCCGCCGTCAGACCTGGTGGCCGATTTCGCACTCCCCATCCCGTCACTGGTGATCTGCGAATTGCTCGGGGTGCCCTACGAGGACCGTGACGACTTTCAGCACCGCTCGACGCTGCAGCTCGACCTGTCCTTGCCCATCGCCGAACGCCTTGCGCTGCAACGACAGAGCCGCGAGTACATGCGTGGCCTCGTCGCTCGGGCGCGGCAGGATCCGGGTGAGGACATCCTCGGAATGCTGATCCGCGACCACGGCACCGAATTGAGCGACGACGAACTTGTCGGCATCGCCGGGCTACTGCTGCTGGCCGGCCACGAAACAACCTCGAACATGCTGGGCCTCGGCGTGCTGGCGCTGCTCCGCCATCCCGACCAGCTGGCTGCGGTACGCGACAACCCAGATGCCGTCGCCCCAGCCGTCGAGGAACTTCTGCGCTGGCTGTCCATCGTGCAGAACGCGATCCCGCGGTTCACCACCACCGAGGTCGAGGTGGCGGGTGTGCGGATTCCCGCCGGCGAATTGGTCTTTGCGTCACTGCCCGCCGGTAACCGCGACCCGAACTTCATCGACAGCCCCGACACACTCGACATCGGTCGTGGCGCTCCCGGCCACCTGGCCTTCGGCCATGGCGTGCACCACTGCCTCGGCGCCCCGCTGGCCCGCATGGAAATGCGGATCGCCTTCCCAGCCCTGCTGCAGCGCTTCCCTTCGCTGGCCTTGGCGGAACCATTCGAGGCGGTGCAGTACCGGGCTTTTCACTTCATCTACGGGCTCAAATCATTGGCGGTAACGTGGTGAATGCCATGAAAGTAGAAGCAGATCAGGACGCCTGCATCGCATCGGGCAACTGTGTGATGATCTCCGACGTCATCTTCGACCAGGACGACGACGGTGTGGTCGAAGTCCTTGTCGACGAGGTGCCTGACGATCAGACCGATCAAGCACGCCAGGCCGTCAAACTGTGCCCCGCGTCGGCATTGAAGCTCACCGGCGAGTAAATCCCTCCGCTCAGAAGGGTGGGGGTGGTTCGTATTGTTCGGCGAGCCAGGCTTGGTATTGGCGTTCTGTTTCGAGGTCGTTGTTGAGTTCGGCGCGGAGGCGTCGTTCTTCGTTGATGCGGTCTTGGCGGTCTTGTTCGCGGGTTTGTGAGCGTTTGGGCATCTTGGCGGCCCGGGTGGGATCGGTGTTCGGTGCCGGCGGCGCCGGGAGATCGAGGTCCCCGGTCGGGTGGGCCAGGTCGGGAAACATTGCCGCACCGTGGGGTTCGGTGAGGTAGGTGTGGCCGGTGGGTGTGGTGATTTCGACGGTGCCATCAGGAAATTGGCGGTCGGTCCAGCCGGGGCAGAACGTTTTGATCAAGTGATGTGCCCGGCAGTAGAGCTTGGTGTTGGACGGATGCGTCGGACCTATCGGCCAGGGCGCGGTGTGGTCGATGTCGCAGCGCGCCACCGGGGCGTCACAACCGGGGAACCGGCAGGTCAGATCCCGCCAGCGGATGAACTCCGACAACGCCACCGACGGTCGGTACCCGGGCTCGGCACCCTCGGCGGGCTCGGGCGCCGCAGGCTGGTCGCCGGTGTCGCTGGGCGGGGCAGGTACCCGCAGGGGTTTGATCGTGGCGCGACCGGCCAGGTTGCGCACTGATTCGGCGGGCAGGATCCCATACCCGGGCAGATACCCCGGCGCCTGCGAGGTGCCGTCGACGGTGGCGCGTTGGGCCAACACATGCACCACAGCCGCATTGGCCGCCGCCCGTTTCTGCGCGGCCGGGCAGTCATCGCGACCACAGCGGCAGACCAGATGCGCTTCGAACCTGGCGAGCGGCCCGATCGCCTCAGCGCGGCGCCGTTCCCGGCTGCGCGGATCATGCTCACAGACGGTGTCGGCGATCGCATCCAATCGTTGATCGAGCGCGGCGGCATCTTCAGCGGCCACGTTCGCCCAGATCGTGGCCGCACCCGGGCGGCCCGGATCGACCTGCACGAACCGGTCTTGGGCCAAATCCGGGGGCACCCGCACCCCGTGGGGGTCGTGTTGGGCGATCCAGTGATCGATCCGATCGCGTAACTGCCGCTCAGAAAACCGCATCCACCGATGCGCCCGGCCGGCCAACTCGGCATCCAGCGCGGCCCAGACTGTTTCATCGACGATGCCGGTGCGGGCGATGATCATCCGCACCACCCGATAGTCGATGTCGCCGACGGCGAACCGGGCTGCGACCTGGGGCAGTTTGTCGCGTAGTACCCGGGCATGCTGAACCTGGGTGCCGGCGCGGCCGCGGGCGATCCGCATCGCCGCCGACACCTCGGCGCACACCTCTTCGTAGGGGTCGGTGCGCCACAAAATCGAGTCGATCAGCTCCTGTTCGCGCAGCGTGTCCAGGGCTGCGATCGCGGCCAGCCGAGCAGCGATCGCCACCGACTCCGCCCGCGCGGCCGCGCTGATCTGATCGATCAACGCAACATCAGACTCGCACCCCTCTTCGAACACATGTTCGATTATGCCACCACCCGGCGACACGCGGAAGACCGGATCAGACGGAATGCTCCCGATCACCGTGCAGGTCGATCACTCCGGCCCGGACGAGAATGAGCACACTGACCACCAGCACCCAGAGCGGGAACGCCAGAACGATCCACATGCTGACATTGCCCGCGACCAGAAGGCCCACTGCGACAAGGTAAGTCGTGTACACGAGCGGGCGCGGCATCAATCCGGTCTTCAACCAGATGGTCGCCAAGGACATCATGAAGACGGCCGCCATCCGGACGCCGTATGTCTTGCTCAGCGCCATCAGCACCATCTGCCCGAAGGTGGCGACATGGCTGTACGCAGTCACGTCGGAAATACCCGCACGGCTGGCGATCAGCCCGGCGCCGACAGCTGATGAAACGAACATCATCGCCAAGAACAGGATTCCGCTGCCGAGGAAGACCGACGAGAAGAACCGGTCCTCGTAGCGGCCGAAGCCATCACGCACCACGCCGATGAACCACAGGAACGCGATACCGGCGAACGGCATCAAAACCGATGCCACCCGCAAACGAGTGGTCGCACCGTCGATCCATTGCGAACCGGGCTCGGCCCCTTCGGGCAGTGCCGTACGGATCAGCACCAAGGCCACGCCGAACAGCACGGCGAACAGGACGCCTGCCAGTGCGGCGGCACGCGGAGTCGACAAACGGTGCAAATGTTGTTGGACCACGGCGCAATACTGACATCCCAGCCGTCGGCCCGCGACGACATTGGGTCCTACGATGACCCGATGTCACTCAACGGGAAAACCGCCTTGGTCACAGGCGCGACCAGCGGCATCGGACACGCCACCGCAGCGCTGCTCGCCGAGCGGGGCGCGCATGTCATCGTCAGCGGTAGGGACGCAGAGCGCGGCGCCAAGGTAGTGACCGAGATCCGTGACGCCGGCGGCACCGCCGACTTCCTCGGCGCGGCACTGACCGACGCCGCCAGCGCCCATGCCCTGGTACAGGACGCCATGGCGGTCGCCGGCCAGATCGACATCCTGATCAACAATGCCGCCATCGCTGTCTTCGGACCTACCGCCGCGATCGCCGAGCAGGACTTCGACGACTGCTACGCCCTCAACGTGAAGATCCCGTTCTTCCTCGTCGGCGCGGTGGCGCCGGCAATGGCGGCACGCGGAAACGGCGCAATCGTCAACGTCAGCACCATGGTTTCCCAGTTCGGCGCGCCCGGCTCGGCGGTGTACGCCTCGTCGAAAGCGGCGCTGAACCTCCTGACCAAATCCTGGGCCGCCGAATACGGGCCCAAGGGCGTTCGCGTCAACGCCGTCGCTCCGGGTCCGACACTCACCGAAGGCACCACGGCTCAGTACGGCACCGAACGCCTTGCCGCGCTCGCCGCCCAGGCACCGGCGCGACGCGTTGCCGATCCCGCCGAAATCGCCACGACCATCGGCTTTTTGGTCAGTGCCGACGCCAGTTTCATCCATGGTGCGGTGCTGGCGGCCGACGGTGGCCGTACCGCGATCTAGGGCTGGCCGGGCAGCAACCGGATCATCAGGCCGTTGGCCTCGGCGAGCAGGTTCTCGTCGGGGTCACGCAGTTCGGCATTCACAAATGCCTTGCGGCCCTCGGCTTCCCGCACCCAGCCGCGGGCGGTCAGCACGGTGTTGATCGGTGTCACCTTGCGGTAGTCCACGTGCAGGAAAGCTGTGCGACTGATGGGCCGGCCCGCGGCATGGATCACCATGCCGAACACCGAGTCGAACAGCAGCGGCAGCACCCCTCCGTGGACCGCATAGTTGCCGCCGACGTGGAATCGGCTGAACTCCACCTTCAATTCGACGCCCTCGGGCTCGAACTTCGACATGGTCCAGGGTGGCATCAGGAGACTTCCGGCGCCCGGTAGCGACGGCACCCGGTTGGCCGGCCCGACACCCTCCGCGGCCTCATACGGGCCGAGCAGCTTTACCAGTTCCTCGGCCCGATCAGCCGCGTCATCCCAGGTGTCGCTGTCCGGGTCGGCCGACACGGCCAGATCCTGTGCCCGGCGCATGGCAGTCAGAAAACGAGCGAAACCCGGTCCGGGATCGGCCGGTTCGAATACCGGGAACCCGCCGTGCTGTTCGAAGACCGACGGCCGCTCTTCTGTCACTTGGCGGCCAGAATGTCGCGACGCACGATTGTCTGATCGCGGCCCGGCCCCACGCCGATGCACGAAACATGTGCTCCGGCAAGTTCTTCCAGCCGCAGCACGTAGTCCTGAGCCTTGGCCGGCAGATCGGAGAACTCGCGCGCACCGGAGATGTCCTCCCACCAGCCGGGGAGCTCTTCGTAGATCGGCTCGGCCCGGTGGATGTCGGACTGTGTCATCGGCATCTCGTTGGTGCGCTTGCCGTCGACCTTGTAGCCAACACACACCGGCACGGTCTCCAGGCTGGACAGCACGTCGAGCTTGGTCAGGAAGTAGTCGGTGATGCCGTTGACCCGGGTTGCGTACCGCGCGATCACGGCGTCGAACCAGCCGCAGCGGCGGGCCCGGCCGGTGGTCACGCCGACCTCACCGCCGGTCTTGGCCAGGTAGGCGCCGTGCTCGTCGAACAGCTCAGTCGGGAACGGGCCCGAGCCGACACGCGTGGTGTAGGCCTTGAGGATTCCCAGCACGGTGGTGATCCGCGTCGGTCCGATGCCCGAACCGACCGCAGCGCCACCGGCCGTCGGGTTCGACGACGTGACGAACGGGTACGTGCCGTGGTCGACGTCCAGCAGCGTGCCCTGCGACCCTTCCAGCAGCACGGTCTCGCCCTTTTCCAGAGCTTGGTTGAGCAGTAGCCGGGCGTCGGCGATGCGGTGCTTGAAGCCCTCGGCCTGAGTGAGCAGGTTCTCCAGCACCTCGGCGGGCTCGAGCGCCTTGCGGTTGTAGATCTTGACCAGCACCTGGTTCTTGAATTCCAGTGCGGCCTCGATCTTTTCGGCCAGCAGCAGCTCATCGAGCACATCGGCCACACGGATGCCGATACGGGCGATCTTGTCCTGGTAGCAGGGACCGATACCGCGGCCCGTGGTGCCGATCTTCTTGCTGCCCGCGTAGCGCTCGACCACCTTGTCGATGGCGACGTGGTACGGCATGAGCAGGTGCGCGTCGGCGGAGATCAGCAGGCCCGAGGTGTCGACGCCGCGCTCTTCGAGGCCCTGCAGTTCGGTGAGCAGCACACCCGGGTCCACCACCACGCCGTTGCCGATGACGTTGGTGACCCCTGGCGTCAGGATGCCCGACGGGATCAGGTGCAGTGCGAAGTTCTCCCCGGTGGGCAGCACGACGGTATGACCGGCGTTGTTACCCCCCTGGTAGCGAACTACCCACTGCACGCGTCCACCGAGCAGATCGGTGGCTTTACCTTTGCCCTCGTCGCCCCACTGGGCGCCGATCAGGACGATTGCCGGCATGGCGTAATCTCCCGCCTAATCTTCCGCACTAATGTGATGCAGCCGGTAGGCCACCTTATCCCAGCTCACGCCAGGAACACATTTCTCTGACCGCAAGGAGCAGTTTTGACCACCTCAGATGGGGTTGCGGTGGTCGGCACGGGTCCCGTCCCGCGCCCGCTGCGCAACCTGCCGAAGGCCGACGTCGATGACCTCGGCACCTATCGCAGACTGGCCGTGACCGGCGGCGAAGCCGAGCTCGCCGCGGTGCTGAGCGCGTTGCTGCGCGCCGATCGGCTCGACATCGAGGTCGCCGCGGTTACCGGCAGCTGGTCGGCCCGCCGCGCGCTACGCGCCTCGGCCCGGCGTGTCCCGCTGATCCGAGACGAGACCGGAACGGTGCTGGTCAGCTGGGCGCAATGGCATGGGCCCGAGTGTGCACCGCTTCAGGGCGAGGCCATCGTCGACGACGTCGTACTGTTCGACGGCGAGGCGCCCGGCGTCCGCGTCGAACCCACGCTGGTCATGCCCGGACTGCGCGCCAGCGTGTTGTCGGAACGCGGCCGGCCGAGCCGATGGGTGGCCGGACGCGCCGCTCAACTGGGTACCCCGGGCGCGCAGGTGATCCGGGATGGCGTGCCCGCGCCGCGAACGGTACGGCGCTCGACGTTCTACCGGCACACAGAGGGTTGGCTGCGCGTCGGCTGAGCCGGGCCCACAGCCGGTAGCGTCGAACCGTGAACATCCGTCCGCTGCATCAGTCGGTACGCCCGAGCCCGGTTTTCCTGGCCGTCGTCGCGCTCACCGCCGCGGGCGGGGCGGTGGCGTGGCTCGCCGCCGACGAAGTCAAACCGCTGTCCTATGTCGGCGTCTTCATCCTGGTCATCGCGGGCTGGCTGGTGTCGCTCTGCCTGCATGAGTTCGGCCATGCCTTCACTGCCTGGCGTTTCGGGGACCACGATGTCGCGGTGCGCGGATATCTGACACTGAACCCGTTCAAGTACTCCCATCCGCTGCTGTCACTGGGCCTACCGGTCCTCGTCATCGCCCTGGGCGGGATCGGACTGCCCGGCGGGGCGGTGTATGTACGTACCTCCTGGATGACGGCCCGGCAGAAGACCCTGGTCAGCCTGGCCGGCCCGGCAGCCAACCTGGTGCTGGCGGTCCTTCTGCTCGGCATCACCCGGATCTTCTTCGATCCGGCCCACAGCGTGTTCTGGTCCGGGCTGGCATTTCTCGGATTCCTACAGGTCACCGCGGTGGTGCTGAACCTGTTACCCGTTCCCGGGTTGGACGGCTACGGCGCACTCGAACCGCACCTGAGCCCCGACACCCAGCGGGCACTGGAACCGGCCAAACAGTGGGGCCTGTTCATCCTGCTGATCCTGCTCTTCACGCCCACACTCAACCGCTGGTTTTTCTCTGTGGTCTTCTGGTTCGTCGACCTCTCCGGCGTGCCCGGCCGGCTGGTGTCGATCGGCAGTCAGCTGACCCGCTTCTGGTCCGCCTGGCTTTAGCTTTCGCCGGCGATCGGGAGATCTTTACACAGTTTCTGATACGGGATGTCTGCACCGACCCACATGTCCCAGCTCTCACGGCTCATGTTGAACGTCATCTTGTCGCACAACTTTTCGGGCGAAGGCGTGGGCACCGGCCACACACGGATGGTCTTGTCCGCGCTGGCCGATATCAGCTTCGTACCGTCCAGGCTGAAGTCGACGTCGCTCACCGCCATGGTGTGCCCGACAAGACCCGGTCCGATCGCACGGCCTGTGGCGATATCCGAGAGGTGCACGACGCCGTCACTGCCGCCGGTGGCGATCACACTCCCATCGGGGCTGAACGCTGCGTCGAGTATCCAGCTGTCCTGACCCATCAGACCCCGGCCGCCGACCTCCTCGCCGGTATCCACGTTCCAGATTCGCACCGCTTCGATCGTCGCGACCGCGAGGTTCTGTCCGTCGGATGAGAAGTCCACTGAAAGGACTAGCTCGTCGAGGTCGAGGGTCTTTCCGATCTGCTGGCCGGTGTCGGTGTCCCAAATGCGGACTTGGAAGTCTTCGCTGGCGGTCGCGACACGTTGACCATCGAGGGTCATGGTGAAGGTGGACACGGGTTTGTCGTGATGAAGCGGGCTGCCGATCGGCTGCATGGCCTCGTTTCGCACCTGGATATCGCTCCCTTTCAGGGAGGCCAGACTCCCGGAGTCACCGCCGTCGCCGGCCAGGGTGGCGTACTTCTGGCCGATTTCGGAATAGCCAAGGGAGATGGTCCCGGGTGGCGGGTTCACCGGCACCCCCACTGGCAGCCCGCTGCCTGCATCCCAGATGCGAACGGAGCGCACACCGACGCCGAGTATCTGCCTGCCTCCTTCGAGGTACGCGGCACCGATCGTTCCTTGAGCTTTGTCGACGACCGTCCTGACCCCGGCTGGGGCATCTCCGGTACGGATGAGCGGTCCGGTCTGAATTCCGGTGTCGACATCCCATTGCCGAATCGTCTGGTCGGCACCGCTCGACACGATTCGCTTGCCGTCGGGCCTGAAGTCAGCTCCGGTTACCGCATCGTCGTGGCCCGTGAGCACCTGCACGCCACGGGCATCCCACACCCGCAGGGTGTCGTCTTCGGCGGTCGACACGATGCGCCTGCCTTCTGGGTCGAAGTCGAGGCCGGCGACGCCGTTCTCGTGCCCCGTCAACGGCTGGCCGACGGGTGCTCCCGTGTTGGCATCCCACAACCGAATGGTCTTGTCGTCGCTGCCCGACGCGATGCGCGTCCCGTCCCGGCTGTAGACCACCCGATTGATCGGAGCGGTGTGTCCCTCCAAAGGCTTGCCGACGGGGGTACGGGTTGCCATGTCCCACAGCTGGATCACGTTGCCACCGCCGGTGGCGATCCGGCGGCCGTCCGGGCTGAACGCGATGCTCGACACTATGGGACCATTGGTAGCCAACGGATCTGCCGCCGGTAGACCGGTATCTGAATGCCAGAGTCGCAAGGTCTTGTCGGTGCCTCCGGAAGCGATCAGCTTTCCGTCGGGGCTGAACGCCACGCTCATGACGTCCGAGGTGTGGCCCCGCAATGGTTCGCCGACCTGCCTGCGACTCGCCACATCCCACAGCCGAACCGTCTTGTCCGCACCTCCCGTGACGATACGACTGCTATCCGGGCTGAAGGCGAGAGGGAAGACGATCCCTTCGTGGCCTCGCATCGGCTCGCCGATCGGATTGCGAGTTTCGTTGTCCCACAGCCGAATCGTCGCATCCCCGGCCGTTGACGCGATCAGCTTTCCGTCTGGACTGAACGCCACACCCTTCACATCTCCGGTGTGACCCTTGATGAAATCCCCTATTGGACTCCAGGTTTCGGTGTCCCACAACTGCACGAACGGGCCGTGACCGGACGCGACCTTCTTGCCGTCAGGACTGAACACGGCCGCGAAGGACAGGCCGTCGGTGGGAATGATCTTGATGACATCGCGAGTCTTGTCCAGGGCGTTGAGGATCGAGTACTCGCTGCTGATGTTGGATGGGAAACCGCCGACCGCGAGTGCCAATTGCATTCCCAGCACGTCGTCGCTGAGACCACGCGCCCCGGACAGGATCGTCTCGGAATTGGCGACCAACGAGTTCGCCGCCGCATCCCGGGCACGCGCTTTTGCCTGTTCCTCGGCCCTCGTCGCCCGCACGTTCAATAACCCCGCCACGACCGCGGCGATTACCGCCAATGCCAGCGCCGCCCGCAGGATCCAGTTCCGCTTGTGCAACGCCGACGCGTGACGTTCGGCGTCCTCCTTGGCTTGGCTTTCCGCCGCCGCCAGTGCTTGGGCGGCTTGTAGTTCCGCCTCGTGTCGCTGGCGCTCCGCGGCCAGTCGCCGGTCCTCACTTTGACGCGACGCCAGCAGGAAGCCACTGGTCGGGTTCAGCCGTTCACGGAATCCCGGTTTGGCTGCCAGCGATTCGGCATCGGCAAGCCGGCTACCCGGGATCAACCATTCGTCACTGCAACCATTCTGCTGCCAAGCCCGCGCGGCCCGCTCCAGATTGTCGGCACCTTTCAGGTCAACTGCTTCTTCCCGGAGCCACTCGGCTAGGCAGCCCCATTGGCGCAGAAGGCTTTCCAATGCAACTTCGACGACGGTCTCACCGTCGCGTTCATCGCGGACGAGCAGCCGCCTGGCAATGAACTCGTCCAACAGCGCGTGGCTCTCGGGCGGCAGGTCCGTCCAGCGGGCCACTCGCCGCATCGGCTGATCGTTGTCGGGATTGACGGTCGCCAGCCACGGCACGAACGCGGACCGCAGGACATCCAGTTGTCGTTGACGGGCGGCAGGGTCTGCGGCCAACAACTCGTCGATCTCGTTCTCGACGACGCCGGGCAGGCCGCCCATCGCCTGGTATTCGGCAAGCGTAATTTCGCCGTCACCGTAGTCCCGATAGAGCCGCGACAGCGTGAGCGACAGCAGCGGCAGGGTGTCGGCACCGCGCGACCAGTCCTCCAGCAGCCGGTCGACCAGCTCGTGCGCGATGGACAACCGGCTTCCCGCCTCGGCCGCCCGCCGCGCCGGCCCACAGATGACCTCCTTGAACTGAGCCTGCGGCATGGGCTTCAAGTCGTCGAAAGGCCGTACGTTGACCGTCGCGAGTTGAGGTGCGGTCTGCAGCGGCTCGTAACGGTCGGAGCGGATGGTTGCCGTCACAATCAGGGACAGCGAGTCGTCATCCGGATCGAGCAATCCGGACAGCACGTCGAGGAACGCGCCCGCCTGCTCCCCAGCGTCCACACCGAACAGTTCCTCGGCCTGATCGATCGGCAGCACCAAACTGGGCGGTGCCGTGCCCGCCGGGTCGAGGATGCGGTTCTGGGCTGCCAGCTGTGCCTCGGTGAGCCAGTAGCGCACTCGACCGACATCGCGCACGCCCCGCTTGATGTCACCGAGGCCGGGCTGCGGCAATCCGGCCGCGACGCGTAGGTCGTAGATCGACCGCGCCAGACCGCCGTCGCCAGTGAGAGCGTTGCGCTGCGGGCGCACGATGGGCATCGGCAGGAAATGGCGATCGTCGCGACGAAGCCGCGGCAGCAGTCCGGCACGCAGAAACGACGATTTGCCCACGCCGGACGGACCGAGAACGACGAACAGTCGCCCACCGTCGGCGCCGCGCAGTTCGCGGATGACGGTCAGCGCGCGCCCGATCTGAGCATCACGACCGAAATACACCGCTGCGTCGACCTCCTGCAGCGGTTGCCATCCCCGATACGGCGCACGATCGGGCTCGCCCACCGGAGGCCACGCGAAGGTGTCTGCTCCGATCCCGGCTGCGCGCAGGCCGTCACGTAACCGCAGCAGTCCCTCGGTCAAGAACTTGACGGGCTCGGCGCCCTCGTCAACCGCGACCGATGTTTTCGGACCGTCACCGAAGACATCGCAACGTTGCCATTCGCTCGTGATGTCGGAGCCGGACAACGCCTGCAGCCGGACCGTGAAGATCGGCTTGTTGAGATCCTCAGCGTGGCGGTATTCGAGCTTGCACTCGTGTGAGGCTTCCCAGCTGTCGGACAGCAGGCAGATCACCGCCTCGCAGCGTTCGTTGGCTCGCCGCAGTGCTTCCTTCCAGCGGACTCCGGCCGGGATGCCGGTGCGGCGGTCGAGGTCGAGGAAGATCTCGTCGGCCAGCCCTGGGTCCTGCTCGATCAACCACGCTTTCAGCGCGATCGCCTGCCGGTTGTCCGCACTTGAGTGGCTCAGAAAGATCCTGGACATAGCAGCAGCGTCGCCCGAAAACGCGGCACGAGCGCGAGTAGGCGGCTACCTCATTCCGAACGTGATTCGCCGCCGCACCAGCAGGAGACCTTGCAACATATGCATACTTCCGCATATATTTCGGACATGGGTGCCGGCCACGATCACAGCCACAGCAGCGATACCCGCGTCAGCAGGATGGTCATCGCCGCGGCGATCCTCAGCGCGTTCTTCGTCCTCGAACTGGTCACCGCGCTGCTGATCAACTCGATCGCCCTGCTCGCCGATGCCGGCCACATGCTCACCGATCTGGTCGCCATGTTCATGGGGTTGACCGCGGTGTTGCTGGCCAAGCGCGGCAGTACGTCCCCGGCCCGCACGTATGGCTGGCACCGGGCAGAGGTCTTCACCGCCGTAGCCAACGCCGCCCTGCTGCTCGGCGTGGCGGTCTTCATCCTGTACGAGGCCATCGAACGCCTCGGCAATGCGCCCGAGGTTCCCGGTGCGCCCATGATCGTGGTGGCGCTGGCCGGTTTGGCCGCCAACGCCGTCGTCGTCATGCTGCTGCGGTCGCAGTCCAAGGACAGCCTGGCGGTCAAGGGCGCCTACATGGAGGTCATGGCCGACACGGTCGGCAGCATCGGCGTCCTGATCGCCGGCATCGTCACCGTCACCACCGGCTGGCCGTACGCCGACGTGGTGGTCGCGGTCCTGGTAGCCCTGTGGGTGCTTCCGCGAGCCATCGCATTGGCCCGCGCCGCGTTGCGGATTCTCAGCGAATCGTCCCCACAGCACATCGACGTAGACGAACTGCGGACAGCGCTCGAATCAGTGGACGGCGTCACCGGCGTGCACGATCTGCACGTGTGGACGCTGGTTCCCGGCAAGGACATGGTCACCGCCCACCTGACCAGCAGTTCCGACACCGCCCGAGTGCTCGACGACGCCCGCGCGGTACTGAATGCCCGCGGCCTGGCCCACGCCACGGTTCAGGTGGAGCCGCCCGACTCCGCCGAGGACTGCTCCTGCGAGGCGAAGGACTGAGACTCAGGCCAGGCCGAGCTCGCCGCGCGCCGAGGGATCGCAATCATCGAGCAGATCCAGGCACCGCTGGAACTCGTCGGTCTCGCCGATGTCGTCGGCAGACCGCGCCAGCGCGGCCACACACCGCAGGAAACCCTGGTTCGGCTCATGAGCGAACGGCACTGGGCCGAAACCCTTCCAGCCGTTGCGGCGCAACTGGTCCAGCCCGCGGTGATAACCGGTGCGGGCGTAGGCATATGCGGTGACGGCCTTGTCATCGGCGAGCGCCTTCTCGGCCAGCACCGCCCAGGCGATCGACGCCGACGGGTGGGCGGCGGCCACCACGGCAGCCTTCTCACCCGCAGCCAATTCGTCCTCGGCCTCAGGGTCTCCGGGAAGGAGCACCGGATCCGGCCCCAACAAATCACCCATCCGTGTCATGGGCCTATTGTGCACCGACCGATAAGCTCCACCGGTACCGACGTACGGGGAGGACCGCAACAGGGATGTCGAACCCAACGGGACCCGACGAGGGCCGCACCGAACGGATGCCGGATGTGACCGATCCGGCCACTGAGATCATCGGCTCAGCCGACGAGGTCACCGAGGCGGTGGCGCGCAGCGAAGAGCGACGTTTCACCGCCCCCTCCGGATTCGACGACTCCACGCAGAAGATCGACACCCCGCCCGACCCGGAGACCGAGGTTTTCGCGCCACCCGCCGAGGGCGATACCGTCGCCGCGGAGGTTCCGAAAGGCGCTGCGCCACAGGTCATCCCCCCACGCGAGGAGTCGGATCAAGCACCCCAGCCCGCCGCCCGCCGCAGCTGGGGATGGGTGGTCGCGGTGGTGCTGGTGATCGCGGCACTGGTGGCGATCGCGGTGCTCGGCACCGTGCTGCTGACCCGCAAATCGTCAGCGGCCGACTCCCAGGAGGACGCGGTCCGCGAGACGATCCAGAACTTCGACTCGGCGATCCAACGCGGAGACCTGGCCACCCTGCGGTCGATCACCTGCGGCACCACCAGCGACAACTACGTCAAGTACGACCAGAAGGCGTGGGATGAAACCCACGCTCGGGTGGCCGCGGCCAAGCAGTACCCGGTGGTGGCCAGCATCGACCAGGTGATCGTCCACGACGACCACGCCGAAGCCAACGTCACGAGCTTCATGGCGTTTGCCCCGCAAACCCGCTCAAGCCGAAGCTTCGACCTCCAGTTCCGCGACAATCAGTGGAAGATCTGCCAGGCACCCACCGGTTAACCTGATCGCGTGAAGCTGCGCGGATCCAAGCTCTGGTTGACACTGTGCACGCTCGGCGCGGTCGTGGTGGTCGGTCTGGCGGCGCTGCTCATCCGGCATCCGGGCGCGATCGACATCCTGCCAGGCAAACCCGTCGCCTTTCCCCAGATCGACCGCGCCGCGCTTGATCCGGCCCAGGCCCGCATCGTCGACGTACTGCAGGCTCAATACGACGCACAACCCGGCGGCAGCCACTTTTCCGAAGGAGTCGAGGAGCCGTGGTGCGCCGATTTCGTCAGCTGGGTCCTCAACGAGGCCGGGCAACCGCTGACCAACCCGAACTCGGGTAGCTGGCGGATTCCGGGTGTGTACACCCTTCAGGAGTATTACCAGGCCGCAGGCCGGTTCGCCGAGCCCGACGGATACCGGCCGCGCACCGGTGACGTCGCGATGTACGCCGACGGCAGCCCGCTCGGCTTGCACACCAATTTCGTTGTCGCCGTGGATGACAACGGGATCACGACAGTCGGCGGCAACGAGGAGGGCGGCATCCGGGTGCATACCCTCGACGACGCCGAGATGGCGGGCATCCTCGGGTTCGGGCAGCTGACCACCTGAGCGCTATCCGCCGGTGACGCTGCGCCCGGCGCTGTGCAGGTCGTTACAGGCCTCGACAACCCGCTCGGACATCGACGCCTCGGCCTTCTTGAGGTAGCTGCGCGGGTCGTAGACCTTTTTGTTGCCCACCTCGCCGTCGATCTTGAGTACGCCGTCGTAGTTGGTGAACATGTGCGCGGCCAGCGGACGGGTGAACGCGTACTGGGTGTCGGTGTCGACATTCATCTTCACCACGCCGTACTTGAGGGAATCTTCGATCTCGGACTTCAGCGAACCCGAGCCGCCGTGGAAGACGAAATCGAACGGCTTTGCATCGCTGGGCAATCCGAGCTTGGCGGCGGCCACCCGCTGCCCCTCGGCCAACACTTCGGGCTTGAGCACCACATTGCCGGGCTTGTACACGCCGTGCACGTTGCCGAACGTCGCGGCCAGCAGGTACGCCCCCTGTTCACCGGCGCCCAACGCGTCGATGGTCTTCTCGAAATCCTCCGAGGACGTGTAGAGCTTCTCGTTGATCTCGGCCTCGACGCCGTTCTCCTCACCGCCGACCACGCCGATCTCGACCTCGAGAATGATCTTGGCGGCCGCCGCGACCTTCAGCAGTTCCTGCGCGATGGCCAGGTTTTCGTCGATGGGAACAGCCGAACCGTCCCACATGTGCGACTGGAACAACGGGTTGCGGCCCGCGGCGACCCGCTCGGCGGAAATGGCCAGCAGCGGGCGCACATAGGTGTCCAGCTTGTCCTTCGGACAGTGATCGGTGTGCAGGGCCACCGTGATCGGGTACTTCTCCGCGATCACGTGGGCGAACTCTGCCAGCGCGACGGCTCCGGTCACCATGTCCTTGACGCCGAGCCCGGAGCCGAACTCGGCCCCGCCGGTGGAGAACTGGATGATGCCGTCGCTGCCCGCATCGGCGAATCCTTTGATGGCGGCGTTGATCGTCTCCGACGACGTGCAGTTGATGGCCGGGAACGCGAAGGAATGCTCCTTGGCCCGGCCCAGCATCTCGGCATAGACCTCAGGCGTGGCGATCGGCATGGCTAGTCCTTCCGTATGGACGCGGGTTATCGCAGGTGAAGACCGGTGGTGGGGCCCAGGTACCCTTGGGAGTCGTGATCGACACCGCCCTGAATGAGGCTACGACCAATCTGGCGCTCATGCCGGATTTCATGGATCCGCTGCACCTCATCGGATCCTTCGGCACCTGGGCCCTGGTGGGCATCCTGGTCGTCGTCTTCGTCGAGTCCGGGGTGTTGTTCCCCGTCCTGCCGGGCGACTCACTGCTGTTCGTCGCGGGCATGCTCGCGGCCGGCAGCGCCGCCCAGGGAACGGCGGTGGACGCCAACTTCGCGCTGTGGCAGCTGCTGGTGTTCATCCCGGTGGCGGCCATCCTGGGTGGGCAGGCCGGCTACCTCATCGGCCGGTTCATCGGTGTCGAGATGTTCAAACCCGACGCCCGGGTGCTGAAGCAGAAGTACCTCGATGAGGCCCATGCCTTCTTCGAGCAGCGCGGACCGTTCGCGATCGTCATCGCCCGCTTCGTGCCGATCGTGCGCACCTTGGCGCCGATCGTCGCGGGCGCCGCCAAGATGCGTTACTCGGTGTTCACCACGTTCAACGTGCTGGGCGCGATTGTGTGGGGCGTCGGCCTGGTGCTACTCGGCTACTGGCTGGGCCAGTTCGAGATCATCCAGAAGCTACTCGAGCCGATCTTCATCCTGATCGTCGTGGCCTCGGTGGCGCCGATGTTCATCGAATGGTTCAAGCGCCGCCGGGCCGCGAAGAAGGCCGCCGCCCCTCAGTCCTAACCGAGGCCCAGCGCCGCTGCGAGCTCCCGGAGGGCCGGGCGCGGATCAGCCGTCGGGCTCTCCCCCAGCGCCTGGACCACGACGTGGTCAGCGCTGGCATCCAGGTGCGCAGTGACGACGGCGGCCGCGTGCTCGGCCGATCCCATGCCGACAAGTCCACGCGCCAGCCGGTCCGATCCGCCACGCACCAGGTCGGATTCGTCGAAACCCTGCCGCAGCCACGAGTTCCGGTAGTTGGGCAGCCCGCTGTAGACCTCGAGGTGCTTGTGCGCCCGGGCCAGCTGGTCGGCATCGTCGCCGCCGATGGCGACGGCCTGCTCGGAGACCACCCAGCGGTCCTCCCCCAGGATCTGCCGCGTCGTCGCGGTGTGCTCCGGTGTCACCAGGTAGGGGTGCGCGCCGTCGGCGTGCGTACCCGACAGCTCGATCATCTTGGGGCCGAGCGCCGCCAACAGTCGGGGCGGTCGCCCGACGCCCGGTTCGATCTGGTCGGGCACCGCGGCCATCCGCTCCAGGTAGGTCCGCATCGTGGCCAACGGCTTGGCATAGGTGCCGCCCAGGCCGTGCTCCACCAGCGGCCCGTGGCTGACGCCCAGCCCGAGCACGAACCGTCCCGGGTAGAGAGCGGTCAACGTGCGCGCACCGGATTCTGCGGCCGACGGCACCCGGACGTGAATGTTGGCGATGCCGGTGCCGATCACGAGCCGCTCGGTGGCGGCCAAGAACGCCGCCGACTGGGCGAGGGCCTCCTTGCCGACCACCTCGGGAAGGAACAACGAGCCGAATCCGAGGTCCTCGATCTCCCGCGCCACCTGCTGCGCGTCGGGCATCGACCAGGTGTCGCTGGCCCACCACACACCGATTCGGCTGGGGAAATCGATTTTGGCTCGTGTCACTGACCACTCCTCAATTCACTCGGTTCGTTGTGTTCATGATGAATGCGGCCGCCCGTGCCGCTCAGCGGGGTACCCGTACCGCCCCAGCGTCGGGCGATGATCTCGGCCGCGATCGACACCGCGGTCTCTTCAGGAGTCCTGGCACCGAGGTCCAATCCGATAGGGCTGGACAGCCCCGCGAGTTCGTCGTCGGTCAGGCCGATCTCACGGAGCCGGGCGATCCGGTCGTCATGGGTGCGTCGCGAGCCCATCGCACCGATGTAGCCGATCTCCGGCAGCCGCAAAGCCACCTCCAGCAATGGCACATCGAACTTCGGATCGTGGGTGAGCAGGCAGATGACCGTGCGGCCGTCGATCGCGCCCGCAGCGGCCTGCGCCTCGAGGTATCGATTGGGCCAGTCGACGACGACCTCGTCAGCAGTCGGGAAGCGCGCCGCGGTGGCGAAAACCGGGCGAGCGTCGCACACCGTGACGCGGTAGCCGAGCAACGAGCCCTGCCGGGCGACGGCGGCCGCGAAGTCGATGGCGCCGAACACCAGCATCCGCGGGGGCGGCGCGAAGCTGGAGACGAACACTTCCATTCCCTCGCCGCGACGTTCGCCGTCCGGACCGAACGTCAGGACCCCGCTGCGGCCGGTGTCGAGCAGGCCACGAGCATCGTCGGTAACCGCGCTGTCCGCCCGGGCCGAGCCGAGCGTGCCGGTGACCTCGTCGACGCGGATGACCAGTCGCCGACCGAGCCACGTCGGATCGGGATGTGCGATGACGGTCGCGGTCGCGACGGGCCGATGGGCCTCGATGTCGTCGACGAGAGCTTCCAGTTCCGGGAACGTCCGCCGCGACACGGGCTCGACGAACACATCGAGGATGCCGCCACAGGTCAGCCCCACGGCGAACGCGTCGTCGTCACTGACTCCGTAACGCTGCAGCACCGGCGTGCCCTGGGCGACCACGTCTCCCGCGAGTTCGTACACGGCGCCTTCGACACAGCCGCCGGATACCGAGCCGGTCACCGTGCCGTCGGGGGCCACCATCATCGAGGCCCCGGCAGGCCGTGGTGCGGAACGGAATGTGCGCACCACTGTCGCCATGCCCGCGGTGCCGCCGGCACGCCAGACGGACAGTGCATCGGCGAGCACTTCTCTCACGGTGCCTAACCTAGCCCCCGCTGAGCACACGCTCAGTTCTGGGCCGGGCACCTATGCGTTCCTCAGCTACCGATCGCGTACAAGTGTCGTTCGCGGACACTGAGCCCGTCGATCGCGGCACGCGTCGCCGCAGCTTGGTCGCCCCGCTGAATGGCGAGGTAGAGATCGTTGTGGAACTCCCGGTGGGGATCATCGGGGACCTGCATGCACATCGCCGCATGGTCGGCGTCGCGCATCACGCTCTCGAAGGACTTGATGAATTCGCACAGCAACGAGTTGTGCGACGCGCGGGCCACCGTGATGTGAAAGGCGACATCGTGGTCGATGAACGCCGCCAGGTCAGCCTCGGCCTTTGCCATGCGGCGCCCGGCGACCGCGACGCGCAAGGCCTCGACATCTGCCGCCGAGCGGCGGGCAGCAGCCTCACGTGCCGCCAGCACCTCGAGCGTGTGGCGCACCATGTGCGCCTCGACTCGATCCGCCGCGCCGATCACCCGCAGCAGTGCAACCGCCGTCTCGTCGTCGGCGACCACGTAGGTGCCGTCACCCTGCCTCGTCTCCAACAGGCCGGCCTGAACCAGGGCGCGCACCGCCTCACGAACTGACGGACGGCTCACGCCAAGTGCCTCAACAAGTTTCGCCTCAGTCGGAATCTTCGTGCCGACCGGCCAACCGCCGTCTCTGATCTCGTCCCGAAGCCGAGCCACGACGACATCGACCAATGAGGTCCGAGCGACCCTTTCCATTCACGACCTACTTCACACATCCGTCAGACTGTCTGCACACCCATTATGGTCTGACCATTTTTTGAATTGGTCGGTAGGTCGTACCGGCCGACGCCTATCCGGCCAGCGTGTGCGCCGCCTCCATGAGCATCCAACCCGACACCTGCACCGACAGGTCGCGTTCGGGTGTCGCCGAGGCGCTCACCGCACCGTCGACGAACTGCGCTTGTTGGCCCTCGGCCCCGGGTACTTCGGCGGTCTGATCCCAAAACGAGCCGAACAGCGGCAACCCGTCCACGGTCTGCCGGTTGTCCCACGCCGCCTGCGCGGACTTGAGCACGAGCGAGCGTGCGGTGTCACGCGCGGCCTGATCCTCGGCCGTATCACCTGGCAACGTTGTCGCCACCAGCGCCAGATACCGCGCGGTGATCCCGTTGAACAGCCCGCCGTCACCGCCGCCGGCGCCTTTGATGACACCGTCGGTGGCCATCTCCTTGTCGACCGCGGCCACGAGGCGACGCACCCGTTCGGCGTGGCGAGGATCCTCGGTGCGCACCGCGAGTTCGACCTCCAGCCCCAGCACCACACCCTGGCAGTAGGTGTATTGCGCCCGCACCATCGAACCGGCCTTGATGCCGTCGAACACCAGATGGGTCTCCGGGTCGATCAGGGTGTCGTCGATCCAGTCGGCCATCTGCTGGGCGCGGCGCAACCGGTCGTCGTACCGGGCCAGGAAGATACCGGCCGGGCCGTTGGCCGGGGCGTTGAAGAACTGGTCCTGCTTGCGCCATGGAATCCCGCCGCCGTCCTCGGGAACCCAGGCATCGACGAACTGCGCGCACAACTTCTTGAGCGCGTGGGCTTTCTCGACCCCGACAAGTCGACCCGCCCGCTCAAGAGCCAACGCCAGCCAAGCCATGTCGTCGTAGTAGCTGTTGGTCCACGACAAGTTGTTGCGCAACCAGTGCCCGCGGATCTGCCGTTCGATGCGGGTTTTCCGCTCCGGCTGCGGATCGCGGACCTGCGCATCGACCAGGGTGTCCAAAAGATGCGCCTGCCACCAGAAATGCCAGGTCCCGAACTGTCGGTACTTTTTGGTCGCCGGCCAGGCCACCACGCCCAATTGGGTGCCCGGAAGGCCCCAGAGCTTCTTCAGGTGCCGTTGGGTGATCGCAGCTTCGGCGCTGGCCGCACGGTTAGCCCATAGCTGATCCATGCTGTCGATCCTGCCTTACCAGGCCACCGAATTGTCGGCATGTCGAACAGTTTTCCCCGATACCCCGCCGCTACCAGGCCTGAGAAAAATCCGCATGGCGAGTGATCCACGCGTGCATCGCGATTCCCGCCGCAACTCCGGCATTGATGCTCCGCGTCGAGCCGAACTGCGCGATGGAGACGGTCACGGCCGCACCGGCCTGCGCCTCCGGGGTGATACCCGGGCCTTCCTGACCGAAGATCAGCAGGCAGTCCCGCGGTAGTTCGGTCTGTTCCAGGCGCACCGCACCGGGCACGTTGTCGACCGCGACGACGGTCAGTCCGGAGTCGGCGGCGAAGGACAGCAGTTCGGCGGTGGTGTCGTGGTGGCGCAACCGTTGGTAGCGGTCGGTGACCATGGCACCGCGCCGGTTCCACCGGCGTTTGCCCACGATGTGCACGGTGTCCACGGCGAAGGCGTTGGCCGTGCGGACCACCGCACCGATGTTGGCGTCGTTGCCGAAGTTCTCGATCGCGATGTGCAGCGGATGCCGCCGGTGGTCGATGTCGGCGATGATCGCCTCTCGAGTCCAATACCGGTAGGCATCAACGACATTGCGAGTATCGCCGTCACGCAACAGCTCGGGGTCATAGCGAGCGGCGTCGTCCCCGCAGGGCAACGGCCCCTCCCAGGGCCCCACTCCCGGGGATTGTCCCCACTCAGTGGGGCCGGCGGCCTCAACCACCGGTGGTCCACAGCGCGGCGTGGGTGCCGATCACCGAAACCGAGGCGTACAGCAGGGCCGCATTCATCTCACCCTGCGTGCACAGCGAGGCCCGAACGTTGACGGCCTCACGCGATGCCTCCGGCAGAATCAGCACCGAGGAGCCGTACGCCGAGCAGGCGGGGCTGAGTCCGGGCGGTGGCAGTGACGGGCCTGCCACCACCATCAGCGGGCCGCCGCGGGCCGCCGCATCGTCCGCGTAACGCTTTGCCGCACCGTCGATTTGGAGGCCCAGCAGCATGTACCCCTTGCCGTTGAAGGCGGTGGGATCGCCCATCGCAGCCGGTGCCAGCTGCCCTCCGTCGGCACTGAACGCGTCCACGCTGGTGGATTTGAGGGTGACGCCGGCGTCGTTGACGTTGGTCGGCAGCACCCCGACCGGGAAGGCCGCCGGGTAGGCGATGGTGGTGCCGGCGATGCGCTCACGCGGCGAGTACACATACACCCCGCGAACCTGACTCTGATCCCGCTGCGGCCCCAAACATACTGTGCCGCTGAGCTTGTCAGGTGCGGGCGCGGCCAGCGGCCGCAGTCCCAGGTCGGCGATGCCGTCGCAGCCGTGCAGTGCGTCGGCCTCGATCGGATGTGCCAGGGCGCCGTACAGGCCGAACCGGATGTCCTCGGGCTTGGCATGGGCATCGCCCGATGCGGAGCCCTCGACGTCGACCAGCACGCGTTCGGAGTCAAACCGCAGATCCGACAGCTTCAGGTGCCAGCCGAGGATGTCCAGCGAATCACCGAGCACAGCCGTCGACGCCTCATACGTGCGTGCCGGTTGATCAGATGTGCAGCCCGTGATGACGGCGAGAACTACTGCCATGACCGCGCCGATCAGCGCGCGTACTGCCCATGTCATCCGAGTCCTGTTGCGCCGGCTAGCGCTGGTAGTGCGGGGCGTGACGCCCGTTGCGTGCAGGCGGCGGGGTCCGGCGAATCACGTCCGGACGGCCGGTTTCCTGGCGCGGCTGCGTGTAGCGGCTGACGTCACCACGCCCGGGGGCGGCGTCGGCCCGCCCCGGTGGCAGCTCCCGGCGCCCGGCTGGAGTCGGGGCCAACGGGCGGCTGGGCGAGCCCGCACGACGTGCCAGCGCCGCTTGGCTGCCCTGGCCCGACTGCGGTGCCACACCGTTCTGCGGAACCGGCGGCAGCACGCGCAGCAGGTCGTTGAACTGACGCACGGTGCGCAAACCCTCGTCCCATTGGGCGCGGGTGCTCGTGACCGGCATGCTGACGAGAGTCCAGTTCTGCTCGTTCCACATGATCTCGGCGCAATCGGGCGCGGTGTGGGCGAACGTGACCATCCGGCGGTCGCAGGCGCGACGAGCGGCGTCGAGGTTGGTGGAGTAGACCATCCGCGGGCCGATCGCGCCGAGCAGCCAGATATCGCTCTCGCGAGGCTCCTTGATGCCCTTGAGGCGCAGATCGACGACGACGTTCGTGCCGACCTTGCGGTGAAGGGCGATCACCGTCGCCACTTCTTCGATGTCGAAGATGAACACCGCCTCGCCACGGATCTGGCCGAGCACGACATTCTTGGCCGTGACGTCACCGACGGTCGACATCACCCCGCGCTTCCAGCGCTTGAGGATCTCGTGCGACTCGTGCTCGTAGTCGAAGCCATGCGACTTCGCCCACGACTTGCGGCGCCGTCCCAACCCACGTCGACGGTCGATGTCGACGTACAGCAGCACCGCCGCACCCACGAAACAGAGTGCGGACAGCGTGAACCAGAGCGGGACCATCGGGCATAGCCTACTTGTTGACTGCGGGAATCCCCCAGCCTTGTGAGGTCACAACCCGGTTACTGGTGATCAGAGCGTTGTGACCGAGACTCTTCGAGGTAGGTGACGATCGCGTTCGTCAGCCCCCGCCGGGCCACGTCGAGGTCGATGAAGCTGCCGAGTTGACGCTCGGAGGTGATGCCACGCATCGCCCCGGGGATGAACGCGGCAACCTCACGCACCCGCTCGGGGTCAACGCCGAGATCGGCGAAGGCCTGCTGACAGGTTTGCAGCCAGCCCTGCCCCCACGACGACAGCTCCGTAGCGGTCTTCGGGTAGAGCCGTTCGAGTTCGGCCGGGTCCCGCGGCAATGACGCGCGCAGATTCTCGATCGCCCGCGAATCGCCTGCGGTCAACCCGTCGTAGAGCAGATCGATGATGGCGGCGACGCGTTGACGCAAGGAAGCAGAGCTGTCGTGGTGGCTGAACAGCCCCGCGCGGCGCTCCGCGGTGCGCTGCAGCACGGCGGCCCAGAACCCGTCGATGTCGCCGAACTGGTATTTCACCGCACCCCAGGTGGCTCCGATGTCCTTGGCGATCCGATTGGCCGAGACCGCGCCCGGGTCGCCGGTGGCCAGGGCCTTGCGGGCGGCTTCCAGCATGCTCTCCCGGGTGGCTTCACCGCGCCTGTTGGTGCGGCGCCCGCTCACCTCGGTCATCTTCGAGAGGCTACCCCGTTTTCACAGAACCCTCTTCCAAAGTTTCACAGAACCTCCTACGATTCGTGTCATGGCCAAGCCACCGTTGTCGATGAAACCGACGGGATGGTTCCAAGTCGCCTGGTCAGACCAGGTAGACGTCGGAAACGTGCACGCCATGAAGTACTTCGGCGAGGAGATGGTCGCCTGGCGCTCGGAATCCGGCCAGGTGACCGTGATGAACGCGTTCTGCGAGCACCTGGGCGCCCATCTGGGATTCGGCGGCCAGGTGATCGGCGAGGTCATCCAGTGCCCGTTCCACGGCTGGCAGTGGAACGCCGAGGGCCGCAACGTCTGCATCCCGTACCAGGACCGGCCCAATCGCGGTCGCCGGATGCGCACCTATCCCGTCGTGGAGCGCAACGAGATCATCTACATCTGGCACGACATCGAAGGACGTGAGCCGTTCTTCGATGCGCCGGACGTGTTCGCCTCGTTCAACGACGGCAGCAGCGCCGCCGACTACTACCCCCAGCAGCGGCTGTTCCGCGAAGCGCTGGAGCTGCATCCGCAGTACGTCCTGGAGAACGGCGTCGACTTCGCACACTTCAAATTCGTGCACCAGACGCCGATCGTCCCGGTGTTCACCCGCCACGACTTCGCCGCACCGGTCTCCTACGTCGACTTCACCATCACCTTCGAGGGCGACGATCAACAGTCGATCGAGGACGTGCGCAGCGGTGTCGAGGCCATCAACGGCGGCCTGGGCATCGCGGTGACCAAGAGCTGGGGAATGATCGACAACCGCACCATCTCCGCGGTCACCCCGGTCGACGAGTCCACCTCCGACGTGCGGTTCATGGTCTACATCGGCCGCACCCCAGGAAAAGACTCCGATCGGGCCGCCGCCAAGGCCGCGGAGTTCGGCGACGAAGTGATCCGCCAATTCACCCAGGACATCCACATCTGGTCGCATCAGCGCTATTCCGATCCTCCGGCGTTGGCCACCGCCGAGTACGAGGGCTTCACCGCAATTCGCAAGTGGGCCATGCAGTTCTATCCCGACGGTCGCGGTGGCAGCGCGGCCGACCTCGCGCGTATACGGAAGGCAGACACCCAATGACCGAGAAGATCCGCGTATTCCAGGTGGCGACCGGCAACGTCGGCACCGAGATGATCAAGCGCATCGGCAAGCGGCCCGATCTCGAACTGATCGGATTGCATTGCTACACACCGGAAAAGGTCGGACGCGATGCCGGTGAGATCGCCGGTATCGACCCGATCGGGGTGACGGCGACGGGCTCGGTCGACGAGATCATCGCGGCGCGTCCCGACGTACTGACCTTCCACGGCGTCTTTCCCGACGAGGACTTGTACGTGAAAGTCCTTGAGGCCGGGATCAATATCGTCACCACCGCGGACTGGATCACCGGTTGGCATCGCGACACCAACCATCCCCACCCGTCGGGGAGACCGGTCACCCAGGTCCTGGCGGAAGCGGCCGCACTTGGTGGTTCTACGTTCTACGGCACCGGCATGAATCCCGGGCTCAACCAGATTCTCGGCGTGGTGTGCTCGGCCGACGTCGCCGAGATCGAGAACGTCACCACCATCGAATCCGTCGACGTGTCATGCCATCACAGCAAGGACACCTGGATCGAGGTCGGCTACGGGCTCCCGGTCGATGACCCGTCGATCCCGGGCAAACTACGCAAGTACACCGAGGTATTCGCCGACAGCGTGCTGATGATGGCCGACTGCTTCGGGTTGACGCTCGACGAGGTCAAGTTCAGCTACGAGCTCGGTGCGTGCACCAAGGACGTCGACCTGGGTTGGTACACACTGCCCAAGGGATCGCTCGGCGGCAACTACATCAAATACCAGGGCATGGTCGACGGTGTGCCGCGCGTCGAAACCCACCTGGAATGGCAGATGACCCCGCACACCGATCCCAGCTGGGACATCAAGGGCTGCTACATCACTCAGATCAAGGGCGATCCGTGCGTCTACAACAAGCACATGATCTTCCCCAAACCCGGCGTGGATCTGTCCGACCCCGATTCGTTCGCGTCGATCGGCATGACCGTGACGGGGCTGCCTGCGCTCAATGCCATCGCCTCGGTGGTAGCAGCGCCGCCCGGACTGCTGACGAGCGCCGATGTGCCACTGCGCGGCTTCGCCGGAAGGTTTGCCCTCTGAACCGCGCAAGCGCGCACACTGGTGGTCATGCCAGCGTCGACCACTGCCGCGAAGCCGGCGCCACGCCGCGTCGCGATCCTCGTCTACGACGGTGTGACGCTGTTGGACGTCGCGGGTCCGGCGGAGGTGTTCAAGACGGCGAACCGGTTCGGCGCCGACTACCAGATCGTGCTGCTGTCGCCCACGGGTGAGAACGTCACATCCAACCTGGGTTTCGGCATCACCGTAGAGCATGACGTCGTTGGTGAGCCTGCAGCAGACACATATCTGGTGCCCGGCTCCGACAACTATCCGCGGACGCCGGTGCCGACGATGTTGGCCGAAGCCGCAAGGGTTCCGGCACCGGGCGCCCGCCGGGTCGCATCGATCTGCACCGGCGCGTTCATCCTCGCCGCCGCCGGACTTCTCGACGGCAAGCGGGCGACCACGCACTGGAACGTCGCCCGCGAACTGGCCGCGCGGTGTCCGACATGCCAGGTCGAGCCCGACGCAATCTATGTCCGTGACGGCAACACCTACACATCGGCGGGCGTGACCGCCGGGATCGACCTGGCACTTGCACTCGTCGAAGAAGACCACGGGCCCGACCTGACCCGCGACGTCGCCCGCGCCCTGGTGGTGTATATGCAGCGGGCCGGCGGCCAGTCACAGTTCTCCGCTCCCCTACAAGGCCCGCCGCCCCGTTCTCCAGCCCTACGGCAGGTGGTCGACTTGGTGACGGCGGATCCGCAAGGCGACCATTCGCTCACCGAACTGGCCAACCACCTCAACGTGAGCACACGGCACCTCACCCGGCTTTTCCACGATGAGCTGTCCACCACACCGGCGCGATACGTCGAGAGCATCCGTTTCGACATGGCCAGGGCGCTGCTCGATCAAGGGCACAACGCCACCCAGGCAGCTGCTCATGCCGGCTTCCCCAGCTACGAGAGCATGCGACGGGTGTTCGCGAGGAAGCTGTCCATCAGCCCGGCTGCCTACCAACGCCGGTTCAGCACTGCTCGTCGCGCCGGTTCGGACGGCGATTAGCCGGGCCGGCCATCAGCCTTGGGCGGCTGCGCCGTGATGAGGATGAAGACCACCAGCAGCTTCGCCGGATCGGTTGAGCTGACGTTCTTTATCGCGACGTCGTTTGCATCCGGCTCCTCGAACCAGTTCTCCCCCTGCCGGTGCACGTGCGCAGGTTCGCCTTCGAGCTGGTTGCTCACCGCGCCTTCGAGCACGTAGGCGAAGACGAACGCGTCGCCGTGGCGATGGGGCGCCACCTGCGCGCCCGGCGGGAAGGTGACGATCGCCGACGTGAGGTTCCTACTGGCGAGGTTCGGTGGTTCTGACTTCGCCGCCGGAGCGCCACAGCCGACAACCATGGCCGCCACAGCAGCGGCCAGCGGGGCCTTGGTGATCATTTACCGACTCCTTCACTCAGACCGCGTACCGTTGGCGGATCTCCACTGCGGTCTCAAGCATGTGGCCGGTGCTGGTGAACCAGTCCTGCAGATTCAGGTCCACGATGAGTTCGTCTGCACCGGCCTGCGCGGCCGTGTCGATGTCCTCCATGATTTGGTCGAAGGTGCCGACGAACGCCGACCGGTCAGGCCCGGCATCGCGCTCGGTGAAGGTCACATTGCCGACCACCACCATCTCCATTCGGCTCGCCTCCCGGCCGTACTCCGAGGCCATCTCCCGGATCCGATCCCACCCTGTGCGCAGCTCCGCAACGCCGACCAATCCGGGGGTGGCGAGCACCGGCATCCAGCCGTCGGCCCGTTTGGCTATGCGCTGCAGAGCTTTTGAGCTGGTAGCCCGACCGAGATTGCTGCCGCCACCGCCGAGCAACACAGGAATCTTCGACACGGGCTTGGGCAGGACCGAGGCGTGGTCGATGGTGACACGCGGACCTTTGAAGGTCACCGGGTCCGGCCCCCACGCAGCATCGAACACGTCGAGCGTCTCGTTGAGAAAGCGGCCGCGATCGGCGCGGGTGGCGCCGGTGGCCTGGAGTTCGTCGTCGGTGGCCAATCGCTGGGGCAGGCGAAGTCCGAGCCTCATGGGAAACCTCCGGTGTAGACGCGATGGTTATGCGTTGGCGAACAGACGACGCAGGAGCTGGGCAAGCGCTGCTGGTTGAGAGAGAAACGGGGAATGCGACGTGTTCATCCGATAGACCTCGTCGGAGTTCCCGGCCATCCGCTCTTGCGCGGTCACAGGGATCGAGTTGTCTGCTTCGCAGACGATGTAGGCGCTCGGTAGCGTCTTCCACGCCGTCTCTGTCAGTGGCTGCCGCATGGAAGAGTAAGACTGGTAACCGATCTCGCTGACGGCGAATTCTGCGGTGGCGTCGTCGAGATCGTTGTAGAACACTTCCGCCGGCGTCATCACTTCGACGAAGTCTTCGGCACCGTCCCGGTGCCTGAGCTTGGTCCACGGCCACAGCGCACCATCTGGGTTCTGCGAGAGCAGTGATTCGCCGGCCTCCAGTTGAAATGCGGCGAGATAGACGATCTTTCGGACATTCGGCGCGTTGGACAACGCCTGTGTGGTGGGCACACCACCGTAGGAATGAGCGACGACGACGACTGGCCCGTCAACAGCTGCAACGGCCTGTGCGATCACCTCGGCATCGGCATACATGTCGCCCAGCACGGCGGGATCGTCGCCGCTGCTTGTCAGGTGCACGGTACGTACGTCGAGATCCGAGAGCTCATCGACGAGCAAGCGGAAATGTTCGGGCTTGTGCCAGGCGCCGTGGACGATGAGCACAGCGGGGCCAGTCACGAGGGCCAGGCCGATCCGAGAATGCGCTCGACGGTGGTGACGCCGCGAAAGTCGGGCATGAAGTGTTGCAGGACATCGAAGTTCACCGTGCCGAGAGTCGTCTCCGGCCGGTTCTTGAAACCGTCGAAATACGCGCTCAGGAATTCGTTCTTGAAATCGCCGCGCGGGTGGACCGCAAGGATCTCGTCTATCCGGTCCGAGTCCAGATCATCGAGACCGAAACCGACCACATCGGTGAGCACCCCGAGGTGCGTCGCGGCGATCTCGGGCCCCATCCGGCCCGGGATGCCCGGTGTGGTGTGCAGGGCGATCGCCGTCCACACCGTGTCGGCCGCCGAGGCGGAAAACCCACGCTTGAGCAGGAACTCGCGTCCGTGATCGGCGCCGTCGACCTCGAAGCGCTGTTCGGTATCGGAGAACGGCGTCACAAGACCCGTGTCGTGAAACATGGCCGCCAGGTACAGCAATTCGGGGTCCGGTTTCACGCCGAGCCGCTGGGCATGAATCTGGCCGAAGTAGAACACCCGGCACGAGTGGTGGTAGATGAGCGGCGTGATGGTCTGCTGGACCAGGCGTGTCGCTTCAGCGACTGCCGCGGTGTCGGGAATCTCGATCCCGGCGATGGTGTGTGACATGGCTTCTGGGCTTTCTGGTGGTCCGACTGTGTCTGTGTCTGACCTCCATGCTTCTCGCTGCCATGGGTGCTGCGCCGCCTTCGTTCGGCCACGAATCCCTCAAAAATGGACAGCACACCTTCGCAGGCACGAAAAAGTCCCGCCACACCGTGTGTGGCGGGACTTTTTCGTCCGTGACTCAGCCCAGGACCAGGCCTTCGCCGTCCGCGCTGACGTTGACGGGCACCACGTCGCCGTCGTGCACCTCACCGGCCAGCAGCATCTTGGCCAGCTGGTCGCCGATGGCCTGCTGCACCAGGCGGCGCAGCGGGCGGGCGCCGTAGAGCGGGTCGAAGCCCCGCTGGGCCAGCCACTGCTTGGCGGGCAGCGACACCTCGAGGGTGAGCCGGCGCTGCGACAGCCGCTTCTGCAGCTGCTGCAGCTGGATGTCGACGATCGACACCAGCTCGCCGGGTTCGAGGCCGTGGAAGATGATCACGTCGTCCAGCCGGTTGATGAACTCCGGCTTGAACGCCGCCCGCACCGCGGCCATCACCTGCTCCTCGGTGCCGCCGGCACCCAGGTTGGAGGTCAGGATCAGGATCGTGTTGCGGAAGTCGACCGTGCGGCCCTGGCCGTCGGTCAACCGGCCCTCGTCGAGCACCTGCAACAGCACGTCGAACACGTCCGGGTGGGCCTTCTCGATCTCGTCGAACAACACCACCGTGTACGGACGCCGCCGCACCGCCTCGGTCAGCTGACCACCCTGGTCGTAGCCGATGTAGCCCGGAGGCGCACCGACCAGCCGAGCCACCGAGTGCTTCTCGCCGTACTCGCTCATGTCGATGCGGACCATCGCCCGTTCGTCATCGAACAAGAACTCCGCCAACGCCTTTGCCAGCTCGGTCTTACCCACACCGGTCGGGCCCAGGAACATGAACGAACCCGTCGGCCGGTTCGGGTCGGCCACCCCGGCCCGGGTGCGGCGCACCGCATCCGACACCGCGGTCACCGCGGCCTTCTGTCCGATGACGCGCTTGCCCAGCTCCTCTTCCATACGCAGCAGCTTGGCGCTCTCGCCTTCGAGCATCCGGCCGGCCGGAATACCGGTCCACGCCTCGACCACCTCGGCGATGTCGTCAGGCCCGACCTCTTCCTTCAGCATCACGTTCTCGCGAGCCTCGGCCACCGGCAGTGCGGCGTCGAGCTTCTTCTCGACCTCGGGGATACGCCCGTAGCGCAGCTCCGCGGCCTTGGCCAGGTCACCGTCGCGCTCGGCCCGGTCGGCCTCACCGCGCAAGCTGTCGAGCTGCTCCTTGAGCTCGCGGACCACGTCGATGGCGCCCTTCTCGTTCTGCCAACGGGTGGTCAGCTCCGAGAGCTTCTCCTTGTAATCGGCCAGCTCGCCGCGCAGCTTCTCCAGCCGCTCCTTGGAGGCGTCGTCCTCCTCCTTCTCAAGAGCCATCTCCTCGATCTCGAGGCGACGGACCAGCCGCTCGACCTCGTCGATCTCGACGGGCCGCGAGTCGATCTCCATGCGCAGCCGGGATGCGGCCTCGTCGACCAGGTCGATGGCCTTGTCCGGCAGGAAACGCGCGGTGATGTAGCGGTCGGAGAGGGTTGCCGCAGCCACCAGTGCGGAGTCGGTGATGCGCACGCCGTGGTGCACTTCGTAGCGGTCCTTGAGGCCGCGCAGGATGCCGACGGTGTCTTCGACCGACGGCTCACCGACCAGCACCTGCTGGAACCGGCGTTCCAGGGCGGCGTCCTTCTCGATGTACTTGCGGTACTCGTCGAGCGTGGTCGCGCCGACCAGCCGCAGCTCGCCGCGGGCCAGCATGGGCTTGATCATGTTGCCCGCGTCCATCGCCGACTCACCGGTGGCGCCGGCGCCGACGATGGTGTGCAGCTCGTCGATGAAGGTGATGACCTGTCCGGCCGAGTCCTTGATCTCGTCGAGGACAGCCTTGAGCCGTTCTTCGAACTCACCGCGGTACTTGGCGCCGGCCACCATGGACCCGAGGTCCAGTGAGATGACGGTCTTGTCCCGCAGGCTTTCCGGCACGTCGCCGGCCACGATGCGCTGGGCCAGGCCCTCGACGATCGCCGTCTTACCGACGCCGGGCTCGCCGATGAGCACCGGGTTGTTCTTGGTGCGCCGGCTCAGTACCTGCACGACGCGACGAATCTCGTTGTCGCGTCCGATAACCGGGTCGAGCTTGCCTTCCCGGGCGCGAGCGGTCAGGTCCGTGGAGTACTTCTCCAGTGCCTGGTAGCTGCCCTCGGGGTCGGGGCTGGTGACCCGAGCGCTGCCGCGCACCTTGGTGAAGGCCTCGCGCAACGCCTCAGGCGAGGCGCCGTGGCCCGTCAGCAACTTGGCGACCTCTGAGTCACCGGTGGCCAGGCCGACCATCAGATGTTCGGTGGAGACGTACTCGTCGTCCATCTCGGTGGCCAGGTTCTGGGCCGTGGTGATCGCGGCGAGCGATTCGCGGCTCAGCTGTGGTTGGCTGCTGGCGCCACTGGCGCTGGGCAGCCGGTCGAGTAACCGCTGCGCCTCGGTCCGAATCGTCGCGGGGTCCACGCCGACGGCCTCGAGCAGGGGCGCGGCAATGCCCTCGTTCTGGGTGAGCAGTGCCATCAATAGGTGGGCGGGCCGGATCTCCGGGTTACCGGCGGAACTGGCCGCCTGCAACGCTGAGGTCAGCGCCGCCTGAGTCTTGGTCGTCGGGTTGAACGAGTCCACGACACCTCCCTTTTTCGATAGAGAAAATGCTTGTCGCCATCTACAACGTAGTCAAGGTTGAGTCTGTTCCGCTCAACTTTGAAAATTTTCCGCAGGCAGACTTGTCCGCGTGCATATCGTCGTCGTCGCCGCGTCCGCACCCAGCCATATGTACCCGCATCTGGCCGTGGTCACCGAGCTCGTACGCCGCGGTCATCGGGTGAGTTACTTGGTCGGCGGCCACCTGGCCGATCTCGTCGCCTCCACCGGAGCCGACGTCATCGCCTGCACCTCGGTGCTGCCGGGCGCACCCGGTGCGCCGGAGTCCTTCGACGAAACCGACCCGGTGGCCGGCATGCGCTTGTTCCTCGACGAGGCGGTGCACGTCCTGCCGCAACTCCACGCCGCGCTCGACCGGGATCGGCCCGACCTGGTGCTCTACGACATCGGCGGCATGGCCGGCCCCGTGGCGGCCGAGCAATGGGGCGTGCCCGCGGCGCAGTTATCGCCCAGTGAGGTTGCCTGGGAGGGCTACCGCGAAGACATGGCCGAGATCCTGGACCCGATCTTTGAGAGTGCCGGCGGACGGGCCTATCGCGAGGCATTCGACGCATGGTTGCGCGATTCCCGGTCGGGCTTGACGTTCGACGAGGTGACCGGCGTACCGCGACGCTGCCTGGTGTTGATCCCGCGAGTCATGCAACGCCATGCTGACCGCGTCGGCGATCGCTATCGGTTCGTCGGGCCGTGCATTGATCCGCGACGGGAAGCGCCGGGTGACTGGAGCCCTCCGGCCGGTGACGGCCCGCTGGCGCTGCTGGCGTTCGGCACGGCCTACACCGACCGAGCCGACGTGTACCGCAACGTGATCGAGGCTCTCGACGGGCAGGGCTGGCGGTTGGTGTTGGCCACAGGGCGGGCCGACGACCTGAGCACGGTGCCCTCGTGGGTTCAAGTGCGCGGGACCGTTCCCCAGCCTGCGGTGCTGCGACGCGCCGACTGCTTCATCACCCACGCCGGCATGGGCTCATGCACCGAGGGCTTGTGGTTCGGAGTACCGATGGTCGCGATCCCGCAGGCCGTCGATCAGCCGGCCAATGCCGCCCGACTGGAGGCGATCGGCGTCGGCCGTCATCTCCAGGACCATCTGCCCAGTGCGGCGGCGATCCGCACCGCGGTGCTCGGAATCGCGGCCGATCATCGGGTGCGAGCGAACCTCGACGAGATTCGTGACGAGATCCGCGCGCACGGCGGGCCGGAGCACGCCGCCGACGCAGTCGAGGATGTCGCTACCGGGCACTGGTGAACAGTCACAACCCGGCGCCGCGATGTTGCTAGGTTGCTCGCTATGACGGAGAGCTGGGGTTCTGTTTTTGCCGAACTCATCCCCTTGGCCATGGTGGTGGCACTGTCGCCGCTCTCGATCATCCCGGCGGTGCTGGTGCTGCACACCCCGCGTCCCCGGCCGACAGGCCTGTCCTTCCTCGCTGGATGGCTTCTCGGCCTGAGCGCGCTGACCGCGATCTTCGTCGGCGTCTCGGGCCTGTTCGGCCGGCTTGACCAGCCCCCGACGTGGGCATCATGGTTGCGCATCGTCGTCGGTGCGGCGTTGATCGTCTTCGGCGCGTACCGCTACCTGACCCGGTCCGAGGCAGAGCACAGCCCCAAATGGATGGCCAGCCTGAGCAAGCTCACGCCGCTCCGGGCCGGTGCTGCCGGCGCGATTCTCACCGTGGTGAACCCCAAAGTGCTGTTGATCTGCGTGGCAGCAGGTTTGGCGATCGGGAGCGCCGGCCTCGGCCAACCCGCAGTGTGGGCGGCCGGCCTGTACTTCGTCCTGGCCGCCGGATCGACCGTGGCCCTGCCGATCCTCGCCTACGCGGTGTCCGGCGAGCGTTTGGACCCCGCGCTCGCCCGACTCAAGGAATGGATGGAACGCAACCACGCCGTGCTGGTTGCGGCCATTCTCGTCGTGATCGGTCTCCTCGTGCTCTACAAAGGAATTCACGGCCTATAGGCGACGTATTCGGGGCGGGACGGGCTACGGTGTGCGCATGTCCGAATCCGGTTTCGGTGATTTCGAATTCGAGCGGAAGTTCTTTGTCCGCGAATTGCCCGCAGTGGCAGCATCAGATCCCGCACCAGCATTGATCGTCCAGGCGTATCTGTTCGCGGCCGACGGATACGCGGTGCGGGTCCGAGTACAGGGCCCGGCACCAGCGAAATTGGATGCCCCGCCCGCGGAGCTCGTCGCGGCGTTGGGCGAGCAATCGCTCGGGACCATGACGGCTAAAGGCCCCGCCGTCGGCGGCACCCGATACGAGGCCGAACGCGAACTCGATCCATTGGTCGCCGCGCAGATCGTCGGTCGATCCGAACACGTCGTCGCGAAGGTTCGCTACTCGATGTGGTTGGGCGAGGACGGCTGGATCATCGACCAGTTCCTGGGGCGAAACGCGCCGCTATTGCTTTCCGAAGTCGAACGCGGCGGTCCCGTGGTCGATCTGGCGATTCCGTCATTCTGCGTTTCCGAGGTCTCGGAGGACGACCGGTTCCGCAACGAGTACCTGGCATATCAGCCATTCAGTACGTGGGCCGACGAGTACCTGCGCGAGCTCGACCGACGCGGGCCTACTTTCGTGGACAGCCTGGGGCAGAATCAATTCGAAGGTAGTTGAGGGCCGCGTCCCTGCGAGATCGCGTAGTGCATCGCGTTGTGCACCGAGTTGAGCATCGCTTGGTAGGTAGCGATCTCACCATTGGCTTTGTCATAGGTTTTGCGAGCATGACCCGTCGCCGGACGGACATTGGTGCCCCGCTGCCCCTGGAAGATCTCGATGAGCCGCGCGCACCTGGCCGCCTCGCCGGCCAATTCGTCATATGGCGCCTCGAACACACGATTGTTCGGCCATCGAGCCCAGAACGCTTCCGAGTGGGTGAACAGCCGCGCCCGCTCGGCATCCAGTCGTTCGTCCGCAGACGACGGAATCATGGACAGTCCAATCGCTCCGGCAGCAAAGAGAGCAGATACCACCAGCCCAATCGTCAGATAGGTGAGGAAGCTCTTTGGCTCATGAGAACCCGCAGCAAGCACATGGTCATACATCGGCTTACCGTCCACGGGAAGCCGCGTTGTTCATTGCATTGACGACTGTGGTGATCCAGCTCCGGACGGCGGCGATTTGAGCATCAAAGTCGCCGACTCGTCCTCGCCGCGCGAGATCGCGCCGCCGCTCCAGGACGAAGACCACTCGCCAAGAACGCTCTGCTTCCGCTTCCAGCTCCAAATACGGTGCCTGCCAAAGCACTTGCGCGGGCCAACGGGATTTGAACTGGGCTGATTCCGCTACAAATCGTGCTTCCAGCGCATCCAATTCCTTGGCTGCGCTGCGGCCGGCCCAAACCTGCACCAGCACATAGGTTGCGATCATCACACCGATGGCCGCCAACAGCCCGAGCCATTCCTCTGCCGTGCTCGGTAGGCTTCCACGGGCGACGAACTCCACTGCCACTTCGTCCCCTCGCACGGCCACAGCCTAAACGCGGGCTGCTCACCCAAGGTCGGTTCTAACCACTCCCAGCGCAGCCTGCCGCCTAAGAATTGGTGCACAGAGGTCCCCTCGTGGGCAGTTAAGCTCACCCAGATAGAGGCTTCGTCCAAACGGGTCCGCCGCCACCACCACCGACAGCTGATACACGAGGAGATCCAGATGTCCGGCGAACTGCGCGTGATTACCTCACACGTGCTCGAACTTGCGCAGATGCAAGCTACCGCCGCGGAACAGATCGTCGCAGCGGCCACGGCGTCACATGGTGTCAGCACATCGATGGTGGTTAATCACGGCGTCGTCTGCTCAGCCGCAAACGCGGCCGTCGCTGCGGCGGAAAGCGCACGCGCTGCTGCGTGCGCCGGCATGAACTCGGTCTCGACCAGTCTGTCGAGCCGGCTCGGGATGGCGGCGGCACGTTACGACCAGTCCGACGCGCAAGGGGCCGGCAAACTCAGTAAAGAGATGCATCCCCGCTGAGCCCACTACCGGCGGGCAACTTCGCCAGCGGTAACGTACGAATCAAAGCCAGCGGTCTCGGCTCGCGCCGGCGCTCGATCAGAATCGGAACTTCAGATACGTGACCACACACGATCCTGACGATGAGTTCTTCTACTCCGAAGACACGGGCTTGGACGCGCTCGACTTCGACACACCAATCCAACCCGACGATGACGGGTCGGGACTCGACGCCTTGCCGGACTACTCCATCGGCGAAATCGACCAGCGGACCAACCTCGATGGTGTCGACGACTTCACCAACGCCGAAGTCGAAGAAGATGAGGACGACGGTTTCGGCCCAGTCGACGCCGACGCGGCTACGGCGGACGAAGATCAGGGGCCCGTGGTCCAGGCGATCAACCCGCCCGGCACCGTCGCCGTGACGGCCTACCTCGGCGGTTCGGTCGCTCACGTCGATCTAGATCCAAAGGTGACCGCTCTAACCGAATCCCAACTGGCTGAAGAGATTCGGTTCGTGGCAGGCGTGGCGACCAAGAAGGCTGCTGCGGTCGTGCACGTCGGCGTGGTGAACATGTTCGTCGAGCAAGGTATGAATCTCCGCGATGCGCGAGATTTCGTGGAGACCAACATGCCCTTCGCCACCCCGGAACAGGCCCACGAGGCCGACCTCGCGCTCATCGCACGGCACTCCGAGCGGGAAGACTGACCGAGGAACCATCATCAACGAATCCTTGCCACTGCCCCCGCAAGCGGGCTGGTTTACCGACCCGTGGAACATTCAGCAGATCCGGTACTTCGACGGCCGACAGTGGACACCCCACGTGGCAGCTCGTCCACCGACGCAGGCAGAGACCGCGCCGCAGGCGCCTGCCCCACCGCTGACTTCGGGTGGGTACCCATTCGGGGAGCCCACCCTGTTTCTCCAGCCAATCCGCGGTGGATTCGGTTCCGATATTCGCTGTTCGATTACGAACCCGCGTGGGCAACTACTCGCGTTGATCCAACTACTGAAAGAACCCCCCTGGGGGGCTGCGGCAATCAGCGAACTCGTATTCGAGGTCGTTCGACCCGATGGAACACAACTGCTGCAGTTCATCCGGTCTGTGGGGTTCCGGGGTCATGGCAAACATGTTCTACACGTTCGCGACCCCGACGGCCGTGAACTCGGTTGCCTTCGGCAGACCAGCTCGTACTGGCAGTTCTTCCGAACCCCAAAAATTTCGTTCGAGCTGGAGTATCAGGGCCAATCGCTAGGCGCCACCAAAATACGTTCCTACATCCCCAAGTTCACCAAGTTGGAACTCGACGAACCCATTTGCGACACCAGTACAGAGATCGGGCGGGTACATAGTCAACGGAACCAATCCAAGCGCGAAGCCATGTTCATGTACGCGACCTTCGATTACCGGCTCGACTGTGCGCATCCCACGTCCCCACCAATGCCCACGCTGCTGTTGGCCACCGCGTTTGCACACTTTCTGTACGACCATCTCGATTCGCTGGCGCCGTTCTCGCGGTGGGCCCGATGAGTGTGCCGTCGGTCTAGACACCAGTCCTCAGCCCATTCAGTGTCGCCCAGAGAACGCCAATCCCGCGTGTTGAACGCCCAAAATTGGTGCATAGCAACATGTTGGCGTGCTGTTAGGCTCGTCGCAGCTAAGGAAGGACCAGACCAGAATGAGCTTTTGGAGCGCCGCAGAAAAGGTCAGCGATACGCTCGGCAACAGCAAGGTCGCCGGCGATCTCGGGGATGCCAACACTCTGTGGTCCACGAAGTCTCACGACGATGCCGGGGACAAGCTCGGGCTGGGTTCCGACGCAATCGGACTCGTGCAGATGCTTATCGGGAAGTCTGTCGCAACTCCCATCATCAACGCCGGCCTGTTGGGCATCCAAGGTATGACTCTCACTTGCGGAGTCGGCAATCCGGATACTGGCGACAGGTTCGGCAAGGGCGCAGAGCAGTTGGGCCAAGTCCATGACACCCTGGAATCGGCGAAGCCGGCAGCTGGTTGGCAAGGCGACGCGTCGCAGGCCTACACAGGCCAAGACGCGAAACAACAGGAACGCGCACGCACGATCGCAGAAGCAGACAAAGCCTTGGAAGCAATCGTCGGCAAACAGGCGAGTCAAATCAATCAGACCCGCTCGTTCCTCGGTACCTGCGCGACTGTGCTCGGGTATGCGATCCTGCCCGCAATGATTGCGAAAGTTTCCGGTCCGCAGGGTCCTGCTGTCGCACTGGCCATTGAGATCGGCGCTGTCGCCGGCTCAGTACCGCTTGCTGCCGGACAGATGGCGGTGATGAGCGCCAACTCGGCAGCAAATGCTGTCGAGGTGGGGCAGGTCATCGGGAAATACGCCAAGGTTGCCGCAAGCGCCACGTTCGGCAAGTAGCACCTACAGTTCGGGCAGCCCCAGCTCATCCGCATCGGCGGTGAGATAGCGGGTCAAGGTGGGCGCCAACAGTGCCACCACCTGTTCCCCGTCGAGTGTCGCCAACGGTGGCACGGCCATCACATAGCGCAGCATCGCCGTGCCCACCAGGCTTGATGCGGCGAGCATCGCCCGCAATCGGGCCTGTTCGCCACCACCGAGAACTCCTGACACCGCGGTCAGCACGTAATCCTGCATGAACGTTCGAAATGCCACGTGCGCATCGGAATTCGATGTCGCCGACTGCAGCATCACGCGCATGCTGGCCGCCGTGTCGGGCGTCTCCCACATCTTCAGGTAGACGCGCACCATGCGTTCGCCGATCGAGTCGGCCGGCCCTTCCAACGCGGCCACCAGCACGTCGGGGTCGAGGATCAGCCGCAGCGATTCCCGGAACAGGTCCGCTTTCGACCCGAACAGATAGAGCACCATCGACGCGTCGACGTGTGCGTCCGAGGCGATGGCCCGCAGCGTCGTCTTCTCGTAGCCCTCCGCCGCGAAGCGCAGCTTGGCCGCAGCCAATACCGCGTCGCGGGACACCGGATCACCCTGTCGGCGCCCTCGTCGGCCAGGTGTTTTACCAGGTGAAGCCATACAGCGACACTATCATTTCAATGGCTGTTGAAAACTTTCCCTACACGGCCTACCCTCACATCAACCGATTAATTCAACGTCGGATGAAAAGAGGGAACGATGCTCTCGACCCAGACCACGCCGCCCGTCCACCACGCGGCACCCGAACACCAACCACCCGCCGCTCTGCGAGCCGCCGGCATTGTCACCGTGCTGGCCATCGCGATCGCCGTCGTCGCCATCGCCTTCGCCCTGCCCGCCGCACGCTCCAAGCCCCACGACGTTCCGATCGGAGCCGCGGGCCCGCAGGCAGCCACCAGCCAGGTCGCCGAACTCCTCGAACGGCAGGCTCCCGAAGCGTTCGCAGTCACCTACTACCCGAGCGAGGAAGCCCTGCGGGAAGCAATTCTGAACCGAAATGTGTACGGCGGCATCGCTTTCGGAACACAGGGCCCCACCTTGCTCACCGCCACCGGAGGCAGCCCCGCCGTCGCGCAACTGCTGACCCAGATCGGCAACGGCATCGCGGCACACCAGGGGGCCCCGCTGCATTCCGAGGATCTCGCTGCACCCACGAGCCAGGATCCGCGCGGCACCGGACTGGCCGCCTCCGCCCTGCCGATCACCTTGGCCGGGATCTTGCCCGCGGTCGCTCTGGTGCTGGTACTGCGCCGCGAGGTGTGGACCCGGCTGATCGCGGCGATCGTGTTCTCCGCGGTTGCCGGAGCAACCGTGGCCGCCCTGCTCCAGTACGTGTTCGGCTCGATCGACTCGAACTTCTGGGGAGTGGCCGCCGGCCTGACGCTCGGGATCGCCGCGGCCGGGCTGACCGTGCTCGGCCTGGGCTCACTGTTCGGCAAGGTCGGCCTGGGCGTGGGCGCCGCACTGGCTCTGTTGCTGGGCAACCCCCTGTCGGGGCTGACCGCCGCACCGGAAATGCTGCCCGCCGGCTGGGGCCAGCTGGGCCAGTTGCTGCCACAGGGTGCCACCGCCACGCTGCTGCGATCCACCGCATACTTCGACGGTGCGGGCGCGGACTTGGCGATCCTTGTGCTCAGTTGCTGGGCGCTTGCCGGGCTGACGTTGCTGATCATCGCCGCATTGCGGCGGCCCGGAACTTCCGCGCATATGATGCGACTCCGTGGGACTCGATGACCGTCAAGCACTGGAGACACTCCAGCGCGCCGTCGACCCCGAGCAGGGCTCCGCGCCGCTGATCCGCGACTTCTACACCCAATGGTTCGCCACCGACCTCTCGGCCCGTGATCTGTTCCCGCCCGACATGGACAGCCAGCGCGATGTCTTTGCCCGCGCCCTGACCTGGCTGTTCGGCGAGCTGATCGCCCAACGTGCCGAAGAGCCGGTGGCGTTCCTGGCTCAGCTGGGTCGAGACCATCGCAAATACGGTGTCACACAGAGCCATTACGACTCCATGCAGGAGGCGCTGTACAACGCTCTGCACCGCCATCTCGAACCCGAATGGGACGATCGGCTGGCCGAGGCCACTCACGACGCCGTGGCACTGGTCATCGGGGTGATGCGCGGGGCGGCCGATGCCGAGGAATCCCCGGCGTATTGCGACGGCACCGTGATCGAGCACCACCGGGTCACCCGTGATGTCTCGGTGATCCGGCTGCAACTCGACCAGGCGCTGTTCTATTACCCCGGCCAGTACGTGACCGTCCAGGTGCCACAGTGGCCGCGCCGGTGGCGCTACCTGAGCCCCGCCGTGCCCTCCGACCGGTCCGGGGGCATCGAGTTCCACATCCGGTCAGTCCCCGGCGGCATGGTGAGCACCGCCATCGTCTCCGAGACCAAGATCGGAGATCGCTGGCGGATGTCCAGCCCACACGGCGGGTTGCACGTCGACCGCGACGGCGAAGATGTGTTGATGGTGGCGGGCAGCACAGGCCTGGCTCCACTGCGCAACATCATCATGGACATGACATTGCACGGCGAGAATCCGCGCGTGCACCTGTTCTTCGGCGGCCGCTATCCGTGCGATCTGTACGACCTGAAAACCCTGTGGCACATCGCCTCGACCAATCCGTGGCTGTCGGTGACCCCGGTGTCCGAATACAGCACTGACCCGCCGTGGGCCGGCCAGTACCCCGACGTCCAACCTCCGCGTGGCCTGCACGTGCGCCAGACCGGCACGCTGGCCGAGGTGGTGACGCGGTACGGCAACTGGGGCGATCGGCAGATCCTCATCTGCGGCGGACCGGACATGGTCACCGCCACCAAGGCCGCCCTGATCGAGCGGGGAGCGCCGGCCGAGCGCATCCAGCACGACCCGCTGACTCGCTGACCCGTGCCAGACTTGCCTCATGGTCGAGGTTCAACCAGTCAACTTGTCTGACCCGTCATCGTCGCTGATGGCCACCTATGTGCCGGCGGCGGGGATGATCTGCACCTCGCTGTCCGACGGTGGCGTCGAGTATCTGGGACAGCGCCGCGGGCTGCAAGCTTACCTCTCCGACGGCAAGACGATGGGCATCCCGATCCTCTATCCGTGGGCAAACCGGTTGAGCGGCAACCACTACCGCGTCGGAGGGACGGCGGTGAACGTGACACCCGGGGAGAATGGTGTGCGCGCCGACGCGCACGGAGCGCCGATGCACGGTGTGCTGGCCGCCAATCCGGATTGGCGGGTGACCGAGAAATCGGAGAACACGCTCACCGCCGAACTGGACTGGGGCGCCGCACCGGCGCGGCTGGCCACGTTCCCGTTTCCGCACCGCCTCACCATGGCGGTCACGCTGGCCGACCGAACGCTCACCGTGTCCACGACGGTGACGCCGACTGCCGAACAATCGGTCCCGCTGTGCTATGGCTACCACCCGTACGTCACGATTCCCGAAGTGCCACGCGAAGATTGGCAGCTGCAAACCCCGACCATGCGACACCTGCTCGTGGATGACCGGGGGCTGCCCGCCGGTGAATCCCGGGACTGGCCGGACGGGGCGAGGCGGTTGGGTACCACCGAGCTCGACGACGGATTCGATGGCGTCGAGCCGGGTGCGGTGTTCGCCCTGTCTGGCGGCGGCCACCGGGTCGACGTCACCTTCGACGAGGGCTACACCGCCGCACAGCTTTTCGCGCCCGGAAGCGATGCGGTGGTGGGGATCGAGCCGATGACCGCACCCACCGATGCGCTACGCCGGGGGAATTACAGAATGGCCGCCCCCGGAAGTCCGGAGACGGCCATCTTTTCGATCAGGGTCGGCTAACGGGCACTGCGGCGCGGCTGTCGCGGCTGCCACAGCACGACCGCTTTGGACGCCGCGGAGACGTCACGGCGTTGATCGCTGAGTTGCTCGACCTGTTGGGTCAACTCGGAAACCCTGGTGCGCAGTGCGTCCACCTGATTGGTCAATTCGATGATGCGCTTGATACCGGCCAGGTTGACACCCTCGTCCTGTGACAACCGCTGCACCTCACGGAGCAGGTCGACGTCACGCTCGGAGTAGCGGCGCCCGCCGCCGGAACTGCGCTGCGGGCTGACCAGGCCGAGCCGGTCGTAGGTGCGCAGGGTCTGCGCGTGCATACCGGCCAGCTCGGCGGCCACCGAGATCAAAAACGTGCGGGCTTCCTCTTTGCGCTGGCTCATATGTTGCCTGCCCATCCGGCCCGCGGATCGAAACCGCTGGCCCGTTCGGCTTTCGCATAAGCCTCCAGCGCCTCTGCCGCTTCACCTTCAAGGTTGGGCGGCACCGCGACCTTGACCGTGACCAGCAAGTCACCATGGCCGCCGGAACGCTTGGGCACACCGCGTCCCCGCACGCGCAGGATCCGCCCGTCGGAGGTGCCCTTGGGCACCCTGACCCCGACCTTGCCGTCCAGAGTAGGAACGGAAAGTGTTGTGCCCAGTGCCAATTCGTGGAAGCTCACCGGCACCGCAACGGTCAGGTCATCGCCGTCACGCCCGAACACCTTGTCCGGCCGCACATGCACGGTGACGTACAGATCGCCCGACGGCGCACCTCGCAGCCCGGCTTCGCCCTGGCCGGCCAGCCGGATGCGCTGACCGTCCTCGACACCCGGCGGGATCCGCACATTGATCGTGCGGGTCCGGGTGGTGACGCCGGTGCCCTGGCATTCAGAGCAGGGGTGCTCGATGATCGAGCCGCTGCCCCGGCATTCGGTGCACGGCTCGGAAAATCCGAACGCACCCTGATTGCGGTTGACCACACCCGAGCCGTTGCAGTTCGGGCATACCTTGGGGCTGGTGCCCGGCCGCGCACCACTGCCATGACAGTTGGTGCAGGGCGCCGGGCTGGTCAGCCGCAGCGGCATGGCCACGCCCTTGGTGGCTTCCAGGAAGGACAGCTCGGTTTCGGTTTCCAGGTCGTTGCCTCGACGAGGCCTACTCGGCCGCGGTTGCGCACCGCGACCGAACAGCCCGCCGAAGAGGTCACCGATGTTGGCGCCGCCGCTCTGGCCGGCCGCGTCGAACAGGTCTCCGAGGTTGAATTCGGCTCCGTCGGAACCGAACCCGCCACTGAAGTTCCCACCCGGGTTGAACCGGCGCCCACCCCCGGCGAACAGCCGGCGGGTCTCGTCATACTCCTTGCGCTTCGCGGGGTCCGACAAAACACTGTTCGCCTCGGAAACCGCCTTGAACCGCTCGGCCGCACCCGCATCGGGATTGCGGTCGGGATGCAGCTCGGAGGCCAGTTTCCGGTAGGCCTTCTTGATCTCGTCGGCGCTGGCGTCAGAGGAGACGCCGAGTTCTTTATAAAAGTCCTTCTCGACCCACTCGCGTTGGGCCATGCGCCACCTCCTTACCTCTTCTCTCTAGTTGGGTTGTCTAGTTGTCTGATTCTGCGGCCTGATCGCCGGCCGCGTCACCGTTATCCGCTGTCCCCGACGGGGAACCAGCACCGGCCTCGGCGTCGGGAACCGTGTCGACCACGCCGACGAGGGCGTGCCTGACCACCTGGTCACCGATCTTGTAGCCGCGCCGCATCACGGTCCCGACCACGGGGTGGGTGCCCTCACCTTCGTGCTGCACAGCCTCGTGCAGTGAAGGGTCGAACTCGTCACCCTCGGCGCCGAATGCGGAAAGGCCCTGTCCCTCAAGGGCGCCGACGAGCTTGTCGGCGACCGACTTGAGCGGCCCGGCCTCCAGGTCACCGTGGCTGCGGGCCCGGTCCAGATCGTCGAGTACACCCAGCAACTGGGTGATGACGGCGGCCTTGGCCCGGTCGGCGGTGACCTGCTGATCGCGCAGCGCCCGCTTGCGGTAGTTGTCGTATTCGGCCTTCACGCGTTGCAGCGTGGCCTTGAGCTCGGCGACCTCGTCGCTGTCGTTCGCCGGCGCACCGGCAGCGGAGGCGGCCGGAGCCGGCCCACCAGGGGCCGGCTCCTGCTCACGAACCTCACCGGTGTCGGGATCGATGCGCCGTTTGTCGGTGATGGTCACCGGCTCGTGCGGATCGTTCTCGCTCACTTGTTCTCCTGATCATCGTCGACGACCTCGGCGTCCACCACGTTGTCGTCCGCGGCGCTCGAGGAAGCTCCACCGTCGGCACCCGCGGCTTGCTCGGCCTGGGTGGCCTCGTAGATCGCCTGGCCCAGGCCCTGCGACTCGACACCGAGCTTCTCCATGGCGTCCTTGATCGCCGAGATGTCGGAGCCTTCCAGCGCCGTCTTGGCCGTGGCGATCGCGCCGTCGACCTTGGCCAAGGTCTCCTCGGGAACCTTCGACCCGCCCTCGGCCTCGCGCTGCTCCTTGACGAACTTCTCCGTCTGGTAGACCAGCGACTCGGCCTGGTTGCGGACGTCGGCCTCTTCGCGACGCTTGCGGTCCTCGTCGGCGTGCGCTTCGGCGTCCTTGATCATCCGGTCGATCTCTTCCTTGGACAGGCCGGAGCCTTCCTGGATCTTGATCGTGTTTTCCTTGCCGGTGCCCTTGTCCTTGGCGGTGACGTGCACGATGCCGTTGGCGTCGATGTCGAAGGTGACCTCGATCTGCGGCACGCCGCGGGGGGCCGGCGGGATACCGGTCAGCTCGAAGGATCCGAGCAGCTTGTTGTGAGAAGCGATTTCGCGCTCACCCTGGAAGACCTGGATCTGCACCGACGGCTGGTTGTCGTCGGCGGTGGTGAAGGTCTCCGACCGCTTGGTCGGGATGGTGGTGTTGCGCTCGATCAGCTTGGTCATCACGCCGCCCTTGGTCTCGATACCGAGCGACAGCGGGGTGACGTCAAGCAGCAGAACGTCTTTCACCTCGCCCTTGAGCACACCGGCCTGCAGCGCGGCGCCCACGGCGACGACCTCGTCGGGGTTGACGCCCTTGTTGGGCTCCTTGCCGCCGGTCAGTTCCTTGACCAGGTCGGTGACGGCGGGCATACGGGTCGAACCACCCACCAGGACCACGTGGTCGATCTCGGAGACCGAGATGCCGGCGTCCTTGATCACCGACTGGAACGGCTGACGGGTGCGGTCCAGCAGATCCTGCGTGATCTTCTGGAACTCGGCGCGGGTCAGCTGCTCGTCGAGGAACAGCGGGTTCTTGTCGGCGTCGACGGTGATGTAGGGCAGGTTGATCGAGGTGCTCTGCGAGCTCGAGAGTTCGATCTTGGCCTTCTCCGCGGCCTCGCGCAGCCGCTGCATCGCCATCTTGTCCTTGGTCAGGTCGATGCCGCTGGTGGCCTTGAACTTGTCGACCAGCCATTCGACGATCCGGTCGTCCCAGTCGTCGCCACCGAGGTGGTTGTCACCGGAGGTGGCACGCACCTCGACGACTCCGTCGCCGATCTCCAGCAGCGAGACGTCGAACGTACCGCCACCGAGGTCGAAGACCAGGATGGTCTGTTCCTTGCTGCCCTTGTCGAGTCCGTAGGCCAGGGCGGCCGCGGTGGGCTCGTTGACGATGCGCAGCACGTTGAGGCCGGCGATCTGGCCGGCTTCCTTGGTGGCCTGACGCTGGGCGTCGTTGAAGTACGCGGGCACGGTGATGACGGCGTCGGTGATGTCCTCACCGAGGTACGCCTCGGCGTCGCGCTTCAGCTTCTGCAGCGTGCGCGCGCTGATCTCCTGCGCCGTGTAGTTCTTGCCGTCGATCTCGACGGTCCAATCGGTGCCCATGTGACGCTTGACCGAACGGATGGTCCGGTCGACGTTGGTCACCGCCTGGTTCTTGGCGGGCTGGCCGACCAGCACCTCGCCGTTGCGCGCGAATGCGACGACGGACGGGGTGGTCCGGGAGCCCTCCGAGTTTGCGACGACGACGGGGTCGCCGCCTTCCAGGACCGCCACAACGGAGTTGGTGGTCCCGAGGTCGATACCGACCGCACGAGCCATGGTGTTGCCTCCTGATAGATATAGGGGTCTGAGCGGACTGCGCTCAAGCTTGCTCCGGGCGAGCTTAGATTGTCAACCCAGACTTGAGTCGATGTCACTCAACTTGTTGTCGATCTGGTCAACGGGGCTTTCGGCGGTTTTGTTCCCGAAGCCCGCCCAGTTTTTCCCGCGGGGACCGTGCCCCATAATCAGATGCCGCCGTAGGGCGCAGGCAGCCACTTGAGGGGGATCGACCGGCGATGTCAGACGAGATCACGACAACGGGGCCGAACGTGCCTGCCGACAAGCGGACAAAACGCAGCTACCAGCGTCGGGCTTTCAAACTGGACACTCCGATCGGCGAGATCGCCTTCGCGATCCGGACCCCGCGCAACCCGCGGCCGCTGGTGCCGAAGCGGTTCGATCCGTTCGGTCTCACCGACCGTGCGCTGGACGCCGCCAAGACCAGCATGAAGCTGGCGGCCTGGGGTGAAGAGCAGCTGGCCACGCTGGTGAAGAACCGGCTGGAGGCCATCGAATCGGCACCGCGACCCGCCCCGGTGGCCACCCCGGAGGAGCCGACGGCCGAATCGCTGAACCTGAAGATGGACCGGTTGCTGGACCGCGCCCTCGACCAGAGCACGGCCGGCAGCCAGGTGGAGCTCTACCACCGCCTGCTCGACCAGTTGGTCGCCGACGAGGCCCGGATCATCGGCGCCCTGTCGGAGGGTGAGGCTTCGCCACTGGTCAACGTCTACACCTGGACGCGGTCACGAACCCCGGGGCAGGCCGTGCTGGAGAACGCCTGCCTGATCGGCCGCACCGCGAATGTGGCGCTGCCGGCGATGGTCCCCCAGTACGTCGGGCATCTGCTGTCACTTGGTCTGGTGGAAACCGGTCCCGAGGATCCGTCACAGAAAGCCGAGTACGAGGTGCTCATGGCCGAGCCGATGGTGCTGCGGGCGATCAAGAACGGATCCCGCGGGCCTCTCGCCGCCAGAGTGGACAAGCTGACGCTGACCTTGTCCGGGCTTGGTCGCGGCTTGTGGGAGGCCGCGGTGGAACCGGACGGTTCCTAACCGCATGGCCGGCAGCGAGGCCGTTCTCGCGATCCAGACCTGGCAGGAGATCAAGGCAGATTTCAGCGTCAATTGGCTGATCTATCTGTCGATGCCGTTCGTCGCCGCCTTCGTCGGGTGGAGCACCAAGATCGTCGCCCTCGAGATGCTCTACCGACCGATGGAGTTCCGGGGCATCGGCGTGCTCGGCTGGCAGGGCATCGTCCCGCGACGCGCAGGCAAGGTGGGTTCGAAAACCATCGAGCTCCTCACCCAGAATCTGCTGAAACCCGAAGAGCTGCTGGCGAAGGTGGACGCCAAGGAGGCCGTCGAGGCCTTACGCGAGCCCCTGACCCAGGCCGTCGACGACATCTCCCGCGACATCGCCGAGCAGATCCGCCCCGGGCTGTGGGATTCACTGCCCGACGCCGCGCGCAACGCGATCCAGGCCCGCATCCACGACCAGACCCCCAGGATCGTGGAGAAGATGCTCAACGAGATGCGTGCGGACCTGAACCGGTTCGTGGACATCCAGTACCTGGCCGTGACGACGCTGGTCCGCAACAAAGACAAGCTCAACAGGCTGATGCGCGGACTGGGCGACAACGCGATGGCCTTCGTGCGCCGCAGCGGCATCTACTTCGGGCTCGGCATCGGCGTGGTCCAGATGGTTGCCTGGGCGTTGTTCCAGAACCCGTGGATCATGCCGGCATTCGGCTTCGGCGTCGGCCTCATCAGCGACTACATCGCGCTCAACATGTTGTTCCGCCCCGTGCGGCCCACCAAATACCTCGGCTTCATCCCGTTCCAGGGATTACTGCACGCCGAGCGCGACAAGATCACCGAGGACTACGCGCGGATTCTGGCCGAGGACCTGTTCTCCCCCGAGATCCTGTTCGACGGCGTGCTGCGAGGCCCGGGCTCCGACAAACTGTTCGCGCTCGTGGGCAGGGAGGTCGAAGCGGCCATCGATGCCCAGACCGGCATCGCGACCCCGCTGGTCAAACTCGCTGTCGGCACCCAGCGGTACAACGCGGCCAAGGACCGTCTGGTGAAGCTGGTGCTCGAGCGGCTGCCCACCACGCTGGTCGAGGCGCAGGACTATGCCATGAATGCGCTGGACCTGGAGAAGACCATCATCGACAAGATGGGTCAGCTCACCAATGAGGAGTACGAGTCGATCCTGCGGCCGGTGTTCAAGGACGACGAACCGACCATGATCGCGGTCGGAGCGATCCTCGGCGGCATCGTCGGCGAAATCCAGGTGCAGGTCGTCGAGCACTTCGGTCGCGAGCCCCAGGTAACCGCACTCAATACCCTTCTGCACCACTAGCATTCGACGACATTGACGGCGACGGCGAGCCCACCCGTCGAAGTCTCTTTGTACTTGGCGCTCATGTCCATTCCGGTGGCACGCATGGTCTCGATGACCTGATCCAGGCTCACCCGGTGAGTACCGTCGCCCCGTAGCGCCATGCGGGCCGCGTTGATCGCCTTGCCCGCCGAGATGGCATTGCGTTCGATGCACGGGATCTGCACCAGCCCGCCGATCGGGTCGCAGGTGAGGCCGAGGCTGTGCTCCATGGCGATCTCGGCGGCGTTCTCGACCTGTCGCGGTGTCCCACCGAGGATCTCGGCCAGTCCTGCGGCAGCCATGGACGCAGCGGAGCCGACCTCCCCCTGGCAGCCCACCTCGGCGCCCGAGATCGAAGCCCGCTCCTTGTACAGCGATCCGACGGCTCCGGCCGTGAGCAGGAAACGCACCGTGGTGTCATCCGGGTCGGCTTTCCCGGCCGCGGTGTAGTGGACTGCGTAGTGCAGCACCGCCGGAATGATCCCGGCCGCGCCGTTGGTCGGCGCGGTCACGACCCGACCGCCAGACGCGTTCTCCTCGTTGACCGCGAGCGCCACCAGATTCACCCAGTCCTCGGCGAACGCCGGATCACGCGTCGGGTCCTCGGCTTCGAGTCGCAGGAACCAGTCTTTCGCACGGCGCCGGACCCGCAGGTTCCCCGGTAGGTCGCCGTCGCGCGACATGCCGTTGACCTGGCAGGCGACCATGACGTCGCGGATATGCAAGAGACGTTCGCGCACCTCGGCTTCCGGCCGGGCGGCACACTCCTGCCGCATCATCACCTGGCTCACCGACAGCCCGTCCCGATCGGTCAACGCGAGCAACTCCGCGGCCGAACGGAAAGGGGCAACGGTGTCCTGCCGCACCGATGCCTGCGGCTCGGCGCGAGATTCAGCGACGACGAAACCGCCGCCCACCGAGAAATAGGTGTCGCGGTAGACGGTCTCGCCGGTCGCTGAAAATGCCGCCAGGGTCATGGCATTCGGGTGTTGTGGCAGCCGGCGGCTCGGTCGCAACTGCACGTCGGATTCGGTCAATGCGATCAGCACCCGACCGGCCAACCGGATCTTGCCGTCGGCTCGGATTGCAGCGAGCCGCCGTTCCATCTCGTCGGTCTCGATGGTCTCGGGCCGATATCCCTCCAGCCCCAGCAGGACGGCCGGCATCGTGCCGTGCCCGGCACCGGTCGCCGCCAGCGAGCCGAACAGTTCGACCTCTACCGCGGCGACACGATCGACCGCCTCGCGGCGGACGAGTTGGTCGGCGAACATGCCGGCGGCCCGCATCGGACCGACGGTGTGGGAGCTCGACGGGCCGATCCCGACCGAGAACAGATCGAAAACACTGATCGTCATGACTACCAACTCCGGGTGTGTGGTGACACCTCCCCGCTCTGTCCTGAAACCTGAGAGATTTGGCGCGCCGCGCCTTTCACCTTCGGTAAGCGCGTGATGGCCGCGCTGTTCTCCAGAGTTGCCTCGACACTGCGGTGCTGGGCCTGAGAGATTCCCGGGGAGGATTTGCTCCTACGGCGCCTCCCGATCGGAGGTTCTCCCGCAATGCGTCATCGACGTATTGAGTTATGTGACGGATGTTACTCGGCCGCCGCGTCAGCCGGTCGGAATAATCCCGGCCCCGCTCAAGTTGCACCGGCCATCATCGTAACTAAACTGAACGTACAGTTCAGATAAACAAAGAACAGGTGGTCAAAGACATGAGCGTTTGGTTCATCACCGGAGCATCCCGCGGATTCGGATTGCAGATCGCCCGCGACGCCCTGGCCCGCGGCCACCAGGTGGTCGCCACCGCACGCGATGCCGCGGCCGTCACCGCCGCCCTCGGCGAGGACGACAACGTGCTCGCCGTCGCCCTGGACGTCACTGACGAGGCGCAGGCACAACAAGCCGCGCAGGCCGCCGTGGATCGCTTCGGCCGGATCGACGTGTTGATCAACAACGCCGGGCGCGGCCTGCTCGGCGCGGTCGAGGAAGCCACCGATGCCGAGGTTCGCTCGGTCTACGAGACCAACGTGTTCGGCCTGCTGACCGTCACCCGGGCCGTCGCCCCGGTGCTGCGGGCGCAACGGTCGGGCACCATCGTCAACATCTCCTCGGTCGGCGGCTTCGTCGGCTCGCCCGGATGGGGCGTCTACGCCTCGACCAAATTCGCCGTCGAGGCCCTCTCGGAAGCGTTGCACGCCGAACTGAAACCGTTGGGTGTGCACGTCATGGTCGTCGAGCCCGGCTACTTCCGCACCGACTTCCTCGACTCGTCGAGCCTGCAGACCCAGCGCAACCTGATCGACGATTACGCCGACGGTCCGGCCGGCCAGATGCGCGTCGCCGCCGGCGAGCGCAATCACGACCAGCCCGGCGATCCGGTCAAGGCAGCCAAGGCCATCATCGATGTCGTGGAGGCGGACGAGCCGCCGCTTCGCCTCCTGCTCGGCAACGACACCATCGCGGCAGTCGAGGGCAAGATCGCCCATGTACAGGCTGAGTTGGCGCAGTGGCGAAGTGTCTCGGAATCAACAGATTTCGATGATGTCGCGGCCCACTGAGACGGCGACCAACGGGGCGGGCGAGGATTTCGCCCGCCCCACCGGCGCGCGCAGCGACCGCATCCACCAGGCCATGCTCGACGCCACCGCGGAGCTGCTCGACGAAGGTGGATTCCCGGCGGCCACGATGGACGCGATCGCGGCCCGATCCGGAGCCAGCAAGGCCACCCTCTACAAACACTGGCCATCGCGGACCGCCGTCGCAGCCGAGGCCTTCGGATCGATGATGGCCGAAGCGTTGCCGCTGCCCGATACCGGCAGCACCGCAGGCGATCTCACTGAGCAGGTGATCCGTGTGTCGGCGTTCTACGCCAGCGCCCGCGGCGAGGTGTTCGCCCAGCTGCTCGCGGCGTGCGTCGAAGATCAAACGGGCGCAGCGTATTTCCGTGAGTACTTCCTGGGTGGACGACGCGCCGCGATCACCGAACTGTGGCAGCGCGGGGTCGATCGCGGCGACGCCGACGCGGACGTCGCGATCGACGATGTCATCGACATCCTGTTCGGGCCACTCATCTTCCGTCGCCTCAGTGGCCACTATGCCCTCACCGAGGAACACGCCCGGCGGTTGGCCGAGACCGCGCTGCGCGGGCTGCTTCCCGCCTAACTCACGCGCACCCGCAGGTCTCCCCCACCCGCAGCGTCGGCATGATGTCGTCGTCGGCGTCATCCCCGAGCAATCGGCCCAACGCCAGGCGGGCGAGCGCATCGACAGGTTGCTGGACCGCGGTGAGCCGAACCCGCCCATAGTCGGCGGTGGCGCCGTCGAAACCCACCACCCGAATATCTTCGGGCACGCGCAATCCGGCATCGATGATCGCGCGGACCGTGGCGGCGGCCTGCCCGTAGGTCCCGACCACCAGGGCACCGGGAGCCGGTGTCGCGTCGCGCAGGAACGCCCCGACCGCGGCGTACGCACCGGCGGGAGTGAGATCGGTGCGGATGTGTGACAGACCCCGCCCGACCACCGAGCCGGCACCCTCGATTCGCTGCTGCACGGTCTCCCGGTCGCCGTGGCGGACGTCGTCCTCCGTGAAACCGCCGACGAACGCGATGTCGCGACAGCCGTGGACGTCGAGTAGGTGCCGGGTGAGGAGTGCGCCCGCGTGGGCGTGGTCGACCGCGACGATGTCAGCCTCGACCTCACCGCGGATGTTGTGCATCCATACCACCGGAATACGTTCTTGCCGACACAGTTCCGCCGTCTGCGGAGCGTTCGCCGCACCGACGACCAGCAGTCCGTCGACCCCGACCTCAGCGAACGCGGTCGCGAATTCGAGTTCCCGCTCGGGGTCGTAGCCGGTGTTGCCGATCAGGGTGAGGTGATCGCGGGAACGGGCCTCGACCTCGATCCGGCCCACGAACTCGCCGAACAGAGGCAGCGTGAGGTCGGGAACCAGCAGACCGATCTGCCGCCACCGCCGGGACCGGCGCAGCGCCCTGGCACGCACATCCGGCCGGTAGTTCAACTCATCGATGGCGCGGATCACCTTGGACCGCAACTGCTCTGACACAGGTCGCGGCCCGTTGTTGAGCACGTAGCTGACCACCGCCGTCGACGTGCCGGCGCGGTTGGCCACATCTGCCAGGGTCGGACGTTTCCCACTCACAACGGGTGGACCCTCCGCTCGTCGACGGTCGCTCGAAAGAGTTTGAATCACCTCGATTGTGACGGTTCCATCGAAGTTTCGCCTGCCTCACGCTAATCGATTAGAACCGTAACGAGGAGGACCCGTGGTTGTAACCGGACGTTGGTGGAGTAACTGACATGGCATTTGTACGTCTCAGTGGAGTCAGCTACCTCGACCCCGAGCTTGTCCACGACAGCTATGTCCTGTTCACCGGCGCCGACGGAACCACCCGAGTGATCGACCTCAACGGCACCGTGGTGCACGAGTGGCCGTATGCCGGTGTGCCACCCCGCATTCTGGACCCCGCGCTCAACGGCGGCCGGCTCGGCGACGTCGGGGTGCAACTGTCCGACAGCGATGACCCCCGCGGCGGCATCTATGCCAACGGCACCGTAGGCCAGCTCGACTGGAATGGCGACGTCGTCTGGGAGTGGGGCACCCAGGCGCCCGACGGCGCCGCCCGGCAGAACCACGACTGGGAGCTGCTGCCCAACGGCAATCGCCTGATCCTGGTCACCGTTCCCCGGGTGGTACCCAGTCTGGGCGCGCACACCGTAGGGGACCAGGGACTCTACGAGGTCACCCCCGGCGGCGAGATCGTCTGGCAGTGGCTGGCCGGCGACCACCTCGACGAGTTCGGCTTCTCCGAGACGGGCTGGGATGCCCTGCGCCAGGCCGTCGCCCGTGATCCCGATGATCCCTGGGGCTATCTGGAGATGAACAGCGCCAAGACCCTCGGTCCCAACCGGTGGTACCTGAATGATCCTGACTCGGTGTTCCACCCGGACAACATCCTGATCAGCTTCCGCAAGGCCAACATCATCGCGCTCGTCGACAAGGCGACCGGTTCGATCGCCTGGAAGCTGGGGCCCTACTACGACGCCGAATTCGGCGCCCAGCATCAGCGGATCAACGTGCACAAGGTGCCACGCCCGGTCGACCAGACCTCCGGTCAGCACAACCCGCACATGATCGCAGCGGGCCTTCCCGGAGCGGGCAACATCCTGGTGTTCGACAACCAGGGCGGCGCCGGATACCCTGCGGCACCGCTGGGCATCTACGCGGGCTCCCGGGTCCTCGAAATCGACCCCGTCACCCGCGAAATCGTGTGGCAGTACACCGCTGAGGATTCGGGTCTACCGTCGTGGACCTTCTTCAGCTCGTTCGTCAGCAATGCGCAACGACTGCCCAACGGCAACACCTTGATCACCGAGGGGATGCAGGGCCGGCTGTTCCAGGTCACCCCTGACGGTGACGTGGTGTGGGAGTATCACAGCCCCTATCAGGGCTACGGCGTGGCCGGGGAGCCCGAGGTCAAGCAGACCAGGGTGCCCGGGGTAGACCGGCTGACCCGCACCGCGCTGGTGTACCGGTCCCAAGCCGTGCCGTTCGACTGGGTTCCGTCGGGGACCCCGCGCGAGCCGCTGCGTGCCGTGGGAACCGAAGCGGGAAGCCGTCCATGACAGCCGGTTTGGCGGTCCGAGCCCCGGCGGCGACACCGCACAGCCCGCGTCCGGCACGGCTACGGTCGGCGTTCGCGCGGGCGAGGGTTCTGGGCTGGACACTCGCCGGCCTGGCGATCGCCGCTGCGTTGTGGTCGCTGATCGTGGCGACCGGGCGGTTCCCGCGGCAACTGTTCCCGAGCGTGCCCGAGATACTGGCGGCCGGACACACGTTGTGGGCCGAGGGCCTGCTGGCCGACGACATCGTCGCCAGTTTGCGCAGGGCGGCAGTCGGTTTCGCGATCGGTGCCGCCGCCGGCATCGTGGTGGCCGTCTTCACCGCGACCACCGCCGCCGGCCGCAATCTGTTGCAACCCGTCCTTCGGGTGTTCTCGCCGATCCCGACGATCGGTATGGTCCCCCTGGCGATCCTGTGGTTCGGGCTCGGCGAGAACAGCAAGCTATTGGTCATCGCGCTCGGCGTCTTCGTCCCGGTGTGGATCAACAGCCACTCCGGATTGTCCGGCACACCGATCGACTATCTGAAAGCCGCACGTTGCCTGGGCGCCGGCCGCTGGCAAACGTTGTCGAAAGTGGTGCTGCCAGAGGCCGCGCCCGATATCGCCTCGGGCCTGCGGGTGGGTGCCGCGATGGCGTTCGTGCTCATTGTGGTGGCCGAGATGACCGGCACCACAGCGGGTATCGGGTACCGAATCTCCCAGGCTCAACTGTTTTCTCAGGCCGACCGGCTGATCTTCTGCCTGATCATCCTGGGCATCGTCGGTGCCCTGTGTGACCTGCTGGTCGCCGCGGCCACATCCCCGTTCACCCGCTGGGCCCAGGAGGAGCGCTGAGATGTCCATCCAGACCCGTGATCTCGTGGTGAAATTTCCCGGCAAGCAAGAGCCGACGCTCAAGGGCATTTCCCTGACCATTCCCGACGGGTCCTTCTATGTGCTCGTCGGCGCCTCCGGCAGCGGCAAATCGACGCTGCTGCACTGCCTTGCGGGACTCATCACCGCCACCTCCGGCTCCATCACCGACAACGGTGAAGACGTCACCGCACCGAATCCCCGGCGCGGCGTGGCCTTCCAGCGCGACGTGTTGTTCCCGTGGATGACGGTGGCCGACAACATCGACTTCGCCCTTGCTGCCCGACGTTCGGCAAAAAGCCAGCGACGAGCCACGATTCACGAACTGCTCGACCTGGTGGGTCTGCGTGACGAAGTGGCCCGGCAACGCCCGGGCGAGCTGTCCGGCGGAATGCGGCAGCGGGTCAGTATCGCCCGCGTCCTGGCCGGCGAGCCCACAGTGATGCTGATGGACGAACCGTTCGCTGCCCTCGACGCGCTGACTCGCCTGCGCATGCAAGACCTGCTGATCGATCTGTGGACGCGGTTGAACCGCACGATCGTGTTCGTCACCCATGACATCGACGAGGCAATCCGGCTCGGCGACACCGTCAGCGTGCTACGCGACGGGAAGATCGCCGATCAGATCACCAACCCCCTCAGCCGCCCCCGGCCTGCCGACTCTTTGGCAGATCAGCCCGGCTACAGCGAGATCCGCAAGTCCCTGCACCACCAACTCGGCATCGATCACGCCGTGCACTGACCCGCCACCGACAAGGAACTCATCCGTGAAGACCCCTCTTCGGCGCATCGCCGCCGCAGCACTTGCCACCGCCCTCACTCTGACCGGCACCGCCTGCACCGACTCGAGCGCCACCGACGCCGATCAACTCACCGTCGGATTCGTCGTCGACCCGTCCTGGGCCCAGATCCCAGTAGCGGCCGACAACGGACTCTTCAGCAACCACAACGTGAACGTCAAAGTGGTGAACTTCCAGTCCGGCGTCGAGGCGCTGCAGGCCGCCGCGGCCGGTCAGGTCGACATCACCACTGCTGCCGATGTCCCGACCTCGGCCACGCTGACCCGCACACCCACGCTGCGGGTGATCGCCGACGGCTCGCGTTGGGAAGGATCGCGCATCGTGGCCCGCCGCAGCGCGGGCATCAACTCACTCGCCGATCTGGCCGGCAAGTCCATCGGCACTCCACAGGGCACCAGTGCGGCCTACTACGTATCGAACGCCTTGGCGCAGAACAACATCAAGGCCGAGCTGGTGCAGGTCGCGCCGTCGGCGATCGTCACCGCCGCCACCCAGCGCAACGTCGACGCCGTGTCGATCTTCCAGCCCTACCAGGCGCAGACGATCAAGGCCCTCGGCGACGACGCCGTGGCACTGACCGGTGGGACCTACAACCAGCACAGCCTGTTCATCGCCACCGATGCGGCCGTCTCGAACAAGGGCAAGGCGATCACGGCCTTCCTCGCCGCACTCGGTGACGCGGGCTCTGCCCTGTCGCAGCACGACAAATCCGCCACCGACGCCGTCGCCAAGGCCACCCAGCTGGACCCCGAACTGCTGAGCACCGTGCTGGGTGAATTCGACTTCACTCTGCAGCTGAAGCCTGACCTGGCCGACAAGCTCGCCGAGCTGGGAACGTGGGCCAAAACGCAAAAGTCCATCGATCCGGGCACGCAACTGCCGGACTACGCGAAGTTCCTCGACAATCGGTTCCTGCCGGAGCCGAGCAAGTCGTGACCGCTAGGTGACCCGCGCCCGCAGGTCGCGCCGTCGCAGCAGGGCGGTCCCGAACGCCCCGACGATGACAAGGTCAGCGGCCGCGCCGCTGCTGACCGTCGCCAGCAACCACCCCGCGACACCGGTGGCCAAGACGAACGGGGGCAGCCACTCGAACACCCGCGACCAGGACGGCACCGTGTGGTGGGCGTGCGCCGCATCTTTCGCACGGGCGTACTCGGGGTAGAACTCGGTGACGGCCACCGCGAAGAACAGCGCGGCCAGCTGAAGAACCCAGCCGGTCCAGAAGTTGTCGGTGCTGCCATAGACCACATCACCGAGGAAACCGACCGACGCGGAGAAACCGAAGGCGACCGCCCACACCGTGGCCACCACCATGTTGGTGCGTTTGAACAGCGGGGTGTCCCACTGCTCCGGCGGGACGATGTCACGGGCATACGCCGTCGTGTACGGCCGGCCGATCATCACGCTGACGAGGGCGAACACCGCAAGCGAGGCATTGGTGACCTCGCCCGACCACATTTCCAGCCACGCCTTCTGCCCACTGGAGGCCACCAGGCCGACGGCGGCCAGCACCACGAAGAAGGCCACGCCGAGCGCCTCCAGCACGTGCACCGGAATATTGCGGCGACGGTCCAACGCCAGCACCAGCAGCGAGAAACCGAGGGCGCCCCACACTGCGATCTCGTACCGACCGGGACCGGCGAGGATCGCCATGAGCGCCCACGGCACGATCCCGGACAACGGAGAGTCCAGGAACGCATCGAGAGCCTTGCCGAGCACGCGACGACGGTAGGTGACGTAGCTGGGAAGTTCCCGAGACGGCGCGTCATAACCCGGCGTCACCGGGCGCGATGCGTAGCCTTGGCGCGGTGAAGGCGTGGCAATCGCTGGGCGCCCTGCTGGCAGTGGGTGCGCTGTTGCCCGGCTGCCAATCCAGCATCGACGGCACCCCGGCCACCAGCCCGCAATCACCCACCGAGCCCAGTTTCCCGACGGCGCGACCGACCCGGTCCAGCCCAGTGCCCTCGCCGAGCACCACCGCCGCGGCTCCGCCCAGCACCTCCCGCGCACCATCTGGCGTCACCCCACTGGAGCCTGAGAACGGATACGTCTTCATCGAGACGAAATCGGGCAAGACCCGCTGCCAGCTGTCCAAGCGGGACGTCGGCTGCGAATCCGACTTCACCGACGCACCGGTGGTCGACGGTGAGCAGGCGAACGGCGTCAGGCTCACCCCCGACGGCCAGATCAAGTGGGTCGTCGGCAATCTGGGAGACATTCCGGTGGTCACCCTCGACTACCGCAAGTACAGCGCGGTGGGCTGGACCATCGATGCGAGTGAGGACGGCACCCGGATCAGCAACGACAGCACCGGGCACGGCATGACCATCGCTGTCCAAGGAGTGAAAACCTTCTAGAGTTGCACTCATGAGCGTCGCCCAGCGGGAACGTGCCGCACTCGTCGAGTCCATGCGCGCCGCCGGTCCCGATGCGCCCACCCTCTGTGAGGGCTGGACCGCGCGCGATCTGGCCGCCCACCTGGTGGTGCGGGAGCGTCGCCTCGACGCCGCCCCCGGCATCCTGGTGCCCCAGCTCGCCGGCTACACCGAGCGCGTGCAGCTGAAGGTCACCGAAAAAACTGAATGGGACGCCCTGATCGACCAGATCGCCGGGGGCCCGCCACTGTATTCCCCGTTCAAGCTGCTGGACCCGCTGGTCAATGTGGCCGAGATGTTCATCCACAACGAGGATGTGCGTCGGGCCCAACCTGGCTGGGAGCCAAGGGATCTCGACGATGCGACGGTAGCCGCGCTGTCCCGCGGTATCGGCGCGATGGCCCGAATGTCGATGGGCAAATCCCCGGCGCGGGTAGCCTTGACCACCCCGCAGGGCAAGACGCTGGCGACCGTCGGCTCCGGGCCCGAGGTGACAGTGACCGGCGAACCGGGCGAGCTGTTGATGTTCGCCGCCGGTCGCGAGCAGGCCCGGGTGACGTTCTCCGGTGATGACGACGCAGTGGCCGCGCTGCGCGCGGCCCGTCGCGGGCTGTAAAACACCAGGTAGCACCCACCTTTACCCGTTCTTGATCCTGCGTTGAATCGTCACCTCGACGATTGGCGCGTGGGTACGCTTTCTTCGGTGGAACTGGAGGTTTTGGGACCTCTGCAGGTCCGTATGGACGGAGCGCCCGTCGCGATACCGGGCGCCAAGCCGCGCGCCATCCTGACGATGCTCGGCCTGCACGGTGGTGCGGTGGTACCGGCCGATGTGCTCATGGAGCTGCTCTGGGGCGACGATCCGCCACGCACCGCGGCCAAGGCCCTGCAGACTCACATCTCCTCGCTGCGCCACACCCTCGGCGACGGCTTCGTATTGACCGAGGGAAGCGGCTGGCGCCTGAACACCTCCGAGCCCGATGCCACACGTTTTCAGTCGCTGACCAGATCGGGCCGAGACGCCCTCGCAGCGGGTGACACCAGTACTGCGGTCATCCGGTTCGACGAGGCGGCAACACTGTGGCGTGGTGTCCCGCAACTCCCGGACGGTCGACGAGGTGCGTCCGAGAAGACTCGGTGGACCGAGGCGCATGCGGCGCTGGTCGAGGACCGTGCCGATGCGCTTCTCGCGACCGGCCGCGCAGCAGAGATCATCGGAGACCTTGAGGCGGCGGTGGCGGACGCACCGCTGCGCGAGAGGCGTTGGGGCCAACTCATGCTCGCGCTGTACCGCGCCGGTCGGCAGGGTGAGGCGCTCGGAGCCTACCGGCGAGCTCGATCACTGTTGGCCGACGAGCTCGGCGTCGACCCGGGCCCCGAACTCCGTCGACTGGAAGCCGCGATCGTCGCTCAGGATCCTGAGCTCGACGTCCCTGCGGCACAACATGTTCCGTCCGTCACCCGGGCCGTGACGTTCCTGCTGACCGACATCGAAGGCTCCACAGCCGCCTGGGAAGCTGATGCCGACGCCATGGCCGTGGCGCTCGCTCGGCACGACGAGCTCGTCGAAGAGGTCATCACGTCCCGCGGCGGCCGCCTGATCAAGACACGTGGCGAGGGTGATGCCACGTTCTCCGTCTTCGACCGGCCGTCTGCTGCCGCGGCCGCCGCGATCGAGTTGCAGGACGCGATCTCTCACGAGCCTTGGCCGCTGGCCGAGCCCATGCGTATCCGGGTGGCATTGCATACCGGCGAGGCGGAGCTTCGTGATGGCGACTACTTCGGACGCGCCGTCAACCGTGCCGCCCGCCTGCGTTCGCAGGCCTGTGGCGGACAGATCCTGTGCTCTGGTGCGACCGCCGAGCTGGTGATCGACTCCCTGTCCGACGACGTCGCCCTCCTCGATCTGGGCATGCGGCAGCTGAAGAACCTGGCACGCCCCGAGCACACTTTCGAACTCCGTCTGCAAACCGCCGATGCCCCACTGCCGAGCGGCGATACGCCGATCGAGCGGCCGGTGATGCCCGCGGTGCTCGTGGGGCCCGGCCCTTTTGTCGGGCGCAGCCGCGAACTGGCAGAGCTGCTCTCCGACTGGCATCAGACAGTCATCGCCGGCACCCGCGCGGTGCTGATCGCCGGCGAACCAGGCGTCGGAAAGACCCGCCTGGCCGGCGAGTGGTGCAGGCAGGCTCACGAGCAGGGCGCGGTGGTGCTCTACGGTCGTTCTGACGAGGACCTCGGCGCGCCGTACCAGCCGTTCGCCGAAGCGCTGCGCGCACTCGTCCCCTGTCTCGGTAGCAGCCGACTGCGCGGGACGCGCGGCGTCGAGGCGCTACTGCCACTGGTTCCAGGACTGGCCGATGTCCTGCCCGATCTCGCCGCGCCACCTCGCGGTGATCCTGACACCGAACGATACGCACTGTTCGACGCGGTCGTGGCCTTGCTCGGCATCGGCTCGGCAGAGGCGCCCATCGTCCTCGTGCTCGATGACCTCCACTGGGCGGCCAAGCCCACACTGCTTCTGCTGCGCCACCTTCTGCGGTTCGGCGAGCACGCCCGCGTGCAGATTGTCGGCACGTACCGCAGCACCGACCTCGACCGCTCGCATCCGCTGGCGGCGATGCTGGCCGACCTTCACCGCGACGGCAGCGCCAATCGTATTGCGCTCAACGGCCTCGATGAGGAGGACGTCAGTGCGTACGTGGCCGAGGCCGGATACGACGACGAAGAGCTGGCCCGCGCGTTGGCCTCGGTCACCGGGGGCAATCCGTTCTTCCTCATCGAGGCATTGCGCCACGTAGACGAGAGCGGCGGGCACTGGGATCCGAGCACCCTGCCTCAGGGAGTTCGGGAAGCCGTGAGCCGCAGACTTTCCCGGCTTCCGGCTGAGACCAACAAGGCGCTGGCGGCAGCCGCGGTTGTGGGCAGCCGGTTCGCCCTCGACCTGGTTGAGCAAGTGGTGGGCCAAGACCTGGTCGACGGGTTCGACGAAGCAAGCCAGGTCGGCATTCTCGTCGAGGAGCCCGGTGGCTGGTACCGGTTCAACCATGCCATCGTCCGGCAGTCGCTGCTCGCCGAACTGGCGTCTGTCCGGCGCATGCGCCTGCACCAACGGATCGCCACCACTTTGGAGACGATGCCGGGCGCCGATGACGAGCTTCTGGCCGAGCTGGCTCACCACTACTTCGAATGTGCTTGGGCAGGAAACGCGGTCAAGGCTGTCGAGTACTCCCGGCGTGCCGCAGACCAGGCAATGGTGCGACTGGCTTACGAGGGAGCCGCCGACCTTTACGGTCACGCGTTGCACGCGCTGGAGGACGTGGACGACGAACTGCCAGACCGCGACGGCCAGCGGGTCGAACTTCTCGTGGCGCGGTGTGAGGCATTGCTGGCCGCGGGTGATGTGTCGTCGGCGGCCGGTGCAGTGGCGGAACTGAAGGAAGGAACACGCAATTCAGCCCGAGTTGCAGCGTGGGCGACATGTTTCGATGGCGAACTGTCCATGCTTGTCGACCCCGAGCGCCTGAACGAGATCGAATCCGCAGTAGCCGCCGCCGCAGCGACACTGGCCGAATTGGGCGACGCCGCAGGGGAGGCCAAAGCACACACGGTTCGAGCGGGATGTCTGGCACGCCTCGGGCGGGTCGCCGACTGTGAGGTCGCATTGGACCACGCACTAGGCGCAGCGCGCCAGGCAAACGAGCACCGATTGGTCAATTCGGTGCTGGCAGGCGCTCCGCTGGCCGCGCTGTGGGGACCCAACCCGGTTCCGCGCGCGGGCGGCCGCTGTCTTGATGTAGTGCGTCTGTTGCGGATCACCACCGATTCGCCGGCGGTCGAGGCCACCTCGACCCGGTGCCAAGCCGTGTTGGAAGCGTTTCGAGGCCGGGCGGCCGCGGCACGGCGGATGATCGACTCCGCCCGGCGCACTGTCACCGAGCTCGGCTTGCGCCACGCACTTCTCGAAGTCGAGCACTTTGCCGGCATCGTGGAGCTGGTCCTCGCCGATGCCGCCGCCGCAGAGCGGCATCTTCGTCTTGCCTACAACGGTTTTCGCCGCATGGGCCTGGACGCCGACACTGCGGAGGCAGCCGCGCTGTTGGCCCGTGCCTGCCTCCTGCTTGGCCGTGAGGCCGAAGCAGACGAACTGTGTTCCGAGAGCGAGCGGCTCGCCGGCCACGCGTTGAAACCGTCGATCGCGTGGCGCACTACTCGGGCTCAGCTGTTCTCGCACAGCGGGGAGCACGATCGGGCGCGGCGTGTCGCCGAAGAAGCCGTGGCCATCGCCGAACGTACCGACGCCCTGGTCGATCACGGTGATGCCTGCTTGGCACTGGCGACAGTGCTGGCCGCCGCGGGCACCTCAGCCGAAGCGAGGATAGCGGCGGACCGCGCCGCCGATCTGTATGCGCGCAAAGGTGCTGTAACACTCGTCGGAAAGGCTCAAGGTCTTCTCGGCAATCAATCGCTCCTATCGCCGGCTGGTGCACCAGCCGCACCCGGCGATCGCGCCGTTGAGCCGGACCATCCGTGCGTGCGGATCGCGGACAAGCTGACCAGCGCGGTCGACCGCGAGGCATGGGACGAAGCCGAGACGTTGCTTGCACCCGTCATCGTCGTCGAAAGTCACCGCAAGATCGTCGGTTACATCCGCACTGAACTTTCACCCCGTGAATGGACAGACGGGATGAGGCACTACTCCGCAGTGGGCATAGTGCGTCATCGGCCGACGTTTCTTGCCGTACGCGGCGACCGCCATGCCCTGATCCTGCTCACGAGCGCTACGGACGACACGGCCCCCGGAGCGCCACTAGATGAGTTCGTTCAGGTGGCCGGCCTCAACGAGGAAGGCCTTGTCGCCGTGCAAGTGTCCTTCGACCTTGATGACATGGATGCCGCCGTAGCAGAACTCGAGGCGCAGTATGCCCGGTCCGGAGAAGAGCGGACGCACACGTCGAAGCTGGAGAACGCCGCCAGCCACGTGTATTGGGGCATCATCGCGAACTACGCTGTCCGAGATTGGGAAGCAATTCGAAGGGTTCTCGCCGAGAGCATTTCAACCGAGGATCGCCGTCGGGTAGTCAATGCCGGCCGCAGAGCGGGGCGCGATGCGGTGATTGCCGAGATTTCGGCAATCTTTGAGGTCGGAGTCACAGAAGTCCGGTCAGACGTTATCGCCACCCGTGGCAGAAACCTCGTCTTGTGTCGCAGCCGAGCCGCGGCAAGCCGGCAACCCGAGCCTTTCCACAGCGACCTTCTCGAGATCATCGAGGTGAATTCCGACAACCAGGTATCGACCCGCTTCGTATTCGATGTCGACGACATCGATGCCGCCTTCGCTGAACTCGAGGCTCGATATCTCGCCGGCGAAGCCGCACCGTACTCCGAAACATGGGCCGTCGTCGCGCAAGGGTTCGCGGCACTCAACAAACGTGTAGTTCCCCCGATTTCGCCCGACTGGGTCAATATGGACCACCGTCACGGAACAGGCTTCGCGAGCGGCGATCAGGTCGCCTACATCGAAGCCTCGTGGCAGGACACGCCAGACATCCGCATCTACCCCACCGCGGTGCATCGGCTGAACAAATCCGGAGCGGTCGTGACGAGCTCCGCCTGGGGCACGTCATCCGAGGGCTTCGACGCAGAGTGGCGGGCCGTGGACATCCTGATGGTCGAGGGCGAGCTCGCCACCCGCTGCGAGATCTTCGACGAGTCGGACCTCGATGCCGCGCTTGCCAAGTTCGACGAACTCAGCCAGCCGGTTCGCCGCCTGGAGAACGCGGCAAGCCGAGCGACCGATCGTTTCCTGGAGCGATTCGCCGCCCGCGACTGGGACGCAATGGGAAAGGCGGTGACCGACGACATCAGGTTCGACGATCGCCGCCAGGTGATCAACGCCGATCTGCAGATAGGCCGTGATTCGTTCGTCGAGAACTTCCGGATTGCAGCTGATCTCGGCGCCACACAGGCACCAACCGCCATAGCGATCCGGGGCGAGCGTGTCGTCCTCGTGCGAGCCCGGTTCTCGCTCGGTGGTGGAGCACCTGAGGAATTCGGCCTCGATCTCCTGCATGTGATCGAGGTCGACAGCGACGATCGGATTGCAACGACGGTCACATTCGACCACGACGATCTCGGCGCCGCGATCGATGAGCTCGATGCGCGGTACCTCGCCGGTCAATCGGCCGACCACAGGCGCACCTGGACGGCCATCGCCGGCAATGTCGCGGCTTTCAACCGGCGTGAGCCATTGAAGACGACGCAGGGCTGGGTAACCACCGACCACCGGCGCGCAACCGCGTTTCAGCCCGGCGACATCACCCCGTACATCCGGGCGACGTGGAATGTGGCGCCGGACATCAACCTCTACATCGAGGCCGTACATCGGCTCAATGATTCAGGAGCGCTGTTCACCCAAGTGCTGAAAGGCACTTCGCACGAGGGCTTCGATGCCGAGTGGCGGGACGTCATCATCCTCACCGTCGATGGCGAGCAGCTGAGCAGCTTGGAGGTCTTCGACGAAAGCGACCTCGACGCCGCGTTCTCACGGTTCGATGAACTCAGCCACCCCGCGTCCCGACTGGGAAATTCGGCGATCCGGGTGCACGACCGCGTGTTCGCATACTTCGCGTCACGGAATTGGGCGGCGATGACCGACGTGATGGCAGAGGACATCGTCGACGACGATCGTCGGCGCACGGCCAACGCCGGCCTTCGATGCGGGCGCACCGCGCTGATCGGAAATATGCGCGCGGGTGCCGCTCTGGGGGCTCAGACCATCACGTCGACGGACATCGCAACCCGCGGTGACCGCCTCGTGCTCCGTCACATCCGTTTCTCAGGCCAAGGACCCCAGGAATTTCATATCGAGTTGCTGGGCATCGCCGAGATCGATGCCGACCAACGGCTGGTGGCCGTCGTCCAATTCGACCTCGATGATCTGGATGCCGCTTTCGACGAACTCGATGCCCGCTATCTCAACGGCGAGGCGGCGCTGCATCCGATGACATGGTCGGCAGTCAAAGACCTCTACGCCGGGCTCAATCGCCGCGAAATGCCGGACACAACAAGCGATCATGCGAGCATTGATCACCGCCGCGTGACTTCGTTCGAACCCGGAGAGATTCAGGACTACACCCGCCAAGCCTGGAATCAGATTCCCGACATCAACTTCCGCATCGCGGCAGTCCATCAGTTGACTGACCTCGGAGCAGTCATCACCCAAACGCTGAGTGGAACCTCACGAAATGGCTTCGAGGCTCAATGGAGCGAGATTCACGTCATGACCCTCGACGGCGGACTATTCGACCGCAGCGAGATGTTCGACGAGGCGGACCTCGACGCGGCGTTGGCCCGCTTCGATGAACTCAGCCGCCCGGTGCTGCGGTTGGAGAACGCGGCAAGCCGGGCGTACGAGCGCCTACAGAAGTGTTTTATCCGACCGGATCTGGATGCAATGGCGATCATGCTGGCTGACGACATCCGCAGCGAGGACCGCCGTCACATCGTAAGCACCGGCATCCGTCGCGGTCGGGCTGCCGCCCTCGAAGACGCTCGTGCAGTCGCTGAGCTCAACGTCAGGAACACATTGGCAACCGTCGTCGCGATACGCGGTGAGCGCTTGGCGCTCAGGCGCTCCCGATACGCGAACCGCGATGAACAGGTCGAAGGATTCCACGTGGAAATTCTCGAAATCATCGGCCTGGACAGCCAGGGGCTCATCGCCGATGTGGTCACCTTCGACTCCGACGACGTCGACGCGGCCTTCGCTGAACTCGACACCCGCTACCTCGCCGGTGAAGCCGCCGCCTATGCGCGCACTTGGTCCGTAGTAACTGGCGTTTACGCCGCACTCAATCGGCACGAGCTTCCTGCTGCCACACCAAACTGGATCGACATCGATCATCGGCGACTAGTCACAATCGAGGCGGGTGACATGGGAGCATCGCTCCACGCGATCTGGGACATCACGTCACAAGCCACTATCCATGTCGAGGCCGTACATCAGCTGAGTGATATCGGAACAGTTGTCACTCATGTAGCGTCAGCGACCTCCCGCGACGGATTCGATGCCGAGTGGCGGGACGTTTGCATCTTGACCGTGGAAGGCGACCGAATCAGGCTCGGCGAAGTCTTCGACGAGTCCGACCTGGATGCCGCGCTCGCCCGCTTCGACGAACTCAGTCAGCAGCCGCCCACTTGAGATCGCCGATAGGCTGGCGTCCGTGGACTTCCGTGTTTTCGTCGAACCCCAGCAAGGCGCTACCTACTCCGACCAGCTCGCGGTGGCCCGCGCCGCCGAAGCTCTCGGCTACTCGGCGTTCTTCAGGTCCGACCACTACCTGGCGATGAGCGGTGACGGCCTGCCCGGGCCGACCGACTCCTGGGTGACGCTGGCCGGCATCGCACGCGAAACCTCGACGATCCGCCTGGGCACCATGGTCACCTCGGCCACCTTCCGCCACCCCGGGCCGCTGGCCATCTCGGTGGCACAGGTCGATGAAATGAGTGGCGGCCGTGTCGAATTGGGCCTCGGCGCCGGCTGGTTCGAGGCGGAGCACCAGGCCTACGCCATCCCGTTCCCGCCGCTGGGTGAGCGTTTCGACCGGCTCGAAGAGCAGCTGCGCATCCTCACCGGCCTGTGGAAGACCCCGGTCGGTGAGACCTTCGACTTCTCGGGCAAGCACTACACCGTCGTCGACTCCCCGGCACTGCCCAAACCCACCCAGTCCGACATCCCGATCATCATCGGAGGCCAGGGCGCCAAGCGCACACCGGCACTGGCGGCCGAGTTCGCCTCGGAGTTCAACGTGCCGTTCGTGCCGCTGGACACCCTCAAGACCCAGTTCGCGCGGGTGGCCGACGCGGTGGCCGCGGCGGGTCGGGCCGCGGACTCAATGACCTACTCCGCAGCATTCGTGCTGTGCGCGGGCCGTGATGAAACGCAGATCGCCGAGCGGGCCGCCGCGATCAACCGCGAGGTCGACGAGCTGCGCAGTAACTCGCCACTAGTCGGCACTCCCGCCGAGATCGTCGACAAGCTCGGGCCCTTCCTGGAGGCGGGCGTGCAGCGGGTCTACCTGCAGATGCTCGACCAGTCCGATCTGGACCATCTGGAGCTGTTCGCGGGTGAAGTCGTCCGTCAACTGAGCTGACCGAAGCCCGGTCTTCGGCCGGGCATAGTATCGGTGCCCGTGACCGGTGACGAGGACGATCAGGGACAGCCTCCCGAGGCGCCCTGGCATCACTCGACGCCGGCTGTCGCCGGGGCCAGCGCCGCTGCCCTCGCCGTAATCGGGCTGGTCCTGTGGGCCGCGATCTCGCTGACCAGCTCCGGTGGCCCCGAAGATGCGCCGATCGAATTCGTTCCGCCGACCTACACGTCGACGACCGTGAAGACCTCGAAGTCCACCACGACCCGGACGACGAGCAGCAGCCTCCCGGTCACCACCGAGTTCGGCTTGCCGGGCGAGTCGGACACCACGACGACGTCGCCGTCGGAGACCTCCGGCACCTCGACCACCTCAGAGACTTCTCCCACGTCGACGACCACGACCACCACCACGACGACTGAGTCGAGCAGTGCGGGCTACGGCGAGTACCCCACCACGACGTACCGCCGGCCCCGCACCAACGTGACACGCACGCTGTATCCAGCGCCGGGCGGCTGAACCCGCCTACCATCGGCGAGTGTCGAACTATTACGACGACGACGAGCCCACCCAGTACGCCCCCAGCTACGGCGGCGACTACTCGGAACCGCCCGCTCCCGAGCCCGTCCCCTGGTACCGCAAGCCCGCCGCATTGATCGGCATGGGCGCCGCGGGAGCAGTCATCGCAGCGCTGGTCATCTACGCCTTGGTGCAGCTGTTCTCGTCAGACTCTCCGTCGACGACAATCACCACTACGACCACCACGACGACGACCACATCAATCGCCACTACGGCTCCGGTGGTTCCGGCCCCGACTCACACCGTCACCGAGACAATCGTCCCGACCACCACGGTTGAGGAGACGACGCCCACCACCACGACCGAGACCACGACGACAACCGAGACCACAACCACCACGACTGCGCCGACAACCACCACGACGACCGCACCGGCGACGACCACAAGTCAAGCGCCTGCCGGCGGGTAAGCAGTTATCCACAGATCGTCGAAGTGCTCTGGTGGTGATCACGCCCGGCCACGAGTATCGAGTTGGTGGACGTCGGCAATGTGCTTCGACAACAGGACGGGGTGATCTCGCGCCGACAGGCATTGGACGCGGGTCTGCGGGAGCACGAGATTCGGCGACGGCTCAGACGCAACGAGTGGGCGCGGGTTCACCCGGGCGTGTACGTCGACCACACCGGACCGCTGACGTGGTCGCAACGCGCTTGGGCGGCAGTGCTTTACGCGGCTCCGGCTGCACTGTGCTTTGAATCTGCCCTCGGAGCCGACACGTTGCCCATCCATGTCGCCGTCGCGCAACAGCGGGCGATACTCGCTCAACCGGAGGGAGTCCGCATTCACCACCGTGTCAACCTTCAGGAGCGGGTGCTCGGGCGCGGGTCCGTCGTCGACAGTGGCTACGCGCGGTGTTGATCGATATCGCCGACGGCACCTGCTCGGTGCTCGAGCACGGCTATCTGGTCCGCGTCGAGCGGGCGCACGGTCTCCCTCGGGCTGTGCGGCAGAAGCGATCCGCAACATCCGCCGGGGTCTGCTATCGCGATGCCGAGTACGGCGAACAGCTCATCGTCGAGCTCGACGGCCGCGTCCATCACGATTCAGCGACCGGGCGCGATGCCGACTTCGAACGGGATCTCGACGCCGCCGTCGACGGCCGATCGACAATCCGGCTCTCCTACGGGCAGGTCTTCGACCGGCCATGTCGGACCGCGGGCAAGATCGCCCAGGTGCTGCAGCTGCACGGGCTCGCGGTGGCCGGTCACCCGTGCGGACCTCGGTGTGCGTTCCCCCGACTCGACCGCGCCGCGTAAGGCCATCAACACCGAGGATTGCAGTCACCACCAAGCAGTAATCCTCGGTGCAAGTCCCAATCAGGGCGTGGGCTCAGGCGCCACGGTGGGCTCAGGCGCCACGGTGGGCTGTGGCGAATGCGTGGGCTCCGGGGCGGGTGTGGGCTCAGGCGTCGGCTCCGGGGCATGTGTCGGCTCCGGCGTAGGCGTGGGTGTAGGCGTGGGCTCAACCGTAGGCGTGGGACTCGGGCTCGGCGAGGGCGCGGGCGTCGGCGCCGGCGATGGTGCAGGCGTAGGCGGCTTGAACGTCGGCACCGGCAACTGCGGGAGCGCCACAGGCGGAAAAACCAACGGCGGCACCGGGATCGCAGCAGGCACGGGCACAGGAACAGGCGCGGGCGCCGGTGCAGGCGCAGCGGGCCGGGGCTGGGGCGCTCGCGGCGCCGGCGCCACCCGTTGCGGAGCCGGGGCCAGCGGTGCGCTTTGCCGGCTCTGGACCATCCATGGTGCGGAAGCTTGCCGAGGTGCGGCGGGCGCACCTGTACCCGGCCAGGACGGGTCACGCACGACCACGGTTCGGGTCGGCGGCGCCGGAGCGTTCTGAGCCAGTGGGGACTCGGCCGGAACAGTTTGTGGCGCCGGCACACTGGTCGCGGCGGCATCGAGCCGATCGGCCCGCGCGGACAACACCATGCCGGCCGTGCCGACGACGGCCAGGAACACCGCCGCGTAGGTCACCACACCCCCACGCCGATACCAGGGAAGGCGCGCAGGAGCGGGTGGCACAGGCGGCTCGGTGAACATGAAGGCCGGCCGGGCGGAATCCTCAGTCACCGACTCCGGGATGAACTCGGCGACTTCGGCAGCGGAGTCTTCCACTGACCACGCCATGGCGCAGGCCGCGACGGTGCTCGTGACGGGCTCCGCCGCAGGAGTCACCGCCACCTGCGTCGCGGTCTCGTCGACACCGCGGCGGCCGGTCAGCGCAGCCCCGACGGCCGCGATCACCTGGGCCTGCGGCACCGTGGTGACGGGCAAGCGGAAGGCCGATGAAAGCCGTTGGGTGACAAGGGGTATCCGAGCTCCACCGCCTACAGTGACCAGCGCGACCAGCTGCGCCGGGTGAATACCGTTGCGGCGCAGCAGGTCCAACAATGCTTCGATCACGCCGCCGAGCGGCTGGTCCACCACCGCGTCCAGCTCGGCCCGGGTGAGCCTGATCGCTCCTCCAGGTACGGCCAGGCTGGTCGCGCTCTCATCACTCAACCGTTCCTTGGCGGCTCGGCACTGCTCGCGCAGCTGGGCCAGCGCGGCTACGGCGGCGGTGCCTGCCGGTTCGGCATCCAGGCCGCTCAGGACGTGCCGTAGCACTTCCTGGTCGATCAGATCGCCGGAAAAGTCCTGATAGCGCATCGTCTGGCCGATGGTCGCATAGCCCGCGCCCGCATCGACAAGGGTCAGGCTGGTGCCGGAGCCGCCGAAATCGCACAGGGCGACGACGCCGCGGGCGGGCAGACCCGGATAAGCCTGAATGGCCGTCAGCGCAGCGACCGAATCGGGCACCACCCGGACCCCGGGCAGCGCGCCGCGCACGGCGTCGAGAGCGGCGGCACCCCAATGTGCAGGTACCGCCAGCACTGACACGTCGGGGCGATGCGCGGGGCTGGCCTCGCGTGTCAACGCCTCGACGGTGCCGGCCAACAAGTGTTCGGCGTGGTGCGTCGAACCGTCGGCAGCAACCAGTGGCACCGGGTCACCGACCCGGTGCACGAAATCGGTGAACACCAGGCCGCCGAGCACAGACGAGGACGGCGCGCCGACCACGGCCCCATGTTGGGCGGACACGGTGAGCACCGCCCGCCGCACCAGCGGCGCATGATCGGCGATCGCCACCACATTGGTCGCCCCCACAGACAACCCCAGGCAATCACGCATACCTGTATGTCGACGCAGCGACCTAATTCGTTAGGCCGCGCGATGAATATTCGGCAACCAGCGCCTCGGCGCTCCGGACCGCAGCCCGGCAGGCCCGCGTGGTGAACGGATCGTTGAGCGGATGATCGGCCCGGCGCCGCCAACGCTGCGCCGCGGCAAAGGCTGAGCGGGGTCCGTCGAACGGGGCGTCCGGTTGCAGTCCGAGCCGGCTGGCGGCATCGGTGCCCGAGCCGCCGATGAGGCGGCGCAGCGACGCCATCTCGTCCTCGTTCAAGGTCGTGGGGCGCGAACGCAGCAGGCTGAGCAGCCGCAGTTCTTCGAAGGCGTGAGTGTCGGCCAGCAGCGGGTCGATGTCGGCCAGGATGTACGGCGTCGCGTAGATCGGATTGTGCTGTACGAACTGCCGCAACGACAGCAGCGCGGTGTGCGCCTTGAGCAGCTCCGAGCGTTGCGCGAACTGCTGGTCGATCACGTCCCGCAGGGCGATCAGGCCACTGCGTTCCAGTAGTTCGTCGGCCAGGGCCACGGAGTCGGACACCCCCGCGTGCATCACCGCGATCGAAATTCGGATGCCGAACATGCCGAACCGGTCCAGCAGCGCCGCGCGGGTCGCCGCGTCGACCGGCAACGCGCTGTCCTCACGAACGAACCGGTCGACCGACAGCATCGCTTTCGTCAACGCGGCCGGTTCCACCCCGGCCAGTTTCTGCAGCGCGACGAACTCGCTCTGCCGCAAGGTGCGCGCAGTCAGGGCGAGCAGACCGGACACCGGGACGACGGCCTGGCAGATTCCGGTTTTGTCCATCTCCTCGGTGAAGCGCTTGGCCACGTCTTTGGCCGACATCATCGCGTCGATACGACCGGCACCGATTTCGTCGGCCCGTGAGGCCACGCCGATGACACCGAGCGCTCCCGAGGACCCGCCGACCAGTTCACCGATCTGTTTGAGCAGGGCGATGTCGGCGGCATTGAGGGTGCGCAGCAGGAAGACGACGGCGTCGACGCGGGGCACGCCGTCCTCTGGGACCAGGAGCCGGTGGGTGCGCATCGACACGTCGCGCGACAGCGACGAGGTGCCGGGGGTGTCGATGATCGTGGTGTCGACCAGTTCGGCGGCCGGCCACTCCACGTCGAGGTCGACGACGTCGTCAGGGTTCAGTCCGGCGAAGCTGAAGGTGAGGCCTCGGTCATGCGGATCTCGTGCGATCGGCACATTGGTCCGCCGCCCGCCGCGGTGGTTGGCGGTCACCTTCGGTGTGGGGCCGTGCCGGAACCAGGTCACGATGCGCGTGGCCTCGGTGGCGTCCGTCGGCGCGATGTCCTCTCCGACCAGCGCATTGACCAGCGTCGATTTGCCGGCCTTGAGCGTGCCTGCCAATGCGATGCGGATCGGCTGGTTGAGCCGGCGGCCGATGCGGTCGAGCTCGTTGTGCACGTCGGGTCGATTACGGTAGGCCGGATCGCCCCGGTACGCGTTGATGGTGCCGCCCAGAATCGATCGCACCTGATCGGCCGTGCTCACGCTGCGGAATCCAACCCTTCCAACCCGGAAATCAACCGGGAGTTCATTCGAAAACCAGCCCTTGGAGCTTAGATGCCCGCTGCGGCCAGGTTCTTGGCGTGGTCGACCACCTGCGTGAGGATGTTCTTCTGGCGTTCCAGTTCCCGGACGCGGGTGTTGCGCTCGTTCTCCTCGACTTTCGCCGCGGCGAGGGTGGCCTGCAGGGACTCGTTGAGCGAGCGGGTGGTCTGGTTGGCGATGCCGCGGTAGTGGTCGCGCAGTTGCCGTTGGATGCCTTTGAGCCGGTCTCGTGATTCCTTGCCGACGACGAAGGCGACGTCGTCGATGAACTTGCGCATGTTGGTCTTGGCCTCACTGCGCACCCGCAACATGCGGTTCTCCATGTCCTCCTTGTAGGCCTTACGGCCCAGCACCAGGCCGGCGCCCAGCGACAACGGGTTGAACATGCCGAGCCCGGCGAATGACGTGAGCATGCCGAACATCAGCACGCCGCCGTAGGAACCGCGCATGCCGGTGATGACCTTGTGCCCGGCCTTGATCGGCTTGGCCTCCAGCTTGGCCAGCGATTTCATCTCGCCGAATCCGGCGCCCATGTCTCGGGCATCGATCTGCGGCAGCTGCACCGCTTCCAGTCCCGCTTCGGTGAAGGTGCGGGCTACCTCGGCGGCCAGGGCCTCGGCCCGCTGATAGGCCCAGACGAAGTTGTCGCCGACCGCGGTGGCCACCGCCTCTTCCAACTCCGAGCCGATCTCGGCCCAGTGCAGCGTGGGATCCCCGGTGTCGATCACCTTCTCGGCGTGCTGGGTGATGTTGCGGAACCGGTTGCGCAGGTCGTGGTCGACGTCGGCGGTCAGATCGGCGATGCCATCGTTGAGCACCTGCTGCCACAGCGCGGTCTGCTGCAGGGCATCCTGAGCTTCCTGCTTGCGCCGTTCCAGCTCGGCGGTGAGCCGCTCGCGTTCGTCGGGGTCGGTGAACGCGGACAGCTCGGAATCCACTGCCAACAGCAGATGCTCTGCCGCCGAGTGGATTTCGGCGACAATCTGGTCGCGGATCCGGTCACTCTCGCGAGTCAGCACCTTCTCCGACAGGAACTTCACGATGGCCGGGAAATTGGATTCTTCGTTGAGTTCTTTGTCGTTGAGCTGGATCGCGTGGCTACGCAGCACGGAGGACACCGGCGTAATGGGGGTCGATATGCCCGCCCGCTGCAAGTGCGCGGTGTTCGCACCGACGATCTCGCGCCAATGCGGGTACAGATCGGTCTTGGTCGCGACAATCGTTGCCACCGGGCAGATTTCGATCGCCTGGCGGATGAACGTCATTTCCGGTTCGGTGAACTCCTGGCTGGTGTCGCTGACCATCAGCAGCGCGTCGGCGTCGGGCAGCAGACCCAGGGTGGCCGAAAGGTGCGGCTGCCCAAGGCCGCCGACACCGGGAGTGTCAACGAAAGCCAACCCGCCCTTGAGCAGTGGGCTCGGCGCGGTCACCTCGACACGCAGCACCTCGCGGCCGCCGGCCTGCGGAGCGCGGCGCAGGTCATTGGTCACCTCGGAGGGCGAGATCTCGATCAGTTCGGGTTCAGCTCCGTCGGGCCGCGCCACCACCAGGCGGGCCGACGGCTGCTCACCGTAGGCCACGACGGTGGCCAGCACGGTGGATTCGTCATCACCCACCCGGGCCACCGGAATGTTCAGCAGTGAGTTGAGCAGCTGACTCTTACCCTGCTTGAGCTGGCCAGCGATGACCACCCGGATCTGCGGGTCACTGATGCGCACCTTGGCCACGCGCAGCCGCTCCACGAGGTCACCGCGGTCGTAGGTGGCCGCGATGGTGCTGGTGTGGTCGATGAGTTCGACGATCACCTTTACTTTGCGCGGGTCGCTGGGTTGCGTCATGGAAGTCCCTCCTGCATGCCGGGCTCAACGGTAGGCGCGCCAATAGGACGGGGACCACCCGCGTATGGATGGCCCCCGTCCCTGTACGGATCGGATCAGAAGGCGTCGAACCCGGTGTCCGTCGCATTGTGCGACGCGACGTCGGTGTGGGACTGCGACTCGTAGCTGTTGCCGGAGCCCAGCGCCGAGCTGGTGTCGTTGTGCGAACCGAAGGACGTGTCGTTGTGCGACGCGGTGTCGTTGTTCGACGCGAACGCGGTGTCGTTGCCGGACCCGATGTTCGAGGTGTAGCTCGAGGAGTTGTCCTCGTAGCTGTGCGTCGTCTCGGTCTGCACCGAGGTGCTCACCGAGTTGTCCTGGGTGTTGCGGCTGCCGTAGTCACCGTCGACCGTGGTCTGGTTGCCGCCCACCGCGTTGGTGGACGCATCGGTCAGGATGATGGAGCCGGCGTTGCCGCCGTCGCCACCGGACGCACCGCCGCTGCCGATACCGATCAGGCTGTCGCCACCGGACGCGCCGCCACCGTGGCCGCCGCTCATGTCGACGTCGCTGATCACCGGGCCGTCGTTGCCGGAGATCAGGTCACCGCCGGCGTGCTGCGAGTTGTCCTCGATGGCGTTGTCCTTGCCCACCGCGACATGCGAGCCGGAGCCGGCCCAGATGTCGCCGTTGTTCATGGTGTTTCCGTCGCCGAGCACCGCGCCGTCACCGCTGACGATGTCGCCCTTGTTCTCGCCGTCGACCACCACGCCGCCGTTGGTGGCGGTGTTGGTGCTCTTGTCGCCGAGGGTGATGTCACCGAAGCCGAGGTTGAACGCACCCTGCTGGGCGTTGGCGCCGGCATCCTGGTTGGGACTCATCACCGGGACGTTGTTGTGGCTGGCCCACTCGGTGTCGTTGTTGCTGGCCACCTCCGGCGCGAACTGCGTCTGCGGGGAGAAGGGCGAGGCGACCTGGTTACCGAACGAGGCCGGGATGCTGTGGTGGTCGGCAACCGCGCGCTGCAGGCCGAGCACCGGGTTGCCGCCGCCCAGCAGGACGCCCGCTGGGGCCGCGGTGGCCGCGACGGCGTGCAGCTGGGCCGCGGTCACGTTCGGCAGGCCGGCGTCACGCAGGCTGCCGTCCGGATCGGCGATGAACGAAGCTGCCGAGGCGGGGCTGCGGAAAAGGTCCAGGATGAAGTCGATCAGAGTGGTCATTTCTCCAACCCTTTCGGATGTTTCTGTGGAGTCTCTGGTGAGTCCCCCCGCCGGGCTCTCCGGCGATCTGGAGACCAATTTATGGAGCGGCGCCGGCCGCGGAAACGGGGCCGGTTCCCCTCCCCGTATCGCCCCTACTCGGGGTACCGGGGGCTACCCCAATAGGGGGTTAGGGGATCTGTAGGGGTGTCCAGTTCAACCCAGCCCGCCATTGACGTTTCGGCAGGTAAACGCAAAAAACGCACGACCACTCGGGCCGTGCGTTTTCGCGATAGTCGTGAAGATCAGTCGAAGATGTCGAATCCCCCGCCGCTGTCAGTGTGGTGTTGGTCGTCGGCGATCGGATGGGCCCAGTCGGGCGCCGGCTCCGGATCGATGATCGGCGCATCCTCGATGACGGGCTCGTCGAGCTGGAGCGAAAGCTCATCGAGCGGCTGATTCGCCAAGCTGCCGTCGTCGATGGCCGACGCCGCAGAAGTGAGATGGTCCAGCGAGTCCGACTGGTCGATGACGTGGCCGGCCGCGACATCCCAGGCGTCGTTGGGGGAATCGAGCGGCACGTGATCGCCGAAGGCGTCGAACGCCGCGGTAGCCGCACCGCTGGCCCATACGTTGCCGCCCGGGTCGGCGGCGCCGAGATCGCCGAACCCGCCGCCGGCACCGGTCGTCGACAGCGACTCCGACACGACGGGAATCAAGTTGTTCACATCGGTGCTGGTCACATCGGTCAGATGAGCATCGGCAATGGCCTGGGCCGGGTCGGCGGCATAGCGGGCAGCAGCATCGGGGTCGCGTACCAGCGACATCACAAAGTCCAGCAATGTGTTCGCCATACTCCACCTCCTCAACAGTTCAATGTGAATGCTAGCCAGCTGGACGGATGCTGGGATCGGTGCCGAACCCACCCCTGGCGACACCGCATTAGGGGGGCGGCCATTAGGGGATCGACGCCACTAGGGGATCAATCGCGGGCTCGGCGGGTCTCAGCAGCTAGGGTGAGGTTCGGCCGAGACAACAGGAGTGACGCCTGATGACCGACTCACTGGGATTGTCGATCGGGATGACCAACCTGGTGGCAGCCCGCGAGGGTCGCCAACCGGTGATCCGCCGATCGATCCTCACCCTGCACAACGACCGTGCCCCCGAGGTGGGCGAATACACGGGTAACGGATTGCCGCTGGCCGGCTTCGTGGAGCGGGTCGGTGACCCGGTTCCGCTGGTCGCGGCCGACGGATCCCAGCACCGCGGTGAGCTGGTGCTGGCCGAGGCGCTGGCCGCGATGGCACGCCTTGCCGGTGGCGGCTCGCCGGTGGTCATCGCCGTCCCGGCGCACTGGGGCCCGAGCACCGTCAGCGCCCTACGTGATGTGCTGCCGCGTTATCCCGCGCTCGCCGCCGGCGGTGCCGCGCCGGGCCTGGTCCCGGACTCGCTGACCGCGCTGGCGGCCCTGCAGGGCGACCCCGGCTTGCCCACCGAAGGTGTCGTGGTGCTGTGCGATTTCGGCGGCAGCGGGACCAGCGTGACATTGACCGACGCCGGCGCCGGCTTCGCCACCATCGGTCCGACCGTGCGCTATCCCGATTTCTCCGGGGACCTGATCGACCAGGCCCTGCTCAACCATGTGCTCAGCGGAGTCGCCGCGGCCGGCGATACCGATCCGGCAGGCACCGCGGCGGTCGGCTCGCTGGCCCGGCTGCGGGCCGAATGCCGCCAAGCCAAGGAGCGGTTGTCGGCCGATACCGCCACAGTGGTCCACACCGAGTTGCCGGGGTTCAACTCCGATGTCCGGGTGACCCGCCCCGAACTCGAACAACTCATGTCCGCACCGCTGGCCGGCTTGCTGGACACCATCGAAGACACGTTGCAGCGCAACAACATTGCGTTGTCGAGCGTGAACGCGGTGGCCACCGTCGGCGGTGGCGCGGCGATTCCGCTCGTTACGCAGCGGCTGTCGGAGCGGCTGCGTGCGGCGGTCGCCACCACCGCACGTCCCCAGTTCAGTGTGGCCGCGGGGGCCGCCCTGGTCGCCGAGCGGGTGATCGACGCAGGCGCACCTACCGGGATGGCCCCGATCGTGGCGGCTGCCGACGCGCCAACAGGTTTGGCTCCCGAGATCGCCGCCGCCGACGCTCCGACCGGCATGGCCCCGACCAGCCTGGGCCCGGCAGCCAACGCCGACTCGGGAAACTTCGGGGCACTGGCCTGGTCGCAAGACGACGCGCCCGGCAACGAGCCGGTGCCATACGCGGGCGGCGAATACGAGACTCCCGCGGGTAACACGGCGGCGCGACCACCCGTCGAGTTCAGCCACGACGAGGAGATGTTCGACGCCGGTCCGGCTCCGCTGCCCTGGTACAAACGCCCGCCGATCCTGTTCGGGGCAGCGGCTGCGGCCGCCCTACTGGCCGCAGGCGGCCTCGCGGTGACATTGACCAGCTCCGAAGGGGATTCGACTCCGGTCACCGAGACCAGCACCACGTATTCGATGGGGCCGTCTCCGGAGGGACCGCCGCCCGAGCCGGTCACCACCGTGACCGAGGGGCCGGACGGGGTCAAGACGACCACGGTCGTGGCGCCACCCCCTCCGCCGCCGGAAACGACGACATCGGCTCCGGAAACCACGACGACGACCAGTCCGACCACGACCACCACGACGACCACTGCCCCGACGACAACGACCACCACCACCCGCACCACGACCACCACGACGCAGCCGCCGACGACCACCACCCGGCCACCGACGACGACACAGCCGCCCACCACCACCCAACCGCCGGCCACGACGAGTGCGGCGGCGGAGGGCGACGGCGGGGCCTAGGCGGGCACCGATGACCGCACCGGAGTCTGTTCCGGAGCTTGCGTCGGCTGCCCGGTCGGCGATCGACGCCGTGCGGGCCGCACCGGCCACACCGGTCAAACTGCTGGTGGCCGGCGGAATCGGAACCGGAAAGAGCACGGTGCTCGCCCAGCTCCGCGAGGCGCTGCGCGGAGCCGACCGGACCGTGTTGACCCGGGCTCCCCGGCCGGACGACGACCCCGAAGCGGCATACGTCATCGACGATGCACACTTGCTCGACGACAGCGAAATCGACTGTCTTGCAGAGAAAGTCACCGAGCCGTCGGCCACCGTCATGGTGGCGAGCGAGCCATTGGCCCACCGCGCCGCACTGCGCACGTTGGCCACCGCGTTGGAACGGGAAAACCCCGCCGTACGACTGGGTCCCCTGACGGCCTCCGCGGTGAGCCGGGCGCTGAGCACGGCAGTGGGGGCCCCGGCCACCCAGGAGACCGTGAAATCGGTTCTGGGTGTGACCGCCGGTTTGCCGTTTCTGTTGTCGGCGGCGGCCGCGGCCGAGGCGCCGGCTGACGCGGCCCGCTTCGCCCTGCTGGAGCGGTTGCGTCGAGTGGACGAGAACACCCGCGATGCACTGCTGATCCTGTCGTTGAGTCACGATCTCGGCCCTGACGACGTCGCGGCCGCACTGCGGTTGAGCAGTGCCGAGGCGTCTGCGGCGGTGGATCGGGCCCGGGCCGGCGGATTGGTGGAGCCTTCCCACGACGGCCGGTTCGTGCGCATGGTTCACGAGTCGCTCGCGCAGATCGCCGGGGCCGCTCGTCACCACGAGATCGAAATGTCTCTGCTGGCTTCACAACTCGAACTTTCGACACTGTCTGCCGATCTCGCGGTGCGGCTGGCCGAGCACGGCCTGCGTGACGATCGGCTCGCCGAGGCGCTGGCAGAGCATGCCGCGCACAACCGCGCCCGACCCGCGCGCGCGGCGCGCCTCTACCGCGCCGCGGTCACCGCGGGTGCCGCGGCGGTCAGCACTCGCTTGGCCGATGCGCTGGCCCTGGCCGGCGATTGCGCCACCGCGGCACGGATGGCCGACGAGTTGCTCGACTCGGAGGATCCGGCCGAGCGGGCCATCGCGGTACGGATCGCGGCCAGTGTCGCCATGCACGACGGCAGCGCGGCCCAGGCAGCGGACTTGTTCCGTTGGCTCGGCCCGCATCCGGACGTCTTGGTCAGTTCAGCGAGTACCACGGCCTTTCTCGCGGCCGGCGACGCGGACGCGGCACGGGCGGCGTCGAGCACCGAGGCAGCCGGGCCGCCCACCTCGACGGCGCGGGCGGCTCGCAGCCTGGCCGAAGGCTTGGTGTTGTCACTGGATCAGCCGTTCGCCGTGACGGTGGCCCGGCTGGGACAGGCCGTCACGTCCGACTATCAAGCCGGCGGCGTCGCGCCGGATACACCGGGGGCGTTGGTCACGCTGGCCGCGCTGCACGGTGGCGACTCGGTGCGGGCGCGCAGCGTGATCAGCCGGGCGGTGCGGGCCGGCGGCGCAGATGAGGCGTTCAGTGCGGCCCGGCACCGCCTGTTGCTCGGGTGGGTGAAGATGCAGGGCGGTCAGCTCGGCGCGGCCGGCGCCGACGTTGCCGCGGCCGAAGCGGGCGAAGACCTGCACCGGCGCGACGCCTTGTGGGCCGCCGCGCTGCGCACCGCGATCGCCCGGCGCAGCGGCGACAGCGGCGCGGTGCAGAAGTATTGGTATGCCGCGGTGGAGGTGCTCGCCGAGTATTCGATCGACCTCTTCTCTCTGTTGCCGCTGGGCGAGTTGTGGGTGGCGGGCGCGCGTATGCGTCAGGTCGACCGGCTCGAGCACGCACTGACCGAGGCCTGGGATCTGCTCACAGCGCTCGGGAATCCGGTGTTGTGGTCGGTGCCCCTGCATTGGGCCGGGGTCCACGCCGGGATTCTGGCCAACTCGCCCGCTGCCGTTGCCCCACACGGGCAGGCACTGACAGCCGCGGCCGGGCAGAGCGCCTTCGCCCGGGCGCTGGCCAACGGCGGACGCACCTGGCTGCGGGTGTTGGCCAACCACGTCGACGTCGATGAGGTGACCGTCGCGGCCCGGGCCCTGTCCCAGTTCGGTCTTACCTGGGATGGCACCCGGCTGGCCAGTCAGGCCGCGCTGCAGACGCCGGACGCGCGGGTGTCGCAGGCCATGCTGCAACTGGCCCGCGATCTCAAACAGACCAGTGCGCTCGAAGAGGCGGACGGCACCGCAGTGGCGGCCGGGGCTCCTGTCGCCGCAACCCAGGCCGCCCCGGCGCCGTCGTCGACCAAATTGTCCGACCGCGAGCGCGAGGTCGCCGAGCTGCTGCTGCTCGGCATGCCCTACCGCGATATCGGCAGTCAGTTGTTCATCTCGGCGAAGACCGTCGAGCATCACGTCGCGCGGATCCGGCGCCGTCTCGGGGCCGACTCGCGCACCGAAATGCTGTCGATGCTGCGGTCGATGCTGGCTCCGCAGGGCTGAGAGCTATACCACAGTGAGCTCAAAGTTAGGTAAGCCTCGGTAGCGCTAAGAAACTCGTAAATGTCACTATGAGCTGAAGGAAGCTAAGTTACCGACGGGTAACTATGCCCAAGTTACCCGCGAGTAACTCGCGAATGGAGGCGTTTCTGTGGAGAGTCTCGAACACACATTGGCTGTGTCGCGGCTGATTCTCGGTCTGCTCGCAACGCTCGTCGTGCTGGCGTTCGCCGGCAAGCGCGTGTTGTGGCTGACCAAGCTGATCAGCTCCGGCCAGAAAGTCGGCGACGAGCGTGGCCGCAAGGACCATCTCGTCACCCGCTTCCTGAACCAGAACAAGGAAGTCTTCGCCCAGTCGAAGCTCCTGAAGTGGTCGATCCCCGGCCTTGCGCACTTCTTCACCATGTGGGGCTTCTTCGTCCTGGCCACGGTGTACCTCGAGGCCTACGGCGTGCTGTTCAACCCCGAGTTCCACATCCCGCTGGTCGGCCGCTGGGCGGTGCTGGGCTTCCTGCAGGACTTCTTCGCCGTCGCCGTGCTGGTCGGCATCATCGTCTTCGCGATCATCCGCATCCTGAAGAACCCCGAGCAGCTGGGCCGCGAATCCCGCTTCTACGGCTCACACAACGGCGGCGCCTGGACGATCCTCATCATGATCTTCCTGGTCATCGCGACATACGCGGTGTTCCGCGGTGCAGCCGTCAACGTGCTCGACGAGGACTTCCCCTACCAGTCGGGCGCCTTCTTCTCCGACGGCATGGCCGCGCTGCTGGCTCCGCTGGGCCACACCGCCAACGTGTGGCTGGAGACCATCGCACTGCTGGCCCACCTCGGCGTCATGCTGGCCTTCCTGCTGATCGTGCTGCACTCCAAGCACCTGCACATCGGCCTGGCCCCCATCAACGTCACCTTCAAGCGCCTGCCCGACGGCCTCGGCCCGCTGCTGCCCATGGAGTACAAGGGCGAGAAGATCGACTTCGAGGATCCCGCCGAGGACGCGGTGTTCGGCAAGGGCCGTATCGAGGACTTCACCTGGAAGGGCAACCTCGACATGGCGACCTGCACCGAGTGCGGTCGCTGCCAGTCGCAGTGCCCGGCCTGGAACACCGGCAAGCCGCTGTCGCCCAAGCTCGTGATCATGAACCTGCGCGATCACCTGTTCGCGAAGGCTCCCTACATCATCGAAGGCAAGCCGATGCCCGAAGAGGGCTCGGTCGACTTCGCCAAGCTGGGCGACAGCCTGCACGGACACGGCGTGCCCGAAGACGGCTACGCCCGCATCGAAGGTTCCGGTCCCGAGCAGGCGCTGCGTCCGCTGGTCGGCACCGCTGAGCAGGGCGGCGTCATCGACCCCGACGTGCTGTGGTCCTGCACCAACTGTGGCGCCTGCGTCGAGCAGTGCCCGGTGGACATCGAGCACATCGACCACATCGTCGACATGCGCCGCTACCAGGTCATGGTCGAGTCGGAGTTCCCCGGCGAGCTGGGCGTGCTGTTCAAGAACCTGGAGACCAAGGGCAACCCCTGGGGCCAGAACGCCAAGGACCGCACCAACTGGATCGACGAGGTCGACTTCGACGTGCCGGTCTACGGCGAGGATGTCGAGAGCTTCGACGGCTTCGAGTACCTGTTCTGGGTCGGCTGCGCCGGCGCCTACGAGGACCGAGCCAAGAAAACCACCAAGGCTGTCGCCGAACTGTTGGCCGCCTCGGGCGTGAAGTTCCTGGTGCTGGGCACCGGCGAGACCTGTACCGGTGACTCGGCCCGGCGCTCGGGCAACGAGTTCCTCTTCCAGCAGCTCGCCGCGCAGAACGTCGAGACCATCAACGAGCTGTTCGAAGGTGTCGAGACGGTCGACCGCAAGATCATCGTCACCTGCCCGCACTGCTTCAACACGATCGGCCGCGAGTACCCGCAGCTGGGTGCCAACTACACCGTCGTGCACCACACGCAGCTGCTGAACCGCCTGGTCCGGGACAAGAAGCTGGTACCGGTCAAGTCCACCGGGGGCCCCGAGGTCACCTACCACGACCCCTGCTTCCTGGGTCGCCACAACAAGGTCTACGAAGCTCCGCGTGAGCTGGTCGAGGCCTCCGGCGTGACGCTCAAGGAAATGCCCCGCCACGCCGACCGCGGCCTGTGCTGTGGCGCCGGTGGTGCGCGCATGTGGATGGAAGAGCACATCGGCAAGCGCGTGAACGTGGAGCGCACCGAAGAGGCGATGGACACCGCCTCGACCATCGCGACCGGCTGCCCGTTCTGCCGCGTGATGATCACCGACGGTGTCGACGACGTGGCCGCGGCCCGCAACGTCGAGAAGGCCGAAGTACTCGATGTGGCTCAGCTGCTGCTGAACTCGCTGGACAAGAGCGCCGTGACACTCCCCGAAAAGGGCACGGCGGCAAAGGAATCCGAGAAGCGAGCCGAGGCACGCGCAGAAGCCGAAGCCAAGGCAGCAGCTGCGGCACCGGCACCGGTCGTCGAGGAGGCCCCGGCGGCTGAGGCAGCGCCTGCTGCCGAGGCACCGGCCGCACCGGCTGCGGCGCCGGCCCCCGTCAAGGGTCTTGGCATGGCCGGTGGCGCCAAGCGTCCGGGCGCCAAGAAGGCAGCGGCTCCGGCCGCGTCTGCCGCTCCGGCTGCCGAGGCCGCCGCTCCGGCTGCTCCGGTCAAGGGCCTGGGCATCGCCGGTGGCGCCAAGCGTCCAGGTGCCAAGAAGACCGCGGCTCCGGCCGCCTCTGCCGCCCCGGCCGAGGCTCCCGCCGAAACCCCGGCTGCTCCCGCGGCTCCGGTGAAGGGTCTGGGCCTGGCGGCCGGCGCGAAGCGCCCGGGCGCCAAGAAGGCTGCGGCTCCCGCGGCTCCGGCAGCTCCTGCTGCCGAAGCACCGGCTGCCGCTCCCGAGGCCGCCGAGCCTGCCAAGCCGGAACCGCCGGTGGTCGGCCTCGGCATTGCCGCGGGCGCACGTCGTCCGGGCGCCAAGAAGGCCGCCAAGGCCGCTCCGGCAGCCCCCGCCCCGGCCGCACCTGCCGCCGAATCCGCCCCGGAACCGGCATCGGAGAAGCCCGCCGAAGCGCCCGCCGAGGAAGCCAAGCCGGAACCGCCGGTCGTGGGCCTTGGCATCAAGCCGGGCGCCAAGCGTCCCGGTAAGCGCTGAGCGCGTCGTAACGCACCGAACGGCCACTCCCCACGTCGGGGGTGGCCGTTCGGCGTATCTGGGGGCACAAGTGCGGTTCCCGGCTCCTATGACGAGCGTGCAGGTTTTCGCGGCCAGAGGCGCGTCTGAGCGCCAGAACCTGCACGTTCGCCACAGGGCGCCGCCCGTGCATATCGAGCCCAGGGAGCCGGCTGAGCGCGCCCGGCCGAGTGTGGCGGTGGCCACCTACCACATGGGCAAATTCCAAAATCAGTGGACTGTGATGAGACCATGGTGGGCGTGACTACCCATCAGTTGCCGTGGCAGACCGGTCAGCACCCGAAGCCGCGTACGTTTACCCAGTCCACGAAGCTGCAGGATGTCCTGTACGAGATCCGTGGACCGGTACACGAGCACGCCTCACGGCTGGAAGCTGAAGGGCACCGGATCCTCAAGCTGAACATCGGCAACCCCGCGCCGTTCGGCTTCGAGGCACCCGACGTGATCATGCGCGACATGATCCAGGCTCTGCCCTACGCGCAGGGCTATTCCGACTCCAAGGGCATCGCCAGCGCGCGCCGCGCGGTGTTCACCCGCTACGAGCTGGTCGAGGGTTTCCCCAAGTTCGACATCGAGGACGTCTACCTCGGCAACGGCGTCTCAGAGCTCATCACGATGACCCTCCAGGCGCTGCTCGACAACGGCGACCAGGTGCTCATCCCGGCCCCGGATTACCCGCTGTGGACGGCGTCGACCGCGCTGGCCGGCGGCACCCCGGTGCACTACATGTGCGACGAGACCCAGGGCTGGAATCCCGACGTCGCCGACATCGAGTCCAAGATCACCGAGCGCACCAAGGCGCTGGTGGTGATCAACCCGAACAACCCCACGGGCGCGGTGTACAGCCGCGAGACCCTGGAGCAGATGGTGGAGTTGGCCCGCAAGCATCAGCTGCTGCTGTTGGCCGACGAGATCTACGACAAGATCCTCTACGACGACGCCAAGCACATCTCGCTGGCCACCTTGGCGCCCGACCTGCTGACCCTGACATTCAACGGGTTGTCGAAGGCCTATCGGGTGGCCGGTTACCGCTCTGGCTGGCTGGTCATCACCGGCCCCAAGGAGCACGCGAGCAGCTTCATCGAGGGCATCAGCTTGCTGTCGAATATGCGGTTGTGTCCGAATGTGCCTGCCCAGCATGCGATTCAGGTGGCCCTGGGCGGCCATCAGAGCATCGACGACCTGGTGTTGCCGGGTGGCCGGCTGCTGGAGCAGCGTGATACCGCGTGGACGAAGCTCAACGAGATCCCGGGGGTTTCCTGCGTGAAACCGTCGGGGGCGCTGTACGCGTTCCCGCGTCTGGACCCCGAGGTACACGACATCCATGACGACGAGCAGCTGGTGCTCGATCTGTTGTTGCAGGAGAAGATCCTGCTGACCCAGGGCACCGGATTCAACTGGCCCACACCGGATCACCTGCGCATCGTCACCCTGCCGTGGTCGCGGGACCTGGCCCAGGCGATCGAGCGCCTCGGCAACTTCCTGGCCGGCTACCGGCAGTAAGTCGTACTACCACCCGTTGTTGCGCAGGCCGCACATCCACCAGCCGTCACCGAGATCCACGGGATCGGTGCAGATGTCGCCGTACAGATCGGCGCCCTCGGGTGATTCGTTCGGGTCGTACAGATAGCCGCCGGCATCGTCGGGAATCCCGATCCATTGCGGGAAGAATCTGCTGCCGCCGCGATTTGAAACTCTTCCCTCAGCGACGAGGAACTGCAGCGAGCCCGGCAGCTGATTGCCGTAATAATCTTCGCCCGGATCGGTTTCGAGTGCCCGCTCGAACAGTGGTCGGTGCATCGCGAACCACGCTCGTGGTGCCACCATCCAACCCGAGTTCACCACCACGGTGACGACGATCAGTACCGGCACCACCGTCGCGAGAACCACCCAACGGCGGCCTCCAATCGCCGCGGTGGCCACCGCTACCAACCCGAGCAGATACAGCGCACCCATGAGCGGGATCATCAGGATGTCGAGGATCCACCACGACGTCCTCGTCCAGTGCCACCAGAACCCGAGCAGCCAGCACGCCAGGCCACCCCACAGCACCCACGCCCAACGCCTGTCCACCTGCTCAGTATCACCGCCCCACGCGGAGACCAGGAACCAGACAGCCGCCCCCTCTACGCTGACCGGGTGGCGCACACGCATTCCCACTCGCATTCGCTGGCCGGACCGTCCCCGCTCGGTCCGTTGGCCGCGCGCGTCGTCGTCGGCCTGTTGGTTGCCATCGGGCTGGCTGTCCTCATCGGTGCTGCCGTGCTGTGGCCCAGCCATCAAAAGGTCGACATTCCGCTGCCGTTCCAGAACGCCGCGGGCGGCGCCGTCACCACCGAAGCCGGGCACGTGGTGTCCAGCACCCTGGCGGACTGCGGCAGCCCGTCAGCCGGTGGCGTGCTGACCTCCAAACCGCAGCCGGCCGCCCCCGGAGGCGGCACGTGTGTGCAGAATTTGGTGTCCATCGACTCGGGCCCCAACAAGGGCGCCAAGACGCTGCTGGAGTTCACCACCGGACCTGGCCAACCGAATCTCGTTGCCGGAGAAAATATTCGGGTCAGTCGCCAGGTCGATGCGGCCGGGACGACGAGTTACGCGTTCTTCGACTATGAGCGCACCTGGCCGTTGATCGCGATGGCGGTGGTGTTCGCCGTGGTAATCGTGGCAGTGGCGCGCTGGCGCGGACTGCGGGCCATCGTCGGCATCGTGGTGGCGTTCGCGGTGCTGATGATCTTCCTGTTACCCGCGTTACGCGACGGCGCCCCGGCGATCCCGGTGGCGTTGGTGGCCTCGGCAGCCATCCTGTATGCGGTGATCTACCTGGCGCACGGCGTCAGCCTGCGCACCAGCGCGGCTCTGCTGGGCACGCTGACGTCCTTGCTGTTGGCCGCCATACTGTCCTGGGCGGCAATCGAATTGGCCCATCTGACGGGCTTGTCCGAAGATCAGAACAACGAGGTCGCCGCCTACATGGGCAACGTGTCCATCACCGGGCTGCTGCTGGCCGGGTTCATCATCGGCTCACTCGGCGTGCTCAACGACGTGACCATCACCCAGGCCTCGGCGGTGTTCGAGCTCGCCGAGCACGGCGGTAGCCGGCGCTCGATCTTCGCCGGCGCCATGCGAGTGGGCAGCGACCATATCGCCAGCACCGTCTACACGCTGGTGCTGGCGTATGCCGGCAGCGCCCTGCCGCTGCTGCTGCTGTTCAGCGTGGCCAACCGGTCGCTGGCCGACGTGCTGACGGGTGAGAGCGTGGCCATCGAGATCGCCCGGTCCGCGGTGGGCGGTATCGCCTTGGCATTGTCGGTCCCGCTGACGACGGGCATCGCCGCGGTGCTGGCAACACCGCAGACCAGCAGGCCGGTCAGCAGGCACTGAGCCGCCAGTTTCGGCCACCACGGGCCGGGGTATCCCGCGACCGTGAGCCAGCCCGATCACCATCGCAGCGAGTTGACCCTCGAGGTCGACGGAACCCGCCGCCATCTGACCGTCGACAACCGCATGACGCTGCTGGATGCGCTGCGTGAAAAACTGGGTGTAACGGCGCCGAAGAAGGGCTGCGACCACGGACAGTGCGGCTCGTGCACGGTGCTGCTCGACGGGCGTCGCGTCACCACCTGCCTGACGTTCGCCGTCGCCGCCGACGGGGCACAGATCACCACCGCCGCAGGCCTCGAGCAAGATGGTCGGCTGCACCCGGTGGCGCAGTCGTTCTACGACGAGGACGGCTTTCAATGCGGTTACTGCACGCCCGGCCAGATCTGTTCTGCGGTCGGCATGCTGGACGAGGTCAAGGGCGGCGCACCGAGCTTCGTCACCGAAGATCTCGAGCTCAGCCCCGTGCTGACCGACGATGAGATCCGGGAACGGATGAGCGGCAATCTCTGCCGGTGCGCGGCGTATCCGAACATCGTCGCCGCGATCGAGCGGGCGGCCGCCCAATGAGGCCATTCGACTACCACCGCGCGACGAGCCCCGCCGATGCGGTGGCCGCGCTGGCCGAGCACCCCCGCGGAGCCTTTCTCGCCGGCGGCACCAACCTCGTCGATCACATGAAACTCGGTGTCACAGAACCTGATCTGTTGGTCGATGTCAGCCACCTCGATCTGTCGGAGATCGCAGTCACCGACGACGGCGGTGTACGCATCGGCGCCAACGTCCGCAACAGCGATCTGGCGGCCGACCCGGTGATCCGGTCGCACTACCCGATGCTGGCGCGGGCCCTGCTGTCGGGTGCGTCCGGGCAATTACGCAACGCGGCCACCACGGCCGGGAACCTGCTGCAGCGAACCAGGTGCGTGTACTTCCAGGACGTCACCACGCCGTGCAACAAGCGCGATCCGGGCAGCGGCTGCTCGGCGCTCGACGGCTATGTGCGCTACCACGCCATCTTCGGCGCATCGCCGCATTGCGTGGCAGTACACCCTTCGGACATGGCAGTGGCGATGTGCGCCCTGGACGCGCAGGTCGTGGTGCGGACTCGCGACGGGGAACGCCGCATCCCGGTGGACGAGTTCTATCGGCTTCCGGGTGACGAACCCGTCCGGGACACCGTGTTGGGGCACGGTGAGCTGATCACCGGAGTCGAACTGCCCCCGCCACCCGGTGGGGCGGTCTCGGATTACCGCAAGGTGCGTGACCGCGCCTCCTACGCGTTCGCGCTGGTCTCGGTGGCCGCCGAGCTGACCTTCACCTCGACATTCCAGATCGGGTCGGCACGAATCGCATTGGGCGGCGTGGCACACAAGCCGTGGCGGGCGCGGCGGGCCGAGCACGTACTGACCGGCGATCAGCCCTCGGCCGAGACCTTCGACGCAGCGGCTGAAGCCGAACTCAAGCAGGCCGAACCACTGCCGGGAAACGAGTTCAAAGTGGACCTCGCCCGCCGCACACTGGTCGCGCAACTACGCATGCTCACCGAACGGAGACGGCCATGACTCTCGTCGAACCGCATGCCATGGGCCTACCGATGGCCCGCACCGACGGCCGTGCGAAGGTCACCGGCACCGCCCGCTACGCATTCGAGCAGCAGGTCGAGCACCCCGCGTATCTGCATGCGATCCAGGCCACCATCGCACGCGGCCGGGTCACCACCATGGACACCACCGCGGCCATCGCCCTCGACGGGGTGCTCGACGTGCTCACCGTCTTCGACGCGCCCAAGCTGGCCGACACCTCCGACGGTGAGCTGACGATCCTTCAGGACGATCAAGTGCACTTCCGCGGACAGATCATCGGCGGCGTGGTGGCCGAAACCGCTGAGATCGCCCGGGAGGCAAGCGCTCTGGTGCGGGTGGATTACCACGAGGAGCCGCACGACGTAGCGCTGACCGCCGATCACCGCGGCCTGTACAAGCCCGAGTCGGTCAATCCGTCGTTTCCCGCCGACACCGATCAGGGCGACGTCGAAACCGCCCTGACCTCAGCCGAGGTCACCGTCGACGCGACCTACCGCACACCGATCGAGCACAACAACCCGATGGAGCCGCACGCTTGCATCGCACACTGGACGATGCGCGACGGTGAACCCTCGGTGACCCTGTACGACTCGACGCAGGGCGTACACGTGGTACGCAAGACGCTGGCGCCGCTGCTGGACCTGAGGCCCGAGCAACTCCGGGTGGTCGCACCGCACGTGGGCGGCGGGTTCGGCTCCAAGGGCGCGCCGCACGCGCATGATGTCCTGGCCCTGCTCGCCGCCCAGCGCGCCGGCGGCCGACCCGTGAAGCTGGCACTGACCCGACAACAGATGTTCTCGCTGGTCGGCTATCGCACCCCGACCATCCAGCGCCTGCGACTGGGCGCCGATCAGGGCGGTCACCTCGTCGCCCTGGCACACGACGTCGTCGAACAGACTTCCACCGTCAAGGAATTCGCCGAGCAGACCGCCGTCACCTCCCGCAAGATGTACGCCAGCCCCAACCGGCACACATCGCACCGGTTGGCCGCGCTCGACGTGCCCGTCCCGTTCTGGATGCGGGCTCCGGGCGAATGCCCCGGCACGTTCGCCGCCGAGGTCGCAATGGACGAGCTCGCGGTGGCTTGCAAACTCGACCCCATCGAGTTGCGGATCCGCAATGAACCTGAGGTCGATCCCGAGACAGGCAATCCCTGGTCGAGCCGACGCCTGATCGACTGTCTCCGTGTCGGCGCCGAACGCTTCGGCTGGCATCCACGCGATCCGCGGCCCGCCAAATACCTTGCCGGTAACTGGTTTATCGGCACCGGGGTGGCCGCGGCCACATATCCCGGTATGGCGATGGAAGGCAACACGGCCCGCATCAGCCACACCGGGCAGGGCCACTACACCGTGCAGATCGGCGCAGCGGACATCGGCACCGGCACCTGGACCGCGCTGGCCCAGATCGCCGCCGATGCCCTGGGATGCGATGTAGCCGCGATCGACCTGCAGATCGGTGACACCGAACTGCCGCAGGCATCGGTGGCCGGCGGCTCGTCCGGCATCACCTCGTGGGGATCGGCAATCGTGGCTGCAGCCAAGCAGTTTCGCCGCGAGCACGGCGACCATCCGCACGTCGGCGTGACAGCGACGGCCGAGGCTCCGCAGAACCCCGACACCGAGAAGTTCACGGTCCAGTCCTTCGGCGCGCACTTCGTCGAGGCGCACGTCAACCGTGACACCGGCGAGATCCGGGTCCCCCGCATGCTCGGGGTCTTCTCAGTGGGCCGGGCCATCAACGCGCGCACACTGCGATCCCAGCTGATCGGTGGCATGACGATGGGACTGTCCATGGCGCTGCACGAGGAGAGCGTCCGGGACTCGCGGTTCGGGCATGTCGTCACCCAGGATCTCGCCACGTATCACATCAGCGCCCACGCCGACGTCCCCCACGTCGAAGCGATCTGGCTCGACGAGGTCGAAGAACACCTGAACCCGATGGGGTCTCGCGGCGCGGGCGAGATCGGCATCGTCGGCGCCGCGGCGGCGGTGGTCAACGCCATACACCACGCCACCGGGGTCCGGGTCCGGGAGCTGCCGGTCACTCTCGACAAGGTGTTGCCGGGGCTGCCCTGAGCCTGGTCAGCCGGCCAGGTCGTCTTCGGTGAGTTCGGTGGCGGCCAAAGCGGCAGAAAGGGTGTCGTGGCGGAACACCGAGGTGACGTGGTCGTGCACCACGCGGAACGCGGCGGCCCCGGCGCGAGCCGTCCCGTCGGCGCTCAGAACGGTCTGTTCGACGACGACTACGCCGTCGTGGACGAACATCCGCCCCGGCGTCACGGTCTTGCCCACGGAGGCGGCCCAATCACGCAGGGCGGCGTGCCCTTGGGCGGCACCTCTGGCATCGCCTACCTCGATGTCATCGCTGGACAGCTTGATCAGGGTGTCGATGTCGTTGTCGTTCAGCGCGTCATGCCAGGCCAGAACCGTGGCGATCTCGGATGTGGTCATGAACGCAACGTACGCCACTCAGAACGGTGTGTTGTCGAGCCAGGCGTCCCAGGTCGCGGTGTCGCCGAACACTTCGAGTCCGAGGTCGCCCGCACTGCGCCGCCGGGTGACGGCCAACAACAGGTCACCGACCGGACCCTTCAGTGCGACAGTGCCCTTGCCATGACTGTGTGACCACCCCAGCCCGTCCTCGTCGTGCTCCAGCATCCACTCCCCCGTGGGCCCCAGCCCCTCGTCGGTGGCGTGCAGATGGATGCTGGCACCCGACGCGAGGGGTTCGCCGTGCCGCTTGTTGGCCATGCCGGTGGAGATCTCAAGCCACTCACTGACCGCGTCGGCGGCGAGGTCGGCCGGAATGTCGAACGTGGTTCCCAGGGCCAGCGCGGCGTCGGCGTGGTGCACCGCCACCTCGTGTACCCGACGCCGGATCCACCATCCGCCCGGTTTGGGGCCCAGGAAGGTCCACACTCTGGTGTCGGTGCCGACCTGGTCGACCGCCTTGAGGATTTGGACCGCACCCGCGTTGAGCCACTCGATCGCGGCCTCGGCGTCATCGGGCGGCTTGCCCTCATGTACCTCACGCGGGTCGAGCGGTGACACCCGACGCTCGGAGATAATCTGTGCCGCCCAACGGTTTCCGCGCCCCACATGACGGAACAGTTGCTTGAGCGTCCACTCCGGGCACGTCGGCACCGGCATCTCAGGATCGCTGGAGGCGATCAGCTCCCCGAACGAACGGGTCTGGTCGAGCAGAGCAGCTCGGAAGTCCACGTCACGAACTTACCGCTGCGCGTGCCTTCCCGAGCGCGATCGGCAGAGTCGACCAACCGCGCAGGATTCGGGTCTCGCGGCGGCTTCCCTGACCGGCCGGCCGGGCGTCGGGGAAACGCTCGAAGAAGGTCTGCAGGCCGACCTGGCCTTCCGCTCGGGCCAGGGCAGCGCCGAGGCAGAAGTGTCGCCCTCCGGAGAACGACAGGTGCCGCCCGGCGTTGTCTCGTTCGATGTCGAAGCGGTGCGGGTCGGTGAACACCGCAGGGTCGCGGTTGGCCCCGGCGAGGTGCACGATGACCAGTTCGTCGGCCTGCACCTGCGTTCCGGCCACTTCCGTGTCCACGCGGGCCACCCGTGCACTCATCAGCACCGGAGAGTCCAGGCGCAGGATTTCCTCGACGGCATTGGGCCAGAGGTCGGGCCGAGAGGCCAGGGTCTGCAGGTGGTCGGGATGGTCCAGCAGCATGCGGATGCCGTTGCCCAGCAGGTTGACCGTCGTCTCGAATCCCGCCGCCAGGACGAGCCCCGCCAGGGCCCGCAGTTCTGATTCGTCGAGCGGTTTCCCGGCCGCGCCGGCGTCGGAAGCCTGGATGATCTGGCTGAGCAGGTCCTCGCCGGGGTTCCGCCGCAGTTGGCGCAGGTGATCGGTCAGCCAGGTCTCGAATCCGTGGATGCCGGAGTTCACCTGCTGGTACTGCCGCCAGGTCAGGCCGATGTCGAGGCTCGGCGCGCCGAGCTCGCCGAAGCGAAGGATCTGGGAGCGATCAGCGTCGGGCACGCCGAGGATGTCGCTGATCACCGCGACCGGCAGCAGGGCACAGTACTGCTCGACGATGTCGACCACGCCGCCGTCCATGGCATCCAGCAATTCGTTGGCTGTTTCCTGGACCCGTTCCCGCAGCCGGGAGACCGCTCGGGTGGTGAACACCGAGGAGACCAGCTTGCGGTAGCGCGTGTGGTCGGGTGGCTCCACGGCCAGCAGCGACGGGGCCAGCAGGGGGTGCAGCCCGCCGGTGTAGGTCTTGTCGGCCACCCACCGCAACGGCTTCGGCAGGTTCCCGCCGAGCCGCGACACCCGGAAGTCGTCAGAGCGCAGCAGGTCGGTGGCGACGTCGTAGTCGAAGGTCATCAGCAGCGCACGGCCGCGCACGATCGGCCCGCGCCGGCGCATCTCATCGGCGAAGGGAGCCGGGTCGGCCCGCACCGCGGGGTCGGCGATCAGCCGAGCCTGCGGATCCCCGCGGCGCACGCCGTACGCAGAGATGCCTCGAACCACGCCGTGCAGGGCCAGCCACCGGATTCGTTCCCGCATGGCCCGAGCCTACGACCGCGAAATTTGTTCTACAAGCGTCAAACAGTGGCGACTGGGCGCCCCAGCGCGTACACGCGCCAACCCGCATCGCGCCATCGCTGCGCGTCCAGGCAATTGCGGCCGTCCACAACGACTTTGACCCGCACCATGTCGGCCAGTTCGGCCGGGTCCAGGTCGACGAACTCGGCCCACTCGGTGAGCACCAACACCGCATCGGCCCGATCACAGGCCTCGATGACGGAGGTGGAGTAGTTCAGCGTCGGGAACACCCGCTGAGAGTTGTCCATCGCCTTGGGGTCATACACGTTGACCGCGGCGCCGTTGAGCTGCAGCATGCCCGCGACATTCAGCGCCGGCGAATCACGCACGTCATCGGATTCGGGCTTGAACGCCGCACCCAGGACGGCGATGTTGGCGCCCAGCAGCGATCCGCCGCAGGCCCGGGTGGTCAGCTCCACCATCGCGGTGCGACGGCGCATGTTGATGCTGTCGACCTCACGCAGGAACGTCAGCGCATGGTTCGCGCCGAGCTCACCGGCCCGGGCCATGAATGCCCGGATGTCCTTGGGCAGGCAACCGCCACCAAAGCCCAGACCGGCGTTGAGGAATCGCCGCCCGATCCGCGGGTCGTAGCCCAGCGCATCGGCCAGCAGGGTGACGTCGGCGCCGACGGCTTCACACACTTCGGAGATCGCGTTGATGAACGAGATCTTGGTGGCCAGGAACGCATTGGCCGAAACCTTGACCAGCTCGGCGGTCTCCAGGTCGGTGACCAGGAACGGCACCCCGTCGGCGATCATCGGGGCATACAGCTCGCGGACCGCGGATTCGGAGCGGGCCGAATCACGCTGCACACCAACCACAATCCGGTCCGGGTGCAACGTGTCGTGCACCGCGTACCCCTCGCGGAGGAACTCGGGGTTCCAGGCCACCTCGACGTCCACGTCCACCGGGGCCAGGGCGCGGGCCCGCTCGGCCAGGTCCGCGGCGGTGCCCACCGGCACGGTGGACTTGCCGACGATCACCGCGGGCCGGCGGAGCCGGGGCACCAGGGTGTCGATCACGGCGTGCACGTGGCGCAGATCGGCGCTGTATTCGCCCTTTTTCTGTGGCGTGCCGACACCGAGGAAATGCACGTCGGCGAAATCGGCGGCCTCGTCGTAGTCGGTGGTGAACCGCAGCCGTCCGGCGGACAGGTTGTCGTTCAACACCTTTCGCAGGCCAGGCTCGTAGAACGGGATGTCACCGGCGGCGAGTTTGGCCACCTTGCCCGGGTCGATGTCGACCCCGATCACCTCATGGCCGAGCTCGGCCATCCCTGCGGCATGTGTCGCGCCCAGATAGCCGGTACCGAATACGGTGCATCGCATACTGCCTGGATAGGCCGCGATAATGAGCTAGCCGCTACGTGACACTGAGCGGCAGGCCAACGTCAGGTAACGGTTTTCAGTGGCCGCCGAATGACGGGAAGGGCCACAGGCCCCCGCCGTCACCGCCACTGCGTGAACCACCGGACCGACCGGGGTTCCAATCACCGGAACTCGAACCACCGGGGTTCCAGTCACCGGAGCCACTGGACCGCCCAGGGTTCCAGTCGCCGGATCCGCGGCCCGGATTCCAATCGCCCGCACCCCGGCCCGGGTTCCAGTCATCTGAGCCTGAGCCAGGCCACCGCGGGCTTTCCGGTTCGTGGCGTGACGGCGGATCCCATCGCGGCGCCTGCTCACGCGGCTCCCACGGCGGACGGAAGATGTTCGGCAGCCGCGGCGCAGGCGGCAAGACGACCAGCGGCGGGATGTACGGCGCCGGCGGGTTGTAGATCGGAGCCGGCGCAGGCGCCACGGGAACCGGGGCCGGCGGCGGAGCCTCCGGAGCCGGCGCGGGCGCCTCGGGCGCAGACGGTGGGGCGGCAGCGGGCTGCTCGACGTAGACCGTGCGCGGCGGGGCCTGCGGTGCGGGCGCCGGCGCTTCCTGGACCACCGGGATGGGCGCCTTGATGGTCTCTGGCGGCGGGGCCGGGGGCGGGGCCGCCGGCTGCGCGGGCTGGGCTTCCGGCGCGGGTGCGGGCGCCGGGAGCTTGGCCGGGGCGGTCGGCGCCACCGCGCCCTGCGCCGGGGATGGACGTTGATCGACCGTCGGCCGGATACTCACCGCAAGCGAGATGACCAGGGCCACAACACCAACCACGAACACCGAGGTCAACGCGGACCCGACGAGCAGGAACGGCTTGCGTTCCTCGTCGAGCGGCATCTCGTCGGCGACGAGGTCGACGCCGTCGATCGCCTCGGCACCGAGCGGCGCCATCTGGGTGGACAGACCCGCCAGTGCGTAGGCACTGCCCGCGGTCGTCCCGTCGGGATCTTGCGAGTAGGCCAAACCGACCGTGGTGGCTTCGAACGCCGGAGCGTTGGCCGATGCCAGTGCGGCGCCGCGGGCCAGCGCCATCTCCGGCTCGTCCGGGGCGCTGACGGGAAGCGACACCAGGGGCTCGAGATGGGCTTTGACCGAGGCGACGTCGACACCGGCGCCGAGGACGAACATGCCGTCGGGCGCGGATTCGGCAGCGTCGACGGCCGCGGCCATCTCGGTGAGCACGGCCATCGCGTCGGAGCTGTGCAGGGACCGGCTCAGCACCTTGACCACCGAGCCGTCGTCGGTCTTGACCACCGACAGCGTCGCGGCGTCGCGGTCGATGAACAGCAGCGCGGTGGTGTCGTAGCCGACGGCGCGGCCGACGGCCTGGGCCAGCGCGGCGGCGGCATGACTTTCGGAGACCAGCATGACGTCGTCGATGCCGTGCACGGACAGGGCGTCGCGCAGAGCCGACGCGTCCGAATGGTCGGTCCACGTGACACCGACCGACTTCAGATGGTGCCCACCCGTGGTGGCGCTCTCCTGGGTTCCGAGGATGGCAGCGACCACCTGATCGGCCGCACTGGTGGTTGCCAAGTCCTCATTGGCGGTGACGTCGAAGACGTCGTGATCGACGGTGACCCCGTCGGCTTTCTCCCCCTCGACCAGCACCATGCGGACCGTTGTAGGTGCCATCGCCACACCCAATACGATGTCCACCGAGTCCTCCAATGTGTTTGCTGCACTGCGTTTGTCGCCATTGCGCACACATGTCGCACGAACCGACAACTAGAACCTTCATCGGTGCAACGTGCTCGATCGTTACACCTCCGCGCGTTAGCTGCAGCGCTGAGATCCCGGTCGGACCGCGACGGCATGGTGCGTGCCGGCGCCGGTTAGTTAGACCCTACTCGGCATTACGACAAAGAGTGCCGCCCGGTTCATCCCGCGCTGTCTTCTTCGGCCGGATCCGGGCGTTGTTCCCGGTCGCCGTACTGACCCAACTGGCCCAAGGTTCCGAACAAGCCCGGCCGGCGCTGAGGCAGATGCCCGTGCACTCCCTCGGCGTACGCGGACTCGGCGTGCTGGGTGAAGTCGACGCCGGTGGTCTCGTCCTCGGGGCTGACCCGGAACCCCATGAACCGGTCGATCAGTTTGGCGAGCCCGTACGAGACGGTGAAGGCATAGGCCGCCACCACGATCGCGCCCAGCAGCTGCTTACCCAGCTGGGTCAGCCCGCCGCCGTAGAAGAGGCCCTGCGGGCCCTGGGTCATCACCTCGGTGGCCAGGAAGCCGATGAGCAGGACGCCGACCACGCCGCCGACGAAGTGCACTCCCACCACGTCCAGCGAGTCGTCATAACCGAACCGGAACTTCAGGCCGATGGCGAAGGAACACACCACGCCGGCGGCCAGACCCACCACGACCGCGCCGAGGGTGTTGACCGTGCCGCACGATGGGGTGATCGCCACCAGGCCGGCCACCACACCGGAGGCCGCGCCGAAAGTTGTGGGCTTGCCATCGCGGACCTGCTCGACCGTGAGCCAGCCGAGCATGCCCAAGCAGCCCGCGACCAGGGTGTTGAGGAAGATCGCCGCGGCAGTGCCGTTGGCCGCCAATGCCGAGCCCGCGTTGAAGCCGAACCAGCCGAACCACAGCAGGCCGACACCGAGCAGCACGAAGGGCAGGTTGTGCGGGCGCATCGCGTCCTGCTTGAAACCGATGCGGGGCCCCAGCACCAGGGCCAACGCCAGGGCAGAGGAGCCGGAGACGATCTCGACGACGAGGCCGCCGGCGTAGTCCAGCACGCCCAGGCCGGCCAGCCAGCCGCCCGGACCCCAGACCCAGTGCGCGACGACGGCGTACACCGCGACGGCCCACAGCGGGACGAACAGCATCCAGGCGGCGAACTTCGCGCGGTCCGCGATGGCCCCGCTGACCAGGGCGGCCGTGATGATCGCGAAGGTCAGCTGGAACGTGGCGAACAGCAGCTCGGGCACCGAACCGTGGGCGGTGCTGGGCGTGATGCCGAGCATGCCGAAGTGCTGCAGGCCGCCGATGAAGCCACTACCCGCGTCGTCGGAGAACGCCAGGGTGTAGCCGACCAACAGCCAGGCCACCGTGACGAGCGGGATCGAGATGAAGCTCATCATGATCATGTTGAGCACGCCGGTGGTGCGGACCATGCCGCCGTAGAAGATAGCGAGGCCGGGGGTCATCAGCAGGACCAGCGCGGTGCTGGCAAGCAGCCAGGCGGTGGCGGCCGGATCGATTTCGGGCACGTCGAGCTCCTTTGGTCTCGACGAGAATCTCCGGCCCGCGTTTCAACCACGCGGCAAGCGTGTTTCAGCCGTGTTTCGTGTTGCGGTGTGGTTACTGAAAGTTCACCGGGGCGTGTGGTGGGGCTCGGCGGCGCAGCTGCGGCGCCGTTTTCTACACCAGGGCTGCTGATCGGCAATTTCGGCTGCCCTGGTGTAGAAATCGGCGCGATCGCGGGCGGACCTACGACTTGATGAAGTTCAAATGCGAGCGCGACGGCGTCGGACCGCGTTGGCCCTGGTATTTCGAGCCCACCTTGTCGCTGCCATAGGGGTGCTCGGCGGGGCTGGTCAGCCGCAGCAGGCACAGCTGGCCGATCTTCATGCCCGGCCACAACGTGATGGGCAGATTGGCGACATTCGAGAGCTCCAAGGTGATGTGCCCCGAGAAACCCGGGTCGATGAAGCCCGCAGTCGAATGCGTCAACAATCCGAGACGGCCCAGCGACGACTTTCCTTCCAGACGTCCGGCCAGGTCGTCGGGCAGCGTGCAGATCTCGAGCGTGGAGCCCAGCACGAACTCGCCCGGGTGCAGGACAAACGGCTCTCCTTCGACCGGCTCGACCAGCGTGGTCAGCTCGTCTTGCTGTTTGGCCGGGTCGATGTGGGTGTAGCGGGTGTTGTTGAACACCCGGAACAAGTTGTCCAGACGGACGTCGACGCTCGACGGCTGCACCAGGGCATCGTCGAACGGCTCGATGGCCAGGCGTTTAGCGGCGATCTCGGCCCGGATGTCTCGATCGGAGAGCAGCACCCGACGAGCGTATCGGTTACCGACGGACCACCCCCGAAGACGGCGACACGGCGCGCTCGGCGTAAGGCGCCACGAAGGACTTGTCTGCCGCCTGCCCGGCCAGTGGCACCACCTTGCGCACCACGGTGTGAACCGACTCGGTGGGTGAGGCCGGTGCGGCATGTTCCGCCGTGGTCGACGCCTGCGGTGGGACGCTGCCGTGGCCGCCGCGCACCGTCACCGCCAGAAACACCGAGCCCGCCACGATCAGCGCCGCTGTCGCCAAGGCCATGGCCACGGTGTGCGTCAGCGGGGCAGGTTTGACTGCCGACGCAGGATCGTCACGAATATCCGCGCTGGCGATCAGTGCGCCGCGAGCCAGCAGCAGGGCAGCTTCGTCGCCGAGCAGCACAGGCCGCGACATCACCGAATTGACTTCCTCGACAAGGTTTTCCGCATCTGGAGCCGACCCCGCGATGGCCACCTCGTCGATCGGCTCCGGGAAGCTGTCGCAGAGACCACGCAGGGCCAGCACCGCGGTGGCCGCGTCCGGTCCGTCGAGATGGCGGGTACGTAGCCGGCGCCGACCGTCCTCGCGCTCGGAACCGGTCACGGCCAACATGGCCTCCTCCGGTTCGACGACGCACAGCGCGATGGCCTCGTAGTCCCCGATCTGGGCGGTGAAGTCAGCAGCCGCTTCGAATGCATCGGCTTTGGAGACTGCTGCGGCGTTCGTGATGCCCCGCTCCTCGAGGGCGTCGAGAACGAGCTTGGCCTCACCGGCCATCGCATCGGTCCAGGTCAGCGCGACGCGTGCCACCGTGTATCCGTTGGCCGGAGCGGTCGCGCGCGTGTCGATCACCGCGTCGACGACGCGGTCGCGGAAACCAGAGTGCTCGACGCCGGCGGCGTCGTCTGCGGGCAGCGAGTTGTAGTCGATCACCGCGCCATCGCCGTGGGTGCCCTCGACCAGGAGAAGCCGGGCGTCGCGCGAGGTCATGGCAATACCGATGACAACATCCATGCGTTGAGTCCCTTGGTTGATTCGGCCCGGGCTGCGGGCCTCTTCGCTCCATTCAGCACCGGATGGAGCCCACGACACCGACGGTAGTAACTGCGCCTGAGAACGTCAGCCCGAGGATTTACCCGACTCTCAGGCTGGCGCGTGAACGGCGATCATGTTCTGGGGTCAGCTGTTTCGCCACGCAACCGGAGGCGTCGGGTCCGCACTGGGCAACCCGCCGCCGGCGGCACCGAGCCCCTTCGCCAACCGCGGGCCATCTCCCGTCCGATTCGCCGGCGTCAATTTCTTAGACTCACCGCGAGTCGCCCGCCCACCTTCCCCACGGCCCGGCGCGGGTTGCTATCCTTCGTCAGCACCATGCCGATGTAGTTCAATGGCAGAACATCAGCTTCCCAAGCTGAATACGCGGGTTCGATTCCCGTCATCGGCTCCACGAAACGCCGGGTTATCAACCCGGTGGATGCGGAATCGAGTAGTCGACTACTCATGCACCCTCCATCAAAGAAGACAACGCTGTGGGAAAACGGCGTCGTGATCGCGAGGGAAGGCGGGTCAGGCTATGACAGATACCAGCCACACACGGTGAACACGAGACTTGTCGTTGATGGGGCAATCGATCCCCAGCCAGTTCGGCGAAACGAAGGCGGAGTGCTCGACCTGGGATAGGTCATCCTGCTGCCACCGGCGAAGCCGATCCCAACTTCTCCCGATCGGGCAATACGTGCCTTGGATATTTATTCGCCGACGGCGAATAGCACGAAAGTGATGCGGAGATGAACAATAGGAACGTAGTGGTGGCCATGCCTTTCGGCAAACCGGGGACGGAGCGCAGGAAGGCTGTCCTGAATTTCAGGCGCCTGAAATATATCATCGAGAAGAAGTGCGAGGTCGTCCCTTCTCCCACCACGGGAATGAACGTGACATACAGCGTTAATGTAGCAAAGGCATTCATCAAGGACATTCCAAGTCAGGCGCTTTCCCAAATCAACGAGGCCGATATCCTTATCGCGCTACTTTCCGAACGGAATTTCACTGTCACGTATGAACTTGGATATCGCCGAGGCCGTGACCGGACCCCAGTAATTCTAATAGTGGATTCGCCAGACGACATTCCTGTCTACGAGTCCGCGGTGGCTTACCAGGAGTGGAGACAGGATGAGGTGCTGGAAGAGATAGATCGCATCGCCAGCAATGATTTCCCTAAATTGGTCGACTACCAAGGGGAGATACCGCCGTCCTTGCAGGAAGTGATCGATGCCAAAGACGACGGGCTTGCAAATAGCTTGCGATTGACACTCCAAGAGATCGAAAACGACCATGCGGTGTGCGCGCTCTCGCCAGCACAAAAGCTCCGCGGCATACTGTCCGACAGTGAAATCACCCGATACTATCCATTCTCAGTCGTCGAAATACGTTTCGCAAAACGGGGGGTGTTCGAGGAATCGGAGTCCCCGACGGAGGTCGTTGAATTCGACGAGAAGTTCAGTCGCCTCTACGGCTACGTAGACAAGGCCTCGGCACTCAAGGACGGACCGCTTACGCTGGACCGATTGCTCGAGCGGCTCGAGAAGTTCTCAGACACCGACGACTGGCAGAAGTTTTTGCAAGAGCAGGTGACCCTCACCGATACCGTGATCAAGGATCTCGGCTTTGCTATCGCCACCATTCCGATAAAGATCAACAGCTCCCATACGGATGAGTTCAGGGGAAGAGCTTTCCTTCCATGCATAACTTCTCAAGTGATCGACGGCGACAGAGATGGACCACACAACATGTATCTCCTGATCGCCTACATCGATGTTACCCATACCCATCTTGCTACCCGGAGCGAGTGATGACCACCTTTTAATACGCGCCCGTCGCCGACCCCCATTTCGGCACCCATAAGGAGACGATCCAGAGAATATGGGACCAGATGCAGCGGTTGCAGACCGATTTCGCAATCGCGCAAGAACTCAGTTTCTATTACACGTCACCGCAGTGGCAAAACGCTCATACGGTACTAGATGTCGGAACCGGAAACGGCTACTACCTGAAACAGATAGCGGCCCGATTCCCAGGCAAGAAATACACAGGCATCGACCTCTCCCCCGAACTGGTCGACGTCGCCAATCGGGAAGCATGTGAGAACAATGTCTCGTTCGAGAACAGTCGCCTGTTCGACCACGAGGGAACCTACGATTTCGTTTTGATGCGTCTATTACTTCAACATCTTGACGACATTCCAGCTGCTCTCGACCGTGTGTCGCAATTGACTCGACCCGGTGGAACGGCACTGATAATTGATGCCAATGACACGGTGCGCTACTTCTCCCCGAAATTTCCATTGTTCACGGAATTCTTCGCCGCCTACACTGAACACGAAAGATACGCCGGACGCGATCGAAGGGTCGGCGATCGAATCGAGGAAGCCCTAGCGCAGAGCACTTCCTGGATTCGCGGTGGCACACTGTCACTTTTAATCCCGTCAACGGTCAACGGAAATCTAGAACTCTTCAGGCAGACCTACACCCTTTTCGTGGATTTGGTACGCGAGGCAGGTGAACTCGAGTACGACTTCGAAAGCGTCAAAGATGCATGGTTCCGCTGGTCTGCCTTACCGGACGCCTACACACAGGTGGGGTTGAGCCTGATCCGCATCGACCGAGTTTGAGCAGGCCACCGCACTCACCGGCCGTCTCCCATTCATTGAGAACCCTCGTTGACAATTGCCGCCTCCGCGCAGACAGTGCTAGACGTCCGCCGAACGAGAGGCACGCACTTGAGCACCAACCCACCCGTCGACCAGCTCAACGAGCTCGGCTACTACGCCGTGACCCGCCACCCCGCGGATGTCCGGGTGGTGCTGCCCGAGGCCCGTACTGCCGACGAGCTCGGGTTGGGTTCCTGCCACATCGGTGAGCGGTTCACGGTGAAGGACCCGGCGGTGCTCTCGGGCGCGGTCGCGGGGGCCAGCACGACGCTGGGCATCGCGCCGTCGACGAACTACCACACCCGGCACCCGACGGTCACCGCGACGATCGGGTCGACCATGCACGCGCTCACCGAGGGCCGGTTCGCCATGGCGTTCGGCCGGGGCATGGCGGCGTATTGGCAGGCGATCGGCCTGCCGGTGGTCACCGAGGCCCGGCTGCGGGACTTCTTCGGGATTCTGCGTCGGCTCTGGGCCGGCGAGATGATCCTGGACCACGACGGCCCGGCCGGGAAGTGGCCGTTCCTGCGCCACGCCAGTGGCCTGCCGGACGGACCGCCGATCGGCTTGGTCGCGGTCGGCCCGAAGACGATGGAACTCGCCGGCGAGATCGCCGATTTCGTTGTGCTCCATACGTTTTTCTCCGATGAGGCCACGACGTCGTCGATCGAGGCGGTGCGCCGTGGGGCCGAGCGTGCGGGCCGGGATCCTGACAATGTCCGCATCTGGGCGTGCCTGGCGACGGTCCCCGACGCGTTGTCGCCCGAGGACCAACTGCGCCGCGGCGTCGGGCGCCTGGCCACCTACCTGCAGGCGTACGCGGATGTGTTGGTCTCGGCCAACGGCTGGGATCCCGCCGCCTGGGAGCGGATCAAGCAGAGCGATCTGTTCACCGACGCGGCCGCTGCCGGGCCGATTGACGCCAGTGCCTCGTACGAGACCCTGCAGCGAATCGCCGAGATGATTCCCGCCGAATGGCTGGACTCAGTGGCCAAGGGATCACCGCAGAACTGTGCGAAGACGATCGCCCGACAGCTCGAACTGGGCACCCATTCCGTCATCATGCACGGCGCGAGCCCGCACGAGATCGCACCCGTCGTGCAGGCCTATCGGGAGAATCGGCCGGCGCTACGCCGTGCGGTCGCGGCGAACCCGGGGAGGTTTGCCTGAGCACGCACGAGTCCCCGCAGGCCGCCCGCGCTCGGCAGCAGTGGCAGGTGGCCGTGCCGTCTGCGGTCACGTCGGCAGCGGGTACCAAGCTGAACAAGCGCGGCCTTGAGACCCGCGCACGGTTACTCGACGTCGCCATCCGCTGCTTGGCCGGCAGCGGTGGCGAGCCAGTCTCGGCGAATCGCATCGCCAAAGATGCCGGCGTCACCTGGGGCACGGTGCAGCATCAGTTCGGCGACCTGGACGGGCTGTGGGTGTCGGTGATCACCGAAATACACTCTCGCAGTTGGCATTCCCAAAAACAACCGCCCCGTGACGGCGATCTACAGGCACGGGTGGCCGCAGCCATCGACTCGGTCTGGGCATACCTGGACACCACCGAGGGCCGCGCGCTCACAGCGTTGCGCACATCGCTGCCACCACGCCGCTCCGATATCACCGCCGAATACCCGCAGACGGCAGCGGCTTTCGCGGCACGCGAGCACGATTGGATTCAAGGTTTCGACTATCTGATGGACGGCCTGGACCTCGACCCGCATCAGTTGTACCGGGTGCGGTGCCTGTTGCCCGCCGCGATCCGGGGCCTGAGCAACGAACGCCAAGTGGGTTTCACCTCGGACCTCGAGATCGCCCGCGCGACGTTGGCAGACGCGGTGGTGGCACTACTGTCCCAGCCACGGCAATGAAGCGGGCCGCCGCGGCGCCGGTTTCCACACCAGGGCTGCGATCGCAGGCCGTCACGACCCTGTGGTAGAAATCGGCGGGCGATGACGAAGCCAGCGCTGCACCGTTTTCCACGGTACGGCTGCTTACCAGCCGACGGCTACGACCCTGCGGTCGAAATCGACGCGGCCAGCGTTCGGCGAGAATGTGCTGAACACGACGTCCGATAAACTGGCGGCCGACAGGTATTCCGAATCCCTTTGAAATAGCGGCTTTTTGCTCACATGTGTATCCACAATTGACGGGAACAGCCCATTGACACGGATATTCGGCACCAACGCAACGAGTCACCGCCACAGAACCCGTTCACGTGGGATACTCGCGGGATGGGCAGCGCGCAGCAGCACGAAATGACCCGAACTCCGGTCGACGAACTGTCGGCATTCGAAGTCGCAACGCGAGATCTGGTGGGCGTGGCGCTGCGCAGCGTCGAGCAGCTGGAGATCTCACTGCCACAGTTCCGGCTGCTGCTCGTGCTGCAGGAGCGCGGGAAGTCGGCGTCGACGGAATGCGCTCAGGCGCTCGGGGTGGTCGGGTCGACGGTCACTCGGCTGGCCGACCGTTTGGATGCATCCGGCCATCTGACCCGTGGCTCGGATCCGAACAACCGCAGTGTCGTCACACTGGCCCTGACCGACCGCGGACGCAAACTGGTGCGTCAGGTGAACACGCGTCGCCGTCGCGAACTGAGCAAAGTACTCGACCGCCTCGACCCGGAGGAACGGGCCGCATGTGCGTCGGTGCTACGCAACTTTCATGAGCTGCTCGCCAGCGATGATGCCGACGACCTGAACCGTCCGATCCCGCTGTAGGACCGTCACCCATATCGGGTGATACGGAATCGACATGTCCATTCGAGGAAATGTCTTGGCGCACAATACGTATCGACTATTATCAATTCATGCGGTGATTTATCCGGACAATGCGGTCGATCGGGCATAGTGTCAGCCAACATGGAATCGAAAAACGATGACATGACCCAGACCGATGGCGACAACCGCGGCAAATTGTCGAGGCGTTCGATGCTCGGTGGCATTGCCGCTACCGGGGTCGGAGTCGCCGCTGCCGGCGCCTTCGTCACCGGATGCGAGGACAACACCGGAAAACCAGACGCCAGCGGGAATGCCGGCCCGCCCGACTACGGGACCGGCATCAACGAAGGTTTCGACGGGAAGATCGAGCTCGACGTCCGAGATTCGAAGCCTGACTGGAAGCCGTTCGAACTCAAGCATGCCCCGGAGGGCGCACCCAACGTCCTGGTGGTGTTATTCGACGATACCGGGATGGCGTCGTGGTCTCCGTACGGCGGCCGAATCAACATGCCGACGCTGCAGCGCCTCGCCGACAACGGCCTCACCTACTCGCAATGGCACACCACCGCACTGTGCTCGCCGACCCGTTCCTGCCTTCTGACCGGCCGCAATCATCATGTGAATCGGTTCGCCAGCATCACCGAGGGATCCGATGGCTTCCCCGGGGCGGCCGCCCGGCTGCCCGCACAATGCGCGACAGTGGGACAGGTGCTGCAGGACAACGGCTACAGCACATTCTGGGTCGGCAAGGACCACAACGTCCCGGAGGAAGACGTCTCGAGCGGCGGCAGCAAATCGGAATGGCCGCTGCAGAAGGGCTTCGACCGGTTCTACGGGTTCCTCGGCGGCGAAACCAACCAGTGGTATCCCGATCTTTCCGAGGACAACCGGTTCATCGACCAGCCGTATCCCCCCGAGCAGGGCTACCACCTATCGAAAGACCTTGCGGACCAAGCGATTCGGATGCTTCGTGATCAGCGCTCCAGCAACCCGTCGAAGCCCTGGTACATGTGGTTCTGCCCGGGCGCGAATCACGCTCCGCACCACAGCCCCGAGGAGTACTCCGCGAAGTACAAGGGCAAGTTCGACGACGGCTACGAGGCCTACCGCGAGTGGGTGCTGAAGCGGATGATCGACAAGGGCATCATGCCCGAGGGAACCGAGCTCACCCCCATCAATCCGCTTCCCGAAGACGTGGCGTCGGAGGCTGACGCGGTGCGGCCGTGGGACTCGCTGAACCCCGACGAGAAGAAGCTGTTCAGCCGGATGGCCGAGGTGTTCGCCGGTTTCTCGGAATACACCGACGCCCAGGTCGGGCGGGTGGTCGACTACCTAGAGCAGACCGGGCAGCTGGACAACACCGTCATCTTCTACTGCGCCGACAACGGTGCATCCGGCGAGGGGTCACCGAACGGGTCGGTGAACGAGAACAAATTTTTCAACGGCTATCCCGACGATCTGGCCGAGAACATGAAGATGCTCGACAAACTGGGCACGCCGGACACCTACAACCACTACCCGACCGGGTGGGCGGTGGCGTTCTCGACACCGTTCCAGATGTTCAAGCGCTATTCGCAGTTCTCCGGCGGCACTTGCGATCCCATGGTGATCCACTGGCCAAAGGGCATCAAGGCCAGGGGCGAGGTACGCCACCAGTATCACCACGCCACTGACGTCGTCCCGACCATTCTGGACGTCGCGGGCATCGAGATGCCCGAGGAGTATCGCGGCATCAAGCAGTACCCGATCAACGGGGTGTCGATGCGGTACAGCTTCGACGGTGCCGACGCTCCGACGACCAAGAAGCGCCAGTACTACGCGATGCTGGGCACTCGTGGCATCTGGCAGGACGGCTGGAAGGCCTCGGCGCTACATGCACCGATCAGCGGCAAAGGCCATTTCGATCAGGACAAGTGGGAGCTCTTCCATGTCGACGAGGACCGTTCCGAGGCCAAGAACGTCGCCGATCAGAATCCGGAGAAGCTCAAGGAGCTGATCGACGCGTGGAACGAGGAGGCAAAGAACAACTACGTCCTCCCCCTCGATGACCGCACCGCGGTAGACCTCATCACCATCCAACGGCCACAGTTCGAGCCACCCCGCACCCGCTACCTCTATTACCCAGACACCGCGCCCGTACCTGAGGGCGTGGCGGTGAACATCCGCGGGCGGTCCTACAAGATCATCGCCGATGTCGACATGACCAAAGAGGCCCAGGGTGTGCTGTTCGCCCATGGTTCGCGCTTCGGCGGGCATGCCCTCTTCATCAAGGACAACAAGCTGCACTACGTCTACAACTTCCTGGGCATCAAGCCCGAGCAGGTCTTCGTCTCCGGCCCGCTGCCCGAGGGCAAGCACGCGCTGGGCATGGAGTTCATCTGGGAGAAGAAGGGCGAGTACGGCGAATCCCTGGGCACCACAATCCTTTACGTAGACGGTAAAGAAGCTGCCAAGGGACCGATGCGGGCCCAGACGGGCAAGTTCACCCTCGCCGGTGACGGGCTGTGTGTCGGGTTCGACAGCGGCGACAACGTGTCCGATCTGTACCAGAATCCGGGTCGGTTCACCGGCGGCACCATCAAGGGTGTGGCGGTCGACGTGAGCGAGGAGAAGTACGTCGACCTCAACCGCGAGGCGCAGGCCGCGTTCGCGACGGACTGAGCCCACGGTGGATGCTCTGGCCCAGCACCAGGTGCTGGGCCAGAGTGCTGTTTGCAGGTCCGACTATTTTGATCAGAGAAACCCTGACGATAGGAGCGGGCCGTGGACTCCGACACGATCTGGCGCAATGTCGATGAACAGCGTGGACAGCTCGCCGACCTGCTCGACACGCTTGAACCGGCGCAGTGGGCGACTCCGTCCCTGTGTGCGGGCTGGACGGTGCGCGAGGTCGCCGTTCACATCACGCAGGCCCACGCGAGCTTCCGAGAGTTCTTGCCGGCAGCCATCAAGTCAGGCTTCCGCTTCGACGCCATGGTCCGCCGCGCCGCGCTGGAAGATCCTGCCGAGCCCGCCGCCATCACGGCGCGGATCCGAGCAATGGCAGGGTCGCGGAAGCGACCACCGGGGACCAAGGAAGTCGACCCGCTGCTGGACATCCTGATCCACACCCAGGACATCTGCATACCACTCGGGATCGACCGAACCATGCCCACCGACGCCGCCGTAGCTGTCGCAGACCGCTTGTGGCGCATGAAGTTCCCGTTCGCTCCCCAACGCGATCTTCCGGGCTACCGCTTCGTGGCCACCGACGCCGATTTCACCGTGGGACCCGAGTGGGGTGCGCGACGCGAGGCACCGATCCACGACATCGTGCTGATGTTCTCGCATCGGCGCAACGTTCCCGATGCCGAACCAGAGCCAGAACCCGAGGAGGACTAGGGCTGGAAGCACTTACGTCGAGGATTACTGCCAGCATGTGGCTTGAACCCTAGACGTAGAGCACCTCTAATCAATATGAATGGTGTTGCGGCACATAGGGAGACCTGATTCGTCGCAGACAAGGTCCGATTCGCGAGACTCGGCGCGGACACAGCCAGGACCAGCCCTATTTCAAGCTGCCCAGTCTCGTCCGCAGCATGTCGGCCAGAAGCTCTGTCTGCCGGTCGCCGAATCCGATCTGTCCACACCTGTCCGGCCAGTCATTGGCAGCGTCGACAAGTTCATCGATCATTCTCGTCGTCGCACGTGCCCTGATACCGAGGCGCTCGCCGGCATCAACGAAGTTGGCGCGAGAGAGCCGGTTGGCGCGGCCGAAAAGTTTGAGCGCCATAGGGTCTCGCCAGCCTGCGTAGGGTTGGGTGCACAGCAGGTCGTACGCGGGCGTTGGTTGCCAGACCCCGTCGAGGTCGTAGATCGACAAGTTCTTTCCGTGCAAATCACCGTTTCCGATAAGCCAGGAGAACACGACGGTCTTGAGTAGCTCGGCGGTCGCGGCCACCTTCGAGCCGCCACCGCGCGCGCACGCCTCGGCGAGGCCTGTGATGGCAGCCTCGGTGGTGATGCGGTACTTCGAGGCGGGATAGACGCCCGCCACCTGACATGCGTCCTCCTGCGCAATGCGCGTCGCGCCCGCGCGGTCGAATCTGGTGACGAGCAGGGCGCTGCGGCCTTCGGCATCGTGCAGCAGTGACGTTGCGGCAGCTCGTAATCCGCACGCCGCGGCCATGGTCATGAAGAAGTGCTCGTTCTCGACGAGCAACGGGTACTCCACCGGGTTGAGTTTGAGTATCGCCGGTCCCGAGCGCGTTTGCGTCGGCGCCGAGACCATCCCGGCACTGACCTTCGGCTGAACTCCCGCCAGCCCCACCGGGTCGGCAGAAACCGAACCAGTTAGCTTTTCGAAAACCAAGCGGAAGTCTGTGTCCTGCGCAGGATCGAACATCGCAGCCGGCTGCACCGGGTCAACCCCGGCTGGAAATACGCGGACGTTGCCGATGGTGTCCGCTCCGATCGCCAGCAGCAGCGTCAAGTGATCGTCAGCGGAAGTCTTGGTCGATGTGGTCACGACGCCCAGTCGCACCCCTTCCGGCAACAGACCCGCGAAGAACGCAGGAACGGCACCGCCCGTGGTGACGACGGGATAATCGCGAGACCGCAGTAATGACCACGAGACCGAAGTGTCCCGAAGCGCGCCGACGGCGGGCCCCTCAGCGACGTAATCGAAGCTGATCTGGTCACCTGCCTGCCGAGCAAGATGTGCGACGCGGTCATCGCCGAGATAAACGTCAGCTTCGACGATTCCGCGGAGATCGAGAGCTTCAGGAGTCGTCATTCAGCCGTCTCACTGACCTTGAAGTGCAGACCCAAAACCTCGGCAATTTCGAGGACCGAACCGAACTTGATCGAACCGCTTCCCCGCTCCAGCGACTGAATACTGGAGCGGGACACACCGGCCAAGTCAGCGACGGCTTGCTGCGTGAGGCGCAGCGTGACGCGGCGCTCTGCGAAGAGCCGCCCTATGCGTGCAATTTCAGGCATAGCGGTATCTATCGACGGTTTAGTTCGTCGCGGGACAGCCACTTCCACCCCTATGCCTGAAAAATGATGCATAAGCACCATGGCATGCACCGCGTTGGCCAGTCAAGCCGTTATGCCTGAAATTCAATGCTTAACTCACGGCACGGCAGGGCTGTCGTCCTCGAAGAACCTCCGGATCGCGACGAAACCGCCCCGTCGGTAGGCTTCGTAGGCCCAGATCGCGGCGATGATCGGCAGTGGCCCGAACGCCACCCACCACCGCGCCGAAGGCGGGACCAGTTCGGCGATCACCTGGGCACTGGGCCTGCCGTCGACGACGGCGGGCAACCATTCGTGCAACAGGATGGTCAGCATGCGCGTCGCCTCGAATGGGCCGATGACGGTGGCCAGCACCCAGCTCAGCGACGCGATGATCAATGCCCACGGCCAGGCCAACAACAGCGACTGGTCGTCGACGATGTCGGCGGCCGAGCGGATCGATTCGGCGACGAACGCGAAGCCGAGCGCCACCAACAACACCCCGATCTGCGCAGCCAAGAGGTCGTCGAGCACCGAGTTGGCCAACTCGTCGCCACTGCGCGTCGGCAGCCCGAACGCCAGCGACAGCAGGCCGGCCAGCAGGGCCAGCAGCATCAGCGCCGAGGTGGAGTCGTCGATGCGCATGAAGGAGTCGGTGAGGATGCGCATCACCAACCGCGAGGACGACGCCGGCCGGGTCCGGTACAGGATCATCACCACCAGCCCGGAGATGACGATCGAGATCAGCCAGGCCACCACGGCAGCGCAGATGATCACCAACGCCAGCGAGCCGATCACGGGGACCAGCTGCTCGTTCGCCGTCTCCCCGTTGCGCACCACCAGCAGCGGCACCAGGCCGATGGCGATCACGCCCAGAGCACGCACCAGGATCGGCAGGGTGAAGCCGGCGATGTCACCGGCGTCGAGGTCAGGATCGGTGCGACGGATCGCGGCGATCTCGGCGCTCATCACCGATCGTGCCCGGCGGAACGACATTCTGCGCGCCACGAAGCGAATCTAGAGGGCATGCGAGGCCCTGATCAGGTGACACGCTCAGCGCAGGTACAGCTCGCCGCCGGTCGGGTAGCCACCACCCTTGGTGGTGAGGTGGACATGGTCGTAATGGCCGTAGCCGCCGGCTTTGGCCCCACCGTCGGGCGTGTAGTAGGTGCCCCGCCAGATGGCATCCTGCAGGGCGAACCGGTCGGCGTTCTTCAGGGCGTAGGCGACGATGCGGTTGCCGAGCGCGATGCCTGCCGAGCTGCTGGGGTTCGGGATCATCACGTCGAGAGCCAGACCGTTCGGGTGCCAGCGCAGCGCGTCCGGGCGGACACCACCGATGTTGTGGATTTCGGGGAACTCGGCGCTGACGGCGCGCGACGCGAGGATGGTCTTGACCTGCAGCCCGCGCTCCGGCGCGAGACCGACGGGCAACAACTGCGGGATGTTGATGACGCGCCAGCGGGAGGCGGTAGCCGGTGCCGCCTGATTTGCGCTCAGGCCCACCGTCTGCGCGACAGCGGTCGTGGCAGACGGTGCCGACGCGGCCACGATCTCCATGCAGCACGACGCCTCACTGGCCGGTTCGGGCGCCACTGCGGGTTTAGCGGCATCGGCAAACGGGGATGAAGGAACACCACTGGCACTTGCGAAGAACGCAGCGACTGGCGCGATGATCGCAGCCGCTACAGCCGGCAGTTTGCGCTGACTGGGGCTGGCTAATGCGTGTCGGCCCACACGGGCACCATACGGGCACTTCTACGGCAACGCAGCAACCCCTCCCCCGATCTACGAGTTTCCTCAGAAACGTGTCAAACATTTCGTCGGCGTGTTTACGCAGGTCATTAGTCACAAATTGGTCACGGAACTAAGGAATCTCTAAGACGACTCGGCGCGGGATTTCGCGACGAAAACATCCACTCGCCCGCCTGCGCATCGCTACGCTCCGTTGCGGATTGACGCTGCCGAAAACGCGCAGGAGGTACGCGTGTGGCGATGAAGTTGTGGAATGACGACCGCCCTCTTACTCGACGCGTCGTTCTGGGCGAGCGGGAGATGGCCACCCGCGGCATGTCCCTGCGATTCGCCACCGAGCAGATCGACTCCATGACCGATTGGTGCTGCTTCGACGACTCCCGCCATCTGGTTTTCGTGCACCGTGCCGGGCGCCTGCGGTCGATGGAGACCGATCTGGATTGGGGTCCGTCAGGACAGTCGCTACCGGATGTCGGCGATATGTGGGTGGTGCCGGCCGGCGACAAATGTGCGTCGCTGGTCGAAGGAAGCACCGCCGAATACTGCGAGATCGCCATCCCGAGCCACGTGCTCGGTGAGACGACGCTGGTTCCACGCGTCAAACACCACGACCCCCTGATCCACCAGATGGTCGAACGACTTCACGACGTCGCCGATCGTGACGATGCACTCGCCCGCCTACTCACCGACTCCATCGGTGAGACCTTGCGACTACTGATCACCGACAACTACACGGAGACACCGCCGCGCCGGACCGAATATCGGGCCAACGTCCTGGATTCAGCTACCCGCTCGAGGCTCATCGAGTTTCTCGAGGACAGCATGGACTCGGAGATCACCCTCGAAACGCTTGCGCAGCAGGCGAAGATGTCGGTGGGCAACTTCATCAAAGCCTTCCGGGATGCGTTTCACACCACGCCGTACCAGTTCCTGTTGGACCGCCGGATCGATCGCGCCAAGACGTTGCTGCTGAACACCCAGCGGACCGTCACCGAAATCGGTGCCATGGTGGGCTTCTCAACGCCGAATCATTTCGCCACCGCGTTCCGGCATCGCGTGGGAGTGTCCCCGAGTAGCTACCGCAATCTGATCTGATCACACAGGGACGCCAGAGCACGCCTGATTGCGCTCGCTACGGCGCCGTCATCACCGCGGTAAAGGTCATCCGGTCACCCCGGTACAGCGAACGCCGTTGTTCGATCGGCATCCCGTCCTGATCGTAGGACACCCGGTTGAGCAGAAACATCGGCGTGCGACTGTCGACGGTGAGCAGTGCCGACTCGCGGGAGTCGGGCAGCGCGGTCTCGATGGTGTCGACGGTCCGCGCGAAATGAATCCCGCGGCTGCGGATTTCAGCGTAGAGCGAATTTCGGTAGTCGAACGTCTCCCGCAGCCCCGGGTAGCGGAACGCCGGCAGCTTGGTGGTCTCCAGGCCGACGCGGATGCCGTCGGTGGTCAGGACGCGTTCGAGCTGCAGGATGGGTGCGCCGATGTCGATGGCGAGCTGCCCGGCCAGGATCTCATCGGCAATCAGGTCGCTCCAGCCGACCAGGATGCGGCCACCGCTGCGGCCCTGCTCCTTGGCGGCCTCGGTGTAGGAGCCCATGGACAGCGGCTGCAGGATCTTGGGCCGCGCTACCACGGTGGTGCGGCCGCGGCGTTCAATCCGCCCCGCCAACAACAGTTCTCGTAGCGCTTGGCGGACCGTCTCGCGGGCGACGTCGAACCGCTCGGCGATCTCCCGCTCGGCCGGGAACGCGTCTCCGACCGCCAGGTCATCGAGCAGGCGCTCCAATTGCGCGCGGACAACCTGGTGCTTGAGCACCCGGGGTTCGGCACTTGTCGCCACCCGCCCACCGTACCAAGTTTTGGTATAGACCAAGACTTGCCGTGTTGTTAACCTCCTCGCCAACTTCGATGCACCCGTTGGTATAGACCAACCCACAGGGTGTGGGGCAGGGCAGTTGCGCACCCCCGCTCGCGCGCTGCCCGCCAACCGATCCCCGCCCGAAAGGTCTGACGCGCCATGACATTCCGCATCCCGCGTACCTCAGCTCGTATCGCTGCCGTAGCCACCGCCTGTGTTGCGCTCGCATTGTCGGGCTGTTCGAGCTCCGACAAGTCCGACTCCAAAACCGCCCAGGGCTTCCCTGAAACGCTGACGCTGGCCGCGATCCCGGCCGAGAACTCCACCGATCTCAAGGCCAGCTACGAGCCGCTGATCAAGTTGTTGGAGAAGGAGACCGGCTCCAAGGTCGAGTTCGTCCAGGCCTCCGACTATGCCGGCGTGGTCGAGGGCATCATCGCCAACAACGTCGACCTCGCGTTCTTCGGCCCGTTCGCGTACGTGGTCGCTGGCGTCAACGGGGCCAAGATCACCCCGGTCGGAGCGGTCATCCAGGAGCAGGGCGCCAAGCCCGGCTACCAGTCCTACGGTCTCGCCCGCGCGGATGAGGCGAACATCAACGGCCTCAAGGACTTCGCCGGTAAGAAGGTCTGCTTCGTCGACCCGAGTTCGACGTCGGGGTTCCTCTACCCGACCGCCGGGCTGATCGAGGCCGGTGTGATCAAATCCGGATCCGAAGGTGATCTGTCCAAGGCGATGTCCCCGATCTTCGCCGGTGGACACGACTCCTCCGCCCTCGCCATCGCCAACGGTGACTGCGATGCCGGCTTCGCCTTCGACACCATGGTCGACAAGACCATGGTCGCCAAGGGCGATCTCAAGCCCGGTCAGCTCAAGACGGTGTGGAAGTCGGAGATGATCGCCGGATCGGTGTTCGCCGCCAACGACTCCCTGGGCCCCGAGGCGGTCGGCAAGCTCAAGACCCTCTTCGCCGACAAGGTGAACGTGACGAACCTTGAGGCCGAGGGCTTCTGCCAGGGTGACGCCTGCCGGATCACCGACGAGCGCGCCTGGGGCTTCGTGCCGGTCGAAGATTCGGACTACAGCGGTGTGCGGCATGTCTGCGACGTCACCGGCTCCGAGAAGTGCAAGGGCTGACAACCCATGAACGCAGGCGGACCCCACCACCCCGTCGCCGGCGACGACCTCGTCGTCATCGCCCGCGACGTCACCAAACGCTTCGGTGACACCCTGGCCCTCGACCAGGTCAGCCTCGATGTGCGGCGCAGCGAGATGCTGGTGCTGCTCGGCCTGTCCGGGTCGGGCAAGTCCACGCTGCTGCGCTGCCTCAACGGGCTGCACCCGGTGACGTCCGGCAGTGTCGAGGTCGGCGGCACCCACGTCGATACCGCCTCGGCCAGACAGTTGCGGGCGCTGCGCCGCAACGTGGGGTTCGTCTTCCAGCACTTCAACCTGGTCGGGCGGTTGAGCTGCCTGGAGAACGTCCTGATCGGCGGCCTCGGCCAGCTCCGACTCCCCCGCTACGGCACACTGACCTACCCCAAGACAATGCGTGCCGAAGCCCTGGCACATCTGGACCGGGTCGGCCTGGCGGACTACGCCGACCGCCGCGCCGATACCCTCTCCGGCGGCCAACAACAACGCGTTGCGATCGCCCGCACCCTGATGCAGAAGCCCGGCCTGCTGCTCGCCGACGAGCCCGTCGCCTCGCTGGATCCCGAAAATGCCGGCGTAGTCATGGATCTGCTGTTCCGGGTGTGCATCGAGGAGAAGCTGACCGTGGTGTGCACTCTGCACCAAGTGGATCTCGCACTCGGCTGGGCACACCGCCTGGTCGGCTTGCGCAACGGCCAGAAGATCCTCGACCGGCCCGCCGTCGGGATGACCCGCGACGACGTCATGGAGATCTACCAACGCGTCGACCCCGCGGCCCATTCGGCGGCGCGGCCCTCGTGAGCACCGACGTCACCGAGCGGCCCACACCCTCGGCGCCTCCGCCAACCGACCGCAGGGCCCTGCCCGGGCTGCTGCACCTGGTCACGGTGGCGGCAGTGCTGGCCACCATCGTCGCGGCCTGGTCCATCGACTTCGCCCCGGCAACCCTGCTCGACGGCGTCGACGAAGTCGTCGCCCTGTTGGAGCGCATGTTCCCGCCGCGGCTGGATGATCCGGGACGCATCGGCGGACTGGCCGTCGAGACCTTGTTGATGGCCGTACTGGGTACGGTGCTCGCCGCGATCGCATCGGTGCCGCTGGCGTTTCTGGCTGCCCGCAACACCACGCCGCACCCGGCGGTGCAGGCCGTGGCCCGGGCCATCATCACGTACTGCCGGGCCATGCCCGACCTGCTGTTCGCTGTTTTGTTGGTCCGGGCGCTCGGAATCGGTGTGCTTCCCGGCATTCTCGCGTTGGGACTGCATTCCATCGGAATGCTCGGCAAGGTGTTCGCCGATGCCATCGAGCAGACCGACCCGGGTCCTCGCGAGGCGGTGCGCAGCACCGGCGTCGGATACTTCCGCGAGATGCTCAACGCTGTCGTCCCCCAGGCCATCCCCTCCTGGATCGCCACGTTCATCTACCGCATCGACATCAACCTGCGCATGTCGGTGGTGCTCGGCTTCGTCGGTGCCGGTGGCATCGGTTTCGCGTTGCAGGATGCGTTGCGGGGCTTGATCTATCCGCGAGCCCTCGGCATCGCCTGCGTCATCCTGGCGATCATCGCCGCCATGGAGCTGCTGTCCATCGTCATCCGGCGAATGCTGCTGGATTCCGCACAAGCAAACCCGTCCCGGGAACGCATCGCACGATTCGTGTTCGGTGGTGGACTGATCGCGGTCTCTGTGTCGGCGTTGGTGGTGTTGAAGATCAACCCGGTGTCCCTGGTGACCTGGGTGGGCCCGGCCGTCGAGGTGTTCACCCGGATGATCCCGCCCAACTTCTCCGCGCTGGGCGGCGAATTGTTCGCGGCGGCAGGCCAAACCGTCGCGATCGGCGTGGTGTCCACCGCCATCGGCGTCGTCCTGTCGATCCCGGTCGGCATCCTGGCCGCCCGCAACGTCACCCCGCACCCTGTGGTCTACTGGCTGGCCCGCGGTTGGATCCTGTTGGTGCGGGCCGTACCCGAACTGATCCTGGCCGTGGTGTTCGTCGCGGCGCTGGGTCTAGGACCGATCGCCGGTACCTGCGCATTGGCCATCGGCTCCATCGGATTCCTGGCCAAACTCGTCGCCGACGCGGTCGAGGAGATCGATCCGGGACCGCTGGAAGCTGTTCACTCCGTGGGTGGCGGCTGGTGGAAGACATTGTTCTCCGCGGTGATTCCGCAAGCCATGCCGGCAATGGTCGGGTCCAGTCTCTACCTGTTCGACGTCAACGTGCGGACCTCGACCATCCTGGGCATCGTCGGCGCGGGCGGTGTCGGCTATCTGTTGTTCGAGTCGATCCGCACCCTGAACTTCGATGTCGCCGGAGCGATCGTCCTGGTCATCTTCATCATCGTCTACGCCATCGAAAGGTTGTCCGGATGGATCCGATCTCGCCTCGTGTGACTGCGGCCGCGGTGTGGACCGGCTCCGGCGTCGACATGCGGACGGTACCGGTCCCCGAACTCGGCGACGGCGAAGTCCTGGTTCGGGTCCGGCTGGCCACGGTGTGCGGCAGCGATCTGCACACCGTCATGGGTCGCCGCCCCGCCCCGTGCCCGTCGGTACTCGGACACGAAGCGGTCGGGGACGTCGTCGCCGTCGGTCCGGGAGCGGATGCGCAAGTCGGGCAACGCGTTATCTGGTCGGTAACCGTGGTCTGCGGTAGCTGCAGCAGATGCCGGTCCGGCCTCAGCGCCAAATGCTTGTCAGTGCGCAAGGTCGGCCATGAGCCGTTCGACGGGGACTGGCCGTTGTCGGGTTCCTATGCCGCACATGTGGTTTTGCCCCGGGGCACGACCATCGTAGCCGTTCCCGGCACGCTGCCCGACGCGGTCGCCGCACCCGCCGCGTGCGCCACCGCGACGGTGATGGCCACCTTGGAGGCAGCGGGCGATTTGAAGGCAAGACGGGTGCTCATCAACGGCGCGGGCATGCTCGGCCTCACCGCGGTCGCGGCATGTGCCAGCGCCGGCGCCGAAGTTCAGGTGATCGACCGCAACCCTGATCGGATGGCATTGGCGGCACGGTTCGGCGGGCTCGTCTCTGACCATGGTCCGGTGGACGTGGCGATCGACTACACCGGCTCGACCGTGGCCGTGTCAGAAGCGCTGGGCCGACTCGACATCGGCGGCACCCTGGTGCTGGCCGGGTCGGTCACCCCCGGCCCGCCGCTATCGGTGGATCCGGAAACCGTTGTCCGACACTGGCTGACCATCACCGGTGTACACAACTACGAGCCCCGGCACCTGCACCAGGCGGTGGAATTTCTCGACCGCACCCGTGAGCGCTATCCGTGGGAATCGCTCGTGGTCGCGCCGGTGCCGCTCGAGGACATCGAGGAGGCGCTACGCACGCCGCCATCGGGAAAGTTGCGCACGGCCGTCACCCCTTGAACGCCGAAAGTTGGCTTGGGTACGAAATTCTCGCGAAATCTCGCACCCAAGCCAACTCTCGGCGCACAGAACTCAGCCCTGGAAGACGCGGATCCAATCGACCAGCATCTCGGCAGGGTAGCTACCACCGCTCGGGTCGCGGCCACCCGAGCCGCCGACGGCGATGTTGAACACCGGCACCATGGTGTAACCCGGATCGTTGAAAGGCCAGTCGTCCAACGAGTTTGCCGGAACCTCGAAGAAGGGTTCCATGCCCGGGGCGTAGTCCTTCCAGAAGTACATGCCCTGCGGGGTCCACGACATCCGCCAGGTGTGCCAGCCGCTGTCGATGGGATGCGGGTTGGTGGCAAACGATTCGCCGTCCAGCCGGGCGTGCACCGTGGTGCCCGACGGCCAGTCACGGTTGCCATACCACTCGACCAGGTCGACCTCGCCACCACGGACAGGATCGTCGTTGAGGAGCCAGAATGCCGGCCAGGCACCGTCGGTCAGGCAGTTGAGCTTGACCCGGGCCTCCCACGTGGTGCCGATGCCGCCGCGCCAGTTACCCACGACCTTGGCGCTGGCGTACTTCTCCTGGATCGTGGTGCCGGGACCGCGCGTCGCACGGATCACCAGGTTGCCCTTGCCGTCCTGGAAGGCATGCTCGGTGTCGGTCACGTAGCGACCCATGTTGAACGGCTTGTCCCACTCGACCGGGTTCTTGATGGTCTCCCGCTCCGGGATCAGGTGCCACCACGTCGGGTCCGGCGGAGCACCGGCCGGGCCGTTGAACTCGTCCTGGAACAGGAAGGTGGGCTGCGCCGCGGCGGCAGCAGGCGGAGTGGGCGCTCCGGGGGCAGGCGCAGGCGGGTTATCACCAATTGCCGGGTCGGCGTTGGCCATCCCGGCAGGCAATGCAGCCGCTGCCACCCCCAGACCCATCATGAACATCACACTGCGACGATCCATCTCAGGCACAGCTGAACCTTAACCGAACTCTTACCCAGATATCCGACCCCTGCCCAAAGTTTCGTGGTGTCGGCCGCGTTTACGCAGCTAGGGACATGCGGCAGGAGTGTCGTCCCGCACCGGTGCGTCGGCGGGAAGCGTGTAAGTCACCACGACATCCGCATCAACTCCGCCCTCATTGGACACCCGGTGAGCGACCCCGGCCGGAATCACCACGGCCTGGCCCGCGGCGTACTCCACCGGTGCGCAGTTGGCCGCGGTTTGCACCACCACGGCACCCTGGTTGATCACCGACTGCTCCCACCCGGGATGGCTGTGCCAACCGCTGGCGGCGCCGGGTTTGAGCAACAGACCCTGCACGTGCAGCGTGATGGGCTGGCCCGCCGTCACCACCCAGATCGGCGCTGTGGTCGTTCCCTGACCAAGATCAGTTCGCACCACGTCACCTTCGGCAGGTGTGGCGGCAGCGGGTGCGACGAACACGCCTGCGGCGACGGTGGCCACCGCGCCCACGACGAGGGCATGGATGCTCTTCATCTTTCCTCCCGGTTTTGACCCAGAAGGTACCGCCGGCCCCGCCTGAACGCGCGCTGACGTCAAAATACTCAGCGGCACAGGGAGTTACGTCCCGACGCACAGGCTGGAGCGTCAGGGATAAGGCCGGTACGGGTACTGCGGTTGCTGCTGGTACGGGTATTGCGGCTGCTGCGGGTACGGCTGCTGTGTTTCACCGCGGTTCGGCACCTGAATCGGAATCGGCACCGGGACGAACGGCACCGTGACGTACGTCGTCGTCATCGGGTTGGTCGTGGTGGTGGTGGTCGTCGGCACCGTCGTGGTGGTGGTCGGCGGCGTGGTCGTGGTGGTGGTCGTTGTCGTCGTGGTGGTCGTAGTGACGGGCGGAGGCGTGGTGGTCTGCGTGACGACCCGTGTCTCCGTCACCGGCGGGGGCGGCGCCTGGGTCACCGTCACCGGAGGCGGCGCCTGGGTCACGGGCTCGGGTGCGGTCGGCGGCGCCACCGGGGCCGGCGGCGGGGCTTCGACCGGGCTGGGTGCCACTTCCTGCGGGGGCAGCGGTTTGGCCTCCGGCGGCTTGACCTCTGAACTGGGTGCGGTGCCGGTGGCACTGGTCAGCGCATAGGTCACGCCACCGATCGCCACCACGACCAGCGCCGCAGCCACCGCAAATACCGTCAACGGCAACCGTTGCCAGCCCCCGCTCGGCTGTTCGATCGGCCCTGTCGGCGGGACGTACTGCACGGCCGGTCGCGCAGCGGTCTCGCTACCGTAGGAATCCACCAAATCGGGGCCGGTATACGGCACCACGTCATCGCCGGCGTCGTCTTCGGACCAGGCAAGCGCCCGAAACGTGGAGGAACCCTCTGCGCCGGAAGGGATTTCGACCGGCGGCACCATGGCAGCCACACCCAGTGTGGGCGCCACGCCGGTTTGCGCATCAGCCTCGACGAGGTAGGCAGCAGACAACGCCGCGCCGATCGCAGCGTCCAGCGCAGGCTGCGGCGTCGTCACCACCACTGCCTGCGAGTGCTCGGAAAGTCGTTGGGTGACAAGTGGAATGCTGGCACCGCCGCCGATGGTCACCACTGCGGAGACTGCCTGCCAACTGATCCCGTTGCGCTCCAACACTTTTTCCAGTGCGTCGAGCGCGCCGGACAGCGGAGAGTGCATCAACGACTCGAGTTCGGTTCGCGTGACCCGCACGGTGGCCGAGTAGCCGGGCAACTCCACCACGAGATCCGTCGCGGTCTGTGCGGACAGCCGTTCCTTGGCCTGCCGGCATTCCTCGCGCAGCCGGGCCAGAGAACCGACCGCCGCGGTACCGGCCGGATCGATGCCACCGGCCTGGGCCACGCCGTCGAGCACATGCGTCAGCAGCGCCTGATCGATCTGGTCACCCGAGAAATCGGGATAGCGGGTGGTCTCGTCGATCGGCTCGAACGCCGAGGCCGCGTCGGCGAGCGTGATGCTGGTACCGCCGCCGCCGAAGTCCAGTAGCGCCACCACACCGCTGGGCGGCAGCCCCGGGTTGGCACGCAACGCTGCCAGGGACGCGACGGCATCAGGAACCAGCCGAGGCGGCCGTCCGTCGCGGGAGAAGGTCGGATTGGTGCGTAGCGCGTTGCGGAGGGCGCGCAGCGTGGGCGCTCCCCAGTGCGCGGGAACAGCGATCGCCAGCTGCTCGGAGGGGCCACCGGCCAACTCGACCATCGCATCGAGCGCCTCGACCAGCAGGGTGTCAGCGGGATAAGAGGCACCGTCGGGAGCCACCAGCGGAACCGGGTCGCCGACCCGCTCGACGAAACCGCCCAGCGTGACACCGGAACCTGATGCGGGCACGCCGACCTGCGGCGTCCGGTCGGTCGACAAGGTCAACACCGCACGCCGGCTGACAGGTTGATTGCCGACACGCGCCGCAACCAAGTTGGTGGTCCCGATCGACAACCCCAACGGGCCGCTCATAACGGACGCCACGATAGCCGTCCCGCGACGCCGGGGCAGCCCGACACTCCGCCGCAGCGCTCATCGCACGGTCACGATCAGGAGAACTGGTGCGCGTTTGGCTTTCCTGCCTGCGGGTACAGCCACCACCATGACCTCACTGTGGCTGGCCGACCGCCCCGAGCACCGAATAGTGCCCACTCTCACCGAGGACCATCCGAGCGCGGACGTCGTCGTGGTGGGCGCCGGAATCACCGGTCTCGTCACCGCCGTCCTGCTGGCCCGGGCCGGGCAGGATGTCTTGGTCCTGGAGGCCCGCACGGCGGGCGCGGGCGCGACGGGCAACACCACCGCGAAGATCAGCTTGCTGCAAGGCACTCGGATGTCTCAGATCACCGGCAAGCATTCACCGAAGGTGGCCCAGCAGTACGTCCAGGGCAATCTCGAAGGCCAACAGTGGCTGATCGACTATTGCGCGCAGCGCGAGATCAGCCTGCAGCGCGAGGACGCCTACACCTACGCGCAGTCGGACGACGGTGTCGCCAAAGCCAAGGCCGAACTGAAGGCCTGCCAGGCCGCGGGTCTGGATGTCGAGTGGGTCGACGAGGCCGACGTGCCCTTCCCGTTCCACGGCGGCGTGCGGCTGGCCGACCAAGCCCAGTTCGACCCGATGCCGTTGCTGGACAACCTGATCGCCGAGCTTCACGAGCGCGAGGGACGCCTGGTCGAGGGAGCCCGGGTGCAGCACGTCAGCCGCGACGGCGACCACCTGAAGCTCCGGGTGCACACCGGCACGGGCAAGGACATCGAAGTCCGCACCAAACGCTGCGTCCTGGCCACCGGCATTCCGATTCTCGATCGCGGCGGCTTTTTCGCCCGAGTGACTCCCCACCGGTCCTACTGCATGGCGTTTCGGGTACCGGGAAACATCACCCGGGGCATGTTCATCTCTACCGATTCACCAACTCGCTCAACACGTTCGGTTCCCACGGCCGACGGTGAACTGCTCATCGTCGGCGGGGCCGGCCATCCGGTGGGGCGTAGCAACCATCCGGCGGCATCAGTCGACGAGCTGGCGTCCTGGGCCAAGATGCACTGGCCGGGCGCAGTGCAAACCCACTTCTGGTCGGCGCAGGATTACGCGCCCGTCGACGCGCTTCCCTACGTCGGGCCGCTCCTTCCGGGCCACGACGAGATCCTGGTGGCAACGGGATTCGACAAATGGGGAATGACCAACGGCGTGGCCGCGGCGCTGGCGTTGGCCGGCCGCACCCTCGGCGGCCGCATGGACTGGGCAGAGGCCTTCGCAAGCTGGAGCCCGCACGAGCTGTCGGGGCTCGCCACCGCAGCTCAGGCCAACCTGGCCGTCGGCTTCAACCTCGCCAAGGGCTGGATCACACCGGTAACTCGGATGGGCGCCACGGCAGCCGAGGACTGCGGCGTGGTGACCGGCCCGCCGTGGCACCTGCAGGCCCACAGCGTCGTCGACGGAGTGCGACGCACGGTCTCACCGGTATGCCCGCACCTGGGCGGCATCGTGAATTGGAACGACGCCGACAAATCCTGGGATTGTCCGCTGCACGGCTCCCGATTCGCTCCGGACGGCACGCTGATCGAAGGGCCAGCCACCCGCAACCTCACCCGTTCCGGATAAGCAGTGGCGCGGATGTGCTCCAATGTCGGGCATGGGTGACATCGACGACATCAAGCAAGTCAAGTACCGGTACCTGCGTGCCCTGGACACCAAGCACTGGGATGAGTTCGCCGACACTCTCACCGAGGACATCGCCGGCGACTACGGGCAGTCCATGGGCAAGACGCTGCACTTCACCGACCGCGACTCTCTGGTCGAGTACATGAAGAGCTCGTTGGGGCCGGAGGTGATCACCGAACATCGCGTCGCGCACCCGGAGATCGAGATCGACGGCGACGAAGCCACCGCCACCTGGTACCTGCAGGACCGGGTGATCGTCCCCAGCATGAACTTCATGCTGTTCGGCTCGGCCTTCTACCACGACCGCTACCGCCGTACCGCCGACGGCTGGAAGATCAGCGCCACCGGTTACGACCGCACCTACGACGCCACCCTGTCGCTGGAGGGGCTCAACTTCAACCTGGAACCCGGTGCCGCGCTGAATATTTGACGGCTATTTGGCCACAGCGATCACGGCGCCCGGCCGTAGCCACTGCATGATCTTCACCAACGTGGCGTCGTCGATCGCGACGCAACCGGCCGTCGGTCCGCCGTCGGTGGTGTGCACGAAGAACGCACCGCCGTTGCCGGGTACCCGGGCCTTGTTGACGCCCATCACCACCGCGTGCTTGTACGCCGTGATGTTGAGGTTCTCGGTGCCGCTGGCCGGGTCGGTGTTGAACGGGCACTGCGCCTTCTTGCAGACCTGCATGGTGTTGTAGGTCGGGCTCTTCATGTCGCCGTCCCACCAGTGGTCGGGCGTGACCTGGACGTACTGAAGCCCACCGCCGGGATTCGGTGCGGTGCCGAAGGCGAAATCGAGCGTGAAAACGCCCATGGGCGTTTTCATTTCGCCGTCGTGGGTCTGCGGGGCCATGCCGTTGGCGCCGATGTTGGCGTCGATTCCCGCGCCCACCGGTTGCCAGCCGGCCGGCCCGCGTTGCCAGACATCCATCTTGGCCTTCGAACCACCCACGCCGACAACCGAAATCACCTGGGTGGCGTTGCCGACCGAGGACGCGAACCACGGCGGGTCGACGGCACCGGCGGTGGGCGCACATGCCAATGCCAGCACCCCGGCACACAGCAGGGCGAGCAGTCGGCGCATCCGTCCATCGTCGCCGCTGCCCCTCTCGGCCGGATAAAGCTTGGAGCACGATCCGGTCGCGACAGATACGTTGGCGGGATGGACATGCGTGCAATCGGCAAGGGACTGGGCACCTTGGACCGCGAGGTCTTCGAGGCGGTCGCCGAATCACCCAGCCCGCTCTTGGACAGCCTGATGCCGCGGCTGACCAGGGCCGCAGACCATTCCAAGCTGTGGTTCGCCATCGCAGCGGGCCTGGGCGTAGTCGGCAGCGCGTCGGTACGCCGCGGCGCCGCCCGCGGCGTGATCAGCCTGGCGGTGACCAGCCTGCTGACCAACCAGGTGGCCAAGCGGATCTGGCGCCGACCCCGACCGGACCGCAGCGTGATTCCGCTGGCCCGACGGACCCGCCGCGTGCCCACCTCTCACTCCCTGCCGTCGGGGCACTCCGCGAGCGCCGCGGCCTTCGCGGTGGGGGTCGGCCTCGAGTCGGCGCCCGTCGGTCTGCCGCTGGCGCTGTTGGCCGGCCTGGTCGGCCTGTCCCGGGTCGCCACCGGTGCGCACTATCCCGGTGACGTGTTCGCCGGGTTCGGCATCGGCGCCGCGATCGCCGTCCTCGGCGCCCGTGTTGTCCCGACCGTCCCGGCCGCCACACTGCCCCGCTCCGAACCGCTGCGATACCGCACCGAACCACGGCCCGACGGCGCCGGCGTCGCACTCGTCATCAACCCCGCCTCCGGCGACGGGACCGGCGCCCGCATCATCGACGACGTTCGAAAAGCCTTGCCGCGCGCAGAGATCATCGAGCTCACCGATGACGACGACATCGAAGCGGTGCTGCGGGAAACGGCTGCACGCACCGACGTGCTCGCCGTGGGCGGCGGCGACGGCACGGTGGCGTGTGCGGCGGGCATCGCCGTCGAGGCGGGTGTGCCGCTCGCGGTGTTTCCCGGCGGGACGTTCAACCACTTCGCCAAGGACATCGGTTGCGAGTCGGTAGCCCGGACCGTCAAGGCGATCGCCGACGGCTCGGCGGCTTACGTCGACCTGGTGTGCCTCAACGAGGAACGCATGGTGATCAACACCGCCAGCATCGGCGCCTATCCGAAGTATGTGCGGACGCGTGAGAAGCTCGAACACCGGATGGGCAAGCGACTGGCCGGCATGTACGCGCTGTACCTGACCCTGCGCCGGGAGGCCCCGGTCCGAATCAGCTACGACGACAAGACCCTTGAGACGGAGTTGTTCTTCCTGGGCAACTCGACGTACTTCCCGTCCGGATTCGCCCCGTCTCAGCGGCCGCGCCTCGACGACGGCCTGATCGACGTGCGGATCCTGGAGACGGGGCGACGCCTGAGCCGGCTACGCATCGCGACGGCGATGGTGCTGGGCCGGCTGGAACGCAGCCCGCTGTACCACGAATTGCAGGTGCCGGAGTTCCGGTTCGTGGCCGTCGACGGCCCCACCACTGTCGCCCATGACGGCGAAGTCGGCGAGGCACTCAGCGAGGCCAGCTTCAGCGTCCGCTACCGGGCGCTGCCGGTGTTTCGTCCGCTGCCGTAGCGGTTGTCCGCGACGGCGGGCACAACAGGTAGACCGCGACGAACCAGACGTAGCCCAATGCCCAGCCGGCCACGACGTCCGAGGGGTGATGGACGTTGAGCACGACGCGTCCCACCCCGATTGCGACGATGGTCAACACCCCGGCCGACACCCACCAGGCTCGCAGCGCGGGGCGAATCGCCGGCCAGGCCACCACCAGCAGGGCCGGCACCGCCACTATGACACCCAGCGCGTGCCCGGACGGGAACGAGGTCGACAGCGCGTGCACCATTGCGGTGGCCGGCCGCGGACGGTCCACCGCGAACTTGGCCAGCTCGGTCACCAACCCGCTGAGCTCGACGGCCAAGAACAGGAACAGCGCGATACGCCGCTGTCGTCGCAGCAGTGCGACCGCGATCAGCACTGCGGTCACCAACCGGAACGCGAACGGGCCCAGCACCGTGCAGATCACGTCCCACGCCGTCACCCAGGCGGGGTGTGCCGTTCCGTACCGGTACGGTACGGCCAGCCCGGCCGTGTCGAGATCGGACAGCCACGCCCACTGCATCTGGTAGCCGAGCCACAGTGCGGCATACACCGCGAGGGCTGCCGCCGCGCTCACGATCAGCCACCGGTCCCGGGTTTTCACCAGATCATCTCTACCAGCTCCAATCGATTTGCCATGATCGCGCGCTACCGTCGAAGACATGGCACTGATCCTGCGAAAGCTGATGCACATCGGCGCTCTGCCGGAGGGTCTGCGAGCCGAAGCCGAGGCCGAAGGCATCCTGTTTCTCGCCGAGTATGTCCCCGTGACCAGGCGTTTCAGCGGAACCATTCCTGGCAAGCGGTCGGCGGGCAGCGTCGCGAGCTACGCCGGCGCGCTGGTGCTGACCAACCATCGCGCGCTCGCCACGATGTCCACGCTGCCCAAGCTTGCCGGTCGCAGCATCGACCAACCGTGGTCGGCGCCGCAGATCGGCGCGGTACACGCCGAGCTCGACCCGACCGGACTCACGCTGACCGCCGATGTGGCCCAGATCGACCGGCGCTGCCGCGGCCAGCTGTCGCTGCACTACAAGACCGAGATCCCGGCCGACGTCCTGGCGTCGCTGCCGCGTCGCTCACTGGCCTTCGACGTCGGGGCGGAGTACGTGTTCCGCGCGGTTGGCGTGCCGTACCACCCGTAAATCCGCAAACCGGTATTTACCGGGACCCAAAGTCTCGGTAAATTGTGCCCATGGCTTCGACCCGACCTGTCGCACCACTGGATGCGGACTACCAGGACCTGTTGCAGACGCTGTCCGAGGGTTCTGTGCGCCGCCGCTTCGACCCCTACCTGGACATCGCGTGGGACTCCCCCGAATTGGCGATCGACCTCGACGATCCACGGTGGGTGCTCTCACCGAACGTCGATCCGCTGGGCGCGACCGCGTGGTACCAGGCCCAGCCGCTGGCCCGGCAGATCGAGATCGGCCGCTGGCGGACACTGAACTCGGTCAAGGTCGGCGCGGCCTTCGAGAGCATCCTGATCCGCGGGTTGATGGCGTTCATCATGAAGCTGCCCAACAACTCCCCCGAGTTCCGCTACGCGTTGCACGAGATGACCGAAGAGTGCAACCACATCCAGATGTTCCAAGAGCTGGTCAACCGCAGCGGCGTGGACGTGCCCGGCATGCGGCCGCTGTTCCGCCGGCTCTCGCCGTACATCGGCCTGGTCGGCCAGTACTCGCCGACGGCGTTCATGGCGGGAATCCTCGCCGGCGAAGAGCCGATCGACCACTTCCAGAAGGGCCTGATCCGCGAGGGCGCCAACATCCCGCCCGCGGTGCTTCGCACCATGCAGATCCACATCGCCGAAGAGGCCCGCCACATCTCCTGGGCGCATGAGTTCCTCAAAACCCATCTGCCGGAACGCTCTTGGCGGATGAAGGCGTTCGCCTGCGTGGCGTTCCCGCTGACCCTGCGCTGGCTGGCCCACGAGATCGTGGCTCCGCCGAAATCGTTCGGCGAAGAGTTCGGCATTCCGCGCGAGGTGATCAAGGACGCGTTCTGGCGCAGCCCGCACTCCCGCAAGATCCTGGCCGGCTATTTCGGTGAGATGCGTTCGCTCAGCGAAGAACTCGGTTTGATGAACCGGGTCGGCCGCTGGGTGTGGAAGCGCTGCGGCATCGACGGCGAGGCGGCCCGCTACCGCGGGGTGCCCGACCGTGAAGCGGTTGCGCTGGCCTGATGCCCCACGTCATCACGCAGTCCTGCTGCAGCGACGCCTCATGCGTGTACGCCTGCCCGGTCAACTGCATCCATCCCACCCCCGACGAACCGGACTTTCACACCGCCCAGATGCTCTACGTCGACCCGGTCGAATGCGTCGACTGCGGTGCGTGCGTGACCGCCTGTCCGGTGGATGCGATCAAACCGCATACCAAGCTGACCGGCGCCGAAGCCGTGTTCGCCGGACTGAACGCGGATTTCTACGCCAAGCCCCGACCTCGGCCGATCCTGGCTCCGGTGGTGCCGCCGCTTGAGGTGCGCACGGGCGACCTGCACGTGGCGATCGTCGGGTCCGGTCCTGCTGCGATGTATGCCGCCGAAGAGGTGCTGACCATTCCCGGCGCCCGGGTTCGGATCTACGAAAAACTCACTCAGCCATACGGTTTGGCCCGATTCGGGGTCGCACCCGATCACCAGCGAACCCGCGGGGTGACGCGCCAGTTCGACCACATCGCCGCCGACCCACGCCTGGAGATGCGTCTCGGGGTCGAAGTCGATGCCGACCTCACCCACGAGGATCTGCTCGCCGAGCACCATGCGGTGATCTACGCGGTGGGCGCGTCGACGGATCGTCGCCTCGACATCGACGGTATCGACCTGCCCGGCGTCACCTCGGCCACCGAGTTCGTCGCCTGGTACAACGGGCACCCCGAGCACGCAGGCCGCACCTTCGACTTGTCGAGCCGTCGCGTGGTCGTCGTCGGCAACGGCAATGTCGCCCTCGACGTCGCACGCATCCTCACCATGGACCCCGACCGCCTGGCGGACACGTCCATCGCTCCTCACGCACTGAACGCGCTGCGCCACAGCGCGATCGAAGAAGTGGCCGTGGTCGGCCGGCGCGGGATCGAACAGTCCGCGTTCACGGTCCCCGAACTGGTCGGGCTGTGTTCGACGCCAGGTGTCGACGTCGTCGTCCGCGATGAGGACCTGCGGGCCCTGCCGGAGTCCGATCCGCGGGCCGCGATCTTGCGCGCGGTTCCGCGCAGTGCGGGCAATCGCCGGATCGTGTTCGAGTACCTGCTGTCGCCGACCGCGATCCTCGGAGAGTCCGCCGCCGAAGGCGTCGAGTTCGTCCACAACGAGCTGATCGCCGCACCCGACGGTTCGACGCGGGTGAAATCGACTGGGCTCCAACGGGTCATCGAAGCGGGCCTGGTGCTGACGTCCATCGGGTATCGCGGCCGGCCGGTAACGGGGCTGCCATTCGACGACGCCACAGCGACCGTGCCCCATGAAGGTGGCCGGGTTACGGGCGTGCGGGGCGCATTCGTCACCGGGTGGATCAAACGCGGACCGACCGGATTCATCGGCACCAACAAGTCCTGCGCCCAGGAGACTGTGCGCAGCCTGATCGCCGACTACAACGCCGGGTTGCTGACCTAGCTGGTCTCGCGGTTGGTCAGCGCGGCGATCACCGACGTCAGCTCGTCGTCGCGATTGATGTCCAGCCCGCTCGCGCGGGCTGCGCCGTCCAGGACATACCAGCCGAAGTCAGCCAGGTGGGTCACGATCTCTTCCCGTGACCGCTCCGGCGCTGCGCCGCGGATCCAGGCCGACAAGGTGGCCTCCACCATCGTCACCACCGCGAACGGGACCGTCTTGAACGCACTGTCGTCCACGCCGATTGTTTGGGCGATCGTGGCGATGATCCCTTCGGATTGCCTGGTCATGCGGAGCTTGAGCTCACTGACCGCATCCAGCGAGCCGTCGCTGTCGAACGTCGGCCCGCGCCGGACGAACTCGTCAAGCCGCGGGTGGTCCAGCATCCAGTCGGCCACCGCCGCCACGGTGCGGGTCAGGATCTCCCGCAACGAGCCATTGCTGACATCCAGGTTGGCGTCGAGAACCGCCGCGAAATCGTCGAACACATAGGACCGGACCCGGCGCTCAAGCTCGTCCTTGCCGGTGAACTGGCGGTACACCACCGACTTCGCCAGTCCGGCGCGGTCGGCGATCCGCGCCATGGAGATATCGGCGCCCGGCGGGTTCTCCTCGATCAACGAGACCGCCGCCTGCAGGATCTTGGCCCGCCGCTCGGTGTTGTGCTGCTCCCAGCGGGCTTCATAGCCGCTGACCGCAGCGGTATCGGTGGCGGTCGGCATGGCCCCACCCTACCGATGACCCCGCGGCGATTAAGTAGCTCTCGGTGAGCCAAACGGTTGCGGTCGGCAAGCTCAGGCGGTTCGGTCGTAGGGTGGACGGAAAGGATGTGACGTGACCGAGCCTCAACAGCAGAACCTGCTGGTCGTGCACTGGCACGATCTCGGGCGCCACCTCGGCGTATACGGCCACCCCGACGTGGCCAGCCCGCACCTCGACCAGCTCGCCGCCGAGGGGATCCTGTTCACCCGCGCGCACGCAACGGCGCCCCTGTGCTCACCGTCGCGGGGCTCACTGTTCACCGGCCGGTACCCACAGAGCAACGGCCTGGTGGGGTTGGCCCACCACGGTTGGGAGTACCGCGCCGGGGTGCGCACACTCCCGCACATTCTCTCCGAATCAGGTTGGCACACAGCCTTGTTCGGTATGCAGCATGAGACGTCCTACCCAGCGAAGCTCGGCTATGACGAATACGACGTGTCGAACTCGTTCTGCGAGTACGTCGTCGAACAGGCATCGGCATGGTTGGCTGACGCTCCGCGTAAGCCGTTCCTGCTGACCACCGGCTTCTTCGAGACCCACCGCCCGTATCCCAGGGACCGGTACGAACCCGCGGATACGGGATCTGTCGAAGTCCCCGACTATCTGCCCGACACCGGCGAGGTACGCGGCGATCTCGCCGAGTTCTACGGGTCGATCGCGGTTGCCGACGCGAAAGTCGGCGAACTGCTCGACGCCTTGGCCACGGCCGGGCTCGACCAGAACACGTGGGTGGTGTTCATGACCGATCACGGGCCCGCGCTGCCCCGGGCCAAGTCGACGCTGTACGACGCCGGCACCGGCATCACCCTCATCGTGCGGCCGCCGCGGGGCGCTGGCGTGGCCCCGCGCCGCTACGACGAGTTGTTCAGCGGGGTCGATCTGTTGCCGACCCTGCTCGAGTTGCTCGGCGTCGATGTACCTGACGACATCGAAGGACTGTCACACGCCAGCAACCTCACGACAACCACTACGGAAGCGGCGGAGATCCGCTCCGAGGTGTACACCACAAAGACCTATCACGATTCTTTCGACCCCATTCGTGCCATCCGCACGAAGGAATACAGCTATATCGAGAATTACGCGCCACGACCATTGTTGGACCTGCCGTGGGATATCGCCGACAGCCCACCGGGACGCGCGCTCGGCGCCGCCGTCTCAGAGCCCCGGCCCGATCGCGAACTCTACGACCTCGTCGCGGACCCCACTGAGCGCAACAACCTGCTCGGACCCGGTGCCACCGACAAAGCCGAGGCGATCGCCGAGAACCTCGCGCTATTGCTCAACGACTGGCGTCAGAAGACCCTCGACGTCATACCGTCCGAATTCGCCGGCACCCGTATTTCCGAGCGTTATACGCAGACCTATCTGAGTATCCACGGCCGCCCCGCCACCAGCAGATCTGCGATCGCCGCCGACCGCGGCATCACCGATACCCATCAATAGTTTTCATCTCAATGAACTGAAACTCTTGACGCTTCTCTGAATAGGCGCCGCAAACAAATGATGGTTAGAGTCTCGCGCATGTCCGATCATCCGACCGCCTACCTGGTGCTCGCTTCCCAGCGCAGCGGCAGCACCTTGCTGGTGGAATCCCTTCGCGCCACCGGCATGGCCGGTGAGCCCCAGGAGTTCTTCCAGTACCTGCCGACCACCAGCATGTCGCCGCAACCGCGGGAATGGTTCGCCGGCGTCGAGGACGAGTCGATCCTGCGTCTTCTCGACCCGATCGTGGAAGGAAAGCCGGACATCGCACCCGCCGAGATCTGGCGCGACTACATCCGGACGGTCGGGCGCACCCCCAACGGGGTATGGGGCGGCAAGCTGATGTGGAACCAGACGCCGCTCCTGCTCGACCGTGCCGAGGGACTGCCCGAGCGGTCCGGGCCGGGCCTGCTGGCCGCGATCCGCGATGTCGTCGGCAGCGAGCCGGTGCTGATCCACGTCTACCGCCCCGATGTTGTATCGCAAGCGGTTTCGTTCTGGCGGGCGGTGCAGACCAGGGTCTGGCGCGGCCGCGCCGACCCGGTGCGGGATGCCCGCGCCGAATACCACGCCGGCGCCATCGCCCACGTGGTCAAGTTGCTGCAAGCCCAGGAGGAGGGCTGGCGCTCCTGGTTCGCCGAAGAGAACATCTCCCCCATCGAGGTGTCCTACCCCTACCTGTGGCGCAATCTCACGACCGTGGTGGCCACCGTGCTGGAAGCACTCGGCCTGGACCCGGGGCTGGCCCCGCAACCGGTACTGGAACGCCAGGCCGACCAGCGGTCCGACGAATGGGTGGACCGCTACCGCCGCGATGCCGAGAAGGGGGGACTGCCGGTATGACCGTTCCTGACCTTTTGCACGTCGACGAGCTGCGGCTGCTGGAAGCCGAAGCGGTGCACATCATCCGCGAGGTGGTGGCCGAGCTGCAGCGTCCGGTACTGCTGTTCTCCGCGGGCAAGGACTCCATCGTCCTTTTGAGATTGGCCGAAAAGGCTTTCCACCCTTCACCGCTGCCGTTCCCGGTGCTGCATGTGGACACCGGGCACAACTTCGCCGAGGTCATCGACTTCCGCGACCGCCGCACTACCGGGCATGGTCACAAGCTGGTGGTGGCCTCGGTGCAGGACACCATCGACAGCGGCCGGGTGGCCGACCCGGGTCCCGGCGCTTCCCGTAACCGCCAGCAGACCCGCACCCTGCTCGACGCGTTGGAGGCCGGCGGGTTCGACGCGGCATTCGGTGGGGCCCGCCGGGACGAAGAACGCGCCCGCGCCAAGGAACGCATCTTGAGTTTCCGCGACGAGTTCGGCCAGTGGGACCCGCGCGCTCAGCGGCCCGAACCGTGGTCGCTGTACAACGGCCGGATCCGCAAGGGTGAGCAGGTGCGGGTGTTCCCGCTGTCGAACTGGACCGAGCTCGACATCTGGCGCTACATCGAGCTGGAAAACCTCGAGCTGCCGTCGATCTACTTCGCCCACGAACGCGAGGTCTTCGAACGCGACGGCATCCTGCTCGCGGTGTCGGAGTACGCCGCCCCCGTCGGCTCTGAGACAGCAGCGGTGGAGTGGGTGCGCTACCGCACAGTCGGCGACCTCACCATTACCGGGGCGGTCCGGTCAAACGCCACCACCATCGACCGCGTGATCGCCGAGATCTCGTCGGCCACCGTGTCCGAACGCGGCGAGACCCGCGCCGACGACCGGACTTCGGTGGCGGCCATGGAGGACCGCAAGCGAGAAGGGTACTTCTGATGGCTCGGCGTCTGTCCACTCGTCAACTACTGCGCATCACCACCGCGGGTTCCGTCGATGACGGCAAGAGCACCTTGATCGGGCGCCTGTTGCACGATACGGACAGCCTGCCGCTGGACCATCTCGAGGCCGTCACCGATTCGGACGGCGTAGCCGATCTGGCCGCGTTGTCCGACGGTCTGCGCGCCGAGCGGGAACAAGGCATCACCATCGATGTGGCCTACCGGTTCTTCTCGACGGCCACCCGCAGCTACATCCTGGCTGACACGCCAGGGCATGAGCGCTACACCCGCAACATGTTCACCGGCGCCTCCAACGCGCACGTGGCGATCCTGCTGGTCGATGCCCGCGCCGGAGTGTTGCGCCAAACGCGGCGCCACGCCCGCATCGCAAAACTATTGGGCATCAAGCACTTTGTCGCCACGGTCAACAAGATCGACCTGGCGGGCTTCGACCAGGGCCGCTTCGCCGAGGTCGAGCATGAGCTGCAACAAGTCGCCGACCGGCTCGGCGGGCTCGATCTCACCGTCATCCCGATCGCGGCCAAGCTCGGCGACAACGTGGTGGTGCGCTCGGAGAACACCCCCTGGTACGACGGGCCGACGTTGCTCGAATACCTCGAAGGCATCGAGCTGACCGCACCACACGCCGACCCCGCGAGCCTGCGGCTACCCGTGCAGTGGGTATCCCGGCCGACCGCCCAACAGCGTCGCCGTTATACGGGCCGGCTGTCCGCGGGCACGCTGCAGATCGGCGATCCGGTGGTGAGCCTGCCGGCCGGCACTCGCTCTGTCGTGACGGCCCTGGACACCTTGGACGAAAACCGATCGGTAGGCGTTGCACCGCTATCGGTTTCGATCGAGCTGGCCGACGATATCGACGTCGGTCGTGGCGATGTACTCGTCAGCGCTTCCGAGGACGCCGTGCTGCCGGTGCTGGCCCGGGAGATCGACGCGACGGTGTGCTGGTTCTTCGACAACCCGCTGCGCGCGGGCGACCGGCTGGCCCTCAAGCAGGGCACCCGCACGGTGCGGGCCACGGTCCAGGAATTGCACACCAAGCTCGACCCGGAAACCCTCGACGAGGTCGATTCCCCGATTGAACTGGCGCTCAACGACATCGGCTCCGTCACGCTGCGCACCAGCTCGGTGCTGGTGGCCGACAACTACGCCGACAACCGTGACAACGGTGCGTTCATCCTGATCGACGAGGTGTCCAATGACACCGTCGGCGCCGGGATCATCCTGCAGGCGCGCGAAGTCAAGCCGAGCGGGCACAACCGCTCCGACATCAAATGGCATCCGTCGTCACTGGATCGCGAATATCGCTGGAACAGCACGGGACAGCGCGGTGCGACCATCTGGTTCACCGGCCTGCCCGCCTCCGGTAAGTCCACGCTGGCGGTGGCCGTCGAGCGGGCCCTGGTCGAATCGGGCCAGGTGGCGTACCTGCTCGACGGCGACAACCTGCGCCATGGCCTGTCCGACGATCTCGGCTTCTCGGCCGGTGATCGGACCGAGAACATCCGCCGCGTCGGGCATCTGACCCGGCTGCTGGCCGATGCGGGCGTGGTGGCGCTGGCTTCGTTGGTGTCGCCGCTCAAGTCCGACCGGGAGACCGCCCGGGCCCTCAACGACGCCGCCAAGCTGCCCTTCATCGAGGTACACGTCGCGACATCTTTGGCCGAATGCGAGCGCCGGGATCCCAAGGGCCTCTACGCGCGGGCCCGCGCCGGGGAACTCAAGGGGCTCACCGGTGTCGACGCTCCCTACGAAGCACCCGAGAATCCCGATCTGGTGCTCGACACCACCGACGCCGTCATCGACGACCTGGTCCAACAGGTCATCGACCTGCTCAACACCCGTCGCTAACCAGTGATTTCGGTGCATCCAGTAACGCCTGGCGTTACCAGATGCACCGAAATCGCGTCGACGATGCGGTCGGCGTGGGTCAGGTACAGCCCGTGGGCCGCGCCGGGGATCTCGACGAGCTCCGCGTGCGGCAGCAGCGCCGCCGTACGCCGCCCGGTGAGTTCGATGGGTGCGGATACGTCGGCGTCACCGTGGATCACCAGAACGGGCAGGTCGAGTTCGGTGAGTTCGGCGCGATAGTCGGTGTGGGCGCCCATCCGCTGGGTGGCAAGCACGGTCGCAAGCGGCAGCGCGGCGATCTGGTCCACGGTCCACTCGAAGTCCTCAGGTGACACCGGGTGGTCGCCGAAGAAGGGCGCTGCGTTGTCGATGCACCATTGCCGCACATCGCGTTCGAGCTCGGCGAGCAGTCCGTCGAGCATCGCCTCAGGAACACCGTCTGGGTTGTCCGGGGTCTCGACCAGCAGTGGGAGCTGGGGCGCTACGAGCACCGCACGATTCACCCGCGCGGTCCCGTGCCGGCTCAGATAGCGCACGATCTCACCACAGCCCAGGGAATGTCCCACCAATGTCACGCCGTCGATATCCAGGTGTTCGAGCAGCGCGGCCAGGTCGTCGGCCAGCAGATCCAGCGTCCACTCACCGTCGTGGGCGCCGGAGCGTCCGTGCCCCCGCCGGTCGTAGCTCACACAGCGAAAACCGTTGTCCGCCAGGCGCTCGATCACCAGAGCCCACTGACCTGAATTGAGTCCCCACGAGTGGGTGAAGACCAAGGCCGGCCCGAACCCGGTGGCGGTGAAATGGATGTCCGTGTCGTCTGCGGTCGTGAATGTCGGCATACGCCAATCGTGGAACGTGAAGGTACGCATGTCGATTACGTGCCAGGTAATGACTACCGCACGTTGGCGACCACGAACACGCGACGGAACGGGAAGAACGTCGTGCCGTCAGCGCGTCGCGGGTAGGCCTCGGCGAGCATCGGGATGATCGCCTGGCGGTACTGCTGCCACAGCTCATCGGTCAGCCGGCCTTTGACCTGCGTCAGAGCCGTTCCGGTGATCCAGTCCAGAACCGGTGTCTTGCCGGTTAATTGGTGCACATAGGTGGTCTCCCAGGCGTCCACCGCACAGCCCGCATCGGTCAGCAGCCCGGCGTACTGGACGGGCGTGTCCACCTGGCCGACGTCACGCCACGGCATGTCACGCAGCGGCTCGACGAACGGCTCGCGCCGCGCCAGCGTGCGCACCGCGTGATGCGAAGGCGCGTCGAAATTGCCGGGCACCTGAAACGCAATCCAGGCCCCGGCAGGCAGCTGCCGACCCCAGCGCACCACGAGTTCGCGATGCGAGGGCACCCATTGCAACGCCGCGTTGGAGACCACTACGTCAGTGTCCGGCCCGGGTTCCCAGTCCTCGATCGCGCCGGCATGTGCCTCGAGCCCACGGGCCTGCGCCGCCGCCACCATCTCCGGTGAGCTGTCCCAGGCCTCCAGTGCGGCGGCAGGCCAACGCTGCGCCAACGTCGTGGTCAGGTTCCCCGGCCCGCATCCCAGGTCCACCACCCGGCGCGGTGCCTCGGCCGCGACCCGCGAGAGCAGGTCATAGAACGGCCGGCCCCGATGGTCGGCAAACGCGAGGTAGGTGTCCGGATTCCACATGCCCCGATCATGCCCGGCACCCGGGTGGATATCGTCGGACCCGATGGACGAATCGGAAAAGGTGCGGGAAATCTGGTCGGGACTCGGGCTGCCCGGCATCATCGACGTGCACACCCACTTCATGCCCAAGAACGTCATGGACAAGGTGTGGCGGTACTTCGACAGCCAGGGCCCGCTGATCGGCCGGGAATGGCCCATCACCTACCGCGCGGACGAGGCGCAGCGGATGGCCACACTGCGCGAGTTCGGCGTCCGCCGGTTCACCTCGCTGATCTACGCGCACAAGCCGGACATGGCGGCCTGGCTCAACCAGTGGGCCAGAGGATTCGCGCAGGACACCCCGGACTGCCTGGGCACCGCCACGTTCTACCCAGAGCCCGAGGCCGCCGGCTACGTCGGCGACGCCATCGCCGCAGGCACCCAGGTATTCAAGGCCCACATCCAGGTCGGCAACTACGAGCCGAACGATCCGCTGCTCGACGAGGTCTGGGGCCAGATCGAAGATGCCGGCGTCCCGGTCGTAATCCATTGCGGTTCCGGCCCGACGCCGGGCGACTTCACCGGCCCCGACCCCATCGTCCGGCTGCTGAGCCGCTACCCGAGACTGCCGCTGATCATCGCGCACATGGGTATGCCCGAGTACTCGGCATTCCTGGACCTGGCCGAACGCTACGACAACGTGCGACTGGACACCACCATGGCATTCACCCCGTTCGTCGAAGAGACGATGCCGTTCCCCACCATCGAGCAGAGCCGGCTGAAAGACCTGGGTGAGCACATCCTCTGGGGCAGCGACTTCCCGAACATCCCGTACGGATATGCCGAGGCCGTGCGGCACCTGATCGACCTGCCGGGTGTCGACGACGCGTGGCGGCGCAACGTTCTGCACGACAACGCCGCGAAGTTGTTCGGGCTGAGCTGAGCAGTTGGTTAGCATCGGGACCGTGGACGCGGACCCGGTCGAACCTCCGATCCCAGTCCCTGACGTCCCCGGCGGCGACGCCGGTGCCCGGGGGCTGCCGCGTCGCGCCGATCTGACCATCAGGCAGCGCGCCATCGTCGATGCCTCCGCGATCGCCGACATCGCGCTGCGCACCGGGGTCGCCTCGATCGTGGCGACGTCGATGGTGCCGGCCACGCTCGCGTCGATGTTTCATCCGTCGGCGTCGCGCGCCGAGAACGACCACATGCGGTTCTACGCCGAACTGGCCACCGCACAAGATCCCGCCGTGGCATTTCCGGTGCCGACGCGGCCGCCCAGGGTCTCCACTCGCCGGGCCAATCCCCTGGCCGAGATGATCGCGCACGGCCGGGTGGAGAACCTCCAGTTCGACAGCAGCTTCACCGCGGTCAACCCCGCCCTGCGCGACCTGTGCGGCGGGTTCACCCGTAACAATGTTGTCCGGGCACAGCATTGGCGCCACGATGACGGACCGCATCCGACGCTGTGCGTCATCCATGGCTTCATGGGGTCGCCGTACCTGGCGAACGGCCTGTTCCTGTCCCTGCCGTGGTTCTACCGCTCCGGGTACGACGTGTTGTTGTACACGTTGCCGTTTCACGGCGCCCGGGCCGAACGCTTCTCACCGTTCAGCGGTTACGGGTTCTTCTCCCACGGCTTCGCCGGCTTCTCAGAGGCGATGGCCCAGGCTGTCCATGATTTCCGCTCGGTGATCGACTATCTGGAGTCCACCGGTGTTAACCGGGTTGCCTTGACGGGTATCTCGCTGGGCGGCTTCACCTCGGCACTGCTGGCCAGTGTGGACGACCGGATCCAGGCCGTAGTTCCCAATGTCCCTGTGGTGACGCCGGATCGCACGGTCGACGAGTGGTTCCCGGCCAACAAGTTGGTGGCCCTGCAACGGCTGGTGGCCCGAACCGATCCCGCGTTGACCGAAGCGGCGGCGCGGTACGCCTCACCGCTCAACTACCGCCCGCTGGTGCCCAAGGAACGACGCCTGATCATCACCGGCCTCGGTGACCGGCTGGCTCCCCCGCAGCAGGCCGAAATGCTGTGGGAACACTGGGATCGCTGCGCGTTCCACTGGTTCCCCGGCAACCACCTGCTCCATGTGAGCCAGCCGGACTACCTACGCCGGATGACCCGCTTCCTGCGGGATTTCATGTTCGACTGACTTCTGCACCACGCCGTCCGGCACCGCAGCCGGGATGCCGTCCAGACGCTGGGAAGACAACGGGTTGAGCGCGGCCAACGCCGGACGGTGCCGACCGCCGGCCGGCTTCAGCCCGGCCAGCGGAGCCCGCCGCGCGGGCCGGTCCGCCGTACGCAGGGCGGCGCCCACCGTCAACTGCGGTTGTGCCGGTGGCCCGGTGAATTCCAGTGCGGTCCAGGTCTCCTGAGCCGGCAGCGCGCCGATGCCGGCCAGCACGGCTTCCAGCTTGTCAGTGACGTTGACGCGGTATGCCGCGACGTATCCGGAGTCGTCCTTGACACCGCGCCAGGTTTCCTTGCCCGGATCGGGCAGCGGGGAATCCACCCCGTCGACCAGCGTGACCGTCCAGCCCTGCTCCTGCAGATGGTCACGGAGCCGGCGGCCGACGATTTCAGTGGTGTCCCGCAACGGGATTCGCGATGACCGGGCACGCAACGCATCGAGGTTGTCCGTGGCGGCCACGGTGAGGCTGATCCAGCTGCGACGGGTGCCACCGGCATCGCGGTGGGTCACGCGGACCTTGTCGCAGCGGATGCCGTAGCGGTCCAGGTAGCTGATCACGACCGGAAGCTGTGCCGGCTCCGCGGGGTCGACCCGCAGCACCACGGTCTCCGCGTCGACTGCCGTCTCAGGCTGCTTCTTGGCCAGGTTGCGCCGGATCACCCCGAGGTGCCGGGCTACCCGGGTGGTCAGGAACATCCCGCCCCACCAGGCCATGAGCAGCACCGCAGCGGCGACGGAGACGCCGAGCACCCAGCGTTCGGTGTTGGTCTGCCACGGCCGGGCCAGTACCGCCGCGACGATGAACAGGGACGCCAACGCAAGTCGGGCGGTCATGAGTGGTCCTTCCGTCGGTACGTGCTGGACGCGCCGCGCACGCGAGGAGCAAAAAAGGCCCACGCGATCGCCGCCAGCGCAAGTACTCCGGTCCCGGCGAACGCGACGATCCGCCCGGTGTTGTCACGCGGGGCCGGCTCTGCCGGTGCGGCAATGGGTTTGCCTGCGGGAGCCTCCGGGCCGTCGAGCGGCACATCGGCGACGTCCCAGGTGAGTGCGGCCACCGGATCGACGCCGCCGGCGCCGATCACGTTCGACGGCGAACGGGGCGCGCCCTGAGCCGTCGTGGTCAGCCGGTGCACCACCTGACGGGCGTTCAAATCGGGAAACTTGCTGCGCACCAGGGCCGCCACGCCGGACACGTATGCCGCGGCGTAACTGGTGCCGCTGAGCGGAACAAGCTTGTCCTGATCGGTGGGCATGGCGTTGGAGAGTCCGCCGCCGGGCGCGTTGCTCACCGAGGAGATGTTCTCCCCGGGCGCCGCGATTCCCACCCACGGTCCGGCCATGGTGAATGCGGACGGCTGGCCGGTCGCGTTGAGTGCCCCGACCGAGAGCACGTAGGGCTGCCACCACGACGGGATGGACACCGAGGAGACTCCGCCCCAGTTCCGCGGGTCAGCAGGCGCACCAGACAACGGATTGGACCCACACGCCGATCCGGTGGTGACGCCACCTTGAGTGTTACCCGCGGCCGCGACGATCACCGCGTCCTTCTCGACCGCCGCATAACGCAGCGCCGCACCGAGTTCGTTCTGATCGATGTGCTTGTCCGCCGGCATGCAGGTCACCACGGAGATGTTGATGACGCGGGCACCCATGTCGGCCGCGCGCACCACGGCTCGGGCCAGGCTGGCCACGTCGGCCGCGACGCGCGCCTCAGCCATGTCACCACCGGCCGCGCGCGGGGCGAACCGCGGTGAGTTCTGCCGGATCGAGATCAGCCGGGCTTCCGGCGCCACGCCGGAAAAGCCGTCGGGTCCCGGCTGCCCGGCGATCAGGCCGGCCACCGAGGTGCCGTGGCCGTCACAGTCAGTCAGGCCGTCGGTGGACTCGATGAAGTCACCGCCGCCCTCGACGTGCGGCAGCCGGGGGCCGGGCTGCACACCGGTGTCGATGACAGCGACCGTCTGACCTTGTCCGCGGCTCTGTTTCCATGCACCGGACAGGTTGAGCGCCAACTGATTCGGATTGACCGCCCCCGGGTCGGTGCCCGGCAGAACACCGGTGGTGGCACACGCCGAACGCTGTGCCATTGCCCCCACCGGGCCGGCGCTGCCGGCCGGTGGGGCGACCTGTGGATCGACCTCGGGCGGGCTGATGGCACCCGCCGACGGGGAGCCGACCAACAACACCAGACCGGTTGTGGCCAGAACACCCAGGCTCTTGTGGATCACCGATTCATCACCTGTCGAGGACGAGGATGAACAGCCCGACGAGGAAGGCCATCACCGGGATCAGCGAGGCGTCGAGACCCGTGGCCAGGAAGCCGACCAGGCGACGCATCGGCAGCGAGTAGGTGTCCGGCGACGCGGCCCGCGGGTTGAGCGCGGCCACGGCCCACACCACGACCAGGCCGGCCAGTACCGCCAGCGCCCACCACGCGGCCTGGTAGCGGCCGTCGATTGCGAAGGCCACCAACAGGACAACGGTCAGCAGGTAGGGATGCCCGAGCAGCCACGCCTTGCACGAGACGGAGTCCCAGACCCGGGCACGCAGAGCTGCGCCGAGAGCTGCGGCCACCACGACGTACCAGGCCCACGGCGATGCGGTCGGCGAACCGACCAGCGCCAGTGACCCGGCCACCCCGAGCAGTACTCCTGCGGCGATGACTCCGGTCTGATGCGACTGGCTCACCCGGACCCGGCGGGGCAGGTCTGCCAACACCGAAAGAGGTTGTGCCGACGGCGACGGATCGCCCGGAGCCGGGATGACAGGCAGCGGGAAGCGGGCCCACATGGCCGACAACTGGGCGGCCTGAACGGTGACCACCAGCGCGATCAGGATCAGTGCGCAACCGATCACCGTCGAGTTGATCTCCCACAGCGAGGCCGCACCCGCGACCAGCAGCACGCCGACTCCGGTGACCGTGGTCGCGGTGAACACTGCGATGCCCCGGTCGTCGGGTGAACTGGCCATGCTGATCAGGGACCATGCGGCCACCGCAGCTGCGGCCAGAAGGATGCTGGGCGCGCCGAATTCACCGGGCACACCGAGAGCGAACACCGCGGCGACGGGGACGAGCGCGGTGACGGCCAGCGCGGTGGCCAGCGCCGGGGAGCGTCCCTTGAGCGACAGCGATGCGAGCACCGAGGCGATGGCGATACCGCCGACGACGAAGAGGCCGAGCAGCTCACCGGTCACCACGCGGTGGGCGACGCCCAGCCCGGTGCCGACCAGGATCAGTCCGATCAGAGCCAGTGACGCATGGCGCGCGATGTTCGCGGCACCCCACGGACGCTGACGCGAAGCCGAGAAGATCACAGCGGCGTCGGCGATGTCCTCGACAATGCGCGGGGCAGCGGGCCCGGCGGGAACCGCCTGCAGCGCAAGCAGATCCCCGTCCACCACACCGACCGTGTCGAGCGTGGCATCCAGGCTGTAGGGCGCACCACCGACCGGAGCGAGGCTGAGCCGTACCGGGTCCGGGGCGGTCGCGTCGTCGCCCCCGGCGGGGAGCACGATGCGCTGGACCGCGGGCAGGATCTCGCGCAACGGCAGCTCGGACGGCAGCGCCATCTCGGTCAACCGGCCGCCGTCGTCTCCAGCGGCCAGCACGGCCACCCGAACGATCGGCATCACAGTGTTGTCGGACATTCCTATGCTTTCTGGGTTCTTCTCATGGAGCGTGAATCGCTGTGGGATGCAGCGCTGTTGGTTACTACGCGGTCGGGCGCCGCCACTTCGTCGAAGTCGCGGATGAGCGGCTGGTCCGGGAACCAGGAGCCGCTCGGCAGCGAGGCAGTGAGCCGCTCGATCGCCATCGCGATCGCTTCGGCCGTGCCCGCCGTGAAGGTCGAGATCCACTCCCCGTCAAAAGCTTTTGACGGGGAGACCAGGATCCGCCCCTCGGGGGTGTCGATGATGCTGACCCCCACTTGGGTGGTGACCCGGTGACCGTCGCGGTGCTCGCCGGCGACGATCTCGACGTACGTACGCCGTCCGTCGAACACCGATTCCACGATCGGCCGGGCCGAGGCCGGGACACCGAGGAATCCCAGCACTTCGATCAGCGGTGTGCCGTTGCGGATCTGCTCGTCCGCTCGGGCACCGGCCTCTGCCGGCAATGCGAACTCCTCGAACCGTGCCGGCCTGCGCTGCGAGAGTCCGGCAGTGAGCACCGGCACCAACGCGTGGGGATGGGTGATGTCCATCTCGGTGAACGTCACCAACTGCGCGTTGCGCAGCACGACAACCGTGCGCCCCTCACGGCGCGCCAAGATCCCGCGCAGCAGATCCCCCGGGCCGGAGACAAACCGCAGATCGAGCCACTGGGTTGCTCGGCACACCAGCCGAACCCACTGCGCCACCTGCGGATTCACCGCACCACTGGCGTCGAGCACACCCATCCTGGTCAGTTCAGCGGTCTGCTCGGCGGCAAAGCCGAACCGCTGCGCCGGCTCGCTGTAAGGCGGCGTGATGGCCAGCACCCACGGGTACGCTCCGGCACCGAGCACCTCGGCGAGGTACCAGGCCTGATCGGTGGTCAGCTCGACCGCGTTGGCTCCGGTGCTCAACGCGGAGCCTCCGGCATCAACCCCACTTGGCCCCTTCGGCCGCGTCACGCGCGCTCATCGACATGGTGTTCATCTCGTGGGTCGATGCCATCGCACGGTAGGCGCGGGTGAGCTCTTCCATGGCCTGGTTCCACTGTGCCTGCCAGGCCTGGTAGGTCATACCGGTGTCACCCTGCCAGGCGCTGCTCAGCGCGGCCTGCTCGGCGGCGATGTCGGCGCCGACGGCGTGCAGAGCGCCCGAGTAGGTGTTCATTTCCCCGGCGTGAGCCAGCATGGCCGGGTAGTTGTACATGATCTGAGACATGAAAACTCCTGTATCCGTTGCGTGTTCGGCTAGACCGAGGTGTAGGTGCTGGCGGCGGCGGCATCCTGGGCGACGTAGGTGCTCGCGGCGTCGCCGAGGTTGAGCTGCGCGATGTCGAGCAGCGCGTTGACCTTGGCCGACACCTCGACGAACCGGGCGTGGGCGGCCTGGAACGCGGCAGAAGCCTCACCCATGTGGTAGGCCTGCGACGACATGGCGGCCTGCTCGGCCTGGGCAATGGTGCTGCGCATCAGCGCGGCCTTGGCGCCGAAGGCGGCCTCGGAAGCGATCAGCTGGGGGATGTGAGCATCCAACAGGCTCATGGTTTTTCCTTTCGGATCGTTGGTGGTTGGTCGTGCACGGGCGGTCTGGTCAGCTGCGCGAACCCCCTTCCGGATCAACCGGACCCTCGTCGGGCTCCCAGGAACCGGGCAGCATCGGCGAGACGGGGCTCTCGTCGAATCTCTCGCCGGACAAGGTGGTCAAACCTGCCGCGGTCGCCTCGGATTTCGTTTCGGTGCCGGTGAATCCCATGGTTCCGGCGCCGCTTTCGGAGGCACGCACACGTGGTTCCGGCTTCGGCGCCGGTTCCGGATCAGGTGCCTCGTAGTCCATGTAGGCATCCGCATAGGCGTGGTCTTCCAGTGCCGCACCCCGCTTGCGTCGACGCTTGCGCCGCGCCGCCAGCGACGCTGCCACACCGGACGCGGCCGCGGGGATACCGGAGGCCGGTGCCGAGGCACTGGACTTGCCGCCCACCGTCGGGCTGAATCCCTCATCGGGGTCGTTGCCCATCACGGCGTAAGGAGCGAAAGCCGCCGCCGCGACCGGAGCCGGCGCCGCGGCACCTCCCGCGCCGGCGGCGGGTGCACCCGCGGGGGCGGCCGGCGCACCGGCGCCGATGCCCGCCGGGCCCAGGCCGGCCACCGGCAGGCTCTGATCGGCGCGAACCGGAACCGGCGGGGCATCGGCGTCGGCCGGTGCCTCTTCCGGTACCTCGTCGGTGGGGAGCAGGTCGAGGAATCCCAGCGCGGCCAGGCCGATGCCGAGGAGCGGGATCAGGAACGGCGACAACGCAACGCTGATCCAGGTGCCCCAACCGACGGGCTGGAAGATCATCTGGTAGATCACGCCGAACAAGAACGGACCCCAGGTGGTCAGGAATCCTGCCGGATTGGTCATCAAGTCCGTCAGCATCTGCTGAATGGTTCCCAGCGGATCGTTGAGGAACCTCAGCAGATCCTTGCCGCCGATCATCGAGTCGTTGCCCAGGTAGTCCACCAACCACTGCGGCAGATTCGGGTACTCGTTGTCAGCGGTCGCATCGGCGTTGGTCAGCGCCGCCCCGGAATCCGTGGCGGTGCCCTGCGCCATCATCTGCTGCGCGTTGGCCGAAGCGGTACCCGCCTCGCCCACGCCGGGTTTGAGCAACATCGGCGACGGCGCGCCGGCCGGGGCCGCCATCACCGCAGCTCCCGCCACGGCCTGGTAGGTCGCCATCGTGGTGGCCGCTTGGATCCACATCCGGACGTAGTCGGCCTCGTTGACCGCGATCGGAATCGTGTTGATACCGAAGAAGTTCGTAGCGATCAGGACGCCGTGGACCACGTGGTTGAGAGCCAACTCGGGCAGGGTCGGCATGGTGGCCACCGCGGTGGTGTAGGCCGCGGCCGCCGTCTCGTGCTGCACCGCCACCGCCGCGCTGTTGGCACTCTGCTGCGCCAGCCACATCAGGTACGGCCCGTGGGCCGCGACGTACTGCTCTGAGCTCGGACCCTCCCACGACCCGGCCTGCACTCCGCCCAGCACACTGGTGAGTTCTGCTGCCGCCGAAGCGTATTCGGTGCTCAGCGCCTGCCAGGCCCCCGCCGCGGCCAGCAACGACCCGGCGCCCGGGCCGCTGGAGAGCAGCGTCGAGTGCACCTCAGGTGGTAGGGCCATCCAGATGGGGGCGGTCATGTCAGAGGCCGCGCGCAGTCATGTACGACGCAGCCGCCATCGCGTCACCGGTGACGTAGCTGGCACCGGACTCGCCGACACCGACACCCGAGCGGCCGAGTTCCTCGACGCCCTGGGCAGCCAACGCCGAGTGCTGGGCGCCGTGCGCGCTGAACCCGGTCGCGGTCTGCAGCGACACCGCGTCCGCGGCCGGCGGGATCACCGCCGAGACGACGGGGGCCGCGGCCGCATGAGCGGCGGCCAGACGAGCGGTGAGCGCTTCGACGGCCGCGCTCGCGGCGGTCAATCCTTCCGGAACTACCCGCAATGTCATCAGAATTCCTTTCTCCCGTTGTTCACGGACAGTGCCGTGTCATCGATGAGTGGGTTGACGAGCTGGACGAACTCGGGCGCATCGCCGTCGCCGAGCAACATGCCGCGTCCCGCCGGGAACCGGGCGAACCGGTGCCCGCGGAGCTTGCCGCTGTCGGCGGGATTGCCCGACAGCATCAACGTGGTCGCCTGCAGATCGTTGAGACGACGCAGCAGCGGTGCGGTCATCACCGCGTGCGCCGATCCGGTGGCCCGGGCCGTCACGATCACGCGCAGGCCCAGATCGGTGGCCTCGGCCAACAAGTTCACGATGTTGGTCCAGGGCCGCTGCCCGGCGAACGGTCCGCTGACCGCGGGCCCGTCGGGGATCTGGTCGACGTCGTCGATGATCAGATAGTGGATGTGACCATCGGTCCCGGTCCGCTGGTTCCAGGCGCTGAGCTCTTGCGGGCTCAAACCGGCCGGCGGACGGCGCTTCTCGATCAGCGCCGATAGACCCAGCATCGCCGGCAGGACGCGGTCGATGTTGGCGGTGTACTCGTTGTCCGGGAACAACGGCTCCTCGACCAGGTGCAGCCGCCGATCGATGACGGTGAAGGCCACCTCGTCCGGCCGCGAGTTCTCGCGGATGGTCCGGATGATGTGTCGCAACAGCGTCGTCTTGCCCGACCGCGTGTCGCCGAACACCGCCAGCAGCGGATTGGTCTTGAAGTCGAGCACGACCGGCGCCAGGTCCTCTTCCCGCTGGCCGATCACCACATGCTCGGGAGCCGGGTACAGCGGTGCCAGCGCGGCCGGAGCCAGCGCGGTGGGCAGCAAGCGCACCGGCGGTGCGCTCTGCCCCGGGTAGCGCGCGTTGATCACGGCGATGTCGCTCAACTGCGGCTCGGCGAACAGGAAGTGCTCGGCAGCCATGGTCAGACCGCGGCCAGGCTGATCGGCGGGCACCGACTCGGCCGGACGGCGCAGCGCACCCACCACCCGGACGATGCTGTCGTGGCTGTCGTGCAGCTTGAGTTCCAGCCGCAGGCCCAGGCCGTCGCGCATGGCCAGCGGCACCTCCAGCCAGTTCGGCGTGGTGATGACGACGTGGATGCCGTAGGCCAGCCCGCTGTTGGCCAGCTCGGTCACCTTGGCCAGCAACGGGTTACGGGTGTTGAACGTGTCCGTGTTGTCCCGGCTGAACGCGTAGAGGTTGTCGATGACCAGGAACACTTCGCCGTAGCCGTCGGAATAGCTGCCCACCCGGCTGACGGCACCTTGGCGCTGACGGGCCTGCAGCAGCTGCTCGAGCTCGCCGAAGGTACGGCGGATGCGCTCAGGCTCCAGCGGCGTGGCCACGCTGCCGACGTGGGCCAGATCTGCCAGGCCGGCCAGCTGTCCACCGCCGTAATCCAGGCAATAGAAGCTCACCTCGCTCGGCGAGTGCAGGGCGGCCGCCGACAGCACGAACGTCTGCAGCGCGGTCGACTTGCCCGAGCGCGGACCGCCGTGGATCAGCACGTTGGCGGCCGACGAGTTCGCGTCGTACACCAAAGCGTCGCGGCGCATCTCGAACGGCTTGTCGATTTCACCCAGCGGCCAACGCAATTGGCCGGGTTCGATGTCGGTGCCGGCCAGCACGTCGTCCAGCGCGATCGCTTCGTCCAGCGGCGGCAGCCACAGCTTGGGTGCCTGCGGACCGTAGGTGGCGAGCTGATCGCCGATGGTGGCGATGAGCTTGCGCGGCGGCGCGACGTCGACCTCGGGCTCGTTGCTAACGATGATCGTGTCGGGTTCGGGCTCGACGCGCGAGGCCGTGAACAGCTGCGGCTGCGGCAGGGCCCGCACCACGATCGACTTCTCGGCCCGTGGCGGGTCGTAGATGCCGTCGACGTAGGTACTGCGGAACTTGATCGGCACCGCGCCGGGAGCCGGCACCAGGAAGCCCTCGCCCTTGTGCTCGCGTCCGGATTCGATGTGATAGGCGTCCTCGACCCCGATGATCTGCCGGGAGATGCTGGGGCTGGCCACTTTCAGGCCGATCCGGTACGACGTGTTCTTGTCGATGTCCTTGATCCGGCCCACATCCAGCGTCTGCGACGCGAACAGGATGTGGATCCGGAACGAGCGGCCCTTGCGCGCGACGTAGTCGAACAGGTCCGCGTACTCGGGATGCTCGGCGAGCATCAGGGTGAACTCGTCGGCGACCACGAACAGCGTCGGCATCGGGGGCAGGTCGTGCCCCGCTGCGATGGCAGCTTCGTACTCGGTGACCGAGTTGAAGGCACTGCCCTGGACCCGGCGGCCGGCTTCCTTGAGCATCTGCTCACGACGGGCCACCTCACCGCGCAGGGTGTCGGCGAACCGGTCGGCCAGCGACCGCTTCTCGGCCATGTTCGAGATGACCGCGACCACCTGTGGGAAGTTGCGGAAGATGTCGGCGCCGGCCTCGCCCTTGAAGTCGGCGTAGATCACGATGAGCCGCTCAGCGGAGTGAGTGGTCAACAGCGACAACAGGATCGACATCAGGGTCTGGGACTTGCCCGAACCGGTCATACCGATCATCAGGCCGTGCGGCCCCATCCCGCCCTCGGCCTCGTCCTTGAGGTCGAAGTACAGCGGCTCACCGGTGGCGGTCACACCGATCGGCACCCGCAGTTCGTCGTCGCGGTTCCGCGGAGCCCACAGGCTGGCCACGTCGAGCGACGAGGCGTCCGGGATGTCGAGCAGCGTCGTGAAGGTGGCGCCGCCGGTCGCGGTCGACCGCACATAGCCGGGGTTGGAATCCCAGCGCGACAACCGCCGCGCGATGTGGGCAGCCGCGGCGGCCGACATCGCGTCGGCCTTGTCGACATAGGGCTGCCATCCGCTGCTCTGCCACCGCTCGATCCGGCCCTCGACGACCCGAAGGATCGGCCGCTCGGGGTCGGGGTACTGCTCGCGGTTGGGCAGCTTGTCGCTGCGATGGATCACGGTCACGCCGGTGAGACCGGGCTTGCGCGCGATGTCGTCGGGATCGGCTTCGGGATCGTCGAGCACGACCAGCAGGTGCTTGAGTGCCTGGTCGGCGACCGCCGGGAAGGCCGGCCGTCCGGCCAGGGCCGAATCGAGTTGGCCGCGAAGCTCGCTGACACCGGTGGTCAGGTACCGCGCCGGGCCGACACCGTCGGCCTGAGACGGAATATCGACGTGCGGCAGCCATTTGAGCCATGACCAGGTGTCGGCATCGACATCAGGTGAGGCCAGTGCCACCCCCAGCATGGTCGGGTCGTGCCAGGTGACGGCCTGGGCGATCCAGGCCCGCAGCGCGTCGCGAACTTCCTCGGCCTCACCGATCACGGTGATCCGGGCCAGCTTGGTGACGTCGATGCCCGTCGGGGCGTCGCGCACGGTGCGCTGCACATCGAGCAATCCACGAAGGGTGCTGTGCGACACCGGTTCCAGGTCGATCTCGTCCGCGGTGTCCTTGACCTTCAGCGCGGCATCCAGCGGCACGTCGTGCAGCCCGGCACGCAGCACCAGGAAGTCACGGTCGCGCGGGTCGCGCTCCCACTGCCGGCGCGTGCCGGGGATGACCGCCAGCGCCTCGGGTTCCGGGTGCGACCACTCCAGGGCCGCCCGCTGCTCGGCGGCGTGGGCACGCACGTTGTCGCGGACCACCGACAGGTAGCGCAGATAGTCGGCCCGCTCGGCGTCGACCTCTTCGGTGCGCATCTTGTTGTCGGAGCCGCGGTAGAGCGCGGTGGCCGCCAACAGCAACACGAACGGGAAGAACAGCGTCGTGGGCGAGATCATCCGCATCCCGGTGGCCACCAACGCCACGATCATTCCCACGATCAGGATGACGATCAGGAACGGCAGCACCCGGCGCAGTAGCGACGGTGGAACCACCCGCGGCAACTGCGGCGGCGGCTCGATGGTGATGGTGCCCTTGCGGGTGGTGGGCGGGGCCAGCCTCCGCTGGTGCTCGAAGATCAGCCGGCTCATCGGGTCGTCGCCTCCAGGCGTGCAGCATTTGCATTGGGCGACAGCGCATCGTGTGCGGTCAGGGCGTCGCCACGGGACAGGGTCGGACCGGCAGCGAACTGCGTCAGGATCGACCACGGGATAGGTAGGGCAGGCGAGGTGAGACCAAGCGCGGCAAGGGTTTTGGTGTCACCGTTGGTCTCGATGCCATAGCGCACACCGGTATCGCTCACCCAGAACTGCGAGCCCGCGGTCGGCGATCCCGGTTCGGCGCCCACGGTCTGGACCAGGTATCCGGTACCCGGTGCCAGCGCAACCCGAGTGGCCGCGCCGTTGGCCCCCGCACCGACCAGGTCGACACTGCGCTGTCCGTCGGGGATCGGCAGGGCCGCGCCGGACAACAGGCTCAGCCGGCTCTCCGTCGCACCGGCCGGCTTGCTCCACTGCGCACAGGTCACCGGGGCCGCCGAGTCGGATACCAGCTCGAAGGTGTTCGTCGGGTAGGCGGCGGTGTCGATGCCGTGGGCCACCGGGGTGCGGGCTACCTCATCGGCCCCCAGCCGCGGCGGCTGTTGCAGCCCAAAGGAATCGGTGTTGCGCATGATCGCGGCGAGCACCGGCGAGATCGGCTGCAGGCCCTCCGGCAGCACAGCGTAGTAGCGGACGGTGTTGTCGGCCTCGGCCGCCGAGACCACCGCGCCCACCGGCGCCGGCGTCGACAACTCGAACGGCGCCGGCGCTCCTGCTCCGGCGACCGCCGGAGCAGCCAGTGCGGGCGCCTCGGGGATCGCGTTGAACAGGCCCGCGGCGATCGGCCGCGGAGCCGGGATGTCGGAGCCGAAACCGAGCGCATCGGTGACCGCGCGGTTGTTCAGGTCGATCGGGCTGCGCTTGCCGTCCCACAACAGCCAGTCACCCGGGGTGGGGCCGCCGCTGTGGTGCACCAGCACCGCCTGTCCCGCAGTGAGGGGCAGCGCCCGCTCCTCACCGGATCCGAGCGTTCCCGCGATCACGGTCACGCCGGCGGATGAACCCGAGTTGCTGTCGCACACAGTCCAATCCGCGCTCGTGCTGGTGCTCTGCACCATCCGCTCCGGCGCCCCCGGGATACCCAGCAGGTTGCCGCGCGGGAACTTGTCGATCTCGCTGGTCTTGACGGTGGTCGGGTTGTCGGCCTTGCCCGCGATCAACCGCGCCGAGGTCAGGTTGAGCACCGGATGCAGCTGCTCCCCGACCCGCACATACAAGGCTGACGTCGACCGATCGGCGAGCACCGCGTCGTTTCCGGCGGCTCCGCCGGGGCGGACCAACGAGAAGATGAAGCAACCGATCAGACCGGTGACCAGGATCAGCGCGCCGGTCATCACCGCACGACTCTGCGTGCGCAGCGGGTCGACCAGCATGCGGGTGTCGTGCAGTGCGACGCCGGAAGCGATGCGGCGCATGACGAATCGCCAGCCGGTGACCTGATGACGGGTGACGAAGCCGCGACGGTACTGCACACCGTCGGGGTTCTCATTGTTGGGCGTACGCGACGAGAAGGACCGGCGCTCGTCGGAAGAGTTCGGCGCGGTCATTCGGGCACCGTCAATCCCAGGCCGCGCAGCAGCGGGGCCGCCGAATTCGTCACGTCACCGGCGGTGATCGTCATCATCTCCTCGTCGGTGAAGTCGTCCTGGTCGGAATGATCAAGGCGGTACTCGCGTTCCTCCTCGGAACGCTCCACCAGGTTTCGGACGAATCGGCCGTTACCGGCGATGTCCAGGCTGCGCCGCGGCACACCGGCAGCGTCGGGCGTGGTGGCCTCGGCCAGGTGTCCGAACAGCTTCTCCATCTCGTCGTGAGCGGCCTTCTCGAAGGTGCTGTCTCGCTTCTCGGCCATCCGCTCGGCGATCTCGACGAGTTCGGACGACGAGTAGGACGGGAAGTCGATGCTGCGCGTGAAGCGGGAGCGCAGACCCTCGTTGGTGTCCAGGAACATGTCGAGGTCCTTGCGGTAACCCGCGACGATCACCACGAGCCGGTCGCGGTCGTTCTCCATGCGGGCCAGCAGGGTGTCGATGGCGACCAGACCGAAGTCATTCTTGGCGCCGGTGGACACCAGCGCGTACGCCTCGTCGAGGAACAGCACGCCGTCCAGTGCGCTGTCGATGATCGCGTTGGTCTTGGCCTCGGTCTCACCGATGTGCTGACCGATGAGGTCGGCACGGTGCACCTCGCGGACGGTCTCCTTCTTGAGAAGCCCCAGGCCGCAGTAGATCTTGGCGACGACGCGCGCGATGGTGGTCTTACCCGTTCCGGGCGGACCGGCGAACACCAGGTGGTTGGTGCGCTGCGCGACGGCCAGCCCGCGTTCCTGACGACGGATCGACATGGCCACCGAGCTCTTGAGCCGGGCCACCTGGAACTTCACTTCTTCCAGGCCGATGAACTCCGCCAGCTCGGCTTCTGCCTCGACCAGCAGGTGCGCCTTGCGCTCCTTGGCGCCCGGGTCGACGAAGTCGGACTCCGACGGTTCGGTCTCGGGATCCCACGGATCGGTGCGGGCGTCGATACGTGCGGCGTTGGTGATCAGCAGCCCGAACGTCGAATCCAGCAGCGCCTCTTCGACCTGCTTGTTCTCCGGGTGCGCGGCGAACAGATCCTGCAGAACCTCTGCTGCGTCCTCGTCCTCACCCTGGGCGCGCAAGGTCAGCGCCTTGGCGAGTGCACCGTCGAGCGCGGCCACCGCGACCGGACCGGAAGGATCCTCCAGGTAGGACAGCGCAGGGGCCAACATGCCGAGCCGCGCCAGCGCGATGCCGAGGGTGGTGCGCACGGCGTGGGCGGTGACCTCGTCGAGCGAGGGGTTGGTGACGACCGGGGTGAGCAGCCGCACCACGTCATTCCACCGCTGGGCGTGGTGATTGAACGCCACTCGCAGCCAGGTGGCGTTGAGCCATCCGGGACGATGGGCGAGCAGCTCGCCCACCAGCGCGTCGGCCTCGGCGAGTCGGCCCTCGGCAGCAAGGCGCGCGGCGTAGGCCAGCTGGAAGTCGTCCACCTCGCTGGCACGGAACCGCAGGTACAGGCCGCTGTCGTAGGTGAAGCCGAGGTCACCGGCAGCCAGTTCGATCTCCCGCTGCAACAGTCCGGCGCTGCCCCGCGTGCGCCATACCGCGTCGATGACCGGTCCGGACACATCGCCCGCGGCGGCCAGGCCCGTCCAGGCGTCACAGTGGTCATGCGCGATACGTGTCAGACCAGCAAAGCCGGTCCGGGCCGCGTCGGCATCGGCCGGCCGTTGCCGGTCGTTCACCGTCAAGCCCAGCGCACGACAGCATGTGGCGAAGCGGCTGATCACATCGCGATCAAGCCGGGGCGCTCCCTGTGTTGGAGCCGCAAGCGTGTCACTACCCATATGCGTGCACGGGAGCGACTAAGCCCCCGAATCTCTCCCTTATGTATGGCTAAGCTAACTTTTGCTGAAGTTAGCATTGCATAACTTAAGTGTCGAGAGGCACGTACTCGAGCTAGGTCGTGAACTGCCTCACCTTTTTGTCGCGGAGACCAAGGTGATAGTTCCCGTCATCAGGCCTGCTTCAGAGCCTGGATCGGGCACAGGACGTCCCAGCCCGGCCAGGAGCTGATGGAGAGGCGTCGCCACGGCATCCCAGCCGTGCTCGCCGAACCATCTCTCGGCGGGGGCGTGCTGCTGGTTGTAGACCAGGGTGAAGAACGCATTCTCCTCGTCGGAGGCCAGGGCCTCAGCACGTTTGGCCTCGAACGCCTCGTCGGGCATCGGAACGGCCTCCTCGATACCGACAAAACTGCCCGGCGCCGCCAGCGCGTCGATTCCAGCAAACAATTGTTCCTGTGCTGTGGCGGGCAGGTAGATCAACAATCCCTCGGCGATCCAGGCCGAGGGCCGCGACGGGTCGAAGCCCGCCTCCTGCAGGGCCCGCGGCCAGTCCTCCCGCAGATCCACCGGGACCTCGCGCCGCTGGGCCTTGGGGGCGTCGTCGAGCTCCTCAATGGCCTCGCGCTTGAACTCGAGCACCCGAGGCTGGTCCAACTCGTACACGACGGTGCCGTCGGCCCACGGTAGCCGGTAGGCCCGTGAGTCCAGACCGGCCGCCAACAGCACCACCTGCTGCACCCCGGCTTCGATGGCCTGCGCGAAGTACTCGTCGAAGTACTTCGTGCGGGCCCCCTGGAAATTGACGAAGTGCTCGCCGAATTCGGTCTGCAGGGGATGCTCAGGGTCGGTGCCCTCGACCGCTGTCGCCCATTCGCCCCCGACCCTGCGGCAGAACACCTCGGCGTACTTGTCGACGGCGAGTGGATCGGTTTTCTTCGCCTCCAATGCCCTTGAGGCAGCGACAAATAGCGCTGTCTGCCCCACGCTCGTGGTGATGTCCCAGTTGTCTGCGTCTGTGCGTCCGGTGCTCACCCGCGCGAGGGTACGCCGCGATGCTGACGGCTACACCAAGGGACGACCGGTGCGGATACGCCAGTCGAGATCTTTGAGCAGGAGGTTGAAAGGGAACTGCCGCAGGAACGACGGCAGCAGGTCGTTGATGGTGCGGAGCACCGCGATCAGCTGATCGAACCGCTTCTGACTCTTGGCATCCCACGGCAGGCGCATCTCGTCCCGGAAACGCTGCGGCAGGAACCCCGTGGTGATCAGCAGGGCAACCGCGTCGAGGCGACGCTGCACGAAGCGGGGCAGCTTCGGGTTCTTGGGCCGGCCCGCAGCGATCGGGTACAGGTAGCTGCGCACGGTGTCGTCGATGTGCAGCTTCTCCAGCGACTCTTCCCAATAGCGGTCGAACGCAGCGCGGTCCGCCGGCCACATCTCCTCGGGCACCTGCAGCGTGGTGCCCATCGTGACGCTGTCGCGGTAGTGCTGATCGGCGGTCTCGTCGTCCAGCTCACCGATGAACATGCGGAACACGTCGACGCCGCCCTTGTAGAGGCAGGCGGCTACCCACAGCTGCAGGTTCTTGTCGAACGCGTTGTACTTCACCGGGCTGTCCTCGGTGGAGTACACCTGCGCGTGCGCCTTGTTGACCGCACGACGGTAGGCCGCCTTCTGCGCGTCACTCCCCCGAGTGGCGACGGCGAGATAGGTGAAGGTGGTCCTGGCCCGCTTGATCGGGTGCAGGTCCGTGCGGCCGCTCTCGACCCGGCTCTCGACCACGCCGTACCCGACGCCCGGATTGGCCAGCTGCATGATGACGTTGGCCGGACCGGCCAGCAGTGCGACGCCCATCAAGCCGTCGTCGAAGCTGGCACCCCGCCTGCGACGCTTGGGCGCGGCGCCGGGACGGGACGGATCGTTCATTGCCCGTTCGACGTGCGGGATCGGTTCGCTGACCGTCATGGTCACCCCTTCTAAAACTGAGAACGCCTGATTCCCGATATTGGCCTGCCAGGCTGACGGGTGTCAAGATGTGGGAGTGAAGCAGGTCCGCCCCTACCGCGGCATCGAGGCCGCCGACCGCCTCGCACAGCGGCGCAGCCAGCTGCTGGAGGCGGGGCTGGACCTGTTGGGCGCCGAAGACGCCGAGGTGACCGTGCGCGCCGTGTGCCGCACCGCGGGGCTGGCCGCACGGTACTTCTACGAGAGCTTCGCGGACAAAGACGACTTCATCGGCGCGGTCTACGACTGGGTGATCGCCGATATCGCCACCTCGACCCAGGCGGCCGTCGACGCCGTCCCCCTGGCCGACCAGACCATGGCCGGCATGGCGAACATCGTGCATCTGATCGCCGAGGATCCGCGGATCGGCCGACTTCTGTTCAGCGTCAAACTGTCCAACGAGGTACTGACCCGCAAACGCGTCGAATCCGTGGCCCTGTTCGCCACGCTGCTCGGCCAGCACGCCGGCGACGCGCTGCGGCTGCCGGCGAACGACTATCTCAAAGCCACGTCGTATTTCGCGGTCGGCGGGGTGACCCAGACGATCAGCGCCTGGCTGTCCGGTGAGGTCACGCTATCCCCCGAACAGCTCATCAATCAATTGCGCGCAATGCTCGACGCAGTGGCGGGCATGCAGCAACCGGGGAGTTGACGTGGCGGCCCGTGAACTGCCGCGTCGCTGATGGAGCCCAGCCGGGATCGCCGGTACCGGCGTAACGGACCCAGGCACTGTGCATCTCGGCCGCCAAGGCGGGCGGAGGTTCGCCAGGGCCTAGCAGTGCACCTGGGCCGCGCAGCGACTCCACCCCGATGCGATCGAACACGAACGGCAACTCGACCGCGTGGGCCGCACCCAGCGCGCCGTCGACGGCTTGGGAACGCCAGGAGAATTCGTAGCGGTGCGTCGCAGCCCCGCCCAATCGGGCATGGGCCGCCGCGGTCCGGTCACTGCCGGTCCGGAACAGCGCGTCGCCGAGGATCGCCGAACGCAACTCGCCCCAGCTCGCCCGCGGAAAAACGTTGCGGTACCGCTGGATCAGGGCGGATGGGTCTGGGTCCACCCGCGCCGCCAGCCGCTCGACGTCGTCGCGGTGCGATGAGTCGAGGTGGCCTTGCGGCACCAGGTACAAGTTCCCCTCCTCGGTGTTCGTCCCGACGAGCAGCGCCACCTCGGGATGGAGCCGCCGGGCCGGCTGGTCGGCCAGCACCAGGCTGAAGGGACTCAATCCCAGCAGCGGGTCGGGCCGTCCTTCGGTGCGCAGGTCGAGCCCGGACAGCTCGGGTACCACCTCGACGAGCTGTTCGTCGGAGAGCCGGTCGAAAGCGGCCCGCGTCGGCTCGACACCCAGGGCCTCGGCGGCCGCCCTCGTCACCCGCCCCGCCTGTTCCGGGCTGAACGCACCGAACCCGTTGCCACTCTGCATGATTGCCCGGCGAATCAAGCGCTGCACACCGGGTGTAGCGAGCACTCCCGCGGTAATCGTCGCGCCGGCGGACTGACCGAACAGGGTGACGTTGCCGGGATCGCCACCGAATGCCTCGATGTTGGCCTGTACCCAGGCCAGCGCGGCCAACACGTCGAGCAGGCCCCGGTTGGGCACCGCTCCGGGCAGATCGAGAAATCCGATGACGCCGAGCCGGTAGGTGACGGTCACCAGAACGACGCCGTCCCGGGCGAACGCGGTGCCGTCGTACAACGGTGAGCGGGTCGAGCCTGCCACGAAGCCACCCCCATGGACGAACACCATGACGGGTCGGCGGTGCGCACCGGCCGGAGCCCAGACATTGACGGTGAGGTAGTCAGGGTGGCGGACCCACCCCGGCCCGAAGAACGGTGACATGTCCAACCGGCCGAAGCCGCCACGAGGTGACTGCGGTGCGGTCGGTCCGGGTCTGGTGGCATCGCGCACGTCGCGCCACGGTTCGTGAACTCGCGGAGCCGCGAAGCGGCCGCCGACGACAGGCGGTGCGGCGTAGGGAATTCCGAGGAACGTCCGGGTGTCCGCGGTCTGGAACCCACGCACGGCACCGGTTGTCGTGTCGACGATCGGATCGGTCATCCTCACGAACCCTTCGTCACCCGGTCGAACGGAGCCCACGCCTTGATGGCATAGCCGTCGCCGGCGCGGATCACCTCGACGCCTCCATGTCCGCCGAAGTGGGCCGGGATCACCAGGGTGTTGGTGTCGGCGGCCTGGCTCAGCACCCGCCTGCGCGTGGCGCGCGCCTGTTCGGCATCTTCGCAGTAGCAGCTGTTGGTGTCGGGTTCGACGATCTGCAACGCCGTGTGCATCATGTCGCCGACGAACACGGCACGGTCGCCGCCCGACCGCAGCCTGACAATGGCGGAGCCAGGGGTGTGCCCCGGCGCCGCTTCCAGTGTGAGGTTGGCATCGATCTGGAATTCGCTCTCCCACAACGTGGTTTGCCCGGCCCGGTGGACCGGCGCCACGCTGTCGAGGAAGACGTTGTCCCGCCCTGCGACCGGTCCGCCTCGATTGGCCGGATTCCAGAAATCGAAGTCGGCCCGCGGCATCAGGTAGGTGGCGTTCGGGAAGGTCGGGATCCAGTTTCCGTCCTCGAGATGCGTGTTCCAGCCGACGTGGTCGACATGGAGATGGGTGTTGATCACCATGTCGACATCGGTGGCAGCGACACCGGCCCGCGCCAGGTTTCCCAGAAAGTCGGTGTCCAGGTGATCCCACACCGGGGCGTGCGGCCGGTCCTTGTGGTTGCCCACCCCGGTGTCGACCAGGATGGTCCTGCCCTCGCTGCGCAACAGCCAGGTCTGGATGGCCGATACGCAGACATCGTCGGCCGGATCGTAGAAATCCGGTGCCAGCCAATCCTCGTTGCGCCGCCACGCCTCGTCGGTGCTCTCCGGGAAGAACTCCTGCGGCGAAAGCCGGACCGAGCCGTAGTACTCCATGACCCGGGTGACCGTGACGTCACCCAACACGATGTCGTTCATGTCCTCAGCCTGGCCACGCCGGCACCGGTCAACCAGCCCCGGCGGTGCCTACCACTGGCAGGGATAGGCACGGCCCATCAGACCGGAGGCATAGTGGGGTGGTGACCACCGGACAACTCGGCGAATTCCTGCGGGCCCGGCGTGCGCGGCTGCGTCCGCAGGATGTGGGCCTGACGCGATACGGCGAGCGGCGCCGGGTGGCGGGGCTGCGACGGGAGGAAGTCGCCCAGCTCGCCGGGGTGAGCGTGTCGTATTACACGCGGTTGGAACAGGGACAGTCGACCAATGCTTCGGACGCGATTCTCGAGGCGCTGGCGCGGGCTCTGCAGCTGGATATTCACGAACAGACGCATCTGCGCGAGCTGGCCTCCCAGCGGACACAACCGCCACGACGGCCCCCGATCGAGCGCGTCAGCGCATTGACGCGCGAGCTGTTGCACTCGATGGACCACCTACCGGTGATGGTGATCGGTCGCCGCACCGACGTTCTGGCCTGGAACGAGTTGGGCCATGCGCTGCTGGCGGGCCACGTGGATTTCACCGCAGTGGACAATCCCTCGACCCGGCCGAACCTGGCCCGGCTGCTGTTCCTCGATCCTCACACCCGTGATCTCTATGTGGATTGGCCCCGCAAGGTCCGGACCGTGGTCGGCAGCCTGCGCCTGGCTGCCGGCCGACACCCCGATGACGCGCTGCTGTCCGCCCTGATCGGTGAATTGTCGGTCAAGAGCCCAGAATTCGTGTCACTGTGGGCTGATCACCGGGTCAAGCCCTGCGAGGCAGACTCATATGAGCTGCGCCATCCGCTCGCCGGCCCGCTGACAGTCACGATGCAGAATCTGAAGCTCGCCCGTGACGTCGAGCAATCACTGTGCGTGGTGACCACGGCTGAAGGCTCGAGTTCGGCGGATGCGCTGCAACTGCTCGCGCGGGAATCGCGTGACAAAAATGTCCAAGACCTCAGTCCTGCCCGACGCGCATGATGGCGGTATGACTTCCCGACAGACTCCAGGTCAGGCCGTCGCTGATACCGGCGTCCTGGTAGCCGCCATCCGCGCCGAGGAAAACCGCCGTCCCGACCGGCTTTTCACCGATCCGTTCGCGCAGAAGCTGGCGGGTGAACACGGTCGGCAGATGCTGGCCGAGGCCGTGGCCTTAAGCGGCGACAAGTCCACGCTGCAGATCGTGGTGCGCACGCGGTTCTGGGACGAGGCACTGTTGCATGCCGTACCTCGGGTGAAGCAGGTGGTGATCCTCGCGGCCGGTCTGGATGCCCGGGCCTACCGATTGCCCTGGCCCGACGGCACCACGGTCTTCGAGCTCGACCAGCCCGCGGTGATCGCAGCCAAGGCTGAGGCGTTGACCGGCGACGCACCCCGCTGCCGACGGGTGGCCATCGGAGTCGACCTCACCAAGGACTGGACTGATAGCTTGCGATCCAACGGTTTTGACGACAGGCAGCCCAGCGTCTGGTTGATGGAAGGTCTGCTGCAGTATCTCGACGAGAGCGCCGTACGCGCCCTGTTCGAGCGCGTCGACGCGCTCTCGGCACCCGGGTCGGTCCTGCTCTACGACATTGTCGGCAAGGCACTGCTCGACAGCGTGATGCTCGCCCCGGTTCGCGAGCAGATGTCGCGCAACGGGGCGCCCTGGCTGTTCGGAACCGACTCCCCCGAGCAATTGTGCGAACCGCTCGGTTGGTCGGCAGTGGTCACAGACGTGGCCGAACCGGGCAACAACTGGAACCGGTGGTTCGCCCCCGCGGTGCCGCTCGACGTCCCCGGCGTGCCGCGCGGCTATTTCGTCGTCGCCACCAAGTAGGCCGGGCTCCGCTCGATTGTCACGCTGGAGTGGCTGCCGGGCTCGACGGCCACGCTGGCGTGACAATGGCAGGGTCTACGGCGGGGTCTACGGCGAGGCCGACGAGGCCGACCCCGGCCCTATCCCGCTACCACCGGCGGGCGACGGTCAGCCGCGGTCTTGGGCGGCGTCTGCGCATCGTTGTCAGTGAATTCCTTGGTCCAGCAGGCGAATTCCAGCGTGATGCCGTCGGGATCGAGGAAGTAGAACGACCGCACGTAGACCCCTGGATGCACGGTGGCCGACGCCTGCATCGGGCTGTCGTCGTGGTTGAGCACCGGGCCGACGCGAACACCCTTGGCCTTGAGCTTCTGCCGGTACTCGTCGAACTTCTCGGCCGGGACATGCAAGGCAATGTGGTTGAGCGAACCGGTGGCGCTGACGAATTCACCGATGCCGGGGATGGCAGCCGGCGCCGAAATCCCGGGCACACCGTCGGGGGCGTCACGGAACCAGAAGAACGCGATGCAATCCCCGTTGCCCGCGTCGAAGAAGAAGTGCTGCCCCATGTCGCCGGGCAGATCCAACGACTTGATCAGGGGCATGCCGAGCACGTTGGTGTAGAAGTCGACCGTGCGCGCCATGTCCGCGCACACCAGGGCCACATGGTTGATTCCGCCGAACTCGAACTCCGAGTTGGGATTGTCGGGTTTGATCACGTCGATGAACCTCCGGGGCGAATACGCCAAGGACTGGCGCAGCTGCGAATCTGAATCTAACATCAGATTCAGATGTCATCAACGGCGAGTTTCCCGGCCGCCGGGAGTGAGGAAATCCGTGACCGTCAGCCCCCGCACACCGTTGCCGACCGCGCGCGGCCGCCAGACCCAGGCGGCGATCGACAGCGCAGCCCGTACGGTGGTCGCCCGCAAGGGCATCCTGGCCACGACCATCTCTGACATCGCCTCCGAGGCGGGCCGCTCGGCCGCGTCGTTCTACAACTACTACGCCTCGAAAGAAGCCATGGTCCGCGAATGGGCCCTGCGCTTCCGAAACGAGGCCCGCGAACGCGCGCTGCCCGCGACCGGGCCGAACCTGACCAACTGGCAACGCTGCCATCAAGCGGCCTCCGCACACTGGATGACCTACCGGCACCGCCTGGCCGAGATCATCAGCGTGTCCCAGATGGCGATGATCGACGACGACTTCGCCGAATACTGGGACGAGATCTGCCAGCTGCCGATATCGATGATCACCGAAATGATCAAACATGCTCAGCAGCAAGGTTTCTGCCCCGACGACGACGCTCACCTGACCGCGGTGGCGCTGGTGTCGATGCTCAACCAGTTCTGCTACGCCCAGCTGTCCGGCGGCCGCGACGCCACAGCCGACGACACCGCCTGCATCACCACCCTGGCCAACGTGTTCTACCGGACCATCTACCACGAGGAGACGCCCCGCACATGAAGCAGCCGGAAGTGGTCCGCGAGTTCATCGGGATGGAGTCACCGACCGCCCAGCGCGCCGGCGCCGGTGGCTACCCGTGCCAGGGCCTCTACCACCACGCCGCGGGACACCACCCGACAGTCGCAGTGATCGCCACGCACTACCAGATCGACTTCTCCGAGCACTACATCGCCGACTACCTGGCCGCCCGGGGCATCGGCTTCCTCGGCTGGAACACCCGATTCCGCGGATTCGAGAGCAGCTTCCTGCTCGACCATGCTCTGGTCGACATCGGAGTGGGGGTTCGGTGGCTGAGGGAGGAGAAGGGGATCGAAACGGTTGTGCTGCTGGGTAATTCCGGTGGCGGATCGCTGATGGCCGCCTACCAGTCCCAAGCCGTCGACCCGAACGTGCAACCCCTGGACGGGATGCGGCCGGCAGCGGGCGTGACCGAACTGCTGCCCGCCGACGGGTATGTGGCCAGCGCGGCCCATCCCGGCCGCCCCGACGTGCTCACCGCCTGGATGGACGCATCCGTCGTCGACGAGAACGACGCCGTCGCCGGCGACCCCGAGTTGGACCTGTTCGACGAGCGCAACCCCGCGCCGTACTCCGCCGACTTCGTGGCGCGGTACCGCGCGGCCCAGGTCGCGCGCAACGAGAAGATCACCGACTGGGCCGAGAAAGAGCTCAAAAAGATCCAGGCAGCGGGATATTCGGATCGGCCGTTCACGGTCATGCGCACCTGGGCCGACCCCAGGATGGTCGATCCCACCATCGAGCCGACCCACCGGCAGGCCAACCTCTGTTACGCCGGCACACCCATCAAGGCCAACCGGTCCGCCCGTGGCATCGCCGCAGCCACCACCGTGCGCAACTGGATCGGCATGTGGAGCCTGCGCCACGCCCAGACCCGGGCCGAGCCGCATCTGGCCCGGATCACCTGCCCCGCCCTGGTGATCAACGCCGACCAGGACACCGGCGTGTATCCATCCGACGCCAAACGCATCTACGACGCGCTGGCCGGGACCGACAAGTCGCACACGTCGATCGACACCGATCACTACTTCACCACCGCCGGTGCCCGCGACGAGCAGGCCGATACCATCGCCGAATGGATCGCGAAGCGGTGGCGGTGAACCCCGGACGGATCCGGGTCCTCGCCCACTTCACCCCCGGCGACAAGGTGCTGGATTTCCTTGCACCGCATCAGGACTGGCTCGATGTACGGTTCTGCGCCGAAGACGACGACGACACCTTCTACCGGGAACTGCCCACCGCCGAGGTGCTCTGGCATGTGCTGCGGCCGGTCTCTGGCGACGACCTGCGGCGCGGTCTCCGGCTGCGGCTGGTGCACAAGCTGGGAGCCGGGGTGAACACGATCGACGTCGAAACCGCCAACCAGCTGGGCATCCTGGTGGCCAACATGCCCGGAGCCAACGCCCCGTCGGTCGCCGAGGGCACCGTCCTGCTGATGCTGGCTGCGTTGCGCCGGTTACCCGAACTCGACCGGGCCACCCGCGACGGTAGCGGCTGGCCGTCGGATCACAGCCTGGGCGAGACGGTGCGCGACATCGGCGGGTGCACCGTCGGCCTACTCGGCTACGGCAACGTCGCCAAGCGGGTCGAGAAGATCGTCGTCGCGATGGGCGCCGAGCCGTCCCAGGTGCTGCACACCAGCACCCGGGACACCGGCCACCCTCGGTGGCGCAGCCTGCCAGATCTATTGAGCGCCAGCGACATCGTCTCGCTGCACCTGCCGCTGACCGAGGCCACTCACGGACTGCTCGACAGCAAGGCGCTGGCGTCGATGAAACCCGGCGCCATCGTCGTCAACACCGCGCGCGGCCCGATCATCGACGAGCCGGCTCTGGTCGATGCACTGCGCACCGGACAGCTGGCCGCAGCCGGGCTCGATGTGTTCGCCGAGGAACCGATACCAGCCGGCAATCCCCTGCTCGAACTGCCCAATGTGGTGCTCACCCCGCACGTCACCTGGTACACCGTCGACACCATGCGCCGCTACCTGACCATGGCGGTCGACAACTGCCGGCGCATCCGCGACGGGGAAGGCTTGGCCCACGTAGTAAACGGGGTTAAATAGGCCGCTGGAGTGGCGCGGGTCACGCCGGGGTACTCTCGGCCCAACCGACCGGTTATTAGGTTTATGCCCCGGATGGAGGAACCGCATGCCCATTGCGATCACGTCTGAGCACAGCGATCTGGCCGATTCTGTTCGGTCTTTGGTAGCGCGGGTGGCGCCGTCGGAGGTGTTGCACGACGCGCTCGAGACCCCGATCCCGAATCCCCCGCCGTACTGGAAAGCCGCGGCCGAGCAGGGCCTGCAAGGCGTCCATCTCGCGGAATCTGTTGGCGGGCAAGGCTTCGGCATCCTTGAGCTGGCCATCACCTTGGCCGAGTTCGGCTACGGCGCGGTGCCCGGCCCCTTCGTCCCATCGGCGATCGCCGGCGCACTGATCTCGGCCGACAACCCCGAAGCCAACGTCCTGAGCGGCCTGGCCTCGGGCGAGACCATCGCCGCCTACGCCATCGACTCCGGTCTGACCGCGACCCGCCACGGCGACGGCCTGGTGATTCGCGGCGAGGCGCGTGCGGTGCCTGCAGCGGCGCAGGCCTCCGTTCTGGTGCTACCGGTCGCCATCGAATCCGGTGTCCAGTGGGTGGTGCTGGACGCCGCCCAGCTGGAGATCGAGCCGGTACAGAGCGTCGATCCGCTGCGCCCACTGGCCCATGTCCGAGCCAACGCCACCGAGGTGGCCGGCGATCGTGTGCTGTCCAACCTCAACAGTGCCCGTGCCCGCGCCCTGATCACGACCCTGCTGTCGGCCGAGGCGATCGGCGTCGCCCGCTGGGCCACCGACACCGCGACCGCATATGCCAAGATCCGCGAACAGTTCGGCAGGCCGATCGGTCAGTTCCAGGCGATCAAGCACAAGTGCGCCGGAATGATCGCCGAGACCGAACGGGCCACCGCCGCGGTCTGGGACGCCGCCCGCGCACTGGATGAAGCTGCCGAAGAGCCCTCGGCGGACACCCATTTCGAGTTCGCTGCCGCGGTGGCCGCCACCTTGGCACCTGCGGCCGCCCAGCACACCACCCAGGACTGCATCCAGGTGCACGGCGGTATCGGCTTCACCTGGGAGCACGACACCAACGTCTACTACCGGCGCGCACTCGTGCTGGCCGCCTGCTTCGGCCGGGCCTCGGACTACCCGCAGTCCGTGGTCGACACCGCGACCACCACCGGGATGCGTCCGGTCGACATCGACCTGGATCCCGACACCGCGAAGCTGCGCGACGAGATCCGCGCGGAAGTCGCTGCGCTGAAAGCCCTTCCGAGCGGAGCCGAGCGCAACACCGCGATCGCCGAGGGCGGTTGGGTGCAGCCGCACCTGCCCAAGCCCTGGGGCCGCGCGTCGGAGCCGATCGAGCAGATCATCATCGCCCAGGAATTCAGCGCCGGCCGCGTGCGGCGCCCGCAGATGGGCATCGCCTCCTGGATCATCCCGTCGATCGTGGCGTTCGGCACCGAAGAGCAGAAGCAACGCTTCCTGCCGCCGACGTTCCGCGGCGAGATGATCTGGTGCCAGCTGTTTTCCGAGCCGGGCGCGGGTTCGGACCTGGCCAGCCTGACCACCAAGGCCACCAAGGTCGACGGAGGCTGGCGTATCACCGGGCAGAAGATCTGGACGACGGGTGCACAGTTCTCGGAGTGGGGTGCCCTGCTGGCGCGGACGGACCCCAACGCTCCGAAACACAACGGCATCACGTACTTCCTGCTGGATATGAAGGCCCAGGGCGTCGAGGTGAAGCCGCTGCGCGAGCTGACCGGCAACGCGATGTTCAACACGGTGTTCATCGACGACGTGTTCGTGCCCGACGACATGGTGCTCGGTGAGGTCAACCGCGGCTGGGAGGTCAGCCGCAACACGCTGACCAACGAGCGGGTGTCGATCGGCAGCAGCGAGCCGCCGTTTTTGGCCAACCTCGACCAGTTCGTGGCGTTCCTGCGCGACGGGCAGTTCGACCAGATCGAGCAGAACCACGCCGGACAGCTGATCGCCGAAGGCCATGCCGCCAAGGTGCTCAACCTGCGGTCAACCCTGCTGACGCTGGCCGGGGGGGACGCCATGCCGGCCGCGGCGATCTCCAAGCTGTTGTCGATGAAGACCGGCCAGGGCTACGCGGAGTTCGCGGTGGCCTCCTTCGGGACCGACGGCGCCATCGGTGATCCTGAGCAGGACTTCGGCCGCTGGGCCGAGTACCTGTTGGCCAGCCGTGCCACCACAATCTACGGCGGCACCACCGAGGTCCAGCTCAACATCATCGCCGAACGGCTCCTCGGCCTGCCCCGCGATCCGTAACTTTCTCTGCGCGAGCCGGGGTTAGGCGTACCGTCGAAATAGGCGGCGACCAGAAACGGTTGGCAATGCACGATGAGAACGTCACTACAACGCATTGCACGCCCGGTGGTACTGGGTGTGGCGGCGGCGTCGATGGTCATCGCACCCACGGTCGTGTGGGGTCAGGCTGAGCCTGGGCCCACAAAACTTCAGGCCGAGCCATGTGTGAACGGCGTGATTCCGTGGAACCCCTACGTTGTGAACTGCAATCTGCAGCCCAGACCGCCCCGGGTACGTGGCTCGGCCCCCGACGCCGGAGCGATCATCGCGTGCCGGGACAGGCCAGGCTGCCTGGGCTGGTACGTCAACGGGCCGCCGTGACGATGTGAGTTGACTTTTATGAGCAGCGACCGCAACGACGTCGAAAAGCGTTGGCACAACCCGGAGATGTTTCGCTCCGCCGTCTGGTACGTGGTGGCGGTAGTGGCAGTGGCCGCGGTTGCCCTGACGTTCTACGCCTTCGATCACTCCACGCTCTCGGCGTCGCTGGTCCCGATAATCCTGTTCGTCGGAGGCGTCGGCGCGTTCGTCCGCACCTACCAGGTATGGAAAGCCGAGGGCACCTGGCCGATCTGGCAGGGCGCCGGCTGGTTCCTGCTGGCGTTGTCGCTTGTGTGCTTGGCGGTGCCGGGCTCGGCGATGCTGACCTGACCGTGCGGAAAATCATTGGGCCGTCGCGGCACAGGCTTGTAGCGTGTAGTGCGCAGTTGCCACCGGGGTGTGCTGCAGAGATCGGAGTAGGTGAGTTGATGACTGTCACGGAGCCCACTGCCTTGAGCAGTGCCCCGATCATCCTCACACTTCAGGCCCTGTCCTGACCCACGCCGCCCGTCTTGGCCGAAGTTCTTGGCTGCGTGTGGGTCCGAGGGCCTCTCACAAAGGAATCCGGTCATGGACCTACCCCGTATCTTCACCATTCGCGAGAGCAGCCACCGCATCCACAATCCGCTGACTCCTGCCAAATATGCCACCCTCGGCCGGGCGCTTAGGCTGCCTCCCGGAACACGGGTGCTCGACCTGGCCAGCGGCTCGGGTGAGATGTTGTGCACCTGGGCACGTGATTTGGGCTTCACGGGCACAGGCGTGGATATCAGCACGGTGTTCACCGAGCAGGCCCGCGCCCGCGCCATCGAGCTCGGCGTCGCCGACCGGGTAGAGTTCGTCCACGGCGACGCCGCGGGTCATGTCGCGGCCGAGCCGGTCGAGCTGGCCGCCTGCATCGGCGCCACCTGGATCGGTAACGGTGTCGCCGGGACGACCGAGCTGCTCAGCCGCAGCCTCCGGCCCGGAGGACTGATGCTCGTCGGCGAGCCCTACTGGCGTCGGACGCCACCGGACGAGGTGACCGCGCAGGCCTGCCACGCCACCCAAGTGGCCGACTTCCTGCCGCTCCCCGAACTGATCGAGCAGTTCGGTGACCTCGGGTATGACGTCGTGGAAATGGTGCTGGCCGACCAGGACAGCTGGGACCGGTACGCCGCGGCACAGTGGCTCAACCTCCGGCGCTGGCTCGACCAGAACCCGGACGACGAACTGGCGCCCGAGGTGCGCGCCGAGCTCACCACGGAGCCCGCGCGCTATGCGCGCTACACGCGGGAGTATCTCGGCTGGGGAGTGTTCGCCCTGATGAGGCGCTGACCTCAGGGCAGGATCGAGTCGACGTAACCGCCGTCGACCCGCAGGGCTCCCCCCGTGGTGGCCGAGGCCAGCGGAGAGGCCAGGTAGGCCACCATGTTGGCGATCTCCTCCGGCTCGATCAGCCGCTGGATGAGCGACTGCGGGCGGTGCTTGACCATGAACTCGCGCTGCGCCTCGTCCCATGGCAGGGATTTGTCGACGAGCTGGTAGACAAAGTCCTCGACACCTGCGGTGTGGGTCGGCCCGGCGATCACCGAGTTCACGGTCACGCCCGTGCCCGCGGCTTCCTTGGCGAAACCACGCGACACCGCGAGCAGCGCCGTCTTCGACACGCCGTAATGGATCATCTCAGCCGGCGTGACGATCGCCGAGTCACTGGCGATCTGAATCGCCCGGCCCCACCCGCGCTCGGTCATCCCGGGCAGGTAACTGCGGATAAGCCGCACCGAGGCAAGGACATTCACGTCGAAGTAGCTGCGCCACTGGTCATCGGTGATCTCCAGAGGCGGCACGGCCCCGAAGATGCCGAGGTTGTTCACCAGGATGTCGACCTCGGGCAGCTGACGCAGCAGGTCGCCCGTCCCCGCCTCGGTCGAGACGTCGGCGGCAACACCCAGGACATCGAACTCGCCCAGCTTGGCAACCGCCTCGTCGACGCGGGCCGATGTGCGGCCGTTGACGGCGACCCGGGCACCGCTGCGGGCCAGTTGCTCGGCGATGGCCAGGCCGATGCCCTGCGTCGAACCCGTGACGAGTGCGGTCTTTCCGGTCAGATCGATGTTCACAAGGCTGTACTACCACCGATCGCAGCGAACTATTCCAGGTTGCGCAGCTCCCGCTTGAGGATCTTGCCGGTCGGGTTGCGCGGCAACTCGTCGAGGAAGACCACCTCACGCGGCACTTTGTAGCGGGCCAGGTGTTCTTTGACGTAGGTCTTGATCGCGTCCTCGTCGATGCTGGCGCCTTCGGCCTTCACCACGAACGCCTTCAGCCGGTGGCCCCACTCCTTGTCCTCGACCCCCAGCGCGGTGGCCTCGATGACCTCGGGATGGCCGCTGATCAGATCCTCGACCTCGGCCGGGAACACGTTCTCCCCACCGGAGACGATCATCTCGTCGTCGCGGCCGCTGACGTAGAGCAGACCGTGCTCGTCGAAGTACCCGACATCGCCCGACGACAGCATGCCGTCGATGATCTGCTTGCCGCCGCCACCGGTATAGCCCTTGAACGGGAACGTGTTTCGCACGAAGATGCGGCCGACCTGCCCTTGCGGCAGCTCCTTGCCGTTGTCGTCGATGATCTTGACGGTGATGCCCTTGACCACCGGCCCGACCGTCGCGGGGTTGATCGACAGATCCTTGGGCCGGGCAATGCTGGCGAAGGCGATCTCGGTCGAGCCGTAGAGGTTGTAGACGACGGGTCCGAGCTCCTTGAGCGCCCGTGAGGCCAACTCGGCGCCCAGCTGGGAGCCGGAGACGAACACGATCCGCAGGGAGGACAGGTTGGGCTTGGGCGTCATCTGTTCGAGATGGTCGAGCATCCGCGACAGCATCACGGGCACCACCACCATGGCGGTCACCTGGTGCTTCTCAACGTCCTCCAACAGAGTCGCCGGTTTGAACCGTCGGCGCAGCACCAGGGTGGTGCCCAGCATCATCGCGATGGTGGCGTGCAGGAAACCCAGCGCGTGGAACATCGGCGCGGGAAGTGCGGTCACCTCGCCGGCCTTGAACGGGACGTGTGAGAGGACTCCGCCGATCGGGGCGAGCGACGGCGGAGCGGCCCGGTTGGCGCCCTTGGGGGTGCCGGTGGTGCCGCTGGTCAGGATGATGATCGACGGGTGCTGGCTGGCCTTCGGCGCCGGTCGTCCGTTGGCGCGCGCGATCACCTCGGCCAGCGTCTCGTCGGTGCTTCCGGAGGGCCGGTCGGAGTCCGGATTGACGCCCAATGCCCGTAGTTTGCCCAGTTCCGGTTCGGCGTGGGCCACCGCCGCGGTGTATTCGTCGTCGTAGATGATCACCTTGGCGCCTTCGCGCTCGGAGACCTCCTTGATCTGCGGCCCTGAGAACTCGGAGTTCAGCATGATGATCCGGGCGCCGACCCGGGCCGCGCCGTACAGCGAAACCAGGAACCAGCGGTGGTTGCGTGCCAGGATCCCTACCCCGTCACCACCCCTGACGCCCATGGTGAGCAGTTCGTGGGCCAGCGCGTGCGCTGCCGAGTCGAGCTCACCGAAGGTGAATTCACCCTCGTCGTCGATGACCGCGACCCGGTCGGGGTGCCGGCGCGCGTTGAGCGCCGGAATCATGCCGATCTCGCCCCAGGTACGGATGTCGCTCAGCATGGCCAGGACGTTCTGTGGCGGTTCCAGCCGCAGCGCGCCGGCCTCGAACATCTTGCGCGCGTAGTGCAATTCGGCTGCGCCGCGCTCGGCGTACTGCTTGGCCTTCGCGGTCACGTTCGCCGGCAGATCAGACAGACTTGGCATGTCGCCACAATAAGTGACGTCTATCGCACGGCGGGCGGTAACTACCATGTGGTCATGGCCGGTGCAGTGTCGCTGGAGATCGACGGCCTCGAGGTGGCCGTCAGCAACCCCGACAAGGTGGTTTTCCCTGACGCGCGCGTGACCAAGCTGGACCTCATCAACTACTACCGGTCAGTGGCCGATGGGGCGTTGCGCGGTGTGTACGGGCGCCCGATGATCCTCAAACGGTTCGTCAAAGGCATCGGCACCGAGGCCGTCTTCCAGAAACGGGCGCCGGAGAAGCGGCCGGACTATGTGGACGTCGCCGAGCTCAAATACCGATCGGGCACGTCGGCCAAGGAAGCGGTGCTGCGCGACACGGCGGGTCTGGCGTGGGCGGTGAACCTCGGGTGCGTCGACTTGAACCCGCACCCGGTGCGGGCCGATGACCTCGACCATCCCGACGAACTACGGGTCGACCTGGACCCGATGCCCGGGGTCGACTGGTCCCAGATCGTCGACGTCGCCCACGTGGCCCGCGCGGTGCTGGAGGAACACGGCCTGACAGCGTGGCCCAAGACGTCAGGCTCCCGGGGGTTCCACATCTATGCGCGCATCCACCCGAGGTGGCCGTTCACCAAGGTGCGGCTGGCGGCCGAGACAGTGGCCCGCGAGGTGGAGCGACGTGTACCCGAGCTCGCGACGGCGCGGTGGTGGAAGGAAGAGCGCGGCGCCCGGGTGTTCGTCGACTTCAACCAGAACGCCAAGGACCGCACGGTGGCCTCGGCCTATTCGGTGCGGGCCACCCCCGATGCCCGGGTGTCCACCCCGTTGCGCTGGGACGAGGTCGACGGCTGCCGCCCGGAGGCGTTCACGGTGGCCACGGTGCCCGAGCGGTTCGCCGAATTCGGCGATCCGTGGGAGGGCATGGATATCACGGTCGGCGGGTTGGATGCGCTGCTCGCGCTGGCCAAGGAACTCGGCCCCGCCGAGAAGGCGCCCAAAGGCGGGTCGCATGACGGCCGACGGCAATCGAGCATGCCGCTGATCGAGATCGCCAAGACCAAGACCAAGGACGAGGCGATGGCGGCACTGGACGTGTGGCGCGAGCGCCATCCCGCGGCGGCCGCGCGTCTCGAACCCGTCGACGTCCTGCTCGACGGCATGCGCGGCCCGAGCTCGATCTGGTACCGGGTGCGGATCAACCTGCAGCACGTGCCCGAGGCCGAGCGCCCGCCCCAGGAAGAACTTCTCGCCGACTACAACCCATGGGAGCACTACCGCGGCGCGCAGTGGAAGCACTGAGGCTTACGGGATGGCTTGGGATACTTCGGTGATGGTCGGGTCGACAGCAGTTCGGATTGTTTCCGTCGACTCACCTGATCGCGTACCACCGCTGACAGGAGCCATCACGGCACTCCTGCAGCACTTGGTGGCCGGAGGCGCCGCGTTGGGTTGGGTCGATCCACCGACCGAGGCCGAGGTTGCCGAACTGCTGGATGCAACAGTCGACGCGGTGGTGACCGGTGACGCCGCATTGCTCGTCGCGGAAGTGGACGGGCAGCCGGCCGGATTCGCTTATTGGCGCCGGTATGCGCGTCCGACGCACCGACCCCACGCGGACGTCGAGAAAGTGGCAGTCGACCCACGGTGGCAAGGCCTGGGCATCGGTCGGCTCCTGATGCAGGGGCTGATCCGGGCCGCTACCGAATCACACGTCGAGGTGTTGACCCTGGACCTCCGAGCTGACAACAAGCGCGCCGCCCGGCTCTACGAGTCCTTGGACTTCAAGAGGTACGGGGTGCTTGAGAGATTCGTCGCGGTGGGTGAACTGCGATACGACAAGTTGTTCTACGCGCTGGATTTACGACGGCTGCCCTGATTCGAATCGGAAAACGCATCACCACCCGATCGGTACTGTGGACACGTCACGCTTGAGGAGTGCGCATGCGAATCGCCCTGTTCGCGACCTGTCTGGCGGATGCCATGTTTCCGCCCGCGGCGATCGCCACGGTGCAGTTGCTCGAGCGCCTGGGCCATCAGGTGGTGTTCCCGGAGGGTCAAACCTGTTGTGGCCAAATGCATGTCAATACCGGCTACCTGCAAGAAGCCACCGCGCTGGTGCGCAATCACGTCGCGGCGTTCGAATCCGCGAACTGCGACGCGGTGGTCGCCCCGTCAGGCTCGTGTGTGGGTTCGGCACGTCACCAGCACGCGATGGTGGCCCGCCGTGCCGGTGACGAAGCGCTGGCCACCCGTGCCGAGGCGCTGGCCACCAAGACCTATGAGTTGTCCGAGCTGCTGGTCGACGTGCTCGGGGTCGATGATGTCGGGGCCTACTATCCGCACCGCGTCACCTATCACCCGACCTGTCATTCGTTGCGCATGCTCGGCGTGGGCGACAAACCACTGCGGCTGCTGCGCCACGTGCGGGGCCTGACGTTGGTGGAGTTGCCCGAGGCCGAATCCTGTTGCGGTTTCGGGGGAACGTTCGCGATCAAGAACGCCGACACCTCCACGGCGATGCTGGCCGACAAGATGGGCCACATCCTGGAGACCGAGGCCGAGGTGTGCAGCGCCGGGGACTCGTCGTGCCTGATGCACATCGGCGGCGGACTGAGCCGGCTGCGTTCCGGGGTGCGCACCGTGCACCTGGCCGAGATCCTGGCGGCCCGAGGATGACCGCCTTCCTGGGAACTCCGGGCGTCGGCAACCTGCGCGGCGACGTCCCTTTTCCGCAAGCCGCCCGCACCGCGCTGGCCGATTCTCAGTTGCGCCGCAACATCGGCCATGCCACCCACACCATTCGCACCAAGCGGCTCAACGCCATACGTGAATGCGACGACTGGGAGCAGTTGCGCGCCGCGGGCAGCGCGCTCAAGCAGGACGTCATGGCGCGGCTTCCCGAGTTGCTCGTCCAGCTGGAGGACAACGTCACCCAGCGTGGCGGTGTGGTGCACTGGGCCCGCGACGCCGACGAGGCCAACCGCATCGTCGCCGACCTGATCCGCGCCACCGGCTCCGACGAGGTGGTCAAGGTCAAGTCGATGGCCACCCAGGAGATCGGCCTCAACGAGTACCTGGAAGCCCAGGGCATCGCCGCGTTCGAAACCGATCTGGCCGAGCTCATCGTGCAGCTCGGTCACGACAAACCGAGCCACATCCTGGTGCCGGCGATCCACCGCAACCGCGCCGAGATCCGTGAGATCTTCACGCGCGAAATGCCCGATGCCGGTGAGCTCACCGACGACCCCCGCGTATTGGCGATGGCGGCCCGGGCCCACCTACGCCGCAAGTTCCTCACCGCCGAGGTCGCGGTGAGCGGCGCCAACTTCGGCATCGCCGAGACCGGGACGCTGGCGGTCGTGGAGTCCGAAGGCAACGGACGGATGTGCCTGACACTGCCGCAGACGCTGATCACCGTGATGGGGATCGAGAAGATCGTGCCGACGTTCACCGATCTCGAGGTCTTCATGCAGTTGCTGCCGCGCTCCTCGACCGCGGAACGGATGAACCCGTACACCTCGATGTGGACGGGCGTGCATCCCGGCGACGGGCCGCAGCAGTTCCACCTGGTCCTGCTGGACAACGGCCGCACCCGGGTGCTGGCCGACGAGGTGGGCCGCGCCGCCCTGCACTGCATCCGCTGCAGCGCGTGCCTGAACGTGTGCCCGGTCTATGAACGCACCGGCGGCCACGCCTACGGGTCGGTGTACCCGGGACCGATCGGGGCGATCCTGAGTCCTCAGCTCACCGGCACCACCGGTCATGATGATCCCAACGCCAGCCTGCCGTATGCCTCTTCGCTGTGCGGGGCGTGCTTCGAAGCGTGCCCGGTCCGCATCGACATCCCGTCGATCCTTGTCCATCTGCGAGCCGAGCAGGTGGACCAAGACAGAGGAGGGTTACCCGGCGGGCAAGACCTGGCCATGAAGGCCGCAGGGTGGGCGATGGCCGGTGCGGGCCGGTTTTCACTGGCCGAGAAGGCCCTGAGTGCCGGGCGGCTGATCGCCGGGCGCGACCACCGCATCACCGCGCTGCCCTGGCCTGCCTCCAAATGGACCGCCAGCCGCGACATTCCCCAACCGCCTGCGGAGACATTCCGACAATGGTGGAGCCGCACGCATCAGGAGGGGCAAGGATGACCGGCCCGACGCCTGAAGCCAAGGCTGCGGTGCTGGGACGGATCCGGGCCGCCCTGGCGTCCGCGCCACCGCAGCCGGTGCTGATTCCACGTGACTACCACCGCGAGCCGCTGACCGGCCCGGGCAACATCGAACGGTTCGCTGAAGCAGTCGCCGAGTATCGGGCCCGGGTACACCGCATCGCGCCGGAGGCGATCGCGTCGACGGTCCGCGCACTGGTCGGCCCGGAGGCCACCGTGGTCATCCCCGCCGATCTGCCACCCGAGTGGGTGGCGGGACTGACGACGGTCCTCGACGAGCCGACACTGGGCGTCGCCGACCTCGACCGCGCCGATGCAGTGCTGACCGGATGTGCGCTCGGCATCGCCGCGACCGGCACGATCGTGCTCGACGCCGGCCCCACCCAAGGACGGCGGGCACTGACCCTGGTGCCAGACCACCACCTCTGTGTGGTGCGGGCCGATCAGATCGTGGACACCGTGTCGCAGGCGTTCGCCGGGCTGACGCCGACGCGGCCCCTGACCTTCATCTCCGGCCCCAGCGCCACCAGCGACATCGAACTACAGCGGGTAGAAGGCGTCCACGGACCTCGAACCCTCGACGTCCTGATCGTGTGAACCTTACCGACGAGTAAGCCCGGAAGGGTTCTTAGCAAAGTATTAACGCTGGCCACCCAGCCGCCTTAGATTGCCCGCATAACTTTGGGGACAGGTTGACGCGACGGAGCTCAGCCAGAGCTCAGGAAAGAAGGCGGGAGGCTGATCATGACATTCACGAACAACACCCCGGCAATGGATCGACACTTTCGGTACGGAAACTCGGCAGTCATCTGCGAGGGCGCATCGATGCGCGCGGTATGCCGCCAGCTGGCGACAGTGGTGACCGTCAAGGGAGATATCGACAGCAACAACATCGACCAGATCGCGTCGTATGCAAATCGGTTCATCCTCGCGGAGAAGCCGTTGGCACTCGACCTGAGTGGCGTGAACAGCTTTGCCCCGCAGGCGATCTCGCTGTTCTACGACATCGATGAAAGGTGCGGCACGCTCGGCGTGGACTGGTCGGTGGTCGCCAGCCAGCCGGTCGTCACCGAGATTCGTCGCCAGCAGGTGGGCGTCCCGCTCAGCTCGTCGGTGCCAGAAGCCCTGCATCACTTCGCCGAAGGCAACACGGCACGCCGCCGGTTGCTCCCCCTGCTTATCAAGAGCGCCTGACAGAAAGGCCGATGCAATGTTGATCGATGTCCGCTGGTTGACCCGCCTGCTTCGCCATCGCCACCGGGCGGTGCACATGTAGCCCTTGCTACACCCGAATAAACGAGATGGCTGCCACACCTGGTGTGGCAGCCATCTCGTTTTTAATTTGGCAAATTCCCGGCAAGCCCTGTCAGGGGACCTTCTTGATGGCCGGTGGCTTCCACGTCCCGTCGATGATCGACGGCGCGGTTTCCCTCGGCCAGTACAGGCGCAGCATGAGGTTGAACTTGCCGGCCGGCGCGGGCAGCCAGTTGGCTTCCTTTTGTGGGCCGGGGTTGTCGTGCTGCAGGTAGAGATCGACCGACCCGTCCGGGTTGGTGACGAATGCGTTCCGTTGGCTCAACGTGTAGCGGTCGAGCGGGTTGTCGACGAAGAAGAAACCCTCGTCGTACATGGTCAGTGACCAGAACCCATCGACAGGCGGGAACTGGCCCTTGTCGAAGTGCACGGTGTACTTGTCGGCGCCGTCGTAGGCCTGCCCATCGGCGTCGGTCTCCGAGGTCGGGTAGACCGCATCCTGTGGCCGGTTGGCGCCAAGACCGACATAGGTGATCAGCGCGCGCTGCAGGTAGTCGGTGCCGTACTCACCGGTCTGTGTGGTGAACCGCCAGCCGTTGACGTCCTCCAACTCGTTGAAGCGGGACATGATCTTCGCGGCGCCGTCCTTGGGCACCGACTGCAGAGCCGCGGCGACATCGGAACCGAGCTTGTTCAGCTCGAACTTCTCCCCCGCGACGATGCCGAGCTTGGCCATCTTGTCCACGATGGGTTTGTCCGCTTCGGTGGGCGGGTTGTCCTTCATCAAGGTGGCCACCAGGTTGAAGTAGTCCTCGGTGCTGAGGTTGTTGACCTGATCGCGGACCGGGGTCTTCATGTCGATTGCCGGATCGACCTTGCCGGCCGGTGGCGTGTAGGGCTTGCCGTACGAGCTGAGCGGCACCAGCGAGATCTCGTCCTGCAGCTTGTGCACAGCGGCGTAGTCCTCGGGTGTGCCATCGCAGTAGATGCGTCCCAGCAGCCACACCGTCGAGGTAGGCGACTTGTACTCCGTCACGCCCGGCGGCAGCGTGCCCTTCCAACCGGGCCCGGTGATGGCGTAGGTCTGCGGACCGGTGCCCGTAGTGCGCTTCCCGGGAACCTCGAACACGTTGGTGTAGGCATCGAGCATCGGGAACAGGTAGTAACGGTCGTGAGCGTCGGGCAGGCTCAACACCCACGGCTCGTTCTTGACGTCGATGAATCCGTTTGTGTACAGCGTGTCCGCGTTGGGCGCGGTGACGTCGCGGAACTGAGCGTTCGGATACTCGCGCATCCGCATCAGCTGTCCCATCGGCGCCCGCGGCGCCTCAACCTTGTCGACATTCGTCATCACCCGTCGCGTCATCTCGACAGTCGCCAGGGAGTAGCCGTAGACGTACGCGTCCAGCGCGATGGTCTTGGCCTCAGCCGGTGTCAGCTGCCCGGGTTCGGCTGGTTGTTCGGGGGACGACGGCGAGCATGCCGAGGTGACCATCATCAGCATCGTGGTGCCGAGCGCGACCAGCCACCTGGCCGTGCGTCGATCCATTTTCACGAAAAGCCTTTCGTCTATGAGGTTTTGCCGATCAGGTGTATGCCACGTGGACGCGGTGGATCCGTCCCTCGAAGGGGAAGGGCGCGCGTTCGCGATAGTCGAGTGATACCGGCGAGCCGAGGCATGTACCGATGTCGAGGCAGTCGTTGGCGGTGAACAGCAGCGGCGCGCTGATCGGAACCTGCCCGCCTGCGATCGTCTCGCCGTTGCGGGCCACGGTGATGTCGAGCGGGCCGGCCGGGCGCGGGTCCGCGTACTGGGTGGTCACCGTGAGCGTTGCTCGTCCTGGCGGCACCTTGGATTCGGACCGAATCTTGGTGCGCTGCAGGATGAAGAGGTTGTACTCGTAGCAGAGGTAGCCCTCGTCCAGGTAGAGGGTCAGTCCTCCGGCCGCTGCCCCGAGGGCATACAGCACCCCGTTGGCGCTGGCGGGGATGTCGACGTCGATGGTGACGACGTTGTTCTTGTTGCCCAGGGCAGGCGCACAGAACTCCGGCATCCGGATGGTGTCGCCGGAGAACTCCCATTCCTTGTAGGGCGGCGTGATACGCAGCTCGGGGTGATAGACCGGAACCCACAGGCCACCGCCGACGGGCAGCACGGCATTGCGTGCGGCTTCGACCATGAACATCTCGCGCATCTGAGCCAGCTTCTCGGGCTGTTCGGCAGCGAGATCGTGGGCCTGTGACCAGTCTTCGTCGAGGTGGTACAGCTCCCATACGTCGTTGTCGGGTGTCCAGGTGGCGATGCCCGGCGGCTGGCCCGGCACCCAGGGGAGCCGGGGCCCGCGGGCCGAGGCCCACCAGCCGTCGTGGTAGATACCGCGGCTGCCCATGATCTCGAAGTACTGGGTCTTCTTGCCGCCGGGTGCGTCCCGATCTGCCAGTGTGCGGGCGAAACTCGCTCCGGCGATCGGCATCTGAGGTTCACCGTTGACCATCTGCGGGGGCACGATGCCGACGATGTCGTAGATGGTCGGCACGATGTCGTTGCAGTGCAGGAACACGTCACGGGGAGCGGCGTCCGGGGTGATCCGTGCCGGCCAGCGCACGGCCATGGGGTTGCGCGTACCACCCAGATGGGAGGCGAGCAGCTTCATCCCCTTGTACGGAGTGCTACCGGCCCATGCCCAGGCGGCGTGGTACTGGTTGTCGACCAGCGGGGAGCCCAGCACGTCGAGGCCACCCAACTCGTCGAGGGCATCGATGTGCTGGCGCACCGTGGTGGGAATACCGTTCTGCGCCAACAGTTCAGCGATGGTGCCGTTCTGGCCTTCACCTGATGAACCGTTGTCGCCCCAGATGTAGAGGAACAACGTGTTCTCGGCGTAGCCGAGCGATTCGAGCTCGTCGGCGATGCGCCCCACCTGGACGTCGACGTGCTCGCCGTAGCCGGCCGCGACCTCCATCAGCCGGCGCTGGAAGGGCTTCTCGTCCTCGGGGATGTCGTCCCACGCCGCGAGCTGCGGATCGCGTTCGGTCAGGGCACAGTCCTGCGGGATCCAGCCCTTGCCCTTGGCGCGCTCGAAGACGCGGTCCCGGTAAGCATCCCAGCCGTCGTCGAACTTGCCGGCATATTTGTCCGCCCATTCCTTCATGATGTGGTGCGGGCCGTGGATGGCGCCGCTGGCCCAGTACATGAAGAACGGCTTGTCGGCGTTGAACGCCTTGTGCCGGCGCAGCCATGAAATCGCGTCGTCGGCCAGGTCCTCGGAGAGGTGGTAGCCCTCTTCGGCGGTTTTCGGCGGGGCGACGACGGTGGTGTTGCGCACCAGGTTCGGTTCGTACTGCGAGGCCTCACCGGCCAGGAAGCCGTAGAAGTACTCGAAACCCAAACCGGTGGGCCAGTTCTCGAACGGTCCGGCCGCGGTGGTTTCTTCGGCGGGGGTGTTGTGCCACTTTCCGAAGGCCGATGTGGCGTAGCCGTACTGCTTGAGCACCTCGGCCACAGTGGCACTCGACCGCGGGATCTTGCCTGCGTAGCCGTCCCAGTCGTTGGCCAGCTCGGCGATCTGGCCATTGCCGATCTCGTGGTGGTTGCGGCCCGTCAGCAGCGAAGCGCGGGTCGGCGAGCACATCGCGGTGGTGTGAAAGCGGTTGTAGGACACGCCTTCAGCGCAGATCCGATCGAGCGTGGATGTGGTGACCTCGCCACCGAACGTCGAGGGCAGGCCGGGCCCCGCATCGTCGATGAGGACGATGACGATGTTCGGCGAGTCATCGTGCAGCCGTTTCGGAACGGCGCGCGGCTGATACGTCGACTCCTGCAACGTGCGGCCCGCGATACTGCCCGACGGAACCGGTGGGAAGGGCAAAACCCCTCCGTCTGGTAGAGCCGCCGCCACCATGTGGTCACCCTGCACGTCAGACACCGCGCCCCTCTCCTCAACAGGACTCGGGCTGTGCAGCCGACCACTGGTGGGGCAAGCCGCGCAGCCGATTTACCCCGACCCGGGCATCTACTGTGCAGCAAACCGACAGCCGCTGTCTTGACATTCCGAGACAAATCTTTGACATTGTGTGACATGGCCGTGATTCGGGGGACGGCACTCACCAATTTTCACCAACTGGTCACCGAACTCGGTGGGGATAGTCGCGCATTGGTCGATGCCGCCCACATTCCCTACGACGACGTCGGTCGTCACGATCGCTTCATCTCCCTGCCCAATGGGGCGAAGATGCTCGAACACACTGCCGCCGCACTCGGAACACCGGATTTCGGGCGGCGTTTGGCGCTGCAGCAGGGCATCGACATCCTCGGTCCGGTCGGGCTGGCAGGCCGCAACGCCGGTACCGTCGCCGAAGCCTTCGTGATCTTCGACAAGTTCATGGCGGCCTACAGCCCGTCGATCACCGCGCGGGTGACCGCCCACCTCGATCCCGAACTGAGCCGCTTCGAATTCGAGTACCTCCTGGACCCGTCACCACCGCAGGCCCAGGCCGTCGAGCTCTCCCTGGGAGTCACGCTGCAGGTATTGCGACTGTTCCTCGGTACCGACTACCGGCCCGTAGCCGTGCACCTGCCACATCCCGCACTAACTCCGGCCGACGACTATCAGGCCTACTTCGGTTGTCCGCCCAGCTTTTTCGAACCGGTCGCAGGCTTCACGCTGCGCACCGCCGACCTGCAACGGCCGCTACCCACCGATCGACTCGCCCATCAGACCGCGGTCGATTACCTCGCCCAGGTCATCGGCGAATCCAACCCGGCGACCAGCCAATTGGTGCGCAGCCTGGTCCGCCAAATCCTGCCCACTGGACCTGTCGGGCTCAACGACGTGGCCCGCCACATCGGCCTGCACCCCAAGGCCCTGCAACGTCGTCTGCTCGCGGAGAACGCGACGTTCGCCGATCTGGTCGATCAAACCCGCCGCGACGTCGCTCAACGTCTGCTGCTCGATACCGATCTCGGCCTTGACCAGGTCTGTCGCCAACTCGGTTACTCCGAGCAGAGCGTGCTCACCCGTTCCTGCAAACGCTGGTTCGGCTCGACTCCCACGGCCTACCGCAAAGCCCGGACCGGGTCAGCACCCTTGCCCTAAACCCCGGCGGGCCAAGCCAAGCCACGTACTTGCCGAGCGAACGATTCGTCGCGCCCGCCCCGTCGCGCCTGCTACAGTTCGGCCCGCCGGGCGATGCATTCGGCACCTGCCCGCCTCGGGAAGGAGTCCCGCTGTGTCCCGCACACCGTTCACCGCGCACCCCGGATTGGTCCCGGCATTGGCCGCCGGTGCCGTCGGAGTCGTTGTCGGTCTGTTCAGTCCCGCGACTGCGGCAGCCGAACCGCCGCCACGTCCACCCAATTGCACGGCAGCCGATCTCGCCGGCATCGCCTCCGGCGTCGCCGCCGCGACCTCCACATACTTGTGGACCCATCCGGACGTGAACGATTTCTACACAAATCTGCACGGACGCCCGCATGAAGAAGTGCCGGACGCCACCCGGGCCTTCTTCGATGCCAACCCCCAGGCGCACGCTGACCTGGTCGGTATCCGTCAACCGCTCACCGATTTCCGCAGCCGTTGCGGTATCAAGCCGCCTGACCAGCCATTAGGACCAGGACAATGACGCACACGCCTCGATCATCATGGCTGCGCGCGGCCACCGTCGCGCTCGCCTTCACCGCACTGCCCGGTGCCATCGTTCTCGCTCCCGCAGGCACTGCCGCCGCCGATGTGTGTGCGAGCGCCGGACGTCGGATCTCGGTGGGTGGCTGCGTCAACATCGCCGACGCGGTCGCCCCGTATGTGCCGCCGCCGGCCTACTACGCACCGCTTCCGGAGGACGCGCCCCCGCCGCCACCGCCTCCGCCGGGATCGAACGTCAGCGGCTGCATCGGCTACAACGGCCGCTGGGTCCACGCGAGCGGCTGTAACTAGTTCAGGCGACGTCGCTTTCTACCCAGGGGTCGCGATCCTTGCGATCCAACGACCCCTGAGTGGAAACGGCGAAGTAAAGCGGCGCGGGTTCACGCGATCGCGCCGGATTCCTTGAGCTCTTCGATTCGATCCCAATCCATGCCGAGCTCCATCAGCACGATCTCGGTGTGCTCGGAGGCCTGGGGCGCCCTGGTGGTCTCGAGGGGCTCGTGGTTGAACTGCACGGGCCCGCGCACCACCTTGAACGGCTTGCCCCCATCGGCGGCTTCCACCTCGACGACCATGTCATTGGCCACCGCCTGGTCGTCCGAAGCGAGATCGACCAGGCTCTGGAACGGCGCCCACTGGCCCTTCATCGTCTTGAGGTGTTGACGCCAGTACTCGAACGGCTTGCTGCCGATGGCCTTCGCGATCAGCTCGACACCCTCGGTGGCGTTCTCGATCAGCGGCAGTACATCGGAGAACCGCGGGTCATCGGCCAGCTCGGGCAGCCCGAGATGTTCGAAGGCATCGCGGATGTAGCCCGTCGGGCTGACGATGCACAGATTGATGGTGCCGCCGTCGGAGGTCCGGTAGTTGGCCATGAACGGGTTGACCGAAGTGGCGTCGTCGGGCATCAGCGAGCGCATGGTCTCACCGGTCTCCATACCCTGTGTGACGCTGGCGCCGGCCGCCCACCACGCCGTGCTGAGTAGCGACACGTCGATCTCGGCGGCTTCCCCGGTCCGCTCGCGGTGGAACAGCGCCGCGGAGATGCCGCCGGCGATGTTCATCCCGCCGATCGAATCACCGAAGGCCGGAATGCCTTGGGACAGAGCGCCGTTGATCGCCTCCGGGGTTAGCGCATGCCCGACGCCGCTGCGGGTCCAGAAGGCGGTGCCGTCGAAGCCGCCGGTATCGCGCTCGGGCCCTTTGTCCCCGTAGGCGCTGCCGCGGGCATAGATGATGTCCGGGTTCACCGCCCGGATGTGCTCGACATCGAACTTGTTCTTCTGCCGTTGGGCGGGAAGGTAATTGGTCAGGAAGACGTCTGCTGTCTTCGCGATCTCGTACAGCACTTCCTGCCCGCCGGGGGTCGAGACATCGATGCCGACGCTACGTTTACCGCGGTTGGGGTGCTCGATGAGCGGGTGCCGGTTCGGGTCGAGTTGGAACCCGCCCATGTTGATGAAGCCACGCTGCGTGTCGCCGCGCACCGGGTGCTCGACCTTGATGACGTCGGCGCCCCAGTCGGCGAGGATGGCTCCCGCCGCCGGCACGAAGGTGAATTGCGCGACCTCGAGCACTCGCACGCCCTGCATGACCTTGATCAACGCGGCTCCTAACCGTTGGACTTACGGTAAGTGTAGCGAGACCTGCGTCACAGCTGAATCTGCCCGCCGTCGACCGCGAGCACCGCCCCGGTCATGAAGCTGCTCTGATCTGAGGCCAGGAACAGCACCGCAGAGGCGACCTCCTCCGGACGGCCCAGCCGCTTCATCGGCACCTGTGAGGCCATCCCGTCGAGCAGATCTTGCTTCTGGTCGGCCGGCGCCAGCCCGGTCAGCCCCGGAGTTTCGATCGGTCCGGGCACGACCGTGTTGACGCGGATCTTGCGGTCGGCCAGTTCTGCGGCCCAGGTGCGACCGAGCGAGCGAATGGCCGCCTTCGACGCGGCGTAGAGGCCGAACGCGGCCACGCCCTCCGAGGCGGCGGTGGAACCGGCGAGGACGATCGAGGCGCCCTCGTTCAGCAATGGCAGCACCTTCTGCACGGTGAACACCGTGCCGGCGACGTTGCGATCGAAGTTGTCCCGGTAGTGCTCTGGGGTGACCTCGGCGAGGGTGGCGAAGTCACCGCCACCTGCGTTCGCGAAGACGACGTCGAGCCCCTTGCCGTGCATGCCGATCTCCTCGGCGAGGGTGTCGAGATCCTCGATCTTGCTGATGTCGCTCTGAATGCCGTGGGCGCCGATGGAGGCGGCCGCCTCGTCCAGGCGCGCGCGGTCTCGGCCGGTGATGAACACATAAGCGCCTTCGGCGGCGAGCCGCCGGGCCGTGGCCAGGCCGATCCCCGAGGTTCCTCCGGTGACGAGTGCCGTCTTGCCGTCAAGCTGTCCCATGATCGAACTCCGTTCGTATGCGGTTCGTGCGTTCCGCCCGCTACAACATAGGTGACATATCACCTATTCCGGCGAGTTCAGCACCGTCCACATCCGAACGATTCGCTCGCCCGATATCTCGGCCACGTCAAAGCCCGACGCCACGGTGGCATCGTCAGCGGTGCGCACCTCCCAGGCCAGAAATCCCAGCCCGCGCGTCTGCCGGACCGGGCCGACCTTCACGAAATGCAATCCCGACAGCTTTTCCTGCAGTTCAGATGCCTTGGCGTCAAGTTCGTCGTGGCCGGTGGCGACACCTTCGTCGTCAATCCATTGCACATCATCCGCGTAGGTGGCCGCGATGGCTGCAGCGCGAAGCTGCGGGTCGCGCTGGTCGAAAACGGCCAGAAGATTGGATTCCATCAGACGGGCGATCACTTCACTCATCTCAACTCCTGAAATTTAGGTGATAGTTCACCTAAATGCTAGCTCGGCGCGGGAGGCAGCGAGCTGTTGTGATCGAGGTTTACGTGGATGTGCTCCAGCGCCGCGGTGAACGGTGCCAGCAGGTTCTCGGGCAGGGGATCGAAGAACAGGCCGCGCACCAGATCGACATGAGCGGGCGCGGCCTCCTCGATGGCCTGGTGGCCATTCTCGGTGAGCACGACGTTGGTGGTGCGCCCGTCCTCGGTGCTGGCGCGGCGTTCGGTCAGGCCGCGTTCCTCCATACGACGCAACTGATGCGACAACCGACTGCGTTCCCAGCCGATCTGCGCGGCAAGGTCGCTGACGCGCATGCCCTCGTCCCGCACGTTGCTCAACGCCACCAGCACGTCGTAGTCGGCGAGCGACAACCCTGAATCGGCCTGCAGTTGGCGGTTCATTTCGTAGTTCATCCGCAGCTGCACGCGCATGTAAGCGACCCAGGCGCGCTGCTGCTTGGGAGTCAGCCACCCCCGCTTCGGTGATGTGTCCCGCATTTTTCTCGGCGCCACGTCGTCAGTATGACCGGACAGCGTGGCTGCCGCCGTTTGCGGGTATGCCACCGGCGAACGGACGTTTGGAGGCCGACGATGACCGCTACCGGAGAAGTCAACGAACGACAGGCCAGGCAGGTCGCCGAACAAGCCCGGGAAGCACAGTGGCACCAGCCCAGCTTCGGCAAAGAACTGTTCCTCGGCAGGTTGCGGTTGGATCTGGTCCATCCCCACCCGCGGGGTCCGGCCGAGACGGCGGAGCGGGGCGAGGAGTTTCTGGCCAAGCTGCGCGCGTTCTGTGAGACGCAGATCGACGCCGCGGTGATCGAACGCGACGCGCAGATCCCGGACCAGGTCATCCAGGGCTTGAAGGACCTCGGCGCGTTCGGCATGAAGATCTCCGCCGAGTACGACGGCCTCGGCCTGTCGCAGGTTTACTACAACAAGGCGCTCGCGTTGGTCGGCTCAGTCCACCCCGCGCTCGGGGCACTCCTGTCCGCCCACCAGTCGATCGGCGTACCGCAGCCGGTGTCGATGTTCGGCACCGCCGAGCAGAAGCGCACCTGGCTACCCCGGTGCACGCGAGAGATCAGTGCATTTCTGCTCACCGAACCGGATGTCGGCAGCGATCCCGCGCGCCTGCACGCCACCGCCACGCCTGACGGCGACGACTACCGGCTCAACGGGGTCAAACTGTGGACGACGAACGGTGTCATCGCGGACCTACTGGTGGTGATGGCCCAGGTGCCGCCGAGTGAAGGACACAAGGGCGGTATCACCGCATTCGTCGTAGAAGCGGATACGCCCGGCATCGTCGTCACCAACCGCAACGCGTTCATGGGGTTACGCGGTATCGAGAACGGCCTGACCAAGCTGACCGACGTGCGGGTGCCCGCCGCGAACCGGATCGGCCGCGAGGGCGAAGGCCTGAAGATCGCGCTGACCACACTCAACGTGGGGCGCCTCTCGCTACCCGCGGTGTGTACCGGAACTTCGAAGTGGTGTCTGAAGATCGCCCGGGAATGGTCCAAGGAACGGGTGCAATGGGGCCGCCCGGTCGGTGAACATGACGCGGTGGCCGGCAAGGTGGCGTTCATCGCGGCCACCGCCTATGGCATCGAGTCGATGGTGGAGCTGGCCGGCGAGCTCGCCGACGCCGGCCGCACCGACATCCGGATCGAGGCCGCCCTGGCCAAGCTCTACGGCTCGGAGATGACCTGGCTGATCGCCGACGAGTTGGTGCAGATTCGTGGCGGACGCGGCTTCGAGACCGCCGAGTCACTCGCCGCGCGCGGCGAGCGCGGCGTGCCCGTCGAGCAGATCCTGCGCGATATGCGGATCAACCGGATCTTCGAAGGCTCCACCGAGATCATGCATCTGATGCTGGCCCGTGAGGCGGTGGACGCCCATCTGTCAGTGGCCGGCGACATCATCGACCCCGACACCGACCTCAAAGAAAAGGCGAAAGCAGCGGCGCAGGCCGGCAAGTTCTATGCGCGCTGGCTACCCACGCTCGTCACCGGGAAAGGCCAGCTGCCAACGTCGTTCACCGAATTCGGCCCGTTGGCCGAGCACCTGCGTTACGTCGAGCGGGCCAGCCGAAAGCTTGCCCGCAGCACGTTCTACGCGATGTCGCGCTGGCAGAGCAAACTGGAATACAAGCAACGTTTCCTGGGCCGGATCGTCGACATCGGGGCGGAGTTGTTCGCGATGACGGCGGCCTGTGTCCGGGCCCGCGGCGACACCACGGATTCCGCGGGGGACCTCGCCGACGCGTTCTGTCGTCAGTCGCGGGTCCGGGCCGAGCGGCTGTTCACCGAACTCTGGGACAACAGCGACGATTCGGACCGTGCCCTGGCCCGTGAGGTGCTCGCCGGTCGCTACACGTGGATGGAGGACGGGATCATCGATCCGTCGATCGAAGGACCGTGGATCGCACAGGAAGGCGGCGACGTGTTGGACGACGTGCACCGGACCATCCGCCGAACGGCCCACTCGCAGTGACGGACCCACGCCGAATCCGGCCAATACGCTACCGCCGCACAGCCACGCAGATCTAAACTGAGTGGGTTATGACGACCCCGTCGAACGCTCATAGCGGATGGGGACAGTGGCCGCATTCGATGGATGCGCTCGACCACCGTCTCACCCGCAGACAGGCGCGTCAGATGAGCCGGCGGTTCGCCGGGGTCGGCGTCGGCATCGCCGCGTCCCGGCTTCGGGAGATATCCTCCGGCGCACCGGCAGGCAACGCCGAACTGGCCCGGGTCGAGTTCGCCTTCGTCGCAGACGAACTCATGCACGACGAGCGACTCGCGAAACTAGCCCGCGGCAAGCAGCGCTGCACGATGTGGCTCGTGATCGTGGTCATGAGCGTGATCATGTTCAGTTCGCTGTTGTGCATGGTCGTGCTGATGTTGAGCTTGATGCAGCATTCAGCGCCGTTCTGAGCGCATCGCTCAGTCGAACGCCACGCTGAAATATTGCGTTTCCTGGAACTCCTCCAGACCGACTCGTGCGCCTTCGCGACCGAGGCCGCTCTGCTTCATCCCGCCGAACGGGGTCGACGGGTCGGACACGATGCCCCGGTTGATGCCGACCATGCCGGCATCCAAGGACTCCGCGATCCGCACCGCGTCTTGCAGACGACCAGCGTAAACGTATGCGGCCAGGCCATATTCGGTGTCGTTGGCCCACCGCAGGAGATCGTCCTCGTCTTCCCAGACCACGACCGGTGCGACGGGCCCGAAGATTTCGTCGGCAAGGATCGCGGCGTCCGGGGCGACCCCGGTCAGCAGCGTCGGGGCGACGAACCAGCCTTCGGCCGGTGCCTGCGCCTGCGCGGCGATCACGGCCCCGTCGGCCACCGCGGCATCTATCGCGGCAGCCACGCGCTGGGCCGCGCGCTCACTGACCAGCGGGCCGATCTGTGACGCCGGGTCCGACGCCGGGCCCACCCGCAGTGCCGCCACCTCTGCGGCCAAGCCCGCGACGAACTGATCGGCGATCGCGGCATGTACGTAGAACCGGTTGGCCGCGGTACAGGCCTGGCCGCCACCGCGGAATTTGGCCACCATCGCGCCCGCGACGGCCGCTTGAACGTCGGCGTCGGCGGTCACGACGAACGGGGCGTTGCCGCCGAGCTCCATGCTCGCGTTGACGATGCGGTCGGCGGCCTGCTTGAGCAGGATGCGGCCGACGCCGGTGGAACCCGTGAACGAGACCTTGCGAACCCGGGCATCGCTCAGCCACTGCTCGACCACCGCGGCGGCATCGGTGGTGGGCACCATGTTGACCACACCATCGGGAACCCCTGCGGCCGAGAGGATTCCGGCGATCGCCAGGGCCGTCAGCGGTGTCTCCGCCGCCGGTTTGAGCACCACGGTGCAGCCGGCAGCCAGTGCCGGGGCGATCTTGCGGGTCGCCATCGCCGCCGGGAAGTTCCACGGCGTCACCAGCGCCGCCACCCCGACCGGCTTGTGGGTGACCAGGGTGCGGGTGCCGCCGGCCGGGCTGATGCCGTAGGCGCCGTCGGTCCGCACTGCCTCCTCGGAGAACCAGCGGAAGAACTCGGCGGCGTAACCCACCTCGGCACGGGCATCGGCCTGCGACTTACCGTTCTCCGCGCAGATGAGGGCAGCCAGCCGGTCGGTGTCAGCCACCATCAGGTCGAACACCCGGCGCAGTATCTCGCTGCGATGCCGCGGGCTCGTCTTGGCCCACTCGCCGAACGCCCGGTGCGCGGCGTCCACGGCCGAACGGGCGTCGGCCACGCTGCCGTCGGCAACCTCGGCGATCGCCTGACCGGTGGCCGGGTCGTGCACCTCGAAGGTGGAGGCGCCGCCGCGGGCTTGCCCGTCGATCAGGATGCCGTGCTTGGCGTCGAGCGCGGCGATCACGTTCTGCGTGTTCACAGTGTCTCCCACGGGTCGCGGAGGTCAGCGGGTCTCGGCGAAGATGGCGGCCAGGATGTCCAGCCCCTCCTCGAGCAGGTGGTCCGGGATCGACAGCGGCGGCAGGAACCGCAGCACATTGCCGTAGGTGCCGCAGGTCAGCACGACCAGACCCTGGGCATGGGCGGCAGCTGAAACCTGCTTGGCCAGCTCGGCGTCGGGCTCGGTGGTGCCCGCCTTGACCAACTCGACGGCGATCATGGCGCCACGACCACGGACCTCGCCGATCCGGGAATCCTGCGCGGCGATCGCCTTGAGCCGGCCGGTCATGCTCTTCTCGATCTCCACGGCGCGGGCGAGCAGGCCCTCACGCTCGATGGTGTCGATGACCGCGAGGGCGGCGGCACAGGCCAGCGGATTGCCGCCGTAGGTGCCGCCGAGGCCGCCGGCATGCGGCGCGTCCATGATCTCGGCACGGCCGGTGACCGCCGACAACGGCAGGCCTCCCGCGATGCCCTTGGCGGTGACGATCAGATCGGGCACGACGCCGTCGTGTTCGACGGCGAACATCGCGCCGGTGCGAGCGAAGCCCGACTGCACCTCGTCGGCGACGAACACCGCACCGGCCTCGGTGCACCAATCCTGCAGTGCCTGCAGGAATCCCGGTGCCGGGACGATGAATCCGCCCTCGCCCTGGATGGGTTCGATCACCACGGCGGCGACGTTCTCGGCGCCGACCTGCTTGTCGATCAGGTCGAGGGCACGGGCGGCCGCAGCGGCGCCGTCGGTCTCTCCGTCCCGGAACGGGAATGAGGTGGGCACGCGGTACACCTCACCGGCGAACGGCCCGAACCCGTTCTTGTACGGCTGGTTCTTTGCGGTCATCGCCATGGTCAGGTTGGTCCGCCCGTGGTAGGCGTGGTCGAACACCACGACGGCCTGCCGGCGGGTGTGCGCGCGGGCGATCTTGACGGCGTTCTCGACGGCCTCGGCGCCCGAGTTGAACAGCACACTGCGCTTCTCATGGTCACCGGGGGTGAGCCGGTTGAGTTCCTCGGCCACCCGTACATAACCCTCGTACGGCGTCACCATGAAGCAGGTGTGGGTGAACGCGGCGACCTGCTCGGTGACGGCCTCGACGACCGCGGGTGCACTGTTGCCGACGGTGGTCACCGCGATGCCGGAGCCGAAGTCGATGAGCTGGTTGCCGTCGGCGTCGACCAGGATGCCGCCGCCTGCGGCCACCACGTAGACGGGCAAGGTGGTGCCGACGCCGCCGGCCACCGCGGCGGTCTTCCGCGCCTGCATCTGCTGCGAGATCGGTCCCGGAATGGAGGTGACGAGCCGGCGTTCCTGAGTGACGGCCGCACCGGTGATCTCGGCGATGCTCACGTGTTCCTCCTGCTGCTGGCGATTGTTTGACCTCACGCTAGGGAACCGCCGGCCACCAGGGCAGGGCAGATGTGCACAAGTAGATATGACACATTGTGCAAAACTGGCAGTTATGGTTCTGGTGGCCGATGTCCTGAACGTGACTGCTCTCGGGCTGCGCGCCGTCGAGGTCTGTCGCGGCGACGCACCGGTCCGTTGGGTGGCCACCAGCGAGCTCGCCGATCCCGGCCCTTTCCTCGAGGGCGGCGAGATCCTGTTGACCACCGGGCTGGAAACCGCCAACTGGCACGACGAGTGGGATGGTTACGTTCGCCGGCTGGCCGACGCCGGGGTGGCGGCGGTGGGCTTCGCCGTCGGGCTGACCCACGCCGTCACCCCGGCCGAGCTGGCCGACGCCTGCCGAGCCCACCAGGTGAACCTGTTCGAGGTACCGCGTCGCACCACCTTCGTCGCGATCAGCCGACACGTCGCACATCTGCTGGAGGAACAGGAATCCACCGCGACGCGCGAATCGCTGCAGACGCAGCGCAAGCTCATCTCGGCCGCGGCCAAACCGGACCCCGCCGTCTCCGTCATCAGGGCACTGGCCACCGCACTCGACGGGGCGACCTGCTTGATGAATCCCGACGGACGAATGGTGACGGGCCCAGTCGGTGCCCGCCGCAGCGAGTTTCCGATCGACGAGGTCGCCGAGGACGTCAAACGGTTGCATGCGTACGGATTACGTTCGGCTGCAGCCCATTCCGGTCCGATGCACTCGGTGTCCGTCCACCCGATCGGACTGCGCGGCAGGGCGTCGACCTACCTGGCGGCGTTGGTGCCGGCCAGGGCATCGGAGGGCCAGCGCCAGGCCGTGACCACCGCAGTCGCCCTCCTGGGACTCATCGACGAGCAGGACCGCAGCCGCACCACCACCCGCAGGCACCTGCGTAGCCGGGCGCTGGAGCTGCTCGCCGAAAACGATCTCCGCACCGCACAATTGGTGCTGGAGGTGGATCAGCCGCCGATCGAGTTGCCGCAACACCTCCGCTTCCTGCGGGCCACGGGTGACGAATCGGCCATCGACGACGCGGAAAGCTCGCTGGACCGGCGCGGCATCCTTGCCGGGCAGTACGCCGGCGAGTTGTGCGCCGTCATCGAACCCGTGCTAGCCGAGCCGACCGGTTCACGGCTGGCCGAGGGCGGGCTGCACGTGGGCGTCGGAAATGCAGTCACCCCCGGTGACGGCGCGACCGGACACCGCACGGCCGGGATGGCGCTCGCCCAGTCCACCGAGGTGTCCGGGGTGGTGGTGTGGGACCAGGTGATCGACAACGGCCCCCTCGGCCTCATCGATCCCCAGAAAGCCAGCGCTTTCGCCGAATCCTGGCTGGGCGGGCTCGATTCGGAGCAGCTGGACATTCTGCGCTGCTTCCTGCGCCACCATGGCTCACGACTCAAGGTGGCCGAGGAACTCGGCCTGCACCGCAACACCGTGCGCAATCGACTCGCGGCCATCGAGGCGGTGCTACCCGGCAAGCTCGATGATCCGCAGACCCGGGTGAGCGCGTGGATCGCCCTGCAATCGGCCCCGGAGAACCCTCAGCCCTTGAAGTAGACGATCTGGTGACTGGTGGCGAGCAAGGTGGCGTCACGGCCCCACAGGTGCGCGGTCTGATCGAAGTAGCCACGCGAAAACCGTTGCGCGCGTGCGGTGGCGAGCACAAAGTCATCGCCCTGGGCGGCAAGTCGCTCGTCGTCGGCATGGAAGTACGTGGTGATCGAGACCGTTCCGGCGGGCACGAACTGACCCCGCCGCAGGAACACCCGCGGATAGAAGATGTCACTGACCGAGGCCAGCGCCGCGAAATCCATCGGCCGGGGAGGGTTGTTGCGGACCCATAGCGTGGTGGTCGACGAGCCGGATTCCGCGCCGTCGTCAGGCATGGCACCGTCGACGAAACGCATGTCGTAGTTGTCGAACCAGACCACGCCGAAAGGCGGCGCCGACGCCACGGCGTCTTCGGGAGCCGGAGCCGGCGGGGGTGCCACCTCAGTGTCATCCCACGTGTCGCGACGCAACCCGAAGATGGCCGTCGCAGTGGTCTTGACCTCACCATCCTGGCCGAGTTCGACGATCCAGTGCTGATTGGACCGGTTGGTCTTGACGACGCGCGTCACGATGTCGAACTCGCCGTCGGCGATCGGCGCCACATAGTTCACGGTCAGGGCGATGGGTTGGCCGTGCCGTTGTGGGTGCAGCTCGACCGCCCGCACCAAGGCGGCGGCCGTGATGCCGCCGAACGGGCCGACCATGTTGGCCCACTCGGGCACGGTCCGCCCGCGCCACCGTCCGTCACCTGAGGGTTCTAGCTCCAGGGCCTTGTCGAATGGATGCACCGGGCCACAGTACCGACGCGGCTGCGCTCACTTTGCCGGCGCGTAGCTCGGCCGGCCCAGGCCCAGCGCCTGCTGAGCGATCATGTTGCGGAACACCTCAAGGGTGCCACCGTAGATGCCGGTCGGACCGGCCAGACGGAAGATGTACTCGGCTCCCCCGTCGTCGGCTGCCCCGGCCGTCCCGACCGGCAACGCACCGGCGGATCCGACGATATCCATGAGGTCCGGCGACACCTCGCGCATCGTTTGGGCGATCGCGACGCGGCCGTACATGTCGGGGCTGCTCAGCGCGGCTTCCAATCGGGCGATGCCCCGGCCCAGCCGGTAGCGCGCCGCGGCGTCATCGGGAGCGACAGCCGCGACGCGGTCCACCGCCTCGGCCATCAAGGTGATGTGCTCGGTCATGGTGGCCAGCTTCTGCAGACCGCGCGTCTCTCGTTCAAAGGTGCCGTGTTCGAGCTCGAGCGCACCGCGCAGCACCGTCCAGCCGCCATTCACCTCACCGACGCGATACCGGTCACTGACCCGGACATCGCTGTAGTAAGTGATGTTGGTGCGGTCGCCGTCCACGGTGCGGATCGGCTGGATCTCGATGCCCGCCGAATCGAGCGGCACCAGAAACATCGTCAGGCTCTTGTGTTTGGGCGCGGCCGGCTCGGTGTTGGTCAGCAGGAACACGTACTGAGCGTTGTGCGCATTCGACGTGAACATCTTGGAGCCATTGATAACCCAACTGTCACCGTCGCGTACGGCCCGCGTCTTGCAGGTGGCCACATCGGATCCGCCCTCAGGTTCGGTGTAGCCCAGGCACAGTCGCAGGCTGCCGTCCAACACGCCCGGCAGCACCTCGTCGAGCAGCTCGGGTGAGGCGAACTTCTCCATCGTGTGCGCAACCATCGCGGTTGTTCCCCAGTGGAACCACGGAGTATGGGCCCGGCCGATCTCCAGTTCCCAGATGCGGCGCCGGATCGCACTGAATCCTCCATCCCCGTCGTCCAGGTAGTCGCCGGCCAGGTATCCCGCCTTACCCAGGGCCAGATGCACTGCCTCGTCGAAGTTCTCGCCGGTCGCGCGATCACGCTCGATCACCTCATCGGTGACGACCCGGGCCAGGAACGTCCGCAGTTCGTCACGGAAAGCCGCGTCCTCCTCGGAGAGCTCGACATAGGAGAAGTCCATCAGCACACCGTGACACTTTCGAAGTCATTTGTAAAGGTGATCTGACGTCCGCGCAGCAGCGACGGCAGCGTCCCTCGACGCGATGGCGGAAATCGCCCACGATGGACACCTCACAAAAGCCGGCCCCGGAGCGTCTTCAGAGTGTGAAAGCCAAACCGCCGTTCGAGAACGTGGTTCGCGACCACGGACCCACCGTCTTTCGGGTCTGTCGCGCCGTCGTGGGCGCGCACGACGCCGACGACGCCTGGTCGGAGACGTTCCTGGCAGCGCTGAAGGCCTACCCCGCCCTACCCGCCGACACCAATTTCGAGGCCTGGCTGGTCACGGTCGCGCACCGTAAAGCCGTCGACCTCATCCGGACCCGGACGCGCCACCCCATTCCCACCGACACCGTCCCCGAACCAGCGGGCGTCAGCCGCACCGAGACCTTGGCTGACCTGACCGCCGCAGTGAACCAGCTTCCGTCCAAACAGAAACACGCCGTCGCCTACCACTACCTGGCCGGCCTGCCCTACGACGAGATCGCCGAAATCCTCGGCGGCAGCGCCGCAGCTGCCCGGCGCGCTTCCAGCGACGGCATCGCCACCCTGCGACGCACCTACCTCGATCAACGCAGCGACGCGGCCAAGAACGGAGAGACTCATGACTAACGACGGCATCGTCGAAGAACTGGCCCGAATCACCCGACCCGGCCCCGGCAAGCTGGCCGAACTACACGACCGGCTCGCAGCCGCAGCCCAGCATGACGGACTACTCGACATCGCCTACCGCATCGTCGACAGCCCCGTCGGTCCGCTGCTGCTGGCGGCCACCGAGCAGGGCTTGGTTCGCGTCGCCTACGCCCGGGAAGACCACGCCACCGTGCTGCAGCACCTCGCCGATGTGGTGAGCCCGCGCATCCTGCATGCCCCCGCCCGCCTCGACGCCGCGGCCCGGGAACTCGACGAGTACTTCGCCCGCACCCGACGCACGTTCGACGTGCCCTTGGACTGGCGGCTCACTGCCGGGTTCCGCAGCACGGTGCTGCATCACCTGCCGGAGATCGACTACGGGCAGACCGCCAGCTACGCAACCGTCGCGGCCCTGGCCGGCAGCCCCAAGGCGGTACGCGCCGTGGGCACCGCATGTGCGAAAAACCCTCTCCCCGTGGTCATTCCCTGCCACCGCGTGGTCCGCAGCGACGGCGCCATGGGCGGCTATCTCGGCGGGCCAGAGGCCAAACGCCTGCTGCTCGATCTGGAGGCCGCGGCGTGAGCGGCACGAACTCCTGGCAGCGGCGCGTCGACTCCACCGACTGGAGTGCTGTCGGCGATGAACTGGACAACACGGGATGCGCGCTGACGGGACCACTGCTGACGCCGGCGGAGGCCCGCGACATCATCGCGTTGTATCCCGACGTGTCCCGGTTCCGTTCGACGATCGACATGAACCGCTACCGGTTCGGCGAAGGTCAGTACCGGTACTTCCGGCAGCCCTATCCACCGGCCGTGACGGCGTTGAAAAAGGCGCTCTATCCGCACCTGCTGCCGATCGCCCGCAAGTGGTGGACCCGGCTGGGCCGCGATGCGCCCTGGCCGGACGACTTCGACGACTGGCTGCAGATGTGCCATGCGGCGGGTCAGACCAAGACGACGGCGATCCTGCTGAAATACGTTGCCGGAGACTGGAATGCGCTGCACCGCGACCTCTACGGTGAGCTGATCTTCCCGCTGCAGGTGGTGGTGAACCTGACCCGGCCCGACGTCGACTACACCGGCGGCGAGTTTCTGCTCTACGAACAACGGCCCCGCGCGCAATCGCGCGGTACCGCCGTCGTCATCCCCCACGGGCACGGTTTGGTGTTCACCACCCGCGACCGGCCGACCAGGTCGGTGCGGGGCTGGTCGGCGGCGCCCATCCGGCACGGGGTCTCCACCGTCCGCTCCGGAACCCGGTTCACCCTCGGTCTGGTTTTCCACGACGCGGCGTGAAGCGCGGTCTAACTCGTCGGCACGGGAATGGCCGCGGTGTCGTCGTCATCCTCACGAGGCACCCGTCGCGGTGCCGGTTTACGGAAGTGATTGTCGCCGCGGGGATAAACCACCTGCGGCCACCAGAACCACCGACCCAGCAGAGTCGCGATCGACGGCATCAGCAGGGACCGCACGATGAAGGTGTCGATCAGCAGGCCGATCGCGATGGTCGAGCCCATCTGGGCCAGCACGATCAGGTCACTCGCCAACATGCCGGCCATCGTGGCCGCGAACACCAGCCCGGCCGAGGTGACCACGCCACCGGTGCCGGCCATGGACCGGATGATGCCGGTCTTGAGACCCGCATGGATCTCGTCTTGGAACCGCGACACCAGCAGCAGGTTGTAGTCAGAACCGACCGCCAGCAGGATGATCACCGACATCAGCATGACCAACCAATGCACCGGCATCCCGAACAGGTCCTGCCAGAGCAGCACCGAGATACCGAAGGACGCGGCGATCGAACTGCCGGCCGTGAGCACGATGGTCAACGCGGCCACCGCACTGCGCGTCAGGATGAGCATGATGACGAAAATCAGCGTCAGCGCCGACACCACCGCGATCATCAGGTCATAGCGGGCGCCGTCGGACATGTCCTTGTATGTGGCTGCCACACCGCCGAGATAGATCTTGGCGTCCGACAGCGACGACATCTTCAGGGCCTCTTGCGCGGCCTTGCGCTCGGACTCGACTCGTGCGATCCCGTCCACCGTCGCCGGGTCGGTCTGGTGGGTGATGAACATGCGGGCCGACTTACCATCCGGCGACAGGAACATCTTGAGGCCACGTTCGAAATCGGGGTTGGTGAAGGCTTCCGGCGGCAGATAGAACAGGTCGTCGTTCTTGGCGTCGTCGAACGCCGCACCCATTGACAGCGCGGTGTCGTTCATCGCCTGCATCTGATCGATCAGTGCCTTCTGCGAGTTGTACGACGCCAGCGAGAGGTCCCGGCTGGTTTCCATGGACGCGATCGTCTGGGGAAGCAGCGCAGTCAATTTGGGCGCCAAGTCCGCCAGTTGGTCGGTATTGACCTGTACCGACGAGGTCTTGTCGGTCAGCTCATCGATCCCGTCGAGCGCGTCGAAGACCGACCGCGCCGCGGAGCACATCGGGATGTCGACGCAATGCGGTTCCCAGTAGAAATAGTTGCGCATCGGCCGGAACTGGTCGTCGAAGTTCGCGATGTTGTCCCGCATCTTCTTGGTGACCTCCAGCAGCTCCTGCGACTTGGCCGCGGAGTCCTGGGTGAGGCGGGTCTGTTCGAGCGAGAGCTGGTATTGCCTCTTCATGATGTCGATCGACGTGTTGGTCGCGTCGATCATCCGAAGCTGGTCTTCCAGTTGCTTGCGCTGGAACGGCAGATTCATATTGCTGGTCTGCCCCGAAATGCTGGTCTGGAACGGAATCGAGCTGTGCTGGATGGGGATTCCCAGTGGCCGGGTGATGCTCTGCACCATCGCGATACCTTCGGAGTGCATCACATTGCTCGAAATCTTGTTCAGCACAAGCATGTCGGCAGGATTTCGCATGTCATGGGTGGACTCGACCATGAGGATGTCGGGGTTCATCCGGGCCTGGGAGAAGTGCCGGTCGGCAGCGGCGAACCCGACGTTCACCGGGGCATCCTCGGGCAGGTAGTACCGGTCGTTGTAGGCCGGCTTGTACCCCGGGATGGCCACCACCCCGATCAGCACGATGAATAAGCTGACCACGAAAATCGGTGCAGGCCAACGCACCACCGCGGTCCCGACTTTGCGCCAGAACTTGCTCTGCGGGGGGCGCTTGGACTCGTAAAGCCCCACCCGACTGCCGAGGTAGAGCACCGCCGGGCCGAGCGTGACAGAGATGACCACGACCACGACCATGCCGATCGCGACGGGGGCACCCATGGTGGAGAAGTAGGGCAGTCGCGCGAAGCTGAGGCAGTAGGTCGCTCCGGCGATGGTCAGACCGGAACCCACGATGACGGGTGCGACCGACTTGAAGGTCGCGTAGTAGGAGTCATCCCGGTCCAATCCCATGCCGCGGTCTTCGCGATACCGGCCGAAGATGAAGATGCCGTAGTCGGTGGCGGCAGCGATCGCCAGCATGGTCAGGATGTTGCCCGCGAAGGTGGTCAACCCGAACACGTCGTGCATCGCCAGCACGGACACCACGCCGCGGGCGGTCAGCAGCGCCAGGAACGTCAGGAACAACTGGATCAGCGTGGTCCTGATCGAGCGATAGACCACCAGCAGCATGACCGCGATGGCTACCAGGGTGATCAGCGTGATCTCGGCCAGGCTCGCGTTGCCGATGACGTGCATATCGTTGGTCAGGGCGGCGGGCCCGGCGACGTACGCCTGCACTCCCGGGGGAGCCTTCGTCTCCTCGATGACCTTGCGGACGGCTTCGACGCCCTCGTTTGCGAGCGTCATGCCTTGCTCGCCGGCGAGGTTGATCATCACGTACGACGCCTTGCCGTCGGCGCTCTGCGCACCGGCCGCGGTCAGCGTGTCACCCCAGAAGTCCTGGATGTGCTGGATGTGCTCGGGATCCTGCTGCAGTTTGTGGATGATCTCGTCGTAGTACCGATGCGCGTCCGGGCCCAGCGGCTCCTGGCCCTCGACGACGACCATGATCGTGCTGTTGGAGTTGAACTCCTTGAAGTTGGCGCCCATCAACTTCATCGCCTGCATCGACGGGGCATCCTCGGGCGCCATCGGCGCGGCGTGCAATTCGCCGACGACCTCCAGCTGCGGCGCGATCACATTCACCACGACCGCGATCGCTATCCAGATCAGGATGATCGGCCACGCCAGGATGCGGAGCAGGTGCGGGAAGACCGGCCGCTTCGTCCTGCCGGTGGACTCGGGCGGGTTGGCGGATGTGGTCATGCGGACTTCACCAGGCAGTAGGTCTGGGCGTTGACGCCATTGGCGGATTGCTCCTCGCGGACGGTGCCGTTGACGGTGACACGGCACCCGATGTGGTCGCCGCTGCTTTCACTGTCGCTGCGCGCCATCAGGTTCGCGCTGACGGTCGGCAACGTGGTGGACAAGGTGACGGACCAGGGCAGCGGGGCGTTGACCGAGTGCACATTGGCATCCGGATCGAAATAGCTGATATCGGCCGAAGTTCCGGGCGGTCCGTACACCTCGTACAAAACCACCTTGGGATTGAACTGAACGATCTCGATACCGGCACCGGCGTTCGCGTTGAGATCTTCCGAGCCGAACATCCTGTGCAGCCGCGAGACCACCAGGCCCGATATGGCCAGTACGACAATGAGGACCACTGGAATCCACACGTGTTTCAACACACGACGAGCACCCCGACCAGGACTCACCGGCACCTCCCGACGATGACCCGAACCAGCCAACGGCGAGAAGCCCTGGCGATCGGCGAATTAGTTCGATTAACTATGTACAGCGGCGACAAACGTTACACCGGTCCCCAACCCACCGCATCGGCGGCCTATTCCTGTGAACTCGCTGAAAGGCCCCTTGGGGCATCGCCTTTGGCCAAGCGGACCGGCCTTTCGAGGGGCCGGACCCACCGGATCATTTGCCGCGAGCTACCTAGATCGGCTATTATTAATCCATAGATATTCTATGTATAAGTTTGGAGGAGGTGCCTGAAGGTTGAGCAACCATGGGGCACCGCCACCCGACCGCCCGGACACCACCCGCTTCGTCGACACGGTATCGCCCTGCATCGAGCAGATCCGCGGCCGCGCACGAAGGTTGACCACCAACCCGTATGACGCCGAAGATCTGCTGCAGGACACAATGCTCAAGGCGTTCAGCGGGTTTCACACTTTCCAGCCGGACTCGAACGCCCGGGCCTGGTTGTTCCGGATCATGTACAACAACTGGGTCAACACATACCGCGCGCGGCAGCGGAGTGTGGCCGAGCAGCTATGTGAGGATTTCACCGATTGGCAATTGTCCGCGGAAGCTTGCCACACCTCAACGGGGCTGCGGTCAGCCGAAGTGGAAGCCCTCGAAGCGATCCGCGACGACGAGGTTGCCGACGCGCTTCGCGCCATACCGGCGGTCAACCGGGTAACGGTCTACCTCGCCGACGTGGAAGGCTATGCCTACCGTGAGATCGCCGCCCTGATGGGCACCCCCGTCGGAACGGTGATGTCGAGGCTCGCACGTGGCCGACGCCGACTGCGCGAGCTGCTGAACGACGTCGCGAAAGACCGGGGAATCATCCGCAGTCCAGCAGACGGCCAAGGACCGTTGGAGCTCGCTGGGCACTAATCACGCTGCCGCGCAGGGCATTCGATTGCCTACATACCCGCCGGCCACCTCGGCGCCGACGAGCAGGGTACGAAGATTTCGCCTGCCCCGGTGCAAACGCGACATCACCGTTCCCACAGGAATTTGCAGGATCTCGGCAATCTCCTTGTACCGGAACCCCGCAACGTCGGCGTAGTACACGACGATGCCCTGCGATTCGGGCAATGCCCGCATGGCCTGCCGCACGTCGTCATCGCCCATCGATTCCAGCGCCGCCAGTTCCGCCGAGACCACACCGAGCGGGAACCGCTCCGCCACCTCGGCCAGTTGCGCGTCCGTCAGCTCGTCGGCGAAGACCTCCTGCGGTCGCCGCTGCGCCGTGCGGTAGGAGTTGATCCACGTGTTGGTCAGGATCCGGAACAACCAGGCCCGGATGTTCGTACCGTCTCGGTACGTGTGAAAGCTGCTGTACGCCTTGACCATTGTCTCCTGAACCAGGTCTTCGGCGTCGGCCACATTGCGGGTGTAGCGCCGCGCGGCGGCATACAGCTGGTCCACCAACGGCAGCGCATCCCGCTCGAACCGTTCCGAGAGACAATCATCAGTATCCACGTGCCCACCCGCGTTCCTCGGCATCGGCTATCTCGCCACTCGAAGCTATCCAGCGACGCATCGGATTCCCCAGGGGGATAACCCCCGGGTTCGAGGTGGTTTTCCAGGTGGCTTGCAGGCCGAACCCGTCGCGCCGAACTGTCATGCACGCAGCATGACACCTCAACCCAAGTTGAGGTCAAACCATTTTTCGCCGCCAATCTCTTTGCGGCTGTTGCCGTTCAACATCTGTAACTGACCACAGGTTGGATGGCCCCCGACCACGTTGACCGATACGCCGGGAAACTGGGCCGCTTGCGCCTTAGGCTCATCGCTTATGAATCGACTCGATCGCTTCTTCGAGATCTCGACCCGTGGTTCAACAGTCCTCTCCGAGATCCGGGGCGGCGTGGTCACCTTCATCGCGATGGCCTACATCATCGTGCTGAACCCCGTCGTCCTCTCCGCCTCCGCCGACGTCGACGGCAACAAGCTGCAGTTCGCCCAGGTCTCGGCCACCACATGTCTGGCGGCAGGCGTGATGACCATCCTGTTCGGGATCATCGCCCGGTTGCCGTTCGCGTTCGCCGCCGGTCTGGGCATCAACTCGTTTCTGGCCACCACCGTGGTGGGCACGGTCACCTGGCCCGAGGCCATGGGCCTGGTGGTCATCGACGGTCTCATCATCGTGGCGCTGGCGGCCAGCGGGTTCCGCCGTCTGGTGTTCGACGCCGTCCCGATGCAACTCAAACTGGCGATCACGGCGGGCATCGGGCTGTTCATCCTCTTCATCGGACTGGTCGACGCGGGTTTCGTCGGCTCGACCGGCCTGCCCTCACCCCCGGTCGGGCTCGGCACCGGTGGCGTCGGCTCGATCAACACCGTGCCCACCGTGGTGTTCGTGTTCACGTTGTTGGTCACCGGCATCCTGGTAGCCCGCAAAGTCCGCGGCGGCATCCTGATCGGTCTGGTGACAGGCACCGTGGTGGCTGTGATCGTCGAAGCGATCTGGCACCTGGGCTCGGCGCAGGAAAAGCACGGCGGTTGGGGCCTGTCGGTGCCGGCCCTGTCCGGCTCACCGTTCGCGTTGCCCGACCTGTCACTGGTCGGCGACGTCAGCCTCGGCGCCTTCAGCCGTATCGGGTACTTGGCGGCCATCATGCTGGTGTTCACGTTGGTGTTCGCCAATTTCTTCGACGCCATGGGAACCATGACCGGGTTGTCCCGGGAAGCCGGGCTGTCCGACTCCCAGGGCAACTTCCCGCGGCTGAAATCGGCCCTGATCGTCGAAGGCGCCGGCGCCGTCGTCGGCGGCTCCTCGTCGGCGTCGTCGAACACCGTCTTCATCGAATCCGGCGCGGGTATCGAGGAGGGCTCCCGCACCGGCTTCGCCAACCTCATCACCGGTGTGCTGTTCCTGGCGGCCATGTTCGTCGCCCCGCTGGCCTCGATCGTGCCCACCGAGGTCGCCGCCGCAGCCCTGGTGATCGTCGGCGCCATGATGGTGTCGCAGCTGCGACACATCGATCTGTCCGAGTTCTCCGTGGCCCTACCGGTGGTGCTCACCGTGGCCACCATGGCCTTCAGCTACTCGATCGCCAACGGCATCGGCGTCGGGTTCGTGGCCTGGGCTGTGCTGCGGTCGGCCGCCGGTAAGGCGCGTGAGGTCAGCCCGCTGCTGTGGATCGTGGCCGCCGGCTTCATCCTGTACTTCGCCCGCGGCTGGATCGAGTCACTCATCGGCATGTGACTGCCGGTAGCCTTCCCCGCATGGGGATGAAGGCATGAGCGCCGGCCTGTTCGGTTTGCTCGACGACATTGCGGCGCTGGCCCGGCTGGCCGCGGCGTCGATCGATGACATCGGTGCAGCCACCGGCAAAGCCACCGCCAAGGCCGCCGGCGTGGTGATCGACGACACCGCGGTCACCCCGCAGTACGTGCACGGCATCACCGCCGAACGTGAGCTGCCGGTGATCAAGCGCATCGCGATCGGCTCGCTGCGCAACAAGATCCTGTTCATCCTGCCCGCCGCACTATTGCTCAGCCAGTTCGCGCCATGGTTGCTGACGCCCATCTTGATGCTGGGCGCCACTTACCTCTGCTTCGAGGGCGCCGAGAAGGTCTGGGCACGGTTCACCGGCCACGGCGGACACGGCGGCGGCGAGCACGGCGAGCTGACCGCGGCCGTCGGCGGGGACGCCGAGAAATACATGGTCACCGGGGCGATCCGCACCGATTTCATCTTGTCCGCCGAGATCATGGTGATCGCGCTGAACGAAGTGGCCAATCAGACTTTCTGGCCACGACTGATCATTCTGGTGATCGTCGCGCTCGTGATCACCGCCGCCGTCTACGGCGTGGTGGCCGGCATCGTGAAGATGGACGACATCGGCCTGCTTCTGGCCCAGCGCTCATCAAAGTTCGCGCAGAAGATCGGCCGCGGCCTGGTTGCCGGCATGCCCAAGCTGCTGGCGGCCCTGTCGACCATCGGCACGGTCGCGATGCTCTGGGTCGGCGGACACATCCTGCTGGCCGGTACCAACACCCTGGGCTGGCACACCATCTACGACGTGGTGCACCACGCAGAGGAGGCCGTGCACCACGCCGTCGGCGAGCCGTTCGGCGGTCTGCTGGCCTGGCTGACCAACACCGCCGCCTCGGCTGTCATCGGCCTTGTGGTCGGCACCGTGGTGGTCGGGATCATGCATGTGCTGCCGTTCGGCAAGAAGGAGAAGCACGACGCGCCTGCGTGACGCTGGTTTCGGCTGCACACGATCCCGTGGCCAGGCTTCTCGCCGGGGCCGCGAGGCCAACTATCTCGGCTTCACGTGCGATACTCGATGCGGACGTTTTTGGTACGTCCTGTTTCACCAATGAGAGAAGTAAAAATATGACACAGGGAACTGTGAAATGGTTCAACGGCGAAAAGGGCTTCGGCTTCATCGCCCCTGACGGCGGCGCCCCGGACGTCTTCGTCCACTACTCCGAGATCACCGGTAGTGGATTCCGGTCGCTGGACGAGAATCAGCGTGTCGAGTTCGAGATCACCCAGGGAGCCAAGGGCCCCCAGGCAGTGGGAGTCACTGCGATCTAGTCTTTGCAAGACCTGATGGTGGGCCGGAGCGGATGAATTCCGCCCGGCCCATTTGGTTTCAACCAAGCGTTTCCGGCACGTCCTGCTCGCGCCGTAACCACTTGGCTGATTCGAGCTGAGCGATACGCAGCACTCGGTCTGCAGTGTCGAAAGCGGGAGAGCGCCGCACGGTTTCCTCAACAGGCATCGCCGCGGCACAGCGCATCACCAACGCGCCGAGAGCGACGGACGTCTTGCAAGGCACGACAAGGAGTTTCACGCTCGCGTCCCGGCCGGCCACCATCATCAAACGAGGCCGGCTCAGCTTCATCCCGGTCGGGCTTCGAGTCCCACCAACGATTGAGTCAAGGTCGAGTTGCCCCTCGGAAGCCGACCAATTGACCCGAATATCAACAACTTCCCCGAGCGATCGGTGCAGGACCCCGACCAGTTCAGGCAATTCGTTGGCCACCGACCCGGTGTGAGGCCACCATGCCCCGTCGATGTCAGCGCCCAATCGCGTGGCGAGGGTGAGCCGAACCGGGCTGGCCAGCCGCCGGGTCCCGTTGAGGCCGTTCACGACGACTGCGGACCTGATCGAGGCGTGAGCTCGCCCGACGCCCGATCCGAAAAGACCAGCGCCGCCGCCGGTTCGGTCAAGTTCGCCGCCACCCGTACCGGGTCTTGTCGCTCGGTGTGTGAAAACAGTTCGGACGATTCCATAAGACTGTCCTTGAGTGGTGCGACTACCGCACCGTAGTGGAAAGCAAGCGACGGTTGATCACCGGCTGACCTGTGATGTATCCGGTCCACCCTCGAATCTACACCCGCTGGGCGGACGACGTCCCATTGCGCCGTCAAACCAAGCGCCGCCGGAGTCGGCACCGGGCACGGACATCCCAGAGCAAGACTCGGAATCCTAACTGCGACAGCCACAGTGGTTTCTTCCGCTCCCCTGCGACACACCGCGCCACATATTCGTCGAACCACTGTTGATCCTCGGCCGTCCACGGCACCGCGACGGCCAGGTAGGGAGCCGTGGTGCGCGCCCGATTGATCGCTCAACTTTCTGGAATCCATCGTTCTCAGATAAGAGTGGCGCACCGAGACCGAAAGTGCCACCCTGTGGCATCCCGATCCGTCCGCGGACCTCAGCGGTTCGACGCCCGCACCGCAGGCAGGATCAACGTATCGATGACATCCCGGATGAACTTCGCGTCGATACTCTGCCCGCTGATCACGCGCATGAGACACATCCCGGTCATCACATCGGCAACCAGCGACCAGTCTTGGTCTCGCGACACCTCACCCCGAGCCGCGGCCTGCCGCAGGATGGCCGTCACCACACGCCTGCCTTTGAGCAGCATCAGATCGTCGAGGGCTGAGGCCAGATGCGGATCGTGGGTGGCCTCGACCGCGGCCCGCAACACCAAGTCGTACGAGAAGTGCTCTTCGTCGTTGCGCACCGCTCGGAGGACGAGTTCGTCGAAATCGCCTTCCAGGCTGCCGGTGTCGGGTGCATCGTCATCGAGTAGGTCGGGCCGCCAGTACACCAGGGCATCGGTGATCAGTGCGGCCTTCGACGACCAGCGGCGGTAGATCGCTGCCTTCCCGACACCGGCTCGCGCGGCGATGTCGTTCATGTTGGTGTTGACGTAGCCGTTCTCCGCCAGGGCCGCCAGCGCCGCGTCGAGGATGGCCGCGTCACGCGACCGGTCCAGGCGGCCATCGGTACGCCGACGCAGTTTTGAGTCTGCGTCAACGGCCGGAAGAAATCGTCGAAATTGGCCAGGTTGTCGCGCATCTCCTTGGTAGCTTCCACCATTTCGTGGGTGTTGCCGACCATGCTGTGCGTGGTCGCGGTCAGCTCGGTCATGAGCGTGTACATCCGCTCCATGCTGGCCACAGTCCGGCCCATCTCGTCGGCCTGTTCCAGCATCTGAGCCGAGTTGTCGTTGTTGAACTTCGCGCCCTGCAGGGTGCCGGCGTTCTGCGCGCCGAGCAGGAACGGGATGGAACTGTGCTCGATCGGTGAGCCGAGTGGCCGGGTAATCGTCTGGACCCGCTCGATACCGCGCATGTGGACCACCCCCTTGGCGACCCGGTCGATCACCAGCATGTCCGCCGGGTTGCGTAGGTCGTGGTCGGCTTCCAGCATCAACAGCTCCGGGTTCATGCGGGCCTGGGAGAAGTGCCGGTCGGCCACACCCATGGCCAAGTTGGCCGGCATGTCCTCGGGAGTGAACTTCTGATCGTTGTACTGCGGCACATAGGTCAGCAGGCTCACGAAACCGATGACGGCAATCAGACTGGTGACGAAGATGATCGGAATCGGCCAGCGCACCACGGACGTGCCGACCTTGCGCCAGCCCCTGGTGGAGAGCTCACGCTTGGGATCCAGCAGACCGAACTTCGAGGCCACCGTCAGCACAGCAGGGGCCAGCGTCAGGGCGGCGGCGATGATCACCAGGATCGCGATGGCGCATGGCAGACCCATGGTCTGGAAATAGGGCAGCGTGGTCATCGTCAGGCACATACAGGCGCCCGCGATGGTCAAACCTGAGCCCAGGATGACGTGGGAGACACCGTGATACGCGACGTAGAACGCCTCGTCCTTCTCCAGGCCCTTCGATCTCTCCTCGTGGTATCGGCCGAGTAGGAAGATCACGTAGTCGGTACCCGCCGCCAGCGACAGCATGGTGACCATGCTGACCGCGTACGGGGTCAGGCCGATGATGTTCACATATCCGGCTGCAGCGGTAACACCCTGCGCGGCAAAGAGTTCGAGGCCGATGATGACCATCGACACCAGCATCGTCACGATGGACCGGTAGATGAACAGCAGCATCACGATGATGACGGCGACCGACACCAACTCCATGGTCGCCATGCTCTGGTGCCCGGCGACCTGGGTATCGGCGTTGAGCACGGTGTTGCCGGCGACGTGGGCTTTGATGCCCGGTGGTGCGGGGACCGAAGCGACGATGTCGCGCACCGCGGCCACCGATTCGTGGCTGGCGCTGGTGCCTTGGGAGCCGTTGAGGAAGATCTGCACGTAGGCCGACTTGCCGTCGACGCTCTGCGAACCCGCGGCGGTCAGCGGATCGCTCCAGAAGTCCTGAATGTTCTGGACATGTTCGCGATCAGTCTCGAGCTTGTCGATGATCTGGTCGTAGAACTTGTGCGCCTCGTCGCCGAGTTTGTCCTCTCCTTCGAGCACGACCATCGCCGAGGAGTCGGAATCGTACTGTTGGAACACCTTGCCGATGTTCAACATGCCCTGATACGACGGCGAATTCGTCGGGCTCAACGGCACCTGCCGCATTTCGGCGACCGCGTCGAGTGAGGGCACCAGCGCACCCAGCGCGACCACCACGAGCACCCAGAAGATGATGATCGGCAGCGAGAAGATCCGGACCATGTGGCCCAGGAACGGACGGTGCGGCTTCGAGTGCGCGTTGCTCATACGGATTTCACCAAGCAGTAGATGAACGGTTTGACGGTGTCTGTGCTCGCCCGGTCGTCGCGGACCTCGCCGTCGACCGTTACCCGACAGCGCAGATCGCTCACGTCACGATCCCCCTGGGCCATGATGTTGGCCGACATCGAGGGCAGCGTCGTCACGATCGTGAACGACCAAGGCAGCGGAGTGTTTTCGATGAGATGAGGCTGACCGTTCTCATCGAGGTAATTGAGGTTGGCCGTTCCACCGGAGCCGGTGACCTCATAGGTGATGTGCTTCGGATTGAAATTCGCGGTGATACCCGAGCCATCGGCCGCCCTCGGAACCTGATGGTTGGACTCACGGATCCGCAAGATCGCGTACGCGCCCAAAGCGACGACCACCACCAAAGTGAGTGGTATCCACGCTTTCTTGAGCAACCCGAACACAGTTGCGCCTCCCGACCTGACCCTATGCAAAAATTGACCCAGACGGAACTCAAGTTCCGCCTAAGAGGATGCTGAGCACTGTACTCGAGCCGGTCCTCCCCAGCGACTCGGCCTCTACGTAGCGAGGAAGCGCTCTAACCCGGCGACCACGATGTCGAGGTTGAAGTCGAAATCACGAGCAGCTGCGCCGGCATCGGCGCTGCGGTCGGCCACCACGCCACTGAGCAGCGGGAAGTCACTGGACGGCAGGTCCTTCAGGGCACGCACCACCTCGGGCGTTTGGTGGTGCAGTCGGGACTCCGCCGACCCCAGCACGTCATGCGCTGCTGACATCGCGAGCCCGGACACCAGGGTGAGCGCCCGCCCGGCATCGTCGGTAGTGAATCCGCCGTCGGTCAGGGCCTGCAGCACCTGTTCCGCCAAGGCGAGGCTGGCCGCCCCGCTGGTTCCGCGCAGCCGGAAACTCGTAGCCGTCACACCGAGTTTGAGTACGCCCTGCCGGATGGCGTTGCCGTAGGCCCGCAGGACTTCCTGCCAGCCGGCCCCGGTAGGTAACTCGATCGAGCGCAGTTCGGTCTCGAACAGATCGGCCACCACGAGCTCGAGTAGACCGTCGCGGTCGCCGACGTAGTAGTGCAGCGTCGTGCGGTCCACCCCGAGTGCGTCGGCCACCGCCTGCATGGTCAACGCACCCGGCGCCAGGGCGCGCGCCGCCGCGACGATCTGCTTCTGATCGATGCGCGGTGGCCGCCCCCTACGTGGTGCGTTTCCGGTGGTCACACCGGCAATCCTAGTTGTTCACGACCATGCCGACGCATCGCTCTTCCCTTTTTCTCACGGTCGTGGAAAACTGCCCGAAACCGAGCAAGGGAGCCGCCGCATGTCACAAACTTCGCCATATCGGGTCGTCCAGTGGACAACCGGCAACGTCGGAAAGAGTTCGGTGGCGGCCATCGCCCGCAACCCAACCCTGGAGCTGGTCGGCTGCTATGCGTGGTCAACCGACAAGGCCGGCAAGGACGTCGGTGAGCTCGTCGGGATCGAGCCGCTCGGGGTGACCGCCACCAACGACGTTCAGGCGCTGCTCGCCCTCAAACCCGATGTCGTGGTCTACAACCCGATGTGGATCGACGTCGACGAACTCGTCGAAATCCTGTCGGCCGGCGTCAATGTCGTGGCGACGGCCTCCTTCATCACCGGACATAACCAGGGCGAGGGCCGCGACCGAATCGCCGAGGCGTGCCGCAAGGGCGGTTCCACCATGTTCGGATCGGGAATCAGCCCGGGCTATGTCAACCAGTTGGCAGTCGTGGCCGCGGGTATCTGCGATCGCGTGGACAAGATCACCGTCAACGAAGCCGCCGACACCACGTTCTACGACTCACCCGAAACCGAGAAGCCGGTCGGGTTCGGTCAGCCCATCGATCACCCCGACCTGCAGGCGATGACCGCCCACGGCACCGGAGTGTTCGGTGAGGCCGTGCGGATGATCGGCGATGCGCTCGGCATCGAATTTGACGAAGTCCGCTGCGACGCCGAATATGCCCAGACCACAGAGGATCTCGATCTCGGATCGTGGACCATCCCGGCGGGCGGTGTGGCGGGCGTCTTCGTCAGCTGGAAGGGAATCGTCGGAGACACCACCCGCGTCGAACTCACTCTGCGGTGGCGCAAAGGCCAGACACTGCAACCGGATTGGCAGATCGACCAAGACGGCTGGGTAATCGAGGTTGCCGGCCGGCCGACGGTGACGATGAAAGTCGGCTTCCTACCGCCCCCGGACTTCGAGGCCACCACGCTCGAGGAATTCATGGTGCTCGGGCACATCATGACCGCCACTCCCCCGATCAACGCGATCCCCGCAGTGGTCAACGCCGCACCCGGCATCGTCACCTACAACGATCTTCCGCTGATCCTGCCCCGCGGAGTCGTGCCCGCGAGCTAGAACCGACTGTGTGAGACATACGTACGGTTCCCATCCTGAGCAATACGTCGATCGGTGGGCGCCGGCGCCGAGCGCCGAGATGCGCGAGTACGCCTGATTACCTCACGGCGAGCAGATCAACCCGACCGCCGAGCACTGGGCTCGCGCGGCTGAATGGCTCGCCGAACAACCTGTTTGTCCCTAAGAGGGGTTCACCAGGTGATGGACGATCCACTGCTGTAGTAGGCGGTGAGCACACACTGCCGACCGACGAATGCGTACCCGTGCTGCTGCGCGAACCGCTGCCCCTCGTCCGGATCGGCCACCCGGCACGGATCCACTTCTGAGGTCAATGCGCAGAACGCCGCAGCCGGCAGTACCGGATCCGCCGTTGACGCCAGCGTGAGCGCCAGTTCGGCGATACCAGGAGAGCGGGCGGGAACGATGTCGGCGGCCACCGGGATCAAGTGGCCGGGCCGGACGAAGTCGTCACGCACAGTTCCCGGATCGGCGAGCGCGCGCATGGTCTGACACCGATCGACGGCCGAGATTCCGGTACTGATGCCGGCCGCCGAGTCGACGGCAACGTGGAAATTGCCGCGGCGGCCGGTCGAGTCCGTCGGCATCTGCGGGATATCGAGCTGGTCGAGCCGGCCTCGGGTCAAGGCCACGAAGACGAGTCCGGATCCGAAGCGGATCATTTCCGCTACCGCGTGCGTGGTGGCCACAGCGGCAGACATCGCCAGCGCGCATTCATGGTCATCGGAGACGACGACGAGTTGCCCACTCGAGAACGCCTCATTCGCAACGGCGTATCCCCCGCTGAGAGCGGCGCCTGCGCGGGTCACGACGTTGGTCGCAGTCACGTGATACCTCCGGATGGCAATTTGGGCTGAGCGGTTGACGCTTTCCCCGACTTCGTAGTTTCATCATATGTAGAAAGTTCGCCTCGCGCACCAATTCGCGCAATCTGCGCCGAGCGCTACGACACCACCGAACGGAACGCATACCCATGGCCCATGCCCCCGTGATCAGCAGTACCGACTTCCGTTCGGTATTAGGACATTTCCCCACCGGCGTGGTGGTGGTGACCGGGATGGCAGACGGACTACCGAGAGGATTCACCGTTCAGTCCTTCATGGCACTGTCGCTGGAGCCACCGCTCATTCTGCTGTCCATCGATCGAAACTCCACCAGCTGGCCAAAGATCGCGTCCGGCACCAAGTTCGCCGTCAACGTGATGGCAGGCCACCAGCAAGAACTCGCACTGTCTTTCGCCAAGTCCGGTGGCCCCAAATTCGACGGCGTTGAGTGGTATCCGGGACAGATGACCGCCGCGCCGCTGTTGACCGGCTGCCAAGCTTGGGTCGAATGCGAGATCTGGCAGCGCTACGACGGCGGCGACCACGAGATCATCGCGGCCCGGGTGTTGGGGTTGCGGGCCGGCGAGGACCCGTCCTCGCACCCCTTACTGTTCCTGCGCTCCAAGTTCCCCCAGCTCGATCGCGCTCACTGGGATTCCATCGCCGGCTGATGCCCGCGCACTCACCGACGCTGCACTACATCGAAATCAACAGTTAGGAAAACCATGTCTGCGATCAAACGTTTCGACCCGATCACCCTGCCCTTGTTCGAATCCGACCGCCCAGGAAGCACTGCGCCGGTGCGATCGGCACGGGTCTTCTCCGACGGCGGGCAAGTCCACGGAGTTTGGGAGGCCGAACCGGGAGTACACATGGACTACCGCGGTCAGGAAACCGTGGTGATCCTGTCCGGCCGGGCGACAGTGAAGGGTGAATCAGGCGACACTGTCGAGGTCGGCCCGGGAGACCTGGTCGTCGTCGATCCCGGCGAGGGAACCACCTGGACCGTGCACGAGACGATCCGCAAGGTATTCGTGGTCAACCACTGAGCGCGCGGCCTACCGACTGGCCGCGGCGCGCCGAGTTCGTGCCGCGGCCTTGCCTTTTGGCGACCGACCACCATCACTTTTGACCTTCGGATATGAGCGAGAGTCATCGAGTTCCAGCACCGCCCGGACCATCCGCCGCAATTCCGCATCGGTCAGCCGCTTGCCGTTGAGGACGCGCTGCACCGTAGCGCCGTCCCAGATCACTTCCAGCATGTGTGCGGTTTGTGGCGAGACATACGCCTGTACCGCGGAGCGGGCGCGCTCCGACCATTTCTGGGCGAGCGCACGGTATGCCGTTTCGCGACCGGCCGCGGCCAACAGCTCCCACTCCAAGATCGCGTTCCCCATGTCGGTGGTCAGCGCCTCGGTGAGCTGCAGGACTGCATCGATCAGGTCGTCGTCGCTGGTGGCGCCGGCGAAATTGTCCTCATACCGGCTCGACACATCCTCGACATAGTGGGCGAACGCGTCCAAGATCAGATTGTCGAGATTCTCGTAGTGGTAGGTGCTACTGCCCAGTGCAACGCCCGCGTAGCTGCAGACCTTGCGGTGGGTCACGCTCTTGACACCGGATTCCCGCACGATCTGGAGTGCAGCTTCGATCAGGGCCATCGCAGTCGCCTCTGAACGACTGCCCGATTTCTTCACCTCGACCCCAATCTTCGACCCGCCGCCGCGCCACGGCAACTCCTGACGAGACTACACCGGCGGGTTCCCTACACACCGCGGAAGCACTCAGTGCTGGGACTCAGACGCGGGATGGCCGACAAACACGTTGCACCCCAAACAAATTGCCATCCAAACTCGTCTCATCTAATCGCTCCACTGCTGTTATTTTCTACATTTGTTGAGATAAGCTCCCAGTGGCCGGGCGACACCTTCCCGGGAAAGACCCCTACGTGAACGGAGCAGCCATGAACAACCCTTTGGACCTCACCGGAAAGGTCGCCCTCGTCACGGGTGCAGCACGGGGCCAAGGCCGCTCTCATGCCATCTCATTGGCCGAGCAGGGCGCCGATATCCTGGCATTGGACATCTGCGCCCAGATCGACACCGTGCCGTATCCCATGGCCAGCCCCGAGGACCTGGAGCAGACGGCCAAGCTGGTGGCCGACACCGGACGCCGAATCATCACCGAACGCGTGGACGTCCGCGACCTGGCCGCCCTGGAAGCATTTGTCCGGCAAGGACTCACAGAGCTCGGCAGGCTGGACATCGTGGTCGCCAACGCGGGAACCGTCAATGACATCGCCCCGATGTGGGAGCTCACCGAGGAACAGTTCCGCGACCAACTCGACGTCAACCTCACCGGCGTGTGGAAGACGATCAAGGCAACCGTGCCACACCTGCTCAAGCAAGGGCAGGGCGGTTCGGTGATTCTGATCAGCTCGATCTCCGGACTGGTTGCCGAGCTGAACGTCGGACACTATTCGGCGTCGAAACACGGCGTCAACGGCTTGATGCGCACCCTTGCCGGCGAGCTGGCTCCGCACTGGATCCGGGTCAACTCGGTAAACCCCACCAACGTCGACACCCCGATGATCGACAACGACGCCTACAACACCCTGTTCTCGGGCGGAAAGCCCGGTGCCACACAGCAGGATTCGATCCCGGCACTGAAGGCCATGAACGCGCTGCCCATCCCGTTCGTCGAGCCGATCGACATCAGCCATGCGGTTCTGTACCTGGCCTCCGACGCGAGCCGCTACGTGACCGGTACGACCCTCGTAGTCGACGGCGGCGCCATGGGCCCGTTCAAAATTCCCAACAATTGATCCGTCAACGCCAAGGGGGCCACTGCAATCGCAGTGACCCCCTTGGCGTATGGCAGGTTCAGCGGCCGGCCAACAGCCCGCCGTCAACCAGGATCTCAGCCCCGCTGACGTAGGACGCCGCATCGGATGCGAGGAACGCCACCACCTCGGAGACCTCCTCTGCCCGAGAGAAGCGTCGCAGCGGGATCTGCTGATGGATCGCCTCACTAGCACCCTCGCCGAGCCCTTTGAGCTCTTCGTCGAGCATCGGCGTCTGGATGTAGCCAGGGTGCACGCTGTTGCAGCGGATGCCTTCGGGGCCGTAGGAGACGGCCATCGCCTTGGTCATCGTGGTCACCGAACCCTTCGAGGCGATGTAGGCGAAATACCCGTCGGCACCGACCAACCCGAAGATCGACGAGATGTTGACGATGGATGCCGCCGCGCTGTTGCGCAGCAGCGGCAGGGCCGCCCTCGCACCCTTGAACACGCCCGTCTGGTTCACCGAGATCACCCGCTGCCAATGCTCATCGCTCTGGTCCTCGAGCTTGTCCATGTCGATGATGCCGGCGTTGTTCACCAGCACGTCGAGCCGTGCATGGTCGTCGGCGATCCGGGCCATTACCTCGCTCCACGAGTCCGAGTCGGTGACATCGAGGTGGTGGATGGTGACGTCGAGGCCCATGCGGCGCAGAGTGTCCTCCTGCTCTTTGCCCAGGCCGTCTTCGATGTCCCCGAAGTGGACTGTCGCGCCCTCCTCCGCCAGGCGCCGGACATGGGCGGCGCCCATCCCGCGGGCGCCGCCGGATACAAAGGCGACCTTTTCGGTCAGCCGTCCCGATGATGTGGTCATGAGTTGATCTCGTCTCTCGTTTTTCGGATAGGGGTCACGGCTTCAGGTGCGAAACCAGCGGGGCGAGTTGGGTTCCCACCAGTTCGAAGCTGCGGCGGTACACCTCGGAGTTGCCGGCGTATTCGTGGCCGAACGAGATCAGCGTGCCGAAGCCGCCGACCTGCTCATAGAGCGCCTCGATCTTGGCCGCTACCGTTTCGGCCGACCCGACGAAGTGGAAGTTGTCGACCATCCATTCCGCACTCAACTCCTCCGGGGCGATGGTGCCGCCGGTCATCAACTCCCCGAGCCCGAGCTTGATGAACGTCGGAATGTTGTAGTTGCCCCAGAGGTCGCCCATCGAGCCGTTGAGGTAGGCGTCGCGCGCTTCCTCGTCGGTGTCGGCCACCAGCACGTCGCGACAGATCCGCCAGTCCCCCCGATCAGGGCGGTGACCTGCGGACTCGGCGGCTGCCGCATAGGTGGCCCAGTGCTCCCGAAGCACGTTGGCATGCACCTGTTGGCTCATCGGGAAGTAGCCGTTGCTGCCGGCGACCGTCAACGTCGGCGACTTGGCCTGCATGCCGGTCATGATCACGGGGATGCGCTCCTGCTTGGGCGCAAGGTGCGGACCGTGAATGTCGTCGTCGTAGGCCGGCATGTCGACGGTCCAGTATTTGCCCTCGATCCGGAACGGACCCTTCTTGGTCCAGATGTTCTCGATGATCTCGAGCGCCTCGGTCATCATCTCCGGGTTGTTCTTCCCGGTGTTGAACAGCTGTGCATCGCTGGGGAATGCACCGGGAGCGAATCCTGCGATGTAACGGCCGCCCGTCATGTGGTCCAGCCACATGATGCGGTGAGCCAGCGCGATGGGGTTGTGGTAGGCCAGCAGGTGGGCAGCTGCGCCCAACTTGATCTGCGAGGTGCTCTGCGAGGCGGCGGCGATCATCGCGTCGGGGGCCGGACTGGGCTCGCCTCCCAGCGTGTAATGCTCGGCGAAGTACGCCTCGGACCAGCCGTACTCGTCGGCCCACCTGGTGATGGTCAGATCCCAGTCGATGACCTGCTTGGCCGAGCGCAGACCGGCTGAGTATCCGCGCGAGTAGGGAATGTTGAAGATGCCGAACTTCATTCCAATTTCCTTTCAGTGGGTGAACTTTCAGCGGCCTGGCGCCGCAGCCGGTACTGGTTCCGGCGCAAGTACGACCGAGCGCGCGCCGCTGGCGCGCGCTCATCATATTTGTACATATGTAGAAACTAGGTGATTGGCGAAAAGCTAGTCCCGCACCCTCGGCGTGTCAACCGTTGCGGCGAAAGAGATATCGTGGCCGGCGCCGACCCAGAGTCTGAGATGCGCTCGAAAGACCTTTATTTACAGCATATTTACATTCAGCGACGCTCACCTCGAGAATATCGAAGGGTTGCCGCGAGGCGTGGTGCGGCGCAGCTGTTGACAGGCCAAGTCGACGGCGTTAGCGTGAGCCACCCCACAATTTTCTACAAACGTCCATATTCATCCGCGCGGATGACCGCCAATCCGCGCCGGACCTACCCACCACGAGGGTCATTGATGACACAGCAGCCGATATCGTCCGAACCCCTGGCCACACAGGCCGGCCAGGCCCGGCCGGACCAGCCGGAACATTTCAAGCGATCGATTGGCCTGGTATCCAATTTCTCGCTCGGCTTCACCTACCTGTCACCCGGGGCGGGCGTCCTGTCGATATTCGCCGTGGGCCTGGCCATTGCCGGTCCGCCGTCCATCTGGTGGTTCCCCATCGTCGCCGTCGGCCAGATCCTGGTGGCCTTGGTGTTCGGAGAAGTGGTCTCGCAGTATCCGATCACCGGCGGCATCTATCCGTGGACCCGGAGGCTATGGGGCCGCAGGTACGCGTGGATGGCGGCCTGGATCTACATGGCCGCGCTCGTCGTCACCACCACCTCGGTCGTGCAGTTCTCAATTCCATTCCTGGCCAAGCTCTTTCACATCCCGCTCAATCAGGACACCAATCTCGCCATCGCACTCGCATTGCTGTTGATCGCCTTCGGCCTCAACAGCACCGGCACCAAGACCTTGGCCCGCGTAGCCCGAATCGGCTTCTACTGCGAGCTGGTCGGCGTCGTCGCATTGGGCCTGTACCTACTGCTGTTCAAGCGCCAGCACCCCTTCGGCGTCTTCTTCGATTCCTTCGGCGTCGCCGGCGACGGTCCTTACATCGGGGCATTCCTGATGGCAGCGCTGGTCGGCCTGTGGATGTTCTACGGTTTCGAAGCCTGCGGCGACGTGGCCGAAGAAGTGGAGAACCCTGAGCGCAAGATTCCGGTGGCGATGATCCTGACCATCGTGATCGGTCTGGTCGCCGCGATGATCGCCTACGCGGGCTTCGTGCTGGCAGCACCAAACCTGGAAGAAATCGTCGCCGGCAACGTCGCGGATCCGATTCCCGATATTGTGCGGGACAGCGCAGGCGAGTTCGGGATGAACCTGCTCCTGATCGTCGCCGCCACGGTGTTCCTGTCGGCTGTCTTGTCCCAGCAGGCAGCGTTGAGCCGGCTGATCTTCAGCTTCGCCCGGGACAACATGCTGCCGCGAAGCCGCTGGCTGTCGCAATTGCATGAGGAGGTCGGCGGTGCCGGCGCAGTGCCGCGAAATGCCATGATCGTGGCCTGCTGCGCACCGACGCTGATCTGCTTCTGGCTCTACTTCAACCCGAACAGCATCACGCAGGTAACGGCGTTCGCAGTCCTCGGCATCTACGTCTGCTTCCACATGGTGGTCGCCGCCGCACTTCGCCAACGACTCAAGGGCTGGCGGCCGGCCGGAGCCTGGTCGCTGGGTCGAGCCGGATTCGCGGTCAATGTCCTTGCGCTGTGCTACGGCGTAGCCGCGATGATTCTGCTCGCGCTGCCAGGCGACGCAAGTTTGCCGTTCGTCGACCGGTGGATCGTGCTCATCGGCATGTCGGTCGTCCTCGCCGCAGGCGCCATCTACATGATCACAGCCCGTCCGTTCGGGAACTCCGATGCACCAGAAGACGACGCAATCGAGGTTGCGGCCCGCCTCCGCAGGGAGCGCGCCGAGTAAACGGTGCCCGTGGTCCCTCCCCACCGACCACGGGTATCCCAATCGATTCGGGCTGGTCAGCGTTCACCGCTGGCCAGCCCGAATCCTTTCGCAGCACGAGATACCAGCCCCTCGGAGGGCTACAAACTGTAACGGCAATGCGCAGATCACTGACACTTTGTCGGCCCCGCAGTCGCGCTCCACACCCCAGGATTGTCTACACCGTCGACCGCGACCGACGGCATCGATCAACGACGATTGAGGAGAACCGAACCGTGGACTCGTTGCGCGCCAATGCCATTGGGCCCGACATGCAAGATCAGCGCGCCGGGGTCGTGGTACCCAGCCGGCTCCTTGAGGCCACGGCGCTCAACGATCTGATGGGTGATGCCGTCGCGGTGAATCTCGACTGGGCTGCCGGCGCGGACGGCCGGCTGAACTTCGCACTCGCCGCGCTCGACCCGGTCCCGTTGCGCCGGATGCTGCCCGCGCTGCAGAGCATGGACCTTGAGGTCCTCGAGGAGCAGGCCGGCACCTGGACCCGGCCGGACGGGCGGATCTGCCATGTCTATCACCTGCTGTTACAGCCCGGCCCTGACGTTGCCGAAGCGGTCGCCCGACCGCAGGCCGATACCGTCGACCGCATCCGCGAGACCTTCCAGGCGATGTGGGCGGGCCGGGTCGAATCGGACGGGTTCAACGCGCTGCTGCTGAGGGCTGCCCTGAGCTGGCGCCAGGTCACCGTGCTGCGCAGCTACAGTCGATACCTTCGGCAGCTGCCGTTGCCCTACGGCCAGACCCGTATCCAGCGGGTCCTGCTGGACAACCCGGCGGCCACGCGGGCCCTGCTCGACCTGTTCGAGGCCCGGTTCGACCGCACCGAGCAACCCGCCGACAGCCCCCACCGCATCGCCCGCATCACCGAAGCCGAACAGCGGGTGGCCACCGAGATCGATCAGGTGCTGCATATCGACGCCGACCGGATCCTGCGCAGCTATCACAATCTGATCAACGCCACCGTACGCACCAACGCGTTCGCACCCGACGCCCTCACGGTCTGGGCTCCCTATCTGGTCCACAAGCTCGACGCGCAGTCCATCGACGAGCTGCCACAGCCGCGTCCACTTTCCGAAATCTTCGTGTACTCCCCGCAATTCGAAGGTCTGCACCTTCGCTTCGGGCTGGTGGCCCGCGGCGGGCTGCGCTGGTCGGACCGCCACGACGACTACCGCACCGAGGTCCTGGGACTGGTCAAGGCGCAGGCCGTCAAGAACGCGATGATCGTGCCGGTCGGCGCCAAAGGCGTCTTCGTCGTCAAGGCCCGACCCGCCGCCGGCGAATCTCCCCGCGTCCAGGGGCTACGGAGCTACCGCCAGTTCATCGCCGCACTGCTCGACGTGGTCGACAAGACCGCACCGTCCGATTCCGACGACCGCCCCCGCTTCGGTGGCGTCGTGTGCCACGACGGGCCCGACCCCTACCTGGTGGTGGCCGCGGACAAGGGCACCGCCACCTTCTCCGATTCCGCCAACGCAGTCGCCCTGGACCGCGGTTACTGGATGGGCGACGCCTTCGCCTCCGGCGGTTCTGCCGGTTACGACCACAAAGCGATGGGCATCACCGCCCGCGGCGCCTGGGTCAGCGGCGACACCCACCTCGCCGAACTCGGCATCGATTCGGCGGCAGACGAATTCACCGCGGTCGGCGTCGGCGATATGAGCGGGGATGTCTTCGGCAACGGCATGCTGCTGCGCCCCGGCCTGCGACTGGTGGCCGCGTTCGATCACCGGCACATCTTCGTCGACCCGCAGCCCGACACCGTGCCGGCCCGCAAGGAACGGCAGCGGCTTTTCGAACTGCCTCAATCTTCGTGGGACGACTACGACCGCTCGGTGATCAGCATCGGCGGTGGGGTATGGCCGCGGACCGCGAAAACCATTGTCACCACACCGGAGATGCGAGCCGCACTCGGCATCGACGACGGCGAAGTCCGGCTCACTCCCACCCAGCTGATCAGCCACATCCTGCGCGCCCCGGTCGACCTGTTGTTCAACGGCGGGATCGGCACATACATCAAGGCCGCCGACGAACAGCACTCCGACATCGCCGACAAGGTCAACGATCCGGTGCGGGTGGACGCCGACGCGGTCCGGGCACGGGTGATCGTCGAAGGCGGCAATCTCGGTCTGTCCCAACGCGCCCGCATCGAATACGCCCGGCGCGGCGGCCTGGTGAACACCGATGCCATCGACAACGCGGCCGGAGTGGACTGCTCCGACCACGAGGTCAACATCAAGATCCTGCTGGACTCCGCAGCGCGGTCCGGCCTGCTCAGCGGCAACGCACGCAATCGATTGCTGGCTGACATGACCGACGAAGTCGCGCAGCTCGTCCTGTCCAACAACCAGGCGCACAATCGGCTGCTCAGCGACGCCCGCTCCAACGCCGCCCAGATGGTCGACGTGCATGCCCGGATGACGGCCGATCTCGAGGCCAGGCGCGGGTTGCACCGCTCCCGCGAGAACATGCCCAGCCAAACGGAATTCGCGGACCTGGCCAAGGGCGGACGCGGCCTCACCGCTCCGCAACTGGCCACGTTGATGGCGCACGTCAAACTCGATCTGAAGGCCGAGCTGCTCAGCGGCGAAATGTTCGAGGACCCGTATTTCGTCGCGCTGCTGACTCGGTATTTCCCGCCGACGTTGCGGCGCAGGCTCGGCGAGCCGCTCCCAGAGCATCCGCTGCGCCGGGAGATCATCACCACCTCGATCGTCAACCGCGTGCTGGCCACCTCCGGGCTCACCTTCGCGTTCCGGCTTTCAGAGGAAACCGGCGCTACCCCAGCCGATATCGTGCGCGCTCATGCCGTGGTATCCGAGGTTTTCGATCTCGACACGCTCTGGTCTGACATCTATGCCGCCGACCTTCCGCCCGCACTGACGAATGCCATGATCATCGAAGGGCGTCGCCTGCTCGACCGGGCCGCCAGATGGTTTGTGCTCAACCGGCCGCAACCGCTCGAAATCGACGCCGAGATCACCCGATTCAGCAACCAGGTGGCGATGCTGCGCGGTCAGCTCGGATCGATGCTGCGGGGCCAGGAGCGCGACACGGTCTTGGCGGCACACGACGACCTGGTGGCTCGCGGTGTACCGGCCGATATCGCTGCGCGGATCAGCGAATCCCTCTATGCGTTCAGCCTTCTGGACGTCATCGAGGTCGCCCATGTCCACGGCGAAGACCCGACCGCGCTGGCCAGGATCTACTTCGAACTGTCCGACCGGCTCGGAGTGGACCGGCTGTTGCTGGCGGTGTCGTCGCTGCCCCGGGGTGGCCGCTGGCATGCCCAGGCCCGGCTCGCCCTTCGGGAAGACTTGTACCGATCATTGCGTGACTTGACCATCGACGTCACCAAGCACGGAATCGAGGGCGCGCAGGCCGCATGCACCATCCGCGACTTCGAGGCCTACAACCGGCCACGGCTGGATCGGGCCAAGCGCACGCTGGATGAGTTCCTCGATGCAGCCGAGCCTGACCTGGCGGTGTTGTCGGTGGCATCAGCCCAGCTGCGCCGACTGCATCGGTGAACCGAAGTTGAGAATCGCGCCCGGCAGCCGATTCGGCGAGTTAGCATCCTGCCATTCATGATCGGCCCACGGGCGGGGGATTTCTCATGCACGTATCTGGATGGTTGGGCGCCGGTGTGCTGACAGCCGGGGTGTCGGCGGCATTGCTCGCCGGCGCCGCGCCCGCCGGTGCCGAACCCGACGCGGGTTCGGACCCCGGTCCCGCGAAGACGTCGCCGGCCGGTGCCGAAAAGGCAAGCGGCACCGCAACCTCCGCGCGCAACCGCGTCAACTCACGACTCAAGCACAGTGATCGTCCGGTCCCCACAGCAACCACTGCTGCTTCCCGGGTCCGGCATGAGAAGCGGATGGAGAAAGCAAAGGGCGTCCCGACGTCGCGAGATCCGCTCTCCGTGTTGCGCAAGGAGGTCCGAGCACACGTCACCAAGCGTGTGACGGCACCGACCGAGAGCGTGGCCGAGCGCAGCGCGTCCACCGTTGCATCGACTGTCGATTCACCTGCGGTTGACGCGCCCGACCCGCTGGGTGCGATATCGCAAGTGGCTTCTCGCGTTTCCGAGGCGGTGGGCTCGGCCGTCTTCAACGCGATCGGCGCCGTCATCCAGACATTCGACGGACCGCCGGTGGTACCTACAGGACTCCGCGATTCGGTTCAGGTGAGCAGTTCGACGTTGGTCGTCTCCCCGGGTAACGAGGTCCCGGCGGACTGGTACTTCCCGACGCAGGGCAACCCCGAACGACTGATCTACCTACAGCACGGATTCATCGCCACCGGCCCGATGTACAGCTACACGGCCTCGTATCTGGCTGAGCGCACCAACAGTGTGGTTGTGGTTACCACCGTGACCTCCAACCCGTACACCGAGGGTGGCATGTGGCTCGGTGGGGACAGCATGCACAAGGCCGTCGCCGATCTCTTCCTCGATCCAGATCGGGACGCGTTGAACGCCAGCATGACAACCGCTTCGCTGAAAGCCGGGCAGGAGCCCTACGCGGTACCGCAACAGTTCGTACTCGTCGGCCATTCGCTGGGCGGGGGCTTTGCGCCCGGAGTCGCCGGCTACTACGCCGAGGGGTTGGTGGCCCGCCGCGCCGACGGCCAGGACGCACCCAACGATCTGGCCGGGGTGGTGTTGCTGGACGGGGTTCCGCCCTCGGGCACGCTGCCGAACGCGATGCACCGATTCGCGCAACTGGAGGCAAGCAACGGTAACGACCCGGACGACTATGTTCCGGTATATGAGCTCGGCGCACCGTCGAACGCTTTCAACTCGACGAGCACGGTGAACGATGATCTCTCGGCGGCCCGGCCCGGAAAGTTCAACGGGGTCGTCGTCGACGGTGGCGTCCATATGGATTCCATGCTCGGCGGCAACCCGCTGATCCAGGCCGCAGCCTATCTGGTTGCCGGAGTTCCCCAGCCGCAGAATCCCCCGGCCGTGCAGTGGTTGATGGCCGGTTGGATCAACGACATGTTCGACGGCAACATCGATCCCGCCACGGGCCGCTGCCTGAGTGACTGCCATGGCACCTACGGCGACAGCGGTGAGGCGATCGATATCGACGGCGACCGGGGTGACGCCACTGCAGTGGTGATCGACTCCGGTCCCTTACCCGACGAAAACCTCTGGAATGCGGTTCATTTCATCCCGGCCCAGGCCTCGTCGGTCCCTAGCTCAGTGCTGTCACGGTGGGTGTAGCGGTCACCGGGAAACTAACCGAGTTGGCGATGAAACACATCCGGTGGGCTTCGTGATGGAGCTCGGTAGCCTCACCGACGCGCTCGCCGTCGGTGATGGTCACCTGCGGCCTTAACGTGACATCGGTGAAAACTCCGCTGCCCTCGGCATTTTCGCTCATCGTGCCGTGCGGACGGTCACTGTAGGCCGTGACGACGATGCCCGCTTTGGCGCACAGCGCCAGATACCAGAGCATGTGGCATTGCGACAGGCTGACCACAAGCAGTTCCTCGGGATTCCACCGCTGCGGATCCCCGCGGAAGGCCGGATCGGCGCTGCCTGGAATCGTCGGCTTGCCGGGCCTCTCGACACCGGTCACGTCATGGTCGCGGGCGTAGTCGCGGTAGCCGCTGGTGCCCGAACCCGTGTTGCCGGTCCAGGTGACCTCGACCTCGTATCGATGCGTCCGGTTGGCCATGCCGCGAACATACCAACCAGGCAAGACGTTCCTGGCGAACCACCATTGACACATTGGCACAGATAACTAGACTTTGTGCCATGTCTATTGGCAGCGTGGCCGAACAGGACGTCATACGACCGGCAGTACTGGCGGATTTCCGCAGACACTCGGGCAGCATCCTGGGAGGCGCCTTCGGGGCCGCGGCTTTCGATGAGGTGGCCCTGGTGCCGGTCGCCGCGGCCGTCGACCGCAGTGGCCGGTTCGAGCGCAACTTCCTCGATCGCGGGGTGCGCAGCGGATTCTCCGCATTCCTGGCGATCTGGGGTGACGCCGAAGACCGTGACGCCGAAGGGCGCCGTCTGCAGACGATGCACCGGGACGTCCGCGGGCACGGCAAGGACGACTTCTCCGACGTCCGTTACAGCGCACTGAACCCGCAGCTGTGGAACTGGATCGCCATCAGCGGGATCTTCGTCGTCCTGCACTCGTTCACCCCGGCGACCGGGATCACCCTGACCGCCGCCGAACAAGAAGCGGCCTACGCCCAGTTGCTCAAGGCCTTCGGGGCTATCGAACTGCCGGGCGCATCGGCGAAACTGCCGCAAACCTACGCCGAGGCCACTCAGTACTACGACGACATGGTCGAAAACCAGTTGCAGGGCAATGAGTTCCTGACCCGCGTGACGGCCGGGCTGACCAGGTTGCCGTTGCCCACCCTGCTTCTGCCCGCACCGGTGCGCCTGGCGCTGACTCCGTCGTGGTTGGCGGTTCGGCCCATCGCCGGCCGAGTGATCAAGGTGTGCTCCTTCGGCATCATGCACCCGGGGGTACGCGAGCTGACCGGGTTCCGCTGGCAATCCCGGCACGACCGGGAGTTCGCGGTGTACACCAGGTTGCTCCAAGTGGCCTGGCGGGTACTGCCCGATCGGCTGCTGCTCGTTCCCCTGGCCTACAACCGGCTGCAGTACGAGAAGCTGGTGCGTCTGCACCGGTCGGTGGCGCTGGATTCCTTCGCCCCGGTGGGATGTCCGGCGGCGGGCTGACACACACTGGTATCGATGCCGCGCAGCAACGCCAGCCAATCCGAGCAGGAAGACGCCATCCTCAAGGCCGCCGCCGAGGAGGTGGCGCTCGTCGGGCTGGGTCGGGCCAGCCTGGACGTCATCGCCAAGCAGGCCGGTGTCAGCCGCCGGACGCTGTACCGTCGCTTCCCCACCCGTGACGCGTTGATCACCGAACTCGGCCGCCGCACCTTCGACTCGGCCATGCACCGGTTGCGCACCGTGGCAATAGATTCGGGCCCCAGCGACGCCGCGGTGGCAGCGTTCAGCGAAGGCCTGCGGCTGCTGACCACCGAACCCGTGATGCGCCGGTTCCTGCGACTGGAAACCGACTTCACCGCAGTCGCCGGCGCCTACGACCAAGCCCCGGTCTTCCTGCACCATGCCTCGTCGGCGATGGCCAAGGCGCTTCGCGCGGCGGGTGCCACCATGCCCGACACCGATCTGCTGGCCGTCTCCGAATTGCACATCCGACTGGCGGTGTCGCTGGCCCAGATGCCCAGCCCGATACTGGACGTCAACGACGATGCCGCGGTCCGTGACTACGCACGCAAACACTTGGCGCCACTGGTGCGCTAGAAGTCAAGCCAGTGTCGACCCGCGCAGGCTGCCCGCCGCGTTGCGCACCGCCGCCGTGACGGCCTCCACGGTGCGGCTGTCGAGCTTCCAGCATTGCCAGTACAGCGGTACGTCCAGGTAGTTGTCGGTGATCCGAACGAAGTCGTCGTCGACCAGTTCCTCGGGATACATCCCCCAGGCCAACCCCGCCCGTACGGCGGCCCCGAACCCCTCCGCGGTCGGGATGTAGTGAATCGGCCTCACGATGTCTTTGCGGAATACCTTGCGCACCAATTGGTCCTGCAGCGCGTCGTCACGGTTCCAGGCCAGCGAGGGCGCCGCCTGCGCGGCATCGCGCGTGAATCCGTCGGGCAGGTGACGCTGCATGTACTGCGCACTGGCCACCGGCACGTAGCGCATCGCTCCCAACGGGTGCACCCGACACCCCGGAACTGCCCGCCGCTCGGTGGTCACTGCGCCCATCACGACGCCCTCCCGAAGCAGGCGCGCAGAGAGGTCCTGATCCTCGATTCTGATGTCGAACAAGAACTCGGCCGCCTGGGCGAACACACCGGTGAACCAGGTCGCCATCGAGTCGGCGTTGACCGCCAGCGCGATCCTGGCGCGGTGCGCTGAGCCACCGCCCATCTCGGCCAGCGTCTCGGATTCCAGCAGCGCCGTCTGTGCCGCCAGCCGCAGTAACGGAACACCTGCTGACGTTGCAGTGCACGGCTTTTCGCGAACCACAAGGACTTGACCCACACGCTGTTCGAGGGCCTTGATGCGTTGGCTGATCGCCGACGGAGTCACATGCAGACGCTGCGCGGCCGCGTCGAAGCTTCCCAGCTCGACCACCGCGGCGAAGGCAGCAAGCTGCTGGCCGTCGATCTGCACGCCACGATCCTAATCGGGCTGGATCTCGTCACCGAGTAAACCGCTGCCCGTGAACCGGACGAGCTGGTCAACCCAACCGCGGTCCAAGCCCTCGGGCCCCAGCGGGCGCCCATAGAGGGCGAGATCCGAACTGGCTAGCGCACCGATCATCGAAAGAACCGCAATTGTGCTGCGCTGCTGCCCTTCTCTGCTCTTGATGTCGGGCACCGCACGACCGGCAGCGGCGAAGAACAACTCCGGCAGACTCGGCGTGCCGGCCAGCTGATCCAGCCAGATCTGGTCTTCGTCCAAGGCCAGCTGATTCATCACCTTGAGCCAGCGCAAGCCGCCCACCGGATCGTCGTCGAGCAGACGAACATACGGTGCGATCAGCGCCTCGACCACGTCGAAGACACCAATCTCGTTGCCCGACTGCGCCACCCGCACCAGTTCCTGGACTACAGCCGCGAAGACGGTCGGGGCCCGCCGCCGGGCCACCTCCAGCACCAGGTCTCTCTTGGCCGGAAAATGGTAGGCCACCGCACGGCTGGCCACCCCGGCCTCTCGGGCCACCGCACGCGCGGCCACCGCACCGATCGACATCTCGGCGAACATTCGTTCCGCTGTGTCGACGATCAATGTCCGGGTGTCGACATCGCGCCGGGGACCACGTCTGCGCGTCGAGCTCTGGACCACAGCACGAGCGTAATCATTCGCGTGCTGATCGTCCTGCGGTCGGTGCAGATCTCCTACCACGGTCGTAGGACAAGATCGGACGGCAGCGCGATGTGAGCTGACCTGCGTTCTTCATAGCGTCAAGGCATGACACGAGCACAGCGTTCCCCAGCTATCTCCATAGCGAATTCAGTGACAGGCGTCGCCCGTGGATGGGCGGCGAAAGATGCCGTCTTCACCCCGCCGGCGACGGCGCCGGCTACCCCTCGCCACCGCGAAGGCGGCCTGTGGCGGCGCACCCTGACCGCGGTGCGGGCCGCACTGGCCGGCCTCCCCCGACCAGACCTGAAACGGCCCTACTATCCGCCGCTGCGGGAGGGCTTCGTCGAGGACGCCGCCATGGCGCGCGAGATGTGGCGACTCTGAGTGCTTGAATCCGACCCCAGAAAATCCCACCGCAGTAGGAGGTGCGGCGGCACGCTCACCTTCTACGATCAGAACATGCTCGGGAGCATCGCGCGCCGCCTCCGTGCGCACGCCCGCCGGCGCGGCTATGCCCTGCCGGTGGGCTACAACTGGGCCATCGTGTTGGCGTTCGACGCCACGGTGGTCGGCGCCGGCGCGGTGGCCATGCTGCAGCGTCCCACCGCCGACTTTCCGGCGAGCCTGCTCGCGCTCGTGGTCTGCACTGCCCCGTTCGCGCTGTTCTACCTGTCCGGTGTCGATTTCAAGGCGCCGATCGTCTGGGCGACCTGGACCACCGCGACCGCGGTGTTGCTGTTCGCGACGGCGACACCGGTGTCCAACGATTTCGCTCCGCTGATCGCGGTACTGATGGTCGGCGAAGTCGCTTCGCTCGTCGGCGTGTGGGGTGGCTTCCTGGCCTCGCTGACCGCGGCCACGCTGTTGATGACGGCCGCCGCACAGCACCGCCTCGACGCCCTGCCGCTCTATCTCGGCATCCTCGGAATGGGTTGGCTGGTGGGTTATCTCGTGCACACCCAGCAGCAGCTCATGCGCCAGCAGCAGGAGGCTCAGGCCGCCCAAGCCCGGCACGCCGCGGCCGACGAGCGCCGCCGTATCGCCCGCGAGGTCCACGACGTAATCGCCCATTCGCTGAGTGTGACGCTCCTGCATGTGACCGGTGCCCGCCGCGGGTTGCAGCAGGATCGTGATGTCGACGATGCCGTCGAAGCATTAGAACAAGCCGAACGCCTCGGCCGGCAGGCCATGGCGGACATTCGCCGCACGGTCGGACTGCTCGACGGCGCCCCGATGAGCATGGCTCCAGAACCGGGCGTCGACGATATCCCTTGCCTGGTCGAGGATTTTGTGCGCGCCGGGCTGACCGTGCGGTTGGACGCCACCGGCCGCACCGATGTGGTTTCAGCTGCGGTGGGCTTGGCGTTGTACCGCATCGCCCAGGAGTCCCTGGCAAACATCGCCAAACACGCTCCCGACGCGGAAGCCACGGTGCTACTGAGGATCTCACGCACTTCGGCGTCGCTCACCGTTGCCAACAGGCTCCCGGTGCCCGCGCTGGCCGTCAGGAACGGCCGCGATGTCGAGGGCCGCGGTGTGCACGGTATGCGCCAGCGCGTCGAGCAACTCGGGGGGATCATCAGCGTCGGCCCGGCCGACGACGGATGGGCGGTGCGCACGAACATTCCGCTCGACGACACCGACCGGGCGCCGCGGTGGTGCCCTGTGGTGTCATGACCGATCCCGTGACCGACGTCGCGGTCCTCCTGGTCGACGACCAGGACCTGGTGCGCTCGGGGCTGCGGCGCATACTGCGACGCAAGGACGGCTTCGTGATCGTCGCCGAGTGCGCCGACGGCGACGAGGTGCCAGATGCCATCACCCAGTACCGCCCCGACGTGGTGGTGATGGACCTGCGGATGAAGCGCGTCGACGGGATCGAGGCCACCCGGCAGGTGACCGCGGCCGACGGTCCACCGGTGCTGGCACTGACCACGTTCAACGATGACGAATTGCTCTCCGGGGCGCTGCGCGCCGGAGCCAGCGGATTCGTACTGAAGGATTCCTCGGCCGAAGAGCTGATCCGCGCGGTGCGCGCGGTCGCCCAAGGTGACAGCTATCTGGACCCGGCGGTGACCTCACGGGTCCTCACCACATACCGCAAGTCAGCCGAACCGCGTCGCAGTACCGCCGTCGGCGACCTGACGGCCCGCGAACTCGATGTGCTGACCCTGATCGCCAAGGGGCATTCGAACGCCGAGATCGCCGAAAAGCTCAGCATCTCCGGGCTCACCGTCAAGAGCCACATCGGCCACATCTTCATCAAGCTCGACCTGCGTGACCGCGCCGCGGCGATCATCCATGCCTACGACACCGGGCTCGTCAGCCCCCGGTGAACCGACCTCGAGGACCTATGGCCCTACCGCTACGGGATCCCACGCGGCCATCATGGGGTCATGGGTAGTTCAGCTTGGCCTGCGCCGGTGCCGACCGCTGAATCCGAGACCACGAGTGCGGTGGCCGAGATCCACGAGACGCACACCGGGATCGTCGCCCTGGTCGGAGACCGGGCCTACAAGGTCAAAAAGCCCGTCGTCACCGATTTTCTCGACTTCAGCTCGGTCGAGCGTCGCGAACAGGTATGCGAGCGTGAGGTCCGGTTGAACCAGCGACTGGCACCGGACAGCTACCTGGGGGTCGCCCACCTCTCGGATCCGCAAGGCGGTCCGCCCGAGCCGGTGATCGTGATGCGCCGGTACCCCGACGCCCGCCGGCTGACATCAATCGTCGTCAATGGTGAGCCCGCCGTCGAGCACCTGTCGGCGATCGCGGAAGCACTGTCCCACTTCCACGCCGACGCGCAGCGTTCAGACGACATCGACACGGCGGCACGGGTTGCGGCTGTATCCGGCCGCTGGCACGACAACCTCAGGGAACTGCGCCGGCACGCCGGAACCGTGGTCTCCGCCGAATCGGTGACAGAGATCGGCCGACTGGTCGACCAGTTCGTCGACGGGCGGGCCGCGTTGTTCGCCGACCGGATCGCGAACCACCGCATCGTCGACGGTCACGGCGACCTGCTGACCGGTGACATCTTCTGTATGCCTCAGGGGCCGGCGATCCTGGATTGCCTCGAGTTCGATGACAACTTGCGTCACGTCGACTGCATCGACGATGCCGCGTTCCTGGCGATGGACCTGGAATTTCTCGGCCGGAAAGATCTGGCTGACCACTTCCTCGCCGAGTACCGCCGGTTCTCTGGCGATACCGCCCCGACTGCGCTGGTGGACTTCTACATCGCCTACCGTGCCGGGGTCCGCGCCAAGACGGACTGCATCAGGGTCGAACAGGGTAATCAAGATGCCGCGGCCGACGCCCGACGTCACCTCGACCTCGCCCTCGACCACCTCCGCCGAGGCGCGATCCGGCTGGTCGTCGTCGGCGGTGGCCCTGGCACCGGCAAGACCACACTGGCGCACGCACTGGCTGAGCAGTTGTCAGCACACGTCATCTCCACTGACGACGTGCGCCGCGAGTTGCAGGAACGAGGCCTCCTCACCGGCGATGCGGGAATCCTTAACAAGGGTCTGTACAGCAGCGAGAACGTGGCCGCCGTATACGACGCGGTCCTGGGCAGAGCCGACGCCGCCTTGGCCGGGGGCCGATCGGTGATCCTGGACGGCACGTGGCGTGACCCCGCCCTCCGGCAGCGCGCGCGTGAACTGGCCGCGCAACGCCATTGCCCGACAACAGAATTGGCCTGCACAGTGCCCCTGGACGAGGCCAAGGAACGCATCACGCAACGGCGGATCACCAACTCGGACGCCACCCCGCAGATCGCCGAGGGACTGGCGGCCGGCGGCGCCGACTGGTCCGACGCCCACCTGATCAATACGCGTCGTCCGCTGGCGGATTCCGTCGCCGAAGCTCAGCGAATCTGCTGTTCAACGATCTGAACCCCGTCGCCCTCGAGGCAGATTGCATTACAAAACAGATCGCAGCTGTAAACCCTGCGGCTGACGGTGTCCGCGGGCCCTTGTAAAGTAGAAAGGCGGTCGCACTTCCGGCTGCTACCAGTGCAAACACTCCGGGCAGCCAGGTTCGGCACATCCACCGAGGGGGAAACATGAATGAAGTGCTGGCCCGCGCCGGCATCTTCCAGGGTGTGTCGCCAGACGCCGTCGCCGCACTGGTTCGCCAGCTCGAACCGGTGACCTTCCGCCGGACCGAGGTGGTGTTCACCGAAGGCGAGCCCGGCGACACGCTGTACATCATTACCGCGGGCAAGGTGAAGATCGGCCGCAAGTCCGTGGACGGTCGCGACAGCCTGATCACACTGATGGGTCCGTCGGACATGTTCGGCGAGCTCGCCATCTTCGATCCCGGGCCGCGGACATCGACGGTGACCGCGCTGACCGAGGTGAAAGCCGTCGTGATGAGCCGTACCGTACTGCGGAGCTGGATCGCCGATCGGCCCGAGATCGCCGAACAACTTCTGCGAGTGCTGGCCCGCCGGCTGCGTCGCACCAACGACAACCTGTCCGATCTGATCTTTACCGATGTGCCAGGCCGCGTGGCCAAACAACTGCTCTACCTGGCGCAGCGGTTCGGCAGCCGGGACGGCACCGCGCTACGCGTCGACCACGAGCTGACCCAGGAAGAGATTGCCCAGCTGGTCGGGTCCTCGCGAGAAACGGTCAACAAGGCGCTGTCCGACTTCGCGCAGCGCGGCTGGATCCGGGTACAGGGCCGAAGCATCCTGATCGACAACGCCGAGCGATTGGCCAAACGCGCGCACTGACGTGTGACTGCCGAGACATTGTTAGTGCCCTAACTATTAGCGTACTTTTAGTTCGTGTCCGCAGTATCCGAAGCGCCGGAGCTCAGCTCTGATCCGTTGGCCCTCGAACGGCAGGTCTGTTTCGCGCTGGCCGTCAGCAACCGCGCGGTGCTCGCGGTTTATCGCCCACTGCTCGAACCCCTGGGCCTGACCCACCCGCAATATCTCGTGATGCTCGCGCTGTGGGATCACCAACGGTCCGACTCCGGCGGTGTACCTCCGCTGTCGGTAAAGCAGATCGCCGCCGCGTTGCAGCTCGACTCGGCGACACTCTCGCCGATGCTCAAACGGCTGGAAGCGCTCGGCTTGTTGACCCGCAGCCGCCGGGCCGGCGATGAACGGGCGACCGATGTCGAGCTCACCGAGGCCGGAGTAGCCCTGCGCGAGCAGGCACTTGCCATCCCGCCGGCGGTGGTGGAACGCCTGGGCGTCGACATCGCCGAGCTCGAAGAGCTTCACCGGGTGCTGACCCGCATCAACGTGGCTGCGCTGGCGGCCAATTCACTCACCGATTGACACCAGGAGCCCAACATGGCCGGCCAGAAAACCAAAGACCGTCCCAACCTCTTCCAGTACATCGCCTACTGCTACGGCAAGCGGTTGCCCGATTCCATGCGCGAGTGGGTGGCGCATGACCTGGCCGACCATGGGGCCGTGCGCCGGCACCTGATTCGCATGGCCATTCCGCCGCTGTTCGTGCTGGCGCCGTTCTGGCTGCTGCCCGCCTCGCTCTACGTGCACATCGAGATGACGGTGCCGATCTACATCTGGGCAATTCTGATGGCGCTGGCGCTCAACAAGATCTGGCGCCGGCATCGCCTGGCTCAGCACGGACTCGACCCCAACCTGGTCGACGAGATCCGGTACAAGAAAGACCAGCAAAAGCACGAGGACTACATCCGCCGGTTCGGCCCGCGTCCGGAATCCTCCAAGTACCAGGCCAACAGCAGCCCCTTCTGACGGTTTCGCCTGTATAACCCCCTTGCATGCAAGCTTGCATGCAAGGGGTACGCTGGTTTCTCGTGGACACGGACGAGAAGTCGAGCAACAGCCAACGCGTCTACCGGATGACCAAGGATCAGATCCTCTCCGGCGAGTTTCGAGGCGGGCAACTGCTCAGCGAGGTAGAGGTGGCGACGCAACTCGGGGTCAGCCGCACGCCGGTGCACGAAGCGTTTCTGCGTCTGGCAGCCGAGGATTTCCTGGATTTGGTGCCGCGGCGCGGCGCCGTCGTCGTCCCCGTCTCCGCTCAGGAAGCCACCGACCTGCTGGAGATGCGGCTGGCCCTGGAGACCGCGGCAGTGCGCCGGCTGTGCCGGTCCGCGGAATCCATCGACACCCTGTTCGGCGAGCTGACCGAGTTGGTCGAGCGCCAGCGCCACGGTGCCGCAATCGGCGATGCCGATCAGTTCGCCGCCGCCGACGACGCCTTTCACCGGCGCATCGTGGAGGTCGCCGGCAACACGATCGCCGGGCGGTGCTACGGATCGCTCAGCGACCGGCAACGCCGCATGATGGCCGATGCCGCGCGTTCCGACTCCGCACGGTTGACCGAGTTGATCGGCGAGCATGCGGCATTGGCCGACGCCATCGGCCGGCGTGATGTGTCCGGTTTCGAAGGCGCGTTGCTGGCGCATCTGGAAGCGACGTACCGGGTGGTGCTGGCATGACCGCAGTCGCCTTCGACTCGCGTGAGGCGCCGGCTCAGGTGCGGCACCGCCTACAGCCGTGGCTCGCGGTGGCCATCGCGGTGTTCTGCATCGGTTGGGGCGGAAACCAGTTCACCCCGTTGCTGATCGCCTACGCCCAGCACTCGGGATACACCCGGGTGGATGTGGACATCCTGTTGGGCGCCTACGTGCTGGGCCTGATCCCGGGACTCCTGATCGCCTCGACGCTGTCGGACCGCCATGGTCGACGCAACGTCATGGCCGCCGGTGTCATCAGCGCGGCGCTGGGCAGCCTCATCCTGGCCGTCGGTGACTATTGGGGCTTCCCGGCCCTTTTCGTCGGCCGCTTGTTCAGCGGGGTGGCCGTCGGTATCGCGATGGCGGTGGGCTCGGCCTGGATCGCCGAGCTGTCTCGGCCACCGTTCGACGACGCCTCGGCCGGGGCCGGTGCGCGCCGCGCCTCGATCTGCCTGTCGCTGGGCTTCGGCGTCGGACCTTTGTGCGCCGGGCTGCTGACCGTGTACGCGCCGCTGCCGCTGGTGCTGACCTACCTGGTCCACGCGGCTCTGTGCGCGCCGGTGCTGTGGGCAGTCTGGAACCGGACCGCCGAGACCCGCCCCCGCGCGACGTCGCGCCCCTTCCTGGATGGGCTGAAGGTGCCCGCGGCGGGACACCGTCGATTCCTTCATGTCGTTGTTCCCATGGCGCCGTGGATCTTTGGTTCGGCGGCCATCGCCTACGCGGTGGTGCCGGCTCTGGTCGCCGACCGGCTCGGCTCCTGGGCCCTGCTCTATACCGTCGGGCTGACGGTGCTGACGCTGGGCTGCGGGGTGGCGATCCAACCGGTGGCACGACGCCTCGACGACGTGTCCAGCTCCCGGGCCGTCGTGGTGTCGATGGCGTTGATGGCCCTGGGCATCTTTGCCGCGGTGGCCACCGCCGTCACTCGCTCGGCGCTCGTCGCCCCGCTGGTCGCGATGCTGCTCGGCAGCGCCTACGGGATCGCGATCGTGTCGGGTCTGCTTGAGATCCAACGCATTGCGCCTCCCGACGAGCTCGCCGGCATCTCTGGGGTCTACTACTCCCTGGCCTACCTCGGGTTCCTGTTGCCCGCTGTGCTGGCTGCGCTCGCGCACTGGTTCAGCTACCCGGTGATGCTGTCTGCGGTCGGACTCTTGGCGATTGCCTGCACGGGGGTCTGCGCTTCGGGGTGGGCGAAACACCTTGAGCCGCGGACTCCTGTGGTGGCCGGCGCCGAGCACTAAGCGGCGGATTACTGCTCAATCTTGACCGCTATCCGCCGCATCGTTGCGGTACGGCCGTGACCGCGGCACCCTACTCCGACAACATCTTGCGAACGCCAAGTACTGGTTGGCGACGCCGGCCGTGGCTCCATCCGGGGTCCCATGGCCAACGACCATGATCGTCCGCCCACACGAGTTGGAATGCTCGTATCCGCGGACTGCACAGCTCTACGGCGAACTTGAGATGGACGTCCGGATGATCGACCTCGACGACCTCGAAGAGAAACTCGTCCTGATAGTCGATGTGCATCGCCGGGTGCAGAAACGTGCCCTCGTCGACGATCCCATGTGCGAGTGAGTTCAGCACCCGCGCCGACGTCTTCGCCTGCATCCCCGTGATCAACAGCTCCGGCAGGCCTAGGTCGTGCAGGCCGACGGTGTAGGCGAACGGGCGTTTATCGCTCTCGACAAACTGAACTACCCAACCGTGGTCCTTGATGATGTCCCGCAGGCTGTCCAGGTATTCGTCGCGGGTGCCGTTCGGGTTATCGCATTGCCAACACATGGCCGCCCCTTTCGTGGTGATTGAGAGCCACTGTGCTCCCGTCCACCGACAACTCCCGGGGACGACTACCGTCGATCGGGTGATGGTGTCGCGATCACGTCTGACCCGGCTCTGCGCCGCGGGAGCCGCCGTGGTCACGGTCACCGCGACGTCCTGCGGACAAGCAACGCCGCCACCGCTGGCCACCGGCGCTCAGACCACGAATGCGCCGGCACCCGCTCCAGCACCCACCCTGGCGGCCGTCATCCCGACGGGTGACTTCACTGCGGTCTCGAGGCTGGTCGACGACTCCATCGCGGCACATCGCCTGCCGGGCGCGGTGGTCCAGGTCGGGCATGGCGGCAACGTCGTCTTCCGCCAGGCGTACGGCTCGCGCAAGCTGGACGGGGAACCGGGACTCGACGGCGTGCCCGCACCCGCCGAGGCGATGACCGAGGACACGATCTTCGACCTGGCCTCGCTGTCGAAGAGCATCGCGACGACGACGGCCTTCATGCAACTCTACGAAAAGGGCCAGGTCAATTTCGACGACCCGGTGCAGACCTACCTGCCGGACTTCAACCCCACCAACGATCCACGGCGCGCGCAGGTGACCGTTCGCATGCTGCTCACCCACACGTCGGGCATCGCGGGCGATCTGAGCCTGGACGGTCCGTGGGGGCTCGACAAGGCCGACAAGGCCGAAGGCATTCACCGCGCGCTCGGCGCGTGGGTGGTGTACGCGCCCGGAGAGCTGTTCCACTACTCCGACATCAACTTCATCCTGGTGGGCACGATCATCGAGCGGATCACCGGTCAACCCTTGGATCGATATGTGCAGGACAATGTCTTTGCGCCGCTTGGGTTGTCGGAGACCCATTACCTCCCCGCAGCCAAAGCCTGTGGCCCGCACCAGGTCAGGGGAACGGCGATCGCGCTCGATCCGAGTGCGGCCAAGCTGACCGACTGCCCGGACGGTACCTGGAGCACCGACCTCTTGCCCCGCATCGCACCGACGGCGCTCGACGAAGACACCCCGGGCCTCAACCCCGACTACGGCCACCCGCTGCGCGGCACGGTGCACGACCCGACGGCACGCCGCATGGGTGGGGTGGCCGGGAGCGCCGGGGTGTTCTCGACGGTGAACGACGTCGGCCGATTCGCGCAAGCTCTGCTCGATCGTCGCGCCGGGCGCCCGAGCACGTTTCCGCTGAAGCAATCGACCGTGGAGTTGATGACGACACCGCAGCAGCCCGGGCACAACGCCGAACAAGTGGAGGCCGCCAACAACGCCGATTCCCAACTCGGCCCGCACTATCCGGCGATCGACGGGCAGGACCTGCGCGGCTTCGGTTGGGATATCGATACCCCGCATTCCAGACCACGCGGCACGGTCTTTCCTGTCGGCAGCTTCGGCCACACCGGATTCACGGGGGTGACGCTGTGGATGGATCCCGGGTCAGACACCTACGTCGTGGTCCTGGCGAATGTGATCCACCAGCGCGGCGGACCGCCCATCGCCAAGCTGAGCGGTGAGGTGGCCACCGAAACCGCCCGGGCGTTACATCTGTACGGGACCTGATCCACCTCGACACCATCTGCTAACGGCTATAGACTGTCGTTAACTTCCGTTAGAAGGAGCTGTTCCATGCAGACTAACGCCGAGCTAGAAGAACTACTGCGGGACCGTTTCGGCATCACCACCCCCGACTTTGTCACCGCGTTGAAGGGTCTTCCCGCATTGCGACCGTGGGCTGCTTCCCTCAATGAGGACGAGGCGCGGCTTCTCGATCACGCCGATTTCGCTGAGGACCACGACGCGTTGATTGCGACCGGAACGGAAATCGCGGGCCACGTGGCGCATCTCGCCGTCACCGCGTTCACGGCCGACGAGGTGGCCGCAGGACTAAGGGTCAGCTCTTCACGGGTGCGACAGAAGCGGCTCGCCGGCGAATTGTGGGCGATTCCGGACGGGCACACCTGGCTCTTTCCCGTGCTGCAGTTCGAGACCGACCCAAACGGTGGCCCGACCAGGCAGATCCGGGGCCTCGATCAGGTGCTCAAGGCACTGCCTGCCGACCTTCATCCCGTCGCGGTAGCTGGGTTCCTCCGCACCCCGCAGCCCGATTTGTTCCATGACCGACCGCTGACCCCGGTGGAGTGGCTGCGCGACGGTGGTGATGTCGCGCAGGCGGTTGCCGCTGCCGCCGCCACCGACTGGTACACCGCGTGACCGCTCGTTTCCCTGGCCCGCCGTCGGCAGCCGAGCTGCGTGCCATCGGTATCCGGAACAACGAGTACCGAACTGTCACAGTGGATGAGTTGTGGTGGCGTGTCCACCGCACCACCGGGAATCATGTATTGCCCTGGAACGGTTTCCGCGAGCACGGCCCACACTTGCGGTTCGACCCCCACCCGCCGCCGCCCCGGAACCACCCCGGGACCGGCGTCTGGTACGGCGCTTCAGGGCCGACGCCGGCCTTGGCGGAGGCGTTCCAAGGCGGGCGCACCATCGACCGGTTTCGGGGCGACCCCTACCTGACCGGGTTGCGGTTCACCCGCGACCTACAACTGCTCGATTTGGCCACGGACAGCACAGGCTCGTGGCCGACCCGCGCCGGCGGGACATTCGCGATATCGACTGCGCCGCATTCGATCACGCAACGTTGGGCCCGACGTATAACCGAGGCCTTCCCCGATCTGGATGGGCTGCGCTACAACAGTCGGTCCGCCGGCGAACCTTGTATTGCACTGTTCTTGCCTGCATCCTCGGCAATGCCCGCACGGCCGACGCTCTCACTTCCGCTGACCCACCCCGGGCTTGCACTTCGGATCGCCGGGGCTGCACAGCGTCTCGGCTACTTGGTGATCTGAACTGGTCGATGCCGTGACACGCCTAACCGGCGACGGCCGAGCCGACGAAGTAGCTGCCCAGCAGACACACACCGATGAGCACGACCCATCCGTCGGTGAGCCGGCACAGCAACGCCGGCGCGTGACGCACCTCCATGAATTCCCGGAAGATGATGCGCACCTTGATGAGTGCGATGATGATCGCGCTGACGGTGACGACCGTGCTGGCCTTCAACGTCCCGTTCTGGTCGACGGCTTCGTCCAGCCAGACGTAGACGAGCGTCATTCCGGTCAGGATCGCCCAGACGACCAGCAGTCTTGTGTTGACTTTGGTGCGCACCACTCACCTCACCACGTAGATCAACGCGAAAATCAGAACCCACAGGAAATCGACGGTGTGCCAGTAGGTGGCACCGGTTTCGACGAGCTGCTGCGACCGCCTCGTCGGACTCCACAACTGATAGACGACGACACCGAGCACCACGAAGCCGATCAGCACGTGGATGCAGTGAATCGACGTCAGGAAGAAATAGTGCTGAAAGAACTCGTCGCTGGTGAACGTGTTCCCCAGCCGGATCTGGCTGACCCACTCGACGATCTTGCCGACCAGGAAGATGACACCGAACGCGATCGTCAGGAACACATTCGTCAACGCGGAGCGGTAGTTACCCACGCGGGAAGCCTGGACGCACCGGGCGATGGCCCACGAACTCAGCAGCAGGGCAATCGTATTGGCCACCCCCACGCGCAGGTCCAGATGGGACTGCGACTGCAGGAAGAGTCCTGGATTCTGGGTGCGTGACACCAGATACACCGAGAAGTAGCCGGTGAACAGCAGCGATTCGAACAGCACGAACATCCACATGTCGGGCTGCCCGGGCACCGACCGGATGCGGGACACGTCGACTTGTTCGGTCATCGAACCGCCTCCGCCGCTATCTGTTGCTCGTCGGCCTGCGGATCCGGCAGGTCCGGCAGCGGACCCGTTCCGAAGTCCTCCCGCTCGATCATCCTGCGCAGCAGCACAATGAAAACTCCGGTGTACGTGACGAACACGACCATGTTGACCCACCAGGCGATCGCGCCATTCCAGGCGAACGCGCCCCGCTGGAAAATCCACGCCGGCGCTACGACCACTTCGGTCAGCGCGTTGCAGAGGTTGAGATAGCCGAACCACTTCGGGAACACGCGGTTCTTGTCGAGCAGGACCGCGGTCATCCACACCAGGGAGCCGATCAGGAACACACCCATGGTCCCGCTGAACGACAAGAAGGCGAATTCGTAGAGCCAGTGGATGATCTCGGGGTCGCGGTCTGTCCGCAAGGCGGCGGCAGTCATAGCGATGGCCATGATGAGCATGCCCGGGATTGCACTCAGCGAGTACATGATCAGATACGAGCAGGCGAAGGCAGGGTTGACCGACATTCTTCGCATCGAGTACGCGAGAAGCGCATTCATCGGCGCGCACAGGCCGGTGATGAGGAAGACGATGGCGAAACCGGCGAGAATCCCGAACCGGTGGCCGGTCACCCAATCGACGACCGTCGGTGTGTCCCACGCCGGGCTTGGCGGCGGCTGCACGCGGGTGACGAAGAAGAACAGCACGCCGTAGAGCTGGTAGAAGAACACCATCACGTACCAGGCGCACCACAGTTCGCGTTTGGGGTGGTAGCGGACGTTCCACACGAAGGTACGCAAACGTGAGCCGCTCATGCGGGCACCGTGTCCTGGGCCCGTTGCTGCTTGATCGCCTGGGCGAGCACGGCTCCCATCACCAGAATCCAGACGGCGATGGCAATGTTCTTGAGCCAGAAGGACAACACGCCGTCCCAGGCGAAGGGGCCGTCGAACGACAGCGCGGTGAACGTCGCTGGAACCAGCGCGGCCGCGACGACGAGATTGAAGTACGCCACCCACGGTTTGAACACCGGCCGTTCCTGCTGGTCCCAGTAGATCGCCAGCGCCAGCAACAGGCATTGCGCGATCAGATACGGCACCAGAAGCGTGAAAGTCAGCCACGCCAGATCGTTGAGCACCTGGGTCAATTCGGGCGAGCGGTCCGGGCGGAAGGAGCCGAGCAGCCAGAACATGTTGGCGATGAGGAACAGTGCCGGCGGGCCTCCGGCCGCGGCGATCAAGCTGTAGGACAGGATCGGCGTGCGGTGTGCCATCCGGCGGACCTGCATGGCCAGCAGGATCACGATCGGGATGAGGCCGACGCCGAACCAGTTGAACAGGATCATGCTGTAGCGGATCCGCGCGGTTTCGTCCTGATAGAGGCCGGCGACCTGTTCGGCAGACATGTTGGGGGACATCGGATGTACGAATCCGGGGAACAGGAAGAACGCCGAGATCCAGATGATTGCGACCACGGGCAACGTGCCCAACAAGATCAGCTCACCGTCAGGTCGTCTCATCGTCGAACTCTCTTCTTCCGTGACGTTTTAGTTGCCGATCGGCAACTTGGACGGTAGCCGATCGGCTACTCGACGGTCAATCGTCAGTTACGGTTGACACTGTGACGTCCACACAGGAGGCCCGCACCTTCGGCGCGATCACCCGCACCGCCGCGCAAACGCGGGTGATGGACGCGGCCCTCAAACTCATCGCCAATCACGGAGTCAGTGGGACTTCCTTGCAGATGATCGCCGACGAGATGGGCGTCACGAAGGCCGCCGTGTATCGGCAGTTCAAGACCAAGGAAGAGATCGTCATCGCGATCACCGAGCGGGAGATGAGCCAACTCGAAGAAGCACTCGAAGCGGCCGAGGCGGAGGGGCACCCCGGGCGGGCCCGCGATGCGCTGCTCGACCGGATGATCGAGCAGGCCATCGACCGCCGCGGCACTTTCAGCATTCCGATGTTCGACCCCGTCATCATTCGCCTGCAGGCCGAGTACGAACCGTTTCAGCGATTCATCGAACGCCTCTATGCAGCGCTGCTGGGCACCGAAGCCGGCGTCGAGGCCCGATTCCACGCCGCGATGCTCTCAAGCGCGATCAGTGTGGCCGTCATGCATCCGCTGCTCGCCGACATCGACGGCGAGACCCTGCGGGCGCAGCTCAAGCAGATGACCCGCAGGATGCTCGGGCTCTCCGATTAACTACGAGTCGACTGAATGAGACACCGGGTAGACATCGTCTAGACCAGTTCGTAGCCTGTCCGGGAGATATACAGCCGGGCCAGGATCGGTCCTTGCAACGAAGGATCGTGACTATCCGAATGACCGGGGTGCGCCATCTGGTTCGGCGAACGGTGTGCGGCGCGGCGGCCGCGGTCCTGGTGCTGACACCGCTCGGCGACGCGAAGGCCGATCCTGCTGCCGATGGTCTGACCAAGCTCGACGAGTTGTCCCGCCAGGCCATCGAGAGTCGCAAGGCCGTCACCGCCGCTCAACGCGATGTCGACGCCAGACAGGCCGAAGAGACAGCAGCCGCGGACCGCCACCGCGCCGACCTGGACGCCCTCGAAGTCGCGAACACACAATTGCAGCCCTTTCAGGCGGCAGTCGACCGGGTGGCCGCGATGACCTACATGAGTAGAGGCACCGGCCAGGTGGCGGCGGTGCTCACCGCCGGCTCCCCGCAACAGCTGATCGATCAGCTCACTGTGCAGCGGGCGGTGGTCGACGGGGCGGCCGACAAGATGGAGGCCTATCGATCAGCGCGTGACCGCGCGGCCGAAGCTGCCGGAGCCTCGGAGAGATCGGCCGCTGACGCTCGCGCCGCGGCGGAGCGGGCTTCCGCGGTGCGCGAAGATCTGCAGACCAAGCTGCGCGAGCTGTTGCGCCAGATCGCCGCAGCGGAGGCACAGTACGGGGCATTGACCCCACAACAGCAGGCCGTGGTCAACAACGCGGCGGCGGTGATGCCCGGCGCCGGCGCAGCAGATATACCGGATTCGTTGCCTGTCGGCGTCGCCTCCGAGGTGGGGCTACAGCCCAACACCATCCTGGCCGCACGAGCGGTCAGCGCACAGTTTCCGCAGATATCCCAGATCGACGGCGTCCGGCCGGACTCGAAGCCTTGGCACCCCAGCGGCCTCGCGATCGACATCATGATTCCCAATCCCGAAAGCGCCGAGGGCATTGCGCTGGGCAACGAAATCATGGCGTTCGCGCTGAGCAACGCGGCCCGATTCGGGCTACAGGACGTGATCTGGCGGGGCACCTACTACACACCGTCTGGACCGCAGGCATCCGGCTACGGTCACTTCGACCACGTGCACATCACCACGACGCCCCGTCACTGAGGTGCTCCTTCCGGGGAGCCGAACGCCCGCCTGTCCGCGAGCACCAGCTGCCGTCGGATCAGAAACAACGGAAACGCCACGCTCACCGCGATGAGCGCACTGAGGACCAGGTAGATCCACACCTTCGGGATGCCGATCCGGCGGGCCTCGACGACCATGAACACGAACGCCGCCAGCCCGAACAGCAGCAGGTCGTTGGTGAGCGAGGACGACGCGTAGTTGGCGTAGCCGCTCTGAACGAAGTCGATCAGGCTGGTGCTTTCCGTGGTGACATAGCGAATGTTGTTCCACCAGGTCGCAACCAGCGCGACCAGTGCGATCACGGCATAGATAGCGCACAAAATCTTGTCGTTTCGTGTCAGCATTGCCATCGTCACGCCTCCCCCGTAAGACCGACACAGTCCAGGTCAACCTATCGATCCGGCCAGCGCTAGGGACCCCTTTGAACCTCAATTTGGTGAGTGAGTACTCTCTCACCATGCCAACGGGACGTGACCGGCTCCTGGCGACAGCGTTGAAGCTGTTCGCCGCCAAGGGGTATGCCGCGACGTCTGTGGCCCACATCCAGCAGGCCGCCGGCTTGGCGCCCGGCTCGGGAGCGCTCTACAAGCACTTCGGCTCCAAACGCGAGCTGCTCGAGGCCGCGGTCTCACACCGCATCGACGCCATCGTCAGCGCCCGTGAGCAGTACGACGCCGGCAATCCCAAGACCGTCGAAGAGGCGGTGCGCAGCGCGGGGCAGTTGATCTGGACCAACCTGACCCAGAGCGAGGAGCTGCTGCGGGTCATGTTGCGTGAACCGGACGAACTCGGCGAGCTCGACGAGAAGACCTGGCAGGTCATCACTGACAACGCCTATCAGCGGTTCGCCGATGAGCTCGCGGCGTCCAATCGGTCGGGCCGCTTCCAGATCCCGGATCCCGAGGCCGCTGCGGCTGTCGCCATCTCCGGGTTGTCCTATGCGGCAACCCTGCAGGCGTTGACCGGCCGCTTGCCGGGCAACGTCGACCACGAACGCTTCTTCGAGGCCTGGGTCGCCCAGACCGTCAGCATGATCAAGCAACACCGCTCTCAAACCAACTGACCCCCAAACCATTTCAGGAGCCAAACGTGACGTTCTCCATGCAACTCAGCGATGACGTGATCGAGGTTCGCGACTGGGTTCACCAGTTCGCCGCCGACGTGGTGCGTCCCGCTGCCGCCGAATGGGACGAGCGAGAAGAAACGCCCTGGCCGGTCATCCAGGAGGCCGCCAAGGTCGGGCTGTACTCCCCCGAGTTGTTCGCCCAGCAGACCGCCGAGCCCACCGGGCTCGGCATGCTGACCGTGTTCGAGGAACTGTTCTGGGGCGACGCGGGTATCGCGCTGTCGATCCTCGGCACGGGCCTGGCGGCAGCAGCCTTGGCGGGCAATGGAACTCCCGAGCAGATCGGCACCTGGCTGCCTCCGATGTTCGGCACCCCGGGAGAACCTCAGCTGGGCGCGTTCTGCTCATCAGAGCCTGACGCCGGCTCTGACGTCGGCGCCATCCGCACCCGCGCCCGCTTCGACGAGGCGACCCGCGAATGGGTGCTCAACGGCACCAAGACCTGGGCTACCAACGGCGGTATCGCCAACGTCCACATCGTGGTGGCCTCGGTGTATCCCGAGCTCGGCTCCCGCGGCCAGGCCACGTTCATCATCCCGCCGGGTACCCACGGCATGAGCCAGGGACAGAAGTTCAAGAAGCACGGCATCCGCGCATCGCACACCGCAGAGGTGGTGCTCGACAACGTGCGGCTGTCGGAGGATCTGATCCTGGGCGGGCGGGAGAAGTTCGAAGCCCGCATCGCGCGGGTGAAGTCCGGAGCCTCGGCCGGCGGCCAGGCCGCCATGAAAACCTTCGAACGCACTCGGCCCTCGGTCGGCGCCATGGCCGTCGGTGTGGCCCGCGCGGCCTACGAGTACGCCCTCGACTACGCCTGCCAGCGTGAGCAGTTCGGCCGCAAGATCGGCGAATTCCAGGCCGTCGCGTTCAAGCTCGCCGACATGAAGAGCCGTATCGACGCCGCCCGGCTGCTGGTCTGGCGGGCCGGCTGGATGGCGCGCAACAACCAGCCCTTCGACAACGCCGAGGGATCGATGGCCAAGCTGGTCGCCAGCGAGACCGCCGTCTACGTGACCGATGAAGCCATCCAGATCCTCGGCGGAAACGGTTACACCCGCGACTACCCGGTCGAGCGGATGCACCGCGACGCCAAGATCTTCACGATCTTCGAGGGCACCAGCGAGATCCAGCGCCTGGTGATCTCCCGTGCCCTCACCGGCCTGTCGATTCGGTAGGGCCTCGCGGCTACTTTCCGGTGCGCTCGCGGTGCTTGCACCCGGGCCAGCAGCATGGCCGACGCTGCCCGTCCTCCAACTCCTCCTGCGTGCGCCGGATCCGCCGCTCGCGCGTGGCTTGCTGTTTGGCGTCCTCGACCCAGCAGATGAACTCGTTGCGCGCGAGTGGCGTGATGTCCTTCCAGGCTTCCAATGCAGTGGAATTTCCGATCAGGGCCTCGCGCAGGTCCGCGGGCAACTTGTGCACCACGCCGCCGGGTACCCGTTGGCCAGTCATAAAGCCAGGTTAAGCACCGCAGCCCAGCAACACACTTGCGACACGACATTGCCCTTACCGTGACCTTAAAGGGGTCTTATTTTTCTTAGAGTTGGGGTACGGTGGGTGCTCAGGGCGGTCATCCGCCTCGGCAGTGACGGAAGGAACCCGACATGCAGCCTGCAGCAGCCACCCGGATCGCACTCGTCACCGGCGCATCGCGGGGTATCGGCGCCGACGTCGCACAGCAGCTCGCCGGCCCGGATACCCACGTCGTCGTCAACTACCGCGAGAACGCGCAACGCGCCAACACGGTCGTCGACGCCATCCGCCGCGCGGGCGGTCGCGCCTCCACGCTCGGCGCCGACATTTCTGACGAAGCGGCCGCTGCCGCGATGATCGAACGGGTGGGCCTCGAGTTCGGCCGTTTGGACGTGCTGGTACTCAACGCATCGACCGGGCTTCAGCTCGGCGCAGATCCGGGCTACGCGATGCGGCTGAACCGCGACGCCCAGCGCCGGCTGGCCAAGCTCGCCCTGCCGCTGATGCCGGTGGGCGGTCAGATCGTTTTCGTCACCAGCCATCAGGCACACTTCTTCCCCAACAAGGCCGTGCCGAAGGGCTATGCGACCATCGCCGCGAGCAAGCGGGCCGGTGAGACCGCGCTCTACGCGATGCGCTCTGAATTCGACCGGCGAGGAATCGATTTCACCGTGGTCTCTGGTGAAGTGATGTCCGACCGCGAGCTGGCGACCACGATCGCCCGGGCCGCGTCGGCTCCGTACCCGTCGGGCATCGTCTACGTCGGGGGGCCTGACTTTCTCTGCCAGATGTCGGCCTGACCTGCAGTAAAACTACTGCACCCCAGAGAGATTCGCCTTCAGCTGGTCGCGGACGGCGGTGCCGAGTGCGCTCGTCGTCGCGGTGCCGCCCATGTCTGGAGTGAGGGCGTCTCCTCCGCGGGCCAGTACACCCTCGACGGCTGTCAGGATCGCGGCGGCCGCGTCGCGTTCCCCCAGGTGGTCGAGCATCAACGACGCGCTCCATATCTGCCCGATGGGATTGGCGATTCCACGCCCGGCGATGTCGGGGGCAGAGCCGTGCACCGGCTCGAACAAGCTCGGAAATCGTCGTTCCGGGTTGATGTTTCCGCTCGGGGCAATACCGATGGTGCCGGTACACGCAGGCCCCAGGTCGGACAAGATGTCACCGAAGAGGTTGCTCGCGACGACGACGTCGAACCAGTCGGGATGCAGAACGAAATTCGCCGCCAGAATATCGATGTGAAACTTGTCCACGGCGATGTCGGGGAAGTCCTTACTCATCTGCTCGACGCGTTCGTCCCAGTACGGCATCGTGATGGAAATGCCGTTGCTCTTCGTCGCCGAGGTCAAGTGCTTGTCGGGCCGGCGTCGAGCAAGCTCGAACGCGTACTTCAGGATTCGGTCCACACCCACGCGGGTCATCACCGTCTGCTGCATCACCGTCTCACGGTCGGTGCCCTCGAACATCTTGCCGCCGATACTCGAATACTCGCCTTCGGTGTTCTCCCGGACGACAACGAAATCGACGTCGCCGGGGCCGCGGCCGGCAAGCGGACTTCTCACCCCGGGCATCAGCTTGACCGGGCGCAGGTTGACGTACTGGTCGAAATGCCGGCGGAACTGCAGCAGGCTGCCCCATAGCGAAATATGGTCGGGCACAACGTCGGGCCAGCCGACGGCACCGAAGAACAGCGCATCGAACCGGCTCAACTCGTCGAACCAGCCGTCGGGCAGCATGGCTCCGGTGTCGGTGTAGTAATCGGCGCATGCGTAACCGAACTGCTCATAGTCGATCGTGAAGCCGAAGGCGTCCGCCGCCGCCTGCAGCACCTTGAGGCCCTCGGGCATGACTTCCTTGCCGATACCGTCGCCCGGGATCACTGCCAGCCGATGTGTGGTGGTGGTCATTGCGCCACCCTACGTTCCGGCGATCCGCCGCCGACGACGAGCGAGGGGCACCCGGTTTGGGTGCCCCTCGCTCGTGTGTCGCCTCAGCGGCCGTTGCCGAATGTCGAGGTGACGGCGCTGGTGCTGGCGTGCTGCTGGATGTCGTGCACCCACTGGTGGTGGGTGACGTCAGCTTGCGCCGGGGCGGCCAGGCCGACGATCGCGGCGGCGAAACCGGTGGCGATGATGCCGGCAAATCCAAACTTCTTCATGTCGAAGCCCTTCACTCTGGGCGTTCGAGCCGTGGCGTGTGAGTCGCGGTTCGGACGTCTCGTCCACCGGTTCGGGGGATTCCTACCCGGTCTGACTCTCACAACACGCTGGTCAACGTGGTTAATTCCGCTGGCTGAAATTGAGCGGCAGTTGGCAGCAATGGCCCCCAGGGCGGGCTAGGCGACGGCGCGTGCAGCCCCTGACAGCCCGGCCTAGGCCAACGCGACCCCCAACTCCTGGGCGAAGACCTTGATCATGTGCTGAACCGCAATCTCGTTGCGGCCGATGATCATATGGTCATGCTGACCGTGCCGGACTCCTTCGCCGCACTGCGGGAGCATCGCGAAGTCCTCGTCGCGCACCGCGGCGTGAACACCCTCATAGACGGCGTCGTAGGCGGCCCGCATCTCGTCATTCGTCGCCGGGACGCGACCCATCCAGCTGTGCCGCACCGTGCAGCGGGTGGGCTCGCCCTCGGGCAGCATGTCGATGATCTCAACTCCCACCGGGCTGTTCGCCAGAATCAGGTTGGGGTAGACCCAGTAGATGACACCCATGTTGGCCGATGGGTCGAACGAGGCGCTCGGATCATCGGTGAGGTTCTTGATCCAGTTGAACGGGAAGCCGATGCGGTGATGCTTGCCGAATTCGTCGTAGATCGCGGTGTTAGGCAGGGTGTTCTGTCCGATCAGGCTCTCGCCGTGGACAAACGGGAAGTGGTAACCCTCTGCAAACGCTTCGAGCGCACCCTTCCACGACACCTCTGAGGAGAACTCGCGATCGGTGTGATAACCGTAGGTTTCGTAATTCCATTGCGCCAGTTCGGGACCGAGCGCACCGAGGTGGCCGTCAAGGTCGATCGCGGTATCCGCGGTGAGCACGGCCCAGACGAATCCGTAACGCTCCTCCGATGGCAGTTCCACCAGGCCGTAGTCCGCCGTGTCCATCGTGTCGAAGCCGGCCTTGCCCGGGACCATGAACAGCTCACCGGTGTTGCGGTAGGTCCAGGCGTGATAGGGGCAGACGAAGCGTGAGGCGTTGCCGGACCCGCAGGCCGGCATCGCGCCGCGGTGCCGGCAGTAGTTCAGGAACACGTGACTGACGCCGGTGCGGTCGCGGGTGACCAGCAGAGAGTCCCCGAGTACCGAGCGCACGACGAAGTCGTTCTTTTCCGCGATCTGGGCCGACGGCACGATTGCCAGCGGGACCCGACGCAGGATCTGGGATTCCTCGATCTCGGTGATCTTCGGATCGCGGTAGTAGTGCAGCGGCACCTTCAGCACCGTCTCGGCCATATCCGTCGTCCCGTCGACGGCATGTCGAAGGGCGCGGCGGGTCAGTTCCTCATCGGTGCTGCTCACTGGGCTGACAGTCATAGCCTGACCATACAATGACGTTTGACTGTATTGTCAAGATTCGATCGCCTTTCGTGCGACGATCAACGGATGCGCAGGCACGGCTGGGCGGGCGACATTCCCGCCGACGACGACGAAGCCGTCCGCCGCATCATCGGTACGGCCCGCCAGGCGATCGACGCGCGCGGCACGGTCAGCGTGTCCGAGGTGGCCCAATCCCTGGGGGTGACGCGGCAGACGGTCTACCGCTACTTCCCGACGGTCGAGAGTCTCATGGTCGCCACCGCCGTCTCCTCAGTCGACGGCTTTCTCGACCGGCTGGCCGCGGAACTCGGGGCGATCACAGACCCCAGCGACGCCGTCGTCGAGGGCATCGCCTACACCGCAGAGCAGATCCCCCACGACCGCTACCTCAGCCTGGTGCTGCTACCCGGCAAAGCCAGCGCGTTCACCGCGGGGGTGACCTCGGATCTCGCCATCGAGTTCGGCAAGTCGATCCTGAGGCGTTTCGACATCGATTGGGCAGCAGTTGGATTCGATGATGAAGTATTCGATCAGCTCGTCGAGTTCATGCTGCGGACCCTGCAGTCGTTCATCGTCGACCCGGGCGGGCCGTCTCGCCACGACACCGGTTTACGCGCCTATCTGAGGGATTGGGTGGCCCCGGCCGTCGCCGCCCACACGCATTAGAGCGTCGCGACACCTTGGAAGCAGGTGGTGGTAGCGCCGCCGACCCACACCGACCCGTCGGGTTCAGCCACCACACTGATCTCGCCGGCGCGGCCGAGCCGTGCCCCCTGAGAGACCCGATACCGCTTCGGAGCCGCACCGGTACTCGTCAACCACTGCCCCACCGAGGCATTCATGCTGCCGCACACCGGATCCTCGGGAACGTCGACACCGGGTGCGAAGGTACGCATCTCGTACTCATGTGCCGAGCCGGGCGGATACGCCCCGACAAAACCGACCATCGCCGTGGGAATCCGCGCCAGGTCCGGTTCCAGTTCGAGCACCCGTTGTGCGCTGTCCAGCACCAGCACGGCCCACCCGGGACCGTTGTCCACCCACTGGTGGGCGAGTACATCGGCGCGAACCAGACCGAAGGCGTCGACGATCTGGTCCAGATACTCGTCGTCGAGCAATCCGGAACGCAGCGTGGGCGGTGCCTGGAAGTACAACTGGCTGTCGCGCTGCCTGATCTCGACGAGGCCGGCACCACATTCCTGCACGACGCATCCCTCGCGTCGCGGTCGACCGCCGTGCCCGAGCCAGGCGTACGCGGAACCGAGAGTCGGGTGCCCGGCGAACAGAAGTTCGCTGCTCGGGGTGAAGATGCGCAGCCGGTAGTCCGCCTCAGGGTGGGCCGGAGGCAGCACGAACGTCGTCTCCGACAAGTTGGTCCACCGGGCAAGCCGTTGCATGGCAACGTCATCGAGGCCTTCCCCATCGAGTACGACCGCGACGGGGTTGCCCAGATACGGGGTTGGCGAGAACACGTCGACCTGGGCGAATGCACGATTACGGGGCATGGTCCCCCTCCCTCTCTGGCGAGCGCGGCAACGTATGCCAGTATCCGCCGGCGCAGGCGTACGCTCACCCACGTGGTCGACCTCTCCTACGTGATCGCCGGATCCGAAGCCACCGGCGGCGCCGGTATACAAGCTGACTTGCGCACTTTCCAGGCCTTCGGGACCTACGGCGTGGGCACGGTGACATGCATCGTGTCGTTCGACCCCAAGGCGAACTGGGGCCACCGGTTCGTACCCGTCGACCCGCAAGTCATCGCCGACCAGATCGAGGCGGCGACCTCGGCCTATGACCTCGACGTCGTCAAGATCGGCATGCTCGGCACCCCGGCGACCATCGACGTCGTCGCCGAAGCCCTCGCCCGCCGGCCCTGGCGGCACATCGTCGTCGACCCGGTCCTGATCTGCAAAGGCCAGGAACCCGGCGCCGCACTCGACACCGACACCGCGCTGCGCCGCCAGATCCTGCCGCTGGCCACCGTGGTCACTCCGAACCTGTTCGAGGCCCGCACGCTGGCCGGAATGGACACCATCTCCACGATCGATGACCTGGTCGAAGCGGCCCGACGAATTGGTGACCTGGGACCCGGCTACGTCCTGGTGAAGGGCGGGGTCGAGTTCCCCGGTGACGACGCGGTCGATGTCCTCTTCGACGGCAAGGACGCCGAGGTTCTGCGCGCGCCGAAGGTCGGTCAAGCTCGCGTGGCCGGGGCGGGGTGCACGCTGGCAGCGGCGGTCACCGCCGCGGTGGCAAAGGGGGCCGGCGTTCCCGAGGCGGTGCGCCGAGCCAAGGACTTCACCACCGCCGGCATCGTCGAGCGGATCAGCGGTAACGCACCGTTCGACACCGTGTGGCAGGGCGCGTCGCGCTGAGCCGGGTCACCGGGGCGCAATACCCAAGGCCTCGGCCAGTGATTCGTAGATTCTGAACGCATCCTCGTCGTAGACCTGCAGCAGGACGTCCGACATCTGCGGGTGTGGCGCCGAGCGCTCACCCACCACCTGGATCTGCACGTGATTCGCCCCGGCAACCAGATGCTCGCGCAATCCGCGCGCGACCGTCGCCGCATCACCGTGGACGGTGAGCTGGTCGATCAACCGATCGCTGCCGTCGCCGGCCAGATCCTCATCGGTGAAGCCGAGCCGCCGTAAGTTGTTGGTGTAGTTCACCAATCCGAGATACGGATGCTTGATCCGCGGGCGGGCCAGTGATCGGGCCCGTTCCGGGTCGGAGTCGAGGACCACCTTCTGTTCGGGAGCCAGTAGACCCTGCGACCCCAGCGCCGCCCGGGCGCGACGGGTGTGCTCGGGCGTGACGAGGTAGGGCACCGAACCGGCAGAACGCTCGGCGGCAAGGGCGAGCATTTTCGGGCCGAGAGCGGCCAACGCCCGCTTCTCGCGGGGCAGCCCGTGCTCGTCGAGCACATCGAGGAACCCGTTCAATGCCGCCATCGGAGTGCGGTAATCGCCGACCTGTTCCGGATGTCCCACACCGAGACCCAGCAGCAGACGGTCCGGATACGACCGCTGAATACGCCGGTACGCTGCCGCCAGCGTCTCCGGATCGCCGCGGTAGATGTTGTAGATGCTGCTGGCCACCACCAATTGGTCCGTGGCGGCCAACAGGTCGTCGATACCCGACAGCTCAGGTTCGGGGCCACCCAGCCACAACGTGGCATACCCCAGATCCTCGATCCGCTTGGCCATCTGGGGGGTCGTGGCATAGCCAGGCTGCCAAACACCGAACTCACCGAGATTCACTGCACACCTCCAGTCACGCGCAATTACTTCACGAGCGTGACTCGAGAAAAATGGACCTTCAAGTCCAAACTGGTGGCCGTCGATTACCAGGCGGCGTCGTCCAGCGAACCCAGCAGCGGTGAAGCCGCTTCCAGCCCCACCGTCATCGTGTCGTGCTGGTGCAGCCCACCGAACGACAACCCGCTGAGCCGTTCGATATCGCCAACCGATTTCTGGAACATCACGACTTTTCCTATGTCGGTGAAGGATTCAGCATCAGACCCGAAGGCCGCATCCAGCGCCGCATTCTGATCGGCCAAGAATGCCGTGGCGCGCAGATCGCCGTCCCGGGCGCCAACCCGCACCACGATCTTCCAGAATTGACGTGGCACATGGATACCCCGGTACAGCGGGTCGCGGTCACCGAATACCGGCCCGGTGATCACGGTGATCCGACGCTTCTCGGCGTCGGCGTTGTCGAGGGCGTAGTTCTCGATCTTGGCCCACAGGTGTTGATTGAAAGCCGAGATCTGCGGGCAGCAGTTGGCGAAGTGGAAGGTGTCGTCGGCGGCCTGCTTGGCCGCGACGGGACTGCCCCACGCCGGATCGAGGCGACGCACCATGTGTCCGCGATCGAACAGGCGCGGTTTCTGCCGTTCGAACACGTCCTGGTCGAGCTGCTGGTCCGGCCGCAGCCGCGGGTCGGCGTACCAGGTCTCGACAGCCTCGACCTCTCCTGTCGTTCGGTTGATCTTCCGCAGCCGGCGGCCGTCGATGTTGACGATGGTGAACAGCGGCATCCGCCGATCGGCGCGGATGACGAGGCTGAAGTGGTGGTAGCGCAGGACGGCGTTGGCCGACGACCTTTTCAGCCCCTCCGGCACCGCGCAATGCGTCAGCAGCTTCGCCGGGATAGACGGAACAGCAACAGCTTTGGACAAGAAGTCAGGGTCGTAGCCAACGCGGTTGCTGTAGTCGGGGTTCGGCGCGTCATTCCGTTCGAGGACCGCAAGCTGGCCGACCGAGGTGCCGTTTGCCGAACCGGCTACGGTGCCCGTTGCCGGTAGCGCAATGGCGGCGGCCGGCGGATTGAGCGCTTCGGCCAACAAATCCCTTGGCCCGAATGGCAACTGGTCGTGGCAGGCGCGCAGCGCATCAACGATGGTGCTGATCCTGATGCCCTCGTTGCAATCCTCCGGCACGGGCTTACCCTCTTCGAGCTCGGTGTCGTTGTGACCACCACCGGCATGGTGCAGCGCCACCAAATTGAATTGATCGTTGAAGACCGGGCTGCCGCTGGAGCCATGCAGGGTGTCGGCGGCGTAGTAGAGCGTGACGCCCTTCTTGCCACGGCCGATGACCCGGTTCTCGCGCAATGCGATCTGTTTGTAGTCGGCGTCCGGGTGTTCGATGATCGTGACGTGGTCCCCTTCGGCGTGTTTGTCCTGCGCCGATGACAGTGCGCTCCAACCGAAGTCGGACAATTTTCCATCGCCTGCCGTACGGGGGCCGACGGCGATCAGCGACACGTCCAGTTCGGTTTCATCACTGGTCCAGAAGAATGTTGCCGGATCGAGCTGAAACTCCGTCACTGCTGCAGGGACGTCATCGATGTCGAGTTGGTAGTTGAACTGGATCGACGTCGACGCGGCGCTCCGCGCATTCGCGACGACATGATTGTTGGTCATGAACAACCGCGACGACACCATCACACCGGTGCCGAGTGGGCGGCGCTTTCCATCGATGACCCGTGCCACCGCCTGAGCGGACGCCCGGGCCATCTCCAAGTAATAGACGGGCACGAAGTCGGTCGTCGGACCGATGATCTTCCTCAACTCATCCCGTAGCTGCGGCTTGACCAGAGCGGCGACCTTGTCCTTGCCGGACTGCGGAAGGTTCTTGAGCAGACCGAGGTCGCCGTCGACGACCTTGCTGATCTGCGTCGAGGTCAGGTCACCAGCGGTGATCGCAGCAACGCGGCGAACCAACCGGTGCTGGTCAGGTTCCATGAATACGTTCGACATGCGGTCACCTCGCGTGAGTCGGGATATCGCTACATCGAGTCTTTTCCTGGAACTGTTCGTGCACACGCGTATGCGACTACTCGTTTCCGCTGGGTACAGGTGCCCGGCCCCGAAGCTCAGGCGGAAGGAAAGCGGAAGATCAGGGCGTCAAGGAGACGCCGCACCTCGGTAACCCGCAGGCGCACCGCACTCTGGTGATGGTGTGCTCCCGGGCGCCCAGCTCTGACACGGTCATCGATCCGTGCCAACTGTGACTGGAGGTCGGCCATTTCCGCTTCGAGGATGGCGATGAACGCCTGCGCCTGACGCACGTCGGCTCCGGCCCGGTCAGTCATGTTCATCACCGGCGCAGTCGCGGCCACCGGCCGAAGCCAGAGTGGATCAACAGGGTCTGCGGTCATCGTCACACGGTCGCAGCGGTGCTCGCCGAACCAGTTTCCCAGCCGTATCTGTTCGGTAAGGAGCTGTTCACACTGGCGGCGACGCATGTGTGAGCTCTACTGGAACAGTGCACTGGCGATGTCCGCCAAAATGCTTGGCGCAGTCTGTCAGCGCTTGAGCGTATCGGCTAGCGTGCCAAATCTGGTCGACTCCAGAAAGGCAACCCCATGTCCACTTACTGCCATCCGCACTCGTTGGACGGCCACGCCGTGATCGTGACCGGCGCGGCCCGTGGTGTCGGCAAGGGCATCGCCACCGCCCTGCTCTCCCGCGGGGCCCGCGTGCTGGTGACCGACATCCTCGACGACGTATTGGCCAACACCACAGCGGAATTCGCCGAGGCCGGGTTCAACGTCGCGTCGACAGTGGCGGACCTTCGTGACCCCGACAGCGCACAACGCATCGTCGACGCCGCGCTCGACGCCTTCGGCACAGTGAACGGTCTGGTCAACAACGCCGTGGCCAGCGCCGGACCGATCCCGTTCGTCGACATCCCGGCCGAGGAGTACGAGCGGGTCCACGACACCGGCCCGCGGGCAACTTTCCGGCTCATGCAGGCGGTTCACCCGGCGATGGTGAAAGCCGGCGGCGGAGCGATCGTCAATCTCGGCTCGGCCGCCGGAACGGTCGGCACGCACTCGTTCGGTGCCTACGCGGGCGCCAAGGAGGCCATTCGCGGCATGTCCAAGGTGGCCGCACTCGAATGGGGCGTCGACGGGATCCGCGTGAACGTGGTGTGCCCGCTCGCCGAAACCGACGGCCTGAAAGTGCTGCGCGACACGGCGCCCAAACAGTACGAGGCGGTGGTCAGAAGCACCTCGCTCAAGCGAATCGGTGATCCCGCCACCGATATCGGGGCGGTCGTCGCCTTCCTGATCGGCGACGACGCGGCCTATCTCACCGGGCAGACGCTGCTCGTCGACGGTGGGGCGGGCTCGTTCCGGTAGCGCATTCGCCGCCAAATCCCTGGTCACCCTTGTTAGGTTCGAGTTTGCCGATCGAAATCACGAGCCAATAAGGAGGAAGACCAATGACGAAACATTTCGGGAGCTCGTTCTCCCGCCGCACGTTCATCCGCGCTGCCGCCTTGACGGTGCCCGTCGTCGGCGCTGCAGCCCTGGCACCAGCTGCCTTGGCAGCACCGCAGGAATGCGGTGATCCGGCCGGCAAGGTCGGCAATTGCGCGGCCCAACTGCCGCAGGAGTTCACCTCTACGAGTTTCAGCACCACGGCCATCGTCGGCGGCACGAATTATTCAATCCTGTTCAGCACGAACATCAGACGCGGACCGCTCATCCCTGGCGGCACCACCGGCTACCGGATCAGAAGCGTCAGCATCTCCGGCAACAAGCTCGACGGCACCCCGTTCTATCTGACGCCGGGAATCGGTGAGGTCGGCCCCCGGCTGCTCAACGCGTTGTCCGCGTCGTCCCTCGGGTTCGCACTCGATGTGCCATGGGACGCAAACCAGCTCGTGCGGTCGTTCCTCTACACCTACGACGTCGAGTTCCTCACAGGCCTCACGGTCAATCAGACGTGCCGGTACACGACGACGATGACGCTCCGCGACAACGGGATGACGCTCGGCGGCGTCGGTTCGGTCAGCTTCTCCACACCGATGCTCGCCGAGTGCGAGGCGGCGCCACCACCGCCACCCCAATAACTAGCCGTGCGCCTTGCGAACCAGGTCGATGGCGTACTGGTTGACGAAGGTGCCCGCGGACGCCTCACCCGTGCCACACGCGCCGTCGGACTCGCCGGGCCGCTTCACCCATAGGAACGCGTCGACGTTTCCGTTCCCGGTCGCGGTGGTCGGCGCAACGCCGAGGGCGCGACCGCTCGGATTGCACCAGTACATCTCGCCTTCGGCCGGCCCGGCGCCGTTGCGCGACGTGTCGATGACGTAGGGCTTGCCACCGGTCTGGCCCGAAATGGCGTCGCCGTAGCCGATCTCCTCTTCGGTGGTGAAGAAGTTCGCGGTGTTGAGACTGAAACCGCGGGCCTTGGCCACGCCGACCCGGTTGAGCCGGTTGGCCATCTCGTCGGCGGCCACCCACCGGGAGTGCCCCGCATCGACGTACACCGCGGTGCCGGGATTGCGGGTCAGCGTGTCCACGGCGTAGCTCATCAGGTTGTAGCGTTCCTCGCGCTGATCACCGGACAGGCAGTCGGCCATGGCGAGCGCATCGGGTTCGAGAATGACCGCGGCCGGCCCGCCCCCGATGGCCGCGGCGACGCCGTCGATCCAGCCCTTGTAGGCCGCAGCCGATCCGAAGCCGCCTGCGGCGTAGCTCCCGCAGTCGCGGTGCGGAATGCCGTACAGCGCGAGGATCGGCATGGTGCCGGCCGCCTGCGCCGTGGCGATGTACTTGGCGTCCACTGCGGGGCTCGAAACGTTGTCCATCCAGTACGCCGTGGGCGTGTTGGCGATCATCTGCAGTTCGGGGCTCGGGTCGCCCTGCGCGGCACGCGCTGCCTTCGACGAGGGGTTGACGTAGAACGAGTGCCCTTCAAGCGGGTTGCCGTCACTCGCCAGGCGCACCTGCGGCGCCGACTCGGCGACGAGACCCGCGCCGACCACGGAGGCAACTGTCAGAAAAGGGACGATCAACCGCGCGACTGCGCCAGCAGCTGAGGACATCACCTCAGGGAAAGTAATGGGACGACGCGAGATGCGCCAGTCACTCCTGCGCGAGCGTCTCGGTGTAGAAGCGCATCCGCTCGCGCACCTCGCCCGGGACGATGCCGAATTCTTCGGGCTGATATCGGTGTTTGCCTTTGCCGTCCCGGGGCTGGGCGCGGTGGTGCTCGGCGAGCATCCCGGCGATGTCAGGCGGCTCCATCTGCGCCGCGGCGTAGATGCGCCGCACCGTCGGCTCAGGATCGGCCACCAGATCGGTGTACTGAACGTCGAGCCAGGTGACGTCGGTCTCGGCGGCACGGGCGGCGACGGCGCGGCGCAGCCACAGTTCGGTCTGCGCTGTTTGGAACCGGCCTACGTCCGCCCCGTCGACGTGGTCGCTGTAGGTGGATCGGTACGTCGCGAACAGGCTCGCGCCGGAAGTGACCGTCTCCACGATGTCGCGGTGCAACTGCACGATGCAGGCGCCCGGATAGGTCGCGGCCACGTGCCGAAGTTCGGCGGTGTGGGCCGGTGCCTTGAGGATCCAGCGGCGGCCGTCGCCGGCGTCCAGAATCTGCAGCATCCGTCGATGCTGGGCGTATTCGTCGGCAAAATCCTGGCCGGCCAGCCAGGTCGCGTAGCTGTCCAGCCGGGTCGTGGCGGCAAAACCCCAGTTTCGCAGGGTGGTGCCCATGCCGAGCACGCATTCCTCGGGCAGGTGCGGCCCGGAGTCGTGCACGATCGCCATGGTCGGGTTGAGTACATGCAGCAGGTACTGGCCGCCGGCAGCTGCCTCGAGGCGCCGGGTGCGTTCGTCGCGGTCGAGGTCCCCGGGTAGACGCCAGGGAGCCCCGAGCTCCGCGGGCAACGGCGCGCGCAACCGCGGGTCGCGACCGAGCAGGCGAAACAGGAACGTGGTGCCCGTGCGCCACCCGCCGATGATGATGATCGGAGCCGGCATGCTCCGGTGCTCGGTCGCGGGGTGCTCATGCAGATACCGCGCAATGGCCACCCGGGCAGCCAGCCGGCCGGCCGCTGTCCGCTGGGCGGTCAACGCACCGAGCGCGTTGAGCCGGCCGTCCTCCTCCGCCGACGCGAGATATTGCTGCACGCCCGGACGCCACTGGCCGGGCTCGCCGAGCACGCCGGCGCCCGCCCCGCGGGTGCCGCGATCGATGACGATGTCGACAGCGTCCGTCCCGAGCCGATAGCGGTCAGGACGCGCGGCCCGGTCCTGCTCGGCCGCCGCGTATGCCTTCAGGGCCTCCGGGGTCCGGACGGGCGCGGACCAACCGGTCATGCCCGCTCCGCCAGATCGGCAACGTGTACGACGCGGGTTGACGGCAGCGCCGGCTGCTGCTCGGCTTGCAGGAACCGCATGACGACGATGCCGAATGCGCGTCCCTCGCTGTCGATCCAGTCGCCGGCGGCCGGGCCGGGATCGGTGGCCGAGACGACGAACCGGTAGCGCCCGTCGTCGAGGTGGGCGGTGGCACCGGTGTAGGTGACTCGCCGATGACGGTAGTCGAGCGAGTTGAGAAACCTGCTGTACGCCAAGATGTTCCAGTATCGGCAACCCACCAGGTCGCCTTCGATGAGCAGAGCCTGGTCGGGTTCCAACTGCCAGCCGCCGCGCACGTACTGGATGGCCGGTTCGGTGAACACCGCGCCGCCGGTCATCTCGGTCCAGTGACGCAGCTGGTTCGGCAACTCCGCGTCGGCGGCTACGGCGGCTTTCCAGATGCGGGGCAGGTGCGTCACCGCCGCAGACGCCTTCGACAGTTGCTTGCCGAACCTCAACGACTCGATGGGCGCCGGAGTCGGGGGCGGCTCGACCGGTTCGATGGCACACCAACCCGGCTGTTCGGTGTGCGACGCGTCGTGAAAATGCCGCACCCACACCACCGTGGCCCGTTCCGGCAGATCGAGCCAATCACCGGTCGCCGGACGAGCACCGCCAACCTCTAGTCGGTAGCCGCCGTCGCCGTCGAAAGCCATGGTGTCGCTGTCGATCCGGGCGGTTGCCTGGGCGCCGTTCTCGCCAGCACCGTAGGCGGTGATCGACACATACGACGCGTCGCCGCGGTTGCCACGGATCCGGTAGCGGCCGCCGGGGCGAATATCGGCGACCCAGTACCGGAAGTCGGGATTGTCCATCAGGAACTTCTGCCGCCAGCCGTTGAACGCGGTGAGTTCCGGTTTGTCGCGGTCGACTTCCAAACGCCCCAATTGGTTCGACAGGCCCCGCAGCAACGCCCGGAAGCCGTCGACACGTTCAGATTCCGGCAGGTTCGCGGTGTCGGACGCGAGTTGCTCGCCGGCCGTGCGCAATCCGTCGACGAACGCATTCCAGGCCTGGACCTCGGCCCGGGGCTCATCTGCATCGGGCGTGGCCACGGCTTCCCTCCCAATTCCGGAAGCATGTGCTTCCAGAATCGGATGGTGCCCGCTAAGCTCGCGGCATGTCAAGGCCCTACCGCGGCCAGGACGCCGACGCGCGATCGGCGGATCGCCGCGCTCGTCTGCTGGGGGCAGCCGTTGACCTGGTCGGTACTCAAGGGGTGTCCGCCTTGACGATGCGCGCTGTCTGCCGGGAGGCCGGACTCAGCCAGAAGTTCTTCTACGAAAGCTTCACCGACACCGACGATTTGCTGCGCGCGGTCTATCGCAGCACCTTCGAGCACGCGCGCGACATCATCAACGCCGCCGGCGACCCGTCGGCCAACCTGCCCGCACGCACCCGCGCCGGTGTGCGGGCCGCCGCCCAACTCGTCACAGAGGATCCCCGGATCTGCCGAATCTTGTTGGTGGAGCCCATAGCCGACCTCGCACTGCGGCAGTTTGTGCGCGACACCATCGGCGCGTTGACCGGTGGCGCGGCGGTCGCGACCGGACGGGCAGACGCGGCATCGGCACCGGTGAAGATGCAGTACGCCACTGTCTTCGGCGCGATCATCTCGCTCTTCATCGAGTGGACCGAGGGCAACCTCGGTTCCGACCTGGAGATGTTCGTCGACCACGTGACGGCGATGCTGCTGTCATCGCCTTTGTTCGACAAGGTGATTCAGCCGGTTCCATCATCAGACCAGCCCGCCAGGACTCCTCGAATCAGCCGGTCGAGCTGATCGGCGTTGTCCACCAACGGTTGACCGATGACGAACGTCATCATCACTCCGTTGATGAACGAGAACAGGGTCTTGGCTTGTTCGTCGATGACTGTTGGCGCCATCGGGTTCTCGTCAGCGGAATGCCACTCGGCGACAACCGCGCGCGCGAGTCCGTAGAACCCTTCCACGGATTCGCGCAGCGTGGCTGCGAGGTCATCGTCGCGCCCGGCCTGCAGGGCCAACTCGTAGCGGGCTTTGGCCCGGGTGAGCCAGGGCTCGGTGGCCGAATACATGACGAGGGTGGCGAATCCGAGGGTTCCCGCGAACTCCGTCGGGTCGGCGTCGGTCGACTCGGTCAGCAGGGCCAGGTCCGCGAGGTCGAGTTCGTTGAGCCGCGCGGCGATCGCATGCATGAGGGCATTTCGAGTTCGAAAGTAAAACGACGTGGTGCCGTCCGGCACCCCGACCTTCTTGTCGACCTTTGGATGGCTGACGCCGCGCGCACCAGCGGAACCGAGCAGTTCGATCGCAGCGTCCGCCAGTTCGCGGCGACGCTGGGCGGCGTTGTACTTCCTGCGTTCAGCGATGCACCGCAGTGTATCGATCAGAACTGGCCGCAGTTGGGCGTGGTCGGTTCACCGTTGAAGCGAGCCGCGATCCACTGCATCGCCGGCTCTCCGTCCACCAGCATCGGGAGTGCGTGATTGATCACCAGCTTGTTCAAGAAAGGCGGTTGCTCGTTGGTGCGGAACTCGACATCGGCACCTTGCGCGCACCAGTCCCGCCCCAGTTGATTCGCGGCCGTCCACGGGACCAGTGGATCGTATCGGTTGCTGTTGATCAGTACCGGCGCGGTCGGCTTGTACCGACCGAGCTTCTGCAGTTCGAACAGGCCGCTGAACGGTTCCTCGTTGACGAGTTTGTTGATGTCCTCATTGAAATACGGCTGAAGATGGCGGAACGCGAAGTCCACGATCGTCTGCCCCACGCATTGGCGTGACACCGATTCCAACATGTCCTTACCGCGCTGGGTGAGCTTCGACCGGATCGCGTCGGCAGCTTCCGGATAGGCAGCGATGACACCGTTGAGCGCATAGCCGACAACACCCACCAGTGCACTACCGTCGGCGTAGGGAAACAGTTCCTTGAGGTCTGCCGGGGGCGCGCCGGCGTAGGTGCCGACGATGTTCAATTCGGGCGCATAGGCCGAGGCCAGCTCGGCCGCGGACGCCGTTGCGCCACCGCCCTGCGAGTATCCCCAGAAGGCCACCGGGCCATGCGGATCCAGCGATGTCCCGGGCAATTTCATGGCGGCGCGGGCAGCATCGAGGACGGCGTAACCCTCGGCCAGCCGGTTCACATAGGTGTGCATCGAGTCGGTGCCCAGACCCTGGTAGTCGGTCATCACGATGGCAAAGCCGCGCGCCACCAATGTCGCGACGAACGCTTCTTCGTAGTTGACCATGATGTCCCAGCCACCCGAATAGTGGATGCCCTGATTGAACTGACGCGACGGCGCGCACTGGTTGCCTTGCCCCTGAGTGCCCGGAGCGTAGACGAGCAACGGACGCGGACCCTTCCCGGGCCAGTCGTTGTACGGCTCGAAATACGTGCCGGTGACGGCGATCGGATTCCCGCGAGAGTCTGTGCTGCGGTACATGATCCGCGTCCCGGTCGCCATGATGGCCCCCAGCTGGCCGGACGGCTCGAGTACCAGCCGGCTCGGTTCGGTGCGGATGACGTCGCCGGACATCCCGTCCGGCAACGGATTCGGCGGTAGGTAGAAATCCGCGTACTGCGGCTCGTCACCGGTGTCGGCGAGTGCGGCTGTGGTGGAGGAAACGAGCGACCAGACCATCAGCATGAGGACAACGACAATCCCCCCGGCATTGCGCATTACCGGACAGTAACAAGAAAATGTCTGGCTATGTCACTTTTCCTCTAACTTTCTAGAGAAATCGCCATAAACCGCAGTTCAGATGGCCTAAACCTCACCGATCCGGACTATGCGGCTCAAGCTGAGGTCGTGGCCTGCACCGGGCCGGCGGCGGGGCGCACTTGGCACGGAATGCCGTTCGTGGCGTGCGTATTGCTGGGTACGTCGATCACGTCGGTCGGGTTGAGCAGGTTGTTGTTGACTCCCGGATGGGCGTTGGCGACCGCCAACCGGGTGCCGTCAAGACCGTGTCCCCAACCGTGCGGGAGGCTGACCACTCCGGGGATGACTTCGTCGGACACTTCGACCGGCACGGTCACGGCGCCTGCGGTGGTGCGCACTTCGGCGGCTGCACCGTGCTCGACACCCACCCGTGCCGCGTCGACAGGGTGAATGAGCAAGGTGCACCGGTCGCGCCCCTTCATCAGGGCCGGGACGTTGTGCAGCCAGGAATTGTTCGAACGCAGATGGCGGCGGCTGGTCATGACCAGCTCCAGTGTCGGACGATCCATCCGGACACATCGCCTCACACAGAGGACAGGTCACCAGATGCTCAGCGTCTGTCGCCATTTCAACCCTTCGGATGAGACCGAGGCCATATCAACAGGGTTTTGATAATGACTATCACAATGGTGGCTGTCAACGCCCGGTTCGCCCAGGAAGGCAAGATGGCGACCATGAAGGCGAATCACAGGAGAACCGACGCTCGGCCGGCAGCTGTATCGATGGTCATCGCGATGACGCTGGGCCTGCTGGCAGTGGTTCTCACGTGGGGCCCCGGCATCGGACGGGCATACGCGGCGGAGGCGTCGCCGGCCGGCGATGTGCTGTCGATCGGCGATCCTGCGGCCCCCGGCCAGATCGACCTCTACCTGGATCCGCTCTGCCCCTACAGCGGGAAGATGGTCCGCGAGCAGGGGGCCGAGATCGGCCGGCGCATCGCAGACGGCAAGCTCCACATCAATCTGCGGCTCGTCAATTTTCTCGAAAAGTATTCGGCCAGCGGCACTTACGACAGCCGGGCGATCTACGCCGCCTTCATCGTCGCTGATCACTCGCGGTCGAGCGAGGTCACCTGGCAGTTCATCGAGCAGATCTTTTCCGCCGAGCAGCAGCCGAAGGAAGAAGGTCCGACCGATCTGAGCAACGATCAGCTCGCCGGTCTGGCCGATCGCGCCGGTGCGCCGCCGTCTGCGCAGGACTTGATCAAGCTGGGGCTGCCCATCCCCTTCGACGGACATGCCATCGCGGCCGGCAACCTGCCGTTGCTGCGGCAACTCCCGGATTCGGGGGTGCCGATGGTCGTCGTCGACGGCGAATCGGTCGACGGAAACTCCGATTGGCTGGATCGTCTGCCGGCTTGACGCTGACCACGCACGGCCTGATCGGCCGATCCCCGCTACCGAAAGGGACCGACCGGTAGCAGTTCGGCGATGTTCCGGCGACCGCTACGCTTCAGCGATGCCCACCGGCCAAGCCCTACGCACCAAACCGGGCCCGCTGCAGTACATCGGGTACTGCTACGGCAAGCGGCTGCCCGATTCGATGCGCGACTGGGTGGCCCAAGACCTGGCTGGTCCCGGAGCCACCATTCGGATGATGGTCCGCGTCGCGATCCCCGCGCTCCTCGTCCTGGCACCCATCTGGTTCATCCCGATGTCGCTCTACCTGCACGCCAGCATGACGGTGCCCATCTTCATCCCGTTCGTGTACTTCTCCCACGCGCTCAACAAGGTCTGGCGTCGTCATATGCTCGCCAAACACGGACTCAATCCGGGCCTGGTCGACGAGTTGTCGCGAAAGAAGAACGCCCACATTCACCAGGCGTATGCCGAACGCTACGGGCCCCGCACCGGACCGAGCAGCAGCCACGACGTCTGAACGCGCCTACGGCTGCAAGGTGCACAACGTCAGAGCGAAGGCCGGTGCGACGGCCATCGCGATCACCACAAGCATCGTCGCCAGCGAGCGAGGACGCCACCAGATCGCTCGCTGAGGTTTCAGGAGGCGGTTGACGCGAGCGGCTACCGCGGTGCCCGCGGCAGCCAGCACTCCGTCCGGCTGGCGGTGCGTGCTCAAAGCCAGCAGGCTGGCCAACAGTGGTTCGCGGCCATGCCTGCGAGTAGCCGCGTCGTCGGCACACATCTCCAGTAGTGCGGGCACCGACTGCGCCGCCGCCCTCATCAGGGGCAGCCGTGGCAGCGCCGCGGCGAGTGTGTTGAGCGTCGCGATGACGAGGTGATGTCGACCCCGTAGGTGTGCGCGCTCATGGGCCAGCACCGCCGCCAGTGCGGGCGCCTTGAGCAGGTCCAGGGCGGCGGTCGTCACGACGATGGCGCGGTGCCGGCCGCCCGAGACACAGTAGGCGGCGGGCTGGTCAGCCGTGATGGCGACGACGCCGGCGTGTCCGGTGGGCCGACCGATGATTCGAACCGCTTGTGCGTGTTCACGATTGGCGCGCTGTGTCCGGTATAAGGTGATGATCACCCGGCGCGTGGTATTGGTCGCCACTACGGCAGTGACCGCGAGCAGGGCGACCACCAATACCGTGGCCACGGTGGGCGGTAACGTCACCGCGCCGGCGATCCCCAGTGTCTCGACGCAGAAGGTCGGTGCGGTGTGGGTGAGCAGGCTGTGAGCGGCCCCGACGATCAGGATCACCAAAGCCGCCACCCAGGCGAATGACGCGGTTGCGACGACCACGAGCCAGCCCGCGACCGACAGTCGGGGATGTACGTTGGCCGAGATCGAGCCGGTGAACAGTACCGGCGCCAGCCAGCTCAAAACCATCGCGTAGACGAGCAGAAACGTAACCGCGTTCATCGTGGCTGCTCCTCGGTGAACCGTCTGAGTGCCTGTCGGAGCTTCTGCGAGTCGTCGTCGACGATCTGCTCGAGGAAGAAGTTGAGGATGAGCTCGCTGTCGCCGCCGGATTCGAACACAGTGCGCATCAGCTGGGCGGAATGCTCTTCGCGCGTCATCACCGGGCGATAGCTGTAGGCCAGACCTACCTTCTCCCGCTGCAGCCAACCTTTTCGGAACAGGTTGTCCATGGTCGACATGACCGTGGTGTAGGCGATCTGACGCAAGGTGACGAGCTCGTCGTGCACGCTGCGAACCGTGGAGGGCTCCTCACGTGACCACAGCACTTCCATCACCACAGCTTCGAGATCGCCAAAGCCTTTAATTCCCATATCCGTTACCGCCCGCAGGGGTGCGTCGTCGTCGTTTCGTGGTCTCGGGTATCGAACCTACTTAGCGCGATAGTAGCTTCTCTTCTCATCGCTGCGCGCTCTCGCTCGCTGCCCGCTTCCGCCACAACCGAATTGACCTCCACGCGATGAGCACCGCCACGACACCCAGGAGCAGCACCGGGTCGCTGACCGCCGAAGACAGCCGGCCCAGCCAAACCTGCAGGTCGTACTGGGCGTCGACGGACAGCACACCGCCGAGATTCGCAGTGCCGTCGGTGAGCAGGAAGACCGCCCCCAGTGCCACGAACATCGCCCCGGTGAGTAGCGAGGTGGTGTGGGTCTCGATCGGACCCACACGCACGGGGCGCCCTCGCAACCAGCCGCGTCGGGACAACGTGAAGCGGTCCCACATCCAAGCCAGCAGGAACAACGGTGTCGCCATGCCGAGGGCGTAGACCGCCATCAGCAGCGCCCCGTAGACCGGGTCGGCACCCATTGCCGACATGGTCAGCACCGCTCCCAGCAGCGGACCTGCGCAGAACCCGGCCAGGCCATAGACCGCTCCCAACGCGAGCACCGAGACGGTGCCGGAGATTTTGATCCGGGCCGTCATCCGTTGCATGCCCGACAGGCCGAATCCCTTGCCCAGCAAGGTCATCAGACCGAAACCGACGAGCACTAGACCGCCGATTACGGTGACCTCGCTGCGATAGCGCGTGACGACGCTGCCCAGCGCCCCGACTCCGGCACCCAGCGGCACCAGCACCACACACAGGCCGACCCAGAAAGCGAAGGTGCGCAGGATCAGCAGGCGGGTCCGGTCGAAGGCGTAGGCGAAGAACGACGGCAGGAGCAGGGCCGAACACGGGCTGAGCAGCGAGGCCAACCCTCCCAGGAAGGCTCCGAGCAGACCGACGCCGCTCATCGCTTGGCCAGTGCCCCGTCGATCGCTCGCACGAAGTCCTCGGTGGGCTGCGCGCCGAGCAGAGGTACGTCATTGATCAGGAAGGCCGGGGTGCTGGGAACACCGATCCCGGTACCCTGCGCCAAGTCGGCGTTGATGGCGGCGTCGAAGCAGTCACCGCGCATCCCTTCGGTGAATCGACCGATGTCGGGTACACCGGCCTGTCTTGCGAAACCGATCAGGTTCTCGTCCGTCAGCTCCGCCTTCGACCGTTCCGGCGCGGCTGCGTAGACCGACCGGCTGAACTCCCAGAACTTGCCCTGCTCGGCGGCTGCGCGGCCGGCACGCGCCGCGGCCATCGACTGCGACCCGAAGATCGGAAAGTCGCGCCACTCGATGCGTAGTTGACCGCCATCGACGTAGCGTTTCACCAGTTCGGGCTCGGTGTCGCGGCTGAACTTGGCGCAGAACGGGCAGCGAAAGTCGGAGAAGACCACCAGCGCCACGGGCGCATCGGCATTCCCCAGCGCCAGCGGATCGCCGGCCTGGCGGCGTTCGACCGGAGGATGGCTTCCCGCGGCACCCGCTTCGGCATCGGTTGTCTGCGACGTCGCCGACGGCGCTGCAGCGGGTTGCGCGGATGCAGCGTCATCGCCGGGGCGTATCACCAGATAGGCGATCAATGCGGCGCCGATGACGACGAGGCCCCCGATGAAGATCAGATCCTTCTTGGCGTTCTCTCGCCGTCCGCTCACCACGCACCTCCATGCTAACGTTTCCTACGTACCTACGCCGTAGATACGTATTCTGTTGTAGCACAACGTGCCGCCGGACCGCGGCCGCCAAATGAGAGGAACCGGGATGTCGGCGCATTCACCGTGGAAGTGGCCGGTTCCGGCCCTGTCGGTGGTGTTCATCGCGGCCATCGGCGCGGCAATCTGGCTGGCTCAGTCGACATCGACGGTCACCGAACTCACCGCCGGTGAGCAGACCCAGGTCCGCTTCACCACCACCTCGGGTGCCAGGTTGGTCGACGGCGGAACCTACGGCGTCGGCACGGTGATCGTGGCCAATTTCGACGAACCGGTCACCGACCGCGCAGCCGCAGAGCGGCGACTTTCGGTCGAAACAGTCCCATCCGTGGACGGTTCCTGGTACTGGATGGACAGTCGGCACGCCCACTGGCGGCCGCAAAGCTATTACCGCCCGGGCACCGAGGTCGTTGCGGTCGGCGGCGATGAAGGAGGCGGCCGGGTTTCGTTCGTCATCGGCGAATCTCACGTATCCATCGCCGACGACGCCACCAAGCAGATCCGCGTCTACCGCAATGACGAGCTGGTCCGGACCATCCCGACCTCGATGGGTATGGGCGGATCAGAAATTGTTGCCGGCAAGACCATCTCCTTCTGGACGCAACCCGGCATCTATACCGTGATGGACAAAGCCGACACCGTTGTCATGGACTCCTCGACGTACGGCCTGCCGGTTGATTCGCGGTTGGGCTACAAGCTGACCGTCAAGAACGCGGTGCGGCTCACCAACAGCGGGATCTACGTGCACCAACTCGACAGCACCGTGTGGGCGCAGGGCAAGACCAACACCTCGCACGGCTGCCTCAACGTCAATGCCGACAACGGGCGGTGGTTCTACGAGTTCTCCCAACCCGGAGACGTGTTCGAGGTGCGCAACACCGGCGGCGAGCCCCTGCCCGCCTGGCAGAACGGCGACTGGGGCGTGCCGTGGGACAAGTGGCTCGGCGGCAACGCCCTGCCGTGACGCCGTTCTGACACCGGCGCCAGTTTCCATTTCTGACCTGCGTACCCGATCGTTGCGCCTGTGACCTGCGCCACTGCAGGACTCGCCGCCCCACCAGGACGTTTTGCGAAATCGGGCAATCGCTAACATCGAGGCGCTACTCATCCGAGGGGCCAGCCCACACGACCCACAGGACGCTTGATTTGAACTCGCCAGAACTCGCCAACTGGAATGCCCAAGAAGCACTCGCGGAGGCGATGATCCCGATCATCGGAACCCTGCACCGGGCGAAGGGCGTGACCGTCCTGCTGCACAGCCGGTCGCTGGTGAACAAGTCCGTCATCAGCATTCTGCGGACGCACCGCTTCGCACGGCAGGTGGGTGGCGACGAACTCTCGGTCGAGGAGACCTTCCCCTTCCTGCAGGCACTGGCTGACCTGGACCTGGGACCGTCGAAGATCGATCTCGGCCTGCTGGTCATGGCCTACCGGGCCAGCGACGGCGGGCTGTCCGTACCCGAGTTCACCGCGCACGCACTCAGCGACGTGACCGGCGACAACAAGATCGACCCGCAAGGCCCGCGTGATGTGGTGCTCTACGGGTTCGGCCGGATCGGGCGACTCGTCGCACGCCTGCTCATCGAGAAGGCCGGGTCCGGAAACGGCCTGAACCTGCGCGCCGTCGTCATCCGCAGCAACGGCGAAGGCGACCTGGCCAAGCGGGCATCACTGCTGCGCCGCGACTCGGTGCACGGCCAGTTCAACGGCTCGATCAAGGTCGACAACGAGAACAACTGCCTGATCGCCAACGGCAATGTCATCAAGTTCATCCACAGCAACGACCCGTCGACCGTCGACTACACCGAGTACGGGATCAACAACGCGATCCTGATCGACAACACCGGCAAATGGCGCGACCGCGAAGGCTTGTCCAAGCACCTGCGTCCCGGCATCGCCAAGGTTCTGCTGACCGCACCGGGCAAGGGCGATGTGCCGAACATCGTGCACGGGGTCAACCACCGCACGCTCGATCTCGAGCAGCAGATCTTCTCGTGCGCATCCTGCACGACCAATGCGATCGTTCCGCCGCTGAAGGCCATGGACGACGAGTACGGCGTCGCGCGCTGTCACGTGGAGACCGTGCACTCGTTCACCAACGACCAGAACCTGCTGGACAACTACCACAAGGCCGACCGCCGTGGCCGGTCCGCGCCGTTCAACCTGGTCCTCACCGAGACCGGAGCGGCCTCGGCCGTGGCCAAGGCGATGCCCGACCTGAAGGCCAAGATCAGCGGCAGCTCGATCCGCGTGCCCACCCCGGATGTATCGGTGGCGATCCTGAACATGCAACTGCACAAGCCGACGACCAAGGACGAGGTCCTGGAGTACCTGCGCCAGGCGTCCTTGTCGGGACCGTTGAGCCGCAACCTGGACTACACCGCGGCCACCGACGCGGTGTCGAGCGACTTCATCGGCTCACGTGCGGCGAGCATCATCGATGCGAACGCGACGATCGCCGACGAGGACAACGTGATCCTCTACGTCTGGTACGACAACGAATTCGGCTACTCGTCTCAGGTGGTGCGCACCGTGCAGTACTTGTCCGGGATCGAGTACCCCACGTATCCGCAGATGTGACCTGGGCGGGCTGATCCTCAAGTCGTCGGAACGTCCGGGTCGTCGTCTGCCGGCGGCTCGGGATCGCGCCATTCTTCGACGCGGCTCGACCGGTTGCCCTGCAATGTGCCACGCAGCTCGCTCTTGAGCGCTTCGTCCTCGCGCGGACCGTGCTTGGAGCTTTCGCGTTCCATCTCGATCCCCTTCCTGAATCATGTCCGGCTGCTAACGCGACAGACCGGACTGATCGGTTCTCGTAGCGGGTACCCGGCATGGGCGACAGATACTCGAGCGGGAGGGCCACATGGGTAACCCAAATTCGGATCGCACCGGCGAGACTCCGGAATACGACCCAGACGCTGATCCCGAGATGATCCAGCCGCAGCGGCTCCGGCCGCAGCCCGATCAGGCCGAAGGTGCCGACGATCCTGCCGAGACCGGTTCACCGGGTTCGGAATCGGACTGAAACGCCGAAAGCCAGGATCACGCACCCAAATTCGAAATCTCTGAATCCAACTTGGCCGCTTCCTCAGCCATCTGCTTCTCCGACAGTTGCACTCCACCGGCCTGCTTGATCAGATCGGAACGGGAGGCCACCCGCAATGCCCCGCGGTAATCGTCGGACTCCAGTTCTCCGGCAGGCACCACCTCGGTGTGCCCCTGAATGAGCACCAGCACGGCGTCGGCTACATCGGAGGCCAGTAACCGTCGTACATCGTCAGCCGAGATCGTCATGAGCAGCTCCTCGCTTCGTATGGTGTCGGCCCGTAGAGCAATGCCCGTTCGATGCCGATCCCATACACCGCGTCGCAGAACAACTGCTAATTGAGATCGATCTGTTCCGTGGTGCCGGCGGAGTCCTTGGTCGTAGTGACGTCCCGGCATTCACCGTAGAGTTCGATCGATCGATTCACTGTCCCCTTGGCCTGCGGGTTGAAGACCGCGACCACCTGGTTCTTGGCCAGGCTGCTGGCATGCGTCTTGAAATCCGTGTTTTCGCCCCACCCGTTGGACTTCAGCTGCTGCACCATCTGCTCGACCTCGCTGCCGGAGGCCTCGAAACTGGAAGCCAGCGGGTACTTGATCCTGACGACACCACGGAACGGCGCCTCGTGCTGGTCATTGCAGGACGAACGCCGGAACACCACTGCCGATGCATCGAGTTTCAGGGTCTGGACGATCTCTCGAGCAGCATCGACCACTTGGGCCTTGGACTGTTCGGGCGTGAGGGGTTCCGAAACCCCGTTCGCCTTGGAACTCACGGCATCACATCCTGAGGTGAGAGCGGCGACCGCCAGGACCACCGCGATGAACAGATTCGCTCGCACGCCGGCCTTTTCTCCGCGTCGCTGGACGATCATTGGTGATGGTGCCCGCCGGTGGGGATCCGCCACGACTCGGGATCGATCTCCACCCCGAGAACTTGCGTTCGGTGATCAGCAGTCATCCCATCATGCTCCAATGCGTCGCCATGCCCTGAGGCGATATCGGAAATACTGAACAGCGATTCGCTGCCGGGGACCAGGTAGCCGCTGTGGTCTTTCCACGGCCAGGTCCAGCCTTCCACCTCGGCCTTGAAGCGTGTCGACCCGAAGTCGTCATCGGCAGGGTCGGTGCCCAAACCGATGGTGACGCCGGTTCCGGGGACGTGAACCTGGTTGTTTTCTCCACCCAGATGAGTGATCGGATCGGTGGAGGCTGCGCCGACGTACACATGGCCGTTTTCGGGCAGGTGGAAGTCAGCCGCACTCTTGGCCAAATCGGTTCCGGGAGAACCGATCAGAACCACATCGTCGACGCGCATGCCGTAGCCGGCGGCGGCGTCTGCGACAGTGGTCGAACCGTAGGAATGACCGATCACCGTGACATGGGAGTCGCCGTGATTCGTCACCGACAAGGCGTTGACGTCGGAGGACAACAGCGACCCGCCCTCTCGGGCATTGCCGACCTGCCCGACTTGCGGGTCGAACAGGCTGTCGGGTGCGTTGTAGCCCATCCAAGCCACGACCGCATTGCTCTTGTTCGGATCGGCGCGCTGGGTTTCGTTGTACACATTGACCGCGTCGTCGCTGCTCAACCATCCCTCTGAAACGCTGTGGCTGGTTCCGGGAACCACCACGGCGGTGTTGTCCGCCGAATCGGGATCGCCGATCGAAATCGCCGCTCTGCCTTGGCCGTTGAAGGCCTCCGGCTCGTACACGTAGAGGTAGGTGGGCGCATCGGTGTTCTCGGCGTTGTGGTTCAGCCCGTCCCGCACTTTCAGCGCGTTGTAGTAGCGAGTCATTTCCTGCCGCGACAGAGCCTCCGTGGCATTTTCCACGCGGGCGATGTCGGCGTCCATCACTGTCTTGTTGGCGATGCTGCGGTCGGCGACCGGGATGCCGTTGAGGTTGCCGAGCTTCTCCGGTTGCTCGCGGAGCAGCCGCTTCCGATCGTCCTCGCTCAGCGCTTCCCACCACTTCTTGACCTCTGTGGCGTCTTTGCCTTGCGGTATCTGAGGACCGGTGTCTTTCGGGCTCTCGGGCGCGGGTACGCCGCCGGGACCGAAGGTTTGCATCGGAGAGTCCAGCGCGCTGACCGCGCCACGCAGATTCTGGCTGAGCCGGCGATCCGCGGTGTCGAAGTTGGCCAGTATCGTCTTCACATTCACCGCGTTGCTCGCCGCCAATGCCTGCAGACGCATGGCGTTCGCGGGACTGGTCTTTCCGTACTTCTCGAGCGTCGAACCGGGGCGGACCGAGACGGAACCGTCAGGGCCGACCTGCCAGCCCTGCGCGGTCAGGCCGCTGACGGTCTGCAGAAGGCTGGTGCGGGTCTGGGCGAGCTGGCCACCGCCCTCTTGCATGATGGTCTGCGTGCGGGTGAGGGCTTCCTGAAGTTGTCGCATCCGCTGCACCGTCGCCGTCGACTTGGCTTGCGCGGCGTCTGAGGCGGACCCCTGCCACCCGGCGTGCAGAGTCTGCAGCCCCTTTTGATGCTGCTCGATCTGAGTACCGAGCGCTGTGGCCTTCTGCCCCATCTCCGCGCCCGCCTGCACCAGGTTGCCGGGCTGCGATGCCTCTACCTGGGGAATTGTGACCGGAGCCCCGGCCGGCGCGGCCTCACCCACCGATCCGCCGTATGCGCCGGCCGAACTCCTCGTCGCCTTGTCGGTACCGTTCGGCCGCAGCCGTCAGGCGGTCTTTGTGCATGGTCAACTCGTCGTTCACCGTTGCGGTGGCCTTCTCGATGGCGGACGCGACGAAGCTACAGGCTGCCCCGCTGACCAGGTCGGATATGCCGCTGCCGGCACTGGCCAGCGATTGCTCGGCGCCCAGCGCCGACACCGCGGCTGCGATCTCGGCCTGCGCCGTAGCGGCCGTGCGCAGGTCGGCGGGAGCCACTCGCAGGTTTGCCGACATACACAAAGCGTAAAGCCGCTCCGACAGGCCTCGATGCACTATTTCCGGGCGCCGCGGTGCGGCCCAGCCAGCTCGTCGATTCCCACACCAGGGCTGCGCCCAGCGTGCTGAAGCGACCCTGCGGTAGAACTCGGCACCAGTTTCCCTCGTCAGCCCGGCCGACCCGTCCCCTCAGCCGGCAGCGCAGCGGAGAAGAGGTCGTGGCATGCGTTCACCGCGGGCTGCAGCTCGGGAATGCTGGCGGCGCTCACGTCGCCGCGCATCTTCGAGGTGTCGATGAGCGGGTCGCCTGCGGTGGCCGGGTCGGGGAAGTCCGGCACTCCATGGTCGCGCACGCATTGCGCGAATCTGAGCGCAGCGGCCTGCTGCGCGGGAGTGCGCCCTGCGTCTGTTGACCAGCCTGCAGGTTGCAGGCCGGCACACGCACTGACCGCGTTCTGCCACGTAGCCTTCGGCACGGAGATCCCTCCGTAAGAAATTTGGCCTCCTGCGTCGGGGTTGGGGAAATCCGCGACGCCATTGGCTCGCATGCACTCGGAGTACTTCACCGCCTGTTGCTGAGCGGCCGGGTCGGCGACGGCCTGCGCGGCGATGGCTACACCAGCCGAGCCGATCAATGCGGCCATGGCGAGAGTGGCGAACGGGCGGTGGGTGTGTGCTGAGTTGGTTTGTGTCATGGCAGCTAGTCAAGGCCAGGCGGCGTTGTCACCGCGTATGCGATTTTGGATATGCCGACGATATGGCCGAGCTCGTAACTTGGAGAGCATGCGTGTCTTGGTCGTCGAAGATGAGCCCTACATGGCGACGGCGATCCGCGACGGTTTGCGTTTGGAGGCGATAGCGGCAGACATTGCCGGCGACGGGGATACCGCGCTGGAGTTGTTGAGCATCAACAACTATGACATCGCCGTACTCGACCGCGACATCCCCGGCCCAACCGGCGACGACGTCGCTGCCCGTATCGTCGCCTCGGGCCGCGGCACCCCGATCCTGATGTTGACCGCCGCAGACCGGCTCGATGACTTGGCTTCGGGATTCCAGCTGGGCGCCGACGACTATCTGACCAAGCCGTTCGATCTACGCGAGCTCGTGCTGAGGTTGCGAGCACTCGACCGTCGACGGGGCCACAGCAGGCCGCCGGTGCGGGAGATCGCGGGCCTGCGGCTGGATTCGTTCCGCCGCGAGGTGTACCGCGACGACCGATATGTCGCACTCACCCGAAAGCAGTTCGCGGTACTCGAGATCCTCGTCGCGGCCGAAGGTGGTGTTGTCAGCGCCGAGGAGCTCTTGGAACGCGCGTGGGACGAGAATGCCGACCCGTTCACCAACGCCGTGCGCATCACCGTTTCGGCGCTGCGCAAACGCCTTGGCGAACCCTGGATCATCGCCACGGTGCCAGGCGTCGGCTACCGCATCGACACCGCCGACTCGGGACACCAGGAACGAAACGATGGATAGATCACCGGGATTGAGCCTACGTCTCAAACTCACTCTCAGTTATGCCGGATTTCTAATGGTTGCCGGCGCCCTGCTGCTCGCCGCTGTGTGGGTATTTCTGCTGCGGTACGTGCCCGACCGGATGATGATCATCCCGGGCAGCACCGACATCGTCTTTCCCAACGATGTCTTCCCCATCCGCTCCAGGCTCCTGCACGTTTTCGCTCCCAGGGCCGCCGCCGTGATGGCGCTCCTGTTGGTCTTCGGCCTCGTGGGAGGGTGGCTGCTGGCCGGCCGGATGCTCGCTCCCCTCACTCGCATCACCGCCGCCACCCGCATGGCCTCAAAAGGCGCGCTGTCACACCGAATTCACCTTCCCGGCAGGCAAGATGAGCTTCGAGAACTTGCCGACGCCTTCGACACGATGCTCGAACGGCTCGAAGCACACGTCGCCGAGCAACAGAGATTCGCCGCCAACGCCTCGCATGAGCTACGCACCCCCTTGGCGATCACGCAGACGCTGCTCGAGGTGGCCCGCAAAGACCGTGACCGCGACACCGATGCATTGCTCGAACGCCTGCACACCGTCAACACCCGGGCCATCGACCTCACCGAAGCACTGCTACTGCTCAGCCGTGCCGATCAACGGTCCTTCGCCCAAGAACACGTCGACCTGTCCCTCATCGCCGAAGAAGCCACAGAGACGCTCCTGCCGCTGGCAGAGCGGCACGGTGTCGTCATCGAGACCCACGGCGAGGTGGCGCCCACCATCGGCTCTGCGGCGCTCCTGCTACAGGTGGCCACCAACCTGATACACAACGCAATCGTGCACAACCAGCCCAACCACGGAACCGTATGGGTCACGACGAGCGTTCATCCCACCTCGGTGGAGCTCTCCGTCGAGAACACGGGCGAAAGACTCTCCCCGACAATGGTTCCCACACTTGTCGAACCGTTTCAACGCGGTAGCGAACGCACGCGCACCCACCACGACGGCGCCGGACTGGGCCTGGCGATCGTCAACAGCATCGTCCGGGCCCACGACGGAACCCTCACCCTCAACCCGCGCGCCGACGGCGGGCTGTGTGTCACAGTGCAGCTGCCATGCGCCCATCATGGGCAATCCGTCAGAGATCGAGGGCGTCGATCGTATTGCCCGGATTGGGGCCCAGCAGCGCCGCCAGCCGTGGACTGAGATCTCGACGTGCGCTCGTCAGCGGACCCACCAGGCGGATCAGAACCTCATCGGCCATGCGCTCGGCGGGCCCGGCAATCGTGATGGCGCCCAACACGATCGGCGGGAGGTGCGCATCGTCGACTTCGGCGAGTAGTGGCACCGAAATCCCATTGATGCCCGGATGGTTCTCGCCGAATGACATTTCATACCCACGATCGCGGATCGCGGCCAACTGTTGTGGCGAGATTCCGCCGACATCGATACTCGCACGCTCCTTTTCATCGAGGTAGGCGAGGATGATCCGGCCACTGGCTCCGGACGCCAGCGGCGACCGTTCTCCGAGGACGCCGGCTGGGTCGAGGACCGGCCCCGATCGCGCGGGCACACCCAGCACGAGTACCCGGAAGTGGCCTGCCCGCAGGTGAATCACGGCGGCTTCGCCACTGACCGCGGCAAGTCGCGCCACCACCGGATACATCAAGCGCAGCATCGCCGGTCGCGGACCGATGACAGTTGCCAACGCCAGTGATCGACTGGCCAGTCGGTAACCGGAGCGGCCGAGGTGATGAAGATAGCCTTCCTCCTCGAGCGCCTGCAGAATCCGGAAGGTGTTGGATTGCGAGACCCCGGCGCGGTCGGCAATGTCGCGCAGAGTAGCGGGCTGGCGCATCCCGGCCAGCGTCTCCAGCATCTGCAGTCCGCGCAGGGCCGTCGTAGCCACCGTCCGATCTTACTTGCGGATTCCGCAAGTTGAGTGGTCTCTGGCGGGGTGGACTGTCTGCAATAGGCGGTATGAACGCATCGTCGACACAATCCCGGGTAGCGCCCCCGAGCGCACCCGAGGGGCCCACCGGCCGTCTGGTGGACTGGGTCCACATGCTCGGTTGGAGCCAGATTCCCGACCGGGTCCGCAAGCGTGCGGCCCACCTTGTGCTGGACGGCATCGGATGCGGTCTGATCGGCGCGCAGCTGCCGTGGTCGCGGGCAGCGACGGAGGCGGTACTCGGCATCGAGGGGCCCGGCATCGTTCCGGTCATCGGTACCGGACGGACTACCACACCCGTAGGGGCGACCCTACTCAACAGCACCTTCATCCAGGGCTTCGAACTCGACGACTTTCATCCGTTGGCGCCGCTGCACTCCGCGTCAGTGGTGGTGCCATCATTGCTCGCCACCGCGGCCCACCTCGATCGGCCCGTCAGCGGCCGGGAACTGCTCATATCGGCGATCGCCGGATTCGAGACCGGCCCACGGATCGGTTATGCACTCGGCGGCACCGAAATGCTTTCCCGGGGATGGCATTCCGGTCCCATCTTCGGTGGAATCGCGAGTGCCTTGGCCTGTGGCAGGCTGCGCGGCCTTGACGGCGCCCAACTTGAGGACGCAGTCGGTTTCGCCGCTACCCAATCCGCCGGCCTGATGTCGGCACAGTACGAAGCAATGGGCAAACGGATGCAGCACGGCTTCGCCGCTCGCAACGGCTTCTACTCCGCTGCACTGGCAGAGGCCGGATACACCGGTATCGATCAGGTTCTCGAACGCCCCTACGGCGGCTTCCTCGCCGTGTACGGCGAGGGCCATGACCCCGATGCGGCCGCGGTCACCCGCGGGCTCGGGGAAAACTGGGAGACAACTGTCATCATGGTGAAGTCCTGGGCTGTGATGGGCGGCCTGCACGGTGTGGTCGAGGCGGCCCGCACCCTACGAAAGCGCCTGGCCGGCCGCACGATTGCCCGCATCGACATCCGGGTCGGTGAGGTCATCTTCCATCACGGCTGGTGGACCCCACAGCGGCCGCTGACCGCGATCGGTGGGCAGATGAACATCGGCTACGCCGCGGCCGTGACCCTGCTCGACGGCGTCGCCCTGCCGCAGCAGTTCACCGCCGAAAGGCTCGACGCCGACGACGTGTGGCAGCTGCTGGATCGCACCCACGTCCAACTCGACCGCAGTATCGACGAATTGCCGCTGACCGAGCGGTTCCAGACGCACCTGACCGTGACCTTCAGCGACGGCCGTGCCGAGACCGCAACGGTGATCGCACCGCACGGCTACCCAGGAGATCCGGTCACCGACGACGAGCTTGTCGCGAAGTTCCACCGCCTGGTCGATCCCGTCATGCCTGCGGACCGGGCCACTGCGATCGAACAAGCTGTACTCGGCCTCCCCGACGCTGATGACATCGCTCCTTTGGTGGATCTGCTTGCCGGTGAAGTGGGCAGGGCTCTGGACTGATGGCCGTCGACCCGCTGGAGAACTCATGACCACAACAGCTCGCGCTCGCCTGCGTGAACTGCTCGACCGAGGACAGCTCATCGTCTCCCCCGGCGTGTATGACGGGATATCAGCGCAACTGGCCAAGCGAACCGGCCACACCGCCGCCTATCTCACCGGTGCCGGTGTCGCGGCATCAGGATTCGGCCTGCCCGACATCGGGCTGGTCACCCAGACCGAGATGGTTGAACGTGCCCGGACCGTCGTGCGTGCGCTCGGTGATGTGCCGTTGCTGGCAGACGCGGACACCGGCTACGGCGCTCCGATCAACGTCATCCGGACCGTGCGCGAGTATGAATACGCCGGGGTGGCCGCACTCCAACTGGAAGATCAGGCCTTCCCGAAACGATGTGGTCACCTGCCGGACAAGGAGCTGGTGAGTGCTGACGACTTCGTCCGCACCTTAGGAGCCGCCCTCGAGGCGCGCACCGATGAAGACATGCTGCTGATCGCCCGGACCGATGCCCGTGGGCCACTCGGACTCGATGAGGCGATAGCACGGGCCAACCGGTATGCCGCCGAGGGCGCGGACATTCTGTTCGTCGAAGCGCCACAAAGCTATTCCGAGATCGAACGGATTGCCGCCGAGGTCAAGGGCCCGCTGTTGCTCAACCTGGTCATCGGCGGGCTGACCCCCGGGCAATCTGCGGACCGGCTGCAAGAACTCGGCTTTGCGGTTGCCATCCACCCTTCCGCGGTTCTTGCCCATTCGACGCTCGGAACGCTGACCGCCCTGTGCGAGTTGCGTGGCATCAGTGCTGACGAGTTCCTGCCGAGCAAGCCGGAGGAGTTCTTCAACCTTGTCGGCATGGCCGAATGGTTTGCCCTCGGCGACAAGTACCAGCCCGCCGGACAGGAGGTTTGACATGGGCATGACGATGATCGAGCGGATCCTGGCCCGCAAAGCGGGCCTCCCCGAGGTACATGCCGGTGACATCGTCACCGTAGACGTCGACATGACAGTGCTGATCGACTTGCAGTTCGCCACCATGTGGATACAACCATTGAAGATCCACGACCCCGCCAAAGTCGCGATCGTCATGGACCATGCCGTGCCGGCACCCACCATCAAGGATGCCGCGGGAGGTCCGAAGGCGCGCAAGTTCGCCGCCGACTTCGACATCAAGCGCTTCTATGATGTTGGACGACATGGTATTTGCCATCAGGTGATCGCCGAGAACGGCTTGGCCCGACCCGGCGACATCCTGGCCTGCACCGACAGCCACACCTGCGCGGGCGGCGCGTACAACACCGCGGCGCGTGGTCTGGGCCCTGCTGAGGTGTACTCGATCCTGTGCACCGGAAGCACCTGGTTTCAAGCGTCGGCGACCATCCGATATGAACTCATCGGAAGCCTGCCGGCCGGCGTCAGCGGCAAAGACGTCTTCCTGCACATTGCCAACGAGTACGGTGACGCCGCAAACCTCAACCTCGAATACGGCGGGCCCGGACTCGGTTCGATCCCACTCAACGATCGGCGCACCATCGCCACCCAGGGTGCCGAGGTTTCGGCCGACTTCTCCACGTTCGCCTACGACGACGTCCTGGCCGAGCACTTTCATGAGCTCGGCATCAGCGAGTACCAGCCGACCTACGCAGATTCTGACGCCTCCTACAACGCGGTGCGCGAGATCGACCTTTCGGCCCTGGCGCCCTACGTCGCCCGTCCCGGGACCGTGTCCCGAAACGGACTGCCCGTCACTGAGATAGAGCCCCGCAAGATCGACCAAGCCTTCATCGGTTCATGTGCCAACGGCCAACTGGACGATCTCCGCATCGCCGCTGACGTCCTCCGCGGCCGCCAGGTGGCCCCTGGCGTGCGACTGATCGTCACCCCCGCCAGTCAGCAGGTCTACCGCGATGCGATGCGGCTGGGCTACCTCCAGGACATCGCCGACTCCGGAGCCGTCGTCACCAACGCCACCTGCGGTGCCTGTTTCGGCTACCACCTGGGTGTGGTCGGGCCCGGCGAGGTCTGTCTGACATCGAGTACCCGCAATTTCACCGGCCGGATGGGCTCAACCGAAGCCGAAATCTACATGGCTTCCCCGGCCACCGTCGCGGCATCGGCGGTGGCGGGACACATCACCGACGCCAGGGACGGAGCGGCCCGATGAGCACAGACCTCACAGTGACGGGCCGGGTCTGGGTGTTCGGCGACAGTCTGAACACCGATGCCATGTACCCGCCCGATGCCATGAAACTCGACCTGCCCGATGCCGCAAAGATGGTTTTCTACGACGTGCGGCCCGGATGGACGGACCAAGTGACTCGAGGCGATATTGTTGTCGCCGGCAAGAACTTCGGCGTCGGATCGTCGCGGCCCGTCGCTGCACTGTTCAATCAGCTGGGCGTGGCGGCGTTGATCGCCGAGGAGTTCAACTCACTGTTCTTCCGCAATGCGGTGAACGCCGGCCTGCCGGCCATGACCGTACCCGAGGCCACGACCGCATTCTCCGACGGTGATACCGGAACTTTTGACCTGCGCAGCGGCGAGTGGCGCAACGACACCACCGGCATATGCGGCACCACCGGCAAGCTTCCCGAGCTTATTCTCGACATCCTCGCGAGCGGCGGCACCCTGCCTCGACTTGCCGAACAAGGCTATATCCCAGTCGAACTCGCCGATACGCTGCGGTCACCGGCGGTGTCGGCGGCAGCACAGGGCAACGGCGCATGATGGCGCCGCAGACGGTACTCGAAGCCATCGGAACTGCGCTCCGGCCGGTTCGGGCCGGCCGCAATCGGAGCCGATTGGCCGCACTGGCGCCGCCATTGAGCCTCGGTCTCTCCAGCTCCGCTTTCCGCGACGGCGGCGCGATGCCTGACCGGTACGGCGGACGAGGCGTGGGTGAGAATCTTTCTCCTCCATTGAGATGGACTGAAGTGCCTGCAAATACGGCGGCGCTGGCACTCGCCATCGAAGACGAAGATGTGCCGTTGCCACGTCCGCTGATGCATACCGTCGCGGTGCTCGATCCCACCCTCGACCATCTCGACGAGGGTTCGCTGCAACCCGGAGCTCCTGGTCTTCGGTTCTTCAGAACACCGCTCGGATACGGCTATTCAGGACCACGCCCCATCCCCGGTCACGGTGCACATCACTACCGCTTCTACCTCTTCGCGGTGCCCAGACCCATACCCGACGACGTAACGACCCGACACGACCTGTTCAGACTCATGCGCGACAGTGCCACTGCACGCGGCGTGCTGTCCGGGACCTACGAGCGACCATAACCGATACCCAAGGCATTCCGGTCAATCGACCACTGTGCCCCTAGACCCTCGTTGAGTCGACCACTACCAGTAGGTCGCCGCCTTCGACTTGTGCGGTGGCGGACACGGCGACGCGTTGCACGGTGCCGGCTTTGGGGGCGGTGATGGCGGCTTCCATTTTCATCGCTTCGATGGTGGCGATGGTCGCGCCGGCTTCCACGGTGTCGCCTGCGGCGACGCCGACGGTGACCACCCCGGCGAACGGGGCGGCGATGTGGTCGGGATTGGTGCGATCAGCCTTCTCCGCGGTCGGGACTTCGCTGGCGATGCTGCGGTCACGCACGGTGATGGGACGCAGTTGCCCGTTGAGGATGCACATCACCGTGCGCATGCCGCGCTCGTCGGCATCGGAGATCGCTTCCAGCCCGATCAGCAACTGCACCCCGCGTTCCAATTCGACGCGGTGTTCCTCGCCGTAACGCAGCCCGTAGAAGAACTGGTTGGCACTCAAACCCGAGGTGTCGCCGTATTCCTCACGGTGGGCCTCGAATTCCTTGGTCGGCCCAGGGAACAACAACCGGTTCAACGCCGCCTGACGTTTGGGCCCGGGCGCGGCCAGCAGCGCCTCATCGGTGACCGAGAGCTCCTGGATCGGCCTGGCCGGTCCCCGCCCCTCAAGAGCCTTGCTGCGCAACGGCTCCGGCCATCCCCCCGGCGGGTCACCCAGCTCGCCACGCAGAAACCCGATCACACTGTCGGGGATGTCGTAGCGGGCCGGGTCGGCGGCGAACTCGGCCGCGCTGACCCCCGCCCCCACCAGCGCCAACGCCAGATCCCCGACCACCTTGCTCGACGGGGTCACCTTCACCAACCGGCCCAGCACCCGATCAGCGTCGGCATAGGCGGTCTCGATGTCCTCGAACCGGTCCCCCAGCCCCAGCGCGATGGCCTGCTGACGCAGATTAGACAGCTGCCCGCCGGGAATCTCGTGGGTATAGACCCGACCCGTGGGGGCCGGCAGCCCGGACTCGAACGGGGCGTACACCTTGCGCAACGCCTCCCAGTAGGGCTCCAGATCACAGACCGCATCCAGCGACAGGCCCGTGTCGAACTCGGTGTGCGCCGCCGCGGCCACGATCGAGGACAACGCCGGCTGGCTGGTGGTGCCGGCCAACGGTGCGGCCGCACCATCGACCGCCGAGGCCCCGGCCTGCCAGGCCGCCAGATAGGTCGCCAACTGCCCACCGGGGGTGTCATGGGTGTGCACGTGCACCGGCAGGTCGAAACGCGACCGCAAGGCCGAGACCAGCAGGTGCGCCGAATGTGGGCGCAACAACCCGGCCATGTCCTTGATCGCCAGCACATGCGCGCCCGCCTCGACGATCTGCTCGGCCAGCTTCAGGTAATAGTCCAGGGTGTAGAGGTTCTCGCCCGGATCGGACAGATCGCCGGTGTAGGACATCGCGACCTCGGCGACCGCGGTGCCGGTGTCGCGGACCGCATCGATCGCCGGACGCATCGACTCGATGTTGTTGAGCGCGTCGAAGATCCGGAAAATATCGATGCCGGTGGCGGTGGCCTCTTGCACGAACGCCGAGGTCACCAACTCCGGATACGGGGTGTAGCCCACGGTGTTGCGCCCGCGCAGCAGCATCTGCAAACAAATGTTGGGCACCGCCTCGCGCAGGGCGGCCAGCCGCTCCCACGGGTCCTCTTTCAAAAACCGCAGCGCCACATCGTAGGTCGCGCCACCCCAGCACTCGATCGAGAGCAGCTGCGGCATCATCCGCGCCACATACGGCGCCACCTTCAACAAACCGGTCGACCGCAGCCGGGTGGCCAACAACGACTGATGCGCATCACGGAACGTCGTATCCGTCACCCCGACAGCAGGCGAATCCTTGAGCCACTGGGCAAAGCCCTGCGGCCCCAACTCGACCAGCCGCTGCTTGGACCCCGCCGCCGGCGGCGCCTCCAAATCGATCACCGGCAACTTGTCCTGCGGGTACACCCCCGTCGGGCGTTCGCCGTTGGGCTTGTTCACCGTGACATCAGCCAGGTAATTCAAAATCTTGGTACCGCGGTCAGCCGGGGTGTGCGCGGTCAACAGCTGCCGACGATCGTCGATGAACGACGTGGTGACCCGCCCGGCCCGGAAATCGGGATCCTCGATCACCGCCTGCAAAAACGGAATGTTCGTCGACACCCCACGAATCCGGAACTCCGCCAACGCCCGGCGCGCCCGCGCCACCGCGGTGGAGAAATCCCGACCCCGACACGTCAGCTTGACCAGCATCGAGTCGAAATGCGCCAACACCTCCGCCCCGACATTGGTACCGCCGTCCAGACGCACCCCCGCACCGCCAGGTGAGCGGTAGGCGGTGATCCGCCCGGTGTCCGGACGGAATCCGTTGGCCGGATCCTCGGTCGTGATCCGGCACTGCATCGCCGCCCCACGAATCACCAGCGAATCCTGGCTCAAACCCAGATCCGCCAGCGACTCACCGGCCGCGATCCGCAACTGCGAACCCACCAGGTCCACATCGGTGATCTCCTCGGTCACCGTGTGCTCCACCTGAATCCGCGGATTGCACTCGATGAACACGTGATGGCCACGCTCATCGAGAAGAAACTCGATGGTGCCCGCACACGAGTAACCGATGTGCCGGGCCAACGCGACCGCGTCCGCGCAGATCCGTTCCCGCAAACCGGGATCCAGGTTCGGTGCCGGCGCCAGCTCGATCACCTTCTGGTGCCGGCGCTGCACACTGCAATCCCGCTCGAACAAATGCATCACATTGCCGGCCGTATCGGCCAGAATCTGCACCTCGATATGACGCGGATTGATGACCGCCTGCTCCAGATACACCGCAGGGTCACCGAACGCGGACTCCGCCTCACGCGACGCCGCCTCCACCGCCTCGGCCAACGCCTCGGAATCGGTGACCCGGCGCATCCCGCGCCCACCACCGCCGGACACCGCCTTGACGAACAGCGGGAATTCCATATCGGCTGCCGCAGCGACCAATTCATCCACCGACGACGACGGCGCCGAGGACGCCAACACCGGCAAGCCCGCTGCCCGCGCCGCCTCGATCGCCCGCGACTTGTTCCCCGTCAACTCCAACACCTGAGCCGAAGGCCCCACAAAGGTGATACCGGCCTGCGCACACGCCGACGCCAACTCCGGATTCTCCGACAAAAACCCGTAACCCGGATAAACCGCATCGGCCCCGGAATGCTTAGCCACCCGGATGATCTCGTCCACCGACAAATACGCCCGCACCGGATGGCCGACCTCACCGATCTGATACGACTCGTCAGCCTTCAACCGATGCAACGAATTGCGATCCTCATACGGATACACCGCCACCGTCGCGATGCCCAACTCATAAGCAGCACGAAACGCACGGATCGCGATCTCGCCACGATTGGCGACCAACAGTTTGGAGAACATCGAGGATTGGCACACTTTCGGTCAGGTTGTTGCGTTGGCGCTCAGTCGTATTCGACGAGAACGCCGCACATTCGAAGGGCCGGCCTCGACACCACGTCAGGTGTGAGGCCGGCCCGCGTCATCTTTACGTGGACACAGCCTCATAGCCATGGGCTTTGGCGACTTGTTCGGAGAGCAGCTTGCCTTCGTGTGTGGACAGGCCCTTGGCCAGTGCTGCGTCGTCGGCGCAGGCGGCCTTCCAGCCCTTGTCGGCCAGTTTGAGTACGTAGGGCATGGTGGCGTTGGTCAGTGCGAAGGTGGAGGTGCGCGGCACGGCGCCGGGCATGTTGGCCACGCAGTAGAACACCGTGTCGTGCACGCTGAACGTCGGATCGTCGTGGGTGGTGGGCCGGGAATCCTCGAAGCAGCCACCCTGGTCGATGGCGATGTCGACCAGTACCGCGCCCGGCTTCATATGGGCGACGGTGGCATTGGTGACCAGCTTGGGGGCCTTGGCGCCCGGGATCAACACCGCGCCGATCACCAGGTCGGCCTTCTTGACGGCCTCTTCGAGTTCCAGTGAGGACGAGTAGCGGGTTTCGATGCCGGCGTTGGTCTCGTTGTCGATCTTGCGCAGGGTGTTGATGTTCAGGTCGAACACCGTGACGTGGGCACCCATGCCCTTGGCGATGCGTGCGGCGTTGTAGCCGGCCACGCCACCACCGATGACGACGACCTCGGCCGGGGCGACACCGGGCACCCCGCCCATCAGCACGCCGCGCCCGCCCTGGGTGCGCATCAGGTGGTAGGCCCCGACCTGCGCCGACAGTCGTCCGGCAACCTCACTCATCGGGGCCAGCAGCGGCAGGGCGCCATCGGCGGTCTGCACGGTCTCGTAGGCGATGGAGGTGGTGCCCGAGGCCAGCAGGGCGTCGGTGCATTCCTTGGACGCGGCCAGGTGCAGGTAGGTGAACAGGGTCTGGCCGGTGCGCATGCGCGCGTACTCCGCGGCGATGGGTTCTTTGACCTTGAGCAGCAGTTCGGCCTCGGCCCACACCTGCTCGGCGGTGGACACGATTTCGGCGCCGGCGGCCTTGAAGTCGTTGTCGGTGATGGCCGACCCCTCACCGGCCCCGGCCTGGATGATCACGTCGTGGCCGCGGCGGGTCAGCTCCGCCACCCCCGCGGGGGTGATCGCCACCCGGTACTCATTGTTCTTGATCTCGCGGGGAATGCCGATTCGCATAGAATTTCTCCAGAATTGGGTAGCGGAGTGCGCGGGAGCGCTGTTGGAAGTTCCCCTGCGTGCGGCGCACGGCGCCGGTAGCTACGACAGGGGCTGACCGGTACGACGTTTGACGTCTGCGGTACGGATGAAACTGGCTGTCGACATGGAAACCGTCTCGGCCGTACGTCCCAGACTGGGATCACACGGCCGAGACGGGATTGTGTTTGTCAGAAAACGGTGTAGACCTTCAAGACGGTGTCGTGGATATCCCACGTTCCTGTCCAACCCTTGGGGAAGACAGCGCTGTCGCCGGCGGTGATTTCGACGGGCTCGCCATCGTCTTCGGTGGCGGTCATGCGCCCGGACAGCACGGTGATGGACTCGTTGGTTTCGAAGATCCACCGAGAGGGCCCAGGAGCGCATTTCCAGATCCCGACCTCGGCGATTCCGTCGCCGGTCCAGAGCTTCTTACCCTCGGTGGCCATCGGCTCACCGGTGGCCTCCGGCAGCGGGCCCCAATCTTCGAGTTCGATGGCTTCGACGTCACGAATCCGCACGGTGGCGGTAGTTGACTGGCTTGATGCGGTCATATTCTTCTTCTCTTTCTCTTATTGTGTTGCGCTGTAACGAATGACGGCGCGTGGGGTGATCGGTCGTCGTGACTATCGGACGAGACGCAGCGGAAGGGTGTAGTAGTGCCGCGAAGCGTCGGTGTTCTTGATCGTCGGCTCGCCGGCAAGTTCGATGCGGGAATAGCGAGCCGCGATCCTCTCCCAGAGGACTCGAATTTCTCCCTCGGCGAGCAGTTTTCCTTGACAGCTGTGCGTTCCGAAACTGAAAGTCATGCTGCGGGATTGCTCCGGTGGCCGGGTGTAATCGAATTCGTCGGGATTGTCATACACGTCAGGATCGTGGTTGGCCGCACCGAGCATGAGCCGCAGCCGGCTGCCTGCAGGGATATGGATGCCACGTATGGTGAGATCCTCGGTCGTCGACCTGGTGATGACCGGTTCAGGTGCGTCGTAGCGCACGAGTTCCGTGACGATCGCGTTGCGAACATCTGGATTGGTCCGGAACGCATCGAATACTTCTGGCCGCTGAGTAAACAGTTGCAAGCCAGAACACATCAGATAACTGGCGTCCATGTGGCCGACGGTGAAGAAGAACACCGCGGTGGCGAACGCTTCGGCTTCAGACATCTCACCGCTGTCTTGAAGACGCAGGATGTCGTCGAGCAGGCCATCGCCCGGGTTGGCCCGCTTGTACTCGATATGTTCCTTCACCCTGCCCTGCATGTAGACGTGCGCTTCGACGGACTGGTCGCGGTCACTTTGATTGCGGGCGGAGCTGAGAACGTACATCGCATTGCGCATCTCTCGGCGCAGTTCCTGGGCACCGTCTTCGGGAATCTGCATCAGTCGACAGATGGTGCGGTGACCAACCTCGACCGCAAGGTCTGAGCCATCGACCAGACCGTCTTCGCCGATTTCATCGAGGAGTTCGTCGGCGATCTCCTCGGTGAGCTTCAGCCACTCTTTGATCTTCTTGGGCGTCAGCCATTTTCCCGTCATTCGCTTCAGGCGGGTGTGATCGGGTTCGTCGCGTCCTAGAGCCATGTCTTTGAGGATGTCCCAGGCTCCGGCTTCGGCCCACTCCGGCTCGATCACCACCGACGGCAAGCGGCCATAGTGCATCAAGTCCTCGTACTTGGTCAGCACGTATGCGCCGTCCCAATCCAGCGAGACCGGCGCCTCTCGCAGTGCTCGCGCGTAGAACGGGTAAGGATCCACGCGCAGCTGTTCGTCTTGCCAGGGCAGGTAATCTTCGGTCCTCGGACAATCCAGCGCTGGATCTATTCCGGCGACGTCGATGTCGTGTTGCGGTGCTGATGTCGTCATCTGGCTCTCTCCTCCTCTTGGGTGGTGGTGTGGAATGACCTGGCATCCAGACTTGAACTGGTGCCGATCCTGGTTCGCCTCACATGTCCGCCTCGCCGGTGTCGGCGCGTCCGAGTGCGGCGAAAGTGGCTGGCTTGTAGGCGCGGAAGTAAACGGCGAGGATCGCGCCGACGACGACCGACGCGGCCAGGATCAGGAGCAGGCCCACGTTCTGTCCCGGCGCTCCGCCGACCACGAGATCGAAGTGCATCACAGCCAGGGCCAGCGTGGGTAGCAATACGCCGATCGCAATTGCGGGCGCGACGAAGCACTTGAACCAGTTGGTCACTGCGCGAACACCTTTGCGGGCAAACCAGACGATCACAGCCAAGCTCACCAGGCACATCAGGGTGAGTACTCCCACCGTGCCCAGCCCGAACAACTGGGCGTCCAAACCCACCCCGACGGGATTCCCTAATCCCAGTGGGATGAGCAGCGCCGCAACGATAATGGCGACCACAGTCGAGGCCCGGGCCGGCGAGTGATGCCTCGGATGCACGGCAGCCACAAAAGCCGGTAAAGCTCGGTCGACACCGAGGTTGTAGATGTATCGGGAAACGACGTTATGAACCGCGATGCCGGCTGCGAGTTCGGAGGTGAGGATGAACATGAAGGTCAGCTGGCTGAACACTGGAGCGACCAGGCTGCCAATCGAGTTGGAGAACATCCCTTTCGGATCTTCCGCCGCCACCTGAACGGCATCGGAACCGTAGGCCGTGATGAGTAGGTAGCAAGAAACGATGTAGAGCACGCCGACGAATAAGACCGCGCCGTAGGTTGCCCGCGGGATGGTTCTGTCGGGATCACGGACTTCATCGCGGAACAGTGCGGTGGCCTCGAAACCGATGAAGATCATCACAGCGAAGAGGAAGGCAACCGCGAAGTCCCCGTCGGCCAGAGCGCTCGGGCTGAACGGACGTGCGCTGAAGCCTTCGGGGCCGCCTCCGTGGACAAGCACTCCGATGTTGAAAATCATCACGATGACAACCTCGAGCACCATTGCGACGCTGAGGATCTTGGCCGACAGCTCGATGTGGAAATAGCACAGCGTGCTGACGATCACCCACGCAATGGCCGCCCACAACCACCACGGCGTTTGGGGTCCGTTGACACTCGATATCAGCTCAGTGGAGGTCAGACCGATGAAAACGAAAACTCCGCTCAGCATCAGCAGATAGGCCGCTACCGCGAGGAACGCTGCGCCCAGCCCCGGCACCTTGCCAAGTCCCGCGCTGATGAACGCGTAGAACGACCCAGGCTTGGGCAGCCAGCGTGTCATGGTCACGTATCCGACGGCGAACATCAGCACAGCTGCCGTCACCAGAACGAAAACAAGGGCTGCTCCCTGTCCCCCGAACATGATGGTGAAGGGGATGAATCCGGCGACTGCCGCGATCGGCGCCGAGAACGCCAGGACGGTAAGCATCAGTGAACTGACGCTCATGTTGCCCGACAATGTTGCGGTGTGCAGGTCCGGGGCAGTGGCTGGAGCGCTCGGCGGCTTCAACGACACCATGGGTTCTGTCATGGGTTGCGACTTTCTACGCTGGTCGGTGGTGTCCGTCAGGCCTGCGCCTGCAGCATGGGGATTCCAGCCAGCCATTCGAGTGCCACTTGCGACGGGTCCAGCCCGCTGTCGGCGTCGTGGAACCCTGTCTCTCCGAGCTGCGTCGCACCCAGATCCGCGAAAGCCACGGTCAGCGTCCTGATTCCACGGTTGTACGTGTCATAGCTGCTGTCCCCCAAGCCGAATGCGGCGAAACGGACAGCAGAGAGGTCGGGCTTGGAGGAGATGAGCGCGTTGAAGAACGGCTCGGCCGTCTCGGGCAGGTCACCCTCTCCGTAGGTGGACGTGATGATGACGACTGTTCGCTCTTCGGGTAGCCGGTCGACGTGGTAATCCTCCATCCCGAAACACTCACTGCGAATGCCTGCTTGCTCCAAGGATTTACAGATGTCTTCGGCCACCATTTCCGAGTTGCCAGACTCTGTTCCGAAGAGGACCGTGATCGCGCTCATACGTTTGCCTTCCGTGGTTGTGCATGGTCGAAGTGACGTGAGTTCTACTGGAGGATTGCGCAAGCCGTCATCATGCGGTTGCCACATCGAGCATTCGCTCGATATCGGAGATCTTGCGGCGGCAGCGATCTGGCGGGGCCGACTGCACCTCGAACGCCTCGATCTTCTGCCAGTCGTCGAAACTCACCATCCGGTTGCGGAGAAATGGCTCAACATCAGAGAAACCGCGGCGACCCGTTGCGACCCGCCCATCCATCACATCGTTGATGATGGACTCGGCGACCCTTCGGGCCTCTTTGCGATTTTCGGGAATCGTGCCTTTCGGTCCGCGGTTAAGCCACCCGACCCGGTACACGTGCGCCCCCGACCACGATGCCGACGGACATGTCATCCCGGCATCGTCTCCCTCGGTGAACCCGATTGCGGTAACCACTGCGTCGGCCTCGAGCTCGACAGCTCTTGTCCCGCAGTGTGTTCTCGCATGGACAATGGTTCGCCGGTTGCGCGCATCGATCCGGTCCAGCGCGACACCGAAATGCAAGTTCAGCCTCGTTGGTGCCGACCGGCCGGAGCCGCAAACAGTGGGTTGTACGGTGTTCGCAAACTCGTCCAACACCTCGACGATCGGGCCGCTGCCCATAGGGTCGAGCCCAGAAACTGTCGTCTCGACATTGGGCAAGGTAAGCAGTTCCCGCAGCATCGAGACATCGCATTTCGCCTGTGCCGCACTCGATCGCGCGAGGACATCGACGCGCAATGGGGCAGCCGGCAGCACTTCCTGCCGGAATGTGTCGTTGATGTCCGATCCGACCAGGCCGTCGCCCTCCTTGCACGCCAGCCGGGCTACATCGATGGCCACATTGCCCATGCCAATAATGACGATTTGACGCCCCAGGGCCGAGGCCGTCCCAGAGGCGTCCCGCCGGAGAAGTACATGGGGATGGCTGTTGAGCGCTTGCAGCAGATCACCCGCGCCGACGACCCGAGCGTCCGGCGCCTGCGGAACATCGAGTCGCCGGTCGTTGGGCAAACCGGTGGCCAGCACCACGACGTCGAACGCTTCGGCGAGCGTCTCGAATGGCAGGTCGCGGCCGATCGTCACGTTGCCGGCGAAGCGCACATTGGAGGTCGCGAAGAGTCGGTCGAACTGCTTGGCCACCCCTTTGGCGCCCTGGTGGTCCGAAGCGACGCCGTATCGAACCAGCCCATAGGGAGTCGGAAGCGACTCGAAGACCGTCACGGCCGCGCGCGGGCACTGTTTCGCCAGGAACTGGGCCACGTAACAACCGGATGGCCCGCTGCCCACGATTGCGACCGACAAGCCGTGCTCAAACAGGTCAACGCAGCCATGCTCACCCGCACCAGACGAGGAGGCCGGGCCGCCGTCGGTTACATACATCTTCGTCACCCTCCGAGAGATGGATGGACGCTGAACACAAAACTGGATTGGAAACGCGACTTCAGTCGCATATTTAGAAGGTTAGTGTGCAGCACATCACTTTGTCCATACGTAAGTGACGTTTAACGTGACATTTACAAGCGCGATACGTGGCCGCGTGCCCTGGACACACCCACCCATCCGCCGTAGATCAAGACTTCAGTCGCGTCCCTGATAGCGTTATGTCCGCTTGCCGGGGTGCAACATATGAAGAAGGACGCAGCGGTGTGGATGCGAAGGAGCATGTATGGCGAGGATCGCAAACCCGCCGCTGACGGGGGCCTGGCATCACGACCTCGCCGGCGGCCTACGGAAGCGGCCGTTGCAGGAGCGGTCGAAGTCCATGATCCAACGCATCCTCGACACTGCGGCAGAACTCGTCGAGGAAGTCGGCTACGAGGCCGTCGTCGGTTCCCCGACCCTCTTGCTCGATCGCTGCGGCGTCAGCCGCGGTTCGTTCTATGCGTTTTTCGAATCACCTGAGCGGGTCCTTGACGAGCTGTGCTACCAAGGCATCCGGCTGTCCACTGCCAACCTCGATGCCGCGCTGTGGAGCCGCCCCGGCGAGCACTGGGTGGAAATCGTCGACGTGTTGCTCGACCTCTACACCACCGAACACCGGACGCCGTTGATACGTGAGTTGTGGGTGCGCCAGAATCTCACCCAACGGGTCAGGGATCTCGATCACCTTGCGATCGATGATCTCGCGGCGCTGACACATGTCCAATTTCGTAAGCATGCACCGCTGTTCGACAACTTGACCGAATTACATTGCCGCGTCGCCATCCATACCGTCGAACGATTGTTCCAGTACGCATTTATCGATGACCCGGACGGCGATCCCGAGATCATTGCCGAGGCGCGCCGAATGCTCATCGATTACTACTCTGGCCACGCACATGCTTGATCAAGGAGTTCCTCACCTCGCGGCGTCATCCACGTGCCGGTCTTTGAGCGTCGACAACAGCTTCTGCACACTCCACATGCTGCGCTGCACATGGGCACTCATCGCGCGCTCGGCATCGTCGGATTTCCGATTTCTGACCGCGGCCAAAACCTCCCCATGCTCGGCGATGGTTGCCTCGTGAAAGGTTCCGCCCTCCGGCAGTAGAGCCAACGCAGGATGGCAGCATGCCCGGGTTTCCTCAATGCCCCGAATCAAGAACGGATTGGCCGTGATGTGGGCCAGAGTGAGGTGGAAGACCGCGTCACTTCGCATGAAGGTCGCGTCGTCCGTGGCGTCGAGCAATTGTTGATGTGCGGATTCGAGCTGGTCGAGTTCGGCCGCGGTGTGCCGTTCGCTCGCCAACCGGGACACCGATGGTTCAACCAGGCACCGATACTCCATGGCGAGGCGGATCTCGTCACGGTTCTGGATGGCCTCCACAATCACGTCGCGGAAGCGTGACTCGTCTTCCCCGGCGCCACGAACGAATGCCCCGCCGTTGCGGCCACGGCGGCGCTCGATCAATCCTTCGGACTGCAGCTGACGGAACGCCAATTGCACCGGAGTCCTTCCCACTCCTAGCATTTCGGCGAAATCCCGTTCAGAAGGCAACGCCGAACCCGGCGGCAGCAGACCGAGGCGGATCTCGCGACGGACGAGGTCCGCGACATATCTGTTGACGTCCACATGTGAAGGAGGAAGGGAAACCGTCCCGGACGATATCCCGCTGATCGACAGACTCATCCGCTCGCCCTGTCCATGCGCGCGCGCTGGCTCATCGCACAATGCTACCCAGTCGATATTGCCGCTCATCGCGGTGTGCTCCTCAGTCCGACTCCGCCGGGTTTAGCATTTTCATGTGCGTCTGCGATCGGGGCCGCAGGTAGAGCCCGTAGTACGACAGGGATATCCCCACAATGACGAACGCCGTGATCTGATCCTTCCGAGTTTGCTCAGCGAGGACCACCAGACAGAGCGCGATGGCTGCCATCGGCGCCGCCGGCCACAGCGGCATGCGATACGGGCGAGACAACCGAGGAAAGCGGATCCTGCTCACGATCGCCGACGCGGCGACCAGAATCATCTCCAGCGCGATGATCGTGCCGATTACCGTTGCCATCGTCTCGACGTCCGTCGTGAGGATCAACAGTACCCCGGCGACTCCGATGACAAGGGTTGCCACCCAGGGTGTCTCGAAACGCGGGTGAACCTTTGCCAGTGCTCGGCTGATCGGCCCAGGCCACATCCAATCGCGCCCGGAGCTGTAGATAACCCGCGCGAAGTACGGAGTCAGCGCCATGACGCCGTTCACCACCGCCAGCGCGATCCCGAGGCTGACAATCGTATTGAACACATCCCCTCCGGTGTCCGTGAGGAGCTGCTGCCAAGGCGTGGCCGAGGTGGTGAACTCGGCCAACGAGCGGGCTCCCAACAGTCCGCCGAGCACTGGGATGACACCGAACGACACGGCCACACCCAAAGAGATGAAGACCGAGCGCGCGATATTGCGTCCGCCGCCGGACGTTTCTTCCGAGAACAGCAACGCACCCTGAAAGCCGTTGTAAGTGAAAGCCGCAACGGCAACAGCGGCCAGAAGCGCACCGGCCGCGAGGCTTCGGGCGCCTTCAGGACCAAACGTCGTAGGCCTGAGGACCTCGCTCAACGAATGTTGAGTCTGCGCGAAGCCGAGCAGGGTGACAAAGACGACGACCAGTAATTCGATGGTCAACAGCAGGCCGACCAGGCGGGCACTGAAGCGGACCCCGAGGATCGCGATCACCGTTCCCAGCGCGATGACTACCGCGCCCACCCATCGCGCATCGAGAGGGACCACGACATTGAGATAGGTCGCAACGGTCAAGGCGACGACGGCGGGAATCAGGAACGCACACACCGGTCCGGTGAAGACCAGCGACACAAATCCCGCCGCCTTGCCCAAAGTACGAGAAATCACCGAGTAGTCGCCGCCCGCGATGGGGTATGCACTGCCCAACTCGCCATAGCACGCCGCCATCGACAAGCCGAGTAGGCCGGCAATGAGCAAGGCCCACACCGCCCCGGTCCCGGCCATGTTCAGCAGGATCGGGGCTATGGCAAAGACGCCGACCGCCGGAGTGATCGCGGCCACGCACAGTGCGACGTTGCCCCACAAGCCAAGGCTCCGGCTGAGTTCCTGGGTGTACCGCAGATTCTCCTCGCCGTCCTGGCGGTCGGCTTCCCTCGAGAACTGCTCATGCATATCGTTGCCGTTCCCACTCACTCACTGTGTTCTGCCAGGCATGCAATTCCCATTCACGAGTCTGCAGGTAGTGGGCGCAGAAGTCGGAGCCCAGCACCGTATCCAACGCCCCGTCGCGCCGGCGGAACTCGACAATCGCGCTTTCAAGGCTCGTGGGCAGAGCTTCGTCATGGCCGTCGATGACTGCCCGGTCTGGGACACCTTCGGCGGCGAGACCAAGATGCACCGACGCCGCGATCGCCGCGAGTGTCAGATACGGGTTGCAGTCAGCTCCGGGACGCCGTAGTTCGAACCTGCTCGACGCCGGTCCCCTCAACAGCGCGCGGAGGGCGAATGCCCTGTCGTCAGGACCGCAGGCGGCGCTGACCGGAGCGAAATACCCCGGAACCAGGCGCTTGTACGAATTGATGGTCGGGTTATAGATCAGGCTCAGGGCTGGCAGGTGGGTAAGCATCCCCCAAGCTGCACGTCGATAGAAATCGTCCTCACGATTGCCTCCCGCGGCTCGCAACGTGTTCTCCCCAGCTTCGTCCCACAGGGAGAAGTGCACGTGCGCACTCGACCCTTCCTCAAGGGCAACGGGTTTCGCCATGAAATTCGCCGACAGACCGTGACGCCGACCGGCCTCGACCGCGGCCAAGCGCAGCAACGCAGCGGTGTCTGCGGCCGCCAACCCCTCCTGGGGTTCGACGTTGACTTCGATGAGACCCGGAGCGCCCTCACTGTGCACGACCGAGAGGCCGAGCCGCAGTTCATCGGCATAGCGCCGGAGGGTCCCGATGAAGTCGGAGATATTCGACAGTGTCAACGGGCTGTAGCTGAGACCGGACGTTGCCGGTTCCCAGGTTCCCTGGCGGAACAGCCGGAATTCGAATTCGAATGCCGCCTTCATCTTCAGGCCGTGTTCGGCGAGCGCGTCGAGTGCCCTGCGCAATACCTGCCTTGGGCTGACCCCGCACGGTCCGCCACCGCTCTCCAGTAGATCGCCCAACAGCAGGTAGGCAGCCGGGAACCACGGCAATGGGCGCCGCGTGCTGAGGTCGGGCCGCAACAACAGGTCTTTCGCTCCGCCGTTGAGCCCCATCTCTGACAGCGTGGTGATCGGCTCGTCGACCGGATCGACTGCCAGCAGTAGATCAGTCGTCGGAAGTCCTTCTGCGAGCGCCCGTTCGGACTTGATCACTTCTGGATCCAACAACTTCCCCCGGAGATTGCCGTGGATGTCGGGAAAGAGCAGGACCATTGAGTGGGCATCGACGGGAATGCCCGCCTGCAGACCGGCCGCTGTTCCCGGTGGGTACATCGAGTGCCGGCCTGAGCAAGCATCGAGCGATTGCGTGGACAAAATTGGTTCCTCTACATCGATGGGATTAGGGCCGATCGAGCAATCGGCGGGGATTTTCCACCATCATCTGCATGATGATCTCGTCCGCGACGCCGTACTCGTCGCGTAGTAGCGGCAAGATCCGGCGATGCAGATGGTCATAGCCAAAACCGCCGTAGCTCTTCAGATTTGCTTTTGTCCAGACGTCACAGGCGAGTACCAGCTGCTCTGCGTGGCCCTCACCCAACAACGGCATCAGGTGATCGATCCGCTCGAGGTCGGTGGGATCCTTGAACAACCCGCTGAAATAGAAGTCGGAACCGAATGTGTCGAACGCCATAGCCACACCAGACTGTGCGACCTCAGCGTGATAGCCCTTGTCCAGGTGCTCGTCGAGGTGTCCCATGATCACTCGATCAGGAGAAATACCCTGGGCCAGAAGGACATCGAGGACAGCCAGCGCTTCTGCCCCGCGTGGTTCGAGATGGATGCTCACCGACGCCTGCGTCTCGACGGCAGCGGTGCCGGCGGCGGCGAGAACCTTTTTCTCCCGCTGCGTAACAGGCGAACTGGTGCCGACTTCTCCGATCAGTGCGGCCTTGATGCCGCTGTTCTCGACACCGTCGCGCAACTCCGAGATCAACAGCTCCGCCAGCTGATCAATGCTCCATTGCTCGACAAAGTCGGGGTGAGAGTCGTGGACGTAGAACCCACATCCGCTCATCACGTGAACTCCACTGCGCTCCGATATCGCTGCGAGATCGCCGATCCGGCGGCCCAGACCTATGTTGGTCAGGTCGACCAGCCCCGCGTTCGGAATGGTTGCCAGGTAATTGAGTTCGTGGACAGCCAGATCGACGTCGTCGATGACAAGGTTGTCTTCCAGACTGACCAGATTCCAGTGGACGAATCCCAAGTTCTCAATGCTGACCATCGGCGGCTCGGGCAAGGGTTCACGTGCGGGCTCAAACCACACGCGACCGTCGATCAGCAGATGCTCGTGCATGCTGGTCGTGCCGAGCTCGGCCGGCGCAATCGGTCCAAGGACTGTGTATATCGGCATCGCCATCCTAAAAAGGAGTTTGGTGAACGCCTTTTTATCAGACCCGCAGCGGGCACGCAATACCGCCGCCCTCGAATGTCCGGAGATTTGAAGACCGCCACGCGGCACTCACTCCCGTCCGTAACTTCTGTGAAACACGCTGCTCGACAAGCGGAATAACGCGGTCACCCCTAAGCTTCTGCAGCTCCCCACCAGGCGTGACTCGTTCCCATCTTGACGAAGCGGCCGCGCAACGGTAGACAATGGATCGTGACGCAATCCAATAATCGTGGCGATCGGTCATCTTCGGCACACGTCGGTACCGCGCGCGTCAAGCGCGGAATGGCTGAGATGCTCAAGGGCGGGGTGATCATGGATGTGGTCACGCCTGAACAGGCGAAGATTGCTGAAGGCGCGGGTGCGGTCGCCGTGATGGCCCTGGAGCGGGTCCCGGCCGACATCCGCGCGCAGGGTGGGGTGTCGCGGATGAGTGATCCCGACATGATCGAGGGCATCATCGAAGCGGTCACCATCCCGGTGATGGCCAAGGCGCGGATCGGGCATTTCGTGGAGGCGCAGATCCTGCAGAGCCTCGGGGTCGATTACATCGACGAGTCCGAGGTGCTGACCCCGGCCGATTACACCAACCACATCGACAAGTGGCGCTTCACGGTGCCCTTCGTGTGCGGGGCGACCAATCTGGGTGAGGCGCTGCGCCGGATCACCGAGGGCGCGGCGATGATCCGGTCCAAGGGTGAGGCCGGCACCGGAGATGTCTCCAATGCCACCACCCACATGCGCAAGATCGGCGGCGAGATCCGCCGGCTGACCTCGATGTCCGAAGACGAGCTGTATGTGGCGGCCAAGGAACTGCAGGCCCCGTATGAGTTGGTGGCCGAGGTGGCCCGGGCCGGCAAGCTGCCGGTCACGCTGTTCACCGCCGGTGGCATCGCCACCCCGGCCGATGCGGCGATGATGATGCAGCTCGGTGCCGAGGGTGTGTTCGTGGGCTCGGGCATCTTCAAATCGGGCAACCCCGCCCAGCGCGCCGCGGCCATCGTGAAGGCCACCACCTTCTACGACGATCCGGATGTGTTGGCCAAGGTGTCGCGCGGTCTGGGTGAGGCCATGGTCGGTATCAACGTCGAGGAGATCGCCCAGCCGCACCGGCTCGCCGAGCGCGGCTGGTAAAGGGCCCGACTCCTTCTCAATCTGTCTGTCAAACATTGAAACGCGTTCTCTGGAAAGGAAACTGATCATGACATCACTGCAATCTCGCCATGCACTCGAGGCCACGGCCCTCGATCACCTCTGGCTCCACAGCAACGACCTGGAATGGAATGAGCTGGTCGACGGTGGTCTGCGCGTCTTCGTCGAAGGCCGCGGATCAACCCTCATCGACGTCAACGGCAAGCAGTACATCGACGGCTTGGCCGGACTGTTCGTCGTCGCCATCGGTCACGGGCGCTCCGAAATCGGCGACGCCATGGCTGCCCAGGCCGGAAAATTGGCCTATACCGCCGCCTCCAACGCGGCCAATCCGGCTGCGATCGCGCTGGCGGAGAAGATCAGCTCACTCACCCCGGGTGATCTCGATCGGGTCTTCCTGTGTTCAGGCGGCTCCGAAGCCGTCGAGAGCGCGATGAAGATCGCCAAGCAGGTCCAGGTCATGCGCGGTTTCGCCAAGCGCTACAAGATCATTGCGCGGCGCGGCTCCTACCACGGAACCACCTTCGGCGCGGCCAGCCTCACCGGCAGTGCCAGCGAGAAATACTTCGGCCCGTTCATGCCAGGCGTCAGCAAGGTACCCAACCCCAACCACTACCGCAACGACTTCGGCCTGGAAGGCGAGGCCGGTGACATCATGTGCGCTCGCTTCGTCGAGCAGGAGATCCTCACCCAGGGGCCCGAGAACGTCGCAGCGGTGATCGGCGAACCCATCTCGGCAGCCAACGGCACGCACATCCCCACCCCCACGTATTGGAAGATGCTCCGCGAGATTTGCGATCGCTATGGCGTACTGCTGATCATGGATGAGGTCATCACAGGGTGGGGCCGCACCGGCAAGGTCTTCGCTGCTGAGCATTTCGGCATCGTGCCCGACATCATGACGATGGCGAAGGGTCTGTCCAGCGGCTACGCACCGGCGGCGGCAGTGGCCGTCCGCTCGTCGATCTTCGATGACTTTCGTCCCGATGGAAATGCGTTGGCGCACCTCATCACCTTCGGCGGCCACGCGGTCGCCGCGGCCGCCGCACTCAAGAACATCGAGATCATGGAGCGGGAGAACCTCATCGAACGCTCGGCCGAAATGGGCTCGTACCTCTTCGAATTGGCCCAGGGACTTCGCAGCCATCCGACCGTCGGTGACGTCCGCGGCGGGAAGGGCCTGCTCTGTGCCATCGATTTCGTGAAGGACAAGACGACCCGCGAAGCCTGGGGCACCTCACATCCGTTCATCCGGAAGATGGCCCTTCGCACGCAGGAGGAGGGTCTCGTCACACGAGTGTGGGACGTACTGCACCTGGCTCCCCCGTTCGTGCTCACGCGAGGCGAGGCCGAGCAGGCGATCGAGATCATCGATCGTTGCCTGACCGAAGTAGAAAGCGAATTCGCCGATGAGATCAGCTGACGTTCGCATGTCGGTGCGGCGCAAAGCGGTCCGATGACGGCGGCCGTCATCGGCGTGTGCGCCGCGTTCGAAACCGCAAGTTGGGGATTCTGGAGCCAGGAAGCTGCGATCGTCCCAGCAACCTACCTTGGCAAAATCCATGCGGCCGGCGGAGTACCGCTGGGGTTGATCCCTGATGCCCACGTCGTCGAACAACCCGGACTTGTGCTTGACCGCATCGACGGCCTGTTGTTGATCGGAGGAGTAGATGTCGTGCCCGCGTCGTATGGCGCGGCGTCCGATACCCGCACCGAGGCCACCGAGCCGCGGCGCGACGCCTTCGAGCTGGCCCTCGCCCGGACTGCGTTGCAGCGGGACATTCCCGTGCTCGGTATCTGTCGCGGCATGCAAATTCTCAATGTGGCCACGGGAGGCACACTGCACCAACACCTTCCGGACGTCGGCTTCGGCGAGCATCGACGGAGCCCTGGGCGACTCGACCACGCGACGTTCCACGATGTCGAGGTCGATTCCGGCACGCATGCGGCCAGTCTCGCCGGTGGCGGCGTGCAAACCGTGAATTCCCACCATCACCAGGGTGTGGACGTCCTCGGCGAAGGCGCCGTCGTGACGGCGAGGTCGATCCCGGATCTGCTGCCCGAGGCGATCGAGTGGCCGGGACACCGCTACGCCCTGGGCGTGCAGTGGCATCCGGAAGTAGCCGAGCTCCAACATGCGCTCACCGATTTTGTGAGCGCTACCCAGCAGAGTCGAAAGTGACTGAAGACATGAGCATTTTGGAAGTAATCGAGCCCGCCACCGAGCAGATCCTGGCTTCGGTGGAGCGCACCACCCCTGAGCAGCTCAACGCGATCATCGACCGGGCAGCTGCCGCGCAACAGGTTTGGGCAGCTAAATCACCGCAGTATCGCGGCCAGGTGCTGTTGGCGCTGGCAGCTGAAATCGAGAACAGTCTAGAAGCACTCGCCCTCCTTGAGGCACGCAACGTAGGGATGCCTATCGGTGACGCGCGCGGCGCAGTGGCCGGGGTGGCGGCGACCTTCCGTTACTACTCTGCGGCACCGGAACGGCTTCTCGGTCACACCATTCCGGTCGCGGGTGGCGTCGACATGACGTTCAGGGAACCCATCGGTGTGGTCGGGTTGATCACGCCGTGGAACTTCCCGTTGAGCATCGCCGCCTGGAAGGTAGCGCCGGCCCTGGCGGCCGGCAACGCCGTGGTCCTCAAGCCAGCTGAATTGACGCCATTGACCTCACTGGAACTCGGCCGGCTCGCTGTCAAGGCGGGTCTTCCAGAGGGCCTGCTCAACGTCGTCGTCGGATCGGGAAGGACGATCGGCACTCAGCTGGTCGAACATCCGGGTATCGGCAAGGTCGCGTTCACCGGGTCTACCGACGTCGGCAAGGACATCGGCAGGCGCGCCGCCGAGAGCATCAAGCGGGTGACGCTGGAGCTCGGGGGTAAATCTCCGTCGCTGGTGTTCGCCGACGCCGATCTGGATGCTGCCGCCGAAGGCCTCGTGGGCGCAGTCTTCGGAAACGCCGGTCAGGATTGTTGCGCCCGGTCCCGTGTGTTTGTCCAGCGCCCGGTCCTCGGGAGGTTCCTGGACAAACTGCAATCCGTCGTGGACAACATGGTGGTCGGGAATCCGCTCGACGAAAACACGCACATGGGCCCGCTCATCTCCGCCTCGCACGCCCAAAGCGTCCACGGCTACGTCGATGACGCCCCGGTGCTGTTTCAGGGATCGGTGCCCAGCGGGCCTGGATTCTGGTTTCCGCCGACAGTGTTACACCCGGTCGACGACGACCACCGCTCGGTTCGCGAAGAAATCTTCGGACCTGTGGTATCGGTACTGGCCTTCGATGACGAGGACGAAGCGGTCACCCGCGCCAACGACACCATCTACGGACTCTCCGGCTCGATCTGGACGACGGACGGTGCTCGGTCATTGCGAATCGCGCGCCGGCTTGCCGTGGGTACATTGTCCGTCAACTCGTACACCTCGGTCCGCATCACCACACCGTTCGGCGGCTTCAAACAGTCCGGCCTCGGGCGCGAACTCGGACCAGACGCTCTTGACGCCTACACGGAGATCAAGAACGTCTTCGTCAACACCTCGTCGTCCTGAGTCCACGGCACCATCATGCCGGCCATTCCGAACGGGCACTCTGAACGTGCAGCGCCATTGGTGGTCGACCAGTTCGATTGGGAGATAATCGAATTCGTAGTGGCTTGGGCGCACTACGGCGGCCCGAGCGACGAGCATACGGTTCCGCTGTTCGGCATGGACGCTCCGCGCTTGCTGGAGCGATTCCACGAGGTGGTAATTCGACTCGGACGAGGCGGCCACGCGACGCTTACATTCAAGCAATACAAGCTCTTTCAACGCGCCGCAGCGGTTCAGGCACGCCTCGTCCGAGAGCACCAGCCTTCCGGTCCAGCGAAATGCGACAAGCGCTCAGCCGCCGAGCTTTCGGCAACGGCCGGTAGATGGTTCCAACACCAGGGCGTATGGCATTGGCAGGAATCAGAAGCGCCCCAGTCTGCTCACTGATTCCCGCCAATACCTCACTGATATCCGTCAACAAAATTTGGAGAACCCATGAGTCAAGTAGTGCGTGGTGTAATTTCGCGGAGCAAGAAGCAGCCGGTGGAATTGGTCGACATCGTGATTCCCGATCCGGGGCCCGGTGAGGTGGTGGTCGACATCATCGCCTGCGGCGTGTGCCATACCGACCTGACGTATCGCGAGGGCGGCATCAACGACGAGTACCCCTTCCTGCTGGGGCATGAGGCCGCGGGCACCGTCGAGGCGGTCGGCGAGGGTGTCAGCCATGTCGAGCCCGGCGACTTCGTGATCCTGAACTGGCGCGCGGTGTGCGGCGAGTGCCGGGCCTGCAAGCGTGGCCGTCCGCATCTGTGCTTCGACACCCACAACGCCGCCCAGAAGATGACGCTGACCGACGGCACCGAACTGACCCCCGCCCTGGGTATCGGCGCGTTCGCCGACAAGACCTTGGTCCACGAAGGTCAGTGCACCAAGGTCGATTCCGAGGCTGACCCGGCGGTGGCCGGGCTGCTGGGCTGCGGTGTGATGGCAGGCATCGGTGCGGCGATCAACACCGGAGCGGTGACCCGCGACGACACCGTCGCGGTGATCGGCTGCGGCGGGGTGGGCGACGCGGCGATCGCCGGTGCCGCCCTGGCCGGCGCGCGTACGATCATCGCCGTTGATCTGGATGACCGAAAGCTGGATCTGGCACGCGAATTCGGAGCAACCCACACGGTCAACCCGACCGAGCAGGACGTAGTCGCCACGATCCAGGACCTCACCGGTGGGTTCGGCGCCGATGTCGTCATCGACGCGGTCGGTCGCCCAGCCACTTACGAGCAGGCGTTCTATGCACGGGATCTGGCCGGCACCGTGGTGCTGGTCGGTGTCCCCACCCCGAACATGACCCTGCAGATGCCGCTGGTCGACTTCTTCTCCCGCGGTGGATCGTTGAAGTCCTCCTGGTACGGCGATTGCCTGCCCGAACGCGACTTCCCCACCCTGATCTCGCTCTACCTGCAAGGCCGGCTGCCGTTGGAGAAGTTCGTCTCCGAGCGCATCGGCCTGGACGCCATCGAAGACGCCTTCCACAAGATGCATGCCGGTGAGGTGCTGCGCTCAGTGGTGGTGCTGAAATGAGCAGCAACATCCAGCGGGTGGTGACGTCCGGGAAATTCGAACTCGACGGCGGCTCCTGGGACGTCGACAACAACATCTGGATCGTCGGTGACGACAACGACGTGGTGGTGTTCGACGCCGCCCACACCGCCGCCCCCATCGTCGAGGCCGTCGGCGGCCGCAACGTCGTCGCGGTCGTCTGCACCCACGGCCACAACGACCACATCACCGTCGCCCCCGAACTCAGCACAGCACTGGACGCACCGGTACTGCTGCACCCAGCCGACGAGATGCTGTGGCGAACCACCCACCCAAATGCCCGGTACTGGCCAGTGGCCCACGGGGACAAAGTCGTTGCCGGCGGCATCGACCTGCACGCCCTGCACACCCCGGGACACTCCCCCGGATCCGTCTGCTGGTCGATCCCCGAACTCAACGCGGTCATCTCCGGCGACACCCTGTTCCAAGGCGGGCCGGGCGCCACCGGACGATCGTTCTCGGACTTCCCCACCATCCTGGAATCCATCTCCAACCGCCTCGGGATGCTGCCCGGTGAGACCGTCGTCTACACCGGCCACGGCGACACCACCACCATCGGCGACGAAATCGTCCACTACGACGAATGGGTCGCCCGCGGACACTGACGATGCGCCGCACGGAACGAGCGGCACAGGGATCCACCGCTTTCCCAACCAGGCCTGGGCTCGGTACTGAATCGGGCCCAGGCCTGGCTCGTTGCCGAAATGGTTGCAAGAGTCGAGAACATGAAGCGCTCCCCAGAAGCAGGAGGCGGATTTCTCCGATCCGGCTTCCGGGGAGCGCTTCGGCGTCATCCTCGCCGCGGCCGTCGTACGATCAGCCCTGCGCCTCGGCACGGCCAAGCACCTTGAAAATCTGGGGCCGGGCCGAACGGAAATAGATGGCCAAGGCGCAACCCATCACCAGGGAGGCGGCAAGCACTGCCAGCAATCCGAGGTTTTGCCCGGGTGCGCCGCCGACGACGAGGTCGAAATGCAGAACCGCAATGACCACGGTAGTTCCCAGCGCCAGTATGGCGAGGCCAGGCGCCAGGAAACAGGTGAACCAGTTGGCGCCGGCTGGGACGCCCTTTCGAGCGAACCATGCGATGACTGCGATGCTCACCAGCACCATGAGAACCAGGACCCCAACCGTGCCGAGGCCGAAAAGCTGAGCGTCAAGACCTTCACCCGATGGGTTGGCAAGTCCGACAACGGAAGTCAGCAAGATAGTGATAACCGCTACCGTCACGGCAGCGCGGGCGGGAGAGCCGTGCCGAGGGTGAACGCGGCCCAGTTGGGTTGGAAACGCCTTGTCCGCGGCGAGGTTGAAGATATAGCGTGCGGTCACATTGTGGACTGAAATCGCGGCAGCGATCTCTGATGTCACGATGAACAGGAACGTGAGCTGAGTGAAGGCCGGCGCCGCGAGATGTCCTATGGCGCTGGGGAACATCATCTTCGGGTCGTCAGCAGCCACCTCGACAGCGCCCGAGCCGTAGGCCGTGGTCAGCAGATAGCAGGACACGGTGTACAGCGAGCCCACGAAGATCACGGCACCATACGTCGCCCGAGGAATCGTCCTGTCTGGATCACGGACTTCGTCGCGGAACAACGCCGTCGCCTCGAACCCGAGAAAAATCATGATCGCGAACAGCAGCGCGATGGCCATGTCTCCGTTGCCCAAAGTAGCTGGGTTCACCGGGGTCAGCGAGAATCCTTCAGGTCCGCCACCATGCACGAGCACTGCGATGTTGAACACCATGACGATCGCTACTTCCAGCACCATGGCCACGCTGAGGATCTTCGCCGACACCTCGATATGGAAGTAGCACAGCACGCTCACGATGCCCCAGGTAATGAGGCCCCATAGCCACCACGGCGTTGTCGGGCCGCCCACACTCTCAATGAGCTCGGTAACGGTGAGTCCGATGAAGACGAAACACCCGCACAAGATCAACAGATAGGAAACCACGGCCAAGAACGCCGCCCCCAGCCCCACTACCCTGCCGATACCAGCGCTGATGAAGGCATAGAACGATCCCGGTTTCGGCAAACCTTTCGCCATCGTTACGTAACCCACGGCGAAGAGCAACAGCGATACGGATGCCACTGCGAACACCAGCGTGGCGCCCTCACCGCCGAACATGATGGCAAAAGGAATGAAGCCGGCGACGGCCGCGATGGGGGCCGAAAAGGCCAGCACCGTGAGCATCAAGGAGCTGATGCTCATGTGTCCAGACAGGCCGGTGTGCGATGCGGGATCGCCGGTCGGGGGTCTCTTGGGCGGATCTGCCGCCAGCATGCTATCGGTCATTGTGGTGTCTCCTTTGAAAACGTAGTTGAGGTTGGCTGAGTACGCGATCGGGCGAATTTCGCGGGCGCTCGGGCTCGATGAAGGACGCGCACTCCGGGTCCGGACAGGCGCCGGACGGCACCACTTCGCCCTGCCCTTAGCTCTGAATTTCCTGGTAAATCGCTGTGAGGCAACACGTTCCGTGTGACCGCAGCTGTGCGGCAACCCGACAGCAGGGCGCGGCTGACACCCAGAGCGCATAGCGCCGTCACCGCGGTTGTTGCGGCAGAGGCCGTGTGATCGTCGAACATTCATTCACCTTCAGAGCAGGTACACGACGAGAAGCTGACGACAATCTAGATTCCAGACGCGACGTTAGTCGCGTTTTAACGAAAATAATGGCGCCGTCCTCGCCTGTCCATGTACGCGGCCGCCTTTTTACACAGGAGTTACGAGGTCCCACGCAGAACATCGGCGCTCCGACGCGTTTCGCCCAAGAGGACTGCCGTCGTGTTGCTGTTACGGTTCGTCTATCCGTGCGTGTACGCGTCGAGTCGGAAGGAGCAGAGGTGACCCACTCGGCAGCTGCGAAGGGCGGAGGTCCGTGGAACCACCAACTCGCCGGCGGCCTACGGAAACGGCCGCTGCAGGAAAGATCACGGACTATGGTCGAGCACATTCTGCGCACCGCGGCGGAGGTAGTCGTAGAAGTGGGCTACGAAGCCGTGGTCGGTTCGCCTACTCTGCTGTTGGAGCGATCCGGGATCAGCCGCGGGTCCTTTTATGCCTTCTTCGAGACACCGGAGCGAGTCCTCGACGAGCTGTCGTATCAGAAGATCCAACAGTCGATCTCAGGAATTGATTCGGCGCTTCGCGGCCGCTCAGGCGAGGAGTGGACCGAGATCGTCGACGCCCTCGTCGACTATTACACGACCGAGCACCGGATGCCGCTGATCAGAGAGCTGTGGGTACGCCAGAATCTCACTTCACGCGTCAGGGAACTCGACAACATCGCGATCGGCGAGATCGCCGCCATGACGTTGGCGCAATTCCGCAAGCACGCGCCGCTCTTCGCTGACCTCTCCGAGTTGCAATGCCGCGTCGCGATTCATACCTTGGAGCGACTTTGCCAACTGGCGTTCAGCGAAGACCCCGACGGGGACCCGGCGATCATCGAGGAAGCGCGCGTCATACTCGTGGAGTACTTCGCGGCCTACGCCGAGAGATGATGGCGCGTCATGAGATCGTTGGACGCCCTCCGAACGCCTTCACAAGCCTCGCGTGGCTGGTCGGTTTTCCGTTATCCCGCACGCAGATGGTGTCGCCTGGCTCCGTAACAACCTGCACCCCTTGGTTATTCAATTTTGGCTCACCGTTGAGGGGCCTGCACCTCGTGTCCTGACGGGCGGCGCTCCGCCCGGTCGAGGGTGGCCCTCCCTCTTGGACTGTGGTGACGTCAAACAACCGCTCTTGCGAAACCGGGGCTCCGGAATCCCTGTACAACCTCATCGTGACCGATCAACTCGACGGGTCCCGGTTTGCGATAGCGGACCTCCGGGTACCACGAAAGTCCGGCGCGCTGCGCCAGCCGGCGCAGCGCGCTGACAGCCCGACTTTCAACGCTTGGAGTGTCCGATGCCCCCTTCACGAAATCGAGACCAGAAATCCCCGGCTCCCGTCGGACCCGCCGGAGTCGCCGAAGGTTTTCTCGGGCAAACGGACTCACGAGCGCAGACGGGACGTTATCTGACCACGGCGCAGGGCGTGCGGATTCCAGACACCGACCACTCACTGAAAGCCGGTAGCCGGGGCCCGACCCTGATGGAGGACTTCCACCTCCGCGAGAAGATCACCCACTTCGACCACGAGCGCATCCCGGAGCGGGTGGTGCACGCCCGCGGGGCCGCCGCGCACGGCACATTCGAGGCTTACGGCAACGCCGCCGGCGTCACCAAGGCGGACTTTCTGGGCAAGAAGGGCAAGCAAACCGAGGTCTTCTGCCGGTTCTCCACTGTGCTGGGCTCGCGCGGCTCGGCCGACACCGTCCGTGACACCCGCGGCTTCGCGGTGAAGTTCTACACCGACGAGGGCAACTTCGATCTGGTCGGCAACAACATGCCGGTGTTCTTCATCCAGGACGGCATCAAGTTCCCCGACATCATCCACGCCGGCAAACCGCACCCGGATCGCGAGATCCCGCAGGCACAGTCGGCACACGACACCTTCTGGGACTTTGTCTCGCTGCACACCGAAGCCACCCACCACGTGTTCTGGAACATGAGTGACCGCGGCATCCCGCGTTCCTTCCGCACCATGGAGGGATTCGGCGTACACACCTTCCGCCTGGTCAACGCCAAGGGCGAAACCAGCCTGGTGAAGTTTCACTGGAAGCCCATCGCTGGAGTGCACTCGCTGGTCTGGGAAGAAGCGCAGATCACCGCTGGCGTGGATCCGGACTTTCACCGGCGCGACATGGCCGACGGCATCGAGGCCGGTGCTCCACTGGAATACGAACTCGGCATCCAGGTGATGCCCGACGACGGCACGGACTCGTTTCAAGGTATCGACCTGCTGGACCCGACCAAGATCGTGCCCGAGGAACTGGTTCCGGTGCAGCTGATCGGCAAGCTCACGCTGGACCGTAACCCCACCAATTTCTTCGCAGAGACCGAGCAGGTGGCATTCCACACCGGCAACCTGGTGCCCGGTATCGAGGTCACCAACGATCCGCTCATGCAAGCCCGGCTGTTCTCCTATCTGGACACGCAGCTCACCCGCCTGGGCGGGCCGAACTTCACGCAGTTGCCGATCAACCGGCCGCACTGTCCGGTCAACGACATGCTGCGCGACGGCATGCATCAGACCGCCGTGCACACCGGCCAGGCGCCGTACCGGCCCAACAGCATCGACGGCGGGGAACCGCTGGTCGCCGACGCCGATGAAGGCGGCTACGTCCCCACCCCGCGGGCCGTGGACGGTCCGGTCGAGCGCGCACAACCAGCGTCGTTCGACGATCACTTCAGCCAGGCGGCGATGTTCTACCGCAGCCTGACCAGGATCGAGCAGGACCATCTCGCGGATGCGTTCACCTTCGAACTCGGTAAGTGCTACGAGCAGGCCATCAAGGAACGCGAGTTGCAGGTGCTCGCCAACGTCGACACCGAACTGTGCCAGAAGGTGGCCGCCGGTCTGGGTTTGCCCGCCCCGAAGGGCAACCCGCCCAAGGATGTTCTGATCTCACCGGCGTTGTCCCAGATCGTCACCGAGCCCGGACCGGTGGCCGGGCGCAAGGTCGCGGTGATCGCTGACGCGAATTCGGATCTGGCCGCAATCACGACGCTGGCGAAGTCTCTGGACAAACTGGGCGTGCAGGCGTTGGTGGTCGCCCCACACGGCGGCACCCTCAAATCAGGGCGGCGATCGGTGGTGGTGGAACGCACGTTCGCCACAGCCCGTTCGATCGAGTTCGACGCGGCCGTCGTCGCGGCGGGCACGGCGCCGACCAACGACATCCGGGCCATCGTGTTGTTGCAGGAACTGCTGCGACACTGCAAGGCGCTGGGTGCCTGGGGTGACGGAGTTGCGCAACTCGACGCCGCCGGCATCGACCGCGCCTTGCCGGGCGTGTTGCTGGCCAGTGAGGCAGACAAGGCGTTCACCGCCGAGCTTGTGGCCGCTCTCGGTCTGCACCGGGTCTGGGAGCGCGCCGACATCGTCACGGCCTCAGCCATTCCACCGTCGAAAACCGCTCTGCCACCTTCGGTCTCGGGTAAGCGGTCTCTCGCCAAGAAGGCGACTCGGCGCGCCCGCGCAAAGTAGTACACCGCGCTCGGCTGAGATTGACAGCGTTTGAACAGCGGCGATAGCGGGCATTCACCACGGGCAGTGTTGCCCCCTTCACCGTTGAGAGGCCGATGTGACAACCGCATACAACCCGCAGCTCCACCCGATCAGCAAGATTGTCGTGGCAGATGGTGTCTATGCCCCACAAGAAGATTCTCAGCTGTTGGTCGATGTGATGGAAGAAGCCGGCCTGGCGGTCGGCCGGACCGTTGCGGATCTGTGCACCGGCAGTGGCGTGGTGGCGATCAACGCGGCCAACCAGGGAGCGTCGGCTGTCGCGGCCTTCGACATCTGCCAGCGCGCCGTGCGGTGTGCCCGGTCCAATGCCTTGGCGCACAATGTCGCCGTCGACGTGCATCGGGGGTCCTGGGCCCGGGCCGCCGAGTTCGGCCCTTTCGACCTGATCACCTGCAACCCGCCGTACGTTCCACACGACCCGGACGACGCGGCGTTGCCGGCAGTGACCGGTCCGGCGCGTGCCTGGGATGCCGGCCACGACGGGCGAATGGTTCTGGACCCGCTGTGCGCCGCCGCGCCCGACCTGCTCGCCGACGGCGGCAGCCTCTTGCTGGTCCAATCGGAATTCGCCAACCCGCGTAAGACTTTGGCGGATCTGTCCGCTGCTGGCCTGGACGCCGATATCGTTGCCTGGCAGTGGATACCGTTCGGCCCAGTGCTGACCTCTCGAGCGGAGTGGCTAGAAGAGACCGGCCGGCTTGAGCCTGGCCGACGCGAGGAGGAACTGCTGGTGATCCGCGCGGACAAGCCATGAGTGACGCCGACCGCCGCATTGTGCGGCCGGTGCAAGGGGGCCCTGTGATGGTGCAGGGCCCCGTTCGAATCGAAATGCCGGACGGCACGGTGGTGGATTCCGACCGCTTCATGGTGGCCATCTGCGCATGCCGGCGCAGCAAGAACTATCCGCTGTGCGATACCAGCCATCGGCGTCGGTGCCGGGTGAAAGACACCAGCACCGATGATTCAGCCCAGCGGACGGCGTAGCGAGGACTGTCCCTCGGCCCACCGATCCATCATGTGATCGGCCAGCCGGTCCTCGACCAGGGCGTGGGCCCGAATACCGAACACCACGTCGGCATCGAGGTGAGGTTCGCGGGCCACGAGATCACCCACCACATCAGTGCGCACCACCTGCTCGTGCACGGCGTCGGCTTCGACATGTTCGGCATAGAACCCGACACATTCCTGCGGAGCACCAAGCCGCTGCAGGGCCTCCACCAGTCGTCGCGAACCCGGCGAGGAAGTGATCTCGGTGGAGGCGAAGTGCCCGACGGCGGCGCCGCGCAGGTTGCGGTGCAGTCCGAACAGGGACATCAGGTTCACCGCGGCCAGCGATTCGGCCGGCACGCTGTCGATGTAACCGAGGTAGCGCGAGTCCAGCCCGGCGGCGTTCATCAGGTCAGCGAACAACTGCTGGTGCAGGCGCGGCCCCCGGCCGCCGCCGAACTCATCGAATTCCACTGCGACGAATGACGCTTTGGCCTGACCCATCAGCCGCGGGATGGCCCAGGCGTGCGGATCACCCTCTTTGAGGTGATACAGCGAGCGGTGCACGAAGTATTCACGCATCTGCTCCCAGGTTCCCTTGTCGCGCAGGTGATATGACAGGCCCTCACCGTCGACCGGCTCGATCGAGATCTTCTCCATCTCGGCCAACGCCGTATCGTCGGCGTGGATCTCACCGACGCCGCGCTGCACCTCCCTCAAGAACTCCCGCTCTAACTTCCCCCGCAAATGCAGCAGGCTGGGGTCCCATTCCCAACCGGGATCTACACCGGCGAACCCGCGGTAGTGCAGCTCGTAGCAGACATAGAGGGCCAGATGCAGGTCGAGACCGAACGGATCAGAATCAGCCACCGACGCTTCGACGCGGGATAGACGATTGCAGGGCGCCCGCTCGCTCAACAATCTGATGACGGCAGCTGACAACGGACCACGAGGATCGGGCAGCGTGGGTTCCACGAGGACGGGCGCAGATGTCACGGCGGCATGGGTACCCGGATCAGCGGTGCATTAATCCCTGCCATCGCGGCACCGGCCACCAGGTGACGACGGTGTTACGGATTCGCGGTGTAGCGAACACGATGTCGGCGGTGAGCGCGCCGATGTCTTCAGGAGGCGGGCGCCACCACGTCTTGTGCTACCTTATTGAAAATCATTTTCAAGAAGGGTTCGGGCCGGGATGTCACCACGCAGTTTCGCGGTAATCCTCACGACGGCAGTACTCAGCTGTGTGGTTGCGTGTTCATCCGACGGCTCCACCGGGCGGGACAGCTCGGCTCCGCAGCAGGACAAGCCGGTGATCGTGACGAACTTCTATCCGATTCAGTGGTTGGCGACCGAGCTCACCGGCGATGCCGCCGACGTAGTTTCGCTGACACCAGAGGGCACCGAACCGCACGATCTGGCGGTCGATGCGAACGGACAGAAGGCTCTCGGCAGTGCTGATGTCGTGTTGTACCTCGGGGCCGACTTTCAGCCCGACGTCCAGCGGGCGGTGACCGAACTCGGCCCGGATGTGACCAGAATGGACTTGCTGGCCGCTCCAGGTGTCGCGTTGCTGCCGGCCGGGGATATCGGCAAAGAGGCTCTGGTCGGCAACAAAGATCCCCACGTGTGGTTGTCGCCCGTCGAGATGTTGGCGATGGCTGACGCTGCGGCGAGTGCCATCACGTCCGGTGCCCCGCAATTGCGCGGTCAGATCGAGACAGCATTGCCGAAATTGCAGGCGACCCTGCGCAGCCTCGACAACGACTACCGGCACGGGCTGACCGGATGCGCCTCACCGGTGCTGGTAACGAGCCACGCCGCGTTCGGATATCTGGCTCACGAGTACGGGCTGGAGCAGGTGGCGATCGCCGGCGTCACACCGGAGGACGAGCCGGCCCCTCAGACCCTGCGTTCGATCGCCGATGTGGCCAAACAGCGCCACGTCACCACGGTGTTCTTCGAAGACGCGTTGCCCAAGAACCTCTCTCAGACCGTCGCCGACGAGATCGGCGCACAGGTCAGCCTTCTTTCGGCGCTGGAGTTCGACCCCCGCGGCTCACTGGGCCCCGATCAGGACTACCTCACCGTGATGCGAGGCAACTTGGACCGCTTGGAGAAGGGCTTGCAATGCGCGGGCTCGTAAACCCCGGCTGCGCAACGGGTAACGCCACCGTCGTCGCCCATGTGCCCGCTTCAACCAGATGATGATGCCGTTGATCGAAACACGTGCGCTCACCGTCACTTACGGCGAGCGCCGGGCGCTGCAGCCCACCGACCTCGCCGTCGATCCCGGAGAATCCCTGGCGGTCGTCGGCCACAACGGCAGCGGCAAGTCCTCGCTGTTGCGGGCCCTGGCAGGTTTGGAACCGTCGGCGGGCGGCGAGGTCATTCTGCACGCTGAAGCCTGTCATCACCGGGCAACCACCGTCGAAATCGGCTACGTGCCACAGCGTTCTCAGGCACGATGGGATCTGCCCTTCACCGTCGGTGATGTGGTGGCCGCGGGTCGGCCGCACCGATGGTGGTGGCATCGGCCCAACCAACGAGATCGTGACGCCGTCGACGAGGCGCTGACGGCCGTGGGCCTGGCCAGCTTGGCGAATCGGCCCGTCACCGAACTATCCGGTGGCCAAGCACAGCGGGTACTACTCGCCCGGGCGCTGGTGCAGGAGCCCGACGTCATGATCATGGATGAGCCCCTGACCGGGCTCGACCTCACCACCACGGACACCATGATGGAACTGCTCGGTGCCTTCACCCGTTCCGGCGGGACACTCATCTGCGCACTGCACGAAATCGCCATCGCGCGAGCATCTTTCACCAGAACGGTGGCCCTGATAGGAGGAGCGGTGGTCGCCGACGGCATCAGCGCCGATGTGCTTGACACCAACGGCGTCGAACACATTTTCACCCGACGGGCGGCCGCGTGAGCTGGTGGTCGTGGCTTGCCGACCCGTTCGACTACGAGTTCATGGTGCGGGCAGCGGTCGCGACCCTGGCGGTGTGCGTGGCTGCGCCGATGTGTGGAATATGGGCGCTGTCGCGCCGCCTGGTCTATCTGACCGACGCGATGAGCCACGGTATCTTGGCCGGCGTCGCGGGCGCCTCGATCATCGGTGCCAGCCTGCTGCTGGGCGGCCTGATCGCCGCCGTGACAATGGCACTGATCGTCTCGGTACTGGTCGTGCGGGCCCGGATACCCGAGGACGGGGCGATCGGCGTCGTCGGACAAGGACTGTTTGCACTCGGTGTGATCGGGGTGTCCCTGCAGAGTGATCCGCGGGCATTGGCCCACATTCTGTTCGGTAATCCACTGACGGTCACCGGCACCGACGTGGCTGTCGACGTGGCCCTGGCGTTGCTTGTTGCTCTGATCGTCGTCGCGCTGCGACCGGTGTTGCTGGCCACCACGTTCGACGCCGTGCACGCACGTACCGTGGGCATCCACGTCGGGCTGGTCGACGCCACCCTGCTGGTCGTGCTGTCGTTGACCGTGGTCGCGGGAATGGTGACCGTCGGTGTGTTGATGGCGGTGACCCTTGTCATCGCCCCCGCGGTCGCCGCGCGGCTGCTCGCCCGATCACTGCACACCATGCTGCTCATCGCCATTGGTTCCGGGCTGCTGGCGGGAACCGCCGGGCTGCTCGTCAGCTATCACGCCGCACTGCCGACTGGACCGACTGTCGCGATCTTCGCCGTCATACAGGTTGTGTTCGCCGCACTGTGGGTGCGGCCCGTGCGCGCGCTACATCACACGGTCCAGCGCGACGGTGAGCACAGCGCGAAGGTCAAGCACCAGGGGTAGAGATGTTGGCTCACCAGCGACTGCGGTGTTTGCAGCGCTTCGGCTGTCAACGGGTGCCGCGACATCGTGGACAGACCCCGTAGAGATCGAAATGGTGGGTGACATCGGTGTAGCTCAATCGGCGGCTGTTGTCACCCACCCCTTTTGCGATGCCTCAAGTCAGATGCAGTCATTTGACTGATTGCAGCGGACTGCCCCGGGCACATGCTGGTCTCGGCAAGATTGATTGGGCGTTCAACCCTTGCGCTGCGAGCGAAGGCACGGCGAGCGCCGCGACTTTTAGGAGACACCATGGAGTTTGAGCCGAGTTCGGATGCATCGCAGGCAGGCGGCCAGCGGGACGGCGACCCTGCCGAAGCGGGTACGTCGCCTCAGGTCCGTGCGCTCATCGCCGACTCCGAAGGTGCACAGACCACGCTGGCACTTCGCACAGTTGGAGCCGATGAACTCGGAGAGGGGGATGTCCTCATCGCCGTGTCGTGGTCGAGTGTGAATTTCAAGGATGCGCTGGCGACCCGCAAAGACGGCAAAGTCGCCCGCATCAACCCGCTCATTCCCGGAATAGACCTTGCGGGTGAGATCGTGGACCCGGGCAGTTCTGGTCTGGACGTCGGTGCACCGGTGGTCGTACACGGCTATGACCTCGGGGTGGCCCATCATGGTGGATACAGCACGTATGCCCGTGTGCCCGCAGACTGGATCGTGCCCCTGCCTGCCGGGCTGAGTTTGCGCGAGGCGATGACGTTGGGCACGGCCGGATTCACGGCGGCGTTGAGCGTTATCACCTTGCAGGAGTATGGACTTCGTCCTGATGAGGGGCCGGTCGTGGTGACCGGAGCGACCGGCGGCGTGGGCAGTGTTGCGGTCTCCATTCTGGCGGCGCAGGGCTTTACCGTCACCGCGGTAACGGGCAAGACGGATGCGACCGATTGGCTGCACGCGCTGGGAGCCTCGGTTGTCGTCGACCGGTCCGGGATCGGCGATCCGGCACGGCCGTTACAGAAGGAGACGTGGGCGGGCGCGGTCGACTCCGTCGGTGGTAGCACCCTGGCGGCGGTGCTGGCGTCCATGCGATACGGGTCCGCAGTGGCTGCATCGGGCAACACTGGAGGGGTTGCGTTACCTACCACGGTGTTTCCCTTTATCCTGCGCGGTGTGTCGCTGCTGGGCATCGATTCAGTGCAGTGCCCTATCCTTCGCCGCCGGCAGGTGTGGGAACGTCTGGCCGGTGACTTGCGTCCGCCGCTGCTCGACAAGCTTGCCACCGATGAGGTCGGCCTGGCAGAGGTTGCCGAGGCGTTGGCACGAATCCACGCCGGCACCAACCGTGGCCGCACGCTAGTGCGAGTCGATCCAACATCTTGACGACGCCTGCCACGGTTTGGCCGGTAGGGATTGGGGATCGTGGTATTTCGTCGCGAGCCGGCCGGGAAGTGAGTTCCCGGCCGGCTCGGCGTCGCTTTCAATCGGCAACGTGGGCTCTTCATCTCAAATCAGCGCAGCACGCCCCTGCGGTGGACGAGTCATCTCACACTAGGTTTTTCTTCGCCCAGTCCTCGACACTAGTCGTCGCGATGTCATGAACTGCGTTGTAGGACTGCTCTTTCGGCCACGCAACGCCGGTGGGACGGGCGAACACCGCGCGGTACTTGCGCATTGTGTCGGTCGGCTCGGCGGCGAGTTGGTCGAGCAGGAACTCGGTGCTCCATTCCTGGCGGGTCACCGTGGTGTGGCGGACCCGGTCGACGATGTCGGCAAGCTCGCGGTAGCTGATGGTGTCACCGGCGAGGTAGACGACGGTGTCACGGATTCGCGGTGTAGCGAACACGATGTCGGCGGTGAGCACGCCGATGTCTTCGGGAGTGGTGAGGGTGAGCTGGTTGTCCCAGCTACCCAGCGCGTGCACGGTGTTGGCGGCCAGGTCGACAACGCCGAAGGCCGGTTCAAACAGGAAGCTGGTGAACATCCCGGTGGACACGATGACCCATTCGGTGGCCCGTTGGCGGCGCAGCAGATCACGCACGTCGAGTTGCTCGTCAAACAGGGGTTGGGCGCTGCCACGGCCGATTTCGTCGTAATCGACACCGAACTGCCACGGGAAGTACCGGGACACGCCGGCAGCGAGGGCGGCCTGGGCCAGCTTGAGCTGGGTTCCGGCTCCGGCGGCGAATCCGATGCAACTGATGACAGTGTGATAGCGCTTCATGATCGCCGTGAGGTCGCTCACCGATGCACCGGCGATGTCGGCGTGCTCGATCGCGACGCCCATCTTGGCCAGTTCTGCACTGCGACTGTCGCGGACTGGATTGGTTCCAGGGGCTGGCGGGCGCAGCAGCACGGTGATGCTGGCCGCGCCGGGGTGGGTGCTCACGTGGTGGGACAGCGCGGCGAGCACGCTGGCGCCGAGTTCTCCGGTCCCGATGACGAGGATCGCCGGGCCGGTGGTGGTGGGTGGGGTCGGCATAGTGGTCTCTGTATCTGGTGTTGGTGGACGGCTTTTAGGGGATAAGGCAGAGGCGGTGCTGGTTGATACGCCATCGGATCGGCTTCTCGACCAGCACCAGCACGACGGTCAATTGGGTCGGCGTGAGGGCGCCGGCATGGAGGTCAACAGACAAACAGCCCACGATCATTCCGGGGGCGTAGCGGCGAAAGGCTCACCAGCGGCCGGCATGCTGGCCCCCGTCGGCGTGCAGGGTTTCACCGGTGATGAACCCGGCGGTGTCGAGGTAGAGCACCGCATCGATGACGTCTGCGATCTCGCCCATGTGGCCGACCGGGTGCAGGGCGTCCAGCTGTGCGTGGGTCTCGACCGGGTGCATGGGCGTCTTGATGATGCCCGGGGCGACCGCATTGATGCGGATGCCCCGGCTGGCGTACTCGATCGCCAGGGAACGTGTGGCGGCGTCGATCCCTCCCTTGGTGAGGGAGGCCAGCGCCGACGGGACCGCGGCCAGCGGTTGATCGACCAGGCTGGTCGTGATGCTCACGACGTGACCGCTGCCCTGTTCGGCCATGGCCCCGATCGCCCGCTGGGTGACGTGGAAGAAGCCGGCCAGGTTCACCGCGACCATGCTGGCGAAATCGGTTGCGGTGTAGTCGGTGAACGGTTTGGCGATGAAGATGCCGGCGTTGTTGACCAGGGTGTCGATGCGGCCGAAGCGCTCCAATGCGGCGGTGACGATGGCCTCGGCGGTGGCTGGGTCGGCGACGTCGCCGGCGACGGTCACCAGGTCAGCGTCCGTGCTCTCGGCGATGGTGCGGGAGTTGGCGATGACGCGGTGGCCGCGGGCACGGTAGGCCGAGACCAGTGCGGCGCCGATGCCTTGGGAGGCGCCGGTGATGACGACAACGGGTGCGGGAGAAGACATTTCGTGAAGTCCTTTCAAGTGCGGGATGGGTTGCAGTACTCATGCTCGACGGCGGGGATTCCGACGGGATCGGTCGAACGACCTAAGTTGCTGGCCTGGGACGAGCAGGTGCCCGCCTCACGACCACCGGTGCTTGCGCTCGTCGAGGAACGTCTCGATCAGACCGGCGATCACCTCGTGATGGGTTTCCAGGGCGAAGTGGCCGGTGGGTAGCAGGTGTACTTCGCAGTCGGCGGTGTCGGCGGCGAACCCGCGGGCGCCGTCGGGGCCGAAGATCGGGTCGTTTTCGCCCCAGACGGCCAGGACGGGGATGCCGTAGTCACGCAGCCAGGCATGCACCTGGGGGTAGAGGGCGATGTTGGTCGGATAGTCCCGGAACAGGGCCAGTTGGATGTCGTCGTTGCCGGGCCGGTCCAGCCGATCCTGGGCGTGACACCAGGCGTCCGGGGATACCAGGGTCGGGTCGGCGACGCCGTGCAGGTACTGCCATTTGGTCGAGTCGAGATTCAGCGCCGCCCGGACCGGGGCTTCGTGTTCGGGCGTGGGGTCTTGGGCGTATTCGAGCACCGCGCGCCAGAAGTCGTCGATGAGGCCGGCGGTGTAGGCGTTGCCGTTCTGGGTGATGACGGCGGTGATGCTGTCGCGGCGGCGCAGTGCCAGCCGCCAGGCGATCGGCGCGCCGTAGTCCTGGACATAGACCGCGAACCGGGTCAGTCCGAGCGCGTCGGTGAACGCTTCGGTCAGTTCGGCCAGAGCGGCGAACGTGTAGGTGAATTCCTTCGTCGAGGGCATCGAACTGTAGCCGAAGCCGAGATGGTCTGGTGCCACGACGTGATAGCGGTCACTGAGCAGCGGGATGAGGTCGCGAAACATGTGCGAGCTGGTCGGGAATCCGTGCAGGAGAAGCAGGCTCGGAAGGTTCGGGTCACCGGCTTCGCGGTAGAAGATGTCCTGGCCGTTGACAGTGATGCTCCGGTAGTGCGGCATGTCTGGCTCCGATCTGGTGTTGTGAGAGGGTGTGCATCTCACCCTCGTCAGCGCGAGTCCGCGCGGGATCGGTCAAATGACTCAAAGCGATAGCCGGCGGATGACTGAGCAGGCCCGGCGGTGACCGATCTGCGCAAGCCGCTGGTGGGACGATCGCGCGAGTTGGCTGAGGTAGCGACGTTTCTGGCGACGCCGGCGGGGCGCGGTGCTGCGGTGGTGCGCGGCGACGCCGGGGTCGGCAAGACCGCTCTGATCGCCGATGTGGCCGACGCGGCGGCCAGCGACGGGTGGCAGGTGCTGGCCATCATGGCGGTGGAGTTCGAAGCGCAGTTCGCTCTCGCCGGTCTCAGCCAGTTGGTGTTGCCCTGGCGGGACCGGCTCGGCGAGCTCGACCCGCAGACGGCGGCGGCACTGGCGCCGGCGACCGGGCGCGACACCGCCGGCCCGGCTTCACCGCTGGTGATGGCCCTGGCCTGGCTGGAACTGCTCTCCGTGGTGGCACGCGACAAACCGCTGCTGGTCGTCATCGATGATGCCCATTGGCTCGACGAGGTCACCGCGGCCGTCGTGACGATTGCCGGACAGCGCCTTCACGACCCGCGGGTGCGGATCCTTGCCGTCTGCCGCGCCGAGGTGCATTCGGTGATCGGTGATGGCCCATGGCCGCGCATTGTGATCGGCGCCCTCGACACCGACACCGCCGCCAGCTACCTGCGGATGCAGTTTCCCGATTTGTCCGATGAGATGCGCGCACTGATCCTGCAGGAGGCCGCCGGCAACCCGCTGGCACTCGATGAGCTGCCGCGCCACGCCGCGATCTCCAATGCCAGCGGGCCCGCGATCACGTTGACCGAGCGTCTGCAGGGTGTCTTCGGCGGCCGGCTGGTCCAGCTGGATCCGCAAGCCCGGGCGGAATTGCTGCGCGCAGCACTAGACGGGTCAGCCGCCTCGCCGACCGGGGTGACAGGTGGCCAATCTCGATACCGGATGCGCGGCGCCGAGGCTGGCATCGAATACGGGTTGCTCCGCGTCGATGAGGACGGCGAACTGGTGTTTCGGCACCCGCTGGTGCGTGCCGCGGTCATCCAGATGTCCACGGCCAACGAACGTCGCGCCGCGCACGCCGAACTCGCCGGGCTCTACACCCACGACATCGTGCGTCGCGCCGCACACCTGTCGGCGGCCACTATCGACCCCGACGACAACGTCTCGGCCGTCCTAGAAGATGCCGCCAATGCCTCGATCCGGCGCGGCGGATCTCGCACAGCGGTCAGCTTGCTACGCCGCGCCGCCGAGTTGAGCAAGAAACCCGGCCGGCGAGCGCAACTGTCGGGCGAAGCCGCGTTTGTGGCCGCCCAAGCCGCACGTCTCGATGACGCGGCTTCCCTGCTGGCCGATTACACCGGACCTGCCTCCACCGGAAGCCCAGCCGAGCGTGCCGCTGCCGCACTCACGCAGTCCTACCTGGCGCTCTACCGCGATGGAGATGTCATCTCCACCCATCGCCGGATGATCGATGCGCTGGCCGTCGCCGATGACCTCGACGACGCCACGGTGACCCGGCTGGTCAACACTCTGCTGGCGGTCAGCCAGTACTGCGCCGACCCGGATAAATGGGCCCTCACCGATCTCGCGATCGACGCCGTTGCCGATCGCGTAGATCCGAAATGTCTTGTGTATCGCGACGCCTGGGGTGATGTGGGCTACCGCGGGGCCACCGTGGTCGCGCGGCTACACGATATCCAGCACCACCTCGACATGCTCGAACCGTGGGATCTGATGCGGTTGGGGGTCAGCGCCTACTACGTCGACTCACTGGAGTCTTTTCGCGTCGCGATGAACGACCACACGGCCCGCGAAAGCGCCGATGGAGCCTTGACCAACGCGATGACGATGGAGCAGCTGAGGCTGCTGGACCAGATCAATTGTGGCCAGTGGAGTGACGCCGAACGTACCGCGCAGCGTGGTCTGGCTTTGACCCGCGAGCACGGCCACGAAATGTTCGAGCATCAGTTCCTCGCGTTCGAAGGATTGCTGGCCGCTTCCAAAGGTGAAATTCAGCGTGCCCGCGAACTCGGTACCGCGGTGGACGCCTGGGCCCGGCCCCGGCGTCTGGGCCTGCACCTCGGCTACACCAAACGCATCGCTCTGCTGTGTGCCCTCACCGAGGGCGATTACGAGGCCGCCTGGACGGCGGCGACCGCGATCAGCGCTGCCGGGGATATCCCGCACTACTCCCATCAGGCACTGCGGGCGATCTTCGATCTCGCTGAGGCGGCCGTGCGATCCGGCCGCCTTGATGCCGCACGCCAGCACGTCGCTGCCGCCCAACGGCTCAATCTGGGTGCCATCTCCCCACGGCTGGATCTGACAGTGGCCGGGGCGACAGCACTGGTCGCCGACGAGGACGACGCCGACGCCTTGTTCGACGCTGCGATCGCCCACCCCGCGGCGTCGGCCTTTCCGTTCGAGCACGCCCGCATCCGGCTGGCGCACGGGATGTGGCTGCGCCGCCAACGCCGCTACCGACAGGCCCAGACCGCGCTCACCGCAGCTGCCGACGCCTTTGAAACGCTCGGTGCCGAACCCTGGGCCGCGCGCACCGCCGCCGAACTGCGCGCTGCCGGTTCCACACCGCACCGCGGCTACACCACCGAGGTCACACTCAGCGGGCAGGAACGACGGATCGCGGAGATGGCCGCTGAAGGGCTCAGCAACAAGGAGATTGCTGAACAGCTCTACCTGTCACCACGGACCGTCGGTGCTCACCTCTACCGTGTCTTTCCCAAACTCGGCATCACCAGGCGTTCGGGACTGCGTCAGGCCCTCGACGCCCTCGACACCGCTTAGGTAAGTCTTCGGCGATTAGGTCAAACGTCTGATCCCAGGAGATCTGGCGGCGACGAATCTTGGTCGTGACAGCACCGCCCCGAAACAGATCGGAGCGGGCGTCTTGACCAAGGAGAACTCGCATGACCGACACCCGCACCCCCGTCGTCTTCATCCACGGCCTCTGGCTGCATGCCAGCTCGTGGCAGCCCTGGATGGATCTGTTCAGCCAGAAGGGTTACGCCCCCGTCGCCCCGGGGTGGCCCGGCGAACCCAACACCATTCAGGCCGCCCGCGCCAACGCCGACGCGGTGGCGGGAGTCGGCATCGATCAGGTCACCGAGCACTATGCCCGCGTGATCGCCGCCCAGCCGCAGGCGCCGGTGATCATCGGCCACTCTTTCGGCGGTCTGATCGCACAGAAGCTGGCCGGCCTGGGTTACGGCCGCGCGGCCGTGGCCATCGACCCCGCCCAGATCAAGGGCGTCAAGCCGCTGCCGTTCGCGCAGCTTCGCTCGGGCTCCCCGGTCTTGAGTAACCCGGCCAACAAGAAGCGCGCGGTGTCGTTGACTGCCAAGCAGTTCCGTTACGGGTTTGGCAACGCCATCGACAAGGAAGCCTCCGATGCGCTCTATGAGCGCTGGACGATCCCCTCGCCTGGCCGTCCTCTGTTCGAGGCCGCGTTCGCCAACTTCCACAAGGATTCCCCCGCCAAGGTGGACACTTCCAACACCCAGCGCGGACCACTGCTGCTGATCTCCGGACAGAAGGATCACACTGTGCCCGACGTGGTCACTCGGGCGGCCTACAAGCTCTACGGCGATTCCACCGCAGTCACGAACCTCAAGCAGTTCCCGGATCGGGGCCACTCCCTGGTCATCGACGAAGGCTGGCAGGAAATCGCCGACTACGTCCTGGGATGGCTTGCCGCCCAGCGAATTCAGCCGAACAACGATCCGGCCTACCGCCGCTGACCCCTACAGGCCACCACCACGCCGCGCCCTCGGTGGCCGGCCCCGACCCGGGCCGGCCACCGGCAGCGGCCAGCAACGCGTGCCTCCAGGAAAGGAACATCTGTCATGTCTGCGCTGCAACACGACACCCTCGACGTCGACCTCGCCGTCATCGGATATGGAAAAGCCGGAAAAACCCTTGCTGCGACGCTTGGCCGCCGCGGCTGGCGTGTCGCGATGATCGAGCAGTCCGCCGACATGTACGGCGGCACCTGCATCAACATCGGGTGCGTCCCGACCAAATCCTTTGTCCATCAAGGCGAGATGCTGCCCCTAGGAGACGGAAGCCATCCTTATGAGTACACCGAAGCAGCCCGGGTGACCAAGGAACTGACCACCGGAATGCGCGCAGCGAACCTCGCCATGCTCACTGGCCTGAACACGGTCACGGTTCTCACCGGCCGCGCCCACTTCACCGACGCCCACACCATCGCCGTCGACACCGGAGGCGGCCGCACCGCCGTCGTGCACGCTGCCCACGTCGTGATCGGTACCGGCGCGGTGCCGGTAATCCCTGACATTGCCGGGCTGCGCACCAACCCGGTCGTCATGACAAGTACCGATCTGCTGGCCAACACCCGGCTACCCGACAGGCTCGCCATCATCGGCGGTGGTTACGTCGGGCTTGAATTCGCGGCCATGTATGCCCGTTTCGGCGCACAAGTGACCGTAATCGACCACGCACCCCGGATCCTGGCCCACGAAGACGAGGACATCGCCGCCGGCGTGAGCACGCTGCTGGCGGGGCTCGGCGTCACCGTCTTGACCGGCGCGCTGGTGACCGAAGTCGCCGACAGGCCAGGACCGCCGACCGTGCACTACACCCGCGACGGGTCCGCCGGATCGGTCACCGCCGACGCCGTCTTGATCGCCGCCGGTCGCGTCCCTGCCACCGAAGGCCTGGGCCTGGACAAGGCCGGGGTACACACGACCGCAGCCGGGGCGATCTCCGTCGATTCCCGTCTGCGTACCAATCAGCCCCACATTTTCGCCGTCGGCGACGTCAACGGCGGACCGCAATTCACCTACATCTCCCTCGATGACCACCGCATCGTCCTCGACCAGCTCATCGGAGACGGCACCCGCAGCACTGATGACCGGGTCGCGGTGCCCTACACCGTGTTCACCACACCACCCTTGTCTCGGGTGGGTCTGACCGAAACCCAAGCTCGTGCCAGCGGGCGGTCCGTCAAGGTCGCTACTGCCGCGGTCAGCGCCCTGACCACCGTGGCCAGGGCCCAGATCGTCGGCGTACCAGACGGATTGATGAAAGTGGTCGTCGACGCCGATACCGATCACCTGCTCGGTGCGGCGCTGCTCAGCTACGACTCACACGAAGTGATCAACACCGTCGCGCTGGCCATGCGCCATGGCATCACCGCCACCAGCCTTCGCGACTCCATCTACACCCACCCTTCAATGACCGAAGCGTTCAACCAACTCTTGGGCCAGCTCGCCTGAGCTAACTCCCGCACAACATGATTGGAGAACATCATGTCTGACACCATCGCCGGAATCCGTATCCCCGACTCCGGGGTCGCCCGGGCGGCCACTGACCTCGTGCTCGCCGAAGACACCGACCTGCTATATCACCACTCGCGCCGAGTCTTCCTGTGGGGCAGCCTCAAAGCTGATGCTCTCGGCCTGAATCCCGACCCCGAACTCAGTTACGTCGCCGCCATGTTCCATGACCTCGGTTTGACCGAGCGCTACCGGCGCAGCGATCAGCGCTTCGAACTCGACGGCGCCGACATCGCCAAATCGTTCCTGATCGACCACGGCTACAGCACCGACGAGGCCCAAACCGCGTGGTTGGCCATCGCCCTGCACACCACCCCCGGTATCGCCGTGCGGCTGGCCCCCGAGGTCGCACTGGTCACCCTGGGCGTCGAAGGCGACGTGCTCGGCCTGGACCTCAACCTCATCACCGACACCGCCAAAACCGAAGTCACCACCGCCCACCCCCGTCGCGACTTCAAACAGCGCATCCAGAAAGCCTTCTACGACGGGATGAAGGATCGGCCCGGCACCACGTTCGGCACCATGAACGACGACGTCTTGGCCAAGTTCGATCCGCACTTCCAGCGCGAAGACTTCACCGCCATCATCGACGGGTCCGCATGGAGCGAATAGCCCAGCAGGACTGACGAACTCATCACCCATTGGCCCTGCGACCAACGCAGGAACCGGATCCCGCCCTGTCCCTCTCAACGTTTGGAAAAAGCAAATGACCACCTTGACCGCCCCCAACCCCTACCATCGCTTCGACGTGATGCCCATTGGCCCCCGATGGCGCGCCGGCGCCAGCGGGCGCACCCTCACCGACACCAACCCGTGGGACGGGTCGACGGTCACCGAAATCCCGCTGGCCGGGCTCGACGACGTCAACGAAGCCTTCGCCACCGCCCAAGCCGCGCAAGCCGATTGGGCAGCAACACTGCCCGAGCAACGCGCCGGCGTGCTGCGCGCCGCAGCGGCCATCCTTGACACTCGACGCGAGGAGATCCTGAACTGGCTGGTCACCGAAACCGGCACACCCCGCGGCAAATGCGAGGTAGAACTGGGAGTCACCAAGGCGGTGTTCCTCGAGGCCGCGGCCATGCCGCACCACGTCTCCGGGCAGATCCTGCCCTCAGACATTCCCGGCAAAGAAAACCGTGTCTATCGGCAGCCCGCGGGCGTTGTCGCGCTCATCAGCCCCTGGGACTTTCCGCTGTATCTGACCAGCCGGTCGCTGGCACCGGCGTTGGCCGTCGGAAACGCGGTCGTCCTCAAACCGGCCAGTGACACCCCGGTCACCGGCGGCCTCCTGCTGGCCAAGATCTTCGAAGAAGCCGGACTGCCCCCAGGCGTCTTGAGCGTCATCGTCGGATCCGGCGCCGAGATCGGCGATGCCATGGTCGAGCATCCCATTCCGTCCATCGTGTCCTTCACCGGATCAACCGGTGTCGGCATTGGCATCACCCAGAAGGCGGGTATCAAACGTCTACTCATGGAGCTCGGCGGAAACGCTCCCCTGGTTGTACTCGAGGACGCCGACCTGGACTACGCCGTCAAAGCCGCCACATTCGGATCGTTCTACAACTCCGGCCAGATCTGCATGATCGCCAACCGCATCATCGTCGACCGCAGCATTCACGATCAGTTCGTCGACGCCTTCGTCGCGCGGGTCGCATCCCTGAAATTCGGCGACCCAGCCGACCCCGCCACCGCCATCGGCCCGGTGATCAACCACAACCAGCTGGCATCGGTGCAAGCCAAAATCGCCTCCGCCCAACAGGCCGGAGCAAAACTCATTCTCGGCGGAAACCCCATCGGCCCAACCGGTTTGACATTGCCGCCGCAGGTATTGCTCGGCACCAACGAGGTGGCCACCGCGAAAGAAGAAGTCTTCGGGCCCGCCATCACCATCATCGCCGCCGACGGCGAAGACGAGGCGCTCAAGATCGCCAACGACACCGAGTACGGCCTGTCCAGTGCAGTGTTCACCCGCGACATCAACCGAGGTGTGGAGTTCGCCTTGAAGGTCAAGGCCGGCATGACCCACGTCAATGACTCACCAGTCAACGAAGAGGACAACACCGCCTACGGTGGCGTCAAGCAGTCCGGGCTCGGACGCTTCGGCGGCACCTGGTCCATCGATGAGTTCACTACCCACCACTGGGTCAGCGTGCAACACACGCCGCGAGACTTCCCGTTCTGATCAGGGCTTCCAGGCGGCGGCAGCAACAACTGTAGGTTGCCATTCTCGATGGCGGACGACGACTCCCCCACCTTCATCTTTCCCGGCATTGCCACGGACTTGGCGGGCATTTTTTGCCATACGGATGGCGGATCCTAATGGGAGTTGATCAGCGTGCCGTTGACGGGTTGGGAGCAGCGCCAGAGGGAAGCTGATCACCGAGCCGCCGGCCGGTGAGCACTTGCGAATCCGGGAGCGATGGTCGATTCCTAGTTCTAGATCGTGCCCCGGCCGGTTGGTGAGGCTGCCTGAAGCACTGGTGGGATGTCGTGCCACTGGAGCACTGATCCATTAGGTCGTTGCCGGGTGTCCTCGGGCTCGACAGTAGTTGCACCACACAACAAGTCGAGGAGGAGTCGATGATCTTTGTGGGCGACGATTGGTCCGAAGACCATCACGACGTGCATGTGATGAATGAGACCGGGCGGCGGCTGGCTTCGCGCCGATTACCTGAAGGGCTCAGCGGCATCGGCCAGCTGCATGCGCTGATCGCCGAACACACCGAGGAACCCGATCAGGTGGTGGTCGGCATTGAGACCGATCGCGGTCTGTGGGTAGCAGCGCTCGTCGCCGCCGGATATCAGGTGTTTGCCGTCAACCCACTGGCGGTTGCCCGCTACCGCGACCGCCACCACATCTCGGGCGCCAAATCCGATGCCTCCGACGCCAAACTACTGGCCGATCTCGTGCGCACCGACCGGCACAACCATCGCAGTATCGCGGGCGACAGCGCCGATGCCGAGGCGATCAAGGTGCTCGCCCGGGCCCATCAAAGCCTGATCTGGACCCGCATCCGCCATACCAACGCCCTGCGTAACACGCTGCGCGAGTATTACCCGGCCGCGTTGGAGACTTTCGACGATCTGGCTCACAGCGATGCCTTGGGCGTACTCGACCGCGCACCCAGCCCCGGGCAGGCAGCTCGGCTGTCCTTGGCAACGATTCAATCGGCACTCAAACGTGGTGGGCGCCAGCGCAACGTCGCCGACCGCGCCCGCGAAATCCGCGCCACGCTGCACACCGATCAGCTGACCGCCTCGGCCCCAGTCAGTGCCGCGTTCGCGGCCGCCACCCGCGCCACCGTAGCCATCATCGCCGAGCTCAATCGTCAAATCGCTGACCTCGAGGCCACTCTGGCACAGCATTTTGAGTCACACCCGGACGCCGACATCTACGTCTCCCTGCCCGGACTTGGTGTTGTGCTCGGCGCCCGGGTGCTCGGTGAGTTCGGGGATGACCCGAATCGTTACACCGACGCCAAGTCTCGCAGAAACTACGCCGGCACTTCACCATTGACCGTCGCTTCGGGTAAGAAACACGCGGTACTGGCACGCCACGTGCGCAACCGCCGTCTGTATGACGCGATCTACCGATGGGCGTTTTGCGCCCTATCCACCAGTCCCGGCGCCCGCGCGTACTACGACCAGCGCCGCGCAGCCGGCAATACTCACCATCAAGCGCTCCGTGCCCTAGGCAACCATCTCGTCGGCATCTTGCACGGCTGCCTGAGCCACCACACCAACTACGATGAAAACATCGCCTGGCCCCACCGCACAGCGGCCACCGCTTGACGACTTACTCCCGTGGGATGTCTAGAACGGGACAGTGGTCCACATAAGCACTAGGTGCGGCAAGACCTGGTCCCGCGGTACAGATGGATTTGATCAACTCGGCGACGCTCCCGTATCAGTGGGAGGTGCTCCAAACCGGTGGTTCAGCTGTGGCCGACGCGGCCCGGTTCTTCGGAATTCGTGACCTGACCCAGGTCGGAGCCGATCTGACTCGCGCCGGAGTGGGGCGTTCGAGCTTCTATCCGGACGCGCGCGTCGGTTATCGCAAGAAATGGCCAGTCGGTTGACGTTGCCGACACCGAGCGCAAAACCCTGACAGCAGAACATGGAGCGACGCGGTCAGCGTTCGGCAGCATCGATGCTCCGGAGCCGTCCAGGCACTGAACGGCCTATTCGGACTTATAGCAGACCCTCGATGAACTGCGCGCGCCCGTCACCAAAAGACCAGTCCGCGCGACTGTTCTCTACCATCGACACAATCAGATCCGCAGGTTTCAGGCCTGTTTGTTCGCGGAGCCGTTGCGCCAGAGCTCGGTACGTTTCTTGTTTCTGATCAGATGTGCGACCTTGCTGGAAGACGTGCACGAGGACAATGTCGTCGGTCCGGTCGAATCCGAGCCCTGTGTCTTCGGCGATGATCTGGCCCGGTTTGTGCTCGGTGATGATCTGGTACCTGTCGCGTTCAGGAGCGGCGAAATACTCAAGCATGACGTCTTGGATTGTGTCGGCGACCTGACGCAGCTGAGCCGGTGTGCGCCGGCCCTCGATGACATGAATATGTACGAGTGGCATCCGTCTATCCGTTCTGTGGGAACCCGAGGTTGATGCCCCCATGGCTGGGGTCCAGCCAGCGGGTGGTGATGGCCTTGGTCCGGGTGAAGAAGTGCACACCTTCGGTGCCATGCGCGTGGCTGTCACCGAACAGCGATGCCTTCCAGCCGCCAAAGCTGAAGTAGGCCATCGGAACCGGGATCGGCACGTTGATGCCGACCATGCCGACCTCGACCTCGTTCTGGAACCGCCGTGCGGCGCCGCCGTCGTTGGTGAAGATCGCCGTGCCGTTGCCGTACGGGTTGTTGTTGATCAGCGCAAGAGCCTCGTCGTAGGTCTCGACCCGCAGCACCGACAGCACCGGGCCGAAGATCTCGTCGGTGTAGACGCTCATCTGCGGGGTGACGTTGTCGAGCAGGGTCGGGCCGAGCCAGAATCCGTCGGCCCCGCCGTTGGCGATGACGGTGCGGCCGTCGAGCACGACCTTGGCGCCGTCGGACTCGCCGGCATCGATGTAGGAGGCGACCTTGTCGCGGTGGACCTTGGTGACCAGCGGGCCCATGTCCGAATCCTTGGTGCCGTCGCCGGTCTTGATGGTCGCGGCCCGCTCGGCGATCTTGGCCACCAGATCGTCGGCGATCGGGCCGACCGCCACGGCGGCCGAAATCGCCATGCAGCGCTCCCCGGCCGAACCGAAACCGGCGTTGACCATCGCATCGGCAGCCAGGTCCAGATCGGCGTCGGGCAGGATCACCGCGTGGTTCTTGGCGCCGCCGAGGGCCTGCACCCGCTTGCCGGCCGCAGTGGCCGTGGCATAGACGTACTGCGCGATCGGGGTGGACCCGACGAACGAGATCGCCTTGATCTTGGGGTTGGTCAGCAACTCGTCGACCGCGGTCTTGTCGCCCTGCAGCACGTTGAACACGCCCTCGGGCAGGCCGGCCTCGGCCCACAGCTGCGCCATCCACAGCGATGACGACGGGTCCTTCTCCGACGGCTTGAGCACCACGGTGTTGCCCGCGGCGATGGCGATCGGGAAGAACCACATCGGCACCATGGCCGGGAAGTTGAACGGCGAGATGATGCCTACCGGCCCCAGCGGCTGCAGCACCGAGTGCACGTCCACGTTGGTCGAGGCGTTCTCGGTGAACCCGCCCTTGAGAAGACTCGGGATGCCGCAAGCGAATTCGACGACCTCGAGGCCACGGCTCACCTCACCGAGGGCATCGGAGAGCACCTTGCCGTGCTCGGCGGTGATCAGCGCGGCCAGCTCGTCCTTGCGGGCGTTGAGCAATTCCCGGAATGCGAACAGCACCGAGGTGCGCTTGGCCAGCGACGTGTCACGCCAGCCCGGGAACGCCGCGACCGCGGCGTCGATCACGGCACGGGCGTCATCCACGCTGGCCAGGGCGACCTCGCCGGTAACCGCGCCCGTGGCCGGGTTCGTCACTGGCGCGGTTGCGCTGGAGGTGCCCGTGAAGAATGCGTTGCGGACCCAGTGGGAAATGATGTCAGCCATTTCGGATGTGCTTTCTGTCTGTGGAGGGCAGCTGCCGTTAGAAGATGGCGTAGACCTTGCGGACTGTCTCGATCACGTCCCATCGGCCGCTCCATCCCGGCGGCAGTAACAGGAAGTCGCCTGCGCTGACGTCGGCGACGTGGCCAGACTGGTCGTCGGTGATCTTGGCTGTGCCCGAGAGGATGTAGCAGACTTCGGTGTTGGGTCGGTTCACTACCGGCCATCCTCCGGGTTCGCATTCCCAGATCCCGATCTGGGCGTCGGTTCCTGATGGGACGGCGAGTGTCTTGAGTTGGGGGTCGCCGGTGTCGGCTCCTGGTCGTTGGCCAGCCGGTTGCAGGTTGGTGAGTGCGAGCGCGTCGGGCAGGTGGGTCAAGGTGGGCACGGTGTCTTCTTCCCGTTTTGGTCTGGATCAGTGGGCGCCGGTGAGGCTTTCGAGCAGGGCTGAGACTTTGGAGGGTTTGTTGGTGGTCCGCTCCTCCACGTCGGCGGCAGCTGCGGCTTGCAGGCCGGCGTTCACGCCGAGCCACCGGAACGGTTCGACTTCCCATTTCTTCGATCGGTGGTTGACGATCGGCAGGTCGTTGAGGTCGTCGCGCTGGCCGAGAAGCAGGTTGCGCAAGATCCGTGCGGCCAGGTTGCTGGTGGCGACACCGTCTCCGACATATGGTCCGGCCCAGGCGATCTTGTTCGCGCGGTCGTGACCGACTGAGGGGAACCAGTCACGCGGCACACCGAGCGGACCGCCCCACCGGTGGGTGATCGGGACATCACGCAGTTGGGGGAACATCTCGTGCATCGTGGCGATGATCTTGGTGTGGATCGTGTCATCGACATCGAACCGTGCCTCGACTTTTGAGCCGAAGTGGTACGGGGCGCCGCGGCCGCCGAAGACCAGTCTCCCGTCGGCGGTGGGGTGTGCGTAGATGCGTAGATTTCGCATGTCATTGAACGCCGTGCGCGAGGTCAGCCCCAGGGAATGCCGCAGCGGTTCGGGGATGGGTGCTGTGGCCACCACCAGGGAGTACAGTGGTGCGACATCGCGGCGGTAGCCGGCGAACTGCGGCGTGAACGCCTCCGTCGCCCGGACGACTGTCCCGGCGGTGACGACGCCGCGGCGCGTACGGAGCACACCGTGGTTGATCGATTCGACGGCGGTGTTCTCGTAGATCACCACGCCGAGCGATTCGACGGTCGCCGCGAGCCCGCGCACCAACTTGTCCGGTTGCAGTAGAGCACAGTGATCGGTGTAGATCGCGCCCTTGACGCCGGTCGCGTTGACACGATCTCGCGCCTGCGGCGCGGTCAGGAACTGCCACTGGTTTTTTGTTCCGAACGACTCGGATCCGGCGACGGTGGCACGTGCTCGCGCCAGTTGGGCATCGTTGCGGGCCAACGAGATATATCCCTCACGTGCGTAGTCGCAGTCGATCGACTCAGCGGCGACGACGGTGCCGATTTCGGTGACCGTGTCGTTCATGGCCCGCTGCAGGCGCAGCGCCGCGTCGTGGTCATAGAGTTTGGCTACGTGCGCCAGCGACACCGGGAAGATGGCCGATGCCCAGCCCCCGTTGCGTCCCGAGGCGCCGAATCCGGCGTACTCGCGCTCGATCACAACGATGTTCAGGGACGGGTCGGACTTGGCGAGGTAGTACGCGGTCCATAGGCCGGTGAACCCTGCACCCACAATCGCGACGTCGGCGACGATGTCACCGTCGAGGGCTGGGCGCGCGGATTCGACGCGATCGTCGCGCCATAACGGCGCGCCTGCGGTCGGGGTCGTTGCCGTGCGGTCGGCGTCTCTGGCCACCATGCGTCTTGCCTCCAAACGGTTGTGCGTTCTGAGACCAGTGTGGGAAATCGATGTGATCCGCGGCATACGCATTCACCACAGTCTTCGCCGCAGTCGTTGTACTTTTGTATGAGGAGGTGACGGTCATGATTTCCGTCGATCAACTCACGGCCGTGCCGTCCCTGGGCCTGCGGTATCTGGCTGGCGAGGGTGGTGGTTCCCGACTGGTGACGTGGGCGCACGCGTGTGATTTGGCTGATCCGTGGAACTGGTTCGATTCCGGCGATCTGGTGATGACGACCGGTGGTGGCCTGCCTGTTGACGAGGGCGCTCAGCGCGAGTGGATCACGCGGTTAATCGGGAGCAAGGTCAGCGCATTGGTCGTTGCGGCCAGCCCGACGGCACCAGCCGTCACCCGAGGGTTGATCGATGTTGCCGAAGCGCAAGGCTTTCCGGTGCTCGCCGCGGATTACGAGCTGCATTTCGTGGAGCTGGCACGCACCGTGATCGAAAGTGCGATCGAGTCTGAGCGTCAACGGGTGGCCTCGATCAAACGGCTTTATGACGTGTACTGGCAGTCGTTACATGCGCGGGGGACGTTCGGAGAACGGTTGTCTGCGCTGGAGTTCGCCACGGGGTGGGCTCTTGAAGTCAGGGACCAGCTGGCCGGGGAGCTTATAGCCACGGGTCGGCGGGCCTACGCCCTTGCTGCGGAAAGTTCTGGCACCGAGCCGGTGCACGTCGCGATCCCGGGCGCCGGCGAGGTGGTCCTGGTCGCCGCGGCTGACAGCGCCGAGGTCACCGATCGCCCGCTGGCGCAGCACATCGGTGGATTGATTGCGCTGGAGTTGGAACACGCTGCCGCACAGCAGGATCGGCTGCGCGCCTCCGGCGAAGATCTGCTCGCGGGCCTGCTCGACGAGAGCATCACCTTGTCTGCGGTGTGGCCCGAGCTGCGCCACCGCGGGATGGTGGGCGATGTGGTGATGGCGTGCTGGAGCACCCCCGATGGCGCCCAGGTGAACCACCAGGCGATTCATCGCCAGGTGTGCCTGCAGAGCTACGCTCCGCTGTTCTCGGTGCGTGGCGCGGCTCTCGTCGGTCTCGTCCCGGACGAGCCGGGCGTGTTGACACAGGTCGCGGCCAAGCTCGCTCCCAACTGCGCCGTAGGCATCAGCACCCGGCTGGCGGTCCACTCCCACATAGCCGAGGCACTTCGGCAAGCGCAGCTAGCCGTCGCGCGCGCCCATGACCGCGGGCTGGTGCTGAGCGAATACGGCGGTGAGGACGGTCAAGACTTCTTGCCCGCTAGCGTCGAGGACATCCGTCGCGTGGTGCGTCGTTGTCTCGGCCCCCTGATCGATCACGATCGCGCCAACGACGGCGAATTGGTCGAGTCGGTTCGGGTGTTCCTGCGCCACGACGGGGCGTGGCAGGCCAGCGCCGACGCGTTGAACATACACCGCCAGACCTTGGTATACCGGCTCAAGAAGGTCGAGCAGCTCACTGGGCTGAAACCAACCACGACGGCGGGATCAGCGATGCTGTGGCTGGCGCTCACTGCCGCCGATCGGGCGGAGCTTGCGTTGGAAGATCTTGTCTCCTAGCCCCCTTCGGGCCTGCACACCTATCAGGTGCGCAGGCCCGGAAACCGGTGCCTGGATCTAGTGCGGGATGCGCTGTGGTGCACCTGCTTGGGCAAGTGATTCTGCGGCCGGCGGGGAGCAGGCCTCGGTCTGCGATCGCCGTGCCCGGCGGGCGAACAGGTACACGACCGTCAAGACCGCCCACACCGCAAGGCCTTGGAACAGTTCGATGCGGTGCTCGGGCCGCAGACCCATGCTGACCAGCACCGCGACGATGCATGCAGTGACTACGACCGGCAGCACGGGATAAAACCACATCCTGAACTGCAGGATCTCAGGACAGTCACGCTCCCAGATCCGCCGCAGCCGCAGCTCGGAGACGCAGATCATGAAGTAGACGAACAAGAACACCGCGCCCGAGGCATTGATGAGGAACAAGAACACCGTGTCGGGCCACACCGCGGCCAGCACCACGCAGCCGTACCCGACGATCGTGCAGGACAAGATGCCTTTGACCGGAACGCCACGCTTGTTCGTTGCCGACATCCACGACGGCGCATCGCCGCGATCACCCATGACGAACAGCAGCCGCGACGATGTGTAGAGACCCGAGTTCAACACCGACAGGACCGCCACCAGGATGACGAGGTTGAGCAAGTTTCCCGCGCCGGGGATACCGATGCGGTTCAAGGCTGCCACAAATGGGGATTCACCCGGGGCCACGCTGTTCCACGGCACAATCACCACAATCAGAAACGTCGAGATCACGAAGAAGAACAGGATCCGGAAGACGACGGAGTTGACCGCTTTTCGGATAGCCCGGGCGGGTTCGGCAGACTCAGCAGCGGCCACCGTGACCACCTCGACACCGGTCATGGAGAAGATCACTACCACCACACCGACGAACAACGTGGCCAGGCCGTGGGGCAGCAGGCCCCCGTGTTCGGTCAGGTTAGAGAAATCCATCGACGCGCCCGGCCACAGCCCCAGCACGAACAACGCGCTGACGGCGATGAACGCGACAATGGCGACCACCTTGATGCCGGCGAACCAGTACTCGGCCTCGCCGAACGCCCCTACCGACAATAGGTTGACGAAGGTCATGATGATCATCAAGCCCAGCGCGATGGCCCAGACAGGTAACGCCGGGATCCAGTCATGGATGATCTGCCCGCCGGCCACAGCCTCAAAGCCGACGACGATCACCCAGAAGTACCAGTAGAGCCAACCGGTGGAAAAGCCAGCCCACGTCCCCCAGGCGATCCGGGCATAGTCGGTGAACGACCCCGTCGATGGACGCGCGGCGGCCATCTCCCCCAGCATCCGCATGACCAACAGCACGATCAGACCGGTCAACCCGTAGGTCACAAAGGCCAAGGAGCCCGCGTCATGAATGGTCGCACTCGACCCGACGAAGAGGCCTGCGCCGATGACTCCGCCCAGAGAAAGCATGGTCAAGTGGCGGGGCTTGAGTCCCTTCTTCAGTTGATGCGAGCCATCGGGAGTGATCCCCATCGACGTTCCTTCCGGTGCCGCCGGGATGACGGTCATCCCGATCACTTGTGATGGGAGTCACCATTGTCCGGCAACCGCAACGGAGCCATACGCCGTTCGGCTAGCGGTTCACACATCGATTAGACAACTGTATGAAGCGTTGCCAGCGCGTGGTATGGGGCTTCAAAGGCCAGATAGTCGAGAAGGGCCTTGCTCACCTTCGGCGCGACATGACGCCGTGCGACATCGGGCGAAAGCAGGTTGCATAGTGCATCAGTCGCACATCAGCCAGAGGATCGCGCCGAATGTTCATCGACCAACCACCCTGGTGGCGTCAGCGTAGGTGAGCGGCCAAGCGCCATGCCGGGGTTTTGATGCGGCCTTTCTCGTCTTGTTCGAGGGTTTGCAGGTATTCAGCCAGGATGGTGGGCACTGCCGTCAGGTCGGGCATGACGCCGTACATGGCCGCGGGGGCGATCTCATCGACGATCCAGTAGGGCGAGACGGTGTCGCGGAGCTCATCGTCGGTGACGGCGTGAAGGCCTTGCCCTTTGGAACCCAGAAACTCAGGGATCGCGGCCTTGTTGGCGGCCAGCGCGAAGTAGGAGGCTCCCGGCGCCGCGGCCCGGGCGATGGATTGCTGGTAGCCGGGACGAATTTCCGGCGGGATGGAGCAGAACAGGGTGCTGTCGACGATCGTGTTGAATCGGTCGTCGTAGCCGACGAAGTCGCAAATGTCAGCGACCGCGAATTCGGCTTTGTCAGACAAGCCGGCGCGCGCTGCGGCCGCCCGGGCCAAGTTGACGGCGGTGGTTGAAATATCCAGTCCCACACAGTGATAGCCGAGTTCAGCCAGCACCAGGTCGATAGCGCCCTCGCCGCAGCCCACGTCGAGGACTTCGCCATGGATCCTGTTCTCAGCGATCAGCGCAGCCAGCTCAGGCTGGGGTTCGCCAATGCTCCACACCGGCGTCATTCCGTACGGGTGATCGTCGCGGTAGGTGGCATCGAAGTCAAAGTAGGTATTGGCACTGCCGATGTCTTTGCTCATGCTGTCGAAGTTAGTCAACCAGTTGACGTGTGTCAATGGATTGACATATGAGATACTGGTCTCATGAGCGAGAAGGTATCCGAAAACCCCTGGGAGCGCGTGCCGTTGGGCTTTCTTCTCGGACGCGCATCGGTGGCCACTTCAGCGCGAGTGACTGACGAACTACGCGCCTTGGATTTGGGGCTGCTGGAGTATGTCTGCATGACCAAGTTGCGGAACTCGCCGGGCCTGTCCAACGCCGAGCTGGCCAGGGAAACGCGGGTCACTCGGCAAGCGGTGAACGTTGCACTGCAGCGACTGCAGGAAGCCGAAATGATCAGCCGCCCTGAAACCGTCTCCAGTGGGCGCGCTTTGCCGGCCCGGTTGACCCGCAAAGGCTCGGCGTTGATTCGCCGCGCAGAAGAGGCCGTTCGTTCTGTTGAAGATCAGCTACTGGGGGCGTTGAGCCCTGCTCAGCGCAGTGAGTTCAAACGCGTGCTGGGGTTATGTATCGAAAGTGGCGAGGTGGGCGTCGCGGAGCTGGAGCCGCTGGACGGACGCCGGCGCTGACATCTCAGCGCCGGCGCGCTCTGAGGGCTCACCGAAGTGCTCAGTCGCTTAGGTGAGCCTGCAGAAGAAGTGCTTTGGACTGCAGACGCCCGTGTTCGTCTTTGGGGCCGCGGGCGAACTGTTCGACCCCGTCGGGGAAGCAGCCGTAGATCACCGCAGGGCTTATGCTGTCGATCGCCCAGTACGGGCTGACTGCAGCGCGCAACTCGTCGTGGCTGAACGTGGTGTCTTCAACGCCCGAGGAGCGGTCGGCGATCTCGGCGGTCTTCTCCACAACCAGGGCGATAAAGCGGGCTCCAGGCGCGGCGGCACGAACGATGGACCGCTGGTAGCTGTCCCGGCGGCTGACCGGCATCGAGTGGAACAGTGTGCTGTCAATGATCGTGTCGAAGCGCCCGTCGTAACCGACGAAGTCGCAAATATCGGCCACGGCGAATGTCGCTAGCTGCGAAAGGCCTTGTGCGGCGGCCGCCGCGCGTGCCAAGTCGATCGCAGCCGGGGAGATATCCAATCCGACGGTGCGATGGCCCAACGCGGCCAGGCGCAAAGCTGTCGCGGCTTCACCGCAACCAGCGTCGAGTACCTCGCCAACAATCTTTCCCGCATCGATCAGTGCTGCGATCTCCGGCTGCGGTTCGCCGATACTCCACGGGGGTGCTGCACCTTCGCCGAGGAAGGCGCTCCGGCGTCGGTAGATGGCCTCGTAGTCATGCAATGGATTCTGCGTGTTCATATCTTCATTGTTCCCATCGCCCGCCCGATGTCAACTGACTGACATATGTCAATCTATTGCTATTATGGAGGGGCGAGGAGTCGAGCCGCAGAGAATGTGCGCTGGTCAGCGTTGGTGTGAAACGACCACGCGGCAGTAATTGGCGCGCAGAGCGATTCGGTGCATTCGGTGAGCGTCCACACAGGCGTACAACAACATTTCGACGAAGGAGTGACGGTGCAGCATCACACGAACGGCCTGTATCCGACCCAACATCACCGACAGCGCCGCGACGAACCCGTGGCGTTGATCTATCAGCGCGACGTACCGATCCCCTTGACCGATGGAACTCTCCTGCGCGCCAACCTATACCGCCCGATCGATGGGCAACCGGCCCCGGTGATCATGACTTTCGGCCACTACGGCAAGGACACCCCACTGGCGATCCGCAATGCGGAGCATTTCCACGGAGCCGGTGGCGGTGTATTCCTCAACTGGGAGACCCCTGATCCCGAGTATTGGGTGCCGCGCGGCTATGCGGTGCTTCGGGTAGACGCACGCGGTGCAGGCGCCTCGCCGGGCCACCTGCACCCGCTGTCGGCGCAGACCGCGCGCGACTTCTACGACACCATCGAATGGGCCGGCACCCAGCCGTGGTCGACCGGACGCGTCGGGCTGCTGGGCATCTCCTACTACGGCATGTCCCAATGGGCCGTGGCCGCACTCAAACCACCGCATCTGGCCGCGATGATCCCCTGGGAAGCCGGTTCGGACATCTACCGCGAATTCCTGCGCCACGGCGGCATTCTCAACGCCGACTTCATCCGCATGTGGACCGCTAACGCCGCCGCCACCCAACACGATGGTCTCCCCGATGCTCCGCTGACATCGTCGGAAAGGCAGCACCTGCGCACCGACGTCTACGACGCCGCCAAAGCCCACCCGCTCAACGACGATTTCTACGAGCAATGGATACCGGACCTAGCCGACATCGAAGTGCCGTTCGTGTCGGTAGGCAACTGGGGCAACCACATTCTGCACCTGCGCGGCAACATCGAAGCTTTCACCCAGGCGCGCTCACCCCACAAATGGCTGCGCCTGATCACCGGCGATCACTTCATGCCGTTCTACGCCCCCGAAGCCCTGGCCCTGCAAGAAGCGTTCCTCGGCCACTACCTCAAGGGACACGACACCGGCTGGCTCGACCAACCCCCGGTACGCGTGGCCATCCGCCACCCAGACGGCATCACCTGGCACGACGACACCGCTTGGCCACTGTCCGGCACCAACTGGATCGACCTGCACCTGGACGCCACCACCATGACACTGCGGTCAGAGCAACCCCAGGCCAACGGTCAAGCCGACTTCGACGCGCCCCACGGCGGTATCACGTTCACCTACACCGCTACCGAGGCCACCGAGATCATCGGCCCCCTGGCCGTGCACCTACACGCCTCCTCCACATCACCGGACATGGACCTCTACGTCGTCCTTCGCCACAACCGCTCGGACGGAACCGAACACGCCGGCATCGACTCCTCCGGCGCCAAAACCCCGGTACTCACCCAAGGCTGGCTGCGAGCCAGCCATCGCGCCACGGATCCCACACAATCACTGCCCTATAAGCCCTGGCACACCCATGACCACGAGCAACTTCTTACCCCCGGTGACATCGTCGCGCTATCCATCGAAATCCTGCCCACCAGCCTGGTTCTGGAGCCCGGCGACCAACTCATCCTCGACATCAGCGCCCACGACCACCCAACCTTCATGTTCCGCATGGACACCGACCCCGACGACCGACCCACTGAACGTTTCGACGGCATCTACACCATCCACACCGGACCCGACCACCCTGCAACACTGCATCTTCCCGTGATCCCGACGGAAAGCTGAGGGGCTCGCCCCTACGGTCGGCGGACAGTGAGCGCGTACAGGATTGCTTCACTGACCTCGCGCTGCATCGCCTCGGCGGGCGGAGGACTCGGTGTTATCTGGTTCTCGTACCACAGCGCCCGGGAAGCCCCGAGGCCCTGCAGAATCCGATAACAGACCTCCGCTGTCTGTTCGGTGCAGCCGAACCGGCCGGTGAACCACTTGCACATCATGCCGGCGATCGTGTAGCTGGCACGTGTTCCGCGGGCCGCCAGCGCATCGTGGTCGAGCCCTTCGGTCAAGAAGGCTCGGAACCGCATACGGTTCTCGTCAAAGAATGTGAGGTAGTGCGAGACCAATCGCTCGACCGCTACTGCGTCGTCGCAAACGTGATCCAGGCCTGCGACCCCATCGCGCATCCTTGCTTCGAATTCACCGATGAACTGGTCCAGAGCTGCCTCGACCAAGCCGTCACGGCTGCCGAACCTGTGGTAGATCGAGCCGTTGGAGGTCTGCGTGCGTTGAGCGAGATTGTCCACGGTGAGTGCCTTGAGGCCGCCGTCCTCGAGAAGCGACAGCGCACCGTTGAGCATTCGTTCGGTCGACACACGGCTGCGGCTCTGGCGTGGAGATCTCACCAGAACAGTGTGCCTGAGGGCGGCAACATATTGGAGTTAGCCCTCTAGATTTTTTGGAGGTCATTCTCTAATCTAGAGTGATCGCCGTCACGTGGCGACCGCAACTCGCCGGAATTCCGGCGGTTGCTGCGTACAAAGGAGTAGCAACGCGTATGAGTGACCTTGAGGTGCAGTACCGACCCGCCAGTTCTCCTGACCTGCCCGTCGCGAACGCGCGAGGGTTCGCTCCGGGCACGACCGTCTTGCCGCAGGGATCGGTCCACTCACCCGGGGGGCTCCCGTTGCCTTGCGACATCGTGTTCGATCGCGATGTTGCGGTGGCCATGCGCGATGGGACGACCATCTATGTCGATGTGTTCCGGCCCGTGGGCGAGCAGACTGTACCGGCCATCGTGCCGTGGAGCCCCTACGGCAAGCAGGGCGGATTCTGGACCCTCGACATCTTCCCCGGCCGAGCCGGGGTTGCCGCGGATTCCCTGTCAGGTCTGCAGAAGTGGGAGGCTCCCGACCCGGCGTACTGGTGTGCGCGAGGTTATGCGATCGTCAACCCTGACCCGCGCGGCGTTTTCAATTCTGCCGGTGACATCCAGATGTTCTCACCCCAAGAGGCGCGCGACGGGTACGACCTGATCGAGTGGATCGCGAACCAGCCGTGGTCCAGCGGCAAGGTCGGCATGGCCGGAAACTCGTGGCTGGCTGTCTCGCAATGGATGATCGCTGCCGAGCAGCCGCCGCACCTTGCCGCCATCGCACCATGGGAAGGCTTCAACGACTTCTACCGCGACATGATCGCCCCCGGCGGGATACCCACCTTCGGATTTTCCGAGAACATCATCGTGAACAATTTCGGCCGCAACCGAACCGAAGACCTGGTGGCCACTTTCAAAGCACAGCCGTTGATGAACGAGCTCTGGGAGCGGCGACACACTGATACTTCCGGTATCACGATCCCGGCCTACGTTGCGGCTAGCTACACCAACCTGTTGCATACCCGGGGAACTTTCAATGGGTGGAGGGCGCTGCCGGAGCGCAACAGATGGCTGCGCATCCACAATTCGCTGGAATGGCCTGACTTTTACGAGTACCAGGACGATTTGCACCGGTTCTTCGATTGGGCTCTGAAAGGTCAAGAGAATGGCTGGCAGGACACTCCGCGCGTCCGAATGGCAGTGCTTGATCCTGGCCATGACGACGAGATCGAGGTCGCCGAGGACGCATTCCCCCCCACACGGGCGGTCGCGACCGCGTTCCACCTCGACGCGGCGACGGAGTCCGTCGTCGGAACCGCGCCGGAGCGGGAGGCCTGCCTAAGCTACGACGCCAAAACGGGCTCCGCGGTCTTCATCGGCGACTTCGGCGATCTAGTGCTCGCCGGTCCGATGAAGCTGCGATTGTGGGTCGAAGCGCAGGGCCACGATGAAATGGACCTTTTCGTCGGTGTCAGTAAGCAGTCGGCCGACGGCGTGCAATTGACACCGGACTGGTTCCCGGGTGTTCCGAGTCCGGGTGCCCGCGGCCAGCAGCGAGTCTCGCACCGGGCACTGGACGCCGATCACTCCACCGATCTCATCCCGTTCCAGAAGCACGACAAGGTCGAACCGCTCAGCGCTGGCGAGATCGTCTCCGTCGACATCGAAATCTGGCCCATGGCTATGCGCTGGCATGCCGGGGAAAAGCTCCGGATCGAGATCAGCGGTCATGACCTGCAGGTGCCGATCCCCGGCGTGCTGCCCGAACGGTCGGCCGACAACGAGGGCCGGCACGTCATCCATACCGGAGGCCGGTACGGGTCCTATCTGGTTGCGCCGGTTGTTGGCGAATCCAAGTGATCTTGTGATCGCCGACCCGTCATGGCCCTCGTCACGCCCTCGGCGAGGGCGAACCGCCACCACACCAAACGTTGGTAGGGAGCAGGAAGCATGTTCGTTCCATTGACTGCCATGGATTTCCTGGAACGCGCCGCGACCGCATATCGGCGCAAGGTCGGCGTGATTGACGAGCCCGGGCAGCCCGCCGCCGGCCAGGGGGCGTTGACCTATGGCCGTGTCGCCGAATTGGCGGCGCGGCAGGCCGCTCGACTCGATGAGCTGGGCGTGGCACCCGGCGAGCGGGTCGCAATCGTCAGCCACAACTCCAGCCGCCTGTTCACATCGTTCTTCGGGGTGAGCGGCTGGGGCCGGGTTCTGGTCCCGATCAACTTCAGGCTAAGACCTGATGAGGTCCAGTACATCATCGACCATTCTGGGGCGCGGGTGCTCTACCTGGATCCAGAACTGGCCGAGTCACTCGCGACGGTCAGCTGCGAGTACAAGTTCGTCCTGGGATCCGACGATGAACTCTACGGCAGTGCCGATCGGCAGCCCGCGCCTTGGGAAGCCGACGAAAATGCTTTGGCCACAATCAATTACACGTCGGGTACCACCGCGCGCCCGAAGGGTGTGGAGCTCACCCACCGCAATCTGTGGATCAACGCGGTGACTTTCGGTCTCCACACGACGGTCAGTGACCGCGACGTGTACCTGCACACGCTGCCGCTGTTCCACGTCAATGGCTGGGGGATGCCCTATGCCTTGACCGGAGTAGGCGGAACGCACATCCTGTTGCGCAAAGTCGACGGAGCCGAGATTCTGCGGCGCGTGCGCGATCACGGAGTCACCATCATGTGTGCCGCGCCCGCGGTGGCCGCTGCGGTTCTTGATGCTGCACAAGCATGGGAAGGCGAGATACCCGGCCGCGGTCACGTCCGCGTGATCATGGCCGGGGCTCCACCGCCGACCGAGACCGTCGTGCGGGTGCAGGAAGAGCTCGGTTGGGAGTTCATCCAGATCTACGGCCTCACGGAGGCCTCACCTTTGTTGACCATCAATCGGGCGCGCCCAGAATGGGACGGTCTCGACGCTGCGGAGAAGGCCGCAAAGCTGCTTCGTGCAGGTACTCCCGCTCTGGGCGTACGACTGGAGATTTCCGAGGTCGAAGAAGGCAGCGGCGAGATCCAGGCGCGGTCCAACGGGATCATGCGGGGGTATTGGCGGCAGCCCGAAGAGACCGAACGCGCACTCGGCGATGGCTGGCTCCACACCGGTGACGGCGGCGAGCTGGGCGACGACGGGTATCTGGCGATCGCCGACCGCAAAAAGGACGTAATCATCACTGGCGGTGAGAACGTCGCCTCGATCGAGGTCGAGGATTGTCTGTTCTCGCATTCCGCCGTAGCCGAGGTCGCCGTGATCGGCGTTCCCAGCGACAAGTGGGGAGAGACAGTCAAGGCGCTGGTCGTTCCGAAGCCCGGAATAGCGCCTACCGACGCGCTTTCCGCCGAACTGATCGCCTGGTGCAAGCAACGCCTGGCCGGCTACAAGTCGCCCACTTCTGTCGAATTCCGCGACCGGCTGCCACGTACCGCGACGGGCAAACTGCAGAAGTTCAAACTGCGCCAGCCTTATTGGGAAGGGCAAGTGAGGCAGGTCAATTGAAGATCTCCAGATTACGGATGACCTCATGACAGCGCCACCGCTCACCCCGCACGACGGGCTCTTGCGAGAGAATGCGGAGCTTCGCTGCCTGGCGACCGCGTACCAGCATCTGTCCAGCCTGGCCACTGAGAATGTCGGCATCGACACCGTCGCGGCGCAATTCGCTGAGCGCGTCGACACCGCGGTGGCTGTCGTCGATGACAAGCTGGAGGTGCTCGCGGCCGCCGCAGCACACGGCTCGGGGCTGGAATCCGCGCATTTTCTGCTCGACCGGCTCACCCATCCCCGGCTGGCGCAGGTATTGGGAACAGTCGGCCCGTCGCGTCGTGCGCTACGCGTCCCCCGCATGGCTGGTGCGGCGCCGATCATCGTCGCTCCGGTTCCAGTGGGAGACGCCGTCGCCGCGTACGTGCTGACTCTCGACGATGGAGACCAGGGCGACGGCGAGGATCTGCGATTGCTGCTCACCGAGCACGCGGCAACCATCTGCAGTGTGATCCTGGGCCGCGAGCGGGTGGTAGCCGCCGCGGCCACGCAAGCGCGCTACGACCTGATCGAAGGCATCTTGTCCGGGAAGGGCACCGACGCCGAGACCGTGCGTCGTTGGGCCGCCCACTTGGGCTACAGCGAGCAGCGGGCTCATCGGGTGCTGTCGGTTGTGCTACCCGAAGGGCCCGAAGAAATGATGCGGCGCGTCACCGGGGAGGTGGAGCGATTCTTCACGACGCAGGTGCCGGATGCGATCACCGCCTTGCGTGACCGCGAACTGGTAGTAGTGCTGCCCGAACCCGATCCCGCCGCATCGCGCTCGATACGGCTCGCGAACGCATGCCTCCGGCGCATGCAGGACACATTCGGTGCCGGCAGCGTGACCGCCGGGATTGGCAGCGTGTGCCGCTCGGCGACGGAAATCGCTCGCTCCTACGACGACGCGAGGCGCACAGCCGAAATCGTGGTCCGGATGGGCCGGGCCGGTACCGTCGTCGGCGTCGAGGATCTGGGGATCCACCAACTTTTGCTTCAGGTCGCCGACGTCAGGCAGTTGAAAGACTTCGCGTATGAGGTTTTCGGCGGGCTGATGGCGCGCGGTAAAAACAACGCCGCCGAATACCTGTCGACGTTGTCGTCCTACTTCAGGGAGAACAACAGCCTCCAGCGGGTCGCGAAAGAGCTGCACATCCACCCGAACACGGTCAGTTACCGCGTACGTCGGGTGGAGGAATTGACCAGGTTGGACTTTCACAACTACCGCGACCGACTGATGGCACAGGTCGCATTGGAAATCTTGGACGTGGCGGGGGAGACACAATGAGCGACTTCTCCGAAGCGCTGCGCGAGCGGCCGCTGGTCGGCGACGGAGCGATGGGCACGATGTTGCACGCGGCCGGCAATTCTCTCGACCGCGCACTGCCTGAGCTGAACCTGTCGAAACCGGATGCGGTGAGCACCGTTCACGACAGTTACATCGACGCCGGTGTCGATCTCATTCTGACCAACACCTTCGGCGCCGGGCGCCTCCGGCTGGCCGAACATGGCTACGCCGGCGATGTCGCCGCGATCAACCACGCCGGGGTCCAACTGGCCCGCCGCGCGGCCGCTGCGGTCGACCGCAGGATATTCGTCGGCGGTTCGGTTGCTCCGGCAGTCAGCGCAAGCCAGCGCTCCTGGGTGTCGGCAGAGCAACGGTCCGCGGCGATGCGCGAGCAGATCGTAGCTCTCTCCGAATCCGATGTGGACCTGTTGGTATTCGAGACGTTCGGCTATCTCGACGAGCTCATCGAAGCCATCCGCATCGCCACCGAGTTGACGGACCTTCCTGTACTCGCCCAGGCGACGTTCACGGCCGACGGCCGAACTCCGGGCGGAGAGACGACACATGAGGTGGCCACCGCCTTGGCGGGCCTGCCCGTCGCTGTGATCGGCGCCAACTGCACAGTCGGCCCACAGCGCATGCTAGGTGTCGTCGAGGAGCTTCGCCAGGCGACATCATTACCGATTAGCGCCCAACCCAATGCCGGGCTCCCACGGCGAATAGGAGGGCGCCGGTTTGAGTACAACATCGACCACGAATACCTGGTTCGCTATGCGCTGCGCTGCGTCGATGCCGGTGCGTCGATCATCGGCGGCTGTTGCGGAACCACACCGGCGCAACTGCGGAAGGTTGTGGCGGCTGTGTCCGAACGACCGGGACGCCCGGCGCCTACCGTCAGGCCGCGGCCTGCGGTACCGGACCTCTTCGCGCAGCAGCTCAGTCGCGGGTTCGTGGTCGCCGCGGAAATTGCTCCGCCGATCGGCGGAACGACGCAGGAGGCCACCGAACTCGCCGGTCAATTGCGTTCTGCCGGAGCCGATCTGGTACTGGTAGCGGCGCCGCGGGATCCGCGCGCACACTTGGCGCCGACGAGCCTGGCGCTTCACCTCCAACAAGAGATCGGACTCGAAACCATCACCACGGTGACCACGTGGGACAAGACGATCATGTCCCTGCAGGCTGATCTGCTGGGCGCGCACGCGTTCGGCACCCGGACCGTGGTGTGCGAAACCGGCAATCCCCCACTGCGCGGGGAATATCCGAACGCTGACGGTATCTGGGAGGTCGACTCGGTCGGACTGATCGGACTGATGGCCGAACTCAATACCGGTCGCGACTGCAACGGGTTGTCAATGGCGACGAAAACATCGTTCAAGATCGGGGCCCGCTGTAATCCGGGCGCCGAGGATCTCGAGGCCGAGATCGCCCGAACCCGCGCGAAAATCGCCGCCGGCGCTCAATTCCTGATCACGCGGCCGGTGTATGAACTCGAGGGGCTGCGCCGCATGCGCCGGGAACTGGCGGACGACGGGATACCGGTGTTCCTCACCGTCGCCCCACTCGGTGGTTATGCCGAGGCTGAATATCTTGCCTACGAAGTGCCGGACGTGACGATACCGCCGAAGACACTCTCGGATCTGGAAGCCGCCGGCCCGCACGATCGGGAAACCGCCGCCGGACTCGCCGGCGATCTGCTGAACGAGGCCAAATCACTGGCGGACGGTGTGGTCGTCGTCATCGGCGGCGATCACGAAATCTGGCGGGGACTGCTGACTACAGCGGGTCGACAGCGGCCCTGACGGTGTTCGCGAGCAACATGGCGATCGTCATGGGCCCGACTCCACCCGGGACAGGGGTCACCGCGCCGGCGATGTCGCAGACAGGGCCGGTATCGACGTCTCCGCGCAGACCACTCGGGGTGCGATGGATGCCGACGTCGATGACGGTCGCTCCCGGCTTGATCGCGTCCACGCCGACGAGACCGGGCACACCGGCTGCGGCGACCAACACATCCGCCGTGCGACATACTGCCGCCAAGTCTCTGGTGCGGGAGTGGCATACGGTCACGGTGGCGTTGCGCTGCAGCAGAAGCTGTGCCATTGGTTTGCCGACAAGTTCGGACCGACCCACGACGACGGCGTGTACGCCGTCGAGGACGGTGCCGGCCTCATCGAGGAGCATCATCACTCCGGCCGGTGTGCACGGACGCAGCCCCGGCGTGCCCAACGCCAAACGGCCCGTGCTGCGCTCGGTGAGACCGTCGATATCCTTGCCCACCGGAATGTGCTCGACCAGCGCACGTGCGTCGAGGTGCGGCGGCAGGGGCAATTGCAGGAGAATCCCGGTGACCCGCGAGTCGGCCGCGAGATCGTCAAGCACGGCCGCGACTGCGTCTTCGGTCACGTCGCCGGGCAAATGCCTGTGCAGATCCAGCATTCCGGCCACGACGCACTGACGACGCTTGCTGCGCACATAGACTGCCGAGGACGGATCATCCCCGACCAGGACGGTGGCCAGGCCCGGAGGGGCCGGCAATGTGGCCACCTCCTTCGCCACCTGTTCGCGAACCCTGCGGGCGGCGGCGATGCCGTCTATTAGCTTGGCGCTCATGAGGTTTCCATCTCCATCGCGCCGCGGAGTACCGGCATGATGGCACTCTCCGCGGCCGCGCCGTACGCATCAGCGAGCCGGACAGCGGCATCGTCGAGATCCAGCTGCCATTCTTGGGCACCGGCGGTTTCCAGGACGAGCGTGGCGATGAGCGACCCGAGCTGGGCAGCACTTTCGTAGTCGAGGTCGCTTCCGATACCGGAGAGGAATCCGGCACGGAAAGCGTCGCCGACACCGGTCGGGTCGACAATTTCCCGCGCGGGCACCACCCCGACGTGCAGTCGGCTGCCGTCGCTGTCGACCAGCAGACAACCCTTGCTCGACAAGGTGGTGACGCGCAGCCCGACCCGGGCGGCGATGTCCGCCTCGCTCCATTCCGTTCTGCGGGCGAGCAGCTCCCACTCGTACTCGTTGGTGAATAGATACCGAGCCCCGTCCACGAGCGCCCGTGCGGCATCGCGGTCCAGCATCGGAAGCTGCTGCGACGGATCCGCGGCGAAAGGCACTCCCAGCCGCCGGGCGTCGGCTGTATGCGCCAGCATTGCAGCGGGATCGTTGGCTCCCACCAGCACCAGATCAAAGGCCCGGGACTTGGTCAGAGGCTCAAGAGACAGGCTGCTCGCCTCGGCCATCGCGCCGGGGTAAAATGAAGCGAGCTGGCACTGATCGTCGTCGGTAGTACACATGAAACGGGCGGTGTGCGCCGTCTGCGAGACGTATAGAGCCGAGCAGTCGACGCCATGGTTTTCCAACCAGGCACGGTAGTCGTCGAAGTCGGAACCAACCGCCCCCACGAGCAGTGGCTTGCGGCCGAGCACACCCATGCCGAAAGCGATATTCGCTCCGACGCCTCCGCGCCGGAGCGTCAGATCGTCGACCAGAAAGCTCAGCGATAGCCGGTCCAGGTGGGTGTCGATGAACTGCTCGGCGAAGCGCCCCGCGAAGTGCATCAAATGGTCCGTGGCGATCGACCCCGTCACAATGATGGTGGCAGACATAAGATTCCCCTAGAAAACGATAGTGGTGTTGCCGTCGACGAGGACACGGTCTTCGCAGTGCCACCGAACGGCGTGCGCGAGAACGGTACGTTCCACATCCGCACCGCGACGCACCAGCTCGGCTGCCTTTTCCCGATGGGAGACGCGCACGACGTCCTGCTCGATGATCGGCCCTTCGTCCAGATCCTTCGTCGCGTAGTGTGCGGTGGCACCGATCAGCTTGACCCCACGTTCCTTGGCGCGTTCGTAGGGCCCGGCCCCCGCGAACGCCGGAAGGAAGGAATGGTGGATGTTGATCACCGGCACCTCGACCCGGTCGAGGAAGTCGCTGGACAGAATCTGCATGTAGCGCGCCAGCACGACCAGGTCGACTCGCCCGCGCAGCAAATCGAGCTGTCGCTCTTCGGCTTCGGCCTTGGTATCGCGCGTGACGGCGATGTGCTTGAACGGGATACCGAAGGCGGCGACGTCCGCGGCCAGATCAGGGTGATTGGACACAACCTGGACGACATCCACCGGCAGTTCGGATCGGCGAGCACGCCACAGCAGGTCAAGAAGGCAATGATCGTGGCGGGAGACGAAGATCGCGACCCGGGTCGGGGCCGCCGCTTCCCTCAGCCGGAACGTCGCATGCAGATCGCGGGCGACATCGGCAGCGAAGTCGCGTTCCATTTCGTCCAGCCGAGCCGACAGATTCGGTAGGTGGAACTCGATTCGTTGGAAGAAGCGCCCGCCCACCGGGCCGGTGGAGTACTGGTCGGACTGGACGATGTTTGCGCCGCGCCGGTGCAGGAACGTGCTGACTCGCGACACGAGACCGGGTCCGTCGACACACGAGACCACCAGCCGACCGATGTCCCGCGCGAACTCGGGATCCCTGCGTACCGCGGCCGGGGATTCAATGGCGATGGTCATATCAGTACCGGTAGTGCTCGGGTTTGTAGGGGCCGTCGACGTCCACTCCGATGTATTCGGCCTGGTCCTTGGTGAGCTGAGTCAACTCGCCGCCGAGCGCATCGACATGGATGCGGGCGACCTTCTCATCGAGCGCCTTGGGGAGGCGATAGACCTCGTTGCCGTACTCGCCGTTCTTGGTGAACAGCTCGATCTGCGCGATGACCTGGTTGGCGAAGCTGTTGGACATCACGAAGGATGGATGTCCGGTCGCGTTGCCGAGGTTGAGCAAACGCCCTTCTGACAGCACGATGATCGCGTGCCCGTCCGGGAAGACCCACTCGTCCACCTGAGGTTTGATGGTCGCGCGCCGAATTCCGGGAACGCGGGCCAAGCCGGCCATGTCGATCTCGTTGTCGAAATGACCGACATTGCCGACGATGGCCTGGTTCTTCATCTTCTGCATGTGCTCGGCGGTGATGATGTCTTTGTTGCCGGTCGTCGTGATGACGATGTCGGCGGAGCGGACGACATCATCGAGCCGAGCGACCTGAAAGCCCTCGAGCAGGGCTTGCAGAGCGCAGATCGGGTCGACCTCGGTGACGATCACACGGGCGCCCTGCCCGGCCAATGCTTCCGCCGAGCCCTTGCCCACATCTCCGTAGCCGCAGACAACGGCGACCTTGCCACCGATTAGGACGTCGGTGGCACGGTTGATGCCGTCCACCAATGAGTGCCGAATTCCGTACTTGTTGTCGAACTTGCTCTTGGTGACGGAGTCGTTGACATTGATCGCCGGGAACAGCAGCTCGCCAGCAGTGGCCAACTGGTAGAGCCGGTGCACGCCCGTTGTCGTTTCCTCACTGACGCCCTTGATGTCCTCAGCGATCCGCGTCCATTTATCGGACGAGGTGTCGAGACTGCGCCGCAGCGCGTCAAGAATGATGCGGTACTCGTCGGAGACGGTCAGATCGTCGTCGGCGACTGTCGGTACCGCGCCGGCCTTCTCGAACTCGACACCCTTGTGCACGAGCAATGTGGCGTCTCCGCCGTCGTCGAGGATCATGGTGGGACCCAGGCCGCCGCCGAAATCGAATAGCTGCTCGGTGCACCACCAGTAGTCCTCCAGCGTCTCCCCCTTCCAAGCGAATACCGGTACACCGCTGGGCTTTTCCGGAGTTCCTTGCGGGCCAACCACGACCGCGGCGGCCGCGTGATCCTGGGTCGAGAAGATGTTGCACGACACCCAACGGACCTCCGCACCCAGCGCCACCAGTGTTTCGATGAGCACGGCGGTCTGGATGGTCATATGCAGCGACCCGGCGATGCGGGCACCGCTGAGCGGACGTGTCTCACCGTATTCGCGGCGCAGTGACATCAAGCCGGGCATCTCATGCTCGGCAAGCCGGATCTCGTCACGTCCGAACTCGGCCAGACCGAAGTCGGCAATTGCGAATTCGAGGTCGTTGCGGCTGTCGTAGTACTTAGGTGTTGTCATGCCAGTGCCTTTTCAATAGTCAGGTCGGCTGCCGCACGCAGGCTGGCAGCGCGATCGGTGCGCTCCCACGGCAGGTCGATGTCGGTACGTCCGAAATGCCCGTAGGCGGCCGTGGGGGCGTAGATTGGCCGGTTCAGGTTGAGGTAGGACCGGAAAGCCGCAGGTCGCAGGTCGAAGTGCTCGTCGACAAGTTTCTCGATGAGTCGGCGGTCGACCCGCTCGGTCCCGAACGTGTCCACCAGCACGGACACAGGGCGCGCGACACCGATTGCGTAGGCCACCTGAACTTCAGCGCGGGCGGCGAGGCCCGCCGCAACGAGGTTCTTGGCGACGTAGCGGGCGGCATATGCCGCCGAACGGTCCACCTTGGAGGGATCTTTTCCGGAGAATGCCCCACCGCCGTGGCGGGCGAAGCCGCCGTAGGTGTCGACGATGATCTTGCGGCCGGTTAGCCCGGCGTCGCCGACGGGGCCGCCAATCACAAAGCGACCGGTGGGGTTGATCAGCAGGTCCGCCTGGAGCTGTTCCGCGTCGTAGAAATCGGCTGGCAGTTCGGTGCTGATGACGTGCTGCCACAGGTCCTCGCGAATTTGCTCGGCCGTCACTTCTTCGGCGTGCTGTGTCGAGATGAGCACGCGTTCGACGCCGACCGGCACGCCGTCCGCATAACGAACCGACACCTGTGTCTTGCCGTCCGGCCGCAGATACGGCAGCGTTCCGTCCTTGCGCACCGTGGCCAGTCGACGCGACAGCCGATGCGCGAGCGCAATCGGCATCGGCATGTACTCGGGGGTTTCCTCGGTGGCGTAGCCGAACATCATGCCCTGGTCGCCGGCGCCACTGTGGTCGAAGGTGTCGCCGGAACCAGTGCGGTTCTCGAACGCCTGATCTACGCCCTGCGCGATGTCGGGCGATTGCTTGTCCAGCGCGACCAGGACCGCGCAGTTGTGGCCGTCGAAGCCGTAAGTTCCGTTGTCGTAACCGATTTCGTTGACTGTGTCACGCACAATCTGCGTGTAATCTAGATGCCCGGGCGTTGTGATCTCGCCGGCGAGCACAACCATGCCAGTCGTGATGAGGGTTTCGCAGGCTACTCGCGACATCGGATCAATCGTCAGCGCGGCGTCGAGCACCGCGTCAGAAATCGCATCAGCGATCTTGTCGGGATGACCTTCGGTCACCGATTCCGAAGTGAACAGAAAGTCATGAGGGTCGGACCGAGTCACATCATGCTCCTTGAGTAACCGGATCAGCCAGGGGGGCGCTGTCCGTGGTGGTGGGTGGGGAGGGAAAGAGAGATTCGCGGACCAGCGCGGCACCGTTGACCATCGCACCGAGCTTGGCTCGCGCTACAGCGACGGGGATATGGCGCAGACCGCAATCCGGGTTGATCACGAGCCGGTCGGCGGGCAGCAGATCGAGTGCCGCTCGAATGCGGGCGGCCACCACGTCCGGCGTCTCGATCCGCCGGCTTTTCACGTCGATGACTCCGACGCCGACCTTGCGGTCCCACCCGAACTTCGACAGCACGGGCAGGTCCGCGTAGCCCTTGCGAGCGAATTCCAGGACCAGCTGATCAACCTTCGCGTCGAGCACAGCGGGAAAGAGGAAGTCGTAATGGCCCTGCCAGGATGGCCGAGCGTAGCGGTTGCCATAACAGACATGTAGTGCCCAGTGCGCGTCGACGCCCTCGGTGACAACGTTGACTGCTTCGATGGCTAGCCCGATATCACCGGGATAGCCCGCGAGGAACGGCTCGTCGATCTGCAGAAGTTGAGCGCCTCGATCGGCGAGAGCGTGCGCCGCCGCGTTGAGCCGGTACGCGATCGCCAGTACCAGGTCGCGCTGGGCGGCGTAGGCATGGTTGCGGATACGGCGCGCCAGAGAATACGGCCCACTGAACGAGAACTTGATCGGCGCGTTGGTCTGCGTGGCGGTGAAGCCGAAATCGTCCGCAAGCGATGTCAGATCGTCTCCGACCGTCAATGGGGCACTAACCGCGGTATCGTAATAATCGAAATAGCACTCCTTCGTCCGATTTTTGATTTCCACGCCCGACAGACGTGTGAGGAAATAGTCGATGTCGTTGTCGCGGCGCAATTCACCGTCAGACACGATATCTATTCCAGCCAGCTCCTGATCGCGTAGCGCCGCCTTTATCGCCATCTCGTGCACGCTGTCGAGCTGAGCCGCGCTGACCCGGCCCCGACAGTAGTCGGTTTTCAGACGTTCCATCCATTCCGGAACCGAGTACGATCCCACAACCGTCGTGGGCAAAATTGGAAGATGGTCGAATAAGTCGCTCATGTCAACCCCTGGATTCCACAGTCATGGTCACGATATTTCCGCCGGTCCGATGCCGAAAGCGTTCGTAGCGAACATCAAAACCGCGACGGCGTCCGACATGAGCCAGCAATGTGCCATTGACCCAATTGACCACCGAACCGTCATATTTTCCCGGCCCCCGGAATGTCGTCCGGTACCCCTCTACATCGGTAACGAAGATGTCGTGGCACACCAACTTGCCGAACGGATGCAACAGAGTCAGGCTGTCCGAGAAACTCGCGACTGCGCCCACCGAAGAGTGCATCCGGACGTCGGTACCGGACTCCAGCAGCGGGCGTAGTACCTCCCCGGTCAGCGAGTCGGCGATGTGATAGGAGTCCAGCCCCCGCAGCGGCACGTAACGCTCGGCCAGCCGCAAAGCTGACCACGTGTCTTGCCAGAACCGCACTGCGGCCTCGATCGTGGGGAAATGCTCCGGGCAGGCGTCGGACAGCACGGCTGGCCCCAACCGGAGCAGCTTGTGCACCAACGTAGGCAATTGTTCGACACTCGAGCACACCGACTCCGCAAGCACATCAGCGGCTGCACGAGGGAGGTAGGCGCGGTTGTGTACCAGGTGGGTCTGCCCGCCGAAGTGCGCGACCTCGTCCGCGGGCAGGTTGTCATACACGTTCGAGATGTAGATGAGGAAGACTTTGCCCTGCAGAAAACCCAGTGAGCTCTTGGGGTGAGTGGCATCCAAGACAAATGCGCTGGATCGCTCGGCGTGCTCGGCAACCGTTTCCCGAGCCAGGTCCAGTACGTGGGCCGAGTAATCGCCCATCAGATACTGCAATCGCGGGTAGTACCCTCTGCCGTGCTCGCGGTCGAGATCACGGAAAGTATCGAGGAACACCTTGGCTTGCTGACCGTTGCCGACCCCGAGTTCGACGATGTACAGCTCCTCGGGCAGCGCATCGGTCGCCGCCAGCCCGTCCCACACGTCGAACAGCTCGCCGATCAGCTCCGTCGCCGCGTCACGGTTGCGCGCATCGCTCTCCCCGCCCGGCAAGGCCTGTTCGTAGCCCTGCCCTGTCGCCTTCTCCCACAGCTCCAGCTCCGACCAGTACAGACCGTTGAAGCGCCAGATCAAGCTGTCGTGGCCCGGTGCCCAGTCTTCGAGGAACACCTGATCGTTCCGGCCGCTGAGCAGCTCGGTCGTCAGGTCCCCTATCGGTGATTCGGAGGCGCGCCGGGCATCGATGGCGACCTCGAATTGTGCAGCTGCGGCACCGGCGGGCTGCGACACCTCACCCGCTTCGGCGTTGCAGAGCACCGGGCGGACCTGCACGACATCACGGAAGTTCTGTCGATACTGCACCCAATCGCAAACGACCCGTACCTGCGCCAAGTCCGTCGTCGACGTACTCAGTGCCGTCACGACTGGGAGCACTGTGGCTCCGAAGTCGAGCGGTCGATCGCCGCGCAGACGAGAGTGTGGGCGAAAGTCAACCAACATGCCGATCACCTTCCGAATTGGTGGGCCCGGCCGTGGCTCTGTGATCGAGGCCGGCGCGCTGGACGATCTCAGCAACACCACGCTCGAAGCCGAACGCCATCACGTGCACCCCGGCGACGCCAGGGATCTGAGCAACCTGCTGAATTGTCTCCGCGCACAAGCGCATTCCCTCGTCACCGACTCGGTCGGCTGGTACACCGCGTAGGCGACGCTCGACCTCGCCGGGGACGCTCACGCCGGGCACGCTGGAGCGCAGGAAACTGAGCATCCGCAGCGATCGGACCGGCCCGACGCCGGCGAGGACGGCGCACCGCTCGGTGATTCCCCTGTCGGTCAGCACCTTCATCCACTGGGTGAACACGGAGATGTCGAACACGTACTGCGTTTGTACGAACTCCGCACCCGCGGCGACCTTCTTCGCCAGCCGTTCGGCTCGCAGCGACAGCGGCGGCGCGAACGGGTTTTCGACCGTCCCGATCATCCACCGCGGGCGATCGGTGAGTGCGTCTCCGGACGCGAGGACGCCTTCGTCACGCAAAGTCCTGGCCAGCCCTGTCAGTTGGACGCCGTCAAGGTCGAAGACCGGCTTGGCATCCGGGTGATCACCCGCCCGAGGGTGATCACCGGTCAACAGCAAAACGTGGGGAATCCCCAGTGCACCAGCTGCGAGCAGGTCTGACTGCAACGCCATCCGGTTCCGATCACGGCACGTCAATTGCATGACCGGCGACAGCCCTGCCCGTTGGGCCAGGACGGCACCACCGAGGCTCGACATTCGTACCCGGGCGCCCTGGTTGTCGGTGACGTTGACCGCGTCGACACAGTCGCGCAATAGGTCGGCCTTACGGGTGATATCTCGCCCGTCAGCGCCGCGCGGCGGCCCCAGCTCGGCAGTGACGACGAATCTCTTCTCGTCGAGTGCAGCTCGCAGCCCCGACATGCGTTGATAAACCGGGGCCATCAGGACACCTGCACAATCGGCAGCAGCTTGCGTGGCGGTTGTTCGGTGGCGATGTCGGCGTCGCGACCGAGCCAGTAGTTGACCCACGAACTGCGGTTGCTCTCGCGGTAATCCACAGGCCTATGCAGCAACGCGAGGTCACTGCTCCGCCCCGCGCGGGTCGCCCGTTCGGATCCGATCACCCATACGCACCGCATTTCCGGATGCACTTCGCAATTTCCCTCCGGCGATACACCGCCGCACGGCCCATTGCGGATTTGCTTCGGGCAGGTCATCGGGCACGCATATCCGGTGGTGGGCAAGGCACACTGCCCGCACATTCGACATCCGTATATACGTTGTTTGGTTACGCGCTCCAGCGCGGTGAAAATGCGATACATTTTCGGTCGGCGTTCCAGCTCGGCTGCGAACCACCGGTATAAGGCATTAGTCGCCAAAATACGGTGTAGCCCATACGAAAGCTCAGCAGAAATCCGCGGGGCGAACGGCTGGGGCCACCCCGCACCAAACAATGGCTTTTTCATGTTCACCTCACTACGGAATCTGCATCGGTTACTTACGCAAAGAAACGCTACGGATCCGCAAAGGGGCAGTCTTCGGGCTGGCAACCAAAGATGAACGCCAGAAAGTTGTGTGCCCGCGCTACGCCGCGCCCGGAACCCGTGCGGTGGCCGGCACAGGAGACACTTCTGCTCTATTGGCAGATCGATACTTGATGTGCCTAGTGCGGGAACCTACTGTTACGACCCGATGGATTTGGATTTGCGGTTGGTGCGATATGCCGTCGTTCTCGCGGACGAGCTCCATTTCGCGCGCGCCGCGACCCGCCTGCATATCGCCCAGCAGACGCTGTCGGCACAGATCAGCCAGCTCGAGGCCAGACTCGGTGTCAACCTGTTCCTGCGAGATCGCCGTGGCGTCGAACTCACCCCGGCCGGCGAATTGTTCATCGCCCGCGGGAGAGACCTACTCTCCGACGCTCAGGATCTGCTCGCCGAGCTCCGCGAGACCAAGCCCCCGTTACGTCTGGACGTCATCACCGAGGGGCTCACTGCGGGTGTCGTCGCCCGCGAGTTGGGCTCCAGAATTGACGATCTGCTGGTTGAGATCCGGCAGAGCCAAGGACTCGCTGTGACGGCGTCTGCGGTGGCCGAGGGGAGAATCGACCTGGCGTTCGGGTGGGTCGATGGCCTCGAAACAGCCTTACCGCCAAGTCTTCACAGCCAACTGGTGCGCCTCGAGCCGATCGGAGTCGTGCTGCCTGCAGGCCACCGGCTCGCCGCCTTCGAGGAGGTGCCCATGCACGAGCTCGCCCAACATCCCATGGTGGTTCACACCGCCGAGGAAGCCGTCGACTGGCAGACGTGGATCGAGACGGTCGTCGAGGCATTCGACCTGGACATCGGATGGCGCCTGCACGGTCACGGACGCAGCGCGGCCAATGCGGCGGTGGTGACTTACCAAGCGCCGGCATTCGCCTCCATGGAGGCGCCTGTTCCGGACGGTGTCGTGGTTCGGCCTGTCATTGCTCCCGTGCCGTTGTGCCCGGTGGAAGTCGTCTGGCGGGCGCGGGGGACCACGCCGGCCCGGCTGCGGCGAGCGCTCAGCGCGATCCGCGATATCACGAACGAACACGGTTGGATCTTGCCGCCCACCACAGAGCACTGGTTACCGGCACCGCGTGTTGCCGCCCGGACGCCCCGCAAAGGATCGGCCCGACCGTTTCGCAATCCGGCTTGAGACGTGGCTCACAGTGCCGGAATCTGGGTCGCATCACCGATCGGTCAGGTACCGAGCAAGAACAAGGAGGCTGCAGATGCGACACGACGGACCGATCCAGGTACTGGTCGTCGAGGCTGACGCAGCTCTTGCCGCGCAGTACTCCCGCCTGGTGGGTGCCGTCACTACGCACCGTCTGGTCAGAATCGCCAACGATGCCGACCAGGCTTGGGAGGTAATGCGGCGCCGCCGGGTCGATGTCGTCGTAATGGGCACCATCGAACACCCGGCCGAGGCCGCGTTGTTCCTGCGGCGACTTCGATTCGCCAACCTACCGCTCGACGTCATTCTCATCTCTGACCGCTCGGACGCGCAGGCAGTACGGGCGGCACTTCGCCTCGGGGTGTCCGATTACCTGGTCACCCCGATCCGGCCCGAACGATTCCTGCAGTCGCTGCGCCAGGTCGGCGAGTACAGCAGACTCGTTTGTGCCGATCTTGGGCAAGCGGACGTGGACCGACTCCGTTCGCTGTCCATGCCGGCGAAACCGTGGGTTCCACGCGAGCTTTCGGCCGAACGTCTGGCCGCGGTGCGTCGATACATCGCGACGGCCGAACCGGCGCTGTCCGCCGCCACAGCAGCGGATGCTCTGGGAATGTCGCGCGTGACCGCGCGCCGATATCTTGAATTCCTGGTTGCGACAGGCGAACTCGACTCGGTCGACTGTGCGGCAGACCGCCGCCGCGGGCGGCCCAGTAAGGTCTATGGGCCACCGCTCGTCATCCGTCAGACGCTTCCGGCTTGAAGGAATGCGACATGCTGGATACCAACGAGAAGCATGCGCTTTGGGACACGGTCACACCCTCCGCGTACCGGCGGGCACTATCGGCCGTGCCAACCAGTGTCGTCGTCGCCGGCGGGATGTTGGACGGAATGCCGGTCGGGATGGTCATCGGCTCGTTCACCAGTGTGTCCATCGATCCGCCGTTGGTGGGCTTCTTCGGTGATGCCCGCTCGACTACCCTCGAACCGCTGTTGCGTTGCGCGAACCTCACCTTCAGCCTGCTCGGGCAGGAGGACCTGGCCGTGTGCGAGGCCTTTCGGCTGCCGTTGCACCAGCGGTTCGATGCTGTCGCGTGGTCACAAACCGGCCATGGGACGGCGGCCATCGACAACGCCGCACTGACAGTCCATACGCGGGTGTACCGCACCTTCGAAGCCGGCGATCACACGTGTGTGCTCGCCGAGGTGCTCGGCATTGGGATCGATGTCGCGGTGCGGCGGCCGCTCGTCTTCTTCAAACGACAGTTGACGCGCTTGGACCCGGGTCGGGTGCTCGCCGAGGAGTTGTGGCAACTCGGCTGGCAGGAACCCCACTGACATCGGTCAGCGTCGTCCGCGCAGAGCTACTGATGGCAGTAGGCCGAAACGCCGGGCGAAGTCGGCGGCGAAACGGCCCTGGTTGACGTAGCCGACCTGCTCGGCGAGCAGCGCAACCGTCAGGGACCGCCGCGCATCGGAGTTCAGTATCAGCTGATATGCCATGTCCAGCCGTAGATTGCGCTGATATTCCGAGGGTGTGACGCCGATGAGCCGGGCAAACGCGAGTTGCAGCGATCGCACGCTGACTCCAGAGTCGCGCGCCAGTTCAGCAATGGTCACCCTGGACTCAGGCGCGTTACGCAGGACGGAGACCGCGTCCCATACAGCGGTGTCTGACGCGTTCGCGCCCGCCAGGTACAGCTCGCGAGTCAAATTGTGCGGATGTGCCAGCAACAAGCTCGACACGAGCATGTCCGTCAACCGTTGCTGCTTTTGTGGTGTTTGGGCGTCGCCAGCATCGAGCGCTTCCTGGACGGCCCACATGGCATGCGTGAGCGCACCGCCCGACTGGTGGCTCCCCACCGCGCGGAAGGCGATCTCTGCCCCGCTGCCCAGTCGCGGGAACTGGGTTTCCAGCGCTTGCTGGAGAACCGCGAGCGGAAGCATCAACGTCAGTAGATCGATGGTCGCGGGACCGGCCATCGAGGGCATCGCACCCACATTGGCGACGAGTGGTGACCCATGAGCTGCGATGATCTCTTTGCCATGTGCCTTGAATGTGAGACTCCCCCGCATGGGAACACTCATCACCACCATGTCGAGCGGGACGGTGCTCTCCGAGCCGGCGAAATTCCGATATTGGTGGTGCACAACGCGGATGGGCCCAGCCCAGGCGGAACGGAACGTTGCCGCGAAGCCTTCTGGTGAGGTGGTGGTGAGCCGATTGCGGGTCACGAGGTCGCCGAGTATCCACTCGGCCTCATTGCGCTGCCTCGTGCCCACGGTCGGAAAACCCGACAGCGGTGTGTGACGGCTTGGGGTCCGGGGCCGATCGCCCCAAGCCGGGCGCGCACCCACTGCCATTCTCATCCTCCTCGGCCGTGGTACATCTGGCCTCCAGGACGCCGCTCCCCAGGGGATCCCTGGAGGCCAGAGCCTATCATCGGCACGCCGGTGCGGATGGAAATCCGCGGCCGACTTCGGGGGATCCGAACGTGATTAGCCGAATCAGAACGTCATCGACTGTTGCTCGCTCAAGTCGGCTCTTACCCCGCCGGGTCCAGCGGAGGAAGGGCCGAGCAGTTCGGTGAGGTGGGCGACCCGTTGAAGCGATCGGCGATCCAGCGTAAACCGTGCTCGCCTTCGACAAAGGCTGTGAGCAGACTGTTGGCGCCGGTCTTGTTCAGAAACGGGGGCTGCTCGTTCGTCCAGAATTCCACGTCGGCACCTTTCGCACACCAGTCGACGGCCAGCTGGCGCGCACCCACCCAGGGGAAGAGGGGATCCCACCGGTTGATGACGATTTGGATGGGCGCTGACGGCCGGAGTGAGCCGAGACGTTGAGCTGCCAACGCAGACTTAATCGGCTCTGTCGCCAGAATCTCGCGGAAGTCGGAAACGAAGTACGGCTGGAGGTGCCGGAACATGAACTTCAGGATGATTTCGTCGGTGCAGGCATACCGGGTCTTGTCCAAGAAGTCGAGACCGCGCGGAGTGAGCATGGCCCTCATGCCCTGCTCGGCCTCGGGGACCGCAGCGACGAACGCATTGAGAGCCATTCCCATGGTTCCCACCAACATTGACCCGTCGGCGTAGTCGGCGTAGTCGGCGTAGTCGGCAAGCGGAGCACCGACCCACGCCCCAACGACGTCGAGTTCAGGGGCATAGCTGGGGGCCATCTCAACTGCAGCGCCGGCAGCCGTCCCACCTGGTCCGTAACCCCAGATGCCAACGGGACCGAGGGGATCGAGAGACGTGCCCGGCAGCCGCTTCGCCGCGCGCACCGCGTCAATCACTGCGTGCGCGGTCGGGATCCGTATTCCTGTGGTGGGAGGTGTGTATGTGCCTGTGCCCTGGTAATCGGTTGCGACGATGGCGAATCCGCGGTCCAGCATGGTGGCGAGGAATCCTTCTTCGAAATAGAAGGCGAAGTCGAGGTAACCGCCGTAGTGAAACCCACCTTCACTGAGAAGCCGAGATGTCGCACATTGATCGCCCAACCCCTGTGCCCACGGAGCGAAAGCGATCAAGGGACGAGGACCGCGGCCTGTCCACGGCCGGTCGGGCTCGAGGTAGGTTCCGGTGACAGGGACGGTCTCGCCGCGCAGGTTCGTGCTGAGGTACATGATGCGGGTTCCGCGCCCGGAGTAGTTTCCATGACCGGCCGGATCGAGTGCTATCCGTGACGGCTCGGTGCGAATAAGGTCCCCCGGCGCCCCGGTCGGCAGCGGGTCGGGCGGAGTGTAGAACGGCCGATACTGACATTCGGGCTGGTAGCCGTTGTTCGGCGGGCACTCGTCGGCGGCGGAGTGGGGCAGCGGGGCTGCGGCCATCATAGTTGTCAGGACAGCAATTACCACCATGGCATGCAACAACATTCGCGGCCTGCCCCGGCGGCTCCGCCCTTGCGGTCTGGGTAGGTGCGGCGTCGGATAAACACGGCGCCGATCAGCGCCGCCGCCTGAATCGAGGACTGGACCGGGCATGTTCATCCTTCTGTAAAATGCTGTGGACCAACGCTTTTGTGCCGGTTGCGGGATGGAATCGGCATATCTGAGACGCCCATCGTGGCGTATGGGTGTCAGGGATCGGCCTAGGCCGGACTACACTTGTTGCACGCGAGATACATTGGTTCTGTCCTCCAGGAGCCACTCACGAGCGACTCCTGGAGGACAGGGCTTGCGTCCGCTCCCGACACACTGAGCGGCAGGCGAGGAGTACGCCGGATCAGAACATCGTGGAATTGGGTTCGAGGCCGACGAGCATCCGCCCGTACAGCTCATCGGAGGAATCCGGCTGGATCAGCGCATGCTGCGCGAGCGAGTTCACGTCGCGGAAGTACCGCTGCAAGTGGTACGAGTGCTGGATCACTGAGGCACCACTGGCCTGGAACAGTTGAGTGACACTGCTGCGCGAATACCGTGCGACTTGACCGAGCCAGGCTCGCGTCTGAATGCGGTCGCTGACCTCGGCGGATTCGTGGTATGTCCGCTCCATGAGCCCGACCAGCCGCTCCATATACATTTCAGCGATCTCCAGATCGAATGCAGCCTTTGCCAGTTGATGCTGTGTGAGCGGAGCCTCGGCGGCGCTGGCGTAGTTGTTCACGTACGTGATCGCACGGCCGGGAAGCTTCTCCATGAACACATCCATCGCCCCTCGGGCCATACCCAACATGGGTGCGGCGCTGATGAACAGGAACGACTGGATGGCGGGCCGGTTGAAGTAGGGATTCCCGGAGTATGCACGGTCCGGATAGTTGCCATTGGCCAGGTCGATCACATTGACGATCCGTTTGCGCGGTACGAACGTGCCCTCCGTGGTGATCTCGTTCGTCGCAGTGCCGGCCATCCCTGAAGCATCCCAGGTTTCATGGACCACCGTCTCTGCGATCGGGACCAAACATACAATTGGAGTGGGTCCCTGCTCGGTCACCTCGATCGCGGCTAGACCTGCCCAATTACTGTGGACGCCACCGGTATTCCACCGCCACGAGCCGCTGAGCATTACACCGCCATCCACCGAGGTGGCTTTCCCGGTCGGCGCGATCAGTCCCGTGATCTTCAGGTCAGGGGTCTCGAAAAAGTGCTCCGCACCCTCGTCGCTCATCACTGCCGGCCACCAGTTCATCGCCGTTATGGCCGCAACGATCCAGGACGCCGACGGGTCGCCTCGACCGACCTGAGCCAGCACCTCGGCGAGGATTCGCGGCTCGGCCTCATAGCCCCCTCGGTCCTTGGGCATCGTCAGCCTGAATACGCCGGCTTCGGTGAGATCCTTCATGGTCTCGGGCGCCATCTGGCGAGCCAATTCGGTCTCGCGGGCGCGCGCACGCATCGCCGGTACCAGCGCGGTGACACGCGCGAGCACATCTTCGGCGGTCGCTGGCCTGACGGGCGAGGCGACATCGGTTACCGTCACTGTTTACTCCTCGATCGGTGGATTGTGGCCATAGTCCCAAGTTGAGGCCATGCTCACTGGAACGACGCAATCCAGTAGAACCGGTAGTAAAGCGCCGCAGTAATTTTCGTGCAACAGCGTCGAACTAAAAGCCTGCATCAGCCAGTTGGCGCCGTTGAATTGCGTTGCCGCCGTGACAGCATCGCCGGCCTCAGCGCACCTCTCAATCAGGAGAAGGCTCGAAACCGATGTCATCCATCCAGGAATCCGAACTGGTAGCCAAGCTCACCGCCTCCGCCGAAGACCCGGAAAGGCAGGTTCTGCTGACAGGCGCTCACATCGTAACCATGGGTTCGTCTGGGGTCATCCAGGGCGATATACTGCTGCACGGCAATATCATTCAAGAAATTGCTCCGCGACTGGCTGCCGCGGTGGGCGATGCCGCGATCCGCATCGACGTTGCGGGCTCGATCATTGTTCCCGGCCTCATCGATGCCCATGTTCACGCCTGGGAGGGACAGCTGCGCGGCTTGGCCCCGGAGGCCGATCTCGCCACCTACATGAACCTCACGCACGAGGGCCTGGCAACGCTGTACCGCCCCGAGGACATGGGAATCGCCGAAAGACTGTCAGCTGCACAGGCGATCAATGCAGGTACCACAACATTTATCGACAACAGCCATAACTCGCGCACTCGTGATCATTCGAATGCGGCGATCGAGGCATTACTCGATACTGGTATCCGGGCGGTTTATGCCGCGGGCGCAGCCCAGGCCGGTACACACGACCATCAGTTCCCACAGGATCTGCTCCGGCTGCGGGAAGAGTACTTCTCCGGCGTCCAGGACCGAGTCGCCCTGCGCATGTTCGATATTGCACCTTCCAAAGAGAGCTGGGCGTTCGCTGCCCATAACTGCTTCGATCTATGTACCGAGATGGGCGCCTGGATCCCGGCACTGGAGGAACTCGTGGACGCGGGTATGATGCGCGAAGGCCACACATACAACCATTGCGCCGGACTCTCGCCCGAAATTTGGAAGGCAATCGCCGACAGCGGTGCCGCGGTCAATCTGTCACCGCGCTCCGACTCTCATTTCGGGGTGGGTGCATTCGCACCCGCGTTGGAGCCCAACCGCCACGGACTGCAGGAGGGCATCAGCTCCGACAACGAGCTGAGCTACGGCCACGACATGTTCACCGAGATGCGCACGCTGATGACCGTGCAACGCGGATTGAGCTTCGCTGAGGAATGTGCTGACGCGGAATCCGTTCCGTCCCGGTACGGTCCGCTCGACGTCCTGCGCGCGGCGACGGTCGGCGGTGCGATCAATGCGGGGTTGGCCGACAAGGTGGGCACGTTGGAAAAGGGCAAAAAGGCCGATTTGGTGGTGCTGAAACTGGATACCGTGGCGACCCGCCTGTGGGGATCGGTGGTCGGCACCGTGGTCAACTACGCCGGAATTGCCGATGTAGACACCGTTTTCATCGACGGTCAGGTGAAGAAGTGGGCGGGGCGGCTGGTCGGCATCGATTACGAGTCGCTGGCGCGTGCGGGCGAAGCATCACGCGAGTATCTGCTTGAGTCGTTCGGTCGCTCGCTGGGCGACGCCCGGCAGGGTTTGCGCTAGCTTTTAGTAGCTTTTACTTGGCCGCAGAGACAAACAGACAGCTGAACGGCCTTCAACCCGGGTGTCGGCAACCACTTCGACCAGGTTCGTGCTACTACAGGGCAGCTGCGGCGCAGGCAGCCACGATGTAGTCGCGGGAGCTCTGCACCTTCGGACGCACTCCGGACAGGTCGACACCGACGAGCCGACCATTGCGCTTGCGTACCTCGCCGCGGACGATGACGGTGTCGACGTTCGAGGTGTCGGCACTGGTGACGACCGTCCCGATCGGGTCACATACCGGGAAGGTGTTCACGTCGTCGGCACGCACCAACACGAGATCGGCCTGCTTGCCCGGGGTCAGCGTGCCGATCTTATCGTCGAGTCCACATGCGGCGGCCCCTGCGACGGTGGCGAATCGGAGCACATCCTCATGGGTCAGCGTCGGTGAAAACGGCTCGCGCGGATCGTCCTTGAATGCCAGCTCGCGATTCTGAGCGAGTGCGACGCGCATCTGAGTGAACATGTCTCCTGGCACAGTGGTGGTGACGTCGACACTCAAAGATGGCGTGATGCCGTGGTCCAGCAACCGCCCGATGGGCGGATGGCCATGGCCCATCACCATTTCCACGTATGGAGCGATAGACGCCGACCCGCCGCTGTCGGCGATCAGCGCCAGTTCGGCATCGGAGTTTGTGTTCAGGTGAACATATGTCGTGTCCGACCCCAGCAGACCCGCATCGTCCAGTTCCTGGATGACGCCCGACATTTCGAGTCCGGGAATGCGCATTCCGACGTGCATAGTGATACGCGCATCGAGTTCTCGTGCGTAGTTCCAGTCGTGCTTGACGATCTCTGGGGGACATAAGCCGGGGCCGCGTAGCGCGAGGGCGAATGTCATCAGATCGTCGTTGCTGGAGAAGTAGCGAGAACGCAGTCGTCTCGCGTCGGGCGTATGCGGAACGCCTGCCTGCTCGATCAGGGCCGGACCGGATGGGGGACCGTAGGCGTACATCACGCGAATCCCAGTGGTGCGCAATGCATCTACCGCAGCGTCGGCATGTTCGGGAGTGTTGTTGCAGTGCGCCCAGTCAACGATCGTGGTCACACCCGCATTAAGGGCTTCCAATGCGCCCCATTGATTTCCGGCGTAGACGTCCTCCGGTCGGACGATGGAGCCGATACCGAACATGACCGTGCCCATGTAGGACTCCAAGCTGCAGGATGGCATCATTCCGCGCAGGCTGGTCTGCCAGGTGTGGCGGTGGGTGTCGACGAAGCCCGGCACCACGATGGTTCCGGTGGCGTCAATCACCTGCGCATCGGACACCTCGAGGCCGGGCCCGATCGCGACGATCAGGCCATCCTCCACAAGAACATCAGATTCGGGCTGGCTGCCGACCTGGTGGTCCAGCGAGACGACGAATCCGTTGCGTATCAATAGGCGAGACGCCATGGTGACCTCCGGTCATCGGGCCGCGGGGAGGGCGGCATGAGTAGTGCTGTGAAGTTTGAACTTCGGGCTGGAGACTCGGTGGTCCTGCAATTACGTGGGTGTGCCGGCGCGAGCGACGACTGGATTCAGGAGCCTGCCCAGGCGTTCGATCGTGACCTCGACCGTGTCTCCGGGTCGAAGGAACCTGCCGCTGGATGCGCCGACGCCGGCCGGGGTACCAGTGGCAATAACGTCTCCGGGCTGCAGCGTGACCACGCTGCTGGCCGCGGCGATCAGTTCGCACACCCCAACGATCATCTCTTTGGTGTTGCTGACCTGCATGTCCACGTCGTTGACCGTCAGTCGGATGGACAGATCATGAGGGTCAGGAACGAGCCACTCGGGCGTGAGTCCCGGGCCTGTCGGGCAACTGGTGTCCAGCGCCTTCTGACCAAACCAGTCGAAAGCGAACGCATCGTGGGGGGCATTCGGCCGCCGGAACGGGCCTCGCGCAGAGATGTCATTGACGATTGTGTAGCCTGCGACATAACTGGGCGCCTGCTCGCTGCTGATGTCTCTACCCGCCCGGCCGATGACCACGCCGAGTTCGGCCTCCCAGTCGACCTGATCTTCGGCATCGCCTGAAATGACAATGGCCTCGCCGGGTCCGATCACCGTAGTGGTCGGCGGTTTGAGAAAGAAAAAGGGGGTGATCGCATCGGGATCCCCTGTGCCATGGGTCATTTCGGCCAGGTGGTCGCGATAGTTGGGCCCGGAGCACAGTAATGTCCGCGGATAACGGATTGGCGCCACTACTTCTGCGCCGAAGAGAAGCGCTGCTTGCTCCGGCTGATACTTCCGCAGCGCTGGAGTGAGTGTGTCCCAGTCCCGGAGGGCTTCGAACAATCCCGCGTAACCGCCTAAGCAAGGCACTTCACGAACATCAGGCCCATAGAGCGCCGCGCACGCGGTGCCTCCAGTGCGCGTGCGAACGGTGGCCAACGCCCATACCGCATCGTATGAATGCATGCTGGAATCACACCGGAATGACGATTATCGGTCCAACACTCTGCGACGAGGAAGAACAGTCATCCACTGTCACAGTGTTATTGAGACGTCGGCAGCGCGGTAGACACACGTCGACCACTTCGATCATCAGCCTCACAAAAGTTCCCACTCTCTTCCATGTGTTTCCGAATGCGCTTGATCATCTTTGGTGATCGTTCCCCTCACGGGATCGGAAGCTCTCACCATGCGATGTGGTGGAGACTTGACACATCGGCGGGGCCGACGAGCCGGACGAAGTCGATACGACGTTATCCGGCACACCGGCAAATGAATCCCGCTATGCCGACCTAGCGAGCGGCATCCGCACCGTCACGCAGAACGCCCAGCAACTCGCCGAGACGCTCAGCTCTCCACGCGTAGCCGCAGTAGTGCGCGACGCCGAAACGTTCGCCCATGAACTTCCGCGCGTGGGACACGCGGCGTGCCATAGCTTCCTGACCGTCGTCGCATTCGACGCCGAGATAAATCGCAGCGCCGGCGGCATCAAGGCGCTCAAGTGGTGCGTAGTAGTTGTCGCCGGCGTCCGGCATCACGGGTAGGTGGAAGAAGTCGATCCGACGGCCTGCGTTCACAGCCAGGGCGTTGGTGGCGTCGACTATGAAGCCGATGTCATCGATCGGAACGCGCGGGAAGGCCGGGAACGTTCCGAGGCAGATGTGATAGCCGGCCAGCACCGTCTCTGGAAGCCCGACGAAGTGAGGGGCGAGGTATTCACGGGAGGTGCAGCGCGCAAAGGCCGCTTCCCCCACCATGTCCTGGGTCACCCAGTCGAGTTCCTCCGCATGACGTCCGTTGAGCAACCCGGGCTCCATGGCGTAGTCGATCTGAACGGCGAGGTCTTCGGCCGGAATCACCTCGAGCATGCGCTCGTACTCGACCTGAAGCGCGCGAGTCCACGCGTCGTGCATGACATCCCAGTCCTCGACATGTGGAAACCAAAACATGACGGCGCAATACGCCGACACAACTGCGATCTGATAACGCACTCCGGCTGCGATCGTTCCCTCGTCGCGAAGCCTTTTGAAAACAGCGTAGGACTCGATCGCTGATTCGGCGTAGGGCAGCAGCCCTTCCAGCCTCACCTTCGAGACGCCCTTCTTCACCCGGAAGCAAGGCGTGAACATCGCCCGCTCCGGAGTGCCCTCCGGGAAGCCCGACGGAATCTCATCCAGATCCTCGCACTGCCCGAACACTGCCTGCAGTCCCGAGACAAAAGCACGGCGAGGATCGATCTCGCCGTCCGGGTACGCCAGCGCGCGTGCGCCCACAGAGCCGGCAAGCGTGCGAAATACCTCCTCGGCACTGCCTCCCGGCACAGATCCGGTGAACAGAATATTCTGCTCGAGCAGTTTCGAGCCCGGTGCAATTGAGACGTCATGGGGCATGACGCACCTCCTGTTTCAATTGGGTTTGGTAACGAAAAAATCTGGCTGATCACGTTCGAAAATATAGAGCTGCTTGCGGAAATAACTTCGGGATTACCACGAATTCTCCTGGCTCGCGGCACCCGGCCGGGCGAGTCCGCGGGAAACACCTTGAGCAGTTGCGCGTCCTGGGATGCACACTTACACCTGTGGAAACAAGATCGAGTCTAACCCCGAAGAAGCGAGGCGCACACTGTCCTCCGGCACAACATTCGCGAGCGGTAATTTGGTTTTCACCAACTTGAATGGCTATTTCATAAATGGAAGAGTGACATCACTAATAGTGAGCGGATAATGGTCAGAGGGGCGAGCAGCGGGTTGATGTTCAGATAGGGCCAACTTCTTCTGTTCAGCATCCCGGTCCCTCCGCATCCATCACCTCTTCTGTCGCGACGGGCTTTGCCGACGCCCCCAAATACCCAAACGGGTCGTGGTGCACACTGGCCCGGGTGATGTCCGCACTGTTGATTCCTACCCAGGAGGTGTGACGCCTATGCGTGCTGTCGCTTACGACGAGTTCGGTGGTCCCGAAGTGCTGAAAGTGCGTGATCTGGAGGCCCCGCCCATCGGCCCCAATAGTGTGCTCGTCCGCATGAGCCACGCTGGTGTGAATCCCGCCGATTCACGCATCCGTCAAGGAACGTTCGTGCCGATGGCGCGGCACATCTTTCCAATCGTTCCCGGTTGGGAAGGGGCGGGGGTGATCGAACAGACTGGCATGGCGGTGCGGGGCCTAGAACCGGGGCAGCCTGTATATGGTCTGTTCCGCCGCGACTACATCGGCGATGGTACGTATGCCGAGTATTCGGCGACCGCCGCGAGCGACTTGCTTGCGCGCCCCAACGACCTCCCTGCTGAGCAGGCGGGCGGTTTGGCGTTGGGTGGACTGACGGCCCTTATGGCCGTCGAAGAGGGACTCGACCTGCGGAGGGGACAAGCCGTGCTGGTGCGTGGTGCCGCTGGCGGTGTTGGTCATTTCGTCGTCCAACTCTGTGCGGCCGCAGGCGCACGAGTCATCGCGCTCAGTCGTACGGCCAACCACCATTTCCTCAGGCAACTCGGAGCAACGGATGTCGTGGATTACGCGGCAGATGATTTTGAGGATCAGATGCGAGAAATCGCCGCCGACGGTGTCGACGCCGCCGTCGACACCGTCGGCGGACCCGGACAGTCGCAGCTCGCGGAGTTCGTGCGCTACGGCGGACAGGTCGCGTCCTGTGCCGGTGGGCCACTCGACGACTCCTTCGCCCGCCGCAACCAGACATTCAGTTTCGATTTCCTGCAGGCGAATCCACGGCGACTCGCCCGGCTAGCCGAACATGTCGCGGCCGGGCGCCTTCGCACGCATATCTCGCAGGTGTTCTCGATGGCCGACGCAACCCGCGCGCACGAGCAAATCGACAGTGGGCGCACCCGCGGCAAGTTGGTCATCCAAATCGACTGACCGGTAACTTCTTCGGCGATCGCGTAATCACTCGTGGGCGAGTGCGTAAAGCAAACCGCCTAGCATGCTGATGTTCTTGCAGAACTGGATGAGTTGTTGCTTGCGGAAAGCCGGGTCGTCTGCTTGCCAGTAGCTGTGGCCGGCCAACGTCGTGGGTACAAGCGAAGTCGCCATGGTGAGCGCCGACAGCCGCGGCAGCACGCCGAGCATCAACAGGGCTCCACTGACCCCCTGGACTGCCCCGTTGGCGCGAACCACTAGTGCATCATCACCGGGAAGCGGGGCCACCCTGCGCATCGCCGCAAGCGTGTCTGCCGCCAGTTCCACCCGAATTCCAGGCTCTCGGAATGTGTCCCAGCCCATCAGCGCGAACGTGAAGCCGGTGGCCAGGCGTGCGGCAGTCCGCACGGCGAGCCGGCCACTACTGCTCAGCCGGATATCTTTCATTCTGCTACCTTCCATTTGCGGCCGCGTTTACCGGAGGACCGACGAAGTATGGTGCTCCGCAATTAATCGCCGTCATACGGCACGGTTTACCGCGCCGACGGCTGCAGGACGAAGTCGTACTCGACCGCGAAGAATGGGCCGTCGATGGTGGTCCCGTCCGGTGCCGGTCCTGCGGCCCGTTCGACGAAGCGGACAATCAGACCGTCCTTCACACCGAAAACCACGTCGCTGTCCAGATATTCGGCGCCCTCCTGGAACAAATGAGTGATCAGTTTCTCGTATCCCGGCTCCTCAAATAGGAAATGGATATGAGCCGGGCGGTAAGGGCTGATGTCGGTCTTCTCGATGAGAGACCCGACCGGTCCGTCCATCGGGATGGTGTATCCGCGCGGCGCGATAGTGCGGATGCAGTAGGTACCGTCCTCGCGCGTGCGGTACTTCGCCCGCAGGCGTGCCTCGTCGATATCCGATATCTGTGATTCATAGGCGCCGTCACCGTCCGCCTGCCAGACGTCCAGCACCGCGTTCGGGATCGCCTTCCCGTCCGGATCGGTGACCTTGCCGGTGAAGACCGCCGGTATGCCCGCGATGCCCTCGGACATGTCGTATCCGTATGGCGCCGTCGGTGAATCGTCGATATAGAAGGGTCCGAGCACGGTGGCCGGAGTCGCTGCCGATGTGAACCGGTTGTTCAGCTGGACAACGAGCATGCTCAGTCCGAGCACATCGGAGGCCAGGATAACCTCTTGTCGCTTCTCGTCGCTGATCTTACCGATCGCGGTGATCCACTCGATGGCGGCCATCCATTCGTCCTCGGTGAGGCAAACTTCCCGGGTGAACTCGTGAAGGTGCCGGACAACGCCAGTCATGATCTCAGCCAAGCGTCGAGAATTCCCTGTCGCCCAGCGCTTTACAGCCAGGTCAGTGATGTTGTCTTCGGTCACGAATGCCACGTGATCCTCCTTCGTCAGACTGCGTGCCAGTCCCGGGTCAGAGCCAGGCGAGTGATTCGCCAGCTGGCAGGGTCGATTTCGATGTGATAGGTGCCGAGGGCGGCCAATCGAGGTTCGTTGTCCAGCGACCAGCGCATGTATCTCGCGGTCGCCGTGGTCGCACTGCTGACCAGCAGATTGCTGATCAGGTGGTGCCCGGCTATGCCGTTGCGCCGGTATAAGGCCGCGATGGCTTCCCGACCCGATACCGGTTCGGCATCGCCGAGGACGACCGTCGCGTCGGCGAGCAGTTCGCTGAGGGCGTCGGCGTCGACGATGTCGGCCAACGCGGCGTAGGTGGCGAGCAGATTTTCTATGCGATGCCGGACGAGGGCGAGATCAGTCACGGTCGTTCCCCGCCGGTGGGACAGGCTTGTTGTTGAGGTCGACGGACAGAAAGATGTCGTTGGCGACCGGTGTCCGCAATTCCTCCGCAAGCTGACCAATGAGACCCGCTGTCCGGGCCAGCAGAGCGAAGCCGCGCAACAACTCCAGGGGCAGTCCGAGGTCGGCCAACGCCGCTCCGCACGCACCTGCGCCGTTGAGCGGCAGGGTTTTACCCAGCACTCGGGAGTGCACCCGGCCGATCGCTTCGAACAACGTCAGATGCGGCCCGAACTGATTCTCTTCGCGGGCGATCTCAAACAGCCGCCCGGTGCGCGGATCGCCGTTCTTGTGGACATGGTGTCCCAGTCCGGGAATGAAGCGGCCTGCGGCACGCTCGGATTCGACTGTCGACAGCGCCAGTTGATCCCATTCCGCGGCGCCGTCCGCGGTCGAGACGACCCGGTGCAGGAATCGGCCGCAGTCCTCGGTGACGCCCAAGAAACGGGAACCGCCGCCGAGCAGCCCCGCCGCGAGCGCGCCCTGTATCGAGTCGGGCGCGGAAAGGTAGGTCAGTCGGGTGACTATGGCGGTCGGCGTGAACCCGTGATCGGCCAGAGCGGCAAGCACCGCTTCGAACACACGGGTCTGCTCCGGCGTCGGCCTGCGTTGGGTCGCCAGCCAGAACGCGAGCTCGCCGAAGGAAACTCGGCCCATCACATCGCGCGCCAGGTCGTGGCCCAGCAGAGTGATCGTTTCCACCGACGACGCTCCCAGCGCTGTCGGGTAGTCCTTACGCATCGTCGTCCTCCAGCCACTTGCGGATCTCGGCCCCGTGCTCGTTGAGGGCTGGCGGGGGCAGACGGTAGGACGGCGGTGTCTCGGAGAATGTGATCGGGTGCCGCGTCGTGGGAACGTCTCCCACCGTGACCACGGGATCAAGGCCGAAGCGCTCCGCCATCGCGAATCCACCGTCGATGGTGTTGATCGGTCCGCACGGCACACCGGCTGCGACGAGTAGATCGAACCACTCCACCGCTCCACGCGTACGAAGGTGTTTCTCCAGAATCGGCCGCAACTCCTCGCGGTTGGCCGTGCGATCGGCGTTGCGGACGAACCTCGGATCCCATGCAACGTCAGGAATTCCCAGCACCTGACACAGCTTCACGAACTGAGCATCGTTCCCGGCGGCGACGATGAGGTCGTTGTCGGCCGTCGGGAGGGGTTCGTAGGGAAACACGCTGGGATGCGCGTTGCCCATGCGGTATGGAACGGTTTCCCCGGCGACGTAGGCCGAGCTGTGATTGACCAGCCCGGTCAACGCCGAAGACAACAAATTCACCTCGACGTGCTGGCCCTTGCCGGTCGCTTCACGGTGGCGCAACGCCGCGAGGATACCGATCGCGGCGTGATTGCCGGCCATCACGTCGAACACCGAGATTCCTGCGCGAAACGGCTGCCCGTCGGGATCACCTGTCAGCGACATCAACCCGGAGATGGCCTGCACCATGAGGTCGTAGCCGGGAACCTCACTCCCCGCGCCCGAGCCGAACCCGCTGATCGAGGAGTAGACGACACCCGGGTTGGCGGCCGACACGGTATCGAAATCGAGTCCGTATTTGGCCAAGCTGCCCGACTTGAAGTTCTCGATGAACACGTCCGCGCGATGCGCCAGCTTCCGCGCGATCTCGGCGTCCGCAGCGTGGCGCAGATCCAGAGCGATCGACCGCTTGCCACGATTGATGCCCAGATAGTAGGTCGAAACCCCGTCCCGCACAGGAGGCATCCAGGACCGGGTGTCGTCGCCGGCGGGCCCTTCCACCTTCACCACGTCGGCCCCCAGATCTGCGAGGAGCATCGTGGCGTAGGGGCCAGCCAGGATTCGGGAGAAGTCCGCCACCAGCACACCCGACAACGGTCCGGTCATCGTGCTGCCTCCGACTTCAGGTCGAACAGCCTGGCCGCATTGCCGGAAGCGATTGCCCGGTGAACCGATTCGTCGAGGTCGAGTGCGTCGAACCAGGCTGCCGCCTGGTCGGTGAATTCGTAGGGATAGTCGACTGAGAACATCACCCGGTCGGCGCCCATCACCGTCAGCGCCGCCAGCAAGCTCGTAGTGGAGAAATGTCCGCTCGTCGTGACGAAGAAGTTTCTTCTCAGGTATTCGGTCGGGGTGGACTGCAGTTCGGTCTGGTCCGCGGCCAGCCTCATACGGTTCTCGATGCGCCAGATGTCATAGGGAAGTCCCTCACCGAGATGTCCCAGAATTATCTGTACCCCGGGATGCCGGTCGAACAGCCCGCTGGTGATCAAGCGCAGCGCGGAAGCTGAACAGTCGGTTGCGAATTCCCAGACAGGGCCTGACAGTTCCGGTCGGCCGTCGATGACCTGCCGCTGATCGGGGTAAAGCTGACGGGGATGCAGGTAGACAGGGACGTCCAATTCGGCGACCCGGTCCCAGAACGGCGCGAATCGGGCTTCGTCGAGTCGGCCCACCCCCTCCGGCAGATTGGTCCAGCTGTTGATCAGCACGCCGTGGAAGCCGAGTTCGCGTACCGCGCGGTCCAACTCGGCGACCGCGGTGTCTACATCCTGCAAGGCCACTGCGGCGAACCCCCCGAGGCGGTCGGGATGCGCAGAGATTGCCTGCGCGAGTGCGTCGTTGGCGATCCGGGCCCGCTCGACCGCCTGACGCGGATCGGTTTCCCCTTGAACGCCCGGGCTGGTCAGAGATATCACCGAATAGGCGATGCCGTGCCGGTCCATTTCCGCCAGGCGCTCTCCTTCGAAGTCCACGATGCGGCGCTGGACCTCGCGCCAGAGCGGTTCTCCGAGGAACGGTGGACGTACCCGGTTGTATTCGGTAATGGCGAAGTGTTCTTCGAGTGCGATCTTGTCTTCCATCAAGTTCCTTCCTTGCGCGAGGCGCGGTCGCGCCGCGGAGTCTTTCTCGGCTTCGTCACCTCGCTGAAGCGGTGGCGACGGCTGTGCCGTGCAGCGCAGAGGTGAAATCCCGTACCAGGCCTGGAATTGCGGATGCGGTGGAGGCGGTGCCGTACACGTAGTGATCGGGCCGGATCAGCACCGCGGCAGCGTTCAGCTGCGCGAACCACTCTCGATATGCGCCCGTCGAGTCCGCGATCACGCCCGCACCGGCGTCGTCACTGATGACTGCGACCTTGAAACCGTTCGCTTCCAGCTGATTTCGAACTTCTTTATCGACGGCCACGGTAGAGAGCAACACGCCGCCCACACCCACCAAATCGTCGAAGAGAGCGGTGCGATCACCATCGGAGACGAGCGCTTGGATGGACAGCGTGGCGCCACCGGCATCGTCGCGGTGCAGCCCAGGACCCAGGCGCGGCAACGGACGCGGGGCCGGTTCGATGCCCTGCTGGAGTGCCGCGCGCATGTCCCGGTCACGCTGCGCTGCTGCCGCACGGTCAGTGATGCAGATGACCTCGCCGAGATGCATCGACGCCGCGATGAAATGTCTGACGTGCTCGGCACGTTCCGGGCCGTAGGTGTCCAGCAACGTAGAAGCTGCCCTGCCGCCGAGCACCGCGTCGAGTTTCCACGCCAAGTTCACCGCGTCACGCAAGCCGGAGCACATTCCCTGGCCGGCGAAGGGGGGCATCAGGTGCGCAGCGTCGCCGGCGATGAGCAATCGGCCCGCCCGCCACTCGTCACACCAGCGCGCCTGGAACGTGTACACCGCACTGCGCTCGATACGGCTGTTATCGGGGGCTATTCCCCAGGGTTCGAGCAGCCGCCAGGCCGACGATTCCGCGGAAAGCTCGGCCCGGGTCTCGTGGTCGAGTCGCATGAATTCGAATCGCCGCCGCCCCGGCCCCGCCGGTACAAGTGTCGTCGGCCTTGCGGGATCACACAGCTGCCAGGCCGGAGGCCGAAAGTGCCGATCCGCGGCCGGCGTGCAGTCTACGAGGTCGACGACCAGCCAGTCGTGGAAGTATCCAAGGTCGGTCATCGAAGACCCGATCCACGAGCGCACCGCGCTGTTCGCTCCGTCCGCCCCGACAACCCATTTCGCCCTAACGGTCGTCGACTCGCCGTGTGCCGATCGCAGGCCCAGCTCCACGGCGTCCGAGAACTCACTGTGCTTCACTGCCTCCCAGCCGCGATGCACCGATACGGCAGGTACGGCCCGAACCGCGACGTCGAGCCGCTGCTCCAGGCCGGGCTGGTGAAAGAAGTGACTGATGTGCCAGCCCGACGGGCCGGGGCCACGCCAGTCCAACCGCACCAGAGCATCACCGCCGGCTGAACGCCATTCGTAGAAATCGTCGTACGGCCTGACCACGTCGCTCAATGCGTCCGGCGACAGGCCGACACCTTGCAGGATGCGGCCGATCTCGTCGTCGAAATGCACCGCCCGCGGCAACGGGTACGCCCGCGTCTGCCGCTCCACGATCACCACACGGTGTCCCGCGCGGCCAAGCAACAAGCCCAGCAACTGCCCAACCGGTCCATAACCAACGATCGCAACGTCAGCCTGCCCAGGCAGCGGCGCCAAATCTACATGCACTAAACACCTCTCTGGGACGGTGGGCACAAGCCCGTTCGCACCGAGATACTGCGGTCTGCGAGCTTCGACCGAAATCCCAGTTGCCAATGAGTGGCAGAATTCGCGCTACATTTTCCTTGTGGCACGCGAGGGCGGAGGTCGACCGGAGCAGGGTGAACCAGTTTTGGACAGGGCCTTTGCTCTGCTGCGGGCGTTCACCGTCGAACGGACGGAACTGAATCTGACCGAACTCGCGACGCGCAGTGCGCTCCCGCTCAGTACGGCACGTCGATTGGCGGCGCGCCTCGTAGCGCTGGGCGCACTCGAACGAACGCCGCACCGCCGCTACATTATCGGTGTTCGGATGTGGGAAATCGCCATGCTGTCCCCGCGCGGCCCCGGTTTACGCGTCGCCGCGATGCCGTACCTCGAAGACCTCTACGAAGTGACGCACCAACACGTTCTGCTTGCAATCCGCGACGGGGCGGAAGCCGTTCTTGTGGAACGCATTTCCGGACATTCGGCGGTAGAGGTGATGTACAACATCGGCGGCCGGCTACCGCTGTTGACGACCGGCGTCGGCAGAGTCCTGCTCGCCCACTCCGATAGCCAATTCCAGGAAAAGACTGTTCAGCATGCCGAAGATCCGGAACTGCGCACTGATCTTGCCAACATCCGTCGTCAAGGTGTCTGTATCTATCGACCGGGTCCGCCGTGGCCGCTGGTCTCCGTCGCGGCTCCGATCTATGACCACGCCAGCGCAGTGAACGGAGCGTTGTCGATCATCGTTCCGGAACCGCCTGCCCAAAATCCACGGCATCTCGTAGGAGCGGTCCGTATGGCCGCACGAGGCATCTCCCGAAGCATGCGCAATCCCGGCTGACTGCAACTCAGTACACGCAGGGCACGTCGGGGTATCTAACCGACCGCAGTACCGTCGGCGGCGGTCGCCGGCAACGCCCCATTCTCAACGGCCGTGCGGTACACCTTCAGCCGATGCGGCTGGTTGCACAGCAGAACAGCGTTGAGCCGGCCGGCTTTCGTGTAGGCGCCGACGAAACGACGGTCGTCGAGACCTCCCTCGATTACGGCGAAGTCATCCCCCGGCTCCGAATGGCCGATCAAGTGCAGCTTGCAGTCGTACTGGTCGGACCAAAACATCGTTGTCGCTGTGTAGGGGCTGCCCGCGGCGGGGTCGATCAATGTGGCCGCCGCAACTTCGGCCTGTCGTACGGCGTTGTCCCAGTGCTCGATTCGAACACTCCCGCCCCTCAGGGGTTGCCAGCGTGCGACATCGCCGACTGCGACTATCCGCTCAGCGGCGGCAAGGTTTCCCCGGCACAGAACTCCGTCGGCGAGCTCTAAACCGCTACCGTGCAGCCAATCCACGGCCGGTCGCGAGCCGACGCCGACCAGCACGACATCGGCCGGCACGATTTCCCCGTTAGCAAGCCGGACGCCCGTCACGCGATCAGCGCCCACGAACCCATCCACACCAACACCCAGACGTAGTTTGGTTCCGTGGTCTCGATGCAAGCCGACGAGCGTTCCGCCGACCGCCTCTCCCAAAGTCCGCGACATTGGAACAGCATCGGAACCGACGAGGGTCACATCCAATCCGAGATTCCGACACGATGAGGCGACCTCACTACCGATAAAGCCAGCACCGATAATCACGACCCGAGGGCCAGCGGTGAGATCAGCCCGGAACGACTGGGCATCGGCGAGCGTGCGCAAGACGTGCACGCCGGGCATCGACGGGAGCGGCAACGTCCGCGCGACCGCGCCGGTGGCGATGACCAGACCGTCTACCGGGACCGTTCGGTCCGCTCCCGCATCACCTTCCCGGATACGCAACAACCTGCTGTTGAGGTCGAAGCCCACGACACGAACTCCCCGGCGCACATCGATGCTGTCGCCGTCGGTGTGCAACCGAATGTCGGAGGCGGTGAGTGGACTTGTCAGGAATCTCTTCGACAACGCAGGTCTTTGGATCGCCGGCTCGCGATCCGCGTCGAGAACGGTGATGACGCCGTCAAAACCCTTGCGGCGTAGCGCCTGCGCAGTTCGTAATCCCGCCACCGATCCACCCACGATGGTGACCTGGCGGATCGTCACAATGGGTCACGGTCCAGACGCAACGCACGTACTGGGCAACTGCGTACGGCCTCTTCGATATCGTTGAGAAGTGCCACGTCGGGTTTGTCTGTGAGCACCACCAGGGTGCCGTCCTCCGCAAGATCGAAGACATCCGGTACGAGCCCCGTACACAAGGCGCTCCCCAAACACAGATCGTGGTCAACACTGATTTTCATGACTTGTTCCATTCCTGCATCGGTTTGCCGTAACCGGTCAGCGTCCTGACTGTTTGTTGAGGAAGTCCTGGGGATTCTGGTAGCGCGCTCGAATCTCGTCATTGGACAGATCGTCCCGCCCAGTTAATTCGGTCTCCGGATGGTCAAATCGGAACGCGTAACCACCTTCCGGCAGATGACAGATCTCCCACCAGTTGCCGTCGAGATCCTGCAGGTAGAACGAATAGGTACCGTGCTGACTGACGGGCTTGGTCACACGCTTGATGCCATACTCTTCCCTTATCGCCTGCAGCGCCGCGTACGCCTGCCGGACCTCCTCCTCGCTGGCGAGATCGATGCCATTGTGATTCAGCAGGGGCATCTCCACGCCATCGGCAGTTTCGACCACCGCATAGCAGTGCTGCCCACCCAGGCGAACAAACAACGCCCCCAACGATTGCTGAACGACCTCGAGACCGAGGACTTCTTCGTAGAAACGCCGCGTTGCGGCGAGGTCACGACACTCCAGCGTGCCATGCGAGAGAAAACGCGTATTCAAAAGCGGTTTCTTGTTGGATCGGTAGGTGATTCCAGGCATACAAAGAATGGAACCCGACCGGTTCCGGTAGCGTCCAACACTCTTGGCTGTCCATTGAACAGCCATTGCCTGTCAACATCCAGCGGAGTTGCCGATTGCCGCGATCAGTCCGCACCAGTTACTTTGGCCCGGCTCATTACTGCGAATTCTCAAGACAACCTCCTCACGCCGCGGCCGCGGTTGTGGCGGCGGAACCACCACCGCGCTCCACGATCATTGGGCACGTCGCAGCAAGCGCAGTCGTAACAAGACGGCGAGGATTCCGCACGTTTGCGAACTGCATGAGAGTAGCTAATCCATATGAAGAATCATTAGCTGTACTTGATCGCAGCAGGTCCATAGCCTCGAAGACATGGCTTCACCCGTGCTCGTCGGCTTCCTCACCACCATGGCGTTGATCGCTGCCATCGGTGCGCAGAACGCGTTCGTGTTGCGTCAGGGCATCCGTGGGGAGCACATCGTCGCCGTCATCGCGCTGTGCACGGTCTCCGATCTGATCCTGATCGCCGCGGGTATCGCCGGGGTCGGTGCCGTGATCACCGCCCATCCCGACGCGATGACGGTGGCGAAGTTCGGCGGGGCGGCCTTTCTGATCGGCTATGGCATCCTGGCCGCGCGGCGCGCATTCCGACCCTCGACGCTCAACCCGTCCGAGCGCACCCCGGCCCGGCTGGCCGAGGTACTGGTCACCTGCCTGGCCCTGACCTGGCTCAACCCGCACGTGTACCTCGACACCGTGGTGCTGCTCGGCTCACTGGCCAACGAACACCGTGAGCAGCGGTGGCTCTTCGGCGCCGGCGCGGTGGCCGCGAGTGCGGTGTGGTTCACCGGCCTCGGTCTGGGTGCGCGTCGACTGGCCGGACTGTTCGCCACCCCGATGACCTGGCGCATCCTCGACGGCGTCATCGCGGTGATGATGGTGGCGCTCGGCGTCAGCCTCGCGGTGTCCTGAGCCTCTGCCGGCACCAACCGCGCGATCAGGGATTCGCCAGGCAAGTGTCGGTCAGATTTCGGGCATGAGACAGAATCAGCAGGTGAGTCCGCTGTTCCGCCGTGAACCGTCCCCGCCGCCGCATCCGATGGCGGACGCTCCAGCTTGGTTCACCTCTGCCCTGGAACAAACCCCAGAGCACTCCACGATCGACGTCGACGGCTGCCCGATTCATGTGCGCAGCTGGGGTGACCCGGACAAACCCCCGCTGGTGTTCGTCCATGGCGGCGGCGCGCACTCGGGATGGTGGGACCACATCGCCCCCTTCTTCGCCCGCACCCACCGAGTCCTCGCACCCGATCTGAGCGGCCACGGCGACAGCGGTATTCGCACCGAGTACGCCCTGTCGATCTGGGCGCGCGAAGTTCTCGCCGCGGCAGCAGCGTCCGGATCATCGGCGCGGCCCACGATCATCGGACACAGTATGGGCGGCTGGGTCGGGGCGTCCGCGGCCACCCATTACGGCGAGCAGATCGACAGCATCCTGGTCATCGATTCACCGCTGCGGGACCGCGCACCAGAAGAAGTCCGGCTGCGTAACCGTCGCCGGGACACCGCCGGGTATCCCACCGAAGAGGAAATCCTGGCCCGATTCCGGGCGGTACCCAAACAAGAGGTGACGCTGCCCTACATCGGTCACCACATCGCCGTGCAATCGGTGCGCAAGACCGACGATGGGTGGGTGTGGAAGTTCGACCCGGACATCTTCGGCGGCCAATTGATGGACGAAACCCCCGACGACGAGGAGATCCTGGAGAACGCTTTCGCCCGAATCCCTTGCCGGATCGGCTATTTGCACTGCGAGCACGGCGTGGTTCCGCCTCGGATGGCCGAGCAGATCCGGTCGATCCTGCAGTTGCGCGGCCCGTTCGTCGACCTCGCCGAGGCCGGCCACCACCCCATGCTGGATCAGCCACTGCCCCTGGTGGCCACCATCCGCACCCTGCTGGAGTTCTGGTCGATCACTTAGCCCGCAGCGGCCCCGCGAAGGACTTCTTCAACGCGCTCGGGGCCACGACGGGCAACAGCGCGGCGAGCAGCTTGCGCTTGAGTCCGGTTGGGTTGCGGATCAATTCGATGTCGACCCGGGTGCCGCCTGCCTGTGGGGTGAGTTGGAAGGTCCAGCCGCCGCCCGGGCCGAATACCTTTGAATCGTGGGTGGCCACGGTCACGCGCCGACGCTGGGCATCCCAGTCGTAGCGGGCCCGCTCCCATGCCGCCGCGGTGCCCTCGGTCACTTCCGCCCAGGTATCGCCGAGCGCGTGCACCCGGTAGTGGTCCGCGTCGATCGTCGGCCACTGCTGCGGACGCGTAGGCCCGAAGTCGGTGAGCACGCCTATGACAGCGGCGGGATCAAGCGCTGAAGTCATCTGGAAGCGGACGACGGGCATGCGGTACTCCTTCGAATCAACTGGGTTACACCGGAACTCGTTCACGACGCGCTGAACGTCATACGCCAATCTGACCAATCTCTTGCTATCAAGTCCAACGATCATTTTTGATCAAAGTCATCTGTATCGGAGATGACGCCGCCGCCCCGGGCCGATCAGGCAGATGGAACCAGCTCATGCCGAGGCTGGATCAACTCATGTGTGATTGGTCTTGGACGTGCATCAATTCCCTGCCTTACATTTCATTGTGAGGCGGGTCACTCGCCGTTGTATCCCCGACCACCGGGCCTCGGTGGGCTGACCGAAGGAGCGGACGTGTCGATCACGCAACCCGCGTCCGCCGACCTGCAGTCGGCGGTGTCGAAATTCTTCCGCCGCGTCGTCCCACTGCTGATCATCATGTTGATCTGCAATCAGCTCAACCGCGCCAACATCGGATATGCCCAGGAATATCTCGAGGCGGACGTCGGTATCGGTGCTGCCGCTTATGGCTTCGGAGCAGGCGTGTTCTTCGTCGCCTACGCGCTTTTCGAACTTCCGAGCAACATTCTGATGGAGAAGTTCGGCGCCCGAATCTGGCTGACCCGCATCATGATCAGCTGGGGTCTGGTCTCTGCCGCCATGATGTTCGTCCGGAGCGCGGAAATGTTCTACGTTCTGCGATTCCTGCTCGGCATGGCCGAGGCCGGCTTCTTCCCTGCCGTCATCTACTACATGGCCAAGTGGTTGCCCGACAGCCACCGCGGGCGGGCCACGGCCCTGTTCATCGCGGGCTCCTCGATCGCCGCCGCGATCTCTGGCCCGCTGTCGGGTCCCCTTCTCTCGTTGCACGGCCAGGCGGGTCTGCGTGGGTGGCAGTGGCTGTTCCTGATCGAAGGCATGGTGTCGGTACTCGTCGGTGTCGTCGCCTACTTCATGCTCAACTCGAAAATCCGGGACGCCAGGTGGCTGACCCGCGCCGAACAGGACGCCCTCATCGACGCGATCGATGTCGAGGAGGCCGAGAAGACCAGGACATCGGGCGTCGAGGGCAAGGGCAACCGCTGGAAGATGCTGGCGGACCCCAAACTGCTGCTGTTCTGCTGGATCTACTTCGCCATCCAGCTGTCGATCTACGCCAACACGTTCTGGCTGCCCTCGATCGTGCGCCGCATCCACGGCCTCAACGACATCACCGTCGGCCTGCTGTCGAGCCTGCCGTGGATCAGCGCTGTCGTCGCGATGTACCTGTCCTCGCGCCTCGGTGACAGCAGACCTGACCTACGTCGCCCCTTGCTGATTTTCGCCCTGCTCACCGCTGCCGTCGGCACCTACCTGGCGGCTATAACCTCGCCGCTACTGGCGCTGTTGTTCCTGTGCATCGCGGCGATGGGCTTCAAGAGCGCCAGCCCGCTGTTCTGGTCCATCCCCCAATCCTCGATGCACCCAATGGTTTTGGCGCCGGCGATCGCGCTCATCAACTCCCTGGGCAACCTGGGCGGGTTCGTCGCACCGTTCGGTTTCGGCCTGATCAAACAAGCCACCGGCGCTGTCACGTGGGGTCTGTACGCGCTGGCCGCCGCCAGCCTGATCGCCGCCGCGTCGGTGCTGCTGGTCCGGAAGAAGTCCGTCGACGTCACCGACGTGTTCTATCCCGAGCCGGTCGAAAGAGCTTCGCACTGACGACGCTGCATCGCCCGGTAGGCTGCCGGAGCGGATAACCATGCGCGATCGGAGGTCCGGTGCCCGTGTTCGACGCTGACGATGTACGCAGCATCGCACTCTCTTTCCCCGAGACCTCCGAGAAGGAACGCTGGGGCCACCCCACCTTCGACGTGGCGGGCAAGATGTTCGTCACCGTGCCCGACGACGAGACCTCATTTGCCGTGCGCTGCCCCAGGTTTGACCGTGAAGAACTGATCGCCGCCGAACCGCACAAGTTCTGGGTCCCGCAACACGAGGCCGCCTCGGCCTGGGTGCGGGTCCGGTTGGCCGAACTGGAGGATCGGCGAGAGCTCCGCGACATTCTGCTCGACTCCTGGCGGCAAGCCGCTCCGAGCCGGCTGACCGAGTAGCCAGGTGCTGCCGCCGGTATCGCGAGTGGTCGGCTGGCGCACCCACTCAGACCGGGGCGCAGCGATCGGCCCAGGGCATCGCCTGCTCGAGCTGGGCGGCCAGCTTGAGCAGCAATGCCTCACCAGCCAGCGGGGCGACGAACTGGACGCCGAGCGGCAGACCCTCTGCCGTCCAGTGCAGCGGTAGCGAGATCGCCGGGCGGCCAGTGATATTCGCCAATTGCGTGTAGGGCACCCAGCCGAGGTTCTTGTCCACCATGTCATCGACGATCTTGGTGTAGCGCAACAGGCTTGCCGTGCGCGTCTTGATCAAGACGTCCGCGCCACGTTCTAACGCGACCGGTAGATCGAACTCGCCGATGCGCGGCGGCAAGGTGGCCAAGGAAGGCGTCATCAGCAGGTCGTAGGACTCGAAGAACGTACTCAGTCGCCGCGTGTGCTCCTGGCGCCGCTGCACCGCGTCGAGATAGTCGACACTGCTCGTGGCGCGTCCGATCGCCGCCATGATGAGGGTGTCACGTTCGAAACCGTCGTCACCCGCACCGGTCAGCCGCTTCGCCTCGGCAAGCTCCCATGCGCTGTAGACGAACCAGGTCAGCAGGAAGTCGCGAGCGAGCGCGGCGTCGTCGAACGGTGCTTGGGGCAGTTCCTCGACATGGTGGCCGAGCTCGGTCAGCGCGGCCGCCGTTGCCTCGACGGCGGCGAACGCCTCGCGGTGTGGTGCCGGGTTGATCGCCGTCGGCACCCGCAGCCCGATCCGCAGCTTCCCCGGGTCGGCGTCCACGCAGGACGCGAACGACTCGGCCGGCAGGCCCGGCACGTACGGCCCAAAAGGCTCGCCGCCACTGAGGACGTCGAGCATCGCCGCCGTGTCGCGCACCGTCCGCGAGACCACCCCTTGCACGGCCGCGCCGTGCATGGATTCGCCGACCACCGGACCCGACGGTGTCAGCCCGCGGCCCGGTTTCAGCCCGACCAGGCCACAGCTCGCTGCCGGAATGCGGATCGATCCGCCACCGTCGTTGGCGCCGGCGCACGGCACGATGCCCGCGGCAACGGCCGCCGCCGAGCCTCCCGAACTGCCGCCCGGCGACCGGGTCAGATCCCAGGGGTTGCGCGTCGGCCCCCAGACGTCGGGCTCGGTGATTCCCTTCGCCCCGAACTCGGGCGTGTTGGTTTTGCCGAAGATGACCAGGCCCGCGTCGATCCAGCGCTGGACGACGGTGGCGTGCTCGGGGGCGATCAACGACTTCAACGCCCGGGAACCGGCGGAGGTCGGTAGACCCGCGTAGTCCTGCGCCAGGTCCTTGATCAAGAACGGAACCCCGGCGAACGGGCCGGTCAGATCATCCGACGGCGACGCCGGGACGTCACGGACGATGGCGTTGATCTTCGGGTTGACCGCCGCAGCGCGCTCCTGGGCGGTAGCGAGCAGCTCCGCCGCCGAAACCTGCTTGTCAGCAACCAGTTTCGCCAAAGAGGTGGCATCGTGTGTCCGGTACTCGTCGAAGTCCATCCCAAGAACCTAGACCGCGTCGACGCCGCGCGGTGACCTACCGGCAGTATCTGAGGAGCAACCGAACCCCGCGAGGAGGAGCATCCGTGGACTTCACGACGATCCGGCACGAACTCGACGACGGGATCCTCACCGTCGTCCTCGATCGCCCGGACAACCTCAATGCCTTCACCGTCGAGATGGCCGACGAGCTGGAGCGCACCTTCGTAGCGGTCAACGACGACGACGCGGTACGTGCCGTCATCGTGACCGGCGAGGGCCGGGCGTTCTGCGCCGGCATGGACCTGTCCAGCGAGGGCAATGTGTTCGGCCTTGACGAGTCGAAGTCGCCGAGCCTGGCTGATATGGCCGACCTCGATAACCCCGAGCTGCGCCGGGTCCGCGACACCGGCGGCCGGGTGACGCTGGCCATTTACGCCTGCCGCAAGCCCGTCATCGCGGCCATCAACGGGGCCGCGGTCGGCATCGGCGCGACGATGACGCTGGCCATGGACGCCCGGCTCATGTCGACGAAGGCCCGCTTCGGACTGGTCTTCGGAAAGCTGGGGATCACCCCGGAAGCCTGTTCCACCTGGTTCCTGCCTCGGATCGTCGGTATGCCAACGGCTTTGGACCTGGTGTACCGCTCTGACATCCTCACCGCGGACGCCGCCCGCGAAGTCGGGCTGGCACAGGCCGTCCACGAACCGGACGCACTGATCGGCGAGGCGCGGGCGCTGGCCGACGCGTGGACCCGTGACCGCTCACCGGTATCGGTCGCGCTGATGCGGCAGATGCTCTACCGGAATGCCGCCGAGCCGCACCCGGTCGACGCCCACCGCGTCGACTCGCTGGCGATGTTCTACACAAGCATCGGCGACGGCCACGACGGCGTGCGGGCCTTCCTCGCCAAGCGCGCACCCGAGTTCACCGCGCGGGCTTCCGAGATGCCGCCGTTCTATGAGGAGTGGATCAGCGAGCGCTAGCGTGGTCGCTGCGCGGGGTCGAGCTCGAGCTTGTATCCGACGTGCGTAGCGACGAAGCCCAGACGTTCATAGAAGCGATGGGCATCGACACGTCGCTGGTCGCTGGTCAATTGGACGAGTGCACAGCCGCGATGCTGCGCTTCGGCTATCGCCCAGCGCAGCATCGCCTCCCCGACCCCCATCCCTCGATGATCTTCTCGGACGCGGACTGCCTCGATCTGCGCACGTGTGGCCCCGCGACGCGCGAGGCCAGGTAGAAAGCTCAGCTGGAAAGTGCCCACGACCGCTCCGTTGCGGTCAGCAGTCACCAGCAGTTCGCTCGGGTCGGCCTCGATGGCGTCGAACGCGTCCAGATACGGCGGGATGTCCTGGTCCGGGAGATCGCCACGGCTCTGCGCAACCGGGTCTGAGGTGATCAGCGCGACGAGTTCGGTGACGTCGGCACGACAGGCGCGCCGCAGGGTGATGGTCACGCCGGGTTTCGGCGTGATGGTCGCCAACGCATCCACCTCGCCAGTATGGCAACGATCGCCGATGACGTTCCTGATACCAGAGACAAGGCACACCGTTTGACGGCAGCGCGAAATGGCTATCGATAAAGCATGTCTGAACCCATCGCTGACAGCCGCATTGACGACGTCGCCCCCGGCGACATCATCACCGTCGGTAGCGGCGAACCGGCCTGCAAGGTGGTCCACAAGGAATCCACCGAATCGGGCTTCGTGATCACCTTCGAGGGTGACGACGGTGCCACATCTCAGCGTGAACTGGCCGCCGGCACACCGGTTACGCGGTCCTTGGAGGCCAAGTGGGAATCCCCCCAGAGCCCGACCGCGCACTCGGAGTGATACCGGCTACCGCACCAAAGTGGCCCCGCCGTCGAGTCGGATCTGCTGCCCGGTCATGAACCGGGACTCGTCGGCCAGCAGGAACAGGGCCGTATAGCCGGTCTCCCAAGCGCTGGCCCGACCCATCTTCAGCTTCACCACTTCCCTGTAGGCCTCGTCGACCTCCTCGGGCTCGAAACCGAACAGCGACTGGGAATCGGTGTTGCCCAATGTGGAGTCGATCGGGCCGAGCATCAACGTATTCGCACGGATGCCCGCGTCGGCGTATTGGGTCGCAGTGAGTTCGGTGATGTAGTTCAACCCGCACTTACCGAGGGCGTACGGCATGATCCCGATGTTGAGACCCACCTCGTTCTTGATGCTCGCGATCGACGAGAAGTTGACGATGCTGCCGGTCGAACCACCTTCGTTCTTCTCCATGCATTGCGCGGCAAAGAGGTTGCAGTAGTAGCAGCCCAACATGTTCACGTTGATGCCGTGGTTGAAGTCCTCCACGGTCATCGCATTGTTCACCCGATCGAACGGCGGGTTGATCGCCACGCTGTAGACCATCCCGTCGACGCGACCGCTCTGCTGCATGGCGGTGTCGAAAATGCGCTGACAGTCATCCTTTTCGGCCACATCGGCCTGCGCGGCGTAGGCCTTGCCGTTCTCCGCCGCGATCATGTCCACCGTCTCCTGCGCGGCGGCCAGGTTACGGTCGACGACTACCACCTCGGCACCGTGACGGGCCGCCACGATGGCCGTGGCCCGGCCGTTGCCGATCTTGGGTCCGGGCATCTGGCCGCCACCCACGACGACCACCACCTTGCCGGACAGGTCGAATGAGGAACGCCCGCGACGTTCGAAATCGATTGCCATAGTGCTCTTTCCTGTGTCTAATCCGTGAATCGGATGGCTCGTTCGGGACAACCGTCGACTGCTTGTGCGACGGTGCTTTGAAGTTCTGACGGGATGTCAGTGCTGAGGGCCTCTGCGTAGCCGCCGTCGGTCAGGGTGAACACCTGCGGACACAGCGCCGCACACACTCCGTGTCCACGGCAGAGGTCGTCGTCGACGACGACCCTCATCACCGCTCCTCCTCGGGTGCGGTGGCCGGAGTCAACTTGAGATGCAGATCGGTCAGACCGCGCAGGATGTAGGTCGGCACGTAGTCGTAGCGCCGGGCGTCGGCGGCTCCGTGCTCGGATTCGTCGATCTCGATGGCACTGGTGGTCGCCAGCAGTCGCTGGATGACGACTTTCCCCTCGGCGCGGGCCAGCGGCGCACCGACGCAGCTGTGGACGCCACGGCCGAAAGCGATGTGGCGCCGGGCATTGTGCCGGTCGAGATCGAAGACGTCAGGATTGTCGAACTGGCGCGGGTCACGGTTGGCCGCACCGTAATGCACCATCACCACCGCGCCCGCGGGAATCTCGACATCGCCGACGGTGGTGGTGGCACGGGCGAGCCGGAAGTCTCCCCGAATCGGGCTTTCGAAGCGCAGTGCCTCCTCGACGAAGTTGGGCACTTGGTCGGGGTTACGCCGCAACTGTTGCTGGAGTCGGTCATCCTCGGCCAGGATCTTCAACGCCGAAGACAACAGTCGGACCGTGGTCTCCTGACCGGCCGAGAACAGATTGGCCGCCACCCGCACCACGTCGATGACCTCCGGGGTCGATCCGTCCGGAAAGGAGGCCTGCGCCATCTCGGTCATCACGTCGCGTCGGGGGTTGCGGCGCCGGTCCTCGATGTAGTCGCCGAAGCGGGCATAGAGGAACTCCAGCGGACTGTGCGTCATGACGGCGTCGGCGGTACTACCCAGCGAGTTGTCCCCGATCAGCCGTTCGGTGAGTTCAGGACGATCCCCCTGGGGGACACCGAGAAGATCCGCAATGACCAGCAGCGCAAAGGGATTGGCGACGGCGCCGAGGAACTCGCCGCCACCAGCGGCCAGATAAGGCTGCAGCACCTGATCGGCGAGCCGCCACATGAACTCCTCGTTTTCTTTCAAGCGCTTGGGAGTGATCAGGCGGCTCAGCAGCGAACGGTGCGCGGTGTGCGCCGGCGGGTCGAACGACGGGAGCTGGTCGCTGAACGGTAACTCGCCGCGGTGCGCCTCGATCAGTCTGCGGACCTCCGATTCGCCGAGGCCCTCCAGCGGCACCGGAAAACCGGGCGTAGGACCGGTGACGGTGTTGCACGACGAGAACGAGTCATGATCGCTGACCACCGCCAACACTTCGTCGTATCCGGTGACGACCACGACGTTCTTCGTGGGCTCGCGCAGCACGGGGTTTGCGTTCCGCATCCGCTCCAGTAGCGGGTAAGGGTCCGCGACCAGAGTCGGGTCGCGGAAGAAGTCGACGCCCTCAAGCGGGGACGTATCGACAGAAACAGTCTGATGCGTGGCGTTAAGCGTCACGGCGCGCTCCTCGACAAAGTGGCGGTGAGCCGGATAACCCGTGGCCAATTACTGACCGAACGTACAGCTCGTTACTGACCAATCGTACAGGCATATACTGTACGAATGGTCAGGACGAACGAAATTGTTAGTAACGCTACATTTAGGGCGACTCGATGAGCGTTCCCGCACCTGACGCCAGCGGCACCACCCGGCAGAAATTGATCGATGCCGCCATCGAGCTGTTCCGGCGGCACAGTGTCGCGGGCACCTCCCTGCAGATGATCTCCGACGAACTTGGCCTGACGAAATCGGCTATCTACCACCACTTCCGCACGCGTGACGAGCTGCTCAGTGCCATCATGGAACCCGTCATCAGTGAGCTGGCGGAACTGGTCGAGACCGCCGAGGCGCAGCGTGGGAGTCGAGCGCAAGCCGAGTCGATGCTCACCGGGTACATCTCCCTCGCCGTCGCACACCGCGATCTGTTTCCCATCTTCACCGGCGACCCCGGTGTCGCCGAACTCCTGCGCCGGCAACCGCAGTCGGCCACCCTGGTGAAACGGCAAGCCGATCTGCTCGCCGGCGCGGAACCCGGCGTCTCCGGCCAAGTCCGAGCCGCCCTCGTCATGGCCGGCATCTCGGCGGCCGTCGGGGTGGACTTCGACGGTATCGACGACCGCAAGCTTGTCGACGAACTCGTCACGGCCACCCGGCGCACACTCAACCTGAGATCACCGCGGCACAAGACGTAGCTTCGCCACGAACTGCACACCGGCTGCCGGTAATTCGGCCATGCAGGCCGCTCAGGTCGTGTAGTGATGAGCGCATGAACGCATCTGCGTATGTGGGTCGGGTGGGCGGGCTGGCAGTTGCACTCGGGATCGGGGCCGTGCTCGCTTCTGGCAGCTGGGTGGCGTCTGCGGATACCGGGGAGTCCACCGGCAGTCCCACCAGCGGGCCCGCCAAGAGTGAGTCGAGCGTGCGGCCGTCGTCCGGACACGCCGGGCCCATGAAGTCGAACAAGCCGATGTCCGTTTCTCCCCGCCATGCCAACCGCAAGCACGGTGAGGTCCCAGCTCGAAAAGGTCCGGTCAAGAAGCCCGACTCCAGGCCCGCCAGGGTCACGACCACAATCGCCGACGACTCCTCGCCGGTCAGATCGGCGAAGCCGGCCACTACGAGACGTCAGCCAACGGCACCGACCAAACACCCGTCGACACCGCAGGATTCAAGTTTGCTGACCTGGGCAGCCCTGGGTGTGGCCAGCCGCCGGACGAACGTGGTCGAGTCGAAGATTGTCGGCCCCCAGTCAATTGTGACCACGCAGCTGTCACAGTCACCTGCTGCCAGGGTTGGGGTCGTCCTGTACGACCCGATCCACGACGCTGTACAAGCGTGGATCACCAGTCCGGTCGGTCAAGCCGTCGACGGGTTCATCAACACCGCAACCGGGTCCTACGCCATCGGCAACGGTGCGGCGGGCACTGCAGAACACCCGGACGGAGGTGCCGGGGGTTGGCTGTTGGGCGACGGTGGCGCGGGCTGGCACAGCACCACCGCGGGCCAGGCCGGTGGAGCAGGAGGTGCTGCGGGGCTGCTCGGCAACGGCGGTGCCGGCGGCATGGGAGGTACCGGCGCCGCCGGTGGCCGGGGAGGGGTGGGCGGACTGCTGATGGGCGTCGGCGGCCTCGGCGGTGACGGCGGTTCGGCCACTTCTGGAGCGCGCGGAGGCGCCGGAGGTTTCGGTGGCGACGGACGCGGACTGTTCTTCGGACTCGGTGGTGGCGGCGGCGACGGCGGCGACGGCGCGGTCGGCGGTATCGGCGGTGACGGAGGCAATGGCTCCAAGCTGTTCGGGATCGGGGGCAACGGTGGTGATGCCGGCGACAGCGCAGTGGGCGGCCAGGCGAACGGCTTGGTCGCCCTCGGCGGCGCGGGCGGCATCGCGGGCATCTTCGGCACCCACGGCGACGTAGGCAGATTCGGCACCATCGCTGGGGCTCCGCCGAGCATGCCCGGCACCGGCAAGCTCACGACCACCGGCACCTGGTTCACCAACAGTGACGGACAAGTCGTCCTGATGCACGGGGTGAACGTGGTCTACAAAGTACCTCCGTATGACCCGTCAGCAATGGGGTTCAGTGACGATGACGCGCAATTCCTGGCCGACAACGGGTTCAACGTGGTGCGACTGGGAATCAATTGGGCAGCAGTCGAACCCGAGCCAGGTGTGATCGACACGGACTACTTGGCCGGGATCGAGCAGACCGTGCAGACGCTCAGCGACCACGGCATCTACACCTTCATCGACATGCACCAGGATCTCTACAGCACCGAACTCCATGGCGAGGGCGCCCCGGGTTGGGCAACGCAGACCGGTGGACTGCCCAACCCGGACCTGGGTGCACTGCTGGGCCAATTTGTCGTCAACTACTACCTGAGCCCCGCCCAGAACCACGCCTGGGACGCGTTCTGGGCCAATGCCGACGCCCCCGATGGCGTCGGGCTACAGAACCACTATGCGCAGAGCTGGCAAGCCGTCGCGAGCTACTTCGGTGACAACCCCGATGTCATCGGTTACAACATCATCAACGAACCATGGGTTGGATCCGGCTGGCTCGCAACCATTCTCAACGGTTCGTTCTTCGGCACCCAGCAACTCACCCCGCTGTACAACCAGACCATCGCCGCCATCCGGTCGGTCGACCCGAACACGCCGGTGTTCATCTCACCCGCCAGCCCGGCGGTCGACGAGATCAGCGCCATTTTGTTCGGCCAGCCTGTGGCACTGGGCACGATCGCCGATCCGAACACCGTCCTCGAATACCACGGCTACGGAAACGTCGCCGGCATCAACCTGAGTTCCATTGTCGGACCGATCCTGGCGAGACGGGCCGCCGTCTACGCCGCGAACCATGAATTGCCGGCCTTCATGGGTGAATTCGGGGCCACCAGCGACCGCGACGCACTCGCGGCCGAAACGCAGGCCGCCGACGCGAAGCAGATCGGCTGGGCGGACTGGGCATACTCCGGCATCGGTGAAATCACGAGCAGCGCCAGCCCCAGCGACCAATCCCTGGTCTACGACCCATCTTTGCCGCCCGTCGGCGACAACGTCAACACGAGCAACCTGCAGGCGCTCTCCAAGCCCTACCCACAAGTCGTCTCCGGAACCCCACAGGGCTGGACAGTGAGCGAAGACGGCAAGTTCACTTTCACCTACTCCACCGAGCGGGTCGACGGTACCGGCGCCTTCGCCGCGGGATCGCAGACCACCATCTCGACGCCTGCCGTCCAATATCCGAATGGCTATGAGGTCGTCGTCACCGGTGGTCACGTCGTCTCGTCCCCGAACGACGCTCGCCTGGTCATCGCATCAGATCCAGGCGCAACCGTTGTCACCGTGACCGTCACGGGTAACCCGACCACGTCCGGGGGCCTCGTCTCGACGTGATGAAGGCGTCATCCCGCAGTGGGGTACAGCCTCAGCGCATCGAGAGGACGGCCCGGAAACGGACCGTCGCGTTCATCATCTTGTCGTAGGCCTCACGCGCCTTCTCGAGCGGAAAGACCTCGATCATGGGCCGCGCTTCGGTCAAGACGCTGTATTTGATCGCTTCGGCCATCGCATCGACGTCGGTGAATGTGCCCTTGACAGTGGCCTGTCCACGAAGGAAGTCCAGGGCCGACCAGCCGATGGGCTCGTCGGACACCGCGGCGAGGACGAGCTCACCGTTGGGAGCCAGACCGCCGATCAACGCTGCGATGGCATCAGGGTTCGGTGCGGTGGCCACAATGACCGTCGCACCACCGAGGGCAGTCAACTGCTCGGCGACATCACCGGCCGCCGCGTCGATGTAGTGGTGTGCACCGAGTTGACGGGCAAGCTCTGCCTTGTCGGCACCGCGGGAGATGGCGGCCACCTCATAACCGGCCTTGCGCGCGTACTGCACGGCGAGGTGACCCAATCCGCCGATACCGGACACGGCAACCAGGTCGCCCATCTGGGCCTTGCTGTTTTTCAGCGCGCTGAACACGGTCTCGCCGGCGCACAGGATGGGAGCTGCTTCCTCCGGGGAGATGCCGTCCGGGATCTCGACGAGCCCCTCAGGGAACGCGACCATGTACTCGGCATAGCCGCCGTCCATCGTCATGCCCGTCGTATTGTCTTGGCCGCCATGCCAACCGATACCGACCCGCTGGCCGACCTCCCAGCCTTCGACCTGCTCGCCGAGCGTGTCGATGATGCCGACAACCTCATGTCCGGGGATGCGCGGGTAGGCCGACGCCCACCCGTCCACAATCTTCGCCTCACCATGACAGACGCCGCACGCCTCAACCTTGATGCGGACCTGCCCGGCCATGGGCTCCGGCACCGGAAGCTCGGTGAGTTCCAACGGCTTCCCCTCGGCGGGAACCTGGACGGCCATCATTGTTGTCATCGTCGCTATTCCTTGTTCTCTCACGTCCGCGCGGCGCGCGTCACGACACGGTCTGTCTCGTCGACCGTTCGACGTTCTCACTCCGCAAGCCGTGCAGGGTTGCCTGTTCCTGTCCGGGGAATGCACGATTCTGCTCGCGACCGCCCCGTGAAATAGCAGCAATCGTCAGTTGTTTTGACGCCCAGGCTTATCTGTCAAGTGATGCAGGCGTTCCTGGAGGCTCGCGATGTCTTGACGCGGCGGCTTTCCGAACTCGCGACGGTACTCACGGCTGAACTGCGAGGCGCTTTCGTACCCGACGTGCACCGCGACGTCCGTGACGCTCATCGCCCCGTCGAGCAACAACCGACGAGCCTCGGTCAACCGCAACTGTTTCTGGCACTGCAGCGGGCCCATCTGCACGGCATTCTTGAACTTGCGGTGGAAGGCCGACGGGCTCATATCGCTTTGCCGTGCCAGTGCCTCGACCGTGAATGCTCGCTTGTAGTTGCGTTTTATCCAGGCGTTGACGTAGTACATCTCAGCAGCATCCTGGAGATTCGTCACTGCGCTGACGATCGCCCGCCCCTGCGCACCGGTGACCAACCGGTAGATGACCTCACGCTTCAAATGACGCGCCATGAAATCGACGTCGTCCGGATTCTCGTGCAGTCCGACCAGGCGGCCGACGCTGTCCAACAGTCGCTCGTCAATCCCGAGATCCTGGCCCGGGTCGCCGTTGCCGATGAATACGGTGCGGGGGAGTCCGTCGTCGAATTCCAGGAGCACCGAGGCGACTTCGTCGAGAGTGAACTCGACCAACAGTGCCACCAACGGTCGCTCGGCGATGTACCCGTGAGCCGGGGTGTCGATCTCTGACACTACGAAGTGCCCGGGCCCGATCTGCCGGATTCCGTCGTGTTGGTGCAGCGTGAGCGATCCATCAAGAACTAGGTACAAGAAGGGGCTCTGGATGCTGGGCATCTGGACGGCATCACCGTTGTGCCGATGCACGGATACCCCCGGTAGCAGGACGTTCATGTTCGACGTGTCAGGTTCTTTGTCGAGAACGGCACTTCGGAGCGCTTGTAGGGCCGCGTTGGCGGACGAACTCATTGCCGCTCCTCGGTCGACGCCAGGTCTGCTCATTCGCATGCAAGCGTACGACGGTGCTTTGCGGCGCCGCCGGTATCGGTTCTCAGACCGCTTGGCCAATGCCGCAGCTACGACGCGTCTCCGTCCATCCCTTGTCACATAACGCTACGGGCAGTAGCGTAACGCCGCGTGACCCGGAGTTTCCACGTCGGCCAGCCGTTCACCACGCCCGATGCCGAGATCGCGACGGCATTGGAGCAGGTCAGCATCCCGACCCTGCTGCTCTCACTCGTGCACATCACCGGCGATGCGCGCTACATCCGCGAGTTCAAGCAGGCCGGGCTGTTCCTCAACGAGGTCCAGGGCTTCATGAGCGAGGAGGACAAGGCACGGGTCCGTGAAGTCGCGTTGCCGGTGATCGCCGACTACCGCGACCGCGGGTGCCCGGTGCCCGAGCCGCTGCCCGCCGCGCTGGTCCGGGAGATGATGGACTGGGCGGCCTGCGAGCCGGTCGACGACGACAACGTGCCGCTGATGCTCGAAGAACTCGACCTCGAGGGAGTTGATCCGCGCCGGCCGGCGACACTGGAGGACACGCGCGATTTCCGCGTCATCGTGATCGGCTGCGGCGAGTCAGGAGTGCTGGCCGGGGTGCGTCTCAAGCAGGCCGGGATCGACTTCACGATCATCGAGAAGAACGCCGGACCGGGCGGAACCTGGTGGGAGAACAGCTATCCCGGGGCGCGCGTGGACGTGGCCAACCACTTCTATTGCTACAGCTTCGAACCCAGCAACCACTGGGATCACTTCTTCGCCGAGCAGCCCGAGCTGCGCCAGTACTTCCGTGACGTGGTGGACCGCCACGAGCTGGAACCGAACATCCGGTGGAACACCGAGGTGGTCTCCGCGGCGTGGGACGGCGAGATGTGGAACGTCACGGTGCGGTCGGCGGCCGGCACGGAGATCCTGCAGGCCAACGCCGTCATCACCGCCGTCGGACAGCTCAACCGACCCCAGATCCCAGACTTCCCCGGCGCGGAAACCTTTGCGGGACCGGCCTTTCACTCCGCAGCATGGGACCACGACGTCGACGTCACCGGCAAGCGGGTCGCGCTGATCGGGGCCGGCGCCAGCGGCTTCCAGATCGCGCCGGCCATCGCCGACAAGGTCGAGCACCTCACCGTCTTTCAGCGCACCGCGCAGTGGATGTTCCCCAACCCGATGTACCACGAGCCCGTCGCCGATGGTGTCCGCTGGGCAATGGAGCACCTGCCGTACTACGGCCGCTGGTACCGCTTCCTGCTGCTGTGGCCCGGAGCTGACAAGGGCTTGGACGCCGCACGGGTCGACCCCGACTATGACGACCAGGGCAATGCGGTCAGCGAGATCAACGCCATCGCCCGCATCATGTTCACCGACTGGATCACCACCCAGGTCGGTGACGACCCCGAACTGCTGGCCAAGGTTATGCCGGACTATCCGGCGACCGGCAAGCGGACCCTGCAGGACAATGGCAGCTGGCTGAGCACCCTCAAACGCGACAACGTGGAGCTGATCCGCACCCCGATCGAACGCATCACGCCGACCGGGATCGTCACGGCCGACGGCCAGACATACGACGCCGATATCATCGTGTACGCCACAGGTTTTCGCGCCACGGACGTGCTGTTCCCGATGACCATCGCCGGACGCGACGGCATCGACCTGCGCGACGCCTGGGGGCAGCGCCCGTACGCCTATCGCGGCATCACGGTGCCGGGTTTCCCCAACTTCTTCATGACCTACGGCCCGGGTACTCATCTGGCTCACGGCGGCAGCCTGATCCTCAACTCCGAGCTGCAGATGCGCTACATCAATCAGTGCCTCGAACATCTCATCACCGAGGGTTTGCGGACCATGGAGCCGCTGCCCGAGCCGACCAAGGCGTGGCACCAGCGATCGCAGGAGGCGATCCGCCTCACCGTGTGGGCGCAACCGTCGATCAAACACTCGTATTTCAAGAACGCCGACGGCGAGATCCACACCGTCAGCCCATGGCGGCTGAGCGAATACCGTTCCGCCATCGATGAACCCGTCTGGTCAGACTTCACAGTGCAGGAGGCATGAGCATGCGCGCGGTCGTCGTCGACAGTGCTGGAAAGATCCACGTCGAGTCTCGCCCGGACCCGGTCCTCCCAGGACCCGACGGTGCCATCGTCAAGGTCGAGGCCGCCTCGATCTGCGGATCGGACCTGCACTTCCTTGAGGGGCACTACCCGATCGTGGATCCGGTGTCGGTAGGGCATGAGGCCGTCGGCACGATCGTCGAAATCGGCCCGGAGGTAACCGGAGTCGACGTCGGTGACCGGGTTCTGGTCTCTTCGGTGGCTGGCTGCGGCCGTTGCGGCGGCTGCGCGACCCACGACCCTATCCGCTGCGTGCAGGGCCCACAGATCTTCGGCACCGGATTCCTCGGCGGCGCCCAGGCCGAACTCCTTGCCGTGCCGGCCGCCAATTTCCAACTGCTGAAGATGCCGGAGGGCATCAGCACCGAGCAAGCCCTCCTGCTCACCGACAACCTGGCCACCGGCTGGGCGGCGGCCAAACGCGCCGACATTCCCGTCGGCGGCTCCGTCGCCGTGATCGGCCTGGGCGCGGTCGGGATGTGTGCCCTGCGCAGTGCCATCACCCTCGGTGCGGCAAAGGTTTTCGCCGTCGACCCGGTGGAGGCTCGGCGCGAACGGGCGGAAGCCTCGGGCGCCATCACCTTCGCTCCACCATCGGCACAGGCGATCCGGGAGGCCACCGGCGGTCTCGGGGTGGACTCCGTCATCGACGCGGTCGGCATGGACGCCTCGATCAACGACGCCATCGACGCCGCCCGCGCCGGCGGCACGGTGTCTATCGTCGGCGTGCACGACCTGCAGCCCTACCCGATGCCCGCCCTGGGCTGCCTGCTGCGCAGCCTGACCATCCGGTTCACCACCGCACCGGTGCAGCAGACCTGGCCGGAACTGATTCCGCTACTGCAGGCCGGCCGTCTCGACGTCGACGGAATCTTCACCACCACGATGGCGCTGGACGAGGCCGCAGACGGCTATGCCAGAGCGTTCTCTCGCTCGGGCGCGGATCTCAAAGTTCAGCTCAAGCCGTAGTCAAGCTCAGAGTCACTGTCAATTTGCTGTGAGTTTCTTGAAAGCCTCACCACCCCAGCACAATTGGCTCGACATACAACACATCGTTGTTCTATGCAAATTTAGGTGAGTCGCTTCACAATCCGGAATTAATTCGCAGACAACGGAATAACCGCGGCCGGGTGGACGGTTAAACGGACACGTGCGCCAACCGAACTCGATAGCCGACTGTCCGAACGCGGCGCCGCAGCGCCAGGCAATGCCTACAGCCCGCAGCGGGCGGCGCTGATGCGTCAAGGTCCACTCGCCGGCCGGTACCCCGCGGTGGCCGCCATGGTCACCCTGGCCTTGATCCCTTACCTGGCGCTGTCCGCCGCGGTCGATCCGCTGGTACCGATCATCTCGGCTCAACTGAACATGTCGACCCAGACGATGAGCCTGGGCTCGGGGCTGGGCAACGCTGCCTACGCCGTCGGCACCGTTCTCGCGGTCCAATTCGCCCAGCACCTGCCTCAGCGCCGGATGCTGCTGGCGTATGCGGTGGTCCTGGTCGTGGGCTCGATGCTGGCCGCGTCGGCGGTCAACGGGACGATGTTCATCTGCGGTCACATCCTGCAAGGGCTGGCCACCAGCATGCTGCTGATCGCCGCCGCACCGCCCCTGACCATCGGCTTTCCTCGAGACAAGCTGCGCAACACCGCCGTGATCATGAACATGTGCGTGTTCGGGGCCGTCGCGCTGGGCCCGTTCATCGGCGGTGTCCAAGCAGAAACCGACGCCTGGCGTCCGCTGTTCTGGATCGTCGCCGGAATCGCCTTCTTGGCCTTGGTCATGGCGGCCCTGACATTCGAAGATGCACCGCCTGCCGACCTCGATGCGCCGCGCGACCTCCGCGCCATCGGTCTGGCCTCGGTCGGCTGCGCTGCCGCCTTCATCGGCGCCTCCCAACTCACCAGCCATGCGTTCACCGACCCGGCGGTGATCGTGCCGATGCTCGGCGGACTGGCGCTGATCGTCGTGCTGATCGTGTACCAGTTCAAGGCCCCTCGCCCGCTGCTGACCGTCCGCACCATGCTGACCAGTTCGATTCCCGTCGCCGGGGTCGGTGTCGCGTTGTTCGCGGCGGCAGCGTCGGTGGCGGCGACCGCGCTGACGGCCGAGGTCTTCATGCAGACCTACAGTCCCGTTCAGGTCGGGCTGCTCTACCTGCCGGAACTCGGTGGCGCCATCGTGATGGCCTTCGTGTTCGGATCCGTCATCTCCAAGCGCTCGATGCACTACCTTCCGCTGGTCGGCATGGGACTGCTGGCCGCGGGCATCGTGATGTTCCGGCTCGCGATACCGGCGAACCAACCGCTCGCTCTCATCGCCTCGGCGCTGACCGGGCTGGCGTTGGGCGCCACGGTGGCTCCCGCATTGTTCGTCGCCGGCTTCTCCCTGCAGTCGAACAGCCTTCAGCGCGTGTTCGCGATCATCGAGCTGCTGCGAGCCGTCGCGGCCTTCATGGTGGCGCCGATCTTCGCCCACTTCGCGGCCACCGCAGCGGGCGGTCTGACCGCGGGCGCGGGCGATGCCCTGTGGGTCGGATTCGGGCTGTCGATCGGAGGTGCCCTCTTCGGGGTGGCCGTCTACGCGCTCAGCGGCGCGCGCCCTCAGAAGCCGGACCTCGACCAGTTCCTCGATGGTGAATCGCCGGCCTGGTATTCGCCGCCACTGCTCGCCCGGCTCCGTCCCGGCCTGTCCGCGCCGCGCACCCCCGCCGGCGCTGCCCATCGGGATACGACGATCGCACCGGTCGTCGAGCCCACCTCTCCGGGACCGGTACTGCTCGCCTACGACGGAACGGCCCGCGCCGCCTCCGCGATCGAACAGGCCGCGACAGAGCTCTCAGGTCAGCGCGACGCTCTGGTGGTGTGCGTCTGGCAACCCGTCGACGTCGGCTTCACGCCGGTCGAGGCCACGCACTTCGACGCCGATCAGGCCACCGAAGTACGCCGGGTCGCCCAGCAGACGGCCGCACACGGCGCATCGCTGGCCACCCGGGCCGGTTTCTCGGCGGAGGCGATAGCCGTCGAAGCGGCACCGATTTGGAAGGGCATCGTCGAGACTGCGCGCGAGCACAACGCAAGCCTCATCGTGGTGGGCCCGCACCGGCGCAACGGGTTGCTCGGCCATTTGGAGGGCAGTGTGGCGGCCGCCGTCGTCGCGCACGCCACGACGCCGGTTCTGGTCATCCCCGAGGAATGCCGACGTTCATCCTGCGCAGAGGGCGCGGCCCAGTCGAACTCTCACGCCGTGTCCGCAGGTTCAACAGGGGATCGCGAGTAGTTACGCAGGTTGTCGCGCAGCGTGGAAACACCACGCTGCATGGTCTTGAGCTCGTCCGGTGACAGGCCAGTCGCCGCGACGAGGTCCATCTCGAAGGCCAGCTCGCGCAGCTCCCGGCCGGCGTCGGTGAGGCTGACGATCACCTGACGCTCGTCGTTGGGATCACGATGCCGCGTCACGTATCCGAGCGCCTCGAGCTTCTTCAGGATCGGGGTCAGCGTGTTGGACTCCAGGAACAGCTTTTCCCCCAGGCTGCCCACGGTCTGGTGGTCCTGCTCCGAGAGCGCGACGATCGCGATGTACTGCGTGTACGTGATGCCTTTGGCATCCAGGATCGGCTTGTAAGCCTTGCCGTACGCCAAGTTGGCCGAGTAGATGGCAAAGCACAGGAAGTCCGCGAGCTGTGGGCGACGAGGTGCCATACCCAAATTATATCGGATCCGATTCAATCGGATGGGATGGAAAGCCGGGCATCCAGCGTTCATCTCTAACGCGTCCAATTGCACAGGACCATCCACCCGAAGGAGAACCGCAGTGACCACCAGCCAGACCGACAACGTCCTCTACACCGCGCAGACCCACACCACCGGCGGCCGGCAGGGCGAGTCCTACAGCTCCGACGGCAACCTGGACATCCAGCTCACCCCGCCCGGAGGCAACGGCACCGGCACCAACCCCGAGCAGCTGTTCGCGGCCGGTTGGTCGGCGTGCTTCCTGAGCGCCATGGGACTGACCGCGGGCAAGCACAATGTGAAGCTGCCCGCCGAGACCGCAGTGGATGCCGAGGTAGACCTCCTCAACACCGACGGCGCATTCTCCCTGCGGGTCCGGCTCAATGTCACCATCCCCGGGGTCGATCGCGAGACCGCCCAAGCCATCGCCGACGACGCACACCAGGTCTGCCCGTACTCGAAGGCGACCCGCGGCAACATCGACGTCACCATCAGCGTGGCCTGACCCGTAGAGGCCGGCCGGGTTTACTCCTTCATATCCAGCACCGGAGTCGGCTGCTGGAAACCGCGGGTAACCCCGGCCAGCCACACGAATCCCACTGCCAGCCAACACAACCCGACGATCAAGGTGAAGCCGGACAAACTCGTCCACAACCACACGGTCAGCAGGAAGCCGATCAGCGGCAGCACCAGGTTGCGGATCACCTCGATGCCTTGTCGCTTTCCCTGGTCGACGAAGTAGTGCTTGATCACCGAGAGGTTGACGACCGAGAACGCCACCAGCGCACCGAAACTGATGAGTGAAGCCAGCGTGGTCAGCGAGATCACGATGGCGAGCAGCGACACCACCGACACCGCCAGGATCGCATACACCGGCGTGGCGAACCGCGCCGCGACGTGGCCGAAGAACTGCCGGGGCAAGACGCCGTCGCGACCCATCGCATACAAAATGCGGGCCACCGAGGCCTGCGAAGTGATGGCCGAGCCGAGCGCGCCGGCCACATAGGCCGCGGTGAAGAAGGTCTGCAGGAACTGCCCGCCCGCGGTCAGCATCAGGTCCAGGGACCCGGACTCGACGTCGGCGAACTGATTGGACGGAAACACCAACTGGCCGAGATAGGACAGCACGACAAAGATCGCACCCGACACCAGTGTGGCGATCATGATTGCCTGCGGCACAGACCGTTTGGGATCCTTGGCCTCCTCGGACAACGTCGACACCGCGTCGAACCCCAAAAACGACAGGCACAGGATGGCCGCACCGGCCAGCACCGGGCTGAACCCGGTCTCACTGCCGTCCCCGTGGATCGGCTCCATCAGGTCGAGGTCGCCCAGGCTGAAAACCTTGGAGCAGGCCAACACCAGGAACGTGACGATGAAGATCGCCTGTACCGCGATGATGACGAAGTTCGCCCTGGCCACCGACACGATGCCGACGACATTGAGCACCGTCACCGCGGCGATGGACACGACGATGAAGACCCAGGCCGGGATCGCCGGCAGCGCGGCATTCAGGTAGATCCCGATCACCAAATAGTTGATCATCGGCAGGAACAGGTAATCCAGCAGCAAGGACCATCCGGCCAGGAATCCGACCGGGGCACCGAACGACTTCTGGGTGTACGTGTACGCCGAGCCCGCGACCGGAAAAGCAACCGCCATCGCGGCATAGGACCGGGCGGTGAACACCATCGCGGCCAGCGTCACCAGATACGCGACCGACAAGCGGCCACCGGTGGTCTGGGTGACGATGCCGTAGGTGGTGAACACCGTGAGCGGCACCATGTAGACCAGACCGAACAGCACCAACGATGGCAGCCCCAGGGCACGGCGCAGCCGTCCCTCGGTCACTTCAGCCACATCGGACATGCCAGTTCCTCTCATTCCGCGGCCGAATAGACCTGCGTGCCCTGTAGATAGGTGGCGCGCACCGTCACCGCCGGAAGCTCCGACGCTGCGACATACCGTGGGTCCCGGTCCAGCCACACCAGATCAGCACTCACGCCGGGCGCGAAGCTGCCCCAATTGTCTTCTGCGAACGCCTGATACGCCACGGCCGTGGTGTAGGACGACAGGGCGTGCTCGATCGGAAGGACCTCGTGCGGCGTCCAGCCACCCGCAGGCTCTCCTTCAGACGTGCATCGCGAGACGGCCACGGCGATACCGTCCAGTGGCGCACCCGAGGACACGGGCCAGTCCGACCCGAACGCCAGTGCCGCACCGGAGCTCTCCAGTGTGCGCATCCGGTACTGCCGATCGGCCCGCTGCGCTCCGAGCCGGGGGATCGTGAGCACCGTCATCAAGGCGTCCAGCTGCGCCCACAGCGGCTGCATGTTCGGGATGACCCCGAGTTCGGCGAACCGGCCCAGATCGGCATCGTCCACCAACTGTGCGTGCGCGATCACTGGCCTGCGATCCCGCGGACCATTGTGCCGCACAACGTATTCGATGGCGTCCAGGGCCTGGCGGACCGCGGCGTCACCGATGGCGTGGATGTGGATCTGCAGGCCCAGGTCGTCGACTTGTTTGGCCGCCTCGGCCAGCGCGTTGCCCTGCCACAGCTGCATACCGTGTGAGTGCAGACCCGAGCAGTAGGGCTCCAGCAGCGCCCCGGTCTCGTTCTCGACGACGCCGTCGGCGAAGAACTTCACCGTGTTCGCGGTCAGCAGCGGCGAACCCGCGGCGTGCACGCGATCCCGGGCGGCGGCGTATTTGGTCACCTGTGTGTCGAAGTGGCGCGGATCGGCATAGAACGCCAGGTTGAACCGCATCCGCAGGGCGCCTTGCCGAGCGGCCGCAAGGTAGGTGTCCAGCTCGGTCGGCTCGACCCACGCGTCCTGAACCCAGGTCACACCGCGGGCCAGGTAGTAATCGGCAGCCGTGCCCAGCGCCGCGACGCGGACCGCCTCGTCACGCGCCGGCATCACCGCAGTCATCAGATCGGTCGCACCCCATTCCCGCAGCGTGCCCAGCGGTGAGCCATCCGCCCGACGCGGAATCTCACCGAGCACGGGTTCCGGGGTGTCCGCGGTGATCCCGGCGCGTTGCAGCGCGACCGAGTTGACCCAGAGGGTGTGATAGTCCCAGGCGCGCAACACCACGGGCCGGTCCGGGACCGCGGCGTCGAGCCAGCGGGCGTCGAACAAACCGTCCGGCGCGAGGCTGCCGTCGTACGAGGCACCGACGATCCACTCCTGGTCGGGGTTCGCGTCGGCGTACTCCTTCACCGCCGACACGATCTCGTCGACCGATCGGCAGGGCCGAACCTGGGGGCCGGTGGCTTCCAAACCGCCGAACAGCGGGTGCGCATGGCCGTCACCGAATGACGGCATCAGGAATCCGCCTCCGAGGTCGACCTTCCGGTCGGCCGCCGATGCCAACGCTTCGGCGCCCACGGCCTGCACAACCCCATCGGCGATCAGCAGCGCATCGGTGGTCGTCGTCGGCGTCCAGACGACGCCGCCGCGGAAGAGAGTGGTCATGCGGCTCCTAAAGCGAATGGAATTCGTTTATTGTGTGATGCAGGCCACCAGTTGTAAAGCGGTGAGACGAAATTTAGGGGGAAACAGTCATGGGGCGTCCATCGATACCGATCCTGTCAATGGACCGGATTGCCAGTGCGGCAATGGATCTCGTCAACACGACGGGTGGATTCACCATCCCGGAACTCGCCCGCAGACTCAAGGTCAGCCCGTCATCGCTGTACAACCACGTGTCCGGGCGCGAGCAGATCGTCGAATTGCTCCGCGAACGGGCGATGTCGGAGGTGGCACTGCCCGACCTCGACGCCGACCGGCCATGGGCCGACATCCTGGCCGACATCATGCGCTCCTACCGCAATAGCTTCGCCCGCTACCCGCGGCTGATTCCGCTGCTCACCGCCCATGCCGTCAACAGCAGCCAGGCCCTCACGATGTACAACGCGCTGGCGGTCACCCTGACCCGGGCCGGGTTCAGCCCCACCGACACGCTGCGGATCATCACCTTGGTCGACAACTACGTGCTGGGATCGGCCCTCGACCTCACCGCGCCGGACCAACCATGGGAATCCGGCGCCGCCGTCGGCCCCGAGCTGACCGCCGCGCTCGCCACCGGCGCGCCCCGGCCTGCGCGAGCCGACGATGCGTTCGAGTACGGACTGGCGGTGCTGCTACGCGGGCTGGCTCAGCCGTAGCCGGCTAACCGCCGCAGCGGTTACGGAAATCGATCGCCGGCTGACGAATGCCCGTCAGCTCGGCTTTGATCTGGGGTTTGTCCTCAAGATAGACCCGCACCGAATCGGCCATCTGCTCGTTCGACTGTCCCTTGAGACTGGTGAAGAACGCGTTGACGTCGGGATGAGTGAACAGATATGCCGAGGTGGACGCACGGACGCCGGCCATCACCCCGGCCAGGTCGGCAGCGGTGCAGTTCGGCTCTTCTGCCGAAGCAACGGGCGCACCAACAGCCAAGAGCGACAGGCCGATTGCGCCGGCAGCGATCACACGGGAGAACATCGTGGCTCCTAAGTCGACTCGGATAACTGGACTACGCTCACCGACGCCCGGGACGCCAACCACCACCGCCACCACCGCCACCGTTGTCGGGGCGGCCGGGATCGAGATTGATCTCCAAGCCCCAGTCGCCGCAGTACCAGTCGTTGGCACAGGGGTACGGGTAGTAGGGGCCGGCTTTGGGAGGCGTTGGGCCTCCGCCGCGGATATCGCCCTGCGCACACACCGTGGAACCGCCGGCGTCGACACAATCAGCGGCGGCGGGCGGCGCGGTGGCAATCACGATCGGCACGGTCAATCCAGCCAGGCCGAGTAACGCTGGACGCCACATGCTCCGCATGACCACTCCTCAGTAGGTCCCCGTGCGCTGAGAGTAATTCCCGAGGACGCCCAGTATGCGGGATCGACAATAACCGGTCCTCTTCCAGGACGCACCTCGTTCGTAACCGGTTGCGCTCGCATAGATTGCAAGGCTCCCCGCCGGATTCGGCCCGGCCTAGCCTCACGCGCGTGAACGAAGACTGGCTGGCCGTGATTGTCGGCCTTACCCTACTCACCCTCGTGCTCGTCGGTGCGATCCCCGGCAGCGTGATTCCATGACCAGCACCGAAGAACGCTCCGAGCAGCGCTCGGCCAAGGTCGGTTATGCCGTCGCCGGTGTGCTCGTGGTCATCGCGCTGGGTGCAGCGACCCGCTTCCTGGAGACCCAGGTTCCCCACTGGGCTGCTGGAACCCCGTTGGCCAAGATCGCGAAATCGGTCGAATTCCCGGTCTACGCAATCGCTCTCGGGCTGATCGGCAACGCGATACTGGCCCGGTTCGCGTTGCGAGACGCGCTGTCCCAGGGGTTTCGCACCGAATTCTTCATCAAGACCGGTTTGGTCCTGCTGGGGGCATCGATCAACCTGAAGGTGCTCGCCACCGCTGCGGGACCGGCGATCATCCAAGCCCTGCTGCTGATTTCGATCGTATTCGGGTTCACCTGGTGGCTGGGCGGGCGACTCGGCCTCGATGACAAGCTTCGTGCACTGCTGGCCTCGGCAGTCTCCATCTGCGGGGTGAGCGCGGCCATCGCAGCGGCGGGCGCGGTCCAGGCCCGCAAGGAGCAGCTGGCCTATGCCGCGTCGCTGGTGATCGTGTTCGCCCTGCCCTCGATCTTCCTGCTGCCGTGGCTGGCCGACGTGTTCGGGCTGTCCGATGCGGTCGCCGGCGCGTGGATCGGAGGCAACATCGACACCACCGCGGCCGTGGCCGCCGCGGGCACGATCGCCGGGGAGAACGCACTGCAGATCGCCACGATCGTCAAAACCACGCAGAACGCGCTGATCGGCATCGTCGCCATCGCCCTCACCGCGTACTTCGCCCTGAAGGTCGAGCGCCAGTCCGACACACCCGACCCGGCGGTGGCACGCCCGTCCCTGCGCGAATTCTGGGACCGCTTCCCCAAATTCGTGCTCGGCTTCCTCACCGCGTCGGTGATCGGGACGCTGTATCTCCAGTTCGCGGCCGACGGCAAAACCGCGATCGCCACCGTCAACGACCTGCGGACCTGGTTCCTGATCTTTGCGTTCGTGGCCATCGGGCTGGAGTTCTCCCTTCGCGGTCTCAAGGAAGCCGGTTGGCGGCCCATCGCGCTGTTCGCGGCCGCGACCGTCGTCAACATCGTGGTGGCCTTGGGGTTGGCCTCGCTGTTGTTCGGCGGGTTTTTCGGCAGCTTCGGCGGGAGCTAGCCGTTACCCTGGCTAAGTGCCGACAACCTGGTCACGGCGAGGGTTTTTCACGGTCACCGCAACGATGGCCCTGGTCGCCGCATGTAGCACGCAAAAGCCTGGCGAAGTCAGGAAAGACGGTTCGGTGACCGTCCGCCACCTCTTCGGCGACACCAACATTCCGGGTCCGCCGAAGCGGGTGGTCAGCGCCGGCTTCACTGAACAGGACGACCTGCTGGCCCTCGGTGTCATTCCGGTCGCCACCACGGAGTGGTTCGGGGGCGAGCCGTACGCGGTGTGGCCCTGGGCGCAACCGAGACTCGGCGGCGCCCAGCCCACCGTGCTCAACCTGACCGACGGCATCCAGGTCGACCAGATCAAGGAGCTCACGCCGGACCTGATCGTGGCCACCAACGCCGGGCTCGACGCCGACACCTACGCCAAGCTCTCCGAGATCGCCCCGACCATCGCACAGTCCGGGCCCGACGCGTTCTTCGAACCGTGGCGCGACCAGGCCACCCTGATCGGTCAGGCCCTGTTCCAGAAGGACGCGATGGCAGGGTTGATCACCGGGGTGGACGACAAGTTCAAGGCGGTGGCCACCAACAACCCGCGTTTCGCCGGCAAAAAGGCCATGCTGCTGAGCGGCACGTTGTTCCGTGACAGTGTGCAGGCACAGACCGGATGGCGCACCGAGTTCCTCACCCAGATGGGCTTCGCCGTACCGCAGACACCCGCACTGATCCCGCGCGCGGACATCGCCTCGGTACTCGACGCCGCCGATGTCCTGATCTGGACCACCGAGAGCGATCAGGAGCGCGACGCCCTGCTGGCCGACCCGGCGATCGCCGAGCTGCGGGCGACCACCCGCAAGCGGCACGTCTTCACCCCCAAAGACCTGGCCGGTGCCATCGCCTTCGCGTCGCCACTGTCCTACCCCGTGGTGGCCGACCAGCTGCCGCCCCTGCTCGACCAGGCACTGACCTGACAAGATGACCGGGTGACAAGCACCCAGCAGAACCCCGAGCACCGCGGCACCGCCATCGTGGGCTCGGCCTACTATCCGGTGCTCGTCGCGATCTTCACCGCACTGGTGATCATCTCCAATGTCACCGCCACCAAGGGGGTCGCGTTCGGGCCGATCATCACCGACGGCGGCTTCATCGTCTTCCCGCTCACCTATGTGATCGGCGACGTGCTCTCCGAGGTGTACGGATTCAAGGCCGCCCGGCGCGCCATCTTCCTCGGATTCTCGATGAATGCTCTTGCCGCACTGGCATTCTGGGTCACGATCTACCTGCCCGCAGCGGACTTCTACACCAACCAGGAGCACTTCGAGAACGTCGTCGGTGCCTACACCCAGTTGATCGTGGCGGGCCTGGCCGGCTTCATCGTCGGGCAGACCATCAACGCCTGGGTCGTGGTCGCCATCAAAGAACGGACCAAGGAAAAGCACCTGTGGGCCCGGCTCATCGGCTCCACGTTCGCCGGCCAACTCGGCGACACGCTGGTCTTCTGCGCCATCGCGGCCGGCGCGATCGGCATCAGCACCTTCGGCGACTTCGTCACCTACACCGCGCTGGGCTGGGTCTACAAGACCGCGGTCGAGGTGATCATGCTGCCGGTCACCTACCGCGTGATCGCTTCGATCAAGCGCCGTGAGCCCACATATCAGCTCGCCGTGTGAGGCTTCGATAAGGCACCTCTGGCAAGGTTCATAGAGCCGGAGCTTTCTTAGCTACCGACGGGTAGCTTCAGGTCATGAGTGTGACATCAGAGGTGATGGACGCGGGACCGAGCCTGAGCCCAGGCACCGCCCGCGACTATGGCGATCAGGCTCTGCTGCTCGAGTTCGACAGCACTGCCGATGTTTTGGCGTGGACCGCTACGCTCACGGCGGCCCAATTGCTAGGTGTGCTCGATATCGTCCCCGCGTCGCGCACGATCTTGATCAAGCTGGCCGACCCGCGCTACCAGGCGCCCACCCGGCAGCGGCTCAGCAAGCTGCGGCTGCAGCCCGGGTCCGCACCGGTCCGTCCGACAGGCCAGCCGGACGTGACCATCGACGTGGTCTACGACGGCGCCGACCTGGACGACGTCGCGAACCTCACCGGGCTGACCCCGGAACAGGTGATCGCGGCGCACACCGGCACCCCGTGGCAGGTCGGATTCATGGGCTTCGCTCCCGGGTTCGCCTACCTCGTCGGCGGTGACGAACGGCTCCGGGTGCCACGCCGGGCCGAGCCCCGCACCACCGTCCCGCCCGGGGCAGTGGCACTGGCCGGCGAGTTCAGCGGCATCTACCCGCGGCAGTCGCCCGGCGGCTGGCAACTGATCGGGCGCACCGACGCGGTGCTGTTCGACGTTCATCGAGACAAACCCGCGCTGCTCACCCCGGGTACCTGGGTGCAGTTCCGGGCCATCGGCTAGACGGCGAGGAGGACACCATGACCACATTGGAAGTGCTGCGCACCGGACCGCTGGCCCTGGTCGAGGATCTCGGCCGCCCCGGCATGGCCCACCTCGGCGTCACCCGATCGGGCGCCGCCGACCGCCGGTCCCACACGCTGGCCAACCGCCTGGTCGCCAACCCCGGCGAGCATGCCACCGTCGAGGTGATGTTCGGCGGATTCTCGGCGCGGGTGGTCGGCGGTGACGTCACCGTCGCAGTCACCGGCGCTGACACCGACCCGTCGGTCAATGGAATTCCCTTCGGCACCAACAGTATTCACCACGTGCGTGACGGCGAGGTGATTTCGCTCGGGGCGCCGCACTCAGGGTTGCGCAGCTACCTCGCGGTACGTGGCGGCATCGCCGTCGAACCCGTCCTGGGTTCGCGGAGCTACGACGTGATGTCAGCCATCGGCCCGGCCCCGCTGCGACCCGGCGACGTCCTGCCTGTCGGTGAGCACACCGCGGACCTGCCCGAGACCGACCAGGCGCCGGTCGCCTCGATCAGCGACGACGTGCTGGAACTCAACGTGGTGCCCGGCCCCCGCGACGACTGGTTCGTCGACCCCGACGTGCTGATCCGCACCAACTGGCTGGTGACCACCCACAGCGACCGGGTCGGGATGCGTCTGGTCGGCATGCCGCTGGACTACCGCTGGCCCGACCGCCAGCTGCCCAGTGAAGGCGCCACGCGCGGGGCAATCCAGATACCGCCCAACGGTTTTCCGGTGATCCTCGGGCCCGACCACCCGGTCACGGGCGGCTACCCGGTGATCGGCGTGGTGACCGACGAGGACATCGACAAGCTGGGCCAGGTCCGGCCGGGTCAGACCGTCCGACTGCACTGGGCGCACCCTCGCCGGCCGTTCCAGGGTTGACGCCTGGGCGAGCCCACCAACTACAGACACCGGTGCACACCGCTGGTAGAACAAGGGTGTGCCCTTCCAGGATGTCAGCGCGCCGCCAGTCCGAGGCGGGATCCTGCACACCGCGCGCCTGGTCCACACCTCCGATCTCGACCACGAGACCCGCGAGGGCGCGCGCCGCATGGTCACCGAGGCGTTCGACGGTGACTTCACCGCAGCCGACTGGGAGCACGCCCTCGGGGGTATGCACGCCTACATCTGCCATCACGGCGCCCTGATCGCCCACGCGGCCGTGGTCCAGCGGCGGCTGCTCTACCGCGACACCGCGCTGCGCTGCGGTTACGTGGAAGCCGTGGCGGTGCGCGAGGATTGGCGCGGTCAAGGCCTGGCCACCGCCGTGATGGACGCCGTCGAGCAGGTGCTGCGCGGCGCCTACCAACTCGGTGCGCTGAGTTCGGGCGGCGACCCGGCCCGGCAGATGTACCTCTCCCGAGGGTGGGTGCCCTGGCAGGGCCCGACCTCGGTGCTGTCCCCCACCGGCGTCAGCCGCACACCAGAGGACGACGATTCGGTGTTCGTGCTGCCGGTCGCCATGCCCGCCGGCATGGATCTCGACGCCACCGCGCCGATCACCTGCGACTGGCGCGACGGGGACGTCTGGTAAACCACCAGAAAGCACAGGCTCACACCCGAGTGTGTGAGCGGGTGAGCGGAATTTCACGGCCGGGTCACCGCCAGGAGCACCTCTGCAACAAACGCTTCCTACTTTTGCGCCATGCCCACTCTGCTGAAGTCCAATCGCATCACCAATTGGGATCCCGAGGACACCGTGGCCTGGGAGGCCGGAAACAAGTACATCGCGCGACGGAACCTGATCTGGTCGGTGTTCGCCGAGCATGTCGGCTTCTCCGTCTGGTCGATCTGGTCGGTCATGGTGCTGTTCATGCCCGAGGCCGTGTACGGCTTCTCCGCCGGCGACAAGTTCCTGCTGGGTGCCACCGCCACCCTGGTGGGCGCCTGCCTGCGCATCCCTTACACCCTGGCCACCGCCACGTTCGGCGGGCGCAACTGGACGGTGTTCTCCGCCTTCGTGCTGTTGATCCCGACGGTGGGAACGATGGTGCTGCTCGCCAATCCGGGCCTGCCACTGTGGCCGTACCTGATCTGTGCGGCGCTGGCCGGCTTCGGCGGCGGCAACTTCGCCTCGTCGATGACCAACATCAACGCCTTCTACCCGCAACGACTCAAAGGCTGGGCGCTCGGCCTCAACGCCGGCGGCGGCAACATCGGTGTTCCGATGATCCAGCTGGTCGGCCTGCTGGTCATCGCCACCGCGGGTAACCGTGCCCCGTATTGGGTGTGCGCCGTCTACCTCGTGGCCTTGGCGGTGGCCGGCATCGGCGCCGCGCTGTACATGGACAATCTCGAACAACACAAGATCGACCTGGGCGCGATGAAATCGATTCTGACAGAACGCGATACCTGGGTGATCTCACTGCTCTACATCGGCACGTTCGGGTCGTTCATCGGGTTCTCGTTCGCCTTCGGCCAAGTTCTGCAGATCAACTTCGCCGCAGGCGGCCAGACCGCGGCACAGGCCTCGCTGCACGCCGCGCAGATCGCGTTCATCGGTCCGCTGCTGGGCTCGGTGTCCCGCGTGTACGGCGGAAAGCTCGCCGACCGGATCGGCGGCGGCCGCGTCACCCTCGCAGTGTTCGGCGGCATGATCCTGGCGGCCGGCCTACTGGTGGCGATCAGCATGATCGACGATCACACCGCCGCTGCCGCCAACAGCCTGATGATGGGTGGCTACGTCATCGGATTCGTCGCCCTGTTCCTGCTCAGCGGTCTCGGCAACGGCTCGGTCTACAAGATGATCCCGTCCATCTTCGAGGCCCGCAGCCACTCTCTGGACATGAGCGAGGAAGACCGCCAGCACTGGTCGCGGTCGATGGCCGGCGCACTGATCGGCTTCGCCGGCGCCATCGGCGCGTTGGGCGGATTCGGCATCAACATGGCGTTGCGCCAGTCCTACCTGTCCAGCGGATCGGCCACCGCGGCGTTCTGCATCTTCCTGGCCTTCTACGTGCTGGCCTCGGCATGCACCTGGTTCCGTTACGTCCGGCGCCCGGCTGCGACGGCGGTCACATCGACCCCGGTAGACCGACACGCCTCGGCAATGGCCGGGTAATCACTTGGAAACACGCGATGCCTCTACTGGACCTATGAACGAGCCCGACTGGGCACCGCTCACCGGTTTTCGTGTGGCGGTGACCTCCGCCCGACGTGCTGATGAGCTCAGCGCGCTGCTGACCAGACGCGGCGCCACGGTGACCAGTGCGGCCGCCATCACGATGGTTCCGCTGCCCGACGACGACCAGCTGCGCACCCACACCGGGTCGCTGATCGACGTCCCACCGGACATCGTGGTGGCGACCACCGGGATCGGCTTTCGCGGCTGGTTCGCCGCAGCGGACGGCTGGGGTCTGGCCGCCGAGCTCACCGACGCCCTGAGCAACGCCCGCATCGTCTCCCGTGGCCCGAAGGCCACGGGAGCGTTGCGGGCCGCGGGACTACCCGAGGAATGGTCACCGGAATCGGAATCCTCCCGGGAAGTGTTGCGCTACCTCATCGAACAGGGCGTCGCGGGGCAACGCATCGCGGTGCAGCTGCACGGGGCGACCGACGAGTGGGATCCGTTCCCCGAGTTTCTCGACGAGCTGCGCGCCGCGGGAGCCGAGGTGGTGCCGATCCGGGTGTACCGCTGGCACCCCGCGCCGCGGGACGGCGAGTTCGACCAGATGGTCGCCGGAATCGCCGAACGACGGTTCGACGCAGTCAGTTTCACTTCGGCCATGGCAGTGGCCTCGGTGTTGATGCGTGCCACCGAAATGGACATCGCCGACCGCGTGCTGGCCGCCCTGCGTACCGATGTCCACGCCATGTGCGTCGGCCCGGTCACCGCGCGGCCGCTGGTCCGGCTCGGGGTACCGACCTCGGCCCCCGAGCGGATGCGGTTGGGCGCCTTGGCCCGTCACATCACCGACGAACTGCCACTGCTGCAGGCGCGGACCGTTCGGGTCGCCGGGCACACGCTCGAGATCCGGGGCACCTGCGTTCTGGTCGACGGCGTGGTCAAGTCGCTGTCCCCGGCCGGGATGGCCACCATCCGCGCGCTGGCGCACCGTCCGGGCGCGGTGGTTTCCCGGTTCGACCTGCTGAGCGCGCTGCCGGGCACCGGCACCGACACCCATGCGGTGGAGACCGCGGTGCTGAGGCTTCGTACCGCATTGGGGGACAAGAACATCGTGTCGACGGTCGTCAAGCGCGGCTACCGGCTCGCCGTCGACGACAGCGAGATGGTCACGGCGCAATGAGCCTGGTCCTGGCCGCCCACGGAACCCGCAAGCCCGGCGGCGTGGCGATGATCGGCGAGCTCGCCGCGCGGGTGTCCGACCTGCTGGGCCGGCCCGTGCACGTCTCCTTCGTCGACGTGGTGGGACCGACTCCGAGCGAGGTGCTCGCATCGTTGCCTACCGACTGTCCGGCGGTGGTGGTGCCGGCCTTCCTGGCCGCCGGGTATCACGTCCGCGTCGACGTGCCCCACCATGTGGCGGCCAGTGGGCATCCCGCCGTCACAGTCACACAGCCTCTGGGCCCCTGCCCGGGAACGGTCCGGGTCCTCGCGGATCGGCTCACCGAATCGGGCTGGCGCCCAGGTGATTCGGTGATCCTGGCGGCAGCCGGAACGTCCGACAGAGGCGCTCAGTCCGACCTTCGCCGCACTGCGGCACTGCTGTCAGCGATGACCGGCGATCGCGTAGAAATGGCCTTCGCCGCGACTGGTGCGCCCAGTGTTGCCGAAGCCGTCGCCGCGCAGCGCAGCCGCGGCCATCGCCGCATAGCTGTGGCGTCCTACCTGCTCGCCGACGGGCTTTTCCAGGACCGGTTGCGTGAATCCGGCGCCGACCTCGTGAGTGAACCCCTGGGCACCCACCCCGGCATGGTGCGGCTGATTGCGAACCGGTTCCGCCGGGCCGGAGTACTGAGCCTGCCGGCTGCGGCGTGATCGGATGGACCGGGCGATCAGCGGCCCGGCAGAACCCGCCAGCAGAAGCACACCGCCGGCGCCGGCCACCGAGAAGAACGCCGAACGCCGGGTATCGACCATCGCCGAACATTGCTCGACGTAATCGCTGGCCATGAATCCCGGACCGGCCAACGTGTGCTGGTCCAGGTTGAGCTGGTCCTGCTGAGCGGCGACGCTGTAATCCGGCCGCGCTCCGCTACCGCATGGGATGGGTTGACCGCTGCGATCCACGGCGTTCAAGGCCAGGGGCATCAACATTGCCCCGAGTGCGCCCAGCATCGCTGCCGCCCCCACCAAATTCATTACCGAACGCGCAAACATCCCTTGTCAGCCCCTCTGACGACGCTTCCTTGAGAGGGAGTCTAAACACACTCCAGCGAACTATTCTAGTTAGCCAGAGAGACGCCCGCCACAGCTTTGAGAAGGATCCCGACCCTGCAATTCTGGCAAATTTCGCCGCGAAACCGGCGTTGGCCAGGTATTTGCCGAAGTAACCAGCCGACGACTGTTTGCCGGTGGGCCGTGGCGGCAGATCGGACCCAAAAACTCAGCTATCGTTGTCGCGACCATCGGACGATTCGGCGGGAGTAGAGACAAACGTGCAGGTGACCACACCGACGGGCGCAGCCCGTCGAGACGACGCGCTCGGCAGTGCGGCCCGGTAACCGGGTCCCGGCCGAACGTCTGCGTGAACACCTGCTGAACACTCTGGAACGCACGTCCGGGCCGATGACCACTGCCCAGCTACGTGACGACATGCACCAGCACTTCCGCGCACCGGTCGTGATCGAGTCCGTGTACCGCAATCTCACGGTGCTCGAACGCCGCGGCGCCGTGCAGCGCCGCAAGCTCCAGGGACGCTACGCCCACTGGAGCCGGACGGCGGATCAGGCGGAGATCTGAACGAACCCGCCCGGTGTGACGCGGGTCCGGTAGACCGGGATCGACACCGCGTCGTCGTCGAGGCAACTGCCGTCGTCGAGCGCGAAAGCCTGCTTCTTGATCGGCGACTGCACAGTCGCCCGGCCGGCCCGGTCACCCACGATGCCGCGAGAGATCACCGCCGCGCCGGAGAACGGGTCGATGTTGCCCACCGCATGCAACGAGCCGTCATCGAGGCGGAACAGAGCCGCCTGCGAGCCATCGGACAGCAGCACCGCCACGCCGCGGCACGGCATCAGGAATTCATAGCGGCACGCCGTCGTCCATTCCCACGGCGTCGAGGCGTGAATGTCCTTGTGATCGTCGAGCAGTGTCATTTCGCCTCCTGGATGATCGACGGCATGCCCAAACTGGTCGGCACCTTGCGGCCGGCGCGCTCGGTGAAGGTGATGGTCGGGTCGTCGACGTCGGGCGCATTGACGAACGACACGAAACGCGACAGCTTCTCCGGGTCGTCCAGCACGCCCTTCCACTCACAGGCATAGCCGGCGACGTGGCGTTCCATGGCCGCCTCGAATTCGGCCGCCAGGCCGAGGGAGTCGTTGCATACGACCTCGCGGAGGTGATCGAGCCCACCGTCGAGGGCCTCCAGCCACGGTGCCGTGCGCTGCAGACGGTCGGCGGTGCGGATGTAGAACATCAGGAACCGATCGATGTAGCGGATCAGGGTCTCGTCATCGAGATCGCCGGCCAGCAACTGGGCGTGCCGTGGAGACATGCCGCCGTTGCCGCACACATACAGGTTCCAGCCCTGTTCGGTGGCGATGACGCCGACGTCCTTGCTCTGCGCCTCGGCGCATTCCCGGGCGCATCCCGAGACCGCCATCTTGATCTTGTGCGGTGAGCGCAGCCCTCGGTACCGCTTCTCGATCTCCACGGCCATGTTGACCGAATCCTGTTGGCCATAACGGCACCACGTGCTACCGACACAACTCTTGACGGTTCGCAGCGACTTGCCGTAGGCGTGCCCGGATTCCATGCCGCCCTCGACCAGGCGCGCCCAGATCTGCGGCAACTGCTCAACCCGCGCGCCGAACATGTCGATGCGCTGTCCTCCGGTGATCTTGGTGTACAGGTCGAAATCCCTTGCGATCTCACCGATCAGGATCAACTGTTCCGGAGTGATCTCACCGCCGGGCGACCGCGGCACCACCGAGTAGCTGCCGTTCTTCTGGATATTGGCCAGGAAGTGGTCGTTGGAGTCCTGCAGCGAGGCCTGCTCACCGTCGAGCACGTGGTCGGAACTGGTCGAAGCCAGAATCGATGCGACGGTGGGTTTACAGATGTCGCAACCTTTTCCGGTGCCGAACTTCTCGATCAAGCCGGAGAAGGTGCGGATCTCGGTGGCGCTGATGATCTCGAAGAGCTCGGCACGCGACTGGCTGAAGTGCTCACACAGGGCCTTGGACTGCTCGACGCCTTCGGCCTCGAGGAGCTGCTTGAGCAGCGGCACGCAGGAGCCGCACGAGGTACCGGCCAGCGTGCATTTCTTCAGGCTGGGCACGTCGTCGCAGCCGCCGCAGATGGCTTCCTTCAGATCACCCTTGGTGACGTTGTTGCACGAGCAGATCTGTGCGATGTCCGGCAACGCGGCAACGCCCAGTGCGGGCGCGTCGCTGTCACCAACGGGAGCGATCAACGCCAGCGGATCGCCCGGGAGCTCGCTGGCGACCATGGGCCGCAGCACCCCGTACGCGGATGCGTCACCGACCAGGATGCCGCCGAGCAGCGTCTTGGCGTCATCGGAGAGCACCAGCTTGGCATAGGTCTGCTTGACCGGGTCGTTGACCACGACCTCCAGGCAGTTCGGCGTAACACCTTTGGCATCACCGAAACTGGCGACGTCGACGCCGAGCAGCTTGAGCTTGGTCGACATGTCCGCGCCCGGGAATTCGGCCTCACCGCCGAGCAGTCGGTCGGCTACCACCTCAGCGGTGGTGTAACCCGGCGCGACCAGGCCGTAGCAACGCCCTTCGATGGCGGCCACCTCACCGATCGCATAGATGCTGGGATCACTTGTGACACAAGACAGATCGGTGAGAACGCCACCCCGCTGCGCCATGTCCAGGCCCGCGGCCCGGGCCAACTCGTCGCGCGGCCGCACACCGGCGGCGAAAACGACCAGGCCGGCATCGATCGTGCTGCCGTCGTTCAGTGAGATCCGCATCGAATCGTCGATGTCGGACTTGCGCAGCGGCTTGTGCCGCTGCACCGGCTGGATACTGTCCGTACCCACCGCGGTGTGCACCTCGATACCCAGGCCCCGCATCATCCGGTTCAGCAGCGTGCCGCCGGCTTCGTCGAGCTGGGCCGACATCAGGTGCGGCGACATCTCCAGCACATGCGTGCGCAGGCCGAACTGTCGCAGCGCGTTGGCCGCTTCCAGGCCCAGTAGGCCACCGCCGATCACCACGCCGACCGGCGACTTCGACGCCAACGCACTCTGGGCGCTGGCACGGATCGCGTCGAGGTCGTCCAGCGTGCGGTAGACGTGCACGCCCGGCAGGTCCCGCCCCGGTACCGGCGGCACGAACGCGTACGACCCGGTGGCCAGCACCAGCGCGTCGTAGGCGAAGGTCTCGCCGGCGACGGTGCGCACCGTGCGGGCTTCGCGGTCGATCTCGTCGACCGCACATCCCAGGCGCAGGTCCACCCGGTCGTCACCGGCATAGTCGTTGCCGGGCAGCGCCAGTTTGGCCCGGTCCCAATGCTCGGTGTACCCGGTCAGGCCGACCCGGTCGTAGGCGGCGTCAGCTTCCTCGGACAGGACGGTGACCCGCCAGGTGCCTGCGGTGTCGCGCGACCGCAACGCCTCGACGAAGCGGTGGCCCACCATGCCGTGTCCGACGACCACGACGTTCTGTGTTGACGACATACGGCGAGGTTAGGAACCCGAAGTTGCCGAATTGTCGCCCTGTGTGAACCGCCCGTCACGGTGTGCTCACGGCCCCCGCGGCGCACATGTGAGGAAGCCCGGGCGTGAGGTCCGGCTAACCCAGCTGACGGGCCAGCGCCTGACCGATGACGTGGGCGGCCTCGGCGAAACGTTGCGGATCCGGGCCGGAAAAGTTCAGCCGCAGATACGGTCCCGCCGGTTCAGCCGGAAACCACTCATTGCCCGCGGCGACCAGTACCGACTCAGCTTCGCATTCACGCACCAGCCGGGCCAGGTTGACCGCATCGGGCAGCCGCAGCCACAGATGCAGCCCGCCGCGCGGCACGTGCTGCAACTGGGCGCCGGGAGCGTGCTCGGCCAGCGCGGCGATCAACTGGTCACGGCGGGCCCGCAACTGCTGGCGCAGGTCCCGTAGGTGGGTTCGCCAGGCTGGTTGGGTGACCACGTCGAGGGCGGCGGCCTGCAGCAACCCGCTGACATACATCGCCTCGGCTCCCCGGTCGGCCAGCAGCCGGTCGCGGGCCGGGCCTCGGGCGACCATCGCCGCCACCCGGATCGACGGCGACACACTTTTGGTCAGCGACCTCAGATAGATCACGTGCCCGGCGTCGTCGGAGGCCACGACCGGCGTGGCGGTGCTGTCGATGCCGAAGTCGTGCGCCCAATCGTCCTCGACCAGGAAGGCACCATGGCCGCGCACCACCTCGAGCACCTGGCTTGCCAGCTCTGGATCCCATTGGGCGCCAGTCGGGTTGGCGTAGTTGGGTTGAGCGTAGAACACCCTGGCACCGGTTTGCGCGAACGCGCGCGACAACTCCTCGGGTTCGGGGCCCCGCGGCCCACTCGGTACGGGCACCAACCGCACACCGCACTGGGCCGCCGCCAGGATGGCTCCCCAGTAGCTGGGCGACTCGATCAGCATCGGCCGGCCGAACCCGACCAGGGCGCGAAAGATAGAGCTGAGACCACTCTGGCTGCCCGGCAGCACGATCACCTCGCGCGCTGTCGGCGGCGTCACGCCGGCTCCGAACGCCTCCGCCAACTCCTGAGCAAACCAGGCCTGCAGGTCCGGTTGCCCGGCCACGGCAGCCGGACTCAACGCCGCGTCGCCACGGGCCGCCCGCGCAAGAGCAGTACGGACCAGTCGCTGTGGCAGAAGTTCGCGGACGGGATAACCCGAGTGCAGCGCGATGATGTCCGGCGCCACACCGCGCAGCGGCGTCGACAGTGCTGGGATGCGTGCCTGCGGGGACCCCAGAGCGGCGGTCTGCCAGCCGTAATCGGGCAGGCGCGCACTGCGCACCGCCCGCACGAACGTGCCGACCCCGGGCCTGCTCTCCACCAACCCCAGGTTGCGCAGCGCGCGCATGGCCTTGGCGACCGTCACCGGGCTGGCCGCATACTCGGCCACCAGGGCCCGGTTGGAGGGCAACTGCGCGCCCGGTGGTGCCGTAGTGATCCACTTCCGCAGACCGGACACGATGCGCTCAGTGCTATCGTTATCCATGTTGAGAGAGAGTAGCGCTACTCAGCGCAAGGCGTCTGCGCTATCCGGCTCCGGGTTACGGTGGGGACTGCTGGGCGTCACCGCGTTCTCGTTCACCATCGTGTTCACCAAGGTTGCCATCGGCGCACTGTCCCCGCTGTTCATCGGCGCCGGACGGGCCGTCGTCGCCGCTGCCATCGCAGGGGCCGCGCTGGCGCTCACCCGGCAAGCCCCGCCCTCGGTCCGGCAATGGGCGCGGCTGGCCGTCGTGGCGGCAGGAGTCGTCGCGGGCTTTCCGCTACTGACCTCCTACGCGCTCACCGTCGTTCCCGCCAGCCACGGCGCCATCGTGGTCGCACTGCTGCCGGCCGCCACCGCGGTGTGCGCAGTGCTTCGCGGCCACGAGCGCCCTCCGGTCGCCTTCTGGGCCATGGCCGCGGCCGGAGCGCTGGCCGCCGTGGTCTTCGCGATGCTGCACGGCTCCGGACTCGGCCATCTGAGCTGGGCTGACCTACTGCTGTTCGGCGCCGTGCTGGCGGCCGCGGTCGGATATGCCGAGGGCGGGTTACTGGCCCGGGAGCTGGGTGCCTGGCAGACGGTGTCCTGGGCGTTGGTGATCGCGGCGCCGGTGATGCTGGCCCTGACGGTGCTCGACGTGGCACAGCAACCGCCGCACGCCACGCCGGTGCAGTGGGCCGCGTTCGGTTACCTGGCCGCGGTCAGTATGTATCTGGGGTTTTTCGCCTGGTATCGCGGCCTGGCCATCGGACCGATGACGCAGGTGAGCCAAGTCCAGTTGGTCCAGCCGGTGATGACCATCGCCTGGGCCGCACTGTTACTGCGCGAGAGACTCACCTGGACCACGGTGCTCGGCGGCGCCGTCGTTATCGGCTGTGCCGCCCTGGCCGTCCGCATCCGCCTGCGGTGACACCCCCGAAAGCCGACAGAATCCCTTGGACTCCAACAGCTTTCGCGCCAATCAGATACTCGCGAGGAAATCCGAGCTGTACACGTCACTACGGATGCGCCCGGGAGCCGGCGGCCCCTCCACCACCACCCAGGCCTGGCCGGCACCGTCGACCACCGGTCCGGAGACGGTGACGGTGCCCGAGCCGCTGGCATCGGTGTGCAAGACGCCGCTGGACACCCCGGGATCACCGGCACTGCAGGTGGCGGCCGCCGATCGCGGCATCTGAATCAGCCGCACCCGGTAGTCGGTGTCCGGCCGCGCCGACTGCATGGTCACCTGGGCACTCGCCTGCGAACCATCGCCGCCGATGTGAGCGAATCCGCCACCGCTGCCCGAGCCCATACCGTCCAGGAACAGGCCTTCGGCGAAATCGCAGTTCCGGATGTGATTCGACAACGGCACCATGGTCGTCGCCGATGCCGGCGGAGCACCCACCCCGCCGAGCACCACCCCACCCGCCGCCGCCAACGTCACCGCGCGTCTAATGCGCCAGTCCATCGCATGCACCCCTGCTCGACGTATCAGTGCGTCATTATTGGCACAAATCGCAGGTCGAGAAGCGGCAGTTCGCACAAATCGCCGGCGGCTACCGCCAGCGGCCGAGCACCTCTTTGGCCCGCTCGCCCAGCACGGCCAGCAGGAACGGGCCGAAGGTGATGCGCCCGACGCCGGCCGCCGTCAGCTCGGCGAGGTCGGCGGTATCCGGCGGAACGGTCACACTGACCGGCAGCGGCACCTCAGAAGCCAAGCGCGCCAATGCTTCCGGGTCGCGTAGGCCGGGAGGGAACAGCGAGTCGGCACCGGCAGCGGCCGCTTCGGACAGCCGGGCGATCGCCCGATCAAGGCGATCGGCATCGTCTCCGTCGTTACGCAGGAACAGGTCGGTACGCGCGTTGATCACCACATGCACGCCGGCGGCATCCGCTGCCGCCCGCAGCTGCCGTACCAGTTCGGCGTGCTCTGCCGAGCTACGCAGCCGCTTTCCTTCCCGGTGCACCGTGTCCTCGATGTTGAGCCCGACCGCGCCTACGCCGAGCAGCCCTTCGATCAGCCGCTCCGGCTGCTCGCCGTAACCGGACTCGATGTCCACCGACACCGGCACGTCGACCGCGTCGGTGATTTGCCGCACCCGGGTGAGCAGATCGTCGAACGACATCACCTCGCCGTCCGCCTTGCCGATGGAATCGGCCAGCGGATGGCTGCCCACGGAGAGTGCGGAGAAGCCCTCGCCGACCGCCAGCCGAGCCGACCAGGCATCCCACACGGTTGGCAACACGACGGGATTGCCGGGTTGGTGCAACGCCAGCAACGCCGCCGCGCGCTGCTGCAACGTGGTCTCACTCATTGATCCTCCGGGGTGCTCAGATGTGCTGCTCAGGTGTCATTCGGCCAGATGGGAAGCCGGCGAGAGCAAGCCTACGACCCGGGTTCGGGCCGGCGACTGCGAGCGGTCCACGAGGCCACCGCGGACGTGATGCGCATCACGTCGGGATCGTGATGTGGCTAGCATTGGGTGTCGTACTGTGAGCCCTGACACCTTCAGCCCGAGGAGGTCACTTGTCCACCACCACCGAGTTCTCCGAACTACACAACCTGATCGGCGACATGCGTCGCTGTGTCACCACGTTGGCGTCGAAGTACGGGGATTCCCCCGCCATGCGCCGCGTGATGAACGACGCCGAGCGGATCCTCAACGATATCGACCGGTTGGACATCGACGCCGAGGAGTTGGAGATGCGTCACGGCGTGACACGCCAACAACCGGCCCGCGAGAAGATCGGCATCCCCGACACCCAATACGGACGCGAGTTCTGGCAGGACGTCGCCGACGAGGGTCTCGGCGGATACCGCTGAGCTCGTGGGCGTTTGACGCCCGACGAACAACTGAACCTCAGAAAGGGAACCGTGAGCGCACCCACCGCTGACCGTCGCGCGACCGGGGTCTTCTCGCCCACCCGAGCGGAGATCCCTCAACGCACCCTACGGACCGACCGGTGGTGGCAGGCACCACTATTGACCAATCTGGGGCTCGCGGCGTTCGTCATCTACGCGACGGTCCGGGCGTTCTGGGGAAGCGCGTACTGGGTAGAGGACTACCACTACCTGACGCCCTTCTATTCACCGTGCATCAGCACGGCGTGCGCGCCCGGATCGAGCCACCTCGGTCAGTGGGTAGGCGAGCTGCCCTGGTTCATCCCGATGGCGTTCATCTCACTGCCGTTCCTGCTGGCCTTCCGGCTGACCTGCTACTACTACCGCAAGGCGTACTACCGGTCGGTCTGGCAGTCACCGACCGCCTGTGCGGTCGCCGAGCCGCACGCGAAATACACCGGGGAGACCCGCCTTCCGCTGATCATGCAGAATCTGCACCGGTACTTCTTCTACGCCGCGGTGCTCATCTCACTGCTCAACACCTACGACGCGATCGTGGCGTTCCATTCGCCATCGGGCTTCGGATTCGGCCTGGGCAACGTCATTCTGGTCGGCAACGTCATCCTGCTGTGGGTCTACACGGTGTCCTGCCACTCATGCCGCCACGTCACCGGCGGCCGGCTGAAGCACTTCTCGAAACACCCTGTGCGCTACTGGATGTGGACACAGGTGAGCAAACTCAACACCCGCCACATGCTTTTCGCCTGGATCACGCTGGGCACCCTGGTCCTCACCGACTTCTACATCATGTTGGTAGCCAGCGGCACCATCTCTGATCTCAGGTTCATTGGCTGACTCGGTCCGACCGAGTTTCTTTGGCCGACAAGTACGTACACGCGAGAAGGCGAGTGGAATCAATGGGTGAGCTGGAACGGCACTCTTACGACGTAGTCGTGATCGGTGCCGGTGGAGCAGGTCTGCGCGCAGTGATCGAGGCACGCGAACGCGGTCTGCGGGTGGCGGTGGTGACCAAGTCGTTGTTCGGCAAGGCCCACACCGTGATGGCCGAGGGCGGCTGTGCGGCCGCCATGCGCAACGTCAACACCAAGGACTCCTGGCAGGTGCACTTCGGTGACACCATGCGCGGCGGCAAGTTCCTCAACAACTGGCGCATGGCCGAACTGCACGCGCAGGAAGCTCCGGACCGGGTCTGGGAGCTGGAAACCTATGGGGCACTGTTCGACCGGACCAAGGACGGCCGGATCAGCCAGCGCAACTTCGGCGGGCACACCTACCCGCGACTGGCACACGTCGGTGACCGCACCGGCCTGGAGATCATCCGCACGCTGCAGCAGAAAATCGTCTCGTTGCAGCAGGAGGACAAGGCCGAACTCGGCGATTACGAGGCCCGGATCAAGGTCTTCCACGAGTGCTCGATCACCGAGCTCATCAAGGACGGGGATCGGATCGCCGGCGCGTTCGGCTACTACCGCGAGACCGGCAACTTCGTGTTGTTCGAGGCACCGGCGATCGTCCTGGCCACCGGCGGGATCGGCAAGTCGTTCAAGGTGTCGTCCAACTCGTGGGAATACACCGGCGACGGCCACGCCCTGGCGCTGCGCGCCGGGTCGGGCCTGATCAACATGGAGTTCATCCAGTTCCACCCGACCGGCATGGTCTGGCCGCTCTCGGTCAAGGGCATCCTGGTCACCGAGGGTGTCCGCGGCGACGGCGGGGTGCTCAAGAACTCCGAGGGCAAGCGGTTCATGTTCGACTACATCCCCGCGGTGTTCAAGGGCCAGTACGCCGAGACCGAGGAGGAAGCCGACCAGTGGCTCGCCGAACAAAGGGGATCAGCCGACGGCAATGCGCGCCGCACCCCTGACCTGCTCCCCCGCGACGAGGTGGCCCGTGCCATCAACTCCGAGGTGAAGGCCGGCCGCGGCTCACCGCACGGCGGCGTGTACCTCGACATCGCCTCGCGCATGCCCACCGAGGAGATCAAGCGCCGGTTGCCGTCGATGTACCACCAGTTCATGGAGCTGGCCGAGGTCGACATCACCAAGGACGAGATGGAAGTGGGCCCCACCTGCCACTACGTGATGGGCGGTATCGAGGTCGATCCCGACACCGGCGGCGCGGCCACGCCCGGATTGTTCGCCGCGGGCGAGTGCTCCGGCGGCATGCACGGCTCGAATCGTCTTGGCGGCAACTCCCTTTCGGATCTGTTGGTCTTCGGCCGGCGCGCCGGGCTCGGTGCGGCCGACTATGTGGCGGCGCTGCCGGAACGGCCGAAGGTGTCAGAGGCCGCGATCATCGAGGCCACCGAGCTGGCTTTGGCGCCGTTCGAATCTCACGCGCATCCGGAGAACCCGTACACGCTGCACGCTGAGTTGCAGCAGTGCATGAACGACCTGGTCGGCATCATCCGCAAGGAAGAGGAGATCCAGGAAGCCCTGACCAAACTGGCCGAGCTGCGGACCCGCGTGCACAACGTCAGCGTCGAGGGCGGTCGCGTCTTCAACCCTGGCTGGCACCTGGCCATCGACATGCGCAACATGCTGCTGGTCAGCGAATGCGTGGCCAAAGCCGCACTGGCCCGCACCGAAAGTCGCGGCGGGCACACCCGCGACGACTACCCGGACATGGATCCCAACTGGCGTAACACCCTGCTGGTGTGCCGCGCGACAGGGGAAGACCAGGTGGTGCCGGACGTGACCGTAACACCCGAGTCGCAGCTACCCATGCGGGAGGACCTGCTGGCCACGTTCGAGCTGTCCGAACTCGAAAAGTACTACACCGCACAAGAATTGGCCGAACACCCGGATCGGAAGGGCTGAGCATGAGTGCCTACAACGCGAACCTGCGCGTCTGGCGCGGCGATGACACCGGCGGCGGGTTGCAGGACTACACCGTCGAGGTGAACGACGGCGAGGTGGTGCTCGACATCATCCACCGGCTGCAGGCCACCCAGACACCGGACCTGGCGGTGCGCTGGAACTGCAAGGCCGGTAAGTGCGGGTCCTGCTCGGCGGAGATCAACGGCCGTCCGCGGCTGATGTGCATGACCCGGATGTCGACCTTCGACCCGTCCGAAACCGTCACTGTGACGCCGTTGCGGACCTTCCCGGTGATGCGCGACCTGGTCACCGACGTGTCCTTCAACTACGAAAAGGCCCGCCAGATACCGTCGTTCACGCCACCCAAAGATCTGCAGCCCGGCGAGTATCGGATGCAGCAGGAAGACGTCGAACGCAGCCAGGAGTTCCGCAAGTGCATCGAGTGCTTCCTGTGCCAGAACGTCTGCCACGTGGTGCGTGACCACGAGGAGAACAAGGAGGCGTTCGCCGGCCCGCGGTTCCATATGCGGATCGCGGAGCTGGACATGCACCCCCTCGACGTCCTGGACCGTAAGGACATGGCCCAAGACGAGTTCGGCCTGGGCTACTGCAACATCACCAAGTGCTGCACCGAGGTGTGCCCGGAAAACATCAAGATCACCGACAACGCGCTGATCCCGATGAAGGAACGGGTCGCCGATCGCAAGTACGACCCGATTGTCTGGTTGGGTAACAAGCTGTTCCGGCGGTAGACCCTGAAACCCGAGCGTGCGCTCAGATCGTGAATTCGCTCCCGGACGCGATCTGAGCGCACATTCGGTGTCTAATCTGCCCCATCCGCGGCCGGAAAATTCGTGCACCTGGGCTGCGCCGACCGTTGCTAGGCTCAATCCGACACACGGCGCGCTTCGACGGGGGATTACGCATGCAGTTGTCCGGACCTCAGCTGTCCCATGAGGATCTCCAACGCGTCGGCGGGACGGTCCACTACCTGCAGAACGCGCTCTCGGCCAAGATCGTCGGCCAGAAAACTCTGCAGCAGTCGCTGTTGATCGGGCTCATCGCTTCCGGGCACGTCCTGCTGGAAAGCGTTCCCGGGCTGGCCAAGACGACGGCGGCCAAGACCCTCGCGGAAAGCCTGGCCGCCCGGTTCCAACGCATCCAATGCACGCCTGACCTGCTACCCAGCGACATCACCGGCGGTCAGATCTGGGACCAGAAAAACGGCGAGTTCAAGGTCTCGTTCGGTCCGGTGCACGCCAACATCGTGTTACTCGACGAGATCAACCGGTCGTCGGCGAAAACCCAGAGCGCAATGCTGGAGGCGATGGAGGAACGCCAGACCACCATCGGCGGAACGGTTTACCCTCTGCCAAACCCGTTCCTGGTGCTCGCGACGCAGAACCCGATCGACCAAGAAGGCACCTATCAGCTCTCCGAAGCGCAGATGGACCGCTTCATGCTCAAGGACATCCTCACGTATCCGACGCCCGAGGAGGAAGAGGAAGTCGTCGCCCGGATCGCCGGCGGGGTGTTCGACGCGCATCCGGAAGCCGGGAACGGTCAGCTCGATACGCAGCGGGTGCTCTGGCTGCAGGCCATGTTCAAGCGGGTGTTCATCGACCGCTCGATCGTCAGGTACGCGAGCTACATCGTGAACGCGACCAGGCATCCCAAGAACTACCTGGAGCCCCAACTCGCCGACCTCATCCAGTTCGGCGCCAGCCCCCGCGCCACCATCGCCCTCTGCCGCGCGGCGTGCGCACACGCGCTGCTGGAGGGCCGACCATACGCGGTTCCCGACGATGTCAAGGCCGTCGCCAAGCGTGTTCTCCGGCACCGCATCATCCTCAAATTCCAGGCGTCGGCCCAAGGCATCACCCCGGAATATCTCATCGACGGCATCCTGCACCGCGTTCCGACGCCGTAGCGAGCCACGATGGGGGACATTCTCAACCGGGTCCGGGCCCAACTCAATTTCGACCCTCGGGCCGTCGGGATGCGCCTGCGGTCACATCGGGTCCTGGAGGGCGGGCACACCTCGCTGCAGTTCGGCCGCAGCGATGATTTCGTCGACCTGCGCGAGTACACCATCGGTGACGACGTCCGCGATATCGACTGGAAGGCGTCGGCCCGCAACACCCACCTGGTGGTCCGCCGGTACGTCGCCGAGAAGGCCCAGGAGTTCCTGCTGATCGCCGACACCGGGGCCAACCTGCTGGCCCATTCCCCAAGCGGGGAGAGTAAACGCGACCTGGCGATCCTGTCCCTCGGCGCGGTCGGGCTGGTCGCCTCGGCCCAGGCCGACAAGATCAGCCTGGTCTACGGAGACGACCGCGGATCATCCATCGAACCGGGCAAGACCGGCGAGGACCATCTTGAGCAGATCCTGAACCTGCTCAGCCACATCAACATCGAGGTCGGCAACCCGTCGAACATCGTCAGGCAGCTCGAGTTCGTAGCGGGCAATCTGGACAAGCGGTACGCGATCTACATCGTGTGCGACCAGCCCGCCGTCACACCTGAACTCGTGGCAGCGGCAATGACTTTGCGGGGCCGCAACGCGATTCACTGGATCCTGATCGAAGACCTCGACATCCTCGGGCAACCGCACGCTGCCGACGAAGTGCTCGACGTCGCCACCGGCAAGGCCCTGCTCACCCCGTCGGTCCTCGGAACCAAGGTACTGGAGTCCTACCGCCGCGCCGAGGCCGCGCGGCGGGCCGAATGGGAGTCGTTCATCGCGCAACTCGACAGCCCGTGTGTACGCATCTCGTCGCGGGCAGACATCGGCCCGGCCCTGTCTACGCTGTCGGAGGGACGCCGCTGATGCACGACGCGATCGACTTCCTGTTCCCCCCCATGGCGTACCCGGTGTGGTGGGTGATCGGCGCCGCGTTCCTGGTCGTCCTCGTCATCGGCTGGATCGTCGGGGTGATCGTGTGGACCCTGCCCATAGAGGTGCTACGGCGGATCCCGGTGATCCGCGACATCAGCTACAAAGTGCTGCGGTTCAAGTTCTCCCGGTCACTGACCAAGGTTGAGCAACAGCATCGCGAAGGGCAGCTCTCCACCCGTGACGCGTTTCATGAGATCAGCCGAATCTTCAGGAATTTCATCGACTTTCGTACCGGATTCCAGGCCCGCAGGATGACGGCGACCGACGTCGCATACAGCCCGCTGGCCGGCTCTGCTCTCAATGTCCTGGCCATGACCTATCCGGGCCAGTTCCACGAAGTCGATCCACAGAGCGTTCCCGACGTCGTGCAGGCAGCACGGACGGCGGTGCTGACATGGGCGTGAAATGGCCGCTCCTACTGTTGCCGATCGCGATCGCCATCGGCGTCGCGCTGTGGTACGCCACGCGACGCACGCGCTTCGGCTGGCAGGGCGAACTGCCTTACCTGGCAAGGTCGTTTCGGATCACGACGCTGCCCGAATACCAGCGCGCGCTGCGGCTGCACGAACGCCTCTCCGTGGTGGCGCTGGTGATGGCGGTCATCGCGGTGTTCATGCTCATCGGCGCCACTCTCCGTCCGACCAAGACATACGAACCGCAACTGGCCGGGTCGGACACCCCGAACGTCGACATCATGCTGTGCTTCGGGCCGCTCTACAACATCGGCATGACCGACAGCGTTTCCATATCCCAGTTGATGACCATCCTGGGCGAGAAGGTGGGCGGCTTCGGCAATCAACGCATCGGGATGACCAAGGAGTTCTACCGGAACTTCCCGGTCACCTCGGACCTGCCGTGGGTATCACAACGTCTGGCCGAGATCGGCAAAGTCGCCGAGGCGGCCGGGTCCAAAGACAATCCAGCAGCGGCGTTTTCCTCGGACAGCGAACTGTTCAACCGCTATGCCGACACCAGGTCCACGATCAACGACACGATCGCGATGTGCGCGATGGGCTTGCCCGCCGTCGGATCGGACAACGGCCGAGGCCGGGCCATCATCTACATCGGCGGAACCAAGACCTACTCCGACACTCCCCCGACGTACTCCGACGCCATGCTGAGCGCCGTCGTGAAGGATTCGAAGATCCAGGTGAACACCATCGTCCCGGGAACCCACCCCGGAAAGTTCATCGACCAGTTGGTGAAGGATTCCGGCGGCAAGCAGTATCTCTACACCGAGGTCGGCGGGCTTGTCGGTGACGACGCGACACCCAGGAAGATCGAGAATCAGAAGGAAGAGCTGTCGAACGCACTCGACAAGATCATGTCGAATCCGCCACCGTCGAAGCTCGATGAAGAACGCCAGGAGGAGAAGCATCCGTTCCGGTGGGATGTGCCTGACCTGCTCCTGCAGATCGCGTTGATCGCGGCTGTCGCGCTGGCCGCAGCACGGCTGGGGATGCGGCTGTGAAACTCAGTGTCGCCCCGGTGTTCCCGATCTGGTTGATCGTCGTGTTCGTGCTCGTGGCGGTCGGCCTGCGAATCGCCGCCGCCATCATCAGCGCCCGCCGCAGAGGGCGGATGCCCGACGGCCGGGAGTGGCTGCGCATCGGCATGGCACTGGTAGCCATCGTGTGTCTCGGCCTGGCTGCCACCCGCCTCGGCGACGAGTCCGATGCCGAGCGCCCGCCTCGGCTCACCACCACCGCAGAAGAGTCCAACATCAATGTGTTCCTCGTGATCGACCGCTCTGCGGGCATGAATGCCAGCGGCTTCGGCCGTTCGGCGGGAACCAGCTACGGCGACAGTGAAACCCGTTTGGAGGGCGCTGTGAAAGACGCCCAGGTGGTCTTGACGAAGTATCCGGACGCCCGGTTCAGCGTGATCTCCTATGCCGACACCGCCCGCGTCGACTGGCCGATCTCCCGCGACGAGTGGAGCCTGGCCCCATTTCTGCAGAACTTCAGACCATACGGCGAGCGGTCCACCGATGGCGTGGTGAAAACCGATGTCACGGCGGCGAATTCGCTGCTCAAAGAGCAACTCAACGCGGCCTCCCGGACGTATCCGGGATCGGCGAATCTCGTCTTCATCTTCGGCGCGGGCAGCGACTCGGACGATGCCGAGTTCGACATCCCACTGGCCCAGGTGTCCGGCGGGGCGGTGTTCGGTTACGGAACCAACGACACCAAACCACGCATCTACGCCGGCCCGAACTACGACACGGTCGACGTCCCACTCAACGAAGAGGCCCTGACCACCGCGGCCGACAGTCTGGGAATTCCGTTCCAGAAGCGTGAGAGCGGATTGGTCAGCGCCGACGAACTGCCATCAGCGGTGCCACAGGCCGCCCCCGCCGACCCGATCAATCCCAAAGTCCCGCACCCGGATCGGACGGAGTTCTACTGGTTCTTCGCCGCGATCGCCGCAGCGCTGTTCGGTGTCGAACTGTACGGGCTGGCCGGTCATTGGCTGCGGCGCAGAAGGGGGACGGTACGGAAATGACACAAACGCTCCCGCCCGCCGAATCCAGTGAGGCACAGCAGAAACCGGCTGCGCCCCGGCCCAGCCGCCTGCAGTTGCGGCGCAAGCTTCTGCTCTGGTCGATTCCGGTGCTGGTACTGCTGCTCCTGCTGGCGGTCAAGATCGCCAGCGTCGGAATCCTCGGCAACAGACTGCCCGGCCAGTTCGCGGCCCGCGACGATGCGGCCATGCAGAACACGCTCGAGTGGATCGATGTCGGCAACATCGGGCGCGGCTTCCGTGAAGAGTTGGCCCAAGGCGACCTGCTGATGCTTCGCGGCGACGTCCCCGGCGCCTTCGAACAATTCAAGGCTGCGCACGAGAAAGAACCGAGCGCCTGCCCACCGCGCGGCAACTTCGCCCTGATCGCCGAGAAGCTCAGTGACAGCGAACTCAAACAGGGCCATTTCACCAAGGCGCGGGAATTCCTGACGCCCGCGGTGGAAGCCGCCGACGGCGACACCGGGTGCTTCACTACGTTCCCCTCCGCGAGCCCCGACGTCCGCGCATTCGTCGGCGAAACGCCCGAGCGACTGGCCAACAAGCTCGCCGCCCTCAAAAATGGAGCGCTGACCAAGACGCCCGACGGCTACGACTACAAGCGTGCGCCCGGCGGCGGAATCGACTTCACCGAGTCCAAGACCGGTCCCTGCCCGTATCCCGACGACGAAGCCCGCATGAAGGAATGCATCGAGATGAAGGACCGGGAGGTGGCACAGAAGACGGAGGCAGCGCGCCAGGCTCAGCAACAGCAGGAACAGGCCCAGCAACCCCCGGCTGATCCCAATCAGCCAGCGGCTCCCAATGCCCCACCTCCGCCACCGCCGCCGACGCCGGTCCAAGTACCGGGGCCGGGTCAGGGTCCGGGAACCGACGCGCCCCTGGAATACCCCGACCACGTGGAGCTCCGTCCAGCCGACGGCCCGGGTTTCTGCGACCCGGACGGAACTCCGCTCGGTCACTTGACCACAGCGCTGTGCAGCACGGCAGGACCGCAGCCGTGACCGGACCCAACGGGATGCCCGACCAGTGGTCATACTCGGCTCCGCCAGGTGCGGCGAGTACTCGAAAACTGTCGAGGCGAACGCTCGTCCTCGGCAGCGTCGGCATCGGCGTGGTGGTGGTACTGGTCGCGGCGCTGGTGGCCTGGCTCGCCTGGCCGCACTCGGCGCCCATCGAGCACGCGGATGCACCCGAAAAGGGCAGACCGCTTCTGAGCGACAAGCCGCCCACGATGATCCTCAACGCGATCGACTTCGACTCGCTGTACCCGCCGGGCTACACCGAGTTCGATTACACGAAGATGAATCAGGGTGGGGGCTCTGGGTACGACCCCGACCGCGAATACAAATTCACGTCGGAACCACCGGGATGTACGTCAGACGACGATCCGCTGTACACCGCCAAATGGGACTTCGGCGGCGACGACGATCCGGAGCGATACAAAGACGCCCGCATCTCACGCCTGATGTACCCGGTCGACGATCCCGGCGGTAACAAGGAAGACAGCAAGTCGTTCTCGCTCACGGTGTTCCCGTCGAAGGAACCGGCCAGTCTCGACTTCGCCCGGCAGTGGTACGAGCGCTGCAAAGGCGCCAAGATCACGACCGTCATCAGCAAGCACGGCCAGGTCATCGAGACCAAGACCCGCTCGCTGGACCATGTGGTGATCGACGCACCCGAATCGGCCGCCGATGACTCCTTCGCGCTGACCAGCACTGAGCGGGAGGAGTGCGACTACTACGGTCTGGTCCGCGGAATGATCGTCAACGTGACCTGCCCGCCCGAACAGAAGGATGCCGGCGCGCAGTTGTTCCGCAAGGTTGTGATCGGGCTCCAGGAAGTTTGAACCGCCGGCCGGCGTTCGACGCGTAGGCTCGAGAAAAGCAGCCAATCAGCGTCGAAAGGCAGCTCTATGAGCATGGGACAGACTCACAGCATCAACGAGATCCGGACCGCGATCCGGGAACTGTCGGTCCGGGCCGACCTGGCTCGTAAAGAGGGCCGCCCGGACGATGCCGGCGAGATAGAGCAGCGCATCGCCAAGTATCGCGACGAACTGGCCGCGCGGCCCTGACGCCGCCGGTCCGCCGGCGGGGGGTTAGCCGCCGAGCTTGCGGAACGTACTGCGGTGGAAAACGATTGGTGCCACGTCGGCGTTGACGGTGATATCGCTGACCCGCAGCACCACGATGGTGTGATCACCGGCCTCGACCAGCTGTTCGATGGCACTTTCCAGCCACACACTGGTTCCGTGGATGAACACCGCGCCGGATTCGCGTGACTCGGTCTCCAAGCCGGCGAACCGGTCACCGGTCTTGGCCGCCAAGGTGCGAGCCGCCTCGTCATGGGCTTCGCCGAGCACGCTGATCCCCAGGGACGGCAGATCCTTGAGCTTTGGCCAGGTGGTCGACGAATTCTGCACGCAGAACGACACCAGCGGCGGGTCGAGCGAGACCGGCACGAAGGTGCTGGCAGCCAAGCCGACCAGGGTGCCGTCCACCTCGGCCGCGATCGCGATGACACCTGACGGAAAGTGGCCGAACGCTTCACGCAGCGACGTCGGGCTCAATTCTGTTGCACTCATAGCACCTCCATCTTCACACAGCTCGTCTCCCCGGGCGGCCCGCCGTTCCACTGGCCGGTAGGTTGGCGTCCATCATGTGGATTCCGCTTCTGGTGATGGCCGCAGCCGTCAGCCTGGAGCCGTTCCGCATCGGGATGACCGTCGTGATGCTCAACCGGCCACGACCTCTGCTGCAACTGCTGGCGTTCCTCATCGGCGGTTTCGCGATGGGCACGGCGGTCGGTGTGATCGTGTTGTTCCTGCTGCGGCCCGCCCTGGGGTCGGCGCATTTCACCCTGCCCAGGGTCCAGTTGGCAGTCGGGGCACTGGCCCTGCTGGCCGCGGCCGTCCTGGCCGTCGGAAGGCCCGCCCGCATGTTCGGTCCCAAGCCCGACCGACAGCCCGGGCCAATCGTGACGCGCATCAAGGAGCTGCTGGGCGGTCATTCGCTGTGGACCGCGAGTGCTGCAGGGCTCGGCATCGCTCTGCCGTCGGTCGACTATCTGGCCGCGCTGGCGCTCATCGTCGCCTCCGGCGCCGCGGCCGCAACCCAGGTGGGGGCGCTCCTGCTGTTCAACGTGGTGGCGTTCGGTCTCGTGGAAATCCCGCTGATCTCTTATCTGGTGGCCCCGGAGCGCACCCGCGCCGGCCTGGCCGCCCTACACGATTGGCTGCAGACCCAACGCCGACAAAAGGTGGCCGCCGTGGTCGCCACGGTCGGCGCTGTGCTGCTCGCCGTGGGGATCGCCGGGCTGTAACGCTCAGGCGTCCAGGCGGGTGAACTCATCCTGCCGGTACTGCTCGACACAGGCCGCGCGGCGGACCTTGCCGCTCGTGGTCGTGGGAATCGAGCCCGGAGGTACCAGAACGAGATCCCCGACATTCAGGCCGTGCTCATTGGAGATCGCGGAGGTGACGTCGCTCTTGATCTCCTTGAGCCAGTGCACCGCCTCCACCTGAGACTCTGCCTGCTTCTTGAGTTCGATCACGGTCACCAGCTTCTCGGTGCTGTTCACCGGAACCGCGATCGCCGCGACCCGGCCACCGGTGATCTGTTGGACCGTCGCCTCGATGTCCTCGGGGTAGTGGTTACGGCCGCGGATGATCAGCAGGTCCTTTATGCGCCCGACGATGAACAGATCACCGCCCGAGACGAAGCCCAGGTCACCGGTTTTCAGCCACGGCCCGTCCGGTATGCCCGGGGCCGGGTCCACCAGGGTGGCGCCGAAGCACTGTTGCTCCTCCGGCGATCGGCTCCAGTAACCGGCGGCGACGTTCTCGCCGTGCACCCAGATCTCACCGACCACGTCGTGGGCACATTCCCGGTTCGTCTCGACATCGACGATGCGCACCGTAGGCGACTGTGGCAGGTCGTATCTGACCAGCGACGAGCCCTTTCCGGTGCTGCAGCGGCGCACCCGGCCCGCGGAGAGCTCATCGGCATCGAATGCAGCGGGCTCCGACGACTCACTCCACGTGCCGGTCGTCACGAACACGGTCGCCTCGGCCAGACCGTACGACGGTCGCAGCATGTGATCACGAAAACCGAAGTGGGCGAAGCGATCTGCAAATCTTTCCAAAGTGGCGTGCTCGACGCGCTCGGCACCGTTGATGATGCCGACGACGTTGCTGAGGTCCATTCCGGCCAGATCGGCGTCCTTGGTCTTGCGAGCCGCCAGATCAAAGGCGAAGTTCGGTGCCGCGGAAAACGTCCGGGGATTCTCGGCGAGTGCCTGGATCCACCTGGCCGGCCGTTCCAGGAACGCCAGTGGACTGGTCAGCACCGCGCGATAGCCGCTCAGGATCGGGGCGCAGACGCCCAGCACCAGTCCCATGTCGTGGTAGAAGGGCAACCACGACACGATCGTGGCGTCCTTGATGGACCCGAGTTGCGTGTCCGCGAAAAACCCCCGCATGAGCTGTTCGAAGTTCGCCTGGACGTTGCGGTGCGAGATCATCACCCCGGTGGGCAGCCGCGTCGAGCCCGAGCTGTACTGCAAATACGCTGTGGTCGGGAATTCGACTGCGCCGCTGTCGAACTCGGCTGATCCGTCGTCGGCGTCCAAATTCAGCGAATCGACCGTAACGATCTTCGGCGCGGTGGTCATCCGCGATTGATCCACGTAGTCACCGACGTCCTCGGCGACCGCGGACGTAGTCAGCACCACTGAAGGCTTCGTATCCACGAAGACCGCACTGACACGGTCGTGACTCGAACCGCGATGCGGAAGCGGAAGGGGAACCGCCACCAACCCGGCCTGCATCGAACCCAGGAACGCCAGGATGTACTCGAGGCCCTGCGGGGCCAGGATCACCGCCCGGTCCCCGACCGACCCGTGCAGGCTGATCTCCCGTGCCACGTTCATCGTCCGGCGCGAGAGCTGAGACCACGTCAGCGTCTCGACGACGCCCGCCGGGTCAGCGGTGTAATCGGTGAAGGTGAAGGCAACGTCGTCCGGGCGCAGGCTGGCGCGTCCGTGCAGCATCGACAGAATTGATGACTGGGGGCTAGGCATCACATCACGTCCGTTACTCGTCGAATCATCGGTTGGAGTCGGCGTCAGCCGTGCGGGTTCAGCACAGACAACGCAGCGTTGGCCAGCTCCGACATCGGGTCGGTGCCGCCGCCGAAGGTCGCCTCATTGGCAGGTGCGGTGACTTCCGCGGGGTCGAACCCGTGCACCGGGTCCACCGTGATCGGAGCGGTCGCCGGATCGTCGTTTCGTGAATAACCGGCGTCCACCATGGGCAGCAGCACCCGATCCAGCTCGTTGAGCGTGTGCTGGTCATAGCCGAGGTACTTGAAGGGCAGTACCAGCGGGAGGTGCTCCTCGGGCACCAGGTACGTCGTCGTCGTCGCACCCTTGGAGTTGACCGTCGTCCTGATGTTCTGCGCTGGGACGTTGCTCGGATTGGTGAACGCGATCGCGGTGTGACCGGTGGCCAACCCGGCGATCGCGTTGATGACGCTCATCCAGTTGTCGGGCCGGTCCGGCCAGTCGGCGATGCTGTCATAGGCGGAGATGAACTGGTCGGTGTGGTACTGGCTCTCCACCGGGGCCGGGATGCGGTAGTCCATGAACGGCACGACGCTGCCGACGGGAAAGTTCTGGGTCAGGAAGCTCTCACCGAAGGGATGTTTGGCGATCGGGTCGCCGAATGTCGCGAAGCTCAGCTGGTCTGGCGGCGGAGCGGTCGGGTCATTGGCCAGGCGCGCCTTCACCGCGTTGAGCACCAGCGCGCCCTCGGACAGCCCCATCGCTGTTCCCTTGCCGCCGTTGCGGATTGCCGCATCGAGGTTGCCCTCGCCCTCATCGACGGACTCACCGATACTGGGGCCATCCAGACCGATTCCCGGATAGAACCGCTCTCCGAGCGCACCGATACCGGGGAAGAACCGCTCCAGGGTGTGACCCTGAACCTGACCCGCCGGGTAGTCGACCTTCGTCCGCTTCATCCCGGGGAACCAGTGCTCACCCGTCATCCGGATGTACTCGTCGTACGGGATCCCGAGGACATGCGCGCCGCCCAACGCGTACGCGGTACCCGGGTTCGACGGCGTCGGTGCGGCCGGGCCGCCCGGTGGCGGCGTAGGCGGCGGAGTGTCATCGGCCCACGCATTGCCCAGGACGCCGAAGGATCCGGTGACGCTGGTGGTCATCACCAATGCAAGCCCCGCAAGGAGTTTCTTCATCTCCACTCCCGATCGCCCCGCTTCGTTTCGTAGTTTCACACACAACCCGCGTGCGCGCTCACCCGTGCTCACGTGCGCAGGATCCAATTTGCTCCTCACGTACGCAGCCTCCTCCCGGTGGCGCGCGACGGCCACCAGTTCGCCTTGCCGACCAGCGCAGCGATGGCGGGCACCGTGATGGTGCGCACCACGAACGTGTCCAGCAGGATTCCGACCCCGATCATGAAGCCGCCTTGCACCACTATGCCGATCGAAGAGAACATCAGGCCGGCCACCGAGGCCGCGAAGATCAGGCCGGCCGCGGTGATCACGCCTCCGGTCGAACTCAAGGTGCGGATGACGCCGTAGCGCGTGCTGTGCGGAGACTCGTCCCGCAATCGCGATACCAACAACATGTTGTAGTCGGCCCCGACCGCGATGAGCACCACGAACGCCAGTGGCGGCACGCTCCAATGCAATTGCTGGCCGAGCAGGTTCTGGAAGACCAGGACACTGATACCCAACGCCGCGAAGTACGAGACCACCACCGACCCGACGAGGTAGAGGGGCGCGATGATGGAACGCAACAGCAACATCAGGATCAGCAGGACGACGACGAGAGTCGCGATCATGATGAACTTGATGTCCTGCTGGTAGTAGTCACGCGTGTCCCGAAGTGCGGCAGGGAAACCACCCATCGAGATCGACGCGTCAGCAAGCGTGGTGTTCGGCTGGGCGCCCCGGGCGATGTCCTGGATCTGATTGACCTGATCCATCGCCTCCGAACTGAACGGGTTCAGCTTGGTCTGGACCAGATACCGCACCGTCCGACCGTCCGGCGAGACGTACGCCGCCGACGCCTTCTTGAACTCCGGCATGTTCAGCACCTCGGGCGGAATGTTGAACCCCGCCTGGGACGGATCTGTGGCTTCGTTACGCATCGTCAGCAGGAATGAGGAGGCCTGGTCCAATCCGGCAGAGATGACCTTGACCTGCTTGACGAGTTCGTCCACGCCCCCGGCTACTTCGCGGCTTCCGCCAGCCAGGCGGTTGGCGCCGGACTGCAGATCCTTCAAACCAGACTGCGGACCGCCGGGCTTGTTCAGCCCCATGGCGCTGACCGCCTTGTTCACACTGGCCAGAGCCTTGTTCAACTTGGTGACCGTGGAGTTGAGCGTCTGCTTGTCGTCACCGGCACCGTTGAGCTGATGGGCGAGATCGTTGATCTCGCTGAGGCTGCCGGCGTTGTTCTCGTCGACCAGGCGCTGAAACTGGATACGGGTCTCGGCGCAGGACGGGTTGTTGTCGCAGACGGCGTTGTTCTGCAGCGCCGCCAGAACCGGCTCGATCCAACCGAAGATGTTCTTGACCGCGGACAGGTTGTAACCCATCGCGTTCGAGAGCGTGTTGATGCTCTGTACCAGCTTGGCCGCGGTTTCGACGTCCTTCACCAGTTTGTCGCCGCCGTATTCGGTGCGCACCGAGGAGAACGTGTCGACCACACTCTGCAGACTGGGTGCGATCTGGTTGATCTGAGTCCGCACCTGCGCAAGACTGCCGGCCAGCGTATTGGCCCCGGCGGCCAGACGATTGAGGTCGCCGGAGCGCTGATCGATCTGCTGGGAACCGTCTGCCAGCCGGGTGCCGACGATGCCGGCCTGGAACGTCGCCCGAAATTCCGCGGGTACCTCCCCCAGTGGCCGGGAGATGCCGCTGACCAGGCCGACGTCGGGTAGCTGAGCGACACGCGACGCCATCTGCTCGAGATCGGCCATGCCCCTGGGCGTGCGCAGGTCGTGCGGCGACTGGATCAGGATGTACTCGGGAATCGACTGACTGATCGGGAAATGACGTTCGACCGCGGCGTATCCGACCGAGCTCGGTGCCGACGCTTCCACGACCTTGCGGTCGTCGTAGTTGTACTGGGCAAAGATCGCGGCCCCGGCCAGCAAGGCGAGTATCAGCAGACTCGCAACGAGGTGCGGCACCGGACGACGCACGATGCGGATTCCCGAACGTCGCCAGAATCGGGAGGTCAGCTCACGTCGCGGCTTCACCCATCCGCGCGGGCCGACCAGCACCAGGATGGCCGGCAGCAAAGTCAGACCGGCGAGATAGGCGACCGCGATACCGATTGCCGCCGCGGTTCCGACCGTCTTGAACACACCCATCTTGGTGAAGCTCAACAGCAGGAAGGTGACTCCGACCGTCGCCGCCGACGCCGTGATCACCTTCCCGATCGACAACATCGCCGCGCGAACCGCCTGGTCGAAGTCGTCCCCCGAACGCAGATAGTCGTGATATCGGCTGATCAGGAACACCGCATAATCCGTGCCGGCGCCGGCCATGATCGCACTCAAGAACACGACCGACTGATTCGAGACGCCGGCACCGGTCAACTCGGAGAACCCCGCCACCAGCGCTTGGGCGATCAGCAGAGACGACCCGATGGTCACCAGTGGCAACAGCATCGTGACGGGACTTCGATAGACCACCAGCAATACGGCCAGAACCAGGACCGCGATGGCGATCTCGATCGGGAGCCGATCCTTCTCCCCCGCGACGGTGAGGTCGGCGGCGGTGGCCGCAGGCCCGGTGAGGTGCACCTGTAGCGGGCTGCCGGCCGTACTGATCTTGACGATCTCGGAAACCCGGTTGAAGGAGTCGATGGCCCGCGGTGTGCCCAACTCACCGACCAGACCCACCGGAAGGACCCAGGTGGTTTTGTCCTTGCTGGTCAGGAACTGCCGCAGTTGTGGGGTGGCGACGAAATCCTGAACACTTTCGACGTCTGTGACGTCGTCGCGCAGCGCGTCCACCAACTTGCGATAGGTCGCCTCGTCAGCAGGCCCGAGCCCGTTCTCATTGATCAGGGCCACCAACAGCAGGTCGTTGTTCCCCGATTCGTGGAACGCCTCGGTCATCTTTTTCGCGGTGATACTCGACGGCGCGTCGCTGGGCAGGATGGCGAGCGGATGCTTCTGCGCCATGTCACTCAGCGACGGGCATGCCAGCGGAAGCGCCACCAGCAGTGCGGCCCAGACCCCGATCACAGCCCAGGGCCACCGCACCACGAAATCGGCTAGCCGTCGCATCTCGTCCTCACCCTCGCGCCCACGTTGCGCATTCCATCGATTTGCTCGCCGCTACGCGACGCGCCCCCAGTGCCCGCTGTCAGCAACCCGAGACGACACCGACCTCATCGCGTCCATGTACCGCGTGACCGATTTCTTGGCAACGGCGTTATCCGGATGCATGATCGCCATGACCGTGCCCTCGCCGTACCTGAAGATGTAGATCGTCAATTGGTATGAGAACCGATTGTCGGGGTACATCCCGATGTTGTTCGCGAGGCCGAGATCGCCTGCGGCGAGGATAGCGTTGAGCGGGGCCGCGCCGCCGTGCAGGAAATTCGAAACCGGGAAGTTCGGCTGTGGCCAGTTCAACCACGGTGCCAACTCCAACACGCGGTAGTAGGGCACCCTCGCCATGTCCAGGCCCGAATCGAACGACGCCTGGGCCGCGCCGGCAGCGTCGCTGAAAGAGGTTGCCGCGACCGGCACGACAATGGGGATCAGGCCGGTGAACCACCCTTGCGTCATGAAATTGTCGCTCGCGGTACGCGAATCTCTCGGCGTGAGTCCGTAATAAGTGAGCGCGCCCGTGAACTCGTGCTCGACCAGGCCCAGGCAGGCGAACAGACCGCCGACGAAGCGGGCACCGGCGGCCGCGCAGGCCGCATCGAAGCGCTCCGTTTGCGCGTTGTCCATCAACACCTGGGAACTCCAGGCACTGCTCAACGATTTGTCCGGATTGCCCAGCGGCAGGGGGAATTCCGGAAAACCGTCGCGGTTGTTCTCGGCGAACTCGATCCATGCCCGCACGCCCGGCGAGTCGAGGGTCAGCGCCGATGTGTATTCGCGTTCGCGGACACAGAAATCGTCGAAGCTTCCCGCTTCCGGTAGCTCGAGGGCATGGCCGCTTCCACTCATCGCCGAATACATGCCATTGGCTTCCATCATCGTCGTGCCGATCAAGGTGGCGTCCCCGTGCACGTGATCCATGGCGGCGAAGAACGTGAAATGATTCTCGTTCTGAATAATGCCGAAAGTGAAGCAGCCCCATTCCAGAGGATTCGGTATCCCCACAACGTGGTCGCGTATTTCGTCGACGGTCATGTGACCCTGATCGACCGGCATGAACTCGATGTCCGCGGGGTCTTCGATCGCATGCCTAACAAATTTGCCGTCGTCGGTCTGCTCGAACCAACTTCGAAATGTGTCGTGCCGACGCAGGTATGAGTTGACGGCGTGGTCCATGGCCGCGATATCACACTGCCCGGGAACTTCACAACTGGCGATGATCTGCCGCGAAAAGTTCAGGCCCGCAGCGGTTCTGTCGCAGTAATTCTTAAGATGTTGGCTCTGCATGTAGCTAACTGGAACCGCGCTCAGCGGAGCTCGTTTCGCAGTTTCCTGAGCCGCCGCCGTCGGATGCCAGGAAGTTACCGAGCCCGGACTCAGCGTCCATTCCTCAAGTGCCCCAACAGTTATCTTGCCGATGCGCAAAGCGTCGCCCTCCCAGTTTGGCCGCAGTGGCCGTGATCACCCCGGTGGTTGCCCAACATACCCCGGGCTCCCCGGCAACCGCCTACCCCGGCTGACAGCAGAACCTAGGTCCACACGTCACAGGTTCATCTGCAATAGTGCGTAATGCCGTCGGGGGGCGGACAATTTTCGCGTGCGATAAATGTCCCGCGTAGTCACCGTGTGACCGCCGATGCAAGGAGGACAACGGCATGGGAACCGCCGACCATCCGACCGAAACCACCGCTGGCTTTGCCGTAATCGGCTACGCAGCGCGTTTTCCAGGTGCTCCGGACGCTGAAGCGTTCTGGGACGTGTTGCGCGAAGGCCGCGATGCGGTCTCCGAGATACCTCAGGATCGCTGGGACGCCGACGAATTCTTCGACCCCGAACCGGGCTCACCAGGCAAGGTCGTCACGCGTCGTGCCGGATTCGTCGACGACGTAACCGGGTTCGACGCTCCGTTCTTCGGAATGTCGACCCGCGAGGTCCGGTTGATGGACCCTCAACATCGACTTCTGCTTGAGACTGCGTGGCGAGCCGTCGAGCATTCAGGCACTGCACCAACAGCTTTGGCCGACTCCAACACCGGTGTGTTCGTCGGCCTGGCCACCCACGACTACCTGGGAATGGCCTCTGACGAGCTGACATACCCCGAGATCGAGGCCTACATGGCCATCGGCACCTCGAATGCCGCGGCAGCCGGCCGGATCAGCTATCGGTTGGGACTGCAAGGTCCCTCGGTCGCTGTCGATACGGCGTGCAGCTCGTCGCTGGTGGCGATCCATCAGGCATGCCAGGCGCTGAGCCTGGGTGAATGCGATCTCGCGCTGGCCGGCGGAGCGAATGTCCTGCTCACTCCGGCCACCATGATCACCTTCTCCAGCGCCCACATGCTGGCGCCCGACGGCCGCTGCAAGACCTTCGACGCTGCCGCCGACGGCTATGTCCGCGGTGAGGGCTGCGGCGTCATCGTCATCAAGCGCCTCGACGACGCGATCCGCGACGGCGACCACATTCGGGCCGTGATCCGCGGCAGCGCAATCAATCAGGACGGCGCATCCGGTGGGCTGACGGTACCGAATGGTGTAGCGCAACAACGGGTTATCAGCGCCGCGCTGAAACGCGCAGGCGTCGCACCCAGCGAAGTCGGCTACCTGGAAGCTCACGGCACCGGCACGTCACTGGGCGATCCGATCGAGGCCCAGGCCGCCGGCGCAGTGCTCGGCGCCGGCCGCGACGCCGAACGCCCGCTGTTGATCGGCTCGGCCAAGACGAACATCGGGCACCTGGAAGCCGCCGCGGGGATCGCCGGCGTCATCAAGGTGATCCTGTCGCTCGAGAACGAGACGTTGCCGAAGCACCTGCACTTCGAGAACCCGTCGCCGCACATTCCGTGGGACCGGCTGGCAGTCGAGGTCGTCAAGGAGTCGAGGCCCTGGGAACGCAATGGTCAGCCGCGCATCGCCGGCGTCAGCTCGTTCGGGTTCGCCGGCACCAATGCGCACGTCATCCTCGAAGAAGCTCCTGCACCGACGCCGGTGGTTGCGCCGGAGGAGGTTTCCGACGACCAGCGGTTCAGCCTGCTTCCTCTGTCGGCGCGCACGCCCGCAGCTCTCGTGCAGCTCGCTGACCAGTACCGCAGCTGGTTGACCGCGCACCCCGAGGCCACCTTGGCCGATGTGTGCTTCACCGCCGGCGTGGGCCGAGCCCACCTGGAACACCGCGCCGCGCTGGTGGTCAATTCCCGAGAAGCCGCGGTCGAACTCCTCGGCGCACTGGCAGACGACCGTCCGGCTCCCGGATTGGTGCGCGGGGAATCCCACGACGTCCCGAAGACGGCCTGGCTGTTCACCGGCCAGGGCAGCCAGTACCCCGGCATGGCCCGCGAGTTGTACGACACCGAACCGGTGTTCGCCGAGACCCTGGACCGGTGTGCGGCCGCGGTCGCCGATGTACTCGAAAAGCCTTTGCTGGATGTCATTTTCACGCTGGACAGCCCTGATGCCGAAGAGACGCTTCGGCAGACCTCCTACGCTCAGCCCGCGCTGTTCGCCGTGGAAATGGGCTTGGCGCAGCTCTGGCAGTCGTGGGGAATCGAACCGGACGTGGTGCTGGGCCACAGCGTCGGTCAGTACTCGGCAGCCTGCGTCGCAGGGGTGGTCAGCCTCGAAGACGGCATGAAGTTGATGGCCGAACGCGGACGCCTCTTCGGCAGTCTGCCCGCAGGCGGCCGCATGGTGGCGGTGTTCACGGCGGCCGAACGGGTCGAAAACCTCACCGACGAGTACCCCACGCTGTCGGTCGCCGCGTACAACGGTGCCAACACCGTACTGTCCGGACCGGCCGCGGACCTGGAGAAAGCGGTGGCAGGGTTGGCCGCCGACGGCATCCGGTGCGACTGGCTGGAAACCAGCCACGCATTCCATTCGGCGTTGCTGGAGCCGATCCTCGATGAGTTCGAGGCATACGCGAACCAGTTCACTTTTCAAGCACCTCAACGGATTCTGATCGACAACCGTACGGGCGCGGCACTGGGACGCAGCGTCAAGATGGACGGCGCGTATTGGCGTCGTCACGCTCGGCAACCGGTGGAGTTCGCCAAGAGCGTGCGCACCCTCGCCGATTTGAACTGCAAGGTGCTGCTGGAGATCGGTCCACGTCCCGTGCTCACCGCGACGGCCTTGGGCGCCTGGCCCGACCCGGCCACCGCCCCGCGGGTGATCGCCTCGCTGCGGCCGAACACCGCCGACCACCGCCAGATCACCGAAGCCGTGGCCGACGCGTACGTGCTGGGCCACCTGCCCGAGTTCGGCGCCTTCCGCCGGCCGCATGCGCGGAAGCTCGACCTGCCGACCTACCCGTTCGAGCACCGCCAGTACTGGTACCGCGACAATCGGGAAGAGCCGAACCAGCAGCAGCACGTGGCCGCCCGCACTCAGGCTGTCCGGCTGCTCGAGGACGGCCGGATCGAAGAGCTCGCTGCCCTGCTCGGTGGCGCCGGCGACGACAGTGCGACGCTGGCGGTACTGACCAAGCTTGCCGCGCAACACAATCAACAACGCTCGACCCAGTCCATCGCCGACGACCGCTACGAGTTCCGCTGGGACAAGGCCCTTACTCCGCTGTCCGGCACTGATGCCGCGGACAGCTCCTGGATCCTGATCGGCGAGGAATCCGAGGCCGTCAAGCCCCTGGTGGATGCACTAGCCGCGCGTGGGCAGCAGTGCCGGATTCTCGGATTGCCGGCGTCGGACGCAGACGAAGAGCAGCTCGCAGACGTGTTGCGCACGGCGGCGACAGGCGGTGCGGCGCTCAGAATCGTTCACGTCGCGGGCTTGGATTCCGGTGCAGCACCATCGATGCGGTCGCTGCTGCGGATGCAGCATCAGGTCCTGGCAGGAACCAGGCGGCTCTTCCGCGCCGCGGTCGCCGCTGATCTGCGGACACCCATCTGGCTCGTCACCCATGGAGCGCAACACGTCACCGACGCGGACATCGTGATGCCCGAGCAGAGTGCGCTGTGGGGATTCGGCCGTGCCGCAGCCCTCGAGCTACCCGCGCTGTGGGGTGGACTGGCCGACCTGTCGGACTTCACGTCCGGCGAATGGTCCGCGCTGCTCAACCGCATCACGTCGGGATCCGACGCCGCGGTCAAGGAAGACCAGATCGCACTGCGCGGTCAGGAGGTCTACGTACCCCGACTGGTGCGGCCGGCGGATCTGCCGAGCGGCAAGCCGCTGGAACTGCGCGACGGCGCAACGTATCTGGTGACCGGCGGGCTCGGCTCCATCGGGCTCGAGGTCGCCGGGTACCTCGCGGCCCACGGCGCCAAGCAGTTGGTGCTGACCAGCCGGCGTCAGCCAAGTGAGGCCGCGCAGAAGCGCATCGATGCCCTGCGTGACCAGCACGGCTGCGAGATCCGGGTCGCCACGGCCGATGTCGCCGATGCCCACGACGTCGCCCGCCTGCTGGCCGGCGTGCGGGCCGAGTTGCCTCCGCTGGCCGGGATCGTGCACGCCGCGGGCGAGAACGGCACCACACCGCTGAGCGAACTCGACGACGCCGAGGTTGACCGGGTCTTCGCCGGAAAGGTCTGGGGTGCCTGGCATCTCAGCGAGGCGGTAGCCGAGGACAACCTCGACTTCTTCATCAGCACGTCCTCGATCGCCTCGGTGTGGGGCGGATTCGGCCAGACCGCGTACAGCGCGGCGAACGCATTCCTGGACGGGCTGGCCTGGCGCCTGCGCCGGCAAGGCATCGCCGGCACCAGCGTCAACTTCGGCCCCTGGTCGGCCGGCATGGCCGACGCGGAATCCCGGGCCCGACTCGAGCAGCGCGGAATCAAGACGTTGTCGCCGTCGGACGCGCTGGCCGGTCTGGCCGACGTGGTGGCGAATTCGTCGGCGCACGGCCCCGCCCATGGAGTGATCGCCCGCATCGACTGGTCCCGTTTCCTGCCCCTCTACCAGCAGGCGGGCCGACGGGGGTTCCTGGCAGAGCTCGAGGCCGCACTGCCCGCGACGGGTGCGGTGTCGCCGGTCACCACGTCCGGCAAGACCAAGCTGGTCGAGCAGCTCACGAATGCCCCTGTGCAGCAGCGCAAGAAGCTCCTGACGGATTACCTGCGGGACTCCGTGGCAGAGGTCACCCGGGTCGATGCCGGGGAGATCCGTGAAGACGCCGGGTTCTTCGACCTCGGCATGGACTCGCTGATGGCCGTGGAACTGCGCCGCCGCATGGAACAGGGCGTCGGCAAGGAAATCCCGGTCACCGTGGTGATGGATCACCCCCGGATCTCGGACGTGGCCGACTACCTGCTCGGCGAGGTTCTGGGGCTTGCCGAGCAGAAGGCCGACCCGGCCGCGGCATCGACGGCCGCGACGCGCACGGACGACCCGATCGCGGTGGTCGCGGTGTCGTGCCGATTCCCCGGCGCCCCGAACCCCGAGGCGTTCTGGGATGTGTTGTCCGGCGGTGTCGATGCCATCCGGGAAGTGCCGGAGGAGCGGTTCGACATCGACGAATTCTTCGACGAAGATCCGGATGCTCCCGGAAAGACCTATACGCGCTACGGCGGATTCCTCGACGGTATCGACGGATTCGACCCGGAGTTCTTCGGGATCTCGCCCCGCGAGGCGGTCTGGATCGAGCCTCAGCAGCGCCTCGTGCTCGAAACGGTATGGGAAGGACTCGAAAGAGCCGGTCACTCCCCCGAGGCACTGCGCGGCAGCCGCACCGGTGTATTCGTCGGTGTGGCGGCCAACGAGTACGCGCACCTGCTGTCGTCGGAGCCCATCGAAAAGATCGAGCCGCACTTCATCACCGGTAACGCGCTCAACGCCATCTCGGGGCGCGTCGCCTTCGCGCTCGGGTTCGAAGGACCAGCGGTGGCAGTCGACACCGCGTGCAGCTCGGCGTTGGTGGCAGTCCACCAGGCCTGCCAGGCACTGCAATCCGGGGATTGTGACATGGCAGTCGCCGGCGGCGTGAACGTCCTGCTGTCTCCGGTGACCGTGGTCGCCGCATCCCGCGCCCGGATGCTGTCGCCGGTCGGGCGGTGCAAGACTTTCGACGCGTCCGCCGACGGGTACGTCCGAAGCGAAGGCTGCGGAATCCTGGTCCTCAAGCGACTGAGCGACGCTCAACGCGACGGCGATCGGATCTGCGCGGTCATCCCGAGCAGCGGGGTCAACCAGGACGGCGCTTCCAGCGGCCTGACCGTGCCCAACGGCGGTGCCCAGCAACGTCTTATCGGGTCGGTGCTGGCCCGGGCCGGCCTGACCGGTGGCGATGTGGACTACCTCGAGGCACACGGAACCGGCACCCCACTGGGTGATCCGATCGAGGTGCAGGCGGCCGCCGCCGCCTTCGGTGGCTCGCGTGAAGCCGACCGGCCGCTGCTGATGGGATCGGTGAAGACCAACATCGGCCACACCGAGTCGGCATCCGGGGCCGCAGGCCTGATCAAGGTCGTGCTGTCGCTGCAGCACGAAACTCTGCCACAAAGCCTGCATTTCGAGAATCCGTCTCCGCACATCCCGTGGGATTCACTGCCCGTGCAGGTGGTTGACAAAGCGATGCCATGGCAGCCCAACGGCAGGCCGCGCCGCGCCGGCGTCAGCTCCTTCGGATTCACCGGGACCAACGCTCACGTGCTGGTCGAGGAGGCACCCTCACCCGAACTCACCCCCACTGATGAGCCCCGCATCGACGGGGAACTCGCCGAGGGTGTCGCACCGGAAAACAACGGTGCAACAACGGAAACAAAGCAGGGACAGGTTGAGGTGCTGACCTTGTCCGCCCGATCACCGGAAGCGCTGGCGGCGTTGGCCCAGCGATACGAAGCCTGGCTGGGGGACCATCCCGACGTCGACCTCGCCGACCTGTGCCTCACCGCCGGGACGGGCCGTTCGCACTTCGAACATCGGGCCGCCCTCGTCGTCGATTCGGTCGCCGAAGCCCGCGCGGGCCTGGCCGATCTGGCCGAGAATCGGCTGAGGCTCGGTGTCGTACGCGGCGAGCGCCCGTATAACCCGATGACAGCCTGGCTGTTCACCGGGCAGGGCAGCCAGTACGCCGGGATGGCGCGTGAGTTGTTCGACACCGAACCGGTATTCGCCGAAACCGTGCGCCGTTGCGCGGACGCGGTGAACGACATCTTGCCGCAACCACTGCTCGACGTGCTGCTTGCCGACAACCGCGAAACCGGGGGCAAAGCGGCAGAAACCCTGCGGCACACGTCGTTTGCGCAACCGGCGATCTTCGCCGTGGAAATGGGCCTGGCCCGGCTGTGGCAGTCGTGGGGAATCCAGCCCGACGTGGTGCTCGGCCACAGCGTCGGCCAGTACGCCGCGGCATGCGTGGCCGGCGTGTTCAGCCTGGAGGACGGCGCCCGGCTGATGGCAGAGCGCGGACGGTTGTTCGGCAGCCTGCCCGAAGGTGGGCGCATGGTGGCGGTGTTCGCCGACCCCAAGCACGTCGAACAGGTCGCCGGCGGGTTCCCGCGGGTCTCGGTAGGCGCCTACAACGGGCCCAACACCGTGCTCTCGGGTCCGGGTGACGATCTCGAGAAGATCGTCGAGAAGTTCGAAGAGGAGGAGGGCATCCGGTGCACCTGGCTGGAGACCAGCCACGCGTTCCACTCCGAACTGCTCGATCCGGTACTCGACGAATTCGAGTCCTACGCAGCGCAGTTGCAGTTCGCGAAACCCACGATGCCGCTGGTCTGCAACCGCACCGGCACGGTGCTGACCGCCCAGACCCCGCTTGATGCGCAGTACTGGCGTCGGCATTCCCGTCAGCCGGTGCAGTTCGCCGAGAGCGTACGCACCGTGGCCGCACTGGGCTGCTCGATCCTGATGGAGATCGGTCCACAACCGGTGCTGACCGGGGCTGCGGTGCAGGTCTGGCCGGAGCACTTGGCGGCGCCTCGTGCGATCGTCTCGTTGCGCAAGGGTGTCTCTGATCGACGGCAGATCGCCGACGCGCTGGCCTCGGCCTACGTCGGCGGCCACCGGCCCGACTTCAGTGCACTGCATCGTCGGCCCCGGCGTCGGCTCGAGTTGCCGACCTACCCCTTCCAGCGACGTCGGTTCTGGCCCAAGGGGAGCGGCATCACCGCCGACAGCAACGGTGCTGTCGGATCGGGAATCCTCGGCAGCGGAAAGGAACTCGCGTCCGGCGACACGGTCTACACCAGTCGGCTGTCGGTCAAATCGCAGCCCTGGCTCTCCGACCACGTCATCTACGGCACCGTGGTCGTCCCGGGCGCGACGTATGCCGCGATGGCCCTGGCAGCTGTCGGTACCCCTGCGCATGCCAAGGACGTCTTCTTCTACGAGCCGATCATCCTGCCCGAGAAGACTTCTCGTGAGGTGCAGCTGACGTTGCATCCGCTGGACGACGGCGACGGCTGGAAGTTCCAGGTGCACAGCCGCCCGTACGGAGAACGTGGTGCCGACTGGTCGTTGAATGCCGAAGGCACTGTTGCCGCCGGACTTTCCGACGAACCGGCCGATCAATCGGATCCGGTCGACGAAGCCATCGAGCGCCTCGAACGCATGCGTCCGCAGGAGTTGTTCGAGACCTTCGCCGATCTGGAACTGGCCTGGGGCCCGACGTGGTCCGGTTCGCTGAAGTCGTTGTGGCTGGGAGAAGGTGAGGCGATCGGCGACATCCTGGTCGGTGAGGAACTCGCCGAACAACTCGGCACGGAGCCGATGCACCCGGTCCTGATGGACCTGTGCACCGGTGTCGCCTTCCCCGCGTTCCCCGCGCTGCTCGCGGCCGAGCAGGGTGTGAACGACCTGTTCCTACCGCTGCGGTACGGGCAGGTGACGTTGAAGGAGAAGATGCCGCGGCGCTTCTACTGCCGCGCCCGGTGGCACGAGAGCGCCCTGGACAGCGAGACCCAGGTCTTCGATCTCGACTACCTCGACCGGGACGGCCGCTACCTCGGCGGCGTGCGTGACTTCACCGTCAAGCGCGCGCCTCGGGAGGCACTGCTCCGTGGCCTCGGCGGCGATGCCACCCGCCTGCTCTACACCCTCGGCTGGCACGAGGTTCCGGTACCTGCTTCCGAGGAAGGAGCCGAAACCGCCTCCGGCACTTGGCTGGTCGCCGGATTCGACGAGCTGGCCGCCAAGGTGCCCGGCTGCATCCCGTTCGACCGGAGCACCGACCCCGAGCTCCTCGGACAGGTGCTGGTACAGGCCAAGGAACGCGGCCTCCCGTTCGCCGGTGTCGTCTGGCGTGCGGCCGCAGCGGGCACAGAGGAATCGAGCGCAGACAGCCAGACTCGGCTCGAGATCGAGATCACCAACCTGCTCAGCGCGGTGCACACCGTGCAGGGCGGTGAGGTGAAATTGCCCGGCGGTCTGTGGATCGTCACCGAGCGGGCCGTCGCCACCGAATCCGGTGAGCCGGTCGACCCGGTTCAGGCGGCGCTGTGGGGATTCGGGCGGACCACGATCAACGAGGAACCGGCGCTGCGCGCCAAGCTCGTCGACACCGACGGATCCGGCGAGGCCGTGCAGGCGCTGGCGAACCTGCTGGCCACGCCGGTCGAGGAGCCGGAAATTGCAGTGCGGCAAGGCAAGCTGCTGGCTTCACGGTTGCTGCCCTGGTCACGAAGCGGGCACCTCACGGTGCCGCGCGGGAGCGACTACGTACTCGCCCCCACCGAGCGCGGCGCGATCGACAACCTGCGGATCACCGAAAAAGAGGTGCCCGCACCGGACGAAGGTTATGTACAGGTGCGGGTGGAGGCCGCGGGCCTCAACTTCCGCGACGTGCTCAACGTCCTGGGCCTGTACCCGGGTGACCCCGGGCCGATCGGCGGCGACTTCGCCGGCGTGGTAACCCAATTGGGCGATGGCGTCACCGGCGTCGAGGTGGGCCAGCGGGTCTACGGCTCGATGCAGGGCGCGTTCTCCAGCCGGTTCAACGTGCCGGCCCAGTTCCTGGCGCCGATTCCAGACGGCGTCAGCGCGGTCGAGGCCGCCACGATTCCCGCTGCGGCGCTGACGGTTCGGCTGTCGTTCGACTGGGCCCAGCTCAAGCCGGGTGACAAGGTGCTGATCCACGCCGCCAGTGGCGGCGTGGGCCTGGCGGCCGTCCAGATGGCCCAGCAGTGCGGCGCTGAGGTCTACGCGACGGCAAGCACGTTCAAGCGCGCGACGTTGCACAAGCTGGGTGTCAAGCACGTCTACGACTCGCGGACAACGGATTTTGCCGACCAGATCCTGGCTGACACCGACGGTGCGGGCGTGGATGTGGTGCTGAACTCGCTGACCAGCGAAGGTTTCATCGAGGCGACCCTCAAGGCCACCGCCCGCAACGGCCGGTTCGCGGAGATCGCCAAGCGCGACATCTGGTCAGCCGAGCAGATGGCGGAGGCCCGGCCCGACATCGCCTACGAGATCGTCGCGCTGGACACGGTGATGTTCACCGAGCCCGACCGTATTCGCGACTTGCTCACCGAGGTGTCGGATGGCCTCGCCAATGGTGAATGGAAGCCGCTACCCGCGGAGATCTACCCGCTGACCGAGGCCAGGACGGCGTTCCGGCGGATGCAGCAGGCCCGGCACATCGGCAAGATTGTGCTGCAGATCCCCACTCCGCTTGCACCGCAACCGGACCGCACCTACCTGATCACAGGTGGGCTCGGTGCGATCGGTCTGCACACCGCGGCGTATCTGGCCCAACGTGGGGCCGGGGACATCGTGTTGACCAGCCGTCGTGAGCCCGATGCAGATGCACAGCGGTTGATCGAGGAGATCACCGAGCGCAACAAGACCCGCATTCACGTCTTCACCGCCGACGTCGGTGAAGAGGCTGAAGTGGCCAAGCTGCTGGAGCGGATCCGTGCGGAGCTGCCACCGCTGGCGGGTGTCGCGCATCTGGCCGGTGTGCTCGATGATGCGCTGCTCGGCCAGCAGAGCGTGGAACGGTTCCGGACGACCTTGGCGCCCAAGGCCTTCGGTGCAGAGTTCCTGGACAGGTTGACCAAGGACGACGATCTGGACTTCTTCATCGTTTCCTCCTCGGTGTCGAGCCTGTTCGGTTCACCGGGCCAGGCAAACTACGCGACGGCCAATGCGTTGCTCGACGGTCTGATCGCGCAGCGCAGGGCACAGGGCCTGCCGGCCACGGGCATCAACTTCGGTCCGTGGGGCCAGGGCGGTATGGCGTCCTCGGAAGCGGCAACCGCGAACATCAGTGCCCAGGGCCTGATTCCGCTGGAGCCCTCAGCGGCACTGGCCGCGCTGGGTGAGGTCGTGGCCAACGGCACTGGCCAGGCCACCGTCCTCAAGGCGAACTGGCAGCGGGCGGCCAAGGTGCTGGGCAGCCAGCGACCGCCGATCCTCGATCTGGTGTTGCCCAGTGCAGCCGGTGAGGTCGTCGGTGACAGCGAGGTGCTCAAGCAGCTGCTCGAGATCCCCGTGCCGCAGCGGGCCGGGTTCGTCACCGAGTTCCTGCAAAAGGAGGTGCAGAACTTCCTGCGGCTCGCCTCGCCTCCGGCAGCGACCAGCCGCTTCTTGGATCTCGGCACGGACTCGCTGATGGCGATCGAACTCCGCAACCGGCTGCACAGTCAGTTCGGCGGCAAGTTCACGCTCAACGCGACCGCGGTGTTCGACTACCCGACCATCGGTGGACTCGCCGAGTATCTGGTGGCTCAGTTGCCTGACGCGGAGCCGGCTGAGGCGACGACGGAACCGTCGGAGCCGGAGCCGGCGGCAGCGGACTAGAACCCGCGAGCAGACGTAAATGTCCCCGACACGCCGCGCGTGCGGGGACATTTGCGTCTGTTCGGCAGAGAAGAGTTGTGCTCAGATCCAGCGGGTGGCCTCGACCTCAGGTGGCAGCGGCGGGTGCAACGGCACGTCGAGCCCGTCGTAGATGCCGGGTTTCTGGGTCGCCAGCCAGTCGATCGCGCCCAAGAGCCGGTTGGCCGCAGTGGTGTTGCCGCCGTCGGCGCGAGTGCCGCCCGGCACGTCGGCCCGGACCACGATGCTCAGCTGCGGGTCACCGTCGATGATCACGCGGTGGTCGCCGACGCCCTCGTCGGGCTGTGGCCACTCGGGCGCACAGGCCGGGTCGATGCGGGTGATGTGCTCGATGACGACGCGCTCGACGCCGTCGGCCCATCCGATGACCTGAACCCGGAACGCGCCCTGGGTACCGGACTCGAAGTGGCCGAGGACGTTGTCGACGGACTCTGTCAGCGGCAGCCGCTCCACGGTCTCGGTGATGTCGTCGATCTCCAGGCCCAACCCCCGGCCGATCAGCCGGACGTTTCCGCCCCAGACCATCGTGGGGATCGAGGGCAGCAACATCATCGGGGTCTCGTCCATCGAGCCGCCGAAGCCGCAGAGCACTCGCACCGCGTGGGGTTGGTTGTAGGTGGAGTAGTCGAAGATCTCCTGGCATCGGATGGTGCGGATCCGGGTGCACAGCCCGGCGGCGATCACAGCCAGGGCGTCATTGCCCCAGCCCGGGTCGACGCCGCTGACCAACAGCGCAGAGTTGCCGGCCACCGCCGCGTCGGTGAGCCGCTCGACCCACTCCGCCGGAGCCGAGGCCGGGTCGTAGAGCGAATAGAGCGACGGCGTCACCACTTGTTTGCCGGCTCGGAGGCATCGCTCGATCTCGGCGATGGCTTCCTCCGGCCGGATATCGCCGGAAGACATATAGGCGACGGCGTCGCACTGGGCCAGCGCCGCGTCTACGTCAGTGGTGGCACTGACGCCGGTGAGGCCGTCGAGCTTGGCGAAGGTCGCGGCGTCGCGACCAGCCTTGTCCTCAGATGACGTGATGACGGCGGCCAACTCCAGGCCCGGGAAGGCCGTGGCCGACCGGATCGCCGTTGCACCCATATTTCCCGTACCCCACACCGCGACTCGACGCATCCGCCCACCCTAATGGCGATATTCGTGAGGATCGTCACAATAGATAGAAACCGCAGTTCAGAGGCATTTTCACCGGACGGTACATAGGTCGATCAACCGCTGGGTTGGTTAGCTCCCAGAAATTGCTCAGAGCCTCTTTGCGTTGAAGTTACTGAACGGTATAGTTGGGCACAGTTACTGGTGGGTAACTTATCCGAAGTACCCAACCTCAGGTGGCATTCTCACAAGGAGGAAAAGTGAGCCACTACAAGAGCAATGTCCGTGACCAGGTCTTTAACCTGTTCGACGTCTTCGGCCTCGACAAGGCCCTCGGGTCCGGTGACTACACCGACCTGGACGCCGATACGGCCCGCGAGATGCTCAACGAGATGGCTCGCCTGGCCGAGGGCCCGATCGGTGACTCGTTCGCCGATGGTGACCGCAACCCCCCGGTGTTCGACCCGAAGACCCACACCGTCACGCTGCCCGAGTCTTTCAAGAAGTCGGTGCGCGCGGCGATCGACGGCGGCTGGGACAAGGTCGGCCTCTACGAAGAGCTCGGCGGCGTGCCCGCTCCCAAGGCTCTGCTGTGGGCCCTCAACGAGCACATCCTGGGCGCCAACCCGGCCGTGTGGATGTACGCCGGCGGTGCCGCCTTCGCGCAGATCTTCTACGACAACGCCACTGAAGAGCAGAAGAAGTGGGCCGTTCTGGCCTCCGAGCGCGGCTGGGGCGCCACCATGGTGCTCACCGAGCCCGACGCCGGTTCTGACGTGGGCGCCGGCCGCACCAAGGCCGTCCAGCAGGAGGACGGCTCCTGGCACATCGACGGCGTGAAGCGGTTCATCACCTCGGCCGACTCCGATGATCTGTTCGAGAACATCTTCCACCTGGTGCTGGCCCGCCCCGAGGGCGCCGGCCCCGGCACCAAGGGTCTGTCGCTGTTCTTCGTACCGAAGTTCCTCTTCGACTTCGAGACCGGCGAGCTGGGCGAGCGCAACGGCGTCTACGTCACCAACGTCGAGCACAAGATGGGCCTGAAGGTTTCGGCCACCTGTGAGCTGACCTTCGGCCAGCACGACAAGCCTGCCAAGGGCTGGCTGGTCGGCGAGGTGCACAACGGCATCGCGCAGATGTTCGACGTGATCGAGCAGGCCCGAATGATGGTGGGCACCAAGGCCATCGCCACCCTGTCGACCGGTTACCTCAACGCTCTGGAGTACGCCAAGGAGCGCGTGCAGGGTGCCGACCTGACCCAGATGATGGACAAGACCGCTCCGCGCGTCACCATCACCCATCACCCCGACGTGCGTCGCAGCCTGATGACGCAGAAGTCCTACGCCGAGGGCATGCGCGCGCTGTACCTGTACACCGCGACCTTCCAGGACAAGGACGTCGCCAAGGCGCTGCACGGCGTCGACGGCGAGCTCGCGCACAAGGTCAACGACCTGCTGCTGCCGGTGGTCAAGGGCTTCGGCTCGGAGCAGGCCTACGCCAAGCTGACCGAGAGCCTGCAGACCCTGGGCGGTTCCGGCTTCCTGCAGGACTACCCGATCGAGCAGTACATCCGCGACGCCAAGATCGACTCGCTCTACGAGGGCACCACCGCCATCCAGGCGCAGGACTTCTTCTTCCGCAAGATCGTCCGCGACAAGGGCCAGGCCCTGGCGTTCGTGGCCGGCGAGATCGAGCAGTTCATCAAGAACGAGACCGGCAACGGCCGCCTGAAGACCGAGCGTGAACTGCTCGGCACCGCGCTGGCCGATGTCCAGGGCATGGCCGCCAGCCTGACCGGCTACCTCATGGCCGCTCAGGAAGATGCCGCGAGCATCTACAAGGTGGGCCTGGGTTCGGTTCGTTTCCTGCTGTCGGTCGGCGACCTGCTGTTGGGCTGGCTGCTGGCCCGCCAGGCGGCCGTGGCGATCGAGAAGCTCGACGCCGGCGCCACCGGCGAGGACCGCACCTACCTCGAGGGCAAGATCGCCGCAGCCTCGTTCTTCGCCAAGAACATGCTGCCGCTGCTCACCAGCACCCGTCAGGTCATCGAGACCATCGACAACGAGGTGATGGAGCTCGACGAGGCCGCATTCTAAGAGCTGCGAAGTCGAACGCCCCCGGGTTATCCCGGGGGCGTTCGCTTTTGAGGCACCGGGTGCAGACACGACCGCCAACGGGTACTCCCGGGCGGTGCCCGCGGAGTTGACGAATTGGTTCCTCACGACCGACGAACGCGACAATCCGGACACCTCGTTGCCGGATTGGTGTGCCGGCAACCGGGTGGAACCGCTGATCCACGGTGCGACCTACTTCGATCGGCTGGCCGCCGAGGTGTCCGAGATGCGCCGAGGCGACCATCTGTTCTTCACCGACTGGCGCGGCGACCCCGACGAAAAGATGCGCCAGGACGGACCGACGATCGCCGAGTTGTTCTGCCGGGCCGCGGAACGTGGTGTCGTCGTCAAGGGCTTGATGTGGCGGTCGCACCTGGACCGATTCGCCTACAGCGAGGAGGAGAACCGGCATCTCGGAGACGCGATCGAGGCAGCGGGTGGTGAGGTGTTGCTCGACCAACGGGTACGCATCGGCGGTTCCCATCACCAAAAGCTCGTCGTACTGCGCCATCCCGGCGCACCCGAACGCGACGTCGCCTTCGCCGGCGGTATCGACCTGTGCCACTCGCGCCGCGACGACGCCAACCATCACGGGGATCCCCAGCCGATGCGGATGGCCCGCCAGTACGGCGAACACCCGCCGTGGCATGACGTCCAACTACGCATCCAGGGACCGGCGGTCGGCTCGCTGGACTTCACGTTCCGGGAGCGCTGGACCGACCCGGCACCGCTGGACATGCTGTCGCCGATCGCCTGGATCGCCGACAAACTTCGCCGCGCCGACCTGAGCGCCGGCGCGTTGCCGCCGCAGCCGCCCGATCCCCCACCGTGCGGCCGAGCGGCGGTGCAAGTACTGCGGACCTATCCCGATGCCCACTTCGAGTACGCGTTTGCCCCGCGCGGCGAGCGCAGCGTGGCACGCGGCTACACGAAAGCCGTGCAGCGGGCCAAAAGGCTGATCTACCTGGAAGACCAGTACCTGTGGTCCAAGCAGGTTTCGCAGTTGTTCGCCGAAGCATTGGCGAACAACCCTGACCTGCACCTGATCGCGGTGGTGCCGCGACACCCCGATGTCGACGGCCGCCTGGCCCTGCCGCCCAACCAGGTTGGGCGCCAGCAGGCCATCGAGACGTGCCGCGCCGTCGACCCTGGGCGGGTCCACATCTTCGACATCGAAAACCACATGGGGACACCGGTTTACGTACACGCGAAAGTGTGTGTGATCGACGACGTCTGGGCCAGTGTGGGAAGCGACAACTTCAACCGGCGGTCCTGGACGCACGACAGCGAGTTGTCGTGCGCAGTACTCGACGACACCCGTGACCAACGTGAACCCCGTGACCCGGCCGGCCTCGGTGACGGCGCCCGCGTGTTCGCCCGCGATCTCCGGCTGCGACTGCTCGCCGAACATCTCGACCGCCCCGCCCACGACGACCGCGACCTGGTCGATCCGGCGGCAGCGGTCGAGGCTGTCACGGCGTCGGCGCAGGCGCTGCAGGACTGGCACGACGGCGGGGGGACCGGCCCGCGCCCGCCCGGGCGCCTGCGGCCGCATCGGCCTGAGCGCCTCGGCCGGCTCACCCGGGCGTGGGCCGAACCCGTGTACCGCGCCGTCTACGACCCTGACGGACGGTCTTACCGAGACCGGCTACGCCGGCGCTGGTAGCCGATGACCAAGCCCAACGTCGGGTTGTCCTGAAATCCGGCCAAACTATCGGACACAAGCCAACATTCGGCGGATGACAAACTGGTCCCATGACCGAAGCCCGCGGCATCCTGCTGGTCGTCTCGCTGATGGCGACGACGGCACTGACCCTCGCACTGGGGATCACCGACCCGGCCGCACCGATGTCCTACCCCACCAAGTTCTTGGTGTGGAACCTCGTACTGGCCTGGATTCCGATGGTCTTCGCAATCGCCTTCGATCTGGTCGAGCGCCGGCTGTGGTTGTTGCCGCTGGGTGCCGTCTGGTTGGCCTTCCTGCCGAACGCCCCGTACTTGGTGACCGATCTGGTTCACCTCGGTGAAGGCTACGAACTGTGGCGTCACGTGCTGCAGTACGGGTTCGCCGCGTGGACCGGGATTCTGCTGGGAGTGGTGTCGCTGCTGCTCGTGCACCGCCGGTTGGACGACGAGTTCGGCCCGGTCTGGGGTTGGCTGGTGGCCGTGATGTCGGTCGGGCTGTGCGCGGTCGGCGTGGTCATCGGACGGTTCCAGCGCTGGAACTCCTGGGACCTCGTGACCCGTCCCGACGCGGTCGTCGCGGCGACGTTCGACTGGATGCGCGCACCGCTGTCCTACGTGCAGTCGACCGGAGTGGCGGTAGCTGTCGCGGCCTTCTTCGGACTGGCGTATCTGACGATCTGGGCGCTCAACGGCCTGCGCTGAACGACCGTGTTCTGATCGTTACCGAGGTTTATCCCATTTGCCACAGGGGTAACTTCAGTAACAGCACCGCGCACCTGCGGTGCCCCTGGAAAGAAAGAGGCGAATGGAACATCACCATGAACACAGTCCTGTATTTCAGCGTCAACGGCGCGATCTATGAGACCCGGGCCTACACCACTGCCGACATCGACCAACTCGTACACGATCGCGGGCTGCACTGCCTGACCTCCGATGACCGGCAATTCGACTTCTGGTTCAGCCCTGCTACCCACTCCTGCCAGCGCCACGTGAACCGTCAGGCGACCGAACTGCTGCTGGCCACAACATCTTTCTCAGCCAAGACGGTTCCCCTGCTGCGCGGATGTGTCGTCGTAGCCACCCACGACGCCGACGGTGAACTCGACGGACTCAGCTGGCAGCAACTCGACCTCCTCGCCCACCGTGGCCAGTCGCTGTCCAAGCAGCAAAAACGAGCCCTCAGCCGGCACATCAACCGGATCGAAGGGCGCCGAAACGACGCGTTCATCAACGATGGGCCCTGCGACCGGACGCACCATGTGGCCCTCAGCCGCGTTCGGGCAACAGGCCGGCGGGCCTGGTCCGAATGAACTACACCGGCGACTCGTGGGCCAACGCCCGGTAGCCTTTGGCGCCTGCCCGGTCGACGGCGGCTCGGACCAATCCGAACACCAGTCCCTGGATAGCTGCTGCCGTCAAGGCTTTGGCGGCAGACCGATTCAAATCCTTGGGATCGGGCGGTTCGCGGTTCGGCTCATCGATGCGCTTCCAGATCTGGGTGAACAACGCGCCGGCCAACAGGCCCCCGCCCACGCTTGTCGCCATCGACAGCGGCATGTACAGCACTTTCGAGACTCGGCTCACGGGTTCTCCTCACAACGGCTGACAGTGCGGATACCCGGAACCGACCGGTTCTAACGGTTCTCCTGCCCGGTTCAGGTTTTGCCCGAGCCAGTGTCGGGCACTGCTGTGAGAGAAGCGGTACGCCTGGGAAAGGCCCATCATGACTACTCAACAGAAAACCATCAACGAACCGTCGACGGCCCAGCTGCTCGGCCAATTGCAGGAGCAGACGACGCGGCTGGTCCGCGATGAGCTGCGGTTGGCGCAACGCGAGTTCCAGGAATCTGCGCGCCACGCCGGGATCGGCGCCGGGCTGATCAGTGCCGCCGGCCTGCTGGCGATGCTGGGGCTGATGACGGCCATCGCCGCCGCGGTGGCCGCGATCTCGCTGGTTCTGCCGGTGTGGGCGGCCGCGATCATCGTCGCTGCCGTGCTGTTCATCGGTGCCGCAGTGGCCGCGATGGTCAGCCGAAGCCACGCGAAGCAGGTGCCACCGCCTGCCGCCCAATCGGTCGACAGCGTCAAGCAGGATCTCGATGAGCTCAAGGAGGCACGACATGGCCAGCGCTGATCGCCTTCCGCCCGAACCGGGTCCGGACGCCGGCATCGACGAACTTCAGTCCGACATCGACAAGACTCGCGACGAGCTGGGTCAGACCGTGGCCGCACTGTCCGACAAGCTCGATGTCAAGGGCCGCGCGCAGGACAAGGCCGCCGAGACAAAGGAAGCCGTCGTCGACCGGGCGCACGCGGCAACCGAGGCCGCGAAGTCCAAGCCGGCGATCCCGGTCGCCGCTGTCATCGCTGCGCTCGCGGCGATCGGCCTGCTGGTGTGGTGGCGCCGCCGCTGAGGCGGTGATCTCAGAACCGGGTGAGGCTGGGCATCAGGACGTCGTCGACCAGCGCGCGCACCGTCGCCTCCGTCGGCGGGCGGCCCGGTATCAAAGATCGAAACACGAGGTAACCGGGCATCACGTCCCACAGTTCGTCATGGATTGCCGCCGCCTTGATCTCGCCGCGCTCCACTGCCTCGGTCAACACCTCGCGCATGAGCTTCTTGCGCTGCAGCACGAACTGGTTCTGCAGCGCCGCACTGAGTTCCGGGCTGTGCGCGATCTCCGACATGATCGCGCTCATCGTGCTGCCATGCTCGCGCGCCTGGGCGCATACCGAGGTGCCGATGCTCAGCAGATCGGTGCGTAACGAGCCGGTGCGGGGCGGGACCAGCTGAATCCGGGTGCCTTCGATGAAGGCGGCCAGGACGAGCTCGGTCTTCGAGGGCCACCGCCGGTAGATGGTGGCCTTGCTCGACTTGGCTTCTGTCGCCACGGCTTCCACGGTCAACCGGTCGTATCCGTGCTGCTGCAACAGCCGCAAGGTCACCGCCAACAACTCCGACTCGCGTTCGGTCCATTGAGACGCCGAAACATCGTGCGCTGTTGAAGTGGAAGACACCGAAAACCTTTCGTGACCATCTATGTCCGCTACCTATGGGTTGCCCATAGGTATTGCCCTATCTCAAAGAGTACCGTACGGTACCGTTCAGGTGCTTCGAACGGCCAAAGACTCACGCCTCCGGCGCGCTGCGCGCCGTTGTCGAAAGGCTCTGAGATGCAGGGGATCTCGGTAGGCAGCCTGGTGAAGCGGCGCTGGACGGTGATCGTTGCCGTACTCGTGGTAGCCGTCGTCGCCTTTACCGTCAGCAGGTTGCACGCAATTTTCGGTTCGGACAACGAGGTATCGCGACCCAGCGCCGACACTTTGGAGAACACCGGTTACAACCCGAAGCGGGTTCTCTTCGAAGTGTTCGGCTCGCCGGGCTCGGTCGCGACCATCAACTACCTCGACATCGACGCCCAACCGCAGCGCGCCGAGGACGTGCCGCTGCCGTGGTCGCAGACGCTGGTCACCGATGACCCGACCCTCTTCGCCGACCTGCGAGCACAAGGCGATGGCGATTACATCGGGTGCCGCATCACCGTCAACGGTGTGGTCAAGGACGAAAGGTCCACCGACAACGTGAACGGCTATATCGCCTGCTTGGACAAGTCAGCATGAGCTCCCACGGCACCGGACGCGTCGAGCGTTCCAGGACGGCGCGGACCATCCGTGCGCTCGCCGTGCCGATCGTGCTGATATGGGTCGCCATCGCCGCGTTGACGAATATCCTTGTGCCACAATTGGAAGTCGTCGGCGCAGCCCGCTCGGTCGGATTGAACGCCCCCGACGCACCATCGACCATGGCGATGCGCCACATCGGCCAGGTCTTCGACGAGTTCAACTCCGACAGTGCGGCCATGATCGTGCTCGAGGGCGACCAGCCGCTCGGCGACGACGCCCACCGCTTCTACGACACGCTGGTGAAGCGGCTGGCCGAGGACACCAAGCACGTCGAACACATCCAGGACTTCTGGGGCGACCCGCTCACCGCCGGCGGCTCTCAGAGCAAGGACGGCAAAGCCGCTCTGGTGCAGGTATATCTGGCCGGCAACCAGGGCGAAGCGCTGTCGAACCAATCCGTCGACGCCGTCCGCGAGATCGTGGCGAGCGTCCCGCCACCGCCCGGAGTCAAGGCCTACGTCACCGGCGCCGCCCCGCTCATCACCGACAACTTCGAGGTCGGCAGCGAGGGCACCGAAAAGGTCACCGGGATAACCTTTTTGGTCATCGCGGTGATGCTGCTCGTGGTGTACCGATCGCTGATCACGATGCTGCTCATGCTCGTGACGGTCCTGATCGAACTGGCCGCCGCACGCGGCATCGTCGCTGCCCTCGCGCATTACGGGGTCATCGGCCTGTCCACGTATTCGACGAACCTGTTGACCCTGTTGGCGATCGCCGCGGGCACGGATTACGGCATCTTCATCGTCGGGCGCTATCACGAAGCGCGTAGCCGCGGCATGGACCGCGAAGCCGCGTATCACGACATGTTTCGCGGCACCGTGCACGTCATCGTCGGCTCCGGGCTGACCATCGCCGGCGCCGTTGCCTGCCTGCACTTCACCCGACTGCCCTACTTCCAGACCCTGGGGATACCGGCCGCCATCGGCGTGCTCGTGACGCTCCTGGCCGCGCTGACCCTGGGACCCGCGGTCTTGACCATCGGCAGCCGGTTCGGACTCCTTGAGCCCAAACGCAACCCGCGAGCACCGCGATGGCGCCGCATCGGGACCGCGATCGTGCGGTGGCCCGGCCCCATCCTGGTGGTGTCGTGTCTGATCGCGCTCGTCGGACTACTCGCCCTCCCGGGCTACAAGACCAGCTACGACGGCCGGCCCTACCTACCGGATTCGGCACCGGCCAACATCGGGTACACCGCCGCCACCCGCCACTTCTCGGAAGCCCGGCTCAATCCCGAACTGCTGATGATCGAAACCGATCACGACATGCGCAACCCCGCGGACATGCTGGTCCTCGAACGCGTCGCGAAAGCCGTGCTGCACACCCGCGGTATCGCCCTCGTCCAGTCGATCACCCGGCCCTTGGGCACCCCGATCAAGCACAGCTCCATCCCTTTTCAGATCAGCGCGCAAAGCGCCAGCCAGATCATGAATCTGGGCTACCAGCAGGACCGCGCCGCCGATCTGCTCAAGCAGGCCAATGAGCTGTCTAACACCATCAACATCCTCAAGCAGCAGGTCGCGCTGCAGCAGGCCAGCGCTGCCGCCACCCATGAGCAGACCCAGGCGTTCCACGACACCGTGGCGATCGTGAACGACCTGCGCGACAAGATCGCCAATTTCGACGATCAGTTCCGGCCGCTGCGCAACTACTTCTATTGGGAGCCGCACTGTTTCGACATCCCCATGTGCGCCGCGCTGCGGTCGGTGTTCGACGCGCTCGACGGGATCGACAAACTCAGCGATCAGTTCGGGCAGATCACCGCGAGCCTGGACAAGCTCGACGCGCTCCAGCCGAAACTCGTGGCGCTGCTGCCGCCGCAGATCGCCATCCAGGAACGCAACCGCGACCTGACCTTGTCGAACTACGCGACCACGGCGGGCACCAACGCGCAGTCCCAGGAGGCCCTGCAGAATGCGACCGCCATGGGTCAGGCGTTCGACTCTGCCAAGAACGACGACTCGTTCTATCTGCCGCCGGAGGCTTTCGACAACCCGGACTTCAAGCGCGGGCTGAAACTGTTCCTCTCGCCCGACGGCAAAGCGGCCCGCATGATCATCACGCATGAGGGCACTCCCGCTACCCCAGAAGGCATCTCACACATCGACGCGCTCAAAGACTCCGCTTTCGACGCGATCAAAGCCACTCCCCTGTCGGACGCCAAGATCTATGTGGCCGGAACAGCGTCCGCCTACAAGGACATTCAGGACGGCGCCAAGTACGACCTGCTGATCGCCGCATTGGCGGCCATCAGCCTCATCCTGCTCATCATGATGTTCATCACCCGCAGCCTGGTCGCCGCGATGGTCATCGTCGGCACCGTGGTGCTGTCGCTGGGCGCGTCGTTCGGCCTGTCGGTCCTGGTGTGGCAGTACATCTTCGGCATCCAGCTGTACTGGATCGTGCTGGCCCTGGCCATCATCCTGCTGCTGGCCGTTGGTGCCGACTATAACCTGCTGCTGATATCCCGGTTCCAGGAAGAGATCGGGGCCGGGCTCAAGACCGGTGTCATCCGCGCCATGGCCGGCACCGGCCGGGTGGTGACCGCGGCCGGCCTGGTGTTCGCCGCCACCATGTCCTCGTTCATCTTCAGCGACCTCATCGTCCTCGGCCAGATCGGCACCACGATCGGTCTCGGCCTGCTCTTCGACACCCTGATCGTGCGGTCGTTCATGACACCGTCCATCGCGGCCCTGCTGGGCCGGTGGTTCTGGTGGCCACAGATCGTGCGGCCGCATCCGGCGAGCCGCATGCTGCGCCCGTACGGCACGCGCACCTCGGTACGCGAACTGCTCAAACCGGAGCCGAAACCCGCCGACCAGACATGAACCTGCCCTGTAACCCGGTTTTTCGGGCAGGTTTACGTCTGCTCGCGTCAGGAAAGTGAGCGCAGCAGTGCCCGGGTGCGGGCCCGAGTTTCGGGCGACGCGTCGAACACCACCCCGACATACTCATCGACACCGACCGTCCCGAGGGCTCGGATGCGTTCGGCCACAGTGCTTTCGTCGCCGATGATGGCCGCGTCCTCGGGGCCCGCGTAGCCCTCCCGGTCGAGCATGGCCCGATAGGACGGCAGATGGCCGTACATCGCGAATTGCTTGGCGGCCTGGGCGCGGGCCCCGTCGACGTCGTCGGTGACGCTGACCGGAAGCGCGGCGACCACCCGAACCGGTCGCTCTCCGGCGGCCTCGCGCAGCGTCGGCGCGACGTGCTCGGCCAGCGTCGTCGGGCCGGTCATCCACGTGACGGTGCCTGCGGTGCGGCGGCCGGCGAGCTTGAGCAGCTGCGGCCCCAGCGCGGCGATGTACACCTCCGGTGCCGTCGCCCCTGGGATCTGTAGTGCGCCGCGCGTGGTGACCGTTTCGCCCGGCGCATCAGCGGGCTCGCCGGCCAGCAGCGGTTGCAGCCCGTCCAGGTACTCACGGAGCCGGCGGACCGGCTTGTCCCACGGAATGCCCCACATGCCCTCGGTGACCGCCGCGTGCGTCATTCCGAGGCCCAGCAGAAACCGCCCGCCGCTGATCAGGCTGAGCGTGAGCGCGCGCTGGGCCAGCAGCATCGGGTGCTGATTCTGAATGGGGATGACACCGGTGCCCACCTCGATCCCGTCGACCTCACGAAAAGCGACCGCGAGGACGGTCAGCAGATCGGGCTCATAGGGCATCTGGGTCATCCAGACCCGCCGGAATCCCTCTTCGCGCAGTTGCGCGAGGTTCTCTACGGTGGCGTCGATCGGGGAGCGGCCCCCGGTGTCACTCAGTGAGGCGATAAGGCTGATCTGCATGGCACCACGCTATGCGTAGGCCGGACCGATCGGGCCAGAAGGGGCGGGCTGTAGACAAAAAGGGCGGGTTCGGGAGGACACTTGGGGGCGTCTCAATTTGTCTCACGCAGCCGGACTTTCACCCCAATGCCGACTCTTTGGATCAGTCACTCCCGAACCCGTCGTAGGCTCGATCGTACGCCTCGGGTACCCCTCAAACCAGAGAAAAGTACGGCCGATTTCGCCGAGACTTAAAAGTTAGGTGCCCCGTGTTGCCGTCGGGTCGGGGGGTCAGACGGCAACACGGAGCTACCCATGTATCGACCCCTATGCCGCAGCCGTTACACATCTCGAAAACAAACTTTTCGGATGTTTTCGCGGCCACAGTTTCCGGAGGTCAGGACGGGGCTACGCCTCCAGGCTGATGGTCGGGCTCCGCAAGCTACGCCTCCAGCCTGATGGTCGGGCTCCGCAAGCTACGCCTCCAAAATCGCCGCGACGCCCTGCCCACCCGCCGCACAGATCGAGATGAGCCCGCGGACCGGCTGGCCCGTTGCCTTCTTCTTCTCGCTCAGTTGCTTGGCCAACTGAGCCACTATCCGGCCACCGGTGGCCGCGAACGGGTGACCCGCCGCCAGCGACGAGCCGTTGACGTTGAGCTTGGCGCGGTCGATGGTGCCCAGCGCGGAGTCCAGGCCGAGCCGTTCCTTGCAGTACTCGTCGGAGTCCCAGGCCGCCAGCGTGGCCAGGACCACCGAGGCGAACGCCTCGTGGATCTCGTAGAAGTCGAAATCCTGCAGCGTCAGCCCGTTGCGGGCCAGCAACCGAGGCACCGCATAGGTGGGCGCCATCAGCAGGCCGTCGGGCCCGTTGACGTAGTCCACGGCGGCGGTCTCCGAGTCGACGAAGTAGGCCAGCGGCTCGTGGCCGTGGGCCTGCGCCCAGTCCTCACTGGCCAGCAGCGCCACCGAGGCGCCGTCGGTCAGGGGGGTCGAATTGCCCGCGGTCATGGTCGCGTCGCCGGCCTTGACGCCGAACACCGGCTTGAGCTTGGCCAGCTTCTCCACCGAGGAATCGGCTCGGAGGTTGTTGTCCCGGTACAGGCCGAGGAACGGGGTGACCAGGTCGTCAAAGAATCCGCTGTCGTACGCGGCAGCCATGTTGCGGTGGCTGGCGGCGGCAAGTTCGTCCTGATCGACGCGCTTGATGCCCATCTTCTTGGCGGTGACCGCGGCGTGCTCCCCCATCGACATACCGGTGCGGGGCTCGCTGTTGACCGGGATCTCCACACCGAGTGCGGCCGGCAGCTTGCCGACAAGCTTCAGCCGCTCGACGTTGGACTTCGCCCGCCGCAGGCCGAGCAGCACCTGACGCAGGTCGTTGCCGAACGCGATCGGCGCGTCCGACGCGGTGTCCACTCCGCCTGCCGCCGCAGAATCGTATTGCCCCAGCGCAATGGCATTCGCGGCCGCGGTGGCGGCCTGCAGACCGGTGCCGCACGCCTGCTGGATGTCGTACGCGGGCGTGTAAGGCGACAACGAACTGCCCAGAACGCATTCACGCATGAGGTTGAAGTCGCGGCTGTGCTTGAGCACCGCACCACCGATCACCGCGCCAAGGCGCTCACCGGCCAGATCGAAACGGTCGATCAGCCCGTCCAGCGCCGCGGTGAACATGTCCTGGTTGGAGGCGTTGGCATACGCGCCGTCGGACCGTGCGAACGGAATCCTGTTGCCACCCAAAACGGCAACGCGTCGCCGGGTCGTGTTGTTGGCCATCTGTTTGCCCTCCACTGTCGGGTTGTCCGGGGCCATATTACCCACTGTTCTTACTCTGGAGTAAGTTCGGTATTGACAACGCAGTACTGCGAAGCGAAAGGCAGCTGAAGTGGCTTCCGACCTGTTCTCCCAAGTGGTCAACTCCGGGCCGGGATCGTTCCTGGCCAAGCAGCTGGGCGTGCCGCAGCCCGAGACCCTGCGCCGCTATCGCGCCGGTGATCCGCCGTTGGCCGGATCCCTGCTGATCGGCGGTGACGGCCGCGTCGTCGAACCTCTGCGCACCGCCCTGGCAGACGACTACGAGGTCGTGTCCAACAACATCGGCGGTCGCTGGGCCGATTCGTTCGGTGGCGTAGTGCTCGACGCCACCGGCATCGCCGACGCAGCCGGGCTCAAAGAGCTCTACCAGTTCTTCACCCCGGTGCTGCGCAACCTCTCCTCGTGTGCCCGCGTGGTCGTCATCGGCACCACCCCGGATGAGGCCGGCAGCGTCCACGCCCAGATCGCGCAGCGCGCCCTCGAGGGCTTCACCCGCTCGCTCGGCAAGGAGCTCCAGCGCGGCGCCACCGCGTCCCTGGTGTACCTGGCCGCCGATGCCAAGCCCGCCGCCACCGGCCTGGAATCCACCCTGCGGTTCATCCTGTCGGCCAAGTCGGCCTACGTCGACGGCCAGGTCTACCGGGTGGGCGCCGCCGATTCGACCCCGCCTGCCGACTGGGACAAGCCGCTGGCCGGCAAGGTGGCCGTGGTGACCGGCGCGGCCCGCGGTATCGGGGCGACCATCGCCGAGGTCTTCGCGCGGGACGGCGCGACCGTCGTCGCGGTGGACGTCCCCCAGGCCGCCGAGGATCTGGGCAAGGTCGCCGAGAAGGTCGGCGGCAGTGCGCTGACCCTGGACGTCACTGCCGATGACGCGGTTGAGCAGATCGTCGCCCACGTCACCGCGCAGCACGGCGGCAAGGTCGACGTGCTGGTCAACAACGCCGGCATCACCCGCGACAAGCTGCTGGCCAACATGGACGAGAGCCGGTGGGATTCGGTGATCGCAGTGAATCTGCTTGCCCCGCAGCGGCTGACCGAGGGCCTGGTGGAAGCCGGGGCGCTCGGCGAGGGCGGCCGGGTGATCGGGCTGTCTTCGATGGCCGGCATCGCCGGCAACCGCGGGCAGACCAACTACGCCACCACCAAGGCCGGAATGATCGGGCTCACCGAGGCTCTGGCCCCGGTGCTGGCCGAGAAGGGCATCACCATCAACGCGGTGGCTCCCGGCTTCATCGAGACCAAGATGACCGACGCCATCCCGCTGGCCACCCGAGAGGTGGGCCGTCGGTTGAACTCGCTGTTCCAGGGCGGCAAGCCGGTGGACGTGGCCGAGCTGATCGCGTACTTCGCCAGCCCGGCGTCGAATGCGGTCACCGGCAACACGATCCGGGTCTGCGGCCAGGCCATGCTGGGGGCGTGAGCACGTGAACAACATGCTGCGCGCCGTCGTCGGTGCCCTGCCGTTCATCCCGCGCTCCGAGAGCCTGCCGGCGCACACCATCACGGTCCAGGACCTGCCCATCGACCCGGCCAACGTGGCGGCCTACGCACAGGTGACCGGGCTGCGGTTCGGCGACACTCTGCCGCTGACCTACCCGTTCGCGCTGACCTTCCCGACGGTGATGTCACTGGTCACCGGTTTCGATTTCCCGTTCGCCGCAATGGGGTCGGTGCATATCGAAAACCACATCACGCAGTACAAGCCGATCAAGGTGACCGACACCGTCAGCGCGGCGGTGCATGCGGAGAACCTGCGCGAGCACCGCAAGGGTCTGCTGGTCGACATCGTCACCGAACTCAAGGTCGGCAACGACGTGGCGTGGCACCAGGTGACGACGTTTTTGCACCAGCAGAAGACCAGCTTGTCCGGTGAACCGAAGCCGGAACCGCAGAAGCAGCCGAAACTGCCGCCGCCGAACGCGGTTCTGAGCATCACCGCAGGCCAGATCCGCAACTACGCGTCGATCGGCGGGGACCACAACCCCATCCACACCAACGCGATCGCCGCCAAGCTGTTCGGCTTCCCCACCGTGATCGCGCACGGGATGTTCAGCGCGGCAGCGGTTCTGGCCAACATCGAGGGGCAGATCCCCGATGCGGTCAAGTACTCGGTGCGATTCGCCAAGCCCGTGGTACTGCCGGCCAAGGCCGGACTCTATGTCGAGCGCGACGCCGACGGCTGGGAACTGACTCTGCGCAACCTGTCCAAGGGCTACCCGCACCTGTCGGCAACGGTGCAGCCTCTCTGACCCATCGAGAGTGCGTACAGATCGCGTTTTCACGCGAATTCGCGATCTGTGCGCACGCTCGGCCGAATTCAGGCGCTCGGTACCGCGTCCCCCGAAGTCCGTCGTAGATCGGCGAATTCGGAGATCGATGCCGAGGTGACCGAGGCGACCGGCCGCGCGTTGGGCGCCGACGCGTCGGACTTGGACACCATCACCACGTTGTCGATGTAGGGCTGGATCGTCGTGCTGTTCTGCACGGTCGAGACGATCACCAACTGGAAGCCGAACTTTCGGAACGCCGAGAGCGCCTGCTGGGCGAACTGCGGATCCGACTTGGAGAACGCCTCGTCCAGCATCAGCTGCGCAAACAGCGGCCGGGTGTCGTTGCTGTCCGGGCTGGCCAGGTTGAAGCTCAGCGCCCCGGCCAGGCAGAACGCCATCAGCTTCTCCTGCTCACCACCGGAGTTGTCACCGGAGTTGCTGTAGGTGCGGATCACCTCGCCGGTTTCGGCGTCGCGCTCCTCGCAGTACAACACGAACCGGTTGCGCACATCGAGTGCATCGCGGGTCCACTGTCGGTCCTCGGGTGTGTTGCCGGCCAACAACTTTCGCAATTGCAGAATGTCGGTGTACTGCTCGAACATCGCGGTCTCGTCACCGAAGCTGACCAGCGAGACCCGCGCCGAGATGCGCTGAGCCTTCTCGTTCAGTTCGTCGACCGCCGCCAGGTGCCGGGTCCCGGCGTGCAGGGTCAGCCGGGTGCCGCGGTTGAACTCCACCGCGCCCAGGCCCGTGTTCACCCGGGCGATCTGCTCGGTGATCCGCCGGGCCTCGTTGTCGGCGATCATGTGCAGGTTCAGGATCGCGCCCGGCGCCTGCTCGGTGATCAGCCGCTGCATCCGCTCATAGGCGTCGGGCAGTTCCCGCTCGTCGATCCGACGGCACAGCGCCACATAGTCGTGCACTCGCTCGTCGAAGACATCGCTGTCGTTGGGGATCGCATCCGGGAACGAGCTGTCGTAGGCGGCCATGATGCCGGCCAGCTCGTCGTGCGAGCGGTTGCGATCCGCCCGCAGCCGATCCCGCTCCCGGCTGATGACCCGGATCAGCTCGTTTCGGTACGGCTCAGGTTCGAGCAATTCCAGGGTCAGCGCGATGTCGGCGGCATATCCGTCGATCGTGTCGCGGGCATGCGACGGGAACTCACTGGACCCGAGCCGCTCGGTCAAGGCCTCGCTCAGCTCCAGCAACGCGGTGCGCCGGCGATCCAGCGCGGTCTCACGTTCGTTGAGCGAGCCGATCTGCTGGATGACCTTCTCCACCCGCTCCCAGCATTCGTCGGCCCGCTGTTGCAACCGTTCGGCGTCCGGGTTGTCAGAGACCAGCAGATCGTGTTCGTCCTGCAGCCGCTCGAGCATCTCATCGACCGAATCGGTGTCGATGTCGCTCCACTGCATGTACTGATCGCACAGCGCCCGGCAGGCCCGTTCCCGCGATTGCAGCTGACCGCGGTGTTCGTCGAGCCGCTCACGCGCGGTACGGGCCACCTGGTATACATCGTGCGCGGCCGCCAGATCATCCTGCAGCGCTTCGACTTTGGCGGCGGTGCCGCCGAGGAAGATGTAGTCCGACGGTCGCAGCCTCGAGCGGTCATCCTTGATCGAGAGCCGACCGCTGTCTTTGCGCAGACCCTGGTCGGTGACCGCACGGGATTGCTCGGTGAATTCTCCGGGCCCGTCGACACACACGTAATCGCCGACAGCGGCGACCACGTTGAGTGCCTCCACCGCGCTGTCGTGTGTCGGGTCGGCCAGCTGGAGTTTGGTGGCCAGCGTGCCCGGGGCGGGGGTACGCAGTTGCGCGCCGTGCTGGACGTGCTGCAACTGGATCCGGCCGCGCATGTCGTTCTCGTTGACGAAGCGCAACGCTCGTTCCATGTAGGCATCGGGCACCAGCAAGCGCAATCCCGCGCCGCGCAACACCTTTTCGACGGCCAGCCGCCACCGCGTCTCGTCGGGCTTGAGCTCCATCAACTCGGCGACGTACACCAGATCGCGTTCGGAGATGTCGAGGGCGCGGGCGATGCGGGCCCGCATCTCGTACTCGGTCTTGGGCAGCGGCGAGCCGAGCCGCTGCACGCGTTCCAGCTCGGCCTCCACACTCTCCCGCGCCTCGCGGGCCCGGACTTCCTTGGCCGAGGCCTCGACGTAGGGCTGGTTGCCGGTGAACAGTTCGCGGTGCAGCCGGTCGGCTTCCTCCATCAAAGTCTCACGCAGCGACCAGAACTCCTCACCGTTGTCCGGCGGGGTCAGGCCCAGCGACGTGACCTTGTCCTCGTAGGCGCTGCGTCGGCGCGACACCTCCTCGCTGATCCGCTCGGCCTCGGTCAGCCGTTGCTGCAGCGGCACCAGATCCACGGTGACCGTGTTGATCTGGGCCATGAGGGAATTGTGCTCATTCTTCAGCTGACGCTGCTGGGTGCCGAACTCATCACGCTGGGCGCCGAGTTGGGTGATCTGATCGTCGAGATTGGCGATCTCCGGACCGGCCTGAGCCAGCCGCACATGGTCGACGTAATCGCGGATCATCGCGTTGTCGATGGTGTCGATCACCCCGAACTTGGCCGCCTCGTCGGCGTAACGTGCTTGCACCGCAGCGATGTTGCCCAGGGTGTTGCGCTTACGCCGAGCCACGTCGAGCAAGCCGCGGGCCTCGACCAGCGGGTTGATCTGTTCTAGTGCTTCCTCTACGCCGCTGAGGCTGGCCGGCTCGTCGAGCATGAACTCCCGGACGAATTGCTCCAGGCCGCCGACACTTTTGAGGGATTTCGCCTTGCCGAGCAGCTGCTGGGCAGCGTCGGAGGCACGGATGCCGATGCTGGAGTACAGCTGGGCCAGGTACTGGCTCTCACTGCGCCCACCGGTCCAACCGTCATCGCGGAACACCGCGGCGTCATACCCGTTGGCCGCCCACCTGTTGCACAACCCGAAGATGTCACGGTCGGCGTCGATCAGGTAGTAGCGGCTGCCCGGATCCGAATTTTTCTCGGCGGCAAGCCATTTGAGCACCAAACCGGTGACCGAGCGCCCGGTGCGATCGCTGTAGGTGACCGCGACCGCCGACCAGGCCGGACCCGTCCCGCGCAGGTACATGATCTGGCGGCTGGTGCCCTCGCGACGCTCGCCCCACGCGCCGCGGACGTACTTGTCCACCGTGCGCTTGCCGGTGCCCGAGCCCGCCGCGGTGGTATCGCCCGAAGCGTTGAAGTTGCGGCGGTGCGACGGCAGGAAAGCCAGTGAGATCGCATCCAGCAGTGAGGACTTACCGCTACCCGAGGAGCCGGTGATCAGGGTGCCGTGCGGACTGAACGGGATCGAGTGATACCCGTCGAACACGCCCCAGTTGATCACCTGCAGGCGCGACAGAGAGAACTGGTTGGTCGGTTCAGCCATGAGCGTCCACATCGTCGGAGAGCCGGTCGGATACATCGGGGTCGTCGGGATCATCGACAGTGCCGTTCGCGGCCCGCTTGAGCTGCTCGAACTGCTGCTGCAATTCGGTGATCATCGATGCCGTCATGATCGCGTTGACCACCGGGCTGATGGTGAAACTGTCCTCGTCCTCCCGGTTGCGCGCGAGCATCTCGATGTCGGTGAGCCGCTCGATCGCGTTGTCGATCCGCTTGTCGAACGAGGCGGTGTCGCGATCGGTGTCGTTGTTCACCCCGGCGAACAGCTCGTGGATCTCGTCACGGCTGATCAAGACGTTCTCGTCGCGCGCCGCGGCGCGCATGAGCTTGGCCAGGTGCAGCGCCAGGATCGAGTCGTAGGTATTGAGGGTCTCACGCCGCAGCAGACGGCGCCGCCACTGCGATTCGTAGTCGGCCTGCTCGACGTAGGCGATGTCGTGATCGTCCGAGATGCACAGTCGCATATCGAGTTCCGACAACCGAACGGTGAGCTCGGCGCGGTAGCGGGTGACCCAGGACCACAGCTCGGAGTGGTTGTCCTTGCTGATGTAGCGGCGCGACAACAGGTGCTGCAAGGCCCAGCAGGCGCGGTCGGGCAGTTCGCTGACATCCCCGTCGAAGCGGGGTGCACGCCGCTGGTCGGTGGACCGCTCGACGGCGTCGATGCTCGGCAGGGCGTCGAAATCGATCACCCCGTCTTTGACGGGCGACGGGTCCGGGTTGTCGGTCATAGCAGGCTCTCGCTGACAGTAGGGATCGGTTCGGTGAAAACCAGTCGGGGAATTTCGATCTCGCGGTCGGCGCCCTCCAATGACCGGAACCGCACCCGCACCGAATTCCCGGATTCGGTTCCGACAGCAGGTTGTTGCTTGAGCGCCCAGGACCACAGCACGATCACATGCCCGAGGTAGGCCGAGTCCAGCATGCCGATCGCATCGGGCAGCGGCAACGGCCCCCGAGCGAGGGCACCGTTGACCAGCTGAGCCAGTTCGGCGGCATCCACCTGCGAGGCCAGGGCCGAGAACGCCGACAGATTCACCTCACCTTCCGACGGCTCGGCCTGCGACGGCGGGATCGCGTCACGGATCTTGAACGCCACAGCACCGATCGAATTGAAGTCGGTGCGCACCAACGGCACCTCGATACCGATGCGGCTGTCGGCCAGGGAGACGCTGAGCAGGTCGTGCGCACTGGCCAAGGCATCGTTGAGCTGGCGGGTGACGCCGCGGCTGTGTTCCAGGGTTCCGGAGGCGACGAAGCGTTTGATACGACGGGCGCAACGCTGCCGCGTCCGGCCGACCTCTGCGGTCTGCGCTGACACCAGGCTGAAGAATCCCGTCATCACCTCACGCAGGCCCGGGTCCAGATGTGGGAGCTCACGGGTGACCGCGTCGATGTCGGCCACCAACGCCGCCCGCTGCTCGGGGTCCTGAATCATCCGGGTGAAGGCGGTGTACGACGCGCTCTCACGGGAGGCGAACAGTGACTCGTAGTCGTCGAACAACTGGCGCTGCCGCTCCCGGTACCCGAGATCGGTGTCGGCGGAGGCATCCAGCAGCCGGGTGGTGATGCGGTTGAGCATGCTGCCGTACTGGCCGATGTCGGAGATGATCTGTTCCATCTGCAACGCGATGGCGCGCGCCTCGTCCTCGACGTCCACCAGGTCCGGCTCGGGACGCTGCCCCTGGTCCAGGGCATCCAATTCGTCGCGGAGCTTGGCGATTTCGGCTTCGATGTCAGCCCGGATGCGTTCCGGATCGTTGCTGACCTGACCCGCCACCCGGCGCAACCCGGCCGCGATGCCCGTGATCGAGCCGCCGGTGGCGAGGGTGTCCTCGCGACGCATACGGCGGGCGAAATCCAGGACGGCCCGCGCCTCGTAGGTGAGGTAGCAGACGTTGCGTTCGGTATCGCCGGACTGCTCGGTGATCCGATGCAGCCAGCCCTGGCTGGCCCAGTACTTGATCAGCGCCAGGCCGGACTGCTCGGTTTCGGTGCCCAGGTCGGCCAGGTCACGTTCCAGTCGGACCACGAGTTCCATCTCGGTGAGCTTGGCGCCGCGGTCCAGGTGGCGTTCCATCAGCGTGAGGTAGGTGGCCAGGTTGTTCGTCACCAGCAGCCGGGCCGAACGCGAGTCGGCGACCTCGCGATTGAGCTGATAGAGCTGGTCCAGCGAGGGGCCGCTCATACCCGGTTCAGGCATGGCCGGGAGCTTCCGTCGCGGTGAACATTGGCACCACTTTAGGCGGCTGACCCGAGAAGCCCCGACGCCAGTTCGGTTTGCTGTTGCTCAGGGTGACCCACGCCTCAACAACCTGCTCTAGAGTCGTCCGGTGACTCCCGACAAGGTGCCGCCCGCCGGTGTGGTTCGAGTGGTCGAACGCGTCCGCCATCATCTGCACCAGCTCTATCGACGTGCCGTGCCACCGCCGGCGGCGATGCTGGAGATGATTCTCGGCGCCTGGATCGCCCAGGGCATCTCGGCGGCTGCGCAGCTCGGCGTGGCCGACGCGCTCGCCGGTGGCCCGCTGGGCGCCGACGAGCTTGCCCGTCGGGTCGGGGCCGACACCGACGCCCTGGACCGATTGATGAGAGCCCTTGTCAGCGAGGGGATTTTCCGTCGCACCCGCGACGGAAGCTACGCGCTCAACGCCCTCGGAGACACCCTGCGCAGCGACGCGCCGGTCTCGGTCGCGGGAATGGCGAAATTCGTCGGCTCGCCGCAGCATCGCGAGCACTGGAGCCACCTCGCCGACGCGGTCCGCACCGGTGAGGCGGTCATTCCCAAGCTGCGGGGCCAGGCCACGTTCGACTACATCGGATCCCAGCCGGAGCTGTCGGCGATCTTCAACGACGCCATGACCAGCGTCTCCGAACTCGCGATCGCTCCGGTCACCGCCGCCTACGACTTCACCCGGTTCAGCACCGTCGCCGATGTCGGGGGCGGGCACGGCCGGCTGCTGGCCGCGGTCCTGACCGCCGCCCCGGCCGCTCGGGGGATGCTCTACGACCTGCCGCAGGTGGTCGACGGCGCATCGGAACTCCTCGGCAGGTACGGCGTGGCCGAGCGGGTGCAGGTGCTTGCCGGGTCGTTCTTCGACAATGTGCCCGAAGGCGCCGATGCCTACCTGTTGAAGAGCATCATCCACGACTGGCCCGACGACGACGCGGTCAAAATCCTGCGCAATGTGCGCGCGGCCGCCGCACCGGGGACCACGCTGCTGCTCGTCGAGACGGTCATCCCCGAACATGACCGCGAATACCTGGGCAAGTGGACCGACATGGAGATGCTGATCGGCCTCGCGGCCCGCGAGCGCAGCGAAGCCGAATACCGGCGCCTCTACGAGCAAGCCGGGTTCCGGCTCACCCGAGTGGTCGAGACGGCCTCACCGTTCAGCGTCGTGGAGGGCGTGGCCGTCTAGTGCGCCGACTCCGCGTCCAGGGCCGACCCGTGATCTGAGTGCGGCGCACCCTCGGACGGGGTGCCCTTCAGGCCGCGCCAGAACAGATTGATCATCAGCTCGGCGGCGTCGTTGACGTCGGCGTCCCCGGTGCTGACCCGGCTGGCGATCGCCTCGCCGGCACCCACCAGCGCCACCGCCATCATCTCGAAGTCGCTGTCGGGCTGAGGATTACGCGTCCCGGTACTGAGCAGCCGGGCCACCAGATCGATGATCCGATCGCGACCCTCCCGGACGGTGTGCGCGAATGCCTGCGAGCTGGTGGCCTGGGTGTAGAGCACCATCCATGAGGCGCGGTTGGCATCGATGTAGGTCAGGAAGGCCAGCACCGCGCTGCGCAGCAGGTCCTTGGGGCTCTGGGTGAAGTCGATCTCCCCACGCACCACGTCCACGAAACGGGTCAGCTCGCGGTCCAGGCAGGCGCCGAACAGCTCTTCTTTGGAGCCGTAGTAGAGGTACAACATCGGCTTGGAGATCTCGGCCTCCGCGGCGATCGCGTCCATCGACGTCTCGTGATAGCCGTTCACCGAGAAAATCTGCACCGCCGCGTCGAGCATCTGCTGTTCGCGTACGGCCCGCGGCAGCCTCTTCGTTCCACCTGCCATCCGAACAGGATAAACACCGTGTGATCGCCCGTACCCGCGCGCCCGCAGGTCGGATGTGGTGTATTGAGATCGGAGGTGGCCCCCGATGCCCGATGGCGAGCTCACCGACATCTTCGACGGTGTCGACGCCGAGATTCCCGGAGCCCTCGCCGAGCATCTGCGTACGGTCGAGCTGATCGACCATCACGTGCACGGCTGCTTCGACCGGCCGATCGACCGGGGCACCTTCGAAGCGTCCCTCAACGAGGCGTCGACCGACCCGGTGCCCGGTTTCATGACGCAGTTCGACTCACCGCTCGGGCTGTCGATCCGCCGCTGGTGCGCCCCGCTGCTCGGCCTGCCCGCGCATGCCGGTGCCGACGAGTACTGGGGCCGACGCAGCCGGCTGAGCCCGGCCGAACTGACCCGAGTGTTTCTGCCGCCGGCCCGGATCGGCCGGTGGATCGTCGATACCGGATTCCACGGCGCGGCACTCACCACCCCGCAGCGTCTCGGTGAGCTCAGCGGCCGGCCGTCGTCGGAGATCCTGCGGCTGGAACGGTTGACCGAGCAGCTCCTGGAATCCGGGACCCCGGCAGCCGATTTTCCCGACGCCTTCCGCGCCGCCCTACAGGAAGCGGCGGGCTCGTCGTCGGTGGTCGGCACCAAGACCATCGCCGCCTACCGCACCTCATTCGACATCGACTGGTCGCGTCCGTCCGATGCCGCAGTGGTGGAGCAGGCAGGCGAACTTGCCGACCGCGCCACGATTCGGGTCGACAGCCCGGTGCTCGTGGCCTTCGGCATATACGAGGCCACCGATCTCGGACTGCCAGTGCAGGTGCATGTGGGGTTCGGCGACCGCGATCTGGACCTGCACCGCACCGATCCCATGTTGCTGCTGCCGCTGTTGCGCGCGATGCCCCCGGTACCCGTGCTGTTGCTGCACTGCTATCCGTTCCATCGGCAGGCCGGCTATCTGGCCCAGGCCTTCGACAACGTGCATTTCGATGTGGGCCTGGCCGTCAATCACCTCGGGACACGGTCGACCGGCCTGGTCGCCGAGGCTCTGGAGACCGCGCCCTTCGCCAAGCAGCTGTACTCGTCAGATGGTTTCGGACCGCCCGAACTCCATCTGCTCGGTTCGGTGCTGTGGCGACGCGCCATGGGTGTGGTGCTGGGCGGGTGGGTGCGGGCCGGCGATTGCGGCGAGTCCGACGCGATCCGCATCGTGGACATGCTCGGCGTGCACAACGCCGAGCGGGTCTACGCGCTGTGAATCAGCAGTGCACTCCGCCCTTGGCGTCGACATTGCGCTGCACCGCGGCGTCGACGGCGGCCTGGTTCAGCTGGCCGTCGGCCAGTGCTTTCTCCAGCCCGTCGAGCACTGCCGGCACTTCGTCGGTGGTGATCCACAGGGCGTTGTCGGCCCCGGCCTGCAAAGCCTTGAGCACCGCTGCCGCGACGCCGTAGCGCTGGTTGATCGCCGCCATGCTGGATAGGTCATCGGTGTAGATGACGCCGTTGAAGCCCGGGCCACCGTAATTGCCCGAGCGCAGCAGGTCGTATGCGGCGGGGCTGAGGCTGGCCGGATCGGATCCGGTCAGTCCCGGGACTTCGAGGTGCCCGACCATCACCGCGACGGGAGCCTGAGTGGTCAGGGTCCGGTACGGCACGAGGTCGTTGTTCTGCAGTTCCGCCAGCGGCGGCGTGGTGACGACGCCGGCGGTGTGCGAGTCACCCGAGCCGTGGCCGTGGCCGGGGAAGTGCTTGAGCACCGGCAGCACGCCGGCGTCGCGCAGTCCGCGGGCATACGCGCCGGCGTACTCGGTCACCTTGGCCGGGTCGTCCCCGAAGGAACGGTCACCGATGACGGTGTCGTCGGGGTCGGAGGTGACGTCGACGACGGGGGCGAAGTCGACGGTGATGCCGAGGCCCCGCATCTTCTTGCCGCGCTCCAGCGCGATGCCGTACACCTCGTCGACGGATTTGGTCTGGGCCAGCACCCGCGCCGACGGCTGCTCACCGATCAACGAGGCCAGCCGCGACACCCGGCCGCCTTCCTCGTCCACGGTGACCGCGAGCGGCACCGGGCCGGCCGCCGAGATGTCGGGCAGGGACCCGTCGCTGAGCATCGACAGGTCGGTCCAGCTGCCGATCATGATGCCGCCGACGTGCTGCTCGGACACCACGGAGCGGGCATCGGCCGCGTCTTTGACGCCGACGGTCAGCAGCTGGGCCAGTTTGTCGCGGGGCGACAGGGCGGCCACGTCGCAGACCGGGGCCGCCGGCATCGGCGCGTGGGTCGACAGCGGCTTCGTGTCCGAAGATTGAGGCTCAGGGGCCGGGGTGCTCGGGGAGCAGGCCAGCAATAGCCCGGACAACGCTGCGAAGGTTGCGACGAGACGCGGTGAAGCCATGGGCCCCGACCTTAGCCGCTGAATAGGCGGTAATCGATTCTCTGCGTGTCGACCCAGGTCCACCTCACCCGGATTCGGGGCACGCCCGTGCTAGGTTGGCCGGGTGAACCGGTTCGTCATCCCCTCCGCGGCCAGCGTTGTGGTCGGCCTGCTGTTGGGAGCGGCTGCCGTCTTCGGTGTGACGCTAATGGTGCAGCAGGACACGAAGCCTCCGCTGCAAGCGGGCGACCCGGCGTCATCGGTGCTCAACCGGGTCGAGTACGGCGACCGGTCTTAGCTTGGATGTGCCGCTAACGCGGCGGGCACTTGACCCGCCACTTTCGCGGCGCTGGTTGTGGGTGGTCGCCGCTGCGACACTGCTCCTGACTTTCGCCCAGTCGCCCGGAGAGATCTCACCCGATACAAAGCTCGACCTGACCGCGAATCCACTGCGGTTCCTGGCGCGCGCGTTCAATCTCTGGAACAGCGATCTGCCGTTCGGACAGGCGCAGAACCAGGCCTACGGCTACCTGTTTCCCCACGGCGCCTTCTTTCTGGCCGGGGACCTGCTCGGCGTTCCCGGGTGGGTGACCCAGCGCTTGTGGTGGGCCCTGCTGTTGACCGTGGGCTTCTGGGGCGTGGTGCGGGTCGCCGAAGCACTGGGCATCGGCAGCACCAGCTCACGCGTGCTCGGTGCGCTGGCATTCACGCTGTCACCGCGGGTGCTGACCACGCTCGGGGCCATCTCGTCGGAAACCCTGCCGGTGATGCTGACGCCGTGGGTGCTGTTGCCGATCATCCTGGCGTTTCGCGGGGACCGGAATCTACGGCTGATGGCGGCCCGCTCGGCGGGCGCGGTGGCGCTGATGGGCGCGGTGAACGCGGTCGCGACATTGACCGGCTGCCTGGCCGCGATCATCTGGTGGGCCTGTCACCGGCCGAACCGGCTGTGGTGGCGGTTCACCGCGTGGTGGTTCGGCTGCACGGCACTGGCGGTCGCCTGGTGGGTGGTGGCGCTGGTGATGCTGGGCCGGATCAGCCCGCCGTTCCTGGACTTCATCGAATCCTCAGGCGTCACCACCCAGTGGATGTCGCTGACCGAGATGCTGCGCGGTACCCACACCTGGACCCCGTTCGTGGCCTCGACCGCCACGGCGGCGACCTCGCTCGTGACGAGCACGGTCGCGGTGCTGGCCACCACCTTGGTGGCCGCCGCCGGGCTGGCGGGCCTCGCCCTGCGCTCGATGCCCGCTCGGGGCCGGCTGATCACCATGCTGTTGATCGGCGTGGTGTTGCTGGCGCTGGGCTATTCCGGAGGACTGGGCTCTCCGGTGGGAACGGCCGTTCAGGACTTCCTCGACGGAACCGGCACGCCGCTGCGCAACCTGGCCAAGCTCGATCCGGTGTTGCGACTGCCGCTGGCGCTGGGCCTGGCGCATCTGCTGGGCCGAATTCCGTTGCCGGGCAGCGCTCCTCGCGCGGTGTGGGTCCGGGCGTTCTCCCGGCCCGAACGTGACAAACGGATCGCGGTGGCGATCGTGGTGCTCGCGGCCCTGGCGGCCGGAACCTCACTGGCCTGGACCGGCCGCATCGCCCCGGCCGGAACCTTCACCGCGATCCCGCAGTACTGGCACGACACCGCCGACTGGCTCGACGAGCACAACACCGAGCGGGGCCGGGTGCTGGTGGCCCCGGGTGCACCGTTCGCCACCCAGACGTGGGGTAACAGCCACGATGAGCCGTTGCAGGTGCTCGGGTCCAGCCCGTGGGGTGTGCGGGATTCGATCCCGCTGACCCCGCCGGAGACGATCCGCGCCCTGGATTCGGTGCAGCGACTGTTCGCCGCCGGCCGGCCCTCCGCGGGGCTGGCCGACAGCCTTGCGCGCCAAGGTATTTCGTATGTGGTGCTGCGCAACGACCTGGATCCCGACGTATCCCGGTCGGCCCGCCCGCTGCTGGTACACCGGTCGATCGACGGCTCCCCCGGGCTGACGAAGGTGGCGGAGTTCGGCGCCCCGGTGGGGCCGGGCACGCTAGAGGGCTTCGTCGCAGACAGCGGTTTGCGGCCGCGGTACCCCGCCGTGGAGATCTACCGGGTCGACGCCGGCGGGACGAACCCGGGCGCGCCCTATCTGGTCGACGCCGACGCGATGACCCGGGTCGCCGGCGCCCCCGAGGCGCTGCTGCGACTCGACGAACGACGCCGGCTGGACCGGCTGCCGCCGCTGGGGCCGATGCTGCTGGCCGCCGACGCCCAACGGGCCGGCCTGCCGGTACAACCGCCCGGGTCCGCCGGCGTGATCGTGACCGACACCCCTACCGCGCGGGAGGTCGACTACGGCCGCGTCGACGACCATGCCTCGGCGATCCGCACCCCCGACGACGCCCGCCACACCCACAACCGGGTGCCCGACTACCCGGCCGGTGGGGCCTCGCCGGTGTACGGCAAGTGGAACGGCGGGCGGATATCGGTGTCGAGTTCGGCCGCGGACTCCACCGCCCTGCCCAACGTGGCGCCGGCCACCGGACCGGCCGCGGCCATCGACAACGACGGGTCGACGTCATGGGTGTCGAATGCCTTGCAGGCCGCGGTCGGCCAATGGCTTCAGGTCGATTTCGATCACCCGGTCACCAACGCCACCCTGACCATCACCCCCAGCGCGACCGCCGTCGGCGCCCAGGTGCGCCGCATCGAGGTGGCCACCGCGACCGGCACCAGCAGCCTGCGTTTCGACACCGCCGGTCAGCAGTTGACCGTGCCGCTGCCGGTCGGCGAGACCCCGTGGGTGCGGATCACCGCGGTCGCCACCGACGACGGCTCCGCCGGGGTACAGTTCGGCATCACCGACCTGTCGGTGACCCAGTACGACGCGTCGGGATTCGCTCATCCCATCAACCTGCGCCACACCGTCGAAGTGCCCGCACCTCCGGCCGGTTCCGTTGTCGCTCAATGGGATCTGGGAACCGAACTGCTGGGCCGGCCAGGATGTGCGGACAGTCCGGTCGGGGTGCGGTGCGCCGCGGCGTTGGCGTTGGCATCCGAGGAGCCGGTCAACTTGAGTCGCACGCTGACGGTGCCGGCCCACACCGAAGTCGAGCCGACGGTGTGGATCCGGGCGCGCCAGGGTCCCCAACTGGCCGATCTGGTCGCCCAACCGGGGACCACCCGGGCCTCCGGTGATGCCGACCCGATCGATGTGCTCGGTTCTTCGTATGCGGCCACCGACGGTGACCCGCGCACGTCGTGGACCGCTCCGCAACGCGTCGTCCAGTTCAAGGCGCCGCCCACGCTGACACTGAAATTGCCCGCCCCGACCGAAGTCGGTGCTCTGCGGATCGATCCCGGCGCCAACCAACCGCCGGCGCACCCGACGCTGGTTTCGATCGACCTCGGCGACGGCCCGCAGGTGCACAAGCTGGCAGGCAACGGTGACGTCCAGACGGCGAAGCTCAAACCCCGGGTGACGGACACCATCACGGTGTCACTGCTGGCCTGGAACGACATCATCGACCGCACCTCGCTGGGCTTCGATCAGCTCAAGCCGCCGGGGCTGGCCGAACTGACGGTGCTCGACGTCCGCGGCAAGCCAGTCGCCGCGGCCGATTCGGCCGCCAATCGCAAACGGACAGTGTCACTTCCGTGCGGGAAGGGGCCGATCATCGGTGTGGCCGGCGAGTTCGTGCAGACCGCGGTGCGCACCACCGTGGGAGCCCTGCTCGACGGTGATCCAATTCCGGCCCAGCCATGTCGGACCGATCCGATCGCGCTGCCCGCCGGGCAACAGGAACTGCTGGTCAGCCCTGGCGCGGCGTTCGTCGTCGACGGCGTTGTGCTCAACACCCCTGCATCAACCCAATTGCGCACGGCGACAATCTCTCCCGTCGAGACTCCGGTCTGGACTCCAGACCGGCGCCAGGCCGAGGTACCCGCCAGCACGCACACCCGGGTCCTGGTGGTGCCCGAAAGCGTGAACCCGGGCTGGCTCGCCCGTACCGCCGGCGGTGCCGAGCTGACCCCGGTGAAGATCAACGGCTGGCAGCAGGGCTGGGTGCTCCCCGCCGGCGACGCCGACACCGTGACGCTGTCGTTTCCCACGAACCGGCCATACCGCATCGGGTTGATCGGCGGGCTCGCCCTGCTGCCGGCGCTGGCGCTGCTGGCGCTGTGGCCGGCCCGTCGCCGCAGTCCCGATCTCGAGCCGGTGCGACCGTGGCAACCGTCCCCGTTGCTCGCCGGAGCGGGGGTGCTCGCGGCGGGGGCGGCGATTTCCGGACTGCCCGGATTGCTGGTCGCCGGTGCCGCACTGGGGTCGCGCTATCTGCTGCGCGGTCGTGAGCGGTGGTGCGAGAGGCTGACCGTGACAGTGGCGGCGGGCGGTCTCATCCTGGCCGGGGCAGCGCTGAGCCAATACCCGTGGCGGTCGGTCGACGGCTACGTCGGGCACTCGCCGTGGGTGCAGCTGGCGGCGCTGCTGTCGGTGGTATTCGTAGCGGCGTCCGCAGTCACCCCTGAGCTGGGCGTGCGCCGCCCGAAGCCGCAGGATTCCGCTTAGCTGTTGACAACACAGGTATGCAGTACTTACGGTACCGGCACGCGTGGCGTAGTCCCGGAAACACTTTGCTGTGCGAGGCATCGCAAGTTGTCGACCTGGATTGCGCCCGACTGGATGCAGTAACTAACTACGCAGTCAGTTGGGCGGGCTGAGCCGCAGGCTTAGCTGTGTTCGCGTGACTGCGCACTAAGTGGTGCGCACGGCGTGCGGTGTCGGCGACTGAGGGGTTCGCCGACACCGCACGCTCGCGGTCTACGCGGTCGCCGCCAAAGCGCGGGCATCCTCGTCGGCGAATGTGTCCTCCAGCGTCAGCGGTGAGTAGTCGAGGTCGATTTCTTCGAGTGGGCGTCCCCTGGCGCTGCTGATGGTGCCGAATCGGCGCATGCCCTTGTCCGCGGAGTACTGCATGAACTCGTCCTGCACCAGACCGAACGGGATGTCCGGGGCGTAGAGCGCGAACCCTTCCTCGGTGAGGCGCAGCGCCAGCGGGATGAGCTCGTTCATCCGGTTCTCGAAGACCGTCCAGTTGGCGTCGTCGGCGGCGACGTGGCGCCGACAGGTGAAAGTGCCCCATGCCATGTGGCGACGCTCGTCGTCCCCGATCCGCCGAACCAGTTCCTGCATGCCGGGCAGGATCGCACGGTCGACGCAGATCTTGTGCCACGCGTAGTAGCCGGTGAGCGCCAGCATGCCTTCGACGATGTGGTTGTAGGTGACCGACGCGCGAACCTGCGCGGCAGGCGACGGGTCGGAGTACAACGCGTCGAGCGACTCCGGCAGCTCCTGGTAGAACACCTGCCGGTAGGCCGGAAGGTCGTCGAAGTAGTTGTGCAGATCCTCGGTGATCCCGACGGCGTCGAGCCACATCCGGAACACCTGCGTGTGCTTGGCCTCCTCGAAAGCGAACTGCGTCAGGTACATCTCGTCGCCCAGGCGGCCCTCGGACCGCATCGCGCTCATGAACGGCTGAATGTCCTTGGTCACCGCCTCCTCTCCGGCGATGAACTGCGCGCACAGCCGGGTGGCGTACTCGCGTTCCCGGTCCGTCAACGCCTCCCAGTCCTCCCGGTCCCGGGAGAAGTCGATGTCCGCGGGATTCCAGAACTTCGAGTTTCCGCCGGCGAACAGACGCAACGGCACGCTGTCCCAGTTGAGCCCGCCCTTGGCCAGTGAGCCGAATTGATTGTGTGACATGGGAATTGACCTCCTCAGCCCGGGTGGGCAGCTTCGGTGGGCGTCGGGATGTTGGGCACCGCGAATGCGGCCGCCAGCACAGCGACGAGTCTGCGCACGGCCAGTGCCGGCTGCTCGGGGCTGGGCTCGTCCAGGCCCAGGATCGGATCCATCCCGCGCACGTACGGTGCGAGCGCCAGATGCGGAAAGATCATCAACAGCAATGAGATCAACGCGCCGGAATCGGCATCCGCCCGCAGGTCACCACGGGTCTGGGCGGCCTGCACCAGGGGCCGCAGCACCTCCAGATAGTGACGGTGGATCACGGTCCGCACGCTGACCCGGGCCTCGGTGTCGACCTCGAAGCTGGCCGCGGCATGCAACGAACGGTCCTGGGGATGATCGGCGAAGTAGGCCACCCAGTCGTCGAGCAGGTCGGTGAGGAACTCGAAGAACGGTCGATCCGGGTCGAGGATGCGGATGCGCTCCTCCATGTAGCCCCGCACACGCTGACTGCCGATGTCGGCGATGAATGCGTACAGATCGCGCTTGTCCGCGAAGTACTGGAACAGACTGCCTTTGGCGACGCCGGCTTTGCGGGCGATTGCGTTGAGGCTGCCGCGGGAGTATCCGTGCGCCCCGAATTCCGCCTCGGCGGCTTCGACCACCGCGGCTCTGCGCGCGGGATCCAAACGTGCCCAGGTGACTGTCGGCATCTGACTCTCCAGCCTGTATGACCACTGGTCATATTACTGTGATGGGCCTCACAGTCAAGGAGTCTTCACCGCGATCAGATGGTGCGAGACGGGCTCACCCTCGACCCAGCGCTCGACCGCCTGCTCGATGAGCAGGTCGTTACTCGTCAGCCTGGTGCGATGCTGGCGCAGATGCTCGTCCCAGGACCGCACCACGAACGCCTCGACGAAGACGCGTTCGCGCTCCACGGCCCGGAACAACCGCCATTGCGTGGCCCCGGTGCGCTGGCGCGACCGGCCCAATACACCCATCGCAGCGAAGAACTCGGCCTCCTGCTCGGGCGCCACCCGGTAGGAAGTCAGCACCAGGACCGGACCGTCGGGCGGCTCCGGTTCGAACACCAGGGCCGGTTCGGGCCAGTGCGCCGAGGGCGTCATATCGAGATCGCCGGTCCGCGCGTGCAAGGGCCACCACCACGCCGACACCGCGCAGAACACCAGCAGGCCGGCGCTGATCAGCAGCGCGGTGACGGTGGACGTGGCGCCGGCGACCAGGCCCCACACCAGAGAGCCGATGGCCTGACCACCCATGAACGTCAGCTGATACACCGAGAGCCCGCGGGCCCGGACCCAGGCGGGCAGGCTCAACTGCATGGAGGCGTTCAGCGTGGACAGCGCCAGCAGCCAGGAAGTGCCGCCGAGGACGAGCGCCGCCAGGACGATGCCGAAATTGTGCACCAGGGCCAGAACCGCGGTGGCACCGGCGAATCCGAGCGCGGCGACGATCAACAACGTGTTCAGGCCGAAGGCGAACTGCAAGCGCCCCAGGACGAGTGCGCCCAGGACCGCCCCGACTCCGAGCGCACCCAGCAGCAGCCCGTAGCCGGAGGAGGTCAAACCCAACTGCCTCTCGGCGATGACGGCCAGCAGGCCCCACAGGGCGCTGCCCGGCGCGATGAACAGCACCGCCCGCAGCAGAATTCGCCTGATGATCGGCGACCTGCGAATGAACCGGCCACCCGCACCGAGTGCGGCCAACGGCCGCTCGGCAGGCAACAACTGTTCGGTGGGAGGCCGGCGCCAGAGCAACAGCACCACGACGATGCCGACGAACGAGACCGCGTTCAGCGTGAACACCAGCGTCGGGCCGGACAGCGACACCAGTGCGCCGGCGATCGCCGGGCCGATCGCCCGGGCACCGTTCATACTCATACTGCCCAGTGCGGCCGCAGCGGGAATCTGTTCGCGGGGAACGAGGTCCGGCTGAATCGCCTGCCAGGCCGGGGCGGTCAGCGCCTGCCCGCAGCCGATCAGGAACAGCAGGGTCAGCAGCACTGTCGGGGTGGCCAGCCCGGCACCCGTCAAAGACGCGAGCGCGGCCACCCCGGCCGCCATGGCCCCTTGTGTGGCGAGCAGCAGCCGGCGCCGGTCGACGAGATCGGCGAGCACGCCGGACGGGAGCGCCAGCAACATCACCGGCAGCGTGGTGGCGGTCTGCACCAGTGGCACCAGTACGGGGGCACGCGGATCCCCGACCAGCATCCACTGCGCTCCGACCGTCTGCATCCAGGTGCCGAGATTGGAGACGAACTGGGCGATCCACAGTGCGCGGTAAATCGGCGACGCCAGCGGCGCCCACGTCGACGTTGCAGTGACGGCCATCTGCCTGATGCTGCCAGCGCTCCTGCGGCATAGTGAGGACATGGCTGAAGTCCGCAACATTCCCGAAGCGCGCCATTACGAGATCACCGTCGACGGCGAGCATGCCGGCTTGGCGGCCTATACCGATTCCGGCGATCAGCGCATCTTCTATCACACCGAAATCGACGACAAGTTCGGCGGCCAGGGCCTCGCCGGTGAGCTGGTCTCGGCCGCACTGACCGATGCCCGCGCAGCCGGCAAGCGCCTCGTCGCGGTGTGCCCGTACGTCGCCAAGTACGTGCAGAAGCACCACGACTTCGACGACGCCCTCGACCCGGTCACACCCGAGGCGGTGGCCGCGGCCCAAGCCGCCAACTAGGCCTTTCTGGCCGTCACCAAGAAACCCGGCATCTGTGCGCGGCCTTCGGGCAGGGCCGCGTGCAACTGGGCCGGACGGATGCCGTCGACCTGCCAGTAACGCGAAACCTCTTCGCGCAGTTGCTCTTCGGTGAACTGAGTCGGACCGGGCCCGTCGTGCTCCCCGAACGCCCCGGTGCCGAACGCCAGGATGTAGAACCGCGCACCGGGAGCAGCGGCACGGTACATCGAGCGCAGGTAGCCGTCGCGCAGCTCGTCCGGCAGGGCATGCAGTAGCCCGCTGTCGAAGATCGTGCCGAACCGCCCGTCGTACCCGGTGAGCGTCGAGATGTCGGCGGCCACGAACGTCGCGTTGGCCAGGCCGCGGTCCTCGGCGGCAGCGGCGGCGGCAGCAACCGCCGTCGGGCTCAGGTCGACGCCGACGACGGTATGGCCTCGCGCTGCCAATGCCAGCGCCAGCTCAGCATGGCCGCAGCCGGCATCGAGTACTTCACCGGCCACAGCACCCTCCGTGTCGATGATCGCGGCGTACTCCGGTTGCGGTGCACCGATGCTCCAGGGCGGGGTCTGTTGTCCGCGATAGGCGTCATCCCAGTCGATCCGGTGTGTCATGTCACCTGCTCCTTGTTTAGTTCAAATTTGTACTATATTGACTGTAGGCCGGGAATGGGGCTGTGACAAGGCGATGGTTCACACTGTTGCGATCTGAACTAGTTGCTCGATCGGAGGAACATGACGCGAGCGCTCTCCACCGCCCAGACGCGGGCCTGGCGGCCCTACATCGAGTCCAGCCTGAGACTGGAGACACTGCTGGACGAGCGCCTGCGGGAGACGACGGGCCTGGCCCTGATGGACTATCACCTGTTGATGTTGCTGGCCGGCGCCCCTGACCGCCGCCTGCGGATGAGCGAACTCGCCGAGAAAATGGTGTTCTCCCGCAGCCGGATCACCTACCAGATCAACTCGATGACCAAACGCGGTCTGGTGCTTCGCGAACCAGTTCCCGAAGACCGCCGCGGCTACCGCGCGGTGCTGACCGCCTCCGGCGCCGAAGTGCTCCGCGAGGCCATGCCGTTGCACGCCGCGTCGGTGCGCGAACTGTTCTTCGACCACATCCAGCCCGACGAACTCGACTGCATCGAACGGGTATTCACCCGGCTACACAGCACCTTGCAGCACGACCGGCAACCCGACGACGAAAGGCAGACGTCATGACCTTCACCGCCGCCGAACTGGCCTATCTGCGCGAGCAGCCGATCGGCCGCCTGTGCACGATCGGCCGTGACGGCGACCCGCAAATCCGCCCGGTCGGTGTCCACCTGAGTCCGGACGGGAACGGCATCGACATCGTCGGCCACTCCCTCGCCTCGACGCAGAAGTGGCGCAACGTCGTCGGCAACCCGCAGGTGGCATTCATCGTCGACACGGTGCTCTCGGTGCGGCCACCGGACGCACGCGGCATCGAAATCCGCGGTACGGCAACGGCCTTGCCCGGAGCCGGCAGCACCGACGGCGGACTGTCCGGTGACATCATCCGTATCGTGCCGCGCCGCGTCATCAGCTGGGGGCTCGACGGCGCGGGCACCACCGCCCGCAACTGGGCCGAATCCCCACACGCGGCGGACCGACCCACCTAGCATCGGGCGCGTGCCGACAGTCAACACCGCCCACGGAGCCATCGATACCGCCGACCTCGGCGTCACGCTCATGCACGAGCACGTCTTCATCATGAGCAGCGAGCTCACCCAGAACTACCCCGAGTCCTGGGGTGACGACGCCAGCCGGGAGGCCGACGCGATCGCGCGGCTCACCGAACTCAAGTCCCGCGGCATCGACACCATCGTGGACCTGACCGTGGTCGGACTGGGCCGCTACATTCCGCGGATCGCCCGGATCGCCGCGGCCACCGACCTCAACATCGTCGTCGCCACCGGCTTCTACACCTACAACGACCTGCCGCTGACCTTCCACTTCAACGGACCAGCGGTGGGTCTGCCCGAACCGATGACCGAGATGTTCGTCCGCGACATCGACCACGGCATCGCCGACACCGGCATCAAAGCGGCGATCCTCAAGTGCGCCACCGACGAGCCCGGCGTCACCCCTGGCGTCGAACGGGTGCTGCGGGCCGTCGCGCAGGCCCACCGGCAAACCGGGGTGCCGATCTCCACTCACACCCACGCAGCCAGCCGGCGCGGTCTCGAACAGCAGCGCATCTTCGCCGAGGAAGGCGTTGACCTGTCCCGGGTGGTCATCGGTCACTGCGGCGACACCACCGACATCGGCTACCTCGAGGAGTTGATCGCCAACGGTTCCTACCTCGGCATGGACCGCTTCGGTGTCGACGTATTTCTCCCGTTCGAGCAGCGGGTCGCGACAGTGGCGACCATGTGCGAACGCGGCCACGCCGAGAAGATGGTGCTCTCCCACGACACCTGGTGCTACTTCGACGCGTTGCCCGACGAGCTCACCGCCCAAGCCCTTCCGAACAGTCACTACCTGCACATCCACAACGACGTGTTGCCCGCCCTGCGGGAGCGCGGGGTGACCGAGGAGCAGATCACCACGATGCTGGTCGACAATCCGCGCCGGATCTTCGAGCGCAAGGGCGGATACTGAGATGACCGACGCCATCCCGACGATCCCCACCCAGTTCGCGCAGCTGGCCGACGCCGAGCCCGACCGGCCCGCGGTGACCTGCCAGGGTGTCACGCTCACCCGGGCAGAACTGGACCGTTCCAGCAATCGACTCGCCCGCGCCTACGCCGAACTCGGTGTGCGACAAGGTGATTACGTCACGATAAGCCTGCCCAACTCGATCGGCTGGGTGCAGGCAGTCCTGGCCACCTGGAAGCTCGGAGCGGTGCCGCAACCCTTGTCACCCCGGCTGCCGGACGCCGAGTTCGCCGGGATCCTCGCGCTGCGTCCCCGAGCCCTGGTGGTCGGCCGCGACGCCGGCGAAACTCCTTGGGTCTCGGCGGATTTCACTCCCGATGCCGATCTGTCCGACGAACCACTGCCCGACGCAGTCTCGCCGACGTGGAAGTCGATGGCCTCGGGCGGCAGCACGGGGCGGCCGAAGCTGATCGAGGCAGGCGGCGACAGCCGGGTGCCCGCCCTGATCGGCGTTCCGCTGGGCGCCCAACCCGGTGACGTCACGCTGATGTCGGTGCCGATGAGCCACAACACCGGTTTCACCACGTTCGCCATCGCCCTGCTGCAGGGCCACCACCTCGTACTGATGCCGCGCTTCGACCCGGCCGAATTCCTGGCGCTGGTCACCGAGCACCGCGTGACGTTCCTGACCACCGTGCCCACCATCATGCAGCGCCTGTTGCCGGTGTACCGCGCCGACCCGAATGCCTTTGACCTGTCCAGCATTCGACGCTTCTGGCACGTCGGGGCACCCTGCCCGCCCGCGGTCAAACAGGCCTGGATCGACCTGCTCGGCCCGGACGCACTGTGGGAGCTCTACGGCGGGACCGAACTGCAGGCGCTGACCTTCATCTCCGGTGAGCAGTGGCTGCGGCATCCGGGTTCGGTCGGCGTGGTGGTGGCCGGTGAGATGAAAGTGCTCGACGACGACGGCGCCGAATGCCCGCCGGGTGTGACCGGTGAGATCTACATGCGGCCCGGCCCCGGCAGTGCGCCGACCTACCGTTACGTGGGCAGTACGCCCAAGAGCCGTGACGGCTGGGATTCCCTCGGCGATCTCGGGTACTACGTCGACGACGGCGAGGAGCGGTTCTTCTACCTCAACGACCGGCGGGTGGACATGTTCACCGTCGGCGGCAAGAACGTGTACCCGGCCGAGATCGAAGCGGCGCTCGCCGAGCATCCCGACGTGCTGTCATGCCTGGTCGTCGGCGTACCGCACGAAGATCTGGGTCAGGTGCCGTACGCGCTGGTGCAGGCCACCGCGGACTCAGCCCTTGACGCCGCGGCGGTGCAAGACTTCCTGAGCGAGCGCCTGTCGGGCTACAAGGTGCCGGTCGACGTGGAGTTCGTCGACACCCCGTTGCGTGACGACGCGGGCAAGGCCCGGCGCACCGCGGTACGCGACGCGGTCATCGCGCGGCTGGGGCAGGCTCCGGCTCGTCGGTGATCGAGCTGTCCAGCGGCGGCACCGGACGCTCGTTGCGGTACTCCCACCGCCGCAATGCTTCCCGGCACGGGGATTCGACCAGCGCATAGCTCACCGCGGCCAGCGCGAAGCCGAACACCAGCGTCAGGATCAACACCACCACCATCTGCCCGTTGAACAAGAACTCGCCGATCATCGGGAACACCATGGCCAGCGCGGCCAGATGCCAGACGAACAGCCCGTAGGACCAACGGCCCAGCGTGACCATCACCTTGTTGCCCAGAATCGGGTGCCCGGTGTCGGGGTGGTCGAGGACCAGCGGGGCCAGCAGTGCGCCCGCCACGATCGCGCCCATCGCGGTCTTCAGAGTCACCTGACCGACCGAGCCCGGGCGCAGCCCCTCCAGGCCGGCCAGAGGCGAGGCCGCGATCGCGAACGCCCCCGCGGCGATGACACCCATCAGGATGCGGCGCCGGGCCAGCCGATGCACCCAACCGAATGGGCTCACCGTGAGTTCGGCGAGCACCATGCCGGCGGCGAACCACGAGAAGAACGCGGGCGGCCAGTTCCACGGGTTGAGCCCGGTGGTGCCGTCGAACGGAATGCGCACCCACAACAAACTCAGCGCCGCCACCGCGATGAGGACGCCGATGCGGGCCCGCACGGGCAGCCGCCGCGCCAACATCGCGAGCACCGGCAACGCCAGATAGAAACTGACCTCGACCGACAGGCTCCACATCTGTGTCAGGCCTGCCGTCAACGTCAGCGGGACATAGATCTGGGTCAGGGTGAGGTTCGCCAGCCACACCGTCACATCGGCCTTGGCCTCGGGCAGCAGCAGGATGATCACCACGACGGCCACCACGTATCCGGGCATGATGCGCACGATGCGGGAGCGCAGGTAGTGCCCGGTGCGTGGGCGGGGACGCAGACCCCGGGCGGCCGCGGCGTGGCCCCGCCACAGCAGAAAACCCGAGAGCGCGAAGAACACCGCGACGGCGAGGTCGAACCGGCCGAAGAACCGGCCGCTCACCCCTGTGGTGTGCCCGGTTTGAAAGGCCACGTGGGTGAGCACCACACCCATGGCCGCGCATGCGCGCATGCCTTCGACGGCCGGCAGGAAGCTGCGCGTTCCGCCGACCTGCTCCGGATCGTTTTCGGGATCCGACGCTGCCGTCGCCACGGCGACCAGTGTGCCGCGCGATGGCAACCCCGCCAAACTGCGGGTCAATGCACCCGCGGCGTGCCACCGGAGTAAGTAATGGCCTTAAATAGTGCTGTTAGGGTCGAACGGGTTTGCCTCACGACGAGTTGGCCCACACTGAAGGAGGCCCGGTTTGAACCGCGCAGTGGCGCTGCGTATCGCAGCATGCGGACTGATGGGGCTGGGTGCAGCCCTACTCATCGCCGCACTGTTGCTGACCACCTATACCAAGGGCAAGATCGCCAAGATCCCGCTCAACCTGGATACCAGCCTGGTCAGCGATGGCACCGCGACCGCTTTTGATCCGGAATCGCTGGTGGCCGAGAAGTTCTCGGTCGACCGCAACGTGCCGGTCGCTCTTCAACAGCAGGTCAGCGTGGAATCACCGTCCAACGCCGAGGTGGTGACGCTGCAGGTGGGCAGCACGCTGCGGCGCACGGACCGGCAGAAGGACTCCGGCCTGCTGTTGGCGATGGTGGACACCGTCACCATGAATCGGAGCTCCGCGCTGGCCGTGTCGAGCGACAACAACCCGGGTGGGGCGCTGCAGAAGCCGCGGGCCATCGAGGACGAGAAGCCGCCGACCAACGTCGCGCTCCCGCACGAGGGCCTGACCTACCGGTTCCCGTTCGACACCGAGAAGAAGACCTACCCGTTCTTCGACCCGATCGCGCAGAAGGCGTTCGACGCCAACTATGACGGCGAAGAGGACGTCAACGGGCTCACCACCTACCGGTTCATCCAGAACGTCGGCTACGACTCCGACGGCAAGCTGGCCGAGCCGGTGAAGTACTCGTCGCTGTACGAGGACGACGCGGACAGTTCGGTCACCGCCACCGCCGCGATGTGGGGTGTGCCCGGCGAACCCGACGAGCGGATCACCATGGACCGCTTCTACGCCGCGCAGCGCACCTTCTGGGTCGATCCGGTGTCCGGCACCATCGTCAAGGCCCAGGATCACGGCTACCAGTACTATGCGCGCGACGCGCTCAAGCCCGAGGTGACCTACGTCGACTACAAGGTCACCTACAACGAGGAGACGGTCGAGTCGCAGGTCGCGGCCGCTCAGGATGAACGGGACCGGGTGTCGCTGTGGACCCGGGTCCTGCCGATCACGTTCGCCGCGCTGGGCCTGCTGGCGCTGGTCGGTGGCGCCGTCGTGGGCTCGTTCGCGCTGCGCGCCGAGTCGACGCTGATCGATCCCGGCCTCGACACCGCCGACCACGGGTTCTTCAACACCCAGGGCTTCCAGGTGCCGGGCGCGGAGGCCAAGACCGAGAAACTGCCCGCACAGCGGCCGTCCGATCTACCGCCGGACCGGTAGATCTGCGTCTGCGCTCCGCTCTGCCGCCGGCTTATGCGCTGGCGCTGTCGTTACTGGTAGCCGGGCCCCTGCTGGGGCCCGGCTATCTGCTTTTGCGCGACGCTGTCTCAACTCCGCGGTCGCATCTGACCGATGCGGCGCTCGGGTTGAGCGAGGCCGCACCGCGGGCACTGCCGCAGGATTTCTTCGTCGCCGTCACCTCGGCCGTGATCGACGGCGGAATCGTGGTCAAGGTCTTGTTGGTGGCCGGGTTGTGGCTGGCCGGGTGGGGTGCCGCCCGGCTGGCCTCGGCGGTGCTGGAATGCGGTTTGCCCGGACAGTTCCTGGCCGCGACGCTGGCGATCTGGAACCCGTATGTGGCCGAACGGTTGCTGCAGGGGCACTGGAGCCTGCTGGTCGGCTATGGCTGCCTGCCCTGGGTGGCGCTGTGCGTGCTGCGCCTGCGCGCCGTGGGCGGCCCGATATGGGGGCTGCTGTTCTGGATCGCGCTGGCCGGACTGACGCCGACGGGCCTGATGCTGGCCGCCACGGTTGCGCTGGTGTGCGTCGCGGTGCCCGGCGACGGGTGGGCACGGCTGCGCGTGGCCGGGCTGTGTCTGGGAGCAGCGGTATTGGCCGCGACGCCGTGGCTGGTGGCCGCGGCCGTCGGGGGCGCGGTCTCCTCCCCGGACTCGGCGGCCGGGGTTCAGGCCTTCGCGGCCAGGGCCGAGCCGGGCCTGGCCACCCTGGGCAGCCTGGCCGGTTTGGCCGGCATCTGGAACGGCGAGGCGGTACCCGCCTCGCGCACAACACTTTTCGCGCTGGTCGCCACGGTGGTACTGCTCGGCATCGTGGCGCTCGGCCTGCCGCGGGTGCTGCGTAACCGCATGGCGGTCCCGCTGCTGGTACTGGCCGGGGTAGCAGTGGTGATCCCGGCGGCGATGGCCACCGGTCCCGGGCTGGCGTTCGTCGAAGCGACGATTCGGGCCGTGCCCGGTCTCGGCGTGGTGCGCGACGGACAGAAATGGGTGGCCCTGGCCATGCCGGGCTATGTACTGGCTGCCGCCGCCGCACCGGAGACCTTGCGCCGGCTGCGAGTGCCCGTGGCCGCTTCGGCTGCGGTGGGCTGTGCGGCGCTGATCGCGGTGCTGCCCGACTTGGCCTGGGGCGTGGGCAATCAGATGCGCGCCGTGCAGTACCCGTCCGGGTGGGCCGCCGCAGCGGCAGCGATCAACGACGACCCTCGGCCGGTGGTGGTACTGCCGCCGGACAGCATGCGGTTGTTCTACTGGTCCGGTACCGCGCCGGTACTCGATCCGCTGCCGCGCTGGCTGCGCGCCGACGTGCTGTCGACCGGAGACCTGGTGATCGGCGGGCGGGTGGTGCCCGGCGAGGGAAGGCGAGCGCGCGCGGTGCAGGAACTGCTGCGCTCAGGTGCCGACAGCCACGCCATGGCCGACGCCGGTGTCGGCTGGCTGGTGGTCGAAACCAACGGTGTACCAGCAGAACTGGATCTTCCGGCGGCGTACCGGGACGGCGATATCGCCGTGTACCGGATAGGCGGCGATCACCCGGCCTCACCTCACCGCGGCGTGTTGATCGCCGCACACCTGGTCTGGCTGGGGGTATTGGCCGCCGGCGCGGTCGGGATGGTGGTCGGTAGCTCGCGAGCGCGACGCCGAGAGTGACGCAAACGTCGCCGGCGCCGGCCTGTGACGACGTGTGCGTCGCACTCGCGTCTCGGCGATCTACACCAGCCCGCTGATGTACTGCCCTTCGCGCACGGACCCGAGCACGGTCCGCATCGCGTCCGCACTGAGCCGCCACGAGAATTCGTCGCTGCGGGTCTGCGCCTTGCTTCCCAGCTGCACACGCATCACCGGGTCGCTCAGCAGCTGGCGGATCCCCGCGACCAGGCCTTCGCGGTCCTCGACCAACAGTCCGGTGACCCCGTCGACGATCGAGTCGGTCAGCCCGCCGGATGCCCGGTAGCCGATGGTCGGCACCCCGTGCTGGGCAGCCTCGGTGACGGCCAGGCCCCAGCCTTCTTTGCGCGAAGGCAGCACATGCACCCAACTCTGCTGCAGCACACGGTGTTTGGTCTCTTCATCGACGTGGCCGTGGAATGTCACCGAATCGGAGATGCCGAGTAATTCGGCATGCTCGACCAGGCGCCGCTGCCACCAGCCACCGCCGAGAATGTCCAGGTGCAGCCCTGGCACCTCCCCGCGCAGGGCGGCGACCGCCTCCAGCGCGTCCTCGATCTGCTTGTGCGGTACCAGTCGCGACAGCACCACGAGCCGCGGGCTGGTCGACCGAGGCAACTCCAGCGTGGGGCCGGGAGCCTCGTCAAGGCCGTTGCGCACCACAGCGATCCGGCCGGAATCGATCCCCAGCTCGTTGAGGTCGCGGGCCGAGGGCAGTGACACGGTGACGTACTGGTTGCGGCGGTGCAGCCGCGGGGAGAGCTTGGATTCGACGAACCAGCCGATGCGACCCTTCATCGGGCCGGCCACCGGCCACAGTTCCCGGTGGCAGTGGTGCACCAACACCGCGACCCGGCGACCGAACGCCAGCCGGGCCAGGAACGGCAGCCCGTTCTGGGTGTCGATGACGACGTCGGGCCGGACCTTGCGCAACGGTCCGAGGCCCACGCGGGCGGCCACCATGGCCAGCCCAGCCCAGATGTACACGCTGTAGGGTCCACCGGCCCTGTTGATCTTGACGCCGTCGATCACCTCGCGCCGGGCGGCGCCCGGGTACCGCGCGGTACGCAGCGTGACGTCGACGCCGTCGTCGGCCAGGCACGCGCCGATGCGCTGCAGATAAGCCTCGCTACCGCCGCCCTGGGGGTGCCCGGTATCGCGCCAGCAGAGCAACAGGACGCTCCGCAAGCGAGGGTCAGGACGGGCAGACATCGTGTTGAGGGTACCGGTCAGTAGGTTGGGCAGGTGCAGCCCAGCGACATCTTGGCCCACTTCGCCCGCCGGGCAACCCTGAACCGGTCGGTGCGCCTACTCGCGCAGTTCCGCTTCGAGCAGAGCGAACCCGCCCGTTTCTACGGCGCGCTGGCCGCCGACACCGTCGCGATGACCACGGATTTGTGGACGGCCGCCACCGGCGAATCCGCCGCGGGACGCACCGTGCTCGACGTAGGCGGCGGTCCCGGCTACTTCGCCTCCGCATTCGACGCCGCGGGCATGCACTACATCGGCGTGGAGCCGGATCCTCGCGAAATGCACGCCGGGCCGGCCGGAGACGCCACGGATGGCACCTTTGTGCGGGCTTCGGGGATGGCCCTGCCCTTCGCCGATGACAGCGTCGACGTCTGCTTGTCCTCCAACGTCGCCGAGCATGTGCCGCAGCCGTGGCGGCTGGGTAACGAGATGCTGCGGGTGACGAAGCCCGGCGGGCTGGCGGTGTTGTCCTACACCGTGTGGCTCGGCCCGTTCGGTGGCCATGAGATGGGCCTGACGCACTATCTGGGCGGAGCCCGGGCCGCCGAGCGCTACACCCGCAAACACGGCCATCGGCCCAAGAACGACTACGGCTCGTCGTTGTTCGCGGTGTCGGCGGCCGACGGCCTGCAGTGGGCCGCCGCCACCGGCGCGCTGATCGCCGCATTTCCCCGCTACCACCCGCGATGGGCGTGGTGGATGACTTCGGTGCCGGGGTTGCGGGAATTCCTGGTGAGCAATCTGGCGTTGGTTCTGCGGCCGTCCTGAAACGGGTAACTGGAACAGGTTCTCGTTTTTCCGAAACCTAGGTAATGTGACGCCCATGACACAAACTTCGTCAGCCGCGCCAGCTGTGACCAGGACGGAATTCGACAAGCTGTTCATCGGTGGCCAGTGGGTCGAGCCCTCGACCTCCGAGGTCATCGAGGTCTTCTCCCCCGCGACCGGCGAGAAGGTCGGCCAGGTGCCGCTGGCCGCCGAGGCCGATGTCGACGCCGCATGCGCCGCGGCCCGCAAGGCGTTCGACGAGGGCCCCTGGCCCCACATGTCTCCCGAAGAGCGCCAGGCTGTGCTGGCCAAGGCCGTCGAGCTCATCAACGCGCGGGCCGAGGAGTTCAAGCACCTGCTCAAGCTCGAGACCGGCCAGCCGCCGACCATCGTCGACATGATGCAGTTCGGCGCGGGTGTGTCGAGCCTGCAGTACTACGCCGGCGCGGCCGACAAGTACGACTGGAAAGACATCCGCGACGGCATCTACGGCCAGACGCTGGTCATCAAGGAGCCCATCGGCGTCGTCGGCGCCGTCATCGCCTGGAACGTGCCGTTCTTCCTGGCCTGCAACAAGCTGGGCCCGGCCCTGCTCGCCGGCTGCACCGTGGTGCTCAAGCCGGCCGGCGAGACCCCGCTGACCACCAACCTGTTCGCCGAGGTGCTGACCGAGGCCGGCCTGCCCGAGGGCGTGCTCTCGGTGGTGCCGGGCGGCCCCGAGACGGGCCGCGCCCTCACCGCCAACCCCGAGCTCGACAAGTTCACGTTCACCGGCTCCAGCGGCGTCGGCAAGGAGATCGGCAAGATCGCGGCCGAGAAGCTCAAGCCATGCACGCTGGAGCTCGGCGGCAAGTCCGCGGCCATCGTCCTGGAAGACGCCGACGTGGATTCCACGCTGCCGATGCTGGTGTTCTCCGGCCTGATGAACTGTGGCCAGGCCTGCGTGGGCCAGACCCGCATCCTGGCGCCGCGGTCGCGCTACGACGAGATCGTCGAGAAGCTCTCGGCCGCCGTGGCCGCCATGCCGGTCGGCCTGCCCGACGACCCGGCTTCGATGATCGGCCCGCTGATCTCGGAAAAGCAGCGTGACCGGGTCGAGGGCTACATCAAGAAGGGCATCGAGGAGGGTGCGCGCATCGTCACCGGCGGTGGCCGCCCCGAGGGCCTGGATTCGGGCTGGTTCGTGCAGCCCACGGTGTTCGCCGACGTCGACAACTCGATGACGATCGCGCAGGAGGAGATCTTCGGGCCGGTGCTCGTGGTGATCCCGTTCGACGACGAAGACGACGCGGTGCGCATCGCCAACGACTCGCCGTACGGCCTGGCCGGCAGCGTCTACACCACGGACTTCCCGAAGGCCATCGAGATCGCGTCGAAGATCCGCACCGGCACCTATGCGGTGAACATGTACGCCTTCGACCCGGGCGCACCGTTCGGCGGGTTCAAGAACTCGGGCATCGGCCGCGAGAACGGCCCCGAGGGCATCGACGCCTACACCCAGGCCAAGAGCGTGCTGCTGCCGTTCGGTTACACCCCGGAGTAAAACCGCCGCGAGAGTTACCCTCGCGAACAGACGTAAATGTCCCGGAAGACCCTGGTTTTCCGGGACATTTGCGTCTGTTCGGCGAGGGACTCAGCGGGCGCGGAATTATGCCTAAAGACATAATTATGGGGCGAGACGGCGGCGCGCGGTGAACCTGTTCAGACGCAGTTCACCTGCTAGTCTCTTGTGCACAAGCATGCTCGTTGGATACTCGACACCATGCGAGGATTCCATCATTTCTATGGTGGATCACATAGAAGGGCGGTGCGCGATGTGGGTCGTTGAGCTCAATCTCGCCGGTCACCGGTTCACCCGTCGGGTCCGCACACCACACACCCCGGTGCGCCCCATCACGCCGCGGATGCTCCTCCGCTGTTCCTCGCAATTCCTGCATGACCGGGTCGCCTGACACCGCCACGAAGCCGCGAAACAAGCGCGGCTCAACCCGGGCGCGCATGCTCAGCAGCGCGGTCGAGGTGCTGCGTGAACGAGGCGCCGCAGGCGTCACGATCGATGAAGTGCTGGCCCGCAGTGAGGCGCCCCGCGGTTCGGTGTACCACCACTTCCCCGGTGGTCGTCGTCAGATTCTGATGGAGGCACTGCGATACGCCGGCGACAAGATCGGTGACGCCATCGGTGCCGAAAGTTCTGACAGCGCATGGAATCTCGTGGAGCGGTTCGTCGGATTCTGGGAACACGTACTCGCGGGGAGCGATTTCGCCGCCGGCTGCCCAGTGGTGGCGGTCGCGGTCGCCGCACCGGACGAAGAGCCCGACCTCGCCGCGGCGGCCGCCGGCATTTTCGATCGCTGGCGAGCGGCCCTCACCGCCAACTTCATCGCCGACGGTTTCGACGAATCCGACGCATCGTCCCTGGCGGTCATGTGCATCGCCGCACTGGAAGGTGCCGTGGTGCTGTGTCGATCGTCGAGGTCGGTCGACCCGTTGCGCGACGTCGCCCGTCAGCTCGAATTCCTGATCAAGTCACGGGAATTCGTTCGCCGCAACGGGGTCCCGGGCGTCAGTCGGCCGGCGCCCTGACCCAGCGGGCGCAGACGAACTCACCGTTGGGCGCGGTTTCGGCCAGCACCCATTCAGAGCGGACCGGCAACACCGGTGCCCCCGCTCCCAAAGTGCACGGCGCATAGCTGACGATCATCTCGTCGAGCAGCCCGGCCGTGACGAATTGGGCGGCAACGTCTCCCCCGCCGACCACCCAGACGTCCTTACCCGCCGCCGCCGTCACCAATCGGGTATGCAGTTCGCCGATGTCCCCGGCATGAACCTGGACCGGATGCCCGGCCATGACGATCTCCGGGCGGTGGGTGAGTACCCAGGTCGGCTGCTCGTACGTCCAGTCGTCGGGTTGATTCTTCACAATCCACTCGTACGTCGCCGAGCCCATTGCCAGGGCGCCGATGGTTTTGATGAATTCGTCGTAGCCGAAAGGACCCTGCTGGTCGATGTTTCGTGAGATCAGCCAATCCAGGCTGTCCTCGGCGTCGACGATGAAACCGTCCAGGCTCGATGCGGTGTAGTACACGGTCTTCACCGGTCAGTCCTTCCTCATCCATTCCAATGGGTCGCCCCGGTCGACCTCGACACCATGTCGGGCCAGCATGCCGCGCACCAGCGATCTCCGGTGCGCCGAGTACGTCAGCACGTGCGCGACGATCCCGTACAGCTGAAAGGATTCCGGCGGATCGCACAGCGCGTCGATCACGGTGTCTCCCAGCCGCCCTGCCGCCGAGTACTCCGATATCAGTGTGGTCCAGCGTTTTCCGATGACGTGGTGATGGGCCGCGAGTTGCTCGGCGGTCGCGTTGCGGGTCGTGTCGCGCGACGGAAAATCGCGACCCTCGATGGTCGCCAGCCAGACCTCTTTTGTCCACACGATCGCCCCGAGCACCGCGGCGACGCTGGGCTCTGGACCATCCCAGTCGAGCACCACCTGACCCGGCGAAATGTCTTGGGCCCACTGCCGTTCGGAGAGACGGGCCGCGGAATCGATCAGGTACTGGCTATCGGCGACGTCGTGTACGAGCATGAACTGGGCGATATCCGGGCCCGAGGCCTCGCCCGAGTCGGCATCACACCACAACGACTGCGGCGGGTGAAAGTGAACGCCGTTGGGAGCAGGCAACCGAAAACCGACGTCGTCGGCGCGGGACGGCGGCACGCCGAAAGCCCGCCGGAACGCCCGGGAGAACACCTCGGCCGACGACCAGCCCTCGGCTGCCGCCACCTCTGCCACCCCGGCCCCCTGCTGCAACCGCCAGGCCGCCCGCTCCAACATGACCCGTCGTCGCAGCGCCGCGGGCGGTTCTCCGGTGAGCCGGCGCACCTCCCGGGAGAAGTGGAACTCCGAGGCGTAACTGCTGCGCGCCATGTCGCCGACGCCCGAGTTCTCGTCGTCGACGACGGCGTCGAGCAGTTCTCGCAGCCGATCACGTCGGTTCGGTTGGTCCTCCACGTCAACCGAGTATGGTCGGCCGCGACCCGCGGGACCATGACATTTCCTGCTGTGGTTACCCGAACACGCTCAGCTGTCCAGCACCTGCGCCACCCTGGCCTCGACGTCAACACCGGCGAGATCGGACAGATTGATGCCGAACCGCTCGGTGAGCGCATCGAGAACCTCTGCGGCCGTGTCGAATCGGATCTTCTCGGTGCCATCGTGGTGATGGATCGCCAAGTTGCGGCCACGCAGATTGAACCTGGCGTCGTCGGTGACCAGCGCCGCGGTCAGGCCCACGACGAAGATCCCGCCAGGATGCGTTGACACATACCAGCTCCCGACTTCCAGATCGATCCGCGGCTGCGGCACGGCGGTGAACCGGTACAGCGCCTGCCACTGTCCCCGGACTTGGGCGGCCAGTTCGTATTCCGGCACACCTTGCGTGGGCACCTCCGTCAGCCGGTAGGGCTCGTGGCGGGTCTGCTGCACCGCACCGGTCTGCAGCCGGATCGGCGACGACAGCGTCTGCCCGCCGAAACCGACGTCGACCAGGAAGCGCCCGGCCTCTCCGGGAACCGTCACGGCCAGCACGTTGTGGGTGAGCGCGGGCAACGGTGCGTCAGGTTCCTTCATCCAGACCACCCGCCCGGCCAGCCGGTCGACGCCGTAACCCAACTCGTCGAGTGCATACCCGAGCAGGCCGTTGTGTTCGTAGCAGTAGCCACCGCGGCGCCGGGTGATCAGCTTGTCCGCCAAAGCCTCCGCACCGAGGTCGGCGACCGGGATGCCCAACAGCGGGTCGAGGTTCTCGAACGGGATCGAGCGGCCGTGCGCGGCGACAACGTTACGCAGCGTGTCCACATCGGCCGACACCGAACCCGTCAGACCGATCCGGTCGAAGTAGGCAGCGAGGTCTATTCCCATGATCGCCAATGATGCGGCCTCAACGGCGGTTGAGGTCAATCCCGGAGGACACTGGCCTCTATGGCTGCACATCTCACCGAGCGGTTGCGGGAAGACCTGCTGGCCCGCTGGTCCGAACCGCACCGCAAGCACCACAACGTCGCGCATCTGCGCGAAGTGCTCGACGCGATCGACGCCCTGGCCGGGGACGGTCTGCAGTTCGACCGGGAAGCCGTCGAACTCGCGGCGTGGTTCCACGATGCGATCTACGACGTCGGTAGCGACGACAACGAAGATCGCTCCGCGGCGTTGGCCCGCCGACTGTTGGCCGAGTCTGCCGATCGCGACGAAGTCGCTCGGCTGGTATTGGCCACCAAGTCACACAAGGTCGAGGACCACGACGTCAATGCCGCGGTGCTCAGCGATGCGGATCTGTCGGTGCTCGGGGCGCCGGCGTTGCGCTACCGGCAGTACGCCGAGGCCGTCCGCGAGGAGTACGCGGTGGTGCCCGATGAGGTATTCCGGCCCGCACGGGCCCGGGTGTTGGCGGCGTTGCTCGACGGATCGATCTTCCACACCGCGCCCGGTCGGCAACGCTGGGAAGAACAGGCGCGGCGCAATGTCGGGGACGAAGTCCGGCAGCTCAGCTCATAGCGACGGCACTCGACCTGTGCTTTTGAGAGGATTGACCGCAGCTACCCGACGGTAGGTGAACGGGCGCACATAGCAAATGGGTTTTTTGCCCTCGACCTGGGTACACTGGCAAAACTAGAACACGTTCCAATCCACACCAGGGGGACCCTGTGGCCGCGACCGACATCGACCCGTCCGAAATCACCAAGTGGGATCCGGGCCTGACCGAGAAGGTCATGGGCTTCCTGCGCCCGCTCATCAAGGGCTATCACCGCGCCGAGGTGCGCGGGCTGGACAGCTTCCCCAACGGCGGCGCGCTGGTGGTGTCGAACCACTCGGGCGGCCTGTTCCCACTGGACATCCCGGTGTTCGCGACGGGTTTCTACGAGAAGTTCGGCTACACGCGCCCGGTGTACACCCTCAGCCACGACATGCTGATGGTCGGCCCGACGGCGGCGTTCTTCAAGAAGACCGGTTTCATCCGGGCCAGCCACGAGAACGCGGACGAGGCGCTGCGCTCGGGCGGTGTGGTCGTGGTGTTCCCGGGCGGCGACTACGACGTCTACCGGCCGACGCTGTCGGCGAACAAGATCGACTTCGCCGGACGTACCGGGTATGTGAAGGCGGCCATCAACGCCGGCGTGCCGATCGTGCCGATGGTCGGAATCGGTGGCCAGGAGACCCACCTGTTCCTGTCCCGCGGCACCGGGGTGGCCAAGGCGCTGGGCCCGATCGCTCGGCTGGCCCGCACCAAGATCGTGCCGCTGTCGTTCGGATTCCCGTTCGGCCTGTCGGCCGTGCTGCCGCTCAATGTGCCGTTGCCGGCCAAGATCGTGATGAAGACACTGGAGCCGATCGACATCATCGCCGAGTTCGGCGAGAACCCGGATATCGACGAGGTCGACGCACACGTCCGCCGCGTCATGCAACGCGCCTTGGACGAGTTGGCCGAAGAACGCCGCTTCCCGGTGATCGGCTGAACACCGGTGAATCCGCTCGATCTGTTGACGGGACCGCTGGACCGAGTCACCGACGCCGCCGGCCTGGTGGCCACCATGCGCCGAGCCGGAATCATCACTGCGATGCGCCCGGACAAATACCTGCGCATCGCCTCGGCCATGGCCCGCGAGAACATGAGCGTCACTTCAGGTTTCGCGGCCTCGGCGCAGCGGTGCCCGAACCGGCCCGGTCTGGTCGACGAACTCGGGACGCTGACCTGGCAGCAGGTCGACCAACAAGCCGATGCCCTGGCCACCGGCCTGCAGGCGCTGCCGGCCGGTGAACCCAAAGTGGTCGGGATCATGGCGCGCAATCACCGCGGGTTCGTGCTGTCGCTGATCGCGGCCAACCGCATCGGGGCCGACGTGCTGCTGCTCAACACGTCGTTCGCGGCACCGGCGCTGGCCGAGGTGATCAACCGCGAATCCGTGGACGCGGTCATCTACGACGAGGAATTCACCGACACCGCCGCCTTGGCCCTCTCCGACCGGCCCGGCGCGGCGCGGATCGTGGCATGGACCGACACCCACGCCCACGACCTCACCGTCGCGAAACTCGTCGAGCAGCACCGGGGTGAGGAGCCGCGACGCGCGAGCGAGAAAAGCAAGGTGATCCTGCTGACCTCGGGCACCACGGGAACTCCCAAGGGCGCCAAGCATTCCGGCGGCGGCCCCGAGGTGCTGAAGGCGATCCTGGATCGCACGCCGTGGCACACCGAGGAACGGGTGGTGATCGTGGCACCCATGTTCCACGCCTGGGGTTTCTCCCAGCTGGCGTTCGCGGCGTCAATGGCCTGCACCATCGTCACCCGGCGCAAGTTCGATCCAGAAGCCACTCTCGAGCTCGTCGACCGGCACCGGGCCAAGGGGCTGTGCGTGGTGCCGGTGATGTTCGACCGGATCATGGACCTGCCCGAGAACGTGCTGAATCGCTACGACGGGCGCACGCTGCGGTTCGCCGCGGCATCCGGATCGCGCATGCGTCCCGACGTCGTCACCGCTTTCATGGACCGCTTCGGCGACATCATCTACAACAACTACAACGCCACCGAGGCCGGCATGATCGCCACCGCGACACCGGCCGATCTGCGCGCCGCACCCGATACCGCGGGTAAACCGGCCGAGGGCACCGAGATTCGCATTCTGGACAGCGAGTTCAAGCAGGTCCCCACCGGCGAGGTGGGCACGATCTACGTCCGCAACTCGACCCAGTTCGACGGCTACACCTCCGGCAGCACCAAGGACTTTCACGAGGGCTTCATGTCCTCGGGCGATGTCGGCTACCTGGACGAGGCGGGCCGGTTGTTCGTGGTCGGCCGCGATGACGAGATGATCGTCTCCGGCGGTGAGAACGTCTACCCGATCGAGGTGGAGAAGGTGATCGCCGGGCATCCCGACGTCGCGGAGGCCGCCGTGCTCGGCGTCGAAGACACGCAGTACGGGCAGCGACTCGCCGCGTTCGTGGTGCTCGCCGGCACGATCACCGCCGACGGGCTCAAGGCGTATGTTCGGGAGAACCTCGCCAATTACAAAGTGCCGCGGGAGATCACCGTGCTCGATGAGTTGCCGCGCAACAGCACCGGCAAGATCGACCGCCGACAACTGCAGGAGATGGTGAATGGCTGACCGCCATCCTGGACCAAGAAGCCGACTGCTCCTTGCCGCCGCTGAGCTGCTCAACGCCGCCAACGCGGTGAAACCGATCGGACGCCGGGGCTACAGCACCGTGCTGGCCTTCGCCTTCGGCTGGCCGACCTCGGAGAACGCACCGCTGGTGATCACCGGTTCCGCCCTCGACGCGCTGCGCCGCGGCATTCGCGGCGACTACCGCTCGGTGAGCGGCCGAATCTCTCTGCTGCTCAAAGCGGTCTCCTGGGCGCTGCTGGTGCTGGTTCACCGTCGCAACGTGCAATCGCGGCCCTATTTCGAGGATCCGGTGCACGAGGCCCTGGCCGATGAGTACCCCACAACGGTCCGTCCCCGGCGTCGGGGTGAGGTGTACACCACCGCGATGAGCCGGCGCCGTTACGCCCGCAAGACCATCCACTACGGCCCGCACCGGGCCAACCTGGCCGACATCTGGATGCGTCCGGACCTGCCGCGCGACGGCAAAGCACCGGTGTTGCTGCAGGTTCCGGGCGGGGCCTGGATGATCGGGATGCGCCGGCCGCAGTCGTACCCGCTGATGAGCCACCTGGCCGAGCAGGGCTGGATCTGTGTGTCGATCGGCTACCGGATCAGCCCGCGCCACCCTTGGCCCAACCACATCATCGACGTCAAGCGCGCACTGGCCTGGGTGAAGGCCAACATCGCCGAGTACGGCGGTGACCCGGACGCGGTGTGCATCACCGGCGGCTCGGCAGGCGGGCATCTGACTGCGTTGGCCGCACTGACCCCCAACGATCCCAAGTGGCAACCGGGCTTCGAGGACGCTGACACCTCCGTGGCGGCCGCGGTTCCGGTCTACGGTCGCTACGACTGGTTCAGCACCACCGGGCCCGGGCGCCAAGAGTTCATGGAGATCCTGGAGCGGCTGATCGTCAAGCTCCCGCTGGCCACCGATGACCAGGTGTACCGGGATGCTTCGCCGATCACGCTGGTCCATCCCGATGCGCCACCCTTCTTCGTCCTACACGGGACCAACGACTCCCTGATCCCGGTGGTCGAGGGCCGCGAATTCGTCGACGCCCTGCGCAAGGTGTCGAACTCGCCGGTGGTCTACGCCGAGATCCCGCATGCGCAGCACGCATTCGACATCTTCGGCTCACCGCGCGGGCACTACACCGCCGATGCCGTCGCCGAGTTTCTGACGTGGGCGCGGGCCAGGGCTCAACTGACCGCGGATACCTCTGCGGACTCACTAAGCTCCTGAAGATGTCCGCACCGGACTCAGAGATCGCCAGGCTGATCGCCGATCTGCCCGCTCATGCGGTGATCACCGATCCCGCCGTGATCGAGGGCTATCGCCGCGACGCCGCGCTCGATCCGGAAGCGGGCCGGCCACGTGCTGTGGTGCGAGCCGCCGGCACCGAGGACGTCCAGGCCGTGCTGCGGTGGGCGAGCGCGCATCATGTGCCGGTAGTGGCCCGCGGCGCGGGATCAGGGCTGGCCGGCGGCGCCAACGGAGTCGACGGCGGCATCATCCTCAGCACCGAGCGGATGCGCGACATCCGCATCGACACCGCCAGCCGCACCGCGGTGGTGCAACCCGGGCTGCTGAACTCCGAAGTGAAGAAGGCCGCCGCCGAGCACGGGCTGTGGTACCCGCCGGATCCCGGCTCGGTCGAAATCTCCTCGATCGGTGGCAACGCCGCGACCAACGCCGGCGGGCTGTGTTGCGTCAAGTACGGCGTCACCAGTGACTACGTGCTCGGCATGCAGGTGGTGCTGGCCGACGGCACAGCCGTCCGGTTGGGCGGCCCACGCTTGAAAGACGTTGCCGGCCTTTCATTGACGAAGCTGTTCGTCGGCTCCGAGGGCATTCTCGGGGTGATCACCGAACTCACCCTGCGGCTGATTCCGGCCCAACCCCCGGCCTCGACGGCGGTCGCGCTGTTCAGCTCGGTGCAGGATGCCGCCGACGCCGTGGTGGCCATCACCGACAAGGTGCGACCGGCCATGTTGGAGCTGATGGACCATGCCACCATCAACGCGGTCGAGGACTACCGCCGCATGGGCCTGGACCGCACCGCGCAAGCGATGCTGCTGGTGCAATCCGATGCCCCAGGCGCGGCCGTCGAGGAGATCGCCCACATCGTCGAAGCCTGTGAGAAGTGCGGGGCCACCGAGGTTTACGCCACCGACGACCCGGAAGAGGGCGCCGCGTTCACCGCGGCCCGGCGCTTGGTGGGCCTGGCCCTGATGCAGCTGGGCACGTTCTACCTCGAAGACGTCACGGTGCCGATCCCCGATCTGCCCGAGCTGGTAGCCGGGATCAAGCGGATCGCCGAGGATTGCGACGTGCTGATCTGCGTCGTCGCACATGCCGGGGACGGCAACACCCACCCGGTGGTGATCTTCGACTCCGAGGACCCCGACATGAGCGAGCGGGCCCGGCAGGCGTTCGCCCGGGTGATGGAACTGGCGATCGCCATGGGCGGCACCATTACCGGCGAACACGGCATCGGCCGGCTCAAAAGGGATTGGTTACCACTACAACTGGGCGACGACGTGATGGCCTTGACCCGCCGGATCAAGGATGCCCTGGATCCACAGGGCATCCTGAACCCGGGTGCGGTGTTGCGCTGACCCGGGCACCTTCACCGGCGCCGGGGCGCGGCCAACTCGGCCAGTGCCGACAAGAACAACTCATCCATGCGCGGACTCAGCTCGCCCAATGTCGCGGCACTGGCGTAGCTGGCGGCGCCGAACACCTGATCGCGCGCGTCGGCGTCTCCCGCCGCCCCGATCGACAGACACAGGCAGGCCACGCCTTCCGCACGCAGTTCCTCGAGAGCCTTGGCGGCGTCGGCCTGCGCATAGCGCCCTTCATAGCCGTCGTCGTAGGGATAGCCGTCGGAAAGCACCACCAGCAACCGATGTGGCGTTCCCGCTCTGCTTTTGAGAATCTCGCCGGCACCGCGAATTCCCGCCCCGAGCCGCGTGTAGCCGAATGGTTGCAGCTGGTTGAGCCTGGTCCGCGCGCCGGCACCGAATCGTTGACCGAAGGTCTTGACGGCAGGGAGATGCACAGCGTGCCGACCCTGGGAACGGAACCCGTACACCGCGACCCGGTCACCGAGTTCCTCCAGCGTCATGGCGAGCGTGGCGGCCGCACGGCGTTGATGGTCGTGGACGGCAAGGCCGTCTCCATCGGCATCGGTCGCTGATCCCGACGCGTCGACGAGAATGAGCACCCCGAGGTTGCGGGCCAGCTTGCGACGTTCGGTGTACACATGCTCGGCTGGTGAATATCCCGAGTGTAGATCGACGAACAGGTCGATCAGGGCCTCGGTATCCACGTCGTCGCCGTCGGCTCGGGCGCGTAAGACCTTGGGGCCGAGACCTACTCGCGCCAGCCTGCGGCGCAGCACGGTGTCCCGCGGTACACCGGCGGCGGAACCATCCACGACGGCTGTGGCGGGGAAGTCGATGACACGGCACCAGTCCTCCCGATACCGGCCACCGAAGACATCCCATTCCGGGTACCTGGCACCACCGACCGCGATTGCCGCGCCGGGTTTCTCGGCTCCGGTGAAGCGAATGGGGGTCGGTACCGGGCGAGCGGTCATGCCGACGCGTGACGTGCGCCGGGTCGAGCCGACTCCCAGTTCGCCGCCCGCCCCCTCGCTTCCCGAGGAGCGGGCGCTACCGAACAGGGTGCGCAGGAATTTCGCGGGTGTCTGCGTGCCGACGGGGACCTCGAACAGTTTGAGGATCCAACTCTTCTCTGTCGGTCCGTCGTCGCCGTCGTCCTCATTCAGGTCGGACGACTGCTCGAAGTTCATCCGTACGTCGGAATCCGTGGCCCGCGAGCCGATTTCAGCGTGGGTGCGGATCAACACACCGGGTTTGATCGTGCCGAACCAATCCGGCGCCGGGGCGAGCCTGGTGTTGCCCAGGGCGATCCGCAACGACTCCTCGGAGCTGGCCGACTGGGGAGCGCAGCCGGGACCGACCGCCGCCGCCAGCGCAATCCTGGGACTGAGTTCGGCCAAGACCCGGCACCCTTCGAGCATCAGGTAACGGCGGCCCGGCGAGGGTCGTGCCCGCAGGCGCTTCACGTGCCGGCCGTCGAGGCTCCCGGCACCCAGAAGCGCGCTCTGGACCAGCACCTCGCGCCGCCGGATGTCCGGATCGGCGCTCGCCGACACGAAAACGGTCCGCCCGTCGGTGTAGGCGGCCTCACCCGCACGGGCCACCGCGACGTCGACGGGCCGCCCGGCGAGGTATCCGGCCAGAAACCGGAAGTGGTGCGGCTCCGGGCCGGTGCTCACCGTGGCGGCAGGACCGCGTCGGCGAGTTCGCCGAGGCCCCGAATCACGTCGGGATCGTCGGACAGTACCTCCACCACGGCGGACTGGACGGCGTCACGCACGCTGAGCCCTTCGGCGACGAGGCCCCCGGCCAGGATCAGCATGCGGGTCGAGGCGACCTCGCTCAGTGCCGAGCCGTCGAGGTCGCGGATGGCGTTTCCGAGTACGACCAGCGACGCGGCGGTGGATGCGTCGATCCCGGCCTCCACGGCCACGATCTCGATCTCGATCTCGGCAGCCGGGAAATCGAGGCTGATCGCGACGAACCGTTGCCGGGTCGAGTCTTTGAGGCTCTTCAGGATGCTCTGGTAACCGGGGTTGTAGGAGATCACCAATTGAAAGCCCGGTGCCGCGGACAAGGTGGCGCCGAGCCGGTCGATGGGCAGCTCACGCCGGTGGTCGGCAAGCGGATGGATGACCACGGTGGTGTCCTGACGGGCCTCCACGATCTCGTCGAGGTAGCAGATGGCACCGTCGCGCACCGCCCTGGTCAACGGGCCGTCCACCCAGACCGTTTCGCCGCCCTTGAGCAGGAAGCGGCCCACCAGATCCGCCGATGTCATGTCCTCGTGACCGGCGACGGTGATGAGCTCACGGCCGAGTTCGTGCGCCATCGCCTCGACGAACCGGGTTTTTCCACAGCCGGTGGGCCCTTTGAGCAGCACCGGCGCGCCGCGGCGGGCAGCCGCCCGGAAGGTTTCGACTTCCGTGCCGGCTGCTCGGTAGAACGGAGCCGGCGAATCCGGTTCGGTGACCGGCCGAAACTTGCTGACCGTCATGGTTGTTCGCCTTGAAGGATCGGTACGACGGGCGGGAGCGTCACTCCTTCCGGGAGCACCAGTTGGCCTTCGTGGTTGACGTACCCCGAGCGGTTGGTCGGCAAGGGCAGGTCAGGGTTCGGGCACGGTCGGTCGGTTCCCTCGCCGCAGATGCCGGGGTTGAAGTAGGAGCGCTTCTGCACATCTTCCGGCCACGCATCGCCGTGCATGCCCAGCCACGTCGCGGGAACGTTGTAGAACAGGAAGAAGCACGCGCTGACACCGCCGAAGATCGCCAGGAAGCGGACGAACTGCTGCTTGACGAAACCGCCTCGGAGCCGGTCGATTCCGCGTTCGACGACAGTGTGCCCGCGGTCGTCGGTGAAGAAGCGCAAGCAGCACAGCGCCGCCTGGACGCCGCCCCACATGAAACCTTCGTAGATCGGCCACTGGTAGTAGGTGCCGGCGTTGAACGAGAGCGATTGGATGGCACCGGGATACGAGTAGAACCCGATCGGCAACATGACCAGCGCCTCCATCACGAAATCGAAGACGATGGCGATGCCATAGGTGACCAGGATCAGCCGGAGAGTGCTGATGCCGGGCCAGCGGTTCTTGATCTTGCGCATGAGCGCGCATCCGACGATGGTGATCAGCAGGACACCGTAGGCGTAGCCGGGGATGTTGGTCAGTAGCGGTTCAGGAACGGTATGCCCCGGTTCTTCGTGTGCCACCCAGCCCGGAATGTAGGGCGCCCAGGACCCCCGGTTGAACAGCCACGCGTTGTAGGTGCACCAGGTGCTGTAGTAGTTGAGCATCGGGTCCTGGAACATCATCAGCGCCATCGACACCAGCAGCATGCCGTCGAGGGTGATCCGCCGCTCCCGCAGCCACGGCCGAATGATGAATAACCACAAGGCGACCGGTAGGCCCACCCAGAGCACGACGGCGTTGGCGATCAGCGGGATCTTCATGTACATCGGCGGTTCGGTCGGACCACCCGACACCGGCTCGAAATAGGGTCCAGTGACCCAGCGGATGAACAGATACAACGTCAGCACCAGGACCAAGCCGCCGACGGTCGCCCAGATCTTGAACGCGTTCGACGACGACGGGCCTTGCTTTTCGAGGTCAGCGATGTCGCTGACGGATTCGGTGACGACGGGTTTCCTGGACAGATCACTCATGTTCGGTTTCCCCTTGACGATCGCGGAAGCAGTCGGCGGCTCGAAGCTGACCGACCGGATGCAAATATACTCATGGGTATCTGGGATTCCAATAGGTCACCCAGATTCTGTGGCAGACTTCTGCCATGGCGGAACGTTGGACCCGGGAACGCAGGCTTGAGCACACGCGCTCGGTGCTGCTCGACGCCGCCGAGGAGGTGTTCGCCGAAAAAGGCTTCGCGCCAGCCACTCTCGATGACATCGCCCGCGCCGCCGGTTACACCAAGGGCGCCATCTACAAGCACTTCGCCACCAAAGAAGACCTGTTCCTGGCCGTCAGCGACCGCTATTGGCGCCGCTACTTCGACAACTTCTCCGAGGTGATGTCCAGCGCCAGTCAGATCGGTGAAGCCGAGCTCGACGAAATCGCCAAGCGCTGGCGCCAGCTCAGCCGGGACCGGGGCGCCGAGCATGCCGCGTTGGGGCACGAGTTCGCCCTCTACCTACTGCGCAACCCCGATGCCCGGGAACGGGTGGCTGCCAAGCGCGCAGAAGTCGTCGAGGCGCTGGGTAGGTTCATCACCACCGGGATGGAACGTTGGGGAGCAACCCTGCTGATACCGCCGAAGACGTTCGCTCAGGTGCTCATCGCCACGAGCGACTCGGTGGTGCTGGGCAGCGAACTCGATGACGTCGACCTCTACCGGCCGATCGTCGACATGTACGTGTCGGCGATCAAGCTGCCCTAGAAGACCCGCACCTGCCCTTCGAGCACGGGGACGGTCTCGGGCAGCTTGTAGGTCGCAATCCCGTTGCGGAACATCACATTCTCACGGGCGTGCTCGGGCAGGTGCTTGACCAGCCAGCGCGGGTCGTCGAAGGTCCAGTGCGGGTAATCCGACGAGAACAACAGGATCTTGTCGCATTCCATCCATTCGAAGGCCCGCGACAGTTCGGTCTTGTCCTCGGGGTAGTCCAGCGGCTGGGTGGTGAACTTGATGTGGTCCTTGACGTATTCGCTCGGCTTGCGCTTGATGTCCATCCAGCTCTTGCGGGCTTCGTAGATGGCGTCCATGCGCCACATCAGCGGCAGGATCCAGGTGAAAGCGTGCTCGACGAACACGATGCGCAGCGTCGGGAACCGGTCGAAGACCCCGTCGAAGATCAGACTCATCACCTGGTTGGCCGCCAGCAATGAGTAGGTGACCATGAAATCGTGGTTGTAGCTGGGTAAGCCGACCGGGGGTAACGGCAGCTCGTCGTATTCGCCACGGGACAGATGGCAGCTCACGGTGATGTCGTGTTTGGTGGCCGCGGCCCAGATCGGGTCGTACTTCGGGTCCCCCCAGGACGGGCGCGGCTCCGCCTTGATCAGGATCTGTGCCATGTACGGATGGCCGGCCCACCGCTCGATCTCCTGAGCCCCGAGCTCCGGGGCTTCGACGGCCAGGCAGATGGACCCGCGCCACCGCTCGTGCCAGTTGTTGTGACTGTCCAGCCAGTGGTTCGCCTGCCAGTCGTTCAACGCGCAGTTCATCGCATGGTTGGCCTCGGGGATGTGCGCCGAGTACGCCGCGGGTTCCAGGATCGCGATGTCGGCACCGGCCTCCATGATCAGTTGCCGGAAGGCCAGATCCGGGTCGCTGCCGGCGAACTCGCCGTCGGAAGGGAACGTGTCGGTGCGCATGGCGTAGGCGTGCGCATAGTCGGGCGCGTCGTAATAGATCAGCTCGCCCACGTCGTGAGTACCGAAATACCTGCTGCGCCATGGCTCCGGGATGTACTCCCCCAACACGCCGCGACGCGGCACCGGGTGCACATCGGAGTCGACGCATCGCACGGCGATGCGCTCTTCGGCCGGAATCCTCGGCGATGCCGTGACGGTCATACTCGTCCCCTCAACGTGCGGTTGCGACGGCTATGGACTTGGTCTCGAGATAGCCCTCAAGGCCTTCGCGGCCGAGTTCCCGGCCATATCCGCTGTCCTTGATGCCGCCGAACGGTGCGAACGGATCCATTGTGTACCCCTGGTTTACCCCGAAAGTTCCGGTTTGTACACGCTCGGCGACGCTGATCCCGCGGTCGGTGTCGGCCGTCCAGACCGAGCCGGCCAGCCCGTAGTCGGAGTCGTTGGCGATCGCGATGGCCTCGTCCTCGTCGCGATAGCCGATCACGGTGAGCACCGGCCCGAAGATCTCCTCGCGGGCGATGCGCATCGCATTGTCGGCCCCGGCGAACAGGGTGGGCCGGACGTACCAGCCGGCTTCGACGCCGTCCGGCAGGTCGGTGCCACCACAGACCAGCCTGGCACCTTCCTTCTGGCCGAGGTCGATGTAGTCCCGAACGCGCTGCTGCTGCCGTCGCGACACCAGCGGCCCCAGCTCGGTCGCCGGGTCGGCGGGATCCCCGACGTTGAGTGCGGTCATCCGGGCCGCCAGGGCGTCGACGAACTCGTGCTCACGCGAAGCCGGTACCAGGATCCGGGTCAGCGCATTGCAGATCTGCCCGCTGTTGGACAGGCTGGCCGACCGGACGCCGGCCGCAACGGTTTCCGGGTCCGCGTCGTCGAGGATCACCGCGGCCGACTTGCCGCCGAGCTCCAGGCTCACCTTGGTCAGGTTGGCCGCGGCGGCCGCGGCGACGGCCCGGCCGGCAGCGCTGGAGCCGGTGAACGAGACCTTGTCGACGCCCGGGTGACCCACCAGGTGCGCGCCCACGGCGGCATCCCCCGGTACGACGGAGACGACACCGTCGGGCAGCCCGGCCTCTTTGAGGATCTGCGCCAGAAGCAATGCGTCCAATGGTGATTCCGGTGCCGGTTTGAGTACCACCGCACAGCCGGCCAGCAGTGCGGGCACCAGTTTCGTCACGATCAGGAACTGCGGCATGTTCCACGGCACGACGGCTGCGACGACACCGACCGGGCTCTTGCTGATGCGCACGTCGGAGCCGAAGAACCCGGCCCGGGCCTCATGCCAGGGGTAGTTCTCGGCGAGGTCGCAGAACGCCGACATCATCATCGTGGGCAGCCCGACCTGCGCCCGCTGGGCAAAAGTGATCGGCGCGCCGATCTCGGCCGAGATCAATTGCGCCATCTCGCTGCGTCGCTGGGTGTAGAGCTCGGCGAGACGCCGTATCGCCGCGATGCGCTCGGCCGGGTCGAGCCGTGGCCACGGCCCCTGGTCGATGGCCACGCGGGCGGCCGCGACGGCCGCGTCCACATCGGCCGGCCGGCTCGCCACCACCCGAGCGATCGGCTGCTCGGTGTGGGGTGAGATGACCTCGATCGTTTCGGCGGGGTCACCACTCGATGACCAGTCCGCCTCGACTCCGAGGAACTCCCCAAGATGCTGATCCATTCGGATCCTCCCGCCTCAGTCCGGCCCAGAGTATCAACTACTTGTCATTGACGGAACCGGCGTCTACGGTCGATTTGAAGCCCTGGCCGGCAGCCGCAGCCCATCGTGAGCACCGCCGGCCGCATCACATCGCTTAAGGAGCGGGCATGGCTCGGTTTCCCAAGCCGGCTGAAGGCAGCTGGACTCAGCACTATCCCGAATTGGGCACCGGCCCGGTGTCCTACGAAGACTCGATCAGCCCGGAGATCTACGAACTGGAACGCAAGGCGATCTTCAAGCGTGCCTGGCTGAATGTGGGCCGGGTGGAACAGCTTCCACGCAAAGGCAGCTACTTCACCCGGGAGATGAAGGCCGCGAACACCTCCATCATCCTGGTGCGCGGCAAGTCCGGCGAGGTCAAGGCCTTCCACAACGTCTGCCGCCACCGCGGCAACAAGCTGGTGTGGGACGACATGCCTCTGGAGGAGACCAGCGGCGTATGCCGGCAGTTCACCTGCAAGTACCACGCCTGGCGTTACGACCTGGACGGCGAGCTCACCTTCGTCCAGCAGGAGTCGGAGTTCTTCGACCTCGACAAGAGCCGTTACGGCCTGGTGCCGGTGCACTGCGAGGTATGGGAGGGGTTCATCTTCGTCAACTTCGCCGGCCATGCCGAAGCGCCCGAACAATCCCTCCGCGAATTCCTCGGCCCGATGATCACGGGACTGGAGGGCTACCCGTTCGACAAGATGACCTCGCGATTCACCTATCGCTCTGAGGTAAAGGCGAATTGGAAGCTCTATATGGATGCCTTCCAGGAGTTCTATCACGCGCCCATCCTGCACGCGAACCAATCCCCGACCGCCTACTCGAAGGCCGCCGCAGAGGCCGGATTCGAAGCACCGCACTACCGGATCGAAGGACCGCACCGGTTGGTCAGCACGTCCGGGGTGCGCGCCTGGGAGATGGCCGACGAGATGCGCAAGCCGATCGAAGACATCTGCCAGAGCGGGCTTTTCGGCCCGTGGGACAAACCGGATCTCGGCGAGATGCCGGCCGGCCTCAACCCCGCCAAGTGCGATCCGTGGGGGCTGGACTCCTTCCAGTTGTTCCCCAACTTCGTCATGTTGTTCTGGGGCCAGGGCTGGTATCTGACGTATCACTACTGGCCGACCTCGTTCAACACCCACACCTTCGAGTGCACGCTGTACTTTCCGCAGCCGCGCACGCCGCGGGAGCGGCTGGCCCAGGAACTGGCCGCGGTGTCGTTCAAGGAGTACGGCCTGCAGGACGCCAACACCCTGGAAGCCACGCAGACCTCGATCGAGACTCGGGTGGTCGACGAGTTCCTGCTCTGCGACCAGGAGATCCTGCTGCGGCACCTCCACAAGGAAACCGCGTCCTGGATCGAGGACTACCAGCGCAAGACCGCAGGAGTGTGAACCGATGAGCATCAAACTGCCGGCCGAATTCGCCGACCTGGAACAGTTTTCGGACTGGTGCCTGCCCAGTGAGCCGCAGCGCTATGCCAAACGGCTGGGTTCCACCATGACCGAGATGCAGGCTTTCTACGACGCGATCACGCCCCGGGCGGAGGAAGCGATCAGCTACTGCGACAAGTTCTCCCTCGACGATATGCCGGAGGACGTCCTGAACCTGATGCACCTGCTGTATTCGATGGTGACGGTGTCCTTCCCGGTCGAGTGCTGGAAGCAACCGCGGGTACCCGATTCCGGGGCCACGTCGCTGGACTGCGTCGCCGAGCCGGTGCCGTGACGCCGGAGCACTCCACGACGGTCCTGCGTGCCGCCCGGTGGGTGGACGTCACCACCGGCCAGGTCAGGTCCCCGGCCGTCATCGTCATCGAGGGCAACCGCATCACCGCCGTCAATCCCGAAGGCCCGCCACCGGATTGGGCCACCGTCATCGACCTGGGTGACGCCACTCTGCTGCCCGGGTTGATGGACATGGAGCTCAACCTGCTGATCGGCGGGCCGGGCAACCCGGGCGGCCTGCCGACGCCGATGCACGGCGTGCAGGACGAGCCGGCGTACCGCACGCTGCGTGGCGCGGTCAACGCACGCACCACGCTCGAGGCCGGGTTCACCACCGTCCGCAACCTGGGCCTGATGGTCAAGACCGGCGGTTACCTGCTCGACGTCGCGCTGCAGCGGGCCATCGACCAGGGCTGGCATCACGGCCCCCGCATCTACCCGGCCGGCCACGCCGTCACACCGTACGGCGGCCATCTCGATCCCACGGTGTTCCAGCGCTTGGCGCCGGGCATCATGCCGCTGTCGATCGCCGAGGGCATCGCCAACGGGGTGCCGGACGTCATCGCGTGCGTGCGCTATCAGATCCGCCACGGCGCCAAGCTGATCAAGGTGTCGGCCTCCGGCGGCGTGATGTCTCACAGCACCGCCCCGGGCGCCCAGCAGTACTCCGATGCGGAGTTCGCCGCTATCGCCGACGAGGCGCACCGCGCCGGGGTCAAGGTCGCCGCGCACGCCGTCGGCGACACCGCGATCCAGGCGTGCATCAGAGCCGGCATCGACTGCATCGAACACGGGTTCCTGGCCAGCGACGAGACGATCCAGATGATGGTCGATCACGGCACCTTCCTGGTGTCCACCACGTATCTGACCGATGCGATGGCCATCGACCGCATCGCTCCCGAGTTGCGCAAGAAGGCGCTGGAGGTGTTCCCCCGGGCAAAGTCCATGCTGCCCAAGGCCATTGCCGCCGGCGTCCGGATCGCGTGCGGCACCGACGCGCCGGCCGTGCCGCACGGTGAGAACGCCAAGGAGCTGTGTGCGCTCGTCGAACGCGGCATGACCCCGATGCAGGCGTTGCAGGCGGCGACGACGGTGTCCGCGGACCTCGTCGACGCGGCCGACGAACTCGGGCAGTTGACCCCGGGATATCTGGCCGACGTCATCGCCGTCGCGGGCGATCCCAGTGTGGACATCTCCACGATGCTCGACGTCCGGTTCGTGATGAAGGACGGGGTGGTCTACAAGGGTCCCTGACCTGCGGGTCAGGTGCGTGCCGCGAACCGGTCGCGGTGCGCTAGCGTCGAGGTGACGCGCGTGGCAGGAGACGAGGATGGATCTGACCGAGAACACCCTGTGGTGGCTCAAGCAGGCCTTCTACTTCTCACTCACCGAGGTCAACGAGTCGGTGAAAGAGCACGGCGTCACCACGGCGCAGATCGGTGTGCTGCGCCAGTTGAGCAACCAGCCGGGCCTGTCCGGTGCGGAGCTGGCCCGTCGCCTGCTGATCACCCCGCAAGGTGTGCAGCTGGCGCTCACCGCGCTGGAAAAGCGCGGCTTGATCGAGCGTAAGCAAGACCCTCAGCACGGACGAATCCTGCAGGTCTTCCTGACCGACGAGGGCCGCGCGGTGGCGTCGGCGGTGGTGGCCGACGCGGTCGCCGCCCATGACCGGGTGTTCGGTGTGCTCGATGACCAGGAGCAGGAGCAGCTGCGTGCCCTCCTGCGCCGGGTGATCGAGCAGGGCACGGGCCACACGCCGTACTCCGACCACATCGACCCGTAGAACCGGATGACCCTCCTTGGGTATCAACCTCTTGAGATTAATGACAAGTACTTGATATTGTTCCTCTCGATGGAAACCGCGACCCCAACGCGCAGCGCACCCGCCGACATGTCCGACGCCGACGGGTTCACCCCCCTGCGGGTCAAACAGGTGGTCACCGAGACCCCGGAAGCGGTGTCACTGGTACTTGAAATCGCCCCGCAGCACTCAGATGAATTCCGTTACCTGGCAGGCCAGTTCGTCACGCTGAAGGTGACGATCGACGGCATCGAGCATCGCCGGTGCTATTCGATGTCCTCCTCCCCGCACCGCGGGGCCGACCTCCAGATCACCGTGAAACGCGATCGCGGCGGCCTGGTCTCCAACTGGATCAACGACACCGTGCGCGCCGGTGACGTCATCTACGCCGCGGCCCCCGAGGGTCGCTTCGTGCTGAGCGCCACCGACCGCGACATCGTCACCTTCGCCGGCGGCAGCGGCATCACGCCGGTGTTCTCCCTGGCCCATTCGGCATTGGCCACCACCAGCCGCAAGGCGCGGATGTTCTACGCCAACCGCAATCTCGAATCGGTGATCTTCCGCGACGCCCTGGCAGACCTCGCCGACAGCCACCCCGGCCGTTTCGAGGTACACCACCATCTCGACGAACTCGACGGCGTCGTCACCGCCCAGGCCATCACCGACTTCGTCCGCGACTGCGACACCGCCGACTTCTACGTCTGCGGCCCCGCCCCGTTCATGGACGCCGTGGAGCAGGTCCTGCTCGATACCGGGATTCCCAAGCAACGGATACACCTGGAACGTTTCACGGTGGCCGCGGTTGCGGGGGTCGATCCGGCCGAACCCGCCGTCACCGAAGAGGTCACCATCGAACTCGGCCGCAGCACCGTCACCACGCCTTACCGCCCCGGCAACACACTGCTGCAAACGGCCCGACTGGCCGGATTGAAAGCACCGTCATCGTGCGAAACCGGTTCGTGCGGAACATGTATGGCTCAGGTGGTCGAGGGCAGCGCGCGCATGCTGAACAACGACGCCCTCGACGACGACGAGGTAGCCGAGGGCTGGGTGGTGACCTGCCAGGCACTGCCGACCAGCCGCACAGTAAAGGTGGTGTACGAATGAGCAGAGTCGCCGTGGTGACCGGTGGGGCATCGGGAATGGGCGAAGCGACGTGCCATGAGCTGGGCCGGCGCGGCCACAAGATCGCTGTGCTCGACGTGAATGCCGATGCGGCCCAACGGGTGACCGACGACCTGCGGTCAGCCGGCGTCACCGCCTTCGCGGTCGGTGCCGACATCACCGATCGTGCCGCGGTGGAGGAAGCCTTCGGCAAGGTCCGCAGTGAGCTCGGGCCGGTCGGCATCCTGGTGACCAGTGCGGGCATGTTCGGCTACGCCTCCTTCGCCGATATCACCGAACAGTCGTGGGCACAGATGATCGACGTGAACCTGAGCGGGACATTCCGCTGCTGTCAGGTCGCGCTTCCCGACATGGTCGAGGCCGGCTGGGGCCGCATCGTGTTGATCTCGTCGTCGAGCGCTCAGCGCGGCACGCCGTTCGCCGCGCACTATGCCGCATCCAAGGGCGCATTGTTGACCTTGACGAAATCACTGGCCCGCGAGTACGCCGCACACGGCATCACGGTCAACAACATTCCGCCGTCGGGAATCGAGACCCCGATGCAACACCAGTCGCAAGCCGCCGGATACCTGCCGTCCAACGAGACGATCGCCGCCAACATCCCGCTCGGCCGGCTGGGCACCGGCGCGGATATCGCTGCCGCCGTGGGATTCCTGTGCTCAGACGAGGCCGGCTTCATCACCGGACAGACGCTCGGAGTCAACGGCGGCTCGGTGATGTAGCGAGGCCCGCTCCACAAACAGTCCCCACACCCACTAGTCACCCGGAGGTTCTCATGGCAACCAAGTGGCCCAAACCGGCTGAGGGATCCTGGACCGAGCACTACCCCGATCTGGGCACCGCCCCGATCCCGTTCCGCGACTCGATATCCCCGGACTTCTATGCCCTGGAGCGGGAGGCGATCTTCAAACGAGCGTGGCTCAACATCAGCCGGGTCGAGGAAACTCCCGAGACCGGCAGCTACATCACCCGCCGGGTCGAGGCGGCCGACGCGTCACTGCTGCTGGTGAAAGACCATGACGGCAACATCCGCGCCTACCACAACGTGTGCCGCCGACGCGGCCACACCGTAGTGCCGGCAGATTTCCGTGCCACCGAACTGCGGAGCACGGGAAGCGAATTCGCATGCCGGCACTGCGGATGGCGGTACGGCCTCGACGGCCGTCTGATCGCGGTGCCCGACACGGACCGCTTCACCGGGCTCGACACCGCCGACTACGGCCTGGTCGAAGTGCATTGTGAGGTATGGGCCGGCTTCGTGTTCGTCAACTTCGACCGCGAGCCACGCCAGAGCCTGCGCGACTTTCTCGGCCCGATGGTCACCGCACTCGACGACTATCCCTTCGGCAAGCTCACCGAGCGCTACGACTGGGTGGCGCACAACAACAGCAACTGGAAGATCTTCGCCGACGCCTTCCAGGAGTACTACCACGTGCCGTCACTGCACACCCAGCAGGTACCGCCCGAGGTCCGAGACCCCAACGCCGGCTTCACCTGTGGACACTTTCAACTCGACGGCCCGCACCGGCTGGTCTCGACGGCGGGCACCCGGCGCTGGCTGCTGGCACCGGAATACATGTACCCGATCGAGCGGGCCACCCAGAGCGGCCTGGTGGGCCCGTGGCGGACGCCGGACATCGGTGAACTGCCGATGCACGGGCTCAACCCGGGCAACATCGAGCCCTGGGGCATCAGCAACTTCCAGATCTTCCCCAACCTCGAGATCCTGATCTACGGCGGCTGGTACCTGCTCTACCGCTACTGGCCGACCTCCCACAACACGCACCGATTCGAGGCGTTCACCTATTTCCACCCGGCCCGCACCGTGCGCGAACGCATCGAGCACGAGGTAGCCGCGGTGGTGCTCAAGGAATTCGCCCTGCAGGACGCCGGCATGCTCGGCGGCACCCAGGCCGCCCTCGAGTACGACGTCATCGATGACTATCCACTCAACGATCAGGAGATCCTCGTGCGGCACCTGCACAAGATGTCGGTCGACTGGGTCGAGGAATACCAGCGCGAACGCACCCCGGCAGGGGTGTGACCATGCCATCGTCCCGACTGCCCAGCGCCTTCGCCGAGCTGGAGCCCTACGCCGAAATATGGTGTCTGCCAACCGAGACCGAGCGCTGGGAGCGGCGGCTGGCCAGCACCATGCCCGAGATGCACCAGTTCTACGAAGCTTTCTTTCCCCGCGTCGAGGACGCCATCGAGTACTGCGACAAGTTTCCGCTCGACGACATTCCGGACGACGCGCTCAACCTGCTGCACCTGATCTATTCGTTGATCATGGTCGCGATGTCCGTCGAGATCATGCACCAGCCGGCCCCGACCGACTCCGCGGACGCCGTCATGATCCGCACCGGAGAACCACGCCCCTAAGCCCGACCGAGCACCGAGAGGACGCACCGATGAGTGTGCTGACCATCAACAAGCTGACCACGTCGGTGGGCGCCGAGGTTGTCGGCGTCGACCCGGAACGGCTGGGCACCGACGACAGCCTGGCGGCCGCCGTCCTCGATGCCCTCGAAGACAACGGCGTCCTGGTGTTCCACGGACTACACCTGGACCCGCAAGCGCAGGTAGCCTTTTCGCAGCGCCTCGGGGAGATCGACCGCTCAGCCGATGGCCATCACCCGGTCTCGGGCATCTACCCCATCACCCTCGACAAGACGAAGAACAAGGCCGCCGAGTACCTGAAGGCCACCTTCGACTGGCATATCGACGGCTGCACGCCCATGCACGACGAATGCCCGCAGAAGGCCACGGTGCTCTCCGCGCTGGAAGTCGCCGCCCGGGGCGGAGAGACCGAGTTCGCCAACACCTATGCCGCCTACGACTCACTCGACGAGGCCGAGAAGCAGCGCTACAGCGAACTGCGGGTGGTCCACTCCCTGGAAGCCTCCCAGCGACGCGTCTACCCCGATCCGACGCCAGATCAGCTGAGCCGTTGGAAAGCCCGGCCGACCCACGAGAATCCCCTGGTGTGGACGCACCGCAACGGACGAAAGTCGTTGGTGCTCGGCGCATCGGCGGATTACATCGTCGGCATGGATCGCGACGAGGGCCGGGCCCTGCTCGCCGAGCTTCTCGCGCACGCCACCACCCCGGACAAGGTCTACAGCCACAAGTGGTCCGTGGGCGACACCGTCATCTGGGACAACCAGGGCGTCCTGCACCGCGCCGCGCCCTACGAGCCCAACTCACCGCGCCATATGTTGCGCACCACGGTGCTCGGCGACGAGCCGATTCAGTAAGCGCGCTCTACGAGCCGACCCTGATGATCGTCTTGCCCGCGCCGCGGTGCGCCGGGTCGAAGGCCGACACCGCGTCCGCGAGCGGCAGCACCGCACCGACAGACGGCCGCAGGCGGCCGTTGCGAACCTCGCGTCCCAGCGCGGCGAGCTGCGTCCGGTCGGGCTCGACGACGAAGAAGACCGCCCGTGCCTCGGCCGGCTGGACCCGAGGCGGTTCCGCGATGGTCACCAGGGTGCCGCCCGGCCGCACCACGTCCGCTGAGCGATCCAGGATCTCGCCACCGATCACGTCGAAGACGACGTCGACCTGGCCGACTTCGTCTGCCCACCCTCGTTCGAGATCGACGAATGCCTCGACGCCGGAGGCGAGCGCCGTGTCCCGCTGGGCGGCTCGCCCGCTGCCGATCACCCGGGCTCCGTGCGCCTGGGCCAGCTGCGCCGCGATCGACCCGACCGAGCCGGCCACACCGTGAATCAGCACGGTCTGCCCGGTTGCGAGCCGTCCGTGGTCGAACAAACCCTGCCACGCCGTCAGACCTGAGATCGGAAGTGCCGCCGCGACAACATAATCCACATCGGCCGACAATGGTGCCAGATTGCGCGCCTCGACCGCGACATACTCGGCGAGTGTGCCGTTGCGAGCCCAGTCGGTGATTCCGAACACCCGCTGACCAATCGTCAGGCCGGTGGTGCCGTAGCCCAGTTCGACGACGGTCCCCGACACTTCGTGCCCCGGGACAGTCGGCGTCCGATCGCGGCCGGCGCGATCCGTCCACGTTCCGGGCCAGTCGAGCTCGCCAGGCGTGAACGCCGCGGCATGCACCCGGACGATGACGTCGTTCTCCGCCGCGTGAGGGTACGGTACGTCGGACAGCGAGAGTCCAGCGAAGCCCGCCGCACGGTCGCTGGTGATTATTGCCTGCACGTTTGCCTCCTCGTTTCTTCGGTCAACTGATCGTGGTTCGACGCGCGCTCGGGTGGCGAAGGTGTTCGCGGGCCTTGATCTCGTCGGGATCCAGCATGGTGATCATGTCGACACCTGGCGCGCAGAGGCAGACGGCCAGGAACACGCTGCGGTGGTGCGGGTCGAGATTGGCGACCTGATAGTGCACCACGTCTCCGCCCGGTTCCCAAAAGGCCTCACCCGCAACAATTTTCCTGGGCGCCTCCCCTTCCAACTCGAAAAGGATCGAACCCTCCAGCACGTAGCCGAAAACAGGCCCGGAATGACGATGCGGTTGCACGCCCTCGTCAGCCGGCGGGATTTCGACCAACTGCGTCATCGCGTGTGCGCCGTCGGGTATCTCGGGCGGGGTGACGCACAGAAGATCGGTGATCATGACATTGCCTGCAGCCAGCATTGCTCTTTCCTTCGCTTGAACCTCGTCCTTCCATCAGAGCAGCGCCGCCTCATCAAGTCCAACGAACGATGTTGATCATCTCTATCGCGGAACGCGATACTTAGAGCATGGAACTTCGGCAGCTTGAATACTTCATCGCGGTCGCCAGTGAGATGAGCTTCTCCCGCGCCGCGAACCAGACGCACGTGGTCCAGTCGGCCCTGTCGACGGCGGTCGCGAAGCTGGAGAAGGAACTCGGTGTTGAACTGTTCGATCGCTCCAAGCACCAGATCAGGATGACGCCGGCAGGCGAGTTGTTCCGTGAGCACGCCCGCCAGGTGGTCCAGACCGCACGGCTGGCCAAAGACGCGGTGAGCGCCTACCACGGGGAACTGACGGGCACCGTCGATCTCGGGTCCCTGATCTCGTTCGGCACGCTCGACGTGCCGATGGTGCTCGGCGACTTCCACCGCGAGTACCCATTTGTCCGCATCAGGCTGAGGCAGAGCCAAATCGGTTCCATCGCTTACCTTTCGGCGATCGCGGACGGATCGCTCGACCTGGCCCTGATCTCGGCACCCGACCGGTTCCCCACCCGAGTCGACATGCAGTTGCTGTGCGAGGAGCCGATGGTGTTCGTCTGCCGCACCGATCATCTCCTTGCGCACCGCGACGCAGTCGGTGTCGCCGAGCTCTGCGATGAGGACCTGATCGGCTTCCCGCCCGAGTTCGGCCTCCGACGCCTCGTCGATGGCGCATTCACCGCCGCGGGCGTTTCGGCGCGGGTGTCCCACGAGGTCGCCCTCGAGTACTCGATCGCCGGGCGTCTGGTCCGCCACGGGCTGGGCACCATCATCATGCCGGCCAGCGAAGCCGCCCACTATCCGGACCTGCGCGCCATCGAGATTCGACCCGCCATACCGTGGAAGATCTATCTTGCTTCGGCCGAAAAGTCGCGACTCGGACCGGCCAGCGCCAAGCTGGCGGAATTCCTGCTGGCCTCCGCCCGACCAGCTCAGCGCACCAGCCGGTGAATGCCGACTCGCCGCGAGCGTGCAGAGACTGTCGCAGTTGCGCGGTGTGGCGGCGACAGACACGCACGCTCGCGGTGCAGGGGGACCCTCCGACGAACTACTGCGGCATCGCGGACTCGACCACCGTCAGCTCATCCGAAAGGCCTGCGACCCGGCGGATTTCGCGGAACTCCTCGAGCATTCCGTCGGTCACCTCGTGCGGGTCCTCGACCGTGGCATCGTCGGACAGCACCGAGATGTTGAGCTGGTCGACGTAGCTCCACACGGTGATGTTGAGCCCGCTGCCGGTGGTGATCGGCCCTACCGAGTAGATCTCGGTGACGGTGGCACCGCCGACCTTGCCGCGTTCCCGCGGACCCGGCACGTTCGAGATGTTGAGGTTGAGCACCTTGTTCTGCCCGTCCTGATGGGACAGCCACTTGAACATCGCCTCGACCGGCGCCGGCGGCATGTATGCGGCCCAGCGCGCGATCAGTTCCGGTCCGATCAGTTGATGGCTTTCCTTGGCCAGGGCGGCGGCATCGTGGGCCTGGCGCACCCGCTCGGCCGTGTCAGCGACATCCACCGGCAACGCCACCAATACACCGCTGAAGCGGTTGCCGGAAATACGGTCCGGGGAGAAGTCGAAACTCATCGGCACCGAGGCCAGCAGCGGATGGTCGGCCTTGCCGTCGTACTTGAGTGACAACGTGCGCAGCGCTCCCGACGACATGGCCAGCACCAGGTCGTTGATCGTCACACCCAGCTTCTTGCTGGTTTCTTTGACGTCGGCCAATGCCAGTGTGGCCGTGGCGAATAGGCGCTTCTCGTCGAGGATGTGGTTCATGAAGCTCGGCGGCGGGGTAAAGGGCCGGGTCAGCTCGGGCGACAGTTTGCGGCTGCTGCGTCGCACCCGCCCGAAACCCTTGGCCGTGTAACGCACCGTGCCGGGCAACCGGCCGAGCTGGCGCATGTGGTCGACGAAAGCCGAGCGCACCAGTTCGGTCCTGGTGGGTGCGGGATCGGTGGCATACGAGTCGTCGTCGCGTTCCGGACCGTCCTGCAGGTCCATCCCGCGGGCCAGGAGATTCGCCGAGGCGACCCCGTCGGCCAAGGCGTGGTGGATCTTTCCCACGACCGCTATGCGGCCATTTGCCAGCCCCTCGACGAAGTACATCTCCCACAGCGGCCGGCTGCGGTCCAGCGGGGTGCTTCCGATCTCGCCGATCGCCTCGTCGAGTTCACGGCGCCCACCCGGCGCCCGGACCCGCCACGGCCGGACGTGGTATTCGAGGTCGACGTCGCAATTCTCCCGCCACATCGGGTGATGGAACTTGAACGGGATGTCGACGAGTTGGTAGCGGAACGGGTCCAGCTTGTGCAGACGTCCGCGGATAACCTCGCGGAACTCGTCGATCCCGAAGGTCCGACCCCCCATGTCTTCTAGCGCGATGACCGCGATCTTCAACGTGTGCATGTGCACGTTGGGTGTCTCGGTATACAGCAGGAACGCGTCCCACCCACTCAACCGCTTCACGGTGTCCCTCCCCAGTGTGTGGAAACGTCTAGATGACTGCTTTGGCCTCGCCCATCACTCGGTTCCGGTGAATCCGGTTGAGGAACAAACCAATTGCCGTGGCCATCGCCCCGGTTCTGGCCCCGTCGGTCATGTCGAAGGCATGCCCGGCCCCAGGCAGTTCGATGTAGCTGACAACGGCACGCGACACCGCCTTGAGCCTGTCGGCGAAACTGCGGGCCTGCGCCACCGGAATGACGCTGTCCCCGGTGCCGTGGATGAGCAGGAACGGCGGTGCATCGGGGTGGATCCGGGCGATCGGCGACGCCGCCCGGAAGATCTCCGGATGACGATCGATCTTGCGTCCCACCACGATCCGTTCCAGGAAGTCGACAAATCGGACGCGCTCCTCGGTCGAGCGGTCCTCCCAGTCGTAGCGCCCGTAGATGCCTACTACCGCGTCGACCGAGGTGTCGGCACCGTCGGGCAGGTCTCCCTGCAGGTCCGGGTCGTTCGGGGTGAGGCCGGCCAGCGCGGCCAGGTGGCCACCGGCCGAGCAGCCCGCGATCGCGACGAAGTTGCGGTCACCGCCGAACTTGTCGACATTGGCTCGCGCCCAGGCGATTGCGGCCTTGACGTCGGTGATGTGCCGGGGCCAGCGGTGGTGCGGGGCAACCCGGTAGTCGATGGACAGACACACCCAGCCCTGCCGGGCCAGATGCGACAGCAGCGCGTAGCCCTGCAGGATGCGCCCGCCGTGCACCCAGGCGCCGCCCGGCACGAACAGCAACACCGGCGCGGGCTGGGCGGGCAACTGCTTGGGCCGCCACACGTCGAGCAACTGGGTCGGATCGTCGCCGTAGCGTACTGAGGTCCGGTACACGTCGCGCCGGTACTCAAGGGTGTGCCACAACGGGGGCATGTGGTCCGGCGCCGGCCAGTCGATGGCCAACTCCGCCGCCGAGACCACGCCACGAAGCGCCTGCTGGGCGACGGCGTTGGTCTGCTCCCGCTCCGCCTTGCGCAGCGCGTCGTCGCCCGGGGCGAACCAGGACTTCGCCGAAGACGTGACAAATCCGGGAAGGTGCCGGAATCCCCACACGCTCATCGCCGTGAGGGCGCCGAACGGTTCCAGGTGCTTACCCACCACCGGTAGCGAAGCCGACGCAACGCTGAGCGCCAGCATATGGTCGGCAGGCTTGGCGCGTAGCAACCATCGCGCCCGATCGGCGAGCGTCGGTGCGGGGTACCGGTTATCCGGTCGTGCCGTCATTGCGCGAGCGTACCCCGCAGCCGATCGGCTCCGGTGACAACTTCGCCGACTTGTCCACCCGACGTAAAAATGTGACCTGGATCACCTCGACGCAGCGGAGAACCCCCGTTAGCTTCGCTAAGCATGACGAAGTCTGCGCTGGCCATCACCGAAGAGCATCAGGACCTGGCCGACTCGGCGCTCGGGCAGCTGAGCCGGCTCGACAGCCGCGCAGCCGCCCGCGCCACCCTCGAGGCCGCCGGCACTTACCCCGATGAAATCTGGTCTGCCGGCGCCGAACTCGGCTGGAACGGACTGGCCATCTCCGAAGACTACGGCGGTTCCGGCTTCGGGCTCGCCGAGCTTGCCGTGGTCGCCGAGGTAGCCGGCCGCGAACTGTCGCCGGGCCCCTTCCTGCCGACCGTGTCCGCCTCGGTGGTCATCGACCGGTACGCCCCGGACGCGGTGAGGGCCGAACTGCTCCCGGGCCTCGCCGACGGGACGACGGTCGCCGCACTCGGGCTGGCCGGTTCGGTGAACATCGGCCCCGACGGACTTCTCGGTGGGCAGGCACGTGCGGTACTGGGCGCCCCCGATGCCCGTGTGCTCGCGCTGGCCGCCGGCGACGACATCGTGATTCTGGACGCCACCGCCGACGGAATCACCGTCACCACACAGGATTCCCTGGACACCACCCGCAGCATCGGCACGGTCGATCTACGAGCCGTGGCCGTCGACGAGCGCCGGATCCTGCGCGGCGCAGCGCGGGCGGCGCGCACGGTGTTCCGCATCCTCGGCTCGGCAGAGGCGGTCGGCGTGGCCTGGGCGGCGCTCGACATGGCCGTCGAATACGCCAAGGTACGTGAGCAATTCGGCCGCACGATCGGCACTTTCCAGGCCGTCAAGCACCACGCCGCCAACATGCTGGTCGACGCCGAGCAGACCACTGCCGCGGTCTGGGACGCAGCCCGCGCCGACGACCTCGACGGAGCTTCGTTCGCCGCCGCGGTGGCCGCCGCGCATGCCGTGCGGGCTGTGGTGTTCAACGCCGAGACCAACCTTCAGTTGCACGGCGGCATCGGTTTCACCTGGGAACACGACGCCCACTTATACCTGCGCCGGGCCCGGACCCTGGCCGCTGTGCTAGGTGACGGTGCCGACCCGCTGATCGACGTCGTCGAGGGGCAACGCAGCGGGCAGGCACACGCTGCGTCCTTCGCGCTGCCGGCAGAGGCCGAGCAGTACCGGCAGGACGCACGGGCTGCGGCGTCGGCGGTCAAGGCGCTGCCCGAGGACCAGCGGCGCGATTACCTGGTGGACTCCGGCTATCTGGTGCCGCACTGGCCCAAGCCGTACGGCCGGGCGGCGAATGTGTTGGAGCAGTTGGTAATCGAAGAAGAGTTCGCCGACGTTGAGCGGGCCGACATGGGGATCACCGGCTGGGTGACGCTGACCATCGCCCAGGCAGGCACCGATGATCAACGCGAGCGCTGGGTGGAACCGGTGTTGCGCGGACAGGTGATGTGGTGCCAGCTGTTCTCCGAGCCGGGTGCGGGTTCGGATGCCGCGGCGGTGCGTACCGCGGCCAAGAGGGTCGACGGCGGCTGGCGAGTCACCGGGCAGAAGGTGTGGACCAGCCTGGCTCAGCACTGCCAGTGGGGCTTGGCCACCGTACGCACCGACCCTGACGCGCCCAAGCACGCGGGCGTCACCATGATGGCGATCGACATGAAAGCCCCTGGGGTGACCGTGAATCCGCTGCGCGGACTGACCGGTGACGCGCACTTCAACGAGGTGTTCTTCGACGACGTGTTCGTCCCCGACGCCGACGTGGTGGGCGATGTGAACAAGGGTTGGCTGGTGGCCCGGGCCACGCTGGGCAACGAGCGCATCTCGATCGGCGGCGGCTCGGCCGCGCCGACCGGATTCGACGCCGACGAACTGGTGGCCTTGATCGACGCGGATCCCGACGGCGCCCGCTACGTGCGCCGGGCCGGCGAGGTGATCGCCGTCGGCCACACCCTGCGGCTGCTGAACCTGCGCCGGGTCAGCCGGGCCATCGCCGGAGCCGAGCCCGGACCCGAGGGCAACGTCACCAAGCTGCTGGTGGCCGAGCACTCGCAACATCTGACGGCGCTGGGCATGGATCTGGTCGGCTCGGCCGGGGTGACAGGCCAGACGCCGAAGCTGACGCGGGCATACTTGGGCAACCGGGCGATGACCATCGCCGGCGGCACGTCGGAGATCACCCGCAACACGATCGCCGAACGCATCCTGGGCCTGCCCCGCGACCCCCTGTTGAAGTAGTCGGCGGCGCGCATGCGCGCCTGGCGGCTTACACCGTCGGGACCGTGCCGCCGTCGACCACCACGTCGGCACCGACTATCGAGGACGCGCCGTCGGACACCAAGAACCGCACCACCTCGGCAATCTCAGCGGGCTGGGCCGGTCGTCGCAGCGGAATCCCGCCGAGCGCGGACATCAACGATTCGCGCGCCTGCTCGCGAGAGCCGTTGCCGGCCGCGGCGATGCGATCGATCAGTGCGTCGGCGGCCGAGGTCTGGATGAACCCCGGCGACACGGTGTTCACCCGAATACCTTTGGGTGCCAGTTCATTGGCGAGGCCCTTGCTGTAGGCCCGCAGGGCGGCCTTGGCCGCGGCGTACGCCATCGTGCCGTCATAGAGCGGCATCCGGCTTTGTATCGAACCGACGTGCACGACGACACCCGAACCGGATTCGATCATCGCCGGCAGCAACGCCCGGTCGAGTCGGACCGCTGCGAACAGGTTGAGATTCAGCTCGTCTTCCCAGTCCCTTTCGCTCAACACCGCGAAGCCACCGGGCGGCGCGCCCGAACCGCCCGCACAGTGCACCAGGATCTGGGCACCTCCGTTGCGCCGAACATGCGCCGCCAGCGCGGCGATGTCGGCCACCGACGTGAGATCTGCAGCAACGAAATCGTCGGCCGGCGAAAGTCCGCCACTCGGGCTTTGTCGGGCCACTGCGGTCACGTGCGCGCCGGCTGCCCGTAGCTGAGCCGAGATCGCTGCGCCGGCGCCCTTGGTGCCGCCGGTGACCACCGCGCGTCGTCCCTGCAGCCCGCTCATGCGTCGGCCCGAAAGACCGGCCAGCACAAGGCTGTCCGCCATTGCGCGGAGTCGTCGGTATCCCAGGTGAAGCGTTCGTAGTACTCACGCAGCGGACCCTCGATACTGATCTCGTGGCGGTTGGCGTACTCGCCGAGCGCGCTGTAGCTGAGGTCAACGTCGTCATGTGGCCCCTGATGTCGTATGACCGCGAGCTCGGCCGCCGGGATTACCACCTCCTGTACCCGTCCGGCCAGCCGTACCTCGCCTTCGACCGGAATGAACACCGTTGCGGTGCCGTGATCGCGGGCGAAGATGTCAAAGTCGAACAACGCCGCAGGAGGGCCGGCGGACCTCGAACCCGTATCTGCGGACACCGTTGCCCGCAGTTCACCCATCGCGCCATGCCACCAGGGCAATAAGTCTTCGCGGTCGACCGCCGCGGTGATCGCGGCAGCCGGCGTCGCTGCGACACTGACGTTTTCGATCGTCGCACCGGCGGAATTCTCCGTCGGCCGTTCGAGAATCGCGCGCAGGGATTCGACCGCGCTCCGGGTCTCTGCGAGCTGGTTCTCCAGCCGCTCGAGGTGACCACCGATCAGCCTATTGCGGTCGGCGGGGGCTGACGTCAGCACCGCACGCACGTCGGCGACCGGCATGCCCAAGCCGCGGAGCCTGCGTACCACCTGGGCTGTCGGTACCTGGTCGGGCACGTAATACCGGTACCCGGTGCTCGAATCGATGTGGTCCGGCTCGAGCAAGCCGACCTCGTGATAGTGCCGCAGGGTCTTGATCGACAGCTGCGTCATACGGGAGAAGTCCCCGATGGACAGATCGATGGTCACCGGATCAGTGTGGCCGCTCCCCCAAGGGGAGACTCAAGATTGCGCCCGGCCTTGACTCTCCGGTCACCGAACGGTCGACCCTGTCGGGGTGACCGTGCTGCGCGCCCGCTATGACGGTGACTACGACAAGACGAACCTGCCCGAGGAGCTGATCCTCACCAATTACATCGTGATCCGCGATGACCTGATCGCCGCGTTGTTCATCGTGCTGAACAAGCCGTGACGCACCGCCGGCTGCGCCGGTTTCTACCGCCGGGTCGCGATGCGACGCGATGCACGACCGCCTGGTGGAAAACGGCGCTCATGCACGACGGAAGGGCCTGGTTGACATCGCGCCGAGACCACCCGGTAGAACAATAATTGTGACTTCAAGCACAGGCGCCCGGCCGACGTTTCACCCCGACCTGGAACGGATCGCCCGCTACATCCCGAGACAGCTGGTGACCAGGCGTTCTCTGCCGCTACTGCAACGACTGACGGCCCTGCAGAACCGGCAGGCCCCCAAGGACGTAGAGGTGCTCACCCTGAGCTCCGGCGCCGGGGTACGCCTGTTCCGGCCGACCGGGGTCACCGAGCCGACGCCGGCCCTGCTGTGGATCCACGGCGGCGGGTACGTGCTGGGCAGCCCAGCGCAGGACGACGCCCTGTGCCGGCGCTTCGCCAAGGAACTCGGCGCCACGGTGGCCGCCGTCAAGTACCGGCTGGCGCCACAGAATCCCTACCCGGCCGGCCTCGAGGACTGCTACTCGGCGCTGAAATGGCTCGCGGCACTGCCCGCGGTCGACCCCACGCGGGTCGCGGTGGCCGGCGCCAGCGCGGGCGGCGGGTTGGCTGCCGCCCTGGCCCTGCTCGCCCGTGACCGGGGCGAGGTGTCACTGGCTGCGCAGATCCTTGTCTACCCGATGCTCGATGACCGCTCGGTGGGCCCGGACCTGGAGAACCCGGGTCACCGGTTGTGGACGCAGGGCAGCAACAAGTTCGGTTGGTCGGCCTATCTGGGCGGGGCCGATCCGGCCGTCGCGGTGCCGGGCCGCCGGGAGGATCTGGCCGGACTGCCGCCCACCTGGATCGGTGTCGGCACCCTGGACCTGTTCCACGACGAGGACATGGCCTATGCCGAGCGCCTGCGCGCCGCGGGAGTCGACTGCCAGGTGGAAGAGGTGTACGGGGCGTTCCACGGCTTCGACCAGATCGCCGCGAAAACCCCGGTGGCCCAAGCCTTCATGTCCAGCCAGTGCGAGCGGCTACGCGCGGCGTTTGCCTGACTCCCGCTGGTGCCGCAGGTACCGGCAGGCACGCTCCAACAGACCGCGGTCGGCGGCCGACAGCGCCCTGGCCCTGGGAATGTGACCGGAGACGATCCGGGCGAACCGGGCGCACAACTGCTCGGCGGTCATCCCGAACTCCAGCCAAACATCGTCCTCGCGCGGACCCCCATAGGGGGCCCACGCGAGGACGAACTTCAGCAGCATGCGGTCGAACGAGTCCATCTAGTCTCGAACAACGTTGTCCTCGAACACGATCCGGCCGATCAACTCGTAGCGGCGCGGATCGCGCAGCTTGAAGTAGGTGGCCATACCCGCGCCGAGGACGAAGATGCCCACCACGATCCACGGGGTGAGCTTGAACAGTAGGGTCCCCGAGGCCGTGCCCGCCGCCGCATCCTTGTGCTCCCACAGCAGGTACACGACGTAGAGCATGCCGATCCCACCGAGACCGGGGGCAACCAGTGTCTTGAACCAGTGCTTGGACACGGGATGGTTCTTGCGGATGTGGAAGTAGCTGATCACCGAGAAGGCGCACAGCGACTGCACGATCAGGATCGCCATGGTGCCCAGGATCGCCAGCAGGGTGTACATGTGCACGTAGGGGTCCATCCCGGCGAACAGGAAGGCCAGGATGATCACCAGGGCGATCCCGCTCTGCACGAACGAAGCGATGTAGGGCGATCCGTGCGTGGGATGTGTTGCGCCGAGGGTCTTCTGCAGGCCGGTCGACAAACCTTCGCGGCCCAGCGCATACAGGTACCGCGAGGCGCAGTTGTGGAACGCCATGCCGCAGGCGAACGATCCCGTGACCAGCAGGATGTTGAACACCGTGATGGCCCACTCACCGTAGGTGCTGCGTACCGGGCCGAAGAAGATCTCTGAGGAGGTGGCCGAATCCTGAGCGAGTTCGACGGCGTGCTGCGGCCCGGTCCCGGCGATCGCCATCCAGGACACGAAGACATAGAACGCCCCCACCCCGAGCACGCTCAGCATGGTGGCCCGGGGAATGATCTTCTTCGGGTTACGCGACTCCTCGCCATACATCGCGGTCGATTCGAACCCGACCCAGGACCAGAAGGCGAAGAACAGGCCCAATCCAGCACTGGCACCGGCGATTCCGGCTGCCGGCGAGAACGCACCGATCGGATTGATGGTCTCGGCGACCGCGAAGCCCTGCGGCCCGCCACCCTTGACCAGCACCGCCAGCGCACCGAGTGCAAGCATCACGATCTCGGTCACCAGGAACACACCGAGCACTTTGGCGGTCAGGTTGACGTCGAAGTAGGTCAGGACCGCGTTGACCACCAGCATCAGCAACGCCGGGATGATCCAGTGGATGTGGATGCCCAACTGGGATTGCATGAAGTTCTGGAAGAAGAACGAGAAGATCCCGATCAGGGACGCTTCGAACACCACGTAGGCCATGGTGATCAGGCCGCCGCTGGCCATCCCGACGATGCGGCCGAGGCCGTGGGAGATGTAGCCGTAGAACGCACCGGTGGTGGTGATGTGCTTGGCCATGGTCGCGTAGCCCACGGCGAACAGACCGAGAACGACGGTTGCCACGATATAGCCGGCCGGTGCGTGTGAACCATTTCCGAACCCGACTGCGATGGGAACGTTGCCGACCATTGCGGTGATGGGCGCGGCGGTCGCCACCGCCATGAAGATGACGCCGACGGTGCCGACGGCGTTGCGTTTCAGTCTTTGGACGTCGTGAGCTGTGTCTTCACTCCCGGCGACAGCTTGATCGGTCATCTAACGGGATACCTTCCAGGTAACAGTGGGACCCCCGATGTGGGCTGGACCACAGCCGGGACCTACGTATATTGGCACTACCAAAATCGATTGGCAAGCACTTTCGGCAACCATTGACAGAAATGGTTGCGACCGTTTACGGTGAGGCCCATCACAGCTATCGGATAGCTGGAGAGGGAGCCGCATGTACGACTACGGCACGTTCACGTTCGAGTCCAAAGCCGAAGTGCTGGACAAGGCGAAGACGTTCTGGAATCCAGACAAGACACAGTTCTGGACCGATACCGGTGTCGATCTGGTGATCGACCGCCGCGAAGGATACTTCCTGTGGGACATGGGCGGCCGCCGCCTGATCGACCTGCACCTCAACGGAGGCACCTACAACCTCGGGCACCGCAATCCCGAAGTGATGCAGGCGATCACCGACGGCATGGCGCACTTCGACGTCGGCAACCACCACTTCCCGTCCGTGGCCCGCACCGCCCTGGCGCAGCGCCTGGTCGAGACCGCGCCGGCCTCGATCACGAAGGTGGCCTACGGATCCGGGGGCGGTGAGGCGATCGACATCGCGCTCAAGAGCGCCCGGCACGCCACCAAGCGCCGCAAGATCGTCTCGATCGTCAAGGCCTACCACGGCCACACCGGGCTGGCGGTGGCCACCGGTGACGACCGGTTCGCCAAGTTCTTCCTGGCCGACCAGCCGGACGAGTTCCTTCAGGTTCCGTTCAACGACGTCGAGGCCATGGAGCGCGTGCTGGCGCCCGGCGATGTCGCCGCCGTCATCATGGAGACCATCCCGGCCACCTACGGATTCCCGCTGCCCGCACCGGGTTACCTCGAAGCCGTCAAGGCCGCCACCGAGAAACACGGCACCCTCTATATCGCCGACGAGGTGCAAACCGGCCTGATGCGTACCGGCGAGTTGTGGTGCATCACCAAACACGGCATCGAGCCCGACATCCTGGTCACCGGCAAGGGTCTGTCCGGCGGCATGTACCCCATCACCGCGGCCCTGCTCAGCGATCGCGCCGCGAAGTGGCTCGACGAGGACGGCTTCGGCCACATCTCCACCTTCGGCGGCGCCGAACTGGGCTGCGTCGCCGCGCTCAAGACGCTGGAGATCTCCACCCGCCCCGAAGTGCGCTCGATGGTGCACTACATCGCCGACATCTTCGACCAAGGGCTGCAACGCATCCAGGCCGACCATCCGGACTGGTTCGTCGGCATCCGGCAGAACGGCGTGGTGATCGGCCTGGAGTTCGACCACCCCGAAGGCGCCAAGTTCGTGATGCGCGAACTCTACGAGAACGGCGTCTGGGCGATCTTCTCGACGCTGGATCCCCGTGTCCTGCAATTCAAACCGGGTCTACTGCTCTCGCGCGAGCTGTGCGAGGACGTCCTGGACCGCCTCGCCGTCGCGGTGGCCCGGGCCGAGACCGTCGTGAGAGGACGTATTGCATCATGACCAGTACCGCACAGGCCGGCCACATGCTGGAGCGGGCCGGGTGGGCTGCGGCGGCATACGCCGAGTACGACGCGGACGCAGTGACCGGCATCGTCAACGCCGTGGCCGACGCCGCCTACTCCGCGGCCGAGCGGTTCGCCGCCGAAGCGGTAGCCGAGACCGGGATGGGCGTGGTGGCCGACAAGGTCACCAAGAACCGGGCCTGCTCCCGCGGGATCGTCGATTACTACCGTGGCGAAGACTACGTGTCGCCGCGCGTCGACGAGACCCGCAAGATCGTCGAGCTCCCGCGGCCCGCGGGCGTCGTGCTGGCATTGACACCGACCACCAATCCCGTCGCCACGGTGTATTTCAAGGTGATCCTGGCCCTGATGACGCGCAACGCCGTCGTCGTCGCCCCTCACCCACGGGCCAAGCAGTGCTCGGCCGACGCGGCCCGACTGCTGGGCGAAGCCGCAGTGGCCGCCGGTGCGCCGGACGGCATCGTCCAGGTGGTCGAGGAACCGTCGATCCCACTCGTACAGGCACTCATGGCCGACGACCGCACCGACGTCATCGTCGCGACCGGGGGCACCGGCGTGGTGCGGGCCGCGTACTCGTCGGGCAACCCGGCGCTGGGCGTCGGTCCCGGCAACGTGCCGGTGTTCGTCGAGGCCAGTGCCGACATCAACGCTGCGGCCAAGCGGATCGTGGACAGCAAGGCCTTCGACAACTCCGTGTTGTGCACCAACGAATCCGTCCTGATCGCCGAAGACGCGATCGCCGGCAAGCTCAGCGGTGCGCTGACCCGTGCCGGCGCGCACATCCTCGATGAGGACGGCGCACGCCGCCTACGGGCCTACATGTTCGCCGACGGCCACCTCAACACCGACGTGGTGGGACGCGACGCCGCCTGGATCGCCGGGCAGGCCGGGCTGCGGGTCACCGCCAAGACCCGGGTGCTGATCGCGCCGTTCGACGACGTGATCGCCGAGGAGATGCTGGCGCACGAGAAGCTGTCCCCGGTACTCGGCATGACGACCGCCGCCGACGCCGCACGCGGTATCCGGGCAGCCCGCGCGGTGGTACGGATCGGCGGCGCCGGACACTCCGCCGCTATCCACAGCGAAAACCCCTCGGTCATCACCGATTTCGCGGCCCAGGTGCCGGTGTTGCGGGTATCGGTCAACGTCGGCAACTCGACCGGCAGCTCCGGCCTGGACACCAACCTCGCGCCGTCGATGACGATCGGCACCGGGTTCGTCGGAAGAAGTTCGATCGGGGAGAACCTGCAACCGCAGAACCTGATCAACTGGGCCCGCATCGCCTACAACAGCGACTCCGCCGTGCCCATGGGCAACTTCGCCGGTATCAACCCGTGGCGCTCACCGGCCGGGCCGGTACCGGAGTATCCCCGCGCCTCCAACGACCGCCACGGTGGCCCGATTCAGACAAGGACCGCACCGAACCGGTCCACCCCGGCGCGCACGACCGAGCTGGGCTTGGACGCCCTCCGGGCGGAGTTACGCGCGCTGGTCGCCGAAGAACTCGCACAACTGATCAAGAGGTAGGGCTGTGGCTGAACTTCGTTCCTTCATCTTCATCGACCGGCTGCAACCGCAGACCATGTCGTACCTGGGCACCTGGATCAAGGGTGCTCTTCCCCGCGCCAACCAGGCCGCCCAGATCATCGAGGTGGCCCCGGGCCTGGATATCGAGGGCATCACCGACGTCGCGCTCAAGCACGCCGAGGTCAAGGCCGGAATCCTGGTGGTGGAGCGGCAATTCGGATATCTGGAGTTCCACGGCGAGACCGGTGCGGTCAAGGCCGCTGCCGACGCCGCCCTGGACGAACTGGGCGGCGACACTGGCAACGCGGTGCAGCCCAACGTGCTGGCCTCACGCATCATCTCCAGCGTCGACCATCAGCACGCATTCCTGATCAACCGCAACAAGATCGGCTCGATGGTGCTGCCCGGCGAATCACTGTTCGTCCTCGAGGTGGCGCCCGCGTCCTACGCCATCCTGGCCACCAACGAGGCCGAGAAAGCCGCGGACATCAAGGTGGTCGACTTCCGGATGATCGGCGCCACCGGCCGCGTCTACCTGTCGGGCCCCGAAGCCGATGTCCGTACCGCAGCCGAGGCGGCCCAGGACGCGCTGGCGAGGGCCACCGCATGAGCTGGCAGCGAGTAGCGAAGGCGGATCGCGCATGAGCTGGCAGCGAGTAGCGAAGGTGGATCGCGCATGAGCTGGCAGCGAGTAGCGAAGGCGGATCGCGCATGAGCATCAGCCGTGACGAACTACGCGCCCTGGTGCGCGAGGTGGTGCGGGAGGCCGTCCGGGATGTCCGGGCCACCGCCAAGACCCCGGGGCCGGTGGCTGTCCCCCCACCACCGGCCCCGGCTCCACCGCCGACGGTCGCGGACCAGTTCGGTGTGGACCCCACCGGTCCGCGCGCCGTGGAGGGCAAGAACCGCACCGAGACCGTGCAGTTGACCAACGACCGCGACCTCGACAACTTCGTCCGAAAGCTCCTGCGGCTCTTCGAAAGTCCCAAGACCCGTGCCGATCTCAAGGCAGGCCGGCTGAGCTTCCGGCTGGCCGGGCCCATCGGGGCCTCCGGTGGCGGTGCCAGCAGGCGCATCGAATCCGGTGCCGTGACCGAACGGCACATCGCCGACATGGCCGGAGGCACGCTAGTGCTGGGTCGCAAGGCGGTGCTGACCCCGCTCGCCCGCGAAAAGGCCCGCAGTCTGGGCATCAGGATTGAGAAGGAGCGCACATGATGGCCCGAGCGACGGAGGAGCGCACATGATGGCCCGAGCGACGGAGGAGCGCAAATGATTTCAGCGGTTGTCACCGGCAACGTGTGGTCGACCCGTCGGATCGACGGCATCCCGGCCGGGGCGTTCCTCGAGGTCGAGATCGACGGCACCGGATCCAAGCTGATCGCCTTCGACGTTCTCGGCAGCGGTGTGGGCGAACATGTTCTGGTCGCGCAGGGCTCGGTGGCCTCGGGCTGGTTCACCGGCACCCCACCCCCGGTCGACGCACTCATCATCGGATCCATCGACGTCAAACCCGACACCAACCCCAACAAATAAGGAGAAGCACCCATGTCCAGCAACGCAATCGGACTGATCGAGACCAAGGGCTTCGTGGCTGCGCTGGCCGCCGCCGATGCCATGGTCAAGGCCGCCAACGTCACCATCACCGATCGTCAGCAGGTCGGCGACGGCCTGGTCGCCGTGATCGTCACCGGTGAGGTGGGCGCGGTCAAGGCCGCCACCGAGGCCGGCGCCGAGACCGCCTCACAGGTGGGTGAACTGGTCAGCGTGCACGTCATCCCGCGTCCGCACAACGAGCTCGGCGCGCACTTCTCGGTCGCCAGCAAGTAGCCATGCCGACCGAAGCGGAGGAGAGCACGCGGATTCGCACCCAGATCCGCGTCTACCTGTTGGTGGAGGATCTGCAGCGCCAGTTCGCCGCCTACCTCGGAACACCGACCCGGGCCCGGGGTTACCCGCCGTACGAGGGTGAGCACGCGCTGATCGTCGAGGTGTCCCCCGCCTTGGCGATCGAGCGGGTGATCGACCTGGCCCTACGTGAGGTCCCCGGCATCCAGCCCGGAATCCTCTACGTGGAACGCCAATTCGGCGTGCTCGAGATCCACTCGGCCAATCTGGAGGATGTCCAGCGGGCCGGCGAGGCGATCCTGGCCGGGACCGGCAACAAGGCTTCCGACCAGCTGCGGCCGCGAATCCTGTACCACGACATCATCGAGAACATCACCGATCAGCACGCGGTGATCCTCAACCGCAACCGGCAGGCCTCGATGATCCTGCCCGGGCAGTCCCTGCTGGTCTACGAGATGACCCCGGCGCTGTTCGCGGCGGTGGCCGCCAACGAGGCGGAACGGGCCGCACCTGGACTTACTGTGGTTGACGTGCAGATGATCGGAGCCGCTGGGAGGCTCTACATCGGCGGCAGCACCGCTGATGTCACCGTGGCCCGGGATCGCATCACCGCGGTGCTGGAGGGTATCGAAGGCAGGGAGCACTAGATGGTTATCACCGACGAGATCGATGTCGCCCACCTGGCGTTACGCCAGTACGACATCGGGGCGGACGCGACGCTGCGGTTGCTGAACCTGTCCGAGAATGCCACCTATCTCGTCGACGACGCCGGCACCCAGTCCATCCTGCGGGTGCACCGGCAGAACTATCACCGGCCCCACGAGATCGAGTCGGAACTGGACTGGCTGGCAGCGCTGCGGGCCGACAGTGATGTCACGGTTCCGACGGTGCTGCCCACCCCGGACGGACGTCGCCTGGTCACCGTCAACGGTGAACAGACAGGCGGAATCGACCGTCATGCCGTCCATTTCGGCATGGTGGCCGGGGCCGAGCCTGACGAGGGCGCGTTGTCCCTCGACGATTTCCACACCCTGGGCCGGATCACCGCTGCGCTGCACGACCATTCGCAGCGGTGGAAGCGCCCGGCCGGGTTCGGCCGGTTCTCCTGGGACTGGGAGCACAGCCTGGGAGCGTCCGGGCGGTGGGGCCGCTGGCACGATGCCGAAGGCGTCGGTGCAGCCGAGCAACAAGTGCTGGAGCGTGCCCAGGCGCTGCTGCACGATCGGCTGCACTCCTATGGCACCGGCAGTGATGTCTACGGGCTGATCCACGCCGACCTTCGACTGGCCAACCTGCTGGTGGAACCTGGCTCCTCGGGGTCCGCCGGACCTTCCGAGATCACCGTCATCGACTTCGACGACTGTGGATTCGGCTGGTATTTCTACGATTTCGGTACCGCGGTGTCGTTCATCGAGGATGACCCGGCGCTGCCGGAATGGCAGGACGCCTGGGTGCGCGGCTACCGCACCCGACGTGACCTGCCGGCCTCGGACGAGGACATGCTGGCCTCGTTCGTGTTGCTGCGCCGGTTGCTGCTGCTGGCCTGGATGGGTAGCCACAGCCACTCCAGGGAATCGGCCACCAAGGCCGTCAGCTATGCCGCCGGCAGCTGTGAACTCGCCGAGCGCTACCTGCGCTCAAACGGCCTCACCTTGACCTGACTCGCAAAGGATCCCGTACATGTTCGCATCGCTTCAGGGCCGCTCGGCCATCGTCACCGGTGGCAGCAAGGGCATCGGCCGCGGCATCGCCCAGACGTTCGCCGACGCCGGCGTGAACGTCCTCATCACCGGGCGCAACCAGTCCGACCTCGATGAGGCGGTCGCCGCACTCGCCGACGCTCCGGGGCGGGTCAGCGCCCTGCGCGCGGACGTGACCAGCCCCGAAGATGCCCGCGCCGTGGTGGACACCGCCGTCGAACGGCACGGCGGACTGGACATCGTCTGCGCCAATGCCGGCATTTTCCCGTCCGGGCGCCTGGAAGACCTCACCCCGGAAGACATCGACCAGGTCCTCGCGGTCAACTTCAAAGGCACCGTCTACATCGTGCAGGCCGCACTCGCGGCGCTGACCGCCAGCGGCCACGGACGCGTCGTCATCACCTCGTCGATCACGGGCCCCATCACCGGATACCCCGGCTGGTCACACTACGGTGCGTCCAAGGCGGCCCAGCTGGGCTTCCTGCGCACCGCTGCGATGGAACTCGCACCCAAGAAGATCACCATCAACGCCGTGCTGCCCGGCAACATCATCACCGAGGGCCTGGTCGAAATGGGCCAGGACTACATGGACCAAATGGCCTCGGCCGTGCCCACCGGCCGGCTCGGATCAGTCGCCGACATCGGCAACGCGGCCCTGTTCTTCGCCACCGACGAAGCCGCTTACATCACCGGTCAGTCGCTGGTCGTGGACGGCGGGCAGATACTGCCCGAATCTCACATGGCGATCGCTGAACTCTAGTTCGACCTGGATAGAATTGGCTGGACCAAAACACGGGCAGGGGGCCGGGGTGGCAGTTCACAGCGAGGAGTTGCGCAGGCGCATCGTCGCCGAGATCAACGCGGGCACCCCCGGCGCCAAGCTCGGCAGTGAACGCGACCTGGCCGAACGATACGGCACCAGCCGCTCCAGCCTGCGCCAGGTGCTGGCCGCGCTGGAGGAAGCCGGGCTGGTGCACCGGGTGATCGGGCGGGCCGGCGGCATCTTCATCAGCCACGGCCAGGTGGAACGCCATCTGTCCGACGTGGTCGGTGTCCCCGCCTTCCTGGCCAATCAGGGCTACGTCGCCGGGACGCGCGTGCTCTCCACGCGCATCACCACCCCGGACGACGCCACCAGAACCGCTCTGCGCCTCGGACCGGGCGACTACGTCATCGAGATCCAACGCGTCCGACTGGCCGACGGCTCACCGATCTCTCTGGAACACGCTCAGTTTCCCGCCGACGCCTTTCCGGGCCTGCTCGACCAACAACTGGGCGGGTCGCTCTACGAAATCCTGGAATCCCAATACGGTTTGGTCACCGGGCGCGCCGACGAGCGTATCGAGGCGGTCAGCGCCACCAGCAGCGAAGCCACACTGCTGGGGATCAAACCCAAGGCCGCACTGCTGTTGATCACCCGCGTCACCTATGACCAGAACGGTTCGCCGTGCGAATTCTCCCGCGACCTGTTCCGCGGGGACCGCACGGCGCTGGCGGTCACAGCGAAAGGCAGCGGTATCGCCACCCACGCCGACGCCAACACCGCCTCGGTCACGCTGCAACGACAGGCCGGCTGACGTAACACCGGTCGCGGATTGTCAACCGTTCTCAGTCTGCTCGTCAGGGCTGACGATCCGGAAACCGTCGGGTTCGGCGATCGCCTCGTCGACATCGCGCGCGGGCCCCCGCCCGGCCGGCCGGTCGGGCCTTTCGGCATCCAGCTTGGTTTCGAGCGTTTCCGGCTCGCCCGCACGGTCAGCACCGTGCCACTGCTCCGGCGGATCGACCACGTCGTCCCCGTCGGCATTGGCGACCTCGTCGGAATCCGTCGACTCACTCGGCGAGAGGGTGTCGTCCGGGCCATCTTCGATATCGCTCATGGTCGTGGGATGCCCACGGCGCCGCGGCGGGAAACTCCGGCGAGCCGATCAGGCCACACTCTGCGCCGAGGAGGCCGTGACACCTTTGACGAAGTCGCCCACGTAGCGAATAGCCTGTCTGCCCTCCGGAAGAATGTCGGCCGCGAGCGGGAAGTCGTGGATCTGGCCGCTCCAGATGTGCAACTCGCACGGCGCATGCGCATCAGCCAGCCGTTGGGCAACCAGTTCCGAGTCGGCCAGCAACAGTTCGTCGGCACCCACATGGATCATCACCGGTGGCATCCCGGTGAGATCGGCGGTGGCCGGATCGATCAGCGGCTCGGCATCACACCGATTCGGCCGGCATTGGCTCCGACGCACGCTCCGAGCGAAGGCGGAAAGGGCCGCACCCGTGAACATCGAACACCGGGAAATGTTGCGGTGGGCCAGTTTCTGCGCCGGGTCCAAGTCGATCAGCGGCGAGATCGCGGCCAGGCCCGCGGCCGGAACCACACCGCGAGCCAGCGATCTGAGCGCCGTGCCGAAGGCCAGGTAGCCACCGGCCGAGTCACCGGCGATCACCGTGCGCTCCGCGCCATAACCCCGACGGCGCAGCCAGGACAGTCCGGCCAAGGCGTCCTCGACGGCATCGGCCAGGCCACACACGGGCAGCATCCGGTAACCGACGTTGAGCACCAATGCATCTGCCGCCGCAGACAGGCGTGCGGCCAGAGCACGGTGGGTGTTGAGCCCACAGGTGAGAAACGCCCCACCGTGCAAGTAGAGGATCGCGTTACGCCCCGACGTTCCCGGCGCCCGGACCAGCTCGGCGGGGCAATTGGGCAGCTTGACCGCGCGCACCGATGCGGTCGTGCGGCCGGGCAGCAGGCCGGCCAAGCGGTCGATCGAGCCCAGCGGCCAGGCCAGATCCGGCTGCAATGCCCATGCGCGGATCACGTTCTTCACGGCTATCCGACAGCCGATTGCCAGGGCTGCGGCCTCGAGACTGCTTGTGCGATGCAGTACCCGTTTAGCGGCAAACGCCCTGGTCATGGCCATCATCTCCTGTTGTCATGACAACGAATACCCCAACGACGCATGACAAAACGGCCGATATGGGTATCCCGCGGGAATGAGCGGCGCAGCGGCATTCGTCCCAGAAACACACGAACTGACCGAACTGGCCGAGGCGGCACGCCGGTGCAGAGGGTGTGCGCTGTACCGGGATGCCACCCAAACCGTTTTCGGGTCCGGACGGTCATCGGCGCGGATGATGCTGATCGGTGAGCAACCGGGCGATCGGGAGGACCGCGCCGGAGCCCCCTTCGTCGGTCCCGCCGGGCGAGTGCTGGACAAAGCCTTGGCGGCAGCCGAGATTGACCGCTCCGAGCTCTATCTAACCAACGCGGTAAAGCATTTCAAGTTCACCACCAACGAGCGCGGCAAACGGCGAATCCACAAGACGCCCAGCCGCACCGAGGTGGAAGCATGTCGCCCCTGGGTGCTCGCGGAGTTGGACACCGTCGCACCCGAAGCCATCGTCCTACTCGGCGCGACCGCCGCCAAAAGCCTTCTGGGCAACGACTTTCGGCTGACACGCCACCGGGGCGAAATCCTGCATGTCACCGGCCTGGTGCCTGATGCGGATCCCGCGCTGATCGCGACGATTCACCCGTCGGCGGTACTGCGAGGGCCATCGGACACCCGCCAGGAAGCGTTCGACGGGCTCGTCGCCGATCTTCGCGCCGCCTATGCGACGACGCGGACGGTGTCCAGCGCAGGATCCGCCGGATCCGGCACGTTCATGCCCGCCGAGAGGCCGGTACGCAGGTAATCCAGCACGGCGTCGTTGAGCCGTTCCCCCGGCACCACGGCCGGGATCCCCGGCGGATACGGGGTGATCTGCTCGGCGGAGATCCGGCCGGCGGCCTGCGCCACCGGAACATCCTCGACCGAACCGAAGAATGCGTCCCGGGGCGCCATCACGGTCTCCAACTGCAACTCTTCCGGAGTGGGCAGATCGACCCGCGGCGGCGGGGCGAAGTCGTGGGCGGCCTTGCGCCACAATTTGAGCGCCTCGACCAACCGGCCCGCGGTGTCCGGTCCGTCGGCCAGCGACATGGTGGCCAGCACCCGGCGATGGTCAGTCATGCCCAGGTCGACCTGGCAGTACTCCCGCAGCCAGTCGGCGGCCTGGTACCCAGAGGTGCCGGTCGCATAGACATCGATGAGCACCTGAAGCCGGTCCAGGTCATGTGAGGCCTGCTTGCCCAGCAATTCCTTGTCGAGCACCTCGATGTCGTCGATCTCCTCGATCTCATGCCGCGTCGCGTTCGCCAAATCCAATGCCGCGCCCATCAACTCGTGACCATGTTCGACCATCTGCCGACGCCAGCCGTCAATCGCGCTGTACACCAATACATTCGGACTCGTCGTCATGAGCAGGTCGGCACACGCGGACAGCCGGTTCTGGTCGACGAGATCGCCCTGTAGATGGAACACCGAGCCCTGCTCGAACCCGGCACCCATCTTGTGCACGCTCACCACGCACACATCCGCGCCGGCGTTCATCGCCCAGGTCGGCAGATCCTCATGGAAGGGCAGGTGCGCGCCCCACGCCTCGTCGACGATGAGGGGCTTGCCCCGGCGATGGCAGACCTCGGCGATACCTTCGATGTCGGCGCACGTGCCGTACGGGCTGGGGCTGACGATCAGCGCGGCCGCGGCATCCGGGTGCCGCTGCCAGGCCTCCTCGACTTGCCGTGGTGACGGCGGATGCGAGAGATGACGTTCGGCGTCCCACTGCGGGGTGATCCAGCGCGGCGTCAGGCCCGAGAAGATGAGCCCGGCCACCACCGATTTGTGGCTGTCCCGGCTGAGCAGCAGGCTGCCGTCGCAGCCGGCGACGGCCATCATCGCGGCCTTCACCGACAACGAGCTGCCGCAGGTGGAGAACCAGGCCACCTTCGCGCCGACGGCCTCGGCCATCAGATCCTCGGCCCGCTTGAGGTAGCCATTGCTCATCCGCCGGTCGTCCAGACCGCCACTGGCCAGTACATCGCTCAAGAACGGCTCGCGGCCCAGGACCTGCAGAACCCGTCGATCGACGCCGCGGCCCTGGCGATGCCCCGGTGGTGAGAAGCCGTACCGGTTGGAATTGTGGTACTCGTTCAGCGCGTCAAGCAGCGGTGCCGCGTCCTGATTGCCCGTCATGGCGAAGGGGTACCCACATCAACCCAACCCCCACACACGCGGCCGTCATCACGGCGAACGCCGCCGGGAACGAGGCCGCGGTTGCCACCGCGCCGACGGCCAGCGATCCCAGACCGGTACCCGCGTCGAACCCGACGTTCCAGGCCACACTGACCGCGCCGCGGGCATGTTCGCCCGCGGCGGCGAACGCCTGCACCAGGGTCAGGCTCTGCAGGCCCCCGAATGCCACACCCACCAACACCGAGCCGACGATGACGACAACGGCCCGTTGACCGGCCAGTCCGACGGCGATCGCCGCCAAACCCGCCGCGCCCACACCCAGCATCGGGGCAATGAACCGCGCCGCGCCGTACCGGTCAGCGACGCCGCCGATCCACCACCTGCTCACCGCGGCGGTCCCGGTGAGACCGAGCAACGCCCCGAATGCCATCTCGGCACTGCCGAACTGAGGTGCGAACGTGGTGACGGCCCCTCCGGCGGCGGTGATCACGACGAGCGCGGCGATCGGGTTGATCAACCCCCGGGACACCGGAAGGTGATCACCCGCCGGCGCCGGTGGCCGAGGCACCGGATGCGTGCGAACCAAGGCCAGCGGCACCGCTACCAGCGGAGCACCCGCGAGCAGGAACACCAGCTCGAAGCTGACCTGTTCGGCCAGCCACGGGGCCAGCGGGACGAGCACGAATTGTGGTGCGGCGATGGAAAGCCCGTACGCGCCGATGGCCGCTCCCCGACGCTCGGCGGGAACCAGGCCGGCGATCCCATCCACGCCGCACACGGTGAGGATCCCGAAGCCGAAACCGCGCAAGCCCGCGAGCAGCAGGACCGACCACAAGCTGTGGGCGAACATGTGCACGACGGCCGGCGCGCCCAACAGCACCAGGCCGACAGCCAGCGTGATGGGCCAGCCGGCCCGCCGCAACAATCGCCCGACCAACAGTTGCGCGATCACCGTGCAGCCCATCAGCACGGTGTTGACCAGGCCGGCGCCGAGGTGGTCCGCGCCGATGTGGGCCGCCCACAGCGGCGCCGCCGGAAGTAACAGCGCGAACCCGGTGAAACCCAGCGTGACCGCGCCCAGCAAGGCCGGCATACCTGGCGTACGCCAGACGCTCACCGCTCGAACACCACTGCCCCGCCGATCACGGTGGCCGCAACGAGTTCGGCTTCGAGCGTGCCGATCACCTGCGACGGGGAGCCGGCCAGCAGGCATAGGTCGCCGGGTTCACCAGGTGCGATACGACGTGGCCGGCTCGGGTTCTGAGCACCGCCCAGGAACAGGGCCAGAGCGCGCCGCCCCGATATCTGCTCGGCCGGGTTGAGCACCACACCACCCGGGGTGCGCCGGTGCACCGCCGCGCGCATCGCGGCCCACGGGTCGGCGGCGCCGAACGGCGCATCGGTGGACAGTGCCACCGGCACGCCCGCCGAGAGCAGGGTGGCCAGCCGCCAGAGCTGATCCTGTTCGGCGGCAGGCACATCCGTGCGGTACTGGTCTCCCCGCTCAGCCACGAAGTTGGGTTGCGTCACGACGGTGATCCCGAGCGCGACGAGGTCGGAGATGCAGTCCTGCGGCACCATCGCAGCGTGCTCGATGCGGTCGCCGGGATGGCCGCCCGCAGCCTGCAGCGCGGCGATGGTGACGATGAGTTGGGCCGCGGTCACACAATGCACGGCGACCGGCTCACCGGATCGATGCCGCTCGGCGATCCAGGCCGTCAGCCCATCGAGGTCGAGCCCGTCGTCGTGCAGGATGCGTTTGCCGGGGGCCAGATAGTGCATGCGCTGCCGCATGTTCGTCGGGCGGTCGGCCGGCGTCAGGTCAGGCGTGGCATCGGTGACGCCCGTGACACCGTAGGCCGCCAGGCGGGCGCTGAACTCCGAGACCGTTGCGGGCCGGCGCTCCAAGGTCTGCGACCACGTCGGGTCCGCACTGCGCAGCCGCCCGTCCGGGTGGTCGGCCAGGCCCAGCGCCGCCAGACCCGGCGAGTTCAGCGTCCACAGCACCCCACTGCGGTGTTGCACGCGCACCGGAATGTCCGGGCCCAACCGGTCCAGCGCGTAGCGATCCAACGAGCCGGCCACCGCCTCGTGATAGCCGACGGCCCGGATCCAGCCGTCACCGCCCACCACCGCCGAGGTCAATGCCCGGCGCAGTGCAGCCTCGTCGGCCACCTCGGCGGGGCCCACGCGGAGGGAATCCTGTTCGGCGGCAGCCGAATGCACATGCAGATGATGGTCATGCAATCCGGGGATCACCGTACGCGCCCCGGCGTCGAGCACCTGTTCGCCGGGTTCAGGCCGCAGGGATGCCGCGACCTCGGTGATGGTGTCTGCGACCCGGATGTCGACCACCGACCCGTCGAGCAGCGTCGCGCGGTGAATCAGCATGAGGCATCGGTCCGTTCCGCCACGAGCCGGCGTACCGCATCGTTGTCGGCGCCGAGGTCTCGTCCGGGCAGGCCGCCGGCGGGTGGCACCGGGATGACGCCGGAATCTTCGTCGTCGGATGACCGGTACCCGGCTGCCACGGCCGCCATCGAGAATTCGATCAGCTCGCCCCCGCCGCGGTTGCGCGATGCCGCCACGGCAACCGCGGCATGCAGACCGGTGAGCGGGTCGGCGATCGCGTCACCGCGGAATACCGGTGCGCCCGCACGGTATCCGACCAGGCCGCCCGACACCGCGGCGTCGTCGCCGAACGCCACCCAGTCGGCCTTCTCTCCCGCGGTGCCGTGGCCGGTGATCCGCAGCCAGATCCGCCCCGCTCGGCCCGCAGCGGTGCTGGGCCCCAGTCCGCGTCGGCTCAGCGCGGCCGGCCGTGACGCCTCGATGACCACGTCGGCCACCCGCACCAAGGCGGCCAGCTCCGTGGGATCGTCGAAATCGACGGCATACGACAGCTTTCCACCGTTCATCCAGTCGTAGAACTCAGGCGCCCCGGAGCGGGTGCCGTCCGGACGGCTCCGGCTCTCCACCTTCACCACGGTGGCCCCGGCCCGAGCGAGCAATTGCCCACACAACGGACCGGCCCACATCGACGACAAGTCGGCCACCAAGATTCCCGTCAGCGAACCCGCCCCGGGCGGACCGATCGTGCTGATCACCGGTGGCGCCGCTGCCGTTTCCGCCAACACGGCTACCGGCAACCCGAGCAGGCGGACACGTGCGGCGACCTCGGCGGCGGAGTGCATGCCCGCCCAGTCCCGGATTGCCGGCCAGGGATCGTCGTCGATGGAATCCCGCTGCAGCAGAGCGGGTATCGACGCCACATCGTCCGGCCGCGACAGCGTCAGCGCCACCCATCCGTCGCAGGTGGGGAACAGGCGCGTCGCCCCGCCGGCCGACAGCTGACCCTGGGGGGCGATGTCCAGCAGAGCGGCACGGCCGGTGAGTAACTCGGTCGCATCGACCGATACCCCGGTGAACTGCGCGAAATCGTCGGCGACCGTCTGAGCCTGCCTGCGCAGACCCTGCGGAATCGCCAACGGTGCCATCAGAACTGCAGCGCGCTGAACCGCCAGTCCAGCACCTGGTGGTCATCGCCGCCGTCGGGATCACCGGCCGCGTATACGAGCGAGCGCAATTGCAGGACACCGGCGTCGGAAGATTCCACGTGCAGCTCACTGAACAGTGTGTCGCCCTCGTGCACCGGCCCGGTGTGGTCGCACGATTCCCAGGCCAGCACGGTGACCAGGTTGGGGAGCAGTCGCGTGGCCTGGGCCAGGGCCAGCCCGATCGTGTGCCCGCCGTACACCAGGCGCCGGCCGCCGGCACGCCAATCATGATGGGTGGCAGCGATATTGAGGGACAACCGGGCCAGTTCAGGAGCGCTGCTGACCACGTCGGCCGTACTGTGCAGCACCGTGCCGGCCAGTGCGGGGTCGAAATGCGGCCCGGGGACCCGGGTCCGGAAGGCATCCGCATCCCAGCCGGCTGTGGGGTTCGGCGCTGTCGCGTCGGCCCCGATGGTCGACAGATCGTCGGCGTGCCCGGTCTCGACATCATCGCCGGACAGCGGCAGCATCGCGCAGCGGTAGAAGTCGAGCACCTTGCGGTCCAACTGGTCCACCGTGGCCATCCGCAGCGCGGCCAGACCGGTGGCCGCCCGTCCCGGTTTCGCCGAATTCTGCTTGAGGCCAACCACTTCGGTGCGGGTATACAAGGTGTCCCCGATCACCGGGAAACGGTGAAAGGCCAGGCCCCGGTAGAACAGGTTGGCCCTGACCCGTTGCGTCACCAGGGTGCTCTGCCCGATCGCCACGTCGCACACCAGCGCGGGGTGCGCCAGCGGACCGGGCTCCCCGGTCACCGCGGCGGCAAGGTCGGCATCGAGTGCCAGCCGCAGCCGGTCACCGAGGATCGCCTGGTGGGTCGCGGCCGCCCCGGAGGTCAAGGTCATCGACGGCGCGGTGTCGAAAACCTGGCCGACCTGCAGGTCATCGAAGAACGGACCACCCTGTTTCACATCTCGCACTATGCCAGTCACGCCCTCACCGCACAGTCACCGGTACCGGCCGCACCTCGTCCACCAGGCCCCAGGCCAGCGCGGTGGCCGCGTCGATGGTGCGCCCAGACAGCACGAGGTAGGCGGTGCGCCACCGGCCGATACGGCGGGTGATGCTCACGGTGCCGCCCGCTCCGGGAATCAGCCCGAGGGCCAGCTCCGGAAGGCCGATGGTGGCGTCCGGATCGCAGCTGACCCAACCGCAGAACGCCGCCATCTCCAGTCCGCTGCCCAGGACCTGGCCGTGCACCTCGGCACGGCAGCCTCGCCCCAGCCTCGCCGTCACTTCGTCCAGCACCAGCGCGGGACTGTGCCGGGTGCGGGCCACGTGGGCGCTGGCCGGGTCGGCGAACGAGCCGAACTCCGCCAGATCACCTCCGCTGCAGAAAGATCGGCCGTTGCCGCCGAGCACCACCTCGTCCACCGAGGGGTCCAGTCGCGCCACGTCGAGCGCTTCGAGCAGCGCACCGCGGGCGTCGGTGGAGAACGCGTTGTGCCGCTGCGGCCGGTTGAACCGGACATGCAGGGTGTTCCCGTCGCGATGCGCCTGCACCGGCTCGGGCAGCAGCGGCGCGGTGGCCGGCCCACGTTCGGCCAGCCAGCGGGCGAACTCCCCGCCCGACTGCAACGTCGAATACGCCAGAGATTCGGTGATCAACCCCGCCCGGGTCGATCCGGCCGGATCCAGCGACCGCAGCACGTCGTCACAGACCGCCGCGGCCTGCGGCCAGCGCTGGCACCGCTCGGTGAGTTGCCCCAGTGCCTGCTCGACCGACTCCACGGTGACCATGCGCCGGTCCGCGTCGGGGCGCTCGGTCAGCGTAAACGTCGCGGCATCGGTCGGGGTGTCGACCCCGACCCGGATGCCCGCGGGCAACTCCACGACGGTCACGAGTACTTGTTTATCAGCTCCTGTTTGTACAGCTTGCCGGTGTCGGTGCGGGGCAGCTCCACCTCGAACGAGATACTGCGCGGGCACTTGTAGTGCGTCAGCCGCTCGCGCAGCCACGACAGCAGCTCGTCGGCGAACTCCGGTGTCGCATCGGCCGGGTCCACGGTCTGCACCACGCCCTTGACACTCTGGCCCATCTCGTCGTCGGGAATGCCGAACACCGCGGCGTCCATCACCAACGGGTGAACGACGAGCATGTTCTCGGCTTCCTGCGGGTAGATGTTCACCCCGCCCGAGATGATCATGTGGTGGCGCCGGTCGGTGAGGTAGAGGTAGCCCTCCTCGTCGACATACCCGATGTCCCCCACCGTCTTCCAGCCGTGTGAGTCACGTGAGGAGGCAGTCTTCGCCGCGTCGTTGAGGTATTCGAAGTCCTGTCCGCCCTCGAAGAAGATCTCCCCGGCCTGGCCCGGCGGCAGTTCGTTGCCGTCCTCGTCGAGGATGTGCACGAGGCCGTTCATCGGCTTACCGACCGAACCCGGGTGCGTCAGCCAGTCCTCGGCGAAGATCACGGTCGCGCCGATGGCTTCCGAGGAGGCGTAGTACTCGTCGACGATGGGCCCCCACCAGTCGATCATCTGCTTCTTGATCTCGACCGGGCATGGCGCGGCGGCATGCATGACACGACGCAGGCTGGACAGATCGTACGAATTCCGCACGCTTTCAGGGAGTTTCAGCATGCGGGTGAACATCACCGGCACGAATTGACCCTGGGTGACCTTGTTCTTCTGGATCGCCTCCAGGCACCCTTCGGCATCGAAACGCTCCAGCACTACCGTGGTGATGCCGGCGGCATGAGTCTGCATCGACCACACCGAGGGGGCGGTGTGGTAGAGCGGCGCGGGGCTCAGATACACCGAGTCGGGCTGCATCCAGAAGCCCACCAACGCCGCCATCATGCCGGGGGTCTCCGACGGCGGCACGTGCGGCAACTCGCGTTTGATGCCCTTGGGCCGGCCTGTCGTACCGGACGAGTACTGCAGCAGGTCGCCGTCCATCTCGTCGTCAATCGGAGTCTCGGGCAGGTCTGCGACGGCCTCCGGGTAGCGCTGCCAGCCATCGAGCTCACCGTCTGCGATCAGCAGGATGCCGGGCAGGCCGTCGGGCAGCTCCTTTTCGAGACCGCTCAGCACGTCCTTGAGGACGGCCGAGCCGACGATGGCCTTGGCCCCGCTGTTGTCGATGATGTAGGCCGCCTCGGCCGCGGTCAGGTGGGTGTTGATCGGCACGTAGTACAGCCCGCTGCGCCGTGCCGCCCACATGACCGCATGGATGTGCTCGTTGTTCTCCATGAGGATCGCGACCACATCGCCTTCTTGCAGCCCGTGCTGCCGGAAGTAATGCGCCAGCCGATTCGCCCGGGCCTCCAGCTCGCCGAACGTCACGACGGTTCCCGACGGGTGGAGGATGATGGCCGGCTTTTCGGGGTTGGCCTCGGCATGCTCGCGGATCTGCATGATGGCACTGTAACCGGCGCCACTTGACAGGCGTCAAGTGGCGCCGTCAGTCAGCGTCCTCACGCCGTAGCAGCAGCATCAGACCGGTCTTTGCGTCGTCGAGGGGCTGCAAGGACCGGGCGCTGCGGCACTGGATGATGGCCCCTTCCAGTGAGCTGACAATGAAGCTGCCGAGCGAGGCCGCGGTGGCGGCGTCAACTCCTTTGGACTTGATCGACTCACCGATCACCCTGGACCAGTCAGCAAATACCTTGGCCGAGGCCTCACGGATTGCCAGCGCATCCGGTGCGGCCTGGGCGGCGGCCATGATGGGACAGCCCGCCGCGAATGAGCTGTCCGTCAGGTTCCGTTTCCAGCCGTCGATGAACGCGTCGATCACCGTCTCGGCGGGTAGCGCCTGCGTCAACTGCTCGATCTTGGCGGTGATGATCCGCCCGGCTTCCAGCGTGGCCTGCTCCATCAGCTCGGCTTTGCCGGCAGGAAAGTGCTGATAAATCGATCCGCGCGCGGTATTGCTGCGTTCCAGCAGGTCGCTGAGCCCGGTGGCGTGCACGCCGTACTCGCGCATCAGCTCGATGGCGCTCTGGATCAGACGCTCCCGCGGGCCGGCCACTGTCGCCACCCTCTCAATCACCGAAATAGACCAGTCGGTACATCCTAGTCGACCGCCTATAGACCGATTGGTCTACGATGCCGGAATGCACAATCTGGCGATCTTCGGCAAACTCTCCAGAGTCTGCGCGAGGTATGCGTGGTTGGTACTGGGGGCGTGGCTGGCCGCCGCCGGCGTGCTCAACCTGGCCATCCCCCAGCTCGAACGGACGGTGGCCGAGCACTCCGCCCCGTTCACCCCGGAAAGCCCGACCACCGAGACCCTGCGGCAGATGTCCCGGGACTTCGGCGTCCCCGATACCACCGCCGTCGGCAGCATCGTGGTGTCCAGCGACCGCGTCCTCGACGCGGCGGATACGGCGTTCTACCGCGAGCTGGTCGCCCGGTTGGTGGCCGACAAGGACGACGTCGCTTACGTCCTCGACACCTACGGCACTGACGGCCTGGAGGGCACCGGACTGAGCCCCGACGGGAAAGCCATCCACCTGATCGTCGCCACCACCGGCGACGTCGGCTCCACCCGCGCCCACCGGTCCACCGAGAACGTCCGCGCCGAAGTGGCCGCCCTGCCCCGGCCCTCCGGCCTCGACGTGCATTTCACCGGAGCCGCCCCGACCTTGTCGGATCTGTTCTCTGCCATCGACATCTCGCTGGCCATCATCACGGTGGTCTCGGTCGTGCTGATCACGCTGCTTCTGCTCGCCGTCTACCGGTCGCTGATCACGTCGATGATTCCACTTCTCACCGTTGGCATCTCATTGGCCGTGGCACGGCCGGTGATCTCCTGGCTGGGCGGCAACGACCTCCTGACGGTCTCGAACTTCACGATCGCGCTGGTGACCGCGATGGTGCTGGGCGCGGGCACCGACTACGGCATCTTCCTGCTGGCCAACTACCACGAGGGCAGGCGGCGCGGAATGCCCGTCGACGACGCGGTGGCCCGGTCGGGTGCGCACACCGCCGGCATCGTCATCGCCTCCGCGCTGACCATCGCGGGCGCCGGAATGGCCATGGTGTTCACCAAGATCGGGATGTTCCGCACCGCAGGACCACCGATCGCGCTCTCGATCGCGATCACCGTGGCGGTCAGCCTGACGCTGACGCCGGCCATCATGGCGCTGTGGGGCCGACGCGGATACGCCGAGCCCCGGCCACTCGACGAAAGACGCTGGCGCAGGCGCGGAGCGGCCATCATCCGCCGGGCGCCGGCACTGGTCGCAGCATCGCTGGCCTTCCTCATCGCCATGAGTTCGGTGCTGTTCACCTTCGAACCGAACATCGACGAGAACGCCATGCAGTTGCGTGCCACCGACAGCAAGCGCGGCTATGAGGCCGTCTACCGCCACTGGGGAGTCAACGAGGCCGCACCCGAGTTCATCACGATCCGGGCCGACCACGACATGCGCAACACCAATGACCTGGCGGCGCTGGACCTGATCGCCATGTCGATCGGCAACCTGCCCGAGGTGGCCTACGTCCGCTCCATCACCCGGCCGGAGGGAAAACCCTTGCCGGAAACGGCCATCGGCTCGCAGACCGCGCAAGTCAGCGCGGGACTCCAAGACGCACACGATCGCGTCGAGCAGGCCATCCCGCAACTCAAGCGGCTGGCCAGCGGGGTGACGCAGTTGCACGACGGCTCAGCGAACGCGTCCGCGCGGCTGCCCGAACTCACCGACGGCGCGCGCTCCCTGGTCGACCTGGCACGCAACCTTCTCGGCACCCTGGAATCGGCCGATCGGGTGGTGGGCAAGCTCTCCGGCGGTTCCCTGGATGTGGTGACCGCGGTGCGCAGCATCTCCAACGCCACCGACTCGCTCGATCAGGTGGTCAACGAAATCGATTCCGCACAAAAGCGATTGGCTGCCCCGACGGCGGCATTGCACGCGGTGTTCGATCCGCTCACCGGCCCCGAGCCCTCGACGGCCTGCGCCGCGGACAGCTCCTGCATGCGCGCCAGGCAGGCGTTCGCCGACCTCGATGCGGCCACCGGCGGGCGCGCACTACTGGCGGTCAACGGATTGACGCTCGCAGCTCCGCTGGTTCCCGAAGGCCCCGTCACCACCGCGCTCGACACCCTGCCCGACCTCCGTGCGGGTATCAAGAAACTGCGGGCCACGCTCGATCAGCTCGGCACCCGCACCCCTGAGCAGACCCGACAGGAACTGAACCGGCTGCTGGCCGGAATCACCGAACTGAAAACGGGTCTGGACCGACTCACCGCGGGCCTGGGACAGGTGAAGACCGGCACCGACACCATGGTCACGCTGACCACCGAGCTCAGTGCGGGCCTCGACCGCGCCTCGGATTTCCTGCACCGGATGTCGGCCGACACCAGCAGCGGCGCCGGGCGGGGTTTCTACCTCCCAGCGGAGGGCCGCACTGACCGTCGCTTCACCGCCGGTGAACAGCTGCTGATCTCACCGGACGGGCGCAGCGCCCGGATGATGGTGGTCTGGTCGGTGAACCCCTACGGCGCCGAGGCGATGGGCGCGGTACCCGCCGTCATCGCCGCGGCCAACAACGCCGCGACGGGCACCGTGCTGGAGCACGCGCAGATCGAATCGACCGGCCTGGCCTCGTTGTCGCAACGCCACGTCGACCAAACCTGGAGGGACTTCGCGCTTTTCGGCGCCGTGGCCGTGGTGGCGGTGCTGTTGGTGCTGATCGTGATGCTGCGCAGCCTGGTGGCCCCGCTGCTGATGATCGCCGCGGTGGTGCTGTCCTTCGGGGCGGCGGCCGGGCTGTCCACCATGATCTGGCAGCACCTGGTCGGCATCAGCCTGGACTGGTCGGTGTTCCCGGTGTCGTTCATGGCACTGGTCGCCGTCGGCGCCGACTACAGCATGCTGTTCGCCTCCCGCATCCGCGAAGAGTCCCACAGCGGGGTGATCAGCGGCATCATCCGGGGGTTCGGCAGTACCGGGAGCGTGATCACCACCGCCGGAGTGGTTTTCGCGATCACGATGTTCGCCCTGATGAGCGGTACGGTGCTCAACCTGGTGCAGATCGGCTCCACCATCGGCATCGGCCTGCTGCTCGACATCACCGTGGTGCGGACCTACCTGGTGCCCGCGGCGATGAGCCTGCTGGGCGAGCGCATGTGGTGGCCGGCCCGCGCGTGATGCCTTGGGCCACAATGCAAACGCGCACCCTCGTCGATGACGAGGGTGCGCGTTTTGTTGACGTGTGGCGGCGTGTCTACCGGCAGACACGCACGCTCGCGGTGCTTAGCTGAGCCTTAGGACTCCTCGGACAGGCGGTGCTTGAGGGCGTCGAACTCGTCCTTGATGCCGGTGGGCAGCTTCTCGCCGACGAACTCGAACCACTCCTCGATCAGCGGGAGCTCCGCCTTCCACTCGTCGACGTTGACGGCCAGGGCCTCGTCGACGTCGGCGGGATCCACGTCCAATCCGGTCAGGTCCAGATCAGCGGCGGTCGGCACGATGCCGATCGGGGTGCTCTTGCCGTCGGCCTTGTGCTCGATGCGCTCGATGGCCCACTTCAGCACGCGGCTGTTCTCACCGAAGCCCGGCCACAGGAAGCGGCCGTCGTCGCCACGACGGAACCAGTTGACGAAGAACACCGCGGGCATCTTCGACTCGTCGGCGTTCTTGCCGATGTTGATCCAGTGCTGGAAGTAGTCACCGACGTTGTAGCCGAGGAACGGCAGCATGGCCATCGGGTCGCGGCGCACGGTGCCGACCTTGCCCTCGGCGGCCGCGGTCTGCTCGGAACCCAGGGTGGCGCCGATGAACACGCCGTGCTGCCAGTCGCGGGCCTGGGTCACCAGCGGGACCGTGGTCTTGCGACGGCCGCCGAACAGGATCGCCGAGATCGGCACGCCCTGCGGGTCGTCCCACTCCGGGGCCAGCGTCGGGCACTGCGAGATCGGGGTGCAGTAACGCGAGTTAGGATGTGCGGCCTTGTCTTCCGACTCGCGGTACCAGTCGTGGCCCTTCCAGTCGATCAGGTGGTCGGGGTCGCCCTCGAGGCCTTCCCACCACACGTCGTTGTCGTCGGTCTTGGCCACGTTGGTGAAGACGGTGTTGCCCGCGGCGATGGTCTTCATCGCGTTCGGGTTGGAGTCCCAGTTGGTGCCGGGCGCGACGCCGAAGAAACCGAACTCCGGATTGACGGCGTAGAGGCGGCCGTCCTTGCCGAACCGCATCCAGGCGATGTCGTCACCGACGGTCTCGGCACGCCAGCCGGGGATGGTCGGCTGCAGCATCGCGAGGTTGGTCTTGCCGCAGGCCGACGGGAAAGCAGCGGCGATGAAGTAGGCCTTGTTCTCCGGGGAGATCAGCTTGACGATCAGCATGTGCTCGGCCAGCCAGCCCTCGTCGTGGGCCATCGCCGAGGCGATGCGCAGCGAGTAGCACTTCTTGCCCAGCAGCGCGTTACCGCCGTAGCCCGAACCGAAGCTCCAGATCTCGCGGGTCTCCGGGAAGTGGGTGATGTACTTGGTGTCGTTGCACGGCCACGGGACGTCCTTCTGCCCGGGCTCAAGCGGTGCGCCGATCGAATGCAGCGCCTTGACGAAGAAGCCGTCCTCACCGATCTTGTCGAGCGCGGCCTGGCCCATCCGGGTCATGGTGCGCATCGAGACCACCACGTACTCGGAATCGGTGATCTCCACCCCGAGCTTGGGGTCCTCGGCATCCAGCGGGCCCATGCAGAACGGGACCACCCACATGGTGCGACCGCGCATCGAGCCGCGGTACAGGTCGGTCATGATCCCGCGCATCTTGGCGGGGTCCATCCAGTTGTTGGTCGGGCCGGCGTCGATCTCGCGCTCCGAGCAGATGAAGGTGCGCGATTCGACACGGGCGACGTCGGAGGGATCGGAGAGCGCCAGGTACGAGTTGGGCTGCTTCTCGTCGTTGAGCTTCTGGAAGGTGCCCGCCTCGACCAGGTGGGCGGCCAGGCGGTCGTACTCCTCGGCGGACCCGTCGGCGAAAACCACCCGATCGGGTTGAGTCAGCTCTGCGACCTCCTGGACCCAGGCCAGCAGACCTTGATGCTTCGTCGGTGCGGTGTCCAGACCCGGAATGGTCGCTGAGGTCATCAAATTCTCCTGCGTAGGTTTGTGGAACCCAAGCCACGTCACGACGCGGTCACGGCTACCCCTTGGGTAGAGGTTAACGCGGGTGACATACCCACGGTGAGCCGGTGGTATGTCCGATCACTCACAGGAACGATTCAGATCGACGTTATCAGGTGGTTACTCGCCAGTAGCGTCGCGGTTGCCGTACAGATCCGCCCGCACGGCGTTCAGCGCCCGCTGCAACGGCGGGATCCGGCGGTCCCGCTGCGCGGCCGCCCGCGCGGTCGCGATCGCGTGTTCCCGCAACTCGGCCTCCAGCTCGGCGGTCTTCTCGGCCGCCACCGCCGCCTCGGCTTCCTCACGGGCCGCCGATTCCGTGGTGAGCGCCGTCTCCGCGGCCACCAACCGTTTCGCGACGAGCTCCTCAGCCGCTGAGCGCAGCGTGCCGGTGATCTCGCCGACCCAGCGATCCAGCACCGCCCGGTCGTGCAACAGCCCCCGGGTACCGACCACCCAGATCGCCAACAGCAGGCCCACCACCGCACCGACCGCCAACCCTGCCACGGCCAGCCGCGGCGCCGCCCCGACCAACAGCCGGCTGACCGCCACCGCGACCCCCAGCCCGAACCCGGTGCCGAGCACCAGCATCAGCCGGGTCTCGAGGGTGCGGGACTTCAGCGGTGGCGCCGGCAGCTCGGGAATCGCCGCTGGGGGTGGTGGCGGGGGCGCCGTCAGCTCGAGTTCGGCCGCCATACCGCTCAGATGCGCGGTGACGCCCTCATCCACCTCGCCGACCACCTCGTGGGCACGTTGCCGGGCATAGTCCTCGAACGTCTCGATCCGGCGCCGGCTGATGCCCGCGACATCCTCCTGCAGTTCCGTGCGCACCGAATTACACCGGTTGCGGGCGAAATAGCCGAGCTGGACCCGGGCCTGCTGCAGTTGACTGCGCAACGCGATGCTGCGCTCGGTGCGGGCCAGCCGGCGAGCCCGGCCCAGCTCGGCGCGCCGCTCCCGCAATACCTCCACCCGCGCCTGACGATCGGCTCCAGAACCATCGGCCTCATAGCGGACGATGACCGCTTCCAGACGAGTTTCCCAGGCGCGCAACCTGTTTCGGCGCGCAACCTCGGGATCGTCCAGTTGGCCGGCCAGCAGTTCGACCAGTTCGTCGAGCTGCGGCTCACCGAGGTCGGGGGCAGCCGCCACCCCCACCCAGGGCATGCGCTCGTAGCGCGCGTCGCGCTCGGCGAGAATCTTCGCGTCGGCGTCGCGCACATCGCGCCAGTCCCGGTAGGCGTCGATCTTGGACACCACCCCGATCACCAGGTCGGTGTATCGGGTCGCCAAATCAACCAGGGCGCAATCTGATTCAGTGATGGGAGCGGCCGCCGACACCACGTACACCACAGCCGCCGGGGCCTCTCCCGCCACCAACTCGGTGGATTCGACGAACGTGGTCTGCGGCATCCGGTCCCGCAGCGCGGCCATCACACTCGTCGACCCGGCCAGCCACGGACCGGCGACCAGCACCGCGTCGCGGGTCTCGACTCCCGGCGAAGTCAAGCCCGGATCGATCGCGGCCACCACGGCGTCGGCCGCCGCCACCGCATCGACCACGGCCTGGTCCCGGGGTGTCTCCACGTCGGTCACCGCCGGCCACCGGCCGCACCCAGCAGGCGCAGCGACCCGCGCACGATGTCGTCACCGCACCGGCGGTGCAGGGCATTGACCGGACCGTCGCGGTACTGCCGCCACCGGCGGGCCCGGCAGAGATGGGCGTTGGGGTTGTCGGCGGGGTCCACCGTCAACCCTTCGGCCTGTACGACGTCGACAGCGGCGGCCATCACCGCGATCACCGTGTCGTCGGCGGCCAGAAAGCCGGCCACCGCCGGGCCGCCGACGGCCTGCAGCTCAGCCAGGGCCCACTGCACCCGCCGGTACCGGACCGATGCCGTCGCCGCATCCAGCGCGGTCATCACCTGGTCCAGCTCGCTGAGCCGCCGCCACAACCCCGGCAGCGTGTCGACGCCGGCCCCGCGACTCAACGCCAGCGTGCTGTGGGCGATGCCGAATCGGTCGAGCCTTTCCAGCAGCTCGATGCGCACGGCATGCGGAACCCGGTGTACCCCGGTCACGAAGGCGTCGACCGAGGTCAGGTCCGCGGGCTCGGCGGCCAGCTGCCGCAACGCATCCAGCAGAGGCGGCGGTAACGCCCCGGGCGCCGCCAGCAGACCCACCATCGGCACGACCGGCGCCCCGGCCCGCGGCTGCAGCCTCCGGGCCGTCCGGTGCGCGGTCGCGATCGGCCCGCCCGGACCGGAGCCGGCCAGGTCGGCTTTGTTGAGCAGCACGACCGTCGGCCGCCTCACCCCGTTCAGCTCAGCGAGCAGGGCCTCATCTTCGGGCTTGAGCACCTCGGCGATCACCACGACCGTGACATCACCGGCCTCACGGTCCTCGGCGGTATCGAGACCGGCGCCGGCCAGCGCGGAGACCACCGTGCTCACCCCGACGCCACGACGCCCCCGCACATCCACCCGCACCGGGGCCGACACCTGCGCACTGATGGCCGCCAACCGCGCATCGCCGTCGCGGTCGGCAAAGCGTGTGAGCTCGTCTGCGAAAATCTGGCGGCCTTCCCTGCGGTGACGGGGCGCACCGGGTGCGTCACGAAAAATCGTGACACGAGCCGGGCGCACGCGCGAACAGAGGTTTAAGTCCCAGCAGCTTGAGGCAACTGTTGGGTATCAATCTCTACCACGATGCGGGCACCACGCCGCAGATAAGAGACGATGGACGGATGCACCCGTCCAGGTCCGACGTCGGTGGGCCGGCGCCGGCAGACGAGGCGGCCGACGTGCCGCCCGCCCAGCCGTACCGTTTTCCCCGGGTGACCAGCTTCCGCACCCGACGCTCGACGCTGTCGCCGGCCCAGCAACAGACCTGGGACCGGCTGTGGCCCGAGCTGGGCATGCAGGCCCGTGACGAAGATTCGAAGCCCGTCGTCGACCTCGACACCGAGGCCTGGTTCGGCCGCTCGGCCCCGCTGATCCTGGAGATCGGCTCTGGCACCGGTACCTCCACGCTGGCGATGGCGCAGGCCGAACCCGAACTCGACGTGATCGCGGTGGAGGTCTACCGCAAAGGGCTGGCGCAATTGCTCAGCGCGATCGACCGGGCCTCCGAGACCAAGCCCGTCACCAACATCCGCATGATTCGCGGGGACGGCGTCGATGTGCTGGAGCACATGTTCGGCCCGGCGTCCCTGACCGGCGTGCGGGTGTTCTTCCCGGACCCCTGGCCCAAGGCCCGCCACCACAAGCGCCGCCTGCTGCAGCCGGCCACCGTGGCGCTGATCGCCGACCGGCTGCGGCCGGGCGGAATCCTGCACGCGGCCACCGACCACTCCGGGTATGCCGAGCACATCGCCGAGGTCGGCGATGCCGAACCGCTGCTGCGGCGGGTCGAGCTGGACGCACAGCTTCCGATATCGGTCGAGCGCCCAGTCACCAAATACGAGCGCAAGGCGCTGGCCGGTCCGGACGTCACCGAGTTGGTCTGGGAGAAACGGCCATGAGTGTGACCGAAGACATGCAGGACGCATCGACCCAGGCAGACGGCGGATCCGAGGGATCCCCCGACACCGCCGTGATCACCCCGGCGCGGCGGGTGCTGCTCGTGTGGGACGCCCCCAACCTGGACATGGGATTGGGAGCGATCCTGGGCGGGCGCCCGACTGCCGCACACCGTCCCCGGTTCGACGCACTGGGTCGCTGGCTGCTGGAGTACACCTCCGATCTGGTGGCCGACAGTGACGACGCAGCCGACATCTCGCTCGAGCCCGAGGCCACCGTCTTCACCAACATCGCCCCAGGTAGCGCCGATGTGGTGCGGCCATGGGTGGAAGCGTTGCGTAACGTGGGTTTCGCCGTCTTCGCCAAGCCGAAGATCGACGACGACAGCGATGTCGACAGCGACATGCTCGAGCACATCGCCCTGCGTCGCAGCGAGGGGCTGGCAGCGGTTCTGGTCGCTTCGGCGGACGGCCAGGCGTTCCGGCAACCGCTGGAAGAAATCGCCCGTGAGGGCACTCCCGTGCAGGTGCTCGGATTTCGCGAACATGCGAGCTGGGCGCTAGCGTCGGATACCTTGGAGTTTGTCGATCTGGAGGACATTCCCGGTGTGTTCCGGGAACCGCTGCCACGGATCGGCCTGGACTCGCTACCCGAGCAGGGAGCATGGCTGCAGCCATTCCGGCCGCTTTCATCGCTACTGACCGCGCGTGTGTAACAACTGAAGACCGCGAATTCGCAACAGCGGGTCACCATGAATTTTGTTTAGTTAGGAGCCTAAGTGTTCGCCTGGTGGGGTCGAACGGTGTACCAGTTCAGGTACATCGTCATCGGTGTCATGGTGGCGCTGTGCCTAGGTGGCGGCGTCTACGGAGCCAGTCTCGGACAGCACGTCACCCAGAGTGGTTTCTACGACGAGGGCAGCCAGTCGGTGCAGGCGTCGCTGTTGGGCGACGAGGTGTACGGCCGCGACCGGACCAGTCACGTCGTCGCCATCTTGACGCCCCCTGATGACAAAAAGGTCACCGACAAGGCGTGGCAGAAGGAAGTCACCGGCGAGCTCGACCAGGTGGTCAAAGATCATCCGGACGAGATCGTCGGGTGGGTCGGCTGGCTCAAGGCCCCCGACACCACCGATCCGACCGTCAGCCAGATGAAGACGCAGGACCTGCGCCACACCTTCATCAGCGTGCCCCTCAAGGGTGACAACGACGACGCGATCCTCAAGAACTACCAAGCTGTCGAGGACGATCTGCAGCAGGTCAACGGCGGCGACATCAAGCTGGCCGGGCTCAACCCGCTGGCCAGCGAGCTCACCGGCACCATCGGCACGGACCAGAAGCGCGCCGAGCTCGCGATCGTCCCGCTGGTGGCCGTGGTGCTGTTCTTCGTGTTCGGCGGCGCGGTCGCCGCCGCCCTGCCCGCGATCATCGGTGGTCTCACCATCGCCGGCGCCTTGGGCATCCTGCGGTTCACCGCCGAGTTCGGGCCGGTGCACTTCTTCGCCCAACCGGTCGTGACGATGATGGGCTTCGGTATCGCCATCGACTACGGCCTGTTCATCGTGAGCCGGTTCCGAGAAGAACTCGCCGAGGGTTATGACACCGAGGCCGCGGTCCGAAGATCGGTGATGACCTCCGGGCGCACCGTGGCCTTCTCGGCCGTGATCATCGTGGCGTCCTCGCTGCCGCTGCTGCTGATCCCGCTCGGATTCCTCAAGTCGATCACCTACGCGATCATCGCGTCGGTGATGCTGGCGGCGTTCCTGTCGATCACCGTGTTGCCCGCCGTGCTGGGCATCCTGGGGCCCCGCGTCGACGCGCTCGGCGTCACCACGCTGCTGAAGGTGCCGTTCCTGGCGAACTGGCCGTTCTCGCGCCGGATCATCGACTGGTTCGCCGAGAAGACCCAGAAGACCAAGACCCGCGAAGAAGTGGAGCAGGGGTTCTGGGGCCGGCTGGTCAACGTCGTGATGAAGCGGCCCATCGCCTTCGCCACGCCGATCCTGGTCGTGATGACGCTGCTGGTCCTGCCGATCGGCTCGCTCACGCTCGCGGGTATCAGCGAGAAGTACCTGCCCCCGGACAACGCGGTGCGTCAGTCGCAGGAGCAGTTCGACAAGCTCTTCCCCGGTTTCCGCACCGAACAGATCACGCTGGTGATGCAGCGGCAAGACGGTGAACCGATCACCGACGCCCAGATCGCCGACATGCGGGCCAAGGCCATGACGGTCAAGGGCTTCACCGACCCGGACAACGATCCCGAAGCCATGTGGAAGGAACGTCCGGCCACCGACAGCGGGTCCAAGGACAAATCCGTCCGGGTGATCCAGAACGGCCTGATCAACCGCGGCGACGCGGCAACCAACATCGCGGACCTACGCGCCTTGCAGCCTCCGCACGGCATCGACGTGTTCGTCGGCGGCACGCCCGCCCTGGAGCAGGACTCGATCCACAGCCTGTTCTCCAGGCTGCCGCTGATGGTGACGATCCTGGTCATCACCACCACGGTGCTGATGTTCCTGGCGTTCGGATCGATCGTGCTGCCGGTGAAGGCCGCGTTGATGAGCGCCCTGACCCTGGGATCGACGATGGGCATCCTGACCTGGATGTTCGTCGACGGTCACGGATCCGGCCTGATGAACTACACGCCGCAGCCGTTGATGGCGCCGATGATCGGTCTGATCATCGCGGTGATCTGGGGTCTGTCCACCGACTACGAGGTGTTCCTCGTGTCCCGCATGGTGGAGGCCCGGGAACGCGGCATGTCCACGGCCGAGGCCATCCGCATCGGTACCGCCACCACCGGTCGCCTCATCACCGGTGCCGCGCTGGTGCTGGCAGTGGTCGCCGGGGCGTTCGCCTTCTCCGACCTGGTGATGATGAAGTACCTGGCGTTCGGCCTGCTGATCGCCCTACTGCTTGACGCCACCGTCATCCGGATGTTCCTGGTTCCCGCGATCATGAAGCTGCTCGGCGACGATTGCTGGTGGGCTCCGCACTGGATGAAGCGCATCCAGGTGGCGATCGGCCTCGGTGAGACCGAGCTGCCCGACGAGCGCAAGCGTCCGATGGGTCCGGAATCCGGTGAAGACCCGCGAGCGCTGGCCGGAGTCGGCGCCCTGCCGGCACCACCACCGCGACCGCACGATCCGACCCATCCGGCAGCCGAGCCCCTGCGCCCGCAGATGCCGCGGACCAACGCACCGTCGGCCGCCGGTACGGCACGGATCACCCCGCCGCAGGCCCCGCCCCGCCAGCAGCCCGACCAAGAGCCGGCCACCACCCGGTTCGCCATGGCGCGTAACGCGGTGCGCAACGCGGTGAACACGGCCGTCAACACGGTCAACACCGCGACGGGCAACACCCCGGCCGCCAACACCGAGCGCACGCCGCAGCCGACCGCGCGGCCGGCCGGCGGCCCGCCGGCTCCCCCGCAGCGCGAAGATCGTGAGATCGAATCGTGGTTGGGTGCGCTGCGCGGCGGTCCGGCCAAGGGCGGCCCGGCCAACGGGACCCCGCCTCCCCCTCCGCCGCCGGCACCGCGCCCGTCGGCCGACGCCACCCGTGCGATGCCGCAACAGCAGCGTCCGCCCGCCGGTGGTGGAAATGCACCGACGACGGCTTTCAACGCCCAGCGTCCGGGCCCCGGCCCGGCCCCCGGGCCCGGACCGAATCCGCGCCAGCAAGAGCAGGATCCGTCGACTCAGAAGTTCAACCCACGCGACAACGAACCTCCGCGGCGCGGGGGCGGGATGAGCGCGCAGGATCTGCTGCGCCGCGAGGGCCGGCTGTAACCAGCCGGCGTTCGCAGCGCGGCACGGGCTACTCCTTGGCCGGCAGGTCGTCGGACTCGGCTTCGATGAGGACGCTGTCCTCGTTTTCCTGCCGGGCCTGCTCGGCGTCGGGATTGTCTGCCACCAGCACCCGAGTGGCGCTGTTGATGAACGCCACCGTGGGCACGGCCAGCAGGGCGCCGACGATGCCGGCCAGCACGCCGCCGCCCGCGATGGCCAGCACCACGGCCAACGGGTGGATCGACACCGCGCGGCCCATCACCAGCGGCTGCAGCACATGGCCTTCCAGCTGCTGCACGGCGATGATCAGGCCGAGGGTGATCAGGGCGTAGACGAATCCCTTGGCCAGCAGTGCCACCACCACGGCCAGGAACCCGGCCACCACCGCACCGACCAGCGGGACGAAGGCACCCATGAACACCAGCGAGGCCAGCGGCAGTGCCAAGGGAATACCCATGATCGCCAAGCCGGTGCCGATGCCGACCGCGTCGACCAGGGCCACCAGGAACGTCGCTCGCATGTAGCCGCCCAGCGAGTGGAAACCGGCCCGTCCGGCGTCGCGGACCCGATCCCGCACATGGTTCGGGAACACCTTGGTGACGAACGAGAAGATGCTGCGCCCGCCTTGCAGCAGGAAGATCAGGGTGAACAGCACCAGCAGCGCGCCGGTGAGCAGCTCGGTGAGGGTGCCCGCGGTGGACAGGGCACCGGTGGTGAGCTTCTCCTGGTTGCGCTGCAACGCCTCGATCGCGGTGTTGCCGGCTTGGTCGATCTGTTCCTTGCTCAGCTGCAGTGGTCCGTTGATCAGCCAATTGCGCAGCCCGTCGATGCTTCGGGTCACCTGTTCCACGAGTTGTGGCGCGCCCTCGATGAATTGGGACACGACGAAGCTCAGGATGCCGCCCACCACCGCGAAACTGGCCAGCAGAACCAGGGCCACGGCGGCCCCGCGCGGGGCACCGCGGCGGTCCATGAAGTCCACTGCGGGCAGCAGCAACGCGGCGACCATGGTGGCCAGGGCCACCGGCACCACGATCACCTCCAGGTGTTTGATCAGCCACAGCAGTGCCACGACGGCCGCCAGAATGACCAGCAGCCGCCATGCCCAGGCCGCCACCTTGCGGACGAACGGCGTCACGGCCTCATCAGCAACAGGATCCAGTGCCATTTCGGTAGCGTAATGCGGCGCGCCCAGCAAGCGGTGATGTCGACACGACCTGCGCGGTTACCCTGTAGGGCGTGTCACAGGACGCGCCGGCCGACACCGCTCGGGTCCGGGCCGCCTCCACGCGCGGCAAGTACTGGTGGGCGCGATGGGTGGTCATCGCTCTCGCGGTCACCGTGCTCGCCGTCGAGGTGACCCTGGTCTGGGATCAGTTGGCCAAAGCCTGGCGCAGCCTGCTGACGGCCGATGCCTGGTGGGTGCTGGCGGCGGTCGGTGCCGCGATGGCCTCGATGCACAGCTTCGCCCAGATCCAGCGGACCCTGCTGCGCTCGGCCGGAGTGCCCGTCAAGCAGTGGCGTTCGGAGGCCGCGTTCTACGCGGGCAATGCACTGTCGACCACGATGCCGGGCGGGCCCGTGCTTTCGGCGACCTTCGTCTACCGCCAACAACGCATCTGGGGCGCCTCGCCGCTGGTGGCTTCGTGGCAGCTGGTGATGTCGGGCGTGCTGCAGGTCGTGGGGCTGGCGCTGCTGGGCCTCGGCGGCGCACTGCTGCTGGGTGCCAGCAAGAACCCGCTCTCGCTGATCTTCTCCCTCGGCGCTTTCCTGGCGATCATCCTGCTGGCCCAGGCCGTGGCCACCAGACCCGAGCTGATCGACGGGATCGGGGTCAAGGTGCTGTCCTCGGTCAACTCGTTGCGTGGCAAACCGTCAGACACCGGCCTGGCCAAATGGCGGGAGATCCTGCGGCAGCTGGAGTCGGTCAGCCTGGGCCGGCGCGATCTCGCGGTGGCGTTCAGCTGGTCGATGTTCAACTGGATCGCCGACGTGGCCTGCCTGGCGTTCGCCTGCTACGCCGCGGGTGGGCATCCGTCTCTGGCCGGCGTCACGGTGGCCTACGCGGCGGCCCGTGCGGTGGGGGCCATCCCGTTGATGCCGGGTGGGCTGCTGGTGGTGGAGGCCGTACTGGTGCCCGGGCTGGTCTCCTCCGGTCTGACGCTGGCCTCGGCCATCTCGGCGATGCTCATCTACCGGCTGGTCAGCTGGATCTTCATCTCGGCGATCGGCTGGGTGGTGTTCTTCTTCATGTTCCGCACCGAGAAGGACGCCGATCCAGACTGCCCGAAACCCGAACCCGAGCGGTAGGAGACGTCCATGCGAGTCCGGTATCCGATCGCAGTGCTCGCCCTGATCGTGGCCGGGTGCTCGTCGGCACAGGCTCCACAGTCTGAGTCCACCACAACCACCACGGCCCCGCCCGTAGTCACTCCGGTGGTGGGATCGGTTCTGGCAGAACCGGTTCCGGTCGCAGCGACCGATGGCCGCACCCACTTGGCCTATGAACTCATGCTGACCAACACCTCACCGGGCACGGTCACGCTCAACTCGCTGAGCGCCGCGACGGCCGACCGCAAGCTCCTCACGTTGTCCGGGGACAGCCTCAAGTACTGGACCAGGGCGGTCGGTAACTCCGCAGCCGGAACCAACGTCCTCAACCCCGGCCAGAGCGCTTACGTGTGGCTGGATGTCGTCGCCGACGACCCGGCCCAGGTGCCGACCGAGCTCACCCACGAACTCGCGATCACCGTGGCCAGGCCCATGCCGCCACTGGTACCGCCGACCCTGACCGAGTCAGTGGCTCCGGTGTCGGTTCAGACCCGCAAGCCGGTGTCCATCGCCCCGCCGCTGACCGGCGACAACTGGGTGGACGCCAACAGCTGCTGCGACATGACCCCGCACCGGATGGCGCTCAATCCCATCAACGGAAAAGTCTGGGCCGCAGAACGATTCGCGATCGACTACGTGCAGCTCGGCGCCGACGGGCGACTGTACGCCGGAGACCGCGCCAAGGTGCAGAGCTACCCCTACTTCGGCGCGGAGATCCACGCGGTGGCCGACGGGCCCGTGGTGGCGGTGCTCGACGGCCTGAACGAGCAGGTCCCCGGCGTGACGCCGCGCGACCTCACGCTGCAGCAGTACGGCGGCAACCACATCGTGCAGGACATCGGCGACGGCAACTACGCCTTCTACGCCCACCTGCAACCGAACAGCCTCAAAGTCAAGCCCGGTGACAAACTCAGCACCGGGCAGGTCATCGGTGCCTTGGGCAACTCCGGCAACTCCGACGCACCGCACCTGCACTTCCATGTCATGGACGGCCCGGATCCGTTGGCGTCCAATGGCTTACCATTTACCTTCAAATCGTTCCGGCTCGATTCGCGGCTCACCTCACTGGCCGCCGCCGACGCACTGTTCGACGGCAAGCCGGCCGCACGGCAACCGGGCTTCGCCGAGCGCGACCAAACCGACGTCAGCCCACTGGTACTGGATGTGATGACATATGCGACGAGCTAGCGGCACGGCGTTGGTGGCCGACCTGATCTGCGTGGTGGTGTTCTGCACCATCGGACGGCGCAGCCACGCCGAGGGCATCACCGTGGCGGGGGTCGCCGAGACGGCCTGGCCGTTCCTGACCGGCACGCTGGTGGGCTGGCCGCTCGCGCGCGGGTGGCAGCGGCCGACGTCGTTGGCACCCACCGGGGTGGTGGTGTGGGTCAGCACCGTGGTGGTCGGCATGGTGTTACGCAAACTGACCTCGGCCGGGGTGGCGGTCAGCTTCATCGTCGTCGCCTCGCTGGTGACCGCGGCGCTGTTGCTGGGCTGGCGGGCCGCGTTCGCGGCACTGCGGCGCCGTCAATCCGCCTGAGTCGCATCCCCCGTCGGCGACAGGGCCACTGTCAGAACGGCACGAAGACCACCCAGCGGGCCGTGCGACAACGTGATCTCACCGCCGTGCAACTGAGCCTGCTGGGCCACCAGGGCCAGCCCGAGTCCGGAACCGCCGGCCATCGCGGTGCTACCCCGGCGGAAGCGTCCCAGTACCGTCTCGTGCTCTTCGACCGGCAAGCCGCGGCCGTTGTCGTCGACGGTGATGACCAGGTGCCCGTCACCGCGGTGAGCGGTCAGTGCGATGCGGGTGGCCTCACCGTGGATGATGGCGTTGCGCACCAGGTTGTCCACCGCGATGCGCAGCCCGCCGGGCCAACCCATCACCAGGCCGACGTCGTCGGCCACCTGCACGTCGATCTGGACATGCTCACTGCCTCTGGCGCTCTCCCTGACCACCCGGTCGAGCAGGTCGGCGATATCGATCAGTTCACGGTCCTCGGCCTGTGCCAACTGCCCCGAAGCGAGCTGGCCCAGCGCGGTGATGATCGCCTCGACCCGGCGCTGCGCCCTGGACAGGTCGGCCACCACTTCGTCGCGCTCTGATTCCGGCAGATTGTGGATCCGCAGCGTGTCCAGGTCGGCACGCATCGCGGTGAGCGGCGTACGCAGTTCGTGGGCGGCGTTGGCGGCGAAATCCTGGGCGGCCTGAAGGGAATTGGTGGTGGCACGCTGCGCGGCGGCCAATCTGGTGAGCATCCCCGCCATGGCCTCCGACAGGTCCTCGGCCTCCCGCACACCGCGCACCTTGGGCATCGTGTCGGTGCCGCTGTCCAGTTTCGAGGTGTGTTCGGTGAGCTTGCGCAGCGGCCGGATGGCCGGCCCGGCCAGCAGCCACCCCAGCCCGCCGGCCACCAGCACGGTGGCCACGCCGAAACCGATGTACAGCGGAATTCTGTTGGGGCTCAACAAGATACTGTCGGCGCGGATACCGATGGACATCAGCACTCCGCCGTGCTGGTCCACGTAGACGGTGCGCACCCGGTAATCGACACCGTTCACCTCGACGGTCTCGGTACCCAGCGGCAGCACAGGCAACTGGAAACCCCGCTGGAACACCACCTGCCCCGTCGAACGCGAGCGGCCGGTGGTCAGCACCCCGCGCGTGGGATCCTGCAGATGCTCGGGGCTGATGCTGGCATCGACGATCGAATCGAGTCGGCGGTCCAACTGTGCGGAGTCGTTGTTGGCCAGCACCACTGACGTCAGGATGGTGAACACCGCCACCACGGCCGCAGCCGCCAGCGCCGAGGCCACCGCGACCCTGGTACGCAACGACGCCGAGCGGATCAGGCTGAAAAGTCGCACCTGACCCCGGTTCTCATGATGACCTCAGGCATCTTCGCGCAGTACGTATCCGATTCCGCGAACGGTGTGGATGACGCGTGGAACGTCGGGCCCTTCCAGCTTGCGCCGCAGGTACGAGATGAAGACGTCGGCCACGTTGGTGTCCACGTCGAAGTCGTATCCCCAGACCAGCTCGAGAAGCCGCTGCCTGGACAGCACCACACCCGTGTTCTCGGCCAGCACTGCCAGCAGATCGAACTCGCGCTTGGTCAGGTCCACGCGTTCCCCGGCGACGAACACCAGCCGGCGGGCGGTGTCGATGGTCAACGCCCCGACGGTCATGGTGTCCGACTGACGATCGGTGTGGCTGGCCCGGCGCAGCAACGCGTTGAGCCGGGCGACCAGCTCGCCGAGGTCGAACGGTTTCGTCAGGTAGTCGTCGGCGCCGGCTTCCAGCCCCGCGATGCGGTCGTTGACCGTGTCGCGGGCCGAAAGCACGCAGATCGGAATGTCGTTGCCCAAGGCGCGCAGCGCGGTGACCACGGCGACACCGTCGAGCTCCGGCATCTGGACGTCGAGGACGAGCGCGTCGTGTGACTCGTTCGACAACAGGCGCAGCGCCTCCTTGCCGGACGCCGCGACCCGGACGTCGAACCCCGAATGCCGCAGTCCGCGGGCTACCGAGGTACGCACATCCGGGTCGTCGTCGACCATCAGCACCGTGCGGTTAACACTCTCGGGCGTCACGTGTCCTTCACCGCTGGCGGGGGTTGCTTCCACCCGCACTCGGTTACGGGATGGAGGGAGCCGGAGCTTCGCCGCAGCGGTTCTTCAGGTCTACCAGCGGCTGGCGGATACCGGTCAGCTCGGCCTTGGTCTGCGGGTTTGCTTCGAGGTAGTCGTGCACCTTGGTCTTGACCTCTTCGCGCGGCAGGCCCTCAAGGCTGGTGAAGAAGTTGTTCACGTCGGGGTGGGTGAACAGGTATGCCGAGGTCGATGCCGACACCCCGGAAGCCACACCGGCCAGGTCGGCAGCGCTGCAGTTGGGGGGGTTGTTCGCCGGGTCGTCGGCCAGCGCCGACGGGATGGCGCCGAACAGCATCGCACCGGCTACAGCGCCGGCGCCGGCCACGCCAGCTACCACGCGCCGCGCATTACGGGCCGAGAGCAACATGGTCAAGCTCCTTCATCGGTATGGGGAGGCCGCAACCCCAGACGGTTAACGGCTGAAGGAAAGCTAAGCAGAATCCTTGACGACTTTCCTGCCTTGCGCGCAAACCGCCGCGCCGCCCGATGAATCCGCAGTTCAACGATGTCGCTCACGGCGACGCGACGGCGGCCGGCCTAGCGGGTCGAGGACGTCGCGGGGCCCGGAAGCGGACCGGAGCCCGCCGTCACCGCCGCGGCCGGCGAGGATTGTGCGGGCACCGCGGCGCGGGGCACCCCGACGTTCTGCGCCGAGGGCAACCCGCCCGGCAAACCACCGGCGGCCGTCCCGCCGCCCTGTTGGGCGGCCGACGCCAGGCCCATCAGTTGCGGCAGGCTGACCGGCAACTTGCAGCGCGTACCCAAATTGGCCAGCGGCTGCTGCAACCGCTGCATGTCCTTGGCGGCCTGCGGGTTGGCGTCGAAATACGTCTTGAGCGCGGCGATCGACTCCGGCCCGGCCTGCTGCTGGCTGATGGTGGTCAGGGCCTGGTTGGTCTGCGGATGCGTGTCCAGGTAATTGCCGATGTTGGTGGCCACACTGCCCGCCGTGCGGGCGACCTCGCTGGCGGCACACGGATCGGTCGCAGCCGTGGCGGACGGGACCATGAATGCGGCCACCATCGCACCGCCGACGCCCGTCACCGCGAGCGCGACGGCCAGACCGCGGCGCAGTCCACCGTTGGTCGGTTGCATGGGGTACTCCTTCGGCGTGGGCCCCGGCGCATGCGTCAGCCGGGGTCGTCCTTGGCTATGTCGCCGGGCCGGGCGAATCCGTTAGCACAGCCAGGCCGACAACCCCGGCAACGGTACGGATGCCAGCTGTGAGATGTCTCAGCGAGATCTCAGAACCTGCAGAGAGCGAGCCACATTACACCGGTGGAGGTACGCTCTCGCTGACACGAGCCAGGACACGCCCAGCCACGTTGGGGGGAGAAAGCGGGGACCTCGCATCCAGCAGTTCATGATGCGCTTGAGCAGCTATCTGCGCAGATTCCGCTGGGCGGTTTTCGCGACATGGTTGTTGCTACTGGTGCCCTCGATCTACCTCGCGATCAACCAGTCGTCGAATCTCACCGGCGGCGGGTTCGACGTCGAAGGTTCACAGTCGCTCCACGTCCAGCGGCAACTCGAGGAACACTTCCCGGACCAGGGCGCGTCCCCGCTTGCCTTGATCGCGGCTCCCCGCGCCGACGCCTCGTTCCAGGACATGAATGCCGCGGTGGTGTGGCTGGAGAAGATCGCGGGCGAGGTACCCAGCGTCAAGATCGTGCCGAACCCCCAGCAGCCGGCCCCGCAGCCCGACCGGCCGTACGTCATCACCCTGCAGCTGGACTTCAACAACACCGGCGCGGTGGACGTGGCCAAGCAGCTGCGCCAGAAGGTCGGGGTGCACGGCGAAGAGCCGGGCGAGAGCGAGAACGGCAAGGTCAAGTTCTACGTCATCGGGCAGGGCGCACTCGGTGCCGCCGCGACCCAGGCCACCAAGCACGACATCGCCGCGGCCGAGAAATGGAACCTGCCGATCGTGTTGATCGTGCTGCTGGCGGTGTTCGGCTCACTGGCCGCCGCGGCACTGCCACTCGTGCTCGGCATCTGCACGGTCGTGGTGACCATGGGCTTGGTTTACCTGCTGTCGATGTACACGCAGATGAGCGTGTTCGTCACGTCGACGGTGTCGATGTTCGGCATCGCCCTGGCCATCGACTACTCCCTGTTCATCCTCATGCGCTACCGCGAGGAGCTGCGTGCGGGGCGTGATCCGGCCGATGCGGTCGACGCGGCGATGTCCACGTCCGGCCTGGCGGTGGCCCTCTCGGGACTCACCGTCATCGCCTCGGTCACCGGCATCTACCTCATCAACACGCCGGTGCTGGTGTCGATGGCCACCGGCGCGATCCTGGCCGTCGCCGTCGCGGTGCTGACCTCTACCACCCTGACCCCGGCCGTACTGGCGACGTTCGGCAGCGCGGCAGCCAAGCGCTCGTCGTACCTGCATTGGTCCCGGCGCGCCGAGGCGACGCAGTCACGGTTCTGGACCCGCTGGACCGGCGCGGTGATGCGCCGGCCGTGGGCGTCGGCCGTCGCCGCGACGATCCTGTTGCTGATCCTGGCGGCACCGGCCTTCGGCATGGTGCTGGGCAACAGCATGCAGCGCCAGTTCGAACCCACCCACGAGATCCGCGGCGGGGTCAACGCGGCCGCGGACGCGCTGGGCCCCGGAGCGCTGGGTCCCGTGCGCGTGCTGGTGACCTTCCCCAACGGGGACGCGTCGTCTTCCAACGGCACCGCCGCGCTCGACGCGGTGCGCCAGGAGATGACGCGGGCACCCAACGTGCAGACCGTGCAGCCGCCGGTGTTCTCCGACAACAACAACAGCGCACTGCTGTCGGCGGTGCTGAAGGTCGACCCCGAGGATCTGGCGGCCCGCGAGTCCATCGACTGGATGCGCGACAAACTGCCGCAGGCCGCGGGCTCGGATGCGCGGGTCGACGTCGGCGGGCCGACAGCGCTCATCAAAGACTTCGACGACCGGGTCTCCAGTACCCAGCCGCTGGTGTTCCTGTTCGTCGCGTTGATCGCGTTCGTGATGCTGCTGGTGTCGATCCGGTCGGTGTTCCTGGCGCTCAAGGGCGTGCTGATGACCGTGCTGTCGGTGGCCGCGGCCTACGGCAGCCTGGTGGTCGTCTTCCAGTGGGGCTGGTTCGAAGGCCTGGGCTTCGAGAAGATCAGCTCCCTCGACAGCACGGTCCCGCCGCTCGTCCTGGCGATGACCTTCGGCCTGTCGATGGACTACGAGATCTTTTTGCTCACCCGGATCCGGGAACGGTTCCTGCAAACCAACAGCACCCGCGACGCGGTGGCCTACGGCGTCAGCACGAGCGCGCGCACCATCACCAGCGCCGCACTGATCATGATCGCGGTGTTCATCGGGTTCGCTTTTGCCGGCATGCCGCTGGTGGCACAGCTCGGGGTGGCGTGCGCGGTGGCCATCGCCGTCGACGCGACCGTGGTCCGGCTGATCCTGGTGCCCGCACTGATGGCCATGTTCGACGAGTGGAACTGGTGGCTGCCGCACTGGCTGGATCGGCTGCTGCCCGAGGTCGATTTCGAGAAGCCGCTACCCAAGGTCGAGGTCACCGACCTGGTGATCATTCCCGACGACATCTCCGCCCTGGGGCCGAGCGGATCGGACCTGCGCATGATGGTGCGCACCGCCGCCAAGATGAAACACCTTGCGCCGCAAACCATCATCGTCGCGGACCCACTGGCGTTCAGTGGTTGCAGCAAACCGTCATCGCGGCTGGCGGCCCGGCGGCCCGGTGGCCCCAAGCGGTGCCCGGGCGTACATCCGGTCACCATGTGGCGAGGCCGGCTCTCGGTGGCCGTCGACGCATTGGAGACCGAGGCAGATGCGGGGCGGGCACCGATGGAGCGGCTCGGCCCGGTGGAGACCACCAATGTGCAACTGCCGACCGGGGACCGGCTGCAGATCCCGACCGGCGCCGAAACACTGCGGCTGAAAAGTTATCTGATCATGTGCCGTAACAGCGCCAAGGACTATGAAGAGTTTGCTGATCTCGTCGATTCGGTAGAAACCGAAACTGCAGCTCTGGTGTTGTCGGGCATGGACCGGTATTACTGTGGGCAGAACCCGACGAGCAGATGGGTCGCCACGCAGCTGGTGCGCCGGCTGGCCGACCCGCAGCCGTCCGATGAGCACGACTTCGTGATGTCGGACCCGGATGCAGCTGCCGAATGGGAGAAGGTCAGGCAGCGCTGCCTGTCAGTTGCGGTAGCAATGCTGGAGGAGGCGAAGTGACGTTGGCGCCCGACGTCCGCGAATCGAGAGATGCGCGGATTTCCCGTCGCGACGAGATTCAGCCGGTGCAGCCGTCTGCTCCTCGACGTCCTGCCGCACCCCGGACCCAAGGCGCCCAGGCACCGCGCACCTCGGCGCAGCGCGCCCCCGTGCAGCGGACGCCCCAACGCACCGCGCCGTCCCAGCGCACCACTTCCACACCGCGCGCGGCGACCCCGCGCACCTCGGCCCAAAGCGATTCGGCCCAACGCAGTTCCGCACAACGCCCCCAGAAGGCGCCCGCCCAGGTACAACGGAAGCAGGAGCAACGCGCTCCTGGCCAAGACACGAAGACACAGCGCACACAGGGGCAGGGCACGCAGACACCACGCACACCGGTACAGCGTTCGCAGCAGCCGGCACAGCCACGACAACAACGTCCGGCCAAGGCCGCCGCGCCGCAGCGCCAACCCGCATTCGACGACCGGCCGGTCGAGTATTGGTCGACCGCGGCGATCCGTGCGGCCTTGGAGACCGACGACATGGCGGTCTGGCAGCGCATCGTCGCCGCGATCAAGCGTGATCCGTACGGCCGCACCGCCCGCCAGGTCGAGGAAGTGCTGCAGACCGCCCGGCCCTACGGCGTATCCAAGGCGCTGTCGGAGGTGCTGGTGCGTACGCGCGAGCACCTGGAGGCCACCGAGCGCGCCGAGGTCGCCCGCCAGATCCAGGCCATGCTGCGCCGTTCCGAACTGCAGGCGCCCGAATTCGCTTCGCGCTGCGGGGTGTCCAACGAGTCCTTCGCCGACTATCTGGAGGGCACCGTGAGCCCGCCGGCCTCGCTGCTGCTACGCATGCAACGGCTCTCGGACCGGTTCGCGAAGCTCGCCGCGCAACGCTCCTCGAAGTAGAGCCGGCCCCGGCGCTCAGCGCGAGTGCAACGGCGCGACGTTGTCGACGAGCCAGCGTCCGTCGGTCTTGCTCAGCGCCACCCGCAGTGCCATCACCGCGTTGTCGGTGGGTTTGCCCGGCGCACTCTGAGTTCCGCGCAGGACGACAGCCACACTGGCCACCTGCGGACCCAGCGCCTCCACCCCCGCCGAGATGGTGGCAGCGGTGGCCGACACGTTCTTGCTGGCCAATTCCTTTGCCACATTGGCGAATTCGTTCTTGAACTGCTCAGCCTGCTGCGGCGACATCATGGCGGTGGCACGGTCGATCGAGGCAGTCGGGCTCTGCGGGCTGAAGGTGGCGGTGGCCTCCGAGACGCTGCTGGCGATCCTCACCACCTCGTCGCGGTCGTTGTTGAAGGCGCGGTCGGGCACGGTCCAGCGCAGGTACCCGACCGTCACCGCGGCCACCACGGCCGCGGCAGCCACCGCGGCGACCGCCAGGCGCAGCCCGGGAGCGTCGTCGTCGGTGCCCAGCGTCACGCCGTCACGCCGAGCCAGCACGACGTTGACGATGACGCCCTGCACGATCAGCAGGCACAGCACCGAGCACAACGAGACCCACCACAGCGGCCAGCCCAACGCCAGGCCGATGTAGACCAACGCCGCGATCGCGGCCAGCGGGGCGGCGACGTCGAAAGCCAGTACGCGCAACCGGTTTCTCATCGGATCGGCTCCAAGCGCGAGACCATCAGGGTGCCGTCGACATCGGACACGTCCAGCCGCAAGTTCCAGCGCACGGTCTGGGGCTTGTCGGCGCCGGCGTTCTCGCTGACCGACGTCGCCACCACCAGCACGGTGTCGGTGCGCGAAACCATTCCGGCCAGCTCGGGCTTGGGCGCCGGCACCGGACGCCCGTCCGGACCTGGCGGCGGGTGGTAGAGCGATTCGATGGCCACCGAATCGATCTGGCCGGTGGTGCGGGCCTGCAGCCGCTGCACGAGGTCGCGGTAGGGCTGCACGGCCGCGTCGAAGTCGGCGTTGAGCTGGCCGACGGTGCCCTCCCGCAGCTTCTGCATGCCCGCCTCGACGGAATCCTTGTTGATGTTGATCAGGACGTTGGTCCAGTCGGCGGCCGTCCGCAGCACCCGGGTCTGGTAGTCGCGCTCGTCGGTCTCGCTGCGGTGACTGGACCACACCATGGCGCCCAGGACCACCGCGACGACCGCGATCACGCCGGCGACTGCCGAGGCGAAGCCGAAGCCGGTGATGACGCCACCGGGGTGATCGTGATCGTCGGTGCTCTCGGTGCTGTCGGTGCTGTCGGTGCTCGGCGCCTCAGGCATGGCCGTGAGGGTACCGGCCGCCAAACCGGCCCAGCGCACCCGCGGCCTTCTGGAAGAATGTCGGGGTGACGGTAGAAGCGATCAAGTCGGGTATCGACCTGAGCCATGTCGACCCGCAGGCCCGCCCGCAAGACGACCTGTTCGGCCACGTCAACGGCCGTTGGTTGACCGACTACGAGATTCCCGCCGACCGCGCCACCGACGGTGCCTTCCGGCTGCTGCACGACCGCGCCGAGGAGCAGATCCGCGATCTGATCACCCAAGCGGCGGCGTCCGGCGCCGCGGCGGGCACCGACGAGCAGCGCATCGGTGATCTGTACGCCAGTTTCATGGACGAACAGGCCATCGCTACCCGTGGCCTGGCTCCGCTGCTGGCCGAACTCGCCCTGATCGACGGCGCTGCCGACAGCGATGCGCTGGCCTCGGTCCTCGGCGGGCTGGAGCGCACCGGGGTGTCCGGCGGGGCCGGGGTGTACGTGGACACCGATTCCAAGGATTCGACGCGCTACCTGCTGCACATGAGCCAGTCCGGCCTCGGGCTGCCCGACGAGTCCTACTACCGCGACGAGCAGCACGCCGAGATCCTGGCGGCCTACCCGGGCCACATCGCCCGGATGTTCGCACTGGTCTACGGTGACACCGCCGGGGACCCCGCCGACATCGCCGCCCGGATCGTCGCGCTGGAATCCAAACTTGCCGCCGCGCACTGGGACGTGGTCAAACGCCGCGACGCCGACCTGACCTACAACTTGCGCACGTTCGCCGACCTGTCCGGCGACGCCCCCGGCTTCGACTGGACCGGCTGGCTCAGCGCGCTCGGCACCACCCCGGAGAAGGTCTCCGAGCTGGTGCTGCGCCAACCTGACTACGTGACGGCGTTCGCCGCGCTGTGGGCGAGCGAAGACCTCGAGGATTGGAAGGCCTGGACGCGCTGGCGCGTCATCCATTCGCGCTCCGGGCTGCTGACCGACGAGCTGGTGGCCGAGAACTTCGACTTCTACGGCCGCACGCTCAGCGGCACCGAGCAGAACCGCGAACGCTGGAAGCGCGGGGTGTCCCTGGTGGAGGGCCTGATGGGCGACGCCCTGGGCAAGCTCTACGTGGCCAAGTACTTCCCGCCCGATGCCAAGGCCCGCATGGACGAGTTGGTGGCCAACCTGCGCGAGGCCTACCGGGTCAGCATCAACGAGCTGGACTGGATGACACCCGAAACCCGGGCCAAGGCGCTGGTGAAGCTCGACAAGTTCACCCCGAAGATCGGCTACCCGGCCCGCTGGCGCGACTATTCGGCGCTGGTGGTCGAGCGGGACGATCTGTACGGCAACTACCGTCGAGGCCACGTGGTGAACTCCGACCGCGAGCTGGCCAAGCTCGGCGGCCCGGTGGATCGCGACGAATGGTTCATGACGCCGCAGACGGTCAATGCCTACTACAACCCCGGGATGAACGAAATCGTCTTTCCCGCAGCCATTCTGCAGCCACCGTTCTTCGATGCCGAGGCCGACGACGCGGCCAATTACGGTGGCATCGGCGCGGTGATCGGGCACGAGATCGGCCACGGATTCGACGATCAGGGCGCCAAGTACGACGGCGACGGCAACCTGGTGGACTGGTGGACCGATGCCGATCGCGCCGAATTCGGGGTCCGCACAAAAGCTTTGATCGATCAGTACGAGAAGTTCACCCCGCGTGGGCTCGACGCCTCACATCATGTGAACGGAGCGTTCACGGTCGGCGAGAACATCGGTGACCTCGGCGGGCTGTCCATCGCGCTGCTGGCCTACCAGCTGTCGCTGAAGGGGCAGGAGGCGCCGGTGATCGACGGGCTGACCGGTGTGCAGCGCGTCTACTTCGGCTGGGCCCAGGTGTGGCGCACGAAGTCCCGTGAGGCCGAGGCGATCCGGCGCCTGGCGGTGGACCCGCACTCGCCGCCGGAGTTCCGCTGCAACGGCGTCATCCGCAACATCGACTCGTTCTACGAGGCGTTCGACGTGTCCGACACTGACGAGCTGTACCTGGAGCCGGACAAGCGCGTGCGCATCTGGAACTAGGCCGCGCATACAACAAAACCCCTGCCGGCGGGCAGGGGTTTTGTTGTATCGAGGTCCGTCTAGAACATCTGCCAATCGGACGCGCCGTCAGGCGTGTTGTACCAGCCGCCGCCGGTGTTCTTGATCACCACCGGGTCACCGCTACCGAAATTGTCGTAGAACCACTTGGCGTTCTCCGGGCTGAGGTTGACGCAGCCGTGGCTGACGTTGCTGTTGCCCTGTGCGGCCACCGACCACGGCGCGCTGTGGACGAAGACGCCGCTGTTGTCGATCCGGACCGCGTCCTTCACCTTGAGCTTGTAACCCTCCTTGGAGTCCACCGGGACGCCGTAGGTGGAGGAATCCATGACGATGTCGGGGAACTTCTCCAGCACGTAGTAGGTGCCGTTCTTGGTCTCGTGCTTGCCGTCGGGCTTGCCCATCGACACCGGGAACGTCTTCTCCAGCTTCCCGTTGCGCATGACTTCCATCTTCTTGGTCTTGTCATCGATGGTGGCGACCAGATAGTCGCCGACGCGGAAGCTGGACTTGGTGCCGGCCGCGTCGATGTTCACCACGGTGTTGGACGGCCAGAAGTCCTGCGGGCGCCAGCGCAGCTGCGTGTCGGTGACCCAGTAGAAGCGGCCCGCGACCGGCGGGTTCGAAGTGATCCGGATGGCGTCCTGAGCCATCTGCCGGTTGGCGATCGGCCGCTGGAAGTTGATGTAGATGGGCTTGGCGACGCCCACCATGGACCCGTTGACCGGGTTGAACGACGGCGGCAGGAACGGCGCCTCACCGGTGAACGGCGTGGAGTTCTGACCCGGCGCGTCGCCGTCGGTGAAGGGGATGGTCGGCGATCCGTAGTTGACGATCGGCGCGGGAGTCGTGGGGGCGCCTGGAGCCGCGGCGGCCGGAGCCGCGGGATCGGCCGGCAGCGGCGGGATGTACGCGCCCGGCGGGGGTCCCGGAACAGCAGGGTCGACGGGTGCCGGTGGCACCTCCGGGTCTGCGTATGCGGACGGGCTGAGCACCAGCCCACCGAGCAGCCCCGCAGCCATGAAAGCAGTGATCAGTCGACGTTTTGCCGATTTCGGCATGAGTAACCTCCAGACAGCACAACTCGCTCCAGTCTCTCACAGCACTATGACCAGCTACTGCCGTGAGAAGGCGTGATCCCCCGACAGCGACCGACTGCACGGCGCTGAACTGCGGTGTTTATCGAGTGTGAGCGTGCTCGCGTTACTTCTCCGTGGCTGGGCAGGAAACTACGAATACGCCGCGGGACGACGCGACACCACACATCGAAACGATGATCAGGGCCGCCGCCACGGCCACTGTCGGCGCCGCTCCGCCGTGGTCGTAGAGGCCGCCGCCGATCAGCGCACCGCCCATGATGCCGATCTGGAAGGCCGCGACATACAGGCCGGAGGCTCCGTCAGGGTCTTCGGGCGAGGTGCGCATCGCGGAGGCCTGCAGCATCGGCGGCAATGCCGTGGAGGCCGCGCCCCAGACGACCACCGCTGCCGCACCGAGCATCACCACAGCCCGCCCGGACCACGGTTCGACGGCCAGCAGCGACAAGACGACCAGAGCGGCGGCCAGCGCGCCCAGACAGCCCAACACCGAGGCCTTCGGCCACAGGTCCAGGGGCCGGGCCATGGCGGCCATCCCGGCCAGGCCGGCGACCCCGAAGCCCGCCAACAGCCAGGCCAGGTGCGGTCCGTGAATCCCGACCACGTCCCGGATGATCACCACGATGAAGGTGTAGGCGACGAAGTGCCCGGTGACACCGATGAGGGTGAGCACCGACAAGACGAGCAGCCGGCGGTTGCGCCGGTGGCGGTGCCGCGTCCCGGCCGTCGGGTCGACGCCCGAGACGGGCGCCAACGCCGGCAGCATCGTCCACGCCGCCAGCGCCACCACGGCGGCGGCCACGGCGATGACCGCCACAGCCGGCCGCCATCCCCACACTTCACTGAGTGCCGCGGCCAGTGGATTGCCCACCACGAGCGCCAGGCCGGTGCCGACATAGACCGCGGCAGTAGCCCGGCCGGCGTGGCTGGCCGGAACCAGACGGGCGCCGATCGGCGCGATCACCGACCACATCAACCCATGGGCCAGCGCGCACAGCACCCGGCCGCCGGCCAGCACCGCGAAGTTCGGGGCGAGCGCCGAGATCACCTGCGAGACGGTCAGGCACACCAAGGTGGCGACCAGCGTCCGGCGTCGCGGCCAGCGCGCAGTCAGACGCACCAGGATGACCGTGGTGAGTGCGGCGACCAGGGCGTAGCTGGCCATCAGCGTGGCGACCAGGCCTTCGCTGACCCGAAGATCTGTGGCGATCGCGGGGAGAGCCCCGACGGGCAGCATCTCGGCCGTGACGTAGATGAACGCCGCCGCCGCGAGTACGGCGAGTTGAATGGCAACTCGCGGTGTCCACGGGCTGGTGCGGGCGGGAAGCGACTCGCCGGTGACGCTGAAGGTCATGCTGGAATGCCACGGTAGTGCCAGAACGTTGCCGAGCGCGGTAACCGACCCGAGAGGATGCGCAGTCCGTGATTGTCGCCTTCAGCATCAGCCCGGCCGGCGGGGATGAGTCCGGCAGTGTCAGCGCAGCGGTGGCCGAAGCCGTGCGGGTGGTGCGGGCCTCGGGCCTGCCCAACGAGACCAACGCCATGTTCACCAACGTCGAAGGTGAATGGGACGAGGTCATGGCCGTGGTGAAACAGGCCGTGGATGTCGTGGCGGCGGTATCCCCACGGGTCAGCCTGGTGCTCAAGGCCGACATCCGTCCCGGCTATACCGGGCAGCTCACCGCGAAGGTCGAACGCATCGAGCAGGCGCTGGGCGGTTAAGAACGGACGAGGCGCGCGATGGCGGCCGAGGCTTCGGCCAGCTTGGCTTCGGCCTGGTCACCGCCTTCGGAGACGGCCTGCGTCACGCAATGCCCGAGGTGCTCGTCGAGCAGGCCGAGCGCCACGGATTGCAGCGCGCTGTTGACGGCGCTGATCTGGGTGAGCACGTCGATGCAGTACTTGTCCTCGTCGATCATCTTGGCGATGCCCCGGACCTGCCCCTCGATCCGGCGCAGCCTTTTGGCGTAGTTCTCCTTCTGCGCCGAGTAGCCATGTGCGCCCGAGCTGTCAGCCACGTCCATGCCCCCATCATACTGGTACCCCACCGGGGTATGCATCCTCTGCTTGGCCGGGAGAAATGCCGCGAAATGTGACCCCGCTGCGCCGATACGCTGATTCCGATGACGATGCCTCCCTGGCCGGGGCCACCGGGCGAACCGCCGAGTTACGCCCCGCCGACGTATCCGCCGGCGTATCCCGTGGCGCCCTCGGCGGCTCCGAAGCGCCGGCGGTCCGCGGTCCGCACGACGGTGACGGTGGTCAGCGTGATCCTCGCGGTCGCGCTGTGGATCGTCGCCGTCATCGGTGCGGCCGCCGCCGCTTGGCTGTCGTTGTTCTTCGCGATGTCGACCGATACCTGCCACGCCACCTGCGGCCCGACCCCGTATGACGATCAGGTCTACCCGACGACGTTCGGCTGGATCGGCGGCGGGCTGGTCGCCGGGCTCGCCGGAACCATCGTCATGATCTTCTTCACCCGTCGCTGGTTGTGGGTCTGGCCCCTGCTGTCCATCGTGTGCACCGTGGTCGGGTTCTACCTGGGGTACGACCTGACCGTGAAGGCCACCGAGTGGACCGGCTGACCTGCGCCGCTTCGGGCCGGAAAGAATTTGGGCGGCTAACTAACCGAGGGGCATACTGAGCCTCATGTCTGACCAGCCTGACATCAAGCCCCGCTCCCGCGACGTCACCGACGGCCTGGAGAAAGCCGCAGCCCGAGGCATGCTGCGCGCGGTAGGGATGGGCGACGACGACTGGGTCAAGCCGCAGATCGGCGTCGGGTCGTCATGGAACGAGATCACGCCGTGCAACATGTCGCTGCAGCGGCTGGCCCAGGACGTCAAGGCCGGCGTGCACGAGGCCGGCGGGTACCCGCTGGAGTTCGGCACCATCTCGGTCTCCGACGGCATCTCGATGGGCCACGAGGGCATGCACTTCTCGCTGGTGTCCCGTGAGGTGATCGCCGACAGCGTCGAGACCGTGGTGCAGGCCGAGCGTCTGGACGGCACCGTGCTGCTGGCCGGCTGCGACAAGTCGATCCCCGGCATGCTGATGGCCGCGGCCCGCCTGGACCTGGCCTCGGTGTTCTTCTACAACGGCTCGATCATGCCGGGTGTCGCCAAGCTCACCGACGGCACCGAGAAGGAAGTCACGATCATCGACGCCTTCGAGGCGGTCGGTGCGTGTGTGCGCGGGCTGATGTCGCGCGAGGACGTCGACATCATCGAACGCGCGATCTGTCCGGGCGAGGGCGCCTGCGGCGGCATGTACACCGCCAACACCATGGCTTCGGCGGCCGAGGCACTCGGTATGTCATTGCCGGGCAGCGCATCTCCGGTGGCCGTGGACAAGCGGCGCGGCGAGTTCGCCCGCCGCTCGGGTGAGGCAGTCGTCGAGATGCTGCGTCGCGGCATCACCGCCCGCGACATTCTCACCAAGGAAGCCTTCGAGAACGCCATCGCCGTGGTGATGGCGTTCGGCGGGTCGACCAACGCCGTGCTGCACCTGCTGGCGATCGCCCGCGAGGCCGAGGTCGAGCTGACGCTCGCCGACTTCACCCGCATCGGCAACAAGGTGCCGCACCTGGCCGACGTGAAACCCTTCGGCCGCCACGTGATGAAGGATGTCGACGAGATCGGTGGCGTGCCCGTGGTCATGCGCGCACTGCTCGACGCCGGTCTGCTGCATGGTGATTGCCTGACGGTCACCGGTAAGACCATGGCCGAGAACCTCGCCCACATCGCTCCCCCGGACCCGGACGGCAAGGTGCTGCGGGCGATGAACGACCCGATCCACCCGACCGGCGGTATCACGATCCTGCACGGCTCGCTGGCTCCCGAAGGCGCCGTGGTGAAGTCCGCAGGGTTCGAGTCCGACGTCTTCGAAGGTACGGCAAGGGTTTTCGAGCGCGAGCGGGCTGCGCTGGACGCCCTCGAGGACGGCACGATCACGCACGGCGACGTCGTGGTGATCCGCTACGAGGGCCCCAAGGGCGGGCCGGGTATGCGCGAGATGCTGGCCATCACCGGTGCCATCAAGGGCGCCGGGCTGGGCAAGGACGTGCTGCTGATGACCGACGGCCGGTTCTCCGGCGGGACGACGGGCCTGTGCGTCGGGCACATCGCCCCCGAGGCCGTCGACGGCGGGCCGATCGCATTTGTCAAAGACGGTGACCGGATCCGCCTCGACGTGGCTAACGGAACGCTCGACGTGCTGGTCGACGAGGCCGAGTTCGAGGCCCGCAAGGCCGGTTTCGAGCCGCTCCCGCCGCGCTACAAGACGGGCGTGCTGGCCAAGTACACCAAGCTGGTCCAGTCGGCTGCCGTCGGCGCCGTCTGCAACTAGACGCGATTTGTGCACGATTTTCCGCGCTGACCGCGGAAAATCGTGCACAAATCACTGAGTACCCTTCGGGCCGCGACGGATGATGGCCGCGAGTTGTTCGCGTGAGCTCGCGCCCACCCGCTGACTGGCCCGGTAGAGGTGGCCTTCGACGCTGCGCACCGACATCACCAGCCGCTCGGCGATCTGTTTGTTGGACAGCCCCGCGACAACGAGTTCGACGATCTCGCGCTGCCTTCCGGTCAGCGGTTGCCCGGCCGGGTTGCGCAGGGCCGGAGTACACAGCCCGCCGCATTCGTCGGCGCCCTCCTGCGCGACGGCCGCCGCATACGCGCTGCGCTTGCCCTGCCCATGACGACCGAAGGCCACCGCGGCCTGCGCGGCGGCGTCCGCGGCGGTGGCCCGGTCACCGATGGCGCGGTAACCCTCTGCGGCAGTGAGCAATCCGGCGCCGTCATCGGTCGCCAGCGCCTCGATGTGGCGGGCCACGGTATCGGCCAAGGGTAGTTTCAGCGCGTCCGCGAGTTCGCGTGCACGGGTCACGCCCGACGCGTCGCCCCATTGCGCGGCCGTCTGCAGGCACAGCAGCTCGTGCGTCGGCTGTTCGCGTTCGGCGGCGGCGCGACCCGCTGTGCGCACCGCGTCGATGGCATCGGCCAGAGCGCCACCGGCGGCCAGCGTCCATCCGGTGGCCACCGACATCGCGGTGTTCATGAACACGTAGTCCTCGGGTACCCGATCGGCGGCCCGGGCCAGAGCTTCCGCCGCCGCGTCGGCCTGGCCGAGCTTGGCGTACGCCTCGGCCAGCGAGAAACAGCTGGCAACCCGCAAACCGGTTGTGATGTCGTGTGTTTCGGCACCAGCGTAGGACTCGTGCAGATGCTTGACCGCGGCGGCAAGATCGGCGCGCACCAGTTCGGCGTGGCCGAGCAGGTAGGCCAGGTTGGCGTATACGAGCCCCGGCACATCGCGCGCCGACTCGTCCAGCCGTGCCGCCATCTCGGTGACGTCTTCGATCTGGCCGGTGAGCCGGCACGCGCGGGCGTGGACCGCACCGAACCAGAATCGCAGTGGCGAGGATTCGAACGAGGTGTTGGCGTTCTCGACAGCCCGGTCTGCGACATCGCGAATCTCCTCGACGTGCCCCAGGGCGCCGAGGGCCATCATCAACGCGATCGAGGCCATCAGCGAGTGAATATGGTGCAGCCCACCGGAATCCAAGGCGGCCTTGGCATTTTGCTCCGCACTGACACACTGGCCGAGCACCACGTCGACACAGGCTTGGATGGCCAGCCGTTCCATCCGCTGCCGATCGGATTCGGCCTCATCGGCAAGCTTTTCCAGGATCGCGCGGGCATCGAGCGGCCGCCCGAGCATCCAGGTCAGATTCGCGGCCCGCAGTGTGGCCCAGTGGTGACTGTCCGCCCTGCCGTCGGTGCTGATCTCACGCAGGATCGCCTCGGCTTCTTCGCCCCGGCTCAACAGAACCAGCGTCACCGCCCGCATCGGTGCTGCCTCTGGCGTCCCGCATTCGGCTGCGGCAGCGGCGAATCGATCCGCCGCGTCGGGGTCGAGCAAGACCGTGGCACACCGGGCCGCGGTCAGGAACAGCTCGGGGTCCGGTGGCTGGTCGGAGTGCAGCGCCAGCAGAGCCCGGCGCACGGTCGCGCGCATATCTCCGTCGGGCTCCGACGCCAGCCGGCGCACGAGCTGCCCGCGAATTCTCGACAGATGCATCTCACCCGCTGTGGCCCTGCGCAGTTCGCCGTACAGCGGGTGCGCCAGTGTCGCCACGAGCCTGCGCCCGACCCGTTCGACCCTGACCAGATGCATCTGTTCAGCGGCCTCCAGATCAGCGGGCTCGACCAGATCGACCAGCACGTCGACACTGAGCGGCTCGCACTGCGAAAGCGTGTCGAGCACCAGCGCCATGCCGGGCTCGAGCTCCCCGAGACGACGCCCCACCATGTCGGACAGGCTCTGGGACACGGCCACGTCGCCGTCCCACATCCACACCCCGGCGGATTTGTGCATCCGCCCGGCCGCGATCTGGTCTTTCAGCAACTGCAGCAGGTACAGCGCGTTACCTCCGGTCAGCTTCCAGAAGCGGCGGGCGCTGCGGCTGTCCACCGGTCCACCGACCGCGGATTCGATCAGCGTGGCGGCCGCGTCGACCGACAGCGGTTCGAGGTCGATCCGGTCGAGCAGGCTGTCCTTCCACAACGCGGTCACCGCGTCGGGCTCCGGGCCGCCCGAACGTGCGGTGACGACCAGACGCACCCCCTGCGTTTGCGCCAGCTGGTGTACGACGTGCGCGGACAGCGGATCCAGCAGGTGGGCGTCGTCGACGCCGATGACGACCTTGCCCATGCGCTGCTGGGTCACGAACGAATCGATCACGCGTCGCACGTCGGGCAGCGGATCGCACATGCTCTGGCTGATCGATCCGGTGAACGCCCCGAGCGGGATGGCTCGCGCCGATTCGGTGCCGACGAACCAATTGGTGCGGTGCCCGGACGTCGCGGCGTGGCTGAGCGCCTCGCGGGCCAACCGGGTCTTCCCGACGCCGGCGCTGCCGACGATCACCACACCGTGGTGGCCTCCCGGCCCACCAAGGCAGCGACGGATCGTCGCCAGTTCTTCTTCCCGCCCCGCCAGCTTCATCTCAGCAGTTCGTACTCACCATCGCCGTCTTGTGAAGTCCTGCGATTGCCCAGGATATGGCGCGAAACACGGACCCGGGCGCGAATTGACGCATCGTGTGATTCGGGGCCGGTACCGGCACACAGGTATCCCCTCCAGCCGGACACCGGCTGGGCAGTCCGCCGCGCCTACTGGCGGCTATGCGTGCCGCCCTTCCGAATTGCGCACCCGCATCCCGAAGTACATCGCGTTGAAGCCCAACACCATCACGAGCGCACCGCTGATCACATGCGACCAGATCATGCCGGTGCTCGGTCCACTGACGAACACCCACGGCGAGACGATCAGCCAGACGCCGAAGATCGGCAGGGTCCAGGTCATGCCGTGGGCACGGTCCAGCGCGAAGCTGAAACACATGGACAGGAACGCGATCGCCCCTCCGACGATGAGGTCGTTGACCGTGAGCCTGTTGAATGCGTCGAAGCCGACGATCCAGGGGGACAGCGCGACATACATCGCCGTCAGCAACGTCAGGCCGAAGGTGACCTGCGCGGCCATCGACTCCGCGACCCGATCGTAGCCCGCGCGTAGGGCCATGATGTCCGGATGCAGGTCGATTGATGAATGGACTGCACTCATTTTCTTATCCTTTCCGTTACACGGCAAGGCGTTTGGGCCGTGCCGCACCCATCCATCACCTCTCAGATTACGCCGCGAAACCGGCGTCGGCGGCGGGCGTCGGCAACGCTCGGCCGCCGCCAAGTACAGTCATCTCAATGCGGTGGCGCAGCAACGCCCGTACAGATGACCCCAGCGGTGCACGTCGGCAACTCGGCTGGTTCGCAACACTCTTCGCGATGGCGTTGGTCTTCCATTACTCCGACAGCCAGCCCCTCGCGGTGGCACCCGCGTTACTGGCCGGGCTCCCCGCCCTGGTCTTTCCCGGCTCGGTGCCCGCGGCCGGCCTGGCGGTGGCGGCCGGGGCCACCGTAGCCGTGCTCGATTTGCCTGCCGCGTCCAACCATCTGGTGCTGAGTTTGTTGGTCGCCGTCGGGCTCGGCACCGCGGCCGTGTGGGCATGGGCGGTGAGAAATCGGTCAGGGGTACCGGACAGCTTTGTCGAGCGCTGGCTGGACGCCGCCCGCAGTCCGGTCGGCCTGGCGTTGCTCCTGATCTATCTGTTCACGGTGTTCGACAAGCTGAACACCGCCTACTTCTCTCCGAGAACCTCGTGTGGCGGCGAACTGTTCGGCCAGATCATCTCGTTCAACGGCTTCGGCGATGCCGTGCCGGGGCCGGCCGTCGGCCAGTCGGTCGCCATTGCGGCCGTGGCGATCGAGGCCGTCATCTTCGTGTTGCTGGCGGTGCCGCGCCTGCGTTTCTGGGGCGTGCTGACCGGGGTGGCCTTTCATTCGATACTGGCGCTGTCGTCGTTCTATGACTTCGCCACCGTCGTGTTCGCGGTGTACGTGCTGCTGCTTCCGGCCGAGGCGTTCGCCACCCCGGCGGTGCGCCGACCCGCCCTGCGTTACGTCGCGCTCGCGGGATTCGCCGGCCACGTGCTGCTGAGCGCGGTCTCAAGTTCGGCCGAATCGCCGGACAGCCCGATCGGCCTGCCGTGGCACACCCTGCTCGTCCTGACCTGGTTTGCCGCCGTGCTCCCGGTCATGGTCGCCGTGCTGCGCGGCTACCGCAGTGCGCAGGCGGCCGGTGTCACCACCCCCGGCTGGCACCTACGCCCCCTGGCGCTGCTGGCCGCGCCGCTGCTGGCATTCGCCAACGGGATGACGCCGTATGTGGGGCTCAAGACCGTGGCGAACTTCTCGATGTTCAGCAACCTGCACACCGAAGAGGGCACCACCAATCACCTGTTGCCCGGCGTCACCCGCTTCGAGCTGACCGATTACCTGCGAGACACCGTCACCGTGGTCGGGCTGGAGCTGCCCGAGTACGCGGGCGACACGACTTACCTTCTGAGACAGACCCGTTGGCTGACCGAGGACCCACCGGTGCGCATTCCCTGGCTGGAGTTGCGCCGCACGGTGACGCTGTGGCGGGACGCCGGGGTGACCGGCGTCCGGATCGCCTACCTGCACGGCGGGCCGCCTCAAGTGGTGAACGACGCGACGAACGATCCCGTGCTGGCGGCGCCACTACCGTGGTGGCAGCGTCATCTGCTGGCCTTCCGGGCCGTCGACTCAGGTTCGGGTGCCGACTTCTGCCGGTGGTAGGCGGGGCCGAATGGCGCCGGACCGCCGGCCTTCGAGCAGTACGCTGCGATCGACGCATTGGTGCAATTCCGACAAGAGCGTGAGCTGATATGACCGAAACGCAGATCGACGAGGCCCTCGCAGAGCTCGTCGAAGGTGAAAAGACCTGGGCTTGCTTGTCCTTGGCGGCCCGGCGCGGACTGCTCGACGAGGTCCGCGCCTTGACGGTGCGCCACGCCTCCGAGTGGGTCGACACCGCCGTGGGCATCAAACAACTGGATCCGGCTTCACCGCTGGTCGGCGAGGAATGGATGTCGGGTCCGTACTCGCTGGTGGCCGGGCTGGCCGCCCTGTCGGAGAGCCTGGCCAAGCTGGAAGCGGGCCGCAGCCCCCTCGACGGCGCCGTGTTCGGTTCCGCCCCGGGTGGCCGGACGACGGTAAAGGCCCTGCCGCTCAACACCTTCGACCAGCTGCTGCTGTCCGGGTTCAGCGCCGAGGTGTGGCTGCAGCCCGGCATCGAGAAGGCCGAGGCGATCCGGTCGGCCGGCCTGGCCCAGCTCGACCCGTCCCGCACCCACGGTGTGGGCGCGGTTCTGGGCGCGGGCAACATCTTCTCGATCGCACCGCTGGACACCATCTACGAGCTCTACGCCCACAACCGCGTGGTGGCGCTCAAGCTCAACCCGATCACCGATCCACTGCTACCGGTGCTGACCAAGGTGTTGGCTCCGTTCATCGCGGTCGGCGCGGTGCGCATCCTCACCGGTGGCGCCGAGGCCGGCACGTACCTGGTGCGGCACAAGCTCGTCGACCACGTGCACATGACGGGCAGCGCATTGACGTACGACGCCATCGTGTTCGGCACCGGAGAGGAGGGCGCCCGCCGCAAGGCCGCCGACGAACCGGTGCTCGACAAGGACATGACCGCCGAGCTCGGCGGAGTCTCGCCGACCATCGTGCTGCCCGGCCAGTGGAGCAGTGCCGACATCGAGTTCCAGGCGAATCACGTTGCTACGCAACGGCTGCACAACAACGGCTACAACTGCGTGGCGGCACAGGTGGTGGTGCTGCCGAAGCGCTGGGCCCAGCGCGACGAGTTCATCGCCGCGATCCGCAAGGCCGTCGACGACGCACCGGCTCGGCCGGCCTACTATCCCGGCTCCGACGTCAGGGTGGCCGGCGCGGATTCGTCGTATCCGGACGCGCAGCACCTGGGCTCGAAAGGCGCGCGGGTCCTGGTGGTAGATCCGGTCGATCGCGAAGCGTTGTTGCGCACCGAGTATTTCGGCCCGGTGCTCGGCGTGATCGAACTCGACACCGAAGACGACAGTTCCGCCGAACAATTCTTCGCCCAGGCGGTGCGGGTCGCCAACGACGAGTTCGTCGGCACCCTCGGGGTGAACATCATCGCTCACCCGGACACCATCAAGGGCATGGGCGACGCGTTCGATGACCTCGTCGAGAAGCTGCGGTACGGCACCATCGCGATCAACGCGTGGACCGGCGTCGGCTACCTGACACCGACCGCGACCTGGGGGGCGTTTCCCGGGCACCAGCGCAATGACATCCAGAGCGGAACCGGCGTGGTGCACAACGCTTTTCTGCTCGACCGTCCCGAGCGCACCGTCGTTCGCGGCCCGTTCCGGCCCGCGCCGCGTTCGGTGTTCCGCGGCGAGTGGTCGTTGTCGCCGAAGCCGCCCTGGTTCGTCAACAACCGCACCGCGGCGACAACCGGTCGGCTGCTGGTGGATTTCGCCGGAGCACCCGGTTGGGGCAAGTTGCCGGCAATCTTCGCGTCGGCGCTGCGGGGCTAGAGGCGGGTTGGTCCGGGGTCGGTCAGGCGGACGCGACGGGCGTGGCCGGCGTACGCAGCAGCCGCTGCGCGCAGTCCAGCAGCACGCGGTGCAGCTCCTCGTCGGAGACATCGTTGAGGCTGGGGTCGGTGGCGCTGCCGTAGACGCCTGAGGCGAGTACCGACATACAGATCCGGTCGGCGGTGTCGGGTTCGGGGCCCAGCAGGATCCCGGTGAGCCGTTCGATCGTGTCCTGAAGTTCGTCCCGGCTGTGCACCAGGCTGTCGATGACGGGATCGCCGTGGAACACCGCGGTGACCCGGCGATGCCGCACCGCCATCTCCACCATGCCGCTGACGGCCGCCTCCCGCCGGGCTTCGGGCGTGGACATCGCCTCGGCGATGCGGACCAGCCGCGTCATGTCGTCGAAGACCGGTTGGATGACCGCGAGCGCGATCTCGTCCTTGGAGTGGAACTGGTAGTAGACGGCGGCCTTGCTGACGCCGAGGCGATCGGCGATCATCTGCAGCGACGTGCCTTTGACGCCGTGCTCGGCGAACAGACCCAGTGCCGCCTCCAGCACGCGTTCGCGCGCAAAGCCACGCGGCGCAACAGCCTTTGCCACACCCGTCCCTCCGTCGCGCTGAGCGTACCCAACGCGGTCTAGATCACAGCGTCAATAGCCGAACTAACTTGATCGAAGTTAGCCGACTGTATAGGTTTCACTTTACATCCGGCAAGGAATCTGCGGGGAGGAGTGCTGATGCCGAGCTCATGCCTGGCGCCACGGGCCGACCTCCTCGACACCTATCTGCTGGCGGCCGTCGAAACCGGCCTCGAACAGGTGGTTTTCCTGGCGTCCGACCTGGACCCACGCCCTTATCAACTGCCCTGGCCCGTGGGCACCACGGTGTTCGTCGTCGACGACCCGGCGATCCTCGAGGTCAAGACCGACGCCCTGGCCGGGACCGCCCCGACGGTCGCCGTCCACGGCGTCCCCGCCGACATCGGCGGCAACTGGGCCACCGCACTCGTCGGCGCCGGATTCGACACCGACCGGAGCACCCTGTGGAGCGTGGAGGGCGTACTACCCTTCATCCCATTGGCACAGCAGAGCCGGCTGATCGCCGACATCACCGCCATGAGTGCGCCGGGCAGCCGGCTGCTCTCTGAGATGTCGGTCAGTCCTTTCCGGGACGATTCCGGCGGGGAACTCCCCCTGGACGTCGACGTAGAAAGATGTTGGCGGGAATCCGCCGACGCCGACATGATCACGAAGTGGCAATGGAGCTGCGCAGCTAGCCCGTACGTCACCGCGTACCTGACCTCCGAAAGGCCGACCAGCAAATATGAAGCTGTTGAGACGGTTCTGGATTCCGTTGATCATCGCCGCGGTGGTGGTGGTCGGCGGGTTCACGGTGATGCGGGTGCGCACGTTCTTCGGCGCCGGCGACGGTACCGGCATCTCCAGCGCCAAGGTCGATGACACCAAGCCGTTCGACCCCAAGGTCGTGGTCTACGAGATCTACGGCGTGCCCGGAGCCACCGCCGACGTGAACTACCTCGACCTCGACGCCCAGCCCCAGCGCATCGACGGGGTGACCCTGCCGTGGACGCTGCGGCTGGAGTCCACGGCGCCCTCGGTGTTTCCCAACATCGTCGCCCAAGGCAACGGCGACACGATCAGCTGCCGCATCACCGTCGATGACGAACTCAAGGACGAGAGAACCTCCAACGGCGTGAACGCCCAGACCTTCTGCTTGGTGAAATCTGCATGAGCAATTACGACGCCCCGACCGACTCGATCCCGGTCGCCTCCCCACCAGCGCACAGCAACCACGGCGGGATCGCCAAGTGGATCCGGCGCCTGGCAGTGCCGATCATCATCGGCTGGATCGCCGTCATCGCCGTCCTCAATGTGATCGTTCCCCAGCTCGAAGAGGTCGGGAAGATGCGTTCGGTGTCGATGACGCCGGACGACGCGCCGTCGATGATCGCGATGAAGCGGGTCGGCGAGGTATTCCAGGAGTTCAAGTCCAACAGCTCTGTGATGGTCGTGCTCGAAGGCGACCAGCCGCTGGGCGACGACGCGCACAAGTACTACGACCAGATCGTCGAGAAGCTCGAGGCGGACAAGAAGCACATCGAGCATGTGCAGGATTTCTGGGGCGACCCGCTGACCGCGTCGGGCGCGCAGAGCTCCGACGGTCTGTCGGCCTACGTTCAGGTCTACACCGCCGGTAACCAAGGCGAGGCGCTGGCCAACGAATCGGTCGAAGCCACCGAGAAGATCGTCCAGAGCGTCCAGGCCCCGCCCGGGGTCAAGGCCTATGTGACCGGCCCGGCCGCGATGTCGGCCGATCAGGAGATCGCCGGTAACCGCAGCCTCGAGATGATCACCGCGCTGACGTTCGTGGTCATCATCATCATGCTGCTCACGGTCTACCGCTCGATCATCACGGTGCTGCTCACCCTGTTCATGGTGGTGTTGTCACTGTCGGCCGCGCGCGGTCTGGTGGCATTCCTGGGCTACTACAACATCATCGGGCTGTCGACGTTCGCCACCAACCTGCTGGTGATGCTGGCCATCGCCGCCTCCACCGACTACGCGATCTTCCTGATAGGCCGATATCAAGAGGCCAGAAGTGTCGGCGAAGACCGAGAGTCGGCCTACTACACCATGTTCCACGGCACCGCCCACGTCATCCTCGGGTCGGGCCTGACCATCGCCGGCGCCACGTTCTGCCTGCACTTCACTCGGCTGCCCTACTTCCAGTCCCTGGGTATCCCGCTCGCCATCGGCATGGTGATGGTGGTGCTGGTCGCACTCACCCTCGGCTCGGCGATCATCGCGGTGGTCACCAGGTTCGGCAAGACGCTGGAACCCAAGCGCGCCATGCGGACTCGTGGCTGGCGCAAGATCGGCGCCGCAGTGGTGCGGTGGCCCGGACCGATCCTGATCGCCACCATCGCCGTCTCCCTGGTCGGTCTGCTCACCCTGCCCGGGTACAAGACCAACTACAACGACCGCAAGTACCTGCCGCCGGACCTGCCGGCCAACACCGGTTACGCGGCCGCTGACCGGCACTTCTCCCCCGCCCGGATGAACCCCGAATTGCTGTTGATCGAAAGCGATCACGACCTGCGCAACTCCGCGGACTTCCTGGTGATCGAGCGGATCGCCAAGCGCATCGTCGGCGTGCCGGGGGTGTCCCGGGTGCAGGCCATCACGCGCCCGCAGGGAACGCCGATCGAGCACACCTCGATCCCGTTCAACATCAGCATGCAGGGCACGACCCAGACCATGAATCAGAAGTACATGCAGGACCGCATGGCCGACATGCTCAAGCAGGCCGACGAAATGCAGGTCACCATCGACACGATGGACAAGATGATCGCGCTCATGGAGCAGATGCGCGATGTCATGAACAGCATGGTCGGCAAGATGCACGGCATGGTCGACGACATCAGGGAACTCCGCGACCACATCTCGGATTTCGACGATTTCTTCCGGCCGATCCGCAACTACCTGTACTGGGAACCGCACTGCTACAACATCCCGATGTGCTGGTCGATCCGGTCGGTGTTCGACACCCTCGACGGAATCGACACCATGACAGCCGATTTCGAGCAGATCGTGCCTGACATGGACAGGATGAACGCACTGATCCCGGTGATGATCGCGAACATGCAGCCGATGATCGCGACCATGAAGACGATGAAGACCATGATGCTGACCATGCAGGCCACCCAGGGCGGTCTGCAGGATCAGATGGCGGCCATGCAGGACAACTCCACCGCCATGGGTCAGGCCTTCGACGCGGCCAAGAACGACGACTCGTTCTATCTGCCGCCGGAGACCTTCGACAATCCCGACTTCAAGCGCGGCATGAAGATGTTCCTCTCGCCCGACGGGCACGCGGTGCGGTTCATCATCAGCCACGAGGGCGACCCGATGAGCCCCGAGGGCGTCGCGCACGTCGAACCCATCAAGCTGGCCGCCAAGGAGGCGATCAAGGGCACCCCGCTCGAGGGCTCCAAGATCTACCTCGGCGGTACCGCGGCCATGTTCAAGGACATGCAGGAAGGCGCCAACTACGACCTGCTGATCGCCGGAATCGCCTCGCTCTGCCTGATCTTCATCATCATGTTGATCCTGACCCGAAGCGTGGTGGCCGCCGCCGTCATCGTCGGCACGGTGGTGCTCTCCCTCGGCGCATCCTTCGGCCTGTCCGTACTGATCTGGCAGCACCTGATCGGCCTGGAACTGCACTGGATGGTGCTGGCCATGTCGGTGATCATCCTGTTGGCCGTCGGCGCCGACTACAACCTGCTCCTGGTCTCCAGATTCAAAGAGGAGATACACGCGGGCCTCAACACCGGCATCATCCGCGCCATGGGCGGCACCGGATCGGTGGTCACCTCAGCCGGCCTGGTGTTCGCGTTCACCATGATGTCGATGGCGGTCAGCGAACTGGCCGTGATCGGACAGGTGGGCACCACGATCGGCCTGGGCCTGCTGTTCGACACCCTGGTCATCCGGTCCTTCATGACCCCGTCCATCGCAGCCCTGATGGGCAAGTGGTTCTGGTGGCCACAGATCGTGCGTCAGCGGCCCAAGCCGGAGCCCTGGCCCAAGCCGGTCCAGCGCGAGCCGCAGGACTCCCTGGCCTGACCCCGAGCACCGCGAGCGTGCGGGTCTGCTGGTCGACACACCGTCAACCACCAGCAGATTGCGCACGCTCGCGGCGTTTGAGGGGGCGGTCAGAGCGGGTTATCGCACGAGCGCGACAGCGAACCCGTCCCAGCCCTTGGTGCCCACGGTCTGAATGGCGGCTGTGTCCAACCGCGGATGGCTGCCCATCATTTCCAGCATGTCGCGCACACCGCGCGCCTGTGCGTCATCGGCCGCGGGCGCGAGCACCCGACCGAACCGGGTGACGTTGTCCACCACGATGATCGAGCCCGGCCGGCCCAGCTTCACCGCCCACTCGACGTAGCGGACGTTGTTCTCCTTGTCGGCGTCGATGAAGGTCAGATCGAATACGTCACCGCGCTCGGCCAGCCGCGGCAGCGTGTCGAGCGCGGCACCGACGATCACCTCGACCCGGTCGGCGACTCCGGCCCGGGTCAGATTGGCCCGGGCCACCTCGGCATGACGCGGCTCGTATTCGAGGGTGACGACGCTGCCGTCCGGCCCGACACCGCGGGCGAGGTTGATGGTGCTGTAGCCGGCCAGCGTGCCGATCTCGAGCACCCGCGTCGCGCCGGAGATCGTGGCGAGCAGCGAGAGCAGCTTGCCGTGCTGGGCCGACACCTCGATGGCCGGCATGTCGGCGTCGTGCGCGGACTGGCGCGCCGCGGCCAGCGCCTCGTCCTCGGTGTGCAGCACCTCGTTGAACATGGCATCGACTTCGGCGGGCTCGGTCACGTTCGCCAGGTTAGAGGACGCCTTCTTTCCCGTAGACCATCCGCAGCACCAGCCCGACCTCCGGACCCATGATCGTCGCGCAGAGTTCGCAATAGGCGGCGACGAAGGCCGGTCCGTGCGGCGGATCCGCCTGGCTCACGTGGTGGGCAAGTTCGTGCAGCACCACCAACTCCCGCAGTGCCCAGGTGTCACGTTGGGGCACGGCAATGACGGCCTTGCCGTCGACGAGTTCGTAGTGCGCCGCCGTCGCACCTCGGCGGGCGCGCACGGCGACCGGGCCGGCTCCGACCCGGGCGACGACGTCGTCGACGTAGCGCTGCACCGACTCCACCGACCCGAACTTCGCCTCCGGCGGCAGCGTCAGCGAGGTACCGAAGAAGTCGATGGCCCGCGAACTATGTTGTGCCGCACGGTCGAACATGGTCCGCACGAACTGCTCGGCGGCATACACCTTGGCCCGCTGGCTGTCGCGGGCGTTCACCGCTCCAGCGCGCCGCGTGCGCCCGAGATCTCCTGCTGCGGACCCAGCCGCGCTCGTCTGCCTGCACGGTCCCCGGCTCGGCGGGCCGCCGAAGAGTATCCGGCCGACGCACTGGTGGCCCGCCAGGTACCACGGGCCTGCGACGCCGATCGGTAGAAGCTCTTCAGCTCGACATCCTTGTTCCGCAACGCGATTGCCGTTCCGGGACGGTCATTGCGGTCAGCCTCCTGCTGGGCCTCCTCCTTGGCTTCCGACAGCCGCTGGCCGATGCGGGCTCCGAAGGCCAACTGGAAATTGAGCCGTGCCGTGATGGTCGGCGTCGGACGGTGCGCGCCGGAGGCGATGTAGCTCTGGGACGCCTTCACCATCTGCAACACCAGGCTGGTGTAGAGCGCGTGGGTGGCGTCGATGTCCTCGGGGAACCCGTAGGCGTACACGAACGTCGAGTTGGACGCGACATCGCACTTCACATCGTTGGCCATGCCGATCACCACGAACAGCTGCACATACGTACGCAGCCCCTTGGTGCCGGCCTCCCCGATGGTGATGGTGCGCTGCACCGGCATCTGCGCCTTGGTGCGCTCAGCCGAGTGCGACCGGGCCAGGGCCAGGTCGATGGATGTCGCGGTGGCCAGCCGCTGAGCCGCCGCCATGAACGCTTCGGCCTCGTGGGTGTTGTCGGTGCCCTCAGCCTGACGCAACAGTGCTGCGATCCGTGCCAGCATCTTGTCGTCGCTCACGCGACCAACCTAACCGGCGGCGCCGACAAACTTGCCGATCGCGTCGACCACCTGGGGTGACAACGATCCGGGCTTGCCGTAGTTGGCGATGCTGTCGGTGGGATCGTCGCGCAGCACATGGTTGACGCCCTTGAGCTCGACGACCGTGAGCGCGGTGTGCCGCAGCGCGTCGATCAGCGGACGCTCGATCGCACAGCTGGCCTGGGAGTCGGAATCCGAGCAGGTGAGCAGCACCGGCATGCCGTCGGGTAGCGCGGCAGCCAGTTGCACGGGGTCGATCTTGTCGGCCGCGATGATGGCGCTGAGGTTGTCCTTGTTGACGATCGCGCTCAGGCCCTCGGGGAGGTTGGCGGGCACGGTGCCCTTGGTGCGGATCTCGTCGACGGCACCCAGCCACGCCGTCAGCACCTCGGGAGCGGCTCCGGAACGAACCCGGTTGGTGATGATGTCCAGGTAGCGGCCGGACAACGGTTGGAACAGGGCCAGCGAGTGGACTTTCGGATCGCCGCCACCGCCGAGCGTCATGGCGTGGACGGCGCCCTCGCCGACCGCGTAGATCGACAGCTTTGCCGCGTCGGTGTCGGGCCGGCCGGCCAGGAAACGCAGCGCGGCGGCGGCTCCGCTGGTGTAGACGCCGCTGACCACCTGGTCGGGCTTCTTCTCGTACGGGCCAAGTTTGGTTGCGCCGGTACCGATCTTGTCGTAACGCAGGCTGGCGACCCCGTTGTCCGACAACGTTTCGGCAAGCTGGCGCATGTTGCCGACGGGCCCGACCACCTTGTTGTCGCCGTTGCGATCGGTGGGTCCGCTCTCCGAGATCAGCAGCGCGGCCGGGCCGGCCACGTCCTGGTGCCGGTAGGTCCCGTGGATGGTGAGTCCATCGGCGTCGAACGTGACGTCGGTGTCGGCCCACGTCGGCGACTGGGCCCCCTTCGGGCTCTCGGCGCCGCAGCCGGCCACCAGCAGCACTGAAAGTGCCGCTACCACAAGCTTTCTCACAGGTGCGTCTCGATCCAGGTCGTCACGTCGTCGAGGACAAGCTCCTTCTCCGGCTCGTTGAACACCTCATGGAACAGACCCGGATACACCTTGAGGTGCACATCCGCCGACCCCACACATTCCACCAGGTGGCGGCTCCCTTCAGCGGATACCAGGCGGTCCATCTCACCGTGCACCACCAGCAGCGGCGCGGTCAGCGCCGAAGCGCGCCGCGGCATGGTCTCGCCCACGATGATCAGCGCCCGGGCAATACCGGCGGGGACCTTGCCGTGCCACACCAGCGGGTCGGCCTTGTAGGCGGCCACCACCTCGGGATCACGGGACACCGCCTCGGCGTCGAGATTTTCCACCGGCAGCCCGGGAGCGACCTTGCCGAGCACCTTGGCCACGGCGGCCAGCACCGGGGACACCGCGGCCTGCGCGGCCACCGCGGGCCCGGACAGCACCATCGCGGTGTATTCGTCGGGGTACTCGACGCCGTAGGCGAACACGATGCCGCCGCCCATGCTGTGTCCCAGCACCAGCCGCGGCAGGCTCGGATACTCCGCGGCGGCGATACCGACGAGCGTGTGGAAGTCGCCCACGTACTCCGACATGTCGCGCAGGTACACGCGCTTGCCGCCGGAGCGGCCGTGGCCGCGGTGGTCGAGGGCGTAGACGACCAGCCCCGCCTGTCCGAACCGCTGCGCGACGTGGTGATACCGCCCGGCGTGCTCACCGAGTCCGTGGGAGAGGACGACGACGCCTCTGGGCGCGATGTCGGGCGTCCATACGTCGTAGACGATGCGGACCCCGCCGACGCCGTCGAAGGTCTGTTCACTGCGCGTGCTGGTCACCCTGGCGAGCGTATTCGATCGAAGTTGTCGGGGCTGCTGCGTAAGCTCGCGATTGTGACGGTCCTCGCTCACCGCCTCGATGACGACAGCCCGGCAGATGCGTTCCTGGCCGATGCCCAGCGCTACCGCCGGGAGCTGCTGGCGCACTGCTACCGGATGACCGGCTCACTGCACGACGCCGAGGATCTGGTGCAGGAGACCTACCTGCGCGCCTGGAAGTCCTACGAGGGCTTTCAGGGCAAATCATCGGTGCGCACCTGGCTGTATCGCATCGCCACCAATGCGTGCCTGACGGCGTTGGACGGCCGGCAGCGCCGCCCGCTGCCCTCGGGTCTGGGTAATCCCAGTTCCTCGCCCACCGACGAGATCGCCGAGCATCACGAGATCCCGTGGCTACAGCCCTTGCCCGATTCGACCGAGGATCCGGCCGATCCCAGCACGATCGTCGGTACCCGCGATTCGGTGCGGCTGGCTTTCGTCGCAGCGCTGCAGCATCTGTCGGCCCGTCAGCGCGCGGTGCTGGTGATGCGCGAGGTATTGCAGTGGAAGGCCGCGGAGGTCGCCGGTGCCATCGGCACTTCCACCGCCGCGGTCAACAGCCTGCTGCAGCGGGCCCGGGCCCAGCTCGACGCCGTGAGTCCCAGCCAGGACGACGAGGTCGTTGCGCCGGACTCCCCGCACGCCCAGAACCTGCTGCGCAATTACATGGCCGCGTTCGAGGCGTACGACATCGACAAGCTGGTCGAGCTGTTCACGGCCGAGGCGATCTGGGAGATGCCGCCGTTCGACAGCTGGTACCAGGGGCCGCAGGCCATCGGCGACCTGTCCCGGTACAAGTGCCCCGCCGAGGAGCCCGGGGACATGCGGTTCATCGCCACCAGCGCCAACGGCCAGCCCGCCGCGGCCATGTACATGCGCAACCGCGAGACCGGCCGGCACGAGGCGTTCCAACTGCACGTCCTGGAGGTGCGGCCGGAAGGCATCTCCCATGTGGTGGCGTTCATGGAGCAGTCCCTGTTCGAGAAGTTCGGGCTGCCTGCCGTCCTGTGATGGCCGTGAGCCCCGAGCGGCCGGTTATGCCACACGATCGCCCGAGGACCGGGCTATAGCTGGCCACTCGGCGATCACGAACCTTCATAGGCCGCCTGCAGTTGGGCGATGTCGAACTTGCCGTGGGTGCTCAACACCGCCGACATCAGCCGGGCATCGGCTGCGGGATCTCCTTTGCCCAGCAGGTCGTAGTACTCGGTCGGGGTGATCTGCCAGGCCAGGCCGTACTTGTCCTTGAGCCAGCCGCACGGCAATTCCTCGCCGCCCTCGACCAGAGCGGCCCAGAGTTGGTCGAGCTGCTCCTGGCCGGTGACGCGCGCTTCGAGGGAGATGGCCTCGTTGAAGGTGAACTGCGGGCCACCGTTGATACCGACGAGACGCTGTCCGGCCAGCTCGAGCTCGACCACCACGGGCACATCTTGAGGAGACGGCGAATCGGGATGTGAGGCGATGGTGGTGATGACGCGGCCGTTGCCGCCGAACGCGGCGATGTAGTGCTGGGCGGCCTGCTCGGCCTCCCGGTCGAACCAGAGGTTGGGGACGATGCTGGCTTTGATTTCGGTCATGGCATGTAGACCAGCGCCGAGCCGAGAGTTCATCGGCGTGCAGCATTACAACGAAATCAAGCCGGTATATATGCAGGTCAAAGGCCAGTTACTAGACAGTACTGCAACCTGTTCTATTATCGCCTCCCATGAAGACCAAAGGCGCCCTGCTGTGGGAACTCAACTCGCCATTCAAGGTCGACGAGATCGACCTCGGCGACCCCGTCGCCGACGAAGTACAGATCCGGATGCATGCCGCGGGCATGTGCCATTCGGACTACCACCTGACCACCGGCGCCACCCCGATGGCGCTGCCGGCGCTCGGCGGCCATGAGGGCGCGGGCGTCGTCACCAAGGTCGGCAAGAACGTCACCGGCATCGAGGAGGGTGACCACGTCATCCTCGCCTTCATTCCGGCCTGCGGTGAATGTCCGCCGTGCCTGAAGGGCTTCCGCTCGCTGTGCGACCGCGGCGCGGTCCTGCTCGGCGGCAAGGCCATCGCCGACGGCACCAACCGGATCCATGCCGGTGGCCGTGAGGTGTCGCCGATGAACCTGCTCGGCACCTTCGCGCCGTACATGACCGTGCACAAGGACTCCGTCGTCAAGATCGACAAGGACATCCCGTTCGAGACCGCGGCCATCATGGGCTGCGCGGTGCCGACAGGCTTCGGCTCGGCCACCAACGTCGCCGACGTCAAGCCCGGTGAGACCGTCATCATCGTCGGCGTCGGCGGCATCGGCATGAGCGCGCTGCAGGGTGCGGTGATCTCCGGCGCCAAACAGGTCATCGCCATCGACCCGAACGAATGGAAGCGCGAGCAGGCCATCAAGTTCGGCGCCACGCACGTCTACCCGTCGATGGCCGAGGCCATCGCGCCGGTGATGGAGACGACCTGGGGCCTGATGGCGGACAAGGTCATCATCGCCGTGGGCGAGATGAAGGGCTCCTACATCGAAGAGGCGATGATCCTCACCGCCAAGACCGGCACCTGCGTGGTGACGGGCATGGGCTCGATGATGGACGCCGACGTCAAGCTCAACCTGTTCCTGTTCACCATGTTGCAGAAGACGTTGAAGGGCAACATCTTCGGCGGCGGCAGCTCACATGTCGAGACGCCGCGACTGGTCGCGTTGTACAAGTCGGGTCTGCTCAACATCGACGACATGATCACGCGGACCTACAAGCTCGAAGATATCAATCAGGGCTACCAGGACATGTTGGACGGCAACAACATTCGCGGTGTCATCAAGTTCGACGAGTCGGACTGGTAAACACCTGGCGCACCAGACCCAAAACCCCCTCTCAGCGTCGAGAGGGGTTTTGCGTTTCTTCAGTGGTCTCTTCAGCGGTTGAGACCGGTCAGCCGGACCAGGGCATCGAATCCGTCATCGCTGCCCGGCCAATGCGCCCGGACCGCGTCCAGGCCGGCGCGTCGCACGACGCTGCGCAACACCAGGGTGACGATGATGGCGTCATCGGCGTAGCCGAGCACCGGGATGAAATCGGGGATCAGGTCGATGGGCAGCGCCAGATAGACGACCAGCACGGCCAGTCGGATGCGCACGCCCCGCGGCAACGTCTTGTCGGCGGCCAGCCGCGGGATCAGCCGTAACAGGTCGGGAAGTATCCGCAGCGCCTCGGTGAGCAGGTTTCCGCGGGGCCGCACGACGAGCAGCGCGACGATCAGGATCAGCCAACTCAGCAGCAGTGCGACACCGAGACCGATCAGCGCACTGCCCCACCAGGTGTCGACCACCTGACAATTGTCCCGTAGCCGCTGTCCCGTAGCCGCGAAAGTCCCCCGGAAACGCGCGCTCCGGGGGACCTCCGTGTCTGTTCGCGAGGGTTACTTGGGTGGCATCCGGATGCCGCCGTCGACGCGGACCACTTCGGCGTTCATGTACGAGTTGGTCAGCAGCTCGACGACCATCGAGGCCAGCTCGTCGGGCTTGCCGAGGCGGTGCGGGAACAGCACCGACTCACCCAGCTTGGCCTTGAAGGCCTCGGAGGCTTCGCCCTCGCCGTAGATCGGGGTGTCGATCAGGCCGGGGGCCACGGTGTTGACGCGGATGCCGACCGCGGACAGGTCACGGGCCACCGGCAGGGTCAGGCCGACCACGCCGCCCTTGGACGACGAGTAGGCCGCCTGGCCGATCTGGCCGTCGAAGGCCGCGACGCTGGTCATGTTGACGATGGCACCACGCTCGCCGGTGTCGGTGAGCTCGTTGCGGCTCATCGCGGTGGCGGCCAGCCGGATGCAGTCGAAGGTGCCGACCAGGTTGATCGCCAGCACCTTCTTGTAGGCGTCCAGGTTGTGCGCGGAGGCGAATTCGCCGTCCTTGCCGATGGTGCGCTGGGCCCAGCCGATGCCGGCCGAGTTCACCAGGGCGCGCAGCGGGCCGAGTTCGACGGCCTTGTTGACCGCGGCCTCGATCTGCTCGGTGCTGGTGACGTCAACGCTGACGAAGGCGCCGCCGATCTCCTTTGCGAGGGCCTCGCCCTTATCCGCCTGCAGGTCAGCCACGACGACGCGGGCTCCCTTGGCGGCCAACTGGCGGGCAGTCGCCGCGCCGATACCTGATGCACCACCGGTGACGATGGCGCTTGCTCCGTTGAGTTCCACGCCCCACACACTAAGCCTTGCGCTTAACCGATCCACCGGTTGGTCAGCATGGGCGGTCGGTAGGCTGGCGCCATGGCTTCCGGGACGTCCAGGGTCGACATCCGACGCGCGGACGACCGTGGTGCGAGCACCACCGATTGGCTGCAATCGCGGCACTCGTTCTCGTTCGCCGATTACTACGACCCGGCCAACACCCATCACGGTTTGTTGCTGGTCAACAACGATGACGTCGTCGCACCCGGCGCCGGCTTTGACACCCATCCGCACCGGGACATGGAAATCGTCACGTGGGTGCTGTCCGGCCGGCTGGCGCACGCGGATTCGATGGGCAACTCCGGGGTGATCTACCCGGGTCTGGCGCAACGGATGTCGGCGGGCACCGGGGTGCAGCATTCGGAGAAGAACGGATCCGACAGCGAGCCCGTGCATTTCGTGCAGATGTGGGTGCTGCCTGACACGGCCGGGGTGACACCGAGCTATCAGCAACAGGAGATCGAGCTGGCCGACACGTTGACGCCGATCGCCTCCGGCGCCGTCGACGCGGCCGTCACCCTGCACAACCGCAACGCCACGTTGTACGGCGCTCGCCTGCAGCCCGGCGGCTCGGTCGAGTTGCCGGCGGCCCGTTACGTCCACCTGTTCGTGGCGCGCGGGTCGGTCACGTTGGAGGGATGCGGGGCGCTCGGCGAGGGCGACGCCGCCCGGCTCACCGATACGGGCGGACGGATCACGGCCGACACCGAGGCCGAAATCCTGGTTTGGGAGATGAATGCGGGTTTGGGCGGCGCGTAGCGCGATGGCACTGCTCACCGCGGCCGCACTGGCCGCGTGTGGGTCCCAACCCGAAACCGGGCCGACGCCGCCACCATCACCGTCGCCGTCCAGCTCGGAACGGCCGCCTGCGGGCCTAGCGTCGGTGCTCCTCCAGGTGCCTGACCGGTTCGCCCAGGCCCCGCTCGACGAGCCGCGCCAAGCCCAGATTCCGGCCGGCTGGACCATCGAGGTGATCGCCCGGGTGCCCAAGGCCAGGATGGCGGCGTTCGCTCCGGACGGCGCGCTGCTGGTGTCGGTCCCGGCCACCGGACAGGTGGTGACGGTGCGCCCCGACCAGCGCACTCTGCTCGACGGCCTTCAGCAGCCGCATGGGCTCTTCTTCGCGGGGTCGACGCTGTACGTGGCCGAGAGCAACCAGATCACGGCCTACGAGTACGTCAGCGGCCAGGCGCGCAACCGCCGCATCGTGGCCGGTGGCCTGCCCGACGCCAAAAGCCCTGACCTGCACGGCGCCTATGCCCATGCGCTCAAGAGTGTGGTCGTGGGATCCGATGGCGCGGTGTACTTTTCGATCGGCTCGACGGGCAACGTCTCGGCGCAGGACCGCGACGCCACCCCGCCGCGGGCCACGATCATGCGGGTGCCACCGGGCGGAGGGCCGGCGGCGCCGTTCGCCACCGGGGTGCGCAACGGCACGGGACTGGCCATCGCCGGCGACGGCTCGCTGTGGACTGCGGTGAACAACCGCGACAACGTGGCGGATCCGCAGGGTCGGGTGCGGCAGGACTACGTGGACGACCATCCGCCGGAATCGGTGGCGAAACTGACGCCGGGACGCGAATTGGGTTGGCCGTACTGCAATCCCGACGGATCACCGCCTGCCGGGTTCATCCGGGACATGCAGACCAACGCCGACGGCGCCAAGATGGACTGCGCGGCGCTGGCCCCCGTCGAGCAGACGCTGGGTGCGCATTCGGCCCCGCTGGGAATGAGTTTCGCCGACCTGCCACAGCCCTTCGGTTCCGGAGCGCTGGTCGGGGTGCACGGCTCGTGGAACCGGCAGTCGCCGCAGCCGCCCGAGGTGTCGTTCTTCGGTTGGCACGGCGGCACATTGGGGCCGCAGCAGACCCTCGTCGGCGGATTCCAGGCCGACGACGGCACCCGCTGGGGCCGCCCCGTGGCGGCAATACCCGGTCCGGACGGCGCGGTGTACATCACCGACGACTACGCCGGTGCGGTGTATCGCCTGGCGCCTTAGCCGTAGCATCGCCGGTGTGGCCGACCAACAGCTACGCGATCTCAAGCTGCTGCGCCGGGTCCGGGACCGCATCGACCGCGAGTACGCGCAGCCGCTGAACGTCGAGGCACTCGCCCGCGGGGTGAACATGTCCGCCGGGCACCTGTCTCGGCAGTTCAAGAGCGCCTACGGCGAGTCACCGTATTCGTACCTGATGACCCGCCGTATCGAGCGGGCCATGGCGCTGCTGCGCCGTGGCGACATGTCGGTCACAGAGGTCTGCTTCGCCGTCGGGTTCTCCTCACTCGGCACGTTCAGCACCCGGTTCACCGAGCTCGTCGGCATGCCGCCGAGCACGTACCGGCAAGAGACCGCGGGTGTGAACGAAGGCATGCCGTCCTGCGTGGAAAAGCAGGTCACCAAACCGATCAGGAATCGAGAAGCGCCCGCCACCCGCCTCCACTTAGCGTGAGAACCATGGAACTCACCATTCACTCCAGCATGCTCCCCCTCGACGATCCGGAAGAGTCACTGGCGTTCTATCGCGACGTGCTCGGCTTCGAGGTCCGCCTCGACGTCGGCAAGGACAAGATGCGATGGATCACCGTCGGTCCACCGAATCAGCCCGACACTTCCGTCGTCCTCTACCCACCGTCGGCCACCCCGGGTCTCACCGACGACGAGCGCCGCACCGTCGCCGAGATGATGGCCAAGGGCACTTTCGGAACACTCCTGCTGGCCACCAAAGACCTCGACAGCACCTTCGAGAAGGTGCAGGCCGGGGACGTCGAGGTGGTCCAGGAACCCACCGAGCAGCCATACGGTGTGCGGGACTGCGCGCTTCGCGATCCTGCCGGCAACATGGTCCGGATCCAGGAGTCGCGCTAGCCGATGAGCGGCAAAACCCACCCCGCCGACAGTCACGATCTCATCCGCGTCACCGGCGCCCGGGAGAACAACCTCAAAGACGTCGACATCGAGTTGCCCAAACGCCGGTTGACGGTGTTCACCGGCGTCTCGGGGTCGGGCAAGAGCTCGCTGGTGTTCGACACGATCGCCGCCGAATCCCAGCGGTTGATCAACGAGACCTACAGCGCCTTCGTGCAGGGCTTCATGCCGAATCTGGCCCGCCCCGAGGTCGACGTGCTCGACGGGCTGACCACCGCGATCATCGTCGATCAGCAGCGGATGGGCGCCGACCCGCGTTCCACGGTCGGCACCGCCACCGACACCGGAGCGATGCTGCGCATCTTGTTCAGCCGGCTCGGCAAGCCGCATATCGGTTCACCGCAAGCCTTTTCGTTCAATGTGGCCTCGATCAGCGGTGCCGGGGCGGTGACTCTGGAGAAAGCCGGGCGCACGGTCAAGGAACGTCGCGAGTTCAACATCGTCGGCGGCATGTGCCCGCGGTGTGAGGGCCGCGGCGCGGTCAACGACATCGATCTGACCGCGCTGTATGACGACACCAAATCGCTGAACGAGGGTGCGCTGACCATCCCGGGGTTCAGCATGGACGGCTGGTACGGCCGGATCTTCCGGGGCTGCGGCTTCTTCGACCCGGACAAGCCGATCAACAAGTTCACCAAGAAGGAACTCGACGCGCTGCTGCACAAGGAGGCGACCAAGCTCAAGATCGACGGGGTCAACCTGACCTACCTCGGGCTGATCCCGCAGATCCAGAAGTCGTTCCTGGCCAAGGACGTCGAGGCCATGCAACCGCACATCCGCGCGTTCGTCGAGCGCGCGGTCACGTTCACCACTTGCCCGGAATGCGAAGGCACCCGGTTGTCGGAGACCGCGCGGTCGTCGAAGATCGCCGGCCTCAACATCGCCGACGCATGCGCGATGCAGATCACCGACCTGGCGGCCTGGCTCGGGACGGTCAAAGACGAGTCGGTGTCCCCACTGCTGACGGCTTTGCAGCACACCCTCGACTCATTCGTCGAGATCGGGTTGGGATACCTGTCCCTGGACCGTCCCGCCGGCACCCTGTCGGGTGGCGAAGCTCAGCGCGTCAAGATGATCCGTCATCTGGGCTCGTCTCTGACCGATGTCACCTACGTGTTCGACGAGCCGACGATCGGCCTGCACCCGCATGACATCGCCCGGATGAACAACCTGCTGCTGGCGCTGCGGGACAAGGGCAACACCGTGCTGGTGGTCGAACACAAACCCGAGACCATCGCGATCGCCGACCATGTCGTCGACCTGGGCCCGGGCGCCGGATCGGCCGGCGGCGAGGTGGTGTTCGAAGGCGACGTGGCCGGTCTGCGGGCCAGCGACACTGTCACCGGACGCCACCTCGGGTACCGCGCGTCACTGAAGGACGAGGTGCGGAAACCCAACGCTGCCATGGAAATCCGTGGCGCCAACACCCACAATCTGCGCGACGTCGACGTCGACATCCCGCTCGGCGCGCTCGTGGTGATCACCGGTGTCGCAGGCTCGGGAAAGAGCTCGTTGATCGGCGGTTCGGTGGCCGGTCGCGACGGCGTGGTGGTGGTCGACCAGAGCCCGATCCGCGGGTCGCGCCGCAGCAACCCGGCGACCTACACCGGCTTGCTCGAGCCGATCCGCAAGGCCTTCGCCAAGGCCAACGGGGTCAAACCCGCCCTGTTCAGCTCGAATTCGGAGGGCGCTTGCCCGACGTGCAACGGGGCCGGCGTGATCTACACCGACCTGGGTGTGATGGCGACCGTCGAGACCACGTGCGAGGAGTGTGAGGGTAAGCGATTCGGTGCCTCGGTGTTGCAATACACCCTCGGGGGCCGCGACATCGCCGAGGTGCTGGCCATGCCGGTGACCGAGGCAGAGCGCTACTTCAGCGATGGTGCGGCCAAAGTTCCTGCCGCGCAGAAGATCCTGTCCCGGATGGCTGACGTGGGCCTGGGTTATCTCACGCTCGGGCAGCCGCTGACCACCTTGTCCGGCGGTGAGCGGCAGCGGCTCAAGCTGGCCGCGCAGATGGGCGAAAAGGGTGACACCTACATCCTGGATGAGCCGACCACCGGCCTGCATCTGGCCGACGTCGAGCAGCTGCTCGCCCTGCTGGACCGGTTGGTCGATTCCGGCAAATCGGTGATCGTGATCGAGCACCATCAGGCGGTCATGGCGCATGCCGATTGGATCATCGACCTGGGGCCGGGCGCCGGGCACGACGGCGGTCGCGTGGTCTTCGAGGGCACCCCGGCCGATCTGGTCGCCGAGCGCGCCACGCTGACGGGACAACACCTCGCCGAATATGTGGGTGCCTGAACCAACATTGTCAGGTCACCCGAACTTTCCGGTGTTGATCCCCAAACTTATTGTCGAATAAGCACTTTCGGGCGGGACGGTTTGCATCGTCCCGTCCGAAGTGCGTATGGTGGGTGACAGCGAAGGGGAGTAGCCCCCAATCGGATATTCGACATACTGGCCGCATAGCGTTGTGCTGACGGCCCGGTTATCCGAACCGGTCACTGGCCGGTGGGCGAGACCTTCGGCCGTAGACCATTGGTTCGTCGGCCGGAGGCATCTGTGTTTCAGACCCCCGACGGCAGCCAACGACCGAGGAGTTGTTGAGTGCTTGCTGCGCTGCTCTTGAGCTTCGCTGTCATCTTCGTGGCCGAGCTGGGCGACAAGTCGCAGCTGATGGCCATGACCTTCGCGCTGCGCTACCGCTGGTGGGTGGTGCTGATCGGCATCACCGCAGCCACCACCGCCGTTCACCTCATCTCCGTCGCCGTCGGCCACTACCTGGGTGCGGCCCTTCCGACGCATCTGCTCGGCATCCTCGCCGGTGTCGCGTTCGTCTTCTTCGGGTTGTGGACGCTGCGCGGCGACAAGTTGTCCGACGATGAGGCGACCAAGGCCCAACGCTCGAGTGCTCCGGCGTTCTTCACCGTCACCTCGGCCTTCCTGCTCGCCGAGCTCGGCGACAAGACCATGCTCGCCACCATCACGCTGGCCGCCGACAACGACTGGGTCGGCGTCTGGATCGGTTCGACCATCGGCATGGTGGCCGCCGACGCACTGGCCATCGTCGTCGGCGCCGTGGCCGGTAAGCACCTGCCCGAACGGGTGATCCAGCTGGGTGCCGCGGCGCTGTTCGTCATCTTCGGCGTCACGATGCTGTTGGAGGGCGTGTTCCCGGCGGCTCCGGCGTGGACACTTACGGCTGGGGCAGTCGCGGTGACCGCGCTGGGCGCCGCGGCCCTGCGGGCTCTGCCCGAGAATTTGCGGCCGGCGGTGCTGCGCAAGCCCGAAGCCGAGGCTCCAGCTAACACTGATCGACCGGGTGCGATCACGTCTTGATCCAACCGTGACCAGGCTGTTACGCATGTTGACAGAGTTTCCTGTGTGGTTATTGTGTACTTCGTGCCAGGCCTGGCAAAACTCTTCCGACGTGCGGTCGCCGCCGTGTCCGCCGTTGCCGTGTCCGCGGCCCTAGCCACCACCGGCTCTCCCGTCGCGCGCGCCGAAGATCCCCGCACGCTGCTGCTCGGGGCGATCGCCAACACCAAGGGCGCCTACCTCGTGTACAACTTCGGCGGCCAGTTCGCCGCCCCGTTCCTGGCCGCGGACGGACGCGCCTACACGCTCAACAACGGCGGCCATCTGATGGCGATAAAGAACGCCTCCAGCAAGCTCAACCCGCGCCTGCTGGTCGACAGCCATCAGGGATATCAGTCCCGCTGTGAACGCACGCCGGGTGCCCGGACCGGCGAAGGGCTCTGGCAGGCGTCGGAAACCTATGCCCCGCTGGCCGCCTGGCAGGTCCTGGGCCAGCCCACCATCGCGGTCAATGCCAACTTCTTCGACGTGCGCGGGCAGCAGGCCGGTTCGTGGCGCGACACCAAATGCTCGTCGCCGCTGGGCGCCTACGTCGACAACACCCGCGGGCAGGGCCGGGCCAACGCCGCGGTGACCGGCACCCTGGCCTACGCCGGCAAGCAGGGCCTGTCCGGCGGGAACGAGCACTGGTCGGCGCTGGCCACCATGATCCTTCCGATGGGCGGCGCGCCCTACGTCGTGATGCCCAAGAGCAAGGACGATTACGACTCGGCCACCCCGGTGATCCAGCGGCTGCTCGACCAGAACGCCCGGTTCGTCGCGGTCGCCGGCATCGGGCTACTCGCCCCCGGCGACACCGCTCAGCTCAACGACAACGGCCCGAGCGCGGCGCGCACCGCCGTCGGCTACAACCGGGCTGCCGATCAGCTGTTCGTCTTCCAGGGCGGCAGCTACACGCCGGACAACATCCAGGACCTCTTCCGCGGCCTGGGTGCGGACAACGCCGTGTTGCTCGACGGCGGCGGCTCGTCGGCGATCGTGTTGCGCCGCGACACCGGCGGCATGTGGAGCGGCGCCGGATCACCGCGCGGGAACTGCGATACCCGTCAGGTGCTGTGCGATTCGCGCGAGCGCGCGCTGCCCAGCTGGCTCGCCTTCAACTGAGCGTCAGTTCGCCAGGACTTCGGCGAGCACGGCGCGCGGCATTCGCAAGGGCTGCAGGTACTTCCGCAGGCCGGGGTGACACAGCTGCAGCAGCCGCTCCTGCGCCTCGCTGTCGCCCATGCGTTGGTCGCCGAGGTGTTTCAGGGTGGCCCCGGAGGGCAAGTCGCCGGCAACCGATGACGCGGTCGTGCCCGAGATCAACGTCTGCCCGGCGTGGGCGATGTCGCGCAACCGCTGTGCTCCGGTAGCCGCGTTGTGCACGCCGATACACAGCTCGAACGGATCCATCGGTGCCAGTTGCAGATACAGCGCGCACGAGACCGCATCCGAGGCCCGGGCGAAGGTGGCCGTGAAACCGTCGCAGGCGGGCTGCCTCGCCGCCAGGGTGCCGCCGTGGAGTGCGATCAGGTGAGTCATCGTCGCCCGGAAGTAGGGCAGCGCAGCGATCATGTCGCCGGGTTGAGTTTGCCACAGGTACTCAGACCCCTCGGTGCCGGCCATCAGCCACGTCGTCTCGGTCGATACCTGTTCAGTCACGCGCGCGTAGCTCCTACCAGTCCGCTCCAACTACCCCGCGCCAGATGGCACGCAGAACGCCAGCTTAACCACATTCCGAAGGTGGCGGGGCCGCGGTCAACGCCGTTGCTGCACAGCCTTGTTGCCAATCCGCGGCCACTGCGCCGTTGCCCGCGTCGGACGCGCGTAAGCGGTTACCCGCCTAGTTTGCTGGGCCGGTCGAGCCTCAGTTCTGGAGCCACAGATCGACGCCCTCGGTGGCGAAGATCGACAACACCGTGGCCCAAGTGTCCTGCCCGAGCGCTTCTTTGATATTCCGATAGGAAGTCATGACAAACCGGAACTTGCGGTTGTCCGGAGTGCCGAATCCGCCGCGCAGACAATCGGCCAGCGCATCGAGATTCGAGCCGAAGTAGCCGTCGTCACCGTTGACGGCGCGGCCGATCTCGGTGAAGAAGTCCGCCTTCGAGGCCACCTTGGACCCGTCGATCCGATACGTCTTCACATGCCTCCGATCAGGCAGAACGATTCGTAGTGATCGCCGGTGTAGTAATACTCGGGCGGATCGTTCTGCGGCGCTCCGCCGGTGACGATGCGCCGCTTGCCGCGGTGTTTGTTGCCGGGTGTCGGCACGGTGTACTCGTGGTAGTAGCCGCGCTCATGTTTGGGCAACCGGCCTTCGTAGTTTCCGAAGACGACGCCGTCGTTGCGCGGGTAGGGAAACGGCCCGCCGGACTGGATGAGCTCAACCGTCGTGTCCGCCTCGGGCGGAAGGCCGCTCAGATCGCAGGTGCCGGCGGCCGAGACCGCGGGCGCCTTCGATGACTGCGTGGATTCGGTCGGGGCGCAACAGCCCGAAAGCAACCCGCACAGCACCGCCAGCGCGGCAATGCGTGATCGTCCCATCGGAATGAGGCTAGCAACAGGCCCGGCAAATCCCGGGTCAACGGCACCCGCCGTGCGACGATCGTTACTCGAGTGAACAGAGTGACAACCCTCGCGGAGCCCACGGCCCGCCGCGGCAACACCGCGCGCGGGCGAAAATCCCTGTCCAACAAACAGTTTCGTCCCGATATCGAGGGCTTGCGGGCGGTCGCAGTGCTGGCCGTGGTGCTGTTCCACGCCGGGGTGCCCGGCTTCGGCGGCGGCTTCGTAGGTGTCGACGTGTTCTTCGTCGTGTCGGGATTCCTGATCACCGGCCTGCTGTGGCGCGAGGCCTCGGGCACCGGGACCGTGCGGATGGGTCAGTTCTATGCCGGACGAGCCCGTCGCCTGCTGCCGGCCGCCGCCCTGGTCTTGGTGGCCACCTCGGTGGCAGCCGCTCTCCTGCTCCCACCGCTGCGGGCACGCGCGGTGCTGACCGACGCGATCGCCAGCGCTCTGTACGTGGGGAACTACCGCTTCGCCGTGGAGGGAACCGACTATCTGGCGGCTGAGACGGCACCTTCCCCGCTGCAGCACTACTGGTCGCTCGGCGTGGAGGAGCAGTTCTATCTGCTGTGGCCCGCCCTGATTCTCGGCATTGCCTGGCTACTGACCCGAAGCGGCCGGAACGTCCGGTCAGCCGTCCCCTATGCGTGCGTGCTGGCCGTGGTGGCCGCCGGCTCGCTCGCCGTATCGCTGGCGTGGACCGAGACGATGCCACCCTGGGCGTTCTTCTCCTTGCCCACCCGCGCCTGGGAGTTGGCCGCCGGCGGGCTGATCGCACTGACTGCGGCACACTGGCGCAGCCTGCCCCCGGTCTGCGCGGCGCTGGTCGGCTGGGGCGGTCTGGCGCTGATCCTGGCCACGTGCACACAGTTCGGCACCACAACGCCCTATCCCGGCTCCGCGGCGTTGCTTCCGGTGATGGGCACCGCGCTGGTGATCGGGGCCGGCTGCGCGATCCCCGATCTGGGTGTCGGGCGCCTGTTGTCGAAACCGGTGATGCGCGGCATCGGCCGGCTGTCGTACTCGTGGTATCTGTGGCACTGGCCGGTATTGCTGTTGGCCCCGGCCCTGTTCGGCCACGGGCTGGGGTTGGCCGGCCGAGTGGCGACGATGGTGATGTCGTTGGGCCTGGCGATCCTGACGCTGCACCTGGTCGAGAACCCGGCCCGCTTCGCCACCGCACTGCGCGGCTCGTCGTGGCGCAGCCTGGCCGTCGGCGCGACGGCCACCGCGGTAGCGGTCTGCGCCGGGCTGGTGCTGTTGGCAGTGCGTCCGGTGCCGACGGGATCCGGACCAGCGGCGGTGCCGGTGGCCCTCGTCGGACCCCCACCTGCTGCGTCCGCGCCCGCGCCTACGCTGACGCCGGAGCAGCAGGTTCAGGCGGCCGTCGCCGCCTCGGCTGCGCTGCGCGCGGTGCCGTCGAATCTGTCACCGCCGCTCGGCGATATCACCAAACCCGAGGCGTTCGTCAACGGCTGTGTGCTGTCCTGGAAGGACGTCGCCGTCCCCGACTGCGTGTCCGGAGATGCCGCGTCGACCACCAAGGCCGCGCTGATCGGCGATTCGCACGCCGGCATGTGGCAACCGGCTCTGCAAACCGCTGCGCAGCAGCAGCATTGGCGGTTGCAGACCTACGCGAAAGTCACCTGTCCGCCGATGAAGCTGCCGATCCTGAGCCCCTACCTCGAACGCGAGTTCACCGAGTGCAAACAGTGGCGTGCCGACGTGTTGAACCGAATCGCCAATGACCGACCGGCTCTGATCGTGCTAGACATGGTGCGCCGCTACGGAGCTGATTTCGGCTTCGTCAGCTACGACCCGACTTGGCTCGACGGGTTGACCCGACTGGTGTCGCAGTTGCGCGGCACCGGCGCACGGGTCCTGGTGCTCGGACCCGTGCCCGACCCCCACACGACGGTGCCGACGTGCTTGTCGGCGCACATGGATGACGCTTCGGCCTGCGCACCCGACCGCTCGATCGCCGTGAACGACAACGGTATTGCCGCGGAAACCCGGGCCGTGCACGCCGGCGGCGGACAGTACGCGCGGCTGGACCAGTACTTCTGCACCGACCGGCGCTGCCCGGTGATCGTCGGCAACACCCTGGTCTTCCGCGACGACAACCACATCACCGAAGAATATGCGCAACTGTTGTCGCCGGTGATCGCGCGGCTGACCGCAAGTGCGTTGGCGCCCAACTAAAACCTGGCCACCCGATCGGTGAACGCCCCGTGGTAGCTCATCGGCAGGTGGAATGGCAGCCATGCTTCGGCGATCGGTCCGGCGTCGATGCCGGCTGCGTCGAACACCATCAGCCGGCTTCGGTGTTGCGCCTCGTCGTAGCCCACGGTCAAAACCCATCCGTCGTCCTCGGTGCAGCTTGTCGGCCGCGGAACGAAGATCGGCTCGACCAGCTTGTGGCCGGGCGGGCAGTAGGTCTGCACGCTGCCGTCGGCATGGTTGAACCGGCCGATACCTTCCCCGCCACCGTCGCCGTCGGCGGGGACCGTCACGTACGTCACCGAATGCGGTTGAGTCGAGCGACGCTGATCGATCTGAGGGAACTCACAACCCAACTGAGCCATCGGTTCAGCCAGGACGCGGTCGTCGGAGGTGATGCGGAACCGGGTGAGCCGCACGGTATCCGGCAGGTCTTCGTCCGCGACGTCTCGGTACAAACGCGACATGTCACTGCGGCTGTCGGCTGCCCAGGCCTGCATCCCACCGAAGGTCTCCGGGGCGAAGCGGGGCAGTTCGACCACCACGTCGGACCCGTCCTCGTAAGCGTTGGCGTAGTGCCACATGTAGAACGGATCCGTCTCGATCACCCGGACCCGCCCGCCATCGCGCGGGGCGAGGATGAAGTACGACGGCTCGTTCTGCTTGAACTTTATGGCGTCCCAATAGGATTGACTACCGAGTAGCGCCCACGGGTTGATCCGCAACGGGGAGAGCATGAAGACGGCGTAGCGCGGGGTGAGCGCCATGTCGTGGAGCAGTCCCATGCCCGGCAGGGGTACCGCCCGCAGGTACCGGGTGACGCCGTGACAATCGGTTTCGTACAGGCGTAACCGGACCCGGGGAATCGCCTCGCCGGCGAGTTCGCGCAGCCGCCTGATCTTTTCAGCCCGGCTCGGCGCATTGCGGATGTGGCGTAGGTCGAGACGCGGAAAGTACGGTTCGAACCCGAAGTTGACGCGGGAGTCCGTCGTCGGGTCATAGGTGTAGTGCGCCGAGTACGCGCCGATCGGGCCCTTGAGCGCGCCGTCGAGGCTGCACATCCCGATGGTGTTGAGTGTGTCGAGATCCATGCCGTGCGGGCGCCCGCCCTCCCAGAGGGCGAGCAGCTGGTCGTGGCCGATCATCACATTGGTGTTGGCGGTGTTGGCGGGAAGCCGAAACGCGTTGGCCCGCAAGCCACCTGGACGCTGGTAGGCAAACCCGCGCTTCACCATGCGCCCCGCTGCGGTCGTGGTCAGGTAGTGGTTGGTGCGAACGAAGCGGTTTTTGAACCGCACACCGTCGCCATCGATCGCGAATGCGACCACCATGCCGTCGGCGTCGAACAGGCTGTCCACCCGTGACGTACCGATGTTCCAGCGGCCCGATCCATTGCGGTAGAGCGTTCCGGTCAATCCCGTTGGGATCGCGCCGGTGATCTCCGTCAGCTTCAAGTCATATTCGTCGGGGACGTCCTCCCAGTACCGCGAGGGACCGTCAACCTGGTGTGAGGCGGGAGCAGCCATAAAAGACATGGTGTCTTTTATGGCCCACCGCTGTCAATAGCCGAAACATCGAAAGGACTGAACGGCAGGGCCGAGCCACCGTCCCAGCACAGTTTCGTCAGATGCTCGACGAGTTCTTCTCTGGGCATCGACGACTCCCGTAGCCACCACTGCGCGCTGACCATGGCCGACCCGACGATGGCCCGCGCCCACGGCGCCGCGGCAGCGGTGTCGGCACCGCCGGCCGCCATGGATACCGCCAGCATGGCCTCGACGGCGGTGGCAAGTTCGTCGAAGATTCCCGGCATCTCCGGCCCGCCGGCAGCGTGCACGCTCAACGCCCGGTACAGGTTCGGATCGTCGGCCATCCAGCCACAGATCACGTCGAAGAACAGCGACATACGCTGCCGCAGATCGGTCGAACCCGCTGCACGCCTGGTGATCTCGCTGAGCAGCCGGTGCGCCTGACGCTCACCGAGCGCAGACAGGATGGCCGCCCGATTCGGGAACACCGCGTAGACGGCCGAGCGCACGAAGCCGGCCTCCTTGGCCACCTCGGCGATCCCCACATCCGGCCCGTGGGTACGGATCGCACGTTCGGCAGCGTCGAGCAGATCCGAGCGACGTTGCGCGACGTCAACCCCCGGCCCGGCGGGCCGACCGCGCCCACGCCTTTCCGCAGTCATCCGGTCAATCGTAGTGAGCGGATGCACCAGGCAGATCAGGCCTCAGGCGGCGTCCTTCTTTTCGGCCTTCTTCTCGGTCTTCGTCTCCGCTTTCTTCGCGGCCTTCTTCTCGGGCTTGTTGGCGGCCTTCTCGACGTTGTCCTTCACATCGTTGACCGCCTTCTCGGCACCCTCCCGGAGGCCCTCGGCGGCTGACTTGATCTGCTTACGGCCGTTCTCGGCAAGCTTGTTCAGCCGCTCCTGGGTGTTCTTGACCGCCGTGGCCGTCCGCTCACGTGCCTTCTCGGACTGGGCCTTCGCGCGCTCGCCGGCGTCCTTGACAGTCTTCTCCAACTCCTGACGAGCATCGTCGCCCGCGGCGCTGAGCTTCTTCAAGCCGTCATCCGCGTTCTCCTGGGCGGTACCTCCGACAGGTTCGTCGATCACGGATTTCAGATCAACCGTGTCCGTGCCGAGGTTGGTCTGCGTGATGCCTTGAGGTTGGAAGCTCGTCTTCGCGAGGTTCAGCGCGCTGGTGTCACCGAGGGTGTCCAGCACATCCGGCGTGAGACTCTCCAAGGGATTGCCCACGCCGAGCAAGCCGAGCAGCGTCTTGATCGGATTGGAGACAGGAGTCTGGCTCACCAATCCGTCATCGATCGCCTTCTGAATGCCGGTGAGAAGGTTGTTCACCAGATGCTCCGGCACCTGCGTCCAGTCGACATCAGCCGGGAGGGTGCCGAAAGCCGTTGGGATGTCGGCCTCGTCGAGGGTGCGTTCGTAGATCCCGGTTTCCTCGTTGTACTCCACATCGGTGTAGCCGAGGTTCACCAGGCTGGTGAGCACCGGGCTCAGCGCCGTACCGATCGGGTTGTTGAGGTTCGCCCCGGTCAGCAGGTTGATGACGTCGTATGCCAGATACGTGGGCTCCAGCAGCGGCAAGCTGTTGGCCGGGATGGTGACGTAGATGTTGAGTTTGGGTCCCTTGGTGGGATCACCTCCCGGGTTGGCCAAATAGTCGGTGATGTCCGCGCCCAGCTGCTCGACGACTTGGTCGACCAGAACCGTGGTGAGCGTGTCCAGCGATTGGTTTCGCAGGATGTACGTCGGGAATAGCCCTGCTGCAACGTTATTCGCCATCGTGAACGGGTTGGGCCAGGCCGCGAAGTCCGACAGCGGCAGGTACTCGGCTGTGGCGTCGATCTTGATGGGGATCAGATTGGCTCCGCCGAGGGTCAATCCCAAGATCTGAATGTCGTTGAGAAGACCGTTCCCGTCAGTACTGCTCTGCACCTGCGTATCCGGTGTCACGGTGTCGATCCCCAACAGCCCGAAGAGCGGGTAGGCACGGGCCAGGATGCCGCCGTTGGCGCGGCCCGGGTTGTCGATCAGGATCATCGGCAGGATCGTGAAACTGCCGAGGATCGGGTCGGCGCCCGTGTACGCAGCCCCGCCAGGCTGATTCGGCAGATCGTCGACGACCTGCTGATACGCCGCACCTGCCGCGAAGGCACCGAAACCCCAGCCCGCGACGACGGGTACGCGGAGATCGACGATGTCGGTGGTGAGGGGTGGTAAGTCCTTGCCCGTGAGGAGTTTGAAACTGGCTTTCAGAACCTCGAACTCTTCCCCGCTCGTGGGCAGACCGAGCGCGGTAAAGATCGATCCCAGACCGACTTCGAGGTACGGCGTGTTGTTGATCTCGTCAGCGACCGAGTTGGGGAACGAAGGTGTCCACCCGAGGTCGGCCCCGAGCAGCTTCAGGAGAGTGAAAACACCGCCAGAAGTGATGAGGTTGATGCCCAGTGACGACAGCGGGTCGTCGAGATTGACTCCAAGACCGCCGGCCAGCTCACCGAGGGGAATCGGATCGGGCAACACTCCAAGGGTGTCCAGTATCGCGACGAGACCCCCGATGCCGACTTCCTCACCGATCGCTTGGAGCAGCGGAGTGAGGTCGACGCTGAGACCTCCGAGACCGTCGCCGAGCGCCCCACCCAGCGCGTCGTTCAGCGGGCCCTCGATGGCGGCGGTCGGATCGATACCCGCCGCCTGCAGCAGAGCAGCCAAGTTGAACGTGTTGACGAACGCCGTTTGAAGCTGTGCGCCGACGGTTTGGAACTGGTTGTACACCTGGGTTCCGAAGCCGCCCGTGAGGTCCGGGATCTGGTCGGGTGGCGGGAAGATCTGGACCCCGGATTGCAGCCGCAAGTCTCGCTGGACCGCGGCGGCCTGAGCCGGTGGCGGAGCAACGCCCACCGTAAGCGCGGTGACTGTTGCGGTTGCCGCACCGAGAGTCGCCACCCTCTTGACGCGCCGCCGCTGCCTACGGTGTTTGACTGCCATCTGACCAGTCCTTTCGGCCACTTTCTCAGGTTGATCTCAGGCAACGTAGCACTAATGTGATGTCCATCACTGCATTGCTGGAAAGATTTCACTATTCGCCTTCGCAATTTGTCGCAAACTAGTGACGACAGGCTCAATCAGCACTGCGCTGGGCTTAACTATATTGACGCCAGCGACAGGCAATTGTGACGCGTGTTGCGCAGCGCGGGATGCGATGTTGCCGTCCGCCGCCCGCCCCGACCTTGCGGTTGTCAAACCGCCGGTGATCTGTCAACCGATTCCGCGCGCGGAAGAAATCGCGCCAACCTGCGCCGGTCGCCGCGAACAATGCCCAATTAACGGTTCGAACTACTGGATCCGTAATTTGCTGGAGGCAGCCAGGACCCGTCGGGCCGCCGCATCGACCTGACCCACATAGCCGCCACCGAACAGCACAACGTGAGCCAGCAGCGGATAGAGCTGATGCAGGTCGACCCGATCGCGCCATCCGTCACGCAGCGGGCGCACAGCCTGGTACGCGGCCAACACCTCGTCGAGGAACGGAAAGCCGAACAGGGCCAGCATCGCCAGATCTGTCTCGCGATGCCCACCATGTGCGGCGGGGTCGATGAGGACCGCACCGTCGGCCGTCCATATCACGTTGCCGCTCCAGAGGTCGCCGTGCAGCCTGGCCGGCCCGTCGTGGTCATCGAAGACACCTGTGCGGCACAGATCGGCCACCTCCGCGACGGCGTCCTGGGTCTCAACGCCGAGCCTTGGTGCGGCCAGCTCCGCCATCGGCATCAACCGGGCGTCGGCATAGAAGGTGCCCCAAGAATCATTGCCGGCCAACGACATCGGCAGTGGCTGCGACATCGGACCGAAGAATCCGTCCCCGTCATACCCGTCCGGCCCAGCTCCATAGGCCGACGCCCCAGCATCGTGGGTATGGGCCAGTCGCGCGCCGAAGTCGCGTGCCGCCTGCACCGACGGCGCCGTAGGGTACAACCGCTGCAGTGTCAATGAGCTTGCGTTGTAACCGATTACCGGAACACACGGCACGCCGCCCGCCACCGCCAGCCAGTTCAGTCCGGCCGCCTCCGCGGCGAAGAACCCTGCCGGCGCCGACGCACGACGTTTGACGAAGACGTCGGCCCGGTCGGCAGCATTGGGCATATCAGCCAGGCTACCGGTGCGAACTGGCAGAATTTCGGCCGTGTCGCGGCCCGCCGCCCTCATGTCGGTGCCAGGGGGCACTCTCGTCATCCGCACCGATGACACCGGTACATGGGTGGACGGTTACGCCTGACGCATGTCGTATCACCCTGGCCTATGCGGCTTTCGGCGGTGGTTGAGGTTGGAACGGTTGGTACCACCACCAGTCGGCGCGTTCGCCGGTGGGGCCGGGACACGGTGGCACATCGGGGGGTGGCGTGGTCGGTGGGCAGGCCAAAGACCCGCCGTGTAGCTGATTCCCGGAGCTGTCGGTGACGACCAAGCGGCGTGCGGGCCCGGTGATCGTGATGCCGCCCCGGTGGTGCAGACGGTGATGATAGGGGCAGACCAGCACCAAGTTGTCCAGGTCGGTGGGCCCGCCGTCCTCCCAGTGGATTATGTGGTGGGCATGCAGGCCGCGGGTGGCTCCGCAGCCGGGGACCACACAGCAGCGGTCACGGTGCTCCAAAGCCCGACGCAACCGGCGACTGATGGTGCGAGTGCTACGGCCGACACCGATCGGCTGGCCCTGGCGTTCCAACCACACCTCACAGGTGGCGTCGCACAACAAGTACTGGCGTTCCTCATCAGACAACACCGGACCCAGGTGCAGGGCGGCGACGCGGTCGGCGACATTCAAATGCATTGCGACAGTGGTGTGTTGACCGTGCGGTCGACGCGCGACCTCGGTGTCCCAGCCCGCCTCGACCAGGCTCACGAACGCATCCACACGGTCGGGGAACGGCGGTGCGCCCTCGTCGTCCCCATCGGTGTCGTGATCACGTTTCCACTCGGCGACCAGCCCGTCGTGATGGGCCTGCAATGCGGCGTCGAACTTGGCGGCGTCCAGACGCGGCAGAATGATCCGGTAGGTGGTGTGCCCGTCACCCTCGACCCGGGTGAAGGACCGCTGCGGTTCGGGTTTCGGCTCAGGTTCAGGGCGTGGCTCGAGCTTGACCGCGGTGCGCAACTGCCTGACGGTGGCGACGGTGGCCAACTCCGCATAATGCTCATCGGAACCGTCGGCGGCTTTCTCCGCAATCACGCCCACTTGATCGAGCGAGAGCCGGCCTTCACGCAGGCCGTCGGCGCAGCAGGGAAACTCCTCCAGGCGGCGGGCCACCGCAACCAGGGTCTCGGCGCGGCGCGGTGTGACCCCGGTTTTCCAGGCCACCAATGCGGTGATCGAGCGGGCGCCGGTGGCGCCGCACAGCTCGTCGCGCTCCAGCTCAGCGATGATCTCCACGATCCGGCCGTCGATCGCGTTGCGCTGCCCGCACAGCTGCGACAACTCGCCGAACAGCACCTCCACCCGCTGCACAGGCGCTTCGCCGGCGGCGGATGAAGATGCGTCCGAAGACATACCACGATCATCCCAAAGGGGTCTGACAAGTTCGTGTAGCGAACGGCGACCGCCGCAGCCATCCGGCAAGATAGCTGGCGTGGGGATCAACCTGTTGCCTTTCACTCGCCTCTCGGACGCCGACGTTGCCGGAGCACTCGATCACGTGGTGGCCGTGATCAACCCTGCCCTCGATGTGTTCACTCGATTCGACCCGCTCGGGCTGAGGCGGCGCACCCATCGAGAGGAGCCCGGCCAGGGCGCGGTCGGCAAGTCCCTCGATGTCGCGGCGGCATTGCTCAATTTCGCTGAGCTGCCGGGCACCAAGGCCTGGGCCGAGATGGACCAACAGGGGCACGTGAGGTGGTGGGTGCACCGTGCGGGGGCAGTGACCACCATTCCCGTGGCATTCCCCGGTGCGTTCGGGGTCATCGCCAACCGGCTTCCGCTCCAGGACATCCTCGGGTTCTCCAACCAGGCAATCGTGTTGTGCGCCGTGGCTCGCGAGGATGGTGTCACCGATCGCGACGAGCAGGTACGGATGCTCAGCGCGATCCTGTGCGACCGTCGCCTCGCCCACAGCCCCGCCGGCGGCCCGGAGAGTCCGCCGCAATCGCTGCCGGAAAAACTCTGGAGCTTCGCCGGCAGCGTGCGGGCTACCGGCGAGGAGATCGCGAAAAGACCTCACCCACAAAAGGTTTACCGCTACCTCGGGATGCTGCCCGGTGTCGGCGCGGTGGCCGCGTACTTCGGGGAGGTCAGCGCACTGCGAGACGCGGCGAGCGAGTGCGAGAGCTGGATCAGCGCACGTCCTGCGGCGACGCCGGCTCAGACGCCGGCCCGAACTTGAAGATCAACGCACTGATCGCCACCACCACTGCCGCCAGGGCGATCACCGGTGCGACGGTGAACTGAGACAGCGTGGCCCCCAGAATCGCGCCGCCGCACATCGTCGCCACCACGCCGTAACGCAACTTCTCACGGTCCCCGGTGCCGCCCGCCAGCCGGCTGTCGAAACCCAGACCGACGATCGTCTGGGTCAGCACCGTCGTGCTCAACTCCTGGATGCCGAACTGACGCGCCGTCGCATTCTGGATCCCGAAAGTCATTGCCAGCACGATCAGGATGAACTTGCGATTGTCGTGATAGTCCAGCACACCGGTGCCGGCCAGAATCGAAAGCACGGTCAGCAGAACGACTTCCAGACCCAAGGCAGTGGTCAGCCAAGTGCGGACATGACTGTCGAGATGTCGACGAAGCCGGCCGCCCACCACGGTGCCCAGCACAAACCCGATGAACGCCACCAGGGCGCCGGTCACGTCAACCCCTGAGTGCGGCACAAACCAGAAGCCCAGGAAGATCACGTTGCCGGTCATATTGGCGACGAACACATGACCCAGCACCAGCACACTGACGGCGTCGACGATTCCGGTGGCGCCAGTCAACAACAGCAGCGCCACAACGGTCGACCGCTCCGTTACCGGCGAGGCGATGGCCATAGCTACATCCTGGCCGCTACAGCTGCGGCGACAAGTCCAATTGGGTCAATGCCGGCATCTGGGTGATCCGCCAATCCCCGTCAGTGCGCTGCAATATCAACCGATACGACATGTAGCGCAGTGACGGAACGTTCTTGGTCACCGGGCTCGTCGACACCGTATTGGTGTACACGATCGCGGTGGCCTCATCACGGCCGATGGTCTCCACCGCAGTGCCCATCACCTCGGTGTTGTTGGTGACCTGTGCCTGCTTGTTGGTCGGGACGAGGGAATCGATCAACTTTCGGTACTGGTTCGCGAAGTCGCCCGACAAATACTTCTCGGCCCGATCCGGCAGGGTTTCGATGTTGTCCGGGTTGTAGGTCCACAGCGTGGTGATCGCATCGGCCGAAGTCCGTGCCACTTGCAGTTTGGTCGCCACCAGCGCCCGATCCGCCAGGTACGGCTGCAGCATCGCGCCGCCGAACGCCGCCGCCGCGACGAACACGGCCGCTGCACCCGCGGTGAAATACGTCAGCCGCTTACCGGCCTCACGGTGCGGAACCAACACCACGTCTTCGGCGGGCGTATCCTCAGCCGTCTCATCGGTGTCAGCGTCCGGGTCAGCATCAACCTCAGCGTCGGCCTCGGCCTCCGGCTCCGGTTCTGCCGTCGGTTCCGGCTCAGGTTCGGCCGTCACTTCGGCCTCTGCCTCGACATCCGGTTCAGGCTCCACGACGGACTTGCGCCCAGACTTGCCCGTCGGGGTCCGCCGTTCCGCGGTGGCATCGGGCGCGTCGGATTCCTCGGATTCCGCGTCGGCCGGCGGCTCGACATCAGCCGACGTGGGCGCCTCAACCGCAGTCTCAACCTCCGTCTCGCCACGGCGGCGCCGCCCGAAACGCAGCCTACGGCGCGCCTTCTCAGGCTCGCCGGTGGTCAGATCACCTGAATCAGCTGGCTGATCTTCCACTGCTGTCCTTCCCAGATCGTCGTCGCAATCCAACGGCTGCCGCTTTCGATCACGGACTTCCCGTCAGGGGTTCGAGTGCTCACCTTCGTGGCGACCAGAACGTCGGCACTCCCGTTGTCATTCCACCGCTGGATACCGGCGTCGAGCACCGACCCCTCGGTCGGTTCGGCCCGGGCCACCTGAACGACGATCTCGTTCTGCTTCTCCTGGAACATCTTTCGGAAATCGCCGGTGGCCTGGGAGGCGATGCGGTCGGCATAGTCGTTGGCGTGGAACGGATCCAGCGTCGTGTACACCGTCATGAACTCGCGCACGTAGTCCAGCGCACCGGCGGTCTTGATCTCGGCGCGACGATCCGATTCGTGCCGGATCAGGATCAGCGTGCTGCCCACCAGCGCCGCGGTGATGACCAGCGCCGAGATCATCCCGACGATGGGCAGGCCCCACCGGATCGGTTCCTTGGGCTCCTTGGGCTCGACGGCGAAGTAGTCGCGCTCGTCGGGTTCGATTCGGCGACGCGGGCTCACTGTCCGCCCCCGTTCAGCACCGGCCGTTTGAGCACCGTGAGGTTGTCGACGAGCCAATGGCCGTCTGACTTCAGGAACTCCACCCGCACCGTGGCGGTGATGAACTTCAGCTCCTGCGGATTGGTACCGCGCTGGCCCTGCAGCGCCACCAGCATCGTGGCCGCGTCCGCGGTCGCGCCCGGCAGTACCGCACTGCTCACCGCCGAGTAGTCGTTCGTGGTCGGCCCGGCCTTGCGCACCGCGTCCTGCTGGGCGACCAGTTGCTGCCGGTAGTTGTCGGTGGTGAGCGACTGCGCCTTGGCGAAATCCGCGTCGACGGAATCCGCCCCGTAACTCAGCATCTGCTCGACGATCCTGGGACCCTGCTCGGCGATCTGCGCGCGGGCCTCGTCCACTGCCCGGTCCTGCTTGTACACCAGCAGATATCCCAGCCCCGCCGCGATTGCGCTGAGCAGCGCGAGCGTCAGCAACAACGCTGCGGCGCGACGCCGGACGTCGGACTCCGGCCGGTCGACGCGACGGACCTCGGTCCTGGTCAACAGATCGGCGAAGGTCCTCCTGCGTGAATCCCACAGCGGCCACAGCCAACCCAGAAACAGTGCCGCGGTGTCCAGCAGATGGGCCAGGTCACGCAGCAGCAGCCGCCCCAGACCGGCGTCACCGGCCGGCGATACCACCCGGATTCCGAACACCGAGCGTCCCGGGCTCCACCCCGTGAGCACCGGCAACAGAATGCGATTCACACCTGCGACGGCGACCAGCAGAACCAGCCCGCCCGCGTACACCGCCCACCACAGCCACTTGCCCAGCGCCGTGCCTTGGGCGACCAGTGTCGCCGTCACGATGAATCCGGCGGGGGCCAACACGTCGATGGCGAACGCCCCGGCCCGCGCCGACCACGACGCCAGCCGCGCCGGGCTCGCCTCCGCGGCGGCGGCCGGGTCGGCGTTGTCCAACACAGCGGTCACGACGTGACCTGGTCGAGCCGCGCGACCTTGTAGTTGCCGTCCTCGGCGCGGGCCATCTTCACCCGCAACCGGTAGCCCTGCTCTTCGTCGGACTTCTCGGTGTTGGTGACCAGCACGCGCACCGCGACCAGCAGATCCATCGAGCCGTCGTCGTTGTGCTTCTCCACCGCGGCCCGCATATCCGAAACCTTCACCTGCACATTGGCAGCCTGATAGGCATCGAGCAGCATGCCGCTGTAGAGGCCGGCCTGCGCCCCGAAGTCACCGGTCGAACATTCGATGATCTTGGTCTGGGCGGCGATCATCGCCTGCGTATCAGGCGCCTGGGTGGCGGTCACGCAGTCCTTCGCCGCGGCCAGGGCCTCGGCCTCGTCGCTGGCGATTCGTTCGCTGTCCTGATGAGCCCGCAGCGCCAGGTAGCCGCCGACACCGACGGCGGCCGCCAGGACGACCAACCCCGCCAGGATCGCCGCCATCCAGGCACGTCCCAGCCGAGACGGCCGCGACTCGGACTCTTGAGGGGCATCCCCGGCGTCTGAGACCGAGATCGGCTCAGCGATCTCGGTGACAGCCTCCGCTTGCGGTTCGGTGGTGTGAGGGTCCTGCTGGTCGGCGAGGTTCAGCTGGCTGGTGCCAGCATCTCCTTCCATCCGTCATCTCCTGGTTTATTCGAGTTGGTGACGGAGTACTTCACACCGCCGGGACCGACCACCTCGCCACTGGACGGGCTATAGGTAGCGGTCGAACCTGCTGCCGGAGTGTAGATGCAGGGGTTCGGCTGCTGTCCACTACAACTCACATTGCCACCCCGAGGCGCGGTCAGCGGGTCGCTGCGCATCGCCGTCGATTCAGGTGGTGGAAGCTGACTTGCCGGCAACGGGTTCATCCCATTATTCACCGACGGCGCGGGGATGACCCGGCCCGGATCGACGGGCTGATCGCAGCGCGCGGCCGGGGCCGGGCAGTTGCGGATCTGGTTCGGGTCGCCGTACCACGGGTTGGTACCCAGGGGCTGGTACGGCTCGTTGCTCCGGCATTCGGCGGGCGAGGCGGCCCGCTTGCCCGGCACGTCCGCACACGGATAGTTACGCGCACCGCGCACCGCGTTGGGGGCATCCTTCGGGATCTTGCAGTACAAGCCCTCAGGCAACGGCGCCAGCGACGTGTCCGCGGGCGAGCGCCACTGCGAGGCCGGCAGGAAGCCGGTCAGGCAGGGTGGCGGCATGTTGATACCGAGGCCGAAGTGCAGCAGGCCCTTGGGCGCGAAGATCGTCGCGGTCTGCGCCACGGCGCCACCCTGAGGCAACGCCACCAGCACCTGCTCGACGTTCTTGTTGTAGCGCTTGAGCATGTCGATGACGATTTCCAGGTTCGCCAGCGTCTGCGGCAGAGACTCCTGCACACCACTGAACACCGAGTTCAGCTGATCGGCCGTCGGTGCCGCCTGCTGGATGCCGCCTCGCAGCGCCGCATCGTTCTGGGCGCTCTGGGCCGCCAGCGTGTTCAGGTTCTTGGCCCACCGCGAGATGGCGTCGCCCGAGTTCACCTGGCTGTCGATGATCGGGCCGGAGTTCTCGACGATGTCGTTGACCGGACCGAGGTTGTCCTTGAAGTCGCCGGCGATCGCCTGGGTGGAGTCGACCAGACGCTGCAGTGACGGGCCGAGGCCACCGACGGCCTGAGCCGTCTCGTCGAGCAGAACCGCGATCTTCTCCTTCGGCAACGCCGCCAAGCCCTTCTGTGCGGCGTCCAGCGACGGGCCCACCTCGGCGGGCACGGTGCCCTTCTCGATGGTGTCGCCGTCGCGGAAGTACTTCCCCTGACTGCCGCCCTCGGAGACCAGATCGATGAACTGCTCACCGACCGCCGACACCGAGTGCACGTTGGCACTGGCATCCAGCGGCACCCGGAACTGGTTGTAGATGTTCATCTGCACGTGCGCGCCCTTTTCGGTGGGCTCCACGGAGGTGACCTTGCCGATCGTCGTTCCGCGGTAGGTGACGTTGGCCGTCGCGTACAAGCCGCCCGAATTCGGGAGGTTGGCGTTCAACTGGTACATCCCGACGCCGGCCCAGGTCGGCAAGCGCAGGTAGATCAGCGCCAGCACGACCAGAGCGATAGCTGTCAGCACCGTGAACAAAACGAGCTGCATCTTGATGAAGCGGGTCAGCAACATGTCTCACTCCCCCCTTTCCACAAGCGGGCCACCAGGTGCATCGTGCGGGTTCGGCGTGAACCGGACGTCCGGGATCATCGTCGCCGGATCGCGGCCCCAGGCCTGCTCCAGCGCCCGGAGCATGCCCGAGAGACCGGTGCCGGACAGGAACGCGTTGTCCACCGAGCTCAACGTCAGGTCGATGGTCAGCGACACGTTGATGTAGTCGCCGCGCACGGCCTTCGGGATGTTCTCGATGTTGAACGGCACCGTCAGGATCAGCTTGAGCGCTTCCACCAGGTACGGGGCCGAGCGGGCCAACTGCTTGAGCGGCCGCTGCAGGTTCTGCAGGTTGGTGTGCAGATTCGCGTTGCTGTTCGACAACGTGTCGTCGGCAGCCTTGGACAGCCGGCCCAGCGAGGTGACCGCATCGGCGAACAAATCGCGCGTATCGGCGAAATGCTGGATCAGCGGCGGGAACTCGGTGAGCACCCGGTCCAACGTGTCATTGCGCGCCGCGACGATGTTCAACAGCCGGTTGGTCGAGTCGATCGCCCGGGTGATGTCGTTGCGCTGCTGATTGAGCTCATCGGTGAACGTGTCGAGCCGGCCCAGGAAGTCGCGGATCTGATCGGCGCGACCGTTGAGGATGTTGAACACCTCGGTCTGGATGGTCTCGATGTTCGGGATGCCACCGCCGGTCAGGATGCCCGAGATGCCGGCCAGCGTCCGCTCGATGGTCGGATAGGCCGACGACTGCGACAGCGGGATGGTGTCCCCGTCCCGCAGCATCTCCTTGGACGGGTCCTTGTCCGGCGGATTGAGCTCGACGTGCTGCGAACCCAGCAAGCTGGTCTGGCCGATCTTGGCCAGGGTGTTCTTGGGCAGCTCGATGCCGGGCTCGAGGTCGACGGTCAACGTCGGCGTCCAGTTGATCAGCTCGATCTTGCGGACCCGGCCGACGAACACGTCGCGCACGCGCACCCGGCTGTTGGCGTTGAGCGCCAACGTCTCCGGCATCTGCACGTACAGCGTGGTGCGGCCGGACTCGGTGCCCGGCCCACCCGGCAGCGGCACGTTGGCCACGCCGCGCCACTGCCCACACGAGGTGAGGATCAGCGCGGACGCCGACAACACCGCGACGCGTCGACCGACGCGGCCCCAGTTACGTGTCTTCATTAGCCCTGTCCTCCGACCTCGGCGGGCAGCGCCGGTCCGGCGGGAGCCGGAGCCGGAGCGGCCGGTGCGGGACCCGACATCGGGTCACCCGGGATCACACCCGGCGCGGGCGCCGGCGGCGGTCCGGGCTGCGGGTACCACGGCGGCGGCAGCGGATTGGTTTCGTCGTACGAGTTCGGCGGGCCGGGCAGGTTGCCTCCCGGCGGAGCTCCGAACGCCGGCGGCGCGGGCGGCGCCACGATGTCCGGTCCACCCATCAACTCCGACAACGACTCCGGCGTCAGCATCTGCTGTGTGGCCGGCTGCACCTGCACACCCTGCATGCCCGGCGCCACGGTCCAGCCCGGCTCGTGGTTGCCGTGCGAGAACAAGGTGTCCCGCGACCAGATGCCCGGCACGGTGGTGTCCTTGTATCCGCCTGGCGGCTGCAGGCGAGGCTCCGAGTAGGAGATCTGCTTCGGCAGCGTCATCGCGGTGTTGGCCAGGTTCTGGCCGAACGGCAGGTAGTTGAACTTGATCGCGTCCAGGATCGGTGCCAGGTACTGCGCACACAGCTCGGCCGAATCCTGGTATCCCAACCGGCTGCCGGCCTGGATCGAACTGCAAACGAACTGCAGCGGGTTGGAGAAGTTGGTCAGACCCGGCAGAACCGGCAGACCCACGATGCCACCCTGGTTGGGCGAGACGATGTTGAGCACGTTGGCGGCCAGGTTCGGGTAAGCGTGCAGACCCGTCTCCAGGCCGTTGCGCGGTTCGGGCTGCAGGATCGCCGTCGTCGCCTCGGACAAGTTGTTGATGTCGTGGGTGAGCACGCCGCCGTTCTTGTCCAGGAAGTCTCGGGTGGTCTTGAGCACCTTGTTGAGATCCTGCAGGGCCGTGGCCAACTCCTGGTCGGTGTTGGTGAACGAGTTGGTGAACTGCGCCAGGTCGTTGTTGAGCGCCACGAACTGCTGGTCGCTCTTGTGCAGGGCATTGACGAACAACGCCAGGCTCTTGACCACCTGGAAGAAGTCGCCGCGGCCCTGGTTGAGCGTCGTCAGCGCCTCCGACAACCCGTTCAGGGTGCGGTTGAGCTGCTCACCCTTGCCCTGGAATCCGTCGGCGAAGGAGTCGATGATGTCACCGAAGGGCCCCTTGGGCTGTTCGGCGGTCGGCCCCAGATCGTCGAGGAGACGGGTGATCTGGTTGCGCAGCTCGTCGTACTCGACCGGGATCTGGGTGTTCTCGATCGGGATCACCGCGTTGTTCTTCAACTGCGGCCCGCCCGTGTACGGCGGGGACAGCTGAATGACGCGCGAGGCCACCAGGCTCGGGTTCAGCACAGACGCCGTGACGTTCTCGGGCACCTTGTACTTGTTGTTGACGTGGAAGACGACCTTCATCTTGTCGGCTTCGGTCTCGATGCTGTCGATCGCACCGACCTTGACGCCCATGATGAGGACCTTGTCACCGGGGTACAGCGCGAGCACCTCGGGGAAGTACGCGGTGACCGTGGTGTTGGTCATCTTCTTGTACAGGTTCAAACCGAAGTAACCCAGCACCAGGGCGGCTGCCACCGCCAGCGCAGCGACGATGACAGCTGCCCGGGAAGCCTTGGGCAACTTGATGTTTCGAACGTTGAATACGGTTGACATAGCTCTGGCCTATCCCTGCGACCCTGGCGGAAGGAACGGCGGATTACCCGGCAGCGGCGGGGTGCCCGCCGGCCCGGCGTCCGGCCCCGGTCCCGGCGGCGCCGGAGGAGCGTTCACCGGTCCGGGATGCGGTGCGTAACCCGGCAGCGGTCCCGGCGCCACCGGCAACGGGGCGATCGGAACGGTGCGGGCTCCCGGCGGACCGGGCGCCAACTCGACGGGGGCACCCGGCTGATCCGGCGGCATCTGGCCGGGGATGGCCGCGCTGGGCACACCCGGCGAATGCGCGATGCCGTCAGGGTTCGGTGCCGACGTGGCCAGATCCGGCGGACCGTACTCCGGGCCACCGAACGGACCCTGGGTGGCGGCCGCGCACGGCATCGGGTTACCCGGCGACGGGATCCCGGCCGCGGTCGGCGTGTACGAGCACGGCGATCCGGGCGGGACGGCAGGTCCCGGATGCTCCGGGGTGCCTTCCAGCGGCGTCGGGGCCGGCGGCGGGGCGCCGTTCTCGAACCGCTTGCCGTTGGGATCGGGGAAGCGGGCCGACGGCAGGCCGGCGTTACGCCAGAACTCCTCGGGATCGATACCGCGCTTCTTGAACGCGGAATCGACGAACGGCTGCAGGATCTGCGGCGGGATCAGGTTGACCAGCATCACCTTGAAGTACGGGCCGGAGGCCAGCGCCTCGGCCAGTGAGGTGATGAACTTGCCTGCGACAGTGAGGGTGTCGGCCAGATCCTGCTTACGCTCGACGAGCAGGTCGCTGACCGTGCGCAGCTGCTCCAGCACGTGGTTCAGGTTCGGGTTGTCGTTGATCAGGCCTTCGACCTGATGCGACACCGACGAGACCCGCTCCAGCAACATGCTGACGGCCTGGCCACGCTCGTTGACCGCGGCCAGCAGGGTCTGGGCGTTCACCAGCAGCTGGTTGACCTGTGTGCTGCGGTCACCGAGCACCGTGGCGATCTTGTTGGCGTTGGCCAGCAGCTTCTTGACGTCCTCGTCGCGCTTGCCGATGGTCTCGGAGAACTTGGCCACGCCGTCCAGCGCGGCGCTCAGGTGCGGCGAGGTCTGATCGACCGTCTCCGACAACACGTTCAGCGATTCCTTGACCGACTTCGTGTCCCAGCCCGACGCATTGCGGGTGACGTCGAGGAACGCGTCGTAGATCTGGTACGGCGTCGTCGTCTGTCCCAGCGGCAGCATCCCGCGCGGGGACAGCGTGTGGCTGCCGCGCGGCTGGATCTCGATGTTCTTCCGGCCCAGGATCGTGTCGGTACGGATCGCCGCCCGGCTCTCGGTGCCGATCGTCTTGCCACCCAGGGTGAAACCGATCTCGACCTTGTCGCCGTTGATGTCCATGCTCTTGACCGTGCCGACATCCATACCGGCGATGCGCACCTTGTCACCCGTGTTCAGGCCTCCGGTATCGGAGAACTGCCCGTAGTACGTGGGCACCGCGAACAGCATCGGCACACTTGTCAGCGTCGAGCCGACGCCGATCACCAGCGCCACCACCACAACGCCCATGAGGCCTTTGCGGAAACGGTCGGAACCTTGAAGTGTCCTCATCGCGGCGTGCACCTACCCGACGGCTGTGAAGCGAGTTTGACGGTTCGGACGGGCCCGCCCGGCTGCAACCCGTTGAGCTTCAACGAGAGGTCGCAGGCATAGAAGTTGAAGAAGTCACCGTAGATGCCACCGGCACGGCCGATGATCTTCAACGCCTGGGGGAACTGCACGAGGATGTCGTTGAGCTGCTGCTTCTGATCGATCAGCGGCTGCTGGATCACCTCGAGACGGCCCACGGTGTCCTTGAGCAGTGGACGGTTGTCGGACAACAGATCGGCCAGGGAGCCGGCCGCGTTGCTGATGTCGGCCACCGAGGAACCGATCGGATCGGCCCGGTTCTTCAGGCCCGTGACCAGTGTCTCGAAGTTCTTGAGGGTGTCATCGAACTGCTGCTGATGCGCGACGGTGGTGTCCAGGACGATGTTGAGGTTCTTGATCACCTCACCGATCGCCTGGTCCCGGTCGGCGATGCTCTGGGTGAGCTGCGCCGTCTGATCCAGGATGTCGTTGATGGTGCCGCCCTGGCCCTGGAAGATCGTGATGATCGACTTGGAGATGGTGTTGACCTTCTCCGGGCTCAACGACTGGAACAGCGGCCGGAAACCGCCGACCAGTGCGTCGAGGTCGAGCGCGGGTTCGGTGCGCTCCAACGGAATGGTGCTGCCCGGCGCGATCTTCTTGTCGCTCTTGCCCCGCTTGAGCTCGAGGTAGCGGTTACCGATCAGATCCTGGTAGCGGATCGCGGCCGTGGTCTCGTCGAACAACGGCAGCGACTTCTCGACGTTGAACGTGACCTCGGCCTGCTGGCCGCCGTTGATCAGTTTGACGCCCGAGACCTTGCCGACCTCTACACCGGAGGCACGGACGAACTGCCCGGTGCGCAGACCGCTGACGTTCTTGAAGATCGCCGAGTACTCAGAGGTCCGGTTGAACCGGATCTGACCGAAGACCACGAAGATGATCGCAGTGAAGGTGAGCAGCACCAGAGAGAAGATGCCGAGCTTGATAAGCGTGCCCTTGATGCTCATGGGTTGATCGTGTTCTCCCCCACTTGGCGGCCCCACACGTACTCGGCCACGAGCGGTTGACCCAGCTCGAGGTGGTTGTACGGGGCGATCGATGCACCGGTATCCATCACCAGGTACGGCATGGGCCACAGGTCTCTGGTGACCGGCTGCCAGCAGCCGGGCCGGCCCTCGGGGCCGCCCTTGGCGTTGACCCGCGGCAGGTTGTCGGGATAGACGTACGGGTTGCCCACGCCGATCACCAGCGAATGCGTCTGCAGTGAGTAGCCGTTACCACCAAGCGCGCCTGCGAGTTTCGGGCCGGCGTCGTGGTAATTGCGGATCGTGCAGAACAGCGCCGGGCTGTACTTGTCGAGCAGAGCCGAGGTCGGCAGCAGGTCTTGTGCGCCGCGCACCAGATACGGCCCACCGCGCTCGAAGATGTCACCACCGGTGTTGCCGAACCCGACCGCCGCGACCAGAGCCTGATCCAGATTGCCACGCTGCTCATTGAGCGAACGCGCCGTCGTGACAGCGTTGGTCAACCCGTCGAACAGATCCGGACCCGCATCGGCATACACCTCACCCAGATCGGCCAGACCCGAGATATCGCGACGAATCTGAGGCATCCGCGGATTCAGATCCGCCAAGATGTCATTGCCGTTGACGATCGACTGACCGAACTTGTCACCCAACCCGTCAAGCGCCTGCGCCGTCGCGGTCAGCGTCTGGTTCAACTTGATCGGATCGATCTGCTCAGAGATTGCGGTGATCGTCTCGAACAGCGTGTTGAACTCCGTGGTCACCCCCTGAGCCCGGATCGGCGTGTCCGGGGTCAACCGCTGCGGCGACGGGTTGGGCGGCGACAGGAACGAGATGTACTTGTTGCCGAACACCGTCGTGGCCCGCAGCTCCGCGGTCACATTCTCCGGGATCAACTTCAGATACTGCGGCTTGACGTCCAACGTCAGCTTGGCCTCGGGATTGTCACCGACAGTGACCACATCGATCGAAGCCAACCGGCCGATCGGCACACCATTGAAAGTGACCTTCGAACCCGGGTCCATCGACAAACCAGCCCGCCCCGACAACACCGTCAGCTGCGTCTTGTCCTCGAAGGACCCACGGAACTGCATCCACGTCAACGCGATCACCACCGCGGTGACGAGCGCGAGCACCAGTCCGGCCAGCTTGTACGGCGGGATCTTGGGCTTGTTCAGAGAAGCTTGAGGTGCAGTCATCCCGCTACACCGTGAGGTTGAAGTTGGGGTCGGTGCCGTAGAGCGCCAACGAAGCCAACAGGACCACCAACACGATTGCGATCAACGAGGTTCGCATCGACCTCCCTACTGCCTCACCCACACCGACAGCACCGCCACTGGCGTAGTAGCCGAAGTAGCAGTGGTTCAACATGACCACGATCGACATGACGATGACCTCGAGGAAGGACCACATCACGTCGTCGACACGCAGGAACGTATGGAAGTAGTGCTCATACGTACCGACTGACTGCGAGTAGAAGATCGTCGTGACGAACTGCGCAGACAGGAAGGACAGCAGGATCGCCATCGCGTAGAGCGGGATGATGACGATCGACCCGGCGATGATCCGGGTGGACACCAGGTACGAAATCGAGCGGATGCCCATGACTTCCAGCGCGTCGACCTCTTCGCTGATGCGCATGGCGCCGAGTTCGGCGGTGGCGCCGGCACCGACCGTGGCGGCCAGGGCCTGCCCGGTGACGACCGGGGCAACGACGCGGATGTTTGCCAGGGCGGCGAAGAAGCCGGTGAAGGCCTCGACACCGATGTTGCCAAGGGACGCGAAGCCCTGGATGGCGATCAGGGAGCCGGCCGACAGCGTGACGAAACCGATGATCGCCACGGTGCCGCCGATGACGGCCATGGCGCCGGTACCCATCCCGATCTCGGCGACCAGCCGCAGCGCCTCACGGCGGTAGTGCCGGAACGCGTGCGGGATGGAGCCGATGGCCTGGACGACGAACCACGCGACGTGGCCCATGCTGTCGAGGAACCGGGCCGGGGTGCCGGCGATGTCCGAGGTGCGTGAGAACGCCCGGGGGAACCGGGACCGAAGGACTGTTGCGGTACTCATGTCAATGCCCTGTTCCGAACCGCACACCGATGGTGGTGAGCACGACGTTGACTGCGAACAATGCCACCACGCACAGCACCAGGGTCTCGTTCACCGCGGTGCCGACGCCCTTGGAGCCACCGGCCACCGTCAGGCCGCGGTAGCAGCCGACGAGCCCGGCGATCAGGCCGAACAGCGTGGCCTTGACGACCGAGATCAACACCTCGGGGAATCCCGTCAGCAGGGTCAGGGTGGAGACGTAGGCGCCGGCCGAGACGTTCTGGATGTAGACACCGAAGAAGAAGCCGCCGACCAGGCCGATGGTGATCACCGCACCGTTGAGCATGAAGGCCACGAAGGTGGAGGCGACCACGCGGGGAACGACCAGCCGCTCGATCGGATCGATGCCCAACACCTCGAGCGCGTCGATCTCTTCACGCACCGTACGGGCGCCGAGGTCCGCGCAAATGGCCGTCGATCCGGCACCGGCTACGACGAGCACCGTAACCAGGGGGCCGAGCTGGGTGACCGCACCGAGCGCCGCACCGGCACCCGAGACGTCAGCCGCACCGAACTCCGCCAACAGGATGTTGAGCGTGAAGATGATGAGCACGGTCAGCGGGATCGACACCGCGAGCGTGGGCAGGAAGGCCACCCGGATCAGGAACCAACTCTGCAGCACGAACTCTTTCCACTGGAAAGGCCGTGTGAGAAATGCCTTTCCGGTGAGCACGGTCATCTTGAAGAAGCCACCGACCATAGCCAGCGGCTTCTCCAATTGACCACGTACGTAGCCGACGAGCCCGTCGGCGGGCGCCGTCACCGGTGCGCCCCTTGGACGTGTCGCACGCCCCCTCCTCGTCGCCTGTCAGCTTCTGTGATCCGTCTCTCCCTACTCGTGAGTAGTAATTGAGACCACCGGACTGTACCCGATCCAAACCGGGCCGTGCACCGCATCGGGTGGATTGTGCCATCAACCGTTAACAAGGGCATGCAAAGACAGCAAACTTTGGCAGCGACCTGCTGAAACCGTTGACGCGGAGTTACTTTCGGAGGCGTCAACCCTACTGGGCGTTGATCGGCGAGCCGAAGCGCTCCCTCAGTTCGGTCTTGAGCACCTTGCCCGAGGGGTTGCGAGGCAGGGCGTCGACGATTTCCAGTGCCTTGGGATGCTTGTAGCGCGCCAGGCGTTCGGTGAGAAAGCCGTCGAGCTCACCGAGATCCAGGGCCTCGCCTCTGCTGAGGGCGACCACCGCCACCGGGACCTCGCCCCACTTCTCGTCGTGGCGGCCGATCACGGCGACTTCGGTGATGGCGGGATGCCCGGCGAGGACGTTCTCCACCTCGGCGCAGTAAATATTCTCTCCGCCGGAGATGATCATGTCCTTCTTGCGGTCGACCACCCAGATGTAGCCCTCCTCGTCCTGACGCACGAGGTCGCCGGAGTGGAACCAACCGCCGGCGAATGCCTCGGCGGTGGCTTTGGGGTTGTTCCAGTAGCCGGCCATCAAAGTCGGGGCACGGTAGACGATCTCGCCGACCTCGCCGACCGGGACGTCGTTCATGTTCTCGTCCACGATGCGGGCCGAGACGGTCGGGATGACCTGGCCGACGGAACCGAGCTTGCGAATTGCGTCGTCCGCCAACAACATGCAGGTGACCGGGGACATCTCGGTCTGGCCGAAAGCGGCGGTGATCTGGCTGCCCGGGAAGGTTTCGGCCATTGCCCGGAGCAAGGTGTCAGAGGCCGGAGCGGCACCCCAGGACAGGGCCCGCAGGCACAGATCGCGCGGATTGGCTTTCTGCTCAGCACAAACCGCCTGCCACTGCGCGGGCACCAGGAAGATCGCGGTGACCTTTTCCTCCGCCAATACGTCGAGCAGGGCACCCGGGTCGAACGCGCCCAGCGGGTAGATCACCGTGGGCAGTCCGAGGGTGATTCCGGTGTTCACGTTTCCGGCGACACCGGCGATGTGGAAAAGCGGGACACCGATGAACCCGACGTCGTTGTTGATGTCGACGCCGGTGGTGAACAGATTCGTCATGCTCTGACCGACGAGATTGTTGTGGGTCAGCACCGCACCCTTGGGCCGGCCGGTGGTGCCCGACGTGTACATGATCAGTGCCGGGGCGTCACCGGGGATGTCCACCGGTTCGAGAGCCGGACCGTCCTCGGCGATCAGATCCTCGTAACCCAGGACTGTGTCATCGGCCGGGCCTTCGGTGCCATCGCCTGCCACGATCACCGTCGACAACGTGGCGTCGAGATCGCGTACCGCGGTGGCGACTCCGGCGAGTACGGGCTCGGTGACGACGACGCGCGCTTCGCAGTCACTCACCAGGAAGGCGATCTCCGGCGGGGTCATCCGGAAGTTCACCGGCACTGCGATGGCACCGAGCTTGTTGGCCGCGAGCATCGCCTCGATGAACTCCGGGCGGTTGAGCATCAGGATCAGCACGCGATCGCCGAATCCGACACCGCGCCGGCTCAGGGCGCCGGCCAGTTTGGTCACACGATGGTCCAGTTCGCGCCAGGTGAGTGTGTGCCCCAGGAACCGGAAGGCGGTTTTCTCGGGCTGCATCATGGCGTGCCGCGTCAGCAGGGTAGGCCAGTTCTGACGGCGGGCCAGGTACGGCTGCTCAGTGGGGAACGGCTCGGCAGTCAACGGATCTGTACTCCATGGGTATTGAGTTGCACGAATTTTATATTTGATCAAACATGGGGTTGCCCCGGTCACACTATGGCCTCGGCGCCCCGGCGACAAGCCCACCAGAAAGGCGACCGGATTCACGTGAATGCACCTGCCAGAACGGCCGTGCAACGTCGTCGCGGGGGACGGCGCGAGCAACTTTCCGACGAGGTCGCCGCCCAGCTGCGGGCCGAGATCATGACCGGGGTGCTGCGGCCGGGAACGTTCATCCGTCTCGACGAGACCGCGGCCGCGCTCGGAGTCAGCATCACGCCGGTGCGCGAGGCGCTGCGCACGCTGCGTGGTGAGGGCATGGTCCAGTTGGAGCCGAACCGCGGGCACGTGGTGGTGCCGCTGACGCGCGCCGACGTCGAGGACATCTTCTGGCTGCAGGCCACCATCGCGCGCAAGCTGGCCGCCACCGCCACCACCCGCATCACCTCGGCCCAGATCGATGAACTGGAGCAACTCAACGCCGAACTCGCGGTAGCCGTCGAGGGCCACGACCCGGTGGCGATCTCGTCAGCGGAGTTCGCCTTTCACCGGGCCTTCAATCACGCCAGCGGCCGGATCAAGCTGGCCTGGTTCCTACTGCACGTCGCGCGGTACCTGCCCGCCCTCATCTACTCGACCGATCCGAAGTGGGGCAGCGAGGCCGTCGAGAATCACCGGTTGCTGATCGACGCGCTGCGCCGCCGGGACACCGCGGCCGCCGTGGAACTCAACGCGAACCAGTTCACCGATGCGGCCCAGCGGCTCATCGCCCGGCTGAACGAGATCGGGATGTGGGACTGATGCGGCGGCGCTCGGCGTGTCAGTGGCGGCGTGTCGGCGCAGGTGATCGACGTCCGACTTGCCCGCCTGTCAGCGACAATCCCGCGACAATCGCAACACTGACATCGGCGGCCCCTTCTGCACCGTTGTCGCTACGGCATCTCGCCACTTGTGCACCTTGAACCTCGTAGACCCCAATCGTTTCTCGCCCGCCTATTAGCGACTCTGTCGCGCATAGGTGGGCAATCCCAAATCCGTTACAGCTGAGGCTGGGTGGCTTGAAGTGGCAGAAGTTCAGAATTCACCTGAGGTAGACGATGCTGGCGATGCCCGTGAGGCGATTGTCGCGGGATTGTCGCTCGCAGGCGGGCAGATCGAGTACCCAGACAAACTGTGTGACCAGGGTGAATGTCAGAGCCTTTTGGCACCGTGACGCCATGGCGGACAAACTCCTGTTGCGGGGCACCAATCTCCGCTACGTGCTGACCATGCAACTGCTGCAATATGGTCCACAATCAGTCGCGGATCTGGTCGACGCGCTCGAGGACCAGGGATTTACAACCCGCGGGCGCCCGTCGAAGGCGATCTCCGACGCGTTGCGGTGGGAGATGAGCCACGGCCGCGTCCAGCGGGTCCGGCATGGCCGCTACCGCCCGGCTCAAATGCCGCGGGCCACCGAGTACCGCATCCGCAACCGCGTACTGGAACTGCGTGCGGCCGCCGCCGACCGCGCGGCCTAAGCGGACAGCTGCTGCACCCTGCCGACGAGGGCGTTGGCCAGGTGGTCCAGGGTGTCGCCGATGAGCTTCTTGACCATCATGGCCGGGACCGGAAGCTTGACCTCGACCTCGAGATCGACCTGAAGCAGCGTGTTGTCCGGCCCCAGGGGGACAACCGAGAACCTCTGCTCCTGCTTGGTGAAGTGGTCGCCCTGTTGCAGCACGGTGTAGATCTGGTTGTCCGCGGGGTAGTAAACCGCGTTGATGAAGACGCCGGACTGACCCTGGATCTCGACGTCGAGCCGCAACTGGCTGGGCCGGCCGTCGTTGTAGCGGGCCAAAATCCAACAGCCCTTGATCTCGGGGTTCCACTGCGGATAGGCCTCGAAATCACCGACGATCGCCATGATCTTCTCGGCAGGGGCATCAACCTCGACGGTCTTGCTCACGAGTGGCATCCGGCGAGCATATCGACTGCAGCAGCTCGCGGATCACGTCGGGAATCGGTACCGGCCGGCGCGTGGTCCGGTCGACGTACACGTGCACCCAGTGACCGACCGCCGCGACCGGGCCGTCCGGCTCGAACAACCCGAGCCGATAGGTGACGCTGCTGTTCCCCAGCCGGGCCACCGACAGTCCGACCACCAACGGGTCCGGAAACTTCAGCTCCGCGAAGTAGCGGCAGCCCGATTCGGCGACCACACCGAGCCACGGCGCGGTGACCGGATCGACGTCGCAATTGGTGTTGATCCACGCATTGATCGCCGTGTCGAACAGCTCGTAGTACACCGCGTTGTTGAGATGGCCGAACATGTCGTTGTCGGTCCATCGGGTCAGGACCGGCCAGTGCAGCGGAAAGTCTGCGCGGGTCAATTCAGCTCCGTCGGTCATTCAAGGAAGTCTGACAGGCTGGTCGCCATGAAGATCCGCGGAGCCGTCCTCGAGCACATCGGCCTGTCCCGCCCGTACGCCTCATCCCAACCCATCCGGGTCAGCGACCTCGATCTCGCCGAACCCGGCCCCGGCGAACTCCTGGTGCGTATCGAGGCCGCCGGGCTGTGTCACTCGGACCTGTCCGTGGTCGACGGCAACCGGGTACGCCCGGTCCCGATGCTGCTGGGCCATGAGGCCGCCGGAATCGTCGAAGCCACCGACAGCGATCTGCCGGTGGGCCAACGCGTGGTGATGACATTCCTGCCCCGCTGCGGGAACTGCCCCGCGTGTGCCACCGACGGCCTGACACCGTGCGGCCCCGGGTCGGCCGCCAACGGTGCCGGCACGTTGATGAACGGCGACATCCGGCTGACCCGCGACGGTCAACCCGTGTTCCACCACCTCGGGGTGTCCGGATTCGCCACGCACGCTGTCGTCGACCGTCGCTCGGTGGTGCCGGTGCCTGACGACGTTCCCGCCGTGGTGGCCTCGCTGTTGGGCTGTGCGGTGCTCACCGGCGGCGGCGCCGTGCTCAACGTGGGCACACCGCGGCCCGGGCAGACTGTCGCGGTCGTCGGTCTCGGCGGGGTCGGAATGGCCGCTGCGCTGACCGCGCTCGCCCACGACGACGTGCGCGTCGTCGGCGTCGACCAGCTTCCCGACAAACTCGCCAAGGCCCGCGAACTCGGTGTGCACGAGACTTACACCCCCGAGCAGGCCGACGGCCTCAAGGCCGACGTCGTCATCGAAGCCGCCGGTCATCCCGCCGCGCTGGAAACCTCCATCGCGCTCACCGGGCCCGGCGGGCGCACCATCACCGTGGGCCTTCCGCGTCCGGATGCGCGAATCTCGGTGTCCCCGTTGGGCTTCGTCGCCGAGGGCCGGTCGCTGATCGGCAGCTATCTCGGATCGGCGGTGCCGTCGCGCGACATCCCGCGGTTCGTCGAACTATGGCGGGCCGGGAAACTGCCGGTGGAATCACTGGTATCCGACACGATCGCACTCGATCAGATCAACGCCGGCATGGACGCGCTCGCCGAGGGCCGGGCCGTACGTCAGATCATCGAGTTCGATTAGAACCAAGCGTCGCGCATCTCCAGCGTGGTGCGGTCCAGACTCTCCAGCAGGTCCAATTGCGGTGCGGTCCTGGGCAACTCATAGCGGAAGAAGTAGCGCGCAGCCTGCCGCTTGCCGTCGTAGAAATCCCCGGTCTGCCCCTCGGCGGCCAGCACCTGCTCCAGCCAGATCCAGGCCACCACGATGTGACCGAACGCCTCCAGGTACACCGCGCTGTTGGCCATCGCGGCCTCGACGTCGCCCGAGGCGAACATCCCTGCTGTCACTGCGACGAGGCGCTGCCAGGCAGCGTCGAGTTGGTCCGCCAGTTCAGGCACGGAGCCGCTGCGGGCGGCAGCCACCGTCACCGCGATGCGCTCCCCCAGCGCCGCCAGGCCGGCCCCACCGTGCTGGGTCACCTTGCGTCCCAACAGGTCCAGGCTCTGGATACCGTGGGTGCCCTCGTGGATCGGATTCAGCCGGTTGTCGCGGTAGTGCTGCTCGACGTCGTACTCGCGGGTGTATCCGTAGCCGCCGTGCACCTGGATCGCCAGGTTGTTGGCCTCGAGGCACCATTGGGACGGCCAGCTCTTGGCGATGGGGGTGAGGATGTCGAGCACCGCCTGCTCATCGGTGTCGACCAGCTTGGCACAGTACAGTGCCAGCGCCAACCCTCCCTCGACATAGGCCTTCTGCGCCAACAGCATTCGTTTGACATCGGCATGTTCGATGATGGGCACCTGTGGGGTCGACGGGTCTTTGACGCCCAGCGGCCGGCCCTGCGGGCGCTCCCGCGCGTACTCCAGGGACTTGAGGTAGCCGGTATAGCCGAGCGCGACAGCGCCCATTCCGACGCCCAGGCGGGCCTCGTTCATCATGTGGAACATGTAGACGATGCCTCGGTGGGGCTCGCCGACCAGGTAGCCGACCGCGCCGTCGAAGTTGAGCACGGTGTTGGTGATACCGCGTTGCCCCATCTTGTGATTCAGCCCCGAGATCGCCACGCCGTTGCGGGTACCGTCGGCCAGGAACTTCGGCACGATGAACAGCGAGATGCCCTTGGTGCCCGCGGGGCCGCCCGGGATCTTGGCCAGCACCAGGTTGACGATGTTCTCGGTCATCTCGTGCTCGGCCCCGGAGATCCACATCTTCGAACCGAACAGCCGGTAGCTGCCGTCGGCCTGCGGTTCGGCGCGGGTGGTGATGTCGGCCAGCGACGACCCGGCCTGGGTCTCCGACAGCGCCATCGTGCCCGACAAGCGGCCCGCCAGCATCGGTTTGACGAACTGTTCGATCTGCTCAGGAGTGCCGAATCGGGCCAGCACGTTGGCGTTGGCGATGGTCAGCATCAGATAGCCCGAGGTCGACACGTTGGCCGCGGAGATCCACGCGAAGGCGGCCTGTGCGACGGTGGCCGGCAGTTGCGCACCACCGAGCTCGGCGTCCATCCCCATCGCGATCAGATCGGCCGCCGCAAATGCGTCCCACGCCTCTTTCACCTCGGGGATCAGCGTCACGGCCTGCCCGTCGAACGACGGCTCGTTCGCGTCGCTGAGCTTGTTGTGTGGAGCGAAGTAGCGGGTGGCGAGTTGCTCGCACAGATCCAGCACCCCGTCGAACGTGTCGCGGGAGTGCTCGCCGAACCGGTCCAGCGTCGTGAGCTTTTCGACATCGAGCCACTCGTAGAGCAGGAAATCCAGGTCTCGGCGCGAGAGGATCGTCGACTTCATGCGGCCAGGCTAATCGGCAGCGGGCGGCTCCGGCAGCGACATCCGGGCCAGCCGTCGCGGATCGAGGATCGACACGATCCCGACCAGCCGGCCTCGGTCGACGGTGCACGCCATCACGCCGACCGGGCGACCGGTGGGCCCCCACGCCAGGATGCCCGGCTCGCCGTTCACCGCCACGCGCCGGGCCACCACGCGAGTGCCCTGGCCGCGGCGAACCGCGGCGACGATCGCCTCCGACCCGGTCCCGACGGTCACGCCGGTGGCAGTGAACCGCTGCCAGGTGACGTCGGGATCCAGTACGCGCAGCAGTGCATCGAAGTCGCCGTCACGGGCGGCAGCCAGAAAGGCGTCGACCACCTCACGCTGTTCCTGCTTGCGACGGCGGTCCGCGGTGGGCGGCGGCACGTCCTGCACTTTGCGGCGCGCTCGGCTGGCCATCATCTTGACGGCGTCGCTCGACCTGTCGAGGATCTGCCCGATCTCGGCGAACGGCACCGCGAACATGTCGTGCAGGACGAACGCCAGCCGCTCGTCCGGGCGCAGCGATCCCAGCACCACGAGCATCGCCAGGCCGACCGAGTCGGCGAGCACCGCAGCGTCCTCCGGGGAATCGACGTCCTCGGTGACGACGAGCTCCGGGATGTCGGCGCCGGGAGTCACCTCGGCGCGGCTGCTGCGCGACCGCAACGTGTCGATACAGATGCGGCCCACCACCGTCGTCAGCCATCCGGCGACGTTCTCGATCGAGTCCGCGTCCTGACGCGACAGGCGTAACCATGCTTCCTGGACCGCGTCCTCGGCGTCGGCCCGGGACCCGAGAACGCGGTGGGCCACCGCGAGCAGCCGTGGGCGCTCTTGCTCGAACGTCGCAGCCAGTGATGTCTCGGGAGTCATCGGTTACCTCTCCTCGCGCGGATCCGTCATGAGAGTGACGAGTCGGCAGGGCTCGACGTAACCACGAAACGGAGCCAGGAATGCACACCACCCTGTGGATCATCACCATCGTCGCCGCTGCGGCCTATGCCGCGGGCGGGACCACCATGCTGTTGATGTCGCGGGAGCGGTACCGCTCGATGGGCCGCACCCAACACTGGGTCGACGAGTTCGGTGACGGTCACCTCAAGGCGATCGGGACCATAAAGCTGGTCGGTGCGATCGGCCTGGTGCTACCCGCGGCATTGCACATCGCGCCGGTACTGACCCCGGTGGCCGCCTGCGGCCTGGCGCTCTTCATGGCAGGTGCGGCGACCACGAGGTTCCGCCGCAGCGAGTGGCTCTACATGGCCGGCGATGTGGTCTATCTCGGTGTCTTCGTGTTCTTGGCCTGGGGCTGGTTCACCCTGCCCGTCACCTGATGGTGCTCACACCGCCGTCGACCGGGATGACCGCGCCCGTGATGTAGGCGCTGGCCCGGCTGGCCAGAAACACCGAGATGCCGGCGATGTCGTCGGGCTGGCCGATGCGTCCGAGCGGCAGGGCCGACCCGACCGCCTCCGAACCGGCCCGCAGCATCTCCTTGGTCATCCGAGATTCGAACAGGCCCGGGGCGATCGCGTTGACCAGGATCTTCGGGGCGAGCTCACCGGCCAGATGCTTGGTCAGCATGTGCACGGCGGCCTTGCTGGCGCTGTAGGAGAAGTTGTCTCGGCCCTTGCCCGGCGCGACGATGCCGTCGATGCTGCCGGTGTTGATGACGCGGGCCGGATCGTCCTCGGTGGCAGCGGCATTCAGCAACGGGGTGAGGGCGCGGGTCAGCAGGAACACGCCTTTGACATTGACGTCGTAGACCTTGTCGAAGCCGGATTCCGGGAAGTCGTCGTACGGTGCGCCCCAGGCCGCCCCGGCGTTGTTGAACAGCGCGTGGATCGCGTCCTCGCGCCCGGTGACGGCGGCGGTGAGGGCGGCCACGCCTTCGGCAGTCCCGAGGTCGGCGGGCACCGCCGAGATGGGCCCGAGCGGAGACAGCGCCTCTACCGCGGCGTTGAGCTCGGCCTCTTTACGGCTCGAGATGTACACGGACGCACCGGCCTGCAGCAGGCCACGGGCCATCATCAGGCCGATGCCGCGGCCACCGCCGGTGACGACGGCGACCTTGCCGTCGAGTCGGAACAGATCAGTCATGTTCTAGGCCTTCTCTTCGATCTCGACACCCAGCGGGGATTCGTTGCGGACCGTCTCGTCTCGGATCAGCCCGCGCAGCAGCGCCGTGCTGAACTCGACAGCGATCTCCTGGGCACTCCGTCGGCCGTGCGGCCGCAGCCAGCGATAGGACCCGAGCGTCATGCCGATGTAGCCCAGCGCGAGGACGTGGGAGTCGCAGTCGTAGAACTCGCCGCTGGCGATGCCGCGGTCGATCACGTCGCGGACGTGCTCGTAGACCTGGGTCTCGGCCCGCCGGATGTAGGCCACCTGCTCTTCGGTGAACCACTCGGCAATGTAGGGGCCTTCCTGGAAGTACACGGCCGCCCGCTCCAGGTCGCCCGCGATTCCGACCAGCAATCGCCGGGTGAAGTTGTAGATGGTCTCCCGCGCCGAGGCAGTCGGATCGTCATGGAGCGCCTCGACGGTGAAGTCCGCGGTGCCCTTGTAGATGTCGTAGAGGATCAGCGACTTGCTCGAGTAGTAGTGATAGACCGTGGCCTTGTTCAGCCCCACGGCCTCTGCCACGTCGTCCATGCGGGTGCCGTGATAGCCGCGGGCGGCGAACAGCTTGGCTGCGACAGTCAGCAGCTCATCGCGGCGGGAGGTCCCGTTGGCAGCCGCGCCTCCGCGCCCCCGGCCGCCCTCTGCATCGGATGACATAGCACACTCACTATCAGCATCGCCCGGACCTTGCCCAGGAAATCAATCAACTAGATGGTTGAACAGTGTAGGCAATTCTGCTCGCGGCCCTGTTCCGGCCTGGCCTACTGCGTCTAGACTCCGGGCATGGATCCGAATCCCGACTACGACCTCAGCGACGAGAGCGACTTCTTCTTTCCGTGGCTGGCCTGGGGTCTGCGCGGGGTCTACCCGCCGCCCGCCTATCCCCCGGTGTAATCAGGGATCGTCGCGGCCGCCGGCCTGACCTGACGCGAAAGTGACGCCAGGGTCGTTACCCATTGAGGTTTACGACCCTGGCGTCACTTTCGGCGTGAAAAGGGCTATGCGGCGGCCAGTTTGACCGCCTCACTCACATCTGTCCGCAACTTGAGGTACTCCGGCGAGCGGCGCAGTTCGTGCGCGTCGACGCCGGTGCGCGGCAGCTCCACCGGCAGGTCCAGGGCGATCTTGCCGGGCCGGCGCGTCAGCACCACGATCCGCGAACCCAGGAACGCGGCCTCGTCGGCGCTGTGCGTCACGAAAACCGTTGTGCGACCGGACTCCGCACTCACCTGACGGACATCCTCCTGCAGGCGTTCGCGGGTCAGCGCGTCCAGTGCCGCGAACGGCTCGTCCAGCAGGAACAGCGGGGTCTCAGCGGCCAGCGCCCGAGCTATCGCGACGCGTTGCTGCTGCCCGCCGCTGATCTCCCAGATCCGGCGGTTGGCGGTGCCTTCCAGCCCGACACGCTCCAGCAGTTCTTCCCGTCGCTCGCCTCGTCGCTCGCGCGGCACGCCGGCGTATTTGAGCGCCAGGTCCACATTGCCGCCGACCGTGCGCCACGGGAACAGCCGCGGCTGCTGGAACACCACACCCGAGGTCACCCCGGGCGTCGGGCGGGTACCGGACACCTCCACCTCGCCCTCGGACGGGGTCTCGAAGCCCGCGATCAGGCGCAGTAGCGTGCTCTTGCCGCATCCCGACGCCCCGACCAGAACCACGAACGATCCGGGATCGACGTCGAGATCCACCGGACCCAGCGCGGTCACCTCGTCCGAACCACGACCGTAACGGTGCGCGACATTGCGGATCCTCAGGCCGCCGGCCGCGTCACTGTTTGGTGATGACATCCGGCAACCCCTTGGTGTAGACGGCGTCCTTGAAGGCCTGCAACGGCGCGGCCTCGGGGATCTGCTTCTGATCGGCCAGGAACTGCGACGCACTCTGCAGATTGGCGGCGAGGTTGCCAGGTGCGCCGTCAGTACCCAGCCATTCGGCCGAGGCCACTTCGGCGGGCGTCAGGTAGACCCCCTGCTTCAGTTGCCCGGCAACATCTTCGGGGCTCAGGCCGACCTCGGCGGCGATCGCCTTGGCCGCGGCCTGGGGGTCGTTCTTGATCACGTTCAACGCCCGGGCCTGCTGCCGACGCCAGATGTCGACGACCTCGGGATGGGCGGTGGAGAACTCGTCGGACACGGCAGCCAGGTCCAGCGTCGGCTTGCCGTCCTTGGCCAGCTGCCGGCTGGTGATCAGATCCTTGCCGGTCTTGCGGAGCTGGTCCAGCGTGGGCAGCCAGCTGTAGGCGGCAGCGATGTCGCCCCGTTCCCAGGCCGCCAGAATCGCCTGCGGCTGCAGGTCTATCAGCTGAACATCATTGGGCGACAAGCCGTTCTGCGCCAGCGCGGCCAGCAGGCTGTAGTGCGCCGTGGACGCGAACGGCGTGGCGATACGCTTGCCCTTCAGATCGGCGATCGAGTTGACGCCGGCGCCGTCACGGGCTACCAACGCCTCATTGTCGCCGGCGACGTCGAGCACAAAGGCCACCCGGTACGGAATGTTCAACGGGGCCGACAAACCGCGGGCCACCGGGCTCGAGCCCAGAGCACCGAAGTCCAGCTCCTTGGCGACGAACGCGGTGTTCACGTCGGCCCCGGAGTCGAACTTGGTCCACTTGATGTTGTAGTCGGGCAGCGCCTCCTCAAGCCACTTGTTGTTCTTGACGATCAAGTCACCACTCGGAAACGACTGGTAGCCAAGGCGAATGGTGGGCTTCTGGGAGTTCTCCCCGGAGTGGTCCACCGCGCAGCCGGCCAGTGCCACCGTCGCGGCAGCCAGCACTGCGAACAGCTTCGTCATTCTCATATTCGTCCTCTCCAGGGAACAGCGCGCCGCTCCACGGCACGTAAAGCTCCGTCGATCACCAGACCCGAGATCCCGATGGCGAAGATCCCGACCAGCACGACCGGTGTGTTGTTGTAATTGCTTGCGTCCTTGACCAATCCGCCGATACCGGGAATGCCGTTGAACAGTTCGGCCGCGACGACAGATGAGTACGCCATGCCTACGGCCAGACGGATCCCGGTGAAGGTTTCGGGCAACGCCGAAGGCACCACGACGTCACGGATGACCTGCGCCCGGGTGGCTCCCAACGCCCGGGCCGCTTCCTGCAGCCCGACCGGTGCGGCGACGACGGCTGCCGTGGTGGCCACCGCGGCCGGCGGAAGGGCAGCCAGGGCGAGCAGCGTGATCTTCGGGGCCTCGTCGATGCCGAGCCAGATCACCAACAGGAAGAAGTAGGCCAGCGGCGGCAGGGCACGCAAAAAGGTGAGCCACGGTTCGAGCACGCTGCGCAGCCAGCCGACCGATCCCATGAGCAGGCCGAGTGCCACACCGACGACCACGCCGATGACGACACCGGCGAGCACCCGGCGCAGCGTCATGTACAGGTGCTCATAGAGCAGGTACCCCGCGTAGCCCCGGGCCCCGTCATGGGTGGTGGAGACATCGATGAACGCGCGCCAGACCGTCGACGGATACGGCACGAACGTCTGATTCCAGATGCCGGCCCAAGCCACCACCTGCCACACCAGAAAGAACAGGACGACCGACAGCAATGGCAGAGCGGACCTGGTCAGCCAGGTGCGCCAACGGGTTGACGCTGTGGCCGCACGCGGCAGGCCGGGTTCGACCTCGGTGGGAACGATGTCGACGAAGACAGACACTGTGGGCAGCTTTCTTATTGCTGAAGTAGTTGGGGTGGCGACGGGCTTCAGCGACGACAGCAACCAGGCAGTGATCCGTTCACCTGGGTATTGGTACCGGCCAGCACCACACCGGTGAAGGTCTGAAATCGAGCTGAGTTTATTCACCTCTGTTGACATCGCGCTCAGTTAATGAGTACGTTCATTAATGAGCGCATTCATTTTGTGAGGTGATCATGACCGGTCGACGGACCCGGAACATGCAGGACAAGCAGCAGCGGATCTTCGCTGCGGCGCGTTCGCTGTTCGAAGCGCACGGATTCGAGCCCGTCACGGTGGCCCAGATCGCCGAAGCCGCCGACGTCGCGGCCGGCACCCTGTTCCGCTATGCATCGTCGAAAGCCGAGCTGCTGCTGATGGTCTACAACGACCAGTTCCGGCAGGCCATCGAGACCGGCATGCGCAATGCGGCCGATGTCGAGGATCCGAGCGCCGCAGTGTTCGCGATGGTGGCACCGGTGACCTCCGAGGCCGCGCGGCAGCCCGGAAACGCCACGGCCTACCAACGCGAACTGCTGTTCGGCTCTCCCACCGAGCGCTTCCGTGCCGAAGGACTAGACCACGTCATGCGGCTCGAGGACGCGATCGCCGAACGCCTGATGCGCTGTCACCCAGCCGATCCGTCCACCGACAACGAACTGCGGGCCAACGCCGACCGCGCCGCCAGAAGCGTCTTCGCGGCACTGCACCTGCTGGTGGCCCAACCGTCGACCGGCATGAAGTGGGGCACCGACGGCGCCCACGAACTGCTCCAGCAGATCAACCAGATCGTGCTGGGGTTCCTGGCAACCACAACACCACGAGAAGGAGAAGCACCATGACGAACTCCGTGAAGACGGTGACCGTTCTCGGGACCGGAGTGCTCGGTTCCCAGATCGCGTTCCAATCCGCGTTCAAGGGTTTCACCGTCACCGCATACGACATCAATGACGAGGTTCTCGAAGCGGCCAAAGCGCGGTTCGAGAAGCTGGCCGAGACCTACGCCAACGAGGTACCCGATGCGCGTGACGGCAAGGCCCGGGAAGCGTTGGGCCGGCTCACGCTGACCTCCGACCTGAAGGCAGCGGTGGCCGACGCCGATCTGGTGATCGAGGCGATCCCGGAGATCCTCGATCTCAAGCGGGAGACCTACCAGAAGCTCGGGGATCTCGCGCCGGCCAAGACCATCTTCGCCACCAACTCCTCGACGCTGCTGCCCAGCGACCTCAAGGATTCCACCGGCAGGCCCGACAAGTTCCTGGCACTGCACTTCGCAAACCGGGTGTGGCAGTTCAACACTGCCGAGATCATGGGGACCGCCGACACCGACCCGAGCGTTTTCGCCGCGGTGGTCGAGTTCGCCAAGGCCATCGGGATGGTGCCGATCGAGCTGCACAAGGAGAAGGCCGGCTACGTCCTCAACTCACTTCTGGTTCCGTTCCTCAATGCCGCCGCCGAACTCGCGGCCGGTGGCTACGCCGACCCCAGCGCCGTGGACGACACCTGGCGGATCGCCACCGGCGCACCGGTGGGCCCGTTCCAGATCTACGACATCATCGGCCTGACCACGCCGTACAACATCATGGCCAATGGGGACGCCGAAGCTCAGAAGCTCGCCGCGTGGCTGAAAGAGAACTACATCGACAAAGGCAAGTTGGGCCTCGCCAGCGGCGAAGGCTTCTACAAGTACAACTGAGCGGGAAGCATACGAAATGTACTACAGCAGTGGCAATTACGAAGCGTTCGCCCGCCCCCGCAAACCGCAGGGCGTAGAAGACAAGACCGCGTGGTTCGTCGGCGCCGGCTTGGCGTCGATGTCGTCGGCGGTATTCATGATCCGCGACGGGCAGCTCCCCGGCAACAAGATCACCATCCTGGAGCGGCTGAAGCTGCCCGGTGGCGCACTCGACGGCATCAAAGAGCCGAAGAAGGGCTTTGTGATTCGCGGCGGCCGCGAGATGGAAGACCACATGGAATGCCTGTGGGACCTGTTCCGGACCATTCCCTCGCTCGAGATCGAGGGCGCCAGCGTGCTCGACGAGTTCTACTGGCTCAACAAGGACGATCCGAACTACAGCCTGTGCCGGGCCACCGAGAACCGCGGCCAGGATGCCCACACCGACAACATGTTCGGACTCAACGCCAAAGCGCAGAAGGACATCGTCAAGGTGTTCCTCGCGACCCGCGAAGAGATGGAGAACAAGCGCATCAACGAGGTCTTCGGGAAGGACTTCCTGGAGAGCAACTTCTGGCTGTACTGGCGCACCATGTTCGCGTTCGAGGAATGGCACAGTGCGCTGGAGATGAAGCTCTACATCCACCGCTTCATCCACCACATCAAGGGTTTGCCGGATCTGTCGGCGCTGAAGTTCACCAAGTACAACCAGTACGAGTCACTCGTGCTGCCGATGTACAAGTGGCTCCTGGACCAGGGCGTGACCTTCCACTTCGACACCGAGGTCATCGACATCGATTTCGACATCACCCCGGACCGCAAGCAGGCCAACAGGATTCACTGGATCAAGGACGGTGAGCCCGGCGGGGTCGACCTGGGCCCGAACGACCTGGTGCTCACCACCATCGGCTCGCTGACCGAGAACTCCGACGACGGCGATCACCACACACCGGCCAAGCTCAACACCGGGCCCGCCCCGGCCTGGGACCTGTGGCGCCGCATCGCGGCCAAGGACCCATCATTCGGGCGCCCCGACGTCTTCGGCGGCCACATCCCCGAGACCAAGTGGGAATCGGCCACCGTCACGACACTGGACCACCGCATCCCCGAGTACATCCAAAAGATCTGCAAGCGAGACCCGTTCTCCGGCAAGGTCGTTACCGGCGGCATCGTGACCGCACGCGACTCCAAGTGGCTGATGAGCTGGACAGTCAACCGGCAGCCGCACTTCAAGCAGCAGCCCAAAGACCAGATCGTGGTGTGGGTGTACGGGTTGTTCGTCGACACCCCGGGCGACTACGTCAAGAAGCCGCTGAGCGAGTGCACCGGCGAGGAGATCACCCAAGAGTGGCTGTACCACCTGGGCGTCCCCGAAGCCGACATCCCCGAACTGGCCGCCAATGCCGCCAAGGCCGTCCCGGTGATGATGCCGTATGTGACGTCGTTCTTCATGCCACGTCAAGCGGGCGACCGTCCCGCCGTCGTCCCGGAAGGGGCGGTGAACTTCGCCTTCATCGGTCAGTTCGCCGAGACCACCCGCGACTGCATCTTCACCACCGAGTACTCGGTGCGAACCGGCATGGAGGCGGCCTACCAGTTGCTGGGTATCGACCGCGGAGTACCGGAAGTGTTCAACTCCACCTACGACGTGCGCAAGCTCATCTCCGGAACGGTGCACCTACGCGACGGCAAGGAAGTTGACCTGCCGGTCCCGGAGATCATCCGCAAGCGAGTGATGGGCAAGATCACCGACAACGAGATCGGTGAATTGCTGGCCGAATACGGCTTGATTCCCGGCAACAGCTGATTATCGGCACCGGTCAGGATGCCGAGCGCGGCAACGCCCGAATTGCGTAGCGGGCGCTGAGCAGGACCAGCGTCGTGGTGACCACGAACAACGGCCAGCCCATCGCCAGCCGTGCGACTGCGAGCAGTCCTTCCTGACCGGTGTCGTAGAGGTAGTTCTGCACCAGGAAGCGCGACCAGGACACCGTCGCCAGAACCGCGGTGACGACATTGAAGACCAGCCGCACCCCGGGTACCTGGCGCCAGGTGCCGTCGCGACCGGTGGCCCAGGCCCAGATGACCCCGACGAGCGGGCGCCTGACGAGGATCGAACCGGTCATTACGATGGCCGATGCCAAGGACATCCAGATACCCGGAAGGTAGAAGTCCTTGGCCTGGCCGGTCACCAGTGCCAGCAGCGCACAGGCCGCGACGCCGACGAATCCCCACAGTGCGGGCCTGACCGATTCACGGCGCAGCAGCTGCCAACCGAATACGACGGCCGCAGTCGCCAGAGCGGAAATGATCGCGGGCACGCGACCCGCGAGAGCCGAGACCGTCGCGTACACGGTCACCGGCAGTGCCGAATAGACCATCCCGCTGATACCGCCGACACGCGCCATCAATCCGTCGAGTGGGGAATCCGTCATGGGGGTGTGGGCCTCGCGTTCAAGATCCGGCAGGTCCCCATCGAGAGTACCCAGCTCAGCCGAAAAGCCCGGCCGGCGCCGTGCGCCTGGTCCCGAGCAGGGCGGGCAGCTTCACGTATCCGTGCAAATTGACCAGACCGCGCGGGCGGGGGTTCTCGGTCAGCCGTAGGTCGGGATAGGCCTCGAACAGGGCGCGTAGTGCGGTGGCGCCTTCGATGCGGGCCAGTGCCGCGCCCAGGCAGACGTGGATGCCCGATGCGAACGCCAGGTGGTCGCGGGAGTTGGGGCGGGTGACGTCGAAACGCGTCGGCTCATCGAACACCCGCGGATCCCGGTTGGCGCCACCCAACAGCACTGCGACCATGGTTCCGGCGCGCAGCCGCCGGCCGGCGATCTCGACGTCGCACTGTGCTGTGCGGGCCGTCATCTGCACCGGACTTTCGATACGCAGGATCTCCTCCACGGCGCCCGGCCACAGGTCGGGATTCTCGCGCAGCAAGTCGAGCTGATCGGGGTTCTGCTGCAACAGCACGATCCCGTTGCCGATGAGGTTCACGGTGGTCTCGAAGCCGGCGCCGATGAGAAGTGCTGCGTTGGCCGCGAGTTCGTGGTCGGTCAGGGTGTGGTCGGCAGCCATCTTGGTGAACGGGTTGTCCTCGGTGGCGCCGGCCCGGACCTTGTCGAACAGCTCGGAAAGGAATCCGTCGAGACCACGCATCCCGTCGATGCCGCGTCGGTAGGTCCGCCACGGGATCCCGATGTCGAGCAGCGGTGCCCCATCGTGGCCCCACTGGAGCAGTTGCTCATGGGATTTGCTTGACAGGCCGAGGATCTCGGCGATCATGGCGACCGGAAGCAGAGCGGCGAAGTCCGCGATCAGATCGGGCTGCGGCGTGCCGGCGAGCTGGTCGATGAGTTCCGCGGTGACCTCGGCGACCCTGGTGTCGAGCTTGTCGATCGCGCGCGGAGTGAAGCTCTGCGCCACCAGCTGCCGATATTGGGTGTGCGCCGGTGGGTCGACGATGACCATCGCCGGCGGCTCCACCGGGTTGGCCACCTTGGGATCGGTCCGGTCCAACAGGCGCTGGACCGGCTTCGGCATTCCCATACCGGTGGGCGCAGTGACTCCGAAACGCTTGTTGCGCAGTACTTCCCGCGCAATTTCATGGTCGACGGTGACCCAGACGAACGGGGTCTTCACCAATGGGCCGCGACGGCGGATCTCCTCCATCAGCGGATAGGGGTCGATGCCCTTGCCGTGGCTGGCAATCAGTGCACCCATCGGATTGCCCGCCCGGCCCTGAACCGACATGAACGCCTTCGGTACCGCATGCAGCGCCAGCCAGCGTGTCCACAATCCGATGCTCATTACGCCCTCCCTCGTAGGCCCGGACCGTTACAGTGAGACTATGAGACATAGATACACTCATCGTCTCAACAGTCTCGATCGCTAGGCTACGGCGAACAAGACGTGCGGGCAAGGAGAGAATCGGTGACTTCCACGCGAACAGCGGACTTCGTGCGGCGCCTCGCCGAACCGGATCCCGCGGTGCTGGCCCGCGTGCGCGAGCCCGACCCCATCAGCACCCGGATCCTGACCGCGACACTCCAGCAGGCCGAACTCGTCGGAATCCGGCGCACCACGATGGAGGACGTGGCCCGTCGCAGCGGCGTCGGCCGCGCGACGCTCTATCGGCGGTTCCCCACCAAAGACGCCCTCATCGATGCCCTCGTGTTGTCCGAGGCGCGTCGCTACCTCGAGGGCAGCGCGCAAGCCCGGGCCCACGCCGAAACCCTCGAAGACCGCCTCGTCTATGGCACCGTTTTCACCGTGACCTTCCTGCGGGACCACGCGCTGCTCAAGAAGCTCCTGCGCACCGAACCCGAGACGATCCTGCCCAGCCTCACCGTCGACGCCGGGGCCATTATCGATTTCGCCACGGATTACTCGGCCGCCCAGCTGCGCACCGATCTCTACGGAGCCGCCGAAACCACCCCGGCACAAGAGCGCCATATCCGCACCGTCGCCGAGTTGCACACCCGACTTACCTTGTCGTTCATCGTGACTCCGCACACCGGCATCAAACTGACCAGCCTGGAGGACACCCGCGACTATGTGCGCACCTATCTGCTGCCGATGGTGACCGGCTCGTGAGACAAGTGCGGGGACGCATCTGGCGTTCTGGAAAACCGGTCGACGGTTTCACGTTCACGGGGATTTCGGATTGCCTGGCCGAAGAGGACACCCTGGTGTGGGCGGACATCTACGACCCCGACCACGAGGCGCTGCGCGAACTGGCCAACGAGCTCGGGCTCAACATGTGGGCCGTCGAAGACGCCGTCGCCCCCAAGGAGCGCACCAAAACCTCGGTCTACCAATCACATACGTTCTTCACCGTGTACGCCGTCGACACCCGGGTGCGCGATGACGACGCCGAACCGGACACGTCGCTGCTGGTGAAACACCGCATTTCGGCCTTCGTGCTTCCGCGTGGGCTCATCACGGTCCGGCTGCCCAGCGTGAACGGCACCGCCACCGAGTTCGACATCGACGAGGTGTCACGACGCTTCGACGATCTCGGCGGCCAGCAGTATGGAGTCGGGTCGCTGGTGCATGCCCTGCTCGACGTCGTCGTGGACGGGCACTTCGAAGCCGTGGAGGCGCTCGACGACGCCATCGAAGGGCTTGAGGACGAGTTGTTCGCCGACAGCAGGCCGCGCCGAGGCCTGCAACGGCGCACCTTCCAGCTGCGCAAGGATCTGGTCGAACTGCGCCGCGTCGTGCTGCCCATGCGCGAGGTGGTCAGCACCATTCAGCACCGGCGGCTGGACTCGTCGACCTCGCCCGATCTCGATCCGCTCTATGCCGACCTGTACGACCACGTGTTACGAGCCTCGGAGTGGACCGAGTCTCTGCGCGACATGGTCACCACGGTGTTCGAAACCAACCTGTCCTTGCAGGACGCGCGACTCAACACCGTGATGAAAAAACTCAGCGGTTGGGCCGCCATCATCGCGGTGCCGACCGCCATCACGGGCTTCTACGGCCAGAACGTGATGTACCCCGGGATCAACACCGTCGTGGGCTTCATCGCCAGCAGCATTTTGATTGTTGTGCTCGTGATCCTGTTGTATGTGATGTTCAAACGCCGGGACTGGCTGTAACCCGAGCTGGGCCTTTGAGCAATCCCCCAAAAGGGGCATGCGCGTTACCTGAACACAAATGCGACACTCTTCCAGGCTGAACGAAGAGGCCTACCAGAAAGAAACGGAGCAGAGTCGATGCTCATCGGGATCCCGCGCGAGTCCCTACCTGGGGAAACGCGCGTTGCCGCCACGCCGCAAACTGTCGGGCAGATCATCAAGCTCGGGTACGCGGTAGTCGTAGAAAGCGGCGCCGGCGCTGCCTCGAGCTTTTCCGACGCCGCCTATGTAGACGCCGGCGCCGAGATCGGCGACGCGTGGGACGCCGACGTCGTGCTGAAGGTCAACGCGCCTGATGATGCCGAGATCGGCAAGCTGCGTGACGGAGCGACGCTAGTGAGCTTGATCTCACCCGCGCTCAAGCCCGAACTCGTCGAGAAGCTGTCCGCCCGGCCCATCACGGTGCTGGCGATGGACGCGGTGCCGCGCATCTCCCGCGCCCAGTCGCTCGACGTGCTCTCGTCGATGGCCAACATCGCCGGCTACCGCGCCGTGGTCGAGGCCGCCCACAGCTTCGGCCGGTTCTTCACCGGCCAGGTGACCGCGGCGGGCAAGGTGCCGCCGGCCAAGGTGCTCGTCGTGGGTGCCGGTGTGGCCGGCCTGGCCGCGATCGGCGCCGCCGGATCGTTGGGCGCCATCGTGCGGGCCACCGACCCCCGCCCCGAGGTGGCCGATCAGGTCGCCTCCCTCGGCGGCGAATACCTGTCCGTGGCCAACGAGCAGGCCGAAGTCTCCGCCACCGGCTACGCCAAGGAGATGGACGACGACTACAAGGCCCGTGAGGCCGCGCTCTACGCCGAGCAGTGCAAAGACGTCGACATCATCGTCACGACCGCACTGATCCCCGGCAAGCCCGCGCCGCGCATCATCACCGCCGAGATGGTGGCCTCGATGAAGCCCGGCAGCGTGATCGTCGACATGGCCGCGGCCAACGGCGGCAACGTCGAGGGCACCGTCAAGGACCAGGCGATCGTCACCGACAACGGCGTGACGATCATCGGCTACACCGACCTGGCCGGCCGCCTGCCCGCCCAGGCCTCTCAGTTGTACGGCACCAACCTGGTCAACCTGCTCAAGCTGCTGACCCCCGAGAAGGACGGCAAGGTCGTCCTCGACTGGGACGACGTGGTGCAGCGCTCGGTGACCGTGGTGCGCGACGGCGAGACCACCTGGCCCCCGCCACCGGTGCAGGTCTCGGCCGCCCCGGCGGCTCAGCCCGCCGCCGCGGCCCCGGCCGTCAAGGAAGAGAAGCAGCCGATGTCGACCGGGCGTCGGCTCGGCCTCACGTTCGCCGCTGCCGCCGCGGTCTTCGCCCTGATCGCGATCTCCCCGGCCGCGCTGCAGGTCCACCTGACCGTGTTCGCGCTGGCGATCGTGATCGGCTACTACGTGATCGGCAATGTGCACCATGCGCTGCACACCCCGCTGATGTCGGTGACCAACGCGATCTCGGGAATCATCGTGGTGGGCGCCCTGCTGCAGATCGGCCACGGCGACATCGCGATCACCTCGTTGGCGTTTGTGGCCATCCTGCTGGCCAGCATCAACGTGTTCGGCGGCTTCGCGGTGACGCGTCGCATGCTCGCGATGTTCTCCCGCAGCTGACGGTCCTACCTACAGAAACTTTGGAACGGATTCCATGTTCACCCTAGAAAACGTTGCCTCGGCCGCCTACGTCGTCGCGGCCCTGCTCTTCATCCTGGCGCTGGCCGGCCTGTCCAAGCACGAAACCTCCCGTGCCGGTAACAGCTTCGGTATGGCCGGCATGGCCATCGCCCTGATCGCGACCATCGCCCTGGCTTTCGACCGCAAGATCGAACCGCTGGGCCTGGCCCTGTTGATCGGCGCGATGATCGTCGGCGCCGCGATCGGCCTGTGGCGCGCCAAGGTCGTCGAGATGACCGGCATGCCCGAGCTGATCGCGTTGCTGCACAGCTTCGTGGGTCTGGCTGCCGTGCTGGTCGGCTGGAACGGTTACCTGCACGTCGAGAACAACCTCGGCGGTGAGGAAGCCGTCAAGCTCGTCGGCGAGAAGATGCTCGGCATCCACTCGGCCGAGGTGTTCATCGGTGTGTTCATCGGGGCGGTCACCTTCACCGGTTCGATCGTGGCCAACCTCAAGCTGTCGGCCCGCATCAAGTCCGCACCGTTGATGCTGCCCGGCAAGAACTTCCTCAACGTCGGCGCGCTGATCGTCTTCGCCGCGCTGACCGTGTGGTTCGTCATCGAGCCGCACCTGTGGCTGCTCATCGTCGTCACCGTGCTCGCACTGCTGCTCGGCTGGCATCTGGTCGCCTCGATCGGCGGCGGCGACATGCCCGTGGTGGTCTCGATGCTCAACAGCTACTCGGGTTGGGCCGCAGCCGCTTCCGGCTTCCTGCTCGGCAACGACCTGCTGATCATCACCGGCGCTCTCGTCGGCTCCTCCGGTGCCTACCTGTCCTACATCATGTGCAAGGCCATGAACCGGTCGTTCATCTCGGTGATCGCCGGCGGGTTCGGCATCGAGGCTGGCCCGGCCGAGGACAAGGATTACGGCGAGCATCGCGAGATCAACGCCGAGGGCGCGGCTGAGCTGCTCGCCCACGCCGACTCGGTGATCATCACCCCCGGTTACGGCATGGCCGTGGCCCAGGCCCAGTACGGTGTGGCCGACCTGACCCGCAAGCTGCGTGAGCGCGGCGTCAACGTCCGCTTCGGCATCCACCCCGTCGCCGGCCGCCTGCCCGGCCACATGAACGTGCTGCTGGCCGAGGCCAAGGTGCCCTACGACATCGTGCTCGAGATGGACGAGATCAACGACGACTTCGACGGCACCTCCGTCGTGCTCGTGATCGGCGCCAACGACACCGTCAACCCGGCCGCCGCCGAGGATCCGGGCAGCCCGATCGCCGGCATGCCGGTGCTCACGGTGTGGAACGCCGACCACGTCATCGTGTTCAAGCGTTCCATGGCCTCGGGCTACGCCGGTGTGCAGAACCCGCTGTTCTTCCGGGAGAACACCCAGATGCTCTTCGGCGACGCCCGCGACCGCGTCAACGACATCCTCGCGGCACTGCCCGCCGCGGAGCACGTCTAGGTTCCTCTGCCGAGCAGACGTCAAAACCCCCTGTTTCCGCGGAAATAGGGGGTTTTCACGTCTGGTCAGCTCCGGAGCTTCTCCAACTCGTGGGTCACCAATGCCTCCAGCCGGCCGGGCGGAAATCTGCCCGGTTCGCTGATCGCATGCAGGGCCAAGCCGTCGATGAGCGCGCAGAGGATGTCGCACTGTGCGCCTGGATCGAAGTCGCTACGCAGGTATCCCTCGTGCTGCCCGTCAGCCAGGAGGGTCCGCACGCGTTCCCGGATAGTGCCGTAACGACTGCGGACAGTTGCGGCGAAGGCCGGCTCGGTTTCGGCACTGGCCAGCGCTTGGGCGTAGATGCGCCACAACGCCTCATTGGCCGGGGTAGTGGGCAGCGGGAGGACACAGAGCCGGCGCAGGCCGTCGAATCCGTCAGATGTGACGTCGGCCAGTAGAGGGTCGAACGGATCGAACACCGCTTGGGCCGCGGCCACCAGTAATTCTCGCTTGTCCTTGAAGTAGTGCATGACGACACCTGTGGTGTAACCGATTTCGCGCGCGATGGACCGCAGCGACGCGGCGGCCAGGCCGTCCCTGGCGATCACCCGGATCGCCGCATCGACCACCTCACCCTGTCGGGTCGACGCTGAATTCGTGACAGTCATGTTCACGCTTCCTCTTGACACCCGCTCCGAACGTGAGCAGCATAACACTCGTTATGTACATCACAACTGTTATGAGGTAGCGATCATGCAGGTAACCGACCAGATGAAGCGAAACCTGGCTGCCGACGGAGCCATCGTCGTGCGCGGTCTGTTCAGCCCCGAACAACTCGCCCGGATCCGCGAAGCGTTCGACTACGGCATCGCGCATCCGAGCCCGGGCGCCAAGCGCGTGTATCCGGGGACTCCCGACGAACACTTCAACGAGTACGGGAACCCGGAGAACATCGAGCAGTACCTCGGTCTGATAAAGGAGCTCGAACTCGCGGACTTCGCTGCCTCCCTGTGGGATTCGGAGCACGTGTGGTTCCTGGGCGAGGAACTGTTCATCAAGAAGGGCGGAAAGGCCGGCCGCTCACCCTGGCACCAGGACACCGCTTACATGCCGGCCAACGGGCCGCACCTGCTCAACATCTGGATCAGCTTCGAGAAGCTGCCGCGGTACAACGCCCTGGAGTTCGTTCGGGGCTCCCATGCCGGCGTCCAGTACGACGGCACGACCTACACCGATCCGGCAGATCCCACCAAACCCCTGTGGCCCGACTCGGATTGGCCGCGACTGCCCGACATCGAAAGCGACCGAGCCAAGGACCCGACGTCCTGGGACGTCATCTCCTGGGATCTGGAACCGGGTGACGCACTCGTGTTCCACTCCGGTTCCCTGCATGGCGGCGCCCCGGTCACACCCGATTGCCCCGACCGCCATACCCTGGTCTTCCGGTTCTTCGGCGATCAGCTGTTCTACCGGCCGGTGCCCGACGCGAGGCCGGATTTCGCCCACGACGTCAGCGCACTCAACGACCCCACGCTGGCGCCGGGCGAGCCGTACCACCCCGAATACTTTGCACAGTTGCGCTGAAATCAGGAGCGTCGTATGAAAATAGTTGTCCCGCAGTGGATGCAGCCGATGTACGATGCACATCATTTCGCGCCCGGCGTGATCGACGGCGATCATCTGCGTTGTTCGGGGATGATCGGGATGCGTGCCGATATGAGCGTGCCCGAAGATCCGAGGGAGCAGTTCAGGCAGGCCTTCGAAAACCTGCGCGGGTTGTTGGCGGAGGCAGGGCTGACCTTTGCCGACGTCACCGACATCACCAGCTACCACGTCGGCCTGCAACAGCACGTGCAGGTTTTCGGTGAGGTCAAGGACGAGTTCGTGGCCGAGCCCTACCCGGCCTGGACGGCCGTCGGTGTCACCGAACTCGCGATGCCGGGTGCGCTCGTGGAGATCCAGATCATCGCGCGGATGCGTTGAACGCCAACCGCTCCGACGTACTCACGGTGAGTGAGCGGGTCGGAGCGGTTGGATTGATGACCGGTTCGGCGACTAGATGTTTGTCCTGTCCTCGTCGATCCTGTCCTGATCGTTGACGCTCTGCACATCGCCGTCGAGGTCCGAAGTGATGTACCCGGTCATCGTCCGCTGCAGCTTGTTGATGGTGGCGTCCGCATCGAGGTAGCCGGTATGCGTGCCTGTCACGGTGATGTCAGCGACGTAGCGGATGGATGACTGGCTGGCGGTGGTGTCCGTTGATTCGGTGCCGTTGAGGATCATCCCCTGCTCGTTGACGTAATCGGTGTAGGTGACGGTGCGAACGATGTGGCCCGTCGTCGAATCGGTGGTCTCGGTGACCACCGCGGTGCCGCCACCGGAACCGGCGTACGTTCCAGTCGGCGGCAACGGCGCCGTGCTGGGCACGTACGTCTTGAGTTCGGGGGCCCACGTCGGATCCGGCGTGGTGCGATCGCCCTCCACCGGCCCGACGCTGGTGGTGTAGTTCAGCTTGGCGATGACCAACCGGGTGTCTGTCTCATCAGCCCCGCTGGCCTCCCAGAATGCCACCGCATCTCCGGTGTTGTTCCAGCTCGCCATGCTGCGGGCGGTATACCCGTCGCCATCGACGAACACCGGAATCCCGTTCTCGCCCTTGAGGTCGTCCTCGATTGCGATGACCCATTCCTGGTTCGTGATGTTGGTGGAATCGCCGGTACCCCGGTACTTCTCGTACACCGCACCTTGGATGTCCGCCGGCAGGAATGCCGGCCGCACGATCCGGGACATCGGCGTCAGCGCGTCATACCCACGTGTGCTGCCGACCGCGATCCATTGTCCGTTGGGCGACATGTCGATGTCCTCGTCGTAATCGAGGTTGCCGGTCAGCCGGGTGACCTCGCCGGTCTCCAGGTCGACCACGATGTCATCGACATTGCCTGCCTCATAGCGGCCGCCGAGGATTATCACGCCCTTGCCGTCGGGGGTCCACTGCTTGCCTTCCCCGACGGGGTAAACCACACGGGCGTCGGCGATTTCATATCCGGCGTCGGTGCGTTCCAGCCGGCCCACCACCGGCACCGCCGTGATCAGACCCGTCGAGGTCATCTGGATCTGGCTGAACAACACATGCGTGCCGTCAGGCGAGATTCTCATTTCTCGTTGCGGATCGATGGCACGTGCACCGGAGGGCGGCGTGATGACGGGAACCAGCTGGCGGCCGTCGACCGTCTCTTCGTAGACGACGTAGGAGTTCGGGCTGGTCCTGACTTGAATCATCAAGCGCCCCGAACCGTCCTGGAAGGGGACGACTCTCCCCAGTCCCCCGGTGATCTCCGTCGACACGCCACAAGTGATGCACTCGACCCTCGAGCCGTCAACGCTGATCTGGTAGATCTCCTCACGGCCGCCGGCCGTAGGTGTGGCGGAGAAGTAAATCGATTGCCCGTCTTCGGCGAAGCGTGGAGTGTTCGGGTTGGTGATGCCGTCCGGCAGGTCGAGGATCACGCGTTCGATGGTGGGGTTGAGCACCGTCACGTCGACGTCCTTCTGGGCCGTACGTGGCTTGAAGAGACTCAGCAGGTTGATCTTGTCACCGTCGGTGACCGATACCGTGAACGAATCAAACTGCGCCGCATCGTAATCGATGTCGTTCGGGGTGTAGGTGAACTCGCCGGTCTCCTGATCGATGGTCACCGTGCCGTACTTCGGCTGCTCGGTCACCGTGTAGGTCAGATCGTCACCTTCGGCGTCGGTCACACCGATATTGCCCGTGATGGTCTGACCCGTCTGCACCGTGGTGGTCGGGCTGCTGACCACGGGTGCCTGGTTGAACGCGTTGCGCCGCACCCAGGCCAACGCCGCCCACATGATCGGCGTGAACGGTTCCGGCGAGTCCGGAGGCGGGGCGAGGAACGGATTGAGCAGACCGGTGACGATCCCGTTCAGGACGCCGAGCACCCCTTCGGCCGGGTTCCGGGTCTGTGCAGCCGGCGTGGCAATCGCGCTGACCGTGGCACGCGCGTCACTCGCGGCAGAGGTGATGACGGACTCGGCATCCTTCGCTGGCGCTGTCAGGCCCGCATCGCTGATCTTCTCGGAGACCTTCTCGGCCATGCGATCTCCGATCGTGCCGGTGACCTGTTCCACGCGGTCGGTGACCTCCTTGGCTTTCGCCAGTGACCGCTCGAGCGTGGCGCTGAGCTTGACCGGCCCGACAGGAGCTGCAGCCTTCGAATCGGCGTCCGACACAGCGGGAGGCGGAAGCGTCGGCAGCGACAACTCCGGTTTCTCCGTGTCGTCGATGCGGGTCAGCACGCTCTCCCGCACCTTGTCCGGTATCGATGACAATGACTCCAGGTGCGCATCGATCGTTCCGGCCAGACTTTTCGGCCGACCCGGCTCCTTCTGCGCCCCACCGCTGCTGCTGATCGTCACCCCAGGTGCGAGCTCCTTGGTCGACGACGTCTTCCCCGACCGCTTCGGCTTCGCCGGCATCTTGGCCCAGCCCTTGCCGGGACCGTCCGCCGATGTTCCGTTCTTGCCCGGCGAGCTATCGGTCGAGGACTCGGCGGAAGTTGGCGCCGTTGAGGTCTCGCCAGACGCCGAACCCGCGGAGGTTGAGGTCGAGGAATCCGAGGAGGACGTCCCCGTCGTGTCGGCGCCGGCGACGCCATATCCGGAGGCGAGAGCGGCGACCAGCCACCCGGTCACCACGATGCCGCTGTAGGCACCGATCCGGCCGGTAGTTTGAGGTATCCGGCGAGATGCGGTCGGGCGTGCCGGAGTGCCCGAATGAGGTGAGGTGAACTGCGGATTGATGAGCGGATTGACAGCAGTCATGAGGCTCCGATGCCCTAGGCCGATTTAATTTCTGTGACGAACTTAATAGCAGCATATTGTTGAGACCGTCAAGGAGGTTCTGCTGAAACGGTCAGAATCGGCGCGGCAGGAAAAGCAGGTGTTACACCTGCTGCATCGCCAACGCGTCGTCCACCTGCTTCGGACCGAGGGCCCACTGGCCAGGGCCGACTTGGCCGATCGACTCGGACTGAGCCGTCCCTCGATCACCGCCATAGTCGGCGAGTTGATCGACGACGGAACCCTTGTCGAACTCGATGCCCGCATCGAAGGTCCGGGCTACCGTGGCCGCCCGCGCAAACTCCTGGGCTGCAACCCACAAGCAAGACGGGTGCTCGGCATCTGGATCGACGAACGTCGAGCGCGCATCGCCCTGGCCGACGCGACCGGCAACATCGTGCGCGAGGACGAGACGCCGACGACCGGTCGCACCCCCGCTTCGGTGATCCGCTCGATCACCCGGATCGGCAAGCAGATGATCAACGATGCCGCGGATGGTCCTGTTGCCGCCGCCGGTATTTGCATCCCCGGATTTGTAGACAGCACAAGAGGTTTCATTGTCGAGTCGAAAGCACTCGGTTGGTCCGAGGTGGAGCTGGGCAAACCCGTCTCCGCCGCTCTGGGTATCCCGACCGCCGTCCAGGAAACCACCCAGGCCATGACGCTGGCCGAGACGATTGCCGGCCGGGCCCGAGAGGTACGTTCGGCCGTACTGCTCAATTGCGGCGGACACTTCAGCGTCGGCCTGATCATCGGCGGACGTCCGTACCCGGGTACGACGGGCGTTGCCGGCGCGATCGGCCACATGCCCGTCCCCGGCAGCCAAGCGAAATGCGCATGCGGACGCATCGGCTGCGTCAACGCCGGAATGTCGCTGCACGCCATGCAATCGGTCGCGCCGCACACCGAGGGGATGGCGCTCAAGGAGATCGACCTTGACGCGGTGGCACAGGAGACAGCTCGAAATCCGCACTCCCAGAAGATCATCGGTGATGTCATCGACCAGATCGCCCGCGCCGCCATCCTGATCGAAGCGGTGCTCGACCCGGAGATTGTCATCCTGTCCGGGCTCATCACCGAGTTCGAAGAACTCATCGTCGCCCTCGAAGCGCGCATCGAGGAGATCCGCCCACCCGAGCGACGGGGCCGCACGACTACGGTGCGCTCACATATCGGCCGCGATTACCGGGCCGCGGTCATCGTCGCCCTGCAACAGCTCGACCCCGACATCGCCGGGCTGCTGCACACCCCCAGCCGATGACACTCCCCCATAGGGAAAACTAGGATGTGCAAGTATGCCTGTGGACCGCCTGCTCCCCTCCGATGAGGCCCGCGAGCTCATCGAGCTCACCCGCGACATCGCTGACAAAGTGCTCGACCCGATCGTCGACGAGCACGAGAAGGCCGAGACCTACCCCGAGGGCATCTTCGCCCAGCTGGGCGCTGCCGGGCTGCTGAGCCTGCCGCAGCCCGAGGAGTGGGGCGGCGCCGGCCAGCCCTACGAGGTCTACCTTCAAGTCCTCGAGGAGATCGCGGCGCGGTGGGCCGCCGTCGGGGTCGCGGTCAGCGTGCACAGCCTCTCGTCGCACCCGCTACTGGCCTACGGCACCGAGGAACAGAAGCAACGCTGGCTGCCCGACATGCTCTCCGGCGAGCAGATCGGTGCCTACAGCCTGTCCGAACCGCAGGCCGGCTCAGATGCCGCGGCCCTGAACTGCAAGGCGACCCGCGACGGCGACGACTACGTCCTCAACGGCTCCAAGGCCTGGATCACCCATGGCGGCAAAGCCGACTTCTACACCCTGTTCGCCCGCACCGGCGAAGGTTCCAAGGGCATCTCCTGCTTCCTGGTCCCCGGCGATCTCGACGGGCTGAGCTTCGGCAAGCCCGAGGAGAAGATGGGCCTGCACGCGGTGCCCACCACCTCGGCGTTCTACGACAATGCGCGCCTGCCCGCCGACCGGCTGATCGGACAGGAAGGTCAAGGACTGTCGATCGCGTTCTCCGCGTTGGACTCCGGCCGGCTCGGCATCGCCGCCGTCGCGGTCGGCATCGCCCAGGCTGCCCTGGACGAAGCGGTCCGGTACGCCAATGAACGAACCACCTTCGGCCGCAAGATCGTTGACCATCAGGGCCTCGGCTTCCTGCTGGCAGATATGGCCGCCGCCGTGGTCAGTGCGCGCGCCACCTATCTCGATGCCGCGCGGCGTCGAGATCTCGGTCTGCCCTACTCCACCCAGGCCAGCGTCGCCAAGCTGATCGCCACCGACGCCGCCATGAAGGTGACCACCGACGCCGTACAGGTATTCGGCGGGGTCGGCTACACCCGCGACTTCCGCGTGGAGCGTTTCATGCGCGAAGCGAAGATCACCCAGATCTTCGAGGGCACCAATCAGATTCAGCGCCTGGTCATCTCGCGGGGCCTGGGGTCTTGACGAAGTCGGTCACCGCGGCCAGGAACTGCTCGGGCTGCTCGACCATCGGCGTATGTCCCGAGCCCTCGATCACCACGGGCGGTAACCCGGCCGCGGTATAACGCTCGACGTTGGGCGCCGTCGGCGTCAGCACGTCTTGGTCCCCCCACACCACCAGTACCGGCTTGTGCAGTGCGGCAAGAGTTTCCACGGTCGGATGTGGACCTTCCGTCGAGTCGCACAGCCCGGTGTAGGTGAGCCGCTCCAACGAACGGTGCGCGTACTCGGGCACCGGGTAGTCTGCGGCGAACCCGGTCTGCAGTGATCCCTCGCTGATCGCGTCGACGCCGCGGAACAGGTCCAGCGCCGGCCCGATCACCGGCCAGCACACCATCTTCCCGAGTGGCGGCATGGCGACCAGATCGTCGGCGCCCGGGGTATCGGACACCACCACACGCTCCACCAGGTCCGGATACTGCCGGGCCAACTCGGCTGAAACCGCGCCGCCCATCGAATGCCCGATGAGCACCGCGTGCCGCACACCGAGTGCTACGAGCGCGTTGCGCACGGCCTTGGCCTGTGCGTCCGAGCGATACGCGGCACCGTCGGCGGGTGCCTCGGAGCCACCGTGGCCGACCAGATCGATCGCGATGACCCGCTGGTCGCGGGCCAGCTCCGGAGCCACCCGATCCCACCATTCGACCGACGCCGAATACCCGTGCAGCAACACCACGGCGTCCTCGGCCGGCGGCCCGTACTCGCGCACGTTCAGACCAGGGCCGTCCAGTTCCAGCACGCGCCCGCCCGCGAACGGCTCGGCCTGGCGATGGTCTTTGTCGGCCACCAGTTCGTTCAGCAGCAACGCCACCACAGCCAGCACCAGCACGCCCAGGGCGATGCGCAATTTCATCCTGCGCACGCTAGCGCCGAGACGCCGCTGTTGACCAGCGACTTTCCCCGATGCGCAGAGTCTGGCGCGAACGCACCATAATGACAGGTGCAATGAATACACCTGCCCACACCGCTGACGCCCCTCGGCACCGTATGCCGCGCCGGGGCGTGCGGGCCGCCCGCCGTGTCGCAGTCGGCCTGGTTGCGGCATCGGTGCTGGCAGGCACCGGTGCGGGCTGGGTGACCTACCGCGGCGCCCTGGACGGCATCACGACGTCCAACGCGCTCGACGGTGGTCCGGTCTCTGCCGGTGACACCGAGAACATCTTGATCATGGGGCTGGACAGCCGGCTCGATCAGCACGGCAACCCGCTGCCCGAGGACGTCTACCAAGCACTGCACGCCGGCGACGAGACCGTCGGCGGCTACAACGCCAACGTGCTCATCGTGGTGCACTTGCCCGGTGACGGCGGCCCGGCCACCGCCTTCTCCATTCCGCGCGACGACTACGTTGACGTGGCCGGGTGTGACGTCTCGCCGTGCAAGGGCAAGGTCAAACAGGCCTACGGTTGGGCCTACCAGCGCGAGATGGAAACGCTGGAGTCCGACTCCGAGAGCTCGTCGGCCAACGAGCAGCAGGCCCGTGAGGCGGGTCGCAAGGCGCAGATCGCCACCGTCCGAAACCTGCTCGGCATTCCGATCGACCATTTCGTCGAGGTCACCCTGGGCGCGTTCTTCGAAATCGCCAAGGCGGTGGCACCGATCACCGTCTGCCTCAACGCCGATACCGCGGATCCCTACTCGGGGGCCGACTTTCACCAAGGCGTCCAGGAGATCGACGCTGCCCAGGCGATGGCCTTCGTGCGTCAGCGTCGCGACATCAACGACGAGAACTTCACCGACCTCGACCGCACTCGCCGCCAACAGGCGTTCATCGCCGCGCTGGTATCGGCGCTGGGCCACAGCGGAAAACTGAACAGCCCCACGGGACTACGCAGCCTGCTGGGCGTGGTCAAGCAGAACGTCGCGCTCGACGCCGGATTCGACCTGGCCAGTTTCGCCCGGCGGGCCTCGGCTCTGACCGACAAACCGCCGACGCTCTACACCTTGCCGATCAAGGAGTTCAGCCAGAACTCCTACGGCGAGGACATCAACATCGTGGATGTGCCGACGATCCGCAAGATCGTGCACGATCTCGTCTCGAAAGACGACGCCGCCTCCTCGTCGACACCCACCAGCAAGGCCCAGAAGCTCAACGGTCACGGTGCCGTGCTCGACGTGGTCAACGCATCCACATACAGCGGCCTGGCCGCCCAGCTCGAAACCACCTTCGGCGCACATGGATTCACCGAGGGCCAGATCGGTGACGGCGAATCGCTGGCGGCCACCACCACGATCGACTACGGGACCGGCGCCGAGGCCGCCGCGCAGTCACTGGCCGACGAGCTCGGCGTGATCGCGAACGCATCTTCGGAGGTGGTGGCGGGCACGGTGCAGTTGACGGTGGGAACCGATTTCCCCGGCGACGAGTACTTGTCCAGCGACGCGTCGTCGTTGTCAGAGTCCGGGTCGGAAGCCGGGTCGGACTCCACCTGGGACTCGAGCAGCGAGACGACGGAAGAGACCACTCCCAGCACCCCGGTGACCACGGTGGCCGCCACCGCGACGGGAACCTACACACCGGCACCGACCGATTTGAGCCAGATGAAGGTCTCCGGCATTCCCTGTGTGAAATAGCCGCGGCTACCACGTGACCCGGACCTGGCCAGGTCAGTCCAGCAGCCGGCGGCGCATCGCCTCCGCGACCGCCGCGCCGCGGTCGCTCACACCCAGCTTCTCGTAGAGACGCTGCACGTGGGTTTTCACGGTGGACGGGGCCAGGAACAGCTCTGTGGCCATCGCCGGGATGGAACGGCCTTTGGCGATCAGACCGAGCACCTCCCGTTCACGCGGGCTGAGCACCGGCACGTCGGGTTCGTTGCGCCGACGGATCTCACCGGCCAGCCCGGCGGCCAGGTTCGGGTCCAGCACGTCGCGGCCCTTGGCGCACGACAACACGGCGTTCACCAGCTCACTGCGCGTCGATTCCTTGGACAGGAACCCGGCCGCTCCCTGTTGCAGCGCGGTGTAGACGATGGCCGACTCGTCGTGTGCGGAGACCAGTAACACCCGGGTGGGTAGTTCATCGCGGCTCACGGCGGCAGCCACCTGCGCCCCGTCGAGCTGTGGCATCTGGTAGTCCAGCACCGCCACCTGTGGCTGATGGATTCTGATCAATTCCAGCGCGTCGGCGCCGTTGTCCGCTTCGGCCACCACGTCGATCTCTCCGCTGGAGTTCAGGGCGCGCACCACGCCTTCGCGGAACATCGGGTGGTCATCGCCCACCACCACCCGAACCTTGCCGGCCATGCGACACAGCATCCCACAGAGCAACCTCGTGATCAGCGAGTTTAGAGTCAACCCCATGCATCTGGACGAGCTGCAGTGGTTCGTGGTGCTTGCCGAAACGGAGCATGTCACCGACGCCGCGGCAGAGCTCGGCATCAGCCAGCCCACCCTGTCGCGCGCGCTGACCCGGCTGGAGGAGCAGGTGGGGGTGCCGCTGTTCGACCGGGTCAACCGACGGTTGCGGCTCAACACCTACGGCCAGATCCTGCTGGAGCACGCTCGCCGCGGTATCGCTGAAATCCGTTCGGCCACTGAGCGAATCGCCGAGATGCGGGATCCCGACACCGGGACGGTGCGGTTGGCGTTCCTGCATTCGCAGGCCGGCTGGTTCGTGCCCGATCTGTTGCGCCGGTTCCGTGCCGAGGCGCCGCTGGTGCGCTTCGAGCTGTTCCAAGGCGCTGCCCATCAGATCGTGGAGCGTCTTGCCAACGGGGAGGCCGACCTCGCGGTGACCTCGCCGCGCCCTGAGGGCTTTCGCTGGCGCGGCCTGTACGTGGAGCGACTGTGCCTGGCGGTGCCTCGTGAACATCGATTCGCCCGCCGGTCCCGGGTGAGACTGGCCGACGCGGGTGCCGAACCCTTCGTCGCACTCGCGCCCGACTTCGGGTTGCGTCAACTCACCGACGAACTGTGGGCCGAGGCCGGGATCTCACCGCCCGTGGTCTTCGAAGCCATGGAGATCCCGACCATGGAAGGGCTGGTGGCCGCCGGTTTCGGGGTGGCCGTGGTGCCGGTGCCCCGGCCGGAACGGGCAGAGCGGGGTGCGGCCTACGTTCCACTGACGGAGAGTTCAGCCAAACGCCAGATCGGGCTGACCTGGAATGCGGACCGTCCACTGCCGCCCGCCGCGGCTCGCCTGGCCGAATTCGTCATGCAGAATCCGCATGACGATTCATAAATCCATGCATTGGACACATCTTTGCTGACGTTCTACCGTCGTCTGAGTGTCCAATTCCCTGACCTCTGTTGACTGGCCGGGGCATTCACGTGGTTCGAGGGAATACCGACGCCTGCTGGCCGCGTTGTTCTGCGCCGGGGTCGCCACCTTCGCCCAGCTGTACTCGCCCCAGGCCGTACTCCCGTTGATCGCCCGCGGCATGGGCACCGGTGCCGCCCATGCCGCACTGACGATTTCGGCCGCCACGGTGGGCCTGGCGCTGGGGGTCATCCCCTGGTCAGCGCTGGCCGACCGGATCGGCCGGGTCCAGGCGATGACGATATCCATCACCGCCGCAACAGTTCTCGGACTGGTCGTGCCACTGGCCCCGACCGTCCCGCTGCTGTTGTCGGGCCGGCTCCTCGAAGGTCTGATGCTCGGCGGAGTGCCCGCCGTGGCCATCGCCTACCTCACCGAGGAGATCGAGGCCGGCCATGCCGCGCGCGCCGCAGGCACCTACGTCGCGGGCACCACGATCGGCGGGTTGGCGGGCCGCCTCGTCACCGGGCCGGTCGCCGAGTTCGCCGGATGGCGTGTCGGCGTGCTGGTGGTCGCGGTGCTGTGCGGCTTGTCGGCGTTCGCGTTCGTCAAACTCGCCCCACCGGCACGCGGCTTCACCCCGACCCGCACGCACAACCTGGCCCGGCGGCTGGCCGAGAACCTGCGCTCGCCACGTCAGCTCGTGCTTTACAGCCAGGGCTTCCTGCTGATGGGCGGGTTCGTGGCGATGTACAACTTCCTCGGTTTCCGGCTGATGGCCGAACCTTTTCACCTGCCGCAAACTGTGGTCAGCCTGGTGTTCCTGGCGTACCTGTCCGGTACCTGGGCGTCGGCTCGCGCCGGTGCCGAAGCCACGCGGTTCGGGCGGAAGACGGTGCTGTTGGGCTCGATCGCCACGATGATCGCCGGTGTCGCGATCACGCTGGCGGGCAACGTCATCGTGGTGCTGATCGGCCTGGTGATCGCCACCGCCGGGTTCTTCGGTGCGCATGCGATCGCCTCGGGCTGGGTCGGCGCCGACGCCGGCGACGGCAAGGCGCAGGCGTCCTCATTGTACAACCTCTTCTACTACGCCGGTTCCAGCGTCATCGGGTGGGCCGGTGGGCTCGCGTTCGACCACGCGGGATGGATCGCGGTGGCCGGTACCGTGATGGGCCTGGCCGCGCTGGCCGGGTTGTTGGCGTCGACGCTGAGCGCACCCAGCTACCAGAGCTCGAAATCCCGGCCGTACTCCGACTCCGGGCGCGGCCCGAAGTAACGCCGCTGCGATTCGTCGATCTCGACATCGTTGATGCTGGCCTCGCGCCGGGCCATCAGCCCCTCCGCGGTGAACTGCCACAACTCATTTCCATAGCTGCGGTACCACTGGCCAGACGCGTCGTGCCATTCGTACTGGAACCGCACCGCGATCCGATCCTCGCTGAAAGACCACAGGCCCTTGCGTAACACGTAGTCGAGTTCACGCTCCCACTTGCGGGTCAGGAACGCCACGATCTCGTCGCGCCCGACGAGGTGCTCGGAGCGGTTACGCCACACCGAATCGGGCGTGTACGCCAGGCTGACCCGCTCCGGGTCACGGGTGTTCCAGGCATCCTCGGCGGCTTGAACCTTCTGAAGGGCTGTTTCGAGAGTGAAGGGTGGGAACGGCGGACGGGTTCCGGACATGCCACCTTTCTACCTGTCTAACCATGTGGCTATCGTGGCTGCCATGGACTTCGCGCTGTCGGCCAAGGCGGCTGATTACCACTCCCGGTTGACCGACTTCATGACCGAGCATGTTCTGCCCGCAGAGGCCTCCTACCACGCGTATCGCGAGGAGAAGGGCCCCAAGGACCACACGGTGCCGCCGGTGGTCGAGGAACTGAAGGTCAAAGCGCGTGAGCAGGGTCTGTGGAACCTGTTCCTGCCCTCGGAGTCGGGCCTGACCAACCTGGAGTACGCGCCACTGGCCGAACTGTCGGGCTGGAGCATGGAGATCGCCCCCGAGGCGCTCAACTGCGCGGCGCCGGACACCGGGAACATGGAGACCCTGCACCTGTTCGCCAACGAGACCCAGCGCAAGCAGTGGCTGGAGCCGCTGCTGGCCGGCGAGATCCGCAGCGCGTTCGCGATGACCGAACCCGCCGTGGCCTCCTCGGATGCCCGCAACATCGAGACCACGATGCTGCGTGACGGTGCGGACTATGTGATCAACGGCCGCAAGTGGTGGATCACCGGGGCGGCCGATCCGCGGTGCAAGATCCTGATCGTGATGGGCCGCACCAATCCCGATGCGGCCAGCCATGCCCAGCAGTCGATGATCCTGGTGCCGGTCGACACCCCGGGCGTGGACATCCAGCGTTCGCTGCCGGTGTTCGGCTGGCAGGACCAGCACGGGCACTGCGAGATCGTGTTCGACAACGTGCGGGTACCCGCCGAGAACCTGCTGCACGAAGAGGGCAGCGGCTTCGCCATCGCCCAGGCGCGGCTGGGCCCGGGCCGCATCCACCACTGCATGCGCGCCCTCGGTGCGGCCGAGCGGGCCCTGGCGTTGATGATCGACCGGGTGCAGAAGCGCGTGGCGTTCGGCAAGCCGCTGGCCGAGCAGGGTGTGGTGCGTGAGTCGATCGCCAAGTCCCGCAACGAGATCGACCAGGCCCGGCTGCTGTGCGAGAAGGCCGCCTGGACGATCGATCAAGAAGGCAACAAGGCCGCGCACGTGCTGGTTTCCCAGATCAAGTCGGTGGCCCCGCAGATCGCCTGCAACGTGATCGACCGGGCCATTCAGGTGCACGGCGCAGCCGGGGTCAGCGATGACTTCCCGCTGGCCCGGCTCTACAGCTGGCACCGCGCGATGCGGCTGTTCGACGGGCCCGACGAGGTCCACATGCGCACCATCGCCCGCGCCGAACTGGGCCGGGAGAAATCCCCACTCGCGGCGGCGGCGTGCGGCCATACGGGTTCGGCGGTGACGGCGTAGTGACCACCGAGCTGGGGGAACTGTCGGGGGCGTGGAACTTTCGCGACGTCGCCGAGATCACCGCGATCCGGCCGGGGCTGCTCTACCGCTCCAGTCAGCTCAGCCAGCTCTCGGATGCCGGCCGCGCCGTGTTCCGGAGGCTCGGCATCACCGACGTGGCCGACCTGCGGTCCCACCAGGAGGTGCAGCGCCAAGGGACCGGGCAGGTGCCCGACGGCGTGGCGGTGCACCTGCTGCCGTTCCATCCCGACGACCCGTCGAACGACGCACCGCACGAGAGCACCTTCCAGCGGGTGATGTCCGAATCCGGCGAGGGCGAAGACATCACCGCTGCGGCCCGCCGGTACATGACCGAGGTATACGAGGAGTTCCCGACGCTGCCCGGCGCCCACAGCGCGGTGCGTGAGGTGATCTCGCTTCTCGGGCAGCAACGTCCGGTGATCGCGCACTGCTTCGCCGGCAAGGACCGCACCGGTTTCACCGTCGCCACGGTGCTGGAGGCCGTGGGCGTCGATCGGGACCGCATCTTCGAGGATTTTCTGGCCAGCAACGGCGCCATCCCGGCGCTGCGGAACCGGATCATGGAGTCGGTGCGGGCGCGCTCGCAGGAAGCCCCCGAGATGATCACGTACGCCGAGGCCAGGCTGACCGACGAGGTGCTCGGGGTGCGCGAGGATTACTTGGCCGCCGCGTGGAAGAAGCTCGACGAGGCATACGGCTCGGTCGGTGGCTTCCTGGAGGCAGCCGGGGTGTCTGCTGACGACGTGGCGGCGCTGCGGGCCGGCCTGCTCGGCTGAGCGGGGTCACGCGTCCGCGAGGGCCTCTCCCACCTCCTGGACCACGCGGTTGTGCTCGTTCTGCATCAGCGCGTGCCCGGCGCCTAGCAACAATGCGACGGGCCAGTCGATGATCTCGACCGCCGCCAGGATGCCCAGCGCCCCGTAGTAGGCCACCTGTTCGGGGTGCGGCACCTTCACCCGTCCGACGACCGGCAATGTCACGGCGAATCCGCGTGCGTTGCGCACCGCGTCGACCGCGTCGCGGTGCCCTGTTGCCGTTTTCGACTTTTCTGTCATTGGTCACCTTTCCGTCACGTCGTCTTCGACATCTCGACGTGTCGACTTCTCAGCGTGAGAGGCGTGATTACATCCGGTTCCGGCGCCCCGGCCGATCCGTTGACCGACGCCGTTTCCCGCGTGTTGACCGTGCCGTTGCGTGAGGTATATGCCGTGCTGTGGCGCTGCGGAGTGCTCGACATCGACGACTGAGCCGCTTCTTCTGGAGCCCGGGCGACGAACTTCGACACCAGCCGGGGCGCGACCGCGGCGACGCCGGTGGCGAGGCCGGCCGCACTGAGCGCCTGCGCCCACCCGAGCGGATCCAACGGCGTGCAGCCCAACAGCTGGCTGACGCCAGGAGTGCTGATCGCGGCGCCCAGGGTGACCAGGGACCCGGCGGCGGTGGCGATCACCAGCGGGCCGTGCGAGTCGATCAGGGTCTGTGCCAGTTGGGTGGAGACCAGCGCGACGAGCGCCACGGTGGACGCGCGGCGCGGGGCCAGCGTGAAGCCCGCCGTCAGCCAGGCGCCGGTCGCCGCACCCGCGGTCGCCGCACCCCGGATCGCCACGGTGCGCCACAACTCGCTCTGGTCGGGACCGTGCCCGGCAGCCCCGACCGCATGGGTGGTCGGGCTGACCGCCAGCGCGGCGGCCGGTAGCGCGTCGGTCATCATGTTCACCAGCAGCAGCTGCCGCGTGTTCAGCGGCGATCGACCGGTCAAGGCACTGCCCACGATGGAGAACACCACCTCGCCCGCGTTGCCGCCGAGCAGCACCGCCACCGCGGCCTGAACCCGGCGCCACAGCTGGCGGCCTTCGTCCAGCGCATCGGTCAGCGAACCGATCCGCCCGTCGAGCAGCAACACGTCGGCCGAGCTGCGGGCGGGATCGCTGCCACGGGCCGCCACACCGATGCCGACGGTGGCCGCCCGGATCGCCGCCGCATCGTTGGCGCCGTCGCCCACCATGGCGCACACCATCCCGATACGTTCGAGCGTCTGCACCACCTGCACCTTGTGCTCCGGGGACATCCGGGCGAACACCCGCCGGTCGCGGACCGCCTGCTCCTGGTTACGGCGCGGCATCGCCACCCAGTCCTCGCCGCTGATCACCTGCTCGTCTGCGATCGACAGGCCCAGCTCCGCTGCGATCGCCTTTGCCGTGACTGGGTGGTCACCGGTGATGAGCCGCACACCGATCTCGTTGTCCTGCAAGGTTTTCAAGACCTGCGCCGACTCGGCCCGCGGGGTGTCCGACAACCCCACCAGACCGACGAACTGCAACCGCTGGGTGCAGAGCGCGGCCAGGCGGTCGGCATCGGAGCGGCCGCGTTCGGCTTGGGCAGTGCTGAGCGTGCGCCGCGCCACCGCGAGCACCCGCAGCCCGTTGCGCGCCATCTCCTCCACTGTCTCCGCCACCGACGGGTCCAGGCCCGCGCAGGCCGACAACACCACCTCGGGCGCCCCCTTGATCGACAGCTCCTCCCCCACCATCGCGGCCGAGAATTTGCGGCCGGACCGGAACGGCAGATAAGTGCCGGTTCCGTCGAGCGGCTGGGAGGCTGCGGCCGCCTCGGCCACCGCCGCGTCGGTAGCGTGCTCGTAGTGGTCGCCGTTCTTCGGCGGAGTGGCCCGGGCCGCGCAGTCCAGCACCTGCTGCTCGGGCACGTCCCGGCCGGCCGTGCGTACCTGCGACACCCGCAACCGGTTCTCGCTGAGCGTGCCGGTCTTGTCGAAGCACACGACGTCGACGCGACCGAGCGCCTCCACCGACCGCGGGGCGCGGACCAACACCCCGGTGCGGGTCAGCCGCCGCGCCGAGGCCTGCTGGGCCAGCGTCGCCACCAGCGGCAGCCCTTCCGGCACGGCGGCCACGGCCACTGCCACACCGCTGGCCACCGCACTGCGCAACGGCAGCCGGCGCAGCAGGCCGAGACCACCGACCAGGGCACCGCCGGCCATGCTGAAAGGCAGTGCGCGATTGGTGAGTTCACGTAGCTGCGCTTGTAACCCGACCACCGGGCCGGCGCCGTGTCCGATGTCGGCCGCACGCCGGGCCTGCGTAGCTGAGCCGACCTCGGTCACCACGGCGACGACGGTTCCGGTGACCAATGTGGTTGTGGCATAGAGCATGCAGTGCCGTTCGGCCAGTTCCGCCCCGGGTACGGCAGCGACCTGTTTGGGGACCGGCAACGATTCGCCGGTGAGCGAGGCCTCGTCGGCCTCTGCGTCGACGGCGTCGATGATCCGGGCATCGGCCGGCACCACTTCGCCCGGGCGCACCTCGATGATGTCCCCGGGCCGCAGCCGGGTTGCCGCGACGCTCTCGTAGCCCGCTTCGCCGTCATCCTTCAGCCGCCGGGCCGGCGGATCCTGAACTGCCAGCAACCGGCTCAGCAACCGCTCGGCCCGGACCTGCTGGGTGGCGGCCAAAACGGCGTTACCGGTGAGCACCGAACCGACCAGAACCGCGTCGACCGGCGAGCCCAGCATCGCGCTGGCTGCCGAGCCGACCGCCAGCACGGGCGTCAGCGGATCGGACAGTTCCGAACGCAGTGCGGTGGCCAGTTCGGTCAGCGGTCGGGGCACCGCCTGGTGCCATTGCCGTCGGTCTGATTGCCTCGGCCGCGAATCTTGTTCTGCGGCATGCGTTTCGGCGAGCCGGCTGCGGACCTGCTCGGGTGTCATCGCATGCCAGTCCTCGACCGGCGCCGCCTTGGGCTCGGCATCCAGCAGAGCGCTGCGGGCCAGCCAGAATCCGTTCACCAGTCCGGCGGCCGCCCCCGCGGTCACCGGTCCGGGGCCTCGCCCGCGGACTCCGGGGACCATCAGCAGCGCACCCAGCAGCGTGCCTCCCGTGGACAGCTCGACGCCCCGCTCGCTGGCGCGCCGCGCGGCGGGCATCGCGTGCACCAGCCGCCACACCGCCGCGAGGTCCACGGCCAGGACGTCGGCCTGCCACGGGATACCGCCACCGCGGCCGAGCAGTCCGATCGCCAGATCCGCTGCACCCAGCGCCTGCGGTGCGTCCACCGACAGCACCGCCACGGTGCGGCCGTCGCGCTGCAGCGTCTCGACCGCGCCGGCCAGAGCCGTATCGATGTCGGTGTCCGAGCCGGCGTCGTGAAGATCGTCGAATGACGAACGCAGATCGCCGAGTTGGTCGAGGTTCAGCGATACCGCCTGCGCACCGGCCCGGCGAATCTCGGCCAGCACACCGTAGGCGCGCGGATCGTGCCTCCGGTACACCAGCACCTGCCCGCGGGCCCTGCCGTTGCGCGCGGCCCCGCCGAACGCCGGCGCCACGCGGTGCCAACCGGCGGACAGCTCGCCCGCTTCCAGGCGGCTCTGCGCCCACTGCCACACCTCGGCACGGTCGGCTTGGGCCACGTCGCGGAAGCGCCCCACCCGTAGCTCGTCGGTGGCCAGCGCGCGGGGATCTACGACCACTGCATCGACCCGGTCGAGCAGGCGTAAAGCGTCGGGCCGCAACTGCACCAGATCGCGCCGGTCGGCCAGGCCGCGGCCCAGCGTGCTGGCGAAGGCCTCCCGGGAGTTGCGCGCTGCCTTGGGCGCGGTGACGACCGCGGCGGTCGCGGCGGCACCGGGATCGCGGGTGAGAGCACCTACCGAGGCGGCCGCCATCGCCTGTGCCCGGCCGCACCGCTGCGCATAACGCTCGACGACACCGTCGGGCAGCGCACGCGGGCGTACGGGCTCGGGGGCAACGGTCCGACATTCGGCCTGTGGCGCCAGGGTCGGTTCGAGCGCCTGCCAGGCGTCGGCCGCAGCGGCGGTTTCGGCCAGCTGGGCGAGGTGGCGGACGAATTCCACCGCGACTGCCGCCGGGGCCTGGGTGAGCGCGTACACCGCAGCGGCGCCGAGACTCAACACGGCGTCGGCGCCAGGCACACCGAGCCGTGCCTCAAGCACCGCCCGTATCTTCGGCTGATAGTCGACGGCGCTGACGGCCGCCATCACACCGGCCGGGACCCTCGGCAACATCAACGTGCGGCCGGCCACCGCAACACCGATCCCGATTCCGCTGGTGGCGGCGCTGATCGCCTTGAGGGCCAGCAGGATCCCGTCACCCGGCAGATCGTTGGGACGGCCGGCTGCGGCTCGCGCGGCCGGCTGACCCTCGGCCTCGGCAACCAGGTCACACAGCCGGGCCAGGTCGACAGATGCCGGATCAGCGTCGGCCTCGATGTCGACGATGACGCGCGCCAACGGGCGGTTCAGACGGGCCCGTCGGACCCCGGGGTGCCTACGGAGCTCGCGCACTACCGCGGTTCCGATGCGCTCACCGTCAGCGCCCTGCAGGCCGCGGACTTCGATCCAGCACCGGTCGGTGCCGCGCCAGCAGCGACGTGCGGGCGGTCCGCCGACCATCTCGGCCGCAGCGGCCACAGCCGCCCGCGCCGGCCGGACCACGGGCGCCGCCGCCAGCCCGGCTGCGCCCTGGACCATCCGTCCGATCGCGGTGATCACTTAGTGCGGGTCGCCGCCGAGGACCGTCGAGACGAGGACCGACGCGCTGTCGTCTTTGGCCGGCTGCTCGTCGCGGAGCGCTTCGCCGGGGCGGCACGTTTGGTCGCCGTCGACATCTGCGCCGTGGACTTCTGCGCCGTGGACTTCTTCGGCGGTGAGGTGTTCCGGTCCGGCTGCTGATCACCGGCCCGGCCGTCACCCGTGCGCTCGTTGATCTGATGAACCACCAGCGCTGCTCCTCCCACGGTCAGCAGCACCGGCCATTCGACGAGGCCAGCAGCGCCCACCGCGGCCAGAGTGAGCACGGCCGCGGTCGGCGATCTGCTGCCCTGACTCACGCCGCTGCGAATTCCTGCGCCGACCCCTTTGATTCCACCCACCACGCCGTTGACGGCAGCGCCACCGACAGCTCCCGCGGCTGCGGTGGTCGCGTCTGCGGTCCGGCTGACTGCCTGTAGGGCACCTGAGACGATGTTCACGAGGGACTCCTCACCTTCACCGTCTCAACAACTACCCCTTTGATCGGCGTCTTACACCCGGGTTGAGCCAGGCTGACAGGAACTTGTCAGTCCGGTGAACAGCAGAGGTTTTCCGCTGGTCAGCCACCGACGTGAGGAACGTTGGCAGCCAACGACACCCGCACCTCGTCGGCCACCTTCATCGCGCCCATCAGCATCGAGTACTGCTTGATTCCGAAATCGCCGTGCCGCACAGTTGCCGTGCCGAGCACAGAACCGTCGGACACCTCGACCTCGACGGTCTGTTCCCCGGAGTGACCGGCGAGCTCGAGAACCCCGCGCAGTCGCACCCCGGAACCAGAGCGCTCGATCGACGTGGATCGGAAACGGGCCTGTGGAAACTTCTTCGCGCGCAACGTCTTCAGGGCATTGGTCCGGATCAGCACCTTCTCGGCCCCCGTCAACGGTGTCATTCCGCCCTCGCCCCGCAGCACGTCCAGGGAATCGAGGTCGACCGTCATGTCCACCGCCGACGGCACCTCGCCGTCCCATTCGACGGACGCGTGCCACGAGCGCATGGCGATGGTCAACCGATGCCCCATCCGCGACGCACTGCCCGTCACGCCGGTACTCAGCAGCAGCTCGCCCGACTCGGGGCCCAGGTTCCATTGCGTCACGACGCGATCACCAGGCCCGTCACCCAGGCGACGGTCGCGAGCAAGGCTCCTGTCAGCTCGACGCCGACCGACAACGCAACTCCCTTGAGCGCGTGCACAGTTGACACCCAGGCTCGCCGGTAGTCGTGACGCGAGGCCAGCTCGGCCAGATACACCCCCGCGACGAATCCGATCACCAGCCCGATCACCGGGATGACGAAGAAGCCGATCAGGCCGAGCACGCCGCCGGCCACCAAGCTCCAGATACCGACCTCGGCGGCCCGCATCCGCCGCACCGGCCACGCGTACTTGATCACCTCCGCGGTCACGAAGAACACGGCCGCCACACCCAGCGTCACCCAGGCGACGGTGGCGTTGCCGGTACTGGCCTTGGCTTCCCAAATCGCCCACACCGCGATCGCGGCGAACACCAGAAACCCGCCACCGGGCAGGACTGGCAGCACGATGCCGAGAAGTCCGATGGCGATCACCAGTGCGACGAGAACAACACCGAGGGTGCTCACGGCTTCTGCCCACGCACCCATTGCATGGTGCCCATGGTCTTGGACCGCACCCGTTCCAGACCCAGCTCCTCGAACCGGTCGGCGAGCTCGTCTTCGGCGAAGAAGCGGGCACCGCCCTTCGACAACAACCGCGCCGGCCCTCGATTGGTCGCCGTGGGCACCATGACCGCGATCCGGCCGCCCGGCCGCAGCACGCGGACCATCTCGGCGAGTGCCGCCTCGGCATCGGGTATCAGTTGCAGCACCGCGATCGAGGTCACGGCATCGAAGACGTCGTCACGGAACGGGAGTTTCTGGGCGTCGGCGCGCAGGAAGCCGACCTGTCGGCCGGCTTCGGACGCGACCGCGCGGGCCAGCATCGGCTCGGAGATGTCGACGCCGAACGCGAACCCGTCCAGACCGGCCGATCGGGCCAGCGCGGCCGTCACATTGCCCGGACCGCTACCGACGTCGAGCGCGAGGCCGCCTGGCGGGATGTTCAGCCATTCGGTCGGCTGCTGCCACGCCGTCATCACCTTGCGGCCGAGCGCCTGGGCGTTGTCGTAGAGCATCGACCCGACCGAGGACGCCCACGCCTTCTGGATGAATCCGGCGTTCTTCGGGGCGTCACTGCCGCCGCCCAACAGATCGAGGTACCCCTTGCTGACGTCGGGCTCGTCCGGCGGATCGATCAGGAGATCCAGTGCCTTGCGCAACGCCCCACTCGATGCGGTGTCCACATCTCTACGCTACGCACCCAGTTGGTCGGCGAGGTCGACAAAATCCGTCGCGATGATGTCGAAATCGCCGGGCGCGACGTCGTGGGGAGCCGTGTCCGACCCGTACTCCAAGGGCCGGGCTACATAGGCGGTCCCGAGTCCGGCGCCGCGGGCCGCGCGTAGATCGGCCGGATGGGCGGCGACGAGCGTCAGTTCCTGCGGGGCCAGATCGAGCAGGTCGGCGCACCCCAGGTATGCCTCGCGATCAGGCTTGTAGTGCCGGAACAGCTCTGCCGAAATCACACAGTCCCACGGCAGCCCGCCGTGTTTGGCCATGTTGGTCAGCAGTGAGACGTTGCCGTTCGACAACGTCGTGATCAGGTAGCGCTGTTTGAGCCGGGTCAGCCCGGCCACCGAGTCCGGCCAGGGGGCCAGCCGGTGCCACGCCCGGTTCAGATGGTCGATCTCGGCGTCGGAGGCCCGGATGCCCGCGGCGCCGAGCAGGTCGACCAGGATCGCGCGATGCAGATCGTCGATCCTGGTCCACGGCAGCTCACCGCGGCGCACCCGGTCCATCGCCGGGGCATAGCCGGCCCGCCAGCTATCGGCGAAGGACGGCCAATCCCTTTGCAGCCCACGGCTTTCACCGAAGGATTCCAGCTCACCGATGATGCTGGACCGCCAGTCCACGACGGTCCCGAACACATCGAAGGCCAGCGCCCGCACTACGGCTCCAGCACCAGCTTGCCCCGTACCTGCCCGCTGGCCAGCGCATCGAGGGCGGCCGCGCCCTCGGACAGCGGGAACCGCACCGGTGCCGGCGGACGCAACCCCGCGGCCACCAACCTGTTCAGTTCAGCTCCGACCTGAGCCTGGGCGGCAGGTTTGCGGCGCAGGAACTCGCCCCACCCGACACCGACCACGCTGACGTTGCGCAGCAGCAAGCGGTTCACCTTGACCGTCGGTATTCCGCCGCCGGCGGCGAATCCGATGACCAACAGCCGGCCTTCGGGGGCCAGCACCCGGATGGCGTCATCGAACGCCGGGCCGCCGATCGGATCGACCACCAGGTCCACACCCTCACCGCCGGTCGCCTCCATCACGGCCTCACGCCAGCCGTCGGCCAGCGGCAACACCACGTCGGCGCCCACCGATGACACGAACTCCTCGGCGCCCGAGCGGTGCACCATGGCAATCACCTTGGCGCCCATGGCTTTGGCCAACTGGATCGACGCGACGCCGATACCGCCGGCCGAGCCCAGCACCAGGACGGTCTCGCCGGCCACCAGCCCGCCGCGGCGGGCCAGCGCGAACTGCATCGTGTAGTAATTGCCCAGCAGCGAAGCCGCCTCGCCGTCGTCGAGCCCGTCGGCGGTGGGGATGACGTTGGCAGGTACGGCCGCCACCTGTTCGGCGTACCCGCCGAGCATGGTCATCGCCGACACCCGCTGGCCCGGGGTGAACCCGGAGCCCTCGGGCGCTGACCGCACGGTGCCGGCCACCTCCATGCCGGGGGTGAACGGCGGTTCCAGCCGTAGCTGGTACTCACCGCGCAACAACAGCAGATCGGGGAAGCAGACGCCGGCGGCGCCGACGTCGATGACCACCATGTCGGAGGACACGGGGTTGTCGACGTCGACGTACGCCAGCCCGGACGTACCGGTAAGTTCCTGCGCTACAAGCGCTTTCACCGGTTCTAGCCCAGCTTGAAGCTGGCCTGCTGAGCAGCGGACAGATCGGTGATCTCGCCCCACTTGGCGGCCACGTCATCAACCGACGGAACGCCGTCGGAGAACGTGACGCCCTCGTTCTGGAACAGCGCGGTGCGCTGCACCTTGCCGCCGCCGACAATGAAGATCGAGTCGGTGTCGGGCAGTTCCTCGGTCATCAGGTAGGCCACCACCGGGGCGACGTACTCAGGGGTGAGCTTCTCGAACACCTCAGGCGGCAAGATGTCCTGGGTCATGCGGGTGGCCGCGATCGGGGCGACCGCATTGGTCTTGATGTTGTACTTGGCGCCTTCCTGGGCCAGCGTATTGATCAGACCGACCAGGCCGAGCTTGGCGGCACCGTAGTTGGCCTGACCGAAGTTGCCGAACAGGCCGCTGGTGGAGGTCGCCACGACGACGCGGCCGAAGCTCTGCTCGCGGAAGTGCGGCCACGCGGCGCGGATGACGTTGTAGCCGCCGTACAGGTGCACCTTGAGCACGGCGTCCCAGTTCTCGAATGTCATCTTGTGGAAGGTGCCGTCTCGCAGGATGCCCGCGTTGGACACCACACCGTCGACCTTGCCGAACTCGTCGATGGCGGTCTTGATGATGTTCTCGGCACCCTCGGGCTCGGCGACGCTGTCGTAGTTGGCGACCGCGCGACCGCCGGCGGCCTTGATCTCGTTGACAACCTCGTCGGCCATGTTGTGGCCGGCGCCGGTGCCGTCGCGGGCTCCGCCGAGGTCGTTGACGACGACGCTGGCGCCCTCGCGGGCCAGCGTCAGGGCGTACTCACGGCCCAGACCGCCACCGGCTCCGGTGACGACGACAACACGGTCCTGCACTCCTGGCATGAAGATTCCTCCTCGGTAACGGGCCGCGAAACGGCTCAGCTCCCCTCCTGTATACGGCGGGCGGATAACTCCCGGTTAACCGGGTCGGTCAGTGCCCGGACCGCTGCATTCCTGCCAACCGCCGGTCAATTGCCGCCAGCGCCGCCGACCCGGAATCAACCGCTGCCGCCTTTAGTTGAATGAATCAAGAAAACGAAGAGATCGAAAGAGGCAGAACGATGAAGAAGTTCGGAATCAAGGCAGGGGTGAGCACAGTGATCGCCAGTGGCCTGGCCGCGGCCGTGCTGGGCCTGGCCGGCTCGGCGTCCGCCGATGTGGCCCACCACGATTGGCTGGATCAGATCGGCCCGCACGTGACCGTGCCGCACGTCGACACCACCGTGCACCAGAGCCACTGACACCGCACAGTCCCTGCACCGGCGGCGCAGGTGACCACCGTCACCGGTTCCGCGTGGGTTTTATCGGAATAAACACCCAGGTCAATCGGGTTGTCCAAAGCGGAATGTGTTCCCAAAAAGGATAGATATCAATGAGAAAGTTCGGAATTCCCGCAGCGCTCGTCAGCGGACTGGCCACCGCCCTTCTGGGCCTGGCCGCACCCGCCTCAGCCGGAGTGGACCATCACCTGTGGGTGCATCAGATGCACCAGAAGGCGACCGTCCCTCAGGTCGACACCACCGTCAAGCACACCAATGTGAACCGGACCAGCGCGATGTCCAACCGCTGATCCGAGACGAAAACGCAAGGGGCGCCCCACAATCGGGGCGCCCCTTTCGTCGTGTCGGTGAGGCCGGGCTCAGAGCCTCTCAGCTGTGACGAACGTAGAGAACGCGCGCGTATCGTCGAGCGAGTGCACCCCGTCGGCCCGCCAACCGTGGGCACCCAACCACTCGGCGACATCGGCGCGGTCGGGATCCTCGTAGATCAGGTCCTGAATGTTGAGCGCCTGCTCCATGTTGAACTGTTCGGCGAAGCGCTCGAAGCGCTCCCGCATCTCCTCGCGACGTTCACCTGATGAAACCCCGGCCGTCTCGGCCGCGATCCGGCTTCCCGGCGCCGACAACTCGGTGACCAGCTCGAAGAGCCGATCCTGGGCATCGGCGGGCAGGTACATCAGCAGGCCCTCGGCAAGCCACGCGGTCGGCTGCCCATCATCAAAACCCGTCTCCCGCAAGGCCTTCGGCCAATCCTGGCGCAGATCGATGGCCACCTCGTGGCGCTGCGCCGACGGCTGCGCACCGTGAGCGGCCAGCGTTTCGGCCTTGTACTCCAGCACCTTCGGCTGGTCGATCTCGTACACCGTGGTGCCGGCCGGCCAGTCCAGCCGATACGCCCGTGAGTCCAGCCCGGAGGCCAAGATGACGATCTGGCGGATGCCGGCGCTGGCGGCCTCGGAGAAGTACGCGTCGAAGAAATGGGTGCGCACCGCTTGGTAGCTGCCCATGTGCTCGAAAATCTTGGCGGCCTCGTCATCGACCTCCGCGATCTTGGCGGCGACGTCGTGATCCAGCAGCGTCTCCCAGAAACCCGTTCCGGCACCGGCCACCAGGATGGCGGCGTACGGATCACGGATCAGCGGATTCTCGCGACCGGTCTCACCGGCTCGGGCGGCGGCGACCATCACCGCCGTCGAACCCACGCTGGTGGCGATGTCCCAGGTGTCGTCATGGCTGCGCAGTGAGCTCATCGGGATTCTCCGTCCCATCGGGCGCGCAACAGCACGCTGTCCAAACCGAGTTCGGCGAGTTCGTCGGCCGCGGCCGGCCGGCCCAACCGGGCCATCTCGTCGGGGCTCTGCACCGCGTCCACCTCCCAGCCGTGCGTCGCGAGCCATTCGGCGGCGTCGGCCCGCTCGTCATCGGTGTACATCAGCGCGTCAGCGTCGATGTCGAGTCCCAACGAGGTCCGCATGTGCTCGCCCCGGGCCCGGCGCGCGGCGCGCTTTTCCGGGGTGTAGCGGGCCGGGTCCATGGCGAAATCCTCGACGGCCAGCCGGCTGCCGGGTGCACTGTGGGCACCGACGAGTTCGAACAACCGGTCCTGGGCGTCGGCCGGCAGGTACGGCAGCAGACCCTCGGCCAGCCAAGCCGTGGGCTCAGCGGGGTCGAATCCGGCGTCGATCAGGGCGGCGGGCCAATCCTCACGCAAGTCGATCGGCACCGGCACGTGCTGAGCGCGGGCCACGGCCCCGTGCGCACCCAACGTCGCGGTCTTGTACTCCAGCACCTTGGGCTGGTCGATCTCGTACACCGTGGTGCCGGCCGGCCAGTCGAGGCGGAATGCCCGCGAGTCCAGACCCGCGGCCAGGATGACGACCTGACGGATGCCGTCGTGAGTGACGTCGGTGAAGAAGTCGTCGAAGTAGTGGGTGCGCACGGCCTGGTAGTTGCGGGCCATGGCGTGGATGCGGTGGGCCTCCGGATCGTCGCCGATCCAGTGCGGTTCGCTGCCGGCCAGCTGGGCCCAGGCCGGGCCGGCGGCCGCCACCAGCAGGAAGGCGAACTCGTCGCGAATCAGGGGTTCGGGTTGTGCGGTCTCGGCGGCGCGGGCGGCGGCCACCGCAAGCGCGGTGGCCCCGACGCTCTCGGTGACGTCCCAACTGTCGCCTTCGGCCCGAACGAGCCGCACATCGCTCAGATCAGTCATTTGCCAAGCCATGTTACCGAAGAACTTAGCCAGGCTATACGGTGATGTGGGGCACCTCACGGTGCCGGTGCGTCAGTCGCGCAGCTGCCAGAGCTTGTTCGCCATCAAGAGTTCGAACTTGTCCACGATGACTGCCACGTCGTCACGATGGCCCACGTAACCGGCATAAAAGCCCATCCCCCACATGACCGCGACCAGCATCTCGACGATCGCCGGGATGTCGGTATCGGTGCTGAGCTCGCCCCGCTGGACGGCGTCGTCGACTGCCCACTTGACGAACTCCCGCGAGCTGCGCAGCGCGTCGTGCTCCTCGGAAATCAACTCGGGATGACGCTGCGCCTCCAGCACTGAGGTGACCAGGAATGCCGCCGCCGAGCGGTCGGTCGAATCCGCATCCATGGCCGCGGCGAAGAACGCCGAAATGCGGCCCAGCAGAGTGGTGGCTTCCCGTGCCTTGGCAATGCCCGCCGCGATCACCTTCGCATTGGTCTGCTCGACCACATCCCGGTAGAGAACACGTTTGCTGCTGAAATAATGATTGATTGCCGGGCGGGTGAGATCGGCGCGGATCGCGATGGCTTGGAATGTAGCTGCGTCGTAACCAAGTTCGCTGAAAACTTCACGGGCAGCACGCACGATGCGCTCGCGAGTCTCCGCCGCCTTTGCTGCAGGAGGGCGTCCCGGTCCCCGGCTCGCTGTGTGGGCCACATCCAAATTGTGCCACACGTCACCTGATGGTCCCGATGCCGTCACGTTCATGTGCGTTAAAAGCGGCTGACCAGCAAAGCCCCGCTGCGGCCAAAAATCGACGACGAACTAGCGTGGTGCCCCATGGCGGGGGGTGTTTCGCGGGAGGCGTACTTCGAAACCGGTCTGGACGTGTTGTCCGATCTCGGGTACGGGGGGCTCAAACTCGCAGAGGTGTGCCACCGGTTGGGTGTCACGACCGGGTCGTTCTATCACTACTTCCCCAACTGGGCGTCCTACACCCGGGAGCTGATCGCGCACTGGCGCGAGGCGCGCACCCTGCGGGTGGTCGAGGCGATCCGCGCCGACAACGATCCGCATCACCGCATCGAGTCCCTGACGACGGAGGCACTGGCGCTGCCGCACGGCGCGGAGGCGGCCATCCGGGTATGGAGCTCGCTGGATCCAGACGTCTACGAAGTGCAGGCGGTGGTGGACCAACTGCGTTTCGACATCATCTACGAGTCCGCCTACGAGATCATCGGCGACGAACGCAACGCCCGCTATTTCGCGGCGTGGAGCTTGTATCTGGTCGTCGGTTACGAACAGACGACATTGCCCCGCGACCCCGAGACGCTCGAGTGGATCACCGGCCAGATGCGCGATGCGCTCGAAACGGGCCGGTTCACTCCGCCGCCGGGATCGGACCAACCGGTCTAACATCGGCGATCATGCTGACCCCGGCCGAAATGTGGCGCCGGGCAGCTGACCGCCTGCGTGACTCGTTGCGCGCCAGGGACCCCGAATACGATGCGCTGCGCCGCGCCCTGCGGGCCGCCATCGTCCTGCCCATCGCCGCGGCGCTCGGCTTCGCCGTGGGCGGCGACTCCCAGACCCCGCTGTTCGCGATCTTCGGCGCGGTTTCCCTGCTCATCACCGCCGATTTCCCGGGCAACCGCCCCGCCCGGGCGGTCGCCTACGGCGGCCTGGCCGTCAACGGTGCCGTCTTGATCGTGCTGGGAACGGTGCTGGCCCCATACCCGTGGGTGAGTGTGGCGGCGATGTTCGTCGTCGGCGTGGTGGTGGCGTTCTCCGGAGTGCTCAGCGAGATCGTCGCCGCCGGGCAACGCGCCACGCTGCTGCTGTTCGTGCTGCCGCTGTGCACGCCCGTCGGGCCGATACCCGACCGGCTGCTGGGCTGGGGCATCGCGCTCGTGGTCTGCGTGCCCGCCGCACTGTTCTTCTTCGCGCCCCGCCACCATGACGAGCTGCGCCGCGACGCGGCCCGGGTATGCCGGTTACTGGCCGACCGGCTGGAAGGGCAGGCCTCCGACCGCGACGTCACACGGGCGATGAATGCGCTGTACGCCAGCTTCCTCGGCGCCGACTACAGGCCCGTCGCCCTCAGCGCCGGCAGCCGCGCGCTGGTGCGCGTGGTCGACGACCTGGGCTGGATCTGTGACCAGGTCACCGACGAGACCGGCGACCTGCTCGGCGCCACCCGCGAGCCCACGGTTCGCGTGCTGCGCGACAGCGCCGCGCTGCTGAGAATTCACGATCGAGCCGAACGGGCCGCCCGCGAAGCCGATCTGCGCGCGGCCCTGGCCGAGCAGCGCACCGTGGCCCAGAGCAGCTACCGCGACGACATCACCCAAATTCTCGGCATGGCCGACGACAAGGCCGCCGCCGACGTCGGGCGGGCGCTGCTGAATCGGCGCACCATCTCGGCCACCGTCGCGGTCACCGGCCGCGTGATCGGCAATGCCGCGCTGGCAGACGCGCGCCCGGTGTGGGCCCGCGTGCTGGGCCGGCGACTGCCGAAAACCGGGGCCGCGGATTGGGTGATGCCCGAGACCGTCGCAGTCGCCGCCATCACCCGTGGTCTGCTGACCACCCGTGCGGTGGTGCTGCGCAACAGCCTGCGGACGGGGCTCGGCTTGGCGCTCGCGGTGGCCGTCACCCACGTGTTCCCGGTGCAGCACGGGTTCTGGGTGGTGCTGGGTGTGATGTCCGTGTTGCGCAGCAGCGCGCTGGACACCGGGACGCGCGTGCTGCGGGCGGTGGCCGGTACGACGATCGGCTTCATCCTCGGCGCGTTGGTCATCGAGTTCGTCGGCATCGACCCTGTGGTGATGTGGATCCTGTTGCCGCTGGTGGCATTCGGATCGGCCTACGTGCCCAAGGTCGGATCGTTCATCGCCGGGCAGGCCGCGTTCACCATGATGGTGCTGATCAACTTCAACCTGATCGCACCGACCGGCTGGCGGGTCGGATTGGTCCGGGTCGAAGACGTCGTCGTGGGCGCACTCGTCGGGATCGTGGCGTCGGTGCTGTTGTGGCCGCGGGGAGCGACGGCATCGGTAGCCAAGGCGATCGACGAGGCCCGGGCGGTGGGCGCACAATTCCTCAACGCCGCGGTGCTGCGCGTGACCCGGGGCGCCTCCGAGGCGGCCACGGATCGTGTGATCGCACTCGGCCACGACACTCTGACCGCCACGCGTACCCTTGATGACGCTGTCCGCCAATATCTTTCGGAGACAGGCGGACCCACCGACCAGCGCGCTCCGGCGGTGCGCGCGGCCAACCGAGTCATCCGGGTCCGGGCCGTGGCCGAGCTGATCGCCGACGTCGTGCCGCCGCCGCTCGGCGTCTACGCCCGCACGCGTGAAGTGATCGAGGAACACGCCGCAGCCATCTGCGCGCGACTCACCGGGGCCGACTCGACCTCGGCGCTGGTACCCATCGGGGAGAGCTTCGTCGTGTCGTTACGCGCCGAGGCGGCCGGAACGGATCTCGCCGTGTCCGCAGCCCTACCCCTGGTGACGGCGGCCGCGCATCTCGGCGAGCTGGAGTTGTTGTACCCACAGCCGGCCGAGTCGGTGGGCTGATCGCGGTCCGACTCAATCGATGTCACCACCGAGGACACTGTGCAGCAGCGCGGCAAGATCAGCCGGGGCATCGGCCGCGACTGAACGGATCAGCCCGGACCGGACCAGCGCCGCGGTCCGTTCATCGGTCGGCTGACCCGCCAACGCGTGCGCGAAAGCGTCGGCGGTTCGCCCCGAGCCGGTGATCGCCACGACGGGCCGGCCGGCCCTGACGCTCAGCTCAACGTCGGAGTAGGCAATGTCGCCACCGTTGATCAGCAACGTGATCGACGGGACGGGACCGGCGAGAACCGTTGCCGCGTCGGCGATCCACGGCGCTTCGGCACCCCAATGGTCACCGGGCACGATCAGGAAATGGGTGTGCCGTTGCTCCAGTTCGAAACCCTGCGCACGGGTTGGCTCGGTGGCGTCGGGCAGCCGCACCGTGCCGGAGGCAACCACTCCCAACAGGGGAAACGCCGCTGCCGAGCGGACTTCGCCGAACAGCTGCATGACTCCGGCCCGCGTGCCGCCGTCGACGCCCACTGCCCCGTACTTCTCCATCACGGGCGCGATGCCCGAAGCGAACAGTGGGCGCAGCCGGGCCATGTCAGCGGCATCGAGTCCACCGGCCCCACCGATCACCACCACGGTCGGCCGGGGCGGACGGAGCCCCAAAGCAGCGAACGCCGACGGCAATTCCGTGGTATCGCTGACCCGTACGGCAGCTGCTTCGCCCACATTCGGGAATTCCAGCCGGAACGGTGACGTCACGAGCGGGCCGTCCTCTCCTCGCCGAGAGCAATCCGCAAATTCGAGTACCCGACTACTCACGACCCTCATGCGTCACGTGCAGATACTGCAATTGCCAACCAGACGTCAATCCTGACCCACGCCCAGTGAAAAGGACAGCACCATGGCCAAGAAAGCGGTGCTCATCGGAGTCAATCGTTACCGAATTCCGGGGAACGACTTACGCGGCTGCGTTCCCGATGTGAAGAACATGGCCAAACTGCTTCAGCAGCAATATGAATTCGACGCCGACGATATTTCCGTCATCACGGACTTCAAGGCAACCAAAGAAGCCATCGAGACCGCCGTCACCGGACTGATCGGCGGGGCTCGGCGCGGCGATGTACTGCTGCTGCACTACTCCGGCCACGGGTCCAACGTTCCCGACGACAACGGGGATGAGTCCGACGACCGCGATGAAATCCTCTGCCCGACCGATCTGGACTGGAATGACCCGCTGCGCGACGACTGGTTGCGCACCGTCTTCGACGGACTGGCCGCCGGGGTGAGCCTGACGGTGATCACCGACTCCTGCCATTCCGGCACCGTCACCCGCGCCCTCGAACCGCCTGACGCCCCGGTGATCGAGCGGTATCTGCCGAGCCCGTGGGATCTGGCGGCCGTGGAGTCCGGACGTGGACTGACCGGGACAACACGGGGAGTTCGCCGCCACAAGCCGGCGGCCGACGTGGTCCACGTCGACATTCCCGAGGTACTCATCTCCGGCTGCCGGGCCGACCAGACCTCGGCTGACGCCGCCATCGCCGGTGGCTTCGCCGGAGCGCTGACCTACAACCTGGTCGAGGCGGTGACCGAATCGCGGACGCCCCTGTCATATCGGGAACTGCACGACCAGACCTGCGCGAAACTGAAACGCGGCCGCTACGAGCAGGTTCCACAACTTGAAGGCAGCGAGGAACGTCTCGAGCAGCCCTTCCTGTCGCCCCTCGACTAGCGCCGTCGGCACGATGACCGTCAAACTCCGGATTTCCGGTCTCGAGGACAAGACCGACACCCACTCGGTACGCGCAGGCGTGCCCGGCATCGAAACCAAAGCTCCCGACACCGGTCTGCTCGACGTGATCGAGGTAGCCCGCTCTTTCAATCTCTCGCCGTCGGCCCGCGAGCAAAGCCCGAGGCTCCAACAGATTCCGGTCGACGATGACGCGGTGCTCGAGATCGAGGTCGAAGGCGGGTTCACCACGTGGATCTCGGCCAAGAGGTATTACGAGGAAGCACCACTGCTCAAGCCCGAAGCGATGGTGGGCGGCGCCGTCAGCGTGGACACGCTTCCGCGAGCCTCGGAGCGCGGTGTCAAAGATTGGATGACCACGCGGCTACGGGTGCTGCGTTTGAAGCCGGATGCCATCACCGACAAGCTCACCGACCCCACGCAGTGGCCGACCGATCTGATCGACGAAGCCAAGGACCTCGGAATCAACCTGCTGGCGAAGGTCCCCGCCTGGTTCGCCACCAAAGCGCTGATCCGGAGGATCGAGAACAATCTCAGACCCGGCCCGGGCCTGTACCGATGGGATGACGCCACCCGCGAGCTAGGGACGCAGGCTCCCACCCCCGTCGATTTGGAGGAGCTGGACGTCGACAAGCCGCTGCTGGTGTTCATCCACGGCACCGCTTCGTCTACCCGCGGCAGCTTCGGCGCCTTCCTCAACAACGAGGCGCAACCCCAGTGGCAGGAGCTGCAGCGGATCTTCGACAAGAACATCTACGCCTTCGAGCATCGCACTCTGAGCGAGAGCCCCATCGACAACGCCATCGAATTGCTCACCGCGCTGCCCCGCAACGCCCGGGTCAGCATCGTCTCGCATTCCCGCGGCGGGCTCGTCGGCGACCTGGTCACGCTGACGTCGATCAACACCGAACTGGTCGCGAACTTCAAACGCGGCGACACCGACCTGGACCTGGCCGACCTGCACGACCGCAGACAACTCGGCCGGCTCGCGGAACTCATTGCGCACAAACAGCTTCGAATTGAACGGTTCGTGCGCTGCGCGTCGCCATCCCGCGGCACCCTGCTGGCCGGAGACAACATCGACGTCTTCCTGTCGGTCCTGACCAACCTGATCGGGTTCATCCCCGGTGTCGGCGGAACGCCGCTCTACGAGGTGGTCAAGCGGATCGCACTCGAGATCGTCAAGAACCGGACCGTGCCGTCACTGGTGCCCGGACTCGAAGCGATGATGCCGCAATCACCGCTTGTCGCGCTGCTCAACAATCTGACCGATCCCGCACTCGGCGCGATGGGCGTCATCGCCGGCGATATCCAGGCCGGCAACTGGCTCAAGAAGATCGGGGTGTTCGCCAGCGACCACGTCATCTATGAAGGTCGGGACAACGATCTGGTGGTCAACACCGACGCCATGTTCCACGGGGCCCGCCGGACCGCCGCCCGTTACATATTCGACCAGGGCGCCGACGTCAGCCACTTCAACTATTTCAGCAATCCGCGCACCCGTGGAGCACTGGTCGAGTGGTTCACCGCGCCCGCCGACAAGCCCCCGCAGGCCTTCCGGGACATCGTCGCCGACGCTCTGGATCCGGTGCCGATGCTGCGTTCCCTGCAGACCCGCGCCAACGCGGACCAACCGATCGTCTTTGTCCTGCCGGGGATCATGGGCTCGCACCTGAACATCGGCGAACGCTCGGTCTGGATGCGCTACCTGGCCCTGCTGCGTGGCGGGCTCGGCGACCTCGCCGACGTCACCGCGGCGAACGTGCGTCCCGTCGCCCTGGTGGGCGACGGCTACCGCAAGCTGTGCGAGTTCCTGCAGAACACGCACGAAGTCGTCCCGTTCGCCTACGACTGGCGCCGGTCGGTGACCGACGCGGCTCGCCTGCTGATCGTCGAAATCGAGAACGCCTTGCGCCGAACACAGCAGCCGGTACGGATCATTGCCCACAGCATGGGCGGGCTGGTGGTGCGCTCGATGATCGCGCAAGCGCCCGACCTCTGGGACCGCATCTGCGAACGCGACGGCGGGCGACTGGTGATGCTCGGCACGCCGAATCGCGGCTCACACGACATCGTCGAGTCCTTGCTCGGAAGTGCGGCAACCGTACAGAAACTCGCGATGCTGGATCTCACCCACGACATGGCGCAGATCGTCGACATCATCGGCAAGTTCCCCGGTGTGCTCGAGCTCTTGCCCGACGACGAGCGCTACTTCACGGTCTCCCAGTGGCGGGACTACCGGAAGGAGCGGGGTGAGTCGGCGGTGCCGGACGAGGCCCTGCTGACGGCCGCCCGGGAGACACACGACGCCATCAAAGACCACCTGTCCGGCCTGCCCCACCCGGACCGCGTGCACTACGTGGCAGGCACCTCGCCCCGCACCGTGAAGGGCGTCGACATCGTCGGCGGTCGCGTCGTGCTGGATTGCACGACCGAGGGCGACGGGCGCGTCACGTATGTTTCGGGCCGGCTGCCCGGCAGCCGGACCTGGTACATGGACGCGGTGCACGGCGATCTGGCGTCCCACGAACCGGGCTTCCCCGCGCTGCAGGATCTGCTCGATTCCGGAGCCACGTCACGACTTTCGGACAGCCCGCTCAGTTCGACACGGGGAGGCGCACACGATTTCCGCGCGCTGCCCGAACCGGTGCTCTACCCGACCGAGACGTCGCTGGCCGCCGACCTGCTGGGAAAGGCCGCGCGCAAGCCGTATCAGGAAGGCACGCAGCCGAGCTTCCGCGTGTCGGTGGTCCACGACGATCTGCGCTACGCGCGCTATCCCATCGTGGTCGGACATTACGAGGGGGACACCATCATCGGCGCCGAGGCCCAGTTGGACGGACTGCTGCGCGGCGCGCTGACCGAACGCTATGCGCTGGGCCTCTACCCGGGTGAGTTCGGATCCGTGGCGGTGGTCCTTCGTAAACCCACGGCAGTACAGAAGGCGCTGGCCCTGCCGACCGGTGCCGTCGTCGTCGGCCTGGGCAAATGGGGCGAGCTCAGTGCAGGGCAGCTGAGCGACCTGCTTCGCCGCGCGGCACTCCAGTACGTTCTCGAACGCCGTGACGGCCTGGGTGGGTCCGCGGATGCAGATTCGGCCACCGAGAGAATCGGCCTGTCGGTACTGCTGGTGGGTGGCAATTCGACCGCCAACATCGCGGTGGGAGATTCCGTCGGGGCCATACTGCGCGCGATCGGCCAGGCCAATCGCGAACTCGCCGAAGGCAACAGCAACCCACTGACCATCCAGGAAGTCGAGATCGTCGAGCTGTATGCCGATACCGCGATCGAAGCCGCACATGCCGTCAACCGGTTGGCCCCGCTGATCGGCAAGGAGTTGGGCACCGAGATCGAAGCGACCCAACTGCTGCGGCACGGCCGCGAGGGACGTCGGCGCCTTACCGCCTCTGCCGGTCGCCAGCATGCCTGGCGTAGATGGGAGGTCAGCGTGGTGGAGCCACCGCACAAATCCCAGCCCGCATGCCTGCCCAAGCCACTGGCCGAACGCCTCAAGCGCGCGGTGCTCGAGACGGACAATGCCGACGCGGAACTCCTTGCCGCGCTGGCTGAATTGGCGATCAGCGGGCCCGCCGAGCCAGCCGAGGCCCATCGCGAGATCAGGTTCCTCACCTTGTCGGACCGCGCCCGTGCCGAAGCGACCAGCCAGCAACGGCAACCCGAGCTGGTGGACCGGCTGATCAAGAGTTCGATCTCCCAGACCAGTTTCCGCTCAGACGAATCGCGGGTGCTGTTCGAGCTCACGGTGCCCAACGAGCTCAAGTCGGGACTGGCCCAGGTGGACAACCTGGTGCTGGTCCTCGACGCTGAAAGCGCCACCTACCCATGGGAACTGATGAGTGCCGGCGATGAAGCGTTGTGCATCGACAAGGCCCTGGTGCGCCAGTTGCAGACCACCAAGTACCGCCCACAGATCGGGGCCCGGGCCGGAACGTCGGCCTATGTGGTCGGCGATCCGCTGGTCAGTGCACCGTACCGGCAGTTGCCGGGCGCGATGGCCGAGGCCGGCGCGGTCTACGATCTGCTGCGCGGACGCTTCGACGTCCAGAAGCCCGCGACGCAGCCGTCGGCACTCGAAGTGCTCGCCGGGCTCTACCAAAAGCCCTACCGCATTGTGCATCTCGCCGGTCACGGTCACTACGAACCGCCGACGACCGCGGACGGAAAGGCCCGCAGTGGCATGGTGCTCGACAACGGCGTCTTCCTCACCGCTGTCGAAGTCGGCCAGATGCAGCAGGTACCCGAGCTGGTCTTCCTGAACTGCTGCCACATCGGTCAGACCGGACCCGAGGCGCCGGCGCGCACGCCTGCCGTCGAGTTCAACCGACTGGCTGCCAGCGTGTCCCGCGAGCTGATCGAGATGGGTGTACGTGCGGTGGTGGCGGCCGGTTGGGCCGTCGATGATGCGGCCGCCAAAGAATTCGCCCAGACGTTCTACGAATGCATGCTCGGCGGCGAATCTTTCGGCTTTGCACTCAAATCCGCACGGTGCCACACCTACGAGATGTTCCCCCAAAGCAATACCTGGGGCGCGTACCAGGCATATGGAGATCCCGACTACCGGCTCGATCCCACGGCCAGCGGGTCGCCGTCGGCGGCGCCGGGACGCGTGGACATCGCCGAGTTCATCGATGCGGTAAACCATGTCGGCCGCAAGCCGGAAACCGGCTATACCACACTGATTTCACGCGGACCTCTCATCGAACAGCTCAACGCCCTGGTGCAGGAATGCCCGGCCGACTGGCTTGAGCAAACCGATGTTCAGATGTCGATCGGTTACGCCTACGGCAACCTGCGGCGGTTCGACGATGCCCGCCGATACCTGATCGCGGCCCTGGCCGGAGAGGGCGAAACGTCGACGACGACGATGCGTGCCGTCGAGCAACTCGCCAACTTCGAGGCACGTCTAGCCAACGACATCTCGGCCACCGAACCCGACTACGCCCAGGAGTTGTACACCTCGGCCATCGAGCGCCTCGAGCGCCTGCTCGCGGTGTCCAAGACCGCGGAGCGCTACAACCTGCTCGGTGGCGCCTACAAGCGGCGCGCTGCGGGCGAATCGACGGGCAAGACAGCCAAGGAGATGCTGACCCGGGCGTGCGCCCACTACCGTCAGGCGCATCTGCTCACGCTGCAGCGTCAACGCATCGACCCCTATGCGATACTGAACTGGCTGACCCTGGCCACCATCCTCGAAGAACAGGTACCGGACGCTGATGCGCTGATCGACCGCTGCGTGACCACCGCCCACGAACAGTTCTCGATCGACCGCAGGTTCTACACGGCGGTCGCGATCGCGGACGCGGCCCTGGTTCGCGCGCTCAGATCGGGTCGGCTCGGGCGCAACGGACAGGCAGGAGAACAGGAAGTTGCCAAATTGCTGGCCCACTTCCAGGAAGTCGTCCAGCTGGCCGTGCCGTCACTGGGCAACCTCGATTCGGTCTGCACCCACCTCGACGTCACCGGCAGGCTGTTGACCAAGATTCAGCCCAACCGGGCCAGCAGCCGAGTGACAGTGGCTCACCTGGCTGAGCTGTGCCGCACAATCTCCGGTGATCACCGCAATGGTCAAGGTGTCGAACCCGTTGCCGCTGCATGCCGCAACGGGTCTGGACCGAAACCGGCTACCGGGCGGCCCAAGCCGCCCAGGCGCCGACCGGGCGGCGAAGGGATCTCAGGATAGGGGCCGATGCGGCATCAGCGCGTTCGGCGGGATCTGGCCGAACTTGCCCGCCTGGTAGTCCTCCAGCGCCTGGATGAGTTCTGACTTCGAGTTCATCACGAAGGGGCCGTAGTGGAAGACCGGTTCCCGAATCGGCTTGCCGCCCAGCAGCAGGACTTCCATCGCGGGCCGGTTCGAATCCTGAGTTCCTTCGGCCGACACCGTGATCCGGTCGCCGGGGCCGAGCACTGCGAGCTGGCCCTGGTGGATCGGGTGGGCCACCGGGCCGACGCTGCCGCGTCCGCTCAGTACGTACACCAATGCGTTGAAGTCGCGGTTCCACGGCAGGTTGAGCTGCGCGCCCGGTTCGATCGTGGCGTGCGCCATGGTGATCGGGGTGTGCGTGCTGCCCGGGCCCTGCGCACCGTCGATCTCGCCGGCGATGATCCGGACCAGGGCTCCGCCGTCTTGAGAGGACAGCAGTTTGGCGTCGGGACCCTCGATGGCCTGGTAACGCGGCGTCGCGAACTTGTCCTTCTTGGGCAAGTTCACCCACAGCTGGATGCCGTGGAAGGTGCCGCCGCTCTCTACCAGTTCGGCCGGCGGGGTCTCGATGTGCAGGATGCCGGATCCCGCGGTCATCCACTGAGTGGCGCCGTCGGTGATCAGGCCGCCGCCGCCGTGCGAATCCTGGTGGGCGAAGCGACCGTCGATCATGTAGGTGACGGTCTCGAACCCGCGGTGCGGGTGCCAATCGGTGCCTCGCGGCTCGCCCGGCTGGTACTCCACCTCACCCATCTGATCCATGTGGACGAACGGGTCGAGGTCTGCGGCGCTGACTCCACCGAATGCCCGCACGACGGGGAATCCTTCGCCTTCATATCCACGCGGGCCGGTCGTGATCGAGCGGACCGGACGCTCGGTTTCTGACGCCTGAGCTGCCGCGATACGGGGCAACGTCAAGGTGTCTGCGGTGATGGCTGGCATCTTTAACCTCCAACATGTGTAGCCTGATGCCAGCTATAACCGGACTGCGGTCCGATTATTCCCCGGAGCCCGCGCCGGTCTAGCCCAGGGCCGCCAGCGCGGCCTCGCGCGCCTCGGCAGCCGATGCCGTATCCAGGACCGCCCCGGCGGCGGCGCGACACTGCTCCAGGGTCACCTGCGCGATCCGCGCCCCCACGGCACCGATCGCCGCCGGCGCCATCGACAGCGACGTCACTCCCAAGCCCACCAGCACGGCGGCCAACAGCGGATCGGCGGCAGCCTCACCACACACTCCGACGGGCTTGCCCGCCGCCTCACCGGCCCGCGCCGCCAACCCCACGAGCGCCAGCACCGCGGGCTGCCACGGATCGGTCAGCGACGCCAGGTCGGCCGACATCCGATCGGCGGCCATCGTGTACTGCGCGAGGTCGTTGGTTCCGATCGACAGAAAGTCGACGTGTTCCAGAATCTTGTCGGCCATCAGTGCGGCCGCAGGCACCTCGATCATCACGCCGGGGGTCAGGCCGTGCGAACGCACCTTGGCGGCAAAGCTTTGCGCCTCAGCCGGCGTGGCGATCATCGGTGCCATCACCCACGGCACGGTCCCGGTGTGCTCGGCCGCGGCAGCCACCGCGGCGAGCTGGTGCTCAAGCAAGGCGGGGTTACCCTCCGCCATCCGGATACCGCGGACGCCGAGCGCCGGGTTGGCCTCTTCGGGGTGGCCCGCGAACTTCAGCGGCTTGTCCGAACCCGCGTCGAGGGTGCGCACGACTACCTTGTGGCCGGCGAAGGCGTCGAGCACCTCGCCGTAGATGGCGGCCTGCTCGTCCACCGTCGGCTCGGTGTCCCGGTTGAGGAAACACAGCTCCGTACGGAACAGCCCGACGCCCTCGGCCGGGGTGTCGCGCGCAGCCCTGGCCGCCGCGCCGTCCTGCACATTGGCCAGGACCGCGACAGCGTGGCCGTCTGCCGTCGCACCCGGGCCGGCCCACTGCCGAACTGCCAACGCATCGCGTTGAGCGGCGGCGACAGCGGCTGCTGCAACCGTCGGATCCGGATCGGTGGTTACCGCACCCGCGGTGCCGTCGAGCAGGACCATGACCCCGGCGGCAACGGCGTCGAGCCCACTGATCGCCACCACGCACGGAATCCCGAGCTGGCGGGCGATGATCGCGGTGTGACTGGTCGGGCCGCCCAGTGTGGTGGCCAACCCGACCACCAACTGCGGATCCAACCCCGCGGTATCAGCGGGCGCCAGATCCTCGGCGCACAGGACCGAGGGGATATCCGGCAGCGGCACACCGGGTTCCGGCAGACCCGACAGCTCGGCGATGACGCGGTCACGGATATCCCGCAGATCGGTGACGCGTTCGGCCATCAACCCGCCGAGCTGGGTGAACAGCTCCACGAACTGGTCGACGGCCTCCGTCACGGCGCGCACCGCGGGTGCCCCGGCGGCGATCCGCTTCTCGGCGGCACCGATCCAGGCCCGATCCTGGGCCAGCGTCGCGGTGGCGGCCAGAACTTCGGAGGCCGCACCCGTTGCGTGTGCGGCCCGGTCCCGAAGCCGGGTGGCGACCTCCGTCGCAGCGGCTACGAATCGCGCCGCCTCGCCCGGACGGTCCGCCTCATCGACGTCACCGGCGGGCAGCTCGATCTCCGGCAGCCTGCTGACCCGGATCACGGGCGCGTACTGCACACCCGGAACTACCGGAACCCCGTGCAACACGGTGGGTGATACGACCGACGGTGTAGTACCCATGTGAGACAGATTACAAGAAGCCGTTGACAAGTCAACACACTCAAGCGTAAAACAACATATATCCACATCGAATCGGGCTCGAATCCACAGAAACGGAGGCTCATGTACGCCGAGGAGCGCCAGCAGGCCATCGCCGCGCTGGTCATGAGCAGGGGCCGCGCCTCGGTCGCCGAATTGGCGCAGACATACGACGTCACCACCGAGACCGTCCGCCGCGATCTGGCCGTGCTCGACAAAGCCGGCGTCGTACGCCGCGTACACGGCGGCGCCGTCCCCGCCCGAACACTGCACCTGGTGGAGTCCGGCGTCGGCGAACGCGACACCACCCGTGCCGCGCAGAAGGACGCCATCGCCGCGGCCGCCGTCGACTTCTTTCCCCTGACCGGTGCCAGTGTGCTGCTGGACGCCGGGACCACGACAGCGCGTGTTGCCGCCCAACTGCCGACGGATCGCGAACTCACGCTGGTGACCAACTCCGTGCCCATCGCCGGCCACCTGGCCACAATGCCCACCGTCACCCTGCAGTTGCTCGGCGGACGGGTCCGCGGCCTCACCCAAGCCGCCGTCGGTGAGCAGGTGCTGCGGGTGCTCGAAACCCTGCGGGTGGACATCGCATTCATCGGCACCAACGCCCTCAGCGTCCGGCACGGACTGTCGACACCGGACACCGAGGAAGCCGCAGTCAAGCGAGCCATGGTGCAGGCAGCGAATTACGTTGTGGTGGTCGCAGACTCATCGAAGGTCGGCGAAGAGGACTTCGTCAGCTTCGCTCCCATCGACAGTGTGGACACCCTGATCACCGACAGCGAGATCTCCGATGCCGACCGGGCTCGGCTCACCGAGCGCGGCGTCGAGGTGGTGATCGCATGATCGTCACCGTCACCCCGAACCCCAGCCTCGACCGCACCGTCACGTTGGGATCGCCGTTGCTGCGCGGAGCGGTACAGCGCATCGATTCCGTCACCGTCGAACCCGGCGGCAAAGGCATCAATGTCGCCCGCGCACTGACCCTGGCCGGCGTCCCGGCAGAAGCTGTCCTGCCCGCCGCCGATTCCGATCCCCTGTTGAGCGCGCTGCGGGCGCTCGCTGTTCCGTTCACCGGCGTGCCTCTTGCGGAGCCCGTCCGAACCAACATCGCGATCACCGAATCTGACGGCACCACAACGAAACTCAACGAGCGTGGCGCCGTGGTCGACGGTGAGGCGCTGGCGGCGCTGACACGGTGCGTGCTGGCCAAGGCACAGGATGCGTCCTGGGTGGTGATGTCCGGATCGTTGCCGCCCGGCATGCCGCTGGACTGGTACGCGCAGTTGGTCGCGCTGCTGGCGCCGCTGAATTGCCGGGTGGCCGTCGATACCTCCGAGGCACCGCTGGCCGCGCTGGCCGCCGCGTTCGAGGTAGCCGCACCCGACCTGATCAAGCCGAACGCCGAGGAGCTCGCCGACCTGGCCGGGGTATCCGCAGTCGAGCTGGAATCCGCTGCATGCCAAGGCGATCCGTCGCCGGTGGTGGCTGCAGCGGGGCGGCTTGTCGGGCGAGGTGTCGGTGCGGTCCTGGCAACCCTGGGCGCCGCCGGCGCGGTACTGGTCGACAACACCGGCGCCTGGCTGGCGACGCCGCCGCCGATCGTGCCCCGAAGCACCGTCGGTGCGGGCGACGCGTCGCTGGCCGGCTATCTACGCGCCGCCGTCACCGGTGCCGATGCCCCGCGACGCCTGCAGATGGCCGTCGCATACGGCAGCGCCGCCGCGGCACTACCCGGATCCGCCCTGCCCGGGCCGGCCCAACTGGACCTCGAGGCAGTCCATACCCACCCACTGAAGGTGTCGTCATGACTCAACCGATCATCACCCCAGATCTGGTCCTGCTCGATGTCGACGCGGGCAGTGACAAGGACGCCGTCATCACGCGGTTGGTCGCTGCGCTGTCCGGGGCCGGCCGTACCAACGACACCGACGGCCTGGTGGCAGCCGCGATGGCCCGCGAAGCCCAATCCGCCACCGGCCTGCCCGGCGGCATCGCCATTCCCCACTGCCGATCGCCCTTCGTCGACGCCCCCACGATCGGCTTCGCCCGGCTGTCACCGAAAGTCGACTTCGGCGCCCCAGACGGCCCGGCCGATCTGGTGTTCCTGATCGCCGCACCGGAATCCGGCGGGGCCGAACACATGAAGCTGCTCTCCAGTCTGGCGCGGGCGTTGGTCCGCAAGGATTTCGTGGCCTCCCTGAGGGACGCCGGCAGTGTGTCCGAGGTGGTGACGCTCGTCGACGGTGTGGTGAACCCGGCGCCTGCCGCGGCGCCCCCTGCTCCCGAACCGCCGGCCAAGACGGTGTCGATCGTGGCGATCACGGCCTGCCCCACCGGAATTGCCCACACCTACATGGCGGCCGACGCGCTCAAGCAGGCCGCCGAGGCCGCGGGCGTGGCTCTGACCGTCGAAACCCAAGGGTCTTCGGGCTCCACCCCGCTGTCGGCGGCCACCATCGCCGCGGCCGACGCGGTCATCTTCGCCACCGACGTCGGCGTCAAGGACAAGCAACGGTTCGCAGGCAAGCCCGTCGTCGCCTCCGGGGTCAAACGCGCCATCAACGAACCCGACGCCATGATCTCCGAAGCCGTCAGGGCCGCAGGCGATCCGGACGCCCCGCGGGTGGCCGGCACTGTCGGCGAGACCGCTCCCGCGGCGGCCGGCGATGTCGGCTGGGGCACGCGGATTCGGCAGATCCTGCTGACCGGCGTGAGCTACATGATTCCGTTCGTCGCCGCGGGCGGCCTGCTGATCGCGCTGGGCTTCCTGTTCGCGGGCTACGACATCGGCAATACCCCTGAGGGTGCGCAACCACTGTCGTACGGCATGAACTCCCTGGGCCACCACATCGCCGTCACCAACACCCTGGCCGACCTGCCGCCCGGTGGGCTGACCCAGTACCTCGGGGCGGTGCTGTTCACGCTCGGTGGCCTGGCGTTCATGTTCCTGGTGCCCGCCCTGGCCGGCTACATCTCGTTCGCAATCGCCGACCGGCCCGGTATCGCACCGGGTTTCACCGCCGGGGCCGTGGCCGTCTTCGTCGGCGGAGGGTTCATCGGCGGCATCGTCGGCGGGCTGATCGCCGGATTCGCCGCGCAGTGGATCAGCTCCGCCAAAGTGCCGCAGTGGTTCCGCGGACTGATGCCCGTGGTGGTGATCCCCCTCGGCGCCTCGCTGATCGTGGGCCTGCTGATGTTCCTGCTACTCGGCCGGCCACTCGCCGCGCTGACCACCGGCCTGACCAACTGGCTCGGCGGGATGACCGGAACCTCCGTCGTGGTGCTCGGCGTGATTCTCGGCTTGATGATGTGCTTCGATCTCGGCGGCCCGGTCAACAAGGCGGCCTATGCATTTGCCACCGCGGGCCTCAACGTCGCCGACCCCGCCACCCTGCGCATCATGGCGGCGGTGATGGCGGCCGGGATGGTGCCGCCGCTGGCGATGGCACTCGCGTCGACGCTGCGCCCAGGCCTGTTCACCGAGCCGGAGCGCGAAAACGGCCGGGCAGCCTGGCTTCTCGGTGCATCCTTCATCTCCGAAGGCGCCATCCCGTTCGCCGCGGCCGACCCGCTGCGGGTGATCCCCTCGATGATGCTCGGCGGAGCCGTCACCGGCGGCCTCGTCATGGCCTTCGACGTCACGCTGAAAGCGCCCCACGGCGGCATCTTCGTGTTCTTCGCGATCGGCAACCTGCTGTGGTTCCTGATCGCCCTGGCGGCCGGCACCGTTGTCGCCGCCCTGGCCGTCATCACGGCCAAACAATTCGCCAAACCAACTGTCACCACACCGGAAACCCCGGCGCTGGCCACCACCTGAGTCACAACCCTTAAGTCGCAACCCAAAGGAGAAACAATGCCCAGCAAGACTGTCACCGTCGGTTCCGCCATCGGCCTGCACGCCCGCCCCGCCGCAATCATCGCCGAAGCCGTGGTCAACGCCGGAGTCCCGGTCACCCTGTCCATGGACGGCGGCGAACCCGTCGACGCCGGCTCCGCCTTGATGATCATGACGCTGGGTGCCGGCAACGGCGCCCAGGTCACCGTGGCCTCCGACGATGCCGACGCGTTGGCGACGGTGGCCGGGTTGGTGGAACAGGATTTGGACGCGTAAGCGTTGGTGTACTTACGGGTCAACGATTGAATTACTTGGCCCGAGCGAGGCGAGTCAATCCGGGTGCACTCGCACACACGGAGGGACACCGCCACAGTTTCCGACGTCAGACTTTGGGCACGCCGTTCGGCCACACCGGACGGGGCACCGAAGGTATAGCAGTCCTGTTGGCTCAGGCCACTTCCCCGACTCTATTTGGCGGCGGTCGGTGCGCCTACCGATCTGAGTGGCGTGCAACAAGAGCGAGTTCAGCCTCACCGGCCTGCTCCGGCGTCGCATACGGCATATTCATTCCGACGAAATCCCGAGCTTCATGGAAGTCCATGCCCTGCTCGACAAGCATATCCACAACGCCGATGTGCATTACAGCAGTTGCACGCTTGGCGGCCACCCCAGCTACGAAACGAACCTCGTCAGCTAGCTCGGCTTCGGTCAATTTGGTCACCTTCGAATCCAGCTTTACTTGGGCGACCGAGCCGTCGAGATAGGCCGTGACGGTGACTGTGCCTGGTGGGTTGATCGTTTGGACCACCGGAACCCGTTCCTGATCCTCGGGCGCAGCTTCATCGTCGAGGGCAACGAAGCTGTCGTCCTCTTCGATTTCGTTCTCGGTGTAGTGAGGCACCGAGTCGAGGCCGACATCGTGATCATCGTGGGCCACTGCATATTCCGGTAAGGCATCGAGCCCTGATGCATCGTCGTCGATCTTCGAGCCGTGGAAATCAAACGCCTCGAGACCATTGCCGTCGTCCCAGTCGTCCGAACCGTTAGAGGTCACGTGTAAGTCATATCCCATCGCCGCTCACCGGCCGACAATCGGTCGGCCACCTCACCGTGGATGCATCTCCTTTTCCAGCTTGGCAGCCGCTTCCGCATCGGTCTGATCGTATTTCGAGGCAGTTATGTCCAGCTTTTCCGACATATCCTGGGACACGGCCGCCAATGCCGCGCACGCACCATCACGAGCCGTGTTGGCGAACGCAAGAGCCGCGATGCTCGCGGCACAGATCGGGCCATGGTTCACCACCATGGATGCACTGACCCCGTCGGTAACCTCGGCGTTCAGTTCGATAAGCGTCTTCGCTGTGCTCTGACCGTCGGACAATTCGCGGATGTGTGACGAGGTGACTCCCAGAATGCCGTCAGACATTGATTGACCCCGTTCCGGTACCCGTAGCGGAGCCTCCGGATGGAGACCATGGTTCAGAAGTCGTATTGCCGCCTGGTGGCGATACAGATGCCGGAGGTGCTCCACTGGGCCTGGCCCCGGCCGCGACTTCTCGGTAGGCGCTTCCCGCTTGCGTGAACTTCTGCGCGTTGCTGGATGCCAGGTACAGCATTCTTGCCATCATCGTGTGTGCGATGGGCATGGCTGCTGCAACGGCACCAATCTCGAAAGCCATCTGGTTCGCTGGCCCTGTAGGGGGAATTTTTCCGATAACTATCGCTATTGGGATGCAAATAGTGAGCGATGTCGCCACAGCGTCGAGGGTGTCGCGCGTCTGCTTTATCTGCTTCGCCTGTTCGGCAACAATGTCTTTGACACTGGCGTCAATCTTGGCCATTGTCGCCACACGTTCTTGCTGACGGTCATTTTGGTCGGCATAGGTATGCGATCCTCGTCCATACCATTGATCGGTTGGCGTAGCGCGTTTCAGGGTGTCGCCGATCGCGGTGAAATTATGTGAACCCTGGGTGAACCGGTCACCCGTCTCCGGATCCTCGACACCGCACATCACCTGCATTCCATTGAGCGCCAAGAGAGCCGCACCAATGATCGGTGTCCCAAAGCCTTGAATTCGCTTTGTCGCCGCACCGTAGGAACTGAAGTTAGTGGGGGAAACTCCGCCGAGCTTGTCTGCGGCCAACTCGCCGAGCATCTGAGCGCCGCCGATCCCGTCGGCGACAAGACCGGCCCGGGCTAACCCCGCGTCCTCCGGCTTGTCTTTCGCCCGCCAGTGCTCGGAGAATCCCTTGCCTGCAAAGCCGATCTCGACGATCTCTACAGCCTGCTCCAGCTTGCTCATTGGCACCCTTCCACGTTCCGTTGGAAGCCTAACAGCGTGGAGCCGCACGTCAGCGCGCTGATTTTTACTACTGGTGTGCCCGCGACCGATCGACTCTTGAATCGTGCCGGCTGGCTACACTCCTATGATGCTGGCTCTGACGGGAGGGTTTGTCCCGCTCTCGATTCGCACTTGGCCGGACACACCAGAGGAAGCGTTGGTTCGTGCCCTCGGCGTTGCAATGCTGTTCGCGGTGATAATCCTAGCCACGTGGTGGAACCTCTGGTGGTTCAACGAGAATCGGCCGAACGCCTACCGTCGGCGTTTAGAGAAAGAGTCGGCCGCGTTCCGCACACGCTGGCCTGGAGAACGGTTCGCGGATGCGCCGTATCTTGAGTTAGACCAGGAAGCTCAGCGGTGCTGGCTGTTAGTGCTTCTCCTGGAGGGATCTAACCGCAGCTCCGATCATTCTGAACTGGCATTCAAAGATATTGCAGCGGTACGTCATTGGATGTCCACCGTAGTGGCGGCAATGAACGCGGCTGCTGACCGAGACTCACGGGCCACCGGCGAGAGGCGCCCCCGGTGATAACACATGCCGCTTTCGATCTCGGTTTGTTCACCACTTTCCTCTATGGTTCTATTCCCTCCGCCGTTACCGGAGTGCTGGCAGTGGTCGGTAGCGCAGCCTTCTTCTTTGGCATCAGTTGGTACGGCCAGAAGGCGACTTACCGTGACCTGGCCCGGTGGTATGCGCACTCATCGGCGTTCTGGGCGCGCTGGTCAGGCGACCGACTTTGGGCGGCTCCGTACCCAGAGCTTGTTGCTGAAGCACGCAGGTGCGAGGACCTCATCAACAACCTGGACAGCAAGAGGCCATTTATGGGTCCAAAAGCAGTCCTGGTGGACAGAAAACGGGCGAGAGAACTGCGCGCCGGTTTCCGCCAGGATGTCGAGCGCGAGATCGCCACATACAAGGGTCTACTCGCCGCAGTGCACAATGCGATGCACTACGCCGTCGGCCAAGGCCGTGGTCCGCAGGTTCCGCCCCATGGCAGGTGAATCGTCGTCGACAACATGCTTCCGCCGGCCTCGCCTGAGCCGTCATAAGTGAGGCTGAGAGCTACATAGCCGGTTACCTGTTGCCCGCACCTTGCCGCGTGCAACACTCACCGCCGGGAACAAAGCGTCATCAGCCTCACCTGGGCACCCTTATGATTGCCTGCGTGCAAATAGCCGGACGGCTTGACGTGAGACGATGCGTTTCTGAACAGGCCGGATATTGTTTGCTGAAAGTGCACCAGCACACTGCAGACATGTCCGATGTCATTGGGGGAGTGTGAGGCGTGCAGCGCTTAGCCGTGATGCTGCTGGCAGTTTTGTTGGCCCTATTCAGTGCGCCGCCGGCGTTCGCGATCGATCCGCCAGCGATCGATGCCGCCGCTGTTCCGCCTGATGAGACCGGTCCCGACCAGCCGACCGAGCAGCGCAAGATCTGCGCGGCGCCGACGGTCATGCCGAATTCGAACTTCGCCGACAAACCATGGGCGGCCGACTACCTGAAGCTCGCTGAGGCGCAGAAGTTCGCAACCGGCGCCGGTGTAACTGTCGCGGTTATCGATACCGGTGTGAACGGTTCGCCCCGAGTCCCGGCCGAACCCGGTGGCGACTTCGTCGACGCCGCGGGCAACGGGATGTCCGACTGTGACGCCCACGGGACGCTGACCGCATCGATCATCGCCGGCCGCCCGTCGCCCACTGACGGATTCATCGGTGTGGCCCCCGATGCACGACTGATTTCGCTGCGCCAGACGTCGGTCGCGTTCCAGCCCAAGGGTTCGCGCCAAGATCCCAACGACCCGAACACCACCCAGACCGCGGGCTCGATCCGCAGCCTGGCGCGTTCGGTCGTGCACGCTGCCAACCTTGGTGCGCAGGTGATCAACATCAGCGAGGCCGCCTGCTACAAGGTGACTCGCCGGATCGACGAGACCAGCCTGGGCGCAGCCATCAACTACGCGGTGAACGTCAAGGGCGCAGTGATCGTCGTCGCCGCCGGCAACACCGGCCAGGACTGCAACCAGAACCCGCCGCCGGATCCGTCGGTCCCCGCCGATGCGCGCGGCTGGAAGGGTGTGCAGACGATCGTGAGCCCGGCCTGGTACGACCCGCTGGTACTCACCGTCGGCAGCGTCGGCCAGAACGGGCAGCCGAGCAACTTCTCGATGTCAGGTCCGTGGCTGGGCGCGGCGGCTCCGGGCGAGAACCTCACCGCACTGGGTTACGAGGGCCAGCCGGTCAATGCCACCCCTGGTGAGGATGGCCCGGTGCCGCTCAACGGCACGTCGTTCTCGGCCGCCTTCGTCTCCGGTCTGGCCGCACTGGTGAAGCAGCGCTACCCGGACCTCACGCCCGCCCAGGTCATCAACCGGATCACCGCCACCGCGCGCCATCCCGGCGGCGGCGTCGACAACTACGTCGGTGCCGGCGTGGTCGATCCGGTCGCCGCACTCACCTGGGAAGTGCCCGAGGGTCCGGCCAAGGCGCCGTTCCGGGTCAAGGAAGTACCGCCGCCGGTGTACATTCCGCCGCCAGACCGTGGCCCGATCACCGGTGTCGTGGTCGCCGGAGTCGCGTTGGCCCTGATCCTGGGGATCGCTGCGATGACCCGTCGTGCATTGCGGCGGCGCCAATGAACTTCTTGCGCCGGAACTTCGGCTTCCGATTCACCACCGGGCACGCGATCTGGGCAGCCACGCTGATCCCGGCGTGCATCGCGGTGTGCCTGCACTTCAAGTTGCTGTGGTTGGGCATCACGCTGTCGGTATTGATCGCGATCTTCTCGGTGCTCACCATCCGCGGCTACCGGCTCACCGGCTGGGTCAGGGCGATCTTCTCCTGGCGACGGCGCCACCGCAGCACCCCAGACGTGCCGTCTGAGCCCGCGGTCGGGGCCACGGTCATGCCGGGTGATCACGTCGCCGTGCGCTGGCAAGGCGATTATCTGGTCGCGGTAATCGAGCTGATGCCAAGGCCTTTCACGCCGACCGTGATCGTCAACGGCAACGCCGTCTCGGATGACACCGTCAGCACCAAACTGGTCGAAAAGCTGCTCCGGGCGCACTGCCCCGACCTGGAGGCCGATGTGGTGTCGGCCGGCTATCGCGTCGGCAAGACCGCGCCGTCCAGCCTGGTGGCGCTCTACGAGCAGGTGGTGGGCCCGTACCCGGCGCCGGCGAACCGGCGCACCTGGATCGTGCTGCGCGCCGACCCGGAGAAGACCCGGCGTTCGGCTCAGCGCCGCGACAGCGGCGTGTCCGGATTGGCCCGCTACCTGGTGGCATCGGCCACCCGCATCGCGGATCAGTTGGCCAGCAACGGGATCGACGCGCGGTGCTCACGGAGCTTCGACGATTACGACAAGGCCACCGAGATCAGCTTCGAGAAGGAAACCTGGTCGGTGATCAAGGGCCGCAGTACCTTCACCGCGGCATACAACGCACCCGGCGGCCCCGACGTCTGGTGGTCGGCTCGTGCCGACCACACCACCACATGCGTACGCATTCGTCCCGGAGCGGCACCGACGTCGACGGTGTTGCTCACGACCTTGTCGAATCCGACCACACCGCGCGGGTTTTCCTGTCTCTACGGCGGGCAGCGGGCGGCCCTTCAAGGCCTCACGCCCGTCACGGACAAGCACTACGACCTGCCGATCGGCTCGGCCGGGGTGCTCGTCGGTGAGACATCTGACCGCTACCCGGTGTACATGCCGTTCGACAACGTCGACGTCAGCATCAACCTCGGCGACGCGCGTCTGTTCACCCAGTTCGTCATCCGCTCCGCCGCGTCCGGCGCGGTGGTGACCCTCAGTCCGCAGTTCCGTGAGTTCGCCACGATGATCAACGGGCGCGTCGGCCGGGTGCCACGCGTCGCATGGCCGAACGCCACGACGTACCTGGGCCCGCATCAGGGCGTCGGCCGAGTGATCCTGCGACCCAACTTCATTGACACACCACGGCACCGTCAGCTGCCGATCACGTTGATCAATCCGCGTGAAGAGAGCCGCTACCAGATGGCGCTCGAGCAATGACATCAAGCTTCCTGGGAGAGGGGTCCCAGAAGGGTCGGGAGGAATCGAAGTGACAGATGAGATGCACCCGCAGGTCGCTGCGGTACTGCGTCAAGCGCAGCAGCTGCAATCGCTCATGGACGACCAGCTGCACAAGATGAACAGCGAAACCTTCACGGCCGCAGACGAAGCCCAGAGCGTCGAAGTCACGCTCAACGGCCACCACCATCTGATCGACGTGTACATCAAAGAAGGATTGCTGCGGCTGGGGGCCCAAGCCGTGGAACAGCGGCTCAACGAAGCGATCCAGAAGGCGACGGCTGCGGCGACGGCGTCCATCGAAGCTGACCGCGAACGACTCGATGCGATGGTGGCGGAATTGACCGCGGATGGGCCGGAGCTGGGCTGAAGCCGTCAAAGTTCAGCCCGGCTTGCCAAATAGCGAGCCGGGCTGATCGTTTCGCCTGCGAATCCCTATCTCACGCAGCCAGATTCGCTTGGTTCTCGGCTCAACATGACTTCGGTGTGGGTCTTCTCCCACGGTGCCGGGTTCATACTCACCGACACGAGGTCCGCTTCGGTGCCCCAACTCCATGTGGTCAGGTCATACCGCACACCATCAATCTCGGTCTGCCGAGAATACTCAGAGCACCAGGCTAAACCGTCGTAATCTCTTCCGATGGGGAGTTGCTGCCGCAGAGCCTCAACTGTGAGCGCGAATTCCGTTGGGACATCCCACTGCTCCCACTGTCCTGCGTGCTGATCGGTCAGCTTCGAGCCAGCAGCCAGAATCAATTCGGGTATCAACACCGATCGTGACTGCGCCGTCGGCGGCGGCCCGCCTTCACCATCGTCCGCAGAGGTCTGCTCACCGAAATCAACTAGCGTCGACACGGTGACACCTGCGATCACAACCAGAACCAGACCTAAGGCAGCCAGTAAGATCCAGACCCGCCTCGATGACTCATGGCTTGGTTGATCAGCGTCGGGCACCGCACTATTTGTCTGGTCGGTCCACTGAGCCCCGTCGAAATATCGAAGAACACGTTGCCCGTCCGGCGACGGGTACCAGCCAGGTTGCGTACTCATTCACCCTCGCTCCCAACATCATTCACAAAACGCAGGCCTCCGAATCGAACTGTCAATCACTGGCGCCGTAGTACCGCGTCGCAAGTATGTGTGACCTCATGGCTTCGTACTCCGTCTGCGATGGCATTCCGATCTTGCCCAAGCTTTCTCCCATCGAGACCGGGTCTAGTCCCGTGAATCGAGCGGCCTCCACGGCAAACTCACGCACTTCCGAACGAACCTGCTGTCGAGCCAGGTCAGCGATGACTCGGATCTCTTCGGTCAACTGCTGTTCGGACATTCGAGCGGTCTCCGGAGCAAGCTCAAAACGATGAACTCGGCCATCTAAGTCCACGGTGACCGACACAGTACCGGGTGGGTTTGTCAAAGTCGTATGCCCGGGATCGTGTTCGCCATCGCCCGCAACATCGCGTTCCTCGGACACTCCGTCGTCGTCTAGGTCGGCAGTTTCAGACAGAACATCGTCCGGCAACGCGTCTAAGTCAGACTCGATAGATTCGTCGTCACCGATTGAGTGAGAGGCGTCATCTTCGTCGTCGTCCCATGAGCCCCAGTTGTCGTCGGTCATGACTTAGGTCGCCAATCCTGCCAGTGTCGGACGGTCATCGCGGCGGCATCTGTCGGTCGAGTTTGTCCTTCTCATCCCGATCCGTCCCATCAAATGCTGATGCTCCGTGGCGCAATTTTTGGGCAAGCTCCGTGCACACCGCCTTGAGATTGCCACCTGCTGTAGATCGTTCCGCCTCCGCCGACTTGACGGCGTCATTGGTAACAGCACAAATTAGGCCGTGCGTCTTCTCCATCTGGGAGCCCGCGAACTGAACCTGCGCAATTGCAGAATCGACTCCATCCCCTAAGTCATCCTGCACCTCGGCCAAACCCCGCATGGTGTGCCCCGATATTTTTCTGTCTTCAGCGCTGGTCACGGAACCTCCTAACAATTCGGTCAGCGGGGCGGATCAAAGTCGCCTATAGAATCCTGCGGGGTGGCTTCTGTAGATACTTTCTCATACGACTGGATCGCCTCTCTAACGGCCGCAGCGTTGGCGTTGGCGAAATCGTGCATTTCCCATAACTTTTTACGGGCTTCGTTAACAACTTGAATTACCGCCGCGGTCTCTACAGAGAACTGCAGAGTTTTTCCTATCTGGCCGACACCGAGCCATTTCGAAAATTCCCCGAAGTCGGCCAACTCGTTGTGTAATCCGTCTAAGATTCGACGGACCTCGTTGAGTTCGTCGGCCTCCCGACTCATTACCTGCCCGACTTTCGCGTCGGCATCCCGCAATATTGCGACATGATCCAACTGTTTTTCCAGCCTGCTCTCATAATGGCCGGGGGCGTCTCCGCCCGACCAGGTGTCGTCGGGCCGCGCCGCGCTGAACCTGGGCTCTAACTCTCTAAACGCTCTCGATCCCTCGACAAAATCCGTCCCAAGTACAGGGTCGCCCTCCCCTGTAGTCCATCGCATGCCTTTGATGACTTTCTGCCCGCCCTCCAGGACCGGCGTTGGAGCGATTTTTAGCGGAGACGCCCACTTGCCAACAGACTTAGCCAATTCAGCTACGTCGAGCAAATTTCCCTTCTTCGCGATATAGCCGACGACTTTAGCGCCTTTCGAGACCTTGTCAGCCGTGTCGCTAACAGTGTCGACGACGTCGTTGAAGAAGTCGAAGAAGCTCATGGCATTCCCCCGTTGTGCCGTTGAAAAGCAGGGGTTATTTCTACGTGTCCATCTCGTGGATATAACCCCTGCATTCTCACTTTAGGACCGTCACGTAGACGATTACCTTTGCCTTGAAGCGAGGTGTTCGTTGCCGCCGCACCACCGCAATCGCGGCGGGCCCGTCCAAAACTCAACCGAGGTTCGCTCACTTCGCACTCCGGTCTGTCTACTTGCCGTCTTTGACATCCTTGCGCGCGCGACGGCCAATGACCGCCTCGGTGTAGGCGCGGTCCTCGACGTAAAGGTCTTCGTCCTCCGTGAGATTCGGGTTACGGCGCTTCTCCTTGCCCTGACCTTGGCCATGGCCGCCACCCATGCCACCCATGCCGCCACCCATGCCACCGGCACCAGCGCCGCCGGGAGCGCCAGGGACTCCGCCGCCACCCCGTGCGCCAGCGGGCGAGGAGCCCACCGAATCGGCACCCACTGCGGGACCGAGCGGCATAGAGGGCATACCTCCGCCGCCACCGCCCATCCCGCCGCCGCCAGCACTTGCGGGCTTCAGGCTGGGTTCGCCGAGACCCGGCATCTCCGGCATGCCCTCAGGGCCCTTGGGCAGACCGCCGCCCGGCATGCCACCGGACGGTGCTCCTCCGCCGGACGGGGAACCGCCGCCCTGGCCGCCTGAGGGCGCGCCACCGCCACTGGGAGCGCCCGAGGGTTTCTCGCCGGCCGAAGGATCCAGACTGGCGGGCGACATCGAAGGCATCTCGGGCATTCCCGGCATTTCGGGAACGCTCGGGGAGGGGCCTCCGGCGTCGGAAGGTGGACCGCCAATGCCGGGAGGGACACCCGGCGGCAGATTGCCGGGCTTTGCGCCGACATCTTTGGAGTTCACGTTTGGAAGACCACCAATTACAGGTGGTTTGCCTGGCCTTATTTGTGTGAGGTTGATGTTGTTTTCGTAATTATTGCGGTCATACTCCGACTGGTATTGAAAGTTAGCCCAGTCGATGGGATCCCATAACGCATCTGTGTTCTCCACGTCATACATATTTGGGTGAACGCTGGCGAGTTGCGAATGCGCCGAGATGAGTTTTCCTGCCTCTATAGATAGGTTGTTGCACTCTTCAGCCATATCGTGCCACCACGACCTGAGGCTCTTCAAGGCGTTCTGGCAGGCTACGGCGGCGTCACCTTCCCAATTAGCCACCTCTGGCGGAATGTTTGCGTCAACCCAGTTATGAAGTTGTGTTTTGTAAGCCGCCCAATCAGCCTGGAAAGTTTTCACTCGAGCTATGGCTTCTGGATCACCATGTTCATTAATCGCACGTGCGGCGGTCGTCCATTTAGCCCATTGATCGTCCGGCGAGGACGGGTAACCACCGTAATCAATGTCTGGAACAGGTACATTTTCGATTGGTTTAGGAGTTACTGGTTCAATCGCGGGCGGCTTGCTGGAGTCGGTGCCCTGAGTTCCTAGTACCGCAGCGCTCCGCTCGTCCATTTCGGTGTAGGCAGCAGCCGCTGATTTCATGGAAAGGATGAGGCGTTTGGTCGCCGCGTCTCCTGCTGCAAGCGCCGTGATCAGTATCCCCGTGCTATTGGCGAGCTGATTGATAGCTTCCTTGGTCTCCGGCAGGGCGGCATCCGGAACGTCGAGGCCGTACGGTTTAGTGGGATGTTGTTTATCCGGCCCATCGTAGCGAGGTTGCGATATTTGTTCGGCCACCGAACTCAGCGCCTCCGCAACAACCTTGAAATTGCCCATTTCAAACCAATCCTCTCTGCACCTGCACCTCATCCGTGCGACGGGAGATGCAGATGTTTATTCCACGCCCACTGTGCGAATGCCTGGCTCCACTATTCATCAGGGATATTCGTCTAACTGGTCTCATCGCCTACCCACCAATAGCGTCCGCAGCCAACTGCCCCACGTGCTGCCAATAAATGAAATCCGCGACGGCTCGGCGTTGGTCTTCGGCCGCCACCGACGTATGCGCGTGGTACAGGGCCCACTCCTGAGCGTGCACGGCGTAGGCAGCGAATCCCTTCAGATGCGCCTGGCCCCGGTTTGCGGATCTACTGATCACCGGGGACCACACGTCTTCCCACAACTCCATCCTCTGACGCTCGTCAGGTGGAGTGGCTTCCACCGGTGCCGGGGGAAGCACCTTCACTAGATCCCCATCCGCGATCTGGGCCAGGCGCGCCGCGACCTGTGGGGCGATTACCTGCAGGCGGTCTCGACCAGCCATCTTGCCGCTGGCCGGGATGTCCTGCGGGGTCAACAGCTCGAGGTGTACGCCGGAATCGCTGCTGAATTGGTTCTCGAATCCAATCAACGCGCGCAGTTTCGAATCGTGGTGCTGCGCCCAACCCTGTAGCGCCACAGCCGGATACGTTGCCCAGCCCGCGCGTTCACTCGGCGGGATCGACTCGTCCGCGCTGGCCATCACGACGGACGCGGGCAGACGCACCTGCTTCGGCATATAGGCCAACCCATAGTTATTGGCCACCACAATCCGCCCATCCTGGGTGACTGCCGTGATCCAGTGGAAGAAGGGTTCTTCCTTGTTGACCATGTCAGGTGCATTGAGTGCGGCGGCAATTCTGCGTGCCAACTCCAACGGGTCCGAACCTGACCGCTTCGCCGCGTTCTGGGCGGCGTCGCGTTCAGCACGCGCAGCCGACACAGGAATCGGGGCAACCTGGGCGCCACCGGCAATATTCGCCGGCGGTGCTACGGCAGGAGGCGGAGCAGCTGCCGGTTGGACCGGTGCAGCGGGAGGCGCTGTCGGCGGTGGACCTAGCGGCATTCCGCCCATTCCCATGCCGCCGCCCATCGAGCCACCCGACGCCGGAGCCTGAACCGGAGCAGCGGGGGCTGGTGTGCCTGCCTGCGACACCGGCGCTGCCGTACTGGCTGGTGTCATTGCGTCGCTGGCCGGGACCGCAGGTGATGGAGCCAGCGGCGGCGGCGCGCCACCGGATGAAGCCGCGTGCACCGGCGTCCCGGCCGAATCGGAAAAGCCCTGGGAGAACGCCTGCAACGGATCTTTCGGCACGGCGCCGACCGGTGCTTGGCCTGCGGCCTTTGACGGGTCGAGACCGGCCCCAGCACTGGCCGCAGAGGACGCCGGTGATCCGCCACTCGACAGACTGCTTGCGGCGCTCGCGGCGCTGGACGATGAGGGTGCGCTGGGGGCGCTGGGTGCGGATGGAATAGAGGGAGACACTGGGCCTGTGGGCGGCTTTGAGCCAGGAGCCGACTGAGCCGGATTTGGGAGAACAGTCGGACGTGTGGCTGGGGTTGCCTGCGTCTGGTCGCCCAGACTGTCGGCCGCCTTGGCCGGCGCGCCGCCCCCACCACCCGGGGACGAAGAAGGCGCTGGTTGGCTCTGGTCGCCCAAACTGTCGGCCGCCTTGGCCGGCGCGCCGCCCCCACCACCCGGGGACGAAGAAGGCGCTGGTTGGCTCTGGTCGCCCAAACTGTCGGCCGCCTTCTCGGGCGCGCCGCCTTCCCTTCCCTCAGGTGCTGTACTGCCCTCTCGCGGCCTGCCCTTGCCATCGCCACTCATAAGTGACGACGATTGGCTGCCTGCGCCGGACGCACCTCCACTGGACTGTGTCGTCCCGGGGGACGTCGAACCCGATGTGCTGTTGTCGAGTGGTGCGGCGGCATGACTCTCGGACGAACTGGGTCCAGGCCCCTCACCTTCTCCACTCAGACTGCCTGCGACGTTGTCAAGAAATTGCTTGTTAGCTCGGTATGCCTGCTCGGCCATCTGCTTGGCAGCATTCTCGGCGTCTTTTTTGTCAGATTCGTTTTCGTAGTCTTTGTTTAATAGATCCGTAATTGCATTGTGTGTGAGCCAGACAAAGTCGGCAATCGCCTTTTTCGCATTCCTCGTTGTCAGCCACGCTTTAGCAGACCACTCAATCGCTGCAGCCAGCTGGTTTTCGAGTTGCTCCATAGCCTTACTATGCTGCTCAGCTTTTGCCGCTGCTGCCGCCGCGCCACCACCGAACCAGACGAACAGTCCATTGAAAACTTTGGCGTGGACGGCATCCCAGTTGGAGCGAGCCTGAGTCACCGCCGACTTCAGGTAGCTCAGCGCTTCTTTGCGCTGGTCAAATATCGACTCATCGAATTCAGGCCATGCACCCGGGCCCACCATAGTATTTATATATTCGTCGCCGCTTGGCTTGGTAATCTGTCCACCCAACAGCGCGACGAGATCTGTAATATCGTCGTTCATCACCGGCCCGGGTGGGTTGGAACGAGCGACCGTTCTCACGCTGCCGCCTTGCATGCCCAATAGATCGCATTGGATAGGTTAGCTGACGCCGATGAAATGTAGGAAGAGTTAGATGTATAGGTGGGAATCGCCTCGACGTATGCTCGCCTGTACTGGGCAGCAAGCACTGCGAAATCTTCCCAAATATGGTTCCCGCTTTGCCGACCCAAACTTTCCATGTTATCTGCATAGGCGGTCATCACTGGTATGACCGAATCCATCACAGCCCTTTGCTCAGGACTCCATTCCGTCGCTGGGATGTTGGCATCAATCGCGGTCCAAGCCTCAGTGTCTTTCTCATAGCGCTCAGCCGCGCTTATCCAGTCGTCGCAAACTACATTGCGACTGGCGATAAATCGTTCCGGTTCTCGAGAGCTGCTTTCGCTCATTTGCGGAGTAGAAGCCGGCGTCGACGGCACCGGAACTAATGGAGCACTTTCCTGAGCAACGCTGAAATGAATCGAATCACAAACCCTGCTCAGCGTGGCCGCAAATTTGTTATATGCCGCAACTACGTAGTTGTCTGCCGATCCGTAACTCGGAATGGCGTCGATGACCGCCTGAGCGTACGCGGAATATTGCCCATACAACTCACGCATGACTCGGTGCGGCGTCTGCTTCGCCAGATTAGCGACCTTTTTGATGGACGTTCCTAATATCGAGCTTTCTTTCTCAAAAACGGCACGCTGATCAGGTGTCCATTCCGTCGCAGGAACCGAATAGTTTTGGCGATTCCATTCGGGGACGGCCGCGGCCATGTCGCGCGCAATCTTTACCCACGCATCGCAGGTCGGATCTTCGGTGATGATATTCGCAGGCCCGGTGTCGTTAGCGCTCGCAAATTCGGACCCACTATTGGCGGTGTTCTGCTGACCGTTGCCACCGCCTGAATCTGGGCGCAGTACAAGAACGGTGCCGACGATGCTGACAGCGATGACCGCGACCAGCGCGAGACCTACCAGGATCCACTTACCCTTACCGCCGTTGTTGGGGGGCGGCGGAGCTCCCCACGGCTGCTGCGACCACTGCCCGCCCGGCGGGCCATACGGTGGCTGACCGCCCGAAGCTTGCGGTGGCGGCCCGCCCCACTGCGGCCCACCACCCCCGCCGGGTTGCGAACCGTAGGGCCCCTGGGGAGGAACAGTCATCACCACACCTTCACGTAAACGAACACACTGTTTGTCACAACAAGATTGACGGGTCGGCTGGCGGCCGGCGCGTCGGCTGCGCCGGCGCCGCCTCTACCTTCGGCGCAGTAGGTGCGAACTCCTGCGAAGGCCCAGCCGCCGGAGCCCGCTGCGTACCACCGTCGGGCGCCGCAGCACCTTCGCGTTGCTCATCTTCATCTTTCCGCTCATCGCGCTCATCGCGCTCATCGCGGTCGTCGCGGTCCTCCCGGTCATTGCCGTCAGCCGCGTCCTCTGCCTTCGGTGCAGGCCCCGGTCCGCCAGGACCACCTGCAGCGCCTTCTGACCCGGCACCGCCTTGGCCGGGCCCGCTACCCATCTGCCCGAGCTGCTGCACACTCTGCATGATCGTCTGCGGGATCTGACCCAATTGTTGAGCCATCTGCATCGGTACCTGGCCCAGCTGTTGAGCCATTTGCATTGGCATCTGCATGAGCTGACCGAACTGGCCCATCGCCTCCATGGCGCCACCGCCGCCGCTCGACGAACCGAACTTCGAGTCAAATTCCGCTAACCGGTCGCTGACATCCGCGTGCATTTGCTGGTCGGTCTTCTCATACCGATCAGCGGCCGTACCAATATTGGTTGCCGTCGTACGCGCGTCAGTTCTGGTTGTCGGCATCGCGTCGTGCAGTGGCGACTCCACCTCGTTGGTGCGGCTGGTCAACGCCTGCGCCAACCGATCTGTGCCCAACGACGGAAACGCACCCGGCGGATCCGGGAGTGCATCGGCGGCATCTTTAAACCCCATAGCGGCCGCCCGTAGCTCGGCAATGTTGACCCGCAACTCACCGTTCACCACACACCCCCATCAACTAGACGCGAGGAGACCCGCCCATCCGGCGGCGTCGAGGCCCGGAACGCGACGACGCGGTTACGGCGCCGAACAACACTCCAACCGCGAGCGTTGACAGTCCCCTCTACCAGTGGTTGAGCAAAATGCTACCCGAGGTGTGGGCGTGCCGAACGCACAAGTTCTAGGTGCTCAGCATGGACGCGCACGACTCATCATTTGTCAATTCACGGGTCAGACCGTTTACGGCTGCTTAGAAATCGGCACGCAGCGTCCATTTGCAGCCACCGGCTAGAGAATCGCCATTGTGAACCAGCCTGTCGGATTCTCACGACGTCCCAACAGTAGGGAAATCCGGCAACCGCCGCGCAGAATCGATACCCAAGCCGCTACCCCAAAGGCTCCTCATCGACCTTGGCGCCAAACTTGACCTCGCCTCCCTCAACTGAGTTGGCCGTGATAGTCACGCCGTACTTGGTGCCGCCGGCGGTCAATACGCAGCGCTGCGTGGCACCCACCTTGGCGGGGAGGTCGTCTTCGCACACGACTGAATCCGCCTTCGACCCCACCTGTGCCTCAAGCTTCTGCTTGACCACCTCTGCCAACTTGGCCTTGTCAACCCCGGACGTATTGCTGAACTTCACATTTGCCGAGCAAGCACCGAGCAATCCCGCCGCAACAACTACTGCCGCGCTCACACCCATGCGCACATTTGACGCGGTTTTCATTGGAAATCTCCCCTGTGGTTCCACCAAAAGTGTTGCGGCGCTCGGATTTCGTCGGTTGCGCTTAGCCGCTTCGCTCGTTCGCTAGCCTAAGCCGCACGCACAGGGTGCAAATGCACTATTTCCCAATAATGTCCCGATTAACGCCGCCGAGGCTGATACCGCCTCTGGAAAGGCAGCATCAGCCTCGGTCGCGCACAAACGCACGGGCCGTAAACCTCAGTGCAAACGCAGGTTCCGCAGCAGGTCGTACACGCCGGCGATCCACAGCAGCAGCGGAATCACCGCAGCGATGGCAGCACCGTCAGTCAGCTCCAGGATCCGCTTGGTCACCGGCGACACCCGACGCACACCATCGGTGGCGCCCACCGCGATCACTGCAACGAGACCCACCGCCGTGTAGATCGCCAGGACCAGCCACGCGCTGCCCGGATTCCACAGGCACAGCCGCACCATGACGCCCGTCGGCACGGCGATGGCCGCTGCGAGCAAGGACCAGGAGCACCACCGCTCGGCGTACAGCCGCGACCGGAAGCCGCAGATCACCGCGACCAGCGCCGCCACGATCATGCTGTGCACGAAGAAGTGGCCTTGCACCACCACCGCAATGGCCCCCACGGCCAGCACCAACGAACCGGCCGACAGGAAACCGATCAGCAGCTGGCGGGTCAGCAAGCTGCGCTCTTGCAGTCGCGCAGCCGATTCGGGCACCGAAGCGATGATGGCTTTCCACGTGGGTGAGGCCTCGTCGACCTCGTCCGGCGTGATCACTGGGTCGAGCAGCTCGTCGTTGGACACCGACTCACCGGGCGCCGGGATCGGCGGCAGGGCGATACGGGCAACTGCGACAGTGAGTTTGGCGGCGTTGGTCACCACGATCAATCCGAACGCGATGGCGCCGGCCGGCACCCAGGTGGCCCCGCCGTACCCGACCGTGATCGCCGCACCGGTGATCGCGATCGCCAGCACCGCGATAAACGAAGCCACGTCAGCCCGTCGCCGCGGCCCGCCACGCGTTGCCAATGTCAACAACAGCACCACCGCCCCGGCACCGGCAAGTTGCGGTGCACCAAGGGATTCCGCGTCGTAGGGCAACGGCACGGCCAATGCGGCGGCACCGCCCAGCACGATCGTCGCGGCCATCAGCAGGCTCTCGGACAGGTCCAGGTTGTCGTAGCGGCTCTGCGCGGCGTAACTGCCGCCCAGCAGACCCAGGCCGAACAACCCGAGCGCCAGCGCCCACCACCAGCCCTGGCCGGCACCGCTCCACGAGATAAGTGACATGACCGTGATGGCCGTCGCCACCACCGGGATGGCCACGCCGACAAAGCGATTCAGAGCGGTCCGGTCGAAGATCGGTGATTCGTCGAGCACGGCGATCGCGTCGATCACGTCCTCGACCAGCGGGCGGTACCGCTCGGTGCGGCTCACCGACACCAGGGTCAGCAACGAACCATCGACCACCCCGGCGTCATCCAGGGATTCGTCGGCCTTCAGCGGCGGCGCACCCGGGCGGGCGAACGCCCACATGCCTTGTTCGGCGAAGTCGAACCCGGCGAGGATGTCCTTCGGGGTGTCCTCGAGCAATTCGCCCAGAACACTCACGGTTTCATCGATGTAGGTCTCGATGGGTGCGGTGGCCGGCAACACCAGATCGGTCATCCGTTTGCCGGTCAGGATCGTGACCCTGGTGGTGGACGGCCTGCTGGGCGTCGTGGTCGAGGTGCCGGCAGCGGCTGCGGTCGCGGTCAACGCCGTTCAAGCCTGTCGAAATCGTCGGACAGGGCGGCGGCCAGCTCGGTGATGCGGCGCTGGAACGTGTCGCCGAGCAGGTCGAGCTGAATCTCGGTGCCGGCCGCGATGTGCTTGTCGTACGGCAGCACGATGACCCGGCGCGGAGGCACGTGACGCTCGAACTGCTGCACCAGGTCCTCGATGTCGACGTTGGGCTTGCCCGGTGTGACGTGGTTGATGACGACGCAGGACCGGCCGAGCAGATCCTGGTAGCCGTTCTGGCGCAGCCAGTCCATGGTGATGGCGGCCTGCCGCGCCCCGTCGATCGAGGCGCTCGCCACGATCACCATGCCGGACACGGTGGAAAGCACACCGCGGGAAGCCTTTTGGAACAGGCCGGCGCCGCAGTCGGCGAGCACGAGGTTGTAGTAGCGCGACACCACCGCGGTGGCGCCCTTCCAATCCTCGTCGTTGAACTCGCGCTGGGCTCCGCTGTAGTCCTCCGAGGACAGCACCTCGAGGTTGGAGCCGTTCATGCTCGTGTAGGCGCGAATGTCGTTGTAGCGCGACAGTTCCTGGTCGGCCAGCAGATCGGAGATGGTGGCCGCGGACTGCCGCCCGGCCCGGTCGGCCAGGTTTCCGCCGTCGGGGTCGGCGTCGATCGCCAGGATGCGGTCGCCACGGACCTTGGCCATCGCCGATCCGAGCGCGACCGTGACGGCGGTCTTGCCGACGCCGCCCTTCAGCCCGAACACGCCGATCTGGTAGGAGTCGCGGGCGTTGCGTCGAATCCGGCTGTGCAGTTCGAGTTCGTAGATCTCGTCGGGCGACAGGCCGAGATTGATCCGCGTGGTGAGGTAGAGCCAGTGGCGCCATCCGCGCTGGGACGGCATCTTCACGCCGGTCTTCACGCCGACGTGCGAGAGCGCGTCGATCGCACGGTGATTGCCCATCGAGGCCGCCGAAGTGGGGCCGGGCGCAGCAGGAGTCGGGATCGCCTGCCCTGCCCGCCACTGGCCACTGACCTCGGGGTCGATGTCGGCGAACTGCGACGGCGCCGGACCGGGCGCGACGCGCGGGGCCGGCCCGGGCAGAGTGCGGGCCTGCTCGTGACGGGCGCCCTGGCCGAACTGCTGTTGCTGCGGTGCGCGAAGCATCGAGTTCTGCGGCCACTGCGGCGCGGTGGCCGGCGGCTGCGGCATCGGCGCCGGCATCTGCGGTGTAGTCTCCGCATGCCGCGGCTGCGCGGCAGCCTGAGTCTGGGTGGATGCCGTGGGGGCCACAGGGACATCCGTGGAACTGGTGTCCCCGGCCTGGACCGGCGGCGGTGGCGGCGGCGCGGCTGCGGCGGCCTTCAGAATGGCATCTCTGTCCACGATGGCGGTGGCGTCGTCGACCGGTTTGCCCGGTTCAGACGAGTGGAAGAGCCGGTCATAGTCGGCCGACATGGGGACCCCTCAGATAGTCAAATACAGATGGTTAGATCTTTACACCCAAGCACAAGTGGTGGGCGGGTTCGGCTATCACCAGATAGTCCGAGTACCCGCCCACCAGAAGCATGCTTGTTACCGAGCAGTGTCAGGCAAACATTCCCGTGACGCCGGCCTCGGTCTGGGACATGGTCTGCCCCGCCTCGCTGATGGTCTGGGCCAGGTTCTGCAGCGCAGAGTTCAGCTCGTTGGCCGTGTTGTCCCAGCGGGTCTGAACGGCCTGGTAGGCCTCCGAACCCGAGCCGCCCCACGCCGAAGCGAGCGAGGCGAGCGAGCCCTTGCCCTCGTCCAGCAGGCCAGCGGTGGTGCTGACGGCACCCTGGATCTCACCGGCTCCGCCTTCGATACCGGCGAAATTCCAAACCTGTTCTGTCATGTCTTGTCTCCGTTCTCGAGGTCAGCTAGGTCAGATGTTCATCGACGAGGCCAGGTTGCCGGCCTGATCGTCGTCGGTGCTCGTGTACTGGGTACCCGAGGTGTGGATGTTGGTCGAGATCTCGTTCAGCTCCTGGATCTGCTTGTCAGCAGCCTCCTGGAACCGGAGCAGCGCGGCCTGTGCGGCCTGGCCGGCCTGGCCCTGCATCTGCGTCGCCAGAGCGCCGCCGGTCGACTCGACCTGGGCGATGACGCCCTTGAGCTCACCCGAGATGCGCTCGAAATTAGCAGCCTCCTTGGCGAGGACGGCGGCATCTGTATTCATCTGTGCCATGTTGGATTTCCCCTTATTTTCCCTTTGTCCTCACCAGTGATGATTGGCGAGTCCTCCGGCCGGGTGGCCGGAAAGTTCTTGTGGTGGACGACTTACCAGTCGTCGTCTTCTTCTATTGATTGGTCGTAGGTGAGAGCTGTCGGTGACACCAGGCCATCCTTGGTGCCGCCGCTCTGCTCTTCCTTGTTCTTGGCGGCGTGCACCGGTGCCCCACCGCCTCCGCCGGCGCCGCTACCGACCGGCGCCATCGGACCTGCCGCGCCCGCAGCCCCACCGAATGCGCCCGGCTTGGTCTCTCCGCTGATGCCCAACATGCTGGACAACAGCGCCGTGCGCGGCGGAGACCCGAGTGCACCCGGCAACGACGCCGCGCGCACCAGACCAGCTCCCGAACTCGGACCGGTGCCACCGGCCAGCGGATGGTTCGAGAACGGCATCGCCCCCATCAGCCCGGACTGCATGCCCTGCTGGCTGCCGCCCATGCTGGTGAACTGACTCACCATCTGGGTGACCTGCTGCAGGGGCTGGGTGAAGGTCTGCATCTGGGACTGGAGCATCGACGGAATCTGCCCCGCCAACTGCCCGGCCTGCTGCCCCATCTGCATGACCATCTGCATGCCCTGCTGCATCGGGTTCTTCTCGGACGAATCCTTGTCCTGCTTCGCGGCGTTCTCGCCCTTGTCCGCCGCGCCCACCGCCCGCTGCTCGGCGTGGTTGGCCTGAGCGGCGGCATTGCCGGTGGCCAGTTTGATCGACGAGAGCGTGGATAGGGCGCTGATCCCTTCGATCGTCATGTTGCGGGCCACGCCCATTGCCGTCCGAGGAGCCGTCGACGCGAGCGCCGCGGCCGCGGTCGTCTCACCGATGCCGGGCAGGACGATCGGCGTCATCGGCACGATCGGCTCGAACAGCAGGTTGACGGTCGTCTCGGCGTGGTAGGCCTCCATCGCCCCGGCCGCCTGGTTCCACATCCGGACGAAGTAGTCGATCTCGTTGAGCCCGATCGGCATCGTGTTGATACCGAGGAAGTTGGTGGCTTCCAGGACCGCGTGAGTGACGTGGTTCTGCTCGATCTCCGGAATCGGCGGGGTGGTCGCCAGAGCCAGGCTGTACGAACTCGCCTGGGCGCCGGCTTGCAGGGCCCGCTTCTGGGCCTGCAGCGCCATGGTGCGCAACCACATGATCATCGGCATGGTGGCAGCCACGGCACGCTCACTGGCCGTGCCGCTCCACACCGCGGTCAGGTTGCTCAGCGCACCGGCCAATTCGTCAGCCTGGGTTTCGAGCAGGATCGCCAGACCCTCCCAACCCGTCGCCGCCTGGAGCATCGGCGCCGGACCGGCACCGACCATCAAGCGGGCGGTGTTGATCTCTGGAGGCAACGCGAACCAGGTCGGTGGAACGGGTGGTGCCGCAACCATGACTCGATGACCCTATCTGAAGACGAATTTGCCTACGGCGTGCTAGAGCGTGGTGGCCTGGGCCGCGTCGACCGCGTTGTAGATGCCCGCGATCTCCTGGTACGCCGCACCCGCCCGGGTCAGCTCCTCCTGGGCGAACGAGTTCGCCGCAAGAGCCTCGACACCCTCGCTGGCGAAGGCCATGGCCGCCATTGCCGACACCTCGTCAGCGCCGGCCGGTACCAGCGCGGTGACGGCTGCAGCAGCGGTGGTGCCGCCGGCCAGACCACGGGCCGCGTTTGCGATGACCTGTGCCGCAACACCTTCGGCGCCCGGGTTGTGCATCATTGGTTGCATTTGCTTGCTCCCCTGTTTCGATTGCAAATAACCAGGGACAAGCACTCAAAGCCGACGTGGCATGAAGTTTGCCAAGTCGCCAAGGAACCTGTCCCCCGATCCCTTTGCTGGCGGGCCGCCGCCAGCGTTGCTGAGTGCGTTGGATAAATACTAACTGGCGTTCTGGGGTGCTGAGAACACTTATTCCGCGGGTGGGTCCACATAGGCGGCCTGGATGACTTCCTTGCCGTCGGGGCCGACCATAAATGCCTGGCCAGGCGGCCTTTTCTTGACGATGATCTCCCGCGACGGGAAATCGTTCTTCTCGCCGGAGAGGAACAGAGTCGGCGAACCGGCGCCGTAGGCGGCGCCGACGAACTTATCCATGGTCGCCCGGTGCGCCAGGCTCATCTGGCACGCCACGATGAGGTGCAGGCCGATGTCGGCCGCAGCGGGCAGCAGCGGACTCAGCGGCGCCATCGGCGACATCATGCCGGCGGCGGCGGTGATCATGTGCCAGTCGTCGACCAGCAGCACGATGTCCGGCCCGGTCCACCAGGACCGCGCCCGCAGTTGCGCGGTGGTGAGGTCCGGCGGCGGCAGCCGCTTCTTGAGGTTGACGGCCAGTGCCTTGATCGACTCCTCCAGCGAAGCGCTGTTGCGGTTGATCGCCCCGGCGGCCAGCAGATGCGACTCGGGCACCGCGTCGAGCAGGCCGGACCGGTAGTCGGCCAGCATGAACCTGACCTGGTCGGGGCTGTTGCGACTGCAGATCGCCTTGGCCACCGCGTGCGCGATCGTGGTCTTGCCCGACTTGGGAGCACCGAAGATCAACAGGTGCGGCGTCAGGTTCATCTGGTTGTAGGCCACCGTGAGGTCCGACTCGCGCACGCCCAGCGGCACCTGCCAGCGGGTCCGGTAATCGGCGTCGGGTCCCGGCGGATTCGGGTCGAGCTGATGCAGGTAGATCCGCTCCGGAAGCACCCGCACCTGCGGCGCCTGTTCGGTGTGACGCGCGGCCACCTGCTGCACGCCCGCCGAGATGGCGTCGACGATGTTGGCGGCACTGTGCACGCCGTCCAACCGGGGCACCCCGATCATCAGGTGGTGCTTCTCGAGAGAGACGGCACGGCCCGGGCGGTTGGCCGGGATGTCGCGGGTGATCCGGTCGATCTGGGTCTCGTTCACGTCACCGAGACGGAACTCCACCTTGGTGCCCAGGTAGTCGCGCACACGTGACTTGAGCTCGGTCCAGCGCGGCGTGGAGATGATGACGTGCACGCCGTACGCCAAACCCTGACCGGCGAGATCCTGCACGGCCGGCTCGAGATCGGGGAACTCGGCCACGAACGCCGGCCAGCCGTCGATCACCAGGAACACGTCACCGAACGGGTCCTGGGCGGCCGGGTTGTTCGGATCCTCGCGCATCTCGCGGTACGACGCGATCGAACCGACGCGGTACTGCTTGAACACCTGCTCGCGGGCCCGCAGCACCGCTTTGACCTCAGCCACCACCCGGTTGACCCGGTCGGGTTCGGCACGGGTGGCGACGCCGCCCACATGCGGCAGATCCTCCATGTACATCAAGCCACCGCCACCGAGATCGATGCAGTAGAACTGCACCTGCCGCGGCGTGTGGGTGGCCGCGGCCGACAGCATCAGCGTCTGCAGGAAGGTCGACTTCCCGGTCTGCGGGGCCCCGCCGATCGCGATGTTGCCGCCGGCCGCCGAGACGTCGACGCCCCAGATGTCCTGCCGGTGCCGACGCGGCTCGTCCATGATTCCCAGCGCGAACCGCAGCGGCGCGCGCTGGTAATCGCGCTCGATCAGCTCGTTGACCGGGGTCGGCTCGGTCAGCGGCGGCAGCCACATCTTGTAGGCGCGGCTCTCCCCGGTGCCCAGCTGCTCGAGGACGACCTCGCGCAACACCCTGGGTTCGGCGTCAGTACTCATGGCTAGCTCACCGCCGTATCAAAAATCGGGGTCGTCGTGAACTGGTGGATGCGTACCCGGGCCTGTCGCTTCTCCCGCGGCCTGGACTCGCCGTCCCCGGAATCCTCCACCTCGGGCACATAGTTGGCGCCGGTGTAGAGAGTGCTGAACTTCACCGGGTCCTCCATGCCCACCCGCAGGAACCCGACACCACTCTCTTTGTTGGTGATGTATTGCGCCTCGGGCGTGCCGATCACCGCCTTGGACTCAGCAGAGCTGGTGGTACGCAACGCGATTCGATACGTCAGGTTGGGCTCGAGCTTGTCGATGCGGACACCGCCGGTGTTCAGCGACTGGGTGGCCAGCAGCAGGTGCACACGTAGCGAGCGACCCACACGGCAGATCCGGTCGAACAATCCGATGAAGTCCGGGTGGTTCTGCAGCAGCTCGGCGAACTCGTCGACCACCACGAACAGCGTCGGCAACGGCGGAAGGTCCGCACCACGCTCGCGGTGCTTCTCGTACTCGGCCACACCCGAAAGTGCACCCGCGGCACCGACCTGCATACCGGCCTGACGCAGGATCTGCTGACGACGGTCCAGCTCACCGGTGAGCACCTCGCCCATACGGCCGACGAGCTCGGCTTCCTCTTCCATGTTGGTGACGACGGCCGCGGTGTGCGGCAGCTTCTCCATACCCAGGAAGGTCGAACCGCCCTTGAAGTCGGTGAGCAACAGGTTGATCTGGTCGGGGTGGTGGGTGGCCACCAGCGACAAGATCAAGGTGCGCAGGAACTCCGACTTACCGGAACCGGTAGTTCCGATGAGCATGCCGTGCGGGCCGGCACCGAACTCGGCGCCTTCCTTGATGTCGAGCTTCATCACCTCGCCGGTCTTGAGCTCGTGGCCGAACGGGATCTTGAGCCGGTCCCGGTCGGTGTCGGTGAACATCCGCCAACGCGCGGGGGTCACCTCTTCCACCGACTTGGCACCCACCAGGTGGTGCCATTCCTTCGAGACCTTCTTCTGCACCCGGACGTTCTTGTCGATGATCGTGCCGGTGATCGACCAGCCGGCCAGCTTGCGGGCCACCCGGCCCGCCTGCGCGGGGGTCATCCGGTCGACCACCCGCGTCACCTCGCGGTAGTTCTGGTTGGGCAGCTTGTCGTCGGCGGTCCCGTCCGAGTCGACCCGCAGCCGGTAGGCCGACCCGCGGTGGTTACCCAGCGTGAGCACGGTGACGCCGGCCCGGCCGTCGACCGGGAAACCGGCCTTGCCGCCGGTCAGATCCACCACGATCACGTACGGGCCACCGGGCGCCGAGTCCGCGCTGTGCGGACCGCGCGCGGTGAGGTCACTCAGGCCGTCGGGCCGGGTGTAGACCAGCCGGGTTGATCCGGCCGCGTCGGTGTCGGTCTGGTGCTGGACGTGCGGCAACCACTTGAGCCACGACCAGTTCGGATCCTCCGGGTTGTCGGTGAGCACCCGGATCTGCAACAGGTCTGGCGGATGGAACACCGCCAGGTGACAGATCATCGCGGTCAGCAGCCCCGCGGCGCCCTCGATGTCGCCACCTACGGCGATGGTCGGAAACGTCCGCAGCTGAACAAGTTTCGGGCAATCCTGGATCAAGCCGTGGGTGCGCAGAAACTTGGTCACCCACATGTGGCTGACCGGCTCCAGGTGCGGCTGCGGGGCGCCCTGCGGTCCGGCGAGCTCGCCACTGGTGTTCGGCTTGAGCAGCCGGTCGACCGCGATCTCGGCACCGATGCCGATCCGGGTGGCGGCGTAGAAATCCGAATTGGCCTGACGCGACCATTGCCGGTGCGTACCGATGATCGACAGCAGATCGTCGGGATGCGGTGCGTGGTAACCGAAGAACGACACCTGAGCCGACGCCGACGAGGTCACCCGGGTACGCAGGCCGGCCAGGTACCGCAGGTATTCCTTACGGTCGGCGTTGATCTCGGGGACTTTCTTGCCACCTTGGCCGCCACCGGACATGAAACCGACCGTGCCCATGATCATCATCAGCGGCATCATCAGCATGTACGGGGACAGCTGACGCACGCCCGTGAAGATCATGATCGCGATCATGCCGAGCATGCAGCCGCCCATGACCCAGGGCATGGCCTTCTGCATGCCCGAGGGCGGGATCTCGATCCCGAGGTCATCCGGTGCGGCGACGTTGATCTCACCCGGTGTCAGCCGCGGCCCCCGCTTGATGGTCGGGGTGAACTTCTTTGTCGTCATGAGCCTTGCTTGCTTTCGACTTTGCGCGGATGTGGGTCGGCGGGCAGCGTGTCGTGCTCGAGCAACGCCGCATCCTTCGACAACACCGGGCCCTCCACCAGCAGCCCGACGACTTGCCACGGCGCGTTCACCGAACCGGACAAGCCCAGATTCTTCGCGGCATCGTCATTGGAAATGCCGTACCGCACCCCCTGCGGGTCGATGTAATACAGGCTCTCGCCCACCCGGGGATCCGGCGACTGCAGCCGCACGAACTGACCGCCTTCGATGTACACCGTTGCGTCACCGCCGATCTGGTCGATCCCGGTACCGACCGCAGACGACGGGATCGGCAGGCGACGACCCGCGATGACGGTGGTCTTCGGTGCCTGATCACCCGGCTCACGCTGCCAGGCCCAGCACAGCACCGGTGAGTCCTGACGCAGCAGCACCTCGAGCGGCTTGTCGGGCAGTGGCGAGGTGTACACCTGCTCGGCGATCTTGGCCACCACACTGGCCTCGACAGACGGGGGCTGCAGCAGACCGTAGGAATTGGTGGCCCGCAAGGCCGCAGCCGTGGTGGGATTCACCCGGGCCACCCCGTCCGGTAGCACGACATAGTGCTGCGGGTCGGATTCGGTGGCCGTCTGGAACACCGACCCGATCACCAGATTCTCCGGCAGCCCAACGGTATTGGGCGCACCGGCGGCCGGGATGGCCGGCAGCTGCCACGGGCCCATGTTGGCCAGCGCATTGAACAGCCCCTCGGAGACCGGGGTCGCCTTGGCTGTGACCGGGATGCCAACCGCCGAGCTCACCGCCCGGTCTCCCAGGTCGATGCTGTGCCGGCCGTCGGCGGTGACCAGCCAGTTACCGCCCTCGAAGGACACCAGCATGCCCTGGTTGGGACGCATCGGGCCGACCGCGAGATCCGTTGCCAGTGAACGGATCAGGATCGAGGTTTCCACCTTGGGTGCCGAGCTGTCCGGCTTGGCCACGGTGTCGCACAGCGTCCAGCGCGACGCGGGCGTACCTGTCGGCGTGGCATACGGCGCACCGGGAATGCCGATCGGCTGCCCCTTGGGCAACCGGTTGAGCTCCTCAGACTTCACCGCCGACGGCGTGCCCGAATTCCCGAGGGCCAACCGGGCCGAGGTCAGGTTGTACACCGGCCGCAGCAGGTTGCTGCCCGGCAGCATCACGTAGAGCTGATTGGTGGTGCGGTCCACCAACAGCTGGTCGCTGCCCTGCTTGCCCAGCGGTTTGAAGTAGGCCATCAGGGCCGCGCCGAGGCAGATCAGCACCGAGACGACGACGCCGGCGAACACCGCACGGCTGTAGAACTGCAGTGGATCGTCGAACATCCGGGTATCCCGGCGCACGATGGCATGCTCGACGCGCCGCAGCAGGAAACGCCAGCCGCTGACCTGGACCTTGGTGGTGAGCCGAAAACCTGCCATCGCTACGCGCCGATGTTCAGGCGGCTGTGAACCGCCGCGATCGCCGCTGCCATGTCTTCTCCGTTGACCTCACTGAGTTGCTCGACACCCAAGTTCTCGAAGTCCAGGGACTTGGCCAGCCGCATGTCACGGTTCTGCTCACCGGCCTCCACCAACTGCCGGGCGTAGCGCCCGTTACCGGCGATGTCCAGCGCGGGCTTGCCGTTGAGGGTGCGCTGACTCAGCAGGCTCGCCGCCTCGTGCACCCGCTTGGCCGCCTCGTCATCGAGCTGTGAATCATTGGCCTTGGCAATGACTTTCGTGATCTCCACGATGTCATCGGGCGAGTACGAGTCGAACTCGATGCGGGTGGCGAACCGCGACCGCAGGCCGTCGTTGGTCTCCAGCAGGCGATCGATGTCGTTGCTGTAGCCGGCGATGATCACCACCAGCCGGTCGCGGTCGTTCTCCATCCGGGCCAGCAGGGTGTCCAGCGCCTCGGTGCCGAACGGGTCGGCGCGGCCGTCGCGTTCCTGCACCAGGGTGTAGGCCTCGTCGATGAACAGCACGCCGCCGAGCGCCCGATCGATCGTCTTGGCCGTCTTCACCGCCGACTGACCTTCGTACTCCGCGACGAAATCCTTGCGCGAGGTCTCGATCAGCTTCGGCTCGGCGATGACGCCGAGGCCGGCCAGGATGTTGGCCACCACGCGCGCGATCGTCGTCTTACCGGTGCCTGGGGGACCCGCGAAGATCATGTGCTTGGAGGTCTGGGCCACCTTCATGCCGCGCGCGGCTCGGATCCGGGCCATCTGGGTCGCGGCCCGATACGCCTCGATCTGTTCCTTGACCCGGCCCAGGCCGATCTGCCGGTCGAGCTCGGCCTGCGCCTCGGCCAGCAGCTTGTCCCGTCCCGAGGTGTCGGCCACCACGCTGGAGGGATCCCACGGGTCGGTGCGGGCAGCGATCTTCTCGGGAGTCAGGGTCTCCAGCCGGTACGCCGGATCGCGCAGTGCCGCAGTGACTTTGGGCTCAGGGAAGTTCGCCTGCAGCCATTCCAGCAGAACCTGAGCCGATTCCTCGTTGCCCTGGTAGCGACGGGCCATCGCCAGATACCAGGCGATCGCGGGGGCGCATGCCTGGCCGGCCGGCGTGTCATTGGCCTCGGTGAGCCTGCGGTCAGCCTCGGTGAACAGACCGAGGTTGGCCGCCGCCACACCGTGGGCCACGCCTGCCGCGGCAGCAAGGAACTTGTCGGGCCACTGGTCGGCGCCGCGCACCTGGTCGATCACATCGGTCCAGCGTTGCGCCGCACCGTAGATCACGGCTTTGACCCAGGCCACCAGATGATCGGACCCAGCGGCCGGTGCGCCTTCGAGCGCCTCCATCGCGTCGGCGAAGTTGCCCTCCGAGGCCTCCTGCACCGCGAAGCCCATGGTGATCGCCAGTGGAGAGTTGATCGGGTAGGAGATGTCCTTGCCGTAGATGCCGCCGATCGGGATCCGGGCACCGACACTGTTCATCGAGATCTCGGCGGTACCGGCCAGCTGGCCGAAGTTCGAGCGCGAGTACCAGGCCCGGAACAGCGTCACCCGGTCGGTATCACCGCACCGGATCCGACCGATCCACGCATCACATGCGGACTCGTCGTAATTGGTGATCTCGGTGAACATCTCGAGCGAGCGGGCCGGGGAACTGCTCAGCATCCCGACTGCCGAGCCGAACATCCCAGCGAGGTGGTCAACCATGATCGCCTCCATAGCGAGTCGAAAAGACCTGGGCCCGAGCATCATCGGCTTGCTCCGGGGTGAGCAGATCCAGGTCGCGGGTCAGAAAGTCGCGGGTCGCCGCGTCGTCGTGCCCATGTTCGCGCATACCTGCGAGCATGAACGAGTACTGCGCGGATTTGGCCTGTTGAGCGGCCAGGCCCGCGATCACGAGAATCTCCTCGGCGAGATCCCGTTCGGTCAGGTTGGTGACTTTGGGTGCCAATTCGATCTGGTGCACCCGACCGTCCATGAATGCCGTCACCGTGACGGTTTCGGGCGGGTTGGTGACGGTGAACAACGGCACCGCAAGGTTTTCGTCCTCCTCGCGAGCACCGTCGGGCCGCTCACCGTCGTCGGTCTCCGTGTCATCTGCTGCGGGGTCGCTAAATACGACACCGCCGTCGTCGTACGTGCCGAACGCATCTAGAGCCGCCGCGTCCGAGTTGTCGTCCGAAGACGCGAAGTCCAGCGCCGAAAGATCGTGATAGTCGTCATCGTCGTCCGGATGATGTGGCGGAAAGTCACCCACCGTTGCGGCCTCTTTCAGTGCAGGTAGGAGCTATCCGGTTCGGACTTGTCGAACCACGAACCCGAGGGCAGGAATTCGATCAGCGCTTCCAGGGCCCGCTGCAGATTGTCTCTGGTCCCGGTCAGGAAGCTGCCGTAGAGCTCCCCGTTCACCTTGCGCGGGATGGACACGATGCGTCCCTGCTTGGAATCGAGCACTCCTGCGGCCACGTCGACCTGAGAGGTGGTGCCACCCGGGTTTCGCTCGGAAACCACGAGCTCCACCCAGCTCTCCGGCTCGGAGATGATGTTGGCGTACACCCGGGCCGACGTCGGCGGAATGCCGTAGCCGGTCAGCTCGTCGGCCGTCCTGCAGTTGGCCAGGGTCGCCGCGACCCCGGTCAACGGTTCGACATTGGCCGGCATGCCTTCGCCGAGCACGGTCATCACCATGCCCGCCAGACCCACCTGCGCGGCCACCCGCTGCAGTACCAGCATGTCGTTGTCGCGCGCGGCGACCACATGCCGACCACCCTTGCGGCACACCACGAAGCGGATCATCTTCCCGCCCGCGTCGCGACGCCACCAGCGCCCCTCCAACGTGCGTTCGGGCCGGCTCAAGGTGTCCAGCATGGCGGCCACCTCCGGGTGAGGATTGCCGAAAACGTCCAGCACCCCCTGGGCCATCAGATCGCGCTCGACCTGCTCCCACACGACTTTGCGTAGGTCGGGTTGCGGAATGTTCAGCCGGATTCCCATCGAGGGCGGGAAATCCGCCAGTCCCAGCTTGTCGGCGACCACCAGGATTCCGTCGATGGTCAATTCGGCCCCGACGACGTCGTCGATGGCCGCGGTGTTCGCGTCAGCGCTGAACGAATTGGTCATCAGTGCGCTCTCCTACCGAACGGTTCCGTGGAGGGCGCCGGCCATCGTCGAATCCGTCCGGTCGTAGCCGCCCGCTGCGCGAGTGAGCTTCTCGCCGAGGTCCCGCGACACCCTGGCCATACCGGTGCCCGCTGCTCGACGCGCCCGCAGCGCGGCCGCGACGGCCTCCGCCGTCGACGACGAAATCGGCCCGTGCGTGACGCGCACCGACGCATCGACACCGTCGACGACCCCGGTGGCCGCAACCAGACCGGTAGCCGCCTGTCCTTGCTTGGCCGATAGCTCGTGCAAATGAGCGGTGGCAACCCGCAAATCACCCGCCATGAAAATTCCCCTCGATCCCTGTCCCCGGATTCTTACCTGTCGATCACGGCCGCAGATCCGGGTACACCGCGATCTAATGTAGCCGCCGCTGCCATGTGCAGCTGGCCCTGCTCGAAATCCGCCCCGACATGCACCGGAGCCCGGCCCGCGACGCCGCTGCCGGCGGCCATCGCCTCGAGGTCCGGCGGCAGAGTCTTGGCGGCCTCGGCATCGGCGCCCGCGCTCAGCGGATCAGCCGGTTCACCGGCAGAATCTGCCCCTACCGGGCCGTCGGGCTGATCCTTTTCTTCCTTCTCCGGCTCGCCGGCCTTGCCCTCGCCGTCCTTCTCGTCCTCACCGTCTTCGTCAGCGTCGTTGTCTCGGCCGTCCTGGTCGTCGCGATCATCGGGGTCGTCAGCAGTGGTGCCGGCCATGTCCGACGCCTTGTCGAGCTCGGCCGCACCGGAACCCGGGCCGCCCAGCTGCCCGGCCGCCTGACTGCCCATCTGCGCCGCCTGGGTCACCGCCTGGCCGGCGGCCTGCAGTACGCCGCCCAGGATTCCGCCGAGCGGGCTCACCAACGACCCCAGAAGTGAGCCGAGCGCACCCGCGGCCTCGGAGGCCGCAGCTGACGAGGGCGACGCCGCGGCGGCCGGCGTGGTCGACGGCATGGAAGGAGCCGAGACCGGCGACGGGGAGCCCGCAGGTGCACCGCCACCACCTGACGGCCCACCCCCACCGGACGGAGCGCCGCCGCCCGGGAATCCCGCCGCGACGGTCGCCGGGCCTGCCTGCGGATCTGCCTCTGGGTCGGACACCTGCGGGTCGTCGGCCAGCGGCGCGAAGTCCGCGCAGATCGGGGCCGCACCGCCGGCCAGGGTTTCGTATTGCGCTGCCGCGGTGTGCAATACGGCTGCGTTCTGGTCAATGTGGCCACGCAGGGTCTTGAGGTCGCCGCTGGAATCGCTGACCGCCTTGGCGACCATCGCGACCTCGGCTGACATCTGGGCGGCCGTCCCGAACCCTGGAATGATGCCTGCGCTCGTGGTGAGCAGGCTCATCGCGCCCAGCCAGTCGGAGTGGCCGTCGAGACTGTCACGGGTAGCCGCGATCTGATCGGCTTCGGCCGCAAGCACCCCGGCCACCATGTTGTCGAGCCCGAGCATGGTCTGGACCCGGCCGACCTGCTCGGTGTTGCGGCCCGCGTAGGCGCTGGCGCCGCCGCTGTTCCAGCTGTCGTCCGGGAACGCCGACACGAGCACCTGCCCGACCGCGCCCATCTGATCTGCCCCGTCACCGAAGAGCCGGCCGTTGTCCGGATCGCCGACTCCGGTGCTGCGTTTCATCGACTCGATGGTCTGCTGACCGGCGATCAGGACAGGCGACCGGGCGGCCCTGATGAGCCGCTGGCCGATGCGGGAGGCGACAAAACCGGCGGCCTTCTGGCTGAGGCCGACGATCTGGCCGCCGAACCTGCCGACCTGCTCGAGTTCGGCGCCCACGGTGTTGCGGGCGATGAACTCTCCGACCTTGGCGGCGCGCTCGCTCCACTTGACGTTGTTCTCGATCACGCCTTTGCCGAAATCGGCAATGTCGCCCAGCAGTCCCATGCCCCGTTTCCCCTTCGCCCGAACAGAGATTACCAGCGCATCTGACCCGGTCAGCGCACCAATTTCGACGCTCACAGCCGCCCGGACCGGCCCCGCGCGCAGGCCCTACGACCTCCGTTTATTGCAGTTGAGATGTCGTTTCACCGGATGGCCCGGACGCGCGGCAGGCAATCCGGCGCAGACCGCCCGATCTGGGGCCTGCGGAGCCCTGGGCCGCCGCCGCCGGCGCACATTCGGCCGCGGGAGCAGGGCCCGCGGACGTTTGCCGCACAAATTTGCTGCACCGTAATTTCGAGCCGATTGTGGGCGGATCATGCAAGCCGGACGCGTTGTGGTCGATACTTGAGCACGTTCAAAGTTCCCGTGTGTGAGTTCCGGAGGAGATTCAGGCGTGCCCGACCCCGACGACACCTTGCGTAGAGAGCTCGGCTGGACGGGTCCGGAGGAATCCGATTTCGAGCCGGACACCCGGCCCACGCGCCGCAAGCCGCCGGCTCCGCCGTCGATACCCGGGCGCCCGCCGGTCAACTTCGTGCCGTCGAAACCGCCGGAGAAAACGAGCGATCCCGACGATCCCGGCGCCACGCAAGGCGTGCCGACCGACCCGGACGCCGAGCGGGCGCGCAGCACCTTCCGGGAGGCACCCCCGGCGCCGCCTACCCCGCCGCAACAGCAGCCGCCGCCACCGCCCCCACCTCCGCCGGCGCCGCCACACGATGGCCACCCTGCTCCCCCGCACCAGCCTCCGCCCGCCCAGGGGCATCCGGAAAACCGGCCCGACGCATGGGAGCACCATCCCCCGGGCTGGCAGCTCCCGTCTCAGCGACCGCCCGGGCCCGGGGGCCCGCCCCCGCAGCACCCCTACGGCCCGCCGCCTGGCCAACCCTGGCCTGCCGAAGGCGGATTCGCACCGGACCCGAACGCCTCGCCGGGTGTGCCGCCACTGCCGACCGGTTCCTACGCCGACCGCATCCGGGTCAATGAACTGCTGCCGCCGAAGCGTCAGCCACCGGCCAGCGGCTGGCGACTGTTCGTGTACCGCGCCACATTCGGGTTGATCAACCCCGGTCCTTCACCGGAGGACCTCCGTCAGGCCGAACTCGAAGCCAAGATCAAAGGTGCCCTGCGCGGCCACTACAAAGTCGGCGTGATGGGCAAGGGCGGCGTCGGCAAAACCACCGTCTCGGCCAGCGTCGGCTCGATCTTCGCCCAATTGCGTCAAGACGACCGGGTGGTGGCCATCGACGCCGACACGTCCTTCGGCAAGCTGGGCAGCCGCGTCGATCCGCAGGCACAGAGCTCGTACTGGGAACTGGCCAACGACAAGCACCTGGACTCGTTCGCCGACGTGCGCAGCCGCGTCGGCAACAACGCCGCAGGCCTGTTCGTCCTGGCCGGCGAGGGGACCCCGGCTCGCCGCCGGGTGCTCGACGCGGCCATCTACCGCGAGGCCACCACCCGACTCGACAAGCACTTCTCGATCTCGGTGGTGGACTGCAGTTCCACCATGGACTCGCCGGTCACCCAGGAGGTGCTGCGCGATCTCGACGGCTTGATCGTGGTGTCCTCACCGTGGGTCGACGGCGCCGCCACCGCCGGCCAGACGCTGGACTGGCTGGCCGCCCACGAGATGACGGGCCTTCTGCAGCGGACGGTCGTGGTGCTCAACGACTCCGACGGCCATGCCGACAAGCGCACGCGCTCCATCCTGGCCGGTCAGTTCTCGGGCCAGGGGCAGCGCGTGATCGAGGTGCCTTACGACGGGCACCTGCGGCCCGGCGGCGTGGTGGATCCGCGCGAGATGTCGACCGCGACCCGGCGCAAGTTCCTCGAGATCGCCGCCGCCCTGGCCGAGCATTTCCCGACCCAGGACGACCGCCGGGACAACTAGCCGGGATCTCGGGTCAGCGCATCGCGCTGATCAGTGCCTCCAGCGCGTGCACCGCGGGGGCGTCCACGGGGTACTCGGCCTCGGCACGGGCCACAGTGTCCTCGGAAACGCCTGCCGCCGTTGCGGTCTCACTGAGCGTCAGGTTGGCCTGGCGACGCGCGGCATACAGGCGCTGCCCGAGGGTGGCGCCGGGCGCGGTGGCGGCGAGGGTGGTCAGCTCGTCGATCTGCCGCCGAACCGCGCTGAGCGCCTTGATCAAAGCGGGGGTCACCATGCTGAGCCGCGCGGCACGCGCCGCCACCGCCTCGAGCTGACGAAGGTCGGCGAGCACGGACGTGACCCGGGGCGTGAACTCGGGTTCTCCGACTGCGGGCAGCGTGGCGATCGTCGTCTCCAGGGTGTTCACGGCGGTCAGGACCGCCTGCGCGATCAGCGGTACCTCGTCACTGGCAGGCGGGGTGGTGGTCAGCGCCGGTTGCGCGGTGACGACAGTCGGTGGTTCGACGGGTGCGGGGGCAGGCATCGCCGGATCCGGAACCGGGCCGCCCTGGCGCAGCCGGGCGATGGTGCCCGGCGGCCAGCGCAAAACCTCTTCGAGCTTGAGCCGGGTGCGCTCACGGGGCCAGCTGCGACCCTTCTCGAACGCGATGAGGGCGCCGGCGTTGATGATCCCGTCCGCGGCGAGACTGCGTTGGCTGATGTCGAGTTCGCGGCGCCTGGCCGCGGCTGCAGCACCAGCGCGAATGAGTCCGACATCGAACTCGCCGGTGGCGAGGTCGTACTCAGCGTCGGTCATACGGGGCTGTTTCCTCGCCAATGTGCTCAGCCTCAGCCGATGTGCTGAAGCGGTTGCCGGGACGTCCTAATCCTAACCCCAGACTGAAGCACCGCTACGCATTAGGTTTTTCGCTTCTGTAGCAAACAACTCCGGCGCTACGGCTTGCGCGCTACACAAACCGCACTCTTGCTACGGGTACACCGAGGTACCCCTCGGCGTTCTGACGTGCGGTTTTAGATGCAAGGACACTTTCTGCTGGTGATTCCACATCGTTAACAATGCAAATTTCCGTAGCGTTGCACCGCTGCAGTTTGGGCCAAACTGTTGCATCGCTACGGTTCTTGCTATAGCGTTCCTCCCAACGCGGGACACACCGCAACAAAAGTCCTAACAGGAGCAGCAGCATGAACGCACTGATGGCCAACGGCATCCCGCTCGGCGTGTGCACCAGTGACCCGGAGCGGTGGACCTCCACCCCCGACGATCAGGCGAAGGTCATCTGCCGGGAATGCCCGCGGCGCTGGCTGTGTGCCCGCGAGGCCTGCGAACTTCCCCGCGCCGAGGGGCTGTGGGCCGGCATCATGGTTCCCGAGGCGGGCCGCGGCCGGACCTTCGCGCTCAAACAGCTCCGCTCGCTGGCCGAGCGCAACGGTTACCCGGTGCGCAAGCTCGGCCTGGTCTTTCCCGAAGCCGCCTGAGCCCGAACCGGCGCAACACACCAGTACTTTTTGTCTGGCCCTTGCGCTGCCGATTCGAGGGGACGGCAGGGCAAGGGCAAGTTTCCACTGGGGGAGGAATAGGGGCCCGGGGTTTGTCGTTACACCCGCAGACGGTGTCGGGCATTGCCCCGGGCCCCACACCAGAACCGTCGCTTCGAGCGACCACTCGCCGAGAGGCGCAGTGACGGCACCGTCCCCCAACTTCTCATTCGACTACCGCTCGAGCGTGGCGACCACGGCATCGAGCAGAGCGTCGACATCGTCCTCGTTGTAGCCGCGCTGGAAAAGCGGCGGCTTGGGGAACGCGATGTTTCGGACATCCTCGGCACCGAGATGCCCACGCCCGTCGAGCCGGCGGGCCACCAGCGCGAGAAAATCGTCCACTGACTTCTTGTCATAACCGCGCTTGCCGAGCGGCGGCTTCGAAAATTCGGTGCTGCGAACGTCTTCGGCTGTCAGTCCCCCGGTCATGCGGGCCATGCTAACCGGGTACCGGCTCAGCTGAACGCGGTTACCGTGAGGAACATGAGCAACACCGACACGGCACCCGCCGAAGTCACCTGCGGCAACTCGGAGTTCACCGGGGTGCTGCACCCCCGCGAGGTGCCGCTGGGCGGCCCGCGGGCGATGTTGGTCCGGCGCACCCTGCCGCAGCGCGAGCGGTCCATGATCGGGGCGTGGTGTTTCGCCGACCACTACGGGCCGCACGACGTCCGGGCCGCCGGCCGCGGCATGGACGTGGCGCCCCACCCCCACACCGGTTTGCAAACGGTGAGTTGGCTTTTCGAAGGCCTGATCGAACACCGCGACAGCGCCGGGGTACACGCCATGGTGCGCCCCGGCGAGCTCAACCTGATGACGGCCGGCGCGGGGATCTGCCACTCGGAGGTCTCGACGCCGGAGACCACGCTCTTGCACGGCGTGCAACTGTGGGTGGCCCTGCCTGACTCTGCTCGCGATACCGGGCGCGATTTCGCCCACTACGCGCCACCGCCGCGAACCGTCGACGGTACGACCATCCGGGTGTTCCTCGGTGATCTCGTCGACTCAGCGTCGCCGGTACACACCTTCACGCCATTGTTGGGCGCCCAGATCGACCTGCCGGCGGGAGCCGTGCTGACGCTGGATGTCGACCCGGCCTTCGAGCACGGCGTCCTGTTGGACCAGGGCGCGATCGAGGTGTGCGGGAAAACGCTGGCGGTCGCCGATCTGGCCTACCAGGCGCCGGGCCGCGCGGAGCTGCAGTTGGCCAACCGCGGTGACGGCCCGGCCCGGGCGATCCTGTTGGGCGGCCCACCATTTGCCGAAGAGCTGGTGATGTGGTGGAACTTCGTCGGCCGCAGCCACGACGACATCGTGACCTACCGCGAACTGTGGCAGGCCAACGACGCGCGCTTCGGGGACGTGCACGGCTACCGAGGCCGCATCGCGCGGCTGCCCGCACCGCCGCTGCCCAATGGACGGCTCAAGCCGCGCCCGCGGCCGTCGGGCTAGGCGTTCAGATACTGGGCCGTGTTGCCGCCGACCGGCATCTCGGGCAATCCGAGCTTGCGGTGGTCCCAGCTGCGCTGCCGGCTGGGCACTACACGCACCGCGATGCGGTTGTTCATCATCTGGTCGACGAACGGGCGCATCTCCTCGGTGTAGGGGCCGGTGTAGCGCTCCCACACACTGATGCCCACCCGCAGCAGGGTTTCGGGATCGTCGACGATCTCGGCGGTGCCGTCGATCGACACTCCGCGCAGGGTGTCGTATGTGTCGCCGTCCTCGATCATCACCGTGATCGTGGGGTCGCGGCGCAGGTTGACCGCCTTCTGCGACTTGGCCTTGGTCTCGAACCAGATCTCCCCGTCGAGCACCGCGTACCACATGGCGACCAGGTGGGGCCGGCCGTCCGGCAGCACCGTGGCCATCGTCGCGGTGCGGCTGCGTTCGATGAACTCGGCGATCTCGTCGTCACTCATGACGATCTTCGTGCGCTCGTTCTTGCCCACCTGTCACCTCTCTGTTCGGTCAGCCCACCATAGCCACGGGGCTAGAGCACACCGAACTGCGTGGTCACCCAACGCACCGGATCCACGCAACGGAACGGGGCAATACCCCTGGCGTGCAGACGGTTTCCGGTAGGCGCATGGCCGAGGGTCGACACTGCGAAATAGCGGCTGGCCAGCCGCGGGCCCGACGCGGGGTTCTCCACGCCGGCCACGATCGCGCCGCCGTGCAGGCGGACCAGCAGGCTGCGCACCTCTTGGTCGAGAAGCTGACTGTCCACGTCGTCGTATCGCTTGCCGTCGGAGGTGTCGCGCAGGAACGCCGCGCCCCCGTTCGACATGACCAGCGCCCATTCCGAACCCTGCACGTCACGCAACGCCCGCAACACGTCGAATTTGGACAGGATCACCGCGAGCTTGGGCTGGCCCGGGCTGACCGCCGTCAGCAGATTGGCCAACACCGCACGCGGTTCGCCACCGCTGAACGGCTGGGGCGGCAGCAGGTCCTGCAGTTGATCGCGAATGGCCTTGACCCGCAAGGGGTCGAACATGAAGAACACGGCGTCGGCGTGGCCGAAGAACTGGAAGGGCGGGGCGCGCAGGTCACCGTTCTCCAAGTCCTCGCCTGCCACGTCCCGCAGCACCAGGAAGCGCCGCACCCCGTGCCAGACACCGATCGAGAACACCAGTGGCTCACGCTGATTCGGCGCCTGGGTGTGCACCGTCGGAGTCGGCGGCAACAGCCCTCGCTGTACGTACAGCGGCCCCTCGTAGTTGGTGGCGTAGTTCTGTGCGGTGGCCCGGGTTACCGGTTCCATCAACACACCGAAGCGCTCGCACAGCAGCTCGAGCTGCTTGACCAGCACCGCGATGTACAGACTCTTGCCCGTCGCACGCGCGCCGGCGAGCGCGATGCAGATGGCGTGCCCCTCACGGAAACCGTCGGGAAGCGTGAAATGGCAGACCGGGCAGATTTCCACCGCGTGGCCCTGCAGTGCCCGGCTGGCCTCGGACACCGGCGGCGGTGGGCCGTTGTAGCCCGGCGTGCGGGTCCAGGTGTAGAGCGGACCGCAATCGGCAGGCGCCCCCACGTATGCGGAGGCGACGTCGTCGCGGTAGCGGGTGCCGCCGGCCTGGGCCGGCAGTGTCCACAGGTGGTTGTTCGGGCTCAGCGGGGTGAAGCACCGCGGGCATTTGCTCATGTCAGCCCCGGCTCCCCCTCAGTCGCTCCGCCAGCGACGGTTGCTCACCCCGGCGCGCCAGCAGTTTGTTCACCATTTTGCGGTATCCGCGCATCGTCCCCTCAGAGGCATCACCCGACAACTGCGCCATCAACACCACCACGGATTCCGCATCCGCGCCGCCCATGGTGGCAGCCACCTGCCCGGCCAGCACCCCGGCGAGCCGATCCACCGGGTCGAGCACATAGCCGGCCGACTCGGCCGCGGCAGACCGCAGCAGGCTGATCGCCACCACTGTCACCGGGGCCAGCCGGCCACCGTCGACCAACGGCAACACCCGCTCCACCGCCTTTGCGCCGCTACCGTTTTCGGCAGCCAGGTCGTTGCAGGCCTTCGGGTACGGGTGGCCGGTGAGCACACCCAGCAGCGCGAATGTCAGCAGTCGCACCGAGAAATCCGGGTGCACGGACGCCGGTTCCAGGCCGGCCAGCACGTGATCCCACAGCGGCACGTAGGAGCTCTGGTGCGTGTGCAGATAGCCCTTGTGCAGCCACTCCCGCGGCTCGACGTGGCGTACCGCGGCGCAGGCGACCGCCACGTTGTCGCCGTTGTCCTCGATCACCTTGCCGGCCAGCCGGCGCAACGCGACTGAATCGGCCGCCCCCACCAGGGTGCGCAGCGCTGCCATCCTGGGCAACGGCTCGGCCCCGATTGCCAGCAGCAGATCCGACGGATTCCAGACGGACGCGGCAGCCGCCGCGGCGAAGTGCTCGGGCTCCGTGATCCGTAGCCACCACAGCTGTGCGCCGAGATCGCCGGGGAGTTGCGGCCCGCACCGCTGCGACCGCAGCCCACGTAGAGCCGCTCGGGTCCACACCGGATCCCACGGCTGCGCTTCGGCGAGCTCGGCGGCCTCGGGCACGGTGGCCGCCTCGGCCAGCCAGTCCAGTACGTCGTCGTCGACGGTGCTGGGCCCGCCGTCACCGTCACGCAGCAACCACACTCCCAGCGACAGCCGGTCCGCGGCGTCGATCCGCCCACGTACCCGCGGATCCGCCAGTGCCGGTAACACGCTCTCGGTCAGCGCCGCCGAGAGCCGGTCGTCGGCGACCCCGGCGCGCCACAGCAGGTCGATAACGCGTAGCAACCGGTCGGGCCCGTGGGCCCTGCTATCCTCTATGGCCGGCCCGATCGCCTTCCGCAAAGTCGAAGGTGTTGGTTTCCCGTGAAACATCCTCGGGCCCAAGGGAATTGGACCGTTTCGGGTCAACCACGCGTCGTCGGCAATCGCCCGGGCGAAGTAGGTGGCATCCGCGAACGCCGCACCGGCGCCGTCCGGCAACTCGTGCACGGCCCGCCAGGCGTCGCCCGTCGTGGCGCCCACCATCGCCGAGAGCACGTCGGCGATGGTGTGCGCGGCCTCGGAGCCGACCAGCGCGCCGGACGGGGAGTGTGCGGCGATCACCTCATGGGCTTCGACCTGTGCGTCGGCGAACTCCGGATGCCGGGCCACGGCCATCGCCATCGGCCAGGCAGGGTGCAACCCGTCATCGCGCACCTGGGCGGAGAAGGTGTCGATGTCGTCGAGCACCTGCCGCGCCGAGGCCACATCGAGCAGCACCACCTGTGCCATCACCGACCAGCGCGTCACCTCGATGTGATGCCCACCGGCGGTACGGTGCGGATCACCGCCGAGCTCACCCAGCGACACCGTCTCGGACTCGCTGATCACCACCATGCCCGGCTCGATCGCGGCGACATCCCCGAGCGGCACCGCGGTCAGCACCTGCCCGGTGTGCGGTGCAACCTGCTCGGCACGGTCGAAGGTGGAAAAACTCAAGCCCGCCGCCGTACCCGGGGACATCAGGAAGCTCACCAAACCGATCCACTGCGCCGCCGCATCCGGGGACTGCACCCCCAGCACCACCGGAGGGCCGCCGGCCAGTGCCGCGGCCACCGCGTCCAGCAACGCGAACAGGGTCGCCAGCCGCCAGGTGGCGGTATCCAGCGCGAACGCCACCACGCTGTCTTTCGTCACCGCGGTGCCCACCTCCGGCAACACGCCGGGAAGCACGGCCCGGGCCACCGCGGCAGCCCCGTATGGCTGTAACCAGTGCGGCGACCGCCACCATTGGATGGCCCGGCAACGGGGGTGGGTGTCGGGCGCCCGATCCAGCAGCACGTGGGCGAAGACGTTGCCCGGCCGGCCCGTACTGTCCGATCCGGCGGGGAAGGTGTGCCAGTAACCGGCGCCCTCGGCGAGATGACGGTAGGCAAGCCGGCGAGGCCCCTGCTCCAGTTGTTCGGGCGTGGGGAAGTCAGGTGTCTGACCCACTGGACGGAACACCGTGTGCACCCCGGCGATCAACGTCTGCGTCTCCGCCGGCGTGAGCCCGCCGCTGGTTTCCTTGACCTGCCAGCCGCCGACATTGCCGACGGCATCGAACGACGTATAGGCAAGCTGGCCGTAGCGCGAGGTCATAACACCGTCACGGTGAGCTGCAGGGTCTGCACCGGCGGGTCCAGCAGGGCGATGGTGCGCAGCTTGGCCGGATCAGGGATGTCGAGGAACAGCCGAATCCAGCCGTGCAGGCCGCTGACATTCGCGGCCCACAGTTCACCGCTGCCCGATGAGGTCAACGCCGTCCACCTCAACTGCTTGGACGGCTGGTCCGCCAACTGTCCCTGCGCGTCCAGCGGCGCCACATCGACCGGCTGGCCGTCGTGCACGCTCAACGGCATCCGCTGAGGGTTGTTGACCAGGACGAAGGAGGGTGACCCCGGTAGATCGTGTTCGGAACGCACCGCGACGGTGGCCGTGGTGGGGAAACCGTTGGGGTCGCGGCCAATTCGTACCGCATACTGCAGCCGGAGCATGCCGGGGTACTCGATGCTGGCCACCGGACCGGTCACTCGCCGGCCGCCCGAGAACGCCACCGGCGCCAGGTGCAACGAGCATCCGCCCACCGGGAGCGCGCCGGTCAGGTGCATGCCGCCGTACTTCTCGTAGTCCTCGAGCGAGATCTCGAAAGAGCGGCCGGTCAGGCCGGCCCGGGGATCATGCCCCTTGGGTGCCAGGGTCACCACCACACCGGCGGCGCCGTCGGGCCACTCGAACGTCAGCACCTGCTTGTTGCAGTACTCCACGAGTTCGATGTCACGGATCGTGCCGGTGCGCACTGCCGACACCGTCCGGCCCAGCACCGCGTGCCCGGCCAGGATCGTCACCGGCGTGACGTAGGCCCGGCTCCAGCCCCGCGGCCAGGCCACCCCGGCCATCAGTGTCCGGTGGCTGCCGTCGGGTTGCGGTTGATCGGTCACCGGCTGGTGCAGCCGCAGATCCGGGGTCAGCCCGACCTGATCGAGCGCCTTCTCGGGCAGCTCCGTGGCGACCCCGCCGGCGCTCGGACCGGTCTGGCTGAGGTAGATGGCAACGTCGGCTCCCGGTGCCGCCCACGACACGTCGAACGTCTCGCCGTCGAATCCGGTATCGACCGTGATGTCGGTGACCGCGGCCAGCACCGCGGACACCTCGACGTCGGAGTCGACGGGCTCCGAAAGCCGCACGTTTCCGTCGAGGTCGACGGCGCAGCGGACCCGGTAGCGGTACCGCTTTCCCCGGGCCACCCCAGAGTCGACGAAGCCGGTCCGGTGCTCGCCGTCGGCCAGGATGCGATACCGCGACTCGTCGATCCCGGTCTCCTCGGCCTCCTCGACCGGGATGCGGTACACGTGCACCGAGCTCGTCGTCGCAGGCGCCTTCCACTGCCCGACCACCAGGCCGTTGTCTTCCCGAACCGCCACGTCACCGACCGGGGGCACCAGTACTCCACTGGCATACAGCACCGGACGAGTGCTCAGGGCGTCCGATCGCGAGGCCCCGGTGATCACCCACACCTGGTAGTAGCGCACCGGGCCGGTCAACGGCCGGTCGTCACTGGCAGCCGACAACGGTGTGGCCGCGACCAGGTCGGCGTTCTCCGGGGACTTGGGTTCCCGGTCATCGCCGCTGACGACCCGGTACAGCACCACTCCCCCGTTGGCCTGGTAGTCCGGCCAGCTGAGATCTACGACGCCGGGGCGGGACGCGTCATGGCGGAAGGCGATCGTGTGCACGTCACCGGCCGCGGGTACCCCGGGCTGCTCGGGCGTCTGGGCCGGGGTCCCGGAATCCAGCTCGGCGAGCAGCCTGGCCATCTCGTCGGCATGTTGGGCGACCGAGCCGGGCAGCATCTCCCGGATCTGCTCGACGTCGGTGCGTCCGGACCGGAGCACGAGCCGCAGATGCGCCTCTTTGAAACTGCGCGCCGCAACCGCGCCCGAGTCGACCAGTTGCTGACGCCAGGCCAGCAATGGTGCCAGCCGGGGATCCGCGTCGTCGGGATCGTCGACGGGATACAGATCGGGCATCAGAACACCAAATCCCCGCCGGACGTGATCGCTGCGCGTCACGTGCTCCGGCAGCTCGAACAGCGCGAACTCCTGAAGTGTGTAGGCCGACACTGGCCTGCACACCCGGAAACGCTACCGCAGCAGCGGCTCGCTCACCGTCACATGGTGGGCCACGCCGCGCGGTATCCGAGTCGGTGTGCACGGACCACGGGCAATCTCACGCCCTAGGCTGCAGTCATGGGTCCAGTGTCTGCCCTGATGCCCGCGGCGTTCATCGGCCACGGCAGCCCGATGAACGCTCTGGAATCCAATCGCTTCACCGCGGCTTGGCGCGACTTCGGGCAGGCGGTGCCCCGACCCCGCGCGATCCTGGTGATCAGCGCGCATTGGTACATCAACGCCACCGCGGTAACCGCGATGCCGCGGCCACGCACCATTCACGACTTCTACGGATTCCCGCCCGAGCTGTTCGCCGTCCAGTACCCCGCGCCGGGACTCCCGGAGTTGGCCGAGGAGGTCAGCGACGTGGTGCACCCGACCTGGGTGGGTGCCGACGTGGACAGCTGGGGCATCGATCACGGCACCTGGTCGGTGCTGCTGCACGCCTTTCCCGACGCGTCGATACCCGTTGTGCAGCTGGCGATCAACGCCAACGAACCGGCCTCCTACCACCTGCGGCTCGGGGCGAAACTGGCCCCGCTGCGCGAGCGCGGCGTGCTGATCGTGGGCAGCGGCAACATCGTGCACAACCTCGCCGGCATGGACCCGAAACAACCCGACGGCGGCTTCACCTGGGCCAGGCGCTTCGACGACGCGGCCCGCGAACGACTCACCCACTCCCCCGCCGACGTGCTCGCCCTCGAGACGCATCCCGACTACGCGGCCGCCGTGCCCACCCCGGACCACTTCATCCCGATGCTGTACTTCGCCGGGCTCGCCGGGGCCGCAGCCGATGCGACCCGCGCGGTCGACACGTTGGTCACCGGTTACACCTACGGGTCGTTGTCGATGACGTCGTACCTGCTCAGATGAAGCCCGCTCCGGTGACCACCTGCCACAGCCCGACCACTGCGAACAGCACCAGCAGCACGAGCTGCCGGTGGTGCTTGGTCCACTCGTGCAGAGGCTGCAACACCGCCTGGGTCCTCGCCGGGGCGACGGCGTAACTGAGCAGCGCCAGCTCGAAGACCGCCAGCATTCCGAACACGAAGGCGATGCTGATGACCACCTGCGCACCGATCGGCGCACCCGAACCGACGACCATGGTGGCGACCATGAGCACCAGCGGCGGCGGAGCGATGTAGCAGAGCCCGAACACCAGCGCCACCCACAATGCGCCGCCCTCCCAGGCGTCGTGCGCGCGGTCGATGAGCCGCCGAGCCCCGGCCCCCAGCGCAGACATCGTGCCGCGGATGCGCCCGGCCGGAGCGGGCGGCTCCTCCGGTTGTTCCATGACCAGCACCGTTGAGTCACCACCGGCGCTCACCGACGCGCCCTGATCCACCCGTTTCCGCATTCTCATCCGGACGGCGAGCAGGCCCGCGATCGCCACGCAGACCAGTCCCGAAACGAATTGGAACGGCTTGACGGTCGACCCGGGTTCCGGCGTCACCAGATCATGCGCGACCGAGCTGAACGACGGCACAGAGGCCAGCACCAAGGTCGTGATCACAAACGCCGGGACGTTCACGATCAAGCTTCCGACCCAGAACGCGATGAGGTTCTGCACCGGACGCGGCCGGGAGATCACCAGCAGGATGAAGCCGAGAAGCACCGGATTGAGTGACACCAAAAGTGCCATCCCCAGGATATCGCCCCACACAGCGCTGCCCTAGAGCATTCCGAGCGACTGCAGATCGGTCACATATTTCAGGATGACCTCCGGCGTGACTCGCGGAATATCGTTGGCGGCACCGACTTTCGCCCGACGAACCGCGGCGCGGAAGCGGTCGGCAGGCGCGTAGGAGCCTTGCGTCGGCTCAGGCGCCTCGAGCTCACCGCCTTGCTGTTGCAGCAAGGTCAGCATCTGCAGGACCGAGCCCTGCCGCTGCCGTTCCGGCAGCGCCTTCAGGCCCGCTTCGAACCGCTGCAACCATTCTCCGAAATCGCTGACGCGTTGGATCGGATAACCGGCCTCGATCAACCAGTCGATGTAGGTGTCGATGCCGATCCCGTCGTCATGCGGGTTCATCACGTGGTACGTCTCGAAACCGGCTGAGGCCGAACGGGCTACCTCCCAGCCCAACGTGGTGATCGCCTCCGCCACGAAGTCGACGGGCAGTCCGTCGAAGTGCGCGCGCTGCCGTCGGCCGTCATCGCCGAGCCGGTAGAACGACTTCGGCGCAACGCCGGTGGCCACGATGCTCAGCACCATCCGGCTGACCGTGTCGGTGAGGTTCAACTGTCCGGCATAAGCCGGGTCGGCCATGATCATGCCGGAGCGGAACACCGCGACGGGCAGGTCGCAGAGATCGTGCGCCTCACGCAGCAGCACCTCCCCGGCCCATTTGCTGTTGCCGTACCCGTTGGCGTAGCCGGCATCGACGGTGCGGACCGGGCTGGCCACCCGGATGTCGGCGTCCTCGGTGAACTTCGACGGCTCGATCTGGCGGCCCACATCGGAGGTCGAGACGAAGTTGTACGGCTTGAGCTTGGTGGTCAAGGCGAAGCGGATCAACTCGGCGGTACCGACGACGTTGGGCCCGAACAACTCTCGGTAGGGCAGCACGCTGTTGACGAACGCCGCCGAGTCGACGATCAGGTCGACCCGCTCGGCCAGCTGCCGCCAGCGTTCCTCGTCCAGCCCGAGGTTGGGTTCGCCCTTGTCGCCGGCGATGACCTCGAGCCGTTCGGCCGCCAGTTCCCGGAAGTGCCGGAGCAGGACCGGGTCGGTGTCGAACGTGGCTTCCAGACGCCGGTACGCCTCTTCGTCGGAGTCGGCCCGCACCAGGCAGATCACGGTGTCGTCGACACGGCGCAGTCGTTTCAGCCAGTCCAGCAACAGATACCGCCCGAGGAATCCGGTGGCCCCGGTCAGCAGCACGGTCTGTACCTGCCCGTTCGGCCGCGGCAGGGCTCGCGCGGTGCGCAGGGTGGTTCCGTCGATGAACTTGTCCAGGGTCAGGTCTCGCGCATACACCTCACCGGCCTCGGTGCCGTGCACCGAGGTGAAGCTGACCCCCGTAGGTGCGGCTGCCACGTCGGTTCCGGTCTCGCTGGTCAACTGCAGGCTCAAGGCGGCCACCGACGGTTTCTCGAACAGCGTGCGCACCGCGAGCTCGGCATCGAACGCGGTGTTGATCGCGGCGATCGCCCGCATCGCCGAGATCGAATCGCCACCGAGATCGAAGAACGAATCGTCGATACCGACCCGCTCCAAACCCAGCACATGGGCGTAGATACCGGCGAGCGTCTGCTCGGTCGGGGTGCCCGGGGCCCGGTACCGGGCTCCGTCGCGGTACCCGGGTGCCGGCAGGGCGCGACGATCGAGCTTTCCGTTGACGGTCAGCGGCAACACGTCCAGGACGACGATCGCGGCGGGCACCATGTAGGCGGGCAGCCGCTCGCCGAGTTCCTTGCGCAACTGGGTCGGATCGGCGTTGCCGGTGATGTAGCCGACCAGGCGCTTGTCGCCGGGACGGTCCTCGCGCGCGACGACCGCGGCCTGGGTCACCCCGTCCAATTCGGCCAGGGCGGCTTGGATCTCGCCCAGCTCGATGCGATAGCCGCGGATCTTCACCTGCTCGTCGGCGCGGCCCAGGTAGTGCAGCTGGCCCTCGTCATCCCACTTGACCAGATCACCGGTGCGGTACATGACTTTTCCGGGTGCGTCCTGCCCGCCGAACGGGCAGGCCACGAACCGCGAGGCGGTCAGTCCCGATCGGTTGAGGTAGCCGACACCGACGCCGCGCCCGGCGAGGTACAGCTCGCCGACGACGCCGGCCGAGACCGGACGCAGCCACTCATCGAGCACGAATGTGGCGCCCGAGGGGACGGGCGACCCGATGGGAACGGCACCGCCGGCGGCACCCGGGGTCAGCGGTGCGCTCATCGCGCCGTAGATCGTGGCCTCGGTCGGGCCGTAGGCGTTGATCATCACCCGGCCCGGGGCCCACCGGTCCACCACCTCGCTGGGGCAGGCTTCACCGGCCACCACCAGGGTGGTGTGCTCCAGACCTTCCGGTGACAGCATGCCGACTGCCGACGGCGTCTGGTACAGCACGGTGACCCCTTCGGCGACCAGCAGATCGTGCAGGTCATCCGGTGAGCCGGCCACCGCCTCGGGCACGATCACCAGCTGCGACCCGTGCAGCAAGGCCCCCCAGATCTCCCACACCGAGACGTCGAAGACCAGCGAATGCCATTGCGACCACACCTGTCCCGGGCCCGCCGGGAGATCGGGATGCAGCCGCTCCAGCACCTGGGTCACGTTGCCGTGGGTGACGGCCACGCCCTTCGGCGTACCGGTGGTGCCCGAGGTGTAGATCAGGTAGGCGATGTCGTCGGCAGCGGGCGGCAGCAGGTCGGCTGTCGGGTAGATCAGGCCTGCGGACTCCACGGCGGGATCGTCGACCTCGACGATCTGCACATCCGCCCCATCCAGCCGGGATCGCAACTCGGCCGTCGTGACCGCGATGATCGGTGCGGCGTCGGCCAGCATGAACTCCAGCCGCGCGGCAGGCACCGCCGGATCGATCGGCAGGTAGGCCGCCCCGGTCTTGAGCACTGCCAGGATGGCCACGATCGCCTGGTCTGACCGCGGCGCCAGCAGCGCCACGATCTGACCCGGGCCGGCGCCCATGAGCGCCAACAGGTTTGCCAGCCGGCGGGCCTCCTCGTCGAGCTCGTCGTAGGTCAGCGAGTGGTCACCGAAAGTCAGCGCGGGCGCGCCGGGATCGCGCTCCACCTGCCGGCTGAACATCTCCGGAATCGAGATGGGCGCGGCCACCGGTCGGGTGAGAATCTCGCGGTGGCTCCACGCGTCGAGCCGGTCGTGCTCCGCGCTTTCGAGCACATCCATCGCCGAGACCCGGCGCTCCGGATCGACGGTCATGTCCACCAGCAGTCGCTGGAACCGTTCGACCAGTGCGTCGATCTGGCCGCTGTCGAACACGTCGCTGTCGAATTCGAGGCGCAGCCCCAACTCGTGTCCGGGCAGCGCCATCACCGACAGGGGGTAATGGTTGTATTCGCGGTTGTTGAACTCGGTGACGGCCAGCTCCTGCACACCCAGGAACGCACTGGTGTCGATGGGGTAGCTCTCGTACAGGAACAGCGTGTCGAACAGTTGCTCGTGCCCGGCCAGGTGGTGAATCTCGGTGAGCGCCAGGTGTTCGTGCTCGAGGGTGTCGTTGTGAGCGCGCTGCAACTGATCGAGCAGCTCGGCCACCGTCGTCGTCGCGGTGGTGCGGGCTCGTACCGGCACGGTGTTGATCAACAGGCCCACCATGGAATCCGCGCCGGGCAGATCCGCGGGCCGACCCGACACCGCGGTGCCGAAGGTGACGTCGTGCTGACCGGTCAGCCACATCAGCAATTGCGCCCACCCGGCCTGCAGCACGGTGGCGACCGTGGTCCGCTGCGTCCGTGCGAGCTCACTGAGCGCGCGGGTGGTCTCCGCCGGCACCCGATAGGTCTGGATCCCTCGGGGACCGGGCTCGACCGGCGGCGCGACCAGCGTGGGAGTCTGGAAGCCGGCCAACACGTTTCGCCAGGCTTCCCGTGCGGCGTCACGATCCTGATCGGCCAGCCACGAGACGAAGTTGCGGTACGACGCCGGTGCCGGCAGCCGCTGCCCGAAGTAACTCGCGAAGATCTCCCGCAACAGGATCGGCAGCGACCAGCCGTCGATCACGATGTGGTGGAAGGTCAGGACCAGCCGGTGGCCGTCGCCCGCGGTGCGGATCAGGGCGGCCCGGAACGTCGGCCGCTCGCCGAGGTCGCACACCGCTGCCCGCTCCGCGTCGCAGAGCGCACGGACCTCGTCGTCGGAGATCCGGTCGTCCCCGCGCAGATCCAGATACCGCCACGCCATCACGGGATCGGCGGGGATGGCCTGCACGGGCTCGCCGAACTGCCCGCAGAACCGGGCGGCCAGATTCGGATGCCGGGCGACCACGGTGTGCACCGCATCGCGCAGCCGATGTTGGTCGACGACACCGGCGATGGTGATGTCGAGCTGGACCGCATAGACGTCGTCGTGCGCGCCGCGGCCACGCGCGAACGTCGAATGGAACAGCAGCCCCTGCTGCACAGGGGTCAAAGGCAGCACGTCGGCGACCGCGTATTCCAGCTCCAGCTCGTCGATCTGGCGCTGGGTGAGTCGCGCCGGAAGAACATCGGACGGCGTCAGCCCGCCGCCGCCGGAGCTCACGTGAGCGCAGATGCCCTTCAACGCCTGGAACCACAACCGGCTGAGCCGGTCGACCTGATCCCGGCCGACGACCGAAGGGGCCCATGTCCATGCGGCCTGTAAAGACGGGCCGGCATCGGTGTCCACAGTGCCCGCATTGAGTTCCACGGTGTGCATCAACGGCATCGGGACCTCGGACACCACGCCGGTGCTCGACAACGCGTCCTGATCGATGCGCCACAGATCCTCGCCGAGATCGGCCATCCCGCCGGCGATCCGGCCGAGGTAGTTGAAGCCGATCGTCGGGTCCGCACCCTCGAGTTCCACGTCGGGGTTGAGATAGCGGAGCATGCCGTAGGTGAGGTCGTCGGGCAGTGCGCGCAGCTGCTCCTTGGCCTCCTTGATGATCGCGCCCAGCTCGGCATCGCCCGAAATGACCTGAGCCCACGGCAGTTCCGGGGTTGCCAGCGCCACCGGGTACTTGGTGGTGAACCAGCCCACGGTCCGCGAGAGGTCGACATCGGAGTCCAGGTCGGCTCCCCCGATATCCTCACTTCGCCCGTGGCCCTCGACGTCGAAACTGATCGGCAGACTGCCGGTGCCGAGGTATTCGGCCCACGCCAGGCCGAAGGCGATCAGCAGAATGTCCTGCACGCCGGCATGAAATGCCGCGGGAACCGGTCCGAGCAGCGCTCGGGTGGTCTCGACATCCAGGTCCACCGCCAGCTGCCCGGCATTGGCGTAGGTGTCCACGTCCGGCTGCACCGGCGGCAGGGACGCGGGCACCTCGAGCACCTTGCGCCAAGCGTCGGCATGCCGGACGACGTTCGCGTCGCCGGCATGCTCGGCCAGCAGGTGTGACCAACGGGCGAACGACGTGCCGCCCCGCGGCAACTGCACCGGCTGCCCACTATGGTGCTGTGCCCAGGCGATATTCAAGTCTTCCAACAAGATTCGCCAGGACACCCCGTCGACGGCCAGGTGATGGATCATCAGGACCAGCTGGCCGCTGGCGGGCACCCACAAGGCTCGTAGCACCGAGCCGGCGGCCGGATCCAGCTGCATCAACGCCGCCACCAACGCGTCGTCGGACAATTCCTCGACGACGGACATGCAGTCGCGCGCGTCGACCGCGCCCTTGTCGGGCACACGCAACGACCACTCACCGTCGGCGTCGGTCTCGGCGAGCATTCTCAGCGTGGGGTGCCGGTCGAGCAGCTCTTGCACGATGACCACGGCGTCGGCCTCGCCCACCCCGTCCGGCGCGCGCAGCACGACCGTCTGGTTGAACTGGTCGATGGGGCCCTGGACGTCGCGCAGCCAGCGCATGATCGGTGTCGCCGAAACCGGTCCGATGCCCTCGTCGATGACCGCGTGCTCGGGATCGGCGAACACCGCGACCTGGGCGACCCCGGCCACGGTCTGCTCGACGAAGATGTCGCGGGGCCGGCACCGCACACCGGCCGCCCGGGCGCGGGCCACCACCTGCATCGACAGGATGCTGTCACCGCCCAGATCGAGGAACGAGTCGTCGACACCGACCCGGTCCACGCCCAGCACCTGGGCGAAAATGTCGGCGAGGATCTCCTCGACGGGGTTGCTCGGCGCTCGGTAACCGGCCCCGGCACTGCGATATTCGGGTGCCGGGAGGGCGCGCTTGTCGAGCTTGCCGTTGACCGTCAGCGGGAATGCGTCCACCACCACCACCGCGGCGGGCACCATGTAGGCCGGCAGCCGCTTGGCCAGTGCCGAACGCATCTGGGCCGGATCGGCCGTCCCGGTGACGTAACCGACCAGTCGTTTGTCTCCCGGCCGGTCCTCGCGGGCGATCACCACGGCCTGGGTCACCCCGTCCAGCGCGGCGAGGGCGGCCTGCACCTCACCCAATTCGATGCGGTAGCCACGGATCTTGACCTGCTCGTCGGCACGGCCGAGATACTGCAGCTGGCCGTCGTCACCCCACCTGACCAGATCGCCGGTGCGGTACATGACTTTTCCGGGTGCATCCGCTCCGCCGAACGGGCAGGCCACGAAACGCGTTGCGGTGAGTCCCGGCCGGCGCGCATATCCGACCGCCACCCCGGCACCTGCCACGTACAGCTCCCCGACGACACCTTCGGCCGCAGGCCGGAGCCACTGGTCGAGCACGAACAACGCCGCGCCGGGGACCGGGGAGCCGATCGGGACGACCGCGCCTGCCGTCTCGGACTTCGACAACGGCGAGCTCATCGCCGCATAGATGGTGGCCTCCGTCGGCCCGTAGGCGTTGATCATCACCCGGCCCGGGGCCCACCGGTCCACCAGCTCGGTCGGGCAGGCCTCGCCCGCCACCACCAGGGTGGTCGATTCCAGCCGCTCCGGTGAGAGCATGCCCGCCGCCGACGGGGTAAGGCACAGCACGCCCACCTTTTCGGTGAGCAGCAGACTGTGCAGGTCATCGGGCGAACTGGCGGCGGCTTCCGGCACGATCACCAGTCGTCCGCCGTGCAGCAGGGCGCCCCAGATCTCCCACACCGAGACGTCGAAAACCAGCGAATGCCATTGCGACCAAGCCTGACCCGGCTCAGCGGGCAGATCGGCATGCAGGTGTTCCACCAGCGAAGTCACGTTGCGGTGAGTCACCGCAACCGCTTTCGGTACGCCGGTGGTGCCCGACGTGTAGGTCATGTAGGCCAGGTCATCCGGTTGCGGGCCCGGCAGCGCACTGCCCGGCTGACTCTCGACGGCGGGATCGTCGACACCGATCACCGGCACGTCGCCACGGTCCAGCCGGTCACGCAGCTCCGCGGTGCTGACGGCAACGACGGGCTCCGCATCGGTGAGCATGAACGCGATCCGGTCGTCGGGATGCGCGGGGTCGATCGGCAGGTAGGCGGCCCCGGTCTTGAGCACCGCCAGAATCGACACGATCGCCTCGGCCGAGCGGGAAATCAGCAGTGCGACGGTTTCCCCCGGCCCGGCACCATGACCGGCCAGCAGGTGAGCCAGCCGATTCGACTGCTCATCGAGCTCGCGATAGCTCCACGATCGATCGCCGCAGACCAGCGCCACCGACTCCGGGGCACGATCCACCTGCGCGCTGAACAGCACGGGGATCGTGACCGGGTCGGATGCCGGTCGGCTCAGCACCGACCGGTTACCCCAGTCATCGAGCCGGTCGTGCTCATCGTCGTCGAGAAGGTCGAAGGACAACAGCGTCCGGCTGGCATCGATGCTCATGAGTGCTCCCTCCGGTCGGCGGTCATGGCGTCTAGTACCCGCCGGAACCGCTCGACCAATCGCCCGATTCGGGCTGAATCGAAGACATCAGAATCAAATTCGACGCGTAGGCCTAGTTCATGGCCCGGAACCGCCTGCACCGAAAGCGGGTAATGGTTGTACTCGCGATTGGTGAATCCGGTGATCGTCAGCCCGTCCACACCCGAGAGCGCGGCGGTGTCGATCGGATAGTTCTCGTAGACGAACACGGTGTCGAACAACTGGTCGTGGCCGGTCACGCGATGGATCTCGTTCAGCGCCAGGTGTTGATGGTCCAATGTGTCGTTGTAGGCACCCTGCAGCTCGGCCAGCAGGCTCGCCACGGTGGTGGCCGGGGTGATGCTGGCCCGCACCGGCACCGTGTTGATCAGCAACCCGACCATCGATTCGGCGCCGGCCACATCGGCCGGCCGGCCGGAGACCGCGGTGCCGAACGCGACGTCACGCTGGCCGGTCAGCCACATGAGCAGCTGCGCCCACGCCGCTTGCAGCACTGTGCTGACGGTTGTGTGGCACGTGCGGGCCAGATCGCCGAGAGCCTGCGTGGTCTCGGCCGACAGCTGGAACGATTCGACACCGCGCGGGCCGAGGGCCGCCTGCCCCGGGTTGCCGACCAGCGTGGGGTTTTCGAACCCGTCAAAAACCTTGCGCCACGCGGTCTGTGCGGCACTGATGTCCTGCTCGGCCAGCCACGTGACGAATCGCCGGTACGGAACCGGGGCCGGCAGCCGCGCGCCGAGGTAGCCGGCGAAGATCTCCTGCAGCAGGATCGGCTTCGACCACCCGTCGAGCACGATGTGGTGGTTGGTGAGCACGAATCGGTGCTGATCCTCGGCAGTGCGGATCAGTGCGGCCCGGAACGGGGGCTCATCGCCCAGGCCGCTGACCCGGCCCCGCTCGGCGGTGCAGATCCGCTGCACCCGCTGTTCCACATCGCCATCCGCATCGCCGGTGAGATCCAGGTACTGCCAGGCGAGCGCCGGATCGGCCGGCAGGATCTGCACCGGCACACCGAAGTCCTCGTAGAAGCGCGCCACCACGTTCGGCCGCCGGGCGATCACGCCCTGAACGGCATCGCGCAGCCGATCCGGATCCAGCGCACCCGCGACGGTGATGTCCAGCTGCACCGCATAAAGGTCGTCGCCGCCCTGCCCTGCTTCGGTGTGGAACAGCAGGCCCTGCTGCAACGGTGTCAGCGGCAACACATCGGCGATCGCGTATTCGGCTTGCAGCTCATCGATCTGGGGCTGGGTCAACTGCGCCGGGGCGATGTCCGACGGGGTCAGCCCGCCTCCCCCGTCCCGCACGTGAGCACAGATTCCGGCCAGCGCCTCGAACCAGAGCCGGCTGAACCGGGCGACCTGCTCCTCGTCGAGGACCGAGGGGGCCCAGGTCCACGTGGCGTGCAGGCTCGGGCCGGCACCCGTGCCGGAGTCCAGCACGCCGGCGTTGAGCTCCATGGCGTGTCCCAGCGGGGTATCCACCGCCGTGGCCGACGCGGTGATCGACACCGCCTGCTGATCGATTCGCCACAGTTCGTCGGACAGCTCCCCGGCCCCGGCGCCGAGCCGACCCAGGTAGTTGAAGCTGAATGCCGGATCAGACCCGTCCAGCGCCACATCGGAATTCAGGTACCGCAGCAGTCCGTAGGTCAGTCCGTCGGGTAGACCCCGGAGCTGTTCCTTGGCGGCCTTGATGACACCGCCCAGTGCCGCCGCACCCGAAGTCACCTGTTCCCAGGGCAGTTCGCCCGGGCTGAGCGCTACCGGGTACTTGCTGGTGAACCAGCCGACGGTGCGCGACAGGTCGATGTCGGCGGTGAGCTCCTCGGCGCGGCCGTGGCCCTCGACATCGATGGTGATCGGCGTGCGTTCGGCGCCCAGGAATTCCGCGGCCGCCAGGCCGAAGGCGATCAACAGAATGTCCTGCACTCCGGCGTGAAACGCCGCGGGAACGTCGCCGAGCAACTGTCGGGTGGTGTCGGCGTCGAGCTCCACGGACAGCTGCCCGGCGCCGGCATAGGTGTCGACCGCCGGTTGCACCGGGGGCAAAGCCGCCGGGCTCGCCGCTACCTCACGCCAGGCCCCGGCCAGCCCCACCACGGCCGGGCTGTGGGCGTGCTCGTCGAGCACCGCGGACCAACGGGCGAACGACGTCCTCGGCACCGGCAATTCCACTTCCTGGCCGGCGCGATGCTGAGCCCAGGCGATATTCAAGTCTTCCAACAGGATTCGCCAGGACACCGCGTCGACGGCCAGGTGATGGATCATCAGCGCCAGGGTTGCGGTGCCGGGCACCCACAGCGCCGTCAGCACCGTGCCTGCCCCGGGGTTCAGCCGTGACCGCGCCGTGCGCAGGACCTCGTCGGACAGTTCGTCGACCACCTGCACACACGCGGCGGCATCCACCGCGCCGCGCTCGGGTACCACCAGGGACCAGCCGCCGGCCGCGGTGGTCTCAGCGCGCAACCGCAACATGGCGTGCCGGTCCAGCAGGGTCTGCAACAGCACCGTCACGTCGGATTCGGTCGCCCCGTCAGGTGCCCGCAGCACCACGGTCTGGTTGTATTCGTCGACCGGACCGTCGATTTCACGGAGCCAGCGCATGATCGGTGTGGCCACCACCGGGCCGATGCCCTCGTCGAGGACGGTGTCCTGACCGTCGGCCGACGCCACCACCCGGGCCAGCCGCGCCACCGTCTGTTCGACCAGCACATCGCGCGGCCGGCAGACCAGGCCCGCGGCCCGTGCCCGGGCCACCACCTGCATCGACGAGATGCTGTCCCCGCCGAGGTCGAAGAACGAATCGTCGACACCGACCCGCTCGACGCCGAGCACCTGCGCGTAGATCCCGGTCAGGATCTGCTCGACCGCGTCGTGCGGTGCCCGGTACGCCTCGGCGTCCTGATATTCCGGTGACGGCAGAGCGCGGGTGTCGAGTTTGCCGTTGACGGTAAGCGGCAACGCATCCAGCGCCACCACCGCGGTCGGAACCATGTACGCCGGCAGACGTTCGGCCAGCGCGCTGCGCGCCGTCGCCGGATCCGCGGACCCCGTGATGTAGCCGACCAGACGCTTGTCGCCGGGACGGTCCTCGCGGGCGATCACCGCCGCCTGCGTTACTCCGTACAGTGCCGCCAGCGCGGCCTGAACCTCACCGAGTTCGATCCGATAGCCGCGGATCTTCACCTGCTTGTCGGCGCGCCCGACGTAGCGCAACTGCCCGTCGGCACCCCACCGCACCAGGTCGCCGGTGCGGTACATCCGCTGTCCGGGTGCTCCGAAGGGGCAGGCCACAAACCGCGTCGACGACAGGTCCGGCCGGCCCACGTAGCCCGCCGCCAAACCGGCACCGGCCACATACAACTCGCCGACGACGCCCACCGGGACCTGGCGCATCCACTCGTCGAGCACGAAGAAGGCCAGGTGTTGCAGCGGTACGCCGATGGGGCTCGAGTTGTCGTCGACGTCTGCGGCGCCGATCTGTCGGTACGAGGCATGCACCGTCGTTTCGGTGATGCCGTACATGTTGACCAGCCGCGGAGCCTCTGGGTGGCTCCGCATCCACGGTGAAAGCCGTTGTGGCTCAAGCGCTTCTCCGCCGAACACCACGGTCTGCAGCTCGAGCCGGCGACCCAGGTCGGGCGCCAGCGCATCGGCGGTCTGCAGCGCGTAGAACGCCGACGGCGTTTGGCTCAGTACGTTGACCCGCTCACTGACCAACAGGGCAAGCAAGTCTTCGGGCGAGCGAACCACGGCATCCGGGACCACCAGCAGGCGGCCACCGGACAGCAGCGGACCCCAGATCTCCCACACCGAGTAGTCGAAGGCCAGGGAGTGGCACTGACTCCACACCCGCCCGGCCGCCAGTTCGCCGCCGAGCGCCTCGAGCAGCGCGGTAACGTTGCGGTGGGTGACCGCCACGCCCTTGGGCGCACCGGTGGTTCCCGACGTGTAGATGATGTAGGCGATGTCGTCGGGTGCCGCCGCGACCACCGGATCAGCCAGTGCCGCAGGCAGTTCGGTACCGGAGGCGGGGTCGTCGATCTCGAGCACCGGCACGCCGGACGACTCCAACCGGGTACGCAGCTGCGCAGTGGTCAGCGCCACCACCGGTGCGGCATCGGCCAGGACGAACTCGATACGGGCATCGGGATGCGCCGGGTCGATCGGCACGTAGGCCGCGCCGGTCTTCACCACCGCGAGGATGGCGACGACGGCATCGGCATCGCGGGGCAGCAGCATGGCGACCCGCTGTCCGGGCCGGGCGCCCTTGGCGGACAGCCACTGCGCCAACCGGTTCGACGCCTCGTCGAGCTCGCCGTAGGTCATCGAGCGGTCGTCGTAGCTGAGTGCCACCGCGCCCGGGTCCCGGGCCACCTGGTCGGCGAACAGCTGCGGTATGGACGTCGGCGCGCTCTCGGGCCGGGTCAGGACGGTGCGGTTGCCCCAGGCGTCCAGCCGGGCGTGCTCGTCGGCGTCGAGCAGATCGATCGACGCCGGCCTGCGGGCCGGATCGGCGACCATGATCTCCAGCACGTAGCGCATCCGGTCGACCAGAGCCGCGATGTCGTCCGCGTCGAACACCCCACTGTCGAATTCGATCCGCAATCCGAGCTCGTCGCCGGGCATCGCCACCACCGACAGCGGGTAGTGGTTGTACTCGCGGCTGGTGAAATCGGTGATCCCCAGTTCCCGCGCACCCAGGAGAGCCTCGGCGTCGATCGGATAGTTCTCGTAGACGAACAGCGTGTCGAACAGCCGGTCGTGACCCGCCACCCGATGGATCTCGGCGAGTGCCAGATGCTCGTGCTCCACGGTGTCGTTGTGCACCCGCTGCAGCTGATCGAGCAGATCGGCCACCGTGCTGGTAGCGGTGATGCCGGCCCGGACCGGCACGGTGTTGATCAGCAGGCCCACCATGGCCTCCGCGCCGGGCAGATCCACCGGCCGCCCCGAGACCGCGGTACCGAACACCACATCGCGCTGGCCGGTCAGTGCCATGAGCACCTGCGCCCAAGCCGCCTGCAGCACGGTGTTCACCGTGGTGCGCTGCGAGCGGGCCAGCTCGGTGACCGCGAGGCTGGTCTCGGCGGGCAGCCGGTAGGACTCGGTCGCCCGGGGCCCGGCCGGCGTCGGCGGCCCGACCAGGGTGGGCGTCTCGAACCCGGCCAGGGCATCGCGCCACACCACCTTCGCGGCAGCGTCATCCTGGTCTGCCAACCAGCTGACGAAGTTTCGGTACGAGGCGGGTGTGGGCAGCCGGTTGCCGAAGTATCCGGCGAAGACCTCCTGCAGCAGGATCGGCAGCGACCAGCCGTCGATGACGATGTGGTGGATCGTGAGCACCAGCTTGTGCTGCCCGTGGCCGGTGCGGATCAGTGCCGCGCGGAAGGTCGGCTGCTCGGCCAGATCACACGCGGCACCGCGTTCGGCAGCGCACAGCTGCTCGAGCCGGACCGCCACATCGGCCGGGGCGCCGGCCAGGTCGACGTACTGCCACGCGATCACCGGGTCGGCCGCCAGTACCTGTACCGGCTCACCGAACTCCTCGTGGAATCGGGCCGCCAGGTTGGGATGACGGACGATGACCGCGTTCACCGCGTCGCGCAACCGCTGCGGGTCGAGCTCTCCGGTGACGGTGACGGCCAGTTGCACGGCGTAGATGTCGTCGCCGACGGTCCCGGTGTCGTCGGCCAGGCTGGACTGGAAGAGCAGACCCTTCTGCAACGGGGTCAGCGGAAGGACATCTGCGACCCGGTACCGATCGGTCAGCTCGTCGATCTGCTTCTGGGTCAGCCGCACCGGGGCGATGTCCGACGGGGTCAGCCCACCGCCGCCGGACTGCACGTGAGCGCAGATGCCGGCCAGGGCCTCGAACCACAGCCGGCTGAGCCGGTCGACCTGCTCCCGGCTGAGCACCGAGGGCGCCCACATCCAGTTGGCCTGCAGCTGTGGGCCCGTCGCGCCGTCCAGGGTGCCGGCATTGAGCTCGACGCTGTGAGCCAGCGCCATCGGTATCGCCGACGCCACGTCGGTCATCGACAAGTTGTCCTGGCTGATCCGCCACAGGTCCTCGGACAGCTCCACCGCGCCCGCGCCGAGCCGTCCCAGGTAGTTGAATCCGACAGTCGGGTCGGACCCACCCAGGTCCACATCCGGATTGAGGTAACGCAAGAGCCCGTAGGTGAGCCCGTCGGGCAGCGCCCGCAGTTGTTCCTTGGCGGCCTTGATCACCGGCCCGAGTGCCGCGCCGCCGCCGACCACATGGGCCCAGGACACCTGGCCCACGGTCAGCGCCACGGGGTACTTGGCGGTGAACCAGCCGACGGTGCGGGACAGATCGACATCGGGGGCCAGATCTTCGGCCCGCCCGTGACCTTCGACGTCGATACCGATCGGCACACTGCCGGTGCCGGCTCCGGAGAACTCCGCCCAGGCCAGCCCGAAGGCGATCAGCAGGATGTCCTGCACGCCGGCGTGGAATGCCGCCGGAACCTCCCCCAACAGCATCCGCGTGGTCGCTTCGTCCAAGGCCACCGTCAGCCGGCCGGCGTCGGCATAGGTATCCAGCTCCGGCTGTACCGGCGGCAGCGCTGCTGGGGTCGCCGCGACGGCCCGCCACGTGTCGGCGTGCCGGACGACATCGTTGTCGCGCGCCCGCTCTGCCAGCAGCTCGGACCAGCGGGCGAACGATGTACCACCGGACGGCAGCGCCACCGGTTGTCCACTGTTGTGCTGTGCCCAGGCGATGTTCAGGTCTTCCAACAGGATTCGCCAGGACACGCCGTCGACCGCCAGATGGTGGACGATCAGGGCCAGTTGATTGGTGGCTTCGGCCCACACCGCGCGCACCATCACGCCGTCGGCGGGGGCGAGCCGTGATCGGGCGGCTGTCACCGCCTCCTCCGACAGCTCCCCGACCACAGACAGGCAGTCGCCGGCGGTGACCGTGCCCTGCTCGGGCACGGTCAGCGACCAGTCCTCACTGCCCGTCATATCCCTGGTCTCGGCGCGCAGCCGCAAGGCGGCGTGCCGATCCAGCAGCGCCTGCAGCACGGCCTCGGCGTCGACCCGGGTGACCGCGGCGGGCGCCTGGATCACCAGGGTCTGGTTGAACTGGTCGGTGCGGCCCGGCACGTCCTGAAGCCACTGCATGATCGGCGTCGGGTTCACCGCACCGGTGCCCTCGTCGACGACAGCCTGGCCTCCGGCCAGCTTGGCCACGCCACCCAACCGGGCGATGGTCTGCTCCACGAAGATGTCCCTCGGCCGGCACCACACGCCGGCGGCCCGGGCCCGCGCCACGACCTGCATCGACAGGATGCTGTCGCCACCGAGGTCGAAGAACGAATCGTCCACCCCGACTCGGTCCAGGCCCAGAACCTGGGCGTAGATCCCGGCCAGAATCTCCTCGACCGCATTGCCCGGGGCCCGGTATTCGGCTCTCCCGCTTTGGTATTCGGGGGCGGGCAGCGCACGGGTGTCGAGTTTGTTGTTGGCGGTCAGCGGCATCGCGTCGAGCACGACCACCGCTGCGGGGACCATGTAGGGCGGAAGTTGATCCGCCAGCTGGGCCCGGGCTTCCACCGGATCGACGGCTCCGGTGACATAGCCGACGAGCCGTTTGTCGCCGACGCGGTCCTCGCGGGCGATCACCGCGGCGTGTTCCACCCCCGCCATGCGGGCCAGCGCGGAACGCACCTCGCCCAGCTCGATGCGGTAGCCGCGGATCTTGACCTGCTCATCGGCCCGGCCCAGATACTGCAGCTGCCCGTCTTCGCCCCACCGCACCAGGTCGCCGGTGCGGTACATCCGCTGTCCGGCCACGCCGCCGAAGGGGCACGCCACGAACCGCGAGGCCGTCAGGTCAGGCCGGCCGATGTATCCGCATGCCACGCCGTCGCCGGCCACATACAGTTCGCCAACCACACCGGCCGGCACCGGCTGCATCCAGGTATCCAGCACGAACAGGGCGGCGCCGGGCACGGGTGAGCCGATCGGCACCACGGGCCCGGTGGCTCCGGCCTGCAGCGGCGCGCTCATCGCCGCGCAGATCGTGGTCTCGGTCGGGCCGTAGGCGTCGAACATCACCCGGCCGGCGGCCGCCCAGCGGTCCACCAGCTCGGTGGGGCAGGCCTCGCCTGCCACCACCAGCACCGCGGATTCGAGGTCGTCCGGAGACAGCATCGCCACCGCGGACGGAGTCTGGGTGAAGGCGGTCACCCCTTCGGCGACCAGCAGGCGGTGGAACTCCTCTGGTGAGCCGGCGACCGATTCGGGCACCACCACCAGGCGGCCGCCCCGCAACAGGGCATGGCCGATCTCCCACACGGAGGCGTCGAAGCCCAGGGAGTGGCACAGCGGCCAGACTCCTCGCCGCGGCAGGCTGGCGTCCAGCGACGCCATCAGCCCGGTCAGATTCTGATGGGTGACCGCCACGCCCTTCGGCGTACCGGTGGTTCCCGACGTGTAGATGACGTATGCGATATCGGCCGGGACGGCCAGCGACAACGGGGTGCTCGGCGCAGCCTCGAGCGACGGGTCGTCGACGTCGATCACGGCGCCCGGGTAACCCTGAAGCCGCGACCGGAGTTTCGCCGTGGTGACGGCAGCGATCGGTGCCGCATCGGCCAGGATGAACTCCATCCGCGATGCGGGTACGGCCGGATCGATCGGCAGATAGGCGGCTCCGGTTTTGAGTATCGCCAGCATTCCGACGACCGCCCGGGCCGAACGGTTCGAGAACAGGGCGACCCGCTCACCCGGCCGGGCTCCTTGGGCGACCAGCAGATGCGCCAACCGATTCGACGCTTCGTCGAGCTCGCGATAGGTCAGCGAGCGGCCTTCGAAAGTCAGTGCCGCGGCGTCGGGAGCGGCGGCCACCTGTTGGGCGAACAGCTCCGGTATCGATACCGGAGCGGCTGTGGGTTGAGCGAGCACAGCCTGATTGCCCATCTCGGCCAGTTCGGCCCGCTCCGCACCGGCCAGCAGGTCCAGCGCGGACAGCGGCCGCTGCGGATCGGCGGCCATTTCCACCAGGACCCGTTGGATGCGGTCGGCCAGATCGGAGACTTCGAAGTCGGCGAACGGGCGCCCGGTCCCGGCCGTACTCAGGAAGAGCTGGTCACTGGCCCCGATGAAGAACAAGCCGAAATGCCCCATCGGCCCGTGGTTGGTGTAGGACACCGTGACCGGGGCGCCGGCCAGATCCAGCGTGAGACGGGACGGGATGAAGTTGATCGCCACCCGGTTGGACGCCTGGCGGGATCCGTTTGCACCGTTGAGGGTGTGCACGGGAAAACGCTGATGCTGCAGGAGTTCGCGGATGCGCGAATCGACGTGCTGGCAGAATTCTGCGACCGTCCATTCCGGTGGGGCCTTCAGCACCAACGGCGCCACCCCGGCGAGCATCGCGGGCAGGGTCTTCGATTCCGGGGTCACCCGCCTGCTGACCGGGAAGTCGAGAGCCACCTCTGAGGCGTTGGCGGTCCACGCCCGCACCAGCAGCGCGCATGCCGCCGTGGTGACCGAGTACCGGCGGACGCGCAGGCTCTTGGACAGTTCCTTGATGTGCCCGACGGCGGCCCGGTCGACCTCGACCGAGGCGGAGGGCGCGTAGGCGTCGCGCCCGCGCTCCGCCCGCGGCAGGCCCTGGTCGACACCGCCTTCGGACGGAAGGTGGTCCCGCCAGTAGGCGAGATCGTCCTGAAAGCTCTGGGACGCTTGATATTCGGTTTCGCAGTCCACCAGATCCTGCAAGGACCCGAAGTAGGCCGGCGGCACTGGCTCTCCAGAGACCAGCGCCGTATAGATGGTGGCGATCCGTCGGCTGACCAGGGCCATGCCGAGGCCGTCGACCGAGATGTGATGTCCCAGCCCGAACAGGAAGTACTCCTGCGGCTGGGTCCTGAACAGGGCGAACTTCACCAGCTGACCATGCAGCGGCAGCGGCGTGTGTTGAATCGCCGACGCGAGTTCCCGGACCTTCTGTACCGGGTCGTCGCAGTCTCGGACGTCGTGGAACACCAATTCCAGGTCGGAATAGTCGAGCGCCTTCTGGAAGACGCGCCCGTCCACCTCGAAGATCGCCGCCCGGGCCGGCTCCGCCTCTTGCAGCGCCTGCCGGATCGCCTGCTCGAGGAGGTCGCGCTGCACCGCACCGTCAATTCGCCCGAGAAGGCCGAGTTGCCACTCGGTGCCGGCAAGACCGCTTTCCTGTGAAAGCCAGATATCCAACTGCCCACGAGAAAGCGGCAGTGCTCCGCCCTCAGGTTCCATTATGTATTCAACTTCCCAATGACGATTTAGCGCTGAATAGACCCGTCCTGCGCCAACCGCTCACGCAGGCTCTTCGGTCTGATATCCGGCCAATTCTGCTCAATGAACTCCAAGCAGTCAGAACGGTTCGCTTCGCCATAGACCTTCCGCCACCCTGCGGGCACCTCGGCAAAGCTCGGCCACAAGCTGTGCTGCTCCTCGTCATTGATCAGGACGTAGAAGCTGCCGTTGTCGTCGTCGAACGGGTTAATGCTCACGTTTCTCCAGGTTGGTCGGTGACTTCGCAAAGATAGCGCAAACATACGGGAGGCTGCATCGCGCGGTTCCCGGTTTTCCGGAAGTCCGGCCGGCAGCCGCGAACAGCGAACTCTCAGTAGAGAGCCTAATAAGTTAACTGCATTTTCAATATCATGGGCTTTTGTGAGGTCATCATCTTTTGACGAAACCGTCACGCTATTGCGTATTCAGCGAGATTGTGAATGTTGTGTGGTCTCAGCGGCCACTGACCGGGCGCCCAAACTCGAATTGTCCCGAAAAGCGCAATCGCAGCAAAGAATGGACAGCCGGGACACACACCGGGAAAAGCTGTCCGGTATTGAATGCAAAATGCCGATAGGTTGGCCAAGCGATTAACTGAAACTGCACAAATGCGAAGATCCCCCAGCCTGCGGGCTGGGGGATCACGCACAGCGGTCATTGCCATTCATGACGTAGCGGGACATCCCACGCGGGCGCGCGCCGCTCAACGACGTGGCCCGCCCCCGACGTGGCGTCAGGCAGCACCGCTACAGCAATGTGGAGAAGCTACTGATCGTCCGGTTCCGTGCGATCCTGCGGCGACTGGAGGGCCGACGTCCCGGTCGGCATGAGCATGACGAATACCGGCACCTTCAGTTTCACTCCACCGCCGACCGGCATACGAATCGCCAGGGAGACCACCTCTAGCTCGAGGCGCTTTCCTCGCTGCGTCTCCATCTCGAGGTGACCGGGCAAGCGCTTGGGCGTCGCCAGCCAATCCAGGCCGCGTTCGATCGACTCGAGCAGATTCATGCCCTCACCATACCTGCGAGCAAAGTACGAACGCGGAGAACGACGAGGCCGAAGCGCAGCATCGGGCCAGTAATTCCTCCGCTACGCACCATGATTCGACGCAGCGCCGGTGTTGGAGAAGCTGTACATCCGGTACTCCGAGGTCCCTCCTGGCCGCAGGCTTTCGCAGGCCTTGCGGGCCGGGGAGAAGCGCCGCGTGAGACCACGTAGCGGCCGTGGCGCGACCCGGTCGATCACGTACTGCCACTGCTGCATGCTCTTCTCCATGCCTCGCACCACGTCGGCGCTGATCGTCCGCTGCGACACCAGCCGCAACGGCGAGTCCGCGAGAGCCTCTTCCCAGGCCGGAATATCGCCCCGCAGACGGGCATCCGTGTAGAGGAAGTATCCCTCCGGACGCAGGACCCGGCTCACCTCGGTCAGAAACCTCGAGAACTGTGGGTACAGGTGGGACGATTCCACGTTGATCACCGCGTCGAAGGTGTTGTCGGCAAAGGGTAAATCCTCCGCATTGCCCTTGACGAACTCCAGATCCTTTAACTTGTGCCGCTTTTGGCAAAACGCGATGGCTGACGGGTTGAGGTCCAGACCGGTGTAGGACGCCGGATGCAGTGTCCGCGTGAGATACGACGCCCCGCCGCCGTGGCCACAACCGACCTCCAGCACTCGTTTTCCCTGAATATCCACTTGTGTTGCGGTGGCGTGATATAGCTGGATGAAGTAGCGATTGCGCTCGTCGGCCTCCGACAGCGGTATCCCCATGGCCGGGTCCTCTTCGTACCCATAGTTGAGGAACACCACGTCCTCGGCCTCGAGCTTGCGCGTGGCGTACGGATAGATGAACTTTTGCACGTACTGCGCCAGCTTCTCGTTCTGGTTCTTGACTATCCGGTCACGGGATTCGCGCACGCGTTCTTTGAGGTCCATAAGCTAACTATCGCAAACCCAGGGGGCGGTAAGGTCAACTACGCGAGATATCGAGTGAAAGGCTAGGGCCGCATGAGATTTGCGCTGGCATGCTACGGAACTCGCGGTGATGTCGAGCCCTCGGTCAGCGTCGGGCGCGAACTTCAGCGCAGGGGCCACGACGTCTCGCTGGCCGTGCCTCCGGATCTGGTCGACTTCGCCGAAGCGGCCGGTCTCGAAACCGTTTCCTACGGTCCCAAATTGGCGGACTTTCTGCAGGAGGACTTCCTGCGCGACTTCTGGATGCGGTTGCCGCGCAATCCCGTCGGGACCCTGCGCGAGCTTTGGGCACCCATCGCCGAGCACTGGCAGCAGACCAGTGCGACACTGATCGAACTGGCGCGGGGTGCCGACCTGTTGTCGACCGGGCTCAACTACGAGCAGCCGGCGGCCAATGTCGCTGAGTTCTACGATATTCCGTTGGTCGCCCTGCACCACTTCCCGATGCGACCCAACGGTCGGTTGATTCCCGCGCTGCCCTCTGCCCTGGTCCGTTCCGGCGGCGTGGTGTCCGAGTGGCTGATGTGGCGAGCCACCAAGCAGGCCGAAGACGTGCAGCGCGCAGGCCTCGGCCTGCCCGCGGCCTCGGCGCCCTCGCCCCGGCGGATGGCCGACCGCGGCGCTCTGGAGATCCAGGCCTACGACGCGGTCAGCGTTCCCGGACTTCAAGCCGAGTGGACGAAGTGGAACGGCCGCAGGCCATTCGTCGGGGCACTGACACTGGGGCTCACCACAGAGGTCGACGACGAAGTCACGTCGTGGATCGCGGCCGGCACCCCGCCGATCTGCTTTGCCACGGGCAGCATCCCGGTCGAATCGCCCGCGGCGACCATCGACATGGTCGGTGCCGCCTGCGCACAGCTGGGCGAGCGCGCGTTGATCTGCGCGGGCGGAACCGATTTCGGCGATGTCCCCATTCCCGATCACGTGAAGGTGGTCGGGCCGGTGAGCTACGCCGAGGTATTCGCCGCCTGCCGGGCTGTCGTGCACCACGGCGGCTCGGGCACCACGGCGGCCAGCCTGCGAGCGGGCACACCCACCCTGATCCTCTGGAGCTCGGCCGACCAGCCGTACTGGGGAAACCAGATCAAGCGCCTGAAAGTCGGTACCTCCCGGCGGATCTCAGCGTCCAGCGCCGAAACACTGGTGGCCGACCTGCACCGCATCCTGAGCCCGGACTACGCCGCCCGAGCTCGATCAGTCGCCAAGCAGATGACCAGCTCGGTCGACAGCGTCCGCCAGGCCGCCGACCTCTACGAGCGGGCCATCCGTCCGATCAGGCGCTGACCCGCCCGATCTCAGCCGGGCCGGCTGGATTCCGCGTGTTCAGCAGCCACCGAGGGCGGGCTGAACTGCTCGGGTGGCTTGACGAGTAGGCCCTGGCCGGTGGGCAGGGCACAGATCTGCACACCCAACTCGTGCGCCACCTCGTCCATCGCGATGCGCTGGTCGTCTCGACCACGATTGGCGTAATCGTCAAGCAGCACGATCGCACCAGGCGACAACCGCGGCCAGAAGTGGCGCAATGTTGCGACTTCTGGTGGGGCACAGTTCATATCGATGTGGAGGAAGGCGATGGACTTGGATTCGACCTGCTCGAGCGTCTCGGGCACCGCGCCGACGACGATACGTTGGTTGGCCCACTGGGCGAAGTTGGCCCGGACGCTGTCCACCGAACTTCCATAGATGCCGAAGTCCAGCGCCGCCTGGTTCTTGACCAACGCCCCGGCTTCGCGCTCGCCCGCGCTGACGAAGCGGGGATCCATTCCGGCGAAGGTGTCGAGCAGATAGAACATCTTGTTCAGCTGGTCCCAGTCGAGGTACTCCATCACCGCACTGCTCAAAAAGCCGTGGCTGACGCCGCACTCGACGAAATCACCCTCGATCCGGCTCGCGGTCGCGGCCGCCCACAGCCCCACGTGAACCCGCCAGTGCCAATGATGGATGTCTTTTCCACCCAGAGCGAGCACACCGCGCTGGTAGGCCCGCTGGAAGGCCGGATCGTCCATGAACGCATGGCTGTTGAAGCAGATCAGCGCGTCGTCCGAGTACACGTCAGGCAATACCTTGCGCGGTATCCAGTACGCGGTGCGCAGCGCCGCCCATGCGATCCGGAACTTGAGTGGCCACTTGTGGGCCGCGGGTGCCGGGGCCGCATTCCGCCCAGCGATACCCTCAGCCGCCCTGTTGGGACGTCGGGCCGGCTCATCGGCTCGGCCGGTCCGCGTGGGCGGCTTGATCAGCAATCCCTGACCGGTGGGCAGGGAACAGACCGAAACGCCCAGTTCTGCGGCCACCTCGTCCATCGCGATCCGTTGCTCGTCGCGCCCCCGGTTGGCGTAATCGTCGAGCAAGACGAAGGCGCCGGGGGACAGCCGCGGCCAGAAGTGCCGGAGCGCTGATACTTCCGGCGGGGCGCAGTTCATGTCGAGATGCAGGAAGGCCACCGCATCCGAGTCGACGTGCTCAAGGGTTTCGGGCACGGAACCGACGACGATGCGCTGGTTGCGCCACTGAGCGAAGTTGGCCCGGACGCTGTCCACCGAGCTGCCGTACATCCCGTTCCGAACAAGTTCTTGGCTCTTCTCCAATGCGCCGGACTCCCGCTCCGCAGCGGTGACGAAGCGGGGATCGAGCCCGGCGAAGGTGTCGAGCAGATAGAACGTCTTGCCGAGCTGATCCCAGTCGAGGTACTCCATCACCGCACTGCTGAGAAATCCGTAGCTGACGCCGCACTCGACGAAGTCGCCCTCGATCTGACTGGCGTTGCGGGCAGCCCACAACCCGACGTGCACCCGCCAGTGCCACTGGTACCAGTCCATGTCGCCGAGAGCACGCGCACCCCGTTGGTAAGCCCGCTGAAAGTCCGGATCATCCATGAACGCATAGCTGTTGAAGCAGATCAATGCGTCGTTGCTGTAGACGTCGGGCAACAGTTTGCGGGCCAGCCAGTACTCGGCGCGGACCGCCTTCAGCCAGAGCTGGGTGCTGAGTTTCAGCCCGTCAGGCATCGGCGCCGCCAAGGACGTCGTCGGCCCGGGACATCCGTGTTCGGACCCCGCTGCGTTCAGATACTTCGAACATGTTGACTCTCTGAATGTTCAGGGAACTGCCGCGCGGACAGTTCACATGGCTACGTTCCGGCCCCGGCCTAAGATGTCGGTCGGTGGTCATCGGGCTCGGGCCGAACTCCTCTGGCGGGCATAGCTTTCGATCAGGTCCGCGGTGCGGGTCACGCTTTGGGCGGCCGGCACCATCCGGGCGGCCACGTCGCGCGCCCGGACCGCACACTCGGGGTCGAGGACCTTACGCAGGTCTTCAACCAGGGTCTGCTGCGTAGTGCCGGCGAAACTGCGTACCGCGCCGACGTTCAACAGCTTGACCCGCGACGCCCATACCGGCTGCACGCCGTCTATCCACAGCACCAAGGTGGGCACACCCGCGCGCAGACTCGCCGCCAGCGTTCCGGCCCCACCATGGTGAACGGCCGCGCGGCAGGCGGGGAAAACCGTGGCGTAGTTCACCGGGCCCACCACCTTCACGTGGTCGTACTGCCCCACATCGCTGTAGTCGCTGGATCCCGAGCACACCAACGCCCGCTGACCGAGCTCAGCGCATGCTGCCGCGATCATTTCCACTGTGGCAGCCGGAGATTCGACCGGCATACTGCCGAACCCGAAACAGATCGGTGCCGGCCCTCCGGCGATCCACGACGCGACCTCTTCGTCGGCGTCGGTCGACAGTTCCATGGTCAAAGTACCGACGAACGGTCGTTCACTGCGCCACTGCGCCCACTCCTGCGCCAGTCCGGGGAAGCACACCTCGTCGTAGGCCTGAACCTCGAGCGCCCCGCGAGCGGCGATGCGCCGCGAGACCGGCCCAGTCGCCTTGGGCAGACCCAGCCCTCGACGCTGGGCGTCCTCGACCTTCTTGTTCAACCGCCACCCGAACCAGTCGTAGGCCCACATCGCTGCCCGCGCCAGCGGATCCGGCAATCGGGACAGCAACTTGCCGTTGACCCGTACCGGGGTGTTGTGCAAGGTGGCGAACGGAATGTCGTGGTACTCGGCGACGTTGGCAGCCGGCTCCTGATAGCTCTGCCCGGCGAACAGCAGATCGGCACCGTCTGCCAGGGAAGTCAGCGCGGTACTCATCTGGGTCCACGAGCGATCGCTGAGATCCCACATCTCCCGCCATAGGCGCCGGAGCTCGCCGATGCGCCAGAACCGGTGGAAGAAGCAGGTCCAGAAATCCCGGTACACACCCACCCAGGCGCGGGTGTCCAGCCCGTACGGAACGGTGATCAGGCCCGCGCTCTCGGCGAAGCCCACCAGATCAGGCGGAACAGCCATCCGCACGTCATGGCCTCGCCGCATCAGTTCGCGCCCGGCCGCGACCGACGGTTCGATGTCTCCGCGGGTTCCATAGGCTGCCAGGACGAGTTTCATTGCCAATCCCTGCCTTTCAGGTGCGATGGGCTCATTCCTTGCGCCAGAGCACCCCGGTGCCGTCGATCTCGGTTATCGGGGCGGAGATTCCATGCCTGGACCGGTAATCCGTGACCGCCTTCCGGCACCCTTCGATCGCGTGGTAGTCGTCGATGATGCAGAACCCGCCGGGAGTCAGCCGCGAATAGAGGCCGTCGAGCGCCTGAATCGTGGACTCGTAGAGGTCGCCGTCGAGCCTCAGCACCGCGATGCGTTCGATCGGTGCATCGTGCAGGGTGTCCTTGAACCAGCCGGGCAGGATCCGAACCTTGTCGTCCAGCAGTCCGTAGCGGGCGAAGTTCGCCCTGACGTCCTTCTCCGAAACCGCCAGGATGGGTGCGGCCAGGTGCAGCTTGTCGCCCTTGTCGGCCTGGTAGTTCGCGGCGTCCGGCGGTGGCACGCCTTCGAACGAGTCGGCGAGCCACACCGAACGGCTCTCGTCGCCGTAGGCCGCGAGCACCGCGCGCATGAGGATCGACGCGCCACCGCGCCAGACCCCGCATTCGACCAGATCGCCCGGGATGTCTTCGGCGATCACGGTCTCGACGCACTGCTGCAGGCTCGTCAGCCGCTTCATGCCGATCATCGTCAGCGCATCAGCCGGCCAATCCAGACCGAGATCGCGCTTGTGCCGATCGAAGGGGCGCTTGCGGACAAGCATCAGGTTGCCGATCTTGAAAACTGGGCGGTGCAGCCAGTTCCAGCCGACCGGTACCAATTCGTCGACCCCGTATCTGGTGAGGTCCTGGCGGAGCAGGTCCAGGTATGCAGATCGGGTGTCGTGATCTGTCACGGTCAAAAAACTGCCCCCTAACTCGGTTGCTGGTCAGGCCATGAGCCTAGCCTCCCGGCACCGTCTGAAGTGCATTTCGGATACGACCAATGTCCTTGGGATTATGGCGTTTTGGCAAATCGACGAACAATTCGTCCGGATGGTGCAAAAGACGCGAATTCGGTCCGGCCGGCCCTCCCGTCAACTGTGTGGGGCGATCCCCGCCGGGCGCAGTACTGGCAAAGAAAACCCCGTCTCATCTCGCCGTCGCAGGGCCGACAGAACTCAGCACTGGCCAGCGTCTTTGACGTAACCGAAATCGCGCGCAACAGCCACAGGGTGCCGCGCCCCATGGCGCGATGACCATCACCGCAAATGCGGTCACGAATGGGTGACGGTGTCCGTGGGTCGACGATTAATTGACGTCGACGCTACTGGACACCGGTCCGAAGGGATTAGCTGTGCGCCCGGCGACCGAGAGCGGTCGACGCGGGAGCAGATCTCACGCTCGAGCGAAACGCTCGAGCAGATCTGCGGCTTTCGCGACGCTGTCCGACGGTCGGGTCATCCGGGCCGCCAATGCGCGTGCCCTCACCGCATAGTCCGGCGACAGGATCAGACGCAGATCCGCCACCAACGATTCACCGTTGGTCGTCGAGAACCGCCGTGACGTGCCGACTTTCAGTCTCTTGAGCTGGTTGCCCCAGACCGGCTGATCACCCACCGACCAGAGGATGAGGGTCGGAACGCCGGCGCGCAGGCTCGCTGCCGTCGTGCCCGAGCCGCCATGGTGCACGACAGCTCTGCTGAGCCGGAAGACCTCTGCGTAGTTCACCACGCCCACCACTTTGACGTGGTCGGCCACCGGGATATCGGTCAGATCGGTGCCACCGGCGCAGATCAACCCCCGCTGCCCCAGTTCCGCACAGGCGGTGCTGATCATCGCCACCGTCTCGGCCGGGGATTCAACGGGAATGCTGCCGAAGGCAAAGCAGATCGGCGCCGGCCCCGCCGCCATCCATGCGGCCACCTCGTCATCGGCGCGAGTGGACAACTCCATGGTGAGTGCACCGACGAACGGCCGTCGCCCGTTCAGCTTCGACCACTCAGCCGCCAATCCGGGGACGCAGACCTCGTCGTAGGCCTGGATCTCCAATGCACCCCGCTCGGCCATCCGCCGTGGCGACGGGCCGGTTGTCCTCGGAAGACCGAGTTCGCGCCGCTGTGCATCCTCGTGCCGCTTCGTCAGTCGCCAGGCCAGCCAGTCGTAGGCCGTCATGGCGGTGCGGCTGACCGGAGCCGGCAGAATCGGAAACAGTTGACCGTTGGGCCGCCACGGCATGGTGTGCAGTGCGACCAACGGGATTCCGTAGTACTCGGCGACATTGGCCGCCGGTTGCTCATATCCCACGGCGGTGGTCAGCACGTCGGCACCGTCGGCGAACGAGGCCAGGGTTCGGCTCAGTTCGTCCCATTGTGCGGTGACGGTATTGAGGGCTTCCCGGCACAGCGCCACCAGATCCTGAATTCGCCAGAAGTGCCGCGCCCATGTGGTCCACAGGTCGCGATAGCCGTCCAGCTGCGGCTCGACCGCCAACCCGTAGCCGACCGCGGGCAGCCCCGCCGCCTCGACAAAACCCACCAGGTCGGGTGGCACCGCCATCCGCACTTCGTGCCCTCGGCGGAGCAGCTCACGTCCGACCGCCACGGAGGGCTCGATATCCCCCCGCGTGCCATAGCTCGACAGTGCAACTCTCATGACAGCGCTGCGACCCCCACCGGGTCGACATTAGTGGACGCACAGCCCGATTGGTGCCTCCACTGGCGAATAGTCCACGCCGACAAAGGTTTTTACGACCACCGCCGGAGACAATCGCAATTCGGTGAGCAAATTTCGCTAACTCGCACCCCTCCGAAACACGCCGCGGGGCAGGGGACAACCACCGGCCATATTCGCCCTGGCAAATCCGATGCCATCGATCACAAGGGCCCCCGGGGCCACGGCCACCCGGGCGGGGAAGTTTCGCGGGCACCAGCTTCACCGCAAACCATTTCGTCGCCATTGCCGTACCGGCACGATAAGGTGGCGTCCGTGTTGCGCGATGACGAGCCAGGAAACGTCGTCGCAGCCACCGAACTGGAGCGAATCCATTGTTTTCGAGGTGTAGGGGCACGCATGCGCGGAATTATTCTTGCCGGTGGTTCCGGCACACGTCTGCATCCGATCACAATGGGTGTCAGCAAGCAGTTGCTTCCGGTGTACGACAAGCCACTCGTCTACTACCCGCTGTCCACGTTGATCATGGCCGGCATTCGCGACATCCTGGTGATCACCACACCGGCCGACGCCTCGGCTTTCGAGCGGCTGCTCGGCGACGGCTCGGCGTTCGGGGTGAACCTCAGCTATGCGGTCCAGCCCCAACCGGAGGGTCTCGCGCAGGCGTTCATGATCGGAGCCGAGCACATCGGCACCGACACAGTGGCCCTGGCCCTCGGCGACAACGTGTTCTACGGCCCGGGCTTGGGTACGAGCCTGAGCCGATTCCAGAACGTCAGCGGTGGAGCGATTTTCGCGTACTGGGTGGCCAACCCGTCTGCCTACGGAGTGGTCGAGTTCGGTGCGGACGGCACCGCCCTGTCGCTGGAGGAGAAGCCGGCCACACCCAAATCCCACTATGCGGTTCCCGGGTTGTACTTCTATGACAACAACGTCATCGACATCGCCCGCTCCCTGCAGAAGTCGGCTCGCGGGGAATACGAGATCACCGAGATCAACCAGATCTACCTGAACCAGGGGCAGCTCTCGGTGGAGGTGCTGGCCCGCGGGACCGCCTGGCTGGATACCGGGACCTTCGACTCACTGCTGGACGCCAGCGATTTCGTTCGCACCATCGAACGCCGTCAGGGGCTGAAAATCGGTGTTCCCGAGGAGATCGCATGGCGGGCAGGATTCATCAATGACGATCAACTTGCCGCTCGCGCCAAGGAGCTCCCGAAATCCGGGTACGGCGACTATCTGATGGAGCTCCTTTCACGCAAGTAGCCGCGGTTCAGGCCCAGGTTCCCCGCCGGCCGTGGATGAGCGCAACGCCTTCGAACAACGGCTTGATGAAGGCCCTGGAGAATCGGTACCGGCGGTTGAACTGGCCCTGGAAATCCTCTATGGCCGTGCGGAACCCATGCTCACTGGCCACGTACTCGTCGAAGACCCCATCGAGCGCGGCTTCCTCCCACGGCTCGTCGCGTGCCGCGGCGCTCAGGCCCTGGTAGGCCACGGACAGCCAGTTCGTCCCGAACGGTTCGATGAGTGGGCCGCGTTGGCGTTGATGACGCATGTCTTTGGCCAGGAACTTCTCGACCGCGCCCTCGTCGCCGGTATCGAGGTCCAGGGCAAGGGTGTGGGAGACGCGCTTGATCTCCCGGCGCCAGTCGTCGAGAAAGTTCGAGTAGTCGACGAAAACCCGTGGCAGTCCCCGTGTCTCACGCTCGGCCAGCAGGTTGTACTTCAGCCACAGGGCACTGGTCAGCTGCGGTGAGGCCTTCATGAGTTTGGCCAGCGAACCGATGACCTCCTGCGGATCGCGCACGGCCAGCACCGCCGCGATGTCGTATCCGGCCTGATGTGCCGCGTCGAACCACATGCTCGCCAGCACCGAGATGTGCAGCACCTTCACCACCACCACCGGTGCGGCCGGCAGCGTCCGCAGGTAGTCGCGGATCTTCGCGGTGAAGGCGGCGGTCTCCTCGGCGCTCAACCCGCCTTCCTCCTGAAGGCGCAGTGTTGGGTCGAAGTAACTGCTTCCATGGCGGTACAGGAACTTCTCGTTGAGATACAACCCGGCCCTGGGCTCCCAGTAGCCGCGCTCATTACCGCTGTCGGCACCCATCATCCCGCCGGGCAGCGCCGCTCCGCACAGCGAGAGAACCCGCGTCAGTGCCGAGGTCCCCGACCGTCCCATCCCGAGTACGAACAGCACCACCGGCCGACCCGGCTTCTCCGTGAGCTCACCCGGCGCGGTCACGAACAGTCCTGGGCGCTCGATACCCGGCACGTGACCGGACTGCTCAACCTGAGCAAGAGATTCGGCAATTCCAATGCAGCACAGACCATCAGGTTCCCCCGTTCCCGTTGAAACTTCCCGACCGTTCGTATGCGGCCAAACGTGACAGTCACCGCGGCACAGACGTTAGCCCGGTCTCGATGTTGAATACAAGGCTTCGAAATGAGAATTGCGTTATTTAACCGGAGCGCAAAAAGCGCTGATGGGAGGCCGTTCCCCAGCAATGCGCCGATCACAAGAATTCGGTCTATTGGCTGGCCCGGAATCCGATGGGAGTCACACGTGCTTACGGCCGTAACCACGCTCGGAATCCGTTTGCCACAGCGGCCACTCCGCTGTCCTGGCAGAGGCTCCGATCAGCGATCTTCACCCGGACGGTGGTTGCATTTTCCCAGGAGATTTCCAGGAGTTGTCCGACACAGCCGCCCACCCGGCCCGCCCCAACCCTTCCGCCTCCCATGTTGCTCGCGACCATCCCGGAGCGGCCGGTGAACTTTTTTCGCCCGCGCCAGCAACTTTGTCCAGCACTTTCCCGAAGAGGTTGTGCTGGGAAAGGCGCAATCGTCGGGATTCTCGGGAAATATCGGCGCCGTAGCGGCCGTGAATGCCGCGTAACACCGTTGAATCAAAACCGGATATTCCAGGTGGGCGTCCGGCATAAAGTTTGATATTGATAGTTGAGTGGTAAATACCTCGGCGCGGTGTGAATCGGGCCCGAACCGTCGCTGGACCACCAGAGTTCGAGCCACAGTTACCAGGAGGGGAAACATGAACAAGCTTCCATTGACCAGACTCGCGGCCGCGATCGGCGGTGCCGGCCTGCTGTTGAGCGCCGGGGCCGGTCTCGCGTCCGCCGAGCCCGATCTCGGGCCGTTGGTCGACTCGCCCTGCACCTACGATCAGGCGATCGCCGCGGTGCACGCCGAGAACCCGATGGCCGCTCAGTACCTCGACCAGTCGCCGCCCAACCTGCAGTTCCTGCGGGTGTTCCTGAGCTCTCCGAGGGATGAGCGGGTGAATCTGCTCAATCAGATCAAGAACAACCAGGGCGCCGATCAGGCCCTGCCCGTGTTCAAGCAGATGCTGACCAGCTGCGTGAAGTACTGACCCACCACCGACAACGGATTGGGCGCCGGCCATTGGTCGGCGCCCGATCTCGTCGTGGCGCAATCCTTTTCGGCGCCGAGTTGAGCTAGTCAGGCATCCTGATCGGCTGCGTGGCCGCGTCAGGGCCGGGACTGAGCAGTGAACGGACCGCCGGACGAGGCCCATGCGGGCGCAGCATCACACTGGCCGGGCGCGGCCGTACCCGCTGCGGCCACCAGAACCACCGCCCCAGCAGGGCAGCGATCGACGGCGTCATGAACGAGCGCACGATCATCGTGTCGAACAACAGCCCCAGGCCGATCGTGGTGCCGATCTGGCCGATGATCTGCAGGTCGCTGACGGCCATCGCCGCCATGGTGCAGGCAAAGACGACGCCGGCAGTGGTGACGACCTTTCCGGTGCCACCCATCGCCCGGATGATGCCGGTGTTGATGCCCGCGCCGATCTCCTCTTTCATCCGCGACACCAACAGCAAGTTGTAGTCCGAACCCACTGCCAGCAGGATGATCACCGACATCGCGAGCACCATCCAGTGCAGATGGATTCCCAGGATGTACTGCCACAGCAACACCGACAGCCCGAACGACGCGCCCAGGGACAGCACCACGGTTCCGACGATGACCAGAGCGGCGATGAAGCTTCGCGTGATGAACAGCATGATCAGGAACACCAGGCAGATCGCGGCAATCCCCGCGATCCACAGGTCGTACTTGGACCCTTCCTGCCAGTCCTTCGCGGTCGCCGCGGCGCCGGCGATGTAGATCTTCCCGCTCGCCAGCGGCGTGCCCTTGAGCGCCTCTTCTGCCGCCGTGCGGATTTGTTCGACCCGTTCGATGCCCTCAGGTGACTGCGGGTCACCGTTGTGGGAGATGATGAACCGCACCGATCGCCCGTCGGGGGAGATGAACGATTTCATCGCCTTCTGAAAGTCCGGGTTCTGGAACACTTCCGGCGGAAGGAAGAACGAGTCGTCGTTCTTCGCGGCGTCGAATGTCTGCCCCATGACGGCGGCATCCTTGCTCGTCTCGTCCATCTGCGCCATCAGCCCCGACATGGTGGTATGCATCGTCAAGGTGCTCACCCGCATGGTCTTCATGATCGCGATCATCTGGGGAAACTGGACCAGCAGCTTCGGCATGATCGCGTCCAGCTCGTCCATGTTCTCGACCATGATCTGCAGGTTGTCGTCGAGCTTGTCGACACCGTCCATGGCATCGAAGATCGACCTCAGCGACCAACAGATCGGGATGTCGAAACAGTGTGGCTCCCAATAGAAGTAATTGCGGACCGGCCGGAACATGTCATCGAAGTTGGCGATGCTGCCGCGGAGGTCACGAGCCACTTCGTAGACCTCATGTGTCCGCTGCACCATGTTGTGGGTGGTGGCGGCCATCTTGCGCATCACGTCGTACGTGTGCTGCATGGTGTCGATCATCACCTGCATGTCAGCGGCCTGCTGGACCATGTCGTCGATGCGCTTCTTCTGGAACTCCGTGGCCTGGACCTGCCCCGCGCTCTGCAGGCTCAGCATGAACGGAATCGAGGTGTGGTCGATCGGGGTGCCCTCGGGCCGGGTGATGCCCTGTACCCGAGAAATGCCGCGCACCTTGAAGATCGCCTTCGCCAACCGGTTCAGCACGATGAAATCGGCCGGGTTCCGAAGGTCACGGTCGGTCTCGACCATGAGCACCTCCGGCGTCATCCGCGACTGGGAGAAGTGGCGTTCGGCGGCAGTGAAGCCCATGTTGGCCGGGATGTCCCCGGGGATGTAGCGCCGGTCGTTGTAGCTCGTCTCGTATCCGGGCAGGGCGAGCAGCCCGACCAGCGCGGCCGCCAGGGACCCGACCAGGATCGGGACCGGCCACCGGACCACGGCGGTGCCGATGCCGCGCCAACGCCGAACCCGCAACGCGCGCTTGGGTTCCAGCAATCCGAAGCGGCTGCCGACCGCGATTCCGGCCGGCACCAGCGTCACCGCCACCGCGACCGCCGCGGCCATACCGATCGCGCACGGGATACCCATCGTTTCGAAGTACGGCAGCCGGGTGAACGTCAGGCAGAGGATCGCTCCTGCGATCGTCAGACCGGAGGCCAAAACCACCGGAGTGACCCCGCGATACATGCTGTAGTACGCCTGCTCTCGGTCCTCGCCGGCCTGCCGGGCTTCCTGATATCGGCCGAAAAAGAAGATGCCGTAATCGGTTCCGGCTGCGATGGCCAGGAACACGAGCATGTTGACGGCGAATGTGGAGAGCACGAAGACTTCGTTGGCCCCCAGAAACGCGACGATGGCCCGGGCCGCCGCCAGCTCGACTCCCACCATGATGAGCAACAGGATCACCGTGACGACCGAGCGGTAGACCAAAAAGAGCAGGATGAAGATGATCACGACGGTCACCGCGGTGATCTTCAGAATCGACCGGTTGCCGCTGTGCTGCATGTCCGAAGCCAATGGCGCAGCGCCGGTTACGTAGACCTCCACGCCTGCCGGCGGAGAAGACCGGTCGACGATGTCGCGCACGGCGGCCACCGATTCGTCGCCCTGCGGTGTGCCCTGGTCACCGGCCAGGTTCAGCTGGACATAGGTGGCCTTGCCGTCGGGACTCGTCACGCTCGACGCGGTCAGGCGATCGCCCCACAGGTCCTGCACGTGCTCGACGTGCTTCGGATCGTCGCGCAGCGCCGCGATCAGCTCGCCGTAATACCGATGTGCGTCATCGCCGAGGGGTTGTTGTCCCTCGAGGACGATCATCGCCGAGCTGTCGGAATCGGATTCTCCGAAGTTGTGGCCGATACGTTTCATCGCCAGGGCCGAGGGCGCGTCCTTGGGCATCAACGACACGGCGTTCTTTTCCGCGACCCGCTCGAGAGAGGGGATGGCAGCCGACCAGTCCCCGCCGACCGATGCCAGCGTCAAGATCAACGTGACGGCCAGCCAGCCCACGATGATGAGCGGCGAAAGCTTGCGTACGGTGCGCGCGAAGAACGGCGGCCGAGAATTCTCAGTCATGCGGCCGCCGCTAGTCCCGCAACAGCAGGCTGCGCACCAGCGGGCGCGGGCCTGTCGGCCGCAGCATGGTGCTGGCGGGGCGCGGCCGCACCTGTTGGGGCCACCAGAACCAGCGCCCGAGCAGTGCGGCGATCGACGGGGTCATGAACGCGCGAACGATCAACGTGTCGAACAGCAATCCGAGGCCGATCGTGGTGCCCACCTGACCGATGGTCAGCAGGTCACTGACGATCATCGACGCCATCGTGGCCGCGAATACCAGACCCGCGGCTGTCACGACCTTGCCGGTGCCGGCCATCGCGCGGATGATGCCGGTGTTGATGCCCGCGTGGATCTCCTCTTTCATCCGCGAGACCAGCAGCAGGTTGTAGTCCGACCCCACCGCCAGCAGCACGATGACCGACATGGCCAGCACCACCCAGTTGATCTGGATGCCGAGGATGTACTGCCACGCCAGAACCGATAGACCGAAGGAGGCACCCAGCGAGAGCGCCACCGTGCCCACGATCACCAGGGCCGCGATGAAGCTGCGGGTCATCAGCACCATGATCAGGAAGATCAGCGCCAGAGCCGTGACGCCGGCGATCATGAGGTCGATCTTCGATCCGTCCACCAGATCCTTCACGCCGGCCGCGGTACCGGCCAGGTACAGCTTGGAACTCTCCAGCGGGGTGCCCTTGAGGGCCTCCTCGGCCGCGATTCGCAGCGGTTCGACTCGCGAAATGCCTTCAGGAGTGGCGGGATCGCTGCGCTGGGTGATCAGCATGCGCGCGGCCTTGCCGTCCGGGGACAGGAAGATCTTCATGACCCGCTGAAAGTCCTTGTTCTCCAGAACATCCGGCGGCAGATAGAACGAATCGTCGTTGTTCGACGCGTCGAACGCCTTCCCCATGGCGGTGGCATTGTCGCTGGATTCGTCCATCTGGGTGAACAGCCCCGACATGGTGCTGTGCATCGTCAGCATCATCGTGCGGGTGCTCTGCATGGTGGCGATCATCTGCGGGAACTGCAGCAACATCTGGGGCATGAGCAGGTCCAATTGGTCGAGTTCCTTGACCAATCCCTGCATTTTGTCGGTCACCTCGTCGATGCCGTCCAACCCGTCGAATATCGATCTGATCGACCAGCACAACGGAATGTCATAGCAGTGCGGCTCCCAATAGAGGTAATTGCGGAGCGGACGCCAGAAGTCATCGAAATCAGCCATATGGTCCCGCAATTCACCCATATCCGCCTGCAGTTCATGGGTGGTGCCGACCATGCGGTGCGTGGTGCCGACCATCTGTTGCATCAGTTCGTACATGCGCTGCATCAGGTTGATCGTCTTGGTCATGTCGTCGGCCTGTTTGACCAGGTCCTCCATCCGTTCTTTCTGGAACGGCAGCGAGAGCCGCTGGCTGGCATTGGACATACTCAGCATGAACGGGATCGACGAATGTTCGATCTGGGTGCCCTCCGGCCGCGTGATGGATTGCACGTTGGCAATTCCGGGGACCGCGAACACCGCTTTGGCCAACTTGTTCAAGATCAGCAGATCAGTGGGGTTGCGCATGTCATGATCGGCCTCGACCAGTAAGAGGTCGGGCGTCGTCATCTTCGATTCCGGGAAATGGCGGGAGGCGGCCGCGAATCCCTGGTTGGCCGGAATGTCCTGCGGAATGTACTTCTGGTCGCTGTAACTCGGCTTGTAGCCCGGCAGGGTCAACAGCCCGATCAGGGCCACCGCGAGCGTGGCGAGCAGAATCGGCGCCGGCCAGCGAACGACGGCGGTGCCGATACGCCGCCACCGGCGGGTCACCACCAGCCGCTTGGGGTCGAAGATGCCGAACCGGCTGCCGGCGGCGATGCAGGCCGGCACCAGCGTGAGCGCGACCGCCACCGCGATCAAAATGCCTACCGCGCCGGGGATTCCGAGTGGCTGGAAGTAGGGCAGCCGGGTGAAGCTCAGGCAGGCGATAGCTCCCGCGATCGTCACTCCGGAAGCCAGGACCACCTTGGCGACGCTTCGATAGGCGGTGAAGTACGCCGCCTCGCGGTCCTCACCGGATTGTCTGGCCTCCTGATATCGACCGGTGAAGAAGATCGCGTAGTCAGTTCCGGCCGCGATCCCCACCGAGACCAGGAGATTGACCACATAGGTGGTGAGACCGACCCAGCCGTGCATGCCGAGGAAGGCGACGCATCCGCGCGCCACCTGCAATTCGATCCCGACGGTGAACAGCAGGATGATCACGGTGATGAACGATCGGTAGAGCAGGAGCAACATCAGGAAGATCACCCCGACGCTGACCAGGGTGATGAGAATGACCGTGCGGTTGCCGCTCTGCCCCATGTCGGCGACGATCGCCGCCGGGCCGGTGACATATGTCTTGACCCCGGGCGGGGCCTGGGTGTTCTTGACGACGTCCTGGACGGCTTGGACCGATTCGTTGGCCTCGGCCTGCCCGAAACTGCCGTGCAGGTTCAGCTGCACATAGGCGGCTTTTCCGTCGGCGCTCTGGGCCGCACCGGCGGTCAGCGGGTCGCCCCAGAAATCCTGGACGTGCTGGATGTGCTTTGGGTCCTGCTTCAGCTGGCTGATGAGGCTGTCGTAGTACTTGTGGGCGGCGTCGCCGAGGGGCTCCTCGCCCTCGAGGACGATGACCGCCACACTCTCCGAGTTGGATTCCTGGAACAACTCGCCCATGCGGGTCATCGCCTTGACCGACGGTGCGTCTGGAGGGCTCAGCGACACCGAATGGTCACGCTCGACGACCTCCAGGGGAGGGATCGCCACGGTCACCAGCACCGTGATCGCCACCCACCCCAAGATGATCAGGGGTGCGAACCGGCGGATCGCCGAAGCCAATCGCGGCCTGGAGGCTTGGTCTGTATCCATCTTTTTATCGCTCATGCAGCCTTCAGTAGGCACGAGGTGAAGGCATTTATCTGATTCGACGACTTTTCAGCCTTGACCTCATTGTCGACAGTAATGCGACAGCCGATATTGCTACTGTCGCCTTGCGCCATGATGCTGCCGACGGCGGTGGTCTTGGTGATATCGAATTGCAGAGTCCAGGGCAGGGGAACTTTTTTAATGAATTGCGGATCAGCATTCATATCGAAATAGCTGATGTCTGCTACCGTTCCGGGCGACCCGAATACCTCGTACGTAAGTTTCTTTGGATCGAATGGCTTCGTATCGTTGACCTGGGTGTCGGCGTAGGTAGCGCGCTTGTCGCTACCGAAGATAGTGTGCAGGCGCGACACGGTAAATGCCGCAGCGGAGATCACCACAATGGCGAGCAACGGAATCCACAAGCGCTTCAAGAGCTTGAAAATCGCAGATCTCCTCCACTTATCGCCCCACCCGGTGCGGGTGCAGCGAATTCCCACGACGCCTCACGGAGCCAGCTCGGTCGTTGAAGAGTAAACCATGTCATGCTCCGCCTCATCAGCCCGTTGCCCGCACCTTCGCACCGAACTATAGGTGCGTACGCGGGCGTAAATTTTGCGCCAAATTCAATTCAATATCGGGCCGCGTTTCCTAATTTCGGCCGATGCAAATCGGGCAAATTCGTTATTTTCGGCGAACGTGGCCGACTACCGTTACATAGTCTCCGGGCGGGCCGATTCTGGCGAACACGTACGCGGGAGCCCGGCGGTTGCTGCGACTGCACGGCCTCGGGCAACCGACGCCGTGTGACGGGCCGGAATCGACGCATGGCCGGACAGGCGACGGACGGCAAGGGATACCGCCGGCGCCTCTTCGCGCCGGGCTGAGGGGCGCCGGCCACGACCTGTCAGTCAGGGGCCGGCCAAGAACCAAGGCCGCGAACTTTGGGAGTCCGCGGCCTTCTTCACACTCCGGTGGGAGTCCGGTCTGATCTCACTGCCCGCGGGCGAAGCCGGCGCGCAGCCGCTGGTTGGCCTCATCGGCGGTCTTGCTGTCCTGCATGACCAGGCGAATCAGGTGCTCGCGAGCCTCCCGGTTGAACGGCTCGTCGCGCAGGTCGTCGCAGGCACTCCTCAACTCACGGGCATAGCCGCGTACCAGTGCCAGGTCGGCGTCTTCAGTGGATGAAGGGGCGCACGCCCGGGCACGCTGCTGCCACCTCGACGCCGTGGAACTGTTCGGCGTATCGCGAATCATCGAATGCTCTTCCCCCTCAGCGGCATTCATCAGCAACAAAGCGAATAGGTCGGCCTCGTGCTCCTGTTCATCACCATAGTCATTGCTGCCCGGGGCGGTCTTCACCAATTCTGGAGCGAGGTCGGGCAAGGCGTGACGCAACGCCGATTCAACAAGCATGTCGCAGACGTACGACCGAGCACCGCTGCTGTGGTGCCCCAGGACCATGTGTCCGATTTGATGGCATACGACCTGGTGAACGCGGAAATCCGAGGCGTCGCGCTCATGCAGGATCACGTCGTCGTGTTCTCGCTCCAACCACACCCCGCACAGGCTGTGCGACAAGAACGCTGTTTCGGTTGCGATCACCGTGATGGGCCGGCCCCGCATGTCGGCGATTGCCTGCACGAAAGCTTCCCGATCCCACGGAACTGGTATTGGGAGTGTGCGTATCAGTTCGAGCATGTCGATGTCAGACAACACCATTGACGTCTCCCCATTGGACCGGCGAATATTTCTTCGTCGCATTCGCGGTAGACCGCTCAACTCTGAGCCGGATATGACCCGGCCGTTTCCATGCACGCTCGTGGGCTGCGCTCGAGAACTGGTACATAGCGCACTCCTCAACTGACTGTGCTGGACATCGATCGGCTCTTGATCTGCGCGGACACAATGAACAGAGACAACGAACCGAAGAACGGGCCTGCCATGAGGTCATCGATCCATTCCTGAGTTCGCGCGGTGGGCAACAGCCCGTCAGTTACCGCGTGAGTGCAGACGTCGCGGAGGCCGAGAACTTTGTCACCCTCGACCGCGTCGGTCCAGAATGCTGTAACCGGATAGACGGCGTCGACGCTGAACCCCGCCTCGTCGAGCAGCCTGGGCAACGCCCTGCCGATGGTGGCATGGCGAATGACGTGCGCGACGACATGTTGTGTGTAGGAGTGACTGAAAGCGACGTCGGGGTGGTCGATGACCAGCGTTGCCCAGTCCGGTTCGACACAGACGATGCGGCCTTCCGCATTCAGGGTCCGCGCAGCTTCGGCGAGCACCGTGGGCGGCGTATGCACATGTTGAAGGACACGGTCGATATGGACGCGGTCCACTGTGCCGGATTCCAGCGGCAGCTGGTGAATATCGGCCTGGGCAGTGGACACCGTCGGTAGGTGATTCGTGGACTTCCCAGCATGGGCCAGCAGGGCTTGGTCGTGGTCGATGCCGATCACTTTTCCAGTGCGCCCGGCAGCTGCGGCATAGGCGGCAAGATCCACTCCGGCCCCGCATCCGAGGTCGACCACCACGGCTCCCGGCTGGATGTCGAGCAGGGATTTCACAAAGGCTTTGTAGCTTTTGCCCGTCGCTGAGTTTGCGATGTTCCGGAGGTAGTCGCTGGGGGGCGCCACGTCCAACCATGGCCGGAACCGGGGTTGTCCCGTCAACGTCATCGTGTGCCTTTCCTAGGGGCTGAGCCGGTTTCTTCTGCAGCACACGACGATTCGGCGGTTGTCATCACGGCCACGCCTTCGGGGGTGAGCATGATCGTCACCGCACCCAGCGCTCAATTGGTTCGCGCATCGGTGCTGCCGTCCTGCTCGGAAAGCTCTGAAGGAGGTGTGTCCATCAGATACTTCTGGAAGAAGGCGAAGGTCCGCCTCCATGCGTCCTCGGCTTCTGGCGCCGAGTAGGAGAATCCGGCCAGCCTTTCGACAATGGTGAACGGCGCCGGGATGCCCGACTTGTTCATGAAGCTGTGCCCGACGTTCGGGTATTCCTTGATGTCGCGATCGACAGAGCCTTTGGCCAGTATCGATTCCAACGCACTGGCCGAACCCTGTTTGACGATGCGGTCGTCGGCACCGTAGCTGGCTACGACAGGGCATGAACGGGCAAGTGCATCAATGTTTTTCGGAGCGAGTCCGTATTGGGCCGCGGCCACGTCGAAGAGCCCCCGTGGCGACAACTGAAGGACAAAGCCTGCGCCCATGCAGAATCCGATCAGCCCGATCCGGTCGTTGCACCGCGCGTCGCCGAGCAAGTAGTCGCGCGCAGCGGTGAGGTCGTCGTAGGCGTCGCCGGTGTCGGCGAAGTGAGACCGGATGGTGGTGATCATGCACCTGGGTTTGAAGCCTCGCCCGTACAGGTCGGGAGCCAGGGCGAGATAACCCTCTCCGGCGAGACGATCGCTGATACGCCGCAGATCGTTGGTCATTCCCCGCACGTCCTGCACGACCACCACGCCTGGCCACGGCCCCTCTCCTGGGGGTACTGCCAGATACCCCGGGAGGGTGCCTTTGGGCGTGGGATAAGAGATGTCCGGCACGGCGCCGCCCCTAACTGCTCAAGCTGTCCTGCCGTATAGGTATATCGGATGCATGGATAGTTGTCCAATCCATTTGGATAGTGTTCTTGATCCAGATGTATAGCGTTACGATCGTGTTGTATTGTCGGTCCTCATGGAGGGCTCCGTATTCGCGCTGCAGCCGGCTCCGATCCAACTGTCCAACGCAGACCGGATCCGAGACGCCGCGTTGCGTTGCTTCGCCACCGGCGGCATCAGCGGAACCACGATGCGCACGATCGCCGAAGCCGCGGGGGTTTCACACGGCCTGCTGCGACATCACTTCGGCAGCAAAGATGGGTTGATCGCCGCCGTCGACGACCATGTGCTGCGCGTCTTCAGCGATGCCCTCGAATCGAACCCGCTACCGGTGCCGGCCGAGCCGACAAACGATTTCAGCTCGCTTGGCGGACGAATGTCCAAACTCATCCACGATCGCCCAGAGGTCGTCGACTACGTGAGCCACGCTCTCATCGAGGGCAACGACATCGGCGCCGTGATCTTCGACGGCCTGCTCAAGATCAGCATCAGACAGCGCGACACCTTCACCGCTGCCGGACTCACCAGGGATGACATCGACCCGGACTGGGCCGCGCTCAATCCGCTGATGCTGCGCCTTGGCCCCATCTTGCTGCGCTCACACATCGCCCGTCACATCGATGGCGCGTTCACCACACCCGCCGAGCTACAGCGGTGGGACGCCAGCGTCACAGCGTTGATCCGGCACGGCCAGTTCACAGCCGACCCCGCACAGCACACCTAACGCAGGGCAACGCGGGCGGGGATCGGTCCGCCCGGCACCATCGTGAACGGCACAGCCAACGGGAAATCGTCCTCCAGCGAGGTCAACGTCACGCGCCGAACGATGGAGGCAAGCGCCAACGTCGCTTCCAGCATGGCGAAGTGATCGCCGATGCACGACCGGGGCCCGCCACCGAAAGGCACGTACTGCCATCGGTCCCGCCCCTTCATGTTCTCCGGGGTGAACCGCTCAGGGTCGAACCGCAGCGGATCCTCCCACAACTGCGGGTCACGCTGGACAGACATACGGCCGAACACCAACATGGTTCCCGCCTCAACCCGGTACCCGGCAACCTCGACATCCTCGATCGCCATCCGCGTCCCCGTAGGCCCGGGCGGGCACAGGCGCAGCGCCTCCCGAAGAACCTGGACGGTGTACCCGAGCTGCTCGACATCCCCGGGCGTCAGGAGCCGATCACCGAGTTTGGCGACTTCGGCGTGCACACGCTCCTGCACGTCCGGATGACGACCCAGCTGCCACAACGCATACGTCAGTGTCGTCGCCGTGGTGTCATGGCCGGCGAACAGGAAGATCACCAGCTCGTCGCGAATCTCGTCATCCGTCAACGGCTGCCCGGTCTCGGGATCACGCGCGGCGATCAACGCCTGCACCAGCGGGGCGTCCAGGTCAGCGTCGGCCCGACAGGCACGCACGATGTCGGCAGCCAGCCCCCGAATCGTTGCCGCCGCCTCTTGGGAGCGCCGCCGCGCCGGCGTCGGCAACCACGCCGGCGCCCGCCAAGGTTTCAACGCCCGCCGCACCGCGTAACTGGTCGCCACCCGCAACGGCTCGGCCACCACGTCCGCCTGCTCATCCAGATCGAGCCCCAACACCGAGCGGCCGAGCGCGCGCATCGTCAGCTGACGCGCCTCGGCATCCAAGCTGATCTGTGCACCGTCGGCCCACGAGGACACCACCATCTCTGTGGCCTCGGCCATATGGGCCCCGAAAGAATCCACGCGCTTCTTCGTGAACACCGGCTGCAGTGTGCGCCGGCGCGGTAGCCATTCCTGGTGCGGCAAAACGAAAAGGTTCCCGCCGAGCAAACGTCGAAGCTCTCGGCCCACCGCACTCGTCTTGTCGATCGAGCCGTCTCGCACACTGACGATGTCGCGGATACCTTGAGGTGAGGTGGCTAAAACGATCGGCGGCATCAACCACCGCGGGCCAAGGCTGAACCGCGTAACCGGCCCACCGGCATCCCGCAGGATGTCGGTGCCGGTGTGAAAGTTCCGCAAAGCATCACGCCGTTGCTTGTACGGCAGCGGATTGATCGGAGCCAGCGGAAGATCCGCCACGGTTTGCTCATGCGCAGTCTCGGTCACGCGCGCACCTCCCATGCGTCGGACATAGTCTACGACTGAGGCCTTCGGCGCCCCTGGTGCCGAATCGATGAAGGAAGAGCATGCAGACCGCTTACCGCGCACAAGTTCTCGACCCAACCGACGCCGGCGACAAAGCCCGCCTCGACGAGCTCCGCGCTGACCCGGACATTGCCTTCCTCGACGATCACGACGTCCAGCTGGACAGCCTGCGCGCACTTCGCCCGGCGCCGGCTGACGAGCTGCTGCGCGAGGAGCGACGGTGGGCCTACTACCCGTGGCGCCGCGCCGTCGTCGCCGTGCTCGGCCCCCGCGGATTCCAAGCGCTGCGGCTGGACCGCAACCGCAACAACATCACGGCCGAAGAGCAAACCGCGCTCAGCACACTGACCATCGGCGTCGCCGGTCTCAGCGTGGGCCACGTCATCGCCCACACGCTGGCCGCCCAAGGGCTGTGCGGCAAACTTCGCTTGGCCGATTTCGACCACCTTGAACTGTCCAACCTCAACCGCGTGCCGGCCACCGTCTTCGACCTCGGGATCAACAAAGCTGTCGTCGCGGCCCGCAGAATCGCCGAGCTCGACCCCTACCTGCCCGTCGAGGTGCTCGACACCGGCCTCAACGCCGAAACCCTCGACGACTTCGTCGCGGGTCTCGACATCGCAGTCGAGGAGTGCGATTCACTCGACATCAAAGCGCTGCTGCGCGTCGCTGCCCGCGACTTGCAGATCCCGGTACTGATGGCCACCAGCGACCGCGGCATCGTTGACGTCGAGCGCTTCGATCAGGAACCCGAGCGCCCCATCCTGCACGGTCTGCTCGGGGAACTCGACATCGCACTCCTCCCCGGAATGACCAGCCGGGAGAAGATCCCCCACGTCCTGCGCCATTTGGAAGCCGAGCGCCTGTCCCCCCGCACCGCCGCATCCTTGATCGAGATCGACAGAACCTTGTCCACCTGGCCGCAGATGGCCTCCGACGTCATCATCGGGGCTGCCGCGATCGCCGAAGCGGTCCGCAGAATCGGCCTGGGCGAAGATCTCCGCTCCGGCCGCAGCCGCATCGACGTCAACTGGGCCCTGGGCCAGATCGACGAGCCCGACATGGTGCATCGCTACGAAACCACCACCGACGATCCGAGCACCCCACAGGTCCTCGGCGGCGGCCCGCTCGAACACCTCGCGACGGCCGCCATGCGGGCCCCGTCCGGCGGCAACACTCAGCCCTGGCAGATCGTTCTCACCGAGGACTCCATCACGGTCGGCATCGACCCCCACCACACCTCGACCATGGACCTCGAGTTCCGGGGCAGCGCCGTCGCCCTGGGCGCGGCACTGCTGAACATCAAGATCGCCGCCGCCGAACACCACGTGCTCGGCCCCGTCAGCCTCACGGACGCCGGCAACGCGCCATTGCAGGCCACCATGCGCATCACCCCCGATGGCGACGACCCGGCGCTCGCGCGCCTCTATCAGCCCATGCTGACCCGCGAATCCAACCGGCACCACGGCACACCCAAGCCGCTCGACGACGCCACCGTCACGCAGCTCACCGCCGTGGCCGAGCAGCACGGCGCACGCCTGCACCTGCTCACCCAACGCGACGACATCGCCCAGGCCGCCACGATCCTCGCCGCAGCCGATCGCATCCGCTTCCTGACCCCACACCTGCACCAGGAGATGATTTCGGAGCTGCGCTGGCCCGGCGACCCCGATCCTGACACGGGCATCGACGTACGCAGCCTCGAATTCGATCCGGGCGACATGGCCGTTCTCGACGTCCTGCGCCGCCCCGACGTCATGGCGCACCTCGCCGAATGGGACGCCGGATCCGCACTCGGCGACGACATGAGAGACCGCGTCCTGGCCAGCTCGGCTCTCGCGGTCGTCACCGTCCCCGGCACCGACCTGCACGCCTACGCCACAGGCGGATCGGCAGTCGAAGCCGTGTGGATCGCGGCCCAGCAACAAGGATTCGGAGTTCAGCCGGTGTCCCCGGTTTTCCTCTATGCCCACACCCAAGCGGAACTCGAGGAGCTTTCCGCGCCCTTCGCAGCCGAATTGGCCGAATTGCAAAGCGAATTCAACGCTCTGACCCAGCTGCGGGCAGGAGACTCCATCGCCTTGGTCCTGCGACTGGCCGTCGCGCCGCCGGCATCACTGCCGAGCCGACGCAGCATCAGCCGCGTACGGCCCGCCGCCCACCCACTCTGACGAGATGTCCCCGTTGGTCGACTCGGGTCCGAATAATGGGGTGGCGGGGCCCTGCGTGAACGCGAGATCGTGGCAAAGGCGTCTCCATGACCCCTTGGAATCCAATCTGGGTGAGAGGCGGCCTGCGCAGGGTCTCGCCCATCGCTGAAGCCGCGGCCAGCGCATCCTGTAGAACAATGCGTGCCATACTGTATTAGCAGATGTCATCACTGCTGATGACTCCTAGTGTCTACACCTATGAAAGACGGAACGTCTTGCAGTGATGAAGATGAGGTCCGTGCCGCTGCTCTCCAGGCCGCCCGGCGTATCGCCAGCACCCGCATCACGAACCGTCTCACCGCGGCCGGCATGACACTGCGAGGCGACGCCGAAGACATCACCGCGGTGCTCCTGGCCGCAGATCCCGCCGACCCCCAGTGGGGCGCCCTGTCGCCATACCGACTCGACTGGTCCCTGGACGTGCTCTCCCTCATCTCCAACGCCCTTGTCGAGCGCCGCCGCGAACGCATCCGCACACCCGACGTCGACGCGGTAGCGGCCGCCCTCAACGCCGGCGCCACGTGGAAACAAATCGGCGAAGCCGTCGGTTCAACGCCCGCAGTGGCCCACGGCCGATATCGCCAGCGCCTCTGACCGGCCGCAGCGAAGATGACAACGGGAAAGGAAGCAATGCATCCAGGAACACCTTCCTCGGTTCCGGTTCCACTGCTGGTGTACGCGGTCGCCAGCCGCGGCGAGGACGCCGAGCTCCATCCGCTGCAACAAAGCACGGTCACGCTGAATCGCAGCGCCGCAGAGGCTGAGCTCGCCGAATCAAACGATCAACACGCCGTCCTCATCGAGCAGAGGATTTTGCCCTGGGCGCCGGCAACCGACATCGAGCGCCGCCCGGCGCTGTACGAGTACACCGTGGGCTACCACGTCGCCGACCACTACGTCCCATGGGGCTTGGCTTTATCCACCGACCGTTCGGCCATCGAGACCGAACTGGCCACCGTCCAGGCAGCCATCGCGGAATCCAACATCGGCGGCTCGTTCGGCGTTCTCATGCTCGAACGCCCCATCTTCCCGTGGTACATCGCACGCCCAAGAGCCGTGCCGCTGAAATGATTTGAGGCTTCACCGTTACTTCGCGCCGGATCGGCACCGGCCCGCTACGCTGCAGCTCATGTCAGATGTCATGGATTGGGACGCCGCCTACCGCGGCCACATCTTCGCCGGCCCTCCCCCGTGGAATATCGGTAAACCCCAACCCGCGATCGCCGAGCTCATCGCCGCCGGCCAGGTTCAGGACCCAGTCCTCGACGCGGGCTGCGGCATCGGCGATCTCACCATCGCACTCGCTGAAGCCGGCCACGACGTCACCGGCATAGACATCTCCACCGCGGCCATCGACGACGCCACCGGGCAAGCCAACGACCGCGGCCTCACCGCCCGGTTCATTCAAGGCGACGCACGCGACCTCGCGGGTCTCGGCCTGGGTGAACCGCAGTTCAACACCGTTATCGACTGCACCCTGTTTCACTCGCTGCCCCTCGACGCGCGCGACGACTACCTGCGCGGCATCCAGGCGGCCGCCAACCCGGGAGGCCGCCTCTACCTCCTGGTGTTCACCACCGACGCACTGCCGGTCGATTCACCGTGCCCGGTCCCGAACCTGGTCACCGAAGCCGAAGTTCGCGACGCCGTCGCCAAACACTGGACCGTCGAGCGCATCGAGCCCTCCCACGTCGCGGTCCGGCTGCCCGACATCCCCAACCTCCCCAAGCACGACTTCCGCACCGACGAGGACGGGCTCACCTACCTGCCGGCCTTGCTTCTCACCGCCCACAAGGCGGCTCCGTAAGGCGGCGTCGCCGCGCTGACGGTCGACCACCACCAAACGCAAAAGGTCACGAACCCGAATGAGTTCGTGACCTTTTGCGTCGCGGTTCGTAGAACCGCTCTCTGTGGGCGAAGGGGGACTTGAACCCCCACGTCCCGAAGGACACTGGCACCTGAAGCCAGCGCGTCTGCCATTCCGCCACTCGCCCGAATGACCGAGGCAGCGTAACACTGCGAGCGCGTCGTTCCCAAACCGGCAGATCACCAGGCCGATCAGGGCACCGTCCGATTGTCAGAAAATCCTTAAGCTCATCTAGATCAGGTCACTGACCTGCATCGATCGGATTCTCAGAGTTCTGTTGGTCCCGCTTTACGGCACCAGGCCGATACCATGCTTGTGAGCAGTGTGGCCAGAGCGACACGCGGGAGCACGGGCGGCCGTGCCGAGGCGGCGTACGACAACGAGAAAAGGCGGGCGGTGGCATGGGTCTGGTCGACCGCATCGAACGCAAACTCGAGTCGACCGTCGGCGATGCGTTCGCCCGGGTCTTCGGCGGCTCGATCGTGCCCCAGGAAGTAGAGACGGCGTTGTGCCGGGAAGCCGAGTCCAGGGCCCGTACGGTGGCCGGTGGACAAGTTTTGGCACCGAACGACTACGTAATTACGCTCAGTGGCACCGACTATAAGAAAGTAAGCGCCGATACTGACCTGACCTCGACCGCGTTCGCCAAGCATCTGGGGGGATTCATTCGTGATCAGGGATGGCAAACGTATGGTGATGTGGTCGTTAGATTCGAGCAATCACCGAACTTGCACACCGGACAGTTCCGCGCACACGGCGCGGTCAACCCCGATTCGACCGCTGGCGAATCCGCGCGAGCCCACGGCGACCATGCGTTCACCGCAGAATCAGGAGAACCACCTATGACCGATAACCCGAATTACCGCGGCGGCCAGGGACAAGGGCGGCCCGGCGACGATTACTACGACGACCGTTACGGACACCCGCAGGATGATCCCCGCGGCGGCCAGTACCCACCGGATCAGGGCGGCTACCCGCCCCAGGATCAGGGCGGCTATCCCCCGGCGCGCGGCGGCTACGGCGGCGGCGATCGGGGTGGGTACCCCGATCAGGGCGGCTACCCGGACCAAGGCGGTTACCCGGATCAAGGCGGTTATCCCGACCAGGGTGGCTACCCCCCGCAGTCCTACGAACAGCAGCGCCCGCCCGCCGGTTACGGCGGTCCTCCGCAGGGCGGTGGCTATGACCGTGGTTACGGTGGCCAACCGGGCGGCGGCTACGGCCAGCCCGCGCCGGGCGGTCAGCCCGGATACGGCGGCGGCGACTACGACTACGGTCGTCAGGACCCGCGCCAGGGCGGTGGCTACCCCGAACAGGGCGGCTACGGCGGTGGCCAGCAGCCCTACGGCCGCCAGGACTACGGTCAGCCGCAGGATTACGGTCGTGGCTACGCCGAGCCTCAGCAGGGCGGCTACCCCGAGCAGGGTTACGGCGAGCCGGGCTATGGCGACCAGGGCGGCTACGGCGGAGGCGATTACGGCGCACCCCAGGGCGGCCAGGCAGGTTACGGCGGCCAGCAGGGCGGATACGGCGGAGGCGACTACGCCGCCGGCGGTGCCGCGGTCACTCTTCAGCTCGACGACGGCAGTGGCCGCACGTACCAGCTGCGCGAGGGTGCCAATGTGATCGGTCGCGGCCAGGACGCCCAGTTCCGGCTTCCCGACACCGGGGTGTCGCGGCGGCACCTCGAGATCCGGTGGGACGGTCAGGTCGCGTTGCTGTCCGACCTCAACTCCACCAACGGCACCACGGTGAACAACGCGCCGGTGCAGGAGTGGCAGCTGGCCGACGGCGACGTCATCCGGCTCGGCCACTCCGAGATCATCGTGCGCGTGCACTGAGCCCGGCGAGACCGGACACACCTGGGTGGCAAGCGCACCGCTTCGCCCTCACGGCGATCGGCGTCCAAGTATCGTGACGTTGCCGACGGTAGCTGAGCGGCACCAGTGGGGCGGATACGGAGAGGACGTCAGATGCAGGGGTTAGTGCTGCAACTGACGCGCGTCGGTTTCCTCCTGCTGCTGTGGCTGTTCATCTGGTCGGTGCTGCGCATCCTGCGAACCGACATCTACGCGCCGACGGGCGCCGTGATGGTTCGCCGGGGGCTGGCGCTCCGCGGTTCCCTGCTCCCGAGCCGGGACGGACGTCATATCGCGCGGCAACTGGTGGTCACCGAGGGCGCACTGGCCGGAACCCGCATCACGTTGGGTACCCAGCCGGTGCTGATCGGCCGTGCCGACGACTCCACCCTGGTGCTCACCGATGATTACGCTTCAACGCGCCACGCCCGTCTCTCGCCACGAGGTTCGGAGTGGTACGTCGAGGACCTAGGATCGACCAACGGCACATACCTTGACAGGGCGAAGGTGACAACAGCGGTAAGGGTTTCGATCGGAACACCGGTTCGAATCGGTAAGACGGTAATCGAGTTGCGTCCGTGACGCCGCGCATACGAGGAGCGCGAGACACACTATGACCCTCGTTCTCCGATACGCCGCGCGCAGTGATCGCGGGCTGGTTCGCGCCAACAATGAGGACTCGGTGTACGCCGGGGCACGGCTGCTGGCGCTCGCCGACGGCATGGGTGGCCATGCCGCGGGCGAAGTGGCCTCACAGCTGGTCATTGCGGCGCTGGCCCATCTCGACGACGACGAGCCCGGCGGCGATCTGCTCAGCAAGCTCAACACCGCGGTCGGGCAGGGCAATTCCGCGATCGCGGCCCACGTGGAGGCCGACCCCGAACTCGAAGGCATGGGCACGACGCTCACCGCGATCCTGTTCGCCGGCAACCGGCTGGGCCTGGTCCACATCGGCGATTCGCGTGGCTACCTGCTGCGTGACGGTGAGCTGACCCAGATCACCAAGGACGACACCTTCGTCCAGACATTGGTCGACGAAGGCCGCATCACCGCCGAGGAGGCCCACAGTCATCCGCAGCGGTCGCTGATCATGCGGGCTCTGACCGGCCACGAGGTCGAGCCGACCTTGATCATGCGGGAGGCCAAGGCCGGCGATCGTTACCTGCTGTGCTCGGACGGTCTGTCCGATCCGGTCAGCCACGAGACCATCCACGAGGCCCTGCAGATCGAGGATGTCGCCGAAAGCGCCGACCGGCTCATCGAGCTGGCGCTGCGCGGCGGCGGCCCCGACAACGTGACCGTGGTGGTCGCCGACGTCGTCGACTACGACTACGGGCAGACGCAGCCGATCCTGGCCGGCGCGGTATCCGGGGACGACGACCAGAGCGCACCGCCGGATACGGCCGCCGGGCGGGCCTCGGCGTTCAACCCCCGCCGCAACGAGCCCAAACGGGTGATCCCCCAGCCCGCCGAGCCGGATCGCCGGCCACGGTCGCGCCGCCGCATCCTCATCGCCGCAATACTGCTGGTGCTGGTGATCATCGGCGGGCTGGCCATCGGCCGCGAGATCATCCGCAACAACTATTACGTCGCAGAACACGAGGGCACCGTCTCGATCATGCGCGGGGTCCAGGGCACGTTTCTGGGCGTCTCGCTGCAGGAGCCCTATCGCCTTGGCTGTCTCAACGCCCGCAACGAACTGTCTCTGATCAGCGCCGACCAGGACCGCAGCGCACTGGGCTGCCGCCTGATGGCCGTCGACGACATGCGCCCGTCGGCACGCGCCTCGGTCCGGGCCGGCCTGCCCGGCGGAACCCAGGACGAAGCCATCCAGCAGATCAACGACCTGGCCCGCGGCTCGGTCCTTCCCGTCTGCGCACCGCGCACCGCGCCCACGACCTCCAAGCCCGCGCCGGCACCCAGTCCCTCGCCGTCACCATCGCCGTCACCTGGAGCCAGCCCCGCGCCGGCCCCCGGCGCCGAGCCGCCGGCCCCCGAGACTCCCGCACCCGAATCACCGGCTCCCGGCTCCCCCGTCGTCCCGGCTCCCGTCTTACCGACCCCGTCGCCCACGGTCACCGCACTGCCTCCCCCACCACCCGAACCGGGGATGAACTGCCGAGCTGTGTCATGACGACTCAACCCCAGTCGCCGGTTACCGTCATGCCGCCGCTACCCAATCGGCGCAACGCGGAACTGCTGCTTCTGGGGTTTGCGGCCTTCATCACCACGGTGGCGCTACTGATCGTCGAGGCCAACCAGGAACAGGGCCTGAGCTGGGATCTGATCCGCTACGTCATCGCGTTCATCGCGCTGATGGGCGCCGCGCACCTGGCCGTGCGCCGGTTCGCGCCCTACGCCGACCCGCTGCTGCTGCCGGTCGCGGCGCTGCTGAACGGTCTGGGTCTGGTGATGATCCACCGGCTCGACCTCGCCAAGGGTGAGACGGCCTCCGACGGGCTCGGCGGCACCGCCAACCAGCAGATGATGTGGACGCTGGTGGGTGTCATCGGATTCTCCGTCGTGGTGGCCCTGCTGACCGATCACCGCATGCTCGCCCGCTACGGGTACATCTGCGCACTGACCGGCCTTGTGCTGCTTGTGATTCCGGCGTTGTTGCCGGCGAGGTATTCCGAGCAGTACGGCGCCAAGATCTGGATCCAGTTTCCCGGCTTCTCGATTCAGCCCGCTGAGTTCTCCAAGATTCTGCTGCTCATCTTCTTCGCCGCGGTGCTGGTAGCCAAGCGTGATCTGTTCACCAGTGCGGGTAAGCATTTCCTCGGCCTCGACCTGCCTCGGCCTCGCGACCTGGCTCCCCTGCTGTTGGCCTGGGCCGCCTCGGTGGGCGTGATGGTCTTCGAAAAGGATTTGGGCACTTCACTTCTGCTATACGCGTCGTTTCTGGTGCTGGTTTACGTAGCCACCGAGCGACTCAGCTGGGTGCTCATCGGGCTGGGCCTGTTCGCCGCGGGAAGCATTGTGGCGTACCAGGTTTTCGGCCATGTGCGGGTGCGGGTGGAAACCTGGCTGGACCCGTTCGCCGACCCTGACGGGGCCGGCTACCAGATGGTGCAGTCGCTGTTCAGCTTCGCCACCGGCGGCATCTTCGGCACCGGCCTGGGCAACGGACAGCCCGGGACCGTGCCTGCCGCGGCCACCGATTTCATCATCGCCGCGATCGGCGAAGAACTTGGATTGGTCGGGCTGGCAGGCGTTCTCATGCTCTACACGATCCTGATCATCCGCGGCATGCGCACCGCGATCGCCGTGCGCGACAGCTTCGGCAAGCTCCTGGCCGCCGGGCTGGCCTCGACGCTGGCCATCCAGCTGTTCATCGTCGTCGGCGGCGTCACCAAGCTGATCCCGTTGACCGGCCTGACCACGCCGTGGATGTCCTACGGCGGTTCCTCGCTGTTGGCCAACTACATCCTGCTGGCCATCCTGGTGCGCATCTCGCACGCCGCACGCCGGCCGATCACCACCACCCCGGCGCCGAACCCCACACCGATCGCCGCGGCCAGCACCGAGGTGATCGAGAAGGTATGAACACCTCCCTGCGCCGGGTTGCAGTCACGATCATGGTGCTGATCGTGCTGTTGTTGGCGAACGCCACGATCACCCAGGTCTTCACCGCCGACGGGTTACGCGCCGATCCGCGTAATCAGCGGGTCCTGCTCGACGAGTACTCGCGCCAGCGAGGCCAGATCACCGCGGGCGGTCAGCTGCTGGCCTATTCGGAGGCCACCGAAGGCCGGTTCCGGTTCCTGCGCACCTACCCCGACCCGGAGGTCTACGCCCCGGTGACCGGGTTCTACTCGCTCGGGTACTCCAGTACCGGGTTGGAACGGGCCGAGGACGCGATCCTCAACGGCTCCGACGAACGGCTGTTCGGCCGGCGGCTGGCCGATTTCTTCACCGGGCGTGATCCGCGCGGCGGCAACGTCGACACCACGATCAAGCCGCAGGTGCAGGAGGCCGCCTGGGACGCTCTGCAGCACGGCTGTGACGGCCCGTGCAAGGGCTCGGTGGTGGCCCTGGAGCCGTCGACGGGCAAGATCCTGGCCATGGCGTCGTCTCCGTCGTACGACCCCAACCGACTCGCCACCCACGATCTGAACGCTCAGAGCCAGGCCTGGCAGCAGCTGCGCGACGACGAGCAGTCCCCGCTGCTCAACCGCGCCATCTCCGAGACCTACCCGCCGGGCTCGACGTTCAAGGTGATCACCACCGCGGCGGCCTTGCAGTCCGGCAGCACCCCCGATACCCAGCTGACGGCGGCCCCGCGGATCGCGCTGCCCGACAGCACCGCGACGCTGGAGAACTTCGGTGGGGCCTCCTGCGGGCCCGGCCCCACGGCCACCCTGCGCGAGGCGTTCGCCAAATCGTGCAACACCGCGTTCGTCGAACTGGGCATCAAGACCGGGACCGACAAACTCAAGTCCACCGCCCAGGCGTTCGGTCTGGACTCACCGCCGCCGACGATCCCGCTGCAGGTGGCCGAATCCACCACGGGGCCGATCGCCGACGCGGCCGCCCTGGGGATGTCCAGCATCGGGCAACGCGATGTCGCGCTGACCCCGCTGCAGAACGCGCAGGTGGCCGCCACCATCGCTAATGACGGCATCGCCATGCGCCCGTATCTTGTGGATAGCCTAAAAGGACCCGACCTGACCACCATCGCCACCACTGCGCCCGCCCAAGAGCGCCGGGCGGTGTCACCCCAGGTCGCAGCTACACTTACGGACTTGATGGTCGCCGCCGAGCAGGTGACTCAGCAGAAGGGAGCCATCGCCGGCGTGCAGATCGCTTCGAAGACCGGTACGGCAGAGCACGGGACGGATCCCCGTAATACTCCGCCGCATGCCTGGTACATCGCATTCGCACCGGCCTCCGACCCGAAGGTCGCGGTCTCGGTGTTGATCGAGGACGGCGGGGACCGGTTGTCGGCCACCGGCGGCGCACTTGCCGCCCCGATCGGACGCGCCACCATCGCGGCGGCGCTACGGGAGGATTCATGAGTCCCCGGGTTGGAGTCACGCTGTCCGGGCGGTACCGGCTGCAGCGCCTGATCGCCACCGGCGGCATGGGTCAGGTCTGGGAGGCCGTCGACTCACGGCTGGGCCGACGCGTCGCGGTCAAGGTGCTCAAGGCCGAGTTCTCCACCGATGCCGAGTTCGTCGAGCGGTTCCGTGCCGAGGCCCGCACCGTGGCGATGCTCAACCACCCCGGCATCGCCAGCGTGTACGACTATGGCGAAACCGAGCTGGACGGGGAGGGCCGCACGGCCTATCTGGTGATGGAGTTGATCAACGGCGAGCCGTTGAACTCTGTGCTCAAGCGCACCGGCCGGCTGTCGCTGCGTCATGCCCTGGACATGCTCGAGCAGACCGGCCGCGCCCTGCAGGTGGCCCACACCGCGGGCCTGGTCCACCGTGACGTCAAACCGGGCAACATCCTGATCACCCCGACCGGTCAGGTGAAGCTGACCGACTTCGGTATCGCCAAGGCCGTCGACGCCGCCCCGGTCACCCAGACCGGCATGGTGATGGGCACCGCCCAGTACATCGCGCCCGAGCAGGCCCTCGGCCATGACGCCACCGCCGCCAGCGACGTGTACTCGCTGGGAGTCGTTGGCTACGAATCGGTTTCGGGTAAGCGCCCGTTCACCGGTGACGGTGCGTTGACGGTGGCGATGAAGCACATCAAGGAGACGCCGCCGCCCCTGCCCGCCGATCTGCCGCCCAATGTCCGCGAGCTGATCGAGATCACCCTGGTGAAGAACCCGGGGATGCGCTACAAGTCGGGCGGCCCGTTCGCCGACGCGGTCGCCGCGGTGCGCTCCGGACGCCGTCCTCCGCGTCCCAACCAGGCGCCGACACTGGGCCGGGCCGCGCCGGCTGCGGTGCCGTCGGCCGCCCAGGCCCGCGCCGCAGCCGACCTGTCCGGTCGCACCCCGGTGACCGCCACCCGGGCCCGGCCGACAGCAGCTGCGCACCGACCTGTGCAGCCCGCCCGGCGCACGTTCTCGTCGGGTCAGCGGGCCCTGCTGTGGGCCGCCGGGGTACTCGGCGCGCTGGCTATCGTGATCGCGATCCTGATCGTGCTCAATGCGCAGGACCGCAAGGATCAGCAGCAGTCACCACCGCCCACGGTCACCGACACGGTGACCCAGACGACGCCCTACCAGACCCCGGCAGCGTTGCCGAACCTGGCATTCCACGTGATCATGCCCCGAGACGCCGGGATCGACCCTCCGGCCATATCAGCGGCACCAGAACAGATACTGCGATGACGACGCCTCAGCACCTCTCTGACCGATATGAACTCGGTGAAATTCTCGGCTTCGGTGGTATGTCCGAAGTTCATCTGGCGCGCGACACCCGCCTGCACCGTGATGTCGCGGTCAAGGTGCTGCGCGCCGATCTGGCCCGTGACCCCAGCTTCTACCTACGTTTCCGCCGCGAAGCACAGAACGCGGCCGCGCTGAACCATCCCGCCATCGTGGCGGTGTACGACACCGGCGAGGCGGAGACACCCAACGGACCGCTGCCCTACATCGTCATGGAGTACGTCGACGGTGTGACGCTGCGCGACATCGTGCACAGCGAAGGCCCGATCCCGCCGCGGCGGGCCATCGAAATCATCGCCGACGCGTGCCAGGCGCTCAATTTCAGCCATCAACACGGCATCGTGCACCGCGACGTCAAGCCGGCCAACATCATGATCAGCAAGAACAACGCTGTGAAGGTGATGGACTTCGGCATCGCGCGGGCCCTGGCCGATACCGGCAACAGCGTCACGCAGACGGCCGCGGTGATCGGCACCGCGCAGTACCTGTCACCCGAGCAGGCTCGCGGTGAGACGGTCGACGCCCGCTCCGACGTGTACTCGCTGGGCTGCGTGCTGTACGAAATCCTCACGGGGGAGCCACCTTTCATCGGTGATTCCCCTGTCGCGGTGGCCTATCAGCATGTCCGCGAGGATCCGATTCCGCCGTCGCACCGGCATACCGGCATCTCGCCGGAGCTCGACGCCGTGGTGCTCAAGGCCTTGGCCAAGAACCCGGACAACCGCTACCAGACGGCGGCCGAGATGCGCACCGATCTGATCCGGGTGCACAGCGGTGAGGCCCCGGAGGCGCCCAAGGTGCTCACCGACGCCGAGCGGACGTCGATGATGAACTCCGGTCCGATGCTGGCCCAGGGCGGCGGTGCCCCCACTCAGAACATGGTTGTGCCCCGGCCGGCCGACCGTAATACGTCGGTGGCCCGGTGGTTGATCGCCGTCGCGGTGCTGGCGGTGCTGACCGTCGTGGTCACGGTGGCGATCAACATGATCGGCGGCAACCCCCGCGACGTGCAGGTGCCCGATGTGAGCGGCCAGCGGTCGGCGGATGCCGTTGCCGCCCTGCAGAACCGGGGCTTCAAGACCCGCACGGAGCCCCAGACCGACAACAAGGTGCCCCCGGGTGTGGTGATCGGCACCGACCCGGCGGCCAACAGCATGCTCGCCGCCGGAGACGAGATCACCGTCAACGTCTCCCAGGGGCCTCAGCAGGCCCAGATCCCCGACGTCGCCGGCCTGACCCCGTCACAGGCCCGGCAGAAGCTCAAGGACGCCGGATTCGAGAAGGTCAAGGAAACCCCGAGTCCGTCGACACCCGAGCAGAAGGGGCGCGTGCTCGCGACGAACCCGCCGGCCAATCAGACCGCCGGCATCATCTACGAGGTCACGCTCGTGGTCGGTTCAGGTCCCGAGAACACCGCCGTTCCCGACTGCGGCGGCCAGAGTGTCGACGTGTGCAAGCAGATCCTGACCGCATCCGGTTTCGCCAGCACCGTCGTCATCGAGGTCGACAACACCGCGCCCGCCGGACAGGTGGTGGGCACCGAACCGGCCGCCGGCGCCTCGGTGCCCAAGGACACCCCGGTTCAGATCCACGTCTCGAAGGGCAATCAGTTCGTGATGCCCAACCTGGTCGGCCAGTTCTGGGACGACGTCTACCCGCGGCTGACCGCCCTGGGCTGGACCGGTGTGCTGGACAAGGGCCCGGATGTGCGCGACAGCGGTCAGCGCACCAACGCCGTGGTCACCCAGAGCCCGCCGGCGGGCACCGGGGTGAACCGCGACGCACGGATCACGCTGAGCTTCGCGTCGTAGCCGCCGCTACGGCGCGAGCCACCTCCGCTTCGAGGGCGGCCACCAGAGCTTCCTCGGGGGCCGCACCGCAGACGCCGAGCCAGTTGGCCAGCATCCGATGGCCACCCTCGGTGAGGATCGACTCCGGGTGGAACTGCACACCGTGAATCGGCAGCTCCCAGTGCCGCACGGCCATGATGACCCCGCCGTCGGTCTGCCCGATGACCTCGAGCTCATCGGGCACCGTCTCGGGAAGGATGGTCAACGAGTGGTACCGGGTCGCGGTGAACGGGTCCGGCAGACCCTTGAGCACCCCGGTGTCCGCGTGGTGCACGATGCTCGTCTTGCCGTGCAGTAGTTCGGGCGCGCGGTCGACGGTGCCGCCGAAGGCGACGCCGATCGCCTGGTGACCGAGGCAGACGCCGAGTAGGGGAGTGCCGGCCGCCGCGCAGGCGCGCACCAGGGGGATGGTGGCTCCGGCCCGTTCCGGGGTGCCGGGACCGGGGCTCAGCAGTACGCCGTCGAAGTCAGCTGCCACCTTGGCGAGGTCGGCTTCGGTGGCCAGGCGGTCATCGTCGTTACGCCACACCTGCGCGTCGACCCCGAGCTGGCCCAGATACTGGACCAGGTTGAACACGAAGCTGTCATAGTTGTCGACGACCAGAACCTGCATTGACATAGGTTACCGGCCCTGACGAACGGGTTTAATAGCCGACAGGGCCCGCTGGTTTCGCGTAGCGCATCCGCAGCGGCTCGGTATGCCCGGTCAGTTCGACCTCGGCCCGCGGTTCTTCCAGGTATCCCAAGCCGAACCGCACCACGTATTGCTTGTAGAGCGTGACGTTGGGGGCGGCCGCCAGCGCGGCCTGCATGGCGGACGCGTCGCCGATCGCGGTGATCACATACGGCGGGCTGTAGGTACGGCCGTTGAGCAGCAGCGTGTTCCCGACACAGCGGGGAGCTGAGGTGGCGATGATGCGCTGGTCCTGCATTTGGATGCCTTCGGCGCCGGCGCTCCACAGTGCATTCAAGACGGCCTGAATGTCCTGTTGGTGCACCACGAGGTCGTCAGGGGAGGCGTCGCGGGGAAAGCGGCCCTCGGCATCGCGCTGGGCGTCATTGAGCGTGACAACCAGTCCGGGTCCTCGCATCGGGACCGTGCCCGCGTCGACGGCGAGCTCGGCAGAGCGGCGGGTGATCGCCCCGAGGGCCGCGTGTGAGCCGGGGGAGCCGCCGTGATGGCTGTCGATCTCGGTCGACAGCGAATCCCGTTCGGCGGTCAGCCGGTCTACCGATTGCTGGGCCTCGCGGACCAGGTCGACGAGGCGGGGGGCGTCGCTGCGGCGAATTTCGTCACCGCCGGAGACTCCGTGGGTTGCGGCCAGGAGCAAGCCGGCGGCCAGGCAGACGGCCGGGACGCCGAAACGCCACGGGGATCGATCCGGTTGGTCCATCGCAGTCTCTCCTGGACGTGCAGCTACGTTAGGCTCGTGAGGCATCCTGCCTCATCGTCGCACCGTGTGACGCCGACTGTCCGCGAAGGTACCCATGCCCAAGTCCAAAGTCCGTAAGAAGAACGATTTCACCATCAAGTCGGTGAGCCGGACCCCGGTCAAGGTGAAAGCCGGACCGTCGAGTGTGTGGTTCGTCGCGCTGTTCATCGGCCTCATGTTGTTCGGCCTGTTGTGGCTGCTGGTCTTCCAGCTCGCCGCGACCAACCCGGTGGACACCCCTTCCTTCCTTCAGTGGATGGCTGACCTGGGTCCGTGGAACTACGCGATCGCCTTTGCCTTCATGATCACCGGGCTGTTGCTCACGATGCGCTGGCGATAAGCCGAGGCGCCTTCATAATGAATTCATCTTACGTTTTCAGCGTTACCGGTTCAGCAACCTTGGCGATGCTCAATCACATCGTTGTGATTCATCCCCATTGGGGATAGCACCTGTGGATAACTCCATTAGTCGCGGTAAGAGGGTGTGAACAACCCGTGCAGCAAACTCATTGGGGGCCATCGGCCGCTGGAGTCGCTGGTTGCGGCATAGCCGGGCTTATGATGGCTATCGCAGCTGTGACCCTGATCACAGACCCGCCCGGACGTGTTCTTGCCGGCATTGCTGGCGTGGGATTGCTCACCTTCGCAACATTGTCGTGGCGGGCACGGCCGAAACTGGCAATTAACCAAGACAGTCTCACCGTCGCCGGGTGGTGGCGTACCCGGACATATCGCCGCAATGAGATCCGGAAAGTCCGCATCACCGAGTTCCGTCGGATCGCCCGCAAGGTCCGCCTACTGGAGATCGACACGGTCGACGACCGCCTGGTGGTCTTCACGCGCTGGGATCTCGGAACGGACCCGCTCGACGTCTTGGACGCGCTCACAGAGGCCGGTTTCGCGGCCCCGTGATGAATCAGACCCCACACAACACGCGACGCCCCCGACTCCGGGGGCGTCGCGCATTGGTACGTGCGGGGTAGGACCCGTTATGACACGGTGACCGATTCGATGACGACCGGATCGGTCGGCCGGTCGGAGCGGTCGGTCGGGGTGGACGCGATGGCGTCGACGACCTTCTGGGACTCCGGATCCACAACCTCGCCGAAGATCGTGTGGCGGCGGTTGAGGTGCGGGGTCTGGCCGACCGTGATGAAGAACTGGGAGCCGTTGGTGCCCGGCCCGGCGTTGGCCATGGCCAGCAGGTAGGGCTTGTCGAACTGAAGCTCGGGGTGGAACTCGTCGGCGAACTGGAAGCCCGGGCCGCCGCGACCGGTTCCGGTCGGGTCGCCGCCTTGGATCATGAAGCCGTCGATCACCCGGTGGAAGATGACGCCGTCGTAGAACGGACCGGAGGTTCCGCCCGAGGCATTCTCGGTGCTGTAGTCCTTGGTGCCCTGCGCCAAGCCGACGAAGTTGGCCACGGTCTTGGGAGCGTGGTTTCCGAACAGTGCGATCTTGATGTCGCCGCGGTTGGTGTGCAGTGTCGCCGTCGCGGTCTGAATGGGGCTCGTCACGGCTACTCAGTCTGCCATCCCGGCCGCCGGCGACGGTCAGATACCCCACCAACGCCCCCAGACTCCCGCGGAGATGGCAATGTGGATCTCAGCCGACACACTTCGGCCGCAGCTCACTTCCGCCGCCCGTGCCCAGAAAGGTGCCAGATGACCGCGAACATCGAAACCCGGTTGGCCCCCCGTCAGCGCCTAGCCCGCGGCTTGAAATACAGCACGGTGGGCCCCGTCGACGTAACTCGCGGCGTGGTTGGCATCAGCGCCAACACCGTGTCCGCGGCAGCGGCCGGGCTGCGCAAGCGCTACGAGTCGGGCAGGCTGCGCCGTCAGCTCGCCGCAGCCGCCCAAACGGTGGCGGCACTGCCCGAGGTACTGCAGGAGGCGGCCGCCGCGCCGCAGGCCAAGCCGCGACGCCGGCGCCGGCTGCTTCTGGCCGGTGCCGCCGTGGCAACCCTGGCCGGTGGAGCGCTGGCATTTTCGATCGTGCGACGGTCCACCCGGCCCGAGCCGTCACCGCTGCCGCCGAGCGTCGAGGTGACACCCAAGCCCTGACCTGGCGGGCTACTGCGGGGTCGGTGACTGGCAATCCAGCCAGTGACCGTCTTCTTTGGCGTAGGCGTTGGGCTGCGTGGCGGTCGCCGGTGGGTTCTCGCCGATCATCCATGTGGTGGTGAGGTCGGCCGTGGCCTTGTCACCGGTGATCTTGATGTTCTCCACCTTGTCGATCGTCGCCTTCGATGTCTGTCGAAGAATCTCAAGGTTGGCGGCCTTGTACGCCGGCTCGTCGGATCGGATCAACGCGTCGACCAGCTGGTTGATGGTGGCGTCCGATGCCGTGGGGTGTTGCCGTTTGAACCCACTCCTCAACAGGTCGACGGGTGCGCCGGCCAGTTCCCCGGGGGCACCGGCCGCGCTGAGTGGTGGGAATAGCGTGTCCGCCTGGTTTCGTACCGCGTCGCGGTACTGCAGACAGGTCAGCTCCGCCAGACTGTTGAAATCAAATTTGGCCAGCGCAGTTTTTTCCTTGGCCACCAGGTCGCGGATCTGTTGTTCGGCACTGACCGGCGCCGCCGATGATGCGTCGGCCGCCGAACTCGACGTCGCCGCCGGCTCGCTCTCCGATCCGCAACCGGCAATCGTCAGAACGGCAATGCCCACGATGACTGCTCGAATCACAGGTTCCCTCTTCCTCATGGTGGCGCCACCAACGTTTTGAGCGTCCGAGGCGGAAGGTCTCCGGCCTGGTGTCCGTGGACAGCGGAAGCCTACCGGGGATAACGGGTCGAGGAAACGAGAAAAGCGGCCCGGAATCTACGCCGAACCGCTTCTGAACCTTCAGTTTTGAGTTGTGGAGCCTAGGAGATTCGAACTCCTGACATCTGCCTTGCAAAGGCAGCGCTCTACCAACTGAGCTAAGGCCCCGTATTCGGCTTCGACGCCGGCATTTCGGCCTCGTGCCAAACCTCTTCACCGTGGCGTGACCGCCAGACGATCACCGCGGCGGCTGCGATGCCGGCCAGAAGTATGAACCGCATGGCGCAACCTCTCGATGATCACCGGTTACACCGGGTGTCGTGGGCCTAGGAGGACTCGAACCTCCGACCTCTTCGTTATCAGCGAAGCGCTCTAACCGCCTGAGCTATAGGCCCGAAAATTGGGATCGACCGAGCGCAGAGATTACCGCACCGAGGCGCAGACTCCCAAATCAATCCCGGTCGGCCAGCGTGACCTCGACTCCGCCGACCAGATCGGTGGTCAGGTTGTAGATGAAAGCCCCGATGGTGGCCATCGCACACAGCACGACGATGTTGACCAGGCCGATGAGCGCCGCCCCTCCGAATATCGTTCCACTGGACACCAATTCGCCTCCAGCGGCGCCGCTGGCGCTGGTCAGAAGGTCACCGACGTTGCTGTTGAGCTTGCTCCACACACCCATCGCGCCGAGCACGAGGTACAGGAACGCCACCGCGATCATCCACACGAAGAACAGCACCACCGACAGGACCAGTGAGACCTTCAGCACAGTCCACGGGTCGACCCGGCGGATCTGCATGCTGGCCCGGACCGGCCCCTGGTGCGCAGTTCGGCTGGCCACCTGGATCCGCGTGGTCGGACTGTTGCTCGAAGATCTTGCGGCGGGAGCGTCGGCGGAGGACTTGCGCGGCGCTGGGCGCGGAGCCGGACCGGACAGGTCCGGGATCTCGCTGGCGTAAGCCTCCGACCGCGCCGGCTCACCGCGGGATCCAGACTGCGCCTGGGGGGACGACGGTCTTGCCGGCCGAGCCTGCTGCTCGGTTTCCTGGTTCTCCGAGCCGGCGACGAAGCGTTGCAACCTGGCCTCGACACCGGGGGAGTGGGCGCTCGCCGGGCGGGCACCCTCGTCGCGCGTCTCGTTTGGGGCGGGCGGCGTGGTCCTGGCGGTCCCGCGCTGCCACGGCGGCGCCTCACCCGTCTCGGTGATCTGACCGCCGGCGGGCCGGGCCTGGACCCCGCCCGCCTTTCCCGCGGCCGAGGCCCCGTCGGCCCCAGCGGCCCCGGTGCCTGAGCCGTTGGAACTGCCGGGCCGGTCGCCCGCTCGCGGGTATCCCGGCTCGTTCGGTGAACTCACCTAACAGCTCCTTAGCTCAGGCCGAGGTCCGCGTCGGGCCTCGGCGACAGCGTCATTCCTCGTCAGACTCAGCACCATCCGGGTCCGAGTCCTCCTCGGCGTTGCGCGCAATCGCAATCAGTGTGTCGCCGTCGCCCAGGTTCATCAAGCGGACACCCTTGGTCTGACGTCCAGCCTTGCGAACCTGACGTGCGGCGGTCCGGATCACGCCGCCACCGGAGGTGATGGCGTACAGCTCCGTCTCGTCATCGACGATCAGCGCTCCGACCAGACTGCCACGTTTGCGGTCGTACTGGATCGTCAGGATGCCCTTGCCGCCACGGCCCTGGACCGTGTACTCCTCGATCGCAGTCCGTTTGGCGTACCCGCCCGCGGTCGCGACCAGCAGATACGTGTCCGGTTGGACCACATTGAGCGACAGCAACCGGTCGTCTTCGTTGAACCGCATGCCCTGCACACCCGAGGTGGCCCGGCCCATCGGCCGCAGCGCCTCATCGGTTGCGGAGAACCGGATGGACTGACCGTTGGCACTGACCAGCAGCAGGTCGTCTTCGGCCGAGCACAGCACCGCACCGACCAGTTCATCACCGTCGCGCAGGTTGATCGCCACGATGCCGCCGGAACGGTTCGAATCGAAGTCGACCAGCTTGGACTTCTTCACCAGGCCGTTGCGGGTGGCCAGCACCAGGTACGGCGCGTCCTCGTAGGTCTTGAGCTGGATCACTTGGGCGATGCGCTCCTCCGGCTGGAAGGCAAGCAAGTTCGCCACATGCTGTCCGCGCGCGGTACGCGAGGCTTCCGGCAGGTCGTAGGCCTTCGCCCGGTACACGCGACCCTGTGTGGTGAAGAACAGGATCCAGTCGTGCGTCGAGCACACGAAGAAGTGGTTGACGATGTCGTCGGCCTTGAGCCCCGCGCCCTGCACGCCCGTGCCGCCGCGCTTCTGGCTGCGGTAGAGGTCGGTCTTGGTGCGCTTGGCGTATCCCGTCTCGGTGATCGTGACCACGACGTCTTCGCGGGCGATCAGGTCCTCGTCGCTGACGTCGCCGTCGGCCGGGACGATCCGGGTGCGCCGGTCGTCACCGTGCTTCTCGACGATCTCGGCGAGCTCGTCGCGCACGATCGCTCGCTGCCGTTCCGGTTTGGCCAGGATGTCCTCGAGGTCGGCGATCTCGGCCTCGATCTTGGCCAGATCGTCGATGATCTTCTGACGTTCCAGGGCAGCCAACCGACGCAGCTGCATGTCGAGGATGGCCTGAGCCTGTATCTCGTCGATGTCGAGCAGCTCGATCAGGCCGGCGCGGGCGATCTCGACGGTCTCCGAAGCGCGGATCAACGCGATCACTTCATCGAGCGCGTCGAGCGCTTTGACCAACCCGCGCAGGATGTGAGCCCGCTCGTTGGCCTTGCGCAGCCGGTACCGGGTACGCCGGATGATGACGTCGAGCTGGTGCGCGACGTAGTACCGGATCATCTGGTCCAGACGCAGCGTGCGGGGCACCCCGTCGACGATCGACAGCATGTTCGCACCGAAGGACGTCTGCAGCTGGGTGTGCTTGTAGAGGTTGTTCAGCACGACCTTCGCGACGGCATCGCGCTTGAGCTCCACCACGATTCGCAGGCCCACGCGGTCGCTGGACTGGTCCTCGATGTTGGAGATGCCGGCCAGCTTGCCGTCACGCACCTGTTCGGCGATCGAGGTGATGAAGTTGTCGTGGTTGACCTGGTAGGGCAGTTCGGTGATGACGATGCCGGTACGGCCCCGGCTGTCCTCCTCGATCTCCACCACACCGCGCATGCGGATCGAGCCGCGGCCCGTGGTGTAGGCATCCTGGATACCCTGCGAGCCGACGATCAGGCCGCTGGTGGGGAAGTCGGGGCCCTTGACCCGCTCGCACACCGCGGCCAGGGTGGCCTCTTCATCGGCCTCGTGGTTCTCGAGGCACCAGTACACCGCCTCGGCCAACTCCCGCAGGTTGTGCGGCGGGATGTTGGTGGCCATGCCGACGGCGATACCGCCCGAGCCGTTGGCCAGCAGGTTGGGGAACCGGCTCGGCAGCACGGTCGGCTCTTGCACCCGGCCGTCGTAGTTCGGGATGAAATCGACTGTCTCCTCGTCGATTTCACGCAGCATCTCCATGGCCAGCGGGGTCAGCCGGGCCTCGGTGTACCGCATCGCGGCGGCGGGGTCGTTACCCGGCGAACCGAAGTTGCCCTGACCGTCGACCAGCGGGTAACGCAGCGACCACGGCTGGGCCATGCGGACCAGGGTGTCGTAGATCGACGCATCACCGTGCGGGTGGTAGTTACCCATCGTCTCGGCCACCGAGCGCGCCGACTTGGCGTGGCTGCGGTCCGGCCGGAAGCCCGAGTCGTACATCGCGTACAGCACGCGTCGGTGCACGGGCTTGAGGCCGTCGCGTACCTCCGGCAGCGCCCGGCCCACGATCACGCTCATCGCGTAATCGATGTAACTGCGCTGCATTTCGTGCTGGATGTCGACCGGCTCGATGCGGTCGGAGGCTCCGTCGCCTGGTGGCAACGTGGTGTCAGTCATGAATTCCTCGCTCGTCGGCTCGGCTTGATGCGGTCAGAGGATTTGGGCGCGTAGCGGCTAAACATCCAAGAAGCGAACGTCTTTGGCGTTGCGCGTGATGAAACTGCGGCGGGCTTCGACGTCTTCACCCATCAGGATGGAGAACAGCTCGTCGGCGGCAGCCGCATCATCAAGCGTCACTTGACGCAATACCCGCACTGTCGGATCCATGGTGGTTTCCCACAGTTCCTTGGCATCCATCTCGCCCAGACCCTTGTAACGCTGGATACCGTCATCGACGTTGATGCGCTTGCCCGCAGCCTTACCGGCCTCCAACAGACCGTCGCGCTCGCGGTCGGAGTAGGCGAACTCCGGTTCCTGACGCTGCCACTTGAGCTTGTACAGCGGAGGCTGCGCCAAGAAGATGTGGCCATGCTCGACCAGCGGTTTCATGAACCGGAACAACAGGGTCAGCAGCAGCGTGGAGATGTGCTGACCGTCGACATCGGCGTCGGCCATCAGCACAATCTTGTGATACCGCAGCTTGGAGATGTCGAACTCGTCGTGGATACCGGTGCCCAGCGCGGTGATGATGGCCTGAACTTCGGTGTTCTTCAAAACCCGGTCGATACGGGCCTTTTCGACGTTGATGATCTTGCCGCGCAACGGCAGGATCGCCTGGAACATCGAATCGCGACCACTCTTGGCCGAGCCGCCGGCCGAATCACCCTCCACCACATACAGTTCCGACTTCGTCGGATCGGTGGAGCGGCAATCCGCCAGCTTGCCGGGCAAACCGCCGATGTCAGTAGCGCTCTTGCGCCGGACCAGCTCACGGGCCTTGCGGGCGGCGATCCGCGCCTGCGCCGACGAAACCGCTTTGTTCACCACGGTTTTCGCTTCAGCTGGATTGGCCTCGAACCAGTGGGTGAGCTGCTCGTTGCAGATCTTCTGAACGAACGACTTGACCTCGGTGTTACCGAGCTTGGTCTTGGTCTGGCCTTCGAACTGCGGTTGAGCAACCTTCACCGAGATCACCGCGGCCAGACCCTCACGGATGTCGTCGCCGGTGAGGTTCGGATCCTTGTCCTTGAGGAGCTTCTTTTCCTTGGCGTACCTGTTGACCACGCTCGTCAACGCCGCGCGGAAACCCTCTTCGTGGGTGCCGCCCTCGTGCGTGTTGATCGTATTGGCGAAAGTGTGCACCGATTCGGAATAGCCGGCGTTCCACTGCATCGCGATCTCGACCTCATGGCCGGGGCCCTTGCCGTCGAAGTCGATCACGCTGGGCTGGATCGCGGTCTTGGTGCGGTTGATGTGCTTGACGAAGTCGACCAGGCCGCCCGGGTAGTGGAAGGTGCGGTGCTTGACCTTGTGCGGAGCGGAGGCCTCGGCCGCCGTCTCCTCCGCCGACTTGGGTGCGGCCGCGGTGTCGGCGACCACCTCGTCCACCACCTCGTCCTGGGTCACCCGCTCATCGGTGAGCTCGATGGTCAGGCCCTTGTTCAGGAATGCCATCTCCTGAAGCCGGCGGGCAATGGTCTCGAAGTCGTAGACCGTGGTCTCGAAGACGTCCGGATCGGCCCAGAACCGGATGGTGGTTCCGGTTTCCTTGGTCTTCTCGCCCTTGCGCAGGGTTCCGGGGACCGAGTTGTCGTAGGTCTGGAACCACTCGTACCCATCGGTGCGGACATCGGCTTCGAGCCGGGTGGACAGCGCGTTGACCACCGAGACGCCGACACCGTGCAGGCCGCCGGACACCTGATAGGCGCCCTCTTCGAACTTGCCGCCGGCGTGCAGGACGGTCATCACCACGTCGATGGTCGGGATGCCGGTGGCGTGCATGGCCACCGGGATACCGCGCCCGTCGTCGGAGACCTGGACCCCGCCGTCCTCGAGGATGCGGACATCCACTTTCGTCGCGAAGCCGGCCATCGCCTCGTCTACCGCGTTGTCGACGACCTCCCACACCAGGTGGTGCAGGCCACGTTCACCGGTGGAACCGATATACATGCCGGGTCGTTTACGAACGGCTTCGAGGCCTTCCAGCACTTTGATCGAGTCGGCACCGTACTGATTCTGGGCAGCCACGTCGGACGCGTCTCCTTGGGGTTCGCGGGAGGCGGTTGCGTCACCGCCCTGCAGATCTCGCCACAGTCTACCGGTCGATACGGACAGGGCCGACTCTGTAGCGGCGTTTCCACCTATCTAACTGCGCCGTGCGCTGAATTTCTCGGCCATTGGTGCCTCCGGACGCTTGAGGAGAGGCATTCCGCGCGTCTCGGCGTTCTGAGCGCAGTCCTAGCCGTAGGTGTCGCGCGGACCGCGGCCGGAGACGTGGTACCGGCCCTTCCGCCATGACGGGCCCACCGGCCCGACGATCTTCAACGAGGTCACCACACCGTCACCGACCGCGGCGGCGATCTTGGCCAGCAGCTGGGACTGCACCATCCGCAGCTGAGTGGCCCACGCAGTGGACTCCGCCGAGACGGTCAAAACCCCTTCGTTCAGGCCGGTCGGGTTGGCGTGGTCGGCGATCTGGTCGCCCACGACGGTGCGCCACCGGCCGAACACCGAGCCCTCGGCGACCCTCGAGGACCAGCCCCGCACTCTGGCCAGATCCTGGGTGGCGGCCCCGAGCGGTTGCGGATCTCGGACGTCGGGTCCGGGACCGGACCAGCTGCGGCGGCGACCGGCATTGCCGGCCACCCGTCGTACCGGGGCGCTGCGGCCGCGGCCGACATCCTTGCCTTGGCTGCGGGCCGCACCGCGAGCCTCCTCGAGGGTGCGCCTCACCAGATCCATGCCGCGCATGCGGGTGAGATCCTCCGGGCTGACGGCGGGCGCGGGATCTGGGACCTGAGCAGAATCGTCTGTCATGACTGCACCACCGATACCCGTCCCTGGTCGCCGTCGGTCATCTTGATCTCGATGCGGTTGGCCGCCCAGTCCTGCGGGATGTCCTCGGCGACCGCCGCGGTCACCAGAACCTGCTCGGCCTCACCCGCCACGGCCGCCAGCGCCTGCCTGCGTGCGGTGTCCAGCTCGGCGAACACATCGTCGAGCAAGAGCACCGGATCGACGCCGTCCGACCGCAGCAATTCATAGGCACCCAGCCGCAAGGCAAGCGCCATCGACCACGATTCGCCGTGACTGGCAAAGCCTTTGGCGGGCTGGTCACCGAGCCACAGCTCGAGATCGTCGCGATGCGGACCGACCAGACACACCCCGCGATCCAATTCCGCATCGCGTCGTCGCGCCAGTGCATCGAGCAGCGCGGCCTCATAGAACTCCACGGGCTCCAGGCCCGGAGCGTTCTCGATCGCCTCCACACTGCTGCGGTACCGGATGGCCGCGGGACGACTCGAGGGCGCCAACAATTGATAGGCCTTCTGCACTTCCGGATGCAGTTGCTCGACGAGCGCGACGCGGGCGGCGATCAACGCCGCGCCGTGCGCGGCGAGGTGCCCGTCCCACACGTCAAGGGTGTCCAGCACACTGCGATCACCCCGATACCGCGCTCCCGCAGCGGTTTTCAACAGCGCTGTGCGCTGGCGCACGACCTTGTCGTAATCGGCGCGGATGCCGGCGATGGCCGGCCGACGGGTGGTGGCCAACTCGTCGAGATAACGCCGGCGCTCACCCGGGTCGCCCCGCACCAGCGCCAGGTCCTCCGGACTGAACAGCACTGCCCGCAAGACACCGAGGATCTCGCGCGGAGAACGCACCGGGGAACGGTTCAGCCTGGCCTTGTTGGCCCGGCCGCTGGTGATCTCGAGGTCGACGGCCAGTTCGCGACCCTCGTTGACGACGATGGTCGAGACGATCGCGCGGGGCGCGCCGGCCCTGATCAACGGCGCGTCCGTGGCCACCCGGTGAGAACCCAGTGTGGCGCAATACCACAGTGCCTCAACGAGATTCGTCTTGCCGAAACCGTTCGATCCGACGAATACCGTGCGGCCGGGCTCGAGCTCGAGCTCGACGTGTGCCCAGGACCGGTAGTCGGTCAGTCCCAGGTGACGGACATACATCGGAAATCGCGCCTAACCGGACTCACTGATCCGGTGCACCGCATGGCCACCGAACTGGTTGCGTAGCGCGGACACGGCTTTCATGGTGGGGGAGTCCTCTTGCCTCGAGGCGAACCGGGCGAACAACGACGCCGCGATCACCGGCATCGGCACCCGGTGGCTGATCGCTTCCTCCACCGTCCAGCGGCCTTCGCCGGAATCTTCGGTGTAGCCGCTGATCGCGGCGAAGCCCGGATCCTCCTTGAGCGCCTTGGCCAGCAGTTGCTGCAACCACGACCGCACCACGGTGCCATTGGTCCAGGCCTGGATCACCGCTTGGGGGTCGGCGATCAGTTCTTCGGCCGCGAGCAGCTCATATCCCTCGGCGTAGGCGTGCATCAAGCCGTACTCGATGCCGTTGTGCACCATCTTGGCGTAGTGCCCGGCACCTACCGGGCCGGCGTGGACGAATCCGTCGGCCGCGTCGCCGGCCGGACGCAATGTGTCGAAGATCGGCATGGCTCGAGCCACGTCGGCGTCACTGCCACCGACCATCAGGCCATAGCCCTCGTGCAGGCCCCAGACGCCACCCGAGACACCGGCGTCGACGAAGTTGATTCCCTTGTCACCCAACAACTTCGCGTGCGGGCCGTCTTCGGTGTACCGCGAGTTGCCGCCGTCGATCACCAGATCACCGGGTGACAGCACATCGGCGAGCGTGACGATGGTCTCGTGCGTCACGGTGCCCGACGGCACCATCACCCAGACCACCCGCGGCGTCTCGAGCGCAGCCGCCAGATCGGTCAGGCTGGCCACGTCACTTACCTCCGGTCGCGGGTCGTAACCCACGACCTCGTGGCCACCGGCGCGCAGGCGCTCGCGCATGTTGAAGCCCATCTTGCCCAGGCCGACCAACCCCAGTTGCATGTGCGCCCTCTCTCGCCAGCGCCGATCAGCCGGGAAGGCGGACCGGCATCAACAGGTAGACATAATCGGTCTTGGCGGCCGGGAACGGCCCCGAGCCTCCACCGGTACCACCATCCTCGCCCGTCGGCCGCAACACCGCCGGCCGGCTCGGCGTGGTGAAACCGAAAGTCACCCGGTCAGAATGCAGCGAGCTCAGCCCGTCGGTCAGGTAGGTGGGATTGAAGGCGATGGTCAACGGGTCCCCGGCGAACTCGACCGGCAGGTCTTCCTCGGCCCGGCCCACGTCGTCGGCCCCGGCCGACAGCCGCAGCACGTCGTCGCCGAACTCCATCCGGATCTGGGCTCCACGGTCGGCGACCAGCGCCACACGCTTGATCGCCTCGGTGAGTTCGGCGACCCCGATGGTGGCCACCGCGGTGTGCTCGGACGGCAGCAGTTGACGGAACTTCGGGAACTCCGCGTCGAGCAGACGTGTGGTGCTGCGCTTGCCGTTACTGCGGATACCGAGCAGGCCGTCCTTGCCGACCGCGGCCCCCGAACCCAGCGACAGGTGCACCTGGTTGCCGTCGGTACCGGCCTTGGCGGCCTCGGCCAGCGTCTTGGCCGGCACCAGCACGGCGGCTTCGACGTCGGTGGCACTGGTTTCCCAGGTCAGCTCGCGCACCGCGAGCCGGAAGCGGTCGGTGGCCGCCAAAACCACTGATTCACCGGAGATCTCGACCCGGATACCGGTCAGCATGGGCAGGGTGTCGTCGCGGCCGGCGGCGACGGCCACCTGGCCGATGGCCTCGGCGAACAGATCCGACGACACCACGCCGGTCTCCTCGGGCAGCGTCGGGAGCGCGGGATAGTCCTCCACCGCGAGGGTGGGCAGTGAGAACCGCGCGCTACCACAGGTCAATGCCACCCGGGTGCCCTCGACGCTGAGCTCGACCGGCTTGGCGGGCAGGGCCTTGGTGATGTCGGACAACAACCGCCCTGACACCAAAACGCTTCCGGGAGAAGCGATTTCAGCGCTCACCCGCACCTCCGCGGACACTTCGTAATCGAAGCCGGAGATGGTCAGGCCCTCGTCGGTACCGGTCAGCAGGACGCCGGCCAGCACCGGGATGGTGGGCCGGGTCGGCAGATTGCGGGCCACCCAGGCCACCGCGTCCGCGAAGTCCTCACGCACCACGCGGAACTTCAAGTCGGTCAGCCCAGCCGTCGTCGTCGCCACGTGCTATGCGCCCCTTCGATGATCCCCATAACGAGCTCTACCTGCGTTTTCCGAAAACCGCACCACGCAGCACGACGCTGAATGACAAAGCTGGAAACCGCTGTCGATGAACCACCGTAGAGCTTTCCTCACCAACTTGAAAGCTAATCGATCGGGGTGACACGGGGATCGGCTCGTGCCTCGAGGCCCCGATCGGACGTACCGTCCGTCCGGTGTCCCCAAGGCCCTTCTTCTAGAAGGAATTCTTAGAAGATATATGAGTAACAGTATTAGGGCCTGTGAAAACTGGGGATGAACGGGTGTTTGCCCAGCACCGCCGGTGTGTCGCAATGTGAGTCCGCTGTGGAGTCCGGTGGATGGACCGGCGCTCGAGTGTGGACAGCCGCCCGGGTGTGGATGATTTTGTCATTCATCCCTGGTTTGCCCGCAGGTTGTGCACAGCAGTATCCACAGCGGTGGGCTGTGACTCGTGGTGCCAAATGAGGCGAAAGTTGTTACAAGATTTTTCGCCGGAGGACTCGAGTCAGACCACGATGTGAGACGGCGGATACCCCGCCAGGTCAGCACTAAACCCCTCGTGAGGTCATCTCGAGGGGGTGGCGGGGGATTCAGCGCGGGGTTCGGGAGTGGTTCAGCGCTTGGCGCGCTGACGAATCCTTGTCGTGAGTTCCTTCACGTGGTCGAAAACCTCGCGCCGCTCGGCCATCTCGCCACGAATCTTCTTCTCGGCATACATGACGGTGGTGTGGTCTCGCCCGAACGCCTGGCCGATCTTGGGCAGGGAGAGATCGGTGAGCTCACGGCACAGATACATGGCGATCTGCCGGGACTGCGCCAGTGCCCGGGTCTTGCCGGGGCCGCGCAGTTCCTCCACCGTGGTCTCGAAGTACTCGGCGGTGGCGGCCATGATCGCGGCCGTGCTGATCTGCATGGTCGTGGCGTCGGCGATCAGATCGCGCAACACGACTTCGGCCAGAGCCTTGTCGATCCGGGTTTTGTTCAGCGAGGCGAACGCCGTGACACGGATCAACGCACCCTCGAGCTCGCGGATGTTGCGTTCGATGCTGCTGGCGATGAGCTCGAGCACGTCATCAGGCACATCCAGTCGATCCATCTGCGCCTTCTTGCGCAGGATCGCGATGCGGGTTTCGAGCTCCGGCGGCTGAACGTCGGTGATCAGGCCCCACTCGAAGCGGGTACGCAGCCGGTCCTCGAGGGTGGCCAGCTGTTTCGGCGGCCGGTCCGAGGAGATGACGATCTGCTTGTTGGCGTTGTGCAGGGTGTTGAAGGTATGGAAGAACTCCTCCTGGATACCTTCCTTGCCTTCGATGAACTGGATGTCGTCGACCAGCAGGATGTCGATGTCGCGGTAGCTCCGTTTGAACGAGGCCTTGCGGTCGTCGCGCAGTGAGTTGATGAAGTCGTTCGTGAATTCCTCTGTGGAGACGTACTTCACGCGCATGCCGGGGAAGAGACGTTGCGCATAATTTCCGGCCGCATGCAGCAGATGGGTCTTGCCCAGACCCGACTCGCCCCAGATGAACAACGGGTTGTAGGCCCGCGCGGGCGCCTCGGCGATGGCGAGGGTAGCGGCGTGGGCGAAGCGGTTCGACGCACCGATGACGAACGTGTCGAAGGTATAGCGGCGGTTGAGGTTGACCGCGTTGTCGTCGCTGACGGTCGAGTCACGCTGCGGACTGCTGAAGTAGGTCGGCCAGCTTTCCTCGGCGCTGACCTTGGCGGCGCGATCGTCATCGATCTCGTCGGCGTCAGTGGCCGGCGTCGGAGATGTTGCCTCAGCGGTCTCCCGGGAATCGGCCGTGGTCTCGGCCGCGGACTCCTGAGCTTCCTCGGAGGGGGTGGCGATGCGTACACCGAGCTCGACGCGCTGGCCCAGTTTGCGGCTGAGCGCGTTGATGATGGGTTCGCGCAGATGGCGTTCGATCTCGTTCTGGACGAACGTGGTGGGGACCGAGAGCAGAGCAAACCCCTCGGCGATCACGAGTGGTTCGACCAGCTTGAGCCAGGCCCTTTGCTGGGGGGTCAGCTGGGGTGCGGCGGTGTCACCTGAGAGACCCGATTCTGGAGCACGGTCGCCGTTGAGTTCGGCGACGACGCTGTTCCAGACGGCGACGAATGGTGGGTCGGGGTCCGCTGTCAA